>OZ252034.1:0-1455000 GCA_965247805.1 Pyrinomonadaceae bacterium
GCACGAAGAAAAAGAGCCGAACAGCGAAGTTTTTTTCGCGGTTTCCAAAGACGGCGGACGAAGTTTTTCGGCGAACAAAAAGCTCGCGGGCGAGGTTTGCGCGTGCTGCAAAACAAATCTTGCGATTGACAGTAAAGGAAAAGTTTTCGTCAGTTGGCGGCAGGTTTTGCCGGGTAGTTTTCGGCATATCGCGGTCGCTTCGTCGGAAAACGGCGGCACGGATTTTTCTCTGCCGACGATTGTCAGCGACGACCGCTGGCAGCTCGATGCGTGTCCGGTTTCGGGTGCGCCGATGGCTTTTGACGGCGCAAATAATCTGCAAATTTTCTGGTTTACGGCGGGCGCGGCGGGACAAGCCGGACTTTACCGCGCAACTTTAAAGGACGGCGCAAAATCGTTCGGAGAACGCTTTTTAATCAGCAATGAAGCCGTTGCCGGAACGCCTTCGGTCATCACGGGCGCGGACAAAAAGGTGCGTGTTTTCTGGACTTCGAGCGAGAAAATATTCGTTTCCGAATCGGACGCGGAGCAAAACGCTTCAAACAGCACGGCTGAAACGGTCGCGGGAAAACTACCGGCGGCAGCAAATCTGAACGGCAAAAATTACGCTGCGTTCGTCGCCGACGAAGCCGGAAAACAGTCGGTCTGGCTGGCATTTGATAAGTAAATTGGTTTCAAACGAAGGAAACGGTAAAATTTAAACCGGTTCAAAATTTACGCTGATTGATTTTAAGTTTTTTATTTCGGAATATCGAAATAGATGAAAGGTGACAGATGATAAGTAATAGATTTTTTGCCTGCCTAAATTTTGTTTTAATCCTTACGGTTTTTATAATTTTGTTCAATTCCCAATGTTCAGCGCAAAACACGCGGACGTTTTCCGGGACGACTTTGACGCAGCGGTTTGAGTTTGTGCCGAATGTGACTATCGAAGTGCAGACTTCGGACGGCAAATTGAATGTGCAGACGGACGCGGAAGGCAGATTTTCGCTGCAAGTGCCGCGCGAATCGCTGTCGGTTAAAATTTCGGGCAAAAACATCGAACCGCAGACACGGATTTTCTCAAGTGCGGAATCTCTCGAAAATGTTCAAATCAAAATAAGTTACACCGTTCCGCCGATCAACGAAAACGTCACGATTCAAGCCGAATCGCTCACGCCACAGATCGAAAACCGCAACGACACGATTTACAAAAACAACCTTTTCGGGCGCGACGATCAACTGATTTTCACGCTCAACGCCGGAATCAACGCCGGACAACACGAAGGCGGCGGCAAATCGCTCGAAATTCGGCGTTTCGGATTCAATCTCGATCACGGCGGCGTGAACGGCGGTGTCAAAATTCTGGTTGATAATGTTCAGCAAAATCAAGGAACACAGGGACACGGACAAGGTTATCTCGGCTCGCTGAAGTCGCTTTCGCCCGAACTGGTCGAAGACGTTTCGATCATTAACGGTCCGTTTTCAGCCGCTTACGGAGATTTTTCGGGTTTGGGCGTGGTGCAGATTCGGCAGAAGGAATCGCTTCCAAACCAATTTACGGCGCGTGTTCAGGGCGGTTCGTTTAATACTCTTCGCTCGTTTTTGGCTTACAGTCCGAAGATCAAACAGGTTGATTCATTTATTGCCTACGAATTTTCGCGCTCTGACGGACCGTTCGTAAATCCGCTGAAATATCGCCGCGACAACATCACAGGAAATTTCACGCGCAAACTGGACGAAACACAGGCAATCGGTTTCAAATTCAATTTCGGACGCAACGATTTCTTTTCATCGGGGCAGATTCCGCTCGATTTGGTTTTTGCCGGACAACTCGACCGATTCGGTTTTATTGATCCCGAAAACGGCGGAAAAGTTCGCCTTGGAACGGCAAGCGGCTATTATCGCAAGGAATTCAAATCGGGCGCGACGTTCAAAGCCGATGCGTTTGTCGGGCGTTCGCTGTTCGATCTTTTTTCAAATTTCACTTTCTTTCTCGCCGATCCGACTTACGGCGACGAGATTGACCAGCACGATTCACGTTTGCAGGAAGGCGGCAATGTTCAATATATTCAGCCGTATAAATTTTTCGGCAATCAATCGCTCGTGACGGTCGGCGGAAACGTCCATTTCAATCAAATCAATGTCGGACTTTATCCATCGGTTTCGCGCACACCGAACCGCAAATTTCTCGCGGGAAACCTCGACAATCCGAATGTTTTATTAACGTCGGCAAACGCTAAAATCAGCAATTACGCGGGTTATATTCAAAACGGCATTGATTTTTTCAACGGACATCTGCGGCTCGAAACGGGTTTGCGGTTCGATTATTTCAATTTCGATGTCAAAGGTTTTGAACTTTCCGCCACGCGCACGGACATTATCGGCAACGAAAGCGCAGGCAAGTTTCAGCCGAAATTGAGTCTGGCGTGGTCGCCGCTTGAAAAAACGCCGATTTCGTTTTACGTCAATTACGGGCGCGCAATCGCGTCGCAGGATGCACGCGGCATCGTCCGCAATCCCGACCAAACAAAAGTAGCGACGACCGATTTTTACCAAGCCGGAACTTCCTTTAACGGACGGCGCGTTTCCGCCGTTTTCAGCTCGTTTTTGATTGACACATCAAACCAGCAGGTTTACATTCCCGACGACGGCACAATCGAATTTGCGGGACGTTCGCGCTCTTACGGTTTCGAGGTTCGCAATTCGGTTAAAATTACAAAAAACCTGAGTTTCAACGGCGGATTGACACAGGTTATCCGCGCCTATTATCCGGGACAATTTACGGAAAACAGTCTGCGCGAACGGGTTATCGTGGACAGCGCACCGCACACCGTCGCCAATGCCGGACTGGTTTTGAGTGAATTTTACGGCTTTAATTCGTCGCTCGCGTGGCGGCATATTTCAAGCTATCGTCTCGACGCGGAAGACCGCGCAATCACCGCCGCCGGCAACGATGTCGTAGATTTTTCGCTCTCCAAACGCCTCAAAAAATGGGTTGATTTGAACTTTTCGGTTGATAATCTGCTCAACAAAAAATACTTTGAAACGCAAAATTATTTTGAATCGCGCACCTGCCCGACCTGCGCCGTCGTTTCAAGAATTCACGCTACGCCTGGATATTCGACGACCTTTAATTTCGGTCTGACATTTAGATTTTGGGCGAAAGAATAAAGTATTTTACTCAAACTGTTTCTTAAACTCTGCAAATTCCTGCCTGAATGTTGTTAATTCGCTCTTGACAGTTTTTAATTCCTGTTCGAGTTTTTCGAGGCGTTCGTCGTTTGCCGTGCCGCGCGAAACTCTTTCGGGCGGCGTGTATGAGATGACTTCGCCCGACAAAAGATGTGCGTAGCGGGCTTCTTTTTGTCCGGGGGCGCGTTCGAGTCGGACGATTAACGGTTCGTCGCGTTTTATTAAGGCTTCAAGAGTTTCGTTTGTGTCGTTTAAATCTTTGAAGTCGTAAAGCCTGCCGGTGCGTTCTTTTATTTCGCCGATGGTTTGCGGTCCGCGCAGCATTAAAACACATAAAACGGCGGTTTCCGACGGTTCGAGTTCAAAGACCTGCGGCAGCATATGTTTATATTTCGGCACACGCGAAGTGCTTCCGTAGTAAATATAGACGATATTTTTGTCGCGCAAATCTTCGAGCGAACGCGAAACTGTCGCCTCGTCGTAACTAACGACCGGCTCGCGGTTCGTTTTTTGATTACACGCGGCGATCAGCGCGTTCAATGTTAAAGGATAATATTCGGGCGTGGTCAATTGCTTTTCGACTAACGCACTGACAATTCGGGCTTCGATTTCGGTTAAATGTTCGGACATAATCGTTTGATAGAATATAGCAAAAAACGCAATAGACAAAAGGCAGAAGCTCGCGCGCGTGAGCAAGGGCGCAAACTTATTGTTGAGAAAATTCACCTTTGCTCACGCGCGGGCTTCTGCCTTTGATAGAATCTAAAGCGTGAATATTTTAGTTGCGCGAACTTCGGCGGAAATCGAAACAGCTTATGAAAAACTCATCGGCGCGGAAATTTTAGGCTGCGATACGGAAACTTCTTCGCTCTCGGCGCGGCACGGAAAACTTTTCTCGATTCAATTTTCCGACGGCGATTTTAATGTTCTCGTTCCGATGAGCGAAGGCGTTGCGCTCGGAAAACTTGAAGAGATTTTAGCGAATCCGCAGATTACAAAAGTCTTTCACAACGCGAAATTCGACCTCGAATTTTTACGCGAAAGCGGTTTTCAAACAAACAACTTCTTTTGCACGATGATCGCCGAAAAAGTTTTGACCAAAGGCGCGGGACAATCGGTTTCACTTGCCGAAACGCTTTACAGGTATTTTGCCGTTGACCTCGACAAATCGCAGCGCGCTAAATTTAATCGAACCTGGAACGGAATTTGGACGGAAGATTTGGTGCATTACGCACTTTCAGACGTTGTTTATTTGCCGAAATTGATGTCTGAACAGAAACTCTGGCTCGAAAGATTGGGGTTGCGGGCAGATTTTGAGAAGCAGATCGGTAAAGTTATATAGTTACCGGAAAATAGAACGCGGACAAACGCGGATTTGACGGATTGACACAGATTATTTTTATAAATTTTATCCGTGACCATCCGCTAAATCCGCGTTTGTCCGCGTTCTATTTTCACCCTTAAAAAATTACCAGCGGTGATATGCCGGATGACCTTCTTTGACGGCGACGAACGCGCCGCGACAAGTCGCGCAAACCTTTTCATTGGCGATTAATTCGGCTTCGACGACGGCTTTGTCGGCGGTTGATTCGACGACACGAGCTTTTAGGTAAATCGCCGCGTCAAACGGTGTCGGGCGTTTTAATTTAACGTGAAAGTCGGCAGTGACAGTGCAGTCAGGTTCGGTTTTGCCGGCTTGTTTCATCAAAAAATACGCGGCAGTCCAGTTTGAATGACAATCGAGCAGTGCGCCGATGATGCCGCCGTTGAGCATTCCGGGAAACGCCTGATGATGCGGTTCAGCGTGAAATTCGGCGACCGTTTCATCACCTTCGACAAAACTTTTAATTCGCAAGCCTTTTTCGTTCGCCACGCCGCAGCCGAAACAAATTCCGTTCGGCGCGTAAGTTTCTTGGAGTGATTTTTCGTTGTTCATAGATATTCCAGAAATTTTAGTCCGGCGGTTTGCAAATACTATTACCTGTCCGCAAGTTGTGTGTTTGCGTTTTCTCCATCGTGATTTATCAGTTAATTTAAAGCGAATTTTGCAATTAGGACAGTTGAGCCAACCTTCTGAATTAGGTTCACCCAACAATGCAGGATTAAGATTTAATACTTTCCTCATTGTTTTTTTAGCTGAATAAAACCACTGAATCGAAGGTTAGCACATATTAATTCAGATATAAACTCTCTAAAATTCGTGTTACTTTTGGGTGATAACTTGTTTTTTACCGCCGACTTGACGTAAATTTGTTCTGCTTCAAATCTTAAACCGAAATAAAATTTATGGAATCAGTTGCAGATACACAAAAGCGCACGTTTCTCGATATGAACGGCTATCAATGGACGGTGATTTTTGCCGCATGGCTCGGTTGGGGTTTTGATGTTTTTGACGGTTTGCTGTTCAATTACGTCGCGCCTAATTGTGTGCCGACGCTGCTCGGTTTAACTATCGGATCGGCGGAAGCGAAGGCGGCGACGCTGCAATGGACGGGGATTTTAACTTCGGTTTTGTTAATCGGCTGGGCAGTCGGCGGCGTGATTTTCGGGAAGGTTGCGGACAAGATCGGACGGACGCGAACGCTTTTGTTGACGATGCTGCTTTACGCGCTTGGGACGGCAATGTGCGCGTTTGCGCCGAATATTTGGTTTTTGATGGTTTGCCGCATCATCGCATCTTTGGGAATCGGCGGCGAATGGGCGGCGGGCGCGGCGATGGTTGCCGAAGTCGTGCCGGAAAAACGCCGCGTCGAAGCCGGCGCACTACTCTACACTTCCGCGCCGATGGGTTTGTTTTTGGCGACGTTTCTGACGTTTCAAATTACGGGCGTTTATTTCAACGATCCGGCAAGTTCGTGGCGATATGTTTTCCTGTGCGGATTAATTCCGGCAGCAGTCGCGTTTATTGTTCGATTATTCATCAAAGAACCCGAACGCTGGAAAAAAGTGGCGAACGAGCAAACCGCGAAACTCTCCGAACTTTTTTCGCCGCAGTATATTCGCCTGACGATCAGCGGTTTTTGTATGGCGATCACCGCGCTGATTATGTGGTGGAGCTGCAACGCATTTATTCCGGTCGTGGCGAATGGCTTGGCGGCAAAACAATCTTTGCTCAATAATTTGGACGCGGCGGCGACCGAAGTTTTGAAGCAGCAATGGGTGAAAACCGCGACGAACAGTTTTAATCTCGGCGGTCTAATCGGGACGCTTTTGACGATTCCGGCAGCAAAATTCTTAGGTCGCAAGAAGATGTTTTTTATCTATTTCGCGCTCTCGGCGGCGGCGATTATGGCGACTTTCGGTTTGGATTTGGAACCGCACACACGGCTTTATATGTATTTCGCCATCGGTTTGACCGTCTTCGGCGTGTTCGGCAGTTTTACATATTATCTGCCCGAACTTTTCCCGACCAGACTGCGCGCGACGGGCGCGGGATTTACTTATAACATCGGCAGATTGGTCGCCGCCGCCGGTCCGTTTCTCGTCGGCAGCATTGCGTCACGCGGCGCAAACGCGCTCGACAGCGCAATGGACGTTCTTTTTTGGGTCGGTATCGTGCCGATTGTTGGACTGCTGACTTTGCCGTTCGTAATTGAAACAAAAGGTCAGGAATTGATTGATTAATTAAATTTTGATTCGACTTTATCGAGTGTTCGAGTCGTATTTTCAATCACACTGCCGATAAACGGTTCGCGCGGCGGTTCGAGTTGATTCGTGTTTCCGGCACGAAATTCTTTCGGCGGAGCATAGTCTTCCGGCGGTTGATTAATATTTATCCTGAAATCGCCCGACTGCTTCCAGATATGTCCGACCAGCACCGCACAAATCAGAAAAAGCGTGACCAGATAAGCAATTAAAATTATCAGAATTGAAGGTTGATCGAGCCGGCTTTCGAGTAAAATCTTGAGCATCATAATAAACCCGAACAAACCTGCCGTGCCAATCAAACCGACCGCAATCGAAAGAAAAGGCGATGAATGATTACCATCTTCCAGAGCGTTTTTTCCGATTTTTGCGCCGCAGTTGTTGCAGTAATTTAAGTTTTCGTTGACGGACTTTCCGCAGGTCGAACAAAACATAAAATCTTCATCCTCTAAAAAATTACTTTTCCCTGAGCGTGACCTTTTCAAAATTTCGCGTCGTTTCTTCAGTCACACTGATTGCCGGTTCAAAATGTTCTTCGAGTTGAACGGTGTTTTTCGCCGAAATTCGGTTCGGCGGAAGATATTCCTGAACATCATTTTTTTCCGCTGCAGTTTTTCCAGATAAACTTTTGATGTGCTTGACAACCAAAAAACAAATGCCGAAAAGCGTTGCCAAATAGAACAATGAAACAAAAATCAGAGCGTTTTCGGGAACTGCATTTTTGACAAGGAACAAAACGACGAAAACAAATCCGATAAATCCGAAAACGCTGATATAAATTAGTGCTTCGGAAAAGTTTTTCGTGATGGATTTTTGACTTTCCGAATCGTCTTTGGAAATTTGTGTTCCGCAACGATTGCAATAATTTAATCCGGCATTTATCTGATTACCGCAATTTGAACAAAACATTTTTCACGCTCCTCTTTCTGAAAATTTACTCGCCCGGTTTGATTTTGTCTTCGAGCCAGTTTGTTAAATCGTCAACGGCTTCGATGTGAATCGGCTTGCCCTGAAAGGCTTTGATCGCAAAGATTATGAGCATAATCGTCGAAGCCAGCCAAAAAATAGAATTGCCGAATTCCATTCCGGTAATGTTGCCGATACTGTGCAAAATCCAACTGATGATAATAATTGCCAGATGCGCGGCAACGCCCTGTGCGGCGTGAAAACGCACTTTTGCCTCACTTTTCGGAACAATAAAGAGTTCGACGATGCCCGCAATTAAACCGATATAAAAAGGAATGTAAGGCAAAGCGGTCGCAATATTTTCGGGCAAACCGATTTTCGCAACCTTGCGTGTGCGGTCGTTCGGCGCGACAAAATATTGCGGCGGATGATAATTTGTCGGCACATTTTCGCCGTTATAAGGTGCTTGATAAGCGTTAAAATCTGCCTCGTCAAACTTGCGTGTGGCGTTTTCTTCCGTTAGCGGCGGTTCTTCAAAAATTCGCGTCGCGGTATTGTCCGGCAAAGTCTGCGTTTCCTGCGGTTGCGCTTCAAACGCAGCTTTCGCCGGAAAATCGGGATCAAGCGGATTCGTATCGAATTTTTTCTTTGCCATAACTTCTGAAATTACGAAAAATTTTCAGTTTAGTTCAAGATTTTTGCCAAGCGAAGGCAACAATCAAAACATCTCAGGCATCAACCTAAAAGTTTCCTCAAATTTATGAAAAGATATTTTTACTCATTTTTAATTATAACTTTCGCTTTACATTTTGGCACGAATGCCATCTTTGCACAAAAACGCGCGAAACCGAGAGAGGTAATTGTAATTGAATTTAACCTTGCCGAAAATAATTTGATAAGACGAGAAGTTCCGATTAATCGAAATCTCAAAAGTCAACGTGGAATTGGCGGCGGAACAGGTAATGGCGGCGGAGTTGGATGCAGCCATTGCAGTCAGGCAGAACTTGAAAAACTTGATAAAGAATTAAAGGAAGAACTACAAAAAGAATCGAAATCATATATAGCCGAAGCGTGGCGAATAAATAAAAATGAATCAAAATTAAAGTTTGAAATTTCAACAAAAGGCGGAAGTTGCCAAGCGGAAAAGACTTTTATTGTTTACCGAAATCAACAAACCAAAATTCAATTAGACTGCGGTGTAAACTTAATTGCTTATTACAGTTTTATAAGTAAAAAGGCAGACTGAAAAATTTAATCTGCTTCTAAATTTATTCAACAATTTTAATCCTAATTTCTTTAAGTTGCGAATCGCTAACGTCGCCGATTTTCGGCTGAAACTTTACTCATTTTTGAGATGGTTTGATAGTTAAACCTTTAAACGCTTCTTCGAGCGTTTGATGTTTCAATTTAGCAAGTTGCAGAATATATCCGAGCCGTTTGGCACTTAAAATTTCGCTTTTGTCGCTTAATTTCAAAAGTTTTCGATATTCATCTTTGGTCAGAGTTTCAGCCTCGAATTTAGTGTTTAGTTCGTCATAACGGCGGCGCGGAAAATGTTCAAAAACTGAATTGATTTTGAACATTAAATCGGCTTCTTTACCTGACTGCCTGTTTTCCGTTCGCAGTTTTTTTGCGTCCGCGACAAAACGGTTAAACTCCTTTTCCGGCATTTGAACAATGGCGTTCAGAAGATTTTCCGTTGAAACTTCAAGATTAAACGTCATATTATTTTCCTCCGCTCAAAGATGATTGTCGCATAATTATTCAACAATTTTAATTCCCAATTCCTTGAGTTGCGAAGCGTCAACTGTGCCGGGTGAATCCATCATCAAATCCTGCGCCGAAGCGGTTTTCGGGAAAGCCATTACGTCGCGGATGTTTTCCGTGCCGCATAAAATCATACAGGTTCGTTCGATTCCGGCGGCGAAACCTCCGTGCGGCGGCGTTCCGTATTCGAGCGCGTCGAGGAAAAATCCGAACCTTTCACGCGCGACTTCGGGCGATAAACCCAACGCTTTGAAGTTTAAAGCCTGGATTGACTTTTGGTGAATACGAATCGAGCCGCCCGCGCATTCGTAGCCGTTAATTACCGCGTCGTAAGCCTTGGCGCGAATTTGCCCGTAGAGTTCGCGTTCACCGTTTTCGACGGCGCGTTTAAATAACTCTAAATCTTCGTCCATCGGCGACGTGAACGGATGATGCGCGGCGTTGTGCGTTCCGGTTTCTTCGTCGTATTCAAACATCGGAAATTCGGTGACGAGCAAAGGCTTGTAAAGATTTCTGTCAATCAAATTTTCACGTTTCGCAACTTCGATTCTGAGCGCACCGAGAGCCGCCGCGACGACCGATTTTTTGCCCGCGACGATTAAAACCAAATCGCCTTTTTCAGCTTTGGCAGTTGCAGCGAGTTCGGTAATTTTCGATTCGCCGAGGACTTTCAAAAGCGAGGAAGCCGTTTCTTCGCCTAACTTTATCCACGCCAAACCGCTTGCGCCGTAGCGTTTGACGAACTCCTGTAAATCGTCTAAAACTTTACGAGATTGCTCGGCTTTGCCTTTGACGACGATTGCTTTTATTTCGCCTTTATTTTCCAATACCGACGCGAATGGCGCAAAATCCGTGCCGACAAAATTCGCCGATAAATTTTGCAATTCCATCTCGAAACGCAAGTCAGGCTTGTCCGAACCGTAACGGCGCATCGCTTCGGCATACGTCATTCGCGGAAACTGTTCGGGCAAATTTACGCCGATTAATTTCAAAACGCTGCCGAACATTCCTTCGATCACGCGGTAAACCATTTCCTGATTGGCGAAACTCATTTCAACGTCTAATTGTGTAAATTCCGGCTGTCGGTCGGCGCGTAAATCCTCATCGCGGAAACATCTGGCGATTTGATAATATTTGTCGAAACCGGAAATCATACAAAGCTGTTTCAGGATTTGCGGCGATTGCGGCAGAGCGAAAAATTTGCTCGTGTGAATGCGTGACGGCACGACGAAATCGCGTGCGCCTTCGGGCGTGGATTTCAGCAAAATCGGCGTTTCGATTTCGAGAAAACCCAAATTATCCATATAGTTACGGATTTCCTTCACGGCTTTTGCCCGCATCCGAATATTGTGCTGCAAAATCGGACGGCGCAAATCCAAGTAACGATATTTCAAACGCAAATCTTCCGATGCGAGATTCTGCGATCCCGTTTTTTCGAGTTCAAACGGCGTAGTTTTCGCATCGTTCAAAATCAAAATTTCCGAAACGTGAACCTCGATGTCGCCGGTCGCAAGTTTTGCATTATGCGTTCCTTCATCGCGCGAAAAAACTTCGCCTTTAATCGCAACGACAAATTCGCCGCGCAGAGATTTAGCTTTGGCGTGTGCTTCTTTTGCCGTTTCTTCGCTCAAAACAACTTGCGTAATGCCGTCGCGGTCGCGCAGGTCAATAAACGTAAAAACGCCGAAATCACGCCGCTTTGCGACCCAACCCATCAACACAACCTGTTTGCCGACATCACTTTCGCGCAGTTCACCGCACGAATGAGTTTTCTCTAAATTTCCTAAAACGTCTAACATAAATTTGTAATGTGAAAAAGTGGAAAAGTGTTAAAAGTGAAAATGATTGCCGCCGAAACCCGACAAAAACTTTTCCACTTTTTCACTCTGTAACTTTTTCACTTGAAATAAAAAAACGCCTTTCGATTTGTGACAAACGAAAGGCTTTGAACAAACAAAATTGTCCAAGCCATTCAATTATTATTGTCGTTAAACCGAACTGCGTTCATAAAATACCAAGTGAGATAATACAAGACTTTTGAGGAAATTGGCAAATTCGTTTAGTTTTTCTTCTTTTTCTTTTTAGGTTTTTTGTTTTTTGAATCTTTTTCATTTGTTCCAAAAGCGGTTAAACCCATTGTCGTAAATGTGCGTCCGTTGAGCGGAAGTCCTTCAATTGTCCGAAATTGAATATCCATCGTTGGCTTTGATTCGGATGGATTTACAATCGGATCTGCTTCAATTGAAAGTAATCCGACAACTGTTTCACCGACATCGAGAGTGAGAGTTTTGTTTAAATTAAGATTGCCTGCAATTTCAACATTCTGCATTACTAATTTTTTAAATCCGGGACTTTCGACTTCGATGTCGTAAATTGCCGGCGCGACATCTCTGAATTCATAAAAGCCGTCGTCATTGCTTTGCGTAATTCGGATTTTCTCCGTCTGTTTATCCCGCAGAGTGATTTTTGCGCCCGGAATAACCGCGCCATTTTCATCTTTAACTTCGCCGGAAATAATAGCAGATATTTGGGTTTGACCAGATTTTGGAGATTTTTCTTTTTGAGTTTGATTTGGATTTCCCTTCGATTGCATCGGCTCGCCCTGCGCGTAGGTGAGTGCGGAAAGTGTCAGTGATGTCGCCAAAACGCCTGCCGCGATTGCTGCGCGGCGTTTGATCTGCGTCAATTTCGGAGGCGCGGTGATTACTTTTCCATTCGGATTTTTAACATAGCGAACACAAAGTTTTCCGTTTGAGTTTTTGACGAGTTTTTCGGCTTTGGCGCGGGTCATTGCGGAAATATCGTGAACATTTTTCGCGCAATGCGAACAAAAACGAACTTCGTCATTGCCTTTCATTTCATCCCAACTTTCACTGCACGGCGATTTTACGTCAATCGAATCGAGGAAATTCTTTTTCATAATTCAAAAGATGTTCGAGGTCGAATTTAAGTTGCAATGACCGGGCGGACAAAATGGCTTATAACTTTCAAAATGTAACGCCGTCCGTCCCGGCGGCTGTCCGGCGTGCGGGACGGACGGCGTTACGCGCTCCGCGATTTTTATAATCAAGAAGATTTTAAGTTTGACAAAATTTCCTCACGCGCGCTTTTCTTGCTTTTTCAATAGATGAGTTTGATAATGAATTGGCTAAAACATTCCAACTAAACAATTATGCCGAAAAATTATATGCCGATGAAAATTAAAATTGCTCTGAGATTTTTTACCGTTTCGATGCTGATTTATTTTTTCGCCGTGCAGACGCAGAAAATCGGACAAACTACGGTCGCGGCATCGCCTTCGGCAGTTGTTATTCAGGTTGACGCGAACGCCAATCGGCACGCGATAAATCCTTTAATTTATGGCACGAATTATGCGACAACGGCACAGCTTTTGGATTTAAACTCGCCTTTGAATCGGCAGGGCGGAAATCCGACGACGCGTTATAATTGGCAGCTCAACGCCGACAACCGCGCCTCCGATTTTTATTTTGAAAGCATCGGTTCTTCGTCAAACGTCGCGGGCGAAATTGGCGATACGTTTATCCAAAATACCAAAAACGGCAGCGCACAGCCGATGCTAACCATTCCGATTATTGACTGGATTGCAAAGGTCGGTCCGAATCGCTCAAAGCTGGCGAGTTTTTCGATCATCAAATACGGCGCACAAACCGGCAATGATTTTATGTATTTTCCAGATGCCGGAAACGGCGTTCGCACGAACGGGCAGAACGTCACGGGCAACGATCCGAATGACGCGAATGTGCCGAATTCGGTCGCGTTTCAGCAAGGTTGGGTTCAGCATTTGATTTCGCGTTGGGGATCGGCGAACAACAACGGTTTGCGCTATTATCTGCTCGATAATGAATCAACTATCTGGTTTGCGACGCACCGCGACGTTGCGCCTGTGGGCGCGACAATGGACGAACTTTTTACGCGAATGCGCGATTATTCAGCGATGATTAAAGCCTCCGACGCGAACGCGCAGGTTCTCGGTCCCGAAGAATGGGGTTGGGGCGGCTATCTCTATTCGGGCTACGATTTGTGGTATGCGCCGACGCATAATTACACATATCCTGACCGCGCCGCGCATAACAATATGGACTACGCGCCGTGGCTTTTGCAGCAGTTCAAAAACTACGAAATGCAGAACGGACGGCGTTTATTAGATGTTTTCACGCTTCATTTTTACCCGCAGGGCGGCGAAAGCGGCGACGATGTTTCGACCGCGATTCAGCAGAAACGCAATCGTTCGACGCGCTCTCTGTGGGACCCGAATTACACCGATGAAAGCTGGATTAACAATCAAGTCAAACTCATTCCGCGAATGAAAAATTGGGTTTCGACATTTTATCCGAACACGAAAATCGGCATCACGGAATATAATTGGGGCGCGGAAAATCACATCAATGGAGCGACCGCGCAGGCTGACATTTTCGGCATTTTCGGACGTGAAAATGTTGATCTCGCAACGCGCTGGACTACGCCCGACGCGACGACTCCGACTTACAAAGCGATGAAAATGTATCGCAACTACGACGGACAAAATCGCGGTTTCGGCGACACGAGCGTTTCGGCAATCGTTCCAAATCCTGACGAAGTTTCTTCGTTCGCGTCCGTCCGCACAAGCGACGGCGCGTTGACCGTGATGGTCATTAACAAAACCGAAATCGCTCAGGCGGCGACGATTAATTTAGCTAATTTTGCGGGTAACGGCGCGGCGCAGGTTTGGCAATTAACGTCGGCGAATCAAATCAATCAACTTGCCAACATCAGCGTTTTAAACAATGCGATTAACACAAATTTGCCGCCGCAGAGCATTACGCTGTTTGTCGTCGGTGCAGTGCAAATTGTCAGTCCGACCAATCTTGTCGGCACCGGAAACGGCAACACAATCAGACTCTCGTGGCAGGACAACACGACGGATGAAGACGGTTTCGTTATCGAACGCGCTGTCGGGAACGGTTCAAATTTTGTCGAGATTTTGAGAACCGGAGCGAATCAAACAAGTTATCGCGCCCACATCAAATACGGCAGTTATTCGTATCGCGTGAAAACCTTGCGCGGCGGAGCGTTTTCAGTTCCGTCTAATGTCGTGCAGTTGGGAAGATAAAAATTTAAGAGTTTTTTTAGCCGCAGATGAACGCGGATTTCGCAGATTTAATTTTGATTTATCCGCGAAATCCGCGTTCATCTGCGGCTAAAAACTTCTTTGCCGTTAATTTCTAAAAAAAGAATCTTGCAAAGTAATAAAGAATCGGCGCATTAAAGAGCAAACTGTCTAATCTATCAAGCAGTCCGCCGTGTCCGGGCAGGATGTTTGCCGCGTCTTTTGCGCCTGCGCCGCGTTTCATCGCGCTTTCGGCGAGGTCGCCAAGCAGCCCGACGATTGACATTACGATTGCCAGCGGAATCGAAAATTTATAAGGTAATTCGGGGAAAAACGCCGCCGATGCAATCGCCGCAAAAGCCGAACTCAATATTAATCCGCCGACCACGCCTTCCCAAGTTTTTCCGGGCGAGATTTTCGGGACGAGCTTATGTTTGCCGAAGTTTTTGCCGACGTAATAACCGCCGACATCTGCGCCCATCACGATGAGAAAGAAGAATCCGATCAGTTTGGTCGAAAGATGCGGCACGATTGTGTCCGTAAATCCGACGCGCATCGAAATCAAAAATCCGCCAAGAAAAGCCACATACAAAACGCCCAAAATCGTCACGCCAACGCCGGTCAGCATTTTTGAAAAATCAACCTGAAAGCGAAAAGTCTGCGTAATTAAGACTAAAATCAGAAACAGCCCGACGGTTAAAATTAACAAATCCTGCGCCTTTGTCGGCGCGTCAAAAAGAAACGCAACAAAAAAAGCCGCCGCACCTAAATAAGCAATCCCGGCATCGGCTTTGAGTTCGAGTTTTTTCGTCAGCGTAAAAAACTCGAAAAGTCCCGCGCCCAAAGCAAATGCGGCAATTACCACAAAAAGCCAATTTGCCTGCGGATAGTTTGGCAAAAAATAAGGCAAAATAATTGATAAAATTAGAATCGGCAGTGCGATAATCGCAGTTAGCAGTCGGCTGTTCATATTTGTTTGCTTTCAGTTTTGTAAAAGGCAGAAATTCCAATTGATTTTGCCTTGTTTTGTCCGTTCACAAAACCGATACAAGTAAAATTAATAAAATTGAAAGTGATTACCATCTGTTTTTCACCTGCATAAATTTATTTTTCTGACGGATATTTGAAATTCTGCCGGCTTGTCCGGTGCAAAAATCACTGAACTAAACCAAGTTGAAAGATAACTTTACAAGAAGGAAAAAGAAACGGCAAAGCGGAAGTCCTGGGTGAGCAGTGTGATTTTTGTAATCGAGTTCGGGAACAAAGAATCGGCGGGAAATAATTCCAGCCGATTCTTATTGCGAAAGTATATAACGCTGTTTATTTAATTTCCAATTCAAAAGGCATCATCAGCATCGCTTCGCCTTTCTGCATTCGGTCGAACATTTCGGCGTAGCGGAACGATTTTCGCACGTCTTCGGGCAGGGCATCGAACATCGCTTTTTTCGTTTGAAATTCCTTTGTGTTGGCGGCGGCTTCGCTGTCGTCTTTGCCGAAATAGCTTTCAAACAGCGACCGACCTTCAGGATAGGCGATGCGTTTGACATCTTTGTCGGCGGGCAAATTGGCGAGTTGTTTGGCGATTTCGACGGCTTTTTCGAGTCCGCCGAATTCGTCAACCAAACCGTTTTGTTTCGCCTGCGTTCCCGTCCAAACGTGTCCCTGACCGAGCGTGTTGACTTCTTCGTCGGTTTTGCCGCGACCTTTGGCGACTTTCGGAACAAAATCGCCGTAGTAAACTTTATTGGCAAGCTGCGTCATTTTCGCTCTTTCGTCGTCCGTCCATTTTTCGGTTTCGCGGAAGATTCCGGCGTTTTTGCCGCGCATCGTGTATTCATTGGAAACTCCAATCCAATCGTAAAAGCCTTTCAAAACCGGTTTGCCCATAAACATTCCGATTGAGCCGGTGACGGTCGAAGGTTCGGCGACGATTTTGTTGGCGTTGCAGGCGATGTAATATCCGCCCGAAGCGGCGACATCAGCCATCGAAACGACGAGCGGTTTTTTCGCCTTCGCGTTTTCGAGCGCGTGCCACATCAGATCGGACGCGAGAGCCGAACCGCCCGGCGAATCTACGCGTAGCACAATCGCTTTGATCGAACTGTCGTTTGCCGCGTCGTTGACGGCTTTGACAATCGTGTCCGCACCGACCATTTCGCCGCCGAACGGACTGCTCGACGAACTGCCCATATTGATCGCGCCTGAAGCGTAAATGACGGCGACTTTTTCGCCTTTGTTTAAGCCTAAGCTGTCGGACGGAATTTCACGGTAATCGCTGCCGCTGATCGTGCGGAGTTTGTCGTCCGCTTTGTAACCGAGCCGCGTTTTTAACTGGTCATAAACCTGATCGCGGTAGAGCGCGTCGTCAATCAAACCGAGCTGTTTGGCATCGTCGGCGTGATACGGCGCACCGTCAATCAACGCCGCAATATCTTCGGGAGTTTTATTTCGCGCTTCGGCAATGCCGGTTTTCAAACGTCCGTAATATTCGTCCAAAATCGCTTTGAGAACTTCTTTTTGACCTTCGCCCATTGCCGTTTTCGTGTATTGATCGGGCGCGTTTTTGTATTTCGGTCCAATTTGAATGACTTCGGCTTCGATGCCTAATTTGTCGAGCGAACCTTTATAAAACATTGCTTCGGCGGCAAATCCGTTGACGTATAAATCTCCGGCAGGCGGCAGAAAAACCTTTTCGGTCGCGGTCGCAATGTAATATTCCTTGTTCATACCGATTTCCATAAACGAATAAATCGGCTTGCCCGAAGCGCGAAAATCCTTGATTGCGTCGCGCAGTTCGTCCGCCTTTGCCCAACCGATCTGCGGAAAACTGATGTCGAGCAGCACGCCGCCGATGCGATTATCAACCTTTGCCTTGCGAAGCTGTGTCAAAAGGCTCGAAAAAGACTGTGGCTGACTGACACCGAAGAGTTTTGTCGTCGAATCTTCGGGCGCGTAATCGGGCAAACTCCCTGAAACCTGCAAAACCAAAACGCTGTTATCCGGCACGCCCGGTTTGCCCGTCGCCGACAAAAGCAGCGCAATTCCGATCACCGCCACCAAAATAAACGCGAAAAGTATTCCGCCGATAATGAGAAGAGTTTTCCCAGTTCTAGACATTGCCATTATTTATTGTATTTTCTCCACGAAACTTTTTATTCTGCCCGAAAGCAAAACTTAATAACTATTTTACGCTAAAAAGCAGAAAAGGTTTGATTTGATAAAAAACAGCCGCAAATCTTTGCCTTCAATATCGTTGCTCTGTTGGAAAAAAATCTTTGCGGAAGTTCAAAACTGTTTTATAATTAATTCGCATAACATCCGAAAAAGAGCATTATGCTGAATGATTCGGGGCTAATCATAAGTTGGGTGCTTCGTGTTGAAATTCAAAACGAATATAAATGGAACGCTTTATTAAATTTTTCCTTTGCGTCTTAGCTCTGCTGGTTTTAGTTCAGTTAATCACTTATGAAATTTTTTCATATGATGCAATGCCGAAAACGACTGTTAATTTTCTGCCACAATACACTCATTTCCAAAAAGGCACAGTTTTTGAGTTTGCCTGTATTGACAAACGCTCTTGGGATTTGTTGACTGATGAACATAAACGTATTCTTGACGCAGAATTAGGAAAACACTTTCAGGTTATCTATCACTCTGAAGATGAAATTCCGCAAACGCAAATAAAGTATATGAACGTCGAGTATAAAGGTGAAAGTAAACGACTTTTAACGGGTTTAGACGGGGCTTTATTGCGGTGGGAAATTAAAGAATCCGGCTACTTTTGGTTTAAAGCATATTACTCCGATTTTGAGGGTAATCAAGCAGCAATGAGAAGGGACGCGATATTTGTTTGGTTTCTATTCAAATGGATTCACGTTTACAGTAGCGATGAATGGATTTCTTAATAACAATGCACCAATGTCGGATAAGGAAGCGACGTTACCGTCGCTCCCTCTCCTAAGAACCGTGCTTGCGACTTTCATCGCACACGGCTCAAGCCTTTGAAACGCTCCACAGAAGGAACGCGTCGGCTTCTACCGCCGACTCAACAATAATAAGAGGCTGTCTGTTATTGCCTTTCGACAACCAGAAGCGCACCAGCTAAGTTGCCAAAGCAACCGCCATCATTTGCTTTCTTCCATTGACAGATTCAACAACTTTTCTTGTTGGCAAAGACCAATCCCGAAGTCTGCTCGCTTTCACGCCGGATGATGTTTCAATCCGTATCTCTGCCATTACAGCCAAGCCTTCGCTTTTTCGGTTATCCCATACCTGCAACCGCATCGGCTCGCCTTGCGGCTTGCTTTCCTCTGGCGAGGACGATTACAGGCTTGCCACGTTCCGCTTGATTACCACGAACGACTTAGGTTCTGCTTTTTCTCCGGTAGCTCAACATCTCCGCCGGAAACGAATTGAATTTCCGGTCTTGGCTACTCACCCTTTTGGTCACAGCCTAGTCAGCATCTTTGGCTGCTTGTCCATCACGAAGTTTATCGGCAGTTCACTTTCATTAACCATATCGTCCTATTCTGGCGAAATCGTCCGCCTTGATGCTGGCAGAAGTTCCGCTTTTGTCCCAAAGGCTTTACACCCTGCCGTTGCCAGCAACGCATACTTTGGTAGAATCGGATTGGGAGAACAATCGGTGATGTGAAAGATTTCTCTTAGCATCACAGCTAATCAAGCGACTTTCGTGTCGCACCAATTCAATGGACGTGAGAGCGACACAGCGACTTTGTTATCAAGGTGTCTTTTTACCATAAATTTGCGTGTAGCGGTTTCACACCGCGTCTATGCTGCCGTTCGTTGTTTCGTGGTTTTCCGAAATAGCCTGATATTTGAAATGCGATTTCCAACGGCTCGTTGTAAAATAGCGTCGTATGATTTCCACCAAAGAAAAAGTTGTCACCGACTTGGCTGAACTAAGCGATACGCAACTGCAAACGGTCGCCGAGTTTCTGGAGTTTCTCAAGTTTCGGGAACGCCGCAAATTTGAAACGCAATTTGACGAGGTTGAACTTGAAGCGTTATACGCCGAATTTGCCGACGAAGACTGTGAGCTTGCCGAAGCGGGTCTAGCCGAACATTCGGCAAGTCTCGAACGTGAAGACGCGCCGCAGTGATAGTTCTTCGCGGTGAAACCGAAGCGGAAAAAGTTAGAATGTTGAAATGAGGATATTATGATAAAATCTCGATTATGGAAACAATGACTCTGACAATCAATTTACCGAAAGAAGTTGGCGCGGCGTTGGAAAACAAAGCGAAAACAACCGGAAAAGGTGTAGCGGAATATGTTGAAACAATGATTGCCGCGCAGATTAAACGCCCGACTTTCCGTGAACTGTTTGCCAATGTCCGCGAAAACATTACTGTCAGCGACGAAGATTTGGAAAAACAGATTGATGCCGCGATTGCCGAATCACGCGAGGCAAGACGTAAAAAGTGAGTGAAATTCCTGTTACGGTTTTTGACTGCGGCGTTTTTCTGCAAGGCTTATTAGCGAAAGCCGGTCCCGCCGTTGCATGTATTGAATTGATCGAGCAAGACCGTGTTCGTCTGGTGATGAGCGAAGCGGTTTTGACGGAAATTAAGGATGTGCTTTCGCGTCCGCGCCTTCGTGAGCGTAATCCGAATTTAACCGAAGAAAAAGTTGAAAATTTGTTTGACTTGATTTTGGAAAGAGCCGAGTTTGTCCGAAACGTGCCGCCGCATTTCAGCTATTCACGCGACCCGAACGATGAGCCGTATCTCAATCTGGCAATCGAAACCGAAGCAGTTTTTCTGGTCAGCCGGGATAATGATTTGCTTGATTTGATTACGGATTTTACAACGGAAGCAAAAGATTTTCGTCGTCGCTATCGTCGCATCAAAATCCTAAATCCGGTAGAGTTTTTGGAAGAAATACGGAAATCGGAAAGCAAAGGCGTATCTTAAAACAGCACGAATCCGACAAATTAACGAACGTGACAACGCAGACAGCGATTTTCTTATTGCATTTGGTGAAACTGTGAAGTTGTCCCTTGAAGTTTTGCACCATTTATCGCCTCTGTTAAAAAAGTGAACCTTGATTTTCCAAATCGCCGGCTTCGATTATTTTTTGTTTGAAAAGTTTTTTGAGTTTATTGACGCTTGCCGGAGCGTGTCCTTCGTAGAAATTGCTGAAATAGACGAAGATTTCGCGTGATTTCAGTTTTTCGATTTCTTCCTTCCAAATCTGTAAATTTGTGTTTTGATGGCGATAGATTTTGTCGAAAGCGGTCAAATCGCGCTCGCCCATAAAGCGGATGTAGGCGAAATCGCTGTTGAGTTTTTCGATTGCACCGAACATCAATTCACGCGGAATCCAGTTTCCTTCCGTCAAACAGAGCGCGACTTTGTTTTTTTCCAATTCTTCAAAAGTCCAATCAATCAGCCAGTTTCGTTCGCGGAATTCGACGGCGAAACGAATCTCTTTCGGCAGTCGTTCTAAAAATTTCCGCAGATTCTGTGCGTTTTCCTTTGAAGCTTCAAACTGCGGCGCGAGTTGAATCAGCACAACTCCGAGTTTTTCGCGTAAATCCTTAATGCGTTCGCAGAATTCGTCCAAAATCTCGTAACTGCTCTCGCGCAAAGCGTGTTCGTGCGTGATTTCCTGCGGCATTTTGAGCGAAAACGTGAAATTCGGCGGCGTTCTTTTATACCAATTCTCAATCGTCGAACTCGGCGGAATCGCATAAAAGGTTGAATCAACTTCAATCGTCTCAAAGATTTCAGGATAAAGCGCGAGCATCTCATTCGACTTTGTGCCGCGCGGGTAAAAAATACTTTCGCCGCCGGCTTTGGTCGTCCAATCGTCGTAATTCCAGCCTTGGCAGCCGATGATGATTTTGGGTTTTAGATTTTGGATTTTGGATTTCATTGATTATTAATCTGTAGTGCTATTTTTTTAGAGCATACCCTTCCATAAAAAGTAATAATAAAAGGAAAAGACTCCTTCAACAATCATTCTGAAATTCTGAGTTCTTCATTCACAACACTTTACGTTATCAGTTACAGATTATTATTTTACCGGCGCACGCATAGTTTTCAGGACATTTATAACTTTTGCGAGTTCGCTCTCCATCTCGTCCACTATTATCCGCGCCTGCTCAATATCATTTAAGTTTTCTTCAACAAGTTTGCCGAGGGCAGCCAGCTTAAACGCACCGATATTTTCGGCACTGCCTTTGAAAGCATGTGCCTGCTCCTTGATTTTCGCCTTGTCCTGTGTGCTGACCGCCGTTTTCAATATTTTCATCCGCAGACCTGCATCTTCAATAAATAAATCAATTAGATTTGTTACAAGATCAGGTGTCTCAGGTGTTTGCAGTTCACAAAAATTATCCAGCACGGATTCATCCAGCGAAGCGATTTCAGCTAAATCCGAAATTTCAGTAGATGCCGGCATACTTTCAGGGACAGGCTGATTAGGAGTTTGTTGGTTTTGGTCCAAGTTAAGCCACAGAGAAAGAGTTTTGGCAAGTATTTCAGCTTTCACCGGTTTGGTAATGAAATCGTCCATTCCCGCCGCCAGACATTTCTCGCGGTCGTCCGGCATCGCATTAGCGGTCATTGCAATAATCGGAATCTTTTTGTTTTCGGCTTCATTTCGCCTTATTTCAGATGTTGCGGTGTATCCATCCATTTCCGGCATCTGGCAGTCCATCAAAATTAGCGAATAGTTTTGACGTTTCAAAGCCTGAAGAGCAAGCTGCCCGTTGGCGACGATATCAACACGATAGCCCAACTTTTCGATCTGCATTCTTGCCACCGTCTGATTAACAGGATTATCTTCGGCGACGAGAATACACGTTTCATTCGCGGGGCGACTTTCTACCAGCGTATGATGTGTCACAAGCGACGGTAAATTTTTATAATAATTGAGTGCTAAAATCATCGTTTTGCCCATTACGGCGGCGATACATTTAAACAACTCGGTTTCCTTAACCGGTTTGATCAGATAGCCGTCGACTCCGGTTTCGCGGGCGATCCGTCCATGACCGCGCTGCCCGAAGGATGGCATTAGTATTAAACGAGTTTCGCAGGTCGCCGCATTTGATTTGATGCGCCGTGCCAATTCAAAACCGTCCATGTCCGGCATCGTCAAATCGAGAATCGCCAGATCGTAAGGCTCATTCGATTGCGCGGCACTGTCCAGTCGTTCGAGAGCCGCCGCGCCGTTTTCCGCTTCATCAACAATCATTCCCCACGATTCAGTTTGATAACGAAGAATTTTTCGGTTAGTTGAATTGTCGTCAACGATGAGAGTACGGATATTTTTCAAATCGGTAAGCGGCGTAAATTTTTTTGCGACCGTTGCGGCAGGCTGTTTTTTGAAATCGGCGGTGAAGCTGAAAACCGAGCCTTTGTCCGGCTCGCTTTCCAGATTAATTTCGCCGTTCATCATTTCAATCAACTGTTTGGAAATTGCCAGCCCCAAACCCGTGCCGCCGTATTTGCGGGTTGTCGAGCCGTCGGCTTGAGTGAATGCTTGAAAAAGGTATTTCTGCGCTTCAGGTTTAATTCCGATGCCCGTATCGCTAACTAAAAAATGGAGTCGAACATCTTCAACTGTTTGACTAACCATTTCGACCCGAATGATTATCTCGCCGTGCGTCGTAAATTTCACGGCGTTGCCGATAAGATTAGTCAAAATCTGCCGCAGTCTTCCGGGATCACCCTGAAGATCAACCGGCACATCGTTGTTGACGAGTGAAGCGAGTTCGATATTTTGGTGCGCCGCACGCTCGGCAAAAAGTCCGACGGTTGATTCTACGGTTCCGCGTAAATCAAAGTCTATCGTTTCAAAATTGAGTTTCCCGGCTTCGATTTTTGAGAAGTCCAGAATATCGTTGATGATATTCAATAATCCGTCGGCACTGGTTTTGATTATTTCCGTTTGTTCACGCTGCTCACTATCGAGATCTGTCGCCAACAGCATATCGGTCATTCCGATTACCCCATTCATCGGCGTACGAATCTCGTGCGACATATTTGCCAGAAATTCCGATTTCATCCGCACCGACTCAAGTGCGGCATCGTGAGCGCTCTTGAGTTCCTTCTCCATTTGTTTGCGTTCGGTAATGTCGCTGCCGATACCGAGAAAGCCGGTGATTTCTCCCTTTTCGTCACGCATCGCCGTAATCGAAAGCATCACGGGGAAACGGCTGCCGTCCTTGCGAATATAAGTCCATTCGTGTTCATCAACAATGCCGCGCCGGGTAAGAGCGACGAATGCTTCAAACCCCGGTTCTATTTGTATGTCCAATTGTTCGGTTAATTCTGCGGCGCGGGCGACGACTTCCGGCAAATTATGAAAAATAGCGGGGCTGCACTTAGCGATGACCTCTTCCGCATCGTAGCCGAGCCATTTCTCCGCCGTTCGATTAAATGCCATGATTGTTCCGTCAGGAGTAGTCGAGATCATCGTATAGTTTGCACTGTTGAGAATCGCTTTCTGTAAAACGCTTACCTGTCGCAGATGCTCTTCCGATTTGCTCAGTTCTTTTTCGGCGAGAATTCTTTCGGTAATTTCGCGCCGCGACTTTTGCAGTAAATAGACCGTCCAGCCGAGCAGCAAGGAAACGAATAAGCCGACGGTGAAGGCGGCTCCCGGAATTTTAGATTCAAGCCCGACGAGTGTCGCGGAGTTCGGCGCGATGTCCGTCTGCCACTGAAAACCCGGCAGATTGATACTAGTCTGTTCGTGCCATTTCGTTCCGGGCGATGCTGTTGCCATCTCGTCCTGATAAATATCCTGATTATTTTCGAGAATGATTATCAAATAATCTTTTTTCAAATCGTCCGGCAGTATTTTTTTCAACAGCGTTTCGATATGCAAAACTGCAAGAATAAAACCGTCGAATTCGTCGTTGCGATAAACCGGCACGGAAACTAAAATGCCGCGTCCGCCTTGCTTTAACTCCACCGTTTGACTGACAATCGTTTGTCGCTGACGCACGGCGGTTTCGATTGCGGGATGCCCGATTTTTTCAATGTAATTAAAATTACTCGCGGATTCATTTCCAGAGGCAGGTTCGATCCACTGCGTCTGAAAATTCGCATCAACCCATTCGATAGACTGAAAACTTTGAAAATTGCGCTCGTAATTGGCGGCATCCGCCTGCCATTCTGCAAACGACGTTCCGCCGCGTTTTGTCCAGCGATCACCCATTCGTTCGAGTGCCAGAACACGTTCTTTGACTCCGTTTTCAACTGCATACTTCAATCCTGCTGCCCGCCCGTCAATAGTTCGTTGAACATTATTTTGCTGCTGAACATGCAAAGCCAGATAAAAATTAAGTGATAGCACCAGTGCCACAAAGCCGACTAAAATTGGAAGCCAGCGCGGTGAATCATTTACCACCGCCCGGTAATAACCCCAGCTTTGCGCGATAATTCCCGCTCCGACAAAGATTAATCCGAAAGCGGTGTGTGCCGCCATTGTTGAAAAGGCTCCCCAACTGTACGCCGCCGGAACTCCGACCAAATAACCCGTGACCGCTACCGTTCCCATGACGGCAACAAGTGCGCCGAGCATAATCGTGATTCCCGTGACTGCGGCGATTATTCGTGCCGCACCGAAACGCCCAGCCGCATTTGTAAAGTGCAAAACAAACGCCGTGCCGGAAAGAGTAAAACAGAGAGCTGTACTGAGAGCCGTTCTTCCCGGGTGCGGAATTTGGAAATCCAGATAATAATTCATTAAAAACTGATCGAGACCGAGATTAACGCCCATCAGGTATTCAACTACCGTTAACGCACTGATGAACAGCACAACCGCTCCGCACGTCAAGGCGGCGCGGTTAAACTTTACCACTCCAAGCAAAAGAGCCAGCCCACACAATGCAAAGGAGAACGCAGTGTTATAAACCATCGGGACGAATGACGGGCGAATCGTTATCAGCGTTGAGTTTCCGGTATGCCAGCCAATTATCACGCTCAAACCGAGCAGCATAGCAAAAACTCCGGCAATCATTTGCACTATTTGAGCTGAATAGAAAGAGGATTTTTCGATTGGTTTCTCACTGATAGGAATTGATTCTTTCATAAATCTATTATGTTTTTATTTTTCCACATTCCGATTTTGGGATTGATTGTTGCGGATTTACGATTGTCGCGCTCACAAAACCGGCGGCGGATAATATCCGCAATCAGGAGTGCGTTTGGGGGGCGTAAAATTAAGGACAAAAAAGAATATATCCAGCAGAAGCAGCAACTTTTCGACAATAAAATAGAATTACTCGTCGAAGTTTGAATATTTTCCTCAACTTACTTTACAACAATCATAATGACTATCTTAACAGCTAAAGTATGAATACCGCATTAAATAGCTAAAGTATCAATATAACCGCAACCCTTCAATAATTTTATTACTTTTAACTTGACCTTTTTTCTCTTGAGTGTATTATGTTAAAAGTTTTAACAAATTGACGGACAATTCTCATTAATATCTAACTTTTAAGGTAAATTAATTTAACCGACTCAAAATAATACTTATGAATTTAGTAGGACTTACGCAAGCAAAAGAAATAAAGTAATCTTTGAAAATGTTTGTTCCAAATAAGCAGGCGGTGACACGACTTGATTACTGTCAATATTTGCTGCCTCTGTCAACTTAATGATACTTTGACTAATTTTGCCGACCATTCTCAGCAATTTAGTCACGACCAACTGAACCGTTTTCTGCGGAATGACAAACTCAAACCGCGCCTTGTTTGGGAGCAAGTTAAGGATTCTATAATTTTCTCTGAAAACGGCTGCCTGCTTTGTGATGATACCGTCGCTGATAAAAATCATTCGTTTGCGATTGAATTGGTGCGTCGCCAATATTCGGGCAATACGAAGTCAATTATCAAAGGCATCGGAATTGTCACTTGTCTTTATGTCAACGCGGAAACCGATCAGTTTTGGCTGATTGATTATCGGCTATTTGTTCCCGAAGCCGACGGCAAAAGCAAACTCCACCACCTGCGGGAGATGTTGATATGCCGTCGAACATAAGAAATTACCGTTTCGCACTGTCCTGATGGACTCGTGGTATGCCGCCAAAGAATTGACAATCCATTTTGAGCGCATCGGCAAAATCTATTATTGTCCAATCAAAGCCAATCGCCAAGTAGATGAAGACTTCGGCGAAACTCCCAAACAGAACTATCAACGCGTGGATTCTTTGACTTGGAGCGAAACAGAACTGGAAACGGGTAAAAATGTCCATCTCAATAAGTTTTCGAAAGGACATCGCCTGCAATTGTTCCGGCTCGCAGTCTCAACCGACCGCACGGATTATATCGTCACCAACGACCACGCTCAAAACTCGACTGATGAAACACAAAAGGTGTGTGCCATTCGTTGGAAGATTGAGCAATTGCACCGCGAAGTCAAACAAACAACCGGATTAGAGAGAAATCAATGTCGCAAACAAAGAATCCGACGCAACCATATCGCCTGTGCGTTATTGGTTTGGTGTCGGTTCAAAGAACTAATGTATGAAACAAAACGGACGGTTTATCAAATTAAATTCGGACGGCTTTCGGATTATTTAATTCAGCAACTGAAAAACCCGTCCGTCAAAATGCGTCTTGCGTAAGTCCTATCACTAATAATGCGAATCAAGGGTAGAACAAAATCTATGGTCTTTGAATATAGCTGAAAAAGCGGAAAAGCGGGCGCGAAGCGCAACCCTTCCCGACCTGTCAATAATTTTAACTTGTCCTTTTAATTTTAGCTTGAATTCAAGTTTAGCTTTGAGATTCAAGCTAAAATCAATTTCAGGTCGGGAAGGGTTGCGCTTCGCGCCCGCTAAACTAACGGCTTTTTGCACTATTTTTCAACCCTTGATTCGCATTAATAAAACAATTATGTCTTGATATTGCTGGAAGATATGAAGCGTTGAATTGTTATGCTTTATTAACAAGTCACGAAATTTTAATTGTTTTTTGTGAAAGTCCGTCAACTGTAAGAGTGATTTGATAAAATATTAGTATGAATCTGAATTTCCGGTAAGCAGGAGGGAAAGATTTATCTTAGATCATTAAATTTTCGGATAACAATTTGTATTTTTAATACGATGAAAATTTTTCACGGAACGGACAATGCTAACATTTTGCGCGGAACGGTTTTGACGCTCGGCGTTTTTGACGGGTTGCATCTTGGGCATCAGCGCATAATGCAGACGGTCGTCGAGAGCGCGAAAATTAACAAAGCCGTGCCGACGGTAATTACGTTTGATCCGCATCCGCGAGCCGTTTTGCATCCCGAAAATTCGCCGCCGCTGCTCCAAACTTTGGATCAGCGATTGGCGAATTTTGAAGTTCTCGGCATCGAACAGGCAATCGTCATTCGTTTTGACAAAGATTTTGCCGCGCAAGATGCGGAAACTTTTCTGCACGACATTGTTTATGAACGCTTGCAAGCGCGTGAAGTCTTTCTCGGCAAAGGCTTTGCGTTCGGCAAAAATCGCGGCGGCAATATCGAACTGCTCAAAAGAATGAGCCTGAAACTCGGCTTTTTTGCCGACGAAGTGGCGGAAGTTCGTCTGCGCGGACAGCGCATTTCGTCGTCGAAAATTCGTGAATTATTGAAAGAAGGCAAAGTCAATCTGGCGCGGCGAATGCTCGGACGACCTTACGGCGTGGAAGGTCAGATTATTCACGGCGACAAACGCGGACGGACAATCGGTTTCCCGACCGCGAATCTGCATCCGCGCAACCGCGTCATTCCGAAATACGGCGTTTACGCGACCGCGAATTTGATTGACGGCGTGTGGCGCAGAAGCATCACCAATGTCGGCGTTCGCCCGACCTTTGATAACGACCAAAACCCTTCGATTGAAAGCTACATTTTCGACTTTGACGGCGACCTTTACGGCGACGTTTTGCGCGTCCGTTTCCTCCACCGAATCCGCGACGAACGCAAATTCGGCGGCATCGAAGAACTAAAAGCACAAATCGCCCGCGATTCGCAAACCGCACTGAACTATTTTTCTCAAAGCGGCGTAAAAAATATGCTAGATTTGGTTTAAATTGATTTTTCAGAATTTGCCTACGAAAGATACGAAAATTACGAAAAAAGATTTTATTTGATTTATTTTCGTATATTTCGTGTCTTTCGTAGGCAAATTCTTATTTAAACTTTGTGAACTTTTTGCAAACAGAATCGTTTTTTGTGATTCTAAGAGTAGTTATGCAAAACGATTTGGCGATGGAAGAGAATAAAAGTTTAGTGACAACCGCAATTGAGCCGATTATTGAAAACGGTAACGGTCAGCAGCACGCGCTTGTGCCGGCGAAAAGTCTGCCGATTGCGAAGCAGATTTCCAATGAGCAGTTGATTGCCGAAGAGAAATCTTTGATCGAAAAGGAAACCGAAATCGAGAAAAACTACGAAGGTTTTCGCGGTTATTTGCGGCTTTTTCACGTTTCGCGGGTGATCGGAATGCTCGCGCTTTATCTTTATCTCGACCAATACGATTTGCATCACGCGCAGAATTTAAAACACGCCGAAGCGCGGCTTCAGGCGGCAAAGCGTTTGACTTGGCTGGCAGTTTTGGGCGAAAAATTTCACGCGGTTAATCTGTGGTTCGTGCATCAGTTTTTGCTTTTGCTGAAATGGTGGTTTCTCGGAAGTGAAGCAAATAAAGAGTTAAATCACGAAAAACAAGCCGTTTGGCTGAAAGAAAATTTGATCGAATTAGGTCCGACATTTATTAAGATCGGACAATCGCTCGGAACTCGCGCCGACCTTTTGCCGCTGCCGTTTGTCAAAGCGTTGGGCGAATTGCAGGACGATGTGCCGAAGTTTCCAAATTCAATCGCATTTGCGCGAATCGAAAAAGATTTGGGTCGCAAAATTAACGAAGTTTACGCCGAATTTGATGTTGAACCGATTGCGGCGGCGAGTTTGGGACAAGTTTATCGCGCCAAACTCTTTACCGGAGAAGAAGTTGCGGTCAAAGTTCAGCGTCCGAATCTAAACGCGATTATCAAAGGCGACATCGAAATTTTGCGAAAAGTCGCCAACTTTGCCGAGCGTTTTCCGTCACTCAACGCCAACGCGGATTGGGCTGGAATGCTCCGCGAATTTGACGAAACCGTCCACGAAGAGATGGATTATTCGGCGGAAGGCAAAAACGCCGAACGCTTTACCGAAAGTTTCAAGGACTGGACGAACATTCACGTTCCGAAGATTTACTGGAACGCGACTTCCTCGAAAGTTTTGACGATGGAATTCATTCACGGCGACAAAGTAACGGCTTTGGAAACCTTAAAAGCCAGAAATGTTTCGCCCGAAAAGGTCAATCGTCTGCTGATTAAAACTTATCTCAAACAGCTTCTCGAAGACGGGTTTTTCCACGCCGATCCGCATCCGGGCAATCTGCTCGTGATGCCTGACGGACGACTCGCGTTTTTCGATTTCGGAATGGTTGGCAGAATTACGCCGAAATTACAGGCGAAAATGATTGACGCGTTTTTCCACGTCGTCGCCAAAGACGCGCCCGGAATCGCGCAGGATTTGATTGATCTGGACTTTCTAAAACCCGGCGCGGACGAGTCGAAAATCAAAGAAGTCGTCATAAAGATGTTTGATTTGCATCTTAATTTGAAGCTCAAAGACGTTAAATTCAAGGAACTGACTTATGATTTAGCGGACGTGATGTATGATTATCCGTTTCGTCTGCCGTCGAATTTCACATACATTATGCGTGCGCTGATGACGCTCGAAGGCATCGGAATTATCACTGACCCGGAATTCAATTTCTTTGAAACGGCAAAGCCCTACGCCAAAGAATTTATGTTCAAACGCGAAGGCAAAGATTTGCGTAAAATGCTGACCGACAAACTCTTAGGACGCGACACGCCTGACGGCAAGATTGATCTCGACAGAACCTGGAAACTCGCAAAAATGGCGTTTAAGACGGTTTTTAATACGAATAAATAAAGCAATGAATGAAAATATTTTTTGGCAGATTATAAAAGACTCAAAGTTGGAAAGCAAAGGTAATACATACACACAGTTAGAGATTTTACAGAGAAAGTTAAAATCACTTTCGCCAGATGAAATTGTATTATTCGATAAAATTTTTACTAAATTTTATCGACAATCTTATGATTGGAAACTTTGGGGTGCAGCATATTTAATTAACGGCGGATGTTCCGATGATGGCTTTAGCGATTTTCGCGCTGGTTTGATTCTACAAGGCGAAGAAGTATTTAATGAGGCTCTTTCAAATCCTGAATCATTGGTTGGTGCAGTCAAATTTGAGGATGGCGATATAGCTAATGAATCTGATTGGGCAACGGGCGTTGAAGAATTTCTTTATCTTCCCTCCAAAATTTATGAAGATAAAACCGGTAAAAAACTTTCATCGGAAGATTCATTGCCACGAGAACCTTCTGGTGAAAATTGGGATGAAGATGAATTGGATGAATTGCTTCCAATTCTCGCTAAATACTGTGAAGAAGGAATGAATTAAATTATTTTGTAAATTTTATTAACAGTTTTATACTTCCTAAATATGAGCGTGAATATCGAAACAACCCGAACAAAGGATAAATTGTTGATTTCCATTCCGACAAAAAATATGAAGGCGGAAGAAATTGACGATTTTCTTTCTTTGTTTAAAACCGAATTTGCCGTGCGAAAAAGCGAGATGTCGGACGCGCAAGCCGAAGAAATTTCCGAAGAAATCAAATCGTCGTGGTGGAAGAAAAACGGTTCACGAATTAAAAAGTTAGCCGCCGAAAATGAATGAAGTTATCGTCGTTGTCACGAACATAATTATTTCGGCTCTGATTTCCGACAGCCGGCAAATTCGTCAATTCCAGCGCGAAAAGATTTACAGTTTGTTGCGCCGAATTTAATTATTTCACCCTACTTTAAAGCAACAGGCGAACGATAAATTCATCGTTCGCCTGTTGCTGATTTAACAATCATTACTCATTTAATTTTCAATTCGCTGAACTAAAAAGTTACGTTTACACGAACCGATTCCGAAGCGATGCCGTTGGTGACGACCGCGAGATTGCTTGAACCGGTTTCGATGCCGTTTGGAATGTCGAATTGCGTCGCGCTGAATTTTCGGCGGTCAACGCTCATTGATGTATGGTTGTGGGTGCGGGCGAAAAAGACGTGTCCGGTGGCGCGGTTGGTGATGCGGACGAGCGGGTAATTGCTCGCCGTTTGAAAGTCGTCGCCGTAGGACGCGCCCTGCGAAATGCCGTTGAGGGCAATGCCGCTGAGTTGATAAGTCAATCCTTTCCGCAAAGTGCGCGGGACGGCGGTTATTTCCGGCATCCAATCGCCGCGTTCGCCATTCGATTTGTAAACTTGTGCGCCGCTGTTGTCGTTCAAATTGTTGACCAGAATCTCGCCGGTCGGCAGCACGAGCATCGAATAGACGAAAGTCGCGGCGATGCCTGCGTCGCTGCGGTTGGGAACTTCGGTCAGTGTTCGCCCGTTGAATTCAAAAAAGTGCGCGCCGGTATTAAAAGCTCCGGTCGGAGCGGCGACGATCAAAACATTGCCGTTCGGAAGCAGTGCCGCGCCGCCGTCGGTGACGGCAAGTTGCTGTCCGTCGGGCGCAAGCGGAAAATCGGGTCCGGGTGTCCATCTGCCGGTTCTCGAATTATAAATCGAAGTGTGTCCGGTCGCGCCCGCCGCGAAAACCGTTCCGTCCGGTCGCAAAACCTGCGGACCGATCTCTGAAAAATTTATCAGCGGCGTAATCGTGCTGCCGGCGGAATTCCAGCTATTCAGCGTCGGATTGTAGATTTCAGAATGCGTCGGGTCGGAAAAATTGAAAGTATCAACCGTCAAAACGCGACCGTCGCCGAGCAAAGTCCAGCCTTCTTCGTCAATGTCGGACACTTTTCCGGTCAAACTGCTGTCGTAGGAAAACCAGATCATACTGTTCAAATCCAGCTTGGCGATGCGCTCGAAAAAAATATCGCCCATCATAAACGTCCCGTCCGCCAGCACGACGCTCGGCGCGTCACCGATTCGAGACCAATCGGCGGGCGGATCAACCGTTGTCCAAGTGTTCGTCAGTGGATCGTAAATCGCGCCCTGATTGGTAAAAGTCAGGTTGAAATCAACGTATTCGCCGCCTTCGACGAGAACGCGACCGTCCGGCAAAACCGCTGACGCGAAATAGAGCGGCGCATACGGCATCGGCGCGGCAAAAGTCCAAGTTCCCTTAACATAACTGCCGAAAGCGTCCGGTGTCAGCAGCCACCAATCGGTCGTTCCCGCATCCTGCGCGAAAACTCTGCCGTCGGTCAAAAGTAGTGCCGCGCCGGGTGTCACGGCGGCATCGCGCGTCGCCGGCATCTGATTCAAAAGCGGTGTCCACGGCGAAGGCGCGGCAGCCGAAACTGTTTGATTAATCACCGTTTGTGTTATGACATTAGTTTGATTGGCATCCGCCTGTATCTGCCCGAAACGATTATTCGGACGCGGAATCGTCTTGATTGACCGATTCACTGAACCAACCGAAATTTGATTCGCCGGATTTTTTTCCTGCGAAACAGCGGTCGCTGTGAATATCATCAGCACCGACAGATTGAACGAAATCACCGTGCCGATTAATTTGGTTCGACGCAAAGACATTTGCAGACCGCGACAACTTGAAAACATAGTTTTTCCTCCATAGTCTAAAATTTTTATTATTTTGAAAATTTCAGCCACGGAATGGTTTGCCCGACGGTTTTGCGAATCTGTGACTTATCCGAACAGTGTCGGGCGAATCAAGGAAAAGACAATGCGGCGATTATTTCAGAGCAGAAAATACTAACGTGATATTTTATCCGAATCTATCAACTATCAGCTACTACCTATCAGCTATTCCGAATCGTTGATTGATTTTCACTTCGGAATAGCTGAAAGCTGATAGATAATAGCTGATAGATTCGGAGCGACATTTTACTTGCACGATTTTTCTTCTCTACTTTGAATAAGCTCTACACTTACTTCCGAATTTGTTTCAAGCCGATTGTCTTTTTAAAAATTCGGCGTAAGATTATTCAAATATGAAATTCGTTAATTTCTTTCTCGGCATTTTTATTACGCTGCTCTGTATTTTCAATCTAAACGCCCAATCCGCAATGACTTACAAAACCAAAATCGCGCACATCAAAAAGGATTTTTTAATCTACGAAATAGATAAAAAAGAGTGGAAACAGGCGAAGGAAATCGTCGTTGATAAATATTGGTCGGGCGAAAATGCCCCGGTCGGACGGCAGTTTAAGGCGAAACTTTTGTGGTCTGATACTGCGCTTTATGTTCGGTTCGAGGCGAATCAAGCCGAACCTTTGATTGTCAGCGACAAGCCGAATTTAATGAGCAAAACGAAAGGTTTGTGGGACAGAGATGTCTGCGAAATTTTTCTTGTGCCTCGCAAAGAAGATTTTCGTCATTATTACGAATTTGAAATCGCGCCGAACGGTGAATGGATTGACCTCGGCATTTATCAAATGCCCGACAAACGAGAAACAGATTGGGATTACAGTTCGGGAATGCAGTCGAAATCTGTGATCGGCAAAGACAAAATCACGATGGCGGTAAAAATCGAGTGGAAAGCGTTCGGCAAAACTCCAAAAATCGGTGATGTCTGGCTCGGCAATATCTTTCGCTGCATCGGCAAAGGCGAAACGCGCGGCTACTTGGCGTGGTCGCCGACGATGACCAAAGAAGCGAGTTTTCACGTTCCCGAAAAATTCGGCGCGTTTGAATTTGTGAAATAGTTTGAAATAGCAAAACACGAGGCGGACTTCCGCCTTGTGTTTTGACACTATTTCTTCAGAGAACTAAGCCGATTTTGCGCGGCAGTTGCGCCCATCATTTGCGCCATTGTTTGAGCGGTCGCGCCGTCCATTGACTGTAAAAATGGATCTGCACCTTTTTCCAACAGCAAATCAATAATTTCAAGCCGGTTAAACATCGCGGCGAACATCAGCGGCGTTTTGCCGTCAGGCATCCGCACGTTGACATCTGCACCGTGTTCGATCAGCAGTTTTGCCATTTCCACATTGCCTTTGAACGCCGCTCCCGCCAGCGGAATTTGTCCCATATCGTTGGCAATCTGCGGATCGCCGCCGTTTTCGAGCAGCACGCGGGTCATTTCAATCTGTTCGTTATAACTTGCTAACATCAACAATGTGTTGCCTTTGCCGTCACGGATGTTCGGCGCGTCGAAACCTTTATCAAAAAGTCCCTGCAAACGCGCTGCGTCACTCGAACGGACAAGTTGAAACACCTGCTGAATCATTTCGTAAGTTTCTTCGCTTATTTCCGGTGCGGTTTTATTTTCTTCAGACATAATTTTTATCAACTTTATAAATTTTCAATTTCTCTGGCGATGGCAAAATCAAATGCGGTAATGCCGCTGAGGTCGTGGGTCGTTAAATTAATTTCGGCGTAACCCCAACCGAAAATGATGTCTGGATGATGATCGTGTTTTTCGGCAATCGCGCCGACTTTGTTGATAAAGTCTAAACTTTCGGCGAAGTTTTTGAATTCAAAGCGGCGCGACAAAATATCGTTTTCGGCTTTCCAATCTTCGATTTCAGCTAAATTATAGAGAATTTCATCGGGGGAAAGTTTTTTTCGTTCCATTCATTTTTCACTCCTTGGTTTTGCGGTATAATCTAGTTTTTTCTAAGTTACTATTTACCAAACAGATATTCAAACAATGCGTTTTTATTACAGATTTTTAATGATTATTTTAGTCGCGGCGGCAGCTTCGTGTTCGACGATGCAGCCGAAATATCTAACTCCGCTCGAAACTTTACAGGCTTACGGCAACGCCTTCAAGAAAAAAGACATCACGGCAATGAAACTGCTGATGTCACAGGAAACGCTGAAAATGCACGAACAGGAAGCCAGAGCGCAAAACGTCACGGTTGACGATATTGTGAAGCGCGAAACGCTTTTCGGCGAAAATCAAAAGACCGCTAATTTTCGCAACCAAAAAATCGAAGACGACAAAGCCTCGGTTGAAATGCAGGATGTGAACGGACTTTGGAACAACGTGCAGTTCGTCAAAGAAGACGGCGTTTGGAAGATTGACCGCCGCAGTTTTGCCAATCAAATCGAGCAGGATGTCGAGCAGAAAAATAGCGAACTCGACCGCATCATCAATCAAGGCAGACAACCTTAGCGATTTGGGATTGAGGATTTGGGATTTATGAAAATTTACCACGTTTTATTATTGTCGGCGGTGTTTTTAATGAGTTGTAAATCAACTGCGCCTTCGGCAAATACGCCAAGCGACGCGCTGAAACAATACGTTGCGGCATCGCAGAAAAGCGATGTTGAAACAATGAAGCGGCTGCTTTCCAAAGGTTCGGTCGAACTGATTGATAAATCGGCAAAGGCGCAAAATTCGACGATTGACGAACTTTTGCGAAAAGAATCGTCGGTTAAAATACAAAACTTGCCGGAGACGCGCAATGAAAAAATCGAGGGCGACACGGCGACGGTCGAGATCAAAAACGAAACAAACGGTGCATTTGATATGACAATGCCGTTCGTCAAAGAAGACGGTGCGTGGAAGATTGCCCGTGATAAATACATCGCCGATTTAATGAAAAAAGCGACCGAAGATATTAATAAAAAACTCGCCGAATCAACAAATTCAAACAGTAATTCGGCAGTCAATAAATAAACCAAGAGCAGGAGCAGGAGCGCGGACATTCCTGTCCGCCATTGAAGTTAAAATAATAATCTTGCGGACAGGAATGTCCGCGCTCCGATTGCGCTCCGATTAAAAAATATGTCAATAATCAAACCTTTTCGCGCATTGCGTCCCGTCGCAGAAAAAGCGCAGCAAGTTTCGTGTGTGCCGTATGATGTCGTTTACGAATCGGAAGTGCGCGAGATTTTGGCGGAAAATCCGCTCAGTTTTCTCCACGTTACTCGTCCCGAAGGCGATTTTCCTGAAAACGCGAATCCATCCGAAGCAGAAATTCTCGCTCAAGCCAAGGCAAATTTACAAAAGTTTATTGACGAACGAATTCTCGCCCGCGAAGCCGAACCGTGTATTTATATTTATCGGCTGGCGACGGAAAATCATTCGCAAACCGGCATTGTCGCGTGCTGTTCGATTGACGAATACGAACTCGGCATTATCAAAAAACACGAAAAAACGCGCCCCGATAAAGTCGCTGACCGGACGAATCACATTCTCGCCGTCGGCGCACAAACCGGCTTGATCTTTCTTGCCTTTCGCAACACGGAAAAAATTCGCGGGTTGATTGCCGCCGCCACACAAACCAAGCCGATCTACGATTTTCCCTGCGCGACGAATTGCGTTCAGCAGACGATTTGGGAAATCACGCAAACCGACGAATGGGTCGAAGCGTTTAAAGAAGTTCCCGCGATCTACATTGCCGACGGACATCACCGCGCCGAAAGTGCAAATCTTGCGCGGCAAAAAATGCGTGACGCAAACCCCGAACATACCGGCGCGGAAGACTATAATTTCGTCGTCGCCGGGATTTTTCCGTCGGAAGATTTGCGGATTATGGCTTACAATCGTGCTGTCAAAGATTTGAATAATTTGACGGAAGAAGAGTTTTTGCAAAAGGTGCGCGAAAATTTTATCGTCAGCGAAACCGACCAAAAAGAACCGGCGCAGCGCGGCGAATTTTGTATGTATCTCGGCGGAAAATGGTATCTGTTGCGCTTTAATGTGCAGTTTTTCCGAGAACCTGACCCGATTGACCGCCTTGACGTGAGTTTTCTGCAAACATTTTTGCTGAATCCGGTTTTGGGAATTGACGACCCGCGCACGAATGAGCGAATCTCGTTTGTCGGCGGCGCACGCGGAACTGACGAACTCGAAAAAATGGTTGATTCGGGCGCGGCAAAAGTCGCTTTTTCACTCTTTCCGACGACAATGGACGATCTTTTCGCGGTTTCCGATATGAACGAAATTATGCCGCCGAAATCAACCTGGTTCGAGCCGAAATTGAAAGACGGTTTGCTCATTCACCTGATCTAAAATGCTCGAAACGACCAGACTTTTTTTGCGCCCGTTCAACGAAAACGACATTGACGCGGTTTTTGCGATTAGAAAAAACGCGGACGTAATGCGGTATATCCGTGAACCGCAGACGCAGCGCAGTGAAGCGGAAAGTTGGATAAATTTTGTGTCGAGTCGTTGGCAGAACGAGAAGATCGGACTCGGTGCAGTGATCGAAAAATCTTCAAATAAACTGATCGGCTGGTGCGGACTGTGGCGTTTAATAGAGACGAACGAAACCGAAATCGGCTACGCACTCGGCAAAGTTTTTTGGGGCAAAGGCTACGCCGTCGAAGCCGCCGAAGAATATTTACATTACGGCTTTGAAACATTGAATCTCAAAGAAATCGTTGCCGTCGCGCGTCCCGAAAACAGTGCATCGCGGCGCGTAATGGAGAGAATCGGAATGACTTACGATTACACAGGCAGATTTTACGAACGCGATTTAGTGCATTATTCGATTACAAAGGAAGAATTTTTGAAGCTCCGAAAGAAAGAAATTTTATGATTTGAGCGTAAAGACTGGAGCGCAAGCATCTTGCTTGCCCCGTTCGGGCGAAGCAAGGAACGGCTTCTCCGCAACTGAAAACAGTTGTTAATAAAGTAAGACTCGTTCGTTCTCGCTCCGCTTGCACGAACGGCGGACAGAGATGTCCGCGCTCCAATTTGCGCTTAAAATAAAAATATGCTCGAAACCGAAAGACTTTTAATTCGCAAATTTACCGAAGACGATTTGGATAAGTTGATCGAACTGCGTGCGGACGAAGACGTTATTAAATACATCGGCGGACGGCGGATGCAAAATCCCGAATCCATCAAAAAACGTCTCCGGTTTTACATAGATTGTTACAACAAATACGGCTACGGAATGTGTGCGCTTGTTTGGAAGGAAACCGGCGAAATGTTCGGCTGGTCAGGGTTGCAGCCGCTCGAAGAAACCGGCGAAACCGAAGTCGGCTACGGAATGACAAAAGAATTTTGGGGCAGAGGCATCGGCTACGAATGTGCCAAAGCGTGGCTCGAATTTGGTTTTAAGACGGCAAATGCGATCAGAATCGTCGCCGTCGCCGATCCTGAAAACACGGGTTCGTGGCGCATTATGGAAAAACTCGGAATGACGCACGAGAAAACCGCTGAGTATTACGGAATGGAATGTAAATTTTACGGCATTTCGAGAGATGAGTATTTAACAAAGGCAGTGAACAAAAATTAATGTTTTGTCCCGGCTTGGATTACAAAGTTTCGGCGGGCGCGCAAGCCGCAAACCTTCCCGACCTGTAATTTTGTGGAAGTTGTTTTTTTTCGCTGTTTGCTGAAAATAAATGAAAGTAAAACAATTCAGGAAACTGCCAATTTCAGGTTGGGAAGGGTTGCACGTTTCGTGCGCCCGCCAAAATTCAGTTCTATTTGTATTTCTTTTCAGGATTACATTTTGCTCACTACCTCTGAAAAAAGTTGTTTGAAACGGATTGTTTTGGTGTAAAATTTTAAGAGTTGTGCTTTTCGGCACAATTTCATCAAAATCTACCGAATTCAAATATGAAAATCAATTACCCGAAACTTATCTTTGCCGTTTTGCTGACAGTTTATTTTCTTTCGATTGCCTACGCGCCGATGAACGGGAGCTTTCTCGACATTGTTGATCTGCCGATTCACGAAACGGGACATCTTTTGTTTCGACCTTTCGGCGAATTTATGATGATCGCCGGCGGCTCGCTGTTTCAAGTGATAATGCCCGCGATTTTTGTCGGTTATTTTGTCTGGAACGAAAAGTATTATTCGGCGGCGATTGTTTTGTTATGGGTTGGTCAGAGCATCCTGAACGTCTTTGTTTACGCGGCTGACGCGGTTGTAATGCAGCTTATTTTGACGAGCGGAATGACCGGCAGCGAGGGAAGTTTTCACGATTGGAATTACCTGCTGACCGCGACTAATTTAATAAATTCGACTAAGACGGTTGCAGGATTGATACGTTTTTTGGGAACATTAACCATTATTGCGGCTGGAATTACATCAATTTATTACTCGATTTATCCGCAAGATGAACCCGATTTATGAAATTTACGCTTATTACAGGCGCGTCAAGCGGTATCGGCGAAGCGTTTGCGCGACGGCTGGCACAGGAAAAACACAACCTCGTTCTCGTGGCGCGTTCGGAAAATAAACTGCACGAAATTTGCGATGAACTGATGCTTGAACACGGCATTATCGCGCATTATGTCGCGCTCGATTTAACTGAATTTGAATCGGACAAAAAGTTATTTGAAGAAACGGAAAAGCACGGATTTGAAGTCGAATGGCTAATAAATAACGCCGGATTCGGTTCGATGGGCGATTTTGCCGAACTCGATTTGGAAAGCGAATTGCAGATGATTGACCTCAATATTTCTGCGCTAGTCGCGCTGACACATCGTTATCTGCAAAAAATGAGGGAAAGAAAAAGCGGCGTGATTATCAATGTTTCGTCCGCCGCGAGCTTTCAGCCGATTCCTTTTATGGCGACTTATGCTGCGACCAAAGCCTTTGTGACCGCATACTCGCAGGCGATTGCTGAAGAAAATCGTCCGCACGGCATCAAAGTTCTGGCACTTTGTCCGGGCGCGACCGAAACTAATTTTTTCGCCGCCGCCGGAATGACCGAAGCCTTTCAGGTCAAGGGAATGCAAACTTCCGAAGATGTCGTCGAAACCGCATTAAAGGCTGTCAAAAAAGGAAAATCACTGGTCGTTTCGGGCATCACAAATTACATCGGTTCGGTTCTCGGCACGATTGTTCCCGATTCGCTGATTACGCGAACCATCGGAAAAGCCCTGCGCTCAAAGGTCGAAAAGAAAAATTAGTTTCAAGTTCCGAGTTTCAGGTTTCACATTAAAATCAAACCAACTTGAAACTTGGAACTTGAAACCTGAAACTAAAAAAGAGATGAAAGTTACGGTTCTCGGCAGCGGTTCGACGGGTAATTCCGTTTTGATTGCGACCGAAAAAACAAGAGTATTGGTTGATGCCGGAATGAGCGCGAAGCAATTATTGGAGCGCGTCGCGGCAGTCGGCGAAGATTCTGCGAAACTCGACGGCGTTTTGATCACGCACGAACACTCAGACCACGCCGGCGGTTTGCGCGTTTTGCTCAAATCCGTCAATTGTCCCGTTTTTATCTCCGAAGCAACCGAAGATTCGTATTACGGAACGCGCCAAGGAATTCAAAACGGCGAAAGCGAAGCGACCAAACGCCGCGACGTGCTGAAAAATCGTGTCGAAAAAATCGAATCGAGCCGTGAATTCCGCATCGGCGATATTGATTTTGAACCGTTTTGCGTCCCGCACGACGCGGCGGACAATTTCGGTTTCGTCGCCAAAAAAGAAGGTGTCCGAATCGCAACTTTGATGGATTTCGGTCACATTACGACGCTGATTAAAGAAAAACTTCGCGGCTGTGCGGCAATCGTCATCGAATCGAATCACTCGCGCGATATGTTAAAGACTTGCCCGATTTACAGTTGGGAGTTAAAGCAGCGAATTCTCTCGCGCACCGGACATTTATCAAACGAAGATTTGTCCGATTGGCTGACCGAAGATTACGACGGAACAGCCCGCGAAATTGTTTTAGCGCATCTCTCGCAACGCGCCAACGAACCGCATCTCGCGCGTTTGATGGCTGAAACCGCACTCCAAATGCGCCCGAATTTCTTCAAAGCCGAAACAAAAATTACAATTTCATACCACAAACAACCGACCGATTGGATTGAGTTTTAATAAAAAAACGCACTCAAATTTGAATGCGTTTTGTTTCTTCATCTAAAAATAATGGTCGCGCAATGCGCCGTCGTATTTACCTTTTTGCAAGCAACAGTTTTTGAAATCTGCGGCTTGAACCGCACGGACACAAATCGTTACGACCGAGTTTTTCGAGTAATTCCTTATCTGTATGAACGATTCTCAAACCGCGTTTGACCTGTGTTTCGGACGGATAACCTTTGCGGCGTTTGCTGCTTGGTTCAAAAGGAATATTCTTCCTCTAAATTAAATTTCTTTGACATTGTTTTGTCCTCCTTGAATTTTATCGAAATATTCCGCTTAAACGGAAATCAAAGTTTAACAGACAAAATTCGATTTAATCAATAATTTTTCGATAAACAAACGCGAAGTCCGACAATGTGGTCGTTGTTGTGTGCAATGTCGCCGACGCGGAAAGCCGAGCGGCAATTCGATGCGCGGTCAATCCACGAACCGCCGCGCTGAACGCAATAACCTTGGTCGCCGTCGGTCAGCCACGCACTTCCGTCATTTGGCGCACCGAAATAGTTTTCGTGCCAAATGTCCGCGCACCATTCCCAAATATTGCCGTGCATATCGTAAATTCCGAAAGCATTTGGCGGAAAGTTTCCGACAGATGTTAGTCGTTTTCTAAATTCGCCTTTTGGATTTTCATTAAAGGGTTGTTCACCGTTGAAATTCGATAAATCGGTGGTAATAGTTTCGCCGAAATTGAAAGGCGTATTTGTTCCTGCGCGGCAAGCGTATTCCCATTCTGCTTCATTGGGCAAACGAATTTTTTCACCTGTTAAATTTGAAAGTTTCGCGCAAAATTCGATTGCTTTTTCCAGCCAAACATTGACGACCGAAAAATCATCGCCGCGAAAGTCTCTTGAAATATCGGGCAAAGTTTTCATCCCGGCAAGCCATTGTGCTTGTGTTACGGGAAATTTACCGAGGTGAAAAGAATTTAAATTTACTTTGTGTTGCGGCGTTTCATTTTCGCGCTTTTCAGATTCATTTTCAGAACTTCCCATCAAAAAAATTCCGGTGGGAATTTTTACCATTTCAAGATTCACATCTTCTGGAAGTTTGAATTCGACAGTTTTCACTTTGATTGAAAAATTTCCTCAATCACTTTATAACGAAAATCGAAAATATAAGCCAATTCTTTTTTAACGTAAAAATGCGCGATGTCGCCGAGTGGTTCGAGCGGCAGGCGATAGCGAACTTTGTCGCGCATAATCGTTTCGCCGTTTGCGCCCGATTCAAAAGTGTGCAGATGAATCCATTGTTTATAAGGACTTTTGAGCGCGGTGTCAACGAAATCATTCGGCGAATTCCATTGCGTAATTTCGGTTTTCCAAGTTATCGGAATACCGCGCAGTTTTAATTTGTAATCAATGAATGCGCCTTTTTTTATATCAATCGGCTGCGGCGAAATGATTTTGAAATTGAGTTCCGGCGGCGTGATTTTTTCCAGATTTTCGGCATCGGCGAAAAATTCAAAGACTTCTTCGATTGGACGTTCGATGATTTGTTCGCGCTCTAAAATATGTTCTGACATTTTCTAATACGGGCTTTGTTGTGACATTATTTGGGGTTTATCAGAAAACTAAAGAAGCGGAAGTTGTTTACTCTTCCGCCGAACTTTTTGACAATTAGTTAAAACACGTCCCTATTGCTCAGTGTTCCGACAAACATTTATTTCACGTTGGGCAAATCTTTCTTATCCAATCTTTCGACCATAAACGGCTGGCGTTTGGAAACCGCTTTCAGTGCGTCTCCTGCCGGAGCCATTTCGACGTGTGAAGAGAGAACGCGTGTGACTCTTTTCGGCAGCAGCATCGGCGCGATTCCCGCAATCGAATTTGCAAGCGAAACAATATCGCCGCCGCCCGACCAATGTTCACGAATAACTGTTTCATCCGTGCGGTTAATCAAACGAAGCAGCGTCAGTGCGACCAGATAAAGATCGTCAACCTGCCCGATAAAGGGAATTACGTCAGGGATAAAATCAAGCGGCATAATGACGTAAACAATTGCGCCGGCAAACAAGACTTTTTCCGTCAGCGGAACACGGCTATCTTTCAAAAGTCTGCCGAGAAGCGTAAACATATTCGGTAAAAACATCAGAAAACTGCTCATTCTGCCTTTCATTTGCGATTTTTCTTTGCGTGTCGGTTTCGTCGGTTTTGCCATCTCTGCTTTTGCCATAAATTTGTTTTCCCTCTCAAGTCTAAAAAATAGCACACATTTGAGCAAGTTTGTGATCGAAAAGTTGTATGGTAATTTGATCAATGTGTTTTTGGACTTTGGTTTTTAGTTTTTCGCTTTTTTGATTTTGTAAACATCTAAATTTCATAAAACTAAAAACCAAAGTCCAAAAACTAAACACCAAAAATTATGATTCTCGAAAAAATCCGACAAAAAGCCGCTGAAAACTTGCAGCACATCATCTTACCCGAAGGCGAAGATGCGCGAACCGTCCAAGCTGCCGCGATGTGTGTGCAATCTAAAATTGCCAAAATTACGATCATCGGCAATGAGGAAAGAGTCCGTGAATTGGCGCGTGAAACGAACTCGAACTTAAACGGTGTCGAGATTTTAGATCATCGCAAATCAAACGATTTCGGCAAAGTCGCACAGTTTTATCACGAACTTCGCCGCGCGAAAGGTGTCACTTTAGAAGAAGCCGAGCAAACCGTCAAAGATTCGCTTTACTATGGAAACTTGCTCGTAAAATTAGGCAAAGCCGACGGTTCGGTCGCGGGCGCAACGAATACGACGGCGCATACGGTCGCCGCCGCGCTGCGCTGTATCGGTGTTCGGACAGGTTTCAAAATCGTTTCGTCATTCTTTTTGATGGTTGTGCCTGATAAAAAAATCGGTGCGAACGGCGCAATGATTTACGCCGATTGCGGCGTGGTGATTGATCCGAATTCAACCGAACTCGCCGAAATTGCGATTGCTTCGGCTGATTCGTGCCGTGCGCTTTTAGGCGTTGAACCGCGCGTGGCGATGCTTTCATTTTCGACAAAGGGAAGTGCAAAACATCAATCTTTGGATAAAATTATCGAAGCCGTCAAAACCGTCAAAGCGCGAATGCCGGAACTCGAAATTGACGGCGAATTACAGGCGGACGCAGCGTTAATTCCAAGCGTCGCCGAATCAAAAGCGCAAGGTTCAAGCGTCGCCGGTCGCGCCAATGTCTTAATTTTCCCCGACTTAAATTCAGGAAATATCGCCTACAAATTAACCGAAAGATTAACCGGCGGAACTGCCATCGGACCGATTCTACAAGGCTTGGACAAAACCTGCAACGACCTCTCACGCGGCTGCAAAGCCGAAGACATCGTTGACGCTGTGGCAATTACGGCAGTGCAGTCGCAAGCGAGAAAATTAAACTAACTTTTTTAAGGAACCTTTTTCCAAAAGGATTGTCTAATAAATCATGAAGTTAGTTTATGTCGGAAATTTCATGGCAATTTTGTTATTCGTATTGTTTATTATGATATTTTTCTCAATTTATGCTGCAATGGAACCATTATTTCATCAAACAAGATTTTTGGTTAAAGTTCCGTTACCAGTTGATAAAAATCTTTCCTCAGAAGAACAGTTTTGGCGAAATAAAAGTTCTCTTTTTCCGCAAACCGAAATTCCGCGTCCTATTCCAAAGGGTTTGCCGAATGATGACACTTTTTTAGTTGTGTTATTAGAAAAAACCGGAAAAATAAAAATCAACTCGGAGAAGACTGCCGAAATTACAAATACAAAACAGCTAACGGATAAATTAGGAGTAATTTTCGCTTACAGAAAAGAAATGGGTGTATTTGAAGAAAATAGCCGCGAACCTGTCAGAGCCGTTATTGTAAAATCTCCGCGTTCGGAAAAATACGGCAATGTCGTAAAAGTTATTGATGCCGTTAAAGAGAGCGGCGCAGACCCGATTGTTTTGCAAATTGACGATCTTCCGCAATAAATTTTGTCGCTTTTATTCGCCGTCAATCCAAATTTCTTTAATCCACGTTGCCAGGTCTTGCCATTTTTGGTCGGTTGCGCCGTTTGATGTCCAGAATTCGATTTCGCCTTTTTTGTTGAGACAGTAATAATCGCCGTTGTCTTCGCAGATCGGCAGCAGAGTCAGCGGCAATTCCATTTCGTCCCACGCGTATTCGGCGATTTCGCACAGATTCAGATAGCCGCAGTCGGCGGCGACCATCGCCGGTTCGAGTGTGCCGACGACAACATCGCTCGCTTCGAGCAGGAAACGGCGATAATCTTCGTGAAATTTGATGCTTAGACGTTTTTCCGCTGCACTGACTTCCGCTTCGGTCGGCAGACGAAAGGGTTTTGCAACAGGTTCATTCAACTCGCGTAATTCGACGATTACTTCAGATAAATTCATACGAAAACTAACTTTTCATTAATTGCCTTCAGCTATATTCAGTGAAGAAAAGACGGTTAAACTAATTACACTACAAAACTTTTATAATCTAAATTAAAGATTTTGGCAATGAAAATTTTAACAACACGCAGGGCAAAAATAAAAAGGCATAAAACGGATTTTGTTTTATGCCTTTTTATTTCTTGCGGTGAAGATCTATTCGTTCAAGAATCTGTCCGAATTTTGCGCGGAAAGTCCGTCCAAGTTCAGCCGAATCATTCCGCCGGCATCGGAAAACGCCGTCATTGCGGCGCGTCGGCGGTCGCGTGAACGGAAAAACAGCAAACCGACGATCACGCCTGAGAAAATCGCTAAGGCAATTCCTGAAAGAATCCAGATCGTCGTCGAAAGAAACATATCCGCTAGCGTCACACCGACATAATGTTCATATTTCTTTTGATAATTCGGGTCTTCGCCGAGCCACTGCACCATTTTTTGATATTTGACCTGATCGAGCAGGGCATTTGCCGCCGCTTCGTCGTTTGCGTCAAAGACAAACGCATTGTAATTTCCGATGCGCCGATAATAAACCGGCGGATTTTGTGGATTTTGTGCGAGTTTTTGTGTGATTTGCGCGTCTGCTTCAGTTGAGCCTTGCGGATTCGTATATTCAACAATCAAAAGTTTACCGGCATCATAAGGCGCAGTGACAGCTTCCGTGCCGCCGGCGAAATCAATCGCTTCAAAAACCGGACGGTCTCCCAGAGGCTTTCGTAAATCGTTAATGTTGTTCGTGTAGAATGCACGGTTTCGTGCATTCTCCCAATCGGGAAGATGTTTAATCAAAACCGGAATACCGTCTTCTTCGGAAACTTCCTGACTCTTAAATTGTGCAAAAACGCCGCACGTCATCAAAAACAGCACACAAATTAAACTTAAAATTTTTGCAATGAGTGATTTCTGCATTAAATTTACTTCTCCACACGGGAATTTATCTCGACCTTTTCGGAATATCAATAATAGCATTTTTGAAAAAACCTAAACAATTATCAATATTTTGAACGCCGAAAAACATATACCAAACCGTGTGACGAATGCGTTAACTCCTACACTATTTGGATAGCGAAACCAATATATGATGCCTGACGAATACAAAAATATGCCTAAGAAATGCAACAAACAAACGATTTGAACGTGTAATTTGTAACAATCTGATACGATATTTAAGTTTGGCACACTAATTGATTGGTTATTGTGCGGGGGAATAGGAATTATGACAACAACTGAAACATTAAATTTACCAATTTGGCAGGGTTTGGTGTCGGCTGATGTCCAAAATAAAGAGACAGTCGGTACCGAAAAAGTAGAGAAGGTCGGCAAAGTAAGTGACTTTGCTTTGGCACAGGAAGCGGCGAAAGGCGATATGTTTTCTTTCGAGGAATTATATCAACGCCATCATCGCCGGGTTTATTCAATCTGTTTGCGAATGCTGCAAAATGCTTCGGAAGCGGAAGATTTAACGCAGGATGTTTTTATTCAGCTTTATCGCAAGATCGGTAGTTTTCGCGGCGATTCGGCATTCACGACCTGGCTTCACCGGATGACGGTTAATCAGGTTTTAATGCACTTCCGTAAACGTACCGTCAAGTTTGAAAAAACGACCGAAGAAGGTGAAACGCCGGTGCAGATTGTCGTCGGCACAGCTAATCCGGGCAAAATGCCGATTGTTGACAAGATCGCGCTTGAAAACGCTATCGAACAGCTTCCGGCAGGTTACAAAAGTGTCTTCGTGCTGCACGATGTCGAAGGCTACGAACACGAAGAAGTCGCTCGAATATTGGGTTGTTCGGTCGGAACTTCAAAATCGCAACTGCATAAAGCGCGTTTGAAACTTCGCAAACTTTTACAGAAAAAAGCTAATCCTCGTCTCGTCGGAATGTGGTAAAGATAAAATAATTCGTTTTTATAAATTTGAGGCTTCTCAGTTTTGAGAAGCCTTTTCTTTTCTGGTCAACCGGAAAAAATGTCACAATCGAAATCAACAAAATAAAATTTTACGTCAGCGAAAAATGTAGTATCCTTTAATCTAGTTAATTTCTTCGTGAGTCCCCCACAAAATAATCTTAAATTAAATCCGTTTAAAGTACCCCGAAATGATTCAGTAATTGTTTTACGGTTGTCTGTGTTTTCAATTTGAGTTTAGGAGTATTGAAATATGAAAAAATTTATTTATCTTCCATCGTTGATTTTTTTGTTTTGTTTATTGGGCGAAAACGCCTTCGGGCAAAATATCGCCAGACGTTATGATTGGGATGCAAATACGACTCTCGGTGCGCCGACGGTCGCGGTAACGCAGACACCAAGCGGCGGCGCAGCCTGCACATATACAGGCGCAAACGGAACCGCCGCCGGAACAGTTCCCAGTCAGCAAAATAACGGAACCGCCGCCGGAACCGTCTTGCCGGCAGGCGCAACTTACGGAGTCAACAGCGCAACCGGCACGACCGACGCGACTGCCGGAACAACCAACAGTCCAGCCAGTAACGGCTTTTTCGTCATCGGCGGAGTCAGCACCTGCACGACTCCGCGCCGAATCGTGACCGTTACTTTTCCGGCAATTCCGGGTGGTCAACTGGCTAATCGCGGAGCCGTGACGATCAGTTTTCGCGCCATCGGTTTGGCGTTGGATTCGGCGACATCAGGTTCGGGAACGGATCAATCCGACCGCGCTTTGATGACCGTTTCGCTTGACGGCGGCACGAATTTCAGCAACGAAATCGGTCTCGCCGGAAACGCTAACAGCCAAATGTCATACGCGACGACGAATACTTTCGCGCTCAACTATAATGGAGTGATTACTTCAACTCCACCCGCCGCAGGTTCGGCACTGATTAATCGTGGTTCAACTGCGACACCGAGCAGCCGCGCCGAATTAACGATTCCCGCCGGAACAATTACAACGTCTTCAAGCGTCGTTCTCGCATTCGTTTTACAAGCTGATCGCGGCGATGAAATGGTCGGACTTGATGACATTATCGTTTCTACGCAAGTTGTCACGGCGGCATCCGTGACACTCGGCGGACAGGTCACACAGCCGAATGGACAAGGTATTGCGCGGGCGAGCGTTTCGCTGCTCAACACACAATCGGGCGAAACCAGATTTGCGATGACAAATATGTTCGGTTACTACCGCTTTGCGGAAACACAGGTCGGCAATTTTTATATTTTATCTGCTTCGCATAAAAGATTTACTTTCAATACACAGTTGTTTCAATTATTTGAAGATCGTTCTGATGTAGATTTTATTGCCAATGGAATTTCAGGTTTTACGACTTTTGCAAACAAAACGGAAAGGTAATTGAATTTTCAAAATAACGCCATCGTTAAGCAAGCGATGGCGTTATTTTGTTTATGATCAGAATATTATCTCAAACCACGCACTCGCCGTCGAGAAAAATTCACGGAAGTGATAATAATTTTCGCCGTCATATTTGCGGCGGTTGGCGGTAATCCCAATACTGTCAACGCCTAAACTGTTACATAAATAAAGCGCACGCGGCAAATGATAATCCTGCGTGACGAGAACGGCTTTCTGGACTCCGAAAACTTCTTTGGCGCGTGAACAGGTTTCAAAAGTGCGCTTGCCGTCGTTATCCAAAATAATCTCGCTTTCGGGAACGCCAAGGCTCAATGCCAGTTTTTTCATCGCCGCCGGTTCGTCGTAATTTTCGCCGGTTTTATCGCCGCTCATCAAGAGTTTTTGAACGCGACCGGCGCGGTAAAGCTCGACGCTCGTCAAAACGCGGTCGTAAAGCGAATTTGAAGGCGAACCGTCGTCCCAAACTCTTGCGCCGAAAACAATCGCCGTGCGCTTCGGTTCTTCCGTCGGAATTTCCGTAATCGAAGTTTTAATTTTGTCGGAGTTTTGCGAATAAACGTATTTATTGATGGCGGCAAGTGTTAGAACCCCGACTAATGCGAGAGCGAGAAGCGAAAGAAAAATGCGTAAAAACCACTTCATAAAAATTAACTTACAAAAATTTTAGATTATGAATTTTATATTTTTTTTGCGTTAGTTCAATAATCATTTGTTCATAACCAAGAATTGCCGTATCAGATTTTGAAATTTGATTTTCCAACCACATATAAAGCTGAGGAATAATTTTTTCAACAAATTCATCTGACAATTTTTTAGAATATTCATCCGCCTTTATTGGATACAAATTCAAAATCGCGCTTAAATTTCGAGAAACACCTAAAGAACTGACAACCTTTCCAATAAGAATAGGCTTGTGTGTGCAACGTGAATCAAAACTAATTTTTTTTTGGATATGTCCTAATGAAATGAACATATCTTCCACATTTGAAAAGACTTTTTTTAATTCTTTGGAAGAACAAATGAATGTTTCCGAATCAGGCAATTTTATTGACTTTAATTTCATATCATTCAAAATATTCTTTGATTACAATATTTCTCCGCGCAAGTTCGGCGACAAATTTATCTGAATCAATCGCAATTTCCTGTGGAATTGCGCCTCGCTTTGAAACTTCGCCGTTTGCCATCATTTGAGCGATAATTGATGCGGGAAAAGCGGTTGTTCGCATCATCGCGCTCAAACCTGTTGCTTCGTCTTGTTTATCCACGATGTCGTAGCGTAATCTTTTAGTTTCACCGTTCGTTTTGCCGACGAATTCAAGTCTGACCAACACATAATCAGGTTCATCAGCCGGAAGATGTCTTGTCAAAAGTTCGCCGAAAACCTTGCGCGGCGTGACTTTGGCGTAATCAACAATGATTTCTTCGCTCGAACAAAGTCCGAGATCAATCATCGTCTTGAATTTTTCGCAGTGTCCGGCGTAGCGAATCGTCTTGTAATCTAATTGTTTGATTTTACCCAAGAATGTATCGGGCAGCGTCGAAGTTCCGCCCGAAGTCTGAAACGCTTCGAGCGGCGGAAAATCATCAAATGCCAAACTTTCGAGTTCGGTCATTGATTCGACTTCCGTGATGTGTCCGTCGCGGATCACACGCGCGACTTCGATGTATTCGTTAATTAAACCTTCGACGCTAAACACGAGTTGATACTCCAAAAGTGTTTTCGGCTGCTGCGGCAAACCGCCGACGCGAATGTGAACTTCCTCGATTTCGTCAAACTTCTTCGCGCCGTGCATCGCCAAAACCGAAACCATTCCGGGCGCGAGTCCGCAATCGGGAATGATGCTGATTCCTGCCGCTTTCGCTTCCGTGTCAAGCGCAAGCTGTTCATCAACAATGTAATTATTTCCGCCCAAATCGCAGAAATTCGTCGCGGTCGCAATCGCCGCTTTTGACAGTTCGACGTTATACCAATAATTAACGCACGAAATCGCCGAATCGTGATCTTTCATCAATTCGACGATTTCCGCAGTGTTTGAAACGTCAATTTGCCGCGCCGTAACTTTTACGGAGTTAACCTTTGCCGCGACTTCTTCCGCTTTTTTTAAATCAAAATCGGCAACCGTGACGGCTTCGACCTCCGACGAATTATGCGCCAAATCATAAACCGCGCCCAAACCCATTCGTCCTGCACCCAAAACTAAAATATTCATACTTTTGTAAATTGTAAATCGTTAATTGAAATCGTCAAGCAGATGAAAACAATTGACGATTTACAATTTACAATTAACCGACTAATTTTTACCAATCATCAAATTCGTCCGGTTTTTGCGCGGAAATAGTTTCTCCGGCGTATTCCCAGACTTTTTTCTTCCATAGACGGATCGAGTCCAATAACTGAAAAGCGGCTTGCGGATGCGCGGCGTTACGTTCGAGGCGAATGACCTGCGCCGTCACGGTTACTTCATCGTCGGGGTGTTCGGTAATAGTTAAACTGACCTTACTTCCGACCGTCGGCAGCAGGCGCGGCAGGAAAACGAGCGTTCCCTGCAACCCGATATTTTCCGTCAAACCTTCTTCGATAATTTCCTTCCCGGAATCATCTTTCCACCTGACACGAATCGGCAGCGAGATGTTATATCTGGCTCCACTTCGACGTTCTTGCATAAAATTTGCTCCTTAAATCAAAAAAATGAATGCTTTATATTCACTAAACTGAAACTACTAAATTACCGAAAATAAATGACTTATCGCAAGAAAAAATTGTGAAAGTTTTCCCGATCCCTGATTGACGACTGCCTTTAGCCTAGACAGGCTTTGTCGTGAAGTGTTAGTATTAAAAATGTTTTACCGTTGGAACTCATCGCGGATTCATTTTCGCCGTAGTTTCGTCAACCGTTAGTTCACTCCGACTAAACACATTTTAACTGCAATTTACTCGTTTTTGACGATTTGTTAATGTGCTTTGAAATAACGGAAAAGAATTTAGGAGAATTGAAATAAATGATAAATCCAGCTAGAGGAAGCGTGCTTCTGGTCAGCTTGGTCGTGTTAATAGGATTTTTATTCTATTTTCAACCGACAGCCGAAGCCGTCTCAATAGCGATTGAATCGCAAGACACAATTAAACTAGAAAATATTGAAAAAGACAAATTAAACCGGCAAAATTTTCAACAAACAGAAACCCAAGACACAAATCCCTTCACGGAAGCCAAAAACCTCGCCAAACTCGGCAACTTTAATATCTTGGAAAGTCAATCATTCAGAGCTACCGCCTATTGTCTGAAAGGCAGAACTGCCCTCGGCGGCGGCGTTCGACGGGGAATTGTGGCGGCTGATCCGCGCATTTTGCCGCTCGGCACACGGATTAACGTAACCGCCGGTTCATACAGCGGAACATACACGGTCGCCGACACGGGCGGCGCGGTGAGAGGTCGCATTTTAGATATTTGGGTGCCGAGTTGCTCTGAAGCAATGAGATTCGGACGCAAAAGCATTACAGTCAGCGTCGTCGGCAAAAAATCAGCTTAATATAATTTTTTAGCACAAGTAGTTTTTATAATTTCGGCAGTCGTTTCATTAGTTTGGAATGACTGTTTTTTTTAATGCCGAAGCAAGTGTGGAATTAACTTAATTTCACACTTGCTTCGCGTGTTTTATAATTTTTCCGTTGACGGCAAAAATTTAAATTTGCAGAGAAAATAATCTTTTGCTACACTCACAGAACTATGAAAATCATTATCCGCTAACTTTACCCGCAACTTTTACGTTTGTTTCATTCGTGTTAATTCACGAAGAACAAATCTCGCTTGAGTTTCGTTTCATTAATTACAATTTTAAGGATTTTATGCTGCAAAGTCTGGAAAACTCTGTCCCGGCGACGGAGAATAATTCATTTTGGTCAATCCTGCGCGAAGCCTTTGCCGGTTCGTCGCGCGATTTTACAAAGGGTTCGATTGGTTTAGCAATTTTTCTGTTGGCGGTTCCGATGATTTTGGAAATGTTTATGGAGAGCGTTTTCGCGCTTGTGGACATTTTCTTTGTCGCGCACCTCGGCGCGGAATCGGTCGCGGTCGTCGTCTTGACCGAATCAATTATGGCTTTGGTTTACGCTGTCGCCATCGGTTTGAGCATCGGCGCAACGGCGACGGTCGCGCGTCGAATCGGCGAAAAAGACGAAGAAGGCGCGGCAAAATCTTCGGCGCACGCGATTGTTCTCGGCGTGGTTGTTTCACTCTTAATCAGCGCAGCCGGAATAATTTTCGCGCCGACCTTTTTGAGACTTTTAGGCGGATCGCCGCAAGTCATCGAACACGGCACGATGTTTATGCGGATAATGCTCGGCGGCAATGCAGTCATCGTCTTTCTGTTTCTGCTCAACGCGATTTTTCGCGGTGCCGGCGACGCGGCGATTGCGATGCGAGTTTTGATTTTAGCGAACGCTCTGAACATCATTCTCGCGCCGTCGTTTGTTTACGGTTCGGACATTTTCGCGTTTTTCGGAATCCACGCGCCGCAGTGGTTGTCTGACAACTGGATTTTTCCGAAACTCGGCGTAACGGGGGCGGCGGTCGGCACAACTATCGGGCGCGGTGTCGGTGTTTTGTTCGCGGCATTTTGGTTGTTTCGCGCTGGTGGACGCATTACGATTCGCAAAGATCATTGGAAACTCGATACGGGTTTGCTTTTGAGTTTAATTAAAATCGCCGCGCCCGCAATTTTGCAATTCACGCTCGCCACCGCCAGTTGGAGCGTTTTGGTTCGTGTAATGTCGGGCTTTGGTGAAGATGCGCTTGCCGGTTACGGTATCGGCTTGCGAATCATTATTTTCGCGCTGCTCCCGGCAATTGGTTTGAGCAATGCCGCAGCAACGCTCGTCGGACAAAATTTGGGCGCAGGAAATCCTGAACGTGCTGAACAATCTGTTTGGAAGGCGGCTTATATCAATGCCGCGTTTCTCGGCGCGATTAGTTTGATTTTCCTTATCTTTTCAAACGCAATTGTCGGTTTTTTCACCAACGAACCGAATGTTCAGGCGATTGGTCGTGACGCTTTGCACATCGTCGCTTACGGCTTTGTTTTTTACGGTTTCGGAATGGTTTTGGAAACCGCCTTCAACGGTGCGGGCGACACCTGGACACCGACTTATCTAAACTTTTTCATCTTTTGGCTGTTTGAAATTCCGCTTGCTTACTTGCTTGCGTATCGATTCGGGTTCGGCGCACGCGGCGTTTTCTGGGCGATTACAATTGCGTTTTCGCTGCTCGCCGTCGTTTCGGCAATCCTTTTCAAACGCGGCAAGTGGAAGCTAAAACAGGTTTAATTTATCCACAGATACACACAGATTTTCACAGATAAGAAAATTAAAATATCTGTGTTAATCTGTGTGTATCTGTGGATAATTATTTTTTAAAATGTGCGGAATTGCCGGATTAATTTCACCACAACCTGAAAATCTGATCGGCGCGATGCTCAAATCAATCGAGCATCGCGGTTTTGACGACGAAGGTATTTTTGTTTCAGAGAAATTCGGTAAAGACGAATTAAAAACCTGCCTCGGACATCGCCGTCTTTCGATTATTGACACGTCTTCCGCCGGACATCAGCCGTTTTTTTCCGCCGACAAACGCTACACGCTGACCTACAACGGCGAACTTTACAACTATCTCGAAATCAAAGCCGAACTCGAAGCCAAAGGTTACAAATTTCACACCGATTGCGACACTGAAGTCTTAATCAACGCTTTTCAGGAATGGCAGCTTGATTGTCTGCCGAAGTTAAATGGAATGTTTGCGTTTGCCGTCTGGGACGAACTCGAAAAAAGTTTGACTTTGGTGCGCGACCGCAGCGGAATCAAGCCGCTTTACTATGCAAAAATCGGTGAAAAACTTGTTTTTGCGTCGGAAATCAAAGCGATTCTGGCTTCAAAATTAATCCGCGCCGAACTCGATCACGAAGGCTTACATCAATTTCTGACATTTCTCTGGACGGTTCACGAGAAAACCCTTTTTGCAGGAATTTACCAACTTCCGCCGGCGCATTTTTTGGTTTGGAAAAACGGCGAAATTCGCATAAAAGAATGGTGGGATTTAGATTATTCGCGCGAGGAAAGCGGCAAAACGGAAGATTACTGGCAAGCACAGGTTTTGGAAACGCTCGGCAAATGCGTCGAGATGGAAATGATCGCCGATGTTCCGTTGGGAGCGTTTCTTTCGGGCGGCGTTGATTCTTCGTCAATCGTTGCGCTGATGACGAAGCACACGAAAAAAGTTTCAACCTACACGACCGGAATTTCGGCGGAAGATTTGCAGTTTGACATCATTCCCGACGACGTAAAATGGTCGCGCAAGGTCGCCGAAATCTTGCCGGTTGATTATCACGAAACGCTTCTGACACCTGATTTGACCGAGCTTTTACCGAAACTCGTCCATCACGCGGATGCGCCGGTGATTGATATGGCGATTCCGTCTTTTTTGATTTCCGAACAGGCGCGGACGACGCAGAAAGTAATGCTTTCAGGAATGGGCGGCGACGAAATTTTCGCCGGCTATCCGCGTCAGATGGCGATGAAACTCGCCGGAATGACGGATTTTATTCCGTCGGCGGTGCGTCGTCCTTTGATGAAAACTCTCGATTCGATGCTTTATGGCGGTGTTCGCGGAAAACTGACTGCGCCGCTTCGAAACGCGAAAAAATTTGCGCGAAGTGCGGCGATGGACTTTGAAAATCGTTACTTGGGTTTCGGGACTTATTTTACCGACGAAATGAAGACAGATTTGTATTCGGAAAATTTGCGCGGTGAAATGAATGAATTTGACGCTTACGCGCAGCACAAAAAATTCTTTGAGAATTGCCGTAACGCTTCGCCTTTGAATCGGCTTTTATATGTTGATTTCAAAACATTTATGCCTGCGTTGAACCTTGATACAACCGACAAAACTTCGATGGCGGCAAACCTCGAAGTGCGTGTTCCGTTTCTCAATCACGAACTTGTTTCGTTAAGCGAAAGAATTCCTGCCGAGCTAAAAATCAAGGGAATCAAGCGAAAATATATTTTGAAAAAAGCCGTTGAAAGTCTTTTACCTAAGGAAATTATTTACCGCAAAAAAGCCGGATTTTCCGCGCCGATTCGTTCTTGGCTGCGAACGAGTCTAAAGCCGATGATTGACGATCTATTGTTGGAAGAAACGATCAAACGACGCGGATTATTTGATTTTCGGGAAGTTCGGCGAATCATCGAACAAAACCAATCAGGCAAAGAAGATTTTAATTTACAGGTTTTTCAATTGCTGAATCTGGAAATTTGGATGCGCGAGTTTTTAGATTAGTTCTGAGTTCCAACTTCAGTTGGTAAGCGAAGCGAGAGATTGATAAATACTTGGTTTTTAAAAGACAATTAAATACTAAAACCGCGTTGCTTCGCTCGCGGTTTTGCCATCTAAAGATGGAACTCAGAACTTATTTCACGACACCGCGTTTTGATGATTCGATAAACTCGACTAAATAATCAACTTCGGCGCAATCGGCAATTTCTGCCTTCATTCGTTCGACGGCTTGTGACGTGTTTAATTTTGACGAAAGCAGCAAATGATAAGCGTGATGAAGTTTTTCGAGAGTTTCTTTGGCGTAGCCGCGCCGTTTCATTCCCAAACGATTTAATCCGAAACATTTCGCGTGATTACCCTGTGAAATCGCAAACGGCAGCGCGTCTTTGACGACGACCGAGTAACCGCCGACGAAGGCTTCGCGTCCGATGCGGCAAAATTGATGAACGCCGGAATATGCACCGACGTTGGCTTTATCGGCAATCTCGACGTGTCCGGCGAGCGTTGCGGCGTTTGCCATAATGACTTCGTTTCCGATCTGGCAGTCGTGCGCGACGTGCGCCTGCGCCATTAACAAATTATCATCGCCGATTTTGGTTAATCCGCCGCCGCCGCTTGTGCCGCGATGGATTGTCACGAATTCGCGGATGTGATTGCGATTACCGATTTCGGTCGCCGTCGGTTCGCCTTTGTATTTCAAATCTTGCGGCGCAAGTCCGATTGAAACAAACGGAAAAATTCGCGTTTCGTCGCCGACGGAAGTTTTGCCGTCAACAACAACGTGTGATTCGAGATGAACTTTGTCGCCAAGCGTCACTTCGTCACCGATGACGCAAAATGCGCCGATGAAGCAATCCGCGCCGATTTTTGCTTTCGGGCTGACAATTGCGCTTGGATGGATAAATGATGTCATAAAGGAAGGCAGATTTTAGGAGATGTCTGATTTGGCAAGTTGCGTATCGGAAGAATTTTCAGCCTCGACTGATTCGACAAATTTTGGTTTTCGCAGAGCTAGCCACGAAAAAACGGCGGAAATCGGGAGTGCGCCCAGAAGCGAAAAAAATGTTCCGCCAACGATTGATAAAACAAAACCGATTACGCCGAATTTGATATTTTTTCTGGTAAATCCCAAAATCAGGGGGACGAGTCCGACAACGAAACCGACTATCGCGCCGAAAATCATTAATTGGTTATATGTTATTTCTGTTGGCATAATTTTTATTCTTTCGGGCGGTCGCCGATAATGCACATAATCTCGGCTTCGGCAGTGATTTGTCCGTCAACTCTGGCAACGCCCTGCATTTTTTGAACCTTGCTGCCGATGCGGATTGCCGTTACTTCTAAAACTAAAGTATCGCCGGGAACGACCGGACGGCGAAAACGCGCGTTATCAATTCCGCTGAAAAACGGGATTTTTTGAGCGCGGTCTTCAAATTCACGAAGCGCGAGAATCGCGCCGACCTGCGCCAATGCTTCAATCTGCAAAACTCCCGGCATTACCGGCGCACCGGGAAAATGTCCCTGAAAAAAATATTCGTTGACGGTGACTTGTTTGATGCCGACAATGCGGACTCGCGGGTCGAGTTCGATAATTTTATCAACCAGCAAAAACGGGTAACGATGCGGTAAAATTTCCTGTATGGCGCGTGAATCGAGCAAAGGATTCATAAACTCTTCGATAAATTTTGATTTTTAATTACAAATTACAAATTAGCGGATTGTTTCGGATTTGTAAATTTTGGAATTTTGAAAATTATGCTCCGTTAATGCAAAAATCAGAAGCCGGACATTTTCGCCGACTTCTGATTTTTGATTAATTGTATTGTTTGTCGTTATTTAGTAACGGTTGCGGTTGTTGCCGGACGTGCGTTATAGAACGTAATGAACTGTTTGGTAATGTCTGCCGTATCGTCTGCGCCGAGAATTAATCCTGCGCCGTCGAGTTTTGCAACATCCAAAATCATCATATAACCATTCTTTTTGGTGAATTCCTGAATTGCATTGCCGATGTCTTGACGAATCGGTCCCATCACGATTCTTTCACGATTATCGTAACGAACCTTGGCATCTTCCTGTTTGAACTTAAGCTCACGGCTCATTTTATCGTAATCATCAGCTTTTTTCTGAAGATCGGCATCCGAAATCGGGATTTTACCGCCTTTTTGAATTGTTGCCTGATAATCCGAAAGTTCTTTCTGCAACGCCTGAATTTTTGTTGCCATCGTTTGCAGTTCTGCACCTAAAGGCTTGAATTCCGTTTCGAGGCTGTTCAAAGCCGCGACGTATTTGGTGATGCCGCCTTTATCGTCATCAAAGGCTTGCGTATTGATTAAACCGATTTTTCCTGCCGCAGTCTGGGCAAATGCCGAAACTGCGAAGATTGCTGCAAAAACTGCACTAATGGCGATTAAACGAAATGTTCTCATTGTCTTTACTGATACTCCTTAAAACTTAAAAAAGACTGCTTTGTATAAAATTGACTGATTTTTTTACTTAGGCACAACAGCGGCGGTTGTTGCCGGACGTGCGTTGTAAAATGTAATAAACTGCTTTGTTTGATCGGCTGTTTCGTCCAAACCGAGAAGAAATCCGCTGGTATCGAGTTTAGATACATCAAGCATAATAACGAATCCGTTTTTCTTGGTAAATTCCTGAATCGCATTGCCGATGTCCTGCCGAATCGGTCCCATCACAGCAGCCTCGCGCCGTTCGTAACGAGCCTTCGCATCTTCCTGTTTGAACTTAAATTCACGACCGAGTTTTTCATATTCTTCGGCTTTGGTACTGACCATTTTGACATCAATCGGAATTTTATTATTCGGGTCCTGCGCTTTTGCCTGTAAATCGGCAAGTTCTTTCTGCAATGCCTGAAGTTTTGTTCCCATCGTTTGCAGCTCTGCGTAAGTCGGCTTAAACTCCGTTTCAAGTGTATTCAAAGCGGAAACATATTTGGTGATGCCGGCTTTATCGTCATCGAATGCCTGTGTGTTAATTAAACCGATTTTTCCTGCCGCAGTCTGGGCAAATGCCGAAACTGCGAAGATTGCCGCGAAAATAGCACTAATGGCGATTAAACGAAATATTCTCATTATTTTTTATTGATACTCCTTAGCGATTAAAAAGGATTAATTTTTACTATTCCTTTGAAACCTGAAATCTTAAAATTGTTGCCTGCTTTTACCGTTTTTGAGAAAAGAAATAGTAATTTATCAGCCAACTGTTGTCAATCTTTTAGAATGTTCTTCCGACCGTAAAGCGAAATCCGCTTCGCTTGCCCGGCAGAAAGAGATTCGGCAGCTCTTCTCTGAGTCCGAATTTTCCGTTCGGGTTGTAAAAATAAATCAGGCGAAACGGCACATTAACAATCGGAACCTGCACACGCAATTCCATCCCGACGCTTGAACGAAAATCTCCCAATTTACTAAATGACGAATCATCTACACGAACCAAATCGTTACGCTGTGCTTCGCCGCGCAAAAAGACTTGTTGGATTCCAGTAGGAATTCTTGTATCGCAAGTCGGTTGAAACAAACTGCAATAATCTCTGAATTGGGTTGGTGTTAGAAGTCTGTCTCCTAATAAAAACAAACTACCGGAGTTATTAACTTCTGGAAAATTTCGTGCGGCGAGTGCCGTTACGACACCTGCACCGAGAAAAGAATCATCCGCCAGAAAAGTACTGTTAATAGCTTGGGTTCCGGTTTTTCTTAAATTAAAAACCGAACCGACATCAGCAAACGCAGCTAAACTAACCGGACCAAAAATCGGGATGCGATATTCAAAATTACCTAAAAGTTGGGTGTCGCCGCCGATAAATCTGTATGAACCGGGTAAAGCCGCCGAATTGTTACCGCCTGCGCCGGTCAATAAACCCAATGTAGCAATTTCCTGCGCGGTCGTCGGGTTTAGATTAGTTAGCGGAACCACTGTGCCACTAGCATTGGTTGCAGTCACGACATTTCGCGTCGTAACGTAGCTGCTGAACGGTGCAATCGGACTAATTGCGCGTGTGTTATAACCGCGAATGTCGTATTCGCTGCCGAGGAAATAACGCTCGTAAATCGGCACGCCGCCGATGAATGAGAGCGAATTGGCGTTGCGAATTTTATTGGTAGTTGAGAAACTGCCGATTGTTCCGGCAATCAGTCTGAATCCGAAAACCTCGGCGTTTTTCGACCGTTTGCGTCTGATCGGAATGAATGATGTATATGAAACACTCGGTTGATAGGTTCGGACATCGCCGAGCAAGCCTGACAGCGCGGCACTAATCGAAAGCTGCGAACCGCGCAGAGTGTCAATTCCGTTTGCTGAAGGCTGGCGCGAATCATAGACGAAACTGCCCGTGACGCGGCTGGTAATGATGTTTGGCTGGGCGTAAATAATCGGAATTGCGGTCGCCGCGTTGTTTTGCCGGTTGACCGACGGTTCGGTGATTGTCGTCGCCGAAAATTGGTAAGTCAGACCGACACGCGAAAATTGCGTAAAGCGTCGTTTTTTGAACAAAAGTTCCGAAAGCGGCGCAGTTGCGAAAACCGATGCGCCGTAAGTGCTTTGCGTGAAAAGATTGGCTGAATCGGCGGTGATCTGACTGAGCGGATTAGTTAAAATATCCGTAATCAAATCGTTGTTTTGCGAAAGCGTCGTGCCTTCGCCGAAGAATTTGTAACGCGTCGCAAAGAGCGAAAATCCAACGGAAATCGGTCGGTCTTTGTAATAAGGCTCTTGAAATGTCAACTGAAAACTCTGCTGACGATTTCCCAAACCAAACTGAAACGAAACCGTTTCGCCGCGTCCCAAAAGATTATTGGTCGAATATTCCAAGCCGAACGACGAACCGCCAATGCCCGAAATTCCGCCGTTTAATGAAATCTGCTGACGACCTTTTTCTTTAACTTTGACGACTAAATCAACGTCGCCCTGTTCTTCGTCGGTGCGGATTTCAACGTCCTGATCTTTGTCAATCGGATCGAAATAGCCTGTTTGATTCAGGCGAATCACCGAAGTTTCAAGCGCAACCTGATTGTAAATATCGCCTTCGTTGATTAAAACTTCGCGCCGCAAAATTTTGTCGCGGGTGAACGTATTGCCCGAAAATTCGAGACGGCGCAGACGAAACTGTTTGCCTTCGTCAATCGTGATTTTTATGTCAACAATTCCTTCATTCGGATTTGCCGGATTGTCTTTAAATTCCGGCTCAAATTCAGGATTGTAAAGCACAAATCCCTGTGAACCATAGACTTTTTTCAAATCTTCATAAACGGCTTCCTGTAAGCGTTTGCCGTCAACCACATCGCCTTTTTTGAGTCCGACGTAACCTAAAATCTGCTGCTCGGAAAAAATCGAATTGCCTTCGACTTTCAGTTCACCGACGCGGAAAAGTTTGCCTTCCGTGACAGGAACTGTGATTTTCAAAGTATCGTCTTTCGAAGTAATCAGCGGCAACGGCAGCGCACTCAAAACCGAAAATCCGGTGCGTTTATAGCCGAGTCCGGTGACTTGCGGTTCACCGATTCGCGCCTGAAAATAACCCTTCGAGAACATATACGACTGGACATTTTTACGCAGATCGTATTGCAGTTTTTTGAGATCAAGAATATCCAGACCTTTGAAACGCGAAATCAATCCGGTTTCCTTAACGAGTTGGAGTTGTCCGCGCAGTTCGCCGTCTTTGAAGATTTGATTTCCTTCAAACTCGATGTCAATAATTCTCGAACGATTTCCCTGTTCGACATCAAAAGTAATCGCCGTCGAAGTCGCGGAAACTTCTTCTTCTCTAACTGTTACCTTCGCATTCGGATAACCTTTTCCGGCGAGCAGTTCACGAATCACGCGGATGCCTTTTTGAGCATTGACCGGATTATAAATCGCTTCTTTTGAGATGCCGACGCGTTTTTCACGAAATTCTTTCAGCAAATCTGATTCGGGAACAGCCTTTAAGCCGTTAAATTGCAGATCACGAATAATCGGGAGTTCGGCGACTTCAAAAATCACGTTGACACCGCCGCGCACGCCTTCTTCGGTCAACACGCGCGTTTTAACTTTGTCAAAAAAATTGAGTGAAATGAGTTCCTTCAAATCGCGTTCAAGCTGCTCACGATTGAAAACATCGCCGGGACGCGTTTTGATGTAGTAAAGAAGGTCGTCGTCCTTTAAACGGCGATTTCCCTGAATGTCAACCGATTCGACAAGCTGCTGCTGCGACGCGAGTCTTTCGATTTTTGGAGAGTCGTTAGTTTTATCGTCCGTTTTGGCGAGCGTTGAAATGACGGAAAACGCCAAAATCAACGAAACAAGCCCAAAAGCGCGAAAAATGTGCATAAAACCGGGTTCCTTATAATTGCAATTTTGTGGCTTTTAAAAAGCCGAAAACGATATTTGCCCTTAAAAATCAAACTAAAAATAACAATTTCAAATTAATTGTTTTAGATAAAAGCGGGCATTACCACGTTGGGTTGATACGCGAACTTTGATTCACTCAATTAAGGCTTGGTTGCCTTTTCGCGTTATATGTCCAACAAATCTTCAAATTATACAGACAAAAGCGCAAAAAGGAAAAAGCGTGAAAGCGGTAAGTCCGACTTTCACGCAAATTATTCCGTTAAAATTGGTTCGAGTTCACATTAAATCAAACTAACCCGAAACTTGGAACCTGAAACCGACTTTAGACGATTCCTTCCAAAAGCGTTTCTTCCAGACGCATCGAACGAAACACCAATTTATCTTTTTCGCAGAAAATCTCGACCAGACTTTCTTCGCTCAAATCGCCTTGAATTAACGCTTCGGAAAGTTCGTCCTCGACATATTTTTGCAGCGCACGTTTCAGTGGTCGCGCACCGTAACTGCGGTCGGCACAGGTTTTATCAATCAGCCATTGCTTCGCGTCTGTCGTTAAACGAAGCTGCAAAGTGCGTTTTTCGAGCAATTCGTTTAATTTGCCGACTTGCAGATCAACAATTTCAAATAAGTCTTTGTCAACGAGTTCGTCAAAAATAATTATTTCGTCGAGACGGTTAATAAATTCGGGCGCGAACGTCTTTTTGACTTCGCTCAACACCTGTTCTTCCATTTTATCGCGCGAAGCCTCGCCGTTTGCCTGAAAGCCGAGACTCGTGCGTTTTTGAATAAATCTCGCGCCGATATTCGAGGTCATTATAAAGATCGCGTTTTTGCAGTCAACCGAATTTCCCTGCGCGTCGGTCAAAATTCCGTCTTCAAAAACCTGCAAAAGCACATTGAAAAGATCGGGGTGAGCTTTCTCGACTTCATCAAAAAGCACGACCGAATAAGGCGCACGACGCAGTTTTTCGGTCAATTGTCCGCCTTCTTCGTGTCCGACGTATCCCGGCGGCGAACCGATAAATTTGGCAACCGCATGTTTTTCCATAAATTCGCTCATATCAAAGCGAACGAGTGCGCGTTCCGAACCGAAAAGAAATTCCGCCAAAGTTCGCGCAACTTCGGTTTTGCCAACCCCGGTCGGACCTAAAAACAAAAATGAACCGACCGGTTTATTCGGATTTTTGAGTCCGGCGCGTGAACGTCTGACTGCCCGCGCCAAGGCGGAAATTGCCGGACGCTGTGAAATTATGCGTTTATGTAATTGCGTTTCGATCTGCAAAAGTTTTTTCGCTTCTTCCTGTTTGATTGCAGTTAGAGGAATTCCCGTCCAACGCGCAATTACTTCTTCGACATCTTCTTTCGTCACTTCGACGGCGAAAAACGAGCTTTCGAGATTTTTCAGTTCAAATGCCAGAAGCTGTTCTTCGTTGGCAGTCGCACGTTTCCAATTTTCAACCGTTTCCTTCCACGAAGGCTCGGAAAATCCGCCTTCGTTTTCGTGGCGAAGTTTGGCGCGTGCGCCGGCTTCGTCTAAAACGTCAATCGCTTTGTCGGGCAAAAATCGGTCGGGAATATAACGATTCGTTTGATAAACCGCCGCTTCGAGTGCTTCTTTTGAATAACGAATTTGGTGAAAAGATTCGTATCTTTCGGCTAAACCTTCGATAATTTTGAGCGCGTCTTCTTCGTTCGGTGGCACGACTTTGACGGCTTGAAAACGTCTTTCCAAAGCCTTGTCTTTTTCGATTGATTTACGAAATTCCTGCGGAGTTGTCGCGCCGATACATTGAATTTCGCCGCGTGAAAGTGCCGGTTTCAAAATATTTGCCGCGTCCAGAGTGCCTTCCGCCGAACCCGCGCCGACGAGTGTGTGAAGCTCGTCAATAAACACGACAAATTGGTCGTGGTCGCGGAGTTCCGCCATAATTTTTTTGAGGCGTTCTTCAAATTGTCCGCGATATTTCGTGCCGGCGACAATTAGCGATAAATCGAGCGACAAAATTCGTTTATTTTCAAGAAATGTCGGGACGTTTCGCTCAACAATGCGCTGCGCCAAACCTTCGATAATCGCCGTTTTGCCAACACCGGATTCGCCGATCAGAACCGGATTATTTTTCGTCCGGCGGCATAAAATTTCAATCACGCGCTCGATTTCCGCGTCGCGCCCGATTAGCGGATCGAGTTTTCCCTGCGCCGCTTCCGCCGTCAAATCGCGTGTAAATTCCTGTAAATGCGGCGTATCGGTTTTCCGTTCGCCGCCGACCTGATATAAATTTGAAAAACCGCTCTGCCGCGCAATTTCTTCACGCGCATCTTGCAGCCGCAATCCGTATTGAAACAAAATTTCGGCGGCAATCGAGTTTTCTTCGCGGATAATTCCGAGCAAAAGATGTTCGGGACCGATGTGCCGATTTTGCAGTTTGCGGCTTTCCTCCGCCGAAAACGCCAGAATTCGTTTCGTGTCGGGCGCAAGATGCAGTTCCGCCGATTGCGGAATGCGGTCGCGCAGAACGATTTTGTCCTCGACTTCGCGGCGGACGGCTTCGACCGTCAAACTGTTGCGAAAAGGAAAAAATCGCGCTGAAATAGTTTTATCCTCGCGCATCAAACCGAGCAGAATATGCTCCGGCGAAATGACTTGCGAACCGTATTGGAGTGCTTCGTAACGGGCGAAAAATATCGCCCGACGCGCTTTTTCTGTGTAGCGTTCAAACATAAAAACAATTCGTGCTGTGATCCTTTGAAATATTGATAATTTAGAGTCTGAACTTTTATAACAAATTTTTCAAGAAGATTTTCCGAGACTTGCCTTAAATATAGTTTCAAATGCTTCGTAAATCCAAAAATTTTATTGCGTCCGTAAGTTTTCCAAAGGTTTTATGCGGCTTGCCCTCAAAGCCGGATAAATTGTTGCTGTCAAGCATAGTAAAAATGTAATGGCGACGATTAGCAAAATATTCGCCGCTTGCGGGTGAAGCGGAATGTAATTTAACGAATAAACTTCCGCTGAAAGACTGATAATTTTAAAGTAATTTGCAATAAAACAACCGAGCAAACCTAAACAAACGCCGCAAAAGATTCCGATAAAACCCAAAATTAAACCTTCAAACAGAAAAATCGCCACCAAACTCTGCGTTCCCGCACCGCACGTCCGCAAAATTGCGATGTCAAGTCTTCGTTCATTAATGAGCAGCGCAAGCGTCGTCGTAATATTCAGCGCGGCGATAAAAATTATCAACGAAATTATTGCCAGTGCAAACTTTCTTTCAAGACTCAAAGCTGCGAAAAGCGGACGATTTGCTTCCTGCCAATCAACGACTTTAAAATTTTCATCCAAACTTTCACGAATCTTCCGCGCCGTTTCGCTCGATTTGTAAATATCTGTGACAGAAACATTTAGAATCGTCGGCGTAAATTGCAGTTGTCCGTGAATCTGCGCGAATTTTTCGGGTGAAACGTAAATCCACGTCGAGTCGTAATCGTAAAGTCCCGTTTCAAAAGTTTCCGCAATGCGAACACGCGTTCGTTTCGGCTCAACTCCGTTTTCGAGTGTGATAATTTCCGTGCTGTCATTGATTTTCAATCCGGCTTTTTCCGCCAATTTCGCGCCAACCGCAATTCCGCCTCGATCCGAATCTGGAATCTGGAATCTGGAATCTGAAATCACCCGCAAAGCCGCGTAATTGACGGAAGTTTCGCCGATCAGAAAAGCATTTTCGTAAGTTGTTGCGGAAATTTCTTTGATGTTTTCGATAGTTTGGAGTTTCGTTTGAATCGTTTGCCAATCCGAAATTTCGCCGCCGTCGTTCAGAAAAACTGAAACGTGTGCGGTATTTGCGAGAATTTTATCGCGCATTTCGTCCGCGAAACCACGCGCCAAAGCCTGTGCGAAAATCAAACTCGCCACGCCCGCCGCGATTCCGACAACCGCGACCATTGACGTAAAACGCGCCAACGATTTTCGTTTGGCGCGAAAATATTTGAAAGCAAGTTTGAATTCGTAATTCACGAATCAGGCAACCAGCGGCAGTGATTGGCGACGGATTTTGTCTTCGATTTCTTTCAAGATTTTGCCGTCAAAATACATTTCGCCGCATTTCGGACAAACTTCGGCTTCGATATTTTCAAACTTGAATTCTTGTCCGAAGCGTTTGAAAGTCCGGCTCACTGATTTAGTTTCCGTCACGCCGTCGCAAAATTCGCATTCAAGATGTTTATTCAAAAATTTCATAGCAGGTTATGATTAGCAAATTGCTCGTCGGATGAAATCGGCAGACCGTTTCCAAAAGCCTTTCATCCAATGCGCGACCGCAAACAACATATCGAGTTCCACGAATATCATACGTCAATTTTTCGATAATTTCACCATTTAATATCGCGCAAACGGCATCGTCGGTCGTAAAATTGTCATTTTCCAACTCTTCCAATGCGTGTATCGAAAAGAAATATTCACCGCGTTGAATTTTTTGTCTTATTTTTGAAGTGTGGACACGGCGTAAATGGTAATTGAAAAACGAATAAGCTACAATTTAGGTTTTGAGTATTTATGCCGCTTGCTGCTATCGAAGAAGCCGTCGAAGATATAAAAAACGGCAAAATTGTTATCATTGTTGACGACGAAGACCGCGAAAACGAGGGCGACCTTGTTTGCGCGGCGGAAAAAGTTACGCCTGAAATCATTAATTTTATGGCGGTTCACGGGCGCGGGTTGATTTGCCTGCCGCTGACCGAAGAGCGTTGCGACGAACTGCATCTGCCGATGCAGACGACCGAAAACACGTCGGGTTTCGGGACGGCTTTTACGGTTTCAATCGAAGCCAAGGAAGGCGTGACGACCGGAATTTCGGCGGCTGACCGTGCCAAAACAATTCTGACCGCCGTTAATCCCGACTCAAAACCGAATGATCTGGCGCGTCCCGGACACATTTTTCCGCTCCGGGCGAAAACCGGCGGCGTTCTCGTGCGAATCGGGCAAACCGAAGCAAGCGTTGACATTGCGCGAATCGCCGGACTTAATCCGTCAGCCGTGATCTGCGAGATTATGAATGACGATGGGACAATGGCGCGTCTGCCGGAACTCGAAATTTTCGCCGAAAGGCATAATTTGAAAATCATTTCCGTCGCCGACCTCGTGCGTTACCGGATTCATAAGGAAACACTCGTCAGAAAAATTGTCGAAACAAAACTGCCGACCGATTACGGTAATTTCTGCGCGGCGATCTACGAAAATATCATCAACGGTGAAACTCATGTTGTTTTGACGATGGGCGATTTTTCGCAGACAACTGAACCCGTTTTAGTGCGCGTCCAAACCGAGAACATCACGTTCGCAATGTTCGGTTCAAAACTCGGTGAGGCATCACGAACAATCAATGCGTCGCTTGAGAAAATAGCCGAAGCCGGCAAAGGCGTGATACTCTATCTACGTCAGCGCGAACATAATTTGGACTTGATTCATCAATTGCAGACTTACGCGTTGATGCAAAAAAACAATTTGGATTTTCAAACGGCACGGCGCGAAACCGGCTACGGAAGTTTCCGCGATTACGGCATCGGCGCACAAATTCTCAACGATTTAGGCGTTCGCAAAATTCGTCTTTTGTCGAATCATCCGCCAAAAATCAGCGCGATTGAAGCATTTGACTTGGAAATTGTCGAAACGGTTTCATTATAATTACTCTCTTCAAGGTGGGAAAAAATGTCTGAAGAAAACAACAATCAGACCGAACAAGCAGAAGCGGTCGAACCGGCGGAAAGCCGTGCGGAGGAAAATTTACCGCAAACCAGCCGGCGACGATTTTTCACGCGGCGGAATGTGGTTATTTCTTCAGGTTTATTGGGAATTCTGCTTGTTTTAGTGGCTGCTTTGGTCGTTGTTTTTTATCGTAACGGAGTTTTCGATAATTACATCAAGGCGCAATTCGTCGGTAAAATGGAGCGCATCGGAATCGTTTTCAACGCCGATTCTTTTCGCGTCAAAATCGCGCCGCTCAGACTCGAACTCAAAAACGCGACTTTTAACGATAAAATTACGGGCGAAAAACTGTTCTTTATTAGTAACGCCGATGTCGGTTTGACCGTGCAGAATCTCTACGCGTGGCAGCTTTCACGCGATATTAATGTTGATTCGACCGCGATTGACGGCGCGGAAGTTTGGGTAAAATTCGACGAAAACGGGAAATCGAACTTTTCCAACTTACAGTTTATCGAAGAAAAAAATAACCTCAATTTCAACTATTCGTCCCTTAAATTCAACTTAAAAAACGGACTCGTCCATTACGGCGATGTCACGCGCAACCTCGGCGGCGAAGCGAAGAATGTTTCGCTGGCGATTGCGCCCGAAAATTTTGACGTTCCCGACGACCAAAAGCGTTACAAATTCGATCTTGCCTCGACTGCTTCAAATTTCGTTTACGACCAGAGCAAACTCGAAAATATTGATTTGCGGGCGCAGGGAATTACCGATTCAAAAGGCGCGGATATTACGGGTTTGAAGTTGACGACACCGATTGGCGAATCAAATTTGAAGGGCAGAATTGACGGTTTTGAATCGCCGAAATACAACTTTGACATCGAATCAACGGTTGATCTGACGCAAACTTCGACTGTTTTTCCGCTTGGAACGCCGCTGCGCGGAATCGGAAATTTTACGGGCAAGGTTTCCGGCGAAGGTGAAAATTACAAAGTCAACGGCGAGATTTCGTCCGAATCTTTGTCGGCGGCAAACATTTATTTGAAAGGTCTGAACGTCAATGCCGATGTCAGCGGGCAAGGTTCGATGTATGAAGCCAACGGCAAGGCAATCGCGCAGCTTTTGACATTTGAAGATTTTAAGATTGATTATCCGCAGCTTGTCGGCAATATTCGCGGGACGGGAACGGACTTTAAATGGGTCGGCGAACTCCAAGCCGCCGCTGCGAAAACGCCTTTCGGAACGCTTGGCGGACTTTTTATTTCCGATGCCGTTGCCGAATATAAGGAAGCAAAATTCGGTGCGACGTTCGGCAATGCGCGAACGCGAACCTTTACATCAAAAGGTTTCGACATTGATAATTTGCAGGTTTCCAACATCAAACTTAACTCAAATGACGGCGTGACGAATATTTCTGCGCCGAACGCCAACGCCGGAAAATTCAAAACAAAAGCCTTTAATTTAGAAGGCGCAAAGGTTAAAAATCTGCGGATTAAAGACGTTCCGAAACGAACCGAAGTGCAAGCCGACACGATTACCGCAAATTCGGGAAATATTCAGAACACAAAATTTAAGAATCTAACGGCAAACGGTGCGCGTGTCGGTTACGAAAACGGCACAACGACGTTTAATTCAAAAACTTTGCGCGTTGGAGAAGCCGACACGAACGGCGCAAAACTCGGTGAGATCGTCGCCGATAATTTGAATGTCAAAGACGTTCCGAATGAAACAATTGTCGCTTCGGATAATTTGAAAGTCGCCAAACTCGAAACCAACGCGGCGGTTTTGGGAACTTTGAATATCGCGGGCGTTCGGCTGACGGTTCGGCAAGGCAGAATCGAAGCAACGTCCGGCGAAATTAACGCGGGCAACGTCGCTTTGGTTAAAAATTCTAATTTACCGGACGGCGGAAATCTCGAGAACGTCAAAATTTACAAACCTGTTTTCGTGCTTGAACCTTCGGGAAATTATCGCGCCAGTGCCGATATGAGTCTCGGCGGCGGCACGGTCGGCAGCGTCAAACTCGGCGCGGCGCGGGCGGCGGTGGCGATTGATAATAATCAGGTCGCTCTCAGTAATCTGACCGCCGACGTGATGAACGGGAAAATTAACGGCAATGCGACGATTGCTTTGAACACGCGCAATCGTTCGGAAATTAACGCCGATTTTACGAATCTCGATCTCGGCAAACTGCTTGCGCTGCAAGGCGGACGCGTCGTGCCGGTCGAAGGCGAAACGACCGGAAAAGTTAATCTCAACTTCGCGGGAACAAATTTCAAAACCGCTAGCGGAAACTTAACCGCCGACATCACGGCAAATGCGGGAACGGCTGATCGCGGTTTGATTCCGGTCACGGGACGCGTCGAAGCGACCGCGACGAACGGACTTTTTAATGTTGATGTGGCGCGTTTGAATACCGAAAAAAGCGAGTTTACTGCGAACGGAAATTTTGATCTGAACGGTTACAATTCAAATTTGAACATCGCGCTTAACTCGACGGACGCAAAGGAAATCGAACGAATCATCAAAGTCCTTAATCTTTCTCCTGATTTTGACCAAAAAATTGACGAATACAAAGCCGAGTTTGCGGGAAATCTGAATTTTAACGGAACGCTGACGGGCAATGTTTCAAATCCGACGATTGACGGCAAAGCCTCGCTCGATTCATTAATTTTGCGCGGTCGGACACTCGGTTCGCTGAAAACCGACATTCTCGTTTCGCCTGACGCGACCGAACTCAAAAACGGACTTTTGCAGGAATCTGACGGCGGAAATCTCGCGTTCAACGTCAATATTCCGAGCGGCGGAGCAAACAATATTTCAGTGCAGGCGACGCTGACAAATATCAATACGGGCAATCTTTTAGCGGCTCTGCCGGTTAATCTGCCCGAAAGTCTGCGCGGTTTGCAGGCGAATACTTCCGGAACGGTTAACATCAGCGGTTTGCCGAACGCGATGCAGGGCGAAGCGAATCTGACGGCGACGAACGGTTCGCTCAAAGGCGAAACTTTCGACAATCTCGACACGCGCGTCACCTTCGCGGGAAATTCGGTCAATCTCGAAAAATTCAACGCCAAATTCGCCAACGGAACGCTCACTGCGAAAGGAAATTATCAAACCGACACGACCGCTTTTGATTTCGACATCGAAGGCAGAGACATCCCTTTTGCGCGGATTCGACCGTTTATTCCGAGCAGCGAATCAATTCCCGACATCAACGGAACGCTGAATTTAACCGCGAAAGCGACCGGCAGAACGGCAGATTCAAAAAGCTACGAAGTCAATTTTAACGGCACCGGAAACGGCGTAACCTTAAATGGGAACGCGCTCGGCGAAATCGTTTTCAACGGCAAAACCGAAAATCAACAGCTCAACGCAAATCTCACTGCAACACTCCAGGGACAACAGCAAAACATCACGGCAAACGTCAATTTCGCCGACGAAAATCTGCCGTTTCGGGCTGAGACGACTTTTAATAACACGGAACTTTCGCCGTTCATCGCGCTCGTCCGGCAGCCGGGAGAACTGGCGATTACCGGACAGGCGACGGGCAAAATCTTTTTACAGGGCAATCTTTCGAGCGTTGATGCAAGCGGTGTTCGCGCCTTTTCAACCGATAATTTGAAAGGTTCGGCAGATTTTACGCAGCTTGCACTGCAAATCGGCGACACGCCGCTGGTTGCAAGCGAACCGGTTGCCGTAAAGTTTGATTCAAACGCGGTCGTGGTCGAAAACGCGAAATTTTCGGGCGGCGGTTCAAATCTCGTCGTCAGCGGAACCAAGGCTCTGAAAAATGACGGGATCAATAATCTCAAGATTGACGGACGCATCAATCTAAGTATTTTGAATGCGGTTTCGCCGAACGCCTTTTTTGCGGGTTTGGCGGATGTCAATGTGCGTCTGACCGGACCGAATCAAACGGCGCGTTTGAACGGCACGGCGGAAATGCAGAATGCTTCGGCTTCGGCATTCGTTGGCTCGGAAAGACTTTCGTTCGACCGCATCAAAGGACGCGTAATTTTCACGTCGAATCAAATACAGATCGAAGAACTAAACGGATTTCTGGGCGGCGGAAAATTTACCGCGACGGGCGGCGCGATGCTTAACGACAGTTTGCAGCTTCAGGCGTTCCGGTTTGTGTTGGGCGGAAGTAACGTGACCGTGCCGCTGCCGAAGGATTTTCTGACGACCGGCAATGCCGAAATCGAAATTAACGGCAAGCGCGATAACGGCGCACTCAGTACATTTATCGGCGGCAGAATTGATGCCAAACGCAGTCTTTATTCGCGGAATATTGACCTCGCGGATGTCGTCAGCGGACGGCGCGAAGGTTCGATTTCGCAGAGCGGCGGCAGTTCTTCGACATTTGGCGATGTCAAACTCGATTTGATCGTCGAAGGTCGCAATGCGCTCGTCGTTCGCAACAACATCGCAGATTTGACGGCTTCGCTTTCACTGCGCGTGACGGGCGACCTCGACGTGCCGCAGGTCGAAGGCAGAATCACCGCCAACAGCGGAACGCTTTTTTACCGCAACGACCGTTACGACGTGCAGCGCGGCGAACTCGTCTTTCCGCCGAATACGGAAGGCATCGAACCGATTATCAATCTGCAAGCCGAATCGGAAATCAACGGCTATCAGGTTTTCGTCAATCTCAACGGAAAGTTGACCGACACCGAAAATTTGAGCGCGACCGTTCGTTCAAATCCGGCTCTGCCGTCGCAGGACGTGATTTCGCTAATTACGACGGGAAGTTTGTCGAACACCGACACCGGAATTCCGACGCTCGCGCAATCTGGAATTAACACGGCGGCGGAAATTTTGACCGATCAGATTATCAACAAACCGCTGGCAAAAGCGACCGATAAACTTTTCGGACTCAACAAATTTCAGCTTGATCCGATTATTTCCGGTCAGCGAAATCCGGGCGCACGTTTGACGGTCGGACGGCAAATTAACCGTAATCTTCTGGTGACGTATTCGACCAATCTTTCGGATGACCAAAATCAGGTTTTGGCACTGGAATATCGCGTTTCAAACCGCCTGTCATTCGTCGCGCAATATGAACAGCGGTCACTGAGCAATGTCACGCGTAACCGCAACAATTTCAGTTTTGAAATCAGGTTGAGGAAGCGGTTTTAATATTTTTTGTCAGAACAGCGCGCGGCAGCGACCTGTTGCATTATGCGGTTAGCATTAACTTAATGCAGTAATTAACAGGTCGCTCCCGTTAGCTGTTCTGATTAGATAAGAGATTTATTATAAAATTCTCATAACAACAATTTTTGAAAGAATGTTTCTGAACAAGAGGGTAAATATAAAAGGACAACGAGGTGAAAAAAACTCAAAGTATTACCGCGTCGCAATATTGCTGCGTCTTTTTCACGCGTTGTGCCTTGGCGGATTGATTTTCGTTTCGATTGCCCCCGCTCAAAATAAATACGAAAACCGCCAAATTGTCGAACCGATTGATATTACATTCGAGGGCAATGACCGCGAACTTGCCGCCGCCGAACAGTTCCGCCTGCTTGCCGCCAACACGCTTGGTGAACGCTATTCGACCGTTAAAATCCGCGAAGCGATTCAGGCGATTTACGATACCAAAAAAGCCGTTTCCGTCTCGGTTGAAGCAAGCGAAGCCGGCGCGGACGCGGTTCGTCTGCGTTTTATCATCAAACGCACCACGCAAGCCGAACAGGTTTCGGTCGTTGTCGGCAATACCGTCGGCGACAAGATTACGGAAGACGAATTATTGTTTCGTCTTAATCTCGTAACCACAGGAAATCCTGTCACCGAGCAGATTTTACAAAATAACGCCGGAACGATTCTCGAATATTTGCGCGAACGCGGCTATTACAAATCGGAAGTTACCTTTGCCCAAAAACCTTCGACCGCCGAAACCAGAGTCGGTGTGACGTTCAATGTTACGCCGAACGAACAAGCCAAAATCGGCGAATTTAAGATAGATATTGCAGGTTTTGACGCGAACAAAGTTCTTGAAAAATTAAAACTCAAACCGGGCGAACCTTATTCACGTTTAAAATTAAACCAAGATGTCGAGCGAATCCGCAAAGCGTTGCGCGACGAAAACTTTTTCGCGCCTGAATTAACCGAACCACGCATCGTTTTTGAATCGGAAACCAACACGATCAAAATCTCCGTCACCGGCAAAGTCGGCGCGACGATCAAAGTTTCGGTTGAGGCTAAAGGCGAAAAGGTCGGCGCAGGAACGCAGACCAAACTGTTGCCGATCAAACGCGAAGGAACGCTTGATTATTCGGCGATTGTCGAGGGTGAACGGCGGCTGGCGAATTACTTTCAAGAGCAAGGTTATTTCTTCGCTGATGTTAAGGCAGTGTGTTCCGTGACACCTGCTTTTGCCGAAACGGAAGCGAGTTACACGGTCAATGAAACGAGTCTTTTATGTTCATCTCTGAGCGGCGGGGATTTGACAAACCGGACTGTTGATGTCAAGTATCAGGCGGATCTTAACCGTCAGCTAAAACTCGTTGATATTCGCATCGCGGGAACGACTCTTTTGCCGGTTGAAGAAGTTCGCACCGTTCTCGAAACGCAGAAGGCATCGGCTCTCGGCATCGTTCCTTTTTTGGGTTATGGGCGCGGTTACACGAGCGCGACGCTGCTCAACGAAGACCGCGACACGATCAAATCGCTGATGCGCGAACTCGGCTACCGCAATGCAAATGTCGCTGTCAAACAGGGCGTTTCGCCGACCGGCGATAATTTAATCATTACGTTCGTCGTCGAAGAAGGAAAACCGACGCGAATTGACGATGCTGACATTACGGGCAATAACACTTTTAGCGCGGCGGTTTTGAAAACCGAATTACCGAATTTAATCGGGCAAAATTATTCACGCGCGAAGATTCGCAACGGTCAGCGAAAACTTGCCGAATTTTACTCGAATCAAGGTTATTACGACGCGAGAATTACTTATTCGATTGTCGAATCAGGCGCGGATGACGCGGAAGAACGCGTCAAAGTCGTTTACAATGTCGAAAACGAAGGCAAAAAAGTCATTATTAACCGCGTTTTGATTTCGGGCAACGAAAGAACCGACCGCGAAGCAATTCTCAAAGCAATCACTCTAAAGGCGGGAAACATTTTACGCGCCGCCGATATTTTTTCGAGCGAACAAAATCTCTACGCGACCGATGCCTTTAAACGGGTTGAAATCAAACCCGAACCGGCAGGTGAATCGGCGGACGGACGGCTGACCGACATCATCATCAATGTCGAAGAGCAAGCTCCGCGCCTGATTACTTACGGCGGCGGTTTTTCGACCGATACCGGACCGTTCGGCTCGTTCGATATTCGTCATTACAATCTTTTCGGCAAACTTCAGCAAGGCGGCGCACGGGTTCGCATCAGTCGCCTTCAGCAGTTCGCTCAGATTGATTTCAGTAAACCGCGATTTTTACGCGACGGCAAAAATGCTGATGGTACGATTCGATTTTCGCCGCTGACTTTTACCGCGCAGTATCAGCGCGATTCGACCGTGACGCGATTTTTCCGTTCGGTTTTCGATAAAGGAACTTTCGGAATCGTTCAGCGGATTGACGCGAACGGCAATCCGATTGACGAATTCGGCGTTAAAACCGGAAGTCCGACGATCAATCGCCTAACGCTTTCGGCGGAAACGAGTCGCACGATCAGTGTCAAAAGTCGCAGTATTTTGTTTGTCCGCTATAAATTTGAAGACGTGCGGCTGTTCAAAGTCGGTAGTCTTTTAATCAGAGATTTGCTTCTTCCCGACGCGCGGATTCGCACTTCGGGTTTCGGTGCGACATTTGTTCGTGATACGCGTCAAAACTGCACGATCAAATTTACTTTGCTCGAAATTATTGCCAAAGGGGAAGTCGGCGATCCGTGTCGTTATAATGCCGGCGACCCGACAAAGGGTGAATATCTGACGGCGGAATATAATCTGAGTATTCCGCTCTTGGGCGCGAATATCGGTTTTCAGAAATTTCAAGCGTCATACTACCGATTCTATACTGTTCCGGTTCTCAAAAATACGACGTTTGCGGGTCGCGTGATCGTCGGTCTGGCGAATGTTTTTTCAAAAGGAAATCGTTTTTCGTCGCAGTTTCCCGGTCTCGAAGGGATTTTGCCGATCAGTGAAAGATTTTTCGCAGGCGGTTCGACCAGTCTGCGCGGATTTGATTTTGAAACCGCCGGTCCGCGAGTCGTCATTACGCCTCAGGGAATTTTTCGCAACAGCAAAAACGAAATTGTGACTTTGACTCCGTTTGCCGTTCCGCTTGGCGGAAACGCATTGGCAGTCGTCAATCTCGAAGCGCGGGTGCCGCTGACGAAATCTTTCCGCGCCGTGCCGTTTTATGACGGCGGCAATGTTTTCCGCCGCGTCAAAGACATTTTCAATCCGCCGACTGTCGCGCCGAACGATGTCGTCGGGCAGAATCTCCGCGCCGTCTGGACTCATACGGTCGGTCTCGGTCTGCGGTTCAAAACACCGATTGGCGGCGAATTTGGCGTTGATTACGGTTATTTGCTCAACCCGTCGCGCTTTTTAATTCCGCAGCCGAACAATGCGCCGAACGCGATTTTCCAAGTCCGCAAAGAACAAATTCACTTCAGATTTTCACAAGCGTTTTAAAAAAGTTTCAGGTCAAAGATTTTCTTCAACCTGAAACTTGAACCTGAAACTTTTTTTAATTGATCGCTGATGAAATGATGTGGCTTTCGTCGAGTTCAACGACGAAACTTTCAGAGTTTGCGTCAACGATAATATCTTCGTTGTTAAGCATTGTCGGCGCGATTGGTCTGACTTGAATCGGTTTCGGCGCGACCGGCGTTTTCTGCAAAAGCTCTTGTTGTTTTTGGTCTTCCTTGCGCTGCCGCTCTTTCAATCTTCTTAATTCTTCTTCTTTGATATTTTTACGTCGTGCTTTGACGCTATACATCGCTTTATCGGCGGCGATTATAATCTGGTCAATCGTGCCGCCGCTTGTCGGATATGCCGCCGCACCGATGCTGATGCCGACCCGCGCGAATTTTCCGTCACCGACCGGCAGAATAAAATCGTTGACGGATTTTTCAATTCTCTGACACAGTTCGTCAACCGAGATTTCATCTGTTTCGGGAATGATGGCGACAAATTCGTCACCCGCGTAACGCGCCAAAAAATCATAATCACGAAGTTGTCCGCGCATCACTTTTGAAAGTTCACCGAGCAGTTTATCGCCGACTTTATGCCCGAATGTGTCGTTAACCGCTTTGAATCCGTCAAGGTCGAGCATCAAAACCTGAAAACGGCTGCCGTTGCGCTCGGCGCGGGCGACTTCTTTTTCAAACTGAATTTGCAGACTTCGCGCATTCGGCAGAGCCGTCATCGGATCGGTCAAAGCCTTGGTTTCGGTTTCGGCGTGATGAATTGACTTTGAAATTGCGTCTGAAGCAATCCGCGAAACTGTTTCAAGGAGTCGTAAATGTTCGTCTTCATAATTTTCCAAAGCGCACGAATAAAGTGAAACCGCACCGAGCATCTTTTCATCGGCAATCAGCGGCAGCGAAGCCATTGCCGAATATTCCTGCACGAATTCAAGCTGACAGAACGAAAAATCGAGTCCCGGATTGACGTTGCAAACCGGCTGTCGTTTTTTCAAAACATAGCCGGTCGCACCTTCGCCGGGTTTGATCGAACGATTCAGCAGTGTTGCCGCATTTTTCCCTTCGGCGTAAACTGCCGTAGCTCTGCTCGCGGTTTCGTCAAGAAGATAAATCACACAGGTATCGAACGGCACAAGTTCATTGATTTTTTCGGCAAAAAGCGAAAAAGTGTCTTTCATACTGAGCGACGAACTGAAAATCCGCGCCAATTCATAAAGCGTGAAAACTTCACGATTAGCTCTTTTAATTTGTTCGACATAGCTCTTTGAATTGCGGTCGTCCTGTATAAAAGCCGTTTCAGGATTTTGATCCTCGCTATTATAAGAAAGTTTTTCTTCGGCGATGCTGACTTCAAATTTTTTCAAATTACGCAGAAAAATATCAATAATTTTCGGATCAAACTGAGTTCCCGCGCCGTTAATGAGAAATTTTCGCGCTTCTTCACGCGACACCGCCGCACGATACGGACGTGCGCCGCGCAGCGTATCATACGCATCCGCGACCGACAAAATCCGCGCCGTCAGCGGAATATCATTACCACTCAAACCTTCGGGATAGCCACTTCCGTCCCAACACTCGTGATGATATTTGACCGTCGGCACAACCGGGTAACTAAAAGCTACTTTTTCTAAAATTGACGCGCCGACCGAAGCGTGAATTTTGGCTTTCTCCATTTCAGCCGGAGTCAAACGTCCCGGTTTATTCAAAATGTGATCGGGAACGGCGAGTTTTCCGATGTCGTGAAGCAGTGCGCCGGTATTCAGCGCATTAATTTCGCCGTCGGACAATCTTAAAATTTTGCCCATTCCGACCGCGTAAATCTGTGTCCGGCGAACGTGACCGACACCGACCTGATCGCGGGCATCAATCGCCGTCGCCAAAACTTCGACGGTTGCCAGATGAACACGGCTCGCTTCGACGATTTCTTTTGTTTTTTGTTCAAGCCGGTTAATGTGAATGCGGTGCGCGAAATGACCGACAATCGTCACCGGCAAAATTACCAATCCGAACGGCAAACCGAATTCGAGAAAGAGATAATGAATCAAAAAGGCTGTGCCGATTGATAAAAGATAAACAATCGCCATCCCCGCAAAATTCGTTTTCCAGCGTTCTTTGATCGAATCTTCATCCTTGAGATAGATAAAAATTGACTTGAGAATTGACGATAAAACGTAATGCGTGAGCATCATCAACGCGGCGGCGGCAATCAGCCACTGCCATTCAACGGGTTCTTCGGCAATCGTTTCGCGCGTAAATTCGGTAAAATAATGGAGCGTCAGATAGAAAACAACAGCGGCGGCAAAAGTCGAGCAAACATTGACGAAAATGCCGAATAGCCAGCGAACATTATTTTTTTCGGCAAAAACATAACGCGCTAATGAGGCACTGACGGCAATCAGCACGCCGCCGGGTAAACCAAGCCAAATTATCGCCCAAAAACCTATTGCTTCTTTGACTGAAAAGTGAACCGATGTTTTTGGGATTTTGATTTGATGCTGGTTGGCAAAAGCAGAAACCGCAAGCGCGATTCCCAAAACAAAAAACTGCCTTAATGAAAACCCGATTAATCCGAAGGCGGCAAAACCGCAGATACAGATACTAACTGCGAAGAGACCGCACCAAAAAAAAATCGCTTTTAGACTGTAACCGGACAGGTTTATTTTTTCCATTTTCAGTTCTCCAAAATCCGTTTAATGTGGGAAATTCTACGGTCGGTTTTGGAATTCGCAATAGGAAGAATTCTTAATGCGAAGAAATAAATAAATCATTTTTCGTGCCAAACCGTGCAAAATTAAATAGGCAATATTTACTGAGAAATCTAACAATGTCGTCGAATAAGAATAAAAAATCGGTCAATCTGACAGGTCAAATTGACAAAACTCGGTCAACTTGAAACTCTCGGTAAAAATCAAGGTAAGAATGCTTAGAATTTATCATCTAAAGTTAAGCAGATATTCGTTTAATTTTTGGTTAAATTGAACAATTATCAGCAAAGTCCGATTTCCTGATTAGGTTACAAAAGATTTTGAGATAAAATAGAAAGCAACTTTGCTTATTAGTGATTATGAATTGTGGGAATTGAGAGGAAATCAAATTTCCTAATTGTTCATTCTAAATTAAATAACTGCCAAAAAGCAATACATTTTTGCAGTGAAGCGTAATACTTTCCACCGTGAATTAAAATTAAAAATTTTGAAATTTGTAATATGTTTTTAGATTTCATCAAACGCAGTTGGAAAATTATCGGCAATGTAGGATTGCCGGCTTTGATTATCTTGTGTTTTGTCTATTTGTTAAGTGTTTCAGTCGTCAATGCACAGAATTCAGAAGATGTAATCCGAGTAGATACCGAACTTACGGCTTTTGAAGTAACCGTCACGGACAAGGACGGAAAACCCGTGCGCGGACTCGACGCGAAAAACTTTAAAGTGTTTGAAGACGGCGTTGAAAGACAAGTAGATTTTTTTGAGCCGATTCGCAAACAAAGCGAAAATCGCCCGCTTTCGATAGTCTTCGCGCTCGATGTTTCGGGTAGTATGACGACGGATGAATTGAATGAACTGCAATCAGCACTGCAACAGTTCATTAAAAGATTAGCCGATTACAATTCCTATTTTGCGGTGATGACGTTCGGAATGGAAGTAAAAACTTTGCAGTCTTTCACGAACAAACCGCCGAAACTGGAAAAAACTTTTGAAAAACTGTCGCGCGATCAGGACGGACTTTCGACTCACGCCTACGATGCCGTTGACGATGCAATTCGTCTTTTGAAAAAGAAATCGCCGCCGACTATTAAAAACCAACTGCCGAAGCGTGCCGTAATTTTAATTACGGACGGCTTTCCGGTCGGCGATACGGTTTCGCCGAAAACCGTCATTGAACGTGCAAATGATGCGGAAACAACCGTTTATTCGGTGCTTCTGCCGTCTTTTTCACGGTTGCAGGGAAACAAAAAACCGCTTTTGACGCTGTTGGAAGCGAGCGGTTTGATTGAAAAAACCGGCGGCAAAACTTTCTACGTCAACGAAAATAATTTCGAGCCGCTATTTAAAAGTCTCGAAGAAGAAATTACTTCATCCTACGTTCTGGCATTTTATCCGAAGCCGGAAAGCCGTCAGGACGGAAAATTTCACACAGTCCGAGTTGAGGCTTCGAACAATCTGAAAGTCAGACAAAACCGCACAGGATACCAATTAAAATAGGAATAAGAGATGATTATTAAAATTTGTTCATCCCTTATCCTTCATCCCTTTAAAAGTGTTCATCGTCTGATTCGTCATCATCAAGACTGCCGCCGCTTTCGTAAGCGTCTAATTCGATTGGGTCAAGCCCGACGATTTCCAATTCCGCACCGCATTCATCACAGGAAATTACATCGCCTTGCTCGGAATCGGCATCAACATAAACTTCTTCATCACATTCTGGGCAAACTGCTGTCGGCATTTTTTTCTCCAAAAACTTTTTATAAAAATAAAATCAGTATTTCGCTCGAAAATAAAGTTAATTCATCAAGCCAATACTTAAATCTAACTTTTTTTCCGGCGGTTTTGCAAAACTATTTTGCAAAAAAATTGCTGAATCTCATTTGTTTTCAACAATCAACTATTAGATATTATTGATTGATTTTTCAAATTTCAAATCCGTAAATCAAAAATGTATTTTCCTTTCAAATTAGCTGAAAACAAAGAATTCGATGTCGTCGGTTTCGGCACAAATGCCGTTGATTATTTAGTTATCGTGCCGCAATACCCGGCGTATAACTCGAAAATCGAACTGACCGAATATATCCAAGCAGCCGGCGGTGAGATTGCGACGACCTGTGCGGGATTGCAGCGTTTGGGCGCAAAAACAGCATATATCGGGCGTTTCGGCGACGACGCGGAAGGCAATTTCGGTTTGCAAACATTGCGCGACGAAGGAGTTGACGTGCAGTTTGCCGGACAAATCGCCGGCGCGCGAACTCAAATTGCTTTTATCGTCATTGACGAACGAACCGGCGAACGCACTGTCATCTGGAAACGGGACAAAAAACTCGCTTACACCGAAAATGACGCGCCGGCTGATATTGCGACTCGCGGAAAAATTCTTCATTTTACACCGCACGATGCCCGCGCGTGTTTCATAATGGCGCGTGAAGCAAAAAAATCAGGTGCGGTAATTTCGATTGACATTGACAATATTTTTAAAGGCATCGAAGAAGTTTTGCCGCTCGTGGATATTTTCGTTTCGTCCGCCGAATTTCCCGAAAGATTGGTCGGCATCGCCGATAAAAAAAAGGCTCTGCGCGAGATAAGATCGCGTTACGGCTGTGCAGTCGTCGGAATGACTCTGGGCGAAACAGGTTCATTGCTGCTCTGCGAAAACGAATTTATCCGCACGAGAGGTTTTGAAGTTCCGAACGGCTGCAAAGACACGACCGGCGCAGGCGATTCGTTTCGCGTCGGACTTCTTTACGGAGTTTTGAAGGGTAAAACCGTCGCCGAAAGCGCAAGAATGGCAAACGCCGTCGCCGCCCTCAAATGCCGCGCCGTCGGCGCACGAACATCTCTGCCGAATGAGCGGGAATTGTTCGATTTATTGACGTAAATGCACCCATTCAATGCAATCCGTTTCCCACAAATGGATAAAAATTACGCAAACTACAAAAAATTAGTTTTTGCGGATATGTCTGCATCTGAATTCACTTCCGAGTTAAATTTTCAACTCTGACTTCTCTCACGCCGTTTTGCGCCGAGATAAAAAATTGCGTAACCGATTAAGTTTGCAACGACGATCAAGCCGCCGATTTTTAGTGCAAACATTAGGCGGCTTTCGACTTGAATAATCGGCACGAGCGAAAGCATTACATAAAGCAGCGTCATCAAAAAACCGAAAAGCGCGGCGATTTTCAGCCACCACGGATGTTTTTGATTGGCGCGGCGCAAGCCGAACAGCGGGAGCGCGAACATCACGAGATAGGCGAGCGCGTAGAACACGCCCGAAGCGTTCCATAAAAGCTGAAACGCTTCCTGTTTGCCAACACCGATTAAACCGATTAAGCCTAAAACCAAAGTCACCACGCCGACGAAAATTATCGAATTAATCGGTGTTTTGTATTTGTCGTGAAGGCGCGTGAACCAGACGGGCAAAAGATGATCCCAACCGGCGACCATCGGCAGGCGCGTATTGCCGGAAAACATCACGCTCGCCTGCGCGAGTCGAATTCCGAGCAGTGCTAAAATAGTCAGCGGCGCGACAAAAGCGACGACACCGAGCGGCGCGAAACCTTGGCTTAAAAGCTGCGGCACGGGCGCGATCAGGTCAACATTTTCTTGCCCGATGATAGCGAGCATCGAGCTTGTGCCGAAGATAAACATCAGCACGATAATCGGGGCGGCGATGATGATCGAACGTGCAATCGAACGCGCCGGATTGCGGCATTCGCCCGCGTGAATCGCCACATATTCAAAGCCGCCGAACGCGCCGAAACCCATTTTTCCCAACAAATTCAGCGTCATCAAAGACATCACCGGCATCTCGACGTTCAGCGGATGATATTCGGGAAGCGTTCCTTTTGCCAAACCCAAAAAAGGCAGAATCAGAATCGCGGCAAACGTCGCCAGCATCAAAATTCCGCCCGCTTTGTGAATCCATTTGCCGACACCGAGACCGATGCTCGTCAGCAAAACGAGCATTCCGACGACCAATGCGCTCGTCAAACCGATAAACCAACGGCTCGAAGTCAGCCATTCGCTGTTCGCGCCGAAAATATAAACGAGATACTGCGTGATTTGCAGCCCGACTTCCGACGTGCTTAAAATCGCCATCAGCCACAGATTCCAAGCGACGAGAAACCCTGTCAATTCGTTAAAACCGAGTTTCGCCCATTGATAAAGCCCGCCTTCGAGCGGCATCAGGCGGTTGAGGTAATTGACGACCACGCCCGACGGAATATAAAACAAAACCATCGCCGCAAGCCACAAAACAACGTGCGAATTCCCCTGTTTCGCCGCCACGCCGATCCACGGCAAACCGACGATAAACAAAATCTGCGTCAAAACCAGATCGCTCAAACCGAGTTCCTTTTTAAACTCGCCGCTTCTCGCCTCGACGCGCTCTTCTTCACGCAAAAATTCGCTCTCAATCGCGGACTCGTTTTTCATTGTTTTGTGAGTATAAAACAGAAATTACTTTTGACAAAAAATATAAGTAAACGTGCAAAATAAATTTCTATTTTTGCCGCAGATTACGCAGATTACGCGGATTAAAACCGACTAAAATCATTCTTAAAATCCGCGTAATCTGCGTAATCCGCGGCTAATATTCTTTAAAATTAATGTTGTGCGATTGCTTGGGTTGAAGATGATGATAAATAGTTATTCGCTTTCTTGTTTTAACGATAATCATAGTTTATGGTGAATAAATATGAGTGCCAATCAACAGTTTCTGCAAAATTTATACGATGCTTTTAATAAACGCGAGATCGAAACGATCATCTCGCTGATGCGTCCCGATGTGAAATGGGCGAACGGTTTGGAAGGCGGTTTCGTTCACGGACGCGACGCGGTGCGTGAATATTGGACGACTCAATTTAAGGCAATTCAACCCGAACTCGAAACCTTAAAATTCGAGACGGACGAAAAAGGTCGAAACATCGTCATCGTTCATCAAATCGTCAAAGATTTAGATGGCAATGTGCTTGTTGATACAGAAGTCCGGCAAATATTTACCATTGAAGACGGCTTAATCAGCCTTTACGAAATCGGCGAAACCGCCACGATAAACGAGATGATTCAAAAGAACAAAGCCGCCAACGAGCAATGAGATTTCAGGTATTATTAGTTTTAGCAATCGCGTTTAATCAACGACATTAAAGTTAATAAATATTTCGATTACGCTGTGTTATCAGCGCGATTTTAATTATAAATCTCCTATTTGATTGATTTTTGATTTCTCTGCGTAAAGAACAAAACTTGGTTGATCTTCCAGAACCAACGGCAGGTTTGTTTGATTTTGTCGAGTCTTATTGACGAAATCACCCATCGGTTTAACTCCTTCTTGAAATCTTTTTAAGGTTGTTTTTATAGCCTCAGAGCTGTTATCTATTCCTATCCATTTTCTATTTAATTCTGCTGAAGCGTCTAAAGCCGCTCCCGAACCCGAAAAACAATCTAATACAATATCACCGACATTTGAAGACGCTTCGACAATACGAGAAAGCATCGCTGCGTTTTTTTCCGTCGGGTAGCCTGTAATTTTTATGTTTTGATTATGAGCGTCTTTATAATCAATCCATATATCCTGAACCGGAATGCCTTTGTTATTTTCAAAATAAATTTTTCTTCGAGGATTGCCGTTTACCGACCAGTATATTTCCCCGCGAGCGTCCATTTCATCAAGCGTTTGCGGCGTGAATTGCCAATGTTTACCGGGCGGCGGATTCATTCCGCGCCAAGTTTTACCCGTTTCGCCGTTTCGCACTCCGGGAGCGTGAACCGGAACTTTCTTAAAGCGGCGACCGGTTTCTTGCTCTATACAAGGATATTCCTTTTCACCCGCTTGCGTCGTCCAATCAACAAAAGGGCGATTCCAAACATAATTGTCTGTTTTTGTGTAGAACAGAATAAAGTCTGAAATGTTGCCGTATGTCTTGCGCGTGTAATTTTTGGGATTACATTTTTTACGAGTTATCCAGTTGCGATAATTATTACGACCGAATACTTCGTCCATTATAATCTTTATCTGGAAAGCCATATTCTCGTCTAAATGCACATAAATTGAGCCGTCGTCTGCTAACAATTCTCTTAACAGAATCAATCTCTGTCGAATAAATTCGATATATTCCGCCCCCGACAATAAATCACGATACGCATCGTCCATTAAACGGGATTGAAAAACGCTTTTGGTAGCAAACGGCGGGTCAATATATACAAGACGAACTTTTCCGGCAATAGATTCATCACTTAACAAACTTGCCAAAACAGAAAGGTTTTCGCCGAAATATAAGCGATTCTGCCAATCATCGGAATTTGCAGCAGTGCCATAGTGATTAACGAGTTGCGTCTGAGCGGGCGAAGTTTGAAGAACTAAATTTTTCGGCTGCTTGTTTTCATAACAGAGCGTAACGTCCGAAGTTTCCTTTGAACCGTTAGATACTTCGCCGTTATTTGTCCATTTTGTTTTAGAAATGCCTGTTGCCAATCTTATACCTCTGTTTCGTTAAATAACCATTTTCGCGTTAGTCTTTCCTTGACCATTCGGAGAGTCAAAACCATAATTTTATCGGAGGAACTTTTCTCCAATTTGTCGTAATCATTCCACATCGTTCCGAGAAGAAGTCCGGGACCATCATTGAGAAAAATAACCTTTGTTTTTAGATTATTCTCCAGAGCATAACCGAGAATTTCACCGGCACAGTAAAGATAACCGCCCGTTCTGTCATCTTCTTGCGCTCCGCCTCTGTCCGAATCGTAGCGAGCTAAACCAACGGCTAAAACTTCTTTTCCTTCAGGGTCAAAAACCACAAAATCAACTGGTCGAGAAGGATTTGGATAATCTTTAAAAATACTGCCCATCAATACATCTTTACCGGCTCTTTCGGGTCCCGTAAGTATCAAATCTGGAAACGTATCACGGAATAAAAAGAAAAATCGTTCAGTCAAATCATATCCTTTTTTGCCTCTGTCTTTATATTCCCACAGCAAAGCGCACATCGCCTCGTCAGGTATCGGACGCGTCAGAAAAGCGGCTTGGACTTCTTGAATCGGTCTGAACTCATCGCCGAAACGGTCTATAATTTCCTGTAATTTACCTTTGACTTTCAACATTTCGACTGGAGTATTAGGACTTACATATTTCCGAAAAACTCTCGAAAGTTGAATTCTCATCCATTGATTTGGAACGGCGACAATAAGCCTGAATAATCGTTCGGATGATTCCGAACTTTTCAGTAATTGCCCAAAAATTACTAAAACCGGCTCGTAGAGTGTGCAAGCATCTTTCAATATATCCGGGTAATATTCTCCGGTGGCAAGTGTTATCCAATTAAAAGCGTCAATTTTATATTCACCAAAAGTATTTCGTTTGGCTGGCAGTATCAAAGTCGTTTCGTTTTCTTGAGCAGTTTTTGGTATTTCGTCGTCAATCATCTTCAATATCTAAATTTTATCTAAATCGTAAAAATCCAAAGAGGAACATTTAACACAATGACAGAAAATATACCAATGAGCGTAAATTCCCGTATCTTTTGAACTTTAAATTTATAATCTTAAATTCCGTCCACAATCGTATTCAGCGTCGCCGAAGGTCGCATTGCGGCGTAAGCTTTTTCGGAATCGGGGTGATAATATCCGCCGACATCCTGCGGTTTGCCCTGTGCGGCGATCAGTTCTTCGTTGATTTTGGCTTCGTTTTCCTGCAATGCTTTGGCAACGGGCGCGAATTTGGCGGCGATTTCGGAATCTACGGTTTGATTTGCCAATGCTTCCGCCCAATACATTGCGAGGTAGAAATGCGAGCCGCGATTGTCAATTTGCCCGACTTTTCTAGCGGGAGATTTGTCGGTGGCTAAAAATTTTGCGTTCGCTTCGTCGAGCGCGTCAGCGAGGATTTGGGCGCGTTTATTGTTTTGAGTTTGCGCCAGATGCTCGAAACTCGCCTGTAATGCTAAAAATTCGCCGAGCGAATCCCAGCGCAGATAACCTTCCTGCGCGAATTGTTCGACGTGTTTCGGCGCAGAACCGCCCGCGCCGGTTTCAAACAAGCCGCCGCCGTTCATCAAAGGCACAATCGAAAGCATTTTTGCTGACGTGCCGAGTTCCAAAATCGGGAACATATCGGTCAGATAATCGCGCAAAACATTGCCCGAAACCGAAATCGTGTCTTTGCCTTCCCGCGCTCTTTTTAATGTTTCGGTCATCGCGTCTTTGACATCCATAATGCGAATGTCGAGACCGTTTAAATCATAATTTTGCAGATATTTTTCGACCTTTTTGATGATCTGCGAATCGTGTGCGCGGTCTTTGTCGAGCCAGAAAATCGCGGGCGTGTCGGAAAGTTTGGCGCGGTTGACGGCGAGTTTTACCCAATCCTGAATCGGCGCGTCTTTCGTCTGGCACATTCGGAAAATGTCGCCGTTTTCCACTTTTTGCTCCAATAAAACATTGCCGTTTTCATCTTCGACTTTAACCGTTCCTGAACCTGAAATCTGGAAAGTCTTATCGTGCGAGCCGTATTCTTCCGCCTTTTGCGCCATCAAACCGACGTTCGGAACCGAGCCGAAAGTCTTCGGATCAATCGCGCCGTTTTTCTTCATATCCTGAATTATCGCGTCGTAAAATCCGGCGTAAGTTCGGTCGGGAATCATGCAAACGCTGTCTTCTTCTTTGCCGTCGGCGTTCCACATTTTCCCGCCGCCGCGCACGAGTGCCGCCATCGAAGCGTCAACGATCACGTCCGAAGAAACGTGGAAATTGGTGATTGCTTTGTCCGAATTGACCATCGCCAGTTTAGCCGAATTCTCAATTGTTTTGGCAATATCCGCCTTGATTTCGGCTTCCTGAGCGTGTCCGGCGATTTTTTCTTCGAGCGTCGCCAAACCGAAGTTCGGATTGATGTCTAATTCGTTAAAAGTGTCCGCGTATTTTTCAAAAACGTCCTTGAAATAAGTCTCGACAATCGCCCCGAAAATAATCGGGTCGGAAATCTTCATCATCGTCGCCTTCAGATGCGCGGACAATAAAACGTCTTTTTCCTTCGCTTCCGCCATTGCGTCGCGCACAAAAGATTTCAGCGCGGCGAGATTCATCACCGAAGAATCAATCACTTCACCGGCTTTGAGCGGCGCGAAATCCTTCAAAACTTTCTCGGAACCATCATCTCCGTAAAAAACGATTCTGAATTTGCCGTCATTTTCAACGGTCGTCGAATTTTCCGTCCCGTAAAAATCGCCCGAATTCATATTGGCGACCGCAGTTTTAGAATCCGCGCTCCAAACGCCCATCCGGTGCGGATTCGCCTTCGCATAATTTTTCACCGCTTTCGGCGCACGTCGGTCGGAATTTCCTTCGCGCAACACGGGATTTACCGCGCTTCCCAAAACCTTCGCGTATTTTTTGTTGATCGCCTTTTCCTCATCCGTTTTCGGTTCGCTCGGATAATTCGGCAGCGCGTAACCTTGTTTCTGCAATTCGGCAATCGCCTCTTCCAACTGCGGAACGGAAGCCGAAATGTTCGGCAGCTTGATAATGTTGGCTTCCGGTTTCGTCGCCAATTCGCCTAATTCTCCGAGCGCATCGGGAATTTTCTGTTCGTCTTTCAAATATTCGAAAAAATTCGCCAAAATTCTCCCCGCGAGCGAAATATCGGGAACTTCGATTTCAACGTCGGCGGATTTTGTAAAGGCTTTGACAATCGGCAAAAAAGAATGCGTCGCAAGCAGCGGTGCTTCATCGGTTAAAGTGTAGTAAATTTTTGACATTTTATTGCTTGTTTTTATTTTGAAATAATTTTGATCGTCAAATAACAGTTTGCGGTTAAAACACAAGAGCAGTTAATGATTATCAGTAATAAACGCTAAGTAGTCGTTCACAATTAGGCTTAACTATATCAATCTGGACTTTCAACTGTAGTCAGCATAAGTTGTTTTGTCCAAAGACTTAACTAAAAATAAGATAGATAAAACTAATTGTGACCAACTACTTATTCTAATTCTCTTTAAGCCAAAACGTAAATTAATAAGTTAAAAAATTCCCGTTTTATTACTCAGTTCACAAACTATTCGGACACTACACAATCGAACCGTAAGATTATGGTGAATCATAGGAAGGTTTACGGAAAGCAGTATTAAACGGTTCAACGAATCTGCTAATGTCATCAACGGCGCGACGATTACGAGTTTCGGTTACGAAGAATTAGTAGAACGCGAAGGCGAAAATGTCTTTATTTATTTTGATCCGCCGTATTATTCTGCGACGAAATCCGCGCTTTATGGGAAAGACGGACACCTGCACAAATCGTTCGGTCACATCAGATTTACGGAAACGATGAAAACCTGTCGGCGCAAATGGCTGATTACATACGGCGATAATGAATATGTCAAAGATTTGTTCTCTTTCGCAGAGATTATTTCCTTTGATTTAAAGTATGGTATGAGAAATGTAACCGACAATTCCAATCAAAACGGTAAAGAATTATTCATTTCAAACTATTAAAACGGTGTGAGTTACGCAGTTGAAAAATCACTCATCGGAAACGCGCACGAAGTAAGCGTGTTTTTCAATAATCAACACGCTTACTTCGTGCGCGTTTCCAATTTCCAGAATGCTTTCTTGACACAATTTCAAATTAGAATTATTCTAAATCAAATTTCAGTTACAAGACACGCAAATGAAAGCTATCGAAGGTTTAGGATTAACGAAACAACGCGAAACCGTTTTGCGGGTGATTCGTGAATCGGATAAACATCTAACGGCGAACGAGGTTTTTGATAATGCTCGTCGGCTGTTGGCGGGCATCTCGTTCGCTACCGTTTACAATTCTCTGAATTATTTGAAAAAAGAAGGATTGATCGGTGAAATCAAGCTCGGCACGGACGCGAATCTTTACGACCGCAAACTGACCAGACACGACCACGCGCTCTGTAATAATTGCGGAAAGTTAGTTGATCTCGAATTGTCTATTCCGAAAAAATTGCTTGAAGAGGCGGCAAACCTTTCAAAATTTAAACCCGATACGATAGAACTGACTTTGCGCGGTTTGTGTCCTGAGTGCGGTAAACAGGAATAAGGCAGAACCGAATTTTAACAAACAAGCGAAGAGCATTCACGCTGAATTGCGAACAAACAGCAATGATTTATTGCGCGGCAAATCTACAAAAACAAAAAAGAGAAAGAGAATATGGCAAATAATACAGACAATCATAAAGCATTGGAAACTAACGATTCGAGTCGTGAAACGGGCGAACCGGGCGGCTCGGAACATTTGGAAAACCACGAAAATCATAAGGTGTGGGAAACTAACGATTCAACCCGCTGCCCGTTCACGGGCGGCGCGGTCAATTTTACCACCAACACCCGCCGATCAAACAACGATTGGTGGTCAAATATGCTGGATTTGAAAATCCTTCGTCAGCATTCTTCGCTCTCCGATCCGATGGGCGAGAATTTTAACTACGCGGAAGAATTCAAAACACTTGATCTGGAAGCCGTCAAGAAAGATATTTTTGCGCTGATGACCGATTCGCAGGACTGGTGGCCGGCTGATTACGGTCATTATGGTCCGCTGTTTATTCGGATGGCGTGGCACAGTGCCGGAACTTACCGCGTGCAGGACGGACGCGGCGGCGCGGGAACGGGAACGCAGAGATTTGCGCCGCTCAACAGTTGGCCTGATAACGCCAATCTCGACAAAGCGCGGCTTTTGCTTTATCCGGTTAAAAAGAAATACGGCAGAAAACTTTCGTGGGCTGATTTAATGGTTCTCGCCGGTAACTGTGCGCTCGAATCAATGGGTTTTGAGACATTCGGTTTCGGCGGCGGGCGTGAAGACGTTTGGGAGCCGGAAGAAGATATCTATTGGGGCGCAGAAGGCGAATGGATGGGCGACGAGCGTCACTCGGAAAATATGGAACTCGAAAATCCGCTTGCCGCCGATCATATGGGATTGATTTATGTGAACCCGGAAGGTCCGAACGGCAATCCCGATCCAATCGGCTCGGCTCATCTTATTCGACAGACGTTTGGGCGAATGGCGATGAACGATGAAGAAACCGTCGCGCTGATTGCAGGCGGACACACCTTCGGGAAAACTCACGGAGCCGCCGATCCGAAAAAATATATCGAGTCGGAACCGGCGGGCGCAGGCATTCTCGAACAGAGTATGGGCTGGCGAAACACGTTCGGCAAAGGTCATTCGGGCGACACGATCACGAGCGGCATCGAAGGCGCGTGGACGAAAACTCCGGCGAAATGGAGTCACGATTATTTTGAATTCCTGTTCAAATACGAATGGGAATTAACCAAAAGTCCGGCGGGCGCGTATCAGTGGAAACCGAAGGGCGACGAAGGCGCGGGTTTAATTCCCGACGCGCACGACGCGGAAAAAACGCATCAGCCGTTTATGCTGACGACCGATCTCGCACTGCGGATGGACGCGGATTACGAAAAAGTTTCGCGCCGCTTTTTGGAAAACCCTGATGAATTCGCCGACGCTTTTGCCCGTGCGTGGTATAAACTGACGCACCGCGATATGGGACCGAAAACGCGCTATCTGGGAGCGGAAGTTCCTGAAGAAACCTTGATCTGGCAAGACCCGATTCCCGAAGTTGATTATGATTTGATTGACGAAAAAGACATCGCCGCACTGAAAGGCAAAATTCTCGACTCCGGTTTATCAGTCTCCGAATTAGTTTCGACGGCGTGGGGTTCGGCTTCGACTTTTCGCGGTTCGGACAAACGCGGCGGCGCAAACGGTGCGCGCATTCGTCTGTCGCCGCAGAGATTTTGGGAAGCGAATAATCCTGAGCAACTAGCGAAAGTTTTAGACAAACTCGAAACGGTTCAGAAGGATTTCAACGATTCGCAAAACGGTGTAATTTTTTCCGGCAGCAAGAAAGTTTCGCTCGCCGATTTGATCGTTCTCGGCGGCTGCGCGGCGGTTGAAAAAGCGGCGAAAGATGCCGGTCACGATGTAACTGTTCCCTTCGCGCCGGGACGCGCCGACGCTTCGCAGGAAGAAACCGACGTGCCGATTTTCAGACATCTCGAACCGCTGGCGGACGGTTTCCGCAATTATCGCAAATCGCATCACAAAACTCCGGCGGAAGAAATGCTGGTTGACAAAGCGCAGTTGATGACACTGACCGCGCCTGAAATGACTGTTCTCGTCGGCGGCTTGCGCGTGCTGAACGCCAACTATGACAACTCGAAACACGGCATTTTCACCGAAAAGCCGGAAACTTTGACTAACGACTTTTTTGTCAATCTGCTTGATCTGGGAACAACGTGGAAAGCGATTTCCAAAGACGAAAACGAGTTTGAAGGAACCGACCGCAAAACCGGCGAACACAAATGGACGGCGACGCGCGTTGACCTGATTTTCGGCTCAAACTCCGAACTTCGCGCCATTGCCGAAGTTTACGGCGCAGATGACGCACAGGAAAAATTCGTCCGCGATTTCGTCACGGCTTGGGATAAAGTGATGAATCTCGACCGCTTCGATCTGAAGTAATTTCCGTAAATTTACGATCAAATCGCAAAGCCAGAAAGAGAGCAATCCTTTTTGCCTTTTTGGTAATAAATAAAAAAACGTCGTTGTCTCAAATGTCAGACAACGACGTTTTTTATTCAAAACGAGTTTTTGTTCGATTAGATTACATTACAGGCTTTTTGAGAATTTCCTCCAGAGCAGTCAAGCGGTTTGAATCGGCGGTATTACCGCTCGTTTTGGCGTTTTTTTCCAGTGACGACGCGAGCTTTTTCAGTTTGCCGGCATCTTTTTTCGAGGTTTCGGCTTTTTGAATCGCGGTTCGCAGTTCGGAAACTTTGTCGGCGGTTAAGGCTTGCGAGCGTTCTAGTTGGTCAACGTAGGCTTTAGCGACGGTTAAGTTGTTAGCCCAGATGATTTTCTCCTGATTTTGGACGTTCAATTCGGAAACCTGCACCGTTTTTGCCGCGTCAATTTCGTTTTGCGTCAGATATTTCGTCGGGGTCAGTTCAAAAACGTCCAAGCCGCGCGAGATTTCCGAGCCGTAAACGTTGCCGTTATACCAGTAAGCCGACCAGTCGCCGCCGAGGATGAGATTATTCGGGTCAATCGGTCCACGGTCGAAATAGGCGATTTCCAACGGATTTTTCGCATCGGTGAAATCCATTACCGAGATGCCGCCCTGATACCACGCCTGAACTTTGATGTCGCGTCCCGGAACCGGAACGAGCGAACCGTTGTGCGCGACGCAGTTTTCGGTATCGCCCTGCGCGGCAGGCATTTTGTAGTAATTAGCAAAACTCAGCTTGTTATTTTCAAGGTTGAAAATCGCGTCCGCACCCCATTTGTTCGGGTCGTTGGCGCGACAGCGTGCGCCTAGTCCGCCGCCCCATTCGTCGGTGAAAACGACTTTTTTCCCGTCGTTGGAAAACGAAGCCGAGTGCCAGTAGGAATAGTTCGGATCGTTGACTGCATCAATGCGTTTCGGATTTGCCGGATCGCGGATGTCGAGCAAAATTCCGTTGCCCGAACACGCACCCGCCGCGAGTCCGATTGCCGAATAGACGGTAATGTCGTGGCATTGATTAGTGTCCTGAACTTTGCCGTTGCTGTCGTGCGAACCGCCGTTGTTTAATCCGTTAATTGCGCCGGTGCGCGGATCAATAAAAACTCTGGGACTCGACACGATTTTTGCGTTTTGCGGCGCGGCGAGCGGAACTTTGATGACATCAATGCGGAACAGCGCGGTGTTCGGGTCTTTATCCGGTTTTTCAGCCGAACAGCCGGCGAGTTCTTCGCCCGGACGGACGAAGGAAGTTCCCGAAACGTAGATATATGCGTTGTCTTTATCTTTCGGGTCAACGACGAGCGTGTGCGTGTGCGAGCCGCGACAGGTTTGGACTGCGCCGACCTGTTTCGGATTACTGATGTCGGAAATGTCGAAGATTCGCACACCGCGAAAACGATCTTTCTGCACGTCGGGTTTCGGCTGCGAACCGTCAGCGGGCGGCGCAACCGGCGGGAAACCATCCACGCTGCAATCGAGTCTGCCGTTTGGCATTTCGACCGACATAAACATCAGATTTTTGTAAACCGAAACGTCACCCTGTCCGCCGGGACACCGCATCGTCGTCAACAATTTGGTCTGCGCCGGATTGGAAATGTCGTAAATGCTGACACCGTAAAAATTTCCCTGAAACAAATGATTGCCCTGAAATGCCAAATCCGAATTGGCAAAAGCGAGTTGTGCTAAAACGAGTTGAGTCGGCTTCGGTATTTTCGATGTGTCGCCGATGCCGATGACAGTGCCGAGCGTTTTCTGCACCACCGCGCTGTCAGGGTCGTCTGAGCCAAGCTGAAATGCGTCCGGCTTTTTGAGCAGCGTGAGGTGTTTCATTCCCATCGCCGCCTCGCCCGCATCGTATAATCCGGGCGACAGTTTCGAGCGCGGATCATTCGTGTCCGAACCCGTCATTCCCGGCGGAAGCGTCGGCGCAGGCTGCGGATTTTGCGCCAATGTTCGGGCAGCAAAACACGAACATAAAAAGACTAAAACAGATAGTAAACTAACAATATTTATGCGTATTCGATTCATCATTTCTCCTGTAATTTTTGAAAGTGAACAGAGAGGGAATATTTTTTATCCACAGATGAACACGGATTAACACAGATTTTAAGAATGATTTATCCGTGGTTATCTGTGGTTAAATTTTTCTTCGATTCTTCATTTTTCTTTTACGGTTTTTTATCCAGCATTGTTTCCATAATCCTGATTTCGGCGCGTTGTCCACTGTCCACATCGGTTGCAAAATTAAAAATTTCGGCATCCTGCCCCGCGCCGGTCGTGGCAAATAATTCTTTAACCATCGTCAACGCACCGCCGTGATGCTGAATCATCCCGGTCAAAAAAAGTTCGTCAAACTTTTTGCCCTTGGCTTTTTTGAGCGCACTCATCTGTTTTTTAGTCAGCATTCCGGGCATTAGCATATCGCCCGACATATCCATTCCGGGCATATCCATCCCTTCCATTCCCTTCATCGGCATTGCAGTCGGCTGTTTTCGCGCTTCGAGCCAACGCCGCATAAAATTCATTTCGTCCGACTGCGATTGGCTGATTCGCGCTCCAAGCAGTCGAAGTTCTTCGTTCTGCGTCCGCGCCGCAATCAACGCCGTCATCTCGACCGCCTGCCCGTGGTGCATAATCATTCCCTGCATAAATTCGACATCTTTCGGCGAAAGTTTCGGCAGCATCGCCCGCGTCGTCGAAGGCAACATTTTGGTCGGCTGTCCCGGCGCACCCGGCTGCACGACGACCGGCGCGTCTTTTGAATCAGTCTGTTGAGCGCAAATGGGCAACGCAAAAAAACACGCGGCAACTACAAAAATTGACCGCAGCTCAAATATTGAATTGAAAAAAAATGACTTCATAGATGTAGATTTGGAAGAACGATAATGATTCACTTTATCACAAATTAAAATCGGTCGCCACCGATAATCTTCGCCGAACAGCCGGGAAATTCAACGATAAAATAATACAGTATCACACGCCAAAAAAGCGGCGGATTTACCACCTTGACTTGTCGGCAAAAGACGATAAAATACGACGCGACTTAAAAAATCATCAAAACTCGAATCGTTTGGTAGAATTTAATCGTATCTGAAAATAGATTCAATAAAACGTCAGATTTATGGATATGGTTAATAACAGCAACACAGCCGCGCAGACGACCGAGATTTATGTCAAAAAGATTTTGGCGGGCAATGTCGAACAGGTTCGCTTGCAGCTAATCGGCGCGGTCGAATCGCTCAGTTACGACATTATCGAAGACGAACCGCAGATTACCGGCAGGCGCGGCGCGACGGGTTGGGGAACGATGGTGATGTCGGCGGACGTGCTTGATTATGCGATGAATTTGACGATTCGCCTGAAATCGGTCGGTGCAAATTCGACGCGGGCGACGTTCGATTATTCGATCAAACATCCGATGCTCAGCAAAGGCGAAAAAAATATCGTCTTGCAGGAAGCGCACACGATTGCGGCAATCTGCCGGCAGTCAGTCGAAAAGATTTGTCCCGTCTGCGAAACCGAATCGGACGACGATTCGAGATTTTGCCGAAAATGCGGCGCACCTTTGACGACCGAACTTGCCGAACGCGAAGTTTTGCGAATGATGGCGGAAATTCGCGCGGGAAAAACTTCAGTCGTGACGGCGGCGGTGCTGATGCCGATTGCCTTAATCACGTTCGCGCTGGCTTTTATTTTGAGCATTCTCGGCAGAATTGATCTGCCCGGATTGATAGGATTAATCATTTTCGCGGGCATCGCGGCGGCGTGTTCGCTGATGTGCATCGGTTTCGGCTGGAATCGAATCAACCGCGCTTTGAAAAAGCCCGAAACAAAAAATCAAACCACGCCGCGTTTTATCCCGAAAGCCGTCCAAACCGGCGAATTTGAAGAACTGCCGATGCCGCGCCAGCCCGTCGCTTCGATCACCGAAGGCACGACCAATCTGCTCGACAAGGAATGGACGAACCAAGGCGAAAAAGAAAAAATCCCGATTAATCTGCGACGTAAAACCAACGATTTGAATTAATTTATTTATGAGCAATTTAACCCGATTTTTAGAAGCGCAGGAAACCGATTACGCAGCGGCTTTGGCGGAAATCAAACGCGGCAGAAAGCTGACGCATTGGATGTGGTATATTTTTCCTCAAATCGCGGGTTTGGGATTCAGCTCGACCTCGAAATTTTATGCAATTGAAGACAAAAACGAGGCGGAGAATTTTTTGGCGCATCCGGTTTTAGGTGCGCGTTTGATCGAAACTTCAAACGCATTGCTCGAAGTCGAAGGCAAAACGGCACATCAAATTTTCGGCAGCCCCGACAGCGCGAAACTGAAATCTTCGATGACTTTGTTCGGTGCGTTGGAAAATACTGATTCTGTTTTCCAAAAGGTGTTGGACAAATATTTCGACGGCGCGAAAGATCAACGGACGTTGGAGTTAATTGATATTTAACGACAAAAGGTAAAAGCTGTTAGCGGCAAAATTATAAAGGGTGAAGTTTCGGCTTCATCCTTTTTCCGGTTTGATTTTTGAAAATCTATTGAACAGAAAAGTTTTTCACAGTAATTTCACCTCTCGAAAGTTCACACTTGACGGATATTTTGTGTCTAAATAAGTATGAGTAAAAATTATCCGAACACGGCGACGCAAAAAGCAAATAAAATTACGGTAACGAATTTTGTCAACGAATTGACCAACGATCATAATCCAACGGCTTGGGAAATGTATTGCGGTGAAGATTTCAGACATCATTTCAATATTCCTGATGTTCCACCGAACCGGCAAGGTATTAAGATGCTGTCGGCGCGGATTTTAGCTGCTTTCCCGGACGTTTCTTCAAATATAGATTTGTTAATATCCGAAAATGATTTCGTGGTCGTGAGGTCAACCGTAAAAGCCACGCATAGTGGAACTTACAACAAAATATCACCGACCGGAAAGAGCTATGAATGGCAGGAAACTAATATTTATCGGCTCAAAGACAGAAAAATCATCGAGCATTTCCCGGAAGTGCGGTTGGAAAAACTGCTCCGGCAAATCAGCGGTAAAGGCGAAGGATTTATCGCCCCGCCGAAATCGGCGTTGAGCGGTTTCATCGCCGCAATGATGCGCGGACTGGCGGCATTTTACAAAAATTCAAACGAGGAAAAGTTAGCGGTAACTGAAAACAATAAAAAAGTCATTAGCTGCTATGTCAATGAATTTAAGAACGAGCAAAAGTTCACGGTTTTCCCCAAACTATTTTCCGGTAAATTTACCCATCATTTTAATTTTCCCGGCAGAACGAATAAGATGGATTCGTTCGTCAGCGTCGGTCAAATGTTTCTTTCGGCATTTCCTGATGTCAAAGTTGAGTTGCAACGAATTTTAGCGGAAGGCGATCTGGTGGTCGAGCAAAATAAGGTCAGCGCGACTCACAAAGGCACTTTCAACGGCATCAAACCGACCGGCAGAAAAGTGCATTGGACGGAAACGCATATTTACCGGCTCGCAGACGGAAAAATCGTCGAAAATTTCCCTGCCGTCAATTTTGAAAGAATACTGATGCAGATAATGTAAAGATGGAAAATCAGGAAAAACTTATCGAACGATGTTTGGCAGGCGACATTCAATCGCTTGAATTGTTGATTAAAAACATTCAGGGAAAAATTTACAATTTGGCGGTCAGATTTTATTGGAATCCGCCCGACGCGGAAGATGCGACGCAGGAAATACTGCTGAAAATCATCAGCAATCTCGCCGCGTTTAACGGACAGAGTGCTTTTGAAACCTGGACTTACCGATTGGCGACCAATTATTTAATCAATTCTAAAAGAAACCGCACGGAAGATTTAACATTTGAAATCGGCGAATATCATTTGAACAACGGTTTGAGCGGCAACGATTACGCGGAGGCTGACGCGGAAGTATTAGCCGAAGAAGTGAAAATCGGCTGCACGACGAGTATGCTCAGTTGCCTATCGCGCCCGCTGCGGCTGGCTTATATTTTAGGTGAAATATTCGAGTATGACGGCACGGAAGCGTCCTATATTCTAGACATCGAACCCGAAACATTCAGAAAACGACTTTCCATCGCCAGAAAAAGCATCCGAGGTTTTATGAATAACAACTGCGGCATTTACAACGAAGAAAACCCGTGCCGCTGTCGCAAACAAATCACTTACGATTTGGAAATTGAAAGAGTGAATCCGAAACATTTGTTATTTGCCGACAAAGGAATCATCCGAAAAACGATAGATGAAATCGAAAGTTTCAGTAAAGATGTCGTGATTTTCCAAAGTCATCCGAATTATACCGTTCCGAATAAAATCTTGGACGATGTAAAAAAACTTTTCAGAAGCGGGAAATACGATATATTGACAAACTGAAAATCGTTATTGTAAGGCACTTTGATTGATAAAATTTCGGCTTCATCATTTTGATTACAAAGCCACGTTCAAGAATTGCTTTATTTCCCGCTGACCTTTCGGCGTGATTTCCAATTCTCTCGAAAACTGTATTTTTACGAACCATTTGCGGTGCAGCATTCGGTCTAAAAATACCGCGCCGAGTTGTCCGGCGAGATGCGGTCGGCGTTCGCTCCAGTCGAGGCATTGACGCGTGAGAGGACGGCGAGTGTTGTTGAAATCTTCGTCGGAAATATCGAATTCTGCGAACCATTTCCAGCCGTTTTTCGTGACCGTGTATGACTTTTCGGTTTTCTGCAAAAAGTCTTTTTCTTCGAGCGATTCGACGATTTTGACGGCGACGAAGCCTGCCAGATGATCGTAACAGGTGCGGCAGTATTTCATTCCGACGGCGATTTTTTCCTGCTTTGTGATACTTTGCGAATTTCCGTTTGCGAGATTTGCAAGCGATTCGACGGCGTAGGCGATTTCGGGTTTGGCGAACGAATAATAACGGTGTCTGCCCTGCATCTCAAATTTCAGGACATCCGCCGCCAGCAGTTTTGCCAGATGATTGCTCGCGGAATTAGTGGAAATGTCGGCTGCCGCCGACAATTCGGTCGCCGTATAAGCTCGTCCGTCGAGTAAATTCCAAAGCATTTTTGCCCGCGCCGGTTCGCAAATCAATCCTGCAATCGAAACGAATTTTTCTTCTGCTTCCATCGTTCAGTATTAAATGAAGTGTATCGGAAATCAGTATAGTAAATTACAACAGGTTTGTGAAATCACAACCGAAAAAAATATGATCGCAGTAATTTTTGAAGTGCTTCCCGCGAGTGGAAAGCGGGACGAATATCTCGACATCGCGGCGCAATTAAAGCCCGAATTGAGCAAGATCGAAGGCTTTATTTCCATCGAAAGATTTCAAAGTCTCGTGAACCCGAACAAGATTTTGTCGCTGTCGTTTTGGCGCGACGAAGCGAGCATCGCCGCGTGGCGCAACCTCGAAATGCACCGCGCGGCGCAGACGCAAGGCAGAGCGACGATTTTCGATGATTACCGTCTGCGAATCGCCGTTGTCGAACGCGATTACGGGATGAACGAACGCGCCGAAGCACCATTGGACAGTCGCAAAATACATCAATAAAAATATGAAGGATTTAGAAATAATTTTAGAAAACAAAGTCGGAACACTCGCGCTGTTGGGCGAAACTTTAGGCAAAAATAAAATCAGTCTCGAAGGCGGCGGCGTGTTCGCTCACGGCGAATTTGCCATCGCTCATTTTCTCGTCGAAGAAGCCGAAAGAGCAAGCGAAGTTTTAGCGAAAGCCGGAATCGAAGTCGCCAAAATCAACGATGTAATTATCCAAAAACTGCGCCAGGACATTCCCGGACAACTCGGAACATTTTGCCGCAAATTAGCCGACGCGGGCGTAAATATTCTGACGCAATACAGCGATCATTCAAATCAACTGATCGTCGTGCCTGACGATTATGAGAAAGCGAAAAAAGTTTCGGACGAATGGATGAAGGAATGGTGGTGAGATGATCTCACGGCAATTGAATTAAAATAGTTTTTTCCGCGAATGGCAAACTAATTCCGATTCGTGGCAAAATATATTCATTATGCAAATCAGCGCGAGAAATTCGTTAAAGGGAAAAATCAAATCAATCGAAACCGGCGCGGTCAATAATCAAGTCATTATCGAACTGCCGAACGGAATGGAAGTCGTCTCAATCATCACAAAAGACTCGGCGGAACGGCTAAATTTGACAGAAGGCAAAGAAGTTTACGCCGTCGTTAAAGCAAGCGACGTGATGATCGCCACGGATTAATTTTGGCTAATAATTTTACGGACTAAGGATGAAGTTTCGGCTTCGTCCTTTTCTGATTTTTGAAACTTGTTTTATTATTTTTGTGCAATGAAATTTACTGAAACTGAAATATTGGAACAATTGGATTTAGCATTTAACGGTGTGCCGAGCGAATTTTATCCGGCAACGCGAAGTCAGGACATCAAATACAATTTTTTTCTTGATCTGGAACACGGTTACTGCGTAACAGCCGGAAGTAAAATTCATTTGTATTCCGATACCGAAAGATGGGCAATCGTTTTTGAAAAAAGCGGTTATCAAAATCGCGGAACTTCGGCTGAAATAGAATTGGACTATGTTGGAAATTGCATTGATTATCCGATTGATAAATATGCCGAAAGAAACTACATCACAAATTCGAGCAGAATAACTCTAATTGACCCGTCCGAATTTCAAAGAATTGAAAACAAAAACGGAGATGAAATGGAAACATTTGAGTTCATCGGACAGAATATTGAAAGAATAAAGATTCGGGACAAGTTCATTTCGTTCGATAACGATTTCAAAAATTACGAGAAAGCAGGAATAAAAATTACAAGTGACGAAAACCAAAAAAAACTCATCAGTTTCGGCAACCTGATAAGATTTTTGAATGAAACAAATCCAAATTTAATAAGTGCGACCGAAGACGATATTAAAAAACATATTCCGATTGACCTGCCAAAAATTTTGACAATCAAGGAGTTTCATTTTACAAGCATTTACGATGAAACAAATCCGCCAAGCAAACAGGAAACCTATCAATTAATTGCCAGAATATTATTGACGAGAGATAAAAATCTTTGGAAACCAATCCTTAAACCAAACAATCATTGGACAAATTGGGAATCGGGGAATTTATAAAATAGAGTAATTTCACAAACAAATTTTTCGCGTTTGTTCACGGCAAAAATGAAAAAATGATGAGGTTTCGGCTTCGTCCTTTTTGAATTAATAGTTTAGTAAGGCGATAATAAGCGGCGAATGAATGCGAAAACTGTTGTCGAAATAGTTAAATTTTTGCTTGCCGACGATATTGATGTGGTCGTTGACGGCGGTTGGGGCGTTGATGCTTTGCTGGGCGAACAAACTCGTCCGCATAATGATTTGGACATTGCGATTCCGCACAAAGACGTGCCGAAATTGCGTCAATTACTTGCTGAAAAAGGTTTCGCCGAAATTTTACGGGACGATTCGCGCGATTGTAATTTTGTTTTGGAAGACGAATCGAAAAATCAAATTGACGTTCATTCCTACACTTTTGACGAACGTGGAAATAATATCTACGGCGTGGCGTATCTGCCCGAACATCTGACCGGCAAAGGCACAATTAACAATTATCAGGTGCAATGTATCGCGCCGGAATGGGCAGTTAAATTTCATACGGGTTATGATTTGGACGAAAACGATTATCACGATGTCAAAGCCCTGTGTGAAAAGTTTTCGATTTCTTTGCCTGACGAATATCAAAAATTTGTAATTTAGTTTTTTTGAATGCAGAAAACAACTAAACACAGGCGCATTAAGAAAAAGTCTGATTTTAATGTTTAGATCAAAAAAGAAGAACAGATGAATAAAATTAAATATGACGAGTTGGATTGGGAAGACCCTTGTTCTGAATTTGGAGCAATTTATAACGGTGAAAAATTTTCAGGAGTCGCTTACGATGAGGAACAAAGTTATTACGCAGAATTTCATTTCAAGCAAGGATTAGCACATGGAAGAAACTTTCAGATAGACAAAAATACAAATCAAATTTGGCGGGAGGAGTTTTACGATTCAGGCGTTCCCGTGAAAACTCACTTCAATTGGGCAATGAATTATACAAAAAAACATATTCGTAAATACGAAGACGGTGTAATGATTTTTGCTCAGATTGAAAATGAACTTGGACAACTTTTATTTGAATTCGACAGAAAAACAAAAGAGATTAAAGAGTGGTATTTTAACGGCATATCCGTTCTCACAAAATACTGATTGATCCCGATAATGTTTATCAGTTTTCCGCAGAAACTTACTGGAATGATGAAGAAGTGTTGTTGATGACAGTAAAGAACAAGACATTTTTTTACTTTAATGAAAGTTATTTATTACAATTTACCTCAAAACTTGATTTGAAAGATCACGAAAATGTAGCAGTAAAATTCGCCGAAAACTTAATAGAGAATAACAAAGAAACGGCATTGCTTTATTTACACCAAATGACAATCCATCCAAACCCTTTTTTCAGGTATCAAGCAGCCAGATTACTGGAAAAGATACCGGATAAAAGTTCGATTCCATATTTAGAAAGTTTATTGAACCAGCATATACAACCGGAAACAAAAATGACTATTGATTTTCAAGGCTTTGGCAACTCCAGTAAAACCGCTTACACAATAGCGAAAATGGCAGAAATTGCTTTGAATCAAATTAAAAATAATTAGTTTTAGTTTCCTCTTTTTTTATTTAAGAACTGCACGACAACATCGAACAGCCGACTTTTACCTTTGCCCAATCTGGGCGTTTGGCGAACCATTTTTGCGATTCGGGTTGTTCGTCGTAAGGTTTCAAAAGTAAATTAAATAGCTCGTCAACGACTGAATAATCGCCTTCGTCGGCTGCGTCAATGGCGAGCTGCGCCATATAGTTTCGCAGAACGTATTTCGGGTTGACCTTGTTCATTGACGTAATTCTTTCGCGGTTTTCGGACTTTAGAATCGCGGCGTAATCTGCTAAAAACTTTGTCCAGTTCGGTTTAAATTTTTCGAGGTTTTCGGAATAGCCTGACGTTTCTAACTTTGCCCAAAATTCGTTCGGATTATTTTCGTCAAACTCGCTCAAGTTGCGGAAAAATAGTGTCAAATCCATTTCCGACTGATACATAATTTGTTCGAGTTCGCCGATGAATTCGATTTCCGCCAACTCTTTCAAGCCGAGTTTATCCGACATCATTCGGACGTGTTTCGGCAGATAATCGGTTTGATATTTTTCCAGAATTTCTTCCAAAGGTTCGGCATCTTCAATCAAGGGATAAAGCGCATTTCCGAGTTGCATCAAATTCCAAACGCCGACGCTCGCCTGGTTGCCGTAGCGGTAGCGTTTTTGTCCCGCGTCGGTCGTGTTCGGTGTCCAGTTCGGGTCGTAATTTTCGAGCCAGCCGTAAGGTCCGTAATCAATCGTCAAGCCTAAAATTGACATATTATCCGTGTTCATTACGCCGTGAACGAAGCCGACACGTTCCCAACTTATCATCAGATCAAGCGTTTTTTCGCAGACTTGGCGGAAAAATTCGATGTAAGTTTCTTTCGACGGTTCGCCCAAATGCGGATAAAAATGTTTGATCGCGTAATCGGTCAGACGCTTCAAATTTTCCAAATCCTGACGTACCGCAAATATTTGAAAATTGCCGAAACGCACGAAACTCGGCGCGGCGCGGCAGACAATCGCGCCTTTTTCATACGCCGGATTTCCATTATACAGCACGTCGCGCAAAACTTCGTCGCCCGTCAAAATTAACGATAAAGCGCGGGTCGTCGGCACGCCGAGATGAAACATCGCCTCCGAACAAAGATATTCCCGAATCGAAGACCGCAAAACCGCTAGCCCGTCCGCGCCGCGCGAATACGGCGTGACACCCGCGCCCTTTAACTGCAACGCCCAATGCTCTCCGGCATTTTCAATCTCAAACAAATTGATTGCCCGACCGTCGCCCAATTGTCCCGCCCAATTGCCGAACTGATGTCCCGCGTAACACATCGCAAACGGTTTCGTATTTTCATAAACTTCCGCGCCCGAAAAGATTTTGACAAACTCTTCGGACTTCGCATCTTTCTCCGTCAAACCGACTGTTTCGAGCATCTGCGGCGAATAATGCACGAGCGACGGCTTGCGCGGAATTTTCGGCGTAACGTAAGAAAAAGCCGCGTTCGGCACTTGGCGAACATAATTTTGCTCGACCGGATCGGCGGGCAATTCTTTATTAAAAGTGTCGTCCAGATTTAATTTCATCACTTCTATTTTCGCAGTTTGAAAGCGGTTTAGACAAATGCGGAGTATGATGGAACGCAAACACTCTTGTTTGCAATGAGCGTTTGCTTCAAACGCGAAAAAGCGTCTCATAATTAGACGACATAAAATGAAACGAATTTTTCGCGCTCAAATATTTCTGATTTTACTAGAGATTTAAATAGCAAAGGCTTTTTCGCGTTTGAAGCAAACGCTCATTGCAAGCAAAGATGCTTGCGCTTCAGTCATTACGTTTCAATCTACTTTGCGCTTCAGACTGGCGGTTATCTTTTGATTTTTTTGAACTCGCGTTTATGATAAACGGTATGAAACACGAACAAATTTTCCAAAAAGTTAGAAAACTGATTGACGAACGCGAACTCGACGAGGAAAATCTTGAAACGGCGCGGGATGAGCTTTTTGCAATTGTCGAAAAAGATTCGGAGTGCGATTGGGCGTATGGATTGTTGTCGGAAATCAATTACTGGCTCGGCGAATATGCGGATGATGCGGACGATAAACTCGCTTTTTTCGACGAAGGCGTTGAATGCGGAAAAACGGGCATCGAGATCAACGAAGATTCGCTCGAATCGAATTTCTGGCTCGCGGTCAATTCCGGTTCTTACGGTCAGGAGAAAGGAATTATGCAAAGTCTGGCAATGATTTCGCCGATCAAGGAAGCGGCTGAAAAGGCTTTAGATTTGGACGAAAATTATTTTTACGGCGGACCTTGGCGCGTTCTCGGCAGGCTTTACACGAAAGCTCCGGGTTTTCCGTTCTCCGTCGGCAGCGCGAAAAAAGCGGTCGAATGTCTCGAAAAAGCGGTGAATTTGGGTCCAAAATTCTTTCTCAACCGTCTTTTTCTCGCCGAAGCATACATTTCAAACCGCGACAAAACTCAGGCGCGTGAACATCTCCAATGGATTTTAAATACGTCGCCGAACATCAATCACGAACGCGAGGACGAAGGTTATAAACGCGAGGCGCAATCGCTATTGGAAAATTTATAGTCGAAAATCAATGATTAACGACGCGGAAGTAATTACTAATAAACATTCGACTCAATTATACAAATTTTATGTGGAAATTTAATTTATAAATCTTATAATTGAAACATTATGCAAATCAGCGCGAGAAATTCGTTAAAGGGAAAAATTAAATCGGTCGAGGACGGCGCGGTTAATTCGCAGATCGTCATCGAACTTTCAAACGGCACGGAAGTTGTTTCGATCATCACCAAAGATTCGGCGGAACGCTTGAATCTGACGGAAGGTAAAGAAGTTTACGCCGTCGTCAAAGCGAGCGATGTGATGATTGCGGTTGATTGATTTTATTCGCAAAATTTACTTTGAAATTAGTGACCTTTCGCTGTCTTCACATTTTAATTTTAACTTAAGCAATCCAAACACATCTTAATCTGCATCGTAAGAGGGATTGTTTGGCGCAGATTTTCTCCTCAGCGGCAAATTTCGGTAAATTTTCGCGTCTGTTAAAAAGGGAATTCAGGTTTAACTTCTAATTCACCAAACGCAGGAAAAACTGACCAATCTCCTCCGAAAATTGATATGATAATCGGGGAATTCGGCGATGCAGATAACTGATTACATTCCAAATATAAATACTTTGCGAAACGTCCTCGACGTGACGCTGGTTTTTATTATCGTCTATGTCGTGTTGCGATTGCTGCGCGGCACGCGCGCCGTGCCGACAGTTGTTGGAATGGTTCTGCTCGGTTTATTATACTGGCTCGCAGTCGCGCAGGAATTGACGACGCTCGAAACGGTTTTGCGCTCGGTCGTGCCGTATATCGGCTTTGCAATAATCATTCTTTTTCAGTCGGAGATTCGCCAAGCCTTGATTTATTTCGGCAATCGTCTGCGTTTTCCGATCTTGCGAAGACAGCGCGGCAATTTGGGCGAAACGATTTATGATGAAGTCGTCTTGGCAGTAACGACGCTCGCTTCGGAAAAAACCGGCGCGTTAATCGTCATCGAACGTGATGTCGGTTTGCGAAATTTCACCGACGCGGGCGTTCAGCTTGATTCAAAACTCAGTTACGATTTGCTCGTGACGATTTTTAATCCGTCCACGCCACTGCACGACGGCGCGGTCATTATTCAGCGCGAACGAATCGCGGCGGCTTCGGTATTTTTGCCGCTGACGAAAAATCCGGGAATTTCGCGTGAACTCGGCACGCGGCATCGCGCGGCAATCGGCGTGACGGAAGGTTCGGACGCGATTTCGGTCGTCGTTTCCGAGGAAACCGGTTTGATTACTTATGTCGAAAACGGCGTAATGAAACGCAATGTTGATACGACCCAGCTTCGCAGTTTACTGTTGAGCGCAATGGAGATTTTCGTGATTGAACGTAAGCGCGAACAAACTAAAACAATGAAGGAACCGGAAACGGAGATTACGGTTGGCTAATTTCAGATTTCAGATTTCAAATTCCAAATTGTTTTAATCTGGAATCTGGAATCTGAAATCTGGAATCTGGAATCTGAAATCTGGAATCTGGAATTAAAATGCTTTTCCCGACTGAAAAATTTTTCGAGAAAGAACAGAAGACATTTGGGGCGCGGCTGCTGCACAAAGTTTTTCTCGATGATTGGCTGATGAAACTGGTCGCGCTGATTATTACGCTGGCTTTGTGGCTCGGCGTAACCGGACTTCGTTCGCCGACTTCGCGCCGTTTTACGAGCGTTCCGCTAAATTTGCGTGTCGCCAACGAACTCGAAATCACCAATTCGCCGGTGACGGAGGTTGACCTTAAAATCACCGGCGACAAAAGCAAGATTGACCAGTTGAATCCGCGTGATTTAGCCGTCACGGTTGATTTGACCGATGTTCAGTCGGGCAATCGGACGGTGCAGATTAAACCTGAAAACGTCAATATCGAACTGCCGGTCGGCTTCAAACTCGAAGAAATTCAGCCGAGCAAAATCGCCGTCGAACTCGAAAAGGTCATCGAACGCGACGTTCCGGTCAAAGCCGAAACCGAAGGCGGCGTGGCGGACAATTTTGAGATTTACGGCGCACCGACCGCGCCGCCGACTGTGCGGGTGCGCGGACCCGAAAGTTTTATCAAGCCGCTCGATTCGATACCGACCGAAAAAATCAACGTCGAAGATCGGCAGGAAGATTTCACTACGCAGCAAGTTTCGCTCAACGTCGTCAGTCCGAAAGTCAGGTTAATTGACACGACCGTTGTTGATGTCACATTTCACATCGGCGAAAAGCGCATCGAAAAAATCTATCTCGTCCCGGTCAAAACCGAAACCGGCAGCAAAACTGCTACCGTCATTCTTTATGGCGCACGTTCGCTTTTTGAAACCCTTCATTCTGAAAATCTCAAAGTCGAACTGACCAAAAACGAAGCAGGCGAAAATTCTCTAAAGTTAATTTTACCCGCCGAAATGCAGGACAAAGTTGAGATTCGTAAACTTAAAATCAATTAATAAATTGTGAAACTATAACTGATAATTTTAATTACTGAATATGCCTTGCCCTCTTTCGTCGCGGGTTCAAATTTTATATTTTTGGCTGATTCGACACAGTTTTCAGTTAATCCGTAAGGCAGAGTTTGAAAAGGAAAAATCGCTTTTATCGAACCGTCTGCGCCAAACTCGACTGCCAGTTTAATTGTTCCTTGAGTTAGGCTGGAGCGTGCTTCATCTGTGTAAGCGGCTCGTGGTTTTGAAACAATTTTTACTCCTATTATATTTTTATCCGGTTCTATTGCCGGATTAGAAATCTTATCGGCTTTTTTAAATGTTTTTGCGGCTTGTGATTTGTTTTTCAATTTTGCCTGACTCATTCCGAGATAAAGCCATGATTTTTGATCCTTTTGGTCTGTTTCGACAACCTTTTGCAGAGTTTCGACAGCTTTCCGATACTCGTCGTTATTGTAAAAATCAATTCCTTTTTCGCGGTCGGTTTGTTGGGCGAAAACAATACTTGCCGTAAATAACAGAATAGTAAACAGTGAAATATTGTAAAGTTTTTTCATAAAAATTTCTTTTAATAAATCGTGAAAGAATATTCGACGGGTTTGACCGTTGTGACGGGTTTTCCGTCGCGGGTTTGAGGTTCGTATTTTATGCCGCGCGCGGCTTTGATCGCTTCTTCGTCCAAGCCGTAGCCGAGACTCGTTAAAACAAGGACATGCTCGACTTTTCCGCTTTCCGTAAAAGCGACCAAAAGCCTGATTATTCCCGAAACTCCGGCTTGTCGCGCCTTATCGGTGTAGCTTGCTCGCGGTTTTGTCAAAATTTTAATCGGCGTAGTGTTTGCGTCAGGTTTGTCTTCCGTGTCGGAATCCTTATTCTTTTCTTTTTCGGTGTAATAAGCGGCAAATATTTTCAAAGTTTCCTGCTGTCCGCGCCAAAATACGTTGTCGGGTGAAGCCGATGTCAGCAGAATAAACTTGCCGATGTTGTCAGCCGCGCTGCCGTATTCGGCGGCAATTCGTTTGTAATCGGTCGAATTGCTTCGGCGGTTCATCATCGCCTGCGCCTTTAATAAATAAGCGTTCGCAAATTTCGGATTGAGTTTGACGGATTGATCAGCATTGTCGAGGGCTTCGTCATTGTCGCCGAGCCTTAATTTCGCCCAACCGCGAATGTAGTAAGATTCGGAGTCCATCGCATTTAACGCCGTCAATGCTTCGATTTGTTTTAACGATTCCTTTAATTTGTTCCGCAGAAGAAGAACATACGCGAGTGCCTTGTGCGCGTCAGCCTGATTCGGATTCAGTTCAAGACTTTTACCGAGCGTTTTTTCAGCATCCTTTAATTTGCCGATTTTTAACTGCGACATTCCGAGAAAAGTCTGCGCCTGCACATCGTCCGGCGCAACTTTGACCGCCTTTTTAAGAGTTTCGACAGATTCCTTGTAACTGCCTTTTTTGAAAAATTCAATTCCTTTTTCGCGGTCGGAATTTTGAGCAAAAATAACGCTCGCGGAAAACAGCAAAGCGCACAGCAAAGTGATGTTGTAAAGAGTTTTCATAAATTTTCCCTTGTTCATTCAGAAAGTCAAATTATAGTTCAGGTTTCAAACGCCGACAAGAAAAAAAAGCGGAAGACTGTTAAAACTCTTCCGCTTTTGCCATTTTACCTTTTTCCTTTACATCCCTGCGCCGTGGCATTTTTTGAATTTTTTGCCGGAGCCGCAGTAGCACGGGTCGTTCGGTTTGACCTTCGGCTGGTCGCGTTTGAATGGTGTGTGGCGAACTTCTTCGGTGTCGCCGGCGACGGTCGCGGTTGCCATTGCGCCGGTGAAAGCCATTCCTGCCGCTTGTTTGCGGGCGCGTTGACGTTCGAGACGTTCAAGGCGTTCGATTTCTTCCTGTTCGTCTTTGACGACGATTTCAAGATTAAATAACGCCTTGCTCGTATTGGTGTCAATGCGGTCGAGCATATCCTGAAACATATCGAACGACTGTTTTTTGTATTCGACGAGCGGGTCTTTTTGCCCGTAGCCGACAAGTCCGATGCCTTGTTTCAAATGGTCAATCGAGAGCAGGTGGTCTTTCCACTGCGAGTCAATAATGTTGAGCATAATGTAACGCTCATACGCCCGCAGCGATTCGCCGCCCGCGAGTTTTTCCTTCTCGGCGTAATCTTCCGATGCTTTTTTCCAAACTGCATTTTCGACCTGATCGGCATTCATTCGTTTGAAATCAACGCCTGCATCAACCGCCGGATCAACCGCATAGATGCTTTCGATTTCCGCCGCGTAGGTGTCAACGTCCCATTTGTCGGGCGAAACTTGCGGACTCAGGAAACTCTGCGTCAAATCGTGAAGCAGGTCACGCGCCACGCCGTTTTCGCCCAAAAGATATTCGCGGTGTTCGGGTTCAAACATCAATTGACGGCGCAAACCATAGATTGTTTCACGCTGTTTGTTCATCACGTCGTCGTATTTGAGAACGTGTTTGCGCGTTTCAAAGTTACGCGCTTCGACAGCTTTCTGGGCGCGTTCGATCTGCTTGGAAACGGTTTTCGATTCGATGGCAACGCCTTTTTCCATTCCGAGCCATTCCATCATCGAACGAACCTTGTCGCCCGCGAAAATCCGCATCAAATCGTCTTCGAGTGATAAAACAAACCGCGAACTTCCCGGATCGCCCTGTCGTCCGGCGCGACCGCGAAGCTGATTGTCAATGCGCCGCGATTCGTGTCGTTCAGTTCCGAGAATGTGCAAACCGCCCGCCGCGACAACTTCTTTGTGTTCGGCTTCAACGACGGCTTTGGCTTTTCGCAGTTGTTCTTCAAATTGCTCTTCGGTTGCCTCGTCCGGGTTGATTTCCATCCGTTTGAGGTAATCGTTGGCGAGAAATTCGGGATTGCCGCCGAGCAGAATGTCGGTTCCGCGTCCAGCCATATTCGTCGCAATCGTGATCGCGCCTTTGCGTCCGGCTTGGGCGACGATTTCGGCTTCGCGTTCGTGATACTTCGCGTTCAGAACATTGTGCGGAATACCGATCTTCTTTAATTTTTCAGCGATTAATTCTGAGTTTTCAACCGAAACAGTTCCGACCAAAACCGGCTGTCCGTTCGCGTAGAGTTCCTTAATTTCGTCAATCACCGCGTCCCATTTTTCGGGCAGAGTGCGGTAGATCATATCCGAATGATCTTTGCGAATCATCGAACGATTTGTCGGAATAATGACGACATCCAAGCCGTAAGTCGTTCCTAATTCTTCGGCTTCGGTTTCGGCGGTTCCCGTCATCCCCGAAAGTTTTTCATACATTCGGAAGTAATTCTGCAAAGTGATCGTCGCTAGCGTTTGATTTTCGCGCTCGATTTTGACACCTTCTTTCGCTTCGACCGCCTGATGTAAACCGTCCGACCAACGCCGACCAGCCATCAAACGTCCGGTGAAATCGTCAACGATGATGACTTCGCCTTCCTGCACGACGTAATGATGATCTTTTTTGTAAAGCGTATGCGCCTTGAGTGACTGTTCGAGACAGTGGAGCATTTCCATATTCGCCGGATCGTAAAGATTGGAAATACCGAGAAGTTTTTCGGATTTGGTTACGCCGCCTTCAGTTAAAACCGCTGAATGATTTTTCTCGTCGAGCAGATAATCGCCGGTTGTCACTTTGGTTTCTTCGTCTTTATGTCCGCGTTCGAGTTTTGGAATAATTTCGTTTGCCGTGAAATATTTGTCGGTCGCTTCGTCCGACGCGCCCGAAATAATCAAAGGTGTGCGCGCTTCGTCAATCAGAATCGAGTCAACTTCGTCAATAACCGCGAAATAATGATCGCGCTGAACAAGACTTTCAACGTCGAATTTCATATTGTCACGCAGATAATCAAAGCCGAATTCGTTGTTCGTCCCGTAAGTAATGTCGCTCGCGTAGGCTTCTTTGCGCTCGTAATCGTCCATATCGTTTTGGATACAGCCGACCGACAACCCAAGAAAAGTGTGAATCTTGCCCATCCAATCCGAGTCGCGCAAAGCGAGATAATCATTGACCGTGATGACATTTACGCCGCGTCCGGTCAAACCGTTTAAGTAAGCCGGAAGCGTCGAAACAAGCGTTTTACCTTCGCCCGTCCGCATCTCGGCGATTCTGCCTTGATGGAGCGCGATTCCGCCGATCAATTGCACGTCGAAATGACGCATTCCCGTGACGCGCACGGACGCTTCGCGGACGGTCGCAAACGCTTCGGGCAAAATTTCGTTCAAAATTTCCTGTTCACGTTTGCGGCGTTCTTCTTTATCGTTAATGCCGTCGAGTGCGCTTTGGATTCGCGCTTTATACTCTTCTGTTTTCGCCTGTAATTCTTCATCCGAAAGCCGCTGCATCGAAGGTTCGAGCGCATTAATTTGGTCAACAATCGGGCGAATCTTCTTCAAAAAAATGTCGCTGCTGCTGCCGAAAATCTTCTTAACTATTTTGTCTGCAAAACTATTAACTGCCATAAAATTCCTCGTTATTTTCGTTTTGAGTTCAAACTTTAGTTTGTTCCCGCCGCGTTTCGCCGGCGGAAAACACACTGAAATATTGACTCAAAACATTAAATTATAAAATTATTAAAGTTCAGGCGAATTGATTGGAAAGTATAAATTCTTCGCCTTCACTCGCCGCCGTTACTGCGCGTCTTTTTTGGCAAGTAAATCGTCTATTGAGGCGCGGGGAAGTCGTGTAACAATGAAAACCTGGTTGTTTTCCGCCCTTATTTGTGTATTTTGATAAGCTGTGTCAGTGACAACATCTTTCTCATTAACTTTATAAATTTGATGAGCTTCCCGCAAATCTTCTGCAAAAAGTTTCGCTGCTTGCGGTGTCACCTTTGTAAAGGACAGTTCCACGGAAAAATGAGATAAGTCGTATGAAACCTTTGCTTTACTTTTACTTGTAATTTGCTCTTTTTGGGTAGTTTGAGCGTCTGAATCACAATCAGTTTCCCATTTAAAAAAACTGAGGACATTAGAATTAATAGCACGCTCAATCTGCGCGTGTTCGACATTTCTTAGAATTCCGCCGGCAGCATCAATTTCACCGGCAGAATTGCAGGAGATTGAAGCATACCATTCAAGGTCAAATACGTCGGAATATAAATCAATTCCCTTGTTTTGATGATATTTTTGTAAATCTTCAACAATATCTCTAAAGTTATTTAAGTAATCATTTGTCGAAACAGTAAAAACCAGATTTTCGTCATTCGGTTTTTTGTCTAAATCATCCTCGACAACAATCTCGTTTTTAATATCAAACCCGCGCGTCGTCGCCGCCTGTGCCAACACCGAAGGCACTGCGCCGCCCGCCAACACCAAGCCGAGATAAACGCTCAGTGTCGTCAGAAAAACTATCGAATTGTAGTTTTTGCGGTTGTTCATTCTATTTGCCGTTCGGTATTGTTTCTTTTCTTTCGTTTCCCTGTAATCTATGCTTTATCATTTCTTGGGCGAAAAGTTTTGGAAGATCAAAATTGATTATAAATTGTTTTTCTTTGAATGTGACATTTACGTTGTCTAATAAAACTTTTTCCTCTTTGCCTTTAACTTGATTTCTCCCTATTTGAATTATTGTATTTAATCCGCTTGCGGAAATTTTAGCTCTTGTTTCGTCCTCAACTTCTGATTTGATTGTTGCTGAAATGGTGTTTTCATCTTGAGTAATAATGAAATTAATCTTTCTCGCGCCTAAAATATGCAAATAACCAAACCAACTGCTATCGCCAATCGCCAATATTCCCTGTTTAGCGATTTCAATCATTTTCGCGTCGCCTTCGCTTCGGATAAATTTAGATTTCGTCGAATCAAATTTACCGTCTTTGATTAAAACAGTTTCGAGTTCGACCAAAAACGGCTTGTCCAAATCAACTTCCTTTCTTGCAACTTTATCTTTAACCGATTCGCTAAAATCTCTGAGCGGTTTTTTGTTAATCACAATGCCGTTCGCATCTTGCTGTGCGAAAACAGGCAATGCGGCAAGAGCCAAACTCACGCCGCATAAAAGAAAAAATAATTTTACAAATCTGTTCATTTAATAGTTGCTGTTTTATTGCTCTCCGTCACCTGTTCCAAACTTTGCTTTTTGGCTTGCTTTTCTTCGGCTTCCTTTAATTTACGAGTAATCATTTCCTGTGCGATTGGCTTTTCAATCACAAAATTCAAAACAAGCGATCTTCCTTCATACGTTGTTGTTGCCCTTTCCAACAAAACTTTTTCGTCACCATCAGCTTTTTTCTGTCCGATTTGAATAAATGTATAGAGTCCGCTCGCCGTCGTTTTTGCGGCATTTTCGTCCTTTTGTTCACCGAGAATTTTTGCAGTCAATTCAGTGTCGTTTTGCGAAAGTATAAATGTTACTTTCTTAACGCCCAAAATTTTCAGATAACCGAGCCAGCCGCTGTCGCCGACTGCTAAAATTGCTTCCTGCGCGAGTTTTGCCATTGCCGGATCGTTCGTCGCCGGCGAATCTGTTTTAACTGACTTCGGATTTTTCAAAATTACGGTTTTGCCGTCTTTGCCATAATCCAAATCTGCCGTCACCGTCACTGCAAAAGGCGCATCTAATTTAATATTTTTGACATCTTCTTTTGCTTTGTCAGCAAAATCAGTCAATGGTTTTTTGTTTTTGAAAATTCCGTTGTCGTCCTGCTGCGCCACATCATCGTTGACCGGGGTCGGTGACGGTTTCGGAGTCACGTTTTTATTGCTGTTCGGATTTTTGACAGTCGCCTCAGTCGGATTGTCAGGCGTTAAGTTCGGTAGCGTCTTCGGCGAATTTTTTGATATTGTCGGATTCTTATTTATCGTCGGATTTTTCCAAGACGGCATCTTTTGAGTTTTCGGACGATAAATTGTCGGATTGTTACTGCCGCCAATCGAAAAAGGCGAATCGGGAATGCCGCCTTTGACTGCGTTGCGGTTGGTTTTAGGTAACTCTTGCGGTTTGCTTAATAAATCTGTTCCGCCGTTAATTGTCGGATTCATCGAATTCGGAATGCCCGGAATATTTGGAAAATACCCGTTTTCAATCGGCGACATTCCTTCTTGATTAATTGCTGTCAGTTCAGGATTCGACTGTCCGAAATAACCTTCGGGATAATTAAATTTTTCAGCTCCGGTTTGGTCAATCCAGGTAATTTCGTCATCCGGCGAGAGTTCGGTTTTGGTGTAATCTACGCTGGCAGTTTCGGTGTCCGTTGACAAAATTGTGGTGCCGACATAGAGCGTGTCAATGACCTGACAAACTCTGCCGACAAGCGGACTGTCACAGCCTTTTTTTGTCAAAAGATTGGTTTGCCCGACAATTAAAAGCGCGAGAATGTTACAGATTGCCGCCGTTGCTGCAATTTTATAAATTCGCGGACTGAAATCCCAGTTTTTAATCTCGTAGCTTTGAAATAATTCCTGCTCTTGCATACTTCTTTATAACCGTCTAAATATTGAATATTAAAAATCAGCGATAAAACTTGCCGTTAATAATAGATGCCTTCACAACTGAATCGGTTGCGAAGCAATTTGCCATTTTATCACTTTCAGCCGCAAATTGGAAGCATTCGACTTTCCGGCATAAAACCTTTAAGATTGCCTTAAAATGACTCGCTCACGCAACGCAAAAAACGGCAAACGAAACAATCGCGGAAAATCTCGTTCAAACAGCAGCCAGCATAATGAACGAAATTTCAAACGAGAACTTGCAGAGAAAAGTTTCATCGAAGAACGCCCGACGGAACTGAATCCGTCACAGAAACGCGCTGTTGAAAGACTGCTCGGCGGCATCGGAACGCCTGAACCGACACCGATTGTGCCGGACGATTTTCAGATCGAAGCACTGCAAACGATTGAAACGCAAGATGTTCTCGTGACCGCGCCGACCGGCAGCGGCAAAACGTGGATTGCCCGCGAAGAAATCCGAAGACTGCTCGAACAGGGGAAGCGCGCGTGGTACACAACACCGCTCAAAGCCTTGACAAATTCAAAATATCAGGAATTCAGCGCGGAATTCGGCTTTGAAAACGTCGGGATTTTAACGGGCGACCGCAAGGAAAATTGGGACGCGCCGCTCATCGTCGGGACGACGGAAATCTATCGCAATCAACTGTTTGACGCACTCCGCAGCGGTGAACAAGTCCGCACCGATTTCGTGATTTTGGACGAAGCGCATTACCTCGCCGATGAAGAACGCGGACACGTCTGGGAAGAAGCGATTATTTTGTCGCCGCCGCGCATTCGCCTGCTTCTACTGTCCGCGACCATCGGCAACGCCGACGAATTTGCCGCGTGGATCGAGGACGTGCGCGGTGTCAAAGTCAAAGTCATCAACCGCGCCGGTTCGCGTCCCGTCGAACTCCGCGCCGGATTTCTCGCGCCGAACACGCAGCTTTTTCCGCTGTTCAACGAAGAGGGGAAATTCAACCGCGACCTCGAACGATTTGCCGTGCAGGAAAACCGTTTTGAACGCCGAAGACGCTAAAAGTCGCAGAGCGCGTCGGAGCGCAATCCGTCCCGGTTGCACTGAGTGCCGCTTCGACACGAAAAAAGCTCACATTATTTTCAAACTGAAAGTCAGCGAAACGCTTTTTCGCGTTTGAAGCAAACGCTCAGTGCAACCGGGACGGATTGCGCCCCGACCGTTATAATTGCAGACGTTTGCCCATTTCCATTCCGAGTGCTTGCAAGGCGTTGGCGGGACGAATCATTACTTCAAAATCAACAATCTTCCCGTCATCGCCAAGTTCAATCAGATCAACACCGCGCAAGGTTAATTCGCCGATTCGCGCTTCAAATTCGAGCGCGAAATTTTGCCCGTCGCAGATTTCGCGGACGTATCTGAAATCTTCAAAAACCTTGGTAACAGTCGTTAAAATCACGATTGTCATCGTTTTGCCGTCTTTGGGTTTCCAGACAAACGGCGAGTGAAATTTTACGTCCGTCGCTAAAACTTCGTCTAAAATATCAGCGTTTTGCGTTGCGGCAAACTCGTGCCAACGCGAAAGTGTTTCATTCATTTTCACATTATCTACGAAATCTCTTTCAAATAAAACCTTTGCGTCGTCGTGTTAAAATTCTAAAATGAATTTGCGTTGAGGTAATTTTCAATCGCGTCGAAATTTTCCGCTAACCTTTAAAGTCTTTGCAATCGTTGAAAAATGTGTTTATAGTCGAAACGATTTATCAAACTAACAAAAATTAACAGGCAAGATAACTTGATTTTGTCAGGACAAAAATTTGATAACCGAACTATCACCGGAAAAGATTGAATTAATTGTCAAAAAAATAATTGATTTACACAGTCAAAACGAAGGTGCGACCGTCAATGCAAAAGCGGAAAGTTTGTTGAAACAAAAACTGTTTTCAGTTAGTGTTTTTACCGAAGTCAGCCGCACGTTTAAGGCACGATATTTGCCGGAACAAATTGTCCGCAATTTCGTGAAAACAAATGTGGAGTTGTTGAAACATTCGTTCTGCGCGGTCGGAACTTGGTTTGAGCCGCACGAAGGCAGAACTTATTTGGATGTCTGTGTCGTGACGACAGACGAAAATGTTGCCGTTGCGCTCGGAAACGAATACAATCAAAAAGCAATTTTTGATTTGTATTATGAAAAGACGATTTGGCTTGACGGCGACGGAACAACGCCGGAAGACAAAAGGGATTTGTCCGATGCGGAGATTCTCGATTTTGTTTCAAGGCAAATGCAGGAGTAGAAAAATGTTGGTTGAAAAAGATAGAATATCGGTAAAATTTGTTGAAATCCGCAAATCGGCAGAAGGTTTGACGCGAATTTATTTTGACAAAATTCTGAACGGCTCGGAAGGAAAAGAAAAACTTTGGCGTGGTTCGGCGGTTGTCAAAAGTCAAAATTTATTGAAAAGATTTGAAAAAATCAACAACGGAGCGGAAATCGAAATCGAAATCGAAACCGACTGGGAAACGGAAGGAATTCCGGTAACTTTGATTGATTTTTCAAAAGTCAATCTTTCAACTAAAGAATCAAAATCTGCTAAATCTAACGGAAAAATGTCTCAAAAAGTCGCAACCGGAAAACTCGCTCTGCGCTGATTAAATTTTGAAATTCAAATTACCTGAAATTCCGCCGCCGAAATTGATTACTGCTTTGCGCGGCTATAATCTTTTGCCGGCGATTGTTTTTATGCCGACGCGGAGGCGTTGCGACGAAGCCGCGCTCGAAGTCGCCGCCGATAAAGCGCAGAAGACAAATGCCGAAAAAGAAGCGCGGCGGCTCGAAATCTTTCAGGAATATCTGATCGAAAACCCCGAAATAAAAACGCACAAACATCGCAAATTACTGCTTCGTGCAGGTGTCGCGGCGCATCACGCGGGACATATTCCGGCGTGGAAGCTGCTCATCGAAAAGATGATGTCCGCGGGACTTTTGGACGCGATTTTCGCAACTGCGACGGTCGCGGCGGGCGTTGATTTTCCGGCGCGAACGGTTGTGATTACAAACGCCGACACGCGCGGCAACGACGGCTGGCGTTCGCTGAAAGCCTCGGAAGTTCAGCAAATGACGGGCAGAGCCGGCAGACGCGGCAAAGATAATGTCGGTTTCGTCATACTTGCGCCGAGCAATTTTCAAAATCCGCCGAAGATCGCCGAACTTCTTAAATCTCCGCCTGACGCTTTAAATAGTCAGTTTCGTGCCACTTACACATCGCTTTTGAATCTGCTCGACGCATTTGGCAGTTTCGCGCAGGTTCGTGAAATCGCCGAAAAGAGTTTTGCGTTCCGTGAAACTGCCGCGCAGATTGTCAAACTCGAAAGATTGACCGAAAAACGCGAAAATGAAATCCAAAAAAGGCTCGCGGGAAACGAATTCGGCTTCAACTTAGAAACCGTGCGCGGTTTTGAAAGACTGACGAATGCGCGGCTTCGTCTGCAATCGAATTTGCCGAATACCCGCGCCGAAGTTCGCGTTAACTGGCTGCGCGAAAACGTCGAAATCGGCAGAATCGTCACGAAAAGCCGCAACAGCAAGCGTTTGTTTTTAGTCCTGAATGTTTTCGGCGACAAAATATCGGCAATGCGCGACGACGGTCAGGGCGCGACGCTTTCGCTGCCGCACATCGGGCGCGTTTTCGAGAAAATTTACCGGCTCGAAGCGCAATCTCTCGACGAAGCGTTTGACGATATTGATGCGGGCAAAAATTCCGCGCTCGACGAACCGAAACTTTCACAGCAAAACTCCGACGCGGACGAAGCAGTCGAAATTCTCAACCGGCAAGTTGAAGGGTTTTTACCGCAAAACTTGACCGAAGATGCCAACCGGCGGGCGCATCAGCTTTTGTGGGAAAATTGGGACGACGCGGAATTTCTTGAGCGAACATCGCGCGATATTGAAATTTTGCGCGGCGAAATCTGGCTACCGTTCGAGCATCGCGCCCAGGTTTTGCATCATTTCGGCTACCTCGATTTTCCGTCGCAAAAAGTCACGGAACGCGGCAAATGGCTCGCGGACGTGCGCGTTGACCGACCGCTTCTGGTCGGCGAAGCCTTGAGTCGCGGCATTTTCGACAAACTCGAACCCAAGCACGTTGCGGCTCTAATGGCTTCGCTCGCGGCGGATTCAGACCGAAATTTCGGCGAACTACGGCTTTCCGACCGGATTATGGACGTGATAACCGAATTTGAAGACATCATCCACGAAGTTTCAGGCGTTGAATGGAAACTAGGTGTCGAACCTGCCGAAGAAATAAATCTGTCGGCGGCGGCAACGGCGGAAAGTTGGGCGGACGGAATGAATTGGGATGAACTGGTTTTTCGCACAAAAGCGGAAGAAGGTGACCTCGTGCGCCTGCTCTCACGCACCGGCGAAGCCTTGCGGCAAATCTCGCAACTCAAAAATTCAAACCCGAACGCCGCCGAAATCGCCCGTCAAACCGCCGAAATAATTTTGCGCGAACCGATTCGGTGATTTTTATTTGGATGTTTGTGCATCTGCTTGCATTTAAATCTTCTTGCCTTTACGTTCCGGCGCGTTCCTTTATTTCTTGGACTGAGATAGATTCCGCCTCAAAATAAACGCGTGTAATTTCAGGGAATTTTTCGCGCACGGCGAGTTCGATGCGGCGGATGGCAACGCGCAAATCGGTGGCGGAAATGCCTTTGACGAATTTGAGTTCGAGGGTTAATAAAACCTCGCTCGGACCGAAATGGATGGTTAAAACTTTGACCGCTTTTTCAACCGTCGGTTCGGTTTCGGCAATCTGGCGAACGCCCGCAATCGTCTTCGGATCAACCGATTCGCCGATTAATAAACCTTTCGTTTCGTAGCCGAGCAGCAGCGCGACTAAACATAAAAGCACGCCGATTAAAATTGAAGCAACGCCGTCGAGATAAGGAAAACCGAAATACTGCCCGAAAAATACGCCGAGAAACGCAATTACTAAACCGATGAGCGCGGTCGAATCTTCTAAAACGACCGTAAAATTCGTCGGATCTTTGCTGACGTGAATCGCCTCGAAAACGCCTTTGCCTTTTTTCGTGCTGCGAAATGCCCGCCAGCCGTAAATCCAAGAAATGCCTTCAAAAACAACTGAAAAACCGAGAACGACGTAATTCCAAAACGGATTTTCGATTTCGACCGGATGCCGCAGATGCGAAACGCCTTCGTAAATCGAAACGCCGCCGCCGACCGCGAAAATGCTGATCGCCACGACAAACGACCAGAAATAAAGCTCGCGCCCGTGTCCGAACGGATGCGCTTTGTCAGGCGGTTTCGCGCTTTTACGCAAGCCGTAAAGCATCAGCAGACCGTTGCCCGTATCCACAACCGAATGAATGCCTTCGGACAGCATCGCCGAACTTCCCGTAAATGCGGCGGCAATAAATTTCGTCACGGCAATCAAAAGATTTCCGATAATCGCCGCAAATATCGCCGTTTTCGACTCGCCGCCCGATTCTTTTTTCTCATCAGCCATCTGTCTTTATTGAGCCAAAAAAAATCGCCTGACGCAATTGCCGAATGATTTTTATTCAGAGTTGTGTGCAAAATCCGAGTGCAATGGATTAAAGTATCAATTTTTGCCAATCAAGTATTTGATTGACAAGCATTAATCCGCATCTCAAAATCATCTTTAAGAAAATTTATGAAAAGCAAAATAAAAATCGGCACTTGCGGCTTTCGCTCAAACAAAGCGGAATACGCCGAAATCCTCGATTGCGTCGAAGTTCAGCACACTTTTTACCAGCCGCCGCAGATCAAAACGCTCGAAAAATGGCGCGAGCAGGTTCCCGCAAATTTTGAATTCGCCATCAAAGCGTGGCAGCTCATCACGCACGAATCGAAAAGCCCGACTTACAAACGATTAAAGAAAGTTTTGACCGAAACCGAACGCGCCGAAGCCGGATATTTCAAGCCGACGGCAATCGTCCGCGAAGGTTGGGAGATGACTCTGGAATGCGCTAAAGCGTTGCAGGCAAAAACGATTTTGTTTCAGTGTCCGGCGAGTTTTAAGCCGTATTCGGAAAACATCGAAAATTTGAAAACATTCTTTTCATCAGTCAAGCGCGGCAAATTAAACTTCGCGTGGGAACCGCGCGGCGATGCGTGGAGCAATAAAATCGTCAAGGAAATCTGTGAAGAATTCGACCTTTGGCACACGGTTGACCCGCTCGAACGCCGCAGCGTCACCGCGCCCGACAAATGTTATTATCGCCTGCACGGACGCACCGGCTGGCGTTACAAATACGAGGAAGACGAACTCGCGGAACTGGCGGAAATGATGCCGAAAAACAAATCGTCATACATCTTTTTCAACAACATTTATATGACCGAAGACGCGCTGAAATTTCAGGAAATAATTGAGGAAAAAAACCGCTAAACTCGAATAATTTTCCGCAAATCAGTTTGATTTAATCCTGCCTAAATCCGTGTTCATCCGTGTAAATCTGTGGCTAAATTTCTTCCTGTTTTCCGCTCACGAAACGCCCTTCGACGCATCCCAACTGCCCTGCAATTTTCGCAAAATCACAATTTGTCCGCCGTGATGCGCGTGGTGCGTGTTCATCAACCCGACGACCTGCGCCCAATTCGTTTGGTCTTTTTCGTTATACATTTCCTCAAATCTTGCTTCGTCCGCCGCTTCAAACGCGTTGCGCCAGCCGCTCATTACGCGGTCGAATCTTTCGATCTCGGCTTGCCACGTTTCTTCCGAAACGCTTGCCTCGCCCGCAAAAGTTTCGCTGTTTTCTATTTCCAATTCCTCGACCGTTTCGCCGTTAAATTTTCTCAAAAACTGCTCGTTGTAAAAATTCAAATGCCGCACAATGCCCCAAATCGAATTATCCACACCGTCCGGCTTCCAAGCCGCATCCGCCGCCGACAAATCTTTGAAAGTATTCCCCAACGCGACAAACCAACTGTTTGTATCGTAATTGTAAGTAAATTGGTCAATTAAAAATTCTTTTGTTGTCATAATTTTCCCTAAATTCGCTTTGTTTTTTTCGTATGTAAATTTCAATATTGATTTATACATAAAAATATGTAAATTTATGTATAACAAAATGTCCAAAAAAATTCCATCACAAAAGGAAAATCTGCAAAAAAGAGGTCGTGAAAAAATAACGATTGTTCTTGATTCAGACATTCTTGATTTTTTTAGGACACGGGCAAATCAGCCTGATTCGCCCAAATATCAGGCACAAATAAATAATGAGTTGCGGCGAATTGTGGAAGCTAACAAGCTAACAAAAGAAGTTGGTTTGAGCGTAATTGAAAGTTCAATACTCGAAAACGAAGTTTTTGTAAGAAAGTTGAAAGAGAAAATGAAGAAGGTTTGAAGTGATATGAGTAGAAAAAAGAAATCTCTGTTTTTTGAAACTGATAAAATTACTTTGTTATTGGGCGATACAAAAAAAGTGTTGAAATCTTTGCCGCCTGAATCAGTAAATTGCGTGGTTTCATCGCCGCCCTATTATGGTCAGCGCGACTATGGAGTTGAAGCGCAAATCGGATTGGAAACAACTCCACAGCAATATGTAAAAAAATTAGTTTCTGTTTTTCGGGAAGTTCAGCGCGTCTTAAAACCTGAAGGCAGCCTTTGGGTGAATCTTGGAGATACTTATTGGAGCGGCAAAGGAACGCCGGTCGGAGTAGATAATAAACAAAAAAACCGGCGGTTTACGCGACCGCAAGACAGAACCGGAATACGTCCGCTTTGTCAGCCCAAACAGCTTTTGTTAATTCCGCATCGCTTTGCAATTGCAATGCAGGAAATTGGTTGGATTGTCCGTAACGATAATGTTTGGCACAAAGTGAACCCGACTCCAGACCCGACGAAAGACCGTTCATCGGCAGCGCACGAATATATTTTTCATTTCGTCTTAAAGCGGCGTTATTATTACAATTTTGATGCGGTTTCAGTTCCGGCTAAATGTTCGGATAACAAAAAGCCTCAATCATCTGTTTGGAATGTTCCGACGGCAACAAATTTTAAAAAACATATTGCCGTATTCCCTGAAGAATTAGTAAGAGTTCCGATTTCTGCAACTTTGCCGCCCAACGGAGTTATGCTTGATCCGTTTTGCGGAAGCGGAACGGCGTTGAGTTATGCCGTTGCAAAAGGCGAAGGTCGAAAAGCTATCGGGATTGATATTAGTATTGATGCACTATCAGAAGCAAAACAAATTTTGACGGCGAACAATCTGAAAAATCTAGATACAACAAAATAAGTTATTCTTCAATTTCATCTTCGACAAAATCTTCGTCTTGATCGTCCTCAATGAAGTCTTCTGGAAAAATTTCCTCATAAATTTCCTCATAAAAAAACGGAAATTTCAATTGTTCTTCTTTTGGTAAATTATCTGGATTTTCAAAAGCAGGTAGTTCAATAACCGTTTGACCGTTTTTTATCTTTTCAATTGTTTCTCTATTATTGTTGCAAAACGGGTGAGTTATTCTTGCATTACTGACAACCGTTTTCCCGTCTTTTCCGTGTTCTTGAATATGGTCAATTTGATTATCAAGACTTGGATGAAAACGCCCTTCACAAATTCCGCATTTAGGAAACATTCCAACAAAAGCAGAAACCTGCACTTCGTCTTTTTGCAATCCTCGAAAAGTGCGGCTTGCACTAATTTTTTCGGCTTCGTTTTCCTCGTCGGTCTTTTTGCCAAGTGTTTCGATTAATGTTCTGTGAGTTTCTTGAAATTCGTTTGATTCTATTGAATCGTTAAATTGAATCAGCAACTCAAGTAATGCGTTCAAATATCGCGCAGTCGGATAAGTCACCTCTGGACCTGAACCAATTCTTCGAGCAATTCTTTGAATAATTGTTGATTTATTATCAATTAAAACTTTTTCAAATGCAGCGCGATGCGCTGTGAAAAGAAGTTTTCGATTTTGTATGTCACGAGTTTCGGAGCCGTGATTAAGCCAATAAAGCATTCCATACAAGAGACTTCTGACATAAGTTCCTTGTTGATTATAAAAATAAACCAAAGGCATCAATGCTAAAGAGCGCGGAGAACTTCCATAGATGTTATTGATAACTGCAAGTGCGTGTTGAGTAAGAAGTAAACCATTTTCGATTATGATACTTACCCTTGCATTTTTGTCTCTTTTAATTAGCGATTCCCATTCAGGTTTTTGACCTTTTTTACCTTCTGTAATGGTCAATAATTCAGCTAAGTAAAACGGTTTAGTTTCAGGCTTGGTCAAAGATGTCGCCATTAAAGGTTGTATTTCATCTTTTATAGGTTTTCGGTGCGGCGGTTCAAACAATAATTCGTGCAGAGTGCGAACGCCTGTCAAAATATCGCTTATTTTTTGTTTCAATGTAGCATCATTGCCGATTTCCGGTGCATTATCAGTCCAACAATGACTTGCATTTGATATTTCGGCAATGGACATTACAGTTCGAGCGAAACTGGAAGTTCTATTTTCTACAAGTTTAGTTTCCCAATCAGATAATCTTCTGCCTGATTTGTTAATTTTTAGGAAAGATTCTTCGGCTTTTTGATAATCACCTTTTACCCACTGAATAGGAAACCCTATTTTTACAGCATCCCATCGTCGAACTAATTTAGCATAATGCAAACTGGCAACGTCCATCTCAGGTTCTGGAATACGTTTTGCGATTTCGATATTTGAATATGTTTCTTCTGCATCCAAATACTCTTGAAATTTTCCTATTTCACGTTTTTTTAGTTCTTCTCTAACTTGTTTTGCAGCTAATTTACTGTTTTCTTCGAGAACCGGGTCTTGATAATCTTCAGACGACAATCTATCGCCCCAATCATCTTTTATCCAAGCAAGCAAAACCGAAATTCTATGTCCGCCATCCAAAACATACTGCAAATTGTCTGGACTCAGCCACATAATCACACTTGGAACTACTTGCTCTTTCAGCACATCTTCCAGTAAATCAGCACAATCTTTGGCTGTCCAAGCAGAGGTTGCTCTTTGAAAATCAGGCTTTCGCAAACGTCTGGCTTTCGGTCTTGGACCAAACAAATCCCTTATCTGAATATGAGTTTCATACTGAATTTGCTCATCTCCATTCATTGCTGAACTTGCTCTTTTATAAAGTAAATTATCACGCCGAATATGATGATCCAGATAAACTTTTAGTTCTTTTTTAGCCATAGCATTCTATTAATCAAAAAACTTTCACTTTAAACCAACTTTTTAGCCTTCTTCACAACATTCTCGACTGTAAAACCGTAATCGCGGAAAACGTCTTCGGCTTTGCCGGATGCGCCGAATTTGTCAACGGTGACGGTATCGCCGGCGAGTCCGATGTATTTGTGCCAGCCGAGCGAAACGCCGGCTTCGATGATGAGGCGGGCGGTGATTTTTGATGGTAAAACCGATTCTTTGTATTTGTCGGATTGTGCATCGTAGAATTCCCAACACGGCATTGAAACTACTCGCGTCGGCGTTCCCGAAGCGTTTAATTGTTCGCGTGCCTGCATCGCTAATCCGACTTCTGAGCCGGTGGCGATGATGATTAATTTCGGCTCACTTGCGCTGCCTTTTTTGTCTTCGGCTTCGGCGAGAATATATGCGCCTTTGTGCAAGCCTTTCGCGTCGGCGAATTTTTTACGGTCAATGACGGCGACTTTTTGGCGCGAGAGTGAAAACGCGGTCGGCGTGGTTTTGCTGAGAAGCGCGGCTCGCCACATTTCGCGGGTTTCATGCGCGTCGCACGGGCGGATGACGTTGAGGTTTGGAATCGCCCGCAAAGCCGCGAGATGTTCGACGGATTGGTGCGTCGGACCGTCTTCGCCCAAGCCGATGGAGTCGTGCGTATAGACGAAAATCACCTGAATATGCGAGAGCGCGGCGAGGCGAACTGCGGGGCGCATATAGTCGGAAAACGTCTGAAACGTGCCGCCGTAGGGAATCAGGCTGCCGTAAAGTGCCATTCCGTTCATCTCCGAACCCATCGAATGTTCGCGGATTCCGTAATGAATATTGCGCCCGTCGTAGGTTTCCGGCTCGAAGCTGCCCGAAGATTTGATCGTTGTATTATTCGACGGCGCGAGGTCAGCCGAACCGCCGAAAAGCTGCGGCAGCGTGTCGGCGATGGCATTGATGACTTCGCCCGAATACGCTCGCGTGGCGGCGGATTCGACGTTTTCAAATTTCGGTAGAGATTTTTCCCAACCGTCGGGCAGTTCGTTTTTGCGCGTATCGGCTAAAACTTTGCCCAATTCGGGATTCGCTTTTTCGTAAGTTTTAACTAACGCTTCCCAATCTTTTTCGGCTTTCGCGCCCGATTTGACGGCTTCACGGAAGACGGCTAACGCTTCTTTCGGCACGAAAAAATGTTTGTTTTCGTCCCAGCCTAAGTTTCGTTTTGTTTCCTTGACGGCTTCGGCGCCGGGCGCGTCGGAGTGCGCTTTGTTCGTGCCTTGTTTCGGCATTCCAAAGCCGATGATCGTTTTGACGCGGATCAATTTCGGCTTGTCTTTGATTTTTTGCGCGTCTTTAATGGCTTTCTCAATCGCCTTTATATCGTTGCCGTCGTCAACCTGCAAAACGTGCCAGCCCGCCGATTCAAACCGTTTCGTCACGTCTTCGTTAAACGCGATGCTCGTGTTGCCTTCGATGGTGATGTTGTTGTCGTCGTAAAAATAAATCAAATTCGCCAGTTTCAAATGTCCCGCCACCGATGCCGACTCATACGAAACGCCTTCCATCAAATCGCCGTCCGAACAGATACAGTAAATATGATGGTCAATCACGGGAAAGCCTTTTTTATTAAACTTCGCCGACAGATGCGCCTGCGCCATCGCCATCCCGACACCGTTCGCAAACCCTTGCCCAAGCGGTCCCGTCGTAATCTCCACGCCGTCCGTCAAAATATTTTCAGGATGCCCCGGCGTTTGCGAATGAAGCTGCCGAAACTGCTTCAACTGCTCCATCGGCAGATCATAACCCGTCAAATGCAGCAAAGAATAAAGCAGCATCGAACCGTGTCCGGCAGACAACAAAAAGCGGTCGCGGTTAAACCACTTCGGATTTTTCGGATTGTGACGCATAAATTTCGTCCACAAAATATAAGCCGTCGGAGCCATCCCGAGCGGCAATCCCGGATGCCCCGATTCTGCCTTCTGAATCGCATCGAGCGACAAGGTTCTGATTGTGTTGATACAAAGTTCGTCAATATTCGTTTTAGTTTTTGCAGCAGTCATAGTTTTAATTTCCGATTATTAATTTATAAAATTTTTCGTGTCTTTCCCTTGCTTTACGATAAATGGCGTGTCGCTTTTTATCAAATGTAAACTCTCTGCCTTTCGGCGTTTCCTGTTTTTCGATGCTTTCGATTGCGCCGATTGCTTCGAGCGCGAGCAGAACCGCGCCGCGTGACGAGGCTTCGCGCACATCGGGCAAACTCAGATTGTGGGCGAGAACGTCCGATATGAGTTGCGTCCAGACGGGCGATTCGCGCAGTGCGCCGCCTGACGCGATGGTTTCTTTTATTTTGGCGACTTTGTTTAATTGATCGTAGATTTCGGCGAAGCGATAGGCGACTGATTCGAGCGCGGCTTGAACAATATCAATCGTGTCGGTCGCCGATTTCAAACCGATAACCGCGCCGTGCGCCGTTTCGTGATAACCCGTGCCGCGTTCGCCGGCGAGAAAAGGCAGAAACGTCAAACCGTGCGCGTCGGGAATGCGTTTTTCGATTTCCGATTCGATTTCGTCGTCCGCGCCGTTTAATTTCAAATTGTCTTTCAGCCAGCGATACAAACCGCCGCCGTCCGACAACGCGCCGCCGATGATAATTCGTTTTCGATCAATGCGATAACACCACAAACCGTTTGGAATTTTCGACGGCACATCGCCCGCGTAAGCGACGCGCATTGCGCCGGAAGTTCCGATCATCAGCGCGGCTTTGCCTTTGGTGACGCAGCCCGCGCCGATGTTGTTCGATGCGCCGTCGCCGATTGCGAGAAACCATTCGGCGTTTTTGAGGCGTTCCCAACGCTTTTGATATTTTGAATTAAGCCGAAAAGTCTGCGAATCTTCAGCGACGATTGCGGGCAAATTCGCCGGTTTCAATTTCAAAAATTTAATCAATTCCGTGTCCCAATCGTTCGTTCGTAAATTATAAATTCCCGTCGCCGAAGCCATCGAAACGCTCGTTAAGGTTTCACCGAAAAAATTCAAAGCCGCGTAATCGCTGAACGAAAGCCATTTGTCGGTTTTTTCAAAAATTTTTGGAAAATCTTTGCGAAGCCACAAAAGTTTCGCCGTCCAAAAACTCGAATGAAACCGTGCGCCGGTGCGATTGTGAACTGCCGATTCGTCAAATTTCCTTCGCAAATCCGCAACATATTTCGTGCTGCGCGTGTCCGCCCAACCGAAAACGCTCGTCGTCGGTTTGCCGTTTTTATCAACGCCGACTAAACTGTGCCAGAACGACGAAGCCGCGACGTGCGTAATTTCGCCTTCGATTTTCGTAGATTTCGCCAGCACGTCGTCAATTGCTTTTTCGATTTGCGTAAATGCTTCCGCTGCGTTAATCTCCGCGCCGCCGTCTTCGGTTGCGGTTAATTGACGCTCGTTTTTGACCATTGTTTCGGGCAAAACATCGCCGCGCGTATCATAAAGCGCGGCGCGAACGCTCGAAGTTCCGATGTCTAAAACCAATATGTATGTCTGTTTCAAAATATTTGTTCCGAAAAATTATAAGTTTAATCGAAAATTAACCGTAAGAAAAATCTTTTTGAATAGTTTCGTCTTTGAAACGTCACCGCTTTACGATATTATAACGGCAAAACGTGGCGATTTTTTGTGTCTTGTAATGAGGAGATTAAAACTTAATGAAAAAATGTCAAACTTGTAATAATGAAAACTCTGACGATATGCGTTTTTGTCTGAATTGCGGCAGTCCGCTGCCCGACGCGCCGATAATGGTTAATTTCGGCGGCGGTTCGCAAAGCGGACAGTCAAATCCGGGAACGAATCCATACGGCAAAAGTATGGAAACGCAGTTCGGCGGACGACCGCAGCAACCGCAAAATTATTCGATGGTTCCGCCCGCAAAACCAGGCGGTAGCGGCAGCAAAAAAATCCTGATCGCCATCGGCGGTGTCGTCGCTTTGTTTTTATTGATATTCGTCGCGGTTGCCGGAATCATCGGCTATAATATGATGAAGAACAAAAATGTCGTGACGACCAATTCGCCGACACCTTCGCCGAGTTCTTCGGCAAGCACTTCGCCTTCGACCAGTCCGTCCGCGAGTCCGTCAGCAACAAAAGCCGTCGTTTCTACTCCAAAAGACTCCGAATCGCCGAGTGATAAGAGTTTTGATCCCGACAAAGTTAAAGTCAAGTTCAAAAAAGTCTGGGTTGATTACAACAAAACCGAGGACGACGAACTCGGAATGAAGGTTCATCTCAAATTTGATGTGACAAATATGAAAGATGTTGATTCTTTTGTCGTGATTTATTTTCAGAAAACCGATAATACCTTCTTAAACGACGGAATCGGCGAATATCGCGGCAAGGATGGACGCGTTGCCGCTTTCAAGGCTCTAAAGCCGGGTTTTGACCCGACGGTTTTCGAAGACCTCGAAATCTTTATGCCCTATAACAAACTGAATCTTGATTCGGGCAAATACAAGTTGAAAATGGACATAGATTTGACCGACAACGACGAGGGATTAATTCAGCATTTGACGTTTAAGGATTTTGAATACGAAAAAGATTAAGACTTCCTGAAATTTAAAAAGCGTGAAACAATATTAGACCGTTTCACGCTTTTTAAATTGGCATAAATTCGTGCGTCGGTAGCGGTGCAACGTGTTTTTCAGGCACCGAGAACTTTCTTGATCCACCAGCGCAGACCGACAAACAGAAATCGGTAATCCTTCATAAATTCGGGCGGCTTGCCTTCAAAATAATGCCCGATAAATTGCAAAATCCAACCAACCACGAACAAACTCAACGAGATTCGCCAAAATCCCGTCACAAAAAGACACAAAGGAATCAGCAAAAGCGAGACGGCAATCATCGGAATCCCAATAGAATGCGTCAGTTTATTGATCGGATGCGTGTGCGATTCCGAATATTCCTCGATCCATTCGTCCCAACTTTTTCCGCCCATCATAAATCTTTTCTCCTTTTAACTTTTCTGTGATTTTACACTCAATCAATTCAACTACAAAACAAAAAATGCTTACATACTGTTATTTAATTTGTTTTGATATGCAATATACAAAAGCGTCGGATTCTGTGCGTAAAATTCAATATATCCGCAATTGCCGCAAACAAGAGCGTAAACGCCGGAGCGAATTCGTTGTTTGAAAACTACAGCTTCGGGTTTTTCATCTACGGCAACGGTGAAAATAGACTGACCGGAATTATCTAAAACCGCATCTTCAATTAACTTATCCGAATTGCATTTAACACAAACCTGAATCATTAATTTATCCTTTGATAAACTTTTACGATCAATTTGTCGTCCAGTTCGATTATTTTCTTTTCTTCAAATTTAATCAAAAAATCCTGCGGCATAAATGTATCGGCATCTTTCGCTTCGTCAGAAACTTCCGTGACGATCCATTCTTCAATGACATCGGCGAAATTTTGATATGTTTTCGCGCCGCCGATAATGAACAAATCGCCCTTTAAATATTTAGCCAAAGCCATTACTTCCGTTTTGCTTCTGAGTAATAAAGTGTCTGCCTGATTTTCGAGTTTTGCGCTGCGCGAAAGCACGATGTTCAGGCGTTTCGGAAGCGGTTTGCCGATTGATTCCCAGGTGTGAAAACCCATCACAACGGCGTTTCCAACAGTTGTTTCCTTAAAAAACTGCAAATCTGCCGGGTAATGCCATGGCAGTTTGCCGTCTCTGCCGATGGCGAAATTTTGGGCGACGGCGGCAATGCCGATTATTTTATTCATCGTCGTTTAAGTTTATCAAAAATGTTAAATTACTCAATCAAAAGGGTGACGGCGAGGTTGAGTCTGCGAATTAAAATAAAAAAGGTGAAGTTCAAAGTTAATTTTAGAACTTCACCTTCTTTATTTTGACGGACAGCCGAAAATTTTTCGACCGCCGAATTTTATCTCACCTTTTTACGGCAGCGCGACAAAATTGATTTCATCTACAGCATCGTTGAGATTTAAGGTTCTCGCTGCTTGATCAAACTGGTAACGTCTGGCTGTCGCGCTAATGATGTATATTTGTCCGACCGGCACGTCATTGAATTGGTAATAACCGAATGACGTGGTTCTTGCCGTCCGTGATTCGCCGTTGGCATTCGTCAAAGTGATTGTGACGTTTTGAATACCGCGTCCGTTTGCCGTCCAGACACGTCCGCCAACGCTGACCGAAGCTGCCGTCGGTCCGAGGACTGTTACTGTCCCGTCCGTATAAGTCGGCTGTAAAATCGGCGTATTCGGGTCTGCACCCGAAATTTTACGCCGTGCCGGTGTGTCCGAAAACGCGACCGCCGCTGAACCTGAAGCGTTCGCCGCGACTGTAAATGTGACGTTGACCAGCACTTTGTTATTTCCCGGTGCGATTGTTCCGCCCGCGAAAGACGTAACGGAAAAACCGATCTGTCCGGCAGTGTTGGCGTTAAAGACGACATCGCCGCCGGAATTACCGATGGCAACCTGCGGATTACTCAATTTGGCAACGTCGTAGCTGAGACCGAAGGTATAACCCGTTTCGTTTCCGAAGGCATCAACAATGATGGGAACTGTGACGGTGTTACCGGCACTCGCACTTTGACTGCCGACGCGAAGAGCCGCTATTGTTCCTCCAAATGATTCGCCGGACACAGCAAAATCCTTATCTTTAATTGAACCTGATCCAACCTGTGCAAACGACGGCACGGACGGACCGCCGACCATTCGAATCGAATCGGTTCCGGCGGCATAACGCTGCGCCTGCTGCACATCGTCACTGTCAATAAAACCGTCGCCCAAGGTCGAACGCGGAGCTGAGTCGGCGCGTTGAAATTCGTTGCTCTGATACGGCGTGTCCAGACCGACGGCAAACCGTCGAACTTGCAGAACATCGTTGGAATCAACTATGCCGTCACCGCCCGGACGCGACTGCACATCGGCTTCGAGTGCCTGCGAAGCACCTCTGCCGATCAGCGCGAAATAGGAAACCGCGATGTCGTGATCCGACAGACGTTCGGGACGTGTGAAGTCCTGATAATAAATCTGCGGAAAATCGGCGTTGTTGCGGGCATAAGCGACGCGATTCAGAATTGTCAACATATTATTGTTGACTAATTCGTGGTCTAAAACCTGCGCGTTGCCGTCAAAAGAAAATGAATAACGCTCACTCGCGGGCAGATAATCGAGCAAATCCGTCAAATCAGGATTAACCAGATCGTCCGACGCGAGAATCACTTGATCGGCAGGTGTCGGAGTGCCTTTGATCGTTCCAATCGAGTCAACGTAACCGTCGTTAAACTGAAAAGCATTGTAGTCGCCGACCGAGATGATTTTTTCAGTCGGATCGGCGGTTTGACGGCTTTGAATGTAGTTGGCGAGAAATTCCGCCTGCGCCCGACGTTTGGTGCGAATGCGGTTTCCGTCAACCGGATCGTCAACGCCGCTCAGTGAACGCAGGTGATTGACGATGACCGTGAAAGCTAACGGCGAACCGACAGCAGGCTGAATGGTCGCGCGCAAAACGAGCGACGGGCGATCATTGAGAAGTTCCTGCATTCCGTTATTCGGGTTGGTATAAGTTGTAGTTTTACCGACCTGCGTCAAATCAACGAAGTTCACCCGTGTTGATTTGACGAGAAATCCGACATCAATACCGCCGACATCATTGCCTTCAACGAGATACGGCTGATACATCGGATTCGTCTGACCGGCGGCAACCGCGTCGTTATTGACTTTATCGGCAACGGTTTGAAGCGTTGTCAGATTTTCCATTTCCTCAACGCCGATGACATCCGGGAAACGCATCACATTGCGAATGACAAGCGACGCTTTGCTGACGCGTCCGTTAAAAGCGGTCGGCGTTAAAATCGGATCACTGGTTGACGGATCATCCGCCGTATCGAAAAACCGCTGCATATTAAAGCTGGCGACGGTAAATTCGTCTGCCGTCGCCAACGGAACCGGAATCGCCGTTTTCGTGTTGGTGACGGTCGGCGGAGTCGCGGCATCAGGGTAAATTGACCACGAAACAAAAGCGTAATCGAGCGGACCGACGATGTTCGTCACCGTTTCACCGGCAGCGACATCAATTTTTGCCGCGCCCGGCTGCGTGTCGCTTTCGATTCGCAGACGTTCGGGGTTGGTGTCGAAACGCGGAATATTTGCCGGACACGGCGACGGCGTGCAGGTCGGCAAATTTAGCGAAGCATCAATGCCGGGTTCACGAAACGGACGCGCCACGCCGGTTATCACACCGTAAAATTGTCCGGTCGAAGTGACGGTCGCGTTCGGTTCGTTGATATTGCCCTGCGTCGGACCGACGACCGTCAGTGAGTTGACGCGCACGCGCATTCCTTCAAATCTTTCGAGATTTTCGAGATTGTTCGGAGTCGTGTCGGCAGCCGTCAAAGTGATCGGTGTCGGCAGCGGATTGCCGGTTGTAATCAGAGTGACGGTCGGTGTCACCAACTCCGTTACCGGCGGCTGATTCGGCGCGGTCGTCGGCACAAATTCCGAAACCGTGCCGGAAACATTGACCGAATTTCCGATAACAACTGCCGCCGGCGGTGCGCTCGACGTGAAAACGAAAATGCCTTCGGAAGTGTTCGGATCGGCATCAACATTGGCATCGGGCGTTTGCAGAAAGAATCCGTTGTTTTTCGTCGCCGTCACGATGCCGCTCGTCGTGACGTTATTTCCAACGACCGGCGAACGCGAACCGCTGCCCTGAATCTGATTGATCGCGGTCAATTCATCATTAACAATTGTGCCGGTTCCCTGAACGCTCGTCGGGGTTACGCCCATGACGTTCGTGACGTTAACGAAAAATGTTTCGTTCGGCTCGACAGTCGTGTCGCCGTTAATCGTCACGGCAAAAGTATATGTAGTATTTCCGGCGGTAATCGTCTGTCCGGGCAGGCTTCTCGCCACATAATCGTTATTAGCAACGGTCGCCGTGCCGTCCGCCGTCGCAATGTCGAAAGTCACATCGCCCGTGCCTGCCGCCGAAAGACTAACGGTAAATGTCGCCGTCGTCGTGCCGCTGTTGCCTTCGAGGACGCTGACATTATTAATTGAAATCGTCGGTGCGGAACTACCGCCGCAGGGACTTAATGTTGTCGAAGTGTTGCGCGGCGCGGCGGCGGACGCGGCGAAATCAAAATTGTTTCGATCCGTGTCCGTGCAGCCGCCGCCGACGCGTAAATCGGCGTTCGTCGTGCTTGGAGCCGGAGCCGGAGCCATTCCTTCAAAACCGTTTGCCGTTGTGCCGTAACCGACAAAATCAACTATCGTCGGTCCTGTTCCGTTGGCAATTTGCCCACTCAGCGCGGTTGTCGTATTAACTAAAGCAACTTTTGCGGCGGTTGCGCTCATTGCAATCGTTCCGGTCACATCCGGTGTCGGAAGCACGTTGACTCCGTTAGCTCCGGCAGCTTCGGCAACCAGATAATATTGTCCGGGCTGTAATGTAACATTGGTTAAACTCGTCACTGACCATGTTGTAGTTCCGGTTGCGGGAGCGTATTGAACCGACCATCCATTCAAGCTGACGGCGGTATTGCCGCGATTGAAAAGTTCGATAAAATCGTTTTTATAGGTCGAACAACCAACAGTGCCGCAACCCGCGCCGCCGTAAACTTGGCTGATAACGAGGTTTGGTGAAACCGTCGGAGCATTAACCACTGAAACGCCGTCAGATTTTTCAACGGTTTGCGCCATAGTTCTAAATTGAACCGGGCTGAAAAGCATTAAAGTTGATAATAAAGTGAAAATCATCGCCGTCGCCAAAAATCGGCGCAGAGAAATATTATGTTTAACACACATGGTTTTGTTCATAAATCTATTTTTTGATATCTACCTTTTAAAGTTTTTGATGGAGAATTAATTCAGCCGGTTAATCACAAATTGAATCGAAGAATATACCGTTTTGAAGAATTTATAATTCTTCGTTCAATTTGATCAGTTCTGAATTAATCAAGTTTTGTTTGATAGAATATAACAAATAAACATTTCAATTCATACGGAACTGCGCGACGATTTAAGAAATTTGTAATATTTTTTTTGGGGATTGTTAATCGAAGCAGTAGTTTGTCAGGTAAATCGATCAAAATAAAACTCTTAGCTTTGGCAGATTTAATAAATTTTCGCGCCTTTGTAAACTGCAATATTCGAGCCTTTTGCCATAAAAATCGAATTCGGCTGTGTATCACTCAAAAAAGCAAATTCCGCGCCGTAAAGCCTGCCGAAATCCGCGTCAATTTCCGCGTAATCAACATCGTAAAGTTCCCATTTCGGATGCTCGACTTTGTATTCGTCCGTCCGGTTTGCGCCGCGACTCGTGTAACCCCAATAATGTTCGATGATAAATTCGCCGTGTGAATTTTCCGCCGGAACGCCCGTATTCGCACCGATTTCGACTGTTATATGATTTTCGCAATCGCCTTTCGACCACGCGTAGCCGACTTCTTTTTCGGTGCGCGTGTGCGACATTTTCCAACATTCGTAAGGTTCGCCGTAGAGAACATTAGCGACTGTCGCAATCGCCGGACGCGGCACGATTTCTTTGACAAAAACAACACCGCGTTTTGTTTCCGATTCGGTTTCGCGCTTGACGTAAAATCTTAAATTAACTTCTTCAAAATTGACGTGAAAAGGAATCGGAACGCCCAAAACGCGCGTTTCCAAAAACATAAACGCGACCAGACTGACAAAACATTTCCCGTCCTGCAAATCAAACGAAGTTCCTTTCGGGACACGCTTTTCAAGAATTTCCGGCGCGACTTCGTAGTTCGCCATTATCAAATCCTGCCATTTTGCGGTTAAGAATTTTTTCATAAAACTTGTAAGTCGTTGATAGTAAATAGTTAATTGTATCTCCGTTTAAATACGCAATTAACAATTAACGATCTACTATTTACAAAATCAACCTCTTATCGCCGGCGCGTCTTGTAACTTTTTCACGGTCGAAATACTCCAACAAAGGAATCGCGTATTTGCGCGAGATTCCGGCGATGTCTTTGAATTTCGCAACGTCAATTAATTTGTCAGTCGAATTTTCGGCGAATTTTTTCAATTTTGCAATCAACGCATCAATTTCAGTTTTCGCAAAATATAATTCGTCCGTAATCTTGACGATTTCGCCGGAATTTAACAAAAGCTGAAAAATTTTTCGTGCGTGAGTCTTGTCTGATTTAGTGTTTGCGATTGCGTCGAGCAACGCGTCTTCGAGTTTCGGAACTTCGAGTTTTGCCGTTTTATAAATCGCCGAAAGCCGTTCGCGTAAAGTTGCTTCTTCGCCTGAGAGTTCGAGATTATACGCGGCGGCGCGAACGTAATCTTTTTCGGTGATGATTTTTTTGTCGCTTTCAAGACCCGAAAGAACGCTTTTGAAAATCTCTAACGGCAGATGCGAAAACATTTTTTCGCGTAAGGTTTCGCGTAAAATTCCTTTCGCAAGTGATTCTTTTTTGTGATGATTTTCGATTTCCGTGAGCGTTTTCGCCTTCAAATTTTCAAACGGCGTTCGCGCGACGAAATAATTTTCGGCTTCGATGACGGCTTTTTTTGCGGCGTTTGCGGCAATTGCACGTTTCAGGATTTCGCCGCGCCAACCCGTTCGCGCCTGTAAATCTTTGAACGTCAAACCGTGTTCGTTCGCCGTTTCAAGATAAAGTTTTATCTGTTTCGGCTTATCGGCTTCAGTCAGATTCTGCAAATATTGGCGGACGTTTTCCGTATCTTTATGGCGATGCTTGACAGCGGAATTATCCAAAACTTTGCCGCCGGCAATCGTGACTTGCGGCGAATATGAACGCAAAATAAATCGTTCTCCGGGAACGCAAACTATCGGAATTTCGAGTCGCAACTGGACGAAATCTTTTTCACCTTTTTCAATTTCACTTTGCTCGTTCAAGACCTGAACACGCGCCAACGCTTCGATTGTGCCGATGTGAACGCGCACACGCTGACGCGATTTGAGTGATTTTTTCGCACCTTTTAAAACTTCGATTTCCGCATCGAAAATCTGGATGGAGCGCAAAATATCTTTTTCCGCCAAAACCATTCCGCGCTCGATTTCAGAATGCTCGATGCCGCCGAGATTAACCGCCGTGCGCTGTCCGGCGTGTGCAGTTTTAACCGATTTCCCGTGTGTTTGCAGACCGCGAACCCGAACTTTTTTGGCAGCGGGAAGCAACTCCATTTCATTCGATTCGGCAATTTCACCGCTCGCCAAAGTTCCCGTCACAACCGCACCGAAACCTCTTACCGAAAACGAACGGTCAATCGGCAAACGCGCAGTCGTTTCATTTTTTCGTTCGGGAATTTGCAGGGCGAGATTTTTGAGCTGCGTTTTTAATTCGTCAATTCCTTCGCCGGTTTTCGACGAAACGGCAATCACGGGCGCATCCTGCAAAAACGAATTTTCGACGAGTTCGGCGACTTCCAAATTGACGATTTCCAATAATTCTCCATCAACCAAATCCTTTTTCGTCAGCACGATCAAGCCGGTTTTTGTTTCGAGCAGACGGCAAATCTCAAAATGCTCACGCGTCTGCGGCATCACGCCTTCGTCCGCCGCGATGACGAGCGCAACAAGATCAATTCCGCTTGCGCCCGCCAACATATTTTTGACAAATTTCTCGTGTCCCGGAACATCCACAAAACCGATTCTGACATCGCCCAGATCGAGTTCCGCAAACCCGATGTCAATCGTGATTCCGCGCAGCTTTTCCTCCGGGAAACGATCCGTCTCAACGCCCGTCAAAGCTTTGACCAACGCAGTTTTTCCGTGATCAATATGTCCCGCCGTGCCGACAATGATGTCCATAAAAAGAAATTCCAAGTTTAACATTTTTTGATGCTGAACTTGGAACTTGAAAATTATAATTATTGGAATGAATTATTGAACAATTTCAAAGTCAACCCATTGCGAAGTGGTTTCGTTGGTCATTAAATCCTTGACGATAATTTGTATTGTGTAGTCACCTTTTTCGATTTCAGGTTTTAAACGTAAGTAGCCGTAGTCATTAATCCGTGTCAAATCGGCTTGTTTTTCAAGGTCTGCCGTCTGCGGTTTTCCTTCGGAGATGAGTTTTCCATTTTGATATAAATTCATTTGCACGGACAATTTCGGTTGATTCGTCGTTTTGTCAGTTTGCACATTATATAAAGTATACGAGTAAGCTGCGACCATATTTGGTCGGAAAATGCGAATTGCGGGAACTGCGGTCGAAGCCGTCAAAGAGAGTGCGTTTTCCGGTTTAACGGCGGACGGCGCAACAAATTTTCCGGTTTCATCAACTGCGCTGATATTTAGCCCTGACATAAAAATTTTACTTTTTTTAAGGTCGGGAACTTGAACTATTTGACCTGCCGAGCCGAGCGTTTTGCTGTTTGCGTCGCGCACCGCCAACCGAAAATTATAAGTCCCGGCTTTTTTAACCGGCACATCTGTCGTATAAATTATTCCATTTTGTTTAATCAGAGGAATCGCTGATGCTTCGACCTTAAATGTATGCGTCCGGTTAAATTCGTCAACAACCTCGTTCTTTTCATTCAAAGTAACCGCGACGACATCGAAAACCGCTTTCTTAAATCCATTAGGCTCATCAGTAAAAGTTATTTCGTTGCCGTTTAAATGCACGAGTGAGCGAACAATATTTCCTTCTGTCGGGGTGTTGACGAAAAAAGCAGTCAACTGCACATTTAACCCGGCTTTTGGCAGAGGCGCGACAATTGCGTCGTAAAGTTCACTGTCGCCGGTGCGTTTTTTCGGGGCAACCGATTCGTCGGTTTTGCCCAAAAATCCGGTGCGCGAACTAATCTTCAAATCAGGACGTTTCAAACGAATCTCAATTTTGTTAAAGTTTTTATCTTTAAATGTACCGTCTTCAGGCTCATAGCCGATTAAGTAATAGCCTTTTTCTAAATTTAAGGCTTTACTGATCGGGACATCAAGAAAATTTTGGTCTTTGTAAAAGTTACCGCCGGTTTCATTAGCAAGATAAAACAATCCGTCACGCGTGTTGCTGAGTTCAGAAGTTCTTGCGGCAATTATTCTGTCCGTTCCATTCGGTTTTGCCGGATCAGGGTCAGCACTTACCGACACGTCATCATTGGCATTAATCATTGCGGTATTGACTAATCCGCGGACATCAATCGTATTGAAAACCACCGAAGCGCGATTTGCCAAATCAGTCAAATCGCGCAAAGCATCAAAAGCCTGTCGGCTGTTACCCTCGCGTGTCCGAACAGCCAAACCGTCCGATAGCAAAAAGACGATTTTGCGCCCGCTGATGCTTCCCAAACCGCGCACGACATAACGTATTACACCGATTGTCCCGACCGTTGCGTTATCACGTTCGGCATCTTCGCTTCGTTCACGGCTCTTGCGATTGCCTTCTGATTCAAAAGTTCCTTGACCGGAGGTTTTAAGAGTCGAATCATTGCGTGCCGCTTCAAAAATATCTCCGTTGTTACCGAGGCAGCCGCCTGCTGCCGGATACCAGCGAATTTGGCGAGCGACACGCATTAGTTGATTTTTGTCCGATGTATATTGCTGTAGCAAACTGCTTCCGCCGCGCGTTCGGTAAATTGCCACTAGATCATTCGACAGCATTTGTTCAGAAACAAACTTTTTCAAGGCATCTTGGGCAGCGACCATTCCGCCCTGCGAAGCGGTACAACTTCCATCGTCAACAATAAACGTAATAATCCGTCCGCTATTTTCCGGGCGCACACGAACAGGCGGCGGCAAGATAATATTTTTTCCCTTTTTAACAACTATTTTTTGTGAAGACTGGGCAGGCGTTTCAGTATTGACGTATGAAAAGGCAGTTATATTTTGAGATTTACCGTCTTGTAAAATTTCAAAATCATCAATCGTCAAATCTTTTACCTGATTCCCATTTTTGTCGGTAATAACTGCATCGAATTGAACCAATTTTGTCGTGATTTTTACTACATCATTAATATCTTCCGCCGATGGAGTCGGTGTGGGTTTTGGGTTCTGATTTGATGTTTCCTGCCCAAGTGTTACAGTTGCGGTAAATAATAAAAGAAAAAATACCGTTAAAAAATTGTTTGTTGTAAATTTCATAATGAACCCGGTTAGTTAATCAAAAGCACCAATAATTTTAGTTTATAGTTATATTAGAATCACTGAACTATTTCAAACTCAACATACTGCGTCGCAAATTTCTTTTGATCTTCAGTATCGGCGGCAATGATTTGTAATAGATATGTTCCCGGTTCCAGATTTTTGCCGAGAATGATTGCGCCGGTGTTCTGTAAACGCGCCGGATCGGTCTGTCCGGCGGTTTCCAGAACTTTCGGTTTCTCTTCAAAGATTATTTTATCGTCTTTGATTAATCTGGTTTGAATTTCGACCTGCGTGTTGATTTTCGGTTTATAAACAACATAATCGAAACGAAGAATGGTATTCGGTTTGAACTGGCGCAGAGTCGTGTCGAATAAAACTCCGCGTTCGCTGGCTTCGGCTGTTCCGGCTTTCGCTTTTTCCCATTCGGCAGCGGTAAAATTATCCACGAGTAGATTCGAAAGTGCGAGTCTTTTTTTCGTGTTCGGGACTTCGATAAACTGTGAAACCGCACCGACTTTGCCTGATTTGGTATCCATTACAGCGACTCTGAATTGATATGCACCTGATTTTTTGATCGGTACATTAACGGCGTAAACCAAACCTTTATCAATAATCGTTTGATGATTTTTATCGGTCGCTTCGATTGAATAATTTTTAGCGAGTTCGCTGATTTGCAATCCGTTATCGCCGAAAGTCATCGCCACCAGATCAAAATTTGCTTTCCAGTTACCATTCGGCTGTTTGCTGAAATCAAGGTTTTTGGTGTCAATGTAAACCAACGCTTCAACGGAATCTCCGTCTTTAATGTCGTTTTGAAAAACCGGATAAAGGTTGAGTTTGATGTCGCTTGCACCGAACGGCGATGTCAGAGCATAGAAAAGTTTCTGTTGCGGCGTTCGCGGCAAACTCTTAATTTTTTCATCGGCAATCCCGAAAAAACCGCTGCGGTATCTGATTTTCAGTCCGGGACGCGTAACCTTTATTTCCAGATTATTGTATTTGGCTTTTCTGGGATCGAACGTGGATTCATCCGGCTGATAACCGAGCAGATAATAATCGCTCTGATCGTTGACGGCTTTTCGCAAACCTTTGCCGATGCCGTTTTGATTGATGTATGCCAGTCCGCCTGTTTCTTCGGCTAAATACCGCAAAGTTTGCTGCGAATCGAGAAATGCGTCACGGCGATCTGCCAGTGCTGTCTCACCGCTGTCAAAAATATCGGTAATGTTATCTTCCGCAGTTGCAAAACCGGAATCGTCTAACCCACGCGGATCAAGTGTATAAATGCTGACTGCTGAACGATTAGCGCGGTCTGCCAAAAACCGCAAAGCGTCGGCGATGCGCGTCGGCGTTCGCATTCCACGATCTTTCGTATAATTCCGAAAACCTTCTGAGAAAAGCACCAGTGATTTTCTGCCCGGAAGTTCGTCCATTCCGCGAATGATGTAATTTAACGCGCCGAGTGTGCCGATTGAAAAATTGTCGTTGCGAAATTCTTCGGTCGCGGCTTCGTAGTCCTTAGAGTTGGGATCATTCGAATTATTCGTTGTCTGTTTAGTCGTTGCGTCAATGGGCGCAAATACTCCAATCCCGCCTCTGCCCTGCGGGTTCCACTTGAGTTTACCGATTGTTGCCAAAAGCTGCCGTTTATCGGAAGTAAATGACTGCAATGCGCCGATTCCGCCGCCGGTGCGAATGATCGCTACCAAATCTCCGTCCAAAACCTGTTCGTTGATAAATTTTTTTAAGGCTTCTTTAACGAAAAAAACACTCGGAAAACTAAGTCCTAAATCATCCACAACGAGCGCGTAGGTGCGGCGAACCTGTTCCGGCTTTAGTTTTGTCGACGGAATCGGGATAGCATTTTTATTTTTTGATGCGTCGAGCGGGCGATTTTCGGCAGGAGCAACCGACTTGTTGGTTGTAATAAAGGAAAAATTGCTAATGTCCTGTTTTTTGCCGTTTTCGTAAATCTCGAAATCTTTGGCAGTCAAGTCGGTGACGACATTACCTTTTTTATCTGTCACAACGGCATCAATTTGAATCAGCGTCGTTGAAATCTTGACAACATCTTCGTCACCTGGTTTAGAAGGTTCAGACGTTGGAACTTGTGAAAATGCGGAGAACGAAAACAAAAGTGAAAAAGAAAGAAAAGTTAAAATACGGCTTTTCATTATAAACTCCCATTGCTCATATTGATTCGAGAATTCAAAGAGGTAAAATCAAGCAGTGGGCTTGATCTACAATTTAATCTCATTAAATTAATTTTGTGATAATTCGTTTGTAAAATCAATCTTTTTCGTTTTATTGATAAAAATCTATTTTTTTTCAAACGATTCCAGTTTACGATAGAGCGTTTTTCTGCCGATATTCAGCAGCCTCGAAGCGCGTGATTTGTCGCCGGCTGTGTAATCTAAAGCCATTTCGATGGCACGTTTTTCAATTTCGTCCATTGAGGCGGGAAACTCGATTTCTAAATTTAATGAGCGACCTTCGCTGGCGGCTTTGGCGCGTTCGTGGCGGACTTGAGCATTGAGTTCAAAGGCTTTTTTGCTGATCGCTTCGGGGAGATCGTCCGCTTCGATTTGTCTGCCGGAGGCAATAATGACGGCGCGTTCGATGGCGTTTTCGATTTCGCGGACGTTGCCGAACCATTCGTAATTGACGAGTGCGCGCATCGCTTCTTTGGAAATTCCCGACACGAAACGTCCGGTTTTTTCTTTGTAGCGTTCAAGAAAGTGAAAGACGAGCAGATTAATATCCTCGACGCGTTCGCGCAGCGGCGGCAGAGTGATCGGGAAAACCGACAAGCGATAATATAAATCCTTGCGAAAATTGCCTTCTTCGACGGCTTTTTCGAGATCAATATTGGTCGCCGCAATGACGCGGACATCGGTTTTAACGACTTCGCTGCCGCCGACGCGCGTCAGTTCGCCGTCCTGCAAGATTCGCAAAAGTTTGACTTGCGCCTGCAAAGGCATTTCGCCGATTTCGTCGAGAAAAAGTGTGCCTCCGCTCGCGTCTTCAAAACGACCTTTGCGTTGGTTTCGCGCGTCGGTGAACGCACCTTTTTCGTGTCCGAAAAGTTCGGATTCGAGCAAGGTTTCGGGAATCGCGCCGCAGTTTATTTTGATATACGGTTTGTTTTCGCGTCCTGAATTATAGTGAATCAGGTTTGCGATCAGTTCTTTTCCCGTTCCCGATTCGCCCTGCACAAGCACGGTCGTATTTGTGTCGGCGACGTTAAGAGCGAGTTCGATGGCGCGGCGAAGTTTGGGAGCTTGCCCGATAATTTCACTGTGTTTTTGGTGCAATTGCGATTTCAAACGCATTACTTCGGCGGAGAGTTGATCGCGTTCTAATGCCGTTCCGATCTGGTCGGAAATGCCTTCGGCGAGCGCGACATCGTGGTCTTCAAACGGTTTCGCAGTTTCTTCGCTCCAGACAAAACCGATTAATCCGAAGGCTTGTCCCGCGACTCTGACGGGCGCAACCAACGCGGCTTTGCCGTTAAGCTGTGAATTGAAAATTAAGCGGATTGCAAACGGCAATTGCGTGTCAATAATCCGCATCGTTTTGCCTTCGCGCAAAATATCGCCGAGCGCGGGAAACGGTTCGATGTCGAGCGATTGTTCGTGCTGTTCGATCATCTGCAAAACCTTACTCGGTTTGACGTTCGGCGCAGTTTTGAATGATGCGAGCGAGATTTTTTTGCCCGTCTGATCAAGCACGCCGAGTGCGCCGTAATCCGCGCCGACCAGTTCGACGGCGCGTTCCAGAACTTTTGACGAAACAACTTTGAAATCCGAATGCGAATTTAAGGTATTAGCAATTTCAAGCAGCGCGTTCGTCCGCCGCGTTTCCTGTTCCTGCGCGACGTAAAGACTCGTGTATTGATAACCGATGGCAAGCTGCTGCGCGATTGATTCGAGAAACTGAATTTCCTCGTCAAACCATTCACGCGGCGCGTGTGTATCGTGTAAACCTAACAAACCAAGAACCTTTTTATTCAAACTAATCGGCACAATCAGCAGCGATTTTGTTTCTAAGGCTTTAGCGAAAAATTTGAGTGTTGCATCTTTTGTTTCGGCGATGTCGTTGATGGCAATCGGTTTAGTAATGTCGAACCGTTCGGCGAGCTTGACGGTATCAATCGGAATTTCCGTGCCGAGACTCGACGGAATGCTGTTATCTTTGCGCCATTCGTGGCTGATGCGAAGTTCGCTGTCAGGTGTTAACTGCAACAGATCACAGCGGTCGGCTTCCATCATTCGCCCGATTTCGGAGACGACGACGTTCAGGAATCTTTGAAGTTCGATATTCGTCGGCAAATCGCGGGCGAGACGGTCAATAATCGCTTCACGCGCTTCGTGCATTTTGATTTTTCGTTCGAGTGAAAAAGTTTGTGGACTTTCAATTTCGATTTTCATAGAAGGGGACTGTCTTTGGTTGAAACTAAATTAAATAACTTTTCGACAAATTAACTGATAGCGAAAATAAATATTGGTGTCAAGTTGATACAGATGAGAAATGATGTGTATATTTTAGATTCAAATCGAAAAGCGGCGAATCTTTGATTAAAAGATTCGCCGCTTTTTACTGTTTTGAGATAACTTTATTGATTGCCTTTTTTATCAACTTTCTTTTCCGGTGGTTTTTCGGGTTTTGACTCGCCTTGTTTTTTCACATCCTGATCTGGTTTAGGTGTGTCGGAGTCGCGCGGCTTAGTCGTCTGTTTCGGTCTCGGCAAATCATTATCCTGCTGTTGTGGTTTCGGTGACGAACTGAAGTTGATGCGTTTCTTTCCGGCTTCGGCTTTTTCGAGCAGTTCGTTGGCTTCGGAATTTTCCGGGTCGAGTTCGAGAGCTTTTTTAAAGACGCGAACGGCTTCGTCATACTTCGCCAATTTAATTAAAATCGCGCCGAGTTCGGTTTGATAAACCGTGTCGTTCGATTTGAGTTTAACGGCTTCACGCAGAGACTTTTCGGAGTCTTCGTCTTCGCCGAGTTTGTTATAAGCACGTCCGAGATTATACAGCGCAACATCATCTTTCGGGTTTTTTGCAAGCAGTTTTTTGTAAGCCTTGACTGCTTTTTCAAAGGCTTTTTCCGACTCTTTGGCACGAATCGGCGGCGGCGCGTCTTTTTTCAGTTTTTTGCCCGGAGTCGGTGTCGGTGTGACTTCAATTTCTTCGTTCAGCGAATCAATTTCATTTTGTTTTTCGATCAGCGCGTGGGAAACACCGAGTTTAAAGTAGGCTTCGGCGAAATCCGGGTTTAATTTAACGGCTTGATTATAGGCTTCGATGGCAAGTTCGGTTTTGTTTGCGTCAAAAAGTTTGTTGCCCTCCGCAAAAGCGGTTTCCGCGTCGGTAAATTCAGGCAGCGGCGTGGCTTGCACCTGCGTATTTGAACTGGAATTTACATTCGTATTGACAATCGGCGTTTGCGTCGGTGACGAATTGGCATTTGTTTTGCTCGCGTTCGTCGGAGTTCCGCCGCACCCGAATTGCGAAACCGACCAAGTTAAAAGTAAAACGACAAAAATATTTTTCATTAAAATTTTCCTAATAGTTGATTGTAAAAAACACTCGACCCTTAGAAGCAAAAGACTCAAATTGGTTTGTAATTAAGTTTAACCCGGCGGAAAAACGAAGGGGCGACCACCGAGCAAATGAATATGGAGGTGAAAAACCGTCTGTCCGCCATCGCCGTTAGTGTTGATGACGATGCGGTAGCCGTCGTCGGCAAAACTCTTTTCGCGGGCGATTTCAGCGGCGGTTAAAAGAAGATGTCCGAGCGTTTCCTTATGACTGCTTGCGGCTTTATCAAGCGACGCGAAATGCTCACGCGGAACAATCAAAATGTGTGTCGGAGCCTGCGGACTAATATCATTAAAGGCGACGCAAACGTCATCTTCAAAAACCTTCGCCGCCGGAATTTCGTCCGCAACAATTTTGCAAAAAAGACAATCTTTACTCATAACGGAAAGTTATTATAAAAGGTAAAAGTAAAAAGTAAAAAGGCAAAACAAAAAATATTCCGACTTCAAAGTGGGTTTTGCATAGGAGTCTTCTTAATTTTTTACTTTTTACTTGATTTCTTCTGCCGACATTGCGAGATTTTCGGTGATGCGTTCGATGTTCGCGCCGACGTTGCCGAGTTTTTTGACGATTGTTTCGTAGCCGCGATCAATGTGGTAAACACGGTCAATTATTGTTTCGCCCGAAGCCGCAAGCGCGGCAAGCACGAGCGAAGCCGAAGCCCGTAAATCCGATGCCTGAACCGGTGCGCCCATCAGATTGGTTTTGCCGTGAACGGTTGCCGTATTGCCCGCAAAATCAATTTTCGCACCCATTCTAATCAATTCCGAAGCGTGCATAAAACGATTCTCGAAAATCGTTTCCTTAATCACCGAAACGCCCGTCGCCTGCGTCATCAGAGCCATATACTGCGCCTGCATATCGGTCGGAAACAGCGGATGCGGTTCGGTCGTGACATCTTTGCTGATTAAACCGTTCGCCGAACATTTGACGAGCAAAGTCGTCGGATTAAGTTCTTCGATAATCACGCCGGTTTCGCGCAATTTTGCGATGACGGCTTTGAGATGTTCGGGCGCACAATTTTTAATTTCGAGTTCACCGCCGGTAATCGCCGCCGCGACGATAAATGTGCCGGTTTCGATGCGGTCGGGAATAATTGTATGCTCCGCGCCGCCGAGTGCTTCAACACCTTCGATTTCAATCACGGACGTTCCCGCGCCTTTGATGCGTGCGCCCATTTTGTTCAAAAGATCGGCTAAATCTTCGATTTCGGGTTCTTGCGCGGCGTTGTGAATCGTCGTTTTGCCGTCTGCGAGTGCCGCCGCCATCATCACGTTTTCAGTTCCCGTGACAGTAACTTTTTCAAATGAAAGCGATGCGCCGACGAGACGACCCTTCGGCGCACGCGCGACGACATCGCCGGATTCGAGCGAAACAGTCGCGCCAAGCTGCTCGAATGCTTTCAAATGCAAATCAATCGGACGCGTCCCAATCGCACAGCCGCCGGGAAGCGAAACTTTCGCCTGACCGAACCGCGTTAATAAAGGTCCGAGAGCCAAAACACTCGCCCGCATCGTTTTGACGAGTTCATATGGAGCTTCAAAAGTCTCGATATTTTTCGCCGTAATTTTATGCGTTCGCAGTTCCGGCGTGAGTGCGGTTGCGCCCAAATCTTCCAATAAACGACGCTGCGTTATCAAGTCTTTAACATACGGAACATTATGCAAAGTAACGGTTTCCGCCGATAAAAGCGTCGCCGCCAAACACGGCAAAGCGGAATTTTTCGCGCCGCTGATCTCGATTTTTCCTTTTAGCGGATTGCCGCCTTTGATTATAAATTTATCCATAAATGCGATTTTAAAAGCAGACAGAATTCTGCTTGTTTCAGAATTTCTTATAGAAGCAAGTAGCAAATCTTATCACGCCGGATAAAAGAATTAAAATTGAGTCGGAAAAATAATTTCAGCCGTTGTTTTGCAGTAAAGGGCGGAAAACCGCGCGTGGGCAAGGGTGTTAGACTTACGCATTTTGCACCCTTGCTCACGCGCGGTTTTCCGCCCTTTTTTATTTAACTTCTAAATTTCGGTAACTTCCGTGCCAGTAAATCAACGGATTTGCGTCTTTGACTTCTGATTTTTCAGCCAAACCGACAAAAATCGTATGGTCGCCGCCTTCGTAAGCATAAGTCAAACGACATTCGAGCGTCACGAACGCATCTTCCAAAACAGGAATTTCGCCAATGCCAAAGCGATAATTAACGCCTTCAAATTTGTCGGAAACGTGTGAAGCAAAGCGATTTGAGAGAGTTTCGTGACCTTCGGCGAGAATGTTGACAACGAAAAATTCGCCTTCAAGAAATGCGGCGTGACTGCCCGTATTTTTGTCAATGCAGACGAGAATCATCGGCGGTTCGAGCGACACGGACGCAAACGCGCTGACCGTGATGCCGTGAAATCTGCCGTCCGCGTCTCTGGTTGTAACGATTGTCACACCGCTCGGAAACCGCGCAAGTGCGGCGCGAAATTCGTCTCTGCCAATGCCCGTTTCTTTAAAGCTCGTATCCATCTTTTTATGCGCGAACTAAATCAAAGTATTTGAAACACTAAAATTTATTCGTCGTTATGACAATTTTAGCAAAGTGTTATGACAATTTTAGCAAAGTCCGAAAATTTGCCATAGTTTTATTATCAAACTTTCCGTAAAATCAATGTATATGAAATTAAAAACGCTTTTGTTCCTGCTTTTTTTGTGTTCGACATTTGCGGCGGCGCAGTCGCCAAATAAGATTTTGAGTCAGGCAAATAAAGCCTTGGGCGGCGAAAAATCTTTGAAAGCCGTTCGCGCACGGCAAGCTTCGGGAAAGATTACGCGCCAATCCGACGGCACAAGCGGCGCGTATCAATCTTACGCAAATAACCCGAATCTTTACGGCGAATCGTTTGACTTGAACGGATTTGAATCAGCCGTCGGCTACAACGGAAAATCGGGCTGGTCGCGCGATTCAAAAAACGGTTTACGAACATTTACGGGCGACGCAAGCCGCGATTTTCAAGCCGAATCCGTCTATCGAAACTCACGCTGGCTCAACGCAAAAGCGGAAAAAACAAAAATCTCGGCGGGCAGCAAAACGACGATTAACGGTAAGTCGGCAAACGGAATAATTTTAACGACCGCGAAAGGCGCACAGATAAAATTGTATTTTGACGCGGCAACAAATCTTCTGCTTCGTGAAGAAATTCCGAATGGTGAAACTGCTAAAATTATTGATTACAGCAATTACCGCAAAGTTGACAACATTTTTGAAGCATTTTCCATCGTTTCAAAAGTCGGTGATGAAACTTACGAAATTAAACTCGACGACGTAAAACATAATCCGAACATTGCAAAATCGGTTTTCGATTTTCCGCGAATTTCAAGCGAACCGCTGCCCGACATCAAAATTCTTTTGGACGAGATTCGCGCAAATGCTGACAAACTCAACGATATTTTGGAAAATTACAGCTACAGGGAAACGCGGATTGATCGTGAAATTGACAAGGCGGGAAACCTGGTCGAAAAAGAATCCGAAACGGTTTTACTTTCGTTTTACAAAGGCAATCGCATTCGTCGTTTAATCGAAAAAAACGGCAAACCGCTTTCCGATTTCGAACAGGCAAAAGAAGATAAAGATATTGAAAAACAGATCGCCGACATCGAAGAAAAAATCGCCAAAAAAGAAAAGCGCGAGGCGAATAATTCGGCTAAAACACCTGACGAACAAAATAAACGAATTTCGCTTTCCGACGCGCTCAAAGGTTCTTTGCTCGTTAATCCGCGCCGGGAACGCTTTCGCGGGCGCGATGTTGTGGTTTTCGATTATGAACCGAATCCGAATTTCAAGCCGCAGACGCGAATGGAAAAACTGTTCGCGCTCTGCAACGGCGCGGTTTGGGTTGACAGCAATTCCAAACAGGTCGTTCGCCTCGAAGCATTTTTGGTGCAGTCGGCGGGAAATTTCATCGGCAAGGTCAAACGCGGCGCGTCATTTTCGATTGAAAACGAACTTGTCAATAACGAAATCTGGCTGCCTTCGCGGGCGGACATTAATCTTTCGGTCAAGATTTTGTTCGCCGGAATCAACATCAATAACCTCATCAAATACGGCGATTACAGCAAATCTAAAGTCGAAGTCAAAGACGCGACGGTTGATAATCCGCAAAAGCCATAGATGAAGGCGGAAACCCGCGCGTGAGCAAGGGTGCAAAACGCGTGCGATTTCGCCTTCGAAAAGTTATTTGTTAATTGATTATAAAAAGGTGGCGGAGAGAACAGGAGTCGAACCTGCATATCCTTACGGACGACGGTTTTCAAGACCGTTGCACTACCATTATGCGATCTCTCCACAAAACTTGATGACCCGTTATGCCCAAAATATCTTGGACATAATGAAGTGCGTTACACACTCTACAAAGAACATTATAATCTTTCAGATCAACTCTGTCTTTAACAATATCAAGATAAAGTTGGCGGTTAGAAGCTGTTTTCAATGCTTTTCTTCCGCCGCCGTTGATGTGATTGATTTCTAAAATCGAAAAATCGTCGCATCCGCAATTAGAACATTCTTTTCCGCCAAGTCGTTCCATTGCTCTTTCCCGCACTTTTTGATGTTGTTCACGCCACTTTCGTCTTTCTTCTTCAGGATCAAAATCGGCATTTTCTTTACGTTTGTTGCGCCAGATTTTCATATACTCTCGCATATGTTCGCGGTGCTTGAGTTTTCCTTTTTCGGAAGCTCGGTAGCGGCTTTGTGCATCATTCATTTGAACAATATGCACGAACAGCTTTTCGATTGTCAATAAATCTTAAAGTTCGCAAATTGTTGCGAATTGAAAATATATCGCAAAGTTTCGCCGATTACAAATCAAATTAAAAAATCGTGAGCCAAGTTTGTCACTTTGGCTCACGATTTTTTGAAAAAAGTTTTTACTTACTCGTTGTTAAAAGACGATTGATCTGTGTGTTGAGTTTTTCGGTTTTGTCCCAACCGCTGTCCTTCATTTCGATTTCGCCGGCTTGATTGACGACAAAATATGCCGGAAAACCGATGTTCATTCTGCCCGAACTATCTTTGTCGGCATATTTAAAAAGCACTCCGAAACTGTTCGGAATAATATCGAATCGGAATGGACGCATTTTCAGATAACTTTCGACTTTGGTTTCGTTGTCAGTCGTCAGTCCGAGAAAAACGACTTCTTTGCCTTTATAACTGTCGGCAATTTTGTTGAGTTTCGGAATCTCGCTTTCGCAGATCGCACATCGCGTTGACCAAAACGTCAAAACGACGACTTTTCCCTTTAAAGATTCGAGTTCGACGGTTTGCCCGTTCATCATTTCGGCACTGAAATTTTCGGCAATCGCTTTGCTTTTTTGCGCGAAACTAACCATCGAAAGGCACAAAACGAACGCTAAACAGAGAGTTACTTTTAATAATTTCATAAATTTTGACTGCAAATTAAAGAAGTTTGAGCGTTGAACAATTGCCAACACTATTTAAAGTAAATTGTTAAATGATTTTTTATTCCTATAATTCAAGGGGGAATTTTTAGAATGTATTTGTGTTAAAATGGTTGTATGCTACTTGAATCGCTCGAAGCGCAAAATTTCCGCAATCTCAACGGTAAAATCCTTTGCGGCAAAGGCTTAAACATTATTTTCGGCGAAAACGGACAGGGTAAAACCAACTGGCTCGAAGCGATTTATCTGCTTGCCACAACCAAATCTTTCAAAACTGCCAAACTTTCCGAAACAATTTGTTTCGGCGAAGACACGGCAATCGTCAAAGGGGTTGTTCAACAGAGTGCCGAAATTCACCGCAGTTTGCAAGTCTTTTTGCAGGCAAACACGAAAACTTTGAGCATCAACAACAAAAAAGAAACGATTAACCGTTATTTGGGCGAACTGCACGCCGTCATTTTCAACTCTGATGAACTCGAAATCGTGCGCGGCACACCCGAAGCGCGGCGTAAATTCTTAGACGGCGGAATTGTTTCGATTTATCCGCCGTTTGTGCAGACTCTCGCCGATTACAACCGCGTTATCAGGCAGAAAAATTCGCTTCTTCAATCGGCGCAGGATAAAGGTTTGACGCTCGAAAAGGTCGCGGAACTACTCGAACCCTGGAACGAACAGGTTATTCAACTTGCCGCGCGAATTCACAAAGCGCGGATTCGTTATGTCGAACGCTTAAACGAGGTTCTGGAGAAAAAACTCTTCGGTCGTGAAGAAGTTTCGATTCGCTACGTTTCGTCGCTCGAAGGCAAAGGCGATTTGTCCGATTACGCTGCACTTTTAGCCGAAAGATTAACTCTGCGCGTCCAAGCCGAACTTGCTTCGGGCTATTCGCTGATCGGCACGCACCGCGATGATCTGGAAATCAATTTTGACGGACACGACCTCCGCAAATACGGCTCAAGCGGTCAGCAGCGCAGCGCGTTACTAATCTTGCAACTCGCCACTCTGTCGGTTTATTTCGAGCAAAACAAAGAGTATCCGCTCTTTTTACTCGACGACATTGATGCCGAACTCGACTACAAACGCATCGGGCAGTTATTGGAATTTCTCAGCGACAAAACACAGACTTTCGTGACGACTTCAAAAGAAAGTTTTATCGAAAAATTCGGCGCGGACGCAGAGATTTTTACAATTGAAAATGGTGTCGTTAAAACAGCATAGGCATAGGCTGTTAAATACTTTTCGGACTGTCAAAATTTGTAAAAAAATGCTACAATAAAGGTTACTTTCAGCACCGAAATTTTAAATAGAGGAATACACAAATTGGCAACAGCAAAAGAAGAAACAAAGAATCAGGAATATGATGCAAGTTCGATTACCGCGCTCGAAGGACGCGATGCGGTTCGCAAGCGTCCGGCGATGTATATCGGTTCGACGAGCGAAATCGGGCTTCATCATCTGGTTTACGAAGTGGTAGATAATTCGGTTGACGAAGCTCTCGCCGGCTATTGCGATACGATTGAGGTGACGATTCACATTGACGATTCCATTACGGTCGTTGACAACGGGCGCGGCATTCCGACCGATATTCACAAACAGTTCGGACACTCGGCGGCAGAAGTCGTTTTGACGGTTTTGCACGCGGGCGGAAAGTTCGACTCAAACTCATATAAAGTTTCCGGCGGTCTGCACGGTGTCGGCGTTTCCTGCGTTAATTTTTTGAGCGAATGGCTCAAACTCGAAATCTGGCGCGACGGCAAAACGCACGAAATGGATTTTGCCGGCGGCGTGACGGTCAATCCGCTTAAACAGACGGGAAAAACAACCCGGCGCGGCACGAAGATCACCTTCAAACCCGACGCAAGTATTTTTGAAACGACGACTTACAGTTTTGAAAAATTGTCGGAACGTCTCCGCGAAAAAGCGTTTTTGAATAAAGGTATCCGCATTTTTATCAAAGACGAACGCGACGAAAACGAAAAATCGCACGAATTCTATTACAAAGGCGGCATCGCCGAATTCGTCAAGCATTTAAACAAAAATAAAGCCCCGCTGCACGACGAACCGCTTTACTTTGAAACGATTTCCGATGATCTTTCAATTGAAATCTCGATGCAGTATAACGATTCCTACGACGAAAAGATTTTTTCCTTCGCCAACAATATCAACACCGTTGACGGCGGAACGCATCTGTCGGGTTTTCGCGGCGCGATTACGCGGACGATCAACGCCTACGCGGAGAGTTCGGGTTTACTGAAAAATTCCAAAACGGTTCTGACCGGCGATGATGTGCGCGAAGGTTTGGTCGCAATTATCTCCGTCAAAATTCCGCAGCCGCAGTTTGAAGGTCAGACAAAAGGCAAGCTCAATTCGCCGGTCAAAGGTCCGGTTGAATCATTCTTAAACGAAAAACTCGGCGAATTTTTTGAGCAGAATCCGCTTGTCGCCAAGAAAATTGTCGGCAAGGCGGTTGATGCAGCCCGTGCGCGTGATGCCGCTCGAAAAGCGCGTGAAATCGTTCGTAAGAGCGCACTCGGAACTTCGACACTGCCCGGAAAGCTCGCCGATTGTCAGGAAAAAGACCCGGCTTTATCGGAAGTTTATTTGGTCGAAGGCGACAGTGCCGGCGGATCGGCAAAACAGGGACGCGACCGTAAAAATCAAGCTGTGCTGCCGCTCAAAGGTAAGATTTTGAACGTCGAAAAGGCGCGGTTTGACAAGATGCTCGGACACGGCGAAATCAAGGCTTTGATTACTGCGCTCGGCACGGGAATCGGCAAGGACGATTTTGATGTATCGAAACTCCGTTATCACAAAATTGCGATTATGACGGACGCGGACGTTGACGGCAGCCACATCAGAACACTGCTTTTGACATTTTTCTATCGTCAGATGCCGGAGTTAATCGAAAACGGTTATGTTTACATCGCACAGCCGCCGCTTTACAAGGTTAAACGCGGCAAAAAGGAAGAATACATCAAGGACGAAAAATCAATGTTTCGTTATATGATGCGGATGGCGACAAGCGATATTCAAATCACTTCGGACGGCAGAAGCGTTGATGGACGCGAATTGTCAAAGGCTCTTGAGCAGACGGTCGAATTCAAAAATTATTTTGAAAGATTCGTCCGCCGGATCAACAACGATGATAAATTACTGAGCGCATTGATCGGAGCATTTGCCGGAAAGAACGGCGTTTTGGCACGAAACAGCGTTAAACTTCGGAAGGTTTTCGAGCAGGAAGAGTTGATGGCGCAGGTCGAAGGCGTGCTTGCCGAAAAAGGTTTCAAAACCGAATTGACCTCGGACGAAGAACACGGACTTTCCGAAGTCGTCGTTTTTTACCCGAACGGAACGAACGTCATTATTGACTGGAATATGGCAAGTTATGTCGAATTCCAAAAAGCCCTCGAACTGCGAACGACGCTCGAAAATAACTTTCCTGCGCCGTTCGTGATGGGCGAAAACGGTAAGTCCGAAACGGTTAATTCGCGTGAAGAACTGCTTGAAAAAATGATGGGCGCGGCGAAAAAAGATTTGACGATTCAGCGTTACAAAGGTCTCGGCGAGATGAACCCGGAACAACTTTGGGAAACGACGATGGACCCGGAAAAACGAACACTTTTGCAGGTTCGCATTGAAGACGCAATCGAAACCGATCAAATTTTCACGGTTTTGATGGGCGATCAGGTCGAACCGCGCCGAAAATTTATCGAACAAAACGCACTCGATGTAAAAAATCTGGACGTTTAATTAATGGAAAATTGTGAATGGAAAATGGTGAATTGTTTTCAACCGTTTGCCATTCACAATTTAGATTAAGGTAAAAATTATGAATTGGGCTGAAGTTGTCGCGCATCAGAGTCTACAAGAATCTTTGTTTAAGATTGAACTCAACGAAAACGGCTAAGTCATTATGAATCCTGTAAAATTAAAACATTCTTTTTATCAACCCTTCAATTGAACTATTCGAGCAAATTCAATAAAAAACGGAAAAAATAGTTGCCCATGAAGTTTGCGTCGAAGTCGTTTCAATCAGAAACACAAACAATGAAATGGGCGAAAAACGAAAACTCTATTTTGAGCAGGTCGAAAAGGAAGTTTGGATTTGAAATCTCAAAATTATTTTACTGATTGTTTAATAGATAATTTCTCAAACAAATGTTTTCAAAACCATTTTCAAATGATTTTACTCTCAAAAAGTTAGTTTTACCAATTACTTACAGTATATTTCTACTTTTAAGTTCTGAAAAGCGTTATATCTATGTCTTGAAAATAGCCAAAACTATTAGTCCTCTTGCCGCAAAATTTTCTTATATTAAAGTTCCGCATTTTGCGCTCGACACTTTTAGAGAATATCTGACCGCTAAAATATTAAACAGTTTAACATTTCACGGTGTTGAATTTAATCCTGCTTTAAAGGTTAACGGAGCTGAAGCAATCACTTCTGAAGGTGCAATTTTTATCGGCGCACATTTTTATCTGAATTTCATTTTTATGCGGTATCTTTACGATATTGGTCGGCAGCCGACGGTTTTTTTGCTGACCGGAACTGATGAATGGCGCATTCTCGGAACAAAAGTTCCTTTTGAAATTATCAGCAATAAACCGATGAGTTTCAACTATGTCCGGCATTTGACTTCAAAAGGGAAAATTGTCGCGGCGGCAATTGATCATAGTTTGCCTCTGCCGGGCTGGAAAAAATTAAATTGTGCTGAAACAGATTTATACGTCAACGATGCTTTGATAAAACTGGCGGAACGCACAAGAACGCCGATATTTTTCTTTGATACCTCGATAGATAAAAACGACGATGTGGTTTTGAATATCGCGAAAGCGACGACAAACGATACTTCAATCGTGCTGGATGAATTTGCGAATTTTATTTCTTTAGCTATAAATAGAAGGAAATAATTTAATGTTTTCGGAATTTGGCAAGCAACTGATAAATTGCGAAAATTTTCTCAAAGTGTAATGATTTTGGTTTGCGAAAGTTTATTGTTTTGCATCTAAAAATCTAAAGGAGTTTTAGAAAAATGTCAGCAGTTTTGGAAGCGGTTCGACCGATTGAAGATTATTTAGTGATGCCGGAGGCGGAAATCAGTGAGCGCATCGAAGCGGCGCGGACGGAATTGGGTTCGCGTGTCGTTATTTTGGGACATCATTACCAGCGCGATGATGTGATCGTTCACGCTGATTTGACGGGTGATTCGTATCAGCTTTCGGTGATGGCGGCGCAGCGCAAGGATGCGGAGTTTATTGTGTTTTGCGGCGTTCATTTTATGGCGGAATCGGCGGACATCTTAGGTCAGCCGCATCAGAAAGTGATTTTACCCGATCTCGGCGCGGGCTGTTCGATGGCTGATATGGCGAATATCGAACAGGTCGAAGATGCGTGGGAGCAGCTTCGGGAAATCGGCGTTTTGAAGCAAAAGGTTGCGCCGATCACTTATATGAATTCGACTGCGGCGATCAAAGCGTTTTGCGGACGAAACGGCGGTGTGGTCTGCACTTCGTCAAACGCGATTCCGCTGTTCGATATTTATCTCAAAGAATACGATAAGATGTTTTTCTTTCCCGATCAGCATCTCGGACGAAATACGGGCGCAAAATTCGGCATTCCACTTGATAAAATGGTTTTGTGGAATCCGCACGAAGAACTCGGCGGCAACACGGAGGAAGAACTCCGCGAAGCGAAATTGATTTTATGGCGCGGACATTGTTCTGTTCACGGCAGGTTTAAACCGTGGCACGTTGACCAGATTCGCAGACAAATTCCCGGTGTCAAAGTCATCGTTCATCCTGAATGTCCGCGCGAAGTCGTTGATTTAGCTGACTTTGACGGTTCGACATCGTTTATCATCAACACCGTCGAAAAATCTCCGTCAGGTTCAAAATGGGCAATTGGAACGGAAGTAAATCTGGTCAATCGTCTGCAAGCGCGTTTTCCCGACAAGGAAATTCGTCTGCTCGCGCCCGACCTTTGTATGTGTGCGACGATGTATCGCATCGCGCCGCAAAATTTGGCGTGGTCGCTCGAAAATTTAGTTGAGGGAAATGTCGTCAATCAAATTTCGGTTGACGGCGAAACGAAACATTATGCGCTGATTGCACTCCAAAGAATGATTGATTTGACCGAGAAAAAATGAATTTTTTGAAGGTAAAAAAACTTTTCTTACTTTTGGTTTTGGTCGCAATTTTACCCAATTCGTCGTTAATCTTTGCCCAATTTCAATATAAATCCGACAGAGAGCGCGAAGGATTATTCGGCAAAGTAAAAAAATTTACTCAAACCGCCGCCTCCGACGATAATCCTCAATCGCTGAACATTTCAATGAGCGAAATTGTTTGGGAATACGATTGTCAGGGAAATCTTTTGCGGCAAAATACGAACAGCGGAGGTTTATACGCAACTTATATTTACGAGATTTTAGGAAGCCAAAAAAAGTTAAAATATACGAGTTCATCGTCAATCGGGCGCAGAGCCGAAAAACTTTCTTTGAGGTCAATTCGTGATAAAGAAGATTACGAAAGATTCATTATCAGATATTCTTCTTGGGTTTTATACGATGAAACTGCAAAATCGAACGGATTGGTTTTGGATGAAGAAGCCTTTATCGGTTTAGAAACTATCGAAGAACTAAATCCGTCTGTTGAGAAGGCTTGGCGCAATACCTATTTTTTTAACGATAAGTTTAGATTGACGGAATTTCGCTCGGTCAACGGAAATTCTCTGTTTCCGACCCGAAAACTTTTCAAATATGGAAAAGACGAAATTTATCCTGACACGATGACGGAAGAAAATGACTATAAAACAATCAGAAAAACGGAATACAAATATATACTTGACAATCAGCAAAACTGGATAAAAAGATATTCAAACGAAACTGATTTCGGAACTAAACCACCCCGAATCGGTAAATATGTGGATGTGAGGAAAATCGTCTATTTCGCCGATAGCGATTGCAAGAATTCATAAAACAAGAAATATCCGCCAGATTCTTTGTCACCCTCGGATCCGCCAGCCGGATTCCGACGCGCGTGCGTAATCATAACGGTTATTTTATTCGCTGGGAAAAGGAAGGGGTTTTGCTCGATTCAGGCGAATATACTAAATGACAGATGTTTTTGCGGGCATGACAGATTCGCAGATCACAAAGATTTTATTACGCATTTTTCACAGCCTTATCTTTCGACCGAAAGATTCTTGGTTGAAGCGAAAGAAGTTTTTGAATATTCGGTCGCCGTAGCGACGGTTGAGCAGATCGAAATTGTCAGAAATAAGTAAAAATATGGCGGAAATTAAAAACAAACTTCCCGAAAATAAACGCGGTAAATTTTATGTTGACCGCGAGTGTATTGACTGCGACGTTTGCCGCGATACTTCGCCGAAAAACTTTACGCGCGATGACGAAAACGGTTATTCGTTTGTTCACAAACAACCGGAAACGCCCGAAGAATTTGAGCTTTGTGAAGAAGCATTAGCCGCGTGTCCGGTCGAAGCAATCGGCGACGACGGCGAATAAAAAGTATTAACAAAAATGATTGAAGCATTTATTTTTGACGTTGACGGGACGCTGCTTGATTCCAACGATTTTCACGCCGAGGCTTGGAAAAAGGCGTTTGCGGAGTTCGGCTACGAATTTCCGTTTGAGAAAATCCGCCCGCAAATCGGCAAAGGTGCAGACACGCTTTTGCCCGAATTATTAACTGAAAACGAAATTGAAAAATACGGCGACAAAATTGCCGAACGGCGCGGCGAGATTTTCAAAGACGAATATCTCGATCTCGTCAAGCCTTTTCCAAAAGTGCGCGAACTTTTCGAGAAAATAAAATCGAACGGCGGACGCATCGCGCTTGCTTCATCGGCAAACGAAGATGAGGTCGAAGCGTATAAAAAGATTGCGAATATCGAAGATTTGGTGGAAAAGGAAACTTCGGCTGACGATGCGGAAAAATCGAAACCCGCACCTGACATTTTTGAAGCCGCACTCAAACTTTTGGGAAATCCCGCGCTCGAAAAAGTCGTCGTCATCGGTGATACGCCTTACGATGCGGAAGCGGCGCGAAAAGCCGGAATCAAATCAATCGGTGTTCTCTGCGGCGGTTTTCCCGAAAGCGAATTGCGCGAAGCAGGCTGCGCGGAAATTTACAAAAATCCGGCGGAGTTGCTGGAAAAAATCGAATCTAAAGCATTCTAAAAAAGACAAAAACACGCTCGTTTATCAAGCGTGTTTTTGCCTTTAAATCCGCAATCCCAAATCTCAAATCCCAAATCGTTAAGGTTGGTTCATCGGTGGCGGCGTGAATGTGTCGGGCAAAAAGCCGAGCGCGGTCGGGAAATTTGCGGCGGTCGGTTTGGTGCGCGTTCTAACCCAGGCGTTGATCGAATTAACGCTGGTGACGAGTTGTTCGCCGGTGAAATTGCAGTGTCCGTTGCCGTTCGTGTATGCCTGATACAGATAGCGAGTGCGGTGCGCCGCTGACACGGTTTCAAAATATTCGCGTTCCTGCGAGACTGTCACGAGCGGATCGTAAAGCGTATGCAGGGTCAGAATCGGATTTTCGATTTTTCCGGTGTAATCGGCGTTTCGTTTCAGGTAAAAACGCGAATAAAACGGCGCGGAAATATTGCGTTCAGCGTTTAAAGTGACAAGCCAGTTTTCAATCACCGGCGCGGGAACTCCGAGTGCGACGAGATATGCTTTCTCGGCGGCAGTCAGGTTGTAATCACGATTTAAGTTCTGCACAACCGGACCGCGTGCGCGGCGTTCGAGTTCGGCACGGGCTTCGGTCGTGAAAAACATATCGGTAAAAACCCAACCCGGATAAAAGTTCGGCGGCGCGGGCGGCACGATTCCGCGTCCGGGCGTTCCGGTGACGAGACGAATAAATTCAAACTTCGGAAAATTTGCCGGATTTGAAACTTCCGAGACTAATTTCGGCTGAACTTCGGTTTCAAAATCGAGATCGTCGCGGACATTTCCGGGCGTTCCCCAACTCGTGGGCATCCCGAAAAGTTTGTCATATACAAAAGCCAAGTCACCCGCCGAATCCCACGACTGCGATGAACCCGCGCCGACCGAACAAGCCGCCAGCGCACCGTCGTAGAGAAATCCGTAGCGTTCCATACTTTCGAGCGTGACGACGCTGCCCATCGAAAATCCCCACAAAATAGTTTTTTGTGGACGCGCGACGCGCAGATTGAAATAAATCGTCAGATTTCGCAAATCTTCGATGCCTTCCTTAACCGCCCAACCGTTATTTCGATAAGCGGAACCGGCGAGTGCATAACCTTGCGCGAGCAAAACAGGTTCGAGCGCGGCACTCGGCGCGACATCGGCGGTGCGGTTGTCAACTTCGCCCGGATGATCCGCGCGGTCACGGTAGCCGTGCGCGTAAACGAGCAAAGTCCCGTTCCAGTTCGCCGGAACACGAATTCGATACGGCGCACCGAAAAGATCACCCGAAGCCTCAACCGGAGTCGTCCCGTTTGCAAACTGAACAGCCAATAGAAGCAGTAAAAAAACGCCAAAAAACGATTTTTTCATCAATTAATCCTCCAAAGTTTTTATTCGATAGATGTTTCACTTGAAAATATCGAACGGCAAATCAAAGTTTTGTCAGGCAAAAGAAGTAAAACAAAGAAATGTTGAACCGCCTTGGAAAAACGCAACAGTGCAATCTGAAATTCGATATTTAAAGAATGGAAAGTTTCTGTATTTTACTTATGTTTATGGAGTTAAGTCAACGAAGTATTGATTAAGCTGAAAAAAATATGGTTTGACGAGAATCAATTGGCAAACTATTTTTGAATGTTGGTATTTTGCCGAACGATTTTTAGTAATTTATCAGGATAATCGGTCATAATGCCGTCCACGCCGAAATCAATTAATTTCTTCATTTCATCTTCATCATTAATCGTCCAAACGTGAACCTGAATATTTTGATTGTGCGCGGCAGTGACGAAATCTTTGTTCACGACATTCAAAAAACTCGCGTTTGCGGGAACCTGCAAAGCCTGAAACGGCGGCGAATACGAATCGGCGATGCCGGTTTTCTGCATCGCTAAAAACTCTGAAACTTCCGCCGGACTTGCCGAAGTCGCCACTTCGGGACAGGCAGCGCGAAATTCGTCAATTGCGGTTTGTCGGAATGATCCGACAATAATCCGGTCGGTCATTTTGTGCTGACGAATCATTTCGCAAAGCGGCGTGATGATTGAAGGAGTCGCCTGTTTCGGTTCGATATTAAACTTCATCTGCGGAAATGCGTCGAAGATCTCCTGCAAAGTCGGAATCGTAATTCCTTTGCCGCGAAACGGAAAAGTCGCGTTATTGTCATTCGTGAACAGATAACCTGCGTCAAACTTTTTCAATTCGGCAAGCGTGAAATCCGAAACCTTGCCGCGTCCGTCGGTCGTTCTGTCAATCGAACCATCGTGCATCACGACGAGCGTGCCGTCTTTGGTCGAATGCACATCGAGTTCAAGAAAATCAACGCCGAGTTTTGCAGAATCTTCAAAAGCAAGGAGAGTATTTTCAGGAAAAACGCCGCCGCCGCCGCGATGTGCGAAGACTAAAAACTTTGATTTTTGCGATTGAAAAATCGGGCGCATCTGCGCGGTTGTGCCTGTCTGCATTGCGAGATAAATATAAATTCCTGCTAAAATAATAACTAAACCAAGCAGAAAATAACCGAACCATTTGAGGATTTTACGGAACACAAAATTTTTTCACCTTTAAAGAATTCCCGGCTTTTGCTACGGTTTTACATATTTATCATACCACGCAATGATGCGGTTCAGACGGTCGAGCAGATGTTTTTCTTCGCGTAAACCGTGACCTTCACGCGGATAAATTACCAGATCGGTTTCGACCCCGTAACGCTTCAGCCCGCGATAAAGTATTTGGCTTTGGCTGATCGGATCAACTACATCGTCCGCGCCCTGCAAAATCAGCGTCGGCGTTTTGGCATTTTTGATGTATGTCATCGGTGAGCTTTTTGCAAAACCTTCCGGCTTTTCGTAAGGCGTGCCGTAAAACCATTCGTCGTAGGTCGGATCATCTTCCGTGCCGTATTCGATAGCTAAATCGGCAAGTCCCGCGCCGTCAACCGCTGCTTTGAAACGGTTCGTCTGCGTGATCGCCCACCCCGACATATAACCGCCGTAAGACCAGCCGCCGATGCCCAAACGATTCGGGTCGGCGATGCCGCGCTTGATTATTTCGTCAACGCCCGCCATCACGTCTTTAAAATCCGCGCCGCCCCAATCGCCGCGATTCGCCGTTAGAAATTTCCAGCCGTAACTGTTAGATCCACGAATGTTCGGATACAAAACAGCGTAACCGCGAGCCGCGAGAAGCTGTCCCCAAGGCTCGAAATAATCGCCCCAATTTCCGGTCGGTCCGCCGTGAATCAAAATTATCGTCGGCACTTTTGTTCCCGCGACATAATTTTTCGGCTTGAGCAGCGCGGCTTCGATTTCAGTATCGTCAAAACTGCGGTAACGCAGAATTTCCGGTTTGATACGCGGCAGGCGATTGAATTGCTCGTTAAGATCGGTAACTTTTTGACCTGCACCGTTTGCTTCAGCGATGAATAATTCCCGCGCTTCATCGGTGCTTTCGTTGGTGTATGCGAAAGTTCCGGCGCGGCTCATGTCAAAACCGAATGCGGTATTCACCGTTAAATTTGTCCGGCGGCTGGCTTTGCCGTCAGGCGAAATCTTATAAAACGCGGTCTTAAATCCGTCCGCGACGTTGATATTTATCGTTCCGTCAGCATTCCAACAATAATCGGAAACGAAACGGTCAATAGAATCCGCCGTCAAATTATGCGGCTTTGCGTCGCCTGTTAGTGGCTGCACAAACAAATCGTGCGGCGAAGGTCCATCTCCGCGACTCGCCAAATATCCGAAAGATTTTCCGTCTGGCGAAACAGTTAAATCCCCGAAAAATCCGTCAGGCGCGGCGATTTCGATCAATTTGCCATCCGTCGAATTCGCAGCGAGTGAGTAGATTCGATTAGTCAAAAGGTCCGATTCCGGCTTGTCGGTGGCGACGAGCAGTAACTTATCACTCGTCGGCATCCACGCGAATTCGGAGATTTTCCAATTTCCATTTGTTAATTGCCGAGACTTTTTCGCCGCCGCGTCAAACAGCCACAGCCGCGCCGGTTTTTCGCGGTCAACGATATACGCCTCGCCGGTTTGCTGAATGATTTTTTTCTCCTCGTCGGTTTTCGGCTCATCGGCAAGGTAGGCGATTTCTCTGCCGTCAGGCGACCAATCGAACGACTTAATCGCTGTGGTATTTTCGGTTAAACGCTGTGTTTTACCGCCATCCGGCGCAAGCGTGTAAATCTGCGTTACGCCGTCGCGGTTTGAGAGAAAAGCCAATGTTTTTCCATCCGGCGACCAGCGCGGACTGTTGTTGGTTTTGGCATCAGTTGTGAACTGCCGCAGTTTTTTTGTCTGAAGATTATAAATCCAAATATCAGAATTGAATCGGTTGTTTGGAAATCGCTCCGACACGACAAAAGCCACACGTTCGCTGTCAGGCGAGAAATGAATGTCGCCGATCCGCTTGGCATAGAGCGTCTGCTCCGGCATCAACAAGCCCGAATTATCCTGCGCCGTGCCGACAGCACAAAACGTGTACAGTAATAAAACCGAGGTGATAAATATTTTCATCATTGTTTTCATCTGCTCAATATAAAATTTCAGCGCACAACTTTCGCCGTTCCGCAAATTTCTACTGAATGACAGTGCCTAAACGAACCTTAAATTGTTTTGGTAATATTCGTTATTGGTATTCAAGAGAATTTGCAAATAATATTAGCACTTAAAACAGTGCGGTAAAAGTTGGTTTCAATTGATTCATAATTCCTGATTTTTAGGTTTTTGATGCTTAAAATTAATGTAGTTACCGGAAAATCATCCGTCGGAATTTACGGTTAAGCGGTTTTTATTATCATTATTCGCTTTTTAGCCTTCTAACTGATAATTTATCATCCAGGGCAATCACAAAAACCGTTACAACTCATTGATATAGTTAGACTTGACATAATTAGGGCGGTCATTTGGTCGAAGGTAATCGAAATGTAATCTGACCGAAATTGTATAATAATATTTTATCTCCTGATTAAATTATTGACATTTGTGAAAACCGTAATTATACTACTCGCCACACAAGATTTATTGCCCAACAGAGGTTCGGGCGGCGAGAAATCGGCTGATTAAATAATTCGTCAATTGTCGTTTGAAGGAAGACTAAAGTTTTATCTTCTTGAATTGCCGATCTTCAATCTAATCAGTTAAGCGGTTAAATGAAATTAAGCTAACGAAATCCGCAAAGATATTTCTATTAACCACTATTGATTTATAAATCAACTGGCTGTTCAGCGGTTGATTTTGCGGTCTCACAATTAACAGCACAAAATATTTATTTGCCGGTATTTAAGTTCAAGCGCATTTAGCAGCGCGAAAGCCGGTCGCAGATTTTGGGGAGAAATTTTTCTGCAATCAGATTTTCTGAAGTCAATAAAAACTCCGAAATTTAAAAATAGTTGTAGGAGAACATTCAATGAATTATAAATTTAGGTCTGGATTTACTGTCGTTTGGGTTGGGTTATTCGGAGCATTTTTATTTTTAATGCCCCTAATTGCAATTGCTCAGGCAAGTGGGGGAGCTGTCAGCGGAACGATTGTTGATAATAACGGAGCGGTCGTTCCGGGTGCTTCGGTAACGGCGAAAAACGTGGCAACAGGTATTGAAACAACACGCGAAACAACTGAAGCCGGAACTTATATCGTTTCGCCATTGCCGCCGGGTGAATATCGTTTGACGGTCAAAGCTAACAATTTTCAAACATTAATTCAGGAAAAAATCATTGTAGATGCAGTCGGAACGGTTAATGTCAACTTGACCTTAAAAGCCGGCAACGTCACTGAATCGGTAGTCGTCGAAAGCGCACCGGCGCAATTAAACACCAATGATTCGCGGCTCGGCACGACAATTCGCAATGAACTTTACACCAGATTGCCGCTCGCCCAAGGAACGGCGGTTGCGGGTTCGGGGATCGGGCAGGGACCGCGTAATCCGGGAGCGTTCATTTTTCTTCTGCCGGGTGTTTCCGAAGGTAATCGTTGGGGAACGATCAACGGCGCACAGGGTTTTTCAAAAGATGTTTTTATTGAAGGCGTTCCCATTACCGATCCGATTCAGCAAGGCGAAGGGCGGACGATTGCGCTTGGGGTTTCGGTCGAAGCGGTCGAGCAATTTCAGGTTGAAACGAGTGGAACGGGTGTTGAATTTAACGGACAAGGTTCGGAAAACTACACCATTAAATCCGGCGGCAGCAAATTTCACGGTTCGGGCTTTGAATATTTACGCAACGACAAATTGAACGCGAGGGGATTTTTTCCCGCCGTGCGACCGATTGAACGGCAAAACGAGTTCGGCTTTACCTTCGGCGGACCAATTCTAAAAAACAAACTTTTCTTTTTCGGATCGTTCGACGGCTGGCGTTATCGGGTGACCAGTCCGACGCAGTTAGCTTCGCTGCCGACCTTGAAAGAACGAACCGGCGATTTCAGCGAATTGCCCGTCGTGATTTACGATCCGTTGACTACCATTACGGTTGGCGGAGTGACGACGCGCACCCAATTCAGCGATCCGACGCGAGCGACGGCGAACAACCCGCTCGGACTAAATATTATTCCGCTCAACCGTCTTTCGCCGATTTCAAGATACTTTCAATCGTTTCTTCCGGGTCCGACAAGTGCCGGACTGCAAAACAATTATTTGGGACAAGTGCCGGTTAAGTACAACAATAATAATTTCAATCTCAAGATTGACTACAACATAACCGAAAGCCAACGCTTGACCGGAATTTACACTTACGGTAAGCGAAGTCAGCCGGGACCGTTTCGGGAAGTTACCGGCGCGACCGGCATTTTACCGCTGCCCTATACCGAAACAAGATTGGTGACGGAAATACCGAAAGTGTTTCAGCTCAAACACAGTTGGAGTATCAGCCCGACTTTGGTTAATACGGCGAGCTTCAGTTATAACCACTTTTTCGTCCCGATTACTAATGTTACATCCGCCGGAAAATATGCTTCTGCTTCAGGCTTACGAGGTTTGCCGGCGGGCGACGCGAGCGATGCTTTTTTGGAAACGAGTTTTACCGGAGCAAATGCGCCGACGGGGTGGCGCGGCGTAGGAGCGCGCGATTTTGAAGACAACAATTTCAATAAGACATTTCAGGACAGTGTATTGTGGAGCAGAGGAAAACATTCGTTGAAGTTCGGTTTTCAATACCAGCGCAGTGAAGACCGCACCAAAACCAACGATACCGGAAGTTTGTTTATTACAAATTTCAGCAATTTACAAACGGCGGGTTTTAATGCCTCAGGTGTATTGCAATCGGGAACGGGCAATGCTTATGCGAGTTTTTTGCTCGGAGCCTTAAATTCGGCAACCGTTAATGACGATTCGGTCGTATTAACTAAATCCAAATTCAGCAGTTATGCGGGTTGGGTCGCCGATGATTACAAAGTCACGCCGCGCTTGACGCTGAATCTCGGTTTGCGTTACGACCTGATGATGCCATATACGGAAGGCAGTGATCGCTTTACTTATCTCGACATCAATGCGCCGAATCCGGCGGCGGGCGGCATTCCCGGTGTTTTGCGTTTCGGCGGCAAATCCGCGCCCGATGCGATTAGCTGCAAGTGCAGTCAAATCGTCAACGTCTATCGCAAAGCCTTCGGTCCGCGCGTTGGTTTTGCTTATGCGCTGAATGATAAAACTTCTTTGCGCGGCGGCTACGGCATTATGTATTCGCGCAGCGGCGCGGTCGGCGGACGCGACGGCGCACGAATCGGGACGGGGTTCGTCGGCATCAATGCCAACGCGCCGATTGTCAGTCCGAACGGTTCGTATATTCCCGCACTTTATTGGGACAACGGCATTCCCGCTTATCTGAAAGGTCCGATTTACAGCGAAACTTATCAAACGGGATTTAACGGCACAGGTGCGGGCGGTGCCGTGACCTACGCCGATCCGAACGGCAAACCGCCGCGCTATCAAAACTGGAATCTTTCGATTCAGCGTTCACTGACCAATTCGCTGATCGTAACTGCCGCGTATGTCGGCAGCAACGGCAAATCTCTGCGTGGCGGCGGACGCGGAATTTACTCGAATCAGTTAGACCCGCGTTATCTGGCTTTGGGAAATTTGCTTACCCTGAGCGCGACACCTACCAATATTGCGGCGGCACAGGCGATTATTCCGAGCGTCAGATTGCCGTTTCCAACCTTTGTCGGCACTATCGCGCAAGCCTTGCGACCGTTTCCGCAATACAATACGGTGACGGACGTTTACGGCGATGTCGGACAATCGAATTACAACGCCCTGCAATTATCGTTTCAACAGCGGCTGACGCGCGGTTTAACATTTAACGTCAATTATACGTTCAGCAAAGCACTCGGCACGATCAACGGCAATCAAAGCGCGTACCGGCAGGAAAAAAGTTTGTCAACGACCGATCAGCCGCATATTTTCAACGCTTTTTACTCGTATCAACTGCCATTCGGCAAAGGACAAATGCTCGATTCCGGCAACGGCGCGGTGCGGGCGATTCTGGGCGGTTGGGAAGTTTCAGGAATTACCCGCGCTTCGTCGGGTTTCCCGCTCGGACCTTTCACCGCCAACTGCAACGTGCCGCAGGCGGGAACTTGTTACGCCAATTACAATCCGAATTATTCGGGCAATCCGCGATTGCAGGGCAAAGGCAGCGCACTTCCGTTTATTGATGTCAACGCTTTCGTTTCGCCGACTGTGTTTACCTACGGCAACACTCCCGCGACAGGTGCTTACGGATTACGAAATCCGAAATTCTTTAATCAGGATTTGAGTCTGACCCGCAATTTCCGCGTGCGCGAATCGCTGAAATTCGTCTTTGGCATTGACGGTTTCAATGTCTTTAACAACGTCCGTTTCGGCACCATCAATACGAATATCACCAACGCGAATTTCGGCAAAGCCTCGACACAGGCGAATCTGCCGCGCGTTTTTCAACTGAAGTTTCGACTTGAATTTTAACTAACCGATAAAAATGCGGTCGTCAATCGGCGACCGCATTTTTCGTCTTTCGGGTTTGACGACCAAAGGGATTTTTATGAAAAGATTTAATGCAGTACTGTTAATAACTCTGTTCGGCGCGATTGCCGCTTTTGCCCAAGAGCCGGAAATTCCGCTTGAATGGGTAGATAAAGATACGGGGCATCGCATCGTTCGCCTGTCGCGCGAGGACGGCAGCGAAAGTTTATACTTTCACCAAAACGCTTATACGAGCGAAGGCGACAAATTGATTATGACTTCGCCGACGGGCGTTTCGACGATTGATTTAAAGACGCGAAACATTGAAAAAGTCGTCAAAGGAAGAGTCGGTGTAATCGTTGTCGGCAGAAAAACGCGGCAGGTTTATTACACTAAAGACGACACGATCTACGCGACGAATCTCGATACGAAAGCCACGACCCAAATCGTCAAACTTCCGTTTCGCGGCGGTATTGCTTCGCTCAATGCCGACGAAACGCTTTTGCTCGGCGCACGCCTCGAAAATCAAACTCCGCCTGTCAACGGACAACCGAATGTTTATTCCAATCAAAACGGGCAAAGACCAATCGGCGCGAATCCCGATCTGCCCGCCCAACTCGGACCCGACGGCAAACCGCTGACGTATGCCGAACGCAAAGAAGTGATGATGAACAATCGTCTCGAACAGCATCTTCCGATGGTGATTTATACCGTCAATGTTAAAACGGGTGAGGTAAAAAACGTCTATAAATCAACCGATTGGCTCAATCATCTGCAATTCTCGCCGACGGATCCGAATTTTATAATGTTTTGCCACGAAGGACCGTGGCATAAGGTTGACCGTATCTGGACAATCAAAACCGACGGCACGGGTTTGACTAAAATTCACACCCGAACGATGAATATGGAAATCGCCGGACACGAATTTTTCAGCAGTGACGGCAAAATGATCTGGTATGATCTCCAAACGCCGCGCGGCGAAGATTTCTGGGTCGCGGGCTATGAAATCGCCACCGGCAAACGCACTCGGTATCATTTGCAGCGCGATGAATGGTCGGTTCATTTTAACGTCTCGCGCGACGGTATGATGTTCGGCGGCGACGGCGGCGATGATGAAATGGTCGCTCACGCCAAAGACGGAAAATGGATTTATCTTTTTCACCCGCAAATAATTCCCGATGTCGCGGGCATCAAAAACCCAAACTCCGACGAGTTGATTAAAACAGGATTTTTCAAATCCGAACGACTCGTTAATATGGCAAAGCACGATTACAAACTCGAACCGAATATGACCTTTACGCCTGACGGCAAATGGGTTATTTTCCGCTCGAATATGTTCGGTCCGACGCACGTTTTCGCCGTCGAGGTCGAAAAGGCAAAATGAAACTCGGATTGGTATCGCAAGCGAAATTTTTAAGCTCACGGGCAAATGCCGGTGAACTTTATTTATTTTGCGGTTATTTGTATAAATGATTTCGACAAATATAAAATTACGGATTTGAGATTATCTCGGTATTACTGTTTTATCCGACTCAATTGTGCCTTAAAACTTTTGCACGGCTACTTTTGATTCGATTAATTTTTTGTAAGTTGGAGAATTTCGGTTGCCGCAAATTTGCGCGTGATTTTCACCCGCGCTTATTTTTTATATTTGCCCAAAAATAATTTGCCTTCGCGCTCGGTCAAACCTAATTTTATGCAGTCGAGCCAGCCCTGATTCCGCCGAGAACATTGCGCTGGAAACAATCGCTTTCGGCAAAATAAACCGTCGAAACATTTTCGATGCCGATTTTCAGCGCAAGGCGGCTTTGATTTTCTCCAATGCGCTTTCCAAAACCGAATCTTCGCGGGCGATGCAGATTCGCATATATGCGTCCCAATCGTCGGAATCGGCGAACGCGCTGCCGGGAGTTGCGCCGACTCCGTTTGCCATCAGCTTTTCGTTGAATTTAATCGCGTCGTCGAATTCTTCGGGAATGCGCGTCCACAGGTAAAACGCCGAGCCTGAATTGTAAATATCGAAACCCAAATCGGTCAGCGCATCACCGACGAGACGGCGTTTGCCTTCAAATTTTTCGCGCAGTTTTGAATAATAATCGCTGTCCGCCATCAAAACTTTGGCGAGCGCGGCTTGCAGAGGCGTTGCCGGACAGACGTTGACGATGTTGGCGACGTTGTTGATCGGCTGCACCAAATTTCCGGGACCGTAAGCGTAACCGAGCCGCCAGCCGGAAATATTCCACGATTTTGAAAACGAATTGACCGTCACGGTGCGCTCCCACATTCCGGGCAAGGTGGCAATCGGAATGTGCGGATTTTCGCCGTAAACGTAATGCTCGTAAACTTCGTCGGAAATGACCGTCAAGTCTAATTCCTGCGCGACTTCGGCGATATTTTCGAGTTCGGTTTGCGTCATCACTTTGCCCGACGGATTCGCGGGCGTGCAGACGATAATCGCTTTCAGCGGAAACTCGGCGCGGTTTTTTAATTCTTTGCATTTCGCAAGCAGCGCGTCTTTTTCAAAACTCAAATTCGCGTCGAGTTCAAACGTCTCGGTTTTGCTGCCGAATTCTTCCAAAATCTTGCGATGATACGGATAATAAGGCTCGAAAACGAGCGCGGATTTGTTTCGCAAAAACGATTGCGCGATGCCGATCAACGCGCCCGTGCCGCCGTTCGTAATCATAATTTCGAGCGGCGTTGCATTAACATCAACTTCGACACCGTTATATTTTTTAATCTTCTCGGCGACGGCTTTCCGCAAATTAATATCACCTTCCGAACCGCCGTAATGATTTTGGCTCGCGGCGATAATCCGCGCCGCTTCGTCGGCTAGTTGTGGATCAATCGGCAATTCGGATTGTCCCTGAACAAGATTGCCCGCCGGCGGCACGAGGCGCGTAATCGCGCGAATATCGGGTTTTACTTTTTGCTTTTTCGCTTCTGACATAATGATTTTAAAATAACAGTTTCGCGCGAAAATCTCTAAACGATGAAAGGGAAATGTTGAAAGTGCCGCTTACTTTTTGTGTCGGACATAATAAATAATTCCGCTGTGATCGTCGGTGAAAAGAAACGAATCCGCCGACAATTTCATAATGTCGCAAGGTCGCCCGACAACCGTTTTGCCTTGCAGAAAGCCGTTCATAAAGTCCTGCAATTTCAAGCCTTTTCGCATAATGACGATCTTGTAGCCGTGTCCGATTTTTTTGTCGGTCGAGCCGTGAAGTGAGATGAGAAACGAATTTTTCAAAAACGTGTCTTCGGTCGAATCGTCAAAATAATCAAAGCCGAGCGCGGACGAATGCGCCGGAAAAAATCCGTAAGACGCAGGGACATTCGCGCACGACTTCAGCCGCGAAGTCGGTTTTTTCAATTCGTTCGGCGGCGTTTTATCGAAAAAAACTTTGCCGTTCGATTGGTAGCACGAAGCCCAACCGTAATCTGCGCCGTCTTTAAGCGCGTAAAATGTGTCGTCCGGTTTCTGCAAACCGAGATGATCTGCACCCTGATTTGACGCGAAAAGATTGTCTGCAAGCCATTTCAAACCGACCGCGTTTCGCAAACCTTTCGCAAAAGTGCGCTGATTCGTGCCGTCCGCATTCATTTCGAGAATGCTTGCGCGAACCTTTTCGGTTTCGTCACAGGCGTTGCAGCTTGAGCCGACCGAAACGTAAAGTTTGCCGTTCGGCGCAAACGCAATCGTTCGCGTCAGATGCCAGCCGCCGTATTTATATGAAAGTCCGTAATCGGGAAACGTCGCCAGAGTTTCAGGTTTCGACGACGGTTTTATTTCGCCTTTGGTAAATTTTCGGCGCGTCAGTTTGTCGGTTTCAGCGAGATAAATCCAATCTTGTCCGTCTGTGTCGGTGTAAAATTGGACGCTGTTCGGATTTTTAAGTCCTGTCATATACGGAATGACTTTGCCGAATTTTCCCGTGTTTTCGTCGAAATTATCCAAAATATAAACCGCGCCTTTTTTGTTGTCGGTGAGATTGAACATATCGGTTACGAAGATTCGACCGTCGGGCGATTTGGCAAAAAATCGAACGCGCTTTAAACCTTCGACGGCGGGAATAATTTCGTAATCGTCGGGCAAATTCAGGTTGAAATGCTTACCGTTTTTTAATGCGATTTTGTGCGGCGTAAGCTGCGCGAAAAGAGTTTGAAGGAGGAGAAGACAGATAATCGGCGCGAAAAACAAACGAGAAATTTTCATAACAATTGAATTTTATGAAAAATTTGCAAAATGTAAAACTCTGCGTTTTAGCGGTGAATCGAAAAAAATTACTCACAGATAAAAAAGCTTAATACGGATAATTTCGCAATAAGTGAAAAGTAAGAAGTAAAAAGTGAGAAGTAACATCGCTCAGAATCTATCACTTTTCACTTTTCACCTATCACTTATTCCGAAAAATAAAATGCAATCGGCTTTGACTTTTAGTTTGTGACGGTTGCATCAGCCGTCGAACTGTAACTCCAGCGCATTGTGCCGCCGGCTTGTGTTTGTTGTTGAAGCGGCAGTTCACGGCTGATTTCGACGGTCAAAACGGCTTTTCCGTTGACAAATTTTCGCAGGTTTTTCGGTTTCAGAATAATCGCCGAACGACTGTCGTCGAGTTCGTTATTGAGCGACAAATCATATTCCGGCATATCTTTTTTGAACATCTCCGGTGCTTTGTTTGAATTGTCCGATTCTGGACGTTTTTCCGACGAAATTATCGAGATCGAAACTTTTTCGTCATTTCCGACAACTCGTGAAAGTGGAATTTTCGTTTCCTGCGAACGGCTGATTGTAATTTCCCTGACAGTAATTTCGAGCGGCTGAAAACTCATTTCGTTACGAAAAGTTTTTCCGTCGTTGTTCGTGTAAATAAATTGATGATTGGTTTGCACGCCCGATTGACCGGATTCGTAAAATGTTCCCTGCATAAAATTTGAGACTTGCGGCAGTTCGCTGCCGTTGTGGTCAATCTTGCTCGGCGCGTCAAGATCAACCGATTTGCCCCAGTTTCCCTGATTAAACTGAGCCGTAATTTCAGTTTGTTCGCGGGTGCCTCTAATTGTATAAGTTTGCGTGATTTCAGATTGCGGAATTTTCGTTGATTCGACGGTTTCCATCGTCTGACAACCCAGACAAACGAAAATTAAAAGAGCAAACGGAAGAATTTTCAAAAGCAGTCGTGAATAATTAAAAGTCATATAAACAAAGGCGAAAAGCAAATTTACAAATATTAAACTCGCCGTTATTTGAACGCCTGTGTCGTTCATTTTTGCTCGCGCCGAACGATAATAACGGAAATATTTCTTAAAGAAAAATCGCGTTTCGCAAATCGGAAAAAAGGGTTAACCGTAATCTGCGAAACGCGGGTTACAAAGCGCGTTTTCCCCAAAACGCCTTGAGTTTGAAGAGCAATTTTTGCTCTTATATCTAAACGCAGTAAATTCGTGTAGAATAGGTCAAAATTTTTGGGAAAACGGAGAATATCGAATGAACTACGACAAATTAAAGGCGGCTGAAGGCAAAAAGCTAAATCTTAAAAATCACAAAACCGATTTTACGGGCGATTATAAAGACAAAACGGATGCCAAAGGCGATCTGGAAAAAAATGTCGCGCGGCTTGCCGAATTGCAGGACGTTCTCTACGCGCAGAATATTCACGCGCTGTTGATCGTTTTTCAGGCGATGGACGCGGCGGGCAAAGACGGCGCGATCAAGCACGTTATGTCGGGACTCAACCCGCAAGGTTGTCAGGTTTATTCGTTCAAACAGCCTTCGTCCGAAGAACTCGATCACGATTATATGTGGCGTTGTTTGAAGAATGCGCCCGAACGCGGACGGCTCGGAATTTTTAATCGCTCGTATTATGAAGAAGTTCTGGTCGTGCGCGTTCACAAGGACATTTTGCAGGGGCAATCGCTTCCGCCGGAAATCAAAAACGACAAAAATATTTGGAAAAATCGTTTCAAACAGATTCGCAATTTTGAAGATTACCTCGCCGAAAACGGCATTCACGTCATCAAATTTTTCCTCAATGTTTCAAAAGAAGAACAAAAAGCACGATTTTTAGCGCGAATTGACGAACCTGAAAAGAATTGGAAATTTTCCGCCTTTGATGCCAAAGAACGCGCTTTTTGGGACGATTATATGAAGGCTTATGAAGAAGCGATTTCCGCGACCTCAACCGAAAATTCGCCGTGGTATATCATTCCCGCCGACAAAAAATGGTTCACCCGCGTCGCCGTTTCGGAGATTATTATTAAGAAATTAGAGTCGTTAAATTTGCAGTATCCGCAAGTCTCGGAAGCGCATAAACAAGATTTATTGAAGGCGAAAGAATTGTTGGAGAGCGAAAGTTAATAATCAATTCTTGGATAAGCTGTTGCCCTGATTTCAAGGCGATAAGGTTTCTTGAATTTAATTTTATAAGAGTAATCCTTGTAATTATTTTTGACGTTATTATTTGTTTTTATAGAATAGACAAATGTAATTTTTAGCTTTTGTTCTGGTAGTTCATTAGTTTCAAAAATCCAGTCTTTGCCAGTTACTTCAGAAGTTGCTCGTAAAAGCGGATGTCCACTTTCGGACTTTGCAGAAATTACTTTTCCATTTTTATCAATTATCACAGCAACTATAACTTCTCCATCTGCCAGAGTTGCTTTTGCGGCTGGTGGATATTTCGGCGCAAAGTATTTAACAACTTTTCGCGGTTTTTCTTGAGCGAAATTCGCGCCGACAAAACAAAAAATAAGCAAAGTAAAGGCAAAGAGAGATTTTTTCATAATTCAAGCGATAAGATTTTATTCTTGAACTTTAGATACTTTGACCGGATTTTAAGTTGCAGCGGCGGGAATTATTCGTTGGTTTCAAATTCTACGCGGTCGTATATGTCGGCGAGATTGACTTTTACAGCAATTGTTTCAATCGTGAAATTGGCTTCCAAACCGTGATATTCGCGCAAAATCCAGCTTCCGTCCGTTTGTTTCGTGTAATGTTCGATCATTGGAACATCTTGGGAAATCAACAAGTAGTCGGTCAAAGTCGGATTCCACATTCGATAACGAATAAATTTTTCGCCGCGATCAAAACTTTCGGTTGATTCGGAGAGAACTTCGATAATGACTTGCGGGTTGACGATCACGTCTTCGTGTTTGTCGTGATACTGCGGCTGACCGCAAATAATAACCATATCGGGATATGAAAACATCCCTTTCGGCGACGAAGTTTTTTGTGACGCGCCGCTTAAAACTTTTGTATCTTTGATGCGTCCCCGACAGTTTGTGCCTCTCATCTGACTACCTGAAATCACCGCCAAATTCATCGAAATATCGCCGTGTGCGCCGCTTTCGCCCGCCATCAAATAAATTTCGCCGTCGAGATATTCGTAGCGTTCTTCGGTTTCGCGGTCAATTTTCAGGTATTCTTCAAATGTGTATGAAGGCTTAGTTTTTAATTTGGCTAATCCCATAATTTGATGATTTTACCATTAAACTTCGCTGAGAACGATGATTTCGGCGCGGCGTTTGGCTTCGTCGAGGAAGGTTTCGATGTCCCCGGCGATTTTTTCTTCGGTCAGGATTTTATTGATTTCGGCGCGTTTTTCGTCAAATTCGGGGACGAGAACACCGGGAAATCTTTTGCGGAAATCGGGCAGAAAAACGCCGCTGTAATATTTCGCTTCGTCTTCGGGCGTGATGACGACGAACGAACGAAAACGAAAATCGAGATATTTTTCGATCTTTACGCGCTGCGCCATCATTCGCACGAAATTGTCGTCCTTGACCGAATCGAAACCGACGATTCGTAAACGTCTTTCAAATTCGGCAGTTGAAGGAAAGTTTGCCAGAATATCTTGAATTTTAGCATTAACTTCGTCGTCGGTCGGTTCGGAACGCGGCAGACGTTCGGCTTCGAGTGCGATCAGGCGTTGATTGATGAGAATTTGGAGCGCAACATTCAGGTCTTCCGAACCCGGCGGCGTAATCGAAACATTCGGCTGTAAGGCAAGCTGCCACAACAAATCCGTGTAAGTAATCAGTTCGGGCTTGCCTACGCCGTCGTCAATCGCGGCAACCGTCTTGTCAACAATTTCCTGTGCGTCAATCTTCGGCGCAGCGAAAAAGAAAATCGGTATCAGCAATGCAATACAAATCAAAAATTTCCTTATCTGCGAACGATTTATTCTCATAATACTTTCTATATTTTCGTTTTATTGGCGGCAACTGTCAAATTATTATATTGCTGCCAAACAGTTAAAACTATTGACAAAAAGTTTAAAATCCTTTTTAATTTAATAGGAAGTTTTACACAAACTTATCTTTTCTCGAAATCCAGCCGACCTCTCAAAAACAATTTTTCAGGAAAATTGTCCAAAGTGCAGTAAATATCGAAATGCTAACCCCAAATCAGACAAAAAAAGTAACGGATTCTTTTACTGCAATGCGAAAGGAAACGGATGCTTCGGCAGATTTAAAATTCATTACCGAACTGGGACGCAGCTTGCTTGTGACTGTTCATCCGAAAAAAGTCGCCGCACGGGTCGCGGAAGCGATTTGCGTCGAAACACGGGCGAAAAACTGTGCCGTCGTTGTCGAACTGGAGCAAATCGGTTTAGTGAGCTGCACTTTTGTCTCTGAAAATAAGGAATGCAGTCCGAATTTTCTGCACCGGAGAAAATTCAAAAAATGGCTCGAATTTATGCCGTCGCAGATTTCCTTCTCGAGTGAAAACAACGCGGAGTTTTTCCTTAAAGACAAAGATCACGAATTTGAGTATGTCTCGCCGCTGCATATTAACGGCGAAGTCAAAGGCGCGGTGATCGTCGGATTTGAACGTAAAGTTGATTGCCGCGAAACGTCGAAAAAATTAGTTGACGCGGCGGCACAGATGGCGGCGATGAGCATCAATCTGTCGGCGCACTATGAATCTGCAATTAACATTTCGATCAATCAGGCGCGTGAAGAACACCGCAAATTTACGGAATCTGTTCTGGATGCGCTGCCGGTTTCGATTTATGTAATTGACCGCGAATACCGGATTGTCACATGGAATCGTCACCGCGAAATCGGTGTTCAGGGAATGCCGCGCGAAGCGGTGATCGGGCGTAATGTTTTTCAGGTTTTCGCTAAATATCCGCAAAGCCGTCTGAAACAGGAATTTGAACGCGCGTTTCTAACCGGGAACATCGAACGGATTGAACAGCAAACCGTTGACCAATCGGGCGCGGCACAGCATTGGATGGTCAGCAAAATTCCGATGCGCGACGAACGAAGCGGCGAAGTCACGCACGTTATCACGATTGGCGAAGATGTCACGATGCGCGTCGAAGCGATTCACGCGGCGGGACGCGCCGAAAAATTAGCGGCGGTCGGACGGCTTGCATCGGGTGTCGTTCACGAGATAAATAATCCGCTGGCGACGATTTCAGCGTGTGCCGAATCGCTCGAAGCAAGAGTTGAAGAAGGCGCGTTCGGAAATTCGCCGGAGACGGAAGATTTACACGAATATCTCGTCTTGATTCGCAGCGAAGCCTTTCGCTGCAAAGCAATTACCAACGGTTTGCTTGATTTTAGCCGTGTCCGAACGAGCGACCGTTTGATGATTGACTTGGATGAACTGATTAAATCTTCGGCAAATCTAATCGCGCATCAAAAACGCGGCAACGATGTCAAAATCAGATTTGAATTGAGCGAAAATCTGCCGCACATCAACGCCGACGGCGGACAAATTCAGCAGGCGATTATCGCGCTGGCGACGAACGCGATTGACGCGATGCCCGACGGTGGCGTGCTGACCTTTCGGACAAATTCCTCAAATAACCGTGTGACCATCGAAATTCAGGATTCGGGTGTCGGAATCGAACCGGAAAATTTGTCAAAAATTTTCGAGCCTTTCTTTACGACTAAAGAAGTCGGCAAAGGAACCGGACTCGGACTCGCCGTTTGTTACGGCATCATTACCGAACACGGCGGACGGCTTTCCGTGCGCTCGAATGTCGGTGTCGGAACAACCTTCACAATATTTCTTCCAATTCAGAAACAATGGTAGTCAGCAGTCTTGAGTCTTAAGTCAAAAACAAAAAGACTCAAGACTTCCGACTAACAAAAATTTATGCCTAAACTTTTAGTAGTAGATGATGAAAGCAATCTGAGATTAGTCGTGCAGAAAGAACTGAGCCGGCAGGGACACGATGTTGAAACGGCTTCGGACGGCGAAGCGGCTTGGGAATTTCTCGAACACGAAGACTTTGATGTTGTGTTGTGCGACATTAATATGCCGCGTCTTGACGGCATCGGACTGCTCCGTCGTTTGCGCGAAAGATCGCAAAATCCGCCCGAAGTCATTATGCTGACCGGACAGGCGACGGTCGAATCCGCTATCGAAGCGATGAAACTCGGCGCGTATGATTATCTGACGAAGCCTTATCGCATCACCGAACTTGCCGCGCTCGTGCAGCAAGCGTCCGAGAAGCAGAAACTCAAAATTGACAATCAGAGACTTCGCGCTCAGATTGAGCGGACGCATCACAGTTTGCCCGAAATCGTCGCCGAGTCGCCGCAAATGAAGGAAGTTTTGCGTCTCGTGCAGCGCGTTGCCACGTCCGACACTTCTGTCTTGATTACCGGCGAATCAGGAACCGGAAAAGAGCTTATCGCGCAGGCTCTGCATCGTCTGAGCCGCCGCAATGACAAAACTTTTATTGATTTGAACTGCGCGGCTTTGCAGGATAATTTACTCGAATCCGAACTTTTCGGACACGAAGCCGGCGCGTTTTCAGGCGCACGCGGACGCAAACTCGGACTTTTCGAGATTGCCGACGGCGGGACGATTTTTCTTGATGAAATTATGGAGATGCCGATGCAGTTGCAGTCAAAGCTGCTTCGCGCACTCGAAACAAAATCATTTTTTCGGGTCGGCGGCGTGAAAAAAGTCGAGGTTAACGTCCGGCTTTTGGCGGCAACCAATCGCAGTCCGAAAAAAGCAGTCGCCGACGGGATTTTCCGCGCCGATCTGCTTTACCGCGTCAACAGTTTCGAGATTCATATTCCGCCGCTGCGTGAACGCCGCGAAGACATCGAACCGCTGGCACGCCATATTTTGCATAAAATCGCGGGCGCAAATGCACCTGAAATCGCGCCGCAGGCGATTGACGCACTTTGCTCATTTAACTGGTCAGGCAATGTCCGGCAACTCCGAAATTGTCTGGAACGCGCTATTTTGCTGTGTGATAACGGTCGCATCACGATTAAAGAATTGCCGCCCGAAGTCGTTTATAAAACAAATGAACCGAGCGTTTCGGTCAGCTATCACGAACCGAATGAGTTGGCGGTCAATTCATTTCAGAACGCTTCCCCGACAAATTTGCGCGATGTCGAGAAGCAGCAAATCATCAACGCGCTCGAAAAAACCGGCTGGCATCGCGGCAAAACCGCCGAACTTCTCGGTATTTCGCCCTCGACGCTTTACCGCCGTCTGCGCGAATACGATTTGGAAACCAGATAAAAGGTTTCAAGTTTCCGGTCAAAAGATAAATTAAAAAGCAATACTCAAATAAATATGAATAATACCAAGCCCGTAATTTTTATTGTCATCGTCCTCATTTTGACGGCGATTTCCGCTTATCCGCAGCGCAAATTCGGCGGCAAGGTCGTTGAAGTAATTGACGGCAAAACCTGTGTTATCCAAATTTCGGGCAGAAAGCTAACCGCCGTTTTGCAATACATCGAGATTCCCGAAGCCGATCAATCGCTCTATGGCACGGTCAAGAAACATCTGCAAACTATGATTCTCGACAAACCCGTCGAATTTCTGCCGCGCGGTGTGATGACTGACAGAACCGTCGGACAACTTTTTGTGCAGGGCGTTGATGTCAGTCAACAAATGCTCCGCGACGGCGCAGCGTGGCACATAACTCCCGAACAAAGCGGTCAAAGTGATGTGGAAGGCGCAGTTTACAAAGACAACGAAGCACAAGCCAAAGCCGAAAAACTCGGCGTTTGGAGTGTCGCAAATCTCAAACCGGCGTGGGAATACCGTGCCGAAAAAGAAGAAAAGCGCAAACTTGATGAGAAAATCGCGCTTGAAGCGGTAAAAGCAAGGACGCTGACAGAAGAATCAACACAGAAGAAAGTAATGCCGGTTGTTCAGCCGGCAAAACAGTCGAGCGGTAAATCAAGTTTATGGGAACAAATTGATGGGGATCAGAGATTTTCAAAAAAACCAACGAACGCCGATAATTTAAATATAATAAGTAAGGTTTCAGGTAAAGTAGGAATGGTGGGAACTCCGCCTATGAAGTTTGAAATCATCGGTGATGATGGTTCGACGGAAATGCGAGTTGCAATCGCCTGCATTTATTCTACTGAAAGATCCCGCAGTGAAAAGGATTATTATTTTATTCAATTCGAGTCAAAGTCCGAGAAATTTTCTTTTTCTAAAGACAGCGATCTGGTTATCAAAACCGACAAGGAAAACTTTCGTATCAAAGCAAATATGCTTGCGCCTTACCAAAAAAACGGAAATTCGTTGGAGATTTTAACCTACTTTATTAAACGAAGTTTTATGGAAAAATTGTCTAAAAACAAAGATATTCAGTTTAAAGTCGGTAAATATAGCGGAACAGTCAACGGTGATGTTCCGTTACTTTTGCAAAATATTCTCCAAGTTGCTCCCCAATAAAATTCATATAAAAACAAATTATAGAAGCGGTGCGGAAGCAAAAAGGAAAATATTATTTCTACACTTTTGCTTCCGCACCGCTTTTAATTCTTGAAAACGATTTGATTTTTTAGTTTGAACTTATTGTCACGCCGCCGTTGGTTGTCACGATTCGGACAGGTGCGCCGCCGCCGTTGATGTCGCGGTTGATATTTACGCCTTGTCTGCGATAACCGTTTTCATCTTTTTGTTTTTCGACTGCAAGCGCGGCAATGTCGCTTTTAAATCCGCCGTTGACGGTGCGGGTTTCAAAACGAGCCGCGTAGTTTTCGGACATTTCGAGGTGAACGCCGCCGTTTGTCGTTTCAACATTGAGACCGTTGCCTTTCCAGGTGTTGCCCGCAAGTTCGACGTGCAAACCGCCGTTGGTTGTTCTGCCTTTGACATCGCCGGCAAGGTTGCTCAGATTAATTCCGCCGTTTTTCGCGTCAAATCCGATTGTGCCGTCAACATTTTCGATTGAAATTCCGCCGTTTTCCGTTGTTAAATTAAGATTTGTATTACGCGGAACGAGAATCTGATACGAAACCGACGCATTCGAGTTTTCCGAAACGCCTTCGGAGTGAATCGTGCCGCCGGTTTCGATGCGGACGCTTTTCAGCAGAGAATTTGCTTCTTCCTGAGTTTTGCCCCACGTTTGGACACAGGCGCGAATCAACACGTCAGAACGATTTTCGCCTTTGATCGAAATTCCGCCGTTGCGTCTGCCGTCAACATTTAAATCACCCGCACTCAAATTTATTTCGCGCAGGTCTTTCGCCGAAACCTGTTTGCCATTCGACCAATTCCAGTTGTCCGAGCAAAATTCGTAATTTTTATACTCTTTTTCTTGCGCCGAAACACTCTGACCGCCCAAAACAAAGCCGATCAACAGTAGGCTATAAAAGCAGAAACGTATTTTATTTGAATTAACCATCACTAAAAATCCCTCCGAAGTTTATAAATAATTTTTCGCAGATTGCGTCTTTCTGATATAAAAACACCGACGCAAAAGATTTTGTGACAAGAAAATTAAAAATGTATCAAGTTTATAAAGACTCTGCGTTCTCTGCGCCTCTGCGTGAAAATGTTTTAAGTTTTCAGTGAAAATCATTACTCGGACCGTAAAATTTTCACGCAGAGGCGCAGAGAACGCGGAGAGATCAACAAATGTAAACTGTTAAAATCCTAAAGTTACGAATAAAGGTTCATCGGACGTGTGAGCAGCGCAATCGGGTCTTCGACGTTTAATGCCTCACGGACAAAAAACGGTTCGCCCGCCGCCGTGCCGATCAAACTGCCGAAATAACGCGAACGATTTTCGAGTTCGGCGATAAAATGCTTGCCCGTCAGACGCGTTTCGAGTTCGTTCGAGTCGGGATTGTAAAACTGCGAAGTGTGAGCGCGAATCGCCTCGGTTTTTTGCTCAACAAACTCCGAAATATCCACAATAAACGAAGGCGTGATGCGCTGCGAAAAAATATTGTGCGCGACAATCGGCGCGTTCGTGCGTTCCTGCCCAAAGTCAAAATCGTATTTCTGCATCGAAGCAAGCCGCGCCGCTTCACGAACCAATTGCGTAATGTGATTATGATCGGGATGCGGATCGTCAATTTGATGTGTCAAAAGGACTTTCGGTTTCAAACGGCGTAAAACGCGAACCAGTTTAGTGCGTGTTTCTTCCGTTACCCAAACGTGTCCGTCGGGAAGTTCGAGATTTTCACGGACATCTAATTTTAAGATTTTCGCGGCTTCGTCGGCTTCATTTGCGCGAATTTCGACCGTTCCGCGCGTTCCCATTTCGCCCTTTGTTACGTCCAACGCGCCGGTTTTGTAACCGAGCGATTTCATTTTCAAAAGCGTTCCGCCAACGGTCAATTCAACGTCGTCGGGATGTGCAAAAATTGCGAGAATGTCTATTTCCATTTCTATTTCAAATTTCAAATTCCAGATTCCAGATTTCATATTCCAAATCTTGTTTGAAAAAGTTTATGATTTCTTTGTTAGATTTTAATTGCAGTGAAAATCTTCTGGCAAATTTGGAATCTGGAATTTGAAATTTGAAATATGAAATTTACGGTATTAGGTTCAGGCAGTTCAGTTCCGCACGCGAAGCGGTGCAGTTCGGCATATTGGCTGGAAACGCCGAACGGCTCGATTTTGCTTGATTGCTCGGCAGCGGCAATTCACCGGATGGCACAGGAAAATTGCGACTGGACAAATTTGGACGCGGTTTGGCTGTCGCATTTTCACCTCGATCATATCGGCGGAATCGTCCCGTTTTTGTTCGGGACGAAGTATGCCGCCGAGATGCAGTCTCGAAAAAAGCCGCTCAAAATATTCGGCGCAAAAGGTTTGCGAAAACTTCTCGAATCGTTTGACGGGGCGAATAATTACGAACTTTTCGAGCAGCCTTTTCCGGTTGAAATAATCGAAGTCGAACCGCTCGAAACATTTGAAATATTACCCGAAACGAAAGCGACGACGATGAAAACGCCGCACACTGACGAGAGTTTGGCGATTCACATCCGCGACCGCGACGATAAAACGCTGGTTTTTACGGCGGACACGGGTTTTACAAAATCGCTCGGTGCATTTGCCGGAAATGTTGATCTGTTTGTAATGGAATGTTCGTTCGTGAAAAATAAACCCGTCGAAAAACATCTCGAACTCGCCGAAGCAATGTTTTTAACGAGTTACGCAAAGCCGAAGAAAGTGATGCTCACGCATTTTTACGCGGAATGGGACGCGGTTGATTTTCAAGCGGAAGTTGCAAAATTTTCGCCCGTTTGTGAAGTTATTGAAGCAAAGGACGGGCTAATGTTAGAAGTTTAAAGGCAGAAACGCGACTGCGAAAAAGCGTGTTATTCATCAAGAAACAACACGCTTTTTCGCAGTCGCGTTTCTGCCTTTAAATTTTTTATTTAACTGAAATTGTCAATGTAAATGTGGTAGCGCGATTGCCGTGATTATCAATGCTGAAGGTCACATCGCCGGTTTCTTCGATGACCTGAGAATACTGCGTGTCTTCGTAAGAACCTTGCGTGAAATCACATTTGCCGTTCCCCGAACTGAGCGTCGCCGTCAGAGTTTGCCCTTCGCTGGCTCGTAAAACATAAGAGCGAACCGAAGAACCCGGACGAATCGTTCCCGAAAAACTCGCCGAACTTCTGCCGCGAGCAAACCGCACGCGCGTCTGTGCCGACAAATCCGTGATTGACATTAAACCAATCATTGCCACAATTAAAAACTTCAAACTTATTTTTTTCAACATATCTTTTCTCCTCAAAATTTGTGAAATCAAACTGCTAAAACTACGACGCAAATTTAATTCTGTTTTGCGGGAATTGCAAATGAACGTAATAATTTTTTACGCAGGTCAGAACCATCTGCGGTAGCGGATGGGTTTTAGCTGCCGCTTATTCAACAATTTATCAACGATTACCCGCCCGCTGTCGCGATGCGGTTCTGACAATGGCGCAAAAACAAACTCGGCTGAGATTTGTCTCTCAGCCGAGTTTGTGTAAAAACGAATTGATAATTTGCTTATTTCCTCAATCTCGCTTCGACATTATTTGCTTTCAGCGAATTGCCGGTCGCTCTCTGCAAATCGGCGATGGCTTTGTTGAGTTCGGTTTGGGCGCGAAGTTCGGTGCTTCGTGAATTTATCAAAGCCGTCTGTCTTTCCAAAACTTTGTAAACGTCCGATTGTCCCGCATCCAATTTGCGCTGTTCCGATTCGTATTGCTTTGCCGAATTTTCACGCGAAATCGCCGCACTTCTGAGCCGCGCTTCCGAAGTGCGAACGGCTTGCAGCGCGTTGCGAACGTCAACCTGAATTGTTTGCTCGACCTGCTGACGCTGCGTTTGAATCTGCTGACCCTGCACGAGCGATCTGCCCAAATTAGCTTTGTTCGTCTTGTCCCCGAAAAGCGGTAAATTAAACTGCACACCGACGCGCAAAGTCGGGTAACGATTAGCAAAAAGATTTCCCAAAGCACTGCCGTAACCACCGAGTAGATTGTCAGGCAGCGTCTGCGAAGCGGTCACGGGAACTGCCGGAATCGGCGGAAGCGTCGGGTTTGTCTGTGCCGAAATCGTGTTGACGCGGCTGATTAATGTGTTAAATGTCGCGGTCGTATTGAGACTTCCGAGCGGATTAACGACATTATTGTTAAAAGTTCCTGCCGCGCCGGTCAGTGTGTAATTGGCGATTAAATCAATTTGCGGTTTGGTCTGTTCGCGTAAAAATCGTTGGTCAATTGCGTTAATGTCTTTTTGGACATTGTTAATTTCGATTTCGGGACGATTCTGCAAAGCTAATTCGAGTGCCTCGGTTAAATTCGTTTTCGGGGCTTCGAGATCAACCGAATCGGTCGGCACGATTGATTCGCGCCAGAGTGCGTCATCCTTGCTCTGCGCGATCAGATTTTTCAGCGTATTTTCCGCACGTCCGACGGTTTCGAGTGCTTCGTAAACGCCTTGTTCAATGTTCGCAACCTGAGTTTGAGCAGCAACAATATCAATCGGCGCAAGCTGTCCTTCTTCGACCAGACGGCGATTATGTTCGAGTTGATCTTTCGCGTCGCGCACGCCGTCACGCTGAACCTGCAAATTTCTGAGTGAGAAAACCAAATCCCAGTAAGCGCGTTGAACATTCGTAATAATATCAATCGAACGCTGGCGAAACTGCGTATCGGTCAATGAAAGATTGCGTTTGGCAATTTCAATCTGACGGCGATTCTGATCAAATGTCCGTCCGCGCAAAATCGGCTGCGTATATTGAACCCGCAAATTGGTCGTAAAAGTCGGATCAACGGTTGTGAAAAGATTATTCGTCGTGCCGCGATTACTATCAGCCTGAACGCTGAAAGTTCCGCCTGTCTGCCGAACCGAACCCTGTAAACCGGCATTGCCGACAATGCTCGAAGTCGTCAGCGAACCATCGGGACCGCCGCCGAAAAAGCTGAAAATCGGAGTTTTCGCGTGTTCATAATAAGTTTGTCCCGAAAATCGCGGTTCATAAACGCCGCGCACCGATTGTAGATCAAATTCGGCAATCCGCACGTTTTGGCGCGTGACCTCGATGTCCTTGTTATTGTCGAGCGCGAGAACAATCGCTTCCTTCAAGCCAAGCGGTTTTTGATCCATCATATCTACGCCGACGCGTCCCAGATCAGGCAAAGATTTATCGTCGTTTTGATAACCGGGCGCAACGGTCGGAACGCCGCTCAGATTTTCCGGCTGAACATTCTGTTTGTCGTCAACCCTGGTCTGCACGGTCGGAGTTGGCGTTGGCGAAGGAGTCGGTGTTGCGTCCTGCGCCCGAACATTAACCGCTCCTGAAAAAAAGTATAAAGCTAAAAAAATACTTAATATAATCGCATCAATCTTCAATGATTGCTTATTCATATAATACCCCTGAAATAAATAAGTAAGTGCTTACTTACCATTATATTTTTTCAATTTCAAACAAATAAGTCAAATTCAAATTGCAAAAAATTGCATATAAATAAATCCGCCCAGAATCAACGCAAAGCCGCCGATTTCGCCCGCGATTAAACCATACATAAACCACGTCGTAATGAAATTTCGCGTCTCAAACATATTCTCGGTGCGGTTGATGTAACCTTCCTTCATATAGCCGATAACCGTTAGAATAAAATAACTTAGCGGAAATGCGACGATGATAATTTGCCAGAAAACACCAAACGGTGAAGACTCAAGTAGTTTGGCGATGACGAGTGACGCGAAACTATAAAAGAACGAAGCGCGGTGCGAGATGTCCACATAAACCGGCGCAGCGTGTTCGGGCGAACTCATAATTTTCGCGTATTTCCAAACGCCGGTCAGCATTCCGTTGAGCAGAAATAAACCCGACACCAACAGCGATATTTTGACGGCTATATTCATATTTGATCGGGGCAGAAGCCCGCGCGTGAGCAAGGGCGCAGTTCCGCACGATTGCGCCCTTGCTCACGCGCGGGCTTCTGCCTTAATTACCAGTTTCAATAAACGAGTCAACTCTTAAACCCAAAGGCAAAGTTTCGCCTCTGTCCAATTCGATTAAGACTTCTAAAATTTTCGTGTCAACTTTTTCGGTCGGTCGGTCGGTGCGAAAGTTTTTTCTGCCTAAAATTTGTCCGATTCGCACTACTTTTCCTTGAAATTTACGTTCGCCGAAAGCATCTGCAGTGACGTAAGCGGTTTGATTTTCGCAGACTTTAGCAACGTCTCTTTCGTCCAAATCTACGCGCACGCGGAGCGCGGAAGTGTCGGCGATGCTGACGATTCCGGTTTGATTTTCGGGCGAAACCGATTCGCCGTCTTTTAATCTTTTTCGCAGAACAACGCCCGTGATCGGTGCGCGGATGATTGTTTTTTCGAGATTTGCCTGCGCCGTGCGGACACGCGCTTCGGCTTCGCGGATCATCGCGTCGTATTCGTTGGTGTTCTTTTCCGCCAATAAAATCGCGGCATCGGCTTTCTGCAAATCGTCTTTTCGTGCATCGGCGTTGACGACGTTGTATTTTTCGCGCGTCGCGTTCGACTGTTTTTGCAAAGCGTCCAAATCACGTCTCGCACGTTCCAATTCTTCACGCGAAACGTCGCCCGAAGCGTAAAGTTTTTCGCGTCTTTCGACTTCGCGTTTCGCCTGTTCGACGTTCGGCAGCGTTTGTTCGTAAGTCTGCAAAGCCTCGCGGCGTTCTTCGGGACGTGCGCCGTTGAAGATTCTTGCGCGTTCGGCTTTTGATTCTAAAATTCGTGCTTCAGACGTTTCCTTTTGCCGCCGCAGAGTTTTGATCTGCGCTTTCGCGGCTGCAATTTGCGCTTGAAAATCCGAATTTTCCAAAACGGCAATCGTCTGACCTTTGATAACTTCGTCGCCTTCTTCGACTAAAACCTGTTTCAATTTTCCCGAAATTTCCGCGCCGACTTCGATCTCTTCGGAAATCGCCTCGACGACTCCGGGCGCGACGACGACGTTTTGCTCCGCGTTTTTCTGCTCGACAGATTGCTTTTCAGCCAAAACTTTACGTTCAGACTGAACGGGGCGAAACCACAGAAAATAGCCGAGCGAAAGCATCGTTAATAAAATTGCGCTGGACGATAAAATAATTGTTCTTCTCATATTCAACTCCCAAAAATCATTTATTGAGTTCCTTCAATAATTCGACTTTATCTTTTTCTTCGAGTTTTATTTTCAAGTCTTTTACTTTGTTATTTTGGATATAAACGCCCGATAATTTTTCAAATCGCTTATCAAATGCCGCGTCATATAAAAATTTCGCTCCTTTCGTCGGTTTGGCGAAAAACAGGTTACGCAGAGGTTTTAACCAAAACGGCATTCCGTCTCCGCCGGTCATTTTTGTCTTGTTCGCTCCCGGACTGACGTTTAGAATGCGAACATTTTTCCAGTCTTTCGCTAAATCGTTCATTAATAAAGTCAGCGCGAATTTTGACTGCATATACGAGCCGAATAACTTTTTAAATTTTGCGGGTTTTTTCAGTTCCTGAACATCAAATGTCGTCCGTTTTTCCAAACCATCGGTGACTGTGTTGATAACCGAAGCGTTCGACGATTTATCAAAAAGTTCCTTTAAATTCGTGGTCAAAAGATATGGCGCAAGCGTATTTACTTCAAAGTGCATTTCGTTACCCTGCGCCGAATACTGCAAATCAGGCAGCAAAACACCGGCATTATTGAACAAAATATCAATCTCAGACCAACTCGTTTTAATTTGATCGCAAACCCTGAAAATATCTTCGCGTCTGCTCAAATCGGCGAAGAAAAAATCTAAATTGTCAGCGTCGTTAAATTCTTTTTGAACTTCACTTTTCTTACTTTCACCTCTCAATATCAAACCTATTTTATGACCGTCGTTCAAGAGCATTTTGGTCAATTCTAAACCGATGCCCGAATGACCGCCGCTGATTAATATGTGTTTTTGCTTGTTCATTTTATTGTTTCCCCCTTTCTCGTTATCCGTGTTTATCTGTGTTCATTCGTGCGTGTTACCGCATTTAAAGCCAGCGGCGCACACGAGTTTTGTAACTCGAATATTCCGCGCCGAATTTGCGTTCCAGATAATTTTCTTCGCGTTTGATAATCCCGTTTTGCACGATGATTAGTAATGGAATCAAAAGCAATAACGCCCAAAATGCGTTAAAAATCAGCGCGATGCCGACGTAAAGCAGCGTCAGCGACAGATAAATCGGGTTGCGGCTGAATCCGAAAACTCCGTCGGAAACGATGGTCGTCGTCGGCTGCGACGGATTGATTCCCGTTTGAGCGCGGTTCAGCGTCCGAAATGCTGAAATTGCCGTCAATCCCGCGCAAATTATCATTATTATTCCCGAAATCAGCGCAACGGCACGCGGCAGAAAAGCCGTCGGAAAAATGAAACTAAAAATCAATCCGACCAACAATGTTCCCGCATAAAGCGCGGGCGGAAAAGCGATGACTTCGGGATTATCCGGCATTTCTTCTTTGTTCATAACAATCTCCTCTTAAGTAAATCAGCAGATTCGCGCTTAAATTTGGAATCTATTCTTCCGTCTTCGATTTCGACAATTCTGTTCGCGTAGTCGAAAATCCGGTTGTCGTGCGTGACGACGACGATGGCGCGTTTTTTTTCGTGCGCGAGTTCCTGCAATAAATCCATAATTAATTTGCCGGATTCTGAATCGAGCGCGGCAGTCGGTTCGTCGGCTAAGATAATCGGCGGTTCGCCGGCGAGTGCGCGGGCGATGGCGACGCGCTGTTTTTGTCCGCCCGACAAATCGGCGGGAAAAGTTTTCAGTTTTTCCTTTAACCCGACTCTTTCCAACAATTCAGCAGCACATTTTTTGGCTTTTCCGCCGCGAATTCCTTTTAAATCGAGCGCGATTTCGACGTTTTCCTGCGTATTTAATGCCGGGAAAAGATTAAAGCCCTGAAAGATAAAGCCGATATTTTCAAGCCGGATGTTCGGCAATTTTCGCTGCGGCAATCCGACGATTTCCTGCCCGTGAATCAAACAATTTCCCGAAGTCGCCGACAAAATTCCGCCGACAATCGAGATCAGAGTCGTTTTGCCCGAACCGCTCGCGCCCAAAAGCAGCAGCAATTCGCTTTCGTAAACATCCAAATCAACGCCTTTCAGCGCGTGAACCGCCGTTTCGCCCGCGCCGTAAGTTTTCACCAGATTTTTAACTTCGATTGCTTTTTGCATAATTTCTCCGAACTTTACGCCTAAAAACTCGCGCTGTAATGTCCGACAAACATATTTTTTATCCTCTCTTATTAAAAATTGAAGCGGTTTGTAAATTTTTCGTTTCCAATTTAATCAAGGGTTTTCCTGCCAAAGCCTGCGCGAAAACAAGGCTGAATGCGCTGAAATAAATGACGGCGAAAATTACGGTTAAAATGGTCGGCGAAGGAAACGAAAACTTTTCATTTAAGTATTGAAACAACAGCGCGGTGAGCGGAATCGCCTGAAAAGCGTGTAATCCGATGAAATGCGCGGCGCGTAAATCGCCGTCGGTGACGCTCCAATTGATGAACGGCAAACCGCGTCCGCCGTCCGCCGCGCCAACCGAATGACTGAGATGCGAAGCCATATAACCGCCTTGAATACTGCCCAAAATAAAGACAATCAACCCCAAACGCATTCCCCAAACGACGGCTGACGGCAAATCAATATCAGCGCGAAAATAAATAACGGCAAGCCAGATAATGAGCAAAGTATTCGTCAAAATCATCAAACCCATCGTGCTGAAAATCGCGGCGTTGAGCGGCGTGGTCGTGTTGAAGTGTGAAGTTGTGCCGCGCAAAACCTGCACCAAAATGAAAATCATTTCACCGCTCATCAGCAAAATTGCGCCCCACGAAATCACCTTGGACGGAACTTCAAAACCGCGCAAAAAGTAGAGAAAAACTGCCAGCGTCACACTGTAGATCGCAATCGAACTCGCAAATTTCATCGGTTTGATCCAACGACCAATGCCTAAAATCAGCGAATTATCAAAAGTCGAAATTATTGTGAGAATGATAAAGAGCGCGAAAAAACCGAGGCTTGTCAACATCAAAGGCTTTTGCGTCTGCCACAAATTACCCAAAAGTTCGTTCATTTTGTTGCTCCTTTTCGCATCTGCAAAGCTGCCGAGCGAATGATGTAATACAGCAAAAATCCAATCGGACCGAACATAAAAGTCAAAAACAAACACGGCAGCACGAACCAATGCGAAACGCCTTTTTCCTGCGCGTCTTTCACTTCCCAACTGCCGACGAACAAATCGAAAGCCAAATAGTGAATCCAACCCGCCAAAACCGCCCATTCGTTCGTGAAAAGTTTCATCACGCCGCCCAACGAGTTAAAATTGCCGTCGGCTTGTCCCCAAAACATAATTATCAAAACGAGATAAGCGATTGAAAACAAAAGCGGAATCACGCCCGAAAGAATAATCTTGCGCGTCCAACTCCAACGCGGCGCAACCGCCAAAATCACCCAACTTAAAAGTGCAATCGTGCTGGTTATCGAAAAAATAGTTTCTGCTTTCATTTTGATTTTCCTTAAAAATTACCATTTGCCGAAAATCGGCAGACCGAAAACATAATCGTTTTCACGTCGCATTCTTATTTTGGTGCTTGGTCATTCCGCTCATCACTGAACCCATAATCCGAATCCGCGCCCAACGCGGCAGGGGAATTAACGAATAAACGAGCAGCTTTGACAAAAAGCCCGGTAAAATCGTCGTTTTGCGACCCAGAGCGTCTAAAATCGGCTGCGCTATTTCTTCGGGCTGCAATGCCTTTCCCATTTTCATTTCGGCGCGCTTGGCGAAACCCGAATCGGTCGGTCCCGGCGCGGCGGCTAAAACGTCAACTCCAAACGCCGAAAGTTCCGCGTTCAATCCTTCAGCCAGAGTTTGCACATAAGCCTTAGTCGCGGCGTAGTGCGCGGCATACGGCATTCCTTGAAAACCGACAATCGAACTCATCAGAATCATTCCGCCGCGCCCGCGTTTCGCCAATCTTCGTCCGAAATACAAACAGCCGGACATCAAAGCGCGGCAATTAACCGCCAGCATTTCCACTTCTCGCGCCGGATTTGCATCTAAAAACGAACCTGACGTGCCGAAACCCGCTGCGGCGACTAACAATCCGACATCCAAATCTTTGCACGCCGCTTCCAACTCTTCGTCTGCCGTCTCCTTTGCCAAATCGAGAGCCACGATTCTGACTTCAATTTTGTTGCGGCTTGAAAAATCCTTCTTCATTTCTTCCAAAACATTTTGGCGGCGAGCGACTAAAACCAAATTCAATCCGGTTTCAGCGAGTTTTGCCGAAATCGCCTTACCGATGCCGGAAGATGCGCCCGTGACCACCGCCCAAGGTCCGTATCGTTCATAAAATTGCTTTTGTCGCCCGGTTAAGTTCAGATTTTTATTTGTTTCGCTCATACTTTTTTATCAAATGTAAAATTAACTTTGTCCCTTTTTTAATTTTTGAAAACCATCGCCGGATCAATCGTCGTCGCCTTGCGAATCGCTACGACGCTCGAACCGCAGCACATCAAAATCGTCAGCGCGAATAACGCTAAAACTAACTGCCAATTGACGATAATTGCCAATGTTCCTTCGTAACTGATGCGCGAAATTATCAATGAAGCGGCGATGCCGATGACGAAGGAAATCAAACCGCTGACGACCGCCTGCGTGATAATAATTTTGTAAAGATAAAAGTTCGTCGCGCCCATCGCCTTCAAAGTTCCGTATTCGCGGATGTGGTCAACCGTCGCGCTGTAAATCGTCTGCGCGACAATAATTACGCCGACGACAATCGCCAAAAACGCTGCGACCAGCACCGTAATTCCCGCGCCCGTGCCGATTACCCAATATAAACCTTGCCGATAAACGAGTTCGGAGAGCGTTAAAACTTCGACGTTTTCGAGTTTCGCGGCGATTTCATTTTTCAAATCGGTCAAATTTTTGCCGTCTTTCGCTTTGACGACGATGTAGAGCGTTTCGTCTTCGCGCAAATTCAAAAAACTCTGCGCGTTTTTGAAACTCGTAAAAACCGCCGGCTGCGACGTGAAAATTCTGATTCCTCGCGTAAATCCGGCGACGCGGGCGCGGCGTTTGTTGATCTCGACCGTCTGCCCGATTTTCGTGATGCCGAGCTTGTTCAAAGCGTAAAGTTGATCCACGAAAATCGCGTCGGGCTTTTTCAAATCCGCCAAATCGCCTTCGACGACGTTCCACGCGCCGCCCATTCCGCCGTCCAAATCCGAACCGACGAGCGTGATTCCTTCGTCCGAACCGTCGGATTTTTTCATCTGCGCTCCCAAAGAAACGATCTGTTTTTCGGCGCGTTCGACACCGGCAACTTCGCGGACTTTATAAAGATTGCTTTCGGAAAATTCCACGCCTTGTTCGACGTGCGTGACGTTCTGCGAAACGATCCACAAATCAGCGTTCGATTTGCCGACAATATCCGTCGAAGCCGCAATAAAACCCTGAAAAATACCGAGCTGCACAGCAGTCAAAATCACCGAAAAAACAATGCCGGTCAGCGTCACGACGAGCCGCACTTTTTCGTGAAACAAATTTTTAATTGCCAGACTAGCCATCGTTTTTCCTCAGATTTATTTCACGAAACCGTTTTCCCGATACCAATTCACTTCGTTTGCCAGAGTCTCGGAAATCGGTCTGAATTTCGCGCCCAATTCGCGCTTTGCCTTGCTTGAATCAACTGCGAGCTTTGCCTGCATCGTCTGCACGCCCGGTTTTGAAATCGCGGATTTTCGCCCGGTTAATTTGCTGAAAAATTCCGAAAATGTGGCGAGCGTTAAGATAGCAAAACCCGGAATTTGAAGTTTTAATTTGGGAATTCCCGCCACTTCCGCGAGCGTATCGGCAATTTCCCTAACTGTATAAAATTCACCGCCAACTATATATTTTTCGCCCGTTTTGCCTTTCTCGACTGCATCAATCATCGCTTGCGCGACATCTTTTGCGTCAACCGTCGAAGTGCCGCCGTCAAACGTGCCGGGAAGTTTGCCGTTAAGAATGTCCAAAACAATCTGACCGCTCGAAGTCGGCGCAGCATCGCCGATTCCGAACATCCAACCCGGCAAAATCTGCACGACCGGCATTTTACTTTTCGCGGCGAATTCCGCAATCGCTTTGTCCGCTAAAACTTTGCTTTTGAAATATAGATTATCGGCGGCAAACGGACTCGGCGGCGTGTTTTCATCACCCGGCGAACCGTCCGGTTTCAAACCGATTGTCCCCGAAGAACTGACATAAATCGCTTTTTTTATGCCGTGTTTTTCGGCTTCTTCGAGAATTTTGACCGAGCCTTTGATGTTGATGTTTTCAAGCGTCTGCCAGTGATCTTTATTTTTTTCGTAATATTCGCGGAAATAAGCGGCAGTGTGAAAAAGCACGTCGCAACCCGACATTTCAGGTGCAAATGCTTCGACATTTTCCATATCGCCGACTACATACTCAATCGGCAAATCGCCGAAAATTTTCGCCGCTTTTTCTCTTGAACGAACCAACGCTTTGACTTCGTGATTTTGTTCAATCAAAAGCCGCATCAAATTATTTCCTAAAAGTCCGGTCGAACCCGTGACAAATGCGTTCATTTTTTTACCTCTATTTTTATACCTTCTTAACGTGTAACATTCCCTTAACACTGTTAAGCGCAAATGCAAAAAATTTTAGGCTTTCAAACCGTCAACCATCGAATCAATTACCGTATCAATCAATTTACTTTTCTCCACAAACGGAAAATCAATATGACCGATCAAAAGGGAAGTCGTCCCGTGAATTCCCGCCCACAACGCCTGACTCATCGCGTCAATATCGCCGGATTTTAGCTTTCCGGCAGCGACGCAATTGGTAACTTCGGAACGTAAAAACTCAAACGTGCGCTGTCCCATCGAGCCTTCGTAAAGATATTCGTCGTTGGGCTGCGCGAAAATCGGACTCATAAACGTCACCTGATAATGATGCGGATGCGCCACGCCGAATTCGATATAAGCCCGCAAACCCTTTTTCAAACGAATCAGCAAATCAGTTTCCGGTTCACTGATTTCCCGAATTTGCTGACCGAGCTGCTCAAAAGTTTCTTCGCAAATTTGATAAAGCAGTTCATTTTTGTCCTTAAAATAAAGATAAATCGTCGTCGCGCTGTATTCGATTTTATCGGCAATCTTCCGCATCGAAACGCTTTCGTAGCCTTCGGTCGCAAACATTTCCCGCGCAACATCTAAAATCTCCTGACGCAGATTTTCTTTTTCACGTTCGCGGCGTTCTTTGGTTCCCATTTTGATTAACGGTTAAAATTCACTTAACACTGTTAATTTATCAACAATAATAAACTTTGTCAAGCGATTTTTAATCTTCAAAACAAAAAAGAGTTGGCGAAAACCTTCCGCAAACTCTTCTCATAAAATTTCGACAAAATTATAAATTCAGCAATTGCGATTTTGCCGCTCTGAATTCATCATCGCTCAAAATGCCGTCTTTGTGGAGTTTGGCAAGTTTTTGAAGTTCCGCCGTGACATCAACCTTTTCGGCTGATTCCGTTTTATCTTTGCCGCTGAATCTGTTCAAAAGCGAACCGCCGACTTTTTTGCCGACTTCGCTGCCGACAACACCGCCGACAAGTGCGCCCGCAAACGTCCCGACCACCGGAAAAATCGAAGTCCCGATTGCCGCGCCCGTAATCACGCCCGCGCCGATGCCCGACAATTTTCCGGCATTTTCGTTTTGTTCTTCTTCGTTTGTTTTCTTTTCGTTATTATCCATAAGAGTTATTCCTTGTTAATTTTTTGACCGACTAATTTAAAAGACGTTTAATTATACGGCTGTTTCACTTTTGCGTTCAATAAAATTTTTGGCGATTTTTATCTTTCAAAATTTATCTTAAAAGTCATATTTGTTTTGAGATTTGAATCGAATCACCGAAAGATTTATATCAACTCTTTTTCACCATCCGATATTTTGTTTTAGTGCGGATTTTGTAAATTTTATTCTTCTTGACATCTGCGAGTCGAACTTTTATTTTACGTTCTTTACCATCATATTTTTGATTTGTCGGACGATAGGTGAAAACATATTGGGAGCGAATATTCTTCAAAATCGAGATAAACGATTTTTCTAAACTGAGTAAATCATTAACGAAAAATGCTGCGCCACCAGTTTCTGTCACCAACTTTAATAAAACGTCATCATTCGGGTTTTTAATTTTACGGTTTTTAGGATTCGGGGTAGATAATGAAGAATTATCATTTGTCGAAATAACAAAAATGACCGTTTCGGTTCGTTGTGCTATGTCAATTGCATCTTTGAGGTTGGCACGACTGAAATTATCTTTGCCATCGGAAATTATGACCATCATACGACTTCCGGGCGCATTGCGTAGTTTCTCGTCGCAAAATTGATAAACAGCGTCGTAAAGCGAGTTTTGTTGACCGACCTTTTTAACCTTATCAACTGCTTTATCAAGCAAATCAATCTTGTCCGTAAAATCCTGAATGAGATTGATTTCTTTATCAAAAGTCATAAACGCGGCTTTGTCTTTGCGAAGCCGAACGACCGTATAAAGAAAATCACTCGCCGCCCGTTTTACAAAAGTCATTTTTCCTGCCATCGAAGGCGAAGTATCCATCAAAACGCCGATATAGAAAGGCAAATTGTTTTTTTCATCGTTAAAAAGAGTTACTTTCTGTCGCCGCCCATTCTCCAAAACGATAAAATCATCGCGTGTCATACCGTAAATCAATTCCTTTTTCTCATTGACAACGAAAATCGGCAAATGCACCTCGAAAACAGCGGAAGTTGCTGCCGTATCCTTTGTTGATTTATTCTGCGCCGCCACAATTTGTAATAAACCGAATGAAATTATCAATAAAATTTTTAGATGAAAGATATTTTTGTTCATAAAATTCGTAGTTTGAAGTTCAATTCTTTGATGCGTCGAGTTTTAATTTACGTTTTCTTCTCCAAAAAATGATTTTGTCAAAAACAACACTAAAATAACTCAAGTCAGGTTGAATATTTTCACCTAAAACCCTTTCGCCTTCAACCAGTTTTCCGCCGCCAATTTCGGCGTGAGTTTTTCGCCGTCAACGGCGTAATTCAGCTTTCGCATTTCGTCGGTTGAAATCGCGTTGTTTATTTTTTCAAAAGTTTCGCGCAAGATTTCGGTTTTGTCGTTTCGCGCAATAAAAACGGCTTGATACGGCGGGAAATATTTTTTGTCGTCGGCGAGTTGAAACAGATCGAGCGCGGCGATTAATCCGTCAGTTGAGTTTCCGGCGATGATGTCGAGTTCGCCCGATTGCAGGGCGCGATAAGTCAGACTCAAATCCATTTCGCGCGGCTGTTTGGTGAAATTGAAGTTGTAAGCCTTCGCAAAACCGGCGTAACCGTCGGCGCGTGACATAAAATCCTGACCGAATCCGGCTTGCCAAGTTTTAGAAAGCGGCACGGCATCGGAAATCGTTTTGAGATTATTTTTCCGCGCGAAATCGCCGCGAATCAGAATCGCAAAATCGTTTGAAAAACCGAGCGGCGGACTCAAATCCAATTGAAATCTTTCGGCATATTCGCGCTTCGTTTCATCGTAAACTTGGTTTGTATCGGTGATCGGTTTGCGCTTCAAAATCGCCGTGTAAGCCGTTCCCGTATATTCGGGATAAACGTCGAGATTATCGGATAAAAGCGCATCGTGCGCGAGATTTCCGCCGAGTTCAAACTGCCTTTCAACTGCAATTCCGCGTTTTTCAAGCATCTGCGCCAAGATTTCCGCCAAGATTATTGATTCGGTAAAATCCTTTGAACCAACGCGAACCATCTGATTTGGGATTTGGGATTTGGGATTTGGGATTTGGAGAAGACTAATACCGAAGATTATTGCAATTAACGCAAACGCGCCGATTGCGATGAATTTTCGGCGTGAATTTTCGACGCGCTTTTTGTAATCGAAGGACTTCTCAAATTGTCCGAGCGCAAAGTCCAAAAACAGCGCGAGAACGGCGGAAGAAATCGCGCCCGCAAGCAGTAAATTATTGTCGTTTTGCCGCAAACCTCTGAAAATATAAGTTCCGAGTCCGCCTGCGCCGACCGCCGCCGCGACTGTTGCAACACCGACCGCGATCACGACCGCAACGCGAATTCCCGTCAAAATCACCGGCGCGGCAAGCGGCAATTCGACCATTTTCAAAATCTGCCAATCGGTCATTCCCATCGCCGTCGCCGCTTCACGAGTCCGCGCATCAACGCCCGAAATTCCCGTGACGGTGTTGCGGATAATCGGCAAAAACGAATACAAAGTCAGCGCAATAATCGCCGTTTTCGCGCCGATTCCGCCGATATAAGCAATCGGAATCAGCAAACCGAACAACGCCAAACTCGGAATCGTTTGCAAGACATTCGCAACGCCCAAAACCGGACTTTGCAGAGATTTCCGGCGCGTCAGCAAAATTCCCAAAGGCACACCGATCAAAACCGCGAAAAACGTCGAAACAAACACGAGCAAAAGATGCTCGCGCGTCAAAGCCAGCAATTCCGCCCAATTTTGTTTGATAAATTCAAAAAAGTTCATTTTGTGAATCGAAGAAATAGAACGCGGATTACGCGAATTTGGCGGATTTACGCAGATAAAACAAAATAAAAAATCCGCGAAAATCCGCTTAATCCGTAAAATCCGCGTTCTATTTTCTTAGGTCGCAATCGTTTCCAAATAGTTTCTAACCAAAGGCAAATCCGATTGACGGAAATTTTCGGGCGTTTCGAGCAGAGCGATTTTGCCTTTGTCCATCAGACAAATTCTTGTGCCTAACACAAATGCTTCGTGCAGATCGTGAGTCACGAAAACGGCGGTTTTGCCTAATTCTTTGACAGTTCGTGCAAATTCTTTTTGTAAATTAACTCTTGTTATTGCGTCGAGCGCGCCGAAAGGTTCGTCGAGCAGCAATAGATCAGGATCAGCTGCGAGCGCACGCGCCACGCCGACGCGCTGACGCTGACCGCCGGAAAGTTCGTGCGGAAATCTGTCTGAAAATTTCGATGGATTCAGCCCGACGAGTTCGAGCATTTCCAAAATTCGCGCCTGTTTTTTCGCTTCGTCCCAATTTTCAAGTTTCGGGACAAGCGCGACATTCTCGGCGACTGTGAAATGCGGAAAAAGTCCGGCTTCCTGCAAAACATAGCCGATTCTGCGCCGCAAATTGATCGCGTCCCAATCGGTCGTCGCTTTGCCTTCGACCAAAACCGCGCCCGAAGTCGGTTCATACAAACGATTTATTAACTTCAAAGTCGTCGTTTTCCCGCAACCGGATTCGCCCAAAAGCACGAGAATTTCGCCACTGAAAACTTCAAAATTCAAATCATCGAGAATCTTCGCGCCGTCAATCTGAAAATTGACGTTACGAAATTCGACCGTTTTATCTGGCATTTCCGGCATAAAGGTTTGAAAGGGAAATTATAGCCGTAATTGCAAAAACAAAAAAGCGTGAGTTTTTCAACGCTCACGCTTTTTCTAAAATTATCTCCGCAGGTAAGACTCGAACTTACAACCCTTCGGTTACACTTTGCCCCAAACTTTCGTTTGAGTGTGGACTATCTCATCAACTTTCCTTAAAAAGTTGTCGGACGCTATCTGAGATTTTATTGGTTTGGTTTCCTCAATCTCTAGTCTCTGCACGTTCCTGTTTACTCTTAAACCATTCAACAGGCTTCGCTCAAGATTACCATTCTAAATTTCTCTAGTTTAGGCTTCCTTGAATTCATCCGATTTTTCAATCACAGTCGCCTGTGAAAGCTGCAACTTTCCGGCGTGGAATTCACGATGACAATTTGCACATAACAAAACACATTTTTCAATTTCTGCTTTCACTTTTCCCCAACTTCTGGCATAACCTTTTGCGGAAATACCAAAATCTTTTTTCGTCGGATCAAGGTGGTGAAATTCAAGTGCTTCGAGACAACGATTGTAGCCGCAAACCTCGCAACTACCGCCTTTGTATTCAACAGCCATTTGTCGAACTTTTGCCCGACGACGTTTGACCGCTTCGAGCATATATTCTCTACGCTGTTGATATGTGCGCTTTTCTGCCATTGTAAAAGACCTTGCCTAGCTTACAGCCGAATGCTCTGCCATTGAGCTACTGCGGAATATCGTCCGAAGACGAATTTTTAGGTTAAGGATTTTGCTTAATCTTGTCAAGTGTCAAGAGAAAACTGGCATTTATTAATCAATAAAAATTTCATCTACAAAGATAAAAGCGTCGAAACCCGCGCCCGGATGCCACGCCGGAATTTTGCCTAAACTTACTGCTTTAACGCGCACGAAACGTGCTTTTGTCGGCGCGATTTCCGCAAAATAATCTTTGATTTGCGGTTTCATATCGTCAGGCGCGACATCGGTTTTAATTTCGGCGATGCGCGTAAATTTCTCGCCGTCGTTTGAAACTTCAAATTCGATGCGCGTCGGCATCCAAATCCAAGGTCGCGCGTCCTGAAGAAATCCGCCGCCGAGTTTATGGATTTCGGTTTCCTTTTTCAAATCAATCACCGCGATAAAATCCTGATCCTGATAACCCTGCCATTCACCTGAAGCAAAATTGAGCGTGCCGCGAATACCGTCAATTAACCCGAAATCGCCGCCGCCGGTGTATTGACGAGTGTATTTCGAGAGAATTTTCACGTCCCAATCGTGCGGCATTTTACTGAGTTTTGCTTCGACCGGCGAACTTTTTTCGCCCTTCGCGTTTTGCGAAAAGGCTTTAACGACGGTTGATTCGGAAACGGTAAAAGGTTTCGTGTATTCGACCGGTCTGCCGCTCAGTTCGCCTCTGTCAAAGGAGTAAAAAACCTTCGCATTTTCCTCCGGTATCGTGATTTTTACTTCCGCTGTGCCGTTGAAAGTTCGCGCTGCTTCAATCGTTGGAACAGTCGCCGAATTCGTTTCGATTTTAGAGTTTGAAAACGTCGTGAACCAATCTTTAATTGGTGCATCCGTCATTTCAAATTCGAGCGTGCCGCCGTTCATCAAATCTGCGTGTGCGAAAAATGTTTGTTTCAAAGGCTTGCCGTTTAATCTAACCGATTTGACGTAAATGTTTTTGTCCGAAACATTTTGAGCGCGGATTATAAAACTTTTGCCGTTTTCCAGATTGATTTTCGCCTGCTTAAAAAGCGGCGTTCCGAAATCGTAATTCGGAATTGACGGCGCGACTTCGTAAAAGCCCAACGCGCTCAAAATATACCACGCCGACATTTGCCCGCAGTCTTCGTTGCCGATCAAACCGTCGGGCAAAGGTTTATAAAATTCATCTAAAATTTTACGAACGAGTTTCTGCGTTTTCCAAGGTTCACCCGCGTAATTATACAAATAAGCAATGTGGTGCGAAGGCTCGTTGCCGTGCGCGTATTGCCCGATCAGTCCCGTAATATCAGGCTGTTCGCGCCCTGCAAGTTTTTGTTCGGTGGTAAAAAGTTCATCCAATTTCTTGGCAAAATTGGCGCGTCCGCCGTATAAATCAATCAAACCATTAACATCCTGCGGCACGAAAAACGAATAAACCCACGCATTTCCTTCGGTGTAATTAAACGTCACTTCATTCGGCTGAAACGGCGAAATCCAATTACCATTCTGCTTCGGACGCATAAATCCGGTTTGTTTATCGTAGAGATTTTTGTAATTTTGAGCGCGTTTGATGTAATTTTCGTAATCTTGTTCCAGCAATTTTATGTCGAGCAGTGGTTTATTCCAAGGTTCTTTCGTAATACCTGGCATATCAAGAAACTTCTTTCGTATTTTCTCTTTATCTAACAAAATCTTTGTTATCTGCGCGATGCAGAAATCGTCATACGCATATTCGAGCGTTTTGGAAACCGATTCCTGCTCGTCTTCCATCGAAATATAACCGCGTTTTTTATACGCTTCGAGTCCGAAATGATTTAGTTCCGCCGAATGTTTCGCGGCTTCAAACGCCTTTTCGTAATCGAAACCTTTGATGCCTTTCGCCATCGCGTCGGCGATCACTGAAACGGTGTGATAACCGATCATCGTGTCGGTTTCGTTGCCCGCGAGTTCCCAAACCGGAAGCCGTCCGCCTTGTTCGTATTGGCGAATAAATGTGTTAATAAAATCCGCCGTCCGCCGTTGGTCAATAATTGTATAAAGCGGATGCGCGGCGCGAAATGTGTCCCAGAGCGAAAAAACCGTATAATTGTTTGTGACGTTTGCACCCTTGCTCACGCGCGGGTTTCCACCTTCGTTGAGATTGTGAATTTTTTTATCCAAACCTAAATAATTTCCGTCCACATCGTTGAAAATATTCGGCTGAATTTTCGTGTGATAAAGCGCGGTGTAAAACGTCGTCAATTGCGCGTCAGTTCCGCCGGAAACTTCGATTTGCGAGAGTTCCTTGTTCCACGCCGTTTTTGCATCGGCGCGAACTTTGTCAAAATTCCAACCGGAAATTTCCGCCGCCAAATTCTTTCGTGCGCCTTCGATGCTGACGGGCGAAATAGCGACTTTGACGAGAATTTGTTCATTCGCTTTTGATTTGAAATGGAAAGCAGTTTTTATATGGTTGTTTGTTGTCTTGCCATTAGAAATTTCAAAAGATTGATGACCGTCCGAAACAGAATCTTCAAAAGGCTTTGAAAATTCGGCAACGAAATACACAATTTGATCTTTTGCCCAACTGCTTGAACGCCGAAAACCTTCAATTCTGGTTTTGCTGGCAATTTTCAATTCAGAATCCAAAACTTTGTCGCGCCACTTCAAATCTAAAACGATTTTTGCCTTGTCCGATTGCGGAAAAGTGTAGCGGTGAAATCCGACTCTTTGCGTCGCAGTTAATTCCGCCGAAACGCCGTTGTCCAATTTTACGGAATAATATCCGGCTTCGGATTTTTCGTTGTCGTGCGAAAATTTGGATTTGAAATCATCAAAATTCACGTCGCCGACCGTCGGCATCAGCAAAATGTCGCAGTAATCGGGAATTCCCGTGCCGCTCAGATGCGTGTGCGAAAAGCCGTAAATTTCGTTGTCGGAATAATGATAACCGCTCGAACCGTCCCAATTGTCGGTGCGTGTGTCGGGCGAAAGCTGCACCATTCCGAACGGCATCGTTGCGCCCGGAAATGTATGTCCGTGTCCGCCTGTCCCGATGAACGGATTGACGTAGCGCGTGAAATCTTTCGGCGATTGGGCAAAGGCAATCGAGCAGATGAAAAAACAAATGATAAAGGCGAAAGATAGACTTTTCATAGACTTGGATATTGAAAAATGTGAACGCATTTTCGCTTCGCTCATCGGGCGACCACAAGGAATCGCCCTTACAATTTATAGCAATCCTAAAAAATCCGTCAATTCTTTGGGCAGATGCGCGATAAAATCAAGTTTTTCCTTGCTTACGGGATGCGTGAACGATAATCTTTCGGCGTGGAGAAAAAAGCGGTTCAGTTCCGCGATTGCCTTGCGGATTTTCAGATCGTGGACGGTTTTGTCGCGTCCCGAATTGTAGGTTTCGTCACCGACAATCGGATGATTAATCGAAGTGAGATGAACGCGAATCTGGTGTGTTCTGCCGGTTTTGATCTCGACGTTGAGCATCGTAAATTTCTCAAACCGTTTTCTGACCTTCCACAGCGACAGCGCGCTGCGTCCGTGTGCGCGCACCGCCATTTTTGTTCGGTTGTGTTTTTCACGCGCAATCGGCGCATTGACTTCGCCGGTGTTTTGAACCATTTCGCCGTGAACGAGCGCAATGTAAGATTTGAAAACTTCGCGCTCACGGAATTGTTCGCTCAACGCTTCGTGAATCTCTTCCGTTTTAGCGACGACGATCAAACCCGAAGTCAATTTATCGAGCCGGTGAACAATGCCTACTCGATTTGGGATTTGGGATTTGGGATTTGGGATTTCTTGATCTTCCGATTTGGAATCCGGCATTTGAAATTTGAAATGATATGCAATCGCATTTGCCAGCGTTCCGCTCGGCACGCCTGCGCCCGGATGAACGACCATTCCCGCCGGTTTGTTGATGACGGCGAGCGATTCGTCTTCGTAAACAATATCGAGCGGAATATTTTCAGGCGCAAATTCGACAGCGGCGAGTTCGGTTAGTTCGACTTCGATTTCGTCCGCTTCCTGAAGTTTATACGAAGATTTTGGAGGTTTTTCGTTGACCGTGACATCGCCGTCGCTAATCAGTTTTTGCAGCCGCGACCGCGACCAGTTTTCGATTTTTTCCGCGAGAAAAGCGTCGAGCCGCTTTCCGGTATCGGATGGCGACGATTGAAAAACGAGTAATGTATTTTCGCTGTTTTCTTCGATCATTATTTGTCTTTAAAAAAATCTTCGGGCAAGTGTTCGCCGTAGGTTCGGAAATAAAGCTGTTGTTTAAATTCACGCTCGGAGAGATTTTTCGGCAGCGAGGCAATGATTACTCTTCGACAAGATGCAAACATTGATGAAGCGAAACGGGCGCGTTCTTGCGGAGTGCGTTTCATCCATAATTCGTTTTGCAGTTCTTCCATTTCACGAGTCGTATCCATCAACATCATTTTTCTCCAACAAATTCAGACATTCCTGCAAAATATCTTGAATGCCGAGGTTTTCAGTCCAAAAGAAAACATATTCTTTATCATAACCGTTTCGCAACATCGAAGCGACATCACGCATTTGCATTTCCGAGCGTGAAGTTTTTGCCCAACTCAATTTCGAGACAATCAAATCTTCTTTGCCGATGATCCAAACATCGAACTTTTCGGTATATTTTACCCGCTTGCGACGTGAGAAAGCCTGTTGATTAAATTCATCGTTTTTCAAAATAACGCAGTCAATTTTGATTATTGTTTGCTGATTGAGCAGATTGAACATATGCCTGCGATAAATCGCATCTCTAACACGATTGTGCGGAACGTAATAATCAGGCTCAAATTCTTTGATAAATTTTTCGATGTGTTCTGATGAAAGCTGTATTACAATATCAATATCCGTTGTCGTGCGCGGCATTGCGTAATGAACGAGTGCCATCGAACCCGTCAGCATATAATCTATACCTAACTTTTCAAACCGTTCGGCGCAATCTTGCAGAACATCGTTTTGCTCTTCTCGATCAAGTGGTTTCATACAGTCGGATCTTCCTTCTTTTTCAAACGCCGGATCATAAAAATCACCGCGCAAGCAGCGACAAATAAACTGATGATCTGCGAAGTCGAAAGACCTGAAAGCGAAGTCAAACCAAACAAATTGCCGCGCGGATCGTCACGGAAAAATTCGATTGTGAAACGCACGATGCCGTAAATTATGCCGTAAGCAATTAAAACCTGCCCGTCAAAGCGTTTCTTTTTGTGCAGGTAAACTAAAAGGGCGAACACGGCGAACATCGTGAACGATTCGTAAAGCTGTGTCGGATGAAGATGAAGCGGAAGTCCGTCCACGCCGGTAATCGGCACACCCGTAAATTCGTGCGCGGCTTGGGTAAAATGCACACCGAAAATCGAATCGGTTGGTTTTCCCCAACAGCAGCCAGCCGCGAAACAGCCCTGCCGTCCGATTGCCTGACCGAGCGCGAGTCCGGGCGCAAACGCGTCGGCAATCTTCCAAAACGGCAGTTTATACCAACGAATCAAAAGCACGAGCGTCAGAAATCCGCCGATGAATCCGCCGTAATAAACGCCGCCCGAACGCAGAAAATCAAGCGAAAACACATCAACATTGTCTTCGGTAAAAAACATCAAAATCTTCGAGCCGATCAGTCCGCCGATCAGCGTCCACAGTCCGAGGTCGTAAATCCGCTCACGCGGCAAACCGTCACGCGCCGCCAATTTCGCCGCGACAAAAAGCGCGAGCATCATTCCGGTTGCCAATAGCAACCCGTAAGTGTTGATTGGAAAACTGCCGATTCTAAAAAGTTCTGGATACATTTTTTGATTAGTTGTTCGCGGCTGCCGGTTCGTTGGTTGCGGTTTTTTCTGTCGGTTTTTTCTTTGACAAAAACATATCTAAAATCAGCAATCCCGCGCCGAGACAGATCGCCATATCAGCGACATTGAATGTCGGATAATGCCAGTTGCCGAATTGGACATCAATAAAATCAACGACAAAACCGAGCCGTGCGCGGTCAACGACGTTGCCGACAATTCCCGCGAGAAGCAACGCCAACGCGCCCAAAATGCGATCATCGGAGCGCGGAGTGCGCCAGAAAAAATACAAAACGAGCGATGCCGCGACGATTGCGACAATAGAAAGTCCCCAACGTCCCGCGTCGCCGTGACTGTCGAACATCGAAAACGCAACGCCCGTATTTTTCGCGTAGGCAAAGTTCAAAAAGTTCGGAATCACTTCCTTAACATCACCCAAATGCAAACGACGAGTCGCCCACGCCTTCGTAGTTTGGTCAATCATAAAGACCGCGCCCGCCGCCGCCAAATAACCCAATTTCCAGAAAAAATCTTTTTTGTTCACTTTTATTCTTTAAAAAAATTAAAACCACAGATTTATACGAATAAACTCAGATTATCGTTTATTTAATCTCGTGTCTATCCATGAAAATCTGTGGCTGATTTTCTTTTACACTTATTCCATGAGGCATCAAAATTAACAACACTGCCAAAGAAACTTTCCTGTTTTACCGTCATTTGAAATAAAAGCGTAACCAACACCGGCATCGCCGAAATTAATGTCAAACGGAACTGAGCCAGAATCCATCTGCAAAAGTAAATTCCAATCTTCTTTGTCGTTATTCGGAAACTGTTCTGACTGAAGAAAAATCGGAGTTCCGCCAATTTTTATCTCCATCATCGCTTTGTCGAGAAGATTTTCTTCGATTTCGGCATCGGAGTCCGGGTCTTCACCGATTTGCAGATTTGCCCGAAACTCGCAGGGTATTTGATTTTCGGGCAGATTTCTTAAACCGTCAACAACACCACTATACAAAGTCGGTCCGGTTGTCGTATTGATTGATGGCGGATTATTTCCGTTCGGTTGTATAATTACTGCGTTGTCGCCTCCGTCCGCCTCCCAAGTAATGCTCATTGCCTCTTCATCTTCAATAAAAATGTAAGCCATTTTGCTTTCGATTTCCCCAAAAACTTCTTTGTCGAGTTGGATTTGACCAATAAACATCATTGGTTTGCCCGTCGAACGGCTAACTGCCCATTCCGATTTTTCAATCCAAACAGGCTGACCTCCAAATTTCGTCACAGGTTCGGTAATCGGCGATGAGGACTCGACAAAATTGATTGTGTATTTCTTTTTCACTTCAGATGTTTGGTTGCAACGTATGGATGTTCGGGATTAACGATTAATTTTTGTCGTTTCGGATCAATCAAAACGTCCATATCTTCAAGCGGAATCGCGCCGAGCAAAACTTCCACATTTCCCGGCAGAACAATTGCGCGAACCGTTGTCGAGCGGTTTTCAAAGCGAATCTCGACCGGACCGACGACTTCCAGTTCGAGCAGAGTTTCATCAGCCAAACGACTAAACTGTTTTTCGATGAGCGGCAAATCAAGTTGCGCCTTGACGTTTTCATTGATGCAAAGCATATATGCGCCGCTGTCAACCAACGCACTAATTCGCACTTGCTTAATCTTTTCTTCTTCGAGTAAACCTTGTCGAAACAAATACATATCGCCGCCGTTTGCCAACTCGACTTCCGCATAAACTAATCCCATACCTTGTGTGCGACTTTTTTTAGGTGTTCCAAAATGTCAATTTCTGTAAAATGATTTTGCACAAAATCTTCAATCACAGGAGTTTGACACTTTGGAACAAGATATTTTTATCATTTTTGTTTACGATTTGGTAGCTGATTTAATGAAATCTATCGAAAAACATTACAAATTTCGGCGGGCAGGTTTTCCGCCCAAACTGACCGACGCGGAAGTTATCACGATTGAAATCTGCGCCGAGTTCTTCAAAAAGAACACTGATCTGGACGCTTATAAATACTTCAAGAAACACTATTTACATTTTTTTCCGAACCTTCCGCATCGCACCAATTATGCCCGCCAATCGGCTAATTTGTGGCAAGTCAAAGCCCTCTGTCAGCAAAAGATTACCCAAATCTGTGGGCAAAGCTATGACCGGCTGCAACCGATTGACACTCTGCCGCTGCCGGTTTGCACTTATACGCGTGGCGGCAACCGCGATAAACGCTTTGCGGGGCTTGCTGATTACGGACATTGTGCCGCCAAAAAGATGAATTATTACGGCTTCAAACTCGGACTGCGAGTTTCGCGTTGCGGAATGATTATCAATTATCCGCTGCTCTCAGCCCGCACGCACGATGTCCACCATCTCGGAACCTTGCTCGAAAACTTTGCCGGGATGGTGCCTGCCGATAAAGGATTTATTGACGAGTATCAACAAAAACTGTGGCAAGAAGTCCAACAAACACAGGTTGTTACGCCTGTCCGAAGCAATATGAAAACAACCGCCGAAGAAGTCCAACTTGTCCGCCGCACAAGTTATTGGCGAAAACGGGTTGAAACCGTCGGCTCGCAATTAACCGATAGATTTGAAATCGCAAAAATCAAAGTCAAAGATCTCTGGCATTATCAAAACCGAATTAATCGGAAGATTTTATCGCATACAGTCGGAGTCTTTATGAATATTATGTTAGGCAATCAACCGCTTCAATTAGCAGGTTTGATTATTGACTGAAAAAGTCGCACACAAGGTATCCCATTTCATTCACTCCTGTTTTGTAAGAATTGGTATTAACTTTTTTTGTTACGGGAATAATCATAAAAACCTCCTTCGATTATTACACAAACTAACTTTAAGCCGTTGCTGATTTTTCAATTTCCGCCAACGCCGCCGCGCATCTTTCGCAGACGGTCGGGTAATTTTCAAATTCGCCGACTCTCGTTGAATAATTCCAACAGCGTTCGCATTTTGCGCCGTCGGCTTTTTCGATTGTTACGCCGAAATAACCTTCTTCGTGGACTTCGACCTGCGAAACGATGAAGATGTAGCGCAAATCTTCGTAATACGGCATTAAAAATCTCGTCATTTCGCTGTCCGCCCGCAAAATTACTTTGGCTTCGAGACTTGAACCGATTTCTTTGCGTTCACGCGCTTCTTCGAGTGCCTTTAAAACATCGTCGCGGATCGAGAAAATGCGTTCCCAATCGTTTAAAAACTGCGAATTATCCGCGCCCGAAACTTTCGGAAATTCGGCTAAATGAACGGACGCGATTTTCTGATGCGGCAGATTTTCAAACGCTTCGTCAGCCGTGAATGCGAGAACCGGTGCAAGCAGACGGCAGAGTTTGTCCGTCATTTCATAAAGCGCGGTTTGCGCCGAACGGCGTTCCAGACTGCGCGGCGCAAAGATATAAAGACGATCTTTGATGATGTCAAAATACCGCGCCGATAACGTCACCGTGCAGAGATTGTAAATCGTTTGATAAACGCTCTGAAAATCAAAAGTTTCGTAACCTTGCAGGATTTTTTTCGCCGCTTCGTCAAAACTCGCCAACGCCCAACGGTCGGTTTCAAGCATCTCCTGCAACGCAACCGAATCGGTTTCAGGATTAAATCCATCCAAATTTCCGAGCGCGTAACGCAAGGTATTTCTGAATTTGCGATACGCATCAGTCACGCGCTGCAAGATTTCATCGGAACAGCGCACGTCTTCCGTGTAATCAACCGCCGCCGCCCACATTCGGAGAACGTCCGCACCGGTTTTGTTGACGACATCATTCGGCGAAATCGCGTTTCCGGTGGATTTGTGCATTTGTTTCCCTTGTCCGTCCACAACCCATCCGTGCGTGATGATTTGTTTATACGGCGCGGTGTCGTGCGCGGCTAAACCGCACATTAGACTGGAGTTAAACCAGCCGCGATATTGGTCGCCGCCTTCGAGATAAACGTCCGCCGGAAAACGAAGCGTGTCGCCGCGCGTTTCCAAAACTGCGACACAGCTTGAGCCGGAATCAAACCAAACGTCGAGAATATCGGTTTCCTTGCTGAAATCCGTGCTGTTGCATTTCGGACAGGTAAAACCTTCGGGCAAAAGCTCGGATTCGGGACGCGCATACCACGCATCAGCCGTTTCCTTCGCAAAAATGTCGGCGACGTGATTGACGATTTTCGGATCGGCAATCGTTTCATTGCATTTTTGACAATAAAAAACCGGAATCGGCACGCCCCAACTTCTCTGCCGCGAAACGCACCAATCGGGACGACCTTTGAACATATTCGTCATTCGTCCCGCGCCCCAATTCGGATGCCATTTGACGTTTTCAATCTCCCGCAAAGCCGCTTCGCGCAGCGGCGTAACGCCGTCATCCTGACGGCTGTCACGTTGGCTTCCAGCCGACGCGTTTTCTTCAGTATCAACCGACGGGCGAGCGGGACGCTCCCCCGACAGCCGTCGGGACGACGGCGTTACGTCATCCATTGCGATAAACCATTGCGGTGTAGCGCGAAAGATTACGGGTTTCTTGCAACGCCAGCAATGCGGATAACGATGTTCGTATTGTTCCGAAAATAACAGCGAGCCGTTTTCGCGCATAAATTCGACGATTTGCGGATTCGCTTTGAAAATATTTTCGCCCGCAAAATGTTCGACTTCTGCCGTGACTCTGCCCGCATTATCAACCGGACAATAAACTTCCAAACCGTATTCTTTGCCGATCACATAGTCGTCGTGTCCGTGTCCGGGCGCGGTGTGAACCAAACCTGTTCCGGCTTTGGCGGTATCTTTACGTTCGCGCGATTCGGAAACGTCAAGCGAAGTTTCCGCGTCCGCTTCGCCGCCAAGCGTAACGTGTGTGCCGTTCATTATCAGCGATTCGCGGTCAAGCCACGGATGTTTCGCCTTCATCCGGTCGAGTTTCGAGCCTTTGAATCTCGCCAAAACCGGCGGAATCGGACGTTCGCCGTTTTCATTCGACTCACCGAGACAGCATTTGACGACAACCAAACCGATTAATTCAGCCGCAATAATTAAAACTTCGCCGCCGCTTTCAACCGCGACATATTCAAAATCAGGATGAACCGCAATTCCTAAATTCGCCGGAATCGTCCACGGCGTAGTCGTCCAGATTAAAAGCGAAACTCTTTTGCCTGCCAGATTCGGATCAATTTCCGCCGGATCGGTGAGCAGCGGAAATTTCACATAAATCGAAGGCGAAGTATGAATGCGATATTCGACTTCCGCCTCAGCCAAAGCGGTTTGATCGTGAATGCACCAATAGACGGGGCGCAAACCTTTGTAAACGTAACCGCGCTCCAAAAACGTCCCGAAGAGCCGCGCCGTTTCCGACTCATATTCGTTCGACATCGTTAAATACGGCGTTTCCCACTCGCCGAGAACGCCTAAACGCTTGAAATCGCGCGTCTGATTATTCATCGCCGTCGAAGCGTGTTCGCGGCAGATTCGGCGAAACGTGGCAACCGGCAAATCTTTTTTGTCCTTGCCTTTTTCCGCCAGTTTTTTCTCGACGTGCGTTTCAATCGGCAGACCGTGACAGTCGTAACCGGGAACGTAAGGCGCGTCAAAACCCATCATCGAACGCGATTTGACGATGAAATCCTTTAAAATTTTATTGAGCGCAGTGCCGATGTGAATGTCGGCATTCGCATACGGCGGACCGTCGTGGAGAATAAATTTCTCGCGGTCTTTGCGCGTCGTTTGAATCGCTTCATAAAGTTTCGTGTCCGTCCATTTCTTCAAACGCGCCGGTTCTGCTTGCCCAAGATTCGCCTTTTGCGCGAAATCGGTTTTCGGTAAATTAACGGTTTTTTTCAGTTCTAAAGGTTCAGACATATAATTTTGTTAATGGTTAATTGTAAATTGTTAATTGCCAGATGAATTAGTAAAAGTCGGATTTTAGCATTTATCAACAAAAAAATCCCAAAAGAAAAAGTCCCAAGCCGTTTTGACTTGGGACTTTTGAACAATAGTCAGCATCGGCTTCGTTGTTTAAGTAAAGTCCCTGATGTTTCTAATGCTGATTATAAAGTTAAAGTTCATAAAATTATTCCAATTCATTTATGCCAAGATTTGCCGAATAAGTCAATTAATTTGACGAAATTGTGCGCTCCCGTAAATCCAATCCGAGTTTTCCCCGCAGAGTCCGGCTTTGACAGGATTTCTTTCGATATATTTGACGACATTTGTAAAATGTTCGTTGTTGCGAATGAAGCGGTCATAAGATTCGCGCTGCCAGAAATTGCCGCTTCTTTTCAAAATTTTATTCGCCGCGTGTGCCGTATATGATTTGATCGAGTGCAGCACTTCGTCCATTTCAAAACCCGTAAATCTGGTGATTAACAGATGAACGTGATTCGGCATTATGACCCACGAAATCAGTTTATATTTCGTTCCGTTGTGAAAAAGCAGCGCATTTTGCACCATTTCGGCAATTTTCTGTTCACGCAGAAAACAACTTCCGTAACCTGAATCCAAATATTTTTCGATGCGTTTTCTCAATTCCAGTTCGCCTTCGTCGCCGGATTTTGAAAGTTCGTCGCGCCATTCATTCAACAGGTTTTGCGGCAGCGAATCGAAAAGGCGCATCGTGATAAACTGCGGCGAAATTCCGTCATCAAAATGAGGCAGATAACCGCGCGAATACCAACCTTTAGGCTGAGAATCGGAAGTCTTTTTATCCATAAATTACCTTGTGTGCGACTTTTTTTAGGTGTTCCAAAATGTCAATTTCTGTAAAATGATTTTGCACAAAATCTTCAATCACAGGAGTTTGACACTTTGGAACAAGATATTTTTATCATTTTTGTTTACGATTTGGTAGCTGATTTAATGAAATCTATCGAAAAACATTACAAATTTCGGCGGGCAGGTTTTCCGCCCAAACTGACCGACGCGGAAGTTATCACGATTGAAATCTGCGCCGAGTTCTTCAAAAAGAACACTGATCTGGACGCTTATAAATACTTCAAGAAACACTATTTACATTTTTTTCCGAACCTTCCGCATCGCACCAATTATGCCCGCCAATCGGCTAATTTGTGGCAAGTCAAAGCCCTCTGTCAGCAAAAGATTACCCAAATCTGTGGGCAAAGCTATGACCGGCTGCAACCGATTGACACTCTGCCGCTGCCGGTTTGCACTTATACGCGTGGCGGCAACCGCGATAAACGCTTTGCGGGGCTTGCTGATTACGGACATTGTGCCGCCAAAAAGATGAATTATTACGGCTTCAAACTCGGACTGCGAGTTTCGCGTTGCGGAATGATTATCAATTATCCGCTGCTCTCAGCCCGCACGCACGATGTCCACCATCTCGGAACCTTGCTCGAAAACTTTGCCGGGATGGTGCCTGCCGATAAAGGATTTATTGACGAGTATCAACAAAAACTGTGGCAAGAAGTCCAACAAACACAGGTTGTTACGCCTGTCCGAAGCAATATGAAAACAACCGCCGAAGAAGTCCAACTTGTCCGCCGCACAAGTTATTGGCGAAAACGGGTTGAAACCGTCGGCTCGCAATTAACCGATAGATTTGAAATCGCAAAAATCAAAGTCAAAGATCTCTGGCATTATCAAAACCGAATTAATCGGAAGATTTTATCGCATACAGTCGGAGTCTTTATGAATATTATGTTAGGCAATCAACCGCTTCAATTAGCAGGTTTGATTATTGACTGAAAAAGTCGCACACAAGGTATAAATTATGTGTTTAGATAATGATAGAGATTTTGTCAAAACGCAAATTTCGTCGGCGCAAATCTCGTCGGAGCGCAAGCGTCCCCGCTTGCAGTGAGCGTTTGCTTCAAACGCGAAAAAGCGTTCATAGTCTCGAATCTAAAAGATAAGAAATCACGTTGAGCAACAATCTATTCAAAGAATAAACGCCATATTTATAAACGCTTTTTCGCGTCGGAAGCCGACACTCACTGCAAGCGGGGACGCTTGCGCTCCGACGACAACTCCGATAAATTAAATGAATTCCTTTAATTTTGCTTCGACAATTTCGCGGATTTTCGTTAAATTATCTTCCGAATCGGCTTCAAATCGCAAAACCAAAATCGCCTGTGTGTTTGAGGCGCGGACTAATCCCCAGCCGTTTTCAAACAAAATTCGTGCGCCGTCAATCGTGATGACTTCGTTGGTTTTCGCAAATTCTGCGGCGATGCGTTCGACGATTTCAAATTTGCTTTCGTCGGTGCAGTCAACGCGCAGTTCGGGTGTTGAAAATGTTTCGGGCAAATCGCCGAGCAGTTCGGATAATTTTTTGTCGGTTTTCGATAAGATTTCCAATACTCGTGCGCCCGCGTAAGTTGCGTCGTCAAAGCCGTAAAATCTGTCGGCAAAGAAGATATGTCCGCTCATTTCACCGGCAAGCGCGGCGTGTGTTTCCTTCATTTTCGCTTTGATGATCGAATGTCCGGCTTTCCACATTATCGGATTTCCGCCGTGTGCGGCGATGTCGTCGAACAGATTTTGCGAACATTTTACTTCGGCGATAATCGTGGCGTTCGGTTTTTTTTTTAAAATTTCACGCGACAGCAAAACCATTAATTCGTCGCCCCAGATTATTCGCCCATTCTCGTCAATTACGCCGATTCGGTCGCCGTCGCCGTCAAACGCGATGCCCAAATCCGCGCCGGATTCTTTGACCGCTCTAATGCAGTCCTGCAAATTTTCCGTGACGGTCGGATCGGGATGATGATTCGGAAAATTTGAATCGGGTTCGGTAAAAAGTTTGACAAGTTCGATGCCTAATTTTTCGTAAACCGGAACGCCGGTCACGCCGCCCATTCCGTTGCCGCCGTCCACGACTGCTTTTAATTTTCGGTCGCCGAGCGAAATTCTCGATAAAATATCCGTTTCGTAATCGGCTAAAACTTCGATGGTTTCGACGCTGCCTGCGCCTTTTGCAAATTCGCCCGTGAGCGCAATTTGTTTGATTTCCTGAATTTGCGAACCGAAAAGCGTTGATTTTCCGAGACAAATCTTAAAGCCGTTGTGGTCGGGCGGATTGTGCGAACCCGTAATCATCACGCCGCCGTCAACGTCCTTTGTAAAAACCGTGTGATACAAAACCGGAGTCGGAACTCTGCCGATCAGCACTGCGTCGCAACCGGTTTCGTTAAAACCTTTGACGAGCAGATCACGAAACCGCGTGCCGCTTTCGCGTGCGTCATAACCGACGGCAATCTTGCGTGCGCCATTTTGATTGAAAAATGTGCCGATTGCTTTGCCCAAAATTGCGACGGTTTCATCGGTCAAATCACGTCCGACAATGCCGCGAATGTCGTATTCTCTGAAAATATTTTCGTTCATAATAGTTTTGTAAATTGTAAATCCTTAAAATTGTAAATCGTTAATTGTAAATTGTTAATCATAAAATGTGATTTACGATTAACAATTTACAATTAACGATTTTTTCAGGTTTTGTTATACTAGCGATTTGCATTTGGGCAACAATCACGCGCTCAACGGCATCGAAAATTGCGTCTGTCCGAAATTAACTAATATAAAAATAGTTTATGAAAAATCTGGTTCGCTTTACATTTGTCCAAATTACAGTCTTGTTTCTCGTCTTTGCGGCACAGGCACAAAAGCCGACACCAACGCCGACACCGAAAACGACCATCGTGACTGACGATACCTCGAAAACCTTTGAAGTTCGTCTGCCGGTGACGATCAAGGATAAAAAGAAAAACCTGATTCCGGGTTTTAACAAAAATGATTTTGTCGTCTTGGAAGACGGTGTTCCACAGCAAATCACATTTTTTACCGACGAAAAGACGAATCCGCCGGTTTATGTCGGTGTTCTGATGGACACGTCGCCTTCGACTGCGGGAAAAATGGCTTTCTCAAAACGCGCCGCGAGCGATTTTCTTTATACAGTTGTCAGGCTTCGCAAAGACAAAGCCGCGTTTATGACTTTCGATAACGAAATCAATCTGGTACAGGACTTTACGGATAAACTCGACCTTTTGGATAAGGCTGTTGATAAAGTCAAAAAAGTCGGTTCGCAAACTGCGCTTTATGATGCGATCTGGCAATTTTCCGATGAGAAACTGCGAAATGCTCCGGGCAGGCGCGTCATTGTTCTCGTTACGGACGGTGACGACACGTTTAGTAAAGCCGATCTCAATGACGCGATTGATATTGCCCAGCGAACCGAAACGACGATTTTTGCCATCTCAACGAAGGAAGGTTTCCTCGGCGCAGTTCCGGGCGTGGAAGCCGGGACTGTGAAAGACAAAGGCGATAAGTATCTTGAGCGTTTGTGTGAAGAAACCGGCGGCGAAGCGTTCTTTACCGGCGATCAGTTCGCGCTTGAAAAATCATTTAAGAAAATCAGCGAAGAACTGCGGTCGCAATATATCATTACTTATCGTCCGGCGAATCAGGAATTTGACGGACGCAAACGCAAAATCGAAGTGCAGTTTAAGAGCAGGGACAATGCGGATAAATTCAGAATTCGCAGTAAAACGGAATATCGTTCGGTCAGAGACGCGCTAAAGTAACAGCGTTCGGAGTTACGCCTTCAGCGAGAGAAAAGACTATTCGCGGGAAAAAACTGAAGGTGATAAAAAGATTATCCAAATTCCGGCGACACTCAAAGCCGAAGCGGTAATTCCGAACGCAAATCGAGGAGTTGTAAAAATGAATTATAAAAGCAAAATATTAATTTTATTGGTCGGTTTGCTCGTCTTCAGCGGCACGTTTTTGAGCCATAGCGTCTCGCTCGCGCAAAAGCAAACTTCGCCGACTCCGACCGTTACGCCGACTCCTGAAACCGAAGAGGACACGGAAGTTCTCAAAATTGATACCGAAGTCGTCAATGTGCTGTTCACCGCGCAGGACAAAAATCGTCGCCTTTTGACTGATTTGAAAAAAGAAGACGTGCGCCTTTTGGAAGACGGACAGCCGCAGGAAATCACGGCGTTCAGCCGTCAGGTTGATCTGCCTTTGAGTTTAGCGATTTTAATTGACACCAGCGCATCACAGGAAAGAACTCTGCCCGAAGAAAAATCAGCGGCAAAATCGTTTATCCAAGACGTTATTCGTCCCGCCAAAGATGAAGTTTCAGTCGTTTCATTTACCGGCGAAGCGACGCTCGAACAGGGAATGACGAACAATGTTGCAAGATTGCAGCGTGCCGTTGACCGTGTTCAGTTCGTTCCGCCGTCAGGTTACGCTGGCGGCGGTGTTATTCTTGGAACTCCGCCGATTTCAGGTGCCAATCGTGATGTGCAGGGTTCAACTGCAATCTGGGATGCGATTTGGATCACGTCTGACGAAGTTCTCGGTCCCGCGCCTGAAAAAACACGCCGCGCGATTATTTTGCTGACCGACGGCTATAATACTTTCGGCAGAAAAAAACTCGACGATGCCGTCCAAGCCGCGATCAAATCGGAAGCCGTCATTTACACAATCGGCATCGGCGACGATTTTATGCAGGGCGTTGACGAACCTTCGCTCAGAAAAATCAGCGAACGCACCGGCGGACGCGCTTTTTTCCCGCGTGACGAAGCCGAACTCCGCCGCGCCTTTACGCAAATTCAAATCGAAATGCGTTCACAGTATCTGATTGCCTACGAACCGACCAACCAGAAACGCGACGGTTCGTTCCGCAAAATTGAAATTCAGATGCAAAACACCGAACTCGCCAAACAGAAAGTCTCGCTGACGCACCGGCAAGGCTACTTTGCGAAAACCGAATCTAAAAAATAATTCTCAATCAGAGTATTATTCTTAAAACATAAAAAGCGAAAAGCCGTCTGAAAATTTTCAGACGGCTTTTCGCTTTTTGCGTTCAGAGTGTTAAATCCGAACTTTTTTGTTATTGAGACACGCTTCCGCTAAAGTTCAAATCCGTCACATCTTCCGCCAGACTGATGACTTGCGGCGCGAATTGATAACCTTTCGCCCGCGCCTGAGCGACGTAATTTGCGCCGCCCGGAACGCTTGCAAAGCGAAAATAGCCGAACGAATTGGTTCGTGCCGTGATAATCTGCCCACTTGTATTGGTCAGCGAAACGGTCGCTGCCACAATTCCGCGTCCGTCGTAATTAGTTATGCGTCCTGCGACTTCGACGTTCGCAGCCGTCGGAGCGGACGGAGCGAGCAGCGTCCAGTCGGAAAATTGACTGATGCCCGAAGCCGTTGCCGTATTCGCCGCCGGATCAATTGTCGCCGGAACTTGCGTAAACGTGCCTTCATAGCGTTGCAGCGTGAAAGCACTTTCAGTGACTCCGACCGGCACGTCAGCATCCAAGTATTTGAACGTCAGATCAGCCGTCAAATCGCCTGTTTCGGTCAGTGTCCAATAGCGTTTGAGCGCGAGATTCGCGTTCGGCGCATTCGGCTGTGCGCCCTGCACGGCTTTGACCGAAAGAGATGACGGAGTTTGTCCGACCGCTGTAACATTTGCCGTGACGGGCGAATAACCGTTGTCAGTGCCGACCGGATACTCAAAAGCCGCCGCCGGTGCAGCAGTCGGTGTGACCGCATTAAATTGTTTCTCGATGCAGCCGTTGACGTAGCCGTAACTGCGCGAAACGGTCGCGTTTGCACCAAGCGTCACGCAGAAATTGCCGGTCGAAAGATTCGTCCCGCCGAGATTCAGATTGCCCGTGACGGTAATATCGCCCGAAAGGGTTTTATTCGGCGTGTCGGTCAAATCGAGATTAGCGTAATTACCTGCCGAAACATTTTGCGGCGCGGCGGCGCGGCTCGTTTCATCAAGCCTTGATTCGATGACGTTTTGAATGCTCACGGGAACATTTGAAAAGAAATCGTAACCCGTCAAGGCTTCAACCTGATCCACCGTCGCCAGATATTTTTGCCACGCGTCGGGACGAATCGCCGTGTTGTTCGGCATAATCACGGCAATCGTACGCGTCGCCGTCGTCACGCGCGACACGTCATCAGTCCCGACCGGCTGAATTAAAATAACCTTCCAGGTCAGTGACGGAACGGTGACATTACCTCTCGCAATCGTATTGGTGACACCGCCGTTATCGCCCGTGCCGCCGATGCCGGTGCCGCCCGCGACGATGTAGAGCTCATTACCCTGCCCCGCAATCGTTCGGGAATCGGATTCGAGCCGTTCCCACGGTCCCTGATTGTTACCCGGAGCCTGCGGCATCATATTCGTCATAAAGAATGTCGCCGAATTATCGGGAACCGAGCGCGTCCGGTCGCCCGACGGCGTGTGGTGTCCGCGGTCGAAACCGGAACCCGTGTAATCGGTTGACTGCACCTGATACCAGCCGGACGGCAGCGACGGATCGGGGCGGAAGTCGTTCGTTCGACCGGATGAACCGATCCAAGTCGTGTCGAGATGCCACGACACCCAGTTCGGCGTGCCGCGATCACGATTATAAGAAACGGCATACTGCGCTTTCGGCAGCAGATAGTTAAGCGGATTATTGACATCGGTTGTCGCGTTGGTCGGGTTGCCCATCACGAGATGTTCTCCGGCATCGGCAACGGTTGTCACTGTTACCGTAATGTTTGTGGCGGCAGTGCGGCTCTGCGCGTCCGTGACGTTAATCGGTAAAGTGCGACTGCCGCTCGAAGCATTTGTCGGCAGATCAGCCAGAAACGAGAAAATATTGTCGCCGGCAGCCGCGTCGCCGTTCGAGCCGTCATCATAAAAAGTTTGGTTTGATGCGCCGCCGATTGTAGATAAATCGCCGGTGACGACAATGCCGGTGCTTGCCGGATTCGTCGCGGGTGTGATATTCGCCGTTAAAAGCGTGCTGTTGCCTGCCGAAACCGAACTCGGACTGGCATTGCCGGTCACGGAAAGTGCCGTCGTGTTGGACGTGACAGTCAGCGAAATCGCCGCCGAAGCCGTCCGCGATTGGGCATCCGTCAGGCTCACGGCAAATGTTTTTGCGCCCGCCGTCGTCCCGGCGGGAATAGTCGCATTGTAGGAAAAGATATTGTCACCGGCAGCCGTATCGCCGTTGGTGCCGTCATCAAAAAAGGATTGGGAAGCTGAACCGCCGATTGAAGCCAGATTAGCGGAAACCGTCAGACCGCTGCTGACCGGATTTGTTCCCGGTGTAACCGTCACGGTTAATAATGTCGAGTTGCCGTCAGCAACCGTCGAAGGCGATGCTGCGCCTGTTCCTGAAGGATTCGTCGGCGCATTCGGATTGCCGCCCGGAGTCAGCGAAAAATCATCAACGGCGAGCGCATCATCGGCTCCGGTTGCGTCCGCGTCCGTCCAGCGAATGAAAAATGTTGCCCCGCTCGGAATATTCAGTCCCGAAATGGTCGAGCTAATCGCCGTCCGGTTGGCGGTGGCATTGCCGTCGCGCGCTCCAACAGTTCCGGTTGTATTCGGAGTCACGAAATCGAGCATATTAACATCCGTCCAAGTGCCGGTCGTCAGCGAAGTCGCGCTCAAACTGTATTGAAAATCTATCTGATCTGTCCGTCCTGTTGTTCCAAAACGCCATTCTTCGCCCGTGTAGGCAATAGCGAGCGAATTGATTGCGCTGCCCGTATTGTTCGTGTAAGCGGCTCCGATAATCGGAACAAGCGAACCGCTTCGCAAGCCGCCGAGTGCGCGTTCGGTGCTGCCCGCCGCGCCAAGACTATAGGTGTCGCCGGTGTTCGACGAACCCGTTCCGGCGGTATAAAGCGTATTAGGGTTCGTGCCGGTTTCGGCAAAGCCCCAACCCGCCGGAGTGACGGCGGAAGTTCCGGTATTGGCAAGCGAGTCGAAATTTTCGCTTGCCGCGACATTAAATGCGGTCAGCGAAATCGGCGTATCAACACCTGCCGGAGCCGCCGATTGTCTTTGGCTGACGCGCTGTTTGAAATCTTCAGACCGTTTCTGCGCCGCTGCCGGCACGATAAACAAGATGTTCTGAAGCAGAAAAATTCCGACGATCAGTGCCGCGACTGACCGATATTTAGACGCAGAAATATTTACAACGGAATCGGCAATGCCGCCCGCAGGATGCAGTTTTTTAAACATATTTTTTATTCAATTCCCTAATTCCTTAAAACCCCTAAAATCCCTTTTTCTTAAATCCTTGTTACTTAAAATCCCTTTTTCTTAAAGGTTTTGTTTGTTTATTTTCGACAAAGATTTATTGATCCGGTCGAGAGTTGCCGGTAAATCCATCCCATTTGCCGTGTTCGGCAAATTACGAATCAAAAGGGATTCATAATTGAGTTAAGGAACACTTCACCAATGCAAGTGTCCGCAGGATGTTTTTGTCTCTACAAAAATAATATCGAAATGGAGAAAGGTTGAAAAGGAAAAATCGTCAGTTAACCAAAACTTAAGATTGGCGGGAAATCCAGAATAATCGATAACTGATTATTGTTAAAGAACTAAAGCGGATTGATGAAAAGAAGATCACTTGACTGCCTTTTTAAAAAATAAAAAAGGCGGGATTTCTCCCGCCTCGATTGAAATGTTGCCGATAAAATTATTTTTGCGCTGACATTCCGAGATATTTGTCGAACCAATCGAGATTTGCCTGCATCGCAGCAACCTGCATTTTCGGTTCGTTCGGTCCGTGCGGCTGGCGCGGGAGAACGATCATTCGTGTCGGCACGCCTTGTGATTTGAGAGCGTTGTAAAATTCGTAACCCTGCGAAATCGGGACGCGCACGTCGGCGTCGCCGTGTTCGATCAAGGTCGGAGTCGTGACACCTTTGATATTGAACATCGCCGAATGTTTCGCGTAAATTTCGGGATTTTCCCATTGATTGCCGCCGAAATAATCAGGGATGAACGACGGAATATCAGCCGTTCCGTTAAAACTCATCAAATTTGTGACGGGCGCACCGGCGGACGCGGCTTTGAAACGCCTGGTTTGCGTGACGATCCACGAAGTCATATAACCGCCGTAACTCCAGCCCATCACGCCGAGCCGGTTTTCGTCGGCGACACCCATTTCGACGACTTTATCAACGCCGGTCATTAAGTCCAAATAATCCGCGCCGCCCCAATCTTTGATGTTTGCACGGCGAAATTCCGCGCCGTAACCGCTTGATCCGCGCGGATTCGGTCGCAGAATCGCGTAGCCTTTTGAAGCAAAAGTGGCAATCGGATAAGTGCCGCGTCCGCCGACGAAATTTTGCTGGAAAACTCCGGTCGGACCGCCGTGAACATTCAAGATCATCGGAACTTTTTGTCCCGCCTGATAATTTATCGGGTAAGTCAAAAGACCTTCGATTTCGCGTCCGTCCTTGCTCTTCCACTTGATAACTTCGGTGCGCGGCATCGGCATTTTCGCTAAATCGGAATTAACTTTTGAAATTTGCACCGGCGCGAGTTTGCCAATTGCCGAAACATAAACTTCGGGGGGCAGCGTTGGATTTTGCCAGACCATTCCGAACATATTCCGCGCGGCGTTCATCGTGACGGTGAAAACGCCGACCGTTTCGTTGAATTCGGTAGTTTTATTCGTGTTGACATCAATCGAATAAAGTCCTGTTTTTACGCCTTTGGCTTCGGTAAAATAAATCGTTTTGCCGTCCGCCGACCAATCGGCAATATTCGGCTGTCCGTCAAAGGAAGTAGTCAAAGATTTCGTCGTTCCGCCGTTTGCCGCGACGATATTTATTTGATTTTCCTGCGCCCAGCGCGGCGGATTGTCGCTGACGACAAGCGCGATTGATTTGCCGTCGGGCGAAAATCGCGGCGAATTTTCGGCGGCGGGCGTGTTTGCCAAAACGGTAACTTTGCCGCCGGCGACATCGAGCAGTGAAACGTCGGAAGTCGTCCAATCGTTCGCGCTTGAGGTTTTCGTGTAGGCAAAGGCAATCGTTCTGCCGTCGGGCGACCAGTCAAAACCGCTGACGTTATAATTTTCAGTCGTTAATTTTCGCGCGTCGCGCTTGCCGTTCCCGTCCTTGGCGACGGGGATTACATACAGCCGCGACATCTTTTGATTTTCGTCAACCCATCGGAAATCGTTGCGACCTTTATCATTTTTTTCCTCGTCGTCGGTTTTCCCGTCGGTCATCGCGTAGGCAATCGAACTGCCGTCGGGCGACCAGTTAAAATCCGAAACGCCGCCCTTCAAATCGGTCAACGGTTCGGCTTCACCGCCCTGAACGCGCAAAAGATAGAGATTATTTTTGTTATCTTTGCGGTTTGAAGTAAACGCAATCGAATTTCCGTCCGGCGACCATTTCGGATTTGTCGAAGATTTATCGCCGAAAGTGATCTGAAAAGCGTTCGTGCCGTCCGTATTCGCCAGCCAGATTTGCGAAACGAATTCGGATTTGTCAGCAGTCATCACGGCTTCGCTGATCGTGTAAACGACACGCTTGCCGTCCGGCGAAATCTGCACCGCGCCGGGAACTTTTGTCTTGACCTGCATTTCCGGTGTCCAAACGCTCTGCGCGGAAACAGCAATCGTCAGACAGACTACAAGCAATAAAATTTTTAGAATCTTCATCTTTTTCTCCTTTTAATGTTCCAAATCCCGAAGAGAGCGGGCGCGGAAACCGCAACCCTTCCCGACCTGTTAATTTTTCAACTTGTCTTTTTCACCATATCTTGAGCGTAATTTTAATATTCAAGATAAACCGATTTCAGGTCAGGAAGGGTTGCGGTTTCCGCGCCCGCTAAATCTCAATTACTTTTTCGTCACGATCACGGGCAGATTGCTTGATGCAAAGAGTTTATTAAAATCAGCAATGTCCTTCGATTTAATCTCTGCCAGACGCGCTAATTGTGCGTCAACTTTTCCCGCGAGATCGTCATAAACAACGTAAGATTGACTCGTCGGCGGAAAATCCGCGCTGTCCACCGACGAAGACAACGCCGCCAGTTTATTGTTCAGTTTGATCGGAAAATTGAGCGCGTCCTGACCGCTTTTAATCTTTGTCTGCATCAGTTCTTCTTCAATCGCCGTCAGGTTTTTATTGATCTCGGCGGCTTTGTCCTTTAAATCTTTCTGTTCGGGTTTGAGCCGTGCGGACAAATCTTCGAGCTGTTTGCGGAGGTCGCGGATTTCCAAAATCGCTTCGTGCGTCTGCGACAGTTTGGCGCGTGTTTTCGAGAGAAAATCAAATTGCTTTTGAAATTCTTCCTGCGTCGTCGCCAATCGCGGATCGGCTTTGACGGCGAATTTTTCGGTTGAAATCGTTTTGCCGTCAACCGATAAACGAACCTGATAATTTCCCGGCACAATGCGCGGTCCGGCAATGCTTCCGCCCCACAAAATCAAACCGGGCAACGTCGTCGCGTCCGGCAAACGATAATTCCAGACGAAACGGTTCAAGCCTGTTTCCATCGGCACGGGCGTTTCGCCGCCGCCGCGTCTTCCGCCGCCGCCTTGCGGTTGACTTTGTTCGCCGTCTTTGGCAACTTTGCCCGTAAATTTACGAATGGAATTGCCGCCTGCGTCAAGAAATTCGAGCGCGATTTCCTGTTTCGGTTTTTCCTTCAAATAATAATTGACGACCGCGCCGTTCGGCGGATTTGCCCCGAATGTCGCGTTTGCCGGAGTTTGAAAACCGCCGAATCCGGGCGTGCGATACGCATCTTCGGGTTGAAACAAAAACGCTTCCGATTTCTGCGCGTCCGCCAATTTATAGAGCAGCGGCAGGTTGTCCAGAACATAAAATGAACGTCCCTGCGTGGCGACGACCAAATCTTTTTCGCGCTTGTGAATTGCCAAATCCGTAATCGGCACAATCGGCAAATTCAGGCGCAAAGACTGCCAATTTTCGCCGTCGTTCGTCGAATAATACATTCCCGTTTCCGTTCCGGCGTAGAGAAATCCGCGCTGATTCGGGTCTTCGCGGACAACGCGCGTAAAGGCATCATTCGCAATTCCCGCGACGATTTTTTTCCACGTTTTGCCGTAGTCTGTCGTTTTGTAAATGTATGGCTGATAATTATCCAATTTGTAAGCAGTCGCCGCAAAATAAGCAGTTCCCGCATCAAACGGCGAGGCTTCGATTGAGTTGATCTGAATCCATTCGGGCATTCCTTTCGGCGTGACATTTTCCCAAGTTTTGCCGTTATCGCGCGTGATTTGCACGAGTCCGTCGTCGCTTCCCGACCAGATTACGCCTTGCGTGACAGGCGATTCGGCAACCGTGAAAATCGTATCGTAATATTCGACGCTCGTGTTGTCTTTGGAAATCGGTCCGCCCTGCGAAATTTGTTTTGTCTTGTCGTTGCGCGTCAGATCGGGCGAAATCGCTTCCCAGCTTTGTCCTTCATCAAACGAGCGAAACAGAATATTTGCCGCCGCGTAAAGCGCGTATTTGCCGTTCGTTTTATGCGGCGAAAAGAGCAGCGGAAAATTCCACTGAAAGCGATATTTCGCGCCGTCCGCGCCCGAACCCATCGGATTATCGGGATAAACATTGACATCGCGCATCTGACTTGTGCGGTGATCGTAGCGCGTCAAAAGTCCGTCATAACTGCCCGCAAAAATGATGTCGGAATTTTCGGGATGCGGTGCGATCCAGCCCGATTCGCCGCCGCCGACATCATACCAATCCTTGTCGGCGATGCCGAAATCGCCGGTGCGCGAGGCGATTTTAATCGTCGAATTGTCCTGTTGTGCGCCGTAAATGTTATACGGAAAATCGTTGTCGAGCGCGACGCGGTAAAATTGCGCGGTCGGCTGATCCTGCTCCGTCCACGATTTGCCGCCGTCGGTCGAAACATTCGCGCCGCCGTCGTTGCCTTCGATCATTCGATTCGAGTCGTTCGGCGCAATCCATAAATCGTGATTGTCGCCGTGAGGCACGTCAATATTTGAAAATGTCCGCCCGCCGTCAATTGATTTATGAAAATTGACGTTCAAAACATAAACCGCGTCGGCATTTTGCGAATCGGCGTAAACGCGCGTGTAATACCACGGTCGCTGGCGAATATTGGGATTATCGCTCGTGCGCGTCCAGTTTTCACCGCCGTCGTCGGAACGATAAAGTCCGCCGTCTTTGGCTTCGATAATCGCCCAGACGCGATTCGTTTCAACCGGCGAAACGGTGATTCCGATTTTGCCGAGAACGCCCGTCGGCAAGCCTTTATTTTTCGTAATTTCCGTCCAATTGTCGCCGCCGTCCGTTGATTTATAGATCGAACTGCCCGCGCCGCCCGAATCGAAAGCCCAAGGCGTGCGCCGCATCTGCCAAAAAGTCGCGTAAACGACATTCGGATTCGACGGGTCTAAAATGATGTCATTCGCGCCCGTGTCTTTATCTCTAAAAAGAATTTTCTTCCACGTTTTGCCGCCGTCCGTTGTCCGAAAAACGCCGCGTTCGTCGTTCGCCGCCCAAAGATGTCCGATTGCCGCGACATACGCGATGTCGGGATTTTTCGGATTAACGCGAATCCGTCCGATTTGTCTGGTGTCACCTAAACCGATGAATTTCCAGGACTTGCCGCCGTCCACCGATTTATAAACGCCGTCGCCGTGCGAAACATTGCCGCGCAAAGTTTCCTCGCCCATCCCGACATAAATAATGTTCGGATCAGACTGCGAAACATCAATCGCGCCGACCGAACCCGTTTTGAAATAATCATCGGAAATCGGCGACCAATTTTTGCCGCCGTCCGTCGTCTTCCAAACTCCGCCGCCCGTCGCGCCGAAATAATAAACATTCGGCTGCGACGGCACTCCGGCAACCGCACCGACGCGCCCGCCGCGAAACGGTCCGATTTGCCGATACTGCAAAAGTTTTAAAGAATCGGACGGTTTAAGATTCGGTGTCGGTGAAGTTTGCGGAGTCGGCGAAATCTGCGGCGAAGGCGCAAACTTCGGTTTAGGAGTCGGGTCTTGCGCGCTAATTACTAAATTTAAAGACAGCAAAAAAGCAAAAGTCAACACAATTTTGACTTTCTGCGCGGAAACACAAAGCGGTTTGAACATATTTAATTTTCCCTTTTAAAAGTTTTTTGGACTGCGTATTTACGCAGAAGTTTAAATCAATGTTTCGGGAAGTGCAATCAATAAATGAGATTACTCAAATGCCGAATTGTTTCAGGTGATGGTCGAGATGTTTGTAGGCGAGAACGCCCCATTCGCGGCGGTTCATTTGACCGAATGACGCGTGTTTTGCCCACGCATAATTTTCCGGCACGGTGCAGAGTTTTTCGATATAGTCGAGCAGAATTTGTTTGTCCGCTTCAAAATCGGCGGGTTTTGTGCCGTCAATGTGCGGATTAATTTCGTTGGCGGCAGGCGCGCCTTTCGGAATCGGGACGACGTAGAGAACGAGCGGTTTGGCAAAGTTGCGAAGAAAAAAATTGCTTTTGTCGGCAACTTCGCGTTCGCCGAGTGCCATTTTGAATCCGTCCGAACAGTGACAAAGCATCTCGGCAGCGGTCATTTTGCCCCACAATGCTTTGTTATTGAGCGAAAGTTTGTCAATTCGTTCAACAATTCCGCGACGTTTTGCTTCATCAAAAATGCTCATAAATTTACCTGATGCAAGTTTGTGGCAGAAACCCGCGCGTGAGCAAGGGTGCAAAAATTCAGATTGACGCACCCAAGTTCGACGCGCGGGTTTCTGCCCTTGAATTACCGACTCGGTTTCGGATAAACGACCGGACTTTTGTTGCCGTTTTTGTCCACGGCGCGAACGCCGAAAAAGTAATTGTCTTTGGACATTTCTTTGGCTTTGTAAGTTAGAACATTGCCGATGAAGACCGAATTTGTCCAAAACGCGCTCGTCGTGTCACGCCAGACGACTTCGTAACCTGCCAAATCCGCGTCGGTGTTCGCGTCCCATTTCAAATCGGTGTCGTTGGTTAATTCTTTGGTCAGCACACCGACGTTTTTCGGTTTGGCGGGCGCGAGCGCGAGCATCGAAAGCGCGGCAGCATTGACGCGCGTGACGTTGGCGACGTAATCGAAATCAACAAATTCAGGCAGATCGCCGTATTGTTTGCCGTCCACCATTTTCACCGATTGATGCTGGTGCGTGTAATCTTCGTGCGGTTCGGTGAATCTGACCGCCGCGAAGCCGTTTTCGAGAAACGGAATATGATCGCCGCCGCGCAAATACCGGTCGCGCCGGTAAATTAACTGAACACGAAACTTTGGCGAATAAACGTCCGCCGTTTCCTTGATAAATCGTCCGAGTTGGCGCGAAGCCGAATCGTTTTCGCCGCCGACGCTGCGCCGCGTGTTCGCCTGCTGTTCGGTTTCGTCGGACGACACGCCTTCGGCAAAAACCCGGACAGATTGACGGTCGGGCGCATTTTTATAACTCGTCACGCCGCCGATAATGTCGTTGGTGAACATCGCTTCGATATTCATCGCGTTTTTCTTGGCTTGTTCGGCAAAATATGTCGCGCCGAGCAAACCTTGTTCTTCGCCGGGAACGGTCATAAAAATGATCGTTGCGTCGAATTTATGTTTCGACATCACCCGCGCCATTTCCAAAGATGCCGCCGTGCCGGAAGCGTCGTCGTTCGCTCCGGGCGCGTCGCAAGTCGCGTCCGTCGCGTCCAAATTGCACATCGAATCGTAATGACCGGAGACGACATAAACGCGCGTCGGATCGGTCGTGCCTTTCAAAATCGCGTAAACATTAGTCAAAACGGTCGGCGATTTAACGCGCCCGTTCGCCGTCGCCGCCTGCGTAAAAGTCTGCTTTTCGACTGTCAGACAATTGCCGCAATCATTGGAAATTTTTTGAAATTCACCGTAAAGATAATCACGCGCCGCGCCGATTCCGCGTGTCGGATTGTCCTGTTCGCTCAAAGTGTTGCGCGTCCCGAATGACGCGAGTTTGCGAATCGTCGTTTCGATATTTTTCGCCGAAACTTCCTTGAGCATCTTTTGGATTTCCGCGTTCGGCTTTTCCTTCGACTTTTGGGCAAATAAATTAACTGTAAAGACACAAAAACAGAGAGCAATTGCCGCAAGAAATTTGATTTTCATAGTTTTGAATTATCGAAAAGTAATTTTGAAACAACAGATTAACATAAGCTTACGCGGATTTTTATATTTCTTAACGAACAGTTGACCAATTTTCGTTGGGAATAAGTTCCAACAGTTCAATTGAATCACCAGCTTCGACTTTGTTCCATTCAGACAATTTAATCTGCTCGTCTATCGAATAAGGCTCAAATAAAACAACCCAATAAAAACTTTCATTCGGGCATTTTATTGCATAAACGCCAAGTGCATCTTCAAATCTGTCAAACTCATCTTTACCAACGACTTCAGACCAAAGCTTTTGCCATAAGTTTTCGTAAAGTTCATCAACTTTGCGGTTAAGTTCGCCAAATTCATCTTCATTTTTTGAAATGCAAATTCGTGATGCAAAACTTGCGATTTTATGACCTCTAAATCTTTCACCGCACGACTGACATTTTACAAAAATTCTGACAAAGTGTTTCGCAAGAATCTTTCCGGCTTCCAAAGGTTTCTTTTGGTCGAACCAAATCCAATTCAGAAGGTCTTTAATTTTGTCGAAAAAAATCATTATCTTTCCAAAACATCGAATGCTTTTAATGTTGAGCCGTCCGCCGAGTAGAGCAAGCCGAGCGTTTCGTCGGTCGTAAAACGGGCATCGGGTTCGGAAACTAAAATAAAGCGCGAATCTTCGCCGGTGTGGACGTTCACGCCGACCAAGCCTTTTTTGTCGAAAGGTTTCGGCAGATCGGTGTAAAAATACATATAATTTCCGCGTAAGTCCGCGAGGCGTTTGCGGCGCAGGAAATAATCGGAGAGTTTTTCAACTTGACGCACCGGATCAATTCTGTCCAGCAAACTTTCCTGCACGTCGGCGCGTGAAGGCGTAACTTTGCCGATGATTTTTCCGCGAATGCTCGTCGGCGTGATGACTTGCAATCCGCTCGCGCGATTCAAAAAGTTCGGCGTTCGCGCGGCAATTCCGAAAACCGAAATTTGATTTGAAACGTAAGAACGCGTCGAATTCGCCGCCAAAGTTGTCAGATCAAACGAACCGAAACGCGCCTTCAAACCCGACCAGCGCAAACTCAAAACCGACCGCGCAACATTTGCGCCGCGCACAAGATTCAACGCCGAAGTCGCCAAACCGCCGTAACGAAAATAAATCGCCGCCGCCCGCAGCGCAATGCCCGCAACCACGCGAAAAACTCCGCGTGAAGGTGCTTTGTGTTTGACGCGCCAAAGTTCGTTTGGCTTTTGATCTTTTGTTTTTGGGTTTTGGTTAATTTCAGATTTTGTATTTTGAAATTGACTTTGTGGTTGCAGCGATAAACCATCCGCTACCGCAGATGGTTCTGACTTTGTAGTTTGAAATTTGAAATTTGAAATTTGTAATTGCGAATCGCCTGCACCCTTGCTCACGCGCGGGTTTCCGCCTTTGATGTCGAATGCGGCGATTTCATCTTTCCCTCCGACGACTGCCGCACCTGATTCGTTGATTAGAACGAATTGCGCTTTTTCGACATCGTGTTCAAATTCATTTATCTTTTTGCCGGTTCGTGCGTCAATCGTGATTAAATCGTCTTTGTCAGCGATTAAAATCGTTCCCGCATTGGCGAACACAAAGTTTGTCAAACCTTTGTCCGCGCCTTTGTAACGCCAGAGAGTTTTGCCGTTTTTGGTGTCAATCGCCGACACGCCGAATGAGCCTTTTTCGTCAATTTCGCCGTCTTTGAGGCGCGTAAATTGTCCACCGGTTCTCACATACAAAACATTTCCGACGACCGCCATTTCCGGCGTGACACCTAAATCTTTGGCTTCCCATTCGATTTTGAAATTTTTTCGATTGATCGCGCGAATTTTTCCGTGACCTGATGTAAAAAGATATTTTTCGTCAAAAACCGGATCGGCTTCGGTCAGTGCCAAGCCGTCTTCGTTGACTTTAAATTTATCGCGTTCGCCTTGTTTTCCGGTTTCCGCGTCGTAAGATGTCACGCCCTCGTAAAACAAATAAAGTCTGTTGTCGAGCATCAGCGGCGCACGATAATTGTCGAGCGTATAGGGAATTTCGCCGTCCGAATCAAACCGCGAAGGCATCATTTGAACATCCGAATCGAGTTCTTTTTTCCAAAGTTCATCGCCGTTTGAAAGCCGGAAAACGTGCAAAACGGGTGAGCGTTTAAATTCTTCGCCAACTTTTCCTTTCGCCTTTTTGACCAGCACAACCGCCAGCAAATCATTCTGCGGATCAACCGCCAACTGCATCACATCGCCTTTGACTTTATCCGAACGCCACAAAGTTTCGCCTGACAATAAATCAATCGCTTCGACGCGCGATTTGTCGCCTTCGTCGCTTGAAATTAAAATCAAATCCGTCGAAGGAACAGGCGTAATCGAAGTTTCGTCCAAACCTTTTGTTTTTTTACGCCAAAGCCTTTCGCCCGTCTGCCCGTCAATTGCATACAGCGAATTTTCACTGCCCGCGAGAACAATGCCAAAATCGGTCGTTTGATAAAACTGAATTTTCCCGTCAAGATTCGCCTGCCAAACGGACTGCGCGTGAGAAAATGAAACGAACACTAATAAAAGTAAAGCTAAAACTTTCATACGTTTATCTTAACTTTTATTGGCTGATTTTGAAAAGAATTTGATTTAGTCGGAGCGCAGGCATCTCTGCCTGCCGCCGTTCGAGGCTTTGCGATGAACGGCGAAAACCTCGACAATAATTCAACTTTCGAGTAATCGAAGTTGTCGCGCCTGTTCTCGCAAAGCCTCAAACGCGCGGCAGGCAGAGATGCCTGCGCTCCATTTATTGAATCCGATACGCTTTGCCGTTCCAAACAATGACGACCGTTCCGCCGAATTGGTCGGCGATTGAGCGCAAGCCGGAATCGAGTTTTTGATAATCTTTTGAGCCGCGTGAAACGGTTTTCGTCTTTTGTTTGCCGTAAGCCGAATCGAACCAGATGCCGCCGACATTATTAAAGGTTTTGCCGCCGACGGTTCGCGCTGCGCCGGCTTCGGAAGCCTTCTTTTTCATCATAGACATCGGCGCGGAACGCTCGGTTTTCGGCGCGGGTTGCGGCTTGACCGAATCATTGTTTGATTGTCCATCAATCTCAAAATCATTCGTGTTGCGTCCGTTGATCGGGAGTTTGTCCAACTTTTTCTCATCGTCTTCGCGTTTGTCACGAACTGCTCCGGCGGTCGGTTTGGTCGCTTCGTTTTCGGACTGTGTTTTCGCCAAATCTTTGTTTACATCAACAGTTGCATCACTCGGCGCAGGCGTTTTTTGCGGCGCGATCATCGGCTGCACCGGCGCAGGTTTATTTAATTCGGCTGCGTCGGGTTTCTTGTCCGTCGGCATAGCGGGAACGCTTGTGTTTGATTGTGCGAGCGGCGCGGAATTGGTTGGCGCAGGTGTTGCCAAACTTTTCATTGCCGCGTTTGAATTCGTATTCGCTGTCGAAAAATCGGAAGGAGTGACAGTTGCGGCAGGCGCGGATTTTTGCATCTGTTCGGATTTATCAACCGAATATGAAACGTCAGAATTGCTCGGACCAACATTTTTCAAAACTAAATAACCGAAAAATCCGCTCAATAAAACAACGAGTGCGCCCATCGTGTAAGCTGCTTGCGGAAACGCGAAAAGTTTGCGATACCACGGCGTTTTTGCCTCGACGATTTCCGGCAAAACGGCAGAAGAAGCGGTTTCGAGTTCCGCTTCCGAGTTTAACGCAATCACATTCGACAAAATTTTTCGACACCTCGTGCAATCCGCGAAATGCGCCGTGAAATTTTGCTTTAACTTTTCCGGCAAAAGATTTTCGGCGAACGCAGCGATTTCATCCGCGTCGATGTGCGAATCAAACGAAGTCACAGCTTCGCCGCCCCGCGCTTTCCGCAAGATTGCATCTATTTCCTTGTCGAATTCAATTTCCACCTTTGTTAATTGTTAGTTGTTAATGGTTAATTGTTAATAAGTCTTTGCCGATAACCATTAACTATTAACTATTTTCAAATCCCACTTTAAAGAACGCTTCACCGCGAAAATTCTTGCACGATGGCGCAAATCAGCATAATTGCGACTAATTTTTCAAAACTGATTCCGAGTTTTGATGCCGTTTCCGACAGATAGCGTTTGACTTCTTCTTCGCTCCAGCCGTGTTGTGTTTTGAGCGTTTTCTGCACGACGCTGCGAATTTCGGTTTGAATCCGCACGATTTTGCGGCTCGCCGTCGCTTCGTGATAACCGAATGTCTGCCCGATTTCCTTGAGCTTCAATTCGTCATAATAATAAAGTTTCAAAAGCAATTTATCGTCCGCATTGAGTCCGGCAATCGCCGAATTTAACGCTTCGGAAACGTCGCGCGAAGTCTGTTTTTCGGTAAAAATCTGTTCCGGGTTATCGCTGTGCGAAACGACCGTCGAATTTTCAGTTTTCTCCGAAGATTCGTTCGCCAGATTTTCAAATTCACGCGATTCTTCGATTTGGACAAAGCGCGATTGCTTGCGAAATTGGTCAACCGCCAATTGCCCGACAATCGCCCGCAGCCAGCCGCCCAAACTTCCGCGTCCCGAATAATACGACAATTTCGACTTTAATTTTCCGTCCTTATCGTGTTTCAAACCGTAAAGTTCCGCCCAGATCGAACTCGCCAGATCGTCCGCGTCTTCCGCCTTCGGTGAAATCCGCCGCGCCGCCGCTTTGACGGTCGCGTCCTGTGTTTTGACAAGCTCGCTCCAAGCCGTTTCGTCACCGCGTTCACACGCCAAAACCAAACACAGATCATCAGCGCGAAGCTCGTCAACAAACGCCTTTATCTCCGCGCCGGACGCATTTTCATTATCTCTAAAAAGATATTTCTCCAACGCCTTTTCAACACGCGGACGCACATCCGCAATCTGCAATCCACGCGCATTTTCGGCACGCGAAACGATCCGCGCAACGGATTCTTCGATAATTGTTTTGTGTTTTTCGGCGACAGCAATCACAATTTTTTCAAAGGAAAGATTTTAACACTACTTTGCAAAATTCGCGGAACAAAGAAACAAAATCGGTGTCTAATCAATTGTAGTTGCTAAAAAATAGTGCGAGGTTGCTTTGAAGAAATGTTTGTAAAACTTATCTTTTTGTCAGTTTTGTTATCTGCTTCAATTGCTGTTGTTCACGCGCAGAAAACAGTTTACGGTGGAATAATTAATGGTAGAGCGACAAAATTACCGAAACCTGAATACCCGCCGGAAGCCAAAGAATTTTGTGTGAGCGGAAAAGTTGAACTCGAAGTTTTAGTAAGTGAAAATGGTGAAGTTATCGAAGCTAAAGCAATTTCCGGCGATGAACTTTTGCACGATGTTTCAGTTGAAGCTGTAAAAAAAGCAAAGTTTAGTAAAATGGATGATGTTCCGCCTGCCAGAATAAAAGGAATTATTGTTTATAATTTTGTCCCTGAAAAAAAATGTATTACTGCCGGGATTGTCAACAAAAAGGCATTGAATATTCCACAATCTCAAGTTCCAAATCTCAATCAACCGAAACATTTACAGATAAAAGAAGAACAAATAGTAGCTGTTCAGATTGTTGTTGATGAAAGTGGAAAAGTTGTCAGTGCAAGAGCAATTTCAGGTCATCCATTTCTTCGCGCTGCGTGCCAAATCTCAGCAAGATTGGCAAAATTTGCGCCGTCAATGATAGATGGTCCGCCATTTAAAATAAAAGCCTTGCTTGTTTATAAGTTCAAACCTGACGGCACGATTGATACAGACATTGAAAATGATGACAAAACAGTTATCGGAACGCCGATTAATTTAGTCGAACCGCCGCCGCCGTTTTGCAATTGCGAATTAAGCGGAAGCGTCCTCGTCCAAGCGAAAATTGATGAACAGGGAAATGTGACAGAAGCAAAGGCTTTTTCGGGACATCCTGTTTTGAGAATTTCTTCTGAAAAAGCCGCGCTCGAATCGAAATTCTTGCCGACCGACACGAAAGCCAAAATCGTGATTTCTTACAATTTTGAATCGAACGACGGCGGAAGGACTGCAAAACTCAAAAATATCGAGATCAGGGAAGTTAAGTTTTGAGAGATATTTGCTGAAATAGAGTTTTCAGTATTATCTAAACGACTTAGTTTTTGGCTTGCGATTTTAGAGATAATTTATCAATCTCACCGCGCAGAGCGTCAATCTTGACTTTTCCTTGTCGAAAATAAGCGATTTCGCCTTTTTCGTTGTAAAGAATCGTGAACGGCAGACCGCCTTGCCAGTCTTTGGTGATTGCGCCGATGGCTGCGCTTTCGTCTTCGACTTTGAGCAAATATGACGGCATTTCGGCTTTCATTTCGGAGAGAAATTTCGGCACGTCGCGGTTGATTTCGGATAATTCGTCGAGCGAAATCGTGATGAAATCCATTTTGCCTTTGTAGTCTGTGTTGAGCTTGACGAGATCAGGAAATTCTTCGCGGCACGGATCGCACCACGTCGCCCAAAAATTGACGAGCAAAGGTTTGCCATTCGGTTTGATCGCGGTTTTCAGTCCGGCTTCGTCAATCTGCGTAACCTTTGGCAAAACGGCTTTTTTAGTCTGAGTTTTAGTCGTTTGAATATTCGGCTTAACGGTTTTCCGTTTAGATTTTTGAGCGAAAACTCCGAACGAAAAGATTTGGACGAAAACGAGTCCGAAAAAAATCGTTTTCGTTCCGGTAAATAAAGTTTTTTTCATATTAGTCCGCTTTCCGTTTAATCGAGCAGCCGAAAGCGTTTGCCGAAGTTTTTTCGATTTTCTTGCCGCTCAATGAAGCGTCAAAAGCCGTTTTCAAATATTCCGTCGAGATATTTTTGCCCGAACGGTCGTTGTCAATCGCGCCGTGATAGAGCAGGACGTTTTGCTTGTCAAAATAAAATGCTTCGGGCGTGACGTTTGCGCCGAGTTTGTCGGCTAAAACATTGCCCTTATCAATCAAAACAGGGAATTTGTAATTTTCGTCGGCGTTCGATTTAACCATTTCGAGCGATTCACTCGCGTTGGAATTGATGCCGATAAAATTAATTCCTTTCGATTGGTAATCAGCCGCGATTTGGCTCAGACGCGCATTGTAGCCTTTAACGACCGGACACTGCGCCGAAAGAAAAACGACGACTGTGCCTTTTTCGCCCTTCAAACTGTCGAAGGATTGTTCTTTGCCGTTCGTGTCGGTCAGCTTAAAGCCTTCCAAAGTCGAACCGACCGCAAATTTTTGCGCGTTCACATCAGGACACAAAACAAAAACAACCGCCGCTAAAATTGCCGCCAATAAAATACTTTTCCGCTTCATAAATTTTACTCCTATTTAGAATGAATTTGTTACGTCAGTTTATCAACCTGACGAGTTTAATGACAAGTTTTATGATGCTTTGACGCAGAATTTAGCCGAAAGGTTTCATTTTCAAAAATCTGTCAACAATTTTTGTTTCATAGATGAAATGAATGGTATAATTACAGTCTTCAAAAATGATAGTCATCGGTGAAAAAATCGGACATTACAAGGTGCAATCGTCAATCGGCGCAGGCGGAATGGGCGAGATTTATCGTGCTTCGGATACGCGTTTGATGCGTGATGTGGCGATCAAAATTCTGCCCGAAGGTTTGATGAAGGACGCTTCGGCAATCGAGCGTTTCCGACGCGAAGCGCACGCCGCGTCAGCCTTAAATCATCCGAATATTCTAACGATTTTCGACATCGGCGAACACGACGGAACGCATTTTATTGCGACCGAATTTGTCGAAGGGCAAACGCTCCGGCAAAAGATGCAGGCTGCGTCTTTGAAACTTGCGGAAACACTCGAAATTGCGATTCAGACCGCTAATGCGCTGGTCGCGGCGCACGATGCGGGAATTGTTCACCGCGACATCAAACCCGAAAATATAATGATTCGGCGCGACGGTTACGTCAAAGTTTTGGATTTCGGCATTGCGAAACTGTCAGAACCGTCTGCGGTAGCGGATGGTTTAACTCAACAAGCTGAAGCCGAAACTTTGGTGCAATCCATCACCGGCAAGGGAATGATTCTCGGCACGGTTTTTTATATGTCGCCCGAACAGGCGCGCGGATTAAAGGTTGATGCGCGGAGCGATATTTTCAGTCTCGGCGCGGTGATCTATGAAATTATTGCGCGAAAATTGCCGTTTTCGGGCGCGACGATTGCCGATGTGATCGCTTCGATTTTAACGGCAAAACCGCAGCCGCTTGCCGAAATCGTCAAAAATCTGCCGCCGGAATTTGAACGAATTATCGCCAAATCGCTTAATAAAACTCGTGAAGACCGTTATCAAACGATGAACGAATTTGCGGATGATTTGAAGCAGATCAGACAGCGTTTGGAGTTTCAAACCGAACTCGAACGCATTCACATCTCGAACGACACCTTTGCCGTCAGCGGCGAGCTTTACCGCGTCGAACAGGCGACGCAAATTTTGCCGAAAAATACATTTCCGTCGCGCAAAACACGAACGCGCAAGACGATTGATTCGCTCGCCGTTCTGCCGCTGGTCAACAGCGGAAACGATGCCGAAACCGAATATCTTTCGGACGGAATCACCGAAGGCATCATCAATTCGCTGTCGAAATTGCCGAAACTGCGCGTCGTGCCGCGAAGCACCGTTTTTCGCTATAAAGGACAGCAAAACGATACGCAGAAAATCGGCAATGAACTCGGCGTTCGCGCTGTTTTTGCCGGACGAATTTTGCAGATCGGCGATTCGTTAATCGTCAACGCCGAACTCGTGGACATCGCCAACGAAGCGCAAATTTGGGGCGAACAATACCGCCGCGAAATGACCGATATTTTTACTTTGCTCGACGAAATTGTCGAAGACATCAGCGGAAAACTCAAACTTAAATTATCGGGCGAAGACAAAAAACAGCTTGTCAAACGCCCGACGGAAAACTCGGAAGCGTATCAGTTTTATCTCAAAGGTCGCTATTTCGTGACCTCGAAACGCACCGAAGAATGGATCAAAAAAGGCATCGAATATTTTCAAAAAGCGATTGATTTAGATCCGAATTACGCGCTCGCTTATTCGGGAATTGCCGAAGCCTACGGTTTTCTCGCGTCTTCGACCGGCGGCTGGTCGCCGCGCGAGGCTTATCCGAAAGCCGAAGCCGCCGCGATGAAGGCACTCGAACTCGACAACAGCTTAGGCGAAGCGCATTGTTCGCTCGGATTTTCGCGGCTGCTTTATGATTGGGATTTCCGGCAAGCCGAACGCGCATTTAAGAAAGCCATCGAACTCAGCCCGAATCATCCGAACGCGCACGACGGTTACGGGTTTTACTTAAAAGCAGTCGGACGACACGCCGAAGCCATCGAAAAATGCAAACACGCGCAGAAGCTCGATCCGTTGTCGCCGTTTTCGCACGTTTCGCTCGGCTACGCCTATTATTTTGCCCGCGATTACGACCGTGCGATTGACGAATGCCGCAAAGCGTTGGAAATGGACAAACATTCGACGTTTGCTTATCGAAATTTGGGATTGGCATATTTACAGCAGGGAAAACTCGAAAAAGCGATTGAATCTTTGGACAACGCCGTCAAATTTTCGAGCGGCGGATTGGCGTTTGAATCATACTTGGGTTTTGCCTACGCCGTCGCCGGAAAACGCACGGAAGCGTTGGAAGTTCTGGCAAGCCTTGAAGATTTGGACAAAGAACGCTACGTTCCCGCCTACAATTTTGCGATCATTCACGCCGGTTTAGGCGATTTTGACAAGTCATTTGAATGGTTCGAACAAGCCCGCAAAGAGCGTTCAGGCTTTCTGCCTTTCCTCAAGGTCGAGCCGGTCGTTGACTGTCTGCGAGATGATTCGCGGTTTCAGGATTTGCTGAATCAAATAGGTTTACCGGAATAAAACGAAGAATCGGAACTTTTCATAAATTCAAATTTCTCTTCATATTTTACTTTATAATCCCGATTTCACGCAGCCATTCCTGCACTTCCGTTTGCGCCTGTTTCTCTTTTTCGCCTTCGATGACAAAATAAATTCCGTCTCTTTCTACTCCGCCTTTGGTCGAAAAACCTTCTAAAACTGTGATCTTCGGGCAGAGTTCTTTGACGGTTTGGAAACTGCTGCCGACTCCGTAACCGGCATTAGTATTGAACGGAACAACCGTTTTACCGCTCAAATCATACTGCCTTAGAAAACTTTTGATCGGCGGCGGAAGGCGCATTCCCCAAGTCGGAAAACCGACAAACACCGCATCATATTTTTCGATGCCGTCAATTTTAGTTTTGAGCGGCGGCAAAAAACCTGTTTCGTTTTCCTTCGCAACCTGTTCAACGGTCGCTTGATAATTTTCGGGATAAGGCTTTTCCAACTCCAGCGAAACCAAGTCGCCGCCGACGTTTTTATGAATGATTTCAGCGATTGCCTTGGTATTTCGGGTTCGGGATAAATACACAATCAACACCTTTTTATCAGTTACAGGCTCTGACAATTTTTTATTAATCGTCGGTTCTTGAGCCGTTGAGCAGCCTGATAAAAGACAGATCACCGTCAGTAAAATCAGCACAAATTTTGCGTTACTTTTTATACGCATACAGAAATATCGCTTTTATTGAGTCAGCAAACGGGTAAACGAAACCGAAGCTAACTTCCAAGTTTTATTTTGTTGGACGTAAACTTCCGTCACGACGAAAGGATTAATGACCTCATTGCCGCCGACAATGGCGGTCAGGCGAATTTTGTTCAAAAGAATGGCAGTCTTATCAACAATCTGCACCGACACTTCCTGAATCTCCGCAGTTTTGTATTGAATCATTCCGCCTTTGATGACATCGAGTTCCTGTTTTTTGGACATAGTTGCGCCCATATGGACGAAAACAGCTTTTTCGTGGAAAAGTGCGTCAAGCGAATCCACTTTGCGCTCCGCCATCCATTGCCACTTTTGTTTAGACAGATTAATCAATTCCTGTTCCGTTTTATTGATTTTCATATTGGAATTTTCCTTCTTTTCCGGTGTGTTGCTCTGTGCGTTAGCCGAACCGATAAACGTCATTGTTAACAGAGCAACAATACTAATCCTCATCATTATTTTCGTGCATTTAAATTTTTTCATATTTTTTTCTCCTACTTCTTCGGCGGTGCTTCCACGCCCGAAAATGCCAGCACTGCGTCCGGCAGACGCTGCCCCTGAATCTCAATCGCCCTGACCGCCGAATTCAGTTCGGTAAGTTCGGCGGACGTAAATCGAACTCCGTCCGCGCCGCTGTTTTCAACCAGATGCGCCATCTGTGTCGTTCCGGGAATCGGCACGATCCAGGGTTTTTGCGCGAGCAGCCACGCCAGCGCGATTTGAGCGGGCGCGGCTTTCTTGCGGTTTGCCCATTTCTTGACAACTTCCACCAGTGCCAGATTTTTAGGCAGATTTTCCGGCGAAAACCGCGATTCACCGCCGCGAATGTCGCCGGGAGCGAACCGCGTGTTCGCATCAATCCAACCTGTAAGAAACTGCACGCCAAGCGGACTCCACGGCACAAAACCGATTCCGAGTTCCTCGCAAGTCGGAATAACTTCCTTTTCAGGACCACGCCAGAGCATCGAATATTCGCTCTGAACGGCAGTTACAGGCAGCACGGAATGAGCGCGGCGCAGCGTGTTTAGTCCCATTTCAGACAATCCCCAATGCAGAACCTTACCTTGCTTTATCAGGTCTTTGACTGCTCCGGCGACATCTTCAATCGGAACTTCCGGGTCAACGCGGTGTTGATAAAGCAGATCAATGCGGTCGGTTTTCAGACGCTTGAGCATTCCTTCGACCGCGAGTTTGATGTGTTCGGGTTTGCTGTTGAGTCCGGGACGACGTTCGCCGGTTTCAAAGTCAATATTCCAACCGAATTTTGACGTGATGACGACCTTGTTTCGGAATGGCGCGATGCTTTCGCCTAAGATACGCTCGCATTCGTGAGGTCCGTAAGCCTCCGCCGTGTCAAAAAAAGTGATGCCGCGATCAAAAGCGGCGCGGATAATGTTAATCATCTCCGGGCGATACGGCACGGTCGTTTCATACTTGCGGCTCATATTCTGAACGCCCAAACCGACCGCCGAAACTTCTAGCTTGCCGAGTTTTCTGCGTCTAACAAAATTTTTCTCATTGTTCGCCGGTTCATTTTTTCGCGGCGTTTGAGCATTCGCCTGATTTTGCGAAGCTGCCAATGCGAATGAACCAGCGGCGAAGATCGTCTTGGCAATAAAACCGCGCCGACTAACGCCCTCATTTTCCTGAATCTCAGAATTATTTGTTTGCTTATTCTCTTTCATATTTTAATTTTTTAATCCGTCCTTCAAACGGAGTGGATTGTCTTTAAGTATTCCGTTTTGCGGTGCCTAAAAATTTCACCATTGCCGGATCACGATGATCGAAGAAAAGGCTCTGCTTTGTGTCCAATGCAGCGATTGCATTCATATCTTCAAGGCTTAATTCAAAATCGAAAATGTTGAAATTTTCTTTAATTCGCTCCTTGCGAACCGATTTCGGAATCACGACAATTTCTCTTTGCGTCAGCCACCGTAAAATTATTTGAGCCACGCTTTTTCCGTATTTTCCGGCAATCGAAAGAAGCAATTCATTTTGAAAAATGTTGTTTTTGCCCTCGGCAAACGGTCCCCACGATTCGATTTGAATATTGTTTTCCTGCAAAAATTTTTGAGTTTCAATTTGCTGATGAAACGGATGCGTTTCGATTTGATTGACCGCCGGAACTACTTCGTGATGGACGATAAAATCCATCACGCGGTCAGGCTGAAAATTACTGATGCCGATGGCTCTGACTTTGCCTTGTGCGTAGAGTTTTTCCATTGTCCGCCACGCGCCGTAAACATCGCCGTAAGGCTGATGAATTAAATACAAATCCAGGTAATCAAGCTGTAGTCTGTTCAATGATCTTTCAAAAGCCTTTTCGGTTTTTTCGTCGCCGGCATCGGCAATCCAGAGCTTCGTGGTAACAAAAATTTCTTCTCTCGGCACACCGCTTTTTTTGATCGCGTTGCCGACGGCTTCTTCGTTTTCGTAAGACGCGGCGGTATCAATCAGCCGATAGCCCGTTTCTAAAGCATCCACGACACTTTTCTCACACTCTTGCGGGGCATTCATTTGAAAAACGCCAAACCCCAAAATCGGCATTTCCACCCCATTGTTCAAAATAACTTTCTGCATAATTTCTCCAAAAATTTCTATGTTCCGTTTAATAGATATATTTCTTTTCTACCCTTTGACATTGATTATACAGGCTTAAAAATAGGCAGCGGTATAATAATTGTGGAGAATGATTGAATAATCCTGCAAAAACTTCGCCCTCCGTGTGCCTCTGTGAAGCGAAAAGCGTTAATATAAATTTATGAGCAATCAAGAGAAACGTGAGAAGCAAAGACGGCAAATTAACCGTGAAGAATTAATCGAGCGAATGATGCGGATTGTTCCCGAAGACGGAGCGAAGGAAGTCTTTCCCGGCTTTTTTCTCGCCCGTGCATCAAAGCTGATCGAATCCGTTCCATCCATTTATAAACCTGCCTTCTGCTTTGTTGTTCAGGGCGGAAAACGCGCACTTTTAGGCGAAGAAGTATTTTTCTATGATTCGGGACATTACCTGATTTTCTCGGTTGATTTGCCTCTCGTCTTTCAAGTCGGGGAAGCCTCGGAAGAAAAACCTTATCTCGGCTTCAGGATAAATCTCGATCCGTCTCTGGTCGCTTCCGTGATAATGGAATTTGGGCTTCAAATAAAAAAAGGCGATACAAGCGTTAAAGGAATAAATGTCAGTTCGGTTGACGCTGATCTGCTCGATGCGTCGGTCAGACTTATTCGGCTGATGGAAACACCGAATAATCAAAAAGTTCTCGCGCCGCTTGTTATTAAGGAAATTATCTACCGGCTCTTAATCGGCGGACAAGGTGCGCGGCTCAGTCATCTGATGACTTCCGAAGGCGATGCACAACGCATTTCCAAGGCAATCGGACACCTTCGGGAACGCTTCGACGAACCCCTTCAAATCAAAAATATGGCACGTTCTCTCGGAATGAGCGTTTCCGGCTTTCATCATCATTTTAAATCCGTGACGGCAATGAGTCCTTTACAGTTTCAGAAACAAATCAGGCTTCAGGAAGCCCGCCGACTAATGCTCGGCGAAGACTTTGATGCAGCAAGTGCCGGTTTTCGCGTCGGCTACGATGATCCGTCACATTTTAACCGCGAATATAAAAGACTTTTCGGTGATCCGCCGCAGCGCGATGTTTCTAAGCTGCGTGATAATATGAAGTATTAAATATTAGCTTCGCAGAGTTTCTAAACTGTCAGTTAGAAGATTACCCGAAAAGGCGCGGCAATCTTCGGTCTAAATTCTTTGGCAGTAAGATTTCCATTGCGTCGTCAACCGTGACGATGCCGGCGATTTCGCCCAAATCGTCAATTACGGGGAGCGCAAGCAGGTTGTATTCGGCAATCATTTGCGCGGCTTTTTCGGCATCGTCGTTCGGGTGGGCAAACTGAAATTGTTCGCGCATAACTTGTTCGAGCGTAAATTGCGGATCGGCTAAAATCAGACTTCGCAACGAAATTACGCCGGAAATCTTCCACGAATTTTCCTCTTCGACGACGTATAGGTAGTAAATCATATTCGGCGTTTCCGCCATTTCGCGCAATCTCGAGATTGCCTGTGCGACCGTCAGATTTTTTGGAAACGTGACAAATTCGGTCGTCATCAGACCGCCCGCCGTGTCGTGTGCGAAGGACATTAATTCGGCAACGTCGGCTTTTTCATCGTCTTCCATCAAATCGAAAAGTTCCTGCGCCTTTTCTTCGTCCATTTCGCCTAAAACATCAACCGCATCGTCGGGCGACATTTCTTCGAGAATATCGGCGGCGCGTTCTTCGTCCATTTCTTCAAGGATTCGCGCCTGATTTTCGGTGGACATTTCTTCGAGCGTGTCAGCGGCAATTTCATCGTCTAATGATTCGACAATTTCGGTGCGGTGAATCGGTGAAAGCGATTCGGCAAGCTGCGCGATTTCGACCGGATGCAGCCGCGAAAGTTTGTCTTTCGATGACTTTAATTTAACGATTGACGAAGCCGAATCGGTGGCGAGATAACCAACGTCCGCCCAATCTATAACTTCGACAATTTTTGAACTGCCGTAAAAACCCTTCGGCATCAGGCGGCGCAAAAATCCCTGAAGTGAAACATCCGCGCCCGATACGCGCCACTGCTGCCCGACAACAATTATCTGCACGTCGTTGACGCGGACGACGCGTTTGCCGTCAACGTCAATCAGTTGATTATCCAAAACATCTTTCGCCAGCAAAACTTCGTTCAGACGGCGCGTAAACGGTTTAAGATTGATCTTTTCCGAATTCATCTTCGCGCCGCTTTCGCTCAAAGCCGAAATCCGCTTACCCGAAATAAAAAAATCGCGGCGGCGAAAACGCGCGACCAGTCCGACGACCGACGGATAATCTTCTTCACCGTAACGGACGATGACATCACGAATCGAAGCAATTTTATCGCCTTCTTCATCAATAATCGGGCGACCCAAAATCTGCGAAAGATACAACATAATAAATTTAGAATAAACGAAAATCGAATCGTGTGAAAATAATCCGGCAAAAAATATTGTGTAAAACCAAGTTTTCCGTTGTTAAATTTTTTGGAATATCTGAGGTTTTAATAATGTAATAAATAATAGACGCTTGAAAAATCGGGCGTGTTAATTAGAAATATCCATTCTAAAAAGAAAATCCACATCGAACAGTTCATAAGATCAATTTCCATGAAAAATACTCTGCTTTCCATCGCTATCTTTTGTTGTCTGACCGGCGCGGCGGCGGCGCAGACACGTTCGCGCGTTTTCGATAATTTCGACACGTCGAACGGAGTGCAGGTAGCAGTCAAACCGACGATTGCCCAAGTCCCCGCCGTCAAAACGAAACTTACCAAAAAAGGCGACAAAAAATTAGTTCAGAAAACAGTTCAAACAACAATGAATGTGACTGACGGCGTAGCTTTAAAAAATAGTCTTGCCAACGTCAGCTATACAAAAATGGTGATGTCGGCGGGCAGCGGAATGGGCGGATTTACGACCGGCGACGCGGTGATTGATTCTTATATTGTAGATTCGTGTAAACGCTACAGTATTGATCCGCTGTTGATTTATTCGCAGATGCACCAGGAATCAACCTTTAAAATTACGGCGACTTCTTACAAAGGCGCACGCGGTTTGATGCAGTTGATGCCGGGAACAGCAGCGCGTTTCGGTGTCACGAATATTTACGAACCGAAGCAAAATATCGAAGGCGGCGTGAAATATATGCGCTGGCTGCTCAACACTTTCGGCGGTGATGTCGCGCTCGCACTGGCGGCATACAACGCCGGCGAAGGCGCAGTAATGAAATACGGCAATCAGATTCCGCCGTATCGTGAAACGCAGGAATATGTCCGCCGAATCACGGCGCGATACAGCGCGGTTTCCAATCCGAATTTTGTCAGATCGGTCAAAAAAGTCACGAACGAACAAGCCTTCAAACTCGAAAAAAAGGAAGCCAAACCGTTGACTGTTTACGAAGCCAACGCGCTCGCAATCAGAATGCCGGATGGCAGAATGCGGCTGGTCAATCAATAAATTTTTGTAATCTTTCACAAGAAGTATAAGTCTCTTTCTTCTCTTGTCTGAAAAGATTCGCGGTCGGCAGCGTTGCCGACCGCTTTTTTGTGCGAAAATATGAACTGATGTATGCTTTCTAATGGTGAATGGTGAATGATTAATGATGAATTTAAATCTTGTAATTAGCCATTAATCATTCACCATTCACCATTAAAAATATGTTTTGTATAAAATGCGGCGCGGGAAATTCGGATCAGGCGGTTTACTGTCAAAAGTGCGGCAACGCGCTCGAAGCCGAGGAAGAAACGCGAATTGCACGAAAATTCGGTGACGAAAAGATTAGCGGTGAAGACGAAGAAAGAAAAGTTTTTTCAATCAGTCCGACGCTGATGTTTGTCAAAATCGGCTACGTTTTGGCAGCTCTCGGCGTGCTTTTGATGGTTGCGCTGCTGGCGACCTTCGGCGTTAGTTTTTTGATTTCGACGCTGGTTGCGCTGCCGCTCTTTTTGATTCCGGCATATTACCATCTGAAACAGCGAATGATTCGCTACACGCTGACCGATGCAAAGGTCGAAATTGACGAAGGTTTTATCTTTCAAAATTCGCGCAACGTGCCGCTGCGTTCGATTCAGGACGTGTCGGTTTCTTCGACGATTACCCAGAGAATGCTCGGTTTCGGCAACCTCGTTATTGACAATGCGAGCGACAACGGCGGCAAAATTGTTTTGAAAAACATCAACACTCCAAAGAAATATGCAGACGATTTGCTCAGGCAAATGCGTCTTCTCAATAAGTGAAAAAGTGTAAAAGGTAAAAAGTTTAATTGTATGACTTAAAACAACTTTTTCACTTTTCACCTTTTTCAACTTTTTCACCTTTATATTTATGACCAAAATATTCGTTACCGGCGGCGCAGGGTTTATCGGTTCGGCTTTTGTCAGACTTGTTTTAGATCAAACTGCGGATGTCGAAATCGTTAATTTCGATGCGCTGACTTACGCGGGAAATCCTGAAAATCTGAGAGATTTAGACGCGGCGCGGCATCATTTCGTAAAAGGTGACATTTGCGATAAAGATGCTGTTTTGAATGCTTTACCGGATAATGCAGACGCGGTTTTCAATTTCGCTGCCGAATCGCACGTTGACCGTTCGATTACTTCGGCGGGCGAATTCGTGCTGACGAATGTTCTCGGAACGCAAGTTTTGCTCGACGCGGCGCGGGCGAAAAAAGTCAGGAGATTTGTGCAGGTTTCCTGTTATGACGAAGAAACGAAAGCCTTAACTAAGAACGGGTTGAAAGGTTATCAAGACCTCAAAGAAGGCGATAAAGTCTTGTCTGTCAATCAACAAACGGGCAAAGTTGAAGAAAAGACAATTCAAAAAGTTATTGTTCAGGATTATGAAGGCGAGATGATTCATTTCAAGACTTTTACCGCCGATCTCAAAGTTACACCGAATCATCGAATGTATTACAGACAAAAGACAAGAAACGGATTGTCCAAGATTTGTTTTGATGAGGCTCAAAATATATTAAATAAACATTCTTTATTTTTTCCGCGCGGTAAATTCACCGGAAAAATTTCCGAAACAATTGAATTAAAGGAAATCGGAGCAGTTCCGCTGAGAGAACTTTTTTATGTTTGCGGAGCTTTTATCGGTGATGGTTTTATTGCCACACAGACGAAAAAACTTCCTTCACTATCGGGTTTACCAAAAAGACAGGCGGATGAAGTAAGACGCGATCCTGCAACCGGAAGATTCGGGGGAATAACAACAAAAGTTGGTGAAAAAGAATTTGTAACTTGCACTAGTTGGCGGATTTTCTTTGATGTTCCCGAAAACGACAAAGCCAGAGTAAGACTTGAAAAATCTCTGGATGTTTTGGGGATTAAATGGACGGCACACAAAAATAAGTCCGGTGAACATATCTACATTTGCTCGAAGGAATGGACGGAATTTTTCACTCAATTTGGAAAAGGCTTCAAAAATAAACATATTCCAGACTGGTTAATGGAATTTGATGAGAGCATTTTACAGGCTTTGTTTGACGGATTGATTGACAGCGATGGACATTATAGACCAAATGGCAGACCTGTTTTCTCAACATCTTCAAAGCGTCTGATGGAAAATATTTGTGAACTAAGTATAAAACTCGGAATGTCGCCCAGAGTCAGAAAGCGAGATGCTTCGGTGATTGGTTACTTACAAAACAGAGAAATTCGTGCGTCAACAGATGCTTATATAGTCTATTTTCGGACTGAGAATGTCGGACTCGGGCAGCAAAACTGGAAAAAGGATCACTACAAAGGAAAAATTTGGTGCGTTAAAGTTGAAGACAATAAAAATTTAGTTGTTGAGCGAAATGGAATTTTACAGTTCTGCGGAAATACCGATGAAGTGATGGGCAGTTTGCCGGATGAGAGCAATCTCTATTTCACGGAAAATTCACCTTTAAAGCCTAATTCACCTTATGCGGCATCTAAGGCGGCGGCGGAACATTTTGTCCGGGCGGCGCGTGAAACTTTTAATTTGGACACGATAATCACGCGCTGCGGAAATAATTACGGACCACGCCAATTTCCCGAAAAGTTAATTCCGCTGATGATTACAAATGCAATGAACGACGAATCTCTGCCGGTTTACGGCGACGGGAAAAACGTCCGTGACTGGATTTATGTCGAAGACCACGCACGGGCGATCTGGATTGCGTTCGAGCGCGGAAATTCAGGCGAAATTTACAACATCGGCGCACGTAACGAACAGTATAATATTGATATTGTTAAGGCAATTCTCGACGCTTTAAACAAACCGCACAACTTGATAAAATTTGTTGCCGACCGTCTCGGACACGACCGCCGATACGCGATTGATGCAGACAAAACCGAGAACGAACTCGGCTGGAAACCTTTGATAAATTGGGAAGAAGGCTTACAGAAAACAATTCGGTGGTATCAGGAAAATCAGGATTGGGTGAACAACATCCGCAACGGTGCGTATCGTGAGTATTACCAAAAAATGTATGGCGGAAAAGTTCAGGAAGTTTAGGAAGTTTAGAAAGAAAAGTTCTCTCCACTTCCCAAACTTCCCAAACTTCCCAAACTTACTAAGCTATGAAAATTCTCATTACAGGCGCAAACGGAATGGTCGCGCGGGCGACGACGAAATTTTGCGAAACAATCGGAGATGAAGTTTTTGCGTTGGCACGCCAGGAACTCGATATTTCCGACCAAATGCCGGTTTTCGACTATTTCGAGCGCGAAAAATTCGATGCCGTAATTAATTGCGCGGCTTATACGGACGTGGACGGCAGTGAAACGAATGAGGAAAAATGCTTTGCGGCGAATGTTGCCGGTGTTGAAAATCTCGCACACGCCGCGAAAAGAAACAACTGCCGTTTCCTGACGATCTCGACCGATTACGTTTTTGACGGCACCAAAAGCGGTTTTTATACGCAGCGCGACACGCCGAATCCGCAGAGTGTCTATGCTCAATCGAAGTTTTTGGGCGAAAGTCTGGCGCACAGAGCCTACGCGCGTTCGATCATTGTTCGGACAGGCTGGATTTACGGCGACGGCGGCACAAATTTTCTGAGCGTGATGCACAATCTTCTTGCAGAAGGAAAAAAAATCAAGGCGATCTATGACAGTTATGGAACGCCGACGTTTGCGAACGATTTGGCAAAGCGTTTGCGCGAACTCGTCGAACTCGATCTGCCGTGTATTTTTCACGTTACAAACTCCGGTTTGGGAACTTCTTACAAAGGCTTTGCGGAAAAGGTTTGTCAATTGAAAGGATTTGATTTGAGTTTATTGGAAAGCGCGTCCAATGACAGTTTGAAGCGTCCCGCGCCGCGTCCGAAATCTTCAAAATTGGCGTGTTTGTTCAGCGAAAAGTTCGGTTTAAAACCGCTTCCACATTGGGAAGAAGCATTGGCGAAATTTATATTGTAGGGGCGACGGCGTATTATCGCCCGATGAGCGAAGCAAAAAAGCGTTTGCCTTAATTCAACATCGAATTAAGGCAAACGCTTTTTCAGGTTTTTCAAACGCATTAGGCGAGGACAATCCGTCGCCTAATGCGTTTTAGTCTTTCGTGTCGTGAATCGAAGCAACTTCGACTTCATCCATCATCGGTGTTAAGTCATCAGCCGGGGTGCTGTAATAGCTATATGTGTAGCCGTAACCATAATAACCATATTCGACCGAATCCGATTTAATACCATTTAAAACAACTCCATAAACCCGTGCGCCGATGTTGCTTAACCGCAGTTTGAAACGACGCATCAAATGAATCGAACTCTTGCCAGCCATTGCGACCAGCACCACGCCGTCAACCAATGTCGAAAGAATCGCCGCATCGGTAAACGAAATCGCCGGCGGCGAATCAATAATGACGTGTTTGTAATTTCCGCGTAAAAATTGCAGAAGATTTTTCATCTCGTTCGAGCTTAAAAGTTCAGCCGGATTCGGCGGAATCGGACCGCTCGTGATGATTTTTAATTTCGGCAGACTCGCAAAAGGTTTGAGCAGCGAATCGGTGTTTTTATCGCCCGAAAGATAGTTTGTCAAACCAGCCGAATTGTCCATATTAAAATGACTGTGCAGACGCGGACGGCGTAAATCGCAATCAATCAGCACAACGTCCACGCCTGATTGAGCAAGCGTAATTGCCGTATTGATTGCTGTTGTGGTTTTGCCTTCCGACGGCTGCGAAGATGTCACGAGAATAGTTTGCGGCGGTTTTCCAGCGGACGAAAAGAGCAGTGATGTCCGCAAGTGACGATATGCCTCAGCCATCCCCGAACGCGTATCTTCGAGTGAAACCATCGCCGTTGAGGATGCACCGCCTTTAGTTTCCGGTATTGCCGAAAGTTTTCGTTTATCACTGCCCGATTGATGCGGAATCAGAGCGAGCGTCGGCAATCCGAGATGTCTGCCCACATCGTCGGACGTACGAATCGAATCGTCAAGATAATCAAGCAGAAACGCCAGACCGATACCTGTCGCCAGTGAGAGCAAAAATGCAATAAAAATGTTGCGGGTTCTCTGAGGACCGATTGGGGCGGTCGGCTTGACGGCATTTGTGCTGATTTTAATGTTATCAGGACGATTACCGCTAATTGCTAATTCCTGTTCTTTTTGACGTTGCGTATAGGTATCGAGCAATCCGCGATTGGTTTCGATTTCGCGCTTTAAAGTCGTTAATTTCGTCTCCGCTTGTCCTTCGAGATTAGCTTTCGATTCTTCGGCTTTATAAGCAGTGTAGAGTTGTCCTTCACGCTTTAGTGCAGAGTCGAGTTGTGATTGAAGGGAAATCAACGCGCCGCTAACTGCTTCTTTCTCAAGTTTTACCTTATCCTGATTGATTAGGTTCGTAACTTTTTTATCGGTATCTTCGCGCGATGCTTTGAGGCTCTCGATTTTCGCTTTGGTTTCGATCACTTTTTTGTAATCGTCGGTATATTTACTGCGAAGACCGGCTAATTCGGTTTCCGACTCTTGAATTTGTTTGTCAATGTCACGGATAAAATCCTGTAGTTTAGCTTTGCGTTCAGTGTTAAGACGCACTGTATCCTGATAGATTTTGCTGCTGGTCAGATCGGGGATATTTGAACCCTCGCCGCGATTGTTGGCTTGCACAGCGGTATTGTAACTGGCTTCAATCTTGAGTCGTTCATTTTTCGCTCCTTGATACTGCGTATAAATAGTTTCTAAAATAGTGTTGCGTAAATCACCGCCCTTATCCTGTAAAGGTAGATTACTACCGCGCAGGAGATTAATAAGGTCTGCTTCCTGTTGGGAAATTGTTCCTTTCAACTCTTCAATTGATCTGCTTAGTTCTTCGTAACTTTGTTTCGCGCCGCCCATCGCGCGTTCAACATCATTTTCGATAAACCTTTTGGCGGTCATATCGGCAACTTTGGCAGCAAGATCGGGATTAGTGCTTTGTACGCTTAAATTGACAAGATTTGTTTTGTCAACTGTGTCAATTCTCAAACCACCGAGAAATATCGAAGCATAGTTATCGGCGCGTTCACGTTCTTCGGGTGTCAGAGCAATTTTGTCGGCAGTTGTATTGTCGCTGTTCTCTGTCAAAAGCGGCAGTAAAGATTCTTTTTCGGTTTTGCTCTTATCACTTCCCAAAATTGAGCGCAGACTCGCCATAACACCTTTATTTTGATTGGCAAATAGATTCGGTTCGTGGTGTAGTCCTAAACGAACGACAACATCGCGCATCAATTCAGGATTCTGCAAGAGTTTTAATTGCGTGTTAGTGTAATTCACATCATTGCCGAAGTTAATATTAATTGCGTCTTTTGTTGTTTGTTTCTGCTTGGGCGGTTCAATAATAAGTGTCGCCTGTGCCTCATAAATCGAAGATTGACGAAACATATAAAACGCCACAGCAGACGTAGTAATAATTGCCAAAGCAATTATCAAAGACAGGCGTTTGTAAATAACGTGAACATACTCACGAAACGAACGCTGTTGGCTAAAACCATCTTCGTCATTCATCGGCGAATAAGCTGCCGGATATTCCTGAGTAGAATATTGTATATCTTTGGTGGTTGGTAATGGTATCAACCGCGACTCTTTTTCCATAATTATTAAACCTCTAAAATTATTAAGCTCAATCGGGCAAAACTACTTTATAACACATTAGGTGTTGAAAAATCGCCTTATTTTAAACAAATGTCCAACTAATATACAACTTTTTCACCTTCAAAGCAAAATTCTCTCTCTCTGACTTTAACGCTTTTGTTTTGGTGAAAGCGCAAATGGTATAATTATCATTTGGCAAAAAATTATATTTTTCTTTATTAATAAACTTATATGACTGCAATTTCCGAAAGAGAATCAAAATTTACAAATCACGATTTCGACCTGGGCATCGTCGGCTTCAAATATTCAGATTTGTTTGATGCCGTCAAACTACGCGAGTTAGCCGAAAAATTTTACGGCGAAGTAAAAGAAGAAAATCCGCTGCTCCACAAAGCGTTGACCGATTACATCGAATCACGCGGCGAAAACGTCGAAAAGCGCGTCGAATCGAATATCTTGACCGATTCCGCGCCTTATTTGTCGAAGTTTGTCGCGCAAATGTTCGGCATCAACAAGGAACGCGAAAATCTCGAACGCGAAATTACCGAGCAAGACCCGATCTGGAAATACAAATTTTTCGTCCAACGCCGCGCGATCAAAAAATATCCGGCGGACAAAATTGCGGAACTAAATGAAGCCGAATTAAACGAAGCCTTGCGCGAATTTAAGTTTGCGTCGTTCGATGAAACGCTTGTTTATGACGAAGAATTGGCGGTCGCGTTTGTCGTCAATAAACTCGTCGAAGCTGAAGAATCACTGACGAAAAACTTGGAAATTACCGCTGAAATTCAGGAAACGACTAATAAAGTAAGCAAGGCTTATGACAAACTGAAAGACAAAACTTTCGGGCGCATTTTTGAGAAAAACATCATTGAACTCGAAGGCGCGGGTGAAGTTTTGCAGATCAAAGCTGTTTTGCAAATTTTAGAGCAATGGTCGGCGATTCAGTTTCACGGACGCAAAAAGAAGTGGTATGCGTTTAAAGTTCCGCACGCGCTCGATTATCAAAATCTCGTGCATTTGATTCACCCGGAACCGAAACTGCACAACATTATGCGCGGCGAAAAGCAGGAAATGCGGCGGCGCGACGGGTTCAAATTAACCGATGATCGCGGCACGATGCGCGATGCACTCTATGAAGTTGATTACTGTTTGATCTGCCACGAACGCGATAAAGACTCGTGTTCGACGGGTTTGCGCGAAAAAGACGGTGCGCCGAAACGCAATCCTTTGGGCATTAAAACCGAAGGCTGTCCGCTCGACGAAAAGATTTCGGAAATGCACCTGATGAAAAAGCACGGCGATTCGATCGCGTCGCTTGCGCTGGTCACAATTGACAATCCGATGTGCGCCGGAACGGGACACCGCATCTGCAACGATTGTATGAAAGGCTGCATTTTTCAGAAGCAAGAGCCGGTCAACATTCCTTTGGCGGAAACCGCGACGCTGACTGATGTTTTGGATTTGCCTTACGGTTTTGAAATTTACAATTTGCTGACGCGCTGGAATCCGCTCAATGCGAAACGCCCGTATCAATTGCCTTATAACGGCAAAAATGTTTTGGTCGTCGGTCTCGGACCTGCCGGTTATACGCTCGCGCATTATCTTTTGAACGAAGGTTTCGGCGTGATTGCGATGGACGGACTCAAAATCGAGCCGCTTCCTGACGAATGGACCGGCAAAAACGGCAAATTCACGCCGAAGCCGATTAAAGATATTAACGAAATCAAAGACGAACTCGACGAACGAATTCTGTCGGGTTTCGGCGGCGTTTCGGAATATGGAATTACCGTGCGCTGGGACAAAAATTTCCTGACGATGCTCCAATTGATGTTGACGCGGCGCAAGCGTTTTCGTGCTTACGGCGGCGTTCGTTTCGGCGGAACGCTGACGATTGAAGATGCGTGGGAATTCGGTTTCGACCATATCGCAATTGCGACCGGCGCGGGACGACCGACGATTGTGCCGATGAAAAATAACCTGATTCGCGGCATTCGCCAAGCGTCAGACTTTTTAATGGCTTTGCAATTAACCGGCGCGTTTAAGAAGGATACTTTGTCGAATTTGCAGGTTAGATTGCCTGCCGTCGTGATCGGCGGCGGCTTGACCGGCGTTGATACGACGACCGAAATTTTCGCGTATTATCCGGTGCAAGTCGAAAAAATGCTCGGTAAATTTGAAGCGGTCGCCGAAGACATCGGCGAAGAAGCGGCGTGGAAAGCGTTTGACGACGAAGAAAAAGCCGTCTTTGCCGAATTTCTTGTTCACGGTAAAGCGATTCGTGCAGAACGTGAAAGAGCAAAGGAAGCGGGCGAAGAACCGAATTTCGTGCCGCTGATTCAATCGTGGGGCGGCGTGTCATTAGTTTATCGCAAGCGTTTGCAGGATTCGCCCGCGTATCGCTTAAACCACGAAGAAGTTCAGAAAGCACTCGAAGAAGGCATCAATTTTATCGAACTGATGTCGCCGACCGAAGCCGTTCCCGATGAATTCGGCGCGATCAAAGCGTTGGTTTTTGAAAAGCAAAACTACAATAGCGAAACCGGAAAATTCTCGAACGCGGGCGAATTTGAAACGCTGCCCGCAAGAACCGTTTGCGTCGCCGCCGGGACATCGCCGAACGTGATTTACGAAAAGGAAAAGCCCGGAACATTCAAACTCGACGAATGGCGGCAGTTTTTCCAGCCGTTCAAAGCCGCGAAAAACGGCGACGGAAAATTTCACGCCGTCGAAGTCCAAAAAGGCGAAGTCGGATTTTTCACGTCTTACGAATCGGACGGAAAACTGATTTCATACTACGGCGACAACCATCCGCAATACGCCGGAAACGTCGTCAAAGCGATGGCTTCGGCGAAAAACGGTTATCCGAAAGTTGTCGAAATTTTTGAAGAAGAATTGGCGACACGCGGCGATCTGCCGCAAGCCGAACGCGACGAGATTTTCGACAACTTAGAAGCAGTCTTGGACGAACAAATTCGCGCCTACGTTGTCAAAGTTGACCGCTTAACGCCGACGATTGTTGATGTCATCGTCAAAGCTCCGCTGCAAGCCAAAAAATTCGAGCCGGGACAATTTTATCGTCTGCAAAACTTTGAAACGACCGCGCCGATTGTCGCCGGAAAACGTCTGATGATGGAAGGTTTGGCACTCACGGGCGCGTGGGTTGACCGCGAAAAAGGCTTGCTTTCGATGATCGTTCTGGAAATGGGAACATCTTCGCGCCTCTGTTCATTACTCAAAGAAGGCGAAGAAATTCTCGTCATGGGACCGACCGGAACGCCGACCGAAATCCCCGAAAATGAAACGGTTTTACTCGCCGGCGGCGGACTCGGCAACGCGGTTTTGTTCTCGATTGCCAAAGCCTTGCGCGAAAATAAAAATGAAGTAATTTATTTCGCCGGCTATAAAAACGGCGCGGATTTATTCAAACGCGAAGAGATCGAAAAAGTCACCGACAAGGTTGTTTGGGCATCCGATTTCGGCGACGAGATTACGCCAAACAGACCGCAGGATGCACATTTTCGCGGCAACATCGTTCAGGCAATGATTGCCTACGCCGAAGGCAAACTCGGCGACCAAACCGTTGACTTAAAGGACGTTGACCGCATCATCGCCATCGGTTCCGACCGAATGATGAACGGTGTCCGCGAAGCCAGACACGCGACCTTAAAGCCTTATTTAAAGGAAAAACACACGGCAATCGGCTCAATCAATTCACCGATGCAATGTATGATGAAGGAAGTCTGCGCCCAATGTCTCCAACGCCACGTCAACCCGCACACGGGCGAAGAATTTTTCGTTTTCTCGTGTTTCAATCAGGATCAGCATCTCGATTTCGTTGATTTCAAGAATTTAAACGACCGTCTGCGGGCAAATTCGATTCAGGAAAAACTGACGAATATGTGGCTCGACAAAATTTTTAAGGATAAAATAAATCTATGATTGAAAGATTGAGCGAAGAGCGTCTGGAAAAAATTAGACAACTAATTATGAATCCGCGACCGGGAAGCAAAGTTGCGGCGGCGGCGGCGTTCGGAATTGATTTAACTTTGACTTACGGACAGTTGAAAAAAACTCCGCAGGAACGAGTCGAAGATCAGCAAAGCGCAATGAGAAGTTTGGAAGAATTTGCGCGGGCTGGTGCTGAACTAAGGAAACAAAAACGTGGTTGAGTTCGAGCCTGCTATAAAATCTCTGACTGAAGCCGAAGTTGATTTCGTCATTATTGGCGGCGTGGCGATTTCCGTTCATTCATCGGGTTATGTGACCAAAGACCTTGATTTTTGTTATCGGCGAACAATCGAAAATTTGAAGAAAATTGTTTCTGCCTTTGCTTTATTTAATCCGCGTTTGCGTGGTTTTCCCAAAGAACTGCCATTTGTTTGGGACGAGAGAACATTACAAAACGGCACAAATTTTACGCTTGAAACAACAATTGGCGAGATTGATATGCTTGGCGAAGTTTCAGGAGTCGGCGATTTTGAAGCGGTCAAAAAAGAATCTGTTTCGGTAAATATTTACGGCTGTGAAGTCCGGGTTTTGACAATTGGAGGTTTGATAAAAGCCAAGCGCGCCGCCGGACGTGCTAAGGATTTACTTGTTTTGCCCGAACTCGAAGCCTTGCAGGAATTACTTTCCGAAACTGCCGAAGAAAATTAAATGACCGAAGAAGAAGCATTTGAAAGAGTGAGTTCGCGGCGCACGTCGGCGATGGGGACGAGTTTGTTGACCGAACAGGATCGTGATTTGGGTTTCGGCGCGAAGGTTGCGCGTGAAACGCGGATGCGGTTTTTAAACCGCGACGGCACTTTTAATGTGCAGCGCAAAGGCTTACATAGGTTTTCCGCGCTCAATCTTTATCATTATTCGCTCACGATGTCGTGGACGAAATTTTTGCTGTTGGTTCTGCTTTTATATTTTTTGAGCAACATTTTTTTCGGCGCGATTTACGGTTTGTTTGGCGGCAATTTGCTGATTGATACGTCGGAAATTCCGACTCAGAATATCTTTCTGCGCGGTTTTTTTTTTAGTGTGCAGACTTTTGCGACCATTGGTTACGGGACGATTCATCCGGTCGGAATCTTACTGAATTTGCTTGTAACCGTTGAATCTTATTATAGTTTGCTGGCAAACGCGCTGATTACCGGACTCGTTTTCGCGCGGTTTTCGCGTCCCGAAGCGAAAATTATTTTCAGCGACAATATTGTCATCGCGCCTTATCAAGACAATACAGGTTTGATGTTTCGCCTCGTCAACAACCGCAATAATCAATTAATCGAACTCAAAGCGCAGGTTTTATACGCGCGTTTTGTCGAGCAAAACGGCACACTTTCGCGGCAGTTTGATTTACTGAAACTCGAACGCGAAAAAGTTTCGTTTCTGCCGCTCGCGTGGACGGTCGTTCATCCGATTAACGAAGAATCGCCGCTCTACGGCTGCTCCGAAGCAGATTTGATCAAAGCCGATGCCGAAGTCCTCGTAATAATCAGCGCAATTGATGAAACATTCGCGCAGTCGGTTCACACACGAACTTCTTATAAAGTTGACGAGATAAAATTCGGCTACAAATTTTCTAATCTTTACAACCAAACAACCAACGACGAACCGATTACGATTGACGTTCGCAAACTTTCAAACATCGAAAAGGGTTGAGTCGAATGCGGCAAAGCCTTTATTTTTGTCCGGCTTCTTTCGTTTTATCAGCATCATCGGCTGCCGCATCGTCTTTTTCCGTGTCGGGTTTTCCGGCTTCGTCACCTTTTCCGGCGGCGATTTTATCAGTTACCGAGTTAATCACCCCGCCGATCAGGATGACCAAAGCAGTGAGATATAACCACAAAAGCAGAATAATAATTGCGCCGAGCGAGCCGTAGGTTTTTGCGTAGGAATCGAAATAAGCGAGATAAATGCGAAAGCCAAACGAGAATAGCAACCACAAAACAACGGCAGTGACCGCACCGGGCGTGATGTATTTCCACGAAAACGGGGTGTGATTTGGTGCGAACGCGTAAAGAAACGCGAAAGCCAAAAGCATCGCGGCAATGATTAGAATAAACGACAGTGCGTTAGCAATATACGGCGCAACGGTTTCCATTCCGGCTGACGCAAACACCGAAGTCAAAAATTGTGAACCGTAAAAAATTGTGCCGATGACGAAAATCACCAGAATTGTCAGTCCGAGTGTCAAAAGCACGGAGACAATTTTGTATCTCCACCATGAACGGGTTTCTTCGAGGTCGTAAACATCATTTAAGACGATTCGCACACTATCAATTCCGGCGGATGCCGACCACAGCGCGAGCAGAAAACCGAACGTCAATTTACCGCCCGAACTTTGCTGAACGACTTCCGAAAGAGTTTGCTCGATCAACGTAATTGCCGAACCGGGCATCACTTCGCGCAAATAAACGAACAGTTCCTGCCGAAAATTTTCCGCCGAATTAAGCACCAGACCGAAAAGACTGAGCAAAAAAAGCAACAGCGGAAACAGCGCGAAGATAAAGTAAAAAGCGACCTGCGCCGCATTGCTGACAATATCTTCCTGCATCGCCTCGGCATAGACCTTTTTAAAAAAATCCATCTTGAAAAATCTTTTGATACCGGATTCCATATTCAAAACTCGCAAAAACCTTAGATTGTAATTAAGATTTTCTAGCAAAAATTGTTCCAACGATACGCAGGCAGCAGGAAAAGCAGGAATATTTGATAATCAGGAAAACACCCTTAAAAATCAGGACGCGGACAATTTGGAAAAGCGGCTGAGGACATTTGCAGAATATAGCGAAACAATACACAACTTTTAAGAGTGTATTGTTTCGCGGTTTTCATTTTATTTTTACAAGAAGATTTACAGCCGATTTTGCTTTATAATTTATTCAAAATATGTTTACGGGAATAATTGAAGAACTCGGAAAAATCGCGTCGCTCGAAAAACACTCGGAAGGCGCAAAAATAAAAATTGCGGCTAACGTCGTGACAAATGACACGAACGAAGGCGATTCGATTGCGGTCAACGGCGTTTGTCTGACGGCTTTGGATGTCAAAAAGGATTCGTTCACGGCGGATGTTTCGCAGGAAACGCTCGATAAATCAACGCTCGGCAAATTAAAATCGGGCGCGAAAGTTAATCTCGAACGTGCCGTTACGCCGAACACACGGCTCGGCGGACACATCGTGCAAGGTCACGTTGATTCACGCGGCAAATTTGTTTCGGCTGTTCAAATCGGCGATTTTTGGACGGTTCGCGTTTCGTTTCCGAAAGACATCGGACAGTATTTGGTTTATAAAGGCTCGGTTTCGGTCGAGGGAATTTCGCTGACAATTGCCGAATTAAAAAACGATTATTTTGAGATCGCGGTGATTCCGAAAACCTGGGAATTGACGAATTTATCAAGTCTTAATTCAGGCGACGAAGTAAATCTCGAAGCCGACGTAATTGCCAAATACGTCGAACGGATTCTGCTCTACGGCAAACGCGAAATGAGCGAAATCACGATGGAAAAGATGCAGAAATTGGGATTTGTTAAATAAATGTAAGGGCGACAGCTTGTCCTCGCCCGATGCGTTTGAAAACCTGTATCATTCGAGATTTTCGCTCGCGCTCATTGGGCGAGGACAAGCCGTCGCCCCTACAAAAAATGATTAAAATTATCCAAGCCGAAACGCCGGAACAAATCGAGCAGGCGCGAAAACTTTTTCGTGAATATGAAAGGTGGTTCGGAATGGATTTGTGTTTTCAGAATTTTGACGAAGAAGTCGCCAATCTTCCCGGAAAATACGCCGCGCCGGACGGCAGATTGTTTCTCGCTTTTTCCGGCGAAAATCTCGCGGGATGTATCGCGCTCAGAAAATTGGAAGACGGCGTTTGCGAAATGAAAAGGCTGTTCGTCAAAGACGATTTTCGCGGTCAAAAAATCGGCGTTAAATTAATTGAAAAAATCATCGCGGAAGCCTGTGAAATCGGTTATAAGCGAATGCGGCTCGACACCTTTCCATCGAAAATGTCGAAAGCCGTCGAACTCTACGAATCTTACGGCTTCCGCGAAATTGCGCCTTATTATCACAATCCATACGGCGAAAAGCTCTTTATGGAACTGACACTTGTCTGAAATTTATTGACACGGCAGGGAAACTACTTTTAAACTTCAAACATCTGTTAATAAATTACTCGTCTCTAAATTTAACTTTCAAAAGGGAACCAACAAATTATGCAAGAAACACCGTATCGGCTGAAAGCCTTTTTCGCCTCAGTCATCTTATTGACCTTCATCTTCGGGACAACTTCGCTTCCGGCGCAAACGACGAAAAGTTTTGCCGCCGACCGCGACCGCGCGATTCGTCTCGTCAACGCCGGAAATTATACCGAAGCCATTCCGCTGCTTGAAATACTCACTGCCGATAAACAAGCCGACGGGCAGATTTTTCTCGGTTTGGGGTTAGCTTACTGGCGCATTCAAGATACGATTAAAGACCAAACTGCGTGGAAGCAGACACGGCTCAAAGCTCGCCGCGCGTGGCTCAAAGCCAGGGAACTCGGCGTTTCCGTTCCTGAAATTGATTTGCTGATCGCTTCGATCAAAGACAACGGCGGCGATAAAGCGACATCGGACAATCTGCTGGCGCAATCTTCATTTGACGATGCGACTGCGCCGTTCGCTTCGGGCGATTACAAAACAGCCGTCGCCGCCTACCAAAAAGCCGCGACGCTTGATCCGACGTGGTATGAAGCCGCGCTTTATACGGGCGACACTTATTTTGCGATGAAGGATTTTGACAAGGCGGGCGTGTGGTTTGCCAAAGCGATTGCGATTGATCCCGACCGCGAAACCGCTTACCGTTACTGGGCGGACGGATTGGCGCAAAACGGCAAAAACAAGGAAGCGATTGACAAATATTTGGATGCGGTAATCGCTGAACCATACAGCAGCGCGGCGTGGCGCGGCATCTCGCAATACGCGCAGAGCAATAAAAGCAAATTGGCGCACCCGAAAATCAATATTCCGGTTGATGTCTCTAAGTCAGCTAACGGAAATACCAACATCACGCTCGGAATCGGCGATAAAATGGATGACGGTTCGTTTGCGTGGACGATGTATGGGATTTCACGAGCCAATTGGCAAACCGACAAAGACGGCAAACTCAGCGAAAATTTTTCAAAGGCATACCCGAACGAAAAAGTCTATCGCCGCAGTTTAGCTGAAGAAATGGACGCTTTGCATATGGTTTTGACCGGCGTAAAAGGCAGTAAAAACGTCAAAAATATGGATCCGTCGCTGGCAATGCTGAAAAAATTAAACGATGAAGGTTTGCTCGAATCATTCGTTCTGTTCGTCCGCGCCGATGCCGGAATCAAACAGGATTATCCCGCTTACCGCCAAACCAACCGCGACAAACTGAAACTCTATCTCACGAATTATGTAATGAAAAACGGCGGAAATTAAAAGCTAAAAAGTGAAAAAGTTGAGTGATTTCGGTCAGTCAACTTTTTCACTTTTTACCTCTTTCTACTTTTTCACTTTCTACCGCATTGGTTTGCGCGGCATTTTTTCGTCCATCATCGCGGTTTGATAGATGAATGCCGCCATAATCGTTGCGGCTTGTTTCATATCGTCAGGTTGAATGCGGTCGTAAACGTCTTCGTTCGAGTGGTGTGTGCGCGAACTGTATTCGATTTCGTCCTGTATAAATTGGAAGCCGGGAAGTCCGATGCGGTCAAACGAAAGATGATCCGTGCCGCCCGTATTCTGCATCGTCAGAGTTGACGCGCCCATTTCGCCGAACGGCGCGAGCCATTGACGGAAAATCGGTGCGACCGCCGAATTTCCCTGCATATATACGCCGCGAATCTTGCCTGTGCCGTTGTCGAGATTGTAATATGCGGAAAGTTTGTCGTAGTCCGCGCCTTTGATTAATTCGGGTTTCGGTGCGTTCGGCTGCTGAATTCCGAAGATATTGCCGCCGCCTTTCATCTCGCCGAAGTGATTTTTGACGTAATTTGACGAACCGAACAAACCTTCTTCCTCACCCGACCAGAGCGCAACGCGAATCGTCCGGCGTGGTTTGAGTCCCGAAGCCATCAAAATCCGCGCGGCTTCCATTGCGACGGCAACGCCCGCGCCGTTATCCGTCGCGCCCGTTCCGGCGTGCCACGAATCCATATGTCCGCCGACCATCACGATTTCATCTTTCAAATCCGAACCCGGAATTTCGGCGACCGTGTTGTAGCCGTTCGTGTCTTCGTCGTGATACTGCACGGCGAGATCAACCGTCATCTGCACTTTTTCGCCCGCCTGAATCATCCGCACGAGACGGTTATAATCTTCAGTTGCGACAGTCATTTGCGGAACCATTTTCGATTCGGCTTCCTTGTCCCACGGCTGCAAGCGTTTCTGCGTAAAAAAGTCCATCGGATTTGCCGGAATGTCCGCCGCAACCGAAGCCTGCGCGACAAAAACCGTGCCGCCGCTGCCGTTAAAACTGTTGTCAACGACGACCGCCGCGCCTTCGTCAATCAAAAATTTCGAGCGTTTGACACCGTTCATAAATCTTTCGAGCCGCGCCTGCATCTGATTCGGATTGCCTTGTTGAGCGGGACGCTGAACGCTCGCCGGATCGGGCGAATTTGCCATTTCGAGCAATTCTTTATCGGTAGAACGTGAGCCGAAACCTTCAAAATCAGCTTTCAATTCGCGGACATCGGACATCAAAACGATTTTGCCCTTCAATTGACCTTTATATTTCGCGTAATCGGCATCGGTTTTCGCGTCAAAATAAACGACATCCGCCGTCAGCGTCGTCGAAGGCGGAAGCGTCGGCATCATTTTATTCTTTTTATCCTTCGGATTCGGTGTCGGCATCGTCGGCATCACACTGATTCCGGGCGACCATGCTTTCGGATAAGCGATAATCGGAAAAGCGTAAGGCGCGGAAACCTGCGCCGAAAAACGCTTTAACTCCCAGCCGCGCCCGAAAGTTCCCCACGGCTCGACGTTCGCGTTCTGCATTCCCCATTTCGTCAGCGTGTCGCGCGTCCAATCGTTCGCCCGCTTCATCGAAGGCGATGCCGTCAAACGCCCGCCGATCACGTTCGTCAAATAATTCAAAGTCTGCATCACCTGCGAACGATTCATTCCCTCGTCCTTAATTTTATCAATCGTTTCCTTCGGCGCGTTATAAATCACGCCTGATTGAGCAAAAGCCGCCGTCGGCAGCAAAAAAGCGGAAAGCAAAATCGCGCTCAAAAATTTGCGTCGTAACATTTAATTTAATTTCTCCTGAAAATTTTGAATAGAATTTATCTTGAAAAGATTTGTCTGTATAGACGGCAAACCGCGCATAAAAGTTTCAACCTTTATAAAAAGAGGAATAACCATTTTGGAGCGCGTCTTTGACCGCCTTTTATATTGGGGCAGAGACAAAACGTAATTTTTTGTAAAAATAACGATTCATCGAGTTTTCAAAACGGATTTAATAAACTAATCTGATTTTCCTAAAAAAAAAGTTTGGATATGAAAATTTCTTCTGCTAAAATAGCGGCGAAATTCACAATTTACGGTTTACATAGATTTTCACATTTCCCGAATGAATAATGACGAGCAGATTACCGAACTTTTAGCAGCTTGGAATGAGGGCGATGAAGAGTCGTTGGAACGGCTTTTTCCGGTGGTCGAGCGGGAATTGCGGCGGATCGCGCATAATTATATGCGGCGTGAGAATGGTTATCACACTTTGCAGACGACTGCTCTGGTTAATGAAGCCTACATTAAATTGGTAGATCAGACGCGGGTTTCGTGGCAAAACCGCGCACAGTTTTTCGGGATTTCCGCGAAAATTATGCGGCGGATTTTAATCAATCACGCCCGCGAACGAAACGCCGAAAAACGCGGCGGCAATGCTCAAAAAATAAATCTGGAAGATACGGCGGTGATTTCGGCGGAGAAATCGGGGGAAGTGATCGCGCTCGACGAAGCGTTGCTGAACCTCGAAAAATTCGACAAATTAAAAAGCCGCATTGTCGAACTGCGTTATTTCGGTGGTCTGACTATTGAAGAAACGGCGGAAGTTCTGAAAATCGCGCCGCCAACCGTTTCACTCCACTGGCGTTTGGCGCGGGCTTGGCTGAAAAAAGAAATTGGTGAATAACCGGCGGAGAATCAAGGTAAGGCTAGTTGGGAAGTTTGGGAAGTTTCGGAAGTTAAAACTTTCTTCCTAAACTTCCCAAACTTCCCAAACTCTCCAAACTCAAACTGCCTGATTTCCAATTTATAACTTTCTTCTCTTTTTCGTGCGTTAGTATTTGAGGAAATTTTTCTTTTTCCAAAATGCAGGAAAATCAGTGGCAAAAAATTGAGGAAATATTTAACCGCGCCGTCGCTCTACCGTTGGCGGAAAGGCAAAGATTTGTCGAGGAAATCTGCCGCGATGACGCAGAATTGTGCCGCGAAATCCTGCTTTTGATAAATGCTGACGACGCGGAAAACGTCTTTTTCGATGAGCCGGTTTTCGCGCTCGGCGCACAGATTCTCGACGCAGACGAACTCCTGCCCGAAGATTCGGAATTTGCCTCATATCGAATCAAAAAACTTCTCGGACGCGGCGGAATGGGCGCGGTTTATCTGGCGGAAGATGCGCGGCTCGGAAGACCTGTCGCGCTCAAGATTTTGCCTTCGACGCTCGGCGTAAATACCGAAAGCGTGATGCGTTTCCGACAGGAAGCGCGGGCGGCTTCGGCGATTTCGCATCAAAACGTCGCGCATATTTACGAATTCGGGGACGCGGACGAAAAGTATTTTCTGGCGATGGAATACGTCGAAGGAAAGACTCTGCGCGAACTCCTCAAGGAAAATTCGATTGACATTTCACACGCTTTGGAAATTTCCAAACAAATCGCCGACGCGCTCGCCGCGACTCACAAACGCGGCATCGTTCACCGCGACATCAAACCCGAAAACGTGATGCTGACGGAAAGCAGTTTAGTCAAAGTTCTCGATTTCGGTCTTGCCAAACTGAACGCGCCGCCGCAAATCTCCGCCAACGACGAAAAAACGCTCGCCTCGCTCGAAACAATTCCCGGAATGATTATCGGCACGACTGCCTATATGTCGCCCGAACAAGTGCGCGGACAAATGCTCGACGAACGCAGCGATTTGTGGAGTCTCGGCGTGGTAATGTTTGAAATGCTCGCCGGCAAACGACCTTTTGCAGGCGCAACTCCATCCGATATTCAAGCCGCGATTTTGCTCAAAGATGCGCCGCTGATTGAACTTCCGACTGTCACGGCAACCGTTGTCGGTAAACTTTTGAAAAAGGATTTAGCGGAGCGTTACCAGTCAATCGAAGAATTTCTGCCTGATTTGCGGCGCGTCAAAAACGAGTTTGAAACAACGAAAACTAGCGGCAAAGATTCAGTTTCAGATATAAATTTTGTGCCGCTCAAACCGGACATTGAACGCGGATTTTTCTCGAAAAGCAGTTTCCCGAAGTTATTTTTGCCGCTGATTTTGTTTCTCGCAGTTTCGTTTTCGGCAATTTATTTTAACGGTGCGATTCGTCAAATGTTTTCCGCAAATGCGCCAACCGCGCAAAATAAAAAGATAAACTCGCTCGTCGTTCTGCCTTTTCAAAATATGAGCGGCGACGCGCAATTCGACTATGTGAGCGCAGGTTTGGCGGAAGATTTGACGCGCAATTTGGGCAAGTTAAATGTTGTGCGCGTAACCGCTTTTGCGAGTGCGCTGAAAGTGCGCGACGCGGCTGATTTGGGCGAAATCCGCGAACGTCTGCAAGTTGATTCGGTCGTGCGCGGCAAAATTGAAAAGCAGGTCGGAAAACTCATCGTATCGGTCGAATTTCTCGACGCAAATTCGGGCGCGGTCATCTGGCAGGATTCGATTTCAGCAGGCGAAAACAATCTTTTAAAGTTGCGCGATTCGCTTGCGGTATTGCTATCAACCAATTTGCAAAGCAACTTCGGCGGCACGAAAAATCTGGTCGTTGCCGAATCTTCGACGCAAAGCGAAGCGGCGTATCGCGCTTATCTCGCCGGCAGATTCGCGCCCGACCGCAATAATTTGGCGGGAACAAAACGTGCTATTGAAAATCTCGAACGCGCCGTCGCGCTCGATGCAAATTTCGCGCAAGCCTTTGTCGCACTCGCCGAAAGTTATAATTTAATCGGTTCGTGGTATGGCGAAAAACCGGAGATTTATCTGCCGAAAGCAAAAGCGGCGGTTGAAAAAGCGTTGTCATTGGACGAATCTTCCGCCGAAGCGCACACGATTTTGGCAAAGATGAAAATGGACAAGGAACACGATTGGACAGGCTGCGAACGCGAATTTAAACGCGCTATCGAACTCAATCCGAACTACGCGCTGGCGCATCATTGGTTCGGCGAAGTCTATCTGTCGGCGATGGGCAGATACGACGAATCTTTGCGCGAACTCGAAATGGCGCGTCAGTTAAATCCACTTTCGTCCGGCATTATGACGGCTCTCGCGTGGACGTATCTCGGCAAAAAGGACTACGAGAAAGCCATCGAAATGTGCGACGAAGCCTTGCAGATAAATTCGTCGGATGATTCGGCTTACTCATATAAATCAATGGCTCTGATGAAACTCGGACGCTACGATGAGGCGATTGAAATCGCAAAAAAATCGTCGTCGGTCGGCGATATGAGCGAACTCGGTGTAATTTACGGTTTGAGCGGACGCACGACGGAAGTCCGCGAAATGCTCAGCCAAATGGAAAAAAAGGCGGACGCTTCGCCATATAATCGCGCCGTTATTTATGCGTCAATCGGCGAAAAAGACCGCGCTTTTGAACTGCTCGAAAAGCAACTCAAAACAAACAGTGTTGATCTTCTCTCGATAAAACTCGATCCGCTGCTCGACAGTTTGCGGGACGACGCGAGATTTGCAGAGATTGAGCGGAAATTAAATTTTCCGGCAAATCAGCAAAAATAAATTTAAAAATCGTTGGCAAACAAGGTGGAAATCGGCTATCCTAATCAATTAGTTTTCCAAGTCAAAGTGTAAGCGGGCGGAATGTTGTTGACGATGAGTTTGCTACGTTTCGATTTGCCGTAGCGGTTTCGCATAAATTCGCGGAGTTTAATCGCTGACGGAAAATAGTAGCCGTGCGCGTATTGGAAGGTGCGGAACGTGCAGCCGATCTGCATAAATTTATCAATTTCGAGCAGGATTTTTTCGCCGATTTCGTTTGGCAGTGAAACGAACGGCAGACAGCAAATAATATGTCCGACCTTGCCGAAGCCGGATTTTTGATGAATGTCGAAAGTGTCAAGCGCATTGCCGCTAACGATTTTCAGATCGGGATAGTTTTTGTTGAGCGATTTGACCAAATGTTTATCGAGTTCGATGCCGAGATATGATTTATCGTCCGGCAAAATTTCCTGCAAATATTTGGTGATTGCGCCCGTGCCGACTCCGAGTTCGAGAACGATATTGTTTTCGTCCGGCGTGATTCCGTCAATCATTTTCGTCGCAAGCTCCGGCGAAGACGGCGTAATTGCGCCGACTTTTGCCGGATTTTTGAGAAAGGCTTGGAGAAATTGAATGTTTTCGTTCATTAAGACCCTTATTTCGCCGAAACCGAAATATCGGATTCATCAGCATTGACGGAGTTTGTATCAGCAACCGCGATTTTATAATCGCAAGCCTCGTTTTGGCAATAGCGAATCGTGCCTTCCTTCTTTGTGGTCTTTTCAAAAATCATCGGCGCGGCGCATTTCGGACACGGTTCGACGATTGGTTTGTCCCAGTAAACTTCGTCGCATTTCGGATAATTCGTGCAGCCGTAAAAGGCTTTTCCGCGTTTCGATTTCTTGACGGCGATTTCACCTTTTTTGCATTTCGGGCAGGGAATTCCCAAGGTTTCGCGTTTGATGTAATCGCACTTCGGATAATTTGAACACGAAATAAATTCGCCGAAACGACCGTTGCGAATCACTAATTTCGCGCCGTCTTTCGGACATTCTTCGTCAATTTCGACGGGCGGTGCAACGGTCACGGTCGCGCCTGATTTTTTGTCAATCTTGCGAATATTTTTGCATTCGGGATAACCGGAACAGCCGTAAAACGCGCCGAAACGACCTTTTTTCAAAGCCATATCGCGTCCGCAAAGTTCGCATTTCGGAATTTCTTCCGCTTCTCCTTCCGCCGTCGGCTGTCCGTTTGCGTCTGTTTTCTTAGCGGTGATTTCGCGCGTTGTTTTGCATTCGGGATAATTGATGCAAGCCATAAATTGTCCGAAGCGTCCGAATTTAATAACCATCGGCGAACTGCACGTCGGGCAAATTTCGTCGGTCGGAATCGAGGCTTTCTTTTGATCCTTCAGGCTGACTTCGGCGTTTTTCAGATCAACCGAAAATTTGTCATAAAATCCGCGCAGAGCGTCACGCCAATTGATCTTTCCGGCTTCGATTTCGTCAAGCTGTTCTTCCATTCGCGCCGTGTAGGTCGGATTGAAAAGGTCTGTAAAACCGGTCACCAAAACGTCGTTGACGGTCGTGCCGAGCGCGGTCGGATGAAAACGTCCTTCGAGGCGTTCGACATATTCGCGGTCCTGAATGGTCGTCATAATCGCCGCGTAGGTCGAAGGTCGTCCGATGCCTTGTTCTTCGAGTGCTTTCACCAGCGTCGCTTCGGTAAAACGCGGCGGCGGTTCGGTAAAATGCTGTTCGGGCGTGATCGAATTGAGTTTTAAATTCTCGCCTTTTTCGACCTTCGGCAGACTCAATTCTTCGTCGGAATCTTCGGAACCGGCTTCGACTTTTTCGTCGCGTCCTTCCTGATAAACCTTCAAAAATCCGTCGAATTTCTGCACCGAACCCGAAGCGCGAAACATAAAACGTCCGGCTTTAATATCAATCGTCGTCTGATCGAAAATCGCGGGCGACATCTGCGAAGCGACAAATCTCTGCCAGATCAAACGGTAAAGCCGATAAGCGTCGTTATCCAAATAGCTTTTCAGACTTTCAGGCGTGCGGTTTGCGTCGGTCGGTCGAATCGCTTCGTGCGCGTCCTGTGCGCCGCCTTTCGTTTTGTAAAAATTCGGTTTCGCGGGCAGATAATTTTCGCCGTAATTTCCGCCGATAAAATCGCGGACTTCGCCGAGCGCGGTGTCGGAAACGCGCGTCGAATCCGAACGCATATAGGTAATCAAACCGACCAAACCTTCGCTGCCGATTTCAGTTCCTTCGTAAAGTTTCTGCGCGACGGACATCGTTTTCTTAACTGAAAATCCGAGTTTGCGGGCGGCTTCCTGCTGTAATTTTGAAGTAATAAACGGCGGTGTCGCGTTGCGTTTGCGCTCCTTTGTCGTCACCGAATCAACGATAAACTTTTCCTTTTCGGCTTCTTCGACGATTGATTTCGCGGTCGTTTCGTCCTTGATGTGCGTTTCGTTTTTCTTTATATCTTGGTCAAAGCCGCTCGTTTTGACGGTTAAATCTTCGACTTTATAAAGCCGCGCATCGAATTTCGGCGGCAAAGCGGCGGAAAGGTTAGCGATAATCGTCCAATATTCGGTTTCCTTAAACGCTTCGATTTCGCGTTCGCGGTCAACAACAAGGCGAACTGCGACCGTCTGAACTCGTCCCGCGCTTAATTTGCCGCCGATGTTTTTCCAGAGAATCGGCGAAACTTTGTAACCGACCAATCTGTCCAAAATTCGCCGCGCCTGCTGTGCGTCAACTAAATCTTTGTTGACTTGCTGCGGATGGTTAAATGCTTCTTTAATCGCGTTTTTCGTGATTTCGTTGAACATCACGCGAAACACTTCTTTTTTCGGCTTTTTCGGGACGATTTCTTCGGCGAGATGCTGACAGATCGCTTCGCCTTCGCGGTCAGGGTCAGCCGCGAGATAAATCGTGTCGGCTTCTTTGGCGGCTTTTTTGAGGTCGGAAACGGTTTTTTTATTGTTGCGCTTTTTGATGTCGGGAATTACTTCGTAGGTCGGCTCGAAATTATTTTCGATGTCCACGCCCAAACCTTTTGAAGGTAAATCCTTAATATGACCAATTGAAGCGAGGACTTTGTAATCGCTTCCGAGGTATTTGTTGATGGTTTTCGCTTTTGCCGGCGATTCGACGATAACTAAATTCTTTGCCATTTTCTAAAAAAATATGTCAGACGCTTTTTTCGTCTGACATTCTGACTTCTAACACCTTTGTTTGATTAGTGTCAATCCCTAATCCGCTATTTAACGCAAATCGTAAAATTGTGTGCGGCGTTCTGATGAAAGTTTTCACAAAAGAGTTTGCCTTTGATAATTTGTGAATTTTTAGTTAGCTGGAAAAGATTTTTTATCTGCGATTTTTCCAATAATCCTCCAAAGATTTTTGAAACCATCGGTGCCAAGCTTCATCATCTTCCCACTCTGAAAACAAACGTATTTCACGCGATTCTTTGTTCATTCCACTAAATTTCCCTTTAATATATTCAAAGCGAAATTTCTTTTCTGGTCGGTGTTTTCGCAACCCTGAATCTTTTGCTTTCATATTTTTCGCGCGTAAAAGTTTCCGGGCAGACTGCGAATCAAATCTTTTAAATCCAACTTGACCAGCGAATTGTTTAAGTCGCCGAACGATAAACCGCTTTCATCGAGCAGGGAATCAATGTGAATCGGTTCGTCTGCCGACAGCAGCGACCAGATTTTGCGTTCGTTTTCATCCAAACTTGCCGGTGTGAGTTCTTGTTGCTGTGGTTTCGCGTCGGAATCTTTTTCGTCGAGTTTCGGCGGCAGAATTCGCGCGGAAATCTCGCTTGGCAGTTCAGTGACCACATCCTGCCACTGCTGAACGAGTTTCGCGCCGGACTTTATCAGATAATTTGTGCCGAACGAATTTTTTGATGTGATGTTTCCCGGCACAGCCATCACTTCGCGGTTTTGTTCCATCGCCAGCCGCGCCGTGATTAATGAACCGCTTCGCTCCGACGCTTCGACGAGCAGAACGCCGTAACTCAAACCCGAAATTATGCGGTTGCGATACGGAAAATTCTCTTTTAAAGGCGGTGTTCCGAGCGGAAATTGCGAAACAATCGCACCGCCCGATTGTAAAATTTCGTCAACTAATTTCGCATTTTCCTTTGGATAAACATTGTCAATTCCGGTGCCGATAACGGCGACGGTTTTACCTTTTGCGCGAATTGCGCCGCGATGCGCCGCCGTGTCAATGCCGCGCGCAAAGCCGGAAACGATGCAAACGCCGTGTTCCGCCAGATCACGCGCGAGCATCTCCGAAGCGTTTTCGCCGTAAGTCGAACATTTCCGCGAACCGATTACGCCGATACACGGCGCATCAAAACACGCCTGCCAATCGCCGCGCACATATAAAGTAATCGGCGGATCCGCGATTTCACGCAGTAGAAACGGATAACTTCCGTCATCCAAAATCAACACATCGCCGCCGAGTTCTTTAACTTTATCTAATTCTTCGACAGCCTGCGCGTGAAAATCACGCTTCAAAATACTCTCAACCGTTTCCGCCCGAAGCCGCAAAGATTCGAGTTCACTCCGCGTCGCGTGGAAAACATTCTCCGCCGAACCGAATCTTTCTAAAAGCTGCGTCGCCTTTCGCGGTCCCACACCCGGAGTCATATTCAAGGAAATCCAAGTTTTCATATTAATTTGGGGGCGAAGTTTGAGGAACTTGGATTTCGGGTGAAATCTGAATCCTAAAAATTCATCCCTCATCCCTCATCCTTCATCCCTAATTTTGGCGGAGGCGTGTCGGAGTCGAACCGACCCAAGACTGCTCTCACAATCTCACAAACGGTTTTGAAGACCGCGACCATCACCGGACAGTATGCGCCTCCGCATCGGCGTTTCGTGTTATCAAACTTAGGCGTTCAGGCAAATTTCTGTCAAGTTGATTTTCAAAGTTTTGTTATCGGAAACCTTGCTTGACCGTCAATATTTGGGCGTGATATTCTTTCTATTTTGATAAACGGGCGTTTTTCGCGCTGTTTGTTTTCAGTAATTTTAATTTATTTTAATTTATCTATTATGGTTTTGTTAGCTTTTGCCGAAGGAACTAAGGTTGATCTTATACCGGATGGCACACTTTTTATTCATATTGCGCTGATTTTAATAATGATCTGGATTCTTAACCGGACGTTTTTTCGCCCGATTAACCGGATTATCGAAGCGCGTGAAAAGAACAAAGGCGGACGACTCGGCGAATCCGAAATGCTTTTAAAGGAAGTCGGCGAAAAAGAAGCGCAATACAATCAATCACTGCGCGATGCGCGTTCAAAAGGTTACGAAGCAATCGAAGCCGCCCGCGCCGAATCAATCAGCGCGAAACAGGAAAAAGTCGGCGCAGTCAAAGAAGAAGTCGAGCAAAAAATGACGCAGGAAACTGCTAATCTGGAAGCGCAGTCTGCTCAGGCGCGTCAAATAATCGCGGCAGAAGCCGAAAAAATGGCGGAGAAAATCAGTTCAAATATTTTGAAAGTTTAGTTATTCCAAATTCCAGATTTCAAGTTCCAAATTGAAGATTTTAATCTGGAATTTGAAATCTGAAATGTGAAATTTTTATTGTATGTTAGCCTTTATTTACAGTCTTATATTAATTCTTGCCGAAACCGAAAAAAGCGGCGGTTGGTGGCACAATGTCGAGCCGTATCTTAATTATCCGGGTTTTGAAGCGTGGAAATTTATTAATCTGGCGATTTTCGTGGCGATTTTGGTTTATCTTTTAAAGAAACCTTTGACAACCGCGTTCGTCGCCAAACGTGAAGCGATTCGCGCCGAACTCATCAAAGCCGAAGAAGAACGCCAGACGGCACTCGCCAAACTAACTTCTGCCGAAGCCAAACTCGCCCGCGTCGAAATGGAATCGGACGAAATTGCCACCCGCGCCCAACAGGAAGCCGAAGCTGAAAAAGCGCGAATTGTAAAGGAAACCGAAGACGAAGTAAACAAACTTCGCAAACAAGCCGAAAATGAAATCGGGCGCAAATCGCAGCAGGTGACAGCCGAACTTCGACGCTTTTCAGCCGAAGAAAGCATTCGTCTCGCCGAAGAAAAAATCAAACAAAACATCAATCCCGCAACGGACGCGCAGCTTGTGAAATCCGGCATCCAATCAATCGGAGGATTAAACTAAAATGAGTGTCGAAACCGTCGCCCGCCGCTACGCCATCGCGTTAGCCGATATTGTTTTGAAAAACGGGGAAACCGAAGTTATCAAAAGCGAACTGAAAACGTGGGAAAACCTGATAAAATCCAACATAGACTTGCAGACAATCTTTGCCAATCCCGCGATTAACAGTGTCAATAAGGAAAAAGTTCTCAGCGGTTTGCTGGAAAAAACGAAGCCGTCAAAAACGACTGCCAACTTTTTGCGAGTGCTTTTGCAAAACAGCCGTCTCGCCGAACTTGGTGAAATCAACGAAAAATTCGCGTCTGTTCTAGAAGAAAGAAGCGGCATTGTTTCGGCAAGTATTACTTCGTCGCGTCCGCTTTCGGACGGTGAAAAAGCCGAACTTCAGGCGAATCTGGCGAAAATGACGGGCAAACAGGTAAATCTAAAGTTTGATATAGACGAAAGCATTATCGGCGGAGTCGTCACGCGCGTCGGTTCGACCGTTTACGACGGTTCGGTCAAAACACAGCTGGAGAATTTGAAGAATCAACTTATCGCCGGTTAATACTTTTGAATTATGAACACGGTTGCAACATCAAAAACCAGAGTCAGACGACATTTCAAAAACGTCGAAGCCTTTCAAAAATGGGCTTACGAACAGGAGTTCGGCTATGAGTTTGCAGACAAGAAAGTTATCAGAAAAGAAATGATAAAAAATTTGGAACTGTTGATAATTTTGCTGCTTAATAAATACTTTAAGTCAACCGAAGCATACAAAAAAGAAGGTAGTTTGATTAGTGAAGTCGGGATGAAACTTCAAAATGATAATTTTCGGATTCCTGACTTAGCCTATTTTACCGCTGAACAGTGCGTTACTGCCGCTAAGGGCGATTATCCGATTCCGCAGCTTGCGATTGAATTTTTGTCAAGAAGTGAATCGGCGGAAGATATAGCCGAAAAAATCAATGACTATTTTTCTTCGGGTGTGAAAATGGTTTGGTATATCTATCTGAAAACGGAAATGATCTACGTTTACACTTCGCCGAAGGAAATTAAAGTTTGCGAAGGTGACGATATTTGCTCGGCTGCGCCCGTGATACCTGATTTTCAATTCCCGACGAAGGAAATTTTTAAGAAAGAATTAAGTTTAAGTTAAATTATAAAATTGAGTTATGGAACAGATAAAAGCCAACGAAATTAACGATATTATACGTTCTCAGATTGAGAATTTTGATGCGAGTATGACCGTCAACGAAGTCGGAACGGTAATCAAAGTCGGTGACGGAATCGCTGAGATTCACGGACTCGAAAAAGTAATGGCGGGCGAACTGCTCGAATTTCCGCACGAAGTTCGCGGACTTGCCCTGAATCTTGAAGAAGATAAGGTCGGCTGTGTGCTTTTCGGAGATTTCCAAAAGATCAAAGAAGGCGACGAAGTAAAACGCACGAAACGAATTATGAGCGTTCCCGTCGGCGACGCGATGATCGGTCGCGTCGTTGACGCACTCGGACAGCCGATTGACGGCAAAGGCGAAATTTTGACGACGGAATTTAATCCGGTCGAGAAAATTGCGCCCGGAATCATTGATCGTCAGCCGGTGAAAGAACCTCTTCAAACGGGCTTAAAGGCGATTGACGCGATGGTTCCGATTGGTCGCGGACAGCGTGAATTGATTATCGGCGACCGCCAGACGGGTAAAACCGCCGTGGCGATTGACACGATTATTAATCAAAAAGGCAAAGACGTAATTTGTATCTACGTCGCCATCGGTCAAAAGGCTTCGACGGTCGCGCAGGTTCGCCAGAAACTCGAAGAATTCGGCGCGATGGAATACACGGTCGTCGTGAACGCTTCAGCTTCCGATCCGGCGGCGATGCAGTTTCTCGCGCCTTATTCGGGCGTGGCGATTGGCGAATATTTCCGCGATAACGGTCGTCACGCGTTGACGATTTATGATGATTTGTCAAAGCAGGCAGCGGCTTACCGTGAAATTTCGTTGCTTCTGCGTCGTCCTCCCGGTCGTGAAGCGTATCCGGGCGACGTATTTTATCTTCACTCGCGTTTGCTCGAACGTGCCGCGAAAATGTCGGACGCACGCGGCGGCGGTTCATTAACCAGTTTGCCGATTATCGAAACGCAGGCGGGAGACATTTCGGCGTATATTCCGACGAACGTGATTTCGATTACCGACGGACAAATCTTTTTGGAAAGCGACCTTTTTAACTCCGGCGTGCGTCCGGCGATCAACGTCGGAAACTCGGTTTCACGCGTCGGCGGCGCGGCGCAAATTAAGGCGATGAAACAAGTTGCGGGAACGCTCCGAATTGATTTGGCGCAGTATCGTGAACTTGCGGCGTTCGCGCAGTTCGGTTCGGATTTGGATAAATCAACGCAGGACCAACTCGAAAAAGGGAAACGCCTGACCGAAGTTTTGAAACAAGGTCAGTATCAGCCGATGGCGGTCGAAAAACAGGTTTTCATTATTTGGACAGTTTCAAACGGCTTTACGGGCGATGTCGCGGTCACGGATTTGAAACGCTTTGAAACGGAAATTTTCGCGTTCATTGAAAATTCGCATCCGGCGGTTCTCGAAACTCTGCGGACGAAAAAATCAATTGACGACGATCTGAAAGCGTCAATGAAAGAAGCCGTTGAAGATTTTAAGGCAACGCGCTGGAACAGCGGCGCAGCAGTTGCCAACGCTTAATTATTTCAGATTTCAAATTCCAAATTAATGGATAATCTGAAATCTGAAATCTGGAATTTGAAATATGCCAAGTCTTTTAGATATGCGAAGGCGGATTAAGTCCGTCAAAAACACACAGCAGATTACCAAGGCGATGAAAATGGTCGCGGCGGCAAAACTCAAACGGGCGACTGACCGCGTTCAGGCGGCGCGTCCTTTTGCTCAAAAAATGTCGGAAATTCTCGGCAATCTGAGCGCGAAAATCGGCGACGAATTTTCATCGCCCCTGCTTGATTCACGCGGCGACGAAAAATATTTGATCGTTTTGGTCAGCGCGGACAAAGGTTTGTGCGGTGGTTTTAATACTAATATTATGAAAGCCACGCAGAATTTTTTGAAGGAAAACGCGGGTAAGCAGACCGAAATGATTCCGGTTGGTAGAAAGGGACGCGATTTTTTTAAACGTCGTGAAATGATGTTTGTCGAAGAATACGTCGGTTTGACTGGTTCCGGTCGTGTCGAATACAAAGATGCGGCGGAAATCGCGCAAAAGGTAATCAAAACTTTCACCGAAGATTCGAGCGTTGACAAAGTTTTCCTCGTATTTACTGAATTTAAAACCGTTCTTTCGCAAAAGCCGGTCGTCGAACAACTGCTGCCGATTGCAAAAATCACGGCGGAAGAAACTCAGGACGCGACGCAAGCCGAATATATCTACGAACAGCCGCCCGCTGAAATTTTCGGTAAACTGCTGCCGAAACAGGTTGAAACGCAGATTTATCGTGCAATGCTCGAATCAATCGCTTCCGAGCAAGGTTCACGGATGACGGCGATGGATTCCGCCTCGAAAAACGCGGGTGAATTGATTGATACGCTGACTTTGAATATGAACCGTATTCGCCAAGCCGCGATTACAAAAGAAATTATCGAAGTCGTGTCGGGCGCAGCGGCAGCCTAATAAAACGCTAATCTTAAAAAGCAAGCAGAACTATTTGAAATTCAATAAGTTTTCAAGTATGCTCTGCTTGCTTTTTCATTTCATATCAAAAGAGGAAATAGTATATGAGTTGGTATTTGAAGGTTCTAAAAAATTACTTTGTTTTTAGCGGACGGGCAAGAAGAAAGGAATATTGGATGTTTACTCTGTTCCAAATCATTTTTCTTATTGTTGCAATTATTATTGATAACGTCCTCGGCTTGGCGATAAAAAGCGTCGGGTATGGACCTGTTTATTTATTATATACTCTAGGAACACTCATTCCCGGTTTAGCCGTTGCTGTCAGGCGGCTTCACGACACGGGAAAAAGTGGATGGTATCTTTTAATGGGTCTTATTCCTCTGGTCGGAGGCATTATATTGTTCGTTTTTATGGTAAGTGCCGGAGATTCCGGGGCGAATCAATATGGAGATGACCCGAAGGCGGAAGAAAATGGCGGCTTAGGACTTAGATAAATTAACAGAAATAAATAGATCGCTATCGCTGTGAACTATCTGAACAATGTCTGAAATTGTAACTGACACAACTATTTGGCGCGGACGAATTATTCGTTACGCGCCTTTGATTTTTTGGGTCGGCGTAATTCTATTTGCTTCGTCAACGGCGGGCGCGAGTAAAAACACTTCGCTGATTATTCGTCCGCTGCTCGAATGGATTTTCTCGACGGCAACGCCCGAAACGATTACGACTTATCATAATTACATTCGTAAATCGGCGCATTTTACCGAATACGCGATTCTCGCTTTTTTCGCATCACGCGCTTTTTGGAGTTCGTCAGGGCAGATTTTGCAGCGGTTTTGGTATCTGTTCGCCTTTTTACTAGTCTTCGCCGTCGGTTCGATTGACGAGTATAATCAGAGTTTCAATGTTCTGCGGACGAGTTCATTTTACGACACTCTGCTTGATTCGGCGGGTGGTTTGACAATGATTTTACTGATTTGTTTGTTTAGGAACTTGAAGCGCAAATAACTTTTTTTGCCTTAAATAGTTCACGCAAAACTTCCATTTATCGAAACTTTGTGAGATATTTTTCGTTAAGAATTCCAAAGGAGATAATGAAACAATGAGTTTTTTCGACAAAGTTAAAGACGCGGCAATGAACCAGTTTATCGAAGTAATCGAATGGCTCGACGATTCGGGCGATACGATTCTTTACCGTTTTCCGGTTTATCAACAGGAAATTAAAAACGGCGCACAGCTAATCGTCCGCGAATCGCAAGCGGCGGTTTTTGTTTTTGAAGGTCAGGTGGCGGACGTTTTCACGCCCGGACGTTACACGGTTGACGGTGGTAATACGCCGGTTTTATCAAAACTCGGCGCGTGGAAATTCGGTTTTAATTCGCCGATCAAAGCGGAAGTTTATTTCGTCAACACGAAACAATTTACCGATATGAAATGGGGAACGGCGAACCCGATTATGCTCCGCGACGCAGATTTCGGCATTGTTCGCCTCCGTGCGTTTGGCGCATACAGTCTGCGCGTCGCTGATCCGGCGATGTTCATCAAAGAAATTGCCGGCACGAACGCGCATTTCCAAACCGAAGACATTGACGAACAACTCAAACGCTCCATCGTTACCGAATTTTCCGACGCGCTCGGCGAATTGAAAATTCCCGCACTCGATCTTGCCGCGCAATACAAGGAAATCGGCGAAACGATTCGCGCAAAAATTAACGAAGATTTCGGCACTTACGGCTTACAAGTCACGAAATTTTACGTCGAAAATATTTCGCTGCCGGAAGAAGTCGAGGCAGCAATGGACCGACGCGCTTCGATGGGCGCACTCGGCAATGTTGACAATTATATGAAGTTTCAGGCGGCTGACGCACTGCGCGACGCGGCGCAAAATGAAGGCGGCGGCGCAGGTTTAGGCGCAGGTTTAGGCGCAGGTTTCGCGGTTGGCAACCAAATGGCAAATGCTTTCGGCGGAACGCAGGGCGGCGCACAACAGCAGCAAGGCGGCGGTAGCGCGTCAACGGCACAAACAATTCCGTGTCCGACGTGCGGAAAACCGAACGCGGTCGGCGTAAAATTCTGCTCCGAATGCGGCGGCAAAATGGAAATCGCCAAAGTTCCGTGCGTCAAATGCGGTGCGGAACTCCGCGAAGGCGCAAAATTCTGTTCGGAATGCGGCTCGACGCAGGAAAAACAAAAATGTGCCAACTGCCAGCACGAACTCGCTCCGGGCGCAAAATTCTGCCCCGAATGCGGAACAAAAACCGAGGGATAAATAAAAAGTAATAAAGTAAAAAGTAAAAAGGATGAGAGGAGAAAATCTCTTGTCCTTTTTACTTTACATCTTTGCGCCTTTACCTGTTTGAGTTAAAATTGTTTTATTATTGGAGAAAATTATGGCAATCAGTCCTGAACTATTAGAAATTTTGCGCTGTCCGAAATGTAAATCGAAGGTTGAATTGAAATCTGACGGCAGCGGTTTGAAATGCACGAACGTCGAATGTGCGCTCGTCTATCCGATCCGCGACGAAATTCCCGTGATGCTCGTCGAAGAAGCGACGACGGAAAATTAGTTTGGGAAGTTTGGGAAGTTTGGGAAGTCAAATATTTCTTCCTTCCAAAACTTCCAAAACTTCCTTAACTTCCAAAAACTGAATGATAGATTGGCAAAATGTAAAGCGTGTGCTGGTTGTGCGTCTGCGTTCGATTGGCGATACGGTTTTGGCGACACCTTCGCTGATCGCTCTGCGGAGATTTTTGCCGGACGCGCAGATTGACGTTTTGCTCGAAGATTGGGTTGCGCCGGTTTTGGAAGATTTTGACGCAGTTGACAATGTTTTGACCGTTTCGCGCAAGAGCAAAAAATCGCGTTTTGAAACAGCACGAAAGATTCGTGCCAACCGATACGATGTCGCGTTTAATTTGCACGGCGGCACGACGGCTACGTTTTTTGTTCGTGTTTCGGGCGCGAAACACCGCGTCGGATTTTCAAATTACAGCTACGCATTTCTCTACAATCATCTGCTTTCGTCATCCGCCGATTTCTGGCAAAAAGAATACACACACTCCGCCGAACAGCAGCTTGCATTGCTCGGATTTGTTGGCATTCCGGTCGAAGATCAACCGAAAAGCCGTTTAAATGTAATTTCAAATTTCAAATTTCAAATTTCAAATTACGCGCTGATTCATCCGGTTGCGGCGTTTGATACGAAGCAGTGGGCGACGGAGAATTTCGCGCGAATCGCCGAATATTTGAGCGTGAAAGGCTTGCAAATCGTCGCGGTTGCGACGAAAAAAGAGCGTGAAGTATTGAATAATTTAGTCAAACTTTCAAACGCACCGATCACAATCTTTGACGATTTAACTTTGCCTGAAATTACAGCTTTGGCTTCCCGCGCAAGCGTTTTTGTCGGGAATGATTCGGGCATCGCGCACATCGCGGCGGCTGTTCAAACTCCGTCAGTCGTCATCTTCGGTTCATCAAATCGAAATCACTGGCGACCTTGGACGGACGCGCCGCACGAAGTAGTTTATGAAAATCTGCCGTGTCAGCCGTGCGCCGGATATTTCTGTAAAGAATTCGACGCGCCGAAATGTATTTTGAGCGTCAAAACGGAAACTGTGATCGAAGCGATTGATAAGATTTTGGCTTACAAATAGTATTTTGTTAAAATGTTTGACAGGGAGAACTAGCAACAAAGACGTTAAATTTTTGTGTTAAGATAAAAATATGTTGACTCAATACATTCAAACTGCAATGCACCAAGCCAAATACGAAATTTTGAGTGACGATGGAAGTTTTTATGGTGAGATTCCCGGTTTTCAGGGTGTTTACGCTAATGCTGAAACACTTGAAAATTGCCGAGAAGAATTAGCAGAAGTTCTCGAAGAATGGATTTTTATTAATCTTACTGACAATAAACCGCTTCCAATTGTGAACGGTTTGAAGCTGATTGTTGAAAAAGTTTCGTAACCATCATAACTTTTCCCAAGTTTCTATACTAATATTTGCCTGTTTTAAAATACGAGAAAGTAATCCTTTACTAATCTCGCCTTGATGCGGATTTGGAATGCGAAGTGTTAAAGAATCCTTTTTCATAAATTGATGATTTCCACCCGAATACGGTCCATCAAATCCAAGTTGGCGTAAGTAATAAATCAAATCTTTTCTTTTAATCGGCGCAATTTTCGGCATAATTTAGTGTAACCTCTTCATTGAAAAAAGCCTATAAAACAAAAAAGTTCCAAAAAGGCTTTAACCTCTTTGGAACTTTCATCCTTTGCGGCGAGTATTCGCCTAAATAATTTTCATTGTTACTTTATCTTTTCATCGGATAATGAGTCAAGCGAATAAGCTAAAAAACGAAAACTAAAGGCGAGTTCCGAAGAACCCGCCGCAATGCAATTAAGCGCAATTGTTCAAGTTTCGATAACTTATTTCTTCATATTTGCGTTCGATTTCGTGTTGGTGCTGCCGTTAACCATTTGATTGGTCATTGAATCATTGGCGGCAACTTTTAATTGATCGGTCACGCTTTTCACGCCTTCGATTGCTTTGGCGACCGAAACGGCTTTGGTTTTCTCGGCGGCACTGGCAACCGTTCCCTTCAAAGTGACAACATCGTTGACGACATCAACATTGATTGTCGAATCGCGCAGATCGCTGGTCGTCGCCAAAGCAGATTTGGTTTTGAACCAGAGCCAGCTATCATTCGCACCTTGTCCGATTGTGCTGGTGCCTTTGTCTTTTTCGTAGTTAGCCCGATCTTTGTCGTAATCGGCGCGATTGACGTTTGCATTGACAGTCCGATTCGTATTGCTCATCGGCGTTGATGTCACGGAGTTGTTACTACTGTTGACAACTACCGCTGTATTGGTATTTACACCTTTAACATTTGCGTTTGTGTTGGCGGTGCTTTCACAACCTGCCAGCGCAAGTGCCGATAAACCGACCGTTATAATTACTAATTTTGTTTTCATAAATAAACTTCTCCTGTTTTCTCAAAGAAACTTTTTGAAAGAAATGATCTTCCAAAATCGTCAAAGTCAGCAATTGCCATACCAATTAAAATAATTTATTAATTTCGGGGGAAGATGTTCATTTTTCACCTTTTTTTACCGCTAATTTAGCTGCTTTCTTGACATAGACGGTGAGGACATTTATCATCTAAAGTTTCGGCTCTTATTGCCGTCGCTCTCTGTGCGTCTATCAAATGAATTGAAATCGAACACAGAAACGATATAAAAATATACAGTTATGTTCGAGTCATTATCCGATAAATTAAAGCGTTCGCTGAAAAATCTGCGCGGTCAGGGCAAACTCACGCCTGAACACGTTGATTTGGCATTGAAAGAAATTCGGATGGCTTTGCTCGAAGCGGACGTTAATTACAAAGTCGCCAAAGATTTTGTTGACGGCGTTCGCGCCAAAGCCGAAGGTCAGGAAGTTTGGCAAGACCTGAAACCTCACGAACAGGTCGTCAAAATCGTTTACGACGAACTCGTCGAACTTTTCGGCGGAACTTCTTCGAGATTGGTTTTTACCAAGCAAATTCCGAACGTCGTGATGATCGTCGGTTTGCAGGGTTCGGGTAAAACGACTTCGACGGGGAAAATTTCGCGTTGGCTGAAAGACAATCAGGAACGCAAACCGCTTTTGGTTTCGGTTGACGTTTATCGTCCGGCGGCGCGTGAACAGCTTCGGGTTGTCGGCGGCGCGGTCGGCGTGCCGGTTTTTCAGGATAAGGAAACCAACGATCCGTTGACGCTCGTGCGCGGTGCGATGAAGCACGCGCAGGAAATGGGTTTCGATACTTTGATGATTGACACAGCCGGTCGTCTGCATATTGACGACGAGCTGATGGTCGAACTCGAACGGATCAAAGCCGAAACCAAGCCGATTGAAGTTTTATTTGTCGCGGACGCGATGACCGGACAAGACGCTGTGCGCTCGGCGGAAGTTTTTCACGAACGAGTTGGGATTACGGGCGTTGTTCTGACGAAAATGGACGGCGATGCACGCGGCGGCGCGGCTTTGTCCATCAAACAAGTTATCGGTCAGCCGGTTAAATTTGTCGGTGTCGGCGAAAAATACGACGCAATCGAACCTTTTTACCCGGACCGCATCGCGCAGCGAATTTTGGGAATGGGCGATGTCCTTTCGCTGATCGAAGAAGTTCAGGGCAAGATTGACGAAGATGAAGCGGCGAAACAGTTGCAGAAAATGACGAGCAATCAGTTCACGCTCGAAGATTTTCGCGCCCAACTCGGACAATTCAAAAAACTCGGCTCGATGTCGAAGCTGATGAAAATGCTTCCTGAACAGATGACCGGCGGAATGCAGCTTTCCGACGAACAATCCGAACAGGTCGAAGCGCAGATGAAGCGCACCGAAGCGATTATTGATTCGATGACGCGGCAGGAACGCAATAATCACAAAATTATTGACGCGAGCCGCAAAACACGGATTGCCAGAGGTTCAGGTTCAACCATTTCCGATGTCAACGGTCTAATTCGTCAATACGAACAGATGAAGAAAATGATGGCGCAGATGAATCGCGGCGGACTTTTCTCAAAACTCGCCGGTAAAGCGATGGGCGGCATGGGTGGCGGACTCGGCGGACTGCTCGGCGGCGGCGGAATGGGCGGTTTAGGCAATATGTTCGGCGGCGGCGGTGAACAGGAAGATTTTGACAACGGTTACGACGAAGCAAAAGATTCTTTAGCGAAAAAGTTGAAGAAAAAGAAAAGACACAAGAAAAGACGTTAGTTGTTGATTGTTAATGGTTAATCGTTAATTGTTTTTTGTATTCGAGATTTCAATTAATTATTTACAGTTAACGATTGACAAAGTGAATGAGTAAAACGAGTTTTGAAAATTTAGAAGTTTATCAACTGGCGGAAAAACTTTCCGATTTGATTTGGGAGATAGTCGCTGAATGGGATCATTTCGCAAAAACCACAGTTGGAAGACAGATGGTTGATTCGGCTGACAGTATTGCGGCAAATATCGCCGAAGGTTGCGGACGATTCAATTACAAAGATAACGGTCGTTTCATAAAAATAGCACGAGGCTCTCTTTATGAAACTAAAAACTGGTTAAGACGTGCTTATCGAAGAAAACTTTTGAGTGAAGCACAAGTGGAAAAATTGAAGCCGATTTTGGAAGAATTGTTGCCAAAATTAAATTCATATTTGCGTTCTGTCAATAATGCGGCAGATAAGAAAGAAACAATTAACAATTAACGATCAACAATTTACAAATATATGTTAGCAATAAGTTTAATGAGAATGGGCGCGAAGGGAAAACCTTTTTACCGCCTCGTGGTTAAGGAAAAGCGTTCAAAACGTGACGGAAAATACTTGGAAAACGTCGGCACATACAATCCGATGGTTAATCCGGCAGAAGTTGATTTGAAGCACGAACGAATTCAGTATTGGATCGGTGTCGGCGCACAACCGACTGAAACCGTTGCGAGTTTGATCAAAAATAATCCTGAGCAAACGGAAGAGGAAAAAGCAGCAGCGGTGCAAACCAGAGCAGAAGCGAAGGAAGCCGACCGAAAGGCAAAAGCCGATGCTAAGAAAGCCGAAGCCGAAAAACGCGAAACGGAAAGATTAGCCGCAGAAAAAGCTGAAGCTGATAAAGCAGCAGCCGAAAAAGCGGAAGCCGACAAAGCCGAAGCTGAGAAACTTGCGGCGGCTGAAGCTGAAACTGCCGAAGCGACTGAAACCGAACCGACAGCAGAAACAACCGGCGAAGCAGCCGAAACGAAAGAAAGCGAATAATCACGCTTAGTTTTTGTCAGGTTTTCCGTCTTTCCAAAAATATGAAAGAAGCCGTCGAAAAAATTATCAAATCACTGGTCGGCAATGCCGAAGCAGTCGAAGTATCGGAAATTTCCGATGGCAAAAACGTGAGAATCGAAGTTCGCGTCGGCGAAGGCGATATGGGCAGAATCATCGGGCGCGAAGGTCGCACGGTCAAGGCAATTCGCAGTCTGCTCTTTTACGCCGGACAAAAACAAGGCAAACGGTTTCAACTCGACATCGTGGATTGATTGTTCAGAGTTACGGCTTTAGCCGTGAAACCGCGAGGCACAGCCGCAGCGGTTTCTCACGCATAAATGCTTTACTCTAAACTCTGATGGAAGAACTCGTTGCAATCGCCAAACTTGCGAAATCGCGCGGTCTTCGCGGCGAAATTGTCGCGGACGTTTTGACCGATTTTCCAGAACGCTTTGATGATCTTGAAACGGTGATCGCGCTTTTGCCTGACGGCACGAAGCAAGCATTGAAAATTGAAAGGTTCTTTTTTCAAAAGGGGCGAATCGTTTTCAAATTCGCCGGATTTGATTCGATTGAAGCGGTTGAAATCTTTCGTGGTGCGGAAATCTGCGTTCCCGAATCCGAAGCGGTCGAACTCGACACGGACGAGTTTTTCGATTGGGAACTCGAAGATTGCGAAGTCGAAACAGTAACAGGCGAAAAAATCGGTCGCGTCAAAGAATTACTGCGAACCGGCGGCACGGAGATTTTAGTTGTGCAGGGCGCGGACAAAGATTATCTGATTCCGTTCGCCGAAACGATTTGCACTTCAGTTGACGTTAAAAATAAACTGATAAAAGTTGATTTGCCGGAAGGTTTGTTGGAATTTTGATCGTTAGTTTTTGGTCTTTTGAAAGGCGAAAAATTAAAAACCAAAAACTAAAAACCAAATGCGAATTGATGTCTTAACAATTTTCCCCGAATTCTTTCGAGAGGTCTTTGATTTTGGAATCATTCGCCGCGCCAAACTCGCTGAAATTGTCGAGATAAATATTCACGACATCCGCGAATTTGCGACCGACAAACATCGCAAAACGGATGACACGCCATTCGGCGGCGGCGACGGAATGGTTTTTAAGCCTGAACCGATTTTTAACGCGATTGAAAAGATTTTGGGAACGACGGAGCGCGAAAAATACGCGCCGAAAACAAAAGTCGTTCTGTTGTCGCCGCAGGGCAGACAGTTGAAACAGACAGTTGCGAAAGAGTTTGCCGACGAAGTTGAAAATTTAGTTTTGATTTGCGGACGTTACGAAGGCGTTGACGAAAGAGTCAACGAAGCACTCGTCAGCGAAGAAATTTCCATCGGCGATTACGTTCTTTCGGGCGGCGAACCGGCGGCGATTGTTTTGGTTGACGCGATTGTCCGGCTTTTGCCCAACGCTCTGGGAAGCGAAACGTCAGCCGAAAATGATTCGTTTTCAGACGGGTTATTGGATTATCCGCATTACACGCAGCCGCGCGATTTTCGCGGAATGGAAGTTCCCGAAGTTCTTTTAAGCGGCAATCACGCCGCAATCGAAAAATGGCGCAGGGAAAAAGCGTTGGAAAAAACGCAAAATGTTAGAAAAGACTTATTAAATTTAGGAGAATAGCTGCAAGTGAGTAAAGTAAGGTAAAAGGCAAAAGGTAAAAGGCAAAACAAAAGCCGATTTTTTACCGGAAAGCTGAATTTACTTTGCACAATCGCATTAAAGAAAAATCATTAAGGGAAACGACAAATTTTGCCTTTTACCTTTTGCCTTTTTACTTCAAATGCACTCACCTCTCGCGCAAAATAAAATGAATCGTTTAGACAGCATCGAAAAATTACAGATAAAGGAAAATATTCCGAGTTTTCAATCGGGCGACAGCGTGAAGGTTCACGTCCGCATCAAGGAAGGCAACAAAGAACGTCTTCAGGTTTTTGAAGGCATCGTCATCGCCATCAAACACGGCGGAATCCGTGAAACAATGACAGTTCGCAAGGTCAGTTTCGGCGTTGGCGTGGAAAGAATTTTCCCGCTTCACGCGACGATTATTGACCATATTGATGTCACCCGACGCGGTAAAGTTCGCCGTGCGAAACTCTATTACCTGCGTGATCTGCGCGGTAAAGCGGCGCGTATCAAAGAACGCGACACACGCAACAAAGACGCGGCACGCGCAGCAAGAGCGGCTGAAAATAAGTAATTGAAAAGCGGTTTTTGGTCTTTGGTTTTTAGCTGTTTTTGTCGGCTAATTATTTCAATAAAATCTGTTTGGGTTATTTAATTCGGAATAGATGAAAGTTGTAATTTGACGGTTGAAAGATAAAATCTCTCAGCTATCATCTTTCACCTCTCATCTATTCCGAATTTTAATTTTCCTGCAAATTCGCGTTTGATGAATGATGCAGAAATCCGCGCGTCGAACTTGTGTGCCGCAAGTTGAGCATTTTGCACCCTTGCTCACGCGCGGGTTTCTGCCTTTGACCATACGCTAATCTCAAATCTGCTCTAAAACAAACGAGTCAAATATGAATCTAAAAACAAAAAACGAAAAACAAAAAACAGAAATCGGCATCGAATTTGAAAAGCAGGCGATTTCTGAAGGTTACAGATTCATCGCCGGAGTTGATGAAGTCGGGCGCGGTTGTCTCGCGGGCGCGGTCGTTGCGGCGGCTTGTATTCTGGATTTGTCGAAACCGCTGCCCGAATTTTTGAACGATTCAAAGAAACTTTCCGAAAAAAAACGTCTGAAAATTGACGAAGAACTCCGTGCAAACGCCGTTGCATTTGCTATCGCGCAGGTCGAAGCCGAAGAAATTGACGAAATAAATATTTTGCAGGCGACGAAAAAGGCGATGCGTTTAGCAATCGAAAAACTCACACCGAACGCCGATTTTCTATTGATTGACGCACTTCAATTAAAAGAAATAAATCTCCCGCAAAAAGGCATTATCAAAGGCGATGCAGTTTCCGCATCAATCGCCGCCGCGTCCGTTTTAGCGAAAACCTACCGCGATAATCTGATGCAGGAATTCGCCAAAATCTATCCGCAATATTCCTTTGAAAAGCACGTCGGCTACGGCACAAAAGCGCATTTCGAGGCAATCAAACAACACGGCGCGTGTCCGCTTCATCGCAAAAGTTTTCGCGGCGTTCTATAAAAATTTCAAAATAAAAACCGTCTTCAAACTCGAAGACGGCTTGCTTTTTTCTCACTAAATATCTTGGAGGACGTTAGCCGAGAAACCCTTTGAATTTGCTTGCGCTTGCCGAGTAATTCGGGAAGATTTTATCGAGATTTTTGTTGCCGAGATGTTTTGCCGAAATTTCACCGAAAACGTCGCGGAAATCGGTCGTCACCGCCAAATCTCGACCTTCGTTGAGTTGGTCTGATTTCAAACCTTTCCAATCGCCGTAAACTTTGCCGCCTTTGATCGAATTTCCGATCAAAAACATCGCGTTGCCGTGTCCGTGGTCGGTTCCGCCGGTGCCGTTTTGACGTGCCGTTCTGCCGAATTCCGACATTGTTATTATCACGACATCATCCATTCGTTTACCCAAATCCGCAGACAGCGCGGCGATATTTGCGCCGAAATCACGCAGCAAATTGGCAAGCTGTCCGCGTGAACCGCCTTCGTTGGCGTGCGTGTCCCAATTAAGCCCGGGCGTATCGGTAAAGGCAACTTCCAAACCGACGTTTGCCTTGATTAGTTGTCCGATTTGCTGAAGCGAACGTCCGAAAGGCGTATTTGTATAAACCGCTCCGTTTTCAGGTTTGAACTGTGCCGGGTTCGATTTTTTCAAAAAGTTAACGGCTTCAAATGTTTCCTTTCCGGTTTCGCCCAAACTGTCTTTAGAATTCGTTTGCTGATAAACGCCTTCAAAACCGCCCTGAACGGATTGCGTGTAAACGCCCGCCTGAATCGCAAAATCGGCGAGATTCGACATCGCAATTGACGGCGCACGACCGTAGAGCGAACGCGGAAGCTGCTGTGTCATCGAAACGGCGCGAAACGGCGACGCGTCTTTTTCAACACTGGTTTGCAAAACGCGGTTGAGCCAACCGTCAGTCGTGCCTTTGTTTCCCGGCGTTCCCGATTCCATATAATCCTGCGCGTCAAAGTGTGAGCGCGTATTGTCCGGCGAACCGACCGAATGAATTACTGCAAGCTGTTTATTATTCCATAACGTCTCAAACGGTTTGAGCGACGGATGAAGCCCGAAATAACCGTCAAGATTAACCGCACCGTCAGTTTTATCAGGTTTTGGAACGGCAATATTGCTTCGCAGATTATAATATTCACTGTCGCCGTAGGGGACGACCATATTCAAACCGTCAACCGCGCCGCGCTGAAAGATCGTGATGAGAATTTTCTTTTTACCATTTTTATCGGTCAGCGTTTGCGCGTTGGCAAATTGATGCAAAAAATTCGGCGCGGTTGCCATCAAACCGAAACTTGCCAGAGTGATTCCGCTTGCTTTCAAAAAATATCGTCTGTCCATAATTGCTTACCTCTTGAATATAAAAACTCGTGCTTAATTCAGCTATAATTTAGACGCACGGAAGTTTGATTTAGTCAGATTATTTTCGTTAAATCACGAAATGATTTTGTCTTTTATTGCCGCTGAAATTCGGGCGTTCCCAAAACCAGACTGACAATTTTGAAAACATCAGGATTTCCGCTTGGGGCAAGCAGACGCGCTTGGCGGTTCATTCCTTTGCCGCCTTGTCCGCCGCGCATATTCGGCATTTCGAGATTATCGCTCACTTCGTCGGGCGTTTTTACTTCCGGCAGCGGCTGTTCGATTTGCTTTAAAAGCGTCGCTTTCGTCGCCGGCGAAATTTCGTTGTCCAAAACGACCGCGATGGTTTTATCCAAAATTCCTGATTTGTCTTTCGCTTCAAACTGCTTCAAATCAGCCTTGGTTCCCGGAATTCGGTTTGAGGCAAGTGCGACCGCAAAGTTTAATCTTTCGAGCAACGCGCCCGTGTTGACCCAATCTTCCGCCGTGTCGGGATAACCTGTCGGAGCTTGGTAGCCGTAGGGAACTTCGCCCAATTTGTTGAGCATTGCTAAGATTGCCGGACTCGAGTTTGTGTCCGCGCCGATGGTGCGAATCGCGCTGACGGCGAGTTCAAACGGCGTTTTGATCTTGGCGCGGTAATTTTCCGGCGCGTAAAATTCCTTGTCCGTAAAAATCGCCCGAAGCGTTGTTTTGATGTCGCCTTTTGAATCTAAAAAGGCTTTGGCAACGCGGTTGACGAGTTCGTCGCTCGGCTTGTCGCTGACAAATTTAACGGCGAGTTTGCGGGCGATAAATTTTGCGGTTGCCGGTTGGCTGACGAGAATGTCCATTACCTTCAAGCCGTCATTTACGCCGCCATCGTTGATCTTTTGTCCGAGAACGGTTTTTGTTCCCGCTTCGTGCCAGTTTTTGTTGAAATAAAATTCGCCCGATTCAACGTCGTCGGGAACTCCGGCTTGACGCTGTAAACGCTGCAAACGCTTGTCTTCCGTTCCTTTGATCTCGTTCGCCGCCGCTTTCGTATAACCGCGCGGATCGGCAATCGTCCAGCCGGTAAAACATTTGGCGACTTCCACGATGTCGGCTTGCGTGTAACCGTTGTCAACGCCGAGCGTGTGCAGCTCCATCAATTCACGCGCATAATTTTCGTTGATTCCGCGTTTTTGACGCTGCGGAGCGTTTTTCATTTTATTTAACTGTTGGTCAAGCTGCGCGTCCGTGATACCGCGATTTTGTTTGATTCTTTCGCGCATTTGCGGTGTCAAAGTGCCGTCTTGAACCATCTTTTGAAGGCGACCGTTGCCGCGATTATTGTTCATCTGCGCGTTCGGCGAAATGCTCTGGTAATTGTCCAAAAAGAAAAGCATCGCCGGATGCTGCGCCGTTCCGACGAGCAAATCCTTAAAATTTCCGAGCGCGTTTTTGCGAATCACATCGCGCTCATAACTCGGAATATACCAGCGCACGGCGGCTTTTCCGGCATAGACGTTAAAGTGGTTTTGCCAGAAATCAACCATCGTTTCCTGCAGTTGTTTTTCCGAATAAACGGCGCGAAGCACACGATTTGCCGTGATCTGCGGAAAGAGTTGATTCGCCGGACGCAGATCATATTCCTTGTAATAATCGCGCAATTTTGCCTGTCGTTCCTGTTTGTCTTTGTCCGTCATTTGCTGGTCGGCGTTTTGATTATTTACGTCTGCCTGATTGTTATTCGTCTGATTTTGAAGATTCTTTTTGCCGCCTTCGAGTTGACGAAGCAGTGCGCCCGGATTAGGATATTTGGCGAAAACTTCGGCGGTCGTCATATTAAAAACTTCGAGGTTTTTAACCTTCGATTCGGCGACCGGATCACTGATCGAATCGGGATTGAGCTGTTGTTCGATGTATTTGTTCAAACCAATCGCCTTGACCTTTTCGACATCGCCGGGACGCGCACCGTAACCCAAACGATTGAGAACGTGCATTATTTTTTGTTCTTCGGTCAGCGGCTTGTCTTTTTTGTTCATCCCGTTATCGCCGAACGCGAAAATCGGACTGCACATCGCCAAAACCATTAACAGTGCGGTGAATTTGTGAATCAACGAGTAATTTCTTTTCATCTTTTTAAAACCTCAAAAATTTATGATTGCTTCGCCACGCGCGAAATGTTTCTGTTAGCTTAGACGTTCGAGGTTTTGAAAAAGGCGAAAAATTGTTTAAAAAGTCTTTCCGCGAGAGGCAGAAGCCCGCGCGTGAGCAAGGGCGCAGACGCTCAACTTTAACTGCGCCCTTGCTCACGCGCGGGCTTCTGCCCGTTTTTGCTGTCAGACAACTAACCGCCGGGGAAAACACATCTAAAATAATCGAAGTTTATCAAAAAATCAGTTATAATTTGAAGGTTGATTTTTTATCCGAAGGAAAGAAAAATATGAAGTTAAATAAGTTTTCGTTTCTGTTTTCCGCAGTTATCGGTCTGTTTTTGGCGTTTACGGCGTTTTCCCAAAACTCGACCTTCAGCGATACGAATGTTGATTACTCTTTCGATTTGCCAAATGAAACGTGGAAAATGACTGTCAAACCTTCGACAACGAGTCCGAATGTCGAATACGTTTTCGGCGACCGCGCTAACGGGCATCTCGAAATCCGTAAACTGAGCATCAAAGCCAACGATTTAATGTCGGATGTCATTGCGGGCGAAGAAGAAAAACTCAAATTTCTGCAAGGCTACGTCGCCGGCAAAGAAGAGAATTTCGCGGGAAATTTGCGCGGTTCGATTTTCAACTTTGAATTTCTGCGTTCAGGCAGAAATATGAGCGGCAGATTTTACTTTCTCAAAGTCAATCCGACCACCGTTTACGTTGTGCGCTTCAACGGCTTAAAGGAGAAACTCATCACCATCCGCAACCAAACCGATTCGATTGCGCGAACTTTTGAAGTGAAGAAGGCAAATTAAATTTATCAATCTCCAATTATGCTTAAAAAATTCGCTTCTTTGTCAATTATTATACTTTCTCTGTTTCAAGGATTTGCGGCGGCTCAGACTGTCACTGAAGATCGGGTCGCTTTTACGACTTCCGACGCGCCTTGGATGGTAAATCTTGACAGCAAAAATTTCGCTATCGAAGATCAACAAGTAAAGCGCGACAATAAATCCGGTTATTTTCTCTTGCAAAACGAAAAAGACAGTATGACTGTTTCTTTGTTTATCGAACCGGCGGTTAAGTGCAAAACGAGTCTCGAATGTCGAGATTTTGTTTGGAAAACCGGCAATCCGTCTTGGGGAAAAATCCAGGATGTCGTTCAGTCCAAAATCGGCGAGGTCAGCTATTTTGAGTTTTATCGTCCGACAATTCAAAATCAACCCGTTAAAATGTTGGATATGTATGTGGAATTTGTCGAAATCGGTTATTGGGTTGATTTACATATCTCAAAGGTTTTATACAAAAAAGAAGATCATTTGCTGTTCGAGAATTATGTTAAATCATTGAGATTTGTTTCCAAAACCGGCAAACCGATCACCGACTCCGATAAATCAATGGCAGCCGCGCAAAAAGTTTTGGAAGATTGGATGCTATTGTGGGATGCCGGCAAATATAAGGAAAGTTACAGCGAATTATCACCGCTTGCAAAGAAATTCTTTGACGAAAAATTTTGGTTTACTCATTGGACGACTGAGCGCAAGCCTTTTGGAAAGTTAAAGTCGAGAAAGTTGCTCAACACGTCCTTGGTTAAATCGCTAAGTGGTTTCCCGGATAATTCAGGTGCAATTTTCAATTACCAAAGTTCTTTTGATAATCAGGAAGACATTTTTGAAACATTCAGTTTAATTCTTGAAAAGGATGGAAATTGGCGAGTCGGAATCTACACTACAAATGAATAACTTACCGTCTAATAATTAACTGGACGTAAGGCAAAAATGACGACTTTCATTTGGCGTTATTTTTATCTTTTAGTTTGTGCCTTGCCACTTTTTACTTATCTTAACCCCATTTTTATAACATTTTTTGGTTAATTCGTATGATTCGATTACTCAGCGTTGTAATTTTGGCTTTCGCGTATATTTATGTTGGTGTTATTGACATCTACGCGCAAGATTTAACAGTCCCAACCGGATGGCAAAAGATTAGTGTTTGCGAGATTAAACTCTTGATACCGATAGACTTAAAGAATCAATACGCTAAAGGTATTGATTTTTGTGTTGTAAGTTTCAAAAGCACGAAGATGAGAATTGGTATTGATTACGGTTCTTATGGCAATGCTTACAAAAATGACGGAACGAAAGTTGATTTTAAGGAAGAATTTAAAGAAATTGACAGCAAAAAGGCGCAGTTAGTTACCTACAAAGATGCACGAAACGGTCGAGAGTTTACAGCCGGATTGTATGTCGTGATATATGAAGCGCAGGACAGAGTGAAAACCTCATTAAATATGACTGTCGAAACTAAAAGTGAAAAAGAATTGGAAACAGCGAAACAAATTTTTCAAAGCATTCTTTTTGTTAAGTCGATTGGCTTTTTTGGCGGAGTTATTGATGTTTTCGGTAATTATAAGAAAGAAGAATCAAACGGACCTGATTTTGGTGTTGAATATATTTCCCTAAATAAACCCGAATCGAACGAAAAAGCATTTCTTGGAATATATTCCGGAAACAATCCCAATTTTAACCCGCCTAAAAATGCTAAAACTAAAAAAGCAAAATTTGGCAATAAAGCAATTAAGTGGCACATTTGGAAAAGTCGGAAAGGTAATGAATTTTATTATAATTATGAAACTCTAATTTTGGACGAAGACGGTAATCCTGTCAACCATTTATTTGTGAATGGAACCAACAAACAGCGGGTTCAAGAATTGTTGAAAGCGATTGATTCTTATCGAATTATTAAAAAATAAAGGTTTATTAATTTTTAATCGAAAACTTCGCGCCGAAAGGTAAAATATAACCTTTTGACTTTTTATCAGACAAAATTTCATCTAAATCACGCGCCTTTTGCAAACGCATTTGGCGCGTTTCGTTTTCGGGTAAGTTTGTGATGATTTTAATGTTGAATTGTTCGGCTTTTTTAAGCAGGCTCCACGCGGTTTGACCGTTGACCTGATAATTTTTACAGAGGTTTTCGGCTAATTGTTCGCTTGTTGCGGCTTCAAACCATTTGAGAAAATCGTTTCTGCCTAGACCGTCGGTGCATTCGGCTAAGAAGATAATTGTGCCGCCGTCGTTGCAGGCTTGCGCGGCGGTTTCGAGGGCTTTGTGCGCTTGAATTAAATTAATGTCGTGCGGAAATCCGCCGCAACTGACGATTATTAAATCGCGTTTTTCGATGATTCGGGCGGTGTGATTTTCGGCGTAAAATTCGCAAGCCTTGCGATGAGCGTTAATCCAATCGCCGCAGAATAATTCGACGGCTTCGCCTTTGTCATTGACGATTGTGTTGATCGAAAATGACGGATTTATCTTCGCCGTCACTTCCATAAAGGCTTCGTGAACGGCGTTTCCGTCTAAAATTCCGCTGCTGACATTTGCGCGGCGCGATTTTGTTTCGCAGTCGAAGGCGAGTTTGTGCGTCGCGGAAATCGTCTTTTCGGAAGCGAGTCCGGGACAGATCAGTTTGCGTCCGCCCGTGAATCCGGCGAAATAGTGAAACGTGATGCCGCCGACGATGATAACGTGATCGTGTTCTGTTAAAGCCTTATTTAATTCAATCGGCGCGTGGTTGATTTCGCCTAAATTTACGAATTGGTTTGAATCGAGTCCGGCAATCTGCATTAAATCTTTGGCGTTGTGGTCGAGAGTTTTGACGCGCTGAAAGATAAACGGCGTGAGCAATTCGCGTTTTTCATCGGTTGAAACCTTGCGGTGAATGCCCGTCGCAAAAATGATATTTATCTCAAAAGGCAGTGTGCCGTTGGCAATCAGACGGCGCACGAGCAAATTTACAACCTGTCCGCTCGCCGTCTGCCGTGTCGCATCCGGCACGACGATCAAAACAGTTTCGCCTGCGCCGACGATTTCTTCGAGCGGTTTTGAATCAATCGGATTGTCAAGTTTTTCGCCGATCTGCGCGTCCGTCAGCGGCGAAGATTGTTTTTCCAAGCCTAAAATTTCAAATTGATTTTCGTCGTATTCAAAGGGAATTTGAGTTTTTCCGTAGCGAAGTTGAATGGTCGGCATAAAATTGATTTGACTGGAGCGCGGGTCCGTCCCGGTTGCAATGAGCGCAGAGCGTGAAAACGACTTTTGCTTCTTTCAACTTTACAGAAAACTGACGCTTGTTCGCGTTTGAAGCAAACGCTCAATGCAACCGGGACGGATTGCGCTCCAGTCATTTAGTTATTCGTTGCCCTGACTTTTATTTCCGAGTCGAAACAATTCGTTCCTGAAAAACACGAATGCGCGTCCAATTCTTGTTCGACGGTTTCCATTTGAATCGTCAGGTGGTCAATGCCGAATTCGTCGTGGAGTTTCGTGCGGACGTTTTGCAGTAACGCTTTTTGCGAAACGGTTTCGCGGTGGATGATGTGAACGCTCAAGGCTTCCATTCCCGACGTGATCGTCCAAATATGAAGATCGTGAACGTCTTCGACATCCGCCGTTTGGCGAATTGTTTCCTCGACAGCTTTCAGATTGATGTGTGCGGGCGTGCCTTCGAGCAGGACGTTGACCGATTCTTTAATTAAATTCCACGCGCCAAAAATTATAATCAAACTTATCAAAACACTACACAGCGCGTCCGCCCACAACCAGCCGAACGCGACAATCAACGCGCCCGCCGTAATTGCCGTCACCGAACCGAGAACGTCGCCCATTATGTGCAGCCACGCGCCGCGCATATTCAAATCGTGTTCGTGATCGCCGTGCAGCAGCCACGCGCAAACGAGATTGATTATCAATCCGCCGACCGCAATTATCGTCAGCGCAGTTCCCTTAATTTCGGGCGAAGATTGCCAGCGTTCGTAGGCTTCGTAAATCACGAACAGCGAAATTAAAACAAGCGCGATGCCGTTAATAAACGCCGCTAAGATTTCCAAACGATAATAACCGAAAGTCTTTTTCGCCGTCGCCGGACGCGACGCAAACCAAATTGCCGCCAAAGTCAGCGTCAGCGCGGCAACATCCGTCAACATATGTCCGGCATCGGCAAGCAGCGCGAGCGAATTTGTCAGCCAGCCGCCGATTGCTTCGGCAAACATATAGACAGCCGTTAAGACGAGCGCGATCTTCAGTTTATTGATGCTCTCCGCGCCGCGCCGTTCGTGTGTATGTGTGTGATTTGCGCCGATTGTTTTTAGTTTTTGGTTTTCGGTTTTTGGTTTTTAGTCAGGAAAATCAACAATTACTCCAATAATCAAGACCAAAAACACAAAACTAAAAGCCGAAATCTCCTTAAAATTGCTTAACAACTTTCCCGCTACTTAGATTCAAAATAAAACTGCTGCGATTGCCTTTATCGTCGCTGATTTCGACGGTTGTTTGTGCAGTCGCCGAAGATATTTGCAGCAGAAACGAGCCGTCGCCCGTAGCGAAAGTTTGATTTCCCTGTGCGCGAACCGTCGCGCCGGACTGCGTTTTGCCGCTGATTCGATAAACTTTGCCGCCGAGTGATTCGGTTTGCCAATCGGTTGCTCCGATTGACTGACTGCCTTCGCGCTTAATAACCGTAAATTTCCACTGTTCACTCCAGTTGCTCGTCTGTCCCGAACCGGCGTTCGCCTGCACGCGCCAGTAATAAATTCCAGGTAGCAAACCGCCGTAAGTAAAGTTCGGACTCGTCAAATTCGGTCGTTCGATAACCATCGAATCAGTCGTAAATGAAGGCAGTTTGGCGACCTGCAAAGTATATGTCAAAGCCGAATTTATATCAGGACTCTGCCAGCGAAAAACGATGTCCGTCGCGCCGGTTTGCGAACCGACAATTTGCTCGTTCGACGACGGCGAATTATGCACCGGCGGCGCGATCAGTTTTTCTTTACCGGCGATTTTTCCTTCGTTAAGCGCGGCGAATTCGTTTTCCTTGACGACGGTTTTCTCGCCGCCGACGGTTGTTTCAATACTCCCGCGACTGATGCGAATTTCGCCGCCGCCGGATTGATGATTGATTCCGAAACTCGCATCCGTCTGCGGATTGATTTTATTTTCAGATTCGCGGACTTCGACGACATTTTGCGTGTTTGCGGGCTGATCTTCGGTGCGAACATTGATCTGACCATCGTCAAGCGTAACGCGGACATTCGGACCGCCGAACAGCGAATTGCTATCGCGGATCACAACCGTCGAATTGGCGCGAACCGAAAGAATCGAGCCGTCAATCATCTGCACTTTGGCGCGTCCATCGGCTTGTGTCTGAATCGTGTCGCCTGCCGAAACATAAGTCGGACGCGTAATCAAAATCGTTTCACGCGTCGCGGCGCGGATGATTCGCACATCGCCTTCAAACGAAATGACCTGCGCCGCGTCCTTTGGAACATTGATCGTTTCGGGTTTGGCGACCAGCCAATTGCTCTTCAAAATCCACCAGCCGCCGTAACCGAGTGCGCCGACAAAGAGGATTATCGCCGCGAGTTTATAAACCGTGCTGCGTTTGATTTTCCACCATTCGACGTAAAATTTGCGGTATTTACTTTCCATTAAAAAGTTCGGATAATGCGGAAGTTTAGACTTCTTCGTCTATTTTCTCTTCGGGCGGCGCGGGGTAAATCAGCGAAAATATGATTGAAAGCGCAATTGCGCCGACAACGATTCCGAGAGAGATATTGATGACAGTCTGTTCAAAGTCGTGCTGCAAGTATCTTTGCAGAAAATGACCGAAACCCGAATCGTTTCCGCCTAATAACATTATCATTCCTTGTGCCAAAAGTGGCAAGAGCATTTTGACACCGATAAAACTTAATACAAATGCCAGACCGTATTTGAGCAGGTGAAATTTCTCTGCCATATCGAGCAGGAGGAAGAAAAATGTCCGTAAACCGAGGATGGCGAAAATGTTTGAAGTGTAAACGATAAATTTGTCGGTCGTGATGCCGAAAATCGCCGGAATCGAATCAACCGCAAATACAAGATCGGCGACATTAATAACGATTAGAACCAGTAACAGAAGTGTTCCGGCGCGTTTGCCGTCTTCGCCGATGATAAAAAACTTTTCGCCGTCGTAATGTTTGGAAATGCGAACGAATTTGGTCGTCAGGCGGACAATCGCGCTGTCTTCCGGGTTAAATTCATCGTCATCGCCGAACATTTTGAGTCCTGTGTAAATCAAAAATGCGCCGAAAAAATAAAGTATCCAGCTAAACCTTTCAACCATTTCCGCACCGGCGAAGATCATCACCATTCGCAGCACCAACGCCATAAAAATTCCCCAGAAAAGTGCGCGGTGCTGGTATTTTTTCGGAACTCTGAAAAAATTGAAAATCAATAAGAAGACGAACAAGTTATCAACCGAGAGCGAAAGTTCGATGATGTATCCGGTTAGAAATTCCTTTGCCTTGAAACCGCCGAACTGCCAGTAAATAAAAGCGTTAAAGAGCAGCGCAAGCGAAATCCAGACTGCGCTCCACGCCAGAGTTTCGCGGCGCGTCGGCGCGTGCGAATGACGGTTGGCAATGCCCAGATCAACCGCCAGAGCAATTAACACAACAGCAAAGAAAACAATCCAAACCCAAAAAGGATACTCCATAAATTAAAGCGTAAAAGGTAAAGGGGAAAAAGTAAAAGGTAAATTGAAAAAGGTTAAAAGTAAAACAATTTGACGAATTTTGTTCGGAAAACATTTTGATTATCGTTAAAAATTGCGATTTTAAGGGTGGTTTTTACCTTTTACCTTTTACCTTTTGCCTTTTACCTTGATATAATCGCGGTTTGTCCAACAAGACAATTTAATTTCAATTCTTCAAATAAAACAGGTATCTAAAAATGTTAAAGTTTTTCAGTCGTTTGGAAAAAACCAGAAATTTCGTTCTATTGCTTTTCGGTATTTTGATGGTCATCAGCCTCGTCGGTTGGGGCATCACGAGCGTTGTGTCAAATAACGCGAATCCGGCGGGCATTGCCGGAGCCGGAGAAACTGCGGCGAAAGTCGGCAGTGAAAAAATTACTTCGGGCGATCTTGCCGCGCTCAAACAAGGTCGCGCCGCGAGTTTGCCGTCGAAGTATTTGATAAGTTCGCTGGTCGGGCAGCGTATTATTCGTCTTGAAGCCAATCGGCTCGGACTGCGCGCTTCGGATGCAGAAGTCGCCGCCGAGATTCGTAAAAGTCTCAAGACCGAAGACGGCACGGCGATTGACCAGCAAACTTACGAGGAAAATGCCGCCGGACAAGCCGGCAGCGTTGCCGCGTATGAGCAGAGTGTCCGCGATCAGATCAGCGGGCAGAAACTCGAAGCATTTATAACGGCTGGTGTGACTGCTTCCGAAGATGAAGTTTTGAAAGATTTTCAGCGCAAAAATACGAAGTTCGACGTTAATTACGTTTCCGTCAGTGCCGCCGAACTTTCCCAGACGATCAAGCCGACCGATGAAGAACTAAAAGCCTATTTCGACAAAAATAAGGCGAGTTATTATATCAGCGTCCCGCAGAAAAAGATTCGTTATATCTTTCTGAATACGTCGAAAGCCGGCGAAAAAATTCCGCTTTCCGATGAAGATTTGAAAGCCGAATTCGACAAAATTCCCGCCGACAAAAAATCAAAGGGTGTCGAAGCGCAGCAAGTCGTTCTGCGAATTCCGAAACCGGAGTTTGAAGCGCAGATTTTGGAAAAAGCCAATCAGATTGTCGAAAAAGCGAAAAAAGACGGCGGAAAAAGTAGCGAAGAAGCCTTTACCGAACTCGTCAGAGGTTACTCGGAAGATGCAGCAACCAAAGCGACCGGCGGAAAACTGCCGACTTTGATCCGCGACAATCCGAATCTGCAAAACAACCCGAATGCCGTTTTGCCGCCTTCACAGCGCGTTTTGACGATGCAGGAGGGTGAAGTCACCGAACCGATCAAAGAGGGCGCGAATTATTATATTTTCCGTCGCGGTAAAGAGATTGCCAAAACTTTTGAAGACACGAAAAAAGAATTGGAGGTCAGTCTTAGAAACCGCAAGGCTTATGCAGTCGTTGCCGATCTCGCGCAGAAAGTTGACGACGATCTTAAACAAACCAAGGATGTGCAGGCAACCGCGCAAAAATTTGCGGTGCAGGCGAATACGAGCGTCTCCGAAATGGTGCGCGAAACGCCGTTCGTCAAACAGGGCGATAATATCGAAAATATCGGTATCTCGCCGCAGTTTGAAGAAGGCATTTCAAAACTCGAAAATGCGAACGATGTCGGCGAAAAAACTCCGGTCAAAGACGGCTTTGCGATTCCTCTTTTAGTTGAAAAGAAAGAACCGCGCGATGCGACGTTTGACGAGGTAAAATCGCAGGTCGCCGAAACGGTTAAAATCGAAAAGGCAAGAAATCAGGTCGAAGAAATCGCCAAGCAAATCGCTTCGGGCGCGTCGTCGGCAAGCGATTTAAATTCAGCGGCAACCGCGAAAGGTTTGAAGGCGCAGGATCAGAAAGGCTACATTGTCGGTTCACCGCTCGGACAGGGACCGTCGGCTTCGACTGATGAAGCGTTGGAAGATGCGGTTTACGTTTTGAAGGCGAACGAAGTTACGAAAACGCCGCTCAAGGTCGGTGACAATTGGTATATCGTCGGCGTGACGAAACGCGAAGATGCCAATATGGACGATTTTGCAAAACAGCGCGACCAACTTGTCGAAACGATGGTTCAGCAAAAACGCGGCGGAGTTTTCTCGGACTATCTCGCGGCGGTTCGTCAGAAGATGGAACAAAACGGCGACATCAAAATCTATAACGATGTCATCGAAAAACTCGACGGCGCGGATAAAACGCCGAACACCGGCGATCAATAAACTTCGGTTAAATCAAACAAAAAAAGGAAGGTGATTTCAGTTTGAATCGCCTTCCTTTTTTTCATTCGACCAAAGTTTTATAACTTAATTGTCAGGGTTATTTAATTTGCTGTGGCTTCTGCTGTAAGCAAAATAAATTACTACGCCGATCACCATCCAAATTATCAGCCGCAGCCAAGTGTCGAGAGGCAAACTCGCCATCAACAGCAGACTCGTAATTGCCGAAAGCGGAGCGACGATCCAAACCGCCGGAACTTTGAAAGGACGCGGCAGATTCGGCTGAGTTTTTCTCATCACCAAAATGCCGATGGCGACGATTACGAACGCGAATAAAGTTCCGATACTGACCAATTCGCCGAGCAAACTGATCGGAACGAGTCCCGCCATAATTGCGACGATTGCGCCAGTCAGCATTGTCGTAATATAAGGCGTTTGGTATTTCGGATGAACTTTTGCCGCCCACGCCGGAAGTAAACCGTCTTTTGCCATTGAATAAAAAACGCGCGGCTGTCCCATCATCATCACGACCATCGTCGAACTCAGTCCCAGAACCGTGCCGATCAGGACGATAAATTTGAATGAATTCAGCAAAGTCTTGATAAATGTTCCATCGGCGGCTTGATTCGCGGCAGCTCCCATCGCGGCAGCGATTGGCGCGGTTTCGCCTTTAAGCTGCGTGTAGGAAATCAGTCCGACCATAATGCCCGAAACCAAAATATACAGAACCGTGCAAATTAAAAGCGATCCGATAATGCCGCGCGGCATATCTCTCTGCGGGTTTTTCGCTTCCTGTGCGGCGGTCGAAACCGCGTCGAAACCGATGTAGGCGAAGAAAATAACCGCCGCGCCGGTAAAAATACCGCTGATCCCGAACTCACCGAAAGTTCCCGTATTAGGCGGAATAAATGCCGCACAGCCGTTCACTCCCGACGCACAGCCGATTCCGATATTCGACATATTGACGTATCCGATTCCGGCGATAATAAACAAGATGACAACGACAATCTTGACCATTACGATCACCGAGTTGAAACTCGCCGACTCCTGAATGCCTTTGATTAACAGCGCGGCAACGGCAATCGCAATCAAAAACGCCGGAAGATTAAAAATCGCCGTGTCAATTTGTCCGGCTACTCCGACTTGCGACATTGCCTTTGTCAACTCGTCGGTAACGACGTTCAAACCAAGGTTCGGATGCAAAATCGTATCGCCGACTTTCTGCCCGTCAACCTTCTGAATCATATCGGCGGTGAATGTCACAAATTTTGTTCCGGGCGCGGCACTGAGGCTGACCGGAAAAGGTATGCCGAGCGCACCCAGCAGTTTGACGACATTGCCCGACCATCCGACTGCAACCGTCGCTGCGCCGAAAGCGTATTCAAGAATTAAATCCCAGCCGATGATCCACGCGACGAATTCGCCTAAAGTCGCATATCCGTAAGCATAAGCCGAACCCGAAATCGGTACGGCGGAAGCAAATTCCGAGTAGCATAAGGCGGCAAACAAACTGACAATTCCCGCGATTATCATCGAGATTACAACTGCGGGACCCGCGTGTTTGCCGGCGGCTTGTCCGGTCAAAACGAAAATTCCGGTTCCGATGATCGCACCGATGCCGAGAAAGGTTAAAGCCGATGCGCTCAAAGTCTTTTTCAAAGTATGCTCGCCGGTTTCCTGAGACTCGGCGACGATTTTATCAATTGATTTTGTTCTAAAAAGTGACATTCAATTCCTCCTAAACTATTATGATTGCTAAAAATTTTGCACCCTTGCTTACGCGCGGGTTGCTGCCTTTGAGATGTTTTTCCAGATGAAATAGACCGGAACGCCGGTCAGCACGATAAACAATCCGGGCAGCGTCGTCGTCGTTTGATAAATAAACAGAACGCCTAAAATAATCGCCGCGCCGACGACGTAGAGCGCGGGAATTATTGGATAACCGAACGCTTTATACGGGCGTTCCGCGTCGGGACGTTTTTTTCTTAAAATGAAGATTCCGACAATCGTTAAGATATAGAAAATCAACGCCGCCGAAATGACGTAAGTTAAAAGATCGCCGTAAAGATTGCCGTAGGAAAGTTTGCCGTCGGCAGCGGTTTTGACCGTGCGCGGCAGAACGTAAAACGCCGACCAGATGCCCTGAATGACCAAACCCCACGCCGGAACGCGGTTTTTGTTGAGTTCGCCCGCTGATTTAAAGAACAAACCATCCTTCGCCATCGCGTAATAAGCGCGCGCACCGGCGAGAATCAAACCGTTGTTGCAGCCGAATGTCGAGACGATAATGGCAATCGCCATTATCACCGCGCCGAAACCGGGAAAAATCACTTCCGCAGTCGCCGATGCCACGCGGTCGCTCGGAATCTGCTGAATCGTTTCAAATTTGAGCGTTACGAGATAAGCCAGATTCGCCATTAAATACAGCGTAATCACCAAGCCCGTTCCCAAAGCAAGCGACAAAGGAATGTTGCGTTTCGGGTCTTTCACTTCGCCCGCCGTAAATGTGATGTTGTTCCACGCGTCCGCCGAAAACAGCGAATTGGTCTGCGCGACGCAGATTCCGACGAATAAACCGAACGCCGTCGCCGCCGTCAATCCTTCGCCGACATCCTGAAGCGAGCCGCGCACCGCGAAAAAGTTTCCGAAATTCGCGCCCGCAATATCCGAATGCCAAACGAATCCGACGATTAAACCTAGTAAAATCAGCGCGATCAGCGAACCTGTTTTCGCGGTCGTGAAAACATTTTGAATAATTTTGCCGAGCTTCAAACCGCGCGTGTTCATCCACGTCAGCAGCGCGATCAGCAAAATTCCGACGAATTGCGCTGTCGAGAGCGAAAACGCGTAACTCGTCGAACCGACGCGGAGCGGTTCGATTAGATAATTACTTTCTGAAATCTGCGGAAACAAAACGCCCAAATAGCGACCGAAACCGACCGCGACCGCCGCAATCGTCGCCGTTTGAATCACGAGAAACAGCGTCCAGCCATAGAGAAAACCCCAAAACGGCGAATACGCCTCGCGCAAATAAACGTATTGTCCGCCCGCTTTCGGCATCATCGCCGCGAGTTCGCCGTAACTAAGTGCCGCCATCAGCGTCAAAAGTCCGGTGACAATCCAGACGACGAGCAGCCAAAACGGTGAACCGACCTGTCTGCCGATGTCGGCGGAAACAATAAAAATCCCCGAACCGATCATCGAACCGGCGACGATCATCGTCGAATCGAGAAGTCCGAGACCTCGTATAAATCCTTCTTGTGTTTCGTTCGTTTGAGCAACTTCCGCTGCCATAAATTTCCCCGTTTTGGTTAGAAATATTTCTCTGAAAATCAGATATAGTTTCGGTCAAACTGAAATCTTTTACTTTTTGAAGTTGGCGAGTTAATCGTTTGAGATATTATACTTTTATTACATCAACTGTCGAGTGTCTTTTCGACATTTAGGCAGATTTACCTAAATAAATTTTAATTATGAACGAAAAAGTTATCAATATGGGCGATATGCCGAAGGAAGATTTTCGCCGTCACGGACACGAAATTGTGGATTGGATCGCCGATTATTTTGAGCGGATCGAAACCTTTCCCGTGCTGTCGCAGAACGCGCCAAATGATTTGACAAACGCGCTGCCGAAATCTGCGCCGGTCACGGGCGAAAGTTTCCCGCAGATTTTCGAGGATGTGGAAAACTTGATTCTGCCTGCCGTCACGCATTGGAATCATCCGAATTTTCACGGGCTTTTTTCGACTTCGACTTCATCCGTCGGCATTTTTGCCGAGATGCTTTCGGCGACTTTCGATATGAAAGCGATGCTCTGGCGCACGTCGCCGGCTTCGACTGAACTCGAACCTGTCGTGCTTGATTGGCTGCGGCAAATGATGAATCTGCCTGACGAATTTCACGGTTTGATTTACGATACGGCTTCGATTTCGACGTTGCACGCAATTGCGATGGCGCGTGAAAAATTGAATTTGGGAATCCGCGAAAACGGAATGAGCGGACGCGCCGATTTGCCGCTTTTGCGGGTTTACTGCTCGGAACAAACGCACAGTTCGATTGACAAAGCCGTGATATTACTCGGACTCGGACAAAAATCGCTCGTCAAAATTCCGGCGAACGAACGCTTTGAAATGGACGCGGAAAAATTGCGCGAAGCGATTTCTGACGACAGAGCCGCCGGACATTTGCCGTTGTGCGTTGTCGCCACCATCGGCACGACTTCGACAACGAGCATTGATCCGGTTGATAAAATCGCCGACATTTGCGAACGAAACAAAATTTTTCTCCACGTTGACGCGGCTTACGCGGGCAGTGCGGCGATTATTCCCGAACTTCAGCCGTATTTCAAAGGTTGGGAACGCGCCGATTCGATTGTCACAAATCCGCACAAATGGCTGTTCACGCCGTTCGATTTGTCGGTTTTGTATGTCAAAGATTTGGATTTGCTCAAGCGGACATTTTCGCTGGTCGCCGAATATTTGAAGGTTTCGGAAACCGTCACGAATCAGATGGATTACGGAATTCAACTCGGTCGGCGTTTTCGCTCATTAAAATTATGGTTTGTGATGCGCTATTTCGGGCAGGAAGGTTTGATTAATCGTCTCCGCGAGCATTGCCGTCTGGCGCGTCTGCTGGCGAATCGGATTGACGATTCACCAAATTTTGAAATGCTCGCGCCCGTGCCGTTTGCGCTCGTCTGCTTTCGCGCCTGTCCGAAATCAGTTGAAAATCTGGACGCGTTGAACGAGGAAATAATGAACGAAATCAACCACGGCGGCGCGGCTTATCTCTCGCACACGAAATTAAACGGCAAGTTTGCGATTCGGCTTTCGATTGGAAACATCAAAGTCGAAGAAAAACACATCGAAAAAGTTTGGAATCTATTGAACGAAAAACTACAATCGAAAATATGAAAAGATTTATCTATATTTTATCGCTGTTCATCTTGAGCAGTTCGGCGACTTTCGCGCAGACAAATGCGCCGCAAACCGCCGTCAAAACCGCCGAGGTCAAAACGGTCGAACGCGAAAAATTCGATCCGAAGCGAATTGCGGCGGACGATTTGAAAAGTGCAATTACCAAAGCGACCGCCGAAAACAAACGAATTATCCTCGATGTCGGCGGCGAATGGTGCGGCTGGTGTCGGGAAATGGACAATTTTCTGATCCGCAACGCCGAACTCGGCAAACTGCGCGAAAACAACTTCGTCTGGGTGAAAGTGAATATGAGCGAGGAAAACGAAAACAAGGAATTTCTGGCAAATTACCCGGAAGCCGAAGGTTCTCCGCATCTTTTCGTGCTGGAAAAAGACGGCGCACTGCTTAAATCGAAAGATACGTCGGAACTCGAAGACGGCAAAACATATAATTTACAAAAATTTACGGATTTTTTGAACGAATATAAACCTTCCAAAAATTAAACCGGATGAAACCGTATGTAAAAATTTTCAGAAATTTGTTTCCGATGTTCATCGTGCAGTTTTTTACCTGGCTGGCGTTGTTCGCGCTGTGGATTTACGCCACGCCTTTTTTCGCGCAGGCGGTTTTTCATTCGGGCGACACCGCCGCCGATTTTGAATCGGGCATTACCTGGGCGGGTTATACTTTCGCGTTTTACGTCAGTCTGGCGGCGATTTTCTCGTTTTATATTACGAAAATTTCCAAACGCGTCGGCGCGGCGAAATTTCACGCGCTTTGTCTGTTCGCGGGCAGCGTCGGACTCGGTTCGCTGTTTTTTCTGCAAGGCAGATTTATGGTTTTCTTCGGTTTTATTTTCGTCGCCGTCGCGTGGAGCAGCATTTCAAACGCGCCATACACTTTAGTTGAAAAAATTGCCGAAGCGGAAGAATCGGAAGATGATGAATTACTTAATTCGTATTTCAAAGTCTTCAATTTATCGGTCGTTTTACCGCAAATTTCCGCCGCGTTTTTCTGGCATTACGTTAACAAAAATTTCTTTGCGGACGATGTGCGCTACGTTTTACTGTCCGGCGCGGTTTCAATGTTGATCGCCGCGCTTGCGATGCTGTTTTTTGCGCCCGCGCTCGATAAATTAAAACCGTTTGAAGAAGCTCCTGAAATATGAAATTTATCAAAGAATCAATCATCAAAGCCGCGCCCGAACGAGTTTTCGCGTTTCACGAGCTTGCAGACGCTTTCGAGCGTCTGCTGCCGCCGTGGGAAAACGCCAAAATTATTCAGAAAGCCGACATCACAAAAATCGGTTCGCAGGCGATTATCGAGCAAAAGATTTTCGGTCTGATTCCGTCACGCTGGGTTGCCGAACACACGAAATACGAGCCGCCGAAGATGTTTGAAGACGTGCAGATTTCGGGACCGTTTCACAAATGGCGGCATCAGCATATCGTTTTGCCGCACGCCGACGGCGCAATTTTGCGCGACGAAGTTTATTACGAACCGCCGATGAGTTTCCTCGGAAATCTCGCCGCGCCTTTTTTGATTGTCCCGAAATTAGATAAAATGTTTGAATATCGCCACGAAGTAACGCGCCAATGGTGCGAAAGTGGAGTTTAGAAAGTTTAGAAAGTTTAGAAAGTTTAGAAAGTTTAAGAAGTTTGGGAAGTTTCAAAAAATTACTTCCTAAACTTTCTTAAACTTCCCAAACTTCCTAAACTAACGATTATGCTGACACATATTGTTTGTTGGAAATATAAGCCTGAAATAACCGAAGACGAACGCGAAGATCATCGTGCGAAACTGCGAAGTTTGCCCGATGTGATTCCGAATATTTTGAGTTTCAGCGTCGGCGCGGACGTTTTGCATCTCGAACGCTCGTTCGATACGGGACTGGTCGCTGTCTATTCCGACCGTGCTGCGCTCGATTTTTACACCGATCACCCGGCGCATCAGGAAGTTGTCGCAATCGGCAGGAAAATTGCCGAAAAAGTAATTTCAGTTGATTTTATAAGCGATTAAAACAGTATTTTTGCGCTGGCAAACGTATTGACATTTTGAAACATCATAAACAAGCGAAACAATTAGTTAAATTTTTATAAGTTACGGTAAATTAATGAGAAATTTTAGAAAAAATATTTTCCGGGTGTTTGCAGCTATTTCCGCCTCTGTTTTCCTGACTTTTGCGGCATCGGCGCAGCAGGTTCAACGCGCCGCTTACGACATTTCAAATTATCGAATGGACGTGCAGCTTGCGCCGAACGAGAACAAACTTAACGCGACCGTTGATGTAACTTTTACGCCGGTCGCGGAAACGCGCAACCTTGCTTTTGAACTTAACGGTGCGCTTAATATCGAAAGCATTACGCGCCAGAGTTCGTCCGCCGTTTTAACTTCGCCGACTTCGCCGAAAACTAAATCAACGCCGAAACCGGTGGCGACGACTTCGGCGAATCAAGTAACATTTATTCAGGATCGCGTTGGCGTTTCTGATTTAGGTCCGAGCGTCAAAGTTGACTTAGGCGAAACAGTTGCGGCAGGAACGCCGGTGACTCTGCGCTTCAAATACAGCGGCGTTTTGGTGTCGGCGGAAGGCGGACCGCTGCTGAATAAAAGACTCGCCTACGTCGGCGCGACCAACGGTTATTTACTTTATGCGGCACGTTGGTTTCCGTTTCACGATTACGCGGCTGACCGCGCGACTTCGGACATCACGATTTCGCTGCCCGCCGGATATACACTTGCCGGTTACAGCGATTCGCCGGTCACAAGCGTGGGCGGAAAATATCATTTCGTTCAGTCGAAACCTGCCTTGATCGGTAATTTTTCCTACGACAAATACACGGCGAAGACTTTGCGTTTCGGCGAATACGAATTGCAGTTTTATACCAAAGCCGCGAACGAAAAGCTGGTTGCGTCATACGGCGAAACTCTCGGTCGCGCACTTGATTTTTACACGAAAAAATACGGCGCACCGAACAGCGGCAAGAAATTGATCGTCGCGCAGATTGATGATGACAGTCTTGAATATTATTCGGCACAGGGAATGATTTTTATGGCGAATCGTCTGTTTGACGAGTCGCGCGATTCGGTCGAGGAACGCTTGCAGCGTGAAGCCGCCGCGCAGTGGTGGGGTTTGACCGTCGGTTTGAAATCGTTTGACGATGCGTGGCTGTCGCAAGGTTTGGCGGAATACAGCGCGTTTTCACTGCGCGAAAGCACGATGAAAGATGCTCAACTCGAAAATATCCGCCGCGAATTGTTGGAAAAATCGTTGACTTTCGAGCAAACCGCATCGCTTGTCCGTGCGCCGTCGAACCTTGATGACCAATCAACAGCGTATCAATATATTATGTATGCCAAAGGCGCGATGGTTTTCAAACTTTTGCGCGATACGCTCGGTGAGCAGAAATTCAATCAGTTAATTCGCAATTATCTTGACAAATTCCGCGACAAAAACGCTTCGATTGACGAATTCGAGAAACTGACGAGCGAGATTGCGGGAACAAATATGCGCTACTTTTTCGCGCGTTGGGTCGAAGGCACGGGCGTTCCCGAATTTACAGCGGATTATCTTATTATCCGCACACGCGGCGGAAAATTTATCACTCGCGGAACGGTTCGTCAAAATTACGATAACCTGCGTCTGCCGCTCGAAATTCAGCTTCGTTCGGAAGGCGGCGAAAATTCCAAAACCGTGACCGTCAACATTGATGAGGCAAGCGCGGATTTCAATATCGAATCAACCGGCAAGCCGCTCGAACTGATAATTGATCCGAACTATAAAATTTTGCGAATCTCTGATGATCTGCGCGTTTCGTCAATCGCGCGGCGCGGCATCGAACAGTTCAAAGACGGCAACTACGTCGAAGCACAGCAGCAGTTTGAAGCCGCGTTGAAATTAGATCGCTCAAACGCGTGGATTTATTATCATCTCGGATTGTTGTTTTTACAGCAGAGAAATTACGATCTGGCGATTGATAATTTCAAAGCCGTCCGCGATTTGGGCGATCAAGGCGTGGCGCGTCCGGCGTGGCTGCACGTTTGGTCGTTAATCAAAATGGGCAACGCATACGACGCGAAAGGCGATCATCCGCGCGCTACCGATGCTTATGACAAAGCTGCCGCGCTTGGCGACAATTACGATAACGCGCAGGATGCCGTCCAGAAATATAAAGCGAAACCTTACGACCCGAAGGAAAAAACCGACACAACGGCAGTTGTTAAATAATTCAATGTCGGAATTGTTTGCAGCAACGGGCTGGTAAAATTAATATTTTATGACTTTTGCGGAAAATGCGCGGGTAAATTTTTATTTACCCGCGCATTTGGCTTGGATTGAATTTTCCCGCCCGCTGACGCAGGCGGTTCCGACGGTTTATTTTACATTCCTTTCAAACTTTCGTTCGGGAAAAGTTCGGCTAATTCCTTGATCAAATCACGCGTTGCGCCGGTTGTATGAAAGAGTTTGATCTCGGCTGACGAACGCTTGCGATTGATTTTAAAGTCGTAAACGAGCCATTGCGACATTAGATAACTCACCGCCTTTTCATCAGCCGGATTTAAATTTCTATTCAGCGAAATCGTAATTTCGGATGTTGATGCCATAAAATTTCAGTCTCTCCTCAAAAAAATTGATAAAAATTTGACTTTAATTTTGGGGTGGATAATCAGACTAGCAATCAAATGTTACAAGAATGTTACAAATATGAAACATTTTTAGATTGAATTTATATGAAAAAAATCATTCTGACGGGTGATGGAGATTTGACGAATTTTGAATATTCGATGAGTGCAAGTAATTTTGCCGCGAAGCATTATATTCCGATTCTCATTATATTTGGATTCTTAAACTCGTTCGTTCAAACAAAAAGACGAGCCGAAATTCGACTCGTCTTTTTGACTTTTTATTGATCTACCTTAGTTTTAGAAATTTAATCTAAAGGCAAATTGAATTTGGCGGTTTGTTCCCAAGCCGACCGTTCTTCCAACCGTTGAACGAAGTAATCCGAAGGTCGAACCGGCTGCATCCTGTGAAAACGCTTGTCCGGGCTGACGCACGGTTGCCGAATTCGCGTTGACTGTAAAAATCGGTGCGGTTAAACCGTTTGTCGTTGACGGATTGACTTGCGAAAACGTCGGCAGAGGATTATTCAGCGTCGTTGACGGATTGGCAAAATTCGCCTGATTCAATATATTGAAAACTTCCGTACGAAACTCGAAATTCGTCGTTTCCGTAAAGCGGAATTTTTTCGCCAAAATCAGATCAACCTGTCTGAAAATCGGACCGGAAAGTTGGTTGCGCGAAAAATCACCGTAAGTTCCGGCGGTCGGCGCAGCAAATGCCGCCGGATTGATCAAGTTACGGTCGTTATTCAAATACGGATTAACTCCGGCAACCAAGTTTGGACGGCGAATGTTGCGCGATGCGCCGCCGCCGGGTGTATTGACAACCGCGACAAACCCTGTGGGCAGCGGCGGGGCATTAAAAGTTGTTCCGCTTGCTGCGCCGTTTCCGACTCCCGGAAGATTGGTCGTATAGCCGTTCGGGACGAGTGTTGTCGAAACTGTGGTTCCGCTAATACCTGTGTTAACCAAACAACCCGCCGCGAGTTGACACTGCGCGACGACATCGGGACGAACAACCAGAACTTCGACCGGAACGCCGCTTCGGGCATTGATGATACTGCCGACTTGCCAGCCGCCGAGCAGGAAGTTGCCGGTCGAGCCGAAATCATACTTTTTGTTTTTGCCGATTGGCAGTTCATACAACGCGCTGATGTTGAATGTGTGGCGCACGTCAAAGTTGTTTCTACCCCGGTCGGCTTCAAAATTATCAAGCTGTGCCGAAGTTCGGGCTTCGTTTGAACCGGCGGTCAAACCTTCGCTTTTCGCAAAAGTATATTGTGCATTCATCGTCAAACCGCTGCTGAAACTGCGGACGACCGAAAGCTGCAAAGCATTATATTTGTCATCGCCGCCTGATGTTTTATAGTCAACTTCGGCAAAGGGACGATTCTGCGTCGTGCCGGAAAGAATATCGAATTCCCGAACCGTGTTCACGCCAATCACTCTGCCGGTTGCGTCAGTACGATTGATGATACCAACGCCGGTCGGTAAATTTGTTCCGTTGAGAATAGAAGTGCTGCCGGGAAGAATTTTATTTGCAACACTTCTTAAAAACAAGTTTCGTCCCTGACTGCCGACATACGCGATGGTCGAAACGAGTCCGTAACCCAGTTGCTGCTGCCACGAAAAAGTGTATTGATAAACTCTTTCGGGAATTTTGTAATCGTTTGAATAAGCACGCGGCTGATATTGACGATTGAGCGGATTAGCGGCGAAGTTCGCGGCAATCAAAGCGGTGTTTGACGGAAACGCTAATAATTGAGTTCCGTTAAAAATCGTCGAACCTGAAATTGTTGACGAAACACGGTCGCTTTCAATCGGCTGAATTTGGTCTTCGGTTTGTCCCGGACCGTAATAAATACCGAAACCGCCGCGCAAAATTGTTTTGCCGCCGCCGAAAAATCCGTCACCGCCGACATTCGGCGACCAAGTTGCCGCGATGCGCGGACCGAAATTATTTTTTGAAGACAGAAACGCCTTCGTGGTATTCGGTTTCAATGTTCCGTTCGTAATATCGAACAAAACCTGCGCGTTATCTTTTTCACGCAGCGGCGCGTAATATTCGTAACGCAAACCGTAGCTCAAAGTGAAACCGGGACGCACTTTCCATTCGTCCTGCGCGTAACCGATGTAATATTCCTGTTTAGCAAGTCGTTCGCGGGCAATACCGTTATTAAACGGACTCGGCGCACTGACATCGCCGAGATACTGAACCGAAGCCGGCGTATTTGCCAAAAATGTGTTGAGGCTGGAGAAGGTGTAAGTCGTTCCGCCTAAACGGTCGGTGTAAAGTCGAATCAGGCGAATTTCACCGCCGAATTTCGCGTTGTGATTGCCTTTAATCCAGTTCAAACTGTCAATGAAACTGAGTGAATATGGCGTGTAAGGCTGTCCGCGTCCGTTAGTTGCCGAATTCGCGCGAACCAATCCGCCCGGAATCGAAGTCCCTGAAGATTGTCCCTGTCCGGCAATGCCCGTGCTGGCAACGCTGCCGTTGATGTTCAGAATGATATTTGAAAAATCCAAACCGTTGACAACCGGCGCAGTTCCGCCGATGCGTGTTCGCGCTCCGTTATAGCCGAGTTTGAATTCATTAATCAGCGAACCGCTGTTGTTCAGAATTGACTGATAACCGAAAACACCGTTTTGCGGAACAGCTTCGATAGTTACGACCCGACCCGAAACTCCTTCAGGTGCAATGTCTTTTCCCTGATCGCGGAAAAATCTGAAATATAATTTGTTCAGCGGATTTAATTGATAATCAAGCCGCAAAGCAAATGCCTTTTCGTCGGTTTTTTCGTTGTCCTGTAATTGGACAATATCAAATCCGGGTGTCGTTGACGCGCCTAAAACAGTCGCGTTCGACGAACGAAATGCCGTAATGTAAGGCTGAATCAAAGGATTGACCGGCGTTCCCGCAGGATTTGACGAAGTGATTGAACCCGGAACTACTGCGCCCGGCAGAGCCAAACTCAAACTCGGCGCGGCTTCGATAAAGTTAAGTCCGAAGCGTCCACGATATTGTTCATACGAACCGAAAAAGAAAAATTTGTTTTTAATGATCGGACCGCCGATTGAGCCGCCGAACTGGTCAAGCGTCAATTTGCTTTTGGTCGCGCCGTCAAAAAAGTTTCGTGCGTCGAGCGCGTCGCGGCGCAGATATTCAAATGCCGAACCGTGAAACTGGTTGCCGCCCGATTTGGTCACGACATTGATTTGTCCGCCTGTTCCCGTGCCTTGTTCGGCGGGGAAATTTGACGAATCAACGCGAAATTCCTGAATGTTTTCGAGACTCGACTGAAGACGAAACGGCGACGGAACTTCACCGTTCAAGTTGCCGGGAGAAGCGTCAATAATCGCCGAACCTTCCACGCCGTCATAGCGAATGACGTTTTGCTGCACGGCGCGTCCGGTAAAACGAATGTCGCCGAATGTTCCCGTGCCGCTGTTGACCGCGCCCGGAGCTTGCAGATAAAGCTGCGAAAGCTGGCGACCGTTAATCGGTAAACCCTGCACTTCGCGCTGATTGACGTTGGCACTCAAACTTGCCGATGAAGTATTGACGGCGAGTTCTTCATTAGAAAGAATATCAACCTGTGCGTTGACACCTTTGACTTGCAGAATGACCGAAACATTCGTTTCCTGTCCGACGAGCAGTTCAACGCCGGTCTGCGAAAATTCCAGACTATTTGCGTTTGCCGTCACCGTGTAGGTTGAAGGTTTGAGCGCAGCAACCAGAAATGTGCCGTCGGCATTGGCGATAACCGTTCTTTCTTCACCTGTTTTTTCGTTTTTGATGACGACGGTTGCGCCCGCGACAATCGCGCCGTCTTTGTCCGTCACCGTTCCCGCCAACCGTGCGTTGTCGGATTGAGCAAATACCGCGCCGGTTAAAACTATAACCGTTAAAAGCGCGGACAAGATAGATTTATATTTCGATAGATTCATAAAAAGTCTCCTCAAAAGAGTCGTGTTTCTTAATGTTTTTTAAAGCCTAAAATCAATCGGCTATGTTCAGCGCGACTGATGTTTCGGCGTTGATAAATTTTTTTAGGATTGCCTTTCAAGAAGTGAGAATATTACCGCCGCGTTAAAATGGTGTGAAGCCGGTATTAAATAAATGTTAATTTTCTATCGGAACGCGAACTTCAGTTCCACGAAACTATCACAGAAAACGATTTGTTCCGCGATAGACCTGTGAACTGAAGTTCGCGTTCCGTTTTTTGCCGATTAATTACAAATATTTCGTCAAACAGTGGCGTAATGTTGTATTATTTGGCTATTGCAAATTCAAAAAATCACTTCTATCAAGTTTCGGAGAGTTACAAAAACAAAATGCAGCGCGTTAAATTATTTGTATTTTTAGGTTTTATTGTGGTTATCGGTTTGTTCTACGGGACGCGTCTGACAATAATCTCGGTCAGCGGACAGGTTGGCGTACCAGCCGCACCGACCGGCGTAAATGCTTCGGACGGAAGTTATCCGAACAAAGTTGAAATCATCTGGGACACGATGCGCGGCGCATCTCTTTACCGAATTTTCCGAAACACGGCAAATAATCCGGCATCGGCAACCGACATCGGAACCACCGTCGCCAATTATTTTTTCGACGCGACGGCAGCCGCCGGACAAACATATTATTATTGGGTAAAAGCCGAAAACGGCGCGGCAGCAAGTAATTTCAGCACCGCTGACCAAGGCATACGCGCGAACGGAATAGTTTCCAACGGAACTTTCCCGCTGCTCGATCCGCCGACTGCGCCAAACGGAAATGCGTTGACGGCAGCCAAAGCCGCGCTCGGCAAAGCGTTATTTTGGGACGAACAAATGTCTTCGACGAAAACCGTTTCGTGTGGAACCTGCCATCGTTCGAGCGAAGGCGGCAGCGATCCACGCACGACTTTTAACGACTCTCGTTCAAAAAATCCGGGCTTTGATAACACTTTTAACACTGCCGACGACGTTTTCGGTTCGCCCGGAGTTCCACAGAATAATGCCAATGGAACTTATACATTTTCAGGCATTTACAAATTTAATGAACAGGTTACGCCGCGCAAAGCTCCGTCATATTTAAACGCCGGTTACACGCGCAGCGGTTTGTTTTGGGACGGACGCGCCTCCGACATTTTCCGCGATCCGCTGACGAATGCCGTTATTTTGTCGTCTCGCGGAGGACTCGAAAGCCAGATTTTAGGTCCGCCGGTCAGTTCCGGCGAAATGGCACATACAGGCAGAGATTGGGCGCAGGTCGCAGCGCGAATTTCCCAGTCGAAACCGCTTGCGCTCGCTTCAAATACTCCGCCGTCACTGCAAACCTGGATTAACGGGCGAACTTATCCGCAGCTTTTTGAAGAAGCCTTCGGTACGCCCGACGTAACACCTTCGCGGATTGCAATGGCAATCGCCGCCCACGAACGCACCCTTTTTTCCGACCGAACGCCGCTCGACAAAGCTGAATCGGAGATTGAGCCGCTGACTACGCAGGAACAAAACGGACGCGATCTTTTTGTCGCCGTTCAGTGCAGCATCTGTCACGGCGGCGCACTTTTGACCGACAATAATTTTCATAATATCGGCGTTCGTCCCGCCAACGAAGATTTAGGGCGTGCGATTGTTTCGGGAAGTTCGGATGATAACGGCAGATTTAAAACTCCGACGCTCAGAAACGTCGAACTTCGTGCGCCGTATATGCACAACGGGCGTTTTCAGACTTTAGAGGAAGTCGTCGAATTTTATGATCGCGGCGGCGATTTCGACGCGCCGAATGTGGATCACAGCATCATTCGACCGCTCGGATTAACCACTGAAGAAAAAGCATCGTTAGTCGCATTTTTGAAACGTCCGTTGACGGATGTGCGAGTGCGGGATGAATTGCCGCCGTTTGACCGTCCGCAACTTTTTAGTGAATCTTCACGCGTTCCCGTGATTGTCGGCAGCGGTGTTGCCGGTTCCGGCGGTTTGACTCCTTCGGTCACGGCAATCGAGCCGCCGATTGTCGGCAATCCTTCTTTTACCGTTGCCGTTTCCAATGCGTCGGGGAATTCAAATGCAGTTTTAGTGGTTAATTCCACCGATCCAGGAACTTCTGCGATTCCGGCGGCGGGCAGCTTCACGCGGCAGACGATTAATCTCGCCGGAACGGGCGCGGGTAACGGCAGCGGTTCAATTTCTTTGGCGATTCCCGATAATCAATCGCTCGTCGGGCAAACCTTCTTCGGTCGCTGGTATGTTACGGATGCTTCCGCCGCCAACGGATTTTCCGTCTCGCCAGCATTCCGCTTCACCGTCTTCGGCACGGCGACGACAATTAACCGCCCCGCGTTTGTTGACTTCGACGGTGATCGCAAAACCGACATCTCGATCTTTCGTCCGGCGGCTGGTCAGTGGTGGTATTCCAAGAGTTCCGATTCACAAACCCTCGCGCTCCAATTCGGTTCAGGTACGGACAAAATCGTCCCGGCTGATTTCTCCGGCGACGGACGCACAGATATTGCGATTTGGCGACCGGCATCGGGCGAATGGTTTATCCTGCGAAGTGAGAATAGTTCGTTCTATTCGATTCCATTCGGCGCGGCGGGCGATCTTCCCGCACCCGGCGATTACGACGGTGACGGCAAGGCTGATTTGGCGGTCTTCCGCCCTTCGACCGGCGTTTGGTATATTCAGGCAAGCACGCGAGGAACGCTCTTTTATTCATTCGGGATTAACGGCGACATTCCGCAAACGGGCGATTACGACGGCGACGGGAAAGCCGACATCGCTGTTTATCGTCCGTCGGCTGGTCAGTGGTGGATCAACCGCAGCGCGACGAACACGACGACTGCCGCAACTTTCGGCATCTCAAGCGATAAACCGCTGGCGCAGGATTTCACGGGCGACGGAAAAACCGACCTCGCCTTTTACCGTCCGGGTTCGGGCGAATGGTTTGTGCTGAAATCGGAAGATTCCAATTACTATGCCGTGCCGTTCGGCGCGAACGGCGATCTGCCTGCGCCGGGTGACTACGACGGCGACGGAAAAGCGGACACCGCCATCTTCAGACCTTCGACGGCGACGTGGTATATCAATCGGTCAAGCGCGGGACTGCTGATCGCAAATTTCGGCAGCAGCGGCGACCAACCCGTTCCCAATGCTTTCGTACCTTAATTGAATCTGAAAAGCCCGTCATTAAACGCGGGCTTCTGTTTTGACGGTTAATAATAAAAGTGCGGCGCAGATTGAGACGGACGCGCTCATTAAAAACGTCGTCGTTGCGCCGAGAGTTTCATAACCCAATCCGAAAAGAAGCGAAGCGGGCAGAACTGTCACGCTGAATGCGAGATTGTAAAATCCGTAAGCCGTGCCGCGTTTTTCCGGCGCGATCAGATCAGCAACGAGAGCTTTTTCGACTCCTTCGGTCAAGCCGAAATAAACGCCGTAAATGATAAATAATGCCCACGCCTGCCACGAAGCGGTCATAAATCCGAATCCTGCGTAAACCAGGGCGTAAACCATCCAACCCGAAAAAATCAATGTCTTGCGCCCGATTTTGTCCGATAGATCGCCGCCGATCAGCGAGAAAATGACCTTACTAATATGCAAAACCATCCATAAAAGCGGCAAAACAGTCGGCGCAATTCCCGATTGGACGGCGCGGAGAAGCAAAAAAGCATCGGTCGAATTCGACAGAGTGAAAAGCGCGACGACAATCAAGTAGCGTTTGAAATTCGAGTCAAATTCGCTCAGGGAAAGTTTAATCGGGGTGAGCGTCGCATTTTTATCGGTCGGCGGATGTATTTCTTCTTTGACCAAAAAGACGATGACAAAGAGACCGAGAATGACCGGAATCGAAGCAAAAAGAAAAACCTGACTGTAATCGTGAGCCGTCGGATTTTGCGGGTCACTGGCTAAAAAACGAAGCAAAACAAACGCGCAAATCGGACCGATCACCGCACCTAGATGGTCGGCGGCGCGGTTAAATCCAAAGGCTAACCCGCGTTTTTCAGGCGGCACGGAATCGGCAAGCAGTGCGTCGCGCGGCGTTCCGCGAATGCCTTTACCGACGCGATCAGTTACGCGAACGGCTAAAACCTGCTGCCAACTGCCGACGAATGACAAAAGCGGGCGCGTCAGACTCGCCAGCGCGTAACCGATAAAGACGAGAACTTTGCGCTTTTTGAATCTATCGCTCAAGTAGCCCGAAAAAAGTTTTAGAATCGAGGCGACCGATTCGGCAAAACCTTCGATAACTCCGATGGCAAGCGGCGACGCACCGAGCGTCAGAGCCAGAAACGTCGGCAGCAGCGGATAGATTATTTCGCTTGAGGTGTCATTGAGCAGACTGACCAGACTCAAAGAAAAAACATTGCCCGAAAGACTGCGGTATCGGGTGAAAAAACTTTTTATTTTTTTCAGCATTAATCGGTTAGCGAGGCTTTTGCGTTGTTGCCGGCGGAACCGGATGATTTCCCGCGCCTGAACCAAACCATAAAAGCGCGATGCTGCCGACAAAAGCAATCGCCAGAATTGCGACGACGACTGCCATCCGCACCGCCATTTTGACGGTTTTTTTCAGCATTTTATAGGCGATAAAAGCAACTGCGACGAGAACGAGAAAGAAGGCGATGCCACCGAAGACGGCAAATCCGCTGACTGCGCCTATACCGCTTCCTTCCGCTATTGCAAACGATAAAATTACCGGAATCATAGTTCTCCTTTTTCGCGCAGGGCGCGTTCGATCTGTTCAAAATCTTCTTCCGAAAGTTCGGTTTCCTCGGTCGGCAAGGCAAATTCTTCGTCAGCCCACGCGCCGAAATCGAGCAATTTACAGCGTTCCGAGCAAAACGGGCGAAACTCGTTTCCGTTATATTCTATTTCTTTTCCGCAAGATGGACACTTCACTAAAGGCATAATTTTAAGAAGTCAGATTACCATAAATTGAAACTGAGTTGGAGTGTGAACATCTTTGTCTGCGCTTCAATTTTAGTTGAATCTTTCTGTCAATGATGTAATTATACAAAGTTTAGATGCAATTTTTGCATCAAAGCGAACAAAACGGTTGATGAAAACGTAAAATTTTAGCAGCGAACGGAGAATTATTAAAAATGACCGACTATAAAGAACGCTTTGAGAAATGGCAGCGCGAGGCAAAGGAAAAATTCGACGATTTCGACAGGCAAATCGGCTTGAAGGAAAAACTCGAAGAAGGCGCAAAAGTCTTAAAGGATACCGCCCAAAAAGGCGCGGAAGTCTTAAAGGACGGCGCGGAAAAAATCAAAACCGAAGCCGAAAAATCCGATGTCGGTAAACAAGCCGTCAACGCCGCCGAAACTGCTTTCCGAACTGCCGGAGACACCGCAAAAAAGGTTTATGAAGTGAGCGAACCGCTCCGAGACGCAGCCGGTGACGCAGGCGGAAAAGCCGCCGACGCGTTCGGCGCAACCGCCTATCAAGCCGAAAAAGTTGTTAAAGATATGAGCAAAAGAGCCGGTGAGGTTTTTACCATTGCGACCGAAAAAGCAAGCGAAGTCTTTGAAGACGCGTCCGAGAAATTCAACAAGGGCGCGAAAACCGCTTCGGGAATTTTCAACTTTGGCGCAAGTTGGACACGCACCTTTGATTCGGCTTGGAAAACTTTGCAGCAAACATCTGAATGGATTGCGGAAAAACCTCTGCAAGCTGCGGCGACCGGCGTTTCGGTTGCGGTCGGCGCGGGACTCGGCGTAGTTTTTACGGGCTTGAGTTCGCACTGGCTTTTCAATTCGGCACTGCCGGCGTGGTCGGTTAAAAAGGTCGGCGAACTTTTCAACGATTACCTGAAAGATCAGGAAAATTTGATTACGGAAGGCGATTTGACGAAAGCCGAAGCCGAGCGGATTCAGTTTGAACGCGACATTGCCAAATATTTCGGCGCACCGCTGCTCGGCGCGTTTTCATTCGCTTCGGGTGCGGTGATGATGACGAATATTGTTAACCCGAAAACGATTACGGGCGCACCGATTGATTGGATTTTGGGCGGAAATCCGCTGCTCGAAGGCGTGTGGTTTTTCGGCAACGGAATGGTTTGTTTCAAGACGAGCTATGACTTTTTTATGATCGCGCTCGAAGACCACGAAGACGTGCAGAAAATCGTCAAGGAAGTCAAAGGAATGTTGCCGCAAGCAGTAAACTAAGTTTTAAACACATAGAAACAGAGGACACATAGATTTTTATAATTTCTTTCGTGTCCTCTGTTTCTATGTGTTTAAAGATTTTTCTACTTATTCTTCGTCGCAGTAAAAGGAATCATCCCGAAAGGACCGTCGAGTGTGCCTTTCATCGTTTCGCCTTCGACCGTTGCTTCCATTTTCATTTCGACCGACTGACCTTGAACGGTAACTTTGGCAATTCCCTGAGCGGTATTGCCGCTGACTTTGCCGTTTTCGACCGTTCCGCCGCCGAGCATTGAATCAAGCGTTCCGTTAAATTTATCGTCGGCTTGTTTCAAGTCCATCGCAATCTGAATGGTTTGTCCGTTGGCATCGGCAAGCAGTGTCCATTTTCCGCTGACATCAACAGCAGCTTTCATTGTCGTGTCAACTTTTTTCGCCAGCGTGACTGTTTTGACATCAACCGAGATGTCTTTCAAACGCTGCGTAACTTCGGGTGTGCCGCCGTCTTGAAAACGTCCGCCGAGATGTTTTGCCAAAAACTTTTCGACCGACATCAGCATCGCCATATTATTGACCGGACGCTGAAAACCGTGTCCTTCGTCGGGCGCAAGCAGATATTCGACCGGATAATTTCGTTCGCGCAGGGCGACGACAATCTGATCGGCTTCCGCCTTTTTGACGCGCGGATCGTTTGCGCCCTGCACAATCATCAGCGGAGTTTTGATTTTATCAACGTGATTGAGCGGCGATTGACGATCCAATTGTGCCTTACCTTCAGGCGTGGTCGGATCGCCCATTCTTTCGTGAAATTGTTTGAGACCTGCCTCCCAATAAGGCGGAATCGAAGCAAGCAAGGTGTTGAGATTCGACGGCGCGACGTAGGCGACCGCCGCCGCGTAAACGTCAGGCGTAAATGTCACCCCCGCAAGCGTTGCGTAACCACCGTAACTTCCGCCCATAATTCCGACACGTTTGCTGTCAACAATACCTTGCGCCGTCAGATATTTTACGCCCCAAGTAATGTCGTCCTGCATCAAGTCACCCCATTGCTTATTGCCGGCGTTCAGGAATTTTTTACCAAAGCCGGTCGAACCTCTAAAATTCGGCTCTAAAACCGCATAGCCGCGATTGGCAAAAAACTGGGCAAAATTATTGAATCCCCACGAGTCTCGCGCCCACGGTCCGCCGTGCGGAAAAACGAGCAGCGGCAGATTTTTCGCTTCCATTCCTTTCGGCAGCGTCAGATAAGCCGGAATTTCGAGTCCGTCCGAAGATTTATAGCGAATCGCCTTCATTTCGGACATCGCTTCACGCGGAATTTTTTCGCGGATGACATAGAGCGTCGAAAGATTTTTCGTCTTGCGGTCGTAGAGCCAGACTGTTCCCGGATCAGTATCGCTGTTTGAAACGATAATCCATTTTTGCTCGTCTTTGGTATTCGACTGGAAATTTATCTCGCGCGTTCCGCCGAGTTTCTTTTTGATGTCGTTGTATTCTTTTTCAAAGGATTTGTCCTTGAAATAAAGACGCGTTTTGTCGTCATCGTAGCTCGTTAAAATCAATTCATTGGTAATGTCTGAAAAATTCGCGCCGCCGAAGTCAACCCGTTTTTCGGGGTCTTGTTCAACCAATTCTTCTTTCAGCGTGACCGGATCGAATAAAACAAGCTGCGTCAGATCGCGGTCGCCTTTATTGGTTTCCAGATAGACGCGCTTGTTGTCTTTGTGAAAACGAACCGGAATGCAGGATTCGCGCCAGTTGCAATCGTAAATTTTCGTAAATTTGCCGTCGTCTTCGACGCGCAAAATTTCAGTGTCGCCGTTTTCAGCAGAACGTGTCGCCAGACGAATTTTATCGTTGTTGTCGAAAACAAAGCCTTGCAGACGCTCGGTATTTTTTCGAATCAGGTTTTTTTGTCCGGTCGAGATTGAAATTTTATAAAGATCGTGCCACGCCGGATCGCGGTCATTCAAGCCGACATAAATCGCGTCCGGTTCTGATCTCGGAACAGCTTGAATAAAAGCACGAACATTTTTGCCTTCGGTGAGATTTCGCGCCGCCGGAATTTTATCGGCTGCCGCATCCGCCGGATTGACCGCATAAACATTGAAATTTTCGTCGCCGTCATTGTCTTTAACGAACAAAACATATTTACCGTCCTGACTCCAAAAATAACTCGGAATCGGTCGTTTTGTTTCATTTGTAATAGGTTTCGCGGCGGCAAATGGTTCGCCCGTGCCTTTCACGAAAATATTGCGAACGCCGTTCAAAGGCTTGATAAACGAAACAAATTTGCCGTCCGGCGAAAGTTGCGAACCGGAGATTTCGGGATTACCGAAAAATAACTCACGGTCAACAAGCGCGGGTTGCTGGGCTGAAATTGCTATAAATGCTGCCAAAATAAATGTAATGAAGAACAAAAATTTGAACATATTTTCTCCTAAATTTTAAAGTGTTAAGACAAATGGTGTTGTTTGTTACGCTGCGAAAATCAATTTTGTTTCGCGGTGCATTTGAAATAACCTAAATGACTAATGACAAAGCAGTGAACATTTCGTGAGCCGGACATAGAATTACTTGTGACGAAGATGTTGTGTGATCGCCCGTTGAAGTTTAATTCAAAACCAGTCGTTCGGAGCCGCTAAAACGGGTTCGTCAAATTTGCCAAGTTTTGCAATAACCGCCTTTGAGAATCTGTTTTGCATTGCCTGTTCAAATCAACAGAAAAAATCCCAATAAGGTAGAAAGGACACTTGGGAAAAAAATAAATAGTGAGTAATAACTGAGACGATGTTCAAAAGTAATAAATTTTCCGTCTGAAAGATAACCCAAAAGTTGATGAATGCTCATTAAAATTCCGCCAAAACCGAGAAAAATAAATATGTAACCGAAACGATCCCGGCGGACTACTTCATCAATTAAGAAATCGCTGTCTCGACCGTAAATCAAACAGTAAACGATCAAACTTAAAATACCTAATCCGCCGCACGCAATCAAAAAAGAGCGCAGAATGCCGGTATAACAATAAAAATTGACGAGTTTTGGGTGAGACGAATTCAACTTGATTTCCCGGTGATAGAGTTTGATGTTTTGAATTTGAGAATAAATCAACAGGAAAACCATCAGAAAAATTACGACCGCTCCTCCCAAGAAAACAACTTGGCAAGTGCGAAAAGCAGGCTTAGGAGAATGAGCCAAATACCCAGTCGAATAAATATACTGAGAAACCCTGATTGGTTATCCGAATTGAAAATACCATTTTTCATCACACTTCCATTGTAAAAATAAGATTTAATTGCTCAAATAAAATTTTTTAGTTATTACACAACCGACATCAGCGATGTGTCGGTTCTTCGTCGCCGCGCAGTCGTCGGTAATACCGCTGAAAGTCATTATTTGTTAATTTTCTTCAAATTCCGAATAGGGTTTAGGATACTCGCCCATCGCTTTTCGCCGTTTCCATTCTTCGAGTGTTCCTTCTTCAAGCGGCGGTTGCGGACGTGCTAAATATTCTTCAAGCTGCGCTTTAGTTTCAGGAAACTCCTTCCAATAAACTTCGCAAGCCATTCGCAGATATTTACGAAATGTTAGAACATCTACCGAAATTTTATTTTCAAACAAACTAAATTCAATTCCGTCAAATCCCTCACCGACAGACAATTCATATTCATCAAGCCAACTAGGAAAATAACAAGAAATATATTGTCCGCCGCCGCCAATGTTTCTGGTTAGATTTTCAACTTGTTCGAGAAATTTTTTTACAATTTCTGATGATGAAAAGTAATCTGCTATTAAATGCAATTGTTTACTGTGCATGTTTTCAGTTAATGTTTTCCACATTTTACTAGTTAATTCTTCTTTCATACAATAAAATGCTAGTCTAAAAAACAGGAAAAAAGGTTCTGACAGCATTGCTTCCTTTGTCATCAATATACCCCTGCATTCTCAGCCCATTTGAAGAAGTTCCAATCCATTCTCTTTTTTGCCCCGTAAAACCATTTTTTACAGCATCGGAAAATGCTTCGCGTCCCCACTGCGCCATTTGTGCGTCCGAAATAACTTTCGGATCGTAAACAGTTTTTTCAAATAAATTCGCCCCACTTTTGTTTCGCCACAATCCGGTCGGTTGTCCTTTCACGTCCAACTTCGGCATTTGATATTCGATTTTGTAAATGCCTTTCACCGTCGGATGCGGCGTTTTACTGATAATATTGATACTGTCTTTGGTTTGCACCGTTCCCAGCTTGATGGCGTATTGTTCCAATTCATCCAAATTATGCGCTCCGTTGACTCCGCTTTTTTGCGACGGTTTACTAAATTCACGTTCTTTAATATGCAATTCATAATCATCCCGAAAGCGTGTTCCCGAAGGGTTGCCGTTTTCGTCAACCGTCACGATTTTCAGCGGCTCATTCTCTTCAAGTGCAGTTTTACTTGGCGGCTTTATATTCGTCGGTTTGAGAGGCGCGCCGTTTGGTGTCGCCAAAACGGGTTCGTCGAGTTTTGGAATGCCGTCCTTGAGAATCTGCTTGACGTTGCCGACTTTGGTTGTCAAGGCTTCTTCGAGACGCGGCATCGTGCGCGGGGCGGTCAATCCGCCCGCCATTCCGACAAGCGCGAGAACGCCGTCTTTCGAGAGTGCGCCTAAAAATGCGCCAAACTCTTTTGCCGGTTGGTCGAGCTGCTGCCGGTTGACCGCTTTCGCGCAGCCGTCGGCAATGTGGTCAAACTCAGCCATTTGTTTGAACGTGTATGCCAAACCGATGCCCGCACCGACCGGACCTAATGCAGCGGCTCCGGCTTCGGTTGTGCCGACAATGCCAATGACTCCGCCAATCGTGAACGCACCGGCTAATTCTTCCGGCGTGAGGCTGCCCAACTGCTTTTTCACTTCGTCACTGATGTAACCTTTTTCCCAAGCGATTTTGACCATTGTATTTAACCGCTCGGTCATATCTAAGTCCATCACCGCTTTACGGTTGACGTTTTCCGGTTTGGCTAATTCAGCTTTGATTTGTTGATAATCACGAATTACCTCCGCCTGAAACTGCGGTGCGAGTCCCATTTTATAACCGAACGCTTCGCGCCCGTTGACGTCCTTAAATTTTCCGGGCGCAGGCATTAAACCGGGCAAATTTCGATATTCCTTCCAATCTTTGTCATACCTGCCATACATATCCAAATTTTGATAACCGGGCATATTCATCATCTCTTCCAGTTCCAGATTTGACGGATGAATGCCGTTTGTCTCTAATGTTGCCTGAATTGTTCGGCGGGCAAGTTCTTCGTGAGTCGCGTTCGTTTTGCCGGGTTTGAGCGGAATGATAACTGCTTTCGGAGTATATTTGTCATCATCGCCGAATTTCTTCACAATCAAAGATCGTGGAGAGGATGAATCCGTTTGCCGAAATGACATCAGGCGATCATTGAGAAATTCAAGCGCACGGTCAGTGTCATTTGAAGAATAAATTTTCGTCCCGTTAGAGTTTTGGTCGGAACAAACCGGCTGTTTGGGATTTCTTGATAACTCGGAACTTTTGCTTTGCCAAAGGTTGGAAGTATTTTCCAATAAATTTTTCAGTCCGGGAAATTTCATTGTTATTCTCACATATAGTTAAAAAATATTTCAATTACATTATCGTCAAAATAAGAGAAAAGTTTTGCTTTAATTAACTAAAAACAAGTTTATTTATATGCCTATTTATTACCTGATCTGAATCGGGAACGGCATAAAGCACAGCAGAAAAATCAGCAGCGTAATAATCGCAACAATAATGCGTTTGGAATCGAGCGGCGTATCGTCCATCGGTTCGGGGTGGCGAATTCGCATCATTACGCCGAGCAGAATCGCAAATAATAACCCGCTCGGACTGCTGAAAAAGTAAAATCCCGCAATCGAAAGAGCGACCATTACGACGAAGGCGATTCTGCCTGTCCAGTAATGAATTTTCTCGCCGAAAACCGCATAAATCGCGTGTCCGCCGTCGAGTTGTCCTGACGGAATCAGGTTCAAACTCGTCACCAGCATTCCAATCCAAGCCGCCGATGAAAAAGCATTCATCGTTCCCGTATCTAAATTCACATTGAAAACGAAAGCAAAAATCTGCGTCAAAAGCGGATCGGAAAAATATAATCCGGTCTGCGCGTTTGAGATGTTTTCGGGCGAACTTTGCTGCATTGTCAAAAGTCCGACGATTAAAATCGGAATCAGCGCGATAAAACCGGCAATCGGTCCGGCAACGCCGATGTCGAAAGTCGCACGGCGCGAGGGCAACGGCGAAAGAATTTTGATAAATGCGCCGAATGTTCCGGCAGGTCCGAGCATCGGCGGAGTCGGAATAAAATAGGGCAGAGTCGCGTCAACTCCGTAGATTCGACACGCGATATAATGCCCCATTTCGTGCGAAGTCAGGATAAACAGCAGCGACAGCGAAAACGTCAAACCGTGTTTCAAAATTGCCGGATCGTGAAAAAGCGCGTAAATTGTCCCGGCAATCAGATGATAATATTCGGTCGGCAAAGTCAGCAGAAAACTGAAAAATTCGGCGGTCGTCTGCGGATCGGCATTCGGAAAAATCTCAATCGTTCCGAACGGAAAAATGCTCCCGGCAATGGTTACGGTGCAAAAGGTCAACAGCAGAAAACCGAAGTGTTTCGCCCACGTCCAAGCGGTCGGGCGCATCGCTTCGCGGCGGCTGAAAAGATGGTTGGCGGTGGTATTTATGTCAGGCATTAACGCATTAAAAAACAAAAAATCGTAAATCGCAAAAGTTATCTTAACATTTTGCGATTTACGATACACAATCAAAAGCCGACGAGTTTTCAGCCGGATTATTTTTTAACGGCTTGCGCCTGTAAATCTTTGCCGGGTTTGAAACGGATGGTTTTGCCCGACGGAATCGGAACTTCCTTGCCGGTGCGCGGGTTGCGTCCGACTCCGCGTTTGCGAGCCTTGACCACGAAAACGCCGAAACCGCGAAGTTCGATGCGCTTGCCCTTTGCCAATGCGTCTTTCATCGCGTTGAAAAGAGAATCTACGACCTGCTCGGCTTTCTGTTTCGGAACTCCGGTTTTATCCGCCACGCGATTTACTATGTCAAGTTTAATCATAATTTCTTACTCCTTTCTCGAAAATGTTGTGAAACAAAACTTTATCGGCTTTACTGATGATAGAGGCGAATTGCTGCACTGTCAAGATTTTTTGTCAGATTTGACACGCTAAATCCATTAAATTTCGTGTTTTACACTTAAATCAGGCAAGTTAAAACTGCAAAATCGTCCAAAACATAAAGAATTAGCGACGATGGCTTTGAAATTCAAAAAACTTTTCCAAAACAATATCGGGAACTTCAAAATGCGGAAAATGTCCGATGCCTTCGAGTTCGATAATGTCGGTTTGAGAGGGAATGACTTCACGGAATCTTTGAACGAGATGTGCGCCTGAAACCTGATCGTCTAAACCGTTTATCATCCGAAAAGGCTGCATCATTTGCTCCAATGCGCCGACCCATCGCGTCCGGTATTTTGTCCGTTCCGTCATATACCGAATTAATTTGTGCGCGATTCGTTTGCCGTTATTAAATTTAAAAAGCCGGACGAAATCATCTAATTCCGTATCGGTCGGCTGCGTGTTCGTGCCGAAGACCGACGCGAGACTTTTTCTGAAAATCGCGTCATTAATCAATTTTCCAAACAAAAATCCGGCTGGACTAAGCAGAACTTTCTGCGCCAAAATCGGACGATGTGTTTCAGGAAAAAGTGCGCCGTTCATCATACAAATCGTTTCGATAGTGAAACTTAAACGATTTTCCGCGTCACGCGCGAGCAGTTCCTGCGTGATCGTATTGCCGTAGTCGTGCGCGAGAATATGGACTTTTTTGATCTTCAAACTCTCAAGCAGACTTTGCAAAATATCAACCTGCTGAAAAGTCGTGTAATTGAAATCAACTGGTTTGGCGGAAAATCCGTAACCGATCATATCGAAACTCAGCACCGCAAACCGTTTCGCCAATTCGTCCCGAATTTTATGATAATCGAATGACGATGCGGGAAAACCGTGCAGACAAAGCAAAACTTCATCGGATTTTTCAGTGAGATTATAAAAAATCGGCAAGTCTTTAAAATCAAAATATTTTCCGCTTTCTTTCCAATTATTTAAATTCATTTTTCAATAATAGTTATTTACGTTCGTTTCGACAAAATGTTAGAATCGCGTAAAAGAATTTCACGAGGGGAAAAATAGAACGATGTTAGAAGGTAGAGAAAGCAGTAATGTCGAAGATATGCGCGGAATGGGCGGCAGAACGATTGCGCTCGGCGGCGGCGGTTTGGGAATGTTAGTAGTGTTGGTCGCAGCCTTGGTTTGCGGCATTGACCCGCGCCAGTTGCTCGACAGCGGTGCTTTAGATCAAACTCAGCAACAGCAGCAGCAACAGCCGCAGACTCAGCAATCGAATGACGATCAAAAGAAATTTGCCGCGTCCGTTCTCGGAAGCACCGAAGACGTTTGGGGCAAAGTTCTGCCGCAACAGGCAAATCGTCGTTATACCAACCCGAAACTCGTGCTTTTTACCGATCAGATTCAATCCGCGTGCGGCAATGCGAGTTCGTCAACCGGACCTTTTTACTGTCCCGGCGATCAAAAACTTTATCTTGATTTCGCATTTTTTCGTCAATTGAAAAATGAGTTTAAAGCTCCCGGAGATTTCGCGCAAGCCTACGTTATCGCGCACGAAGTCGGTCATCACGTCCAGAATATTCTCGGCACGATGGATCAGGTCAATGCGGCGGGAAATAATAATCGTCTGTCGGTCGCGCTCGAACTGCAAGCCGATTGTTACGCCGGAGTTTGGGCGTATTACGCACAGAAACAGGGTTTAGTCGAAACCGGCGATTACGAAGAAGCCTTAACCGCCGCTTCGTCAGTCGGCGATGACACAATCCAAAAACGCTCACAAGGCTACGTCGTCCCCGAATCATTCACGCACGGCTCATCCCGCGAAAGAATGAGCTGGTTCGCCAAAGGTTTACAAGCCGGCGATATGCGCCAATGCAACACTTTCGGCAGATGAAAGTGAAAAGGGTAAAAAGTTTAAAGGTGAAAAAGTTGGCTGGATTAAATTCAACCAACTTTTTCACCTTTTCACCGTTAAACTTTTTCACACTGCGACCGGCTGAAACGGCTTCCCGTAAAGTTCCTGATAAACCCAACCCAAAAACCTGACTTCCGCCGTGCAGAGCGATTCGATCCAGCAGCTTGTCAGGTAAATTCGGCGTTCAATTAGGTTCGGAATCTTGACGGATTGCGCGACGTGCGATTCGCTTTGCGTTAATTGATAACTCGCGGCGATGTCTTCGTTGGTCTGTTTCGCTTCGCCGAGAGCCTCTAATAAATCGGTGATCCAACGCGCCAATTTTTCTTCCGTGTCGTTTTCGCCGAGTGCCTGAAACGCGCCGATAGCAAGCCGTGCTTCAGCATTTTCAAACGGATAAACTTCGATGCCGTTGTCCGCGTCGTCCGCCTGTTTCCACTGAAAAAGTTCTTCAACCTGCGGCAGCCGGACGAGTCCGACGCGTTGGTCATTATTCAAAAACCATTCGAGCAAATCCGCCAGCGAATTAACATCAATATCGCCCGTCGCCGTTTTCCGCAATGCGGGCGGTAAATTTTCCTGTTGTGCTTGTGCCATTTAAGAAATTTAACACATAGAAACATAGAAACATAGAAGACAAAAATACAGTGTCGGACTAAAAATAATGTTTTTTATAAATGCCAATCAAGAGTTGGAAAATGACCGAAAGAGCGGGCGCACGAAACGTGCAACCCTTCCAAACCTGAAATTTTATGGAAATTGTCTTTCTCCACTGTTTGGTGAAAATAGATAAAAGTAAAAAAATCAAGAAACTTCAAATTACAGGTCTGGAAGGGTTGCGGCTTTGCGCGCCCGCCAAATTACTAAAAATCTATGCCTTCTATGTTTCTATAGTGTTTAAAATAATTCAAAATTCGCTTCAACTCTGCCGACTGTTTCACCGCGCCGGTTTGTGATTGGCAGCGGCGAATAATTCGCTAAAGTCTTTTCGCCGAAAATTCCGAGCTGCCGTAAAACTTCGACCGAGATAACAGCGCGGGCGCGTTTGTCGTCGCCGTCGTCAATTTTCATTGCGATTCCCAAACCTTTCGGGAATTTTTCCGACGGTAAAACTCCGCACAGCCAAACGCCTTCCGCGCCGATTTTTGAGATAAATTTGCCTCGTGCCGCGTTCATCAAAAGTGTGTCCAATCTTTCAGTTCCGCCGACGAGTTCGGGATAATTCATCATCGCCGTGACGACACGCCGACACGCTTCGCGCAGTTCATCATCGAAACTCAAAGGCGGAAAAACCAATTTCAAAAAACCTTTCGCCATCGCACGAACCGACAAAGCAAAATTCGGCGCACAACATCCGTCAACGGCAAGCGGAATCGTTTCTTTCGGTGTTTCACAAAAATCTGCGATTACTTCCAAAATCGCCTGCTGAACCGGATTTTCGATCAAATCGTAAGTTTTCAAGTCCGCGCCGATTGTAAGTGCAAAAGCGAGCATCGCCGCGTGTTTGCCCGAACAATTATTATGCAATTGAGTCGGCTTTTCGCCTGATTTTATCATCTCTTCGGCGTGTTGTTCATTAAACGGCAAATGCGCTCCGCATCGTAAATCGGACTCGCTCAAACCAATTTTTTTGAGCATCATTTCGGCAATCGTCGTGTGAATCTTCTCGCCCGAATGCGACGCGCAAGCCAAGGCGATTTCTGATTCGGTAAAGCCGAATTTTTCCGCGCCGCCGCTTAACAGAAACGGCAAAACCTGAAAAGGCTTTGCCGACGAACGAATAAACGCGACCGTTTCCGCGTTGCCGATATTAACGATCTCCCTGCCGTCGCCGTCAATAATCAAAAGGCTTCCGCGATGAATTGATTCAACGGTTTTGCCGCGAATCACTCTGGCTAAAGTTTCAGAATTCATAAAATTATTTTGCCGCAAGTAACCCGGGTACGCGGATCAAATTAAAAATATACAGCTACAATTTACGGTTAAATTATACAGAAAAGTATGTTTATCTGACACGAAACTTTTATTATACCGCTCGGTGCAGTAAAACACACGGCTCTAGATAAACGATATATTTTTAATTTTCCGTTAAACCGCTTCCAACAAAAATATGTTTAATCTGAATTTAACTTAAAGAAAAAAGGGTGCTGAATCTTTTCCTTAATGTTTTGGCTTGAAACTTCATAAATTGTTTTATAAGCTTTGTAGTAAGTCCAAACAAAGAACTCTTCAGGATCGAATGCTATGAAAAATTTATCTGTCTCTTTGTCACTATTTTTGTGTCTTTTTTTCGCGGCTTCGGCGGTAAACGCGCAGTTTAACACGCCGACAATCAACGGCGTAATTTCGCCGGGTGAATACAGCGTTCACACGGACGGGCAAAATCAGCAAGGCACGGGTTCCGGGCAAACGTGGTTTATGACGTGGGATAATACGAATTTGTATATCGCCGTGACGAATGCGAATCTCAGTCAAGGCGCGGTTTTGGCGATTGACTACAATCCGGTTTCGCCTCCGAACGGCGGAACGAACGCCGACGGAACGCTTGCCGCTCTAAATTATGACAATACGGCAATCGGCACTTTGCCTTTTCGCGCCGATTTTCGCGCATATTTCAAAGACGGTTATCAAGATTACAATAGAGCAAACGGCTCGAACGGCTGGAATTTCGGCGCGTCGGGTTTTGGCACTTACGCTTCCGGCGCAGGAAATGTGCGCGAGTTTTCAATTCCGTGGTCAATAATCACGGGCGGCGGACGACCGGCTTCGTTTTTGTTTTTGGGATATTTGGCGGACAGCGGTAACGGTTATATTTACGGTCAAATTCCGCAGGGAAATGCCGGAATGACCACGCCGGGAAACTGGAATCGTTACTACGCCGTTGTTAATACCAACGACACGACTGCGACGAAACCTTTTTCGCTCGACCAAACCGTCAGCAGCGACAATATTCAGTTTCTCGGTCTGAAACACGATACATTTGACAGCTATTACCGCTCACCGTTCGGCGCAGTTCCGACCGGAATGACGGTTAATTTGAAATTCCGCACGGATTTACTCGACGTTTCAAATGTTTATCTGAAGGTTTATAAATATAATCCGCAAACCGACACGACCGACACGCCGGTTGAATATCCGCTGACGTTTTTGGAAAACCGCACGGAAAACGGCACGACTTACGCAATTTATTCGATAAATTATGTTGCGCCGACAACGCCTTCGATTATTTATTACAAATTTCGCGTCGTGGACGGCACGGCGACGGCTTTTTACAGCGACGATTACATAGACGATCACGACAATCTCGGTCAGGGCGGCAGCGGCGCGGCAGCGAACGGCGAACCGTTTAATTCCTTTCAATTAACGGTTTACGACGCGAATTTTACGACTCCGAACTGGATTCATAACGCTTCGGTTTACCAGATTTTCCCCGACCGTTTCCGCAACGGCGACATCACGAACGATTGGTGCAGAAACGGAAATACGACCGGCTGCCCGAATCTCTACGGCGGCGCGACGACCGACAATATTATTCAAACGATTTGGAATACGCCGATGGTTGATCCGCGTGCGACCGGCAACAACAACGCTTACGGCGCACAATTTTACGGCGGCGATCTGAAAGGTGTGCAGGACAAATTGGATTACATCAAGAATCTCGGCTTTGACACGATTTATCTCAATCCGATTTTCAAAGCGCGTTCCAATCATCGCTACGATGCCGACGATTATCTCGCAATCGCGCCCGAACTCGGCGGCGACGCGGCTTTTCAAAATCTCGTAACGGCGGCAAATTCGCGTGGAATGCACATTATTCTCGACGGCGTATGGAATCATATGTCACAGGACAGCGAATATTTCGACTATTTTCACCGCGTTCCGGGCAACAACGGCGCGTGTGAAAGCCTGAGTTCGACATATCGCAGTTGGTTTAATTTTTTCAACACAAATACGCCCTGCACGACCGCCGATTATGAAGGCTGGTTCGGTTTCAGCGGCTTGCCCGCGTTTAATGAAAGCGACGACGTTAAGAACTTTTTCTACCGCACGCCGAACACGAACGTCACGCAGTATTGGTATAACAAAGGCGCAAGCGGCTGGCGTTTCGACGTTGCGCCCGACATTTCGCATCAATGGTGGAACGAATATCGCGGTTATGCGAAAACTTACAAATCTGATGGACCTTTGATCGGTGAAATTTTCCAAGATGCGAGCCAGTATCTCGCAGGCGATCAGCTTGACGGCGTGATGAATTATCGTTTCCGCAAAAATGTTTTGGGCTTTGCCCGCGGCTTCGATTTTCAAGATAACGACAATAACGGCAACAACAAAATCGTCGGCTTAACGCCTTCGCAATTCAACCGCGCAATGATGGCTATTCGTGAAGATTATCCGCTGCCCGCGCAGCAGTCAATGCTCAATCTGATTGATTCGCACGACACGAACCGCGCTCTTTTCACGCTGAAAAATTCGTTTGAATCAAGCGCGGAAGCCAAGAATCGTCTGAAACTCGCGGCGATTTTCCAGTTCACATATCTCGGCGCACCGATGGTTTATTACGGCGACGAAGCCGGAATTAACGCGCCTTCACTCGGCAATTCGGGAAGCGGTTTGCCTGAAGACGATCCGTATAATCGCGCTCCGTATCCGTGGACTGATGAAGCCGGAAATCAAAATGCTTACGGTCCGGTTGATTCAAGTTTGGTTAATTTCTACACGACGCTCGGCATTTTGCGGCGCGGTCATACGGTTTTGCGAACGGGAAATTTCACACCTGTTTTGATGGGCGACTTAACGGCGAGTTCGACTGACAACAACACTTTCGCGTTTGCGCGTTATGATGCGGGCGAGAAGATTATTGTCGTGATGAACAACGGAACTTTGGCAAACACGGCGACGATTCCGGTCGGCGGATACTTCCCGGACGGAACGGTTTTGACGGACGCTCTCGGAAGCAGTTCGTTTGCGCCGAACGCCGCATTTACGGTTTCAGGCGGAAATATTACGGTGAATTTACCGGCGCGAACCGGCGCGATTATTTCAAATTTCGCGCCGACGGCGGCAAATGTTTCAGTTGCCGGACGAGTTCTCAACGCCAAAGGCAGCGGCTTATCGGGCGTGCGGATTTCTCTCACGGATTCACGCGGAATTGTCCGAAGCGCAGTCAGCAATTCTTTTGGCAATTATCGTTTTGAAGGAATTCAGGTTGGCGAAACTTACACGATTTTTGCACAAAGCCGTCGTTATCAAATCGAAAATTCAACGCGTGTTTTGTCGGTCAGCGATGAACTAAACGATGTGGATTTTGCAGTTTTGGAATAAGCAATAGAAAATAGCCGCAAAAGGACAAAAGGCGCTAAATATAAAATCAATTTATTCGCGTTTTTTGTGCTTTTTGCGACTATTTATTGTTTACTTTTTATCTTTCTCGATTTGCGAAATCAATCTGGTTGCGTGATTTCGCGCAATTAGCGGAATGCGTTCGTCGTTGCCCAATTCCTTTAAAAACGGAACCAACTGCGCTGCGTCGGAAATTTCGTCTCTTCTCATATACGAAGCCAAAACGTCCATCAGTTTCGGCGATTCGAGCGGTTGATTAGTGCGCGACAGATTCATATCGAACATCCAAATATACTGGTTGCTTAGTTTACGATACTCGTCCGACAAGACTTTTGCTTCCTTGTTGGTCGTCCAGTTAAATTTTGTTTCGCGCTCTTTTTCACCTTTTTTGACTCTGATCGTGATATTTCCGAGATGTGAATAATCCTTTTCGTATTGATAACTCTCCGTCGAATTGAAAAAATCGAGCGCGGTCAACGCAGTATTTATTCTCTCAAGCGCAACCGGTGAAACTTCAATCGGATCAGTAATCATTTCGTCGGAAATGCTTTTTACAAATGAAATTTTGCCCTTGCCGCTTTCGTCGTGTTCGATCAGGATTTTTGAAATTGTAAAAGCCGGCTGCGAAAATTCGTAAAAATAATTCGGCGCGTCTTTGGTTTGGGCGGCATTATTCGTCGAATTTCCATTCGTCGGACGCTCGTTACGTTTTGTCGAAGTTTTGACGGTTTCAACTTCAATTGTCGGCGGCGTGATTTGCGGTGTCGGCGTTGCCGTCGGTTTGACGTTCTTTTTGACGGGTTTTTTAGTTTGACCAAAAAACGACATCGCCAAACCCGTAATCGTTACGGAAATTAAAATTGCAAATATAAATTTCTTCATAAACCTATTCAAATCTGACCGAAACGACTTTTGAAATTCCGGCTTCCTGCATCGTCACGCCGTAAAGTGCGCGTGCCGCTTCCATTGTTCGCTTGTTGTGCGTGATGACGATAAACTGTGTTTTCTCAGCCATTTGCGCGATCTTGTCAACAAATCTGCCGACGTTTGCATCGTCAAGCGGCGCGTCAACTTCGTCCAATAAACAAAACGGCGACGGGCGATATTTGAAAATCGCCATCACGAGCGCGATTGCCGTCATTGCTTTTTCGCCGCCCGACAGCAGCAAAATATTTTGCAGACGTTTTCCGGGCGGCTGCGCGACGACTTCGATTCCGGCTTCGAGAATATCTTCGGCTTCGAGCAAAGTCATTTCGCCGCGACCGCCGCCGAAAAGTTCCTGAAAAAACTCGATAAAATTCGCGTTGATCGCGTGAAACGCTTCTTTGAAACGCTCGCGTGAACGCTCTTTTATCTCGCGCAAGGCTTCTTCCGCCGCCGCGATGCTGTCAATAATGTCCTGCCGCTGCGAAGTTAAAAAGAGCAGTCTCTCGTCGGCTTCCGCCAATTCTTCGAGCGCAAGCATATTAATCGCGCCGAAATTTTCGAGTTTTTCGCGCAAATCGTCAGCCGTTTCACGCGCCGTTTCGAGATCGAAATTTTCAATAACTGCTTCTGAATCAACCAATTCGACGAGCGACAAATTCAATTCGTGCGAACAATTTTCGTTAACGGCGCGAAGTTTCGTCATCGCTTCGGTCTGCCGAATTTCAAATGCGGCACGTTCGTTTCGCGCGTCCGCCGAATTTTTGTTGAGTTCCGCGAGTTCCGAACTCATCGCATCCGCCGTTTCCCGCGCATTTTTAAGATGCGTCGTTGCCGCAATTAGTTCGTCCTGCTCATCCTTTTGCTCAATTTCAGCCGACGAAACTTTTTCTTCGATTTCGGCAATTGACGCGGCTAAAGCCTTTTGTTTGCCTTCGGTTTCGAGAATCTCAAAATTCTGCCGTGCCATTCTCGAATCTAAATCCTTAAACTCATTTTCGACGCGCCGCAGAGCATTTTGCGCCGAACGCCGCCGTTCTTCACTGGTTGCGGCGAGTGTGCGTTTTTCATTTAAGACGGCATTTTCAGATTCGGTTTTACTTCGTGCTTCGCTGAGATTTTGCGAAATTTTCGTCAGCTTTTCCGATGCCGAAACTCGCGCTTTTTCGGCTTTTTCGGCATTGATTCGCGCTTCTTTCTGCTTCGTTTGAATTTCGCTGAGTTCGTTGTCAATCTGCATTATTTCGTCGGCGACAACTTTTTTATGACGTTCGGCGCGTTCGGTTTCTGCCCGCGCCGATTTTTCCTGAATTTCAAGTCCGAGCAAATCGCGTTCGACCTGCACGATAAAAGATTGCAAATCAACGATTTGCGATTCTTTTTCAGCTAAAACTTCACGCGCTTTGGCGGTTTCTTTTTCAGCAGTTTCGGTTTCTTTCGTTAGATTTTTTATCGCCGTTTCAAGCTCACGCAGTTCACGTTTGAACGCCAGTAGCGACGAATTTTTTTCGTTCGCGTTTACCTTTCCGCTGACAAAAAGTTTGCCGCCGAAAACGTAATCGCCTTCTGCGTCAATTAAATTTGCATTTGTTTCAGTTAGATTTTCAGCAAACTCCAACGACATTTCACGCGGAAAAACCTCCGCTAAAATTTCCGCGAAATCATCGGAAACTCCGATTAAATTTGAAATTTGAAATTTGAAATTTGAAATTTTGGATTTATTCGCGGTGTTTTTCCCGGTCGCTACCGCTCGCGGTTCTGACTTTAAAACTAAGACCGAAATTCGTCCAAGATTTGATTTTTTCAAATATTCGACGGTTTTTCGCGCGTCTGCTTTGGATTCGACCAAAACTGTTTGTAAAAATGCGCCGAAGAGGTTTTCGACGGCGCGTTCGGCGCGTTCTTCGACGGTAAATTTGTCCGCCAAAGTTCCTAAGAATTTCACGCCGATTTTTGTTTGTTCGGCGAAAAGTTTCTGCACCGACGGCGCATAAACGGCGCGTTTCTCGTCTAATTCTTGAAGCGTTTCGAGCCGATTTTTCTTGCGCGAAAATTCGTTTTGCAGTTCACGCAAGGATTTTTCCGCCGTTTGCAAAACACTTCTCGCCGCGCCCGATTCGACGAGGAATGTTTGTTTCTCGCCGTGTAAATCTTTTAATTTCTCGCGTTTTTCGCGTAAATCTTTTTCTAATTTGACAGCTTCTTCGGCGTGTTCGGTGTGCGTTTCTTCGGCGCGGATTCGTTCGCGTTTCAAACCTTCGGCGCGTTCCTTTAGTCTTTCGAGGTTGTTTTCAAGCTGTCTTTCGATTTCCGCGAAACGCTCGACCGCCGTCGTGTGCTGCATAACTTCGCCGCGCACGGTTTCGAGTTCCGTTTCGATTTGGCGAAGTTCCTGCAATTTCGACTGATATTTTTTCTCGGCGGATTGAAACTCAATGATATTTTTTTCGGCTTCGGTAAGTTCTTTTTTCTCGTCTTTTTTGAGCCGTTCGATTTCCGCGTTGAAAAGTTTCAAACGCTGTGTGCTTCCTTCGATTTCGCCCTTCAAAACGCCGAGACGAATTTTCAAGGCTTCGATTTGTTCCTGACGATAAGTTTTTTCACGCGCATTGCGGTCGCGCACGAGGACGTTTTCCGAATGCCGCGCCCGAATTTCCGACAAACTTTCTTCCGATTCACGCGCCTTTTGCGTCGCTTCGCGGAAGGCTTCATCTTTTTCCGCGACTTTAGCGAAAATCGCACGTTCCGTCGTGACGGCTTCGGTCAATTTGTCTTCGAGTTCGTTGACCAAATCGGTCAAATATCTGCCTTCGGCGGTGAAAAGATTTTTTAACAGAACGCGAAATTCTTCGCGTAAAACTTTGTAACGACGAGTTTTAGCGGCTTGTCGGCGGAGCGCGTTTGCCTGTTTGTCAATCTCGGAAACAATGTCGGAAATGCGGCTGAGATTGCTTTTCGCGGATTCAAGTCGTGCTTCGGCGGCGCGTTGGCGCGTGCGGAATTTGGAAATTCCGGCTGCTTCTTCGATCAAACCGCGACGATCCGACGGCTTTGCCGACAAAATCTGACCGATGCGACCTTGCTCGATAATCGCGTAATGCGAACCCGACAAACCCGTTCCCGCGAACAAATCCTGAATGTCGCGCAGACGACAGGTTTTGCCATTTAGTTGATATTCGCTTTCACCTGAAAGATACAAACGGCGTGTCACGGAAATCGCTTCGCCGGGCGCAAAATCGAGCGCAACATTGCGCGGTCGCCAATGTCGTTTTGATTTAACTTTTTTCTCAACTACCTGAACCGAGCCGACCTGCGCGGCTTGCGCCGTTTCAAGTTCCGCTTCTTCGGAATGAAATCCGTTTGTTTCTTCACGGATTGCTGATTGCTGACTGCCGACTACTTCTTCAGTTTCAAAATCTCCGACATCAATCGCGTTTTCGTCCAATACGCCGATTGCTTCGTCAATATCGCTCAAATCTTCTTCGTCCGCCGCGAACATTGATTCTTCGTCGCGCACCAAGTGCAGAACGACTTCCGCCATTCCCGAAGGTTTGCGCTTGCTCGTGCCTTGAAAAACAACATCCTTCATCTCCGCGCCGCGCAATTGTTTGGCGCGCTGCTCACCTAAAACCCACGCGATACTTTCACTAACATTGCTGTTGTGAACGATGATATTTCCCGCGACAAAATTATGTGTTTCGTCAATACTCAAGTCATAAACGAAATCTTCCGTCGGTTCAATTTCTTCAACGCTGACGATTTCGTCCCAAAATACATCTGAATTTGCCAGAATCGAAATTTCTTCCAACACATTTTCGGCAGGTTCAATATTTTGACTCAATTGTTTGATCTGTCCGATAACTTCATTCAATCCGTTGCGGCTTGCTTCACAAATTCTGCCTGTATAAGCAGATATTTTAGGATAGTTCTTGCGATTCGGTTTTATTTTGATTTCGGCTAATTTTACCGCTTCACGCACGAGTTCGGTTGCGCTTGGAACCAAATCACGATTCGGATTATCTGAAATTTCGATGTTTCGGAGTTTTTTGAGAGATTTTTGTTTTTCACCGACAAAAGACAAGTTTCCTGCTGCGTCAACAAGTTGTTTTGAGCCGTAAATCAAAACTGAATAATATGTGCGGACTGTCTTTTCTGTTGTGTTTGAAGCGTATTTTTGTTTCGGACGCAGATACGCGAAAATGCCTAATTGTAAAAGCAGCGAAACGGTTTGTTCGGCTAATTTTTTGCTGGCAGTTGTATATTCGATATAGTTCAGCAGTTTTCCGTTGCTCTTTTGCGGACGTGAGCAAATATAAGCGTCGCCTTCAAAAAGTCCTGACAGAAATGCCCATTTCGTTTCAGCGTCTGATTCAAAAATCTGCGGCGGAATTTCTTTGTCAAAAGAGTTGGAATTTATCGAAAAATTGAAAAATCTTTCTAAAATTTGGCATAGTGATTTTGAAAAAATGAAACTATCAGTCGTGCCTTTTTTATATTGTTTTTGAACTACGCCAACATCGAAAATATTTCTCGCAAGCCTTTCAAACTCGGTATTTACGGCTTCGTCGGAATTAACGAACCAAACCTGATTTGAATATGTATTGCGTCCTTCGGCAATTAACAAGCCTAAGAAACGTGCTAAATCGGGCGAAAAACTTTGCGGGATTTTTAAGAAACCGTTGCCTTTTGATTTTATTTGATTTTCAAAAAGTGGATTTTCAAAGACGTGAGAAAGTTTTTGCAATTCGGCGATATTTATAGATTGTTTGCTTCTTAATCCTCCGACAATACTTCTCGGAACTTGCGCTTCTGATGTCCATTTTTCGATTGTTCCGAAATAATCTTTTCCTTTGTCAGTCCAATTTTTGAGTTTGTCGGAAAACGGCAGGAAAACATTGTCAGCGTAATTAAAATTATCAAAACAATCTTGCAGTGAAAACTTTATTTTTTTTCCAGTAGTTTTTAAGACTCGCGGAACAGCTATTTTTACGCCTTTCCGAATTTCATCGGCACGAAGCGTTTCGAGTTTTCCGTTTTTCAGAGTAAATAAAGGATGATACGGCGTGGCTTTAATTGCACGTCCCGAAAGCGTTTTTATCAAGAGAAGTTTCGGCGTTGTTTCGCGTTTGATAAAGGCGGAAACTCTGCGTGGTTCGAGTTTTAATGTCTTTGGATCAAGCGAGAGAATTTCGATGTTTTGCGGATTTTCGCGGGTTACAAATCCATCGTCAAATTGTTCTTTGAAAAATGATTCTTCTAATGCGGTTTCAATCAACTCACGGATTTCGACTTCCTTGCCGTTGGACAAAGTTATCATCGTGTCGCCGCTGACGCATTTCCCGCAGCCGTTTGGACCAACAACGGCGGTGATTCCGTTGCCGGTAAAGACGATTTCGGTGTAATCCGCAAAGGATTTGAAGCCTGTAATTTCGAGACGTTGAAGTTTGAACATTGTATAGTGCTTTTCGGGTAGAGTTTGCACTATATTTTGTTGTTTTTGGGATTTTAAGTCAAATCTTGGACAGTTATCAGTTATCAGTCATCAGTTATCATAGAAACAGATTTTGATTATTTTTGATACCTTTTTGTTGGAAGGAGTAATTGATAACTGATAACTGATAACTGATAACTGATAACTGTTTAAAACTCTTCGTCGTTCAGATTTCGCAAACCCTGTTTTTCGGCGCGTTCGTTGTCGAGTTCGGTGAGAACGTCGAGCAGGAAATTAGTGTTGCTCGAAATACTGATAACGACCGGAAATTCAAAATCGGAGGTCGAATATTCAAAAGTCCCGCTGTTGATTTCAATAATTTGACGAAAAGCCTTGATCCCGTTATGCCCGTTGCATTCGGCATCAACGATTTTGCCTTCGTTGAACGAAACACTCGCCAAAAACAAATCGGATTTGAGAACGAGCAAGCCGGTCATTTTTGAATTTTCAATGACCTGCACGGCATCGAAAATCGAAACATACGCGAGATTTCCGGCAAATGTCACATCGGTGCGAACTTTTTGCGGCGATTTATCGCGTGACGTGGCGAATTCGGGACGGCGTGCGCGGCGAATTGCTTCGAGTCCGGGCGCGACTGAAATTCGCGGGTCCAGCAGTTTTGCTTCCTGAAGACGGTCATAAGCAAGGTCAAAATCTTCGCGTCCGATGTAGAGATTTACGAGCGCGAGGCACTGCCGCGCTGCTTCGTCGAGGTTTTTCTGTGTAATGCAAATATCACGCATTTTTTCGCGCAGAGAAATCGAGCGTGGACTGCGTTCGATTGATTCGCGGAGAAGTTGAAAGGCTTTGTCAGGCGAACGATATTTGACAAAAAGGTCGGCATCGAGAAGAACCGCTTGAATGGAAACTTCGCTGACCGGAACGGACGGTTTATCTAAAACTTGACTCATAATGCTTTTAGTGAACAACTCTGTTCAACATTTTAAAACTAACATATTTGATAATCGAAAGTCATCAAAATTTTGGCGCATTCAAACAAAAAAGCGCGAATGTTTTTCGACAAAACATTCGCGCTCTGATTAGTTGAAACTTCGTCTAAAAATCAAATCGCAAACCGAGCCGAATTTGTCTTTGACGATAAGTTCTGGTCGGCACGAGAAATGTGTCTTGAAATGCCTGTCGTTGGGCGGCAGTCGCTGTTCCGCTCAAACCGACGAAGTTGATAAATTCCGCGCCGAAATTGAAAACACTCGCGTTGAGAATGTTGTCAAACTGAATAACGGGACGCAATCTCGTTTTTTCACCGAGTTTCCACTCGCGCGTGACGCTCAGGTCAAACGTGTAAAAACTTGGTCCGAGACCGGCGTTTCTCGGTAAATTTCCACTTTTTGCGCCGATTGGCTGGAGCGAAAATTGCGCCGCGAATGCCTCCGAAAAAGGCGAACCGGGTTCACGATATTTGAGGTTTTTGAGATTTCCGCTGAAGTTCAGACGGTCGGTGCTGACATCATCGAGATTGCGGTCGCTACCGCCGCCGCTCAAGTTAAACGGCGCGGAACTGCCATAGCGAAACAGCGGCGAAAATTTCAATTTGCCCAACCACCAAGGCATATCGAAAGTTCCCGACAGCGCGAAACGATGCCGTCTGTCCTGCAAATTTCTTGCCCATTCGCGGCTGAAATCGCCGTCAATTTCGGCGTTTGCCGTGTTGTTAAGTCCGTCGTCCTTCGTGCTTGAAAGCGTGTAATTAAAGCGCATCGCTGTGCCAAAACCGTAGCCTAATTTACGGTAACGACTGCGAATTTCGAGAATTAGACCTTGATAAAAAGCGTTTCCGCGCGAACCGATTCTCGATGTTTCTTCAACCGTTTGATCCGGGCGAAACCGCGCGATTGCCGCTAAAGCAATTCCAATCGGTGTCCCGGTCGCGTTTGCCGAACTGCCGGCAACTGCCGTGCTTGGAGCAGTTGATGTGCCGCTGGTTGTATTCAGATTGATAATGCAGGAACTCGTCGCCGTAAATGAACAGCCTGCACCGACTCCGCTGCCGTCGGTTGCTGCACCGAGCGCGAAATTATAAGTTCTCGTCGTGCCGTTGGAGTTGGTAAAAACATACGGATTCGCCAGTAAATAAGCAGTAAAATCTGCAAAACCGGCAGGCAGACGCGGCGCGTTCGGATTGGAATCGCGCCATAAATGAACGGTTTTATTGACAGTATAATTTGCTTCAAAAACAAAACCTTTGGCGATTTCGCGCTCAAAACCGATGTTAAATTGATAGCTTTCGGGAATTTTCAAATTCGCCTCAACCGAACGCAGCGGATTTCCCGCGCTCGAAACATTTGTCACAAAACCCGTGTTCGCCGTGCAGGGTCCGAGCGGACTAATAACTGTCGGGCAGGTTGCCGCGACGAGAGTCCGCAAATCTGCAACCGACGGATAACTGTTTGGAAATCGTTGTGCAATCGCCGCCAGAATAGTCGTGCGCCGGCTATCGGTTGCGCCCGTTCCGATGGTTGTCGAATCGAAGGATATTAGATTGGAGTTGCGGTTTTGAATCGAATCGCCGACCGTGCGAAGCAGTGCGCGATTGTAGAATATACCTGCGCCGAAACGAATCACGCCTTTTCCTTTTTTGAACGGATCCCAAGCGATGCCGAATCGTGGACCGATATTATTGTTATCGGAAACGGCGGTTTCACGCTCATATCGCAAACCGTAATTGACCGTCACATTTGACACGGGTTTTAATTCATCGTTAATAAATACGCCCCAATAAGTATTTTTGACATCCTGCGCCGTGCCGAAATTCTGACGGAAACGCGACAAAGTATTATTTTGATAATTCAAGACGCTGCCGAAATTAAAAGTTCCGGTCGCGTCGCCCAAACCGAGCGTTTTGGAATTAACTCTCTGCGCGTCGAAACCGCCTTTGAAGGTGTGTTTGCCCCAAATATATGTCAGCGAATCTTGAAATTGCCATCGTGTTTCCTGACGCGAATCCGAAAAATTCTGGCTGGTGCTGGTCGTCGAATTTCCCGCAATTAAAGTTTTAACACTGTTCGATACAGGGTCTCGGTAACTTATCAAAACAACCGGATCACGCGGAGTCACGGTTTGAAAACTTGGTTTGTAGATTGAATACTGGACGCGAAACTGGTTAACGACCTTCGATCCGAAAACTTGGTTATCAGTGAGATTATACGCGTCCGTGTTGCTATTTCGAGCCTGAAACGCGTCTTCGATGCGAGTCGTCGCCGCGCCGTTTGTCCGTTGATTGTTTTTTCGACCGAATTGCCAGCCGATTGTTAAATCATTACTGTTGAATAGTTTATGGTCAACTCTCGCGGTGACGACGTGATTAACGCTCGGCGTATTGAATGATTTTGTGTAAGGCGAAACGAGTGCCGATGTCGGCGAAGTTCCCGTGCAGGCTGCCGGATTGCTGTTATCACACGTCTGCGTTCCGCCGGTTGTCGTCGGCAGCGTAAAGCGCGAATTTGAGCCGACCGGAACGTAAGCGTCAATTAATGTCGTGTCTAAAAATTTATCAAACTCATACGCGACCGAAAAAAATGTTTTGTTTTTGCCATTATAAAACGGTAATCTGACCGGACCGCTTAATGTAAAGCCCGGATCATATTCGGTCAGCGGCAAACGATTATAAAGCGGATTAGTATCAGGCAAAGTCAACGGCGCAATCGGGGTGTATTTTCGCGTGTTGCTGTAAAAACTATTCGCGTTCAAGTTATCATCGCGGAAAAACATAAAAAAGCGTCCGCGAAATTTGTTGCCGCCGGCGCGTGTCCGCAGGTTAATTCGACCGCCGGACGCGCGTCCGTATTCGGCGGAAAATTGATTTGAAATTACCTGAACTTCGGCGATTGATTCGAGCGACGGCTGAAACCGGTCACGCGAAGAACGGTCGTCGTTATTATCTAAACCGTCAATCGTCAGATTATTTGAATAAGCCGTTCCGCCCGAAAGCGAAAAATTTCCCTGTTCGAGCGGTGCGCCGTTCGGATTCGCGTTGCGGTCTTCAGCTAAACCGTTGGTTGACAGAGATTCTTCGGAAGTTCCGCCGAGCGTTAAAACCAAATCGAGCGCGTTGCGCGTGTTGTTCGGGATTTCTTCGATTTCGCGTTCGGTAATCGTTCCGCCGACGACGGTGCGTGTCGTGTCAACGAGCGGTGTGTTGTCGCCTTCGAGCGTAATAATCTGTTCGGCGGTCACTCCGGCAGGCGCGAGATTGAAATTTAATTGGACGTTTTGTCCGGCGACCGTCGCAAGATTCGTTTTTTCCTGTAAAGCAAAGCCTTGCATCGTAACTTTGACCGAATAAATTCCGGGTTTGAGTTCGATAATTTTGTAACGTCCATCGGCATTGGTAACGACGGTGCGCTCCGTTCCGTTAGTCGTCAAATTTGCCGTTACGGTTGCGCCCGCAATCGGCGCGTTGTTTGAATCAACGATTTTGCCGCTGACCGTGACGTTATCAAGGTCTTGGGCAAAAATTTGAATACTCGAAACTGTTAATGTCAAAAAGACAAAGACAAAAGACAGCGAGAGTCCGCTGAAGATTTTTTTCATATTTTCTCCTTTTTATTTGCGGGGCAGGTTATCTTTGTTACTTAATCTGATTAACAATAAAACATTACAAACAAATGATTTGGATCATTTGCAGGAAGAACGATGTTGGATTGTCGGTAAAGATGAACGGGAGTATTGTCAGTCAAAAAGTTTGTAAAGTCAATTATTGAATATTTGCAGAGATTTTATTTATTCGCCGTCGTCTTCTCTAATTCGTCTAACAGAGATATTTAGACGCGAAATAGGAATGAGTGCTTCGGACTCGGAAAGGTTTTCGACTTGCGATGAAAATTCACCCATTCGACTTTGGAGATGCTCGAAGAATCGTTCAAATTCAGACTGCATCGCGTTCATTTTTTCGCGCATATTGAGAATGATTTCGACACCGGCAAGATTTACGCCGAGTTCGCGCGTGAGCGACAAAATTATTTCGAGCCGTTCGAGATCGGTGTCCGTATAAAGACGCGTATTGCCGACCGAACGCGACGGTTTGAGCAAACCTTCACGTTCATAAAGCCGCAAGGTCTGCGGATGAATCTCGTAAGTTTCCGCCACTGCGCTGATTGTGTAGGTTTTTGTGTTCTTTTTCATAAGTTTAGGAAGTTTAGAAAGTTCGGGAAGTTTCGGAAGTTTAGGAAGACTGCAAGTTATTTTCTTTCTTCCGAAACTTCCGAAAATTCCCAAAACTTCCTAAACTTACTCCAATCCCATTACTGTTCGCGGATTTTCGGGATTGGCTTTTTCAAATTGTTTCAAGATTTCCTTGGTTTCTTCGCTAATTACGCGCGGCAGTTTGATTTGAACTTCGATAAACTGGTCGCCGCGCAAATTCGGATTTCGCAAACTCGGAAAACCGCGTTCGCGCAGACGGAATTTTTGTCCCGATTCGGTTCCCGCCGGAATTTTCAATTGCGCTTTGCCTTCGACGGTCGGGACTTCAATTTTCGTGCCGAGCGCGGCTTCGGAAATCGTAATCGGAATCGTCACATAAATATTGTCGCCCTTGCGCGTAAAAAACCGGTGCTTGCCGACGTTCGTTAAAATAAAAAGATCGCCTGCTTCCGCGCCTAATCTGCCGCCGTGTCCTTTTTTTGGAATCCGCACACGCGAACCCGTATCAACGCCCGCCGGAATGCGAATTTTGACCTGTTCGGTTTTCGGTGTCACACCTTTGCCATTGCACTGTGAACACGGTTGTCTGCGTCGTCCCGTTCCTTCGCAATCGGGACAGGTTTGCGAAAACTGCAAACGTCCACCGGTTTTCATTACTTGTCCCGTGCCTTTGCACGTCGGGCAGACGACGACCGGACCGCCCGTGTCGCCCGCACCCTGACAGCGCGAACACTGCTCGGAACGATTAACCGTAATATTCGTCGTCAAGCCGGTGAACGATTCTTCAAACGAAAGCGCGAGCGGAATTTCGATGTCGCGCCCTTTTTTCGGCTGCGGTTTCGGGACTTCCGGTTCGCGCTGCGGTTGTTTCGCGCCGCCGCTGCCGAAAAGGTCTGAAAAAATATCGCGGAAACTCGATGAACTACTGCCCGAACCGCCGGGTTCAAAGTTAAAGCCGGAGAAATCGTAGTTGGCGGTATTTGCGCTTCGGGACGCGCCCGCGCCGAACGGCGAATCCGCGTCAAGATTGTCGGCGTAATAACCGAAACGGTCAAAAACCTTACGCTTTTTCTCGTCCGAAAGAATATCGTAGGCTTCCTGAACCTCTTTAAATTTGTCCTCGGAGGCTTTGTCGCCCGGATTCACGTCCGGGTGATGTTTTCGCGCCAGACGACGATAAGCCTTCTTAATTTCGTCAGCTTTCGCGTCCTTTTTAATACCGAGAATATTGTAATAATCTTTATTTGCCATTTATCAGTGGTCAGTGGTCAGTGGTCAGTGGTCAGTGTTTTTTTGCAACTAACAACCGACAACGGACGACAGACAAATTCATTTCTTAAAACTGAATGCGAACATTATCGCTTCAAAAACTTCGTTCATTCTTTCATTTGAAAGATGAGTAATTATTTTACCGAGTTTTTCTTTTTGAACCGTTTGGATATTATCCAAACTAATCGCACAGGCTGCCCTCATTCCATCATCTTCATCAAGCCAAACTTCGGTTGGCAGTTGCCGCAAAGTTGTCGTGATTGGAGCGATTGTTATCCAAGTCAGATCAGAAACAGCAGAACTTCGCGTTAGAATCAGAACCGGACGGCGTTTATCGGGAGACTTAAATGTGTGATAACAAATGTCGCCTTGTATCATATTTGGTTCCAAAATTCTTCCATTTGCTCATCTTCAATTTCAAATTCGTCAGGTTGAACCGGAAATTTTTCGCAAGCATCTTTATACATCCTGCTAATTTCGCCTTCGGAATACTTTCGTTTTCGCAAGTCCTTTTGCAAGTTTTTTTGCACACTTTCATTGATATACTGCAAACGACCTTTTTTAAAATCATTCGCCACAGAATCAATCTGAGCTATCGTTTTTTCGTCTAATTCAATCGTAATTTGCATAGCTTTTGAAGTATCGCAAAATCAGCCGTTGACTGCAACGAAATACAAACCAACGGCTGATTATTAAGTTCAGAAGCAAAAGTATTTTTTTACTTTTTACTTTTACCTTTTTACTTACTTCTTCTCTTCGTCAACGTCAACGTATTCGGCATCAATGACGTTATCGTCAGCCGGTGTCGAAGATGTTGAAGCATCGCCGCTTGCGCTTGCCGAAGATGCTTGTTCTTCGGTCGGCGTTTCTCCCGGCGGAGGCGTTTGGCTGTAAATCGCTTCGGCTAATTTGTGCGAAGCGGTTTGCAGACGGTCGAATGACGAATTCATTGCACCCGCATCTTCGCCCGCCAGTGCGGTTTTCGCTTCCGCAATTGCCGATTCGAGTTCGCCGCTTGCGCCTGCGTCGAGTTTGTCTTTATTCTCGCTGAAAGTTTTTTCAACCGAATAAACCAACCCGTCGAGACGATTTCTGGCTTCGATAGCTTCTTTGCGCTTCGTATCTTCGCCGGCGTGTGCGTCCGCGTCCTTCATCATCTTGTCAATTTCTTCTTTGGAAAGACCCGACGAAGATGTGATCGTGATTTTCTGCTCACGTCCCGTGCCGACATCTTTTGCCGACACATTGACGATGCCGTTCGCATCAATATCGAATGTTACTTCGACCTGCGGAACGCCGCGCGGTGCGGGCGGAATGCCGACGAGATGGAATTTGCCGAGCGTTTTATTGTCCGAAGCCATCGGGCGTTCGCCCTGCATAACGTGAACTTCGACCGACGTTTGATTGTCCGAAGCCGTCGAGAAGATTTCCGATTTGCGCGTCGGAATCGTCGTGTTGCGCGTAATCATCTGCGTCATTACGCCGCCCAGAGTTTCAATTCCAAGACTCAACGGTGTCACATCGAGCAGTAGAATATCTGTTTTTTCGCCGCCCAAAACTGCCGCTTGAACTGCCGCGCCGAGCGCAACAACTTCGTCAGGATTAACGGTTTTGTTCGGGTCTTTGCCGAAATATTCCTTGACCATTTCCTGAACTTTCGGGATTCTGGTCGAACCGCCGACAAGCACGATTTCCTGAATTTCTTTCGCCGTTAAGCCGGCATCTTTGATCGCCTGCTCGACGGGCGGCATCAATCTTTTCAGCAAAGGTTCGATAAGTTGCTCAAATTTCGAGCGCGTTAATTTCATCACCAAATGCTTCGGTCCCGATTGGTCAGCCGTGATAAACGGGAGATTGATCTCGGTTTCCATCGCGCTCGAAAGCTCGATTTTCGCTTTTTCGCCCGCTTCTTTGAGACGCTGCAAAGCCATCTTGTCAGCCGTCAGATCAATGCCCTGATCTTTTTTGAATTCGTCAATGATCCATTTGACCAACGCTTCGTCAATGTCGTCGCCGCCTAAATGCGTGTCGCCGTTCGTTGATTTAACTTCAACGACACCTTCGCCGACTTCGAGAACCGAAACGTCAAATGTTCCGCCGCCGAAGTCAAAAACGACGATGATTTCGTCCTTCTTTTTATCCAAACCGTAAGCCAAAGCCGCCGCCGTCGGTTCGTTGACGATACGCATTACTTCGAGTCCGGCAATTTTACCCGCGTCTTTCGTCGCCTGACGCTGCGCGTCGTTAAAATAAGCCGGAACTGTAATGACGGCTTTATCAACCTTTGCGCCGAGATAATCTTCCGCCGCTTTTTTCAGTTTCTGCAAAACCATCGCCGAAATTTCCGGCGGACTGTAGGATTTGTCCTGCGCGTCAATTTTCACGTCGCCGTTGCCGCCGCGTTCGACTTTGAACGGAACCTGCTTCATTTCGCCGCCGACTTCATCAAACTTACGCCCGATAAAACGCTTGATCGAATACAAAGTGTTTTCGGGATTTGTCACAGCTTGGCGTTTCGCAACCTGCCCGACCAGACGATTGCCGTCTTTCGTAAAAGCTACGACCGAAGGTGTCGTACGTCCGCCTTCTTCATTAGTGATAACGACCGGTTCGCCGCCTTCCATCACGGCGACGACCGAGTTCGTCGTTCCCAAGTCAATACCGATAATTTTACTCATCTATTAAAATTCTCCTCTAAATAAATCTTTATGATGCCGAATCAGCCAGCCGTTAATGATGAAACACTGCGGCAAGTTGAATGTGTTTATAGAATAATATATGAGTGTGTTGTTGTCAAGTTTATTTTTAACGAATTGAATTGATATTCAGAACATCAAAATTCGCCTTTTGATCATTGATAAATGCTCGAAACACTGTATGTTAAACGAAATTTATTGTAGAATTTCAGAAGCTAACCCGAAAATAAACACAAATAGAGGATTTTTAATGTTTCCGATTCAAGTTGAGGATTTTTATCGGCAGATCATCGAAACTGCGTCCGAAGGCATTTTAATTGTAGATATGGAAATGCGGACACAGTTTGCCAATCGGAGAGTTGCAGAAATGTTCGGCTATACGACGGAGGAAATGAAGGATGTTTCGCTGCTCGATTGTGTTTTTGAGGAAGACCGTGAGGAAATTCTTAAGGCGCGTGAACGCCGCCGTCAGGGAGTCGTCGAAGAACTCGATCTACGTTACCGCCGCCGCGATGGTTTGGAACTCTGGGCGCACGTTTCGACGAACCCGATTTATGATGGATCAGGTCAAATGATCGGCGCACTCGGAATGTTCACGGACATCACGAAAAATAAAATCGCCGAAGAAAAACTGCGCGAATCCGAAGAAAGATTTGCCAAAGCCTTTAACGCGAGTCCATTGGCATTAACGATTACCTCTCTGAAAACCGGAAAACTCGTCGAAGTCAATGAAACTTTTGTTTGCACGACCGGTTATTCGCGTGAGGAAGCAATCGGACGCGCGACCGACGAACTCGGTTTATGGTCGCATTCTGCCGACCGTGAAGATGAACTGTCCGCCGTTCAAGAGAAAAGAAAAATTGAAAATCTCGAATACAGTTTCAAAATGAAGGACGGGCGCGAAATCGTCGGTCTGCTCTCTGCCGAACTGCTCGAAATTCAAGGCGAACCGTGCGCTTTAACAATAATTCAAGATATTACCGAGAGAAAGAAAGCTGAGGAAATTTCCGGGCGTTACCGCTTGCTTTCGCTGCGCGTGCGGGACATTATCTTGTTCTTTCGGGCAGATGGTCAAATTGTTGATGCCAATCAAACGGCGGTTGAAACTTACGGCTACGGACAGACGGATTTGCACGAAATGAAGATTCATAATCTGCGTGCGCCGGAAACTTTAATGTTTCTAGACGAACAATTAAAAAAGGCTTGCAACGGCGGAGTTCAGTTTGAAACAATTCATCAGCGAAAGGACGGCACGAAATTTCCGGTCGAAGTCACGTCTGTCGGGACGGACATCAGCGGCGAAAAACTTTTAATCAGCATTATCCGCGACATCACGGAACGACGGAAAAATGAAGAAATGGCGCGTGCCGGCGAAGAACAACTGCGGCAAATGGCTGATTCGATGCCGCAAGTCGTCTGGATTGCCGATGAAAACGGTAATGTTCATTACTACAACAATCGCGTCGCAGAATTTTACGGCGTTCAAAAATCTGATCAAGGCATTTGGAATTGGCAGCCGATTATTCATTCCGACGATGTGAATGCGACTTTTGAAGCGTGGCAAAAAGCCTCGGAGAATAAGGAAAGTTACGCCAAAGAACATCGAATACAAATGGCGGACGGCAATTATCGGTGGCACCTGAGCCGTGCAATCCCGGTCTTTGACGATCACGGTGAAATTGTAAAATGGTATGGCACGGCGACGGATATTCACGATCTCAAGCAAACCGAAACTGCATTAATTAAAGCCGAACGACGCGCTTCGGATGAATATCTTGAATTGCTTTCACGAATCGTGCCAATCGCGCAGACACTCGGCACGGCGCGCGATTTGACTTCGATTTATCGCGCCGTTCACAAATTCGTGAAAATTTCGATGCCCTGCACGGCTTTTTTCGTTTCTTTTTTCGATGCTGCTCAGAGTCTGCGAACGGCTGAATATGCGTGGGGCGAAGAAAGCGAGATTGATGTTTCAATTTTGCCGCCGATGCGTTTGACGGCGGACGGCGGACCGAATTCGCAGGCGATTTTTCAGAAAAAATCAATCATCACCAATCATTATTGGGATGATATGCAGAAACGTCCGCACGTTGTTTTGTATGAAAACGGCAAAGACCCTAATTCATCGCTCGTCGTTCCGATGATCGTGATGAACCGGATCATCGGAACGCTCGAAGTGCAGGCTTACGAAAACGATATTTTTACCAAAGAACATACCGTCGCGCTCGAAATGGTTGCAAATCTGGCGGCGGCGGCAATCGAAAATGTCCGGCTTTTACAGGTTGAAGCCGATGCCCGCGAAACGGCGGAAGCGGCGAATCGTGCGAAGGATGAATTTCTTTCGGTTCTCTCACACGAACTTCGGACACCGCTCAATTCAATGCTCGGCTGGGTCAGAATGCTTCGGACAGGCGTTCTCGACAAGGAAAAATCGGTCAAGGCTATCGAAGTTATCGAGCGCAACACACTTTTGCAAAATATTCTGATCGAAGACCTTCTGGATGTTTCGCGGATTATTTCGGGCAAGATGCGAATCGAAAAAGAATCGGTTGATTTGGTGAATGTTTTTAATAATGCGGTTGAGATTCTGCGTCCCGCCGCCGCGCAGAAAAGTATCTCGCTCGTCTCCGAAACCAAGGAAAGTTCGCTGATTATTAACGGCGACGCAACTCGTTTTCAGCAGATTATCGTTAATCTGGCGCAAAATGCCGTTAAATTTACTAATCAGGGCGGTGCTGTCACGCTTTCGCTGAAGCGGGACGGCGATTTCGCGGGGCTGATTGTCAGTGATAACGGTATCGGCATCGGCAAGGAAATTTTACCGTTCATTTTCGAGCGTTTTCAGCAGGCAGATTCTTCGACAAAACGCGCCTACAGTGGTTTGGGACTCGGTTTGACGATTGTTAAAAATCTCGTCGAACTGCACGGCGGCACAATCGAAGCGGAAAGTGCCGGCAAAAATGAAGGCGCGACCTTTACCGTCAAAATACCTCTAAGTCGAGAGTTTTTAGAAAAACATTCTCCAGCGAGTCAAGCTGAAAATATTTCTGTTGATAGACGGGCATTAAGCGGAGCGCGTATTTTATTGGTTGATGATGATGTCGAAGGCTTGATTCCGCTGCAAATTTTCCTCGAAAAAGAAAATGCCGAAATCGTCACTGCAACATCGGCAAAAGAAGCTCTCGAAAAACTTGCCGCGCAAAACTTTCACGTTTTAATCACCGACATCGGAATGCCGATTAGTGACGGCTACGATTTGATTGCCAGAGTTCGCCAACTGCAAACTGAACAAAACGCCTTTATTACGGCAATTGCTCTGACTGCTTACGCTTCGACCGACGACCGCCGCCGCGCACTCGCCGCCGGATTTCAAAAACACTTCGCCAAACCAGTTAACTATGACAAACTTTTAGCGGTCATTAAAGAAATTTACGAGAGCGGAAAGTAAAATTTTAACTTTGATTTTTAGTTTCGACTTCAGCGTCTTTCATCAATCTCGCAACGTGGAAAATGTAGTGAATGCCTGAAGCAAAAGCCAAAAGAACAACAATAAAATAAACGGTCGGCAGATAGAAACTATAGCCGAAAACGGTTGCGAGCAGAATCAGCGCGACCGCGAAAACCTGCACGGTCGTGCTTAGTTTGCCGAGCCACGACGGTTTGAATCCGTGAAATCCGGTCATTACGTTGATTGCGCCGGCAACTGTCACGATTAAAACGTCGCGTCCGATGACGGCGGCTGTCACCCAAAACGGGACGGGCAAAAATCGTGTTTGATGCAGAACATTCGGCAGGGAAAGAACAATAAAAGCCGTCGTCATTAATAGTTTGTCGGCAATCGGGTCAATGATCGTGCCGAGTTCGGATTCCTGATTAAATCGCCTTGCGACAAATCCGTCAACGCCGTCGGAAATGCCGGCAATCAGAAAAATGAACAATGCCCAGCCGCTGTATCCGTAATATAAAAGACTGGCGAAGACGGGAATTAAAGCCATTCGCAGAAAGGTCAGCAGATTCGGGATGGTCACTACGTTTGAAGCCATTTTTAGAATTTGCGATTTGCGATTTGCGGATTGTGATTTGTTTTTAGCTCAAACATTTTCGTTAAATTATGATTTGAAAATCAATGAACAATTATCGCTTTCTGACTGCAAATTGCAAAATGCAATTCACAAATTCAGCCGCACTGCAATTCGATCAGCGAAATCTCCGGCGGGCATTGATAACGAATCGGCAAAACGACCGTGCCGATGCCGCGCGTAATGTAAATTTGCGAATCACGGCGACGATGGAGACCGTTTTGTAATTTTCGCGGCGGCAAAATTCGTTTGTCTTCGTCGCGCAGTTTGACCTGTCCGCCGTGCGTGTGTCCGCTCAGAACGAGGTCAACATCAAAACGCGCCGCCTGCCGGAAAATGACCGGATTATGCGCCAAAAGCAATTTCATTTCATCGGCAAAACTGCCGTGAAGTGCGCTTTTCAAATCGGTTTTCCCGACCATATAATCGTCCACTCCGCACAGCCAGAATGACGAATCACGCGCCGTAAAACGAAAACCTTCGTTGATTAGAACATTGATATTGGCGCGGCGAAACGAACTCGTGACGAGTTCCGCGTCCGTCCAGTGATCGTGATTCCCGAGACACGCAAACGTCCCGAATTCCGAATTTAATGTCCCCAAAACTTCAGCGACCGGCTCGATATATTCGCTTTCGTGCGAAACATAATCGCCGGTCAGCACGAACATATCGGGCTTCAAACGGTTGGCAACTTTGACGGTGCGCGAGATGTGTTCGAGATTTGTGAACGGACTGTGATGAATATCGGAAAGATGAATAAGGCGAAAACCGTCGAGTTTTTTCGGCAGACGAGGCAGTTTGATGTCAATTTTTTCGATTGACAAACTGCTTGCTTCATCCAAAGCATATTTGGCAAACTGCGATAAATTTCCGGCAAGTTCGCGCAGCGGGGTGTCCGACCCGATAGCAGTAGATATTCGTTTAGACAGTTTTACCTTGCGTGTTCCAAACTTCATCGTTTTTACAAATTTAAAAGGGGTTTATAATTGGTAAGACAATCCGATTATAAACACCGTTTATTAAAAATGTCCAGAGTTGTTAGATTGGAAGTTAGCTGAAAAGTTTGCAGTAAAATAATGATTCTAGCGATTTAGTTGTAGAAAGTTGAATTCACGACGACTCAAAATTAAAGGCGGAAACGCAATTGTAAAAAGCGCGTCCGAAGCCTTTTCATTATCACGTTTCCGCCTTTAATTTATTTGATTCCAATCTTTACGCCGTAAGTTCCTTTTTTGTGTTTCTTTGTGTCCCATTCTTTTTCTTCACTTAATTCGAGTGTTTTTTCGCCGTTGTATTCCGCGCTGATCGTATGCAGAAGTTTATCTTTTTTCTCTTTCGTCAAAAACTCCTGAAATTTGGTCGCCAGTTCGTCAACCTTTATTTTGTCCTTGATAATGGTCGTAAAAGTTCCCGGAATCGGCAGCAAATCTATTGGGTTGATGCCGAGACTTTGCAAGTGTTTGATGATTTCCGGCAAAATTTTACTCTTCAAAAAATCACCGATTGAACCGTCAGCAACGTCGAGAAACTGCACGGTTATCTCCGTGATTTCTCCGTCAATTTCCGCGATTTTATCGGACAAAGGCGCAATTCCGTTGCCGCCGGTTTTCAGAAAAGTCGTGTTCAATTCGGCTGAATCACCGACGATTTTTTCGGGCAGATAAAAATCCTTATTCGGATTTCGCCACTGCCAATGACGACTGTCCGGTTTAGAAACAATCGTCGCTGCTTCGTCGCCGTTCTTGTCTGTGAAACCGATGTAGAAGATCAGGCGAAAATTTTTTTTGCTGTCGTCATCGCCAAAGTCGGGAAATGTAATTCCTTTAATAGTCAGTTTTTTTGACATAATTTTTACCTCGAATTTTGAAATTAAAAAGTATTCACTTAATAGACGAAAAATTAATCGTGACTTGCCGGAGTCTTTCACCAATATTTCATTTGGAGTAATAATTGTATAATCCGTAAAGATATTTTTAAGTGCTGTCATCAAATTTGTTTCAGATGCGGCTGAATTGTTTTAGAATTAAAGAGCTTGAGCGGTTTACGGAGATGACAAATTATGAAATTCAAACAGTTTTATCTCGGATGTCTGGCGCACGCTTCCTATTATATCGGCTCGGAAACCGAAGCCGCGATTATTGACCCGCAGCGCGACGTTCAGCAATATTTGGACGAAGCGGCAGCGAATAATCAGCGCATTAAATACATCATCGAAACGCATTCACACGCCGATTTTGTTTCGGGACACGTCGAACTCGCCGAAAAAACCGGCGCGGAAATCGTTTACGGCGCAAAAGCGAACACGAAATTTCCGACGCACAAAGTCAAAGACGGCGATTGTCTCAAAATTGGCAAAATTAGCTTAAATTTTTTTGAAACGCCCGGACACACGCCCGAAGGAATTTGTGTTTTAGCGCAAGCAACAGGCGAAACTCCCAAACTTTTTACCGGCGACACACTCTTCATCGGCGATGTCGGGCGACCGGATTTAATCGGTTCAAAGGGTTTTACGGCACAACAAATGGCAGGTTTTTTGTATGATTCGCTGCACGAAAAAATTCTGCCTCTCGCGGACGAAACCGAAATTTATCCGGCACACGGCGCGGGTAGTTTGTGCGGCAAAAGTTTGTCAAAAGAAACGTGGTCAACGCTTGGAAATCAGCGCAAAAATAACTACGCGCTACAGCCGATGAGCAGAGGAGAATTTATCAAAACGGTTGCGGCTGACCAACCCGAAGTTCCGGCTTATTTCCCGAAAAGCGCGGCGAAAAATTTGGCAGGCTCGAATGCTTTGGAAGATTTGCCGAAGCCGAAACTACTTTCGACCGAAGAAATTTCAAATTTTGACGGCGTGGTTTTGGATGTTCGTCAAAACACCGATTTCGGCGCGGCGCATATTCCGAATTCAATCAATATCGGACTCGGCGGACAATTCGCAAGTTGGGCGGGAACGCTTGTGCCAATCGGAACGCCGATTGTGATTGCGGCTGAAACAGACACGCAAGTTAACGAAGCCGTGATGCGCCTTGCCCGCGTCGGTCACGAAACGGTTAAAGGTTTTATTTTGATGAAAGATTTCAACGGCAAAACCAACGAGATCGAACAAGTTTCGGTCGGCGAAGTTCAATCACTGACGCAGACCGAAAAACATCTCCAATTCGTTGACGTGCGCCGCGTCGCCGAACACGCGAACGGTCACGCAGCGCGAACATTCAACCTTCCGCTCGATAAATTGTCAAAAGAATTAGACAAACTCGACCCGAACGCACCGACTTTCGTTATCTGCCAAAGCGGTTATCGTTCATCGTTAGGCGCGAGTATTTTGGAAAACGCCGGGTTTGCAAAAGTTTATAACGTCAGCGGCGGCACGCAGGCGTGGATTGATGCAGGTTTTGAAACCGAAGTTTCGGCGACGGCTTGTGCCAAGTAAATTTAGTCGGTTGAAAACAAAAGACCGGGCAAACCTCTCTGCCCGGTCTTTTGTTTTTTGTAATCCCTCAAGTTAGTGAGCGTTGTAATTTCCAACCGGATAATCGCCGTTTGCGCCGAACGGAACGCCGAATGCGCCGCCGGTCGAACCTAGCACCCAAAAGGTGCTTGCGCCTGCCGTCGCGCTCGGTCGCCAAACAGCGAAGTCCGTTTTACCGTCGCCGTCATAATCGCCCTGCGTCGGAAAATCCGTCGCCGATGCGCCGAAAACAGCCGTCGGTCCGCCGCTGATAATCCCGGTCGAACTCGGACGAACATACCAGTTGATTTGTCCGCCCGAACCTCTAATAGTTGCAAGATCGGTTTTGCCGTCACCGTCGTAATCGCCGGGAACAATCACATCAGTCGGCGTTCCGAAAACAATCGAGTTGAATCCGGCAGTCGTTTGCAGCATCCAAAAACGTGATTGTCCACCGCCGTTATTGCGTTGAATAACGAAATCGTTCCTGCCGTCGCCGTCATAATCGCCGGGAGCCGGGAAATCGCCGTTTTGTCCCCAATTAACATAAGTTACGTTGCGTGAGGGATTGTTCAAAGTTCCGCGATAGAACCAAGTGCTTTGATCTCCGGCATTTAGTCCGGCACGATAAACTGCAACATCGGCTTTGTTGTCACCGTCGTAATCGGCGATTACGGTCGGGTCATCACCGATTTGACCGAATGTTTCGATTTTGACGGTGTTGTTCGCGCTCTGCAAAATATAGAAGGCAGCGATAGTTGCCGCTCTTGGTCGCCAAATGGCGATGTCGGTTTTGTTGTCACCGTCATAATCCTCAGGCACGAAAAAATCGCCTTGAAGTCCCCAAGCAGAAGCGTAAGTCGTTCCCGTTCCGGTCGGATTGATAAACCACGTTATTTGACCGCCCGCGCCGCCGCCCGTGTTACGAACGACCGAAAAATCGGTTTTGCCGTCGCCGTTAAAATCTACGATGTGCTGCGCCGCTACCAAAGTTGGTATGCAACCCGTCGCTGTCGAAGACGTATTGCGCGGAACAGGTGCAGTGATAACATCAAAATCCAAGTTGTTGTTGTCGGTATCCGTGCATCCGCCGGTTTTGCGAACTGCGCCTTGCGAAGATGTCAGAGCCGCACCGTTGTTGACTGCGGTTCCGCCTTCACCGTTTCCGGCAGTGCCGTTTCCGGCTGCGCCGTAGGCAACCCAATCAACAATTGCCGCAAGTTGCGCTGCGCTGCACGGAGTTGCCGTCGCGCCGCAAGTATTAACCGGAAGTGTCGTGCCGTTGACCAATGCGACTTTGCCGCCGGCTGCCGACATTGTTAAATTGGCGGTGGTTGTATCCGGCGTGACGGGAAGTGCGGCTCCGGCAGTTCCGGTTGGTCCGGTTTGCACAAGATAATATTGTCCGGGGTTAAGATTTACACTGGGAAGTGCAAATGCGTTACCTGCGGTACTCGCAAAATTTCCGACTGCCGAACCGTAATAAAGCGACAAACCGTTGAGCGATTGCGGCACACCGGAAACATTTTTGATTTCAACATAATCAAAAAGATACGTTCCGGTCGCGCCGCCGCCGCCGCCGTCAACCTGACTGATAACCAGCGTTGTTGAAACCAAATGCGCTGAATTGTCGGCTTTTTCGGCTGCTGCCGAATTGATAAAAATTATACTCGTAAATACTGCCAGAATAGACAAAAAACCTAACGCAAATTTTCTTTTCATAATTTCCTCTTCAAAAGTTTTGATAATTTAGGATAGTTTTAAATGTAATAGACACAAACCAATTAGCAGTTATGTTTGAATATAAAATCGCATTGAAAGGAACTGTGTTTGTAAATCTATAATTTCGAGTGAGAATAGCACAAAAGAACGATAAATTATTAGGAAAAGTTGGAAAATTTCAAAGAAATTTAATGTAATAAAATTTTTCTGCTAAAATCAAAAACAACGGAGAAATTTTTAGAAATGAAAGCGGCACGATTTTTTTTACTGCTTATTTATGTTTCGGCTTTAATCGTTAACCTTCAGGCGCAAACCGATAAAGACGACGAAGTTATTCGTGTTGACACGCAGCTTATTGACGTGCCGATTGTCGTGACGGACAAAACCGGCAAACCGTTGCTCAATCTTAAAAAGAACAATTTCGTCGTTTATGAAGACGGCAAACCGCAGGAAGTTTTAGAATTTTCGGCGACGAATGCGCCGTTTGAAGTTGCATTGCTGCTCGACACTTCCGGTTCGACGCGTTCGGATTTGTCGCTCATCCAACGCGCCGCCGCCAATTTTATCGCGTCGCTTCGTCCCGGCGACAAGGTTTCCGTCATTTCGTATAAAACCGAGCGCGACAAAACGCAGGCATTTGCCGTCAGCGAGGTTTTAAACGATCTGACGGACGACCGCGCAAAATTGAAAACCGCTCTGGAAGCAGTCAAAACCAGTAATTCAACGCCTTATTACGACAGCCTTTTGCAGGTCGCCGAAAAAGTTTTTGCCGAACCCGCAAAAGCCGATTTTCGCGGCAGACGCGCACTTGTCGCCTTAACCGACGGCGTTGATTCGACGAGCGGATCGGAGTTTGACGAAGCCAAAGAAGCACTCGAAAAAGCGGGAATCGTCAGCTATTTTATTGAGGTCAACACGCGCGATTTTTTTGAAGATAATCTTTTGGGCGATTGTCAGAGCGCAACCCGCTTTTCGACCGCGCAGATTCGGCGTTATTACCGCACATATTACCGAAAAACGAATGTTGAAAAAACCTTTGACTTTTGCAAAATCGGCGATTTTGAACGGCTTGGCATTAGCAAAGGTTTATATGATCTTGCTGATAAACAGATGAATGATCTGGCGAAAACTTCGGGCGGCAGAGTTTTTCCCGTTGCGGATTTGAGCGAAGCGCGAAACGCTTTTAAAGCCGTCGCCGACGAAATCGGGACGAAATATTCTTTGGGTTATTATTCTTCAAACGGAAAACGAGACGGCACTTATCGTCAAATAAAAATCGAACTCAAAGGTATTTCCGCCGGTTCACAAGTTCGCGCCCGCGAAGGTTACACCGCACCAACGAAATAGTTGAATTATCCAAGGATTAATATAAACAGACACGAATAAATCAATAGAAAATCAGTGTTAATCTGTGTGCATCTGTGGATAATTTTCTTTATTATTAAACTTATGAACTCGAAATTTAATCGAATAGTTTTGATGGTTTTAGACAGCGCGGGAATCGGCGAAATGCCGGACGCGGAAAGTTGGGGCGACAAAGGCGCGGACACGCTCGGACATATTTTGGAGTCGCGCAAGGTTAATTTGCCGAATCTGCAGCGGCTTGGTTTGGGTAATATTCGACCGCTTGCAGATTTGTCCGCAATTGAAAATCCGATTGGTTCTTACGGCAAATGCACTTTGAAATCGAACGGTAAAGACACGACGACGGGACATTGGGAAATGGCTGGAATTATTCTGAAAAAAGCATTTCCGACTTTTCCTGCGGGCTTTCCGCCGCGCATTATTGATGAATTTACCGCAAAGGCAAAAGTTCCCGGCGTGCTTGCAAATGTTCCGGCTTCGGGGACGGAAATCATCAAACAATTCGGCGAAGAACACGTCAAAACCGGCAAACCGATTGTTTATACATCGGCTGATTCGGTCTTTCAAATCGCCGCGCACGAGGAAATTATTCCGATTGAGCGGCTTTATGAGATTTGTCACATCGCGCGTGAAATTCTCGACGGCGAAGATAAAGTCGGTCGCGTGATTGCGCGTCCGTTCGTCGGCGAAACGGCGGAAAACTTCAAACGCACCGAAAATCGTCACGATTACGCCGTGCCGCCGCCGACCGATAATCTTTTGCCGCTACTCAAAAATAACGATTTGGATGTCGTCTGCATCGGCAAAATCGCTTCGATTTACGATTCGATGGGTGTTACGAAAGATGTTCCGGCGAAAAATAACGACCAGTCAATTGACCAGACGATCAACGCGCTCAACGCCAAATCGAAAGGCTTGATTTTCTCGAATCTCGTTGATTTCGATATGCTTTACGGGCATCGCCGCGACACGGAAGGTTACGCAAAGGCTTTGGAACATTTCGATAATCGCCTACCCGAAATTCTCGATGCAATGCGCGATGACGATCTATTCATCATCACCGCCGACCATGGCAACGACCCGACGAAGGAAGGTTCGGATCATACCCGCGAATACGCACCGCTGATTGTTTTCGGTAAAAATGCCGCACAAGGCATAAATCTCGGCACACGCGGCAGCCTCGCGGACATCGGACAGACAATCGCGGAAAACTTCGGTCTGCAATTAAGGGACGGCACGAGTTTTCTAAGCGAAATCTAATCTGCGGCGAATTTTACGAAAAAAAAGCGGAAAGCCTTGTTTTTAAGACAGAGGCTTTCCGCTTTTTTCAGGGGGCTAAGGGGGGAAGTTAATTTGTTTTGATTTTGACCGTCTCCTGCTTTGCGTCGGTTTTGATAATGTCGCGGCTGACGCGCTTGAGCGGTTTGTATTCGGGTGTCGGCGATTCGGCAGCTTTCACGCGCGGCGTTTGCGCCGTCATATTTGCCGAACTGCAAGCCGCGCCGAACAACGCGAAAGTCAACAAAAATAAGCCGATAAACTTTTTAATTTCAGGGGTTTTGAACATAAATTCTTCTCTCATTTATCCTTTAAAAACAATCAGGTAAACCGTTTCGGTATCTGTTTCCTTTGAACAGACGGGGCAATAAATGTTTTTGGCGTAAGATTTGGCTTTTTTACAAAATTATTTGAGAAATTAAAGTGTCTGGAGCTTTCGATTACAATAATCGAAAGCTCCAGACACTTTTCTCACAAATTTATTTCGCCGAATTATTTCGTGAAATTAGCCTGAACCGAAACATTGCCGCCGATTGTCAGCGTGCAGGTCGCCGCCGTGCCGGAACACGCGCCTGACCAGTTGAGGAAGCGGAAACCGGCATCGGGTGTCGCGGTGAAAGTCGCTCTTGTGCCGCTGGCGGCTTTGCCCGTGCAGGTTTTTCCGCAGTCAATTCCGGCTACCTGACTGAGGACTGTGCCTTTGCCGCCCGAAGTTTTCGCCGAAATGCTGAATGCCTGCGCGAAATTTGCCGTGACGTTGAGCGCGTCCGCCGCGTTGATCGTGCAGGTCAGCAGATTGCCCGCACACGCACCGCTCCAACCCGTGAACAAAAATCCCGAAGCGGGCGAAGCCGTCAGTGAAACCGCCGTGCCGTTATTGTAACCGGCAGTGCATTTGTTGCCGCAGCTAATCAAACGGTCAGCCGATGAAACGGTTCCCGTGCCGGTTTTCGTGACCGAAACCGAAGGCACGCGAACATTCGCCGCCGCCATCTGTGCGCTGATAAATTCGCCGACTTCATTCGCTGCCGGAGTGTTGCAGAGCGTGTCGGCACACAATGCCTGATGCGTAACCGGATCATACGCGCCCGTAAAAGCGTAGGTTTCAAAGCGTCGAACGACCGCGCGCGTGTCGAAGTTCAAAACCGATTGATGCCGACGCTGGCGGCGGTTGCCGTTACTGTTGCTCGCCGGTTCAGCCTGAATAATTTCCCACGCCACTTCCGGCTGTGCGTTTTGGATGATCGCGTTGTCGGTCACGAGTTCGTCGAGATTAACTTCGCGGTTAAGTTCGGTTTTCGTTACTTTGACCCATTGCGCGTCGCCGTAGAGTTCCGGTGCTTCAGCCGGTTCGGGAGCCTCAATAACAGCTTCTAAAACCGGCGGCGCACCGGGTTGGATGGGCGGAATAATTATATAAACAGGCGACATAATCGCCAGCGGCGGATCAACCGCGACGAGCGTTCCCGGATTCGCCGCGTCTTCGATCAGCCAGCGATACGAAGCGTGAACGGGCGTTGCCGTCAGCGAAACGCCGAAATGTTCACACGCACTTCCGTCGTAATTTGATCCCCATTGATAACAAGAACCGGCAAACGGAGTATTCGGCGCGTGCGGCAGAGTCGTCGCCGTAAACGCGCCGTTTTGATACGGACTTGCCCAGTGAACGCGAGTGCCGGTCGCCGTCGCCGTCACCGTCGCCGTGCCGTAACGCTGTGCCGAAAACGAATAATAAACATTCGTCGGCTGAATGCCTTCGAGTTCGATTTCAAAACCGTGACTGTCGTGTCCCGTGTGATTAATTACATCAAAATTTCCCAGTTGCCCGTAAACATTGATCGTCTGCGCGTTTGAAATAATCGGCGCGATAATCATAACTAAAGCGAGAAATACGATTGAAAATACGGCTGCCGCCGGTTTGTCGGCTCTTCTACAGACATTTTTTGAATTGTTGAATTTAGGTTTTGTAATGTTCATTTCTTAACTCCTGATTTTTTAATAATCGAGTAACGAGTAAGTCAGAACAAAATACAAGCCTTAACCGCGCCGGTTGCCGGATTGACTCCGAAATATCTTTTGTTGTTTGAGTTTTTGCAGGTTTGGATGTAGAGTCCAACCTCGTTACGCAAACACAGTGCAGAATATTCTGTTAAAAAGACAAAACGCGAAAAATATTTGGAAAAATTTCGCGGTTGTTATTGTGATAATTTTGAAGGCATAATGGCGGGAATTTATTTAATTCGATCTTTTGCACTTGTCGGAGATTTTTTATTTGATCTGCGGTTAATCGGTTTTTACTTTTACCGCGTCTTCTTTTCCGATTCAGTTTTAACAATTTCGCAGCTTATATTACGATATTTCGGTTTATGTTATTTTCGTTGACATTTATTTTAAAACTGCAAACAAAAAGGCGCGGTGAAAGTCACTTTCACCGCGCCTTTTTGTTTTGCTTGCAGCAATTAATTATCGAAAACTAATTCGAGTTCATCTTCGCAAAAATCAAATTTTGCGGGTTCCGATTCAGTCCCGTCGGCGTAAACGGCTTTGAAATATTGAACGCAGGCTTGGTTGTTGGTTGATTTATCCCAGACGAGGGTGACTGTTTTCCCCGGCTCGATGCCTTTGCCGATGTCAAAATACCCGTATTTTTTCCCGGCTTCCGCGACTAATAATTTTTTGATCGTGCTGTCGGTGTTGTTTGTTACTTTGAACGAATATTCATCTGATTTTTGAGCGTTTACCGCTGTAAAACTCAATAGCATAAACGCAATGCTGAGTATCGCAGTTTTGAATAACTTGCTTTGAAACTTCATTAAATTTTTCTCCATTATCTTCTAAAATGTGTCGGACGTAAATTTACGTCTAATGGATTATACTGGATAAAGTTCGTTCTCTACAATAAAATTTTTGTAAATCGTTAGTAATGCAGAGTTTTATACCGCCTGAATTATTTTTAAGAAAAGAATTCGACTGCAAAGTACAAATAAAGTGTATGAAAATGGTTCAAGAAATCGTTTCGTTTCGTTACGAAAAAGATATTGACAGTTCTGTAACTTTATTGAAACATTGTAATTATCGGTGTTTGGTCGCGTGGCATAATCTTTGCGAGTGTTTATCTGGAATATCTAAACTATTCTGTGAGGAGCAAAGTTTATGGCGAATGATGTTATCAATGTTGACGGTGAAGATCGAGTGGTTCGTGAAGACACGGCAAAATCTTATCGCGGCGTGATGTGGGCTTTTCTGAGCGTTTTGGCTTTTATCGTAATTGCGGCGGTTTTATTTTTGGGCGGCTTTTTAGGTTCGGTTTCAAACGGCGATGTGAAAAGTCCGGCACAGATTGAAACCCAGCGAAGATAGTTTTAATACACAATTTCACCCCAGCGTCGCGTTTCTACCCTTCGGAAACGCGATATTTTTTTGCTTAAATTAAGGCAGCTTAACAAATTTCCAATCTCCCGTGATACATTTAAAAGGTATGTTGGTTTTAGGAATCGAAAGTTCGTGCGACGAAACGGCGGCGGCAGTCGTGCGTGACGGCAAAGAGATTTTATCGTCGGTGATTTCGTCGCAAATCGAACTGCATAAACCTTACGGCGGAGTTTTCCCCGAACTCGCGGCGCGTGAACATCTCGAAAAAATCGAGCCGGTCGTCAAGGAATCAATCACCAAAGCGGGAATCGAATTTAAGAATTTGGACGCGATTGCCGTCACGCAAGGTCCCGGTTTGATCGGTTCGCTGCTCGTCGGTGTCAGTTATGCGAAAGCTCTGGCGTGGGGTTTAGAGATTCCGTTGGTCGGTGTCAATCACATCGAAGGTCACGTTTATTCAATCGCATTTGAAAATCCGTCCGTTCAATACCCGGCACTCGCGCTAATCGTTTCGGGCGGACACACCAATCTTTTTTACATTCCCGAAGAAGGAAAATACAAAATCGTTTCGCGGACACGCGACGACGCGGCGGGCGAAGCATTTGATAAAGTCGGCAAGATGTTGGGCTTGAGTTATCCGGGCGGTCCAGTCATCGAAAAAATTGCAAAAACCGGCAACGCGGCGAAAATCAAATTTCCGATTGCAAAAATCTCCGACGGACGACCGGATTTCAGTTTCAGCGGACTAAAAACGGCAGTTTCGCGTTATATCCGTGAAAACGAAATCGTGCCGGTGGCAAACGACGAAACTCCTTCGCCGGAAATCGCCGACATCGCGGCGGGTTTCCAAGCGACGGTTATCAAAAGTTTGATGATAAATGTCGAAAAGTTGGCAAACGAATTACAGCCGAAAACTCTCATTGTCGCGGGCGGTGTCGCGTGTAACGGCGCACTGCGTTTAGCGGCGGAAACATTCGGCGCAAAGCGGAATCTGCCCGTTTATTTTCCGTCAAAACATCTCTCGACCGACAACGCCGCAATGATTGCGGCTGCCGGATATTATCATTTAAAAAACGGCGAAACTTCTGATTTGCGAATGACGGCAGACGTTACCTTACGCCTTCAAAATTTTGAGAATGAAGACGCGGATTTGAAAAGGAAAAAAGTTCGTTATCGTTTGTAATTATTGTTTATCTAAGCCCATAAAATCTTTTGCGAATTTCAGTTCTTGGTTTTGGATTAAATTTATCTTTAATCCTTCGGCGTTAATGAGTTTTCTTTCACGACGATTTCAGTAAGAGATTTTTTTGCATTATCGGCGACATATTTATTATTGCTGTTTTTAATCTTTTCAAATTCAAGTTTTGCTCTTTCAATGTAGCCGCCATTGTTGAAATGTAAACCTAATTGATAGATTGCCAACTCGCCGAAAACACTTTCGGAGTATTTGTTTGCAAATTCTTCGACTAGAGATTTTCCGTTTTTTTCAAGACTTTCTTTTTCACTGGCTTCTTTCCACCAAAACAAAGATTGAAGTTGATTTTGTCGAAGAAATTCAACTGCATCTTTATTGATGCCTGTCGGTTTTTCAATAATTATTTCTTTAATTTCCGATCTAATTTCCTTTCTTAAATCCGTATCTCTTCCGTTATCTAGAATAAATTGAATCTGATATTGACCATACTCCGGGAACATCTCGGCTAAATATGTTTCTAAAACGATATTTTCGCTTAGGGATTGCCCTTTGTTAATGATAGTTCCAAAACCCGGACGTGATTGACCTGTAAGAAATAAAGAATTGAAAATTTTACGCTTTCCGTTAAAAACAACTGCCAATGAAATCCTTTTAAAGTCCGGTGTTGACAAAAGTTTCAGCGAATTATCTGTTTTGTTAAAAACTTCCATTTGAACAAAAATTGGTTCAAGCGGAAAATAGTTAGTTTTATTCAACCCGATGTTAAGAGAAAGTTTATCGAAATCATCTTTTGCAAATTTGTCTTGCGCGGTCGCATTCAATATACAACTCAGACAAAAAACTAAAAAAAATAATCTTAAATAAATTTGCTTTTTCATTTTTAATGCTCCTTGATTTATTATTCTCCAGGACTTTTTATTCTACTTCTCAAAATATTTATATGTTCTGGATGAAAGCCAATAACTACATTTCCACTTGAAGTTTGCGGATCTTGATAATCCATTACTTTGAAAACTGTGCTAACTAAGTCACCTTTAAGCCCAAATTGATGTCCAAGTTCGTGTGGAACAGTTGTTTCTATTTCATTAAAAGTTTTAGGTGTAAATGGTGAAGGTGGATTTAACCATAGTTTTCTTAAATCTTGCGAAACTTCAAGAAAAACAAAACTTCCTTGCCATCCTGTGGGAAGTGAAGCACAAGTACTGGCAGGTCTTGGGCAACTTGAACTTAAATAACAATCACAAGCTAGTCCGGGTGTAATGCCAGTAGTAGCAGATTCAGTTAGATTATTGTCAAGGTCTTTGGAAGTTCCCGGTTGATAGGAAAAAATAATATAGGCTACCCAAAAATCATCACTCTCACTATTTTTGGACCCTCTATTAGCATTTGTTAATGAAGTAGGCGTATTTGAGCTAGCTTCAGAGTCTTCTACGTTTAGATCCAAAGGAACATTGTTATTAAATTGAGATGCCCAATTATATTCAGGTCTGATGTAGGCACTTCCGAGAATATTTTTTGGAGTTCCATCAGTATAATCACCATCTTCACTTAGTAAATGCCGAAGACTATCAGAAAATTGCATTGTAATCTCATTTTCATCTCCCATTTTGGAAGTTCCATTATTATCGTTGAAATCGTCATCATCATATAAAGTGAAAGTATCTCCAGCATTAATGATAAATATTCCCTGATTATTAAAAATCTAAGCACACGACAGTAGGAGAATAAATTTCTTTAACTCTTTTTCTTTTTTTGGTTTGTGGTAATTCAACAAAAGATTTTGTAATGCATCCAACCCGATTCGGAAGAAACTTCTGGCATATCTTTTATTTTTCTTCAATTTCATCTTGACCTGTTTCGTGATTTCTACCTTAAACTCGCCCATCAGCATTGTCAGACTTAATCCTAATCCTAACAACATCAGCAGTTTGCCGATCTTCTCCGGCTGCGTTAGATGCGTTTCCTCAAAATTGAATCCGCGACTTTTCAGACACCCGAACATCGTTTCGATCTGCCATCTCACCTTGTATTCTGCAATCGGATCCTTATTTCGCGCACCGCTGGCGACGATTAAATATTCCGTTTTCCCGTTTTTTTGATACTTGACACAACTGACAAATAACTCCAGCCCGAACACCTCAACCTTAACTTTTCCTTTCAATTTCACTTTTTCCGAAACTTTCCGCCACATCTGCAAAAAACTTTTCCCGCCTGATTTGTGGCTGGTTTTCAGTCTGATGTGAAAATCTATCTTGTTTTCAAGCAAGTAAGCGAATAATTCCTGAGACCCGAATTCGCGGTCGGCATAAACCCGCAGAATCCGACCCGCTCCGAATCGAGCGACAAATTTCCCGATAATCGCTTTGTGTTCAGCGGCAGTCGCATTTCCTTTGTGGTTGACTGTTTCCCACAAAACCGGAATCGCCACGTTTTTATATGCCACGCTCAAAGTCAGGATATTAACCCACGTCGCCCCGAATTTCCATTCCGTGCGGTCAATCAGAACTTTCAGTTTCCCATCTAATTTCAACAGTTTAAGATAATCAATCGAAACCGCGTTTTCATTTTTCAAAAATCTCTGAATCTGCCGATAAACCGAATCGGACACCGCTTCCGAATCAAAAGAGTTGGCAACTTTAACCAGATTGGAAGTTCTCGTTTTCAATAAAGCCGCCACAAATTGCGCGATAAACTTGATGGCGTGTCTGGTTCCTTGTATATTTGCTTCTAACGCTTCTCGAAAAGCGTCATCAGGAGTTTGTTTTGGTTGTTGTTTCACAACTCAATTTTAGCAAACTCCTTTTTACTGTCGTGTGCTTAGATTAAAAATAGTAACTGTGTTAGCTGTATTAGCATTAATAGGCGGACTGGCTATTGAATTACTGGCAATTACCGGATAGAAAATATTGCGGATTTTTATCCGTCCGTTTTCAAATTGATTAGGCTCTAGTGGACTTGGGCTTGGACTTACATTTAAAGTTTTAGTTCCGTTTCCTATTTTTTGAGTATTGGGGAAAGTGCCTTCGACTTTATTGCCCGTAATAACGCCCATCGAATCAATCTCAATATTAAGCTTACGCCAAGTTGTCAGTAGCTCAGTTTTTTTGATTTTGAGTGTCGGCAGAGAAGTCCCCGAAGAGTCTTTCAAACCTGTGCCATCAATGGTTACGCCGATTATATCGTCAAAACTTGTACTTGCAGCAATTCGCACATTATTTCCGGGTTGCATTGTTACGGTTAAATACGCTGATACTTCACTTGTGCCAATCGGCACAGGAATTGTGATTGAACTAAAACTTCCTGCTTGAGTAGTATCTAAACTTAATGTTCCCGGTAAACCGTTATGAGGATTAGCCGGATCGAAAGGTCTGTTGTCATTGCCTAAACTTCCATTCGGATCAATAATACCGTCGCTTGATGGATCATCAACATCAAAAGCCTTAAAGCTAACTACCGGTTTAGTTATCTCCGTAGCCGACGAACTTATTGTTGCTCTGACTTTGACAAGTCTTCGGTTGACCGTATTATCACTTGGAGAAATTTTATCAGGGAAAATCCTTCTTCCGTCACTACAATTATTATTTGGACAATCCAATGGACTGTTAACTTGTTCAAAAAAAACCGAAGTAACATTCGGGGTTGGTTCAGGTAAAAGAGGATTAGCCGCTTTGTCTGACGTTGGTGTTTGCGGCGATTGACGTTGGGCTTTTCCGACGTTAAATCCGAAGTAAAAATTAAAACAGGTGAATGTTAAGAAAATAAAAACACCTAAAACAATTAGTCTTTTCATTAATACTCTCCTTTCGCATAGATTCGATTTCAAATAGGATTGGCAAGCAGTATTTAAGTTATGAGGCTAAGTGTAAACCTCTTTCGATTTAATAGCAAGATTTTTTTGATAAACAAGCCTCTTGCTTTTACCTCCGCCGAATAGTTACAATTTAAATAATCTTTAGTGCGCCGTTTCAGGCAGGGAAAAATGAAATGAAAATCAGATTTGTCTTAGTTTTTGCGGCTGTTTTTTTAGCTATCGGTATCTTCTTATCGTCTGATTTTCAGACGACGGAAAGTGCTGGTTTGGTAAATTCAAAATGCTTCGTCAGGTCTTTTAAAACAAATTACCGACAATCAAAAGCAGTTTTCGTCGGCGAAGTTGTCAACGATGAAAAAAACGGTGACATCAGGACTTTCAAGTTTAATGTTGAAAAGTATTGGAAGGGTGCGAATACAAAAAATGTCGAAGTCAACGCTTATGAAACGCGACGCTATCAAGCAGGGTTTAAGAAGGGCGAAAAATATTTGATTTATGCCGGTGTTGATGAAAATGGCAAACTGCAAATAGGCAGATGCTCAAGAAGTGTCGAAGCCGCTAACGCCACGAAAGATTTGGAACAACTCGGAAAAGGAAAAATCCCCCGTTAGCATTTATAATTTGGAGAAAAGGATATGAAGAAATTAGGATTTTGGGCAGGTTTATTGTTGTCTTTATTGACGATCAATATGTTCGGGCAAGGCGTAGCTGCGCCTTATACATCGCGGCTTGAAACATTTTTGCCGACGGGTGTCGTGTCACGTCCGGTTTTGCTGAGGAATGCCAAAGACGGCAGCCGCCGTTTATTTGTCGTTCAGCAAACCGGAATTATCAAGGTTTTACAACCTGGCGCGAACGTAGCGACGGATTTTATTAATCTGAGTTCAAAAATTGTCGTTCCCGTATCGGCAGGTGATGAACGCGGACTTTTAGGATTGACCTTTCATCCGCAGTTTGCGGCTAACGGCAAATTTTATGTTAATTACACACGCGTTGCCGACGGTGCAACGATTGTCGCGGAATACAAAACTACGACGGGCAACGGAAATTCCAATACGGGCGACATTGCGACGGAAAGAATTCTTTTTACCGTTCCGCAGCCGTTTTCAAATCACAACGGCGGAATGGTTGAATTCGGTCCCGACGGTTATTTGTATATCGGAATGGGCGACGGCGGTTCAGCGGACGACCCGGGCAATCGCGCTCAAAATTTGTCACAATTGCTCGGCAAAATGCTGCGGATTGATGTCAATATTCCAAACGGTTCGAGCGTTCCTTATCTGATTCCGCCGACGAATCCTTTTACCGGCGCAGGCACGGCGCGGTGTGATACGGGAAGCGCAACGAACGGAACTTCGTGTCAGGAACTCTGGACTTACGGAATGCGAAATCCGTGGCGTTGGTCGTTTGATCGCGGCGGAAATAATGCGTTGTGGGTTGCCGATGTCGGGCAGAATGCGATTGAGGAAGTTGATGTTATTTCGGGCAGCGGCGGAAATTACGGCTGGCGCGTTTATGAAGGAACGACCTGCAACACGAATGTTTCGGGCAATTGTCCGACGACTCTGCCGCAAACGCCGCCGATTTTTCAATATTCGCATTCCGTCGGTCGCTGTTCGATTACGGGCGGCTATGTCTATCGCGGCAGGCAGGGAAGTTTGCCGAACGGCGCGTATGTTTTTGCCGATTACTGCACGGGCGAAATTTGGCGTTGGGACGGCACTTCGCAGATTTTACTGCAAGACACGCCGCGCCAAATTATTTCTTTCGGTGAAGATGAAGACGGCGAAATCTACGTCTGCTATTCAAACGGGCAGATTGACCGCATCGTTCGTGCGAAGGCTTCGGCTGATTTTGACGGCGATTTAAAGACAGACGTATCCGTTTTTCGACCTTCAAACGGTGCGTGGTATATCAATCACAGTTCAAATAATACTTACCGCATTCAGGGTTTCGGCTTAAACGGCGACATCCCGACACCCGAAGATTACGACGGCGACAACATCACGGACATCGGCGTTTTTCGTCCGTCAAACGGGACGTGGTATCACTATTTGAGCAGTAATAATACAGTCGGTATTATCCAGTTCGGCGCAAACGGCGATGTTCCCGCCGCCGGTGATTATGACGGCGATGCAAAGGCTGATTTTGCGGTTTTTCGACCTTCGACCGGCGTTTGGTATCGCAATCAAACATCGAATGGAGCAACTGTGGTCGAACAATTCGGCTTAAACGGCGATATTCCGACTCCGGGCGATTACGACGGCGACGGCAAATATGACGTTTCCGTCTGGCGACCGTCGAACGGTACCTGGTATCGCCGCAACAGCACGAATCCTTCGTTCATCGGCTCGGTACAATTCGGTGTGGGAAGCGATGTTCCGGCGCAGGGCGATTTTGACGGCGACTTTAAAACCGATCAGGCGGTTTTTCGCAACGGAACTTGGTACATTTTGCTCAGTTCAAATCTAAATGTTCAAATTACTCAGTTCGGATTGAATGGCGATGTTCCGGTCGTCGGCGACTATGACGGCGACGGCAGGGATGACATCGGCGTTTTCCGTCCGTCAACCGGCGTTTGGTATATTATCCGCAGTTCAAACGGCACGAATTTAATTACGCAATTCGGCTTAAACGGCGATCTCGCCGCGCCGAATTACGACGCACCTTAAAATACCCGGCAGTAGCAGTTGGCAGGTAGATTATTGCTGCCAACTGCTACTGCCGCTGCCTACTTCTTAAATCGCGCGGGCAACGGTTAGCACATAAACCTTGTCCGCGCCTTTTTTCTTTAAAATTTTGGCGCAGTAAGAAGTCGTCGCGCCGGACGTGAAAATGTCGTCAACGAGCAGGATTTTTTCGCCTTTGACAAAATTTGGGCGGGTGACTTCAAAGGCATTTTCGACCGTTAGTTCGCGGGCGCGGCGGTCCATTGCGGCGCGGTGCATCGGCGTATGAGTCTTGCGGGCAAGCGTTTGTGTATCGAGTTTGAGATTGGTTTTTTTCGCTAAAAACTCCGCCAGAATCTCGGCTTGATTATAGCCGCGTTCGAGCATTCTTTTTTGTGAAAGCGGCACCGGCATTATCACGGTTGCGTCCTGAAACGGCGAATTTTCAAAGGCTGAAACAAAGAGATTTTTGAGATGTTTGGCAACAAAAGGTTCACGCTTGAGATGCAGAACCGAAACCGCAAGCGCGTGTTCGTAAAATCCGACGGCTTTTGCCGAATCGTAAAAATGTTCATCGCAAATATGACAAAAGGTTTGAAATTGCGAAGGTTTTTCGCGTAAAAACGCCGAGCATTTCGCGCAGAGAGTTTCGCGTCCCGAAAAGATGCGTGATTTTCGCCAGCATTTGGCGCAAGCCACGCCGTCGGCAGAATTTTCAACGGATTTGCCGCATACCTGACAACTTTGCGGATAGGCGAGATTTAGGAGAGAATCGTAGATTTTTTGAAACATTGTCTAAAGTGAAAAAGCGGAAAAGTGAAAAGGTGAAAAAGTTTGACTGTTTATTCAACAAACTTTTCCACTTTTAAAACTTTTCCACTTTTTCACTTTAATTAATCTTCGTCGAGCAAACCTTTTTCGACGAGTTCCTGACAGTTCAGGCAGTAACGCGCCCAGGGAATTGCGTCGAGGCGTTTCGGATTGATGTCTTTCGCGCAGTTTTGGCACGAACCGTATTCTTCATCATCAACGCGTTCGAGTGCTTCATTGATTAAAATTAATTGGCGGCTGTCGTTTTCGGAAACCGCCAACATTACGTTTTTGGAATAATTCCTGACTGCCAGATCAACCGGATCAGGCGTTTCGGAATCGTCAACCGAAAGATCGTTATCCTTCAGTTTTTTCAAAAGACCTTCGCGTTCGGCGATAAGTTTTTCTTTGATGTCTTTTAAGTTCAGTTCACTCATTTTTGATATGGAAACCCTTTTATAATTGTAAATGCTCGATAAAGCTGCTCCAACATTACGACACGCGCCATTTCGTGCGTAAAGGTCAGAAACGACAAGGATAAACTATAATCCGCCCTTTCGACAACCTCAGACGCGATGCCTTCCGCGCCGCCGATGATAAAAGTTACTTCTTTCAACCCGCGATTTTGCCAATTTTCAATATTTTGGGCTAAATCGTGCGAAGAAATCGAGCGTCCCTTCACGTCTAATATGCAGACGAAACGACTTTGATTCAACTTTTCCAAAATAAGTTTGCCCTCGCTTTCCTTACTGCCGTCTTTAATTTCAACAATTTCAAACTTTACAAAATGCGAAAGGCGTTGACAGTATTCTTCCTGCAACGCCCGCCAGGTTTTTTCTTTTGTTTTGCCAACCCAGATGAATCGAAATTTCATTAAAAATAAATTATTGTGTTTTTATTTGAGAAATCGTGATTTTCTACAAGTGTCAAAATCTTCTCGGCGATTTTTAGTCCGTCTCTGCTCGAAGGCTCGATTTCATTGGCGTAATCGCTTTTCTCGTTGCAAATTAAGCGTAAATCCAAAATCGGAATTCCAAATGGGTCATAAAATTAAAATTCTTCCGGCAATTCAACCTTCCGCGCATCGCGCCAAAGTCTTGCCAGATCATAGAATTCACGCGCTTTCTGCTCGAAAATATGGACGATAAAATCGCCGTAATCCATCAAAATCCATTCGGCGGTGTTGTAGCCTTCGATGCGGACGGCTTTTGTTTTCAACTGTTTTTTTAGCTGCTCCTGAATTTCGTCGGCAATCGCCTGCACCTGCCGCTGATTTGAGCCGCTCGCAATAATAAAAAATTCCGTGAAGCTGGCAACTTCGCGCAGATCGAGTCCGACCAGATCGAACGCCTTTTTCTCACTCGCGCAGGTCAGCGCGAGCTTAACCGTTTCGTCGAGTTCGGCGAAGGGCGTTGAATTTTGTTCAATCTCAATCGAAATGCTTTCGCGCTGCAAAGTTTTTTCCTGTATTTGTTCCATCATTTATAAAGTTCGTATTTTTCGATATATTTTGCAACCTCGTTCGATACGTCCGCCCGCCAATCGGTTGCATTTTCTTTAATTTTTTGTCTGATCTCAGTCGCCGAAACGTCAATTTGAACAGCATCGGTGATAAAGATTTGGGATTGCAAATTTGGGATTTGGGATTTGTTTTCCTCGCGCCTTTGCTCCTTTGCGGGAAAATCTCCTCTCAAATCCACAATTCTCGCCTGAATTTCATCTGTAACGTGCGCGAATCCGATTTCATAATTCGGTCGCGTCACGACGATAATATTAACGAGCGTCAAAACCTTTTCCCATTCGCGCCAGGTCGTAATTTCAATCCAAGAATCCGCGCCCATCACGAAAAAAATCTGCGCGTCGGGCAATTCGTTCAATAATTTCGTCAAAGTCTCGACCGTGTATGGACGTTCGGGAAGTTCCAATTCCATCTTTGAAACTTCAATTTTCGGCGCATCATTCGTCGCCAGCGCAAGCATCGCAAAGCGGTGAAACGCCGACGAAACCTTTTTCCCCAACTTATGCGGCGCGTGAAAAGCGGGAACAAAAACGAATTCGTCTAAAAGAAATTGTTTGCTCAACGCCCGCGCAATCGCCAAATGTCCATTGTGAAGCGGATCAAACGAACCGCCGTAAAATGCGATTCGTTTCATCTTTCTAAAAGTGTGCGGAAATGGTCAATCACTTCAAATAAAATTTCATCGGGACAATTCGGGTCTTCGACGAAAAACCAATAATCGCCGAATTGATTGTTGACCGAAAATTTGTGTCCGCGATATTCAAAATCGAGCCACATTTCGATTACGCCGTCGGTAATAAATTCGGTAATTTCCGCGCCGTCCAATTCCTCAACGTGATCGGCAAGATCATCAAAAAACACGACTTCCGGCAGATCCACAAAATGCCGCGAACCGTCGTTCATCTTCGTTTCCAGTAAATCTCTAATCATCAATCCGGTTGTCCAAATCAAATTTAGTTTGAGCCGCTAATTCAATTTCAGCTTCCTTAATATCATAAAGTTTTTGCGCCACCGCTGAAACAAGTTTTTTTGTTCCGAGATTCGTGACGGCGGAAATTTCGAGAAAATCCTTCCCGTCTTTAGCGGCGCGTTCACGCAAACTTTCCAATCTTTCCGGGTCGTCCAGAGCATCGAGTTTCGTCGCCACGACAATTTGCGGGCGCGTCGCTAAATTTTCATCGTAGTTAGCTAATTCGCGGTTGATAATTTCGTAATCTTCGACCGGATTTCGTTCGGAAAGCGACGAAACATCAACCAGATGCAGCATCAATTTCGTTCGTTCGACGTGCCGCAAAAATCGGTCGCCGAGTCCCGCGCCTTCCGATGCGCCTTCGATCAAACCGGGAATGTCGGCAACTACGAATGTTTGAAAATCACCAAGATCAACCACGCCGAGATTCGGTTCGAGCGTCGTAAAAGGATAATCGGCAATCTTCGGTTTCGCGGCGGAAATGACCGAAATCAAGGTTGATTTTCCGGCATTTGGAAAGCCGACCAAACCAACATCGGCAATGAGTTTTAATTCAAGCTGAAATTCCTTTTCGTCGCCCGGTCGTCCGGTGTAGTGAAATTTCGGAGCGCGGCGCGTCGGTGTCGCAAAATGCTGATTCCCCCAACCGCCTTTGCCGCCCTGCGCCGCGAGAAAACGCTGTCCGGCTTCGGTGAAATCAAACACGAGGTCGCCCGATTCGACATCGAAAACCTGTGTTCCGACCGGAATTTGGACGGTAATGTCTTCGCCGTCCTTGCCGTGCCGGTTCGAGCCTTCGCCGTGTCGTCCGCGGTCGCCTTTGTGTTCCGGGTTGTAGCGCAAGTGCAGCAAAGTATTTAAACCTTCGCTCGCTTCGAGCCAGACGCTGCCGCCGTTTCCGCCGTCGCCACCCGATGGACCACCGCGCGGAATAAATTTTTCGCGCCGGAAAGCCGTCACCCCGTTTCCGCCGTCGCCGGCTTTGACTCTGATTTTTACGCGGTCAATAAACATAAACTTCAATTGTAGAATTTATAAAGCGAGTTAGCAAAATGATTAATCTGACAAATCCGGGAGATAAGGAGAAAATCGCTTCGAGTTCCCGTAAGAATTTCTATCCGATTAAAATTTGGAACTCTTTTTTCTGCGATTGTGCGGCGTAGGTTTGCCGTATGTTTTGAAAATGTGGTAATTATAACGTGCCGTCAGAAATGGTTGGTTAAGAAACGTTTTTAATAAAACTTTAAATACAAGGATGATATGCAGCGACAATTTGTCGCTATTCGTTTTTGTCAGCGGCGGCACGCTGCCCCGATAAACTTTCAAGTCTTTTTGTAAACCGTCGTAAAAACGTATTTACACAAGGGAATGAAAGTTGCGATTCATAATTAATTCAGTCCCCGATTATCACTTATATTAACTTAAGCGGCATTTGTTTTAACGGATAAAATAAAATGGCAAACAAAAAACTGAAATCGGTTCACATTACGAACTATTATCATAAGAATTCGGGCGGCATCAGTACGGCTTACGACCGTTTGTTGGAGGCGGCGAACCGGCATCAGAGATTTGTGCGTTTGATCGTTCCGGGCGAAACGGACGCGCAGGAAGAGATCGGTGAATTCGGGCGAATTTATTATGTTAAAGCCAAACCCGCGCCGGTTTTTGATAAGCGTTATCGTCTGCTCTTGCCGTTTGATTATTTGCCGGGAGATTCGCCGGTTCGTAAAATTTTGGAAGCCGAATTGCCCGATATTATTGAAATCGGCGAAAAATATACGCTGTCTTTGCTTGCCGGCGTGCTTCGCAAAGGTCGTTTCCCGCAGCTTAAACGCCCGATGCTCGTGCATTTTTCGTGCGAGCGAATGGACGATAATTTGCGGGCTTTTGTTTCAGGCGCGAAGCCTTTTCGCTGGTTTTCACGCCGCCTGATTGGAAATTATATTCATCCGATGTTCGATTTTCACCTCGCCAATTCCGAATACACGGCGCAGGAAGTCAAAGACGCGGTTTCGGTTGAAAAAAATCCGCGCCGCTCAAAAATGTTTTTTGATTTCTGCCACCGATTTTTTCGCGCTTCAAATGTTGCGACCGGCGAGCGCGTTTTCGTCAATCAATGCGGCGCGGACACACATCTTTTCAGCATCAAACGCAAAAATGCGGAAACGCGAAATAAAATCTTAGCGGAAGCCGAATTTCCCGAAAACGCGACCGTTCTGCTTTACGCCGGACGACTTTCGCCCGAAAAAAACGTCAAATTATTGCCCGAAGTTTTAAATTCGCTCCTCAAATTTCATAATTTCGACTCACAAAAACGCGAATATCGCCTATTAATTGCCGGTGACGGTCCGCTCAAAAGCGAATTGGAAAAAAATCTGCAAACAATCGCGCCCGGAAAATTTAAATTTTTAGGTCACGTTACCGATCACGAAAAACTGGCGGATATTTACGCCAATTCCGACATTTTTCTGCATCCGAATCCGCGCGAACCGTTCGGCATCGGTCCGCTCGAAGCAATGGCTTCGGGACTTCCGGTCGTCGCCCCCGATTCGGGCGGCGTTTTGTCTTACGCAACCGACCAAAATGCGTGGCTCTCGGAAACATCGGTCGAAGGTTATTTTGCCGCCGTCCGCGACGTTTTTAATGATGAAGAAAATCGTTGGCGAAAAATCACCAACGCACTCGAAACCGCCGCTAAATACAGTTGGAAAAATTCGACCGACAATCTTTTCGCGCTTTACGACAATATGTATCAGGATTTTTGCCGCCGCCGTGAACTTTTCATCAACACGCCGGAAACAAAAACACCTGAATTTATCGAACAGATTGTTCTCAACAGCGAAAAACCGCGCGAAGTGGATTAAAATACCAAAAATGCAGAATCATCGCCGAACATTGCCGCCGCGCCGCCGAACAAAAGCGGTTTGGTTTGCGCTGATCGTCATTTTGGCGACGGCGGCGGCGATGTTGGCGGCGTGGCGTGCGCCGAATTTGAATCTTTTCGCGCAGGATCAGATGATGCGAACGCGCGGCGATTTGCCTGAGCCGAATGACATTTTGATCGTGGCGATTGACGAAGCGAGCATTGCCAAACTAGGACAATTTCCGTGGAAACGAAGTCTGACGGCGCAGGTTTTGGATAAGATTTCGCCGTCGCAGCCGAAGGCAATTGCGCTCGACATTTTATATTCCGAACCGACTGATTTAATTGAAGATAAAACTCTCGTCGAAGCGGTAAAAAAAGCCGGAAACGTCGTTATCAGTGAACAATTAATTGAAAACCGTGACACGCCCGAACTCGGTCATTCGGAATGGCTGAAATCATTGCCCGACATCGAAATTTCAGCGGCTGGCGCAGGTCACGTCAACGTCGAAACCGAACGCGACGGCGCGGCGCGTGAACTTCTTTTGCGGCTTGCGGACGACGAAGGTTATCCGCTTTGGGCGTTGGCGATTGAAACCGTGCGCGTCGGCGATCATTTGAACGCGAACGAAATCAGCGAAAATTCGCGCTTTGTCCGCATCGGAACGCGAAAGATTCCGTTCACGGCAACGGAGAAAAACTTATTCATCGAAAAAAAAGACGCGGACAGTCGTTTGACCACCGTTCAGCCGCTGCGAATGACGATTGATTACATCGGCGCGACGGGCGCATTTGCGGCGCAAACTGTGAGTTTTGCAGACGTTTTGGAGGGCAAAATCGCGCCCGAAAGATTTCGCGGCAAATACGTTTTGATCGGCGCAACCGCCGCAACTTTGGGTGATAGAATTTCGACACCATTCGTCCACACGGAAAACGCCGAAGGCAATCAGCACGGCGATTTAATGCCCGGAGTCGAGATTTTGGCGAATGAGATCAACACGATTTTGCGCGAACGATTTTACCGGAATGTTTCCGACTGGACGATTGCTTTTCTCGCAGTTTTAGTCGCGCTTGCCGTAATTTTTATAACCGGAATCGCCGAAGGGCAATTTGAAGCGGCAAAGCAGGTCGGCGGATTATTTGCGTTGTGTTTATTGATAATTTTTGTTTCTTATTTCGCATTCGCCCGCGCATTTTTGATTTTGCCGGTTGTGCCGATGCTTGCGTCGTTTGTCGCGGCGACCCCGCTTGCACTTTTGCGGCGTTCGCTGTTCGCGTCCGCTGATTTGGATTTGCGAATCGGTGAATTAATCGCCGCTGAGAAAAGTCTTTTGAACTGCGGACGAGATAATTCGGAAAATTTAACGGGCGAAACGAACGCGAAAAAGTTGTTAAGTAACATTTTTTTGCCGCACGGTTTGGAATGGAAGACTGAAACGCTCGGACATTTGTCGCGTGATTTGATCGCGCGTTCGTTGTTTATTAACCGCGCTCTGCGTTCGCTCGACGAAGGTTTGATAATTGCGGAAACGAACGGACGCATTACATTTGCCAACGAACGCGCCGCGCAAATTCTCGGTTTCAGCGAGCGAAAATTAATCGGAAGTGATTTGTTTGCAAAACTTTCCGAAGCCGGACAAGGTGCGGAAATTTCCAAATCGCTGGCAGAAGAAACGCTCACCGAACTGCTCGACGAACACCAAACAATTGAGCGCGAAATCGTCATCGGCGGCAACGCGCCGCGTTATTATATCTTGCGTTTGTCGGCGGTCGTTGCAGATGAAAACGGTTTGGATGAGACGCTCGGCATCGTCGCCGCGCTGTCGGATGTCAGTCAGCACCGCGAATTGGAGAAGACGAAAAACGATGTCATCGCGCTCGTCACGCACGAACTTCGCACGCCTTTGACGGCGATTCAGGGTTTGAGCGAACTTTTGACCGAACACGAAATCGAACCCGCATCGCAAAGCAAAATGCTCTCGACAATTAACTCCGAAGCGAAACGTCTGGCGCGGATGGTCAACGAATATCTCGACATTACGCGGCTCGAATCGGGAGCGCAAAAAGCGCGTTTTGCGTCCGTAGATATTGATAAATTGGTTGAACAAACGCTGCTTTTGCTCGAACCGTTGGCGGCAAAGCGTGAGATAAAATTCGTCCGCCGTTTTGAAGCGGTTCAGCCGAACATCAACGCCGACGCGGAACTGCTTGCGCGGGCAATTACAAATATCATCGCCAACGCGATCAAATACAGTCCCGATAAAACTTCGATCACGGTTGAAACGCAAAGCGACGACAAGTTTTTAAAGATCATTGTCCGCGACGAAGGTTTCGGCATTTCCGCCGAACAATTGCCGCGAATTTTTGAAAAATTCTACCGCGTTCCGCCGCGCAAACAATCGTCTGAAGTCGCCGGAACCGGTTTGGGTTTGGCTTTGACGCAGGAAATTGTCGAATTGCACGGTGGACGCATTAATGTTGAAAGCAAATTGAACGAAGGCTCGACATTCACGCTGTTTCTGCCGTTTTTACAGTCGAATTGAATGATCGTGTTGTTCGTTTAATCGTGTATTTATCTTCTTTAAATTAAAGTGATTTTTGCAGGGAACATTTTCGCTAAATTATAAGGATTAAACAATTATGGACTTAAAAGAATCGCATCTGAGTAAAATTCCGGCGATCACGCTGCTTTTTTGGATTATGAAGATTTGTGCGACGACGCTCGGCGAAACCGGTGGTGATTTGCTCGCGCAAACGATGAAAATCGGTTACGGAATCAGTTCGCTGATTTTGATCGGGTTTTTCTTCATAACACTGATTTTGCAGCTCGTTTCAAAAAAATATCATCCGCTTATTTACTGGCTGGTGATTGTTTCGACCAGCACCGCCGGAACTACGATGTCCGATTATATGGACAGAACTTTGGGTTTTGGTTACGCTGCCGGCTCGTTGATCTTAGTCGCTATTTTGATAACAATTCTTGCGTTTTGGCGTTATACTGAAGGAACTTTGTCGGTTGAAAATATCAAATCATTCAAAGTTGAAATTCTTTACTGGACGGCGATTCTTTTTTCAAATACTTTGGGAACGGCGTTGGGCGATTTTCTGGCGGATAGTTCGGGCTTGGGCTTCGGCGGCGGCGCGGCGTTAATTACGAGTTTGCTGATTTTGGTAATTCTGGCACATTATTTTACAAATATTTCTAAAGTCATTCTTTTCTGGATCGCCTTCGTTTTAACCCGTCCGTTTGGCGCGACCTTCGGCGATTTGCTGACGAAATCAGGCGAAAAAGGCGGTTATGATTTCGGAACGATAGGTGCTTCCGCTATTCTGGCATCCATTTTGATCGGCTTTATTTTTTATACATCGGTGCAGGAATATCGTGTAAATTATCCGGCAACCACCTAAAATAATTAATGACGGAAAAACCGCATATATTAATTGTTGACGACGAACCGGCGATTCGCTTGACACTGGAAACGGGTTTGTCGCTCAAAGGTTTTCGTGTGTCGAGTGCCGAATCCGGGCGCGAAGCCTGTGCGCTGCTGCCGAATAATAATTTTGACGCGGTTTTGTGCGATGTTTTGATGCCGGACGGCGACGGTGTATCAGTCGTCCGCGATTTGCGGAAATTTGACAAAGATTTACCTTTGATTTTGATGACGGCGCAAGGCTCGGTCGAAACGGCTTTTGAATCCATCAACGAAGGAGCAAGCGATTTTATCGCCAAACCGTTCGAGATTTCCGCCGTTGCCGCTTTGCTCAAACGCCATCTCGAAGCCAGACGCGAAAAGCTGAAGAATATTGACCTTATTCCCGAAAATTTGTCCGCCGAATTTTCAAAATCCGGCTTAATCGGGCGCAGTCCGAAAATGGTCGCGGTTTATAAGCTAATTGCCTTTGCCGCACGAACGGCGGCGACGGTGTTAATTACGGGCGAATCGGGAACGGGCAAAGAACTCGTCGCCCGCGCCGTCCACGATTTTAGCGACCGCGCCGCGCAAAAATTCGTCTCGGTCAATTGTTCGGGTTTGACCGACACACTGCTCGAAGCCGAGCTTTTCGGTTATGAAAGAGGCGCGTTCACTGGCGCAAATTCAACCCGCGCCGGACTTTTTGAAGCGGCGAACGGCGGAACGATTTTTTTGGACGAACTTGCTTCGACGAGCGCGGGTTTTCAAGCGAGTCTTTTGCGCGTGCTGCAATCGGGCGAAATACGGCGCGTCGGCGCGACCGAAACGCGCAAAACCGATGTTCGAGTAATCGGCGCGAGCAACGCCGATTTACAAAAACTGGCGAACGCCGGTGAATTTCGCGCCGATCTTTTTTATCGTTTAAGTGTTTTGACAATAGAATTACCGCCGCTTCGGACGCGATTCGGCGACGTTGCGCTGCTCGTCAAACATTTTTTGCGAAAGACGAATATTGATGCGGAAATGCCGCATCTAACAAATGAAGTTTGGGACACGCTGAACAATTACCAATTCCCCGGCAATGTCCGCGAACTCGAAAACGCGCTCATTCGCGCCGTCGCGCTTTCGACCGGAAACGTCATTACGCTCGACTGTCTGCCGTCGGCAATTGCCGAAGCAGGCGGAAAACCCGAAACTTTGTCGGAAACCGAAACTTTGCGCGAACTTTTCGCCGACCGTCCGACGCTCGAAGAATTACAGCGGCGATATTTGATTTTGACTTTGACCGAAACCGGCGAAAATCGTCGCAAAACGGCGGCGCGACTTGGCGTTGACCGCCGCACAATTCAGCGTTTGATTGCTCGTTATAATTTGTTTGCGGCTGATGATGAAGAAGAGGACGAAGCGATTTAGTTTTGGAAATCAATAAGATTTTTGTGGTTGATGAATTAAATCATTATATTTTTAAGCATCATTATGCTGAGCATATTTTGATTAACTTTTTCGCGGCTATGCCGCTTGATGTGCGGCGAAGGCTTCGCCTCGCCGTCGTTGTTTCGTCCAAAATTCTTGAGGCTATGCCTCATCGGTCGGCGACGTAGCCGCAAAAACAACCGGCAAGCCAATCGGAAAGGCATAGCCTTTCCGCACATCAGGCGGCACAGCCGCAATAAAGAAAAGAGATTTTCAAGATGGATAGCTGCAGCTATTGGCAATTTAAAAATCGAATATCGGTTCGTAATTTTATAAAACTCGAAAAAATGCAAAACACTTCGAGAAAATTGTGGTTGCTCGTTTTTTTATCGCTGGTGTTGGCGGTAATTCCTCCGACGATTTACGCTCAAAACGCAACAATCGAAGCCCGCGTAACGAGCGTCAGCGGTGCGGCGACAATTTCCAGCAACGGGCGAAACAGTGTTCGATTGGTGCGCGGGACGACACTTGTGCCGGGTGACGAAATAGCAACGGGCAGCGGTGGGCGCGTCGTGATTGATTTAACCGACGGCAGTCAGGTCGTCGTTTTACCGAATTCGCGCGTTGTCATCAGCAGTTTCCAAAACGCCGCCTCGCTCAAAGAATTATTACAAATCACGCTCGGTCGGATTCGCGTTAAAATCAATCATTTCAAAGGCAAGCCGAATCCGTATCGCATTAAAAGTCCGACGGCTTCGATTGCCGTGCGCGGAACGGTTTTTGAAGTCATCGTCGAACCTCTCGGCGAGACAAAAGTCGTCGTGACGGAAGGCGCGGTCGAGGTGGCAAGTCTGCGCGATCCCAAAAATCCTTTGATTGCCGAACCGGGACGCAACGTGATCGTCCGCCCGAATTTTACGATTGATTTTTTCGCGGCGGATGTGCTTTCAAAGGAAGTCGGTGAACGCGATAAGCAAAAACAGTCGAACGCGGCGAATCAAAAATCGGACGACCGGGAAACTTCGCGGGACGCGACGAATGTTTATGAACGCTCCATCGAAAGCATCGTCGAAAGCGGCGAAACAGCACTGCCTTCGCGCTTTTCCGCTTTTCCCGATGCATATCTCGACAGCCTTGAAAATCCCGCGTATGCCGAAACATTCACGACCGCCGAAGGTCGCACCTATTTTGTGCCGTCAATCAACGGCGCGAGAAGCGCAGAAGAAGATTTGCGCGAGCGTTTCGGATTACGCAAGCCGCGTCCCGTAGATTATAGTTTTCTTCCAGAAGGCGCGGTTTTTGTTCCGATTAAAAGATTTCGTGCGGTTTTTGGCGGCAGTTTCGGCTATGTTCGCAACGGTTTGCAATCATTGACCGCCGAAGAAAATGTCGCGCTCAGATCGCCGCCGTTTCCGCCTGAAACGAACGGATTACGTTCGACAACCGGCACGACGAGCGGCAATCTTTTTAATGGTTCATTTATCTTTGCGCGACGTTTCGGCAACCGCGATCAAACGAGTGTCGGTTTCAGCGTCGAACGGCTTTTTTCGGTCGGGAAATTAAATGAAAATATCACTCAAAGAGATTCAAATCTGATTTTGAATGAACAAATCGCGTCGCGTTCATCGGTCAATCGGACACGGTTCACTTTCGGTATCAAACACGATTTCGGAACGATAAAATTCGGCGCGTTTTATCGTTACGGCGCAAGTGCGGGCAGCAATATTGACAGCTTTCGTTCCATTAACGGCGTGATTCAGCCGAACAATGTGAATAATTCAAAAGGCACGACATCGGAAATCGGTCTTCGTCTGCGCGGAGCATTTTCGCGCCATTTGTTTTATGGCGCGGAAGCGACTTTATTATTTGGTGAAACACGCGAAAATCTGCGCCGTTCGGTGATCGTAGATTCGACCGAGCGCAGCCGCGCAAATCGGGCGACTCTCGGCTTCGGCGTGGGTTATATTTTGCGTCCGCGCACGATTCTCAGTTTCGACGCGGCGGGCGGTTTGATCCGCACGAATCAACGCCGCACCGAAGATTTGACAGGTAATTTACTTGAAAGCGAACGCGCACGGGCGCGGTTTCTCTCGCTCCACGCCGCCGTGCAAACCGACGTTTGGCGTAATTTTTTCGTTAGCGCGTCAATTCTTTCGCTGACGCAATCGCGCCGCGCCGACACATCTTTTTTCGCCGACCGTTTTGGACGAATCTTAAACGCTGAAGGCATTTTCGAGGAAAACGGACGCACGAAGGATTTTTACACGGATATTTATTCAAATTACGGCATCGGCTGGCGGCTCAAGCGTAATTTCGTCTTTCAATATATTTTGACGACCGATTACGGGCAAACTTCACTGCGTCATACTTTTCTGTTACGCTACACTTTCGATTTCGGGCGCGAATAATTTCAGTTTTTATTCACCTTTATTCATTTTTATTCAATGGAAAATCTCGTTTTTTCAAATATGCTGCATCGTCCGGCACGAACGGCGGTCAGTATTCTCGGCATTGCGGTCGGCGTTTTGCTGATCGTTTTTACCATCGGTCTGACCAACGGAACGCTTCGCAAACAGGCGCAGCGCGAGGCGAATGTCGGCGCGGAGATTATGTTTCGCGCTTCGGGTTCAATCGGGATGAGCGGCTCGGAAGCGTTTCGCGTGCCGGTCAAGACGGCGCAGGATTTGGCGAAGATCGAAGGCGTAAATCTCGCCGTTCCGATTGGTCAAAATACTGTTTCCGCGCCTGACAGCAAACAAGGAACGCGGCTCGTTGACGGCGTAAACTTTGACGAATACGCGGCAATTTCGGGACTGCAAATCATCGAAGGTCGCGGACTCGCCGCGTCGGGCGACGAAGCGATTATTGATACCGGCTGGCAAAAACAATTGAAGTTCAAGATCGGCGGCACGATGAAATTTTACGAACGCGATTTTGTCGTCGTCGGCAGTTACGAACCGGCGGCGGGAGCGCGAGTCAAGATTCCGCTGCTCACGATGCAGGCGCAGCTCGGCAGTGAAGACCGCTGTTCGGCGATTCTGGTTTCGGTCAAAAAAGGTTTTACGGCGGAACAGGTCGCCGATAAAATCCACGAACAATTTCCCGATAATCAAGTAATTTTTACGAAAGATTTAGAAGAACTTTATATGTCGAGCGTTCCGGCTCTCGGCATTTTTCTCAACGTCGTCATCGGAATTGCGACCGCGATTAGCGCACTGGTCATTTTGCTGACGATGTACACGACCGTCACCGAACGCACGCGGCAAATCGGTATCTTAAAATCACTCGGAATGTCGAACGCTCGCATTGCCTGGATTATCACGCAGGAAGCCTTGCTGATTAGCTTATTCGGGATTTTGGCGGGCGTATTTTTAACTTATTTTTTGCGGATTGTCTTAAATCTTTTTATGACGCTCGACGTTGAGATCAAACCGTTGATTTTAGTGATAACTGTAATTGTCGGACTGTTGGGCGGCGCACTCGGCGCACTTTATCCGGCTTTGCGGGCGGCGCGGCTCGATGCGGTCGAGGCATTAAATTACGACTAAAAACGGCAGAAGCCCGCGCGTGAGCAAGGGCGTAAATAATCTGTTGCTGCGCCCTTGCTCACGCGCGGGCTTCTGCCTCCTAAACAGCGGCGACAATTTGCCGCATTATGCGACAAGTCGCGGCGGCGCACTGTCACTACCGACAATCATAAAATCGGACAATTTCTCATTAAGACAATATTTCTCAGCGGAACGGTGTTTGCCCTAGTTTATTTCGTGTCAAATTTTGCAAAAAGAAGTAAAGTAGAACAACCTAATAATTTTTCTCCAAAATAAATAATATGAATAAACTCTTAGCGGTTTACTGCTTTACTTTAGTATTGGCTTCCGGGCAACTGATTTTCGCTGCTAAACTTAGTGATGCCGGATCAATCAAAGGCACGGTCAAAGTTGCTGCGGACGGACAGACGACTCTCATTACCGGCGCAAAACTCACTCTGATCAATAATGCCACGCCGGAAAAGCCGCTCAAAACCGTTTCTAACGATGCAGGCGAATTTTTATTTGATAATCTTCCGGCGGGCGAATATGTCCTGACGGTTGAATCTGACGGTTTGGCGAGCGTGACCAAGCAAATCAAACTGGAATCGGGCGCGGCACTCGCGGTTGACATTGATTTGACGGCAACGGTCAGCGAGTCGGTGACGATTCGCAATGAAGAAGGACTGTTAAGCGTTTCGGAAACGGCGACGACCAATGTCGTGCAGTCGGAAACTCTCAAAACTCAGCCGCTTCGCACCGAAACTTATCAAAGCGCGATTGCGCTTACGCCGGGAGTCGTGCGCGACAGCAACGGCAACGATTTTTTGAAGGGAACACGCGCCGGACAAAGCGGCTACACGGTCAACGGCGCGGATGTGACCGATCCGGGAACGGGCAAACTAGCCTTTGAAATTCCGCTCGAAGCCGCCGCCGGTGTGCAGGTTGAAGAAAATCCGTATTCCGCCGAATTCGGACGTTTTACGGGCGGCGTGACAAATTTGCAAACCAAAGGCGGCAGCGACAAATTCAAAGTCTCCGCCGCACGATTTTTCCCGACGCTTCACAATATCTTTTCGACGACGGTTGACGGCTTTCGTCCGCGCATCACTCTGAGCGGCGCACTTATTCCGAAACGTGTTTATTTTTTACAGTCGTTTGAATTTCGCTACTCGACACTTTTCACGCCGAGCCTGCCGAAAACCGAAAATAGATCGGTGCAGCAAGGTTTTAATTCGTTCACGCAGATTGATTGGAACATCAACAAAAGCAATTCGCTGAAATTTAACGCGGCGATTTTTCCGGGTAGAGTTCGCAACTACAATCTCGACAACTTTAATCCGCAGGCGACCACGCCTGACTACAAACAGCGCGGAATGCTTTTTTCGGTGTCCGAGCAGTCGGTTTTTGCGGATACTTCGTTTTTGTCGTCGGAAGTGAGTTATAAAACCTTTGACGCGGATGTTTACGCCAAATCGAACTTGCCGTTCAACGTCGCGCCGGCGACAAACAGCGGCGGTTATTTCGCCGACACGCGCCGCCAAACCAAAAGAATGGCATGGCAGGAAACTTATTATTCGCGTCCGCTGCAATTTCACGGCGCACATTCTCTTAAAGCCGGAGTAGAATTCGACCGCACGAATATTGCCGGACAGCTTCGTTATAATCCGATTTTTATTCGGCGCAATAACGGAACTTTGACGCAGCGTGTTAATTTCACGAATGCCGCACCGCTCGATTATAAATATAACGAAGCCGCCGCGTTTCTTCAGGATCGCTATGTCATCAGTCCGAAATTAACGCTCGATTACGGCTTGCGTTTTGACCGCGACGGCGTGACAAAACGCAACAATATCGCGCCGCGTTTTTCGTTTCTTTTTCTGCCGCTCAAAAATGACCGGACGATCATTCGCGGCGGTATCGGCATTTTCTACGACCGTTCGTTGTCAACCGCCGGAAATTACCGTCTCGGACAAATTCCTTCGCGCACCGTCACGAATTTTGCGGCGGACGGCACGACAATCACCGGAACGCAAATTTTCAATCAAGCCGCAGAATCGCTTCGCACGCCGCGCAGTGTTCGTTGGAGCGTCCAACTCGACCGCCAAATCACGAAAGATTTAACCGCCCGCATCGGTTTTCTGGAAAGATTTACAAAAAACGATCTGCTCGTCGAACCGATTGTCAACAGCGCAAGCAACGGAACACTTTTACTGGACAGTCGCGGACGTTCGCGTTATGACGAACTGCAATTTTTGCTCTCTTACAACAACGAAAAACTCGGAAATTGGAATGCTTCGTATGTCTTTTCGCGTTCCAAAGGCGATCTGAATACGGCTGACAGATTTTTGGGCGACACGCCCGCGTTCGTCGTTCGCCCGAATGAATACGGGCGTTTGCCTTTTGACGCGCCGCACCGAATTTTATTTTACGGGCAAATTGATGTTTCCAAAAAGTATAAAATTCGTGTCGCGCCGCTGTTTGAAGTCCGTTCCGGCTTTCCGTTTTCAGCGGTCAACGAACGGCTCGATTACGTCGGCGCAAGAAACTCGGCGGGGCGTTTTCCGACTTATATTTCGCTCGATTTACAAGTCACGAAAGGTATCAAACTGCCGTTTTTCAAAGACAAACGCGCCCGCGTCGGCGCGGCATTTTTTAATCTGACAAATCATTTTAATCCGCGTGATGTGCAGACGAATTTAACGAGTCCGAATTACGGGCAGTTTTACAACAGTTTAGGACTTTCCGTGAAGGCGAAGGTTGACATTGATTTCTAAAAAGTGTGGCGAAAAAGCTGTCGAGGCATTTTTGCCACACTTTAAATCAATCATATTTATCGCGGAAATCCTTGAAATGCAATTAGTTAAAAGCGGAACGAAAATTGTATTATAAAATTTATGCAGAAACGCCTGATGTTCAAAAACGCACTCAAACAACTTCGCTACGGTTTCAACCGACCGTTTATGGTGATGTTTGAAACCACCCTGCACTGCAATATGAAATGCGGTTACTGCGCGATCTGGCAGAATCAATTGCCCGAAGAAAAAGCAACTAGAGACAGAGTTTTTCGGCGAATGGACGAAGCCGCCGAGATGGGCGTTTTCGCGTGGAGTATGTCGGGCGGCGAGCCTTTGATGAACGCGAATGTTCCCGAATATATCGAATATGCGAGCAAAAAAGGCTTTTTTACCTCGATGCCGACGAATGGATTGGCACTCAAAAAATACGCCGAATCCTGCGTAAAACTCGACCAACTCGAAGTTTCGATTGACACGCTCGACCGCGAAAAATTCAAACAAAGACGCGGCATTGACGGCTTGCCGACGATTCTTTCAGCGCTCGATTACATCGCTGACAATAAGCTCAAACACAACTTGGTTCAAATCAATGCGGCGGTTGACGAAACGAATCTCGAAGATTTGCCCGCGCTTGCCGAATTCTGCACCGAGCGCGGTTTTCTGCTGCACACCGAAGCCGTTCATAACGTCGTGCGGACGACATTCGAGACGGAAAACGTCGAGATCGAATACGAAGGTTTAGATAAAATTGCAGAATACGTTTTGGATTTGAAGAAGAAATATAAGTGCGTCCGTTTTTACACCGATTATTACAAATTTTACCGTGACGGCGGATTCACGAAAAAGTTTCCGTGTCGTTCGGCTTCGCACTTGATTAATATGCGTCCTGACGGCGCGATTCAGTTTCCGTGCGCGTTTGTCTCGAAACATAAAGGTGCGCCCGAAATGAGTTTGAAAGACATTTACGCGTCGCCCGAAGTGCGCGAAATCATTAAACAATCGCCCGATATGTGGGATTTTTGCAAGGGCTGTAAAATCGGCTGCCCGTATGAAGTTTCGGCGTATCGCAACAATCCTTGGACGGCGGTTTGGAGCGCGATGGAGTTTTTGCAATTGGTTTGATGAAGAAAGGATTTGCCCACGAAAGACACGAAAGACACGAAAAAAAGAAATTAATCTTGTTTTAATTTTCGTTTATTTCGTGTCTTTCGTGGGCAAAAAAATTATGATCGGTTTGTCCGAACAAAATTTAGCGGTGCGCGTTTCAAAACTTTTCAAAAGTTACAAAAACGGCACGGAAGCGACGCGCGGTATTGATTTTACGGTGCAGCGCGGCGAAGCGGTTTCTATTTTGGGTCCGAACGGCGCGGGCAAAACGACGTTTTTGCGGCAGTTGACGACCGAACTGAAACCGACTTCGGGCGCGGTTGAGATTTTCGGCGTTGACGCGATTTTACAGCCGCATAAAGCAAAACTTCTGATGGGAATTACGCCGCAGGAAGCCGGAGTTTTTGAAACTTTGACCGTGCGCGAACATCTCGAACTTTTCGGCAAACTCAAAGGTTTAAGCAAATCGGAAGCGCGGACTCAAACCGACGAATTACTGCATAATCTCGAACTTGAACCGCAGGCAAAAAAACAGGTCGGCGAACTTTCAGGCGGTCAACGGCGCAGAATTTTGATCGGTCTGGCGATGCTCGGAAAGCCGCCGTTATTGATCTTGGACGAACCGACGACGGGACTCGATCCGCAATCGCGGCGCACGGTTTGGCTGCTATTGAAGAAAATTATCGCGGACGGCGCGACCGTCGTTTTCTCGACGCATTACCTCGAAGAAGCCGAACAGTTAAGCCACAAAATCGCTTTCATCAACGAAGGAAAAATCGTCAGAAGCGGAACTCTGACCGAACTTCGCGCCGATTTTCCGAACAAATATCGCCTGAATTATCTGAACGGCAGCGGACAAATCGCAATGCCGCGCGTCGAATTTTTCGCCGACTTTAACGCCGCGCAAAAGTATATCGGCGAAAAGCGAATCAGCGAATATCAACTGTCAACCGCGTCGCTCGAAGACGTTTATTTTTCGGTCGTCGGCAAACGATTGATAGATGAGGAGCGCGAAAAATGAAAAAAAGATTAACCGACATTTTTTGCATTTTCCAAATACATCTGGCGCGTCTGCGGCGCGAGGTCGGACCGTTTTTGCTTGCCGCAATCGTCTTTCCGATTGCGATGTATCTGTTTGCAAACGGCATCGCTCACCAATCGGTTGAGGCAGTTCCGAACGACGCGAAACTGCATTTTCTTGCGGCTTCGATGGTTTTTTCTTTGAGCCTGACGGCAATTAGCTGGCTCGGTTATCTGCTTCTGGAAAATAGATTTACGGGACGTTTGAAACTTTTTGCGACGCTGCCGCTCGCTGCGTCGTCGTATATTTTCGGTGTGCTGATCTTCGCGCTCGTGCAAGGCGCGTTGGGCATTATTTCGATGCTGATTGCAGCGAAAATTTTGGGAGTTGAAACGAATATCGGCGGCATCGGCGGCGTTTTGTCGCTCGCGCTCGTGATTGTCGCGGCGATGCTTGCGCTGTGCGGCATCAGCGTGATCGTCGCGTCGCGGGTTCGTTCGTTTAGCGAAGGTTCGCTTTACACCGACGCACTCGGCGCGGGAATGGTTTTGCTCGCGCCGGTTTACTATTCGGCGGACACGCTGCCGCTCGCTTTGCGCTGGCTCGGCTACGTTTTGCCGACGACTTATATTGCGGGCGCGATTAACAAAATTTTGGCGGGAAATCCGTTTATCGGCGGCGAAATTGCAGTGCTGATTACAATGGCGGCGATCACGCTCGCGGGCGGGTTTTGGACGATGAATTGGAGGGAAGAATGAACGCGAAACCGCGAATTTTGGTTCTGACTCTCTCGTTCGGCGCAGGTCACGTTTCCGCCGCGCAGAGCGTCGCCTCCGAATTCCAAAAACAAATTCCCGAATGCGAAGTAAGGCTGATTGACGCGCTTGAAAATTGTTCGCTTGCCTTCAAAGCGTTTTACGTTTGGACGTATTGGGCAATGATTCGCTACGCGCCGCGCGTTTGGGAAAAGTTTTTCAATTCACGAATTGAGCGCGATGATAAACAAACCGCGCCCGTCTGGATTTGGAAAAAAGGCTGCCGCAAAGTCTTTGACGAAATCCACAGATTTCAACCCGATTTAATCGTCGCGGCGGAAGTCGGCGCGTCCGAAATCGCCGTTATTGCACGGCGAGAAAATCTGACGAACGCGCCAATCGTCAACGTCATCACCGATTACGAAGCCGAACCGATTTGGGTCAAACCCGAAATTTCCGCTTACGCCGTCGCCACCGAATCAGTCAAAAAGCAGCTTGTAAATTGGGGCGCAAACGCCGAAAAAATCGAAGTTTGCGGTATTCCTTTGAATGAAAGTTTCGCCCGAAAACACGACGCGAACGAGACGCGCAAACAATTTAATCTGGATGCGCGACCGATTGTTTTGCTGATGGGCGGCGGAATGGGACCGACGCGAATGGCGGAAGTTGCGGCGCGTTTGTTACAAATCGGGAAAGATTTGCAGATCGTCGCACTGCCCGCCAAAGACGAAAAAGCGCAAGCCGCGCTCGGAAAATTGCAAAATTCGCCGACCGTTTCATTGCACATCGTCGGTTGGACGAATGCCGTCGCCGAACTGATGCAAACGGCGCAAATCTTAGCGACCAAACCCGGCGGCGTAACTTTGTCCGAAGCTGCCGCGTGTGCGCTGCCGCTCGTTTTATTCGACCGAATTCCCGGACCGGAAGACGCAAACACGACTCGTTTTGTCGAAGCGGGCGCGGCGATTTCAACCGAAAATCCGCAGGAAACCGCCGATGAAATTGTGCGGCTTTTGAATGATGGCGAGCAATTGCGGGCGATGGTTTCCAATTGCCGAAAATTGGCGCGTCCTGATGCCGTGCGGAGAATTGTTGAACTGGCGCGAAGGAAAATAGATTTACCGTTTGTTAAAAATCACTCCGCGAAAATTTTCGAGCCGATTTTACGCAAATCATTTATGACTGGAGCGCAATCCGTCCCGGTTGCAATGAGCGCAGGTTTTTTGCGCGAAAAATCCTCGGTTAATGGACAACTTGAAAAATTAGAAGGGCGTTTTCGCGCCGAAGCGACGCTCAATGCAACCGGGACGGATTGCGCTCCAGTCCGTTCCGCAGCAGCAGTTACTAAAATTCCTGCTGAAAATTTTCCGCGTCCGATTTTAATTTTAACGATCAACAACGGCGCGGCGCACACCGTCGCCGCCGAAGCGATTGCGACGGCGTGGCGAAAAACTAACCGTGAAATTCCGGCGCGAATCGTCGAAGTTTCCGAGTTTATGTCGCCGTTGGCTCGCTTTACGCACGTTTCGGCTTACCTCTGGCTCGTCAAAAACACGCCTAATGTTTGGGGCAAGATTGATGCGTATCAAAAGCGGCAGACGCAGACGAGTCCCGAATGGTTTTACCGCCGCGAGTGCCGCAAATTGTTTGAATTGGTCGAACGAATTCAGCCGCTCGCCATAGTTGCAACGGAAGTCGGCTGCGGCGAAATCGGCGCGTTGTTGAAGCGGGATTTGAAATTAAAAATCCCACTCGTCGCCGTCAATTTAGACTACGAAGCCGACCGCGCCTGGATTCAGGCAGAGACGGATTTGTATTGTTTGGCGACCGATTTGATTGAACAGGATTTTTTACAACTCGGCGCAGATGAGCAAAAAATCAAAATTTGGGGCGTTCCTTTGCATTCTAAATTTAAGCGTTTGAATGACTTGGAACGACACACCAAACGCGAAAGAATTTGCGAACGATTCAAACTCCATGCGAATGAACCGATTATTTTAGTTTCGGGCGGCGGCGAAGGTTTGGGCAAAATCGAAAAAATCGTCAGGCGTTTGAGTGAGTTGAAAACAAACATCATCGTTTTGTGTGGACGCAACGAAAAACTGAAAACTCGCTGCGAAAAAATTGAAAACGATCAAATTCGCGTTCTCGGCTGGACGGAAAACGTCGCCGAACTGATGCAGGTTGCCGACGTTTCGGTTTCAAAACTCGGTCTGACATTTTATGAAGCGATGGCTTGCGGACTGCCGATTGTCGCGCTGGAGCCGCCGCCGGGAGCGGAGCGAATTCAATACGAACTGCTCGAAAAATTCGGCGTTGGACGCGCCGTGAAAACTATTGATGAGTTGATAAAAGTTGTCGGCGAGTTGCTTGACGATAAAAAATTATTGATTGAAATGCGGGCGAAAACCGAATTTGCCGGACAGCATAAAGCGGCTGAGAATCTGGCTTTGTGGCTGGCGGAAGCAATTGTAAAACGCGATGAGTGAAACGATTTTGATTATTTCGGGAGCAATTATTTTACTCGCCATCGCCGCGTGGAGCGCGATTTATTATGCGTTTTACGCGGTTCGTTCGCAGGTTTTGGGCGAAACTATTTGGTGCGGTCGCGGCAATAATAATTCGGTCGCTCTGACATTTGACGACGGACCTTCGCCGGAGACGGAGAAGATTCTCGACGTTTTGAAGGAAGAAAATATCAGCGCGACTTTTTTTTTAATCGGCAAAAACGTCGAAAAATATCCCGAAACGGTTCGCCGCATCGTCCGCGAAAATCACGAAATCGGCAATCATTCGTTTTCGCATCCGAATTATCTTTTTACCGGCGCGAAACGAACGCGGCGCGAGATCGAGGAAACGCAAAAAGTTATTGAAAACACGACCGGCATCTCACCGAAAGTCGCGCGTCCGCCGTATGGCGTGCGCTCGAAAGCGTATTTTGCAGCGGCGAAATCGGCGAATTTAATAACGATTCAATGGTCGGATACGGGTTTTGACTGGAAGAATTTAACGGCGGAACAAATCGCGCAAAAGGTTTTGGACACGGCGCAGGCTAATTCGATTATTCTGCTTCACGACGGCGACTGCGCGGAAAAAGCGAGCCGCGAGGCGACCGTCGAAGCGATTCCGCTGATCGTTAAAGGTTTGCGCGGGAAAGGTTTGCGAGTCGCGCCGTTGGCGGAACTGCTCGGCGAAATAAAGTATGAGAAAAACAGATTACAAGGGGGAAAATTGATTGAAAACTGAGATAAAACCGATTTTATTTTTAGATTTCGACGGCACGGTTTCCGAACGCGACGCGATTGACGCGATTCTGGAACGCTTCGCTGACGAAAAATGGCAGGACATCGAAGAACGCTGGAAAAAAGGCGCAATCGGTTCGCGCGAATGTCTGCGCGAACAGGTCGCGCTCGTCACGGCGACGACTGACGAAATCAATGATTTGCTCGACGAAATCAGACTTGACGCGGGTTTCGAGACGCTTTTGAAAACGTGTCAGCAGTTTGAAATCAAACCGCACGTCATCAGCGACGGTTTCGATTTTTGCATCAGACGCATTTTGTCAAATTCGCTCATTACGGAAAATCTGCCGGTTTTTTCGAGTCATCTCGAATTTCAAAACGGCGAATGGCAGACGGCTTTTCCATATTTTCCCGAAAATTGTCAGCACGGCTGCGCGACCTGCAAGCCGCGCGTGATGAAAAATCTGAATCCGCAGCAGCACGCGCCGACTATTTTCGTCGGTGACGGACTTTCCGACCGATACGCGGCACAAACGGCTGATCTGGTCTTTGCGAAGAAGGGTTTGGCGAATTTCTGCACGGAAAAACATATCAAATTTTCGGCGTATCAAAACCTTTTTGAAGTGGCGGAACGCATTGAAAAACTTGCTGGCTTAAAGGCTTCGGCGGCGCGTTCGGCGATGTCGTGGCTGGAATTTATCAAAACGCAGGAAATTTTTAATTAGACGGGACTGAAGAAAAAATTATAAAAATTATGAGTACACCAAGCGAAAAACTTTACCAGATTCAGCCGCGCCGCACCGAGGCGGAACTGCTCGAAATGGAGAAAAAATACTGCTCTTACGGCGACACTGTGCATTACCTCGAACCGCCGAAATTTTTTGAACGCGCCGAGGGAAATTATCTTTTCGACCGCGAAGGTACGCCGTTTTTGGACTTGCAGATGTGGTATTCCGCGTCGTCGTTCGGTTACGGAAATGAGCGTCTGAACAACGCGCTCAAAGATCAAATTGATAAATTGCCGCAGCTTGCCTCGCAGTATCTGCATACGGAAAAAGTCGAATTGGCGGCGGCAATCGGCAAATTAAATGAATCGAAATTCGGCGAAACGGGCAGAATTCATTTTAACGTCGGCGGCGCACAGGCAGTCGAAGATTCACTCAAGTTGGTGCGAAACGAAACCGGAAAGTCTTTAATGTTCGCATTTATGGGCGGCTATCACGGGCGGACATTGGGTGCGTCGGCGATCACTTCGAGCTTTCGCTACCGCCGCCGTTACGGGCATTTTTCCGACCGCGCACATTTCGTTCCGTATCCGTATTGCTTTCGCTGTCCTTACGGCAAAAAAGTCGAATCGTGCGAATCGTATTGCGTGCAGCAGTTTGCGAAGAATTTCGACACCGAATACAACTCTTTTTGGGACGCGAAAGCGGGCGAAGCCGAGTTTGCAGCGTTTTATGTTGAAGCGATTCAGGGAACGGGCGGCTACGTCATTCCGCCGCCGAATTATTTTAAGGAACTCAAAAAAGTTTTGGACGAACGCCATATTTTGATGGTTGACGACGAAATTCAGATGGGATTTTATCGCGCCGGAAAGTTTTGGGCGATTGAAAATTTCGGTGTCACGCCCGACATTATCGTCTTCGGCAAGGCACTGACGAACGGACTCAATCCGTTAAGCGGAATTTGGGCGAAGGAAGGTTTGATCACGCCGGAGAAATTTCCGCCGGGTTCGACACATTCGACTTTTTCGTCAAACACTTTGGGAACGGCGGTCGCGTTGGAACTTGTGCGGATGTGCGAGGAAATTGATTACGAAAAAATCACGCGGGAAAAAGGCGCGTATTTTCTCGAACGCATCAGAGATTTACAAAAGCGTTATCCGCGCATTATCGGCGACACCGACGGAATGGGAATGGCTCTGCGAATGGAGATTTGTCAGGCTGACGGTTACGAACCCGACCGAGAATTGTGCGACAAAATTTTCGCCGAAGGAATGAAAGGCGATTTGGACGTGCGCGGACGAAAAATGGGCTTGGTTTTGGATGTCGGCGGCTATTACAAAAATGTCTTCACGCTCGCGCCGTCGTTTGAAATGACTTTGGAGGAAATTGATCTGTCGTGCGAAATGTTTGAAATGCTGTTCAAACGCTGTGCGCCGGACAGAGTTTAATCAATTTAGAAGTTAAAGGTTAAAGATTAAAAAATATTTTGATGAATAAAAAAATATGCTGTGTCTTAAATTTTTAATTTTTAATTCTTAACTTTTAATTTTACAAAAATGCTTTCTAAAATTACCGAACAATTTGAAAAACTCGCCTTACGAACGAATCCGAAATACGCGATTCAGCTTTTAGGCAAACTGCCGCCGTCGGTGATGCTCGAAATGCAGAAAATGCGTTTTCGCCACACTTTGAAACTCGCCGCGAAAGCTCCGTTTTATATTGAGCAATTTCAAAAACACAAAATTGACTGGCGAAAAATCAAACATCCGGCGGAGTTGGGCGATTTATTCACGACCGGCGACGATTTGCGCGATTGGGGCGCGGAAGCGTTTTTGACGGGACGCGCCGACACCGCTTTTGAGACGACCGGCACGACTTCAGGCGAAACGAAGCGTGTTTTTTTCTCGAATAAAGAATTAAACGAAATGGGCAGAGCGAGCGCAATCGGCTTATACAATTTAGGTTTGCGGCGCGAAGATGTCGTCCTCAGCGCATTCGACGTTTCGTTCTGGGTGTCGCCGGCAGTCGTTCGCACAGCGTTTCAATATTTGGGCTGTTTCCACGCCGAAGCGGGAAAAATTCCGCCCGAAGAATTTTACGAACGCGCTAAAAGATATAAACCGAATGTCATTTTCGGCGAACCTTCGTGGATTGCGCGATTTTCCGAAATCGCGGCGCAAAAGGGAACTTGGAAAATGAAATTTCTCTTTGCGGGCGGTGAAAACGTCAATGAAGAAACGCGCCAATCGGTCGAAAAAATCTGGAACGCGAAGTTTTTCATCAATTACGGGCAGACCGAATCGTTCGGCGTGATCGGTGTCGAATGCGCCGAACAAAACGGCTATCACCGCAACGATTTAAATTTCTTTTTTGAAATTCCTGAATCTAATACGGACGGTTTCGGCGAATTGGTTTATACGACTTTGACGCGCGAAGTGATGCCTTTGATTCGTTATCGCTCGACCGATGTCACGAAAATAATTGACGAACCTTGCCCGTGTGGACTTTTCGCAAAGCGCATCGCCAAGCTGAAAGGTCGCGTGGACGAAATGGTCGTTTGCGGAATGGGCAACATCAGCCCGTGGGTTTTCGCCGAGATTTTGCGTGATGTCAAAGACGCGACCGACGAATGGCAAGTGCGCGTCTGGCACGAAAATAAGATTGATGTTGTCGAACTGCGCGTCGAAATTACCGAATCGCAGAATGGACATACAACTCCGGTCGTGATTGAAAACGTCAAAAAGAATCTGCGGGAAAGATTCGCCGATTTTCAGAAAAATCTGGAGATGAAACTCTATGATTTTCGCATTGTTCCCGTATCGCGCGGCAGTTTGCGAACGGCGCGAAAATTGCAAAGAATAATTGCGCTTGATGCACCGCCGATTTTGGTAAAAATCGGCTCACGAGAGGTTTTGACAGTTTGATGAAAAATATGTTTTTTCAGTCAATTTAATGGAGAAGTTTATGATTGAATTATTTTTTAACCCGACGATACTTTTTATATTCAGCAGTCCGCAGGAATGGATGTTGGTCGCCGTTGCCGTTTCGCTTTTGTTCGGCGCAAACAAATTGCCCGAACTGGCAAAATCAATCGGTAAAACGCGTAAAGCCTTTAAGGAAGGAATGCGCGAAGCCGACGAAGAAGACCGGATTTCTGTTCAAAGTCCGGTTGTGCCGGTCACAAAACCGATTTTGAATGAAATTGATGACGAAACGCTTTTGCAGGAAATTAATCGTCGAAAAACGAGTCAGTTGAGTAATTAATGGACAAAAAAAGTAGATACTTTGCCGCAATCTTGTGTTGTTTGATGTTTTCAAACATTTTTCTAAATGCCCAAAGTAAAAATTTTCGACCGGAAATTTATGTGACGGTTTCCGATTCGCAGAGCAGCGTGATTGGCGGAGCGAACTGCGTTTTGCGAAAGGACGGCAAAATTATCGCCGAAAATCAGACGAACGCGGAAGGAACGGCGGTTTTTCAAAATCTCGAAGCAGGTTTGTATCAGTTGAGCGTTGAAAAGGACGGTTTTGAAAAATATCAAAAGGAAAATGTTGAAATCGTCGCTGAATCGCCGCTTCGTTTGGCAGTTACGCTGACGGTTTCAAATGTCGCGGCGCAGGTTAATATTGAAAATCCGGCGGAAAATGTGCAGAGCGTCGAATCAGGTTCGTCGCCGGCGGCGGCTGACGTACAGCGCAAAACAATCGAGCGTCTGCCGCTTGCGACAAAACGCGTTGACGAAGCAATTCCACTGGTTCCGGGCGTGATTCGTTCGGCGAACGGCGAAATCAGTATTAACGGTGCAACCGAACAGCAGAGCGCGTTTCGCGTTAACGGATTGAACGTCGCCGATCCGTCGAGCGGAAATTTTCGTCTGAATCTGCCGATTGATGCCGTCGAATCGGTGCAGGTTTTTCGGCATCCGTATTCGGCGGAATTCGGGCAGTTTACCGGCGGTTTGACCAACATCGAAACGCGGCGCGGCGGCGACAAATGGCATTATGAAGTTAACGATTTTTTGCCGGATTTTCGTTTTCACGGCGGGAAATTTTACGGTATTCAGGACGACGCGCCGCACGTTAATTTCAATGGTCCGCTGATTAAGGACAAACTTTTTATCTCGCAGTCGCTCGGCTATACAATCTCGAAACAGCCGGTGCGCGGACTGGTTTTTCCGAATAACGAAACGAAAAATGAAAGCCGGAGTTCGTTTACGCAGCTCGATCTGATTCTGAGTCCGATTCATTCGCAAACCTTTACTTTCGGTTATTTCCCCGAACGCCTGAGCTACGTCGGGTTGGATTTTTTCCGTCCGCGTTCTGTCACGCCGAACTATAAACAGAAGGATTTTGTCGGCACTTTCCGCGATAATTTCGCCCTTCAAAGCGGTTTGCTCCAAACTTCTTTTTCGTATAAAAAGTTTGACGCGAATGTTTGGGGACAAGGCAGCGGCGAGCAAAACCTGACTCCGACCGGCGAAAGCGGCAATTATTTTTCGTCGCAGGCGCGAAAGTCTTCGCGTTTCGAGTTTTTTGAGATTTACGATTTTCCGGCGCAGAAAATTTTCTACGGAACGCACAACATCAAAACCGGATTCAATTACACGAGCGTTTCCAACCGGATGAATTACTCGGCACGTCCGTTCAATGTTATTCGCGCCGACGGCACGGTTGCCGAGCGAACGACTTTTGAAAATGCGCCGCAGTTTTCCATTAACAATCGAACTTTTACGGGTTTTGTTCAGGACCGATGGATTTTGCGGCAAAATTTCAGTCTTGATTTCGGTGTCCGACTCGAAGACCAGCGCATCGCCAGCGAACGCAATTTCGCGCCGCGCATCGGGTTCGCGTGGTCGCCGCTAAAAGGTGATAAAACCGTGATTCGCGGCGGCATCGGTTATTTTTATGACAAAGTTCCGCTTAATATTCGCGCCTTTGGTAATTATCCGGTGCGAACCGTGACGCGCTTTGCGGCGGACGGACAGACGATTCTCAGTCGCACTCGTTTCGAGAATATTCTGGTTAATGATCCCGCGCTCGTGCCGCTTGATTTTCGCACCGCGAAATCTGAAAACGGATTCGTGCCGGAAAACCTGACCTGGAATTTGCAAGTTGACCAAATCATCAATCAAAAAATCAGTTTTCGCGCCAATTATACGCACAGCCGCACAACGAAACTTTATGTCGTTCAGCCGCTGACCGACTTTTTCGGACGCAGTGCAACGGTGCTTACGCCTTCAGGACGCGCTTCTTACGATGCGCTCGAACTGACCGCGAAATTTACTCTGCCGAAAAATCAGCCGTTTTATGTTTCGTATGTGCGCTCGAAAGCGCGCGGCGATTTGAATGATTTCAATTCGTATTTCGGCGATTTCGGTGTGCCGCTGGTGCGTCCGAATCAAAATTCCAATCTTTCGACCAGCGTTCCGAATCGCCTGCTCGCGTGGGGCAACATTGCGCTGCCGCGCAAGATCACGATTTCGCCGATCATCGAATGGCGCAGCGGTTTTCCGTATTCGGTCGTTGACCAAAACCAAAATTTCGTCGGCATACGCAATGCCTCAAATCAGCGTTTCCCGAATTTTTTCTCGGTTGACGCGGAAATCTCGAAAGACTTTCAAGTAACTCCAAAATACGCGATTCGTCTGTCGCTCAAAGGTTTTAATCTAACCGATCACTTCAACCCGCGAAACTTTCGCAACAACTTGGGCGACCCGCAATTCGGCACATTTATCAACAGCTATCGCCGTTATTTTACCGGCGGCTTCGATATTATTTTTTGAAGGGATTGCCCGCGAAAAATACGAAAACCACGAAAAAAGAAATGTGTTAAGAAGTTTTCGGCTGTGCGCGTATCTTTTGAGGGCAAAAATTCTTCTAAATTTTGTAACTGACAACGCGGTTTAGTTATTATGTTGCAACGGCGCGGGGTTTTAATTGAAGCGCAGCGGTAAAGAAAGTTTTTCGATACCAGAGCGTGATAATCGAAGTTGTCACGGCGACTGCTGCCGCCTGCATAAAGACGACGACGATTTGGTAGCGGACGGCGGTCAAAGGCGATGAACCGGCGAGAATTTGTCCGGTCATCATTCCGGGCAGCGTGACGATGCCGACGACCATTAAGCCGTTGACGGTCGGAATCAGTGAAGCGCGGAGTGCCTGCCGCAGCGGTTGTTCGGAGGCTTTCCGGTAACTTGCGCCGAGCGCGAGATAGGCTTCGATTTCGCCCGCGCGTGATTCCATTTCACTACTCAGACGCTCGATGGCAAGCGACGCGCCGTTCATCGCGCTGCCGACGATCATCCCGAAAATCGGAATCAAATATCGCGGATCGTGCCACGGATGAACGCGAATGACAAGCGTCGTGACATACAAAAGCGTCAACCCTGAACCGATCAGCATCGCCGAACCCGTAATCCACTGCAACTCTCGGCTCGTCTTCTTTTTGCGCCGCGCCGCCGCGATTGTCGCCACCACGAGCATCAGCAAAAGCGCGGCGAAAGTCAAATACCAGCGGTCAACCGCAAAAATATAAACCAGCACATAACCAACCAGAACGAGCTGCACGACCGTCCGAATCGCGCCGATGATAAAGTCTTTGACGAGTCCGAGATTTTGCCAGCGTGAAATGCCGACGGCGATTAAAATCAGACCGAGCGAGAGCGAAAGATCAAACCACGAAACATCGGTGATTGACGAATTGACGACTTCCGAATTTTGCAAAAACAGCAGCATTATTTTTCGCCTTCCAGAAATTCACGAATGCGCGGATTCGTCGTTTGCTCGAAAATATATTCGCTTGCGCCGGTTTCGATGACGCGTCCGGCTTCCATAAAAATCGTTCTGTCGCTCGCACGGCGGGCTTCCGACAGGCGGTGCGTGACCATCACGACCGTAATGTTTTTCTCCTGCGCCAAACGGCGGACGGTTTCCATCAGGCGGTCAGCCGTCTGCGGGTCGAGTGCGGAAGTCGGTTCGTCCATCAGCAAAACTTCCGGCGCGAGCATCAGTGCGCGGGCGATGTTGACGCGCTGTTTTTGTCCGACCGAAAGTTTCGCGCCGTCGCGTTCCGCCAAAACGGGTTCGAGTTCGGCAATGTCGAGCGTTTCGCTGATTAATCGGTCACTGTCGGCGGATGCGAATTTTCCGGCGATTTCGAGTGCCGTGCGAAGATTGTCGCGGACGGTTCCGGGAAACATCACCAGCGTTTGAAAAACGAACCCGACCTGCCTTCGCAACTCCTGAACCTGATATTCGGAGATCAACCGGGCGCGATAAAAAATTTCACCGCCCGCCGGTTCGTCCAGACGATTGAGCAGCCGCAGCAGCGAGGTTTTGCCCGCGCCCGAAGGACCGATCAGCACAGTCATCGCGCCGCGTTCGATTTCCAGATTGATGCCGTCCAGCACAATTTGATTTTCTCTCGTCTGCCGCACATTTTTGAGAACGAACGCCGATTCGGATGCTTGCTTGGCATTTTCAAGTGGTGAAGAAATATTTGCCGCGAGATTTTTGGTCATTTTAAAGTCAGGTAAAGTTGCAGCAAAAATTTAAGTTATTCTGTCTCGACTTTTTTAATTCCGGCGAGCAGTTGATCGAGATTGCGTTCGGCAAAAAAGTTTTGGCAAATCTCGGAAGCCTTTGCTAAAATTCCCGGCAGTTTGAGCGAATCCGACGCGATTAATAAATAAGCCTGTTTTTCGGCTTCGGCAGGCGCAAGATTTTCAGTCTGCCCGATGGCTTCGGTCAATAAAACTATTCGCAACCCGTTGTCTTTCAATTTGCCAAGTTCGGAAATCATCCAACTAAGCGCGAAAAAACGATTTTTGTCGAGCATCAATAGATATTTATTTGCGCCCGCATCCGGCATTTTATTGAACGGAGAATTGACGATTTCAGGTGTCAAATATTTTTTGAGGTCATCACTTTGTGCGTTGCTTTCGCTTAACTGAATGCTGCCGCGCAGAATTTGCGGGTAGATGCTGAGCCAGCGCAGTTTGCGGCGCAGCGTGTGAACCTGCGTTTCCAATTCGGTAAAACCGCCTGCGTAAATTGCTTCAAAAGCCTTAATCTTCTCGATTTGCTTTTTGTAAAAACCTTCAATGGCTTTAATCTCATCCTTTTCTTTCAGCCATTCGACTTTGCCAAGTTGTTTGCGAATTTTGCGTGTTCGGTCGGCATCTTTGCCAAGCCATTTTTCTTCAACTAACAAATCGTTGAGCCGCTGAACATTTTCGCGCGTCCGCGTCTGCGCGTAAGCGGTTACGGCAGCAGGAATTTTGGCATTCGCCGCAAATTCCTGAGCAAAAGCGTCGTAATAATCAATCGCGCCGAGCGTATCTTCAAGCAGTTTAAAGTGTTCCTTGATCTTACAAAACGTCTTTTTATCGTGCAGACCGCCATATAATTTTGAAAGTCCTTCAAGCATAAACAACGGCGTTCGCGCTCCGTTTTGATAAAACCACAAAGCCGGATTTTCCTCAGCCGCCGCCTGCACAAGAAGGTTTTCAAGTTGAATCAGGTAAAAATAAAATCTTCCCGCGCCATTTTTCTGATTGTTTTTGTTATTTTGTGTCAGTCCAATCTTCATTATTTTGTTTACTTTATCATAATAATTTTAGAAAAAATGCAGAAACACGCACGAAGTAATGTGTCGTCGAAGTAATTGTGCCGTATTTATAAATTTCAGGCAAAACAAAAACGCGCACGCCAAAATAAAGCGTGTGCGTTCGTTGTTAAAACTATAAAATTATTACGCCGCGACTGCCGTTGCTTTCGGCTGAAGTTCGGTTGCGCCTTCTGCGTAAACGCTGATGAATTTGCCTTTTTGACCTTTGTTTTCAAATTTCACAAAGCCTTCGATCAGCGCAAAAAGCGTGTCGTCTTTGCCGCGTCCGACATTGTTGCCCGGTTTCCATTTCGTGCCGCGCTGCCGCGCCAAAATGTTTCCGCCGAGGACGTGTTCGCCGCCGAATTTCTTTAATCCCAATCGCTGCGAGTGTGAATCGCGCCCGTTTCTTGATGAACCTACACCTTTCTTATGTGCCATAAATCTATTTGGGATTTGGGGTTTGGGATTTGGGATTTAGAAAACTAAAGACCAAAGACCAAAGACCAAAAGCCTTTCCTCCAACTAAATCTTTTCTATTGTAATTTCCGTGTAACCCTGCCGGTGACCTTGTTTACGTTTGTATTGTTTACGGCGTTTTTTCTTGAAAACAATAACTTTATCGCCTTTGCCGTGACCGACGATAGTCGCCTGCAAAGTTGCGCCGCCGCCGAATTTTGCGTCTTTGCCTTCGCCGACGACGAGAGCTTCCAAATCAACTTTTTTGCCGGCTTCCGCTTCGATGGTCGGGACGCGCAAAGTTTGTCCTTCGGTGACGGGAAATTGTTTTCCGCCTGTTCTGATAATTGCGTAACTCATTTTAGTATTATCTCCCTCTCGCTTAGAACAAGAATTTGCTCATCAGTCGAAAAGTTCAAATTATAATAAAGTCAGTGCCAAAGGTCAAATGCCGGTGCAAATAGTTTTTTTTGATTCCGCCGCACAAACAGGCACTATTAAATTATTTTTTTATTGTTTCGGATGCGCCTTGAAAAATTCCCAAATCGCTTCTTTTGCATCGAAATCACGGCAAACATTGCCAATAATAAATTTCGGCAGATATTGTTTCGCGCCGGCTAAGGTGTGTCCGCCGCCGATTTCTTTGTAAAGTTTTACTTCCGTGCCGTTTTTGCCGTCTTTCCAAAGATATGTTTCGACCGTGCAGCCGTCAGTTTTGTCAATGTCGGGCAAAGTCGCTTTCGTAAAGGAATTTGCAGTTTGATTCTTTTTCGTCCAGAGTTCGATTGTTTTGTCGGTGCTGATCGTTTTGCCGCGATTTCCTTTAATTTCGCCGCCGTCGTAAGGATTGATCGGATCGGCAGTTCCTTGGATTATGAAAACCGAAACAGGTTCTTTCGGCGCAAATTTCGTGGCAAAAGGTTCGGCAATGCCGCCGACAATGGGCGCAATCGCCGCGAAGTTCTCTGATAAATTAGCGGCGATGTAATTCGAGAAAAATCCGCCATTGGAAACTCCGGTCGAAAAAATACGTTTTTCGTCAATGTTGTATTCGTTGATAAGCACGTCGAGCATCGCTTTGACAAACGCTAAATCATCCGTTTGAACGAGTTCACGTCCATCGTTCCAATTTTTGTCTATTCCGTCAGGGTAAACTGCGATAAATTTTTCACGTTCGGCAAGATCGCTGAATCCGGTGTAATTTTCAATATTGATCGCATCACTGCCGCCGCCGTGAAAGACAAAAACCAATGGCGTTTTTTTGTCTTTCGGCAAATTTGTCGGCACGAAAACGCGAAAGGAACGAGTGATTTTATTGACGGTAATTGTTTTAACGACGGCATTTGTCTGCATTCTGACTCTCTGCCCGAAGATACAGGAATTGTTCGTCAAAAGAATTAAAATACAGAGCCAAAAGATAATATTTTTCATAAGTTTTGAAAAGTCTCCCATTATTTTTGACGTTTTGGTTTTGGATTTGGATGATTTTTCTTTTTAAGATAGAGATGAATTTTACAGTCGGACGGCGCAGAAGAATTGTTTTCGGCTTTAACGCGCAGGAATTCAACAGTATAATCACCGGGTATAAAAAATTAGCAATATCAATTAAATTCCTGATTCTGGAGATTATTTTATGATACCCGTCAAAATTCTTTTGCAAAAAATTGCGCTCGGTTTGGTAGTTTTTTGTTCGTTTTTCGCGTCTTTTTCTATCGCGCAAAAAGTTGATTCAAAACTTTATCAAAGTATGAATTGGCGAATGATCGGACCGTTTCGCGCCGGTCGAACGGTCGGCGCGGTCGGGATTCCGTCGCAGCCGAATGTTTTTTACATCGGTGTCAACAACGGCGGCGTTTGGAAAACGACCGATGCGGGACGGACTTGGAAGCCGATTTTTGACGATCAACCGACGGGTTCAATCGGCGACATCGCGCTTGCGCCGTCGAATCCGAACGTGATTTATGTCGGCAGCGGCGAAGGTTTGCAGCGTCCCGATCTTTCGACCGGCGACGGAATGTATAAATCAACCGATGCGGGAAAAACTTGGACGCATTTAGGTTTGCGCGAAGGTCAGCAAATCGCTTCGATTGCGGTTGACCCGAAGGACGAAAATCGTCTGTTCGTCGCGGTTCTCGGTCATCCATACGGACCGAATGAGGAGCGCGGAATTTATCGCTCAACCGACGGCGGCGCGACTTTTACGAGAGTTTTATACAAGGACGCGGACACCGGCGCGTTTCAAGTTGAATTTGACCCGAAAGACTCGGACACAATTTACGCAGACCTTTGGGCAGGACGGCAGGGACCTTGGGAAAACGGCGCGTGGCAGGGCGCAAACAGCGGACTTTTCAAATCTACGGACGGCGGAAAAAATTGGCGGCAATTGACGAAAGGTTTGCCGACGATTGAGCAAGGTTTAGGTCGCATCGGTTTTGCGATTTCGCGCAGTGATCGAAAACGAATGTATGCGACGGTGGACGCGAAGCCGGAATTCGGCGGACTTTACGCATCGGACGACGCGGGCGAATCGTGGCGCAAAGTCAACAACGAAGGCAGAATTTGGGGACGCGGCAGCGATTTCGCCGAGGTCAAAGTTCACCCGAAAAATCCCGATATTGTCTTTGTCGCCAACACCGCTTCGTATAAATCAATTGACGGCGGCAAAACTTTTACGGGTTTCAAAGGCGCACCCGGCGGCGACGATTATCACCGGATTTGGATTAACCCGGACACACCCGACACGATGCTTTTTGCGACCGATCAGGGCGCGACGATCACGGTCAACGGCGGCGAAACGTGGTCGAGTTGGTATAATCAGCCGACCGCGCAGTTTTATCACGTCATCACCGACAACGAATACCCGTATTGGGTTTATGGCGGACAGCAGGAATCGGGTTCGGCGGGCGTTGCGTCGCGCGGCGACACGGGCGCGATTATTGCGAAAGATTGGCGCACCGTCGGACTCGAAGAATACGGTTACGCCGCGCCCGATCCGCTCAATCCGAATTATATTTACGGCGGAAAATTGACGCGCTTCGACAAGCGCAACGGACAAGTTCAAAACATTATGCCCGAAGCCGTCCGCACGGGAAAATATCGTTTTCTGCGAACCGCGCCGGTGATTTTTTCGCCGGTTGATCCGAAAACGCTTTTCTTTGCGGGAAATGTGCTTTTCAAAACGACGACCGGCGGACAGAGTTGGGAAATTATTTCGCCTGATCTGTCGCGTGAAAAGTGGGAAGTGCCGCAAAATGTTGGTGTTTACGAGACGAAAGAGATGGAAACGATGCCGCGTCGCGGTGTCATTTACACGGTCGCGCCGTCGTATAAAGATGTCAAAACGATCTGGGCGGGAACTGACGACGGATTGATTCAAGTCACGCGCAACGGCGGTTTGAATTGGCAAAACGTCACGCCGCCGGAACTCAAATCGTGGGCGAAAGTTTCGTTGATTGATGCCGGAAGATTTGACGCTGGAACAGCTTATGCGGCGATTAATACGTTTCGCCTCGACGATTTGCGACCGCATATTTTACGGACGCACGACGGTGGCAAAACCTGGAAGGAAATCACCAACGGTTTGCCGAACGGCGGCATTGTTAATGCTGTCCGCGAAGATTCACAGCGCAAAGGTCTGCTGTTTTGCGGCACGGAACAGGCGGTTTATTTTTCGCTCGACGACGGCGAAAATTGGCAGCCTTTGAGATTAAATATGCCTGCAACTTCGATTAGAGATTTGGTCGTTCACAACGACGATCTGGTCGTCGGGACTCACGGGCGTTCGTTCTGGATTCTCGATGACATCACGCCGCTTCGTCAGATAAATCAACAAGTTACAAGCGCGAACGAATATCTTTTTGCGCCGCAGCAGGCGATTCGCGTCAAGCGCAGCGTTCACACCGACACGCCGTTTCCGCCCGAAGAACCTGCCGGACAAAATCCGCCAGACGGCGCGATTATCAATTATTTTTTGAAGGCGAAATCGTCGTCGCCGATTGTTTTGGAAGTCTTCGATTCGTCCAATAAACTCGTCCGCCGATTTTCGAGTGACGACAAACCTTTGCCGGTTGACGAAAAGGAATTGCGCTTTCCGACTTACTGGATTCGTCCGCCGCAAATTCTCAAAAATGAAGCCGGAATACAGCGTTTTGTTTGGGATTTATTTTATCCGAACCCGCCATCGGACGGTTACGATCTGCCGATTTCCGCGATTTACAAAAACACGCCGTTCGTGCCGCAGGGAACAGCGGTTTTGCCCGGAGTTTACACGTTGAAACTGACGGCGAACGGCAAGACTTTGACGCAAACTTTAACCGTTAAAATGGATCCGCGAGTCAAAACCGCGCCCGCCGATTTACAGCGGCAATTCGAGCTTTCGATGCAGGCTTACGAAGGTGTCAAACAAACTTACGCGATGCTCGAAGACGCAAAAAAAATGCAGGCGCAGCTTAAATCAACCCGCGAAAAGGCGGCTTCCGAAGACTCGAAAAAGCGTATTCAAGCATTAGAAGAAACACTGAATATATTCATCAACGGCGCAAAATCAACCACGCCGATTCCGCTTTCTGAATTACCTCTGATGCGTCTCAACGGCAGTTTTGCGACCTTGCTCGAACTGCTTCAGGATGCAGATGTCGCGCCGTCGTCGCAAGCCTTGTTCGCTGCCAAAGATTTGCAAACGGCATTGGAAAAATCTGCGAAAATGTGGACGGATATTAATGCGAAAGCCCAAAATATTAAATGATAATCTACTGCGAATCATTGCCCGCGAAAGACACTAAACTTACGAAAATAATATAAGAATGCTTTTCGTCTTTTTTCGTTTGATTCGAGTGTTTCGTCGGCAAATATTCTTTGTTTGAAATCACTAAACACGCCAATATATCGCTATCAATAAAATGGATAGCGATATATTAGTGCAAAAAAATAATCGGTAAAACCTATTTAGTTTGCGTAAGCAGATTTGCTTTGTTCGATCTGAAAATCAGGCGGTTCAAACTTAAAAGGTTCAATTTTATAGGTTTTGATTTTGTGGTGGAGCGTTGAATTTTTGACTCCGACCAGTTTTGCCGCGTTGGTTTGATTTCCGCCGGTTTTAAGCAGCGCGAGTTTGATTATTTTTATTTCAAACTCTTTGACGCGTTCGCTTAAATTGAAATTACCGTCTTCAATCTCTAATTCGTCGTTTATTTTTAGTGAATCTATTTCCGAGATAAGTGTCGTTGCAAGTGCTTTTATTAATGATAAATTATTACTCATTGTGACCCCTTGAAATTACTGCCGAAAAAATATTTATGGCGGCAATAACGTAAAACAAAAATAATGCCTGGTTTTCTATTCTACTTTGACCGAAAACTTAAAAAATTCCGTTCAAAAACGCATCAAAAATGCTGAACGGAAAGTCAATAATCATATATTAACTTAATCGGAAACCGAAAAACAAGAAAAACGGTTCAAAAAACTAAAAATTTTTCAAAAAGTTTTAGAGTCTGAAATCAACTCCAAACCAGCCGCTGGTTTGGACGTAGAATTGGCATTTTATTGAGTGGATCTATAAAATAGAAAACTATGAAAACATCGGAAATAACAGCAAAAACTACTGAAACGCGCGTTGAAACAGATTCGATGGGTGAAATCGCCGTCGAACACGACAAATATTGGGGCGCACAAACTGAACGCTCGCTGCATCATTTCGACATCGGTTTTGACGTGATGCCGCGCGAGATGATTCGCGCTCTCGGAATTTTGAAAAAGGCGGCGGCGATGACAAATCATCAACTTAAGCCGGACAAAATGACGCTCGACAAAACGGATTTAATTGTCCGTGCCGCCAACGAAGTGATTGACGGCAAACTCGACGCACATTTTCCGCTCAGAGTTTGGCAGACAGGTTCGGGAACGCAGACGAATATGAACGCCAACGAAGTCATCTCAAATCGCGCCATCGAAATCGCAGGCGGCGAAATGGGCAGTAAAAAACCGATTCATCCGAACGACGACGTGAATATGTCGCAAAGTTCCAACGACACTTTTCCGACGGCGATGTATATTGCCGCCGCCGAAAGATTGAGCGCGCTGATTCCGACCGTGCAAACCGTTCACGATGCAATTGACGCAAAAGCAAAAGAGTTTGCGGATGTTGTGAAAATCGGCAGAACGCATTTGCAGGACGCGACACCGATCACCGTCGGGCAGGAATTCGGCGGCTGGGCATCGTTGGTTGAAAGAGATATTGAGCGATTGAAAGTAGTTTTATCAGGACTTTATGATCTGGCAATCGGCGGAACGGCAGTCGGCACAGGCTTGAACGCGCATCCGCAATTTGCGGAACGCGCCGCCGCGAATATCGCCGAATTGACAAATTTGCCGTTCACAGCGCACCCGAACAAATTCGCCGCGCTTTCGGCTCACGACGAAATCGTTTTTGCGTCCGGCGCACTCAAAACTCTCGCCTGTTCGCTGATGAAAATTGCCAACGACGTGCGCTGGCTGGCATCAGGTCCGCGTTGCGGAATCGGTGAACTTATCATTCCTGAAAACGAACCGGGAAGCTCGATAATGCCCGGAAAAGTCAATCCGACGCAATCCGAAGCAATCACGATGGTCGCCGCGCAGGTTCTCGGCAACGATGCGGCAATCGGTTTCGCCGGTTCGCAAGGCAATTTTGAACTCAATGTTTTCAAACCCGTGATGATTCACAACTTTTTGCATTCGGTTCGGCTTTTGAACGATGCGTGTCGCGGATTCGTCGAATTCTGCGTCAACGGCATTGAATTAAATCGCCCGCAAATTGATAAATACTTAAACGATTCGCTGATGCTTGTGACCGCTCTAAATCAACACATCGGCTACGACAACGCCGCGAAGATCGCTAAAAACGGACACAAAAAAGGCATCAGCTTAAAAGAATCCGCGCTCGAATTAGGCTTAGTGACAAGCGAACAATTCGACGAATGGGTAATTCCGGTTGATATGACGCACCCGTAATTATAACGAGACGCGAACTTTAGTCCACAACGTGCGGCGGATTGAAGTTCGCGTTCACCAACGGTCGCAGTAATCGTAAATGCCGGAGATAAATTTTCTCCCGATTCGTTCAGCATTAAATATTGAGATTGGGAGAAAAATACGCGGCGAATTACGAAACAAGAGGTTTTTTGTTGACGATGCGGCGGGTATTGCTGCCGCGAAAGTCAATTTTTTTGCCTTTGACGAGAATATCAGCCATAATCGTAATTTCAATGGAAACATCTACATCCGCGCCGTATTGCTGTAGCTCTTCGGCAGTGATAATCCATTCCAAATCAATGAATTCGCCCGGTTTTATCATCGTAAATTTATCCAGCAAATCGCCGTTCGGCGGATGAGTCGGAATGAATGTGTCATTACCTGTCCGATTGTCAATTAGTCTAGTAATCGGACCTTTCGACTTAACGAATTCCAGCGGAAAGCCGATTTCGACATCCTCGTTATTGAAAATTTTAATATCTAAAAAAATGTCTTTTCCTTCAAAAAAGCATTGTTCATTGTCGCGGCAGTTCACCTTGACAGAAAGTATCTGATCGTTCATCGAAGTCTCCTTTTTTTTATCGTCGCACTTCTTATTTTGAAATCCAAGCGACAATAAGACAAGTAAAATTATTGCTATTTTATATCGCATTTTATTTTCCGTCCGAGTTTTGCGGTTAACAGTGCCTGTGTTTCAATTGCTGCAAACCATTGATGACGCTTTAAGACGGTCGTATTGTTGACAGATGACATAATCGTCGCATCAGGGGCTGTTTTCGCCTTAAAAGTTGGTGCGGAAACTGCTGCGTCCAATGTTCCGTCGGGTTTGTAGTATTTCACCGTTTCATTGTCGGTGGTGTATGAATATTCATCCGGCAAGCCGAAGCAATGCGCGACTTCGTGGGCATACGTCCAGTCATCGGTTGTTTTTGAAACATCCATTACATCGCCGGTAACGCCTTCGCGCGGATATGTTTTGTGAACCTTGATCGTATAATGTTGCCCTGAAGCAACGAAAACAATTTTATAGCGAATTTTGAACGACTTTTTGCCGCATTCCGGGTCGTCGGCTTCTAAAGTAAATTTGTTATCCCAATATGTTTTAACGCCATTCTCCAATTTCGTTTTCGCCGAGGTGACATCGCCGTCGGTGACATCAGCATCTTTTTCAACTTTGAAACGAATTTCAATAGTGATTTCCGTGCCGGTTTTAACAGGTGCGTAGAGTTTATACTGAACTTTATCGGTATATGGCTGCTTCGTTCCGTCTTTTTTATACGGCTGACTGTAACGCCCGTAGGAAGGCGTAGAAATTTCCTTGTTGTAATCGTCAACCCAACACTTTTTGTCGTCTTTGCACTCGTTCTTAGTTTTATTGACCGGATCGGTGCAGTTTTTGTCCTTTGAAGGCGAAGCCGGTGTTGTTCGCGCACCCATCTAATTGTCCTCCTCTGCCAGTTGATAAATCATTGATTTAATGTTTATTTGATCGTGCATTTTATGCTTCGTCCAAGTTTTGCGGTCAATAATTCCTGCGTTTCGATGGCGATGTTCCAGCCGTGCCGTTTCAAGACGGTCGTATTATCAACGGATGACATAATCGTCGCGTCAGCCGCGTCTTTTGCCTTGAAAGTCGGCGCGGAAACCGCCGTGTCTAATGTTCCGTCCGGTTTTACATATTTGATGGTTTCGTTGTCGGTCGTATATGAATATTCATCAGGTGTCCCGACACAATGAGCAAACTCGTGAGCGTAAGTCCAATCGCCTGTTGTTTTTGAAACATCAAGCACTTTTCCGGTCACACCTTCGCGGGCATAGGTGTCGTGAACCTTCATTGTGAAGTCGTTTCCTGAATCAACCCAAATGACTTTATATTCGATCTTGAAAGATTTTTTTCCACACTCTGGATCGTCGGCTTCAAGCGTAAACTTATTGTTCCAGTAGGTATTTACACCTTTTTCCAGATTTGACTTGGCAGTAGTTACGTCGGCATCTGTCACGCCCGTCAGCTTTTCGACTTTAAATCTGACTTCAACCGTTATTTTATCGCCAGTTTTGACAGGCGCGAGAATCTTGTATGTTTTTGGAAAACTGTAGCTCATCAGCGTTCCGTCAGGTTTATACTGCTTAAAATAACGACCGTAAGATTCAATTGAAATCTTCTTATCATAGTCGTCAACCCAACATTTTTTATCGTCCTTACAACTATTCTTGGTTTTATTTACAGGATCGTTGCAATTCGGATCGGATGAAGGTGAATTTGGTGTCGTTCGCGCACCCATTTATTTGTTCTCCTGCGCGTTTTTCAGCACTGCATCGAGCCAGATGACGGCACGACGTTCAAGTTCTTCGGCTTTCGTTTCGAGCGTTTCATTTTCCTTGTTTAAGGTCCGCGAAATCCACGGGAGAAAAGGATCGTCGTCAAATCGGTGTCCGAAGGCAAAAGCCAGAACAACGATTAAAGCGACGGCGCGAGGTTCTTTGAATCCAATATCTTTAACGGCTTTTTTTCGACTGTTTCCAATTAATTGCCGGAGCGATTCTTCGCCTGTTTCCTGATATTTTCGCGGATGAATTTCCTTCATCAAATTCAGCAAATCCGCATCGAAATTCTCGCGCTTGAAAGTCAAACCGGCTTTCAGACGGTCTGCTAATTCCTGCAAGGCTTGGAGCGTGAAAACATTTTTTTCGCCGTCAACTTTTTTTAGGTAATCGGAGGTTTTTTCGTGCAGGGTTTCAGACCTTTGAATCTCGGAGGTATCTTCGCTTTGTGCTAGAATCTCAGCCGCCCAAGGGTATTGCGGATCAGTGTCGAAACTGCTACCGAAAACAATCATCAGATCGAGATAGAAGCGCACCGGACCGCGCTGCGTAAAGCCGTGTGTTTCGGCACGCGCAATGCCTTCTCTGATTGCTGCTTCCAGTTGTTCTTCCTTTAAAGTTTTACACAAATGAGGCGAAAATTCGGAACAGTGCCGGGACATCTCAAACACAAAGTTATCAACTGCCGATTCTTCAAAAGCCTTAATTTGAGTATCTCGAATAATCATTTCCGATTGCCTCTAAAATAAATAAAAATTAAATACCAGATTATATTAGCCGCCGATAATGACGGTTGGTTCGCCCTTTGCAATTGTGTTTGGCGGACCGATGGCTTCGGTAATTGTGTCACCCATTCGGGCGGCGGGCATATTGGCAATCATAACTGTCGCTGAAGGTGTCGTGACCACGCCGGGTCCGTGCGGCGGAATCGGCGAAGGCGTAACGCACATGTGAATATCCGTGCCGGAACCGGTAATCATACTTGACATCGAAGCCAGAAGAGATGCTTTCAGAGCTTGTTCAGCGGCGTAAGCGATTGGTGCCGCCGGTCCGACGGCGGCGGCGGTGGTCGCTACCGCCGCTTGAATAGCTGTCGTGGCGGCTTGGTTGGCAGATTGAATCGCGGCGGCGGCGGCACCGCCAATTCCGCGCCACGCCGGTAAAAATCCGATGATAACGGTAATCGCGGTCGGTCCGCCGGTCAGAACGGGCGGCAGCGGATGGACGACATTATCAGTGATTCGGGCAGCAGGTCCGGTCGGCATAGAGTTTCTCCTTTTAATTTAATTCGGTTTGTTTAAGTTCGTCGTTTTCGAGTCGAAAAGCTGTCATTTTTTTCGTTTTTTCGTCTTCGGCAAAAAATTTATCTACTTTGCCGAAAAATGTTTTAAGCTCGTCGCCGCTGCAGGTCGGCAGAAATTTCCCGATCACGCGCGGGTCGTAAAAGCGAAAAAGCATCGGTTTGCCGGTTTCGTCATAAATCGTCAGTAATGCGCGAAAATGTCGCCGCATTTCCTTGATCGAGTGAAGCGACTGCACAAAAATCCCCCAATTTTTGCCGAAATCGCCTAAAACCCAATCAGTGAAAGGCGCACCGGCAATCAACTGCACGACATACGGCGCGACTTCCGCCATATCGGGTTTGAGTTCACCGCGCATCAGACAATAATTCGGCGGGCGCGTTTCGTAGATTTTCATTTGCAGATCGGGAATCAACGCGCCGTCGAGAACGACGAAAACGAGCGTTCTTTCACCGAACAGAATTTTTTCCAATTCTTCTTTCGTCATTTAATTTCGCTGCGGGATAATCACACGGATTATCAAAATTTTACTCCGGTCATATATCGCAGAACGGCGCACCGCTCTGTGCCGCGCTCTTCATCGAAACCGCCATCGGACTGTAATTAACGGCGGCGACCGGCGGCGGCGGCGATTTAACGCGCGGCGTGTTTCCGGGTTCGGCGTTGTCGGCTTCCTTCGGGTCTTTCGGTGTTTCGGGACTGCATCCCGCACCCGAACCGCCCGCGCCGCCGCTGTTAATCATTACCATCGTGCCTTTAATAAACACGCCGCCCGGATTGATGTTGATAAAATTTCCGCCGACCTTGATGGTCAGCGAAGTTCCGGCTTCGATCACGGCACTCATTCCGGCTTTGATGTGAACGCCCATTCCGGCATCAAGCGCGTAGTTGTTGCCGACTTTTTCCTGTAAATCCGTGCCGATTTTGAGCGACATCGTGCCGTCAATTTTTTCGTTATGGTCGCCCGTGACTTGTAAATGCTTGTCTTTCTTAACCTTTTCGTATTGGTCGTTTTCGACGATCAAGTGCCGGTCGTGCTTGATTAATTCCTTGCAGTCGTTTTTGACGCGAATGTCCTGATCCTTTTCGGCGTGAATAAAAATCTGTTCCGAGCCTTTTTTGTCCTCGAAACGAAATTCGTTAAAACCGCCGCCGCCTTTCGACGAATTTGTTTTGATCGTTGATTTCGTCTTTTCATCCGGCAGCGTATAGGGCGGCATTGCCTGCGGATTATAAACGCAGCCTGTAATAATCGGTTCGTCCGGGTTGCCTTCGAGAAAATGGACGAGAACTTCCATTCCGATACGCGGAATAAACATCGCGCCCCATTTGTTGCCCGCCCAAGTCTGCGCGACGCGCACCCAGCATGAACTCGAAGCGTCAACTTTTCCTTCACGGTCCCAATTAAACTGAACTTTGACGCGCCCGTATTTGTCCGTGAAAATTTCCTCGCCCGAAGGTCCGACGACGACCGCCGTCTGGCTGCCCTGCACAATCGGTTTCGGCGTTTTTCGCAAAGGTCGGAAGCCGGGATGTCCCGCGCCGTGTGCGATGCAGATGAAACTGTTCGTGTATGGATCGGTTGCGCCTTCGTTGGAAGCGTAACTCGGACTTTGTTCGGCTTCGTGTGTCGCCGTCACGATGGTATAGATTTTGTTCAAATCACCGTTCGGATGATTAGAAAGCGTGAAACGATAACCCGCCGTAATTGAACAGCAGTCGGAATTTCCCGTCGCGGTCGTGACCTGCGCGTCGAGCGATTCCATCATTTTTTTGACGGTTGATTGGCGGTCATTAAAAACCTTGTTCAATTCACCCGCCTGTTCACCGCCGCTCTTGTCTATGCCGTCGTATTTTCGCGCATAACCGCCGGGATAATCATATTTTTCGAGTTTTTTGTTATCGCCGAATGTAAATCGGCTCGGCTGTTCAAGATCAAGCCGGTTCGTCGGAAGTTGAAAATTATAATCCCAGAGCGTCACTTTGCCGGTTTGCAATTTATAATCGCTCAAAAACGAACTGACCGCGCCGATAAAATCGTCGTTGTCGCCGACATTGACGAAAAACGGGATCGTGCTTTTGCCCGGACAATCACGATGCGACTGCGGCGTGTCGCCGATAATCATCTGATGCGTGCCGCCCGAATGCTCGAAGTAATAATAAATTCCTTCTTCTTCCATCAGACGCGAGGCGAAATCAAAATCGGTTTCACGATACTGAACGCAGTAATTTCGCGGTTCATAAGTTTCCTGAAACTCGTATTTAACCTGAAATCCGGCAAAAACTCTTTTCAAAATGTCCGGCACACTCATCTGCTGAAAAATCCGACTCTCACTTTTTTGCGTCAAAAGCCAGGTGTGCGGCACGACTGAAATATAATAATACGAAAAACGAAGATCGCGGTTGCCCTGCGAAAATTTGTTGACCATTCCCGAAAACTCGCGCGTCGAACCGTCCGCCGCCGACACGAAAATCGTTACCGAATGACCGATCAGCGAAGCCGGATCAACGATTGTCGGAGTAAAGCTGACCGTCGTTTCCTCGTGCAGAAGTTCAATGTCAATCGAAAAAAGCTGCGAAAGCCCTTCGGTTGCGGTAAATCTGTTAATTAACAGATGATCCTTGCCGAGCGGAGTCGCAATGCTCATCAATCTTCCGTCTTGTGTCGTCGCCATAATTTTTAGAGTAATGTCAACTTAAAAAATTCGTCTCAATCTTAGTTAATTTACGTTTCTGAGTGAATAATTATCCGCTCAGAAACGTAAATTCTGCAAACCAAGTATAAGTTGAAAGCAAATTATTTTGGGTTAATTTATGCGATACTCAACACCCGCCAATTAATCATCGAAAACTCAGGAATCAAATATCCCGAACCCATAAATTCACCGTCGCCCGTGCTGCCGACACTGACCCCCCTAAATCCGTTCAAGTTCATTGCAAATCCAGTGTCGCTTGAACTCTCCATTCTAACTTGTGCCGTGCTTCCGCCGATCATTCTATTTTCCCAATCTCCCGAAGCAGGCATCGAACGAACAGGTCCTGATGTTCTTTGCCAAGGGTCGTTTCCCGGAATATACGGACGATATGTAATTGCCACTTCCGCCGTTACCGAGCCGTATGTTATTTCTACAGTTGTTATCGTTGCCATAAATGTTGCTCCTTATTCAATTACATAAATAAATTTCTCGCCTTCGCCGACCGTGACGTGAACCTTTTTCATTCCGTCGCCGCTCGCCATTCTTGAAAGAACTTCGCCGGACATTTCCGGTAAAAGCGTTCCGGTCAGGATGTTATAAACATTGCGTGCGCCGCTGTCCACGTCGGTGCAGCGTTTCGCCACCGTGTCTATGACGGAATCATCGTAGGAAAATTGCGCTCCGTGATTGTCCGAAATGCGATTTTTAATTTTGCCGAGCTGTAATCTGATGATAAGCCGCAAAATATCGTCGGAGATCGGATAATACGGAACCGTCACCATTCGACCTAAAAGCGCAGGTTTGAAGGCTTTAACGAGTTCCGGCTTGACGGCTTCGACTAATCCGTCGGGTTCGGGTTTCGTGTCCGGGTCGGCGCAGAGTTTCATAATTGTATCCGTGCCGACGTTTGATGTCAGCAGAATGATACAGTTTTTGAAATCAATTTCGCGTCCTTCGCCGTCTTCCAAAACGCCTTTGTCAAAGACTTGGAAAAATAATTCCATCACGTCCGGGTGCGCTTTTTCAACTTCATCTAAAAGCACGACCGAATAAGGTTTTCGGCGAACCGCTTCCGTCAAAACGCCGCCTTCGCCGTAGCCGACATATCCCGGAGGCGAACCTTTCAAACTGGAAACCGTGTGCGCTTCCTGATATTCGCTCATATTGATCGAAATCAAATTGCGTTCACCGCCGTAAAGCGAATCAGCCAACGCCAGCGCAGTTTCGGTTTTACCGACACCCGAAGTTCCGACAAGCAGAAACACGCCAATCGGACGTTTCGGATCGGTCAAACCGGCGCGAGCCGTGCGAATTCTCTGCGAAATCGCTTCGAGCGCGTGGTCTTGTCCGAGAACTCTCGCGGCAAGCGTTTTGTGTAATTCGAGAACGGCGTTAATTTCGTCCGCGACCATTTTGCCAATTGGAATTCCCGTCCAACCCGAAATGACTTCAGCGACGATTTGCCCGTTGACGACCGGCGACATCAGCGGATTTTCGCCTTGCAATTCTTTCAACTCGGCGTTTAGGCGTTTCAATTCGCCCTTCAAAAATTCAGTGTCGGTCGGTTTTTCCGTCTCCGGTGCGGTTGCCGCTGCGGTTGCGTCGCCCGTTACCGAATCGGTTTCCGCCGTTGCCGCCGCTGCCTGTGGTTGGACTTCGGAAACTTCTTGACTGCCGACTGCCGACTGCTCACCACCAACCGGATCAAGCCGCGACATTTCGAGTTTCAGGCGAATATTGCGAATCTGATTCGTCAATTCTTTTTCCTTTGCCCATTGTTCGCTTAATTTGGCAAATTCTTCTTCGGTTGTCGTGCGTTTCGCCTTCAAACTGTCCAATCTTTCATCGTGTTCCGCGCCTGTGACTTGTTCGCGTTCGAGCGAATTTATTTCAGAGGTCAGATGTTGGATTCGTCGCGTTGCATCTTCGACTGCACCGGGAGTTGCGCCTTGTCCAATGGCGACCTTCGCGCAAGCCGTGTCGAGAACCGAAACCGATTTGTCGGGAAGCTGTCTGCCGGTAATGTAGCGGTGCGAAAGTTTGACGCACTCGACAATCGCTTCATCCAAAATGCGGACGTTGTGATGCGATTCCATTTTTTCGAGCAGTCCGCGCATCATTCCAATCGCTTTTTCTTCGTCGGGTTCTTCGACCTTAACGACCTGAAAACGTCTGGCGAGTGCCGCGTCCTTTTCAAAATATTTTTTGTATTCCGCCCAAGTTGTCGCCGCAATTGTTCTTAGTTCACCACGCGCCAACGCCGGTTTGAGCAGATTCGCCGCGTCGTTTTGTCCCGCCGCGCCGCCTGCGCCGATCATCGTGTGCGCTTCGTCAATGAATAGAATAATCGGTTGCGGCGAGGCTTTAACTTCATCAATTACTGATTTTAAGCGATTTTCAAATTCGCCTTTCACGCCCGCGCCCGCTTGTAGTAAACCTAAATCCAATGTGCGAACCGCGACATTTTTGAGCGGATCGGGAACGTCGCCCTGCGAAATTCTGAGCGCAAAACCTTCGACGACGGCAGTTTTACCAACGCCGGCTTCACCTGTCAGAATCGGGTTGTTTTGACGACGGCGCGTTAAAATATCAATGACCTGACGAATCTCGAAATCACGTCCGAGAATCGGATCAATTTTTCCCGCCGCTGCTTTTGCCGTCAAATCTTCGGTGTATTGATCGAGGGCTTTCGTTCTGCCCGGAACGCCCGTTGCTACCGGCGCACCGCCCGAAACTCCTGCCGCTTCGCCGAGTGCGACGGCATCACGCGCTTCCGACGAATCCGCCGTGATTTCTTCAAGTTTAGTATTGAGAGATTCGATTGAAATGTGCGAAAATTCGCGTGAAATGTCGCGGGCGATTCGCGCCGTGCCGTCGTTTGAAAGCAAAGCCATCACGAGATGACCGGAGCGAACACGCGCCGCGCCGAATTCAACCGAAGCGACGAGCCAAGCGTCTTGAAACCATTTCGGCAAACGCTCCGAAATTCCCGGTGTCCGTGAATTTCCCGTTTTCAGACGGTCGAGAGCGGTCATCACGTCCTTGTTCAAACGGTCAATATTGACTTCGTAATGACGACAGATTTTATGCAAATCCGTATCTTCCTGCTCAAGCAATTTCGCTAAAATATGCTCGATTTCAACATCATAATTTGTGCGCGAAAGACAAAGCCCTGCCGCGCCTTCGAGCGCACCGCGACAAGTGTCGTTTAATCTGCCGACTAATGATTTTAAATTTACGTTCATTTTTCTTCTTTCTCCTTCTTTCTCCTTAAACATCTGAAACGGTTTTAATTATCTATTTTCAAAACAACCTGATCGTCGTCCGCTTTGAAAGGTTTTGTCTTCAAAAACGAAGTCCAGCCGAGCATCGGACGACGTTTGGCGCGGGTCGTCAAAATCGTGCTTGGAACTTGTTTTGCCTGCAAAATTAGCTGAACATCAAAATCAAATTCCATTCCGTTCATAAATTGAACGATTGATTTCACCGGATTATGAGCCGTTCCGCTTGGCAAAAAGTTTTGAAATTCGTTGAATGTCAGTGCGCCGAAAACGATCCGAAATTTTGATTGCTGTTCCCAAACGCGGCTCCCGATAATCGCGGTCGTGCCGAGTCCGCTGTTTGCCTGACCGAGTTTTGTGATACTTGCGCTGTCTAAATCCAACCATTGACCGAAAAATTGCAGGATTTTTGCCTTAACGCGAAAGTAATCGCTCAGAATATTTTCGAGCGCGGTCGCCGAGTGCGGTTTTTGCGCGATCAGACCGCCGTAAGGAAGCAAAGATTCGTCTTCCAAATCCATCCGACCGCGCAAACCACGCGTGCCGAGTCCCGCGAAATCGAACAAATAAGACGTAAAATCGTCCTGCCCGCGTTCGTAGGAAATCGGGAAACGATATTTCTCCCAGGCGCGAAAAAACATCGAAACCGTGCGGTGCGTGAAAATATCCAGAAACGTCCACATCGCCGTATCGCGGTAACGAACGCGCTCCATTATGAGTTCGGTATAATGCGCGGGCATCACGCCTGAAACGCCGACCATTCCCATAAAATTGATGAACATTTCGAGCTTTTCCTTTTCGGTAGATTCGTCAAAGGATTCTTTGAGTTCGTGAATTTGGCTGGCAGGGAAATCGAGTCCCATTCGTGACCGAAAACGGACAATTTCCTCGTGCGGCAGAGCATCGCCGCCGACAGCGCGGCGTTCGGGATAGATTTTTTCAAGCAGACGCACGGCTTGAAAAAACTCAAACCTATACGGCTCGTCAGCAAGTAGTTGATTTAGAGGCTTTTTGCTCATTCAATCAGTGTAACGCCGTCCGTCCCGGCGGCTGTCCTGTTGGCATCTTGCCGACAGTGCGCTTGAAAAGCGCAAAAAACTTTGTTAACTAAAATGTTGTCCGGTGTCGAGCGTTTCACTCGCTTTCGCTCGTGCGGCGGCAAGATGCACGCCGCGACAGCCGCCGGGACGGACGGCGTTACAACAAAATCTGTTCGCCCGTGCGCGGCGGAAATATTTTCACGTTCGCCTCGCGCTGTTTGGTTCGCAAAACTGTTTGATTAAACGAATTAAGCGAGCTGTAAAGTCCGAAAAATCTTTCCAGAACACAAGCGAATAAAAACATTCCGCTGCCGACGAATTCTTCTTCGTCCATCGTTATTGTCGTTTCCAAACCACGCACGAAACCTGCGCCGATGTGTTCGCCGATGCGCCGGACGACTTTGCGGCTTTCGATGCCGGTGATGCCGAGAATCTGTTTGCGCGATGCCGAAGAATCATCGAAATTGTAAAGATGCAAGATTTCCTGCAAGGCTTCGGGCGTTCCGTTATTGCTCTCGATAATTGATAAATAATTTAAATTCAGATGCGAAATCAAACGCCATTGCAAAGCGCGGCGACGTGCCGGACGCAGTGTTTCGGTCGGCTTCGTCAAGCATCTTGCCTTTGAAAGTAAGCCGCTGCCTTCAACTTCAAAATCTCCTTCGCGTCCACCGAACGGCAATCTCGCGGGCAGATCGCGGTTCGTGCAGGTCGTTCTGATATTGATAACTTCAGCGGCAGGGACACGCGGATTGAAATTCATATCAACCATCGAGAGAAACATTTCCGTTCCGTCGTCTTCATCGCGCTGCGAATCGCGCCGCGTCGCATACCAGAAAGCCTTTTCCATCTGCTCGCCGTAAGCGTGTCGTAAACTGTAAAACGGTGAAAATTCGCGGGTCGTATTCGTTTTCGGATCGGACGTGATAACTTCGTCAATCGAATAAACTTCGGTCGTTAATTGACGATGAACGTCCGGCACGACGTGATATTCGTATTTTTGCTGTGACAGGTAAATCGGGTCAGCCATCCGCGAAAAAAGATTGATAATCGGTGTGCAGCCGAGACGAAAAGTGTCCGCCGTGATCGGTGCTTTCGGCGGATTAACATCCTTTAAGTGAATCAAAATATCGAAATGACTGCCGAATTTTTGAGCGACCGCCTGATCGAGTCCGTAAATGTCGAAGAACAAAAATTTATACGGAAAGGCAAAATATTCAGTCAGCAGACGATAGCCTTGAAACGAGCGTTTCGTGTAAGGCAGCAGCGATTCTTCTTCGGTAAAACCGACCTGTTTAATCGCTTCGGCGGCAGGCAAAACCACCGAATCAGGCAGTTTTAGCTGAATATTCGTTAAAGTCTTAAATGTTTTATTGCCGAGCGGTTGTTCCCTTGCGACAAATTCAACCTTCGTCGCCTGATTAAAAATAATTTCGTAAAGCGGAAAAACAAGCTGCGGGTCGCCGTTGAGGTAAAAACGCAGAAATTTCGGCGGTTCGTTGGTGCTTCCGACTTTAAATTCACTTAAATTCGCGTCACCGAAACAGCGCATACTGAGGCGAATATGACTGTCGGCATATTGTCCGCGTCCGTCCTTCGGCGCGTTCGATTCGAGCGCGGCTGATTGAATTTCCAGCGGCACGAGTTGGACATCGAAACCGGTCTGAAATTGACAAGGCGTGCCGTCAACGGGACGCGAATTAAGTTTTGCCCCGCGTCCGAGATTTTGCACGGCCGTCAATTTGTCGTTCGGCGAACCGAATGAAAATTGGGTAATCGCCATCGAAGGAACCGGCGAAAGATAATGCGGATAAAGAACATTGAGAAACGATTCGGTGATTTCGGGAAGTTCGTCGTCGAGTTTGAGCGAAACTCTGCCCGTTAAAAAGGCGATGGCTTCGACGATTCGCTCGACGTGCGGGTCTTCGATCTTTTCTTCGTCAAGCAGCAGCCGCGCCGCAATCTTCGGATATTTGCGGGCAAATTCCGCGCCCATTCGTCGCAGAAAGATGAGTTCTCGTTCGTAGTAACCAAGCAGTTCGTCGCGCATTGAGCTATTTTAGTTGATAAAAAAACGAAATAAAATATTACTTTTCAATTACTTCAAAATCACCGCTGCCGAGCTGCAAAACGGTGTCAAAGGCAATCGGTTCGGGTGCCGGTTCGACGTTTAAGTGCGCCTCGATCCGAAATTTCAGCAGGCGGTCAATATTGTTGACCGGTTCGAGCGTAACCTTTAAGTTCAAAAATCGCGGCTCAAAATTTCTAATCGCATTTTCGAGTGCGTCCGCGAGACGCTTTTGCTCGATATGGCTTTTCGCGCTGATTCCGGTAATGTCCGGCAATCCGTAAACAACAACCGATTTTTTGACTTCTTCAAGCCGTTCGTCAATATCTCCGGGATATGAGCGTGAATTCAAGAGCCATTCCAAATCGCGCCGCACCGATAATTTTAGATCACGAAGCGATTGTGAATGCGATTTCGGAGTTTCGCGTGAAACGTCCGGCTCAAAATCGAGCAGTCGGTCGAGCAGCGAAGGCGTAATGCGAATTTCGTTGTCGGTTCGTGCCATTGTCTTTTAAAAGTGAAAAGATACCGCCGCTCGGAAGCGACGGTATTTAAGGTTTTTGATTTCTTTGGCAATCGTTCGCCGAACGGGATGTGCGGCGGACGATTGATGATTTTGGAAAATTTTATGCTCCGGTGCCTTCGACTTTCTTGATGTCGTAAGCGGTGGTGTTAGTCAAGGCAACCGTTCCATCCGGTTTTTGTTGGAAATATTCAAACGTAATGTTTGTAAAGTTGAACGAAACCTGTTCCATCGGCAAAACCGAACTTCCGTTACTGCCGCCGGTCTGGAATGACGAGATCGCCAGATCGCCGAACGTAATTTTCGTGTAGGTGAACGGGTTGCCGTCGCCGCCCGTTTTGCGGCAACTCAGGATTGCCTGCGGAATGTGGTTGCCTTTCGCGCAGGCGAGAAAGAGAACCGGTGACGCTTTGCCGTTTTGGATCACGAAATGAAAGTCCTGAAGACTGACTTTTCCGACACCTAAACCTGTTCCCTGAACGGCGGAACCGGCGTTGCTTGCACCGAATGACCACGATTCGATCTGCATTTGTTTTTCAAAACCCGTTGCGTCTGATTCACCTTCGATAGTGTCAATTTTTAAGTAATAATCTGCTTGTGCCATTTTTTTTAATTTGCTCCTTTCAAAATAACTTAATTTATCGAGTTGTCCGACCGATCAGCCGGACAACTTTTTCCTCATAACTTTCAATCTTTCCGAGACCTTTTAACTCGCTTCCCAAGTTAGACGCATCGGAAAAACGCTTTTGCGAAATTTTCAAAAAAATCGTAAATATTTTACGAATTCCGATTATTTCGCCTGTTTCGGAAGTTCTGCGACGAGGCGCAGCGAAACGGAAAGCTCATCGAGTTGGAAGTGCGGTCGTAAAAAGGCGACGGCACGATAAACTCCCGGCTTGCCCGGAACTTCCGTGACATCAACGCGGGCTTCGCGCAGTGGATATTTTGCCTTTTGCGCCGCCGGTGCGACATCGTTTTCCAACACATATTTGCTGATCCAGCGGTTTAAGAAGATTTGAGCTTCCTGACGCGACATAAACGAACCGATTTTGTCGCGCACCATTGATTTCAAATAATGTGCAAAACGCGAAGTTGCGAAAATATACTGCAATTGGGTTGAAAGACGCGCATTGGCATTCGCCGCGTCCGTGTCGTATTTTTTCGCTTTCTGGCAGGACTGCGTGGCAAAAAACGCCGCATAATCAGTGCCTTTACAGTGAACGAGCGGGATAAATCCGTTGTCGGAAAACTCCTTTTCGCGGCGGTCGGTGATCGCCACTTCGGTCGGGCATTTCATTGCGACTTCGCCTTCGTCGGTTTCAAACGTGTGGGTCGGCAGTCCGTCAACGAGTCCGCCGCCTTCGACACCGCGAATCGCCACGCACCAGTTGTGCATTGAAAATGCTTCGGTCAAACGCGTTGCCATCGCGTAGGCGGCATTCGACCACAGATATTTTTTGTGATCCGTGCCGTCAACGTCTTCTTCAAAGTTGAATGTTTCGGTCGGCTTCGTCGCTGCGCCGTAAGGAACTCGTCCGAGAACGTGCGGCAGCGTCAAACCGACGTAACGCGAATCTTCCGAGTCGCGGAAGCTTCGCCATTTCGCATATTCCACGCGGTCGAAAATCTTTGAAATATCACGAACTTCGGTCATTTCGCCGAACGTATCCCAACCGAACATTTCCGAGGAAGCCGCGCTCAAAAATGGTGCGTGAGCCGCCGAAGCGACTTGCGAAAGACTTTCGAGCAGAGCCAAATCCTGCGGATGATTGCCGAATTCGTAATCGCCGATCAACGCGCCGTAAGGTGCGCCGCCGAACGTGCCGTATTCGTCTTCGTAAACTTTTTTGAAGAGCGCGGATTGATCGAATTCGAGGGCGCGTTCAAAATCCTTCAAAAGTTCTTTTTTCGTCGCGCTCATCACGCGAATTTTGAGCTGCGGTCCGGTCAGCGTGTTTTTGACGAGATGATGCAGACCGCGCCACGAACCTTCGAGTTTTTGAAACTCTTCGTTGTGCATCACTTCATTGAGCTGCGCCGAAATAAGACGGTCAATCTCGGCAAGACGGGCGTTGATGGCAACGTCCATATTTTTCGACATTGTTAATTCGCCGCTCATCACCTGACCGACAAATTCGCCGATCATATCTTTAGCTTGTTCCTTTTGAAATTCGTCACGCGCCATTTTGCCTTCGGTCAAAATCTGGTCGAGAAGACTGACTTCCTGCACCTGTTCTTCGACTGCGGCTTCTGCTGTTTGGTTTGCTTTTTCAGCCATAATGATTAGTCCTCCTTCTTGCCTTCGATGCCGAGTGCGTCGCTTAATTGTTTTTGTTTATCGGTATCGGAAATAATATCGTTGAGCATATTTTCCAATTTTTCGTTGCCGTCCATTTTCGAGCGCAGGTCGGAGAGTTTCTGCCGCGCTTCGACGAGTTTGCGAAGCGGTTCGACTTGCTGAACAATGTTGTCCGGCTCGAAATCTTCGATGCTGCCGAATGTCAGGTCAACGCCTAATTTACTGCCGTCGTCCTGTAATTTATTGTCAACCGAAAAGGCGACACGCGGCTTCATACCGGCAAGTACCTGATTGAAATTGTCGGGATCAATCTCAACAAATTTCCGGTTTTTGATCGCCGGTAATGGTTCTTCGGGTTTCCCGACGAAATCGCCCATTACGCCGACGACAAACGGTAGCTCCTTCAATTCAATCGCTCCGCCGACTTCCACATCGTAAGTGATCTGGACACGCGGGGGGCGAACACGGTCAATTTTATGTTGTATGCTTTCTTTACTTGCCATTTATTTTTTGCTCCTTTTCGTTTAGTTTTTTATCAGGGTTAATTTTTATTTCTTAACTTTCTTTACTTCATTTTGGATCGGAAGACTCCGGTAGATTGGTGTTGAAACCAAGTGTTTGCCGAATCTGGTAGATAACGGTTTCGTCTTTGATGACATCCTGCAGCCAATTTTCAAGCGGCATATTGCCCCATTTGACGGCGCGTTGAATCAGATATGAAAGCGGGCTGTGCGGCTCGGTTTTCTGAAAAAATGTCGCAATATCGCCAAGCCGTTTGAGCGCGTCCTGCCGGTTTTGAATCGCGCCGTTTGCCGTGGCGACTCCGGCGACTTTGATAACTGTGCCGTCTTCGCCGGTTGCTGTTTCGGCTTCGGCGGTTTCCTCGACTTCCGCGTCGGGTTCTTCGGCGCGTTTATCATCGAGAAGTTTTTTAATATGCGAATGAACTTCATCGAGCGATTTTTTTAAGTTATTCAAACCGGGTGTTTGATTACGGTCGAATTTTTCTTCAATCACACGGTTGATTTCGGTATAAGCCGTCCAGCATTCGTCAATCAAAAATGTCAGTTCTTCGTAGAAAGCGCGGCGTGTCTGCGCGATTTCCGCCCGCCATTTATTTGCCGTGACGCGGTTTTCCTTTTCCGCCTGCGTCCGCAGAGCATTAAATTTTTGCTGCTCGGCGGTGTCGAGCATTTCGAGATTGTCGGGAATGTCGAAAACCTTCGAGTCTTCAAAATCAACAAAACTATAACCGGCGTAGTTAGTAATTTTGGCGTGGCGCAGCGCGAACGAAACCTGCGTTTCCGCCCACGCAATCGCGTTGGCACGACCTTCCATATCGCCTTCGTCAATTTCCGGGTGCAGAGTTTCCCAAAAATTTTCCTGCAAACCACTGAGCATTTTCAAACAATCGCGCAGACCGACAAAGCCGTATTCCTTGACTAACGCCTCGGAAAGCCACGCGGCGATTTGGATGTCTTTCGTGCTTTTTTCAAGCGTCGGTACGGCTAAATTAATAACTTTGCGGAAATCGGCAACCTTCAATTCGGTTTGCCATTCGCCCTGACTCAAATTTTCGTCAGCCCGCCGCGCTTCGGAAATTTCGTCGTAGATTCCCGAATAACGCAGATATTCGCCCGCCGGTTTTTCTTCGGAAACGGGCGCGAACAAACTCTCGAAATTGATGACGGGTGCTTTTGATTCAATCTCTGCCATTAAAAATTTTCCTTATTATTCTTTTATAAACTCAATCGCCTGAAAATCCAAAATTGTTTTGTGTCCGCCGCCGACCGCAAAGAGTTTCGTGCCTTCGCCGACGAAAATATCTTCACCTGCGTCACGCCAATCGGTGACTTTGCCGAGCCTGACCGCATCGTCGCTGCTCCGCCACGAATCGTGATAGAGTGCCGGCAGAAAAATGTCGCCGTTCGTGCCGTTGTCGGTTTCGAGCGTCGCTTGCAGCCAGAAATGGTCGCGCAGTGATTTCGGCGCGGTAAAGGTGATTTTTTCGATTTGCTCGATCGGAACCCAGACGTAACTGTCTTTAATAATTACTTCTAAAATCAGCGAAGTCAGATCGTTATAATCACGAAAATCTTCCGCTGCCGCGCCGTTAACTTGGCAGGCAAACGCCGGTCGTTCGGCTTCGGTTTTGTCCAAAATTTCTTTTGCTTCCGCCAATTTTCCTTCACGAAAACGGGTGTTCGCCATCAAAATTCCGTAAATATAATCGGGCGGTGTCGAGAGAAATTCGGGTTTCGCGCCCTTCGAGAAAAAATCGGCGCGTTTGCCTTCGGCGATGATGCACTGTTCGTAAATCTTCGAGCCGATCATCGCGGTCGTGTCCTGATGACCGATCACGTCCAATTGCCGTTTGGCGCGTTCCCAATCACCCGCAAAAGCCGACAGTTCGAAAAGAAATATCCGCGCCGAAGGATTAGTCGGATTCGCTTTGACGAACGCGAGAGCCGCTTCGACAGCTCCCTTTAGATTGCCCGATTCAAGTAGTTTTTTCGCTTCATTCATTGTTTTCTCTGGTTTTGGTCTTTGGCTTTTGGTTTTTAGCGAAAACTAAAGACCAAAAACCAAAAACCAAATCTTATTTCAGTATCGTTTTCGGCGCACGCAGTTTGTAAATCTCTTTGTTGAACGGATCAACACCCGAAGGTGTGATTTTCGCCGTCAAAGTCTTGCCGCTTTTCAGTTTGTAAGACAGCAAATAAGAATTGTCCGTCTGTTTTTGCGCGTTGCTCGCGTCGAAAAATTTGAACAATCCCCAAGGTCCCAAAAATGATTTTTCATCCGGTGCGGTGCTGCTGTTGCTGCTCGGCGTAACTTTCGCCGGCGTTGTCGAATTAGTCGAACTATTTGTATTGACGGACGAATTTGAAGTATTTGCCGAAGTCGTCGTCCCGGATGTCGAAGTCGTCGTCCCGGTCGAAAGAAGTTTGATTAAAACTCCGTTGCCGCCGCCGGTTGCCGCCGGAAAACTGATCGGTGACGAAGGTTTATCCGCGCTTGAGAGTGTGATGCCGTCAATCGTCATTTCAACGAGCGCGTCCTTCGGATTGGTCAACTCGAAATTGTAATCGAATTTAACATCGTCGCCCTTGCCGAAAAGCGATTGGCGCAAGGTCAGAGCCTTGTTCAAATATTCAACAAATTCGGGTGTGAACGGTGCATTTTGCGGGTCTTTGAGTTTCAATTGTCCCGGATTGCCGTCAAAATATTTCTTCAGACTGCTGTCGTAAAATTGTGATAATTTGCCGCTTGAAGGCGCGAGATAATCCTTTAATTTGGCAAAATCTGCGTCTGTTCCCGCACCGTCAAACGGATAACCTTGCTCGGCGTTTTGGGCGGGCGGCAAAATTTCGTTTATCCATTTCTCGCCGAGCTGTTTGATCGTGTCCGCGCCGAGCAGGGCGTTCAAATTTCCGACCGGCTGCCGCAGAAGATCGGCGAAAAACGGTCCGACTGCCGCGTCCTTGGTGTCCTTAAATGATTTCGTCAAGCCGTCAATTTTACCAGTCACGCCTTTAAGCTGCGGGAATTTTTTATTTTTTTCGTCGTCCTGCAAAGTTCCCAATTCGTTAATATCGTTGTCGGAAAAACCGCTGAGTTTGAGCGAAACATCGCTGAGTGCGGTTTGATATTCGTCAACCGGAACTTTCGCGCTCTTGTCACCTTTGTCTTCGACGAAACTGAACAGCGGACGAAATTCTTTTTCAACCGTCGAAGTCCCGCCCGTATCGGGCAGAGTTTCGCTCTTGAACCAACCTTTGATTGTGTCCAGCCAGCCAGCCGGTTTCGGTTTGGACGAAAAATTCGTGTTCTTGTCAATTTCCTTGAGCAAAACCTTCATCGGCGAATTGGCTGACGAAAATGACGCGAGCGCGTCTTTCGCGGAAACCTTAGTCGGGTCTTTATCAGAGTCTTTTTTGTATGGTTTGACCCTCACGCTTTTGACAAAATTGCGCCAGCGGTCGGCATAATCACGAAAATAACGGTCACGAATTTTGTTCGCGTCGGGCGAATCAATGACATTAGTGACGGCTTGCACGACCGATTTGTCGTCGCTCATTACCCAATCGGTTTCGCTCAGTTCTTTGCTCGACAAAAGAATGGCTTTGTCCATTAACTTAAAGCCTTCAAGCGTATATGCGCCCGGAACGCCGTCGCCGCCTTCGAGAAATCCGGCATCGCCGCTGTTCCGCTGGAGAATTGCATCAACCGTCATTTCGCCGTATTTGCTCTCGACTTCTTTGGAAATTTCGGTTACTTTGCGTTTGTAATAACGCTGAAACGGCGGAAACGCGAGCAATTTTTTACGAACTTCCGTGACGAGATTATTGTCGGGCTGAATGCGCGGAAACTTGTCGGGACCGTCGAATCGGTCAACTTGTTTGGCGTAAAATTTAAGCTGATTTTCCGCGTCGTCCTTTAAGTTCGCGGGCAGTTTCGATTCGGCAAACCAGTAATCTTTCAAAGTATTGACAATATCGGTATCGTTCGATTTGTCGCGGTATTTATCCGAAAGCATCAGGTAAACCTTGAGCAGATCGTAATTTTTGCCGAGTGTGTCTTCTTCCTGCGCGGTCAGTTGATTTGGATTGGCGACGGGCGCACCGGCAACAAATTTTTTCAGATCGTCTTCGACACGTCTGATCGTCGGGTCCATATAACGCCGTCCGATGGCGTTGTAATAAATGTTCAGCAATCCTTTGGTTTTCTCGTCGCCTTTGTAAACCGTGTTTCCCGAATACAATCCCATTCCGAGATAAATCGGTGCGCCTTCGCGGTCGTATTTATCGAGTTCAACCATCAAAACGCGCAAATCTTCAATCGCATCAACTTCTTTGGTCGCCGCGTCGGGCGTTTTACTGAGCGGATTAATATTGCCGTCGGATTTTGCATTGTTCAAAACGGCGACTCCTTTGTCCGCCGCCGCGTTGAGGAGTTTTCGGTTATTGGCAAGCGAAACGCCTGCGAGAATCAGGAGAACAAGTGTAATTGCCGCGATCAAAAGCGTTATCAGCCAGCCGAGAATCGGCGGTTTTTGCCGCTGTGACTGAAAAGTTCTGACTAAATCCTTGTCGCGCAAAACGACATCGCGGAAGAGTTTTTCGGTAAAAAATGTCTGACCGATAGTTTGCGGCGGCGCACTTCCCATCGTTTTGTCGCCCTGCACCGGCGGGCGATTGACCGGAATCGCCGTGAAATAAAAACCGCGCAAAAACGGATTTTCGCTGAACGGATTCGGGCGAAAGAGTGCCACCACAAACGCGCCGAGTTTGCGCCGCGCCGAACCGAAATGCAGCGGAAAATTAAAGATTCGGAGTTGTCGAACCGGCGGAAACGGTGCGCTCAGACGCATCAAACGCCGTTTCATTATCGAATTGTGCAGCAGTCCGTATTCTTCGTCGAAAAGTGTGTGCGCGTTTTCGCGTTTTTCGAGCGGGATCGTCGCGCCCCAGACGAGCGATTCGCCTTCTTTTTTTGAAGTTGAAAATGAATCGCGGAAACCTTCAATCGCGTCGGCGTGCGTAAAAATTAAATAGACGGGAAACGGAACTTTGAGCCGCTGAATCGCCGAATCAAGCCGTGTCCGCATCATTTTGGCGAGTTCTTCGATTTGCCGTTCGTCAGAATTTAAGATTTTGTCCGTGTCGGCGACGAGCAGCATTCCGTCAACCGGACGATTGCCGCGATATTTTTTGATCGTTTCGAGCAGCGAATTCCATTCGTCTTCGTCCACGCCTTCAACTTGATAACGTCCCGCCGTATCAACAAAAACCGCATCGCTCGTCACGCGCCAGTCAATGTTTCGGGTTGGGCGAATCATTTTCTGTTCGGATTGACGCTGGCTCGGCAAAGTTTGAAAATTCAGATTTGAACCTAGAACGAGCGAAGATTTTCCAGCTTTCGGCGTTCCTGCGACGATATACCAAGGCAGCGAATAAACCGCTTCCTTACCGTTCGCGCCGCCGAGATTTGAGGTTTGCAGGAATTTGACGACTTCTTCCGCGCCGCTTGGTAGGTCGGCGTAATTTCCGGTCGGCGTGGCAGCTTTTTGCGGTTGATCGCCGCCTTCCGCAACTTTTCCTCCCGCTTTTTCGGCGGCTTTTTCTTCAGCTTCTTTGAGCGCGGCTTCTTCCTTCTTTTTCGAGCGACGCGTCGCAACATAACCGATAATCAGCGCGAACGGCAGCGTCAGCAAGATCACGACGATCACCATTATCCGCGTGTTGACGGGCAATCCGAGTTTTTGACCGCCAAACCACGTCAGCAAACCGACGACTCCGTAAAACGACATAAAGCCGCCGATGCCGAATGCAAATTTAAGTTGTTGCGTGTACCACGAAGTCATATTTAAATCGTTCTAAAGATTAGAGCTGCAATTTATTAATTGCGTTCTGCAAAAATGATGACGAAACCAAAAACATAACAAGATAAAAAATAAAAGCTAAACCAAGACCGCCGAGTGCGCCGATTTTTGCCCACGTCGGCATTCCGCGTTTTTCGGGCGGAGTCGGCTGATCGTTTGCCAACCAGTGCGGCGAAAGTTCGACTGGACGAATTTTCCCGACCTTTACGAGTGCGTTCGCCGTTTCCTGCATCGTCGAAAGCAGTTTTTCTTTCTCATAGACGGCGTATCTGCCCTTAAAACCGAGCAGCATACAAACGTAATAAATCTCGACCGCATCCGCCGTCGCATCAACCTGCTTAATCATCGCCGAGAGCTTTTCAAAAAACTTATTCCCCGCCAGTGATTCGCCGAAATATTCAAGCTGCAAAGGATTTTTTTCCCATTCTTCCTTGAGGTTAAAATTACTGGAAAGAACGGTTTCATCAACAAATGCAGCAAGCGCAAACTTTGAAACCTGAATAATTTTACTGCTGAAACGATACCGCTCACCGCGTTTTTCAAAATCTGCGAGCAACGCCGCAATCTTCGGACGCAAATCATACGAAGGCGCAACAATTCCGGCTTTCAGACGCAAAATCAAGTCAAAAACCGGACCGGCAAAGGCAATTAAATCATTTGGATTGGCTTTTTCACTCATACTTTATAAGTCTTGAGTCTTGAGTCTGAAGTCTTGAGTCTTAGTTTTTAACTAATGACTCAAGACTTCAGACTCAAGACTTTTTACGGTTTGACCGCATACATTTCTAATTTTTCATCGGGAATTTCGTCCGGCACATAAACGGCGATGACTTTAGAGCCTTTGATGCCGTCCCAATACGGTCCGATTGTGTCGAGCATAAAATAACGGAAACCGACACGCGCCGGAATTGGCGCGGGCGGCGGACTCGCGTGCGTCATTACCACGCCCGGAAGTGCCGAATTGATAATCGTGTCAATCACGTCGCGCGAACCGATTTTAATGACGCGCGGAACGCCTTCGATCAGTTTCGATTCGGGCATCTGGGCGCGCACCGCGAGATAAAATCCGGCTTCCTTCAAAAGCCGTTCGTCCTCGACGCGACCGACATACAAAGTATCGCGCGTTTTTTCGAGCGGAATCGGCACACAGCGGCTCGGAATAACGGTTTCGAGCAATTCCTTTAACTGTGTCGAAAGATTGTAAAACGTAAAATAAAGATCGTCGTGGTCATATTTTACGATGTCACGCGGGTAGAGTTCAGTTGAAAACGTCATCAGTTTGCCGACGAGTTCAGCCATTTCGAGATAAACTTTTTCGGGATGCAGAACCGGCACGCGGAAAAAGTGCGCCATCGTCGGAATTGCTGAGTTAATCGTGTGCAAAAGCCAGAAAACCGCGACTTCCGAAGTTGTAAAATCCGCGAGCGAAGCATTTCTTTGCCGCCTTTGTTCGCCCAAACTTCCGCTTTTCGTATTCAGAATCTCGACCAATTGCCGCAGCATATTAACGAGCCAGTTTGAAGCCGCAGATTTCAGCGTCGCCGGAATAAAATCTTCGTTAATTTTTAATTGTCCGGTCGGCGTTCGAATCAGTTCGGCGATTTTCATTGACGTAAAACCGTCGCGCACTTCGTCGTCAAAAATGATTCGCAAATTGCTTTTCGCGTAGGCAAGCGGCTGTTCGTTCGAGCCGCTGGTTTCGTCCTTAACCATCGCACCTTCCTGCAAAAAACGCAGATTTGCGCCTGATTTCACGCCGTTTCCCTGAAAGTTCGCCTCACCCATTTTCCGTGCCGGAATCGCCAAATGAACGCCGAGTTTTTCGGCTTCCGGGTGAAAATGATTGCCGACCTGCCGCAGATCGGGAACGGCTTCCGCGTCCGGCACATTAATCATCAAACCGTCCGGCAGAACCGCGTGACAATTGATGATTTGAAAGTTCCCGTTAGCGATTGCCTCGCGGTTAATCTGCAAATCCAAAACGCCGTATTCAAACGACATCATCGAACGAACGCGCGAATTCAAAGACTCTTCGTGATAGTTGTCCCACTGCTGAAAATGGTGCGGAGTCAGGAGCATTCCCTCATTCCAGACGATTTTGCGATACTTACTCATAAAATTGGTTGAAGATATAGTAAATCGTTAATCTCAAATAGTAAATGGCGAAATTTCTAAACAGGCGTGAAATTTTTTATTACGCAAATTTTCTGTTTTTCGTTTCAATTTTAACTTAAGCTTCAGCAGTATTTTTCGTCGGAATTTCGCTCCTTGTCAGTTTTTGAAAAAAGTCCGCCATCCATCTTTCGCCGGTTTTTTCGGGAAATTCATCAGCGTGTGTTTCCGTCCATTTGAGCGCGAGAATCAGCGGCAAAAAATTGACAATCGCGTTCAAGTTTCGGCTGTCCCCGATGTGCCGCAATGTTGCCGCCGCTTTTACTTGAAAGTCAACCATTTCAACAGTTTCAGGCGTTGGCGCAGAGCAGTTTTCAGCCGCCGAAGTGACCAGATATTCGCGGCAGGCAAGCGGACGATCTTCATAAATCGAACACGCGCCGTCTTCCAAAAAAGGACACGAAACATTTTCGTAAAAATATTCCATCACGACTTTTTGACGCGCTTCCTTCGGCATTAAAGCACATTGATCGAGCCGTTCAAACCAGCCGATCTCGTGAAAATGACGACTCGCCGCGTCGAAACGGTTTTTGATTTCAGTACGACGCAGTTCGGGCAAATTTTCGACTATTTCCGCAATTCGATAAGCCTCGATTTCCGCCAGTGGAATCGCCTGATAACAACACGCCGCACAGCCTTCTTGACAGGAAATTTTTTTGCCCGAACTTTTAACCGCATTGACTCCCATTTCAACAAATGAATTCGACATTTGTTGAAAGATCGGCAGCATTCTCTGCGGTTTGACAGGCTTTGCCGGGACGGTCAACTGCATTTCAAGAGGCACGCCGTTGATCGAAATTTTAATTTGTCCCGTGACCCATTCGGAATCATTAGCCATCGCGTTTAGTTGAATTAATCCAATTTCAGGTGGAATTTCGAGTCCTTAAAATATTACTGCTTCAGCATTGACGTTAAAATCTTTCGGGTTTTGCGTAATCGTCCCGATTGCCAGAAAACGAAGCGCGTAATCGTATTCGGCATCGGTCAATTTACCCTGCTTTTTCAAAAACCAGATCGTCCGAATCTCGCGCGGACTGACACCCGGATTTTTCTTCGCCAAAGCTTCCAAAAAATTGCGTAAATCCTTGAACTTTCCGGCTTTTCCCTGATCGTAAGCAGCGATCATCATCAGATTATCGTCCGCCAAATTATTCGCCAAAGAGATTCGCAAATTACCTAAAACCGGCAGCATCGTTTTGGCAGTTTCAAGCGGATTTCCGCGATTATTGCCGATTTCGGTCAACGCGGCAACCGCCAAAAACTGCGCTTTCAAGCCTTTTGACTGCGCGAGTGTTTCAAATTGTGAAGCGTTGCTTTTAACGGCTTTGAGATTTTCGGCGAGATTGCTCGAACCTTTAAACTGCGCGAGTTTTGAATTAACCTCTTCTATTTCGGCGGTTTTCAGAAAAGCACTCGGATTGTTAAGCGCGATTCGCTGTAAAAACGTCGCGGAATTTTGTTCGACTTTTTTGCTGTCGCTCGACACTTCCGGCGGTTGGGGATTGTCCGTTTCTTCGGGCGAAGGCGAAACGCTTGCCGGCGAATTAGTAACGCTTGCAGACGTTTTCGGTGTCGGCGTATTTGTTTTTTCGGGCGTGTCGTCAGGCGTTGGATAATAAGTAACGACATCGTTATTTGTGCCGTTATTGCCGCCGCCGCTGCCTAAAAGATAAACAAGTCCGCCGCCGCAGACCAAAATCATAATTCCCAAAATCGGCGCGATGATAAAAACGACAATTGGAATTCCCGAACTATTTGACGTTGCCGCCGTTTGTTTGGCGGGAACTGCCGAAATTTTTGAAGATTCAGCCGGAGCATTAATAACTTTTTGTTCTTTCGGTTCATTGAAAGCAATTTCGACGGAAATTCTTATGCCGCCGCCCAAATCCAATTCATCGCCGTTTTGAAGCGTCATCGGTTCGCGCAAATCTTCGCCGTTGAGAAAAGTTCCGTTGCTCGAACCCAAATCGGAAACGGTAAAAACATCGTCAAAACTTTCAATTTCAGCGTGTTGCCGCGAGAGCTTGGCGTTCGGAATACACAGATCATTATCCGAATGTCTGCCGATGACAAAAGTTTTGCCGGAAACCGAAACTCTCCGGTAATCGCCGTTCTCGTCTGTGAATTTCAGCCAAAGTTCCTTCATTTTTAGAGTCTTGAGTCTTGAGTCATAAGTCTTGAGTCAGATTGATTTTCGACTCAAGACTCAAGACTCAAGACTTACGACTTAAGTAATGGTGCAAATTTAATTTATACCAAATCACGTTAAGCAAGTGGTCTGTGACCACGTTCCAAGTGTCGCGGTCACAGACCGCTTGCTTAACGATAATCTAAAGTAATTTTGCATCACTACTTATTTATTATAAGTTGAAAGCGGTTGCAGACTGACACCGAAATCCTGCGGATTTTCGCCGATGATCGCGGTCGCAAAAAATTTCGGAACGTATTTGATGTTTTCTTTACTAAATTGTGATCCCGCGCCGCCCTGCATTAATTCTTTGTTTGCCGCAAGCGTCCAAAAACTGCGATTTTGTCCCGCCGCACCCGCCAAAACTTTATCGAGATTCTGGCTCAAATTTCCCTGCCCGCTGTTGAAACTCGCAATCGCCAGCGGCACACTGTCCGGCGCAGTTCCGTATCTCGCCATCAGTGATTTTAGATATTTCGCGCCCGCCGCTGCCGATTTTTCGGGATTACAGCGATCATTCGGGTCTTTGCCCGCATCGTAATCGCCCCACGACGACGCGAGAAATTGAAACATACCCTTTGCGCCGGTGTTGCTCGTCAGACACGGACAATGTTCGCCTTCGATCATCGCCACATAAAGTCCGATTTGCGGTTCGATGCCTTCGGTGCGAAAACTGCGGACGACAATCGGACTCGTTTTTGTCGCACGATTGAGAACGCTCGTAAAATCGCTCGAACCCCAGCCTTTTTCTTCGCACGAATCTTTTTTGGCTTTATTCAGACGACTCGCGTAACCGTTGACATACATTTTTATTTCCTTGACGGCTTCGGGCGGAATCGGGTCGCTTTTCTGGTTGCCGATGATTCGCGCAATCTTTTCGGCTTTGACGGCGATGTAGCGATTCTTGTCGTCTTCCGACATATCCTGATATTTACCCTTCGGCAAAACGACGGTCGTGCCGTCATTTTTTACTTCAACCGTTTTGTTTTCAACTGTTTCCGGCGGGTTGTCGGTCGTTGAAATATTTGTTGGCGTTGCGGTCGGTTTCGGTGTTTTGTCGGCTTTTTTATTATTATTTTTGTTGTCGGATTCTTCGGGCGTGTCGGTTTCGTAAGGAGTTTCTTCGACGATTTCCGGCTGATTGTTGCCGAAAACTTTGACCCCGATAAAAATTGCCGAAACGCTGATAATTAAAAGCGCAAATGCGGCAATCGCCAACGGAATCAAGACGGGAAAGCCTTTTGAATCTCCGCCGGAAGCCGCGACAGTTTGAACTTTTTCGCTCGAATTAATTGATTCGGACGCTTGTTTGCTCGAAATTTTGACGGTCAGCGTTGTGTAATGTCCGATCTTAATTTTGTCGCCGTCGTAAAGAATCGTTCCGTTCGCGCCGACTTTTTCGCCGTTGACAAAACTGCCGTTAGTCGAATTTTCATCCAAAATCCAGACGTTATCGCCGTCGCGGTGAACAGTCGCGTGGAGGCGCGAAAGTCCGTCGTCGGCAAGTCGTTGATCGGCTTCGCTGCCGCGCCCGAACGAAACTTTGCCTTCGTCAAGCGCGATTTCACGCGAACCTTCGTCGGATGAATATGTCAGAAATACTTCAAGCATTTTTTTTGGATTCCAGATTTTAGATTTCAAATTCCAGATTTTAAGGCGAATTGAATATGGAATTTGAAATCTGAAATCTGAAATTTTACTTACCAACAGTCGGATAAAGTTCCGAAATCGGGCGATCTTTTTTGAGTCCGAATTTCTGTGGATTTTCTGCGACAATCGCGGCGGCGAAAAATCGTGCGACTTGTTCGCGCTGCGCCGAATCGGTGATAATTTTCCAAAAATCCGAACGGTCGGCAGGCAGACTCGTCTTCCAGATATTCGCTTCCTGCGTCGTTTTACCGAACGATGCGACTGCAAAAATGATGTCGAAATCGAAAGTTTTGACGACCAAATCTTCCATATAAACGGCGGTTACTTTCGCCGCGCAATCCTGCGTCGGATCGGACAAAGTTCCGGTTCCGCAGACTACATTATAAGTATTTGCCGCCGCAAAATCACTCGACATTTGCCACAAACCTTCGTTCGCGCCCTGTTTTTCGGGATTAAATTTACTGCGGCTCATCGCCAAAAGATAGGGAAGCGACGCGTCCAAACCTTTGTCGCGGACAAACGCCTGATTGATCACGTCTTTATAGTTTGTCGCCCGACCGAAATAACCTTGCGATGAATATTCGCCGGTTTTCTTTTGAACTTCTTTGAGAAATTCGGGATTTGAAATGTTGTATTTGAAATTTCCGCCCGTAAATTTGCCGACGACTCCGGCAGTCATTTTTTGAATGTCAATCAGCGTAACCTGTTTGCCTTGTTGAATTGGCGGAGTCGTCGTAACGGTCACTTCGGTTTTCGGAGTCGGTGTCGAAACTTCCTTTGTTTCAAATTGCAGAGCGATTTCGCGCGTCTGCGGAATCTTGTTGCCCTGCGCGTCTTCCAAAACGACTTGCAAAGCATAAAGTCCGCCGTCGGCGAGTTCCGGGTAATTTTTCGGGTCAATCTGCGCCGTATAAGGTTCGACGTTCAGATCGGCGATGCTTTTGCCGTTGAGCATAACGTGAACCAGACTGACGCACGCGCCGTTCGTCACATCAACTTTAATCTCGGTTTCCTGCGAAAGAATTTCGCCGTTGACGGGACTGACGATTCGCGCCGTCGCGTCGCACTGCGTATCATTGCCGCCTGAAAAACCGACATAAACCGCCGCAACCGCAAACACAACCGCCAAACCGCAAACGAGTCCCGTAACTCCAAGAATGACGGGAACTTTTGAAGACTTTCCGGCTTCGTCGGCTGTTTTGGCTTCTTCGACTGATTGCGCTTCGACGGCTTGCTCGGCATTTTCATACGTTTCGTCATCAAGCGTGAATTCGACCATCACCGAATTTCCGAGCGTGATAAAGTCGCCGTTATTTAATACCGTTTCGCCTTCGATTGGTTGACCATTGACTGTCGTGCCGTTACTGCTTCCTAAATCTTTAACGACAAATTTACGGTCTTTATAGAAGATTTCGGCGTGATTGCGCGAGATATTTGAATTATCGGGAAAGGAAACGGTGTTGTCCGCCGTCCGACCGAACGAAGTTGCATCTTCGCCGATGGTCAGTTCTCTTTCATCAAATTTAATTACTGCTCGCGCCATAAAATGTAACGCCGCCCGTCCCGGCGGCTGTCTGCCTGAGCGTCCCGCTCAACGACTTTTACTTTGCATTTTCTAAAATTGTCGAAAGCGCGGGCGGGACGCACCGCACGAGCCGCCGGGACGGACGGCGTTACGTCTTTTATTTCTTCATTTTGCTCAGGACAAATGTTTCGATAATTTCTTCGTTGTCCTTCGGGTTGATGTTGACGATTCGCATTGCAAACGGCGTGTCGCCTTGCTGCGAGATCAAATCTTCGCCTGAATCGTCTATCAGATCAATCAAAGTTTTCGCTTCGATCTTTCCTGCGCTCATCAAATTCGTCAGACTAACGCGCGTATTTTTGACATCGTTCGGAAGATCAACCAGCGAATCGCGCGTGAAAATCAACGTAAAATATTCCTGCGGCGACTGATCGTAGGGAAAAAGCGTCAACGCGCATTCACGCGGTTCGGGAACGTATTCCTTCGGACAATTGCTCGGTAAAACATATTCAGTGTTGGCTTTAACAAGATTGCTTCCGTTGTTGACAAGCGTCGTCGGAAAGATAATTTCGCCGTCGGCTTCGGGCGCGGCTTGCCGGATAACATATAGATAACCGGACTGATTCGCCTTGATTGACATCCGCAGACGGTCGTTCGGCGTGAACGCGGCAATCGGATTGACTTCGTTTTCCTTGCCGTCGTTATCAACCGTCAAGAGCCGCAACTGCGCCGCGAGAAGCGGAACCTGAATCGTTCGGACAACCGTTTTTCTAACAATTTTTGAAGGTTTTTGAGTGCTTGATTTGCGATAAACCGTGCGGCTTTTTTTCTCGACACGGACGATTGTTACTCTTCGCGTGATGTTGACTTTTTTTGAAACGGGTTTGGCTTTCGGGCGAATCGTTATTTTCGCTTTCTGTTTGACGACCATCACGTCATCAACCTGCGCGAAAACGCTCGAAGCTCCAATGAGCAAAATCCAAACTCCCAAGCCGACGATAATTAATTTGAGTTTCAATCCGTTTTTATTCCTTCCTGTCATAAAATTTATTTTCAAATTCTCCGCAAGTTTTTGACGTTTCCGGCACACAATATTTGCTGTGCTATTTCTTTAAAGATTCCTGAAGCCGCGCATCGTCCGCCGAAACCGCACAGCGAAAACCGATTGCCGCCGCGAAAAGTTTTTCCTCATCTTCGCCCGAAGCAATCGTCGGCGGAACATAAATTCGTTTCGTCGTTTTCAAAAGTTCGTCCGATTTCGCCTTGAAAAAACCGCCGCGCACGATCCGGTTCGTTTCGCCAAAATTCGGATTTGAAATCGTGTTTCCCGGATACGGCTGAAAATAGGCATCAACCCATTCGGCGACGTTGCCCGACATATCGAGCGCACCCGAAGGACTTGCGCCCGCCGCGAAACTTCCGACATCCTTCGTCGTGTCGAGTCCGAAAGCCGCTTTGCCATTCGCAAACGACGCGCCCCACGGAAATTCGAGTTTCGTCTGTTTCGCCGCATCCCACGACGCGGCTTTTTCCCATTCTTCCTCCGAAGGCAGACGTTTTCCCGCCCACGCCGCAAACGCTTTTGCTTCATCGAACGAAACGCCTAAGACGGGCGCGTTCGGTCGTTTTGTGAAATAATCTTTTTCCCAAAACGGATCGGGCGGCGGCTGTTTGCCATTCGCCGTGCAAAATTCTTTGTATTGCGCGTTGGTGACTTCGGTTTTGTCAATATAAAACGCCGGAAGATTTACCTTGTGCGCCGGTTTCGATTCATCGCCGCCGCTGTCGCTGCCCATCGTAAATACGCCGCCTGCGACTAAAACCATATCGCTTTTATATTTGACGGCTGCGGGTAAATTGTTCGTTGCGGCAACCGGCGCGGATTGTGCCGGTGTCGCCGATGTTTCGAGCGGTTTATTCACATTTGAAACACTTTTGACCGAACTCGAATCACCAAAATAGAGAAAATAAACACCGAGAACTGCGGTCGTGACAATCAGAAAAAAAGCGAACAGTCCGGCGAGCAGTAAAATCCATTTCGCATTGCCGCTTTTGGCTTTGACAATTGGTTTTTCGGTGACAGCATTTTCGTTAATTTGTTCAGGGATAACGGCTTGCAGTTCCGGTGCAACGGCTTCGTTTTCAGGCAGACGATAATAAGGCGTAGTTTTGTTGCCCGTGTCTTCTTCGTGTGAATCGAAATCCATCGGGATATTTTTCAGATTAATATTCGGCGTGGTTTTATCGAAATTCGGTTTTTCACCTTCGGAGATGCGAAAAACCGGCTGCGGCATCTGCCAACTGTCATTTTTTGTTTCCTTCGGAATTTTGACATTCGCCTCCGTCATTCCCCATTCGTCTGCCGGCGGAGTCGGCGGAGTTTGCGGCGAATTCGTAAATTCCGGTGGAACTTTGATATTCGGCGTAGTTTTATCGTAATCCGAATTCGGCAGAGAAGGCATTTGATCCGGCGGAATGTTGACGTTCGCGGCAGTCATTCCCCAATCGTCAACCGGCGGCACCGCATTCGGCTTCGGCGCAAAATTTTCGACGGATTCTTTGGGAATTAAATCATCCAACCGCTTTGGCGGCAAAGTCATTCCCCAATCGTCGTCTTTCGGATTATCGCTCATAGATTTTTCTCCAAATCAAAAATTTTGCAAAGCAGGAAGAATTTAACTATTCGGTTTTCGTTTAGAGTTCAAACTTTAGTTTGAACTCTAAACGAAAACCGAAAGAACAGGTTTCATTTTGAAATTCCAAATTATTTTACTTGTATTTCTTTTCGTTTCAACTCTCTGCTGAACGCTTTTCGATTACTTTGGTAAATCAAGCACGTCCGAGCGCGTAATAATTCCTGTAATCCGTTTGAAATCTTCAATTAAAACCGCCGGCGATTTTTGTAGTTTTGCCTTGATTTCATTTGAGCCGGTGTCAATGTCAACAATCGGAAAACCTTTGTCCATAATGTCGCCGACTTTTGAATCCAAAAGATCACGATTTTGGAGAAGTTTCGTCAAAATATGGCTTTCGCGCAGACTGCCGACCGACAAATTATTTTCCAGAACCGGAATCTGCGTGACACCGTTTTCGCTCATCCGGGCAAGTGCGCTGCTCACGGTTTCATCAGGAGCGACAAAAATCAATGCTTGCGGCGAACCGTTCGATTTTGTTTCGGCGATCAATCCGGCGGTGATTTTTTGCGGTTCGAGCAGCAGTTTTTCCTTCATCCATTCGTCCGAATGATGTTTGGTCAAATAATGTTCGCCCGTGTCGCAGACGATAAAGACGACAATTGCGTTTTCATCCAATGGTTTCGCCACTTTCAATGCACCCGCGAAGATTGTTCCGGTCGAGCCGCCGCAAAAAATTCCTTCGTGTTTGCCTAATTGACGCGACATTTCAAATGATTCGCGGTCGGTAATATTGATGATTTCGTCAATAATTTTCACGTCCGCGTTGCCGACCGGAATATTCTGCCCGATGCCTTCGACCAAATACGGCGTGGCTTCGGGAACGTGTCCGGTGTCTTTATACTGCTTGAAAATCGAGCCGTATGGATCCGCACCGATGATCTTGATATTCGGATTTTTTTCCTTCAAATAACGTGACGTTCCCGTAATCGTTCCGCCTGTTCCGATTGACGCGACGAAATGCGTAATTTTGCCGTCGGTGTCGTTCCAAATTTCGGGTCCCGTCGTCCGGTAATGCGCGAGCGGATTTGCCGGGTGATTATATTGGTCGGGGTAAAAAGAATTCGGCGTTTCCTGCGCGATTCTTTTGGCAGTCGAAACGTAATGATCCGGCGAACCATATTTCGCCGCTGCCGAACAAATCACGACATCCGCGCCCATCGCTTTTAAATAACGGCGTTTTTCGACCGAAACTTTGTCGGTCATCACGAAAATACATTTGTATCCGCGCACCGCCGCGACGAGTGCCATTCCGATTCCGGTATTTCCCGAAGTCGCTTCGATGAGCGTTCCGCCGGGCTTTAAAATTCCTTTTTCCTCGGCATCGTTAATCATCGAAACGCCGATGCGGTCTTTGACCGAATAACCCGGATTGAGCGATTCGAGTTTGGCGTAAACCTGCGCCTTGATGCCTTGCTGACGCGTAATATTATTGATTCTGACAAGCGGCGTATTGCCGATAACATCTAAAACACTGCTGTAAAATTTCATTTTGATAAAAGATTCCCAATAAATTTTTAGTTATAACACGATAATTTTAGCCTTAGTTTCACCTCGCGCAAAATTGAAAGCGAAGAAAAGTAGCGTGAGCGTAAAATCTATGGTTTTGAAAATAACTGAATAAAGCGGGCGCGAAACGCAACCCTTCCCGACCTGTTAATAATTTTGACTTGGCTGTTTTACGTCAGCTTGAATTCAAGTTTAACTTTCACATTCAAGATCAAACAAATTGCAGGTCAGGAAGGGTTGCGTTTCGCGCCCGCCACGCTAACGGCTTTTCGCATATACAATAATTTTTTCCACACGGACGCGCCTAATGCTGCCAACGCGCCGACTCCGTTACTCACGCTCCGCTCTTTTCTTCAAAAGCCGCGCCGGATTGTTGGTAATAACGGCAAAAATCCCTAAATTTGTCGCGCGTTTGAGCCAGCGCGGATTGTCCGCCGTCCAGATTGTCACGGGCAAATTTCGCTTTTCGGCTTTCTTCATCAATTTGTGCGTGGCGAGCGAAAAATGCACCGAAATCATTTCTGCGCCGAGTTCGTGAGCGATGTTCACGAGGCGTTTTTCCTTTCGCAGAATCGTCATAATTTTCGGCGCAAAGAGCGCGGCGGTTTTGACTTTCGGACAGGTCCGGCGAATTTGCGGAATCGCTTCGAGCTGGAAACTTTTGACGATAATCTGCGGAAGTAAAGGTGAATCTGCAATCAATTCGCAAACGGCTTTGACGAGGTTTTCGATTTCCGATTCGCGGCATTTGAGTTCAACATAAATTAAACCTTTAAAGTCCTGCAAAAACTCCAAAACCTGCGCGAGCGTCGGAATTCTTGCAGCAGCAAATCGTTCGTCGGCACGGTCGGGACGCAGGCGGTTGAACCACGAACCGATGTCGAATTTTTGCAGTTCGGCGGCGGATAAACTTGAAACCAAACGTCTGCTGTCGGTCAAACGTCCGAGCGTTGCGTCGTGAAAAACGATAACTTCATCCTTTGCCCAACGCACGTCAAATTCGATGCCTTCCGCGCCATCCGCAATCGCTCTCTGAAATGCCGCGAAAGTATTTTCCGGCGCGAACGCGCTGGCTCCGCGATGTGCGATGATTAAAGGTTTCATAAAAAGATTTGCCCACGAAAGACACGAAAAAAGAAATAAATTATTGGTTTTATTTTCGTTTCTTTCGTGTCTTTCGCAGGCGGATTTCTTTACTTTTTTTCCAACAGAAAAATCATTTTCGACCAGCCAATCGGCTCGGTAATCGGGAATTTGTGTCTGCCGACGATATTGAAATATTTTTGCGAAATGCGCCGAACATTTTTTATCGGATGAGTTTTAAATTTATATAGAAACTCTAAAACCGCACCGACGAATGACGGTTTGATCGGAATGAAAACGAGTTTTGCGCCCGGTTTCATAACCCGCGAAAGTTCCTTTAACCCGTCATCAAGCGGAACGTATTCCAGAACGCCGCAACTTAAAACCAAGTCGAAAGTTTCGTCGGCAAACGGCAGCGTCAAAACATTTCCCTGTACGACCGCGATGTTTTCAGCATCGGTTTTTTTGTCCTTGCCAAATTGTTCATCGGCGATTTTAAGCGAATTGAAGGATAAATCAAGCGCGACCGTTTTGCGTGGACGAAATCCCGCGCTTTGAAAGCCGAGCGTGATAATTCCCGTGCCGCTTCCGGCATCTAAAACAAAAGAGTTTTCGTCAATTTTAAGGTCGAGCGACTTGAGATATTTTTCGACGGATTGCCGGTAGCCGTTGATTCGCAATGCCAGATTATGAACATCGGCGATGCGGTCGTAAAAGTTTTGAGTTTTAATTTTTACAGGATTTTGAGCCATCTAATCAGAACTATTTCTCCGCCAAAATTTTTTCGAGCGTCCTTTGAATGTCTTCCTCTCTGCCCGCGCCCGTTTCAACATACCGAATTATTCCTTTGCGGTCAATAATAACGGTCGTCGGCAGGGCAAACGCGCTGAAATTTATCTGATTAGTATTATCATTTCCGACAATAAAATCATACGTCAGATTGTTCGATTCTTTAAATTTTTTGAGAAATTCAAATTCCTGCGCGTCCGTCACCTGCGCGCCTTCGGCTTGGTTGTAATAGCGCGTTACGCCCAAAATAACGAGTCCGTCATTGGCAAATTTTTTGTTCCATTCGATCAGCGACGGAAAAGTTTCGATACACGGTCCGCACCACGTCGCCCAAAAATCAAGCAGCACGACTTTACCGCGTAAATCGGCGATTTTTTTTGCTTCGCCGGGAAACCATTTATCTTTAGCGGCAAGTTCGGGTGCGGCTTCACCGAGCAGTTGATATTGCTTTTCACGTCGTCTCAAACGCATCAAAATATCGTTTTGCGAGTCTTTTGTTTTGAAATCATTGAGCGTCTGCGTGAAAGAATCTTTGTAAAACTGCATCGCCGAAGGTTTGCGCCCGGTTTCAATTAAATATTTTATTTTCTCGTTGACGGCGATGTAATAAATGCTTGTTGACTCGACAAACGCGCCGGTTTTTTGCAGATCTTCCAAAGTTTTATCGGCTTTCTCAATTTGATTGTCGGCGCGGTAAATCTCGAAAGTTTTCAGTCCCGTGTCGAGCAAATCGTTCAGTCCGCGCAGGCGCGAGACGGCTTTTGAAAAGAGCGTTTTCGCGGCGCGATACGCTTCTTCGGCGTGCGCGGCGGCTTTTGTTAAATTGTTATTTTCACGGTAGTTTTTCGCCAGTTCGCTTTCAAATTCGAGCCGTTCGGTCTGGTTAATCGGATTATTATTAAGATATTCGACGAGCATTTTTTCAGCTTCGGCAAAGTTTTTTCGCTCTGCCAAAATCAGAATAATTAAGAAACGCGCCGTTTGCGTTTTGTCGGCGAAAGGTTTGTCGCTTCCCAGATATTTTCGCAGAGATTCGTCCGCGCCGTCCAAGTTTTCGGCGATGCGGTGAAGTCTGCCGAGAAAGTAAAAGTCCGCGCCCGCGAGATTAGTTCGCGCCGTCAGAATCGCCGCATTTTTCGCCGCAAGCTGTTTTTGCTCCTGAATTGTTTGCAGTCTTAATTTTTCGTTAAAGGGAATTTTCTTCGTCTGAAATTCGGCAAATTTAGTTTTCGCGTAAATATTGGCTTCATTAAAAAGCTGTTCGGCAGATAAATCTTTGATCGTTTCGGCGGGCATACCGGGAAGTTTTGAAACAATTCGTCCCGATTGCGCCAAACCGATGTTCGCGCAAAACAGGATTGTGAAAATTAAAAAAATACGCATAAAAATTAGTTTCAGACTTCAGAATAGTCAAGCGGTCGGAGCGCAAGCGTCCGCGCTTGCAGTGAGCGTTCGTTTCGGACGCGAAAAAGACATTCTAAACTTTCAATCTACAAATAATGCTATGCCTTTTCGCGTTGAAGCATCGCTCATTGCAGCCGGGACGGACTGCGCTCCGACCATTTGCTCCGCGATTAATTAGCAATTTTAATACTCCGTAAATTTTTGAAGTTAAATCTGTCGGGACTGAAAATTCTCAAGTATTTCGATTCTTTATTTCCAACAATGTTTTCAGCCAAAATTTTTGCCGTCAGCGGCGCAAGTAAGATTCCGTTGCGGTAGTGTGCAGTTGCGAGAAAAAAGTTTTCCACCTGTGGAAAACTTCCCAAGACCGGCAAACCGTCCGGCGCAGACGGGCGCAGTCCTGCCCATTTTTCGGCAATTTCCAGATTTATTAGGCTCGGCGCAATTTCCAAAGCATTTTCGCGCAGAAATTCAATTCCGGCGGTCGTCATACTTTTATCAAAACCGACATCTTCGACTGTCGCGCCGACTAAAATTCGTCCGTCAACACGCGGCACGAGATAACCGCGCGGGCTGTAAATTACTTTTTCAAAAAGCCGTTTCGCCGTCTGAAAGGCAATCATCTGCCCGCGAATCGGCTTAACCGGCGGCATCGTGAGATTCTCTGCATTTATCAGCGAAGTCCACGCGCCGGTGGTCAAAATAACCTTTTCGGCAAAAACTTTTTCGTTAGCAGTTTGTCCGCCGATGACTTTATCGTTTTCGATTAAAAGATTGGTAACTTCCGTGTTTTCAATAATTTCAATACCGTTTAACCCGGCATATTTTTGCAATGCCTGAAGAAGTTTGCGGTTTTCGACTTGCCAATCATTCGGGAAAAACAGACTTTCCAAAACGTCGGGCGAAAGAAATGCCTCGGCTTGGCGCGTTTCCTGCGCGGAAAGATGTTCAACCTCGAAACCCGCGCTTTTTTGCCATTCGTAGCGGCGGCGGATTTCTCTGACATCATTTTCGTTAAAAGCAAGATAAAGTGTGCCTTTTCGGTCGAGTTCGAGGTCCACGCCGGTTTCATCAAAAAGTTCGGCGGCAAACTGCGGATAAAGTTTGTTCGATTCATCGCAAAAGTAGAAAAAATCATCCTTTTTTTCAGTTTCGGCGTGCGGCGCAAGCATTCCCGCCGCCGCGTATGAGGCTTCTTTGCCGACGCATCCGCGTTCCAAAATCGTAATTTTTTTAACGCCTTTTTTACAAAGTTCGCGGGCGATTGATAAACCGATCACGCCGCCGCCGATAATTAAAACTTCTCTCATCTGTCTTTTGCTGTAAATTCGTTTTAAGTTAAACTGATACTCACTTTATAAGACGAAAAATCTTTGCCGAAGTCAATGGAAACAATTTATGAGCGATGAAAAATTAGATTTAATACTAAACGTCGTGACCGACATTAGAACCCGTCAAAATAGTTTGGAGAAAAATGACGGAGTATTTAACAGGGAAATGCAATTGAAGCAAAAACTCAGAGCCAAAAATATAATTATTGAACGGTTAGAAAAAGAGATTTTATTTATTAAAAAAGATTCGATGGAAATTCGTGCAGAAATTCGAGAATTGGAAACTCGTATATCGCGCCTTGAAAATCATATCGCTTTAGCAGCCTAAAACAATTTACGGAAAAATGAGCAAACACAAAATCACCTTAATTCCCGGCGACGGAATCGGACCTGAAATCATTGCGGCGACCGTGCGGATCATCGAAGCGTCGGGTGTGGACATCGAATGGGAAACGCACATTATCGGCGCACAGGCACTCGAAAAATACGGCACGACGCTGCCCGAACCGACGATTGAATCTATTCGTCAAAACAAAATCGCGCTCAAAGGTCCGCTGACGACACCGGTCGGCAAAGGTTTTACGTCGGTCAATGTCGGCTTGCGAAAGGCACTCGATTTATACGCGAATATTCGTCCCGTCAAGGCTCTGCCGAATGTGCCGTGCAAATATCCCGAACTCGATCTCGTCATCGTCCGCGAAAATACCGAAGATTTATACGCCGGTTTGGAACACGTCGTTGTTCCGGGCGTAGTCGAATCAATAAAAATTATCACGGAAAAAGCCTCGACGCGGATTGCCAAATACGCTTTTGAATACGCGGTGGCGAACAATCGCAAAAAGATCACGGCGGTTCATAAAGCCAATATTATGAAGCTCTCGGACGGACTTTTTCTCGAATGTTTTTATAATGTAGCGAAAAATTTCCCGCAGATCGAAGCCGACGACAAAATCGTTGATAATGCCTGTATGCAGCTCGTGATGCGTCCCGAACAGTTTGATATGATGGTTTTGGAAAACCTTTACGGCGATATTGTTTCCGACCTTTGCGCCGGATTGATCGGCGGTTTGGGACTTGCGCCGGGATCGAATATCGGCGAACAGGGAGCGGTTTTTGAAGCGGTTCACGGCTCTGCGCCTGATATTGCCGGACAGGGAATTGCGAATCCGACGGCGATTTTGATGTCGGGAATTATGATGCTCCGGCACATGGGCGAGACTGATGCCGCCGTGCGCGTCGAAAACGCAATGATGGAAGTCTTTACCGAAGGCGAAATCAGAACGAAGGATTTAGGCGGCACGGCAAAAACTGCTGATTTTGCCAGCGCGATCATTGAAAACATTAAGTAATCAAGATATTTTGCAAAAAGTGTGCGCGAGAGAGATAAAACCTTTCCCGCGCACACTTTTTTGTAAATTAAATCTTAAATACTTCCCGAAACCGTTATTTTGTTGCCATTAGTCACAGTTATCGGATTTCCTTTCGGTAAAGGCAAAACATTAGAAGCAGTTTTAAAGCCTTTGAGTGCGGTCGCCGCCTGACGTTTCATTCCTTCGATTTTTCCGTAGGTCGTCAATGCCTGCGCGACGATTTGATCCATATTGTAGTACTTATAAGTTGCCAGCCGCCCGACGAAATGCACGTCTTTTTCGGCATCGGCAAGTTGTTTATACTTGGCGTAAATTTCGGCGTTTTCCGGGCGCGGAATCGGATAATACGGATCGCCCTCCGCCTGCGGATATTCGTAAACGATGCTCGTTTTGCGGTGTTCCTGTCCGGTTAGATATTTAAATTCAGTAATGCGCGTGTAGGCTTGCTCATTCGGATAATTGACGACCGGCGCAGTTTGAAACTGTTCTGTGTCGTGCGTTTCGTGTTTAAAATCGAGCGAACGATACGGTAGTTTTCCGTAACGATAATCGAAGAATGAATCAACCGGACCAGTATAAATCATTTCGCGGAAACGAATTTTTTCGGCGATTTCGCGGTAATCGCAGTTGAGCAAGATTTTAATGTTCGAATGATCGAGCATCTTTTCAAACATTTTTGTAAAACCGTGTTTCGGCATCGCCTGATACATATCGGTAAAGTATCGGTCGTCGCGGTTGGTGCGTGTCGGGACGCGTGCCGTAACACTCGCATCGAGTTCCGACGGGTCTAAATCCCACTGTTTTTTGGTGTAATTTTTAAAGAATTTTTCGTAGAGTTCGCGCCCGACTTTTGAGACGACGACATCTTCCGAAGTTCGCAGACGTTCACGCTTCTCAGCTTTCGAAGCGAAAAATTCTTCGACTTCAAAAGAGGTTAAATTCAGCCCGTAAAGTTTATTAATCGTGTCGAGATTGATCGGCATCGGGACGAGCATTCCGTCAACGTGTGCCAAAACGCGGTGCTGATAATCACGCCATTCGGTAAACCGTCCGAGATAATCGAACACTTCACGCGAATTTGTATGAAAAATATGCGGACCGTATTTGTGTATCAAAATACCTTCGTCGTTATAAAAATCATACGCATTGCCCGCAATGTGCGGACGCTTATCGCAAATCAATACCTTTTTTCCTGAGCCGTTTGCCAATCTTTCCGCCAAGACACTGCCGGCGAAACCTGCTCCTACTATCAAATAATCAAACATCTAAATCTCCCTCCCTTGTCCGTATAAAAAATAATTTCTAAATACCATTGCAATTTTAAGACCGCAATAATTCAATTTACTGTGCCGCTTTTTCGGCTTTTTCTGATTTCTGCGCGATTTCTTCAACAATCAAATTTTTCATCGCTTCAAAAGTTTTATCCCACGAATTCTGCGCTAAAAATTCATCGGCTTTTCGCTGCCATTCGTCAAAATTTCCACGCGCCAGATAATCTTCCGCCGCCGCGACAAATTCTTCCGCCGTCTTTGCAATCGTGACTAACTTCACGTCGCCGTAAGGTCTGACGACATCACGAATCGCCGTCGAAATCACGGGTTTGCCTGCCGCCAGATATTCGGGCGTTTTTGTCGGACTGATAAATTTGGTTGATTCGTTAATCGCAAACGGCATCAGCGCGATATTCCAACCCGATAAATACGCGGGCAGTTCGTCGTAATTTTTGCCGCCGAGATAGTGAATATTCGACCGCTTCGGCAAGTTTTCGGGCGCGATTTTGACGACCGGACCGATCATCACAAACTGCCATTCGGGGCGCAGATCCGCCATTTCCGCCAGCAGAACCGTGTCCATTCGTTCGTCAATCACGCCGCAAAATCCGAGTTTCGGCGTAAGGATTTTCGCCTGATCTTCCGGTTCGGCTTTGATTGTCCGCGCCATTGAAAAATGCGCCGCATCAATGCTCGACGGAAACGCGTAAACCCGCGCGTGACGATCTTTTTTGGCTTCGTATAAACTCTGTCCGCCGGTGAAAACAAGGTCGGCGCGTTCGATTACTTTTTGTTCGTTCGCCAACAAATGCGGTGGAGCATTTTTGAATGCCGAAAGCTCGTCCATACAATCGAAAACCGTAATCGCCGGTTTCAAATGCGCGGCAAACTCCAAAGCCATCGGTGTATAAAACCATTGAACGAAATTTTCAAGATTATTTTCGGCGATTAGATTGTCGAGCATTTCGCTCTCAATCTCATAAGTGCCTTTTTCAAGACCATCGGCGTGATTGATATTTGGGACGCAAACGAACAGATTTTCGCCGCGTGGAGTGACGGAAAGATGAGTTTCACCGTCACTATACATCGGCTCTTCAAAGTAAAAAACGCGCCCCTCTGTCGCAAAACGACTCATTAAATGCTGTGGTCTCTGATAAACGAAATCCCAACGCAAATGCGACAGACAAACGACATCCATTGATTTCTTCGTATAATTTCCGCCGCTTTTTTCTGACTTTAAATTATCCAATGTGCTAAAATTCCCCTTGTCCGTTATCTTAAAAACTGCAAAGTCAGACTCTAAAAGATACTTTGCGTAAGCCCTGTTTCACAGATGCAACTTATGTGAAATATTATACAATAAATAAAAATATAATTTCTGTCAGGTTAATGACATATAAAAAAAATATGAAAACGATAACAGTTGTAAAAAACTCGTTGTTAAATTCTCTGACTGCTGCCGAACTCGAAAATATCGAAAAACACCTCGAAAAACTCGAACTTCCGGTCGGCAAAGTTTTATATTACACGGCTGAAAAACTCGAATATGTTTACTTTCCCGAAACGTGCGTAATCTCGATTGTGACGGTTTTGGAAAATGGCAGCACGGTTGAAACGGGAATTATCGGCTGCGAAGGATTCTCCGGCGCAGCCGTAATTTTTCACGAACAGGTTTCGCCGCTCGAAGCGACGATTCAATTAAACGGCGAACTTTTTCGTCTGCCGGTCGCCGAATTCAGCAAATTATTCGAGCATAATAAACGATTTCGTGATGCCGCACTGCATCATATTTATTCGTTTGTCGCGCAAATTTCGCAAAACGCCGCGTGTCTCTGTCATCACAAAATTGATCAGCGTCTGGCACGCTGGCTGCTAATGTTTGACGACCGCACCGCCAGTGAAAAACTGAACTTAACGCAGGGATTTATGGCGCAAATGCTCGGCGTTCACCGTCCGACGGTCAGTAAAAACGCCAACGATTTACAGAAAAAAGGCTTCATTTCCTACAATCGCGGAGCGGTCAAAATTCTCGACCGCCAAGGTCTCGAAAATTTCACCTGCGAATGTTACGAAACAATCAATCACTATCTCAAAGGCTCTGTCAAAGCACGCGAATTTGGAAAAATTAAATGACTGGAGCGCGAGCATCCCTGCTTGCAATGAGCGTTCGCTTCGGACGCTCACAAGCCTCGATTTACATTCAACTTGATTAATAAAAAACGGCGTTACACCGCTGAAAAACGCGGCGTTTGCAAGCAGGGATGCTTGCGTTCCAATCTCGTCTCTTGACGTAACCGCCGCAATTTTCCTAACCTTAAAATTTATGTTTCAAAGTTATCTGATGGGCGGATTTGAATGTTCGACGCACCGTAACCACCGCAAAGGGCGCGTTGACGTGATCGCCGAAACGCGCCACGACGAATTTGCCGAGCGCGATTATGAAAGACTTTTGAGCCTCGGAATGAAAACGGCGCGGGACGGCGTACGTTGGCATCTGATTGAAAAATCGCCTTACAAATACGATTTTTCGAGCCTCGAAAAGCAGGCAAATGCCGCCGCCAAAACCGGCATCCAGATTATTTGGGACTTGTTTCACTACGGTTTCCCTGACGATTTGGATATTTTTATGCCCGCGTTTGTCGAAAGATTCACAAAATTTTCCGTCGCAGTCGCTGAATATCTAAAAAATAAAACTAATCAAACCTTATATCTCTGCCCAACCAACGAAATCTCGTTTTTTGCGTGGATTGCCGCAGATGTCGGCGGATTTTACCCTTTTGAACACGGACGCGGCAACGAACTTAAACGACAGTTGGTTCGCGCCACAATTTACGCGACGGAGGCGATTCGCGCACAATTTCCCGATACGCGCTTTGTGCAGACTGATCCGGCGATTCGCGTTGCGTCTTCAATTCAAAAGGATTGGGCGATCAGAGACGCGAAAAATTACCACGAATCGCAGTTTCACGCGCTTGATATGCTGATCGGAAAACGCGAACCGGGACTCGGCGGCAAGCCCGAATATCTCGATATTATCGGCTTAAATTATTATTTTAACAATCAATGGCGGCATCCTTCGGGAAGGAGAATTTACCGGCATCACAAAAATTATCAGCCGTTTCACGAACTGATCGAAAATTACAAAACACGCTACCAAAGACCAATCTTCATCGCCGAAACCGGCATCGAAAACGTCGCCCGCGCCGATTGGTTTCGATACATTTACGAACAGACAAAAATCGCCGAATCGCGCGGCTTTCCGGTCGAAGGCGTATGTCTGTATCCGGTTGTTAATCATCCGGGTTGGGACGACAACCGCCATTGTCACAACGGTTTATGGGATTACGCAGACAAAAATGGCGAGCGGGAAATTTACCAGCCGTTAGCTGATGAAATTATCGCCGTAAATCAACGCGGATAAATAATTATTGCCTAATTGCATCGGATAAATTAGTCTTAAAGAAATGCCTGTTGAAACATTAAAGTATAACGGCGCAGCGACCGCTGTTGAAAAAAAAACGTCGCTTGATGAATTGATCTTTCGCGCCAAAAAAATCGGCGACGAAGCGTTTGCAGAAGCGGCGGCGACCGATTCGGTTGACAAATTTCCGGTCGAAACTCTGCGAAAAATTTCCGAAAACTCTTTGTTGTCCGCGCCTCTGCCGAAGAGATTCGGCGGCGCAAATCTCGGTTTGGAAGCCGGAGCAAATCACGCACTTTTGCAGATTCTCAAACATTTCGGACGCGGCAATCTGGTCGTCGGGCGCGTTTACGAAGGTCATTTTAACGCGCTGCTGTTAATCAAACTTTTCGGCTCGGACGAACAAATCGAACGGTTTGCGGCGGACGCGAAAAACGGCAGATTATTCGGCGTTTGGAACACGGAAGCGGGCGACGGCGTGAAGATTTCGCTGCACGAAAACGGCAAATTTCGATTCACCGGCGCGAAGACCTTTGCGACCGGAACGGATTTTGTGACGCGCCCGATTGTCAACGGTGCGCTGCCCGACGGCGGCTGGCAGATGTCAATTGTGCCGCTCGACGAAATTAAAACAAAAGCTGACGCTTTGTGGTGGAATCCGATGGGAATGCGGGCGACGCGCTCGTTCAAAATGGACTTTACGGACGCGGAAATCGAAGGCAAAAATTTGCTCGGCTCGACAGGAAATTATTATGAACAGCCGTGGTTTTCAGGCGGTTCGATTCGGTTTGCGGCAGTCCAATTTGGCGCGGCGGAAGCGATTTTCGACGAAACGCGCAAATACCTGCAAATGCTTGGGCGCATTGACGATCCGTATCAAAAAACGCGGCTCGGCGAGATGGCGATTTTGATTGAAACTGGCAATTTATGGCTCAAATCGGCGGCGGAACAATTGGACGAATATATGAAAAATCCATCGAATGAGAGAAGCGAAAATTTTCTCGCCTACGCCAATATGATGCGTTCCGCGATTGAAAAAATCTGCGTTGAAACAATGAATCTCTGTCAAAAATCGGTTGGCGCACGAGGCTTGAATCAGCCGTTTCACTTTGAGCGCATCATCCGCGATTTAACGATTTATCTGCGCCAACCCGCGCCCGATGCCGCGCTTGCCGATGCCGGACGCTATGTTCTGGAAAGCAAAACACCGGCGGATGATTTATGGAGATAATTTAGGCATAAAATCAGCGGGCGCGGAAACCGCAACCCTTCCTGACCTGAAATTGACTTTATCTTGAATTTTATACTCGCAGTTAAATTTTGGTAACAAGTAAAAAGACCGTTTCCAAAAATTAACAGGTCAGGAAGGGTTGCGGTTTCCGCGCCCGCCAAATTGTAAGCATTCGTAATATCTTTGTTATTTATGCGAAATAAAAAACTTTATCTCACCAACGCAGAAGAAATCACGCTTGAACCGGCGGAATTTGTCCAAACTTTCGGTAAAACTTTGTTCGTCGCGCCGCATCCTGACGACGAATCTTTAGGCTGCGGCGGAGCGATTGCGCTGTTGCGAAAAATCGGCGCAGAGGTTGAGATTTTAGTCGTCAGTGATGGCACACTTTCGCACCCGAATTCGATAAAATTCCCGAAGGAAAAACTGCGTAACTTGCGCGAAAACGAATTAATCGAAGCGGCGAATATTTTAGGCGTGGATGAATCATGCATTACATTTTTTCGTTATCCCGACCGCAATGTGCCGAACGAAGATTCGCCGCTATTTGATGAAACGGTCGCGCACTGCCGCGAATATTTAACGAATTCCAATCCGCAGACGATTTTCGTCCCGTGGCGGCGCGATCCGCATCCCGATCATCGCGCGGCGTATCAATTATTTAACGCGGCGAAAACTGACGATGTGAAAATTATCGAGTATCCGATTTGGCTTTATGAACTCGCGGAAAGTGACGACGCTCCTCTGCAAACGGAAGTTACAGCGTTTCGTTTAGACATAACTTCAGTCGTCGGAATCAAGCAGCAAGCGATTCGCGCACACCGTTCGCAAACGACTGATTTAATTGACGATGATCCGCACGGCTTTCGGTTGTCAGAACAAGTTTTAGCAAACTTTGCCGCGCCGTTTGAGCTTTATTTGAAAAATGTGACCGTTTGACTGGAGCGCGGGGCATCCCTGCTTGCATTGAGTGTTTGCTTCAAACGCGAAAAAGCGACGGTTAATCTGAATCTTAAATTAAACTGAAACGCTCGTGCGTGAAAATATTAGTTTAATTTCAACTCGTCGAATGACGAACGCTTGTTCGCGGTAAAAAACACCGCTCATTGCAAGCAGGGATGCCCCGCGCTCCAGTCAGACGGATTTAGTTTTAATATTATGACTCAAAAACAGACTCTGACCGAAAAATATTTTGAAGACGTTTACGCAGCGAAAGATGATCCGTGGGATTTTACGACGAGCGAGTATGAAGCCGAAAAATACGCGGCGACAATCGAATTTCTGCCGCGTGAGCATTACGAAAACGCTTTTGAAATCGGCTGTTCAATCGGCGTTTTGACCGAGAAATTAGCTGAAAAATGCGGAAAGATTTTAGCCGTTGATGTTTCCGAAAAAGCTCTCGCACAGGCGCGTCAGCGGTGCAAAAATTTTCCGCAAATTACGTTTCAAAAGATGAGCGTGCCGCAGGAATTTCCCGACGAAAATTTTGATCTGATTTTAGTTTCCGAAGTCGGCTATTATCTCGCGCCGCAGGATTGGCAAACGGCGATGGAAAAACTTTTCGCGCATCTCAAAGAAAACGGACAAATTATGCTCGTTCACTGGCTGCCACCGGTTCACGATTACCCGCAGACCGGCGACGAAGTTCACGATTCATTCGCCGAATTTGCGGGCGGCAAGATGCGAAAATTGAACGAAAAGCGCGAAGAAAATTACCGGCTCGACGTTTGGGAAAAACTTTGATGTGCCTTATTTGCAACAATTCGCCAATGTTCGATAATCTTACTTAACTCCTTCAAAGCGATTTTCAGCGCAGCAGGCGGGTGTCGTTTTTGCCATTCGCCGACGCGATGCTGTTCGCGCAGGATTTGTTCATACAAATTGCCGAATGTTTTTGAATTGTCCAATTCGTTGACCAAAAACTCGGTCGGAATCAGTAAGATTCGGCTCAAATTTATCGCTTCGGCGTTCGTCGGAAAATTGTTCGCGCCGACTTGCCGCCACATCCCGCGCAGTTTTCTTTTCGCCTGTAATCTTTTTTCAATTGACTGCGCCGGCTCGACTAAAAAATCCGCGCCGTGTTCGCCTAATTTCTCCCACACTTTCAACTGATACGAAAGTCCGACCTCGCTGCGCCCGTCGCGGCGTGATGAAGTAAAAACCTCGACCAGCGGACTGTGACGAACTTTTGCGTCAATGCGCTGTAACGATTCGTAAAACGCAACATCTTCTAAATATTTAACCTTCGGAACGCCGCCCGCTTTTTCGTAAACGTCGGTTTTAACCGCGAAACTCCCGTTAAAATGCTGATGATGACGCGGCGCGGTGTCGTGCGGAATGTCGTCAATCAACGCTTCGATTTCTGCCGCCAACATCCTGTAATCTTCGTCCTGTAAATGAAATTCGCGGCATTTCGCGTCCATTTTTGCCAACTCGTCCGGCGCAATAATTATTCGACCGCCGACCGCTTCCGCGCCCGATTCGATCTCGCGTAAGTTTGCCGCAATCCAATCATCAGCCACCTGCGTATCGCCGTCAGTCGTCAAAATTACGCCGTTTTTTGATGCGATTTTGAAACGAAAAAATGCTTCGTTCATCAGCAAACGCCGCACCGAACCGACATTGGCATCTTTCGCCGCCAGCGATATTTCGGCAAGCCGCAACTGCAAACGCGGATGTTCACGCTGAAATTTTCTGACAACTTCCGCCGAATCGTCCGTGCAGTTATTGGCTAAAATTATCAGCTCAAAACTTCGCGGATCAAGCGCACTGCCGTTTAAATTTTTTTGATTAATAAAAGCCGAAAGCGTCGAAACTAAAGTTTCCGCCTCATTCCGCACGGGAATAACCACCGAAACTCCGCATTCAGCCGCCATTGGAGAATTAATTAACAACCTACCCTTTTGTTCGCAAATCATTACGAACTAATTTTTTCACATTCAGGCGCAAATTGTCTATTAAATTTTGGATGTCAGCAAACGTGAAAAGACACGGAAAAGAATTTCAGCCACAGATTTACACAGATAAACACAGATTTAAGAAAGATAAGATCAAATTGAATTTATCCGTTTTTATCTGTGTGAATCTGTGGCTGAAATTTATTCTCTTATTTCGTAAAATTTCGAGTTTGTTCGCGGCTGACTTTCTTATAAAATTTCACACTTTCGCCGGTTGGAAGTGTTATTAGTTTTCCGTTTTCTTTTCGATTTGCTGTAAATAGACGGTGATTTTTTCGGCGATTTCAAAAGATGAATCGGTCAACGCGGCAATGTCATCAATTTCCGTAAAATAATCGGCTTCGACACGACTATCTCTCAAATCAATTCCAAAATTTCCAATCGCCCGGTGCGTTCTGCCGCGATGTCTGAATTCCTGCCAAATTTGCTGATGCGATTGTTCGCTCCGCCGATAAATAAAACCTTCATCTTCCAAAAGATTTCTCGCCCGCCAGTAAATCGCGTAATAAAGCCGACTAATCGCCGTTCTTTTCGCGGATTCATCTTCTCTTTGTCGCAATTCCTCAGCTAAGGCGCGAAAGTCGTTCCAATCAAAAATCATTTGACAAACCTCAATCTGACGGAAAGTTTCGAGTTTGAGCGGTCTTCGTTGTCAAACCACCAATTTTCTTTGAATTTGTCCAACAAATCGTTACTTTCTTTCGCCACAAATTTTGTCGGAATCCGCACAAAAAGCCGATGCCAAGTCGCGTCTTCGGGATCAAAGAAAAATTCTAAATTCAATTTTTGTTTTTTTCCGAAAACCTTGCGAATCTGCGGCGGAATTTCTTCGAGCAAATCAATCAAAGATTTATTTTTACTCAAAAATACGGCAACTTCCGACGGATTGCGGATTTCATACTCACGCGCCAACACATTGATTTGCTCAAGCGTTTTCTGGTGAACTTCGCGGTCAATCAATTCCGCCACATCGTTATACGGCGCGACTTTCGCGGTTGTTTTTTCGAGCGTTTCGGTTTGCATAATGCTCATTTTAACTGATTATTTAATTTTCTCTAATCTTTCCGCCAACTAATCAATGCCGAATCCGCTGTTATATTTTAAATTTTCTTCTTTGATCGTCGGTGTCATTGTTTTTCTGTCTTAACGACTGGAACGCAAACGGTTCGCTTTCCTAACGACTGGAGCGCAAGCGGCTCGCTTGCCTGAGCGCGAAGGCGCGAAAACGTGCGCCGTTTTTTATTCAACTTGATTTCAACTCAAACGCCGTTCAAACGCTTTCGCGTTTGTGCAAGCGAGCCGCTTGCGCTCCAGTGGCGGGCGATTTCACTGAAAAAATCTCACTTAGGAACGTGTAAAAAATAAGTTATAAAAAGGCAGAAACCCGCGCGTGAGCAAGGGTGCTAACCGCAGTCATTCTGCACCCTTGCTCACGCGCGGGTTTCTGCCTTTGACTTTTAATTTGATGTTACAAGTTATTTTTTACACATTCCTTAGTCAAACTTTACGAGATATGGGGAAAAGCATTTTTGAAAACGAATCATTGTGTCAATCATTTTAATTTGGATTTCTTTCCACTTATCTCTTTTATATTCTAGTTCTCCGACTTCAGTTGCAAAATAAATACGACAATCGTTTTTGCTTGGGAGTTCTTCCCAAACAAATTTTCCACCAAAGTTTTTTTCTATTTCAGTTAGATGATTCTGTAATTCGTTAAAAATTTTCTTATTTTCGATTTTGTCTGGACGTGAAATGTATAAAGCTACGTCAATTTGAGTGTTTTTAATCCGATACCAGAAACTTAACCCCTTAAAATTTGAACCTAAATATAAGGACCCACGATCAGTTGGTTTTGTATTTGAATGAATAGCTGTTTTACTTTCATGTAAATTAAAGAATTCATTCCAAAATTGTTCATATAAATCAGCTTTTTTCATAATACTTTACTCCTTTAACTAGGTTAATCTTTACAAATTACCGCGTTTCGCCTGTTCTTCTTCAATCGAAACGAACAGAGCCTTGAAGTTTCCCTTGCCGAAGCCTTTACAGCCTTTACGCTGCAAAATTTCAAAGAAAACGGTCGGTCGGTCTTCGACGGGTTTGGTGAAAATTTGTAACAGATAACCTTCTTCGTCGCAGTCAACGAGGATTCCGAGGCGTTTCAAGTCTTCGATGTTTTCGTCAATTTCGCCGACTCGCGCCGGAATTTCGGCGTAATAAGAATCGGGAACGCGCAGGAATTCGATGCCGTTTGCCTGTAATTTTTCGACCGTCGAAACGATGTCTTTGCAGAGCAGCGCGATGTGCTGAACGCCGGGAGTTTTGTAATAATCGAGATATTCTTCGATCTGGCTTTTCTTTTTGCCTTCCGCCGGTTCGTTGATCGGCATTTTGATATTGTGTCCGCCGTCCGACATTACGATTGACATCAGCGCGGAATATTCGGTCGAAATGTCGTCGTCGTCAAACGTGATGTAGCGGAAAAATCCGAGAACGTCGCGGTAAAAATCGCACCAGTAATTCATTTTGCCGAGTTCGACGTTGCCGACGGTATGGTCAACCAAAACTACGCCGACATCTTCGCCTTTAACTTCTCTGGCGGCAAATCCGGGCAAAAATGTCCCTGAATAACAGTATTTATTTTCTTCGGGCGCGGTCGCCGCCGCCGTCGCGTGTGAAACGGCGGTCAGATTCATCGAAGTGTCGCCGACCGTTTCGCCGACGAGCATCGGTTTTTTCTGCGGCGCGTAGGAAATAAACGAATGAATCGTGTCGCCGTAAGTGTGAATCGCGGCGCGGCGAACCGAGCCGTTTTCGTCCGTCATATCGTGCGGTTCCATCGCCGATTTCGCGCCGCGTTTGATCGCTTCCGCGTAAGCGTGATCGGCATCTTCGACCTGAAACGCGATGTCATAAACGCCGTCGCCGTGCTGTTTAATATGCTCGCTGCCGAAATGATCGGGCGACAGCGGCGTAGTAAAAACGAGATTGACGCGATTCTGCCGCATCACATAACTCGTCGTTTCTCGGTTGCCCGTTTCGAGTCCCGTATAAGCCGCCTGCGAAAACCCGAACGCCTTCCGATAATAAAACTCCGCCTGCTTCGCATTGCCGACGAAGAATTCGAGATGATGTATTTTTTTCAAACCTAATGGATTTTTTTCGTCTTTCATAATTATTGCCTCTTTATAAAATTTTTATCTTGTCGGCTGCCAAATGTAATTTCCTTTTTTGTCTATGTAACCTCTTTTTCCTATGTAATCGAGATTATCACCCTCACCAAAAGATACCATTGCTATTCCGTTTTTGAATTCAAAACCACTTCCAAATTGCGGCTCAATAATCATTTTGCCGGTTATATCAATGTAGCCCGTTAAACCTAAACTACGAGAACAAAGTTGATAAATTTTTTCTTTGCTTTTGAAATTTATGCCATTTCCTTTTGCTAAAGAAGCCGAGGCTAATCCGTCAGAAAACTTTCCTGCAAAACTATACTGCGGCTGAATAACGATTTTGCCTTTGGTATTTATAAAACCGTAGTTACATCCGATTCTTACTGAAGCCAAACCTTCTGAAAAATTGTCGGCATAATCAAATTGCGGTTTGATAATAAACTTGCCATTTCTATCAATAAAACCGTATTTTTTCTTTACCTTAACGGCAACGAGTCCTTCTGAAAACATCCCGTAACTGTCAAAGCTATCAAAATGCTTCTTCGTAATTTCATTTCCTGTTTTATCAATTAAAACCCATTCATCGAAACCAACTTTTACAAATGCCCGATCATTTACAAAACTGTCTGCGTAGTAGAATGTTTTATCGAAAATTTGCTTTCCTGATTTATCAATGTAAATCCACTTTTGCAGGTAGAAAGGTTTGTCTCCGCTTTCATTTGTTTTGCTTTCCAAAAGAACGGGAAAAACGCCGTCAGAAAATTTCCCGACAGATTCAAATTTAGGCTCAATAATGAATTTTCCCGTGTTATCAATGAAACCCCATTTTTGCCCAATACGAACATCCGAAATACCTTCGTGAAAAGGTCTGAATACCATATCAAAATTCGGTTCAATAACAATCTTTCCAAATTCGTTTATAAATCCCCATTTCTCCTTTACCTTTACCGGAGCAAGTCCTTCAGAAAATTCTTGAGCGTCTTCAAACTGCGGTTCGATAATAACTTTGCCAGTTTTATCAATAAATCCAACTTTTTCATTAACTCTGATTAGCAATAAATCATTCAACCGTTTTTCCTGCGCCCCGACAAAAGACGCGAACAAAACCGTCAGGCAAATCAAAAGCAAAATTGAATGGTGAATGTGTCGCATATAATTTACTATTCTTAAATCAATCAAATATTTTCATATCGCGCCGTGTGCCATTTGCGCCATTTTTCGGGGATTTCGCGTCCGCCGTTTTGTTCGCGGATTTTGAGCATTTTGTAGTATTGCTCTTGCAAGTCAAAGAGTTTGGCGATTTTTTCGGTTGGCGAAAGTGATCGCAAAAATTCACGCGAAGTTTTTTTGCGCCGTTTTAAGTCGGTGATAACTTTCGTCTGTAAATTATTCTTCATCGGCGAATCTCCACTTTTCTTTGTTCCACTTTTGTCTTAAATCGTGTCTTTCGAGAATATCAAATAATTTCTCTTCGTCTAAAAATCCGGCTTCCCAAAACATCGTTATTTTCTGATAATCCTTTGCTCTGCCGGCGTAAAGCCACATTGCCACGAGATGTTCTTTGCCGATCACCGAAACGCTCGAATCTTCGATTTTTATCGTGTCCGCGTTCTCGATGCCTTCCGTCCACAATGCGCTGTGACTGGCTTCGACAAACTGCACCAGCCAACCGTGAATGTTAATAAATTCGTGGTCAAAGGAAAAGCCTTTTTGCTTGGCAAAATCGTAAATCGCATTCAGACTCAAAATCGGGCTGTCATTTTTTTCTCGCAGAAAAAGAAAACATCAAGATTAATCGTCGCAATCGGCTCATAATGCAAAATCGCCGCAAATGCGCCGCCAATTGCATATTTTTCAATAATTCCCGCACGTTTCATATCTTCCAAAACGCTGAGAATTTCGCCGAGGTTCTCCGTTGAATCTTGATTTTTCATAAATAACTTAAACGCTCCTGCGCCCGACGCAAACAGAACCGTCAGACAAATCAAAAGCGGAACTGAACGATAAATGTGTCGCATAAATTTTTATTCAATTTCCTCGTCACTATCACGCGGTTCGGTTAAAAGTTTGATGCCTTCGAGAATTTCGTTAATTCGCTGTTTTGATAAACTGCCGATTTTGTCAATCAGTTCAGATTTATCAATGGTCAAAACTTGCGAAACGACAACGACGCTTTGCTTATTCAAGTCGGCTTCGTCTTCATTCAGCAAAACATTTCCCGGTGCTTTGGCGCGGCGCAAATTAGTTGTCAAAGCGCAAGCCAAAATCGTGCCAAGCGGACTGCGGTTGAAAACATTGTTTTGAATCACCGCGACCGGACGCGAATATGCCGGCGACGAACCTCGCGGTTCTCCGGCATCGAACCAAAAGATGTCGCCTTGATTTATTTCCATTCGTCTAAAATTTGCGACTGCTTGATTTGCGCCAACCGGAGAAATTCTTTTTCCTCTTCATCCGTATCATTTGCGTAAGCATCATTAAGCGCGTTCAGCAGTTCCCGATTGCTCGCAAAAACTTTGCTTTTGATTTCTTGCGGCTCATCATCGAGAATCGTCAGCAAGGCGCGTCTTGCTTTTGGCAGACTAATATTTTCGAGTAAACTAACTTTTCCGTTCACGTCAATTACAGCTTCAAGAGTTTTCATCATAATTTCTATTTTAATCTAATTGAGACAAATCAAAAGCCCGCATTGAACGCTGAATATGTCGCATAAATTTTCTAAAAACTTTTTCTGATCCGCACGGAATTTTCCGAAATTACTGTAAAAGCGTTTTCGAGTTCCGACTCGTGTTCGCGGATAGCGAGAATCGTTTTACCTATTTTCTCAGTCAAATTCAAGCCGTGAACACGCAATAGAATTATGCCGTGTGATTTTAAATTAAAGCGAAAAACCAATTCGCCAAAATCGGTGTCGTAAGTCAGAATTACCGCTTTTTGCTCGACGGCAATTTATAAAATATCGTCGTCTGCAAAACCAATATAACTTTCCCAAACCGATAAAACATCAAAATCCGCTGCTTTCAACGCTTCGACAAATTCGCGTTCGATATTTTCGTCCGCCAAAATTTTCATACAGTCGCCAACGGATAAACGGTTTCAAGACTCAATGATTTTTTGGCAAATTTAACACACGCCAAAACCTGTTCACGGTTGAGATGCGGATAAGAAGACAAAATCGCATCAACCGTTTCGCCGTTGCCGATTTTTTCTAAAATCAACTCGACTGTAATTCGTGTTCCTTTTATCACGGGTTTGCCGAACATTATTTTCGGATTAGATTCAATTAAATTTTCCATAATTCCAAAATACTACTTTTTGCTAAAACTTTCGATATATTTGCGCGTCTGTTCTTTGAGTTCCGCATAACTCGGAATGACGTATAAAATTTTCTGCATATCGGAATAGCTGTAATCTTGGTTGATAACTTCTTCCAAATCGAATTTGCGGCGGTCAACTTGGTCGGAAAAAGCGTGTTCCAATTCTCCAAACGAAGATAAAAGTCCTGCGCCGTAGGCTTTGATTTCGCCTTCGTGTTCGACCATTCCGAATTCGACGGTGAACCAGTAAAGTCTGCCTAATTCTTCTAATTGTTTGTCTGTTGCGATTCGTGCGCCGTGTCCGATGAACTGCGAAAAGTCGGCGAAATTCTTATTTGTGAACATCGGAATATGTCCGATTGATTCGTGAACGATGTCCGGTTCGGGCGTGTATTCGGGCTTGGAATCGTGGCGAATATACTGCGTCGAAAGCATCACGCGATATGAAAGCCACGAGAGAAATCCGCGCGTTTCAACCAAACCTTCAATCGGCGCGAGACGAAAACCAGTGAGTTCTTTCAAACGGCGATTCATTTCCGACAATTGCGGAATGCGCTTCGTCGTGATGCCCAAATCCTTCTTGGCTTGCAAATAAAACGGCGAAGCGTATTGTTGCTGTAAATCTTCGAGACGTTCGGCGACTATTTGCCACACGCGCTGCTCCTGCTCGTTATAATCAACGTCCGTAATTGAACCGGTTTCGCGGAATTTTTTCGCCAGAGACGCGATATAATTGCGCCTTTTCCTGTATTCCGCGTCGCTTGCGCCCGGATGATCGAGGTGCAGTTCGTTGATGTTTTCAAATTTCATATCCCGAAATGCGGGAATTTCATCGTCTTTGACGGCGTAATTTGAAATTGTAAAAGCAGGTTCTGTAGTTGTCATCACAGTTTCATTCAGCATAATTTTTTCCTTCCTCCGCCGATGCTTTTGGGAAATATAAAGTTATCAACGAATAAATAATTATAATAGAAATATGATTTTGATGGAATAGTGTTAGTTAGTTTGTCTGTCAAAACAACTTTCAATTATAAGTTTATTCAAGCGAAATCCTTTTAATGTTAAGGTGTCGCTACTATAGAAACAGATGCCGGAATTTTTTTATAAAGTGTTTTTGTGTCGTTTTTAGCAGTGAGTTTGGTTTTGTGTAGTTAAATTTCGGTTTGAGCATAACAATTTCGATGCTTTAGACGTATTACTTTGAAATTCGATTTTGCAAAGTTTTTCGGTCAGAAAAAAGTTTGAATATTACTCAAAATAAGCTCAATCGAAATAATTGAATTCAACGTATTCAGTTGATTTCAGAAGTGATAAAAATGAATAAAAATATAGTTTTAATTTTATTATTGTTGTTTGCGTGGGCAAATTTGTCTGCTCAGGAATTGTATCAACCGCGTGATGTGAAAGCGGCTTTTAAGAATGAAACGAGAAACAGCGACGGCAGACCGGGGAAAAATTACTGGCAAAACACTGCCGATTACCGCATAAATATCAGCGTCGCGCCGCCTAATCGAACAGTTTCGGGAACTGAGGAAATCACTTATACCAACAACAGTCCGAACACGCTCGAAAATATCGTTTTCAGATTAACGCTCAATTCGCACACACCCGAAGCGGCGCGCGAACAGCCGGTTTCTCCCGAATACCTTAGTTCGGGTGTTCAGATTGACGAATATCGTGAAAACGGCAAAGTGAAGGAATGGAAACAGGGAAGAGGAAATACTCTGCAAAATGTGAAATTAGACCGCAAACTGGCTTCGCGTGACTCGGTAAAAATTGCGTTTAAATGGCATTTTGATGTTTCGGTCGAGAGCGGTCGGGAAGGCGCACTCGATCCGACCTCGTTTTTTCTTGCTTATTTTTATCCGCGTGTTGATGTCTATGACGACATCAACGGATGGGATTTAACGAGCTTTACCGAAGGACACGAATTTTACAACGATTTCAACAACTACGCATTTGAGGTTAATGTTCCCAAAAATTACGTTGTCTGGGCGACCGGCGATTTGCTGAATGCCGACGAAACATTGCAGCCGCAGTTTGCCGAACGCTTGAAAAAATCTTACACGAGCGATGATGTCGTGCGTATTGCGACTTTAGATGAATTAAACGGCAATAAAGTAACCGCGCAAAAAGACACCGTAACCTGGAAATGGAAAGCCGAAAATGTTTCGGATGTCGCACTTTCACTCAGCAATCATTACATTTGGGACGGCGGCAGTGTTGTCGTTGACAACGCGACCAAACGCCGCGCGAGTGTCCAGTCCGCCTACAATGTCGAAGCCAAAGATTTTGAGAAAATGGTCGAATACGGCAAACACGCGCTCGATTGGGCATCAAACAATTATCCCGGAGTGCCTTATCCATATAACAAAACGACGATTGTGCGCGGTGTCGCCGATATGGAGTATCCGATGATGGTCAACGACAGTTCGCAAAAAAATCCGAACTTTACCAGATTTATCGTCGAACACGAACTGCTGCATTCGTGGTTTCCGTTTTATATGGGCATTAACGAACAGCGTTACGGTTTTATGGATGAAGGCTGGACGACGGCGTTTGAATATATGATCGGCAGAGTTGATCTGGGCGATAAAACTGCGGATGCCTTTTTCAAACAATTTCGCGTTGCCGGCTGGATTGGGGATCCTTCGGCAGACCAGGATTTACCGATTATTATTCCCGGCGATGCGCGGGTCGGCAACGGATTTTTCAACAATGAATACGGCAAAGCCGCGCTCGGTTATCTGGCGATTAAAGATTTGATGGGCGACGAAGTGTTCAAAAAAAGCCTCTACGAATTTATGTCGCGCTGGCACGGCAAACATCCTCTACCGTGGGATATGTTCAATTCTTTTAACAGTGCTTCGGGGAAAAACTACAATTGGTTTTTCAATAATTGGTTTTTCAGCAACGGCTACATTGATTTCGCGGTTGGAAACGTCGCGCCGTCAAATAGCGGTTATACGTTGACGATAAACAATATCGGAGGATTTGCCGCGCCGGTTAATGTGGTCGTCAAATATGACGACGGCAGTAGCCAAACATTACACCAAACGCCTGAAATCTGGAACAGCAATCAAAAAGAAGCAGCAGTCAACATTCCTGCCCAAAAGAAAATAAAATCCATCGTTCTTGACGGCGGAATATTTATGGATGCGGATGAAACTAATAACAAATGGGAAAATAAATAATATTAATTTGGGTTAAAAATTTACTACCCAAGAAAGACACGAAAAGTACGAAAAGGATAAATTATCCCGAATTAGATAAAGTTTTGAATTAGATTTTCGAGTCTTTCGTGTCTTTCTTGGGCGAGTTTTGAATTAAATCTTTCAATTCTCTTGTATTTAACTAACCGTAAATAATCCTTTTGTGAGAGTTTATTCAAAGTGGAAATTGGCGCATTAACCTGCCGTTTATGAGTTTATGTGATTATCCGCTGCCCGGCGAACCGCCCGGAGCGCGTTTCAAAAACCGTAAACCGACAGAATCTGAGGGATTCGGCGCAGTCGCAAGAATTCCGCCCCGCGTCGCGCAGTCGCCGACCGCCACGACAAACGTCGCCGTGCTTATTTCAAATCGAATCGGAAAACTTCAAAGCACGGCTCAGATAACGATGCCGCTGCGCCAATTCACGGCTTTCTAACGCACGTCTGACCAACAAAAGCAATGTAGTCGAATGCTACGGTTTACGAATGATTTGATAAACGGCGGCTTCGGTGATGTCTTTATGAGTATTTTCAAGGTCTTGATGTTCGGCAGCCAAAATTCGAATCGCTTCCGGCTGAGAAACGCGCGACTGCCTGAACAAATCAAGTCCCGACATCTTATCCATTTCCAGACAACCGAAAATTACGTCAGCATTATTCAATAACAGTAAACCCAACACTTCCTTGCCGAAACGCGCCGAAATTACTTGATAATCGTGAGAAAAACATTCCTTGAGCAGCAAAAGACCGTCCTCATTTTCATCAACTAAAAGGATAATTCGTTCTTTCATTTCACCATACAAAGGAAATTCAAGAGGATAATATAAACTTGGAATGTAATATCCGGGAGAAAAATTTTAGTTTTGAAAGGAATTTTTAATAACAAAATTGAAAAATTACTCTTGTCTCAAACTTGATTTTTGTCTGCCGCCTCAAAGTGTTAGAATATCCGTTTTCAAATTAAATTATGAGCAATCAAGAACCTAACAAAATCATTTTTTCGATGGTCAAGTTGAGCAAGTTTTACGATAAAAAACCTGTTCTCAAAGACATTTATTTATCATTTTTTTACGGCGCGAAAATCGGCGTTCTCGGTTTGAACGGTTCGGGGAAATCTTCGCTTTTGCGGATTATCGCCGGAACGGACAAGGAATTTAACGGCGAAGTCGTGTTTTCAAAAGGTTATTCGGTCGGTTATTTAGAGCAGGAACCGAAGCTCGACGAATCGAAAACGGTTAAGGAAATCGTTGAAGAAGCGGTTCAAGGCACGGTTAATTTACTCAAGGAATTTGAAGAAATTAACGCGAAATTCGCCGAAGAAATGACCGATGACGAGATGAACGCGCTGATCGAACGGCAGGGCGAAGTGCAGGAAAAATTAGACCACGCCGACGCTTGGGATTTGGATTCGCGGCTGGAAATGGCGATGGACGCGCTCCGTTGTCCGCCGCCGGAAACGCCGATTGTCAATCTGTCAGGCGGCGAAAAACGTCGCGTTGCGCTCTGTCGTCTGCTGCTGCAAAAACCTGATGTTTTACTGCTCGACGAACCGACGAACCATTTGGACGCGGAGACGGTTTCGTGGCTCGAACAGCATTTGCAGAAGTATGAAGGCACGATTATCGCAGTCACGCACGACCGATATTTTCTCGACAATATCGCGGGTTGGATTCTCGAACTTGATCGCGGCGAAGGCATTCCGTATCAGGGAAATTATACGTCGTGGCTGGAGCAAAAATCGCAGCGTCTCGGACAGGAACAGAAGAGCGAAGACAAGCGTCTGAAGACTCTGGAGCGCGAACTCGAATGGATTCGGATGTCGCCGAAAGGTCGTCACGCGAAATCAAAAGCGCGTATCAACGATTACGAAAAACTCGTCGCTGAAGAAACCGAAACGCGTAACGAAACGCTCGAAATCTATATTCCGCCCGGTGAAAGATTGGGCGATATTGTCATCGAAGCGCACGGAGTTTCAAAGGCTTACGGTGATAAATTATTGTTTGAAAATCTCGAATTTTCTTTGCCGAAAGGCGGAATCGTCGGCGTGATCGGTCCGAACGGCGCAGGGAAAACGACGCTTTTCCGACTGATTACAGGACAAGATAACGCCGACGCGGGCGATTTTCGTGTCGGCGAAACAGTCAAACTCGGCTACGTTGACCAATCGCGCGATTCACTCGCCGCCGACAAAACGGTTTTTGACGAAATCACCGACGGACTTGATTTAATCCAACTCGGCAAACGCGAAATGAATTCACGCGCTTACGTTTCGCGTTTCAATTTCGGCGGCAGCGATCAGCAGAAATTCGTCGGACAGCTTTCAGGCGGCGAACGCAACCGCGTGCATTTGGCGAAAATGTTAAAGTCGGGCGCAAACGTCTTGCTTTTGGACGAACCGACGAACGATTTGGACGTGAACACGATGCGCGCACTGGAAGAAGCATTAGAAAACTTCGGCGGCTGCGCTGTTGTTATTTCCCACGACCGCTGGTTTTTGGACAGAATTGCAACGCACATTCTTGCCTTTGAAGGCGATTCAAAAGTCGAATTCTTTGACGGAAATTACACCGAATACGAAGCCGACCGCAAACGCCGTCTCGGACACGATGCCGACCAGCCGCACCGATTAAAATATCGAAGTTTGACACGGGCGTAATCAAAAATTGTCTAAAAAAGGAACGCGAACTTTGGTTCGCGTTCCTTTTTTAGAACTCCAGACCTATTCGCACTTTCTACACCAGGCGAGTAATAACTTTATAATCAGACATTTACGCAAAAAATAGTTTTTTGGTTTTGCGAATCGCGGCGAAATTTCGCTATGATTGAATTATCACGCCTCTTTTTTAATTCAATCAGCATTATTAATTGATGAAAACTTTTGCAAAATTTATAGCAATTTATTTGCTTTTGGGACTGATGATTTTTGTGTCCGGCTGCGGTCAGAAAGTTCAAACCGCGCAGACGGAAACAAATGTTACTCCGACTGTTCCGATTATTTCAACACCGACTCTCGAACCTTCGCCGTTGCTGCCGAAAATTCCGAATTTACAAGCCGAACTGACTGATGACCGCAATAAGGCAACCGCTTCACCGATTGGTAAGTTCGACTTTAAAAACTTTTCATATCCGCTGCCGCACGGTTGGCAAGACGTTGACAGTAAAGAAGTTGTCTTGGAGAATGGCAAGCGTCTGATGTCTGAAGAGGAGAAGAAGATCGGGCTTTCGTATGTAACGACAAAATTTCTCGACGTGACGGGTGACGGTCAGGACGAAGCCTTTGTCATTCTCAAAGTTGATACCGGCGGCGCGGCGATTCCGCAACTTGTTTATGTTTTCACCTGGAAAAACGAACAGCCTGAAATGCTCTGGTATTTTCGCACGGGTGACCGCGCCGACGGCGGATTGAAAGACATTCGCGTCGAAAACGGTGAAGTTAATATTGAACTTTACGGTCAAGACCGTTATATTGTCGGTGAACTCGATACGGCGAAAGTCACGGGCGATGAAGAACAGCTTTGCTGCCCGACGTATTTTACGCGTTCGAGATATAAATGGAACGGCAATGTTTTTCAGATGCAGGGCAAGCGGCTGACATTCTCGGTTGCCGATAAAAACGCACCGCCCATCGAAAATATGGTCGAGGTCGTCGAAAAGCAAAATAGTGGAAAAAAATAAAGGTCTCTGGATTCTCACAATTTATTTTTTCTTATCAATATATCTTTTGCCGATGTTTCCAAATACCGGTTCGGCAAACGAATTGACGCGTTGGGCAACGACTGTTTCGCTGGTCGAAAAATCTTCTTTTGACATTAGCCGGACACAGGACTTGATCGGCAAAAATGTTGATGCAGCACAGGTTGGCGACAAAATTTACTCAAATCAATCGCCGGGAACTGCCATTCTTGCCGCGCCTTTTTATGCGCTGACAAGATTGTTTATCAGTGCGCCGAACGCTTCTAATATCCGTATCAGTTGGTTTGTAATGCGGTTTTTTCTCTCGACTTTGCCGCTGCTTTTTCTCGGTTTATGGCTCTACGGGCGCGACTCGGACGAGACTTCGATTGCTATACTTCTTTTCGGAACGCCGCTGTTTGTTTATTCACTTTTGTTTTATTCACACGTTTTTGTTGCTGTTCTGCTCTATTTTGCGTTTCGTTTGCTCTATGACACGGAACGGATTTTTTTGCGAAACTGCTTTGTCGCCGGACTTCTTTCCGGACTTGCCGTAACCTGCGAATTCACGGCGGTCGTGCCGGTAATAATCTTCGGCACGGGAATATTTTTCGCTGACAAACGCAATCAAAACCGTTGGCAGAATATTTTCTTTTTTGTTGCGGGCGCACTGCCTTTTGCATTACTTTTACTGCTTTATAACTATGTAATTTTCGACTCGCCGTTTGTGTTTTCCTACGCTTACGAATCTTTTCCCGAAGCCGCCGGACAGAGCGTTTCGGTTTTTGGATTTCCGACGCTTTCAAATATTTATTTACTGCTGTTCTCGCCGTCTCGCGGCTTGTTTTTCTATGCGCCGATTTTGTTTTTGCCCATTGCGGCGTTTTTTACTTCGCGTGAAAGACGCACTTTGCGCCATCGCGTCAAAATTGCAGCGATTGTTATTTCGATTCTCGTTTTGTGCGGACACGGCGCAGCGCACGGCGGGTGGGCGTTCGGCGCGAGGTATTTAATTTTTATTCTGCCGCTGCTGCTCGATTCTTTTTTCGACGGCGAAATCTACGAATTTTCAAATCTCTGGCAGGGCTTTTTGTTCACGATTTCCTTTCTGCTCTGCACGATTCCGGCACTCACTTTTCCGTTTGCGCCGCCCGAATTCAAATATCCGCATAACAACTTTTGGGGCAAATTTCTATTTTACGAAAATTGGTTCACGCCCACCTTAGCGAATGTTTTTGGCTTTTCCAATAATGTTTGGACGCTGCTGCCCGTCGTGATTTTGTTGGCTGCCGTGATTTTAATCGTGCGGCGTTACGCGCGGCGACCGGGAAAATTTGCCATCGGAATGTTACTCGGCTTGATTATTGTCGGCATTTATTTTGCACTGCCGAACCTCGACAACAGCGAAAATCAATCCCGCCGGCAAATTGTGAAATAGCCGGAGCGCGGACACTCCTGTCCGCCGCTTTCGAGGCTCTGCGAAGAATGCGTAAGCCTTTGCCATCGTAAAAACTTTCAGAAGACTGACATTTTGCCATTTGATGTTGCGCTGAAACGGCGGACAGGAATGTCCGCATTTCGATTATTTTTCTACTTTATAATACAAAGTTCTTGACAATTAATACTACTTGATATACATTCATCATAAAAAGATATGGCACAAACACAGGCAATCCGTAAAGATGAAGCGCAGACGAATCAGCCGGTAAACATTGGCGACCGCGCATTTGAAAACTTAAAATTCATCCGCGAAACGATGGAACGCTCGGCAGTTTTCACGAGTGTTCCGGGTTATGGCGGAATTTTGATGGGCGCGACGGCGATGGCGGCGGCTTATATTGCAAATTCACAAGGTAACATTCGCAGTGGGTTAATTGTCTGGCTGACGGAAGCATTTTTGGCGTTTTTTATCGGTTTACTGGCAATGTGGCAAAAGACAAAACTGTCGAAAACTTCGCTGTTTTCGACACCGGCGCGAAAACTTTTAATGAATTCGCTGCCGCCGATGCTGTGCGGAGTTTTTATCACGCTCGGTTTGTGGCGGTTCGGCGATTTTGAAGCGATGATTCCGACGTGGATTTTGTGTTACGGCGCGGCAGTCGTCTGCGGTGGCGCGTTTTCGGTCAAAGCCGTTCCATTGATGGGTTGGTGCTTTATCGCGCTCGGTGCAGTCGCGTTTTTTCTGCCCGCCGGTTTCGGACAACTGATGATGGCGTTAAGTTTCGGCGTTCTGCACATCATTTTCGGATTTATCATTGGACGAAAATTCGGCGGTTAAGAGAATTGCCCACGAAAAATACGAAAGAAACGAAATATTTTTAGGATTTTTTAGTGTATTTCGTGTTTTTCGTGGGCAAAAAATAATTATGGCAATCAGAAAATTAGCTTTTACAAATAACGATTCGGAAGATGAAACGCCGAAAAAATCCGCTTTGCGAATTGAAAAAGCGGCGGAAAATGTTTCAAACGAATTGGATAAAGTGATTCACGAACGAATGCGGCTCGGAATAATTTCCGCGCTTGCAGCGAATGAAACTTTGTCGTTCACGGATTTGAAAAATCTGCTGAATACGACGGACGGAAACATCAGCGTTCACGCCCGTAAGCTCGAAGAAGCCGGATATTTAACGTGCGAAAAATCATTCAAAGGTCGTGTTCCGCTGACTGAATATCGAATCACAACCGACGGACGCGAAGCCTTGAATCGTTACTTGAATCATATGGAAGCGTTAATCAATGCGATGAAAGGAGGAAAGTAGGCAGTTGGCAGCAGCAGTTGGCAGTATTTAATTTAGAACTGCCAACTGCTGCTGCCAACTGCCTACCAATAAAAATATGGGCGCGATTTTATTATTGATGACGATTGGCGGGACGATTATCGCCGCGATTTTGCTGGCTTTGGCATTTTGGAAAAAAATCATCTGGCTGAAACATTTTGTTCTCGGCGGTGTGACGGTTTGGTTTAGTTTTTACGTCATTGTTTTTTTGATGAGTTCGATTTTCAGTGTCGAAAGAACTCTCGGCTTAAACGAACCGAAGGAATTTTGCGGGTTTTATCTCGATTGTCATTTGAACGCGCGGCTTTCGGGCGTTCGTAGATCGAAAACCTTCGGCAGATTAACCGCGCAGAATGAATTTTTCATTGCCAAAGTAAAAATCTCGAACGATGCAAGGCGCGAATCTCTCGCACTGATTACGCCGAAATTTACCGTCATTGACGAGCAGGGAAGACAATTTTCGCCAACCGAAGATTTGACGGTTTCGATTCAAACGCCGCCGTTTGAAGAGAAAATTCCCGCCGGTCAAAGTATCGAATCCGAAATCGCTTTTGATTTGCCGCCGGACGCGAAAAATCCGCGCCTCGATATTCGTGAAGGCTACGGAATTGACCACGCAATCGAAGCGATTCTGGTTGGCGACGAAGACAGTTTGTGGCATAAACGTAATTATTTTGGTTTGGAAAATGCCGCAACCACAGCAAATCTTTAATTTATACGCGTCGTTTGGCTAATGATTGAAAAAGAATATATTACGATGCCGGATAATCTGCCTGATGAAACAAAACCGAAGATTAGTCCGGTTTCATTTAAGATTGGTTTTATCTTTGCTTTGCTCGGACTTGTCACGCCGTTTTTGGTGTATCTTGCGATAATTATGATTATTCCGACACCTCGTAACGGTGATGATCATACGCCCGGTGACGGATTGTTGATGATGGTTTTTGCGATTTTCGGAATTATCTGGTGGACGTTCACAGCAATGATTAGTTTCGTTTCGACGCTTGTCGGAATTATTCGCAAAGAAACCGGTCGAATAAAGATTTTTGCAATCGCGGCATCCGCTCTCTCGTTGATTTTAATTGTCTTTGTTTATGTCGGAATGTATGAGTTTGCCGAATATGAAAGAAAGGAAACTGAGCGTTATCAATCAAACCAAAATTTATGAAAACTTATGATGTCGTCATTATCGGAGCCGGACTTATTGGACTGCAATGCGCTAAGTTGTTACGAAATTGATAAATATCTCGAAGACTTTTCGATTGGCGAAGACAGTTTTCTGCACAAACAGTATTACTTTATACTCGCCGAACAATCGTCGAGAGTCAGCGTGAATTAGGAAAAACAAGGAGGAAATTTATGCAAGCACAGGAACTAAATAAAGAATCGGATTTAGAGTTATTTCCGGCGTTAAAAGTCAAATTTTGGAAACGGCAATTTCAGACTGAATTAACCAGAAAACAAAAGATATTCGATTGGATTTTCGGAGTTGTTTTGCCTACGGCTTGTTGCTTCTTTGATCCTTTAGTTTTCAAAGGCGCAATGTCACACAATGGCGCGATTTTGGGGGAATACAAGCCGTTTGCTTACTTGATTAGTTTTTCGTCAATAGTTTTGATGATGCTTTTTTTGTTATTTGGGCGAAAACTCAAGTGGTTTAACGGCGTTCTTGCCGGATTATTTTTGGTCGGCTCGGCGATTTCCTTTATTGTCGGAATTGTAATTTTTCCGCTCAGTTTGTTTGGGTTAATCATTTTGATCGGAATTTTGGGATTTACACCATTGTTTGCGGCATTTGTTTATTTTAGAAACTCAATCAGAGCAATTAGTTTTGCTGAAACCACGACAAAGGATTTTTTGCTTTTTAATTTGGTTGCGGTGAGCGCAATTTTCAGCTTTGTTTTGCCTTATGTTTTTTATGTAAATGTTGAAACATCCCTGCGCGAAATGGAAAACGGGAACGCGGCAGTAATTCGTGAAAATAAAGAAAAGCTGCGATATTTTGCACCATTTATTAACGTTGACAAATTGGGATTAAAGGCTTGCGGAGAAATTGATGACAGTAATAGAGAATTAAGAAACGCAATTCAAGAATTATCGGGAATGAATGACGAAAAGATAAGTCGGCAATATTGCTACGACTGGTAAAAACAAAACTGAAAAACAAGGAGAAAATTTATGCAGCAACTTGGATTACTTAATCCGACAAAACCCACAAAAATCGGTTACTGGAAACGTCAATTTCAGGCTCAGGGAAATTCAAAACAAAGAGTTTACGACTGGATTTTCGGCGTGATTTTGCCGGTGATTTGTTTTGCTTTTGACCCAATAGTTTTCAAAGGAAGCGGCTTTGAAGGAGTCGCAATGTTCGCAAATACAAACCTTTTGCGTATCTGCTGAGTTTTGCCTGCGTAATGGCGATGGCGGCGTGGTTGATTTTCGGTGAAAAACTCAAATGGCTGAACGGATTTTTAGCCGGACTTTTTTTCTTGGGCGGAATAGTTTCGCTTGCGGTCGGCATTGTTTTGCTTCCTTTTAGTTTGTTTGGTTTGATCATTTTAATTGGCGCGTTGGGATTTACGCCGCTTTTTACGGCGGTTATTTTTTTGCGAAATTCTTTTCGTGCGCTTCACGCTTCAAAAGGGTTTCTCGCCAAAGAAGTGCGTGCTTACGCTTTTGCTTTCGGAATAATTTTCAGCGCGTCGCTGACTTGGACAATCAACAGTGAAATTAAAAAATCCTTAAGATGGATTGAAGTCGGCAACTCTCAAATCGCCTATGACGAATCGCGTAAACTCAAATATTTTGCACCGCTCGTCAATTTCGATACTTTGGTTTTAACATACAGATACCTGCCGAAAGAAAGCGAAAAATCGAAAGCAATCGCCGAAATTTATAAGGAATTAACCGGTGAAGACATTAAATACAAAGAAATAAGAGTGATGGATTAAACTTATGAAAACTTTCGATGTTGTCATTATCGGAGCCGGACTTGCCGGATTGCAGTGCGCCAAGTTGTTAGCGCGGCGCGGCGCAAAAATCTTGCTGGTTGACCGGAAAACTGATTTATCGAAAGGCGTTCACACGACCGGGATTTTTGTTCGCAAGACGTTTGAAGATTTTGATTTTCCGCCCGCAACGCTTGGGAAACCGATTAGAAATGTCACGCTTTATTCGCCGAAACTGAATTCAATTAAGCTCGAAAGCGAAAAAGATGAATTTCGCGTCGGCAAAATGGGCGCAATTTACGACGAACTTTTGCACGATGCAGTCGCGGACGGCGTTAATTTTGCGCGGGCGACTTCGTATAAAGGCGCAGAAATGTCGGATGGTTTCACAATCGTCAATCTCGAAAAACGAGGCGAAGCGTATCAGGTAAAAGCGAAAGTTTTGATCGGCGCGGACGGCGCGAATTCGCGTGTCGCTAAAGATTTGCGTCTTGACGAAAATAAGGAATGGATCGTCGGTTACGAGGAAGTTTTCCATTCGCAAAACTCTGATGAACCGCGTCTGCATTGCTTTTTGGATGCGAAACTCGCGCCCGGATATTTGGCTTGGATTGCCGACGACACTGAGGAAATCCACATCGGCGTTGGTGGCTACGCCGCTAATTTAAATCCGCGTGAGGCGTTAAAGTTGTTTAAGGAGAAAGTGAATTTCGGCGGCGACGCTCCAATCGAAACACGCGGCGGACGAATTCCGGTCGGCGGAGTTTTGCGGAAGATCGCCAACGAAAACGGCATTTTAATCGGCGACGCGGCGGGCGCAGTTTCGCCTCTGACGGCAGGCGGACTTGATCCGGCTTTGCGTTTATCGAAGTTTGCGGCGGAAATTGTTTGGGAAAGACTGCAAACCGACAACGCGAAAGTTTTGCTGCAATATTCGGGCGAATTGTTTCGCGCCAGATTTATTTCGCGGCTGTGGATGCGGCGAATTATCAAAACTTTGACGAATCAAAAACTTTTAGAATTCGGATTTGGTTTATTGAAATCTAAAATCGGACAGAAATTTGCCAAGCACGTCTTTTTCGGGCGCGGTTCTTTTCCAGACGTGAAGATTGAGCATCACACAAGCGTTTTGTCATCGAAAATTGTTGGCTGAAAATTAAATCTTATGAAAATTATAGGAATATTACTGATTTTATGTAGCGTATTTCTAACTTCTTGTCAGGTAGATGCAACGGATTCAAGAGTTATTGAAACTGAGAATCGCATAATAACGCCGAAAATTACTCCAACGCCAATAGCTTCGGCAATTCCAAAGCTGAAAGAACAATTTGAGGTTTATTCAAAAATCGGAAATGTTGAGGTCGGCAATAATTGCGTTCGATTAATAATCGAAAACTCACAGTTAAAAACTGGTGACAGAGTGCAAATTGTTTTTACGGAACTTCCGACACAAAAAATTGAAGAAGCTCAAATTATAGAAAACACAGAATGTAAAGACGATTATTTTGGCGATTTAACAGGTAATAACCCGGAAGCGAAATCAACGCATTATTTGCTTAAATTATTAGACCAAAATGCTTATGCAAGAGGTTTCGCAATTGGCATTGTCAATGTAGATGGAAAGGTAAAAACAGAAAAAGGAATAGCAACAATTGATTTCGATAATGACAAAGAAAACGAATATTTCAGAGAATGCACCAGCAACGAAGGATTGCATTTAACTGTTTGGAAAGGAAAACCACTTGTTGGCAAACGAATTTGGCATTCATATTATCACTTCAATTATGATACCGAGCCAACTTGCAAGAAAAAAGATTACGAAGGAACAGACGATTAATTTGAGGTTGATTTTGTAATATGAACGAAAGAACAAAAACGGGTTTGGAGATTTTGCAGGCGGCAGTTTTGCTTGGTGTTTTGGGCGATGTTTTACTGCGTCAAATGCCTTGGGGACTGAATGTTTTGTTGTTTATCGGGGCGTTGGTCGCGGCGATGACGATGTTGATTTGGCGGCGCAAGCGAGAGTTTTGGAACGCGCCGACGATTGCTTTAAATTCGGCGTTGGTTTTCTTTGCGGCGATGTTTGTCTGGCGCGATTCGGCGGAGTTGAAGGCTTTCGACACAATAGCGATTCTGACGATTTTGGCGATTCTGACTTTGCCGGCTTTGAAGATCAAGACGCAGATCGCGGGCGTTTTTCATTACCTGATCGGTTTTATCTGGTCGGGAATCAGTTCGGTATTCGCGCCGTTTTTTCTGGTGTTCGGCGATATTAAGTGGAAAACAATTCCGCAGACCGGCTGGTCGAAACATCTGGTCGCGGTTCTGCGCGGAGTTTTGATTGCCGCGCCGATTTTGCTCGTTTTTGGTGCGTTATTCGTTGCGGCGGACGCGGTTTTCCAAAATATTGTCGAGCGAACTTTTAATATTCGAGCCGATATTGTGGTCGCGCATATCTTTTTTGTCGGCTTTTTTTCGTGGATAACCGCCGGATATTTGCGCGGTTCGCTGATCGAAAATTTTTCAAACGATGTCGCGGAAACTTTTCTTGAGCCGAAAGACGAAATCAAGCCGCAGCTTTTGAGCGTTACCGAAATCAAGGACGAAGAAACGCCGAAGACGGAAGAAAAACCGAAAACGGAAGAGAAAAAATGGAGTTGGCAGAATTTTGATAATTCGGTTTTGCCGCCGGTTTTCACGCTTGGCGGGATTGAAGTTTCGGTTGTTTTGGGTTTGATAAATCTGCTGTTTTTGAGTTTCGTGATCGTCCAGATTCCGTATCTTTTCGGCGGATTTGAACTCGTCCAAAACACGCCGGATTTCAAATTAGCGGAATATGCGCGGCGCGGTTTCGGCGAACTCGTGACGGTTGCCGCACTCGTTTTGCCGATTTTGCTCGTTTCGCACTGGCTTTTGCGAAAAGATTCGCCCGTCAACGAAAAAATCTATCGCGTTCTCGCGGGAATCCAAATCGCGCTGCTGTTCGTAATTATGATTTCGGCGGCGCAGAGATTGTTTATTTTGACGGGAAATCTAGGCTACGGTTTGACGACCGTGCGGTTTTATCCGATGGTTGTGATGATCTGGCTCGCGGTCGTTTTCGTTTGGTTTGCGCTGACGGTTTTGCGCGGCGCACGGCAAAATTTCGCGTGGGGCGCGTTGTGGTCGGCGATTTTTATTTTGGGAGGGTTGCACGTTGTCAATCCCGATCAATATATTGTCAGCACGAATATTCGTTTGATGCAGGAAGGTCGAATTTTTGACGCGAATTACAATTCTAATTTGAGTGACGATGCCGCACCGGTTTTGCTTGAAAACTTACAAACAATGAGTTTTGAAAATCAATGTGTCGTCAAATGGCAGATTGCGCGGCGTTATTATCTCGCCGTTAAAGAGAACGACTTTCGCAGTTGGAATTTTTCACGTTGGAAGGCGCGGACGGCGACTGCCACCAATATTCAGAATCTCGACACTTTAAATTGTCCGGGCGAGACGAAAATATATGTGGATTCGATGCGTGAAGACTAAATCTGTGAAGAAAAGCGGGCGCACGAAACGTGCAACCCTTCCTGACCTGAAATTTGTTGTGACTTGAACAAAATAAGTTAAACTTGAATCCCGTTCAAATTAAAAAATACAAGTTAAAGCTATTAACAGGTCAGGAAGGGTTGCACGTTTCGTGCGCCCGCTAAATGCAGAATATTTGCTTTCCAATTCGCAAATCCTCTAATATAAACGCATAAGTCTTCTTGTGCCTTTTGTCATTTCAAATTGCTGCGAAACTAAATTCAACAAATGTCCGATGAATTTTCAAAAAAACGTGATTATGTCCGCGAATATCTGCTCTATTTGCAGGTCGAAAAAGGTTTGGCGAAAAATTCGTTGGAAAGTTATCAGCGCGATTTGCAGAAGTTGAAAAATTGGGTTGATAAAAATAATTTTGACTTTTTGAATCTCACACGAAAGGATTTGCGCGAATGGTTGATTGATTTGGCAGGCGAGAATTTATCGGAAAACTCGAAACGGCGAATGGTTAGTGCTTTGCGCGGATTTTATAAATTTTTAATGTTTGACGGACATATCAAAAAAAATCCGGCGGAAGATTTGGACGCGCCGCAGAAAGGTTTTTATTTGCCGAAGTTTTTGAATCAAACCGATGTCGAAAATCTTTTGCAAGTGCCGGACGTTTCGGGCGAAATCGGTTTGCGCGACCGCGCGATTTTGGAGTTGATGTATGCCTGCGGTTTGCGCGTTTCGGAAGCGGTTGATCTGCGAATTTCGGATGTCGAACTCGATGCCGGAATCCTGACCTGCAAAGGAAAGGGAAGCAAAACGCGCAAAATTCCAATCGGCAAAAGTGCGGTCGAATGGCTCAAAAGTTATTTGGTTTTACGGCGAAGAAAGGAAAATATCGAGATTCAAAATTTGTTTGTAACTTCGCTCGGCAGACCGCTAAATCGGCAGATAATTTTTCTGTTCATTAAGGAATACGCCGAAAAAATCGGACTTCAAGATGTTTCGCCGCATACTCTGCGGCATTCGTTTGCGACGCATCTCGTTCAAAACAGTGCGGATATTCGTTCGGTTCAACAAATGCTCGGACACGCCGATATTTCGACAACGCAGATTTACACGCACATTACCGACGCACATTTGCGAAAAACTTACGAAAAATTTCATCCGCGTGCGAAGGCAAACTTCAGCATCAAAGAAATTAAGTAAAACAAATTCGACTCGACTTGCAAGTTGTCGAAATTTTCGATAATATTGCACTTTTGCTAAATGGCTCAAGAAGTCATCTATTAGCAGCGATCTTTATAAATGCATGGGTGGTCGAGCGGTCAATGGCATCGGGCTGTAAACCCGACGGATTAATTTCCTACGTAGGTTCAAATCCTACCCCATGCACCAGATTTGATTTCGGATTGGTGATTTGGGATTGCGGATTTTTTGATAAATCTACAATTCGCATTTCCAAATTCCAAATCGGTATGCGGGAGTAGCTCAGTTGGTAGAGCGTCAGCCTTCCAAGCTGAATGTCGCGAGTTCGAGTCTCGTCTCCCGCTCCATTATTTTAATGAAGATTTTGCCCGAGTAGCTCAGGGGTAGAGCGCTTCCTTGGTAAGGAAGAGGTCGCGAGTTCGAATCTCGCCTTGGGCTTACCTAGAGTTTTTATACAATTATATTTAGTTCGACTGGAGAAGTAGATAATAAAATGAGCAAAGAGAAATTTGACAGAAGCAAACCGCACGTGAATATCGGAACCATCGGACACGTTGATCACGGGAAGACGACGCTGACGGCGGCGATCACGAAGGTGATGAGCAAGCATAATCCGAAGATGGTTTTTCGTGATTTCGCTTCGATTGATAATGCACCGGAAGAAAAGGCGCGCGGGATTACGATTGCGACTTCGCACGTTGAATATGAAACGGCGAACCGGCACTATGCCCACGTTGATTGTCCGGGACACGCCGATTACGTCAAGAATATGATTACCGGCGCAGCGCAGATGGACGGCGCGATTTTAGTGGTTGCCGCCACCGACGGACCGATGCCGCAAACCCGCGAACACATTCTGCTCGGCAGACAGGTCGGCGTGCCGGCGATGGTCGTCTTTATGAACAAGGTGGATATGGTGGACGACGCGGAATTGTTAGAGTTGGTGGATATGGAAATCCGCGAACTGCTGTCATCTTACGAATTTCCGGGCGACGATACACCGATTGTGCAGGGCAGTGCGCTCAAAGCACTCGAAGGCGATCCGGCGTGGGAGCCGAAGATTGACGAATTGATGCAGGCGGTGGACGATTTTATTCCGACTCCTGAGAGAGATACGGACAAACCGTTTCTGATGCCGGTCGAAGATATTTTCACGATTCAGGGCAGAGGCACGGTGGCGACGGGGCGCATCGAACGCGGGATTGTGAAAGTCAACGAAGCGGTCGAGATTGTCGGGATCAAAGATACGCGCAACTCGGTCTGCACGGGCGTGGAAATGTTCAAGAAATTATTGGACGAAGGCAGAGCGGGCGATAACGTCGGGCTTTTGTTAAGAGGAGTCGAACGCAAGGAGATTGAACGCGGACAGGTAATTGCCAAACCGGGAACGATCAAACCGCACACGAAGTTCAAGGCGGAAGCGTATGTTCTAACCAAGGAAGAAGGCGGACGACACACCCCGTTTTTCACGGGCTACCGACCGCAGTTTTATTTCCGCACGACGGACGTGACGGGCGTGGCGCACTTGCCGACCGGAGTCGAGATGGTGATGCCGGGTGATAACATCCAGATGGAGATCGAACTGATTGCGCCGATTGCGATGGAAAAAGGCTTACGCTTTGCGATTCGTGAAGGCGGGCGAACGGTCGGCGCGGGAACTGTTTCCGATATTGTTGAGTAGTTAATTGATTTCAAATTTCAGATTCCGAATTCCAAATTAATTTTGAATCTGAAATACGAAATTTGAAATATAGAAGTATATGCCGAGAGATAATATAATTTTACAATGTACCGAGTGCAAGGAACGCAACTACGTTACGACAAAAAACAAAAAAACCACTCCTGAGCGTTTGGAATTTAAAAAGTTTTGCCGTCGCTGTCGTTGCCATACGCCGCACAAGGAAAATAAATAGTTAGGTCGAAAGTTAAAAGTGGAGAGTAGCGAGTGTCGAATTTTTACTCGTTACTCTCCACTCGCCACTCTTGACTTGTTGAAGGGGTATGGTGTCAATGGTTAGCATGGAGGTCTCCAAAACCTTAGGTCCGGGTTCGAGTCCTGGTACCCCTGCCATTTAATCTGAGGAGAAAAAAAGTGTCAGAAACAATTGACACCTTAGACAACGGAAGCGGTAAAGAAGGAAAAGAAAGTGTCGGTGAATTTATTCGCCACACCCGCGAAGAGTTGAATAAAACAACTTTTCCTTCGTCCGATGATGTGAGAAACACGGTGATTATCGTGATTCTCAATGTCATCTTCTTTGCGCTTTATCTTTTTTTAATTGACCACGCGTGGACCTACATTTTAGAAGGCTTCACTTGGTTGGTTAATAAAATTGCCGGACTATAAGGATTTAGAAAATGAAACAGTGGTATTTTATCCACACATATTCGGGACACGAAAACAAAGTGTTGGAATCTCTGAATGCGCGAATCCGTGATATGGAACTCGCCGAACAGATTACCGAAGTTTTACTGCCGAAGGAAACGGTCGTCGAAATGCGCGGAAATAAGCGTATCGAATCGTCACGGATGTTTTATCCGGGTTATGTTTTGGTGGAAATTGAGTGCGATGATCGCGCCCGAATTCCCGATAATGTGTTTCACGCGATTAAATCTACACCGAAAGTGACCGGCTTTTTGGGCGGTAAGAATCCAACACCTTTAACACAGGCGGAAGTTGATCAGATCGTTCACAACATTGAAGTCGCAACCGAAAAACCGAAACCGAAATTCTCTTATGAAGTTGGCGAGGTCGTCCGTATCAAATCGGGACCTTTTGCGAGTTTTACGGGCAAAGTCGAGGAAGTCAACGAAGACAAAAGCACACTGAAAGTTTCAATTACGATTTTTGGGCGTTCAACGCCATATGAATTGAGCTTTTTAGAAGTGGAAAAAGTTACATTTGCGGAAGAAGAATAAAAGGATTTTGGATTTGCGATTTGGGATTGCGGATTAGTAAGCAATTATAAATGATCGCAAATTAATAAAAAGATTTTACAAAGAGGACATTTTTGAATTGAATTTTAATTCAAAATCGTAAATCGAAATTATGGCGAAGAAAATTACAGGTTATATTAAGTTACAGATTCCTGCCGGAAAAGCTAATCCGGCACCGCCGATTGGTCCGGCACTCGGACAACACGGTGTCAATATTATGGAGTTTTGCAAGGCGTTCAACGCTAAAACGCAAAACGACGACCCGGATATGAAAGTCCCGGTCGTAATTACGGTTTATGCTGACCGTTCATTTACATTTGAAACGAAAACGCCGCCGGCAGCCGATCTTTTGCGAAAGGCTTCAGGAATTCCGAAAGGCTCGGCGACTTCAAATAAAACAAAGGTCGGAACAATTTCACGCGCTCAAATCGAAGAAATTGCGACGAAAAAAATGCCGGATTTGAACACAACAAATCTGGAAGCCGCCGTCAAAACGATTGAAGGCACGGCGAAAAGTATGGGACTTACGATTGCGGATTGAGAATTTGAAATTTCGGATTGAAAAATAAATTCAAAAATCCAAATTGAAAGGGAGAAATGTTAGCGGTTTTGTATCGCAAATTTAAGAACATTTCGTTTGAACCTTAAAATAAAAATGGCTAAGAAAGGTAAGAAGTATCGGGCGGCTTTTGAAAAAGTCGAACCGAATAAAAAATACACGCTTGAAGAAGGTTTAGCGAAAGTTAAAGAAGTTGCTTTTGCCAAATTCGATGAAACGGTTGAATTGACAATGTGGCTCGGCGTTGACCCGCGCAAAGCCGATCAGATGGTTCGCGGAACGATTGTTCTGCCGAACGGTTTGGGCGGAAGAGCAAAGGTCGTCGTGGTTATCGCACAAGGCGATAAAATCCGCGAAGCCGAAGAAGCCGGCGCAGATATGGCTGGCGGCGACGACATTGTTGATAAAATTAAAGGCGGCTGGCTCGAATTTGATGCACTGATCGCCACGCCCGATATGATGGGTAAAGTCGGGCAACTCGGCAAAATCCTCGGTCCTCGCGGGTTGATGCCAAATCCTAAAACAGGAACGGTCACGATGGACGTGAAAACGGCGATTCAGGAAACGAAAGCCGGTAAAGTCGAATACCGCGTTGATAAAACGGGCGTTATTCACTCGCCGGTCGGAAAAGTTTCTTTTGATGCTGACAAACTCCTGGAAAATACGAGAGTTTTGATTAATGCGGTCATCAAGGCAAAACCGACGACGGCAAAAGGTCGTTACTTAAAGAAAATAAATCTTGCGGCAACAATGAGTCCGGGCGTTCTGCTCGACGAATTGGCATACGTTTAAGAGTGAGGTGCGAAAAGTAGAATTATGAAAACAAGAGAAAGAAAACAAAAAGATTTGAACGCCCTCACGGAGCAATTGGGTAACTCGAAATCGGCAATGATCGTCAGTTTTAATAAATTGACTGTTAATAAAGACCAGGAATTTCGTAATCAATTGCGTGCCGCAGGTGCAAAATACCAGGTAGTCAAAAACACGATTGCGCGTCTCGCCGTTCAGGGGACACAGTATGAAGGCGCAAGTGAACACTTTAAAGGTGTCACGGGAATTGCGTGGACGGAAGATGATGCGGTTGTTTTATCGAAAACGATCTCGAAACTTATCAAAGACAATTCCGACTTTTTTACATTTAAAGCCGGTATCGTTGACGGTAAAGTTGTCAATCAAAAACAGGTCGAAGCAATTGCAAGTCTGCCGTCGAAGGAAGAACTTTTATCGCAGTTGTTATATGTTATCAACGCTCAGGCAGAACGCCTCGCAACAGTTATCAACGCTGTGCCGCGCGATCTCGTCAGCGTAATTAAACAAATCGGCGACAAAAAACCGGAAGTTCCGGTAGAAACCAAAGTCGAAGTAAAAGCGGAAGAATCTGCACCGGCGGCAGTCGAACAACCTTCCGAACCGGCAGTTGAAACTGCGGAAACGGTCGAAACGCCGACTGCTGAGGCGGCACCGGAAAGTGCGCCGGAAGTTGAGGCAACTGAAGCAACAGGCGAAGAAGCAACGGAAGAAAAACCGGAAGAATAATTTTTTTTAAGCCGTACTCAAGGAAAACGAGCGAAGCGATTTGTCAGGTCGTCTTTGCGGCTCGGACGCTTTTTTAAGGTGATGCAACCCGTAAAGAAACGTCCCATGGGTTCTCGCGGCTGACACTAAAAACGTAATATCGCGCAAGCGGTATTATTAAATTAACAATAAACACAGAACCCTATTTGGAGGAATATAAATAGTTATGGCAGTTACAAAAGACGAAGTAGTCGAGTATTTGAAAGGTATTACGCTTTTAGAAGCGTCGGAATTAGTTAAAGAACTGGAAGAAGTTTTCGGAGTCAAAGCCGCTTCAGGCGGTGGAATGATGATGATGCCGGCAGCGGGCGGCGGTGACGCGGCTCCGGCGGCGGAAGAAAAAGACAGCTTTGATGTGATCTTGACATCTGCCGGTGCAGGTAAAATCAACGTCATCAAAGTTGTTCGTGAAGTCGTTGCCGGTCTCGGTTTGAAAGAAGCCAAAGACTTGGTTGATGCTGCGCCGAAAGCCATTAAAGAAGGCGTTTCTGCGGCTGAAGCCGAAGAAATCAAAACCAAATTGACTGATGCGGGCGCAACCGTCGAAGTTAAATAATTTCGGTCAACGCAACTTCAAATGACTGCATCTATAAAATACGTTCATTTGAAGTTGCGTTACTTAATTGTTAAACTGGAAAACGAGCGTGAATAATTTTAACTGGTTCACTGCTTGTCAGGTTGTTATGTTTGAGACTTAATTTATTGAGTCTCTTGGGTTTATATAGAGAAGGTTTCTCGCAAAAATGGAGAGTTGGTATCTTTTTCGGAACTCTCGAAAAATTTGGTTTTAGCAACAAACTGCTAGAAAAAGCGGTCTGGGTGAACTTTACCCTCGACCGCATTTGCCGTCTTTTGTTGAAATTTTGAAGGATAATAATTACTAAACGAATCCTACCAACAAAAGATATTTAAATCAACAACTATTTTCTTCAAAGACTGTTGTTATAAAAATTATGATCGCTAATCCGCTACAAAACAATACAAACGGGCTTGGTCGCCGCACGAGCCGTGCGCCTGAGCGTGTGGACTTTTCTAAAATTTATACATCGGCTCGGATTCCGAATCTGATCGAAGTTCAGCGCGAATCATATAATCGCTTCCTGCAAATGGATTTGATTCCCGAAGAGCGTGACACTATCGGACTGCAATCGGTTTTCGGTTCGATCTTTCCTGTTTCCGACTTTCGTGAAACAGCGACGCTCGAATTCGTCGAATATCAGATCGGCAACTGGCAGTGCAAATGCGGAAATCTGGAAGGTTTGGAGCATCTCCGCGCTAATTGTAAAAACTGCGGCTCGAAAATCAAGGTTGATCCGTTCAATCCGGCGGAAGTTCTTTGTAATAATTGCGGGGTTTTCAATGCCGTTCGTCCGAATCTTTGCTCAAACTGCGGTGAGCCGGTCGGTTTGAAACACAAGCACGATCAGCAGGAATGTCAGGAACGCGGAATGAGTTACAGTGTTCCGCTGAAAGTGAAAATTCGTCTGACGGTTTACGATAAAGACATTGAAACCGGCATTTCGACGATCCGCGACATCAAGGAGGAAGAGGTTTTCTTCGGCGAAATTCCTTTGATGACCGACAACGGAACATTTATCATTAACGGCACGGAGCGCGTCATTGTTTCGCAGCTTCACCGTTCGCCCGGGGTTTTCTTCAAAGGCGACCGCGACACATATTTGGCGAAAATTATCCCGTATCGCGGTTCGTGGGTTGAGTTTGAATTTGACCAAAAAGGTATTCTTTATGCGCGTCTCGGCAAGCGTAAAATACTTGCATCAATCTTTTTGCGGGCTTTGGGTTTGTGGCTTAATCCACAGATTGATATGAAGACGATTCCTGACAATATTCTGGAAGAAGTCATCAAAAATGCTGAATACAGCAATGCGGAAATTCTAAAACTTTTCTATACGACGGATGAAGTTTCGGTTCAGAAAGGCAAACTGCTTGTGACGATTAAATCGGACGGCGGCACCAATCTTGAAGGAATGAAGTCTGAAGAAGACATCAAAGACAATAATAAAGAAGATGTCGTTCGCGTCGGCAAGAAAATTACCAAGATGGCTCTGCGCGAACTTCGTAAACTCGGCACGGAAAAAGTTGAGGTTTCCGCTGATGGTTTAGAAGGTGCTTTTGCCTTGGATGATGTTATCAATACCGAAACCGGCGAAGTGATTATGGAGGCAAATACCGAAATCACATCTGCTAAACTTCAGCAAATTATTGAAGAAGGGGTCGAAAGTTTCTCGGTATTTTTTCCGGAAAGAGACATTATCGGCGGTATTATTACTCAGACTTTGAAGAAAGATTCGATTTCAAAGCCGGTTGATGCACTGCTCGAAATTTATCGCAAAATGCGTCCGGGTGATCCGCCGACCGTGCCGACTGCCTATCGTCTGCTTGAAGGGATGTTTTTCGATGCCCGACGCTTTGATTTATCGCGGGTCGGACGTTTGAAATTCAATATCAAAATGGGCAGACCGGAGCGCGACCGTATCAACGACTCGCTTTTGCAAGCCAAAGATTTTGTCGAAGTCGTCAACTATCTTCTGAAAATGAAGCGCGATTTTGAACATTACACGCAGGACGACATTGACCATTTAGGCAATCGCCGTGTTCGCGCCGTCGGCGAACTGCTCGAAAATCAATTCCGCATCGGTCTCGAAAGAATGGAACGCGCCATCAAAGAGAAAATGTCCATTCAACAGGATATGTTCACGACGATGCCGCGCGATTTGGTCAATGCGAAACCTGTTACGGCAGCCGTGAGAGAATTTTTCGGTTCGTCGCAGCTTTCGCAGTTTATGGATCAAACGAATCCGCTTTCCGAAATTACGCACAAACGTCGTCTTTCGGCACTCGGACCGGGCGGTTTGTCTCGTGAACGCGCCGGATTTGAAGTCCGCGACGTTCACCCGACGCACTATGGTCGAATTTGTCCGATTGAAACGCCGGAAGGTCCGAACATCGGTTTGATCTCGTCGCTTTCGTGTTTTGCGCGAATCAATGAATTCGGTTTCATTGAATCGCCTTATCGTAAAGTCGAAGACGGTCGCGTAATTGAATACGTTGTGATTCATAACGGCGGCGATACACCGTTCAAGCCGAAGCAGCACGTTCCGCTCGAAGATGTCGAAGCGGCGAACGCGGAACTGAAAAAAGACGAAAAGCAGGCTGAATTTGAGCCGTTTCCATTTTATTTAACGGCTTGGGAAGAGGATAAATATATCATCGGACAAGCCAACATTGAACTTGACGAAAAAGGAAATTTCGTCAACGAACGCAACGCGGCACGTCAGAAAGGTGAATTTATTACGGCTGACCGCGCCGAAACGCAATATATGGACGTTTCACCGAAACAGCTCGTTTCGGTTGCGGCGAGTTTGATTCCGTTTCTCGAAAACGATGACGCGAACCGTGCGTTGATGGGATCGAATATGCAGCGTCAATCGGTTCCACTTTTGCGTGCCGAAGCTCCGTATGTCGGAACCGGAATGGAACAGGTGGCGGCGCGTGATTCGGGCGCGGTGGTGATTGCGAAACGTGACGGAATCGTTGATTACGTTGACTCGGAACGCATTATCGTGAAAGCTGACCACCGTGTTGACGGAACGATTTCGCGTGAAGTGACGGCGGATATTTATTCGCTCGTGAAGTTCAAACGCTCGAACCAGAATACTTGTATCAATCAACGTCCGATTGTGCAGGTCGGCGAACGCGTGACGAAAGGACACGTTATTGCTGACGGACCCTGCACGGACAGAGGCGAACTCGCCCTCGGAAAAAATGTACTGGTCGCGTTTATGTCGTGGCGCGGTTACAACTTCGAGGACGCGATTTTGGTTTCGGAAAGACTCGTAAAGGAAGATTATTACACTTCGATTCATATCGAGGAACTCGAAATCGAAGCGCGTGACACGAAGCTCGGACCCGAAGAAATTACCCGCGATATTCCGAACATCGGCGAAAATATGCTGCGCGATTTGGACGAATCGGGAATTATTCGGATCGGCGCACAGGTCAAACCCGGCTCGATTCTCGTCGGCAAAGTGACACCGAAAGGTGAAACGCAGTTGACGGCGGAAGAAAAACTGCTTCGCGCGATTTTCGGTGAAAAAGCCGGTGACGTGAAAGACGCTTCGCTGACTTGCCCGCCGGGAATTGACGGAACGGTCGTTGACGTTCAGGTTTTCACGCGTAAAGGTCAGGAAAAAGATTATCGTTCACTCGACATCGAGGCGTTGGAAGAGGAATCAATGCGGCGCGATTTAGAGGACGAAATTCGTATTTTGAGCGAACAGCGCGATCAGCGAATTTTTGAACTCTTTGAAGGTCGAACGCTGACCAAAGATTTGTCGAACGACGAAGGTGTCGTCTTGAAAAAAGGCGCGACGCTGACGAAAGATATGCTGCAAGGCATCGAACTTCGTTATCTTCGCAAAGCCGAAGTTTCCGCCGGAACAATTGATATAGTCGGCGAAATCAAGGAATACGAACAGCGCACGACGCGCCAGATCAACATTTTGAGCGACATCTACGAGGAAAAAATCACCAAGCTCAAACAAGGTGACGAACTTCCTCCGGGCGTAATCAAAATGGTCAAAGTTTTCGTCGCAATGAAACGTAAACTTTCGGTCGGCGATAAAATGGCTGGTCGGCACGGTAATAAAGGTGTCATCGCCCGTATTTTGCCGGAAGAAGATATGCCGTATCTGCCGGACGGAACGCCGGTTGATATTGTGCTGAATCCGCTCGGTGTGCCGTCGCGTATGAACGTCGGTCAGATTCTCGAAACGCACCTTGGATGGGCGGCGCGTATTTTGGGATTACACTTTGCAACGCCGGTTTTTGACGGTGCAAGCGAAGACGAGATCAAAAAATACATTGGTAAAGCGAATGAAAAATTCGATGAACTGAATATTCCGCCGTCGGTCGGACCTTCGGGTAAAACGCGTCTGTTTGACGGTTTGACAGGCGATCAATTCGAGCAGAAAGTAACGGTCGGTTACATTTATATGCTCAAATTGTCGCACTTGGTTGACGATAAGATTCACGCCCGTTCAATCGGACCATACTCGTTGATTACGCAGCAGCCTTTGGGCGGTAAAGCGCAATTCGGCGGACAGCGGTTTGGTGAAATGGAAGTTTGGGCGTTGGAAGCCTACGGCGCGGCGCATATTTTACAGGAACTTTTGACTTGTAAATCGGATGACGTTGCCGGACGCTCGAAAATCTACGAAACCATCGTCAAGGGCGATTCCGATTTTCATCCGGGCATTCCCGAATCGTTTAATGTTCTCGTGCGCGAACTGCAATCGCTCTGTCTCGATGTCGAACTCATCACGGAAGATGAGATTGATCCCGAAGAAGTAGCGGCTGGCGTTGGCGAAGTTGTAGGAGCTGATTAGTTGGAAGTTGGGGAGGTTTAGTAAGTTCGGGAAGTTGGCTTTTTCTTCCTGAACTTCCTGAACTTCCTGAACTTCCTGAACTCTGGAGAAATATGTTTAGATTGCAACAAGATAACAAAACACAGTTAACCCCGAATTTCGAGGCGATTCGCATCTCATTGGCATCGCCCGAAAAAATCCGGTCGTGGTCGCACGGGGAAGTCACTAAGCCGGAAACGATCAATTACCGCACATTTAAGCCGGAGCGCGACGGTTTATTCTGCGCCCGAATCTTCGGTCCGGTGTCGGATTGGGAATGTCTGTGCGGAAAGTATAAAAGAATGAAGCATCGCGGCGTAATCTGCGACAAATGCGGTGTCGAAGTTACGCAGTCAAAGGTTCGCCGTGAGCGTTTAGGTCACGTTGAACTCGCTTCGCCGTGTTCGCACGTCTGGTTTTTCAAAGGATTGCCGTCGCGCATCGGTCACTTGTTAGATATTACTCTGCGCGATTTGGAAAAGATTCTTTACTTTGAAACATACATCGTCGTTGATCCGGGCGATGTTCCGGGACTCAAAGAAAAAGAACTGCTGACCGACGAACGCTATCGTGAATTGATGCGCGATTATCCGCATCAATTCGTCGCCAAAATGGGGGCAGAAGCAATCAAAGACCTTTTGGCGACAATTGACATTCAGGAACTCGTCAACGAATTGCGCCAGAAAATGCGTGAGGAAAATTCACAGCAGAAAAAACTGAAATATTCAAAGCGTTTGAAGGTTTCAAACTCGTTTCTGCGTTCGGGGAACAAACCCGAATGGATGATTTTGGATGTGATTCCGGTCATTCCGCCGGAACTTCGACCGCTCGTTCCCCTCGACGGCGGACGTTTTGCAACATCTGATTTGAACGATTTGTATCGCCGCGTGATTAACCGCAACAATCGTTTGAAAAAATTGATCGAACTTCGTGCGCCGGAAGTTATTGTCCGCAACGAAAAACGAATGCTCCAAGAAGCGGTTGATGCGCTGTTTGATAACGGTCGGCGCGGTCGCGTGCTGCGCGGCGCGAACAATCGTCCGCTCAAATCACTGTCAGGAACTTTGAAAGGAAAGCAGGGACGTTTCCGTCAGAATTTGCTCGGAAAACGCGTTGATTATTCGGGACGTTCGGTGATCGTCGTCGGACCGGAACTGAAACTTCATCAGTGCGGTTTGCCGAAGAAAATGGCTCTGGAACTGTTCAAGCCGTTTATCTACAACAAATTAGAGCGCGACGCACACGCCGCAACGATCAAGCAGGCGCGTGAAATGGTTGAGCGTCAAGAACCGATTGTTTGGGATATTCTCGAAGAAGTTATCCGCGAACACCCGGTTTTGTTAAATCGTGCGCCAACGCTTCACCGTCTTGGAATTCAGGCATTCGAGCCGGTTTTAGTTGAAGGCAAAGCGATTAAAATTCACCCGCTCGTCTGCACGGCTTTCAACGCCGACTTTGACGGCGACCAGATGGCGGTTCACATTCCGCTGTCGGCTGAAGCACAGATCGAAGCGAGCGTTTTAATGCTTGCGTCGAACAATTTGCTGTCGCCGGCTTCGGGACAACCGATCACGGTTCCGTCGCAGGACATCGTTTTGGGCTGTTATTACCTGACACTTTCGCGCGACAAAATGAAGGGCGAAAATAAGGTTTTCAGTTCAAGTAATGATGTTTTGCTCGCGCTCGATGCGAAAGCGGTCGAAACGCAAACGAAAATCAAACTTCGTCTGCGCGGTGAATTGGTTGATTTGACTCAGGAACACAGTCCGCAGGACGTGATGAGAGCGACGGCGCGGCAGGTTGATCGAATTATTGATACCACCGTCGGACGGGTAATTTTCAATGACCGCTTACAGCGCGAAGGTTTGCCGTATGTCAACGGAACTTTGAAGAAAAAAGGCTTGCAGTCGCTTGTCAGTTTCTGTTATTTACGTCTCGGACACGCGCAAACCGTCGAACTTCTCGACGATTTGAAGACGCTCGGATTCCTTTATGCGACCAAGGCGGGAATGTCCATTGGCATTGACGATATGGTCACGCCGCCGAATAAAGGTGAAATTATCGCCGACGCTCGTAAGGAAGTTGACAAACTTCAGCAGCAATACGAAGACGCGACGATGACTAATATGGAGCGCGAGAACAAAGTTACCAAAATCTGGTCGGACGTGACTGATCGGGTGGCGAAGGAAATGTTCAAAGCGATGGATGCCCGCGAAAAAGACCGTAATGAACTCAACCCGATTCTCGTGATGGCTGATTCGGGAGCGCGTGGTTCGGAAGCGCAGATTCGGCAGCTTGCCGGGATGCGCGGACTGATGGCGAAACCGTCAGGCGAAATCATCGAAAACCCGATTATTGCTAATTTCCGCGAAGGTCTCGACGTGTTGCAATACTTTATTTCAACGCACGGTGCGCGCAAAGGTTTGGCGGATACGGCACTCAAAACGGCTGATTCAGGTTATTTGACTCGTCGTTTGGTTGACGTGGCGCAGGATGTCATTGTTGCCGAACAAGATTGCGGAACGGTTCGCGGTGTCTGGTCGGAAGCGATTATTCGCAACGGCGAAGTCGTTGAATCCTTGCGCGACCGCATCGTCGGCTGCACGGCACTCGACGATATTATTGATCCGGTTGACGGAACGGTAATTGTCGAAGCGAATCAGGAACTCAACGAAGATTTAGCCGGACAAGTGCAACTTTCCGGTTTGCAGAGAGTTCGGATTCGTTCGGCTCTGACCTGCGAAGCGCGTCGCGGAATCTGCGTCAAATGTTACGGACGTAATTTAGCGATGGGCAGAACGGTCGAAATCGGCGAAGCGGTCGGCGTGATTGCGGCGCAAAGTATCGGCGAACCGGGAACGCAGTTGACGATGAGAACTTTCCACGTCGGCGGCACGGCGCGTCTCGAACAGGAAACCAAACACGCGGCGGCAATGGACGGAACGGTTAAGTATTCCGATGATTTAAAGGTCATCAAAAACCGCGCCGGAGAATTTATCTCGATTCGTCGTCAGTCTGATTTGTTCCTCGTAGATGATCGCGGACGCGAAGTTGCGCGTTACCAAATCGTTTACGGCGCACAGATTCACGTCGAAGACGGTCAAAAGGTCAAGGAAGACGAAATCTTAGTGACTTGGGATCCGTTTACATTCGCAATTTTGACGGAAGTCGGCGGCGCGGTGAAATTCCAAGACCTGAAGGAAGGCAAAACGGTCGAAGAGGAAATTGATAAAGTTACGGGACAAAAACGCCTCGTGGTGAAGGATTCGGATGAGAAAAATCAGCCGCGTCTCGAAATCCGCGACGGAAATAAAGTTTTGAAAACCTATCAAATGCCGATTCGTGCTAACCTGCACGTCGAAGACGGTCAGGAAGTTATGCCGGGTGACATCATTGCGAAGATTCCGCGTGAAACAACAAAGACGAAAGACATCGTTGGCGGTTTGCCGCGCGTCGTGGAACTTTTTGAAGCACGTCGTCCGGGTGAAACTGCCGTAATGTCAGAAATTCACGGCGAAGTTAAATTCGGCGCGATTTCCAAAGGTAAACGCAAACTTATCATCACCGGCGACGACGGCACGGAACGCGAATACGACATTCCGCGCGGAACGCATATTAACGTGCAGGAAGGCGATCACGTCAAAGCGGGCGAACCGTTAATGGACGGACCGCTCAACCCGCACGATATTTTGCGCGTTCTCGGGATGGAAGCGTTGCAGGAATATCTCGTCAACGAAATTCAGGAAGTTTATCGTTTGCAGGGTGTGAACATCAATGACAAACACATCGAAGTCATCGTCAGACAGATGCTTCGCTGGGTGAAAATTAAAGATGTCGGCGACACGGAATTCCTGCTCGAAGAACAGGTTGACCGTTTCCGCTACGAAGACGAAAATCGTCGCGTTCGTGACGAAGACGGACAAGCGGCGAGTGCCGAACCTTTATTACTCGGTATCACAAAGGCTTCGCTTTCGACCGATTCGTTCATTTCAGCGGCTTCGTTCCAGGAAACAACTCGTGTTTTGACTGAAGCGGCGATTTCGGGACGCGTTGATTATCTGCGCGGCTTGAAGGAAAACGTCATTATGGGTCGTTTGATTCCGGCGGGAACGGGAATGAAATATTACCGCAACGTCAAGGTTGATTACGATCCGACAATGAACCAAAAAGTTGTTGACGAATACGATGACGAATTTCCGATTGTCACCGGCGGACTTGATCTGCCGCTAGCGATTCCGGGAATCGGAGCTGATGACTTTGAGGAAGAACTCGATGATATTGAGGATTTTGACGAAGAATTGAATCTTGACACGGATGAAGTTCTCGAAGGTGTCGAATCACTAGAGGATTTCGATGACACTGACGATGATTTTTAATCGTTACACATAATCGAAAAAAGGTTAAAAGGCTGAAAGACAAAATCTTTCAGCCTTTTTTTGTAAAAATAACAAAATTGTTGTCATCCAAAATTAATCCTACAAAATTGTCGTAAATTGTTTTGTATTAAGTAGATTTAATTAATGCTAAACTATTCATAGAAATGAGCTTACGTTAGATGTGAAATGATTGAAGCGTGGCATAAGATTTGCTCTTATATAAAATGGCACAATTAATTTTACAGAATAAATATTATGAAACGGTTTCACATTTTAAGTTTTCTGACATTAGCGGTAATGTTCTTTTTGCCGGTAATTTCTCTGGCAGGCGAAACCGGCGGCATTGAATCAAAATTACAAAACGGATTGAATCCCGGAGTGTTGATCGGGTTCGCGGCAATTTTAATCTTTGCAAAACTCGGCGGCGAACTTTTTGAGCGATTCGGACAACCGGCGGTTTTAGGCGAGTTAGCTGCCGGAATATTGATCGGGAGTTTAACGCTTTTCGGTTTTCAATCAATCGAATTTCTTAAAAATAACGAGATTATCGGCGCATTAGCGGAAATCGGCGTGATAATTCTGCTGTTTGAAGTCGGTCTCGAATCAAACATCGGCGATATGCTAAAGGTCGGTTGGTCGTCTCTTTTAGTGGCGGTTGCAGGTGTCATCGTGCCGTTTATTTTGGGTTGGATAGTCGCGTCATATTTCCTGCCGGACAGTTCGCAATTAACGCATATTTTTATCGGAGCAACGCTTTGTGCAACAAGTGTCGGCATCACGGCACGGGTTTTGAAGGATTTGGGACAAGTCTCAACCAAGGAATCGCGGATTATTTTAGGCGCGGCGGTAATTGATGATGTTTTGGGACTTTTAATTTTGGCGGTGATCGGCGGAGCCATCAATGCAGCGCAGACTGGCACCACACTCGGAATTGTTGAAATCATTTTAATCGCCGTCAAATCAGGCGTTTTCTTAATCGGAGCAACCGCTGCGGGACATTTTATCGTGCCGCATCTGTTTCGTCACGCCGGAAGAATTGAACGACGCGGTGTTTTATTGGCACTCTCAATCGCATTCTGTTTTGCGATGGCGTGGCTCGCTTCCGCTGTCGGACTTGCTCCGATAGTCGGCGCGTTTGCCGCCGGACTCGTTTTAGACGACGCGCATTTTGAAACCTTCCGCACACACGAAGAGTTATCCCTGCATCAGCTTCTCGCGCCGGTCAGTTGTCTGCTTGTGCCGGTTTTCTTTGTCTTAATGGGATTGAAAGTTGATCTGAGTTTTTTTGCTAAACCCGAAACGCTCCTGTTTGCCGCAGCTTTAACACTGGTGGCAATTATCGGAAAACAAGTCTGTGCGCTTGTCTCGATTGAAAAAGGAACAAATCGTCTGTCAATCGGACTCGGAATGATTCCGCGCGGCGAAGTCGGTTTGATAATGGCGGGAATCGGAATGAAACTCGTGATGCCGGATGCCAACGGCATTGCCGAACCGATCATCAGTTCGGCGACTTTCGGCGCGATTGTTTTGATGGTAATTATCACTACTCTCATCACGCCGCCGCTTTTGAAATGGTCGTTGACTAATCCGGCAGCCACTGAAACCGAGGTTAATTCAATGCCGCAAATTTTAGTTGAAGCATCGAAATAAAAAATTATCATTAATAAATGAAATTACAATTTTGTTATAATTTTTGAAAAATAATTACAAAATTGTAAGAGTTGAAAAGGATGTGTTGATCGGCACATCCTTTTTTTATTTATTTTTTGTTTCTATAAGATATTCATTTACAAGCTGTTAACAGAATTTTGCACAATCTTTCACAAAGTTGGCACAATAGTTGCACATCGCGTCTTTATACTTTGTTATTACTCGGCAGCCAATACTCAAGAAATTAAAATAAGTCAATTTAGCTGAAAAGTAGTTACGAAACCGTATTTAAAATCGAAATAAATAGTGAATGAGATGACTGGAGGATTGAGAAGATGAACAAATTTTGGAAAAAAACTAAAACGGCAAACAAAGGAATATGTCTGATGACATTTTTGATGTTTGTTTTGTTGTTTATGATTCCGCTCGCAGTAATGGCGGGCGACCCGACCGGCGCAGCGACCGGCGGAGCAAATGACGTGACTGCCGCAACTGCCGGACAGCCGACGATACAGGAGTTGGCAAGCGAAGTCGGGCATACGAAAATCTCGATGAATATCATTTGGATTCTGATCGCGGGATTTCTTGTAATGTTTATGCAAGCCGGATTCGCACTGGCGGAAACCGGCTTTACGCAGGCGAAAAACGCGGCGCATACGATGACGATGAACTTTATGGTTTACGGTCTCGGAATGCTCGGTTTTTGGGCGTGCGGTTTTGCGTTGATGATGGGTGGAGTCGGCGCGATTGCCAATTTGGGCGGAACTGCGCCATTGAGCAGCGAATTTACGATTGACATTGCCGGACACACACTCGGACTTTTCGGCAAAACCGGATTCTTTTTAAGCGGCGAATCGTATGATGTCGGTGTCTTCGGGCTGTTTTTGTTTGCGATGGTTTTTATGGACACGGCGGCGACGATTCCGACCGGAACACTCGCCGAACGCTGGAAATGGGCATCGTTCGTGCTGTTCGCGCTGTTTATGTCAATGGTCGTCTATCCGATTTTCGGCAATTGGGTTTGGGGCGGCGGCTGGTTGGCGCAATTGGGTAGTCAGTTCGGACTCGGCAACGGTCACGTTGATTACGCCGGTTCGTCAGTCGTCCATTTAGTCGGCGGCGTGGCGGCACTCGCGGGCGGAATTATTCTCGGACCGCGCCTTGGCAAATACGCAGCGGACGGCAAAGCCAACCCGATTCCGGGACACAATATTCCGATGGCGTTGACGGGCGTATTCATTCTCGCTTTCGGCTGGTTCGGCTTTAACGCCGGTTCGAGTCTTGCGGGAACGGATTTACGCATCACGGTTGTTGCCGTCAACACGATGCTTGCCTCGGCTGCCGGAGCGACGGGGGCGATGATTATTTCGCTGATTAAATACGACAAAGCCGACGTTAATTTAACGGCAAACGGACTTCTCGCCGGACTGGTTGCGATTACCGCACCGTGCGCCTTTGTGACGAGTTCCGGCGCGGTCGCCATCGGCGCAATCGCGGGCGGGTTGCTCGTCGCCAGCCTTTATTTCTTTGAACACAAAGCAAAAATTGACGATCCGGTCGGCGCGATCAGCGTTCACGGTGTCTGCGGCGCGTGGGGCGTGATTTCGCTCGGATTGTTTGCCGACGGCACTTACGGTGCAGGTTATAACGGCGTGGCAACTCCGGTCATCGGTCTGTTTTACGGCGGCGGATTCAGCCAATTATGGGCGGAATTAATCGGCACGGCGACCTGCATCGTTTTTGTTTTCGGCGCGTTCTTCGCCTTTTTCAAAGTTGTCGGCGCATTAATCGGCAACCGCGTTTCAACGGAAGTCGAACTTCAGGGTTTAGACCTTCACGAAGTCGGCGCATTGGCATATCCTGATGCTTTTCAACCGAAATTAACGCCGGTTGCCGAAACAAAAATCGAAGCCGCTTCGCCGATTTCGGCAGAACCGATCTTTGAAGGTTAGACAAATTCGGAGGCTTTAATCTGTTGTTTTGCTGCTAGATTTGAGCCTCTCTAAAATTAAAAAAGTCCGTTTGTTAAAGACTTGGCAGACTCGACAGACGGACTTTTCGGCTTCTCTTGAATCAAGAGAATGTATGGAGAAATCTTACTACAATGCGATATTTGAAATCAATCATTCTATGCAGCACTGCGTTATTTTTATTGATGTTTTTAGTTAATCTACCGCCTGTTCAAGCTCAATCAACACTTTTTAATATTCCTTCGACGGATGTTGTGCCGGAGAAAAAAGTTTATCTTGAATTCGATTTTTTGGCGCATCTCGAAAGTTACCGCAAAAGCGGATTTCAGGCTTACATTCCGCGCACCGTCGTCGGTTTGGGCAGAAAATTTGAAGCCGGCGTAAACGTCGCTTATATAAGATCGGCAACTCCGAATTCGGTCGAGATTCAGCCGAATATCAAGTATCAGGCTTATCAAAGCGAAAAATACGGCGTTGCGATTTCGACCGGAGCGATTCTTTACGCGCCCGTTACGCGCCGTCGCGGAACAAACACCTTCGGACTGCTTTACGGCAACATCAGCAAACAGTTCAAAGGAAATTACGGTGCGCGATTGACCGGCGGCGGATATGGTCTCGTCAATCGAGCCGGCGGAAACGGTGACAAAGGCGGCGTGATGGTCGGTTATGAGCAGCCGATTACCGGAAAAGTAAAATTCGTCGCCGATTGGTTCAGCGGCAAAAACCGCTTCGGCTACGCGACTCCCGGTTTGGCAATTGTGACCGGCAAAACCAGCGCGTTATACGCCGGTTACAGCATCGGAAATTCGGGACGAAAAAACAACGCTCTGTTTATTTATTGGGGAATTACGCTGTAAACGAAAAAAGGCTGAAAGATTTTATCTTTCAGCCTTTTTTTTGAGTGAAACGGTTTTAACTAATCAATCGGCAATCCGTCATCTGAAATTTATTATTTGTCTCCGCCAAAGATTCCGCCGAGAAGACCGCCTAAGAGTCCGCCGCCTTCTTTCCCGCCGCCGAGAAGACCGCCTAAGAGTCCGCCGCCTTCTTTCCCGCCGCCGAAAATGTTGCTGGTAAGCGATTTTGCCAAGTCGAGCGGCGCAGTTAATAATTTTTCAAGAAAATTGCCGCCCTCTTTCGGAGCCGCATTTTGCGTTTGGTTTTCGCCGCCCGTTTTCTCCATAAAACTCTTTAAGAGATTGACGAGTTTTTCCAGTAAACCTTTAATCTCGTTTGAACTTTCGGACTCGCCGTTCGTCGAATTAGTAGTTTGCGGAGACGCAGTGTTAGATGCGCCGCTACTTTCGATTGATTTAAAAGCCTGACTCAGACGGTCAACAATATCTTTTAATTGCTGTTCGTCGAATCGTATGCCCGAATTATTGTTAGAGCCGCCGCTTGTGCGCGACGACGATGAAAAACTCATGCCGTAAAATTCAGCACTTGTTTGTGTTCCGTTTTGGATTCCATTTAAAGACATTTTTTTCTCCTTGTTTAAAGTTAAAGCCGCAAATCCTCAGAATCCAACCGTAGAACTATCAATTCTACCTTGAAACCTGAGTGCTTGCTCAAAAGCCACGATACGGGGGAATTTTCTATTACATAAATATTATCGGGACTATTAAAGAAAAGTTTCCTAATATCGAAATTATTTAACAAAAGTTTTTAGAGTTGCCGTGCGGTATTTCAAGGGAAAGATAAAAAGGCGTGAAATTTGGAAATTTCACGCCTTTTTATCTTTGTTTTAAATCCTCTGTTTACCAAATTTTGCAAATATCGGGACGCACCATTGCTTGTCCCTGTTTACATCCGTAAGCGTTAGCGAATTGCGGCAGATTCGACAAAGGTCCGTTGACGCGGTAACGGGCGTTTGAATGCGGGTCGGTCAAAACCTGCTGACGTTCAAATTCGGGCGTTGATTTGGTTGCCCAAACTTGCCCGTAACCTAAAAAGAATCGTTGTTCGGGCGTGAATCCGTCAATATCGGCGGGACGCGGTTTGCCTTCCAGCGATTTTTGATAAGCCGCGTATGCCGCCGTCAAACCGGCGAGATCAGCCATATTTTCGCCGAGCGTCAATTTACCATTAATATTCAAGCCGTCTTGAATTTTATAGCTGCTGAACTGATTACTGACACACATCGCTTTTTCTTCAAAGGCGGCGCGGTCTTCTTTAGTCCACCACGATTTGAGATTTCCGTCGGCATCATACTGACTTCCCTGATCGTCAAATCCGTGTGAAATTTCGTGACCGATGACCGCACCGATTGCACCGTAATTGATCGCGTCGTCAGCCTGAGCGTTAAAAAACGGCGGCTGTAAAATTCCGGCAGGGAAAACGATTTCGTTAAAACTCGGATTATAATAAGCGTTGACGGTCGGCGGGGTCATTCCCCAACGAGTTTTGTCAACCTTTTGTCCGACATCCTTTAAATTGCGCGAAACTTCAAACTGCGCGACGCTTCTTGAATTATCGAAAAGCGATTTGCGATTAACGCTCAGACCGTTGTAGCCGCGCGGATTTTGATTGAAACCGATTTTGCGCTGGTAAGTATTTAATTTTGCCAATGCTTTTGTGCGGGTTTCAGCGGTCATCCAAGTAAGCTGTGAAAGGCGTTCGCGGTAGGCGGCGAAAAGATTGTCAATCAGTTCGCTCATCCGTTTTTGCGCTTCGGGCGTGAATGCTTTTTTGACATATTCCTTACCGAGAGCTTCGCCAACCGAACCGTCAGTTGCCGCAATGCAGCGTCTCCAACGCGGCTGTTGTTCTTTCGTTCCCTGCAAAAATTTGCTGTAAAAATTGAAGTTTTCGTCAACAAAAGCCTTTGACAGACGATTTGCCGACGAATTCAAAACCATCCAGCGCAGATAAGTTTTCCACTGGTCAAGCGGAACGGCAGTCATCATTTTATTGACTTCTTCAAAAAACGCGGGTTGTCCGATGTTGACTTCCTGAACGGGCGGAACACCGCGAGTCGTCAGATAATCGGTCCACGAAAAATTCGGAGTCATTTCCGACAATTGGGAAAGTGTCTTTTTGTTGTAACGCGCTTCCGGGTTGCGAAGCTCGGTCGGTGATTTTGAAGCATTGGCAAGTTCGGTTTGAATCGTCATCACGGTCTTGGCGTTTGTCGCCGCCGTGTTTGCGTCATCGCCCAAAAGTTTGAACATATTGGTCGAATATTCGACAAATTTCGTGCGGGTTTCGACCGATTTCGGATCGTCTTTTGTATAAAAATCACGATTTGGCAAACTCAGTCCGCCCTGGCTGGCGTTGGCAATATTGAGTGAACTGTTTTTCGCGTCTGCACCTGCGCCAAAGCCGAATAAAACCGGAACTCCGGCAGCGTGAAACAGCGCAATCTGCTTTTGCAAATCTTTGACACTATCTATTTTATTAATTTGTTTGAAATATGGTTTGAGCGGTTTTGCGCCGGCTTTTTCAATTGCCGCTTCGTCCATACACGAAGCGTAAAAATCGCCGATCAACTGAGTGTCCGAACCTGCCGGAGATTTCGCTTTGGCAGCATTTTCAAGCACGTCTTTCAACTGTGCATAATTGTTGTCCGCCAAAATATTAAAAGTTCCCCAACGCGAATAAGCCGGTGGAATTTCAGTGTTTTTAATCCAACTGCCGTTGGCATACTGGAAAAAATCGTTGCAGGCATCAGCCGAAGTGTCCATTCGACTCGTGTCAAAAGCCTTGCTCTGCGCCATTGAAACCGCGCAAAGCGAAAATAAAACGGTCAGAGCCGTGATAAAACGAAAATAAAATCTACGCATTTTTTCTCCTGAATTTTTTAGAATGAGTTTTTCTGTCAATTCTACGCAATTGTTACAAAAAGGTTTCAAATCGGAGCGATTGGAGCGCGGACATCTCTGTCCGCAGTTCGTTCGAGCAAAGCAAGAACGAACAAGCGTTCCAATATCAAAAACTGTTTTCAGTAGCAGAAGAAGCCGTTCTTTACTTCGCTCGAACAGGCGGACAGAAATGTCCGCGCTCCAATTTACAAAACCGGAATAAATTTCTCCGACACTTTTTGGTGAAGTTCGTTCGCCAATTCTTTACGATTCGGATTTGCAATGGGCGCATCGCCGAAATTGATGATCGCGGTAAATTCTTTAACTTTGAAAAGCCGCCACAGATGATGCAGAAAAACCGTGTCGTCCCACCAGCAAACCGCATTGCTCGCCGGAATTTCGTCGTCGGGCGTTCGGTATGAAATCGAAGCATAGCAAACAGGCAGATCGGTTTTCGCGGCAAATTCGAGAAATGAAGAATTAAAAGGCAGCACTTTTTCACCCTTCGTGCTGGTTCCTTCAGGAAAAATTATCACGCCTTCGCCTTCGTCGAGGTGTTTGATGATGTCGCGTCCAGCACGCGGAATGTCGCGGCGATTTTTACGATTGATAAAAATATTGCCCATATCGCGGACGATTCTGCCGGTTAGAAACCAGCTTTCGACTTCGAGTTTGGCGACAAAAACGCCTTCGAGAACGGTGCGGAGCGCGGGAATATCAATATAACCGAGGTGATTGCAAACGAGAAAAAACGGCGGTTTCGGCGCACCGCCGATAATCTCGATTTTCATATTCGAGATTCGCACGAAACTCTGCGCCCAGAGTTTAAAGATGATCTGCCGCCAGTATATTTTGTTCGGAATAAAGTAATCCGCGACAAACCATCCGGCATAAAGTCCGAACATCGAGGCAAAACATAAAGTAAATCGAATAAGGGCGCGAATATTTCTCATCTGAAAAATATTTTAACTTTAATCAGCGGCGAGTATAAAGTCCGCAGTCTTAAAACTCTGTTAAATCTCAAGTAATTACCGCGAAAAAATGATTTAAATATATTGGCGATGACACTTTTTTCACCATTTTCTCGTTATAAATAATTGAGAAGTTAGAAAATTTACCAATATAAGGAGAAAATGAAATGGCGATTATTACTTTTGGATATACATCAAATGGAAAAATTTGGAGACAAACTGCGGATGGAACTGTGATCGGAACGGGGAAACAAATGCACTCGGAAATAGGAGTTTTTAACAAGTTAGGCAACAGCGGAAAAAAGGCTCCGTATTTAATATTGCAGAATGCTTTTCCGTGCGAGGTATGCGATCAGAAATTTATTGATGTTTCAAAAAAACAAAATACGCCGGTCGTTTTTAAGATTACGGCAAACGAAGGTTGTTATTCCGCCGAGCATAATTTAGCAATGAATTATGGAACTTTTCCAACTTATATTTGGTATCTAAACGGCGTAAAGACATTGAATACTGCACTAATCGCCAAACCTGCGACTTTTCCGATCTGTCCTTCGATTGATATTTAATTGTTAAAAGCAGAAAAAAACTTGCTGAAATTACTCTTCTTTATCGAGTTTTTTGAAATTGTAGCGGAGCAGAACGCGAACCGGCAACGCTTTTCCCCCGCGCGTTGCCGGTCGCCAATTCATTTTACGAATTGTTTCCGTGACTGTTTTGTCGAGTCCGAAACCTGCCCACCGAACAATTTCCGTTTGTAAAATTTGCCCGTTTTCGTCAAAATCAACTTCAATGTCAATCGTCGCCGCGACTCCGTAAAGATTGGCAATCGCCGTATATTGCGGACTGATTTTTTTATAAGGCAAAGGCGCACGAAAATTTTTCGCGTCAGGTGAGTTTTCATCGGGAACTTCTTCTAATTTAACAACTTTTTCACCAAGTTCAGATTTGCTAACCTCCAATAACTTACTGAAAATTTCCGCTGCTAAATTATCAGTCGAATCAAGTAAAAGTTTTTCCGCATCGCTTGATTTGTAACTGTTGAAACTCGGTAACTTCCAAAAAACAAGTCGTCCGGTTCGTGCGCTGACAACGTAAACAGCGGCGTATGATTCAAAATATTCCTTCTTTTCCGACGAATATCGGCGCAAATTTTGAGATTTGACCAACACAAAATAATGACAGCCAATCGCCGCGCCGATAATTTTCGCTTGCTGTGTCGTCAGGTTGAAAGGCTTATCGGGATTTGCTGAAAGAAATGCTGTTTCGCTAAATGAAGAATCTAAAACTTTTAATTTTGAGGAAAGGGAAGTTTCGAGTTTTTCGGCAAAATTAATGCTTTCGGCAGTTTTGTCAGGTGTCAGGACGGCAATTTTTTGTTGGGCAAATAAATTGAATGAAAAGAGCAAAATAAAGCCACAAACAAACGCCAAACGCAGATTTGATCCGAAATTTGAAATTTGAAATTTGAAACTTAACTTTTTATTTTCGGTGGTAAAATTTCGCAATTTCGTCCTTTAATTCCGGCGGAAAACAAACGCGGTAAATCTGATAACCTTTTTGAAGTCCGCGCACCGCCGCGCTGATTTCAGAAATTTCACGAATGGCAGGGCGCGAAAAACCTTCTTCGACGTAGATCAAGTTTTTCGGTTCGGTCTGCGTCTTCGTGTAAAAATAATAAGGCACATCGCCCGCTGCGTCTTCCGCAAAATAATAATCTGCATCGAAACCTGAATTTTCGACAACGCCGTGAGCCTTTTCAAGAAAATTTTGCCGTTCGTCTTCCGGCATATCGAGATCGAAAGCCTTGAAAAGTCTTCGATGCAAAAATCGTTTCGCCAGGTCTGATAAAATTTTATCGTCGGAATTTTGCCACTGTTTGATGTGAAACATTATATCCGAATCATCCAGTTGCAGATGCTCGGTGAGCGACAACTTCGCGCCGTGCAAAATTCTTTCAAAAGACGTTCCGCGTGCCAGCCAAACGTCTTTCCCGCTTTGAAAAAGATGCAGGGCGCGGCGCATCAGTGACCGCAAAACCGCTTCCGCCGAGCGCAGTGTGCGGTGAAAATAAACCTGCCGGAACATATAATACCGTGCTTGCAGATAATCTTCGACCGCGTAAATTCCGCGTGCCGAAACATACAGGCGGTCATTCGCTTCGTCAATTTCAAGTGATTTGATGATCCATTCGAGATCGTAAATCCCGTATTTCGCGCCCGTCATTAACGAATCACGAAGCAGATAATCCATCCGGTCAACGTCGAGTTGCGAAGAAACGAGCTGTGCCAACGCGACGGGACGAAAATCACCGCGAATAATCGCCGCGATATTTTCAGGTAATTCGGCGGAAAATTCGCGCAAAATTCGCCCGACTTCCGTTTCATCGCTCAAAACTGCTTCGATAGTAAATTGTTCGTGGTGAAACCCCAAAATTGTTTCGATAACGTGCGAAAACGCACCGTGTCCGATGTCGTGAAGCAGTGCCGCCGCACGAACGGCAATGTTATGTTCATCCGAAATTTTGTGAGTCAGTTCGAGTTTCGCTAAAATTCGCGTCGCCAAATGCAGCGCACCCAAACTATGCGTAAACCGCGAATGCTCCGCCGACTGATAAGCAAAATGCGCCAGCCCAAGCTGCCGCACCCGACGAAGCCGCTGAAACTCCGCCGTATCAACCAGCCGCACAAGCAGTTTTCCCTCATCAGAATCAGTTTTGAGGCGAATTATGTTGTGAACCGAATCACGGTAAATTTTTTCCGACACTTTACTGAATTTCCTCTATTATTAATTTATATAATGCGATTACTAATTCTAATCAAAATAAAAACTTTATCAGAATCGAGACTAAAATTGTAAAAGTCAATAAAATTAGAAACATTTATAGTTTTTAATTATTTGTATAAAATCCAAAAAATTGGAATAAAATTAAATTGAAATAAAATATTTTGTTTATTAAATTACGGCAACATCTTAATTTGTATATGTTTGGAAGTAATTTGTATATATTTATTTCTATGGCACTCAAATTGTAAGAATCATCTCTGTATGTATGTCATCTCTAAATTTGACCAATAATAATTTAGTCATTACATTAACCAATCTTCTAATTCAACTTTAAGGAGCAAAAATGAGAAAGAACTTTAGATTTATATTTATGTCGTTGATGGTTCTCCTCAGTTTAGCCTTTGCCGCTTTTGCACAAGGACGAACTGGGTCAATTGAAGGAACAGCCAAAGATCAACAAGGAGCAGTTGTACCAAACGCTGCTATTACTATTACTGGAGCGGCTTTTAAGAAAACTGTTAATGCTAACAGTGAAGGCTTTTACAGAGTAATTGATGTCCCACCCGGTGATTATACGGTTTCCATTGAAGCAAATGGTTTTAAGACGGAACCTCGTAATAACGTAGGGGTAGTTATTGACAAGGCGACGGTTGTTGATTTCGATTTACAAGTTGGATCAGGACCTATCAGCGTAAATGTCACAGGTGATGATGTTGGAGGAATTGATCCTACCGGCAGTAAAATCGAAACGAGTTTGACGGCAAAAACTCTCGAAAGTTTACCCAAAGGGACAAATTTTACTTCAGCTTTAAAAGCGGCTCCGGCAGTGCGTCCTGAAGTTACCGGCGGTGGTTTTCAAATTGATGGCGCAAGCGGTTCGGAAAACACCTTTGTTATTGACGGACAAGAGGTTACTAACTTTCGTACAGGTACTTTGAACGCCAGTAATAATCTTCCGTTTCAACAAGTTCAAGAAATCCAAATTAAATCAAATGGGTTTGAGGCTCAATTTGGCGGAGCGACGGGCGGTGTTATCAATGTCGTTACCAAACGCGGCGAAAATGATTTTCACGGTGAAGCAGGTATTCAAATTGAATCTGCTAAGTTGTTTGCTTCGCCCCGTTCTGTACTATTAGCCAATACAACCGTGCTTAGATATTTTCAGCCGAAAAGAGATGAATTTGCCAATACATTTCCGTCAGTTGTATTAAGTGGTCCGATTATTAAAAATCGCTTAAACTTCTTTGGTAGTTATACTCCGCAGTTTCGTCCGACAACGAGAAACTTTACACTTCCTGGCGGTTCAGTAAGCTATAAGCAGGAAGACCGTCGGGATTATGCTTTCTTACGTTTGGACAGTGATGTTTTCAGCAAACTTCGCGTAAATGCTACATATCTTTATAATCCGGTTAAAATTAACGGTGTACTTCCTGGGTTTGGTACTTTAGGTAGTGCTACTGCTTTTAGTCAACTTCCTTCATCAGCACCACAATTTGAATTGGGTGGACGTATTCCTGCAACTAATGCAACGGTTGAAGGCTTCTATACGCCAACGCAAAATCTTTCTATTAATGTTCGCTTTGGTAGAAGTTATCTCAATGAAAAAGTTGATGCTTATGGTGTACCGAATGCTGTCAACTACACATGCAGCAATGGTAACGGCGGGGTTTTAGGTTCAACAGGCTGTGTTACCGGTGTTGCGTTATACCCCAGCGGTAACTCGGCGACATTTAAGGATATTTCAATTCGGCGAACTTTTGATGCCGTCGCTTCATATTATCTAAGCAATTTTGGTGGTCGTCACGTTTTTAAAGGCGGGTACCAGTATAATGGTCTGAGCAATGATGTTGCTACAGGTAACACTTCAACTGGACAAATTGATTTTTCATTCGGTGGTATCACAACTGATAGAAGAGGATGTCCAAGAGGTGTTGTGCCTGCCGGAACTCCGATTCCAACAGGTTGTGTAGCAAACCCTGATCCGGGCGCACTTGGTGTTGGCTCATTCTCCTACAGTGGAGCAATCGGTAAAGTCAGTAGCAAAAATGAAGCCCTTTTCATTCAAGATAGTTGGCAGCCTTTCAATAGACTAACCCTAAATCTTGGTCTTCGTATTGAACGAGAAAATGTTCCAACATTTGATGCAGCGGTTGCCTCAGGAATCAAATTCGGATTTGGTGACAAACTTGCACCCCGTTTGGGTGCGGCATTTGATGTTCTTGGAAACGGAAAATGGAAAATTTTTGCTAGTTTTGGTCGCTTTTTTGACCGTTTCAAATATGAACTGCCGAGAGGATCATTTGGAGGAGAAACTTTTCAACAGTATGATTTTATAATCACGAGCGCGAATACTTCTTCTTATACACCTGCCTCGATCAGAGCTAATAATGTCCTGTTTACAGATTTTAGAATTCCGGCATTTATTGATCCGAACATTAAAGCATTCCGCCAAACTGAATATACGACAGGGACGGAATACCAGTTCGGCAAAAACTTTATTTTTGCCGGTCGTTTTACCCATAAACAAGTTGATCGTGCAATTGAAGATATTGGTTTCCACGTTGGAGATACAGACGACGAACAATATGTAATCGGTAATCCGGGTTTTGGTTTATGTGCAAAAGCCGCTTGCGGAGCTTACAATATTCCGGGATATGTTGCACCCAAAGCAGAACGTAAATACGATGCTGTAGAATTTCGTGTTGACAGACGGCTGGCTAACAATTTCTTTTTCAATGCCAGCTACACATATAGTCGCTTGTTTGGCAACTATGCAGGTTTGGCTAGTTCCGACGAAGCACAACGCGGCGGCGGAACAGGACGTAACAGTCCAAACGTCAACCGTAATTTTGATATTCCATATGTTGGATTTACTGCGGACGGAAAACCGGATAACGGACTTTTACCGACCGACCGACCGCATGCATTTAAAGTTTCAGCCGGATATAATTTTGATTGGTTTGGCAGCAAGACAAATCAAACCAGTTTAAATATTTTTCAAGTTGTTCAAAGCGGTACGCCTGTTACCAGTCGTTTTCGTATTGTCAACGTGAGTGGTCAAATTTTGGGCAAACGTGGTGATTTAGGAAGAACTGATAGATTTGCACAAACTGACTTTTCAATTGCACATAAATATAACTTTGGCAGAGACGATAAATATTCAATAGTTTTTGATGTTAATATTTTGAACTTATTGAATTCGGCAACAGAATTATCAAGACGTGAAACACTTACTCGTCTCAATGTTCCAAAATCTGTCTTTGGTTGTACAACAGCAGTTTGTATTGATCGTGGATTTTTTAATGGTGCTGTCACTGCACAAAAAGTCAGAGATTATGCGGCACTTTCACCAAATGGTGTGCCAAATACAGACCAACGGTTTAATAAACCGCAGCTTTTCCAAGACCCTCGTTCAATTCGTTTCGGATTTAGATTTTTATTCTAAAATGAAGTGATTTCAATAAAAAGGTCTATCTGCAAAGATGGACCTTTTTATTTTTGTGAGCTAAGTCGAATATTCTTTTATTTACTTTTTTCACGAAGTTGTTTGATAAGTTTTCTTATTGCCTCTTCATCTTTTTTATCAGGTATCTCTTTCAAATATAATTCTAGTTCGTCAGCCGCTAAGTTATATTCTTTCAAATTATAATTATACAGTAAGGCAAGTTGCCAATGAGCATCCGGTATAGGAACTTTAGCGATTTGTACCGCTTTTTTCAGTTGTTTTTCAGCCTCCTTAAATTGACTGTTTTTTCTAAACAAAACTCCAAGCAGTAATCTAGCTTCCACCGATGCAGCATTTATTTCAACGGATTTGTTAGTTGCTTCAATGGCTTCAGAAAGTTTTTTTAAGGTATAAAGTGTGTAACCTAATGAATACCAAGTCTGATAACTTTTAGAGTTTATTGCAGATGCTTTTTTTAAGACTAATTCTGCTTTTTCAAACTTTTGCTGATTAATATATTCTTGACCGAGCCGTTCAAGTGCATAAAAAAATGTCGGAAAAATTTCTACTGCTTGCTCTAGCTCCTTAAAACCTTCCTCAATTCTTCGTTGATTAAAATTAGAAATTGCCGCTTTATAATGTTTCTGAGCTTCTCCAGGAACTTCTTGAGCAAATATTACTCCAAGTAATTCGTTATTTAAGTTTGTTTCTCTGCGTTGATTTAAATAGAAGTTTAGTTGTACATTCTCCGAACCGGAAAGTCTTGGAGCACCGGATGAGGATTGACGTAAAAAATTCACGATTTCCGCTTCTTGGCTCTGTTCCTCATAACCAAATTGTGATGCCAAAACACGAATTTGATATTTTCCAGGAGCAATTCTTGAAAAACTATATCTTCCAGAATTATCAGTTAAGACTCTTCCAACAAGGCGACCAAAATCATCCAGTAATTCGACATTTGCTTGGCTTATCGGTTGTCTTTTTCCGGCAAAAACAAATCCTGCAATAGAATTATTGGATTGTGCAAAAATTGAATTTGCAGCAATAATAATTACGATAATTAAAAAGTAACTTTGGCAAAAACTTTTATTCATTTATAACTCTCCCTCAACCTAATCAGGTAATCAACTCATTTGAATATTTTAATTGCACTAACTTAATTTTGAATTGATACCTGCTCAACGATTTGTAGCCATTCTTTTCCAGTTACAGTGCTTCGAGTTTGTCAGGATTATTTGACATTACGCGCATTTTGCACAGTTCCAGTTTGAAGTCACTTTATAATACTGCTAAAAATTTCGCGCGTCTATTGCAAAGCCGAGTCGTTCGTTCGCTTGGACTGTATCTGCACCTTTGTCTTGGAGTGCATAGGCGCGAATCTTGTTGATAATGCCGATGCCGCGACCTTCCTGCTGCTGATAGACGATTGCGCCGCGTCCGTCTTTTTCAATTAATTCCATTGCCTGATGAAGTTGCGGACCGCAGTCGCATTTGATCGAACCGAACACATCGCCGGTCAGACACTGCGAATGAATCCTGACCAACGTCGGAATATCGGCGTTCATTTCACCTTTGAACAAGACGACGAATTCTTCATCGCTAATCAAAGAACGATAACCGGCAATCTGAAATTCGCCGACGATGATCGGCAACTTTGCAACGGCGACTTTCTACTGAGATTGTTCTACTTTTCAGCAAAGTGAAACATAATCTTTCTTGATTCAAGGATAAATCCAATTTTTTTTATAACATCCAAAAAAATGAACAATATTGTTTTCGTTGAAAACAATCGGAAAGTATATTTGAAATCGTAAATTAATGTCCTGTCACAGTTTAAGTATTGCCAAGTGAAGTCAAAATTATTTTGGTATGCAATTTGTTTAGATGTTAATGAGAGAAAAATTACTATGAATTAGTGATTTTTGCGAGATTCCGTATTTAACTTCAATATATCTATTCAAGGGGAACCAACTTAATAAAAGGTGAGGAGATTCCCTCGCCTTTTATTTTTGCCTTGATAGATGAATTGATAAATTAAAAAGTACATTAAATCATTAATGGGTATTAACTTTTTAACGATATTAATTCGATTAATACTCAGAAATATGAACATAGGGAGTGAATTAAAAATGTCAAGAAAATTATTAACCATCTCCGGTGCTTTCGCCATACTTTTATGTCTTTTTACATTTGGGTTTGGGCAGGAAACAACCGGGGAAATTCAGGGAACAATTAAAGATCCGCAAGGTGCAGTTGTTCCTAACGTCACAATTACGATTACGGGAACCAATGTCGGGTTTAACCGAACGATTCAAACCGATGGAGAAGGATTTTATCGCGCCCGTCAGCTTCCTCCGGGAACATATCGGGTATCAACGGCAGCCGCCAGCGGATTTGTCGAACAGGTCAAAAACGATATTCAAGTCGCTTTGGGAAATGCTACAACTGTAGATTTTCAACTTAGTGCAACCGCTGTCAGCGGAGTCGTAGATGTTACATCGGAATCGGGTGTTATTGTTGATGCTACGGAAACAAAAGCTCAAGATAACATTTCTTCGCGTGAAATTGATGCCTTGCCGAAAGGAACCAACTTCACGAGTTTGATCCGCACGACCGCATCGGTTCGTCCTGAACCGTTGGGCGGACAATATTCAATTAATGGAGCAACCGGACCGGAAAACAGCTTCATTATTGACGGACAGGAAACACAAAACTTCAGAAACGGTTTATTAAATGTCAACAATGATATTCCTTATCAAGCCTTGCAGGAAATTCAAGTCAAAACCAGCGGTTTTGAAGCAGAATTCGGCGGCGCAACCGGCGGCGTTATCAACGGCGTTACGAAAAGCGGAACCAACGATTTTCACGGTGAGTTTGGACTACAGTTCAATACCCAGAAATTAAATGCTCGTCTCAGAGATGTTTTGAGCGTATATAATCCGGCAGCACCTATTAATGATAGTAGATCGGTTTTCGGAAGTGGACAGGGGGTTGAATATTTCAGTCAAACAAGAGATGCAGGGGTAAACGTATTTCCAACTGCTATTTTCAGTGGTCCGATTGTTAAAGATAAATTATGGTTTTTCGCAATTCACAACCCGCGTTATCAAAATGTTCAACGAACAACTAATTTTATTCAAGGATTCGGTAATCTTTGCACCGGGACTACTGCCTTCTGTAGCCAATTCGCTCCTGGTCGTAGTCCGGTGACAATTTCGTCGGCAGTGCCGGCATTGGCGGGCGCACAAACTACGCAAAATGCTGCCTTTGAGCGAACTCTTTGGTATGATCAAATTAAATTGGATGCAACGCCGACAAACTCTTTACGAATTTCATCCAGTTTTACATACAATCCGATTGTTGATAAAGGCAATCTTCTTGCCGGTAGTACTACTGCCGGAGGATCTTTTGCTTTAACTTCACCGAGTTTTGCTGACTTTGGAAATGGTAATTTAGCGCAAGGTTCAGCCTTAGCAGCAGTTCAGGGTGGAAGACAAAATTCAAATAATTTTAGAGTTGAAGCTAATTACACGCCCAGCAGTAAATTAGTGACTACTTTAAGATATACACGCGGTTTTCTAAATGAAAAATTAGGTTCGTATGGTGTGCCTTCGACCACTAGAATTAGATGTCGAAGCGCAGGAGCATTCGCTGCAGCTGCAGGTTGTGCAACCGGATTTCAAAATACTAACAATAATGCGGCGGTTGTTAAAGATGTTTCAATCCGTAATACGATTGACGCAAATGCCAGTTATTTAGTTAGCAGTTTCCTTGGTCGTCATGAATTTAAGGGTGGATACCAATACAGCAAAATTGAAAATGACGTTAACTCAGGTACTGCTGATAATGGCGGAGTTACGCATCTTTATTACAACCGAACGACACTTACTCCTTCATTTCTCTGTAATGGAGCGTGGAATCCTTATACCACTGTCACTCCGCCGACACTGCCGGCAGGTGTGGCTGTAATTGGCGTTGGCTGTAATCAGAAGTTCAGTACTAAGGGGCAAGCCAGCAACACTGCAAATACATTCTTTGTTCAGGATAAGTGGCAGCCTTTCAATAGATTGACATTAAACTTAGGTGTCCGCACTGAAAGCGAGCAAATTCCTGCTTTCAATAATTCACCGACAAGTTTGAAATTCAGCTATAAAGATAAAATCGCTCCCCGTTTGGGTGCGGCTTATGCTTTGACCAGTGACGGCAAAACGAAAATTTCTGCTTTCTATGGTTGGTTTTATGACCGTCTTAAATTTGAACTGCCGCGCGGTTCATTCGGTGGAGATTTCTACCATGTAGATTTCTTCTTTATTACCAATGACCGTCCGCAATATACCTTCTACACCGGACCAAATATCGCCGGAAATTTCCAATATCCAATTGGCGGTAGCTGTCCGGCTGGTGGAATCCCTGCATCGAGCGGAACATTAATTCGCTGTGATGAAGATTTCCGCATCCCTTCAAATTTGCCTAATTCGGCAGCTATTGGCGGCGGCGGCATTGATGCTAATCTGAAACCGTATCGTCAGAGTGAAGTTACAGCAGAATTTCAGCGTGAAGTGATGCGCGCATCCGTCTTTACGGCACGTTATCTGCACCGCAATCTTGATCAAGCGATTGAAGATGCCGGTTACAGATCGGCTACGGGTAGCGAATCATACATCATTGGTAATCCCGGACAAGGTGAACACGCGAGAATTTTGCGTAGCTTAGGCTATACCAAAATTATCAAGCCGGTTCGTCGTTATAACGCAATGCAGTTGGAATATGACACCCGTTTTGTTAAAAACTTTAGTGTTAATTTTAACTATACGTTAAGCAAACTTTACGGTAATTACTCAGGTCTTGCCAGTCCTGATGAAAACGGACGTTCAAGCCCGAACGTAAATAGAGACTTTGACTTACCGTTCGTCGGATTTACAGCAAGTGGTCAAGAGGCTTTAGGCGTTTTAGGTTTAGACCGTACGCACGTTTTTAAAGCATCCGGCACATACAGTTTTGATTGGTTTGGCAGTAAAACAAACAGCACTGATGTTTCGTTCTTTACAACCGCGCAGTCAGGATTGCCGCAAACAACTTTTGTAACTGTTTTCGGTATTCCTATTCCTGAAACAAAACGCAATGATTTAGGAAGAACCGAGAAATTCACGCAAACGGACTTGAATTTTACTCATCGCTACCGCTTCGGTAGAGATGATAGATACACAATGGCGTTTGATTTGAACCTGACAAATGTTTTCAATGAAAACCATGTTCTCGGTCTTTCAACCAGCAGAAGTAGTGCCTACTACAATTTCGATGAAAGCGAAATTGCAATCAATCCCGCCACTGGAAATGGTGATTTGGTAGCTGCTACTAATCTTTTAACAAGTGGTGGAATTATTACCAGACTCCGAGCTTCGGAAGCTGCTTTTGATCCGCTTGGAACAGGACAGGCTAATTTCTTTGGTAATGCTGCGGCAATTAACCAAGCATACAAATTACCCAATGCTTTCCAAGAACCGCGTTCAATTAGATTTGGTTTTAGATTCTTATTCTAATTCTCAATTTAGAGGTTGAAAAAGGCTCGCATTTGCGAGCCTTTTTTATTTTGATCAAGAACCTGTTTTATAATTTTCGGTAGCTTTTAACCTCGTTATTAAGGCTTCGATCTCTTTTTTGTTTGGTGCATCCGGCATTAGCTTTAAATATGTTTCCAGTTCAGTAACTGCTTCTTTGTTGCGGGACAATCTGTTGTAAAGTAAAGCTAATTGCCAGTGAATCTCTGCAACAGGAGTGTCTTTGCTGATTTCAGCGGCAGTTTTGAGCGGTTTTTCAGCGTCTTTAAAATTTCCGTTAATTCGTAAAATCGTGCCGTAAAGTAGTAAGGCATTGACGGATCTCGGTTGAATTACAGTTGCGGCTTTGGCAGCATCTATTGCTTCCTTAAAATAGTTAAGTTTATAAGCGCAGTAAGCCAAAGCATAAAAACTGGAGTAGCTTCGGTTATTAACATCAACTGATCTGACGAGATAAGGAATCGCCTTTTGAAATTCCTTTCGTTGAGTATATTGTTTGCCCATAGTGTTTAAGGCATCAAAATAAGTTGGAAATATTTGCAACGCCGCATCTATCTCGAAAAATCCACTATCTGTTTGTCCATCAAGTAGTTTAACTCCTTTTTTATAGAGTTTTTCAGCTTCAACAGGAATATCCTGAACATAGACAGTATCCGTAACGCCCGTCAGTCCGGTATTGACTCTCCGCGGGTCAAATTTGAGATAAATATTAACGTAAACCGAATCGCTGCTGCCTTGAAAAACGTTAACTACGTCCACGCCTTCCGTGTATTCAAGATAGTTTGTTCCGATTGTCAGGACTTTTACGTTAAAATGACCTGAACTTACACCCACAAACGAAAATCGCCCTGATGAATCGGTTCGGACGCGACTGATTGAACTGTAAAGTTCGTTTAAAAGTTCAACATAGACATCCGAAACAGGTTTGCGATAAGGGTCCCAAATTTGTCCTTCAATTCGGTTAATGAGAATTTTGCTTTGGGTGTTAGCGTTAATCGAAGGCTTGGGGCTGGCGTATAAAACAGAAGTAACAATAACAATTTGGAGAACTAAAATCACTTTTTTCATACACTGCTCCTACAATTAATCTAAATTTATGTAATGTCCCATTTTCAATTTTTTAGTTTTTAGGTAATGTGCGGCGGGAGCCTCAGTTTCAACTTCAATCGGGACGCGTTCGACGATTTGCAGTCCGGCTTTTTCCAGTGCTTCCAATTTATCCGGGTTGTTTGACATTACCCGCACTTTGCAGAGTCCCAAGTCAAAAAGTATTTCGGCACATTGCTGGTAGTTTCGTGCGTCTATCGCAAAGCCGAGTCGTTCGTTCGCTTGGACTGTATCTGCACCTTTGTCTTGGAGTGCATAGGCGCGAATCTTGTTAATAATGCCGATGCCGCGACCTTCCTGCTGCTGATAGACGATTGCGCCGCGACCGTCTTTTTCAATTAATTCCATTGCCTGATGAAGCTGCGGACCGCAGTCGCATTTGATCGAACCGAACACATCGCCGGTCAGACACTGCGAATGAATCCTGACCAACGTCGGAATATCGGCGTTCATTTCACCTTTGAACAAGACGACGAATTCTTCATCGCTAATCAAAGAACGATAACCGGCAATCTGAAATTCGCCGACGATGGTCGGCAACTTTGCAACGGCGACTTTTTCAACCGATATTCGATGATTTTTTGGCAAACAATCTTGATTATTTTCTGACAATTTTAACTCCAAAATAAGATATTTGCAATCATTATAACGCCAAATGAATATAATTAATAGATAAAGTCGGATTTAATGACAGAGGATTCAAATCAATTCGACGAATTATGTTTAAAAGCAAAAATGCCTGCGTTTTGTGATAACGCAGGCATTTGATTAGGCGATAACGGGGAAATTAATTTTCTTTCTTTTCCTCTATATTTTCCTCTTTTTCATCGGTTTCGTGATGCGCGAAAACGGTGCTGTCGCCGGTTCCGAAGATGCGCGACAAAAGCCCGTTGAGAACTTCCGAAACTCTTGAAGGCTGACTTTCGGCGACGACTGCGTGAACCTGTTCGCCGGCGAACGCAAAATCCAGTCTGACGAGTTCCGCCGTAATGTGGCGGCAGAATGAGCAGTCAACTAAATGGCTGACAATCGGTTTTGCTTCGCGCTGATTCAAGTTTCCTTCGACAAAAGCTGTTAATGAGTCTTCGTCCAAGTGATTTTCTTGTGTTGATAAACCGTTGGCGGCACTTTGCCGGTTAAGATAACGGTCTAATAATCCTTGTATTTGGATTGATTCTTTGCCCTTGTTTTCCATTTTAATTCCAGCCTCCCGTAGAAAAGACGCAATCTTTCCTACTATTTGCATAAGTTTAATTTGAAGGGGCAAAAATCTTTTCTGATGCTTTACGGTAAGTTTAGGTTGTCGTTAAATTTTGATACAGATTCCGACCGGCTAAATCCTGTGTGGCAAGCTCCATACAGATTTCGATTTCATCTTCGCGCAACTCGTGTTTAGTTTTCAACTCGGCGCGAAAGAGTTGTAAAACTTTGGCGTAGCTCTTTTCCAGCCAACGCATAATCGTTGATTCGTGAATGCGGCTTTCGGGATTTTTTTCGCGCGTCGGCGATTTTCTTTGAAACCAATCACGAAGCGGTGAATTTTCGCTTTCGACAAGCCGCGCAATTTCGCGGAGCTTCATACTTTCAACGTGATAATAAAGCAATAACAGTTTTTCGTGTGCGTCGAGATTAGCAAATGCCGTTTCAATCGCCGAAACAGTTGCTTTTTTGTAGCGTTGTTTAGCGATTTGTTCAATCATTTCGTCTTCACCGCCGGGTGCGGCTTCGGCAAAGCTCGCATGGGCAAAGCCTTCGCCGACATTTTCCGTCATTTCGTCAAGCGAAACTTCGTCGTGCGAGGCGCGGTGCAGATCAACCAGCGAATGCCAGATCACCGTCCGCAGCCAGCCGCGCAAACTTCCGCGTCCCGAATAAGTCGAAAACTTTGAAACCCGTGCGCCGTCAACGACGCGCGTTCCGTAAAGTTCAACATAAACCGTGTCCACGACTTCCTGCGCGTCAATGTCCGTGCTTGCCAAATGCCGCGCAACTCTTTCGAGATACGAGCGATGATTTTGGTCAAATTCCCACCACGCGCGTTCGTCGCCGTTTGAACAAGCCAGCGCAAGAAATAGATCATCGGCTTGAATCTGCCGCAGAAAATCGTTTAATTCTTCGTTTGAAACAGCTTCGGGCGAATTGAGCAGATATTTGCGGGCGGTTTTTTGCAGCGATTCTTTAAAGCAATCAAGCCGCACACCGAAATTCGGCGCGTTTTCAGCACATCGGTTGAAGATTTCTTCCATTAACGACCCTGATTCTTCCGGTAATTCAGTTTGCTGTGTTGCTTCCGTGAACATTTTGAAAACTATTATAAACGAAAAATTCGATTTAGACTAGCCTTTTATAAAAACGCCGTTAACGAAAAATTAATTCAAATTCACACGCCTGTTTCCAGACTCAAAGACGGATTTGCCGCGGGCGGCAGGGAACTGTGAATTTTTTCCTCGACATATTGCAGTTGATACAGCCGCCAATAAAGTCCGTGTAAATTTAATAATTCCTGATGCGTGCCGGCTTCGCGCAGTTCGCCGTGGTGGAAAACCATAATCCGGTCGCATTTCTGAATCGTCGAAAGGCGGTGCGCGATGACGAGCGATGTGCGTTCCTGCATCACGCGCTCGACGGCTTGCTGAATCAGTTGTTCGGTTTCCGTGTCAATCGAACTCGTCGCTTCGTCCAAAATCAAAATCGTCGGCTCGAACGCTAATGCACGGGCAAACGAAATCAATTGTTTTTGACCGACCGATAAACCTGCGCCGCGTTCTTTTATTTGCGATTTGTAGCCTTCTTTGAGTTTTTCGATGAATTCCGCCGCGTGAACTTCTTCCGCAGCCCAATGAATTTTCTCGTCGGAAATTTCATTGTTTCCGAGCCGGATATTTTCTTCAATCGCGCCCGAAAACAGAAAAACGTCCTGCAAAACGACCGCAAAAGTTTCGCGCAGATCGTGCAAATCCCATTCCTTGACATCAACGCCGTCGAGCAAAATCCGACCTTTCTGCACATCATAAAAGCGCATCAGAAGATTTGTCACCGTCGTTTTGCCCGAACCTGTATGCCCGACAAGCGCAACCGATTCGCCCGGATTTATAGTGAACGAAACGTCCTTCAAAATCCAATCTTCGTTTTTATATGCGAACCAAACATTCTGAAATTCGATCTTGCCGATGACTTTGCCCGACTTTTTCGGATTTTCAGGCGAAGTAATTTCAATCGGTAAATCGAGCAGTAAAAAGATGCGATGTGACGCGACAATCGCGGCTTGCAGAATATTGAATTTGTCTGACAAATCACGAATCGGCTGAAAAAGCTGCTGTGAATATTGGACAAAAGCAATGACAATGCCGACCGTCAAAATTTGTTTTCCCGCCGACATTTCGGTAATAAATTGATAACCGCCGAACCAAATGACGAGCGCGACACCGATTGTGCCGATAAAATCAACCATCGGATAAAAGATCGAATAATAATAAATCGTTTCGATGTTCGCTTCGCGGTAATCATCGTTGATTTCGTCAAAATTTTTCTGCGTTTTCGCTTCGGCATTAAAAAGCTGGACGGTTTGCGCTCCCGAAATATGTTCCTGCAAAAACGCATTGAGTTTCGCGGTGCGCGTCCGAACTTTGTCGAAACCGTTGCGGGCGTGTTTGCGAAACCAATTCGTCGCCGTAAACAGCAGCGGAACACTAATCAAGGACACGAGCGCGAGCTTCCAATCAAGCCAGAACATCTGCGCGATGATCGCAAAAATAATTACCAGATCGCCCAAAACATCAATCACGCCCGACGTAAAAAGTTCGTTGAGTGCGTCAACATCCGACGTGATGCGCGTAATGATTCGCCCGACCGGATTTTTGTCGTAATAGGAAACTTCCTGATGCTGAAGTTTGGTATAAATCTGCGTCCGAATGTCGAACATCACTTTTTGACCGACATTATTGAGCAAGATTTCCTGAACGTAGCTGAAAATAAAGCGAAACAAAAACAGCCCGAAAAACGCGAGCGCAAACAGCCAGATTCCGTCGGTTTTCTTCGGCGTAATGTAATCATCAACCGCAATTTGCGTAAATCGCGGCTGCAAACTGCCGAGAACATTGACCAAAACCGTCAAAACCAGCGCAAAAGCCGCAATATGCCAATAAGGTTTGATATAGCTTAAAAGCCGCTTCGCCACGCGGAAATCGTAAGTTTTCCCGATGGCTTCTTCTTCGTTTGGTTTCTGTGTTTCTTCGGACATTTGTTATTTACAATTTTAGATTTGCAATTTGCGATTGGCAATTTGAATTTTGAAGTTTTGTGGCATAATTGGTTTCAGAGATGATAAATCCACAATCTGCGATCATAAATCCGAAATCCAAATGAGCCGTTTTATCAACGACCGTAAAAACAACTGGGAACGCCTCGAAGATTTGCTTTCGATGATTGAAGGTTCGTCTTTGCGCGGTCTTTCGCGCGTCGAAGTCCGCGAATTCGGCGAACTTTACCGCCGCGCCGCAACCGATCTGGCAATCGCCCGTGCCGAAACACGCGATCCGAAACTCGTCAATTATCTCAACAGTCTCGTCATTCGCGCCCACGGCAAAATCTATCGCGCCGATTCGAGCGGTGTGAATCTTGTCTGGCAGTTTTTCAGTCAAGATTTTCCGCGCACCTTTCGCAAACATTGGCGATACATCGCGCTCGCGTTCGGAGTTTTTACATTTTTCAGCATCGTTTCGTTTTTGCTGTGTTATTTCAATGCTGACTTCGGCGACCAAATCGGCTTGTCTGAAATTACTGAACGTGCGCGTGACAATCAGCAATGGTGGAAACAATTGAATGATGCCAATCAAATCGGTTCGAGCCAGATTTTGACGAATAATATCTTAGTTTCGCTGATGGCGTTTGCCTACGGCGCGTTTTTCGGCATCGGGACGATTTACGTTTTGATAATGAACGGTCTGAGCATCGGCGGCGTTCTCGGCGTGTGTTACCGCGTCAATCCGGCGTTCGGCGACGAACTCGTGACGTTTATGGTCGGACACGGCGTGATCGAACTTTCGTGTATTTTTATCGCTGCCGGCGCAGGAATGCTGATCGGTTATTCGTTAATCAATCCCGGCGACCGAACACGCGGCGAAGCCTTAAAGAAAAACGGTCTCGAAGCTGCACGTTTAGCCATCGGCTGTTCGGTTCTGCTGATTCTCGCCGGAACTATCGAAGGCTTTCTCTCGCCGTCAAACCTACCCGCGTGGATCAAATTCGCCACCGGAATCTCAACCGGAATCGCAATGTATTCCTATCTTTTGCTGGTCGGAAGGGAAGACGAAACTGTAAAAGTATAAATTCTTGGACTGGAGCGCACGCGTCTCGCTTGCCCCGTTCGAGGCTTTGCAAAGAACGGCTTCTCCGCGACTAAAAACAGTTTTTTAACAATGGAACTCCCGTCGCTTCTCGCGGTGCTTGCACGAATGGTCAAGCAAACTGCGTGCGCTCCAGTCCAAGCTGCTTTTACAATGCTTGCCAACGAATCGTCACGGATTCGCTTGGTGTGTAACCGATTATCAAAATTTTAACAATTCTCTCGAATGATTTGTCGTAGCGGTCAACGATTCGCATTAAATAAATATGCCCTAATTTAACGGGCAAACTCGCGCTTGATTTGCTCTCGGCGAATAACGACGCGGATTCGGTTAATTCCTGTTCAGTGCGCGGCTGCCGATTTTTGAGAATGAAAAATTTGCCTTTTTCAAAACGCAGCGAAGCAAATCCCTGACCTGCGCCGACTGTTTCGGTGTAACCGTAGCATTTTTGTAGTTCAGCCGTGCTTCCTAAATCCAAAATCGCGCCCGTTTTTCCACCTTCGATTCCGACCGTCAAACTTCCTTCGTTGTAAACATTAAAATCAATGTCACTGCAACGATTTCGCGCCTCATTTTGCTGAAAAACGCCGCCTTCGTGTCCGTCGCCGAAACAAAACGAATGAGCCAACGGATCAAGTGCGTAAAGTGTCGCAATGCCGCCGACAGTTTTGACTTCGGCAATCGTTGAACTTTGGGCAAACGCGCAATTCACCGCAAACAGCAAAAACGTCACAGTTGACACACAGCTTCTAAAAAAATGGTTTTTCATAATTTCTCCTCGAAATTTTCGCTCAGTTAATGGAGAGCAGATTAGTTTTGAATTTTATCGAAAGTTGGAGATAACGCTTGATAATTTGTCTTTCGATAAATTTATGTTGTCTGCGCCGACTAACAGCAAATTTTATACCGTCGCTTTGGTGAAAACATTAAGCCTTTTGAATGCAATTACTTAATTCTATTTTTATAAATCGCAGATTTTTGTTGCTAACAATTTAGTGTTTGTGTTGTCTCAAATGGTCAAAGTGAATTGAAGATGAAAAATTAAATGCTCTTTTAAACATCTTATTTTTCAGCACAAGTTTTGTTTACCCAAACAATTGTTGCAATAGTCGCGTCGTTTGGAATGAGCATCTCATCTTTTGGACTTGGATCCTCGGGGATTTCCTTTTTGCTCAATGCTGGCTTTATTAGTTTAATCTTTGCGCCACCCAAATTAAGTGAAGCAAGAAAGCTGAAACGAATATTTTCATAGTTGTAAATCTTGCTATACATTTGCCCCATAAAATCTGTAAAGCCGAAAAATTTGCTTCTTTTACCTCTTGTTTCTAAAGGCGCGAGTTTATCAATCACTTCTTTCAACTCCCATTTGTTCAATTCGTTTGAAAGATAATTTGTTGTAGAAGATATACGTTTCGGATAAAGTCGCATCGAGCAAACTTGTCCATCAGTTGTAAATTCCGGTGTCATCCAAATACTTTCGCTAACTGAATATGCTTCAATCGGTTGACCGAAATTTTCTTTGATTTCCACCGCGCTTTGTCCTAAAATTGTATTCGCAAAAACACAAACAGCACATATAAACCAAATTGTTTTATTATTCACTTGAAAATCTCCAACGATTAAGTTAAATCTATCAAACTATTAACTTCAATGATGTTGGCAGCAAGTTGAAAGTTGCTTAAAGGCAATTTTAATGTCAATTGAATCAAAGCAAACCGCGTTCTTTTACCCGCAAATAAGTTTCAAGCAGTTTCGGCGCGAGCGTTGAGGTTGTTACGTCCAAAGCCAATCCACCGAGCGTTTCGACTAATCTGAGTGCGGATTCGCGTTGGTGGATGATTTCTTCGGCGGCTGATTGGACGAAGACTTCTTTTAATTCCTTTGGGATTTCGCTGACGGTGGCGTTCAGGTCACGGTCGCCGATTGTGACGACGAGCGGCAGATGGCGCGGACGCAATAATTTGAGCGAATTGATCAATTCTTTGGAAGATTCTTTATCAACTAAATCGGTCAAAACCACAACGAAAGCGCGTTTTTTTGTCGTCGAAGCGATATATTGAAAAGCTCGTGCGTATGAAGGTTCGATCAATTCCGGTTCGAGATCGTGCAGGGCTTCAAGAACTGCGTCGAGGTGTTCGACACCTTTTTTCGGCGGCAGATATTTTTTGACTTTGCGCCCGAAAACCATCAAACCGCAATTGTCACCGGCACGCGCACACGCCGACATCATCGCCAGACTCGCGTGAATCGCCGTGTCGAATTTCGTTTCGTCACCGATGCGTCCGGTCATCAAGCGTCCCGCGTCGAGCGCGATAATAATCGTCTGATCACGTTCGATTTGATATTGGCGCGTGATGAGTTTTGAACGCCGCGCCGTCGCCGTCCACGAAATATGGCGCAATTCGTCGCCGCGCACATAATCGCGCATTGATTCAAACTCGCGCCCTTCACCGCGCCGGACGGATTTTCGTTGAATCGCCAAAAACGATTGTGCGCCGAGTGCTTTGAGTTCCATTTCACGCGCCCGCCGCATATTCGGATAAACCTTGACCGCCTGCGCCGCGCCCAAATCCGTCTGACACCAAACGAGTCCGAGCCGCGAAAGAAAGCGCACGGCAGTTTTGCCGAATTTGTAATTTCCGCGTTTCGGCGGCGTTAAAACGTAAAAGAAATCGGCGGAAGTTTGCGCGTCAACAGTAAATTCGGCTTCGCGTTTGCCGTTCAGATTCATTTCGGGCGGATATTCGTCTTTTAATTTTAAGTGAAAGTCTTTCTGCGAAGCGTTTTCGACCTTTAAATGAATCTGCGTTTCGTCGCCAATCGCAAAACGCCGTTCAAATATTCGCGTAATCTTAAAATCTTCAGGCAGTTTGCGGCTCGTAAAATAATCAACCAACGCCGTAACTATCAGCACGAGATCGAAAGCCAAAACCGCCACGCGCAAAAACGGCAAATTCCACGACAATACCAGCGGCAAAAGTCCGAGAGCCAGCAAAATAAAAAATCTCCGTGAGAAAACAAATCGCATAATTTGCGATGATTATACCTGTAATTTGCCTACGAAACACACGAAATAAACGAAAAAAGACGGGAACATAAAACTTATTTCTTATTTTCGTGTTATTCGTGTGTTTCGTAGGCAAAATTAATTTACAATTCCGACAAACTTTATGAACACAGTCGGCGAATATGTGCAGGAAGCGGCGGATTTTATGAACAGCGGTTCGTATTTTCGCGCCGTCACGCCGACTGCTTTGGCGATTGAGGCGACCATCAGAAAATCCCTGCAAAAAGACGCGCTTTCCGATGACGATTTTAAACGATTCTTAAAGCAAAACTGGCAGCTCATAACCTTTATGGGAATGCCGCGTGCGCTGCCTTTGGCGATGAATATTCCGTTCGGGTTAAAGCGCATCGTGCCGCAATTTAACGTCCATCACGGCGCGGAAGAAATTATTTTAATCGTCATCCGCGAAACCTTGAAATTCGGTCGAATGCCCGCCGAATTTGCGTTTAATTCAAGCGGAATGCACGATACACCATAAGTTGGATTTTTCGCACCATAAGTTGCGCGTAAATAAACCACAAGTTGAAACGAAATAAACCATAAGATGCACTACTTGCTTATTTACAACAGTTTATGTTTTTACGCAGTTCGGTTGGCTAAAACTGCGTGAAAACAGTTTTGATTTTTGTTAATAAAAAAATCTCTAATAATTTTATAATCCGAGATAATCATCGTAAAATAAATATTGTTCGCTTTTGATAACTCAAAATAAATTACCATGGAACTTAAACCTCCTTCACCTGCAGAAATAGAAACACCATTAAATCTTTCAATTAAACTCGACCCAATCGAAGAGATACCTTTTGAGTTGGAGTCCTTCGGTATTTTCGAAGGTGGAGGAGCTAAAGGATTGGCTCACGTTGGGGCTTTAAGCGCGTTAGAAGAAAGAGGAGTTAAATTTAAGGGCGTTGCAGGTACTTCAGCAGGTGCAATTGTAGCGGCATTAGTAGGTGCAGGTTACAGTTCTGAAGAAATGTTTGTTCCCGATCCAGTTAAACCTACAGGTATTTTTACCACCGATTTTACAACATTGTTAAGTCGTTATAAATGGCTTAGCCGATTAAAATGGAAGTTCCTATCTACTTTAAGAAAAATTGGAGAATGCTGTGGAAAGAGTCCATATCTTGTAGGATTTCCGGTAATGGCTTTTATATTAGCTATCGTGATCGGGTTCCTTCTGTTGTTAAATTATTGGCTTCTTATTGTGTTGCCGCCACATTGGGTACTGCTTTTTGTATTCATAGTAATTTCCGTAATACTTATTGCAGCAAACTTTTTATTCAAATTATTTGGGTATTTTTCTACTTCAAGCTTTCAAACATGGTTGAATGATCAGTTAAGTAAAAAGCTTTATCCAGGTCAGAAAAGTAAAGAAATTAAATTTAATGATTTACCGGTACCGGTCACAATCATTGCTGCGGATCTAAATTCAAAGAAAATCGTTACGTTTAATAAAAATGAAACACCAGATATTATGGTAGCTAAGGCTGTCGCAGCGTCGATCTCTATTCCAGGAGCCTTTAAGCCGATGGTACATGAAGATATGGTTTTAGTAGACGGTGGAATGCTTTCTAACTTCCCAGCATGGGCTCTTGATAACGAAGCAGAAATACAAACTGATATTACACCGACATTTGGATTTAGGTTAAATCCGGTTACTTCACCTGAAACAAATAATTTTCCGTTAAGTAAACGTAAAACATTTTATGGTTACGCTAAAGCGTTAATAAAAACAGCCTTTCTGGGCGAGAATATTTTAGAAGCGAGGCAGGTTTTAGATTTGAGTCAGATTCCTCTTACGGTTTCAGTTAGTACTCTTGATTTTGACTTAACAAATGAGCAGAAAATTACTTTGTATGAAGAGGGAAAACAATGTGCAGATAAGTTTTATCGATTAGATTATATTGGACCTAAAAATCCTAGTGAGATTGACGATTTATTTGAATACCTTGATAAAGCTATTCAAGCCATTATTCAAAAACCGAACGTTCATTTAAGAATAAACTTAGCCTTGCCTATTGAGCCAAATAGGAAAAAGCTAAGAATTTTGTACCGTCGAAATATGGAGGAGGCTTACGACGATCGTCTTGTTTTAGGAATTGAACAGGGAGCTATCGGTCGCTGTTGGCAATTAAAAGATACCGTGCTGGTCGATATGGACGATGCGAAAGAGACCTTCAAAATTAAGTGGAGTATGACAAAATACCAACAAAGACTTGTTCGAGATGATTTAAAAACATTGGTAAGTATCCCCGTCTTCGAACCAAAAATTCTTGACAAAGGTTCTTCAAAAGGAGAAGATAATGTATTGGCGGTATTGTCTATTGATAGCGATGAAGACCTAGCGGCAGATTTTCTTCCGCTTAATGAAAAAGATGGAAAATCGTTATTGTGGCCGCTTGTAGATTTGGTAAGAAAGGATATAGCCACGGCTTTAAGAAGCTAGGAGGTAGTTATGGCAACTATAACATATTCAACGCGAAAGGAAATGATGGAAGCTAACGGCTGGACGGAAGTAGCGACAGGTGTCTACTCTGCGAACAATAATACGTCCTCTGTACAATCTTCCGAAGCACAAGCTAATATAGATCGTGTTAGATCTCGATTAAAGAGAGAGCTTGATGAATTCAAGGCAGCTAAATCGGCACAACGTGCCGCAAGTAGTGGGCAACGCTAGTTAAATATCTTAAAAAGAAAAAGGCGTACAGGTAATTTACCTGTACGCCTTTTTCTTTTAGGTTGGCAAAAATAAATAAATATGAAACTTAAATGGTTACAAAGAATTCCAATTACGTTTAAGTCGCGGACCGCTACTCATTTTTAGAATAGAAATTGCAGCTCTATTTACGTCAATAATTTCTTTAAAGTCACGGTTATGACCACGTACTCCATAATTATGCAGGTCTCCGAGTAGCTTTTCGGCATGGTCAAGTGTTTTCTCGTAAGCGTTAACTGTTTCATCGAAAGTAGGCTTTCTTGAATTCTTTACTTGAGAATGCAAACATTTTAAGTAGTGCCTAAAAGATGTTTTTTCTTCGAACCTTACAGACGTAGGCTGTGGTCCTGTAAACAATATATCTGCTTGATCAGAATTGTATGAAGATGGTGTATGTAGTAGATCTAATGCTCCTTGTTTTAAGGCAATATCCAAGAAACTTATCTTATATTCCGAAAGTGATTCTGGACAGTAATACCAAGTTGTCCTTTGCTTAAATTCATCTCCGTACTGTTGTCGAAATTTATCTGGAGGAAAGGATCGTACATTCATCCAGGTACCTGAAGCTATTGCATTGGCGGCAGCTACTGAGGCAATAACCATTTGGTGACTGCAATAACCAAGAATGACCTTTTTACCCATTAACCTTAAACCGGAAGTAAGGTCTAAAACATTCGCTAACCAGTTGGGATCAGAAACTAAATACTCTCCTTTAGGATGTTCACATACTAAATATATTCCTTCGACATTCCAGTTCACAGCTTCATCCAAAATTAAGTGGATTTCCTTATCATTCTTTGTTGCTTCACCACTTAAGGCAACAGTAGCATAAAGATTTTCTCGGTTTGTGCCTATCTTTATAGCTTCGTCAATTACAGATTTTTGTCTATGAATCCAACCTTTATCCACTGTTTGCGCGAAAAGACCTGGCAAAATAAAAAATTCGGTATTAAGCTTACTATTAAGGTGAAAAATTTTCTCTACTAGCCTTGTAAGTTCCACACCCGACCAAAATAATCCACTTGCATAATTTTGTGGCCAGTAATCGTGTTTTTGAAGCTTAGAGTGGTCTTCTGCGGGAAGATAAAATTGAGAATCAAACAAAACTTTACCATTTAATTTTCTAATTTTTTCCGAGAAATTTAGTAATTGTTTGGGATCTAAATCTCTTGGACTTAATATTACTGTGCCGTCTTTCCATTCAGAAATTAAAGATTCTGAATGGTTCATCATGCCGTGTCCGAATTGAAGGTATAATTCCATAATAGTTTTATTAGACAATTTGTTCTTTTTGGCAAATTTCTTGAATCCAAGTTAGTGCTTCTTGTATAGTATTAGGGCGATGATTTCGCTGACGACGCGTCATCGATAAAACTAAATCAGCTAATTCATTTTCACTATCTACTTGACGTGAAATTCTGGGCAATACAGTTGCTTCTACTCTTCTTAAAATTTCATAAGGATCTCTGGCATTTGCCCGGAAAGGATTTGATCCTTCTATACATTCAAACAGTGTAACCCCTAATGCAAACAAATCTGTTCTAGCATCTTGGTCGGGTTTCATATTATTAAATTGCTCTGGAGGAGAATATCCAGGGGTTCCAATAACACCAATAGGACCTGTTTCAGTGAGTGAATCCATATCAAGATGGCGTGCTAATCCAAAATCTAACAACCAAGCAGAACCATCTAATCCGATTATTATGTTGTCTGGCTTAATGTCACGATGTAATATTCTAACTTGCTCGGCGGAATACAAAGCTTCTAACACATGTAATCCTAATTTCAGTATTTCTTTTGAACTTAAAGTACCCCCAGCTAAGTGCTCTCTAAGAGTTTTACCATTTACAAACTGTTCCCAGAACCAAATAACGTCACCAATTGGTGACGTTTTTAATCCTATGTCCAAAATTTGCGGAACTCGAGGAGACTTTATTTGAGCAACAGCTTCTACTTCACGAATGGCTCTTTGCACGTCCGATCCAGGATGAAACAACTTTAATACCATTTGTCCGTAAGTTGGATGAGTAGACTTATAAACAGATTTTTGTCCACCTGCATTTAATGGGTGAATGGCGGAAAGTTCGGGAAATTGTTGTTGTATCCAGTTTTGATCAAAAGTCATATTTGTTATTTATTAAAGAGAATGTTGTGTTGCTTTCCATGTCCATTCGTTGAACAACCATGAAGCGTATGATTTAGGAATACGATCTTTTCTAACTGGTGCAAGCGATGTTTCAAAGGTTAAGCCTTCCGAGAGTATTCCAACACCAAACTTTGAAGCATTATTTATTAATTTTTTGTTTTGCGGAATCTTAGAAACTAAAAGGTAAGATTCAGAAGCAAACCATGTGTGAGAAAACGCTTGAAAAAGCCCTTGTTGCCAATCACTAATTTTAGCCTCAATAGAAATAAGTCGTTTTATGGCAAAAATTTCATTAACAGGTTTTATCTGCCAACTACGAGGTTTTTTAACAATTAAATTTGCTGCTTCAAGTTTTTCTAATGACTCGACAACTGAACAACTAAAGTATTTTTCTAGTAGATTATGTTTTGCACTTCCGGTTAAAGCTAAAAAATGTAGAACCCTAACATCGGTTTTGTTTATTTTTAACCTATTTATATTCCACTTTTTAATCGTTTTTAAGTCCCAATATACTGCTACTGCATCAGGAAAAACAGATTCAACATTAGGTTCAATAAAAACAGTTAAGACCTGTCCTTTAGGCGCAGATGGTAGAGTTTGAATGTAATTATTTAAAAAAATTAATTCCGGACCTTGTTTCGGCTTTCTTGGAATTAATCCGGATTTAATTAATCCTGGATAGCTGGTGATAGTTTCTGCTGAAATCATTGTAAAATGCTCCGATAACTCAAGTTAATAATTTTGGTAATTAAAAACCTTATTCATAGTTTACCAAGAATAATAATTACTCGCAGGACTTTTTGGTCATTTAATTAATAAATCGAACATCATAAACTTTTAAAACTTCATCGCCATAATGGTTAATTATTTTTATAGCAATTTTGCCGTTTGAAGGTGTTGTAAAGGGACGGCTGACTGTTGAATAAATTGATTCCCACGCATCTTCGTCAATCTCCGCTCGAAGTGTTTTCTTTAGTTTTTCATACGGTTTATCTGCACCGGTAAAGTAAGCGTGTCTAACAAAAAAACTTTGTCCGTTATAATTGGTATCAATAAACCAGCAGGCAATATCGTCTGTTGAGCTGCTTCGAATTTCGCCTGTTGTCGGATCGTAAATATCCAGACCTTTAACTTCTGCCGTTAATTTTCCATCGGAGTCTTTAGTAATCTCTATATCAGGTTCGCCAAATACTGTGAATAAATTACCGGTGCCGGTTTTCTTCAGTAATTCATTTCCCATTGCTAAATCGGGATTCATACGAGCCAGCAAAACGGTTAATTTGCCATAACGCTTCATAATGCTTTGCGTTGTATCAGTAGAATTTCCTTCAAAGGCAAAAGCGCAAACAATAAGTAAGTCGACACCTACGCCGTCTAATGCTTCTATTGTTGCTTGACGAATAATATCAGCATCAACAGTTCCGTATTGTGGACCAACACAAATCGCCACACGCTTCGTTTGTTCGTTTTCTAAGTATTCACCGTAGGCGTGAACCCATGTGCCTGCAAAAGGCTCAAGGCTTTCGAATTTAAGGCGTTCGCCTTTAATCGTATTTTGAACACCAGCTTTACGAAGGTTGTCCAGAATCATTTCCGTAAAATTAGATGGATTTTCGCTTTGTGCTTCAACTTCAGTTTCTGGCATTTCTTCGTCAGTCGAAACAATACGATGTGGAGATAAGCTTTCTACAGTGAAAGGTCCGGAAACACGAAGTTTCTTGTTATTTTCATATGGCTGATCATAAAGGTATTCAATATCAGCTGAAGTCATAATACTTTTGTTCAATTCATTAAGACGAAGTAAATATGTAGCCCACCAACTTTTATGAAGCTTTTGTGTATGATCATTCCACAGTTCGTCTGCTTCAAACGGTAATTCCCAATCTTGAAATGTCTCATCAATTGTTTCGTTAAGTTCTGCAAGCGTTGAAGCTAGAACAGTTTGCCATGAGGTATATATTTCTAAAATTTCTTCATTATTTGCAATTGCTTTAAGCGATATTTTAGGAATTCGCTTATATACGAACCCTTTTTGAATATCATTTTGAGTTTCTTCTTGTAAAGGTATTTTAGTCAATTCCATTTCTTTACGTTTTCCCTCTTCTGAATCGGATAAAAGATAATAAGGATATTTAGAAGACATCAATCGTGTACGTGCAAGAGCTAATGCTACGCGGCTAGTATCTGTTGTTATCCAGCGACGACCCCACTGTTCTGCGGTATATGCTGTAGTACCGCTTCCACAAGTAGGATCTAGAACTAAATCACCAGGATCAGTAGTCATTAATATACATCGTTCTATTACTTTAGGATTAGTTTCAACTACATAACTTTGATCTCTTGCCCCTACAGTATCAGACCACAAACTAATTAACTTTTTATAACTATATTCATCAAGGTAAACAACCCTTCTAAGATGAGAACCTTCAATATGGACGCGGGAGGAGCGGATTATTTTTTCCATACCTGCTTCATTAGTCGGCCAACATTGTCCATGTGGAGGCTTTATTTTTTTTCCTTTAAATTCGACTTCAAAAACGGCTTTCGAGCTAAAAGATGCTGGCCACATTGAAACAAGACGAAAAATTCTTACTCCTGAAGGCAACAGAGTATGATTGTTTATTTCTGCTTGAGTCATTTTCTTACGAACGCCTTCTTGTGTTTCATACCATGCCCAATGAAAGTCGCCTTGCACATCTTGTTTTTCAAATAAAGCATGATATTTAGTGTTTTCTTTAGATTTTCCATACCAAACTAAAGTGTCGTACATACTTTCAAGGAACTTTGCACCGAGAGGCATTGTTTTTTTTCTAAAAGGTATAATTCCGATAAAATTTTCGCTTCCAAATACTTCATCTAATAAAGATCTTATTAAGTGTACGTTCTCGTCGCTTATCTGAACAAAAATGCTTCCTGATTCAGTTAATAATTCACGCGCAATAACAAACCGATCTCGCAAATAAGGAAGATATGAGTGAATGCCTTTTTCCCATGTATCACGAAATGCTTTTACTTGTTCAGGCTGTCGAACTGCATCCTCAGTTTTTCCATCGGTCACGTCTCGCTTTCGAGTTGAAACCTGCCAATTTGAACCAAACTTAATTCCGTAAGGAGGATCAAGAAAAACCATTTGAACTTTACCCTTCATGTTTTCCTTTTCAGCTAATGAGTTCATTACTAACAAACTGTCACCAAGGATCATGCGATTTTGCCAATTTTGTTCGTGTTGGTAGAATTCAACCATTTCTTCCCAATCAATACCGTTAAAATCGGAAAACAATTGTGGCTGTTCGTCGTTACTGGAATTTTCAGCACGAAGCGATTCAATAATACTATGTGGATGAATTTTTTCCTGAATGTAAACGGGGACTGCCGGAACTTCTAAATCCTTACTATCCTGTTCGTCTTTACCATTCCAAACCAACTGTGGATCAAGACTTGAGTCACGCGGATATAAAACTTTTTTGACTGATTTGTCATCATCCGGAACCATGTTACGAAGTTGCTCAGTAGGAATGTTAACGCGCTTTTTCTTAGTATGAGTAATACTTTCAATATGGGTGTAATTTTTCTCTGCCATAAAATTTATTGTTTATACTTTTAACTTTTGTATCGTTGTTTTCTGAACTTTTTATTTCACCAAATCATTCATGTACCACTGGTCGTGAACTTTTCCGAAATCCTCAATTTGTTTACCTGCGACACCAAGCCATCCACCAGTCCAAGTGCCGAATGCGGCAGTGCCGTTCAAATCGTAAACATTTTCGGCAAAATGATTCATGGTGTAAACAGGATTCTGAAAACTGTATTCTTCTCCAAGTTTTTGAAAATATGTTCCGTCAATAATAAACTTCGGCTTTCCCTTAAATGAAAGAATTACTTTTTCAAATTTATTTTCTTTCATTTGTTCGGCGTATTGAAGCAGTATGCGAAACACATCAGCTTTTGAATTATTACCGGAAATATTTTTTAAGTCATAAATAAGAATTGAGGGACTTATATAATTTTGGTAATGAGTATTAATTTCTATTCCTTTGTTTCGTACATCAGCACTTAAAACGGTATTCATTGGAGATTGAACTGATAAATAGTTCCAGCCGTATATAACAGCAATTAAGCCAAAGAATATTGCCGGTATTAATAACAACAAAGGTAATTTGCTTTTCGATCTCGGAGAGGGGTGGTGTAGAGGATTAGTTGAAGCAGACGGAGCATCAACTTTACCCTGTTGGGTATCGAATGAAGTGCGGTCTATTTTAGGTGTTTCCATATCAATAAGTTCTCCAAATTAATTCAACAAAGGTTCACTTCTAACAACGGTAAAGTCGCTCTTTAGTGCTGCATTAATAACATTTTTGGCATCCCACGGATCGGTAATTTCAATAAATTGCCACCGCCCAAAATTACCATCATTATTTATTGCCGGAACCCAAAGATTCCGAGCAGTAGCAGTTTTAGCCGCCTTATCTTTCCTGTTTTCCCCGGAAACTTCAACAATTAAATTTAGTAAATCTTCTTTGCCGTCATCAATGCGGGCAATAAAATCCGGAATGTAGTTTTTTTCTTCGCCGTTTAAGGTATAGGGTATAAAGAAACCTAACCCCTGATTTTTAACATAAGATTTAACTTGATCAATTTCTTCTAAGACTTCCGCCATTTTCTGTTCCCAAGATTTCGTATCGTTAGCAACATAACTGACGTGACATTTTTCAGGATTGGTTTTGAAAACAGGCTTAGTTGTATCGAAGTCAACGTAACGTGTTGAACCAGTCGTATCGTATGGTCGCAAAATAGGCTTCAAAGTTTTTTCCCCTGGATCGCCTGCCAAAATACTGTGGTAAATTTTATCCGCCGCGTCGTGGGCGAATTCTAATAGTAAAAGCAATTGTGGAAACGTATTGTCTTTACAAGTAACGCATTTGGAAAGCCATTCTTTCGTGATACGCATAACTTGCGGAAACAGCCACATTTGCACACCAGCTTCAAATTTATGTTCGGAAGTTTGCGCTTCCGGTAATTTTTGACCATCAGCACGGAAATATTTTTCAAGCACTAATTTTGCCAACAAGAATACGACTTCCTGATCGCGCCGTTGCTTCAAATCATTTAACGTAATAATTTCGGTTTGACCGACTATTGGACGATTTGTAGTAATAGTAGGGATATCGCGTGTCGAAAGAGCAATGTAAGAATCCGGCGTAAATTTATGGCTAAGTTTTTGTGTGGCTAATTCGTAACGATATCCGGTAACTCTTGGAAAGGTAATTTCAAGATTAATACGTTCTTCCAAGGCGCGAACACGAGTAGGAGTTAAACCTGGCTTTGGTTCGCTTGAACCGCTGCAAGGAATAAATGAAAAAGGCACACCGAAAATTTCAGCGTATTCGGGTTCAAACATTCCGGCATCGTTTACAACATAACTTCTACGACGCAAGGCACGTCCGACAACTTGTTCGCATAGCAGCTGTGTAGAAAAAGCACGTACGCCTAAAACGTGCGTTACGGTGTTGGCATCCCAACCTTCGGTTAACATCGAAACTGATACGACGCATTTAACATTTCCGCCAAGTTTGCCCGGTTTGCCAACAGTGTTCATGACTTCCCGAAGAATATCGCCGTCATCTAATTTATCGGCTGAACGTCCGGCAAACCTTCGTGAATAAGCTAATTTAAATTCTTCAATTTCGCGTTCGGCAATTTTTTTAAATTCAGGTGAAAGTGGTTCTCCAGACTCTAATTGTTTGCTATCTATTAAAATAGTGTTTGGACGATCAATCCATTGACCGTTTTGCACATTACTAAAAATTGGAAGTTTACCTGGAACTAATACGCTTTGTTCTTCGGTTAATTGTTTTTCCCATCCCGATATATAATCGAAAACCAATTTTGAAACATTCGTATTCGGACACACAACAATTAGAACTGGCGGTGGTGAAATATCTGTTGTTTTGTTAACAGCCAGTTGGTAAGTTTCAAAATGCTTTTTGTAATTTGAATATAAACTTTCAATAGCACCTTCCAGAATTGCCGGAAGTTTCGGCTCGCCACCGGCAACGTCATCGGTTTTACGCCCTTTCTTTGGTAAGGCTTCGCGGATTAGAGGATAAAAATTTCGGTAGGTTGGTTGGTCACCTATACCTGAATCATCAGAAACAGGAACACGCGGAACTTTGACAATACCGCTTTCAATGGCATCAATGAGCGCAAAATCCGAAACTACCCAAGGAAACAATGTTCCTTCGGCAAAACCGGAACCACGTAGAAAGAACGGTGTTGCCGATAAATCATAAACAATTTTAACGCCAAGTTTTTGCTTAACCGCTTTTAGACCATTAATCCAAATTCGTGCTTCTTCTTCACGCTGCTCAGCATCTTTTTTATCATCGCCTTTAAGTTTAATTTCTTCATCTGTTTCTAATTTTCTTTGATAGCAATGATGTGCTTCGTCATTAATAACAATAATGTTTTTCTTGTTACCCAATTCACGACAAACGCGACGTGCCATTTGATCCGGCGTTTCGGTAAAAGCACCGGCAGCCGTTGCTGCTTCAGTGTTTTGCAAAATTGATTTGGTTAGTTTTCCGGCAGCGAATTTTTCTTTTAATTTAAATGCGTGAAAATTGGCAATAACAATTTTTGCTTTTCCGAGTTCGTTAAATAAGTCAGGCGGCACTAAATCCATCGCACGGTAATAACTTTCATCGTCTGATGGAAGTAGAACTCGCAATCGATCTCGAATAGTAACGCCTGGAGCAACCAAAAGAAATGCGTCAGAAAATCGGGCATCTTGGGTATTAGCCGCTTTATTTAAAGTTTGCCACGCAATAAGCATTGCCATAACCACAGTCTTACCGCTGCCGGTCGCCATTTTAAAGGCTATTCTAAAAAGTTCAGGATTATGGTCGGCTTGATCTCTATGAAGTTTGTTAATTAAATGGTGCCTGCCCATTTTAGCCGCTGCTTCGGTAATATAAATAGCTGTTTCAAGAGCTTCTATTTGGCAAAAGAAAAGTTTTCTGTCGCGTTGTGAATTTTCCCAATGCTCAAGCAAGCGTTTCGTAATTTTACCTATGAAGGGTCGTCCAACACTGCGCCAGGATTGAACTTCGAGTCTAATTTCATTAATGAATGTGTTTTCGGCAATACGTTCACTTGTCCATTCATCAATTAACGAAGGTTGAGAAGACCCTCGTCGCTGAGCTTGGGCTATTGGGATAAAATAGGCACTTGTTCGCCGGTATTCAGCAATTTCATTTGTAATACCGGTTTCGTCAAATTTAAAGTGACGGTTAGGTTCTGCAAATGGGGTATTTAAAATCGGGTTTTCTATAATTACTTGGCTCAAGGTTTAACTCCGAAAAACGACATAAATATAAATGCCGCTATTTTGTTATTTTAGTAATTTGAAATTTTTGCTGTCTTCTTTTTAAGAATAAATATTTTACTAACACTTAGGTCTAAGTGAGTTTGGCATCATTATTAAATACAATCAGTCGAAAATTTACAACCTAAAAAGCGTATTTAATGGAAAATAAGTAAAATAATTTGTATTTCTTTAAGTTTAATAAATCATCTACTTACAATAATTAGAAGGATATAAACTTGAGAGTTTACAAATTTTAAGATTTTCAATTTAACTTTTACAATTATTTTCAATTGTTTAAGTAGTGACTAATGCACTACCAATCTCCAACAGGAAAACTGCTTTGAAATGATTTATATTCCAAATCCAAGTTTTCAAATTGCTTATCTAATTTTTATTGCAAAATTGTAAAAAAAGGTGGATTGATTTCTTTAAACTGATTGTGATTCAATTATAATATATAAGAGAAAAATAACAGTTAAAATCTAAATATAATAAAAGCCCGTTTATAAGAACTTCGTTTTTTGTGAATTTATTTTAGCTGTAATTTTTACCAGTTGCTGTTCGTATGAATTGAGTAAATAATTTAGTACCCACTAAAAATTAAATTTTACAGACTGAGGCTATTTACTTTAAATTCAATTCATCATCAATCAACACATCTACTGAAACACCAGCAATCCGGGCATATTTCAATAAAACATTTAATGTAGGCTCCCGCTTATTAGTTTCAAATAGAAAAATTCCCGAGGGATATAAATTAGTTTCAGGGCAATCCAACCGACTAATCATCTCTTCATAAGTATCAATTTCTAAATTTAATCTTATCTGTTTTAGCTTCTCACCGAGACGGTTTGGAATGTATCTTGCGCTTCTTCCCATTAGGACTCTCCTCCTAATGAAAAAGCGAAAAATTCAACACACGTCGCATTGACAACCTTTCTAAATAGAAATAATATCCGAAATATTGCTTTTCTAAATAGAAAACTTTCAATTGTTGAAAATTGCCGCGCCGTAATTTTTTCAGAAAATTTAACAGACGACGGATACTTCAATAATTACTTCTTCCGGTTCTTCATGGTTTTAGATTGAAGTTGTCAAAGAAAAAAAAGACTGCTTTTCGGCTTTAGAATAGCAGAAGGCTAAATTCTACGCACATTTTTTGCGTCAATAATTCTAAATTATTTCTGAACAAAAAAGTATTCACTTTCTTACATAACTTCAATTTCAAGCTAAAAATCCCGAATCAATTTTACGAATATTAAACGAGGAGTCTTGAAATATGAGCAAAAACAAAAATACAAAATTCATTACTAAATTTCTAAAGAAAAATTTAATTTCGATTGCCTTATCTATAATTGCTGTTATGGCAATAGGTTGTTCAATGATTGGCGGCTTCAATAGAAGCACGGCTGCCGGACTAATTGAAAAAGACAAGCGTTATACTGCGGCGGCGGCAATGACAATCGATATCGGCGGTCGCATTGCCAACGCCAGCGCGGATACTCCCCAGAAATCTGCCAACGAAACCGTTGAAGAAGCGGCTATTCGGGTTCGAGAAGATTTTATGCAAAAGCAGCCGCAATTATTTGTCGCGGAAAATTTGGGCTATATAAAACTTCATTTTGAAGACGGCGAATTAGGCGAAAGAACAATGGGCGCACCTCGATTCGACAATGCCTTGCAACATTGGTATTTCAAAGCGCGTGCAGAAGTAACGGATAAAGGCAGATCGCTTTGGAAAGCTTTGAATTTGACCGCTGACGAAAAAAGCCTTCCGCTCGCTATACGCGGCACGCCCGATGTCACCGGGTTGAAAGATGAAAACCCAAACATGAAGTCTGGCGACTTTACTTATAAATGGGAGCCTAACGATTTGGGAAAAGCATTTGATCCGAATGGGGAAGAATTCAAGCAGCTTCCCCCAAACTTGCAGGAAACCTTGAAAAAGAATCAATATAATCCGTTCGGCGGTTCGGGAAATAATACAATGGATTTCAAAACATTGAGAAAGGGACGGGCGATTTTCCAGAAATTCGATGATGGCTGGAGGCTCAATGAGATTTATTTTATGTAAACTTGAAAATTCATAACTGAAAAATGTGGGCAGGCTTTTCACGAAAGCTTGCCCACAACTATTTTTATAAAAGTTCAGTAACTATTTACCTTTAATTCCTTTAATTTTGTCGAAAGGCTCAAAACATAACAAATTCAAATCCTAACAAACAAAGTCAAAATCTAATAACAGATATCATTTTTAGTAAGTTCATTAGTTGCATCATTTGAATATGTTACTACGGACGATTGAATTATATTCATGTCGAGTTGACTCGCCCAACTTTCGCATTGTAATGTCTGACACACCTTAAGCCTATTGGTTATTTTGAAAGTTCAAACCGAGTAAAACTATTCGCCGTTTGTAAAAACCAATTTCAAAATTTCCGTCAATTGAAACGAAAATTCATTTTTCGTTTGCGAGTCGAGGTGTGTTCAAAAATGAACAGAGCAAAAATAAAAACAATAAAAATACAAGGAGTAAATGAATGCAGCAACAAATTGAAAAATTAAAACAAGAAAGGGAAAAGTTAACCCTCGAATATCAAAACAACCAAACTGAATACAAGTCTGAAATCAATCGAATCAATCGGGCAATTAAAAGTTTTGAAAAGGGAATGCATGAACTGAATAGCTCGGCATCTAAGCCAAAACGACAAAAATCTTCTTCCGTCATTGAAACGATTCTTTCGGAAAGCGGTCCGCTTCATATTAAAGATTTGGTTAAAAGGTTAAACGAACGTGGTGTTCCCATGTCGTACCAAAGTTTATCTGGAATTTTGCAGCTTTATAGCAAAGCCGGCAAGAAATTTATTAAGGTCGCACCGGCAACATACAACTTGATTGAACCGCGAATGCAATCGAACGAACCCGCAAACAAACTAACAATAGTTTACGAAATAGACGAAAACAAAATAGGAGACAACAATGACGAACATTGAGAATTATTTTAATTCGCCAATTTTTGAAAGCAAAAAGTCCTTGTATGTTTGCCGCTATCAAAGCAAATTGGAATTCGAGTTGATGAAACGACTTGAAGAAGCACCGAAAGTGCGAAGTTTCCACCAACCTTTGCTAAATGCCTTAGTCAAGAATTCTGATAAAGAGAAAATTGTTCACATAGATTTTTGGATTGAATACCACTCGGGAAAAATTGATTTACTTTTTATCGAAACGGATTTTGTCATTTTCGATCAGGCAAAAATTATCGTGTTGAGTAATAGCCAGGAACTTTTGAATTCAAGAAAAGTAGGGTTTGCTGTTTTGAACCCGCAAAAGTCACAGTATAGAAAAATCGCTTCTGCCAATTTGGAACTAAGCAGAACCGCAAGTATCAAGGATTTTTGCTTTGTAAATTTCGGGTGGATCAATTGAATATAAAGTTATTACTTTCAATATGAAAAGAAGCAATAATTTTATTTTTCTTTAATTTTGCAAATTATAACTTTGACGCTTGTGCTTTAAAGCAGATTATGAGATTATCATTTTGCTTTAAAGCAGAATAGCTAAAGCAGGAGGTCTTTGTTAAGGAAATGACAACGGAAAATTCTGAAGCGCAAAATTTAGATGATTTAATTGCTAAGGAAGATGAAACCGAACGTCGATTGCTTGAGGAACTTGCCGAATGCCGTCAAAGAAAAAGAAGTATGGTGGAAAGTAAGGCAATGTTAATGGGTAACGACTTTCGAGATTACGCTCGAAAATCAATTCCCGACTTATTGGAAATTCTGTTTCAGAAATACGGCAAAATGCATATTCAGGAAGCCGCCAGACTATTGGAATCGGAATTCGGCAGAGTCGCAGCAACGCAAACGGTTAGTGGTGCCTTAATTCGTTACGCGAACCAAGGCAAGCGTTTTAAGCAATTAGGCAATAACACTTTTGATCTTGCTGATAGATATTAAAGATAGAAATTAAAAAGGAGAAAATTATGTAGCACAATGAATGTCGCAAAATTTAGTCGCGAAAAAAGTTAAAGCCCAACTACTACCAATAGCTGAGCCTTAAATAATAACCTTTTTCGCATTGTCCATTAGCAAATTCGGCACCTTTCGGTGTCTAAGGTCGTGTTGTGTTTATTGTTGCTCAGCCGCCTTACACAGTCAAGTGCCGAAATTATCACACAGATAAAGAGGTATATAAATGATAGACACAAAAGAAAATACAATAAAAGAAAATGAAATTTTAGAAATCAAAACATTCGCTAGTTTGAAAAACAACTGCTTTTTTGAATATGTAAAGCCATTCGAAAAAGCGATGATGATTATTTGCGAAGTTGATAGAACCATTGTTAAATACGAACCATTCATCTTCAAAATGGTGAACGTTAACACTCGTGAAGTAGAGAGGTTTCCTGCACTAGTTACCGAATCCGATGAGGGACTTCTTTATATCATTCTAAGCGATCACCTCGCTGCAAATCAGCAGAAGTGGGGCGGGGCGATCAGACATCAGCTTCAGCAATCCCAATCGCTTCCGGTTTATGTAGCATTAACTGCAACAGGGTATCTGACAACAGACCCTTTGCCGCTTAACCTTAATTTCTTATACGAATTTGCACTTTTGCCAATAGAAAAAAAAGCGTTTGCTAAAATTCAAAAAATTTTAGCCTCCGTTTCTCAAATTTCTATTGGTAAGTTGAAGAAACGGGTAGACATAGTTTCCATTTATCAACTTTTATTTCACCAAGCACTTTTTGCTGATTTAGATAGTGAAATGATTAACGATAACACCATCGTAACTGCTAGTCAGATTATCAATTCAATTATCAAAAGTTTGTAAATTCATAAACTCAATTTAATTCAGAACGACGTTATGAACCGCTAAGTTTAGCGGTTCATACGTTCTTTTGACCACAAGGTAAAAGAAAATGAAGAAACATATTACAAAAGCACGTCCGAATCATCGTTTCGCGAGTTTCAAGAATAAACAAACGATTGAAGCGCGAAATTCAGATACGAAAAAATTCCTTTATCATCTCGAATTAAATCAGAAAATCGAACGATACATTCAGGGCGGACTAAAGATTCTGCTCCCTGAGCAAAATCGTTTTATTGCCTTTGTGCCTGACTTTAGTGTTACTTGTCGAGACAAAAACCAAGTTATTTTCATTGACCGAAAGTTTGAGCTGACGAATTACACAATCACTAAACTAACCAGTGCTTACAGAAAGCAACAACAAGAGTTTGTTCGCATTTTGCCGTCTCAAATACACCAGCAGCCGTATCTCGAAAATGCGGAATTTTTATACAGATACGCATGGGAACCAATAACTGTTGAACACAAATTTGCCGTTTTAGAGTTTTTCCAAAAACGCGCAGCAACGACAATCGAAGATTTCCAACTGTTTCTTCAATCACGCGGTTTAACCAAATCAAGTGCATTTGCTTTGATTTTCAGAAGCCGATTGAAAGTTGATATGCAGAAAAAAATAAATGAAAACACTATATTGAGAATAGGTGAATTGCAGGAGGTATCAATATGAATCGTCAATATTTAAAGCGCGGTTTGGAACTTTGGATTGATACTCGTTTATTTGTCGTTGAACAAATGTCGCCAGACGGCGACATTATGTTGCGGGATTCGCTAACGAACGATTTTACCTCTTTCACGCAATCCAACTTTTACGAAAAATTTTATAACGGCGAAATTACGTTAGTCGAACGCCAAAAGGATAAAAATAAACTTCCGAAAATGGTCACTTGTCTTAGCCAGTTGCCGGAAGCCAAACAAACGGAAACGGCTCGTCGGTTTAATTACGTCAAAAGGGCAATAGAATCGGGAATTAAATTAACCAACGAAAACCTTCGGAAAATTATTCTCGAAGTCGCTCAGGAAACCAACGACAAAACTCTTATTTCATCGTCAACGCTACGCCGGTGGATTAGCCGTTACGAAAATGCGGATGCCGATGTCAGATCGCTTGCTCCGCATTTTCGTCCAGGAAATAGAAAGGCTAAGTTTGGTGTGGCTCGAAGCCAACCAATAACCATTCGTGAACAGGAAAAAGCCAATGAACTTGTTTCCGTTATCGAAAATGTCGTAAACGAAAGCTATATGACATTAGAGCGAATAAGCGTTGAAGCGGTTTACGACCTTCTGGAAATTCGTTTGTTTGAAATAAACCGTTTTCGTTCGGAAGGTGAAAAATTAAAATCTCCTTCAAGAACTGGTATTCATAAATACATTAATAAAATTGATGAATATGAACGCGACCGCGCCCGATACGGCAAACGAATTGCCGATATGAAGCACACGCAATACGGATCGGGTCCGGAAATTATAAGACCGCTGCAAAGAGCAGATTTCGACAACACCGTTTTGCCGTTTATGGTCGTTGATTTCAGGTCTCGATTGCCTATTGGACGACCGACTTATACTTCGCTTATTGATACTTACTCTAATGCCATTCTTGGGCGCTATATCGGATTTGAGCCACCTTCCGCGAATACAATCATGCAATGCCTTCGACACGCTATTCTTCCAAAAAATTACATTCAAAAAATTTACCCGGAAATTCAAAATAAATGGGATGCCTATGGTGTACCTGAAAACATAGCGTGCGATAACGGACTTGATTTTCTTTCAGGTCATTATGCCAATGTTTGTCTGCAGCTCGGAGTAAACATCGATTATATGCCGGTTCGAAAGCCTTGGTATAAGTCTCTAATTGAAAACCATTTTGGTGTTATTAATAAAAAGCTTTTATCGCGAATGCCGGGAAAAAGTTTCTCCAATATCCTCGATAAAGCTGATTATGACCCAAGTAAAAATGCCGTTATTTCGCTCGAAGCTTTGGTTGAAATTATTGATACGTGGACAGTTGATGTTTACCACCAAGAAATCCAACGCGGTTACGAGCATACTGGACCGCAAAGAATTCCGGCATTATCGTGGAAACAAGGCATCGAAAAGGCACCATTAAGGCTTCCGCCAACTGAAGATGAATTGAGCATTCTGTTGCGAATGATTGATTATAAAACTGTAAGCAAAAATGGAATTGAGATTTTTGGCTTGCGCTACAACGATCCAGGGCTTTCGCTCGTTCGCCGGCAGCTAAAAGGCGAAAAGGTCGAAGTTCGATACGATGCTTCTGATTTGTCGCTGATTTATGTTTCAGATATCGAAAATGGAATTTATATTCCCGTTCCGGCGCTTGACCGTACCTACACAAAAGATTTGAGTTTATACCAGCACCGTATTATTAAGAAATACCTTCGGGATTATTTGCGCTCGCAGGTAGATTCGTCAACCCTACTTGCCGGAAAGGCACGAATTCAGGAAATCGTCGCGCAGGAATTTAAACTGACAAAACTGGTTCGTTCGCGTTCAAAAATCGCCCGTTATGAGCAGCAAAGCAGCACAACCATTCAAAGACAAAAACTGCAGAATCACAACCAATCTTCGACGGATTTTTCAAATTCGAATGAAATTGAAAACGAACGGCTTTTACTTCCGCCTGCTGTCGTCAACGATTCGGTAAATACGCTAAGTAAAAAACGAACAAATAAAAAACCACTTGGCGGCGAGGCAGCTTCTGCTTCGGTTGACGAAGATAATAACGAAATGAAGCCACCAATGGGTGAGATTGATAATGTTTTAGATGATTCGGATGACGATTTGGATTTAACCGGATGGGGTGCGGATTTTGATTTAAATACTAAATCCGATAAGGAGAATTTATGAAAACAAGTAAGGAACAACGCTTAATCGAAATCGGAAAACTCCGCATTACATACCCTGAACTTGAGGAGATCAAACAATTATTGCGCGATTGCCAAATTCGCGCACGTCGCCGTCGTGAACCATCGTGTGCACTCATTACAGGTTACCAAGGGGTCGGTAAAACAACACTTTATGAATATTACGCCGCCGATTATCCCCGCATAGAAACAGACGATGGTACTTTGGTTCCTTGCTTAACAGCCTCGATACCAGTGCCAGCCACAGTGAAAGGTTTAGTCACAGCACTTCTTGAAGCTCTTGGCGATGCCGATCCGGGGAAAGGCAATGTGGTAACTCAAACTATGCGCCTAAAAACGCTTTTAACCGCTTGTGAAACCGAAATTATTTTTCTTGATGAATTTCAGCACATTATTGATCGCGATTCTGAAAGGGTTTTGAGAACTACTGCCGATTGGCTGAAAAATCTAATAAACTCAACGAAAATTCCGGTAGTTTTATTGGGAATGCCGAATTGCACAAGAATTCTCGATGCCAACCCGCAACTACGTCGACGCTTTTCGATTCGGAGATCCATCGATCCTTTCGCTTGGTTGAAAGAAGAGAATGGAAAAACGGATTATCCGATGCGGAAGTTGCTGAAGGTTATCGAAACTAAGCTTCCTTTAGAAAAGGCTTCGAACCTTTCGGATCCGGATATGGCAAAACGCATTTACTGTGCTTCGGGCGGTGTAATCGATTCAATTATGAAGCTGGTCCGCTGTGCTGCCGAATTTGCAATTGAAACCGGAACGGAAAAAATAACGCTCGATTTATTAGCGCGTGCCTACGATTTAGAATTAGCGGCAAATCAACCTGATTTGCCGCACCCCTTTAAAGTTTCTGACAAAAACTTGAAAGAACTTATGCCTTTTGAAAAAACACCTGAAATTCAAAAAATGCTAGGAAGGTAGGCATTAATATGACAAATAAAAATATTCGTAAATTCTTAAGACATCCGCGACCGAAACACGATGAAAGTATCAGCGGATATTTAATACGATTGGCAGAATCAAACGGTTATTCCAATCGTGATATTTGGTCTTTATTTGGCTTTAGTAATGACAAATTGAAAACTAAACGACCGCGTGATTACATTTATGGCTGCGCGGATTATTCAACTTTAAGCAGTAGAACCGGATTTTCTATTGAAGAAATAAAGGAGCGTGCATTCCAACCTGTTCAAGTTAACCGCGAACAATTCAAAGGAACATATAATTTTTTTGGTAATAAAATAAAAAGTTATATTTTTCGGTATAAGAATTCTACTGTGTGTTCTGGTTGTCTGATAGAAAATCCTTATCAAAGAAAAATTTGGGATCTTCTACCGGTTACCGCTTGTCCCTTTCACAAACGGATGTTAATTGACCATTGTCCAGATTGCGAAAAACCAATTTATTACCGGCGCGATCGCGTTAGCTTTTGCACGTGCGGGTATGATTTTAGATTGGCTGAAAGCGACATTGTTTCAGATGAAGATTTAAGATTAGTAAATCGTATTTATCAATTATGTTGTTTTCTTCCCGCAACTAATATTACTTCCGAAAAAAACATTCCAACTGTTTTATATGGATTAGACCTTTCCGGATTGCTTCATTCTCTCTTTTTAGCCACCGGTCAAATTGCGGTCGATGGCGGTATTAGGGGCAAATTCTTATCCCTTATTAATCTTCAAGAAAGACATCGAATGCTTAGTTCAGCGGTTAAGTTTTACGATAATTTTCCTAATAATTTTTTAGATTTTTTGTCGTCGCTTAAAAAGGATTCCTGGCAGTTATTCGATGTTTTTAACAATGGTAATTATAAAAATCTTAGAAGAAATGTTTATGAAAGAATTTGCCAATTAATAAATAAGGAATTAAATGAACAGCAATTCGACTTTCTACGAAATGCCCTTAACGAGTTTACGGGTCGTGAAAAACTCGTCTCTTACAGTATCAATATTGATTACACAAAAACTTCTTCTGAAGAATTCTTCAATAATCATTTACCTCTTTACGAAACTGCCGAATATTTGAAAACCAGTAAAATCGTAGTCGAAGAAATGATAAAAACAGGAGCGTTAGAGGCTTACAGAATTAATAAGACTAACGAAAAATCAGACTATTTCGTTAGTCTTATTTCGATTGAACACGTCCGCAGAAGACTAAGCGAAATCGTTAGTGTTGTCGATGCCGCCCAGTTGGTTGGACTCCACTCCCATCAAGTAAATAGTTTATTAAAAGAAGGAGTTATTAAACTTGTCGAAGATATCAAAATTGTTCCGGTGTATTCCCGAATTGTTGAACGAAAGGATGTTTTGGATATTTACGATCTATTTTACAAAGCCATGCGTAAAAATCCCGCTTATAAACGCCCAAGTAAAAAAATACCAAGTAGAAAAACTGCGGCTTCTCTAGGTTTCGTTCAGATCGATTTTGGAAAAATGACACAGATGATTATTGATGGGGAATTGGCTCCCGCAGGGCGCGACGAAAAGATCGGGTTGAATGGTTTTATTTATGACGAAGCTCAAATAAACAATATTGTCGAACGTGAAATTAGCACCCGAATTAAAGACACTTTATCTTTATCTGATGCCGTAAAAATACTTTGTGTTAAAAAACAGATTGTCCAAAGTTTAATTATAAAGAATTACTTCTCAGTTATGGATATGAAGCCATTAGGAAAGCGTATTTCTCAAGAACAATTTACGAAATTTCGAAATGAATTTATTTTGTCCAATGAAATTGCCCGTAAGTTTTCGACTAGTGCTGAATACGTCAATCGAAAATTATCATCTAAAAATATTTTTCCGGTTGATAATTCATTTGATCAGCACAATCATCTTTATCTCCGCGAAGATATAAAAAATATAAAAATTAAAAAGGCTAATTCTGCAGAATGGACTTATAGAAAACGAAGAAATAGCTTAATGTCACCTGAAAAAGCGGCTAAAAAACTTGGCTTATCCGAAGAAGATTTAATTCTTGCTGTTGAACGTAAACTTATCTACCTAACTCGCGGAAAATACCGAACGGACAAATTATTTTCCGAAGCTGGTCTTGATTCGTTTCGAAAACTTAATCTTCCGCATATCAATTTTCTTCGTGAACGAGATGCGGTGGAATTTCTTCAAACAACATTAGATTCATTCAGACGTAAGTATGTGAATAAAGGAAAAATTACTCCTGAAACTCGAACCTTTGGAACTAATTCTGTGTGTAGGTTTTATTCAACCCACGATCTTGAAAAATTAAAAAATGACAAGGAAAAAGATTGACTGAATTTTCTTGTGAAAGGCTACTTTAAATGCTGTAATAAGATATGAATAATTTTTGAATTACAGTTCTTTGAATTAACAAATCAATTCGGCTAACCCAATCAAACGAAAAGCCCATATGATAAACATATGAACTTTTCTGGCAATGCCGGATATGCGTTCTCTTACAAGAAGCATATCATACACCCCTAACCAGTAAGTGTATGATAGCACATCACTTAAGAGAATATCCATTCGGTATTGCTTCTTTGAATCAACTTAAAATCAAGGAGGAAATCTTTATGGATGAATTTGAAAGTCAAAAAGACAAAGTCAAACTTTGTTGTCTCGTAATGCTTTCGATAATTCTGTTCTTAGTAATTATTCGCTAAGACATTCGCAATTGTTAAATTCCCGGTTGATTTAAGAAATTCAATTTTCGGTAAAAGCTATATTTATAAAAATATTTGAATCTTGAGAAGTTCAAGGCAGTTATATTAGAAACTTAATAAAAGAAAAGGGAAGCAGAAATGCTTCCCTTTTTCTAATTAAAAAAGCTTTATTATTTCGTTTCAACTTATAGTTTATTTTTACAGGTTATTTGCAACTTATGGTGTATGAAAATTTCAACTTATGGTGTTTTTTCTCTATATAAGCCAATGAATTTAACCTAGTCGTTTCAACTTATGGTGTATCGTGCATTGACAGCAGCGCGAAATTCGCCGTCCATTTTGCCCGTTTCCGTTGACTTTAACATTTTCTGCACCTGCATTATCTGGTCTTTGGTTGCCCGAAAAGTCGGTTTTTTCATCTTCTCGGCTGGCGGAGTCGCTGCCGGAGCCGGCTTAGTCATTGTTGTTTGAGCATTTAAAGCAACGCCCAAAATGAGTGATATAAAAATCACAAAGATTGTTTTTTTCATTATTTTGTTTGGGGGGGCAACTTTATTTGGATTTGAGTGGGAATCAAAATTGGTCAAGAAGTGAACAGACAAAACGCGTCGAAGCTCTTGGGAAATGTGATTCTCACTTTTGTTAAAACAAGTGAAAGTTAAAGTATTTCACTACCTATGTCAAATGACCGTTTAATCGTTTGAAAGTGGTGAGATGAAAATCAACTTTGAAATGGGTTAAAATAATTTATATGTCGCTCGAAAGACTGCTTGACGAACAGATTAGAAACGCCGTCGCCGAAGGCAAATTCGATAATCTCAAAGGTGCGGGTAAACAGTTAAATTTAGACGATTATTTTGCCGCGCCGGAAGACGTTCGCGCCGGTTACACGCTGCTCAAAAATAATGATTTCGTGCCGCCGGAAGTCGAGCTGTTAAAGGAAATCGGTGAATTAAAGGAAAAAATAAAAAACTGTGACAACGAGAACGAAAAGAAATCTTTGAATAAAACAATCAACGAAAGAAATCTCGCGCTGACGATGATTTTAGAAAGAAACAAGCGAAGAAAATAATTCACGGAACGCGAACTTTAGTTTGCTAATGACCGGCGAATTAAAGTTCACGTTTCGTTTAATTTTCGCTCATACGATTTTCGAGTTCGATTAATTTTTCAATAAATGCTTTGCGCTTTGTGTCGGCGAACGGATTGCCTTGTTGAATTGTCTGAAAAAGTTCCCACGAATCTTCACTGACGAGCCGCGCGGCGCGCATTAATTCTTCGTAGGAAACGGTGGCGAGTTCCGAATCGGAAACGTAAAGTTCGTCGAGGGCGCGGGCGACAAAATGCGTCAAAGCCTGAACGTGCGCCATTTCGCGGTCGTGTTCTTCGGGCGATTTTTCAAAGACTTTTAGCTTCAAATCGCCCGTGAGAAATCGTTTGATTTTTTCGCTCTGCGTCGTGCGAACGGGACAAAAAGCGATTCGCAGGTTTTCGATGCTCTCGCGTCCGCTCTGCGGTCCGAACAGCGGATGCGTACCGACAATTTCAACTGTTTCGGGCAAATGCAGGCGCATCAGTTCAATCGGTTTCAGTTTGACCGAACAGACATCAAGACACAGTGCGTTTGTCTGCAAATACGGCGCGGCGCGTTTTAACACCGTTTCAAAACTGTTTAGCGGCACGGCGAAGATGACGATTTCCTTGCCGACCGCCATTTCAAACTGCCGCCATTTTACGCCGATAGTTTCGGCTTCGCTTCGTCGGTCGGCGTTGTCAAAAACCGTCACGTCAAAAAACAGCGCGAGATGCTGCGCCATAAATTGTCCGAATTGTCCGAATCCGATAATTCCTATTTCACTCATTTCAATTTGGCATTTGGGATTTCAGATTTGGGACTTTAAAGTAAAACTCCAAATTCAAAGTCTTTATCTTTAGCTTAAAATATCTGTTGCCGCAGATGATTTCGATGTTTCAATTAATTGTTTGATCTCGTCAATTTTTTCAAGCGCGGATTCTTCGCCGAGTTTGACGAGTTCGTCCATTTTGCCGATTTCGTCGGGGCGAATGTGCGATATTTTGGGAATGATAACAACATCGGCGCGGTAGTGGTGCGCCCGCGAAGCAGCGCGAAGCAGCAGCATCGTTGATTGAAAAAAGATACCGATAAGCGTCGAAGGCGTTCCCCAATAACTCGCGCCCGAAGCTAAAACGTCAACCGCGATAACTATTTCCGCGCCGAGTTTTTTGACGGCTTTGGTCGGCACATTGGCAACGACACCACCGTCAAACAGGCGTTTGCCGTCAATTTCGACGGGAACGAAAATTCCCGGAATCGCGCAACTTGCTCTGATCGCCGTGACCAGATCGCCTTTATCTTTGAGAACGATTTCTTCTCCGGTTTCGAGGTCGCAGGCGACGGCGGCAAACGGAATCGGCAAATCTTCAAAGTTTTTGTGCGGCAGATTTTTACTCAGAAAATCGCCGAGTGCAGTATTCGACAAAAACCCTTTCGCCGAATACGAAAAGCCGCTCGTGCGATACCAAGTCATATTTCTGCCGATTTCGATGATTCTTTGAACACTCAAACCCGACGCGAAACACGCGCCCGTAATTGAACCGGCGGAAGTTCCGGCGATGCAGTCAACCGGAATATCGTTTTCGACCAAGGCTTTAATTACGCCGAGATGTGCAAAGCCGCGCGCCGCGCCGCCCGAAAGTGCGAGACCGATTTTTTTTCTCTCCATTGTTTCAAGTTTAGACCTGAAACCTGAAACTTGAAACTTGAAACCTGTAAAAGTTTGTGGAAAACTTAAACGCGCAAAATGACTCGGCAGGAATCTTTACAATTACAGCGTCCGGCAAAGAGTGCGGACATCGCGGCGGGCGAATCGGTCTGCCCGGTTTGTGCGCGTGAAACGACCGACGAATTTGTGCCGCTGCTGGTTTTGGATGACGATATTCAAAAGTTGATTCGCGCCAATGCGCCGGACACCAAAACTTTTGAAGCCGTCTGCGCCCGCTGCGTGCGGCTGTTTGAACGCGCGAAAGATCAGATTATGCAGGACGCGGCGTTGCAAAAAGACGGTTCGCGCGTGCTTTCGACACCTTTGCGGCTTGATTCGGACGAGCGTTTCACGGGCAAAGGCATCACGATTGCTTTTCTCGATTCGGGATTTTATCCGCACGTTGATCTGACTACGCCGAACAATCGAATCATCGCGTATCGAAATATGATGGCGGAAGACGGCGATTTAACGACACTGTTTCAGGCAGATGTCGCAAGCTGGCACGGAATGATGACATCGGTTGTCGCGGCAGGGAACGGCAGTTTATCAAACGGATTTTATCGCGGAATCGCGCCTGATTCGGAAGTTGTTTTAGTCAAATTAGCGCGGACCGGGCGAATTACCGAACAGAATATCGAAGACGGACTCGAATGGATTTTGTCGAACCGCACCAAATACAACATCAAAATCGTTAATATTTCGGCAGGCGGAGATTTTGAACAAAGCTACCTCCACGATTCGCTTTCGGAGATGGTCGAAGAATGTGCGCGGCAAGGTTTGACGATTGTTTGCGCGGTCGGCAACGCCGGACATTTGCCGAATCATCCCGTTTTTCCGCCCGCGTCTGCGCCTTCGTGCATCGCCGTCGGCGGACTCGACGACAATAATTCGATCAATCGTGCGAAACGCGGAATGTATCGTTCATCGTATGGTCCAACGCTCGACGGTTTGCAAAAACCCGAAATCATCGCGCCGTCAATTTGGATTCCCGCGCCGATTTTGCCGAACACGCCAACCGCCCGCCAAGCCGAATTATTTGAAATGCTCGATAAGGCGGACGACGGCGAACTGCACGAAATTATCAGGGAACATCCGGGAATTGACGACGAACTCGATGCCGCACTTGACCGTCCGGCATATATGCTGCGGCAGATTGTCGCGCTCAAGCTACGCCGCGAAAGCGTCATTACCGGAAGCTATAAATACGTTGACGGAACTTCGTTCGCCGCGCCGATTGTCTCAAGCGTGATTGCTCAAATGCTTGAAGCCAATCCGAATTTAACGCCGCAGCAGATTAAAAGAATATTAATCTCGACTGCCGAACGACTCCCGCATTACGAAGTTGACCGGCAAGGTTGGGGCGTAATTGACCCGCGTAAAGCCGTCGAAAAGGCGTTGTCGTTTGGTGAATAAACTCAAAATTACACTGTTTTTATTGATGTTACGCGAAGTTCTAATTTTCGGTCTATGCCCGCTGATGTGCGGAAACGGCTCTGCCTTTCCGCAGGTGTCTTCGATCTCTTTTTGAGGCTGCGCCTAATTCTGAGAAGCGAGGCACAGCCTCAAGAATCAAGCTCAAAGCTAACGGCGAGGTTGAGCCGTCGCCGCACATCGGTCGGCACAGCCGCAAAAAGAATTTATGCAAATCAACAAAAAGAATTTTTTACGAATCAATTAGTTGATAAAATTATAAAGCAGAATACCGACGGCTTTGACGGGTTGATTGTTCATCGTCACGGGGTTAAATCTGGTTTGCCGTGCGGCGGCTTCGGCGGATTGGCGGAGAAGCGGATTGCCGGTGGTTGCTTTGGCGGACATCACGTTGCCTTCTTCATCAACGAGGACTTGAACGGCAACCTGACCGTTGGCGCGGGCTTGTCGTGCGGCTTGCGGATACGCGGGTTTCGGCAGTGAAACGGCACGTCCGTTCAGCACGCCGGCGTTAACTGGCGGACGACCTGACGGCGGCGTGGTCGGTGACGGCGAAACTTTCGGAGTCGGAGTTGCGGTAATCGAAGGTTTCGGCGTGAGCGAAGGCTTTGGCGAAGGCGGCGGCGCGGAATTGATGTTCAGATTGCCGGTATTTGAGTTAATATTAGCGGTCGCGCTCGGACTCGGTTTCGGAGTCGGTGTTGAAGTCGCCGTCGGAGTCGGCGTTTTGATATTCGTATTAAGATTTGAAATGCCGAGATTAAAATTTGTATTGACGTTGAGATTTGTAACAGTCGGGACATTATAATTAACGCCGCCGAGATTGAGATTAGTGTTAAGATTTGCATCCGGCGGATTCGTGTTGACGTTCAGCGTATTTTTATTGTTCGATGAATCATCGGTTCGCAGGAAGTAAAACAGACCGAGACCGAGCGCGAGAATCCCCAATGTTCCGAGAATCGTCAGGGCGACCGTCTTGCCGGTGTTCGACTTCGGCGACAGCGGCTGATACGGCGGAATCGTGCGTGAACGAACCTGCTGTTCCTTTTTCTGCTCGTTCATCGGAATCACAATACGCGGTGCTTCAGTGCGTTCGATTTCGGTCTGCGATACGCGGTCGGTTAAATCTTTTGAAGGTTTATAGCTGACGAGAGTTTCTTCGTTGATGCCGTCGTCCGGCGTTTCGATGCCCGCGCTCGGCATTTCGGTAAAGTTCGGTTGGTTTTCGTCAATCAAAGGCGTACCGTCTTTGGTGCAAAAGCGCAAAATTTCTTCATCGTAACGGGTTTCGCAGGTCGGGCAGAATTTCATAAGTTTCGATTTGTGTCCGGTAATTATTGACGAATTTAAGCGTTCATCGTTCATTAATAGTTATTCTATCACGAATTGTTTTAGCTGAAAGAATCCGGCAGGTCAAACGCGAAGAAGGGAAAACTGCGCGAGTGAAATTTTGACGCAAATAAAATAAATTGAAAAGCGAATACGAAATTGCACGTTCCTATTTGCAATAAAACCAAATTGGTCATACCCATCTATAAATTTTGTCGAATTGGTAATTATTATCAGTAAAATATATTGTTTCGCAATTTAATAATATTTTGAATATTGCCTTTGATACAGAATTTTCTTCAAACTATTCGAAAATTTCACGAAAAAAACTTTAAGTAGATTTGCAATAATTGGTAAAACCAATTATTATCATTACAATTTCGGTCGAAAAAAATAGTATCGGCTGTCACCAAAATAAACATAAACAGCAAAATTGAGAGAGGAATTAAGAAGCGATGAGAAAAAGTCAAATCCGTTACGGTCTTCTTTGGACGGTTATTTTGATAACTTTAACCGCCATTGTCAGTGTTTCCGGTCAGGAATTTCGCGGAACGATCACGGGTAGCGTCAGCGATCAAAACGGCGCGGCGATTCCGGGCGCAACCGTCATTATTAAAAATGTCGAAACCAATATCGCCAGCACGCTCAGAACCAATGAAGACGGCAGCTATACCGTTCCGTTTTTATTGCCGGGAAAATATACTGTCTCGGCAACCGGCGACGGTTTTAAGACTTCCGTTCGTGAAAGCATCGAATTAAAGGTTGATGACCGCCTGACGATTGACTTTAAGTTAGAAATCGGGACGGCGGCGGAAGTTAATGTCATCGCCAACGACGATTTGGTCGAACGCGGCGCAGTCACGACCGGCACGGTTATCAGCAACCGCCAAGTCGAAGAACTGCCGCTGCCGGAAGGCGCGGTTTTCACGCTGACAACACAAGCTCCCGGCGTTAATTACACAGGCAATCCGCAATTTACGGGTCCGACGGCGAATGGCAATCTCGCGGCGTTTCGCACGAACGGCGCGGGCGGCAATCAGATTAATCTCGACGGTTCGCCGAACGTCGGTTCAAACGGTGCGGTCGCTTTTACGCCGCCGTCCGATGCCGTGCAGGAATTCAAAGTGCAGACCAACAGTTTCGACGCGCAAAACGGATTCACCGCCGGTTCGACTGTCAATGTCGCGCTCAAAAGCGGCACAAATAAATTGCACGGCTCGCTCTACTATTACAACCGCGATAAAAGCCGTACAGCGAACAACTTCTTTAACAACACGCTCGGAAAACCGCGTCCCGACCGTAAATACTACCGCGTCGGCGGAGTCATCAACGGTCCTGTTTATATTCCTTTTCTCTACAATGGCAGAGACCGCACGTTTTTCCTGTTTTCCTACGAAAAACAAAGAGACAACATCGCTGAACCGACGACGTTCTTCGTGCCGACGGCTTTGCAGAGAACCGGAAATTTTTCCGAAATTCTTTCAACTACACCGATCTATAATCCGACAACTGCCGTGACGAGCGGCACAAATGTTGTCCGAACGGCGTTTGCGGGAAATATTATTCCGACGGCGCAACTTAATCAGGTCGCACTTAATTATCTCGCGCTTTATCCGCTGCCGAATTTGCCGGTCGTTAATGGTGTCGGACAGTATTTCTCGAATCAGAACCTGATTCGTCCATATCAATCTTATCTTGGACGAATTGACCATAATATTAATTCCAATAACAAGATTTTTGGTAAATATTATTACAGCAAGAGTCAGGAAGATCGTTATAACTGGCTCGGACAGCCGGATTCGCCGACGCGCGGATTTGAATACCGGACTAATAAAGGCGGTAATATTGATTATACCGCGTCGCTTTCGTCGAGTTTCATTTTGGATATTCGGGCAAGCTACAATCAATTTCGTTTGCAGCGTCGTCCGGCAAATCCGATTTCTCCGCGAACTTTAGGCTTTACGGGACCGGCACTTGCGGCGTTCGGAAATGCAACGGTCATTCCGCGTTTCGACTTTGCAAGTTTTGCTTCAACGGCGATTCCGAATGCAATCGGTTCAAATCGTTCCGATTATAACGAAGGTCGGGTCGTGCCGTTCAAAGAATTTTCGGTTCAGCCGACAATCACGCAAATTTTCGGCAATCATACTTTGAAATACGGCTATGATTACCGGCAATTGAGAGAGAAATTTGATTCAAACGGATTTAATTCGGGACGATTTTTGTTTGACGGAACTTATACAACGCCTGCTTCAAATTCAAGTACGGCTTTAAGAAATGCTTACGGACGTGATTTAGCGGCATTTTTGCTCGGAATTCCGACGGCAAACACTAATAGTTTAATTGATAATCCGACAAGCTATGACGTAAAAACAAAATATCAAGGGTTTTTCGCGCAGGACGATTGGCGTGTTACATCGAAACTGACTTTGAATTTAGGATTACGCTACGAACTCGAAGGCGGCGTGTCGGATTCTCAAAACAGATTGGTCAGTGGTTTCGACACAAGTTCCGCAAACCCGCTTCAATCAGCGGCACAGGCAAATTTCACGGCGACACCGCCGGTTGGTGTGCCGACAACTTTTAATGTTTTGGGCGGTCTGCTTTTCACTGGCGACGGTAATCGGGAAAATCAATCAGCCGATAAAAATAACTATCAACCGCGCATCGGAGTTTCATATTCGGTTGATAATAAAACGGTCGTTCGCGCCGGATTCGGAATTTTCACTGCGCCTTTTCAAATTCAAACACCGAATCAATCGGGTTTTTCGACCCCGACATTATTTGTACCATCAACCAATAACGGCTTGACGTTTGTCGCTAATCTAAACAATCCGTTTCCAAGCGGCGTTGCACCTTCACCGGGCGCAAGTCTCGGACTCGGAACATTTATCGGGCGTGATTTAACGGTTTTGTCCCACGACCGTAAAAACGCGCAATATAAAAGATGGGTTGTCGGATTCCAGCGCGAAATTCCGCTCGGTTTCGGAATTGATGTCAACTATGTTTATTCACAAGGTTCCGATTTAGGAGTCAGCCGCAACCTCAATTACATTCCGACGCAATTTTTGAATAGTGCGACAAATGCTTTTGACGCAAACATTTCGACATTTTTGGGAGCGTCGGTGGCAAATCCTTTTCGCGGATTAGTGCCGAGTAATGCGACCTATAACGCGGCGACGATTGCCCGTCGTCTGCTGCTCGTTCCGTTTCCCGAATTCGGTAATATCACTTTGTCCGAATACAACGGCAGCAGCACTTATTCATCGCTTCAGATTCAATTAATCAAGCGTTTTACCAAAGGGCTTTCGTTCAACGGTTCTTACACTTGGTCGCGTGAACGTGAAAAAACGTCACGTTTGAACCCGCAAGATATTGCATTGACAACGCAGGTTGCGGCAAACGACCGTCCGAACAGATTTACGGCTTCGGCAATTTACGAATTACCAATCGGACGCGGCAGATTTATCGGAAAAGATTGGAATCACTGGCTCGATGCGATTGTCGGCGGCTGGCAGATGCAGGGCAATTACGAATGGCAATCGGGCGAACCGCTGCTTTTCGGAAATGTCTATTATTCGGGTAATCCGAATGATTTGGTTAACAGACTCGGTAAAAAAGACGCGCAGGGCAGAAGATTCGGCGTGGATATTCCGGCTTTTGACATCACCGGATTTTATCCGGGCGGAGTCGTCAACACGGGAAATGCTCTGATCGGGGTCGGCAATAACAATACGATTGCCGGCGCGAACACCATCAGATATTTTCCTTTGGCAATCAGTAATTTACGCAATCAGCGTTTCCTGAACTTTAATCTTGGAATGTCAAAAAATTTCAGAATCAGAGAAGGAATGAAATTCCAGCTCAGAGTTGAAGCTATCAATATTCTGAACAGTCCTTATTTCAATCCGGTTAATCTGACTCCGACAAGTGCGACTTTCGGATTTACCAACGGTCAGCGTCAACCGCCGCGTGATATTCAAATCGGCGGCAGATTTACGTTCTAATCAATCATTTCTCCCGAATTGATTTTTGCAAAATGCGTCGTTTAAGCGGTTGAATTATCAGCAATTTAAGCGACGCATTTTTTACGATAAAAGGGATGAAAATTTTTTTGCTGACAAGTCTGATTTTGTATTTCGGTTTGATGAAAACTCACGCCGGAACACAATTTTTTTTTGCTAAAAACGGTGATTTGACAGTTGCAGCAGACGGCAGCGGCGATGTTAAAACGGTCGGTGAGGCGATTAATAAAGTTCCCGAAAATAATAAAAAACGCTTTACGATAATCATCAAAAAAGGCGTTTATGACGAACAGATTCGCATTCCCGCGAGCAAACCTTTCGTTTCATTCATCGGCGAATCTGCCGAAAACACTAAATTAACATTTAATATTTCCAACAAAGTCGCCGGTTCGACTTCCGCCGCTTATGCTTTCTATGTCGGCGGTCACGATTTTTACGCGGAGAATCTGACGTTTGAGAATTCGTTTGATTACAACGCCAATGCCGGAAAAAGCGGTTCGCAGGCGGTTGCGGTTTTGACCGAAGCCGACCGTTTAGTTTTCAAAAATTGTCGCTTTTTAGGCTGGCAGGACACGCTGTATGCGAAAAACGGGCGGCAGTATTTTGAAAATTGCTACGTCGAAGGAAACGTAGATTTTATTTTCGGGCAAGCGTCAGCGGTTTTTGAGAATTGCGAAATTCATTCAAAAGGCGACGGTTACATCGCCGCGCCGATGCGTTTCGCGGCTGATGAAACGAGCGGTTTCGTCTTTGATAACTCAAAACTGACCGGCGCGAATACGAAAGACGGCGTTTTTTTAGGTCGTCCGTGGCGGGCGTTCGGGCGCACGGTTTATCTGAATACGACGATGGACGCGCACATTAAACCCGAAGGCTGGAACAATTGGGGCAAGGCGGTAAACGAGAAAACCGCATATTTTGCCGAATACAATTCCAAAGGCGCGGGTGCGAAAATGTCCGGGCGCGTGAAATGGATTCGACAGCTTTCAAAAGATGAATCAAGGCAGTTTGAGACAGAAAATTTTCTGAAAGGTGACGACGGTTGGAATCCGAAAAAGTCGGATGACAACTGGCTGCAAACTAACAAACCCGATTACAAATCCGTTTTGTGGAACGATGTTTTGAAACAGAAACCGCTCTGGTATCAGACCGACGAGGCGGCGCGAATCGCCGATCAACTGCTTTTGTATCAGAAAGATAACGGCGGTTGGGAAAAGAATATCGAGATGGCGGCGATGCTCACCGAAGCGGAAAAAAACGCGCTCGCCGCGAAAAAATCGGATGTTTCGGAAACGACGATTGATAATAAAGCGACTTACACGCAGCTCGAATATTTGGGCAAGATTATCACCGCGAGCTTGCTGAAAACCACGCTGCCGAATAACTTTCCGAAATATAAAGAAGCGTTTAATCGAGGCGTTGATTATTTGCTGTCGTCGCAATACGAAAACGGCGGATTTCCGCAATTTTCCCCGCTGCATAAAGGTTATTACACGCACATCACCTTTAACGATGACGCGATGATCGGCGTTTTGAAACTTTTCCGCGACATCGCCAAAAAGAAGGAAGATTACGTTTTCGTTGATGAAGAACGACGCTTAAAAGCCGAAAAATCAGTCGCCAAAGCGTTGCCGCTGATTTTGAAGTTACAGGTCGAAGTCGGCGGTAAAAAAACCGTTTGGGCGGCGCAGTATGACGAAACGACTTTAAAACCGGCGGCGGCGCGAAAGTTTGAACCGATTTCGCTGACCGGCGGCGAATCGGTCGGCATCGTCAGGTTTTTGATGTCCGACAGCAATCCCGACACAGCGACGATTGACGCGGTTGAATCAGCAATCGCGTGGTATCGCTCGAACAAAATCGAAGGCATTCGTTGGGAACGCAAAAACGGTGAAAATTCGGTCATTAAAGACAAAAACGCGCCGCCGATTTGGGGACGATTTTACGAAATCGAGACGATGAAACCGATTTTTATCGGGCGCGATTCGATCATCAGATACGACGTGTCGCAAATTGAAGCCGAACGCCGCAACGGTTACAACTGGTATGTCACCGAACCGAACGATTTGCTCGAAAAAGATTATCCGAAGTGGAAAGAGAAAATTAAGAAAAATTAGCCGCGAACAAACATAAAAAGGACGCGAAAGAAAGGAAGAAATTTTGTCCACAGATGAACACAGATAAACACAAATTTTTAAGAGACAAAGAAGATAAATCAAAAAGATTTTATCTTACTCTTATCCGTGTTCATCCGTGTTCATCTGTGGATAATTTGCTTTCTTAATTTTCGTGAATTTTCGTGGCAAAAAAATATGCAAAATCGTCGAGAATTTTTACAACTTCTTTTAGCGGGTGCAGGTGCGAGTTTGGTTTTGCCGCAGATTAATTTCGGGCAGACCGTCAGCGATGCGTGGGCGACCGATTATAAAAATATTTTAGCGCGGATCAAACCGCCGAAATTTCCCAAAAAGGACTTTTCGATCACGAAATACGGCGCAATTGCAGACGGCAAAACTCTCTCAACGGAAGCGTTTAGAAAGGCGATTGATGCTTGCAGTCAGATTGGCGGCGGACGCGTCGTTGTGCCATCAGGAACATTTTTGACGGGCGCGATTCATTTGAAATCGAACGTCAATTTGTATGTTTCCAAAGGCGCGACGGTCAAATTTTCGATGGAGCCGAAGGATTACCTGCCCGTCGTTCACACGCGCTGGGAAGGGATGGAATTGATGCACCTGTCGCCGTTTATTTACGCATACAATCAAAACAACATTGCGATTACGGGCGAAGGAACTTTGGACGGACAAGGCAAAGCGTTTTTCTGGAAATGGCACGGCAACCCGAAATACGGCGGTAATCCTGATGTTTTGAGCCAGAAACCGGCGCGGGCGCGTTTGTATGAAATGATGCAGAATAATGTGCCGCTCGAACAGAGAATTTTCGGCGGCGCGACGGATTATCTGCGACCGCAATTTATTCAGCCTTACAAATGCAAAAATGTCCTGATCGAAGGCGTGAAAATCGTTGATTCGCCGATGTGGGAAATTCATCCGGTTTTGTGCGAGAACGTCACAATTCGCAAAGTCTGGATTTCGTCACACGGACCGAACAACGACGGCTGCGACCCGGAATCGTGCAAAGACGTGCTGATCGAAGACTGTTATTTTGACACGGGCGACGACTGCATCGCCATTAAATCAGGTCGCAACGAAGACGGGCGGCGAATCAACGTGCCGACCGAAAACGTCATCGTGCGCGGCTGCGAAATGAAGGACGGACACGGCGGCATTACCATCGGCAGCGAAATTTCCGGCGGCGTTCGCAACGTCTTCGGCGAAAACTGCAAGATGGATTCGCCGAATCTCGACCACGCCCTGCGCGTCAAAAACAACGCTTCGCGCGGCGGATTACTGGAGAATTTTTACTTCCGAAACATCACCATCGGACAGGTCGCGCACGCGATTATCACTATTGATTTCAATTACGAAGAAGGCGCGAAGGGAAAATTTACGCCCGTGATGCGAAATTTCACGGCGGAAAATATTAGAAGCGGCAAGAGCGAATATGTTCTGGACGCGCAAGGTTTCGCCAACGCGCCGATTGAAAATATTACGATCAAAAATTCGACATTCGATAACGTCGCCAAAGGAATTATGGCAGCGAATCTGAAAGGCGAAAAACTCGAAAATGTTCGCGTCAACGGCAAATTAATCAAAGACATTTCCGATGTCGCAGTCAAAGTCGTGCCGACGAAAAAGAGTTAGACAAAGCAATTTTGATCGTAAAATTAGACGATTTCGTTTAATATAAATAGACGGTTAAGCGGTTTTCTATGAAATTCTTCAAGCTGTTATTTTTGCTGGTTTTTCTAAATATTTTTGCCTTCGCGCAGAAAACGTCGATTGTCGTTTATCTGGCGGGCGATTCGACGATGGCGCAAAAAGCTGAGGATAAACGCCCTGAAACCGGTTGGGGCGAAAAATTGCAGCAGTATTTCGATGCGGCGAAAGTTAAAATTGACAACCGCGCGATGAACGGCAGAAGCACGAAAAGTTTTATTGACGAAAAACGCTGGCAGGCGATTGTTGATAATTTGAAACGCGGCGATTATGTTTTTATCGAATTCGGGCATAACGACGAGAAAAAAGATAAACCGGAAGTTTACGCGGCGGCGAACACCGATTATCGAAATAATTTGATTAAATTCGTTACGGAAGTTCGCGCCAAAAAAGCGACACCGATTCTGCTGACACCTGTGATGCGCCGCAAATTCGATGACAAAGGAAATTTTGTTGATACACACGGCGAATACCCGGACGCAGTTCGCAAAGTCGCCGCCGAATTGAAAGTTCCGCTGATTGATATGCACCTTGGAAGCGAAAAAGTTTTAAAGGATTTGGGCGCGGAAAATTCGCGGACGCTGTTTTTGCAGTTAAAGCCGAATGAAAACGCCAATTATCCGAAAGGCGTGGAAGACAATACGCACTTCAACCAGAACGGCGCGGAAACGATGGCGAAACTCGCGGTCGAAGCGATTAAAAAGGAAAAAATCGGACTGCGAAAGTATTTGAAGAAATAATAATTGTCCACAGATTAACGCAGATAAGAAAAAGATAATTTTGTGTTAGTTCGTGGCTAAATCTTGGTTTTATCTGTGTTCATCTGTGGATAAAAAATCTTATGAAAAGCTATATTTTTACATTCATTTTAATCGTCACAGCGACTTTTTCAACATTGGCGCAAACTCAAAATTTGTCCGCGCAAATGGCTGATACGGCGATGAATCGCATTTATGCCGATTCGCCGAACGGCGCGGGAATTCCGCCGAAATGGGTTTATGATTTCGGCGTTGAACTGAACGGGATGCGCGATTTGTGGTATCAGACGGGCGACAAAAAGTATTACGACTTTATCAAAAAAGGCGTTGACACCTTTGTTCAGGCGGACGGCACGATCAAGACTTATAAGGTCGAAGATTACAATATTGATCAGGTGAATATGGGTCGCGCCGCGCTGCTCGTTTATCGCGTGACGGGTGAAGAAAAGTATAAAAAAGCGGTAGATTTGATTCGCTCACAGCTCAAAGATCAGCCGCGCACGACCGAAGGCGGATTTTGGCACAAGAAGATTTATCCGAATCAGATGTGGCTTGACGGACTTTATATGGGCGAGCCATTTTACGCCGAATACGCACAGGCTTTTCACGAAACAGCCGATTTCGACGACATTACCAACCAATTCGTCTGGATGGAAAAACACACGCGCGACGATAAAACCGGCTTGCTTTATCACGCCTGGGATGAGTCGAAAAAGATGGATTGGGCGGACAAAAACACCGGACGATCTTCGCAATTTTGGGGACGCGCGATGGGCTGGTATGCGATGGCACTGGTTGATGTTCTGGATTTTTTCCCTGTAAATCATCCGCACCGCGCCGAATTAATCGCTATTCTCAACCGCGAAATGACCGCGCTCGAAAAGGTTCAGGACAAAAAATCGGGCGCGTGGTGGCTAATTTTAGATAAGCCGAACGAGAAAGGAAATTATCTCGAAGCGTCGTCGTCGGCGATGTTCGTTTACGCGCTGGCGAAAGGCGTGCGAATGGGTTATCTGCCCGACAAATTTGCGAAAACAGCCGACACAGGCTGGGCGGGAATTCAGAAGGAATTTATCACAACGGCAAACGGCGGAAAAATGACGCTCGAAAAAACCATCGGCGGCGCGGGACTCGGCGGAAACCCTTATCGCGCCGGTGATTACAATTATTACATCGGTGAAAAAATCGTCCAAAACGATCCGAAAGGTGTCGGCGCGTATTTGCTTGCAGCAACTGAAATCGAAAAACTCAAACAGCCGCAAATCGGCAAAAATAAACTGGTTATGCTCGACGATTTCTTTAATCACGAAACCAAAAAAGACGGCAGCGGTCAAATCGCCGCGTGGCATTACAAATGGAACGAATACCCGAACAGCGGGTTTGCCGTCTGGCAAAATATTTTTGAAGGTTACGGCGCAAGAACCGCGATGCTGTCCGACGCACCGAATGCCGCAAACTTAAAAGATGCAGACGTTTACATCATCGTTGACCCGGACGACGAAAAGGAAAGCGCGAAGCCGAATTTTGTCGAAGCCGACCACCTCAAAGCGATTTCCGAATGGGTCAAAGCGGGCGGAATACTGGTTTTGATGAACAACGATTTCGGCAATGCCGAGTTTGACCACATCAACAATTTAGCCCGAACTTTCGGCATCGAGTTTAATAAAGACAGCAAGAATCACGTTGTAAATGATATTTTCGAGCAGGGCAAAATTATGATTGACCCGAACAGTCCGATTTTCAAAACGGCGCGAAAAGTTTATCTGAAAGAGCTTTCGACACTCAAACTTTCCGGCGCGGCGAAATCCGTTCAGGAATGGAACGGCGATCACGTTATGGCAGTCGCAAAATACGGCAAAGGAACGGTTTTCGCCGTCGGCGACCCGTGGCTTTACAACGAATACACCGACGGGCGCAGACTGCCCGCCGATTTCGATAACTTCAAAGCCGCGCAGGATTTAGCAACGTGGCTTTTGTCAAAATCAAAGTAAGGGCGACGGTTTATCCTCGCCCGTTGAGCGCGAGGGAAAAAGCGTTTCAATAAATTCAACGTCGAATGTAACTAAAGTTTTCGGGCGACCACAAGGGATCGCCCTACAATATTATGAAAAAAATAACTTTTTTAGCAGTACTAATCAGCGTTTTGTCCATCGCATCGTTCGCGCAGACGCGCCAGCCGTCCACGCCGATTCGTGATTACATCGTCAAAACGAATCAGGAAGTTTCGGACATCAACAAAGCTCTCGGCAATGAAAACAAAGTCAACGATTTGATCGGCGGCGAAGGAATGCAGTTGCGAGTCGCCATTCAGCACGACGAAAGCCGACCGACCGCCGACGCGGAAGTTCACGACGCTTCGGACGATGTTTTCTACGCCATCGAAGGTTCGGCGCAGTTGATTTTAGGCGGTAAACTCGACAATCCGCGTGAAGCGACTCCGGGCGAATGGAAAAGCGACAAAATCATCGGCGGCAAAACTTTCATCATCAAAAAAGGCGATTTGATCGTCGTTCCGCGCGGCACGCCGCACCAGCGCATCGCCGTCAAAGGCAAAGAATTTTCGTTGATTTTGATCAAAATATTTGCTCAACCTTTGCCGCTGAAGAAATAAATTTCTTAGAAAATTTCGACAAAATAAGCGAAAAAAGCTACTATAAAACTGATTTGGTGTTGTCTAAGTTTTTCGTGAGTGAGATTGAAAACAAGCAAATGCCTGAAGCAAAAAACAAATTTACAACCATTATCTCGGAGAAAAACGGGACGACCGCCCAGGAAGTCGTCACGCGCCTTCGTGAAATGATTCAGAATGGTGAGATTTCGGCGGGCGACCGTCTGCCGCCGGAGCGCGATTTGGCAAAACTGCTCGGCGTTTCGCGCCCGACGCTCCGCGCCGGAATTCGTTCGCTCGCCACCGTCGGAATTTTGCAATCCAGACAAGGTGCGGGAACTTTCGTTTCGGAAGCGGAAGAATCGCCGACGCTCGACAGTAGTCCGCTGCGTTTGATGGCGGCACTTCACGGTTTTACGTCGGACGAAATGTTTGAGGCGCGTCTGTCACTCGAAATGAGCATCGCCGCGTTTGCCGCCGAACGTGCGACGAGCGAACAGATGACACAGATGGCTGAGGAAGTTGCCGGAATGTATGCGTCGCTCGACGAGCCGGAACAATATCTCGTTCACGATATGCGTTTTCACCAGATCATCGCCGCCGCGTCAGGCAACCGGATTTTGACTTCGCTGATGAATATGGTGGCGACGATTTTATTTGAATACCGCAGCAAAACCGTCAAACGCGCCAAGGATTTGAAGGATTCGGCGGAACAGCACCGCAATATTTACCGCGCAATGCGCGAACGAAACACCCAATTAGCCCGCGAAGCAATGCACGATCATCTGATCAAAACGCAAGCCGCGCAGCGTCTCGAAGTCGAAGAAAATTTCCCCGACGGCAACGGTTTTGACGCGAAAATAAGCGGCGAAAATAAACGTAAATAAAAATCTTTATAAAAATTGGAGCGCGGACATCTCTGTCCGCCCCGTTCGAGGCTTTGCGATGAACGGCTTCTCCGCCAATGAAAACAGTCGGAAATAATGTTACAGTGCGTTCGTTCTCGCTGCGCTTGCACGAACGGGCGGACAGAGATGTCCGCGCTCCAATTATTAAATCGTTTTTTATGAAACAACAAATTTTCTCCGTCTTTGCATTTTTGATTTTATTGACGCTTGAATTTTCAGCGCAAACGCCTTTCGTTTCAAAGGTTTGGAAGGCGGACAACGGGGATGGCACATATAAAAATCCGATACTTTTCGCCGATTATTCCGACCCGGACGCAATTCGTGTCGGCGACGATTTTTATTTGACGGCTTCGAGTTTCAACGCCGCGCCCGGACTTCCGATTTTGCATTCAAAGGATTTGGTTAATTGGCAGTTGATAAATTACGTTTTCATCAAACAGTCGCCACTCGATGTTTTCGATAAACCGCAGCACGGCGGCGGCGTTTGGGCGCCTTCGATCCGTTTTCACGACGGCGAATATTACATTTTTTATCCCGATCCCGACTTCGGAATTTATATGACGAAGACGAAAAATCCGGCTGAAAAATGGTCGGCACCGCTGTTGGTCAAAGCGGGCAAAGGTTTGATTGATCCGTGTCCGCTCTGGGACGACGACGGCAAGGCTTATTTGGTTTCGGCGTTTGCGGGCAGCCGCGCCGGAATTAAATCGGTTTTGACCGTTTCAAAAATGAACGCGGACGGCACGAAACTGCTCGATAACGGTGTGTTGGTTTTTGACGGACACGACGCGCATCCGACCGTCGAAGGTCCGAAATTCTACAAACGCGGCGGATTTTATTACATTTTCGCGCCCGCCGGCGGAGTCGCAACCGGCTGGCAACTGGTTCTGCGTTCAAAAAATATCTACGGACCTTACGACGAAAAAATCGTTCTCGCGCAAGGGAAAACCGAGATCAACGGACCGCATCAAGGCGCGTGGGTCAACACGCAGACGGGCGAAGACTGGTTTTTGCACTTTCAGGACAAGGGAGCTTATGGCAGAATTTTGCATCTTGAACCGATGACTTGGAAAAACGATTTTCCCGTGATCGGCGCGGACACTGACGGCGACGGCACGGGCGAACCTGTTTTGACTTACAAAAAACCGAATGTCGGCGGCAAAACTTTTCAAATCGAAACGCCGCCCGATTCGGATGAATTTAACGGTGAAAAATTAGGCTTACAGTGGCAGTGGCAGGCGAATTTTGAGCAGAATTGGGGATTTATGTTTCCCGCCAAAGGTTACTTGCGAATGAATTCCGTGCAGTTCCCCGAAAAATATAAAAATCTCTGGGATTTGCCGAATCTTCTGCTGCAAAAATTTTCGGCGGAGCAGTTTACGGCAACGGCAAAAGTGACGCTGGCTCCGCGTTTTGAAGGCGAAAAATTCGGTTTGATCGTGATGGGAATGGATTATTCCTACGTCGGCGTAACATACAAAGGCGGCAAACTCTACATCGCACAGGCGGGCGCAAAAGATGCCGACAAAGGTTACGCCGAAAGCGAAAACGTCCCGTATTTGTTAAACTCCAAGACTTTTTATTTGCGCGTCAAGGTCGAAAAAGGCGCGATGTGCAGTTTCAGTTACAGCGAAGACGGCGTGAAATTTACAAACCTCGGCGTGCCTTTCAAAGCGCGCGAAGGTCGTTGGATCGGCGCAAAAGTCGGTTTATTCTACACGCGTCCCGCCAAATTCAACGACGCGGGAACGGCTGATATTGACTGGTTTCACGTCGAATAAAAGTTTCTACTAGCGGAAAATGGCGGGCGCACGAAACGTGCAACCCTTTCTGACCTGTTAATTTATGAAACTTGTCTTTTCAATCGTTTGTTGAAAATAGGTAAAAATAAAACAATTCAAGAAACTGCAAATTTCAAGTCAGGAAGGGTTGCGGCTTTGCGCGCCCGCTAAAGTTGCCATTTCATTCAAGTTTTCTTATAACATTCGTGCCTTTCTGACGATTTCGAGAAATTGTTTGGCGCGTTCGGTGATGATTTCGGGGCGTTTTTGGCGGATTGCTTTGAGGTCAACGAGTTCGCCGCCGACTCCGACGGCTTCGGCTCCGGCTTTGATAAAATCTGCTGCCGTGTCGAGCGAAACGCCGCCGGTCGGGATTAATTTTATTTGCGGCAGCGGTGCTTTGATTGATTTCAGATAACTTGCGCCGCCGAGCGCGTTTGCCGGGAAAACCTTGACAAAATCCGCGCCCGCGTTCCACGCCGTGAGAATTTCGGTCGGCGTTAACGCTCCGGGCATTATGACAATTTCGCGTTCGCTGCAGTATTCGATGGTTTCCAGATTGAGTGCGGGCGAAATGATAAATTTCGCGCCCGCCTCGATACATTGCGCGGCAACCTGTTTAGTCAAAACAGTTCCCGCGCCGATTAGAAGCGTGTCGCCGTAATCTTTGACGAGATTTTCGATCAGATTAATCGCGTTCGGCACGGTCATCGTCACTTCGATGGTCGTGATGCCGCCGCGCCTGACGGCATCAACGATCTGCCGCGCTTCGGTTTCGGAATTCGCGCGAATGACGGGCAGAACACCGATTTTTTTGATTTGTTCGATGACGGCAGCCTTATTGCTCATAATTAATATTCGCCGGTTCGAGACGCGGCGCAAGCAAGTGAATTATAAGCAATGCGAGCAGATAAGCCGAACCCGCGATGACGAAAATTGAAAAGTAATTGCCGTTCGGAAACGCGGCGGATTTCGTGCCTTCCAGAATCAACCCGACCGTCGAAGCGATCAGCATTCCGCCAATCGAACCAGCCATTCCGCCGATGCCGACGACCGAACCGACCGCCTGACGCGGAAACATATCCGACGCAAGCGTGAAAATATTCGCCGACCAGCCCTGATGCGCCGCCGCCGCAATGCCGATTAAAATTACGGAAACCCACAAATTATCGGTAATCGAAGCGTAAACAATCGGAATCACCAGAAACGCGCAGATCAGCATCGTCAGTTTTCGCGCTGCGTTCACCGACCAGCCTTTTCTAATTAAAAATGAAGACAGCCAGCCGCCGCCGATTGAACCGACATCGGCAATCACATAAATGACAATCAGCGGCAAACCGAGCTGCAAAATATTCAAACTGAATTTGGCATTCAAAAACTTCGGCAGCCAGAACAGGTAAACCCACCAAATCGGATCGGTGAGAAATTTTCCGATGGCGAACGCCCACGTCTGTCTGTGCGGAATCAGCCGCGACCAGGCAATTTTTTGCGGCGGGTCTTCCGCGTCCGATTTGATGTAGGCTAGTTCGGCTTTTGACAATTTCGGGTGTTCTTCGGGTTTGCGATAAACCGCCAGCCAAAAGAAAAGCCAGATAAAACCGAGTGCGCCGGTGATGATAAACGCCCATTGCCAGCCATAATTGACGGCGATAAACGGCACGGAAAGCGGTGCAAGAATTGCGCCGATGTTCGATCCGCTGTTGAAAATGCCGGTCGCAAACGCGCGTTCCTTTTTCGGAAACCATTCGGCAACCGTTTTAATCGCCGCCGGGAAATTTCCCGCTTCGCCTAAACCGAGCGCAAATCGTGCCGCGCCGAAACCGAACGCTGAACGCGCCAGACTGTGACACATCGCGGCAACGCTCCAAAAAACAATTGAGATTGAAAAACCTTTGCGCGTTCCGAACTTGTCCATCAAACCGCCGACAACCAGCAAACCGATTGCGTAAGCTGCCTGAAAAGCCGTGTTGACAAAGCCGTATTCGGCTTCGTTCCAGCCGATCTGCGCTTTAAAAGCGTCGTCGGTCGCCAAAATTCCGAGAACCTGCCGGTCAATATAATTGATCGTTGTCGCAAAAAACAGCAGGGCGCAGATGACCCAGCGATATTTGCCGATTGTGCCGACGATGCCGTCATCAATCGTCGCCGTGACCGCCGAATTAAACGCGCTCGAACCTGTGCCGATTGGTGCGGCAGCATCGGGATTTTTGACCGATTCATTCATAATTTCAACCTCAAAAAGTTATAAACTTAAAATATTCGGAGAGTAAAATGTTATTCCGTCAATCTTGATTTCGATCTGCGGAAAATCTGGTGAAGCGGTTAAATATTCGATGCCGTTATCGGTTAAAATAACGGTTTCTTCCGCTTTTGTTCCCGTAATCGAAGGATTCCACGCAAACGCCTGATTTTTCCGCACGATTTCCGCCGATTTTGGATGCGCGACCCAATCGCGTGTTTTGTAGCCTGCCGCGCCGCCTTGATGATGCTTGTTTATTTCGTCGGCAAAGCCTTTTTCGGTGTATGCGTCAGCCGCGATTTTGTAAAGTTCCGCGCCGCTTGCGCCGACTTTTGTCGCCGCCAAAAAATGAGTGAAAACGTGTGCGACCGCTTCGGTTTTGCGCTGTAATTCATCGGGAACTTTACCGATGCAGGCGATCCGCGAAAGACTGGCGATCAAACCTGCGCGTTTGGCGCAGACGACGATTAAAAGCGTGTTTTTCCAAATATTTTCAGTCGGAACAGGATGCCGAAGCTTTGCAATTCTTTCGTCTGCCGCAACTAATGTAACGACCGATTCGATATTGTAAAACGCCAGCAAATCTTTTACCTTTCGCGCAATTTCCAGTTCGGTTTCGCCTTGTTCGAGCGTTGCAAAAATGTTCCCCAAAACATTTCCCGCGTCTTTGCCTAAACTTCTGAATCTTGCGATTTCTGCGTCGGTCAAAGAATATCGGCAGCGCGAGATTAAATTCTCAACTGTTGGAGTGTTTGGACTTAAAACTAAATCGGACGTGATATTTTTGTTGTCATTCAGCAAAGATTTAGCCGTTTCGATGACAAAATCGCCTGAAGATTTTTCCGTCTGCCACGCAAATTCAATCGGTTCAAATTCGTCCGCTGAGATTTCTTCAGCTAACATTCGCGGCATCTCAATATTGTTTGCCAACACGAATTTTTTGCCGTCAGCGCGGATAAACAAAAAACACGCTCCGTTTTCGATGCTCGAATTTACGCCGTTCGATTTTCCGCCCGTCAACCAGGCGAAATTTGCCTGTGAATTCAGCAAAACTCCGCCGAGATTCTCAGCGGAAAGCATTAGCGTTAAGCGTTCGGTTTTTATTTCAATTTCAGAACTCACGATAAGTCAGAACCGTCTGCGGTAGCGGGCGGTTTAAGGTTTATATTTGACAACTTTATTCATAAATCGAACAAAAACCATCCGCTACCGCAGATGGTTTTGACAATTATTTATTGATTGACACCGCTTGCCAGAAATCCGCCGTCAACGACCAGGACTTCGCCGGTGACAAAACTTGCTGCTTCCGAAGCGAGAAAAATTGCCGCGCCCGCGAGTTCTTCGACCTGTCCGAAACGTCCCATCGGCGTTCGCGTTTGAAATTCTTTGCCTCTATCGGTTGATTCCAAAAGTTCGCGGTTCAGATCGGTTTTGAAAACTCCGGGTGCAATCGCGTTGACATTGACACCGTGTTTTGCCCATTCGATTGCCAGCGATTTCGTCAAACTGGCGACTGCCGACTTCGATGCCGAATAAGCCGCGACTTCAAAAAGCGAAACAAATGTCGAAAGCGAAGCGATATTAATAATTCGCCCGTAACCGTTTTCGAGAAAATGTTTTCCAAAAACCTGGCACGCACGAAGCGTTCCCGTCAGATTCGTTTCAATAATATCGTTCCAGTCATTTTCGTCAAAATTGAGCGTCGGCGCACGTTTTGTGCGTCCCGCCGAATTGACCAGAATATCAACTCTGCCGAATTCTTTAACGCATTCATCGAGAAGATTTTGCAGGGAATTTTTGTCTGAAACGTCAGAGGCGATTCGCAGGGTTTTCTTACCGATTTTTTCGATTTCAGCGGCAGTTGTGTTGACTTGTTCAAGCCGCCGCGACGTGCAAATAACATCTGCACCCGCTTCTGCCAAGCCGTGGGAGATGGCGCGTCCGATGCCGGAAGTTCCGCCGATAACGACGGCGGTTCTGCCGTTCAAATCTAATTTGGCATAACTCATAAGTTAAATTAAAATTATGAAAATATAAGTAAAAGGTATTACCATTTGGTAAATATGATAGTAGTGTGTATCACCGCAAAGACATTTGTCAAGCCTTGTAAATTTACTTTTTACTGAATAAATTGTCTATTAAAGGCAGATGTTTCGGTTCAAGACGCGAAAATACAAAAAACATATTTGCTTTTAATTGGTTAAACCAATTAAAATACTCTTTGTTATTATGTCTGTTCAAAGTATAACAAGAAAAAATATCGAACGCCGCTTCAACGGAGAAAATATCTGGCTTGGCGAGACTGCCCGCAATGCTGAATTTACTTCTAACCCGAATGCCTTTAACTACCAAGTTTTACCGACGGAAGAAGCAGTCGGTCAAGCGATGTTTGACGAACTAACCGCATATTCAAAGGAAAAATCCGGCGACATTACGGTTCTTCTGCTCGGCGGACGCGGCGCGCAGGCGATGTATAAAATCATCAGCGAATTGTCGCAAACCGATGAAATTGATGAACTGCTCGGTCGTCTGCATATATTTACGCAGGACGCGCTCGCACCGATGCGGATGAACAATGGTTTGAGCTTCGTGCGCGATTTTGAAAGGCTTTTGGGCGAACAATTTTTCGCAAAAATCAAAAGTTTTACGCCGATGAATACCGAAACGGATGATGTCGAGGGCGAACTCGTCAAATATCTCGAAAAGCTCGAAAGTTTGGGCGGCATAGATATTTTCTTTCTCGGTTTCGGTCCCGAAGCCGAAGCCGCGTCGCACCTTTGTTATATCAAACCGAATTCGGGCGCGAGAATTAACGACATCGCCGGAATTATCCCGATTTCGCCAAGCATTTTGGAGCATCATATTAACAAATTCAAAGTCGGCGGCAGTCATATTTCGCCGGAAGATGAAGCCGAATGCCGCAATGCGACGAGCATTTTAACGCTTGGTCCGGCGGCGATTCTGGGCGCGAAAAAGATTGTTCAGTCAATCGTTGACGCTGCGACTGCGCCGGGAAAAATTCCGAGTTTCAAGCGATTTCTCGAAACCGAATTATCGGAAGACGAAGCCGAACTTGCCAAACAATGCGACGAAAATCCGGGTTTGTGGATTCGTTTGCACGAAAACGTAAAGACTTTTGTTTTGCCTGATTTACTGTCATAGCAGTCACCGGATTTCAGTCTTAAAAAAATTGAAATTTGAAATTTGTAATCTGAAATTATGCTCGATACTTACACACAACCTGCCGCGCCGATCAGCGATTATGCAATTATCGTCAATAAAGACGATAATGTCGCGGTCGTTAAAAATGAAACCGCCGCAGGTTTGACGGTAACGCTGCCGAACGGAAGTTTGCTGACTGTCAAAGATGTTGTGCCGCCCGGACATCGTTTTGCGACGCGCGATATTGCGGCGGGCGATTTCGTTTGTCAATACGGACAGCCGATTGGAACATCGCTCGGCATCGAAAGCGGCGAATGGGTCACGCACGAAAATATGTCGAACGACGTGCCGATTGTCCGCGATCTGCCTGAAGATATTCACAACGCCGCGCCGGAATATTTTCCGAAGGATGAAATCGGAACATTTCTCGGTTTCAAGCGCAGTGACGGACGCGTCGGCACGCGGAATTTTGTATTAATCGTCCCGACTTCGATGTGCGCGAGCCACGAAGCGACGCAGATTGCGATGATGGCGGAATTTCTGCACTACAAGCGCGAAAAATACGCGAATGTTGACGGCGTAGTGGCGATTCCGCATAACAAAGGCTGCGGCTGTCAGGACGGCTCGAATCTCGATCTGATGATGCGGACGCTTTCCAATTACGCCGATCATCCGAACGTCGGCGGCGTGATTTTAATTGATCTCGGCTGCGAAAAAACGAATCTTTCCTACGTCGAAAAATATCTGACAAGGCGCGAAAAACCGATTGACAAACCGTTTTATAAAATCGGCATTCAGGAAGTCGGCGGCACACAGGCGGCAATCGAGCAGGGTTTGAAATTTGTTCAGGAAATGCTGCCCGAAGTGAATAAAACACACCGCGAAGAGTTTCCTTTAAGCGAATTAGTTCTCGGCGTAAAATGCGGCGGTTCGGACGGCTTTTCGGGCATTTCGGCAAATCCCGCGCTCGGCTACACGGCTGATTTGCTGGTCAAATCCGGCGGCACGGTTTTGCTCACGGAAGTTCCCGAATTCTGCGGCGCGGAACATATTCTGGCGCATCGCGCAAAAGATTACCAAACGGGCAAAAAGATTTACGCGCTGGTTGATTGGTTCAAAGAATACGCCTCGAAATTCGGCGCGGTTTTGAACAATAATCCGAGCGCGGGCAATATCAAAGGCGGACTTTTGAACATTACGATTAAAAGTTTGGGCGCGATTGCCAAAGCCGGCACAACACGCGTCGAAGATTGCGTCGAATACGCCGAAACGCCGACAAAACGCGGCATCAATTTGATGCAGGGTCCCGGCTACGATCAGGAATCAACGCCCGGATTAGTCGCTGCCGGAGCAACTGCCGTAATTTTTACAACCGGACGCGGCACGACTATCGGCAACGCGATTGCGCCGGTTATCAAACTCGCGTCAAACAACGAAATTTTCGAGCGAATGTCGCGCGACATAGACATTTCCGCCGGAAATATTATCGAAGGCACGGAAAACATCGAACAAGTCGGCAAGAGAGTTTTCGAGCATTTACAAAAAGTCGCCAGCGGCGAAATTTTGGCTTGCGCCGAAGAAAACAAACATCGTGAGTTTCAATTTTGGGCAGAACAGACGGTTTCATTATAATTTGGGATTGCTGATTTAGGATTTCTGATTTGCCGCCGCGTCGTTTGAGTGTGTGCATTTCGACAAAAGGTTTTTGTTGAAGAAACCGCTTGAAAAGTAACGCTTAAATTCATAGACAAAACCAATCCGAAATCCGAATTCCCAAATCCTAAATCAAGATGTAGAATTAGATTTTTCCAATTCTATGAACGAAACCAAAGTTTTTCAAAATGATTTGCTAAATTCAACGGCGGGAACGCCGAACACCGCAAAAAAAGGAGGTTTGCTGCTGCGTCTGATTCGTGCGGCACAGCCGATTACGCGCACGGAAATCGCCCAACGCCTCGAAATTGACAAAAGCACTGTCACCGAAAACGTCAAACCGCTCATCGCCGCCGGATTTTTGCGCGAAGAAACACGCGAAGTTTCCGGTCAGGGACGCAAACCTCGCGTTTTATCGTTCGTTGATGACAAGGATTTTTTTATCGGCGTAAATCTCGGAGTTCGCACTTCGCAAGTCGGGATGACGACTTTGAAGGGCGAAATTACGGACGAAGATGATTTCACCACGCCGCCGAATGTCGAAACCGCGCTCCAAATGGCGCGGGAAAGAATTGACGATCTAATTGCCGCGAATCCAAACAAAATTTGCCGCGTGATCGGTGTCAGCGTTCCGGGTTTGACCGATGCCGAACGCCGCCGTCTCGTCTATGCGCCGAATTTAGACTGGCGCGACATAGATATTACAAAGGCTTTGCAGCCGAACGAAAACGTCAAAGTCGTCGTCGAAAACGACGCAACCGCCGCCGCGATGTATGAAGCGCGTCTGCGGATTCGTGATTCGAGCGAAGGTTTGATGACGAATTTCGTTCTCGTGCGTTCGGGAACGGGAATCGGTGTCGGACTCGTCATCGGCAGCGAAGTTTATCGCGGTTCGGGAATCGGACGCGGCGTGGCGGGCGAATTCGGACATATGACGATTGTCGCGGGCGGCAAATCGTGCGTTTGCGGAAATCGCGGCTGTTGGGAAAAATACGCTTCGGCTGCGTCCGCCGCGTCGCTTTACACCGGCGACCGACCGCTGCGTCCGAATGAAAATCTGCCGCGCTTTGTCGAAATCGTTTCCAAGGCTGAAAACGGCGAAATTCGCGCGCAACGAACGCTCGAAAAAATCGGCGATTATCTCGGCATCGGCATCGCAAATGTCATTATGGGCGTTGGAATTTCGCGCGTCATTATTAGCGGACGACTCGTTTACGGCTGGAATTTTATCGAAAAACCGATGCGCGATGCAATCAAACGCAGCATTATCGGCAAAACCGAAGGCTGGCAGGTCGAAGCCGGCGAACCGCAGGGCGCGGCAATCGGCGGCGCACTCGAAGTCGCCGTCGAAGAATATCTCGCGCACGGTTTGAATATTTGAAGTTTAAGAAATTTCTTTTTCGGTTTCCGGCGTTGTATAGTTTTAACTGCTCTTAAATCAAAATTAGCGAGGCAAAACAGGATGTCCGAAGTGCATTACAGGGCTTGTAATTTGTGCGAAGCGATTTGCGGAATCGAAATCGAACACGAAAAAGGCGAAATTTTATCAATTCGCGGCGATAAAAATGACCCGTTTTCGCGCGGTCACATCTGCCCGAAGGCACTCGCGCTCAAAGACATTTACGAAGATGTCAATCGTCTGAAAATGCCCGTCAAACGAGTCGGCGACGATTGGCAGGAAATTTCGTGGAAGACGGCTTTCGCTGAAATAGCCGCCAAAACAAAGGAAATTCAGGCAAAATACGGCAGAAATTCGGTCGCGGTTTTTCAGGGAAATCCGTCGGTGCATAATTTCGGAACGCTGCTCTCATCCGGCGAACTTCTGAAATCTCTCAAAACTCAAAATAATTACACGGCGACTTCGGTAGATCAGCTTCCGCATCATTTCGCGGCGTGGGCGATGCTCGGACATCCGCTTTTGCTGCCGATTCCCGACATTGACCGCACGGATTTCTTTCTGATTTTCGGCGCGAATCCGCTCGCATCAAACGGCAGTTTGATGACCGCGCCTGACGTTATCAATCGCCTCGAATCAATCAAAAAACGCGGCGGGAAAATCGTTTTGATTGATCCACGCCGCACGGAAACCGCGCGTGTCGCGCCCGAACATCATTTTATTAAACCGTCGAGCGACGTTTATTTTCTGCTCGCAATTGTCCATACGCTTTTCGCCGAAAATCTCGTAAATCCCGATAGATTAAGCGATTTTACCGACGGTGTTGAAGTTTTGCGCGAAGTTTCAAAAGATTACGCGCCCGAAAGAGTTGAAAATTTAACGGGAATTTCCGCGTCCGAAATCAAACGCATCGCCGCCGAATTTGCAAGTGCAAAATCCGCCGTCTGTTACGGCAGAATGGGCGTTTCGATTCAAAAATTCGGCAGTTTGTGTCATTGGCTGATAAATTCGATCAACATTTTAACGGGAAATTTCGACCGCGCGGGCGGTGCGATGTTCACCGCGCCCGCGTTCGACGTTTTGGCAGCATCGAAGGGAGCGAATATTTTCAATCGCTGGCAGTCGCGCGTGCGGAAATTGCCCGAATTTATGGGCGAATTGCCGGTTGCCGCGCTCGCCGAAGAAATTTTGACCGACGGCGAAGATCAAATCAAAGCGTTATTTACAAGCTGCGGAAATCCGGTTTTGTCCACGCCGAACGGCGGACAACTTGAAAACGCGCTTGAAAAACTCGAATTGATGGTTTCAATTGACATCTACGTCAACGAAACGACGAGCCGCGCCGATTACATTTTGCCGCCCGCAACCGGCTTGGAGGTTTCGCATTACGACGTGATTTTCAATGTTTTGGCGGTTCGCAACACGGCGAAATATTCCGCTCCGCTTTTTCCGAAAAATGAAAACGCAAGATACGATTGGGAAATTTTTCAGGAACTTGCCGCTCGTTTGAGCGGCGCGGACGAACCCGTCAAATTCGTTCCGCCGGAAGCGAAATTAGGTTTCGGTTTACAGTTCGGCGCGTATCAATTATCGCTCGAAGAATTGCAGAAAAATCCGCACGGCGTTGATCTCGGCGCGTTAAAATCTTGCCTACCGGAACGGCTTTTTACCGAAAATAAACGCATCAATCTCGCGCCCGAAGTTTTGGTGAAAGATTTGGAACGCTTAAAAATCGAAGAAACCGGCGCGGCGGATTTTCCGTTTTCCTTAATCGGCAGACGACATCTGCGCGATAATAATTCGTGGCTGCACAATTCGGAATTGCTCGTCAAAGGCAAAAATCGCTGCACGGTTTTGGTTAATAAGATAGACGCAGAAAAATTAAATTTGGAGAATAATCAAACCGTCAAAATTTCGTCGCGGGTCGGAAACGTCCGAATTCCGTGCGAAATTACGGAAAATATCGCACAAGGCGTAGTTTCGATTCCGCACGGCTACGGACACGACCGCAAAGGCGTAAAACTCGACACGGCAAAAAATCACGCCGGAGTTTCGCTTAATGATTTGACCGATGATCTGTTAATTGACGAATTAACCGGAAACGCGGCGTTCAGCAACGTGCGCGTGAAATTGGAATTAATATAAATTGTGTTGAAATTAAAAGAGAAAAAAGATTGTCAATGGGATTTTGTTTCGCTTGGCGAAGTGATGCTGCGGTTTGATCCTGAAAACGACCGCATTCACAACGCGCGTTCGTTTCGCGTTTGGGAAGGCGGCGGCGAATATAATGTCGCGCGAAATTTGAGCAAGGTTTTCCGGCAGAAAGCCTTGATTTTGACGGCTCTCGCCAAAAATCAAATTGGCGAATTGGTCGAAGATTTGATCTGGCAGGGCGGCGTTGATTCGTCGGAAATCGTCTGGCGCGAAACCGACGGCATCAGCCGCAAAACGCGCAACGGAATGTATTTTATCGAGCGCGGTTTCGGTCTGCGTTCTCCCGTCGGTTGTTCTGATCGCGGGAATACGGCGGTTTCGCAGTTAAAGTCGGGCGAAATTGACTGGCGTAAAATCTTCTCAGAACGCGGCGCACGCTGGTTTCACACCGGCGGAATTTTCGCGGGTTTGTCGGAAACAACGCCGGAAGTCGCGCTCGAAGGAATGAAAACGGCGAAGGAAAACGGCGCGATTGTTTCGTATGATTTGAATTATCGCGCCTCGCTCTGGGAAGATCGCGGCGGTTTGAAGGCGGCAAACGAACTCAATCACGAACTTTTGAATTACGCCGATGTCGTTTTCGGTGTCGATAATTTTAACGCGAAACTCGCGGCTTACGACGCGCAAAATTTTGAAAATGCGGCAAACGACATTCTGGCGAAATTTCCGAATTTACAAGTGATTGCGACGACCTTGCGCGATGTCAATTCCGCTTGTTCGCACAATCTCGGCGCAGTTTGTTTCGCCGACGGAAAAATTATCAAGGCACATAATTTTGAAAATATTGACGTGCTTGATCGCGTCGGCAGCGGCGATGCGTTTGCAGCGGGGTTAATTTACGGCTTGCTGAATGAAAAAGACATCGAATTTTCGCTCAATTGCGGTCTGGCAAATTCGGCTTTGACGCTGACGACGCTCGGCGACGGCTCGGCAGCGACTTTGGCTGAAGTCGAAAAACTCGCCAATTCAAAAGAAATCAATCTTTTTCGTTAAAAGCAAATTTTTGTGTTTTAGTGAAAACAATTCAAAATTCGGAATAGCTGATAGCTGATAGCTGAAAACTGATAGATAAATCTGCAAATTTCACTCAGAACGATTCCTCTTTATTTTTTTGACTTTTGAAACCGAAATTTGTCACTTCGGAAACTATGCGCTAGAGTATTTTTTTGATTTGATGAAAGTAAATCAACAGAATTACAACCAATGACACCGCAATCCGTATTAAAAAATAAATTCATCGCCGACCGCATTCATAAAGTAAAACCTTCGGGAATCCGCCGTTTTTTCGGGATTGCCGCGAAAATGCCGGATGTCATTTCGCTCGGCATCGGCGAGCCTGATTTCGTCACGCCGCAGCCGATTTTTCAAGCCGGATTCGATTCCGTTTTGCGCGGCGTAACTAATTACACGGCAAACTCCGGCTTAATGGAACTGCGCGAAAAGCTCGCCGAACATCTCGAAAATCTCTACGGCGTTTCATACCAAGCCGACGGCGAAATGATGATTACGGTCGGTGTCAGCGAAGCGATGCGCTGCGTGTTCGGCGCGATTTGCAACGCGGGCGACGAGATTATCGTCCCGACTCCGTGTTTCGTCGCCTACGAACCCGAAATTTTATTCGCCGACGGCGTTCCCGTGACCGTTACCTGCCGCGCCGAAAACAATTTTGAAATCACGGCAGAGGAAATCGAACCTTTAATTACGCCGCGAACAAAAGCGATTTTTCTCGGCTATCCGAACAATCCGACGGGCGCGGTTTTGTCGCGCGAAAATGCTCTGAAAATCGCGCAACTTGCGGAAAAGCACGATTTACTGATTATTTCGGATGAGATTTATGACCGGCTGGTTTACGGCGCGGAACACGTCTGTTTCGCGGGATTGCCGAATATGAAAAATCGCACGATTCTGCTCGGCGGATTTTCCAAAGATTACGCGATGACCGGCTGGCGCGTCGGTTACGTCTGCGCGAACCGCGAACTGATGGAAGCATTTGCGAAAATTCATCAATACGACGTGATGAGTGCGCCGACAATTTCGCAATTCGTGGCTTTAAATGCTTTGGAAATCGGCGAACCGTTCGTGCAGGAAATGCTCGCCGAATATGACAAACGCCGCAAATTGGTCGTTTCGTCATTAAACGAAATGGGACTCGATTGCTTTGAACCGAAAGGTGCATTCTACGCTTTCCCGTCGGTCGCAAATACAGGTTTGGACGACGAAACCTTCGCTGACAGACTAATCACGGAAGAAAAAGTCGCCGTCATTCCCGGCTCGGCATTCGGTGCGGGCGGCGAAAATCACGTCCGCATCGCCTATTGTAAATCCTACGGACAAATCGAAATCGCTTTGACCAGAATTCGTAAATTTGTCGAGAAAATTTAACGTAATGTTAGGAAAATAGAACGCGGACGAACGCGAATTTGACAGATTGAAGCGGACTTTAAAGATTATCTGTGAAAATCCGTTTAATCCGCGTTCGTCCGCGTCCCATTTCTTCGCTTTGTGATAAAAATTATTTGTGAAGGAAATTATCATCATCGGCGCAGGACTCGGCGGGCTATCAGCGGCTTGTCGTTTGGCGAAATCGGGTTTTTCGGTGACGGTTTTGGAGAAGAACGAAAATGTCGGCGGCAAGGTTAATTCGGTCGAGGCAAACGGATATAAATTTGACACAGGTGCGTCGCTTTTGACGATGCGGCATATTCTCGAAGATTTGTTTGCATTTTGTGGAAAGCAGATTGCGGATTACCTCGAAATTGCTCCGCTCGAACCGATTTGCCGGTATTTTTGGACGGACGGAACGCAGTTTGACGCTTCACAGAATATTGAAAAAACCGAAAGCGAGATTGCGAAACTTGAACCGCGAGATGTTGAAAATTTCCGCCAATATCTCGCTGATTCAAAGCTAAAATACGAGATTTCCGAACGGACATTTTTAGCGAAAAGTCTGAACGATTTGCCGACATTGATTCGACCTGAATATATCAAAGATTTACTCAAAATCTCGACACTTAAAACGCTCGATAAACATAACGCGGGTTACTTTAAATCAAAAAAACTTCAACAACTTTTCAATCGTTTTGCGACTTACAACGGTTCTTCGCCTTACAAAATTCCGGCGACATTTGCGCTCATTCCGTATGTTGAATTCGGCTTGGGCGCGTGGTATGTGCGCGGCGGAATGTATGAAATTCCGAAGGCGTTGGAAAAATTGGCAAGGGAACTCGGCGTGAGATTTTTGACCGATTCGGAAGTCGAAACAATCATCGTCGAAGATAAAAAAGCCGTCGGTGTTAAAGCAAACGGTGAAATACTCGGCGCGGATTACGTCATCTCAAACGCCGACGCGATTGAGACTTATCGCAATCTTTTGCCCGCGAAACATCAAAAATATCAAAACCGCGAACCGTCGTGCAGCGGCTTTGTTTTGCTGCTCGGAACGCGCGAAAAATTTCCGCAATTGGCGCATCACAACATCTTTTTCAGCGATAATTACAAAGCCGAATTCGACGCGCTTTTTAAGCGTAAAATTCCCGCGACGAATCCGACGATTTACATCTGCGCGACCTCGCGCACCGACGATTCGCAAGCACCGCACGGACACGAAAACTTATTCGTTTTAGTTAACGCGCCTTACACGAGCGAAAAATTCAATTGGCAAAATGAAAAGCAAAATTACCGCGATTTGATTATCAAAAAACTCGAAAAATACGGCTTGGAAGATTTGGAAAACTCAATAGATTTCGAGCAAATTATCACGCCCGATGACTTTGAAACAAAATATCGCGCCAATCGCGGTTCGATCTACGGCATCTCATCCAACGGAATTTTTTCGGCATTTATGCGTGTCCCGAACAAATCGAAAGACATCGAAAATCTCTATTTTGTCGGCGGCGCAACGCATCCGGGCGGCGGTATTCCGCTGGTTTTATTGTCGGGGAAGATGGCGAGTGAAATGGTTTTGCGGGAAGGGAAATAGGACGCAGACAAATAAAGGCAGAAACCCGCGCGTGAGCAAGGGTGCAGATCACACGCATTTTGCACCCTTGCTCACGCGCGGGTTTCTGCCGCACTCACTCTAGTTTTCCTTCAAAACTGCACCATAGTCGGCGAGAAGTTTGGTGATTTCTTCATCGGTCGTTAAATCTATCGCCGATTCGCCGTCTTTATTTTTCAAATTGACATCCGCACCCGATTGGAGAAGTGCGCGGATGTTTTCGAGATTGTCGGCATCGGCGGCTTCCATTAATGCAGTGCGATTTTCACTATTTTGCGCGTTGATATTTGTCGTGTAATTTATCAAAATCTGCAAAACTTCCGGTTTGACTGCGCGTGAAGCCAGAATCAGCGCGTTGTTTTTATCGTTGTCAATCAAATTTACCTTCGCGCCGTGTCTGATTAAAAGGTTGACGAGTTCGGGCGAAGCGTCTTCGTCCAATCTCATCAGCGGCGTTTGGCGGTTCGTGTCTCTGACGTTGATTTTCGCACCGAAATTGAGCAGCGTTTCGGCAATTTCCGCGTTGCCGTTTTCAACCGCAAGAAAAATCGGCGTGATATTGCTGTAATTTTCGTCATTTTGATTAATGTTTGCACCTTGGGTGATGAGGTTTTTGACTTCTTCGAGATCATCACTTGAAACGGCGGCGTGTAGTCCGCTGCGGTATTCTACAAAACTCGCTCCGCCGTCAACTTGAATGTCTTCAACATTAACAACATCAACAACTGCAATTATGTTGTTATCGGAAGTTTTGTCATTCAAAGCCTGCGTTTGCGTGGCGACGTTTATTTGATTTAAAACAGGTTCGTCTTGTGCGTAAGAGAGCGTCGAAAGCGTAAGTGATGCGCCTAAGACTCCGGCGGCGATTCCGGCGCGGCGCGAGATTTGATAAAGTTTATCGGCAAAAATCGGCTTGTTTGTAATTGGATTTTTGATGTAATGAACGCAAATTCGCCCGTTAGATTCGCGCACGAGGCGCATTGCCTGTTTGCGCGTCAACTCGGAAATATTGTTGACGTTTAAGTCGCAGTGACCGCAAAAACGCACTTTATCAGTGCCTTTCATCTCGCTCCAACTTTCGGAACAAGGACTTTTTACCTCGATAGAATCAATTAAACTTTTTTTAGACATACCTCTCCTTGAACGCTGAAGAATTTGATTCTTGCGTCGGTGACAAAAATTACAGACAAATTATTTTTAATTTTTCGCCGCGCGTTGATTCGCGCTTTTTAACCGTCTCAACCTGAGTTACTTACCTTGATGCAGTGAGAATTTTATTTGGTTGCCTCGCTGGAAAAAGAAAGATAATTTTTGTCATATTTCAAACCAAACAATGATTGTCCGAAATATCTCTTTCTCATTTTCTTTTTCAAAGTTTAACCATTACCTGTAAAAGTTCCGCGAATGTAGTCGTGATACTGCGCGTTGGAAAGCAGTGAGCCTTGCAGTTGTTCGAGCCAGAAACCGCTGACACCACTGCCGCCGACAATTTCCTTGACGATTTGCAAACCCAGATAAGGTTGATTGGTTTGCCCGACGTGATCGAGACGATTACTGCTAAAGCCGGAATTACGCAAATAAAAACCTTGGGCGATATAGGCGGCAACTTCATTGTCGAGCCACGGCAAACTCGCACTCGTTAAATCAAACGAAGCGTGAACCGATTCGTGAATGAGCAGCGCGTCAAAAGCCCGTGACCAATGCTCATCCGTGCCGACATTAAATGTATTGTTTCCGGCATTGTATTTCGCCCAACCGCCGGACACGCCGCCTTCGGCAACGTGAACCCGATTTTCTTCGAGTGCCTGCGCGACCCGCCGAAAACTGCTTCCGTCAACCGAAATCGTAATGCCTGTCGAACCCGTAAAATTGAAGCGAATTCTCTGCGCCTCACCGCCGCGCAAAACTCTGATCATCTGTTCTTTCACGCCCATCAAATTTACCTCCTCAAATTAAACTGATAACGTGACGAAAAGATTAACGGTAATTTGCAGAATTCGGACATTCAAATAAAAAGGAAATCTCTGGCGGTTTTTGAAAATCCTTGCCTTACCGGAGCGAAAAAAGCTAGACTGTAAAAAATGAATTCGGCAGTGAATGGTTACGCTATTTGTTTGCCGAAGTTGATTTTAATTTACGAATCAAGGGTGAAAAGATGAAGATTAATTTAAAGCCGGTGGCGGTGCAGGTGGCGGTTGTTTTCGGCGCATCGAGCGGAATCGGACGTTTGACGGCACTCGAAATGGCAAAACGCGGCGCGAAGATTTGCGCGGCGGCGCGGAGTGTCGAAGGTTTGAAAAGTCTAGTCGAAGAAATCGAAGCGGACGGCGGCGACGCTTTTTATGTCGAAGCCGATGCCGCCGATTTTGAACAGGTCAAAGCGGTTGCTGAAAAGTGCGTTGAACGCTACGGCAGACTCGATACTTGGATTCACGCGGCGGGTGCGTTTATGTTTTCGACCGTCGAAAAAACCGACCCGGAAGAATATAAACGCCTGATCGAAGTCAATCTTTTAGGGCAAATTTACGGCGCAAAAGCCGCGCTCCCTTATTTGAAAAAACACGGCGGCGCACTGATTCACGTTTCGAGCGTCGAAGCTGTCCGCACCGCGCCTTATCAATCTGCCTACGGCGCGTCGAAACACGGCGTTCACGGATTTTTGCAGGTTCTGCGCGTCGAACTCGCGCACGATAAAATTCCTGTCGTCGTCACGGAAGTTTTGCCCGCTGCGATAAACACGCCGATTTACGAAAAAGGTCGCAACAAAATGCCTTTCAAAATGCGTCCCGTGCCGCCGATTTATCATCCGCAGATTGTCACGGACGCGATTCTCTTTGCGGCGGAAAATCCGACGCGGGAAATCGTCGCGGGCGGCGCAGGTTTAGGCGTTGTTTACGCCGAAAGAGTGTCGCCGCGAGCGGCTGATTTCTTTTCTGAAACCATCGGATTCGCCGGACAGGACGGCGGCGAAAAAGATTCTCCCGAACAATTCAAAGACAATCTGTTTGCACCGATTTCCGGTTATGATACGGTCGAAGGAAATTTCTCCGATGAACAATTTATGAGCGATCCCTACACGTCGCTCGTCACTTCGCCGCGTGCGAAAAACTCTTTAATACTCGGCGCAGTGAGCGTGGTCGGCGGTCTTTTGGCGTGGAAATTATTGAACAAAAAAAAGTAAAGTCAATTGAGACAAACACACAGTTTTGAATGATTGACGAAATTGACTGGAAATTATTGAAAGAACTTCAAGTAAACGCACGGACGGCTTTTGCGGAACTCGGTCGGCGCGTCGGTCTGACGACTCCGGCGGTCATTGAGCGAATTCGCAAACTCGAAGACGCGCAGATTATTACGGGTTACGCGGCGGAAATTGATACGGCAAAAGTCGGTCTGCCGATACTTGCGTTTGTGCGGATGAGCATTTCGGGCGTTGATTACTGGCGCATTATCGAAGTCGCCGAACAGTCGAACGAGATTCTCGAATGTCATCGCGGCACGGGCGGCGATTCGTTCATTATGAAAGTCGCGGTTGCCGATGTCGGGCATCTGCAACCGCTGATTGATAAACTCACGCCTTACGGCATCACGACGACTTCAATCGTGCTGTCGTCGCCGGTCAAAAAACGCGTCATTTAAAGAAATTTAAACACATAGAAACATAGAAAATATAGATTTCAGCAATTTGATACTAACCTGATATGTTCTATGTTTTTATGTGTTTAGAAGATTTCTCCGATAAATAAAAATGCCATAAAAGCCGTGCGGCAACGGCACGAAACGGTTTCCAACGCTCGGCAATAATTTGAAATTCGTCGGATTTCGGCGCGTCTTTCAATTTTTTAAGTTTTTTATACGCAACGTGCAGAGCCAAATCGCCCTTTGGCATTACGTCCACGCGAAGCAGAGCCATCAATAGATAAATATCCGCCGTCCAATCGCCGATGCCTTTGATTTTTTTGAGTTCGATTTTAACGACTTCATCAGACAATTTTTCAAGCGATTTCAGAGTTAAACTTCCATCTAAAACTGCCTTTGCGAGTTCCCGCGCATAAACGGTTTTCTGACGCGAAAAATAACAAGTTTTCAGTTCTGCGTCCGTTAATTTCAAGACGTTTTCAGGCGTAATTTCGCCCAATTTTTTCCGCAGTTTATTAAACGCCGAAAGTGCCGACGCAAGCGAAACCTGCTGTTCCAAAATAATATGAATCAGCGTCGGAAAACCGGCTTCACGCTTCCACAGCGGCGGCGTTCCAAAAGTGCGAAAGATAAAAGCCAGATCAGCGTCAATCTTTGCCAATTTTCGGCAAGTTGCGGCGAGATTTTTTTCGTCAAGCATTTTTATCATAAAGATTTTAGCTTCATTCGTTATACAATTAAGCAGGTAAGCAAAAGTAACAAGATATTTTGCGTATCGTTCGGAGTCCCGCCTTCAGGCGGCTTTTCCGCCGCGCTTCGCTGGCGGATTCCGCCTGAAGGCGGGACTCCGAGCCTTTCATAATACCGCAAAAATTTTGCTCACCTGCTTAGTTCGATGAAAAATGCTGTTGCCAAATCAATTTTTGTGTTTATTTTTGCTTTTGCCGCGATTGCGAACGCACAAAATAACTGTGAGTTTTCGGCGGCAAACGCGCCGCTTTTATTGAATCTGCGGCTCGGAATGTTGCCCGAAGAAGTGCAGAGCGCATTCGGTAAATCGTTGAAAATAAAGATCAAAAAGAACGACGGACGTGTTTTTTTTCAAAACTATATCAAAAATCCCGCGCCCGCCGCTTTGAATAATATTCGCGCTTTGTATTTACGATTTTATGATCGGCGGCTTTATCAAATCGAACTTTTCTATGAACCGCGCCCGGATTTGCCGAATCTCGAATCAATCACGCAGACGCTCGCCGCGCAAATGAATTTTTCGCCTGAAAGTTGGCAAATCAAAAATGCTTACGCGACTACTTTTTGCAAAGAAACTTCGCTGAAAGTCGACAATATTCTAAATCCGCATATCGAATTGACGAACGAAACAACGCGACGATTCGTCGAAGAAAAACGTAAAAAGAAATAGAATTTTATTGTATAATCGTGCCGGTTTCGGAAGCTGTTCTCAAGCATTCCGCACAAAAATCTCCGCTGATTTCAACAGTTGCTTGAACATATCCGCTCATTGCAGAAGTTGTTTTGACAGTTATATTAGGAGTTCCCTGACCTAAAACAATTTCGCCTTGTGAAACCGTCCATTTGTATTTAATATCAAATGCTGTTCCGATTGAAACATTCGCCGTAAAATCTACGGTTTCTCCGCCTTTTATACTACCGCCGCCGCTAACGCTCAAAGCAGGGCAAACACAAGGAGGATCGCAATCGTAACATTCTTTGACTGAAACTTTTTCTGATTTGGTTTCGCTGCCAAATCCTTTACCTGAATCAAATGAAGCCGTAATCGTATAATCTCCCGGAGAAACATTTTTTAAATCCCAAATTACTTTTTCGCCTTGACCGATGATGCGCCCTGCTGAAACTGTGTATTGGTAATTTATTCGTTTATTTTTCGGATTGTGAACTGTTATTTTAACTTGAATTGAATCCGGTTGCTCATCTTTACATAATTCGCCGAAAACACGACCGTTGAAAATACAGGGAATTAGAATTTCATTTTTATCCAATTCGATTTTTGCAATTTGTGCTGATTTTCTACGATTCGGCGTTTTTGTCGGAGTTGAAATTGTAGTTTGGGCGTTCATCTTTGAACCGAAAACTAGCGAAACGAAGAGAGAAATGATAACGAAAAGAATGTTGAAAGATTTGTTCATAGCTTTTTCTCAACGTAAATTTATCACAACATTTGTGATGTTTTAAAATCTTTCTTAAAAAGCGGTCAAAGACCGCTTGCATAACGAATCATCGGTACGTTTTGCTTCTATGTTTTGTAGGAATAAGTACGGCGCAGATTAAATTCAAAGATTTTCGCGGGCAGCAGATTCGTGATGATTTCGCGCCCCGCAACAATGAAGGGATTTTCCCACTGCGCGATTTGTCCCATTCGGCGTGATCTTTGCTGGATGTGTTTGGTGCGCGTCGTGCGGCGTTTTTCGTAGAGCGCGAGTGCGGCTTCAATTGAACTTTCAGTATTCAAACTTTTTGCCAAAACGAGTGCGTCTTCGATTGCCATTCCGCCGCCTTGTCCGAGATTTGGCGTGCAGGCGTGAGCCGAATCACCAAGTAAAACGACGCGACCTTTTACCCATTTTTTCAGTGAATGATGATCGCACGCGGCGTTTTTCATAATCAAATTTTCAGGCGTTGAATCAATTAATTCGGCAATCGGCGAATGCCAATCGCCAAACATTTGGAGTAATTCAGCCCTGCGACCTTTCTCCAAATCCTGATGACTCGCCGCAATATTTGCCGCCGCATACCAGGTAAATTTTTTGTTGCCGGTATTCAAAATGCCGAAACGCCTGCCTTTGCCCCAAGTTTCGCTGCTCGAATTCGCCGTTAAATCGCCACCTTCGTAATACCCGATTCCGCGCCACACCAGATAACCGCGATAAATCGGTTCAATCCTCCCGAAAACTTCGCCGCGCACCCGTGAACGCAGACCGTCCGCGCCGACCAAAATGTCGTGTTCAGCAATTGTGTCATTCGCAAAATGAACGCGGACTTTGTTGGTTGATTGTTCGAGACGTTCAAATTCACAGCCTAATTTGATATTTTCGGCGGGAAGGGAATTGACCAAAATTGATAAAAGATCGGCTCGCGGAATGCAGACCGACGGAACTTCAAAATCGCCGGTCGCAATTTTCATCAAAGTTTCGCCGCCGCTTTTGCGAACGAGAAAATTATCGGTTTGCCCGCTGACGGCAATTACTTTTTCGAGTAATCCGAGTTCGTTCAAAACCCGCGAAGCATTCGCCCACAACATCATTCCCGCGCCGAGTTCGCGCAAGATTTCAGCGCGTTCATAAACAACCGCGTCAATTCCGAAATGCCGCAAAGCAACCGCCGCCGTAACTCCGCCGATGCCGCCACCAATAATTCCAACCGAAAGTCTGGTCATAAAAAAGTAAAACCTTTTGCTGTTACGACCCTTGTTCTGTTCGGTAAACCTCGGAATTATCGGAATAAAAAATTGCCGGGAATTTAATTTTAATAGACGCGGCAACCGCTTGAAAAGTTGTCCGTCGCGGAAGATTTTACGGTGTAAATACGTTCGTGAGCAAGCGGGCAAATGCCTTATTTCACCAAATCGAAGGCACTGCCGATTCGTCAAATTCGATTGCCTCGCCATCCGGTAAAATGTGAATAATGCGTTTTGCGCCTTTTGCCTTTAAAAGCGGCGATAAAAGCCCGACGCGGTGACAATTGGCGCGGGGAATTTTATGTTTCGTCAGCGGCTGCGATTCCGAACACATTATCGCGGTTTTCACTTCCGCCGACAACTCCAAAATCCGTTCGACACCGCGCTCCAAATCCTCCGTTTTTGCCAATATCTTGCCGCCGCATTCGGGGAGATGTTCATAACCAATGCGGTTTTCGCGCAGATTCTCCACCAAAACCGCGCCGTTAAACTGCACCCAGCGCGACCGCGCGAAATTTCTGACATCGCACAAAAATTCAATCTCAAATTTCTGTAAAAGCGCAAGAAAATCTGTCCACCCGTGTCGTCCGTGTCCGATTGTGTAAATGGTAATCGAATCAAATTTCATTTGTTTTTATTTCTTAGCGTGTCATATTTTTCGTGGAGCGAATCAGCCCGCGCCGCATAAATCGAAGCAATTACGGAACTGTCAGTCGGTCGAAATGCCCGCAGCATCGTTTTTCTCGAGCGAACTAATCCTTTTGCGTCAACCACGACGATTCCGCGCATAAAAAAAGTCGGATATAACCAGTGCGAAGTATATGTATCCGTAACACTTCGATCAACATCGGCAAGCAGCGGAATCGGCAAATCGTGTTGCTGTGAAAATTTTCTATGTTCTTCAATCGTTCCGGGTGAAATACCGACGATGAGAGCCTTTGTTTGCAAGTAATTCGCCCAGTTATCACGCACCGAACATAATTGCCGTCTGCAAACCACAGTTTCGTCCTGTGGATAAAAGAGCAGAGTGACAACATTACCTAAATGGTCTGACAACCGCCACTTTTCGCCTTTCTCCGTTTGAAGTTCAAAATCGGGGGCTTTTTCACCGACTATAATCGAAGTATCGTTTGATGAAATCATATTTTTGTAAGAGATTAAATTTCGTCTAATTTAGATGGTATTTCATTTCGCTCAAAATTTCACGCAGTTTCTTTTGCACCAATCGCAAGAATATTCAGAATTCGAATTTCAATTGGCAACATAATTACTTGTTTTTCTGTAATGCTACACCTTATGTGCCGTTTAGTGGAAACTTTAGGGTTTCCCACTTTAGTAGCGGAGTTTCTTGACGGAGAAGAAATAAAAAGTTCATTGCAAAGATCACCGGACTTCTTAAAGTTTGGCTCCTCCGGGACATTTTTTACAAATACTTCAGCGACAACACTCAAAAGCAGATAGAAATAGTCAAAAAAGCAGAGCGTAAAAAGTTGACAAAAATATTTAGAGAAGATAAAAGAATTTTTAATTTATTAATATTGGGCGAGTTTCATTGTTTCACCAAGAAATTTCCGGTCGGATTTCTCCGAATTGAAGTTTTCAATCCAAAGTTGGAAGATTAATAATGTCCAAAGTTTCTGGCTGTGATTGGCTTTGCCGGTTTCGTGTTCCGAGAGCAGTTTCTGAACGAATAGCGGTTTGAATATTCCTTGTTTTTCGAGTCGTTCGACTGCGAGAAATTCACGAATCAGCGGATTCAGGCTACCTTTGAGCCACGCCGCAACGGGAATTACGAAGCCTTTTTTGCGGCGATTAATGATCGAAGCCGGAAGGAGCGGCGCGACGGCTTTTTTCAGGACGTATTTGCCGGTTTTGCCGAACCCGAATTTTATCGAGTCACATTTTAATTTGTAGTTACGGGGCAGACTCGCCGCGAATTCGGCGATCCGCAAATCGAGAAACGGCGAACGGACTTCCAAAGAAACCGCCATACTCGCGCGGTCAACTTTCGTCAAAATTCCTTCCGCCAAATAAGATTTGATGTCGAGATACTGTGTTCTTTCGATAATATTGTCGGCATCGCAGATGTCCAGCCATTTTCTCGATTCCGAATAAATGTCCGCCGCTGCCGCCCCTCTGACTTCATCGGTCAGTAAATTTACCTGTTCGAGGAGCGTAAAAGAGCCGAAAAACGAATGATGGCGCATAATCATATCGGAACTCTCCAACGATTTCACGAAACGCTTTGCCATAAAGTCGAAGGACATATTTTTATCGCCGTTCGGCAGACGGTTGATAATATTTTCGATGACGTTGGAACGCACGAAACGCGGAATTTTTTCGTATCGCTCCGCCATTTTGTGCGCGTAATAACTCGGATAACCGGCAAAAATTTCGTCCGCGCCATCGCCGCCGAGCGCGACCGTCACTTCGGAAGAGACGAATTGCGAAAGCAAAAACGTCGGCAAAATGGAAGCATCTGCCAACGGTTCATCAAGCCATTTGGCGATTTCCGGCAAAAGTTCGGCGGCGCGTTCGATGCTTAAAATTTCTTCGTGATGTTCCGTGCCGAGATGTGCGGCAACCTGTCGGGCGAAAGGCGATTCGTCAAAAGAAGTTTCCTCGAAACCGATACAGAAAGTTTTTAGCGGTTTAGCGGAAAATTGCTGTGCAAATGCCGCGACACTCGCCGAATCAATGCCGCCGCTCAACAAAACTCCAAGCGGAACATCCGAAATCAGCCGCGCTTCGGTCGCTTCGGCGAGCAATCTTCGCAGTTCTTCGGCGGCTTCTTCAACAGTCGGCGGCAAAATCTTTTTCTCAAAACTTAAATTCCAATAAGGCGCGATTTCTATTTGACCCTTTATAACCGACAACGAATGGGCAGCGGGCAGTTTAAAGATATTCTGATAAATCGAGAGCGGCGCGGGAATATATTCAAAAGCGAGAAATTGACGCACTGCCTGAAAATTAATCCGCGTTTCAACGTCAGGGTGCTGCGTCAGGGCTTTGAGTTCCGAAGCGAAAATCAGTTTTCCGCCGAAAATTCCGTAATAGAGAGGTTTCACTCCGAAACGGTCACGCGCCAAAAAAAGCCTTTGGCGGCGTTCGTCCCAGAGCGCGACGGCAAACATTCCGTTAAGTTTTTCGACGAATTTTTCACCGTATTCCTCATAAAGATGCGGTATTACTTCGGTGTCCGAGTTTCCCCGAAAGCAGTGACCGTTCTTTTCGAGTTCGCGCCGGAGTTCGCGGTAATTATAAATTTCGCCGTTCATAATCACCGCAATTTTTCGATCTTCATTAAAAACCGGCTGGTCGCCCTCTTCGAGATCAATAATTGCCAACCGGCGCATTCCAAACGCAACCGAATCGTCAAGCAAAATGCCTTCCGAATCCGGTCCGCGATGCCGGATTTTGTCGCACATCCGGCGCAGAAGTATTTCGTCCGCAAGATTATTCGGCGGCGAATTTAAACTTAGATTGACCCAACCGGCGATGCCGCACATAATTTTTCCTCAAATATTGACCGACCGAATCCGTGATTTCTAAAAACCGAAATCAGTTTCGTTTTTAACACCACTATTTATAATTTAATGCCTCGACCGCATCGAGCCGGGCGGCGTGAATCGCCGGATAAAATGCACCGAGCGCACTACTCAAAATTCCGCCGACGAACGTCAGCAAAATCAGTTTCCACCCGATTGTCATTTGCATCGAAGAGGTTGTCCGCATCAGGGCAAATCCGAGCGCACCGCTCAAAATTACGCCGAGCAGGAAACCGAAAGAACAAATCAACAAGGATTCTTTAACAATTGTTCCAACGATGGCGAATTTTGACATTCCCAATGATTTCAAAATTCCGATTTGCCGGGTGCGTTCGATGACAGCGGTATACATCGTCAGTAAAATCACGAGAATCCCGATAAATGCGGCAACTCCGATGACGACATTCAAAAAAACACCGAGAGCCGGAACTGCGTGCATATAAAGTTCTTCAAAGTCTTTGGTCAAAATGACCTGATTTTCAGGGAACTTTTGCGAAATTCGCATTGCCATCGTTTCCTGCTCGTCCGGGTTGACGAGTTTTACCAGAATCGAAGTGCAGTATTTCGTCTCGCCGAGAAGCTGTATTTGCATCGTTTCGAGCGGAATTTTGATTCGTGCGCCGCTCGCCGGCTCGTAACTTCCGACAACGGTAAAATTCTTTTCGTAAATTTTGAGCGTCGAACCGATTTTCAATTTTTTCTGCGCCTGCCACGCCGTATCAACAATGGCTTCGTCGCCGTTAGTGGCGAGCGGGCGACCTTCGATAATTTGCAGACCGGAGATTTCGTGATATTCGTCGTAATTTATACCGTCAATCAAGCGGCTGCCCGTTTCCGAATCAGCGGCGGCATCGAGATTTTGTCCGAGCGGAACAGCAGTTTTAACGCCCTCGATTGTAGCAATCTCCGCCGCTTCCGAAACCGGCAGATGAAACGGTGCGCTCCCGCTCAAACCGAATGTTCCCGCGCCTCGAACGATAATTTCCGCACCGGTATTGGCTTCCCGCCGGGCATTTCCGCGCAGCGTTCCTTCGGACAAACCGACGGTCGAAACAATCAAAAAAACGCCGACTGCAATTCCCATAACGCTGACAAAAGAGCGCATCGGACGATGCAGAAAATTTGAAAAAATTAAAGAATCGTTTTTCATTGAAGCCGCTCAAAAAAAGAATTCGTCAAACTCCGTCCAAACTACCGGCGAAAATTTAGACAGCCGCCGGAGGTGTTTTTCTTAACGCTTAAAAATTACGCCGGAATTAGGGGTTTTACGATCAATTCTATTTTGAAGCCAATTCGCCAATTTTTCCGATATTGTATTTGTCCGACAACAGCGGGTTGAGTTCTCATTTTCTGCAAAACCGCATTACCGGCAAACAACTTACCGGAGACTTTCGCCGACTCTTCAACGGTTTTAACGGCGCGTCCCGAAATTTTCGGGCAGATCATAACTGTAAATTTTGGTCTGAGAAGCGGCGAAACTCATCCGAATTTTACCTTCGGCGACATTGATTGCAAATTTTCAACGGGTTCCAAGTTTTTCTCAATTATTTTATTTCGACTTTCGAAATCGCGCTTCTAAAGATTATCGGTCGTATTATTAAAGGCTTCAGGCAATTTTCATACCTTTTGGGAAAGGTTCGGATTATTAGCAGAAGCAAAACTAAATAGAATGTTTTCGCGCCGTTTCACCGCCCATTAACAAAAATAAGCGCGACATTTTGCCTCTTTTTTTATTGGAATCATTAGGTTAGGTTACATAATACTCCAATCTTCAATTCCTGCAATCTTCGGCATCTATGTTGCGTCAAGTATTTACTCCGGTAACAAACCGAGTTCATTTAAGTCACTTAAAATAGTCAAAATCGAACCATTTTGAAATAAAAATATCGGCAGTTTTTTTAGCGGACAGAGTCCGGCACACGACTCAAAGAGATTCGTCCGTGTCGGGAGGAGCATCTTTAACGAAATTTATAACCCTTGACCATTAAAGAATATGCAATAGAAAAGGAACTTGGACATTCTTGTCCGAACAAATGCTCTCGCGTTTGAAATTGCCTAAGCAGTCTTTAACTTGAACTATCACTATGGTTGGGAGCGTTTTTCAAAGGCTTTCGGACAGGAGTGTCCGGGTTCCGTTAAAAATTAGTTATTGCATAGTTTCTAAAGGTAAATGGTATTATAATGTTACGGACAACATTTTCCTCCCAAATCAACTCCGAGCAGATTGAACACTGCTTTTGAATTATCACAGAAGAATATTGTCGTCCAACAAACCCGGATAACTTTTCGACAAAAATCGGTACGACAGGTCATTAGTCTTGACAGTCAGAAATAGGTCAAGTGTTTGAAGTGAAACGACTCGCTAAAAAACTGTTTTGTGTTCTTTAGCGAGTCGTTCGATGATTGAAATTTTGACAAAGTTAAGAGCTAAAACCTACTGCCGGCATTTTCCTTTATCAACATAAACTTTGTTCTTGCCGCTCATATAATAACAGCCGCCTTTCGGTCCGGTAATATATGTTTTCGGCGTGTCGGACTTGGATTCCGAAGTTTTTGTTTTCGGTGCTTTCGGCGTGACAACTTTTGTTTCGGGCGAGGTTGTCGGCATCGTTTTTGTTTCAGGCTTTTTAGCGGCTGTCGTTTTCGGTTTCGACATCTTCGGATCAGGTGAAGTTGTCGTTGACGTTTTTGTTTCCGGTGTTTTCGGTTTCGATACTTTTGTGTCGGGCGATTTTGTCATTGACGGTTTCGCATCGGTTGTTCTGGGCATCGCCGTTTTCGCGTCAGCCATCTTTTTGACAGGCTTTGGCGTAGTTGTCAAACTGGTCGGTTTGGGTTTGGTCGTTTTCGTCGTCGGTGTTGTTATCTGCGCGAAAGCCGCGATTGACAAACAACTGATGAGCAATAAACTTTTTACGATATTTTTCATTTTATTCTCCTTTTTTTGATCTGACAGATTCAATCTGAACTTTTTATAACTTTCGCCGGAGCGCGTGATACGCGACCAGCAAAATTACCGCGCCGATGACGGCGACAATGATACCCGGAATATTCAAGCCGGATTCGACGTGAAAGCCGAACATTCCGACCAGCCAACCGCCGACCACGCCGCCGGCAATTCCCAATAAAAGATCAATCAAAAAACCGTCACCCGTTTTGTTGACGATTTTGCTGGCGATAAATCCGGCAACCAGTCCGGCGATAATCCACGCGATAAAGTGCATATTTTCTCCGTTTGTATTCTATATTTTGGCAGATTTGACAGCTTCCGAATCGTCATCCGAATCATCCGAATTTTCGTCTGAATCGGCTTCGTCCGTTAGTGTATTTGTTTCATCCGGGTTGCCCGCTTCGTTTGAAGTATCAGCATCATTGTTCGATTCATCAAAAGTAGTTTCGTCCGAAACGCTCTGATCTTCGCTCAATTCGGCATCAGGATTTTCATCTTCGGCAGTTTCAGCCGTGTCATTTTCGGCAGATGTTTCAACTGATAAACTTTCTTCCGGTGCGTTTTCTTCGGCGTTGTTTTCCAAAGATGCAGTTTCATCTACGACATCGGTTTTGTTTTCATCGCCGCCGAAAATATTGCCGAGCATCTGTTTACCGAATCCGATGCCGGTTCCGATCAGGTTCCCTTCGTGCTGCTGCTGCTGTCCATCCAAAAAACCTTCGGCGAGTTCTTTGCCTTTCTCTTTGCCCATATTTAGCAAGCTATTTTCCAAATCTCCAAAATTCATATTTATCTCCTTAAAAAATATTTAGATGAACCCTTGAAAATGCTCAAGAGCAAAGGGCGTGCCAGAATTTAGTTTAGGAAAACAGAGCAAAACCAACGACAGGATATAAAATCAGTGGGGCGAAATGGCGGAAGGAAGCACTATATCGCCACAGATGACAGTGAGGAGATTCAATCTCCACGTCAGCAAAGGTTTAAGCAAACTTCATTTTGCCGGTCGAATAGAGGTTAAGTTATAAGATAAATGAGAATTTTTCGCGGTTTTATAAATTTCTTTGCGGAGTTCCGAAAAATTTTCTGAACACACTGCCGACTGCGTAGGTCAGGCTCATCGTGACGCACAGCGGGCAAATGCCGAAACGAAAAAAGGTTAGGACGATTTTTTTATACCAGGGCAAATTAGCCGGAATTATCGGACAACTTTCGCCGCCGCCTTCAAATTCTTTGATGCCCCAAATATTGATTGGTTCTTTCATAATTGTTGATTTTATTGAATTTAATTACCCGAAAAAATGATAAATGCAGGTTGCCGTCAAACCTAACGAAAATACACACAGGATGATTTTGGTTCTTTTTGTCATAATAATCTGATTCTCCTTTTCTTAAAGATTTGATTGTTAATACCAAATTTTCAGAATTATCACCCGTGATTTCCAAAATAAAAAAAGAGGCGATTAAACCTCTCCGTCCTTTTGTTTTTTTAACTGCTGAATACATTAATACTTTTGGTTGGCGGCGGTGTGTTTATTTTTCCAGCCCATTTTTTTCATCAAACTATCCATTGTTTCGTTATCAAAAAAAATCGTTCTCAAAATCCGTTGACAAAATTTAGTAATTTTCGCCAACCACGAATCCAAATTTTCTTCGTCTGTTTTTTCAAAGTCCGATGCATCTGAAAACACGGCAGGTTGGCGTTGGTATTTTTCAATTTCATTAACGGTTACGAGTTTATTATCGCGCAGCCGTTTCAGCCAAAGATTTTTGGCAATAGCGAAAAGATATGTTTTGAGAGAAGACGTGAGTAAAAAATCCGGCTGTCTGACTTTTTGAAGTAAAACGATAATCGCTTCCTGAAAAATGTCTTTCGCGTCTTCCGCATTTCCCGAATTTTTAATGACATAATTTGAAACGGACGGAAAACAAAATTGATACAAAGTCTCAAACGAAGCATCGTCTTCGTTTTCAAGCCGGTCAAGAAGGTTATTATCTGAAACTGTCTGCATTCGTTTGTAAAATCAGCCGGTAATTTATACCCGAATCGCCTGATTATCACCCAACTATTTGAAAAAATATTTTCGACTGCAATGTTAAAGACCAAAACCGTCGTAACGCTTTGACTACATTAATTCTTTCAAAATCCCGCTTAATTTTTTTCGCGTCGGTTCGGTCACGGGAACAAGCGGCAGACGCAGATTCTCTTCCAGCAACCTCATTTCCTTCATCACGAATTTGCACGGCGAAGGCGAGGCTTCGATAAAATTGGCTTCCATCAGCGGTAGTATTTTGTAATGAATTTTTTTGGCTGCCGTCCACGCGCCGCCCAACGCTTTTTCAACCATCGCGGAAGTTTCCTTTGGAAGTTCATTCGAGCAAACTGAAACCAGACCGTCCGCGCCGACCGAAATTAAAGGCAAGGTGGTCGCGTCGTCGCCGGAAAAGACTTTGAAATGTTTCGGGCGATTTTGGATGATGGACATTATTTGGGAGAAATTTCCCGACGCTTCTTTGGTCGCGGCGATGTTTTCGTATTCGTTTGCCAATCGCAGACAGGTTTCCGCGCTGATGTTTGACGCGGTGCGCGACGGCACGTTGTAGAGCATTAGCGGGAACTTTTTGACCGATTTCGCAATCTCGCCAAAGTGCGCGAACATTCCTTCCTGCGTCGGTCGGTTGTAATAAGGCGCGACGACCAACGCGCCGTCCGCGCCGAGTTCGCGCACCTTTCTGGTCATTTCTATCGTCGCCGCCGTGTTGTTGCTGCCGGTTCCGGCGATAACTTTCGCTTTGTTTTTATGCGCGACTTCGATGCACAATTTGATGACGTGAAGTTTTTCTGCATCTGACATCGCCGCCGCTTCGCCGGTCGTGCCGCACGGAATTAATATTTTCACGCCGTTTTTTATCTGCCGCTCGACCAGTTTTTTGAAACAATCGTCATCAACCGAACCGTCTTTGTGAAAAGGTGTCACCAGCGCAGTTCCGCAGCCGCGCATCCAATCTAATTTAATCGTCATATCTTTAGTTTTATTGAAATTTTGTTGATGTAAAGCATAAAGTATATGACTATCAAAGCCTTTGTTTCAAAATCGGATGAGGAATATTTACGCGTCCGCCGGTTGAACCCGAAACAATTCAAATAAAATTCAAAAAGCGCGGAACTCAAATAATTTGAATTTCGCGCTTTTTACTCGATTCGTTTTCGTCAAAATCAAAATTGTCGTTTTTTTATTTCAAAGCCTTGTCAAAAGCCTTGACGTAATCGCCGCGTTTTGAGTTGTTAGATGTTTTATAAGTGACTTTTTTATTGACCAAAACCGCAATTGTCGAGGTTTTTCCTTTGTTTTCTTTGAAAAAATCGCCTAAACCTAATTCATTCGCTCTTTTCATCGCTTCGGCGGTGGTCGTTTCGTTCGTGACATCGAATACGACGAAATTCATTTTTTCGGCATAATCGGTCATCAATTTGGAAACTGTCGGCTCGATTCTTTTGCAATACGGACACCAATCGGCTTTGACGACGGCGACAATCGGACGTTTATCATCCTTTTTCATCATCATCGCGTCGTCTTTTTTCATCATTTCATCTTTTTTCATTTCATCTTTTTTCATCATCTCGTCCTTTTTCATAGTGTCCTGTGAAAAGGCGTTGAGGCTCGAAAAAATAACGAACATTCCGACGAAAAGCAGCGCAAATAGTTGTTTTTTGTAATTCATTTTGGAATTCTCCTGATTTTTTTGGATTAAAATTGTCTTGGTGACATTATCAAAAGTCTTGCGGCGGGCGAATTTATTCCTTGATGCAAATTATTATTTCAAAATCTCGTCCATAACTTCCGAGAATTCATAAAAACCTTGGCGATTGACAATCCATTCCGCCGCGAGAATTGCGCCTGACGCAAAGCCTTCGCGTGACCGCGCCGTGTGTGTAAGCTCAATTGTGTCAGCGTTTCCGTCAAAACCGACGATGTGCGTTCCGGGAATATTTCCGGCGCGTGATGAGGAAACCGAAAAATCATTTGCGATATGTTCGGCGACAATTTCCTTAAGCTTCAAAGCCGTTCCGCTCGGCGCGTCCTTTTTGCGTGAATGATGACGTTCTTCGATAAATGCTTCGTAATCGTCAAATTTGGCGAAAAGTTCCGCCGCGAAGTCCGTAATCCGGTAAAACAAATTCACGCCGACCGAAAAATTCGCGCCGAACACAAACGCGCCGTTCGATTGTTCAACTAAACTTTTAATTGCGTCTTTTTCGGCGTTCCAACCTGTCGTGCCTTCGACAAGCGCGATTTCAGCAAGCAAACACGCTGCGGCGTTTCGCCCGACGGCTTCGGCAGTCGAAAAATCAATCGCAACTTCGGCGGCTTTTAACTTTTCGGCTAATTGTTCCGCGCTCGAATCTGCATCCGATTCGTCAATTACAACCGCGATTTCGTGATTTTTATTTTCAGCTAAAATGCGGATAAGTTTCCCCATCGCGCCGTAGCCGATCAATGCTATTTTCATTATTTATGCGAATCAAGTGTAAACTTTCATATTCTTTGAAATAAAACCGAAAAAGCGGGCGCGGAAACCGCAACCCTTCCTGACCTGTTAATATTTACGGCTTGATTATACCCTTTATCTTGATTGAAGTTTAACTGACAAAAGTCAAGATTAAACCAATTTCAAGTCAGGAAGGGTTGCGGCTTTGCGCGCCCGCCAAACCTCAGATTTTTGCATTATTTATATTCGATGCTTTTGCTTTTGACAAGATTATCAAAAAATTCCTCCGACTTTCTGTTTTCACGCACAATTGTTCCTTCATAATCACCGAATTCACTTTTGACGAAGAATCTCGAACAGCTAAAACAGATCTCAACCTCAACCGTTTTGCCCTGATACGTCGCGCGAATTGCGTGATGAGGTTCATAACAAACGGCAGGCGAATCTTCTCTTGCCGCGTCGTGATAAAAGACTTCCAGAACATTTTTTTTATCCGACTCGTCGGCGATTTTAACAATCCGATTCGGCTCAAAAGTCATTCCTTCACCGTCAAATTCACCTTCGCCACGAATCTCTGCCAAAACTTCAAATTTTTCAGCTTTCTCCAAAACTTCGCGGACTTTCGGCGGCAATGATTCGTTTAAATATTTCTGTTGCCTTGTATTGAATTTAGCGACTGTTTTGATCGGTTTCAGCAACGCAATCAGTTCGACCGTCGGCGAAACCGCCGGAGTTTTATTTGCATTTGGCTGGGTGTTTTCGTTTGAAGCTGTTTCGACTTTGGTGCAATTTGCCGCCAACAGACAGAGAATCAGAACTGCAAGTTTCCGCATAAAATTACCTCATTCGTTCAACAATTTCTTCACCAAATTGACATACAATTCAACCGCCGTTTCCAAGTCTTTTTTCAGCACGAATTCGCTTTTCGTGTGTGCGTCGAGAATCGAACCTGCACCGAGAAGCAGCGGCGTTCCCCAATTTGTCAGATACGGAATGTCGGTCGTAAAGCGGACGACTTTTTGATTAAAGCCTGCAATTTGCAGCATTTTGATCGGTTCGCTGCACGAGAGAACTTCGATTTTGCCGCGTGTGTTCACGATTTCTTCGAGCATCGTTTCAATCGGCGCACGCGGCGTGGTCAGGCGCACGGCAATTCCGGCTTCGGCACGCGGCGGAATGACGTTGAGCGCGACTCCGCCTTCGATTGTCCCGATGTTGACGGTCGTTTCGCCGAAAAAATCGTCGTCGGGAAATTCTGCGCGGCGAATGTCCTGCAAAATATCGAGTAGTTTTTCGACCGCCGATTCGCCTATTTCGGGATAAGCCGAATGCGCCGCCTTGCCTTCGGTCAAAATTTTCAGGCGAAACGTGCCTTTCGAGCCGATTGCGAGATCAAGATCGGTCGGTTCGCCGTTAATCAGATATTCGCATTTTGCGGCAAGCGGATGATTATTCGCCGTCCGCGCACCCGCCGAAGACGTTTCTTCCTCGACCGTGTAAAGCAAACCGATGTCCGAAATGCCTTCTTTTCTTAAAGTTTCCGCCGCGACAATCTGCGACGCGATAATCCCTTTCGCATCACACGCACCGCGCCCGTAAATCTTTTCATCATCTTCCGTCGCCGCAATAAACGGCGGCACAGTATCAATATGCGTCGAAAGAAAAACGCGCGGCGTAGAATTTAGATATGCGATCACATTGTTCTGATTCGCGCTGACAGCTTGAAGTTCGACCGTCCAACCAAGCGATTCGAGATAATCGCGCAGATAAAACCCAACCGCTTCCTCGTCGCCCGAAACGGATGGAATGTTCATTAAATTTGTCGTTAATTCAAAAAGATTCATAGATTTTTTATTTATCGCACCGAATATGACTTTCTGCAAACTGAATGTTAAATGTAGCAAATTTTAGAATCTCGAATTAGCGCGTAAAATTTTTTCTTGATGATTAAAAATTATCACGCGCCCGAATTCGTCCGTTATTGTTAAGAATTTTTCGTCGAGTTTGACGGAGCATTCTTTTGATTTCAGTAATGTGATCTCGGCGATTTTGTTATTTGAAATTTCATAAAGGCTAATCACGGCAGCATTTTTCGTAATGCTCGAAAGCGCAAAAGTCTTTTCGATGATTTGCGGTTTGGCGATAGCAACGGTTTCGTTTGGAAAATGAAATTTGTTCAAATGCGTGTCGTAATCATAGATTCTGACTTCAAAATTTCTGTATTCTTCGGTTATTTCGGCAACCTGCACGATTGAATAGGCGACGAAAGAGGCAACCGAATGAATCGCTTGATTTTCGTTTTCCATCGCCAGCCATTTCGTTTGATTGCGGCTTCGCAAGGTCAGCGACGGCAGTTCATACCACCATTTTTCAAAGCCTTTTTCGTTCGCCGTCAAAATCATCAGGCGATTTTTCGCCCGCGCAATGTCGAAAACTCGTCCGCCCATTTCGGAGACGCGCCATATTGCTTCAAAGTTTTTCGCGTTTGTGTCAATCGCATAAATTTCATCTTTTTCGGCGATAAACCAGAGATTTCCGTCGTAGGTCGGCGCGTGATTTTCGATTTTCGCGTCGCACCAATACGCGGCTTTTCGCTCGACAAAATCAATTTTCGCCAAACGGTAAACTTCGCCGCGTTTTGCAAGGGCAATCGCTTTCGTGCCGAAATCCGACACGACGAATCTGTGCGTCGGCTGGTCGAAATGCGCGATGGTTTTGCCTTGTTTCGAGATGATTTTTACGCCCGATTCGCCGAGTGCGACGGCGATTTTGCCGTCGGGCAAAAGGTGCGCGTCGTAAACGTGATTTGCGCCGCAATCATTTTCGGCGATTTCGACGGTTAAGATTTCAGAATCTTTTTTGGCAGCGATTTCGCTTAATTTCGGCAAATCGGCGCGCAATGTGTAATCGTTTGAAAGTTCGACTAACTGACGTAAATTTTGCGGCGTAAAACGGCGATTGTCGTGCGCCATATCCGCTAAAATCCTTCGCGCCAACGGTCGCAAAAGCATTCGCAGTCCGTTGTTCGGCGTGAGCCGCAAACTTTCACGGGCGAACGCGGCGCGGCTGTCGGCAGCTTCCGCGTCGTTTAATATTTCGAGCAGTTTCGCTTTCACTTCCTCGAAACTTTCGGGCAATAAAACGACTTTCTTCGCAAGCATTTCCGCCGCCGGTGTGCCGCCGAATTCGATGACTTTATCAATCCATTTGACGGCGATTTCGCGTTTGTTTTCGAACTTCCAGATCGTGTTGATCGCCGCCTGAAAATTGCCGCTTTCCGCTAGGTTTTCCGCCCAGATTTCGCGCAATTCGGCGGCTTGCGGATGCTTCTGCTGTTCGAGTTTGGTGACGACGTATTCAAAACAATTATGCAAAATGGCAAGCTGCACCGCACGGCGTTTTTCGCCCGCGAGAAACCATTGACGGACGATAATGTCTTTCGCCAGATTGCGCGATTCGGCGAGTTCCGCCGCGAGCCGATATTTCTTATGTTTTTCTAAAAATTCGACGGCTTCCAGATTGCTTTTCAGCAGTTCCGCCAATACAAACGCGGCTTCTTCGATGCGGTTTTGCGCGACGAGGCGGTCGAAGGTTTGACGGTAAAGCTGACGCAAACTTTCAAACCACTGATTTTCAAGATGAACCGATGAATTTGACGCGGTTTGCCTGCCGTAATTGATTTGCAAATTGTCGCGCGGACGCAGGAAACCGAGAAACGGCATCTGTTCGGACATCTCTTTGAGTGCCTGCATATCTTCGAGCGGAATCGCATATTTCAAGGCTTCGTCCAAATCGCCGTTTTCAAATTTCTCCATCATTTTCGCCAGATACTGCGCCTGTTTTCTGCCGAGCATCTGCGCGATTTTCATTTGAAAAAGTGCTTTGGTGAACATCTGCCGCAATTTTCCGGGCGGTTGCGGCGATTGATCGGAAGTCTGCCAATTTTGCCCGCCTTTTGCAGTGAAAAGATTTTTGAATGCGTCGAAAACACTGCTGAAACCGTCCGCGAGCGAACCCGAATTGCCTGCGCCGCCGAAAGCCGTTTGATTGCTTTTGGCTTTAGCGAGTTCTTCCCGTTTGCTCTTCAAAATATGCAGAATCTCCGCCATTTCGTTGTCGGCTTCGGGAACGCTTTTCAGTTCGTCGCGCAGGTTGATCGTTTCGACTTTTTCGACGATGACAGGCTTCGTTTTAACTTCGCCGAGCGTTTCGGTTTCGACGATTTGAAAGCCGGAAACGTCAAACCAATTTTCCACCGATTCAGTCGGTAAATCATTAATCAAAAGGGTTTGAATTCGTCCTTCATTCAGCAAAATAAGTATTTCGCCTGAATTTTGAAAATCTTCTAAATCACTTTTTCGCAGTGGAAACGAAGACAATTTGTCGCCGTATCTGACCAGCGGCAAACCGATTGCGCGGCGGCAATCCACCCGAAAAGACTGCGGCAAGAGCAGAATCAAATCGTCGCCGTATCGCAAAACCTTCGCATTATCCTGCCAATTCGCCAAAATCCGCCGCCGCATTTCGCGCTCCGGCAAAAGTTTCGCAGACAGCACAAAACCTTCCGCCGAAACGGTTCCGCGATGCGTTAAATTTTGTAGAATCAGAGTTTTCACTTTGAGTAACGTCCGATTGCCGCGCGGTGCGTCAGCGAATAAAGTATCAATTCGCCGTCTGCGGTTTGATACGCCAAAATCGGCGAGCGCGGGCTGAATTCGATTTTGACGATCTCCGCGTCAGCCGTCAAAATGTGTTTGCGCCGCCCGTAAGCCCAGCAAAACTCGACGGCTCGGCGGTCGTCCATCAATTCAAAAAATCCCGCTTCGGACGCAAGCCGCGCGTCGTGAAAAACGCCGACGACTTCGCCTTTCGGCTGCGGCATAATTCGTTCCTTTTTCTCTTCGTCCAAAATTTTCCAATTACCTTGCTCGTCTTCAAACCCGCAAACTTTTTTGCCCATCTCGCCGCGCCCGAACATTGCACGTTTCAATTTTTTTCCGGCAAGTGAATGACGTTCGATTTTGTCTGAAATCGAAACGATCAAATGATAATCATTTCCGTCTTCGCAACCGATATACAAAAATTGATTTTCGGTTTGCGTAACTGCCAAAACATTAGCCGCTAAAACTTTTGTCACTCCGACAGGTTCCGCCGATTCATATCTGTCTTTACTTAACTGACTGAGCAGAAACAAATTGCGGTTCGCATCTAAAATTGCCGCTTCGTCATAATGAAACTTTTTCGGTCGCACATTATAAATTTGCAGCAAGCCGTTTTCGTCTTCGGGAAACGCAATTTTCGCATCGGAAGATTGATATAAACCTTCCTTTAACCCAAAGCCGTATTTCCGATACTCAAGCCGAATTGTCTTGTCGTCAACCTTTGAAACAACCGCAATCGCCTTTTTCAGACGACCGACGGCGACATACTTTTTCGAGTCGAATGAACGATAAGTTGTCGGATAAATCTTGCCGCCGGTATGCAAATTTTGAATGTCAAAACACAGCACGTCGTTTGAATCAATCTTCGCAAAAAGTTTCGAGCCGGTTTGATCGAAAAAGAAATTCGTTACTTTTCCGTCGAGTTTTGCCGAACTGAATTCAATTTTCGATAATGTTTCAAACGGATTTCTGAGCAGCCGCGTGCAGATGTTCGGCGGCGGAAGTTCGAGAATCGTCTGTTTTTCCGCGCCCGACGCGCTTTTGATTTTCAGCGAAATTTCGCGCTTTTCGAGTTCGATATTTTCTCCGACATAGAGCCGCGAAAAGTTTTTAGTTTCAGCAAATCGCGCCAGATTTTCGCTGCCGACCAGCCAGATGTCCGCCATTTTATCAACTTCGCGCAGCTTTTCGCGCCATTCGGAAATGTCCGTTTCGGCGACATCGTTCGCCGTTCTCGATTCGAGCAGTATTTTAATGCTCGATTCGGTATCGTCGGAAATGACGAGTTGTTTCGCGTCCTGCAAAACGCCCCACAAAAACATCGCGCCGGCAGCTTCGGCACGTCGCGCAAGCACGATAAACGCCGCCAGATGAGCGATTCGCGGCGCACCGATCTGCATCGCGCCCGCGTCAAACAGCGCGATTGAAACGCGTTTCGACGCGGGCGCAGCTCTCGCCAAATTCAAAAAAAGATGCTCGCCCATCACCGCTCGGCGAATAAATTCGTCGCCGAATCCGTCCGCCAAAGCCAACTCAGACAGAAGCAGACGCTCGTAAATTCCCCTACGCGCCACGCCGTCATAACCATTCGGCTCGCCGTTTAAATCCTCGCTCGACGAAGAAATCGGACTAAAAAACGGCGAAATTTGCCGCACATATCCGCCCAAAATCAAACTGATTTCATCTGGGAAAATCTGCAACTGTTTCGCCCACGGCGCAAGACTGGCGGGAAGTTTCATAAAATTTTACGACTGGAGCGCAGGCAGCCTTGCCTGCATGAGCGTCGTTTTCTGACGCGAAAAAGCGTTCGTCATCAGACGAGTTGAAATTAAAATTTCCGCGCTCACGCTTTTCATCTCAAATTAAGATTCGAGTTGGCAAACATTTTTGAGCGTCCGAAGCGAACGCTCATGCAGGCAAGGCTGCCTGCGCTCCAGTCAGAAGTTGAGTTTCGCTCAAAACCTTTCGTGAAATCGGGCGCATTTTGCCGATTTGAATAATTTTATCGCCGATGACGGCGAACGGTTTTTGCGCGGCGAAATTGTGCAGTAAACTCTTTTCAAACAAATCGAACGGCACATTCGGACGCAAGTTTGTCGGGACTAAAATCGAAGCCGCCCGCGTGTCTTTGCCGAGATAAATCACGCCGTCCGACCACGGCAAATTTTCACCTGAAATAAACAGTAAATTTTCACCGAAAACGCCCTGCCACGCCGATAATTGTTCATCATCGAACGTCAAAAGTTTTTCTTTCAAATTCACTGCCGCAGCGTCAAACGCGATCAGCGCGAGCGGCGACAGCGCATCGAAACGGCTTTGCCATCTAATTTTCAGCGGCGGCGACATTTTCTTTTGCTCCCAAAATTTCGACGACCTGAGCGCGAACTGCGGCTAAATCCGGCGGCATCGTGTCCGCATTGTAACCGGCATCAATTTCGCGGGCGATGCCTTCTATTTTCAATCGCCAAGCGTCCTGCAAATCGTTTTGCGGCGGACGATTTGCGATAGTTTCCTGCGCTAAATTAACCAATCTCGCGGCTCGCGCCAATGCGCCGAGCGAAGCGTCTTCGGCGGCGAACGGCAGCGTTTTATTTTCGGTTTGCGACAGTAATTCGTGCAACGAATCCCGCGCCAGCGATTGCTGTTCGTGCGTCGGCACGGCGTAAATCAGTGTCCATAAATCTTTAATTTCGGCGGTTAATCTGCCGTCCAAAATCGCGGCTGAGGCAATTAAACGCTGCATTTTAACGGCGCGGCGGTCGGAAATATTGATTCCCGCGCCGCGCATAATTCTGACGGCTTGCGCGATCTGCGGACGAATCGCGCTCAAATCCACGCTCGAAACCATCTGCGCCAATGTGTCAACATCGGCGATATTCGCTGCGTGCGAAAAATCCTTCTTCACCAAATCCCAACCGCCTTCGAGCAGGTTTTCGAGCAGCGGATCGGGAATCGGTTCGACGAACAATCTGACCAGAAATCTATCCGCAAACGCCGCCAAAGATTCGTCCGCCGGAAGCGCGTTCGACGCGCCGACGCAGACACGCAGCGGAACCTTCATCCGCGTATGCCCGCGCCGAAAAATGCGTTCGTTCAAAATACCGAGCAAGGTATTCAAAATCGCCGTCGAACCTAAAAAAATCTCGTCCAGAAACGCGATTTCGGCTTCGGGCAGCATTCCCGAAGTCTCGGTTTCGACAATTCCTTCCTTGAGTTTTCGCAAATCAACGGGACCGAAAATCTCGCTCGGCTCGGTAAATCTGCCCAAAAGATACTCAAAATATTCGCCGCCCGTCGCCTTCGCAATCCGCCGCACGGCTTCGCTTTTCGCCGTTCCCGGCGCGCCGATAATCAAAACGTGTTCGCCCGCAACCGCCGCCAGTGCGACCAGTTCGACCAGAGTTTCACGCTCGATCAGATTTTTACCGGCTTCGGCGATGGCAAAACGAATCGCTTCGACCGACGTTTCCAAATTGTTTGACATAAATTATTTGTGCGGCAAATTTTAGAATTGAGGTTTGTCTGCCGTTAAGATTATATTTAAGTTCGAGAATTTAGTAAATACTTTTCATTGACGAAGTGAAGTTTGCACTTTTTCATCAGTGAATTTACTCGTCAAACGCGAGATTGTCCATTACGGCGCGAAAAGACGGGATTGCCGCGTCAAATTCGCGGACGAGAGCCGTGCAGGTAAAAACGAAAATCGTGCGTTTGTGCAGAATAAAGGTTTGCGCCTGCTGCAAAATTTCGCCGTTCGCCGCGAAACGCTGTAAGGTTTGATACGCCGGTTTTCCCTGAATTGTCGCCGGTCGTTCATCTAAAAGTTCAAAATTTTCGACGTTTACGGCAACTGCGCGTAGTTGTTCCCGCGCGTAATCTTCGACGCTCGTCGCGCCGGAAACTTCCTGCCGTAAGACGACGATGTTGGTCGCAAATCCGCTTTTTGCTTCCTGCGAAACTAGCGTCAAAACAGAACGATCAACCCAATTTTCAGGTAAAACGGTTGCAAAGCCGTTGGCAATAAATTTGTTTGTCATAAAATCAATTTCGCATTCGCAAACAAGCGTATCAGCTTTTTCACGCTTCCTCGCGGTCGCGTTTCTGCCTGATTATTTACGAATTCCACCATTTTTCAAAAGTCAGATCGGCTTGCGTCATTAAATTTTCCTTGAGCGCGACAATCGTTTTTCGGTCTTCGCCGGAAACCCGCGCCCAGATGTAGCCGCCTGATTTTTGGTTCGCGTAAACGACTGTTTTTTCGGGCGCATCGCAGGCGCAAAAAGTGATCGAATCTGAAAACCACTGTTTTTCCAAACCGAAACGCGCACAGACATTTTCGATGTTTGCCAAATTCGGTTCGCGGCGACTGCCGATCAGCGTCGCGGTCAAAGGCGTTCGCACACCGACCGTATATTCAAAGGCTTTGCCGTATAAATACTCGATAAAACCATCGCCCAAAACTTCGCTGACGCGCTCGCCGTCCGGCACAAAGATTCGACCGCTGCGTGTTTTTCCGTTGTTTCCGGCAAAACATTCGAGCGCGATTTCCTCGACGTTGAAACCGTTGACGGCGATCAAAAAACTGTCGGGCGGCAGTTTTTCGTCTTCTTCGATCAAAAGCCGATGCACATCCAAAACTTCGTCAATCGAATGCACGGCATCCGAGGTGAACGAAAACGGCGTTTCGGACGCGCCCATTTCAGCTAAAAATTGACGGTAATCTTCCGGCAAATCAAATCCCGCAAGCTGTTTGACCGCCGCATTTAATGCGTCTATCTGCGCCGCGTTCGCACCGCGTATTGCTTGCCGAAAGGCAGGCTGCCGCGCCGAAATATAATCAATTAATCCGGCAATGTTTTTTTGTTCGAGAGCCATAATTTGAGAATCGGAACCGCGAGCGACAGCGAACGGGCGAACTTCGATTAAGATTGCGCCACAGGTCGCTGTTGCTTCTTGTTCCGATTGTTATTTCAACGCTGAAAATAATCTTTTCCTCTTTAAATACATCATAAAATTTTCACGACTTTCAGACAAAAAAGAGGAAACGAATTTCCTCTTTTTTCGCAAAAAAATTCTGATTTGGCATATCAGCCGAAAACGCTTGCCAATGAATTTGCCGCGCCGCCGAAAAATGATGAAACGCCGTCTTTGACGTTGTTGAAAGTTTCGGTCGCGCCGCGTGCGAGGCTTGCTGCGGCTTTGTCGAGTCCGGTTGCGCTGGCAAATTTTTCGACACCGCTCGCAATCGCTTTATCAACGCCGGTCGCGCTCAAAGCGTAGCCGACGGCAAAACCGACTGCCGCCCCCGCGACCGTGCCGACACCCGGAATCGGGATTGCCGTGCCGATCATCGCGCCGATTTGCGCTCCGGCGACACCTGCCGCGACTCCAACGGCGGCTTGTCCGGCAATCGAACCGACGGCTTTCGCGGCGGTCTGATCATTTTGCAAATTGTCCCATTGACGAACCGTTTCCACGCCCGCGCCGATCACGCCGCCCGCCACGCCTGCGCCCGCGAGTTTTCCGACATTTGAAGAAAGCAGCCGCGATTCGGCAGTCGTTAAATTCGCCGAATTGCCCAAAACGCGCTGTGTCAAGGATTGCGTCAGCGGATTTGTGCCGGTCGAAACATTGACCAGACCTTTGTTAATACCGAACTGCACGGCTTTGTCGGCAAGCGGCGTTAAAACTTTGGTTGCGCCGCGTTCGATCATTTCGCCGCCGATTGATGTGACCGCGCCCAAACCCGTCTGCTGCGCGATTTTTCCGCCGTCGAGTTTGGTGACATCGCCGCCGTTTTCCCAAAGCTGGCTCAAAGTTTCCGTCGCCGCCCCGATTCCTGCGCCTGTCAAACCTGACTGCGTGGTTGAACGAACCGTCATTCCCGGCGTTTTGACGTTTCCGCCCGTCAACTTTTCGGAATTCGTCTGACAGCCTTCGCACGGCGACATCGAACGCCCGTCGGCGTTGTTGATTTTAAGCGGATCGGTGTGCGGATTTTTCCCCTGCACGGTTGTCGAACCGTCGGTATTGGTTTTTGTTTCCGGCAATCTGCGCCAAACTTCGTCCGCCGCAACGACCGGATTTTTTTCATTCGGATTAATCTGATAACCTTTGCCGGCGGCGCAGGTATTGGAGTTTGCGTCACTGCGGACAATCGCGCCGTTTTCACGTTTGCTCGACGGGCGCAAATTAAGTTCTGTCTGATTCAGCCCGGTGCGCCATTCGACGTTGCCGTTCGCATCGCGTTTGATGTTCGGATTATTTTTGAAAGCCTCGTTCAGATTTTGCTGAAGCGCGGCTTTCACCTGCGGTTTTTCCAAATCTCTGTAAAGTTTCGAGGTTTTGTCGCCGCCGCCCGAACTCGTCACGGTAATCGAACCGTCCTTGTGAATCATCGCGCCCGTCACCGGATTCTGATTTTTAAAGCGCGTCGAAAGATTGCCGTTTTCGATTTGTTGATTAATCGTGTCGGCAACCGTCCGCGCCGCCGTCGAAGATTCATTAGTGCGCGGCGCAAAGCCGAATTTTTCAGCCGTCGAAGTAAATGTCCGCGCCGCGCCGTTTGCACCTGCCACAGTCGGACCGAGCAAATTATCGCGTTCCTTTTTTTCGATTCGCGTTTTTATCTGGTTGGCGTAATTATTGACCTCGCCGCGCCGTGTATTGACCGGCGCGTTCTGTTTCGGTAACGGCACGACCGGCGGCTGCTTTTTGACCGGAATTGGTAAAGGCTTCGGTTTGTAAACTTCGTTATTTCTTCTGACACCATCTAATCCCATCTTTTTACTCCGAAATTTTCGTAAATTTATCTATCATAATTATCGGAGAAAAAGCGGTTTTGTTGCCTGATTTTTTTTCTCAAAATGATTTGTGTTTTTGTGATTTTTGAGGTTTGGATGTCGAATGTGCAAATCTGTTTTTCACCGGCGGCGAAATCAAGCTCAGGCTTCGGAAATAACTTTTAGATTTCTGACATTTTCAAAATGGCGGCGGTTATTGGTCACGAGCGGAACGTCAAATAACAACGCAACCGCCGCCACCCAAGCATCTGCCGTTTCAATCGGATTGCCGTATTTATGCGCGTCACTTTTAACTTGCGCCCAAATTTCACATAGTTTTTCGTCGGGATAAATGACCGGATAATCCTTGAGAAATTCAGCGAAATTGCTTTTTCTTTTCTCGCCCTAATTATTTTTCAGCGTCCAAAGTTTTAATTCGGCTAACGTCATAAACGAAATAATCAGAAAATTTCCGGCGAGGTGTGATTCATACAAAACGGAGCGCGAATCTTTTTTGAAGGTAAAGGAAACCACATCCGTATCAACAATTAAATTCATCGTCCGCGCTCCGCCGACAATTTTCTGTCGTCTTCAAGCATTTGTAAAAACTCATTGACTTCGGCTTGAATTTCTTCCTGCGTCTGTCCGCTGTTTTCTGAATGGCGATACAATTCTTCCTTTGTTTGTGCGGCTTTTATGCCTTGTTCTTTAATCATTTGCGTCAATCTCTCACGATATTTTCCCCGTATTTCGGGAGTAATGCCGTAAATGTCTTTTTGTGCAATTTTTTCTTCGACTAATGTTTCCGCCATCTTCTAAAACTCCTTTTATTTGATTATTCTACAACAAATGTGATTCAAGGGTTAAAATAATGCGAAGTTTGGCGGGCGCGCAAAGCCGCAACCCTTCCTGACCTGTAATTTATTCAATCTTGACTTTTGTCAGTTAAATTTAAATCAAGATAAAGGATTATCAGTCAAGCCGCAAATATTTACAGGTCAGGAAGGGTTGCGGCTTTGCGCGCCCGCTCTTTCGACTTTATTTCAAAGACTATGAAATTTCACTCTTGATTCGCATAATAAATTTTGAATAGACTAAATTTTTCGGTTAGTTCAAATTTTGTTTCGCCAGCCATTCAAAAAGCTGCGGTTCGGTGAATGCTTTATCTATTGTGATATGACCTGTGTTTTCATATTCGGTGACGTTTATATTGTTGTTGCCGAATTTTCGCAACGCTTCGACGATTTTGCGTGACCCGCCGATTGGAACGATGTTGTCGTCTTTTCCGTGAAAAACCCAAATCGGCGTTTGTCCGAGTTTTTCAGCGATTGCTCGGTAAGGTTCGGGCGATTCGTCCAAAGTGAGCTGCGCGGGCAAAAGTTTGTCGCGTTCATTTGAATTTTTATCAAGACGCGGCAGAACGCGACCGGACATCGGGACGAGTGCGGCGAATTTTTTCGGATACAAAATCGCCGTCTGCCACACGCCGAAACCACCGAGCGAAAAGCCCGCCAAGTATAGCCGATTCGCGTCGCCGTCAAATTCCGCGATTGTTTGATCGAGTGCCTTGATCGCCTGTTCGGTCATTTCTCCCGCCCAAAACGTATTGCGCCGACATTGCGGCAAAACGATTATAAACTGGAAATTCTGCGGATTTGCGCCGATTAATTTTTCAAAATTCTTAACCTGCACCTCGTTATCATCGCCGCGCTCATCGCTTCCGTGAAGATAAAGCATCACGGGCAATCTCTGATTCGGCTGACGATTCTTCGGCACAAAAACTCTGTAACTGTAAGTGTTTGAATTAATTATGACTTCACGCTTGAGCAACTCGATCTTTTCAAAGTTGAAATAATTATTGGAACAGTTTGAAACTAACAAAACTACTCCGAGTATAAGAATAATTTTTGTGAATAATTTATTTAAAGAATTCATCGTTTATCAATTGCAAACTTTATGTTGAAAATAGGTCACTGCAAATAAAAGCGGCTCGAAAGGATTCGGCATTATTGATAACAGATTAGAACAGTTTAATGATCGCCGGGCTTGATCAAAACGGCATCATTCAACTGGTTGCCGCGAATGACAGCAAGATGTTTGCCGTCGGGCGAAATGTCAAAACTAAAAATGTCTTCGGCTTGAAAGTCGGTAATTGCGTAAGGTTCGCTGCCGTCAAGCGGCTGTAAAATGATTTGTTTCAATTGACCGAATATCGTGTCGTAAGCCAGATTATTGCCGTCCGGCGTGAAAATCATCTGCCGTGCGGAGACAAAGTTAAAACTTTTAATCATTTTTCCATCGGTAAGCGAAAGCAGTTCGACGTGAAATTTGCCGTTCTTTTCATCCAATATTTCAGCCGCCACCAGTTTTTCGTCCGGGGAAACAGCAAATGCACCGGTGTCGGACATCGTTAATTGAACAATTTGCCCGTCAGCAGTTTGTTTGTATAAAAAATCGCCTTTGGATTGTGTAATCGTGTATAGAACAGTTGTGTTGTCGCGTAGAATCCGCCCGTTAATAGCCGGCGTAGTCGTCTGCGTCATTCTCGTCAGATTTTTTCCCTCTGTGTCAACGCGCCAAACCTGATCAATTCCTGACCGGGATGAAATAAAACTGACATTTTGGCGGTCGCCCGTGACGTTCGGAAAAAGCCAGATGCCGTCATCGCCTTTGGTGATCGGACGCGGATTAGTGCCGTCGGCGTTGATGGTAAAAATCAATTCCTTGCCGTTGTCCGTCACCGAATACATCAAAAGATTATCATTTAACCAACCGAGTTGATCGTAATTATTAACACCGTCAGTAATTTGTCGAAAATTGTCCGGGCTGTTGACCGGCGATTTTTCTTTCGGCGTTTTTTTATTGAGCGTTAAGTTGTCCGTCTCCCAGATCGAGACAACCCTACTTTCCTGAAGAGTCACGATGCTTTTGCCGTCGCGCGTCAGACTGATGGTTTTGTAGGAGTTATTGTCGTTGGTCACGCGCCGCCACTCTTGCGAAGCCGGAATGAATTGCCAAATCTGGCGAAAATCGGCGTTCGGTTCACGCAGTGTCAACAGAATTGCGCTTTTATCGGGCAGCCAGACCGCACCGGTAAAAACTTTTTCCTGCGGCGGTAAAACAATCGTTTCTTTGCCGTTTTCAGAGTTGATTTCACTCGCGTAAAAAACGGCTTTGTCGCCGGTTTGTCTCCGCAAAGTGCAGAGCAGAGCCGTGCCTTCGGGATTCCATGTAATGCCTAAAAGCCGCAAATCTTCAGGCAAATCCGTCACGGCGTGTTCGTCGTCGCCGTCTGAATTGATCGTAAAAATCGTTGTTTGATTACTTAAGCGAACCAATCCGATTTTTTTTCCGTCGGGCGAAAGGGTCAGCGAACTGACGTTTTCCTGAATTCTTTTCGGTTCGCCGCCGAGAAGCGATACTTTAAATAACCCGCTTTTTTGCGGTTCGTCGAAAACATTCAAAATATAATAAATATAGTTGTTGTCAGGTGAAATAACGTAACCCCAAAAACTACCGTGAACAGGCGCGGTCAAACGAATCGTGTTGTTGGAAGAAATTTGCCGCAGCCATAAACTATCGCCTTCTTTGTCGGTGGACGAATAAACCAGATAATTGCCGTCCGGCGAAATGGACGCTCCGCCGAGAATTTTGCCGCTGTTGGTCAGGCGGCTGGCGCGGATATTTTCGACTGAAAACTGCGGCGCGGCGGATTTTACAAAGTAAGGTTTCAGACCGAGAAAGGCAAGCGTCAAAATTGCAAGTCCGGCAGCACCGTAAAATGCCGAACGCGCGAAGCCGACTTTTTTACGGTCGGCAGACGGCAAAGCTTTAACTTCCTCGGCGGAAATGTCTATGACGTTTTCGCCCTGTTCATCACCGGTTTCTTCAAATTCTTCGACAATGATTTCGCTTTCGGTTTCACGAACATACATTACTTCCGCGTTTTCCGGCACGACGCGCACCGGCGAAACGAAGCTGTAACCGCGTCGCGGAATCGTCTGAATATATTCATCTCCGGTTTTTTCGTCGAGAAGGTGACGCAGCGCGGAAATCCCTTTTTTCAAGGTTGCCTGTTCGACAAAAGTTCCCGCCCAAACTTTGTCTAAAAGTTCTTCGTGTTCCAAAATCCGTCCGCCGTTCTCGACCATAAAAACTAAAAGATCGAAATTTCTCGAAGTCAGCGGAACTTTTTCGCCGTTTTTCGACAAAGCACGCCGCCGTACATCAAGCCGAAACTCGCCAAACTCATAGCAGTAAAAAATCTTGCCTTCCATAAACTCACTAATGATTACACTTAACAGGATTCACGCTTCTTCACCGTTTTTCACGCGAAAATTTCACGTTTAATGCCGAGTAATTCAGATTTAGGGGACGACTTTCACCATTTGCCTCAGGCAAAGTGAAAATGTCGAAAACGAAAACGGTTGATGCAAGTTAATTTAAATCCAAAAGAAAGTTTGTGCAAGCCGTTCTAAAAGAAAAGAGATGAAGAAATATCGCATAACAAAAATCACGGTTAAAACGAGAGAAACAGTCTCCGTTTCACCGAACGCAGCAGCCGGAAATCAATCATCGGTCTGTCCGGTTTGTCACACGCCACTATCCGCTTCGCTCACTTTAAACGAAGTTTCAGCCGCCAAAAATCCTGAACGGCAGGCGGCTGAACTTCCTGCCAATATCGTTTCCGGCATTCAGAACGAGTTACTCAAAGGAGATTTACAAAATGACTAATGCATTACTTATGAATATTTTTATGATGTCGGAGCCGCATTCAATGCCTGTGATTACGAATCCTTTGACGGAAAACAAAACGAACAAATCGAGTAAGGAAAAATCCTATCTTAAAGCCGCTCAATCGAATGCGAAACAGGCGCGGACGGAAATGAAGCACGGCGGCGAAGCGTTAAAAATCGCCGAAACATCGGAAAGTCAGAAATTTATCAGAATCGCGCACTGGCATTTCGAGCGTTGCGCGGTAAAAGCGGGCAAAGCCGAAAAATATTTTCTCGCCGCGCAGAAAATTCTGGCGAGCCGCACACGCCGTGAATATTGCCGTCTGCGGGCTTTGGAAATGAGCGAACTGGCAATCAGATCGCATTATCTGGAAAGCACGATTTTCGCTGAAAATCATTTAACCATCAATTAGAAACTGTCTTGAAACATAAAAATCAGAGGAGAAATTATGAAAAACACGAGTTTAAGAAAATTCACATTAATATTTACAGCTTTTTTGCTCGGCTTTGCGGCGTTCAGCGTGAAGGCGGTCAATCTGGTGACTGTAACGAATGCCGGCGACCCGGCAGGCACGGGAAATTGCGCGGTGCAGAACGGCGATTGCAGTCTGCGGCAGGCGATTAGCACTGTCAGCAATGACGGCATAATCACCTTTAATCTTCCGGCGGCAGCGTGTCCGGGCGGAGTTTGCACGATTAATCTGACGCAGGGAACGCTCAACATTACCAATAATCTGACGATTAGCGGCACAGGTGCGCGAAACTTAATTGTCAGGCGCAGCGCGGCGGCAGGCACGCCCAATTTCCGCATATTTTCTATAAATACAACATCTCCCGCGCCAGCCGCTTTGAACATCGGCATTTCAAATATGACTATTTCAGGCGGCAATGACAGTGTAGCGGGTAGTATTTTAAGTTTGGCACCAGCTTTAATTACGCTTACCGGCATCAGCGTAGCCAACAATGCCGGCGGAATTTATAACCAGGCAGCGATGTCAATTCAGAATTCGTCGGTGGTGAATAATACGACTAACGCAAGCGGAGTCGGCGGCATTTCCAACGGCGGCACGATGTCAATTCAAAATTCGCTGGTGGCAAATAATACAGGCGATTTTGGCGGAGTCGGCGGCATTTTTAATCAAGCCGGCGTGATGACGATTGTAAATTCAACCGTTTACGGCAATACGGTTCCCGGAAATACAGGGATGAGCGTAGGCGTTGCCGGAATCAGGAACGGCTTTATATCGCCTGCCACGCTGAACCTGATAAATGTCACCGTTTCCGGTAATCGCGGAATGTCTGTCGCGTCGTCGGATTCAGTCGGCGGTGTCGCTAATTTTACGACGATTAATGTCGTAAACACAATTATCGCCGGTAACACCACTACTAACAATACGCACAAGGATGTTCAGGGAATTTTTACATCGCAGGGCAATAATCTGATTGGCGACCCGACCGGCAGTTCCGGCTTCGGCAATGCCGGTTCAAACGATATTCTCAATCAATCGCCCAATCTCATGCCGCCTGCCAATAACGGCGGACCGACCGATACGCTGGCTTTAAATACCGGCAGTCCGGCGATCAACGCGGGTAACAACTGCGTGACGAATCTTTCCTGCACGGCGAATAATCCGCCGTCGCCGATTACCGGCGACCAACGCCTTTTGCCGTATGTGCGTAAATTCGGAACGGCGGTTGACATCGGCGCATTTGAATCTCAGTATCTGCTCGATCCGCAAAAACCCGTTTCGGATTTCGACGGCGACGGTTTGACCGATTTTGCCGTGTTCCGTCCGTCAGCCAACGGCATTTGGTATATTTTTAACAATCCTCAAACTTTTGCTTCATATCGTTATTTCGGTGTCGGCACAGACATTATGGCACCGGCTGATTTCACCGGCGACGGGCGCACCGATTACACGGTTTTTCGTCCTTCGACCGGCATTTGGTATATCTCCGACGAAAATTTTAACGAAACAATTGTGCCGTTCGGCTTAAATGGCGATAAACCGATTCCCGAAGACTTTGACGGTGACGGCAAAGCTGATCTCGCCGTTTATCGTAACGGCGTTTGGTGGTGGCAGTCGAGTCTTAATAATCAGGTCACGGCATATCAATTCGGTTTGGCTTCGGATATTCCGGTGCAGGGCGATTTCGACGGCGATCACAAAGCCGACTACGCGGTGTTTCGTCCGTCAAACGGAACCTGGTATATCAGAAAAAGTTCGGACGGCAATTTTCTCTATATAAGTTTCGGATTGAATGGCGACAAGCCGGCAGTCGGTGATTTTGACGGTGACGGCAAAACCGACATTTCCATCTATCGCGGTGGAGTTTGGTATATTTTGCGCTCGAACGACAGCAGTGTTGCCATTACGCAGTTCGGTTTGCCAACCGATGTTCCGGCAGTCGGCAGCTATGACGGCGACGGCAAAGCGGACATCGCGGTTTTCCGACCGTCGAACGGCAATTGGTATATTTTGCATTCATCGGACAATTCATTTTCGGGAGTTCACTTCGGACAAACCGGCGACAAACCGATACCTGCGGCATATATCCCGTAAATTCCATTAAAAAAAGAGCGTGATTTGTCAGTCACGCTCTTAACCGAACTCTGTAAAAATTCAGTAAAAACCGATGAGCGAACACAATTTAAGCCGTATTCAAAAATTCTTTAAGTTTATATTGCCCGCGTCGTGGATCGCGGCAATGGAAGCCGAATCGCGGCAATGGATAATGCGTTGTCCGAACTGTATTTTCGAGCGTTCGGTCTGGGAAATGGGCGGCGTGCGCTGGAAATCAGCGGGTAATCAGGAAGAACTTATGACCGAACTGCCGCCGCGAAGCGGACACGCTTATAAAGTCCGGCGCAGTAATCAAAAGCAGTATTTGACTTGTCCGAACTGTAAACAAGGTGGCTGGAACACACTTTATAAAAGATTTGAGCAATAAAAAAGGAGACTGAGATGAAAAACAATTCACGGATTTTAACGATTTTATTCGCCGTTTCACTGACTGCAATTTTTGTCGGCACGGCACAGGCGCAGTATTTAGATTACGGTTTTGTCGTGATTGAAACGACCGTTACAAAACAAGGCGTTGAAACGAGCGACAAAAAACCGACCGAACGACGCTTTTATGTTTCCAGCGTCGTCGAATTTTCCGAAGCCGACGCTTCGGTTTTTCGCAGCGCGGGCAAACTCGCCGCCGAATATTTTATCGCCAACGTCGTCGAACCGATGAAGGCGAAAGGTATCCTGCACAAGTATTACGACGATGGCATAAAAATAAATAATAATGATTCCTACGTTGAAACTCGCCCCGATGTCGAAGATTTGCGAAAGAAGATTTTGGAAGATTTGAAAGAGCAAAACGCCAATGTTTTTACCTTCTACTGGACCCGCGACAAAAACGTGAAAGGCTTGGAGAGTTCGCAACCGACGCTTCTTTATCGCGGTTCTGAGCAGCCGCTATACGGTGCGGGCGAACAGGAAATCGTCCCGAAAAAGTCGCCGGTCGAAAAACAAGCGAACAAAATTAAGAAGAAATCTTAAAGAAATTAAGGAGAAATCTACAAAATTTCGTTCATCGGCAATTTCGCCGAAAAATGGTCGGAAGGTTGATAAAAAAGGAGAGCAATCGGAAATAATTCGGCTAAACGTCTATGACTTTGAAAATACGGGCGTAATTATTGACAAGAAATAATTAGGGAGAAAAATTATGGGAACTTTTGACATTACATTACCGGCGAATAAAGCCGTCGTGTTTCCGCCGCGCTGCGTCGTGTGCGAGAAGAAAAATCCTGATGGAATTATCAAAGTGTCGTTTCTCGGCATTAAAACTATGCCGCTATTGACGATGGCGACGGACGAAGCGGTTTTCGGCAATGTTGATCCGAAATATTACGGCGGCAATACGAGCAATAAAGTTAACGGAATTCCGGCTTGCAAAGGCTGCGCGTCGGGTTTGAAGTGGTATCACAGGCTGCTCAAATTCGGTTATTACACGGGTTGGATTCCGGGTATGATTCTGCTGCTTCTCGGTGTTCCGACATTTGTCAGCGTGACGGTCGTGATCTTGGGCGCGCTTTCGCCGGGTGTCCTGACACTGATTTTTCCGCCGTCGTTCGGCGCGTCGTTTTGGGACGACAAAGCGAATTTCGAGTTCAAATCGGAAACGACGGCAAAGGAATTTTTAGCGTTGAATTCAGAAGCGACTTTAAAAAGTAAAGATAAAACCGAATCTGCCGCTTCAGCAAATGAAGCGCAAAACACCGAATCGAAGTGAGTGAAACTATCAAAAGTAAATTCAAAAATCAGTTCACCGTAATCATTCCGGCGATTATCGCGCTGACAATTTTTATCGGCTGTGCGGGCAATAATTCCAACAAAATCGAAGGCACGGGCAACGCCTCAAAAATCGTCGGAACGTGGAAAAGAACCGACCGCGAAGTCGGCATTACCGTGACATTCACTGCCGATGGCGATTATATCGTAAAAACGGCGACAAGTTCGCTGACAGGAAAATACGAGTTGAAAAACGACAATTTGCGAACCTTTTTCCCGGAATCGAAGGACGGCAAAGACGATAATTCTAAAATTTTCAAACTCGAAGATAATCTGATGATTTTGGAAATCGAAAATAACGGTGAAAAGAAATACTCCAAATTGGAGAAGATCACAAATTGAATTTTACCGACATAAAAATTCCCGCTGTTTTCCGGCTGCTGACAGCAAATGGAGATTGTAGCGGCGAAATTAAAAAAAATGAAAACTAAAAAACTATTTATTATTTTCGCTTTCGCCTTTGCCGTAATTTGCGCCGGACAAACGGCGGCGCAGAATGTTTTGACTTTGAAAGCGGTCGGCAATGGCGAGAAAGTGCGGTTGGCAATCGGCGGTAAAAGTAAAATCGTCGCGCTCGAAGGAAATTCGGGCGGCGATTTTACGGCGGGCGGCGATCCGCCGCATCGTTACACGACTTTGCTTTCGGTTCGCAGCGGCGATGCTTATTATGTCATCGCCAAATTCACGAGCGGCGCGGCGATTTCCGATGCCAACGCGCCGTGCGGCGGTGATCTTCCGGCGACTCTGTTGTTAATTAAAACCGACAAGAATTTGAAAGTCGAAAATATTCAGACGGAGATTTTCGACTCGTGTATTTACAACGGCGCGGGACGTTATCCGAAGGGCAAAATGAAAATTACGAAAACCAAAGTTTCGGTTTCGTTCGACGAAGGCAATAAAAAATACACACTCTTTTTCGACGCAAACGAAGCCGACAAAGGATTGCAGACCATCAATCGTTAATTTTAGGAGAATCAATGAAATCAAAAATTTTAGCAATTATCGCGGGTTTAATTTTTACGTTGACATTATTTCAAACGGCGCAGGCGCAGACGACAAAGGAATCTTCGCTGCTCGCGTATCTGGTCAAAGAGGCGAATCAGCCCGATTATCATTCAGCGGGCGATAAATATCTGCGCGTGACTATTGGCAACACCGATTACGTCACCGAACTAAAGTCCGGCAAAGTCGTCGAACAAAATCGCACGGGCAACAAAAGCGGCGGTTTCAGCGGCACTTATGCTGAAGTTCAGATCAATCTGTTAGACAAAAACAAACAGGAAACAGCGCAGGGCGCGGGACAAATTTTGAAATTTGCGGGCGGCAAATGGAAAAGAATCGCGCTCTCGGAAGGCAATTATCAATGCCACGACTTGAAAGGAATTCCAAAAGCCGTTTTGAAAAGTTTGAAGGTCGAATGCAACTGAGAAAATTTTATGAAAATTATCATAACAATCTTATTTTGCTTTAGTTTAACGGTCTTCGGGGCGGCGCAGACGATTAAAAAAACTAATCGAAAAGCGGACACTGCGGCGGCTGAAAACTACAGCAAGAAAGTCGAGCGGTTCGTCAAGCTGAATCCGAAACCGGCGCGTGTTTTCGCCAACGTCGCGGAAGCGGAAAAAACGGCGGAAAACTGGCAGGAATTCGGCGGCGATAAAAAGCTCGCAATCGTTCGGCACGAAGACAAATACAACGAAAGCGCGTTGGTTTGGACGAAAAACGGCAAACTCGTCGCGGCGAATTTCAAGTTTCAAAGTCCGTCGGGCGACTGGGCGCAAACCGTGATTTATTACTTTCGGGAAGACGGCACGCTGGCGAAAACGGAAGAAAATCTCAATACGACTTACGGCAATCGTCAAGTTATTCGAGCGAAATTCTACGGCGCGGACGGCAAATTAACCGGCTCGAAGTTCAAAAATTTCGATTTGAAGACAGGTCGCAAAATCAAAGACAAAAACTTTCTCGATGAAGCCGCGCCCGTTTATCTGACCGTCAAAAATCTGCCTTTTTACGAACTTTTCGCAAAACCGGCGACGATTAAGTAATTCAATTTTATGAAAATCTCAAACGGAAAAATAATATTGATCGCCTGTTCGGTAATCGGGCTATGCGCGTTTGCAGTTATCGGCGCAGCCGTCTGGATTATTTTGGCGACGGCACAAAAAGGCACGAAAAACATCGCCGGCGGCTATTTAATTGAAAACGGCAAAGTCATTTATTACAGCGGTTTGTCGGGATTCGGCGCACCGCAATCGCGGGAAATAACGGAAGCTGATGCGGCGACTTTTAAAGTTATCGAACAGGATTACGCAACGGATAAAAACAACGCTTATCTCGACGGCAGAATTATTCCGCAGAGCGACGGCGCGAGTTTCAAAGTTCTCCGAAAGCCTTACGCCGCCGACCGAAATCACGTTTTTTATAACGATGCGGTATTGAGCGATGCACCGAAAAACTTTAAGTTTATCGTTCAGAATCCCGCCCCGAACGACCGGGAAACTTTTTCAACCGACGGCGCGAAAGTCTTTTACGGCGCGAAAGCGATTTTTCCCGAAACGATTGATGCCGCGACTTTCGCGCCGGTCGGTTCGACGCGCTATTTCAAAGATAAAAATCACGTTTACACGCTCGAAAAAATTATCGAAGGCGCGGATTCCGACACGTTTGAAGTCGTTCCCGGCTATCTCGAAAAATATGCCAAAGATAAAAAAAGCGTTTTTTACGACGGCGTAAAAGTCGAAAACTGCGATGCCGCGACGCACAAAATCTTGAACGAAAATATTCATACGGATGCGCGGCACGTTTTTTACGCCGTTCAAAAATTCAGCGACGATCCCGCAAACTTTGAGATTCTCGCGTCGGATTATTCAAAAGACGCGAAAAATATTTACTGGAAATCGAGCAAAATCAGCGGCGCAGATACGACAAATTTTAAGGTATTTGCGACTGAAAATACCTTTAATTACGCCAAAGACGGCAAAAGCGTTTTCTGGTGCGATAAAAAACTGGACAAAGCCGATGCCGCAACATTTGTCGGACTCAGCAACGGCTACGGCAAAGATAAAACTAATGTTTGGTTTGGTTTACATCAGGAAGACCAACCGGAAATCGTCGCCAATGCGGATGCCGCAACCTTCGAGATTTACAAAAGTGATACAGCAGAGGCGCGGGATAAAAATAACAATTTCAAATTCGGAGCCGTTACAAAACCGAATCAATAAAAGCAAAAAACAATCTAAAGAACACTGGGAAACACAAAATTTAATTTAAACACAGAGGAAAAAATTATGAAAAATTTAACGACAAATTTGATCATCCTGGCAATTTTAATTTTGGCTGCATTGGGTTGTTCCCAATCGGAAGCGAAAAAAACGGACGATGCAAACGACAATAAATCAACGATTGGCAGCACTCCGAACGACAAAAAAGTCGTGACGGTTTCGACACCGAAAGATTCACCCGATTCGCCGAAATCTTCCGACGACCTCGAAGGAAGTTACAGCATTACGGGGAAAAATCTGAGCAATCAGGCATACGACGGCGATCTGACGATTAGAAAACAGGACGAAGTTTATCAATTTAGCTGGAATGCCGGCGGCTCGGCTTACGACGGCGTAGGCGTGCGCGACGGCAATCTGGTGGCGGTCGGCTACGGCGCGGGCGACAACGGCAAAGGCTGCGGCGCGGCGATTTACAAAATCGGCGAAAAGACTCTGAACGGCAAATTAGGCGGCTGGGGATTTAATAAAATCGGAACGCAAAACGCATTTTTGCTCAAAGAAGACAAGCGCGGCGGAATTTTCACCGTCACCGGAACGGACACCGACGGAACGGATTATCGAGGCGAACTTTACGTCGCCGGCAGCAAATCCGACGTATATCATTTCGCTTTTACGAGCGGCGGCAAAGCTAAATACATCGGCACAGGCATTAAAGTCGGCGATTATTTCGGCGCGGGTTTGGGACTTAAACAATGCGGCTACGTTGTTTACGACATCAAAGGCGACCGGCTCGAAGCCGCGTGGGGAATCATCGGGAACGATTATCTCGGTTCGGAAATAGCGACGCGCAAATAAATTTATGAACAGCTACGTTGCTTTAATAATTTTTGCCGGACTTGTTGCGTTCATCGTTTCGCTTTATGTGCGCCGCAAGCGCATCGAAAACGGAATGGCGAATTTTTACAAAGATCATTCGCTTTACACGACCGAAAATTCGCCCGCGATTGTCCGCGAAAGTTTGGGCGCAAGCGACAATATTTTTTGCTGCAAGGCGAATTTAACTATGGCAAACGGCGCGAGTGTCGAGTTTTGCTGGTGGGAATGGTATTTAAAATCAACCACGATGATTAACGGCGTGCCGTCGGCAAGTTTCACGCAGTTCCTCGCCGTTTCGTTTGCGCCGAACAGCGTGAGCGATGAATTTGTGCAAAAAGCGATTCGCCTTGCGGACACAAGCGGCGACGATTTTTCCCAAAAAGCGAAGGATTTTTTCGTCACGAATACGGAAACGCCGTATCGCGCCGAGATTCTCGCGGACGGCAGTTTGATAATTTGCTGGCGCACGGTTGTTAAACGGCGCGAGATTTACGAAGCGAAACTTGAATGGCTGAAAAAAATGTGACGATTTGAAATGAATCGAAATCAAGAAAAAGGAGTAAATAAAAATATGAATTACCACGTTGCGACGGCAGATGTGATGCTGACGCTGATGATACAACAGGCGAGCGGAGATTTTGCTCCGTCGGACACGATGACTTACCAATATTTTCTGCTTGTCCCCGAAAATTTCGCGGCGGATTTGGCGGAAGGCACGAAAAAACTAATGGATCAACTTTACGACGAACATTACAACGCTTTCAAATTGCGCGAGCCGAACGATCCGAATTATATCGCGGTTGTGGACGCTGCGCCGCGAATTTTGACCGCCGCCGAATATGCGGGTCAGCCGTGGCTTTCGGCGCGAATTCCCGCGTGGGAAAATTCAAACTGTATCGTCGTCCAAAACAACAGCTATCAGAAAGTTGCCCGCGAAAGTTTCGGCGGCATTCTCGGTCTGAACGGGAGCGCGTAAAAAATTGATGAAAAAATTAAATTCGCTATTGCCTTTATTAGTTTTGCCGCTGTTCGCCGTCGGCTGTTTTTGGGGCGAAAAAAAGACTGAGATTCACCAAAGCGGCAGGCTGCAATATATCGAATATCTCCGTTTCGGTCCCGCCGGAACGCACGGAAGCGAAGGCTGGTATGTCAATGATCGTGAAATTACGGTCAACGGTTATCGCCGGATTCCCACAGAAATAGATATAAAAAACACGACCTGTGAAGAAAGTCCGAACCAAGCCGTCGAAGCTCTGAAATGTTCGAGTTACAAAGATATGAAAAAAGTAATTTATATCATCCGAATGAAAGGCGACGAACCGGAACTCGTCACGGCTTCCGCACAAGAATTCAACAAGGCGGACGATTCGGGCAAATGGTCGGACGACGGGCGTTGGCTGATTTTCAGAAACTATTTTTTCAATGTCGAAACTTCCGAAAAGAGAGAAATAAAAGGTTTGCCCGATACTCCCGACAAATATTTCATCGCCGCTTCGCCCGATTTGGAAACGATTGTCTTCCGCGATTTTTGCTATGACTTTGCCCGTGACGATTCGGGCAAAGTCGTCAATATGGCGGAATATCAAAAGCAATGCGACAAATTTCAGCAGCGGCAGAAAGACGGCATCGCGGCGTTTTGGCTGATCGAAGCCAAAACCGGCAAAGCGAAAATTCTCGAATTGAAAGTTAAAGATTACCCGTTTGCCGAAAATGAACACGAATTTCTGCCCGTCAAATGGCTGACCGAATTTAAGAGCAAACTGGTCTGGGAAAAAGACGAAAACGGGAAAGACCGACTCGTTTATCCGAACTGAATTTTGTCCGGTGCGGAAACTTTTATTGATTTCAACCGTCGGAATTATTTTACAAATGAAAAAAAATCTTATTAAATCAGTCGTTTTATTCAGCATCTTGCTGCTTTTAGTGCTTTGCGGCGCAGCTTGCGGCGGTTACGACAATGCAAAAACAGAGCGCGGCAGACTGAAATTTGCCAAGCGCGTCGTCAGTATAAACATCGGACGCGAACCGATTTATCGCAGCGTCGAGCAGAGTTTTTCTTCAACGGAAAGAAATGGTCGCCGCCGAATGATAAGGATTTCGCCGAAAATTTGAATTGGTGCGACGGCAGCCCGAATCTGAAAGTCGAAGTTTTGCGCTGTATTAATGATTCCTTCGATAAGACATATTTTCTGCGAATCAAAAACGACCAGCCCGACCTGCAAACGATTGACGAAGGTTTGCCGAACACCTGGACCAACGACGACGGACGCTGGATTTTATTCAGCAAATTTTATTTCAATACGGAAACGGGCGAGAAAATTGACCTAAAAGTAATTCCGCTCGCGGGACAAACGGCTTCCGTGCTGTCGCTGTTCGTCGTCGGAGTTTCGCCCGATATGAAAACAATCGTCGAACTGCCCGATTCTCTTAAGCGAAAAAAAGGCTCGGAAGAATTTCTGACGCTTTGGATAATTGACACGGAAACGGGAAAAGTCGAAGAACGCGAAGTCAGTTTTACAAAAAATCCGTGGCTGACCGATCACGACAACGGTGATATTGACAGCGACTTTATGCCGCCGCCCGCGCCGTTGAAACATTTCGTCTGGAAACGCGGCGCGGATGGCAAAGACGTAATGAGCGTGCCGCAACTGTTGGAAAAGGTTGAAAGATAATGTGCTTTAAAAGTTGGCTCGAAGATTATCAATTAACACGGCAAATCAGAAAACTTTCAGCCGAAGAACGACGCACAATTATCGAAAAATCGCCGCTTGAAGTCGGCGCGTTTCAGGGCGAAAGCAACAAGTTTAAAGAACTTCAGCCGCACGTCAATTTCCCGTATCCCGAAGATTTGAAACAGAAATTTGCGGGTAATAATTTATCGGAAGCGGCGGCAAACATCTTTCGCGGAAACATCGTTTTTACCGAAATCAATCACGGCGACATCAATCCCGAAGCCGAAAAATACTCCGACCGCATCGCCAAAGCCATCAGCAACCGCAATTTTTGGGTTGCAAAAAGCAAAGGCGCAGATTATTACAGCGGCAACGCGGCTTTCAACGAATATATGAATTGGGCGTTGGTCAGCCTGCGAATCGCGGATTACGCGCCGCCGCAGGAACAGGACAAAATGATCGCTTCGGTTGAAACGATGATGACCAAATGGCGCGGATTTCCGCAATTTGAAAATTTCGATAAATTTCTGGTCGAGTTATACAAAAACCGCCGACCGAATCAAACGCTCGCCGATTTATATCCGCAGATTATCGAATGGTTCGAGAAAAACAACGCGGCGCAGTAAATGTTTTGTATGAAAGGCTTAATCAAAGATTTGTCAGTTCAACGAGTTTTCATTATCTTCTAAAACCCGCCAGATTTCGACGAATTGTGCAGCGAGTTTTTCATCTTCACCGATGTCAATATTGGTGATGAAAATTTTGCCGATTTTCGTTTTCGGGTTGAAAAACATAAACGCCGAAACGCCCGGATCGCTGCCGGTATGTCCAATTAGTCCGTTTTTGCGATGCACGAAAAAAATTCCTTGATTCGGCTCTCTCGGATTGATTTTGAACGGCAGTTTATCAATCGCAAACTGTTTTCCGAGCATCGTTTGAAACGAATCTTTCGACAGGATTACGCCGTCGCCCGCGAAACCTCTGATAATTTCGCGCAAATATTTACTCAAATCTTCAACCGAAGTTTTCAAACTTCCGTCAGGATAGGTAATCGAAGAATAAACGGGCAGAGGTTTGCGTTTTGGATCATAAAGCGTCGCGTAATTTTTCGCCTTCGCATCGTCATAAAACCAGTGTGAATTATTCATTTCAAGCGGCGCGAAAACATACTCCGCCGTAAAATCCGCAAACGTCATTCCGCTTTTAATTTCAATCAGATACGCCGCCAGAGCCGCGCCGATATTCGTATAATTAAACGCCGCGCCCGCGTCATTTTTATCAAAGTTTTTCGCGCTGTAATACTTGCCCTTGACGCTCAAATAATCTTTAAAAAAATCACCGAGCGAAACATTTGCTTTTTTCGCTTTAATGTAAGTTTTCTCGTAAATTTCTTCGCGGTCAACGATGCTCGAAGTGTGCGTCGCAAGCTGTTTGATGGTGATTTCAGCCTTCGGAAAATTCGGATTATAAATTTTAAACGGCAGAATCTCGTTAACATTCGTTTCAAGCGAAAACAGCTTCATCTCCACCGCCTTCATCAACGCCGCGCCAATCACGGTTTTACTGACCGACCCGACCGGCTGAATCGTCCGCGTCGTGTATGGCGTTTTGCTTTTGACATCGGCAAACCCGAAACCGTTTTGATACAACGTACCATTTTCATTAACAATCGCAACCGCAAAACCCGGAAACCCCGATTTCACCTGTAATTCCCGCAGCTTCTCATCGAGTTTTTCCGAAACATTCTGCTGTGCGAAAACACTGATTGATAACGACAAAATTAACAAAAAAATCTTCATATTCCATCCGATTATACACAATCCGCCGAAAGACTATTTGAATTTCGAGCGGCGCGGAAATGAACAATTCGGCTTTTGTGAAAACGATTGTTGAATAAAACATTTCTAATTTGTTCAGTTTGATAATGTTTGAAGATTTTTTGATTTGACTAGGAATTTTTTTCACTATGTAATAAATGTTATGTTCAACGAAACTCGAATACAACAAAATCTTTTTCCAACCAGAGCAACGAAAAAACAAGTTCATACGCAAAATTATTCGGTCGTTTCTTTATTTTCAGGCTGCGGCGGGATGGATTTGGGGTTTCGCGGCGGATTTTCGTTTTTCAGGCGCAAATACGCAAAAAATCCGTTCAAAATAATCTGGGCGAACGAACTAAATCAATCGGCGTGCCGGACGTATCGGCGAAATTTGGATGAAAATATTCACTGCGGCGACATTTGGGATTTTATGAACCGACTGCCGACGAGCGCGGACGTTTTGATCGGCGGATTTCCGTGTCAAGACCTTTCGATTAACGGCAAAGGCTTGGGAATAAACGGCAAACGAAGCAGTTTGTATAGCGCGATGGTCGAAGCGATTAAGATCGTCAAACCGAAAGTTTTCGTTGCTGAAAATGTTAAAGGATTGCTTTTGAAAACGCGCAGAGATTCGTTTCTGCAAATTATGAAAGATTTTAATTCGCTCGGCTATGACGTTTCACACCAACTTTATCACGCGGCGGATTACGGCGTTCCGCAGAGTAGGGAAAGAGTTTTTATCGTTGGCACATTAAAAAATATTGAGAAATTCGCGCCGCCCGAACCTGAGCTTTCCAAAGAAAATTGGATTACTGCGTCCGAAGCCATCGGCGACCTCGAATCGAAGGAAATGGACGAATCGGTCAATCACATCTGGAGCGCGGCGAATGTCAGCGGCGAACAAGGCAATCGCCATCTTTTCGCGGATCGTCCCGGTTTTACGATTCGCGCCGAATGTCACGGCAATATTCAGTTTCATTATTCTTTGCCGCGCCGAATCTCGATGCGCGAAGCGGCGCGCATTCAATCGTTTCCCGACGATTTTATTTTCGATTCAAAACTGCGCGAAACCGAACGACAGATCGGCAATGCCGTGCCGCCCGTTCTCGCGTGGCACATCGCTAAATCGGTTGCTGAATGTTTAGCTCACGAAATCGTATGACCGAAGAACAATTTGAAACCTTGCTTGATTCGGTTGCCGCGCAATTAACCGCAGAATCCAGACAAAATTTATTCACGACTTCCAAATCATTTGAAAACCGCGTCCGTGAAGTTCTCGAACAACTCGGCGGCGCATACAAAATCGCCGTTGACTACAATCCGCACCCATATATTTTCCCCGACATCGCCGTCGGCGAATTCGGCGTTGAAGTAAAATTCACTGCCAAAGACACCTGGCGCAGCGTCGCCAACAGCGTCTTTGAAACCTTCCGCAATCAGGAAGTCATCCACATTTACGTTGTTTTCGGCAAAATGGGCGGCACGCCGGAAGTCAAATGGGCGCGTTACGACGACTGCGTGATTCACGTTCGCACCTCGCACGTTCCGCGTTTTGAATTGGAATTAGGAGCGAAATCTTCGCTGTTCGATTTAATGAAAATCTCTTATGCGGAATTCAGCGCACTGCCGACCGAAAGCAAAATGCGCTACATCCGCGATTACGCGAAAAAGCGTTTGAAGGATGGTGAGCGTTTATGGTGGCTCGAAGAAAAAGCCGAACCCGAACACACTCTGCCGATTCAAGTCAGACTTTACATTGATCTGCCGCCTGAAGAAAAAACGAAATTACGCGCAGAAGCAACACTCTTATGCCCCAAAGTCGTCGCCGGTTCGCGTGTCAAAAATAAATACAACGACGTGGCGATGTATCTTCTCACCTATCACGGCGTTCTCGTTTCGCAAGCCCGCGATTTATTTTCGGCAGGCAGCGTCGCGCACGTCAAAGATAAAACTCGCGGCGGCATTTATATTCAACGGGCAATTCAAGCGATTGAAGACGAAATGCTCGCCGCCGCGCTCAGAATTGAAGACGCGCTTTTCGTCGAATATTGGGGCGAATCCGTTTCGCCAACCGCACGAATTGATAAATGGCTAGAACGGGCAGACAAATTTGCCCTCGGTTGGATTCCGTCGCAAACATTGTTTTTAGCAAGACAAAAGTAATTTCTAATGTTATCTTTCAACGATTAAAAACACTTACATAAAAACCATCGAACCGAAAGATATTTGGAATTTCGGGTAGTGCGATAAATGATTAGTTTAGGTAAAATAAAGTCAATAAAATATAAGTTATGTCGGGAACCAGACAACACATTATTCCAAGATTTTTGATGAAAGGCTTTGCAAGCCGAGTTGATGGGGAAGAAGTTTTTACTTGGGCGTATCGAAAAAATTCAACTGTCTTTGAGGGAAATACGAAAAATATAAATATCGAAAATAATTTTTATGGCAAAGAGGGAGAAGATGTATATGCCGATGACATTTTGACGGATTTGGAAGCTAATAAATTTTCACCTTTGATTAACAAATTAAGAAAAGTAGAAGGGAATGTAGATTTTTTAAGAAATGAAATCACCGATTTCATTTCTCATTTGATTATTAGGACAAAGAATTTTAGAAGCTCGTTTTATGACTTTTCAGAAAATATAACTCAAAGATTAGATCAATATGTGTCTAATCCTAAAAATCTTGAAAAGATAATTCTCAATCAACCAATATTTATAAAAAAACAATTTGAAAAAGTTTGGCAAGAAAGTGTAGAACCGTTACTCAAAGAAAATACCGAATTATTGAAGTCACAGGGCATCACTACATCTAAAATCGCTTCCGAAAAAGAAAAATTTTATGCAAAGTTTCTTAAAGAGTTACCCAAACAAGCAAAAACTGATTTGCCGGAATATACTCAAGAATTAATCAAAGGTTTTTCTCAAATTAAAAGTGATTTGCCGGAGATAATCAAAAAAGCGCACATCAATCGCCTGAAGGGAAAACCTGTTATCGAAAACAAAATAGAGGATTACTCTGGATTGAGTTGGTTTGTAATATCAGTTAAAACTTCATTAATTTTGAGTGATGCCGGTTGTCTGTTTGAAGTAGTCGGAAAAAGAAGATTTAGGTTGTTTGATGATAGCAAAGAAAATTTAATTAATGTTTTTCTACCTTTATCTTCTCAAAAATTATTAGTCGGAAGTAAATATCGAATTCTGCCAAATTTTGGCATTAATTTGTTGAACAAAGTTGCTGCCTGTTGTAGTTATGATCTTTTTATTAGTTCTGAAAACTCAACTGACAGACTCAAACTGAGTAATTTAATCGGTAGTTGGGCTACGTTATTGACAGATGGAGAAATAGAATTTTATATCAACCGTATATTTGGTGAAATTGAATCAACAGATTCATTAGTTGAATCAGAAAACCAATAAAACAATTCTTTAAAAACAACCGCCATTTATATCTTTCAGAACGACTCGCGCCGTATTGCGCGAAGCCTTATGAAAATTATCAATACGGCTTTTGTTATCAATTTGGTAAAATCCAAGTTGTTATGAACGAACAAATTTCTGAATATAAAGAAATCGAAGGCAAATTAAGTTCAATTGTAGAAGTTATACCGTCTATTGTTGATCCAAATTTTGCTTTTTCTCTTGCTTTCGCACAGATGTTTTTAGGCGATACGCCGAATTATCAACTCAAGAACGGCACTATCGGAGCAACGAGAAGTAATTGGACATATCACACGGCTTTTGCAATCGCGCAAACTTCTAAAATGTTTAATTTGATTTGCAAATTTGAATGTCACGGCAAGCGAGATGCGGTAATCGAAACAAATGAAGACGAACCTCAAATTTTATTGTTTGCCGAGTGGGAATGGGATTATGAAGATATATTTGGAAAAGGCAAAGAGTTAGAAAAGTTGAAAATATCGTGCAAAGAATCCAAAACCGCAGAAGCATTTTTACTTGTTTATTGTCCTAAACATAAATATCCAGATTATCTATTTAGAATTGCAGAGTTTTGGATTAATGCTTTTAAAAAATCAAAAAATCCGCCTTCGCTATTTCTTCACACAATTATCTTTGAAGATATGAAAACTTACCGAGGATTTAAACAAATGATTACAGTAGTTATAGACCCGACATATTTGAGAATTTTGAGTGATATTTCTTTTGAACATTAAAACCAACTGCCCTTCACATCTTTCAAAACAACCTGCGCCGTGTTGTGTCCGCTTGCGGCAAAAACTCCGCATAGATAAGCCGATAATCTCTATTGCTAATCGGGTATGATCGGGTATATTATTGGGTATGCTCGAAGCACTCGAAAAAGTTTCCGACGAATTAAAACCTTCGCACGAAATTCTGAATTTGATTTCGGAGATTGATGAATTCAAAGGGAAATGGGAAACATTCAGTTCGCTTTCGCCTGAAAGATTATCGGCATTGCGGAGCGTGGCGACGATTGAGAGCGTCGGTTCTTCAACCCGCATCGAAGGCGTAAAGCTAACCGATAGAGAAGTTGAAACTCTTCTGGTAAATCTGAAAACCTATTCTTTCAGATCACGCGACGAGGAAGAAGTTGCCGGATATGCCGAAGCGATGGAAATCGTTTTCGAGTCGTGGCGCGAGTTGTCTTTGAGCGAAAATCACATCAAGCAGCTTCATTCGATACTCTTAAAATTCACCGGCAAAGACGTTTCACATCGCGGAAAGTATAAAACTCTTTCAAATAACGTGGTTGCTTTTGACGTGGACGGAAAAGAAATCGGCGTAGTTTTTGCGACGGTTTCGCCGTTTCAAACGCCGTTCGAGATGGCAAAATTAGTCGGCTGGCTTGGTGAAGAAACAACGATTCATCCGCTTTTGAAAACGGCGGTTTTTATTGTTTGTTTTCTCGCCGTGCATCCTTTTCAAGACGGAAACGGGAGACTCTCGCGGATTTTGACGACGCTTTTGCTTTTGAAAAACGGCTATGAATATATGCCTTACGCCTCGCTCGAAAGCGTAATCGAAGACAACAAAGACCTGTATTACAACGCTTTGCGCCGCACGCAAAAAACTCTCACGGAAGATGAAACCGATTGGCAAAGTTGGGTTTTATTTTTTCTGCAATGTCTGAAAAAACAAAAAGACCGTTTAAGTAAGAAACTCGAACGCGAACGGCTTCTGCTCGTCAAACTGCCGAAACTCTCGAACGAAATTTTGACGCTCGTGCGCGAACACGAAAGACTGACGATTTCCGATCTCGAAACTCTGACGCAAGCCAATCGCAACACGCTCAAAGTGCGTCTGCGCGAACTCGTCAACGATAATTTTCTTACGCAGTCAGGCAAAGCGCGGGCGACCTGGTATAGCTTGGCGAAAAATTAAAACCAACCGCCTTTGACATCCTTCAAAACAACCTGCGCCGTGTTGTGTCCTGATGCCGCGAAGACTCCGCCGCCGGGATGGGTTGATGCGCCGGTTAAATAGAGATTTTTGATCGGCGTTTTGTAGGCGGACATTTCGGGTAGCGCGAAAAGATAATAATTTTGCTTTTACTTGAGTATTTGGTAAATTACTTCGATTTCAGATTGTTATTACGTTCAAATCTGATAAAATTTACGGAAAATTGCCGCTTATGAAATCAAATATTGAGACTCAACTTCGCAAAATTTTAGACCAATACAAAGACTCATTTGCTGAGAAAGTATATAGAGAAGAAAACGAAGATCACGATGTTTTGATGGATGTTTTCGGGATCACTCCGATTTTGAAAAGAGAAAATCGTCAATATTGGGGCAGAGAATTAGGAATGTGTTGGCAAAGGCTTGTCTGCCAATTGTTTGAATCCTCTTGCGAAAATTATCAGCCAGCATTGAGAATCGGAAGCGATGAGCCTTGCGATTGCATCGTCGGAAAAGATGCGATTGACACAAAATACAGAATCGGTTCGGGCGATTCGGGAACGCTGAAAAAGTTCAGGCAATACGGAAAACTTTTCAAACAACAAGGCTTGAATCCTGTTTTATTAATCGTCAGAAAAGATAATTTGTCAGCCGCAATAACTGCCTGCAAAAGCGGCGGATGGAATGTTTTAGAGGACGAAAAATCTTTTGAGTATATTTTCGATAAAACTTCTTTCGATTTATACGATTGGCTGAAAAATCTGAAAACAGACGAATCTTTTAATATCGAGCGATAAATTTATGATAGAAAAACTTTATGCGGGCGATTGCCGTGAAGTTCTAAAAAAAGTTGCGGATAATTCGATAGCCTGTGTCGTTACCGATCCACCGTATAACTATGAATTTATCGGCAGAACGTGGAATCACGAGGAAATTCAAAGACGAATCAGTCGCGTCAAAGAAAGTTCGACGCTGGTCAAAAATATACCTTACGGAAGCGGTTTGGCAGGCGGTGTTCGCAACGAAAGATGGTATGAACGCAACCGCGAAAACATCAAAGAATATCGAAAATGGTGCGAAGAATGGTGCGGAGAATTATTCAGAGTTTGTAAAGCCGGGGCATTTGTCGCGGTTTTCAGCAGCACGAGAACGCTTGCTCACGTTCAGGTAGCATTGGAAGAATCCGGCTTTTACGCCCGCGATTGTTTGGTTTATCGGCGGCATTCAGGGATTCCGAAAGGCTTGAATGTCGAAAAAAAAATCGCTAAAGAAAATCCGGCTGACGCGGAAAAATGGAAAGGTTGGCACACTTGTTTCAGAAATGAATGGGAAGCAATCGTTTTGGTGCAAAAGCCTTTAATCAATAATTATCTCGAAACATTGGAATTAAACGGTATCGGCGCGTTAAAAACAATTCTTTCCGACGGTTCTTTTCAATCGAATATTCTTGAAGGCTACTCAAAAGGAAGTGATGAAAAATTTGATGTTCATTGCACGATTAAACCTTTGGATTTAATTGTAAAACTTTTGGAAACGCTCGTTCCGTTGAATAACGAGAACATTGTGCTTGATCCTTTCGCAGGAACAGGCACGACTTTGATCGCGGCACAAAAACTCAAATTAGACTATATCGGAATCGAGATCGAATCCAACTATATTGAAATAATTCAAGAACGGCTTTCAAGTAAAACCAATCAGCCTGTTGTCTCTAAAAAAACTGCAAATCAAAAACCCAAAACATCAAATCAACCTAGATTTTGGTGATTTAAAACCAACCGCCTTTGACATCTTTCAAAATAACCTGCGCCGTGTTGTGTCCGCTTGCCGCGAAGACTCCGCCGCCGGGATGGGTTGATGCGCCGGTCAAATATAGATTTTTGATCGGGGTTTTGTAGGCGGACATTTCGGGCAGCGGGCGGAACATAAACATCTGGTCGAAGTCCATTTCGACGTGCATTACGTTTCCTCTTAATAATCCGAGGCGTTGTTCTAAATCTAAAGGCGATTGGACGAAGCGTTTGATGATCGAATTTTTGACGTTTGGCGCGTAAGAGTTGACGACATCAATTAATTTGTCGGCTTCGCGGTCTTCGATGTCTTTCCAGTTTTCACCATTTGATAATTCGTAAGGATAGTATTGTCCCCAGATGAACAGCGTGTGGTTGCCGGCGGGCGCGAGCGTCGGGTCTAGCGAAGAAAAAGTCATCGCCAGTGCGCCGGGATTTTTTGACGGGATGCCGTTTAGATAATCGGCGTAACTGCGGTCGAGATAATCCATTGTCGGACACATAAGCTGCAAACCGTGATGACAATCTGCCGATTTTCCGCCGTTTGGCGCGGATAGATAATCGGGTAATTCGGAAACGGCGCAGCGGACAATCATCCCGAAACCGTTGCCGATTCTGACGTTTTCGATTCTTTCCGCGAGTCCTTCGGGTAGATTTTCTTTGCCGATCAATTTCAAAAAAGTCGTGTGAACGTGCGCGTTTGAAACGATTCGCGTTGCTTCGATGCGCGTGCCGTCTTCTAAAATTATGCCGCCGGTTTCGCCTGCTTCGACTTCGATTTTAGCGACTTCCGCGCTTAATAAAACTTCGCCGCCGTGATGTTCGAGGCATTTTGCCATCGCCTGCGTCAACGCGCCCGAACCGCCTCGCGGACGTTTGACACCGCTTTTGTGAATCATCGAATGCCAGCCTAAGAAGTCGCCGCTCGCCATCGCCGTCGGCGGCGGTCCGCTTTGTGCCGCAAGCCACGCCATCGCCGCGCGTAAGCCTTCGTGTTTGAACGTCTGCTTGACCAACGCGCCATACGAAGTCATCAGTTTGCGAACCATATCAGCCGGATTTTTCGACTTCGTGCCGAAAACCATATGCCTGCCCAAATTCAACATCGTCGGCGGTTTCAAAAACGCCTGAAAAACGCCTTCGTTCAACTTCTCCCATTCGGTGACGAATTTTTTATAACGCTCCGCGTCTTCGGGCGAGATTTTCGCAATGGATTCGCAGGTTTTATCAACGTCCTTCCAAAAATAAATCGCGCCCGTCCCGTCGGGCAAAGGCGCAAACGCAAACGGGTCGCAGTCAATATATTCCAAACCGAATTTCGTCAGTTCCAAATCCTGAATTACCGGCGTGAGATGAATCATAATATGCGCCGACGAACCGACATCAATTTTATAACCCTCAATCAAATCATCCTGCGTGCAAACCGCGCCGCCGACGATATGCCGCCGCTCCAAAACGACGACTTTCAAACCCGCTTTCGCCAGATAACAAGCGCACGTCAAACCGTTGTGTCCGCCGCCGATGACGGCGACATCGTAAGTCTTATTCATAAATTTTCGGTCAAAGGAACTTTTTTATATTTTAGGCATCTAACGAGAAGTCTAGCAATTTAACAAATCAATTCGATAAATCTTATGAAGAAAATTCTCTTTCTCTTTTTCGCTGTTTTGCTTTCTCTCAATTCCTCAAAGAGTTTTGCTCAAACTCGTCAAGTCAAGGAAGTAAAAATCACTTCATCTGCCGGATGGAATGGAGAGGAAAACTACAGCGAATTGTTAATTAAAAATGAAAAAGGTATTTACTCACTCAACGGAAACAAAGTTGAAAAAAAGTTCGTAGATGATCTACTTAAAGCAATCGGCGAAACTAAAATCAATTATCCGCAAATGGAAAATCTCGGCGTTACAAAAAAATGGCTGAATGAAAATTTTAGTCAGGATTTTAACGGTTATCTTACGGAGCGTTTGGGGGATGCTTTGCCGACTCAGAAAACTCTTTATTTCAAATCACTTAAAAATCCCGAAGTTATAAAACAAACTTTTTCCGGTTTGTTTTTCTTCACGGCAAGCGATTATTATCCCGAAATGTCGGTTGAAATTACAGAAAAAAACGGCAGCAAAACGAAAATCTTTTCCGATTCGCAAACGATGCTTTCATTGCCTTGGCAAGTCAAAAAAAACGGTAGAAAAATCACGACTTTCAACGCGCACATTTCTCACGCAATTTCTAATTTGATGCCTGAAAAATCAGCTAATAAAAGGCGTTTAATCGGCGAAGATTTAAGAGAGGAATTAGCGAAAGCCGTAATGGACGAAATCGAAGATAAATGGAATTTGCTCGAAGTTGAAGAAAAAACCCCGAAAGAATTAAAAGAATTAAGAAAAAGTTTTGAAGTTCAAACGGCATTCATTTATGAAAAAGAAGGTGATGGTTTTTTCTCAGCAATTCTTCGCAGAAAAGATTTTCCGAAAAACTTTTCAATACTTTTAGAACTTCCTTACGAAAAAGGGGCGATAAAAAATATTGATGTTTTCAATGAGAAAATCGAAAGTTATAAAAATTTGGTTTTCTCCGTAAACTGGTTAAAAAATTATATTTTCGTTCATCCAGAAGAAGAATTCAGATTGAATTTTGATACGGATTCTTCTTTTGGCGCATCATTAGAAAATGAATTTTATGAACAGATAAATTCGACGAACAAAAAGAAATTAGTTGATGAAGTAAAAATAAATCAGGAAAAAATCAGTGCAATCCAAGTCGGCGGAAAATACTTCTTTTCGGAATGGCTTATTTTACCAAACAAAAAGATGATTTTATTCAGATATAATTACTTCGATTCGCTGATGAAATGGAAAGTAAAAAACTTTAATTCATTTGATTGTGATAATAGAAAATGTGTCGGCGCGATAATTTCCGCAAGTGGAAATATACTTTCTACCTTGTGTGCAACTAAAAAGTTAGTGTTCCAAAAAGCTAAATCCTTGTAAAATGAAAGTGACAAAACCCAATTTTACAGGAGTTTAACTTAATGGAACGAGATATTTTTATCATTTCTGCTTATTGTTTGGTAGTCGAAACTATGCAAATTATCGAAAAAACACATAAATTTCGCACCAAAGGCTTCCCGCCGAAACTGACTGACGCGGAAGTTATCACGATTGAAATCTGCGGCGAGTTCTTCAAACTGCACGAAGATACGGAGATTTACAACTATTTCAAACGTCATTATTTGCACTATTTTCCCAACTTGCCCGACCGCACTACTTTTGTTCGGCAGTCGGCGAACCTCTGGCAGGCGAAATTGCTCTGCCAATCCTTGCTGGTCCGAATGGCTGACCAACAGCACGACCAAATTCAATCAATTGACACACTGCCGCTGCCGGTTTGCACTTACACGCGCGGCGGTTTCCGCGATAAACGCTTTCCGATGGTGGCTGAATTTGGTCATTGTGCCGCCAAAAAGATGGATTATTACGGCTTCAAACTAGGGCTTAGAATCGCTCGAAGCGGGATGATTACTCATTTCCCGCTGCTCTCAGCCCGCACCCACGATGTCAATCATTTAGGTTCTTTGATTGAAGGCTTTTCGGGAACAGTTCCTGCTGACAAAGGCTTTATTGACGAATATCAGCAAGGTTTGTGGTCGGATACCCAACTTACACAAGTAGTTACGCCGATTCGCAAGAATATGGAAACGTCGCCCGAACAAGCCAAATTAGTCAAAAAAACCAAGTATTGGCGCAAATTAGTGGAAACCGTTAATTCACAATTAACCGAAAGATTTCAAATCACCAAGATTAAAGTTAAAGATTTATGGCATTATCAAAATCGAATCTTTAGAAAAATAATGAGCCACACAGTGGCAGTCTTTTTGAATATGCAAATCGGCAACAAGCCGCTTCAACTGGCTCACTTAAATGATTTTTAAGTTGCACACAAGGTACTTTCTAAATAACAAGCGCACGTCAAACCGTTGTGTCCGCCGCCGATGACGGCGACATCGTATTTGTTTTGAGACATAAATTTTATTTTGCCATACAGTTGAGGTTCATCAAATTTTAGACGGCATAATAATCTTTGGATATTTATTTTTGAGCAGATGTATTTTTTGTAGCTATCAGACGACTATCATCATATAATAGCGGTTAATTTCCCTTGAGTGATTGTTACTGTTATTCCTAATAATTCTTCACAATATTCGTTATCAAGCTGTCGCAGCTTGAGTTTTTTGAGTTTTAAACAAAATCCAGCCCAAAATGTTTTTAAGATTTATCGGCTGAAAAGAAAATTTCGATAAGTTCAACTTCTTCGTTACAGGTGGAAAAGGAGCGAAAATGATTACACTGAATGTCAACAATGTAAATTATCAAGTGAATGTTGATACATCAACGCCGCTTTTGTGGGTTTTGCGCGATGTCATCGGCTTGACCGGAACGAAATACGGCTGCGGGCGCGAACTGTGCGGAGCCTGCACGGTTTTGATTAACGGTCGGGCGGAGCGAACCTGCGAATACGATGTCAGCAACGCGGTCGGCAAACAGATCACGACGATTGAAGGACTTTCGGCGGATCGTTCGCATCCGGTTCAGCAAAAATGGATCGAACATCAGGTTCCGCAGTGCGGTTTCTGTCAATCGGGAATGATTATGGAAGTCGTCGGCGAACTCAACGACGGCAGACCGAAGGCGGAAATTATCAACGAAGTCAGCAATATCTGTTCGTGCGGCACGTTTCAACGAATTCGCGCGGCGATTCTTGCGCTTTGATCAAGGGAGTAATGCAATGACTAAAAAAAACGAAAATAGGCTGAGTCGGCGGAGTTTTATCGCCAGTTCGATTGGCGGCGCGTTTGTGTTGACTTCGATCTTTAAAGGCACGGAAAATATTTCAGCGGCATCGGAATTCGGCGATATTTTACCCGTCGAAGGAAGACCTAATTCCGCCGCGACGACCGCGCAATTGGGAACGTGGCTGCAAATCGGACTTGATGAATCGGTAACGATTTTAGTCGGCAGTTCGGAAATGGGACAGGGAATTATGACCGGACTCGCCCAGCTTATCGCCGAAGATTTGATGGTTGACTGGACAAAGGTCAAGGTTCAATCCGCACCGGCAAACGCGATTTACAAAAATCCGCTCTACAACGCGCAGATGACCGTCGGCAGCGGCAGTATGCGCGGATATTATCAATCGTTGCGGCTTGCCGGCGCGACCGCCCGCGAAATGCTGATCGCCGCCGCCGCGCAAACGTGGAATGTTCCCGCCAACACCTGCCGCGCCGCCAACGGAATCGTGACGAACACGGCAACGAATGAACTTTTAACTTACGGACAACTGGCGGAGCAAGCAGCGCAAATGCCTGTGCCGCCTGCTCCTGCGCTTGTTCCCGACAATGCTCTGCGTTACATCGGAACGTCGCTCAAGCGCGTTGATGTTCCGCTTAAAGTTGACGGCAGCGCGATTTACGGGATGGATGTGCGCCTTCCGAATATGGTTTACGCGGCGGTCAAACATTGTCCGTCGTTTGGCGGAACTTTAGTGAATACGCCTGCCACGCCTTCGGGCGCGATTGCGCTCGTGCCGCTTTCGGTGCTTGCCGGAACGGGACGCGGAACCGAAACGACCGGAATGATTAACGCTTTCGCCGTTGTCGCCGACAACACTTGGAAGGCGATGCGAATGGCTTCGCAAGTGTCTGCAAACTGGAACATTCCGGCTTCGTCGCAGTCAATTAACAGTGCCGATTTATTTGCCCAAGCCGAAAATCTTTTGACGAACGGCGCACCTGACACGCGCGTCGCCGAAAAGGTTGGAACACTCAGAAAGCAGTTAAATTGGGGCAAACCGATCACTAACACATATTATCTGCCGTATCAGGCTCACGCGCCGATGGAAGTGTTGAACTGCACGGTCAGAATATCCGGCGCGGGAACGTCGCAGCGTTGCGAAATCTGGGCGCCGACGCAGAGCCAAACAGCGACGGTCGCCACGGCGATGACTTTGACCGGACTTCCGATTACGCAGATTGACGTTAACACGACTTTCTTAGGCGGCGGTTTGGGACGTAAATTCGAGCAGGATTTTATCAGTCAGACGATTCAGGTCGCAATGGCGATTAATCGCCCCGTCAAACTGATGTGGTCGCGCGAAGAAGATTATATGCGCGATCAATATCGTCCGATGGCGGTTGTCCGCATCGAAGCCAGTCTGGACACGGATAAAAGTATTAAAAGCTGGAGTTATAAAAACTGTTCGCCGTCAATCGGTCTGCAAAGACGACCGACTTCGACGACGGTTGACGGTCAGGCGGTCGAAGGTTCGACGACGGCGACGGGTTTGACTTACACATTCAAAACGCGCGTCGTCAAACATCTGATTCACCCGTCGCCGATTCCGGTCGGTTACTGGCGTTCGGTCGGGCATTCGATCAATGATTTCGCGGTCGAAAGTATGATGGACGAACTCGCGCTTGCCGCGCAGATTGATCCGTATCAATTTCGCCGCCAACATCTGCAAACCAGTCCGCGCGGACTCGCCGTGCTTGATAAAGTTGCCGCCATCGCCAATTGGGTCGGAACTGTTCCGAGCGGTCGCGCCAAAGGAATCGCGTTTTCCCAATGTTTCGGCAGCATCGTCGCGCTCGTCGTCGAACTCTCCGCGCCGTTAGCCGGACAAATAACGCTTCATAATATCTGGTGCGCCGTTGACTGCGGACGCGCAATAAATCCCGATGCGGTCAAAGCGCAGATCGAAGGCGGCATCGTCCACGGCATCAACGCCGCGCTCTGGGAACAGGTAAAATTCACCGCCGGCAGAGCGAGCGTCAGTAATTTTAATAACACCCGCAAAATGAAATTACGCGAAATGCCGCAGGTCAACATCGAATTAATGCCGACCAATCCAGCCGCGCCGCTCGGCGGAGTCGGCGAACCCGGCGTTCCGACAGTCGCCCCGGCAATCGCCAACGCCTATTTCAAACTGACCGGAAATAGAGTTCGCACATTGCCGTTTTTCCCGCGATAATTTTGAGTTGCTGAAATTATGAGCCACAGGATAGATTTCAGTTAATTGTTCAGGGTAAATAATATAGTTGAACTGTTCTGCGTTAATAGCAATATGGCAATAAATCTGTCGTAAAATTAAGAACTGATAATCTCGTGAGGATTTCAGTCTTGCGGCTGTGCCGCCTGATGTGCGGCGACGGCTACGCCTCGCTGTCGGCAATACTAAACACCTTGAGGCTGCGCCTCGTATTATGAAGAGGCGCAGCCTCAAAACTACGGGAAAACCATCGAAAAGGCATAGCCTTTTCGCACATCAGGCGGCACAGCCGCGAAGCATAAAATTCTCAAATCCTTCTCAATAATTATAATCTTTCAAAACTTTCTCGCGCATCGCCGCGAGTTTTTCTTTTGATAAATAACGCCCGTCGAGAAAGACAGCGGCAATGCGGCGCGTGTTGGAAATCGTGTCGAGCGGATTGGCTTCGAGCAATACCAAATCAGCGATTTTTCCCGTTTCGACTGTGCCTAAATCTTTAGATTTGTCGGTAAATTCGGCGGCGGTTGTGGTTGCGGTTTGGAGTGCTTCAAACGGCGACATTCCGCAGCGGACGTAAAATTCAAGCTCTTCGTGCAGGCTGAAACCGGGATAAACATACGGATTCGGCGCGTCGGTTCCGGCGAGAATTTTGACTTTCGTGCGATGTAGAATTTTGACCATTTCAAGATCGAGCGCGAAAATTTTGTCGTCCGACGCGATTTCGGCAGTCGTCGGCGCGTTCGTCGGAATGATAATGCTTTTGATATAATTCGGGAAATATTTCAAGAATTCGCTCGTTCGGTAATCGCTTTTGCCGCGCATTGCCGTGCCGCGCATCGCTGTTAATGTCGGCGAAACGTAAGTGTCATTTTTACGCAGAATTCGAGCGATTTTTTCAAATTTGCGCTGGTCAAAAGAATCGAGCGGCGCGTTCGCTTCGTAATCGTAAGCCTTAATTGCGTTCGGGAAATCGTATTTTTCGCTTTGCTGAACAACTGCTGCAAGTTTAAGAAGTTCGGCGCGTAAATTCGCCTCATCGCTCGACGCGGCGAGCGCAAATCCGCGCAAATGTTCGAGGCTTTTCTGACCACTGGCGGACGCTTCCGAAAGGCTGATCGCAAACGGCAGATGTCCCGCGAAAGTGATGTTTTGTTTGACGCATTCGTCGGCAATCGCTTCGTAAACGGGACGCGGCAGCAGCGAGTAAACCTTGATAAAATCCGCGCCGCGCTTCTTTAATTCGCGCACTTTTTCGCGCCCGATTTCCGGTGTCCGAACATCCGCGAAAAAATCGGCATTCGACGGCGCACCATTCAAAATTATGCCGCCGACGAAAGACTTCGGCGCGAGAAAATCCGGTTCGGCAAAAGTCTTTTTGCGCCAGTCGAGATACGGCTCCAACACGCCGCCCATATCGCGTGCGCCCGTGATGCCGTTCGACAGAAAAAGCGGAAAAAATAACCCGGCATCCCAAGCGTGAACGTGCATATCCCACAATCCGGGCATCAAAAACTTACCCGCGCCGTCAATAATCTGCGTTTTTGAATCAAACTTTAACCGCCCGCTTTTCCCAATCGCCGCGATGCGTCCGTTTTCGATCAAAACGTCACGATTTTTATCAACCTTCGCCGATTTCATCGAAACGACGCTGACATTGCGAATGATTTTCAAATCTTGCGCCGCGCCAATTGTGACTGCAAAAAACGTGAGCAATAAAAATAACAAATTACGCATAAAGTTTGATTTTCCCGAAGTCAACTCTGATGTAAATACGCCTCTGATGCAAATTGCCGGCAATAAATATAATCCGCAAATATCCGCAGTCAAAGGGACTTTTTGAAGTTTAGGCATCTCAGAAAAGCAGGCAATTTAACAAATCAATTCGCTTAAATTTACAGCAAGTGATTATTACCCTGAAATTTCGGCTTCGCTTTCGTGAATTTCCTTTTCGTGTTTTTGTTCGCGGCGAAATGAGAGCAGGTAAAGGACGATGCCGATGTTGGCGAGTAAAATAAGCACGCGGATAATTGTCGGTTTTTGGAAGATTTCGTAGATTTCGACGGGAACATAAATCGAACCGGAAATGATTGCGAACCATTCCGCCCACGCCCGTAAACGCCATAAGCCGTAAGCCTCGATGAACCGCACGGCGGTATAAACAAGTGACAGTGCGAAGAAAACTTTGATGTTCGACGGGTTGAGTTTCGTGACTGTTTCGACGATGCGGTGTGCGAGATGACCTTCGTTATTGAGATGCAGAATCTCGACCAAATCGTCGGCAAAAGCCGGAATATCGCGGCGCATCAGCGACAAAATACCGAACCCGGCGATCAAACCGAGAACGCCTTTGACGGCTTCAAAAATTGCGATGGCGTGAACGCCTGTTTTTGACGGGTGAATTTTTTCCAAGTTCTTGTTCCTCGAATATCTTTTGATTTATCTTAACATTCATTTTCAAAACTAAAAATTCCCGCAAACAAAACCGTTAATTTGATTTACACTTCACAAACGCGCAATATCTAACAAAATTAAATTAAATTTTAAGCAAAAAGTTTTTACATCGCCGTTCCCAAAATAGATTAGCAAAGATTTAACCCCCGAACATTGACCAATGCGGTATGAAAAGGTCAATTAATCTTCGTTCGCCTTGTTTTAGTTTTTGGCGGTTCTCCTTTGCCCGAAGACACACAAAAATCGTCTGTATGTCGAAAATCCAATTGAAAATAACTTAAAAGGAGTCCGCTGAAAATCCTGTCTGTAAAAAGAGTCAGCACCCCGGCAGCCGAAAAGAGGTTTTGAGAGTAGGCACAAACAAAAAAAGGAGATAATCAGATGGAAGAAACTAATGCAAACACGCCAAACAATGAAGAATTAGATCAAATGACCAAAGATCGTCAGTTATTTAAACTGCAAAGTCTGACGACTAAAATAAATTTTCCGAAAAACATAACTTTTTGGGAACAACTGACCTGCGCCGGTTACAATCCGCAGTTCAGACGGCTCGAAGCGGTTGTCAACGTCAATCAAACCAACGGCTACAACGGAAATTTATGCTCAAATGCTTCGCTGGAATACGTCAGATTTTTTGTTGATTTCAAAGACGGCGGCGGATTTCGTGATATGGGTTACACGAGTTTTAAGGTCGCCGATATTTCCAATGCGCCGCCGGGACCGCAGCATCCGTTGAGCTATTTGGCGTATCTTTTTATTGACGACACCAAATATAAGCGATTTTTGGATTGCGATCACGCCGTTATTCCGACAATGCGGGCGGTGTTGTCGTGGAACTCAATTCCTTCGACAAATCCGAATCAACCTCCGCATTACGGAAATCATATTGACGCGGATATTCAGCTTGCGCGAAAGACGAGATTGTTCCCGTTTGAACTGGCGGAAGTTTTGAAATCGCCGAATTTGACCAAGTATTTCGATTCGCAGAAAGAAATCGAGCTAAAACTGCCGGACACGGTGCAGGTCGAAGATTTGATAAAAATCAACAAAACCGCCGAAATTCCCGATCATCGAACTTTTTATTCGGCAATCGGCGCGAATATCAATTCGACGCTCGATTTCAGTCAGGCAGCTTCGGGTTTTCAAATCGGTAATTTGGATAAACTGCAAATTGATTTGAACAAGTTTATTGACATCTTCAACGATCTCGAAAATAAAAAAGCCGACACGACTTTTGAAGAATTGACGTGTGTCGGTTTGAATCCGGCAACCGACAGTTTGGGTGCGGTTATACACATCAAGCGAAACGCCGGTTTCAACGGAAATCTCTGCACGCCGGGTTCAAAAGAACACGTTGCTTTTTGGGCTGATTGGAACAACAACGGAGTTTTCGATCAGTATTTAGGGACGGTCAGCGTCAGTGTTCACGACATCACAAACATTCCGCGCGAAGGTTTATATTACAATGTTTTATTGCCTTTCGACGTTTCCAAACATTTGCGAACCTGCGATTCGCCGAATGTTATTCGCGTTCGTGCGGTGTTGTCTTGGGAGTCGCTGCCTTCGACGACTAATCCGAATCAACTAAATACTTGGGGAAATTTCAAAGACGCATTGGTGCAGTTAAGACCGAAACTGCGGCGCGGCAGCGGAATTCATTCGGCGATTTATCTGGTTGGCAGTGTTGACCGGACGATGATTCACCCGACGCAATTTTTGTATAACTACAGCGCGGCATCTCCGAATATTAACAATAATCGTCCGTGGGGCGGAAGCATTACTTTCCACGGAATTATTGATCGAAACGGTTTCGGCGGCGTTATCAAGTATCGTTTTCTCGTTAAGAAACAAGCAGAATCCGACTTGGCATACCAGCCGGTTTCGACTTCCGAAACATTCTCGCTTGATGATTTGAACACGCCCGCGCCGGCATTTGCCGATCCGCAAACCGATCCGAACGGCTGGTTTATCTACAAACAAAATCCGGCAATCGGTTTGTATAACACCAACAACTATCTGGCGCACTGGGACGCGACTTCAAAAGATGACGGAGCTTACACGATTCGTTTTGTTCACACCGACGAATTCAACAACGAAGTAATCGCCGACCAATTTACAATCATCGTCAACAACAAACCGATGACGATCAGCCCGACGGCGAATGCGACGGTTGATACGGCGTTCGATTTAGACCTCGTAATTGACGGCGGCGATTGCCACAGCTACACGCCGAACGCGCCGCAGATTAACGGACATTTGCGAGCCGTTCATCCGTATTTTGCCGATTGGTCGCTCGATCTGCAACCGACTTCGCACACGCACGGCGCATTGCCCGCACCAATTTCGAGAACCTATTCGGCACTCGGCGATAACGGCGATGCGAACGCGACGTGGAGTCTCGACACATCGGCGTTAGACCCGTGCGGCTACACGGTCAGCATCGGCGCACATACGCGGGTAATTCTCAACAGTTCGTCGAACTTCCCGCATTACGCACCGAAAGCGGTCGGCTTTGCGAAATTGCCGTAGCGTTAGTCGGAACAGCGAGCGGTAGCGACCTGTTTAATGTTTGAATATTAGCAGAGAAGAAAATTATCCACAGGTAAACACGGATAAACACAGATGATTTTACGAGATGATTTGTTGATTTAACTGACACTTTAATGATGCCGAAAAAATCTGTGTCTATCTGTGTTTATCTGTGGATGATAATAAAAAGCGTTACTTTTTGTTCGCCATCTAGTTTTTAATATAGATAAAACAGGTCGCTACCGCTCGCTGTTCCGACTTTTTATCTTGACGACGACAATTGCCAATTCGCCGTTGTCGTCTAAAACTTTCGATTCGACAAGATCGCTTTTCGTTAAATAATTGAGATAAACGAGCGGAATTAAAACCAAAACTTGCGGCGTATTTTCGCGGTTCATTTCTTCGACGATTTCCGGCACGCCGTAAAAACGCCGCTGCTTGCCTTCGCTGTCGCGCACGAGTCTGCCCGCGCCGTAAAATTCCGCCGAATGCGAAATCGTATGCTCATTTAATATTTTTTCGGTCGTGTAGCCTTGTGAATTTGCCGTTTCAATCAGGTGTTTGACAGTTTCTTCGTGCAGAAAATTGCCGATCACAAACTGCGAAATAATCGCCACGACAATAAACATCAGCAGCGCGATAACCTGCACAAACACACGCCGTTTCGCGCTTTTCTGCACAAATTGCCAAACATATTCCGCCGTCAAAATCAGCGCGGCAGGCAGCGCAGGCAAAATGTAACCGGGAAGTTTTGAACCCGAAACCGAGAAAAAAACAAGCGGCACGAGAAGCCAAGAAACTGCAAAAATGGTGAGTGGTGAGTGGTGAATGGTGAATTTTTCGCTCTGCGTCTTTGCGTCTTTGCGGGAAACAATTCTTTTAATTAAATTCCAAATCGAAGCGAAAAAGAAGGGCAACCACGGAATTGTCATCAGCGGCAAAACCCAGAAGAAAAAGTAAAACGGCTGCGGATGCTGATATTTATTTGAAGTGTATCGCTGAAAATGATGCTGAATAAAAAACTCGTCAATAAATTTCCAGCCGTTCGCGTGATACATCGGCAGATACCAAATGCAGGCGACGAGCAGCGCGACAATCGTTCCCCAAAATAAGCTGAAAATAAATGTTTTTGACGGAAATCGCCGCGACAAAAGATAATAAAATGCGACAATTGCGAACGGAAAAACAATTCCGACCAAACCTTTCGCAATCAGCGCAATACCGATGAAAAAGTAGAAAGCAAATAATCCCGCAAAGGCGCGAAGGCGCGAAGATTTAAAGGAATTTTCAGACGTAATTTGATTATTTTCCTTTGCTTCATCGTGCCTTTGCGGGAAAATGTCAAAAATAAAAAAGCCAACCAAGCTCGCCGTAATCGGAAAAGTCAGAATAATATCAAAGCTCGCACCGTGCGAAAAAACGATCAAACCGATTGACGAAGCCGCGATGAGCGCGAGCCAATTAGCAAAATCTGTTTTTGGTTTTTCGTCTTTGGTTTTTGGTTTTTCGTTTTCAAATCCGTGTTCATCTGTGTTTATCTGTGGATAATTTCTTCCTAAAATCCAAAGACAAAAAACCGTCAAAAGTCCAAAAATCGCTGAACCCAAACGCGCCGCAAATTCGGTTACGCCGAATAATTTGTATGAAGCGATTTGCAGCCAATAAAGCAGCGCGGGTTTTTCAAACCAGTCAAAACCGCCGAGTTTCGGCGTGATCCAATCGCCGCGCTCGAACATTTCACGCGCAACTTGGGCATAACGCGGCTCGTCGGGACCAAGCAGCGGAATCGTCAATCCGGTCAGATAAACGGCGACAATTATTAATGCAAAAATTATCCAAACGATTTTGGTTTTTGGTTTTTGGTCTTTGGTTTTTGTAATTTCCGACATCTTCAATGAAAATGAAAGTATTGCTGAAAATCGGTCTGTATTCAAATTATGGAAGTGAACAAGGGACAAAATACAAAAAACGAAAAACTAAAAACCGCTGTTATCGGAGTCGGTTCGCTCGGACAACATCACGCTCGAAATTATGCTGAAATGTCGGCGGAAGGTCGCGGCGAATTTGTCGGCGTGTGCGACACGAACGAAGAAAATGCGAAGACAATCGCCGCCAAAAATAATTGTGATTATTACACCGACTGGCGCGAATTGCTCGATAAAGTCAACGCCGTTTCAATCGTCACGCCGACCGAAACGCACTGCGAGATTGCCTGTGCTTTTCTCGAAAGCGGCGTTCACGTTTTAGTCGAAAAACCGATTGCTTTAACGCTTGCCGAAGCCGATAAAATGATTGTTGCGGCACAGAAAACGGGCGCGAAATTGATGGTCGGGCATCTCGAAAGATTCAATCCGGCGATGGTCGCGCTGCGTCCGAATGTCACGAAACCGCTCTATTTCGAGATTCACCGCGTTTCGCCGTTTCCGAATCGGAGTTTGGACGTTGATGTCGTGTTGGACGTGATGATTCACGACCTCGACGCGATTCAGTGGCTCGTCGGCGAAAATGTTAATGTTTCCGAGATTCGCGCCGTCGGAATTCCGGTGATTTCGGACAAAGTTGATGCGGCAAATGCGCGAATCGAATTTGAAAACGGCGCGGTCGCCAATATTACCGCATCAAGAATCGGCACGGAAAAGATTCGCAAAACGCGCTTTTATCAAACGAATTCTTATGTCGTGCTTGATTACGCGACAAAGTTTGCTTCGATCACGTCACTTGCGCCGAACGCGATTCATCCGCTTTTGGGAATCAATATCAATCGCCTTGAAATCAACGACATCGAACCGCTTCGCGCCGAAATTTCCGCGTTTCTCGACTGCATCGAACAGGGCGATGCGCCGCCGATCAACGCGCACGACGGTCGCCGCGCATTGAGTTTGGCATTAGGCGTTTTGGAGAAAATCGAAACACATCGAAGCCGTTTGAATGTTTAACTTATGTCGGAATTATTTATTGTTGCTCAAGAAACAATCACGATTGGTGAAGAAGTAACCATTTTCGGGGATTCGCCGCAGGAGAGATACTCGACGATTTTTGAAGACGATGGCACAACGGGATATTTTTATGCGTTAGATGATGAAAAGTCTGAAAATAAAATTTGCGATGCGCTTCATATTTACAATGTAAATAATATTTCTGATAAAAATCTTCCGTCGAAGATTGAAATCGTCTGGTCAAAAGATGGTTTAAAATCTGCGCTTTTGATAAATGATTATCCTCACGCAGTTTTTGAGTTCACTGCGAATCGTGGGTATTGTCGCACAAATTTTCCGCCACCAAACAGAGATTGGACGAGATTTGAACACGAATGGACAGACGAAGCACTTGAACTTTTTAAATGAGAAACGAACAAATATCCGAATTTTTACAGACACGAATTGACGCGAACGATTTTCCGTCAGCCGTTTATCTCGTTGCGGAAAAAGGCGAAATCGTTTTTCAGGACGCGCTCGGTTTCGCGGTTGTCGAACCTAAAAAAATCGAAGCAAAACTCGACACGATTTACGATTTGGCGAGTTTGACGAAGGTTTTGGTGACGGGTTTATTGTGCGCGAAATTGATTGAGAAAGGCGAGATAAGTTTATCGGATAAACTTGCGAAATATTTTGATGAATTCGACAAGGATGACAAACGCGAAATTACGATTGAAAATTTATTGACACACACTTCAGGATTTGTTGCTTGGCTGCCTTTTTATACAGACTACAGATATTTAAGTGTAAATTTAAAAAATACAATCGAAGTAATATCTCAAAAAGAATTATTAAATTCACCAAACAAGAAAGTCGTTTACAGCGACCTGAATTTTATTCTGCTTGGATACTTAATTGAAAAAGTTACTGATGATTTTCAAACTTATCTAAATGCCATCGCTCATAAAGAAATATTTGCTCCTCTTAATTTGGAAAGAACATTTTTTAGTCCACACCGAAGACTTTTAGAAAAAATAGCCGCAAGTGAAAAGGGAAACGAATTCGAGAAACAAACTTGTATTGATTTAGGCTATGAAATTGAGTTTCCGTATTTTCCATCTACACCATTCAGGGATTATCAAATCTGGGGCGAAGTTCACGATGGCAATGCTTGGTTTATGAACGGCGTTTCGGGACACGCGGGACTTTTTTCGACGGTTGAAGAAATATTCAAAATCGCGCAACAATTTCTGGCAAATCAGACGACTTTGTTAAAGCCGGAAACTTGCAAACTGTTTCGCACAAATTTTACGCCCGGTTTGAACGAAGCGCGTTCGATAGCGTTTCAACTGGCTGAAACGCCGGATTCGACGGCGAGCCAAGCGTTGTCAAAGGACAGTTTCGGGCATCTCGGTTTTACAGGAACTTCGCTTTGGATCGAACCTGAAACGGAACGCATTTTTATCTTGTTGACCAATCGAACACACGCGCATCCGCTGCCGTTTGTCAACATCAATTCGACTCGAAGGAGATTTCACGAATTGGCGCAATCGAGTTTAGAGTTCGCGCTTTAGCGTGTTAAGCCATCGCGCTTCGCTGATGGGCGCAAACTGAATGTTTGAACTCTGAACGAAACAAACTGTCACAATCGCCGACCTTCAAAAATTCAAGACATCTAAAATTATAAAAGCACAATCAAAATTGAGCGTTTTTCGTAAAACCCGCGAAAATTTGCGAAGGAGAAAATAGCGATGAAAAAAATTGCGTTGATTTTAGCTTGTCTTGGATTATTGAGTGTTTCGATTTTGGCGCAGACGAATCGTTCGCGCCCGCGTGTTGTGACGGTTCCGCCGACGATTAAAGGTAACACGACGACCACGACGACCGATAGAAAACCGCCGGTTCTCCAAGGCAAGGTCTATCCGCAAACGTCGCCGACACCGCCGACCGACAATCAGGAAGTCATCGAAGACGACAACGAAGTTATCAAAGTCGAAACCAATCTCGTGACGATGCCGGTTTCCGTGCTTGACCGCGACGGGCGATTTATTTCGGGTTTGGCGCAGCAGGATTTTCAGATTTTCGAGAACGGTGTCGCGCAAAAGGTCGAATATTTTCAGTCGGTCGAACAGCCTTTTACCGTGATTTTGATGATTGATGTCAGTCCTTCGACGCAGTTTAAGATTGACGAAATTCAGGATGCGGCGATTGCTTTTGTCAATCAATTGCGGCGCGACGATAAAGTTCAGATCATTTCATTCGATGAAAAAGTTCATATTTTGAGTCCGGTCACGAATGACCGACGAACACTGCAAAATGCGATCAGGCAGACTCAGTTCGGTGACGGAACGAGTCTTTACGAAGCGGTTGATTTTGTTATTCAGCGGCAGTTACAGCAAATTCAGGGACGCAAAGCCGTGGTTTTGTTCACCGACGGAGTTGATACGACTTCGCGCCGCGCCAATTACCAAACGACGATTCGCGGATCGGAAGAAGCCGAAGCGTTGTTTTACCCGATCCGCTATAACACGCAGGGCGATATGAACGGCGGTTGGGGCAATGGCGGCGGCAATTATCCGCGTCGTCAGCAAGGCGGCGGACTTGGCGCAATTCTCGGAGCGATTTTGAGTGGCGGAAATGTTCAGGTCAGCAGAGGCGGAGGCGCGGCAGGTTCGAGTTCCGCTGAATATGCGACCGGCAAAAAATATCTCGAAGATTTGGCGCGTAATTCCGGCGGGCGTTCATTTGAAGCGCAAAACAATTTAAGCGTCGCCTTTTCAGGAATCGCCGAAGAACTTCGCCGTCAATATTCAATCGGCTATTATCCTGAAACACCCGGAAAGGTTGGCGAACGCAAACAAATTCGTGTTCGCGTAATGCGTCCGAATTTGGTGGTCAGAGCCAAAAACAGCTACATCGTCGGCGCAAATGATAATAAACTTGCAGGTAAGTAAAAGTGAAAAAGCCGAAAAAGTGAAAAAGTTGGAATATTTTATTTAATCAACTTTTTTACTTTTCCACTTTTAAACTTTTTCACCTTCCTCGTGTTTGCATCTTTTCTTTAGACTCGCGGCATCTTACAATCTAGCTTCGAGGTGCAACAATGAAAAAATCGGTAATTTCCTTCTGCCTTGTAATTATTTGTCTCGGTTTTACGACAAATTTCTCACAATCGCGCAAAATTACGCCTGCGACCGAAACAGTGAAAAAGGTTAATCAGCGTCCGCCGACACCGGCGGCAACTCCGACTCCGCCCGAAAACGACACAACTGCACAGCAAAACCCTGATGAAAAAGTTGAAGTTGACGATTCGGATGTAATTAAAGTTGACACGGGAATTGTTTCGATTCCGGTCAAGGTTTTGGACCGCAGCGGCAGATTTATCGGTAGTTTGACGAAGGAAAATTTTACGGTCACGGAAGATAACGTCCCGCAGGAAATCGCGTATTTTTCCAATGAACAGCAGCCTTTCACCGTCGCGTTGGTTTTGGATATGAGTTTTTCGGCGAAGTTTAAAGCCGAAGAAATTCAGGCGGCGGCATTTGATTTTATCAAACAACTGCGTCCGAATGACAAAGTGATGATTATCTCGTTCGACGCGGAAATTTATATGCAGTGCGAGGCGACCAACGACCGCAAAGTTATTGAATCCGCGATTAGAAATACAAAAATCTCCTACGGCACGAGTCTTTATGACGCGATGGATAAAGTGATTAACGAGAAACTCAAAAAAATTACGGGACGAAAGGCAATCGTATTATTTTCTGATGGCGTTGACACTTCCAGCCGCAAATCGTCCGATTTTACTAATTTAAGCGACGCTCTCGAACTCGATTCGCTGATTTATCCGATTGAATACGACACTTATAACGAAGTTCAGGCAATGGTTAATAAACCTGTTATTCAGCAACCGACGATTTCGAGTCCGCTTCCGCCAAAAAATAAAAATCCGCTGCCGTTTCCGCTTCCGGGCAGCACAAACGGAGGCGGAGTTGGCAGTGTCGGCACGATGGACACGAAAGGAACGACGGCTGCCGAATATCAAAAAGCTGACGAATATCTCAATGAATTAGCAAACCGCACCGGCGGCAGACTTTATAAAGCCAGCACTTTGACGAATCTTTCCGACGCTTTTTCGCGCATCGCCAGCGAACTGCGCGAATATTACAGCATCGGTTATTACCCGAAGGACGAGGCGAACATCGGCAAAAAACACAAAATAAAAGTCCGCGTCAACCGCGACGGCGTAATCGTAAAGGCGCGCGAAAGCTACGCGCTTGGCAAAATTGTTAAGAAGAAATAATTTTTCGGTTGTTCTCAATCACAACTTTAGTCATAAATTATAAAAATTGCGCTGAAAGAATGTAGCGCGAGCGTCTCGCTTGCAGTATCGCTTCCGTCTGTGCTTTTTGAAGTTATTGAACTTAAAGAAAAGACACGCACGCGGGACGCACCCGATACTGCAAGCGAGACGCTCGCGCCACATTCTCAAGCGAGTTTTCAGACACAATAAAAAGCCTGTTCATTTTTGAACAGGCTTTCGCTTTTAATGATCCGAAAAACTTATTTTTTCTCTAAATTCGGATCGTATTTTCCGCCGCTTGATTCAGCGGCGTTTTCTTCAATCGCGGCTTGGTCCGGTGTCATTTCCGAATCGGCGACGAACTGCGTATCAACCGTTGATTCGATTGACGCTTGAATTGCCGTTGGAACATTCGAGAAAAAATCGTAACCCGTCAAGGCTTCGACGTTATCAACGCTGACGCGGTATTGCCGCCAATCGCTGACGACGTTATTGTTGTTCGGAACGGAAATCGCAATCAGGCGGGTCGCACTCGTCACGCGCGAAACGTCATTCGTTCCGGCAGGCAAAACCATAATTACCTTCCACGTCGTCGTCGCAATTGCAACGTGACCGCTGGCAAGAAATCCGCTCGTGCCGTTGCCGCCCGAAATGATGTAAAGTTCGTTGCCCGAATTAACGAGCGTCCGGCAATAACTTTCAAGATTTGCCCACGTTTGCTGGTTATTTGTCGGTGCTTGCGCGAGCATATTGTCCATCAAAAACGTCGCGTCGTTGTCGGCAACCGTTTTCGTCCGGTCAGCCGACGGACACATATGTCCGCGATCATAGCCCGAACCCGAAAAATCCGTTCCCAAAACCTGATACCAACCTGCCGGAAGCGTCGTGTCGGGACGGAAACTGTCCTGTCGCGGAGTCGAACCCAACCAACTCGGATCAAGATGCCACGAAACCCAATTCGGTCTGCCGTCGTCGCGGTGATACGACATCGCGTATTGTGGTTTTTCCATCAAATAATTTGTTGGATTTCCGACGCTGTTTGTTGCGCCGGACGGATTGCCCATTGTCAGATGAACACTCGACGAAGGCGGCGGTGTCGCAGTCGGAGTCGGCGTGGCGGTTGCCGTCGGAGTCGGCGTTGGTGTCGGAGTCGGCGCGATGTAATCGGTAATCGAAATGTTATCGAGATTTATGCGATTCGTGCCGCCTGCAATTTTGCGAATTTCAAAGCGAATTGCGCCGGCATTGTTGACCGTAAAACTTGATGTTGAAAGACTTGCCGAACTCGTCGTGACGGTCGCGCCGACTTTTGTCCAGGTCGAGCCGCTGTTCGTTGATTTCCAAAGTTCCCAGGTGCTTGCGCCGTCCGTTCCGTAAACTGCGTGCTGAACCGAAACCGTTCCCGCGCTTGCGGCATTGAAATTCATCGTCACTTTGCCGACATTGCGAACCCGCGCCGAATAAGAACCTGTCTTACGGTCGCTTGTCGTGCTGCCGGTCAGCGCGTCATCGAGATTCCAACTGCCTGTGCCGAGTGTTACGTTCGCGGCGGCATACGCCGTTTTTCCGCCGGCTTCAAAGCCTTCCGTTAAAATCGTCGCAGCCTGCGAACCCACGCTCAAAAATCCGGCGAATGTCCAAAGAACAATCGCTGCAATTATGGCTAATCCCGTAAATATTCGTTTTTTCACAATTTCTCCTTGTTTTGATTTATTTGAAAAATAAAAATTAAGACTAATGATCGCGGATGAATTCCGCATTACAAGAAGGGTAAAACTTTATGAATAAATCTTAGATGGATTGTTGTGTAAAAGTCAATAATTAAAAATTATGGTTGCATAATAGAAACTAAAATCAAATATTTCCACTCCAAAAGAAAAATGTTGACTATTCACAAACGGAAGTGTTTAATATATTTAGAGTTGTCAATAACTCTGTCAAAAATCCATTTCGTCGCCCCTTAATGAAATGAGTTCCATAAAAGTCTCTTCAGCATTTCTTCTGCTGTTTTATTTATATTTCTTTATTTTCTGTCCGAATCTGAGCGCGCAATACCGTTTCGATTCGTGGACGACGGACAACGGTCTGCCGCAAAACGGTCTCCGCGAGATGACGCAAACGCCGGACGGCTATCTGTGGTTCACGACGTTTGACGGGCTGGTCAGATTTGACGGCATAAAATTCACGACTTTTAACAAAGCAAATACCAACGGAATTATTAATAACCGTTTTACCGGAATTTACTGCGATAAATACGGCACGCTTTATGCAACGACGATGGAAGACGGCGTTTTAACCGTTTATCGCAACGGCGTTTTTTCTTCTTATACCTCTGAACAAGTTCCCGCGCGCTACATAAAACTTATCAAGCCTGACGAAAACGGGGAGCTTTTGTTCCTGGTTGATACGGGCGATTCCAAAACGGAAACATGGTATTATCTGTGCGACGGGAAATTCATTTTCAAAGAAAAATTAGACAAAAATAAAATAAAAATCAGTTTACAGGGCAAAACGGGTGCAGCTTGGACAATTTCCAAAGACGAAACAGTCGAAATCCGCGACGGAAAATCAACAGTTTATCCGCACCATATCGAGATTTTTGATTCGACCTTAATGAATTTCGTGGACGACGAAGGCGGTTTATGGATCGGCGGCACGAGTTTGACTCATCTCAAAGATGGGAATAAGGAAACTTTCGGCGCAAAAGAAGGCTTTCCGGTTGATTCCGATTTTCATTCGTTTTGGGAAGAACCGGATGGCAGTTTGTGGTTTGCGAACGGCGGCAGAACAAACGCCGGACTTGGTTTGACGCGCTACAAAGACGGTAATTTTTCAAGTTTCGGAAAGGAATCGGGGCTTTCCGACACAAGTATTTACAGTGTTTTTAAAGACCGTGAAGGAACGCGGTGGCTGGCGACTAATAAAGGCTTAAACCGCTTGAGAGAGAAGGTTATAACGACGCACAGCGTTCAGGAAGGTTTAAGAAATGCTGAAGTTTACCCGATTTTCCGCGACCGCCGCGAAGACATTTGGATCGGCACAACTAAAGGTTTGAGCATTTATCGAAACGGAAAATTCGAGAACGTCAATTTTACGCAAACCGGTAAAATTTACTCGCAGGTTGCTGTTTGGCGCAATGATCAAATGTCTGTCCAATCGCTTTTTGAAGATTCAAACGGGAAGATGTGGATCGGTGTTGCAGGTGCAATATACATTGCCAAAGACGGCGAAATCGAAATGCTCGAAGTTTCCGAAGGTCATCACGTTTCTTCTTTTTTACAGGACGCGGAAGGAAACGTGTGGGCGGCGACGAGCAAGGGAATTTTGAAGTTTAAAGATTACACGCTGGAGAAATTTTACACGGTCGAGGACGGCTTGCCGAGTGAATTTATGACCGACGGTTTTCAGGATTCGCACGGAAATTTGTGGTTCGGCAGTTACGGCGGCTTAACGGAATTTAAAGACGGCAAATTTATCAACTACACAACCGCAAACGGTTTAGCCGGAAATTACGTTCGTTCGATTTACGAAGATAAACAGGGAACTTTTTGGATCGGGACTTACGACGAAGGATTGAGCCGTTTCAAGGACGGCAAATTTACAAATTACAGAGCTGAAAACGGCTTATTTAACAACGGCGTTTTTGCCATTGAAGAAGACGCGGCAGAAAATTTCTGGATCAGTTCAAACAACGGAATTTACCGCGTCAAACGTCAGGAATTAAACGATTTTGCGGATGGAAAAATTGAAAAAATAAATAGCGTCGGCTACGGCAAACAGGACGGAATGTTCAATAATGAATGCAATGGCGGCAGACAGCCGGCGAGCATTCAGGATAAGGAGGGAAAATTCTGGTTCCCGACACAAGACGGCGTGGTGGTCGTTAATTCTGAAGTTGAAAGTTATAACAGTTTGTCGCCGTCTGTCGTTATTGAATCGGCGACGGTCGAGAGGGAAAAGATTGATATTAGCCGGGGATTGACCATCGAACCCGGACAGCAAAACATCGAAATAAATTTTACGGGAATCAGTCTGATCAAATCTGAACAGATTAAATTTAAATATAAACTCGAAGGTTACGACACTGATTGGGTAGATGCCGGCACGCGCCGGACTGCATATTATTCTTATTTGCCGCCGGGAAATTACCGTTTTCAGGTCAAAGCAGCCAACAGTGACGGCATTTGGGCTGAAACAGGCGTGGGCATCAGCCTTGTATTGAATCCCTTCTTTTATCAAACAAAGGCTTTCATCCTGCTCTGCATCGCTATCGGAACATTATTTTTATTTCTAATCTGGCAATTTAGCGTTTTTCAACTAAAAATGCGTCAGCGAAAGTTGACGAAAATGGTTGCCGAAAGGACAAAGGAACTCAAAAAAGCCAATGACGAACTGCTGCTGCTGGCAAATTCGGACGGTTTGACGCGCATCGGCAACCGCCGCCGTTTTGAACAGTTTTTATCTGACGAATGGCATCGCGCCGTGCGGTTCAAAACCGAAATATCGCTGATTCTGATTGATATTGACCATTTCAAACTCTTTAACGATACCTACGGTCATCAACTTGGCGACGATTGTTTGCAGAAAGTTGCCGAAGCCCTAGCCGCGACGATTAATCGCCCAACCGATCTGGTCGCCAGATTCGGCGGCGAAGAATTTGCAATAATTCTCGGCGGAACTGACGCAAAAGGTGCGTTTAATGTCGCCGAAAGAGCTTTGGAGAACATCAAAAACTTAAAAATTCCGCACAGCAGTTCAAAGACAAATGAATTCTTGAGTGTCAGCGTCGGCATAGTCACAACCTTTGCAAAATTTGAGATGACCGAAGCGGAACTCATCAAAACGGCGGACAAAGCTCTCTATCGTGCTAAAGAAGAAGGTCGCAATCAGATCGTTTCGTTTGATTATTTGACACAAACCGACACTGTTTTGAATGAAGAATTTATAGTTGTAAATTAACGCTCGTTTTGCGGGAATAAATAATTTCTGTTTGTCGTCTGACGGCTCAAATTATGACAATATCGCTTCAAATTATAATTTGAAGCGACTTTTTTATTTAAGAATCGCTAATCTGAAACCGTTGCAATACAACGGACGAAATAGTTAATATGAAAAAAATAATTTTGAGCGGATTCATAATTTTGGGATTGGTCGGAGTTTTTCAAGCGTTCGGCGGTTCGAGTTTGTTTGATAATTTGACTTCGACAACTTATATCGAAGCAAATCAGTCTTTCGTTCTCGGCGAAGGCAAACACGGCGGATATTATGCGAAAATCATCAATAAAGGCGAGGTTAATGTCGAAGTTTTTGCCGCCGCTGAAAATGAAGAGCGCAAATCTCTCGGCGTGTTAAAATCAGGCGACAAAGGCGAGTATAATGTGGCGAAAAATACGCAGGTGATTTTCAAAAACCTGGGCGACAAAACTGCAACCATCGGCATAAAATTGTCGGGCGAAACGAATTTGAGTATGGGTTACAAACCGAACAAACAATAAATATGAACAAACTTTTTGCAATTATCATCGGCTTAATCTGCCTTTTCGGGCAGAGCGTTTGCGCCCAAAATATGCAGCCACCGAAGACTCTGACGCTGGCGCAGCAGCAGGAAGATTTTAAGATTTTTCGCGGCTCGCTCGAAGAAATTCACGTCGGTTTGAATTGGTTTATTACCGAAAAGGAACTCGATGATTTGTTCGATAAAACTTATAATTCTTTGAGCGAAAACGCCCGAAGCGAAGATTATTATTTGAAACTTCGGCTGATTATGGCGGGCATTCGGCACGGACATAACAGCGTTGAGTTTCCGCAGGAATACGGCGTAAATTACCGGCTGGCTTTGCTTGTCAAGGATAAAAAGTTCCTTCCGTTCACGATTCGGATTTTGAACAATCGCGTTTTTATTGCCGTTAATGAAAGTTCAAATGAAAAGCTGACGGCGGGAACCGAAATTCTTTCCATTAATGGCGAAGCGGTCGGGAAAATCATCGAAAAACAGCTTCCCTTGATGTTTGCCAACGGGCAAAATTCGAGTTTTAAGATCGGCAGGTTAGAGAATTATTATCAGTTTCACTATCTTTACAGCTTAATGAATCCGGGCGTGGAGCGTTTCAAAATCGAAGCGATTCCATATAATTCAAAGAAAAAGCAGACGTTTGAAGTCGAGGGCGAATTGCCGCAGACGATTTCCGAAAGATACGAAAAAATCACGGGCAAAAACATCAGTAAATACATCAATCTTCTGCAATATCGTGTCGTTGACGAAAAAAACAAAATCGCTTACCTGAAAATCGGTTCGTTTTATAAAGGTTTGGCTGAAAATTACGAACAGTTTTTGGATAAAACTTTTACCGAAATCAAACAGAGCGGCATCAAGCATTTGATCGTTGACGTGCGGCAAAACGAAGGCGGCGGCGACGGTTTTTGGCAAAAGGCTTACGTTTACACGACGGGAAATTCGCTGGCTGAGGGAAACGGTTTGCTGTCGGTCAGAGGCGATAAATTTTCGTATTTCAAATACGTCGAAAATCCTTCGCCCGAATTAACGGCTTTTGCCAATGATCCGTATGCGATTATTGATAAAACGGCTGACGGACGTTTTCGCCTGAAGCCGGAGTTTAAATCACAGGAAGATGCCGTCAAATATCCCGCGCCGCCGAATGCTTTTTCTGGCAAACTCTATGTTTTAGCCGACGGAATGACGTTTTCGGCAGGCACGGCTTATGTTTCAACCGTGCGTTACGAACTTCGCAAAAAAGGTCAATTCGTCAAATTTATCGGCGAGGAACCGGGCGACGATTTTAATTCGGGAGTCGGCAGCGGCGGAACTTCGGCAACGGTTGTCTTGCCAAACAGCAAAATAAAAGTCAATATTCCGCTTCTCGGCGGCGGCGATGTACCTTATTCAAACAAGGAAAAAGTTACGATTCCCGATTACAAAGTCATCCCGACGGCGAAAGATTTGGCGAACGGCACGGACGCAGAATTAAATTTTACGGTTGATTTGATAAAGAAAAAGTTTTTGAAATAGAATTAAGCCGCAAACTGTGAAAAACCGACTTCAAATCTCGTTTAAAATCAGTGCTAATGCACCAAAAAAAGAAGGAACATCCGGCTGAAAAACTGCAATTGCATCGGCGAAATAAACATCGGCGGCGTTATGAGTTTGACGAATTGATTGCCGCGTGTCCTAAACTCAAAAAGTTTGTCGCGCCGAATGCGTGGGGCGATGATTCGATTGATTTTTCAAATGCCGAAGCGGTCAAGACGCTCAATAAAGCGTTACTTATTCATTTTTACGACGTGAAAAATTGGGACATCCCGCCCAAATATTTGTGTCCGCCGATTCCGGGCAGAGCTGATTATATTCATCATATTGCTGATTTATTGGCGCAGAGCAACGGCGGAAAAGTGCCGACGGGAAAGCATATAAATTCCGTGGATATTGGGGTTGGCGCAAATCTCGTCTATCCGATTATCGGCACGAAGGAATACGGCTGGTCGTTCATCGGTGCTGATGTTGATCCGGTTTCGATTAAAAACGCGAACCGTATTATTGACGAAAATCCGCGTCTGCAAGGTTTAGTTGAATGTCGTCTGCAAGCCAATGAAACCGACATTTTTCGCGGCATCATTTATGCCGACGAATTTATTGATCTGACGATTTGCAATCCGCCGTTTCACGCTTCGATTGCCGAAGCGAACGCGGGAACTCTGCGGAAATTATCGAATTTAAAAGGCAAAAAAGTTACTAAACCCACGTTAAATTTCGGCGGGCAGAATCGTGAACTTTGGGTCGCGGGCGGCGAAGCAAAATTCGTTGACGATATGATTCGGGAAAGCGCGGAATTTCGACATTCGTGCTTTTGGTTTTCGGCGAATATTTCGAAACGGTCGAATCTCAAAAACATTTACGCCGCGCTCGATGTCGTCAAAGCAACGGAAGTTAAAACGATTCCGATGGCGCAAGGTAACAAAGTCAGCCGCATCGTCGCGTGGACTTTTCTCGACGAAAAACAACAAAAGGTCTGGCGCGATTTGAGATGGAATCGGCACGGAAGTTAGAATGGAAAATGCCAGAACCGTCTGCGGTAGCGGGCGGTTGAGGTTGGGCAATAAAACTTCTCTATTGCAAAGTTAAACCATCCGCTACCGCAGATGGTTCTGACAAAATTTATGAATATTTCAAACAATAAAATACTAATCACAGGCGGCGCAAGCGGCATCGGTTTGGGTTTTACCGAACAATTTTTGGCGGAAAACAACACCGTCATAATCTGCGGACGACGCGAAGAAACACTCAAAGAAGTTTCCGAAAAACATCCGCAAATTATTACAAAACAATGCGATATTTCCCTCGCGGACGAGCGCGAACGGCTGTTTGAATGGATTGCGGCGGAACATAGCGATACCAATGTTTTAATCAACAACGCCGGAATTCAGCAGTATATGACGGCGGCGGACGACGATTTTTATGAAAAAGCGAAAGCGGAAATCGCCACCAATATCGAAGCACCGCTTCATCTGACGAATCTGTTTTTAAAGCTCGAAAACCTGCAAACGATCATCAACGTCACTTCGGGTTTATCGTTCATTCCGCTGACGAAGGCTCCCATTTATTCGGCGACGAAGGCGTTTTTTCATTCGTTCACGCTTTCGCTGCGGCACACTTTAAAGGCGAAAAATATCGAGGTTATCGAAGTCATTCCGCCCGCCATCAATACCGATCTCGGCGGCAAAGGCTTGCACGATTTCGCGCCGCCGGTCAGCGATTTTATCGCGTCGGTTTTTGAACAATTAAAGGACGGCAAAACCGAAATCACCTTTGGTCAAAGCGCAGGAATGGCAAAAGCCGCGCCCGAACAATTCGAGAAAATTTTTGCGATGCTCAATCCTTAAAGAATACGTTCAAATCTTTTTCGGCTCAAATCACTATAAAATCGCTTCAAATCGTAATTTGAGGCGATTTTTATTTTGCAGCAGCGTAGTCTCGAAACAGTTTTACACATATAATTCGAGAGGAATCAAAATGAATAAATTATTTTACACGGCAATTTTGAGTTTAGTTTTTTTATCGGTGAATGCGTTTTCGCAGGGCAAAACATTCTTTCAAACGGTCGAAGGAAAATGGCAGGGAACGCTCGAATATCTGGATTACTCGGACGGCAAATCGCGTGTTTCGCTCAAGACGATCATCACATTCAAAACTTCGGCGGACGGAAATTCAGCGGAAGTTTCGACCGTTTACGATGATTTTGGCAAGATTATTAAAGATCAGGACGTTGAAAAAATTGACGCGGCGGCAAAAAAGTATTTTGAAGACAAAACGGAATTTACCATCGAATCAATCGCGGACGGCAAAATTGTCCTGCTCGGCAACGGACAGGACGGCGAAAAGATTGAGCCGATTCGCAAAACTATTACCTATTCAAACGACACGCTGACGATTTTGAAGGAGACGAAAACGCCCTGGCAGTTTCGGCACGTTTATACTTTGAAGCGCGTTGTCGAAAATAATCTGCCGATGAATGTTCTTTCACCGCAGCAGTTACAGGAAGATTTCGCAACTTTCAAAAAAACTTTAACGACGATTCATCCGGGAATTTATCGTTACAACACGCCCGAAAGTTTGGAAAGAGATTTCACGGAATTGTCCGCAAAACTCGGTCAACCGATGGCTGAAAGCGAATTTTTCATCCTCATTTCGCAGTTCACCAACAAGATAAAATGCGGACACACTTACGCCAATCCTTATAACCAAAACGATGAATTGAAGGAACGGCTTTTCAACCGCAAAAATTATCTGCCGTTTTATTTCAAAATCATTGACGGCAAAATGATTATCACCGCCAACGCTTCGTCAAAAAATGTTTCTTTGGGCAGTGAAATCACCAAAATCAACGGTGTTTCTGTGAAAGACATCTTCGAAAAATTGCTGACTGTCACCAAAGCCGACGGAAATTCAACGATTGAACATCGGATAAACTCGCTCGAATTAACGCGCAACGAAGCCGAACTCTACGCGCTTTTCGATTTATATTATCCGCTGTTTTTCCCCATAAAAGACGAAATTTTCGACATCGAAGCCAACGGATTTGCCACGAAAAGAAGAGCAACTTTTAGCGTTTTGGCGATGACCAAAGCCGAACGCACTTTGGAAATGGCAAAGCGTTACGGCGCGTCGCCGACTTATGACGACGGTTGGAAATTTGAGATTCAGCCAAACTCAACTGCGTATTTGAAAATTGACAATTCGATAACGTGGCGACTCAAAACCGTTAAATTCAACGAATTTCTCGCCCAATCATTCGCCGAACTTCGCGCCAAAAACATCCAAAATCTGATCGTTGATCTGCGCGGCAACGGCGGCGGCGATATGGATGTCGGGTTTGAGTTATCGCGTTATTTGACGAAAAAAAAACTCGGCGTTTACGCCGAAAGCCGCAGACTCGTGCGAAACGTCGCGGCGCAACCCGAACTGCTCGTAAATCTCGACACATACAGCGACGAATTAAAAAATGCGATGAAAAACGGACTTCCCGCAAACTCTTATAAAAAAACAAAAGACGGTTATTTCGAGATTTTGCCGAATGAAAAACTCGAAAGTTTTCCGAAAGTTACGCCCGACGCAAACAACTTTCGCGGGCGGGCATTTATTATTGCCGATTCGAGCAACGCTTCGGCGACGTTTCAATTTCTCGAATTCGCGCAAAAAAACAAGCTCGCCAAAATCGTCGGACAAGTTTCCGGCGGCAATAAACAAGGCATCAACGGCGGCAATTATTACTTTTTATACCTGCCGAATTCGCGCATCGAAATTGATATTCCCGTCTATTTTCAATCGCCCTTAAAGTCGCAAAAAGACGAAAGCATCATTCCCGACGTTTTGGTTAAAAGACAACCGGAAGACATCGGCAGCAATTATGACCGCGAAATTATGACTGTTAAAACTTTGATTAAAAACTAGCTGAAAACAATTTTTGCCTACGAAAAACACGAAAAATACGAAAAAAAGTTTTTCGGTTGAATAAAGTGTTAGGCTTCAAAGTATTTTGATGAAATTGAAAATTTGGCGGGCGCGGAAACCGCAACCCTTCCCGACCTGTAAATTTATGGAACTTGAATGTTTAACTTTTTGTTGAATGATAATTAAAAGTGAAAACATTCAAGATTAAACAAATTTCAGGTCAGGAAGGGTTGCAAGGATTCCTTGCGCCCGCCGATTTAGTTTATTTAAGACCAATTTATAAACATTACATTTTTCTGCCGCCGATTTTTCGTGCCTTTCGTGTCTTTCGTAGGAAAATTCTTTATAAAACGCAGATGATTAAATTGTCGGCGTTTTTTGTTTGCTTTCGCCCCTTTTGGTTAGTTAGACTTTAATTAATGAATTTCAAAGAATTATCTGAAAATCTTTCACTTGCCGGTTACGAATTTTACCGGCGCGGCTGGGTGATGGGAACAAGCGGGAATTTCAGTGCGAAGATTGCGGACAAACCGCTGCGCCTGTGCATCACGTCGAGCGGCAATGACAAAGGCGCACTCGACGAAACGCATTTTCTCGAAATTGATGACAACAGCGACGTTTTACAAGGGTTTGGCAAACCTTCGGCGGAAACGATGATTCACCTGACGATTTACCGGATGCGGAAAAAAGTCGGTTCGATTTTGCACACGCATTCGGTATGGGGAACGATTTTGTCGGACGTTTTTTACGAAGACGGCGCAATCGAAATCGAAGGTTACGAGATGCTCAAAGGCTTGGCGGGCGTGAAGACTCACGAACATAAGGAACTTGTCCCGATTGTCGAAAATTCGCAGGATTACATCGCGTTGTCGCACGTTATCGAGAATGTTCTGCGCGAAAATCCGAAATGTCACGGCATTTATCTGCGCCGTCACGGACTTTACACCTGGGGCGAAGACGTTACGGAAGCGCGGCGGCACATCGAGATTTTTGAGTTTTTGTTTGAAGTTTTGGGCAGACAGTTGAAGTAAGAAATGTTTCGTCAAGAGCGGGCGCGGAAGCCGCAACCCTTCCTGACCTGTAAGTGGTTTGATCTTGAATGTTTTCGCTTTTAATTGTCATTCAACAAAAAGTTAAAAAGACAATTTCCATAAATTAACAGGTCAGGAAGGGTTGCGGTTTCCGCGCCCGCTAAATCAGGTTTATACAGAACATCTTATGGCGGAAGAAGCTTGGCTCAACGGAAAATTAGAAGGCTTTTCACAAATCTTGATGCCGGCGGCGCACGCTCTTTCGCAGGCGATTGTTGATCTGCAAACGATAAATTTGTCCGCTGATGAATTAACGGCGAAACCGAACAATGCACCGTCCGCCGCGTTTCATTTGCGCCATATTGCCGGAAGCGTTGATCGGCTTTTGACTTACGCGAAAGGCGAAAATTTGAGTGATAAACAGTTTGAATTTTTGAAACTGGAAACGGCAGAAATTAATGATTTAAGCGTGGACGAATTAATCAATCAAGCGATTGATTCAATCGAAAACGCCCTTCGATTTTGCCAAACAATTTCGCCCGAAATATTATTTGAAGAACGCTTTGTCGGACGCAAAAAATTGCCGACCAATGTTTTCGGTCTGCTTTTCCACATCGCCGAACACACGGCGCGGCACGTCGGGCAAGCTATTACAACAGCGAAAATTGTGCGAAAATAATTTAATTATGGCAGTTGTCACGGTTCCAGATAAAAATTTGACGTTGACCGAGGCGAATGAGATCCAAAATTATCTCGCGTCAATCGGTATTGATTACGAGTTTTGGGGAAACGCGAAAAATGTTTCGCCCGATGCGTCGGAAGAAGAAATTTTAACGGCTTATGCGGACGAAATCGAAAAATTGAAACAAAGCGGCGGTTATGTGACGGCGGACGTGATAAATATTGTCCCCGAAATCGAGAATCTCGAAACGATGCTCGACCGTTTTCGTCCCGAACATTGGCACGACGAAGACGAAGTGCGTTTTATCGTCAAAGGCTGCGGAATTTTCCACATCGCGCCCGAAAATGGCGATGTCACGGCAGTCAAAATGACGGCTGGCGATCTGATTCGCGTTCCGAACGGCACGAAACATTGGTTCGATTTGGACGAAACGCGCACCGTTCGCGCCATTCGTTTATTTCAAGATGTTTCCGGCTGGACACCGCTTTACACGGAAAGCGGGCGAGAGAAAAATTATTAAGTCAAAGGCGGAAACCCGCGCGTGAGCAAGGGTGCCTCAAGTTGAGCATTTACACCCTTGCTCACGCGCGGGTTTCTGCCTTCCGATGAATAAATGAATCAATCAAACAAAGCAATTCTTCTCGACATCGAAGGCACGACCACGCCGATTGATTTTGTTCACAAGACGCTTTTTCCGTTTGCAAAGGCGAAAATCGGCGAATTTGTCGCGGAAAATTTCAGCGGTATTCAAGACGAAATCGCGCAATTAAAAACCGAATACAAAAAGGATTTTACCGAGCAAATTTACGGCAGAGATTTTCGAGAAGACGCCCCCGAATCGGTCGCAAATTATCTGAAATTTCTCATCGAAACCGACCGCAAATCAACGCCGCTCAAATCTTTGCAGGGAAAAATCTGGCAGAAAGGCTACGAATTGGGCGAACTCGAAAGCGTGATGTTTGATGATGTAAAACCGGCGTTCGAGCGTTGGAAATCGCAAGGAAAAACGATTGCGATCTATTCGTCAGGCAGCATTTTAGCGCAAAAACTCATTTTCAAATACTCGAACTTCGGCGATCTGAGTTCATTTATTGAAAACTATTTCGACACCAACACCGGACACAAACGCGAAGGCGAAAGCTACGTCAAAATCGCAGCCGCGCTCAATCATCCGCCAAAAAGAGTCGCCTTTTTCTCCGACATTCCGGCAGAATTAGACGCGGCACGTTTTGCGGGAATGCAAACTTCGCTCGTCGTGCGAAAAGGAAACGCGCAAATCAACGGCGAAATTTCGCATTCAATTATCAGGAATTTCGACGAAATTGAGTAATTGCTGCGCGATCTATTCTTTTTGAAATATTTGTTTTGCACTTTCAAGAAACCACCAGCCTTCTTCAAAAAGATTCTTAATATGAAAGTTTGGAATAAACAAAATGAAATCCAAATTTAGCAACTCACTTATTTTCATCCAATAGACAGCTAACTCACAACTACTCGTAATTGATTGAATGCTTGGAGTATTTATTATTTTGCGAGAAATTTCTTCGATATTTTTTATGGCTAATATCTCATCGCTCCACGCTGCTAATCCCTTAATTCTATTTAACTCAACTTTTGCTTGCTCTACTGTGAAAGAGAATAATAAAGGTTTTGGCGATTCGGGCTTTTTAATTTCTAACCAATCAGCTATTCCAAACTTTATTGTGTGATATTTGAAGAAACACAAATATTTACCGACATATTTTTGACCAAACCCCGCATAAGAAGTAACACCAATTGAATCAGCAAGCGACTCCCAAACATTTTGGTATTCATCTATACAATTCCAACAATTCCAAATTTCGTGATTACCAAAAATTATATCTTTCAAGGCTTCGTTCGTATCAAAAGTAAAATGCTCACAACCAAAATCTTCTACAGTAAAGTGTGTTGTCTCTCGGTCACTTTCAAACTCTTCCGGGTATTTCTGCTTGATTTCATCAAAAATGCTTTGTTGTTTTGAATCAATTACACTGTAATATTTTTCTAATTCAAGAAAATACCCGCGATAAGAATAGCCATAACGATCTGGAATATGATCGTGAAATGTAGTTAAACGAGGAAAATTAAGGTTGGGAATGCTGTTTAAATTATTCATTTTTTGATTTATTATCTTTTAATTTTTGTGAATTCAAAAGTAAATTAATCAGTTTCATTTTGCAATAATCTAAAAAAATTAGAATATGAATTATTGTTGAAACCTTTCTTTCTTTGTGGTGAAATAAATATATGGAAACTACAAATTTAGAAACAGCAACATTAGGTGCAGGTTGTTTTTGGTGCGTCGAAGCGGTTTTTGATGATTTGAAAGGTGTCACGGATGTCGTGTCGGGTTATTCGGGCGGACATACGACGAATCCGACTTACCGCGAAGTTTGTTCGGAAACGACGGGACACGCCGAAGTGACGCAGATTGAGTTTAATCCGCAGGAGCTTTCGTTTGCCGATCTTTTGCGCGTGTTTTTTGCGGTTCACGATCCGACGACTTTGAACCGGCAGGGAAATGATGTCGGCAGTTCGTATCGTTCGGCGATTTTTTATCATTCGGACGAGCAGAAACAAACTGCCGAAGAAATTATCAACGAAGTCAACGCGGCGGGAATTTATGATAAACCGATTGTTACGGAAGTCACGAAATTTGACAAATTTTATCCGGCGGAAGATTATCATCAGGAATATTTCGCTAACAATCCGACGCAGCCTTATTGCGCCGCAGTCGTCGCGCCGAAAGTTGCCAAGTTTCGGAAGCAATTTATTGACAGGTTGAAAAAGTGAAAAAATGAAAAAGCCGGTTGAAAATTTTCAACCGGCTTTTTCATTTTGATATGTTTGATTAGTTTGAATGTAATTGAAAATTTGGCGGGCGCGGAAGCCGCAACCCTTCCCGACCTGCAAATTTATGAAACTTACCTTGTGTGCGACTTTTTTTAGGTGTTCCAAAATGTCAATTTCTGTAAAATGATTTTGCACAAAATCTTCAATCACAGGAGTTTGACACTTTGGAACAAGATATTTTTATCATTTTTGTTTACGATTTGGTAGCTGATTTAATGAAATCTATCGAAAAACATTACAAATTTCGGCGGGCAGGTTTTCCGCCCAAACTGACCGACGCGGAAGTTATCACGATTGAAATCTGCGCCGAGTTCTTCAAAAAGAACACTGATCTGGACGCTTATAAATACTTCAAGAAACACTATTTACATTTTTTTCCGAACCTTCCGCATCGCACCAATTATGCCCGCCAATCGGCTAATTTGTGGCAAGTCAAAGCCCTCTGTCAGCAAAAGATTACCCAAATCTGTGGGCAAAGCTATGACCGGCTGCAACCGATTGACACTCTGCCGCTGCCGGTTTGCACTTATACGCGTGGCGGCAACCGCGATAAACGCTTTGCGGGGCTTGCTGATTACGGACATTGTGCCGCCAAAAAGATGAATTATTACGGCTTCAAACTCGGACTGCGAGTTTCGCGTTGCGGAATGATTATCAATTATCCGCTGCTCTCAGCCCGCACGCACGATGTCCACCATCTCGGAACCTTGCTCGAAAACTTTGCCGGGATGGTGCCTGCCGATAAAGGATTTATTGACGAGTATCAACAAAAACTGTGGCAAGAAGTCCAACAAACACAGGTTGTTACGCCTGTCCGAAGCAATATGAAAACAACCGCCGAAGAAGTCCAACTTGTCCGCCGCACAAGTTATTGGCGAAAACGGGTTGAAACCGTCGGCTCGCAATTAACCGATAGATTTGAAATCGCAAAAATCAAAGTCAAAGATCTCTGGCATTATCAAAACCGAATTAATCGGAAGATTTTATCGCATACAGTCGGAGTCTTTATGAATATTATGTTAGGCAATCAACCGCTTCAATTAGCAGGTTTGATTATTGACTGAAAAAGTCGCACACAAGGTGAAACTTGTCTTTTTAACCATTTATTGAAAATAGGTAAAAGTAAAATTTTCAAGATGAAACAAATTTCAGGTCGGGAAGGGTTGCAAGGCTTCCTTGCGCCCGCCAAATTTTTCTCACATCAACTTATTTTTTATTTTCTTTCTCTTCAGGAACGTCCTTCGTGTTGCCGCGCTCCATTTTGGCGAAACGCGAGGTTGCCAACCACAAAGGCATCGCGTCTGCATTTGCCAGACGCAAGCCCATAATTCCCATCACATCGGCGACCGATTTCGCGCCTTCCCACGCCCAAGTTTTTTGGATGATGTCGCCGGGTTGGTGATAATCGGTTTTTTCCCATTCCTTCATCCGCTTCATTGCGAGTTGAATGTCGCCTTCGGGTGCGCCCATCAACATTAGCGCGGGAACGCCGCGTTCGACGAACGAATAATGATCGCTGCGGTAGAAAACTTTTTCGTCCGGGACAGGATCAGGTGCGACCGCGATGTTCATTGCGGTTGAAACGTCAATCAGCATTGCGCCGAGTGTCGAATGTTCCGCGCCGTAGCCGACCATCGTTTTCACGGGACCGTAAACTTCCGTGCCAACGCCGTCGAGGTTTAAGTTTGCCGCGACTTTTTTGATGTTCCACGTCGGATTTTTAGACCAGTATTTCGAGCCGTAAAGTCCGTATTCTTCGCCTGTGACGGACAGAAAAACAAGCGAGCGTTTCGGTTTGGTCGGCGATTTTCAAAAGGCTTCGGCAACCGCGAGCATTTCCGCCGTGCCGAGCGCGTTGTCCGCCGCGCCGTGATAAATTTTGCCGTTTTCAATTCCGTAAGCGTCATAATGCGCCGAAAAAAGCACGGCTTCTTCCTTTAATTTCGGGTCGGAACCTTCGATGTAGCCGACGACATTATTGGAAGTTCCCTTCGTCGTTTTATATTTGGCGACGAGTTTAGCTTTTTGATTGAGTTTGAAAGGTTTGAAGGAGTTCAATTCACCTTGAGCAATCGCATCTTTGAGCGTCACGCTCGATTTGGCGAAAAGTTTCTCGGTTGCATCTGCGCCGATAAAAACAATCGGCGGAATAAATGCCGGAAAACCTTGTTCATCAGGCATTTTGATCTGTCGTCGGCTCGAATAACTAATGCCGTCCGCCGTTGACGAATCTTCCGTGCCGTTGGTGACATAGACGATTGCCGCCGCGCCTTTCTGCATTATATTTCGGCTGAAAACACGCGAAGCATTGTTGCTGTCCCAATCTTTTTTCGAGATTCCGGCGGGATGACCTTCAAACATTACGACAACTTTTCCGGCAACGTCAATGTCCTTTAAATCGTCGCGGTTCATACCTTTAACGACAATGCCGTAGCCGACGAAAACCATTTCGCCGCTGACATCCTTGTTGCCGTTGTTCATTGACACAAGGCTGAAATCCGAGCCGAAATTGAGTTTCTGATCGCCGATGGAAAGGGAAGTTTCGGGCGTGGAGACAATTTCCTTAAAGTCAATTTTTTGCAGATAAGAACCTTTATCGCCGAGCGGTTTCAAACCGAGAGTTTTGAAGCGGTCGGCAATCCAGTTCGCCGCTTTTTCGCCGCCTGCCTGCATCGTTCCGCGACCTTCCATTTCGTCCGCCGCGAGCGTCGCGGTAACGTCCTTAATCGTTTGAATGTCAATTTTCGCCGCAAGTTCCTGTTCTTCCGCCGCCAAAACGCTTTTCGCGGGCGCGACCGTTTGAGCGAAAACCTGCCCGAAAATTAAAAGACTGACGAGAATTGCCGACATTGTTTTTCGCAATTCAAACACAGCCTGTCCGTCTTTTTGTTTCATAAAATTCAATTTTTCCTCGTTTGATTTAAGATTTGCTCAGAATAGATTCGCTAAAAACGCAAATAGTTGTCAAATGAAAAAGCCTCTCAATTAATGAAAGGCTTTTTGAAATTAGTTCAGAAAACGACATCCGGCGGATACTGCGGAATCGGCTCCGGCGGTGTCGGGAATGGTTCGGGATTCGGGTCAATTACCGGATCGCTGACCGGATACGGATCAGCCGGTTCGTCCGGCGGAGTTGGATTATTCGGCTCGTTCGGTTCTTTGAACGGGTTGTCAGGTTCGTCAGGTTGTAATTTTATTTCGCGGTTATCATTCATAATTATTTCTCCCTTGGTTTGTTAGCTTTTATTACTTGAACGCCGTTTGCTCAATTTCCTTAAAAACAGTCCGCCGACTGCTAATGCACCGGCACCGATTAAAACTTGGCGCACCGGATCAGCGACCGGCGGCGGCAATGCGACGATGCCTTTTTCGTCCGTGATTGCGGGTTGATTAACGTATCTGCCGTGTTTCGGCGCGGTGAAATTTTGTGCAAATTCCTTTAATAATTGAGCCGTATTCGCGCCCGAAATCGGTTGTCCGTGTCCGGCGGCGACCGTTTTCGGTGCAAGTTCGGCGAGTTTTTCGACCGAACGCCGCGCCGCAGTCCAATCGGTCGTGAAAGGCGACGGCGGGCGGCAAAATTCTTTCTTCTCAGTCACGTTTGAAGTCCACGAATCCAAATCCATTGTCGCCAGAGCATCACCTGCGAGCAGCGTTTTGTCAGATTCTCGAAACAGTGAAACGTGTCCGGCAGTATGTCCGGGCGTATGAATGACGCGCCAGCCGCGCATTTCGTCAATCGTGTTATCGGAATTGATCGGATAAACTCGCGTTCCGAAATCGTAGCCGCCGTGCGGGAAGACGCGTGACATTTGAGCGAGTGCGCCGCCGACGCTTGGGTCTTGCGGCGGATAATCGGATTTGCCGGTCAAATATGGCATTTCGAGATGATGCGCGTAAATCGGAACTTCCCATTCGGCAGCTAAATTTAATGCCGAACCTGCGTGGTCGAAATGTCCGTGCGTCAAAATTATCGCACTCGGTTTTGCACCTGCGCCATAAAGTTTTTCAGCGTGACTTTTGATTCTGCTGCCCCTATACGGCATTCCCGTATCAACCAAAACCCACGAACTCGCACCGTTTTCGGGCGTATCTACGAAATATGCGTTGACAAAAACGATTTTCAGATGACGAATACCTTGAGCGACAGTTTCAAACTCGGTTTGTGCAGATTGTTTCTCTAACATAAATTTTGTAGGGGCGATTCCTTGTGGTCGCTTTTGGGTAATTTGTAGGGGCGATCCCTTGTGGTCGCCCGTCTTGAACATTTAGAAAGAATGCGGGCGAGGACGAGCCATCGCCCCGACATTTAGTTTTACGCTTCCTTCGGCATCGTGTTGGCGATGTCAATCACATATCTGAAGCGGACTTCTTCGTTTTTCATTCGTTTGTGCGCGTCGTTGATGTCTTCCATCGCAATCATTTCGACTTCGGGCAGAATGTTGTGTTCGCCGCAAAAGTCTAACAATTCCTGCGTTTCGGGAACGCCGCCGACGAGTGAACCGGCGAGATTGCGGCGATGAAAAATAACTTCCATATTGTTTGTTGCGGCGGAAAACGGCAGCAGCAGACCGACGACCGCCATCGTCGCATCTCTTTTAAGCAGTTTGACATACGGATTCGGATCAAACGGATACGGAATCGTGTTGAGTAGAAAATCGTATTTCAATTCGAGTTTTTCCATCGCTTCCGTATCGTCAGATAAAACAAAATCTTTCGCGCCTAATTCGGTCGCGTAGCTTTCCTTATCTTTATCCGTGCTGAAAACCGTCACATCAGCACCGATAGCGACCGCGAGTTTGACAGCGAGATGTCCGAGACCGCCGAAACCGACGATGCCGACCTTTTGCCCCGGACCGACCTTCCAGTATTTGAGCGGCGAATAAGTCGTCAAACCGGCGCAGAGCAGCGGCGCAACCTTTGTCACATCGAGGTTTTCGGGAATTTTGTAAACGAAATGTTCGTCCACGACGATTTTGTCGGAATATCCGCCAAACGTATTCGAGCCGTCCGGTTTGAACGGTCCGTTATAAGTGTTCGTCGCGCCGACCGGACCTTCGCAATATTGCTCTAAACCCTGCTGACACTGTTCACATTCACGGCACGAATCAACTAATGTTCCGACCGCGACCGTTTCGCCGACTTTGAATTTCGTTACTTCGTCACCGATTGCCGTCACGCGCCCGACGATTTCGTGACCGGGAACGCACGGATAAACCGTGTTGCCCCAATCATTGCTCGCCTGATGCAAATCCGAATGACACACGCCGCAGTATAAAATGTCCATTGCGACATCTTTTGCTCCCGGCGCACGCCGTTCAAACTCCACCGGTCCGAGATTGGTAAATGAATGATTGTTTCCGTAGCCAATTGTTTTAGTTGTTGTTTGTGTTTTTGTGCTTTCCATATTATTTCCCTTGTTCGTTTGTTTAGATTTTTAACTGCTGATTTTGCAGTTAAATAATTGTTGAAATTTATAATTTAGCGAAAAATTTGCGGATGTCGGCGGCGAGCAGTTCCGGTTCTTCGAGTGCGGCAAAATGTCCGCCGCGCGGCATTTCCGTCCAATGTTCGATGTTAAAAAATCGCTCCGCCCATTCGCGCGGCGGCGGCAGAATGTCAACCGGAAATTTGGCAAATCCGGTCGGCACGTCCGACGAACCCGTCCAATTTTTAAACATCTCGGAAATCCACGTCAGCGCACCGGCATTCATCGCGTCGTAGTAAAGCCGAAATGACGAATTGATCGTTTCGGTTGCCCAGTAAATCGTGATATTCGTGAGCAGTTCGTCTTTGGAAAAGCGCGTTTCGACATCGCCGCCGCAGTCGCTCCACGTTCGGAATTTTTCGACGATCCACGCGGCAAGTCCGGCAGGCGAATCGTTCAAACCGTAAGCCAGCGATTGCGGTTTCGTTCCCTGAATCAAAGCATAAGCACCTTCCGACTGCTGCCATTTTTCGGCTTCGGCGATAAATTTCTTTTCGTTGGCAGAGAGATCGTCCGGCTTTTCAAACAGATGCGAAAAAGGCACGTCTGTAATGTGAATGCCGAGCAATCGTTTGCCGTAACTGCGGGCGAGATGTTCGGTGATCGTGCTGCCCCAATCGCCGCCGTGTGCCGCGAATTTTTCGTAACCCAATTCTTCGGTCATCAGCTTTGCCCACAAATCGTGAATCTTAAAAAGCATTCCTTTTTCACGCGGTTTGTCTGAAAATCCGTAACCCGGAATTGAAGGCGCGACGACATCGAACGAAACACCGTCCTGTTCTTTCGTTAAAAGCGGAATGATTTTTTTGAAACGATAAAACGAATCGGGAAAACCGTGCGTCAAAAGCAGCGGAATCGGATTTTCACCTTCGCCTTTTTCGTGAATAAAATGAATTTTCAAGCCGTCAATTTCGGTTTGAAAATGATTGAATTCGTTCAGTTCGGTTTCCTGCCTGCGCCAGTCAAAATCGTTTTGCCAGTAAGCGCAAAGTTCCTTCAAATAATCGAGATTTGTCCCGTAATCCCAATCCGCGCCGTCAATTTCATCAGGAAAGCGTGTCTTTGCCAAACGCTCATACAAATCGTCGAGCGTTGTTTGCGGTATATTTATATTAAATTTTTCAACGCTCATTTAATCTCCCTTTATTTTTCAGCCGGCTTAAAAGTTTCGCCGCCGCTGAATCCTTTTGACAGATTTTCATTTTGCGCCGTGCGATCAGTCGTTTTATTCTCGACTGTCGCCCAAGTTTGCCGTGTGTCGTCGGCGGTTTGCGACAAAATTACCTGATTTCCGTTGATTGATTTGACCGAACTGATCTGAATCAAATGATGTTTGCCGTCCGTCGAATCTTTGCGCGTCAGCTTGATTTCACCGTATTGAACGTGGTCAACCGTGCCGATATGTTCACCGTCAGAGCCGACGACTTCCATTTTTTCGCGGATGTCGAATGAACGCACTTTTGAACCGTCGCTCAAACCGAACGATTTTTTACCTTCGCCGCTGCCTTTTTTTGACGAAAGTGTCGAAACCAACGCCGCGATGCCGACACCTGCGCCGATGGCGAGTGCGCCGGAAATTACCGGATGAATTTTCGCTTTTTGATACGGACTGTTTTCGATCACAAATCGGTCTTGCGATCCACGCTCGCGCAGATCGGAATGCGTTTCATAAAGTCCTTCGGGACGATTCGGATTTGAAGGTTTACCCGAATTCTGCTGAGATTCGCCGGTCAATTCCATAAATTTATCGGTCAGACGCGGCGCGTAAGTCGCCATTGCCGAATGTGCCGCCGCCATTTCGCCGACAAAGAAATCGCGCACCTGATTTTGAGCGCAGTGCAGAATCGCTTCGGCAACGAGTTCCGGCGCGTAAACCGGCGGCGGAAGCTGCGGCTCGAAATCGAAATAATTTTTCGCGTGTTCGGGAAACGGCGTATGAATCGCCGTCGGTTTAATGAGCGTCACCGAAACGGGCAGTTTGTCGGCTTCGATTTCCATTCGAAAAGCGTCGGTAAAACCTTTGACGGCGTGTTTCGACGCGGCATACATTCCGATAAACGGAACGGGCGTGTCGGAAACTTCGCTGCCGAGATTGATCAACGCGCCGCCTTTTTCTTTAAGATGTTCGACCGCAATGCGCGAACCGTAAACCACGCCCCAAAAGTTAGTTTCAAAAAGCCGCCGCGAATCTTCATTGGAAATTTCCGCGATGCGACCGTAAACCGCGCCGCCCGCATTGTTCACCCAGGTATCAAAACCGCCGAGTTCGGTTTTTGCCTTATTTGCCGCCTCGCGCAAAGCGTGTTCGTCCGCGACATCCGCCGCGAATGAAACAGCACGTCCGCCGTTTGAATTAATTTCGTCCGTTAATTCACGAAGCGCGTCGTGATTTCTGGCAATCAGCAAAAGTTTTGCGCCTTGTTTCGCTGCCATCCGCGCCGTCGCCAAACCGATTCCGCTGGTTGCGCCCGTGATGACGATTGTCTGTTCCGAGATATTTTTTAACTTCATAAATGCCTCCCTTGTTCGTAAATTGTTTTTGATTGGAGCGCAATCCGTCCCGGTTGCATTGAGTGTTTGCTTCAAACACAAAAAAGCGTTGGTTATGTTTAAGGTTGAAAGTTTGCGAAACGCTCTTTCGCGTCGAAGCGACGCTCATTGCAACCGGGACGGATTGCGCTCCAGTCCTTTTTTGTTACTTCATCTTGCCTTGAATCGCTTTAATGTCTTCAAGATGCTTTTTCAGCGTCGGCAAAGTTTTCGCCGCAAACGCCTTCAAATCGGCATCGGAATTGTTCGATTTGTCTTCAAAAAAATCAACGTCTTCTTCGTGGTCGTCAACCATCGCTTCGACGTATTCCTTATCAAAGTCCGCGCCGGACAGTTTGCTTAAATCGTCAACTGTTGATTTATGACCGCCGATGTCGGTTGGCAGAACGATATTTTTCTTTGCCGCCAACGCCTTTAATTCATCGTTGGCTTTAGTGTGATCGGTAATCATCATCTGCGCGAACTTTTTCACGTCGGCGTTCTGCGATTTTTGGAGCGCGAGTTTGGCAAGTTCGACTTCCGCCATTCCGCCCTGCGCCGCCGTTGACCAGAAATTGTCCTGCACACTCGCCGTATTCGTGTTGGTCGCGGTCGTGTTCGTCATTATCGAGTTGGCGGGTGTCGGACTGCTCATCGTCGAATTTGTTCGAGTTGTATTAGCCGAAGTTGAATTAGTATTGACTGCATTGCGATCACCGCAGCCGACCAGAGAAATTGACAGCAATGCTGTTGTAAAACCCAATGTAATATTTGTTTTCATCATAATTTCCTTTCTTGGAAGTTGTTATTTAATAAAATGGAGTTTGCGAATGATTAACTCGTAACTTTCGCAAACTCCCGCCGATTGCTTAAACAAGCCTTATTTAATCGGAGTGTTTGAATTGCTATTGCTATTTGAATTCATATTCATATTGCTGTTTGAATTCATATTCATATTGCTGTTTGAATTTTTGTTTGAATTCGATTTTCGGTTGCTCTTTGAATTGCTGTTTGAATTTTGGTTTGAATTGCTGTTCGTGTTTTGGTCAGAATTCATATTCATACTGTTGTCCGAATTGCTGTTTGAACTCATACTGTTGTCGCTGTTGGAATTTGAACTCATTTTGTCGTTAGACTTCTTGGAGTTTTTCATTCCTTTCATACTGTCATTCATTGATCGCGCCATTTCTAAATGACCTTGCAGTGTCGGCAGTGTTTTAGCGGCAAATGCTTTGACATCGGCATCTTTTCCGCCGTCGGCTTGTTTTTGAAACAATTTAACTGCTGATTCGTGGTCTTTAACCATCGTTTTGACAAATTCCATATCGAATTGATCGCCTGACAAACCGCTCAATTTATCATAAGTTGCTTTTTGTTTGGCATTGGTGCTGGTTGGCAGAGTCACGCTTTTGCTTGCCGCCAGAGGTGTCAATTCGTTATTTGCCGCTGTGTGATCGTCAACGACCTTTTGCGCTAATTGTTTGACTTGTTCATTTTGAGATTTCTGCAAAGCAAGACTGCCGAGACTAATTTCCGCCAGTCCGTCCTGCGCGGCTTCGTTCCAGAAACTGTCTTGATTTGATGCTAATGTAACAAAACCGTTCAAGGCAAAAATTGCTAACGCTAATACTGCACAAAGTGCTGAAAACTTTTTCATTTTTTTATTCCCCTTACTCGTAATTTAAAACTTAAACCTTAAAAAATCACAGGTTTAGACGATTTGTTACTGCTGAATAACAAATTGTCGTAATCAAAAAATTTAATTCAAAAACCTGTAATGTTTTTTGATTTCTGCAATAAGAGTGCCACAAAAAAATATCAAGCGGCGCGTTCGGAGAGTTCGAGCCAGCGTTCGCTGTCGGTTTCGAGCCGGACGTTGAGTTTTTGCTGTTCGGCGAAAAGTTCGGTGAGCTTGAACGAATCGGTCGCAAATTTATTTAATTCGTGTTCGATTTCGGCGAGACGTTTTTCGGTTTCGGGAATTCGCGTTTCGAGCGTTTCGAGTTCGCGCGTTTCCTTAAAATTAAGTTTTTGAGATTTCGGCGTTTCCTTGATTTGCGGCGTTTGCGCGGCTGTTTGCGGACGGCTTTCCGCGATTTTTGCGTCCGCCGCTTCGCGTTCCGTAAATTCTAAATAAGCCGAATAATCGCCCGCGAATTCACGGATTTTGCCTTGCGATTCAAATCTGAAAATATTTTCAATCGTGCGGTCGAGAAAATATCTGTCGTGGCTGACGACGATTAACGCGCCGGCAAAATCGTCGAGATATTCTTCCAGCGCAACCAGCGTCGGAATGTCCAAATCGTTCGTCGGTTCGTCCAAAAGCAGAACATTCGGCGCGGACATTAAAATTCGCAATAAATATAAACGCCTTCGCTCGCCGCCGGAAAGATTGCCGATTACCGCATATTGCGCGGCGGGCGGAAACAGAAATTTTTCGAGCATCTGCGAAGCCGTAATCTGATTGCCGTCGGCGGTCGTAACGTATTCGGCGATTTCCTTGATGTAATCAATGACGCGCTGATCTTCGTTCAAAGCGCGGCTTTCCTGATCGTAATAACCGATATGAACTGTCTGCCCGATCTCGATTTCGCCCGAATCTGCCTGAATGCGATTAGTCAAAATTTCCAAAAGCGTCGTTTTGCCCGAACCGTTTTCGCCGATAATTCCGATACGGTCGTCGCGTTTCAGCAAATACGAAAAATTATCAATCAATTTACGGTCGCCGTAAGATTTGGAAAGATTTTCGATTTCGATGATTTTTGAGCCGAGACGTTTTGAACCGATGGCGATGTCAATTTCCTGTTTCGCGCGTTCCTTCGGCTGCGCCATCAATTCGTATGCGGCATTGATGCGGTGTTTCGATTTTCTGGTTCGCGCTTTTGCGCCGGTTCTGAGCCACGCCAATTCTTTTTTGATAAGCTGTTCGCGTTTGTGACCTTCCGTTGCGCGAAGATTTTCCTGTTCTTCCTTTTTCTCCAGATAATAGGCGTAATTTCCGGCAAAAGGCTGAATTCCGCCGCGTTCGATCTCGAAAATCCGATTCGTCACACGGTCGAGAAAGTAGCGGTCGTGCGTTACCAAAAGAAGTGCGCCGGTATAACGCCGCAGATAATCTTCGAGCCATTCAATCGTGTCCGCGTCGAGATGATTGGTCGGTTCGTCCAAAATTAAAATGTCGGGTTTGAAAATCAATTCGTGGGCGAGCGCGACGCGCTTGCGCTGTCCGCCGGAAAGCGTTTTCATCTGCGCGGTCGTGTCGATAATTTTGAGTTTTGTCAAAACATTTTTCGCGTTCGTTTCGATTTCCCAACCGCCGGAAATTTCAAGTTCGTGCTGTAATTCAGAAACTTTTTCGAGCAGTTCGTCCGAGTAATTTTCCGCCAGATCGTGACACGCCGTTTCATAATCGGCAATCGTTTTCATCACGCCCGAACTCGACGCGAAAATCGTTTCTAGGACGGTTTTTTCATCGTCAAACTGCGGATTTTGCGATAAATAAGCGAGCGTTTTGCTGGCTGCGCGAACGATTTTTCCCGTGTCCGGCGTTTCGGTTCCGGCGATCACGCGCAGAAAAGTCGTCTTTCCCGAACCGTTTGCGCCGATTATTCCGATCTTGTCCGAATCTTCAAAACCGAGATTAACATTCTCGAAAAGAGGTTTGATGCCGTAATTTTTGCTGACATTTTCCAGCGATATGATGTTCATAAAATAATCTTTTACTTTACTGAATTAAACCCGCATCGCCAAATTCGTTGTCGCAACTTGCAAATTAAGTTATCAGCTATCAGTTATCAGCTATTCCGAATCGTCAAAAAATTACTTCGGAATAACTGATAGCTAATAGCTGATAGCTGACAGATTCGGAACGAAAAGGACATTCACAACTTTTATTATTTTAGGCGATTTCGCAAAACTCTTGTAAAATAATCGGGAGGTAAAATCTATGTCCGCAGTTTTAGAGAGAACAGTTTCAAAAAACCCGACAAACGGCGTAAAGCCGCGCTTAATCACGACTTCCGAATATGATCGGATGATTGAAGCCGGAATTTATACCGAAAATGACCGCATTGAATTGCTCAACGGGGAGATTGTTGAAATTATGCCGAAAGGAACAAAACATACATCTGCTAATTCTAAAATTGTCAGATTTTTTATTAAATTGTTTGACGAGAGAGTTATCGTTCGCGGTCAAGACCCAATTCGTTTAGATAATTTTTCCGAACCCGAACCTGACGTTGTTTTAGCCAAATGGGATGAAAAAGAATATGCTGAAAATCATCCGACACCGGCTGATATTTTGCTCGTGATGGAAATTTCCGACACGACGCTCGCCTACGACCGCGACGATAAGGCGCAGGCTTATTCGCGCAACGGGATTCAACAATATCTGCTGCTCAATTTGAAGGACGAAACGCTCGAAGATTACCGCGAACCGAACGCCGACGGTTACGGCGCGAAACGCACCTTTCGCAGCGGCGATGTCTTTAATTTAGTCGCATTCCCTGAAATCGAAATTAAGTTTGATGACCTATTCTAAATCTTATGAATATCAAAAAAATATCGTTTGCCGCCGTCATTTTTTGTCTGTCCGCGCTTTCGCTTTTCGCACAGTCGCCGTTTGTAAAGGTCAAAGGTCATCAGTTTATGATCGGCGACAAACCTTATTATTACATCGGCACAAATTACTGGTATGGAACGCTTTTGGGACTCGAAAAAGACAAAAAGCGCGGCGTTGAACGGCTTCGCAAAGAGTTGGATTTTTTGAAGGCGAACGGCGTGACCAACCTGCGAATTATGGCTGGCGCGGAAGGTTCGGGGTTGATTAACGGTGTCAATCGCGTTGCGCCGCCGTTGCAGCCGGAACAGGGGAAATTTAATGCGGAAATTCTCGACGGACTCGATTTAATTCTTTATGAAATGGGCAAACGCGATCTCAAGGCAATCGTCTTTTTCAGCAACAATTGGGAATGGAGCGGCGGTTTTCAGCAGTATTTGATCTGGAATAATCTTGTTCCCGAAGACCAAAAGACGCGCAAACTGACGTGGGACGAACAGCGCGATATTGTGACGAAGTTTTACGCCTGCGAACCGTGCAAAAATGCTTATAACGCGCAGGTTGATTTCGTGATGAACCGCACGAATAAATACAGCAAAAAACGATACATTGACGATCCGGCGATTATGGCTTGGGAACTTGCGAACGAGCCGCGCCCGATGCGCCCGTCAGCCGAAAACGATTACAAAAAATGGATTGCCGACGTTTCCGCGATGATTAAATCAAAGGACAAAAATCATCTCGTCACGCTCGGACACGAAGGTTTGATGGGAACGGAAAGTCTGCCGCTGTTTGAAGAAATTCACCGCGACAAAAACGTAGATTACCTGACGATTCACATTTGGGCGAAAAATTGGGGTTGGTTTGAGGGCGATAAAGTCGCCGAAGGTTACAAAAACGTCGTCGAAAAAGCGACAAATTATCTTAACGAACACATCGCTATTGCCAAGAAATTAGACAAACCGCTCGTCATTGAAGAATTCGGTCTGCCGCGCAATGCTCAGTCATTCGACGTTAATTCTTCAACTTCTCTGCGCGACGATTATTACGACAAAATGTTCGCCTTTGTCGGTAACAGCGCGAAATCAAGCGGCGTTCTCGCGGGTGCGAATTTCTGGGCGTTCGGCGGCACTTCGCGTCCGACAGTCGGACAAATATTCTGGAAAAAAGGCGACGATTATATGGGCGATCCGCCGATGGAAGAACAAGGCTTGAACACCGTTTTCGACAGCGACAAAACAACTTGGGCGGTTATTAACAAATATTCAAAACCACTCGTCAAATAAAAAAAGGCTGAAACCCGCGCGTGAGCAAGGGTGCCTAACGCATACATTTTGCACCCTTGCTCACGCGCGGGTTTCAGCCTTCACTTTAAAAAATCGATAATCAACGGCTTGGCGATTTGCGAACCCCAGCCGTGAAAATTGTAGTCGAAACCGTGTTGCGCGTATGGAATTAGAAGCGTTTCGTGCGGAACATTCGATGCCTTCAGTTTGGCGGCGAGAATGTCGAGATTTTCCTTTTCGACGAGTTGATCTTGTCCGCCGTGAATCAATAAAGTCGGCGGCGTATTCGGATTAACATTTGCCGACGGCGACGCGATTGTAAATCTTTCACGAATTTCATTTGATTCGAGCGGACTACCGCCGAGAAAATCGCCGAGCGTTTTTTGCGAATCAATTACAAAACGATTCGACGGATTTTCGTAATCCCAAATCAAATCGGTCGGCGCATAAAAAGCAACGACGGCGCGAACGCTTTCATCGGTCTTATTTGCCTCGCAAGAAGAAGGCAATTGCGGATTATTTGCTGTATAAGCTGCGATTAAAGCGAGATGTGCGCCCGCCGAACGTCCGAGAAGCGCGATTTTGTCAGGCGAAATATTAAACTTTGCCGCGTTTTCCTTGACCCAGCGAACCGCACATTTGACATCGCCGATTGCCGCCGTGTAATTCGGCTGCGGCGCGAGTATGTAATCAATGTCGAAAACCGTGTAGCCGTTCGCCGTAAACCATTCGTTCCACTGCGGAAAATCGCTGCGCGTCCCGCCGTTCCACGAACCGCCGTGAACCACGATCACACTTGCGCCGTTTGCCGGCTTCGTCGGCGCGTAAATATCGAGTTTTAATTCGCCATCCGTTTTGAAAACAAAAGTTTGCGGCGCGTTTTTGACCGAATATTTATTCGTCAAACCGCTGAAATATTCTGCAAACGAAAGCCCGACATTTCGTTCACGCGCCGTCGAAAGGGAAGTGAAATAAGGATAAATTGCAATTAAGAAAGCCGCGCCGCAGATTATCAAAACCACAAACGGAAAGTTGTTTTTGAAGTAGAAATAACTGCCCAAAGCACAAAAGATGCCCGCCAGCGCGAGCAGTGCAAACCACAAACTCCATTCGCTGACCGCCACCGCATACAGCCACAGAAACGAAGACAAAGCCGGAACGACAATCCAAATCACCGAACCCAACGAAAGCACGGCGCAAATCCACGAAGCTATATTTAGAAAACGATTCATTTTTCAATGGTAAATGGTTAATGATGAATCTTTGTTTTCAATTAACCATTCACCATTATTTTGTGCCGACGACTTCGATGATGAAAATGAGTGTCGCGTCCGGCGGAATTACGCCGCCCGCGCCGCGTGAACCATAGCCGATTGACGACGGAATCGTCAAAACTGCGTGGTCGCCGACGCGCAAATGCTGCAAGCCTTCGTCCCAGCCTTTGATGACCATTCCCGCGCCGACTTTGAACGAAAAAGTGTCGTTACGGTCGAGCGAACTGTCAAATTTCGCGCCGTTCGTCAAAAGTCCCGTGTAATTGACGATGACGTTATCGCCCGCTTTGATCGGTGCGCCGTCGCCGTGTTTCGTAATGATATAAGTCAAACCTGATTCGGTCGTGACCGCCGCTTGTTTAGTAGAATTTCCTGTCATTTTTTTAGTTGTTATTTTAGATGTCGTTCGTTTGCGAACGATTTGTTTTTTAGTCTGCGCGAATGAAACCGACGCGCAAACCGCCGTTATCAGCAAAGTTATAAAAATTGATTTTTTCATAAAGTCGAATTATTCGGGTCGAATTTCTATATTGCCTTTAACGCGTCTGTTTATGCAAGGTTAAGGAGCAAATCGGATAATTATCGCCATAAATTTATTCGGAAAAATCCTTTGCTTGCATTAATTATCAATTAAACGTATCCTGATAGTAATTTAATTGCGTATTGACAACGCACAAATTTTTTACATTGACTACGGTCAATGCTTTTCTAAACCGACGAAATAAAAAACGTAGAGTTACTTTTCTAATCGAGCAATTGCCCCTGCTTTCAAACTGGGGCAATTGTCTCGATTCGTATTCGATGAAATTTTTAACATCAGCGATATTTTGTGTAATTTTCGCAAGTCTGACGGCTGCCCGAAATTCAAGTCCGGCGGACGGAAAATCATCTCAAAAATCCTTATTAAAAATAAAAACTTCTTCATCAATCAAACACAAAACTCGCCGGCTTTCAAAGAAAATGTCAAAGAGAAAGACTATTGGCAAAAAAACGAATCTGGGAGAGGTTAATCGAACTGACGAAAAAAACGTCAATCAGCCGTCAACTTCCGAAGCACAACGCGCCGGAACATTTGACGGCGATCTTCGTCAATTGCCGTCGGGCAAACCCGTTCGGCAAGCGCGTCCGAAACTGCGACAACCGCCGGTCAAACCGCGAGTTTACGTTAAGGACGCAGAAATTAAAACCGATAATTAAATTTTTGATGTAAGGAGTTCCCCGATAATGACACAAAACAAAATATTTTTAGCGATCACCGTCCTGATGACGATGTTTTTAGCTTTGACCGGCAGCACGTCTGCCCAAAAATACAGTTCAAAAACGAAGAAAAAAAACACTGCGGCGAAAACAAATTCACGCAAAATGAAAAAGCCGTCTGCCGAAGTTGATTTGTCAGCCGATCCCGACCGCCGCAGCCGAAAATTAATGGGCGACGGCGATGAACAGACGGAAAATCGCAAACCCGTTAAAGGCGAAGTTAAAGCGACACGAAAAGCGACGCTGCTTGATGATAGAGAAACCGTCAATAGCGAACCCGTCATTTCCAAACTCAAACGCGCCGGAACATTTACCGGCGATCTTCGTCAGATTCCATACAGCAAGCCGGTTTTTAAAGAAGTCCCTGAACGCGAAGCTCCAAATGAAGACGAAATACTGATCGGCGATCCGGTCGAAATCGGTTCGGGTTCGCCGTTAGTTCCGACTGCCGCCGCGCCTGCGCCGATTGCAAATTTTGTCGGACTCGATTTTGCTACCTTCGGTTCGGGTCGTCCGCCGGATACCAACGGCGATGTCGGACCGACCTATTTTATTCAATCTGTCAACGGTTCAATCGGTATTTATCGTAAATCGGACGGCGTTCGTGTCGTCGGATTGCTCTTAAATGCTTTTATGAGTCAGGGTTCGTTCGGTAATCTTTGCGATACCAACAACTTCGGCGATCCGGTCGTGCTTTACGATTCGTTTGAAGACCGTTGGATTATCACTGATTTCGCGTTCACACTTGATGCGGGTGGCAATGTTACGTCGAACTCTTTTCAATGTTTTGCCGCTTCTAAAACCGGCGATCCGGTTTCCGGCGGTTGGAATTACTACTCGACGCAGGATGCCGATTTTCTCGGTGATTATCCGAAGTTAGGCGTTTGGACGGACGGCATTTATATGACGGCGAATATGTTCGGCAAAGCTGCCGGAGGTTCGTTTGCCACCGTTCGCGCCCGTGCCTTGAACAAAGCGCAGATGTATGCCGGAAATCCGTCGGTGCAGGTCGTATCGTTCGACATCGGCGGCGGCGAATTTACGATTTTGCCTGCCAACGCCAGACTTCAAACGGGAACGCCGCCTGCCGGAACTCCGAATTTGATGTCAGTTGTCTGGCAGTTTACAAATGCAATCTCGGTTTATAAATTCAAGGTTGACTGGAACAGAATTTCGACATCTTCAATTACGGGACCTTCGATTGCGATTGCTCCAGCGAGTTGGTCGAGTGCGCCGTCAACCGTTCCGACTTCCGGGACGCTTAACAACGACACATTGCAGCCGCGTTTGATGGTGCAGAATCAATATACGAATATCGGCGGAGTCGAATCTTTGTGGAACACGCACACGGTTTTAGGTGCTGCCGCCGGATTTGCCGCGCCGCGTTATTATCAATTAACCGTCACGGGCGGAACAGTTGCGGCGACCACGACGCAAGCCGCCACACACAGCCCCGACGCAACAATCAATCGCTATATGCCGAGCATCGGAGTCAATCGCGCCGGTGATATGGCACTCGTTTACAGCGCGTCGAGTTCGACCCTAATTCCGGCAATTCGCTATGCCGGAAGACTTTCGACCGATCCGGTCAACACGCTTCCGCAAACGGAAACTTCGTTAATCGAAGGGACGGGAACGCAGACTTCGACGACGCGTTGGGGAGATTACAGCACGATGACGCTCGACCCGGACGGCTGCACGTTTTGGATGAATTCGGAATATTACGCGGTCACGGGAACAAATTGGCAGACGCGCATCGGTTCGTTTGCGTTTCCGACCTGTATTCCGCTTGCCAATAACGGCGGACTTCAGGGAACGGTGACATCAGCCGCGTCAGGACTTCCGATCAGCGGCGCAACCGTGATGTTGGGAAACCGCACCGCGATAACAAACGGCAGCGGTGTTTATTCATTTACAAATCTGCCGCAGGGAACATATTTGGCGGAATCGGCAAGTGCGACAGGTTATAATTCAGCCGGCGCAAGCAATTTGGCAATTGCCGACGGAACAACCGCGACGCAGAATTTTGCCCTCTCGACATCAGCGGCAAGTGCTTGCCTGACTGATACGACACTATCCGATTTTCAAACGGGTGTGCCGACAAATATTGATCTGACCACGGCGGCGGGCGATGCAACCTTGACGAAGCCGAATTCGGTTGATCAGCAAAATACATCGCTTGGCACGAGCGGTGTCGGTATTAATATTACGACTTGGGGCGGACAAACTTTTACACCGGCAGTTACCGGACAATTGAACAGAGCGGACATCAATCTGTTTTGCTCAGGCTGCACCGGCACAACTCCGACTTTGACACTTTCCGTTCGGGCAACGACCGCCGGATTGCCGACCGGAGCAGACTTGGCAACCGCCACAATTGCCGGATTCAGCAGCGGCGCAGCGGTGTATTATACCGGCACATTTTCGAGTCCGCCGACTTTGACGGCAGGCACACAATACGCGCTTTTAATTCGACCGACAGTAAATCCGTCACTCGGAACTTACGCTCTGACCCGTAGCGGAACCTCAACAACAGGTTCAAGCACATATGCGGGCGGCACACGCATCTCCGGCGCAACCAGCGGAACGGTTTGGTCAATTCCTCTAACCGGCGGCGTGTCAACCGATGCCGGATTCAGAACTTATATGTTAACGGGCTTCTCGCTTTTGGGTAATCAGGTTTCGTCAACAAAAGATGCCAGTCCGGTGGTCGCCAACACGACGAATTGGACGATGCTTTCGTGGACGGCGACGACTCCAACCAACACGACTTTGCAATTCCAAGTTGCCGGAAGCAATAATCCGAACGGACCATTTAACTTTGTGGGACCTAACGGCACGGCGGCGACATTCTTTACCGTTAGCGGTTCATCGCTCAGTCAGTTTAACGGTCTCCGTTACCTGAAATACAAAGCGTTTTTCGCCACGACGGACAGCACGGTTTCGCCGACTTTGAATGACGTGATGGTTTGCTACACGAATCCGCGAGTCTGGACGGGCGCGGTCAGTTCGGATTGGAGTAATCCGGCAAACTGGACTTCCTCCGGCGTTCCGGGAGCGAGTGACCGCGCGATCATTCCGTCTTCGGGCGTTGTCAATAATCCGGTGAATACGACGAGCAACACGGTCGGCAGTTTGCAGCTTGATTCGGGAATCATTGATACCGGCGCGAACACGCTGACAGTTTCAACCTGTTCGCCGAACGCCGTAACAGGCGGCAGCACAACCAGTTATGTCAAAGGTAATCTGACGAGATGCGTTGACAGCACGGGCGTTTATAATTTCCCGGTCGGTACGATCAACGGGTATTCGCCGGTTTCGCTGGCAAATATCATCGGCAGCGGAAACTTTACAGTCAGTCCGGTTGACGGCTCTTTAGGTGGAACAAACGTCGCGCAGTCTCTGTTGAAAAATTGGGGATTAACACCGGCTGCCGGAGTCACGCAAGCCGACATTACGTTCAATTATCTCCAAACGGATGTTCCGTCAAGCGCGAATGAAACAAATTTTCAATTCATTCGACGTTCCGGGACGACCAACACGGCGTTTGTGCCGACATCAATCAACACGACGACCAACACGGCGACTTTGAATGCGGTCAGTTCATTTTCGAACTGGACACTCGGAGTCAACGCGCCGACGGCGGCAGATGTTTCGGTTTCGGGTAGAGTCATCAATGCTAACGGCAGCGGCATTTCAAACGCAGTTGTCGTTTTACAGGCTACCCTCGGCGGCGCAAATCGAAGTGTGCGAACAAATACGTTCGGCTACTATCGCTTTGAAAACATCACCGTCGGCGGCAGTTATGTGATGACGGTAAATTCCAAGAAATACACATTCCAATCGCGCGTAATTTCATTATCCGACGATCTGGCTGATGTTGATTTCATTGCGGATTCACCGAATTTACGAACCGAAAACAGCAAACCGTAAAGCTGTTTTCATCCAAACAAAAAGAACACCGTCCCGATTAAATCAGGACGGTGTTCTTTTTGTTTGGAATCTGCCTCAGAAATCAAGACTTTGCCCGCGAAACACACATATTAAACGAAAAAACAAAGCATTTTCTTTTTTGTGAATTTCGTGGGTAAGGAATATCTTACAAATGTTTTCTTACGCTTTGACAAATTTCAGCGCGACACCGTTCATACAATAGCGCAGTCCGGTCGGCTGCGGACCGTCATCAAAAACGTGACCGAGATGCGCGTCACATCTGGCGCACAAAACCTCCGTCCGCGTTTCGCCGAGGCTGTTGTCAACTTTTTCCAACACATTTACTTTCTTAATCGGCGCATAAAAACTCGCCCAACCCGTTCCTGAATCAAACTTCGCCGCCGAACTGAACAAAGGCAAATTGCAGCACACGCAAACAAAAGTTCCTTTCTTTTTAAACTCGGTTAGCGGACTCGTATAAGGCGTTTCCGTTCCGGCTTCGCGCGTGATTCGATATTGTTCGGGAGTCAGAATCTTTTTCCACTCGGCATCCGTTTTAATAATTTTCTTAAACGACAGAGCCTTTTTTGTCTGCCCGTCAGCATTCAGCGAAAATCCCGCCAAAGCCAGAAAGCCGCCAAACATCACGCCCGATCTCAAAAATTCCCGTCTATCCATAATTTTTTTCTCCCGCAATACTTTCTCTCACAATTTAATTCGCGTTTCAGCCGTTTTCAGATTCATTTTCAGTCCGGCAAAATCTGACCGGCACTTTATTATTATGCTGAAATCTTCCGAATTTATTCCTTGCTCCGAATGCGGGCAGTTTGAGCCGATTTTAGTATTACCTTTCGTTAAGCGTCTGCGGCACGGCACCGTCCGAATCAGCCGTTATTCAAACTAAAAACGCATTTTATTTTCAACATTTAATTCGTATAATCTATGCTTTATCAGCAAAAAATTAAACCGTCGGGTGACGCAAAAATATCAAATGAAAGTTTCATTTCAGGAATTACACAAAACCCTCAAAAGCGTGCTGTTGAAAATCGGTTTCGCCGCCGAACGCGCCGATTTATGCGCCCGTCTTTTTGCCGAAACAACGCAGGACGGAGTTTATTCGCACGGATTAAATCGTTTCCCTCGATTCCTGCGAATGATCGAAAACGGTTCGATTGACATCAACGCTGTGCCGCAGCTTGTCGGCGGTTTCGGCGCACTTGAACGATGGGACGGGCGGCGCGGCGCGGGTAATCTGAACGCGCATTTTGCGATGGACAGAGCGATTTCGTCGGCGAAAATCAACGGCATCGGCTGCGTCGCGCTCGCGCAGACAAATCACTGGATGCGCGGCGGCAGTTACGGCTGGCAAGCCGCCGAAGCCGGTTTCATCGGTCTTTGCTGGACAAACACGCTGCCCAATCTGCCGCCGTGGGGCGCGACTGAACCGAAACTCGGCAACAACCCGTTCGTGATCGCCGTCCCGCGCCCGAACGGTCACGTCGTTCTCGATACGGCAATCTCGCAATTTTCGTTCGGCGCGCTCGAATCCTACCGCAAGCGCGGCGCGGAATTGCCGGTTGACGGCGGCTACAATTTGGGCGGAAATCTCACGCGCGACCCGTCGGAAATCGAAAAATCCGGTAGAGTTTTGCCCATCGGTTTTTGGAAAGGTTCGGGCTTATCGCTCGCGCTCGATCTGCTCGCCGCGACGCTCTCCGGCGGCTTGGCGACGCACCAAATTCCCGCCGATCCCGAACTGGAGACAGGCATTTCACAAGTTTTCATCGCCATCAATCCGCCTGACCGGAACGCCGCCGAAAACATCGCCGACCAAATCATCGCCAACCTCCAAACTGCAGACGGCGACGTGCGCTATCCGGGCGAAAAAACATTACAGACGCGCCGCGAGAATCTGACGAACGGCATCCCGGTCGAACCCGAAACGTGGAATAAAATTCGCGCAATGCTCTGAACTTAATAATGTAAATTGTAAAACTTTAAAAAATCGTTATTATGTTGTTCGCAATGAATAATTTAGCACACCGCATTTTAAATAAATTGCTGGTTCTTATTTCTTTGATTGCCGCGACAAATATTTTCGGTCAGCCGGAGATTTCATCTAAAAATACCAAGCCGAAACTTATTCGCGGCGATGTCTTTATCATCGAAAAAACTGCCAATATACTTCCGGGAGATTTTACAAAACTTGCGCCGATTACAACGATTTATGTCAGCGAAATAAACGTCGCCGACCAACCTTGGAATAACGGCTTTCCCGATCTGCCGGAGATTTTTGAATGGTTTGCGATTGAATATAAAGCCGATTTTCGAATCAAACAGGACGGCAACTATAAATTTCGTGTTTTTAGCGACGACGGCTCGAAATTATATGTTGATAAAAAACTGGTTGCCGATAATGACGGCGTTCATCAATTTTTGCCCGTCAGCGGCTCGGTCAAACTTGCCAAAGGAGATCACAATTTGACGCTGCAATTTTTTCAGGGACCGCGTTACCAAGCCGGAATTCAATTATTTGTCAAAAAAGACGGCTCAAACGAAGCGATATTTCCCGGCAGCGACATCGAATTGCTCGACGGTAATAATGAAAATCTGAGCGCGAAACCATAACAGCGATTTATATAATTGACGGATATTATGCCGATAAACACAGATAAATTTCATCTTAAAGGACGTTCTCAAAATGTAACGCCGTCCGTCCCGGCGGCTGTCCGGCGTGCGTCCCGCACGCCGACTTGCGGATGCGCTTCGCTGTCCGCTTGTGAATGCGGGACGCACGCCGGACAGCCGCCGGGACGGACGACGTTACGCGCTCCGCGATATTTTCAAAACTCTTCCAAATTGCGTCTGCTTTTGAGATTTTTGTGTGTTTTCACTTTTCTTGTTTTATCAATTAATGCCCAAACAAAATGTTTTAGCGCAGACGATTCAAAGCGAATCGTCAATTCGATCAGCAATCCGCAAAAGGTCAAGGAACTCAAAAGCATTCAATCGGAATTGTCTAAACTCGACGCAAACCGCAAGAGTTTGGAAAACAGCATCATCAGCGAGAAAAACAACGCTGAATTAATCGCCAAAAGAAGTTTGCTGCTGCGTGACGGCGTTCTGCGGCTTTGTTCGATCTTGAAAGAGAACGGTTGGATTAAAAAAGAAACTTTGGGTAAAGACGTATTCTCAGCCGAAATTGATTTGATTTTCAGCGTTGACCAACCCGACATTCAGCGCGAATTTCTGCCGGTATTGTTGGCGGCGGCTGAAAAAGGCGAGGTTCAGCGGGCGGATATTGCGACTCTCGTTGATTCGATTCGCATCAAATCGGGTTTGCGACAGCTTTTCGGCACATACCTGACACTGAGCGACGGCATCGCGTATTTGTATCCGCTCGAAAATCAAAAATCGGTTGACGAATGGCGCAAAGATTACGAACTGCCGCCGCTCAATTCGTTTATGCGCGACATTGAAACGAAGTATCAAACACTCGTCATCAGGCGAAATTCACCGAAACCGAAACTCGCAATTCGAGTCGCCGACGCGAAAATTCTAGGTCTCGAAGACGACGAAGATGTCATCAAAGTCGCCACCAAACTCGTCAACGTAAAGGTGCGCGTCACCGGCGCAGACGACAATCTGCGCCAAGGCGTAAAACTCGGCGCAAAGGATTTTATTCTGACCGAAGACAACCAGGAACAGGAAATTTCATTCTTTGAAAAGAACAGCGAGCCGGTTGATTATTATCTCGTTCTCGACCTTTCCGGTTCGACTTCCAGAATCCGCGAAACGATTTGGAAAACCGTCGGGATTTTGGGCAAACTCGTCAGATCGGGCGACAGAATCACCGTTCTGACGCACATTGAAAACAAACTTCGCACCGTCGTCGAATTAACCGACAGCAAAGATAATGTTGCGAATATCGCTGCAAAATTTCGCGGTTTAGGTTCATCTTCGATTTGGGACGCGCTCAACGATACCGACGATTTGATCGAAACCCGCAATTTTCCGCAGCGAGGTTCGGTGATAATTCTAATTACGGACGCGCTCGAACAAGATTCAAAACTCGCCTTCGGAAACCTGCTCAACCGGGTCAAGGAAAACGAAGTAATGGTTTTCCCGATCCAACTGCCGACCGATTATCTCGAAGGCGACCCGACCGCCTCCAAAAAGCGTCTAAAAATCGCCGGTCGCGCCCTCGAACTGCTCGCCGAAGAAAGCGGCGGCGAATATTTCAACATCAAAAACAATAACGATCTGCTTTCGATACCCGAAAAAATCACCAACGGCTTAGGCGAAATTTACAGCCTCGGCTTTGCCCCGTCAAACACCGATTTCGACGGCTCGTGGCGCACACTCAAAGTCAAAGTCGCCAACCAAAACAACTTCAAAGTCCGCGCCAAAACCGGCTATTACGCCAAACCTTGAGCAAAAGTAAGACGACGTTTTGGATTTCGTTCAGAGTTCACGCTTTAGCGTGTTTCCGCCGCGCATCGCGGTCGGAAGAAACCAAACTAAAGACGTAAACTCTGAACGAAACCTAAACGCTCAAACATATATTTGCCTGATTATTTTGGCAGATAAAGAAAAACTTCCATCTCAGGAATCGAACCAAACCCCTTTTCTATCAATCCTTTAACTTCCGCATAATTCAAACCGCCAAGTCCGCAGCCGAGCGCGGGCATCGCAATTGATTTGATTTCGTATAGTTCGATTGCTTCAACCAAACTCTGCAAACCGCTTTCAATATCTTCGATCCGGCTTTGCCTGCGCCAATGATTTTTGGTCGGGAAATTTATAATGAAACGCGGATTAGTTTCGACGTTTTTCAACTCATAAACGTGAACCTTCCCAATCGCCAATTCACCGCTTTGACAGGCACGTTTGTAATCCTTGAAATAATCTTCGGAAAACTCCCGCCGAAACTGCAAAGCAATTCCTTTGCCCATCACACCGACACAATTCACGGCATTTACCAACGCTTCCGTCTTTGCTTCCAACAAGTTTCCTTCGGTTTCGGTAATCATCTTTTTGTTTGAGTTTATTACAGATAAAACTTAAAATCATTTTTGCTTACAACGCTCTATTTTATTGAATGTTCAACGATTTGATAGTTTCTACTTAGCTTAACTTCGTTTTTCAAATGAATATTCTTATGTGATAAATTATATTTAGAATATGGGACAAAAAAACTCTTACATCTCACTAAACTTTTTTCCATCGGTTAATCAAGAATTTGAATTCACAATCTATCGAAAAAAAGTTGTGAATCAACAAGAATTAAAACCATCCGAAGACTGTAAAAGATGGAACTTGCCTGAAACTTTAGGTCAAGAAAATTACTCACAATATTGGGCTTATTACAAAGAAAAAGAAAAATTTGAAGAATTTGTTTGTAATCAATCAAGCAATAATGACTTAACAAAACACTACTTATTCCATCTATTAAAATATAACTGCGAATCTTTGCCAAAAACTGAATACGAAATTGATGAGCGAAATTTTTCAAACAGAATATATTTTGTTATCCGAGAACATCCAAACAATCGTCGTGAAACCGTTTGGTTAGAACCTTACTTTTTAAGGACACAAGCTGAGTTTGGATTTCTTGCTGATTTTGCTCTTCGTTCTCCAGACAGGATTCAAACAAAACGCGACTTAGAATTAAGCCTTGCACAAAAAAATAACAGACCAAATAAAGATTTTTACATTGATAGATTTGAAAAACTCAAAATCTTCGTTTCAAAGTTCCATGAAAAATTATTTCCTTTGTTCTTCAATAATCTTGAACTAAATATCGAGAAAAGTTTGAAAAAATTACCCGCACAATTGTTGAAAACTAAAACTTATGTTTTTGCTAAAGGCGAATCTTCTTCACAATTCAGTGGAATTAAAAGTTATAGTCCTCTTAAAACAATATCCAGTCCTCAAAAAATTTATTTTGTATATCGTCCGCAAGACAAGCCTTTTTCCTATGACCTCTATCGAGCTTTGGATGGAAAATCCTTTCAAACATTTGACGGAATGGCTAAAACTTTTAAGTTTGATCTTAGCAAAGTAACAGTTTCGGGCATTCCTATAACTAATTTTGAAGAAGCCGAAATTGAAAAAGTTTGTAATCAAATACCAAAAAATACAGATGGTAGAAGAGATGGAGTTCCAATTGTTCTTATTCCATTTGAGAAATTTGGGAAACCTGAAGATAGTGAGAAATATTATCGCCTAAAACATAAATTTTTGGAACACGGAATTTCTTCTCAATGTGTTCGTCTTCAAACCTTAAAATCTGAAAATACTTTTAAATGGTCAGTCGCAAATATCGGACTTCAAATCTTTGCGAAACTTGGCGGGGAGCCTTGGAAAGTTCGCCCAGCCAATGAAAGATGTTTGATAATAGGAATTGGACAAGCACACAGAAAAGAAAAGGTTGAGATAGTTGATGAAAATACTGGAAAATCATTTAATAAGTTCAAAATTAAAAAATCTTTTGCTTACACGGTTTTGACAGACTCTTCTGGACTTTATAAAGACCTTATTATTTTGAGTTCAGGTGAAGAAGAAGAAGATTATCTAAAGAACTTAAGAAAACATCTTCAAGAAGTAATCAAACAGTATAGTGATGACTATGACAAATTTGTTATCCATACTACTTTTAGCATTAACAAAGACGAAATAGGCGTAATCAAAAAATTGGTAACTCAAATGAGTTCGGATGAAACTCAAGATAGAGAATTTGTTGTAATGAAGTTTAATGATAAGAACAAATATTTTGGATATGCTACTGAAAATAACAGTTTAATTCCTTACGAAAGTTCCTTTATGAAATTATCCAGAGATGAATATTTGGTTTGGTTTGAAGGATTGCAATATCACACATCTAGTTCTGCTAAAAGCATTGAAAGACCTGTTCATGTTCAATTCCTTTATTCACCAGAACATTTTAATGACGAAAATAAAAAATCATATTTACAAGATGCCTTAAATCTATCGGGTGCTAATTGGCGCGGCTTTAATGCAAAGTCTTTTCCTGTTTCAGTATTTTATGCTAAAGAAATCGCCAAATACATCAATGCGTTTAGGGAAATAAATCTCAATGAAAATAATGTTGACTGGACTGGCATAACTCCTTGGTTTTTATAAATTATATGTCTTATCACTTCAAAGAAAAAGAAATAATAATGCTTCTCGGTGCTGGGGCAAGTGTGGAAGCGGGAATACCTCATTCCAATAAAATGATTTATGAACTAGAAAATTTGGTTAAGTCAGAGGATGTTGGTTGGAACACTTTACATGACTTATATTTCTATATTCGAGGAACTTTTGAATACGGTAATGCGATAAGGAAAATAAGCAATCCTCATTATCTGGGGATGAATTACAACATTGAGAGTTTGTATGTATCGCTTAATGAATTATCCAAAAGAGATGAGCATCTATTATTTCCTTTCATTGGTGCTTGGAATCCGAAATTATCCGATGTTTCTGGATATAAATTTGAGAATGTAATTAGTCTTAAAAAGAAGATATTCGACAAAATTAGAAACTGGGTAGGTAAGACGGAAGAGGAAAATGTTGCTTATTACGAAAATATTTTTGACTTTCGGAAAGAGTATGAAAGTTCGTTGCGAATTTTTTCAATGAATTATGATTTATGTGTTGAAAAGTCTTGGCAAACTTGGAGTAACAAAAATAAAAATGATGTTATTGAACTCGAACGAGGTTTCTATCCTATATCCACAGAGGAAGCTGAAAAAAGAAGATGCTGGGATTGGAAACGCCTTGACGAAGCATTAAACCAATACGAAAACCAACCTGTTTTTTTATATAAATTACACGGTTCAATTGATTGGAAAAAAGATGGTGAAAAAACAAAATTTACTGACCCAGATAGTTGGTCAAATATAGACATAAACGACTCAGTTCTTATTTTTGGCGAAACGAATAAACTTCATTACAACGATCCGTTTTTTTACTTATTCCAAGAATTTCGTAAATGGACACTTACTTCAAAATTAATAATTTCCATTGGATATAGTTTTGGAGATGAACATATAAACAACGTAGTTCGTCAAAGTTTGATTGATTTACCCACAAGGAAACTATTGGTTATTTCTCCATTTTTCGATAAAGACGGAAATATAAAAAACGAACATTCCATCAACCAAGATAAAAAAGAAAAGGTTCGAGAATATGAGATAGAGAAAGTTCGACATTCATTAGGACTTAATGAAATGTGTCCAAATCAAATTGAGCATTGGTTTTACGGAGCAAAAGAATTCATGTCAAATGAAATGAAAATAGAGCGTTTAGCTGAACTATTTAAGGAAGAAGAGCCAGACTTGATACCAGAAGTTGAAATCAAAGAGATTGAAACTTAAATTAGAAATGAGCAAAAGTTTTCAGGGGAGCTAATTTATAGCTGAGAGTTGTTTCAAAGTGAAACATTACCCTTTGAACCTGATGCGGATAACACCGACGAAGGAAGAAAAATATGAGTGAAAATATTGAAATAAAAGAAAAAACCAGCGACGAAGTTTCTTTGCCGAGTTCGCGTAAGATTTACGTTGAAACGAACGGTAATACTATTAATCAAAATAAACATAATCTGCGCGTGCCGTTTCGGGAAATCGCGCTTTCGCCGTCGAGGAATATGAGCGACGAGATCGAGGAAAATCCGCCGGTGCGCGTGTATGATACGAGCGGCGTGTGGACTGACACCGAGACGAAATGCGATGTGCGCGAGGGTTTGCCGCAGTTGCGGCGCGAGTGGATTACGGGGCGCGGCGACGTTGAGGAATACGAAGGTCGGACGATTTTGCCGCAGGATAACGGTTATTTGACGAAGGGCGCAGAAGATGTGGCGAAGATTAAAGACAACGGCAAACTCGAAGAATTTCCGGGTTTGAAACGTGCGCCGCTTCGTGCAAAATCCGGCAAAATCGTCACGCAGATTCATTATGCGCGGCGCGGAATCGTTACGCCGGAGATGGAATATGTGGCGATTCGGGAGAATTTGGGGCGGCAGATCGCGTTTGAGACTTTGGCGAACGGGCAGGAAAACGAGCGCGATTCCGCGTTTCACCAACACAAAGGCGAATCGTTCGGCGCAAGCGTTCCGAAATTTGTGACACCCGAATTCGTCCGCGACGAAGTGGCGAGAGGACGCGCGATTATTCCGTCGAATATCAATCATCCCGAAGCCGAACCGATGGCAATCGGGCGCAATTTTCTTGTAAAAATCAACGCCAATATCGGCAATTCGGCGATTGCTTCCTCGATTGAAGAAGAAGTCGAAAAGATGCGCTGGTCAACGCTGTGGGGCGCGGATACGGTGATGGATTTGTCCACGGGCAAGAATATTCACGCCACGCGCGAGTGGATTTTGCGAAATTCGCCCGTGCCGATTGGGACTGTGCCGATTTATCAGGCTCTCGAAAAAGTGAACGGCAAGGCGGAAGATTTGACTTGGGAAATTTACCGCGACACGCTCATCGAGCAAGCCGAACAGGGCGTTGATTATTTCACGATTCACGCGGGCGTTCGTCTGCCGTATATTCCTTTGACGGCGAAACGGACGACCGGCATTGTCAGTCGCGGCGGCTCGATTATGGCGAAATGGTGTCTCGCGCATCACGAGGAAAGTTTTTTATATACAAGGTTTAGAGAGATTTGCGAGATAATGCAGGCGTATGACGTTTCGTTTAGTTTGGGCGACGGATTGCGTCCCGGTTCGATTGCCGACGCGAACGACGAAGCGCAGTTTGCCGAACTCGAAACGCTCGGCGAACTGACGAAAATCGCGTGGGAAATGGATTGCCAGACGATGATCGAAGGTCCCGGTCACGTCCCGATGCACCTCATCAAAGAGAATATGGACAAGCAGCTCGCGGTCTGCGGCGAAGCACCTTTTTACACGCTCGGACCGCTGACGACCGACATCGCCCCCGGTTACGACCACATCACAAGCGGAATCGGCGCGGCGATGATCGGCTGGTTCGGCTGCGCGATGCTCTGCTACGTCACGCCCAAAGAACACCTCGGTTTGCCCAACAAAAAAGATGTCAAAGACGGCGTAATTACCTACAAACTCGCCGCCCACGCCGCCGACCTCGCCAAAGGTCATCCCGGCGCACAAATCCGCGACAACGCCGTCTCAAAGGCGCGTTTTGAATTCCGCTGGGAAGACCAGTTCAACCTCGCCCTCGACCCGATCATCGCCCGCGAATACCACGATGAAACTCTCCCGGCAGAAGGCGCAAAACTCGCCCATTTCTGCTCAATGTGCGGACCGCATTTCTGCTCAATGAAAATCACGCAAGAAGTCCGCGAATACGCCGCGCAGGAAAATATCGAAGCCGAAAAAGCATTAGCCGTTGGAATGGCTGAAAAGGCTGCGGAGTTTAAGGCAACGGGTAGCGAGATTTATCACGGGAATTTGCCTGATGGTGAACACGAACATCATTAAAAGCGGAAACATAATGGGTAATTTTACAATTACGGCTAGCAGTTAAAAAAATAAACTTTTCAAAATGATAGAGTCAGGTTTTTGGTTAAAATCGAAAAGACAGGAAATTGGTTTATCACAGGCTAAACTTGCGGAATTGGCTTGTGTTCCGCAACATTTGCTGTCAGCTTTTGAACTTAATAAATTTTCGTTAAATAACGGTTACATTAGCTCAATTGAAGAAATCTTGAAGACAATTTCAGAAACACAAATTACTGAAATTAAAAAGAAACGCTATCAATTTCATTCGTTTAACGGAATCGAAAAAGATGCTACACGGGCGGCAAAAATCAGACAAACACTAGGCAATAAAAATTATCTTGAATTATTAAAAAACCTCGAAAAAAATAGAAATAATCAGACTAAAAAAGGAAAAGTTATTTCGCTTTTTTCAGGTTGCGGCGGATTTAGTTTAGGTTTTAATTGGGCAAATTTTGAAGTTTTAGGTTTTCTCGAACTAAAAAAAGAATTTCGGGAAATTTATCGAGAAAACTTTCCAAATACTGCTGAACTAGGCTCGGATATTCAAAAAATTACTGACGTTGAAATATCGCAATGGAAAAGTAAGTTTGACGAAATTGATGTAGTGATCGGCGGTCCGCCGTGTCAAGGTTTCAGTCTATCGGGAAAACGCGATAAATTAGACGCGAGAAATAATCTGTTTAAAGATTACTTGAGAATTGTTCGCGGATTCCAACCCAAAGTTGCCGTAATGGAAAATGTCCGTCTTTTAACTTCAATGAAAGACTTAGACGGAACTTTGGTTTTAAATCACATTTACGAAGATTTTGAAAAATCGGGCTATAAAGTCAAACATTTTGAGGTAAATGCTAAAAATTTCGGCGTTCCGCAACATCGTGAACGAGTTTTTTTTATTGCCGTCAGAAATGATTTAAATTTATTACCGACTTTTCCGAACGAAACACACGGAGAATTTTCAGACCTTTTTTCAGTTGTTGAACCTTACAGAAATTTTGCCGATGCTTGTTCCGATTTAGAGTTTTTAGAATCGGGCGAAAAAAGCAAAACAGATTTTTTGCACGAAGCGGTTAACCATCCTGACCACGTTATAAATTGGTTATGGAATGTGCCGCAAGGAAAATCTGCCCATGATAACGAAGATATGAATTTACGTCCACCTTCGGGATATAACACAACTTACAAACGGCAAATTTGGAATGAACCTGCTTCAACTGTGCAAACGACCTTCGGGATGATTTCGGGTTGTCGAAATGTTCATCCTGTAGCTACAAGGTCGCTGACAATCCGGGAAGCCTTACGAATTCAATCATTTCCCGATTCATATAATTTTGTCGGTTCTCTCGGTGATATTCGTGCGACGATTGGTAATGCTGTTCCGCCTTTACTTGCTTATCAGATTGCCAAACATATTGCTCAAATTTTGTAGAAATATCCCGCTTCTAAATTAAATTGTAATTGTGTCGGGTGTTGTGATTGTCCGCCTCGCTGCATTTGCACAATCCCAAAACGCGGAGCTAAATGCGTTACTCCAACGGCATCTCGATAACTTCCTTTTCGCACCGAATAAGGTCTTAAATTGAAACCTGAATAGTGTCTGGAGAGTTTTACGAGTTCTTCAACTGTATAAATTGCAATCTCGGTTTGCTCCCAAGAATTTGCCAGTTTTGTTTTGTGCAAAACATAATCAGGGACAAACGGGTCGTCAAGATATGCTTTTTGCAGCAAAAGGCGAGTTATTTCATCTTGATTTTCTGTGAAAATTCGCTCCAGTTCAATTTTCCCTTGGTTGTTTATTTCTTCCCAAAAGAAACGTCTTGGGTCAGATGTTCTATCGGCAACTATTTTAGGAAAATCAAGTGGACGAAAACCTTCATCACCGCAAAATTGTCGTAGAGCGTTTTCTGCATCTGGAGAAACTTCAAAATTATTTTCACGCAAAAGATTGAGAAAGCCTCTTGCCGTTGTGAAATAAAGTTGGGCGTTGGTCGGTGTTCTGTTATTGCATTGTTTAGTTGAGATTCCGATAGTAATTTCTTTTTGTTGTGTTCGCAAAGTCAAGATAACATCGCTCTTGCATCGGCTAACTTCGACTCCATTTACATTTAACCATTTTCTTCCGTCTTGTGAAGTTGCCAAAACTCCTGTCGAAATAGCTGTGATTTTTTCAATACCGGCTAGTTTTTCGCGTGAACAAATGTAATTCAAAAGCGAAATTTCAGGATTTTGAATAAACAAATGACTATTCAAGTTTTGTAATGTGATTGGAGCAAACGGCATCGGCAGATTGTTAAGTCTGTCAGTTAAGTCAATTTCAAATCGGTGTCCCGTGTTTCTGCCTAAAACACCTGCTTGAATTTGAATAGCGTGTTGAGCGTTTTGAGGGTTAAGTGCCATTAGTCTTTTATTAACTCCGATAGGGAAATTTCCAGACCGTCTGCAAGTCTAAGCAAATTAGTAAATGAGATATTTCGCTTTCCTCTTTCCAAAAGACTGATGTAAGTTCTGTCAAACTCACATTTTTCAGCAAGTTTTTCTTGGGATAATTCAAGTTCTTCGCGTCTTTTTCTGATTTTTTGACCAAGGATTATTAAACATTGAGATGTATCAAACATCCTTCAATTTTATGAGATTCAGACAAAACATCTACGGACAATATGTAACATTAGCGAGAATGCGATTTTGGCTTCATCCTTATATTAAAGAAACTGTCCACGGGGAGTGAGAGTTATCAGGAGAATTGCGTGAGGGTGTCAAAGAGAAGCATTGAAATTGTCGGAATAACAATTTGAAAAAATATGAATTGCCGTCTGCTTTAGCTGACGGATTGAAATGTCAAGATTAATAAGGCTTCAGCCAAAACATCAAAAAATAAAACAAAATCCTTATAGCTTTAGCTAAAGCGCAGATTGATGTTTTATTTGTTTTCGGCTAAAGCCTGTTATTATTTCAATTAAAATTCCGCCAGCTAAAGCAGACGACAATTCAGATTGTCGCCTCAAAATGTGCGGAATTGAATGTTTATACTTCTGGCGCAATATTCTTTAGGAAAAGGCAGTAAACAGCCCGTTATCATTAAACATTCGGCGTTGGTATTTTTAACTTTAATATTATGTCATCGAAAAGCCTTTTAAGTTTAATTTTTACAGCAGTTATCCTTTCAAATGTGTCTTTCGGTCAAAAGACAAATCTGACCAAAGTTGTCGAAAAAGAAGCGGATGCCGTGTTTGCGGATTATAATAAACTGAACTCGCCGGGTTATGCCGTCGGTGTTTTTAAGAACCAAAAAGTGCTGCTTGCCAAAGGATACGGGATGGCAAATCTGGATTATAATATTCCGAATACTGCCGATACGGTATTTAATATCGCTTCTTTATCCAAACAATTTACCGCCGCCTGCATTGCTCTGCTTGTTCTGAGGAATTCTATTTCTTTAGAGGACGACGTGAGCAAATACATCCCCGAAGTCGCCAAATATAATCAGCCGATTAAAATTAAACATCTGATTTATTTTACGAGCGGCATTCACGAATATCACACTTTACCGCACAAAAACGGTTTGAATTGGAATTTGTATGATTATTTTACAATAGATACGGCTATCGAAACTTCTTTGAGTCAACCGAATTTGGAATTTGAACCCGGCACAAAATGGGAGTATAGCAACACCGATTATATGCTTTTGGCAAAAATCGTTGAAAAAGTCAGTGGCGAGACATTAAACGAATTTGCCGCCAAAAACTTTTTTGTGCCGCTGGCGATGAAAAGCACTCAGATTAACGATGACTTAACAGTAATCATCAAAAACCGAGCCACCGGCTATGTCGCCAGAACATCCGAAACCGTCAACGAAGCAAAAACCGCCGGTTATTATTTAAGAAAAGAAGGCGAATTTCTGCAAACCCATAGAAATGCACCGCATTATGGCGGAAGCGGTGTATTTACCTCGATCAACGACTGGTATTTGTGGGACAAAAACTTTTATACGCAAAGCGTCGGCGGCAAAGCGTTTTACGACTTAATGCACCAACGCGCTAAGTTTAATCACGATAAAGACAATGATGCTTTCGGCTTGGTGTTTGGAAAATATCGAGGCGAAGAAATTATCTGGTATGCCGGCGGCGACATCGGCTTTAATAGCTATGTGATGCGTTTTCCAAGCCAGCAATTGACGATTGTTTGCTTTTCTAATTTAGGCGAAGGCGGCAATGCCGAAAAAATGGCTCAGAAAATTGCCGACGTTTTAGCGAAAAAAAAGCTGTTACGACTGAGCGAGTAGTTACAAAATGTTCAACCTGTCAGGGCAAAAATTTGGGCTAAGTGTTGATGAAAGACGCTCCCTGCTTCGTGCGGTTCGCGCTTTGGAAATTGCCGGATTGCGAGCTTTTCTCGTTCACGCTAAAGACGAATCGGCAAAAGCGTTTTATGCAAAACTCGGCTTTCAGCCTTCACCGCATAACGAATTTCATTTGTTCTTGAAAGTATCGCCAACCGAAGCCCGACCCGTCCGCGTTGGAAGTTCCGATAAATCCAGTAATTGACGGCGGAAAATACTGGAAACTGGAAGTTGTGCCGGTGAATACCAATCTGCCATTGACGAGATTTTGCTCCGTCGGCTGGTTTTCGACCTTTTCCGTTTGGGCGGAAACATTAGGAAAAATATAAGCTGCCGCAAACTACTAACAACAATCCACCGAAAATACTCGTCCAACGCCGGGAGGTAAGAAAATTTGAATCAAATTTGTTCATAAAACCCCTTGCAAGTTTTGAAATTATTTTAAGCCCCCTTAATTGTAAGCCCTAAACTGGTTAAAATACAAAATTTTGTTTTTCGGCAATTAACGCGAGAATTTATCACCGAAACATATCCAAGGTGCAAAATACTACAATTGATTTTTCATTGAAAAAATTGTAATCATAAGAGGTTGGTGCAACTTTTACTAGAACAGGCTTTTTAAGAACTAATGAGCCAAATGGAATAAACTATCAGTCCGCGATTTCACGTTAAGTGTATTTGGCACAATGTTTTCGTTGATGCAAAATTTTTCGGGTTCCGCAAAGAAAGACAATCAATAGATAAAATTTACGATAAATCATAAAGATTAAGATCTGGGCAAAATCAATCTTCTTGATACTCTATATTGGTCTAACAAATAAAAGGCAGGTATCTGGTTATTTTAATTATAAACACCCAAAATCAAATTCAGAGTGCGGAAAATTCTGTAACGGACAAGGGAAACAATCTTGAAATGACTTCAAAAGTCGTCAACGGAAGTCTGTGGAGCATCGGCGGACAGATCGGCATTTTATTCTCTTCGCTTCTTGCAACTTCATTTGTCATTCGTTTACTGGGAACAGAACTTTACGGTGTTTGGTCTTTATTGGTTTTGATCACCGGCTACGCTACTCAAAGCGATTTGGGAATGGGGACGGCTTCGACGCGTTTTGCTTCACAGGCATTTGCAGAACTGGATGAGCAGAAGGAAAACACGATTATTTGGACGGCTTTTCTGATTGCAATGGTTCCGAGTTTAGTAATTTCCATTGGATTAGCAGCTTTCTCTAAAATAATCGTCGGCAATTTTTTAAAGATACCTGTTCAATACCAGTCGCAAGTTGTTATCGGGGTAATTTTGATCGCCTTAGGTTTTTCCTTCAAAATTGCCTCGAACATTTTTAATACGCCGCAATTGGTGCGGCTGCGAATGGATATTAATGCTTCGATTGTTTCCGGTTTGGCAATTGTTCAAGTTCTTTTGACTCCGGCTGCAATTTGGATTTGGGGCGGCGTAGTTCCGGCGGCGGCGACCTTAGCTCTATTTAGCCTTTTAACCCTAGTATTTCTTTTTCTCGCTTCACAGCGACTGCTTTCCCGTCTGAAGCGTCCGAGTTTTGACATTGCACTGGTAAAACCGCTTGTCGGATTCGGCGGAATATTAGTCTTGTCGGGCATTGTCGGCGTGTTTTTAGGAACAGTCGAAAAGCCACTGCTGGCACGTTACGCTTCGATTACCGATGTCGCACACTACGCCGTCGCCAGCACTCTGGGAAACGTAATGTCCATTTTCCCGATTGCCGTTAGTCAGCCATTAATGCCGGCTTTCACTCAACTTTATACTTCGGGCAACATCCACGCATTAAGAAATCTTTATGTTCGGGCGATTCGCGGTAATATGATGTGGTCGCTGCCGATGGCATATTTTCTCTGCGTTGTCGCCAAACCGTTTTTTACAGTTTGGGCAGGCGAAGAATTCGGCAGGGAAGCGACCGTTCCGCTTTATATCATCGTCGTCGGACTGCTGATTAACGTCTTTTCGTATATTCCGTATATTCTGTTACAGGCATCAGGACGGGCGAAAATGATTTTGAGAATCTATGTTGTTGAGTTCGTTTTGTATGTTTTCGTCGCCACCGGACTGATTTCTCTCTATGGCGCAAAAGGTGCCGCTGCTGCGTGGAGTCTGCGGATATTATTTGATGCGATTGTTTTTTTTATTTATATCAAACCCATTATTCACAATGTTACCGAGCCTTTTTTGAAAATCAGTATTTGGTATTGGGTTTCGTTTCTGGTTTTTGCCGTGACCGGAACGCTGTTAATAAATTATGTTTCTTACATACCGATTTTAATATTAATTTCGGCATCATTAATGATTCTTTACGGGTTTACAATCATTACCAAAATACTAAAACCGGAAGAAAAAAATTGGGTCTTCGGCAGGGCGCGAGCTTTGTACGCCGTTTTCAGCAAAAGAATTTTTCGATAGTCTAATTTTCACGATTGCGAAGATTTATCTCATTCTTCAAGTCAATAATAGAGATATGTTCGGAGTTTATCAATAGCCTGTTTATCGAAGATAGTCGCTTAAATAAATTGGCAACTGCCTGTGGCGGGTCTAAAAAATTATCGTAATAATTCACTACCGATTTTTTCATCGCGGCAAGTTTTTCCTGATCTATATTTAACGCCAAATTTATTTTTTCAAGTAGATCTGCTTCGTTTTCAAACTTTAAACAATTTTCCAAATGCCTAAGCGGAGGATCGAACATTTCCGGGTATTGCAAAATTGGTATTGTGCCGAATGCCATTGCTTCAACGGCATTGTGCGAAAATGGCATACTAAAACCGGGCGCAGCAATATAAAAATTGCTTTGCGACAACATTTTTATCCATTGCTCAAGCGTAAACAGCGGCTTTTTGACAGAAACAACCTCAAAACTTTTTTCTGACAGGAGCGTTTGAACATCGTCCACGGTCGAACCGATAAAGAGTTTTTTTCGATCAATTGAACTTTCCAAAAATGACACTAAATCGTTTCTGGTAATTTTACCGAATAGTTTTGGAATATCAGGGTTTCCGTAACCGATACCGGTGTTGCCTCCGAAGAAAACTTTGATTGATCGGGGATGTTTCCGCAGAGCGTGAACCTGTTTGTAAAAATCCGAATTATACACATCAGGATGCATATTATAGGGAAAAAAATAATCGTTGGTATCTCTCTCGGCAGTGAAATAATTGGTATCAACCGTTAGAGTATTTGGATGTTTTTTACAATTCGGTTTATCGGTCAACCATAAATCGTAGTTTTGCGGCTGCCCTAAAACAATCTGAAAATCTTTGAGTGTATAAATTAAATCACTGTAATTTCGTAGATTCAGTAAAAGGCGGGGACTAAACTTCATTTTTATTTTGTAATTTGCTAACTCAAAAAACTTTAAGAGCAAGTAAAGGTATCTTTCGAGACGCGGATTCGATAGCTCGACGTAAACTACTTGCGAGGGTTGAGCCGATACGCTTTTTGAAAACACATTTGACGAACAGTAACGGAGAAATTTTATTATATTGAGCGTGGCGGTTGTAAATCTTCTTCTGATTTTTTGCAAAATATCCATCATTTTTGTATTTTTGTCACCTATTTTAACAATGATTTAGTTTTCCGTTCAATGCAGTGGGCGGCAATAGTTAATGATTGATTAGTTAAGAAAATTAAAAGATAAAAATTTGTTGGCTATTTTCAATTGATTGATTAAAATGAGACGACATTTTTACGATAGTTGCAGTTTTAGTGTAGACTGTTCGATAATTTAGATTTTTCATTTCCAAATTAGGGAGACGCATCAAAATAAATTTCATAATGTCATTTTTCAGTAAGATTTCAAATATACCTAAACGCGTTAATGACGACCTTACAATCATTAAGTCTGTCGAAAATTGGCGACATTATTTAGCTGCCAAATTTGGCAGAAGAGTCGCAGAAGAAATTCGTCTGCGTAACGGCGTAGTTTTAAAAGCACCACCGCAAACCGATCTCAATTTTTTGTTTCAGGAAATTTGGATTGATAAAATATACAATCAGTCCGGCTATGAAATTTCACCTGATGACATAATTATAGATATTGGCGCAAACATCGGAGTTTTTGCGCTTTATGCAGCGACAGCAGCTCCACGCACAAAGGTGTATGCTTTCGAGCCTTTTCCTGAAAATCTTAGTTATTTACGACAAAATATAAGCGAAAGCAGTGTAGATAATATTTTTGTTGAGGAGAAAGCAGTCGCACGAAGTGCGAGATCGCGCAATCTGGAAATCACTGAAAGCGGCATAACCCATATGCTTAGTGATAAAAAAGATATAGACAGCGTTTTGGTAAACTGCACAACACTTAATGAAGTTTTGGAAAAAATCCAAAAGTGTGATTTACTCAAAATTGATTGCGAAGGCAGCGAGTATGAAATTATTTATTCCTGCGATCCAAATCTTTTTAATAAAGTTCGCCGGATCGTTGGTGAATACCATTACCGCGACGACTCAGAGCGGAACGGAAAATCGTTGAAGACTTTTTTGGAGAAGCAATCTTTCATAATAGACCAATTCATTCCCTTCAATAAAGAAGTGGGATTGATCTGCGCTACCAGGAAAGATTGATGAGTATTTGTTGCAAGACGGTTTTCTACCCGAAAAGATACTGCCGGCAGGTTAGTTATTAACAAATTAAGGAGAAATTAACAAGGGATTCGGGGAACAACAGTTAGAAGACTTAAATTTTGGCAAGGATACTGCTGAGATATTGACGAAATACTTTGTGAATAGCGTGTATTTTTGATTTCAGACAATAAATAATGACAGAAATTTCATTGATAATCCCTATTCTAAACGAAGAAAGTTCGATTAAACTTCTAATTTCTGGCATTCAAAGTCAGACAAGAATGCCGAATGAAGTAATTTTTGTTGATGGAGGTTCGACTGATAAAACGATTGAAATGATAGATCAGGCGGTTTTGAAGAATCCAATTTTCAAGATTATTAAAACTTCAAAATCCTCTCCCGGCAAAGGACGCAATATCGGAATTGAAAACGCACGGAATGAGTGGATTGCCTTAACCGATGCCGGCATCGAAATTGATAAAGATTGGCTCAAAAATTTAGTTTCGGAACAGGAAAATAATTCCGAAGCCGACCTCATCTACGGTAACTTCTCACCGATAACGAACACCTTTTTTGAAAAATGCGCCGCCCTCAGTTACGTTATGCCTTTGCGTAACAACGCAATTCGTGGAAAATCGGTGGCTTCGCTTCTGCTCAGAAAAAAAGTCTGGGAAAAGGTCAACGGATTCCCTGATTTAAGAGCCTCAGAAGATTTAATGTTTATGGAAGCCGTCGAAAAAGCCGGGTTCAAGATCTGTTTTGCTCCGAAAGCAATGGTCTATTGGCAGCTGCGCCCGAATTTATATACCACGATTAAAAAATTTATTCTTTACTCTAAATACAATGTTTGGGCAGGCAGAACATGGGATTGGCACTACGGAGTTGCCAAACAATATCTGCTTGCGCTGCTGTTCATTTCCCTTGCGCTCATGAGTAGTTGGTGGTGGGCATTTATGGTCATAGTCCAAATAATTGCCCGCACGGTTAAAAGAATTTTTAATCACCGCCGGGAGTTTGGAATAATGCCCTTGCTGAATCCGATTTATTTTTTTACGGTAATGTTCATTATTTTTATGATTGACCTCGCAACTTTTATTGGTTGGGGACAAGCAATCTTTTCAAAAAATGAAGTTTCCGAGAAAATCCGAAATCGGTAAATGTCGTAATAAAACGTGGAATGCTGAACAATTTTCGTTTGTTCGAATAGTGTTAAATTATCTGACTATTCAGTAAGACAAACTTGTTAAACCATTGGTGAATAAAGATTTGTATATGTATAAAAACAGAAGCCAAACTTAGTAGCCGGAAAAAAATACGCTGTATTAGTTCGGGCGAATTAATAAAATGGAAAAGTTGTCGAGATGAAAATGTATTTAACAAGCAACTAAAAAGATTTTGAAACGATAAAGTTTTGAGAATGAAAAAAATAATCACTAAAATGTCAGTCAAAAAAATGTTTTGCGATGGCGAAAACCCTTTGTCATTTAATTTCACATCAGAAACGGCAAACAGTTTATATAGATGTTGCTGAAGACGATTTACTCATAATTAATAAATACAGAAATGTCAATTAGCAGGAACATACAAATTTCTTTGATTATACCGATAAAAGACGAGAGTAATTCACTCGAAACTCTGATTGTGTCAATCAAACAGCAGAGACTGCAACCTGCTGAAGTTATTCTTGTAGATGGCGGCTCAACTGACAATACTCTTGAACTTGCCGAACAATTGGTTGGCGGCGACGATAAATTTAAGGTAATTAAGGTGGCAAAAGCATCGCCCGGTAAAGGTCGCAACATCGGCACGGCGGCGGCACAGTTTGAGTGGGTTGCCTTTACGGATGCCGGAATAAAACTTGAAAATGATTGGTTGGAAAAACTGGTCGAGCCGCTGAAAAATGATTCGGAACTTGAGGTTATTTATGGAAATTTCAGTCCTATTATAGACACTTTTTTTGAAAAATGCGGGGTGTTCGCGTATGTTCCGCCACAGAAAAAGGCAGGTATCAGAAGTAAGTTCATTGCATCGAGCCTGATGAAAAAAGCGGTTTGGGAAAAAGTCGGGGGCTTCCCGGATTTTCGCGCTGCGGAGGACCTGATTTTTATGGAGAACTTAGAAAAGCAACACTTCAAAACAGGATATGCGCCGCAAGCAATGGCTTACTGGCATTTGCGCCCTGACTTGCTCAGTACCTTTCAAAAATTTGTTTTGTATTCCAAACATAATATTTGGGCGAACAGGCAATGGGATTGGCATTACGGCATAGCTAAATATTATTTGGCATTGATTCCGGTCTTGCTATTGACCATATTTTATAGTTGGTGGTGGCTTCTGGGTTTTGTCTTATGGCTTATTCTTCGCACGATAAAGAGAATAGCAATGCACCGTTATAAATTCGGCTTAGGAATCATTTTTAATCCTTTTGTCTTTATTGGAGTCGCTTTTTTGATACTAACTATAGATACGGCAACTTTTGTTGGTTGGGCGCAGGCACTTTTACACGGTGAAAAGTAGGACTCCGTGCTGACTTTTTTAAATACTAGCACAAAAAATATACTCAAAACACAATTAACAGTTGTTCATTAAAGTCTTTCAATTTGATTTTGAGCAAAACGATTGTTACTTTTAATACTTTGCTTTGAACGATTAGTTGGAAAACCGAATCACCAAGAGCCAAAGCACTTTATAAAACTAATGCTCGACAACCCGGCACACACTCTGTATATCTGTTATTTCGGCTTGCGCGAACCGCTTGTCCAAACGCAGGTTTTGTCATATCTGCGTGAAATTCAAAAAGACGGCATCAAAGTTTCGCTTTTGACCTTTGAGCCGGAATTCACAGAGAAATGGAGTGAACAGGCAATTGAACTGGAAAGACAAAAATTGGCGGCGGAAAACATCTACTGGTATGCTTTGCCTTATCACAAAAGACCTTCTGCACCGGCAACCTTGTATGACGTATTATGTGGTGCGCGGCTGGCACTAAAATTAATCAAAACCGAAAAGGTTGACGTGCTTCACGCACGAGTCCATACGCCGGCAATGATAGGTGCAATTGCGAAAAAATTAGCAGGCAGAAAGGTTAAACTACTCTTTGATATTCGCGGATTTTTCCCTGAAGAATATACTGACGGCGGTGTGTGGAAAGAAAACGGCTGGCTCTATAAAGTGGTCAAAAGGATTGAAAAAAGTCTTTTGAAAAACTCGGACGGCTTTGTCGTCTTAACCGAAAAGGCACGAGACATCTTATTTCCCGAAAGCAGCAAAACCGGTTTTGATAGAAATGAAAGACCGGTTGAGGTCATTCCCTGTTGTGTAGATTTGAAAAGATTTATCCAAACCGACAACAATTTCCGCAACGAAATTCGCCGCAAATACAATCTTGAAAACCGGCAGGTAATCGTCTATAGCGGATCGCTCGGAAGTTGGTATTTGGCGGATGAAATGGCTGATCTGATGCAAATGGCACACGAAACCGACAGTTCAACTTTTGCAATGGTTTTAACGCAGAGTGCGCCGGACATTATGATCGAAAAATTAAAGGCGAGAGGATTTTCCGAGACTGATTTTGTTGTAAAAAAAATATCTTATCTGGATATTCCGAAATATCTGAGCGGGGCGGACATCGCGCTTTCATTCATCAAACCCTGTTACTCGAAACTTTCGTCATCGCCGACAAAAATCGCCGAGTATTTAGCTTGCGGTGTGCCGATTATCACCAATCGCGGCGTTGGTGATGTTGCCGAACAAATCGAAGCGGATGAGACAGGTGTCGTGATTGACGATTTCAGTCGGGAAAGTTACCTGAAGGCACTAAAGGGAATAAATGATTTACGTCAAATCGGCAATTTGGAAGAGATTTGTCAGCGCAGCGCACAGTTACGGTTTGACCTTGAAAAGACGGGTGGTGCAAAATATCGGTTACTGTATAAAAAACTGCTTGGCGATTTATTTACTGAAAAAACAGGAGAATAGAAAAAACATCCTGATTAAATTATTACTATGCGAAAGACACGGCAGAAACAAAATGTCTAAATGTAGAAAGGATGACCGAACTTTTGACGACGTAAAGTTATGATACTGAAAACTTTCAAGAAAATGTTTTCAAAGACGCTTTATATTACGTTTGTCTGACAGATTATTAGATTAATGAAAATTTAACCCGGCGGTTAGGTTGGCAGATTGAACAACTTAAAAACAGCCTGAGTTTTGATAAAATAAAAGATGAAAATTTTAGCCATTGTCCCATCTCTGTATGATACTTCGCCCGGACAGCGTTTTCGGCTGGAGCAATGGGAACCTTTGTTAAAAGAAAGAAACGCTGAAATAACTTACTTGCCTTTTGAAACGGAAGACCTAAAAAAAATTCTTCATCAAAATGGAAATACTTTAAAGAAAGTTCGAGGTGTTCTCGAAGGTATGAAACGCCGTCGGGACAAATTGAAATCACTTGAACAATTTGATGCAATCTACGTTTTCCGCGAAGCTGCGCTGCTCGGTCCGGCGTGGTTTGAACGACGCATTGCAAGATCAGGCATACCGATGGTTTTCGATTATGATGACGCTATTTTCGAATCATATCAAAGTCCGAGCAACGGTTATCTGAGCTACTTAAAATTTCCCGCCAAAACCGGAGAGATTTGTAAAATATCAGCACATATTATGGCGGGAAATCAGTATTTGGCTGATTATGCCAAACAATTTAATGATAAAGTGTCAATTATTCCGACGACTATTGACACGGAAAAATATCAAGTAGTTGAAAAGGAAGATTCTGAAAAGGTGACTATCGGATGGAGCGGAAGTTTTAGCACCGTTCAACATCTCGACACGATCCGCGAAATTTTACAGGAACTCGCCGGACAGGAAAAGTTTCGCCTTCAGGTGATCGGAACACCGAGTTATGAAATCTCCGGTGTTGACGTAAAAGCCTTGAAATGGCAATCTGAAACAGAAGTCGAGGATTTACGGAAAATTGACATCGGAGTAATGCCTCTGCCGGACGACCAGTGGAGCAAAGGTAAGTGCGGTTTAAAGGCTTTACAGTATATGGCTCTCGGTATTCCGACAATTTGTTCGTCAGTCGGGGTGAATTCGACAATCATTAGAGACGGAGAAAACGGTTTTTTGGCGGATAGTAAGAAAGAATGGATTGAGAAGTTGAAAAAGTTACTCAATTCAGCAGAATTGAGAAAAAAAATCGGATTGGCGGGACGCGAAACGGTTGAAAAAAGTTACTCGGCTATATCCCAGGCACCACGAGTATTCGAGGTTTTTGAATCGGTTATTAGAGAAAAGAAACAAAGATTATCACAGAAAATATGAATATTTTAGTAACGGGCGGAGCCGGTTTTATCGGTTCGCATTTGGTTGATGCGTTGATTGAAAAAGGTCACAAAGTTCGGATTTTAGATTCGATTGTCGAGCAGGTTCACGGTAATAAGATACCGGATTTTCTAAACAAAGAAGCCGAATTTATCAAAGCTGATGTCTGCGATGCCGAGGCTGTCGCAAAATCTTTAGACGGAATCGAAGCGATTTACCACGAGGCGGCGGAAGTCGGAGTCGGACAATCAATGTATGAAATTGTTCGCTATGTTAAAGCCAATGATTTGGGAACCGCCGTTTTGCTTGAAGAAATAATCAAACGGCGCGACCAGTTCAAGAAATTGGTAGTAGCTTCCTCGATGTCAATTTACGGCGAAGGCGCATATATTTGTGACGGTTGCGATAAAACGATTTATCCGCAACTGCGCTCGAATATGCAGCTTGACGCACACGAATGGGAATTTGAATGCGAAGAATGCAGTGGAAAGTTGAAACCAATCGGAACAACTGAGAAAAAACCGCTTTTCCCGACCTCTGTCTATGCCGTTTCAAAACAAGATCAAGAACAATATTGTTTGAGTGTCGGGCGGGCTTACAAACTCCCGACAGTCGCGCTGCGATATTTCAATGTTTATGGCACACGACAGGCGTTGTCGAATCCATACACCGGCGTTTGCGCGATTTTTTCTTCGCGCTTGATGAATGACGAACGCCCGATCATCTTCGAGGATGGCGGACAAACTCGTGATTTTGTTCACGTTAGCGATATTGTCCAAGCTAATCTGCTTGCGCTCGAAACTGACAAAGCAGATTATGAAGCGTTGAATATCGGCACCGGAAAGGTTATCTCGGTTGGCGGGATTGCCGAACTGTTGGCAAAAGGTTTGGATAAAAACATTCAACCTGAATACGTCGGTAAATATCGTGAAGGCGACATTCGCCATTGTGTCGCGGATATTTCAAAAGCCCGAAATTTATTAAATTATGAGCCGAAAGTCAACTTGGAAAACGGTTTAGCCGAGTTGATCGGTTGGGTTAAAAATCAGGAAGCAGATGACCAGGTTCTTTCGGCAACCTCCGAACTTACATCCAGAAATTTGGTAAGATAAGGAATATACAAGGCGAACGAGATTTTTGATGGAAACTAACAGTGATGCAAAAACAGTCGCCGGATTTGGCGAGGAGTGGAAAAAATTCGACCAGTCTGAACTTGATGAGAGTGAGCGTCTGCAAATTTTTGAAAGTTATTTCAAGATTTTTCCATGGGAAAGTTTATCTAAGGAAGCGGTTGGGTTTGATTTAGGTTGCGGAAGCGGGCGTTGGGCGAAATCCGTCGCGCCGAGAGTCGGAAAACTGCTTTGTATTGACGCGAGTCGGGATGCACTTGAGGTCGCCAAAGTAAATTTGCGATCTCGAACCAATTGTGAATTTTACAATGCATCGGTCGCAGAAATGCCGCTGACGGATTCCTCGATGGATTTCGGTTATTCACTTGGAGTTCTGCACCATATTCCGAATCCGCTTGAAGGTATTAAGCAATGCACGAGCAAATTAAAAGAAGGTGCGCCATTTTTGATATATCTCTACTATGCTTTTGATAATCGTCCGGCGTGGTTTCGACTGCTTTGGAAAGCCTCTGATGTTTTTCGGCAAGGTATTTCAAAACTTCCAACTGCCGTCAAACACTTTTTTGCAGAGATTATTGCTTTGACAATCTACTTGCCACTTGCGAAAACGGCGTATTTGCTCGAAAAAATGGGCTTGGAAGTTGCGGCATTTCCGCTTTCAATTTACAAGGACAAAAGTTTTTACACGATGCGAACAGATGCGCTTGATCGTTTCGGGACAAGACTCGAATATCGTTTTACTAAAGAGCAGATTAGGGAAATGCTGACTGATGCCGGACTTGAAAAAATCATTTTCAGCGAAGAGATGCCGTTTTGGTGCGCGATGGGCTTAAAGAAAAAAGTATAAGATTGTATGTGTATTTTAGGTTTAACAACCTTGGGCGATTCCGCCGCAGCTTTGGTCAAAGACGCAAAGGAAAAGTATCGTCTCGAAGCGAATAGTCCGAAGGTGATTGAAATTTTTCATTTTGCCGCATTAAATGGGAAAAAATAAATTAAAATTATTATTACTGTTAATTGTCGCGTTTTTTCCTAACTTTTTGAAACGTCCGTTTTACCGTCTTTTCTTCGGCTATAAGATCGGTAAAAATGTTCGCCTCGGATTTTCAATTTTGGATGCCGAAGACTGTTCAATCGGAGATAATGTCCGAGTTGGACATCTCAATGCTTTATTCGGAATAAAACGGCTTTCTATCGGTGAACATACACGAATCGGACACTTAAATATTATTCGCGGCGGCGATGAAGTAAACATCGGCAGATATTGTGAGATCATCAGACTCAATGAAATAAACTCGATTCCCGATCCGGTTGTTGCCAATGAAGTTGATCCGCGTTTTATTCTCGGTGACGGAAGTGTGATAACTGCATCACACAAAATTGATTTCACGGATAAGGTTGAATTTGGAAAACGGGTTATTTTGGGAGGACGAAATTCTTCTTTATGGACTCATAACCGACAACAAACAAAGCAAATAACTATCGGGGACTGTAGTTATTTGGGATCAGAAATTAGAATTGCTCCCGGTGGCGCAATTCCGCCGAAATGTATTGTTGGCATCGGATCAGTGATAACAGGAAAATTTGATACAGAATATCAATTAATCGCAGGTGTGCCGGCAAAGATCATAAAACCGCTCGATGAAGACGGAAGGTTTTTGACGGATTACAAAACGAGACCAGATTTACCGGACGACATTTAATGGAAAAAAAAACCATCATTGCTTATTCATTTATATTACTTGCGCTATCTTTTATCAGCGTTTCTCACGGCGCGATGAGTGCTTTGATGATTGGCGGAATTACCCTGCTCTCAACATTTTTAATAAAAAAGTATGAATTTGAGGATGACGAATACCTTAACGAAGAATGTCAAAAAGCGTTAGACAAAGCCGGTTTAAAGTATAAAACTCTGCTGGACAAAGTTCTGCTTCCGCGACTGGCGAAAATGAGTATCGAAGGCGCGATTATCGGTTGTTCAACGGCAGAAGCGAATGGGGATCGCGCACACTCGGCGCAAAAAGTTTCATCGTTAATCCGCGCCGCAGCGATATGCGACGGACTTTAAATGATAAAGTAAAACTGTGCGGATGGTTTCGACCTCTTACGGCTTCGATGGTTGAAGAATACGGCAAAGAGGTTTTCGGTGTCGAACACCACGATTCTTTTATGATTATCATCATCCAGATTGCCAAAGAATGGAAAATGAAAATTCCGGCGGTCGTCCACGTTGACGGCACGACGCGTCTAGAGATGGTAAAAAAAAAGTCAATCCGCGTTACCGGAACTTAATTAACGAATTCAGTAAGCGGACAGGCATTCCGCTTTTGTTAAATACTTCGTTCGATATTAAGAACCGATTGTCTGCAACCCTGAAGACGCAATCAACACTTTTGGGGACGCAAATTTTGATGCACCTGGTTTAGAAAAAAATCTTGTTTTGCGTAATAATTTAAGTGAATAAACTATTATCAATTTCTTGCTTTTTGGTTGCCCTTTTGATCACTCTGGTTGACTTATCCAAAGGAGTGTCGGCTGTTACTTTAGTCGCAGTCTGTTGCTTTGTCGTAGTTTTAATAATTCGTCAAGCAGATGACAAAACCGGCTTTCTTGTCAATATTTTCTTTGTTGCGTTAATTTTGCGACTCCTTTTCGGGGTGATGATCGAATTTTTTGAACTTCGTTTGTTTTTCGCGGGAGATTCCAATACATATGATATTTTGGGAAATCGGTTAGTTGATATTTGGAGGGGAATACCGGTCGCGGATGATTGGATTACAGTAAGGGCGCAGACAACGACAGGTCCGGGGTGGGGAATGAGTTACCTAACCGGAATTGTTTATTTTTTCGTCGGTCGGAATGTTTTTGCAGCCCAGTGTTTCTGTGCCATTTTCGGTGCAGCAACTGCGCCGTTGATCCATGTTTGCTCATATAAGATTTTCCAAAACAGAAGGGTCAGCGAAACTGCGGCAATTTTGGTCGCACTTTGTCCGGCATTTATTATTTGGTCATCACAATTATTAAAAGACGGAATGATCATTTTTTTGCTCGTTTTGTCAATAACTATGGTTTTGCAGCTTCAGCAAAAGTTTGATTATTTTTCGGTTATATTGTTAATTGTTGCGCTTTTCGGCATAATTTCGCTCAGATTTTATATTTTTTATATGGTAACTATCGCTGTAATCGGTAGTTTTGTGATCGGGACAAGCAATTCAACAAGATCAACAGTCAGAGGAATTGTTGCTCTCGCAATTGTTGGAACTACTCTTGGTTATTTGGGTGTTCTGCGTAGTGCAGAATCTGATTTTCAGAATTTCGGGAGTTTGGAAAAAGTTCAACAAAGCCGGTTGGACCAGTCTCAGGCAGAATCGGGATTCGGTAAAGACCTTGATGTTTCAACAACCGGCGGTGCAATTGCCGCGTTACCGACCGGCTTTACATATTTGATGCTTGCGCCGTTTCCTTGGCAGGTATCAAACTTCCGGCAAGCCATAACACTTCCTGAAATTCTTGTTTGGTGGGCTTCCATACCATTTCTTTTGAGCGGCTTGTGGTTCACGATGAAGAATCGTCTGCGAAGTTCAATCTCTATTTTAATTTTTACATTACTTTTGACGATTGCTTATTCAATCTTTCAAGGAAATGTCGGAACGGCTTACCGCCAACGGGCGCAGATTCAGGTTTTTCTTTTTATTTTCATTGCGGTCGGCTGGACTTTGATGAAGGAACGCAAGGAAAACCAGCAAATCAAGAAGGCAATGAAGCCTCAACTTATCAAATAAACTGGCTGTAAATTAAAAATCGGACAAAAATAATGTGCGGAATTGTTGGTTTTGTAAATAGCGGCTCGCGCACGGCAAGTCGTGAAATACTGGAAAAAATGAATCGGTGTATTATTCACCGCGGTCCCGACGAAGACGGTTTTTTTGTTAGGGAAAACGTCGCTTTGGCAATGCGGCGTTTGGCGATCATTGATCTCGCGGGCGGACAGCAGCCGATTTATAACGAAGACCGCACGAAGGCAATTGTTTTTAACGGTGAAATTTATAACTTTCAAGAACTGCGCGAAGATTTGGATAAGCGCGGACATAAGTTTTATACAAATTCGGATACTGAAATAATCGTTCATCTCTATGACGAATTCGGCGCGGGTTGTATCAACTATTTGCGCGGAATGTTTGCGTTTGCGATCTGGGACGAAACCGACAAATCGCTGTTCATTGCCCGTGACAGAGTTGGCAAAAAACCTGTTTTGTATTCTCATCAACCGAACGGCGATCTGATTTTCGGATCGGAATTTACTGCGCTGCTCGCGCATCCGGCGATCACGCGCGAAGTTGACTACAAGGCGATTGACGGATATATGAGTTATCTGTGCGTTCCCGCGCCGCAAACTGCGTTCAAGGAAATTCGCAAACTCGAACCGGCGCATTGGCTTCGCTGGAAGGACGGCAAAATTGAGACGAAACGCTACTGGCAGCCGGATTTTTCCAAAAAAATAAAAATCAGCGAGACCGAAGCGATTGAGGAAACAACGCGAATTTTGCGTGAATCAACCAAACTTCGGATGATTTCCGAAGTTCCGCTCGGCGCGTTTCTTTCGGGCGGGGTTGATTCTTCCATTGTGGTCGCGCTGATGGCGCAGGAAAGTTCGCAGCCGGTCAAAACATTTTCAATCGGTTTTGAAGAGCAGGATTACAGCGAATTAAAATACGCGAAACGCGTCGCCGAACACATTGGCGCGGAATACAACGAATTTGTCGTCAAGCCTAACGCGCTCGAAATTTTGCCGCTGCTCGTCGAACATTACGGTGAACCTTACGCGGATTCGTCAGCGATTCCGACTTATTATGTTGCAAAGGAAACGCGAAAATTTGTGACGGTCGCGCTCAACGGCGACGGCGGCGACGAAAGTTTTGCCGGGTATGAACGTCATACGGCAATGGCTATCGCCGAAAAATATCACCTGTTGCCTGAATTCCTGCGTCGCCGTGTAATTGAGAAAATCGTCAATTTGGTTCCGACTTCTGAAATCAAACGATATTCACGAGTGCGTGATGCAAAGCGTTTTTTGCAAGTTGCCGGTTTACCTAAAACCGAGCGGTACTTTCGATGGATGTCAACATTCAACCGCGAGGCGAAAAAGCACCTTTATACAAATGATTTTATCAATCAAATTGTCGGCGAAAATCCTTCCGTTTTTTTAGACCGCTGGTTTGAGCAGTCAAACGGTTCGGGAATTGTTGACACGACGCTTTTGATCGACCAAATGACGTATTTGCCCAATGATTTATTGGTCAAAGTTGATATTGCAACGATGGCGAATTCGCTCGAAGCACGGTCGCCGTTTCTTGACCACAAGGTCATCGAATTTGCCGCGAGTCTGCCGGAAAACTTGAAAATGCAGCGTTTTGAAACGAAATCTCTGCTCAAAAAAGTGGCGGCGAAATTAGTTCCGCGTGAAGTTGTTTACCGCCGCAAAATGGGTTTCGGAGTACCGATTGGAAATTGGTTTCGCGGTGAGATGAAGGGTTTCGTGCGCGAAATTTTACTGTCGGAAAAATCTCTCAAACGCGGCATCGTTAAACCGGAAACACTCGAAAAATACGTCCGCGAACACACCAACTCCGAGCGCGACCATGCCGCCCAAATCTGGAGTCTTTTGATGCTCGAACTTTGGTTTCAGAAATTTATTGATTAGAATTTATCTTTGTTATGAAAACCAATCAAGTTTTGACCAGAGATAGATTAGATCACAACTGCCTTTCAATCGTGATGCCTGCCTATAATGAAGAAGCGACGCTGACGCAGATCGTTCAGCGGGTTTTACAGATTCCGCAGCTTTTGGAATTGATTATCGTTGACGATTGTTCAAAAGACAACACGCCGCAAATCGCCCAATCACTCGTCGCGCAGGATTCGCGCGTTCGCTATGTGCGTCAGGATAAAAACGGCGGCAAAACCGAAGCGTTAAAAGCCGGATTTGCGCTCTCGAAAGGCGAAATCGTCATCGTGCAGGATGCCGATCTCGAATACGATCCGGCGGAAATTGCCGATGTTATTGCGCCGATTGTTGACGGACACGCCGATGTTGTTTACGGTTCGCGTTTTATGGTTAAACGCGCTGCCCGCGTCATCTATTTTTATCATTACCTCGCCAACAAAGGTCTGACTTTTCTTTCAAATATCGTGACAAATCATAATATGTCTGACGTTGAAACTTGCTATAAAGCATTTCGCGGCGAAATTATTCGCAATATGCTGATTACTTCGAGTGGTTTCGGCTTTGAAATCGAAGTTACGGCGAAAATCGCCAAACTAAAATGTTCGGTCTATGAAGTCCCGATCAGCTATTACGGCAGAACCTACGAAGAAGGCAAAAAAATCGGATTTAAGGACGGCGTGGCGGCATTGTGGTATATTCTGAAATACAATTTGCTGGTTAGTCTGTCGCAGTCTTATGCTGCAATTCCGCGAATAATTTCCGCGCCGAAAAATAGTTTATTAATCGAATCGAATGAGTAAAGCAGTTGTCTATATCGGCAAAGACTTGGAAGCAATGTCTTTTGCTGTCAATTACCACAAATGGATTTTGGATGAATTTCGTCCCTTTTTCGGCAAGAGATTTGTTGAGGTCGGTGCGGGAACAGGTTCGTTTTCCGAATTGCTTTTGCAGGAAAAGCCTGAAAAACTCGACATTATCGAACCTTCGGAAATGTTTGAATTTCTGGAGCAGAATGTTTCGCAAATTGAAACCACTACTAAAATAAATTTACATCAGGCGATCTTTGCCGATGTGCGCCGCGAAATCGGTAACGGAAGTAAACCCGATTCAATTATTTATGTCAATGTTCTCGAACATATTGAAGACGACAAAGACGAGCTTGAAATGATCTACGAAACGCTCGAAGAGGGCGGAAAATGTTTCATCTTCGTGCCGGCTCTGCAATCGCTGTATGGCGCATTTGACCGCAAAATCGGGCATTTTCGCCGTTATGCAAAAGGTGAAATTGAAGAAAAATGTAAAGCCGCCGGTTTTCGGGTTCTGAAATCTAAATATTTTGATTTCGCTGGAATTTTTCCTTGGTGGATCAAATATAAATTGCTGAAATCCGACACGCTCGAAAGCGGCGCGGTGACGCTTTATGACAAAGTTGCGATTCCATTCATCAGCCGTTTTGAAACAATTCTGCCGATGCCGATTGGTAAGAATATTCTGTTAATTGCCGAAAAATAATTATGAAAGGCGTTGTTCTGGCGGGCGGACTCGGAAGCCGACTTCATCCGCTGACAAAAGTTACCAATAAGCATCTGCTGCCCGTTTTCAATCAGCCGATGATTTATTATCCGATTCAGACGCTGATTAATGCGGGAATTGACGACATAATGATCGTCACCGGCGGAAATTCGGCGGGCGATTTCCTCAAACTGCTCGGCAACGGCAAGGATTTCGGCTTAAAACATCTCAATTACACTTATCAGGAAGGCGAAGGCGGCATTGCCGACGCATTGAGTTTGGTCGAACATTTCGCCGACGACGAACCGATCTGCGTCGTTCTCGGTGACAATTTAATCGAAGGAAATATTCGCCAAGCCGCGCAGGAATACGCTGTTCAAGGCACTGGTGCAAAAATTTTACTCAAACAGACTCACGACCCGCAACGCTTCGGCGTTCCCGAACTCGACGGCGATAAAGTCCTGCAAATCGAAGAAAAACCGCAAAATCCGAAGTCCGACCTTGCCGTCATCGGAATTTATTTTTACGACAATACGGTTTTCGATATTATCAAAAACCTCAAACCGTCGGAGCGCGGCGAACTCGAAATCACCGATGTTAACAATCACTTCATCAACAAAGGCACAATGACCTGGGCGGAACTTGACGGTTGGTGGACGGACGCAGGAACTTTTGAAAGCCTGCTCCACGCGACAAACTTGGTCGCAAAGACCGGCGCGAATAATCTGGAATTAAAAGCGGCGAACCCTTAAAACCTTAGCCACGAACAAACACAAAAAGACACGAAAAATCATTTAAACTTTCGTGAATTTTCGTGTTTGTTCGTGGCTAATAATTCTTATTGATCGTAAAGCGCAAGACCTAAACCGAACTTCGCGGCAGCACGGCGCAGAGCCATTGACTCGCTGTTACTGCTCGAATCTCCGTAATTATCTTTGTCCTCGTCTTCCTGCCCGGTCGCTTCACGGTAAACAATTCCTTCCGCGCAGAGAATCGAAAGCCGCACGGTTAAAATTAATTTTCCCGCAATTGAATTAATCGAACGAATCTCATAGCACCAGCCCGGTGCGAAATGATCGAGATATTTCACCGCGTCGTGCCACGCCAGATAAGTTATATCCTTACCGCCCTGTTTGCGTTTGCGGAGATGTTTCTGGGCAATCGGCTTTGATAAATCCTTAACAATATCGCGGATTGAGCGCAGTTCGTAGGTCGTTTCGACAGGTTGATTTTCGGTTGTTTCAACTTCGGTTGTTGCTTGTGCTGCCATAAATTTTCTTCTCCAAATTATTCAAAATTTGTTTCATCTGTGAAACAATAACAAAAAAATGATTTGAAATCAAATCGCAAAGGCTTTGCTGTATTTGCCGCAAACTTTTCTAAACAGTTAGGTTTAAGGTTTCCAAATAGCAAGGCGTAAATCCAAATCATCCGGCAGGTGCTTTGCAATTAATTCCATATCTCTTTTATTTTGGGTTGCCAATCCGTAATTATGAGCAATCGCGGTTGCGACGATAAACAAATCTCGCCAATGATTGTTTTTGTCGGATTTAGAAAGTCTTGCAAAGATATATGCGGCAATTTCAGAAGATTTTTGGTCGAATGAAATAACTGTATGATTGGCTGATAATCGATTGATCTCTTGAAGTTGAAACATTGCTTGTTCGTGAGAAATTTTGTTATTAATCAGGGTTTTTTGAATACCGAAATTGGCTTCAAAAATAGTCAACGATGGGATTATTGGAAGTTTTCTAGTGTTGAAAAACTGGTTTCTGATTTTTTCTAAAACATACGGTTGCTTATTTCTTAAATGTGTAAAAATGTTGTTATCAAGCACAAGTAAAGTTTCAGCCGAAGCATCAATTATGGGCATAAAATGTATCAGAAATTGAAAGCATTATCTTCTAGTGTCGGACGTTCTGTTACTGCCTGAATTTGGTCATCCGTTAAATTTTCAAAAGCATTGGAAAACGAATTTAGATATTTATCAAAATACATCGAATCAAATTTTTCCTCTAAATCAATCAGTTTTTGAATATCTTTGCTAAAAGCGTTTTTAGGTAAAGTTTGAGTAGTTATTGATTCAATTTGCATTAAACCGTTTTTAGAATGAGCTTTAACTAAAACTTCGCTTGCATCTAACCGAGACAATTTCTCATTTACATCATCAAAATCGTCTAAAACATACTCTTCAATTTTGGCAAGTTGCAGTCCTAAATCTATCGAGTAACCAAATATTTCTTTGTGAAAAGACTCCGGTCCATACTGCATTTGAAAGGGAATATTTTTCTCAGGCAATAAAGATAAATATTCTTGAGATGCTCTCCAAGGTATAATTGTAGAGGCACAAATCCATTCAAACTTTCTATCAATAACCGAATGATAGCAATATGCAATATTTTCAATTTCTTTACTGTCAATAAAATTAGGAAAGGGTAGGTTAATACTAAATGTCTTTTCAATTACCATCAACCTATAAGCAATCTGTCTTGTTTGAAGGAGTTCGCTTATTTCATTAAGATTAGTGTCAAATGACATTATTGCTTCCTGATTTAACACAGGAATCTTAATTTTAAGTTTCGCAGACAGTCCTAACATCGCCCAAAAGGTTTTAAGTAAAAAAGCCGAAATTGGTGTTTCACCTTGCTGCACAACATCAAAACCGAAATTCTTTACAAATAAACCTTCATTATCATCCCAATCACCTGACAAAATTATTTTAAGAATATTGGCATTAAATTTTAGATACAAAGCTATATTGTCTGAAGGCATTTCTCCCTCGATTTCGATAATTTCAAAGATAAACTTGGAACCAAAGTCAAAAAATTCTATTTCACAGCGAGGTAAAATTTGTTGCTTATTAATAGACTTAGCTTTACGCAACGAAATTGCTATCGGCTTAGATTGGTGAGAAATTGACAAACTCTTAAATTCAGCATCATTTATAAATAATGGTTTATTAAGCGTTGGATTTTGAGAAACCGTAATCATATTTTTAAATATAATGTTAACGTCAATTTAATTCAATTTTTAAACCGTCACAGCTTCGCGGTATTCGCCCCAGACTTTTCGCAGACGGTGCGAGATTTCGCCGACGGTGACGTAGCTTTCAACACAGGTTAAAATTCGCGGCAGCATATTTTCCTCATTTTTGGCTGATGCTTCTAATTTTGAAAGGGAAGTTTCGGCTTGGTTCGCGTCGCGTTTCTCGCGGACGGCGCGGAGTCTTTCGACTTGGGCGCGTTCGATTTTCGGGTCAACTTTGAGAATCGGAATCGTCGTGTCTTCCTGAATCTGAAATTTGTTGACACCGACGACGACGGCGTTTTGGGTTTCGACGGCGCGTTGATAATCGTAGGCAGCTTCCTGAATTTCGCGTTGGGGAAAACCGTTTTCGATGGCTTTGAGCATTCCGCCCATCGCGTCAATTTTTTCGATGTAGGCGACGGCTTTTTGCTCTAATTCATTGGTCAATTCTTCAATCGCGTAGCTTCCGGCGAGTGCGTCAACAATGTCGGCTACGCCTGATTCGTGCGCGATAACCTGCTGAGTTCGCAGAGCAATTCGCGCCGCATTTTCGGTTGGCAAACTCAACGCTTCGTCCATTCCGTTCGTGTGCAGACTCTGCGTTCCGCCCAAAACTGCGGCAAGTGCCTGAATCGTCGTTCGCACAATATTTACTTCCGGCTGCTGCGCTGTCAAGGTTGAACCGGCGGTTTGCGTGTGAAAACGAAGCATCAAAGATTTCGGATTTTTCGCGCCGAAACGCTCTTTCATAATTTTCGCCCAAAGCCTTCGCGCCGCTCGAAATTTGGCGACTTCTTCGAGTAAATTTAAGTGCGAATTAAAGAAAAATGATAGGCGCGGTGCGAAATCGTCAACTTTTAAGCCGACCGAAATCGCCGCGTCAACATACGCGATGCCGTCCGCCAGAGTGAATGCGAGTTCCTGCGCGGCGGTCGAACCGGCTTCGCGGATGTGGTAGCCGGAAATCGAGATCGTGTTCCAATTCGGCACATCCGACGCGCAAAAAGCGAAGGTGTCGGTAATCAGCCGCATCGAAGGTTTCGGCGGGAAAATATAAGTTCCACGCGCGATATATTCCTTTAAAATATCGTTCTGAATCGTTCCCTGAACTTTATCAAACGCGACGTTTTGCTTTTTCGCCACGGCTAAATATAAACACAAAAGCGTCGAAGCCGTCGCGTTGATCGTCATCGAAGTCGAAACCGTATCGAGCGGAATGCCGTCGAGCAAGGTCAGCATATCGTCGAGCGAATCAATTGCCACGCCGACTTTGCCGACTTCGCCCGCCGCGAGTTCGTCATCTGAATCAAGCCCGATTTGCGTCGGCAAATCGAACGCGACGCTCAAGCCGGTCGTGCCTTGCGAGAGCAAATATTTGTAACGCCGGTTAGAATCTTCGGCGGTCGCAAATCCGGCATACTGGCGCATTGTCCAAAACTTTCCGCGATACATATTCGGTCGCACGCCGCGCGTGTATGGAAATTCACCGGGATTTCCTAAATTATTTTTGTAATCAATAGCTGAGTTTGAAGGATTGTAATCGTTCGGCAGTTCGATGCCCGAAGATGTCTCGAATTTATCGCGTCTTTCGCTCATAATTTGAACAGACTAGCATATTTAATGTGCAGAAACACGCTCGAAGTAAGTGTGCCTTTTTAAAACTTACTTCGAGCGTGTTTCCGCATTTAGATCAAATCCCTTGACCAAAGTTTGTTTTAAGAGCATTTTCATTCTTTCGATGTATTCACTTTTTGACCAACCGCAGACTTTGGTGAGCAACTCCCAATTATGAACCGATAACATCGTCCAGAAAAAATCAATTGCTTCATCACGCGACCATTCGGAAGCCAGCATTTTGTCCATGACGAGCGCATCAATCGTCCTGCGACAACCTGAACGCACCGCATTCATTCGGTCATCCCACGCGGCAGCGGCGGCTTTGTCGGTTTCATAAACAGCCAACAACGCCTTTGCCAATCCGAAAATCTCAGCGATGTAATTTCCCCAAAATTCAACATACTCATCAAGAATTTCAATTCCGGCAGTCGCCGATTGATAGCGGTGCAGACGCTCATTGAGACTGCGAACCTCATCAACGTAATGAGTTGTCGCCACCATCAATTCGGTGCGCGAAGCGAAATGCAGATAAATTGCCTGCCGCGAAATGCCTGCCGCCTTTGCAATATCAGTCATCCGAACTTCGTGACCCCGATCTTCAACCATCAATCGCCACGTTTCGGCGAGAATTTTTTTTCGTGTCTCGGATTCTATACTTGACATAGTGTCAAGTATATTTTATTTTACCAATATGTCAATTGACACCGTGTCAAGCAAAAAAATGACAGCTAAGTTTTAGGAGGTTTTATGGTTACAATTAAAAATATATTTTTTGGTTTGACACTTTTTTCGGCATTGGGCTGCGCTTTGATGGCGGGTGTATTTTTTGCATTTTCGACCTTTGTGATGAAGGGACTCAATCAAATTCCTGCGAATGAAAGTATTTCCGCGATGAATTCAATCAATATTTGGGCAGCTCGCTCGTTGTTCGGCGCGACTTTTACGATAACGCCTTTGATCTGTGTGATTACAATCGTGTTCGCGGTGTGGAAACGGCAAAATCCGGCGAGCATTTACACAATCATTGGCGGAATAATTTATATTGTTTTCAGTTTGCTGGTCACGATTGTTTTTAACATTCCGCTCAACGACTCGTTGGCGGCAGTGGCGGCGAACGGTCTGAACAACGTGAATCTCTGGCGCAATTTTTATGATTCGTGGATGTTCTGGAATCACGTTCGGACAGTTGGTTCGCTCGGCGCGACAACGGCGTTTATTATCGCGCTTTATTTTAGAGCAAAACCCTTAAAATAATAGGAGAAATAATATGAAATTAGTTGTTTTCGGCGCGACTCGCGGAGTCGGTCGCAATTTTATGAAACAGACTTTGGATGCAGGACATAACATCACGGCAGTTGTCCGCGAACCCTCAAAACTTGAACTCAAACATAACAATTTACAGGTTGCGAAAGGCGATGTGATGGATTTCGCATCGGTCGAGCAGGTCATCAAAGATCACGAAGCCGTCATTTCGTCAATTGGTTCGCCCCCATTGAAGAACGATAAAGTGCGTTCGGAGGGAACGCAAAATATTATTCGTGCGATGGAGAAAAATAACATTCGGCGATTGATTTCCGTATCGAGTCTCGGAGTTGGCGACAGTAAAGTGATGCTCCCGTTTTTACTCAAATATTTTATTGTGCCGTTCTTTTTGAAAAACGCTTTTGCCGATCACGAAATTCAGGAAAATTACATTCGACAGAGCAATCTCGACTGGACGATTATTCGTCCGGCGAGTTTAACAAACGGAGGGCGGACAGAAGTTTATCGTCACGGTTTTCCGGTCACGGAAAAAGGTCTCAAATTAAAAATTTCGCGTGCCGACGTTGCCGATTTTATGTTGAAACAACTGAATGATAATACATCCATTCACAAAACACCGGGGATTTCTTATTAAAGATTTTTTACTTTTAAATTCAAAAGTAGAAACTTGAAAGTTCAAGGTGAGTCGGGTAGCATTTCAAATAACGGATGGAACTGGACGAAACTACAAAAATCGCGGTCAAAAATCTCGGCAATGTCATTAACTCGGCGGTTGAACAATCACCAGCCGTTCATAACGCCATCGAAACTCTCCGCGAAATCGGATTTGAACCGAACCTGATGCTCAAACTGGAAATCGCCTTGCAGGAAATCAAATGCGATTCGGACGATTTTGACACGGAAGTCGAACTCGATCTGACTGATGAAGATGTGCGGACACTGCGCCGGATGAAAATACGTTTTTAATGGTGAATGGTGAATGGTGAATAATGAATTAAATCTTTCATTCACCGTTCACCATTGACCATTCACCATTATTCTTGAATTACTACAATTATTTTACCGAAATCGAAGAAACATTTATCCGTCGGCGCGGGAAAAATCTGATGCTGTCGCCGCTCGATTGGGCGTTGATCGAGAGTTGGCAGGAACGCGAAGTGCCGCTGCACATTATTCTGCGCGGCATCGAAAAAGTTTTCGATTTGATTGACAAACAGCCGAATCGTAAGCGAAGCGTCAAAAGCCTTTTTTACTGCAAAGAAGAAATCGAGGCGCAATTTTCCGAATGGCTCGAATCGCAAGTCGGTAAAGCCGAAGTTTCAAGTTCGGAGTTTCAGGTTTCCGGCTCTTACGGTGAAACATCTCCGGCGAAAAACGAACTCTTTTCCGATGAAGCGATTCAAAGTCATTTTGAATCGGCGACAATTGATCTGGAAGCGGCGAAGGAAAATGCCGACGGCGATTTACGCGAAACTCTGGAGCGCGTTTTGAATCGTCTGGCTGAATTAAAGCACAGCCGACTTTCCGCCGAAAAGCTCGAAGAATCGCTCGAAAAACTCGACGGATTAGTTGACGAAAGCCTTTTGAAGCTGCCGGAAACCGGAGATTTGCAAAAGGAAATCAAAAAACAACTTGGCGCGTATCAAAACAAAATGGAAAGCGAAGTTTTCAAACGCACGGTTGATTTAATGATGCTCAAAAAACTCCGTGAACAAGCGAAAATTCCGCGTCTTAGTTTGTTTTATTTGTAAACTGTGGTAATTTTCAAACCCCGAATCAAAATTGGAGGAGAAAATTAGTAAGCAGTGCGTTCGGATAATTAACTTGTAAATTTTACGCCGGATTCATCGGTGTAGTCGAGATCGAGGTTGAAAACATCTATTGAATAAATCAGTTAAATCGGGAAATGTTTTAGAGGTCAAAATCGAAAAAATCGTGCCGAACGGTTTCGGATTGGCGTTTGCTGAAAACCTCACGATTTTTGTGTCGCTGGCTGCTCCGGGCGATCAGGTTCGCATTAAAATTAATCAGGTAAAGGGCAAAACCGCATTTGCCGAAATCGTCGAAATTCTTGAACCTTCGAGTGAAAGAAGCACGCCGCCGTGCGTTTATTTTGGAAACTGCGGCGGCTGTGATTTTCAGCAGTTAAATTACGAAGCGCAGTTAAAGGCAAAAGTCGGAATTATCAAAGATTGTCTGACGCGCATCGGGAAAATCAATTTTCCGGGCGAAATCAGCATTATCGGCAGTCCGCACGAGTTCGGCTATCGCTCACGCGCCCAGTGGCACGCCGACACACGAGCCAAAACAGTCGGCTATTTCCGGCGCAATTCGCATAATATTATTGATGTTGAAACCTGCCCGATTTTAACGGAAGAATTGCAAAAAACTCTGACCGAACTGCGCGGCGAAATCGAATGGGAAAGTTTCTGGTCTGAAAAAGTCGAAATCGAAGCGGCAAATGCAGGCGAAAAAGTTTCGATTTATTCATCGGAAATCGTCGAACCGACGGAAGAAATCAGTTTTACAGCGGGCGAAAATCGTTATTATTACGACGCGCAAAGTTTTTTTCAGGGCAATCCTTTTCTCATCGAAGCGTTAATCGAGACTGCTTTGAAAGATCAAACCGGCAAAACCGCGCTTGATTTATATTGCGGAGTCGGACTTTTTACATTGCCCTTGGCGCGTAAATTTGAAAAAGTTTATGGTGTCGAGGCGAACGAAAAAGCCATTGAATCCGCCAAGAAAAACATTGAACACGCACGGCTCGAAAATGCCGAAGTTTACGCCGAACCGGTCGGCGAATGGCTCGGTGATAATGCCGAAAAGTTAAATGATGTTGATTTTATTCTGCTTGATCCGCCGCGACTCGGTGCAGAAAAGGAAACAATCGAAGGCATTTTGAAGATTAAACCTGAACAAATTTCCTACGTTTCTTGCGAACCTTCGACGCTCGCGCGGGATTTGCGGATGCTCTGCGAAAGCGTTTACGAAATCGAATCAATCACGGCGATTGACCTGTTCCCGCAAACGCATCACGTTGAAACGGTGGTTATTTTACACCGCAAATCGTTGTAATTATCTATGATTTTGCAAAAGATTTTTACATTATTTTTATGCGCGGTTTTAATGGTGCAATCAATCAGCGCGTTTGAAACCGACCAGTTTAATTTGCCGCCGAAACCGCTTGCCGACATCGGCGACGAAGTTTCGGATTACGTCGCGGAAAATCTGCAAACGGCAATTGATAAGCTGAATGCGAAGATTTCCAATAGTCAGAAATGTCTGGAAAATCGCGGCAAAAGCTGCGAAACGGCGAACCGGGAACACGCGAAACTCGAATATCTGCGCTCAGAAGAAGCGGTCGCAAGAGAAGTTTACAATCTGCTCGGCGCGGGATTTATTCCTTCGACCAAATCGGGAACGTGGATGAATTCGCACGAATTCAAAGCGCAGCCGGCGCGTTATAAATCGAGTTTTAGCGATTCGATTTTTCAACTTGTCCCGACCAACTATTTCACGATCAGCCCGACCATCAAAATTTATGGTTTTCAATTCGGAACCGACAAAATCGCGCATCTTTTTCAGCAAGGCTACACTTATTACACGAAATTCAGACGGGCATCCGGCAAAAACTTACCGCCGGAAGAAGCCGCAAAAAAAGCGATTCGCTGGGGAAAAATAACCGAGCAGACTTATTTCGGCACACTCGTTTCCGGCGTTTATTCAAATGCCGATATGTCCGCCAACTTCGTCGGGATGAAGTTTTATCAAGGTTTGACGCACGAAATTAAAATCGGGGAAATTGTGCGTCCGCCGGTTTTAACTTTCGAAGACGGAGTTTGGAAAATTAACAAAAACGTCAATCTCCGCGAAATACTGCTCAAACCGTTTATCTCGAATCATTTTAACGAAGCCTTAAATTCGTCCAAATATAATTTTATTCTGCATTCGTCGGTGCGAAAAACCGTCCGCAAAAAAGACTGTGAAGCGTGGCGCAAACTATATCCGAATTTTACAGCGACCGATTTCGATAATCTCTCGCAGCCGCTAAAACTCTGGCACGGCGAAGATTACGGCTTTTCCGACAGCAAAAATTTTATCACCATCGGCAACACCTGTTTCTAATGGCAAAAGTCCGCGCGTAAGCAAGGACGCAGGTCCCAGCTATTAATAAAACTTTTTACAACTTTTCGGCGTTTAATTGATTAGACGTTTAAATTTGAAATATGTGTCGCAACTAATCTAAACTTTACAATATATGGCAAATAAAAATTCAGAGTCAGACAATCAATCAAATGCCGCTGTCATGGAAAAATACAGCGTCAGATGCCGTTACTGCGGACAGAAAAATTCCGTCAAGGAAGATTATAAAAACAATCAGGCAAATTGCGGAAAATGTAAATTGCCTCTGTCGAACGAACCGCACAAAAAGTTTGCCGATCTAAACAAACACGATTACGTTCATCCGGCTGACAGCAAAGCACTTGCCGCGCTGCGGGCGATTCCGGGCATTGACTCGGCACTTCGGCAGCTTTTAAAAGTGACGGGCGAATCGGCGATGCGCGTGATGTTTATGGCAAGCGCGGTCCAAATTACTCCTAAACAATGTCCCGATCTTCACGCCAAACTTGAGGTTGCCTGCACGACGCTCGGCGTTGATATGCCGGATTTTTTCATTCAGCAAAATCCGATGGTCAATGCGTTTACGGGCGGCGTTGATAAATCGGTGATCGTGCTTTGGACGGGACTTGTCGAGCGTCTGAACGATGAAGAACTGCTCGCCGTGATCGCGCACGAAGTTGGACATATTCACGCTGAACACGTTTTATATTTGACGGCGGCGCGATTGATCGAGGCGTTGATGAATGCTTCGGTGGCGGCGGTTGTGCCGGGTTACGACATTATCAAATTTATCGTTTCAACCGGCATCAGCAGTGCTTTAATGGCTTGGGCAAGACGCGCCGAACTTTCGTGCGACCGCGCGGCTCTGCTCGTCACGCAAGACCCGCACGTCATCGGCAGAACGATGATGAAACTCGCCGGCGGAACTTTTGCCTCGAAGATTGATTACGATTTGTTTTTGGAACAGGCGCGTGAATTTCAGAAAAATTACGACGAAAAAAAACTCGACCGTTTCTGGGCAGATTTGCTCAACGCCGGACTTTCGCATCCATTCCCGATCTGGCGCGTCGCCGAGATTTTGAAATGGGTTGACAGCGGGCAATATAACGATTTGCTGAAGAAGTAAAAAGGCAAAAGGCAAAAGGTAAAAGTAGAAATGTTTACTTTTGCCTTTTTTAAATTTGAACTTTTGCAGCAAATTCTGTAAATAAAAACAAAAATACTTCGTTAAGCAGGTGGTCTGTGACCGCCGTTCACAGTTTAATCAAACATTGATAAATGCGAATCAAAGGCTAAAATAATACAAAATCTTAGGTTTGGCGGGCGCGCAAAGCCGCAACCCTTCCTGACCTGCAATTAATTTTATCTTGACTTTTGTCAGTTAAATTTCAATCAAGCTAAAGGATTTCAATCAAGTCGCAAATATTAACAGGTCAGGAAGGGTTGCGGCTTTGCGCGCCCGCTTTTTCGGCTTTATTTCAAAGACAAATTTTACCTTGATTCGCAGTAATTAACTTATCTGAATTATTCACGCAGCTTGGTATCATTACGTTTATGCTGATAGTTCTGACAACAACGCCGAATATTGAAGAAGCCGAAGATTTGGCGCGAAAAATAATCGAGGCAAAACTCGCTGCTTGTGTGCAGGTTTTGCCTCAGATGAAATCGTTTTACTTTTGGGAAAATGCTGTGCAGGTTGATTCGGAACATCTTCTGTTCATCAAAACTCTCGCCGAAAAAATTGACGAACTCGAAAGATTTATTCAATCGAATCACAGCTACGAAATTCCCGAAATCGTCGCAATTCCGGCGGAAAAAGTGTCAGGAAATTATTTAAATTGGTTAGTTGAAAATATAAAAAGTGAAAAAGTTTGCTGAGTAAAAACAACTAAACTTTTTCACTTTTTCACATTTAAACTTTTCTACTTTGCCGCGCCGTTTTCGATTGGCTGACAGGTTTTGATGATGAAATCAACCGCTTCCTTGGGCGAATCAGTCAAATGAATTAAGCCCAAATCTTCTGAATTAATATTTTTTTCGTTGAGCATCGTCGAAGTAATCCATTGGAGCAGTCCGCGCCAATACTGCGAACCGAACAGCACGACGGGGAAGTTGCGGATTTTGCGCGTTTGAATCAGTGTCAAAGCCTCGAAAAGTTCGTCCATCGTCCCGAAACCGCCGGGAAAAATGATGTAGGCGTTTGAATATTTGATGAAAATCGTTTTGCGGACGAAGAAATATTTGAACGTCAGCGATTTGGTTAAATATGGATTCGCCTGTTGTTCAAACGGCAATTCGATATTGCACCCGACGGAAACTTTTCCGGCTTTATGTGCGCCGCGATTCGCCGCTTCCATAATGCCGGGACCACCGCCGGTGATGACTTCAAAACCGGCTTCGGCGAGCAATTTTCCGGTTTCAACCGCCGCGAGATAATATTCGTCGTCTTCAGCCGTTCGTGCCGAACCGAACACGGAAACGCCGCGCGTGATCGTCGCCATATTGTCGAATCCGTTGACGAATTCGCCCATAATGCGGAACACGCGCCACGAATCCGACGTTTTATATTCGTCTTCGGGTTCCGGCGAACGAAGCAGAACTTCGTCGTCGGTCAACTGCCAGTAATCGTTTTTTTCTTCGAGTTGTTTAGCTTCGGCGACGGTTTTCGGTTCCGCCGGTTTCGCCTTGTCTTTTCGTTTTTTCGGTTTATTTGCGTCTGTTTCTGCCATAAGAAGTTCGGGAAGTTTGGGAAGTTTGGGAAGTTTAGGAAGTTTAGGAAGATTTTTTACTTCCCGAACTTCCCAAACTTCCCGAACTTCCCAAAACTAAATACCCATAATATTGTAACCGCAATCTACATAAATTGTTTCGCCGGTGATTGCGGTTGAAAGGTCGCTGACGAGGAAAAGCGCGGTGTCGCCGACTTCGCTTGCTTTGACGTTGCGCTTTAATGGCGATTTTTCGCCGACATAACTGAACAGCGAACCCATATTTTTTACGCCGCGCGCTGAAAGTGTCTGAATTGGTCCTGCGCTGATCGCGTTGACGCGGATGTTGTGTCTGCCTAAATCAGCCGCCAAATATCTGGTCGAGGCTTCGAGCGCGGCTTTGGCAACGCCCATTACGTTGTAGTTCATTACGACTTTTTCCGCGCCGTAGTAGCTCATACAAACGATGCTGCCGCCGTCGTTCATATAAGGCAATGCCGCGAGCGACAATTGCGGCAGCGAAAACGCGCTGATTTCCATCGCGGTCAAAAAGGCTTCGCGCGTCGTCGTTAAAAATTCACCTTCCAAGGCTTCACGCGGAGCGAATGCGATTGAATGAATCAGAAAATCGAGCTTTCCGTATTTCGCGCCGACTGCCGCAAACGCCGCGTCAACTTCCGCTTGATTCGTCACATCGCACGGCACGACGAGCGTTTCGGGCAAATCCTTTGTCAATTTTTCGACGTTTTCCTTGAGTCGCTCACCCTGATAAGTAAACGCCAATTTCGCGCCTTGATTCAAGCACGATTCGGCGCAAGCCCAAGCAATCGAACGCCTGTTTGCGACTCCAAAAATCATTCCAACTTTGTTTTCAAGCATAATCTTTCAAAGAGTTCAGAGTTAAAAAGTTTAAAAGTGAAAAAGCAAGTCCGTTTATTAGATTTACGATTGTAAATTCGAGACAAAACTTTTTCACATTTTAACTTTTTCACATTTTAACTTTTCTAATCCATCGCGTAAATCTTTTGCAGACTTTCAAAATCGAGCAGGCGAATGTCAACGTCAACCGTTGTTTGACCGAATTTTTTGACGAGCGACGAGCGAAGCTGCGTTTCGGCTGTTTGATCTAACTGCGTCACCAAAACCAGCAACAGACGCATTTTCGAGCCTGTTTTCAGTCCGCCGAAAGACTTTTTGGTTGCCGCCATTTTATTCATAATCAGGTTTATTTTTTCCTGACTGATATTCGGCGTTACCAAAAACGTCACTTCGATGCAGGTTACAACGTCCTGTTTGACCAGCACGCCGTCAAACGGCACATTGCCGATCTGAACGTGGCGCATAATCGGCATTCGCGCTTCCTGCTGAATCTGCCGCAGAGCTAAATCTTCAGCGACGATATACGCCGACAGCAAATCGCCCAATTGTTCCTGCGAAATATCGAGAATTTTTGCCAGACCGATAACTTCGTGATTGAGTTTTTGCCGCTGACTTTCGGGCAGATCAATTTCCCACGCGAACTTTTTATTCGCTTCGCCGGCGGAGATTTTCTTCCATTGATTCAGATTCGTCCACAGAAAGAAAACGAGTCCGAGAATCGAAAGCAGAAAAAGTCCGGCGAGTCCGTAATTTTGCGTGCTGATCGTCGAAATCAAACCGATTGCCAGACAAATCAAAGCAATCGTTCCGGCAGCTAAAACCAGAAAGTTCGGCGCAGGACGCGCAAAATTCGCTAAAGTGCGTTCGTTTTGTTTAATCATCAATTTTGAAAAGAATAAAAAGGTTTCGGTTAGATAAATTGATAATAAACCTAAAATTCCGCGAAGACAAAGCAACGACGTAAGAAATGGAACGCGGATGAACGCGGATTTAGCTGATTAACACGGATTTTTTAATTTATCCGCGAAAATCTGTAAAATCCGCGTTTGTCCGTGTCCCATTTCTTCTATGCCGAAACTGATTTTTCAAACGGAATATCTTCGAAATGAGTCATCTTTTTGAACGCCGCGAAACGCTCGTTAATTTCCGCCTGCGTCAGCCGGTCAACGCGCTCCGTGCCGAATTCTTCGACGTTGAACGAAGCCATCACCGAACCGTAAATCATTGCGCGGCGCATTGTTTCGTCGGTAATCTCTTTTTGCGAAGCGAGATAACCCATAAAACCGCCCGCGAATGTGTCGCCCGCGCCGGTCGGATCGAAAACTGATTCCAAAGGATAAGCCGGAACGACGAAGTAAGAATCTTTCGTAAATAATGTCGCGCCGTATTCGCCGCGTTTGATGACGACGGCTTTCAGACCGTAATTCAAAATCGCTTTTGCCGCTTTGTGAATGTTCGGTTCGTCGGTCAACTGACGTGCTTCGGCATCGTTAATGATAATGCAGTCAACGACTTTGATCGTTTCGATGAGCGCGTCCTTCATCGAAGAAATCCAGAAATTCATCGTGTCCATTGCGACGAATTCGGCTTTTTCGCATTGTTCGCGCACCTGTTTTTGAATCATCGGCAAGATATTCGCCAGAAAAACAAAGCGCGAGTTTTTCGATGCGTCCGACAATTTCGGATCGAAAGTTTCAAACACATTGAGCTGCGTGTCGAGCGTGTGCGCCGTGTTCATATCGTAATCGTAGCGACCTTTCCAAAAAAAAGTTTTGCCGTCCGCAATGACTTCTACATCGTCCGTATTGATATTATGACGCTTAAAAACCGCCCATTCTTCATCGCCGAAATCACCGCCGACGACACCGACGGCGCGAACGTCCGTGAAAAAACTCGCCGACAGCGAAAAATGCGTTCCCGCACCGCCCAAAATTTTATCGCGCTGACCGAAAGGCGTTTCCAAACCGTCAAACGCGATTGAACCGACAACTGTTAAAGACATATTTTTATAAATTTCCTCTGATTAAAAATCGAATTTTTGATAACGAAAAACAAAAACACAGATTACCATAAACAAACATCAAAAACCGAATGATGTTTGATGTTTGAACCAGTTAATACAACAAATTTTTAATTTTTCTGACAGCAAAATGGACAGAAAACTTTATTGATATTGATAGCGTTTTTCAGATACAATACTTAAATTCAAGCACCCTCAAATATGTTTGAATTTTACTTCAAACCAAATTCTATGCTCAAAGTTCTTCAATACTCAATAACTCCTCTGATTGGATCATTAACCGGATTATTACTGTTCAGCGCGGCGTTTGCTCTGTATATGTCGGTCTATATAAAACTATATGATGTTTATGTAATTGAAATATTTTTTGGATCAAATAAACTTGAAAATCCGATTTTCTGGGCAAGTATTTTCGGTGCAATCGTCGGTATTGGACTTGGACTGATTATTGGACTTTTTCTCAGTATTCTGGGACTTCAGGACACATTTAAAGTTATCGTTGTCGGTGCGATAATACCTTTTGCGAGTTTCTATCTATTATATGAAATTTCCTATCTTCGTGGAGGCGAACCAATTGCCGTGCCAACCAAAGATTTTTACGATATTATGAAGCTCTCCGTTATTTCCCTGATACCTTCAATTGTGACTGGTTTAACTGCCTCAAAATTTCTTACATATCTTGAAAATAAATTTTAATTCATTACACGCCACGGCGGATTTCGGCGATTTTTACCCGCGTAGAAAAGGCAGATTCGATTATTACTTGGGTCGCGCAAATAGGCTTCGCGCCAGAGCCAAGTTTGATCTTTCGGGTTTTCTTCAAATTTCAAGCCGAGATTTTTTAATTCCGAAACCTTCGCGTCCAAATCTTCGCACTCGAAGTAAATCACTACGCAAGAATCAGTTTGCGTAACGCAGGTCGAATGAACCGAAAGCGTCGAATCGCCGTCGGGACATTCCATTCGCGCATAACGCGGCAGGGAATCAACGATTAATTTCAAACCGAGTTTTTTATAAAATTCGACCAGTTCGACGGTCTTGCTCGAAAAAATTGTAACCTGATTCAGATTCATCAACTTAAAATCTTTGCGCCTTTGCGTCTTTGCGTGAGAAAAATTATTTCACGCAAAGACGCAAAGGCGCAAAGGAAAAAAACGATTACTCTTTCGCTTTAAGTTCTTTTAAAGTTTTTTCCGCGTCCGGTTTAAACGAACTGTTCGGATATTTCTCAACAATCATTGTCAGATACATCGCCGCATCTTCGCGCAGTTTGGCGGGATCGTATTTCTTTTTGTCGTCTTCGGTTGCCTTTGCGTCGAGCTTTTGTTTGCCTTTATTGTTCGAGAGATAAAAACTGCTCATTCCCGCCATATACAAAAATTCGTCCATCTTGGAATAATCGGGGTAGGCGGCAAAAGTTTCTTCAAAACGCAGCAAAACGGCGCGGTAAGCCTTTTTCAATTTGAAATAATTTTGCGCGACTTCCAAGTTGTGTTTCGCGTCAGCTTCCAAGATCGGATCACGCGTGGTTTGCGGCTGAATCTGTTTTTGTGCGTGAACCGCGCCGCCGAAAATCGTTAGTAAGCTAAAACCTAAAAATATAGAATGTATAAATACTTTTTTCATTTTTTTCTCCTAAATCCGTTAATGATTTTTTTCAAATCTGCCGCTAATTTTGAGTCAATCAATAAAAGTGCGGTGTATTGTGCGTCGGCATTTTTCAAATCCGGTCGGTTAAGACTCAGATAAGAGGCAGCTAGATTGTAATGCAAACGCGGAAAATTCGGACGTAATTCGAGAACTTTTTGATATGCGCCAATCGCCGCTTCGTAATTCTTGTCGAGAGAATACGCATTGCCGAGCAAATATAGATAATAGGTGTAAGCCGGCGAATTGATACTGACTTTTCCATTGTTGGTCTCAAATGTTGAATCCGTCGAATTTTTCGCAAGTTGTCCGGCTCTTTGCGAATTGAACGAAATTCCGAGCCTTTTTTCCATTAATGAAATGGCTTTTTGGTTATAAAATTTTTCCTGCGCGGCATCTTTCTTTAAACCGTAGGCACGTCCGAGGTAAAAGAAAACTTCACCGTCGTCCGGTTTTATTTCCAACGCTTTTTGACAATCTTTAATAGCGATGTCAGGCAAATTTGTTTCATTGTAGGCACGACAGCGATTTATGTAACCTAATTCATTTTTCGGATTTAGCTGAATTGCTTCGTTGGCGGCGATAATTGCCTGCTGCGGTTCGTTCGAGAGACTGTAACTCCAACTCAAAGACGAATATTCTTGCCAATCTTCATCATCGGCAGCAAAATCAATGCCTTTTTTTATCTGTTCGCGGGCTTTATCAAGTTTCCATCGGTAATAATATATTTCGGCGAGAGCTAAATAATCAACTTTATTGATTGGCTTGACACTCAAAGCCTGCTCAAATAGTTTCTCCGCTTCGGCTATTCTTTTCAGCCCGATTAGTGCGTAGCCCTTAAAAACCAAAGCCGATGCTAAAAGATCATTTTTATTTTTAATTGCGGTATCGAAAGATTTTACTGCCGCTTCGAGTTTGCCGGTTACTAATTGAGCCATCGCAAGTTGAAAATTAGCATTTCCGTCGTTTGGTTTTATCCGAACCGCTTGAAAAGCAGCTTCTTCGGCTTTTTCCCAGTTTAATAAATCCCCGATATAGGCGGAGGTAAGAAGTAACCACGCATCAAAATTATCTTGATTGAGTTTGACGGATTTTGTTAAATATTCGACAGATTTGGCGTAATTCTTCAATAAAAAATAATTTGCGCCAAGTAAAAAAAATGCTTCGTCACTATTAGGATTCAACTTTACCGCCACCGTCATATCAATTACAGCTTCGTCATATTTCTTCAAACTGTTCAGAATGCGAGCTTTCAAAATCAGTGCGTCGGTGGATTTAGGGTCTAATTCCGAGGCGCGTCTGACTGCGGACAAGGCTTTGTCAATATTATTCAAAGAAATTTGAGATAACGCCAAATACCAGAAAGTCCAGTAGAAATTATCGTTAAGCCGTGCCGATTCTTCACAGTTTTTAACAGCTTCGTCAAAATTTGCCTGTTCATAGCGGGCTTGACAAATCCCCATATAAAGACGAAAAGTTTCGTTATAATTTCTCTTTAACGCTTCTTGAAAAACTATCACCGCATCGTCATATTTTTTGGTGTCCATTAATGCCAAACCTTTTTGGAAATACGGAACGGGACATTTTGGCGCGGCTTTCGCAGCTTGATCGTAAAAATTGACGGCTTGCGGATAATCTTTTTTGTCATACGCCGTCTGACCTTGCAAAAGCAACTTATCGGCTTTCTTCTGCCCACAGGTCGTTTGCATATTTTGAGCTTTGGCGTTTGCATAACCGGCAACGAGAAAAAATGACATCAAAATTAAGAAGCCGAAATTATTCCAAAAGTTGTATTTCATACTGCTTTAAAATTGTCCTTTGAACGGCATTTTAACAGAAATACGGTTATTGTGGAATAATAATCGGCGGAAGTTTTTCCTTTTTATTACTTGACGAATTTTTGATCGGCGGATCAGTTTTTTGAGTTGAAGTCGTTTTAGGCGGCAGTGTTTTCACTGGCGGCGTTTTAGGTGAAGTTTGTTTTTCAATCGGTTTTATAGTTTGCTCGATATTCTGATTAACCGTATTTGAAGGCATCGGTGAACTTTCAATTGTCGGGGTAATATTGAGAGTATTTTGAGCCGTTGCGACGGGCAAAGGTGTCGGATTCGGCGTTGGCGAAGAGACAAATTTGTTATATCCGATAATTGCGACACTCAATCCTGCACCGAACAACAAAATAATTAGTCCGACGGCGGCAATTATAAAAGATCGTTCCGGGTTAGCCGCCGCTTTCGGCAGTTGGGTATTGGGAATAGATGTGTTTCCGGTAGTTCTGATAAAAGATTCCGTCGGTGACGCAAAATTTTTAGCGGACGGCGTGGAAATGTTATTTGGAAATTCCGATGATGTAACACGAACTTCATCAATCGGCGTATTCACACCTGAATAGGAATCGAAATTCGGTAGTGTTTTAGCCGATTCAAGGGAAATCGCACTGTTTTTCAAAGAAACGGACGACGGATCTTTCAAAAGCTGCCGTAATTGCGAAGCGTTCGGACGATCTTCGGCACGCATCGCCATTCCGAACTGCAAGACTTTGGCAATCTGCGGAGGTATCTGCGGGTTGATCTCATTTGCCGGAATTAAAGTATCGGGAAGTGCTTCGGATTTGGCAAAGAGACGTGACAAAGCATCTGCCGGAAGTTGATTTGTCAAAAGATGATACAGTGTCGCGCAAAAGGAATAAATATCGGTTGCGGACGTTGTTCCACGGCGGTCAATCTGTTCAATCGGCGCATAATTTAGGGTGTAACCGAGGACGCTCGGCGTTGACGAAGTGTTTGCAAGATTTGTCGTGGTGTCCTTCGCCAAACCGAAATCAAGTAAAAATAATTCGCCGTGTAGATTGATTTTTAAGTTTTGCGGCTTGATGTCGCGGTGCAGAATCGGCGGTGTCTGACGATGAAGATATTCAAGCGCGTCAAGTAAATTATCCGCCCAACGCAAGACATCCGTCAGCGGAAAAGGATACTGAGTTTTTTCAAGATGCACACCCAAATCATCGCCGCCGATATACTGCATTACGAGATAGCGCGAATTCGCTTCGGCAAAATGATCGCTTACCTTTGGCAGACAATGATGATGAAGCCGCGCCAATATTTTTGCCTCACGCTCAAAAGCCCTTGACAAAACTTCCTGTTGAGCGTGAAACATTTGTTTGAGCGCAATCTCGTGACCGAGCCGCTCGTCAATCGCCAAATAAACCGCTCCCATTCCGCCTTGTCCAAGCAAGCGGACGATTCTATAACGGTTTTGTAAAAGCGTATCAGATGGCAACATTCGCTATTATGTTACAACTACTCAGGCATATTTTCCTATAATCGCGTCGAGTTTTTTCGCGGTTTCCGCGTTCCAATGTTCGGGCGCGGTAAAAATTGCGCTTTGCGTTTTTCCGGCGAACGGATTCGGTGTTGTTTTCGCCGCAACTCTTTTGACGGCTTCTTTCAAAACTAATTGCGCGTTGCGGACGTTTTTTGTTAAATATTCGACGACCATATCAATCGAAACCGCGTCGTGGTCTTCGTGCCAGCAATCGTAATCGGTCACTAACGCCAAAGTTGCGTAGGCAATTTCTGCCTCACGCGCGAGTTTTGCTTCCTGCAAATTCGTCATTCCGATAATGTCCATTCCCCACGAGCGGTAAACATTCGATTCGGCTTTGGTCGAAAACGCCGGACCTTCCATACAGATATAAGTTCCGCCGCGATGTATTTTCAAATCCTCGACCGTTTTGCAAGATGCCTCCAAAATATCGCCCAATTCTTCACAAACCGGATGCGAAAACGTGATATGTCCGACGATTCCTTCGCCGAAAAACGTAGATTCTTCCGTGCGTCCGCGTGTGCGGTCGAAAAATTGATTGGGAATACAAAAATCCGTCGGCGCATAATCTTCGCGCAGACTGCCAACCGCCGAAACCGACAAAATATAATCCACGCCGAGCAGTTTCATCGCGTAAATATTCGCCCGATACGGCAATTCCGAAGGCGTAAATTTATGCCCGCGCCCGTGACGCGGCAAAAACGCCACGCGCTCGCCTTCGAGCGTTCCGATAATAAAACTGTCCGAAGGTTTGCCAAACGGCGTATCAACTTCGATTTCCGTAATATCCGTCAACTCCGGCATCTGATATAAGCCGCTGCCGCCAATAATTCCTATTTTTACTTGTTCCATTGTTTTATTAGTTTTTAATTTTATATACTTTTAAAATTTCGTTCCATTTTTCGAGATGGAAACTTTTTACTTCCGTCGAGTTTTTCGCGTCATTGATAAGATTTTTTGTATAAACCTTAATGAATTCGCTGTAATCGTCAATGAATCTGAGGTAATACTTCAAAGTTGAAATAATTCCATTGGCAATAATGTCAAAATTGGTTTGTTGTTTGATCTGCAAAATATATTCGCTGACTGTCTTTTCTGTTTCCGTATCGGCAAAACCGTTTTGAAATGTCGTGAGAATGTAATAACGGTTGATTTTCGTGTTTTTTGTCTTTTTGACAATATCGAAAATCAGATATTTATCAATTGGAATGTTGTGTTTAATTTCAATGATTTCAAAAGGATTTTTTATCTCATCGTAAATTTCAATGTCGCCGAAGCCGTGTTTGTCCGATGAAGTGTGGGCTTGCAGAGGTAGAAGCCGTTTATTTTTATATCTGTCAAATTTCGACAGTAAAATTTCGTAAATCGAATAAATTGCAATGACAGGAAGACGTGAACTCAATTTTACAGCAAAATGTTTTTTCAGCATTTCTAAAACCAGTTGAATATTCAGCGCGGCAATATCCAAACTTTGACTTGTTGTAAGTTCAAACAAATTTGTTTCACTTTCGGAGAGTTTGACAAGTTTGGCAAAAAGATATTTGAGATAAATGTCGGGAGTTTGATTGTTTTCTTCGACTTGTTCAAAGACATTTAGAAAACTCGTCCGCAGTTTTTTATCACGGATTTTTAAGTTTTGTCCTTCATCTTTCGTCCATTTGATCCGTTCTCTCGTGGCTAAAGTCAGAAAGGAACTTTCTTTGTTGGCATATTTGGGAAAGTGATTTTTGAAAAACAAAGTCGTCACTTGAGTATCAAGACTTCGTGCCGAATAACCGTTTTCAAAGTCCGTGCGGTGTAGTCTAACATCTTGTTTCGGGTCTAATATTTTTTTGACAAGGCTCGTTACCAAAGCTGAAACAATAGACTTATTGCTATCAATTTTTTCTATCAAATAATCAATATCAGTTCTTATTTCAACAGGGATTTGTTTGATTCGGTCGCTTTCGAGTAATTTTACTGCATCTTGAAAGGTTTTTTCGAGGATTTCTTTTCCGTTCATATATAGAGTTCTTGCTGTAAATCACTCTGCGCTAATCTTTTATTGGAGAGAGCGACGTATTCAGGGTTAATTTCAATTCCTAAATAGTTTCGCTTTAAGTTTTTTGCTGCGATACAGGTTGTTCCACTGCCGCAAAATGGATCAAGCACGATGTCTCCTTCTTTGCTCAAAAGTTTTATCAATTCCTGCACGATATATGACGGATAAACTGCCGGATGATGATTGTCTTTCGTGATTTCAACCGGACTTTCGATAATATCTTTTTTCATCCGATTGCCCAAAATTTTGATTATCGTAAAGCCGTTATTTTTAATTTGATTGTTTCGTCCGCCTTCCTGTCCGCCGTAAGCGAGTTTGTGAATGCCGCGAATTTTCATTCTAAACCCGACGATTTCGCCTTGATGAATAAGTTTTATCGTTTCATTCAAACATTTTTTGGCATTTGTTTTCTCAAATTCACCCAGATCAGAGTTTTCGATTATTTCAAAATATTTTTTCCCAAGTCCGTTGGTCGGTTTACTTTGACCGTTTTTGTTTATTTCGTCCAAATGGCTCAAATAATTATCCAAATCAAAATGATAATCCTTCGTTTTGGCAAAGATAAAAAACGGTTCGGTGGCTTGGATCAATTTGCGTTTCTCCTGTCGCGGAGTCGGATTGAGTTTTGCCCAAGTTAGTTGATTTATCAAAATTACATCGTTTTCTTCGGTTGCTTTGATTGCAAATTTATAAGGAATCAAAGCGAGATTGCCGTTCAGATATTTATCGCCGAGATTAAAAACAATTGAACCGGAATCTTTTACAACGCGAACACATTCTTTGAAAACCTTTAGAAGGTTCGTCAAATATTCCGTTTCAGAAAGTTCATTACCAATGCCAAAATCACCATTGTTATAATCTCTCTGTTGAAAATAAGGCGGGGAAGTAATTACCAAATCAATTGAGCTATCTTTTAATGTTTGGATAATTTCAAAGCAATCTTCATTAATTATGATGTTTTGATAAGTTTGTTTAGTTTTCGCTTTCATAAAATCCAATAGAAACAAGATTATAAAGCAAAACAAAAAAAAATCAGAGCGATTAAACTCCGATTTTTTGAATGATGTTTTTCGTCCAAAAATTTTACGCAATATAAATCGGCGCGGTGTCGCGGCTGCCGATGATATTCGGGTCGTGAACACGCGCCAGACCGCAGGAAAGCAGTGTGCCTTCGGCGGCGTGGTCGCTGACTCCCGCGCTGTTAACGTGTCCCATTTCGTGAACCAGAGTTCCGGCGACCGACCAGTAACCCATCCCGAAGGCAAGCCGGCAAATTGTGATTTCAGTTCCGCCAACGCGATTCGTAAACCCGTAATTTGTGTTGTCGGGACAAAAGCTGATCCAGACATTATCGTCATCAAAAATATCGTCGAACGAACGTCCGCCCGGCAGTGCGCGAAAAGCGTTATTACAAGCCGTGCTGCCCTTGATATTACTTTTGATGATATTGATTGCCCGCTCCAACATTGTTTTCTGGGCGGCGTGTGCCGCATCGTAGGCAAGCCATTCGGCAACTCCGTTTCTGACCGGCGCAGTATGCCCCGAACCCGCAGTATTAATTCTCATTGCACAATTATCTCCTTTTGAAATTAAACTATTTTGGAAAATACGAATAAATGACGGTTGCGGGAGAATAATTTGCCCTGTTGAAACTGAAAAAGCGCGAAGCAACTTAAACAATGACTTCGCGCTTTTTTAAACAATAAACTTAAACGTCTATTTTTTCTTCGGTTCAGGTTTTTTCGCGTCCTTTGGTTTCGGCGAATCGCTCTGCGGACCGGTCGGCGGCATTTGCGGCATTTGCTGCTGCATCTGCTGTTGCATTTGCTTTTTCTGCATCTCCTGAATTTGTTCGTCGGTCACTTTCGGAACCTCAAAATCTTCGGCGATTTCGACGTTGTTAGCGGCAACCAGATCATCCAAAACTTTCTTTTGTTTGTCGTCTTCCAGTTTCGATTTGACGAAATCTTTGACCGGCATTTCACGCGCTCCCGGATTGTCGGGGTCTTTGACCATCGTCGAAAACAGGATGTGGCGGACATCGTAAGTTTGTTTGGGTTGTCCGGCTTGATCTTTGGTTTCGCCTTTCTTTTCGAGTTTGATAATGTGAAAACCGAACGGTGTCGGAACGAGTTCCTGCGTAAATTGTCCGGGTTGCAGCGCGAGAGCCGCCGCTTCAAAATCTTTGTCGAAACCGCTGCCTTCCGTGACGTTTTCGTAAAGTCCGCCTTTGTCTTTGCTGCCCGGATCGTCGGAAAATTCCTTTGCCAACGCCGCGAAATCTTCACCGTTCTTCAATCTTTGCAAGACTTCGGTAGCCTTTGCTTTTTTCGTTTCGGTCGTGTTCAGTTCAGGATGTTCGGCGATGTATTTATTAATGTCGTCGTCGGTTACTTCGGCTTTTTTCGCCAAAACGTCGGTCGAATACATTCTCGATAAAAACTGCGCTTGCTGTAATTTGCTCTGAAGTTCGACCTTTTTCGCAAATTCCGCATTCAATTCGCCTGACTTAACTTTGGCTTTCGCTTCGGTTTCGTAGATTTTAATCTTGGCGAATTCCTGCTTCATCTGATTTTTTTCGTCATCGGTCGGCTGACTGTCATCGGCGACGGCTTTGTTCTTTTTGGCGAAATTGAGCTGCACGTCAAGAAACTCCTGAAACTCGGAAGCGTGCTGCTTTTGTTCGGAGTTGGTCGCGTCGCCCTCGCCGTAAAAATCTTTAACCTGATCTTCGGTGATGAAACCGAACGGCGGCATCGGACCTTTATCCTTGTTGATTTCCTGATCGTAGGTGCGCGCCCAAATCACGGAATCAATGATTTCGAGAGCCTTTTTGGTATTTGCGTCGTTGATCGTCGGGTCTTTTTGCGCGGCACTGGCGATGGCGAGAAGCTGTTTGATGCTTTCAAGCTGCTTTTTCTTCATCTCCGGGTCTTCCGCCAGCTTTTTCAGCATCATCGGATTCGCGTCTTTCAGAAGAAGTTCCATTTCTTCCTTCGTCATTTTGTTAAAGGAAATTTCGCCGCTGCCGCTCTGCGTGCTGCCGACTTTTTGTTTCCAGATGACGAGACCGGCACCGATTGCCAGAACAACGCCTAATAAAATTACTGCTTTTGATAAACTACTCAAGATTTTAAATCCTCACTTTATATATTTACGATTTGATTTCGGTGAAAAATGAATTTTAACTTAAATTACAATTAATTCAATTCAAAATACGTCTTTTACGATTATTATAGATGATTAAGTCAAACTTTAGGTTCGGTGAAAATGTAAAAGAATGAAAATGTGAAAAAGTTTTGCGGTCTGTTAAGCACCGGTTCGGATCAGTCAAAAACTCCTAATCGCACGATTTTAGCTTTTTCACTTTTATAACTTTTTCACCTTTTAACTTTTGCTCTCCTGAACCAGTTCCAATAAAACGCCGTTTGCCGCCGACGGATGCACGAATGCTACAAGGCAGCCTTCCGCGCCGATTCTTGGACGTTCATCTATTAAACGCATTCCCTGCGCCTTTAGTTTCGCCAGTGCCGCTTCGATGTCTTCGACTTCGACGGCAATGTGATGAATGCCGCCGCCGCGTTTTTCAATAAACTTTGAAATCGGCGAATCTTCCGAAGTCGGTTCTAATAATTCGATCCGCGATTCGCCAATCGGCAGCATCGCCACGCGCACCTTTTGATCTTCGACAACTTCGGTATGAATATTCTCAAGCCCAAGCGCGTCTTCCCAAAACTTCAACGCCTCATCAATTCCTTTTGTCGCAATGCCGAGATGATTGATTTTCATAAATTATAATGGTTTAAAGTTTTTACGTTCATCCGCCTGAATTTGCATTTGCTTTTCGCGTTCTTCTATTTGTAATTGAACGATTTTTTGACGTTCTTCTCTTTGTTCTTCAATCATTCTGTCGTAACTATAAGAATTGGTAGAATTGGAATTAGGTTTATGTGGCTCAATTTCCTCTTTTTGTCGCACAAGAATTTTATCTAAAGTTTCTTTTTGAGTCTGTTTCAATTCATCGCGCTCAACTTTTTGTTGAGTTAATAAGTCACGGTAAGTATATTTTTCGCTAGTTTGAGCGTTAGCTAAAATGAATGATGCACAAATAATTGCCACGATAAAACTAAATTTTACTATCAAATTTTTCATAAACATTATCTTCAAAAAGTAATTTATTTTCTTTCCAAAATTTCAATAAAGATTCTGATTAAATCTTCCAAATCCTGTAATAAATCGTAGCTGCCGATGTCCTGCGTAACGGTTTTTCGCTTGCGGTCGAGTTCACCGAATTGCCAGATATTTCCGGTTGTGATTGCGCCGTAAATAATTTCCTGTTCACTTTCATCAGCTTTGTCGAGTGCCACCATTTCGACGGCAAGCTGCGTAAAACCGCGACTCATATCCGCATTTTTGGCTTCGACGACGAGCAAATTTCTTTCACGGCGTAAAAGATAATCGAGCGAGCCTTTTAATTGATGATTGTATTCGAGCCAATATTCCGAACGCAATTTCGATTCGGTCAAACGCCGAACTTCCGACATCACCGGCGCGATCAAAAATTCGCGGCGTGTGATTTCATTTTCTAAACTGATATGTAAAATCGCATCTTCCAGCGTTGCAAAAAGACGCTCCAAGTTTGGTAGTTCACGAACAGTTCGCGGCAGTTCGATTCGTCCGAGAATTCTTTCATAACCGAAATAATCGAGAATGTCTTCGGTCGAAGCACGCATTCGGAAATAATCGTGAAATGTATAATCTTTATCGGGTTCGATGATCGGGTTTTTCATAAATTATTTCAAAATCTCTTCAACCGCCGAATACGGATTCGTTTTCTTTTCCGCGATTTCCTGCGCTAATGTTTCTATTCGTTCGTTTGCGCCTTTGCGATTCAAAACTTCGGCGAGAAGTTTTTCCTGCAAGAGTTCAAGCAAACGCCATTTGGCAATCGCTTTGCGTCTTTCTAAGTTTTCGCCCGATTTTTGAAATTCGTAATAGCTTTCGATGGCTTTCGATAAATCTTCGATGCCTTTAGATTCGGTGGCGACGGTTTTGATGATCGGCGGCATCCAGAAATCGGGGCGATGCGCGAGATTTAATAACGCTTCGAGTTCTTTGACGGTTCGCAAAACGCCTTCGCGGTCGGCTTTGTTGATGACGAAAACATCGCCGATTTCCATAATTCCGGCTTTGATCGCCTGAATGTCGTCGCCCATTCCGGGAACGAGAACGACGACCGAAACGTCCGCTGTTTTGACGATTTCGACTTCATCCTGCCCGACTCCGACCGTTTCGACAATCACTTTATCAAAACCTGCCGCGTCCAAAATCGCCACCGCATCAACCGTTGCGCGTGACAATCCGCCAAGGTTTCCGCGCGTCGCCATCGAACGAATAAAGATATTTTTATCTAAACCAAGCGTTGACATTCGGATTCTGTCGCCAAGAATCGCGCCGCCCGAAAACGGACTCGACGGATCAACGCAGATGATTCCGACGCGCTCGCCTTTGTCTTTATAATAAAATGCCAGCTTATCAACGAGCGAAGATTTTCCCGCACCCGGCGCACCCGTGATGCCGATGACGAGCGCGTTTCCCGTGCGCGGAAAAACTGCTTTCATCAATTCCGTAGAATCGTTTGTGCTGTTTTCGACTTTGGTAATCGCCCGCGCAACGGCGCGTGTTTCACCGGCAAAGAGTTTTTCGAGTGTTTCAATCGTCGTCATTTTTTAAGCGTTAGAAGTATTGTCGTCAAAGATAAAATCGAGAGTTTCGCGTATTTCAGGTGCGGCATTGATGATTTTGATTTTTTTGTATGCGGACAATCCGAGTCTTTCAATCGGAGTTGCCAACATTGCATTTAACAAACTGTGCGGAGCCGACAAAATATCTTCAAAGTCAATCGTCAGCGTTTTATTTTCGGCAAGAGCAGGCAAAAGTTTTTCATCACGAATCTTTTTTGCCAAATCTTTATCTTCAGCGTAACGCCCGAAATAGTTTCGGACGCTGATATATAAACTATTGTTTTCCGTGTCTTTAACGACTTTAGGAATAGATTTTGTTATTTCAGAAATCATTTTTTGCAAATTCAAATCCTTAACCAAACCAAGTTTCATTTTGACATAAACAAAAGTGCCTTTCCATTGATGATTCAATTCCCGGCTGATTATTTCATTCGGCGAAATATGAACGAAACCGTTGCCTGAAACAATAAACATATCGGCATTTAGTTTTTGGGCAATTTTACTTGAAAAATATAAGCCGACACCCGCATTATTGATAGTTTCATAACCTGTTTGCGATTTTCCGAATGTCCCCGAAATCTGCGGTTTGATGGCGTGTAAAATTGCTTCAACATCGGTCGCTAAATTCGGATAAGTTTGGCTTAAATGTTTTCTGATTCCAACTCCGACATCGGCAATTATAAATGAAAGTTCATTAGATTTTTCATCCCAAAAGAATTGTAATAATGATGGTATATCAAGTCCGTTTCTGCCGTGTTCGAGTGTGTTGTAAAGTATCTCGTTAAGAATATAGCGGAGCGTTTTTTCATATTCAATATCTAAATGTTCTGGTGTATTTCTTGCCGAATTCTAATGCTTTTTCACGATCATTTGAATTAACGATAAAAGGCGGTCGCATAGGCTCTTTTGACCAATCTTTTGCTGAACTCAAAATACTTTCCCAATTCTCGCCGCTAGTTTTGTAATATTTCCATGAAGTAAAATTATCCGGTGAAAAGAAGATTTTCAATTTACATTCATTAGTTATTAAATAACTCCAATAGGCAATTAGAAGTGGAGGATAAACTTCTGAGAAACTGCCTTCTACGAAATGAAAATCAATATCTCTATTTTTCAAAGACCAATCAAAAATACTTAAAATTCTATCAAATTCGTTTGAATCAAATTTATTAAAATCAAACGGCTCAATAATGTGAATTTTTACGTTTTCTTTGTCGTCGCTCATATCAAACAGCTATTTTCTCATTTTTACATTGAATTGCCAAAAACGTCGTCAGTTGGCTGAATCTAAAACAATCGCCGTGATTGAATTTGATGCGATTGCAAAATACTTCAAAGAAAATTCGTTATCGTCAATAAAATATAATTTAGTTATATCATTGCAAATGAGGAGTTTAATCATATTGGCACAAGTATTGCTAAACGAACAAACGTGAGGTTTTGAAGTTATGAAATATCAACACACTTTCAAAAGATTTAATTTAACTATTCTCGCTCTAATCGCTTTCGCGGCTTTCTCAATCGAAGCAAAAGCAAACACAAATAACAACGCCGGTCTTAAAATTGACCGCTACAAAAACGCGATTATTCAAAAATTAACCGAAAAACTTCGGGTTGATTTAGCCGACAATAATGTCGAAGTCAGAATGAATGATGTGCGAAACAACGAGATTTCAAACAGCCGCATAAATCTTGACGGCGAAGCTCTCGCAGTTGTTAAGGACGACAAAACCGAACTGCCGCTGCAATTTACGGCAAAAGTTAATCTTAATAGACAAAGTGTGGAAGATGTTGATTATAAATTTGTCGAAGCTGCCCCGCAATTTGCGCCAGACGAGGTGCAGGGCAGTCTAATGACAACTTTAATGACGCAAATCAGCAAAGACTACAAAACGACCAATATTGTGATCGCAATTGATAATTTTGATACGAGCGAAGTTAAATCGGGTCAAACCAAATATGAAGGAACCGGGGAGGTAAGAATCGGTGATTTTGAATGGCGCAGAATCAACTTTAACGTCGTCCTTGAATCCCAAAATCAAACCGCGACGAAGATTTTGTATGAAGTTCAAAAATAGAAACAGCGATTTTTCCTAGATGAGATTTCCCACAATTGGTCTTGTCAAAAGTAAAAAAGGCGTTCTCGAAAGAGTTCGCCTTTTTTACTTTTGTCTTATTTATAAAATTCTCCAAAATGCCAGAGAACTCCTGACGGATCGTGCAAAAAACATTCTCGTCCCCAATCATATTCACGAATCGGAACTAATTTTACGCCTTTATATTTAGCAGACAGGTCGAGAACCGAAAGTTCTTCCCAATGGCGACCGACATCTTCGACTTCCAAAAATATCATCGAATTGTCTATCCAATCTTTAATATACGCATCCTGCAAATAAAATCCGATTCCTTCGGTTTTGAAATACGACATATTATCAGCCAAAATACTTTCCTCGAAACCCAAATCACGATAAAAATTCCGCGAGATTTCAAAGTCTTTCGCTCCGATGAACGGTCGAATTGAAATTGCTTTGTGTTCCATCGTGATTACATCTGTCCTTCATCAGCCGACGGACCGTAAATCGAAGGAACCGGAATATCGTTAAGACGCAGATAAACCGAAAGCTGTCCGCGATGATGCCAAATGTGATTTAGACACATCGTGCGAATCGTCGCAATTTTCGTCATTGTAAAATAAGTCGTCTTTCCGTTTTTCAGCGACCACGGTTTGTGCATATCTTCATCCGAAGTATTTTTCAATGTTTCGAGTGCTTTGACGACGAGTTGGTCATGAAATTCAACCAATTCGGCAGTTGTCTTCGGCTCAAACGGTTTGTAATCCATCGCCGCGAAATCGAGTTCGTCCTTGGTGCAGGTTTCGCTGACCCAATCAATCATTTCGGCGACGTGCGTTGCCAGACGAATCATCGTCATAGATTTTTCGTGCGGTTTATAGTCGTATGACTCAACCGGGATTCTTTCTAAAATTTTGCGCGTTGTTGCGGCTTCCTGAGTTAATTCTCCGATTAATCCCGTCGCAATGTTGTATGCTTTAGCTGTTGCCGTTTCCATAATTATTCTCCTTTTTTTATGATTTAGATTTATACAGACTGATTTTGACAGCACCAAAATTATAATCGCGTTGTTTCATTTGTGCAACGTGAAACAGTAAAAAGATTTCTACTGTTTCACGCCCCAAAACAAAAAGGCGAACTGAATATTCAGTTCGCCTCTAACAAGTGGATTTTCAATGGTTTACGCTTTCAACAATAATTTAGCAATCACCAGTCGTTGAATCTCGCTCGTGCCTTCGCCGATGGTGCAGAGTTTTGAATCGCGCCAGTATTTTTCCGCCGGGTAATCTTTCGTGTAGCCGTAACCGCCGTGAATCTGGATTGATTCTTCAGCAACTTTAACTGCGGTTTCGGACGCGAAAAGTTTCGCCATTGCCGATTGTTTCGTGACTTTTTTGCCTGCGTCTTTGAGAAACGCGGCTTGCAAAGTCAAAAGACGCGCGGCTTCGATCTGCGTTGCCATATCCGCAAGTTTAAATTGAATCGCCTGAAACTCGGCAATCGGTTTGCCGAACTGCTGCCGTTCTTTGGCGTATTTGACGGCGGCTTCAAACGCGCCTTGAGCGATGCCGACGGACAGTGCAGCGATAGAGATTCGTCCGCCGTCGAGGATTTGCATTGATTGTAAAAAGCCTTCGCCTTCGTTGCCGAGACGGTTTTCATCCGGCACATAGCAATCTTCAAAAACCACCGAAGCCGTTTCCGACGCACGCATTCCGAGCTTGTTTTCCTTCTTGTCGGAGCGAAAACCTTCCATTGATTTGTCGAAAATAAACGCCGAAATGCCTTTGTTACCTTTCTCTTTGTCGGTCACGGCGACGGCGACAAGTGTGTTGCAGACAATCGCGTGCGTGATAAAATTTTTCGAGCCGTTGACTTTCCAGCCGCCGTTTGAACGGATTGCCGTCGTCCGCGTTCCCGACGCATCCGAACCGGCACCGGCTTCGGTCAAACCCCACGCGCCAAAACTTTCGCCCTGCGTTAAGGGCAAGAGGTATTTCTGCTTTTGTTCTTCCGAACCGAACATATAAATGTGATTGGAACAGAGCGAATTATGCGCGGCGACTGATAAACCGACCGAACCGCAGACGCGTCCGAGTTCTTCGATAATCGTCGCATATTCAACATAACCCATTCCCGCGCCGCCGTATTGTTCGGGAAAAATCACGCCCAATAAACCGAGTTCGGCGAGCTTCGGACGCAGTTCTTCAGGGAAATGCTGCGTTTCATCCCATTCCATAACGTGCGGCTTGATTTCGCTTTCCGCAAACTCACGCACTGAATATTTAATCTGTAATTGTTCTTCGTTTAATTCAAAATTCATATAGAGTTATAACCTAAATTTATTTTGTCATAACCGAAAATAGAACGCAAAGAGTTGCCGAAAATTTAACACGCAGCGGCTTAATAACGTAAGATATTCGTCAATGAAAATAGTTAAAAAAGTCTTGAAATGGATTTTCGGAATTGCCTTTGTTTTCGCCGGAATCAATCATTTTCTGAATCCGAATTTCTATCAGCGAATGATGCCGCCGATTTTCCCCGCGCATCTATTTCTCATCTATCTGAGCGGCGTTTGTGAAATAGTTTTGGGCGTTCTGCTGTTGATTCCAAAATTTACGCGCATTGCGGCGTGGTGCCTGATCGCGCTGCTCATCGCCGTTTTCCCCGCGAACATTTATATGGCATTGAACCCGCAAATTTTCTCTGAAATTAGTCCGACGGCGCAATATATCCGTCTGCCGATTCAGCTAATCTTAATCGCCTGGGCGTATTGGCTCACTCGGAGCGCGGACATTCCTGTCCGCAAGTCTGTTTAATGGACTCATCTTTGGGCATTTTACAATCAGCTTTTTTGTGTGCAAACGTGGGCGTGTTCGACGCTTCGCTCGAACACGCGGCGGACAGTGATGTCCGCGCTCCAATTATTGCGCTCCAATTATTGTGAATTTTTACGCGGGCGTTTCGGTTTCTCGGTTCGCGCTTTTTGCTGACTTGTCGGCATTTTAGGTTTTGGTGCAGCTTTAGGATTTGGCTTACGGTATTTTGAAGGATTGGCGATGTTTTTAATTTCTTCCGCGTCAAGTTCGCGGTATGCGCCGACAGGTAATCTGTCGTAGTTGATGCTGCCGATGGCGATGCGTTTGAGTTTGACGACCGAATGACCGATGGAGTCGAACATTTTACGAATTTGCTGGTTGTGTCCTTCGTAAAGCGTGACTTCATACCAGCCGTTTTTGTCGGTTGCTTTGAGTTCTTTGATTTGCGCGGGCGCAGTTTTGAATCCGTCTTCCAATCTCACGCCTTTTCTTAATTTATTAATCGCATTGTCGTTCGGCAAGCCTTTCACTTTGACATCGTAAACCTTCGGAATCGTCTTTGAAGAGGCGACGAGATTGGTAAAATCGCCGTCATTGGTCAGGATTATTAAGCCTTCGGTATTGTAATCGAGCCTTCCGACCGGATGCAGTTTGCCGAAGCCTTTGACCAAATCCGTGACGAGTTTGCGACCTTCCGGGTCAGCCGCGCTCGACAGATAACCTTTCGGTTTATTCAATAAAATATAGGCTTTTTCGCGGGCGGCGATTTTTGAATTAATTAGTTTACCGTGAACTTTGATGTGATCCGTTTCCGCGTCGGCTTTGGTGCCGGGTTCAGTGATAATTTGACCGTTAACCGAAACTTCGCCGTTGATAATCAGTTCGTCCGCGCCGCGCCGCGAAGCGATTCCGGCTTGAGCAATCAGTTTGTTAAGTCTCTCTAACATAATAATTTGGTTCTTGGTTTTTAGTATTCGAGTTTTTAGCTGTTAAATAATGCAGTTGTTTTTGAACTTACGCTAAAAACAAAAGGCTAAAAACCAAAAACTAACAGCTTACGTCAAATTTTAACCTATTTCCTTATCTGTTTCATCTTGTATATCGAAAATCATTTCGGTCGAGGCGATTTGTTTCCGCGTGAATTCGTTGGTTTGAAAGACGAAATTATTGACGAATCGCTGGTCGTGGCTTTGTTGGGAAGAGATTCTAACCGTTTCGCCGTCCGTTAAAAGCATTCCGAGCGACCAGATCGGACTGCTTTCGTCGTCGCGTTCTTCGACGAGACAGAATTGTTCGATTTCATCGAAAGTATAATATTGATCGCGTTTGCCGAATAAACCGTAGCGCGTGATAAAGACTTCATCGTTGAAGCGGTCAATCACAACTTTCGTAATCGGCGCAAGATAAATTATCCAAATGCCGACACTGACCGCAATCGCGCCGAAGACAAACGCCAACGCCAGCATCCACAAATCCTGACTGCCGTAATCCGCAAATCCGCCGAGCGCACCGTAAACGAAAACGCCGCCGACAACCGCAAAAAACAACCCGAAAATCCACAAACATCCCGGCGTTTCGCGGATTACAAGCAAGTTTTCGGTCTGTTCGGTTTGCATAATGGTTTAATCACTATTAAAAAGAGAGATTTTAACAGGAATTTGTTTCGGTGTTTCGAAAATATACGAATTCATCAATTCTGTTGCGCCAAAAAGCTGTCCCTCATTAATACCTATGGATGTTGAAAGAGCCATCTTTTGCCCGTCTTTTAGGGAAATTATTATTTGATAAGTTTTATTTCCGCGAAAATCTTTGGTTTCATCAACGAAAATAGGCTTGGCTACTTCGCTAAAGGAATAGACTTTGAAAGAGTATTTGATGACACTTTGTTCTCGGACTGATAAAATCTCGCCGTATTTGTCAATTTTAACAGTCGTTGCGATGTTGGTAATTAAAAACAGCAGTGAGCCTAATGCCGCGACAAACATACCTATAATGCAAAAAAAATTGTTAAAAAGATTTTCGTTTGCGGAAGACGTAAATCCTATATAAATAAAAAAAGACAGAATGATGAACAATCCAAATGAAATATTCCTTTGAATTATTGGAATTTCACGGACAATAACTATACCGTCCTTTTCTTTGATCTGAAACATTTACATTCCCTGCGCTAAATCTTCAAAGTCTTCGATGCTCGGCAGTTCCGATAAATCCTTTAAGCCGAACTGCATCAGAAACTCTTTTGACGTGCCGTATTGCATCGGTCGCCCGACGGTTTCCTTGCGACCTTTGGCGACGATGAGGCGTTTGTCGAGCAGCGTTTTGATTGCCGAAGCCGACTGCGTGCCGCGAATTTCGAGGATTTCGGGAACGGTTGCGGGCTGTTTGTAGGCGATGACTGCTAAGGTTTCCAACGCCGCCAAAGATAATTTCGCGTTCGGTCGCGTCTTCAGATATTTGCGAATTTCCTCGTGATATTCCGTCCGCGTCGAGATTTGCCAGCCGCCCGCGATCTCACGCAACTGCAAACCGCCTTCGCGTGTTTCGTATTCCTGCTTCAATTCCTCGACCGCCGCTTCGACTGTTTCGCGGTCTTCCTCCAAAACATCGGCGAGCGTCTTAATCATAATCGGTTCATCCGCGACAAAGATCAACGCTTCGACAATCGAAACGATTTCACTGATACTGCGCGGTTGTTTTTCTTCAATCTCCAAATCCATTTTATTGTAAGGGCGATTCCCTTGTGGTCGCCCGATGAGCGTGAGCGAAAAATCGTTTGTATTCACTCAACATCGAATATTGCGAACATTTTCGGGCGGGGACAAGCCACCGCCCCTACATTAAATTTTTTTCAAAATAATCTCGCCGAACGTCGCTGTCTGCATCAGTTTGACGCTTTCGGTGCGGACGATTTCCAGTACTGCCATAAATGCCGTGACGAGTTCGCGGCGCGTGTGCATATCCTCGAAAAACTTCAAAAGGTTTAGTTCGCTGTTTTCAAAAATACGTTTTCGCATCGTTTTTATCATATCGGAGAGCGAAACTTCTTCGCGTTCGATCTCCATCTGCACTTCTTCGACGCGGCGCGACATAATCTTTTGAAAAACCTTGAGCAAATCGAAAACCGAAGCGTTCGTTTCGGCATTATTTTCGTCCGATTCGATTTTGCCGCGACTGAAAACGGCTTGTTCAACCGTTGAACGCTCGTAAAGCATCTGCGACGCATTTTTGAATTTTTGATGTTCGAGAAGCTGACGAACCAGTGCTTCGCGCGGGTCTTCGAGTTCTTCTTCCGCTTCTTCCTTTAATTCCTGCGGCAGCAGCATTTTCGATTTGATCTCGATCAGCGTCGCCGCCATCACGAGAAAATCCGCCGCCAAAGTGATGTCAAAAGTCTTCATCAAACGAATATATTTCAAATATTCATCCGTAATTTTCGCAATCGGAATGTCAAAAATATTCGCCTGTTCCTGCTTGATCAGATACAGCAAAAGGTCGAGCGGACCGGCAAATTTGCCGAGCGTCAGACGCAATTCATCACGCGATTGCCGCGCAATCTGCGGTTTTTCTGTGTAAAAATTAAAACTGAGTTGTTCGGTTTCCATCTGTCAGAACCGTCTGCGGTAGCGGGCGGTTGTAGATTATATTTTCAGACCTTCTTGAAAAATTCAAACTGAAAAGTTAAACCGCCCGCTACCGCAGACGGTTCTGACAGGTCAAATATATTTTGTTTCACGCAGGTAAATAATATAATCAATCTTCGGCGGCACAAAACCTGCTTCGCGCAGATTGAGCGTAATATTTCCGCGATGAATGGAAGAATGAAACGGAACGTGCGTCAGCATTTCGCGGAAGGTGTTTTCACACCAAACGCCTTCGCTCGTGCGGTAACGCGCCGTTAAATCCAAACCTTCGTCATCGAATTTGCGAAGCAGTTTTTCGTATCTTTCCGCCGTTTCACGCGCCAATTGTCCGCATTCTTCCAGAGACAAATCCTGCCAAAAATCGAAACCTTTCGAGTCTTTGCCGTAAAGCCGCTCAAAATATTCCTGTTCGGTAATCAACAAATGCGCGAGAATTCGCCGTGATTTCTCAACCGGATTTTCCTTCAAAGCGGTAATAATCCGGCGGTTTGCCCAATCATTATAAGCGTAAAGCTGCCGCAGATGTTCAATCGTATTCATAAAAAGTGAAAAAGTGAAAATATAAAAGAGTGAAAAAGCAGAACGGCTGTATTACATTCCGCTTTTTCACTTTTCCACATTTTCACTTTTTAATCTTCCTTCGTGGCGTATTCTTGCAAGTCTTCGAGCGTGACGTGTTGCAGTGCGTTCGCGTGACAAGATTCTAAAATCACCTGCGGCGCAACACCGTTTTCAAACGCTTCGCGCCAGCGCAAAACGCACAGACACCATTTGTCGCCGTCAACTAACCCCGGAAAATTAAACTCCGGTCGCGGCGTGGACAAATCATTTCCCATCGCCTTTGAAAACTGCAAAAAGCCATCCGTCACGCGGGCGCAAACCGTATGTCTGCCGCTGTCGCTTTCATCGGTTTTGCAGAACCCGTCACGAAAATAACCCGTCAAAGGCTTCATACAGCAGCATTTTAATTCCGTGCCGAGAACATTTTTCGGCTTCGGCTTATGTCCGTTTCCATTTCCGTTCGTATAGCTCATAAATTTAGGATCGCCGTCATCCTGACGACGGCAATGAACGCTTGTGGCAAGCGTTCAAAAGAGTTCGCATTACTCAAAGTTCGATAATAACAAAATTGATTAGATTGTGCGGCGCAATCTCTGCCGTCAAGTTAACGACGTTCCGACTAATTCCAACGCTTTTTCAATCGGTCGCGCCAACACCGCTTTGTCGCCGACTTCGACAATCGGACGCTGTAAAAGATTCGGATTTTCAACAATTAAATGAATAATTTCGTCTTCGGGAGTTTCATTTGATAAATTAGATTCTTTGAAAACCTTTTCGCCTTTCCGCAAAACATCAAACGGCGCGAGATTGGCTTTTTTCAATAAATCACGAAGTCTTTCTTCAGTCAAAGGTTCATTAAAATAATTAACTTTTTCAAAATCAATATTGTTTTCACGAAACAACGCCGCCAAATTTCGGCACGTCGTTCAGGTCGGTTTTTCGTAAACGATAATTTTTTTGCTCATAATGATTTATCTTTCAATTTTCTACGAGATAACAAAAGAAATTGCGGTTCAGCCCAAATAGTGTTGTATTTTGCTACTTTTTTGGTTAAATCGAGTTCAGCACATCCGTATTCATTAAATTTTTCAATCCTAAATGTTTTGCCCAAAGCCTTTTCAAAAACAATTCGGGTTTCTTCCAGCATCTTTTCGATTCCGGTAGGAATTTCAACTAATCTAACCCAATCGCCGACACACATTTTTTTGTTGATTTTGTCGAAAGGTTTATATTTCATAAACATAATTCAAATCATATCGCCGCGCTTTGTCTCAATCAAATTTTCAGTTTCTTCGAGCGAAAAAACTCTCGATTTCGTGACAAATCTAACGCCGAGCGGAATTTCCAACGAAAACGACGCACCGCGTCCGGGTGTCACATCAATCGTTAATTCTGTATGTTTGAAAAACTCGAACTGATCCCGCGCCATAAAAAAATCACAACCGTCAATTTCGCCAAGCCAAACATCGCTGCGCCCGACAATAAATTCGCCCTTTGCATAACACATCGGCGAAGAACCGTCGCAGCAGCCGCCCGATTGATGAAACATCAATTCACCGTGCTTGGCGCGAAGTTCAGCGATCACTTTTTTCGCTTCGTCGGTAACGAGAACTCTCGGAATATTTTTCATCGTCTTGATTTACAAATTGATTGTTGTGTCAAATCTCCTTTGCGAGCCTTCGGGTCGTGTCTTCCGTAACGCTCGCAGGCGCGACCAATTCGTTTGTATCATATTTCGTTGCGCCGAAATTCAGCGGCTGACGATATTCGGCTTCGGGCAGCGATTTATCGAAAATTTGTCCGTTCGGTAATTCGTTTGTTTCTAAATTTCGTTCGCGCCAATCGTCTTTGTTTTCTTTGACATCGTTCCCGCCAAAAAGCGACGGCAGAGACATTCTGATCGCGCCGCCGATGATAAAAATCAAAACCGTAACGGCGAAAAGCGATTTCGGGATAGTAACGAAATCACGCAAAATCGCCAAAATCAGTATCAAAATAAACCCCGAAAACACGAGCATCATACCTTGTCGAGCGGCTTTGTTGTTTGCGCGCTTCCTTTGCGTTTTTGTCTGAACCGTTTCAGGCGCGAGCAAATCTTTGACATCGCTGATCTCCAAACCGCATTTCGTGCAAAAACGAATCTCGTCGGAAGTTTGCTGTTGACCGCATCTCGGACAGTGCATAAAATGTTTCTCCATCCTAATATTACGATAATTCAGAGCGAAAGTTCACGATTCAAAACTGATAATTCTGCAAATGCTGTTCACTCGGATTCGTCGCTTACTAATATCTTTCACAGTATTTTCAAAACAAAAGAATCAACCCATTTCGATTTAATTTCCGCATATTCGGATTTATCTGAAACCTTTCGCGCCAACTCCAATTTGTATTCGTTATATTCACGCGCCAACTCTGCATTTGCTTTCAGAACGTCGCGGAATTTTAATTTCAAATGCCAATCCGTGTTAGCTTTCGTATAAATATGCGCCTGACAATAACGGATATTTTCTTTGTCCAAAACGGCGTAAAAATGTCCGATTTCGTCATCGAATTGCCCGCGATATTCATAACCGAGTTTGGGTAGAGCATCAGCTATATCTTTCAAATCTTTCGCGCCGCACAAAATCGCAATATCCAAAATCGGTTTCGCGTGAATATTCGCAATCGCCGTCGAGCCGATGTGTTCGATAAGAATTGACAAATCATTAACGGCAGATTCGATGCGCTCACGTTCCGCCGAAAAATCATCCTGCCACGCTTTGTCGTGCGGCATCAATCGCAGTTCGCTTTTGTTCATTCCATACATAACAGACTTTTCTTTAGAAATCGCTGAAAGCGACAAAGATAATAGCGTAGGGTAAAGCGAATGATAGTGAGCGACACCCTACGTCAAGCAAATAATTCATTCCGACGCTGAAAGTGTCGAATAAAAATTCGCTTGAAAGCAGATATTATCCTCGCTTTTTACTTGCCTGAAAAACGTAAACTGACCGAATTTGCTGGCTTAAATTTTATATCTTTCCTCAACCAAAAATTTCTCGATATTATTCACAAAAATATCATTCAGTGTTTCCAACAAATCAAAGTATTTCTGCATTTCAGGTAATTCAATGAGATACGCATTTTCTCCGTGAGCAATTCTATTTCTAATATCAACTAATCTATTTATATCAATTTTGAATTCTTCAAAGTCGCTTAAATCAAATATGAAAGTTTCACAAATATCAGTCAAAACATCAAATTTAATATTTGACTTAGTGCTAATCTTTTTCTCGAAATTTAGATCATTTTGAAACCTATCAATAAAATCTGTAGAAAATTCACATCTTTGAGTAAATGATTGATTGGATTGCAACTTTTTGAATTTGTCCCCGACACTTAAAACAAAAATACTTATAGGAACTTCATTTTGTTTTAATCTGAGTGAGTTAAGATGCTTAATTAAGGTAACTAAAGAGGTCACGACGATTCCTTCCCAATGTGCATAAATCATTGGGATACAAAGCCGCAAGAAAAAAGATTTATTTTCGTCAGGAATTTGAGTGTAAGTCATTTTCATTTTCGCTATATCTTTTGTTCGCCACTCATTTTCTAACCTGATTTCTTCAACAATTCTATGACTCATGATTTAAGGTTGAAAAATCTCAAAGGCTTTCATTACTCTATTTTCTATCCGGGATTGAGAATATGAAGATAAACCAGCATCTCTATATTCTTCACTTTCTTTTAATAAAGTAATTTTTTGGTAAAATTCATCATAACGGGTTTCATAGTAGTTAAAATATCTATTTAAAGAAAGCATTATTGCGTCGAAATAATTTGGAGTGAAAATTCCGTTTGAAGCCCTAAAAATTTTATAGTCGAAGTGACTTGTCAGGTATTCTAACTTCGTAACTAAATCGTTTCTTTCTTCATTAATATTTATATCTTGTTCACCTTTTGAAACTATTCGCATATATTCAGTCAGATGATTTGGCAAATTTTTCTTGAGTTTTAATTCAAAATTTTTGAATGTTATATATCTCAAAACTAATTCTTCGCAGAACATCTCTTCTATTTGTTTACTTGTCGGATTAACAATGCCCATAAACAAATTGCTTGTTCCAATTTCTATCAATAAAGCATTGAATTCATTGGAATACCCTCTGAAAATACAGTTGCGTATTTCTTGGTCTGATAAAGGAGTTCCGCCAGTATTTAGTCTATTAAACAACTCATACCGCATATCAATATCACTATCCCATCGAATTATTTCAACTCTACACGCAGCTCTTTTAAGAGTGTTTTTCAAAAGTATAGGCAAATTACCAATGTTAATTCCTTTTAGATCATCAATCATATCTCCAGATTCAAGTTCTAAATTATTTTTCGCTGGATTGTTGATAAGCATTCCAAAAAATGAAAAAACAGTTGAAATTCTCTGCAAGCCATCAACCAATTCCCACACACCTTCTGCATCTTCAGCTACGAAAATTGGAGGGACAGGAATTCCTAGTAATATAGATTCTATGAATCTCGATTGTTGGTATCTATCCCACCGAAAAGTTCTTTGATATTCGGGGGTAATAATTAATGCTCCATCTTCAAAGATGTTCATTAACTCTCCGAAAGACATATCAAGTCTGTCAGTTCTTAGATTATTTCTTTTGTCTTTTATGGTTTCTTCAATAGTCATTTTTCATATCCTTAGAAGTTAAATAATTGTTGTTTCACTTAATTTTATGCAATGTAAAACCTCTTCTTAACCGACGAAGCAAACGATTTAGCCAAAGCATTCTTTGCAGATTATTCGGTTATAAGTAAGAAGAGAATGAACGCAAATCAAAAATGAAATCTGCGTTCATCCTTTTTCAATTACTTTTTAGAAAAATCCCATCGCCTTCTTGTCGTAAGAAATCAACATATTTTTGTTGTTGCGATAATGGTCGAGCATCATTTTGTGATTTTCGCGTCCGAAGCCCGATTTTTTGTAGCCGCCGAACGGGGCGTGCGCGGGGTAATTGTGATAGCAGTTGACCCAGACGCGACCGGCTTTGATGGCTCGCGGGACTTGGTAAAGTTGATGCGCGTCGCGTGTCCAAACGCCTGCGCCCAAGCCGTAGAGCGTGTCGTTGGCGATGGCGATTGCGTCGGCTTCGTCTTTGAAGGTCGTGATTGACGCGACCGGACCGAAGATTTCTTCCTGGAAAACGCGCATTTTGTTGTGACCTTTGATCAAAGTCGGTTCGATGTAAAAACCGTCTTCAACGCCTTCGTTTTTCTGCGCCGCGCCGCCGGTCAAAACTTCCGCGCCTTCGTCTTTGCCGATTTGGATGTAGTTGAGGATTTTTTCGTATTGATCCTGACTCGCCTGTGCGCCGATCATCGTTGACGGGTCGAGCGGATGTCCCATTTTGATCGCTTTCGTGCGTTCGATGACGCGCTCGATAAATTTGTCGGCGATTGATTCCTGCACGAGAATCCGCGACGGACAAGTGCAGACTTCGCCTTGATTTAAGGCAAATAACGCCGCGCCTTCGAGACATTTATCGAAAAATTCGTCGTCCGCGTCCATCACGCTTTCAAAGAAAATATTCGGCGATTTGCCGCCCAATTCGAGCGTGACGGGAATCAGATTTTGCGACGCATACTGCATAATCAGTCGTCCGGTTGTCGTCTCGCCCGTGAACGCGACTTTCGCAATTCGTTCGCTCGTCGCCAGCGGTTTGCCCGCTTCGGGACCGAATCCGTTGACGATATTCAAAACTCCCGGCGGCAGAATATCTTTGATTAATTCCATCAAAACCATAATCGAAGCGGGCGTTTGCTCGGCAGGTTTGACGATGGTGCAGTTTCCGGCGGCAAGCGCAGGCGCGATTTTCCACGTCGCCATCAGCAGCGGAAAATTCCAAGGGATAATCTGCGCGACCACGCCCAAAGGTTCGTGAATATTGATCGAAACCGTATTCGCGTCAAGCTCGGTCGCTTCGCCGGTTTCGGCGCGAATCACGCCCGCGAAATATCGAAAATGGTCAATCGCCAGCGGTAAATCCGCCGCCATCGTCTCCCGGATCGGTTTGCCGTTGTCCCACGTTTCGGCGCGGGCTAATAACTCAAGATTTGCTTCCATCGTGTCGGCGATTTTCCACAAAAGATTGCTCCGCGTCGTCGCCGAACTGTTATTCCATTCGGGCGCGGCTTTGTGCGCCGCGTCGAGCGCGAGTTCGATGTCGGCTTCGGTCGAACGGGCGACTTTCGTAAAAACCTTGCCGTCCACCGGCGAGATTACGTCGAAATATTCGCCGCCGCTCGGCGCAACGAATTCGCCGCCGATGAAATTGTCATATTGTTCCTTAAACTTCGGAATGTCGAATGATTTTGCTTGCTGTGCCATAATTTTTTGCTCCTTAATATTAATTACTGCCGAAAGAGTTTTCGGTTGTTTGAATAGATTTCGGTGAAGTTTATTTTATCATTTTGCAGACCAATGGAAAACACGCCCGAAACAATTTTAAGTAATGAATTTGCAATCGTTTCGGGCGTGTTTCGGTAATGGTGAATTTTTATTTTAGTTTATTCAGTTCCGTCAAAACCGCTTCGCCGACGCTTTTGGCGGACTGCGGATTTTGTCCGGTGACGACTCTTTGGTCAACGACGACGTGCGGCTGCCAGAGGTCGGATTTTTCAAATTTCGCGCCGCGTTCGATCAGTTTGCTTTCGAGCAAAAACGGCACGACTTTATCGAGTTTCACCACCTGTTCTTCTTCGTTGGAAAAAGCGTTGATCTTTTTGCCTTCAACCAAATATTTTCCGTCGCTCAATTTGATGTTGACGATTCCCGCCGGACCGTGACAAACCGCGCTGACGATGCCGTTATTTTCGTAAATTTTGGCGGCGATTTCCGCGAGTTTTTGATTGTCGGGAAAATCCCACATCGTGCCGTGTCCGCCCGCGTAATGGATAGCGACGTAATCATCGGGATTGACCTTCGAAGGCTTCATCGTATTTTCGATTTTACGGTGATATTCCGCGTCTTCCCAAAACTTTTTGTTCACTTCATCGTCCAGATTAAATCCGTCAACGGGCGGATTGCCGCCGTTCGGACTGACAAAATCTATCTCGTAGCCCGCGTTGTGCAAAATTTCCCACGGATGCGAACTTCGCTCAAATAAAAACCCGTCGGTTGTCCCGTGTCGCCTTTTTTGTCGTGGTTCGTGACCACGAATAAGATTTTTTTGTTCATAATTTTTGTGTTTTTTGTTTGTGCCTCGGTTTGCACGTCTGCCCGAAAAAAGACGCAGATGGCAAACGCCGTTGTGATTGCCGCGATGTATAAAATTGAATTTCTCACCAACTAAAGATTAGCCGACGAAAGGCGGAAAAAAATTGACTTGACGCACAATTTTTTCGTGATTTAAATCACATTATGAAGCCAGACGGCTGAGAGTTTCTCTGGAAACGCCGAGATAAGAAGCGAGTAGAGTTTTCGGCACACGCTGAACTATTTCGGGTATTGGCGCAGCAATTCTTCATAGCGTTGTTTGGCGTTGCCGTTCAAAAGCGACAAAATTCTGCGCTGTAACGCGACGTAGCCCGCATTGGATTTGAGGCGGAGAAAATGTTCGATTTTATGCAGATCGGCGCAGATTTTATTGCGGTTTTCGAGCGACAGGCAGAGCAGTTCGACATCTTCGAGACAATCAATATGCAGAATCGCCGCCGCTTTGTTGAAATACGCCTGATAATCCGTAATCCACCAATTTTCTGAAGCAAACTGCAAAATATGTTCCTTGCCCTGATCGTTAATGTAAGACGCTTTCAAAAGCCCCGAAACAACAAAATAATCGTCCTTCACGAAATCATCAGCCTGCACCAAAAACTGATGTTTTTGAGCTTTTTCGGCGTGAAATGTGAAAGAACGTAACCAAACTCTTCATCCGACAAAGGCGTTATTTCCTTGATTTGTTTTCTAAGTTCGCTGCTCATTCATCTTTTCGTCTATCGTTGAAATTTATTCTATCATTTCTCAATTTCGGCAGTCATAAACGAAAAGATATGTAACTTTTTAAGCGTCAAAATTAAATATCTAAATTAATCGTAGAAATTCCGAAAGTTATCCAAACTCCGGTTCGGACAACCTTTAATTAATAAAAAACGTCTTAATATGTTAAAATACGGTTAATAATGTTTATTTACTTAAACTGTGTTTTTACAGTCGTTTAGACGCGAACGGAAATTATATTTTCAATTTTATTTGATAAATGCTCAGTTTTATGGCAACTTTTCAAAAAAATTGCCGATAACACAAAGTTGGTTATGATGATCGGACGTTCGATTGGAAATTATAAAATTCTAGAAAAACTGAACGACGACAAAACTGTCGAAGTTTACAAAGCGTTTGACACTTCGCTCAACCGCAATGTTTTCGTCAAAATTGTCGGGCAGAAAGATTCGTCGCGCCCTGAAATCGCAGAAAAATTTCGTTTTGAAGCTGCCGCCTCAACGAAAATCGCGCATTCGTGCATTCCGAAATTTTATTCTCTAACCGAAATTGACGGTGAACTTCTTTTAGCGACGGAGTTTGTCGAAGGCGAAACGCTTGCCCGAATTTTGCAGCGTGACGGCGGATTTTCAATCGAAAAAGCCGTTCCGGTTTTCACGCAAATTTTTGAGTGTCTTGAATATACCCACAAAAACGGAGTCACCCACGGCGGACTTAAAACATCCGAAATAATGCTGACCGATGCCGGAGATATTAAAGTTTTAGATTTCGGGACTTCCGAAATTGATTCGCACGAAGTCGGTCAACAAAAAGATATTTACGCGCTTGCCGCAATCCTCTATGAAACTTTGACGGGCAAATCTCTTTTCGATGCGGAAAAAGATTTTGAATCGTCAATTCCCGAACCTGTCGAAGCCGTCATCAGTCAGGCATTATTCCCTTTATCAGTCGAAACGTATCGAAGTGTCACTGATTTTCATAATGCGCTGGAAACTGCCGGTTTCACAATTTTAGAAGGAGAAAAAACAAGCAAAATGAAGAATGCCCCTGAACATTTGCCCGAAAACGATGCCCCGAAATTATCTGATGAAAAGGCTTTTGCCGTCTGTGCGATTGATTTTTCGGAAGATGAAAACAAATTTACCGAGAAAGATTTTAATCTCGATTTGCAGTCGGCGGACAAGTCCAAAGATACTGCGGCAAAGTCGCCGCAAAAACGCTACAAAGTCGCCGGCGCGGCAATTTTGGCAGTTATTGTCCTGCATTTCGTCTGGCAATTTTCCTTTATACAAAGTGAAAAATTACGGGCAGCGAAAAATTCGGTGATTGCCGTCGCACCTGCTAAAACAGGGAACGAAATTGGAGACGGTCAACCGCCGATTAATTTGAAAAACGACGAATCAAGTGAATCTGCGCCTTTTTATGACACGCAAAATTCGGATTTGATCAATCCCGAAAAAGTCTTTGAATCGGTCGCTAAACGGCAGACTGAAACAAAATCAGTGCCGTCCGCTGCTGCTAATAAACAGATTCCCGAATCGAAAGCCGAACGTCTGCGCCGCGCCGAAAAATTGTTGACCGGACATTAATCCAACGATTGTTTAACTCAAGCCCACATAATTGAAAAGACTAATGAATATTACGAAATTCGGAATCAAAAAAAGTTTTATAAAAATTACGACGGCTTGTATTTTAATTTTAGTCAGCACGGCGAACTTGTTTGCTCAATATCGCGGTGCGCCGGTCAAAAAAGAGCGTTTGATAACTGTTCTGCGTTCGCGGCAACTGCAAACGCGCGATATTGTTTCGGTAATCAACAGTAACGGCGTGGACTTTAAAATGACGGCGCAAATCCGCAATGCGCTAATCGCCGCCGGTGCGCGTCCCGAAGTCATCAGAGCGGCTTTGAACAATCCGCGAATCGCTTTGAACAATAACAGTCAGCTTGCCAAAACCGACAAACGCAAAAAAAACGAGCCGAATAAAACGATTGCGCCAAGCTACGAAGATTTGCTCGAAAAAGCGACGATTTTATACGAAGATCAGAAAAATCCGGTTGGCGCGGCACGTTACCTCGAAGCGGCGGTTAAGCTGAAACCGAAAAATCCGGCGGCGTATCAGATGCTCGGATTTGTTAATATGTATGGACTTAAAAACTTTTCAAAAGCCGAAAAATTGATGCACCAGTCAATTGAAAACGGCGGCAGTGCGGTTTTTCGCGTCTATCACGACGACAGCGGCGGTTTTTCAAGCCGTTGTTCCGGTTCACTCTACATTTCGCCCGAAAGCATCCGTTTCGAGTCTGACGATAACCGTCACACGTTTGAAACTTCGACGGTTAATATTGACAAAATTAAACTCGACACGGAATCGAACCGTGACTGGAAAAATCGGAGCATCTTAAAAGTTTATTTAAAATTCGGCAAAGACACGGCTAAATTTCGCTTTTCGCCGATTTCGGGACTCGAAGAAGAAACCAAAATGGCAGGTCGCTTTATCACCGATTCAAAAATTGAGAGTCTGATCCCGATGCGAACGGCAGATTAATAATTTACGGGGTTTTCTCATCAATTATTGGTATGTTTTTATAAATTATTTTTCTGTAAACGTCTGTCAAAGATTCTCGCGCAATTGTTCGTGATTATGATTTATTCAGATTTTTTTAGGTTTAGGGATTCTAAGCCAAAGCCATTTCATTAATTTTGATATTGACGTGTGCCAAAATATCATCACTTGAAATTTCGTCCGTGTTTTCGATGTAATAATTCAAAGTTTTCGGCAACGGGAAAGATTCGCCGTCTTCCAACATTCCTTCGATATGAAATTCCAGAGCTTCTTTCATATTTGAGATGGTTGCTTCGACGGTTTTTGCCGTCGCTATGCAGCCGGGAACATCGGGCGAATATGCCGAGTAGTTATTTGCGCCTTTTTCGATTACAACTAAAAATTTGCCGTTCATTGCTTAAAACCTCAAAATCTATTTTAATCCAGCTTGTTTCAAAATGCTATTTTCTGTTTTCGGGTGTAAATCATCCTGCGCGTGTCCCGCAATCGTAACTGTTCCGCTTTTAGTTAAATGTTTATATTGACGATGGCTTCCTTTTGTTCGACTTAAACTCCAACCGTCTTGTTCAATCAACTTTATTATTTCTTTAACTTTCATCGGGGTTAATTTATCCCCATTTTCGCGTAAACGTCAGTCAGAGTTTCACGCGCAATCGTCTTTGCTTTTTCCGCGCCGGTTTTTAAGATCGCTTTTAAGTCTTCGTCCGAGTGATCTTTGACGCGCTGTTGGAATGGTTTGAGAAATTCGATGACGGCAGTCGCGGTTTCGGTTTTAAAATGTCCGTAGCCTTTGCCGACAAAGTTTGCTTCGCATTCTTCGGCGGTTTTGCCGGTCATTAATTGGTAAATCGTGAGCAGATTTTTGATTGCCGGACGCGCATCGTCAAAGGTGATTTCGGTTCCCGAATCGGTCACGGCTTTTTTGAATTTTTTGAGAATTGTGTCCGCATCGTCCAATAAAAATATCGCACCGTTCGCATTTTCGTCCGATTTCGACATCTTTTTCGGCGGTTCTTGAAGCGATAAAATATTCGCGCCGACGGGCGGAATGAAAGGTTCGGGAACGACAAAAGTTTCGCCGAAATCGCGGTTGAATCTTTCCGCTAAATCCCGTGTTAATTCGAGATGCTGTTTTTGATCCTGCCCGACCGGAACGAGATTCGTTTGATACAAAAGAATATCCGAAGCCATCAAAACCGGGTAAGTAAAAAGTCCGACTCCGGCGCGTTCAGCGTTGCCTTTACCTTTGTCTTTGAACTGCGTCATTCTCTCCAATTCGCCCATTCGCGCAATGCACGAGAGAATCCACGCAAGCTCGGCGTGTTCGCTGACATCGGACTGAATGAAGACGGTTGATTTTTCGGGATTGATGCCCGACGCAAGATAAATTCTGGCTAAATCCAAAGTCTTTTGCTTTAAGATTTCAGGATTTTGCGGCAAAGTGACAGCGTGCAGATTGACGATGCAGAAGAAACTTTCGTATTCGTCCTGTAGTGCCACCCAATTTTTTAACGCGCCCAAATAATTGCCGATGTGTAAATTTCCGGTCGGCTGTGCGCCGCTGAAAATGCGTTTTTTCATAAAAGAGAATTAAAAACCTAAAAGATATAAAATCAATCCTTGAAGCGGCACGACGATCAATCGGATAATGCCGAGTTGGACTAAAACCAGCAGAATTAAAAAGCCGTAAGTTTCGAGAATATTAAAGATCGGCTCAAACGAGCGCGGCAGAAATGTCTGCAAAACCTTGCTTCCGTCGAGCGGCGGAAACGGCAGAAGATTGAAAACCGCCAAGCCGACGTTCATAAAAATCAGTGCCATAAGAAACTTGACAAATATCGAAATAACGCCGAATTCTGCGTTTGCGGTCGTAACAATTCCCTGTGAAAGCATTACTTTGAGAATCACCGTCGCAATTACCGCGATCAGTAGATTGATAACGATTCCGGCGAGCGAAACGCAGACGTTTGCCGTGTCTTTGTTGCGCCATTTCAGCGGATTGACGGGCGTTGGTTTGCCCCACGCGATCAGCGGAAAATTTCCCGCGCTCGTAAAACTGATGATAAAACCGATGAACGGCAACAGTAAAGTTCCAATCGGATCAATGTGCGGAATCGGGTTGAGCGTCACGCGACCTAAACGATAAGCCGTGTCGTCGCCGAATTTGTAGGAAACCCAGGCGTGTCCGAATTCGTGAAAGGAAACCGAAAAAATCCAGACGACCATATAAATTATTAACTTTGAAACGAAATCCGTTATATCAAAATTCATTCAACCTTTCTCCAATTCTTAAACTGCCTAATTTGCAAGTTACTACTCGTTTTTATTAGTGTTAAAACAATTATTTTTCGTTGTTTTTACAATTAAATTGTGCCATTCTTTTAGCGAAAAGAAAATTTCAAATTCGAGATTTCAGATTTTCAATGTGGAATCTGAAATTTGAAATCTGGAATCTAATCAAATATGCAAAAACATATCGTCGTTATCGCCAGCGAACACAAAGGAAACGAATTTTTGGAAGAGTGTCAGAACGCGGGTTGGTCGGTGACGCTCGTCACGCGCAAGGATTTGCTCGATTATCCGTGGGCGTGGACTTCGATTAACGAGGTCAAAACCGTTGAAAAAGGCGCGTCCGCCGACGAATACATTCGGGTAATTACGAATATTGCGGGCAGCAAACAGATTCACCGAATAGTCGGTTTGGACGAATTTGACGTGCTGACGGCGGCGCGGGCGCGTGAGCATCTGCAAATCGAAGGAATCTCAAACAGTTACGCGCTTCGTTTCCGCGATAAATTGCGGATGCGGAATCTCGCGTGTGAGATCGGTATGCCGTGTCCCGAATTCGTCGGCGTGTTTAATCTAAAGGGAATTAACGATTATTTGGAATCAACAACTGCGCCGTGGATCGTCAAACCGCGCACCGAAGTTTCGGCGTTCGGAATTAGAAAATGTGAAACGGCGGGACAGGTTTGGGACGTTTTGACCGATTTGGATAATCGCAACACCTGGCGCGATCATCCGTCGCAGTTTTTGATCGAAAAATTTATCGCCGGCAAGGTTTATCACGTTGATTCGGTCGTCAATAACGGTAAAATCGTCGCGCAGGGCATCAGCGAATACGGCACGCCGCCGTTCAGCGTAACGCATCACGGCGGAGTTTTTACGACTTTTACAGTTCCGTATAAATCTAAGGAACGTAAAGAATTGGAAAAATTAAATCAACAGCTTCTAGAAGGTTTTGAATATAAACAAGGTGTCGCGCACGCCGAATTTTTGCAGTCGGCGGAAACGGGCGAATTCTTTCTTTTAGAAGTTGCAGCGCGTGTCGGCGGCGCGTATATCGCCAATGTTTTGGATCAGGCGAGCGGTTTTAATCTCTGGCGCGAATGGGCGAAACTCGAAACCGCGTCCAAAGAAAAACCTTACAAAGCACCGAAACTCCGCAAAGATTACGCCGGAATCGTTTTATGTTTGGCGAAGGAAGATCAACCCGACACAACGCATTACACCGACGAAGAAATCGTCTATCGCGTCACGAGATCAAAGCACGTCGGCTTGATTTTCTACTCAAAGAAAAAAGAAAGATTAAGCGAACTTTTGCAGACTTACACGGAGCGCATCACCAACGATTTTCTCGCCGTCGCGCCGGCGAAGGAAAGATACGATGATTGAGAGTTAACTAAAAATGCAAATCTCAAATCAAACAGACTGTTAAACGAACAAATTGGCGGGCGCGCAAAGCCGCAACCCTTCCCGACCTGAAATTTTATGGAAATTGTCTCTTTCTATGCTAAATTGAATTCAATATTAGCTGTCAAATTCAAGATCAGACAGATTTCAGGTCGGGAAGGGTTGCGGCTTTGCGCGCCCGCTCTTGCAGTGTATCTTCAAAAAAACGGTATTTGTTTCTGACTCTTAATCCGCTTTAATGAAATTGAAGGGCAAAAGTTTGAGGCGTTTTTGCAATTCGGCTTTTGCCTTTTTGCCTGTAGTTTATTTATTCTAACTTCTTTTATGGACTCCGAAATCATTTCACAAAGCAATTCCCCTGAAATTCTAAGCCACGATTTGAATCAATATTTCCCGGAACTTCTCAAGTTCGAATCAATCGAAGAAACCGAAAAGTCAGAAGTTTATCAAAAAATCAAACCGACGGTCGAGCGAATTTTAAACGCCGTCGTGCAGGAAGATTTTGCGGATTCCAGATTCCAGATTCCAGATTCCAAATCGGTTTCTTCGGTCGCGTGGAATATCGAACGCGGCAATATTTACGAAGGAATTGTTGACGCGCTGAAAAATCACGCGCAGTTAAAAGAAAAAGATATTTATCTTTTAACCGAACTCGATTACGGAATGGCGCGGAGCAAAAATCGGTTTGTCGCGCAGGATTTGGCACGGGAATTAAAGTTAAATTATGCGTTTGCGCCGGTTTATATCGCGCTGCAAAAAGGCAGCGGCGTTGAGGAATTTGCGGAAGGCGAAAACACGATTTCGATTCACGGTTTGGCGATGTTCTCAAAATATCCGCTGAAAAATGTCCACGCAGTTGATTTGCCGAACGGTAAAGATAAAATGTGGGGCAAGGAAAAACGGCTCGGATATTTGCGGGCGATCATTGCTGACATCGAACATCCGGCAGGCGATTTTCGCGCCGTCACGATTCACCTCGACGCACATTCGTCGCGCAAACATCGTCATTTGCAGATGAAAATCATTCTTGACGCGCTCGACAAACTGCCGAAACTGCCCGTAATTTTAGGCGGCGATTGGAACACGACGACCTACAACGCACAAAGCTCGAATCACGCGATTGCCGGATATTTTTGGCGCGTCGCAATGGGTGTCAAAAATGTCGTCAAAAATCATTTTCCGCATCCCGACCGCCATTTTGAAAAAGGTTTGTTCGGCGAACTTGAAAAACGCGGTTACGAATATAAAAAGTTCAACGAACTCGGCGCGGGAACGCTGCATTACGACATCGAAAGTATCGAAAAAAACACAAATCTGCGCGATTGGGTGCCGGAATGGTGTTTCCCGTTCATCTTTTGGGCGGCGCGGCGCGTCGGCGGAAAAGTTTCGGGACGACTTGATTGGTTCGCCGGAAAAAATATCGAAATCGCCGGCAAACCGCAGACCATCGGCGATTTGAAGGACGCGAACGGCACACCGCTTTCCGATCACGACGCAATCGCTTTGGACTTTACGCTTCTAAAAAGTTAGAATCTACAATTCCAAACGACTTTTGGAGTAAAAATTATGGAAGTTTCATTTTGCCAAACGCTCAGTTTTAACGCTGACACATTCGATTACGACGTTGTTTCGCAGGAAAGCGGTAACGCGACGATCATCAAGTTTCCGATTGACCAAAAACTTTACAGTCCCGGTGATGTTGTTGTCGTGTTGGACAATTCTGAAATAGTTTTTCACGGCATCATCGGCAAAATCGAAGACGGCGAAGCCTACGCTTCAGACCCGAAAGGCTCGCTGTTGGCAACCGCAACCGTTCAGTAATTTGTAATTTGCGACTAAATCTTTCTCACAACATTTGAAAACAAAAAGCGATTGTTTTACAGTTTTGCGAAAAAGAAAAGCAACCAATCAGGTAATCTGCGGACAAGAGAATAGCCGAGGTTTTGTTGAAACTGCGCCGGAAATAAGAACTTGTCCGCAAATGACGAAATCTGCACGAATTCGTTCAAAATTACTTGGCGAATGAGAAGAACAATCTTTATTCTCACTCATTCGCGGACAAATTTTGTCAGACAAGTCTTTTGCTATTTCCGATAATCTCCATTAAAATCAGTCTAACCCCATTAAGATTCACCGAAAAAGAAAATAAGTAAAAACGAGCAAACCGCGCGTAGAAATAAGTTGGAATGTGGGCAGTAAAATCGGAAAAGATGAAGAAATACTGCTGACAATCGGTCGTCATCGGCAAATTAAAACGAACGATCATTGGCAGAATGCCGCGTCATTAATAGAGAAGATCAGAATAAGAAGCCGATTAGAAAACATTGGAGATGACTTTGACAGTTTGATGCCGTCATTAAACTATCTTAATTTTTTATGAGAAATTCCTGAACGGAAAAGTTGATATTTCTCATTAAATCAATTAAAGAATCAAAATAATATTTTGAAAGGATTATTATATCTTAAAAAAAACTAGACAAAATACTTTTATTAATGCCATCGGCAGATTTGCTCTGAAACACTCACTAATTAAAATACCTCAAAGATTAACTGAGCAATTAGTTTCTAAATGGTATGTCTCCGGTAATTTGGATTTAATATTAGATGATTTGAAATTCAATTTCTACTCCGAATGTGACGATAGTATTGCAGATGTTTTTTACTACAAAGCAGACAGTGAATGGGAGATACCGGAACTGAAACTTTGGAGAAGTATTGCCAAACAGTCACAATATATCTTTGATATTGGTGCTAATACCGGAATTTATTCGGTTATCGGCGGATTGGAAAATAGTTCGGCAAATATTATCGGTTTTGAGCCTTATTTTCCAAATATCGTTAGATTCAATAAGAATATCAAGATTAATGGGCTTAAAAATGTGGAGTTAATTAAAAAGGCGGTCGGCGACGTTGAAACTGAAATAGAATTTACGGTGCCGGCGGACGACAAAGTGTGTGATGTATCTTCCGCCGATTCAAAATTTACGGAGAGTTTTTACCGGAACTACAACACTTACAAAAAAATTTTTGTTCCACAAATCAGATTAGATGATTTTGTTTTTCGTGAACGAAAACTTCCAAGTGTTGATTTGATTAAGATTGATGTGGAAAACTATGAAGTTGCCGTTTTCCACGGGGCAGTCGAAACACTCGAAAAATTCTCTCCGATCATCTTTTGCGAAATGTTTGTAGATAGTGAAAGGCAGCTTTTATTTGACGAGATTTTGTCTCCCTTGGGATATAAGTGTTATTTAATTACTACTAACGGATTGGTTCGTTTAGAAAGACCGGAAAATATTGCAGAGTTTCGCAATTTTATTTTTTGTAAAGTCGGCACGACCAATACCTTTAATTCATTTAATAATATCGGTTTCCAAACAGTGGCAAATGAATTAATGAAAAGTTAGACATTCTATTTAGCGGCGGTTTCTATCCGTAAACATTTATTTACTGACCATTGGCAGTCTTCGATAATAATCTTCAAAATTGATTTAACAATTCTGGAACTATAAATTTGTTCAATTTTAGTTGAGTATGAGAACAGATTTCAGATGAGTTTTTTCATCCTCGATGTTGAGCAGACTAAAAACAATTATATTTGATGCTTCTTATCTGCATAGGTAATACAGAGACTCCGTGGTTTATTCAAAGTAAAAACTGGCGGATTTATCTATTCATACCATATTAGCAAAAGAAATTGTGCATTAAACCGGAACTCGGACACTCTTGTCCGAACAAACGCGGGAGTGTTTGAATCCACCCGACTATTTTTCAACTTGAACTGCAATGAGAGTTTTCAGCGTTTTTCAAACGCTTTCGGACAGGAGTGTCCGAGTTCCGTAAAATAAAAATCATTGCATACTTTCTAAAGGTAATTGGTATCAGTTAGCAGTTAGCAGCTATTGACATTCATTCATAGATTTTTACTTCGAAATAACTGCCAACTGCTAACTGACAGATTCAGATGAAAATCCGATGTTCACAACTTTTTCCTGCTCTGTACAAACCCTAATAGAAAGATGTAATAAAACTTGACGATTCAGCCAATTTAAGCTAATTTATTTTTTGCCAATTTGAAATCTGTAATTTGAAATTTTAACGGGGATGTAGCTCAGTTTGGCAGAGCGCGTCGTTCGCAATGACGAGGTCAGGAGTTCGACCCTCCTCATCTCCACCAATTAAATCAACAAATTACGGCAACTCGCGCAGTTGCCGTTTTTGTGTCGTTACCAATCCGTTACTAAAATACGGATCTTCCTCCGTTTCATCCAGATTTTCAAATGCTCTCCGCAGTGCCGTATCGGTCGCGTGTGTATCACGCGAAGTCATCCGAATGACCGAAAATTTTCATCAAAGTAAAAGCATTCGGCTCCCGCATCCGCCATTCCGGTTGCCGCCGTGTGCCGCAGATTATTCATCGCGTTGCTTCTAATCGCACATTCACCGCTTTAATTTACTTGCGGTATAGCTCGAAACAAACGATTTCAACGAAGACCTGCTCAAAGAAATCGAATGCCGCGACAACCTCTTCGCGGAGATTGATTATCGAAGCTATCGAAGCTAAATTAGAAATAGACCTCTTGCGAAATTAAATTTTAGTAGCTTTGAGTTCAAAGTTGTAGATGCCTGAAATCAGGTTAAATCTCAGTCCGAGTCGTCTTCTTCGATTGCGGTATTGCTCTCCTAAAATCCGAAATATCTTTAACCGGCGAATCACATTTTCCACTTTGATTCGTTTTCCCGCCAACTCCCGATTCGCCCGTTTTTCCTTTTTGCTCAACTTCTTTAACTTGCTTTGCTTGTTTGGCAGCAGCACTTTACCGTGTTTCTTCTGCAATCCCTGATGCCCGCTGTCGGCTTTGATTCCGACTTCTTTGGCGAACTTGACTCCGCTTTTCTCATACAACTTATAGTCCTGTGTTTTGCCTTTCCCGAAAAATGTGGCGATCACTTCCAAACTTTCTTCGCAAATGATCAACTGCTCTTTTAACGTGTGCCGCTTCTTTTTTCCACTGTCACACCGCTTTTGTTTTTTTTTTTTCGGACGCTCGACCGTCATTTCCGTCACATCAACAATCGTATAAGTCAACCCGGTTTCTTCTAATAATCTTCTCTTGCTCGGCAAGGAAAACTTCCCGCACTTGATTAAAATGTCTTCAACCTTCTAAACAATGCGCGAAACATTCGATTCGTGCAAATCGAAATCCTGCCCCAAATGAAACGCGCGTGCGATATTCCCGCCAATAGCCGAGTGTCGGTAATAGTTGATCTTCAATTGATAATTCGGACTTTCTGCCGCGCGTTTCCTGACTGTAAACTTCTGTCACCACTTCGCACATCAAGAAAAATGTTTCTTTTTTGACTCCGCACAACCTTTTGAAATCACTTTCCTTCAACTCTCCGGCTTTTTCGTATCTCATTAAATTTGCTCCTTTGAGATAGTTGCCATCTTTCTCAAAAGTTTTCAAATACCGGTTTTATTTCGCAAGAGGTCTATTAAAAATTCCCCAAAGCGGTCTTTATGTATAAACCAAAAAGATATTTTCTTGATTTTCATATTGCCGGAACAAAAATGTTGTGTATAGAAATTGACGGAATAAATAATTTTTGGGCTTATTCCGATATTGATTTAATGAAGGCAGAGGCTATTCTCAAAATTGCTTCTAAAGACGAAGATTTTAACGAATTTGTGCTGACGACAAATGAAATTTGGGGCGCGTATTCCGGCTTGGAATAATCGAAAGTTTTAAAGTTGCAGACGGCAGAAAATTAAATGTTGGAAGGATTCAAAATCATTGGTAAAATTGAGCAGATTGAAATTATCGCCGTTGGAAATTCAATCCGAATTCTTCCGTATTTGGAGAAACAGTTCGGCAGAGATCGTTGGCGAAAATTAAAAGGTATGGCAAATGTTGAAAGAATTTCAAATGGTCGTGTCGGGCTTGTGGAAATTCATTGGTATGAAGCGCACGGAATCGGAAAACGTAATGGTAAAATAAAGTGTTGGCTTGATTGATTATGAATACGAAATTTGCGGTTTGCATAAATAATAAAGGTTTTGAAGCATCGCTCGAAGTCGGCAAATTATACGAAATTGTCGCGGATGCAGAAGCCGAAAGTGACGATCTGATTCGCGTCATTGACGAAGACGGCGAAGATTATTTGTTTGAAGCGAACAATTTTTATCCGCTCGTCATTCCGCCTGATTTGGCAAGCGTTTTACACGAAAGAGTCTAAAAAATAAATGTCCTCACCAATCGAAGTCATCATCAACGCCGGTTCGGGAAGTGTCAACTCCGCCGAAACCAAGCAAAACCTCGAAGAATTATTTGAGGAAAATAATCTCGAAGCGAATGTTAATTTAGCCAAGGACGGCGCGGAAATCGTTGCGTTGGCTGAAAAGTTGGCGAAGTCTGACGCGGAAATTATCTGCGCGGGCGGCGGCGACGGAACGGTCAGCGCGGTTGCGTCGAAGATTCTCGGCACGGATAAAATTCTCGGCGTTTTGCCGCTCGGCACGCTTAATAATTTCTCGAAGGATTTGCAGATTCCGCAGGATTTAGCCGAAGCCGTCAAAATCATCGCGGCAAAAAATATCAAACAAATTGACGCGGGTGAGGTCAACGGACATATTTTCATCAACAATTCGAGCATCGGTCTTTATCCGCACATCGTCAAACGGCGCGAAGCCCAACAAAGATTGGGACACGGCAAATGGCGTTCGGCATTTTGGGCGGCGTTGAAGATGTTAAAGCGTTCGCCGTTTTTCGCCGTCCGTCTGAAAACCGAAACGGGCGAGCGCATCGTCAAAACGCCGTTCGTTTTTGTCGGCAACGGCGAATACGAAATGGATTTTTTTAACATCGGCAGGCGCGCTGAAATCGCCGACGGCAAACTGAGCGTTTATTTTCTGCACCGCAGCGGACGCAAAGGCTTGTTTCTGCTGATTTTGCGGACAATTTTCGGCAGACTGCGCCAAACACACGACTTTGAAGAGATCAGCGTCGAAGAAATCACGTTTGAAACGCGCAAAAAACGAATTTTGGTCGCGTTCGACGGCGAAGTCGAAATGCTCGACACGCCGCTGCATTATAAAATTCATAAACAATCTCTGCGGGTTATTGTTCCGAAAGAAAAATTATCCACAGATGAACACGGATAAACACAGATAAGAAAATGATTTTTCTTCTTCAAATTTTATTCATTTCTTTTGTTTTATCTGTGTCTATCTGTGTTCATCTGTGGATAAAATTCTTTGATTGAAAATATGCGAAAACTCGTTCACATTTCAGACATTCATTTCGGGCGTGTTGATTACGCGATTGTCGAACGTCTGCGCGAAAAAATCGTTGAAATCGCGCCGGATTTGACGATTGTTTCGGGCGATCTGACGCAGCGGGCGCGTTCGGCGCAATTTATCGAAGCGAAGGCGTTTCTCGACTCTCTGCCGTCGCCGCAAATCGTCGTTCCGGGCAATCACGATATTCCGATGCACAATCCGTTTGCGCGTTTCGTGACTCCGCTCGAAAAGTATAAACGATATATTACCACCGATTTAGAGCCGTTTTACGCCGACGAAGAAATCGCCGTTATCGGCATTAACACGGCGCGTTCGCTGACCGTTAAAGACGGCAGAATTAACGACGCGCAGATCAATGAAATTCGCAAAAGAATGTGTAATTTGGACGAAAAAATGCTCAAAGCCGTTGTCACGCATCATCCGTTCGATTTGCCTGCCGGTTTTGACGAAGACGACATCGTGAACAACGCCGACCGCGCGATGCCGCAAATCGCCGAATGCGGCGCGGACGTTTTTTTGTCGGGACATCTTCACGTCAGCCACGTCGCACACACGGCGGAACGCTACAAACTCGCATCGGGACGCAACGCGCTCGTCATTCAGGCAGGCACGGCAACCTCGACACGCGGACGCGGCGAAGCCAATTCATTCAATGTCATCGAATTTGAACATCCGCAATTGATCGTCAAAAGATACGAATGCGAAAACTCCGAAATCGGTTTTCTCGAAGCGCAAAGTCAGGAATTCATACAAGGCGAAAAAGGCTGGGCGAAACAGGCGGAAACGCGACCGCAAGAAAGCGTGTAAATGATTAAAAATATAATAACTTTGTGCTTTATGAATTTAAGAAGCGGGCGCGCAAATCCGCAACCCTTCCTGATCTGTTAATATTTGCAGCTTGATTGATGTCCTTTATCTTGATTCAAGTTTAATTTTAAATATTCAAGTTAAAACCATTTTCAGGTCGGGAAGGGTTGCGGCTTTGCGCGCCCGCTTCTTTCCTGATTTGCATTAAAAGTTAAAATCAAACTTCTCATCATTCAAATTTACTGCAATCTCGCAATTTCTCAACGTCGGATTTTCAAGTAAAAATTCCGCGAGCGGCGCAGTCAAAAGTGTTTCAATCGTTCGTTGCAAAGGTCTTGCGCCGAAACGCGGATCGAAACCTTTTTCGGCTAAAAACTTCGTAACCTCTTGTGTCCAAATAAGTTTCAAGTCTTTTTCCGTCAAGCCTTCGCGTTTTGCAACCGACAATATTTCCTTTTCGGTGATTTTGTAAAGCGATGTTTTATCGAGCGGTTTGAATTGCACAACCGCATCGAGGCGATTAAAAAATTCGGGACGAAAAAATGTTTTAATTTCCTTTTCGCTCGAAATATTGCCGCTTTCGCCGAAACCGATGTCGCCTTTCGCAAACCGTTCCGCACCAAGATTTGAAGTCATAATGACGACCGTCGAAGTAAAATTTGTCACGCGCCCAAATCTGTCCGTCAAACGTCCTTCGTCAAAAAGTCCGAGCAAAACGTCGAAAACCTGCGCGTCGGCTTTTTCGATTTCATCAAACAGCACGACCGAAAAAGGTTTTTCGCGCACTTTTTGAATCAAATCCGAAGGTTCACCATCTGATTTCATCAGCAGACGCGAAGCCGAACCTGATAAGTTATATTCGCTCATATCGAGACGGACGATTTTTTCGCCCGCTTTTTCGTCCGCGCCGAAAAAGAATCGCGCCAGCGATTTGGCAAGTTCGGTCTTGCCCACGCCGGTCGGACCCGCAAAAAGAAAAACTCCGAGCGGACGCGCAATATCATTCAAACCGGCTTTGAAAGTCGTGACGACATTCGCAACCTGTTCACACGCTTGCGCTTGCCCGATTACTTCGCTTTCAAAATGTGCCGTCACATCTTCAAAACTCAGAGTTATTTCATCGCGCAAAAACAGTTCAGGCAAGCCGGTTAATTTGATAAAATTTTCGATGACGTTTTCAGTCGTCACTTCTTTCCGCCGCGCTTTTGCCGCTTTTTCAAATATTTCCGTCAAAAACTGCGTCGTCCTGCCCGGAAATTTTTGATACGGCATAAACCGTGAAAACAGACGATAGCTTAGGTTTGTGACATTCGCCGAATACTCGATTTTCAAGTTTCGTTGATGAATTTCGGCGATTTGCGTCAGCACGGTTAAGGCTTTTTCCGCCGTAAATTCGGGCAGACGAACGATTTGAAACTGATTGGCAAAATTCGGCAAAAGCCGGCGGCAAGCGTCCAATTCGCTCGCCGTTGCTTCCGCAACAACGCGAATTTCACCGCGTTGCAAATAAGGCACGAGAAACGCCGCAAGACTTTCCTCCGGCGAACGACCGCCGTAACGCACGAGGTCGAGCAGATTTTCGACGCACAAAACGCCGTCAATATCAGAGAGTTCGGCGATAATTTCTTCGAGCCGTTCTTCCCATTGACCGAGATATTTCATTCCCGAAATGAGCCTGCCGCCGTTCGTCTGCCAGTAACGATAACGCGGATTTTTGTCGTCATATTCAGGATCATAATCTTCGTCTTCGGATGGATTTTTCAGTAAATCCTTTTCGATTTGCCGGACGGCTTCGGTTAAAACGGTCGTTTTTCCAATGCCGTTTTCGCCTAAAATTATGACACTCGCTTTTTCGTGTGTCAGACGCTGCACCAAATCAAAAACTTCCGATTCGCGCTCATAAGGTTTTGAGATTTTCTTCGTCGAATCCTTTGCGCCGAGCGGTTCGGCGACGTTAATTAAATTCGGCGTTTCCTTAAATGTTTCGTTATTTTTAGCTTTGCGCCGCGCCTGAAACGTCAATTGTTCGAGCGCGATTTCCTTCGGCGGCAGATATTTTTCCAAACCGAGCGGCGACGAACCGCGCAGAGTTTCTTGAACTTTCAGCACGACGAGATTTTTCAATTCACTTTCGCGGTCATAGAAAAACTCGATTTCGAGCAGCGGCAAAACCGCCGAATAATTGCCGTTTTCAGTTTTCCAATGCACACACGCGACACGCAAAGGCACGAGTTCATCACTTGTAAATGTCCTCTGTTTCGGCTCGCGCCCGCGTTTTTTCTGCTTCTTTTCACTTTCTTCGGATGATTTAACTTTGTATTCGGGACGAATCTCGACGCGAAACTCGGTCAATTTCAAATCTTCCAATTCATCCGCTTCGCGCCAAAATTCATCTTCAAACTGCCATTGCAGATACTCTTTAACCTCGGAAATCGCCGCCTCGCGCTTTTCCGCAAACGCGGCGGGCGGAAAATACTCGTCACCCGTCACGGCTTGCGCGGTGAACGAGCCGTTAAAATTTTGCCAGACTAAAATTGGAACACGAAAAATTGCCATTATTCACCGTGACCGATCACGAAATTATTGTTCATTTCGACAAGATTATAACTGTTGAAAAGTTTTGAGATATTGTCAAAGTTTTTCTCAAACAGTGACATTAATTCTTTGTTGACAATATTTCCGGTAGTAATTAAAAGAATTTGCGGTGATTCGTGCTGTAAAATACGGAGTTTCAAAAAGTCACGGTCTTTTGAAATAACTATTCGATTTTCCTTAAACGCAATTTTGAAGATCTCTTCATCCGGCGGTTCGTAATTCCATTCAGCCGCCAAATCATCCGTGTGAACTGCGTCAAAACCCTGTGAGATGAGCCAATTTTTCAGTCGGAAAGGCAGTTGAGCATCAACAATAAATTTCATCAGGCAGCAATCACCTCACGAACACTTCCGATTCGCATAAGTTTTGAGGCGAAAACTAAACAGGCTTGAATATCTTCTTTTTCAAGTCGCGGATAATCTTCTAAAATCTCTTCAAACGTCATTCCCGCGCCGAGCAAATCCAGAATAGTTTCAACCGGATAACGCATATTTCTGACGGTCGGTTTGCCGAAACAAATATTCGGATTCATCGTGATTCGTTTAATTAAATCTTCTTCATTCATAACAGAAAGATTGTAAACTCTTTTCTCGTTTATTCCAACTCTTTCGGCGTTGCCAAACCGCTCAAAACAAACGTCCGCAACTCTCTAAACGTCAGATTAGATTGGGTTAAAAACGCACTGCGAAAGTCGAGCGCGAGCAGTCGTTCGTTATAAATTCGGACGACGTTAAAGTCGGTTTTTCGCGCGTTTTTGAGAGATTCGTGATAAATTTGCGGAAAACTTTCGAGCGTTTGATCTTCCTTTAATTCAAACACTTCGATCTCGATTGGCGTAAAATCGCCGCGTTTTGAGACGAAAACGTGATTGCCGCTCTCAGTATTGGCAATGTCGAATGCGAAAACGCCTTCGAGCGTTAAAAACTGTTCGTGATAATCGCTTTCGATATTTTTCGCGTCAAAATCGGCGACTTTTAAACCGAGTTCCTGACCGAAAAGTTTGCGGTAATTTTTCAGAAGTTCAGGAATCGTCGTCTTGCCGAAAAAGATGTCGGCACAGCGAAAAACCATCACACATCTTGCCCCAAGCGGATTTGCTAAATTATCTGCAACTGTCTGTAAAAGCGCGGTTTCGCGCCATACGTCCTGCACATAATCCGCCGCAGTTTCGCCGAATGCGCTATTTTCCAGAGTCATTTCTTTAAGCCGAAACGAGAGATTTGAACTTGATAAAAACTCACCGAAATCAATTGCAGATTCTTTCAGCGAAATGAGTTGTCGTTGGTCTTTAGTTTTTGGTTTTTGGGTTTTCGGTTTTCTCCAAGTGTCGGCGCGTTCGACCATTCGTTCGATGCGTTTGATGTATTCGAGTGCGAGAAACCAGCGCGTCTGATTTTCGTCATTCGGGATGATTTCGCCGCTCGGTTTAAGATGTTCGATGCCGTCTTCGATGCGGTTTAGTGCGTCTTCGATGTGGTCGAGTTCGCTTTGAATACTGGTAAAATCGTGCGCCTTCCAAATCGAATTTTCGGCGGCAAGCGGTTTAATTTCTTCGACTTGCGTGACGAATTTATCATTTTCACGCGAAATTTTAATGATTGTCGGCGCGGTCGTTTTCAGCGCGGAAAGCCGTGCGGCAACGGGCTGCGTCAGATTTTTTTCGATGGCGCGTTTTAACGCCCGCGCTCCGAGTTCGGGATGATAACCTTCGTCAACGATGCGTTCGAGCGCAGAAGGTTCGAGTTCGAGACGGCAGTTTCGACGCTGGAAGCCGTCACGCGCAAAGACTTTTTGAAGCTGAATCCGCGCAATCCGCCCGACATCTTCGCGGCTCAGATTTTCAAACGGAATGATTCTGTCGAGCCGATTAAAAAATTCGGGACGAAAGAATTTTTCCGCCGCTTGCCGGTAAATGTTAGCGTTCGAGTCGTTCGTTTCGCGGAAACCGGGTTTGATATTGGCTTCGCGTGACCCCAAATTTGAAGTCAAAATAATAATTGCATTGGAAAAATCCGCCGTTCGCCCGTGCGCGTCGGTCAAACGACCGTCGCCCAAAACCTGCAAAAGCAGATTGAAAACGTCCGCGTGTGCCTTTTCGATTTCGTCCAAAAGCACGACTGAAAACGGCTGACGGCGAATCGCGGACGTGAGCAAACCTTCGGGCTGATCGAATGTTCCAATGAGCCGCGCAACGTCGTAAGGCGAGACAAATTCGTTCATATCGAATCGCAAAAGTTTGTCTTCATTGCCGTATAAATACGCGGCGATCTGTTTCGCGGCTTCGGTTTTGCCGACTCCGGTCGCGCCTAAAAAAAGAAACGAAGCAATCGGTCGGCTTGTGTCGTTCAAACGTGATTTAGCGATTGAAATCACGTCGGCGGCGGATTCAACCGCGAATTTTTGACCGATCACGCCTTCCGCGATTTTTTTGGTAATGTCGCTTCGTTCGAGTGTTTTTTGATCGTCGAGAAACGCGACATTCATTCCGCTTTTCGCTTCAAATTCCTGCAAAACATTTTCGCGTTTGATGAAAGTATTTTGAAATTTAACGGCGATTTGACGCAGAAAACTCGCCGCTTTGCCGGGAAACGACGCTTCGCGGTTGTATCTGCGCTGCAAATCGAGCGCGGTCGGCAGCGTGTCTAAACCGAACTGCGCGTTAAACTTAAATTCGAGTTCGCGCCGCGATGACAGAAGTATTTTGAGCGTTTCGTCTTCGGTCGTTTCAGCAAGCCGAAAAACGTGAAAAAGTTCGGCAAAACTGCGGTCTTTTTCCTGCAAAACGCGCCAAGTTTCAGGCGAAATTTCGCCGACCACACGCACATCGCGCCTTTCGATATAAGGTTTCAAAACCTGCGCGACGTTCAAATCCGAACTTGCGCTCACGCCCGCGAAAAAAAGTCCGAGCAAATCGTCAAAATAGAGCAGATGATCTTTTTCCTGCGCTTCCTTCAAAATTGCGGTCAGACGATTTTCCCACTGACCGACAAACGACATTCCCGAAATCAGACGCTGCGGCGAAACAAGCCAAATCAGGCTTTGCGCGGAACGATGTTTCGGTCGCCGTCCGGCTTGCCCGAAAACGTATTCGTGAATCAAATTCGTCTTGCCGACCTGCGATTTTCCGATGATGACGACCGCGCGTTTGTCTTTTGATTCGAGCAGTTCGGTCAATTCCTTCGCTTCTTTTTCGCGTCCGACGGCGCGTTCCAGATCGTCCGGGTAAAGCTCGTCCAAACAGCGTCCGACGCGCCGCAGTTCACGCGCTCCGTCCATTTTTGTATCGCCGCCGAGACTCGCAAACAGATTCGTTTCCGGCTTTTCGTATTTCTGCGGCGCGTCGAAATTCAAATCGAGCGTCGTGACAAAAGCCTTTGCCGGAAACGACAGCGCGGACGGATTTTGCGAATTTTTCCCGTCGCGGCGTTCGAGATTTTTAAAATGCTCGGTCAAAACATCTTCGGCGCGCCGCTGCAAATCTTCGCCGCGCGTCAGTTCAAACCAAAAATCAGGCACGTTCGGCGTATAAGCGATTTTTTTGCCGAACGCATCAAACGTCACGAAAAGATATTTGCAGTCAAAACTCTGATTACTTAAAAACAGCCGAAACTGCAAAATTTTCGACGAAAGATAAGGCGAAAACGAATACCAAGCCAGATCGGTATGACGCGGTTTTGCGCCGTGTTCGTTGAAGTTTTCGCGCAGAGACTGCTGCAATTTATTCAACGCACGCTGCAAACCCGCGCCCTGCTCAACCGGAGAAAGCGAGAAAAGCGGACGCACAATAACCGTCGGCGCGGGTTGATTCGGTTGTTTTTGCTCCGTCACGAGAACGGGAATTGATAATTGCATCAGATAAAAAATATTTCCAGTAAAAACGCGAAGCGGACTGGAGCGCAATCCGTCCCGGTTGCAAACGCCGCGTTTTTCAGCGGTGTAACGGCGTTCGCTCTCAGCCAAGTTAAAAGTTGGCAAAACGCCTTTTCGCGGTAAAAAACACCGCTCATTGCAACCGGGACGGATTGCGCTCCAGTCCGCTCTGCGCTTTGCGTAACATCAGTTATTCAATTAAATTGTCCGCCGTTTTTTGCAGATTTTCTTCAATTACTTTTGACAATACATCTGCTAAATCATTGTTTTCCAGCGAATAAGTTTTGTTCAGCATCAAATCTTTCAACTGCAAATGCGCGGTGTCGTAAATCCGGCGTTCGGTTTGGAATTTGACCGAATCGCGTTTTGCCAAATCTTCGGAGATTGCGTATTTTTCAAATTCGGCATCAATCGAACCGACCAGAACGCGGTCATTTTTTACGCCCGAAACAAAGCGGTGAATTCCGGTTTCCGCGCCGAAACGCGGCAGTGCCAAATCGCCTTCGACGTGCAGCAGAATGCCGACCACATTATTCGGCGAACCTTCAAATATTTTGCCCGAAACTTTGATTTCCTGCCGCCAAACTTCGCGGTCGAACAATAATATCGGTTCGGCTTTTTGATCGGCGATTTTGTTTGAAGTGAAAAATAAAACATTTTTGATTTCGCCGTTAATTTCTTTCAAATGTGCGAGATACAGACGCACGAGGCGAAGCATCGCGGTCGTGTTTTCGCTGAAAAAAGTCAGTTTTATTTCGTCCGGCTTTTGGTATTGCAGGCTGAGAAGTTCAAACAAATATTTTTGAAATGCCGCTTCGTTCGCCTCGATTTCCGCCGCGTATTTACGATTTTCGCCCGCCGATTTGCCGTAAATTTCAAGCAGAATTTCGTCTTCGGATTTGTTGACAGTTTCGCCGAACGCCTTTGTTTTATCGAGAAAATGTTGCAGTTTCGGTTTGCGTTTGATGCGCTCGCGGTCTTCTTCGGACAGCCATTTCCCGCGCAGTTCGACGGCTTCGAGCCGCACGATTTGATAAACTTCGTCGCCGAGTTCGGTCAATTTATAGCTGGCGAGAAATTTCTGCATTTTACGGCGAAGCGCGGCGATTCTTTCGGCTTGTGCGGACAGAACATTATTGATTGAGCCACGCTTTTTCGGATCATTTTCGGCGGTGAATTCGAGCGCGATTTTGCCGTTTTGCAAACTTGCGTTTATGAGTAATTTTTCATCGGTCGAACGCAAATTTAATTCAGTTGAAAGCGGCGCAAGCAGTTCGCGTTCGATGGTTCGTTTGAGCGGTCGTGCGCCGTAGCGAATATCGTAACCTGTTCTCACTAAATGGTTTAATGCATCTTTTAGAATTTCCAGTTTGATCGGGCGAAAACGCAGACCGTCGCGCCGTTTGATTTTTTCGATTTCCGATTCGGCGATTTTCAGCACGGTTTTTTCATCCAAAGGCGTAAACGGAACAATGCGGTCAAGACGATTGTAAATTTCAGGACGCAGGAATGATTTGACGGCGGAATCGAAGTGTTTAATTGCGGTTTGCCGTTCGCGCGAATTTCGCAAAAAACCCGATTTTCCGCGCTGAAATTCGCTTGCGCCGAGATTGGAAGTCATCACGATAATCGAATTTGTAAAATCGGCGACACGCCCGTTCGAGTCAGTCAGACGACCTTCGCCGAGCATCTGCAAGAGCAAGTCGAAAAACGAATGATGCGCCTTTTCAAATTCATCCAAAAGCACGACCGAAAACGGCTGTTCGCGCACTTTCGCAGTCATCTGTCCTTCCGCTTCGCCCGTGCCGCCAATCAATCTCTGCACCGACACGGCGTTTGAAAATTCGCTCATATCAAAGCGAATCAGCCGCGCCTGATCGGAAAAGAAAAACTCCGCAAGTGCTTTCGTCAGTTCGGTTTTGCCGACTCCGGTCGGACCGATAAAGAGCAGCGACGCAATCGGTTTGCGCGGTCGCGTGAGTTTGGTTTTGACGGTCGCAATCAATTTTGTAATCAGTTCGACGGCTTCGGTTTGACCGATTACACGCTCTGCAAAAAACTTTTCCGTTTCTGTTAAATCGAGCGCGATTTCGTCATTCAAAAGCATTTCGGGCAAGCCGGTTTCGTTGGAAAATGCTGCAATAACTCTGTCGGAGGAAAGCGGTTCGTCCCGTTTTAATTCGTGAAAAAGATTTCGTAAAAACCTGACGGGTCTGCCCGGAAAAGCCGAATATGTCGAAAACCGCCGGTGCAGTGCGTCAACAGTTTTGATTGCTTCCGCTTCGATTTTTTGTTGTTCTTCGTCCTTAACCTGAGCAAATTCTTTGGCGACCGATTGAAGAATTTTAAAGCCTGTTTTGCGGTCCGGTTCTTCGATTTTTATTTGCTGAAACGCACTCAAAAGCTGCGGGTCGCGGCGTTCGAGAACAGGAAGCTGTTCAGGCGTGCATTCGGCAACCGCGACGATTTCGCCGCGAGCGATTTTCGGGCGCAGAAACGAAGCGATGCCCTGCGTCGAAGATGCGCTTTTGCCGACTTCGAGCAGTTCGACGAGATTGCCGAGATGCAAAATCGCCTTGCGTTTTTTGGCTTCCGCGACCAATTTTGAGGCGCGTTCCTGCCACATTCCGAAACCGCCTTGTCCGGCAATTAGACGCGCTCCGCTCGTCGCCCAAAATTCGTTTTCGGTCAAATCAAATTTCGCGCGTTGGCGGACTAATTCGTGAAAAATCGCGGTTTTGCCGACACCGGACGCGCCGACGAGGAGAATACTCGTTTGACGATTCGCCCTGAAAATTTCGGCGAGAATTTCGGTTTGTTTCTCCGTTTCGTAAGCCGCCTTTAAGTTGCTTTCGACAAGGTTCGTCGCCGTTTCGCGCAGAACGGATTTTTCTTCCGATTCGCCTTTTTCTTCCGCGACGGCACGTTGTTTGGCAGTCGGCAAGACGAGCGCAAGTTCTTCTCTGTGAACAGATAGATTTTCAACGCGCTCTAACCGGCGCAAATATTGGAGAGATTTTGTCCAGCCGTCGCGCTTTAATGCCGAAAGAATTTCGCGCTTGATTTTCGCTTCAAAATCGCCTGATTTTTTTGATAAAACGGCAATTTTGAACGCCGGAATAAATGCCTGCAAATAACCGTCTTCGCGCTCTGTTTGAACAATGTGAAACTTCAAATTAATACTTTCGCGCCAAACGAGCGATTTTTTCGGCGGTGCGACTTCGACATTTATTTCTCTTATTTCAATGTTTTCCGGCGCGATTCGCGTGTGTAGAAGATTGGCGTAAATGTCTTTTAAGGTCTGTTCGGCATTGACGCGGACGTTGAAAATCGCGGTGTCTTTTTTGGTATGAAAGCGGGAAATCTCGAAAAAATTCAACGCTTCGGCGAGAAATGTTTCGTCTTCAAATTCCTGCGTTAAAATTGTGAGCGGAAAAAAATGCGTCGGCATAGAGGAAAAATTTTAGCAGAAAAGATTGAAACTGCGAATAAATATTTTGTGGGATTCGATTTTTCGCAAAGTCTATTCAAAGTAGAAATTGGCAGATTAATCTATCAGTTATCAGCTATCAGTTATCAGTTATTTCGAATCGTTGATAATTTTTACTTCGGAATAACTGATAGATAATAGCTGATAACTGATAGATTAAGAGTGAATAATGTGTCGGCAGAAATCTCTAAGCCTGCTGCAAAAGCCAGTTTTTCAAATCTGCGAAAACTTTGGCGCGGTCGGCTTCGGGTTCGTTGAAAATTTCGTGGTAGAGATTTTCGTAAAGGTGCATTGTCGCGCTGTTTTTCGGGAGTTTTGCGAATAATTGTTTTGCGCCGCCCGCGTCAACTAAACGGTCATCTCCGGCGATTAAAAGAAGTGTCGGAATGTGAAAATCTGCCGCTTTTTTTAAGGTTTCCTGTCCCGAATCAATGATGAAATTAGCCAGACGCGGCGTGATTCGGTCGTGAACCAATTCATCGTTTTTGTAATCTTCGACGACTTGTTTATCGTGCGAAATGTATTCGACTTTGAGACCGTTTGAAACGGCGATGTTCGGCGTTAAGCGTCCGAGTTTTAACTGCATTTTTTCCGACAGCGAAAGTTTTGCGGTAATCGCGGGCGACGACAAAATCAATCCGCGCGGCGTGATAAATTTCTCAACTGCGGCGCGAACCGCAACTGCGCCGCCCATACTGTGACCGAGCAAAAACGGCGGTTCAGCATAATTTCTGGCAAAATCTTCGTAAACAAATTTCGCATCTTCGAGCAGCGCGTTTTCGGTCGGAATTTCGCTGCGATTGCCGCCGGATTTGCCGTGTCCGCGCTGGTCATAGCCGCGCACGTCAAAGCCGTTTTCGTTGAGAAATTCGGCGAGCCGCGCGTATCTTTCGCAATGTTCGCCGAGTCCGTGAACGATTAAAACTGCACCGCGTTTAACGGTTTTATCGTCTAAAAGCCAATCTTTGACGAATAATTCGATTTGGTCGGAAGTTTTAAGTGTTTTGGTTTTCATAAATTAATTAAAAAATAAAGCCGTTTGACTGGAGCGCAGGCAGCCTTGCCTGCATGAGCGTTCGCTTCGGACGCTCATAAACGTCGGTTATTTGCATTTTTTTCAATGAGATTCGAGTCCGCCAACGCTTTTGAGCGATAAAAAACATCGCTCATGCAGGCAAGGCTGCCTGCGCTCCCGGCTTTACGCTCCCGGCGAAACGCTTCAGTCTTTCGTTTACGCATTTTTCATATCAAAAATGATTTTCGCGCGGAATTCGTCTATAATTTTTAATCTTAAAAGGATATGAAAGCAATTCAACAAAACGAAATTTTTACTTTGCCGAAGCGTTTGCAAAATGTCGCACCGACTTTGATTCGTCAGATTTTTAACCGCGCTTTGCCGGGTTCGATTAACTTCGGTTTGGGCGAACCTGATTTGCCGACTCCGCAGTTTATCCGCGACGAAGCGGCGCGTGTAACTTTAGAAGAACAAAACGGTTATACAAATCACGCCGGAATTTTGGAACTCCGCGAAAAGATTGCCGCAAGCTATCCGCATTTGAATTTGAACGCTGAACAGGTTTGCGTGACGGTCGGTTCGCAGGAAGCGATGACGGCGGCGTTTCTCGCGCTCGTCGAAGCGGGCGACGAGGTTTTGATTCCGAATCCGTCGTTTCCCGCGTATGAAAACTGCGTCAATATCGCCGAAGCAACGCCCATTTTTTATCGTCTTCCGGCGGAAAACGATTTCGGTTTTGATGTCGAAGAATTCAAATCGAAAATCACGCCAAAAACGAAAGTCGCAGTCGTTATTTCGCCGTCAAATCCGACCGGGAAAATTTTTACGCCGGAAGATTTACAGCAAATCGCCGATGTTTTGAAGGACACGGGAATTTATCTAATCTCTGACGAAATTTATTCCGACCTTTATTTTACGGGCGAAAAACCGCGCTCGGCTTCGGAATTTTACGACCGCACGATCATCGTTTCGGGTCTGTCGAAATCTTTGAGTATGACCGGCTGGCGCGTCGGTTGGGTGGCGAGTTCGCAAGAAGAAGTCGTCAAAGCGTGTCTGACTTTGCACGGATTTTTGACGGTTTGCACCTCGACAATTTCGCAAAAAGCATCGCTTTTGGGATGGACGGACGAAGCCGAAAACGCGAAAGCCGAAGCGCGTGAAATTTATAAACGTCGCGGTGAATTTCTAATAGATTTACTGCAAAAAGAATTAGGACTTCGCGGAACTTCGCCCGAAGGCGCGTTTTATACGATGGTTGACGTGAGAAGTTTAGGCGACGATCTGGAAATCGCCGAAAAATTCCTCGCAAATCGGGTGATTACAGTTCCCGGCATCGCGTTCGGCTCGGAAGCCAAAGGTTTTTTGCGCGTCTCGTTCTGCCAGCCGGAAGAACAAATGGCGGAAGGCGTGCGGCGGATGAAGGAAGCCTTGGCAAAGTAAAAAGCAAAAAGGCAAAAATTAAGATTTTCGTGTAATATCTTTAATTTTTAATGTTATGAAAAAATATCGTGTAGGAATTTTGGGTGCGACGGGAACGGTCGGACAGCGTTTTATCCAGCTTTTGGAGCATCATCCGCAGTTTGAGATTACTGCGCTGGCGGCTTCGGATCGTTCGACGGGAAAAGTTTTTTCGGAAGCGTGTGCGTGGAAATTGGCGGGCGGAATGCCGGATTATGTAAAATCAATCGTCGTGACACCGATTGCGCCGCCGCTCGATTGCGACATTGTTTTTTCGAGTCTGCCGTCGTCGGTTGCACGTGAAACCGAAGAAGCGTTTGCCCGCGCAGGTTTTCCCGTTATCAGCAATTCTTCGTCGTATCGAATGGACGAAGACGTGCCGCTTTTAATTGCCGAAATTAATCACGCACATACCGATTTAATTGAAGTGCAGCGCAAAAAGCGCGGTTTTACGACCGGCTTTATTGTCACGAATCCGAACTGTGCGGTCGTCAGTTTCGCGCCGCCGCTTGCCGCGCTGCATCGTAAATTCGGTGTCGAATCCTGCGTCGTGACGACTTTACAGGCGATTTCAGGCGCGGGTTATCCGGGGGTTCCAAGTTTAGATATTACTGACAATGTGATGCCGTATATTGCCGGCGAAGAGCCGAAGGTCGAAACCGAAGCGCAGAAGATTTTAGGTAAATTTGTTGACGGCGCGATTCAAAAAGCTGATTTTACCGTGTCGGCGCAGTGTTTTCGCGTTCACGTTATTGACGGACACACGGTCTCGGCGCGGGTTAATCTGAAAAATACTTCGACGCTCGAAGAAGTCGTTGCGGCGATGAACAGTTTTCCGTCGCTCAATCTTTATTCATCGCCCAAGAAATTTATAGACGTTTGCGACGAGCCTGCGCGTCCGCAGCCGCGTCTCGACCGCGACAGCGGAAACGGAATGACGATCACGGTCGGCAGAGTTTTCCCCGACAATATTTTCGATTACAAATTTGTTTCGCTTTCACACAACACCGTGCGCGGCGCGGCTGGTTCGGCGGTTTTGAATGCGGAATTGCTGATTGATAAAGGGATTATTTGATTGGAGCGTGGACATTCTTGGACGCAAATATTTAATGAATTGTGAAAATAGTTATGATAAATTCGGACTCGCGGACAGGAATGTCCACGCTCCGTTCACTAAAAAGTCTTATAAAGGTCAATCAAATCTTTAACTTCCGCCAATCGAACATTTTCGGCAAAAGCGGCGGAATTATTGACTTCCTGTAAATAACTTTGCGTAATAATCAGTTGTTCCTTCCAACGATCCTTATCGGTCGGTTTGATGACGGGACGCGCCAACTTTTGTTTGAGGCGCAAAATACAGATGTTATAAGTTTGTTTGGCGTGAGTCGTGTAGTGGTCGAAAGCGTTGGCGACATTGACACCGACGCTCGATGGCGTGAGTTGTCCGCCGAGTTGTCCGGTCGTGATTGCCGCACGACAGGCTTTGCGAAAACCTTCGGCGATATTGATTTTCGGCACACGTTCCGCCCGCGAATCGCATTTGTTGAAATTGACCGGCAAAAGATCGGTTTTCCCGAAAAATCCCTGCATATAATCTCTCCGGTCGCGCGAATATCGCGCCAGAATGTCGTGCGGATGTTTGCCATTGATAATGAGTTGACGCGGAACGCAGTGGGCGGCTTGGGTGTCGTCGTTATTTGAGCCTGAATTATCCTGCCAAAATGCCCTTTCGACCTTGAAACTTTTACAGCTTTTTGGAATCAGTTCGGTCAGCGACATCAGATGAAGTTCAAGCAGAATCGAAACAATCACGCGCTGGCGGCGACCTTCGTGCCACTTGCCGCGACCTTTCAACGACTTCGGCGAGGTTTCGTCGCCAAAATCAATCCAATAATCAACCTGCTGTCTGTCTCCCATAATTTGAAGTTTGGAAAGTTTAGGAAGTTAAGACAGTTTTTGAACTTTTTTAACTTCTCCACAATTTTCCAATAAGTTATGTCACCTAATACAATAGACCGAAAAAGCAACTAATTTTGCCAAACAAAGATTTTCGATGAACGCCGGATAATCTTAACTTTTATCAATTCAGTCTTTCAAACTTCCGATGCGTAAATTTTTACGCTATATTTTTGATTAATTGTGATGACTTCAAAGACAGAGGAAAAACGCGGATTCACCGAAAAAATGCTGATTGCGGTCGGCATTATTCTCGCGGCAATTTTAACGGTCCTTTTCATTTATTACACGATAGATGTGATTTTACTGCTTTTCGGCGCGATTTTGATGGCAATATTTTTGCGCGGCTTGGCGGATTTGCTTAATCGCTACACGAAACTTTCCGAAGGTTTGTCGGTTTTAATCGTCTCGCTGCTGTTAGTTTTAGTTTTGGGCGGCGCGATTGCGCTGCTTGCGCCGTCGGTCGCCGAACAGGTCCGGCATCTTCGTCAGGAATTACCGATTTCCGCGCAAAAAGCCGGGAATTATATTTCGCAGTTCGGTTGGGGGAGAACGATTATTGAACAACTGCCGAGTTTTGATGACGTGATGAAAAAAGTTGACGCAGCGACTGTTTTAACGAGCGTCGGCGGTTATTTTTCTTCGACATTGGGCGCACTCGGAAATTTTTTGGTAATGATTTTGATGGCGATTTATCTGGCGACCGAACCGCATTTTTATGCCGAAGGATTCACGAAATTATTTCCGAAAGGTCAGCGTCCGCGAGTTTCGGAAATTCTCTCGGAAATCGGCAATACTTTGAGTTGGTGGCTGATCGGCAAAGCTGCTTCGATGATTTTTATCGGTTTGCTGACGTGGATCGGTTTGTGGATTCTCGGCGTTCCGCTGTCGCTGACGCTTGGATTAATCGCCGGACTTTTATCGTTCATCCCGAATTTCGGACCGATCATTTCTGCCGTTCCCGCGATTCTTCTTGCGTTTATCGAGAGTCCGATCAGTGCCGTTTATGTCTTGATTTTATTTGTCGTTGTGCAGATTATTGAATCGAACTTGGTAACACCATTCATCGAACGCCAAACGGTCGAATTGCCGCCCGCGCTGACGGTTTTTGCCCAACTCGCGCTCAGTCTTCTGATCGGCGGAATCGGTTTGGTTCTCGCTACGCCGCTGGTTGCCGTCGCCGTCGTTCTCATGCAGACGGTTTACATCGAAGACGTTCTCGGCGATAAAAATACTGAAGTCAACGAGAATCAAAATGATGAAGAAAGGAATCAACCCAGACAAGACGAGAACGAAAACATACAACCCAAAGTCGCAAAAGTGCGAAAACGCAGAGAAGTAAAAGGCGAAACGATAGTCGAAGAAAAAATATCAGAATAATTTCACTTTGCGTTTCGGTGACTTTACGACTTTGCGATAAAATGGATTCTTTATGATTGAACGCTATACTTTACCCGAAATGGGCGCGATTTGGTCGCTCCAGAATAAGTTTCAGAAATGGCTCGACGTGGAAATTGCGGTTTGCGAAGTCCACGCCGAAGACGGAATTATTCCGGCGGACGCGCTTGCCGAGATAAAATCGAAAGCCGCTTTCACGGTTGAACGAGTTAACGAAATCGAGAAAACGACCGATCACGATGTCATCGCTTTTACGACGAATCTCGCGGAAAACATCGGCGATGCGGCGCGTTTCGTGCATTACGGACTGACTTCGAGCGATGTTGTTGACACGGCAAATGCGCTTTTACTGAAAGAAGCGTGTGATATTTTATTGCCGAAAGTTGATGCACTTTTGGAAGTTTTGAAACGCCGCGCTTTTGAATTTAAGGACACGCCGCAAATCGGGCGAACGCACGGAATTCACGCTGAACCGACCTCGTTTGGTTTGGTTTGGGCGTTGTGGTTTTCGGAATTTAAACGCAACAAGGAAAGATTATTAAAAGCCAAAGAACAGGTTTCGGTCGGCAAGATTTCGGGCGCGGTCGGCGCGTTTGCCCATCTCGCGCCGGATGTTGAAGAGCGAGTTTGCGCGAAGTTGGGAATCGCGGCGGCGGACGTTTCGACACAGGTAATTCAGCGCGACCGATACGCCGAATACCTCTGCACATTGGCGATTATCGCGTCTTCATTAGAGAAAATCGCGCTCCAAATTCGTCATTGGCAGCGCACGGAAGTTCGTGAAGCGCAGGAAAAATTCAAAACCGGGCAAAAAGGTTCGTCGGCGATGCCGCACAAACGCAATCCGATTTTGTCTGAAAGAATCTGCGGAATGGCGCGAACTGTCAGAGCAAATTCGATTGTCGGGCTTGAAAACGTCGCGCTCTGGCACGAACGCGACATTTCGCACAGTTCCGCCGAACGCATCGTTTTGCCTGATTCAAGTGCGACGCTCGATTATATTTTGGCGAAAACGACTTCGCTTTTAGATAATTTGGTCGTTTATCCCGAAAATATGTTGAAGAATTTGAATTTAACGCGCGGATTGGTTTTCAGTGGACAATTGCTGTTGGCATTGACGCAAAAAGGCATTTCGCGCGAAGACGCATACGTTTACACACAGCGAAATGCGATGAAAGTTTGGGACGAAGGCGGCGATTATCAAGATTTGGTAATGAAGGACGCGGACATTTCCGCCAAACTTTCGCCTGAAGAAATTGCCCGCGTCTTTGATGTCAAACATTACTTGCGTAATGTCGAAAAAGTTTTTGAGAGAGTTTTCAGTGAATGAAGGCAAAATTATAAATTTGTCTTTACACGTTATTTACGCCCATTTATCAGCCATATCGCCGACGACAGGAAGTTTATAACCACTGTTTTGAAATCCTTTGACACAGCCGATAATCATTATAGCTAAGAAGCCGATAATCACGACGGCGTATAAAAGTGACACTAAAAGACCGAGAATGCCTGAGCCGGTTGCTGCAACTAAACCTGTTCCGACAATGGCAACTCCAACAATTAAGACAACATAAACAGCAGTTATAAGAAGTGACTGAAACGCGTGAAAACGTACGGTCTTATTAGTTTTTTCTGTTACCAGAACAATAATGCTGTAAATTAGACTGATACCGCAAATCGGCAAATAACACAGCATCGCCCCAACATTTGCGTCTAAACCAAGCGCGGTTTTACCACCGGACATATTTTGCATATTTATTAAGATCTCCTATTTTGTAATTGAAATTTAAAAACTTTAATCGGAAGTCAAAAGCTCGTATCGTGAATCTAACACAAAGACGTTGCTTAAAACAAGAAATTGCGTAAGAATTTAAGTAATTGTTTCAATAAAAATATGAAAGCAAAAGTTTATGTGACATTAAAACCGAGCGTTCTTGACCCGCAAGGCAAAGCGATTCAGCATTCGGTCGAGCTTCTCGGATTCGGGCAAATTGCCGACATCCGGCAGGGAAAATATTTTGAAATTGCAATGGATTCGGCTTTGGACGAATCACAGGCAAAGGACGCAGCGGAAAAAATCGCCAAAGACGTTTTGGCAAATCCCGTGATCGAAGATTATCGGGTCGAGATTGTTCAATAAATGTGTTTTTAGTTTTTGGATTTTAGTTTTTGGTTTTTTGGCATTCGGTTTCTGGAAATCTGATCTGCCGAAAAACAAAAGACTAAAAACAAAAGACCAAAACAAAAGACCAAAAACTAAGATTTATGAAATTCGGAGTGATTGTTTTTCCCGGTTCAAACTGCGACCACGACGCTTATCACGTTATTTCAAAGCACGTCGGTCAGCCGGTCGAATTTATCTGGCATAAGGAAACGGATTTGAGCGGATTTGATGCGGTCATCGTTCCCGGCGGATTTTCCTACGGTGATTATTTGCGGTGCGGCGCGTTGGCGAAGTTTTCGCCGGTAATGTCGGCGGTCAAAGATTTTGCGGCAAACGGGAAGTTCGTTTTCGGCATTTGCAACGGTTTTCAGATTCTCTGCGAAGCCGGATTATTGCCGGGCGCATTGATTCGCAACAAAAATCTGCATTTTATCTGCAAGCACGTCAATCTCAAGGTCGAAAACAAACACACGCCTTTCACGAGTGAAATCGAACCTGAGAAAATTCTTTCGATTCCGATTGCCCACGCTGAAGGAAATTATGTCTGCGATGACGAAATATTTCAAAAACTCGAAGAAAACAATCAAATCGTTTTCAGATATTGCGACGAATCCGGCGAAGTGACCGACGCGGCAAATCCGAACGGCGCACATTCAAACATCGCGGGAATTTGTAATGAAAATCGAAATGTTTTAGGAATGATGCCGCATCCCGAACGCGCCTGCGAAGGCTTGCTCGGCTCAAATGACGGGAAAAATATTTTTCGGTCGTTAACGAAAGCGATTGCGGAAAGTGTTTCGTGAAAACCTTTGTAAGGGCGATGGCTTGTCCTTGCCCGATGAGCGCGAGCGAAAATTTGAATAATGTGAAAAGTTTCGGGCGACCACAAGGGATCGCCTTTACATTATCTCCAGTTTCGGGCAATTACAGAGGATCGCCCCGATATTGAATTACCTCCAGTAAATATCGAGTTGATATTCCTTTGCGCCGCTGCCGGTGTCGGAGATTTCGACGATTGTTGTGAATTCGTTCGATTTTGACGGCTGCTGAATGACGCGTACTCCGCCGCGACCTTTTGTTTTATTGACATCAACCTGAAGATTGCGTTCCGGCAGGGACGACGTAAAACTGAAAGTTCCGTCCGGGTAATTACTGCCGGAAACTAAACGCGTTTCGATTTGATTGCCGCGAATAACGAGTTGAATTTTGTCATCAACCGTTCCGCGCCAGTAAACTCTGCCGATGACCGGGCGATTGTCGGTATTTCCGCCGCCGGTATTTCCGCCGCCGGTTGTTGTGCCGCCGAGTTCGCGGTTAATGTCGTTGAGTGAATTTTGAGCGTTGCGCCAGAGATAACTGTTCGCTCCGTAATTTGGTGCGCGGCGCATTAAATCGCTGACGATTGCAACGGCATCGCGCATCTCCGCGCCGCTTCGACGGTCGGTAATCATTTGCTGAAAAAGTCCGACGCTGGCATCGAGTTGATGCGCCAAAAACGCTTCTTCGATGGCGGCGCGCGTATTTGACGAACTGCGCCGCAAATCGTTCGATGTGCGGTCAACCAGATCAACCGAACTGCGTTTCAACTGATTCGCGTAATTATCAAGCCGGGACGAGTAAAAATCTTCCTGCGCCTGCGCCGAAAGAGCTAATATTGAAAGTAAGAACAGTGTAAATAAAATTGATTTTTTCATTTTTGTCTCCAAGAATTATTTAAAAGGGGAAAGACATTTTAAGTAAAAAGGCAAAAGTAAAAAGAAAACTTATTTGCCGTGTTTTGCCAAACACAGATTAAAGACTTCTCAATTCCTAACTTTTGCCTTTTACTTTTGCCTTTTTACTTTTACACGGCTTCGGCGGAGATTTCGTTGACGACTAAGCCTTCCTGACACAGTTTCCAGTCTAAAATTTCCGTGCCTGCTTCTTCGGCGAGCGAATTTTCAACGTCGGTTTTGCGATCTTCTTCACAGAAAAACGCGATACAGCCGCCGCCGCCCGCGCCGCAGACCTTGGCGGCAATCGCGCCGTTGTTATAAGCCTTTTCGATCAGCAAATCCATCTGCGGAGTCGTAATTTTCGGCGACAGACGTTTGCGGTGCGGATACGCGGCTTTTAAGATTTCGCCGGCTTCCGTCCAATCGTTTTGCAAAAGAGCCTCGCGCAGTTTCAGCGAATCGTCGCGGATTCCTTCAAAAATGTCGAAAAGTTCCTTGTCGCCGTCAATGTGCCTTTTCGTGATTTCCCAGTTGTTCGTGCCGGAATTGCGCGGTTCGCCCGTATAAATCACAACGATTCGTTTCTGCAAAGTTTCCGTGTCAATCGAGAGAGCTTCGCGCCGCATTCCTTCGGGACCGAAGTGAATCGCCGAAACGCCGCCGTATTGCGCCGAGTAATAATCCTGATAACCCGTCGGAACTTTAATCACCTGACATTCGACCGCCGCCGCAATCGGGATAAATCTTTCGGGCGCGTAACGATTTCCAACGAGATGATTCAACGCGCCGATACAGGCGATGTTCAGCGTCGAAGAACCCGCAAGTCCTGCGCCGGCGGGAGCTTCCGAATTCGTAATCATATTGAAACCGGTTTCGGGTTTGAAAAAATAGACGAGTTTCGACAGCAGTTCGAGACGTGGTTCATTTTTGAGTTCGTGAAATTGCCCTAATGAAGTTTCAAAAGTTACGCCGCGATCAATTGATTCGAGAACGATTTTATCGTCCCGGCGCGTTTCGATACGGCATCGCGCCATCAGATCAACCGCAAAATTGACGGTTGCCGCGCCCTCGTGGAACAAAAAAAGCGGCGGAATGTCAATTGTCCCGCCGGCAAGGTCAACTCTGGTTGGAGCCGAAGATTCGATTATCACTAAACTTTTTTCCTCTTTATTTGGTATTGGAATTTCTTATCTAAGAAACGAAATATATTATCGTAGATTGTCGGAAATACAGAATGTCAAAATTAACTTTTCGCGGCTTTTGAGGTTTCTTTTTGTTCGGGCGGCTCTTTTTCCTCACTTTTCGGCGGAATCGTCAGGTGCAGACGTTCGCCGATATTGTGAAGTTTTTCCTGCGCGACATCTTCGATAACGTGAATTTTTTCCTCGATTTTATTGAGCGTTTCGGGTTTTACTTCTTCAACTTTTTCCGACAGCCAATATTTTTCGACAACGTAAAAAACAATGATGCCGAATAAAACGACAAAGAAAAGCGCGATTCCGGCTTGTTTGAAATTTCCCAAAATACTGGTAATCGCGCCGCTGAAAAAATATCCCAAACCCGCCAGAACCAAAACCCACGAACCGCAACTGATCGCGTCGAGCATCAGAAATCTCCAGAAAGGCATTTTGGCGATACCGTAAAAAAGACACATTCCCGCACGGATTCCGTAAATATATTTGCAAATAATGATCGCAAATCCGCCGAATTTTTCGATCAGACGCTCGATGCGCGGCTGTGTTATTTGATAAAAACGATAGTGTTTTGCCTTTTCGTGAAAGAGTCGTCCAATCCAGTAGCCGAAACTGTCGCCGACCATTCCGCCGAGTGTTCCGGCGAAAAAAACCTTGAGAAAACTGTATCTTCCGAAAAATTCGCTGTGCGCCATCGCACCCGACATCAGGAGCGTAATGTCGCCTTCGACGGTGCAGAGCGCGAAAACCGCATAGATGCCGTAATCGGCGATGAGTTGCGAAAGGTGTTCCATAACAAAAACAGAAACCCGTTTGAGCGGACTATCAAAGAGTAACTTTGCGAAAGCCTTTCCGTCAAACGATTTCAGATACGGGAGGCTGAAATTAATGTTTTGCTCCCAGTTGACACTTTCCCGGCAACTGACTAAAATCTCGTTAGTTTACTGCCTTTGAGCAGTCTGAACAGGGAAGTTTAATTAATGAGTGAAGCGGTTTCCAAAACAGAAAAATCAATCGGTGTCGAAGTGACAACCTCCGCCTTTAAAGCCGTTTGTCTCGACGGCGGCGGAAATATAATTAATGCTTATAAAGCTCCGATGATTCGCGGCGACGATACTGCGCCGCAGCTTGTCACTTTTATTAGAGAATTACTCGTTAAATTCGGTGATTTCGACCGTTTGGGCGTGACCGTTCCAGGACTCATCAACCGCGAAACGCAGCGCGTCGCGTTTTCGACTTCGTTTCCCGAACATCAGGAAATTGACCTTTTAAACGAACTCGAAAAAGTTACGAAATTAAAGATTCTTATCGAAAACGACGCGAACGCCGCCGCTTATGGCGAATATATGCTTGGGGCGGGACGCGACAGCCGCAGTTTATTTTACATTACGCTCGGTTCGGGAGTTGGCGGCGCGTTAATTTTGAACGGCAAAATCTGGCACGGAATAAACGGTTTTGCCGGTGAAATCGGCTATCTCTCGCTTGACGACGAAGGCACGCGGCTCGAAGATGTCGCGTCGGCAAGAAATATCGTCCGCCGCACGCGCAGCCGATTTCATCAGGACAGCACCTCTTCACTGGGCAAATTGCCCGAAGCCGAAATTACGGTTGCCGATGTCGTTCGGGAAGCGCAGAACGGCGACGATTTTGCTCAATTAATGCTCGAAAGAACCGGCAAATATGTCGGAATGGCAATTGCGGGCGTAATCAATGTGCTGAACGTCGAAAAAATTATCATTGGCGGCGAAGTGATGTTTGCAGAAAACACCGTTTTGGACGCAATTATCAGAAAAGCTAAAGAATTATCGTTTAAACCGTCGTTTGCCGCCGCTCAAATTTTAGTCGGCGAACTCGGCGAAAATGCACCTGCCGTCGGCATCGCGCTTTTGTCAAAATCGTTATAAACACTAAGAAAACAGCAAGATTAATTAGCCTTATCAGTTAAACTTATTTAGTGAAAACTTGCACAAAGTAGTATCAACGCATAAATTTAATAATTTGAATGAGATATTTGCGGAATTTCTCAGATTTTGCAAAAATCTATTCTAAGCAGTTGGTAAGCGGGTCTTAAATAGAAGTAAAAATAATTTCGGCGGATTAACCTCAGATTCTATAAGTTTGGGATTTCGCCGAACTACAACTATTAGAAGTTTTTGGACAAAATAAAATGGCACAGATATTTAATCGCGGAGCAAACAATATAGCGAAGGCGAGCATCGCCGTCGCCATAGTTTTGGCGGGTGTCGTCGGTTACGCCTATACACAGATCGCGCGTTCGTCGTATTTAACAAATCGTTATTTGGAACGCCAGCAACCCGTGCAGTTCAGCCACAAACACCACGTCGGCGACGACGGCATTGATTGTCGTTACTGTCATACGTCGGTTGAAACTTCGTCATCGGCAGGAATGCCGCCGACGCAGACCTGTATGAATTGCCACAGTCAAATTTGGTCGGACAGTCCGTATCTCGAACCCGTCCGCGCCAGCTACCGCGACAATAAACCGCTCCAGTGGCAGAGAGTTCACGATTTACCGGAATTTGCGTATTTTAATCATAGCATTCATATTGCCAAAGGGGTCGGCTGTTCGTCGTGTCACGGTGATATTGCAAGTATGCCGGCGGTTTATCAGGAGAATACTCTGCAAATGGAATGGTGTCTTTCGTGTCACCGCGATCCGTCGCCGAATATTCGTCCGAAGTCCGAGATTTACAATACTTCGTATAATCCGGCGGATATCACCGAAGATCAGCAGAAGGAAGTCAACGAATCGGTCAAGAAACTTCGCAGTCGGGCGATGCTGACGAGTTGTTCGACCTGCCACCGATAGAAAATTGTGGATTTGGAAATTCGGAATGCGGATTTTGAAGATTAGAAAAGTAATTTAATTGAGGAAAATGATGTCAAGCAAAGACAGTAAAACAAACTTTGCATCTTTAAGAGATAAAATTCTCGCAAAGAACGGTAAAGATTATTGGCGAAGCGTCGAGGAATTTGCGGATGCGCCGGAGTTTGAAGAATTTGTCAAACACGAATATCCAGTGCAAGCCGAAGAATGGGACAACTCTCTGAGCCGCCGAAATTTTATTAAGGTGATGGGCGCGTCGCTCGCTCTGGCAGGACTTTCGGGTTGTGTTATTCAACCGAACGAAAAAATCGTGCCGTATGTCAGCCAGCCTGAAAATATCATTCCAGGCAAACCCTTGTATTTTGCAACGGCGATGACACTCGGCGGCGTGGCGACAGGATTATTGGCGAAATCGAACGAAGGTCGCCCGACGAAGATCGAAGGCAATCCCGAACATCCGGGAAGTCTCGGCGCAACCGATGTTTTAGCGCAGGCTTCGCTCCTCAATATGTATGATCCCGACCGTTCAAAGGAAGTCACATATCGCGGCGAACCGAAGACGTGGCAGGGTTTTATGACCGAACTTCGGGCAAAGGTTGACGAAAATCGCGCGGACGGCGGCGCGGGAATCAGATTTTTAAGTGAAACCGTGACATCGCCGACTTTGCTCGCGCAGCTCGATCAAATCAAAAAAGAATTACCGAACTCGAAATTTTATCAATTCGAGCCGATTAATAAAGATAATTCAACCGCCGGCGCGAAAATGGCGTTCGGTTCGGCGGTTAATACAGTTTATAAATTTGACCAAGCCGACCGAATTTTGACGCTCGACGCGGACATTTTTTCAAGTTTCAATGTTCGTTATATGAAGGATTTTGCGAAGAAGCGCAAATATAACGAGGAAACCAAAACGATTAATCGCCTGTATTCGGTCGAAACGACAATGAGTTTAACGGGTGCGAAAGCCGATCACCGTTTAGCAGTCAAACCGAGCCAATTAATTGAAATTGCCAAAGCGTTAGCGGCGGCGGTCGGCGTTTCAGGCGCGACTTCGACTTATAAGGAAAACGCGCAATGGATCAGCGCGGCGGCGAAAGATTTAACGGCGAATAAAGGCAAATCAATTGTGATTGCCGGTGATAATCAACCGCCGATTGTTCACGCGCTTGCTTTTGCGATGAATAATGCGCTCGGCAATGCCGGAACGACGGTTATTTATACCGAACCATTGGTAGCGAATGCCGATGTCACGCAGGTCGAACAGCTTCGTTCGCTGGTTCAGGAAATTGACGGCGGCGCGGTTAAAATGCTCGTCTTTTTGGGCGGAAATCCGGTTTACAATACGCCTTCCGATTTGAAATTAAACGCTGAACGGCTTAATAAAGTCCCGCTGCGAGTTCATCTCGGACCTTATTTTGATGAAACTGCGGAACTTTGTCACTGGCACGTTTCCGAAAAACATTATCTCGAAATGTGGAGCGACACGCGTTCGTTTGACGGCACGGTTTCAATCGTGCAGCCGCTGATTTATCCGCTTTACGACAGCAAGAGCGCACACGAAGTCGTCCAACTTTTCTTTAAGGAAAATTACGACAAAAAAGATTACGACATCATTCGTGAATTTTGGCAGAAACAATCCTTGAATATGACGGTCAAGCCGGTCGCGGCGGTCAGCGAAACTAAGGAAGCCGCGCCGAAAACCGAAGCGAAGGTTGAAACTACCGCAACTCCGGCGGCAAAAGCGACACCGAATGTGCCAACTGCGGCAGCGGCGACAACGACTACCGGAACTCCACCTGTTGCCAAAAATTTTGAAGACAACTGGCGCAAAATCGTTCACGACGGTTTTATCCCGAATTCGGAAGCGAAGCCGAAATCCGTTTCCGTCAACGCCGGATTTATGAGTCAAACTCAGCCGGCACCGGCGAACGGCGGCAGTTTGGAAATATCGATTTTGCCCGATCCGTGCGTTTATGACGGACGTTTTACGAATAACGGATGGTTGCAAGAATTACCAAATCCACTAAACAAAGTGACTTGGGAGAACGTCCTGCTGATTAGTCCGAAAACGGCGCAGGATTTGAAATTAAATCTCGGCAACGATGCTGAAGAATTTACCGGCGGCGCACAAGGCACGAGCTTTATCAACACGCGCGGCGGCAATCAATTTTCAGATTTGGTCAAGGTCAAATACAACGGCGGCGAAATCGCCAAAGCTGCTCCGGTTTGGATTACGCCCGGACAACCTGACGGCGTGGTCACGGTTTTCTTAGGCTACGGACGAACGAAAGCCGGACGTGTCGGCAACGATTTGGGTTATAACGCTTACGACATTCAGCGATCCGATGCGATGACTTTCGGTTCGGGTGAATTATCGAAAACAGGCGAAAGTGCGACGGTCGCCTCGACGCAAATTCACTTTAATATGGAAGGACGCGATTTGCTTCGCGTTCGTAATATTGATGAACTGGAAAAATTTGAAAAGCAGGACGAACAGGAAAACGAATACGACAAAACGATGTATCGTCCCGAAGATTTTCAGCCGCTTTATGACACAAATCATCGTTGGGGAATGTCCATTGATTTGAATAATTGCGTTGGCTGTAACGCCTGCGTTCTGGCGTGTCAGTCGGAAAATAACATTCCGGTCGTCGGCAAGGAACAGATCGAACGCAGCCGTGAAATGCAGTGGTTACGGATTGATACCTATTATTCGGGAACGCCCGACAATCCGACCGGACCGAATTTTCAGCCGCTTTTGTGTCAGCAGTGCGAACAGGCTCCGTGCGAGGTTGTCTGTCCGGTTCACGCGACGGTTCACAGCGCGGAAGGTTTGAACGATATGGTTTACAACCGCTGTATCGGAACGCGATATTGTTCAAATAACTGTCCTTACAAAGTTCGGAGGTTTAACTTTTTACTGTATCAAGATTGGGATACGCCGCAGTATAAATTGATGCGAAACCCGGAAGTGACGATTCGTTCGCGCGGTGTGATGGAAAAATGTACTTACTGCACACAGCGTATCGCTTCGGCACGAATCGAAGCCGAAAAAGACGGTCGCAAAATCAATGACGGTGAAATCGTGACGGCGTGTCAGGCGGTTTGCCCGACGGACGCAATCGTTTTCGGTGATCTGAACGACAAGGAAAGCCAAGTCGTGAAAATGAAGGAAGATCATCGCAATTATGTGCTGCTCAACGAATTAAACACCCAGCCGCGCACGACATACTTAGCCGGACTGAAAAATCCGAACCGTGAAATGCCGGACATTAAAAAATACGATCCGGTTGATCCGAGACAGCAAACGGAAGGGCATTAATTAGTGCAAAGTGCATAGTGCAATAGTTGAGAAGAAACTTAAATTATGCACTATAAACTATGCACTGTTAAAGAGAGCTATGGAAGACATCAAGGAAGTTCAGAGAAAAATTTATCCGCCGATGGTCGAGGGCGATCATTCTTTTGCGACTGTGACTGACAAAATCAGTGACCTGACGCTCAAGAAAAAAACGCCGTTTCACTGGTTTATCGGATTTGGAATCGCGTTTATCATCGCGCAGGTGTTGATGTTCACGATTCTGCATCTGGTTACGACCGGCATCGGAATTTGGGGAAACAATCAGCCGGTCGGTTGGGCATTCGATATTATCAACTTCGTTTGGTGGATCGGGATCGGTCACGCCGGAACGCTGATTTCCGCGATTTTGCTGCTGCTCAATCAAAAGTGGCGCACTTCGATCAATCGTTTTGCTGAGGCGATGACTCTTTTCGCCGTTGCCTGCGCCGGACTTTTTCCGCTGCTTCATACAGGTCGTCCGTGGCTTGCGTATTGGATGCTGCCGTATCCGAACACGATGAATATGTGGCAGAACTTCCGCAGTCCTTTGATGTGGGACGTTTTCGCCGTTTCGACTTACGCGACGGTTTCCGCGCTTTTCTGGTATGTCGGTTTGATTCCCGATTTGGCAACTTTGCGTGACCGCGCGAAAAATCCGTATTTCAGATTCGTTTACGCCGCGCTATCGTGGGGCTGGCGCGGTTCGGCGCGGCATTGGCATCGCTACGAAATTGCTTATTTATTACTTGCGGGTCTTTCAACGCCGCTCGTGCTTTCGGTTCACTCAATCGTTTCATTCGACTTCTCGGTGTCGCAGGTTCCGGGTTGGCACGCGACTATTTTCCCGCCGTATTTCGTCGCGGGCGCGGTGTTTGCCGGATTTGCAATGGTTTTAATTCTCTGTATTCCGCTGCGCCATGTTTACCGGATGAAGGATTTCATCACGCACACGCACCTTGTCTATATGGCGAAGGTGATGCTCGCAACCGGTCTAATCGTCTGTTACGGCTACGCGATGGAATTGTTTTTCGGCTGGTATTCGGGCGCACAATACGAAGTCTTTATGATTAAAAACCGGGTCTGGAACGGTCCCTATTTTTGGTCGTATTGGCTGCTCATTCTGTGTAACGGAATGTCCATTCAACTGCTCTGGTTCAAGCGTTTCCGCGAAAGCGAATTTTGGCTTTTCGTGATTTCGATTGTTGTCAGTATCGGGATGTGGCTGGAGCGTTTCGTGATTATCGTGACGAGTTTGCACCGTGACTTTTTACCATCGTCGTGGGCGATGTATTCGCCGACACGGTTCGATTTGTCAATGTTTCTCGGCACACTCGGATTTTTCTTTACATTGATTTATTTGTTTGTCAGATTTTTGCCGATTATCTCGATTTTCGAGGTGCGGACGCTTCTGCCGGACGCGAATGTTCACGGACAGCATCACGATTTTGAAGAATCGGTTAATGATGTTGAAATCGAGCATATTGATAAAGGGAAACTTGCTTAAAAAGGTTGTTTGCAGCCGCGTGAGATTGTCCGCACTTAATTATTAGACATCTCACCCATGTTGCGGTTGAGTGCCAGCGGTTTTAGCGGTTGCGAACAACGAAAACTGGATTTTTATGGATAAGAAAATTTACGGTTTATTGGCGGAATTCGATACGCCGACCGAATTGGTCGAGGCGGCGCGGCAGGTGCGCGATGCCGGTTACAAAAAAACCGACGCTTTCTCACCGTTCCCGCTTCACGAGATTGACGAAGCTCTCGGCATTCGTCGCAGTATTTTGCCGTATTTGGTTTTCGGCGGAGGCATTGTCGGACTGCTCGCCGGTCTCGGACTCGAATTTTTCACGCACGTTATTGATTATCCGATTATTGTCGGCGGTCGTCCGCATTTCAGTTTGCCGTCATTTATTCCGCCGGCGTATGAATTGACAATTTTGTTTGCGGCGTTCACGGCGGTTTTCGGAATGCTGTTTCTAAACGGTTTGCCGTCGCCTTATCATCCGGTATTCAATGTTGAAAGATTTGCACTGGCGACGCGCGAAAAATTCTTTTTGCTGATCGAAGCGAAAGACGAAAAGTTTGATTTAGATGAAACAAGAAGTTTTATGGAAAGTCTCAATCCGCAGGAGGTTTTTGATGTTGAAGAATAAACTGCTGTGGACTTTAATTTTTTGTTCGGCGGTAATCGGTGTCGGCTGTCGTTACGATATGCAGGATCAGCCGCGTTACAAAGCCTATAAGCAAAGTGACTTTTTCGGCGACAATCGTGCGTCGCGTGATTTGCCGGAAGGGACAGTTCCGCGCGGACAACTTCGCGCCGACAAAGCACTCTACACCGGCAAAAAGGAAAATCCCGATCCGAATCCGGCAGTGCAGACAGTTGTTGATCCGGCAACCGGTAATACCTTGGTGGCAAGTTTTCCGAACGACATTGACGAATTTCCGGTTCCGGTTACGAAGGAATTACTTGATCGCGGCGAACAGCGTTACAAAGTTTTTTGCATCGTCTGTCACGGTCCGGTCGGCAACGGCGACGGAATGATCGTCCGGCGCGGATTTTCAAAACCGCCGACGTATAACGACGACCGATTAATCAAAGCACCCGTCGGACATTTTTACGATGTGATTACCAACGGACAGGGCAAAATGAACAGTTACGCATCGCAGGTTCCGGTCGCTGATCGTTGGGCGATTGTCGCGTATATTCGCGCATTGCAACTCAGTCAAAGACCGAACGACGCACAGCCTTTACCGATGACGAAAGAAACAAATACGGCGGCGAAACCGACCGTATCGCCGAAACCGGCAACTACGGGAGGCGCAAAATAATGTTGAATGCAAGTGATTATCAGGCTCCGGCAGAATTCAGCCGGTGGCGCGGATTAGCCATCGGAGTCGGCGGACTGGCGACGATTATTATGATTGTTGTCGCCGTCATCGCCCCGAATCAGGTTGAACTGGTTCTGCGTTCGTGGCTGCTCGGCTTTATGTTTTGGGCGGGACTCGGCATCGGCGGACTCGGAATTTTGATGCTCCAATACTTGACCGGCGGCGCGTGGGGAATTGTTATTCGCCGAACGGTCGAAGCGGCTTCGCGGACGATTCCGATTCTTGCGCTATTATTTGTTCCGATTGCAGTCGGTGTCAATTCATTATATGAGTGGAGTCACCTACACGGCGATCCGGTAATTGACCATCGCGGTTGGTATTTGACTTACTTCGGATTCGTCTTTCGCGCACTGATCTATTTCGCGGTGCTGATTGTGATTTCATATTTGCTGAATAGTTGGTCGGCAAAGCAGGATCAGACGACGAATTACGAAGACTCGGCGGCATTTCTCGGCACGGCGACAGGTTTTAGCGGTCCGGCACTGGTGGCTTACGCATTAGTTGTCAGCTTTATGGCGATTGACTGGACGATGACGCTCGACCCACATTGGTATTCAACGATTTGGGGTTTGCTTTACGTTGTCGGGTGGGCTTTGAGCGGATTTTCGTTCGTCGTCATTCTTTTGTCATATATGTCGGACAAAGCACCGATGAACCGGATTTTGGGCAAACGACATTTCCACGATCTCGGCAAATTGATGCTCGCGCTCGTGATGGTTTGGGCGTATTTCAATTTCTCGCAGTTTTTAATTATCTGGTCGGGAAATTTGCCGGAAGAGACCGAATGGCTGTTGAAGCGGATGCGTGACGGTTGGGGTTGGGTCGGATTGATTTTAATTTTGTTTCACTTTGCGTTTCCTTTTATCATCTTATTATCAAGAGATTTGAAACGCGATGCGAAATGGCTGGCTCTAATGGGAATCTTTATTCTCGGAATGCGAATTCTCGATATGTTTTATCATATCGCGCCGAGTACTTATACAAACGGCGAAATACCGCAATTCAATCCGTTTTGGGTTTTATATCCGGTCGGTGTCGTGGCGGTCGGCGGAATCTGGCTGTGGGCATTTTTCGGTGAATTGGCAAAACGTCCGCTGGTTCCGATTAAAGACCCGTTTATGGAAAACGCTATCGAACACGGCAAAGGACATTAGCGATTTAGGATTTAGGATTTGGAATTTGGGATTTAAGAAATATTCCAATCCCAAATCCGAATTCCCAAATCCCAAATTAAAAGTATGGGAAAGACAAAGCACGAAAAAAGTTTTACGGATTTCGATAAACCGTATGAGCAGAACAATATCGGGCTGCGCGGAGTTATTTATTTCGGGATCGGGTTGTTTCTTCTGATCGTCGTGACCTTCGGTTTGATGTGGGCATTGCAGAATGTGATGGAAGATCAGGCGAAGGAAACTAAAGATGTCGTCGGTCCGATGACAATGAAAGGCGAGGAACGTCTGCCGCCCGAACCGCGAATTCAAGCCGCGCCCGGATTTGGTGTTGACGGTCCGAATGGTCGCGTCAATCTCGAATTAAAAGCTCCGCAGTCGGAGTATCGGGAACTTCGCAAACAGTGGGAAGACCTTTGGGAGAACGGGCAAAAGGACGCGAAAACCAACACGGTCGTTGCGCTGCCGATTGAAGAAGCAAAAGCAAAGATTCTCGCTGAAAATTTGAAGGCGAGAAGCGGCGACGATGGACAAAAGGCTTTAGATGAAGCGCGTTCATTCGTCTCTTATTCAAGCGGCGGACGCACACGAACGGACAAAAGAAGGTAATAAAGATGAAAAAAAGTTCGGCACAATTAGCAGTTTTAAGGCTGAAACTTTTTGCGGTTATCATTATTTTATTGACAATCGGGAATGTTTCGGCACAGAAAACCGAGCATTACAATTCGCCGCTTTACGCGCCGAAGACTTACGATCCCAATGAGTTCGGGGCAAGCAGCGGGCTGCCGAAGACTTTGGAAAAGGTCGGCATCGAGCAAAAGCTCAATGAGCAGCTTCCGCCCGATGCGGTTTTCAAGGACGAGAACGGCAATGAAGTTAAACTCGGTGATTATTTCGGCAAACGTCCGGTTATTTTGGCACTCGTTTATTACGAATGCCCGATGCTCTGCAACGAAGTTTTGAACGGATTAACCGGAACGCTGAAAAGTCTTTCATTCGATGCGGGCAAAGATTACGACGTGATCGCCATCAGTTTCGACGCGCGTGAGAACGAGAAACCGGATTTGGCGAAGAATAAAAAAGAAAGCTATATGAAGCGTTACGGTCGTCCCGGCACTGAAAACGGCTGGCATTTTCTGACCGGAACGCAAAGCGAAATTGATAAGGTAACAAAAGCCGTCGGCTATAATTATCAATGGGATGAAAAGACGAATCAGTTTGCCCACGCCGGCGGAATAATGTTTACCACACCCGAAGGCAAACTTTCGCGCTATCTTTACGGCATTGATTATGCGCCGAAAGATGTCAAATTTGCCGTGATGGAGTCGGCGCAGAACCGAATCGGAAATCCCGCCGAACAGTTGATGCTTTACTGCTATCACTACGATCCGGCGACCGGCAAATACGGCTTGTCAATATTAAAAGTGGTTCGACTGGTTGCGGTAGCGACTTTGATCGGGTTAGGCTCGATGATTTTTGTCTTTTGGCGGCGTAATAAAGCCAAAAATGAGTTTGTAGTAGATTGATAATTCCAGATTTCAAATTTCAAATTTTGAGAAGGAATTTGAAAATGAAATTTGAGATTTCAAATTTTAAGTTATGCAAAGTAATTCGTGGGTTCCATTATTTCCAGAGCAGGCTTCGACCTTCGCGTGGCAGGTGGATTATCTGTATTTTTACCTGATTTTGATCAGCGTGGCTTTTACGATTCCGATTGTCGCGGCGGTCTTCTTTTTCGCGGTCAAATATCGAGAAAAGGAGAAATTTTCGACACCTGATGAAATTCACGGTTCGATAATGCTGGAAACCGTCTGGTCAATCATTCCGTTCGTGATTTCGATGACGATTTTCCTCGGCGGCGCGATTGTTTTTTACAATCAATATCGTCCGCCGAAGGACGCGATGGAGATTTACGTCGTCGGCAAACAATGGATGTGGAAATTACAGCACGGCACGGGACAGCGTGAAATAAACGAACTGCACGTTCCGGTCGGTCGCAACATTAAGCTGACGATGACGACCGAAGACGTTCTACACGATTTTTATATTCCCGCCTTCAGAACAAAGGCGGACGTTGTGCCGGGACGTTATACAACAATGTGGTTCAATGCAACAAAACCGGGCAAATACCATCTATACTGCGCCGAATATTGCGGCTTAAACCATTCGGGAATGGGTGGTTGGGTTTATGTCATGGAGCAGAAGGATTTTGATAATTGGCTTGGCGGAAATGCTTCAAATCAAACGCCGGTCGAAGCCGGAAAGGAATTGTTCACGACAAAATTAGGCTGTGCTTCGTGTCACGCAGGCGGACCGCAGCAGCGCGGTGCAAAACTCGAAGGTTTATTCGGCTCTGAAGTTAAATTAACGACCGGGCAAACCGTCACTGCCGATGAAGAATATATTCGTAATTCGATCTTGAATCCGGCAGGTCAGATCGTCGAAGGCTATCAACCGATTATGCCGACTTTTAAGGGACAAGTGACGGAAGAACAACTCGTTTCGCTGGTCGCCTACATCAAATCGTTAGGTAACAATCCGAACACGCCGATGAATGCGACAAAGACGACCGCGCCAACCGCGCCGATGACGAATGCACCGACGACAATGACGGGCAACAGTAATTCCGGCGGTAACACGAAATTGGCAAGTAATCCGAATGCACCGGGCAACACGTCTGAACCGACGAAGAAAAAGTAATAAATAGGTAGTAAAAGATTATGCAAAACGTAGATGCAATTAATTCAGATTATCTCGAAAAGCCGGTCAATTATTTAACCAACGGCTCGACTTTGAGATCGTGGCTTTTAACAAAAGACCATAAACGCATTGCGATTATGTATCTGATCACCGTTTCCGCCTTTTTTATGATCGGCGGTTTATATGCGGCAACGATTCGTCTCGAACTCCTGACACCGCAGAGCGATTTGCTCGAAACGGGAACATACAACAAGGTTTTCACGCAGCACGGCGTGATTATGGTTTTCTTCTTTCTGATTCCGGTGATTCCGGCGATTTTGGGGAATTTTCTGCTGCCGATTATGATTGGCGCGAAAGACCTTGCGCTGCCGCGAATCAATCTGCTGAGTCTTTATTTTTACTGGGCTGGCGGTGCGTTGACGCTGTGGGCGTTGATGCAGGGCGGCGTTGATACGGGTTGGACGTTTTACACGCCTTATTCGACGACGTTTTCAAATGGCTATGTGATGGCGGTCGGACTCGGTATTTTCATCAACGGGTTTTCGTCAATTTTAACGGGTTTGAACTTTATCGTGACCGTCCACACAATGCGTGCGCCGGGAATGACGTGGTTTAGACTGCCGCTTTTCGTCTGGGCAAATTATGCGACCGCGCTCGTGATGATTTTGGGAACGCCGGTGATTGCCGTGACGATTTTACTGCTCGCACTCGAAAGAGTCGGACACGTCGGAATCTTTGATCCGTCAATCGGCGGCGACCCGATTTTGTTTCAGCATTTATTCTGGTTTTACTCGCACCCGGCGGTTTACATTATGATTCTGCCGTCAATGGGCGTGATTTCGGAATTGATTTCAAACTTTTCGCGCAAAAAGATTTTCGGTTACGAGTTTATTGCGTTTTCCTCGATTGCGATTGCCGTTTTCGGTTTTCTCGTCTGGGGACACCATATGTTCGTTTCGGGACAATCGGTTTACGCAGGCTTGGTTTTCTCTTTTCTGACAATGGTCGTTGCCGTGCCTTCGGCGATTAAAATGTTCAACTGGACGGCGACGCTCTATCAGGGATCAATCTCATATGATACGCCGATGCTTTACGCTATCGGCTTTATGGGACTGTTTTTGATCGGTGGATTAACTGGACTTTTCTTGGGTTCAATCGGTTTAACGGTTCACTTGACCGATACTTATTTCATCGTCGCGCACTTTCATTATGTGATGGTCGGCGGCACGGTTTTAGGATATTTAGGCGGACTGCATTACTGGTGGTCGAAAATGACCGGCAAAATGTATTCGGAATTTTGGGGCAAGATTTCGGCGATGCTCGTCTTTGTCGGATTCAATCTGACGTTTTTCCCGCAGTTTATTCTTGGTTATCAAGGAATGCCGCGCCGTTATGCGTCATACGCGGAAGAGTTACAGGTTTTGAATATCTTTTCAACGGCAGGCGCATCAGTTCTCGGACTCGGCTTAGTTTTACCGTTGATCTATCTGACACATTCGTTAATTTTCGGTAAAAATGCTCCAGCAAATCCGTGGATGCTGCCCGGATTAGAATGGCGCACCGCTTCGCCGCCGCCGACTGAAAACTTTGAAACAACACCGATTGTGACCTGGGAAGCCTACGAATTCGGTGAAGAAAACGGTTTGGATTTAGAAGAAGCGCGTAAGCGACAAATAGCGGCAGTTAATTAACTTAAAATTCCAAATTTCAGATTCCAAATTATTGGGATTTAATCTGAAATTTGGAATCTGAAATTTGGAATAAAGATGGCACATACAGACACACACGACGACCATTATCATCCGCCCGGTCTTCAGCATCAGTTTGAAGATATGAGACAGCAGGAAGAGTCCGTCTCACTCGGAATGTGGGCGTTTCTCGTGCAGGAAATTATGTTTTTCGGCGGACTTTTTACGGTTTATTTGGTGTTCCGTTCAAGGTATCCGATGGCATTTGCAGCGGGGAGTAATCACCTTGACGTGGTAATGGGATTTGCGAATACTCTGGTTCTCATCGTCAGTAGTTTGACGATGGCTCTGGCGGTTTTTTACGCGCAGAGAGGCAACCGGAATATGCAGGTCATAATGATTATCCTGACAATGTTTTTCGGGATGGTATTCCTCGGTGTCAAAGCCTACGAATACACCGATAAATATAATCACGGACTCGTTCCGTTTTCCGGCTTGAACAAGCGCAGCAGGGAAGAAAGCCGCAAAGAACCGACAACGACAACCGTCGAACGTCCAAGCGGAACCGAGATGGAAAGCCGCCAGCGCAATTCGTTGGAGTCACCGGAAGCGGAACACAAAACGACCGAACATCACGCTAATCCGCGCGGCGAATTTCAATGGAATGACGAAGACGGACATGGCACGAAAATCGTTCTGGAGGCGCGTCAAAAAAATTATCTGACCGAATACGAAAAGAGCGGGTATTTTACGAACGGCGAATATGACAATTCCAAATTTACCGATAAAATTCGGATTTTCTTCTGGATTTATTTCGTGATGACCGGACTTCACGCTCTCCATATGATTATCGGGCTTGGTCTGATGACTTGGCTTTTGATTATGGCGTGGCGCGGAACTTTTTCCGCCGAGTATTATTCGCCGGTGGAAATTTCCGGTCTTTACTGGCACTTTGTTGATATTGTGTGGATTTTCCTGTTCCCGCTACTTTATCTTTTGGGACGGCATTTCTTACATTAAGGAGAATATTTAGATGGCTGAACATCACAACACCGAACACACCGAACACACTGAAGACCACGAAGCACATATGGGACTGGTCGGATATTTTATTGTCTTCGGAGTTTTAGTATTCGGAACAATTTTGACTTATATTACGGCGCAATTTGATTTGGACGGAATTTTTCCGGGCGCAAACACGCTGCTCGCGCTGATTATTGCCTTTACGAAAATGTCCTTCGTGATCTGGTATTTTATGCACGTCAAATGGCAGTCAAAGCTGATTTGGCTGGCAGCGGTTGCCGGATTTTTCTGGATTGCGATTATGTTTGCTTATACGATGCAGGATTATTTGACACGTTCGACGGGAGTTTATACACCGTAAAATGGAATAGAGTAAGCGGTAGTTTGGATATACAAACGCGGTGCGAAATGCAAAATTGCTTTCGCTACCGCGTCTTTTACTATTAGGATAGGCGATTTCGCTCTGCTGCTAATTGACGTTTATGCCCGAATTTATTAGATTTTTTATAAAAGTTTCGAGACAACAGAGCCGGATTTTAGGACATCAGAACCGAGTAATGATTAAACGAATTCCCCTTCTAACGATATTAATAATTTCAACTTTTGCGATATTCCTAAGCGGATGCAGCGGCATCGTCAAAGAAAAAGCAATCACGCCGAAACTATTGAAAACGGAAAATGCCGTGCCTACTGATTTAACAAACGAAATCAATCGTTTTGCCCGCGTCAATTCGATGCGCGCGAAAATGGATTTGAAGTTTGAAGACAATTCATTTGCCGAAAACGGCATCGCCGAAAAATACAAATCGGCTGACGGCGAAGTTGTCGTGCAGCGTCCGTCGAATATTTTGTTAAAGGTGCAAGTTCCATTAATTAAATCGGATGTCGCGCAGATGACTTCGGACGGAACAAAGTTTCGCGTCGCAATTTTGCAGGACGGCGGCAGCGGAAAGTATAAGAAATTCGTTGTCGGCACAAATAACGCCGATTATTCGTTGTTGCAGGACAAAGCCAAAACTGCCGATTTAGAAGATGGTAAAGTCATCAAACAAAACGTCAACGCTTTTTCAAATTTGCGACCGCAGCATTTTACCGATGCAATGCTTGTCCGTCCGGTTGATCCGCAGAATTTTTCTTACTTAACCAGCACGATTTTTCAGGAAGAGTATGATTTTACACTGCCGAAAAATTCGCCGCTTCGCTGGGTGATGCGCGGCTATTATCTGCTCGACGAATTGCAAAAGCAAGACGACGGAAATTTGAAAATCTCGCGCCGTTTCTGGTTTGACCGCGTTGGCGGAATTCGTCTGGCGCGGCAGCAGATTTTTGATGCCAAGGGTGAAATCGAATCCGATATTGTTTACGGACAGGAAGGAAATTTGGGCGAAAGCGGTGAATATAATAATATTCCGCTGCAAATCTCGGTGACGCGCCCGAAGGAAAAATACAAAATGCGGCTGACTTATCAAACGCCTTCGACGGTTTCAATCGGCAAAACTTATCCTGAAAAAGCGTTTGTTCTGGAAAATTCGTGGGGACTCGAAGAAGTTGATCTCGATAAAAAACTGGCGGAAGCGCGAAGTCAGAAATCTTTAACCGACAATTCAAATTCGGCAACGAAAACACAATAGTTTTGTAAACAGCAAATGGTTAATTGTTGATTGAGCGGTTTTTACAAATCGGCAATTAACAATTGACCATTAACCATTTACAATTAACTAAATTTAATGGACACAATTTTACAAACAATAGATTTACGCAAAAGTTACAAAGTCGGAAAAGTTGAAAATCCGGTTCTGCACGGCGTTTCACTCGATATTAAAAAAGGTGAATTCGTCGCTATTATGGGACCTTCGGGCTGCGGCAAATCAACGCTTTTGCATCTTCTCGGCGGACTGCTTTCGCCGACGACCGGAAACATTATCATTGACGGCGAAGATTTAGCAAAGGTTTCGGACGCGCAGAGAACCGACATTCGCCGCCGCAAAATCGGTTTCGTGTTTCAGAGATTTAATCTTTTTCCAACCTTGACGGCGGAAGGAAATTTGAAACTCGCGGAAAAAATTCACACGGGAAACGGCAACGGCAGCGGCGAAAATCGGCGCGAAGTTTTGCGCCTGTTGAAGTTGGAAGATAAAATGCACCACAAACCGCTCGAACTTTCCGGCGGCGAACAACAGCGGGTCGCGTTGGCGCGTGCCGTCGTCAATAATCCGGCGATAATTTTAGCGGACGAACCGACCGGAAATCTCGACACGGAAAACTCGGAAATTGTTCTGAAAATGTTCAGTGAACTCAACCGCAAATTTAATCAAACGATCATTATGATTACGCACAACCCGGAAGCGGCGGCAGTTTGCTCAAGAATCGTGCGAATGCGCGACGGCTTGGTTGTGGATAATTAATTTCAGATTCCAGATTTCAGATTCCAGATTTAATCTGGAATCTGAAATCTGGAATCTGAAATCTGGAATATGAATTTTCTAAAGGACATCATTCTCTGGAAATACGAACGCGCCAGTTGGCAGTGGGATTTACTGTGCTTTTTGATCGTTTTGTTTATCTTTTTGACACCGAAAACTTGGTTTGACCGCAAAGAAAAACTCACTACCCAAACGGCGCAAATTTCCGTCAAAGCCAAAGATTTTTCACCGGATCAAAGCGAATCAGAGAAACGCGACAGTCTTGAAAATCAAACAAATTACCAATTAAAAACCAAATAATTAAAAGTGTTACATCAAAAGTGACGTGAATAAAATAAGAAAAATACTCATTGTTAAGCAGGCGGTCTGTGACCGCCGTTCGCAATATTAATCAAACATCGGCGGTCACAGACCGCCTGCTTAATGAGTAAATTTGGTAATTATTTATTCAAGCAATTCAGTATTAATGCGAATCAAGGATCAAAATAATGCAAAAATCTGAGATTTGGCGGGCGCGGAAGCCGCAACCCTTCCTGACCTGTAAATTATATAATCTCGACTTTTGTCAGTTAAACTTGAATCAGGCTAAAGGGTTTCAAGCAAGTGGTAAATATTAACAGGTCAGGAAGGGTTGCGGCTTTGCGCGCCCGCTCTTTCGGCTTTATTTCAAAGACTGTGAAATTTTAACCCTTGATTCGGATTATTAGTTGTCGCAAAGGCAATTTTATTTAAACTTTTGGCATCAAAGACGCTGACACCTTTTTATCGAGGATTTATATTTATGAAGAATTTTTTAAGACACGGTTTGACGGCGATTGCGCTGGTCTTTGTTTTCAGCGCATTTGCCGCGACTCAAGCGAACGCGCAGGTTAACGACATTTTGAAGCGAATGGACGAACATTACAAGGCTCTGAAATCGCTCAAAACCGGCGTGACGATGGACAAATTCAACTCGCAGCTCGACGAACACGACATTACCAAAGGAACGGCGGTGTATGTTCCACAAAAGGGACGCGACGCGCTTGTCAGGATTGACTGGACTGAACCCGTGCAGGAATCGCTCGCGGTGGTCAACAAAGATTACGTTTTATTTCGTCCGCGTCTGAAACAGGCACTCGTCGGCAAAACCAGCCAGACAAAAGGAAATGCCAAGGCAAATAGCGCACTGGCTTTTATGAATATGTCGAAGGAACAACTCAAAGCCAACTACAACATCAAATATCTCGGCGAAGAAAAAGTCGGCGGCACGACTTCAACGTGGCATCTCGAACTCACTCCGAAAGCCGCCACAAGTTACAAAATGGCGGAAATCTGGGTTGACGGCAACGGAATGCCCGTCCAGATGAAAGTCATCGAAAACAACAACGACTCGACGACGGTTTTACTGAGCAATATAGATAAAAACAGTTCGATTGACACGAGCGTTTTCAAAATCGTACTGCCGAAAGATACGAAAATTATCAAAAATTAGTTTCTGATACAGGCAACAATCAGGTAAAGGCTTTGACTCTTCAAAAGTCGAAGCCTTTTCTGCAAGTTTGAAAAGAATCGCCGTAAAACTTATAATTACACATTTGAGTAGAGTTCAAAATTTTAATCTATGCCGAAAGCCAGCAGTTTCAGCCGTTTCAGACGCGGCGTAAAGCACACGATCAAAGCGTTTGCTTCGACCAAACACCCCGTTTTAGTTCACATCGTCCCGATGCGGCGGTGCAATCTTGCCTGCACATACTGCAACGAATACGACAAAACGAGCGATCCGGTGGAAATCGGCGAAATGCTCAAACGGATTGATAAACTTGCCGAATTCGGCACGTCGGTCGTGACCATTTCGGGCGGCGAACCGATGATGCACCCGCAGATTTTCGAGATTATCGCGCGAATTCGTCATCACGGAATGATCGCCGGATTGATTTCCAACGGCTATTATTTTCAGGTTGATAAAATCAAAAAGCTCAACGGAGCAGGTTTAGATTATTTGCAAATCTCGATTGATAACGTCAATCCTGACGACGTTTCAAAAAAGAGTTTGAAAGTTTTGGACGGAAAGCTCGTCAATTTGCGCGACCACGCGAAATTTAAGATCAACATTAATTCGGTCGTCGGCGGCGGCGTTGCCAATCCTGACGAAGCGTTAATCATTGCCAATCGCGCCATCGAACTCGGATTTTCGTCAACCGTCGGCGTGATTCACGACGGCGACGGCTTGAACAAAGGTTTGACCGACCACGAAAAACGAATTTATAAAGAAATTAAAGCAAAGGGAACGAGCAGCTACGCGCGTTGGAATTGGTTTCAGGACAAATTAGTTGACGGCGGCGAATACGATTGGAAATGCCGCGCCGGAGCGCGTTATTTGTATGTTGACGAAGCGGGAATCGTCAGTTGGTGTTCGCAGCAACGCGGCACGCCGGGAATTTCCCTGCACGAATACACGCATAACGATATGCGCCGCGAATACATCACCGAAAAATGGTGCGCCCCAACCTGCACGATTCAGTGCGTTCACCAGGTCGGACATCTCGACGCTTGGCGCGATCCGCAGATTTCATTGAGCGATTACAACAATAAAAACGGCAAAGGCTTGAAAAAAGAAACCGTCGCGCAGGTTTTGAACGCCAAATAAAAAGTTGAAAAATAAGCAAATCCACCGTTAAGCCAGTGGTCTTTGACCGCGATGGGTTGATTTTACATCGCCGGTCACAGACCGGCTGCTTAACGGTTAAATTATTTATTTGTTTATGAAAATTGAAGAACTCGCCTATCACAAAACACCGCTCGGCGATTTGATTTTGCGCCGTCGTCCCGAACCACTGCTGCAAAACAGGCAAGTTTTCGAGGTCAAACTCGGCGATGAATTCCTGATGTCGAGCCTTTTTACCGAAGCCGAAATCGAACTCGCCAATCTCGGTCTGGCAGGACTGACGGGCGAACTCGATGTCGTGGTCGGCGGTCTCGGTTTGGGTTATACGGCGGCGGCGGCTCTGGAAAATGTAAATGTTCGCTCCTTGCTCGTGATAGATAAATTTCAGGAATTAATTGATTGGCACACGCGAAAACTCGTGCCGTTGGGAGAAATTATAACGGCTGACAAACGCTGCGAATTGCGAACGGGTGATTTTTTTGAACTGGCGCGAACGGGTTTTGATAATCAAAGAAAGTTTGATGCTGTTTTACTCGACATTGACCATTCGCCGAAACATTTTCTCAACGAAAAAAACGAATCTTTTTACAGCATCGAAGGACTCGAATCGCTCCGCCGACAACTCAAAACCGGCGGCGTATTCGCTCTCTGGTCAAACGACGCGCCCGACGACGAATTTACAAAACATCTAAAATCCGTCTTCGGAAAAGCCTCGGCGCACACCATCGAGTTTGCCAATTTCTATACCAACACGACCTCCGTAAATTCTGTTTATACCGCTAATTTTTCGAGGGCGGAAACCCGCGCGTGAGCAAGGGTGTAAAATGCTCAGGCTTGAGGCACCCAAGTTCGACGCGCAGGTTTCTGCCTCATATATCAAACTTGAATTTGCTCTAATTATCGAGCGGACTTTTGACGAATGATTTGTTTTGAACAACGTGCGTATAAATCTGTGTCGTCCGCACGTCCTTGTGTCCGAGCAATTCCTGCACGGTGCGAATGTCATATTGATTTTCAAGCAGATGCGTCGCAAAACTGTGTCGAAAAGTATGGCAGTTTCCGTGTTTGATAATTTCGGCACGTTTTATCGAATCTCTGACCGCTTTTTGAATTGTCGAATCGGAAGTGTAATGGCGGCGCACAACGCCGTCTTCGCGGGTCGGTGAAAGTTTGGCGGACGGGAAAATGTATTGCCATTTCCAATCTTTAGCGGCGTTCGGATATTTTCTTGATAAAGCGTAAGGCATCCATGTTTCGCCGAAGCCGCGCCGTAAATCTTCGGTATGAATAAATCTAACCTTCGCCAATTGTTCATTAAGCGGTTCGCGTAAAGATTCCGGCAAAAGCGTCGCGCGGTCTTTCGCACCTTTGCCGTCACGCACCGTAATTTGATTCATCTCAAAGTCAATATCTTTGACTCGCAAATGCAGGGCTTCCGTCAGGCGCAAACCTGCGCCGTATAACAAACTTGCGACGAGAAACGGAACTCCTTTCAGATTTGCTAAAATTGCCTTTGCTTCATTCGGAGTAAAAACAACCGGCAAATGTTCGGGACGTTTAGCACGAACAACACCTTCGATATTCGGCAAATTAACCCGCAAAACATCACGATACAGAAACAGCAAAGAAAAGAACGCTTGATTTTGCGTCGAAGCCGAAACCTTTCCATTAACCGCCAAATCCGTTAAAAACTCCGTTATCTCGGTCGCACCCATTTCGTTCGGATGACGTTTGTTATGAAACAAAATAAATCTCTTGATAAAATTATGATAAGTATCTTCCGTGCGGTTGCTTAAATGTTTCGCTCGCGCAACGGCGCGAACTTGGTCGAGAAATTTAACTTTTTGTGTCATTTGCGTAAAATTTTTATTGAAATTGTCGAATCTTGTCGTATAATCAATCCGCATATTAAGATACTTATGCGGAACGGTTCTTCATAATACACGAAATCCGCTACTTATGCGGAATGAATCCGCATAAGTAGCTAAAATGGATGATTGGCAGGAATAGTTCCGGTCAATCAATAGTTCGCTGTTTCTTGGTTTTCATAAACGAGTGTAATATGAAAGTAATTTTTCACTTCTCAATTTTATTTGTTTTGCTAACATTTGGTTCGTCGCTGGCTTACGCTTGTTCTTGCGCCGACCCAAGTGTGCGTCAAAAGTTTCGAGATTCAGATGCAGTCTTTGTCGGCGAAGTAACTGAATTTAAGGAACGTCCTGAAGATAAAACAGAAGACGAAGACTTAAAATATTTCTTTTATCGAGTAACTTTCAAAGTTGAAAAGCAATGGAAAGGCAAACGCCAATCGCAAATTGCTGCCTTAGCAAGTTTCGATGTTCCGGGAATGTGCAACGACCTTGACTTGAGCGTCGGCAAACGAATTTTAGTTTTTGCGCCGCGTGAACACGGACAGCTTCTCATCTATAGAGAATGTGGACCGAGCCGTTCCGCTGATTACGCGAAAGATGAAATCAAAAAACTTGGCGATTTCTTCTATCGGACATATACTTTTTTCTATCCGTATCCGAAGTTTTAGGCGGCGCGTTTGAAATAAAGACACAGCGAACAAATCAATGGACGTGAGGGCGAAACAGCGGCTTTCTTATCAACAAGTCTTTTTAACTCGGAGTTGTGTGTTGGCGGTTTCGCCCCACGTCATCTCAATCGTTGGGCGGCTTCACGTTAAAATGTAGCTGACTAAATTTATCGGACTATTTCCTCTAGCGTTTGGTATTGTCGCAATGTTAATGTTAAGAAATTCGCTTGAGAGATAAAAAATTATGAGCAAAGAACACGTAGCGCGGCTTCCGTTGATTGTCAAAATAGCCGTTGCTCTAACTTTCTTCAACAGTTGGGTGATGTTTGAGGAATTTGTCATTGACCGTTGGGGATTGTGGCAGTATCTACCGCTTTACAAAGTCGGTATCTTTTGCACGTGGGACGTGATGGCGTTACTCGTCATTATACCTAGTGTGTGTTATGCGTTCCGCAAATGGCGTGTTTCGGAAGCCGCCACAAGTAAAAGATATTGCTTTTTGAAACGATGTGTCTTTTGCGGCTAAAGAGCTTATAAATCATAAGCGACACTTTACTGAAACACGCCGCCCAAGTCGGATAAGGAAGCGACGTTACCGTCGCTCCCTCTCCTAAGAACCGTGCTTGCGACTTTCATCGCACACGGCTCAAGCCTTTGAAACGCTCCACAGAAGGAACGCGTCGGCTTCTACCGCCGACTCAACAATAATAAGAGGCTGTCTGTTATTGCCTTTCGACAACCAGAAGCGCACCAGCTAAGTTGCCAAAGCAACCGCCATCATTTGCTTTCTTCCATTGACAGATTCAACAACTTTTCTTGTTGGCAAAGACCAATCCCGAAGTCTGCTCGCTTTCACGCCGGATGATGTTTCAATCCGTATCTCTGCCATTACAGCCAAGCCTTCGCTTTTTCGGTTATCCCATACCTGCAACCGCATCGGCTCGCCTTGCGGCTTGCTTTCCTCTGGCGAGGACGATTACAGGCTTGCCACGTTCCGCTTGATTACCACGAACGACTTAGGTTCTGCTTTTTCTCCGGTAGCTCAACATCTCCGCCGGAAACGAATTGAATTTCCGGTCTTGGCTACTCACCCTTTTGGTCACAGCCTAGTCAGCATCTTTGGCTGCTTGTCCATCACGAAGTTTATCGGCAGTTCACTTTCATTAACCATATCGTCCTATTCTGGCGAAATCGTCCGCCTTGATGCTGGCAGAAGTTCCGCTTTTGTCCCAAAGGCTTTACACCCTGCCGTTGCCAGCAACGCATACTTTGGTAGAATCGGATTGGGAGAACAATCGGTGATGTGAAAGATTTCTCTTAGCATCACAGCTAATCAAGCGACTTTCGTGTCGCACCAATTCAATGGACGTGAGGGCGAAACAGCGACTTTCTTATCACGTCGCTCGTTTAACTCGGAGTTGCGTGTTGGCGGTTTCGCCCCACGTCATCTCAGCCGTTAATCCTTTTTACTCTCATACCAATCCTCGTGGCGCGACCATTGATGACAACTCAGGCACGAAGTCCAACGCCATTGATGGGCGCACGTCGGACATTTTCCGCGTGTTTCAAACGTATTCCAACTCGTGTAACAGCCGCCGTAAAAATATTCGGGCGCATCTGCATCAGCGCAATACCAGCGGCTCGAAGCGGTCGGTCGCCACTCGCACAACGGGCAGCGAATCCGCTCAAAATCGGTTGATTCCTTGTCTTTTTGCAAGGTTTTGAGAATTTCGTCAGTTTCCGGTGTTTTTCGATAAGCCATAAAATATAAGTCAGAACGGGAAGCGATAGCGACCTGTGTAATCAAAGTAGAAATCACGCTCGGTATTATTTTGACCTTGCAAAAAGCGAAGTTTACACGGTCGCTATCGCTTCCCGTTCTGATTGTGAAATAATCGGAATAAAATTTAAAGGCGGTAGAATATAAAAAATATGAGCGATGACAAATTATTCATTCCCGTTCTGCTCGGAACTCCGCGCAATGGGCGCGAAAGTGAACACGTTGCGAAATGGTTACTGAAAAAAATTAAGGAGCGCAAGGGCGAAATTGAAACGCAGCTTTTCGACGTGCGCGACTTTAAATTGCCGCAAGACGATTACGGAATGGAACTGAAAAACGATTTTCCCGAATGGCGCGACGCGATAATTCGCGCCGACGGTTTAATTATCGTGACACCCGAATATAATCACGGCTATCCGGGAAGTTTGAAGTCGGTTTTAGACTTGCTGCTGCCCGAATATATTCACAAAGCGGTCGCGTTTGCCGGAGTTTCGGCGCAGGTTTGGGGCGGCGTGCGCGTCATCGAAGCCTGTCTGCCGATGGTGCGTGAACTCGGTTTAACGCCGACTTTTACGGATTTGAATTTCCCGCGAGTGCAAACTTTGTTCGATAAAAAAGGCAAACTGATTGACGAAAAAGCCTACGAAAGCCGCGTCAAAGAATTTCTCGACGAACTCGTCTGGATGAGCAAAACACTGCGTTGGGGACGCGAAAATCTGCCGTCGAAGTATCATAAAAAATAAAGAACTTGCCTACGAAAGACACGAATTAAACGAAAATAAGACAAAAAATATAATTAGTGTGAATCAAGGGTTAAGAAATAGTGGAAAAGCCTTTAGTCTGGCGGGCGCGGAAGCCGCAACCCTTCCCGACCTGAAATTTGTTTTGTCTTGAATATAGAATTCAAACTTGAATTCAAGCCCAAATTAAAACAGTCAGGTTGAAATTATTGACAGGTCGGGAAGGGTTGCGGCTTCCGCGCCCGCTTTTCTCGCTGTTTCAGTTATTTTCAAAAAACATAGATTTTATTCGACCCCTTGTTTCTCATATTTAGCTTTGAGGTTTATTTTTCGTAATTTTGGTGTCTTTCGTGGACAAACTCTTTTCAGCCGTTTTTTTTTGATTACCGGCGCGGCGTGTTTTCGCCGATTGTCCAGACGACGACGGAACTCGACAAACCTAAACCGGAAAGTCGTCCTGCCATCATTACGATGGTTTCACCTTTTTCGACGACTTTGGCTTCGAGCAGAGTTTTTTCGCCGTCTTGAAGGATTTGTTCGGTCGTTTCGGCAGCTTCGTTGCAGATCGGTTCAACGCCCCAGATTAACGATAATTGGTTGCGGACTTCTTCCGTGTTGGTCAGCGCAAAGGTCGAAAGTCCTGAACGAACGGACGATAAACGCCGCGCCATTAAGCCGGATTCGGTGAAAACGGCGATTTTGTCAGTGAGAATTTCCCGCGCGCACATCGCGGCGGCTTTACATAACGCCTGCGAAGTTCGTCCCGTCGGTGCTTCCGAAAATTTGACGGGGCGTTTTAATTTCGCGGTTTTGACGGTTTCCGCCGTGTCAATAATGCGTTTCATCGTAGCGACCGATTCAATCGGATACGCGCCGGCGGCGGTTTCAGCCGAGAGCATTACGGCATCGGTTCCGTCCCAGACGGCGTTGGCGACATCGGACGCTTCGGCGCGGGTCGGACGCGGATTTTCGACCATTGATTGCAGCATCTGCGTCGCCGTAATCACGAATTTGTCATTCATTACCGATTTTTCGATGATTTGTTTTTGATAAACCGGCACAAGTTCTGCACTCGTTTCCACGCCCAAATCACCGCGCGCGACCATTAATCCGTCCGTGTTGGCGATGATGTCATCAAGATTTTCCATCGCTTCCGCTTTTTCAATCTTGGCGACGAGCAGCGGTCTGCCCCATTTGCGCGTGTTGAGTTTTTTGATTAAATCCCGAACTTCCTTGCAGTCCGAACCTTGCCGGACGAACGAAAGCGCAATGTAATCAACATCCTGCGTCATCGCCCATTCCAAATCTTTGCGGTCTTTGTCGGTCAGACTCGGAATCGGAAGTTTCGTGTTCGGCAGGTTGATTCCTTTACGTTCGGACAAAATTCCGCCATTGACGATTGTTGTTGTCACGTCGGTTTTCGTCACTTTTTTAACCGTTAATTCAATCGCGCCGTCGTCGAGCAAAATTTTATCGCCTTTCGCCACGAGCTTCGGAATCTCTTTGAAATTGGTTGAAACTTCGCTCGAATTTCCTTCGATGTCGCGTGACGTTATGACGAATTCGGCATCGGCTTCGAGCATCACGGGTTTCGCGTTTTGCAATAATCCGGTGCGAATCTTCGGACCCGAAAGATCAACCAGAATCGCCAGCGGCGAATCGAGTTTTTTCGCGGCGGCTTTGGCACGTTTGATCGTTTCCGAATGCTCTTCGTAGCTGCCGTGCGACATATTGATCCGCACGGCGTTAAGTCCGGCGTGGATCATTGATTCGATAATTTCCTGCGTGTTTGATGCAGGTCCGAGTGTTGCTAAAATTTTCGCTCTACGCATAATTTGTTGATTATAAAAATAGATGTTACATCTGTTCGCGGTTTCTTCTCAAATCAACAATCTCAATTTCCTTCAAAGAAATTTTGCCTTCCTTCGGCAGAGCGTTGTCGGCGTAGGTTTTCCATTTGATTAATAAATCCTGCGATTTTAATTCGTCGAGTTTTTCACCTAACGGAATTTTCCAACTCATCGCCATACTTCGCAGCAGCGGGAAATTTGCCTTAAAATGCTCGTCGGCGTATTCCTGATTGAGATTCGTCAAACGATGACGATAAAATCTGCCGCCGTCTTTGAGATTCATTTTGTTTTCGGTATCTTGCAAAATCGGCACCGGCGCATCGAGAAAGACGGCGACAAACTGCGCGAATGCCGAGCCGTTATTTTGCGCCTGAACGACCAGATTCTGCGCGTCATTTGTAATTTCGATCAAAAAATTGAGTGCAATATTCGGCGTTTGTTCACGAAACATCACGTCGCGGATTTCGTAATCTTCCATCGGCACGGCTTGAAAATTAAAGCGTTTGTAATAACGATGATCGTTTGCCTGATGCGCCGTGTTGCTCTGCGGAATTTCGATGACAAACGCGACATCGTTTTCGCCCGAACTCAGATTAACCGAATGAATCACGATGCCGTCAATGCGCGGACGAATCGCCTGAATGATCTGCTCGACCCATTCGCGCGGATATTTGCGGCGGTCAACCGGCGTAATTCGTTCGGGCAAATAACGCTTTTCCGGCTCGGAAAACTCGCCGATTCCGTAAACAATAATTCCGCCCGCCGAATTCGCCATCGCCGAAACGTCCTTCGTAATCTCCTTTTTCTTCGCCTCAACGCGGTCGAGAGACTCAGCCGCCTTATATTCGAGCGTCAAAGATTCCTCGATTTCGCTCGTAATCAAATTTTGCAATTTTGCTTCCGTCCAGTTTTTCGGCATCGCTTATTTACTGAAATAATTGATATTTGATAATGAATAATTGATAAATATGTTTTAAGTTTCCAAAGTTTTTTTGGTTGTTTTGAGCGTTGAAATCAAGATTTTTTGTAGTTCTTCGCAATCTTCCAGAAGTGATTTTGTTTGTTTATCACTCAAATATTCACCGTCGCGTAACAATCTCAGCCAGAAATTTGTTTTGAAAGCGTGTTTATTGGCAATGGTTAATTGATGTGAAAAATCTGCCCGGTTTTCGCCTTGCTGCGCTTCTTCGATTTGAGCGGCGATGGATGTGCCTGTCACTAAAACTTGTTTAGACAAAACAAATTCGTGTTTTTCATCATTCAAAAAACGGCAAAGTTTAACTATCCGCAGAGCAAATTGGTATGATTTTTCGAGCAAAATATTTTCTTTCATAATATTCTTCGGATTTATCAAGTAACAAATATCAATTATCCATTATTTCAGCAGTTCTATTTTTCCAATTCATTGCTTTTCTTCAAATAATTTATCACCGTTGCGATAAAAGTCGAATGCGACCAGGTGAGCGGCGAAACGGATGCGTGTTCGCCGTTGAGCGGATTGACCTGTTCCGCTAAAACGCCGGACGGCAGTGCGTTTTTGACCGTCCATTCGAGAATTTCGAGCGCACCTTTTAAATCTTTGGCGGATTTCGCAATCGCAATCCGGTAATCGGCAAGCCAGAGCGTGCAGATAAACCACGCGTTGCTCGGCTGATTTTCGCCCGCGAAACGCATATACGGATCGTTTTCAAAACGCGCCACGCCGCCGATTTTCGTGTCAATCCATAAGTTCTTTTCGATTGCCTTCATCGTTTTGACGACCATTTCATCACGCGCATCAAACGCGCCGAGATAAAATGTGCCGAAAAGCGAAGCATCAATCGTCGCGTCGGCTTCGTAATGATCGTCGTTGTGAAAATGCAGTGCGCGTAAAAATCTGCTGAGTTTCGCGCTGTAAAGATGTTCGCGCATCGCTGCGGTAATTTCGTCCGCCGCAGTTTCATAAATTTCAGCGCGGGAAACTTCGCCGAAAAGCCGCGCAAAATTTGCCGCTGCACGAAGTCCGGCGACAACCGACGCGCAGGTAAAAGTGTGAATTCCGCGCCGATCTTCCCACAAATTCCACGACGGCGCGGGCAGATTCGTCTCCGCGTGTCGAAACGCGACCATAAAATCGGCACAGCGCGTAACTAGATTGCGATAAAGGAGATGCACGAATTCGATGTCGCGGTATCTTTCGTAATGCTGCCACAAAGCCCACAAAATCAGCGCGGTTTCGTCTTCCTGAATCGGCAATTGCGGCTTTTTTGAATGTTTGTCCCAAGCCGTGTGCCAGCCCGAAGCAACCGTCCCGTCGGCGTTGTATTTTTGCAGAAAATAACCTCTGTCGTGGACGATTTCGCTGCAAAATTGATAAAACTTGCGCGTGATGTGGCGGTAATTTGCAAGGTCGAGCGAATTGGCGACAAACGCGCCGTCGCGTGTCCAAAGATAGCTGTAATGATCGGTCGCGCGGTCGGTGACATCCGAATCGTTCGCCGCCAAAATCGCGCCGCGCCGGTCAATCTGCGTCTGCACGATGAGCAGCGAACGCTTGTAAAGCGCAACGATTTCCGGCGCGAGATTGCCGAAATCAACATCGTTTTTATTAACCCACGCGCGCCAGTAATTTTCCGTGTAATCGAGAAAAGTCTGCGGCGTTTCGTCGAGAACGTGGGCGTTGAGCCGCATCACTTCCGCGTGTGAATCGGCGGCGGCAATCCAGTAAAAAAACTCGTATGTGCCGTTTGCTTCGAGCGCGAAACTGACCTGCACGGTCGAATCCACCGAGCCTTCCGTCTTCGCGCCGCCCGATAAAACGCCGTCTTCTGCGTCGCGCCAAGTTCCTTCCTGATCGCGGAAAGCCTTGCGCCCGGTCGAAAAATCGTCGAAATGCGGCGCGGTATTGATGAGAAAATAACGATGCTTTTTGTAATGAATCAAAGCCAGCGCGTCGGAATCGTAATAAGCCGTGTCGCCGACCTTGTTTTCATAAAGCCGAAAATCGTGATGCAGAAAAACGCGCACTTCACGCTTTTTATCAAGCAGATTCGACACACGCACACGCCGCAGAAAAATATTTTCGTGGCTTGCCACCGTGTCGTTTGAAATGATTTGCAAACCCAAACTTTCGTTGGTTAATTTAACGACCGTCACGAGCGTTTCAGGCAGATATTTTAACTCACGCCGCCATTCGTCCTCGAAAACCCACGAAAATTCGCCGTCCGCCCAAACGCCGAAGCGAAACGGAAAGCCTTCCGAATGATTTTCCTGCCCGACGTGCGGAAAATAAACGTCCCGAATCTGATATTTATCGTCAAATGTTACAAGTAAACAGCCGTTTCCGACCGGAATATCACGCATAAAAAATTATAAAAATTATTATCCAATAAAGTAAAAAGAATAATTGAATAAAATTGAAACTTTGGCGGGCGCGGAAGCCGCAACCCTTCCCGACCTGAAATTTGATGGAAATTGTCTTTTGCCGCTGCTTTTTGAAAATAGATAAAAGTAAAACAATCAAAGAAACTGCAAATTTCAGGTCGGGAAGGGTTGCGGCTTTGCGCGCCCGCTCAAGTTTCAATTTTATTTCAACATTATATTTTTTCACTATCAAACATTTTATTTTCTCTTCGGTAAATCAACAAAATCGCCGTCTTTGACTGCCACAGTATTTTGATGAATCGTTTGCGCTTCAAATAAAAAGTCTTGAATATTTTGGTATCTTTGCGAAAAATGTGTCAAGACAAGTAAATTCGCTTTTGCCTGACGCGCGATTTCGGCGGCTTGCGCGGCAGTCAAATGTCCGTTTGAAATCGCTTCGGTCGTTTCCGTCGAAAGATAAGTTGATTCGCAAACGAGCAGATCAACGTCTGCGGCGAGTTTGAAAGCGTTTTCACACAATCGCGTGTCCATCACAAACGCGAAACTTTGACCTTTCTTCCTGACACTGCAATCTTCGACGGAAATCGTTTTGCCGTTAATTTCGAGCGATTCTGTATTTTTCAATTTACCAATATCTTGCCCGCGAATTCCGTATTTTTCGAGTTTTTCAGGTAAAAGCGAAACGCCGTCATTTTCCTTGATTCGATAACCCCAAGATTCGACAGTGTGATCGAGTTTGTATGATTCGATAACGTAATCTTTGCCGCGAAAAATAATTCCTTCGGCGAAAGTCGGAACTCTTTCGATGTTTGCAACATTGTAATAAATTGACGCGCTTTGCAGATTATCAACGTATTTTTCACCGCTTGCCGGATAGAAAATCTGAACCGTCTGCGGCACGCGGTCGAGCGAAAGTCTCTGCAAAACTCCGGCGAGTCCCAAACAATGATCGCCGTGAAAATGTGTGATAAAGATTTTGGTAATTTGCGACGCGGAAACGTCGGCGAAAATCATCTGCCGCTGCGTTCCTTCGCCCGGATCGAACAAAAAACCTTCCGCGTCCCAACGCAAAAAATAACCGTTGTGGTTTCGTTCACGAGTTGGCACTTGACTGGCGGTTCCGAGCGTGATGAATCTTTTTGAAGACATAAAATCGCTGTTTCTAACGTAAGCGAAGCGCGAAAATTTTGCGGATGAACAAGACGGTAAAAAAGAACATCGCCGCGCCGACGACAAAAAGAATCAGCAAAATAAGCGGTGCGCCGATGATTAAACCGAGTCCGGGCAGCAGGACGTTTCCGCCGCCATTCAGCCAAGCGAATAAAACCGTCACAAACAAAATTAAAACCGCCAGTGTCGTCAGTCCGCAAATCGCCGCGAGGCTTGTGAGTAAAAGTTTCATAATTTCAATTTTTCGCGTTGACCGTCTGTTCAATCGTCGCGTCCAAAACTCCTTTAATTTCCACGTCAAAACCGACAATTTTTTTGATTAATTTTCCTTTTCTGTCGAAAATCGCGGTTTGCGGAATGCTGTCGGTGTCGGCGAAAACGAAGCGCGTCAGTTCGTTTTCGGGCGTGGCGAGCGTGTAATCAATTTTAAGTTTCTCAGTAAATTGCGGAACTTTCGGTCGGTCATCCGCGCCGCCGACGTGCAAGCCGATTACTTCCAAATTTTCTTTGCCGTATTTTGCTTGCAGTTCTTTGAGATGCGGAATTTCGACCAAACACGGCGGGCAATACGTCGCCCAAAAATCAAGAATCACGACTTTGCCCTGCAAATCCTTTAACTTTTTCGTGTTTCCGTCCATATTTGTTTTGCCGTCAAATTCCGCCCAGGTCATTTCTTCGAGCGGTTTCGCCAGCGGCAGAGGCTGATTGGTCGTCGGCACGTCATTAATCGAAACGGGTTTGTTCCCAATCGAAACCGGCGCGGCTGCCGGACGACACGCCGACGTAAGGCAAAAGGCAAAAGTAAAAAGGCAAAAGTAAAAGACTCGCATCAGAATTATTTTACACGATAAATAAGACAAAAGCGCGAAAATGAAGATTTTGCTCACAAAACACACGAAGATTAAATAAAAACTTGTCAGAAAAAGAAATGTTTGCAGCTTGACTTAAATGGAAATGAAAATTTGGCGGGCGCGGAAACCGCAACCCTTCCCGACCTGAGATTTAGTGAAACTTGTCTCTTTCAAACTGTTTATTGAATTCAATTGAAAGTAAAAAAGATCAAGATGCATTAAATTTCAGGTCAGGAAGGGTTGCACGTTTCGTGCGCCCGCTGTTCCTGCAAAATAAAATCCTTTGCACCTTTGCGCCTTCGCCCTTCAAGCGTTAAAAATTAAACCGTGAGTTTTTATCCGTCGAAGATTAACGCAAGATTTCAAAATCCGCAACGTGCCGGAAAAGCCGCCGAAACAAATGCGGTCGGCACGGGCGCGAGTTTTGTCTGCGGGTCGTTTGTGCGGTTTTATTTGGAAATTGACGGACAAACAAAGGAAATCCGCGACGCGAAATATCAAACGAACGGCTGCGGTTTTGCGATTGCGGCGGCGGAAGTTTTGACGGAAAAAATCGTCGGGCGCAAACTGACCGAACTGCACGGCTTAAATCACGCGGAATTATTCGGCGTGATTGCAAGTGAATTTACCGAAAACCGCCGACATTGCGCGGAGATTTGTTTCGACGCACTGCATTCGGCTTTCGGCGATTTTCGCGCACTGCAAATCGAAGAATTCACGGGCGAAAAAGCCTTAATCTGCACTTGTTTCGGCGTTTCGGAAGAAACGATTGAAAATGTCATCGCCAAAAATCACGCCGAAACAGCCGAGGAAGTCGGCGCGATTTGCAATGCCGGAACCGGCTGCGGTTCGTGTCAGTTTTTGATTCAGGAATTGATTGATGTTCACGAACAAAATTTATTCAACATCTAAAATAAATTGTAAACGGCTTTTTTAGTTCTGAATCTATCAGCTTTCAGCTATTATCTATCAGTTATTCCGAAGTGAAATTCTCCAACGATTCGGAATAGCTGATAACTGATAACTGAAAGCTGATAGATAAATCCCTTTGAGAAATGCGAAAGCTAAAAACTTTCAGGTGATAATTGTTACCTTGTGTGCGACTTTTTTTAGGTGTTCCAAAATGTCAATTTCTGTAAAATGATTTTGCACAAAATCTTCAATCACAGGAGTTTGACACTTTGGAACAAGATATTTTTATCATTTTTGTTTACGATTTGGTAGCTGATTTAATGAAATCTATCGAAAAACATTACAAATTTCGGCGGGCAGGTTTTCCGCCCAAACTGACCGACGCGGAAGTTATCACGATTGAAATCTGCGCCGAGTTCTTCAAAAAGAACACTGATCTGGACGCTTATAAATACTTCAAGAAACACTATTTACATTTTTTTCCGAACCTTCCGCATCGCACCAATTATGCCCGCCAATCGGCTAATTTGTGGCAAGTCAAAGCCCTCTGTCAGCAAAAGATTACCCAAATCTGTGGGCAAAGCTATGACCGGCTGCAACCGATTGACACTCTGCCGCTGCCGGTTTGCACTTATACGCGTGGCGGCAACCGCGATAAACGCTTTGCGGGGCTTGCTGATTACGGACATTGTGCCGCCAAAAAGATGAATTATTACGGCTTCAAACTCGGACTGCGAGTTTCGCGTTGCGGAATGATTATCAATTATCCGCTGCTCTCAGCCCGCACGCACGATGTCCACCATCTCGGAACCTTGCTCGAAAACTTTGCCGGGATGGTGCCTGCCGATAAAGGATTTATTGACGAGTATCAACAAAAACTGTGGCAAGAAGTCCAACAAACACAGGTTGTTACGCCTGTCCGAAGCAATATGAAAACAACCGCCGAAGAAGTCCAACTTGTCCGCCGCACAAGTTATTGGCGAAAACGGGTTGAAACCGTCGGCTCGCAATTAACCGATAGATTTGAAATCGCAAAAATCAAAGTCAAAGATCTCTGGCATTATCAAAACCGAATTAATCGGAAGATTTTATCGCATACAGTCGGAGTCTTTATGAATATTATGTTAGGCAATCAACCGCTTCAATTAGCAGGTTTGATTATTGACTGAAAAAGTCGCACACAAGGTAATTGTTATGTGTTATAATCTAAAATCTCAGCCGCTTTTTGGGCGGAAAATTTATTTATAGAGGAATTAAAACGGATTTTTACACGAAAATCCAAAAAACTGAAACTTAAAATCGAATGGACGGTCCTGCCAGTATTTTGCTACTTTTCTTTCAAGACACACACGCTTCAATCTCGGCAACCGAAGTAATAATTGAACTTGTTTTATTATTTGTAATTGTCGGACTTAACGCTTTTTTCGTTGCGTCAGAGTTTGCGCTCGTTTCCGTCAGGAAAACGCGCATTGAAACCCGTGCCGAAGAAGGCAGTAAAAGCGCGGCGGCTGCTCTGCGGCTGCTCAGTAATCCGACGCTTTTTATTTCTGCCGTGCAGCTTGGTGTGACGCTTGCGTCGCTTGCGCTCGGCTGGGTCGGCGAACCAACGGTTGCTAAATTAATCGAGCCGCTCGCGGAGAAAATTGCGACCGAAGGCACTGCCGCCTACATCGCGCACATTGTCGCAATTATTATTTCGTTCAGCGTCGTGTCGTTTTTGCACGTCGTTCTGGGTGAACTCGTGCCGAAGATGTTCGCGCTCGAAAAAGCGGAAACTTTTGCATTGGTCGCGGCGCGTCCGCTCGAACTTTTCGCTAAGGTTTTTTCGCCGATTTTGTGGGTTCTGAATTTGGCGGGTGGTGCAATCGGCAAACTGCTCGGCTTAAAGGCTTCGCTCGATGAAAGCGCGGTTTACACCGAAGACGAGATTCGCCAACTTGTCAAAATCTCGCAGGAAAGCGGGCATTTGAACGAGGAAGAGCGAAAATTAATCAATCAGGTTTTCGAGTTTTCGGAAACGACCGTCAAGGAAGCGATGGTTCCGCGCACGGAAATCGTCGCTATTTCGGAAAACTGTTCGCTTGAGGAAATCGCCCGCGCTTTTCGCCAACACGCTTATTCGCGTCTGCCGGTTTATCGCGGTTCGCTCGACGATATTGCCGGATTTATTCACAGCAAAGATTTGATGCCGTTTCTCCTTCGTCCGAAACTTTTCAAGCTCGAAAAAGTTGTTCAAAAACCGATGTATGTCGTTGATACGGCACGGCTTGAAGACGTTTTGCGGCAGATGCAACGCGAGAAATTTCACTTCGGATTTGTCGTTGACGAACACGGCGGAGTCGAAGGAATTATCACACTCGAAGACCTTTTGGAAGAGATCGTCGGCGACATTTCCGATGAACACGACGAAGAAGTCAACGAACAAATTCAGCCGCAGTCCGACGGCAGCTACCAACTCGACGGCGGCTTGGCGATTCGTGATCTGAATCGCCGTCTGAAAATGAATCTGCCCGTTTCCGAAGGTTACACGACAATCGCCGGATTTCTGATGTCGGAAGCCGGACAGATATTAAACGAAGGCGAAACCGTGCTGTTCAACGGTCATATTTTCAAGATTGAAAAGGTTGATAAACGCCGAATTTTGAAGGTTCGGATGGAAAAGTCATAAAAGTAAAAAGGCAAAATTATAAAATCCGGCGGCGAACTAAAAGTAATGTTTTGCTAAATTAGCCGCCAAATTATGATTGAAGCCGTCTGACTGGAGCGCAAGCATCCTGCTTGCAATGAGCGGTGTTTTTTACCGCTCAAAAGCGTCACTCATCTTGCATCTCGAATAAAATCTGAAAACTTACGCAAATCTTTTTCTTCGGGTTTTGATGAATAATCGCCTGTGAACGGCAAAAACCGCCGTTCATGCAAGCAGGGATGCTTGCGCTCCAATCAGATAGCTTTAGTTTTTTAGAAACAGAATTTATTTAAACATTTCAAAGAATATTACTTTTAATTCACCATAAATCTTGCTCTTGCTTTTTTGTTTTAAATTTCAATTCAAGTTAAATTTAATCTGCAAGTTTTAATACAAATCTATTTGGGAGTTTTATAAAAAATGAGTTTAATCGAATCAGTTTGGGCGCGGGAGATTTTGGATTCACGCGGGAATCCGACGGTTGAGGCGGAAGTTATCTTGGAAGACGGCACGACCGGACGCGCGGCGGTTCCGTCGGGCGCGTCAACCGGCGAAAATGAAGCCGTCGAATTGCGTGACGACGACAAATCGCGCTATTTGGGCAAAGGCGTTTTGAAGGCGGTCGAAAACGTCAACGAAAAAATCGCGTATGATTTGGAAGGTTTGGACGCGCTCGATCAGACTTTGATTGACAGCACTTTGATTGATCTCGACGGCACGGAAAACAAATCGAACTTGGGCGCAAACGCGCTGCTTGCGGTTTCGATGGCAAACGCCCGCGCCGCCGCCGCGTTTCAGGAAATGCCGCTTTACCGATACATCGGCGGCACGAACGCGAAGACCATTCCCGTGCCGATGATGAATATTATCAACGGCGGCGCACACGCCGACAACAACGTGGACTTTCAGGAATTTATGATCGTTCCGGTCGGCGCGGAAACTTTTTCGGAAGCTCTGCGGGCAGGCGCGGAAATCTTTCACAATTTGAAATCCGTGTTGAAGGCAAAAGGTTTAGCGACGAGCGTCGGCGACGAAGGCGGTTTTGCGCCGAACTTAAAATCGAACGAAGAAGCGATTGAAACGATTCTCGAAGCGATTGACAAAGCCGGTTATAAAGCAGGCGAAAACATTATGATCGCGCTCGATCCGGCGGCTTCGGAGTTTTACGACGGTAAAAATTACGTTTTCAAAAAGTCCGACAAACGCGAATTATCTTCCGACGAAATGATCGCGTATTGGACCGAATGGACGGAAAAATATCCGATTATTTCCATCGAAGACGGCTTGGCGGAAAACGATTGGGACGGTTGGACGAAAATTACGCAGAATATCGGCAAAAAAATCCAACTCGTCGGCGACGATCTTTTTGTGACAAATACGAAGTTTCTGCAAAAGGGAATTGACCTCGGCGCGGCAAATTCGATTTTGATCAAAGTCAATCAAATCGGCACTTTGACCGAAACTCTGGACGCGATTGAACTGGCGAAAACCAACAATATGACGGCGGTTATCTCGCATCGTTCAGGCGAAACGGAAGATTCATTCATCGCCGATTTAGCCGTTGCAACCAACGCCGGACAAATCAAAACCGGCTCGCTGTCGCGTTCCGACCGCATCGCTAAATACAATCAACTTCTCAGAATTGAAGAAGATTTGGATTCATCGGCGAGATATTTGGGCAGAAAAGCGTTTTATCAAATCAAAAGCTAAAACATTTAGCCACGAATTAACACGAAAAGACACGAAATAAATTCAAATAATTTTCGTGGAAATTCGTGTTTTTTCGTGGCTAAAAATCTTTATGAAAAAAGTTCTTGTCATCGGTTCGGGCGGCGCAGGAAAATCAACTTTTTCGCGCCGTTTGGGAGCATTGACGGGAATTAAAGTCTTTCATCTCGACAAACTTTACTGGCAGCCGAATTGGACTGAATCGCCGAAAGCCGAATGGCAAAAGACGCTCGAAAATCTGCTTGTAAAAGATAAATGGATTATGGACGGCAATTTTGGCGGTACGATAGAAATTCGTCTTACGGCTTGTGACACGGTGATTTTGCTTGATTTACCGCGCACGGTTTGCTTTTACCGTGTTTTGAAACGACGAATCAAATACCGGAATACAAATCGTCCTGATATGACGGAAGGCTGCAACGAAAAAGTTGATTTCGAGTTTCTCAAATGGATTTGGGATTACCCGAAGACAAAAAAGCCGCAAATCGAAGAAAAATTACAAAAGTTCAAAAACGAAAAGACGATTATTCGCCTGAAATCGCAAAAGGAAATCGAAGAATTTTTAGCAAAAACAAATTCATAAATTGTCCGCGAAAGACACAATAAAATGAATTCGCTTTACACGACGGCTTTTGCGGAAAATTTGGCGGGTAGTTGAATTTCAACGATGAAACCATAGTCGGGCGCGTTGGCGGCGATTGTTCCTTGATGCAGATGGACGACTCGTTCGGTGATGGCGAGACCTAAACCCGTGCCGCCGTTTTCGCGGTCACGGGCTTCGTCGGCGCGAAAAAACGGTTGGAAAATTTCGCCGATCAGTGCTTTCAACAATCTCAATCCGGCTCCGTTCGTCTTCAACTTCGCCGTTTACAGAGGCACGACGCAAAGAGTTACGCCGTGGCAGTTGATCGCCGGAACCGTCTCTTTTGCTGGCGAGCGAATGCACGTTTTGACCGTCACGCTGTTGCCGGGAGAATATACCTACGTTGACAATCACCCGAAAGCAATGCGCGGCAGACTGATCGTCGTGCGGTAAAACGAGTCTTATACCATTTACCTTTAGAAACTAGGCAATAACTGATTTTTAACGGAACTCGGACACGCTTGTCCGAAAGCGTTTGGAAAACGCTAAAAGTTCTCGTTTCAGTTCGAGTTGAAAAATAGTCAAGTGGATTCAAACGCTCCCGCGTTTGTTCGGACAAGCGTGTCCGAGTTCCTTTTCTATTGCATATTCTTTAATCGTAAAGGGTATTGTTTAACAAAGATTCGGCTGAAGCGTAAATCAATTAACGCAAATTTCAATCAAAAAACACTGGAAAAAAGCATCTGAAACCTCTTTCGGATGCTTTTCCCCTGACGGCTCCACAAAAAATCATTGATTCTTTCAGCGGCGTATCACCACCCGCTTTGAGAAAATCATCAATAAAACATTATATTGCAAGAGTGATTTGGCATATATCAGGTCTTCTCTTGTGAATTTGTCTGGCAACAAAATTTTAGGAGCAGACCCTCATTTTTTTCAAATATCAATAAATGGCAGCTTGGGTTAAAATTTTGAAACATTTTTACCTATGGAGATTTCTGCCCGACGGATGTAAATAATTTTACCGGCTTGGAAAAACGTGAGTTGCCGGCGCGAATTGCCGGTGAATTATAAACTGTGTTGAGGGAGTTCAAGCGATAAATTTTGCGAACAAGCCAATGACATTTTGCCATCATATAAAATAATTCGCATATTATCGTATGATTGAACGGGTAAAATTTGACTTTGCAGCAGTTAATTGTATAAATGCGTATATGGAGAGTTTGAAACCGAAAGAGGCGGCGAAATTGATCGGGATCAGTTATCCGACGATCAAACAGTGGATTTACGACGGTAAAATCGAATCGGTAAAAACACCCGGCGGACATCACCGGATTCCGTCGCAGGAAGTCGAACGCTTAACAGGCGGGAAAGCTATTCTCGAAGCCGCGCAGCCGAAATCTTATTTCGAGCCGATCAGCGTTCGCAATCGCCTTTTGGGAATCGTCACGGAGATCAGCACGGAAGGCTTGTTCTCCGAGGTCACGATTGAGGTCGGCGGACAGCAAATTGTTTCGATAATTACCCGTCGCGGTTGTGAAGAGTTAGGACTGAAAAAAGGAATGCAGGTTCACGCTCTTTTTAAAGCGACCGAAGTGATGGTCAGCCGCCCGTAGCGGAAAACAAAGAATTTTCACAAAATCAGTTTTCTATTATGAACGAAATCCGGTTGATTTTGTTGCGGGTGGAGGTGTGTCATTTGGCTCAAGCTCCGAAATTTTTAAAGACTATCCAAGGAAGGATTATAATAAATGACTAATTCTAAAACACCGATCACGGTCGCGCACGGCGACGGCATCGGACCGGAAATTATGGCGGCGACGCTCGATATTTTAGAGGCAGCGGGCGCAAAATTGGACATCGAAACGATTGACATCGGCGAGCAGGTTTATTTGTCGGGAAACTCGGCAGGCATCGCGTCCGAATCGTGGGACAGTTTGCGGCGGACAAAGATTTTTTTGAAATCTCCGATCACCACTCCGCAGGGCGGCGGCTACAAATCTCTGAACGTCACAGTCCGCAAAACTCTGGGTTTATATGCCAATGTGCGCCCGTGCGTTTCCTACGCGCCATTCGTTCGCACGAAACATCCGGTGATGGATTTGGTCATCGTCCGCGAAAACGAAGAAGATTTATACGGCGGCATCGAGCATCGTCAGACGGCGGATGTTTATCAATGTCTGAAACTGATCTCGCGTCCCGGCTGCGAGAAAATCGTGCGTTACGCTTTTGAATACGCCCGCCGCAACAACCGCCAAAAAGTCACCTGTTTCACCAAAGACAATATTATGAAAATGACCGACGGCTTATTTCATAAAGTTTTTGACGAAATCGCTGCCGAGTATCCGGCAATTAAAAACGAGCATTGGATCATAGACATCGGCGCGGCGAAACTTGCCGACACGCCGGAGCAGTTTGATGTCATCGTAATGCCGAATTTATACGGCGATATTTTGTCGGACGTAGCCGCGCAAATCGCCGGCTCGGTCGGTCTCGCGGGTTCGGCGAATATCGGCGAAAATATTGCGATGTTTGAAGCGATTCACGGCAGCGCACCGCTTATCGCCGGACAAAACAAGGCGAATCCGTCGGGATTATTGCACGGCGCGGTGATGATGCTCGTTCACATCAATCAAACCGAAGCCGCCGAAAAAGTTCATAATGGGTGGCTCAAAACCATCGAAGACGGCATTCACACTTTCGACATTTTCAAAGAAGGCGTGAGCCGCCGACAGGTCGGCACAAAGGAATTTGCCGAAGCCGTCATTGCCCGACTCGGACAAAAACCAAACACCTTCAAACAGGCAGTTTATGCCCCGAACGCCGAAATCGCACCGACAAATTCCGCGCCTGTTAAACCTGTCAAAGAAATTCGAATTCCGCACAAACAGATGGTCGGCGTGGATGTTTTTCTCGATTGGATGCACGGATCGCCCGACGATTTGGGCGCGATAGTGAAACAGGTGAACGGCGACGGTTTGGAACTTCAAATGATTACCAATCGCGGCGTAAAAGTTTATCCGAACGGGATGCCGGAGACCTTTTGCACCAATCACTGGCGCTGCCGCTTTGTCTCCGGCGAAAAGGGCGGGACGGTAACAAAAGCGCAAATTCTCAGTCTGATGAACCGGATTGACCAAAACGGCTTGGACTTAATCAAGATGGAAACTCTCTGCACGTTTGACGGCGAACCGGGCTTTAGCTTAGGTCAGGGACAATAGCTTTTTCCAAATTAAAAATGAGTTTTTCGCTTCGTCTTTGTTTGTTGCTTGCGTAATTTGTTGCTTGCGTAAATAGTGAAATGCCTCGTAATCATTGAGAAAATATATTAAGAAGCAAGACTTTTAAAAAATAAAAACTGTTATTGATTTAGCATTATGAAAAAAACCGAAACCATTGAATTGATCAAAGGAACATTTACGCCGAACGAGGCGCGCGAGATTCTTTTACAGATGCTGAACAGTAAAATAAATTTCCATAATCTGAAAAACTGGAGTTCCCGTGAAAGATTCGGAAAGCCGGACGCTTACTCCGAACAAAGATTGAAACATTTAGAGGAATCTCGAATGAAAGTTCAGATGCTGCTTTCAAATTCAAATAATAAAGAAAAAATCATTATTATAAATTCGAGCATTGAAATAAATATCGAATAACAAACAATCATAAAAGCGGAAGATTCAAAGCCAAAAAATTCCGACGTTCCGCGCTTTGAATATTTATTAATTCGCGGGTTTTCCGCCCAAACCCGCGAAAAGTATTAATAAGCCTTACCTTCAATCTGAAAAGTTTTTCGTTTCAAATTCCAAATACCGACAAATACCTGTTTTTTAGAGTTTGTCCTCATCAATTAATTTTTAATCGTAACTTTCGTGTGTTTCGCGGTTGAAATTTCTTCTGTTTCTATTTCTGAATCGCGCTCAAAATCTGCTGTGCTTCGAGTGACAAAACGCTTTCCGCCGCGCGGTCAACGTCCGATTCGGTTTTGTTTGCGGCTTTATTTTGGACGTTTTTCCCGCCCGTTAAAGGCACGAGTTTGAAATCAACCTGCGCTTCGTATTTGCTGACGGCTGAAGTATCCGCGCCGGTTACTTTGCCGAACATTCCGCCGATTTTGCCGGCGGCTGACTGCTTTAATTTGGAAAAATCGCTCGTCAAAACGTAATCGCAATCGGCGGCTTTGGCATCGGATTCCGAACTGACGGCGACGGCTTCGACATTTCCGCCGGTTAATTTCTTAATCAAAAAACTCTGCATATTCGTCGTCGAAATATTTTCGCCCGCTTTGTTGGTCGGCGCGTAAACTCCGATGCGAATCGTCCCGGCTTTTTTGGTTTTCGGCATCGAATTGTTCATCGGAGTCCGTATATTTTTAGGGTTATCTACGTCATCGTTCATATTTCCCATTCCGCTCATCATCGCCGCCATATCGGGTTTGCCGTAGAGATTTTGCGCGTTGTCGGTCAGCGCGTAACCTGCCGGAATGTCAAAAAGTGTGTCGGCGAGCGTCGCTTTGGAAAATTCGAGCGTTTCGAGCGTCTGCGTAAAACTCATATCGCCGCCGTCGCCCATATTCATCGTCGTCGTCATCGTCAAAGGAAATCCGAGTTTGCCGCCGCCCGAAGTTTTGAAAAGCATCTTGTCACGACAGCCGCCGCTTCTTTCAGTCGGTATTTGCGGCATCTGCGGACGAACCGTAATCGGACACGAAAACGAAGGCAGATCAACATACCAGCCGTCGGTTTCCGTCTTCATATTTTCCTTCATACAAGCATCGGGCGAAGCCTCCATCGTCATCGAAGTTTTAATGTGCCGAGCAGTCAAACCAAACATTTGCTTACGTTCGCCGGTGTCCGAAATGTTGGAAATGTAAGTTACTGTGCCGCCCTTTTGATTTTGGATTTTAGATTTTGGATTTTGGATTTTTGTGTCGGGAGTTGGCGTGTCCGTGCCGTCGTCGAACGGTTCGACCGCATACATTTTTTTCTTGTCGCTGATCTTTAAATTGCGTTTCAAATCGCACTGTTCGACATCCGCAACGTCGCCGCCCATTCCCATAAAACCGCCGCTTTCGGTGCGTTTGCGCGAACCGCGAACGTAAACGGTTGATTCCATTTTCTGCCCGTTCATTGACATCGTTTGCTTGATTTTATAATTTTGCTGGGCGAAAACGCCGGAAACCGCCATCAGACAAACCGCCGAAATTATTGATAATTTTGCTGTTAAATTTTTCATCTCTAATTCTCCTTTATTGATAAATTGCCGCATTAATTCTTGACGAGTTCGACGCAGCGGTTTTGCGTGTGCGGGTATTTTTCCCCGCCGTCAACTTGCGTATTTTGGTCAACCGGCTTGTTCGTGACGGTCAGAGAAACTTTGTATTGTCCGGCGAAACTGCCGTTGAAACTCGCTCCGCTGAACAATGCTCCGCTTTGAAATTCTTTGTGCGTCGCTTTTCCGGCGGTGATATTGTTGTCGAGAGTAAATTTCATCGCACAACCTGATTCCGGTGGTTTGGTCGAATGAGTGTCTTATACCATTTACCTTTAGAAACCAGGCAAAGATTTTTATTTAACGGAACTCGGACAATCTTGTCCGAAAGCGTTTGGAAAACGCTAAAAAGCCTGATTTCAGTTCGAGTTAAAAAATAGTCACGGCGATTCAAACGCTCCCGCATTTGTTCGGAAGAGTGTCCGAGTTTCGTTTGAATGCACATTTTTTTGTGGTAAATCGTATTACTCGGCATTTGCAGTTCCAACTAACCGGGAATTTGCCTGCATTTGCAAAAAGTGGCGGCAAAATATCCGAAAGCTAAAAAAATAAGGATGGTCCTGAATAAACGGATTCGCAATGCAGAGATTAAGAGTTTCACCCTTCTCACCTCCACCAAATATTTGAAAGGCACTGGCTGATGAACGGCAAGTGTCCTTTGATTTTTATTTAATCGAGTTTTTGGGACAGCAGCCACGGCAATAACTCTTTTTCGTTGAGCGCGTTGAGCCAGACGTTGTGACCGACATCTTTGAATTCGCTGTATTTGACGTTTCCGTCGTTGGCTTTGATTGCCGCCGTCAGATTGCGCGATTCGCTGACTTGGACGATTTTGTCTTCCGCGCCGTGAAAAAGCCACGCCGGAGTTTTGCCGATTTTTTCGGCGATTGGCGAAAAACGGTTGCCGCTTGTCAAAGGACTGCCGCCGCAAATTGAGACGATTGCCGCAAATGTGCGCGGGTAATTTGCCGCGAAACGCCACACGCCGTAGCCGCCCATTGAAACGCCAAGCAGATATTCGCGCTGCGCGTCAATCGAAAATTCTTCCGTTATTTGTGCGATTTGCCGCATCACCATTTTATCCATCAGCGCGTCCGTCCAAAAACGATTCGGACGGCACTGCGGAAATAAAACGATTGCCGGAACCGCTTTGAGATACTGCGCGACGAGTGTCTGAAACATTCCAGAAATATAGCCGCCTTGCCCGCGTTCGCGGATGCCGTGTAGGAAAACTATCAACGGCAACTTTGCGCCGTCCTTTGTTTGCGGCGGAATGTAGGCTTGGTAATCGAAATTTTCGTTTTCGATTGAAACGGTGCGGCTAACGATTTCGCCCGATTTACCGAGTGAGAATGATGAAGAAATCATTCGTGAAAATAGATTCGAGAAATCATTTTGCATAGAAATTCAAGTGATTATTTAGCGTTCATCCAGTTTTCGCCCGCACCGATTTCGACGAGCAGCGGAACGTCTAATTCAACTGCCGATTCCATTTCCTTCCTGATAATTGCGGTTGCTTTTTCGACTTCGGATTCGGGCGATTCAAACAAAAGTTCGTCGTGAACCTGCATAATCATCTGCGTTTTGAGATTTTCGCGGCGCAGAGTTTCGTCAACTTTGAGCATTGCAATCTTGACAATATCACTTGCCGTATTTTTTGAAATAATACCTTCGGAGTCAAAACAGTGCATTTCGTCATCAACCGAGAGCGTGTAAGTTGTTTCGACATCGCCGAGCGCATATTTATTTTTTAATCCGCTGTATGTGAAAATCGGAAAATCAAGCGTTTTACCGGACGCTTTAACCATTTCAGCCAATGTATAAACAGATGTTGTTCCGCCGTGAATCAGACGGCTGTGCAGAACTTTGTGCGAATGAGAAAATAAATCCTGCGGTTTTATTTTCTCAAGAAAATCTTCAATTATAAATTTCGGAGCATTGACTTTAGGCACTTTGACCTTCGGTATATCGCAGAACCCGATTGATTTACTTAACATTCCACCGATCAAATCAAGTCTGTGAGAAGTAAAACCGCCGTAATGATAAGGTCCGCGAATTTTACATTCGACCCCGACCGTGCGAAACAGTAGTCGTAAATCTTCGATTAATTCTCGCTGGCATAAATGAATGCTCGGATTGGTTGCTCCGTTTTTTCCTGCATATCCATCGGAATCTAACATACCTTTTAGAAATGCCTTGCGATGGACGAGGGGACTATTGAAGACTACAGACGGAATTCGTTTGGTTTTGGCTCTTGCCTGAGTATCAATACCGATCTCAACAAGAAATTCAATAAATCCTTTTGAATAAACGGTTGTCTGAGCTTTTTTATCGGACTGCCAACGGGTGTTCGTCCGCAGACCTAGAGAATTAAAATATTCGTCACCTTCGGAAATTATTTGTTGAACTGCTGATTTGTTGCGCGTAGAGCCGAAACAATAGACCAAATTCCAACGTCCTTCATCCGGGTTATGAATAATTACTCCGTCCCCGAAATAAAATCCCAGCCAATAATAAAATTTCTCATCAAGTTTGCTAATCGAAAAGGGAAGTCCGTTTAAAGCCTTGGGCAAATATGTATAATCAATTTCCGGCAACTCTCCATATTCGATTTCTTTCGCTAAACTTGAACAAATTTTGTCGCCTGTTTCGAGTTCGTTAAAATTTTTCCAGGAATAGCCTTCATCGGAAACAGTCAAAACCTGATGCCGCGTGTCGCAGCGCAAAATCTGCCCGTTTTGAAGATAAATTTCCGCCAGTTCGCATTCGCCGCGATTGAGAACCGAAAAATCGGCGAAATGCGTTCCCGTCCAAACCTGTAAATCATCTGCGCCATTTAAGTAAAGATCACCGATTTGACGATAGCCCTGCGAAGTCAAAACCTTTGTTTCATACGGCAAACAACCCTGAATCGGCATATTAATCGCCTCGCGTTCGGCGCGGTGGCGGACGTTGTGGTTGCGGTCGTTGATGGACGGAAAATATCTCCGTCTGCCAAGAATCGAAGTGACGTAACCCTGCGTTTTGGCAATTTCGGGCGTTTCTTCCATAAATTTTTTCACGCCTTTGTAGGTGTCGTAATAAGTTTCGATGACCTGTTTCGCCTCGGCGCGGGAAATGCCGACGCGCTGCGAAAGTCCGTAGGCTTCGACGGCGTAGGCGATGGCGAAATTGGTGATTTTCGCGTTTCTTCTGGCAATTTTCAGTTCGGCGGGAGTTTTCGCGCCAAAAACAAGTTCGGCGGTTTGCGCGTGAATGTCTTCGCCGTTTTGAAACGCGTCGAGCATTCGTTCGTCGCGCGTAATCTGCGCTAAAAGGCGCAATTCAAGCTGCGAATAATCGGCGGAAATCAGTTTGTTGCCCGGTTCAGGAATGAATGCGCGGCGAATTTGCTGACCGAGTTCGGTGCGAATCGGAATGTTTTGCAAGTTCGGTTCGGTCGAAGAAAGCCGTCCGGTAACGGCGACGGTTTGATTGAGATTTCCGTGAATGCGCCCGTCGGTGTCAATCATTTTCGGCAGTGCGTCGGCGTAGGTCGCTTTGAGTTTATCGAGTTCGCGGTAGTCAATTATTAACTGCGCGATTTCGTAAGTTTCGGCGAGTTCGGTCAAAATATCCTTGCTCGTCGAAACCTGTCCGGTCGCGGTTTTTTTGCCGCCGGCGATGTTTAATTCCTGCAAAACTTCGCCGACCTGTTTCGGTGAACCGATGTTAAATTCGCGTCCGGCAATTGCGTAAATTTTTTCGCGCAAACCTTCGAGTTCGGTCGAAACGAAGTCCGAAAAACCTTTCAAAGCCTCGACGTTGACCTTCATACCGGCAAGTTCAATGCGTGAAATAACCGGCGTGACGGGCATTTCAATTTCGGTATATATTTTTTCGAGTCCGTCTTCCGTGATTTTTTTGCGGAGAACGGGCGCAAGTTGATAGACAAAATCGGCGCGTTCAGCAGTTCGATACTGCGTTTCCGTCCAGTTTTCAGGCGATTCATTAGCGATTTCGATGCCGAGATAAAGCTGCGCGAGCAGCGGAATGTTATATGATGAGCGGCTCGATTCGATCAGATACGCGGCGATCAGCGTGTCATCCTGGACTGCTTCGGGCGTGATCCCGATTTTATTCAAAACCGCGAGATTGCACTTTAAATCGTGCGTTACTTTTTCGAGAAAACCGTTCGATAAAATATCTTTGAGCGGCTCGATTGCTGATTCCTGTCCGCCTTCAAAATTCTCTAAATCTATGTAAACGGACGCACCCGCGCCGGTTGCGATGGCGATTCCGACCGGCGGTTTCTTGGCAAACGAATCGGCTTTGGCGGGCGAATTTGAATCGTCAACCTGAAAACTCCAGTGTTCGGATTCCCACAGTTTGCGGATTAATTTGTCCAAATCTTCGCGTGTTTTGATGATCGAATAACGCCGTTCCGCCTGCACAAGCGGTGCGCCCGCGCCGTCCAAACCTGAAAAAAGCGGCATCGAATCGGCAAATTCGCGCGTCAGCGAACTGAATTCAAGTTCGCGGAAAAGCGCATAGGCAAGTTCGCGGTTCGGTTCGCGGTGTTTGAACAAATCGAGATTGAGTTCAATATCCATCGTCGTATGGACGGTGGCGAGTTCGACCGATTGACGGATAATGTCCTGATTATTTTGGAGGGATTCGCGGTAAGTTTTATGCGTCAGTTCGTCAGCGCGGCGCATCGCTTCTTCGGCTGAACCGAATTGCTGAATGATTTTTGTCGCGCCCTTTTCACCGATTCCGGGCGCACCGGGAATATTGTCAATCGCGTCGCCCATTAAACCCAACAAATCAACGATTTTCGACGGCGGCACACCGAATTTATTTTCCACCCAAGCCTCGTCGCACCATTCAATCGGCGGGACGGCGACTTTGCGTTTGATGTTCTGCGAATTTTGCCGCATACAAACAATTAACGGATCGCGCACGAGTTGGCACAAATCTTTATCGTTTGAAACAACGATTGCCTGCATTCCTTTCTCGGCGACTTTATAAGCCAAAGTTCCGATAATATCATCGGCTTCAAAGCCCGGATGCCGCAAGATCGGAATATCAAAGGCTTCGCAAACTCTAATAATATAAGGCATTTGCGAAACCAGATCGTCGGGCATCTCGGCGCGATTCGCCTTGTATGCAGCAAAATTATCGTGGCGAAAAGTCTTTTCCGGCGAATCGAAAATGGCGGCAATATAATCAGGTTTTTCGTCATTAAGAAGTTTTCGCAACATATTCGTAAAGACAAAAACGGCTTGCGTGACCTGTCCTTTCGAGTTTCGCAGAGGTTCCTGCCGCATTCCCATCGGCGCAAAAAAAGCGCGGAAAATATGCGACATCGTATCAATTAAAAAGACGCGTTCTGGTTTGGTTTCTGACATTTGTTTGATGATAAGAAATGTGTGGAAGCCTGACAAGTTTGAAGTTTGAAAATTTGACGATTTTCAAAAATGGACGAAGTATTGCTAAAAATTTAACTCGAAATGCCCCGGTGAAAAGTTAAGACGTTTTGACTGGAGCGCGGGTGCGGTCCCGGTTGCAATGAGCGTTTGCTTCAAACGCGAAAAAGCCTTTGCCGATGCTCAATTTGAAGTCAACAAACGCTTTTTCGCGTCAAAAAACGACGCTCATGCAAGCAAGATGCTTGCGCTCCAGTCATAAAAATTACAATTAGTCGGCGATTTTACGCACCGATTGCAAAATGTTGCAGATAGATTTTTATGTTAGACGCAAGTTTGAGTGTTTGGATCAAATGTTGTTCCCATCGGACATCTTCGGTCGCCTTCGCCAAAATCCATTGCCGTGATAAGTCTTTTATTGACGGTATTTATTCTAACCAATCCGAGATCGTGGTTTTTTGAATCGGCAATAAAGTTCATTATATTTTTTTCTAATTCGGCTAAGTTTTGATGCAGTTCTTTTAATTCATTGGCATTTTCAAGTTTTTTCAAATCAATCGGCATAGTTTTTTTTCCTCTTTTTTATCTAAAATTCTCGAACATCGAGATTGTGTTAATTCGCTGCTGTTTATCGAAATAAACAGATTTGTTGGCGGCTGACCACGCTAAACTTCCAAAAAACAGGTAAGAATCCGCGTTGTTAGTCAATTTTTTTACATCGTTTTTGTCAATTGCGGTCAGATAAACATTATCTTTTCCGTCAATTTCTTTCGTGAAAACGACATTTTTTCCATCCGGCGACAAAGCCAGACTCAAGGCTGAGATTTTTTCGAACGAATTGATAGTTTTGCTTTCGCCCGACAGCGAAATTTGCAAAAGTTTGATGTCGGACGGATCGGATTTCATCGCACCGGCAGTTGATTCAAATAAAAGCTCACGGTTATTGTTTGCCCAACCGAGAAATCTCAAACTTTCAGTGGTCGCAAAAATCTCTTTTGATTCGCCGTTTTCAAATAGATGAACGCTCCATTTTAACTTTTCATTTGGCGTTGCAGGTTTTAATGAGGAAACGTAAGCGATTTGTTTGCCGTCGTTTGACCAAAGCGGACAATGAAAAGTCAGATTCGGATCGGCATTATTGGTTAGATTTATCGTCGCGCCGGTTTCAATCGAAGTGAGCAAAATATTTTGTCGTTGTTTGCCGGCATAGACGACTTTTTGACTGTCGTTCGACCAACTGAAATCCCGCGTTTGAGTTCGATTATACGGAAAACTCGCTGTTCCCGGAGGTGTTATACCGTCGTTCGAAATTTGTTTTTCTTCGCCGTCAAACGTGCTGAACGTCCATAAATTGTATCTTTGATTTGCCGCTTCCCAACGCAGAAATGCAATCCGGTTGTTGTCGGGCAACCATTTTTGATTCAAGCCTTTGAACGACATCAGCCTTGTTTTATCGGCAGACGGTCTGACGATGACGGTCGAATCTGTTAATTGTTTAATCGCGTGATGCGTTGAATTTGAAAGATACGCGATTGATTTTCCGTCGGGCGAAGCGTCCGCCCAAAATTCGGATTCGGTTTCGTTGGCAACTTCAAATTCTTCGCCCGTGTCGAGATTTATGCCGCCAATATCGGATTTATCTTCCGAATTATAATAAAAAAGTTTTGTGCCGTCAGGCGAAAGATTCATCAATTCGGGATCGCTATCGCCGCGCGTGACCTGCACCGGTTCGCGCCCGTCGGCGTAGGCAAGGTTGATTTGCTCATTATTGTTGCGATAAACGCTGTAAAATAAACGATTATTGTCGGAATGCCAACTAATTCCGTTTTCAACATCAACATCATTAGTCAGCCGTTTTTTGTTTCCGCCCGGAATTTCCAACAGCCAAATATCGGTTTGCCCGTCGTTTTTTTCGTCGAACGCAACTTTATCTTCGTTTGGTGAAACGCTGAAAAATCTTTCTTCGGCTTCATCCGGTTCAAAATTCGTAATTGCCTCAATATCTTTGCTTGCAATATTTAACTTGAACAAATTGCCTTTGCTTTCATAAAAAATCGTTGAACCATCTTTTGACCAGCCGCGAAGTGCCAAGTTTCCTTCACCGACAATTTTGAGCAAATTTGCCGTTCCGCCCAACGACGGAGACAGATAAATTCCCGCCTGTTTTTCCCGGACGGACGCAAACGCGATTTGTTGGTCATCGGGCGACCAAATCGGACTCGAATTATTCCAATCGTCTTTCGTGATGCGAATGTCTTCACCGCCGTTTATTTGCTTGACGAAAATGCTCGTATTGCCTTCTTTGGTCGAAGAATAGGCAATCATATTTCCGCTGTGCGAAGAGCGGTAATCCCAATAATCGTTGCTGCGGGTTGATTTCCACGAAGTTAATTTGACGGAATGCAGCGCGTCGAAAGACCGCAATTCCGCGTTTTGTTTCCATTGCCAAAAGGCGAAAGTTGAAACTATGGCAACCGAAACGAGCGCAATCGCGGGCAAATAAAACTTGGATAATTTCTTGGATTTTACTAACTTCGGCAGTTCCGGCGAATTGGTTTGAGTGATTTCCTCGATGATGAATTGTTGCTTTTGGTGTCGTTCGAAAACAAATTCGTCATCGGTTTGCTCAAAAACTTTGTGAACGATTTTGCCCGTAAAACGATAACCGCGACGCGGAACATTTTGGATAATTTCCTCAGATTCACCGTATTCGGCAAACATTTTTCGCAGTCGGTAAATATGGCGTGTGAGGTTGCTTTCTTCAACAAACGAATCCTGCCAAACGCGGTTCAGAAGCTCATCTTTCGTTATCAATTCGCCGCCGTTTTCCGTCAAGACGCAAAGCAACTCGATTTCCTTCAAAGGAATATCGAGCGGTTTATCTTGAAACGATAAAACCTTCTTTTCGGCATCCAATCGAAACTTTCCGATTTCCCGTAAACGCTTGATTTTACTGTTCATAACGTAATTGGAGAACTAATGGATAACTAAAGGAGTGTTAGTTCAAGACAATTTTTCCCCGCCAATAAATACTGATTCCACAACGCAATTCGTTGAACGGCTTGCGGTCGGAAGCGATTGGATTTAAGAGGCTGATTGTTTCCGTCTGACAGCCGTATTGTAAAACAAATGGTTGAAAAGTCAAAGAAGTATCTAATCACCGCCGAAAGCCACGAGATTTTTGTCTTTCGGAAAAATAAATCGGCTCGCGGATTCTGTGCGGAATGTGAAACCGAAGTCGAAATGCTGACGCTTGACGCAACTACAACGCAAACCGGAACGCCAACGCGCGAACTTTTGCGGCTGATTGAAAACAATTTACTTCATTCATTTGAGACGGAAAGCGGGCATTTGCTGGTTTGCCGAAATTCTTTGGAAACAAGGCAAGAAGTAAAAAATAACAAGTTAGAAGAATGCGGTGATTCCGCAAAATAGGAGAAAAGATTATGAAAAACAAAAAACAAATTTTATGTATTTTAGCATTAGCCATCAGTATATTTTTTACAGGTTGCCAATCGTCTAAACCACTCGAAACCAAAACCGAAACAAGCAAACCTGATGTGGCTCAGTCACCCGCAAAAGCGGAAACTACGCCCGCAACTACCACAACTGAAAATTCCAATCCTTCAATCGCGGATAAAAAAGCTGATTTTACGGTGGCGGCATTTATGCTTACTGCCGAATTTAGAAAGAAGGGCGTAACTGAAAAGGAACTCAGCAAGTATGCGAATAAAGTAATTGAAGTTAGCGGCAGAGTTGATTCTCTTAAAGAAAAATCTGCGGACGGTAAACCTGTAATGTTTTTTGCTTCGGGTGGTTTATATGCAGGCGTAATGGCTGATTTTGACGATGTAGAGAAATCGGGATTTAAGAAACTAACGAAGGACCAAAACGCAAAATTAAAGTGTTTTAAGGACGATATGATTATGCCGGATTACTCGCCGGAACTCAAAAATTGCGTGGTGGTTGAATAACTAAATATCAAAAGTGACAGTCGAAAATGATATTTTTCGGCTGCCCGTCAAGGAGCAAAATTATGAAAAGAAAAATACAAATATTATCGTTACTTTTAAGTTTTATGGTGGTTTTGGCAGGTTGTTCGGATGTTCCCGATAAACCCGCCGAGTTAGCCAAAGCCTACATTACCGCGATTGAAAAACGTGATTGCGGTTGGATTTCAAGATATGCAACGACCGATACGAGCAAACGCGGAGCTATCCAAAAAAACTGTGAAGCCGACTTGGTTAAATCAACAAAGTCACCGGCAGCAAAAATAGAAGTTGAAAAGGACGAAACCAGCGAAACATCGAGTGCTATTACATTGAAAATTACCCGCGAGGATAATTCGCAAGACTCAAAAACTGTTTCTCTAAATAAATTCGGAAAACTCTGGATGATTAACGATCCCGGTCTCGACCGATTGACTAATGACAAATAGAAAAAAATTGGTTTTCAACCAAATAAGGAGAAAAAATATGAAAAAGAATCTACAAACAATCAGTTTAATTTTAACAATCTCAGCGATTTTTTCGCTTGGATGCGGGATGCTTGGCGGAAGCAAAATCAGCAATCAACAAATCAGCGATGACCTGATTTCCAAAGGCGTAATCGAAAAAAACGGTTCAAGCATTGATTTGAAAGGCTCTACTACCAACCACTGCTTTGAGGTCAAAGACAGCAAGTTTAATGAAGATACTGCCGAACTGAATCTGCATTTTTCAGCCGATGAGGTTTTGCCGAGTCTGAGTGTCAAAACCGTCATCGGAGACCTTAACTTGTCATACAAAAAAGACGGTGAGAAGTGGAAATTGGATAAAGTAAATCCAACCAATTTCGATGTCAAAACCCTTTCGTTGGAAGATTCGATGAGCAAATATGTGCCTTCATCAAAACCGATTTGTGCGGTTTATAACCGTCCATACAGCTCAAAAAAATAGAGGAGAAAAATTATGAAAAAGAATCTATTAACAATTGCAACAATTTTAATGTTTGGCTTGTTTAGCTATGGATGCAAAACAAACGCTGTAACCGAAAAATCTGACCCGAAAGAAACATACATCAACGCCTTGAAGAAACTAAACGAGGCGAAGTTTTTTACTGCTCTTACTGATCTTGGTGAGGGAAACACTATGACATACAGCTATATCGCACCGGATAAACGGCAGGCAACGGTCAAAAGAGATAACCATACAATAAATACTTTTGTAATTGGTATAGACCAATATTTAGAAGACGTTTATGAACCGGGTAAGTTCCTGAAAATGGCAGGTTCCTATAAAGAAGCTCCTGTATATTGGCAACTTACGGGAATATCTGAAAACTTAAATCCCACCAAAGTCAAGGACGTAAAATTTGAGAAGAAAGACATCATCAATGGAAAAGAAGTTTTTATTTATCAAGAATCGGAAACCGGAACGACCCTGGCTGTTTCATCTGAAACGGGTTTGCCATTAAGAACGGCGAGTATGAGTAGTGAATTCAGGTCAACAACGGTTACTAAACCAAGAAACATTGAGGTAACTAACTTTGATTACGACAAAGAACCGAAAATTGAAGCCCCAACCAATGTTAAGTAACATTTGAAAAATTAGGAGAAAATTATGAAAAAGAATTTATTGGTTTTAATAATATTTGCAGTCGTTCTAACGGCGAATTGTTCAATGTCGGAAGATATTCCGTCCGATCCGGTGAAACTTGTTACCAAACTCTACAAATCCGCTGAAAACGGCGATTGTAATTGGATTGTGATGTATCAAAAGGAAGTCCAAAAACGGCATCCGAAAAGTGATTTGGCAGTCACCAATGAACAATGTCAGGAACGCCTGAAAAGATTCGGCATCGGACCCGATCCAAAAAAAGCACCGATGAAAGCAATCGGAATCGAAAAATCCGAAATCAACGGCGATCACGCCGAAATCCAAATGTCCGTCATCCGCACCGATAATACCGGCGACTCGCATCATTTAAGTTTCAACAAAGAAAACGGAATGTGGGTTTTGGAATTGTAAGAATAACGAGAGAAGAAAAATTATGTTAGCAGCAATTTTGATTGTTATTTTAACCAGCATATTTGCCGCCATTATTAGAGTTGCAGTTGGAGCCGGAAAATCGAAACAACCGATTAATCAGCCAAATCAAACGGGTTTCGTGCCGCAATATCAAATGTCGCCTAACGCAAATAATTTGCCGATGTATATTTCTAAAAACAATCAGCAACTCGGACCATATCCGCCCGAACAAGTTTTGACAATGCTCAATAGCGGAATGGTTGCACCGTTTGATATGGCGATCAAACACGGTGAACAACAATGGCTGCCGTTGAATATGTATTTCACGGCGAAACAAAATTATTAACACAAAAAAGGAGTAAACGAAATGGCAGATATTATTTTAGTTTTTGGAAATGCAAAATTTAAGATTAGCAGTTGGGGTTATGGTCATCAACTAATTCCCTCAGGTGGAGGCATAAGTTCCAGTAATTCAATTCCAACTTTAAATGTCGTAATTCAAAGAAAAACACTAAGTAGTTCGGATTATCATTCTTTGTTAAATGCGTATATCTTTACAAATCCTAACCCTGAGGTAACGCATCTATACGACTGGGATGATTATGATGAAGCCAAATATATATTTGGTCATATCAAAGGGCGGTCTGGAACGCAACCAAAAAACAATTCTGCAACCTTAATTGAAGTAAATAAAGGTTTTGCCGCTTTTAGAGGAGTTACACTTGTAGATTTTTACTATCGGCGAAAGGACAGTGAAAGTTACATTGCAACTGAGAGTTTAATTAGTCTGAAATTCAAGTACTAAAGCTGCAAATATAAAGCCGATGCGCGTACGAAGTAGTTTTTTAAAAGGGTGATTCAAAAAAAATTGAAATGCTTTCGCAAAATTGTCCAAAAGGAGAAACATTAACAATGGAAATTACAAATGTCAGTATTCATGCAGCATCCGCAGACATTTTAAATGTCTCGGATAGCGTTGGCGTAAATGGAGTTAACAACCGAGTAGATGTTTATCTCGTGCAAATATTACTAAATGAAGTTTATGAAGTTTATCCTAGGGCGCGTCCAACGATAACAGGAGGTTGTGACCAAAAAACTTTAGATGCGATTAAGATATTTCAAGAGGAAAAACACTCAGCGAATTGGAAGATAAAATCGGAATCCACAATTTTTAAAGCCGAAAAACTTGGAACTTCAGTAAAAGGTAAAGTTACAATTATTGCACTGAACCACAGTATGGGTTATTTGCTCCGTGTAAAAGGTGATAAACGCTCTATTGTTGACTATGTTAAAGAGAAATATGGTGATTCATTGGGCTGGTTCAGAACTTAAGTAAAAAACTACTTACAGAAATTAAAACTTATGCAAATTTACATCAACAAAAAACTGAAAGAAAGGAATTGTATTTATGGATTCGGAAAAATCGCCAGCTAAACGAATTGGATGTTTCATCTGTATCTTTATAGTCGCCATTGGTTTTGGCGGATGGATTATTTATAACATTTACACTGCACAACAAAAGGAAATTTCTGAAAACCAACAACGCGATGAAAAGATCAAAAAAACAAAAGAACAAATTAATAAATTCCAGAGCCTGATTTCTAAATATTCGGAAATCAGCACTTTTTCGCCACCTGAAAAATTGGTCGCTCTGCCATATACAAATGGCAAAATACTTTTTATCGGTAATGAGGTAAATCAGCCACATTTTTGGGGATATGATTATGCCTTTATTAACGAAATTAGCGATGGCTTAGAAAAAAGTGAAAAAGAAAAATTTAGAAAATACTTTCAAGATGACATAAATTCACCCTCAAATGATTTCTCGGCTAAATTAAATAAACTCTTTTCTCAATCGCTCGCAGAATCATCAGATGAAATAAAAACCATTGTCCAAATTTCATTTAAGGAAACCGGTAGAACTCAGGATTATGGAAAATTTTTGGATATAAATGATGGACATCTGAATCTTCACGGAATTAGTTGCGATGTTACCGTCATTGACAAAACGATTCCGGCAATCATTGGAAGGAAAAGTTTTGTCAATAACAATTTTCCAAAAGAAGTGAAAATTAAAGAACTTAAATGGAATGCCGAACTTTCTATTCCTACTTTGATGTATCCGTTTTATGATGTTTTGAATTATGTCAAAACATTTCAAAGAAGATAAAAAAACATGCAAATCTATATCAATAAAAAAGGACAACAACTCGGACCTTTTGACGAAACTGCGGTCGTCAATATGCTTCAAAACGGTCAACTTTCGCCGAATGATTTGGCGATTCGGCAAGGGCAGCAGCAATGGCAGAAACTAGTGCAAATGTTTCCTCAAACAACGCCTGCGTGGGCTGTCCCTACGCCTTCGGTTGCTCCGCCAATTTCGCCCAAAACAGAAAGCTCAAAGGGAATGTTGTATGGCTTAATCGGTTGTGGAGGCTTGTTGATTGTCGGTATTATTGCGCTAATTGGTTTTTTTGTGATTTCGCGCAATAAAACTCCGCTTGTCGTATCCAATACAAATTTAGCAAATACTAATTCTGCAAATTCAAGTCCTAAACCATCGCCGTCGCCAACTTTTGACAGCAGCAAATATGCAGAAATGATTGGTAAAAAAGACGAGTTGTTCAAACTATCTCCGCCGGCAAAACTTGTCACAACTCCAACCATCAAAGCGAAAGTTCTAGTCATTGAAAAACTGGATGCCGAAAAAGATTCAGCATCGGAAATTACTTCAACCTATTCAAATGATAAATATGGAATCAAACCCGAACAAGTTGCCGACAATTTGGACGAACTGCAAACCTTGATTCAGATTAAATGTTCACAAGGCAAAGAAATCGGTCAATACGGTCCGCGAATGGCATATTATTCGGCATATTCAAGCGTTTGCGTCGTTTCAATAATTGACTACAAAGCCAAACAAACCATCACTAAAAAAACCTTCGTCAACGCCAAACGACCGAAAACAATTCCCGACACCGGCTATGATTTTATTAATGAATCACCGACGGAGGAAATCGAAAAATATTTAACCGAACTAGCAAAGGAGAAAAATTATGAATAAGAGATATGCAAACAGCATCGTTTATTTGGTTTCACTGTTACTTCCCGTTGGAGTCGGACTGATTATGTTCGTCCTCGCCTTTTTAGCAACAGTTATTTCCGCTTTATCAGATAAGTCGGGAAAAATGGGGATCGGTGATGCCGTCGTGGGAGGATTAATGATTGGATTAATGGGCGGAATATTTTGGTTTCTTATATTGCTGATAATTCCATTGTTAGCCCTACAGGTTTTGTATTTAGTTGAAACCTATCGGATGTGGGACGTGATAAACGATGGAAAATCGCGGATGACACCGGGCAAAGCAATCGGTTATCTGTTCATTCCAGTCTACGCGATTTACTGGATGTTTCAGGTGTGGAGTTTTCCGGCTGATTATAATGCATATGTAAATCGTTATCATCTGCAAAATAAAGTTCCGCCTTTGGACAATAATCTTCATCAGCTAGTTCCGATTCTGCTGATTACATCGGTATTTATTATTCCAATCCCGATCTTGATGATTGTTTTTTATTTCGTTCTTGGTAAAAACAATATCGCCCTCGACAATCTTAAAACCGCAGTCAGCGAATCGAAAAATCAATTTGCACAACCTGCTATTCAAAATTCAGGATTTCAACCACAAATAAACATTGCGAGATAAGGAGAAAAATTATGTTGGTAGCATTAGTCGTGTTTTTTGTCGTCCTAATCGCAGGATTAATCGGGCAAGGAATTCGAGCCTTAATTAATTCGGGGCAAAACAAACCTGTGCCGTTAAATCTCAATCATCCTAATTCACCGGCAGCTTTCTATCAATTTCAAAATGACGGCGGGACCGGGCGGAATAATCTGCCGATGTATCTTTTCAAAAACAATCAGCAAGCGGGACCATTTCCGCCAAACGATGTTTTAGGCTGGCTCAATTCGGGACAACTTTCGCCGGAAGATATGGCGATCAGACAAGGTGAACAGCAATGGCAGCCTTTAAGAACATACTTTTCGCCGAATTCAAATTCGCCGTTTCGATCAATAACCAGCTAATAAAAAGGAGAAAATATGTAACATCGGATTAATTAAGAAGATGCGTTCCGGTTTTGATTCGGATTCTTTTGACATTTGGTTTTGATAATAAAAAGTGTCGGAAACGGTTACAAGTCAGCGACGGCAAAAAAGGAGAAATGTTATTATTTGTGAAAATTTTCCTGAGAGTGTTTGACAGCTAAAAATGCGTGCGGTATTCTTACAATTCGTTTTTTATTTAGACGAAAGCTATTTGAAGTCAGGATTTTGTTTTTTGAATTTGAAAAAATTCATCTCCATTTTACTTGGTCGATTCGTCTAGGGGTCTAGGACACCGCCCTTTCACGGCGGCGACACGGGTTCAAATCCCGTATCGACTACCATCTTTTTTCCAATAATCCGCATCTATCAATTACACCGATTCGCTTTCATCTGAAGCGAATTTTTTGTTTTATAGGGGATAAAATGCTGAAAAAGTTACTATTTACAACCGTGTTCGTCTATTTGGCAATTGGTTTTGTTAACGCGCAAACTGTGCCGAACAACAATGATACGGTGATGGTTCTGCCGTTTGAAAATAAATCGGAAAAACCCGAATTCAATTGGATCGGTGAGAGTTTTGCCGACTCGCTCTCAAATTTATTAAAGGTGCCGAGTCTGAACGTCGTTTCAAATGACGAACGAAAAATTATTCAGCAGCGTCTGCGGGTGCCGCAAACGACTCTGCCGAGTCTGGCGACTTCTCTGAAACTGTCGCGTGAAGGGAAAGCGACACTTTTGATTGCGGGAAGATACAACATTATTCCGGCGCAGGAAAATATCGCGGCGACGATCAGCGTGACGGTGAAAATCATCCGCGTCAACGAAGGCAGATTTTTGAGTGAAGAATTTCCTGACGGCAGACGAATCACCCGCGACATTAATCTGAGCGACACTCTGCTGAATCTGCAAATGGTCGAAGGACAAGTCGCTTATCAAATTTTGTATCAGCGCGATAAAGCGTTGCCGTTCGCGCAAAACCAGTTTGTCGAAAATGCGACAAAAGTTCCTTCGCGCGCTTTTGAAGCATATATTAAAGGCTTACTGTCGTCAGAAGCCGACACGCAGACCCGCGAAAATTACTTGAAAAACGCGCTGCGAATTTACGCTGAAGAAAAATCCAACGCGGTTTATGCTGATGCCGCGCTCGAACTCGGACATCTTTTTTTGAATCAGCGAAAATTCCCCGAAGCGATTGATTATTTTTCGCGTGTCCCGCAGGAATCGTCGTTTTACCCGGAAGCCGCGTTTTATTCGGGCTTGATTCACTGGCAGCAGCAGAATTATGAACAGGCTCTCGCGGTTTTGCGACCGCTTGCCGAAGATTTGAAATTGACGAGCGTTTATAACACAATCGGCGCGATTGCGGTGCAGGCTTCGCGTGCCGAAAAGAAAAACAAGGCAAAGTCAGCCGCGCTCTTAAACGAAGGCATCGAGCTTTTGAAAAAGGCTGCGGAATCTGCGCCGGACGAATCGAATGTGCGGTTTAATTACAGCTACGCGCTGTTTTTGAATAATAACTACGCCGAATCAGCCGACCAACTGCGTCCGGTTCTGGCGACGAATCCGAAGGACGGCGAAAGTTATTTTTTACTGGCGAAAACTCTGGAAAATTTGAAAGACACCGCCGCCGCTGATTTTGACAATCAGGCACGAAGATTTTTGACCGAAGGCGACCGTTACGCGAAACTGCAAACCGAATGGTCGCGTTCAAAAACGACCGACTTGATTGGTCTGCGCGTAGTTCAGCCGCCGCGTAAGGATTTTGTCGGCGTGATTTTACTGAAAAATCAAACGCGCACCGTCCAAACGCCGGTCAATGAAACCGAAGGCTTGCTGATTCAGGCGCGGCAGTTATACAAGGACGGGCGCGATGATGAAGCGATGACTGTTCTGCGGCGGATTCTCGTCAGCGAACCGATGAGCGCGGAAAGCTATTATCTGCTCGGAATGATTCACCTGCGGCGCGGCGACCTTGACCAATCAGTGAGCAGTTTGAAAACCGCATTGTTTTGGGATAATCGTCTGGTTGACGCATATATTTCGCTGTCGAAGATTTATCTGCAAAAAGGCGATTGCTTGCAGGCGCAAAATTATTACCGCTCAGTTGCTGAAATTAACGGTGAAAACCAGGAAGTTCAGGGTTTGCAGCGGCTGGTTGAAAGATGTTCTACCAAATAGTGTAACTTCCTGAGTTGCAGGTTTCAGGTTTCAGGTTTCAAGTCTGAAAGACTTTGACTTTCTTAAAGTCATTAAATTACTGGATTCATTGGGTTTAATCTGAAATTGAAAATTGAAAATTGAAAATTGAAACCCTAAAAATTCCTTTGGCACGAGATGTGCAATAGTGTAAAGCGGCTAGCTTGATGAAGTTAATCGAGACCCGCCGCCAACACTTCTCCGAGCGCGGTTTGCTGCTGTGCTTGACCACCTTCCGAGCGTTCCTTCAGTTGTCCTTCCGATTATGAGCCTGATTAGAAATAATCAGGCTCTCCCGCTTTTAAACCCTTATTTTTCTATTGGTTGCGTAAATAAAAGGTTTTGATCACTTTGGTCAGACCTTTTCGCTTTTTTACTTAATGAAGTTTCCAATTTGACTGAATGTTTACCGAAACTTGCGAACGAATGACAAAAATCGTCATTTTTGATTGACAAATTTTGTGTGCCGTTTTGACCGATTCAATCAATTTGAAAGACCTTCGTTCAGATTGAACTGATTTGACTGAATTCGTTCACGGCTTGCCAAAATTTTTGATAAACTATTGGCGGAATGAATAAACTTGCCCGTCTCAAAAATCATTTACTCTCGCCTCTAAGCGCGGTTTTATCAACAATTTCGGCGATTCTTTTGATTCTGGCGTTTCCCGATTTCGAGTTTTCACTGCTCGCGTGGTTTGCGCTCGTGCCTTTGTTTTTTGCAATTGAGCGCGAAAAAGAATCAGTCGTCAAATCATTTCTGACCGGCTGGCTATTTGGCGTGACGTTCTTTTTCGGGACTTGCTGGTGGCTGACCTTTGCGCCGATCACCTACGCGGGAATTCCGTGGATAATCACCTACTTTTTTATGTTCTGCGCGGCTTCGATTGTCGGAATCTTTCCGGCAATTTTCGCCGCGATGTTTTCGATTCTGCTCAAAAGATTCGGCACTTACGCGTTTTTGTCAGCACCGTTTCTCTGGACATTCACCGAATTTCTGCGAATGTGGCTGACCGGCAATAATTGGAACGCGATTGGTTATTCGCAGGCGTTCAATATTTTTAATCAAACGGCATCGTTGGGCGGCATTTATTTCGTTAGCTTTATAGTTGTGTTGATAAATACAGTCATCTCGAAAATTATTTTCGATAAAGGAATAAAAATTACTTCTGTATTAATTGGACTATTTGTTTTGGGCATTAATTTTTTTTCGACTCAAACAAATTTAATGATGAGTTCAGATTGGCAACCCACTAATGTTTCAATTGTCGCCGTTCAGCCGAACGTGCCGATGAGCGGTTTGTCTTACGAAAAATATCAGCAATTGCTGGCGCGGCATATTGAACTTGCTGAAACTGCTTTAAAAAACAATCCCAAATCCCAAATCCCAAATCCCAAATCCGTGATTATTTTTCCTGAATCGCCGATGATCTTTCAATACGGGCGCGACGCGGAATTGCAGGTTTTTCTCAAAGATTTTGCCGTGCGTAATAATGCTTCGGTTTTATTTAATTCCGCCGAAATGACGCGCGACGGCAAACGGGCGATGAATTCCGCCGTGATGATTGACGAACGCGGCGAAAAGGTCGCTCAGTATGACAAAATTCATTTGCTGCCGTTCGGCGAATATATGCCTCTGCCCGAACCGATTGCGAGCGAAATGCCCGCGTTTGTCGGCAATTTCGAGTTCGGCAATGAATACGATTTACTGAATTTCGGCGAAGCAAAGGGAGGCGTGATGATTTGTTTTGAATCGCATTTCGGCGAACTTTCGCGGGAATATGCACGACGCGGCGCGGACGTTTTGATCGAAATGACGAATGACGGTTATCTCGGAAACACGCCGGTTTTGCGCCAGCATCTCGCCAATTCCGTCTTTCGCGCCGTCGAAACAAATCGTCCTTTAATCAGAGTAACAAACGTCGGAATCACGGCTTACATCAACGAACGCGGCGAAATCTCGGATGCCGCAGACGTTTACACCGAAGCATCAAGAGTTTGGACAATTTCAAAATCCGACGGCAAACAAACAATCTATGTAAAATACGGCGATTGGTTCGCGTGGCTGTGTTCGATTGTTAGTTTAGGTTTGCTGGTTTTTAGTTTTTGGAAGGGAAGACAAATTCAAAAAAGTTCGGTGAATTAGATGTGATGTTTGATAAATAGTCATAATTTTTGCGGTTAATACTTACATATTGTTGAAAGTTGTTTTCTTTGCGGCTGTGCCGCCCTGATGTGCGGAAAGGCTGTGCCTTTCCGGTAATTTTTCAATATTCTTTGAGGCTATGCCTCAGAAAGATGAGGCATAGCCTCAAAGAATATAATGAACATTGACGGCGAGGCGAAGCCATCGCCGCACATCGGGCGGCACAGCCGCAAAACCATTAAAACTTGTGTTGATGTTAAAGTCTATAATTGCAGCGATTTATCAAATATTCAAACAACATTTTTTTATTTCGACTTTACCAAAATGAAACGGAAAGTCTTGATTGGAGCGATTATTCTTTTCACGTTATACTTTATAAGTTATATTTGGCTTCGGCAGACTCATATTGAAGTTTGGGAAAAAGACGGCAAGCCGTATGTTATTTTTCCCGAAAAGAAAATTTTATACTACTTTTTTCGTCCGTTGAGCGTTATTGATAAACAGGTTACAGCAATTGATTTTCACATCGGACAGCACAGATAAATTAATGGAACTAAACGATTTACAAACAAAATATCAAGAAATAAAAGAGAAAGTTACCCAACTTGGGAGGTTTCTTTGACGCGCCGAAGAAACAAATTGAGCTTGAAAAATTAGAAAAACAAATCTCCGAACCTGATTTTTGGAATGATTCGGAAAAAGCGCAAAAAATAGTTCAGCAGCGAAGCCGCATTGAAAAAGCTTTGCAGCAGCAGGAAAATTTTGAAACGGGCGTTGCCGACGCGGAAGTTTTAATCGAATTTGCCGCGACGGACGAAGGTTCTTTGAATGAACTCGAAACTCTGATAAATCGTCTGGAAAACGAAGTTTCGATTGCCGAAACGCAAAGTTTGCTGTCCGGCGAAACCGATCCGAACAACGCGATTTGCTCGATTCAGTCGGGCGCGGGCGGCACGGACGCGCAGGATTTTGCCCAGATGATTCTGCGGATGTATCTGCGCTGGGCGGAGAAAAAAGGTTTCAAAGCCGAAATAATAGACGAGCAATCGGGCAGCGAAGCCGGCATAAAGTCGGCGACGTTTCGCGTCGAAGGCGAATACGCTTACGGACTTTTGGCAAACGAAGCGGGCGTTCATCGGCTTGTGCGAATTTCGCCGTTCAATTCGGGCGGCAGCCGTGAAACTTCGTTTGCTTCGATGTTCGTTTCGCCGGAAATTGACGAAAATATCGTGGTTGAAATCAACGACAAGGATTTGCGGATTGACACTTATCGTTCGTCGGGCGCGGGCGGTCAGCACGTCAACGTCACCGATTCGGCGGTCAGAATTACGCATCTTCCGACGAATACGGTCGTGACCTGTCAAAATCAGCGTTCGCAGCTTCAAAATAAGGTCGTCGCAATGAATGTTTTGCGATCAAAATTATACGAACTCGAACTCGAAAAACGTCGTGCAAATTCCGCCGATCTCGAAGCGACAAAGCAGGATATTTCATTCGGTTCACAGATTCGCAATTACGTTTTGCATCCGTATCGCTTAGTCAAAGACACGCGGACAAAATTTGAAGTAACTGATGTTGAAGCGGTTTTGGACGGCGATATTGATGACTTTATAAAAGAATTTTTACTTTTTAAGAAGGGCGCACAAGCTGCAACTTAAAGTTTTTGGTTTCAAAGGAAATCGAGAGAAATGCAAAGAATTATCATCCACAGATGAACACGGATAAACACAGATAAAATCAAAGAAAAATCTGTGTCCATCTGTGTTTATCTGTGGATAATAAAAAGATTTAAAATGGCGACGACAACAACGAGAAAAAGACAAACTTCGACAAATTCCAATTCGCGGAGTAATGAAATTATCGCGGTAGTTTTATTGGCTTTGGCGGTTTTGGTGTTTTTGTGTCTGGTTTCATACAGCCCAATGGATCCGACATTTAACACGGCTTCGTCGCAGAAAATTCAGAACTGGATCGGCGTGGTCGGAGCGAATTTTGCCGAATTTCTAATCTCGATTGTCGGCGTGACGGCGTATCTTTTACCCGCGTTGATCGTCTTGATGGCGTGGCGCGTTTTTCGTGCGAAGGATTTGCAGTTGTCGCTGACGCAGATTTTCGGCTACATACTTTTTGTCACGGCAGTTTCAAGTCTTGCCGCGCTGTTTAACTTTCAGGGCGGAATTTTAGGTGTTTTCTTTGAAAAGATTTTTGTCGGTTTGATCGGAACAATCGGCACGACGATTTTGCTGTTGGTTTTCGCAATCACTTCGCTTTTATTAATTACGAGTCTGTCGCTGGTTTCGTTTTTCGGAAGTTTCGGGATGGCTTTCGAGAATTTCGGCATCCATTTCAACGAATGGCTGACGAGAAGAAGCGAACGCAACGCGGCGCGAAAGGCTGAAATAACCGAGCCGCTCGAAAATTTAAAGGAAAAACCGCTCACCAAAGTTGAAAAGGGCAAACCGACGATTTCGCTCGGCGATGTCGTGCCGAAAACCGAAACGAAAAGCGTCAATATCCGCGAAACGGTTTCCGCATTGTTTGAAGATTTGAAAAAATCGCCGGAAAAACAAAAGGAAAAATTAGCGGAAAAACCCGAAGAAAGTCTGCCGATTCCCGAAAATGATGAAGAAATTTCGTGGGACGAAATCGCGCGAACCGAACAGACGAATAAAATCGTTCCGACAATTTCAGTCCCGGAAGTAAATAATGTTGAAGAAACCGACGACGAAATTCTCGAAATTCCGGGCGAATCTTTCAGCGGTGATAATCAATTTGTTGATCTCATTGCCGAAAGCGAAAAAATTCCGATCACGCCCGTTCAACAGACAGGCGAACTCGATGCCGAATTAGTTGAAGAAATCGAAGTCGAAAAACCGATTCCACAGCCGAAAAAGCCGCAGAATTTTGACAATTACATTTTGCCGCCGACTGACTTTTTAACTCCGGCGACGGCGCGAATTGAACAAAAAGATTCGGAACTTCTTTCCATCGCGCAAGAGCTAACCGATAAAACCAAAGAGTTTAACGTCACCGGGCGCGTAATGCACATTTGTCAGGGTCCGGTTGTCACGACTTACGAATTCAAACCTGATCCGGGCGTAAAATATTCGCGTGTGACAGGTTTGGCGGACGATTTGTGTCTTGCCTTAAAAGCCGAATCAATCCGCATTGACCGCATTCCGGGCAAGGCGTTTGTCGGCATCGAAGTTCCGAACCGCGAACGCGAAGTCATTCAACTGCGCGAAGTGATCGAATCGAAAAAGTTTAAAGATTCAAATTCGATGCTTTCAATCGCGCTCGGCAAGGGAATTGACGGGCTGAATTACGTTGCGGATTTGGCGAAGATGCCGCATTTATTGATTGCGGGCGCAACCGGCGCGGGAAAATCGGTCGGTGTTAATACGCTCATCGTTTCGATTTTGTATAAGGCGAAACCCGACGAAGTAAAGCTGATTATGGTTGACCCGAAACAGGTCGAACTCGGCATTTACGCTGACATTCCGCATCTCGCCACGCCGATTATTACCGATCCGAAACGCGCCGCGATTTCGCTAAAATGGGCGGTCGGACAGATGGAACGACGCTACAAAGACCTTGCCGGTTGGGGCGTTCGCAACATTGACGGCTACAACACGGAAGTCAAACGGCGCAACGAAGCCGGACAACTCGACGACAACGGCGAGCCTTGGAAAAAGCTGCCGTTTCTTGTCATTATCATTGACGAACTCGCCGATTTGATGATGGTTGCAGGCAAAGAGGTCGAAGAATCAATCACGCGCCTCGCACAGATGGCGCGTGCCGTCGGCATTCATCTCGTTCTCGCCACGCAGCGTCCGTCGGTTGATGTTATCACCGGATTAATCAAAGCGAATTTCCCGTCGCGCATTTCGTTTCGCGTTTCGTCAAAGGTTGATTCGCGGACGATTATTGACGCAAACGGCGCGGAAAGTCTGCTCGGCAAAGGCGATATGTTGTTTTTGCCGCCGGGAACGTCGAATCTGATTCGCGTTCACGGTGCGTTTGTGGACGAAAAAGAAATTCACAAAATTGTCGAACACGTCAAAGCTCAGGGCAATCCCGAATACGACACGACGATCACGAAAACCGACGACGAACTCGACGATTCGGGCGATCTTCCGGGCAAGCGCGATCCGCTGTTTTGGGACGCGGTGAAAAGTGTCGTTTCGGCAAAACGTGCTTCGACTTCGCTTTTGCAGCGGCATTTACGCATCGGTTACGGACGCGCCGCCGCGATTCTCGACGCGATGGTGCGCGAAGGCTACATCGGCGAAATGGACGGCAGCACCCGCGCCCGCCCGATTTTGCAAAAGGCTTACGAAGATTTGCAGGACATCGAAGAAATGAATAACTGAAAAAATTATGCCTACGAAAGACACGAAAACTAAAACAATTATTTTTGCCTTTTTTTCGTTCTTTTCGTGTCTTTCGTAGGCAATTCTTACTTTTTCGATTGAACGATTATTGACTAAAAAGTTTTCCACAGTTTTCCACAGGAATCTGTTGAAAACTCTGTGGAAAACTCCTTTTCCACAAACTTAAATGTTGCAATTTAATGAACTTTTAGCATTTTGCACACAATAAAGGCAAAAAAAAGAAAGCCGAATTTTCAAAAATATGCAAATTCATAAACAGCATTATTTCATCATTTACCGCTACTCAATTAAACTTTTGGTTTTACTGGTTTTAAGTTTTTTGTTTGTTTCTTGTAACACAAAAGAAACACAACAAATTTTAACGCCGGAAAATGTAGTAAAAGCCGCAAATGCCATCAATATCAACACAGCAACCGCCGAAGAACTCGAAAAACTACCGAATATCGGCGCGAAATTAGCAAACAATATCATCGAATACCGCGAAAAATACGGCACATTTCGCCGCGCCGAACATCTGATTTTGGTGCAGGGAATCAGCGATAAACGATTTCGGGAGATGCAAAATTTGATCAAAGTGGAATAGAATCATTTCACTAAATGTCTGCCACAGAAAAACAAAATTCATCCGCAAATTTTTCACTTTATCCGTTGTTTGGACTTGCCGTTTGTTTTGCCGTCGGAATCTTGGCAGGAAAATATGTTGGAATAAATTGGCAGATTTACCTTGTTGTTTGTTTGATTTCTGCGATTTTTACCGCAATTTTTATCAAACAAAAAATTGCAATTCTTTTTGTTTTCACCGCTTTTATTTCCGCCGGAGCGTTTTGTTTTCAAGTTAAAACTCAAACAATTTCCGAAAACCGCATCAAAAAAATCTACGACGAAAAACGCATCGAATCCGATGAACCCGTCGAAGTCGAAGGCATTTTGCGCGGTAAGCCCGAATCTGCCGTCGGCGGATTTTTCATCGAATTAAAAGCCGAAAAACTATTTTACAAAGGCACAGAGCAAACAGTTTCAGGCAACGTCAGATTTTTCGCGTCCGTCGAAGGCGAACAAATTCAGCGCGAATATGAACAATTAAACTTACAATACGGCACACGCATACGAGTCGCCGCCAATCTTGAACGCGAAAATAAATTTCTAAACTTGGGCGCGATTTCAAACATCGAAATTCTCGATCAAAAGGGAATTGACGCGACCGGCGCAATTAAAAGTCCGCTGCTTATCGAAAAACTCGGCGAAACCGCAAATTTCGCGCCGACCACTTGGCTTTATGAATGGCGGCAAAATCTGATTGATGATTTCCGCGCAAAATTCGGCGTTTCGACTGCCGGAATAATGATTGCGTCACTTCTCGGCAACAAATATTATCTCGACAAACCGACCGCCGAACTTTTCCGCGAAGGCGGCACATTTCACGTTTTGGTCATTTCGGGTTTGCATATTACGTTTATCGGCGGTTTGACGCTGCTGCTCGTGCGATTTTTTACGCGCCGCCGGTTCTGGCAATTTGTCATTGCAGCTTCGTTTTTATGGGCGTTTTCAATCGCTGTTGGCGCGGATGTTCCCGTCATTCGCGCGACGATAATGTTCACGATTTTGCTGTTTTCGCAGGTCATTTACCGCAGTGGAACTTTGCTTAATTCACTCGGATTCTGCGGCTTGATTTTGTTGATTTGGCGACCGGAAGACCTTTTTTCGCAGTCGTTTCAATTGACTTTTGCGAGTGTCGGCGCGATTGTCGCGTTTGCATTTCCGCTGCTCGAAAATCTCCGCGCCATCGGCGAATGGCAGCCGAATGCCGAAACGCCTTTTCCGCCGAATATTCCGGTTTGGCTGAAGCGGTTTTGTGAAATGCTCTACTGGCGCGAAAATGTTTGGTCAATCGAAGGAAAACAGCAAATCTGGTCGGCAAAAATCTTCAAATCGCCGTATCTCAAATCGCTCGAAGCGAAAGGTTTACAAGGCGTGTTTCGCTATCTTTTTGAAGCGATTTTAGTTTCGCTGATTGTGCAGATTTGGTTGCTTCCGCTGACGATTATTTATTTTCACCGCGTTTCGATTGCTTCGATTCTGCTCAATCTGTGGGTTGGAATTTTTATTGCTCTCGAAAGTTTCGCGGCGATTTTTGCACTTGTTTTTGCACAATTCAGTGACGCGCTGGCGTTGCCCTTGATAAAATTGACCGAGCTTTTGAATTGGATTTTGCTTGCACTGCCGAATCTTTTTGTTGAAAATAATTGGGCAAGTTTTCGCGTTCCGGTTTATTCCGGCGCGGCGAAATGGATTTATTTTGTCTATTTTGTGCCGATTTTAGTTTTGACGATTGCGCTTTATCGTTGGAAACCGTTTGATTTGATTTCAGATTTCAAATTTCAAATTCCAGATTCGGACAGTGAAAATTCATCGTCGCGCTTTGCGTTTTCGGCGAATTCGATATTGAAAACATCGCTATTATTAGTCGTAATTTTCGCTGCGATTATCACATTTCATCCATTCAGTTCGCCAAAAATTGATAATAGATTGCACGTTGATTTTCTTGATGTCGGGCAGGGCGATTCGGCGCTTGTGACGTTTCCAAACGGCGAAACTTTGCTGATTGATGGCGGCGGAAAGGCGAATTTTAACAATCTTTCCGTCAAACGCGAAGGCGAAGACGCAGAAGTTTTTGCGCCGGATGCAGGCACAATCGGCGAATCGGTCGTGTCAAATTTCCTTTGGGCGAAAGGCTATTCGCAGATTGATTATATTTTGGCGACACACGCCGATGCCGATCATATTCAAGGTTTGACGGATGTTGCCAAAAACTTTCACGTTCGTGCCGCATTTTTCGGACGAACGCCGGAAAAGGACGAAGATTTTGCCGAGCTTTATAAAATTTTACAGAGACGAAAAATCGAAATCTTCACACTCAAACGCGGCGACGTTCTGAATTTTGATAATTCATTCGTCGAAGTTCTTTTCCCGAACGCCGACGATTCGCCCGAACCTGTTTCGGACAATAATCACTGCCTCGTTTTGCGTCTGAATTTCGGAACAAAGAAATTTTTAATGACCGGCGACATCGAAAAAGAAACCGAACGCGAACTGCTGCAAATGCCTGAATTCGTCCGCGCCGATGTCGTCAAAGTCGCACATCACGGCAGCCGAACTTCTTCGATTGCCGAATTTATCGGCGCGACAAAAGCCGAATACGCAATTATCTCAGTCGGCAAAAAATCGCAGTTCGGACATCCGCATTTGGAAGTTTTGGAAAGATGGAATAACGCAAATGCCAAGATTTTGAGAACCGGAGAGCGCGGAACAATTTCAATTTCAACCGACGGAAAAGATTTGATAATCAGCAGATTTGCGCCGTAAAAACAAAAAAACACCGGAAAGTTTCTGTCTTAAAAACTTTCGAGCGTTCCTTCGTCAACCTGTAATACTTTAAGTATCACTTTAACTATTAAAAAAGTCAAGCATTTTTTTTCAAACATTAAATTTTTAATAAATCGCACAAAACGGACTGGAGCGCGGGCTGCCAGCCTGCCGTCCGTTCGAGGCTCTGCGAGAAGGCGGACGTTGCGCCACATTTATACTCAAGTTCATTTTCAATCGAAAAAAGTTGATTTCTTGCGGACGTTTTCGCGCCTGTTCTTGCAAAGCCTCGAACGCGCGGCGGACAGAGATGTCCGCGCTCCAATTGTGCGCTCCAATTAATGTTTGAAGTGCCGAAAACCTGTAAAAACCATCGCAATATTATGTTCGTTGGCGGCGGCGATTGATTCGTTGTCCTTGATCGAACCGCCGGGTTGAATGATTGCCGAAACGCCGAAACTTGCGGCTTCGTCCACGTTGTCGCGGAACGGGAAAAATGCGTCGGACGCGACGACCGAATTTTTCAGCGGTAAATCAAATCTTTCCGCCCGCATCGCCGCTATCCGCACTGAATCAACGCGGTTCATCTGTCCTGCGCCGACTCCGATTGTCCGATTTTCATTGGCGAAAACGATTGCGTTTGATTTAACGTGCTTGCAAACCTTCCACGCGAGAAGCAGTGCGCGAAGTTCTTCATCGGTCGGTTTGCGCTCGGTCACAAACTTCAAATCGCTTTCCGAAACGCAGTAAATATCCTTTGACTGCACGAGAAATCCGCCCGAAATTTGTTTGTATTCAAACGGATTTGAATCTTCGCTTTTTTCGACGCGCAAAACTCTTAAATTCTTTTTCGTTTTGAAAATTTCAAGCGTGTCCGCGTCGAAATCGGGCGCGACGACGACTTCGGTGAAAACTTCGTTGATTGCAGTTGCCGTTTCCGCGTCAACTTTGCGATTGAGCGCGACAATTCCGCCGAAAGCCGAAACCGGATCGGTCGAAAGTGCGCGTTTGTAGGCTTCCAAATTTGTTTCGCCGGTTCCAACGCCCGACGGATTCGTGTGTTTGATGATTGCCACCGCTAGATCATCAAAATCCTGCACGAGATTCCACGCCGCTTCCGCGTCAACATAATTATTAAACGACATTTCCTTGCCGTGAAGTTGTTCCGACTTGGCGATTCCGCCCGCTTCGTCCGATTTGTAAAGCGCGGCTTTCTGATGCGGATTTTCGCCATAACGAAGATCCGCAATTTTTTCGAGTTCGATTGAAGCGAAATCGGGTAAATCTTCGCTCGATTCTTCTTCGATTGTTTCGTCAAAAATCTCACTCGATTCGATAATTACGAGATTTCCCAACGGATTCAGCGGTTCGAGGAATTCTAAATCAGCATTGGAAAGCTGCTTCGCTAAATAAGAAGAAATCGCCAAATCGTAACTCGCCGTGCGCGTGTAAGCCAAAGTCGCAAGGCGTTGGCGCGTTTCCAAACTTAAACTTCCGTCGTTTGAATTTAGTTCTTTGATAATTCCTTCGTAAAGTTTTGCGTCGGTCACGACGGCGACATCACGCCAGTTTTTCGATGCGGAACGAATCATCGCCGGACCGCCGATGTCAATGTTTTCAACGGCTTCGGCAAGTGTCACGTCGTCTTTCGCAATCGTTTCCTGAAACGGGTAAAGATTGACAACGACCAGATCAATCGGTTCAATATTATGTTCGTTCATCGAAGCGACGTGATTTTCATTATCGCGCAACGCCAGAAACGCGCCGTGAATTTTCGGATGCAGCGTTTTAACGCGCCCGTCCATCATTTCAGGAAAATTTGTCACATCGGCGACTTCCGTGACTTCGATTCCGCTCTCGCGCAAACTTTTCGCCGTGCCGCCGGTCGAGATAATTTCCACTTGGAGTTCGCGCAAATTTTTCGCAAATTCCAAAATGCCTGTTTTGTCCGAAACGCTGATTAAAGCGCGTTTGATTTTTCGTAATTCACTCATAAATATTAAGTTCTGAGTCCCGCCTTTAGGCGGAAAAACGCCGCGTTTCGCCGGCGAAAAGCCGCCTAAAGGCGGGACTCAGAACAGTTTAAAAATAAAAAAGCGGTCTGAATTTGACCGCTTTTTGGCTGTGATTTTTCGCAAACAAAATCAGAGAACAAGCCGTGTTCCCCGATTGATACAGCCGCAAAAGATATTTTGTGTCGTGCCACTGAATATTTAGAAAAAAAAGCGTCCCAAAAACAAAAGGCTCAACAAAAAAGCTAAAGTATAAATGACTACTTTGATAAGACTCATAAAATTTTTTATTCTTAGTGTTAGAGAACCTAAAACGCTTACGACCAAACTGTTATTTTAGTTCCGCGAATTATTCGATGTCAAAACCACTTCAAACTATTTTCCGCGCCGGGTTCGTTTTCGCGTTTATCTTACAAATATTTAATATCGCACAGGCGCAAACACTTGAAATAAAGGTAAAAATCACGAATTCCGATGCGTTTGTCGAAGGCATCTTTAAAGACGCGGAAAAAGCGAAAAATGTTACAAACTTTTCTTTCCTAAAATCTTACGCGAATGTCGAAAACCTCGGTGCGCGAATCTCGGATGTCAATTTATTTGATAGAAACAGTCAAAAAGTAAATTATAAAAAACTCGTTGACGGAGAATTTTTAGCGGAAAGCAGCTTTCAATCGTGGAATTATAAAATTGATCTGAGCGTCCCGAAAAATCCGTCGGCAATGGCGCACATTTCGTGGATTTCGGGCGAACAGGGAATTTTGATGCTTGGCGATTTGCTGCCCGAATTTACTGATAAAACGTCGGCGAAAGTGACGTTTGAACTGCCGAAAGATTGGCTTATTTCAAGCGTCGAAACGCGATTGAAAGAGAATATTTTTGAAATTGCCGCCGTTGAAAAAGCCGTAATTTACATCGGCAAAAACTGGCGCGAACAAGAATTTACCGCGACAAACGCGAAAATAAGTTTACTGATTTCAGGTGAATGGCAGGTTTCGGACGACGAAGCGTTACAGGCGGCGGGTAAGATTTTCGCAGAATATCAAAAACTTTTCGGCGGAAATTCGTTTGATAAAATGCGGATTTACCTGTGTAAATTTCCGCCCGAAGTAAAAATCGGACGTTGGGAAGCCGAAACGCGCGGCGCAAATGTGACGATTTTTTCATCCGAAACAAATTATAAAAATCAATCTTTTCAAAGGCTTCACGAGCAGTTGCGCCACGAAATTTTTCATTTCTGGCTGCCGAACGGAGTTAATCTTTCGGGCAATTATGATTGGTTTTACGAAGGTTTCGCGCTGTATCAATCGCTTCGGACTGCACTGACGATGAACCAAATTCGCTTTGACGATTATCTCGATACACTTGGTCGCGCCTTTGATGTTGACACTTTGCTCAATCAGCGAACATCGCTGATTGAAGCATCGAAAAATCGTTGGAACGGCGCGAATACGCAGGTTTATGCACGCGGAATGCTCGTCGCTTTTTTGATTGATGTCGCGCTTTTACAGAAATCTAAGGGCAAAAACTCTTTGTCGGAAATTTTGCGCGAAATCTATCTAAAGCATCGCTTTTCAAATCCGAAACAGGACGGCAGCACCGCGATTTTAAGTATTTTACAAACTCACGATGAACTTCGCCCGATTATTGAAAAATACATTAAAGGCGCGGAAAATATTACTTGGCAAACTGATTTGGACGCAATCGGCATCGAACCGGCGACGGAAAATTTTGCGACAAAATTGAAAATTAAAGCAAAATTGAACGGTCGGCAAAAGGATTTATTGGACAAGTTAGGTTATAATAACTGGCGAAAAATAACCCGAATATCAAAATGAATTTAAGAAAAAAAGCCTTTATATTACCAACATTTTTATTTATCTGCTCCGTTTTAAGCGGTTGCGGATTGGTCAGCAATACATATAATAATCTCATTTCAGTCGCCGGTTTAGGCGATCAATGCACGGTTCTCGCCAAAAAAGCGGAAATTCGGACATCATTTGCGGTGGTTGCGTCCGACCTTTTGGAAGTCAAACGCGGCGATCAACTCGACGTTTTAGATCAGGTTGATTTTGAGAAAGTTAAATGGTATCGCGTTCGCGCCCACGACGAAGATCAAACCGAAGGCTGGATCGAAGCGCAAAATATTATCACCGGCGACATTTTGGACAAATCGAAAAAACTCGCTGAAGAAGACAAGGACGCACAATCGCAGGCGAACGGACTGCTCCGCAACAAAACAAATTTGCGCTTAACACCGGAACAGCGTGACGACAATGTTTTGGTAAAACTCGACACCGGCTCGACTTTTGAAATTCTTTCCTGGAAATTCGTTCCGAAAGCGCAGGATGACACGCCTGACGATTCAAGCAAGGATGACGCGAAACAGCCGAAAACCAAAACTAAAAACGCCGAAATCGAAGCCGCCAAAACCGACGACGAGCCGGAAAAGATGGACGAAAAATACGATATTTGGTATAAAGTGCGGCTTGATCCGTCGGTTTCGCCCGCGCCTTCGGGTTGGCTTTTCGGCAGACAAGTCGAACTCCAAGTTCCGACCGACATTGTTTTTTACCAGCAAAACAATAAGAAATTTGTCACCTGGCAGAAGATTGACGGCGTTGACACATCAATCAAAGACGATCAGAAAACGACTAAACCAAATAGTTGGGTGATTCTTTCACGCACGAACGATGTCAAAGCGATTGAAGGCGTTGAGCCGGATTTTGACGGTGTTTTGCTGCTCGGTTACGACAAATACGATCAATCGCATTATCGAATTTACCCGTTAATCGGTGAAGTTTGGGGCAAATTGCCGATGAAAATCGAAGGCACGGGCGACAGCCGCACGTTTACCTTGCGCCTTCGCAATAAAAACAGCGGACAAATTGAAGAAAAACGCTTTGTCGTGACTTTCGACAAGAGCCGCTACAAACTCAAACTGCCGGAAGATATTACGAATTACGAAACTAAAGAAGGTAAGTAAAAATTAAAAACTAATGTCAGACTTAGACAATCCGTTTCCTGAACCTGTCGAATTGGAGATTACCGATTCGATTGACTTACACGCGTTTGCGCCGCGCGATGTCAAAGCCGTGACGGAAGCCTATCTCGCCGAGGCGCGTAAAAAAGGTTTTCGTCTTGTGCGGATAATTCACGGCAAAGGCATCGGCGTTCAGCGCGAAACCGTCCGTAAAGTATTAGAGAAAACCGCGTTCGTCAAATCATTCAAAACCGCTAATGAACTTTCCGGCAGTTGGGGCGCAACAATTGTCGAATTTAAGTAGAAATTAGCGTTCGTCAATTACATCAGCCCAGACTTCTTCGTCCTCGTCGGCTTCAAATTCTTCGTAGATTGCTTCGATAAAATCGTTTTGTTCAGTGATTTGAGCCTCGCTGTCTTTGAGGCGTTTGGTTAGATATTTGCAGTGATTTTCGAGTTCGCGGACACGGTTTTTGCGCGTTCGGTCAACCCGTTCGAGATATGCCATATAAAAGAATTGCAGACCGGCAACGCCCGCTAAACTCAATGAAAGACATATTAAACCGTATAATAACATCGCGGATTTTAGATTTTAGATTTTGGATTTTGGATTATTTGAAACGCCGAAAACTTGTTTGAAAACAAATCAAGCGGCGGCGCAAACCAATCCAAAATCTAAAATCTAAAATCTAAAATCAATTATACTCTTGACCTTGCCGCAAGGAAAAGTAAAAATTTAATAAAATTGTCAAAAGGGAGAAAAAAAATGTTCGAAGACATCAGCAATTCAGAACCGACCGCGCCGAAACTAGACCGCCGCGAGTTTTTTGTCACATCAATTTTTGCCGCCGGATTATTTGCCGCCGCCGTGCAGCCGATTTCGGCACAGACCAAAATCACGACCGACAATAAAGGTTTAATCGAGGGCGAAGTAAAAATTCCGGTCGCCGACGGCGAAATTCCCGCCTATCGCGCAATGCCCGACGCGAAGAACAAAAAGTTTCCCGTGATTATGGTCGTTCACGAGATTTTCGGCGTTCACGAATGGATTCAGGATGTGTGCCGCCGGTTTGCGAAACTCGGTTATCTGGCGATTGCGCCCGCGCTCTACGCACGTCAGGGAGATGTCAAAACGATCAAGGAAATCCGTGAACTACAGCGCGATATTTTCTCGAAAATTCCCGACGCGCAGGCGATGACCGATCTCGATTCGACCGTCGCGTGGGCAAAGAAAAACAGCGGCAATACCAAAAAACTTTCAATTACGGGTTTTTGCTGGGGCGGACGCATTGTTTGGCTTTATTCGGCGCATAACAAAGATGTTGACGCAGGCGCAGCTTGGTATGGAAGATTAATCAGCGATCCCAAAACTCCGAAAAATCCGGTTCAGCCGACGATGCCGATTGATATTGCGAAGGATTTAAAAGTTCCCGTAATCGGTTTTTACGGCGGACTCGATCAGGGAATTCCGCAGGATACGGTTCAGCGGATGCAGGACGAATTAAAAAAAGGAAAGTCGAAATCCGAAATTATTGTCTATCCGAACGCCAATCACGGTTTTCACGCCGATTATCGTCCGAGTTTCAACAAAGAAGCCTCCGAGGACGCTTGGAAAAAATTGCAGGAATGGTTTAAGAAAAACAGCGCGATGTAAAAGTTAAAAAGTGTGAAATATGTTGTTGATTAAAACTTTTTACACTCGAACAAAATTAATTTGTGTCTGTGACGGGGATTTATGACAAACGAAAACCTACGACTTATATACACTCTGTTATGCGACGATGTGCGGATCGAAATGGGCAACAAAATCTCTCTGATGGGAATTTTTCAAAATATAATGGTCGAAAAACTGCCGATTTCATTGATAAAATTTGCAGTCGTCAATCATTGGCGCGGCGCGGGCAATCATCAAACCGAAGTGCGAATCCTCTCGCCGAATAAAAATAATCTTGTCGTGACATCGCAGCCGACCGCCATCGAACTTGCACCCGGCGGATTTACCGATAATGTTTCATTTTTCGTCAACGTCGTTTTTCCGTCAGCCGGAACGTATTGGGTGCAGACACTCGCCGACGCGCGCGTCCTCGAAGAATTTCCGCTGATCGTCACTGATGTCAGCAATATGGAAACAATGCAGCCGGCGGAAGAAGTTTCGGAAACTATTAATTGAAAAAGAATAGAACGCGGATTTTAACTGATTCAGGCGGATTGCCGCAGATTTAATCAATTATGATTTATCTGCGGCAATCCGCCTAATCTGTGTTTGTCAGCGTTCTATTTGTCCTCTTTGGGTAAATTCAGCGTGATTGCCAAACGATAAATTCCGGCACTGTCAACGGCAATTTCCTTTGAATTGGTCACGCCTTTGAGCGAAGCCGTGATGCGAAATTTTGCCGCGCTGTCGGGTTGTCGAAACGTAAATTCGCCGCTGATGTTGGTGTAGCCGCTGCCGAGTTTTTTCGTCGAACCGTCGGAATTGACCTTTTCGATTTCGATTTTCGCGCCGGTGATGCTTCGTCCGTCCTGGTTATAGACGCTGCCGTTGATTAGAACTAACGTGCCTTGGTCAACCATCAAAATCAGGCGGTCGCCCAAATCTTCGGTCTTTTTCTTTTTGATTTCGACGTTGTATTTGATGCCTGAACCGTAACCGGATTTGTCGAAAACGAAATTGTAAATTCCCGGTTGGAGTCCGGTCATTTCAAAAGTTCCTTTTTCGTCGGTTTTAACGGTTTTGACATCCTGACCTTTGAGGCGGGCGGTGATTGCCGCGCCGCCGATGCCGTCGCCTTTGACGTTGCGGACTTTTCCTTTTGCGCCACCGGTTTCGCTTTGCGCGAAAGCCGAAAGGCTCGAAAGTGTCAGTAAAAGAACGAAAAAAGCCGCATTTTTTAAAAACTTCATAAAACCCTACGCGTTTGCAATATCGGATTTGAATTCCCTGCGAAATTCATTGGCGACATCTGTGATGATGTCATCCAGCTTTTGGGTTGGCTGAAAGCCGATCAGACGCACCGCTTTATCAATTGACGGAACGCGCCGCTGCATATCTTCAAATCCTTCGCCGTAGGCTTCTTCGTAAGGAATAAACTGAATTTCGCTCGTGCTGCCGGTCATTTTAATCGCCTTTTCCGCGAGATTTTTGATCGTAATTTCTTCGGGATTTCCGATATTGATGACCTGTCCGAAACATTCGGGCGTTTCGAGCAGTTTCGTCAAACCTTCGATAACATCCGAAACGTGACCGAAACAGCGCGACTGACTGCCGTCGCCGTGGACGATAATCGGTTCATTTTTCAGAGCGGCTTGAATAAAGCGCGGCACGACCATTCCGTATTGTCCGGTTTGGCGCGGTCCGACCGTGTTAAAAAGTCTGACAACAACCACCGGCAGACGCGATTCCTTCCAATGCGCGAGCGCGAGAAATTCGTCCAATTCCTTTGCACAGGCATACGCCCAGCGATGTTTTGAGGTCGAACCTTTTAAAATATCGTCGTCTTCGCGGAAGGGAACGCTCGTGCCTTTGCCGTAAACTTCCGAGGTTGACGGAATCAGCACACGCTTGCGGTAACGCGCACACAAACCGAGAACAATGTCCGTGCCGTGAAAGATCGTTTCGATGGTTTTGACGGGTTGTTCCATAATCAGACGAACGCCGACGGCACTTGCCATATGGAAAACGCGGTCTGATTCGCGGATCAATTCTTCCATCAATTTCGCGTTCAAAATCGTGTCAATAATCAGCCGAAAGCCGTCTTTGCCTTCGAGATGTTCGATATTTGAATAACGTCCCGTCGAGAGATTATCAATCACCGTTACTTCGTGTCCGTCGTTGTGTAATTTATCGGCAAGATGGCTTCCCACGAAGCCTGCGCCGCCTGTAATTAAAATTTTCATAAACTATTTTCGTTTGCTGCTTAAAATTTTTCCGGCTTTGACGAGTTTATCTTCTTGAAACTCGTATTCTTCGATATTGAATCTTAAAACTTTAGTGATATGGTCTAAGTGTTTCTGTGTCTGCTCTTGAAGAGCTTGCAATTTAACAACCTTTTCGGTGAAATCGTGATTTTCACGTTTGCGGATAAACTCTGATTTAGCCTGCGAATCGGCGATGTATTTCAAGGCTTCTTCGATAGTCGCAAATTTTTCGTTGAATTCTTCGATGATTTCTTCATTCATAGTCATACCACTTTAATTATTTTCGAGATTTTCGATTCTTCTTTGGTGAGATTGAGAAACTTCCTTCATTTCCTTGATTGCTTCTTTTATTTCAATAATCTCTGACTCGCTTCTGATTTGCGAATCAATTAAAGCATTTAACTTGAAATCAAAATCCTTACGGGATTCCTCACGTTCAATTTTTTCACTTCTGATTTCAAAATTGTTTTCATCGAGTCGCTGTTCGTGTCTGACAACTAAATCTTTCATCAGCAGAACTGCTTCTTCGAGTTTTTTAAATCTTTCTTCATCGGTCATCTTTTCTCCTAAACTTTCGCGCTTTTATTGTCCGCTGTTTCGACTCGTTCCGCAAAGTAGGCGACGGTCTTTTTCAAGCCTTCGGCAAGCGGAATAGTCGGCGACCAGCCGAGCAGGTTTTTGGCGCGTTCGATGTTCGGCTGACGCTGTTTCGGGTCATCTTGCGGCAGCGGCATATTCGTAATTTTAGTTTCTTTGCCGACCGCTTTGGCGACTTCGCGGGCGAGTTCGTTCATCGTAAATTCGCCCGGATTGCCGATGTTGACCGGCAGATGCAGATCGTCGCCTTCTGTGTTCATTAAGCGGATAAAGCCTTCGACCAAATCGTCAACATAGCAAAAAGAACGTGTTTGTTCGCCCGTGCCGTAAATCGTCAAATCGTCACCGCGCAGAGCTTGCACGATGAAATTTGACACGACGCGACCGTCATCGGCTCGCATTCGCGGACCGTAAGTGTTGAAAATTCGCACGATTCGCGTGTCAACTTTATTCTGACGGTGATAATCCATAAACAAAGTTTCGGCGATTCGTTTGCCTTCGTCATAACACGAACGAAGTCCGATTGGATTAACATTGCCCCAATAATCTTCGGTTTGCGGATGAATTTCGGGATCGCCGTAGACTTCCGAAGTCGAAGCCTGAAAGATTCGCGCCCGCACGCGCTTTGCCAAACCGAGCATATTAATTGCGCCCATCACACTCGTTTTGACGGTTTTAACCGGATTGTATTGGTAATGAACCGGCGAAGCCGGACACGCGAGGTTGTAAATCTGATCAACTTCGAGAAAGATCGGTTCGGTGACATCGTGGCGAATCAGTTCAAACCGATGATCGTCGAGCAGATGAAAAATATTTTCCTTTCTGCCCGTATAAAAGTTATCGAGGCAGATAACTTCATTGCCTTCGTTCAAAAGTCTTTCGCAAAGATGCGAACCGATAAAGCCCGCGCCGCCGGTGATTAATATTCTTTTCATTCTTTTTATTAATTTATATTTTGTGGGGTCAACAAACTCCCGAATTCGTGTCAAAAAACCAAACTAATACTATAACCCGAACCGGCGACATTTGAAATCGGATGCGCGTGATTCGGTTCGGCAGCGATTTAGAATTGCGTAAATGCCGCCAATTCCTGCAATAAAATATCAGTTTTTCAGATGTTTTTCAAAAAACGTCAAAATCCGCGTGTATTCATCCGTCCACGAAGTCGGGCGCGTAAAGCCGTGATTTTCCGCCGGGTAAATCATCGCGTCAAAATAAGGTGTTTTTTCGAGCCGGACGAGTTTTTCGATCAACTGCATCGAATCCTGCGCCGGAACATTGTCGTCAACTAATCCGTGCAAAATCAGCAGCGGTTTGTTCAAGTTTTCGGCGTAGGCAATCGGCGACGAACGCTTGTAACCTTCGACGTTTTTTTCGGGAAAACCTAATCTTTCAGCCGTATAAACCGGCGACGAATAATAATAATTTTTCCAGTCGGCGACCGGACGAAGCGCGGCGGCGCAGGTTATTTTATCCGAACGAAACGCCAGCATTTCCGCCATAAAACCGCCGTAACTTCCGCCGTAAACGCCGATTTTTTTCGCGTCAACCGCATAATTTTTAACCGCAAAATCAATCGCGTCGAGGTGATCTTCGTAATCCTTGCCGCCCAAAAAATCATAAACATCCGTCCGCCAATCGCGCCCGTAACCCGCCGAACCGCGATAATCAATGTCCAAAACGACGTAACCTTTTTGCGTCAGCATCTCGTTGAACATAAATTCGCGGTAATAATTGTTCCAGCCGTTGATCGTATTTTGCAGATAACCCGCACCGTGAACAAAAATCACCATCGGATATTTTTTCGATTTATCGAAATTGGCAGGCGTGTAAATTTTAGATTTAATAACTTTGCCGTCACGCGCCGGAATGTCAATGAATTTCGGCGCGTTCCATTTTGTTTTGTAAAAGTTTTCAGGCGTTGAATTCGTTAATTTTTGAGGAACAATTTTGGCATCGCATTTTGAGCAATCCTGAAATGTAAAAAGTTCTGTCGGTTGATTCCACATTGAAGATTCGTAAAGCAAAACGTCGTCAAGTTGCGTCGTTTCAGAAAGTTGCGGATTGTTTTTCATTGCCTTACCGGTATAAAAAAACTGTCTGAAACCGGTTTCATTTCCGATGTAAAAATCACGAGTTGCAGTGTCGTTCTGAGTTGAGGAAAAAATGAATTGTCCATTCGACATCCATTTTGTCCAATCAACTTCAAACTTACCTTGCGTCAATTGTTTGATCTCAACCTTTGTCGTAAACCCCGCGTCCGATGGATTTTCCTGACGGATTTCGCCGGTCGGATTCGGCTGTTTCGCGGCGCGTTCGAGTGTCGCTAAATATAAATGATTGAATCCGTCTTTCTCGCTTGCAAACAAAATCTGCGCGTCATCTTTCGGATTTGGTTCGACGATGCGCGAAAGGGAAGCGATCCATTTTTCGTCCGCTTCTTCCGTGACCAAAATCGTTTGCTCGGCTTTGCTTCCGACATGGTGAATGTAGAAGATTTGCCGCCGCTTCAAATCCTTATCAATGCGGTCAACGACGAGCGAAGAATTGTCCGCCGCCCAACGCATACCGCGAATATAACCTGCGCCTTCCGCTTTCGGCAGATTCACTTCAAAAGGTTTTTCGCGGCTGCCGTCCGTTAAATTTACAAAAATCTTCTGCTCGGTAAATCCGCGCCGGGTTGAATTTGCCTGCACGAATTCGTCCAAATAATTCGGCACAAACAAAGCCTTCTGCTTTGAACCGTCGCTTAAAACATACGCGATAAGTTTGCCGTCCTTCGTCGGATTGACATTGAAAATCGTCAAAAAAGCCGCCGGATTTGCTTCTTTCGTGACTTGAATCAGCGAAGTTTCTTTGAGATTTAGAACGTAATAATTTCCGCCCGACGAATACAAAATCGCATCATTCGTCAGCCAACGCGCACCTGCTTCAACGCCTTGTGTGCGAGTAATCCGGCGCGGTTTTTTATCGGGCGTTTCGAGTGCATTTATATATTCTCTTTCGACAATCTGATAACGATTTTGAATTTTTTCTAACGCATCTAGATTTTGTTGAGCATTTTTGCCACCAAACTTTTGAACGAAGCCGGTAAATATTTCTTTTCTATCTCGTAGAGAAGAGGTTAAATTTTTATTCGTTTCCAAAAATAATTGTTTTTCTTGTGGAGTATTGTTTATAGAATTTAGTAGAGCCGCAATGTATTTTCGTTTTAATAAATTTAAATATACGTCGCCAACATAAGTAGTTAGTTCATTTACTACTACTTCATCAATCAAAGTCTTTAGTGTTTTTGCTCTTTCATTGGCAACTGATTCAAAATTCTTCCAGTTTGCTTGGGTATTTTCACTGCTTGTTTTAGCAGCGTTGAAGGAGTCTATTTCCAAAACATAAATATCCGTATTTTGCAGAAACAAAATGCGCTTTGAATCGGGCGAAAATTCGACACCGAAGAGATTTTTTTCACGCGCCTTAATGAAATCGTCGCGCACCGTCAAACCGTAATCCAAATTGCTCGCGGGCGGCAGAATTCTTTGTTCGTAATTCGCTTCGGCATTAACCAAAACGCGCGAATTCGTGCCGTCGGAATTAACGATATAAAGATTTCGCGGCTCAATGCCGTCGGCGTTCCACGCATAAACGACAAACTTTCCGTCCGGCGATAATTTCTCCGATTCGGGACGCATTCCCGCAATCGAAGGCTCGCGCATAATGTCTTTGACCGTTAGGTTTTGCGCCTGCAAAACAAGGCAAAAGGCAAAAGTATAAAGGCAAAAGATGATAGATTTATTTTTCAACATTTGATTTTTGATTTTTTAATTCTTCAAGCCGATACATTTCTTTCTGAAGTTTTTCTACTCTTTGAGAGGGCGTTTAGCTTTAAATTTTCAAGCATCACATTTAAATCAATACCGAGTTCTTTTGCTCTCGCTATTTTACTTCCGGGTTTGGGGTTCATTAATTTTTCTTCGATTGATCGTTTCATCATTTGTCGGTGTTTGCACCCTTGCTCACGCGCGGGTTTCTGCCTGAAATATTACGGTAATTCCAGTGCGTTTGCACGTTTTTCTGTTTTTGATGCGTTGGTTGTTGTATCGTCGCGGTAGATTGCGCTTTCCCATTCGCCATACATTGCGTTTGGCAGGACGATGAATTTATTGCCGTAGAAATCTTTGGCTTTTTCGACTTCGGCGAAGCGGTCGGCAACGGATTTGTTTTCGTAAACATTCGACAAATCGTTGAGATTGTCGCCGAATAAAATGACGATGCGGTATTTTTCGGCGATGGCGAGGCGGCGCGGTTCTTTCGTCGAAACGTATTTGCCGTTTGCGTCTTTAACGCGAAGCATCACGTTTTCCGCCGAAATATCGGGAAAGCCGACCGCCTTCAAATTGTCCATTGTTGCCTGCAACTGAACGTCGTCGCGGTTTGAAACGTAGAAGACGCGCACGTCTTTCGATTTCGCGTAATTGGCAAATTCGACCGCACCCGGAATCGCTTTTGCTTTTCGCATTTCGCCCCACGCATACCACGTTTTCAAATCGAACGGCAGACGATTTTTCGCACCGAACGCTTGCGCCGGCGAATTGTCGAGCATTGTTTCGTCAATATCCACGACGACCGCACGCGGCAGTTTCTTTTGAATTTTCGGCAGTTTCTTTTTCGTTTTATCATCGTCGTCAAGCGTGCGTTTGCCCCAATTAAACGCCTGAAAACAAAGCGCACGATATTCCGCCGCCTTCTGCATAAACAAAATCGCGCCGATCTGATATTCGTTGTCGGACGTTTGTGTCTGCATCATTCCGCCTTGCTGCGCCGTTGTCGAAACGGTCACGAAATACGTCGAAACAATCGAAGATAAAACTAAACCGGCGGTCAGCAGATATTTTTTTGAATTCATAATTTTTGGAGTTGGTAAATAAGTTTTAATTGATTATAAAAGAATTATGCCCGAAAAGACGAAGGAAAACGACACAACTCAAAAAAAGTGCGAAGAACCGCCGGAAAAATTTTCGACTGACGCTGAAAAAACGCACGATTATTACGACGACGACGCGCACGGCTACGAAATTTACATTGAAGAAGACGAGGAAAACGAAAAATAATTAAAGAATTGCTATGAACATCACACCGCTTCACGATTGGAATTTAACGCCGCAGCAGGCAATCGAACTGCAAAAACAACTCGCTTACGAAGTTATCAGTCACGACGATTTTATTGCGCCGATTAAAACGGTTGCGGGCATTGATTTAGGCTACGATCTCCAAAATAATACCTGCCGCGCGGTCGTCGTTGTCTTGAAATTTCCCGAACTTGAATTAATCGAATCTGCCGAAGCAGTGATGCCGATTCAGTTTCCGTATGTTCCCGGACTTTTATCTTTTCGGGAAACTCCGGCGGCGATCAAGGCTCTTGCCAAATTAGAAAACGCGCCGGATTTGATTCTCTGCGATGGGCAGGGAATCGCGCATCCAAGGCGTTTCGGCATCGCCTGTCATATCGGTTTGTTTACGAATATTCCGTCAATCGGCGTGGCAAAATCTCTGCTGGTCGGGAAATACGGAAGCCTCGACGAACTGCGCGGAAGTGTCGCGCCGCTGATTCACCGCAACGAAGAAGTCGGCGTTGTTCTGCGGACAAAAAACAAGATTCAGCCGGTTTATGTTTCAATCGGACACAAAATCAGTCTCGAAACAGCGACGAATTACGTTCTGCAATGCACGCCGAAGTATCGTCTGCCCGAAACGACGCGGCTTGCCGATCAGATGGCTTCGTTTCGTAAAAAGTAAAGAAGCTTTCAGTCAAAGAATAAAAACTAATATATAAATTTCCGCCAAGTAGTCTGTAAATTGAATTTCTTGATATTTTGAATTGTCAAAATTGGCTTGTTCACAACTGACGATATATTTTCTTTCGAGCAGTGCTTTCCCAAAATCCCGCCGCTAATGAAAAGTTAAAACAATAATAAACTTGTTTGGAATCGGCGCGGATTGCGGTAAAATCTTTTCAGTTATGTTTTTAATCATCGGCACAAAATTTTTCACTTGGGGCGGACAGCAAACCGGCGATATGATTCGCTGTTCGCAATGCGGCGTGGTTTCACAGTTCATCGAAAAAACGGGAATGCGTTTTCTGACGCTCTTTTTTATCGTCCCGACAATTCCGCTTTCCGGCACGAAAAAATTGATCGAATGTCCCAATTGCAAGGCAAAATTTCAAACGGAGTAAATACTTTTTGAAAGGTAATCTTTGTTTCACAATTAAACAAAAGGATAAAGAATTTAGCCTCTGTTATTCGTCGCGCGATCTTAAATTTTTGGGCGGCGAATTATTGTCGGAAGGAACAGGTTTTATAATCGCCTTGGGGATTTATGATAATTTTTCTACTTCAACAGGGCAAAATATAGATGCTTGGACAACAAAATCAAGTTCTATATTATTGGAGCTAAGTGAAATTCTTCTCCAAAAGATTTTGAAAGACTTCGAATTACTCAAATATGATTACCGGTATGGTTTAACTTCCGAAGACAAATCGAGAAGTAGTGGTGGACGAACACTAAAAATAAATGGAGAATTTGGTGTTATTGATGCCAGAAGACCGGGACAAATAACTTTTGTCGTTCAAAATAAAGAAGTTTATGATTTGCGAAGTGTCAAACCGATTCAAACAGATAATGCGGGCGTTCTCAAAGTTTACAAAAAAAGAAATCAAATAAATTGGCACGAAAAGCTACAAGATTTGATCAACTTCTTAAAAAGATTAGTTGAGGATGAAATTAGAATTAGGCATTATTTCAAAAAAAAATGAATAAATGACTCAAAATTACGAATAGCAAAACGGTTAATTTATCGGCAGAACAAATGGTATCAAATTAACCGCAAGTTACGTCTTCAAACAGAATAAAACACATATATATGACAATTTTGAGAGACATTATTGCCGTTACATTAGCCATTATTTCAGGAATGCTGACAAATCAATATTTGGACTTTTTTCGGGGAACCGAAACTGGTTTTTGGACTTTCTACTTTATAGTTGTTTTTATAATACCTTTTGTATTGTGTTTCATTTCAAAAAAGACAGTTTTGATTGTTTCAATTTTACCAATGATATTATGGTCTGCGATTAGTATTTATCAAGTCCCATTTTTAATAAATTCAAGTCAAATATTAGGCACATTTGTATATTTTTTGCTTGGAGTTATTCCGTCAGCGTCGGTAGGATTAATTGTTTGGGTTAATCGGAGAGAGAAATTTCAAAAATAAAGTTTTATGACAGATTGGCAAAACGGCGAATTTAGCATCAGCACAGACCGCAATCGTCTGCAAATTGACGCAATTCATCGGTTTTTGTCGGAGGAATCTTACTGGGCGCAGAATCGCACGAAGGAACAAACTTTGACGGCGATAAAAAATTCCTTGCCTTTTGGTGTCTATAAAGGCGAAAATCAAATAGGGTTTGCGCGGATTGTGACCGATTACGCGACGTTTGCTTATCTTGGCGATGTTTACATTTTAGAAGAATTTCGCGGACAAGGTTTGAGTAAATGGCTGATGGAAACGATTGTTAATCACCCCGAACTGCAAGGTTTTCGCCGCTGGATTCTGGCGACGAAGGACGCGCATACATTATACGAAAAATACGAATTTGCCCCTTTACGATTTCCTGAAAGATGGATGGAGAAGACGGCGCCCGATGCGTATTGAGAATATTAAATTACCGAATCTGAAAATAGACTCAGCAAATATGAACGACGGACAGAAACGACCGCTGGCACTTGTTATTGTAGATGGTTGGGGACATTCACCAAAAAAAGCGGGCAATGCGATTGCCCTCGCCCACACACCTTTTTACGACAAAATATGCGAAAAATATCCGCGAACGCTGCTTGCGGCTTCCGGTTTTCGCGTCGGATTAACGCCCGATTCGCCGGGAAACTCCGAGGTCGGGTATCTTAACATCGGCGCAGGACGAATCGTGCAGACCGATGTTTCGCGCATTTCGAACGCGGTTAAATCGGGCAAGTTTTTTGAAAATAAAGTTATCAAAAACGCGCTCGAAAAGGCGAAGAAAAATAATTCGGCGGTGCATCTGATCGGGCTTTTGAGCGATGGCGAAGTTCATTCGTCGCCCGAAACTTTGTTTGCGCTGCTCCGTCTGGCAAAAATCGAAGGTTTGCAGGACGTGTTCGTTCACGGCATTTTGGATGGGCGCGACGTGTCGCCGCGGACGGCGGACATTTACGCCGAAGCCTTTGGAATCAAGATGGCGGACATCGGTGTCGGCAAATTTGCCACGCTCTGCGGACGTTATTACGCGATGGATCGGGACGCGAATTGGGAACGGACGGCGCGTGTTTTCACGATGCTCGTTCACGCGGAGGGCGAACGTGCGCTCGATGCGGTTTCAGCAATTCGCAGTTCATTTCTGCGCGGTATTTCAGACGAATTTATCGAGCCGATTGTAATGGAAGACGAGTCGGGCGAACCTGTTGGAAAAATTAAAAGCGGTGATGTCGTAATCTTTTTCAATCATCGCGGCGACCGAATGCGCCAACTCGTTAAATCGTTATCGGTACTTGATGAAACCGACATTTCTTCGTTGAGCAAACCACAGATCGAAACAGTTTGTCTGACCGAATACGACCGCAGCTTCAGATTGCCGGCTGCCTTTAAACAGGAAGTCGAAGACAAGGCTCTGGCGCAGATTTTCGCCGAAAACGGTATTTTGAATTGCCGTATCACGGAAACCGAAAAATACGCCCATGTGACGCACTTTTTCAACGGCGGCGCGGACTACGAACACCCGTGCGAACAACGCGTGATCGTTCCTTCACTGAAAAAAAACGCGGTCGAGACTTCGCCGGAGATGAGCTGTTTCAAAGTCACGGACAAATTTCTCCGCGCACTCGAAGCCGCCGAAAACGACGTTTTCATCGTCAATCTCGCCGCGTCCGATATGGTCGCGCACAGCGGAAACCTCGAAAAAACCATCGAAGCCGTCCAGTATATTGACACTTGTTTAGGTGGCATCGTCGAAAAAATTCAAGCATTAAACGGCATCGCAATTATCACTTCGGATCACGGAAACTGCGAGGAAATGTCGGATTTATTAACCGGCGGACCAAACACCGCGCATACGACCAACGCCGTCCCGTTTCATCTCGTCAGCAACGAACCGGAAGGTTTAAAACTGCGCGTCAACGGCGCACTCGAAGACATCGCCCCAACCATTCTCGGCATTTTGGGTTTACCGAAACCAATCGAAATGACCGGCAGAGATTTGCGGGAATTCTAAATTTATCGCGTATAATCAATTTATGATTAAGGAGATTCGCTACAAAAATTTCAAAGCATTACGCGACGCGACCTTGCCGCTCGGACGTTTTACATTAATCGTTGGCGCGAACGGAACGGGAAAGACAACAGCGATAAAGGCGATAGAAATAGCCAATAAGCCATCAAATTTTGAATGGAAAGATATTATTTCGGTATCAGAAAAAGAAAATAGAGATACGGAAATACTTCTTGAGGTAGGAACATCTTATGTGGACAAAATAATTTCTTGGTCAGCCTTCGGCAAAGATTCAGGCAAAGAGAAAAATAGAAATCCGGTGCTTGATGATTTTGAAGATGATCTTTTGAGTTTAAGAAATCAAGAATTATCTAGTTTCAAAGTATTTTCTTTTGACTCTGACAAAATTGCTGCGCCAGTTCAGGTAAATTCAAACATTGAGTTAGAAGAAAATGGCAGGGGTTTAGCCGGAGTTTTGGATCAGCTACGCGATAGCGATGATGAAAAATACGAGCAACTAAATCGTGAATTAAACAATTGGTTTTATGAATATGAGCGCATTTTGTTTGAAACGCCTGAAAAAGGAGTCAAATCACTTGTTTTGCGAACTAAATTTGGGAAACACAAAATTAAAGCTGAAGACCTTTCCGACGGAACTCGTCTTGCTTTAGCTTATTTAACGCTTGCCTATTTACCGAATCCGCCGAAAATCGTCGCCTTTGAAGAACCCGAAAAAGGAATTCACCCGCGACTTTTGCGAAATATTCAGGAAGCGATGTATCGGCTTGCTTACCCCGAAAATTTCGGTGAAACACGCGAACCGATTCAGGTGATTGCGACAACTCATTCGCCATATTTGCTTGACCTTTACAAAGATCATCCCGAAGAAATCGTTATCGCCGAAAAAGACGAAAACGGCGTTCATTTTCAGAAATTGGTTGACCAGCCGTATTATCAGGAAGTTATTCAAGACGCGCCGTTAGGCGAAGTTTGGTTCACAGGCGTTCTCGGAGGTGTGCCTGTGCAACCATGAAAATAACCGTTTTCAGCGAATCTCCTTACGACGAAGCTGCACTCAAAGTTTTAATTGAAGGTATTTTAGGAGAAAAAATTGAAGAAGTGCCTCGTCAAAATCAGCTTAGAAGTCGTGGCTTCTCAAGTGTTTTGACGGAAACTCCGGTTGTCATTAGGTCAGCATATTATCAAAATGTAGAATCGGAAGCAGTCGTTATTGTCTGCGATTCTGACGACGAGCCTGTTCATAATCTAAAGCACGAAGAAGACGGTAATCAAGAATCTCAAAGATGCCGTCTTTGTTCGTTGAGGCGAATAGTTGACGACACATTAGCAACTCTAAAACTACTTCCGCATAGACCGATGATTAAGATTGCTATCGGAGTTGCTGTTCCGGCAATTGAGGCTTGGTATTTGTGCGGCGTGAACGGGCAGGTTAATGAAGCTGCTTGGATACGCAAACAGAATGGGGAGCCAGTTCCTTACGACCGGAAAAGTTTGAAGGTTGAACTTTACGGAAATGACCGACCGGCACTCGAAGTTTTAAGCGAAAAAGCGATTGAATCTGCTGAAAGACTAATTCAAGATTTAGAACGACTGGAAGAATTTTTCCTGCAAGGCTTTGCTTGTTTGGCAAATGAAATAAGAGGTTGGAAGCAGTGAACTTCAATCCGCAAAATATTCTCGTCATACATTTCGGGCAGATGGGCGACGTGATTTTGAGTTTGCCGGCTTTGCAGGCGATTCGCAGAGAATTTCCGGCGGCGAAAATTACGGCTCTGGTCGGTAAATCGAGTGCGGCGATTGCGAAACTTGCCGGAGTTTTTGATGACGAAATTGTCGTTGACCGCGTTGAATTGCGCGACGGGAAAAAACTTCGTTCGATCAATCAGATTCGCCATCTAGTTAAAGAAATCCGCCGCCGAAAATTCGATTTTATTATTGATCTGCATAGTCTTTCGGAGACAAATCTGCTTGGTTTTTTGACGGGCGCGAAGCGTCGGCTCTACGCCAATCGAGAAAATCGTTCGCTTGATATTTTGAGCAAATTCCCGATAAAACCGCCGCTCGAAGACAAAACTAAACACGTTACGGAAAGATATTTGGACGCGCTCAAACCGCTCGGAATAGAAAACGTCAATCGTTATGCCAAAATGTCGCCGTCAGAGAAAGACGTTGACGAAATGAAACAACGTCTGGCGTTCGGGCAAAAAACGCCGGTCGGTTTTTTTCTCGGCGCGGGACATCCGAGCCGTTACTGGGGAATCGAAAAGTTTGCCGAACTGACGGCGCGAATTTTGCAGAATAAAAATATTCAGCCGATTGTCATTCTCGGTCCCGAAGAAAAAGGCTGGCGCACGCAAATTGAAGAAAAATTTCCGCGTGAAACAATTATTCTCGACAATTTGACAATTCCGCAATTGCTCGCGGTTTTGTCGTTAATGCGTCTTTTCATCAGCAATGATACAGGTCCGATGCACCTTGCAGCGGTCGCGGGCGCAGCGGTCGTAATGATTTCCGACAAACGTGCGCCGACTTGTTTTTATCCGCTAACTGAAAAACTCGAAGTTGTCAGAAGCGCAGAAACTGCTAATATTAGCGTTGAGGAAGTCTTTCAGGCGGCTCAAAAACTTTTGAACAATGGGACAGTTTAACGGCAAACTTTTATTAATCTGGCTATTTATAATTTCGTCGGCGTGTTCTGTAAAGACCGAGCAGGCATCGGTTACGCCTTCAATCCCGGAAATTTTGCCGGTCGAAATTCCGGTTTCAAATATCAATCTGGCAAATCCGCTCGTCGTTTCACAGCGACCGGACGACGTTGCGCTCTGCGATAAAATCAATCGAAAAATTGACGAAAGTTCTTTTGCAAATGCGCGTTGGGGCGTTTTTGCCGTTAGTTTGAAGGACGGTCGCGTTGTCTGTTCGCGTGACGGGCGCAAACTTTTTAATCCGGCTTCGATTGAAAAAACCTTAACGGCAATCGTCGCGCTCGACAAACTCGGTGCGGATTTTCGCTGGAAAACATCCGTTTATGCGGCAAATGCGATTGATGCGGACGGCAGCTTGAACGGCGATTTGACGCTCTACGGCGGCGGCGCACCGGATTTTGATTCGGCGGCACTCGAAAATCTCGTTAATCAATTGCAGGCAAAAGGTTTGCGGCGTGTCAAAGGCGATGTTGTCGGCGATCAGAGTTATTTTCGCGGCGACACGATTGGCGACGGCTGGACGTGGAACGAACTCCAATGGTGGTATGGCGCAGAGGCTTCGGCGTTGACTTTTAACGATAATCAGGCGTTCGTCAATGTCGAAAACGGCAGCGGACGCGCTTCGACCGATTATCTGAACGTGACGGTCGGCAAACCGACACCGATCACGAATTCAAATAACGCGCCGACGTATGAAGAAGGCGGCATCAAACGCGGTTTGGAAGATAATAATTTCTACATTTGGGGCAGTTCAAAAAATTTCGGCGCAAAGGTCGCGGTTTCCAAACCGGCTGGTTTGGCGGCGAAAAGTTTCAAGGAATTACTAGAGAAAAAAGGAATTACGGTCGAAGGCGCGATTCAGACGCGCGACTGGAAATCTGAAGATCAAATTGATCTGACAAAATCAAACGAACTTGCTTCGGTCGAAAGCGCAACGCTCGGCGAAATTGTCCGCAAGATGAACAAAAACTCGGTTAATCTCTACGCCGAACTGATCTTGCGAACGCTCGGCAAAAAGTTCAGCGATTCGGTTCCGAATACGATTCAACTTCCGCAAAATGTGCGCGGCGACGATTTGACGGGCGCGGCACTTGTTAAAAAATGGCTTTTGGAACATAACATCGCGGCTGACGAAGTTGAAATTCACGACGGTTCGGGACTTTCGCGGCTTGATTTCATCACGCCCGAATCTTTCGCAAAAGCCTTTATTTTCGCGGCGCAGAGTCCATACGCGCAGTTTTTTACCGATTCACTGCCGGTTGCCGCAACCGACGGCACGCTCGGCGGACGACTTGCGAAGGTCAAAGGCAAAGTTTTGGCGAAAACCGGCACGGTAACATTCGTCAATTCACTCGCCGGTTACGCCGACACAACGCGCGGCGAAGTTTTGACATTTGCAATCATCACCAACAACGACACGCGCAAAGGCGGCGCGGTTTCGATGATTGACACGATCACGACAATGTTCGTCACCGGCGCAGACGATAAGGACGCGAAAACTCAGGCGAATCAAAACACAGCGAATAACAACACAAACGCCAACAAACCGAATTTCGTGATCGAAAAACAAAAAGGGAATTAATAATCGTTCTGAGTTCCAACTTTAGTTGGCATTTCGCCGCGCTTTGCTGGCGAAATCAAAACGCCAACTGAAGTTGGAACTCAGAACTTTTTCACTTTTCGGCTTTTTCACTTTCCCGCTTTTTCCCTATAATTGAATATTTGTAAATCAAACTCAGGAAAATTTATGGTTGAAGAATTTGCTTTCGATAATACGGAAGAACGGAGAAAAACGCGCCAAAATGACGGCGCAGGCTGGATCGAAGTCATCGTCGGTTCGATGTTTTCAGGGAAAAGTGAAGAATTAATTCGCCGTCTGCGCCGCGCTCAAATCGCCCGCCAAAAGGTGCAGGTTTTCAAACCCGTGATTGACGACCGCTATTCGATTGAACAAATCGCGTCGCATTCAGGAATGACGCACGTTTCAAAACCCGTGATGACCGCCGCCGAAATGATGGCGCAAATGGAAGACGACACGCAGGTCGTCGGCATTGACGAAGGACAGTTTTTCGATATGGAAATCGTCGAAGCAGTTAATCAATTAGCGCGTGACGGCAAGCGCGTGATTATCGCCGGACTCGATCAAGATTATCTCGGAAGACCTTTCGAGCCGATGCCGCAGCTTCTTTCAGTTGCCGAATTTATCACGAAAACTCACGCGATCTGCGTCAAATGCGGCAACACCGCCAATTATTCGCAACGCACTTCGGATTCAACCGCCCGCGTCGAAGTCGGCGCAAGCGACAAATATGAAGCCCGATGCCGACAATGTTTTGTTCCGCATTCAGACGCGCCGACGGTGATTTGAAAGTTCAGAGTTTTGTTATTTTGAAACCTTGATTGCCCCAAAATATTGAGAACCGGCGGGCGCGAAGCGCAACCCTTCCAGACCTGAAATTAGCTTTGTCTTGAATTTCAAACCGAAACTTGAATTTAAGTTAAAAAGAAAAAAAGACAAGCTAAAACTATTAACAGGTCAGGAAGGGTTGCGCTTCGCGCCCGCTCTTCAAATTGTGTTTGCGAGTTTTCAATCTTGCGAAGCGCGGCGCAGTCTATCCATCAATGCGACACCGATGCCTTTTTCTTCCGTGATTTTGCAGTAAATCGTTTCAATTCCGGCGTGGTCACAACGGCGAAAAAACGCGAAAACTTCGTGCGCGTATTCTGCCGCCGACGCGCAGATTTTGACCAATTCAAACTTTAATTCAGGTTCGCTCAACCCGATAAACGCGCTTCGATTTGAAATTTGAAATCTGAAATTTGAAATTAAAACGACTTTTGCGTGCGGCGAATAATGCCGGTGTTTTAATCCCGGACTGCGGACGATTTCATCTTTTTTGACCTGATAAATTTGCGTTTCCGGCACAATTTGCCGTAATTCTTCAAGCGAAACCGCGCCGCTTCTTAAAATCAGCGGAATGTTCGAAGTGCAGTCAACTACCGTTGATTCCAAGCCGATTTCCGTCGCCTCACCTTGCAGAATGCAGTCAATCCGAGAATCCAAATCTTCGTAAACAGCTTGCCAACCGGTCGGCGAAGGCTTACCCGAGAGATTTGCCGACGGCGCGACGATTGGAACATTACACTCCTTTAAAAAATCCTGCGCGAGTTTGTTTTTCGGCATTCGGACACCGATTGTATCGAGATTGGCAGTTGCGATTATCGGAACTTTTTCGGATTTCGGGAGAACGAGCGTGAGCGGCGCGGGAAAAAATGCTTTGATAAATTTCTCCGCGTTCGGTGTGATTTCTTTAACAAGAGATTTGATTTGTTCGATGTTTCCGACGTGTGCAATCAGCGGATTATCGTTCGGTCGCTGTTTTGCCGCAAAGATTTTAGCGACCGCCGTTTCGTTAAAAACATTCGCGCCGAGTCCGTAAACCGTTTCAGTCGGAAACGCAACAATACCGCCGCGCCTGATAAATTCGGCGGCTTCTGCGGGCGATGTTGTCAGAACGGTTTGCATAAAAGACGAAGACTGAAGTTTAACATTTCATATCTCATCCTTCATCCCTCATCCCTTAATTTACCCTTCGGCTTCGCGTGAAATTGCCGCTTCGCCGCCGATTTTTGCTGCTACTCTTGCCAATACTAAAACGACAATAACGGCGATCAATGTTGCTAAAATCGCGTAAGTAAATAACGCGGCAATGCCTTCATCCTCGCCCAAAAGATGTTTCATTAACGCTTTGATCGCGTCGTTCCAAGCCAAAGCCGCAACTAATCCCAAAGCCGCTGAAGCCAAAGCAATGCAGCTCTGAACAATCATTTTCGTTTGTTCTTTTCCCATAAATTTTCTCCTATTTTTCTGAATGAATCGGGGGCTTGATAACAAACATTTTGCCCGACTTTCGTGCAATGTCAAATCGGCTTTAACTTTGCGGCTTGTTTCGCGTAAAATTTAATTAATGACTTTAGACGAAAAAATTAAATCCTTACCGACCGACGCGGGCGTTTACATTCATAAAAACGCGGACGGCAAAATCATCTATGTCGGCAAGGCGAAAAATCTCAAAAATCGTGTCCGTTCGTATTTTCAAAATTCTCGCAACCACGACGCGAAGACACGCGAACTCGTCAAACGCATCGCCGATTTCGAGTTTATTGTTGTGGATAGTGAGGTTGAAGCGTTGGTTTTGGAATCGAATCTGATTAAACTGCACAAACCGCGCTACAACATAATGCTCAAGGACGACAAGCAGTATCCGCACATCAAGGTCACGAAAGAGCCATTTCCGAAAGCCGTCATTACGCGCAAAATCCTGAAAGACGGCGCAAACTATTACGGACCGATGCTGCCTGCGTCGCTTGCCCGAAAATCGCTTGATTTGATTAATCGCGCGTTTCAGCTTCGCACCTGCGACATCGAAATTGACGGCAAACTGCCGCGTCCGTGTCTCGAATTTCACCTCAAACGCTGTCTCGCGCCGTGCGTCAAGGAACTCTGCAAACCGGACGAATACGCCGAAGCCGTGCGCGACGTGAAACTGCTGCTCGACGGCAAAAACAAAGAATTGGCGGACGAACTGGAACAAAGAATGTGGCAGTTTGCCGAGAAACACAATTACGAATCGGCGGCGAAATTCCGCGATTTGCGCGGCACGGTTTTGGCATTAGCCGAACAGCAGAAAATGGCTTCGACCGCCGAACGCGATGTCGATATTATCGGCTTTTACCGCGAAAAACAGCGGCTTGCAATGCAGCTTTTTACGATGCGCGAAGGCAAGATCGTCGGGCGGCGCGAATTTTTCTGGGAAGATTTGGACGGCGAAAACTTCGACGTTTCGGAATTTTTAGGTGAAGTTCTCGCGCAGTATTATTCGACCGATTATGTGCCGCTCGAAATTCACGTTCCGGCTGATTTTGCCGACCGCGAAATTTTGGAAAAAGTTCTGACGGAAAGACGCGGGCGGCGCGTGAAAATTCTCGACCCGAAACGCGGGCAGAAAGCCGAGATGATTCACCTTGTCGAAAACAATGCGAAAATCGCTTTTGAACAGCGTTTCAGAGTCTTAAAACCAGACACGCAAAAGGTTTTGGAAGAATTGCAGGAGATTCTCGAATTGCCGCATCTGCCGGAACGCATCGAGAGTTTTGACATTTCAAATATTCAGGGCGCGGAAAATGTCGCGGGCATCGTCGTCTTTGAAAACGGCAAACCGAACCGCGCCGAATATCGCCGCCTGATTATCAAAACCGTCGAAGGTGCAAACGATTTCGCCTCGATGAACGAAGCCGTTTTCAGAAGATATAAACGCTTGATTATGGAAGAAAAACCGCTGCCGCAATTGATTTTTATTGACGGCGGCAAAGGTCAGATTTCCGCCGCCGCCGCCGCGATGCAGAGTCTCGATTTAGAAATGATTCCAATCGTCGGACTCGTCAAGCCGCCGAAATATCACAACCAAATCTCGCACCTGCTCCGGTTCGGCTACGAAGATCGTCCAATCAAATTTGAAAACGGTGTGCCGGTTTTCAGATTAGTTCAGCAAATCCGCGACGAAACGCACAAAACGGCGGTCGAATATCACCGCAAACGCCGCGAAATGCGCGATTTCACATCAGAATTAACGGCAATTCCGGGCGTTGCCGAAAAACGCAAAATGAAACTTCTCAGAAATTTCGGCTCAATCGAACGCATCGCCAAAGCATCAATCGAAGAACTTTCACCGTTTTTAGGCGCAAAAACCGCCAAAATGGTTTTCGAGCATTTTGAACGGCAGAGGAAATTAGGCGAAAACTAAGAAACATAGAAATTCCTTATTTTGTATTTTGAAACTAAATTAAGAAGTTCTTCGAGGTTTTCTATTGGAAATGAAATATCCGATTCATAAACCATATAACAAATGTTCAATGGCTAAAACTATTTCACTCTCGGAAATATAATCGGTTATTATTGATAAACCGTTCAGAGTTCCTTCTTGTTCAAAAGTTTGATTGTCAGGTTCCCTGACCTGTAATTCAAAAATGAGATTCTGTGCTGATTCAGCGAGTTTTATAGTAGTTTTTTGATCTTTACTATACTCAAGATTGAACATAATCGTTTTCCGCTTCGGCAAAACCAACTTTGTGGCTGCGAAGATTCGATTTTTCATTTCGCAAAACCAAAAGGCAGTCGAATATAACTGCCTTTTGGTGATTTTTGATTAGTTTTGAAAACCTGTTTAGCTGCGTTTTACCTTACAGCACGAACCGCCTTTGCAGCAGTCTGCGCCGGGTTGACAGCAATTTTCGGTGCTGCCGGCAACCGTCACATTTTTCATATCAATGTCGGTTGTCTGCTTTTCAGCGTTCTGCTTTTTCATCGGACAATCATCCTTTTTATCGCAGCAATCTGCTTTTGCGGCGGTTGACTGTTTGTCTTTGAGCGGACAATCGTCTTTTTTGTCACAGCAATCAGCCGCCGTTTTTGTCGAAACATTCGATTGATTAAACGCCAAAACCGTAATTGCCAAACAGAGCGCAAAGACAACGGTCAATGCCATAATTAATTTCTTTTTCATTTGATTTTACCTCTAAAATTTAATCCTCATTTTTTCGTGGGAAGGTTTTATAAGCGATTTGAAACCTAATTTTTAAATGCGGAATACACAGTTTTTGACGCGCGAAAAGCGGCTGTCATAAATCGGTGCGCGATAGACGAAATCGGTACACTTTGCTTTGTTTTCAAAATTTACCGATAGCAAAAAGTTGAAAAAGTTGTTCGCAATCGCGGGAAATTGCTCAGGAACGCTGTTCTTTTCAAGCTTGGCGACAAAGAAGTTAAACTTTAAGCCGCAGCACTCGAACAAATTTACACTTGTCGCTGTTTCGGATGCTTCGGGCGATTTGTTTTTCGCAAAATTGCAGTGATTCGTTTTGTGCAGCGGGCAAGATTCGGCAACCGTTTTTGCATTCGTTTCCTGAGAGCAAAATAAGCAATACGCGCCGCTCAAGGTAATTACCAAAAGTGCGGAAAGCATTTTAACGGTCAGATTTTTCGATTGTAAAAACGTGCGAAACATCAAATTTAATTCTAGTGTAAAACCTTTATTTTCTCAATGGATTTTTATCTTTTGTATTCACGTTCGATAGCGTCGATTTTCCCGACACGCTTTTGGTGGCGTTCTTCAGTTAAATCGGTAGAAATCCACGCTTCGACGATTTCCTTGATTTCGTTGAAATTATTTTGCCCGCTTCCCAAAGTTAAAACATTTGCGCCGTTGTGTTCACGCGAATTCTTTGCCAAAACAACCGAATAACAGGCGGCGGCGCGGACGTTCGGGACTTTATTTGCCGTCATCGCACTACCAATACCTGCGCCGTCAATAATTATTCCCGCGTCAACCTTTCGTTCGCCGACGGCGCGTGCGACGGCGTGTGCGAAATCGGGATAATCAACCGCATCTTTTGAATTTGTGCCGAAATCACGAACATTCAAGCCTAATTCCGTGAGAAAACTTTTGAGCTTCTCTTTAAATTCAAATCCGCCATGATCGCAGCCGATGGCAATCGTGCGAATCTTGGTTACGGCGCGGCGCGGCGATTTTTTGATTAAAATAATATTTCTCTCATTAATAATATCGCTGGCAAGCGGCGTAAATTTGGCGTTTTCGGCGATTCTTAGCTTTGCACCGAAATCCAAACCGCGCAGATCATCTTCGGTCAGCAGACTTTTCGCCGATTCATCGCGGTCATATTCCTTGTCAATTTTATCTTGCAGAGAATGAACGACGACGCGCTGCGGAAAAGTTTCCGCCGGTTTTTCTTCCTCGGTTGGCACGGTTGCGAGAACTTGTCTGACGAGTTCGCGGACACGTTCACGGGTTTCTTTGTCTTCAGCCATAAATTTGTAAATCAGAACAAGAAACGGTAGCGACTTGTATAACCAACATCCTTTCACCCGCTCACTATTGTTTGGAGTTTTGATGCAGAAATAACTTTTTCACCATTTCACTTTTCCACTTTTTCACCTTTCTGCTTTATAGTATTTCTAAAAAACATTTCAATCAAATCGAAAAATATGTCAACACAAACCGCTGCCGAATTCACAGAATTTACCAACTCTAATCTTGAAACTCTTTATTCCGCCGAAGAAATTCAGGCGCGGGTTGTCGAACTTGGCGCACAGATTACCGCCGATTATGCCGAAAAAGATTTAGTTTTGATCGGCGTTTTGAAAGGCTCGGTGATTTTTCTGGCAGATTTAATGCGTGAGATTGACCTCAATTTGGCGATAGATTTTATGGCGGTTTCGAGCTACAAAGACGGAACGGTTTCGACCGGCGATGTTGAGATTCTGAAAGATTTAACGAACCCGATTCGCGGTAAAGACGTGATCGTCTGCGAAGATATTGTTGACACCGGATTGACGCTCTTTCGTTTGATGGAAATCTTAGGCTCACGCGGCGCAAATTCTCTGAAGATTGCGACGCTGCTCGACAAACCCGAACCGCGCATCAAAAAAGAACTCAAAATTGATTACTGCGGCTTTCAAATTCCGAACAAATTCGTCGTCGGCTATGGCTTGGACGCGGCGAACCGTTACCGCAATCTGCCGTTTATTGCAGTTGTTAAAAATCCCGATATTGCCTGATTTGGAGCGCGGACACTCTTGTCCGCAAGGGTTTGAATTGAAATAATATTGTTGCTGCGGAAACTTTTTCGCGTTCGGGCGGACAAGAGTGTCCGCGCTCCATACTAAAAAACTTGACATTTTTCCCGCGTTCAAACTACTCTGTTTTTGAAGAACTTTCCTTTTCTTCCCGCCCAATATGGAAACCTTAAAACTTCTTTTCAATCTCTATTTTCGTCCGGCGTTTGCAATGAGCGAGATTATTGACAAAGGCAGTTGGCTGGTCGCGGCTGTATTAATTTTGCTTGTTTCGCTGGCGTTTTTTACGACGATTAATTCAAAACTTCAAACGGCTTATCACATTCCGAATCTGACCGAATTTTACCAGCCGAATTATGAATTTGATGAAGATTCGAGTGCCGCCGAAGCGCAATACAATAAAGCGTTGTCTAATTATCAAAAAGCATTAGCGGAACGCCAAACTATTCCGGTTGTCGGCGACACATTTTTTCGATTTTTTTCGTTTGAACCAAACAGATTTTATCAGCCGCTGCTGTCGCTTTCGATTTTTTATGTGCCGTTTGTGATTCTTTTGATGTGTATTTTCGGGCAGATCGGCGGATTCGGAGTTGTGCTTCAGCGCAGTTACGGCGAGTTGGCAACGTGTTCGCTGACGGCTTGGGCGGCGGCGCATCTGCCGTTCGCACTTTTGGGGATTTTGCTTTATTCGTCGGGCGTTTCGCCGTCTGTTTATCTGGCGATATGGCTCGCAAGCAGTCTGCTGTTCGGCGTTTTTATGGTTTTTGCCTTGCGAACGGTTTTGGGCGCAAATTACGGAACGGCGATTTTAGTGGTGTGCTTTGGCTGGCTCGCATTTAGTTTGGGAATGTATGTTTTCAAGTTCATTTCGCCGTGGCTTTTTTCGCCGTTTCTGATTGTTTACGCGTATCTGTATTTCGGCGGCGCAATGACGAGCGGAGTCAGCGGAATGGGCGACGCTTTTCGGCAAAAGCAAAATTTCAAACGCTTTCTGCATAACGCGACGGTCAACCCGAAAGATGCCGACGCGCACGTTCAACTCGGCTTAATTTATCTGCAAAGACGGCAGGAAGTAAAGGCACTCGAACATTTCAATAAAGCATTTGAAATTGACGCGAACGAATTGGACGCAAACTATGAACTCGGAAAAATCGCCCGCAAAAATGGCGAACTGCAAACCGCGCTCAATCATTTTTCAGTCGTTCTCGAACAAAATGACAAACACGCTTTGAGCGAAATCTGGCGCGAAGTCGGCGCGACTTATCTGGAAGCCGGAATGCTTGTCGAAGCGCGGGAAGCGTTGGAAAAATACGTCGAGCGTCGTCCGGTTGACTCCGAAGGTTTGTATTATCTCGGCAAAATTTATAAAACACAGGGCGAAAAAGACAAGGCGCGTGAAATGTTTGAACAGGCTATCGAATCCGCCAAGAACTCGCCCGATTACCGCCGCCGCGAACTGAATCAATGGAGTAAATTAGCGCAGAAGGAAATGTAAATGAGAACCGACACGGTTTTCAACGAGTCAGAACCCTGAGCGGTAGCGACGGGTTGAACTTTACTTTCATTTAACAGGTCGCTACCGCTCAGGGTTCTGACTTGTTGCCTCTCATTTCTTTTGATACTCAACGACAAATCGGCGAATCGGCGGCTCTTCTTCTCCCGGCATTTCTTCAAAGTGAATCTGCTTAAAATTGTTTTCATCAAAGCGCGATAAATCTTTTTTTGATAAAGCCCAAGGCAATTCCGGCGGAACTTCATCGTCTTCGCGTCCGCGTGTGACGACGACTAAAATTCCCTGAAACTCGACAAAACTGGCGATGGCATCAATCACCTGCGGGCGCATTTCGAGCGGCAGAGGCTGAATCGTATAAACTTCCAGCACAAATTCAAACGCCGCGAACCATTCCTTCGGCGTGTTGAAAAGATCGGCGACGACAAAATTTATGTCCGTGTCCGAATGTAATTTTCGCGCCCATTCGATTGCCGTCCGTGAAATGTCGAAAGCCGTCACCTGAAAACCCAAATCGTGCAGGTAACGCGCGTCGTCGCCGAGTCCGCAGCCGACGACCAAAGCCTTACGATTGTTGCCTTGCAGATAAGTTCTCTCCGCCCAAACGCGAAAAAAACGATTCGGCTCAAGGTCTGCCCACGGAATTTTTTCGTTATCGCCCGCTGCTTCCTTGTAAAGAGCGTCAAACCAACCCGTCGCATCGCCTTTTTCGGCGTATTGCGCCTGAATTTGTTTGATGCGCTCACGGGCTTTGTCAATTTTTTCCGTCATTCTTTTATTTCAACACGAACACGGACGATTTTACAATCTCGTCCGTCACCCGCACACCGGTAATTACTGAGATGGTTCAATAAAAGTGAAGAGAAAACTGTCTTTGGTAGAATATCAAAGAGATGTGAAAAAAATCGAGGCGATAAATTTAAGCGCAACGCTTTGCAAAAGGTGTTTAACGGACAATCGGTGGTTTCGGCGGCACAGGAATTGGGCGTTAATGAATCGCTTATCCATAAATGGAAACGAGCTGCCTTAAAATTATCCGGCAGTCTGGCAGGATAATTTCACGCGCCGGATCATCGGCTGTGGAGTTTAGTCGCCGGCGTAGCTGATCTCCATCCGGCGGATGTGGCGGCTTGCCAGAAATAAAACTACGCCCGTAAATAAAAGCAGGCTCGGCACGGAAATCCACGCCGGAGTTGGTTCGACCAGCACGGCGAACGGACCTTCGGACATCGGCACGGGAACGAGCGATTGCAGGTAATGAATCACGCTGATCTTTTTCAAAAGCGGCGGCAGCAGAAAATTGATCCACTCCCAACCGTAGAGCAGCAGAGACGGAATAATCGGATTGCGGAAGAACAGTCCGACGAGCAGAAAAACCGCTCCGTAACCGATGCAGGCGAGAATCGTCACTCCGAGATAAGCAAAAATCTGACCAAAACCCGCGCCGTCGAAAAAGAATCTGGCGGATTCTGACGGATAGAGCGAAAAATAGAGTATCAATACCGAACCGACGGTCGTGAGGCTGAATAAAACAACGGTGGCAACGAGTCCCGACAGGTATTTCCCGACGAGAATGATTTCGCGCCGGACGGGGGCGAGAAAATAATAATGCAGACTGCGGTCAACCACTTCGCCGCGAAAAAGGTTCATAAACACCCACGCGCAGCCGAAAAAGACGAGTGTGCGAAGAATCAGCCCGCCGTAGATTGCCGCAAAAACGATGCCCAATTCGCTGAAATTTTGCGCGTCGTCGCCCGTTTTCCCAAAAAGCGCGAACAAAGACAGCAAAAAGATCGGCAATGCGGCAATCAGATAAAGCAGCAAAGCGCGGCGGCTCAAAAAGTTTTTCCTAATTTCAAGCCGCATTACCGCGAGAGTCTGCCGCATTCGCAGCGACCAAAAAGAATTTTTTTTGCGACTTGCCGGTGACCCGTTCAAATCGGCGTTTTGTTCAGTAATCCCGGAGGTTGAATTCATTAAATTTGTCCTCCGTCGGTGGTGATTAAATATTGATAGACGGCATTTAAATCGTCGTCAATGGGCGCGACCGATTCGATTTGCAGATTCTGCTCGGTGATAATTTTGTTAAGTAAAAGGTAAAACTCGTCCGGTCGGCGCGTTTTAACGAACAATCCGTGGCGGTCGTCGTGGATTCTCGCTTCGACGGTGTGTTCGTGTTCAAACAGTCGTGCGGCTAGAATTTGCGGACGGTCGCAGCGAATCAGAATCTGAATCGGATGTTCTTCAATTTCGTCGCGCACGCCGTGGACTTCACCTTCCGCGACGACGTAGCCGTTATGCAGTAGCACCACGCTGTCGGACATCATATCTACTTCGTGCAGAATGTGGCTCGAAATAATCAGATACATTCCCGCGTCGGCAAGGACGCGAAACAGGCGAATTATCTCGGCACGCGCCATCGGGTCAAGACCGTTTAAAGGTTCGTCCAAAACCAGCACCGAAGGATTATGCGCGATTGACTGCGCGAGCCGGACGCGTTGGCGCATACCTTTGCTGAACGCTGAAACTTTGCGGTTTGCCGCGTCCGTGAGCGAGACGCGTTCGAGCGCGATTTGCGTCATTTCGCGGGTTTCACGATTCGTGTAACCGTAAACGCGCAGATAAAATTCGATAAATTCGCGGGCGGTCGCGCCGCGCGGAAACGAATCGAACTGCGAGCAGTATCCGACTTTTTGAAAAATCGTTTCGGGCGCGTCGGGCGACGCGCCGAGAACTGTGATGCTCCCGCTCGTCGGTTTGAGCAGTCCGGTCATCAGATTCATCAGAGTCGTCTTGCCCGAACCGTTTGGTCCGACGAGACTCGTAATGCCTGACGCGATTGATAAGTTGACGCGATTAACGCCGAGAATCTCGCCGTAAAATTTCGACACGTCTTCAAACACGATCATTTTATCGGCAGATACGGGCGCGGCGGGCGTTATTGATGCCGTCGCGCTTGGCGCGGGCGTTTGTATTGTCGGTGATGTTGTCGTCGGTGTCATTTAATCACCTCGTAAGCGCGAACTTTACGCGCGAGCAGCCAGATACACAATCCGCAAACTAACGCGATGACCAGCCACGAAACCCACAGCGGCGGCTCAAGCAGCACGATGTCCTGAAACTTTTCATTGATCGCAGGATTGCTGACTCTGCCGCGAAAGCGTCCCGTTTCCCGCACGAAAATTCCGAATAATCCGCGCCAAACGCTGTCCATCGTCGCCCACAAACTCATCAAATGTCCCGCACGAGTCAGAAAAAGTTGATTGACAATTGCGCCGAATGCGCTCGGCACGAAAAACAGACCGAGCAGTGCGCCGCTCGCTACGACGCGCCATTTCAAAAGCGATGACACGGCAAGCGCAAGCAGCGACAATAAAATAATCCAGACGAAACTGCCGAAAAAGATCGCCCAAATCATCCACAAATTCGCCGACAGCCACTCTAAACCGGCGAGCGACGCTTGAAAAAAGAAAATCAGCAAACCCGGAATCCAAGTCACCAGCGACAAAAGGAAAACCAGAACCGACATTTTGCCCAAAACATATTCGGCACGCGAAAGCGGACGGCATAAATACAGCGGCAGAGCGTTATTGGACAAATCGCGTGAGATCAGCGGCGGCGCGACCAAGACCGTCAAAATCAATGCGAACGCGCCCTGAACCTGAATAAAAGTTTGAAAAAATGAAGCGTCAATCGGCAGCAATTTCCGCACGTCTAATTGCAGCAGTGCGAGCGCGTTCGCGTTGTGATGCAGATACACCAGAATCGCCGCGACGAGCGGGTAGATAAAACACAAAATAAAGAGCGTCACGAGCAGTTTCGACTTGAAAACTTCGCGCAGAGCATAGCGCGGAATCACCAGAAAGCGCGAGAAAGCGGATTGCGATTCGCCCTCAAACGCGCCGTATAAATGTTCATAAACCGCCATCGTTTGCCCTCCCGTTTCCATCTTCCATCGCTTTGAAGAAAATGTCTTCGAGCGAATCGCGTTTGAAATTGAGCCGCCGAATTTGCACGTTATGTTGAAGCGCGAGACGATAAAGATCGCTGATTTCAACCGTTTCCTGCAAAATCAATTTAATTCGCCGTTCGCCCGACAGCGCGTATTCACAGCCTAATTTGCCGATTGATTCGACGAACGCCGCGCGGTCGCCGCGCGTCTCAAGCTCGATAAATTTGCGGTTCGCCTTGCGTTCTTCTTCAAGATTGCAGTTCGCGGCGATGTGTCCGTCCTTCAGCACGAGAATTTCGTCGCAGCATTCTTCGACATCGCGCAAAAGATGCGACGACAAAAGAATTCGTGCGCGACCGCCGTCTCGAATTTGGCGAATCAGCGAAATCATCCGGCTGCGTGTCGGCGGATCGAGTCCGTTCGTCGGTTCATCCAAAATAATCAGTTTCGGTCCGTGAACAATCGCCTGCGCGAGTTTGGCAAGCTGTTTCATACCGAGCGAATACGAGTCAACAGGGCGATAACGCGCTTCGCCCAAACCGACGAAAAATAGGGCTTCGTGCGCCCGTTCGAGCGCGTGACCCGCCGGAATTCCCGAAAGTTCCGCCATCAGGCGCACGAAATGAACGCACGACATTTTGGCGATAAACGAATCGCGCTCCGGCATATAACCGACCGTCGCCCGCACCTGTTTCGCGTCCGTCGTAATGTCCCGCCCGAAAATCCGCGCCGTTCCCGAAGTCGGCGGATGAAAGCCGAGCAAAGTATGAATCAGCGAAGTTTTCCCCGCACCGTTCGGTCCGAGCAAACCGATAGCCCGCCCGCCCAACGCGCCGTCGAGAGACTTCAAAATCGGACGTTTCCCGAACGTCACGCTCAGTTGTTCAAGTTCGATGACATTTGTCATACAGCTTTCAATATCCGGCTTTTATTTTTGGCAAACACGCTTTGTTATAATTCCGTCAATAAAATTTAGTTTTTTTTCTTCGTCTCTAAACCGAACTTTTGGAGCAGCCATTTCAAGACTGCTTCCTGGTCGTTGATTGTCGCTCGTCGGATTTGAGCGAGCAAATGAATTTGGTCGGGTTTCGGCATTGCCGTATTCTGCAAGCCCTCGTTACAATTCGTGCAAACCGCCCGCAGATTTTGTGCTGTATCATCGCCGCCTTTTGACTTATCAATGATGTGTCCCATTGTCAGTCGCACGGTTCGTGTCGGATTAAACGGGTCAGGATCGCCAGCCGCAAGTCCGCACATTTGGCAGGTGTAACCGTTTCGCTCAAGCACACGGGCGCGAGTTTCTTTAGAAATCCCTCGTGCAAAAGCGGGCAGGCGTTTATCCGTTTCCATCAAATACTGATTCGGTTTCAAGTTCGCGCGGTCTTTATGCGTCAGAATTTGATAGCCTTCTTCATTTCTCAATTCACGAACTCGACGCGCCCATTCGCTTGCGCCGCCGCTGGCTTGCTGAATTTCTCTTGATTCAAGAACTTTACCGATGTTCTGTAGAAAAAAATCAAGAATTAGCTGTTTCGATCCGGGTTTTCGGGACATAGTTTTTTATTAATTTACATTTACAGCCAATGATTGAAGTTGCGGCTGAATTGCTGTCGCGCGTTTTTTGCTGGCTTCTGCGTAGGTTGGATTTAGTTCAATGAGAACCGCTTTGCGATTCAGTTCATTTGCCGCAATTCCAGTTGTTCCCGAACCACCAAACGGATCTAAAATAGTATCGCCTTCTCGTGAGCCGAGCAGAATACAACGTCTTGCAAGTTCACGAGGGAACGTCGCCGGATGTCCGCTTCTACTCGAATCTGGATTGAGAATCCAATAATTGCGAAGGTTTGCGCCGCTGTCTTCTCTAATGCCATCAGAGTTGTAATAGTAAGCAGGAGATTTGGCAAACAAAAAAATTTCTTCGGTCGCGCCGGTCGGTCTGTTTTTTACGCTTTCGGGCATCGGGTTTTTCTTGATCCAAGTTATTTTCGAGCGCAGAATCCAACCATCGGTTTGCAGTGCAAAAGCGACGCGCCAAGGCAATCCTAATAAATCTCTGTCTTTTAATCCCCAACATTCGGGAACTTTGCAGTTGCGTTTTTGAATCAGTTTTTTTGTATTACCAACCATAGCGTTTGGTCCGTGATTGCCGACTCCGCCATTTCTGGCATAACCGTCGCCGACGTTTAACCAAACTGTTCCGTCATTTCGCAAAACACGGCGCACTTCACGAAACATTTTCACAAGATTTTCGACGTAGATTTCCGGCGACGATTCGGCACCAATCTGCGCTGAATGCTCGTAATCGCGTAAGCCCCAATACGGTGGTGAAGTTACGCAGCATTGAACAGATTCAGCCGTTAGCGTCGGCAAAATTGTAAGGCTGTCTCCGGTTAAAATTTGCAAATCATTTATTTCATTCAACATTTTTGATTAAATTTTGATATTGGCAGTCCAAGCGACACATTGGTTGAAGTGTCAGCATCCAAATCAGTTTCAGAATATTACCGATACAACTTTATCAAACATTCAGAGAACGGAAAACACGAACCAGCACTACACAACGAAAACCGACGGACACTTTCGAGAATCCATCGGTTTTCGTACTAATTCGAGTTGCTTTCGTTCATCACTTCTTCTCTACGTTTTTATTGCCCATCGCGTTCGTTAAAATGTGCTGCATCTCGAACGAATTCGGCAGACCGATAAGACTTGCGGGACTTAGACCGAATGCGCCGCCTTCGGTGTTTGCCGCGAATGTGATGCGGTCGCCTTGGGCATAAGCGTAAACGAGTGTCGGCGGCGCGTTTGCGTCAATCGAGCCGAGTGTCTGACGTTCCTTTTCACTTAACTCGCCGTCCGCATTTTTAATTCTTTCGGCGAGCGGCTGCATTAGCGGCGCGAGATCGTGATAGAAAATCGCGGAGAAATTCGTGCTGCCGTCCTGCGGAAGTGCGCTCATAAATCTCGACGAACGAACGAGCGTGTTGCCCGCGTCGCGGTTTCTGATTGACTGTTCGAGCAGCGCACGGCTCGGCGCGGCGACGAGATAGCCATTCGAGTATGTGTAATTTACTTCGAGTCCAGCCTTGTCGGATTTTATCGAATAAAAAGCGTGGTCGCCGACTATTTCTTTTTCCAAAGTCAGTTTGCCTTTGCCGTGCAGCACCGAAAATTGATTCAATTTATCAATCGCAAGTTCAAATGTGTTCTGCAATTTCGGCTGGTCATAAACTTCCAGAACGACTTTCCACGAAGGAGTCGGCAGAATCGGACCGTCAATGGCGAAGGCGAATTCACCACCCAAAGGCGCGGCGAAATCGTTGCGAATACTAAAATTCTGCGACTTTTCGATTTCCTCCATTTGGCGGCGCAAATCCGGGTCAACCGTCTCTAAAAATCCGAGCAGATCGTCAACTAATAATTCAGGTTTTTTGACGACAAATGCGGTCGCCACATTCGCGTTCGGCGAGATAAAGTCCAGTGCGCCCATCGAACCCGGCGCGGCGAGCCACGACGCGATGCCGCGATTCGGTTCGTTAAATGTCAGCGCGGCGCGGCTCAGAGTTTTGCCGTTCGACTGTTTTTGTTCGACGACGAAATCGCGCAAGTTCATTACGCCGAGTTGTTTAAAGCCTTCGAGCCGACGATCTGCGCCCGGTTTTGTATCTTTGGCGACTGACTGCGCGATAATCTTTTCGAGGTCGGCGGCGACGACCAATCCCGCGCCGTCCGTGTAAACGTCTTTGATGCGCTGGTGAAACGCAGAATCTTTGAAACGATTTGCATCCGGCGCATTTAGCGTCGCCGCCAGACCGCGCAGACGCTCGATTTGCGGAGACGCGGCGAAGATGTCGTTGTGAATCCAGACATAAACTTCGTTTTTAGCCGGAGCGTTCGTGACGTTTGCCGTTAGCGGATCGTCAATGATGCGAATTTTCGGCGCGTTGTTCGACTCTTTGGCAAAACGCTCGATTTGCCCGTCGAGATATGTGCGGAAACTTGCCGCGTCTTTCACTTCGCCCAACACGAGCAAACCGTTCGGTTCGCCTTTGGCATCCATTTCGCCGCTGACGACGATTTCGTCGCCGAGCTGCGAACCGAATTCGCGCACCCTTTCAAGCGTCTGCTCATTCAAGCCTGAACCGTCGCCTTTTTTACTTTTCCACCATTCGGCAAGTGCCGGATTTTGGCTGATGCGTTCCTGCATCACGCGCTGCGATTCGGCGAGCGTTTCGGTTAAATTCGGCAGTGCCGCGTAAAATACGGTGTTTTCAGGAACAACATCTACGAATTTTGAAGAGTAGCGCACGCCGGGAAGTTGAACGCGCTGATTAATGTCGCGGCGCAGTTTCGCCAAATCCGCCACGAGATTTGCATATTTGGCGGCGTTGCGGCTCCACGCGACGTTTTGCTGAACCGTCGTTTTGTCTAAATTGCGGCTGGTCGTCGTCTGATCGCCGGGAAGCAAAACTTCGTCTTTGCCGGCGTGATTGACTTCGACTTCGCCTTCGACGACCGAAACGCGCGAGCCTTTCGTGCCGCTTTCGACGGCGAAAATCGTGCCTTTGACCGAGACGAGCGAGTCGGGCGTTTGCACATAAAGCCGACCGTTGTGCTGTTTGGCGGCTTCGACGATGACATCGCCGCGCGTCAGATTAACTGTCACGCCGCGCCGATTTTCGCTCACCGAAAACTCGGAACGCTCGCGCATTTCAACCGTCGAACCGTCCGCGAGCCGCAGCACGGCGTTTGAATCTTTCGCCGTCCGCACGCGCTCGCCTTTCTGCAACTGCTCGCCCGCCAAAAGCTGCCGGTTTCCCGCGTCGGTAATCACATAAACCGCGCCGTCCGCATTTTCAAGCGTCGCCGCTAACGTGCGTCCCGACCAGTCAAGCCGTTCGGAGACGAACAATCCGGCAAATCCTAAACAAACAACGAGCGCGGCGGCAACGCTCCAACGAGCGATTTTTGTTTTATTCCATCCGCTCAAATACGCGCTTGGTTGTTTAGCCGAATCGCGCCGCGCCGGTTGACGCGGAATAAATGTTGCCGTTTGGTTGTTGCGTTGAGTTTTTAAAGCACGGCGACACGGAATGCACTCGCTTGTGTGATCTTCTAAAAGCAATGTTCGCGCCGTCGAAAGTTTTTTGTCGAGATACGCCGGAATCAGCGTCTGAAAATCCGCGCAGCCGTCAATATGTTCGGCAGTATTATTTGTTTTCATTGAATAATTTTCGCCCGCCATTTGCTCGCTGACCCGCGCCCAAACGCGCGTCGCGGATTCGTTGATGATTGATTCTTCGATCTGCTCGTCGCGTATTTCACGCGCGGCAGCGTCTATGATTGCGTCCAAATTTCGTTTATTATGCTTCATTGTGTTTCTCCAGGTAACTGCCGATTTCCTTACGAAGTCGTATTCTGGCGCGGTGCAGAGTGACCGCGACGACCATTTGCGACGTGCCTAAAATATGCGCGATTTGTCGGTTGTCGTAATCTTCAAAATAACGTAGTGCAAACGCGGTCGCGGCGCGTCCTTCGAGCTTCGCCACCGCCTGACGAATCATCTCGCGCAGTTCAACGTCCGCAAAATCGTCTTCGGGACTCGCCGAGAACTTCGCGCTTTGGTTAAAATCTATGACATCCAAAGCAACAAGATTGGCGCGTGTGCGCTTTCTAATCAGGTCGAGCGAGGCATTAACCGCCGCCCTTTTCAGATAGCCTTCCGGGTTCGGCGAAAAATCGCGCCGATTCGGAGTAAGCCGCAAAAAAATAGTTTGCAGCACATCTTCCGCGTCGCTCCGGCTGCCCGTAATTCGATACGCGATACGGAAAATCGCTCTATGATAATCGTGAAAAAGTCCGGCGAGTTCTCCAGTCTCCGCATTCGTCGCTACTGATGGCGGCGCACTTTCTGTAGAGTTTATTAAATCGCTTGTAAAACGCATATTAGCGGTGGCGATGTTCACATTGTTCTCCTTGTAAATCGTCTTCTACAAACATAAACGTAGGCGACGGCTGATTATTAACAACAAAGAGAAATTATTTCCACTATTTGATGAAAGAATTATGTCTTCTACCTTGTGTGCAACTTAATTCATCTTAAATACCGCAGAGCGATTACTTGAGTTCAGCCGTGTAATTGATTGCACGGACAAGGTTTGATTGCGTTGTTGTCGCGTCAGCTACAACTGACTCAAAGCGTGTTTTTTTCAATTGTCGCTGACGCGACAAAAAACTTCACTTGATTATACCGTGCAATCAATTACACGGCTGAACTCAAGTAATCGCTCTGCGATATTTTAGAAATATTTTATAGGAAAGCCCTGCACAACGATAAGTATTCTCAAGCAAATTAAATTTAGACTTGAAGCATTACCTTTTTAACAATATCAATTTTCCAGAAAAAAAGTTGGAATAGTTATCCCGGCAGTCGGGATATAAGGCTGGCAAGTCGTAATGTTTCAAGTATTTGAGGAATCTAACCGAATGATAAAATTTGAGAGTGAAATTTGCACGGATTTTGAAAAGTCCGTCGGTTTGGAATGGCTGGAAACAAACGGTATCGGTGGTTTCGCTGCTTCGACGATTGCGGGAGTCAACACGCGCCGGTATCACGGGCTTTTAATTGCCGCCGCGAATCCGCCGCTCGGTCGCATTTCGATGCTTTCCAAGTATGAAGAGATTTTGACGATTGGCGACGAGATTTTTGAACTTTCCGCCAATCAGTATCCGAGAATTATTTACCCGAACGGCTTTCAATATCTCAAATCTTTTGAACTCGCACCGTTTCCGGTCTGGACGTTCGAGGTTGGCGGAATCGGGATCGAGAAAAAGATTTTTATGCCGCACGGATTCAATTCGGTGGTTGTTCAATGGAAAATCAGCGATAAATCCGCCGTCCGAAATCTGAATCCGAAACTCGTAATCAAGCCTTTGCTGGCTTTCCGCGATTATCATCATTTGCGCCGGATCGAGACAAATCTCAATCCGTCTCTGGAAATTTCCGGCGAACAAATTTCGATTCGTCCGTTGGCGGAAATGCCCGAACTCTTTTTTTCGCACAACGCTTTTCAGACCGAAGAAACGGGAAATTGGTATCGCAATTTTGAATACGAAATCGAACGTCAACGCGGATTTGATTTCAACGAAGATTTGTTTCAGCCGTTTTCATTAACATTCGATCTGTCGGAAACGGCAATTGTCGCGGCTTCGACTGTCGCGCAAAGTGTGGCGGAAGTCGAAAAATTTGAAAAAGCCGAAATCAAAAGGCGAAAAAACCTTTGCGAAACAGCCGGAGCAAAAGATGATTTCACCAAACGATTGGTCTTAGCCGCCGATCAATTCATCGTTACGCGCGGCGACGGTCAAACGGTGATTGCGGGCTATCCGTGGTTTTCCGATTGGGGACGCGACACGATGATCTCACTTGCAGGTTTGACCTTAGCGACCAACCGCGCAAACATCGCCAAAAACATCATCGAGGAATTCTCGAAACACATTTCGGAAGGAATGCTGCCGAATCGTTTTCCCGACGCGGGCGAAGAACCCGAATACAACACGGTTGATGCTACGCTCTGGTATTTTGAAGCAATTCGGGCTTACACCGAAAAAACAGGCGATTACGATTTCATCCAGAAAAAAATCTATCCGAAGTTGCGGGAAATAATCGAATGGCATTATAAGGGAACGCGATACGGCATTCGCGTTGATGCGGACGGTTTGCTCTCTGCCGGTCAGGAAGGCGTTCAATTGACCTGGATGGATGCCAAAATCGGTGATTGGGTCGTCACGCCGCGAATCGGAAAACCCGTTGAAATTCAGGCACTTTGGTATAACGCCCTGAAAATTATGGAGAATTTCGCGGAGAAATTCGGCGATCACGAAAATTGTAAAATTTATCAATCGAACGCCGAACTGACCAAAAAGAACTTTAACAAAATCTTTTGGAACGATGGGCAAAACTGCCTTTTCGATGTTGTCAACGGTGAAGAAAAAGACGGTTCGGTGCGACCGAATCAGATATTTGCGGTCAGTCTTGAACATTCGTTGATTGACAAAGCGAAAGCCGAAAAAGTTTTGCAAAAGGTCGAAGACGAGTTACTCACGCCCGTCGGTCTGCGTTCGCTTTCACCTCACGATGAGCAATATCGCTCGATTTATACGGGCAACCCGTTTGAAAGAGATTGCGCCTATCATCAAGGAACGGTCTGGGCGTGGCTGATCGGTGCGTATATTGACGCTTATCGAAAAGTTTCAGCTAAAAACATCGAGAGCAAAAAGTATCTTGAGAAAGTTTTTGATGGTTTCAAGGCACATCTGAAAGAGGAAGGAATCGGACAAATCTCCGAAATTTTTGACGGCAGTAAACCGCACGAACCGCGCGGATGTTTTGCTCAGGCGTGGAGCGTGGCGGAAATTTTGCGTGTTTTGAAAACAATTGAATATGAAAAATAAAAGAGTCATTTTAATCACGGGAGCAAACGGCGGACTGGGCAAATATATCACAAACGCGTTTTTGAAAAACGATGCGGTCGTGGTCGGCGCATCGCTTTCGATAGACAAAAGCGAATTTGACAGCGAAAACTTTTTCGCCCGAAAAGCCCGACTTTCAGACCAAAAATCAATTGAACTGCTAGTCAAATCAGTTGTTGAAGAGTTTGGAAAAATTGATGCTTTGATCCACACGGTCGGCGGTTATGCCGGCGGAAAATCAATCGTCGAAACGGATGATGAAACTTTCGAGCAAATGTTCGATCTCAATGTCAGAACGTCATTTTACCTGTTTCGCGCCGTAATTCCGTTGATGCAAAAAGCTAAAAGCGGTCGAATCGTCGCCGTCGGCAGTCGTTCGGCGGTCGAACCTTCGCCGCGTTCAGCACTTTATGGCGCGTCAAAAGCCGCGCTCGTTTCAATGGTCAAAAGCGCAGCGGCGGAAAACAAAGATACCGGAGTTTCGATCAATGCTATTTTGCCGGAAACGATTGACACGCCGCGAAACCGCGAGCTGATGCCGTATTCCGATTTCTCGAAATGGGTTTCGCCGGAGCAGATTGCCCAAACAATTATCTGGCTTTCTTCAGATTCGATTTCGGATATTAACGGTGTTTTGATTCCGGTGTATGGTCGAAATTAATAAAAAACCGAGATGACAGATCAAAAAAAATCAACCGACGAACACGAACACAAACACGATCAGAACCGTTTTGCCGTTATTCCAACGACTGAAAAATTAAATGCAAACCGTGAATTCAAAGGCAGAAGCGTAGTCATCGCGTTTCTCGATTCGGGTTTTTTCCCTCATCCAGATTATGCCGAACGGGTCGTTGCCTTCAAAGATATTTCGGGTGAAGAACAGTCTTTTGGAGAAACGCCGGAACCGCAGGGATTTCACTGGCACGGAACGCAGACGATTGTTTCCTGCGCGGGAAACGGCAAACTTTCGGACGGGATTTATTCGGGACTTGCCGCCGAAGCAAAACTCGTCCTTGTTAAAGTTTCGGAAAACGGCGGCAAAATTCCTGACAAAAATATCGAAAAAGGTTTGGAATGGGTATTGGAGAACCGGGAAATTCTCGGTATCCGCCTCGTCAATATGTCACTCGGCGGCGATATTGACAGAACGACGGACGAAAGTAAAATCAATCAGCTTGCCGAAAAACTCGTCCGCGAAGGTGTTTGTATAACTGTTGCCGCCGGAAATTCCGCCGAAACACATTCGATTCCGCCCGCCAGTTCACCATCGGTCATTACAGTCGGCGGTTACAGCGACGAAAATCTGATCGGCACAGACAACGCAAATCTTTACAATTCGAGTTACGGCACGACGGCGGACGGTTTGTTAAAGCCTGAAATCATCGCTCCGGCAATGTTCGTCGCCGCTCCGATTCTGCCTAAAACGCCGCTTTACGAATCAGCCGAAAAACTCTCGCTGCTGGCTTCGATGCCCGATTATTCCTTTCAAAAAACACTCAAAGAAAATTGGAGCAAAGCCGGTTTACCCGAAGAAGTTTTGTCAATTGATACGGCAACCGCCAGACAATTGATCGAACGGGAATTGCGTGACAATAAAATAATCGCCACCCATTACCAACACGTTGACGGCACTTCATTTGCTGCCCCGATCACGGCTTCCGTCATCGCGCAGATGCTCGAAGCCAATCCCGAACTTTCACCCGCCGCCGTCAAAAATATTTTGATCTCGACCGCTTTTCGTCTGGCAGGATTTCCGGCGATCCGGCAAGGTTATGGAATTTTAAACGCGAATCAGGCAGTTGAAAAAGCCGGCGGCGAAAAACACTTTCTCGATCACGAAAATTACAGACCGCCATTTATCGGCGGCGGCAAAATCGTTTTTACATATCACGATGATGCGGCGGAAAGCGTTTTTTTAGTCGGTGATTTTAACGAATGGAAACGGGGCGAAACTCGATTTACACAAAAAAAAGACGACATCTGGCAAGCGGAAATTCCTTGTCAACCCGACGGAAAATACCGCTACAAATTTCTTGTCAATGACGAAAAATGGATGGAAGACCCGAATCACGGAGTAAAAGAAGAAGACGGTTTCGGCGGTTTCAACTCAATTTTGCTCATCAAATAAAAACTTTTTCAGAAACATTACCTTTTATTCATATTCTTTAATTTTGCACTCATATCAGATTTGAGATATTGCAATTTGTGATTAAAATCCTAACTGTGATTTTAAGATTTTCCGCCGCGCAATATTCCCGGACTGCTGAGAACTTTATTTTAAAGGACGTTTAAAGATGGTGAAATTTACTTTTCGGTTCTTAACGGCAGAAAGACCGCTGTCTCTTATATTGTGTCTGATATGCTTGGCTCACGGCATTTACGCACTTAATCCGGCAAAAAAAATATCACAGTATCAAAAAATTATTTATACCACGGAGGACGGCTTACCGCAGGGTTTGGTGAATTCTATGGTTCAGACACGCGACGGTTATTTATGGTTTGCAACCGAGGTCGGATTAGCTCGATTCAACGGTGTTTCGTTCAAAATTTTTGATACTGCAAATACGCCGACGCTGAAAAGTAATCATATTTCAAAGGTTTTTGAAGACAGTAAGGGGCGTTTGTGGGTGGGAACTATCGAAGGATTATATTTGTATCAAAATGGCGAATTCACGGTTTATTCAAAGGAACAAGGTTTAGCGAGTGACATAATTTTTGAACTCTACGAAGACAAGCAAGGGGATTTGTGGATCGGGATGAGCGAAAATAATATCGGCGTGATCCACGACGGCAAGATTATATCCGATGAAACCCGTCCGAAATTACCGGAGAATGCCAAAATAAGAGTTATTACAGAAGATGCTACCGGTGATGTCTGGGTCGGGACGAACATCGGAGCCTTTCGTTACCACGACAAACAACTGAAGTTATTTACAGTTAGCGACGGTCTCGATAATAATTCGGTGCAGACAATTTATCTCGACCCCGAAAAGAAATTTTGGGTCGGCACTGAGGGCGGATTATCTTTGTTCGAGAACGAAAAATTTATCGGCGACAAACGATTTAAAGGAAAAAATATCAGTTCGATCAAAAAAGACCGGGACGGTTCGATATGGGTTTCGGGAAATTTCGGATTGAGTCGAATTAGAGACGGAAAAGTCGAAACTCTTGAAAATAATAAAGAAGTATCGAGTAAAGTCACTCCTATTTTGGAAGATGCCGAAGGTTCGATTTGGGCGGCAACCTACGGCGAAGGCTTGGTGCAGCTTATAGACAGCAAATTTGTTTCGCTGACCGCTGCCGACGGTCTGTTAAATGATTATGTCAACTCGCTGACGCAAGATCGAGAGGGTGATATTTGGATCGGCACATATCGTGGTTTGAGCCGTTTTCGCCAGGATGTTTTCGATCTGAAAATTCAAACGAAAGAATTCACGGAAGAAAAATCGAGTGCAATTCTGGCGGACGAAACAGGTGATTTATGGGTTGGCAGTTGGAATGGGTTATTAAGGTGGCGAAACGGAAAATTTGTTGACTTCAAAGGAAGCGAAAAATTAGCAAATAAACTGATCGGTGTGCTTTATCAAGATTCTGAAAATAATTTATGGATCGGCACTGACGACGGATTATTCCTTTATGACAGAAAATCGAATGGCGGCGAGATAATCGAATTCAAGCAGTCGGAAGAGTTGGCTAAGGCTAATTTATATTCGATTGACGGTAGTTTGACGAACGGCTTGTGGATCGGCACTGTCAAAGGATTACTTTATTTTAAAGACGGCAAGATAACGACTTATCTGGTTGCCGACGCATTTTCAAACGATACCGTAATGTCAATTTACGAAGACGGCGAGGTAATATGGCTCGGCACTTACGGCAGCGGTTTGAAGCGTTTTAAGGACGGCAAATTTACCGGCTTGACAATGAAAGAGGGGCTTTTCGACGACAATATTTTTTCGATCCGGTCGGATAATTCCGGTTATTTGTGGATGTCTTCCAATCGCGGCATTTTTCTAGTTTCCAAAAACAGTCTGGACGAATTTATGGACGGCAGACAGAAAAGCGTCGAATCGGTCAGCTACGGCAAAGAGGACGGAATGAAAAGTTTCGAGGTCAACGGCGGGATGCAGCCTTCGACACTAAAAACCCGTGACGGAAAATTGTGGTTTTCCACGCCCAAAGGTGTTGTAATGATTGATCCGAATAATATCCCGCGAAATCAAACACCTCCGCCGGTTCATATCGAAAATATCATTGTTGATTCCAAACCTTCGGCGATGCCGGATAAAATGAATTTGCCCGCCGGAACGCAGAGATTGGAATTTCATTTTGCAGGTTTGAGTTTTGTTGCCCCGAAAAAGGTAAAATATCGCTATCGGCTCGTGGGGTATGATAATGACTGGATGGATGGGGGAAATGACCAAGAGTCGTTTTATATGAATCTGCCTCACGGTGAATATACTTTTCAGGTGATTGCCGGTAATAATGACGGCGTATGGAATGAAGTCGGGGACAGTTATTCGTTTAAGATAAAACCGTTTTTCTATCAAACCCGGTGGTTTATATTATGTTGTTTGGGTGTTATTATGGCGGTCATAACTGCAATTCACTATTGGCGAATAAGAATTATGAAGTTGCGTTATAATGCGGTTTTAAGCGAGAGAACACGGATCGCCCGTGAGCTGCACGACACACTTTTGCAGGGTTTCGTCGGTGTTTCATCGCAACTGAACGTCGTTGCATCACAGTTTAAGGAATCACCTGAAATCGCCGAAAGACATCTCGCGGTTGCCCGCAAAATGATTCGCTACAGCGTTACCGAAGCACGCCGCGCCGTGCAAAATTTGCGAACCGAATCTGACAACAAGACATTCGGTGAAATTTTGGATGAAAGCGTCAGCCGCGTGACGAACGGAGAATCAATTGCAGCCGAAATAAAAGTCAACGGAAAAGCATTTGATTTCACCTCCGAACTTACTTATCAAATTCTGCATATCGCGGAAGAAGCCGTCGTCAATTCGGTAAAGCATTCAAACGGTTCAAAAATCAGCGTGGTCTGCTCATACGATTCACCAAACTTTAAGCTGGAAATTATTGACGATGGAAAAGGATTTGAGACGAACAACGCTTTTTCAACATTGAAAGGTCATTTCGGATTACTCGGAATGAAGGAAAGAGCAGAGAAAATCGGCGGTAAACTTTTGGTTGAAAATGTAGCGACGGGCGGCACCAAGATCATTTTTGAAAAGACCGTGAAACCGAAATTGTTAAAGATTCCGGTTTCAAAAGTTTCCGCCGCTTTTAGAAAGAAGCCGAAAGATCAATAAAAACAGCAAAAGATGAAACCAATTATCAGTATATTGCTCGTCGAAGATCACCTGATCGCACGCATCGGCATCAGTTCGATTATCAATGTCCAACCCGATATGATCGTCGTCGCGGAAGCCGTCAACGCCGAGCAGGGTGTTGAGATGTTTCGCCGTCATCAGCCTGATATAACATTAATGGATTTAAGATTGGGCGAAACAAATGGCGCGGATGCCGTCAAAAAAATCTTAAAGGATTTTCCCAAAGCCCGAATTATCATACTTTCTTCACATAGCGGCGATGCCGAAATCGCCCGTGCCTTAGAATTAGGCGTTTGCGGATACGTCATCAAAGACGTTCTCGAAGATGACTTGATAAATGCCATTCGTCTCGTTTATCAAGGAAAAAAACATATTCCTCTGAAAGTCGCCCAAATCCTGTCCGAACACTTCGGACAGGAAACTCTCACGCCGAGCGAACAAAAAATTCTCGAATTGATTGTCGAAGGTGCAAAAAATAAAACTATCGCTGACAAACTGTTCATTTCCGAAAACACGGTCAAATCTCACGTCAAGAATATCTTTGGCAAACTCGGCGTAAACGAACGCGGTCAAGCCGTCGCAATCGCTCTCAAAAGAGGTTTTGTTAATTTTGAAGAATAATATCGGATTAACAAAAATGCTCGCCTGTCACGACTCAAACATAAAATACCGATAGGAGTTACGCAGTTGAAAAATCAAATTAACACACAAAATAATTTAAATTCGGAATAAGTGAAAAGTGAGAGGTGACAAGTGATAGGTCAAAACAGTTTCTTACTTATTACTTCTTACTTTTCACTTTTCACTTATTCCGAATTTTATTCAACTGCGTAACTTCTAACCGATAAATAATTCATCCTCGAACGATTTGCACGAAATCACCCTGACGGGTGGTTTTTTTTTGACCTTTCGGGGTAGTAAAAAAACCATTTGCAGGGGTGATGTGCAATTGTTTCGGACAGTCTATCTTTTCTTAATGGAAAAAATTGGGGATTGATTTATGAGATTTTTAGTTGTCGGCAGTTTTTCTGATTTTACGAAAACCTCGGAATTTCGGCGGTTCGGTGAAGCCGAAGGCAAAGCGTTGTGGGAATTATACGGTGCGGGAATTTTGCTTGAGGCACATTTCGGTAAAGAAATGAGTAACTCGGCACTTGTTTTTGAATGCCGAACACTAAACGAAGCCGGACAATTTCTTAACACTCTGCCGAGTTACAAATCCGAGTTGATTAAATATCAAATTTGCGAACTTTCGACTTTTTCAAAGTTAACCGAGCAGTTTGAAATACATCAATCAAATCTGCCTTCTTGGTTAGTTTGAAACGATTTTCAGAGTTTCCGGTTTCGCGTCTGAGCGAACTCTCTTCCGCTGGAAAAGTTTATGTTTCGGAGAAAAATAATTATGACAAATTCAGTGATCGAAAGAAATTTTCATCATCAAGTGCGTTACGAGGAAATATTGCAGTCCGATTTTGACAGGACGAAAAATGTATCGGACGGCGAGATATTTGCCGCCGAATTTGTGCCGCATTTTCAGGTTTTGCGGCGGTATGCGCTGCATCTCGTTCGCAATCCGTCGCAGGCTGACGATCTCGTGCAGGAAACCTTTACACAGGCTTTGATGTTGTTTGACAGGTATGAAATGGGAACGAACTGTCGGGCTTGGCTTTGCAAAATTATGTATAACAAACGCCTGCACTGGATTCGCAGCAATGCCCGATTTTGCCAGTTTAACGAAGGTGAACTGCATTTTCCCGCGATTCCTTCAGCAATCTTACCGTTCGATTTTATCAGTGAAACTCTTAGAGAAACGCTCAAAAAGATACCGCAAAAATATCGCAAAGTCGTCTGGCTGGCGGAGGTCGAAGAATACACTTACCGCGAAATTTCCGAACATTTAAACATCCCAATCGGAACCGTGATGTCGCGTCTGCATCGCGGACGGCGAATGTTACAGGTTAATTTTGAATCTTTGTCCGTAAAAAGAAAAAAGGTCTTGAAAACACACTGATTTATTTGAAATTTTTTGGAATAAATCACGATCTTTGTGCAATTTAACAACACCCGTTAAAGATTTCAACAAAAATGATCGAATCGCTTAAAAATCACTGGCTGGAATATATCTGCGAAGCCGTTGGGCTTGGTTTATTTATGGTTTCGGCGTGTTTTTTTTCGGTGCTTTTGTTTCATCCAGAATCGGCGGTAATTGGCTGGAACATTCGTTTTCGGTTGATTTTAATCGGATTGGCAATGGGTGTGACGGCAATTCTAATTATCAAATCGCCGTTCGGAAAACTGTCAGGCGCGCATATCAATCCTTCCGTCACGCTGACATTTTGGCGTTTGGGAAAAGTCAAAACGACGGATGCAGTATTTTATGTGCTTTTTCAATTTGCCGGTGCGACGATTGGAGTTTTGCTTTCACGGCTGATCTTAGGCGAAAGATTGGCGGTAAACGAAGTGAATTTTGCCGTCACAATTCCGAATAACGCGGGTTGGGCGGTTTCTTTTATCGCCGAATTTATCATCTCGTTCGGAATGATGACGATGGTTTTGGTGACTTCAAATAACGCGCGACTGTCACGCTGGACACCGTATTTCGCAGGTTTTTTGGTGGCGGCATATATTTCAGCCGAAGCGATGATTTCGGGAATGAGTATGAATCCGGCGCGCACATTCGGTTCGGCGGTGGTCGCAAATGTTTGGAACGATTGGTGGATTTATTTTGTCGCGCCGCCTTTGGCAATGTTGGCGGCGGCGGAAGTTTTTGTCAGATTCAAGGGGTTTCACTCGGTTTTTTGTGCAAAGTTCGATCATCACAGCCGGATGCGCTGTATTTTTAACTGCAATTTCAATGAACTGCACAAACCGAATGTGATCGAGGTCGGCAAGCGGGAAACGACATTAATATCAATTTGAAGCGGACTATTTTTTAGGAACTTAAATTTATGAAACTAAAGGGCAAAACAGCAATAATTACCGGCAGCAGCCAGGGCATCGGGCGCGGAATCGCCGAACGATTCGCCAAAGAAGGCGCGAATGTCTTGATTAACTACATCGGCAATATGGAGATGGCAAACGAGGTTCAAGCCAACATCGAATCAGCCGGCGGAAAAGCGATTTGCGTGCAGGGCGATATTTCTAAAATTGACGATATTAACTCTTTGTTCGACGCGGCGATTAAGAAATTCGGGCAGGTTGATATTTTGGTCAACAACGCTGGAGTCGAACGCCACGCGCCTTTTTGGGAAGTGACCGAAAAAGATTACGACTTTGTAATGAACGTCAATTGCAAAGGCACATTTTTCTGTTCGCAAGCGATGGCGAAGCACTTAATCGAATCAAAACGACGCGGAAAAATCGTCAATATCAGTTCGGTTCACGAAGACCTTCCGTTTCCGAATTTTACGGCTTATTGCGTCAGTAAAGGCGGAATAAAAATGCTGACGCGAAATTTGGGCGTGGAACTCGGACAGTTCGGCATCAACGTCAACAACATTGCGCCCGGAGCGATTGAAACGCCGATCAATAAAAATCTGCTCAATGACCCGAATAAATTAAATTATCTGCTTGGACAAATCCCTCTAAAACGGCTCGGACAACCCGAAGATGTCGCCGGATTAGCGGTGTTTCTATCATCGGACGAAGCCGATTATGTGACAGGTTCGACCTTTTTCGTGGACGGCGGATTGACCTGGTTTTACGAAGAACAATAGAAAAGTAAAAAGGCAAAAGTAAAAATTTTCGCGTGTTTCGCGGGCGAAAAAGGTGATTTTATTATGAATGAACATTTCGATTTTATTATTATCGGCACGGGCGCGGGCGGCGGAACTTTGCTTCATAAGCTCGCGCCGTCGGGCAAAAAGATTCTGGTTTTGGAACGCGGCGATTTCGTCAAACGCGAAACGGACAACTGGAATTCGCGTAAGGTCAATGTCGAAGGACATTACAACACGAAGGAAATTTGGTATGACGGCGCGGGCAAACCGCTTCATCCGCATACGAATTACAACGTCGGCGGCAACACGAAATTTTACGGCGCGGCTTTGTTCAGAATGCGGAAGGAAGATTTCGGCGAACTGAAACATTACGACGGAATTTCTCCGGCGTGGGCGATTGATTACAACGAACTCGAACCGTATTACCGGCAAGCCGAAGAAATGTATCACGTTCACGGCACGCGCGGCGAAGACCCGACCGAATCGTGGGCGAGTTCCGCTTTTCCGCACGAAGCCGTTTCGCACGAACCGCGAATTCAGCAGCTCGCCGAAGATTTTGAAGCATTGGGCTGCAAACCTTTCCACGTTCCGCTCGGCGTTCAACTGACGGAAAACGACCATCGCAGTAAATGTATCCGCTGCGGAACTTGCGACGGATTTCCGTGTCTCGTCAACGCCAAAGCCGATTCACAAATTTGCGCGGTCGAACCTGCGCTCGAATACGAAAACGTCACGCTTTTGACCAATGCGCTCGTGACAAAACTCGAAACCGACGCAAGCGGTCGAAATATTTCCGCCGTTCACGTCAAAAGAAACGGCGTTGGTGAAACTTATTCGGCGGAAACGGTCGTCGTTTCGGCAGGGGCGATCAATTCGGCGGCTTTATTGCTGCGTTCGGCGGACGAAAAACATCCGAACGGTTTGGCGAATTCGAGCGATCAGGTCGGGCGAAATTATATGGGTCACGTCAATTCGGTGATGCTCGCCGTTTCCAAATGCCCGAATCCGACGATTTTTCAAAAGTCTCTGGCGGTCAACGATTTTTACTTCGGCTCGGACGAATTTCCGTATCCGATGGGACATATTTCGTTTGTCGGAAAACTCGACGGCGTGACGCTTTCCGCCGGTGCGCCCGCGATTGCGCCGGGTTTTACGCTCGATTTGATGGCGAAACATTCGCTTGATTTTTGGCTCACGACCGAAGACCTGCCGCGTCCCGAAAATCGCGTAACTATTAACAGTAATGGGGACATTGTTTTGAGCTACACGCCGAACAATGTCGAAGCGCATAAACAATTGCAGAAAAAATTGAAAGATTTGATGAACCGGCAACGCAATTGCGCGATTCACGGCGGCGAATGTCATCAGGGAATTTTTGCGCGAAATTTGTATTTGGCGGAACAAATTCCGCTCGCCGGAGTCGCGCATCAAAACGGCACGATTCGGTTCGGCGGCGACGCGAAAACTTCGGCTTTAGACCGCAATTGCAAGGCGCACGACGTTGACAATCTGTATGTCGTTGACGGCTCGTTTTTCCCTTCGAGTTCGGCGGTCAATCCGGCGTTGACGATTATGGCAAATGCTCTGCGCGTCGGCGAACATTTGCTGGAACGCATTGGTTAAAAGTGCCTAAACACGACTTTTAAAAAATAATGAAAGCACAACTTGCAGTAAATATGAAAGGGATTAAGTTTCGATGGCTATTAGTCGGTCTGTTGGCTTCGCTGGCATTTTTTTCGTTACTCGCAAACGGACAAGTTTCAAAAATCGAATCGGTCGGTTTTACCGTTTCCGATATGGACAAAGCGATTGATTTTTACACCAAAGTTTTGTCGTTTGAAAAGGTTTCGGAAAAGGAAACTTTCGGGACGGAATACGAACATCTTTCCGGCGTTTTCGGCGCACGGGTTCGTGTCGTCCGGCTGAAATTGGGCAGTGAAATTATCGAATTGACCGAATATCTGACCGGCGGCGGACGACCGATTCCGGTTGATTCGCGGAGCAACGATAAGTGGTTTCAGCATATCGCCATCATCGTTTCGGATATGAACAAAGCGTTTGAAATTCTGCGAAAAAACAAGGTCAAATTTGCGTCAACCGCGCCACAATTGCTGCCGAAAACTATTCCGAACGCCGCCGGAATCAGTGCGTTTTACTTTCGGGATTTTGACAATCATATCCTCGAAATTCTGCATTTTCCCGCCGATAAAGGTGCGAAAAAATGGCACGATTCGGAGAAAAGCGGAAAGTTGTTTTTGGGAATTGACCACACGGCAATCGTCGTCGGCGATTCGGAAGAGAGTTTGAAATTTTATCGTGATTCGCTCGGTTTGAGCGTCGCCGGAACAAGCGATAACTTCGGCAATGAACAGGAACACCTGAACAATATTTTCGGCGCGAAACTGCATATCACGAATTTAGCCACCAAAGAAGATGGGATTCACGTCGAATTTCTGGAATACCTCACGCCGCGCGACGGGAAAACATTTCCGAAAGACACGAAAGCCAACGATTTGTGGCATTGGCAGACGAGTTTTGAAGCAAAACAAACGATGTCTCTGGTCGAAATTTTAACGAAAGGCAAGTTCGAGTTTATTTCAAGCGGCTTGGTAAATCTCGGCGCAAACGGTTCGGAATTCAACCAAGGTTTGATGGTCAGAGATTCGGATGGTCACGCTGTCAGAATTGTTGAGCATTAATTTTATCAGCCGTTGTTTTTGGAAAAACCGGCTCCTATCTTTGATTTCAGATACGAAAGGCACAATCGGGTGCAAAAAAATAATTTTATATCGGGAGAAAAAAGTGTTAAGACAAAAAAAATTTATTAATTCAGCTTTGATGGCGGTTTTGGTTGTAGTTTTCGGAGCAGCCGGATCAGCCTTCGGGCAAAATTCGAAGCCGCCGGCAACATTTACGGTTCGCATCGAAAATATTTCACAGTCCGCCTTGATGACAACCGGCGACGCAAAATATCCGTTTGCCGTTTCGCCGGGTTTGTATCTTGTTTCAAAAGGCGGCGCAACTCTTTTCAAAGCGGGCGGCAAGGCAAGTGCCGGACTCGAAGCACAGGCGGAAGACGGCAATCCGGCAGTCTTAGCCAAAGAACTGACGGCAAAATATTCGTCCGATATGACGGGCATTTTTAATACTCCGGTCGGTGCAAACGGACCTGCTCCGCTGCTTCCGGGTTTTGCGACGGGAATGATGACGACGGGCGGTGCTTTTGAATTTACGATTACGGCAACCAAAGGAATGAAACTAAATTTGATTACAATGTTCGGACAATCGAATGACCTGTTTTATTCAAATCAAAAGCCGATTGATCTGTTCGATAAGAGCGGAAACGCGATAAACGGCGATATTACCTCGGCATTTTCACTGTGGGATGCCGGAACCGAAGTCAATCAAGCACCCGGAATCGGCGAAGATCAGGCACCGCGTCAAAAAGCGGCAAACACCGGCAAAGCAGAAAACGGAAAAATCGGGATGGTCAAAGACGGTTTCACATATCCGAATACCGCCGATGTTTTGAAAGTAACGGTCACGAGAAAATAGGAAAAATTATGAAAAATATTTTGTTTATCGTAATTGTTATTTCAATTTCGGTTTCAGCGGCTTTCGCACAAATCGTCGAAAAGAAAAGTCTGACACTCGAAGGTGCGCGACAAGCGATTGCGGCGGCGAAGGACTATGCCCGCAAAAACAATGCGCCGGGCGGCGTAATTGCCGTCGTGGACGAAGGCGGAAATTTGATCGCCCTTGAAAGACTCGACGGAACATTTTCCGCCGGTGCGAATATTTCCATCGGCAAGGCAAAAACGGCGGTGATGTTCAAACGTCCGACCAGGTTTTTCGAGGAGGTCATTAAAAACGGGCGGACGGCGATGGTCGCTCTGCCCGATTTTACGCCGCTGCAAGGCGGTGTTCCGATTATTATTGACGGTCAAGTGGTCGGCGGTGTCGGAGTTTCGGGCGCGATGAGCGCACAGCAGGATGAGGAATTGGCGATTGCCGGTGCGGAATCTTTAACCAATGGGAAGATGTCGGCGGTGATGTTTTTCGACAGCAAAACGGTTTCGGAAGCATTTTCAAAAGGTGCGGTTTTGGAAGACGGCTCGAACGGCGAAAATTATATGGTTCACGCTTCGCGCCGCGAGAAAGCCGGAATGAGTGAAGTTCACGAACTCGATACCGACATTATTTATGTTTTGGACGGCACGGCAACTTTTGTCACGGGCGGAAAATCGGTTGATCCGAAAATGACCGCGCCGAATGAATTTCGCGGAACAATGATCGAAGGCGGCGAAACGCGGCAGTTGAAAAAAGGCGATGTCATTATCGTCCCGAAAAACACGCCGCACTGGTTCAAACAGATTGACGGCGCATTTACTTATTACGTCGTCAAAGTTCGCTAAATCAATTCATTAACCTGAGTTTACGGAAAATTCGCTCGATGATTTTTTCGTGAACTCAGGTGTTTCTGCAGCAACATTTGATAAGAGGATTTAATGAAAATTCCAGCCACAATTTTATCTGTAATTCTATTTTTAACGGTTATTTTCGCCGCCGACGTGGCGGATGGCAAACCCGAAGCAAGCGTTGATTTAACGACGGTTGACGGCGTGAAAACGGTCAACGGAATTTGGAAATACAGCGACACGAAAATTATCGAAACCGATTTCAAAGCGGCGGGAGCAGACAATCAACCGACCGGGAATGCGGTCAAAACCTACGATTACACGCCGCACGCCGGAGTCGGCGATTTTGACGATGCGAGTTGGAAAACGATTGCGCCAAATGAACTTAACAAGCGACGCGGCAACGGAAAATTGTCGTTTAATTGGTATCGCATCAACCTGACGATTCCCGAAAGCGTCGGCGGTTTTAACACCAATGGTTCGACAGTTGTTTTCCAAACGACGCTCGACGATTACGCGGAAATTTGGGTCAACGGCGAAATTACCAGATATTTGGGTCAAAAAGGCGGCTCCGTGGTCGCCGGTTGGAACGCGCCGAACCGTCTGGTAATCGGGCAAAATGTCCGACCCGGACAAAAAATTCAACTCGCGGTTTTCGGCATCAACGGACCGATTTCCAATCCGCCGACGAATTTTATCTGGGTGCGCGAGGCAAAACTGGAGTTTTACAAAGGTTCGACCGAACCGTTGGCGATTCCACCGAGCGAAGTTAATGTCGAGGTGATAAAAAACGATCCTGCGATGGAAAAAATCGTCGGCGCGAATCCGAAACTCTTCAAACTCGCCGAAGGTTTTAAATTCACCGAAGGACCGATTTGGACGAATGACGGCTTGCTCTTCAGCGACCCGAATGCCAACACGATTTATAAATATTCAAAAGACGGCAAACTTTCCGTTTTTCGCACTCCGAGCGGTTATTCCGGCGCGGATGTCGGCGAATACGGTCAGCCCGGATCGAACGGTTTGACGCTCGATAAAAATAAAAATTTGGTTATCAATCAACACGGAAACCGTCGAATCGTGCGTCTTGAAAAAGACGGCACTGAGACGGTGTTAGCAGACAAATTTGAAGGCAAACGCCTGAATTCGCCGAACGATCTGGTTTATCGCACGGACGGAACTTTATTTTTCACCGATCCGCCTTTCGGTCTGCCGAAGTTTTTTGACGATAAACGCAAGGAACTTGCATTTTCGGGAGTTTATTCACTTTACAAAGGCAAATTGCAGCTTCTGACCAAAGAATTTACGGGACCGAACGGCATCGCGCTGTCACCTGACGAAAAATATTTGTATGTCGGAAATTGGGACACAAAGCATAAAACGGTTTATCGTTACGAAGTCAATCAAGACGGCACTGTCAAAAACGGGAAACTGTTCTTTGATTTCACTAATTTCAAGGGTGACGATGCGATTGACGGCATAAAAGTTGACGTGGAAGGCAATGTTTACGTTTCCGCTCCAGGCGGTTTGCAAGTTTTAAATAAAGACGGAAAACACCTCGGCACAATCGTCACGCCGAAGCCGGTTCACAATATGGCTTGGGGCGACGATGACGGCAAAACATTATATTTGTGCGCTCTCACGGGACTTTACAAAATCCGTTTAAATGTGACCGGCGTTCGTTGACAAATTATTATCATTTCGCCAATGATTGTGACCGGCTCGAATTTAAATTTGAATTTGATGAAATAAATCAAACAATTCATATTCCGACAACTTACCGAAAGCAAAATATTGACGTATATTTTACCCGGCTGTTTTATATTTTTTGTTTATAAAATGAGCTTGAACTTGATGTTCAGGAAACAAAATATTTTTTATGAATCAAATTGGAAATCTCGTAAAACCCTTCAAAATCGCGGTTTTTGACGAACTCGAAGACCGTCAGCCGGCGCACGCTCTGGTTGAAAATGTTGATTTAGTTATAGTTAAATATGATTCGGAAATTTCCGTTTTATACGGTCGCTGTCTGCATCGCGGCGCACTGCTCGCCGATGGATTTGTTGACGGACATAATTTGATTTGCGGCGTTCACAATTGGGATTATCGTTACGACACTGGCGTTTCCGAATATAATAATCACGAAATACTGCAAAAATTCTCGTCCGTTATACACGAAAATGCGGTTTTTGTTGATGCGGAAGAAATTCGCGCTTACCACGACGAACATCCGCAGCCTTTCAATCGCACCGATTATCTCGGACAATTTGCCGACACGCATCCCGAAAACACCGAACCTTACTCGACGTTTATCAAAGATTTAGCGAAAAACGGTTTGACGAAATACGGACATCACGGACCGGGCGCGGCGATGGGCGTTGACCGAAATACCTTACCGAAATGGGAAAATATTCAGTTTCTTCCGGCGCAACTGGCGCGTCGTCCGCTGCTCGATGATGAAGTCGTCAAAACCCGAACCGTGATCGGCAAAAAAGCGAAAAAGCCGCTCGTTTTGAAAATCCCGCTTTTCGTTTCGGATATGAGTTTCGGCGCGTTGTCGCGCGAAGCCAAAATCGCGTTGGCAAAAGGCGCGGAAATGTGCGGAACGGGAATTTGTTCGGGCGAAGGCGGAATGCTGCCCGCCGAACAGGAAAATAATTCGCGGTATTTTTACGAATACGCTTCGGGCAGATTCGGTTTCGCGTGGGAAAAGGTTGTGAAATCGCAAGCCTTTCATTTCAAAGGCGGACAAGGCGCAAAAACCGGCACGGGCGGACATCTTCCCGCCGAAAAAGTTTCGGCGGAAATTGCCGAAGTGCGCGGTTTGAAACAAGGCGAAGCGGCGATTTCGCCCGCGACTTTTATTGATTTGAAAACCCTGACCGATTTCCAAAATTTTGCCGCCGAAGTCCGCGAAAAAACGGGCGGAATTCCCGTCGGCTTTAAACTAGCGGCAAGCCGAATCGAAGACGACATTGATTTTGCATTGGCAGTCGGCGCGGATTACATCATTTTGGACGGACGCGGCGGCGGAACAGGTGCAGCACCGACGATTTTGCGCGACAATATCAATATACCGACCATTCCCGCACTTGCACGAGCGCGAAAACATCTTGACAAACGCGGCGCAAAAGATGTCACGCTAATTATTACAGGCGGTTTGCGCGTCGCCGAAGATTTTGCGAAAGCGTTGATGCTCGGTGCGGATGCGGTGGCGGTCGCAAATTCGGCGATTCAGGCAATCGGCTGTTTGGGAATGCGGGCGTGTCATACGAACAATTGTCCCGTCGGGATTGCCACGCAGAAAGAATCGCTGCGTTCGCGGCTGATTATTTCGGATTCCGCCAAACAACTGGCGAATTTTTTCAAAGCCACAACCGAACTGATGCAGGTCGTCGCCCGTGCGTGCGGACACGACGATTTGGCGAATTTTTCGTTTGACGATTTAAGCACGTTTGATGTTGATGTTCACAAATTAACGGGAATCAGTTATGCGGGCGTGAATCCGTTTTGAAGCTAAATCAGAACAAGAAGCGGCAGCGACTTGTTTTTGATTATTTCAATTAACCCCGTCGCTACCGCTCAGGGTTCTGACAGGTGCAATGGAAAAAATGACAGAAAACAATGAGACGAAAAAACGGTTGTGGTGCAAAGTCTTAAACAAAACCGAAGACTTGGCGGAAGGTCGCGTCGTGAGCGTTTGGGCGGAACACAAAAGCATTTGTCTGACGCATTTTGAAGGGAAATTCGCTGCGCTCGACGGAAAATGTCCGCATCAGGCGGGACCGCTCGGCGAAGGCAGCATCGAAAAAGGTTATCTGCGCTGCCCGTGGCACGGCTGGGATTTTCATCCGACGACGGGAAGATCGCCCGACGGTTTTGAAGATCATCTGAAAACATTTCCCGTCGAAATCCGCGACGACGGCGTTTACATCGCAGTCGAAAAAGACGGCGAACATTTGACGACAATTTCCGATGTCGTCGTCGAAACTTTGGTTAATTGCGGCATTGACACGGTTTTCGGAATGGTCGGACATTCAAATCTTGGTTTGGCGGATGCTTTCCGAAGACAAGCCGAACGCGGAAAACTCAAATTTATCGGCATCCGACACGAAGGCGCAGCGGCTTTTGCGGCTTCGGCTTACGGTAAATTGACGGGCAAACCCGCCGCGTGTTTTTCGATTGCGGGACCCGGCGCGACGAATATGTTTACGGGACTCTGGGACGCGAAAGTTGACCGTGCGCCGATTCTCGCCCTGACGGGACAAGTGGCGACACAGGTCGTCGGCACGGGAAATTTTCAGGAACTCGATTTGATTCGCGCTTTCGAATCGGTCGCCGAATTCAATCATCGCGTGCAGCGCGACAGCCGCCACGCCGAACTCGCGCTGCTCGCCGTCAAACACGCGATTTTGAAGCGCGACGTTTCGCATCTGACTTTTCCCGATGAGATTCAAAAACTTCCCGCTGTTTCGGCAAAATCTTCAGGTCTTGAAAACCGAATAACGTCGCCGCGCATTTCGCCGCCCGAAGAAAGTCTGATGCAAGCGGTTGAAAAAATTAAACTGTCGAAACGTCCCGTCATCGTCGTCGGACACGGTGCGCGTTTTGAGATGGAAAGCATCACGCAATTCGCCGAAATGCTCAATGCGCCTGTTTTGACAACATTTAAGGGCAAAGGTTTAATCAGCGACGAACATTCGCTCGGCTGCGGAGTTTTGGGCAGAAGCGGAACTCCGATTGCGTCGTGGTTTATGAACGAAAGCGATTTGCTGATCGTTTTCGGCGCGTCTTTTTCCAATCATACGGGAATTGCGCCGAAAATTCCGACGATTCAGGTTGATTTCGATGCGCTGGCATTGGCGAAATTTCATCCGATTGATGTTTTAGTGTGGGGCGAAATCGGCGTGACGGCGGGACTTTTCAAACAAGAATTAGCCGGAAAAACCGCGACGATTGACCAACGCGCCGAAATTGCCGAAAGATGGAATATCTGGCGCGATGAAAAGGCGAAACGGTTGCGCGAAGATTTCGGCAAAGGCGTAAGTTCGATTGCGGTTTTCGATGCTTTAAGCCGATTTGTGCCTGAAAATGCGGTCGTTTGCGTAGATGTCGGGAACAATGCTTATTCGCTCGGCAGATATTTTGTCAGCAAAAATCAGAGTTTTTTGATGTCGGGCTATCTCGGTTCGATTGGTTTTGCGTTTCCCGCCGCGATGGGGGCGTGGGCGGCGATGAAGGGCGCAAGACCGATTTTGGCGGTCGCGGGCGACGGCGGTTTCGGGCAATATTTAGCCGAATTGACGACTTCGGTAAAATACGGAATGAACATCAAACTCATTCTGCTCAACAATTCCGAACTCGGCAAAATCTCCAAAGAACAACGCGCCGACGAATTGGATGTTTGGTCAACGACTCTGCACAACCCGAATTTCGCCGATTTTGCGACCAACTGCGGGGCGTTGGGAATTCGTGTCGAGAAAAAAGACGATCTGTACGAAGCGTTGGAAAATGTGTTAAATTACGACGGCACGGCAGTTTTGGAAGTGATGACGGATGTTAATTTAATTTAGAAAAGAGTTTGAAATATGGTCGAAATTATTGTTTTTGCAATCGGAATTTATCTGGCAGTCGGTGTCGTTTTTGCCGTTTGGTTTGTAATTTTCGGTATCGCCAAACTCGATGAATCCGCGAAATCCACAAGTATCGGATTTCGTCTGATTATTTTTTTCGGTGCGGCTGTCTTTTGGGTTTTGCCGGCAAAAAGATTGCTGTTTCACGAAAAATTGCCGACCGAAAATAACGCCCATCGCCGCAAATCTCTGGAGGCAGGATGATTAGTAAAATCCGTCAGAGACACCGATTAATCTGGTTGTTTTTAGCAATTTTGCTGCCGATTCTTTTTGCGGCAAGCATTATTTACCGGCATTCCGAGCCGCTCAATCAATCAATTCCGCAGGCGAGAAGTAAATAATGAGCGAAAAATACGCTGCAATCAGTTGGAACAGGCAAAAAAAGATTTACGACGCGATTATCGCCGTCGGTGTGTTGCTTTATGTCGTTCTTTTCGTCGGAATCGGAAGTTTTTTTCAGCCGAACGCGACCGCTGAAACTTTGATTATTCGCGGATTCGGAACTTGCGCGATTCTGCTTTTGCACATCGTTTTGATAATCGGACCGCTGTGCCGGATTTCGCCGAAATTTTTGCCGCTGCTCTATAATCGTCGGCATTTAGGCGTAACGACGTTCTTTGTCGGAGCGGTTCACGGCGTTTTTTCAATCATCCAATTTCACGCACTTGGCAATGTAAATCCAATTATCAGCTTACTTACAGGCAATACGAGATTTACGAACGTGGCGGATTTTCCGTTTCAGCCGCTCGGATTTTTTGCGCTGATAATTTTATTTTTAATGGCAATTACGAGTCACGATTTTTGGCTCAAAAACTTAACCGCGCCAGTTTGGAAAACTTTGCACATACTCGTTTATGTCGCCTACGCACTTTTGACCGCACATATTTTGCTCGGCGTTTTGCAGGCGGAAACTAATCCTGTTTTGTTGGTATTGCTCGGTTTCGGGCTTTGTTTAGTCGTCGGTCTGCATCTTTTTACAGGTTTGCGGGAAGCAAAATTAGATCAGGAAATTGCGGCAAATTCAGATGATTTCGTTGATGTTTGCGCGGTTGACGAAATTCCCGAAAAACATGCCTGTATCGCCACGATTGCGGGCGAACGAGTCGCAATTTTCAAATATGACGGAAAAATTTCCGCCGTTTCAAACGTCTGCCAACACCAAAACGGACCGCTCGGCGAAGGGCAAATCGGCGACGACGGCTGCATCACCTGTCCCTGGCACGGCTTTCAATACAAGCCCGAAACAGGCGCATCGCCGCCGCCGTTTACCGAAAAAGTCCCGACATTTCACACCAAAGTTGAAAACGGACGGGTTTTGGTCAACGCCAAGCCTGAAAAAGCTGGAACATTCGTCAAGGCATCGGAGATCAAATGAACAAGGATTTTTACATCGGATATTTGCCGAAAATGCCGAAAAGCACCGCGAAATTTGTGCGACTTTTCGTTATCTCAGTCTTTGCCGCCGCGATAATTTTGGCGGTAATTGTATGGTTCGGGCAAAAACCGTTCGCCAACAGTTTCTTTGAATATAACGAAGTGAAAGACTTTACAGGCACGATTCAAGCTGCACCGATTCCGTTTTTGCTGGTTGAGAAAGCGGAGAAAAACAACGGACTGCCGACGTTTGAAAGATTTCCGCTGGTTGCCGAAGGAAAGTTCGGCGTTGATGCTTCGGCATTTGATAATCAGACGGTGAAGTTAAAAGGCAAACTGATCTACCGCGACGATTTGAAAATGATCGAGGTTGCCGCCGACTCAATCACAAAACAGGAAACAAATAATTCCGCGCCGGTCGAAACTGCGGAAACTCTTGGAATGCAGACATTTAACGGCGAAATCGTGGACAGCAAATGTTATCTCGGCGTGATGAATCCGGGACAATCCAAACCGCATAAAGAATGTGCGATTCGCTGTCTGAGCGGCGGAATTCCGCCTCTGTTTATCGTCAAAGATCAAGCCGGAAATGTTTCCGAACTGTGGCTGTTGTCCGAAAAAGGCGAAAAGGTCAATCGTGAAATTTTGGATTTCGTCGCCGAACCGCTTGAAATAACCGGCGAAGTTAAACGATTCGGCAACCAGCTTTTTTTCTACACGGATGTCAAAAATCTCCGGCACAAATGAGCGGTTATGAACCGTGTATCTCTCAAATATTCCTCAAAAAAACTCCCGGTATCAAATTAAAAATTGGAATAGTTTGCTCTCTTTACGGGATAGATGAATTATATGAAAGTAGAAGAAAAACGCCTTAAAGATTCAAAAAAATGGAAGCGTTGGGGACCGTATTTGTCCGAAAGAGCGTGGGGGACAGTCCGCGAAGATTATTCGGAATCCGGTTCGGCGTGGGATTTTTTTCCGCACGATCACGCCCGTTCGCGGGCATATCGCTGGAACGAAGACGGTATCGCGGGCATTTGCGACGCACTGCAAACGATTTGTTTTTCGGTGGCTTTTTGGAACGGCAAAGACGCAATTTTGAAGGAGCGGATTTTCGGTCTGACGGGCAGCGAAGGCAATCACGGCGAAGATGTTAAAGAGTATTATTTCTACGTTGATTCGACACCGACGCATTCCTATATGAAATATCTCTACAAATATCCACAGACCGAATTTCCATACGGTGAACTGCTCAAAGAAAACCGCAGCGCGGGCAAATCAAACGGCGAATTCGAGCTGCTCGACACCGGAATTTTCGATGAAAACAAATATTTCGATTGTTTCGTCGAATATGCAAAGGCGGATGCGGAAGATATTTTAATCAAAATCACAATTGCCAATCGCGGCGCGGAAACTGCGGAAATCAATGTTTTGCCGACGATTTGGTTTCGCAACACCTGGTCGTGGGAAATTTCAGATTCCAAATTTCAGATTCCAAATTTGTCGGCTTCCGATGAAAATACGATTCAGGCTGGAGATTATAAATTGGTTTGCGAAAATGCCGATGAACTGCTTTTCTGCGAAAATAACACGAACAAACAAAAACTTTTCGGCGCGGAAAACGAAACGGAATTCGTCAAAGACGGCATCAACGATTACATCGTTCACGCCGATAAAACGGCGGTAAATCCTGCCAAACACGGCACGAAAGCGGCGGCAAATTATCTTTTGGAATTAAAAGGCGGCGAGGAAAAAACGGTTCGGCTGAGACTAATTCAAAATTCAAAATTCAAAATTCAAAACTCTGCATTTGAGGATTTCGACAAAATTTTTGCCCGAAGCCAAAAAGAAGCCGACGAATTTTATGCCGAAATTATTCCGAACAAACTTTCCGCAGACGCACAAACCGTGATGCGTCAGGCATTTGCGGGAATGTTATGGTCGAAACAGTTTTATCATTACGACGTGAATCAATGGCTCGACGGCGATTCAAACCAACCGAAACCGCCTGCCGAAAGAAAGAAAGGTCGCAATAATGAATGGCGGCATTTGAACAACGCGGACGTGATTTCGATGCCCGATAAATGGGAATATCCGTGGTATGCGGCGTGGGATTTGGCGTTTCACTGCATTCCGCTCGCGCTCGTTGACGCGGATTTTGCCAAAGAACAATTGCTTTTGATGCTCCGCGAATGGTATATGCACCCGAACGGACAGATTCCGGCGTATGAATGGGCGTATGGTGATGTCAATCCGCCGGTTCACGCTTGGGCGGCTCTGCGCGTTTATCAGATTGACAAAAAACAGACGGGCAAAGGCGACACGAAATTTCTGGCGCGAATTTTCCAAAAACTTCTGCTCAATTTTACCTGGTGGGTGAATCGGAAAGATGCCGAAGGAATGAATGTTTTTGAAGGCGGATTTCTGGGACTCGACAACATCGGCGTTTTTGATCGGAGTCAGCCGCTGCCGACCGGCGGAAAACTCGCGCAATCGGACGGCACAAGCTGGATGGCGATGTATTGTTTGAATCTTTTGGCGATTGCCCTGGAACTCGCGGTCGTTGACGATTCCTACGAAGACGTAGCGACTAAGTTTTGGGAACACTTTACTTACATCGCCGACGCGATGAACAATCTCGGTCAGGAAGGAATCTCGCTCTGGAACGACGAAGACGGTTTTTATTACGACGTTCTGCATCTGCACGAACACGGAAATATGCCGCTCAAGGTGCGTTCGATGGTCGGTTTGATTCCGCTTTTTGCGGTCGCTACGATTGATTCGGAAACTTTGGACGCTCTGCCCGATTTCAAACACAGATTTGAATGGTTCTGCAAAAATCGCCCCAAACTGACGGCAAATGTTGAAGGCAAAGATAACAGACAGCTTTTATCAATCGCCTTTCGTGAAAGATTGGAGCGTGTTTTGAAAGTAATGCTGGACGAAAATGAATTTTTGTCCGATTACGGAATTCGCGCGCTTTCGCGTTTTCACAAAGACAATCCGTATATTTTGAGCGTCAACGGCAATGAACATCGGGTTGATTATGAACCTGCCGAAAGTTCGACCGGACTGTTCGGCGGAAATTCCAACTGGCGCGGTCCGATCTGGATGCCGGTCAATTATCTTCTGATCGAATCACTGCAAAAATTTCATTATTTTTACGGCGACGATTTGAAAGTGGAATGTCCGACGGGTTCGGGAAAAATGATGAATCTCTGGGATGTTTCACAGGAAATCTCGCGCCGCCTGTCACATATTTTCTTAAAAGATAAAAATGGCAAACGTCCGATCTACGGCGACTTGGAAAAGTTTCAAAATGACGAAAACTGGAAAGATTTAATTCTTTTCCACGAATATTTTCACGGCGACACGGGCGCCGGAGTCGGCGCAAGCCATCAAACTGGCTGGACGGGACTCGTCGCCAAACTCTTGCAGCAGAGCGGTGAATAAAATCAAGCGAATTCAATATTTCTTTGGAGAATGTGCGAAAAAATAGTTCAATATGGTTAAAAAAAACTACGAACGGGAAAATAGTTCATAGGATTTTCCGCCAGAGTCCTTCAAAGCGGTGTGCCACTGTGTGCAGGTAGCGGATGGTGTGGTTGAGGTTTCAGGGTCAGAAACAATCGGCATTGCGATAACGGAGAAATTTCCAATGATGTTGGCTTAGAGTAGTTAAATCACATCAGAAACCTTGTGTGTAACTTCTTTTGAGTGTTCCAAAGCGTCAATTTCTGTAAAATGATTTTGCACAAAATTTTTAATCACAGGAGTCAAAACGCTTTGGAACAAGATATTTTTATAATTTTGTTTACGATTTGGAAGCTGATTTAATGAATTCTATCGAACAACACAAATTACTGACCATAGCAAACGCATCACTTTTGAAAATAAAAGTATTTGGATAGTTTAAGTAGATGAATAATCTACGAGCAGAAGTCTTATTTGAGAGTTTGACGAAAGTGCAAGATCCGCGACGCGCGCATCAGAAGTTTCATTGATTGTTTGATATTTTAGTAATTTCCATTTGTGCCGTCATTTGCGGAGTCTGAGGCAAGTCGCCTGCTAAGAGAAATCAAATGAGATTACGGCGATTCCTGAATTATTGAAAATCTTGGATTTGGAAGGTTGTGTGGTGACGATAGATGCGATGGGTTGCCAGAAAGAGATCGTCAAAGAAATCGTCAGACGACAGGCGGATTATGTGATTTCATTAAAAGGAAATCAAGGGAATTTGCACTCCGACAGCAAAGAATATTTGGATTGGGCGGAGCGCGTCGGGTTCAAAGAAATCGAATACGAATATGGCGAAACGCTCGAAAAAGATCACGGGCGAATCAAGCGGAGACGGTGTTGGATAACCGAAGATATAGATTGGTTGGAAGACAAAGAAGACTGGGAAAACCTCAAAAATGTAGTGTTGGTCGAAGCGTCAGGGGAAGTCATCGGGGGCGCAAAAACAGTTGAAAGGCGATATTTTATCAGCAGTTTAAGGGCAAATGCCAAGCAAGTATTGAGAGCAGTCAGAGGACATTCGGCAATAGAAAACTCTTTGCATCGGTGTTTGGATATTGGCTTTCGAGAAGATAATTGTCGAGTATGCGAAGCCAAATCAGCCGAAAACTTGGCGATGCTCCGACACATCGGATTGAATCTCTTGAAACAAGAAAAGAGTTGTCAATTAGCAATAGCGAGCAAACGCAAAAAAGCCGGTTGGAATGAAAGCTATTTGCTCAAGGTCTTAAGAATGTGATGAAGGGCTTTCCGAATTACCGTGCAGCACAAAAAATATGGTTTCGGACAAAACAGTCAGGTGTTTTCGCTGACCGACAACCTGACGGATGTAGTTTTTCGCGCCGATTGGCAGAATTGATTCCAGAGTCGAATTTCAATTCGTAACTCGTAAATTAATTCGCAAAATTTTTCCAAGCCGTCCAACCGCCGCGCATTGAAAGAATGTTCGTGTAACCCATTTTCTGCAAATTGTCCGCCGCGAGTGCGGAACGATAACCGCCGCCGCAATATAAAATTATTTCGGCGGTTTTGTCGGGGAATTTATGAACGATGTCGCGTTCAATCACGCCGCGCCCGATGTGCGCTGCGCCTTCCGCGTGTTCGGCGGCGAATTCGTTGTCTTCGCGGACATCAATCAATGTCGCGCCGTTTTTTACTTTTTCCTGCGTTTCAGCGACCGAAATCTCCCTGACGTTCGGCATTATGTCCGCCACAAGTTTCTCAAATTCCTTTGAATGTTCCATAGTTTTTACATTTTAGCGCAACTTCAAATGTGCAAACTAGCGGGAAAGCGTTTAAATTCCTATAATAAATATTTTGTTATTCAATAATTTTTTAAATATAAAGAGGTTAAAACATTGGCAGAACAATTTGATGTGGTGATTATCGGTTCGGGTCCGGGCGGTTACGTCGCGGCGATTCGCGGTTCGCAGGTCGGTTTAAAGGTTGCGCTGATCGAAAAGGAAAAAGACGCGCGACTCGGTGGAACGTGCGGACTGCGCGGCTGTATTCCGACGAAAGCGTTGCTGAACGCGGCGCATTTATACGAAAAAGCGGGACATTTCGAAAATTTCGGTTTGAAGGTCGAAAACTTGAGCTACGATTGGGACAAGGTTCAGGATTACAAAGCTGGCGTTGTTTCAAAAAACTCGGCGGGCGTTTCGTATTTGATGAAAAAGAACAAAGTTACCGTCTTTAACGGCTTCGGCAAAATTGCGGGCAAAGGCAAAGTCGAAGTCGCGTATGACGGCGGCAAAACCGAAACGATTGATGCGAAAAATATCATTATTGCGACGGGTTCGGTCGTGCGCCCGATTCCCGGATTTGAAACCGACGGCAAACAAATCGTCAATTCCGATCAGATTTTAGAATTAAATACCGTCCCGAAATCAATGGTCGTCTTAGGTTCGGGCGCGGTCGGCGTTGAATTCGCATCGGTTTATTCGCGCTTCGGCTGTGAAACGACGGTTGTCGAATTGATGGACAGAATCGTCCCGTTAGAAGATGCGGAAGTTTCCAAAGAATTGGAGCGAAGTTTCAAAAAACGCGGCATTAAATGTCTGACCGGCGTGAAAATGGACAAGCTCGAAAAGACCAAAAAGTCGGTCAAAGTTTCAGGCAAAGACGCAAAAGGCAACGCCGTCAACCTCGAAGCCGAAATGCTGCTCGTCGCCATCGGACGAATGCCGTATATCGAAAATCTCGGCTTGGAAAACACCAAAGTCACGGTAAATCCGCGCGGAACTTTGAAAGTCAATGAATACTGCGAAACCGACGAACCGAACGTCTTCGCCATCGGCGATGTGATTGATACAGCGTGGCTCGCGCATCTCGCGTCAAAAGAAGGCTGTTTAGTTGTCGAAAGAATTGCAGGCAGAAAAGTCGAACCGATCAATCATCGCCTCGTCCCGAACTGCACATATTGCGACCCGGAAGTTGCGTCAGTCGGCTTAACCGAAGCCAAAGCGAAAGAGGAAGGTTACGATGTCAAGGTAGGGAAATTCCCTTTCTCGGCATCGGGAAAAGCCCGCATCTTGGGCGAAACTGACGGCTTTATCAAAATCGTCTCCGACAAAAAATACGACGAAATCCTCGGAGTTCACTTAATCGGACCGCACGCCACCGAATTATTAGCCGAAGCCTGCGTCGCAATGTCGCACGAAGCGACCGCCGAATCGCTCGCCAACACCATCCACGCGCACCCGACCGTTTCCGAATCAATGATGGAAGCCGCCGAAGGGGTTCACGATTTGACGATTCATATGTAAATCAGTAATCAGTTGTTAGTTGTTAGTGGTCAGTTGAGTTTTTGACTGACCACTGCCACTTATTCAAAATGAAATTTCGATACAGAGATAATTTAACCGTCGAAAACGAATTTCCTCGAAATATTCACGAATGGATTAACGGTTATGATAAAAATATAGATGTTTGGTTTTCTGTAGATCTAACAGAAGAATTACCCGGCGAAGCGTTTGGTTTTATTGATTGTTTAGTTAGCAGAGCGAAAGGTCTGGGACTTTTGAAAGGTTTTCAATCAAAATATGTCAATAATGAAGGAAATGCCGGATATGTTATCAGGGATTCAAACAACATCTTTTCGAGTGATGAGGAAATATACTTTAAAACCATTCCGACTGCAAAAGAATTCTGGAGTTATCCAAAATATAATTGGATGCTAATGGACAAAGCTATTTCAACAGTTGAATATTTTGTTAAAAATCAATCCTTTTCAAATGATGTTAGATTCGACCGGTGGTGGGATTTAAATAAATGGTAGTCGAAATTATTTATGTAATCGAACAAAAACTAACCGAAGGCGTTCACGATTTGACGATTCAGATGTAATTTGGTTTTCGTTTTTTCTTGATGGTCAATTGAAACCCGATTGACCATTTTTATTATTACTATGAAATTTTATCCCGGAAACAATGCGGGAAAAGATGATTCTTTTCCAAAAGATTTAAGCAAATGGGTGCAAGATTATGAGGAAGGACTTTCTCCTTATTTTCGTTTGTCTTTGGAAGACGAAATGTTTATTAATCTTACATGTTATACCTTGTGTGCAACTTAAAAATCATTTAAGTGAGCCAGTTGAAGCGGCTTGTTGCCGATTTGCATATTCAAAAAGACTGCCACTGTGTGGCTCATTATTTTTCTAAAGATTCGATTTTGATAATGCCATAAATCTTTAACTTTAATCTTGGTGATTTGAAATCTTTCGGTTAATTGTGAATTAACGGTTTCCACTAATTTGCGCCAATACTTGGTTTTTTTGACTAATTTGGCTTGTTCGGGCGACGTTTCCATATTCTTGCGAATCGGCGTAACTACTTGTGTAAGTTGGGTATCCGACCACAAACCTTGCTGATATTCGTCAATAAAGCCTTTGTCAGCAGGAACTGTTCCCGAAAAGCCTTCAATCAAAGAACCTAAATGATTGACATCGTGGGTGCGGGCTGAGAGCAGCGGGAAATGAGTAATCATCCCGCTTCGAGCGATTCTAAGCCCTAGTTTGAAGCCGTAATAATCCATCTTTTTGGCGGCACAATGACCAAATTCAGCCACCATCGGAAAGCGTTTATCGCGGAAACCGCCGCGCGTGTAAGTGCAAACCGGCAGCGGCAGTGTGTCAATTGATTGAATTTGGTCGTGCTGTTGGTCAGCCATTCGGACCAGCAAGGATTGGCAGAGCAATTTCGCCTGCCAGAGGTTCGCCGACTGCCGAACAAAAGTAGTGCGGTCGGGCAAGTTGGGAAAATAGTGCAAATAATGACGTTTGAAATAGTTGTAAATCTCCGTATCTTCGTGCAGTTTGAAGAACTCGCCGCAGATTTCAATCGTGATAACTTCCGCGTCAGTCAGTTTCGGCGGGAAGCCTTTGGTGCGAAATTTATGTGTTTTTTCGATAATTTGCATAGTTTCGACTACCAAACAATAAGCAGAAATGATAAAAATATCTCGTTCCATTAAGTTAAACTCCTGTAAAATTGGGTTTTGTCACTTTCATTTTACAAGGATTTAGCTTTTTGGAACACTAACTTTTTAGTTGCACACAAGGTATGTTATATAAATAGGAAAGAAAAAATCGCTTTTTTTCAGAAATTTGATTACCCAATCAGCGAAGGAGATCGAGGATTTGCCGTTAGAGATTTAAATAATATTTTTAGTGGAGATGAAGAAATTTTCTTTAATTGGGGTAGTAAAACTAAAAAGGGGACAGGCATCAAGAAATACAATTTAATTAGTATGGACAAAGCTATTTTTACAGTTAATTATGTAGCTCAAAACTTATCTTTTCCGAATGATATTCGGATTGATTATTGGTGGAACATTAATGACAAAAATGATATGAGTAATTGGTAACAGGACTGAAAAACTCTTCAAACGAAATGAGCAATTTGCAAAAATATACAGGGCTTTCCTATAAAACTTGAGAACAAGGCGGCAAATAGTTATTTTTTATAGTGACGAAACTTTAAAAAGTAACAAATATGCCACCTTGTCAAGAAAATAGTAGAAGTTTTTTCGAGAAACTGCAAAACGCCGAAGGTTTGGATTTACGGGATAATCGCGGGAAAAGACACGAATTAGCCGTTGTTTTAGTTGGAGTGTCGCTTGCCGTTTTGAGTAATCGGGATGGAAGTTTATCAAGCATTCAGCGGCATTTAAAGAATCATTATGAGAAATTAGTTGGAGTTTTGGGAGTCGAAAAAAAACGAGTGGTTTCGCGTTCGCAATTGGCTTTAATTTTAGAAAAAGTAGCGTTTCAAGTGTTTGACAAGTTGTTGTTTGAAAGTTTCGGCATCAAATTGAGTGCGGCAGAACGAAAATGGTTTGCGCTGGATGGCAAAGAACTGCGTGGAAGTATTGAGAAAGGCAGCAAACGAGGAGCAGCCGTGGTGCAAGCGGTTGCCCACGAGAATTGTCAAACAGTTGCTCAGGATTATTATTCAGGAGAGAAAGAATCAGAAGTTCCTGCGTTGCGTAAGCTATTAGAAGAAAGTGAGTTAGCTTCGCAGAAGATAAGTTTGGATGCCCTCCATTGCAAACCTTTAACATTGGCAATAATTAGCGAAAGTGGCGGGAAATATCTGGTTGGACTCAAAGAAAATCAAAAAGAGTTGAAGAAACGAATCACTTGGGCAATGAAAAATCAGGCAATTTTATTCAACCTCGAAAAGTTGGAAAAGAGTCACGGACGAATTGAGGTCAGAAAATACGAATTTTATGATGTCTTGGAGTTAGACAAAGATGAAAGATGGAAAACTTGCCAAATTAAGACAGCCGTCAAAGTCACAAGAAACAGAGAGGCACTAAAAAATGACAAAAACGCCTCGGAAGAAAGTTATTACTTGACGAATAAGGTCGGAAATTACGAAGAATTGGCGCAAGCCGTCAGAGGGCATTGGCAAGTGGAAACCAATAATCACATTCGAGATGTCAGTTTGAAAGAAGACGAAATGCGTTCAAAAAAAAGAGTTTACAGAAAACAATGGCAGGCATCAGAACTTTAGCAACGACTATTTTGGAGAAAACAGGGTGTCAAAACAAAAAAGCCCAATTAGAAGATTTTGCCGATGATTTTGACAATCTGATTATAACATTGAAAGGGATGAATTTTTTATAGGAAAGCCCTGCAAAAATATATTACGAAACGAGAAAAGCAAAATAAAGCATTTGCGGAAAATTATGATAAAGGTTTTGAAAATTTCAAAATCGGCGGTTTGCTCCGTCAAGCGAGAGAAAGCGAAAGAATTACTCAAAAAGCCGCCCGTAAACTGAATACGAAAAAATCGGCGATTTCGCGCATTGAAAATCATTTGGAAGACATTCGCCTTTCAGCCTTGAGAAAATACGCCGAAACCCTCGGCAAAAAATTCGCCTCGAAATCGCTTGAATTTTTAACTCCGAATCAATGCCGGAAGCCGCCGAAGGCGTTCAAGATTTGACGATTAATATGTAAATTGATTGTTAATGGTCAGTTGAGTAATATCGGCTGACCTTTTGATTTTTGACTTTTAACTTCTTTCTCCATAATCTTTTAGCGTGATTAAATCTTACCGCACGGCGCAAATTTTGGCGCGAAAAATAATTGATGAAGCAAGGGGAAATGAGCCGCAAATTACTGCTGATTTGCAAAATATCGCGTCTAAAGTTTTCGCTGAAATTGTTGGTTTGGAGAATAAATTCAAACGGGAAGAATCTTTGATTCGGAAATTGGTTGATTATGCCGGCAATGATTTTCAGAAGCTCAAGCGGAAGGCAAAAAGCATCAATGATGTTTTGCGATACACTTTTGTTTTGTCGTTTGCGGTTTATGCAGAAGGGTTTCAAAAAACAACCGAAAGATTATCGGAACTCGGCTATCGGATTCCCGAAAATCGAATTTGGAACGCTTGGAAAACCATCGGCGAAAGTTTCGATAAAGGTTATCGCGGCATCAATATTACGGTAATTTCTTCTCAAAAACAGAAATTTGAGTTACAATTTCACACGGAAGAAGGTTTCCGTTTGAAGACTGAAACGCATTTTTTATATGAAGAATCGAGGCAAAAAGGAATTTCCGAAAAACGCGAGGCTGAATTGATTGAAGAACGCAAAAAAGCGGCAAAACATTTAGAAAGACCTCAAGGAGTTTGATATGGATTATTTTATTTTAAGGGACGAAGAAACCGGCGAAATCGAAAAAATCGGACGTTATCGGGATAACGGAATTGCTGAAAGTCTGCGATTCGGCGAATGGGTTCGAGACCGTATTTTAGACAGCGAAATGTTTGACGGTTTGTTAGAACAAGTTTCCGAAGCAAAAGCCGAACAAATTATTGCAAAAATGCTCAAAGAAGAAAGGATCGCGGCATAATTCCTGAAGAACAATCCACGCGCACCCGACCGTTTCCGAATCAATGATGGAAGCCGAAGGCATTCACGATTTGACGATTCGTATGTAATTTATCTTTCAGTTTTCGGTGGTCAGTGGTCAGTTGCAAAATTGACCACTGATTTTTATTTTACAGCGTGTGATTATTTATTCGTTGAAATAAGTTTTCCGGCTGAAACTACTTTTTTTGTATTCAGTGCATCAGATAATTATTGTTTTATGGGGATGGTGAAATATGGCTCAAAAATATAAGGGATTGAGAGTTTTTCTTCTAATGTTGGCTTTAGGTTTGTCATCGGTTTCATTTTTTAAAAGTTTGTATGGCGAATTTATTGTAGCAACTATTGATTTGCCTCAAATCAGTTCTAACAGCCCTTTAATCATTTCCCCGGAAAATACAGATTTCACTAGTTGTTGCGGAGGCGGAAGCGGACCTGACGGACTAAGCGAGCCGCAACCTACTATTAACACGCTTGGCACAACGATCAGACCATATATTGTAGAAAACGCCGATGTTCAGTATCTTGAACTTCAAAATGCAGACCTTACTGAATCTAAAATAACAAATTCAGATTTCAGCAATGCAAATTTAAGAAAAGCAAATTTTTCAAACGCATCAATCAGTTACTCAAGTTTTATGCGAGTGAACTTTAAAAATGCTAATTTTAGCGGGACTAAATTTTTTGGCTCTGATTTGACCAAAGCTGATTTTTCCGGCGCGAAGTTGAAACGTGCCAATTTCGCACATTCAGGTTTTGAGAATGCTATTCTCACTAATACTGATTTGACTGACACAAATTTAAGCGATGCCGAACTTATTTCGGCTAAAGGTTTAACTTACGAACAACTGAATAAGGCTTTAATCAATGAATTTACTTCTTTGCCGGCAAAGTTTGAATCAAAAAGAGCTATTTTGTTAGCGCATTCAAAACAAAGAATGCGTGAACTTAAAAAAGAAATGAAAGCCAAAGAATTGGAACTATTCGCTAACGACTTTGATTTTTTAGATTAAAAATTGAGTTGACGAATTATTGCTCTTGATTTATTTTCGACTCAATTCGCCGGTCAGGAATCAGCCACATCAGCGCGACGAAAACGTAAAGCGCGTCGGAAATCCATTGGTTGACGAAGGCTAAACCAATTGCGATCAAATAAATCAGCGGTGAGATTTTGCCTTTAATGTCTTTGCCGATGGCTTTGCGGAGTTTGGAGTCTTCGCCTTGTTCAGAGATTATCAAATTTTGCAGAATGAAATAGGCGATTGCCGCCGCAAGCAAAATCACTCCGTAAGCCGCCGTTGGGAGCGGCGCAAAATGGTTTTCGCCCATCCAGCCGGTGACGAACGGGATGAGCGAGAGCCAGAATAGCAGATGCAGATTTGCCCAGAGAATCGCGCCGTTGATGTGCGCGGTCGCCTGTAACAGATGGTGATGATTGTTCCAGTAAATTCCGAGATAAATAAAGCTCAAAATATACGTCACAAACACCGGAAAAAGCGGACGGATCGCTTCCAAATCCGCACCGTGCGGAATCTTTAATTCCAGCACCATAATCGTAATCAAGATAGCAATTACGCCGTCGCTAAATGCTTCGAGTCTTCCTTTGTTCATAAAATTATCACTATTTTTTAGCTGATGATTTTTTCCGGTTATCGAAAAAATTACTGCTGCGCGTTTCCCAACGGGATTTTTGACTTTGTTCGATTTGTTTAGCGCGAAGGCGCAATTCTTCCTGTTTTTGCTGACGACGTTTTTCGCCCGTGAGCGGCGGTGTGCCGCGTGCGCCCCAGTAATATTTGAGCGTGATTAACAGCAACACGAGCGTTCCCAACGCCGTTAAAATCAAGGTTAAAACAATCATCCACGCGAAACTCGACATAAAATCATCTTAGCAATTTTATACTAAAAATTGGAGCGCGGACATCTGAAGTCCGCCGCGTGCGAACCTTTGCGATGAACGCGGAAACGTCGGCTGTTGAAAAGTAACTATTAATCTAAAACGACGGCATTGTCCGTTTTCGCCTCGTTCAGATGTCCGCGCTCTAGTTAATTCCAAATTTCCCATTGTCCTTTTTTTGTCTATAATCAATATTTTATGAATAATACTGAAACATCTTATCCGCGCAATAAAATCAGGATTTTACTGCTCGAAAATATTTCCGACGCGGCGGTTGCCGAACTTGAAGCGGGCGGTTACGCCGAAATCAAACGCGCAAAAGGCGCACTCAGCGAAGCCGATTTGATTGAAGAAATCAAAGGCGTTCATATCTTGGGCATTCGCTCGAAAACGCAAGTCACCGAAAATGTGCTGGAAAATGCCGATAAATTATTGGCAATCGGCTGTTTTTGCATCGGCACGAATCAGGTTAACTTAAACGCGGCACGGGCAAAAGGCATCGCGGTTTTCAACGCGCCTTATTCAAATACGCGCTCGGTCGCCGAACTCGTGATCGGTTTGTGCGTGATGCTGATTCGCAAAATTTCCGACAAAAACGCGGCGGCGCATCGCGGAGTCTGGCAAAAAGACGCGAAGGGAAGTTACGAATTGCGCGGCAAAACTTTGGGAATTATCGGTTACGGCAACATCGGTTCGCAGATTTCGGTGATGGCGGAAGCGTTGGGAATGCACGTCGTTTATTACGATATTTTGACCAAACTGCCGCACGGAAACGCCAAACAAATCCGTGATTTAAACGAACTTCTTGCTCAATCCGACATCGTGACTTTGCACGTTCCGAGCGACAAAACAACGCACAATATGATTAACGACGCGACGCTTTCGGCGATGAAAACCGGCGCGATTTTCCTTAATTATTCACGCGGCGATGTCGTTGATCTCGACGCGCTCCGTTCATTCATCGAAAACGGCAAAATCTCCGGCGCGGCGATTGATGTTTTCCCGTTTGAACCCGAAAAAAACGGCGACGAGTTTGCGAGCGTCCTACAAAATCTGCCGAACGTAATCTTAACGCCGCACATCGGCGGCTCGACCGAAGAAGCGCAGGCAAATATCGGTTTGGACGTGACCGCAAAACTGATAAATTATCTCGAACTCGGCACGACCGAAGGTTCGCACACTGTTCCGCCCGTCAGTCTGCCGCCGCAGGACAACACGCACCGAATCCTTCATATTCACGAAAATATTCCCGGCGTTCTCTCGGAAATAAACTCGAAATTGTCGGAGAAAAACATCAACATCCTCGGACAATTTCTCAAAACCAACGACGAAATCGGCTATGTAATTCTGGACTTAAACACCAAACTTTCAAAAGAAGCGTTGGAAATCTTAAAGGAAGTCAAAGGCACGATCAAAACGCGGATGGTTTATTAACTGATGTTACGCAGAATGATTTCAAAAGTCGCCGAAGGTGACAAATATTATAGCGTAGGGAGCAGTAAGTGAAACGAACGAATCCCTACGTTAGTTAAATCAATCGTCGGCTCGCTGAAAGTGAGCAACAAATAGCGATACGAAATGTTCGACACCTTCAGCGTCGAAAACTTCTATTAACACTGACCTATGGTTTCGGCGAAACGCCTGCACCATAGGCTATTATATTAGTCGCCTTCAGCGACAAAACCGCAAATTGTGTAACATCAGTTATTAAATTAAAAGCATAAACGGGTGTTATAATGCGGTTTAAGGTGAGTTTATAGTTCGGTTTTGAAAGGATTCTTTTATGATTCGTAAATTTTTTGTCGTTTTTGTTTTGCTGAATATATTTTTGACTTCTTTTGTTTCGGCACAAAAAGTTAATTTGACGGTTGATGCGTCGAAGTCGGGTGCGAAGATTGACCGGAATATTTTCGGGCAGTTTGCCGAGCATCTCGGTCAGGGAATTTATGAGGGAATCTGGGTTGGCGCGGATTCTTCGATTCCGAATACGCGCGGTATTCGCAATGACGTTGTGAACGCGCTGAAGGCGATCAAAGTGCCGAATGTTCGTTATCCGGGCGGCTGTTTTGCGGACGAATATCACTGGCGCAAAGGAATCGGGCGCGAGCGGGCGGTGACGCTCAATCCGAATTGGGGCGGCGTGACCGAACCGAATACTTTCGGCACGCACGAGTATTTGGATTTTCTCGATCAGATCGGTTCCGAGGCTTATCTGTCGGCAAATGTCGGTTCGGGAACTCCGCAGGAAGCGGCGGAATGGCTCGAATATCTGACGACGGCACAACCGACGACTCTGGCAAAAGAACGCGCCGCCAACGGTCATCCGAATCCATACAAAATCGCTTTTTTAGGCATTGGCAACGAAAGTTGGGACTGCGGCGGCAATATGTCGCCCGATTATTATTTGAGTCAGCTCAAAATTTACAGCCGTTTCGTCAGGAATTATAATCCCGCGCAGCAGAGCGATCAAAATATGCTCAAAATCGCGGTCGGTCCCGGCGGCGATGAACAGCGGTTCACCGATTACACCGAAACGGTGATGAAGGCTTGGCAAAATCACAGTTGGAGTTGGGATATGGACGGACTCTCGCTGCATAATTATACGGTCGTAAATTGGGACAAAAAGCATACTTCCGTCGGATTCGGCGAGGCGGAATACGGTCAAATTCTCCAAAACACTTTGAAAATTGAGGCTTTGATTAACAAAAATTCGGCGATTATGGACAAGTATGATCCGCAGAAAAAGATTGCGCTCGTCGTGGACGAATGGGGCGCGTGGTATGCGCCGCTGCCGGGGAGCAATCCGGGTTTTCTGCTTCAGCAAAATAGTCAGCGCGACGCGATTTTGGCGGCACTCAATCTCAACATTTTCGCCCGCCACGCCGACCGTGTGCGGATGGCAAACATCGCGCAGATGATTAATGTTTTGCAGGCGATGATTCTCACCGATAAAGAAAAAATGGTGCTGACTCCGACTTATTACGTCTTCAAAATGTATCTTCCTTTTCAAGATGCGACGTTTGTGCCGGTCAATTTTGACGCAGGCGTTTACACCAACGGCGACATCAAACTGCCGCGCATTGATGCCGTCGCCGCGAAAGACAAAAACGGTAAATTATGGGTGGAAATGACCAATGTTGATCCCAATCAAGCGGCTGAAATCGAATTAAATCTCACCGGAATAACCGCCAAATCCGCAGCCGGACAAACGCTCACCGCACCGAAAGTTGACAGTATCAATACGTTTGCCGCGCCGAACGCGGTCGTGCCGAAACCAATTCAGGCAAAAATACAAGGCGGCAAAATTTCGTTGAAACTGGAACCCAAATCGGTAACGGTAATCTCGGTAGAATAATGACGCAAAAGAATTTGTTAACAAATTTTGAAAATTATATGGCTTCGCGGCTATGCCGCCCGATGTGCGGAAAGGCTGTGCCTTTCCGGTAATTTTTTAATGATTTCGAGGCTATGCCTCTGCTCTCAAATGAGGCACAGCCTCAAAGAAGTTGAGTAAAACTGTAACGGCGAGGCATAGCCGTCGCCGCACATCGGGCGGCACAGCCGCAACAAAATTCGTCACTTAAGTCTATCGCAATTCTCTCTTCAAAATTTTGCCCGTCGCGGTCATTGGCAGACTCTCTCTAAACTCCACAAAGCGCGGATATTTGTAGCTTGCCATATTTGCTTTGCAGAATTCGATGATTTCGGTTTCGGAAACTTCCGCGTCGTCTTTTTTGACGATGACGGCTTTGATTTCTTCGCCGTGTTCGTCGGACGGAACGCCGATCACGGCGCAGAGCGAAACTGCCGCGTGCGTCATTAAAAATTCTTCGATCTCGCGCGGATAGACGTTGAAACCGCCGCGCAGAATCATATCTTTTACGCGGTCTGAAATGTATAAATAACCTTCCGCGTCGCGCCGTCCGATGTCGCCGGAGTGAAACCAGCCGTTACGAATCGTGGCGGCGGTCGCTTCCGGGCGTTTGTAGTAGCCTTTCATTACGCAATGCCCGCGAATGGCGATTTCGCCAAGTTCGCCGTCGGCAGCGTCCGCGCCGTTTTCGTCAACAATGCGAACCTCAACGCCCCAAACCGGAAAACCAATTGAACCTGCCTTTGATTCGCCGTATTTGTTGAAAACCGCGACGGGCGAAGTTTCCGATAACCCGTAACCTTCCAAGATTTTCGTGTTAAATTTATCTTCAAAACCCTTCAAAACCTCGACCGGAAGCGATGCGCCGCCCGATTTGCAAAGCCGCAGATTTTTGGCGATTTTCTTCAGATCAAACTTGTCGGCTTCCGCGTAATTGAACAACGCCCAATACATCGTCGGCACGCCCGCGAAGATTGTCACGTCGTGTTTTTCCATCAAACCAAGCGCGTCTTCGGCAGAAAAACGCGGCAGAAAAACGAGTGTTGCGCGGTTATAAAATCCGGCGTTTAGCTGAACAACCTGCCCGAACGAGTGAAAAAGCGGCAGCGTCACGAGGTGAACGTCAGCGTCGCGTCGCGGATACATCGTGTCGGAAAGTCGCGCGTTCAAAACGATATTCAAATGCGTCAACTCCGCACCTTTCGGCTGTCCGGTCGTGCCGGAAGTGTAGAGAATCACGGCGGTATCATTTTCGTCCGTTACTTCGGATTCAAAAATGGTCGGCTGATTTTCAATGAATTGCGCGAAAGTTTGCGTATTTTCATAAGGCGATTCGGCGTTCGGATCGAGCGTCAAAAGTATAAACTTTTCGCAAGTTTCGGTTGCCGTAAAACCTTTAAAACCTTCGTCGCCAATCGGCAGTTCTTTTGTGCCTTCAAAACAAAAATAAATTTTCGCGTCCGAATCGTCGAGATGATACGCGATTTCGCGCGATTTCAAAAGAATATTGAGCGGCACGACCGTCGCGCCAGCCTTTAAAATGCCGTAATAAATCATCGGGAAAAAAGGAATATTCGGACACGAAAGAGCAACTTTATCACCTTTGCCGATGCCCGAATTTTTCAGCGCATTAGCAATCTGATTCGCCTTCGCGTCAATTTCGGCGTAAGTCAACTGCACGTCGCCGCAAATAACGGCAATTCTGTCCGGCACATTTCGTGCGCTGTCTTCGAGTAAAACGGCTAGATTCAACATAGATTTTAATGACTGGAGCGCAATCCGTCCCGGTTGCACTGAGCGTCGTTTTTTGACGCGAAAAAGCGTTAAATTATTTACAACTTGTGGAATCCGAGAAGTGTTTGAGCGTCCGAAGCGAACACTCATTGCAACCGGGACGGGTTGCGCTCCAGTCTCATTTTGCCATCGAACGCTCGATTATTTTTTGGGCTTCAACACCGACGGGCAGAGTTCCGAAGTTCAGATAATTATTGTCTGAAAGTCTTGAAATGCAAAACGCTTCGGCGACGAAATTGGGCGCGGTTTTTAGTAAAACTTTTGCCTGTAAAGCTAATGCGAATTTTTCGACGATGCACCGCGCCCGATATTCGAGATTGTCTAAGTTTGAAGTTTCGGCTTTTAATTTCAACAAAAATTTATCGTAAAAATCATTCAAGCCGTTTGCCGAATCTAACTCATTAAAAACAGCTTCGATTGCTTTTGGCTCTTTCTGAACGAAGCGCAAAACGTCGAGACATTGGACATTTCCCGAACCTTCCCAAACCGAGTTGACGGGAATATCTCGATACAAACGCGGCAAAACCGAATCTTCGACGTAGCCGTTGCCGCCCAAAACTTCCAACGCTTCGCCGACCGCGAAAACAGCGCGTTTGCAGTTCCAGAATTTGCCGATTGCCGTCGCCGCTCGTGTAAAAAGTTTGGCTGATTCGTCCGATTCGGATTCATCAAAACCACGCGCCAGACGAAATGCGAGCGCAGTTGCGGCTTCGGATTCGAGCGCGAGGTCTGCCAGTAAATTTTGCATCAAAGGCTGTTCAATCAGTAACTTGCCAAACGCGCTTCGATGGGCGCAATGATGAATGCTTTCGGCAACGGCGCGGCGCAGTGTCGCCGCCGAACCGACCGCGCAATCGAGCCGCGTGTGGCGCACCATTTCCATAATATTCGCCACGCCGCGCCCTTCTTCGCCGATAATGTGCGCGTATGCCGCGTGAAATTCGACTTCGCCCGACGCATTCGATTTATTGCCGAGTTTGTCTTTTAATCTTTGAAAATAAAGCGTGTTTTTTGTGCCGTCAGGCGTAAAACGCGGCATCAAAAAACACGACAAACCGCTTTCCGTCTGCGCTAAAACCAAAAACGCATCCGACATCGGCGCACTGCAAAACCATTTTCTGCCCGTGATTTTATATTCGCCGTTGTCATTTAACTTCTCGGCAAAAGTAATATTGGCGCGAACGTCACTGCCGCCCTGCGGCTCGGTCATCGCCATTCCAAACGTCGCGCCGCGCTTTTCCGCAACCGGCAAAAATCGCGGATCGTATTCGTTCGACAAAACTTTCGGTAGCCATTCATCAGCGATTTCCGGTTCGATTTTCAAACTCGGCACAACCGCAAAAGTCATCGTCAGCGGACAACTCGTGCCTTCGTCAACCTGCTGTTTGATAAAAGCCAACGCCGACCGCGCAACATATTTCCCCGAATTTTCGCTCGTCCAAGCCAAGCTGTGAGTTTCATTTTCAACCGAAATCCGCATAAGCGCATGATAAGCCGGATGAAATTCGACCACATCAAGCCGATTCCCGAAACGGTCGTGCGTCTTCAAAACCGGCGGATTTTTATTCGCCAAATTCCCAAGTTCGAGCATTTCAGCGCGTCCCAAAATCTCGCCGAATTTGTCAGCCTTTTCATTATTCCACGCACCGCCATTAGCTTCGACCGCAGTTTGCAGAGGCAGATCGGACGCAAAAAGATTGTAATTTTCGAGAATCGGCGGCTGGTTGAAAGATTTGTTGAAATCAAAATCTTTATTCATTGTTCTTTATTTTCGGTGCGTCGGGACAGGCAGTATTTTGCTAATGAGTTTAGCATAAGAACGTGAAAATGATTGAAATTTTAAGATAGTGCAAAAATCGTGTCATCGGGTTTTAGGTTGACTTTGTGATACACTTTTCCGTTAGATATTCCATCTGAACTGCCCAATTTGCAATGTAATGCAAATTGGGCAGTTCAGATGGGCATTTGGACATTAAGATTCCTTAATAAAACTAAAATCGTTTAGAGATTTAAAACATGTTTCAAATGCCTTTACAGTATGATTGAATCTTTCAAAGATTTCTTTGTCTGAATCCCCCCAAATCCAAAAACGATGAGCTATTTGGCAACCGTGTTTAAAAGGATGGTCAACCTCAGCATATTCATAAAATGTGTTATAAGGAGCAATGGCTATACAATCAAAAACAATTTCGCTTTCAAAACTAAGCAACTTTAAGTGCATCGCGTCCATAAATTTTATTTGATAATAATTTGGTGTAAGTCTAAATCCGTCAGCATTAATTTGATGAGTTTGATAAAGATTTGACCAGTATTCTGAATCTTTTGAAAGGTTCAGATTCAAATCTCGAAAGAACCACGATAAAGTCCCTGTTCGCACAAAATCATTATCAGCTATATCCCTTTGTTTATTTTCTGCTAAGTCTTCCAGACGACAATCATTTGTTTCATATATCGAATCTTCACCATTTAACCATTCAACTAAATCGTAAAATTCTTGCACTGATTGATATTCAGAGTATGGAAAAAATTCTTCTAAATGAGTCCGAATTTTTTCAGGCTCAGTTCTTAGATCATAGTATTGTCCTGGTGATCTATGATTTGAGTCAAAATATGGTTGAGGGCGAAGAGGTTCAGTTCTGTAGTCATCAAAATATGTTCTCATAATCTTCATTAAAAAGTTCAATTTCTTTTTCAAACATTTTACCATTTGTTCAGCAAACTGCTATCAGATACGAAACAAATAGAATTAAGCAATAACACAAACTACCACGTCGCTACCGCTCTGTGTTCTGACTTAGGCGTTCGCCAATTAGTTTATAAACCTGAAAATTGTAAACCAAGCCGATGTGCGTTCCGGTTACTTCAAAATTGTTTTCTTCAAAGCGTGAACGGCAATTTTTCCAGTCAACGATGCCGTCGGATTTTGTGAAAATTGCGGCTTGGCGGACTTTTTTCGGAAGATAGTTTTGCAGAGCCGTGACGGTCGGGCAGTTGCAGTGTCCAGTGTAGCAGTGCGGATAATCGGTTTTGTCGGTTTTGGCGAAGATTCTTTCGCGGATTTTTTTCGACATTTCGATGACTTTCGGATGCGAGCGAACGCCGCGAAACGGTGAGCCGAGCGTGATGACCGATTCGACCAAATCGGGATATTGCGTTGCCGCCGAACGCGACAGAACGCCGCCCAAACTGTGTCCGACGAGATGAACTTTTTTGCCGGTTTCGTCCGAAGCGCGTTTGATTGTTTCGACCAGTTTTTCGTTGAGCGTGTTCAGACAATCCGCGTTCCAGCCGATGCCCGAAAGATAAGGTTTATAACCGATGCGCGAAAGCCACAGATAAAGCTCGTAGAGATAGAAATCAGAACCCAAAAAACCGGGAACGACAATCACCGCCGAACCGTCACCTTTTGGCACGCCGAATCCGAAATAAACCGGCGAAAGATGCAGCAAACCCCAATCAACACCGACCAAAGATTCAAACCAAATCGGCAGCGACGACGCTCGCATCTCTTTGTCAAAGCCCGTGATTACTTGAATTTCGTTTTCTAAAATGTCCAATTTAATTACCTCAAATTATTTATCCACAGATGAACACAGATAAACACAGATATTTTTGATGTTTATAAAGCAACTCTTTTGATTTCAATGCGTGGTTTGCCGAAATTAATTAATAATCCGATTTTTAATTTTGTTGCCTTCAGATAATTCAAACATTGCGACTTTTGCGAATCATCTAAACCACTGTTTGCTTTAACTTCAACAATAACGCAATCTTCGACAAACAGGTCGGCAATATATTTTCCAACGACAACGCCATCATAATAAACTTCGATTTCGTGCTGCTGCAAAACTTTTAAGCCTGCTTTTCTTAATTCGTGCGCCAGAGCATTTTCATAAACTTTTTCTAAAAATCCGCAGCCTAAAGTGTTGCTGACAATATAAGAACACCCGATAATCTTTTCGGTTATTTGGTTAATAATCGGTATTTTTGAATCGTCCTTGCCATCAAAAAGCGCATCCAAAATCTTTGATTTATCTGTGTCCGTCTGTGTTTATCTGTGGATAATATTTCTTACGCATTCGCGGTTGCCGTTTGGCTTTCCATTTTTTCGACCGTCGCTTTTAGTTCGGCGAAAACTTCGTCGAGAATTTCCTTGAATTTTTCAACGTCCTGCATCGCCTGTGCATCAGATGATAAACCGAAGTGAAGCGTTTGATTATAACTCAAAATCGCACAGCCCAAACCCAAACCGTAGCCAATCGGCACATACGGATATTGGACGAGCATCTTTTTACCCGCGAGATAAATCGGGACTTGCGGACCGGGAACATTGGTTGCGACCATATTAAACGGCGGAAACGGCAGTTCGGCGAGTGCGCCGACAATTGACTGCAAAGGCGCGGGCATCATCGTATAAAGTGCGCCGAGCGTCAGCAAACCTTCCGCGAGTTTGGCGGTTTTCATCAAATTCGTTTTTTGATGAACGTGCTGAAACCTTGTCGGCAAATCTTCGATGTCGAGCGGAATTTCGACCGGCAAAATCGAAATTAAATTCCCAAGTGCGCCGCGCTGTTCCTTTTGCCGAAGGCTGACGGGAACCATAAATCGAACGATTTTGTCTTTGATTGATTGTTTGTGAAATTTGACGTAACGCGCCACCGATTCGCTCAAAAGCGTTAAGACGACATCGTTGACCGTGCCGCCCAAAACCGTGCGAATCGTCCGCGCGTCCGAGAAGGAAAATTCGCTCCACGCAAGGCGGCGTTCGCCGGAACATTTTCCGTTAAAAGGCAGCATCGGCGGCGGCGTGGTGACGGCGGGCAAAACTTCGCTCAGATGCGGCAGGGCTTCGAGATTCTGCGGATTTGCCAGATTTGAAACCATATACATCAAACCGCCCTGCATCTCCATCAGCCTTTCGGAAGTTTCCTTCAACGCGCCCAAAACCGAGTCCATAAATATCTGCGCGACATCTTTTTTCGGCGTTGCTTCCTTTTTAATTTTCGGCTTCGGCGGCGAAACATAATCCGGCGTGATGTCAAACAAAATCTTCATCAGATCAACGCCCGAAATGCCGTCAACCATACAATGATGAACCTTGGCGATCATCGCCGAATTTCCGCCTTCGACATTTTCGACAACGTGAAGTTCCCACAAAGGTTTGCGCCGGTCCATCACTTCGGTCAGAAGTTCACCCGCGAGTTTCGCTAAATCTTTTTGGTCTAAAGCCTTTTTTTGTTTGACCTTGATGATGTGTTTTTTGATGTCGAAATCGTCGGCACTTTCCCAAGTCGGATGTGCGATATTGAAAGGATCGGGAACGACTTTTTGCAAATAACGCGGAATCAGATGCAGCCGCGCATCAATATGCTTAACCAAATCGCGGTGCGTGAGTTTGCCTTCAAAAATGCTCGTCGAACCGATGTGCATCGGGCATTCCTTTCTCTCCAGATAAAGAAATGCCGAGTCGAGCGATGATAAGCGGCGATTTAATTTTGGTTCACTCATATAGATTTTGGATTTCGGATTTTGGATTTCGGATTGACGAATAAAGCTAAAATCCGAAATCTTTTCACTCACCGACTAAAGGCGTAATTATTTGATTCATCGCATTTTTATTTCAAACTCATTGTCTTGACGAAGAAAGCAGACATCAAACAGCGAAAAGAAATTCGTTTGCCCTAAGATCAAAGTCGCAAATTCAGCCTGTGTCCAAGCAAATGCAAGCGTTACAGGTGAAAAGTCTTTAACTTTTGCATTTACAAATAATGCTCTGGCTTCAAAATTTGCTAAATTACCAACCAAACTTAATGAAATTCTTTGATTCTCCCAAATCGCGCCAAGTTCCAAACCGATTTTATAAGGCAAAACATTAACGGTTGAACCTGAATCCAAAAGACCGGAAACTTGTTTTGTATTGCCGTTTAACTCAAGCGTCAAGGGCAAATAGGGCATTGCCTCAGGCAAAGTTTTATCAGGCAAATCTTTTAAGTAAGGATATTTATGCGATTGCATTAGCTTTTTGCTCGTCTAATAATTTTTGTAAAACTCGGCTTGCCTCAAACGCATCTGTTTGCGAAATAAAGTCGTGTTGCTGGTGATTCACAAAAGTTGCATCTTCCTCTCTAGCGACTTCATTTGCCAAAAATTGAATCGCCCGAATTTTGTCTTTGTGATTCAACGCTTTTAATGTCGGTAAAACTTCGGTAATCGTCATAACTCTCTCCGTAAAGACATTTTAGCAAAATAACTTATTCGATTTCGTTGGTCAGATTCCAAATTTGGAATTTGGAATCTGGAACAGTTTTATTCTTCAGTAAATCCGGTAATGTCATAAGACATTGCAATCAGATCGTGCGTCCGGTTTTTGCGGTCAATGACGTAATCGGCGAGGAGTGCTTCGGCGGTAAATCCGAGGCGTTCAAAAACCTGGATCGCGCCTTTTTGTTCCGCCGCCATTCGTGCGACGACTTTTTGCAGTTTCAGTTCTTCGGCTTTCCCGAAAATCTCGCCCGCTAAGATATTTCCCAAACCTTTGCCGCGAACTTCGGGTGACAACAGCAAAATTATTTCGCCCAAGTGACGCGACCAGATTTGTTCGGTGCGAATCAAACTGCCGTGTCCGACGAGTTTGCCGTCGGTTTCGACCAAAATCGTGTGCCACATTTCCGCTTCGATGCGTTTGACCCAATGTTCGACAAACGATTCCTGAGTGATGTCGAACGCCAGAAAAAGCAAATCGTCTTCGGGCAGGGAAAGCGCAAACGCCAAAACCGCGTCTTTATCATCCGCCGTCATCAAACGCAGAGTCACCTGCGTCCCGTTAATTTTCGTCGTCCAAGGGTATTTTCGTTTCGTCGCCGCGTGTTTTGCCATAAATTATATTGTCCACAGATTAACACAGATGAACTCAGATAAGAATTAAAAATTATCCGTGTTCATCTGTGTCCATCTGTGGATAAATTATTTTTTATCTTTCGTTGAACTGCCGAAAAACGGAATCTGCGTCGCCATATCAAGCCAGCGTTTTTGGATTTCGACGTAGCTTGACATCGTTTGCTGTGCAAAATCGGCAATCGCACTGACGGGCGAAGAATCGTCCAGATTCAGGTTGCTTTTCAACGCTTTGACGATTTGTTTGTTTTGCTGTTCGGCAAAATCGAGCCACGCCGTCCGCATATTAACGAGAATATCAACGCCTTTGCCGGCAGTTTGCTGTGCCGTGCCGAGCGCGTCCATTCCGCCGCCGAAACTGACGTTCGACTGAACCGTCTGCATTAATTGTGCGCTCTGCTGCATCGCCGTTTCCGCCCAATATTTTTGCGCTTCGATAAAACTCGTGACACCGTTTTTTGCCATTTTCGCAAGTTCTTCGGTCGGCGCATTTTCCGACATTCCCATCACATCCGAAACGGTTTTAAAGATCAGCGCGGTTTGCTGCGTCGTCATTTCGAGCCACATTCGCTGCGCTTCGATCAACTGATTAACGATCATTTTCGCAAAATCATTCGGCATTTGCGCTGCGTTTGTCTTTGAAGCAGTGTTTGCTTTCGGAGCGGAATCTGTTTTCGTTTCAGCCTTTGGAGCGGATTTCGGAGCAGATTTGGGTGCAGTTTTCGGTTTTGCCGCCGCTTTCGGTGCGGCTTTCGGCGCAGTTTTCGGCTTCGCCGCCGCCGCCGCCTTTGCTTTTACTTTAGCTTGCGGTTTGGCTTCAACTTTCGGCTTTGCTTCAGTTTTCGGCGCAGTTGCGGTTGGCGGTTTTGTGTTTTCGGTTTTCGCGGTTGTTGCCGGTTTAGTTTCGGCTTTCGGTGTTTTGTCGTTTGTTTTGTTTGTTTCTGCCATTTTCTTAAAATAAGGCAGAAACCCGCGCATTGGCAAGGTTATAACTTTCGTCTGCCTCGAAATTTTCAAATTAAATATTACTTTCTCAAAATGTAACGCCGTCCGTCCCAGCGGCTGTCCGGCGTGCGTCCCGCGCGCCGCAACTCTTCTCTTCCACTCGACATTGATTGGAAATGAAGCGTTCGCGGCGGCAAGATGCCACCACGACAGCCGCCGGGACGGACGGCGTTACGCGCTCTGCAATTTTCAAAATCGAGAAAGTCTTATAAAAAAAGCCTGCGGCTCATGACAACCGCAGACTTCATCAGAGGAGGGAAAAAATTATTACTTCGCGTTGGTCGCCGATTTTGCCTGTGCGGTGAAATTTTCAACCGACTTTCCGGCGTTCGCCGTCAGATTTTCAACCGTTTTTTCGACATTCGCCAAAACATCTTTACCGAAATTCATCACTTCTTTCTGAAAGGGAAGTTCGGTATTGCCGGCGGCTTTGATGAAATTTTCGCCGGTCGTCGAGAAAAGTTTGATCCAATCCAGACGAATCTGCGAAGTCGCGTCCCAGTAACCTTTGGCAACTTTCAGCGCGTCAACATTCGCGTCATAACCTGCTTTATACATTCCCTGAACGTAACCTTCGGTCGTTTCAGCCGCCTGAACCGCGCTTTTCAAAGTCACGCTCGCCGTTTTTTGTGTTAATTCCATCGCTGTATCAATCGCTTCGGTGCTAATCGCTTTCTTGGTCATTTTTATAATCTCCTTAAATGTTAAATCCTTTTATAATTTCCATCGGCTTTTCGCCTGACAATTTGAAGATTACAAAATTAAAAAAGTATTGTCAAGCAAAAATTTCGCATTTGCGAAATAAAAGGTTAATTAAAACACTAAATATACTTATTGCAATAAATAAGAGTTTCGCAATGGTGAAAATAATTTGATAACGTGTTAGATTATTTTGTATAAATTAGGCAAACTACAAAGTTTTATTTTTTCGGAATAGCTGAAAACTAACAGCTAATAGCTGATAATCAAGATACAATCTATCAGTTATCAGCTATTAGCTATCAGCTATTCCGAAGAGTTAAGTCTTGTTTGCATCTGCGATAATAACTAAAATCAATATTTTAAGCGTCAAAAAGAGTTAAAATAGAATATCACAGCGCATTTGTGTTAGAATTCTTTCGCTATGGCGAAAAAGAAAAAATCGGTAGAAGATACGGACGCGCTCATCATCAAACGCTACGGAAACCGCCGTCTTTACAATACGGAAACGCGCGCTTATATCAATTATCAGGAACTAGCCAAAATCGTCCGCGACGGCGCAGATGTGCAGGTGATTGATTCGACGACCAAAGAAGATGTCACGAAAGCCGTTTTGATTCAAGTGATTTTGGAAGAAGAGAAAAACAGCAAGACAGTTTTGCCGACCGAATTTCTTTTTCAACTTTTACGCACCCGCGAAGATTCTGTGCAGGATTTCTTCAAAAACCATCTCTCGGCAAGTTTCAACGCTTATCTCAAAACAAAGGAAGAATTCGACAATCGTTTCCGCACAATGCTCGAAATGGCAACCTCTGCGCCGCAGCTTTGGGAAAAAGTAATTCCGGGCGCGGAGGTAATGAAGGAACTTTTGACAGGCAAGAAAAAAGACGAAGAATAATCAGTATAGCGAGCGGTAGCGAGTCTGATTGCAGTCAGTCTAGTGAGCGGCGGCAATTAGGTTACTTTAAGGAAATGTTGGCTCCAATATTTACTCAAACTTCTGAGAATGCGAACAGACTCGCTACCGCTCGCTATACTGATTTTCTTTAGAATGCGAACAGACTCGCTACCGCTCGTTATACTGATTTTTCTCGCTACAATAGTGAATTTTAACTGAAATCAGGCAGCGGTTTTCCTTGTCCGTTAATCACATAATCAATGGCTGTTTCGATACTTTTTTCCGTCCACAAAAATCTTCGACTGCCTTTTTCCGCCCAAGGTGAGTGTTCAAATTGCCAAAGTTTTTGTTCGCGCAAATTTCGAGTAGTATTTGCTTTGAACGCACTCAAAACTTTTTTAGAATTAACATCTCCGACAGCAACAACAGAATGAGTATGATTTGTTCTGATGTTGATTGCCATCAATTTCCAACCACGAATCTCGCAAGTTTCTCGGAAAGCAGATTCGACTGCATTTCGCATTTCGGAGTTTAATTTGACAGGTTGATGTTTAAGAATTTGTGTGTTGATGTCGTGCCATTTTTTATTCGGCGGAAGAAATGGAGTCTGATGTTTATTGTTGAATTCGTCAATCGAACCGCGTTCATCGCCGTGAAGCCAAGTTCCATAACATCGAAAAGTGATGAGATACGCAAGCGGAATACCTGTTTCATTCCAATCTTCGTCTTTCATAAAAAATCAGTATAGTCAGAAAAATCAGTATAGCGAGCGGTAGCGAGTCCGTCCGCGTTCTTAGAATTTTAATTAAAAACTAACGTGGTTGCTACCGCTCAGTATATTGAATGCCGTCAGACTCGCTACCGCTCGCTATACTGATTATGAGCAAACTTGCTTGCGATGATTTATCTGTTTCGCCCGTATTTTTCGTGCGATGAAACCCAATCGCTCGACGAAATTGCGGAAGCGAGCGAGATTTCGCCTGCGAGGACAACGCCGGCGACGATTTCGGCGAATTTGTTAACTGTTCCGCGACCGACGCAACCTAATGCTTGCAAACATTCGTTTTGCGTTGCCAAACCTGTGCCGCCGCCGTGGGTGGCGACGATTAGCGAAGGGATTGTGATCGAGATATACAAATCTTTTTCGGGCGTGAGTTCGGAATAGATCATTCCTGCCGAGCTTTCGGAAACATTTGCGACATCTTGCCCGGTGGCGATGAACATTGCGGTAATTCCGTTGGCGGAATGTGCGCCGTTGTTGTTCGCACCGGACATAAACGCGCCGATGTTAGCGACTCCGGCGTGATAGGTTAAAGATTCCGGTTCGACGCGCATATGTTCGATCAAAACGTCGCGCGGAATCGTGCATTCGGCAGTCACGCGCTTGCCGCGAGTCCGCATAATGTTGACCTGCGAAGCCTTTTTGTCGGTCGCAAAATTTGATTCGAGGTAAAAATGTTTGATCTTTTCCTTTTCGTAAGCGTCAATGATCCAACTGCACGCCGCAAACGTCGCACGTCCGACCATATTTTGTCCCGCCGCGTCGCCCGTCGTGTAATTAAACCGCAGATAAACGAATTTATTTGAAGTGTATGGATCAATATATTTGAGTTTGGCGATGCTCGAAGTCGCTTCGGCTTCTTCCTTGATCTTTTCGATGTTTTCCAAAACCCAGCCGACGAATTTGCGACCTTCGCGGGCATCTTCAAAAACAAAAACCGGCGCGCGCTGCATCGCGTCCGAAACGACGGTTGATTTTACGCCGCCCGACAAATTCAACACCTTAATTCCGCGATTATAAGAAGCGATCAAAGTGCCTTCGGTCGTCGCCAGCGGAATCAAAAAGTCGCCGAGAGCGTATTCGCCGTTGACTTTGAGCGGTCCGGCAAAACCGACCGGAATCTGGACAACACCCGTAAAATTTTCGCAGTTTCCAGCGGTAATATGCGGATCGAACGAATATTGGCGCGTGTGTTCGAGCTTTGCGCCGGTATATTTTTCGACGAAATCCTGACGCGCTTTGATCGCGCTTTCCGAATAATCGTCCTGCGCGTCACGCGGAATTCGCACTTCGAGATTTTCGGTTTGGGCAATCGAATCTTCGACCTCGAACTTCAATGCGCCGAAAGGTTTCGCTTTAAAGGCAATATTAATTTTATGTTTGCCGTGTTCGAGATTGCCGATGCCGCACCTGACGGTCAAAACCTGTCGAAGCGGAAACGCCGCATCGCGCACAGTTTCAGCCGCGACAAAATTGCCGTCACCGAGATCAACCGAAATTTGGCTGATCGGAACTTCGCCGCCGTCAATTTTAATGCCCGTCAGTTCGGTAAATTCGCCGTCGCTGAGACGATTTTTGAGCGCAAACTGCACACCGTTTTCGACATTTTTTAAACTGTTGTTCGTATAGAGTTGCCGCAAAAGCATACTCGGAATCGGAAAGAAAGACATATTTTTAAGTTCCTTTGATTAAATCGGAAAGCGTTGCGTGAATTTTACTTTTGTTGGCGGATAAATTCAAACTTTGTTCGGCTTTTAACTAAATAGAGTTGAAAACTTGGGCGGGAAAAATGGAATGTCGTCGGTTATAGTGCGCGGTAGGGAATGCTATTGTTATCAATCATCAATAGTGAATAAAGGGTTAAAAATAAACTCACAAGCCACTAATCTGACAGTCAATTAGATTTGGCGGGCGCGGAAACCGCAACCCTTCCTGACTTGAAATCAGTTTTAACTTAAATCTGAAAGCTAAACTTGAATTCACGTTAAAATTAAAAGACAAGTCAAAACTATTGACAGGTCGGGAAGGGTTGCGGTTTCCGCGCCCGCTCTTCCGATAATGCTCGGCGGCTAAAATTAAATTTAAACGGACATCTTTGATGAAAATTAATAAATCAAAGTTTCGATAAAGCCTGTTTCGGAGCATTTGAAATGAAATTTGAAAAAAGATTCTGTGCGTTCGGACATTTTTGTTTGGCGGCATTTTTGATGTCGCTTTTTGTTTTTGAACCGTTGTTGGTTTCTGCGTCGAATGATAAGGATTCAAAACGCGTCCTGACCGGCGATCAGCGAATCCGGCAGGTTCTGGCGCGTTTGACGTTTGGCGAGCGTCCCGGAGATTTTGAAAGGATTGAAAAAATCGGTGTCAAAGCATACATCGAAGAACAACTGAATCCTGATAATATTGATGATTCGGCACTCGCTAAACGGCTGGAAAAATTGCCGACATTGATGCTCACTACGCCGACGATTGCCGAACAATATAATCCGCCGAAGCCGAAACCAACGCCGAGTCCGAGTCCAAGTCCGTCACCGGCGGCAATGCCGAACGCGGAAATGCCGAAACTGACTCCGACCGAAACGCCGAAACCTGCCGTCAATCCAAGTCCGAAACCAACTCCGACACCGAAAAATCCGGGACAGGTCGTGAATGAACTGCAGCGCGCTAAATTGCTTCGCGCGGTTTACAGCGAGCGGCAGTTGAACGAAATGGTCGTTGATTTTTGGGAAAATCATTTCAGTATTTATGCCAATAAAGACGCGACGCGCTGGATGATGACCGGATTTGACCGCGATGCGGTGCGACCGTTCGCGTTGGGACGTTTCCGCGATCTGCTCGGCGCGACGGCGCATTCGCCCGCGATGCTTTTTTATCTCGACAACTGGCAATCGAGCGTTCTCCGAAAATATCCGGCGACTAAGGACAAACCGGCGCGGCAGAGCGGCGGCATCAACGAAAATTACGCCCGCGAATTGATGGAACTTCACACATTGGGCGTGAACGGCGGCTATACGCAAAAGGACGTGCAGGAAGTTGCGCGGTGTTTTACGGGTTGGACGATTCGCAAACCGAATGAAGAAGGCACGTTTATTTTCAATCCGCAAATGCACGACAACGGCGAAAAACTCTTTCTCGGTCAAAAGATTGCGGCGGGCGGCGGCATCGGCGATGCCGAAAAGGTTTTGGATATTTTGGCGAAAAGTCCTTCGACCGCCAAGTTTATTTCGACCAAACTCGCACGGCGTTTTCTTGGCGACAATCCGCCGCCAGTCGTTATTACGCAAGCCGCGCAGGTTTTTCTAAAAACCGACGGTTCGATCCGCGAAACTCTCAAAAGCATAATCACTTCGTCCGCTTTTCTGAGTCCGGCGGTTTATCAGACTAAAATCAAATCACCGTTTGAATTCGTCGCGTCGTCGCTTCGCATCACAAACGCGGAAACCGATGGCAGCAGTCCGGTTTTGAATTGGATTTCGAGAATGGGACAACCGATTTTCGGTCGTGTTACGCCCGACGGTTATCCCGAAAACAGCGATGAATGGCTGTCGAACGGCGGTTTGCTCAACAGATTTAATTTCGCCGGTGCGCTTGCCGCCAATAAAATAAAAGGCACGAGCATTGACACTTCAAAACTTTTGCCCGATGCAAATTTGAGCAATCCGAACGAAGTCGTCGCGCGTCTGTCACAGTTAATTTTGCAAAACGAAATCACACCGCGTTCAAAGGAACAACTCGACAAAATCGCAGGCGACGCGGTTGCCAAATTAAATATTACTAAAACCGATGTTGCAATGAATGCGAACGCGCCGACACCGAAAAATGCTTCCAATAAACCGCCTGATTATGCCGCCGAGTTTTTGACGTTGATGCTCGGCACGCCCGAATTTCAGCGTAAATAATCAGCCGAAAATAATTTGCGACTGGACAAAAACGGCGGCTGAACAAAAAATAGATGTTTAGAGAATTCTGAACATCTATTTTTTTTGACAGGATTTTCTTAATCTTAAAAATCGCAGAGCGCGTAACGCCGTCCGTCCCGGCGGCTGTCGCGGAGCGCATGCATCTTGCCTGCCGTCAGCGGATGCGCTTCGCTGTCCGCTGGTGAATGCGGGACGCATTCCGGGACAGCCGCCGGGACGGACGGCGTTACTATATACATAAACTTTTGAAAAATGAAATTATTAAAAATTTTACTGTTGACCGTCACGATTTCGGTGTGTAATTTGATGACAAACGCGCAATGGCAAAAACAAAATATTGACACAAAAGCCAGTCTGCGCGGGCTTGCGGTCGTTAATCAAAACGTCATTTGGGCAAGCGGCACGGGCGGAACATTTCTTCGCACGATTGACGGCGGCAAAAACTGGACGGTCGGCAAAGTCGCGGGCGCAGAAAAACTAGACTTCCGCGATGTCGAAGCGTTTGACGAAAATACCGCGTATCTTTTGAGCATCGGAACGGGCGAAAGTTCGCGGATTTACAAAACGATTGACGGCGGAAAAACTTGGAAACTGCAATTTCAAAATACGAATCCGAAAGCATTTTTCGACGCGCTCGCCTTTTGGGATAAAACTCACGGAATTGCGATGAGTGATCCGGTTGACGGCAAGTTTGTTTTGATCGAAACAAAAGACGGCGAAACGTGGAAACCGATTGAAAATTTGCAGATGCCGAACGTCGTCGAAGGCGAAGCGGCGTTCGCGGCGAGCGGTACTTGTTTGATAACGCAGGGCAAAAACAACGCTTTTCTCGTTTCTGGCGGTAGTGCGGCGCGAGTCTTTAAATCGGAAAATCGCGGCAAAAGTTGGAAAGTTTATGAAACGCCGCTCACGAAAGGCACGGCGGGCAGCGGCATTTTTTCGATTGCAATGTTCGATAAAAAGCGCGGCGTAATTGTCGGTGGCAATTACGAAAAGCCTGATGAAACAAATAATAATTTGGCTTTTACAAGGGACGGCGGCAAAACTTGGAAATTATTCAGTGGTCTAAATGGGTATCGTTCGAGCGTCGCTTTTATAGAAAATCCGGCAAATAATTTTATTATGGCGGTCGGCTCGAACGGCTCTGACTTTTCACTCAGCGGCGAAGAAAAATGGAAACGGCTTGATAGAGAAAATTATAATTCTGTAAAGGGGATTTCTTTCGGCTACGACTTAATATTTTGGGCGGTCGGAGCGAACGGCAGAGTCGCCAAATACTACAGCACGATTGACTTCTAAACATCTGCTCTTAAAGTCGAACAATGATAAATTACAAAGCCGTTCAATCAAAAGGCAAAAACGCGATTTGGGCAGTCGGCGCAAACGGATTGGTCAGCAAATTTGAATTAAAATAATGACGCAAAACAAATCTCAATTATTCGCTAAACTTCTGATAATTTTAGTCTTGAGTTTTTCGACTCAAACTTTCGCTCAACAGCAAAACTCTCTGGTTTCGACTGAAGAATCAGTTACGGAAAGCGTTAAACTCGTTCCCTGCAAGCAGGAGGAACGACTCGAAGCAGTCAAAAAACTTTTTGCTCAAATGGGTGCGAAGGATGATGCGATAACCGTCGAAAAATTTAACAAAGACAAGATTTCAAACGTCATCGTTAAGAAAAAAGGAAAAACCGATGAAACGATTATCGTCGGGGCGCATTACGACAAAACCGACGACGGCTGCGGAGCGATTGACAATTGGACAGGGATTGCAATTATCGCGCACCTTTTCAAAACCATCAGTCAAATTGAAACTCAAAAATCATACGTTTTTGTCGCATTTGACCAGGAAGAAAACGGTTTGCTCGGCTCTGATTCGATGGTAAAAAACATTCCGAAGGAAAATCGTCAGCAATATTGCGCGATGGTCAATTTCGACAGTTTCGGTTTTGCCGCGCCGATGTCTCTGCAAGGTGCTTCGAGTTCCAAGATGGTTTCAGTCGCCAAGAAGTTGGGCGAAGAAAATAAATTTAAGTTTTTTGACGCGGCGATTGCGAATGCCGATGCAGATTCTACTTCCTTCAAAAACCGCGATATTCCGGCAATAACTCTCAGCGGACTCGACGGCAATTGGCAAAACTATCTGCATTCGAGAAATGATAAACTTGAAAAAATAAATATGTCGAGCGTTTATTTCGGCTATCGTTTCGGATTATTGTTCATCGCAAAATTAGACTCGATGGGTTGTCAGGAAAACAAATAGACTCAACAGTTTTATGCAATTTGCGTGGTTTGACATCATCGGTTCAATCGGCGTGGCGACGATTATCATTACTTATGTTTTGCTGCAAACCGGGCGAATCAGGAGCGAAAGTCTGCTTTATTCCGTCCTGAACGGTTTGGGCGCAGGGATGATCGCTTTTTCACTTTTGTATAATTTTAATTTTTCGGCGTTTGTCGTTGAATCTTTATGGGTTTTAATCAGTATTTACGGCATTGCAAAGTATTTTTTAAGAAAAAATTAATTGAATTATGCTCATTCGGATTTTAAGATGCCGGGCTGAACGAGCAGTTCGCCGCTGTGCGGGTCAATGATGCCGTTATTTTCTTCTTCGATACTGGTTGCCTGTGTGTAAACGTCGCCGGCGATTGGACGGCGGCGCATTTCTTTTTTGAATCCGCGGATGCGTTCGGCGCGTTCGGCGGCGTGTTCTTCGCCGGGACCGCCGTAATTTGTGAAGCCGAAACCGCCCCATTCGCTAATCAGCAGCGGAACCTGTCCGCGATAAAAATACGGATCGCCGACGGTCAGAGGCTGTGCCGTCACGCCTTCGGTTTCGCCCGCTGCGAGACGGTCGAGCGTCGAAGACCACGCTTCAATATCCGGCGTGTAAACGTGCGCCGTTAAAAGATTTGACTTAAGCCGCCCGTGACGTGAAACGTGATTCCAGCCGTCATTATCCACAACTAGAATCTGCGGAACGCGCGTTTGCAAATAATCGAAAGTTGAAGCGATATAACGGCGCGTTTCCGAATTTGTCCGAATATCTTCCGCGCCCCAATCTTCGTTATACAAACTCAAAATCACGATTGACGGATGTGACGCGATAAAGGTCAGCATTCGCTGCAGTTCAGCCCAATGAATGTCACGGCTGCGCTGCGTCGAACTGTGCGGGCTGGGAATTTCAACCCATAAAAGCATTCCCATCCGGTCGGCGAGATCATAAATTCGCGGATCAATTCCGGCGATGTGAACGCGCACGAGATTGCAGCCGAGCCGCTTCATCGCGTGAAAATGCCGCTGAATTTCTTCGTAACTCGAAACGCCCGGCTGATAAAGAATGCCGTCGAGATAAACGGGTTTATTATTGAGATAAATAAGCCGTCCGCGCGCCTCGATTTTTCTAAGTCCGAAATGCGTTTCGATGCCCGCCGCCGAGCCGTCCGCCGCGACAAGTTCGGCAAACAGATGATAGAGATTCGGCGATTCGGGCGACCAAATATCAGCGTTCGGAAGTTCAATCGGGAAACGCTGCGGAGATTCACCGGCTTCGAGCGTCAGCGGATATTCGGCAACCGCGACTATTTCATTTGGCGATTCATTATTCTGCGATTCTTCGTGCGGCGTAATAATTAACCGCATAATATAATCTCCGGCATCGTGAACGCGCGTTGTAAAATCAAATTCGACCAGGCGGTTTCGCAGACTGCTCGTGACTGTCAGGCGTGACCGCAGACGATTGCGCTTAACCGGTTCGACCCAGACGCTGCGAACCGCGCCGGAAATTGTCTGATACCAGATTCCGCCCTGTTTATAAACCCGCGAAGCCTGTTTACCGCGCGGAATATCGGCATCAAGCGGATCGGCGACCCGAACGGTCAGACGATTAACGCTCTGCAAAAGTTCGGGCGGCAGTTCATACGAAAACGAATTATATTCGCCGAGATGATCCGCTTCGCCCTCGATGGTGACGAGCGGCGAACCGTTGAGCCAAACCCGCGTTTCATAGCCGCACGCGCCGAACGTCAACTGCGTTAAATACCCGCTGTGCGGAAACCAATTTTCGGGAATCGTAAACTCGCGTTCATACCACGCGATTAAGCCTTCGCCCGCCGAGTTAAGGTCGGTCACGTCGCGCAGTTTTTCGATTTGCGATTCAATCGAGGCGGGAAAGTTTGCCGTTCTTTCGTATTTATGTCCGGCAAACCAATTCTCGCTCAATCCGCGATTGTCCGGGTCGAGCGAAAAACGCCATTCGCCGTCGAGCAGCATAAACGGTGTCCGCCGCACGACTGAGCGCGGCAGCGGGTTGTCACTATCCAAAACGCGGGGCGCGTCCTTTTGGTCAAAGCGGTAATCGGAATTTGCCATTACGGTATCTAAAATATTTGATGTTGGAATTTTTACGAATTAAGATTTAAGATTCAATCGGTGAAAAAGAATAAAGTAGCAGAAAAATGTCAAAGGATAAAAGCCGGAAATATATTTTTTCTTCAACAGCAGATATTTCTGTCGAAAATATCACCGGCGGACGATTATTTAATGATTTGACGAATTTTCCGTCTTTGAGCCGTTAAATTTCGTTTACAGGCATTTTTAAGTTTACTTCTTTCATCGTAAAATTTTCTAATATCGGTAACTTTATTTACTTAAATTTCGCATTTTCGCGCTTTATTATGCCGGCAAAATCAGAACTGAAAAAATCCATCCAGCCGCTTTCCTGCACTACGAAAACGACGCTTTCAAACGAACAGTTTCTCGAACTTTATCGTTACCTCAAGATGACGCGAATGTTTGACGAAATTACGGTGCGGCTGAAACGGCAGTCAAAGCTGACGGGCGGCGTTTTTACGAGTCTCGGACAGGAGGCAACGGCGGTCGGAACGGCGTTCGCCCTTGAAAAACAGGATTTTATCGCGCCGCTGATTCGTGACATCGGGGCGGTTTTTGTCAAAGGAATTTCGCCGCGCGAGATTTTTGCGTCGTATTTAGGTCGCGCAAATGCGCCGAATCGGGCGACCGACGTGCAATTTCATTTCGCCGATCTGGAGAAAGGTTTTGTCGGTCCGATCTCGCATCTCGGCGATATGATTCCGGTGATGACGGGCGTTTGCTGGCTTCGCGGATGAAAAAGGAAAATCGCGTTGCCGTCGCTTACTTGGGCGAAGGCGCGAGTTCGACCGGCGCGTTTCACGAAGGCGTAAATTTTGCCGCCGTCCAGAAACTTCCGCTGATTACGGTGATCGAAAATAACGGCTACGCCTATTCGACACCGACGCGGAACCAGTGCGCCGCCAATTCGTTTGTTGACAAGGCAATCGGTTACGGAATTTTTGGTTTGCAGTGCGACGGCAACGATCTTGTCGCCTGCTACGAAACGATGAAAACAGCGGTCGAACACGCGCGTTCGGGCAAAGGTTCGGTCTTGCTCGAAGTTTTAACCTACCGCCGCAAAGGTCACGCCGAACACGACAATCAAAGTTATGTTCCGGCAGGCGAAATCGAACATTGGGCGATAAATAACGATCCGATTGACCGCTACGAAAGATTTTTAACGACGGAAAAAATCGCATCTGAAGATGAATTAAAAACAATCGTCGCGGAAGTTTCGGCGCATCTCGAAAGTGAACTGGCGATTGCCGAAGAATCCGGTTTTCCCGCGCCCGAATCGGCGGCGTATGATGTTTTCGATAATTCGGTCGTTGCGCCGGCGTTTAAGAAAAAAGTTTTGGAAAAGTAACGCCGTCCGTCCCGGCGGCTGTCGGGTAAGCGTCCCGCTGACCCATTTTTCTGAAAATTTCTTGCACGTTGCGGACAGTGCGGGCGAGGACGCACCGCACGACTGCCGCCGGGACGGACGGCGTTACAATTTATTATGAAATGGCTGATTGAAAGATCAAGATATTTGCCGATTGTGAGCGTTTTAGGAATGCTCGTCGGCGCAATTGCGGCGTTATTTTTGGGCATTGTCAAAACCATAAAGGTTGTGCAGACGGCATTTACGCAGTTTCAGGAATCCGAACCGACGCTTTACACTTTATTTGAAGCGTTGGACTGTTTTTTGATTGCGACGGCTTTAATCGTCGTCGCCGTCAGTTTATACGAACTTTTTATCGGCGAACTGGAAGTGCCGGATTGGATGCTCGTCGCGGATTTAACCGAACTCAAAGCGAAGTTTACATTTGTGATAATTCCGGTTATGGCGGTCAAGTTCGTGCAGAAGATTTTGAACTACGAAAATGCCGTTGAGACGCTTTATTACGGCGCGGCAATTGCGCTCGTCGCTTTTGCACTGACGGCTTTCAACCTCGTCAGTATCAAAGAAAAAGAAGCGAAAACTGAAGAAAGAAAACAGGAAAACGGCAGCGAAACACGCGCCGAAGATTTGAAAAAATAGAGGAGGAAAATTTATGGATTTCAACGGACACGACAGTTTCAACGGTCAGGCACCAATCAATAATTTACTGCCTGACCGCGCCGAAATGGAGTGCGAAGAATTATTCGCGCAAGCCGATAAATTAATCAATGACGGCGTAATTATCGAAGCGGTTGATAAATTGACGCAGATTCTCAAACGAAATCCGCGTTTCGGCAAAGCCTACAACCATCTCGGATGGGTTTACGAAACGAAATATAAAAATATGCCGCGCGCCGAAGAATATTACAAAGCCGCGCTCCAATATTCGCCTTACTACACTGCGCCTTATTTAAATTATGCCTATTTTTTGTCGAATCAGGGACGTTTTGACGAACTCAAAGCGCACCTTGACCGCACCGCGCAGATTCCCGGAATTGCGAAAGACACAATTGCCAACGAATACGCCGTAATGTATGAAATGCAGGGCAATCTGCAAACGGCGATTGAGCATTACCAGCAAGCTGCGATTGTCACTCTGGACGGGCTGAAACTCGACAAATACAAAGAGGCAATTGACCGCTGCAAAAAGAAATTGGAGATGTTAAATCCGTCAAGTAATTTTTAATGCCGGCGAGATGTTTTTAGATTTTAGTCTTTGGCTTTTTTGCTAAAAACCAAAGACTAAAAACCAATTTTCAAAGCCTAAATTATTATGCAGAATTTCATCAGTATTCCATTCAAAACCGAAAGCGGAATGTCGCAGATCGAAGGCATCGGCAAGTTTTCGCCTGCCGGAATCGTCCTCGAATTCGAATCGAAACTTTTCGGCATCATCAGCAACGGTGTCAAAGAAAATCGTATTGCGCTCGACGAAATCTTGGACGTTATGTTTCATAAAGGTTTCCTCAAACGCGGCGCAAAAATTGTTATTCGCCTGAATAGCTACGCCAAACTCAGCGAAATGCCGAACCGCGACGGCAAAATAACGCTCAAAATCCCGCGCGGTGATTTTGAAAGTGCAGTCGAAGCCGTCGAGAAATTAAACAAAAATTTAGCTGAACACCGCGAAAATCTGCCGCCTGTTCACACGCCCGTCAGCCGTTTATTTGACGGGAGCGAAGATGAAACGAAGGAATTGGAGAAATAAGTTTGGATTTTAGTTTTTGGTTTACCGCATTTTGTCGCCAACGGCGACCGATATTAGAGCCGATGGTTAAGCGAATAAAATGAGCGCAACCATCGGAAGATTTCAACGAAATGTCCCGTCGCTGAAGGCGACGAATAATTCGCCGGATTTATATGCCGCAATCTTTATCCAAAATCTTCATTCACATCGTTTTTTCGACAAAAAATCGCGCCGATTTGATCGCGCCGGAAATCGAAGATGAATTATTTAAATACTTTCACTGCATTATCGAAAACAACGGAGCGAAATTGATTATTACGAACGGGACGGCGAACCACGTTCATTTATTGATTTCATTCAGCAAAAAGATTGATATTCCCGAACTTGTCGGCGACATCAAGCGCGACAGTTCAAAATGGATTAAACGCGAAAAGAGTATTAACGATTTTTATTGGCAGAAAGGTTACGGCGCGTTTTCAATCGGTCAAAAGCAGGTTGAAATGATTGTAAAATATATCGAAAATCAAAAAGAGCATCATCAAACGCACGATTTCAAAGATGAATATCGGGCTTGGTTGGATAAATACGAGATTGATTACGATGAGCAGTATGTTTGGGATTGAGTCGGGAAATTATTGTTCGCCTTCAGCGAACGATTGATTGCGTTCATTCATACGGTTGCGCTCGTTTTACTCGCTTAACCGTATGCTCAAATATCGGTCGCCGTTGGCGACAAAGAACTTGGAAGGTTTGCAACACTAATGACAGCAACAGCAAAACAGGAAACAAAAGGTTTAACTTTAATCGAAGCGATTCGGCAAGGCATTCACGAAGAAATGACGCGCGATGAGACGGTTTTCGTGATTGGCGAAGACATCGGCGAATATGGCGGCGCATTCAAACTTACCGAAGGATTTATCAACGAATTCGGCGCGGAAAGGATGATTGACACGCCGATTTCCGAAGCGGCGATTGTCGGCGCGGCGTGTGGTGCGGCGTTGATGGGAATGAAGCCGGTCGCGGAATTTCAGTTTATTGATTTTATCTCGTGCGGTTTCGATATGCTGACGAATTACGCGGCGAAATCGCGTTATCGCGGCTGCGGCGGAATTCAGGCGGTTTTTCGCGGTCCGTGCGGTTCGGGTGTGCGCGGCGGACCGTTTCATTCGATCAATGCCGAAGCGTTTTTTATGAACACGGCGGGACTGAAAATCGTCGAACCTTCGACCGCTTATGACGCGAAAGGTTTGATAAAAGCCGCGATTCGTGATCCTGATCCTGTTTTGTTTTTCGAGCATAAAAAACTTTATCGCCTGCCGCGTCTCCGCGAAGAATTGCCGGCGGAAGATTACATCGTCGAAATCGGCAAAGCGCGTGTGGCAAGAGAAGGCAAAGATTTATCAATTATTACCTTCGGCGCACAGGTTTTGAATGCTTTGGATGCAGCGGACGAACTCGAAAAAACGGACGGTTTGAGCGTCGAGGTCATTGATTTGCGAACTCTTGCGCCGCTTGATAAAGACGCGATTTTAGCAACCGTCAAAAAAACAAACCGCGTGATGGTCTTGCACGAAGCGAGTTTGACCGGCGGAATCGGCGGCGAAATTTCCGCGATTATTGCCGAAGAAGCGTTTGAATGGCTCGACGCGCCGGTTATCCGTGTCGCTTCGATTGACGCGCCCGTGCCGTTTGCGCCGCAGATGGAAGATTATTATTTGCCAAGTTTAAGCGAGATTATCGAAACAGCGCGAAGATTGGCAAATTATTAATTCGTTGATCGCTCAGTGCAGCTTGGCAAGAAAAACCGCACCGCCGAAGGTGAGAAATAAAATCACGCTGACGAAGGCATTGGTTGTGAAAAATGCCGCGTTCATTCGTGATAAATCGTTCGGTTTGACGAGCGTATGTTGGTAAATCATCAATCCGCCGACGGCGAAAACTCCAAGAAGCGCAAGCCAATTCAGTTCGGAAATTAAGTATAAAAGAACTAAAACGATAAAGGCTTGGAAGTGAAAAATCCGGGCGATCCAGAGTGAATTTTTAATGCCGAAACGTGCCGGAATCGAACGAAGTCCGGCGCGTTTATCAAATTCGTAATCCTGACACGCGTATAAAACATCGAACCCGGCAGTCCACATCATTACGAGCAAAGACAGTAAAAGCGGCACTCCCGAATCAAGTGTGCCGCGCACGCCAATCCACGCGGCAGTCGGCGAAATCGCCAGACTCCAGCCTAAAATCAAATGCGCGAAACTCGTAAATCTTTTCGCGTAACTGTATCCGAGAACGCTCAAAAGCGCGACCGGCGATAAAATAAACGTCAGCCAATTTAATGAATAAGCCGCGATTTCAAACAACGCAACGGACGCGATGAAGAACGACCACGCGAACTTCACGCTCAGTTTTCCGCTTGGAATCTCGCGGTTTGCCGTGCGCGGGTTTTCCGCGTCGAATTTGCGGTCAATAATACGGTTAAAGGTCATCGCCGCCGACCGCGCCCCGAACATTGCAACCGTAATCCACAAAATCTGCCACCAAGTCGGCAGACCGTCTGCCGCCAAAACCGCGCCCAGAAATGCAAACGGAAGCGCGAATAAAGTATGCTCGAACTTGATCATTTCGAGCGTCGTTTTTAATTTTATCCAGAAAGAATTCATTACAAGTCAGAACCGTCTGCGGTAGCGGATGGTTGATGATTCAATTTACGAAATCCGAAAATGTAACTTAAACCATCCGCTACCGCAGACGGTTCTGATAATTAAATCAATTTGAATGCCAAACAAAAAGTTTAGCAAAACGCGCCGGTTTTTTCAGTTTCTATTGGCAATTTGCAAAATCTACTGCTGACAAATCGCAAAATGCGTTATAATCGTCAGCGGAAGTTTGCTGCTTGACGCGAACAATCCGAAATCTAAAATCCAAAATCGAATAATGCCTTCAGGAAAAACACACGACGCAATTACATTTCTTTTTGCCGCGCCGGTTTTCGCGGCGGCTTGGCGTGTGACCGGAAACCCGGCGACGGCAACGGTTGTGACGGCAACTTTTTTATTCGGTGGATTGATGTTCGGTCCCGACCTCGACACAATGAGCAAGCAATATACGCGGTGGGGAATCGTCCGCTTTTTGTGGTATCCGTATCAGAAATTTTTCGCGCATCGTTCGCGCTGGTCGCACGGATTAATTTTCGGAACCTTCCTGCGCGTCGTATATTTTATCGGCGTTTTGACGCTCGCGGCGTTCGTGCTTGTTTATGCTTACGAAAGTTATGCAGGCGGAAATTTACCAAATCTGTTTGAAATGGCGAAAACTTGGGGCGAGATCGGTGAATATGTCCGCCGCAGTGTCGGCGAATATTTTCTGCCGTCGGTGTTCGTCGGTTTATGGATCGGCGCGGCAAGTCACACGCTGACCGATATGGCGGGAACTTTTGTTAAAACCGGAAGAGTCACGGAGTTTCTTTGATTTTGGATTTGCGAATCAAGGGTTGAATAAAATTTATTGTTTTTGAAAATTACTGAATCAGCGGGAAAAGCGGGCGCGGAAACCGCAACCCTTCCCGACCTGAAATTGGTATAATCTTGAATCTCAAACTTAAACTTGCATTCAAGCCAAAGTAAAACAGAAAAGTTAAAATTATTAACAGGTCAGGAAGGGTTGCGGTTTCCGCGCCCGCTGCACAAAAACTTTTTCACTTCTTTTAACCCTTAATTCGCATAAACAATCCCAAATCCGCAATCCCAAATCATAAATCCGATTACTTGCCGGTTCGCGCCGTTGCCAGACGCAGAGCTTGTTTGCGGACGGCATCGGAAACATTACGGTTTTTCGAGATTGCCGATAAATCGCGGAGTTGAAGGCGGGTCAGAATTGTGAACGCACTGCCGATTGGCGTGCGCGGATTGAGGGCGAGTTTGTGCATAATCATATAATTTCGCGCCCACGCCCGATTGATCGCAATCAGCCGCAGAACGTCTTCGGGAACAGTCCGCATCGAAGCGATTTTTTCGACTTCCTGTTCGGTGATTTTCGCATTTTGAATAACCGCCTGCGCGACGATGCGGTTCGGATCGCGGATTAAAATATTTCGCGCTTCGCGGTCGCCCTTCATCGCCAGCTTCATTCGTCCCTTCATTCCTAATTTCAAAATTCGGTTAATCATCGAAATCCGCTCGCCCGAAACCGAATCTTCTTCTGCCGTTAATTCACCGAGAATTTTATTGACGATTGCCTCGCGTTCTTCAGCGGATTCTTCGTACATTTCTTCGATAAATTCGAGCGAAAGCCAACTGTCATCAACCTCCGCGTCGGGAACTTCGATATGTTGGGCAAGCAAAATCGCGTCCTCAAAACTCAGATCAACGGCATCGAGACTTTCGGCAAAATCTCCCGTTTCAATAAATTCCGCCGCCGCTTCTTTGCCCTGGGCGCGGAGTTCATTAGCGATTTGCTGTGCGCCGCGTTCCTTTTCAAAAAACTCGCGTTTGGTTTCCTGAGCGCGGCGTTCGGCTTCCGAAGTGCGATACGGATTACCGATAATTGCCTCAATAATCGCCGGAGTTTTAATCAAAAGCTGTTGGTTGAACGAAATTAATTCGAGCAGTTCGCCCTGCGTCGTATTTCGCGCAAATTTAACAATTGTCGCTTCGGGCGTTTTCGCGTGTGTGAGAATCGTTTCGTAAATTTCGTTCGGCAGATTTTCTTGTGCCGAGAAAAAATCAAGTACGGACGGTGCGACTTCGCTTGATTGAAAAGCGTCGCGCAGTACCTCAACATCCTGCGCCGCCAATGTTTCACGGGCATTTTGCGCGAGTTCCGCATCAGCATCGTTCGACAATGCGACCAGGACTTCGAGCAGATCATTTTGCTGTAAAGGCAGCATTCCGCGTGCGGCGGCAAATTTTGCCGGCGGCGGCGCAGTTCCCGCAACGATGGCTTTGACGACCGGATTTGTCGAATTTACTTCAAAATTCATATATTTAAGTGGATATTTGAGATGATTGAGAGTTTTAACTTAAGATGCAAGCCCGAAAAGTAGGCAAAAACATTGTAACACAAATTTGAATAGCGTTAGATACCTTCTTGACTATCGCCCATTGCATCACTTAGATTAAGACTTTGCGGAAAATGTCCCCGTTTGTCCGCGAGGTAAATCCTTATTGACAGAGCATTAATATTTTTGAAGTTAAACAAGTAAATTAAATGATAAAAGACGAACTAAAGAATCTTATTATGAATAAAAACGCCTGTATCGGCGTAATCGGTCTCGGTTATGTCGGCTTGCCGCTGATTGTCGAATTTGCGCTGAAAGGCTTTCCGACCGTCGGATTTGAAGTTGACACTAAAAAAGTCGGCGAACTGAACAAAGGCAATTCGCACATTGTTGATGTTCCTTCGGAAAATGTCCAAAAGGTTTTGGACTCGCGCAAATTTGAAGCGACGACCGATTTTTCCAAATTAAAAGACTGCGACGTGATTATCATCTGCGTCCCGACACCGCTGCGGAAAACCAAAGACCCCGATATGTCTTACATTTTATCGGCGGGCGAACAGATCAAAAAATATGCGCGGCGCGGACAGCTCGTGATTTTAGAATCAACGACTTATCCGGGAACGACCGATGAAGTTTTGCAGCCGATGATCGAAGAAGCCGGACTGAAACTCGACGAAGATTTCCTTTTGGCGTTTTCGCCGGAAAGAGTTGATCCGGGCAATCCGCAGTTTCAAACGCACAACATTACAAAAGTCGTCGGCGGAGTCGGTAAAGATTCGACGGAAGTCGCCGCGCAGCTTTACAGCGAGATCGTCGGCGACGTTCACGCCGTTTCAAGCGCACGAGTCGCCGAAGCCTGTAAGTTGTGGGAAAACACTTTCCGCGCCATCAATATCGGAATGGCGAACGAAATGGCGAAGGTTTGCAGCGCGCTCAATATTGACACATGGGAAGTCGTCCGCGCCGCCGCGACCAAACCGTTCGGCTTTATGCCGTTTTATCCCGGACCCGGAATCGGCGGGCATTGCATTCCGCTCGACCCGCATTATTTGAGTTGGAAGGCGCGTCAGCACGGTTTTGATTCGCAATTTATCACGCTTGCTGAGCAGATTAATTCGTCAATGCCGAAATATGTTGCCGGTCTTGTGCGCGATGCTTTGAATGATAACGAAAGATCGGTCAAGGGCGCGAAAATTTTAATCTTGGGTGTCGCTTATAAAAAAGACATTGACGATATGCGCGAATCTCCGGCGTTGTCGGTGATTGATTTATTACGTTCGCGCGGCGCGGAAGTTGTCTATCACGACGATTTTGTCGAAGAAGTGACGTTCGACCACGCATATACAATCGGCGACGGCGAACCGCTTTATAATCAAGAATTAACCGACGATCTTTTACAGTCAGCCGATTGCGTCGTCATCTGCACCGAGCATTCGGGCGTTGATTACAACCGCGTCTGCGAACTGTCGAAAGTCATCGTTGACACGCGCAACGCTTTGAAGGAAGAAACGCGCGACGCAAGCAAAGCGAAAATCGTTCGACTGTAAATGGTTTGCATGACTGGAGCGCAATCCGTCCCGGTTGCATTGAGCGTCGTTTCTTGACGCGAAAAAGCCTTGATAATTCTCACTTTGAAGTGGTATCAAGGCTTTTTCGCGTTTGAAGCAAACACTCAGTGCAACCGGGACGGATTGCGCTCCAGTCGTTCATTTAAGAAAATTTTGTGAACTACAAAATTTGAGTTAAAATGTTTCTGAGGTTGGATGATGATTAAAATTTCTGAAAAAACAGACGAATTAAAAACCGTAAAAGTCGAGAAAGATACCTGGATTTTGGAATTGCCCGAAGAAATTTGTTCACGCGAAGGTCTTACTAAAGGAACGCTTGCCAGTTTGACAGTCAAAGACGGAGCGATCCACGGTGCTTTTATTCGACCAACCAAAGAAACTTAGGAATCCGCCGAAAGATTTATCAACAAATACAGCGATTTTATGAAGGAGATGGAAGAAATTGACGGCTAACCGCGTAATTTATCTTGATTACTGTTGTTACGCAATCAGAGTTTTTATCGCTAAAAGCGACCGATATCACCGCTTCGCCGCCTATGGTGAAGGCGTTTCGCCGTAACCATAGGAGTATTGACAATTAAAAATTCCGACGCTGAAAGTGTCGAATATTCTTCAACTCTATTATTGCTCACTTGCAGCGAGCGGTTGAATGATTCGACGGTCATAGGGATACATTCGTTTCACTCATTGCTCCCTATGCTCTGTTATTTGTCACCTTCGGCGACTTTTGAAATAGCTTCGCGTAACGTCAGTTAATTATGTGGAAGCGGTTGAACTCTATTTTTCCTGCTGACCGCAACCGCAAAAGATTTATACGAAATGTCTTTAGCGGTCGAATCCGACAAATGGAAAGTTGATGAGATCGAAAATTGGCTGCGCGTCCGTGTCAAACAATCCCAAACTTAAAAATTATGCTAAAAATCTTAAACATTGTCGGCGCACGTCCGAATTTTATGAAGATCGCGCCGATTGTCCGTGAGATGAAGCGGCGGAGCGAGGAATTCGAGCCGTTGATCGTTCACACCGGACAGCATTATGACGCGGCGATGTCCGATTCGTTTTTTGTTGATCTGGGCATTCCGAAACCTGATTTTCATCTCGAAATCGGTTCGGCTTCGCACGCGGTTCAGACGGCGAAAATTATGATCGCGTTCGAGCCGATTGTGCTGGCGGAAAAGCCGGATTGGGTTTTGGTCGTCGGCGACGTTAATTCGACGATTGCTTGTGCTTTGGTTTGTGCAAAATTAGGCGTGAAAATCGCGCACGTCGAAGCCGGTCTGCGTTCACGCGACCGCACGATGCCCGAAGAAATTAATCGCATTTTAACCGATTCGATTTCCGATTTACTGCTCACGACTTCGCAGGACGCGGACGAAAATCTCAAACACGAAGGCGTTACGGACGATAAAATAAAATTCGTCGGCAACGTGATGATTGATTCACTTTTTTATAATTTGGAGAAAGCGAAAGCATTAAATGTGCGTGAAGATTTGAATTTAAAGGATAAAGATTACGCCGTGCTAACGCTGCATCGTCCGTCGAATGTTGATGAAAAAGATGTTTTCAGCGGATTGCTCGACGCTCTAATTTCAATCGGCGAGCAACTTCCGATAATTTTTCCCGTTCACCCGCGCACGAAGGCAAACATCGAAAAATTCGGTTTCGCCGAACAGGTTGCAAATTCAAATATCAAACTTATCGAACCGCTCGGTTATCTCGATTTTATGAATTTATATTCGGGCGCAAAATTAGTTTTGACCGATTCCGGCGGACTTCAGGAAGAAACAACCGCGCTCGGAATTCCGTGTTTAACCTTGCGCGAAAACACGGAAAGACCAATTACCATCGAACTCGGCACGAATATTCTCGTCGGCACAAACCCTCAAAAAATCAAACAAGCCGCTCATTCAATCCTCGAAAATTCATCAATTAAAGACAGAAAAATTCCGCCGCTGTGGGACGGACACGCGGCGGAACGAATTTGTGACGCTTTAATTTAGCTCAATTTATTATCTCGTCGGGCTGACTGTGCCTGACGAGCCGCCGCCTGCGCTTAGTGCTAAAACTGCCGCCAATGCGCCGCCGCCACCAACCAGCAGAGCAATCAAAAGTAAATTATTGTTGCTTTTCACGGTATCATCGTCGTCTTTATCGGCACTTTTCTTGTCGGGCAGCGCGTTATTAAAACTCTGTCCGGCGGCGATTTTGATGCCGTTGAAAGAAACTTCGCCGGCAAGTCCGCGAATCTGCGACCTGCCGTTTTTGACCGTAATTTGAACGGATGATGTTTGATCGGTTGTCATTCCGGTAACTGCGCCGTCCGGCGTTAGAATGTTTAGAGATGTGCGCGGCAAATTTTCAACCGTGATTTGTCCGGTGCTGATGTCGCCGGAAATGCTGTTTGAATTGAAATAAAGATTCATTTTCGTCAGCGGCTGAATTTTAACCGCGCCGATATTAGGAATCTTGACTTCGCCGGATGCCGCCGCGCCGCTGTTGATTTCCGCCGGAGAAGTCACCGTGCGTCCGCTCATCACCGCTTCGCCATTGACGGAAAATTTCGTATCTTCCGGCTTTTTGCCCGCCGAAGTCGTGATGTTCAGACTGCCGACGACCGGCGTTTGCGCGAAAATTGTGAGCGGAGCGTTGAGCGCGATAATGTTCAACACAAGAAAAGTGACGATTTTAAAGAGTTTTTTCTGTGACATATATTGACCGTAAAAAGTTGAAACCAAAAGTTTTCGTTTGCTGGGTAATATCCCCGAATTTTCGTATAAGCATAATGCGGTTAAAATAATTTGGCAATACAAAATCGTCGGATTTGACGATTTTGACCAACAAAAGAACATAAATCTACAAAAAGCGTTGCAGACGAAAAATCATTTGCAGTGCTTTTTATAGAGTTAACTTTTTTTTATTCTTTCCTCCGCCTTCTATCGGAAAGCCGTCGTTTTTCCAAGCCGCCGTTCCGCCTGATAAACGGAACAGCGGCGGAACGAATTTGCAATACGCTACGGCGGTGAAAATTATTTTCCTTCGACGATGAAATCAGCGTTCGCTAATTCATCGTTCAAATTTATGACGCGCGTCGGGTTGGCGAACGAGTAGCGTTTTGCGCTGATGCTCAAAATATAAGTTTCGCCGACGGGCAGATTTTCAAAGCGGTAATAGCCGAACGAGCCGGTGACGGTGCGGAAAACTTCGCCGTTCGAGTTGGTGAGCGAAACACTTGCGCCGCGAATTCCGCTGCCGTTTGAAGTTGAAACTCTGCCGCTGATCGAAGCGGTCGCAGCGGACGGTGCGACCTGCGCGACGGCAAACGGCGAAAATGATGTTAAGCTGATTGAGCAGAGATTCGGAAACGTATTGCCCGCCGCCGTCCGGTTGATCCACGCGCCCGATTCGAGGTGAAAGATTCGCAAATTGGGAAACTGCGCCGGTGTCGAAGCCGGAATATTAAAACACACCGACGGACTACCCGTGAAAACTGCGCTCGTCGCTACGTCGTAATTCAAGCCAATCGCCATTCCCATCGGCAGCGCAGGCAGAAGCGACAAATCGAGCGGAATTTGCTGCGTCGTTCCGGCGTTTGTCACGGTCGGAAATGTCACCATTCCATCACTTTTTGTGCTGACGGCGACGTTTGAGCCGGTCGCGGTCGCGTTGTCTTTGAACTTTCCGGCGATTCCGGCATTAAAGATTGATGTTACTTCGGCGGATGTTAAAGCGCGGTTGTAGATTGACGGTTCATCAATCAGTCCGTCAAAGTCCCGATCATTAAATCCGAATTCCGTTCCGATTCCGAGACTGAAAGGACTCGAGTTGGGGATTGCGGTCGTGGCGGCAGAGGCGGCGATTTGGACTCCGTTGATGTAGAGGCGGACGTTTTGGCGGTCGTAGGTGCAGGCGAGATGTGACCATTGATTCAACGCAACCGAGCCGCCGGCTGCCTGCGCGACAGGTCCGATGTTGCACGCCGGCTGTCCGCTGATGTTAAGCACAAGTGAATACTGGGTTGTGCCTAAGTTGCCCGCGTCCTTGCGAAACACCGTCGGCGCGGCATTTGGAAAACCGGAAGGCTTGATCCACGCCTCAAACGTGATTGCCTCGGTCGGATTCAGCGAAGGCGAATTGCCCGGAACAATAAGCCCGGTATTATTCGCCGAATTAAAACTGAAGGCTTGCCCGACTCTTCCGATGGCAAACGCCGTGCCGTTCTGCAAAGTTCCGTTGTTGCCGCTGCCCGAAATATCGTTCGCGCTGCCGTCGCCTGACCACCAGCCGACTAAATTACTCGGAGCAACTGTCGCGGTCGGCTTGCATTTTCCGGCTGTTCCGGCGTTGAAGATCGCTTGAATCTCCGAAGCCGATAATGCCCGGTTGTAAAGAGAAACTTCGTCAATTTGTCCCGTAAAAAATGATTCGATTGCGGTTGCCGGACAGAATGAAGAAGTAGCCGTGCCGCCGATAAAAGTATTTCCACAGTTTGAATTTATTACACCAAGTAACGGGTTGCTGCTAGCGATTTGAGCAACGCCGTCAACAAAAAGCGTCGCCGTCGTTCCCTGACGCACGCCGACGAGATGATGCCAGTTGCTGTCATTGAGCGCGGCTGTGCTGACGGATTGCGCCAAGTTGCCGTTGTCGTCGCGGACAAAAAAACTTCCTTGATTGGCGGCGTTGATGAAAAGGCGGACGGAGTTGTTGTTCGCAAAACCGTTGTCATAAATTATCCGCGTCCCGCTGCCGCCGGTTGCCCGCACCCACGCTTCAACCGAAACATTGCTTGTTCCGAAGTTCAAAATGTTTCCGTTGACCGTATTTACAACGGCTTGATTCGAGCCGCTGAAATTAAATGCCTGCCCGACATTTCCGGCGGTGAAAGTTGCGTTTTGCAACATTCCGTTATTGCGCGAACGCGAATCGAGCGTGTTGCCGTCCGCCGACCACCACGAAACAAGTCCGACCGGCGCGGGCGAACAGGTTTGCGCCTGCATATATGGCACAGTCGCAAACAGCAAAATCAAAACAAACAGGCTAATCTTTCGGTAATTCATCAGTTTTTTCCTCGCTTTTCAATTTATTTATAACTTCTTTTTCAGCCAATCCGAAATTTTGCTCGCGTCGGCAGTTTTCACAAATCAAAGTTACAGGCATATCTTTTTTGATAACAATAACTTCGCGGACACGCCGCCGCATCAAAATTCTTTTGGTTTTTTGAAACATTTGTGCGATTATTAACTAAATTTACCCCGAAAATCTTAAAATTTTTCTCATAGTTTTCTCAAATTTTTCTAAAATGCGAGTTTTGGAAGATGACATTTACGAATTCGGCAAATTTCGCCTCGACGCGGCGCACAAAGTCCTGCGTTTCGACGGCGAGATTATCGCGCTGTCGCTGAAATCGGTCGAACTGCTCTGCGTTTTGGTCGAAAATCGCGGCGAAGTCGTCAGCAAAAAAGAGATTTTCGCGCAGGTTTGGGAAGATGCGTTCGTCGAAGACAGCGTTTTGACGCAGAATATTTACACTTTGCGAAAAATGTTTGAAGAACGCGGCGAAACCGCGCTGATAAAAACCGTGCCGCGTCGCGGTTATATTTTTAATTTCGAGGAAAAAGAAGCGACTGACGCGCTCGTCATCGAGCGAAATATTTACGAAGAAATCGAAATCGAGGAAACCGAAACCATTTCGGCGACGCGAAAATACTGGAAATTCGGTTTGATTCCCGCCGCGTTAATCATTGCGATTGCCGGATTTGCCGCCGTTTATTTACGCCCGCCAAAGCAGGAAGCGAAAACAAATCGGGTCATTTCCATCGCGCCCGTCAGCGCGGCAAGTTCAAAATTAAAATCGCTCGCCGTTCTGCCTTTCACGATTTCGGACGAAAAGGAAAACGCCTTTGCCGATTCGCTCACAAACGATTTGACCGTTCGTTTGGGCAGTCTCAACAAATTCCGCGTCCTGCCGCATTTCATCGTCAAAAACGCGACGCGCATCAAAAGCGATTTTATTTTGACGGGCAAAATCTCCGTCAGCGGCGATAAATTCAAGATTCAAACCATCGTGCGCGATGTCGGCAAAGACGCGGACGTTTTGACGAAAACCTTTGACGCGGAGCAGAACAACCTCGTCCAACTCGAAGACGCGATTTCAAACGGCGCGGCAAACGCGATTCTCGGAACTCTCCCGCAAGCCGAAAAAGACGAACTCACAAAACGCCTGCCGACTAATTTCGCGGCTTACGAAACGTATCAAGCGGGCTTTGAAATTTGGCGCAAACGCCACGACGCGACCGCTTATTTTGAAAAAGCCGTCGAACTCGACGCGAATTTCGCCCGCGCTTACGGCGGCTTGGCAAGCGCGAAGATTTTTGACCCGCAAACAAAGCGGGAAATCGCCGAAAATCTCGAAAAAGCTCTGAAAATTGAACCCGATTCGGCGGAAGCGAACGCCGTCATCGGTTTCGTCAAAATTTTTCAGGAACACGATTGGACGCAAGCCGAAACCACACTCAAAAACGCGCTCGAAGCCGATTCGGGCAACGTCAACGCGCATCATTGGCTCGGAATTTTTTACGCGATTCATCGGCGTTTGGACGAGGCAAAAGCGGAAATAAACGCGGCAATCGAACTCGACGAAACAAACCCGACGCTGTTCGCAGATTTGGGAATGATTCAAAATTTTGCAGGCGAAAACGAAGCGGCTGCCGCGTCTTGTCAAAAGGCTTTGGAGTTGGACGCAAATTCGGATTTTGCGCGAAAATGTTTGGACGATTTGCAAAAACCTTTGCCCGACAAAGCGACGGCGTTAAACGAAATTATCGAAATGGAACGCACGGGAAATTACAATCTCGTTTTCACGCGCGTTTCAAATCGCTACGCCGAAGTTCAAAACGAACCGAAAGTTAGGAAAATTTTGCGGAAAATTAATTTGGACGAATAACTTTTTGCGGAAATAAAAAAGGCAAATCTCCGATTCGGAACTTTGCCTTTTTACTTTTTACTTTTTAATTGCCTCGCCTTCTATCGGATAACCGGCGTTTTTCCAAGCCGCCGTTCCGCCTGATAAACGGAGCGGCGGCAAAACGGACTTGCGATGAGTTACGGCGGTAAAAGTTATTTTCCTTCGGCGATGAAATCGGCATCCGTCAATTCGTCGTTCAAATTTATCACGCGCGTCCGGTTGGCGAACGAGTAGCGTTTTGCGCTGATGCTCAAAATATAAATTTCGCCGACGGGCAGATTTTCAAATCGGTAATAGCCGAATGTGCCGGTGACGGCGCGGAAAACCTCACCGTTTGAATTCGTCAGCGAAACATTTACGCCGCGAATTCCGCTGCCGTTTGCGGTGATGACTCGTCCGCTGATTGCAACGCTTGCCACCGTCGGCGCGAAGCCGTTGACGACGGCAAATGGTGAAAGCGAGGTTAATCCGCCCGTGCAGATCGTCTTCGTCGCAAAATTGATGCTCGCCAGATCGGTGCGGTTTGTCCAGACGTTGTTTTCCAGATGCGCGATTCGTAGATTGTTAAACGTGGTCGAATTCGTGATCGAAGGTAGATTGAAACAAACTTGCGGTGAACCTGTGAAAGTCGCAGTTGTCGCAATATCGGAGGTTAAACCTGTGGTTGTTGAACCAATCGGCAGACTTGGCAAAGTTGAAAGATCAAGTGGAATTTGCTGCGTAATTCCGGCAGTTGAAACGGTCGGGAAAGTTACGGTTGCATCGCTTTTTGTGTTGACGGCAACATTCGCACCTGTTGCAGTTGTGTTGTCTTTCAATTTTCCGGCGATTCCGGCGTTGTAGATTGATGTAATTTCATTTGTGGTTAAACTGCGGCTATAAATTGAAAGTTCATCAATCGCTCCAAAGAAAGCATTTTGCACATTATTATCGCCTCTCGCACCAATGGCGGCATTGGTCGTAAAACCGAATGCTGTTGAATAAGTTTGCGTGTCAGAAACGCCGTCAACATAAAAAATTGTTTGATTTCCTGATTTTGTAACGGCAACGTGATGCCAATTTGTATCAGTAACAGTTAAGTTAGAAAAAACTGCCGAATTACCGACGTTCGTCAGAGCGAGTCTGTTCGTATTTTGGTCAATCAAAAATCCGTAACCATTTTGACCATAAGCGAAAAATGTTCCGCCAGCCGTTCCCGGAAAAGGTGAATTTGTAACAATTGTAGAGCTTGAGCGTTTTATCCAAGTTTCAATCGTAAAATCTTGTAATTGTAAATTCGTTGGATTTCCAATATTAACGCGGTCGCCGTTTCCGCTTAAATCGCCTGTTCCGCCAAGCTGAAAACTCTGTGAAGTCTTTCCGGTAGAATAAGTTACGTTTCCTTGAATTGTGCCGTTGTTTGTTCCCGCGAGATCATTCGCATTTCCGTCGCCCGACCACCAGCCGACTTGTCCGCTTGGCGAAACCGTCGCCGTCGGTTTACATTTTCCCGATGTTCCGGCGTTGACGATTGATTGAATTTCCGTTGCCGATAAAGCACGATTGTAAACTGTCGGCTCATCAATCAAACCCGTCCAATTTGTTCCATTGACGTTATTTTCGCCGATAACCAAATCGCCTGTCGTTGCATCAATCGAACCCGAAATATTTTGGCTCGCCACCTGAGTTCCGTTAACAAGAATCTTCAACACGCTTCCGTCAAAAGTTCCGGCAACGTGCGACCATGTGTTGAGCAGCATTGGCGAAGGTGAAGTTACGAAAAATAAATTCCCGCCGATGTAAATGAAAAACGATAAATTGCCGCCGGCGGTCGGTTCCAGACCATAACCTGCATTATTTACGGCAGTTCTTTTGTTGATTATCGAACCTTGTCCGCCGAATGCTGTCGGGAAAACCCACGCTTCGAGCGTTACATTTGCGACATTTAGGTTTGCATTGTGCGGAATAAAAACTCTATCGTCGTTTCCGTCAAAACTGAAGGCGTTACCGACAATTCCGCTTGCGTAGCTCGCACCGTTTTGCAAAGTTCCGTTATTCCGCAAACGCGAATCAAGCGAATTATTATCGCCTGACCACCACGAAACCAAGCCGACGGGTGCGGGCGAACAAATTTGTGCATAAGCCTGAAAGCAAAACGCCGAAATCAAAATAACCGTTAAAAATACTGTTTTCATCATAATCTTTACTCCTGAAATCAATTAAAATTTTCTCTTTCAATCTACAAGGCGAAATTCTGCGGCGAATTACAACATATTTTCCAAATTATTTTCTGAACAAAAAAGAAGTCGTTTTTTAAGACGACTTCTCAGTTGAAAGAGAAAAGTGAGATTTATGAGAGAAACAATCTACGGAATAAACGCCGAAGGAATTGCAATATCTCCGCCGGTGCCGAAATATCCGTAAGTTAAAGCAGAGTTGCCGGATTGCTGAACATACCAAATTCCGTTTCGGAAAACGGCAATGTCGGTTTTGCCGTCGCCGTCGTAATCGGCGGGGACGAGTTGGTCGGTTGATAAGCCGAATTGTTGATAAACAGGTTGTCCGTTTGAGCTTCGCAAAATATACCAGGTTGCGGTTGAGGGTCGGAAAACGCAGAAATCGGTTTTGCTGTCGCCGTCGAAATCGCCTTCAAATCGTTTATCGGAATTTAATCCCCAATAGGCTGCCTGCAGACTTCCATCGGAACTTTTGCGAACATACCAGATTGAATTTGAAGTTCGATAAATCGCGGCATCCTGCTTGCCGTCGCCGTCGAAATCGCCGCGAACCGGCTCGTCGCCGCTGATTCCCCAAGGCAGATAAGTCGTGTTTCCGTTTGGATTATTCAAACTTCCGCGATAGAAAAAGAAAGATTGACTACCGTTGCGATAGACGGCGGGATCGGCTTTTCCGTCGCCGTCCCAATCGCCGACGACGTTTGGTTGATCGCCCGTTTGACCAAACAATTCGATCCGAAGCGTGTTGTTTGAGCTTTGCAAAATGTAGAAAGCGGCTTGCGTAGCGGGTGCTTCACGCCAAACCGCGTAATCGGCTTTTCCGTCGCCGTCAAAATCGGCAACGGTCGGTTTGTCAGTCGTTAAGCCGAGTTCGACACCGGTGAGCGAAGTTGAACCGCTCGGCAATGTGTAAAAATCGGGCGTGCCGGACGCATTGCTCGGTCTCCAAACTGACAGATCGGCTTTGCCGTCGCCATTAAAATCAGACGCTTTGTGTGCCGATTGCAGTGCGGCGGCGACAGCGGAATATGCGTTGACTTTTCCGTAACCGAAATTAACATTTGGAGTTACTCCCGTGAAACTGTCGGTGCGAGCAGTTCTTTGCAGTATTTGTTTAATTTGCAAAGCATCAAGTCTCGGATTTTTTTGCAGCATTAAGGCGATAATTCCCGTTACCTGCGGAGCCGCCGCACTGACGGCATTCGCTCTGCCGTATAATCCGCCGCCGCCTTGAATCATATTGAATCTGAATGTGGCGAAATACGAAGTCGGGTTATAGGTCGTGAAAACCGAATCGCCCGGAGCCGAAACATCAATTCCCAAACGACCGTCAAACGAAGGTCCGACGCTGCTTCCGAGCCAAAGTTCGCCGACATTTCCTTGTCCTAAATTCGTTCGCGGAATTCCGTCAACGTCAGTCCAACTCGTGTTCAAAACATAATCGTTCGGGCAAATATTGTATTGAGCGGTCGCTCCGTCCCAAATACTTCCAGGCACGACGAAATTCAAAAAACGATTCGCAGTGTGAAAATTTGAAGGATTGAGCGTCGCATCGAATCTGCCATTGGCAACTGTTTGTCCGGTCAACTGAATCGTGTATGTGCCGACGGGACCCGAAATGTCGATAAAAAGCTCGCGTTTTCCGTTAGTCGAACCGTAAAAAACCTGCCCGCTGCCGTTGTGAAACATATTGAAAACCGCGTTGCTGTTGTTTTGACGAACGCTGTTTGCCGGAGAAACGTAGGGTCCGAAATTCCCCGACGGCGTTTGCATTGAAACGTCAAACCGGTCGTTTGCTCCATACCATAGATCGAAACGCAGAACGCCCGTTGTGCTTTTTTGAATCTGAATCGAAGCCGTTCCGCCTTGCGAAATCGTTCCGCCCGCGTGATTCGCCTCGCCGCCGTCATCGCCCGAACCGTTGACGAAGACGATTCCGGGTTTTCCGGGTCCGACGGTTGCATCAATTTTGCGTGATAATGTGCTTGAGCCGTCAGTCGGACCGTTGATCGAGCCGATATTCAAAAGCATCACGACCGGCATATTCAATTGCTGGGCTTTATCACGAACAAAATCAATACCGGTTGTGTAAAGAGTATCGTTTCCGAAAGCGGCTTCCGCAGGTTCGTTACCGTGTGCGGGCGCGCCTTCGGAAGCGGTTTTGACGATTATCAAACTTGCTTTCGGGGCGATTCCGCGATAACGGCGATCAACCGTGTTGCGACCGTTTCCCGCCGCGATTCCGGTGGTGGTAGAACCGTGTCCGACCGCATCGCGGGTTGCCAAAATTGTGTTGTTAGTTAAAGCCGCATTGATTTGCGCTTCGGTGTAAATTGTCCCGATTCCGTAGGTATTTCCGGGTGCGTTGGCTCCCGAATTATCCGAAAGATCGAAGATAAATTTGATCCGCGTGGTGCCGTCTTCGTTGCGGAAATCGTTGTTTTTCCAATCAATTCCGCGGTCGAGAATGGCGACAATGGTGCCTGTGCCGTCAACTCCGAAATTCGCTACGGCAGCATCAGTCCGATTTTCAACTCGTGCCAAATCCATTGAAATAACAGGCGAGACACCGGTAAAAATCACGGATAAGATTAACAAGTTTCCAACAAAATATCCGGTTAAAGACTTCAAAGTTAAATTCAACATACAAAAAATCTCCTACTAAATTTTCTCTTTCAATCTACAAAGCGGATTTTTCTGACAAATCACAACATTTTTTTTCTAAATTATTTTCAAAGCATCAAAAAAACTGTATAATCCACGGTAAATAAAGAGTTTCACTAATTACCGATGCCGCAAGATGTCACGCTTTTGCTCGATCAGATAAATAACGGAAATGCTTCGGCTCCCGAAGAACTTTTGCCGCTTGTTTATGATGAACTGCGAAAACTGGCGAGCGGTTATCTGAAAAACGAACGTCCCGATCATACTTTGCAGGCGACCGCGCTCGTTCACGAAGCGTATTTGCGGCTGGTTGATTGGGAAAAAGTCTCGTGGCAGAACCGCAGTCATTTTTTCGCGGTCGCGGCACAGGTGATGCGGCATATTCTGGTTGACCACGCCCGCAAAAAGAAGGCGGAAATTCACGGCGGCAATCTGCAAAAGCTCGCCCTGGATGAAGCGATCAGTTTTTCAAATTCGAGGGAAGTTGACCTGGTTGATTTGGACGATGCTTTGCTGGAACTGGAAAAATTGGACGAAAGACAGTCAAACATCGTGGAACTCAGATTTTTTTCGGGCTTATCCATTGAGGAAACCGCGCACGCCATCGGAGTTTCCGCGATGACCGTTTCGCGTGATTGGAATTTTGCCAAAGCGTGGCTTTATCGCCGTTTGAACGATGACCGATAAAAATTTTCACAATCGCATCAAAGGAATCTTTTCCGAAGCCTTAGAAATTTCGGAAAATGAACGTCCGCAATTTCTCGAAAAATCCTGCGGCGACGATCAGAATTTGCGCGGCGAGGTCGAATCTTTACTTAAATCTTTTGAAAAAAGCGACGATTTTATCGAACAGCCGGCGGCGGATTTCAAACAGGTTTTTGCCGCCGATAAACGAATCGGTCAGGTTATCGGACAATACAAAATCGTTAAAGAAATCGGCAAAGGCGGAATGGGAATCGTTTATCTCGCCGCCCGCGAAGACGATTTTCGGCAGCGAGTCGCACTGAAACTCGTTCGCGGACTCGACACCGGAGACGTTCTCAGACGTTTCAAAACCGAACGCCAAATTCTCGCCAGTCTTCATCATCCGAACATCTGCCAACTGCTCGACGGCGGCACGACAGAAGACGGTTTGCCGTATTTCGTGATGGAATATGCCGAAGGTTTGTCCCTGCTCGATTACTGCGACGAGCAGCAGCTTTCGACCAACGAACGGCTCGATTTATTTAAAACGATCTGTTCCGCCGTCCAACACGCTCATCAAAATTTAGTCATCCATCGTGATTTGAAGCCCGGCAACATTCTGGTAACACACGACGGCGAAGTTAAATTGCTCGATTTCGGCGTGGCGAAATTTCTTAATCCCGAATTAGTCGGCGAACTCAACCAAACACAGACGCAGTTTCGTGTGATGACACCCGAATACGCTTCGCCCGAACAAATAAAGGGAACGCACCTGACAACTTCGTCCGATATTTACAGTTTAGGCGTGATTCTCTACGAACTTTTGACGGGTGAGCGTCCGTTCAAATTTGCAGGCAAAAGCCTCGAACAAATTCTGCAGGCGGCAACGCAGAGCGAACCGCCCGCTCCTTCTTCCGTCATCAGCCGAAAAACTTCCGGCGGTGAAAGCAAACAAAAATCAAAGACGGGCAGTCAAAAATCATTGTCGGGAGATTTAGACAACATCGTCCTGAAGGCTTTGCGAAAAGAGCCGCATCGTCGTTACAAATCCGTTGAACAATTTTCCGAAGATATTCAAAGATATTTGAAAGGTTTGCCCGTTATCGCCCGACCGAATACGTTTTTCTATCGCACGGAAAAGTTTGTTAAACGAAATTTGGCGGCTTCGATTGTCGGCGGATTATTGATTTTAAGTCTGCTCGGCGGTTTGGGTTTTTCGATTTGGCAGGCACGAATCGCCGCCCGCGAACGCGACCGGGCGATTGCCGAACAAAACAAAACCGAAAGCGTCAATCGTTTTATGAGTCGGATTCTGCAAGCCGTTTCGCCCGAACAAAAAGGCAAAGATGCGAAAATTCTCGATGTTTTGAACGATGCCGAACAAAGTATCGAAACCGAGTTTGCCGATCAGCCCGAACAAAAAGCTCAAGCATACTTAAACATTGGTATCACCTATCTTTCGATTCAAGATTTCGAGAAATCCGAATCTTTATTGAAAAAATCGTTGGAAATTAGCGAAAAATCGTTTCCCGCCGATAATCAAACAACTTCCGCGAGCCTTATTTGGTTGGGAGCGAATTCCACTGCTCGCATAAGATATGACGATGCCGAAAAAACTTTAAATCGCGGAATTGAAATGGAAAGGAAACTTTCTCCAAGCGGAAGCAGATTGTTGGCATTTGGATTATCTTTGTCGGGTGAATTGCTTTTGCTGCAATCAAAACAATCTGAGGCGGAAAAACCAATCGAAGAATCGGTAAAATTGTATGAAGCCGTCACGACCGAAAATGATCCCGACTATGCCTTCGCAATTGGTGAATTAGGTCGAATCCAAATGTATAATTCTGATCCTCGTGCCGAAGAAACCTTGCGAAAATCAATTTCCATTTTCCGCACTTTGCCCAAAAATTACGAAAGTCGAATGTTTGATTCTCTAATGAATCTCGGATTAAATTTAGCGACAAAATCAAACTTCGACGAAGGAATCAAACTCCTGCTCGAAGCCGACGAAATCGCCAAGCGTTCAAAACAACCCACTTCTCAATTTTGGGCGAAAAACTATTTGTGCAAGGCTTATGGATATAAACTTGAATTAGATAAAACAATCGAAACTTGTTCCGAAAGCATCAAATTGTTTAATCAGAATGAAATGCAGGAAGGTGTTGACAATGTTTTTGCCTACAACTTCTTAGGCATTGCTCTCACCCGCACGGACAAACCGCAGGAAGGTGAGACATACCTGCGAAAATCTCTGGCGTTGATCGAAAAGATCAAACCGGACGACGAAGTGTTCATCGCCATAATCAAAAATTCTTTAGGCGAAAATCTGCTCGCCCAAAACAAAATTGACGAAGCAAAACCGCTGATCGAAGATACTTATCCGATCATCAAAGCCAAACTCGGCGATCAACATAGAAATACCATCGGAGCGTTAAAAAGATTGGTCAATCTTTATGAAAAAACGAACAACGCCGAACTAGCCGATAAATATCGGACTGAATTGCCGAAATGATTTCCGCAAGAAAAAAGGCAAAAGCCGCGCGGCTTTTGCCTTTTTTCTTGCTACTTTTTAACCGAATCGCCTTCCATCGGATAACTTGCTGTTTTCCAGCCTTGAGTTCCGCCTAACAAAGCAAACGCATTTGTATAACCTTTTTCCTTCAAAATCTGCACCGCACGGGCGCTTGTGTGTTCGCTCGGTCAGGAACAGTAGGCGATGATTTTTTTGTCCTTCGGAACTTCCGCGTAGCGCGTTTCAAATTCGCCCGCCGGAATATTGATCGAGCCTTTGATGTGTTCCGATTTGTATTGATCCGCGCCGCGCGTGTCAATAAATAAAACCTTTCCGCCGTCGAAATCCTTTTTCGCATCGTCGAGCGAAATGCGCGGCGCTTCTTCCGGTGTCGCCATTGCGACCGGCGAATTCGCATTCGTTTTCGCTATATTTTCGCTGCTTTTAACATTTGTCGTTTCGCATTGCAGTAATGAAAAGGCAAAAACAAATATTACTGCGAGCGTTGAAAAAATCTGCATTTTTACTCCTTCTTTAAATTTGGTCTCAAGTTATTAAAGTCTTATCTAAAAACCAAAAACTAAAAACTAAAAACTCTTTAACTATTATCAATGGTCGGCTTGCCGTTGGCAATCAGCGTCGGGTATTTTCCGTTCCAACAGGCGACGCACGAAGTTTGCGGGTCTAATCCGATGGCTTCGAGCATTCCGTCGAGCGACAAATAACCTAAACTGTCCGCTTCGATGTAACGACACACTTCGTCAACCGACATTTGCGCGGCGATCAGATCAGCCTTGCGCGGCGTGTCAACGCCGTAATAACAGGGCGAAACGGTCGGCGGACACGAAATTCTCATATGCACTTCCTTCGCGCCGGCTTCTCTGACCATTTGCACGATTTTCTTTGAAGTCGTCCCGCGCACAATCGAATCGTCAACTAAAATAATCTTTTTGCCGTTGATTAAATCTTTGATCGGATTGAGCTTTAAACGAACGCCGAATGAGCGAATGCTCTGCGAAGGCTCGATAAAAGTGCGTCCGACGTAATGATTGCGGATAATCGCCTGCCGAAAATTGATGCCCGACTGCCGCGCATAACCGATTGCTGCCGCGACCCCCGAATCGGGAACCGGAACGACGAGTGCGTCTTCGGTGTTTTCAATCGGATGTTCAACGGCGAGTTGTTTGCCCATCAAATGTCTGGATTGATTGACCGAACGCCCGAAAATCGTCGAATCGGGACGCGCAAAATAGACGTGTTCAAACGAACAGACCGAAATCGGTTTTTCATCCAAAGGAAACGATGAATTCAGCCCGTTTTTATCAATTACGAGCATTTCGCCCGCCTTGATTTCGCGGACATATTCGGCATCAATCAAATCAAACGCGCAGGTTTCCGACGCGACGCACCACGCGTCTTTCAATTTTCCCAAAACCATCGGACGAAAACCGCGCGGATCGCGCACGGCAATCAATGATTCGGGCGTTAAAAACAGCAGTGAAAACGCGCCTTCGGTTTCTTTCAAGACTTTTTTGATGGCTTCGATAACATTTGCCGAATGGTCGCGGGCAATCGAATGAAGAATCGTTTCAGTATCGGATGTCGAAGAAAAAATCGCGCCTGCCTTTTCCAATTCCTCGCGTTTTTCATTGGCAAACGGCAGATTTCCGTTGTGACAGACGGCAATTTGCCCGTGCTGGCAAGTTACCGAAAACGGCTGAACTTCCTTGATCGTATTTTTTCCGGCGGTCGAATAGCGTGTGTGTCCGATTGCCGAATTGCCGATCAATTTTTCAAGTTCGGATTCGACTAAAACATCGGCAACCAAACCTTGCGAACGAAACTGATGCAAATCTTCGCCGTCCGACGACACGATTCCGCACGCTTCCTGCCCGCGATGCTGCAACGCAAAAAGTCCAAGCTGCGTCAGAGTTGATGCTTCAGAATGCCCGAAAACGCCGAAAATGCCGCATTCTTCGTGAAATTTATCTAAAACTAAATCCATTACAAATACATTTTGCCACAAAAAAGAATTAGCCACGAATAAACACGAACAGACACGAATTATTTTTTGCAGCGAGTCAGAACAGCGAGCGGTAGCGACCTGTTAAATGATAATTAACCTGAATCCGGGCAAATTCTTATTCAGCCGGAAGAATTTTTCCACGGCATTCGCCGAAACCGATTCTGCGGAAACCTTCTTTTTCACAATAACCTTTCATAATAATTTCGTCGCCGTCTTCGAGGAATCGGCGTTGTTCGCCGTTCGGCAAGTTAATCGGTTCTTTGCCGCGCCACGTTAATTCGAGCAGACAGCCGCGCTCGTCTTTTTCGCGTCCTGAAACTGTTCCCGTCGCCATCAAATCGCCGGTTTGCAGGTTGCAGCCGTTTGAGGCGTGATGCGTCAGCATTTGCCCGATTGTCCAGTATAAATCCTTCATATTCGAGCGCGACAGTAGAAAAGGTTCGGTGTTTTCGTCGCGCATCTTTTGCGTTTGAATATAAACTTCGAGCTTGATGTCGAAGCCGCCGAACTGTTTATTTGTTTCGCCGTTCAGGTAATCGAGCGGCTGCGGATCGTCCGCGTCGCGCTCGAACGCGGGAACGCGAAACGGCGCGAGTGCTTCCATCGTCACGACGAACGGCGAAACGGTGGTCGCAAAACTTTTCGCCAAAAAAGGTCCGAGCGGCTGATATTCCCACGCCTGCATATCGCGCGCCGACCAATCATTTACTAAACAAAGCCCGAAAATATGTTCTTCCGCATTTTCAATCGGAATTGATTCGCTCAAAGTGTTGCCTTTGCCGACGAAAAAGCCGACTTCCATTTCGTAGTCTAAATTTTTGCACGGAATAAACGTCGGCGGCTGTTCGGCATCAGGTCGCGTCTGACCTTTCGGGCGTTTGACATCAGTTCCCGAAACGACGATTGACGAAGCGCGTCCGTGATAGCCGATGGGAATATATTTGTAATTCGGCAGCAGCGGATTATCGGGACGAAACATCGCGCCGACATTCGTCGCGTGAAAGATCGAGCAGTAAAAATCGGTGTAATCGCCGATTTTGAAGGTTGGAAAAAATTCGCATTCAGGGATTGGAACAAGGCATCTTTGAACTAATTTGCGAGTTTCTTCATCGGTGGATTCTCCGAGAAGTTCGTAAGCACGTTGACGAAATTCGACAACATCTTTCGGATCGCTACTGCTTGCTGACCAATTAAAATTAGCTTCGTCGTGCGCGTAAAGAGGAATAGTCAGACCTTTATCTTCAAAAAGTTTTGTTTCATAGCCCAAACTCAAATCAAAAATTTGGTCGCCAATTACAACTCCGGTTCTAATCCATTCGCTTGTGTTTGTTCGCCTAAAAACACAAAAAGGCAAATTTTGAATCGGAAAATCCGTGTCGGGCGCGTTGGCTGATTCGATCCAGCTTTTTAAGTTCGGGTCGTGTGTTTCGTTGATCTCAATAGTCATATAAATTTGTAAGGGCGATCCCTTGTGGTCGCCCGTCACGGTTGCAATCTTGAATTTATGCGAAATGATTTTCGTTCGCGCTCATCGGGCGACCACAAGGGATCGCCCTTACAAGTTCAATCGGGCGACCACAAGGGATCGCCCTTACATTTGTTACTTCAAAAACGGATTGACGCGAGGCTTCTTCCATTCGGCAACCATTTTCTTAAATTCGCTGATTTGTCCGTCAGTGAAAAATTGTTCGGAAATTTTCCAGATGTGTTCCCAATCAATCGGGTAATGACGCGTCAGCGTTGCCAAATCCCATTCGTATCGGTCAATTTTATCAAATCGTCCTTTCTGATATAGATCAATGATTGCGTCAAATCGCATTAGAACAAGTCCTGTCGTTGTAGCAACCGGATACAAACCTTCGGTAAAATTGTAACGCGTCGTTTCGTGTTCTTTCACATAATCGAACAGAGCATTTGAAGTTTTCAGAAAATCAATGCTCATTCCTTCAAATTTTGTGTTCGTAAAATTTACATCTTTGTTGGTAACTTCGACGTAATCAATAATCTTCTCCAACTCCGTCACCGAGATTAAGATGTCGAGGTCTTTCGTGTTGCGGTCTTGGATATACGCGAGATACGCGATGCCGCCGACGATGCAGAAATCAACCTGCTTTTCTTCGAGCAGATTCAAGAATTTTGTGACTAATTCGGGCAACATATCGTAGTCAATCGGAAAGCCGTTTTTCCAGTTTTGAATATTGAAAGCGTTCGCGTCGTAGATTGATTGGCAAATCGCCAGTTGATGCGTTCGGGCGGCAAATGTTGGTTCGATGAATGGATAATTTCGCATCTTTAAGACTTAATTTTAACACATTTTGCCTTAGAGTAAGCCGATTTTCTGCAAATCGGCAATCGGTTCGTCGAACGAGCAACTACCGAATGAAACGATGCTTTTTTCGCGCACGAATTGAAGCTGCCACGTCGTTAAATAATAATCGCCGTGCCACGCGACACCTTCGTCGGTGAACTCGAAACTCTCTTCAAATTCGTCTTCGAGAATCTCTTCCAAAATGATCGGTTTGTAACCGGCGCGGGCAAATCCGGTGGCGAGAAACATATTCAGAAAACCGTTCATCGTGCCTTTCGGGGCGTTTGCTTCATACGTCAGCGGACGAAAACAGCGGAGCGGGTGGTGCAGTCCGGCGGTCGCTTTGAACGGCACGTTTGCCGCCATACAGGTTCGGATAAACCGAATAATCGTCCGCGTCGAAGGAAACGCGTCGCCGGTTACGCCGCCCGTACGAATCTTCGCCCGCTGCCCGTGAATCGCCAGTGCCGTGACCATATCGGGAAGCGTTTCATCAATCGGAATCTCAAAATAAGCCGTCAAAAAATCAGGCAAAACTCTTACGGTATTTTCGATTTTCGATTCGGTCGTCGCCCGCACTTCGAGCGTGTCGCAAATTACGCGCGGCGCATTTTTCGCGTTAAAATCCTCAATCTTGCGAATCGTTTGATAAATGTCTTCGCCCGCCAAAACACTCAAACGCCACGCGCTGTTGCCGTCACGCGAGATGAAATCCTGGGCGCTCTCGAAAAATTCGTCGAGCCGTGCGACCGGCACGACAAAACGACCGAGCATCCAGCTATAATTACTGTTTTTATACATCGCGTAATTAATCACGGCTTCCGGCATCGAAATCTGCGATGGCGGAAAAAGTCCGGCGTAATCAATTATTTCGGCGAGCAGTGTGCGAACCGATTCTTTCGTGGCGGAGTCTGTCATTTGTTTTTATAATTTTAAGGTCATTTCGTAAAACTCTTTTTACATCTTAAAGTTCTTTTTGAGTTTTTGCCACACTTCAAAATATTCGTGTTGGAGTTCCGAGGTTTCCGTTGCAAATCTCGTCGGGCGAATAATGTAACGCGACTCGAACATAAACGCCATTGTTCCCGATAATTTTTGCGGCTTTAATTCAGCATTTGAAGCCTTTTCAAAAGCATCCGCGTCCGGTCCGTGTGCAGACATTTGATTGTGAAGAGAACCTCCGCCCGCGACAAAACCTTCTTCCTTCGCGTCGTATTGACCGTAACACAAACCCATATATTCCGACATAATATTGCGGTGAAACCACGGCGGACGAAAGGTATTTTCAGCAACTAACCAACGGTCGGGAAAAATTACGAAATCGCAGTTCGCCGTGCCGTGTTCGTGCGACGGCGAAGTTAAAACCGTGAAAATGGAAGGATCGGGATGATCGAATGAAATCGAGCCAATCGTGTTGAATCGCCGCAAATCATATTTGTATGGCGCGTAGTTTCCGTGCCACGCGACGACATCGAGCGGCGAATGGTCTATTTGACAATTCCACAAATTTCCACCGAATTTCGCAATTAATTCGCAGTCGCCGTCAACGTCTTCAAACCACGCAATTGGCGTTTCAAAATCACGCGGATTCGCTAGACCGTTTGCGCCGATTGGACCTAAATCCGGCAGACGAAACTGCTGCCCGTAGTTTTCGCAGATGTAGCCGCGAGCCTCGCCGTCGGGCAGTTCGACGCGGAATTTTAGTCCGCGCGGAATAATGCAAATCTCGCCTGAATTAATTTCAATCACGCCCAACTCAGTCAAAAAACGAACGCAATTTTTCTCCGCAACGACGAGCATTTCGCCGTCCGCGTTATGGAAAAATCTGTCCGTCATATTTTTATTGCAGGCGAAGATATGAACCGCCATTCCGTGCTGCGCGAACAAATCGCCGTTTCCGGCAATCGTCGTCAAACCGTCAATAAAATCTGTTTCAATTTTCGGCATCGGCAGCGGATTCCAGCGCAATTGATTCGGAGTAGTTTCGAGCGCGTCAAACTTTGAAACCAGCAGGTTGTTATCAATTCGCAAAAAAGGTTTATGCGTCACACTCGGACGAATGCGATAAGTCCACGTTCTTTTATTTGAACTGCGCGGCGCAGTAAAAGCCGTTCCCGAAAACTGTTCGGCGTAAAGACCGAGCGGCGCGACCTGCGGCGAATTTCTGCCGATTGGAAGCGCACCTTTGACTGCTTCCGTTGTGAATTCATTGCCGAAACCCGTTTGATATTTGAATTGTTCTGCGCTCGTCGTCGGTGTCATATTTGAAAACGGCAATCTTTTAGACTAATACGCCGTCAAAACTAGAATAAAACGAAAAAGAGCAAAGACAAAATCCGTTTGCGCCTCACTCAAACTTTACACGGGAAATTATATAAAATCCGCCTAAGCGAAGTGGGCAAATCTGAAACTCCGGGGCATATTTTATTAAAAGTTATTTTTTGAGCGGTTTCGTTAAAGTTTATTGAAAAATACTGCCGAATGCTATATTATTATTCTACGCCGTTGCTAAACGGTATTCCTATCCTCTTAATAATTTTCCATATAGTTACTCAATCTTTAAATGCCCTTCAAAAAAATAATGAACGAAATAAGTTCAGACATTGAAAAACTTCGCCTTTACGCCATAAAGGAATTACAGATTCTCGATACTTTGCCGGAACAGGAGTTTGACGATATAACTCTGCTTGCGAGTCAGATTTGCGAAACTCCGATTGCTGCCATCAGTTTAATTGACGAAGACCGGCAATGGTTTAAGTCACGGATCGGTTTGGAAGTCAGCGAAACGCCGCGTGACTGCGCGTTTTGCGATTATGCCATCAAGAGCGAAAATCTGTTTACGGTCACGGACGCTTCGCAGGATTTCCGGTTTTCGTCAAATCCGCTGGTGACGAACGATCCGCACATCAGGTTTTATGCCGGTGCGCCGCTAGTCACTTCAGACGGTTACAAAATCGGGACGCTGTGCGTGATTGACCGCAAACCGCGCGAACTTTCCGAAGCGCAGCAGCGGGCTTTAAGTGCGCTGGGAAGATCGGTAATGAGTTTGATCGAAGCGCGAACTTTAAAGGAAACATTCGCTGCATCGAATGAAAATTTAATTGGTATTTCTCCTGAAGCCGAAAAAAGCATCTCAAAAAAAAAATCTTTTTTTGATCGTTATGTAAAAAAATATGTAATCGCAACTTTAATAATAATTGGAGTTACAGTCGTTAAACTGTTGCTCAATTCGTTTTTGCAGATCGAATCGCCGTATCTGCTGTTTCTGTTTGCGATCCTTTTGGCGGCGTGGCGCGGCGGTTTTGGAACCGGATTGTATGCAACGGCGGCGACTATTTTAATTATTAATTACTATTTGATTCCGCCTTACGACAGTTTTTTGAATCACGACTCCAAACAGAATCTGGCATTGCTGATATTTGCCGTCCAAGGCATTTTTATTTCAGTTTTGTGTGCTTCGCGGCTTCGCGGCGAAAAACTTTTATACCAGTCGGGGAAAAACCTCGAAAACCGCGTTGCCAAACGCACTGCAGAGTTGGGACAGGCGAACCGGGCGTTAAGGCAGGAAATTTACGAGCGCAATATTCTCCAAAAAGATCTAAAGCGCGCACACGATTCCGCGCTCGAATCGGCGCGTTTGAAATCGGAGTTTTTAGCCAATATGAGCCACGAAATCCGCACGCCGATGAACGGCGTGATCGGAATGACCGGCTTACTTCTGGAAACAAATCTTGATGAAGAACAGAATCGTTTTGCAGGAATTATTCGCAGCAGCGGTGAATCACTGCTGACGATTATTAATGACATTTTGGACTTTTCCAAAGTCGAAGCCGGCAAACTCGAACTGGAAATACTCGAATTCAATTTGCGCGAAACGGTCGAAAGTCTGATCGAACTTTTTTCCAACCGGGCGCGTGAACGGCAAAACGAACTGACAGCGTTGATTTACTCGGACGTTCCGCTGTTTCTGCGCGGCGATGCCGGACGCGTTCGACAAATTTTGACGAATCTGATCGGAAATGCGATAAAATTTACCAAAGACGGCGATATTTTGATTCGGGTTGAAAAAATTCAGGAAAACTCAACCCGCGTTTTGTTGAAAATCTCCGTCACCGACACCGGCGAAGGAATTTCCGACGAAGTTAAGGGCAAACTTTTTCAACCCTTTACGCAGTCCGATGCTTCGACGACGCGGCGGTTTGGCGGAACCGGTTTAGGACTTTCGATTTCCAAGAAACTTGTTGAAATGATGGACGGTGAAATTGGTTTGGAGAGCAAAATCGGCGAAGGCTCAACCTTTTGGTTTAATGTTTCTTTGGAAAAACAGGCAACCATTTCGCCGTCGCTTGCCGAAAATTTAAATCCTTACTGTTACCGTGAATTAGAAGGAAAACGCGTTTTGATTGTTGATGATAATCAGGTTAATCGAGAAGTTTTGACGTATCAAACCCGCGCCTGGGGAATGGAAACTCTGGAAGTTTTTAATGGAGTAAGAGCAGTTGAACTGCTGGAAAAAAACGCGAAAACTTTCGATTTGATAATTTTGGATTCGGAAATGCCGATTGTTGACGGTTTGGAAACAGTGCGGCAGATTGTTTCCAAAAATATTAATCCGCTTCCGGCGATTATTATGATTTCGTCAAGCGGCGTTAAAATGGATGAACGAAAGATGCTCGAAGCGGGAATCAAGGCAGCTTTGAATAAACCTTACCGGCAGGACGATTTGTTGGAAATTATTTGTAAAACGCTTAAAATCAGCCGCAACGAGAATTTTGAAGATTCGGACATCCACATTACGGCGATGATGGCGGCACCTGATTTTGTTCAGGGAAAAGACAAATCGAAACGTATTTTGATTGTCGAAGACAACACGGTCAATCAGATGGTCGCGCAGAGTCTGTTGAAAAACTTCGGCTATCACGCCGATGTCGCGGCAAACGGGCGCGAAGCGTTGCAGGCTTTGGAAATTATTCCATACGATTTGATTTTGATGGACTGCCAGATGCCGGAAATGGATGGTTACGAAGCGACCCGCGAAATTCGTTCGCGCAATTGGCAAGCCGCACAGATTCCGATCATCGCGCTGACCGCGCACGCGACCGGCGGCGAACGCGAAAAATGTCTGGCGGCGGGAATGGACGATTTCATCAGCAAGCCGATTCAAAAGGAAAATCTGTTTCAAAAACTTGCCTCTTGGCTGGCTAAATCGGCAAGTGAAAAAACGAGTATGATGATTACTAAAATTAGTGAAGATAAACCTGAAAGCGCGGAGCAGTTATCCGTGCCGCCGGTTGATTTTGCGGTGCTGGACGATATTACCGATAATGATGACGACATCAAACGCGAAGTTATCGAAATTTATCTGGAGCAGACGGTTGATAATTTATCGGCAATCGAACAGGCGCTAAAAGTTGGTGACTCTCAAAAATTATACGAACTTGCACATAAAACGGTCGGCGGCAGTGCGCTCTGCGGAATGACGGCAATCGTCGCGCCGATGCGGAAACTCGAACAAATGGGACGTGAAGGACGGGCGGCGGAAGCTTTACCGTTTTTCACACAGGCACAGAACGCTTTTGCGGAAATTGATCGTGAATGCCGCGAAAAAGTTCTGTTTGATCAAACTACTCTATGCGAAAAATTGTAATTATCGAAGACAACACAGTCGTTGCACGGCTCTATGAAAATAAACTGATTGCCGCCGGAAACACGGTTACTATTGCCACTGACGGCGCGGACGGCTTGAAATTAATTTTTGAAACAAAACCTGATTTGGTCCTGCTTGATTTGATGCTGCCGAGTATGTCCGGCATCGAGATTATCAAAAAAATTAGAGAAGATTACCGCTTTGAAAAGCTGCCGATTATGGCTTATTCGAGTGCCGACGAAGATATTTTGACGCAGGCGGCGAACGCCGGTTCGACGACGGTCGTTTCTAAAAACGAAGCCTCGTTTAAAGAGATTCTCGAACAATTTAACAAACTGCTCGAAGCCAGCCGCAGTTGGCAGATTTATAATCCGGCGAATTTTAACGCCGAAAATGACGGCGAAGTTAAACCGACGGGACAGGCGCAAATTTTAATCGTTGAAGACGAGGCAATCACGGCGCGGATCATCGCCGACATCGCCGAAAAGAAAGGAATCAAAACCGTCATCGTTGACGACGGTCAGGAAGCCTACCGGATTTTAGCGTCGTCAGCAAACTTTGTCGCGGCGGTTTTGGATGTCGAACTGCCGAAGATTAAAGGCACGGATTTACTCAAATATATGCGAAGCGAAAAGCGTTTGCAGCACATTCCGGTCATCGTGATGACGGCTTCTTCGGACTACATCAAACTCCAAATCGAAAGCTACCAGTCAGGCGCGACATTTTTTATCTCGAAACCTTTTGAGCGTTCGACCTTTGAAATGATTTTCAAAACTCTCGTCAAAGCATAACCGAAAATAATTTATAAACCGGGTGCGAGACACATTCAAGACTGCCGCCGTGACGGATAATGTTACATTATTAAAAGACGCGCAATTTTTCGCGTCTTTTATTTTTTGTGTTCAAACTGATGTATTATAATTTTATAGAACACTTGTTGAATCTATGAATGAACAGAATAGCCGGGAAAAGCCGGTTTCACACGGCGAAATTTTAAAGAAAATCTGGAAGAATTTGGATTTGGGGACGCTTGACCGCAACCACCCGTTTCACACGCCGGTTTTCGGGACGATTTGCGACCGTCAGCCGAATTTGCGAATCGTCGTTTTGCGAAGATTTTGGCGTAAACCGGCGCAACTTGCCTTTCACACGCACAGCGGTTCGCCGAAAGTCGCCGAACTTGCGTCAAACCCGAATGTTTACTGGCTTTTTTACCATCCGCAGGAAAAGCTGCAAGTTCGCATCAAAGGCACTGCCGAAATTCACGCGAACGGCGAACTGCACGAAGAACAGTGGCTGGCGACCGAACTTTTTTCGCGTCGCTGCTACATCGGCGAAGCTCCGACAAAGGAAAGCAAACGACCTACTTCCGGCTTGCCTGAAGATTTGGTTGACCGCAAACCGACATACGAAGAAAGCGAAACGGGCAAAGCAAATTTTATTGTCGTGACTTCGACGATCAGGGAAATTGACTGCCTCGAAATGAATGTCAAAGGTCATCGCCGTTCGCTGTTTCAATGGCACGAAAACGGTGAACTCTGCACCAAATGGTTGACACCGTAAGATTTATTCGATTAAATTAATATTTTTTACAACCCCGCCGACGGATTATTATTCAAAGAAATGCAAGCGGACAACTCCGCTTGCGTGAGAGGAGAAACGACTATGAAAACACTTTTATTTTCAGCTTTGCTTTTAACTTTGGTCTTCGGCACCGTGGTGGCGGCAAACGCCCAAAAAACCGAGCAGGCAACCATCACCGTCAACCAGCAAAAGAAATTTTCGCGCAGTAAATTAAAGATAAAGTTTATTTCCGTTGAGGATTCGCGCTGTCCAACGGACACTAATTGTGTCTGGGCGGGAAACGCCAAAGTGACGATCAAAGTCATCAACCGCAAAGGCGAATCGAAAACCTTTGACCTGAACACCAATCTCCAGCCGCAAGTCGTCAAATTCGAGAACTACGAAATCAAACTCGGTGAAGTCGCGCCGCATCCGAAATCAAACATCCGCATCAATGCCAACGGCTACAATGCCGTTTTCATTGTCAATAAAATATAAAATAAACAACCTGCTTAAATCGGAAAATTACCTAATTCACGCAATAAAAATGCGCCGGTGAGTGCGGCGCATTTTCCCTAATTAATCACTAAAAGTTTCAGGCAATGACTTGTTTCTGACGCATATTTGAAAAATAAACGGCAATCAGCGCGGCGATAATCATAATGACCGAAGCCGTCCAAAAGGTTCGTTCGATGGTGAAATTATCAACTTGATTGAGCGCGTTGTTGAGCAAAACACCGCCGACTGCCGGACCAATTGCCCGCGCCAGACTCGCGCCGGACTGCATTACGCCGAGCGATTTGCCTTGCTCACCTTCGTTGGCAATTTTGGAAACAAGACTCGTAATCGCGGGCGAAGCCATCGAATTTCCGATTGCCATCAGTGCCGTTACGCCGAGCAAACCTGCCAAACCTCCAAACGTCGGACTGATATATGGAATTCCGAAAAAACTCAAAGCCATCATCAAACAGCCGATTATCATCAACGGATTTTCGCCGAATTTTTCGACCAATCTGCCGAAAAGTCCGCCTTGAAAAACCACCGCCAAAATCCCGATAAACGCGAAAATATAACCGTTTTGTTCAGCCGTGTAGCCGAAACGCGCGATGGTGAAAAGCACAAAGGCATAGGTCATTATCGAAAATGACGTGACGAGAAAAAAGTAAATCGCCGTGAGCGTTCCGAAATGTTTATCCTTAAATGACTCAAAAAGTTCGAGGAAACGGTTTTTGCGAAATTCATTTTCGGCATAAGAACCTTTTTTAACCGTTTCGGGCAAAATAAAGTAAAGCAAACCGGCATTGACGAAGGACAAAGCGGCGGCGAAAAGAAACGGTGTTTGAATGCCGAAGCGACTCAAAATTCCGCCGATTGCCGGACCGAAAATAAATCCCAAACCGAACGCCGCGCCGAAAAGTCCCATTCCTTTGGCGCGATTTTCCTTACTTGTGACATCGGCGATGTAGGCTTGTGCGGTCGAGATATTTCCGCCGGTGATACCGGCGACGATGCGCCCGACGAAAACCATCCAAAGCGCGAACGCGAAACCGATAAACAAATAACCGATTGCCGAACCGATGATCGAGAAAAACAAAACCGGACGGCGACCGTATTTGTCGGAAAGACTGCCTAAAACCGGCGAAAAAATGAACTGCATCAAACTGTATGACGCAAATAAAATCCCGATTTCAAACGGCGTGGCGCGAAATGCCGCACTCTCGACATAAAAAGGCAGTGCCGGAATGACGATGCCGAAACCGACAAGATCAATAAACACCGTGATAAAAATGATGATTAAAGGCTTGGTGAAAAACTTTTCGTCGGTTGTTTCGTTATTCGTTGTTATCGGTGTTTGCATTTCTCTCAAAGCGGACGCGGCGGTAAATTTCGGTGATCGGCAGAGTCAGACCGACCGATTGAAATTCGATTTCATCGTCGGAAGCATCAAAATAATAAGTTATCCAAGTTCCGCTTGGCTGACGGCGGTGAAGTTCGACATTCATCCGGTGTTGGTCAATCACAGCGTATTCCTGAACGCTCGGCATTTGCTGATAAAAAAGAAGTTTTTCGCGGCGGTCAATATGTGCCGTTGACGGCGAAGTAACTTCGATAATTAAAATCGGCGCGTTGCGAAAATACGGACTTTCGGGGTTTTCTTCGCACGAAACCAAAACGTCCGGGTAATAATAAACATTTCGCGTGACCTGCACTTTTGTTTCACCGGCAAACGGTTCGCAGTTTGAACCGCGCAAATGAATCGAGAGCGCAACGTAGGTGTTTCCGGCGATTCGTGAATGATTATCGCTTGTTCCCGCCATCGCGTAAACTTCGCCCTTGACGAATTCGTGTCTGACCGGACTGATTTTTTCGCCTGCCAGATAATCTTCGACGCTGATTTTAGTTTTTAATTTCGGCAAACCCATATTGCAATTTTAGCAAATATTCGTTTCATTGTAATATAAACGATAGTCAAAATAACATTTGGGAGAATTTGCAAAAGAAATGCAAAAAGCCGCAAACATCAAAATATTTCTAATTTTAATCACTGCCTTAATTTTTTCTATGTATCAGGAATCACCAGCCCAGCGCAAAAAAACTAATGCGAAAACGACGATGGTCGAAGCGAAAGTCGTTCCGCCGGAAATCAGTTACACGGTTTCGATGTCAAAGCCGTGGACGCATCTGCTCGAAGTCGAAATGCGTTTGAAGTCGGCGCAAATGCCCACGCAGGCGGAAATTTCGATGCCGGTTTGGACTCCCGGAAGTTATCTTGTGCGCGAATACGCACGGCACGTCGAGAGTTTTGCGGCGAATGACGCGGGCGGAAATGCGCTTGGCTGGAACAAAATTGATAAAAATTCGTGGCAGATTGACACGAAAGGTGCAAAGGAAATTGTCGTTAAATACAATGTTTACGCGAATGAATTAACCGTTCGCACCAATGAATTAAACGCCGACCACGCATTTTTTACGCCTGCCGCACTTTTGATGTTTCCGAAGGATCAACTCAAAACGGCTTCGACTTTGAAGGTTAATCCATACAAAGATTGGCGCATTGCGACGGGTTTGCCGAAAGTCGAAGGTCAGACAAATGTTTACCGCGCCGAAAATTTCGATATTCTTTACGATTCGCCGTTTGAAGTCGGCAATTTTCACGATATTTCGTTCACCGTCGAAGGCAAACCGCATCATTTTGTGGTCGAAGGCGAAGGCAATTACGACCTTGACCGAATCGCTAAAGACACGACAAAAGTCGTCGCAGAAGCATATAAGATTTTTGGTGAACTGCCGTATCACGATTACACTTTTATCCTGAATTTACGCGGCGGCGGCGGACTTGAGCATTTGAATTCAACCGCTCTGCAATGGAATCGTTTCGGTTTTACGGGAACGCGTCACAACGATTTTATGACGCTCGTCGCGCACGAATATTTTCACTGTTTCAACGTCAAACGCATTCGCCCCGACGCGCTCGGACCGTTTGATTACAACAACGAAAATTACACAAAACTGCTGTGGGTTGCCGAAGGCGGCACGGCTTATTACGAATCGGTTCTCGTTCAGCGCGCCGGAATTATTTCCGCGAAGGAATTTCTCGACGGCAAAGCGACACAGATTCAAGCGTTGCAGGAACGTCCCGGCAGATTTGAAACTTCGCTCGAAGAAGCGAGTTTTGATGCGTGGATCAAATATTATCGCCCCGACGAAAACGCGGTTAATAACCAGATTTCCTATTATGACAAAGGCGAACTCGTCAACTTTTTGCTCGATGTCGAAATTCGTAAAGACTCAAACGGCGCGAAATCTCTGGACGACGTGATGCGTTATCTTTATAACGAATTTTACAAAAAGAATAAAAATTACACGCCTGCCGATTATCAAAAAGCGTCGGAAATAATGGCTGGCAAATCACTCGAAGAATTTTTCTCGAAATACGTTCGCGGACGTGACGAGATTGATTACAATTCGATTTTAAGCGGCATCGGTGTCGAGTTAAAAGACAACAAAGGACGCGAGAATACTTATTTGGGAGCGACTCTGCGGCAGGACGGTGAACGTCTGACAGTTACGAATGTGCCGAAAGGAACGCCTGCTTACGATCAAGGTTTGAACGCCAACGATCAGATTATTGCGGTTGACGGAGTTCGCGCAAACCAAACATTTCTCACGAGTTACATCGGCGACAAAAAGGTCGGCGACAAAATCAGAATGACGGTTTTTCGTTTCGACGAACTCCGCGACATTGAAATCATTCTCGGCGGACGGGCGCGGTTTGCTTATCAAATCGCCGCGCTGGAAAATGCGAATGATGAGCAAAAATCAATTTACCAGAAGTATTTTGGAACAGAATTAAAGTAAAAAAAGTTTAAAAGTGAAAAGATGAAAAAGTTACTTGTATCAGGCGTAAACGCTTTTTCACTTTTAAACTTTTCCACATTTTCACTTTAAATTTTATGCGAAATATCAAAAAAATAATTATTTTTACTTTGCTGATAGCGACTGCCGCGTGTCAGAAAAATATTTTTCAGCCCTCAACGGTTGCGCCGGCGACTTTGCGCGATGTTCCGGCTTTGCGTCTGAATTTTCGTTACGAAGCCGATGTTCCCGCGCCGTCCGATCCGGCAAAAGACGCGCCGGTCGAAGAAAAAAATGCGGCGGTGCAGGCGGAATTTGACGCAAATCGTCAGCAGGAAATTCTTGTCAGGACAATTATTTCGCCGAATAAACAGCGGTTTTTGACGGTTTATCAACGGCTCGGCGATGCGGAAAATACTTTTCGGCTCGATATGTATGCGGCTGATGGAAAGTTTTTGCGGCATATTTCGCCCGACACGATGATCGCGGATTTTCCCGATATTATTGTTTGGTCGCCCGATTCGACAACTGTTGCGTTTGTTGCAGTGACGCGCGAAAGCAGCTTAAATAATGCCGCGCCTTTACCGAATCCGGCGGAAAGTAATTCAAATATTTCTAACTCCGGTTCAAATGTCAATACGAACACCGAACCTGCAAATACGCCGTTTGTGCCGACAACTCCGACACCCGGTTCGGCGCAAAATGTCCTGACGTTTCGCACCGAACAGATTTACGTCTGCAATTCGGAAGGCGTTGACCTGAAACCGATTACGCAAAATGAAGGTTTCATATATTATTATTTTGTTTGGTCGGCGGACAGCGCAATGCTGGCGGCTTTGGCGGTGAGTTACAACGAATGGAATTATTTGCAACTGCAGTCAGAGAAAAACAACGAAGTTTTCGTGCCTTTGGGAAGACCTCGAATCGTCGAGAAAAACGGTCGTGAACGGCGGCTTGATGATAATTTGACGGCGGCGCGTCCGGTTTGGTCGCCCGATTCGGCGAAGGTTGCCGTCGGTTTCAATTCTGAAAATAAACCGTCGCAAATTCGTATTTACGACGCTATCGGTGATCAACCGACGCAAGCGGCGATTCCGCTTCGTAATCAGCTTTTAATTTCGTCGCAAGCCTTTGATCAGGCGAAAAATCGTGAGGAACAAAATCCGCCGAGTAACGCGAATACCGAGACGAATACGAATGCGGCGACCACTCCGAATCAACCGTCAACGACTCTGCCGGACGAAAAAACGCTCGTGTCGTTTCAGCCGATTATCGCGCTCGAATGGTCGGCGGATAATTTGCTCTATCTGCAAACGGGTTACGTCAAACAATATCGAAACGGGGAAGGCGCACGAAGCAGTCTGCGCTGGCATCGGCTCATTCTAAGTCCGCAGGCGACTGTTATTAAGTAGTTTCAGGTTTCAAGTTTAAAGTTCTTTGTTTTACTTGAAACCAAAGAAAATTTATGAATTATCAAACAATATCCGAAATCTACGAGGCGAACGATCAGATTCGTGAAAAATTGAAAGGCATCGCGGCGAGTCTGACCGACGCGCAAATTAACACTTTGCCCGATGGCGAAAAATGGACGGTTGGCAAACTTGTCGAACATATTTCGATTGTTGACGAAGGCATTATGCGGATTTCCGCAAAACTGCTTAACGAAGCTAAAGCAAACGGCGGAACATCGGACGGCACGGCAAAGTTTTCCAATGATTTTGCCGAAAAACTTGCAGGCGGACGCGATGCCAAATTTGAAGCACCCGACAGGGTTCACCCGACAGGCGCGAAAACCATTGCAGAATCGCTGGCTAAATTGGATGAAACGCGCGGAAAATTGGAAGAATTGCGACCGTTATTTGAATCGGTCGAATGCTCGAACGTGAAGTTTCCGCATCCGGCATTCGGCGATATGTCGGCGCACGAATGGCTCGCGCTACTCGGCGGTCACGAACTACGCCACATCCGGCAAATCAACAATCTGCTTGATAAAATTCAATAAAAAGCCCTGACTGCGAGGAGGGCAAGCAGTCAGGGTTAATTGTCCAAACGGTGCTTCTTTTGTTATTAAAAATATAATTGCAGAAGCATTTACTTAGACGAGTGATTGAAATTTTGTGTTGCCTGAACTTTTTGGAGCTTCGAGGTTCGACTGCGAACTGCTTTTATCTTGCGGAAATAACAGCAGTTTGAAGCCGAACCTCGAAACATTTTTAACGACTTGACGGAATGTCGCCGGTCAGACCGAAGTGTCTGAATTCGTAAGTATTATCAACACTTCTCCAGATATACCAATCTCCGGTCGAAGGTCTGAAAACCGCGATGTCCGTTTTAGTATCGCCGTCGTAGTTTCCCGCAACCGGAATGTCTTCCGCGAGACCGAACTGCCGAATGTCGAACGTGCCGTTTGACGATTTCCAGATATACCAAACTCCGGTCGAAGGACGATAAACCGCTACGTCGTCGCGTCCGTCACCGTCAAAATCGCCCTTCACGGGTTTGTCGCCCGTCTGACCGAATTTGACGATGCCGATGCTGCCCGTTTCGCTGTTAATCCAATACCAAACGCCGGTCGAAGGTCTGAAAACAGTGATGTCAGCCTTGCCGTCGCCATCCATATCGTTAGACATCGGAATGTCTTCCGCAATACCGAATTGAACGATTTGGAATCCTGTGCCGTCACTCTTTTGAACATACCAGACACCGGTCGAAGGACGATAAACCGCGATGTCGTTGCGTCCGTCGCCGTCGAAATCACCACGCAGAGGTGTATCGGACGCAAAACCGAACTGAGTCGCGGTGACGCTGCCATCCGAACTATTGTTGATTTGCCAGATGCCGTTGCCATTGACATTACGGAAAATCGCTTTGTCTGTTTTACCGTCGCCATCAAAGTCGGCTGAGACGGGAACATCTGTTGACAAACCGAAGTTTTGCGCCGTGAAACCCAAACTGTTTTGCGAATACCAGGTTCCGGTTGACGGGCGGAAAACCGCAAAGTCGTCGTTACCATCGCCGTCAAAATCGCCGTTGTTCGTTTGGCTCGTAATCGCTCCGGTGATTTCGAGTGTCGGGTTGTTGACTGTCGCTACCGATCCCGTCCACATTCCGGTCCGAAGCTGTTGAACTTGCAGCGGCGTGACGTTAATCGTGACCGGAGCAAATGTTCCGAATCTTCCGCCAACCGCTCCAAAATCGTGAATGACCATAATGGCGGAATTAACGTCAACCGTGATTTTCGCGCTGGTTTGATTACTCGTCAGATTTGAAAAAGTGCCGGTAATCGTCGCCTGCGTGTCGGTTGCATTCAGCGTTACCTGAATTTCGCCTTTTGGTGCATAATAAACGGTCGTCGAGTTGGGGCGCGTCATTATGCCTTGAAAATGGATGGCTTGCGGCGTGCCGGTCGGTGTCGGAGACGGGTTGCTCGCCATCCGATATGTTCCCGAAAGAACGAGCGTCGTGCCGTTTTTAATTTGAATTGTCGAACCTGCTACTACGACCGGAACGGTGTCGCCGCGATCCGAGCGAAGTCTTAATCTGCCTTCGCCGCCGCTTGCCAGAACGATATTTCCGACATTCGTGCCATTGACCATTACACTTAAAGATGTGCCGATTGGCAGGTTGACGCGGGAAACGCGTGTTTCGAGTTCCGTGCGGCTGCCGTGAACTTCGTATTCCGAAACGCCGCGCGGCATTCCGCCGTTGATCGTCGGACCGCTCAAAGTCGCAAAGATTTCGTTTGGATCAGGCGTTTCGGTCGGCGACGGTGATGGAGATGGCGTTGCCGTCGGGCTGCCGGTCGGTGAAACTGTCGGTGATGCTGTCGGACTTCCGGTTGGTGATCCCGTCGGCGAAACTGTCGGTGAACCTGACGGCGAAGGTGTCGGAGTAGCTGCGCCGAACGTGCCTGAAAGGATCATTGTTGCGCCGTTTCTGACCTGAACCGTGTTGCCGGTGTTGACGGTCGGAACAGTTTGTCCGAGTTCGGTGCTGAGTTTCAATTTAGCTTTGAAGTCCGCGCCGACCGTCATTTGACCGATTGAATTTCCGTTCAGAAAATAGGTCAGTGTTGCGCCGACCGCATTGACATCTTCGGCTTCGACTTCGAGTTCGCGTTTGCCGCTCGGATAGACGTTATACGTCGCCGCTCCGTGCGGGTTAACACTGCCGCTCGGCGAGACCAGATTTGCCGTCAAAGTCGAACTCGGCACTTCACTGCTCGCTTCGACTTTGTTCTGTAACATAAACGGAATTGCTATCCAGGCAAAAACCGCCGCGAAGATTAACGATACTTTCCACATTTGTCCAAACTTTTTATCTTTTTTCATTTCTAATTTCCTTCCTTTTTGATTTTATATTTCTTATTCAAATAGGGGTTTCTCAGCCATACAGTGCGAAGAAAGACATTAAAAAGACAACGAATCAAATTATTTTTTGAAAAATAAAAAAGCCAACCGTTTCCGATTGGCTTTTTAAGTTGAAATTTCCTCGAAATCTATTCAGGACAATTAGTTCTTCGCATTCCGCAGGCGATATTATTACTAACTGCACAAAAAGCATCAACTCTTGTGGTATCTATATCATAATTTCTGGAAGTAAGATGACATCTCCAACTGATTCCGGTGGCTTCAATTTGCTGAGATATTTGATCGGGAGTAAACGCCGGATTCTTAGATTTAACCAAAGCGGCAATTCCTGCGACAATCGGTGATGCCATCGAAGTTCCTGACCACACTCCGTAACGTCCGCCCGGTAATGTGCTGATAATATCTTCGCCCGGTGCAACAAATCTAACCCATTCATCACCACCACCGCAGCCACCATTTCCGCCGACACATCTCTTATTTATTGTCGAAAAAGTCGAGAGCAGGTCGAAACGATTACTTGCTGCGACCGACAAAGTTGCAATACGTTGTAACCTAAATGCTGCCGGATAGATTATATTAAAATTGCCACCGTTTCCTGCGCCCGTAACCATTATGCATGGGTGATTATTGGTCGGATAAGTTTTGCCAATTTCAATTTCGGTTCCATTATCGCAAAAATCGAACAATCTTTTAAGGACTTTATTATCTTGTTGCGGAGTATTCGGAGGCAAAACTTCTTCAGGAAAACTCATACTCATATTGATTACATCCGCACCGTGATTCAAAGCCCAAATAATCGCCGCCTGAATCCGCCAAAGTTCGCCTTCACCGTTTGCATCAAGCACCCGAATCGGCATAATCTTCGCGTCCGGTGCAGTCAGCGCGACTATTCCGGCGACGTGCGTTCCGTGACCGAAAGAACCGATTCTTAATGCACCTTCTTCACTCGGATTATTATCATTTCCGACAAAATCATAACCTTGCACTAACTTTCCCGCGAAAGCCGGATGAGTGAGATCAATGCCGGTATCTAAAACGGCAACTGTGACACCTGCGCCGCGCGAACCGCCGTTCGCCATATTTTGCGCTTGGTCAAGCCGAATCATATCGGGAAACCACTGACGATTGTAACCTTTTGAACTTCCGCCGATTGACCAAGTGCGTCCGATTGACCAAGTGCGCCCGATTGTCCAGGGTAAATCTTCCCGTTCGACCTGATACAGTTTGCGGTTAAATTCTTTTGTCAAAATCCGGTTGTCATTCGCCATTGCCGCCAGTTTCTGCTCAGGCGTTTGACCGTCGGTAATCTGCATCAGGTAAGTCGGCGGAGTGCCGACTTGTTCCATCAGACTTAAATTATATTGAGCGGAAATTGCCGATAAATCATTTTGGTTTGCGGCATTGAGTTCGATTATTATTTCATTTGGGACACGCGTGAAATCGTTATTTTGCGTCGTATTTTTCTGCCCGAAAATTACCACACTGAAAGAAAGCGTAAAAATTAATATTAAAATTAAAGTCTTATAAATACTTTTTGAAAGTCTTTTCATTACTGCCTCACTTTTTCCAAAAGCCATTTTTCCGATTACACTGTGCGCTAAATCTTGCCAAAAAGACAAAATCCATAAAATTATTTTCCGATCACGACAAACGGCGACCAGAAATAAGGATGCGAATTGTTTTTGATGAAATTTAACTGTGCTGATCTTAAAGATGCCGAAACGCTCTCGCCGCGTTGCAAATTTGTGTAAAACTCTTTCATTAATTGAACAGTCGCCTCATCATTGACCGTCCACAGACTCAAAACCAAAGATTTTGCGCCTGCCGAAAGAAATCCGCGCGATAAACCTAAAATTTCATCGCCCGCGAAAATTTTATTCAATCCGGTTTCGCACGCGCTCAGAGTGACTAATTCCGCGTTTAATTTTTGCGAACAAATATCTCTGACCGTGACAAATCCGTTTGCCAGGTGCAGGCTCGAAAACAGCGGATTGTCGGGACGAAACTGCCCGTGACAGGCGAGATGCAAAACGTCAAAGTTTTGAGCGTTTGCCGTGTAATTTTCAAAAGTTGCGTCCTGATTTATAAAAGTTTGCGAGTTTGAAAAACTATTCTGCAACGCTTCGATTTCGGTATTAACCAACGGAATTTTTTCGTCGGCAAAACCGATCAGCAAAGCATTTTGGATTCTCCTTGATGGCTTTTCATTCAAAAAACGCCAAACAGTCGTATTTGGAGAATAAACGATTTCCCGCATTTCAATTATATATTTTTCGCCCGTGTGCAAAGCGTGAAACGGAACATAATGGAGTGCGCCGACCGGAACAACAACTAAATCTCGTTCGCCAATCAATTTTTCCAACGGCGCAACCAATTTGTCATAAATTTTTTGCAGATAAAAATCAGCACGTTTTTTTAGTGCGGGCATAAATGATTCCAAATTTTGCCGACCGAAACGCAATGCTCCAAACTGAAACTGCAAACTTTCGAGATATTCGGTAATTTCGCTTTCCTTTGCCAAATCTGTAATAAAATCAATTTTTGTGCCGGTAATCACAAAGACGGAAATAATGCCTTCAAAGTTAACGAATTCGATTAACGCTTTCTGTGTTCCGAGTGCATTTTGCAAGAATTTGAAACTGTCTTCGTCGCTGACATTGCGGCGAACCGCCGCAATGTCAGCAGTGCTATCAATCTGCCGCATTACAACGGCAATTTGCTTTTCGCGTTTTTTAACTTCTTTCTGTAAATTTTCAAATTCACCGGATTCAGCACGATTCAAACGGCTGTAAAACCAGTTCAATTCCTCGCGTAGCTCAACTAATCGGTTGCTTAATTTAGTCGAATCTTTGCCTTGGCTTTCGACAAAAACGCTGTCCAAACTCTCTGAAAGCGTTCGCGCTCTGGCTTTTTCAATCATCGAAAATGCTTTTTGGAAACTGTCTTCAGCTAAATAAATTTTTGCCAAACTTTCAAACGGCACGAGTTTATCAACTAAAAACGCCATCCGAAATTCTTCTGCCGGAAGCGGCGCGCGAAGCGTTTCAATCATCTTCACAGCATCTTTGAAATAATTTTTCGCAGTCAATTTATCGTTGACTTGCAAAGCTAGATTGCCCAGTGAATTCAAACAGGCTTGCGCCAGATTTGTTTGTTCCTGATTGATAGATTTGTCATAAGTTTTGGTCAAAATCTTTTCAGCTTGAGTAAATCTTTTTAGTTTCAGTAAAATCTCTCCGTGTAAATATTCAGTGGTCAGTTTAAGCCGTAAATTTACACTTTTTCGGAGTAATTTTTTAGTTTCACTTATTATTTTTATTGCATTTTTAAAATTACCTATTGATAATTCAAGATTTGCTTCGGTTACTTTTACATCTGCCGCACCGCTCAAGTTTTTCTCTAAAACATAAAGTTGAGCAGATTTTTTTAACTCCTGTCGAGCCTTTTGGATTTTATTTTTAGCTAATGCGACTTTCCCAAAATTAGCTCTTGCTCTGGCTTCTTCTGCACGCAATTTGAGTTTACTCAGTGCTTTAATGACTTTTTCGTAAATTTTATATGCCTCGTCAACCAAGTTTAATTCAAGATAAATTTCGGCAATCTCAAGTTCATAAGTTGCCGAACGATGCGGTATTTTTAATTTTTCAAATTTTTGTCGTGAAAATTCCAGAAAACTCAAAGCCTCGTCATACTTTCCGCGAAACTTCGCCAAATTGCCCATACTCGCTTCGATTTCTGCTTCCACAAAATACATTTTGGCTTGTCGTGAGCGTTCTAAAGCCTGATTATAAAAAATTTCAGCGTTTTTAAAATCGTTCAAATCAGTGAAAGTATCAGCAAGATTTGTTTCGATCATCGTGAGTTCTTCAAGGTCTTTCAATTTAAGAAACCGATTTCGAGCAGAGAGATAATAATCTTTTGATTTTGCCAGATTATCTTGGCGGGCAACAATATTTCCAAGATTTTTTTCAACTTTTCCGGCTGAAATTTCATCGCTGTATTTCACGAAAATCTTTAGTGCGGCGTTGCCTGTTTTAACTGCTTGATCGTATTTTCCCAACATTGCAAGCGCGATGAGTTTGGCAACTTGGGTGTTTGCTGCGGCGTGTTCTTGCTTTATTTTTTTGAAAACAGCGGCAGAATTGTCAAGAGTTTCCATGGCTTTTTCAAGTTTTCCTTTTGTCAATTCGGCTATTCCCGTCACCCAAAGCGCAAGTGCTTTGATTTCTTCGTGCGGATTTATCGCCGTAAGATTTTGTAAGGCAAGGGCGGTTTTTTGAGCTTTGATTGGAGCGGAAGTCCAGACTTCATAGCAAATATCTTTCAAATTATGAGCAATTTTGAGGTCGTCTTTTCGCGCAGTTTTCAATAAGATTCTTTCTCTTTCGTGCTTTGTTTTGGCTGAAATTAATTTGTCAGCAATCTCTCGTGAAGGCATACAGCAATTTTAACCCAAAAATTTTAAATATGAATAACTATCACAACAAAAATAGAAGATTCATCTTTGTATCTTGATTTTGCATATATCTAATAAGACTATAATAGAAATGAAAAGAGCGAACATTGTCCGCTCCTTTTCTCTACGTTTTTGGCATTAAGTTAGACTGACCAAGAACGTCCGAATAATGCGACAGCGACGGCAATTGTAATTGCAGTAATCATTTTTCTTTCCTCCTTTTTTTGGGATATGGCAAAGGTCGCCACGGGAAGCATAGAGGTAAGAGTGAAAAAACACTTGTGTTTTTTCACTCTTACCTCTATGCTTCCCGCCAAAAAATTGAAATATAAAGCGGAAAGAAAAATTAATTTCTTTCCGCTTTTCGATGCTTCTCCAACCCCCGAAAGAGAAACATTAGCTGATTTTGATGTTTTCGATGAAGATTTCCTGGTTGTTACAGATTAGAGATAATGAATATTCGCCGTTTGCGACTTTTTCAAATTTGAATTCGCTCAGTTCATTGCTTTGCACCGCGTATGAATTTTCCGCGCTGCTGATTTTGATTTCGGCGTTGGCAAAACCTTCGCCGAGGATTTGACCTTTGATCGTAAATGATTTGCCGGTTTGTTCGATTCGCAGATCAATGCTGTTATCACCTGCGCCGAAGAGCATCTGACGTGCCTGCGAAGCCGAAGCCGAGCGTTCGCCGAAGACGGCTTTGTTCGGTGCTAAATCCATTTGCAAAACTGCCAGAACTTTTTGCACGAACGACTGTTTCGGTTCGACAGCGCGTGTGCGGAAAAGATTTTTTGTCCATTGAACCGCATCTGCCGGTGCGTCCGCCGATTGGTCGGTTTGCATCAGGTGGACGATTCTGTTTAGTAAATCTTCGTTGTTCATTGTTCCTGTAAAGTTCATCGCATTAATTGCCTCACAAACAGACAGTGCGATTAATTTAATAAAAAAGACAGTCAAAGTGAAAAAGTTTAAAAGTTTAAGTGTGAAAAAGTATTTTTTGAAAAATACAGCAAATTTTCGTCAATAAAGACTTTTGCACATTTTCACATTTAAACCTTTTCACCTCTGCAAAATCTTCGCCAGTTTTGCCAGACAGCGCGAACGCAGCGGGCTGATACTCGTTTCGCCGACCCCGATTGCTGTCGCCACTTCCAAATAGCTTGCTGCCGCGTCCTGCAAATAGATCATCGAAAGAATTTTTTGACAGCGTTCTTCTAATTCTTTCAATGCCGTGCGAATCTGATGCTGCTGTTCGAGTTCGATCAACATATCGTCGGCAAGCATCGCAGTATCAGGCAGGTTTGCCATTTCCTGTTCCATTTCTTCTTCGGTTTCGGGCGAATGAAATCCTTTTGAGCCGCGCACGATGCCCCAAGTTTTGAATTTCGCGGTCGTCACGATCCATGAGCGAATTCGTTCGGGTTGTTCGATTTCATCGAGTTTTTCAAACAGCGTCAGGAAAACTTCCTGAAGAACGTCCGCCGCCTGTTCTTCGCTTAAACCGGCACGGCGCGGAATCGTAATGATTAAACGCTGATAGCGTTCGACAAGCGCGTTCCAAGCCGATTCGTCGCCGCGCCGACACGCGAAAACGAGCGCGGCATCGCCCGTCTCCAAATCTCTCGCGGAAAAGTTAATTTTTTTTAAGATGGTTTCGTTCACAAACTCTTTAAAGTTGAACAAAAAAATAAGCAATAGGCAACCGAAAACGGCTCAATTTGCCTATTGCTTACAATAAATATGCGGTGCGAATAAAATTTCAAACCAAAGGCTTTAGATTCGCACCTGTCACGTTATTTATTTGTCGGAACATCACCCGCACGACCAAAATAATTGATGTCGTAGGTGTTGTCCGAACTGCGCCAAACATACCAAATGCCGGTCGAAGGACGGAAAACCGCAACATCAGAAATGCCGTCGCCGTCATAGTTTCCGGCAATTGGAATGTCTTCGCTCAAACCGAATTGACGAATATCGTAAGTCAAATCGCTCGATTTCCAAATATACCAAACGCCGGTTGCCGGACGATAGACGGACAGATCATCCGCGCCATCGCCGTCGAAATCTCCGGCAACCGGAACATCGCCGATTGTGCCGAACTGCGCCGCGCCCGCTTGATTATTGGAACTCTTGATCCAATACCAAGTTCCGTTTGACGGACGGAAAACTGCAATATCGGTTTTGCCGTCGCCGTCTAAATCAGAAGCGACCGGAACATCACCGTTTAAACCGTATTGGACGATGCTGTAACCGTTGTCGCGGCTGCGCCAAACATACCAAACACCGGTTGACGGACGGAAAACCGCCAGATCACGCCGTCCATCGCCGTCGTAATCGCCGCGCACCGGAATATCTCCGGCTAAACCGAATTGTTTCGTCGTCAAACCGCCATCGGAACTGCGGCTAATTAACCAAGTTCCGTTGCGGAAAACTGCCGTATCGGATTTGCCGTCGCCGTCGTAGTCGCCCGAAACGGCAATGTCGTTTTGCTGACCGAGAAGTTCAGTCGAATAGCCGGTCGGCGTTTTGACATACCACGTTCCATCCGACGGACGGAAGACGGCGATGTCTTCGGTGCCTGCGCCGGTAAACGCGCTGTTGCGGGTGCGTCCGCGAATCTGTCCGCGAATTTCGCCCATCGCGTGATCGGTCGAACCGATTTGGACATACCATAAACCGCTCCGAAGCTGCGCGACCTGCTGCGCCGTGACGGTGAATGTCGCCGCCGGAAATCTTCCGCTCGTGCCGCCGATTGCAGTTAAACTGAAAACCATCGGTGCGGATTCGCCAGCCATTGCCGGAGCGTGAATCGTCGCGGTTGTTTGTGCGCTCGAAAGACCGATAAAGCCGAGATAGACCTGAACCTGTGTTTCGGCTTCGTTAAGTGCAACATAAACTACGCCGCGTGCGGTCGTCGTAACCGGCGGAACAACCTGTGCGCCGCTCAATCTGCCGCTGAAATAACGATTCGGGCGCGGTGTCGGTGTCGGTGTCGGACTGCCCGACGGTGACGGAGAAGGCGACGGACTAACCGAAGGTGTCGGTGTTGGCGAAGGCGGCGGAGGCGGTGTTTGGAAAGTTCCTGCTAAAACCGTCGTCGTGCCGTTTTTAATTGTTACCGTCGCACCGGCGGCAATTGTCGGAACGGTGTCGCCGCTTGCGCTGTCGAGCCGCAAACCGCCGTCGCCGTCATCGTCTAAACCGATTTCGCCGACGGTCGCCGTGCCGACCATTACGCTCAGACGAGTGCCTTGCGCTAAATGCACGCGGTCAACAAAAATGCCGAGCCGTTTTGAAGTCGTGCCGAATTCGGCATATTGACCGAAGCCGCGCGGCATCACTCCGTCAATTGTTGCGCCTGTCAAAGATGTAAAAAAGACAGCGGAAGGTGTCGGAAGCGGAGTCGGAGTGCGCGTTGCGCTTGGGGACGGCGAAGGAGTCGGTGTTCGCGTTGCCGTCGGCGATGTCGAAGGTGAAGGTGTCGGAGTCGCCAGTGCGGAGAAAGTTCCCGAAACAATCGTTGCGCTGCCGTTTTTAACCGCAATCGTGCCGCCAACCGCAACAGTCGGCGCAGTTGTTGTCAGATGCAGTGAACCGGATTTCGTCGTTAATAAACGAATCTGTCCGACGGTCGTGCCGCCCACCACGACATCGAGCATTGTGCCGACCGGCAAATTAACGGCTGAAACTTCCGTGTCTAAAACTCGCTCATTACTCGAATCGGCGAAATAGTGACTGCTCCCGCGCGGAGTCATTCCGGTAATCGGAGAACCCGTTAAATTCGCTGCCAGAACAGTTCCCGTCGCGGTTTGCGCTTTTGTTCGATTGCCGAGATAAAACGGCACGATGGTCGCCAAACAGATCGCAAAAACGATAAATGCAGATTTCCAAACTCTCAAATTGGAAACACCTTTTTTATGCTTCATTTTTTCCTCTTAAACATTGAAATTAAAAAACCGGTATAAATTTTTACTGCTTTATAATTAGTCGGTCAGACGGAGGGAAAAATACATTTTGGTCTAACCAATTCGAGGGTATGCTGAAAAATACATTATTTTTCGGAAAAAATCTACTCAAGCAAAGGAAAAAATATGGTTCAGCGCAAAATTTAAGGAAGAATCAATATAATAAATGATAGCGAACCCGTTAAGGCTTAAAATTTTCGCCAAGCAAAGTGTGTAAATCAAAAAATAAGGACACTTAAAACCTTTTCACGCAAGCGGTACACAATTAATTGTTCAAATATTATTTCGAGTCGGCAAGCGGTTTTTCCGGCGTTGTCGAAGCCGTTTTCAATTCAGCCAGCAAATCGTCCGGTTTCCATTCGTTGCCGGAGAAAATTTTGGTAACTTTGCCTTCGGGCGAAATAATAGCAGTTCTTAAAGAATGATTGATCTGTGTTTTATTATTCGGGTCGGTTTCGTAACGCAAGCCGAAAAAATCGGCGATTGCTTTGACTTCCTTGTCGCTGCCAATGGCTAGCTGCCAGACGCTGAAGTCAGGTTTCGCGTCTTTGCCGAGATAACCTTGACCATATTGGCGAAGTTTTTCGGGTGTATCGTTTGCCGGATCAAATGACACGCTCAACAAACGATATTTGTCCCTAACGTCCGATTTCATAATCTGCAAAGCCGCGTCGGAAAAATTCGTGGACATTCTGATACAAGCATCAGGCAGCGGACAGCGTGAGTAAATAAACGTCAACGCCCACGCTTTACCTTTGAAATCCTTCGTCGAAATGCGTTTGCCGTCCTGATTGACAAGCGTAAATTCGGGAATTTCCCTACCGATCTGCGCGAATCTTTCGTCAACCGGCGGCGCAGGTTGGTTCGGATTCGGCGCGGCGACGAGCGCGAGATTTTCGAGCCAGTAAGCCGGCGTTTGCGTTTCATCAACCACCAAATCGGCGTTGCTGATTTCCGTTCCCGGCACTAAATCGTCCCAAATCCAATCGGCGTGAACCGGAAATTCCATCGTCATTCCCGGCATAGACATTTCCGGTATCGCATTATGTTCAATCGTCGCGGTCTTTTTCGCTTTATCAACCGAGGTAACCTTGCCTTTAAATGCGTAACGCTTGGCGTTCGCCGAAGTGTTTGCTGACGGCGTTTGATTTTTGGGACAAGCGGTGAAAAGTAAAACTACGGATAAAAATAAAATTATGTAACGCATAAAACTAAATTTTGCCTGTAAATTTCTTATAACGCAAAGCGAATGGTCGGAGCGCAATCCGTCCCGGTTGCAGTGAGCGTCGTTTTTTGACGCGAAAAAGCCTTTCTAAACTTTCAACTTGCGAGAAGTCACCCGCTTATTCGCGTTTGAGGCAAACACTCACTGCAAGCGGGGACGCTTGCGCTCCGACGACAGCACAATCTTTCTATTTTGCCTTCAAATTTTCGTCGTAAAATATCTGATAAACACGGAAATTCGCCATCACTTTGTAGGCGTAATCCTTTGACTGCGAAAAGATGATTTCGGGAACGTATCGGTCCGGCAAGTCCGATTTTGAACGTGTTATCCAGCGTTTGACGTTATCTTCGCCGCCGTTGTAGCTTGCCGCAACTGCCGCGTGTTGTCCCGGAAATTGCTTGTAAATGTCGGCGAGATATTGCGAACCGAACAAAATCGCGGTCGGTGGATTGTAAAGTTCGTCCTGTTTGAAATTTTCCCGCCCGAGTTCATTGGCGATTCGGTCGGAAGTCGTCGAGATAAACTGCATCAAACCACGCGCCGCCGCGTAAGATTTGACATCGGCGCGATAACGCGATTCCTGCCGCATTATCGAAAGCACAAAACGCGGATCAACGCCGCGTTCGGGCGCGTATTTCACGAGCGAATCCGCGTACGGCGCAGGATATAAAAGTTCGGCTTGTTCACGCGGAATCAGTTCGATTTGATAATCCGCCGGGACGTTTTTCCAGAGCGGTTCAATAAACGCGACGGCGCGATTTGCCATATCTCCGCGTTTGTAAAAAACAGCTAAAGTGTAATTTAAGTCATCGGATTTGGGATTTGGGATTTGGGATTTGGGATTATTCAAAGCAACTTCGAGTTCCGGCGTGCCTTCGTCATACAAACCTAAAAATAACAGTTCGTCAGCGAGGTTTTGATGATAATTGTCGGAAGGTTTGCGACTTTCCTTTAAAATTTCCTTGCGTCCGAATTCAAGTAGTTTGAAATTGGGAATCTTGAAATTTTGGGCAGTTTGATTTCCCTGAATCTCATAATTCAACTTTATTCTTTTAAGCAGATAAGATTGCAAATCTCCATTGACCGTGTTGGTCGTCAAACGAAAAAGGTTTTGCATTTTTGCGGTCGGAGGAAAATCTCCAAAATTCTTCGTATTCACATCGCCGAGTTCTTTTCCTATAGAATTTATTTTCGCTTCGACGAAAGTTTTCGATTTTTCATCATTTGCCATCGTCCGCAGCCTTTCCGTTGAACGCCAGCCGTAATATTCGGCGCGTCCGTCGGGAATCGAAAGATAAATTTCAATCGCTTCCGAATATTTTTGCAGTTGTTCGAGCGCGAAGCCTTTCATAAAAGTAACTTCCGCTTTGTTTGTGCCGCCGGGAACGCGCGTTCCGCCTAAATCGTTGAATGTTAGAAGTTTATCCGCGTCAACGAGTGCGTTTTGCCAATCGTTTTGCGCGAAATGAATTCGCATTTGAGCGAACAGGGCAATTGCTTCGGGTAATTTTCCTTTGAAGGCTTCCTGCGTTTTTGCCGTCCATTTGAGCGCGTCGTTTTCTTCGCCCGTGTCGCGTTCGATGTCCACAATATTCAAATATGCGCGTTCAAGATTTTCGGCATCGGCGTATTTTTGGATAAATTTTTGATAACGCGAAATCGCTTCTTTCGGTTTGTTGACACGCGAATAGGCGGAAGCCGTCTGACTGAGCGCGTCTTTGGCAGACGGATGATCGGGAAATTGTTCCTGCACGCGCTCGAACCAATTGATCGCCTCGACAAAATTCGCTTCCTGCGCGTAGCTGCGACCGATTTGATAAAGCGCGTCCGGCACGTTTCCGCTCTGCGGATAATCTTTGACAATTGCCTGATAATGCAGCCGCGCATCGGGAAAATCGCGGTTAAAATTGTAAATTAAGGCACGCCTGAGATGTTCAAAGTCCGGCAGATTCGGCGCGATTTTGCCGTAATTTTCACCCGCATCAAGCCTGTCTAAACCTTTCGCACCGGCGAGCGCAAAATCGTCCGGCTGTCCCGGATTCGGCAGATTGTTGGTTAATTTTGTGAAAACTTCACGCGCTTCATTGAGCTTTCCGCTTTGCAGATACGCTTCGCCGAGCAGAACAAGATTTTCGCGGTAACGCGGGTTTTTCTCAATCGGCGTTTGGCTGGCTGCGGCTTTTTGATTGCTGATTCCGGTTTGCAGACTGTTCAAGAACTGAATCGCCGTGTCGTAATTTTTACCTTCAAAATAGCTTCGCGCTTGACGAATTTTCACCGCGTCGGTCAGCAGACTGTCAGGCGCAAACGTCAGAATTTCCTGCAAAAATGTGCGTTCAAGCAAAAGATTTCCGCTCGAACGCGCGATTTGTGCGAGATGCCGGAGCGCGTATTCCTTCAAAACAGAATTACGATTCACGACTGCTTGATAATTTGCCATCGCCGCCGCCAAATCGCCTTTTTTCTCGGAAATTCGTGCCAGCAGATAATCGTAATTGTTAAGTTCAAAACCCTTTTTGTCAGACTTTTTCAGTGCGTCGAGTTCGTTAAACGCCGTTTGATAATCGCGGTTCTCGACCGATTTGAGAATTTTCTGATGAGATTCGGTTAAATTTTGCGCGAAAAGATTAATAGAAAAAAGTGCGGTAAAGATCAATAAAAATGTGTTTGAAAATTTCATCAAACGCATTTTAACTTGAATCGCGTAAAGAAAAAAGAAATAGAACGCGGATTGGACGGATAAAGAGGATTGCCGCAGATTTTATTAATGATGCGAATCAAGACTGGGAAAAAAACTATGGCTCTTGAAAATATCTGAAAAAGCGGGCGCGGAAACCGCAACCCTTCCCGACCTGCCAATACTTTAAACTCGTCTTTTCAACTTTGGCTTGAATTCAAGTAGAGGTTTAGAATTCAAGCCGAAAAATAATTTCAAGTCAGGAAGGGTTGCGGTTTCCGCGCCCGCCAAACCGCTCAACACAGGCTTTTAAAGCTATTTTTTAACCCTTAATTCGCATTAATGATTTTTACAAACATTTTCCGCGAAAATTCGCTTTATCCGTCCAATCCGCGTTCTATTTCATAAAATCACGGAATCGGCACAATACTTCGTTTGACATTGAGCGAAGTCACGGGAATATCACCTGTCAAGCCGTAATTGAAAATTGATATTTTGCCAGTAACCATTTCTTCGACATACCAAACGCCGTTGCGGAAAACTGCCAAATCCGTCAAACCGTCGCCGTTGTAATCGGCGGGAACGGGCGTGTCGGTGCTTAAACCAAATTGAAATGTGTAAATTTCGCCCGTCGCGCTGTCTTGAATTAACCAAGTTCCGTGGCGGTAAATCGCAAAATCCGCTTTGTCATCACCCGTATAATCAGCCGGCACGAGCAGGTCGTAACCTGCCCGACCTAAAACTGTTGTTTTCCACGAATTACTGGAACTTTGATAGACATACCAACGGTTTTCGGTTGAACGAAAAACGGCGAAATCGCATTTGCCGTCACCGTCGTAATCCGCCGCAACGGGAATATCGCCGAGTTTTCCCCATTGAAAATACTGTGCGTATTTCGGATTATAGCCGCTCGAAGATTTCAAAACATACCAAACGCCGGTCGCCGGTCGCCAAACGGCAAAATCAGCTTGTCCGTCGCCGTCGTAATCAGCCGCAACCGGTTCGTCGGAAACGTAGCCGTTCGGAACATAAATTTTTGTTCCCCAATTCATCATCTCAACCTGCGAATCGCGGCTGCGGACAACATACCAAATGCCCGTTTCAGGTCGCCAAACGGCAATGTCGGTCAAACCGTCGCCGTCATAATCAGCCGGAACCAAACGGTCGGTGGAAAGTCCCCAATGCACCGTCGTCGAAGTTTGCGATTCCGACGAAAGCGAATACCAATTGCCTTCCGACGGACGAAAAACGCCGGGATCGGCTTTCGCATCGTAATCGAAATGAGTCTGTGCGTTGATTTTGCCAGCCGAAAATAACGTGAAGATGGTGAAAAGAATAAGTGCTTTTGAAAATAAAATTGTTTTCATAACTGCTTTCTGCACAAATTACCCCGATTGAAATTACCGAAATAATGAAAAAATTAAATTTACTGACTTTCCTTAAAAGACAGAAAAATTAATCGTCTTTTGCGCTAAATTTTTGTTTCAGTCATTTGAAACTGACAATTAAGTTGAAATTCCGTAAAATTAAAATTTTATGACAGCAAGAATTTTAAGCGGCAGGGAAATTGCCGAAGCAATTAAACTTGAAGTTGCGGACGAAGTTAAAGGTTTGTCTTTTCGTCCGTGTTTAGTCGTCGTGCGCGTCGGTGAAGATGCGGCTTCGGCGGTTTATGTCGGCAGTAAAGTTAAGACGAGCGAAGAACTCGGAATGATTTCCGAACACATTCATTTGGACGAAAATATTTCGCACGAAGAACTTTTGAGCATTGTTAAAGAGTTAAATAACCGCGACGAGGTTGACGGAATTCTTGTGCAGTTGCCGCTGCCGAAACAAATTGACGAACGCGAAATTCTCGAAACGATTGACCCCGAAAAAGATGTTGACGGTTTTCATCCGATCAACGTCGGGAAACTTTCGCAAGGTCAAAAATCGCTCGTGCCTTGCACTCCGGCGGGCGTAATCGAGATTTTGAAGCGTTCAAATATCAACATCGCGGGCGAACACGCCGTCATCATCGGACGCAGTAATATTGTCGGCAAACCGATGGCGCAATTGCTCTTACAGGAAAACGCGACGGTTACGATTTGTCATTCACGCACAAAAAACTTGGCGGAAATCGCTTCACAAGCCGATATTTTAGTCGCGGCAATCGGTCGCGCCGGATTTGTCCGCGCCGAACATATCAAACAAGGCGCGACGGTCGTTGATGTCGGCATCAACAATGTTTCCGACGCATCATTAGCGCGTGAATTATTCGGCGAAGATGAACTCGAAAAACGTCTGCGAACAATTGAAAAGCGCGGTTTCACGCTCGTCGGCGACGTTAATCCGAAAGATGCGAAAGCCAAAGCCGCCAATTTCACGCCAGTTCCCGGCGGAGTCGGACTTCTAACCGTTGCAATGCTGATGAAAAACACGGTCGAAGCCGCGCGAAGACGAAGGGGAGAAAAGGAGTAAAAGAGAAAGGAAGATTTAGTTTTATAATCTGGAATCTGAAATTTGAAATATGGAATTTACCGAATATCAAACGGAAGCAAAGCAAACGGCTTTGTATCCGAATCGCTTAAAGAATCTGGAATATCCGACGCTCGGACTCGCGGGCGAAGCGGGCGAAGTCGCCAACATCGTCAAAAAAATTCAACGCGATCACGGCGGCATCATCACCGACGACACACGCGCCAAATTAAAGGACGAACTCGGCGACGTTCTCTGGTATATTTCCGCGTGTGCCGACGAATTAGGCTTAACACTCACCGAAATCGCCGAATTCAACGTCGAAAAATTAGCGAAACGGCATAATCGTTAACAATTTCATTGCGTTTATTTCGTTTATTGCGGATAATTCTTTTATGCTGAAATTAGACGAGAAAGAAATCTCATTGGCAAAGAAGATTTTGGGAGCGAATAACACCAATATAGAAGTTATTCTGCGCGAAAACGACAACACGAAAATTGCTCTGCCAAAATCGGCGGTTCGAGTCTTAATCGAGGCTCTGACGTATATTTCTGAAGGACGCGAGGTTGTTGTTAAGCCGTTAAATGATGAATTGACAACGCAAAAAGCCGCTGAATTTCTAAAGGTTTCACGCCCTTTCCTGATTAAAATATTGGAAAACGGCGAGATTCCGTTTCGCAAAGTCGGCAAACACCGGCGCATTTTGCTGTTGGATTTAGAAGATTATAAAGAAAGAATTGATGAAAAACGCCTCAAAGTTCTAGCTGAACTTTCGACGCAGGCACAGGAGTTGGAGATGGGTTATTAATGGACGAATTAACCGTCGTCTTGGATTCGTGCGTTTTATATCCTGCGCCGCTTCGTGATTTTTTATGCACTTGGCTTTGCTTGATTTGTTTCGGGCAAAATGGACGGAAGAAATTCATACGGAATGGATCAGAAATATTCTGAAAAGTCGTCCTGATTTGAGTTTTGACCAACTTGAGCGCACCAAAAATTTAATGAATCTGCACGTCCGCGATTGTTTGGTCGAAAATTATGGAAATTTGATCGAAACGCTCGATTTGCCTGATAAAGATGATCGCCACGTTTTAGCCGCCGCAATTTATGCCAAAGCCGATGTGATTATAACTTTCAATCTCAAAGATTTTCCCGTTAAAACTTGAGAAAATTACGGCATCAAAGCTATACATCCAGACAAATTTATCGCTTCGCTTTTAGAAAAGGACGCGGAAAAAGTTTGTTTGGCGGCGGAAAGACAGCGATTAAGTTTGAAAAATCCGCCGAAAAATCGTAATGAGTTTTTGCTGATTCTGCGACAACAAAACTTAAAAGAATCTTCCGAAACATTGGAGAAATTACTTTAGGAAAATGCTCAAAGTCGGATTAACAGGTTCAATTGCGGTTGGAAAGTCATACATTTGCGCTTGTTTGCGCGAACTCGGTGCGTTTGTGTTAGATGCGGATTTGACGGCGCGGGAAGTTGTTGCGCTGAATTCTAAAGGTTTGCGATTGATTGCTGAAAATTTCGGCGCGGATGTTTTGCAACCGAATGGCGAACTTGATCGAATTAAAATGGGAGCGATTGTTTTTGCCGATGAAGCGAAACGACAGCTTTTAAATTCTATCGTTCATCCGCTCGTTTTTGAGGCGCAAAGTGAGTGGCTGATTGAAAAAGAACGCGAAAATCCGCGCGGCATCGCTGTTATTGACGCGGCTTTGATGATAGAATCAGGAAGTTACAAAAGATTTACGAAACTGATTGTTGTCTGGTGTGAGCCGAAGATACAATTACAACGCTTGATGTTCCGCAATAATCTCAGCGAAGCGGAAGCTGTCAAACGAATCAACGCGCAGATGCCGCAAGCCGAAAAAAAGCGTTACGCGGATTTTTTGATTGACACGAGCGATGGTTTTGAAGCGACAAAATTACAAACGATTGAAATTTTTGAGCAATTAGAACTTTTTATTTAAATTATGAATTATCCACAGATAAACACAGATAAACACGGATGGAAAACCAAAAAAAAATCTGTGTCCATCTGTGTTTATCTGTGGATAATTGTTTTCGCTTTATTTTTGACAGCTTGCAGTGAATTAGAGAAGCCGAAAACCGAACCTTTCTACGCGCAGACCGCGCCGCCGCAGAAAAAGGAATTTCGCTGGAGCAACGGCAAAATGCCGAAATCCTTTGATCCCGCGCTTGCCTCCGCGCCGCCGGAAACCGATATTGTCCGCGCTGTTTTTGAAGGTTTGACCGACACGAATCCGAAAACTCTCGAAGCGATTCCGTCCGTTGCGGAAAAATGGACGGCTTCGGAAGATTTCAAAACCTGGACGTTTTACCTGCGGAAAGATGCGAAATGGTCGAACGGCGAAAGCGTCACGGCGGACGATTTTGTTGATTCGTGGAAACGTCTGGCAGAGTTGGGCGACAAGGTTTCGCATCCGAAACTGCTTGAAAATATTGTCGGAATGAAACTACCGCAACCGGAAATTCCGGTAACGATTATTAGAGGAACGGAAGTTGATATTTTGTCGAAACCGCTCGTTAATCCGAGTTTGCCGATTCTCAAAAATCCTGTTTCAAATACGAATGCCGCGCCGAAATTAGAGGTCAAATCGTCGCCGACAATCATCGAAAAACCGATTGACAAACCTGAATCGTCAAAACCTGAAAAGGAAAAGCCGAAAACGCTGCCTGTGGTTAAATTCGGTGTCGAAGCGATCAACGATTTGACGTTGAAAATTTCACTTAAAGAGCCGGACGAAGATTTTCCCGCGCTCGTCGCGCATCCGATGTTTCGCCCGATTTACGGCGACGGAAGCAGTTTTGTCGCCGGAAAATTGAATGCTGCAATCGTTACCAACGGCGCATTTCGCATTTCTTCAATCGGGCAGAATATCGTCACGCTTGATCGCTCCGAACACTTTTTCGGAAAGGATAAAGTCGAACTCGAACGAGTCAGTTTTATCACAAAAGATAATGCGGAAAAGGCTTTGGAAGCATATCGAAACGGTGAGATTGATGCGATTACGAACATTGATTTTGAACCGCTTGCGCTAAAATTACTGACACCTTACGACGATTTTCAGCGAAAAATTCACAGTGCGCTGAATTTTTACGAGATTAACCGCAACAAAAAACCGTTTGACGATCAGCGTATCCGCGAAGCTTTGGCGATCTCGATTGAGCGCGAACGTCTGACCGAAGACGAAATGGACGGTTCGACCAAGCCTGCGCTTGGTTTTCTGCCGTTTGACGAAGACGGTGACGAACAATTCGTGCAGGACAAGACCCGTGCGAAAAAACTTCTTGCGGAAGCCGGATTTCCCGACGGCGAAGATTTTCCGGTCGTGCGCCTTGTCATTAATCGCAACGACGTTCAGCAGCGCATTGCGAAAGCCGTCGTGAAAATGTGGAAACAAACACTCAATATTGATACGGTGATTACCGTCAAAGAACCGGCAGACCTCGAAATAGCACGGCAAAAAGGCGATTTCGATATTTTACGGCGCGGCGTAGTGATGCCGACGGCGGACGAATCCGCCGGTTTATCGGCGATTTTTGCGCCGCCGACTCCTTTGCCGATAGAGATTTCCGCTGCTAATTCGGCGAACGAACCGATCAAACCGGCGACGGAAAAAACACTCGAAAATTCAAATACTGAATTTAAAAAGACCGAAGAACAAAAGTCGTCAGAATCGCCTGCCGAAAAGAACGCACCGTCCGAAATTATTGCCGGTCAGCCGATTTTGACCGAGGACGAAGCGATTGAAGAAGTTCCGGCGATTCCGCTTTATTTCCCGACTTCGTATTCGCTGGTCAAGCCGTATATTCAAGGTTTCGAGATAAATACCCTCGACGCGCCCTCGCTCAAAGACGTAAAAATTGATAATAACTGGCAACCGAAAAAGGCAAACGGTGAATCGTAAAAGACACTATACAGTTGGCAGCGGCAGTCGGCAGTTTGACGATTCCTGCTTACTGCCGACTACTGTTGCCAATTAAAACCGTCTTGCGTATAAATCTTATAACGTGATAAATTTAGCGCAGTTAAATTTATTTTTTGTCCTGTTCTCTCCAAAGTTTAGAGCAATTCAACAACCGAAAGTTTCATCAAATGGAGCATCGAATTATGACACGAATCAGTTTTATTCAATTTCGTTCGATTTCGGCAATCGTCGTTTTAGCCTCGTTTTTGATTAGCTGCACGACGCAGGCAAAAAGCCGTTATTTCGGCAGCACAAATCTTCCGACAGACAATGTTTTGCGTTATATTTCGGGTTCCGAACCGGCGACGCTTGATCCGCAGGTTTCGGGCGGTCAGCCCGAATCGCGGGTTTATGCCGCACTTTACGAAGGTTTGGTCGAATATGATCCGAAAACATTGCAGCCGATTCCGGCACTTGCCGAGAGTTGGAAAATTTCGCCGAATGTTGATGAATTTATTTTTAATCTTCGCAAAAACGCCAAATGGAGCGACGGCAAACCGATTACGGCAAATGATTTCGTGTATAGTTTCCGGCGCGGTTTTTCGCCCGATTTAATTTCGCAAACCGTTTCGCTCGGCTACTTTATCAAATATGCCGAAGCCTACAACGGAAATCAGGTTTTCGTCCAAAGAAACGGCAATTTCGTGACAAACAACGAGGTTGCCGACGAACCGACCGCGCCGAAGGAAAAACCGTCTTTCGGAACTGAAACCGATTTTCACAAATATATTCAATCGCCCGACCGTCTGACAATGGACGATGCACCGCTCAAACGTGCACAGGGAATCGAACCGGCGGTAAAACTCAAGGAAGTTTTTAAGTTTACGTCGGCAGATTTGAAAAACGCTCCGGCACTGGCGAATAAAATTAAAAGCGGCGGTGACGCTTTGACAAAATATTTAGGCGCGAACCTTCCGCCTGACGCGCTTGCCTGCGTAAACGAATCAGCGTGTTCCGAAGCGGCTAAACAAAGTCTGGCGAACGGTTTGAACAAAGTTGCCGACACCGATTCGTTTTTCGCGCAGGATTGGTTCGCACAAATTAAATTGTCGCCGGACGCGCAAAAATTGGCGGACGCAATCGCGGCGGAAAATAAAAAGCGCGAAACTGCGAATAAAAAGATTGACGACGAACTGGCGCAGATGACCGACGAAGCCAAGAAAGCCGAGAAAGCGAAAACGAAAAAGAAACCGCTCGGAAAATTGTTTTATGCGAACCGTTTTTTACTCGAACAGTCGTTTCCTGACGAAATCGCCGCCGTCGCGCTCATTCCGGTCGAGGGCAAAGACCTCGGCATCGAAGCGATTGACGATTACACCGTGCGAATCACTCTGCGGCAGCCTGCGCCGTTCTTTTTGGGACTGCTGACGCATCAATTTTTCCGCCTTGTTCCCCGGCAGGCGATTGAAAAATGGGGCAAAGACTGGACCCGACCCGAACATATCGTGACCGACGGCGCGTTTAAGGTCAAAGAACATCGTCCATACGATAAACTGGTTGTCGAACGCGACCCGAATTATTGGGACGCGGCAAATGTTCACCTCGACGGCATCGAATTTTATCCGGTCGAAGAATTGTCAACGATGCTGAATCTTTACAAATCGGGTGAAGTTGACGCTATTTTGAATCACAGCGTTCCGGCTTCGTGGATTGATGAAGTGTCGCAGTTTAAAGACGAATATATGAATTTGCCCGAAAATGCGACTTCATATTACAGCTTTAATGTTCGCAAACCGCCGTTCGATAATGCCAAAATCCGGCGGGCTTTTTCGTTGGCGATTGACCGTGTAGCTTTGTCGCAGTATCGCAAAATCACCAAACCGCTCTATAACCTGACACCTTCGGGAATTTTCCCCGATTACGATAAAGCGATGGAAAAAGTCGGTGAAGAAGTCAGAATCGAACGCAAAATTTCCCCGGAAGACTGGGCAAAGCAGAAAAAGCAATTCAATCCCGAAAATGCCCGCAAAATTTTGACGGATGCCGGTTTCAAAGTCGAGCAGACCGGCAATACTTTTGCGTGTCCGAGTTTCCCGACCGATAAAATCGCGCTGACATTTAATACCGGCGAATCGAACCGGGCAATCGCCGAATTTATTCAAGCGCAGTGGAAACAAAATTTAGGTGTTACCGTGCCGCTTCAAAATATGGAATTTAAGACGTTTCTGCCGTTCAGAAATGCTTTGCAGTATCAGGGATTGGCGCAGAGTTTATGGTCGGGCGATTATATGGATCCATACACGTTTTTGGGTTTGCAATACGGCGAACAAAATGACGGCGGCGCGGGCTTCCACGACGAGAAATATGACAAACTGCTCGACGATGCAAACGCCGAACTCGATCCGCAAAAGCGTTACGAAAAACTCGCCCGCGCCGAATATTATGTGATGGATCAGTTGCCTTCGATTCCACTGACGATCAACGCGACAAATTGGTTGAAAAAGCCTTATATAAAAGGAATGTATCCGAATCCGGGAACACTTTTCCCTTGGAAATTAGTCTATATCGAACGCGACCAAAACAAATGGGACACGAACGTCGAAAATCTTCTAAACACGAGTGATCCGCAAGTCGAAGCGCAGCTCAAAACATTGAAATCAACAATGGGAGAATAACGACGGGTTAGTATTCTTTGGGACAAAATAAAATTATGCTGAGTTTCATCATTCGCAGATTACTGCTGATTATTCCAATGGCGTTGCTGGTCATCACGCTGACTTGGGCTTTGGTGCGAATTGCGCCGGGAAATTTTTACACGCAGGAAAAGAAACTTCCGCCGGCGGTCGAAGAAAATATCAAGAAGAAATACGGACTCGACAAACCCTGGTATCAGCAATACGCGATTATGATGGGAAACATCGTGCGCGGTGATTTCGGCGATTCGCTCAAATACGAAGGAGTCTCGGTTAATGAACTGATTTGGCGGCATTTCCCGTATTCGGCGATTATCGGTTTACTGGCGTATTTATTGGCGTTGGCGATTGGTTTGACGGCGGGAATCGTTGCGTCGCTGAGGCAAAATTCGGGATTCGATTACGGTTCGATGTCGCTCGCAATGCTCGGACTTTCAGTGCCGAATTTTGTTTTGGGTCCGATCCTGATTTTGATATTTTCGCTCTGGCTTTACTGGCTGCCGCCGGCGCGTTGGAGTCTTTCGGGATTGATTTTGCCCGTTATTACTTTGTCGGCGATTTATGCGGCATATATTGCGCGGCTGACACGCGCCGGAATGCTCGAAGTAATGCGTTCCGACTACATTCGCACGGCGCGCGCCAAAGGTTTAGACGAGAAAACCGTGCTGCTTCGTCACGCGATTCGCGGCGGCTTGATTCCGGTTATTTCGTTTACGGGACCGGCACTTGCGGGACTTTTGGCAGGAACAGTCGTCGTCGAAAAAGTTTTCGCGCTGCCGGGTTTAGGCAATATTTTTCTCCAATCGGTGCTGAGTCGGGACGAGCCTTTAATTTTGGGAATCGTTGCGTTTCTTTCGATTTTGATTATGGTTTTCAATTTGATAGTTGATATTTCCTATGGATTTTTAGACCCGCGAATTCGTTACGAGTAAATTTATGGCAGAGAATACAGAAATAGTGAAAGGTGCGTCGCTCTGGAAAGATGCGTGGAAGCGTCTGTTAAAAAACAAGTTAGCCGTTTTTGGTTTGATCGTTATTACGCTGATGGTGATTGCCGTCATCATCGGTCCCGCGATTATCCAATGGACGACAGGTTATACCTTTGATTTTATTCCGCCGGACGGCAATTTAGTGAAAGCCTTTCCGCCTTCAATGCAGCACCTGATGGGAACCGACGACGCGGGACGCGACATTCTCGCGCGGGTTTTACAGGGCGGCAGAATCTCTCTGATGGTCGGGATTATTTCGACGGTTGTTTCGTTGATTGTCGGTGTTTCCTACGGCGCAATCGCCGGATACGCCGGCGGCGCGCTTGATAATCTGATGATGCGAATCGTGGATATTCTTTACTCGATTCCTTACATTTTGATCGTGATCGTTTTGCTGTCGGTATTCGGCGGACCGAATATGCCCGATTGGATTGCGTGGCTTTCGGCAAAATTCGGCGGCGCGAATAATCAGGGATTGAGCCAGATTTTTTTACTTTTTTTCGCACTCGGTTTAGTTTCGTGGCTGACAATGGCGCGAGTCGTACGCGGACAGATTTTGAGTTTGAAAAATCAGGAATTCGTGTTGGCGGCACGGGCGACCGGCGTTTCGACTTTCGGAATCGTCTTCCGGCATCTCGTCCCGAACACACTCGGTCCCGTAATTGTGTATGCGACTCTGACAATTCCGAGTGTAATGCTGACCGAAGCGTTTTTGTCTTTCTTGGGAATCGGCGTTCAGCCGCCGTTCGCTTCGTGGGGAAGTCTCGCATCGGACGGCATCAAAAACATTGCCATCTTCCCGTGGCAATTGATTTTTCCGGGTGTGACGATGGCTTTGACCTTGTTTTCACTGAACTTTTTAGGCGACGGTCTGCGCGATGCGCTTGATCCGCAAACGCGCAAGTTTTAGATTTTTATGATTGCAGAAGTTTTGGATTTAAAGGAGATTCTTTTCGATGTAGTGCCGTATGAAACTAAGGTTTTATACGGCATATCCTGGGAAGATTATGTCGAATTATGTGAAACGATTGTCGGAGAAACCAACTACAAAGTAAGTTACAATCGCGGAATCTTAAAAATTATGGTGCAGGGTTTCAGACACGATAACAAATCGCGGTTTTTAAATAATTTAATTACAGTAACGAGTTTGGCATTGCGTGTGAAAATGATTCCCGCCGGTTCGATGACTTTGATTTCCAATAAAGTTCGCAAAGGCGCAGACCCGGACGAATCTTATTACATTCAAAATTACGACAAAGCCAGTTTCAAAAAAGAATTGTTTGATGATGAAACGGACACGCCGCCCGATCTCGTGATTGAAATTGATGAAAGCCATAAATCAGATGACAAGTTTGAGATTTACGCCGCATTCGGAATAAGGGAATTTTGGCTTTACGATGACGAAGTTTTGCGAATTTTTGAACTTTCGGAGAGAGGCGAATATCTTTTGCGCGAAAACAGTCTTGCTTTGCCGATTTTGACGACGCAAGTTTTAACCGGATTTTTGAATCGAAGCCAAAAAGAAGATCAATTTGACGTTTTGCTTGATTTTGAAAATTGGCTTGAAACCGTTAAATAGTATAATTGCCCCTGATTTTTGATAAAAATTAACAGGAGAGATTTGATGAGAAAAGGATTTTTTTCAGTGGTTTTGGCGGCGGCGTTTGCCGCGATGATTGCGTTTCCGGTAAATGCACAACAGAAAAAAGATATAAAAAAAGTAAAAGAAGATACAAAGGCGAAACAGACCGAGCAGACTAAAAATCTCAAAATCGTGAAAGAAGGTGTCGGCATTGACGGCGTAAAAATCGGCAAGTCAACGATGGTTGATGTCGTCAAAAAATACGGTAAGGATTATAAATGGGTGACAAACAAAAAGTATTCTTATCAAATGACTTACGCGAAACTCGGACTCGCGTTTTATATCTGTCAATCGGACAAAAACAAGGAGATTTTCGACATCGAAATCCGCGCACCGTTTCAGGCAAAAACGAGTAAAGGCGTAGTTTTGGGCAAAAGCACGCTCGAAGATATTTATAAAATCTACGGCAAATCAAAAGACGGACTCGAATATCGCGGCGTGAATTTTTTCTACGCAAATTTCAAAGGCAAAAAAGTCGTCACGGTCATAGATATTGTCGAAAATTCGGGCATCCGGCAGTGTAAAGAAGAAAATTAATAATGAGCGAAACAAACGGCACAATTTTATCGGTCAGCAATCTGAAAACGTATTTTCAGACGGAAGACGGCGTGGTCAAAGCGGTTGACGGTATCACTTTTGAACTGAAAAAAGGCGAAACGCTTGGCATTGTCGGCGAATCGGGGAGCGGCAAATCGGTGACGAATCTTTCCGTGATGCGGCTGATTCCCGAACCTCCGGGAAAAATCGTTGACGGCACGATCATTTTCAGCGGCATAGACGTTCGCAAACTCTCGATTGACGAAGTGCGGAAAATTCGCGGCAAACGGATGGCGATGATTTTTCAAGACCCGATGACTTCGCTCAATCCGTTTCTGAAAATCTCGACGCAGTTGATGGAAGTTACGCGGCTGCATCTCGGACACACGAAACAGCAAGCCTACGAACACGCGATTAAGATGCTGAAAACGGTCGGCATTCCCGACGCGGAAAATCGGGTTGACAGTTATCCGCACGAGTTTTCGGGCGGAATGCGCCAGCGCGTAATGATTGCGATGGCTTTGAGCTGCGATCCCGAATTATTGATTGCCGACGAACCGACGACCGCTTTGGATGTCACGATTCAGGCGCAGGTTTTGGAATTAATCAAGGATTTGCGGACAAAATTCGGCACATCCGTGATTTTAATTACGCACGATCTCGGCGTGGTCGCGGGAATGACCGAAAAGATTATCGTGATGTATGCCGGAAAGGTTTTCGAGCAGGCACCGACGAAGGAATTGTTTGCGACTCCGGCAAATCCATACACGAAAGGTTTGCTGAAGAGCGTTCCCGATCCGGCGCACGAAGACGGCACAGACCTTTATCAAATTCCGGGTTTGCCGCCCGATGTCGCGCATCTGCCGCCGGGTTGTCCGTTCGCCGAACGCTGCGAACGTGCCGTTGATTTGTGCCGCGCCGAATATCCGCCGTTCGTGCAGATTAACGAAAATCACCAATCGTTGTGCCATTTTGCAGGGGAAGTTTACGCCGAATCATTGGCGAACAGGGTCAAGTAGGGAAGTATGAAAAACATTTTAATTTTAATGGCAATCGCTTTAATTTTAAGCGGCTGCACGAAAAAGGAAGAAGTCAAAAATACTGCGGTCACTGCGCCGCCGGCAAATACGGCAGCGAAAACACCGGAGACAGTTGAAGCCGTAAAGGAAGAAACCTACACGGCGGGCGTAAATCCGCGCGCCGACATTATCAGCGCGACGCAGAAACTTCAAAAAATGGAATCTTGGTCGGCAAAAATCAGCAGCGAAACAACACCCGAAGCGAACGCCGAAATGGAGTATATTGCGCCCGACCGTTACCGCATCAGGAAAACAGACGGCGAAGTGATTGTGATCGGCAATGATTCGTATGAAAATCAAAACGGTAAATGGACGAAACTTGACGATAATATCGGCGCGGTGATTAATTCGCAGACAAAAGCGGGAATCGCCGAAGCAGTAAAAAACTTAAAGGAAGTGCAAATCGTCGGCAAGGAAAAACTTAACGGCAGAGACACCACTGTTTACAGTCACAAAGTCGGTGAAGCAACGACCAAAATATGGATTGCCAGCGACAGTGGATTGCAGTTAAAAAACGAAGTCGAAGCCAACATTGGCGGGCAAAAACAGAAACAAACAACTGTTTACGATTACGACAAAAAGTTTAATATCGAGGCTCCGAAAGTTAATTAAAAAGTTTATGACAGAAAACGAATTTCCAAACGAAATAAACGGCAACGACGAATTGGTCACTGAAAATATTACCGTCGAAACGTCTGGCTCAGAACTCTCTCCAACCGAAAGAACGACGGAAAATTACGATGCCGAAACTGCCAAACGCGTTCGAAATTTAGCCGCGCAAAGTCGTTTTGACGAAAATAGCGAAGTTTTGCTTTCGATTAGAAATTTGCAGGTTTATTACAAAGCCGGCGGCGGTGGTTTATTAAATCTGATGAGCCAGACGTTTCGGGGATTTCGCGGCAGTCCGAATATGGGGGGCGCAACCGAACAGAACGATTTAGTTATCAAAAGTACTAGAAGCAAATTTGTTAAAGCCGTTGACGGCGTTTCGCTCGACATTCGGCGCGGTGAAACGCTCGGCTTAGTCGGCGAATCAGGCTGCGGCAAATCAACACTCGGCAAGGCGATTTTGCGGCTCACCGAACCGACCGGCGGACAGGTTTTTTATAACAACAAGGATTTGGCGAATCTGTCGCAGTCGCAGATGCGGAACGAGCGCAAAAACTTGCAGATGATTTTCCAAGACCCGTATGCTTCGCTTAATCCGCGAATGAATGTCGGGCAAATTATCGGCGAACCGATTCGCACGTTCAATCTTTCAAACGGAAAATCAGTTGAAGAACGCGTTCAAAATTTGATGGAAACCGTCGGAATGTCGCGGCGTTTCGTGAAGCGTTATCCGCACGAATTTTCCGGCGGACAGCGGCAGCGCATCGGTATCGCCCGCGCACTCGCGGTTGATCCCGAATTCATCGTTGCCGACGAACCGATTTCGGCTTTGGACGTTTCGATTCAGGCGCAGATTATGAATCTGATGAATAAACTGCAAGCCGAAAAGAATCTGACTTATCTTTTTATCTCGCACGATCTGCGGGCAATTCGTCACGTTTCCGACCGTGTTGCCGTGATGTATCTCGGCAAAATTGTCGAACTCGGCGATGCGAAAACGGTTTATCGTGATCCGCTGATGCCTTATACCAAAGCATTGATTTCCGCCGTTCCCGTGCCTGACCCCGAAATTGAGGCGAAGCGCGAACGGGTAATTTTGAAAGGCGATGTGCCGTCGCCGATCAATCCGCCTATGGGTTGTCATTTTCACACGCGCTGTCCGTATGCGATTGCCGAATGCAAACAAATCGTCCCGCAGCTCATTGAAATCAAGCCTGCTCATTTCGCCGCCTGTATCAGAATTTCACCCGAAAATCCTGATATTGACGTGAACAAAGCGGAAGGTTTGGGCGCAATTGGGAGTTGATTTAAAAGATTTGTATGGAAGGTTTTTATTCTACTGATTTAGCTTTATCTGTTAGCTTTGTTTATCTGAATTTAACAAAAGTTTGACGTATGTTAATGAAATTTGTTAACAAATAAATTTCATTTCAAACAATAGAGTGGATTATGAATTTGTAAACGAAGAAATCAAATATTTTCAAGTTTGTTAATAAAATATCAAAAATGATTTCAAGAATCATTTAATTACCGATATTCTATATTTTCTAGCAACTCCTATGTCAAAATCATTTTTAATCTAATTAATGTGACTTTAAGCTTTTGTAATTATGCGAAGTTTCAAATTTATTTTCTTCACTGTTATAAGTTTTATTGGGTTCATTTTTTCAGGTGAATCTGCTGATGTTTTTGCTCAAACTACTTATACTCGACCAAGTTCTATTCAACAAAAACAACAAAAAACTCCTGATTCAGCGGTTGTAATTGTTGAAAGCGATTTTTTAAGAACACAGCCTTCATATACTTCTCCTACTGTTGCAGTAGTTATTAAGGGCGCAAAAATAAAGGTTAGTCCCTCAACATTTATCAAAGGTTGGTATATTGCCGTTTTAGAAGAGGCTCCATCAATTAGCGGATATATTCACGGAAACTCAATTAAATTACTAAAATCTGCTTCAACTATAGTTGCAAAAAAAAATGTTGTTCCAAAGCAAAATACAATGATAATTCCCAAAAACATTCTGTTGAATACTAACCCTAAGTTAGATGGGGCAAAAATCAATAAAACAAAACGAATGACAACAGGGCAAAATTATTGCAAAACATCATTTTTCTGTCCAGATATTGAAGATGTTCAAGTTGCTTTGTTTGATAACAAAGATAAATTTCAAAAGGACAAATTTGAAAAAACCACGGATTGGGAAAAAAGAAAATCTGGTATTCTCCGCAACATAAAGTTATCTGAAACACATACTGCTGCTGATAAAATTTATCTTCTTTATGATTCGGGAACAGGTTCTGTAACATACGATGGCGCAGATTACGATGCCGATAAAGAATTGTGGAGTTTTGAATTTAATTTTATTGAAACTTCTTACACCACAAACATACCCATTTTAAGCCAGAGTTCGGGGCAGATTATTTATCTTATAGTCCCCAAAAAGTTGGGGAAAAAAGTAAAATCATTTGTTTCAATGCCACCAACGGTTGCTGCGGCAAATGACAAAAAATTACAAATTGCTTTTGCAGGAAGAATCGTTGAGCCTTATCTTTGGTCTAATGATTTTTCATCGTCAAACGCAGTAATTTCAGGTATTCATTTTGAATTAGAGGAAATTATTTGTCTTAATCCAAATACGGGACAAAAGTGGAAAGTAGAGATTCCAAATAACCCCTTGGCAATAACTCCTACACCAAATAACAATAATTTTGATTCAAGTTCAAATGATGAATTAGCAAACTACAAACGTGAACTAATCACAGATCCAATGAATGCAAAAGCTTATTTGGAAGTAGGTAAAATTTATTCGAAACAAGGCAACTTTGAAAATGCTATTTCTAATCTTAGAACAGCTTTGTATTGGGATTTTAATTTAATTGATGGACACATAGAATTGGCTAAAATTTACTTTATTAGAGGTGATTGTCAGCAATTTCGAAATTATCTTGAATCAGCAACAAAAATTGATAGCAAAAACAAATCTGTTCTCTCACTAAAAAGAATTAGTCAGGAATGTTCATTACAAAAATCAAAACCAAAGGAAAGTTAAAAACACAAAATTGTAGTATAAAAAAAGATGTAAACTACAATAAAAATTTTTAATTATCATAAAGAAAAAGGCTTGCAACGCTGCAAGCCTTTTTCCGCTTTAAGGAGCTAAATGAAAAGAAAATATATATTAACTCGAAATTAATAACCCGTATTTGCAGTCGTTGAACTCGTATTGCTTGACGAATCGCGCAACGCTTTAACCTGATCGTGTGCTGTTTGAACGGCTGAGTACTGCGTTTGAATTGTTGATTGAACATTTGCCGGAAGATTCAGTTCCAATGCCTGTTTGTAAGCATTTTTTGCCACGTCTTCGCCGCGTTCGCACTCGTTCAAAATCGCCGTGTCGTCCTGTCCGGTGACGGCTGATTTGATGTTGATCCAACCGCGATGAATTGCGCCCGTGAAACTTCCCGAATTTTCAGGGTCGCCGCCGAGTTCACGAACTAAACCCTGCAATTCGCCGACAAATTGGGCGCGTTGCTGTCCGAGTTCATAAAAAACCGACTTCAATTGTGAATTTTGAATACCTTCCGCCGCCTGTTTGAAACCTTCCTGACCGTCTTTGCAAGTTTCAATTAAACCGTTAACCGTTGAAATTACATCATCGTTGGTAACTGAAGTTCTATCAGTATCCGCCGTTGCGTAGTTTTCATCCGTAATTGCGTTTGTTGCTTCGTAATCGTTAATCATAACCTTAAATCTCCCTTTGACCTGTAAATTACGTTTCTAACGTATATTTTTACCTAGACAATCCGTGTGCCAAAAGTTTTCAGCTTGTAAATACAGCATTTCGATAAATTTGCCGAATTTTTGGTGAAACGTATCGAAACACGTCTGTATCAAATTATTGCGCCGCCGATTTTTGACGATTGTGAACGCCTTCGGCAAATTCTTCGATAATTTTCTTGTTAAACGCCGGAATATCGTCCGGTTTACGGCTTGTGATGAGTCCGTTGTCAACGACAACTTCTTCGTCAACCCATTCTGCGCCCGCATTTTCCAAATCAGTGCGAAGCGATGCCCACGATGTCATTTTTCTGCCGCTCACAACATCGGCTTCGATCAATGTCCACGGCGCGTGACAGATTGCGCCGACCGGTTTGCCCGCGTCGAAAAATGCTTTGATAAAGGCGACGGCTTTTTTGTCCATCCGCAGTTTATCGGGATTCATCACGCCGCCCGGAAGCTGCAAAGCGTCAAAATTGTCTGCACTTGCTTCGTCAATTGTTAAATCAACTTCAATCGAATTTCCCCAATCGGTATGATTCCAGCCTTTAATTTCGCCTGATTTTAGCGAGACAATCGAAATTTCCGCGCCGGCTTCTTCCAGGGCTTTTTTTGGCTCGAAAAGTTCGCTTTGCTCAAATCCATCGGTTGCCAGAATCGCAACTTTTACTCCGTCTAATTTTTTATCCATAAAATCCTCCGTGAATCTATCTAACCAAAAACGAAATGTGTTTGATATTGATTCGTTTTATCGATGCGGTAGAATTGGCAACAACTTGTATGCCATAATAAAAATATGCTCAAAATTTAGCTCAAATTTATTGAAATCTTGCGCCGATTAATTCTCTTTAGCTTTAAGCATAAATCTTGCTGAACTCATTCGAAAACTTTTAAGAGTTTTCGGTAATGGAAATGGACAAAATCGAACGGACAATTGAACTCCAAGATAATCCGACTGAAAAACTAGCCGACGAAAGCGGTCTGGCGATAATTTTGGTTGACGAAAATTCGTCTGTCTCAAAAGCAAATAACAATTCGATTTGCGAAATTTTATACGCGTCCGAAGAATTTGCGCCGCGTTGCGGAGAATTTTGCGGTCGTGCTTTCCAAATGGCAACCGAAGCCGGAAAATCTGTGCCGTATCAATGTTACGCCGGACTCGATTGTCTGGCGGTGCCGCTGAAAAGCGAAAAATCGCTCGTGGCGATTGTCGGTCGCACATTTACGAAAGCCGAAAATTACCGCAAGGCAACCGAACGCGCGGTTTCCGGCGATTGGAGCAAATTTCCGCCGACCGGATTTTTTGAAAATGTCTTAATCAGCGGTTCATCGAAAAATCTTGAAACTGTCGCAAAGCGGCTTGAAACTTTAGAATTCAAGTCGGAACCATCTGCGTCAGCGGATGAGTTAAAAGATGAAATCCAAGCAATTGATGAACCGCCGAAAACTACAGAATTAAATAAACTGATCGAGCAGTTTCATCAGCAAACATCGGCTGAAATCGAACAAATAACCAAAAAAACGAACGAGGAAAACGAAGAGATCGCCGCGTGGCGTTCGCTGTTCGGTTCGCTGTTTAATCTGGCGTATCGGGATGCGTGTCTCTCGACGATGCGATTTTTAGCACAGCGTTATAATTTATCAAGTCTGGCGTGGCTTGAACGCCGCGAAAACCAGTTTGAAAGCATTGCCGCAACCGGCGGTTTGAAAGGGCGGCAATTTAAGATCAGTCTTCCAGCAGACGATAAATTATTGTTTGACGCACTTGAAAAAGAAGTTTCGCTCGAACTGCGTGAACGCGCCAAAGACGAAAAAAACGACCGTCAAACAATTTTGCTTTTCCCGATTTCGGTCGGCGGCGAGATTCAGAGCGCGTTAGTCGCCGCCGATGAAATCACGAGCGAAAGGACGAAACGGCACATTTCGAGATTCTGCAAAACGGTCGCGTCCGAACTCGAAATTCTCCGTCTGCGTGAAGAAGTCAAACGCCGCAACTGGCTCGCCAATGCCGTCGAAAAATTTAACGCGAGTTTGAAAAATATTGACACCGAAGATTTTTGGTCGAACCTGATGCGCGTTTCCGCCGAATTAATGCGTGCCGAACGCAGTTCGCTGCTCGTCTTTGACGAAAAAAGCGACACGCTAACCGTCAAAGCAGCGGTTGGCGCGACCGCCGACAACATCAAAAACGAACGCGAAAACATCGGCGAAAGAGTCGCGCGGCTCGTCCTGCAAAACGGCAAACCCGTCGTTGTCGCGGATGTCGGCAAAATTGGTTTACAGCCCGCGCCGCTTGATTGGAAATACAAAACGAATTCGTTTATCAGTTATCCGTTCAGCATCGGCGACCGCCGCATCGGAGTTCTAAACGTCGCCGACAAAGCCGACGGTTTGGCTTACACTGAATACGATCTCGATCTTTTGAACGCAATTGCGCCGCAGGTGGCAGTGTTGATTGACCGTGCCGCGCTGAAAAACAAAGCGGGCGAATTTGAACAGCTTTCCGTGACGGATGCGCTGACCGGACTGCTCAATCGGCGTTACTTGGAAGAACGCCTGTCGGAAGAAATCAAACGCTCGAATCGCTATGGTTATCCGATGAGTTTTATGATGATTGACGTGGACGATTTCAAATCATTCAACGACACGTTCGGACACGCGGAAGGCGACAAAGCTCTGAAAATGGTCGGTCACAGTCTGCGCGAAACGCTGCGAAGCGCGGATGTCGCGGCGCGTTACGGCGGCGAGGAATTTTCGATTCTGCTGCCGCAGACGACTCCGGGCGAAGCCGAAACCATTGCCGAACGCCTCCGCGAAAACATCGCGTCAGCCGAATTTTCAAACCGTCAAATCACGGTCAGCATCGGCATCGCCAGTTGTTGTTTAGAATTAAATTCGGCGCAGGAATTGATCGTCGCGGCAGACAAGGCTCTCTACGAAGCCAAACGCAAAGGCAGAAATAATGTGCAGATTTACGAGAATATCAAGGAAGATAAGCAATAAAGGCGAATTTTGACTGGAGCGCAAGCATCCTTGCTTGCGTATAGTGCCGAAGAATGAAAATCTTCGCGGCGATTTTAACTAATTCACGCAAGCAAGGATGCTTGCGCTCCAATCTTCGTTGAAATAAAAATTGATTTACGAGAGTCTGAAATGAATTTACAGCGCGAAAAAATTTTAGCAAACATTCCGGTCGCAGATTTTATCGGCAGAAGCCGCGAAATTGACATACTTTTACGCCACGCGAAAGGCGAAAATTCGGCACGCGGAATGCTCGTTTCCGCCGCGCCGACGATTGGCGTTTCTGAACTCTTACGCCAGCTTTACGATCAGCTTTTTGACGAACAGGGCGAAATTATCCCGTTTTATTTTGCGCTTCGGAAATCGGACAAAAACGCCAAACAATCGGCGACCAGATTTCTCCAAAATTTCTTGCAGCAGACGGTCGCATTTCGCCGTCAGGACAGCAAAATTCTCGACGCGGCAGGTGATGTTTGCGAACTCGCCGAACTTGCGCTGCCGAGCGACGGTTACTGGATTGACCGTCTGATCGAAACTTGTCAAGCCGACAGCAAGCTCAATAACAACAATGCTTTCGTTAAAAATTGTCTGAGTGCGCCGCTCCGTGCGCTCTCAAACGGCGCAAAGTTTTTCGTGATGATTGACGACTTGCACGAAGCCGAATATTTTGACGGCGACATTGATTTTGTCGAGCAGTTAAACGAGATTTTTTCGCGTTCCGACGTGCCGTTCGTGTTTGGCGGAAGACGCAGATTTCTCTTCGGCAGGGAAGCGCAGGATTTTGAAAATTTACAAATCAAACCGCTTTCATTCGCCGATTCGGGTTTGCTCGTCGAAAATCTCGCGGAAAAATATGACCTAAAAATCAACGAACAAACGCGCGATCTGCTGGTTGTTCAATTTGACGGAAATCCTTTTTTTATCAAATTTCTGATGCAATCGGCAAGCGAAAAAAATCTCGCGCTCGATAGTTTTCAAAAAGTCGAGAGGATTTACGCCGACGAAATTTTCGGCGGCAAAATCGGCAAGTTTTACGACGCGGCTTTCGCCGAGATCACGCCGAAAGTCGAAACGCAGAAACATTTGGTGAGTCTTTTATTCGACGGTTTGACGATTGACGAAGAAAAAGCGCAGACCGAAGTGTGGCAGTTTCGGACGAATTTAACGGACGCGGAATTTGCGCGGACGATGCGGCTTTTGAACACGAGTGAAATCGTTCGTCTGACGACAAATCTTGCTGAAACGATGCGCGAAAATCTGGCTTTGAGCGATTATACGAAGGCGCGTTTCCGGCTTGAAACCGTTTTGCAGAACCGCGCACTGACGTTCGGCGAAATGCTTTCGGAATTTTTGAAACGTGCGCCGAAATTGATGGCGGACTTTTATCGCCGCAATTCGTCAATCGGTCTGCGCGAATTATTAGGCGTTTTCGACTGTCAGGAAATTCCGCGAAGCATCATTGATTATTCGCGCTTTAAGGACGAATTAAAAGGCACACCAAACACGGAAATTCTGAAAATATTAAAAAACGAAACTGAAAAAATCACGCTGCCGCAAGTGATTTACACGGCGCACACGGTTTCGTTTTATCCGCAATTCGCGCAGGTTGTCGAACGTGAACGCTCGGCGGTCGCGCTCGGTTTTATCGAATCGAAATACACGGACGACGACGAAACGGTCTGGATCGCCGCTGAAATTGACTCGAAACTTGAAGCGAAAAAAGAACTTACCGAATTTTGGTGTGATCGTCTGGAAATGATCGCGCTGATGTGTAATTTCCCGAATTATAAAATCTGGCTCGTCGCGCCGGAAGGTTTCGCGCCCGAAGCAATCGAAATTTTACGCCTCAGAAATGCCTTCGGTTCAAGCAAAAAACAAGTCGAACTGCTCGTCGAATTGATCGGTGCGAAAGACGTTTTAGGCGAAAAATTGAAGGCGAACGAATACGAAATGGTCGTCCCGATGGGCGAAGATACCGAACTGATCGCCGCGCAAACCGTCGAAGAAATCGCCAAACGCCACCATTTCGCGCCAAAGGCAATCAATCAAATTAAAACGGCTCTGGTCGAAGCCTGCATCAACGCAACCGAACATTCGCACAGTCCCGACCGCAAAATTTACCAAAAATTCACGGTCGAAGATGATCGAATTATCATCACGATTTCAAATCGCGGACTGCGCCTCTCCGACAAAAAGGCACAGGAAATTTCACCGAACGAAGGTCGTCGCGGCTGGGGTTTGAAACTAATGAAAAATCTGATGGACGAAGTGAAATTTGAACAGATGGATGACGGCACGCGCATTTCAATGACAAAATATCTCAAAAATTAGTTGACAATTAGCAGTTAAAGTTTTACTTTAGGTTTCGAGATCTAAATCATCCTTAAAGGTAACAAATCAAAGCGTGAATACAACTATAATTGTGTCTGCTCAAACAGCGGACGAAACGGCAACTGTGTTTGCCGGTGACTACCTCAACAAACTCAGCGGCGAAAAAATCGAACGTGAATGCCGGCAGCGGCTTGATTCGGGCGTGAAAAAACTCGTCGTCAATTTTGCCGAAACCGAAATCGTCAACAGCATCGGCGTTTCGATTCTTTTAGGCGTGATTGACGCGGCGCAGGACGCAGGCGCGGAAGTCGTTTTCTCCGATGTCAAAAACGAAACCGTCGAGCTTTTTGAAATGTTGGGATTAACCAATCACGTTACTTTGAATTAGTTCGGGAAGTTCGGGAGGTTTGGGAAGTTTAGGAAGAAAAATCTTCGCACTTCCCGAACTTCCCGAACTTCCCGAACTTTCTAAACTTAAAAATGGAAAATCAACAAAAACTGATTCATACCTTCGGCGCGCTTGCCGAACTCGGTTACGAGGTCGCGCACAAGCAGAATTTTCAGGAGATGATTCGCACGTCGCTGCATCTGGTTCTCGGCAGTTTGGGGATTATGCGCGGCGGTGTGGCGCGGTATTCGCGGTTCGGACACGAACTGAATATGCTCGTCGTGCGCGGCTTAGGCGAAGAATTTCCGCTCAGTCTGAATCTTTGTTACGAAGACGAACGCCAGTTTTTGACCAACGGTTTAGCTCCGATTGAAGTCGCGCAGGCAAAGGTTTTGCCGTTTTTTCAGATTTACGATGCGAGTTTCGAGAAGAAAAAAATCGAACTGCTCGTGCCGCTCGTCATTCGTGACGAGATTGTCGGCGTGATTCTTTTGGGCGAAAAGGCAAACGGCGAACCTTATTCGGCTTATGATAAAGACATTATTTGCGCGATGTCGCGGCACATCGGAGTCGGCATTGCTCAACGAAATCTGATGTCGGAACTCGAACGACGCGCCGACGAAAACCGCAAACTTTACGACGATTTGCGCCACACCTACAAAGATACGGTCAAAGCGTTTGCGACGGCGATTGACTGCAAGGACAAATACACCGAAGGTCATTCCGTCAGAGTCGGCAAATACTCGGAAATCATCGCGCAGGAACTCGGTTGGGGCGAAGACGAAATCGAAGGCGCGGCGGTCGCCGGTTACTTGCACGATGTCGGCAAATTAACCGTCGAACGCAACATCATCAACGCGCCGTATCGCATCAACGCCAAAGAATCCGCCGAACTCAATAAACATCCCGGAGTCGGCTACGAGATTCTCCTGCCGATTCATCATCCATACGCCGACGTTCCGCTGGCGGCAAAATATCATCACGAAAGATTGGACGGACGCGGTTATCCCGACGGTTTGATGGACAGAGAAATTCCGTATATTGCCAAAGTAGTGAACTTAGCCGATTCGTTCGACGCGATGACGACCGACCGACCATACAAACGCCGTCGTCCGGCAAACGAAATTATCGAAGACTTACAAAGAAATTCCGGCAAACAATTCGCGCCCGAACTCGTCACCTCATTTTTCAAAGGAATGCTCAAAGAATTAACCGGCGAAACCAAAGACAAACGCTTTCGCAAACTGTTAGGCAGAGATTATATGGAAGCCGAAAACATCGTCCCAATGCTCAAAAACGCGCTCAACGGAATGAACGGAACTTCGAGTTTGACTTTGGTGAGTTTGGATTAACGACTAAGTTAACTCGTCCATTGCCTTTAACGCTTCGTTTTTGTCTCCAATATACTTGCCTGTGAAACCAATTCCGACGCGCTCATTTGGGTAAATTGTAACCCGAACGTCAGCAACATCGGAAAGTTTTTCATAGACCAAATTTCGATACGCTTGTTCTTTAGGTGGATTGTCTTCCATTTCCGGCAACATAATCATTACGCCGTCAGCATAATCTTGGTCGGGTTTGCCAAGAACGGTCAAAACATCATCCAAAGTTTTCAAAAGATTAATCAATTCCCGTAAACGAAAACGCTCATTGTCAGAAATCGTTGCAAACTGTAAATGGCGTTTGGATTCTGGTGCTTTGCCCCCACAGAGGAAACAATGATAAATGTTCATCTGACCCTTTCGACCATTCACATCGTAAACAAAATGAAACTCGTTTAGCTTTGCGTCAAACACAATCGGCAAGTCGGGATTGTCAGCGGCATTTTGCAAAGTGCCGCAATCACAAAGTTCATCAATTTTTGAGAAGATAGACATTCTACTTTCAAGTTATCACAACCGCCGGTTTCACAAAAAGTTGACCAGTTAGAGCAGATTTTAGATTAGCGTATGGCATTCAAAGGCAGAAACCCGCGCGTGAGCAAGGGTGCAAAACGCTCAACTTGAAGCACCCTTGCTCACGCGCGGGTTTCTGCCCATACATCAACCTTGAATTTGCTCTAATTGTTATGCTAAACCTCGGCATAACTCCCTTATGTGCGGAAACATTTATACTACATACAATTCGGCAAATCAATAAAATTTTAGAACATTCATATTTCGATAATCTCTTTATCTTTTTTCAAAAGCATATTGACGATTTGGTTTTGGTCGAGATTTTTCTCGACGGCTAATTTTTTTACGAATTCCGATATTTCCGGTTTGAGATAAATCGGCAAATTAAATTCGGCATCGGCGTTGTAAAATTTGCCGCGCACGCCTTTTGAAAAATCATATTCCTTCTTCAAATTGTTCTTCTTCCGTGGTGGTCGCTTTTCGCGCCGAAATTATTCTTATTTTACAAACTGCCGCGCTCAAATTCTTTCCTGTTGTAAGCCATCTTTCCTCAGACCCACTATGTTCTTTAATCGGGAATTGAAAAAATATGCGGGTCGCGGAAAACCGCTGTCGCTCTTTTAAAACTTATTCTGTGTTTACGAAAATTGTTTTTGGCTTTTCTGATGTCCCATTCAAAATCGTGGAGATGGTTGACGGCATTTTGCTTACGGATAAATTCGGGAAAAGTGACACGATGATGGATTATGCGCGGCACGATCCGTTATCTGTCTCTTTTTAGATTAGAAATCAACCGCATAAATTTTATCAATTCTCAAACGCTGCTCAAATCAGCCGCGCCAATCGAATAAGCGGTTTGGTTACTCCGTCCTAAATATTTAATCGGTCAGTTTTGCGACGGTGAATGTTATGGCAGAATTAAGGCAGAATTAAAGCAGTTTTGAAAGATAAATCGAAATAAAATTTGAATTATGATTGTCATTATCGGAGCGGGAATTGCAGGTTTGACCTGTGCGAAATATTTGAAGGATTATGCGGGCGTTGAAGCCTTGATCTTAGAAGCGTCGGACGGCGTTGGCGGACGTGTGCGGACGGATACGGTTGACGGATTCAAACTGGACAGAGGTTTTCAGGTTCTTTTAACGTCCTATCCCGAAGCTCGGAAAATATTGGATTACGCCGAATTGCAGTTTCAAAAGCTGCCGTCCGGGGCGCGAGTCCGCAGCGGCAATGATTTTTTCGTAATGCCGAATCCGCTCAAAAATATTCTGACCGCTCCGCAGGCTTTGTTTTCGCCGGTCGGTGGTTTTTTTGACAAGGCAAAGGTTTTGCAGCTTAATTTTGAAACACGAAACGCCGCTGAACCCGACGAAATTAAAAATCAAAATTCAACTCGGTCAACGATTGATTTTCTCAAAAATTACGGGTATTCGAGTGCAATCATCGAACAGTTTTTCAAGCCGTTTTTCGGCGGCGTTTTTCTCGAAAAGGAACTCGCTACAAACGCTGATTTTTTCAAATTTCTTTTCAGTCAATTTGCCGACGGTGAAGTCGTCGTTCCCGCCGCCGGAATGCAGGCGATTCCCGAACAACTTGCCGCGCAATTATCGCCCGGACAAATCAGGCTTAACACGGCGGTTGAAAAAATAGACGGCAAAACCGTTTATCTTGCCAGCGGCGAAACTCTCGAAGCCGAAAAAATCGTCGTTGCCACTGATGCGAGGGCAGCCGCGAAACTGCTCGGCGAAACGGCGAAACCCGCATTTAACGGCACTGTTTGTCTATATTTCGAGAGCGATAAATCTTTGGATTTTTCGGGCGATCCCTTTTTAATCATCAATTCAAACGCCGATGAAATAATTAATCATCTGCTTATCGCGTCGGATGTTGCTCCGTCCTACGCTCCGCCGGGCAAAACGCTGATTTCCGTCAATCTGATCAGCAACCGCGAAATTTCGGAGCAGAATCTACTGGAAAAAGTGCAGACCGAATTAGTAAAATGGTTTGGTGAAGATTATGCGTGGCGGCATCTGAAAACCTACCGAATTCCCGATGCTCTGCCGCGATTCTTGAGTAATTTTACCGCTGAAAATAATTTGAAGATCAAGGATAACCTCTATCGCTGCGGCGATTACGCGGCGTATCCGTCGCTCAATGCCGCAATGAAAACCGGACGTAAGGTTGCCGAAATGCTGACGGGTAAGTTGGTCGAATAAAATTCAACGCCTGCTTTAAAATCAGAAATTCTCAAATTTAAGGTTTTGGTGAACCTTGTTCGAGGAGTTGGACGAATTTTTTGGCGGCGAGTGAGAGGCTGCGGTCGCTGCGGAAGATTACGCCGACGGGACGCACCCATTCTTTTTCGGCGAGTTGGACGACGCATAGTTGACCGTTGCGTTCTTCGTCTTCGACTGACGGATACGGGACGATGGCGAGTCCGAAACCGACTTCGACGGCGCGTTTGATGGTTTCGATGTTGTCGAATTCGGCGACTTTGCGGACTTCGACACCGTTGGTTTTGAGGATTTTGTCAATCGCTTTGCGCGTCGGAATATCGCGCTCAAACAGGACGAAATCGCGTCCCTTTAATTGGTCGGTTTTGATCTGCTGTTTCTTCGCAAATTCGTGATCGGGCGGACAAATTAAAACGAGCCGGTCGCTCTGCATCGGCGTAATCGTCAGTCCGCGACGCGGTTCGGGAAACGCGACGACACCGAGTTCGACGAGTCCGTTCAGCACGTCGCGGACAACGCGCGTCGTCCGCGAATATTCGAGATCAATTTTGACCGACGGAAATTTCGACATAAATTCGCGCACCTTCGGCGGAAATTCGTGCAGACCGATGCTGTAAATCGTCGCAACTTTGACGACTCCGCCGATTTTGCCGACGTGTCCGCGCATATTTTCGTTCAGTTGTTCGTAGGAATCCAAAACATTTCTCGATTCGCGGTAGAAAACTTCGCCCGCCGGAGTCAGCCGAACTTCGCGCCGTCCGCGCACCCGTTCGAGCAGACGGCGGTTAAATTTTTCTTCCAACGTCCGAATTTGCTGACTGACCGCCGATTGCGTGACGAAATTACGTTCCGCCGCGAGTGAGAAACTTTGCAGGTCAACCAAATCGCAAAATACTTTTAATGTTTCGATGTGCATAACTTATAAGTCAATCTAAGTTTATATCAGTATCAAAATAACCATAACTTATGAGGTTTTGCGTGTCAAGATATTTATTAGAAATACTGAACAACTAGCGCAAGATAATTCATTTTATCTTATCAGAAAGAAAATCTATAATGAAATATACTGAACGGGCGGCAAACTTTGATATTTTGTGATTAAAGTTTGATTTACGGTTACTCGGCAAATATAATGACTTGACCATAGTAACTGACAATAAAGATAAGGAAACAAAGATGAAAATCAGCAATACTTTTCTCTTGAGAAAATTGCATCAATTAACCGGAATCGTGCCGCTCGGCTTATTTTTTTTCGGGCATATGTATACGAATTCGGCGGCGATGGGCGGAAGCGAAAGTTTCAATAAGCACGTTCAGGACATCCACGATATTCCGTATTTGTTATTTATCGAGATATTCGGAATATTTCTGCCGCTGATTTATCACTCGGTTTACGGAATTATTATTTCATCCGAAGCGCGACCGAATGTTGGAAATTACAGCTACGGGCGCAATTGGTTCTATATTTTACAGCGCGTGACCGGCGTTTTTCTGTTCTTCTTTATCTTTTTTCACATCTTGAATTTCCGCTTCGGTCTGATTCCGGGACTCAATCAAATTCCGGTTGCCGGACACGCCAATCAATCTTTTTCAATCGTCGCCGGCGAATTTGCCCATTACGGAATTTTGACTCTGTATATTTTCGGCATCGCGGCGACGGCGTGGCATCTCGCTTACGGATTCTGGCTGTTCGCGGTTGATTGGGGAATTGTGATCGGTGAAAAATCACAGAAATACGCGCTTTACGGTTCAATCGGTTTGTCGGTTCTGCTGTTTTTAGTCGGCACAAACGCGGCGGTCGCCTTTGTCCGTCCGTGCGGTCTGCTGCCGAAAGCGTTATGCGAACAAGCCGAGAAAAAAGGCGTGGTTGAACCGAACTCGAAAAAATTCTAATTTATGGTTGAGGGTTGGCGATGGATCGAGCCGGACATTTACGGCAACAAAATTTATTTGACAGATGAGCGTTGGGAACATATTACTTCGCCGGTGAATCACCCCGAAATGTTAGAATATGAAAGTGAATTGCGCGAAGTTATTCGTTTTGGTCGTCGAAAACAAGATGCGCTTAATCCGCAAAAATATCGTTACTCGAAACAGTTTGATAATCTGACGGCGAAGAATACTCATATTATTGCAGTGATTTTTCTACGTTTTACAGAAGATGAAAACGGCGAGTTAGCGGCGAATAATTTTATTGTCACGGCTTATCAGAAAAAGATTTGGTGAAAGATGGGAAAACCGATTTTCAACTACGACGAATTAAGCGACACGCTTTATATTTCATTTGCGGCTGGCGAAAGTGCGACCGGCATTGAACTGAACGAGAATATTCTTTTGCGCGTTAACGTCGAAGAACGCCGCGCCGTTGGCTTGACTTTGTTTAATTACTCGATTTTGGCGCAGCCGACGGAACTCGGTTTTCGGAGTTTACCTTTAAACGAATTAGAAAAATTGCCGACAGATATGCGCGGCTTGATTATTGAAATTTTACACTCTTCACCTGTCAGCGAAGTTTTGTCGTTGTCGGCTTACACACCTTCAAATGTTGAAACGATTCCGATTACGTCTTTACATTATTCTGTATTGGAAAGAAAAGCGGCTTAAAAAGATTTTAAATAGTAGAAAAATTATGGCATCAAACGGATTAAAAATTGCGATTGTTGGCGGTGGATTGGCGGGACTTGCGGCGGCGATGAAGATTGCCGAAGCGGGACACGACGTTGATATGATTTCGGTCGTTCCCGTCAAACGCTCGCATTCGGTCTGCGCTCAGGGCGGCATTAACGGCGCGGTCAACACGAAGGGCGAAGGCGATTCGCCGGCGAAACATCTCGACGATACGGTTTACGGCGGAGACTTTTTGGCGAATCAGCAGCCGGTCAAACAGATGTGCGATATGGCTCCGCAGATCATTAATTTGTTCGACCGAATGGGCGTTCCGTTTTCGCGCACGAAGGAAGGTTTGATTGATTTTCGGCGGTTCGGCGGAACGCTCCATCACCGCACGGCGTTTGCCGGAGCTTCGACCGGACAGCAGCTTTTATACGCGCTCGACGAGCAGGTTCGCAAATACGAAGTCGCCGGACAGGTCACGAAATACGAAGGCTGGGAAATGCTTTCGCTCGTGCTGGACGATCATCAGGTTTGTCGCGGTTTAATTGCGATGAATCTGCAAACACTTGAACTCAAAGCATTTAACGCCGATGCCGTGATTATGGCGACGGGCGGACCGGGAATGATTTTCGGTAAATCAACCAATTCGCAAACCTGCACGGGCAGCGCGGTTTCGGCGTGTTATCAGCAGGGCGCGAAATACGCGAACGGCGAATTTATACAGGTTCACCCGACTTCGATTCCGGGCGAAGACAAACTTCGTTTAATGAGCGAATCGGCGCGCGGCGAAGGCGGACGAGTTTGGGTTCCGAAAAATCAGGGCGACAAACGCGCCGCGAAAGACATTCCGACGAATGAACGCTGGTATTTTCTCGAAGAAAAATATCCGGCTTACGGCAATCTCGTGCCGCGTGATATTGCGACGCGCGAGATTTTTCAGGTTTGTCTCGACGGCTACGGCGTGGACGGCGAAAATCAGGTTTATCTGGATTTAACGCACGTTCCGGCGGAAACTCTGACGCGCAAACTCGGCGCGATTCTCGAAATTTACGAAATGTTTGTCGGCGACGATCCGCGTTATGTGCCGATGCGAATTTTCCCCGGCGTTCATTATTCGATGGGCGGTTTGTGGGTTGATTTCGAGCAGAAAACGAATATTCCCGGACTTTTCGCGGCTGGCGAATGCGATTATTCGATTCACGGCGCAAATCGTCTCGGCGCAAACTCACTTGTTTCGTGCGTTTACGGCGGATTCGTCGCCGCGCCGTCGGCAATTGATTACGCGAAAAACGTCGAACGCGGCAAAAGCGAAATGAACGGCGTTCACGCGGCGGAACTGAAAAAACAACAGGAAATTAACGATTCGATCATCAAAAACGAAGGCACGGAAAATCAATACAAACTCCACGACGAACTCGGCAAAGTGATGACCGATAACGTCACCGTCGTTCGCTACAACGACCGTTTGAAAGCAACCGACGATAAGATTCTCGAATTGCAGGACAGATTCAAAAATATCTCGATCAACGACTCAAATTTGTGGGCGACGCAAGCCGTTCCGCACGCTCGGCAGTTGTGGAATATGCTTGAGTTAGCAAGAGTTATCACGCTCGGCGCACTCAACCGCGACGAATCTCGCGGCGCACATTACAAACCTGATTTTCCTGACCGCGACGACGAAAACTTTATGAAAACGACCATCGCCGAATGGTCAGCCGAATCGCCGATTTTAAGCTACGAAGCGATTGATGTCGGACTTGTCGAACCGCGCAAACGCGATTATTCAAGCGGCAAGGCAAAAGCCGCTGTCGCCGCCGAAGCGAAGAAAGAAGTTTTGCCGTTAAAAGACGGCGCACCGCAAATTTTACAGGACGGCAGCGAATTAAAACCCGAAGGACGCGAAGAAATGTGGGTCAAACAAGGCGAAAAAATTGTTGAAGGCGAATCGTTTAAAGATATTGACGAAGAACAGGAAATCAAAGAAGACAAAGCATAAATGACCGCGCTGAAGCAAACAAAAAAATATTCTCCCGCCGAATATTTGGCGTTGGAAGAGAAATCGGAAACCAAAAATGAATTTTGGAACGGCGCAATCGTCGCAATGTCGGGCGCGAAGATTGACCATCAGCAAATAGTGGCTAATATCACCGAATTTCTCGGCTCCAAAGTTCGCGGCAGGTGTCGCGTTTTTCCGTCGGAAATGAAAGTTTGGATCAAAAAGCGCAATAAGTTTTTTTATCCCGATATTACTTTGATTTGCGATAAGCCGAATTTTTACAAAAACAGACGCGATACGATTGATAATCCGAAACTAATCATTGAAGTTCTATCGAAAAGCACGGCGAGTTTTGATCGTGCCGAAAAATTTTTGTCTTACCAAAGTCTAGATTCGCTTGAAGAGTATGTTTTAATTTCACAGGAAAAAGCCGCTGTCGAACAATACATCAAGCGCGATGACGGAAATTGGATTTTTAAGGCGACTATCGGCTTGGAAAGCGAAGTGGAATTTCCATCAATCGGAACGGTATTGAACTTGAAAGATATTTACGATTTAGTCGAATTTGAAGAAGATTAAAAATGTCGGCACTGACGCAAACAAAAAAATATACGCCCGAAGAATATTTGGCTTTAGAGGAAAAAGCCGAATATCGCAGCGAATATGTGGACGGCTACATTTTTGAAATGTCAGGCGGGACGGAAAACCATATTCAGATTAGCTATAATGTTACCAAACTTTTTTCGGACAGACTACGCGGAAAATGCCGCGCTTATCAAAGCGAAATGAAGGTTTGGGTAGAAAGTGCAGGAACATTTTTCTATCCTGATGTCACCTTAGTTTGCGGAGACCGCAAATTTTACAATAATCGTCGGGATGTAGTTGAAAACCCGATTTTACTGGTAGAAGTTTTGTCGGACAGCACTGCAAAATATGACAAGAACGAAAAGTTTTTGACATATCAAAATATCGAATCGTTTCAGGAATATGTTTTGATTTCGCAGCATAAACCTATCGTTCAGCGGTATGTTAAGCAAAAGAACGGAGATTGGATAATTAAAGCGACTATCGGATTAAAAAGTAAAGTTTATTTTGAATCGGTTGAAGTGGAACTATTGTTGGAAGACATTTACGATTTAGTTGAGTTTGAAGAAAATTTATGAACGAAGCAAACGTGCATCAAGAGAAAAAACGATTAACGAATCCGCCGCAGACGGTGAATATCAAGATTCAGCGGCGCGAAAAAACGGACGCGGACGCGCATTGGGAAACTTTTGAGATTCCGTATCGCAAAAATCTCAACGTCATTTCCGCGCTGATGGAGATTCGCAAAAATCCGGTCACGAAGGACGGCAAAACGACGACACCGCCGGTTTGGGATATGTCTTGTCTCGAACAGGTTTGCGGGATTTGCACGATGGTCATTGACGGCAAAGTCCGGCAGTCGTGTTCGGCTTTGATTGACGATTTATTGTTAGCAAGCGGCGGCAATACGGTTTCGCTTGCGCCGATGTCGAAGTTTCCGAACGTCCGCGATTTGAAGGTTGACCGTTCGCGGATGTTTGAACATCTGAAACAGGTCAATGCGTGGATCGAACTTGACGGAACTTATGATCTCGGTCCGGGACCGCATATTTCCAATGAAATCGCACAGGAACGCTACGCCTATTCGCGCTGTATGACGTGCGGCTGCTGTCTCGAAGCCTGTCCGCAATATCACGACGACAACTACATCGGACCGCAGGCAATCGCGCAGGCGAAACTTTTCAATATGCACCCGACGGGCAAAATTACGATTGAAGAACGCCTCGACGGTTTGATGGGCGACGACGGCATCACCAATTGCGGCAACGCGCAAAACTGCGTCCAAGTCTGCCCGATGTCAATTCCGCTGACCCGCGCGATTTACGAAACGAACCGCGACATCACGGTCAACGCGCTGTTCGGCTGGCTGAAAAAATAAACTCCAAAGCAGTCAAATCAAGAAACTTCTCCGTATTTTTGCCGATAATTCTTAAAGCAAAGATATTTCGGAGAAGTTTTTTTATGTCCCATAACAGCATTTCCTCAAACGCCGGCTGGCGGATTTCAAAATTCGGCGATGTTCCGCCGAACAGTCAACTCAAAACTCCCGCTCAAACCAAAAATGACAAAAACGGCGCGGACAATCCGGTTGTCGCAAAAGTTCCGGTAACGCTCGAAAACAAACCCGCGCAGATGCCGCTCGGCGAGCATTTAACGAGACAGGCATTGAGCAAAATCGCTGCAAAATACGGTCTGAGCGCGGCTGATGTCGAACTCGAAATTCAATACATCAAGGAAAAAGACGGCGGAAAGTTCATTGACGATTTGAGTTTCGGCAAAACGGCAGTCAAAAATCCGAACGATTTAACCGATCTGCAAGTCGCCGATTTAATCAAAAACGGACACAAAAACGTCGAATTCGGGATTCATCAGGCGACCGTCGAGCGAATGGTCAAACGCGACGAACTCGTCAAATGGCTCGCGCAGAAAGACGAATTCGGAATTTCTATTTCCGATCAGGATAAAGCGGATTTGGCGGAAGCCGGATTTACGACCGACGATTTGGCAAAGTTTCGTGATGCCAAATATATGTTCTATCAGGGTTATCGCTCACAGGCGCGAACCGAATCCGAAACGCGCTTTAAGACTCTCAACGACGAATTGCGGCAAAAAATGGTTGCCGAAAAATTAAACGAGTTTCAATCACGCCCCGACAGCGATTTTTACGGCGACGGCGACAATCAAAAAATCAATCCCGATTTTGAAAGAAGAAGATTGGCAAATGCCGCCGTCAATAATCTGCTCGGCGGCAAAACTCCGTTTGAATACGAACGCGACAAAACGGACGCGGAATCGCTTGAAAAACGCCTCGCCGGTAAAACTTACGGCGAATATCTGAGCAGCGGCAGCAAGAGTTTAATCAATGCACTTTACGGCGGAATCGGCGGGTTAATTAAAGGCGCGGCATTAGCATCAGTCAATAATTCAATTTACATTGATAAAAACGGCAAACAAATCACGCCGAAAGTTTCGGACACTTTGGGCTACAAAATCGGCGATTGGATTCAGCAAAATGTGCAGGCTCCGAATGTTGACAAAGACATCGAACAGACGCTTTTTGGCGGCACGATACCGAAAACAATCGGGGGACTGCTGCCGGCGGTGTTGGGCGCGTGGGTTACAAAAAATCCGCAGGCGACCGTTGCAGTTTACAGCGGATTATCAACCGGCGGCAGCATCTACGACGAAGCTAAAAGCCACGGCGCGACCGAATCGCAGGCGCAGACAGCCGGATTATTAACCGGCGGCTTCGTCGGCGTGACGAGCATTTTCGGCTATGGTAACACCTTGGAAGCGTTAAATTCAGGCGCAGGCGCGGCGACTTGGAAAACGATTTTCTCCGAAGCAGTCAAAGACGGCGCACGAAACTCCGCGATTGCAGGCGGACAAACCGTTTTTGAGAATGGCGTGGCGAAACAAACCTACGATCCGAACCGAAGTTACCTTGAAAATGTTCGGGAGCGAATGATCGCGGCGGGCATTACGGGCGCGACGCTCAAAGGCGGACTTGAGATTATCGCCAAAGTGCGAATGGGCAGCAATCCGCAAGTGTTAGCTGAAACGCAACGGGTTTTCAAGGTCAAATCTGAAACGCTTACGCCAAAGCAGATTGAACTTAAAAATTCGGGTGATGCGTTGAAAGCAAAACTCAATGAGAAACTTAACTCAAGCGAACTGCAAAAGACGCAGCAGCTAGCACGAAAAGAAGCAATTAATTCGATCAGGCAAACTACTAAAAATGAGCCGCCAATTACCAATGATTTACAAGATATTGCTAAACAAACGAGCGGCGAAATGGTCGGACTTGACAAGAGATTTAAGTCCGAAGATTCTCTAACCAGAAAATTCGCAGACAGAACTCAGCCGAAAGTTAATCAGGCGGCAAAGCAAGGAAAAAATGTTGATGAGGTAAGAGCCAAAACGCTTAACAAACTCGCCGACAAAAACAACGATACTTTGCGCTATACTATGACATTTTCGCCTGATAAATACACAGAAGGCTACAATGCAACGGTTAAATCACTTGAGAATCAAGGCTATCAATTAAAGCAGAGCGACAACTACTGGTTATCTAAAGGAACGAAAGACGATACAGGCTATCGAGGAATAAATGCGACGTTTATCGCACCGAATGGGCAGAAGTTTGAATTACAGTTTCATACACCGGAAAGTTTCAAATTTAAGAACGATAATCACTATCTATATGAAGAAGCCAGACAGCCAAACATTACGGATGTAAGGAAAAGAGAGATAAAACAACAAAATATCAATTTGGCAGAGCCTCTTACAATACCTATAGATATTGATAAAATCAAAAGTTCAGGAGATCAAAAATGAGCAAAGAACAATTTGTTGTTAGATACATTGTTGAGTGGGACGACCCGGACTTAAAAACACCAGATACTCTCTTTCGTTATATTGATGATGGTAAAGGTTATTGGAGTGAAAGTTTAAGCTCGTTGAACAACGGATTGTGGGAAAAGGAAAATTATGGAATGGACTTAGTATTAGAAACGCATAACGAACTTTACGATAAAATCACAAAAGAAGAAGCAGAGAAAATCGCAGAACAATTAGGCGGTTCAATTTATAAGGATTAAAAATGGAGAATATGAGAAATGAAATCAATAATGCTGAATACTCAAAAATAATATTGGAAAGAGAAAGAAAGGAAAAACTTTGGTTATCGGCTTTTTGCGTTGTGGCGGCGATAATTTTCAGTTTCTACCATCAAAAAACCGTTCCATTGTTTTTTCTTCAAATAACTCAAGCAATCGGCGGCGCGTTAGCAATATTGATTCCCTCAATAATTATCACATTGTTTTTTAAGCATTTCACAAAAATTAAGTGGCATTACATTTTCGCGGTCTCTTGTTTTGTGGTTGTATTTCTAATATTTATCGGCTCAAAGCGTTAATCTCATTTAATTTGCGAAATCAGTCGAAAGTTGATAAAAGCAAGGCACAATAAACAAAAAACCGTCGGAATCAACACGGTAAAATAAATAGTCTGAACCGCAGTTATCTCGAAAATGTTCGGGAGCGAATGATCGCCGCCGGAATCACGGGTGCGACGCTCAAGGGCGGATTGGAGATTATCGCCAAAGTGCGGATGGGCAAGAACCTGCAAGTGCTAGCCGACACGCAGAAGATACTCAAAGTCAAAACTGAGACTGAAACTTTAACGACGAATCGGGATTTGTTTGCTTTATTGAATGGTTGCCAAAACTGAAACGTCTTCAAAATTGCTCGTAGGAATATTTGTGATGCCGTTTTCGTTGAGGAAATATTGGACTTTTTCAAATGACATCGGCGCGGCGAACAGGTAGCCTTGGGCGCCTTCGCATTTGAGTTTTTTCAGTTCGTCGAGTTGCGCTCTCGTTTCGACACCTTCGGCGATGACCTTCATTCCCAAGTTCCGGGCAAGCGTGACAATCGTTCGGACAATCTCCGTATTACTGCCGTTCGACTGAATCGGACTGATAAACGAGCGGTCAATTTTAAGCGTTGAAATCGGAAGCTGCATTAAATAATTCAAGTTTGAATAACCTGTGCCGAAGTCGTCAATATTAATTTCGATACCGAGATCACGAAGTTGATGAAGCATCTCGACGGCTTTTCCCTGATGCTCGAAAAAGACTGATTCGGTGATTTCGAGTTTTAATTTGTTTGCCGGAAACTGCGTGTCTTCGAGAATTCGTTTGATTTTTGTAACCAGGTTCGGACTCGCAAACTGTCTGCACGAAAGATTGACGCTTAAGGCAAGCAACGACGAGTCCGGCATACTGTCTTTTAACGAATACATTTGCGAACAGGCTTTTCTCAAAATATGTTCGCCGAGCGCATCAATCAAACCGATTTCTTCCGCCAAAGGAATAAATTTCGACGGCTGAATGTCGCCGAAGGTCGCGTGATTCCAACGTGCTAATGCTTCAAAGCCTTCGATTTGGTTGGTTTCGAGCGAATAAATCGGCTGGTAATTAATATAAAATTCATCCTTTTCGACGGCGCGACGCAAATCCGTTTCGAGTTTGAGAATCTCTTTAACGGCTTCGTGCATATCCTGATCGAAGACTTCGTGCCGTGCTTTGCCGGCGCGTTTTGCCTGATACATTGCCGTGTCCGCGTCGCGCATTAAATCTTCCGGCTGAAGATGATTTTCGGTTGCGTGAAGAATTCCGATGCTCGCCGAACTGTAAACTTCGTGACCGCTCAGGTCAAACGGAATTAGAAATTTCTCCTGAATGCGTTCGGCAATGCGAATGACTTCTTTCGCTTCGTATTTGCCTTCGACGAGAATCGTGAATTCATCGCCGCCGAGCCGCGCAACCATATCCGACGGACGCAGGCATTCGCGCAGACGTTCGGCGATTCCGATCAGTAACTGGTCGCCGATCAGATGTCCGAGACTGTCGTTGATGACTTTGAAGCGGTCGAGATCAATAAACAGAACGCTGACTTTATAACTCGGATTTTCGTGGGCTTTCGCTAAGGCTTGTTCGAGTTTCGACATAAACCGCGCCCGGTTCGGCAAGTCGGTCAGCGCGTCGTGCGTGGCTTCGTATTGAAGTTTTTCTTCAGCGAGTTTTTTGTCGGTAATATCCTGAATTTGGAAAATTAAATTCGGCTGTTCGGATTTGATCGGATTGGTTGCCGAAACGCTCCACGAAACCCAAACCGTCTGTCCTTTTTTGTGCAGGTAGCGTTGCTCCATCTGACAGGTCGGAACTTTTCCGGCGAGCAGTTCGTGAATTTTTATCAACATATTTCCCAAATCTTCGGTAAATATCATTGATTGAAAATCGCGGGCTAAAAATTCGCCCTCCGTGTAACCCAAAATCTGGCAGAGCGCGTGATTGACTTTGAGCCAAACGCCGTTTGGTGAAACGAGCGCGATGCCGATTGGCGCGTAATTAAAAGCACTGCGAAAACGCTCTTCCGATTCGGTCAGCGCAATAGATTTTTGTTCGAGGATCTCCGCGTGTTTCTGCGATTGCTCGGCTTGCGTAAGCGACATTTCGACATTTTTGAGATACATCCGGTAGGTCAAATAGACGAAAAGAATAATCGGAATCGTCGCAATCAACGCGGCGAAACCGACTTTATCAACAATTTTTACCAAAATTCCGGCGGCAGGTGCGCCGACTGAATAGGTAATAAAAACCCATATATACTGAGTTTTCCAAGTTTCCCACCAGGGCTTTTCGGTTTTTAGCGCACCGTAAATCGAAGACAAACCCGTGTTGGTAAAAAACTGCACAAGAGCAATTACGGAAATTGTAATAATAAAGTCATTTGCGGTATATCCGTGAAGTTCCGCTTCGGTGTCAATGCTCAACAGTTGAAGCGCGATAGCGACAATCGAAGTCGAAATTGCCATCACACCCATATTGAAAAAAACGGTAATCTTCTTATTGCAGAAACGCCACGACGAACAAACCGCTTCGAGTCCGGCGAGCAAGACGGCGGCTTCGGTGCCGAAATAAAGCAGGGCAAAAAAGATAAAAGTATCGGAAACCGAAATGTGTGATTTGAATTTTGGAACCTGAACCGAGATGCGTGAACCAAGTCCGATGGTGAAAGCGGCTAAAAATAGAAATCGAAAATCAAACTTTTCAAAAGGAAACCTGACAAAGGCAGTTATGAGGCAGAGAGAGCCGACGGCAATCACTGCTAACATATATCTTTTTGTCATTTCCTGAGATTTCATAAATTATAACGATATAAACCAAACTCGGTAACAAAAGCCGGTAGAGGACTGTTTATCCGATTTTAAGAGTAAAAAAATAAGGAACATCAGACACAATTTATTAAAATTAACTCGTTCGAGAGATTTTTTGATTTGTCCGATGAAATGTCGGTGGGGAACTTTGGAGTTGAAAAAGATATGGACAGCTTTTCAAAGCCGAATCTATTATGAATAGTATTCGTCCTTTTGTCCATACCTTTTTTTATCTAAACATTTCAAAGAAACATCGTTACGCAACTGTCTTTGGATTTGAATCCGGCGTTAATGTAAGCGTGGTGCGCTTGCTGAAAGTCAACATTGCTTAACAGGCAAACGTGTTTCGTTTCTTCGAGCAAAATTCTGCTCAACTGCGATAAACAGTTTGCGCCGATGCCTTTGCCGCGATTTTCAGGATTGACATAAACACCTTCCAGATATTTTACTTCGGAAGTTTCAGCCACGATGTCCGCTTTGAAAACCATTTTACCTTCGTCGAAAACAACCCACGTTCTACCTTGTTCGATGCGTCGCATCACCCGTTTTAGATAACCTTCAGGGTCTTTTTCGAGCGGGTTGACACCACTTTCTTCAAAGGCGATTTCGGCGTGAGCAACGGCAATCGGCATTAATTCGTCTTTGGTTGCAAGACGCAAACCTTCGACTTCTTCGCGCACCATTACCGGATGTTTGATTTCAAAGAGCCGTTCTTCACAGATCAGTCGCGGTTCTTGATTACCGTTTGAATAATATTGCCAGAAATCTTCGATAGAATTGCCGTCCGACATCATAATATGAATCGGCGTTGCAGATTCTCTGGCTTTTAAGGCAAGTGCCGTTAGTGCGTCGTCCGAACGGGTTTCAACCAGCGTCGTGTGTCCGATCAAAGCCACGCCTTCGAGTTGACCGGCGAGATTTCGACAGCTGTAGAAAACTCCGCGATTGCTTGAACTTTCAAGTCCGTTGTCCTGAATAAAACTCGTCATTATAACAGTATGAACGGGGCGCACTTTTAAGAATTCCAAAACTTCCGTCTTATTTTCTTCGGTCAAAACCTGAACACGGCTTTGATTGGCAACTGCACTAGCAATAATGTATTCAAGGGTATTTGTTATTTGTTTTTCAGTGTTTTTATATGCTATTTGCAATTTCATAGTGATTTCTCCTGTTTAATTTTTCAACTAAATTAGTTGTTATCACCATAAATTACGCTGTTTGCTGTTGTGCTGTCACCGGCTAAAACACCGTCACTGGCTAGCACACTGTCACCGGCTAGAACGCCGTCACCGATTATCACACCGTCGCTGATTAGCACAGTGTCAGTGACCAGAACACCGTCAGAGACGAGAACCGCATCACTGACCAAAACTGCGTTGCTGACCAAAACGCCGAAGCCTCTGAAAAATGTTCCGTCACCCAGAGTCAAACCGTTGCTGGTAACGACTCGCGGAGTTACCGTGATATTTGTCGCGGTGTTAAAATTAGTATTCAGAACGTAGTTTCGTCCACTGTTGTGCGTGATTCCGGTTTCAAACCAACTGCCGTTTTTATAGACGTTGTGAAACATATCGGCAATGTTTTGTCCCTTCAAATAAGAGTGGCTGGACAGGATTCCCTGCGACCAACTGAAAGTTGCTCCGTTAAGTGTCGAGGTTGCTGTCGGAAAAGTCGTTCCGGCTGCCAGAAGGCTCATTCCTGATGTCGCCGCCGAATTGAAGTTCACATCCGTGCGGTAGGCTTTTGCCAAACGCACCGCGCCTTCCAGATTCAATTGTCCCGCACCCTGTTCAAACATATTGTAACCGCTCAAAGGCTGCGCTGTGTATTCCAAAATCATTTTCACCATTTGCGGAGTCAGATTCGGATTGACTTGATAAAGAAGAGCTGCCGCACCGGAGACAACCGGAGTTGCCATTGAGGTGCCGCTCATCGCCATCATATTGTCATTTGCATCGAGCGAATTGGTCAAACCGGTTGTCAAAGTCGGGTAATGTGTAAACAGGTAGCTGGTGACTTTGGCACTCGCCGAAATGATTTTATTACCCGGTGCAACGATGTCTGGTTTGATCGTGTTATCGTAAATTCTTGTTCCGGCAGAGTTTGTATAGAAACTACGGGTCGGTCCGTTTGAGCTATAAGTCGCCATCACATCGTCGCTGCGCGGATCGGTATCTTTGGTGTTGACCGCGCCAACCGTCAAAACCGAGGGATCATTACCGGGCGAATGAATTTGACCGTAAACTTTTAGTCCTATCGGGGTTTTGCCTTCGTTGCCGGCAGCCGCGACGACGAGAATGCCGAGCGCGTTTAATTCCTGCACTTTGCGGCAAACCGGATCGTTTGTGTAGCTGTCAATCGCCAAACCGCCGAGACTTAAATTAACGACTTTAATGTTGTATATCGGGTAATTTAGTTTAATCCAGTCGAGCGCAGCGAGCAGCCACGAAGATTGACCTCTGCCTTGTCCGTCCAAAACTTTCAGATTGATTAAATTAGCGTTTGGCGCAACGCCGCGATACGCGCCGCTGTTGTTGTTGGTATTACCGGCGGCAATTCCGGCAACGTGTGTTCCGTGTCCGTAATCGTCATCGGTCGTAGTCGAAGTTGCTACGAAATTCTTGCTGAAAACGACGCGGCTGGAGTTCCCACCATTCTTAAAGTCTTTGTGGTCAACCTGCATTCCCGAATCAAGAATTGCAATGCCAACGCCCGTTCCGTCCAAGGTGTAAGCGGCGCGGCTTCCTAAAGCCGGTTGTGAGCGCAATCCGGTCGTTCCGGTTGTATTTTCGAGGTGTCCCGTGAAATTGAGCTGACGGTCGGGCGAAATATAATTAATCAAGCCGCTTGCCGTTAATGCTTCGACTGCCTTGAGCGGCAGATTGACAACCATTGTGTTGCTGTCTCCGATACGGTCTTGCAGACGAACTTTGTTTTCCGCCAAAATACGACGCAGAACCTGATTGTCGGCATCTTTCGTTTGAAGAATCACGTCGAGGCGTTTCGCACCGTTTGTCGTATCGTTTGCAATCATTTCGCGCAGGTCCGAAGCCACGCTGTCGCCGCGAAATCCATCGTTATTTTCAACGCCGTCGGTGATTGCTTCCTCCGAATTACTGATGCCTGCATTGCCGATGACAATCGGTTCAAAGATTGCGGCAACTTCCGCATTCGATTCGATTTTTTCCGAATAAGCGGCTTTTGAACTGCCGCCGATGATTTGAATTTTACCTTGCAGAAGAGATTCGGTGAGTTTGCTGCTGACCTGCGAACTGCCGACGAAGTTAGTCAGTTCATTAACGAACAAAATAACGTCGCCTTTCGATTGTCCCAATTCACTAACAATTGCTTCGATGCGGTTTGCTGCTTCGTCATTATCCTTAACATCCGCAAACAATGTATCGAGTTCTAATTTCAGGACGCGCTTTCCTTTTAAGTTCGCGGGAACATCGCCGTTAGCAATGCGCGAAGCAAAAGTTTTCACGACTAATTCTTGATTATCGCCGGCTTCGTCTAAAATGACGGCTTGGCGCAAACTGCCGTTCGACAGTGATTTAATCAATAAATTGACTTCGCGTTCAAAAGTTGTATTAACCGACAATTTGCCGTTGCGGGCAAGCATCGTTAAATCGGTAGAGTATTTGGTTAAAATCGGAAATTCGGCGAAGAAGCTTTTGGTCGAATTATCCTTGACGTTTGAGTATGACTGAGCCACAAAAGTATTGGTCAGCATAAATGAAAACAGTATTAAGAGGGAAGCTGTTTTCGATATTTTTGAAAATTGTTGTTTGAGCAACATTATTATTGAACTCCTGTTAATTTATCTCGGTAAAATTTTTATCAGTAAAAACGAAACTCGCTAGACGAATCTCCGCCGTCCTATTAACAAGATTTGTGCCATAACACTAAACTATGTAAATAAACTGGTTATGTTAAAATTAGAGATAGATGTTGACTTTAAATTCGGTCATTTTGAAATTATCACTCGTTCAAATTGACCGAACGGCTAATGTAAAAATTTATTGACTCCGGTTTCAAAGCAAAACTGTGGTATAACTGTTTGTCGTTTTACCCCAAAATAACAAATAAATTTTTTGAGGAGCAAATAATGCTTTTCCTGACTCAATCTGCCGCTGTTTACGGCATAGATGCGCTCATTGTTGACATCGAAGTCAATTTACAACCCGTAAAAGGCGAAGTTGATACCTCGCCGACAGTGCTGATCGTCGGTTTACCCGACACGGCGATTCGTGAATCGCGCGAGCGAATTCGCGCCGCGATTACGAACAGTTCATATTTTTTTCCGTTTCACAAAACGACGATCAATCTCGCGCCTGCCGATGTTCGCAAGGAAGGGGCAAGTTTTGATTTGCCGATTGCGCTTGCAATTTTGGGCGCGAACGGCGATTTGGGAAATGATGAAAGCCTCGATAATACTTTGAGCATCGGCGAACTTTCGCTCGACGGTCGCGTGCGTCCCGTGCGCGGTGCGCTTTCGATTGCGCTGCGCTGCCGAGAAAACGGCATTGCAAATCTGATTTTGCCCGAAGAAAACGCGACTGAAGCCGCCGTCGTGCAGGAAATCAACGTCTTTCCCGTGCGCGATCTGCGCCAAGCCGCTCAAATCGCTCAAGATTTACAGCGCGGCATCGAAACACAAACTCCGCCGTTAAAGCTCGACATTCAGGACATCAGATCGGTCGAAAACAAATACCGCGTTGATTTTTCGGAAGTTCGCGGACAATCTTCGGCAAAACGCGCCCTCGAAATCGCCAGTGCCGGCGGACATAATATTTTAATGATCGGTTCACCCGGATCGGGTAAAACGATGCTGGCGAAACGTCTGCCGACGATTCTTCCACCGCTCGAATTTGAAGAAGCGTTGGAGATTACAAAAATTCATTCGGTTGCGGGACTCACGGGAAAATCCGGTTTGATTACGGAAAGACCATTTAAGAATCCGCACCACACGGTTTCGCAGGCAGGTTTGATCGGCGGCGGTTCGATTCCGAAACCGGGCGAAGTTTCGCTGGCTCACTTGGGCGTTTTGTTTCTCGACGAACTGCCCGAATTTGACCGCAGCACACTCGAAGTCTTGCGCCAACCGCTTGAAGATAAACAGGTGACAATTTCACGCGCCGCGACTTCTTTAACATTTCCGAGTAATTTTATGATGGTTGCTTCGATGAATCCGTGTCCGTGCGGATATTACGGTTCACAGCGCGAATGCAAATGCTCGCCGCCGATCATTCAGCGTTACGTCGGCAAAATTTCGGGACCGTTGATGGACAGAATTGATATTCACATAGACGTTCCGGCGGTGAATTTCAAGGAATTGCGCGGCAAAGGCGTTGCCGTCGGCGACAGTTCGGACACGATTCGCACCAGAGTTATCAAAGCGCGTGAGATTCAGCTTGAGAGATTGCAGGGCGAAAAGGTTTTTTCAAATTCGGCAATGTCGCCGACGCAGATTCGTAAATTTTGCGCGTTGGAATCGGAAAGCGAAGATTTACTTGAAAAAGCGATGATTAAACAAGGTTTGTCGGCGCGGGCGCACGATAGAATCTTAAAAGTTTCGCGGACGATTGCCGATCTGGACGGGAGCGAAAATATTCAGCCGCAGCATATTTCGGAAGCAATAAATTATCGCTCGCTCGACAGAAATTATTGGATGTAGAATTTATTATTATTTTTGCGTCGCAGATAAATTTGTGTAATTCTTGTTTCGATGGAAACAGCAGTCGAAAAGATTAAATTGTTCGGCAAAGGTTCACCCGAATCCGATTTATCTTCGCCGGAACTTCGTGCAATTGTTGAAGATTCGCTTGCTGAAATTGCGCCGAATTCCAAAGTTTTAGCGATTATTCCCGACAAAACGCGTGACGATAATACGGATTTGTTGTTTCCGTTTGCCGCCGAAATCTTAAAGGAAAGAAACGTCGAAAAGTTTGACGCGCTCGTCGCGCAGGGAACTCACGCGCCGATGAATTCGGCGGAAAAGCGCGCTAAACTCGGAATCGGCGACGGCGAAATAATTCCAAGTTTGGGCAAGGTTTTCGATCATCACTGGAGCGATCCGAATGAATTAACGACAATTGGCGAATTGAGCGCGGCGCAAGTCGGCAAATTAACAAACGGCTTGTTTGAAGCCGCAATTCCGTTGACAATCAACAAACTTCTCGCGGCGGACAATTATGATTACGTCTTGATCTTCGGGGCAACCGTTCCGCACGAAGTCGCCGGATTTGCAGGCGGCGCGAAATATTTTTTCCCCGGTGTATCGGGCGCGGAACTGACGAACGCGACGCACTGGCTCGGCGCACTCGCGGGAATCGAAAACATCATCGGGCAAATTGAAACGCCGACACGCAAATTGATCGAAGCCGCCGCCGATTTTGTTTCGGCAAAAATTATTTCATTGACAACCGTGGTCACGCGAACCGGCGAAAACCGTTTGCGGACACACGCACTTTTTGCCGGAGATTTTCGTCAAAGTTTAAGAAGTGCGGCGGAGATTTCTCGGCAAGTTCATATCAAATATGTCAGCAAAAAATATCGGCGCGTTGTCGCACTTCTCGACGAACATTACGACGAACTTTGGACGGGCGGAAAGGCAAGCTACAAACTCGGCGGAATTGTCGAAACCGGCGGTGAATTGATAATTTACGCGCCGCATTTGCGCTGTATTTCCGACACGCACGGTGCGGCGATTGAAAAATTCGGTTACGCGCCGATTGAAAGAATAAAGCAATTAGTCGCCGAATCGGGCGAACTCGAAGCCAATCTGTGCGTCGCCGCACATCTCGCGCACGTCGCTTTTGCGGGACGCGAAGATGATGAGATTGCGCCGCGTTATAAAATCACGCTCGCTTCGCAAATTGACGAAGAAACTTGTCGGCGCATAAATTTAGGCTATTTGAATTATAAAAATTTCCGGCGCGAGGATTATGAAAATGACGCTGAAACATTTGTAGTCGAACGCGCCGGACGCGATTTGTATTTGGTTTAAAGGGCGAAAATACGACCGCGCGGGTGTGTGCAAAACTTGACACGCTTTTTTACGGTCTCACGTTTCCGCTATTGTATGAAATAATATTTTAGAGAGGTTTATATGGAAAAAGGAACAGCAATTGATAATTCACCGAAATACGATGAACGTCCGTGGGGAAGTTTTACGGTTTTAGACGAAGGCGAAGGTTTTAAGGTCAAACGCATCGAAGTTTTGGCGGGAAAACGTCTCAGCTATCAAAAACACGCCCAACGCGCCGAACATTGGTTCGTCGTCAGCGGCACGGCAAAAATCACTCTTGACGGCACGGAAGTTATTAAAAAAGCGGGCGAAGCCGTTGATATTGCGGTCGAAACGGCACACCGCGTCGAAAATTCGGGCGCGGAACTCCTTGTATTTATCGAGGTTCAGCGCGGCGATTATCTCGGCGAAGACGACATCGTGCGTTTTGAAGACGATTTTGGACGCGAAACTTAAAAAGGCACGTCGTCCGTCCCGCGGCAGTTCGGTAAGCGGGACGCTTAACCGACTTTTTTTATATTTTCTCGTAAGCTGATGAAAAGTGCGGGCGGGACGAACGGCGTTATTTTAAGAAGATTTGTGCCGATTCGCCTTTGAAATTTGCGTCTAAAATGCAAAACTTAACGATTGTTAATTTAAAATGATGAGTGCTGAAAATTTAATCGGATTTGAAAACATCCCGCAGACGCTGCCCGCTTTCTGTCTGGAATCTTTTCGCCGACACAAAAAAGTTGACGCGTTAAGTTATAAAATTGAAGAAACCTGGAAACATCTTTCGGGCGCGGAAGTCATCGAAAAAATAAAAAATATCGCGCTCGGACTGGCAAGTTTGGGCGTGAAGGCGGGCGATAAAATTGCGATAATTTCCGAAAATCGTCCCGAATGGTCGCTCACCGATCTGGCGATCTTGTCGCTTCGCGCCGTTAATGTGCCGATTTACACGACGCAAGCCGTCGAACAAATTCGTTATATTCTGGAAGATTCCGGCGCGAAAATGCTTTTTATTTCTGGCAAAAAACTATTCAAACACGCGCAAAACGCGGTTGAAAGCGTTGAAACTATCGAGAGACTTGTTTTCTTTGACGAAGATTCTCTGCCGGAAAACGATAATCGCGCAATCAAACTTTCGGACATCGAACGGCGCGGTGAAGAAGCCGATAAAATTGATTCGCAGGCGTTTGAAAACCTTCTCAATAAAATTGATAAAAACGATTTGGCGACGATTATTTACACATCAGGCACAACCGGCGAACCGAAAGGCGTGATGCTGACACACGAAAACTTTACGTCTAATGTCGTTGCTATTTCCAAAGGTTTACCGATTCGCAATACCGACCGTTCGCTCGCGGTTTTGCCCTTGTCGCACATTTTTGAGCGGACGGTTTTTTACGTTCTTTGTGCCAACGGCGTGGCGATTCATTACTGCGCGGCGTTTGACCAGCTTGCGTCGCATTTATCGGAAGTTAAACCGACGATTATGACTGCCGTGCCGCGTCTGTTCGAGCAGGTTTATCATAAAATCGTTAAGAAAGGTAAAACCGCCGGCGGCTGGAAAACCTCGCTTTTCAATTGGGCTTTGAAAGTCGGGCAGGAATATTGGGAAGCCAAAGATTCGCACAAATCCGTTTCGCCGATTCTCGCCGGGAAACACGCGATTGCGAGCCGTCTGGTTTTTTCAAAATGGCGCGAAGCTGTCGGTGGAAGTCTAAGATTTTTTGTTTCGGGCGGCGCACCGCTTTCAAAGAAATTGTCCTACGCTTTTTGGGCGGCGGGAATTCCGATTCTGCAAGGTTACGGAATGACCGAAGCGTGCGTGACATCGGCGAATCGTCCCGAAGACAACAAAGTCGGTTCAATCGGCACGCCGTTTGAAGGCATCGAAATGAAAATCGGCGCACAGGACGAGATTTTGATTCGCGGTAAAAACGTGATGCAAAGCTATTACAACAAACCAGAAGAAACCGCCAACGCACTCGACGACGAAGGTTTTTATCACACCGGCGATGTCGGTTACAAAGACGAAAGCGGACATTTTTATGTGACCGACCGCATCAAGGATTTGTTTAAATTGTCGAACGGAAAATATGTCGCGCCCTTGCAAGTCGAAAGTTTGCTCAAACAATCGCCGCTCGTTTCGCAGGCGGTCGTTGTCGGTTCGGGCAGAAAACAGGTTGGCGCACTGATCGTTCCCGATTGGGACACGCTCAAACAAACGCTTGAAGAAGAAGGCATTGCGGCGAAAGGCTCACGCGAAGAACTCTGCGAAAATCAATATGTCGTCAAACGCGTTCAAAAAGATGCGGTTGATCTGACCCGCGAGTTAAACGATTACGAACGAGTTAAAAGAGTTTACCTGCTGCCGCGCGAATTTTCGATTGATAAAGGCGAAATGACCCCGACGCTCAAAATAAAGCGCGGCGTGATTGACGAAAAATACGAAGAAGCGATTGACGAAATTTGCGGAAGTTAGGAAAGTGAAAATAATTCGATTGTGTGAAAGGTTCGGATTGCTGAAAAGCGGTGCGGACTTTTTTATTTGACCGGAATTTCAGTTTCCTGATTCAATAAACGCTCCAATGAGGAAAAATCTTCGTGGTGGTTATTCCTCATTAATGTTTTGGCTAGTTCATAGAGCGGCAGCGGAATGTCACTTTTTTCGATCTGTTCATCGGCTTGCGGAAAACGCGAGTATAGTTCAACTTCCGCCGCGCAGAATTCGCAAAATCTCAAATGAACGGTGATTTTACCGCGCGTTGAGGCTGAATCGTCGCCGTTTTGATACGCCAACAATTTTTCTGAGGAAGGACAATTGACACCTTTATTAAAAGTATTCTTTTTCATCGAAGACATAAATCGAACTATAGAAATAAAAAAATTCGGGTTATCACTAAAATAACGCGACTGAAAATTAATCGTTACAACAAAAATAAATCTATAATGCCGCTCTGCTTCCAAAACAATCTTACGAAAAATAAAAATAAATCTTTTGAGGTTTGATTTTTAGTCTTCAGAATTTGAATTAAGTATAATTAAAGCAGTAGTTTACACAACAAGGTTTAACAAGTTAAAAAAATACAAAAAATAGTTGCTCAAATCTCGAATAATTGCTAACATCTTAAATGTAGTTGATTTGGAACAGACAAGAGTTCCATTAGCTGCCCCCAATTAACCGTATAGCTCGGCGGTTATTTACAAGGTTTTACCCTTCTCAAAATTAGCGAAAAAACACTAATTACTTTGCAGAACCAATCTCAATCGGGAAGAGACTTCTGCACAAGGAGTCGGGCAGGGCATTGCTGCAAAAAAAACACAAATCACAAAAACAGACAATCGGAAAGAACTTTTTATGAGTGCAATCAAACAGCAGGAACGTCTGCCGAAGACGATACAAAACCGTCAGATAAAGGTTGGGAAATGGCGAGACAGTCTCAAAATCTCCGATGTCAACCGAATCTGGGCGGAACTGCATCGCATCGTTTCTTCGCATCCACTAGTCAGGGCTTCAAAGAGCGCGGGTTTTCTCATCGAAGAAGGCAAATATAATGCTTACACTGATTTAACACAGGAACTTTTTGTTGCATTACTGAGCAAAGAGCGATTTCAGCATTACCTCGATACGGAAATGACCGATGCGGAAATCGAAGCGGAAATCAGTCAGATCGAACTGACAAATCTTTTGACGGCGGAACTTCGCAAACGCTACCCGGAAAGTTACCGCCTTGCAAGGCGTGTTTCGACGCTCATTCAAACCAGCAAGACTTTTAAGCGTTTCGACAATATCAATACGCCGGACATTCATCGCCGTCTGGCTGACCGAACTTACGGTTTGGCGGATTGGGGTGATAAAAAAACGCGCCGGAACGTGCAGGAAATGGAAGAACGCGTCAAAGTCGTTTCGTTTCACAGCCGCGATACGCGAATGGTCGGCTGCACCGGCGACGCGCAGATCGTCATCAGCAATGTTGAAATGGAAAAATTGATCGTTAAAGTTTTTAAAGCGATTGATTCGCCGGTTGACGTTCGTTCGCTTCGTTCATTTGTAATGTCGCGGCTGCCGGTGATGGACATTTATCTCGTTCCAATCGGCGGCACAGGCAGCGAAGACGACGACAATAACAAATACGAATTTGAACACGCCGACACGCGCGAAAATCCCGAACAGGGACTTTTGCGGAACGAAGCCGAAAATCTCGCCACCGAATTTGTTGACGGATTTTTGCAAAACCTCAACAGATCGGTGCGCGGCAAAGCCAAGCAGTATAACCGAATGATCAGTGTTTTATGGCATTGTTATTTGACGACGGGCGGCGGAACACAGCTCGAAGTCGCGGAAATGCTCGGCGTATCGGATTCACTCGTGTCCGATTACCGCAAACGCATCGAATCCAATCTCCAAAATCTTTCCTTTAACGGCGTGAACGAAGCGCGTCAGTTTGAAAAAGCCTTAAAAACCAAAGTGCGCGACATAATCTCCTACGAAGACGAACAGATCGTCGCCTGAAAATTCTCATATCTTTACTTTTTTCACACAACCTGAAATGTTAAAATGTCATCCGAGAATTGCCCTGCAAAAAACGAAAAATTAAAAGCAAAAGTGTATTTGTCCCCAAATGCGATGACGCTAAACTTGACTGATGTCCGCCGACAAGACCAAAAATTCAGATTATAAATCTCTCACGCCGTCAGCTAAAAACGGTGGTCATAATTTACTAAACAAAAAATCGCCGGTTTCCCGTGAAAACACACAAAGCCTGAAACCTCTCCAAAAAAATCAGGACAATGTTCATTCGAACTCACCGAGTTTAACCAACACCAATCTCAAATACACCGATAAATTTCCATCTGAATCGTTTTCTTCAAATATCGAAAAAGAAGAAACGGTGCAGAAGGAAATTTTTGTTTCGCCGGTCAAAGATGAAGTGAAACCGCCGGAGAATTTGACTTATGCCGAACTGCAAAAGCACCGAAAGCAGAAAAAAAAGGCGGACAAAGACCGCAAACTTTTAGACAGTGATAATTGGCTGACGCGCAACGGACATACTTTGAGTTATTTGGGGCTTTACTGTTTTTCGCTGCTCGTGCTTTTTCGCCCTTATGAACTCGTCGGTTCGCTGTCTTTTTTGGCAAGCACGGCATTTTATTTTGCATTTGCCACGCTGCTGATATATCTGCCGACGCAGTTTGCAGCCGAAGGCAATCTGACGATTTTATCTACCGAAGTCAAAGCGATTCTCGCGCTGACCTTGCTCGCATTTTTGACGATTCCGATTGCCAAAGACCCGCCGACGGCGTGGGCAACTTTCAACGATACTTTTATCAAAGCCGTTTTAATGTTTATCGTAATGGTCAATGTTTTGCGGACGCGGCGGCGTTTGATGGGTTTGATGTGGATTTCGCTCTCGATGGCTTTTATCCTCAGCTATGAAGCGTTAGACCTTTATATGAAGGGCGAACTCAAAACGGAAGGTTATCGGGTTGACGTTGAAATCGGCGGAATGTTCGGCAATCCGAACGATATGGCTCTGCATCTGGTGACGATGATTCCACTTGCCGTTTGTTTAGCGATTGCGTCAAAAAGTAAAATAATGCGCCTCGTTTATCTGGCGATGGCGACGCTTTTTGTCGCGGCAAATTTCGTGACGTATTCACGCGGCGGATTTTTAGGATTGGTTGCGGCTTCGGCGGTTTTAGTTTGGAAACTCGGACGCACAAATCGTTTGAAGGTCAGTGCCGTATCAATCACTATCGGGCTTCTGGTAATTTTGCTCGCGCCCGGAAATTATGGTGTCCGAATCTTGTCAATTTTCGGACTTGCGGCTGATCCGGTCGGTTCGAGCGATCAGCGGCGCGAACTTTTGATTCGCTCGATCATTGTCACACTCAGAAATCCGTGGGGCATCGGCATCGGAAATTTCCCGATTGTCGGTATTCACAATCTCGTTACGCATAACGCTTTTACACAGGTTTCATCGGAAATTGGTGTGTTGGGACTGGTCGCGTATGTGATTTTTATGGTCAGTCCGTTCCGAAAACTCGGCGCGATTGAGCGGACACTTTTTGCGAAGGGCGAAGACGATTGGTTTTATTATATGTCAATCGGATTTCAGGCAAGCATCGTCGGTTATATGGTTTCGAGTTTTTTCGTCGCGGTGGCGTATAATTGGTTTATCTATTATTTGATCGCGTATGCCGTCGCTTTCAGAAGAATTTATAAAATCGAACACGGCGTTGAGGGAGAAATAAAAACTGCGCCGCTGAAAGATTTAATCGGCTGGCAGACGGCGGAAAATAATGGTTAATCAAACGGCTCAAATAATTTTCTGGTTAGCGGTTGCCGCACTTTTTTACGTTTACGCCGGCTATCCGCTACTCGTCTATTTGGTCAGTCTGATTTCACCGAAAAAAATCAAGCGCACCGCGTTTGAACCGCAGGTCACTATTTTAATTACCGCTTACAACGAAGAAAAAGCGATTCGCGCCAAAATCGAAAACACGCTTGCCGTTGATTACCCAAAAAATAAACTCGAAATTCTCGTCGCGTCCGACGGTTCGACCGACAAAACCGACGAAATCGTCAAAGAATACGCGTCAAAAGGCGTGAAACTTTTCAGGCAGGAAGGCAGAGTCGGCAAAACATACACGCAGAACAAAGCCGTCGAACAGGCGACTGGCGAGATAATTCTTTTTTCCGATGCGACGACCGATTATCAAACGGACGTTTTACGCGAAATTCTGCCGAATTTTGCCGACGAGACAATCGGCTGCGCGGCGGGAAAACTGATTTACGTTGACACTACAGCATCAAATGTCGGAAAGGGCGCGAAAAGCTACTGGAACTACGAAACATTTTTGAAGGAATCGGAAAGCAAAGCGTGTTCGCTGATCGGCGCATCGGGTTGTCTGTATGCAGTCCGAAAATCGGCTTACAAACCGATGTATGCAGAGGCTTGCAGTGATTTTTTAATTTGCACGGTCGTTTACGAACAAGGTTTGCGCTCAATTTACGAACCGAAAGCCGTCTGTTTTGAAGCTACGAACCGGCAAACCGACAAGGAAATGAAAATGCGCGTCCGTGTCATCAGTCAAACCTTCACGGATTTGTGGCGCAACCGCAAAATGATGAACCCGTTTCGCAGCGGCTTTTACGCGGTGGAATTGATTTCACACAAAGTTCTGCGTTATGCCGTGCCGCTGTTTTTGCTTTTGATTTTTGCGGCGAACGTGGTTTTAGCGCGTGATTCGATATTTTTTGAAATAATTTTTCTGCTCCAAATCGCTTTTTACTTCTTGGCATTTTTAGGCTGGCTGATTGAAAAAACGGGCGCAAAAATCGGCGTTTTTGCGATTCCTCATTATTTTGTGCTGGCAAATCTGGCTTCTGTTTTCGGCTTTTACAAATTTCTGCGCGGTGAAAAATACGCGACGTGGGAGCCGATTCGTGAAAAAAATGAGGAACACGGCGCGGTTTCGACCTTTTAATCAAACGATATGAAAGATTACACGGAAGAAAAATATGCCGATTGCCCGCAGATTAAAGAAAGAGTCAAAACTTTGCGCGTCGGCAGACAAGTCATCAAAACACCGAAGGTCAGCGTCGTCGTTCCGGCATATAACATCGCGGCATTTGTCAAAGAAACGCTCGATTCCATTTTCGCGCAAACCTACAACAATTTTGAAGTGATTTTAGTCAACGACGGATCGAAAGACACAGCAGAATTGAAAAAAGCACTCACGCCGTATTTTGAGCGGATTATTTACGCCGAACAGGACAATCTCGGCGCGTCGCAGGCGCGGAACACGGCGATTTGTCTCGCCAACGGCGATTATCTTGCGTTTCTCGACGGTGATGATGTTTGGTTGCCTAAATTTCTATTGTCGCAGGTCGAAACTATCGAAAAAAACAATTTCGATATGATTTACTGCGACGCGGAACTTTTCGGTGTGCCGCTTTTTGAAGGCGAAAAATACACGAAAAACTCGCCTTCGAGCGGTGCGGTGACGACCGAAACTTTAATCAGCGCACAGTGCAACGTCATTACTTCCGGGACTTTGCTCAAAAAAGAATGGGTTATGCGCGTCAATCTGTTCGATACAAATCTGCCGCGAATGCAGGATTTCGATTTGTGGTATCGGCTGGCGAAGAACGGCGCAGAAATCGGTTATCAAACCGATGTTTTGGTCAAATACCGCGTTCGTCTGAACAGTCTTTCAGGGACAAATGTCGAGCGTTCGCAGCGTAATATCCGCGCTTTGAACGTGATTCGTGAAAAATACGGTTTGAACGAAAGCGAGCAGACGGTTTGGGAAAGTAAAATGCTCATTTACGAAGCCGAATACGAACTCGAACAGGGAAAATTAAGTTTAACGCAGGGCGATTTCGCCGACGCACAGGCGCACATTGCCAAAGCAAATAAATATTTCCGCAAGCCGAAATTGTTTTTACTGATGACTCTGCTGAAAATATCGCCGAAAATTGCTCTCCGGCTTTTCAAAAAATTCCGTCCGGCGGAATATACATTTATCGCCCCGCAAAAATCGTAGTAGAATGACTGGAGCTTGGGACATTTCTGCTTGCCGAAGCGCGAAGAGTCAAATAATTACCAGCAAATTTAGTAAGTTAAGAAAAAATGCGGAAACGCAAGCAGGGATGCTTGCGCTCCAATCGAAAACGTGGAAGAAATCGCCAAAACACCATCGCTGAAATCGCAGAGCGCGTGGCTTTTGTTCGCAAAGGTCGGCGGCTTTGTGTTCAGTTTTCTTCTGCCTTTGTTTGTCGTCAGGTTTTTGACGCAGGAAAAAGTCGGTGTTTACCGGCAGGTTTTTCAGGTCGTCGCCAACGCCAACGCGATTTTGCCGCTCGGAGTTTCGATGAGCGCGTATTATTTTCTCTCGCGTGAAACGGCGCGGCGTGCTTCGGCGGTTCTCAATATTCTGATTTTCAATTTCGTGATGGGCGGCGCAGCGTGTCTGCTGCTGTTCATTTACCCGCAGTTTCTCGGTAATATTTTTCACAGCGAAGAAATCACGAATCTCGCGCCGAAAATCGGAGTCGTGATCTGGTTTTGGATTTTTTCATCGTTTCTCGAAACGGTTGCGGTTGCCAATCAGGAAGCGCGAATGGCGACGGTTTTTATCATTTCGGCGCAATTTACGAAAACGCTTTTGATGGTCGCGGCGGTCGTCCTATTTGCGAGTGTCGAAGCGTTCATCTATGCGGCGATGATCCAAGCCGCGCTGCAAACGCTGATTTTACTCGGTTATTTGAATTCGCGCTTTCCGCGATTTTGGAAAAGTTTCGATCTGCAATTCTTCCGCGAACAGCTTTTTTACGCGCTGCCGTTCGGTTTAGCCGGACTTTTGTGGACGATGCAGACCGACATTCACAACTATTTTGTCGGCTATAAATTCAGCGCGTCGGATTACGCGATTTACGCTTACGGCTGTTTTGAACTGCCGCTGATTGCGATGATTTCCGAGTCGGTGACATCGGTTTTGATTCCGCGAATGAGCCAACTGCAAGCCGCCGGCGACAAGCGCGAAATGATTCGCCTGACGACGAGAGCGATGCAGAAACTCGCGTTTTTTTACTTTCCGATTTACATTTTTTTGATGATTACGGCGCAGACTTTTATCGTCACGCTCTTTACGCGAAATTACGCGGCAAGCGTCCCGATTTTTCTGATAAACATCACGCTGATGCCGTTTTACATCTGGATTGTTGACCCGATTGTTCGTTCGTATAAAGAACTCGGCAGATTTCTGCTGACTTTGCGAATTTTTATTTTCGCCGCGCTCATTTCAGCTTTGTATTTTGGTTTGCAGCACTTTGATCTGCGCGGGATGATTGCGATTGTCGTCGTCACGGCAATTACCGAAAAATTCATTTCGTCATTTGCCGTTTTGCGAAAACTCGAAGTCAAACGCGCCGATGTTTATCTTCTCAAAAATGTCGCAAAAACCGCCATCTGCGCTCTTCTTGCAGGAGTTTTTACATTTTTATTCTATTGGCAATTCAACGAAAAAATTGCCGCGTTCGGCGCGGAGTTCGCGCAAAATATTTTAGGATTTTCAAAAACAAGCGTCATAGATTTTATTTCGGGCGTGTTAGTTTTAGGCTTGAGTTTTTTGGTTTTCACGCCGATCTATCTTTTGAGCGCGAATTATTTCGGAATTATTGATGAGGATGAAAAACGCTTCGTCGGCGGAAAGTTGTCGTTTATAACCAAATTTTTCAAACCTAAAATTCATCTGGCTCAAGACTCAAGACTCAAGACTCAAGACTAATTATTATGTGTGGAATTGCCGGATTTATCTCCAAAGAAAAAAACGCGCCGATTGCGGAGCGCGAAATTTTGCTCGACAAAATGTGCAAGATCATCACGCATCGCGGACCGGACGAACAGGGAACGATTGTCAAAAACGCGGCTGCGCTCGGAATGCGGCGGCTTTCGATCATTGATTTGAAGAGCGGACAACAGCCGATTTTTGATTGTTCGGGGAATTTGGCAATCGTTTTCAACGGCGAAATTTACAATTATCAAATCTTGAAAAAAGATTTGGAATCGCGCGGACACAAATTCAAAACCAACTCCGACACGGAAACAATCGTCCACGCCTACGAAGAATTCGGCGCGGATTGCGTCCAACACTTACGCGGAATGTTCGCGTTTGCAATTTACGATTTCGCGGCGGAAAGTTTGTTTATCGCCCGTGATCGCGTCGGCAAGAAACCGCTTTTTTACAGTTTGACGGAAAAGGGAAATTTCGTTTTCGGTTCGGAACTCAAAGTTTTGATCGAACACGGCGAAATCTCGAAACAGATTGATTTTTCCGCGCTCGATTCTTACTTAACTTTCGGCTATGTTCCCGAAGATTTCTGCATTTTCGCGGGCGTTCACAAACTCGCGCCCGGACATTTTCTAACATTCAAAAACGGCGAAATTACGACGAAACAATATTGGGACTTCAATTATTCCGACAATTCGGAAGTAAAAACCGAAGCCGAATATATCGAAATCTTGCGCGAAAAACTCAAAGAAGCCGTCAAAGTTCGGATGATTTCGGAAGTTCCGCTCGGCGCGTTTCTTTCGGGCGGCGTTGATTCGTCGGCAATTGTGGCGATGATGTCGCAGGTTTCCGACGCGCCGGTGAAAACCTTTTCGATTGGTTTCAATGAAGACAGTTTTGACGAATTAAAGTTTGCGCGAATCGCGGCGAAACATTTCAATACGGAGCATCACGAATTTGTCGTGACACCCGATCTCGTTGAAATTGTTGATGATCTGGTTTGGCATTTTGACGAACCTTTTGCGGATTCGTCCGCGCTGCCGACGTATATGGTTTCCAAAATGGCGCGTGATTTTGTCACGGTCGTGTTGTCAGGCGACGGCGGTGACGAACTTTTCGCAGGTTACACGCGCTACGCGACCGACCAAAAACGCAGCGGTTTGGCGAAACTTCCGAAATTTGTCCGCGCCAATGTCTTGCGGAAAATCGGCGAAAATCTGCCGCACGGCGCGAAGGGCAAAAATTTTCTTTACAACACTTCGCTTGATGCCGTTGACCGCTACATTGACAGCGTTTCGCACTTTGGCAAACTCAAAAAATCGGAACTTTATTCAAATGTTTTGCGCGAAAATTTAAACGGCGGATTCGGCGGTGCAGAACAGATTTACCGCGAAATTGCCGACAGTATTTCAAGCGAAAATCCCGTTGATAAACTGCTCTACCTCGACAGCAAAACCTATCTGCCATCGGACATTTTGACAAAAGTTGACCGGATGACGATGGCGACTTCGCTCGAAGCGCGTGTGCCGCTGCTCGACCACGAACTGATTGAATTTGTTCAAACAATTCCCGCGAGTCTCAAATTAAAAGGCACGACAACGAAATATATTTTCAAAAAAGCGTTGGAAGGAATCGTCCCGAATGAGATTCTCTACCGCGAAAAACAAGGCTTCGGCGTGCCGATTGGCGATTGGATAAATTCGCAGCTTAAAGACCGGATTCACGGCATTTTGAGCGAAAAACGAACGATTGAACGCGGCTATTTCGAGCCGAAATACATTCAAATTCTGCTCGATGAACACGCTTCAAAACGGCGCGATAATTCTCACGCACTTTGGATTTTATGGATGCTCGAACTCTGGCATCGAAAATTTGTAGATTAAAATGACGACACTCGAAAATTATCAGGAATACGCGGCGGCAGCGTTGAAAAACTACGCGCAGCGCGACGCGGCGAGCCGTTATTTGCTATTTGAAGCAGTCAAAGATTTACGCATCGAAAAGGTTCTCGACATCGGCTGCGGCGCGGGACAGGAACTTTATCCGTTTCTCGAAAAAACCGCCGCCGTCTGTGTCGGTATTGATGTCGCGCCGGAACTCGGCAGGGTGACAAAGGAAAATTTCGCGGCTGAAAAGAACGCCTTTTTTGTTCGCTCTGAAGGCGAAAATCTGCCGTTTGACGACGCGAGTTTCGACGTTGTTTTGTGCCGCGTTGCGCTGCCGTATATGAACAACCGGCGGACGATTGCCGAAGTTGCGCGAGTCTTAAAACCCGGCGGCGTGTTTCTGCTCAAAACTCACGCGCCGGCGTTTTATTTCGGGATGCTGCCTGAAAGATTAAAAACTCTGAACGCGAAACAAGTCGCTTACCCGCTGATTTGTCTGGCTGCCGGTTCGTGGCACTTTTTGACCGGCAAACAACTGCAAAAAGGTTTCTGGCAGGGCAAGGAAACTTTTCAGACGCGCTCGTTCTTAGACAAGGAATTTAAGCGGAACAACTTGGCGATCAAAGGTGTTTTGGCGGACAACAATCCGCAAACGCCGTCTTTTTTGGTGGTGAAAAAATAGAATGAATACGAACGAAACTTCATTAAAGACGAAATTAAAATGGAATCTGCCGTGGCTTGCACGTTATCCGTTCGAGCGTCTGGCGAATCGTTTACAGCAAACCGCATTCGAGAAAAAGCACATAATTTTTACGATTGCCGATCATTTCGAGCCGAGTTGGAGTGCAAACGGTTTGCTCGGTTTGGACGATCAACTGCGCCGCCTGGACGAATATTACGAAACGGCGCGGCAGACCGGCGAAGCGTTGCGCGACGCTGACGGCACAAAGTTTCGCCACACGAATTTTTATCCGGCAGAGCAATACGACAAACGAATTTTGGACAAAATGGCGCACCTTCAATCCGAAGGTTTAGGCGAAACGGAGATTCATCTCCATCACGGCGTTGACGCGCCCGACACGGCGGAAAATCTGCGGAAAGTTTTGCTTGAGTTTCGTGATTGCTTGGCGAATGAACACCAACTTCTCTCGCGTTTCGACGGCGCGGGCGATCCGAAATATGCGTTCGTTCACGGCAATCTCGCGCTCGGCAATTCGTGCGGCGGCAGATTTTGCGGCGTTGACGATGAAATGCAAATCCTTGCCGACACAGGCTGTTACGCCGATCTGACGCTGGCTTCTGCGCCGGATCAATCGCAGGTGGCGATGATTAATAAAATCTACGAATGCGGTTTTCCATTGACCGAAAAAGTTCCGCACCGGCGCGGAAAATCGCTCGAAGTCGGGCGGAATCATACTCAACTGCCGATGATTTTGACAGGTCCGCTCGTTTTTAACTGGACGCGGACAATTAAAGGCATTCCTGTTCCGCGTCTCGAAGACGGCGCGTTGGTCAACAATCAGCCGATGGATTTGGCGCGTTTCAACCGTTGGAAAAACGCGAATGTGACGGTCAAGGGGCGCACCGATTGGATTTTCGTCAAACTTTACTGTCACGGTTTTTTCACGCACGATCAATCGGCTTCTATCGGAGAAGACTTACAAAAATTCTTCGGCAAAATCATCGAAAACGGCGAAAAAACGGGCGATTACAAAGTCCATTTCGCATCCGCGAGAGAAGCCGCCAATATGGTTTTCGCGGCGATTGACGGGCGCAAAGGCGCACCCGGAGATTTTCGTGATTATCGTCTGAAGACGATTATGTCTTAAAAAGTAACGCCGTCCGTCCCGGCGGCTGTCAGGCAGGCATCTTGCCTGCCTTTTATTTTTCTTCATTTACTTGTTAATGAAGAAAAAATTTGGCGGCTGGAAGCCTCCAAGACAGCCGCCGGGACGGACGGCGTTACAAATTTTAAAAAAAACTAAAATTTCCGATGCTTTAAGAGTTTCTATGTGAAACTTAATTAAACTTATAATCATCGTATCTCGAAATGAGGTAAGTTTATGAAAGCAGAGGTTATGGTAAATCCGCTCGATCAACTCAAAAAATTAAAGGGGCGAAGCTGGACGGAAATTCGTTCACGCGGCGAACAGGCGTTTTCCGTTTACAGCGAACAGATCGGTTTGGGCGGTAAAATGCCGACGGATGACGAATTGATTCAGCTATTGAATAAATCATTTTTCGGCAAAGGCAAGATCACGCCGGAAATCTTATTCGACCGATTTTTCGAGCATTCCGATGAAACTTTTTTCCCGTCGTTTAGAGATACGCATCAGACAATCGAAGTGTTTCGCCGTAAATTCAAAGGCAAAGCAATTGCCAATATTCTCGAAAAATCCGAAAAACTCATCGAAGGAAAATTTGATTTGCTCGGTTATCTCAATCTCGATTTCGGGACGGCGATTGACTGGCATTATGAACCGATTTCGGGCAAACATCTGCCGCTGAAACACTGGAAACAGTTTGACGAACTCGATACGGCAGAAACCGGCGACAAAAAAATCATCTGGGAAATCAATCGCCACCAGCATTTTTTCACGCTCGGCGTTGCTTATCGTTTGACCGGCGAAGAACGCTATGCGGCGACGTTTGCGCGGCATATAGAAAGTTGGATGGAGCAGAATCCGCCCGGAATCGGGATTAATTGGTTCAGCAGTCTCGAAGTCGCTTTCCGCGCAATTTCGTGGTTGTGGGCATTTCATTTTTTCAAAGGTTCGCACAGTTTCACGCCCGAACTTTTTCAGAAAGCCCTGAAATTTCTCTATCTGCACGGTCGCCATCTCGAAAAATATCTCTCGACATATTACAGTCCGAACACGCATCTGACGGGCGAAGCACTCGGTCTTTACTATCTCGGAACGCAGCTCGGAATTTTTGAACGCTCGGCGCGCTGGCGCAAACTCGGCGAAGATATTCTCTTTGCCGAACTCGACCGGCAGATTTACGCGGACGGTGTTTATTTCGAGCAGTCAACGTGGTATGCGCGTTACACGGCTGATTTTTACGCACATTTTTTGATCTTGAAAACATTTGATACCGACGACACGGACGCGAACTTACAAGAAAAGCTCCGCCTGAAACTTCAGTGTTTGAATGACTTTTTAATGAATGTGACGCGTCCCGACGGAACAACACCGATCATCGGCGACGACGACGGCGGACGCAGTTTGCCGCTGAGTGCGGCGGCGACAAACGATTTTCGCGGAGTGTTATCAACCGCTTCAATTTTGTTCGGGCGCGGCGATTACAAATTCGTCGCGGGCGAATTTGCCGAAGAAACGCTCTGGCTGCTCGGCGGCGAAGGTTTGCGAAGTTTTGAAAATCTGCGTTCATACAAACCGCGCCAAAATTCCAAATTTTTCCCTGACGGCGGCTATTTTGCGATGCGTGACGGTTGGAGCGAATCGGATAATTACCTGCTTGTTGACTGCGGCGAAGTCGGTTCATTGAGTGGCGGACACGGACATTCCGACGCACTCGCGGTTGAAATGGTAATCGGCGGCAAGACGCTGCTGGTTGATGCGGGAACTTATACCTATCACGAATCGCAAGAGACGCGCGATTTTTTCCGCACGACCATCGCGCATAATACGCTGATGATTGACGAAAAATCGCAATCGGAACCCGGCGGAAAATTCGCGTGGAAAACCCGCGCAAAAGTTAATATTCAATCGCGCATCAGTGAAGACCGTTTCGATTTTTTTGAAGGTTCGCACGACGGTTACGAAAGATTAAGCGATCCGGCGACGCACCAGCGCAGCATTTTATTTTTGAAAAACGATTATTTCATTATGCGCGATTATGTGGAAACGCAGGGAACACACGACTACGCGCTGAATTTTCATTTTAATAAACAGACAAATCCGGTAATTGAAAGTGCGGAAGCTGGAATTTTATGCGTCGGTGAAACACCTTCGGACGACAACGGCTGGCGAATGTTCACGTTCGGCGACAACGGCGGCTGGCAGCGCAAGGAGAGTTGGATTTCCGACAGCTACGGCAAAAAGACGAACGCGCCGTTTGTGCGTTTTGTCTCGAAAGGCACGGGCGCACAGGAATTTTTTACATTTTTTCTGCCCTCGTCAAACAGCTTTGCGAAACCCGAAGTTTTTGAAACGATAGTTTCCGGCGGACGCGCTTTCGTCGTCAATTATCGCGGTTATTGGGATTTATTCGTCTTTGCCGATTCCGACGAACAGGTCGTCCGCACCGAAATTTTCAACACGAATTTTCGCTTTTTGTGGGCGCGTCTGAGCGCGGGCGAAACCTTGCCCGAAGAATTCGTGATGGTCGGCGGGACAAATTTCACGCTCGGCAGCCGCGAGATTATCAATTACCCGAACGAACTCAAATTCGCCGTCGCGCGTCGTTTGGGAAATCGCCTGAACGTCCGCACAAGCGAAAATATTTTCAGCGTTTCACTGCCCCAAAAACAATCTTCAACCCGAATTCTCAAAAATAGTTTAGAATCTTTAGAATAAGAAACGTAACGCTGTCCGTCCCGGCGGCTGTCGTGCGGAGCGTCCCGCCCGCGCTTTGTTAAAATCTTAAAAAATTCAAAATACGGGTAGGCAAGATGCCTACCTGACAGCCGCCGGGACGGACGGCGTTACGTTTTGACCACAATGAAAAATGTTCTTCAATTTATCGGCAGTTTTCACCAAGGCGGCTCGGAACGTCAAGCCGTGCAGTTGACTCGTCTTTTGCACGAAACTGCGTCGGTCAATGTCTTCGCAGCAACTTTAAATAAAGAAGGCGTTTTGCTCGATGAAATCGAAAAATTAGATTTGCCGCCGATTGACGAATTCAAATTAACTTCGTTTTACAACGCGAATTTCGTCAAACAATTACTGAAATGCGCGAAGTTTTTGCGCGACAATAAAATCGAAATCATTCATACGCACGATTTTTATACGAACATTTTTGGAATGCTCGCGGCGCAGATTGCGAGTGTTCCGCTCGCCATCGCCTCGAAACGCGAAACCGGCGGAATGCGTTCAAAGATGCAGAAACGGCTCGAAAAATTTGCTTTTAAGCAGTCAAACGCAATCGTCGTAAACTCCGAAGCCGTCAAAAACTATCTGATCGCGGAAGGCATTTCCGCCGCCAAAATTAGGGTTATTTACAACGGTTTGGATTTGGCAAGATTAACCACGCAAACGACTGATCGAAAAGCGATTTGTGCGGAACTTGGTTTGCCGGATAATGAAAATATAAAATTTATTACGCTCGTTGCCAATTTGCGCCACACGGTCAAAAATCAGCCGATGTTTTTGCGCGTTGCTGATAAAGTCGTGCGCGAATTTCCAAACGCACATTTCGTTCTCGCGGGCGAAGGGGAACTTCTTGAAGATTTGCAAAAAACGGCAAATGAATTAAAAATCGCCGGAAATACACATTTTATCGGTCGCTGCACGCGCGTTCCCGAATTGCTTTCGATTAGTTTCGCGGGAGTTTTAACGAGCATTAACGAAGGTTTTTCAAATTCGATTCTCGAATATATGGCGGCGCAGCTTCCGGTCGTCGCCACCAACGTCGGCGGCGCAGGCGAGGCGATTATCGAAAATGAAACAGGTTTTCTTGTTAATTCAGACGACGCGGAAACGATGGCAAGTCGTTTGATAGAATTACTCAAAAACGAAAACAAAGCGCGAGAATTCGGCGCAAAAGGTCGGCAAATTGTCGAAGAAAAATTCTCGTGCGCGGCGCAGTTGGAAAATACGTTAAAACTTTATGGAAAAAGTTCGGAGTCCCGCCTTTAGGCGGCAAAACCGTTGCGCTTCGCTGACTGTTTTGGCACGCTGAAGCGTGAACTCAGAACGCTTGAATGAAAAATACTACTTCAAAAAAAGTTAAAGTTTTGATCGTCGCCACCTCGACGCGCGTGATCGGCGGGCAGTCAATTCAGGCGAAGCGGTTGCTCGATGCGTTTAAAAATGACGGCGAAATCGAGATGGAGTTTTTGGCGAATAATCCTGAAACCGTCTTTCAAAACATCAAATATCTGCGGACGATTTTTGCATCGCTCAAATTTTGGTGGTCGCTTTTGAGAAATGTTTACAAATTCGATGTCGTGCAGGTTTTTTCGTCCGCCACGACCGGATATATTATTGCGACATTGCCGCCGCTTTTTATTGCGAAACTTTTCGGCACAAAAATCGTGCTGAATTATCACAGCGGCGAACTTGAAAAACACCTCGAAACTTGGAAAAAAACCGCTCTGCCGACAATGCGAAAATTTGACGAAATCGTCGTGCCGTCGCAGTTTTTGGTGGACGTTTACGCGAAATATAACTTAAAGGCAGAAGCGATTTATAATTTTGTGGACAGCGCGAATTTCAAATTTCGTGAGCGCGAAACATTACAGCCGATTTTTCTCTCAAACCGCAATTTTGAAGCGCATTACAAAGTCGGCGATTGTTTACGCGCCTTTCAAATTATTCAAAAACAATTCGCCAATGCCAAACTTTTCGTTGCCGGATTCGGCACGGAAGAATTGAAGTTAAAGGATTTAGCGAAACAATTAGGACTCGAAAATGTCGAGTTCACCGGCAAAATATCGAATGAAGAAATGGCACGGCTTTACGATCAAACTGACATTTACCTGAACACTTCAATCGTGGATAATATGCCGCTGTCCTTCATCGAAGCGTTTTCGTGCGGACTGCCGATTGTATCTTATGCGACGGGCGGAATTCCGTATTTGGTCGAATCGGGCGAAACAGGATTGCTCGTCAAACCGCAAAATTTTGAAGATTTAGCGAGAAAAGCGATTTTTTTACTCGAAAATCAGGAAATTGCGAAAAAACTTGTCGCCAAAGCGCACACAGAAGTTGTAAAATACAGTTGGGAAAAAGTTTGTGACCAATGGCTCGAACTTTATACCAAGCTCGCCTGACATTCACTGCCCTCAAATTCAGCAAATATGTGTGGAATCAACGGAATAGCCTATTCCAGAAAATCAAAAAAACAGATTGACCGCCGCGTTTTGGAAAAAATGCGCGACGTGCAGTTTCATCGCGGACCGGACGACGGCGGAATGTTTACGGACGAAAATGTCGGACTCGGACACCGGCGTTTGTCAATTGTTGACGTTTCGCACGGCGCACAGCCGATGTTTAACGAAGACGGTTCGCTCGTCATCATTTACAACGGCGAAGTCTATAATCACGCCGATTACCGCGACGAATTAGAGGCGAAAGGTCACGTTTACAAAACGCACTGCGACACCGAAACGATTGTTCATCTCTACGAAGAATACGGCGTAAAATGCGTCGAAAAACTGCGCGGAATGTTCGCGTTTGCGATCTGGAACCGGCAAGCAAAAACGCTTTTTATCGCCCGTGACCGTTTGGGCGTGAAACCGCTTTACTACGTTCACGACGCGGAAGGAAACTTGTTTTTCGGCTCGGAAATCAAGACGCTTTTAGAAGCAAACGCGATCAAACCCGAACTAAATTACAACGCGTTGCCCGACCAATTGGCAAATCACGGAACTTCTTACGACGAAACGCTTTTTAAAGGTGTTAAGCGGCTTTTGCCCGGACATACTTTATTTTGGCAGGACGGCGATCTCAAAATCGAAGAGTTTTGGGACGTAAAATTCGAGCCGAAACATCAGCCGCGAAGCGATCAGGATTACATCGAAGAATGGCGCGAACTTTTCAAACATTCGGTGAAATTGCGTCTGATGGCGGACGTTCCGCTCGGAATGTTTTTGTCGGGCGGCATTGATTCATCGGCGATTTGCGCGATGATGTCCGAAATGGTTGACGAGCCGATCAAAACTTTTTCCGTCGGTTTCGCCGAACGCGAAGCCAACGAATTTGAATACGCCCGAATCGTCGCCAACGCCTATAAGACTGAACATCACGAAATCACGATCACGCCCGAACAGTTTTTTGCCGAACTGCCGAAATTGATTTGGCACGAAGACGAACCGCTCGGTTTTGACTCGTGTATTCCGCTTTATTTTGTTTCACAACTCGCGCAAAAGCACGTCAAAGTTGTTCTGACCGGCGAAGGCAGCGACGAGATTATGGCGGGTTACGGGCGTTATGCAAAAGCCGTTGCGCTGTTAAATTACGGCGAAAAATACGAATCTTTGACCCCGAATTTTTTCCGCGAAATCGTCAAAAGCGGTGTCGCAACTCTGCCGAACGCGCTCAACAAAAAACTAAGCCGCACATTTCTTTCACGCGAAGCCGACATCGAAAATCTTTATTTCGACAACTTTGCAATTTTTCCGAAAGCGATGCAGAAAAGACTTTTGAGCGATGAAACAAAGGCACAAATCGCCGAGCAAAATCCGTATTTTCAGCTTCACGAATGGCTCGGCAAAACCGATGCCGAAGACTTGCTCGACAAACTGCTTTACGCCGATACGAAAACTTATTTGCACGAACTACTGATGAAGCAGGATCAGATGTCAATGGCGGCTTCGATTGAATCGCGCGTCCCGTTTCTCGATCACAAACTCGTTGAATTTACGGCGCAAATGCCCGTCAATCTAAAACTTCGCGGCAAAACTACAAAATGGATTTTGCGCGAAGCAATGAAGGGAATTTTGCCGGACGAAATCTTAACGCGCCCGAAAATGGGTTTTCCCGTGCCATTGGGAAGTTGGCTGCGCGATGAATTTAAAAATTATGTTGATGAATATGTTTTGAGCGAAAGAAGTCTGTCACGCGGAATTTTCAACGCCGATTTTGTGCGCGAACTCGTTGCCAAACACAATGCGGGCGAAGATAATACGACCCGGATTTTTCGTTTGGTGAATTTTGAAATTTGGCATCGCCAGTTTATTGACGGCGAAAAAATGTTTTAATTTATACCTCGCCGATTCTTATGAAAAAATCAATGTTTCTCATCCTGATTCCGTGTCTTGTTGCTTTTGCATTTTCGATTTTTGCGATTTGGTTTTTCGGTTGGGAAAGAGTTGAATTCGGCGACGCGGAAGATTACATCAACGGCGCGAATGCTTTTCTGAACGGAACGCCGTATCCTTTGCGAAGCATTTTCCATCCGATGTTTCGTCCGCCGCTCTTTCCTTTTTTTATTGCGATTATCTGGTCAATTTTTCCGAAAAGCATCATCGCCGTCAAAATCGCGGAGGCACTTCTCAATGTCGGCACGGTTTTCTTTATTTATAAGACTGTTTATAAAATTTTGCGAAAAGAATTGCCGGCGTTTTGCGGCGCAATGGTTGTTGCCGTAAATCCTTTGCTGGCGGCGCATACCGTAGATTTTTATACCGAACCTTTGCATACTTTTTTGTGCGTGTTGGCGATGTTTTTGCTTGTTAAATTATTGCAGAACGACAAGTTTTTGTATCTCAACGCATTTTATACGGGCGTTGTTTTCGGCTTGGCGACGCTTTGCCGTCCGGCGATTTTGGGTGTCGCAGTTTGTCTGGTCGTGGTTGTCGCGGTAATGCAGATCAGAGAAATTAACCGGCTTAAATATCTGTTTGCCTCGGCGATTTTATTCGGCAGTATCTTTCTGACGATTGCGCCGTGGACGTTTCATAATTACCGGGCGACCGGCGAATTTATTCTGGTCAATGACGGTTTCAGCTATAATTTGTGGCTTGGCAATCTGCCCGGAACACTTAAACTTTACGAAGGAAATTTTGCCAGCAAGGAAGAAAATCAAGCCTTTGCCGATTATTATTGGGGAACTGTCCAAACCGAAAAGATTGAAGAATTGGAACAGACCGACAATTTTTCGTCGCTCAAAATCAACGAAAGAGAAAAGGTCTGGCGGCGCGAAGCCGTTAAAAATATAACTGCCGATTACGGTTTGACGGCGCGGTTGATGGTCGGCAAAACCTGGGCGTTTTGGACACCTTCTCTCAATCGTTTTACCTACGGCGATAAAGTCGTTAATTTAATTGCGTTGTTTGTGATCGCAACTTACATTTTCGGAATTTACGGAATGTGGATTTTTGCGCGAGAAAAACTCGGTAAAAAGTATGTTATTCTGCTGTTGGTTACTTTCGTGGTAACGACTGCGATTCACGTTTTGATTTTCGGATTTGTGCGTTACCGCGTTCCGAATGTTGATCCTTATCTTTCAATGTTGACGGGCGTTGTCGTCTGGCATCTTGCCGCTAGATTTTTCCCCCCATTAAATTCAGAAATATGAAAATCGAATACATCTGCCACGCCTGTATGTTGATTGATACGGGCGATTTGAAAATTGCTACCGATCCTTGGTTTGAAGGCGCGACTTATTGCGGACAGTGGCACGTTTTTCCGAAACCTGTTAATTCGGAAAAGTTAAACGACATTGACACAATTCTTATCTCGCACGGACACGAAGACCATCTGAACGAAGAAACCTTGCAAACCTTACCGAAAACCGCGAAGGTTTTTTATCCGTATAGCTTTTTCGGCGGCGCAAAGGAATATATCGAAAGCATCGGTTTCACGGATGTCCGCGAAGCCGTAACATTTAAAGAATACAAACTTTCCGACAAAACTTCGGTGACGTTTATCATTAATTCGCACGACAGTTTGATGGTCATCGAAAGCGGCGGCGAGGTTTTGGTCAACGTCAACGACGCGCTCCATTCTTCGCCTGAAAAGGTGATTGATTTTTATCTCACGGCGATTCGTGAACGGTGGCAGAAGATTGATTATGTTTTTTGCGGATTCGGCGGCGCGAGCTATTTTCCGAACGCGATGCACCTTGCCGGAAAAGACGATTGGGAAATCAGTCTGGCGCGTGAACAGCTTTTCGCGCACAATTTTTGCCGCGTCGTCGCGGGCTTAAAACCGCGAATCGCCGTGCCGTTTGCCGCCGATTTCGCGTTGCTGGCAGACAATCAAAGATGGATCAACGACGCGCGTTTTCCGCGTCACAAAATGGCGGATTATTACGGAAAACACTTTGCCGAAACAGGTTATCAGCCGAAGATAATTGATATGTATTCGGGCGATGTGATTGAAAATTTTGAACTCAAAGCCGCGTCGCCGTATCGTGACAAAATGCAGAACGGCGAACTCGGACATTTGATTGATGAGCAATATTCGCAGGAAATCGCCGCCAAGCGCGAAAAAAGTTTTATTGCCGAAAGCGATGCGGAAAAGCTCGTCGGCGAAATTCGGGCAAATGTCGAAAAACGAATGACGCTCTACAACTCTGAAAAATTGAAGCGATTGAAATTTTGTTTGGAATTGACCGATGTTAAGGAAAATCGGTTTTATCAGATTGATTTTACAAACGGAGATTTGAAAATTTGGCGGAGCGAAAATCCCGACGACGATGTTCTGATGACGATGAACTTAACGAGCGAAATTTTGCATTATTCAATCGGCAGCGATTGGGGCGCGGACGTTATTTCAATCGGCTACGGCGCGGAAATAAATATTTCCGACAAAAAAGCGGCGGAAGTTGATTTGGAAAGTATCTGTATGAATCTGCTGGCGTGTTACCCGACATTTTCCGATCTGAAAAAAACGCCGTTTCGCACTTTGCAGTTTTTGCTTTTGAATCCGCCGCGATTTACAACGTCAATCAGGAAATTAAAGAAATTTAATCTCGAAAGCGAAAATTACGACCGTAAAACGTGGCTTTTGAAAGATGCGAGAGAGATTCGACGACGGTATAGTTTACCCGAACTCGAACCGCAGTTTTTGCCGAAAAAATAGTATAGTATGAAAATTATGGAATTAAAATTAACCGCCGTTTTTCAAAAAGTTCCCGAAGGTTATATTGGTTTTGTCGAGGAACTTCCGGGTGCGAATACGCAAGGCGCGACGCTCGAAGAAGCGCGTGAAAATCTGAACGAAGCCGTCGAACTGGTTTTGGATGCCAACCGGATTTTAGCCGTGAAACTTGGCTGTTAAAATCTCGAATTTTGTCGCCAAAGGCGACCGCCAACATAGCGTAGTGAGAATCACTACGTTTGATAATAACGGATTTTCCGACGCTGAAAGTGTCGAACAAAACGCGTGATTATTATTGCTCACTTTCAGCGAGCGAAAATAAAAATGCAATGACGTAGCGATTCTCGCTACGCTATGTTGTCGGTCATCTTCGATGACAAATGCCGAAAATTCGAGTTGTCGAATAGTTCTTGAAAATTCCCAAACCTTAAAATTGTGTCAAATTCAAAAACAACTTCAGAACTTCTTCGCGGGCGCGATATTTTGTGTTTTTCGCACGATTGGACGGGTGATCCGTTGTCGAAAACTCATCTGATGCGCGTGTTGTCGCGTGATAATCGAATTTTGTGGATCAACGCGATTGCGAACCGGATGCCGACGACTTCGACCAAGGATTTGTCGCGTATTTATAAGAAATTAAAGAGTTTTACCGAGCCGATGCGCGAAGTTGAACCGAATATTTTTGTGATGAATCCGCTGGCGATTCCGGCTTACGGCAGTAAATCGGTCGTCGCGCTTAATCAAAAGTTTTTGGTTCGGCAAGTCAAAAGCGCGATGAAAAAACTCGGAATGAAAAACGTCATCAATATGGTTTTCAATCCGGCGGCGGGAATGATCGCAGGAAAATTGGGCGAAACCGAGCAGATTTATTATTGTGTTGACGAATACACGGCTTTCACGGGCGTTTCAAACGGTTTGAGGAAAATCGAGGAAGACCTTTTTCGCAAAAGCGATTTTGTCGTCGTTTCAGCGGAAACTTTGCTTGAATCGAAGAAAAAGTTCAACGAAAACACATTTTTGATTCGGCACGGCGTTGATTTCAAACATTTTCGTAAAAGTTTAGATGATGCGACGAAAGTTCCCGCTGAAATAATAGATTTGCCGCGCCCGATTATCGGTTTTCACGGACTTCTTGCGGATTGGGTAGATTTTGAGTTAATTAAAAAAATCGCCGCACATTTCAAAAACGGCTCGGTCGTATTGATCGGAAAAATCACGTTTGACGCGGAGAAAAAGATCAAGATTCTCGACGATATTCCGAACATTCATTTCCTTGGACGCAAGCCGTACGAAGAACTTCCCGCCTATTGCAAAGGTTTCGATGTCGCGCTTAATCCGTTTGTAATGAACGAATTAACTCGAAACGTCAATCCTCTGAAAGTGCGTGAATATCTCGCCGCCGGTTTGCCGGTCGTCTCGACGGACATTCCCGAAGTTCGCGTTTTGGAAGATTGTTTGGTCGGCACAAATTACGAAGATTTTATCGCCCGAATCGAAATGCTCCTGAAAAATCCGAAGCCGCGCGAACAAGTTTCCGACGCGATTCGTCACGAAAGCTGGGACGCGAAAGTTGACGAACTCCGCGCGATAATGCAAAAAGTAAAGAGTGAAAAAGTTAAAAGGTGAAAAAGTTTCGAGCCGAAGTTTTAAGTTTATTGCGGGTTTTCTTCTGCTTTTTCTCGTTTGGATTTTTGTCGCGCCGCTGCTTGCCGAACGATTGATTGTCGAAAAACCACTCGAAAACGCGGATGCGATTGTCGTTCTCGGCGGCTCGCACACCTACGTCGAAAGAACACGCAAAGCGGCGAAAATTTATAATCAAGGTATCGCGCCGAAAATTTATTTAACCGACGACGGTGAACAAGGCGGCTGGTCGCAAACCGAGCAGAGAAATCCGCCGTTTGTCGAATTGGCGCGAAATTCGTTGGTTTCACATGGCGTTCCGACAGCGAATATCGAGATTTTAGAACCGCGAGTTGCCGGAACGATTGACGAAGCGCGGCTTTTGTCGGAAAAGGCAAAATCTGCGAATCTAAAATCGCTTTTGATTGTGACATCCGCGTATCACACGCGCCGCGCACTGGCGACATTTCAAAAAGTTTTTAACGAAAATAATCAAACAACAACGCTCGGAATCGCCGCGCCGCCGACCGGCGAACAAACGCCTTCGCCAATTTTTTGGTGGCTTTCTGTCTTCGGTTGGAAAATAGTTGCGGGCGAATATGTGAAATCTTTCGGGTATTGGGTGTATTATTAAACAAATTTCAAATTACAGATTTCAAATTTCAGATTTAAGACCGAAAAATGAAAAGTCTCGAAAGCCCGAATTGGCAAAAAAATCAGCGGCGCAGTCGTAAATTATGGCTCGGTCTGCTGTGCGCTTTTTTATTGATTCCTTTAACAGTCGGCGGATATTTTCTTGCTAATAATTTATTGTCCGAATCGAAAATCAGTGTCAACGGTTCGACGATTACGGTCAAAGCGGGCGGCAATCTGCAAACCGCAATTGACCGTGCAAAACCCGGCGACACGATAATTTTGCAAGCCGGAGCAAACTTTGTCGGCTCGTTCACGCTGCTGAATAAGTCAGGCAGCGAATTTATCACGATAGAGTCTTCGGAACTCGCTAAACTGCCGAAAGATAGCATTCGTATCAGTCCGAATGACGCGGTTTTGATGCCGAAAATTTTAAGTTCAGGTGACGGCAAACCGGCGATTCAGACCGCGCCGAACGCACATAATTATCGGTTTATCGGGATCGAATTTGCACCGAACGGCGGCGATTATGTTTACAATCTGATCGCACTCGGCACGGATAATCAGACTTTGGCGGAAATGCCGAAAGCGTTTGAATTCGACCGTTGTTATCTGCATCCGAACACGAAGGGCAAAACGCGGCGTGGAATAATGCTGAACAGCGCGGATACGATTATCAAAAACAGCTATATCGCCGGTTTTGCGTATCGTGAAGAAGAAACACAGGCGATTGCGGGTTGGAACGGTTCGGGCGGCTACAAAATTATTAATAATTATATCGAAGCCGGCGCGGAAAATATTTTGATCGGCGGTTCTGATCCGAGTATTAAAAATCTCGTCCCGACCGATATTGAAGTCCGCAATAATCTGTTGACAAAGCCTTTGGAATGGCGCGATAAGGTTGGGACGAAATGCTCGTTCGAGCTTAAAAACGCGCGCAATGTCCGCGTTATCGGCAATATTATCGAAAACAGTTTCAACGAAAACGCGGTGCGACTGACGATTCGCAATCAAAACGGCACTGCGCCGTGGAGCGTGATTGAAGATGTTTTGTTTCAGAACAACATCGTTCGCAACAGCGGCGGCGGCATTAATTTTCTCGGCAAAGATGACGTTTATCCGAGCGCGATAATGAAACGCGTCCAAATAATCAACAATCTTTTTGAAAATATAGATTCGCAAAAATTCGGCGGCGACGGGCGTTTTATCACGATCACGAACGGCGAAGACATCACCGTTGCGAACAATACGGTTTTTCACGACGGCAATGTGATTACCGTTTACGGCGAGCCTTCAAAACGATTTACTTTTCGCAATAATATTGTTTCATACAACAAATACGGCTTTAACGGCGGCGACGGTGAGGCTGTGAAAGAAATTTTCCCGAAATATTTTCCCGGCGGAATTTTTACGGACAATGTTTTCGTCAACGGCAAACGCATTCCGAAAAGTGACATTTACGTTTTGCCGCGCAATGCGTTCGTCGAAGATTTTAACGCCGTCGGCTTTACGAATTGGCAAAGCGGGAATTATCGTCTCGCGCTGAATTCAAAATTCAAGGACAAAAAAATCGGGTGTGACATTGATTTACTAGAAACAGAAATAAGGAAGGTGCAAAAAAAATGAATATGACCGCAAGTATCGAAGAAATCAAAAAATGGGAAAGCGTCGAAGTTGAACGCAGTGCAAGCGAAGCTGTCAGGCGTGAAACGGAAGATTTAAGACTCGCGGAAACTACGGTCGCAAGATATTTGAATCCGCCTGCCGATACGCCGTATCAGCTTGAATATGCGTATCATTTGCTCGGCGACGTGCGCGGCAAAACGGTTCTTGATTATGGCTGCGGAGCGGGCGAAAACAGCGTTTTGGTTGCCTCGCACGGCGCGGAAAAAGTTTTCGGTATTGATATTTCGCCCGAACTCGTGGAACTTGGGCGGCAGCGTCTCGGACTACACGGATTTGCCGAAAATGCCGAACTTTGCGTCGGTTCGGCGCACGAATTGTCTTTTGCGGACGACTCAATTGATGTCGTTTTCGGAATGGCGATTTTGCATCATCTCGATTTACAGCTTTCTTCGGACGAAGTTTTCCGCGTTCTCAAAAAAGGCGGACGCGCGATTTTTCTCGAACCGGTGCGAAATTCAAAATTCGTGCGCTTCGTCAGAAATTTGATTCCGTATCAATCTCCCGACGTTTCGCCGTTTGAGCGTCCACTGACCGATACCGAACTCGAAAAATTCGCTGAACGATTTTCCAATTATCGAAGCCGCGCTTTTTCGATTCCGTTCGTTAATCTGATTAATGTTTTAGGTCTGCCTGAAAGCGTCCTGCATTCGGCGATTCGCCTAGACGGAAAAGTTTTGAAGTCTGCACCCTTTCTCAAAAATCTCGCCAGTGTGCGCGTCATCGAAATGACAAAGTAAACGATTTTTGATTGTCTTCAGCTAAATCTCGAATTTTGAATAAGGTCAACCACGGGCTAAAATAACAGAGCAATCAAAATCTAACAACTTTGCACATTTGTAAATGTTCATACTCAAATTTGAATCAGGCACGTTAATTTTAGAAGGTGCGGATGAAAAAGAATCTGTCCCGCCAGCCTTCGTTTGGGACACACGCACCAAACATTTTCGCGCTCCGGCGTTTCTTTACCGCGACGTAATTAAAGACTTTATCCGCACCAAAACCACTTACGAAGATTTGGCGAAAAACTACGCGACGTTCGATTTTAAACAAAAATACACAATCGAGCCGCGCCATTATCAAACTTCTTCAATCGAAGCGTGGCGGGCAAATGAACGCTGCGGAACGATTGTGCTGCCGACCGGCGCGGGCAAAACGCACGTTGCGACGATGGCGATTGAGATGTGCAAACGGCAAACTTTGGTAATCGTCCCGACGCTCGATTTGATGAATCAGTGGTATGACCTGCTCGTTTCGACCTTTAACGCGGAAATCGGTTTGATCGGCGGCGGATTTTACGAGATCGGCGCGATTACCGTGACGACTTATGCGTCGGCGTTTCGGCATCAGGAAAGACTCGGCAATCAATTCGGGCTGGTTATCTTCGACGAAGCGCACCATCTGCCGTCGGAAGGTTACAAATACGCGGCGGAATTTGCGATTGCGCCGTTTCGACTCGGACTGACGGCAACGCCCGACCGCGCCGACGGCGGCGAAAACGAACTCGAAAAACTGATCGGCAAATTCGTTTATCGCCTCGAAGCGCAGGAACTCGCGGGCGAATTCTTAGCCGATTACACAATCGAACGCATCGAAGTTGAATTGTCCGACGCGGAACGCGAAGCCTATCAACGCGAACGCCTGATTTACACCGATTTTCGCCGCGCAAAAAACTTGCCTTACGGACAGGAAGGCTGGCGAATGTTCCTGATTCACAGCGCAAAGTCGGAAGAAGGTCGCCGCGCAATGAAAGCGTATCGAAATTACAAAAAAATCGCGCTCGGCACGGAATCGAAAATACAGGTTTTAGAAGATTTGTTAATTCGCCACAAACGCGACAAAGTGTTAATTTTCACCGCCGAAAACGAAATGGTTTACCGCATTTCAAACGATTATCTGATTCCCGCGATCACGCACGAAACCAACGTCAAAGAACGCAAATTCTGGCTCGACGCATTCAATAACGGCGATGTTTTGGCTTTGGCAACCTCAAAAGTCCTCAACGAAGGTGTCAACATTCCCGACGCTTCGGTCGCAATTATTTTGTCAGGCTCAGGTTCTTCGCGTGAACACATTCAGCGTTTAGGGCGAATCCTCCGCAAAAAAGACGACAAACAAGCCGTTTTATACGAAGTCGTCGCCCGCAACACCGCCGAAGAATACACATCCCAAAAACGCTCCGACGCACGCCAGTTTCAAGACGCGAAAACCCGCAAGGAAAAAGGTTTGTTTGATTAAAATTGACTCTGCATCAAATTTGCACTAAATTTGATGCAGAGAGGTTTTAAGATGATAAATTTACGGGAAGAAATAGATTCGCTTTCAAATTTCAAACGCAACACGAGTGAGTTTGTTGAACAGTTAAAAGAAACAGGCAAACCGATTGTTTTAACGATTAACGGCAAAGCCGAACTGGTCGTGCAGGATGCGGGAAGTTATCAAAAACTGCTCGAAATCGCCGAAAAACTCGAAACAATCGAAGCCTTAAAACCTGCAATTGCCGAGATGAAATCAGGCAAAGGCGAATTAGCAGAAAAGGTTTTTGCCGAACTTTTGCAAACCGTCGGCGAGGTGTCTTAGCGCAATTTCAAATTATCATCACGCCTTCTGCCAAAGCCGATATTTTCGAGATCAACGCTTGGTTTTTAGAAAATTATCCCGATTTGGCGGAAATTGGCTGTGGGGCATCAGCCAATCCGTTACTTCGCTTTGGCTTTGCCCGAAAACTCTCTAAAACTTCATTGTTCCCGAAAAGTGCTTAATTGTTCCCGAAAACTACTCACATTCTTAATCTGTTCCAAAATTCCAACCACCCCAAAATAGTCCATTCCCTGCTATTCCTTGAATGTATCGCAGGGAATGGACTATTTTTGTTGCATTCCTCACTTTTAAATGGTAACTTCAAGATCAAGGAGCGTGGATTATGCGAGATATTGATATTCTTAGCGATATAAAAAGCAGAGAGGAACAGATTGCTAGGTTGCAAGAGGAAGTTTCTGCTATGAAAACGGTTGCGGCAATTTACGGTCTGAATGGTAGTGCGCCTAAACCTATTGATACACCAAACTTGTCGCCAATAGCCTTGCCGACGATAACTTTACCGACGGTAGTTTCGCCGAAAAAAGGTTTTGGCGAATCCAAATTTCCTATACCAATCGGCGATGCGTCGGCGCAAGTCCTTGAGAATGAAACCAACGGCTTGCATCTTGATACGATTTTGGAAAGGATTGCACAACTTGGCGTAACACCGTCTCGAACGAGCTTGGATTCTGCTTTGCGAGACGGCAAGAATAAAGGAAGATTTGCGTTACTTGGAAAGAGAATTTGGATATTATCCAAATATGTATAGTGATTTAAAAAGTAAAAATGGCTAGCTCATTTTCGACGACGCGCTAGCCACTTTGAAACCTAAAAATGCTTATTTATATGACCACCAACCTAGGTTTGGCGGACGGCTTCATTTTTATATTAGCACGTCCGCCGCCAAAAATGCAACGTAAAATACTGATTTTACGGGCATTACCTCAAGGTATGCTATTTCTCAATAAATTACACCCCGTAATAAAAACGGAAGGATAACTTTAAATGGCTAAACAAAAAAAAACGACAACCGACAGATGCGGTTGTCGATTTCGTAAATGGTATCGCCACTACCGCACAGGGAAATTGATGGTGGCGACGGACTACGGTTACACGGTTTGGTGCTTTTTTAAATGTTGGAAGCACCGCAAAGGCTAAAATTCAGCTTTTGTTTGACTGTAAAAGGTGGAATTCACAGTTCCACCTTTTACTTTTTTATAATATCCTAAAATAACATTTAACTACGCTTTCAGCAGTTTCACTATTTCCTCAACTTCAGTTGTTGTTAGTTCACTTCGTGAAGAAGAAAGAAATATAAAGTTACCCAAAAAAGCTACCAACATAAAACTTATAAAAACGAAGAAAGCCTGTCTATCACTGACATCAGTTATACTTAAATCAATAAGCCGCTTAGACAGTTCAATCGTGCTAGTAGAAAAAAGAAAATAGAATCCTAGCAATAATCCACAGTTAAAAATTGCCAATAAAATAAAACGTCCTTTGAAAGTCATTTTTCCCTCCGATTTATAACGGTCTGTATCATCTTTAAGAATCCGCTTAAATCTAACTCGCGGTCACGAGCGTTCAGCATCACACCGCATATAATTAACATAGCTATTATACCAAATGTTCCAGCAACTACAAGATTCACCAAAGGCATTGTTATTATCAAGCCGCCAGCGAACACTAATAACACCGAATAACAAAGACGGCGAAAACTTCGATTATTGCGGTGGTCAATCGCATCTGGATGCTTATCGGCGTGTTCTCTTGCGATTTCTGCCTGTTCGCGTGTGAAGTTGTTTATAGTTTTCAAAAATCGTTCGAGTTCTTCAGGCTCATCGCGGTCTGCGAATTTTTCAATAACTTTTTGGTTTACAAGTTGCGGATTAACAACTTCACCAACAATAACATCATCGTCCTTTTCGTCTTCTTTTTTAGGTGGTAAAGCTCGTTGGCGACTGTTTCTACTCATATTGAGCGAAATAATACACTAAAACTTGTTTTTTGTCAGCAAGTAAATCACTTGTTGATTATTAGCACGGTATCTTACGAAAAAGAAACAAATAGTTCAACAACTTAAATTAAGGCGTGACTCGTTCCCGAAAACTGCTTAAACTTGCCCGAAAACTATTAGCCATTTTGGAGTTTTCGGGCAAAGCCCTTCGCTTTCAAAATTCCCCGAAAGATGTCCGATAAGTCCTGAAAGTGAAGCATTTGATGTAGTCGTGCGTCAATTAATTTACGGCAAAAACCCGCATACTTACCGAATTTTATTTTCAATCCAAGACGAAAAAGTTTATATTTTGCGAGTTCGTTCAACTAAACAACAAAGCCTTTTAGACGAATAATTTTTCCGCTGTTTCGATCAGCAAAAGCGGTTCGATTTTGGTTTTGTAGAGAATCAGGTTTGCGCTTTCCGTTAAAAATTCTTCGCGGCTGCCGCGCAGTTCGTTGGAGGCGGCGATGATGAATTTTTTATAATTTGCCGATGCGAATTCTTCTAATCTTTTCTGCAAACTTTTCGGTGTCCAGAATCCTAAAATATCAAGATAAACCTCAGAACCTTCGGGCGAAGTTAGGACTAAATCGGGAACGAACGCGGTTTTGCCGAGATCAATGACTTCGCGGTTTTCTTTTAATTGCCAGTCGTTTGCCGACTTTTCCCAGTTTTTGAGGAGTTTTTGAATGTCGGGATTTTCGTAAGGCGTTTCATCAAAACGGTTTGAGACGATTTCGGTTTGTTCGCTGGTCAGTTCGTAAAACAGATTTCTGCCGTTCTTTTGGACGATTTCGGCGCGGAATTTCCAGTTTTTCGAGAGCAGCAGCGCGGGCAGAAAAACCGACATCTGCACACCGTATTTTTGCGAGCGATGAAACAGCGAAGCCGCGCCGGTCAGCGTTATTTCGTAACCGTTGACGGCATTCCCCAAAACAGAATGAATCAGACCGAAATGCTTGATCCAGCCGAAAATTGCGCGGTAATTGTTCAAATCGGACGGCGCGACGCGGATTTTCATCTCGATACATTTGTAAAGCAACGCCTGCGCCTGCGCGAGATTGTAGCGGTCGAGCAAGTCTTCCGGCTCAATCGAATCGAACGAAATCAGATGTTGCTGCGCGGGCAAATCAGCGTAAAGATTGGCGGAAATCGCTTCGGCGTTGGTTTGAAATTCGCTGGCGATCAGTTCCAAAACTTCTTTTTTTGCTTCGGACGCAGGGATTACAGGATGAAACTTTCGCGCTTCGAGAAAGACTTTTTGACGAATCTCGATTGGTTCGGCGGGCGCGTCGGTTTCAAATTCGCAGCGGTCGTTCAATAGTTTTATCAGACCGCGCATAATTTTATAATCGGTTCCCGTGCCGATAAATTCTTCGAGTTCGCCGTCGAGCGCACTGCGCGTTTTGCCGGTAAACTCTTCAAAAATCTCGATCAATCCCGCCGCGTCACGCAAAAATGCGGCATTATTCGGATCAATCAAAAACGGAAAAATTTTCTCGCCGCGCCGGAAATTGACGGCTAAATCGGATGTCAGCATTGAACTATTTTCGGTTAAAATTAGTGCTTTCGGCAACCTCGTGCTTAATAAAACGTAACGCCGTCCGTCCCGGCGGCTGTCTTGAATGCGTCCCGCATTCATCAGCGGACAGCGAAGCGCATCCGCATCGTCGGCGGACAAGATGCATGCGCTCCGCGACAGCCGCCGGGACGGACGGCGTTACATAAAAAATTATTCCGTGCCAAATACAACTTTTTGCCCGACATCGCACATCAGAAATTTCGGTCAGGGAAAATATAAATCCTTTATTTGGAGCGAATCAAATATGTTTGCCCGTAGATGCTCTTCCAAAAATCGGCAATCGAAATTCTCGAATTTACCATAATCCACCTGACAAAAATTTAACCAAGCTGCCGAATTTTCGCCGTTATATGAGAAAAATTAAAAATCCCGTCTGCCTGCTTTTGCTCTACACGATTTTGTTCGGTTTGTTTGCTTCGCCCGCCCGAGCGCAAACGTCCGGTTTGCAGTTTGAATTGCGCGAAGGCGCGGCAAACTCGCCGCAAAAGAACAAAGTTCCGCCGCCGGTCAATAATGCCGTGAGTTTGAGCAAACCGGAAACCGACGCGATTTTGCGCCGTCTGCCGCCGATGCCGTCGGACGAAAATTCTCTTCAAAAAAGTTTCGCCGTGCGCTCGAAAACGAATCCGCCGCCGCGCACCGGAAATGTTATTCCGATCAAATTTCCCGCTGACGAGCCAAATAACGCGCCGAAAATTACGGTAAATAATGCTCCGCTCTCAGTTGTCAGATATGCGCCTGACGGGAAAATTCCGCTTGTTTCTGATTTAAGTGTGACATTTTCGCAGCCGATGATCGCCGTCACGTCGCAAACGGAAGCGTCGGAAAATGTGCCAATCGTTTTAACGCCGCAAGCCGAAGGAAAATGGCGTTGGCTCGGCACGACGACGCTGATTTTCGATGCGGCGACACGCTTTCCGATGGCGACAAAATACACCGCAACAATTCCGGCGGGAACAAAATCAGCGAACGGCACGGCACTCGCAAAAGATTTTTCGTGGACTTTTTCGACACCTCCGCCAAAGGTCGAAACATTTGTGCCAATCGCAAATAACGGGCAATTAGCCAAAAGCGATGAGATAATGGCGGTGAAGTTTGATCAGGAAATTGACGAAGCGGCGATTTTGCCGAAAATCAATGTGACCGCAAACGGCAAGCGGATTCCGGTGCGGCTCGTCACGCGGGAAATCAACGAATCTTACACGGCGGTTCAGTATCTCGGCGAAGTCAAACCGAAGCAGTGGCTTGCCTTTCGCGCAATTGAACCGCTGCCGCTCGATTCGGAAATCAAGGTGACATTTGAAAAAGGTTTGCCGTCCGCCGAAGGAAGTTTGACGACCGACGCAGCGCAGGAATTTTCGTTCAAAACATATAGTCCGCTGAAATTTGCTAGAACTTTTTGCGATTACTCGAACGAACAAAAAAATCCGTGCGAGCCGTCCGAAAATTTTAATATTGAGTTTAATAATTCGCTTGAACCGCTCGCACTTGATAAATCTCAGGTCAAGATTGAACCGAATCTTGAAAACGCCGAAATTTTTTCCAATGGTCAATACGTTACGATCAGAGGTAAAAAAGCGGCGCGGACAACTTATAAAATCACGATTTCGCCGACGCTCAAAGATACTTTTCAGCAAACGCTCGGCAGTGAATTGTCGGTGACTTTCAATGTCGGTTCCGAGCGACCGAGATTTTTCGCGCAGGGCGGAAATCTCGTGACGCTCGACCCGTTTCTGCCGCCGAAATTTTCGGTTTACTCGCGCAATCAAACAAGTTTGCAGGTCAAACTTTACGCCGTCTCGCCGCAAGATTGGGACGCATTTCGACAGGCGGTCGAAACGCGAAATGAAGACCAGAAAAATCGTAAACCTTTGCCCGGAAGACTCGTTTTTGACCGGACAATTTCACCCGGCGGCGCAACTGACGAATTGATCGAAACACGGATTGATCTGAGCGCGGCACTCGTAAATAATCTCGGTCAGGCGATTATTTTTGTCGAACCGGCGAACAGACCGAAGCAGTCCGATTATTACTACAACCGTGCGAATGAAACGGTAATGAAGTGGCTTCAGGCGACGAATATCGGTCTTGATGCGTTTGCCGACAACCAAAATCTGGTGACATTTGCTGCCGATTTAAAGACCGCTCAACCGATTTCCGCCGCGCAGATTTATCTTTTCGGCGGCGCAGGTGCGACAACTGACGAAAGCGGTTTGGCAAGTTTGGATTTACCGCAAAGCTCAAAGTATCACAGTTTGCTCGTTGCCAAATTGGGCGATGACACGGCGATTTTGCCTGAAAACCCGGAATTTAATCGTTCTGACGAATGGTATAAAAAATCGAATTATAGTTTTTGGCGGTGGAGTGTTTTCGACGACCGTGCGATGTATCGCCCGAACGAAGAAGTTTCGGTCAAAGGTTATGTGCGAAACGTCACGGGCGGCAAATTCAGCGACATTGCCGAATATGACGGAGCGAACAAAACCGTTTTCTACAAAATAAAAGACGCACGGGACAATGAAATTCTCAAAGGTCAAACAAAACTTAACGCATTCGGCGCACTCGACTTTAAATTTAAATTACCGGATAACCTGAATTTGGGAAATGCGTCCGTTAATCTCGGATTTGATGAAGATGCCGACGACGCTTCGCACAGTTTTCAAGTGCAGGAATTTCGCCGTCCTGAATTTGAAGTTTCCGTCAAAACCGAAACCGCCGCACCGTATTTTGTCGGCGATTCCGCTGCTTTGGAAGTCGAGGCAAAATATTATTCGGGGGGCTTTTTAGCGAACGCGCCGGCAAATTGGACGGTTTACGCCAATCAAACGAATTATACGCCGCCGAACCGCGACGATTTTAATTTCGGGACGTTTATTCCGTGGTGGGGATTTTATGGAGGCGGTTATCGAAATTACGGCTCGTCGTCGCAGCAAAGTTTTGCAGGCGAAACGAACGCGGACGGCAAACATCGAATCGCGGTTGATTTTGTCGCGGTCAATCCGGCGCGTCCATATACGCTGACCGCGAACGCGAGTATTCAGGACGTGAATCGCCAAACTTTGGCGGCTTCGACGACTTTGCTAATTCATCCATCCGCAATTTATGTCGGACTGCGAACGCCGAAATCGTTTGTCCGACGCGGCGAATCGTTCAAAGTTGAAACGATTACGACCGACCTCGACGGCAAAGCGATTGCCGACCGCGACGTAACCGTCAGAGCCGTTTTGACTAATTGGAAGATCATTAACAACTCCTGGCAAAACGTCGAAGTTGACAATCAGACGTGCAAAATTAAATCAACGGAAACTGTTGCAAACTGCGATTTTACGGCGAAGGAAGGCGGCGTTTATTCGATCACGGCGACGGTTTTGGACGACCGCGAACGCCCGAGCGAAAGTGACCTGACTCTTTGGGTCGAAGGCGCGCAATCCGCGCCGAAACGCGGTGTCGAAAAGGAAAATGTCACGCTGATTCCCGATAAAAAAGAATATGCTCCGGGCGACACGGCGGAGATTTTGGTCAATTCGCCGATTGTTCCGGCGGAAGGCGTGCTAACCTTGCGGCGCAACGGAATCGTCAAAACCGAGCGTTTTACGATGAACGAATCTTCAACCGTTTTGCGCGTTCCGATTGACGAGCGATATTTGCCGAATATCTTCGCGCAGGTTGATCTTATCGGCACGGCGGAGCGCACCGACGATAAGGGTGAAATTGATAAATCGCTGCCGAAACGTCCGTCTCTGGCGAGTGGTAATTTGAATTTGAAAATTTCAACGGCTTCGCGCAAGTTGTTCGTGACGGCTGAACCGCTTGAAAAAACGCTTGAACCCGGCGCACAAGCGAACGTCAATGTCGAAGTTAAAAACGACGCGGGCGAGCCGGTTGCCAATGCCGAAATCGCGCTCGTCGCGGTTGACGAAAGTGTATTGGCTTTAACAAATTACATTATCAAAAATCCACTTGAAGATTTTTACACGGACATTGCGGCAGGTGTGACCGACCATCATTCGCGTGAAAACGTGCTGCTCGGAAATCCGAAAGATACGACGCTTTCGGCGAAGCAAATCGAAAGTTTTTCGGTGGACGGACAGCAATTGAATTCATCGGAAATTGTTGATGTAACTTCGACCGAATTTACGAGTCTGCTGAGAACTGACAGTAAATCAGTTTATAAAAAATGGCTCGATAAAGATGTCGCATACCTTATCACCGGCAAGGAAAATCAAACGATTAAGATTCGTCAAAACTTTAACGCACTGGCGACGTTTGCGCCGTCGGTCGTGACGGATGCGAACGGCAAAGCAACTGTCAATTTCAAATTGCCTGACAGCCTGACGCGCTACCGAATTACGGCGGTTGCGGTGACTAAATCGAAACAATTCGGCAAAACGGAATCGAATATCACGGCGAAAAAATCTCTCCAAGTTCGTCCAAGTGCGCCGCGCTTTATGAATTTCGGCGACAAAATCGAACTTCCCGTTGTGCTGCAAAATCAAACAGATCAGCCTTTGACGGTTGATGTCGGTGTTCGCGCGTCGAACGCCGATTTAACCGATACTAACGGCAAACGAATAACAGTTCCGGCGAATGACCGAGTGGAAATTCGTTTCGACATTGCCGCCGACAAAGCCGGAACTGCGCGTTTTCAGATCGGCGCGGTTTCTGGTAAATTGTCGGACGCGGCGCAGATTGAAATTCCGGTTTGGACTCCGGCGACTTCGGAAGCATTTGCGACTTACGGAACGACCGATGCAAACGGTGCAATCGTTCAGCCGATTCTTGCGCCCAAAGATGTCTTTTCGGAATTCGGCGGTTTGGAATTGACGACGAGTTCGACGCAGTTGCAGGAATTGACCGACGGTTTCGCTTATTTGCTAAATTATCCGTTTTACTGCACCGAACAGACGGCTTCGCAGATTCTCGCAATTGCCGCTCTGCGCGATGTTTCAAATGCTTTTGAGGCGAAGGATTTGCCGTCGAAAGAAGAAATCGAAGCGCGAATGACGAGCGGAATTCAGCGTTTGCAACAGTTACAGCATTCCGACGGCGGTTTCAGTTTTTGGCGCAGCGATGACGAATCGTTTCCGTATATTTCAGTTCACGCCATTCACGCACTCGCCCGCGCCGACGCAAAAGGCTACAAAGTATCGAAAGAAATGTTGGAACGCGGCAAAGACTATTTGGATAGCATTGAAGGAAAAATCCCCGAAACTTACAGTCAGGAATCAAAATGGGCGATTCGCGCCTACGCTTTTTACGTTCTCAATCTGCTTAAACAAAACGAAGCGGACGATGCACGATATTTAATCGAAAGCACGACACTCGAAAAACTTTCGCCGGAAAGTATCGGCTGGCTTTTGTCGGTTTTAATTGATGACAAAGACAATGATTCGCTCAAAACCGTCGAATTAATCAAACGTCACTTGCTCAATCGCGTCACGGAAACGGCGGGCGCAGCGCATTTTGTGACGAATTATTCGGACGGCGAATATGTTTTGCTGAGTTCCGACCGACGCGCCGACGGCGTGATTTTGGAATCGCTGCTCAAAGCCGAAGAAGCCGACAAAGCCGCGAACGGCAAATATGACGACGATGATGACGAAGACACGCCGCCCGTTGCGCGTCTTTCGGTTGCCGATCTGAATCCGAAAATCGTGCGCGGTCTGCTTGCCAATCGCACGAAAGGACGTTGGGAAAATACGCAGGAAAATGTCTTTATCCTGCTTGCGCTCGACAAATATTTTCACGTTTACGAAAATACGACACCGAATTTTACGGCAAAAATCTGGCTCGGCAACGCCTATGCCGGACAGCAAAAATTTGCAGGTCGCGCAATTGATTCAAATTTGGTCAGCGTTCCGATGGATTATTTGCAGAAACAAAAAGGCGCGTCCAATCTGGTTTTGGACAAACAGGGCGACGGCAGAATTTATTATCGAATCGGTCTGAATTACGCGCCGAAGAATCTTAAACTGGCGGCGGCGGATTACGGTTTTATCGTTTCGCGCCGATACGAAGCCGTTGACGATGCGAACGATGTCAAGCAAAATGCCGATGGAAGCTGGACGATAAAATCAGGTGCGCGGGTGCGCGTCCAACTCGAAATGATCGCGCCGACGCGCCGCTATCACGTCGCTCTCGTGGACAAACTGCCCGCCGGTTTGGAAATAATTAATTCTGCGCTGGCAAATTCGGAAATCGTGCCGCGCGAGGAATACGATTACCAAAAACCGAAACGCTCGTTTTGGTTTGAATTCCAAAACCTCCGCGACGAACGTGCCGAAGTCTTTACGTCACTGCTTTGGGAAGGCGCGTGGAATTATTCCTACGTCGCCCGCGCAACCACGCCCGGAATATTCGTCGTGCCGCCCGCCAAAGCCGAAGAAATGTATGCGCCCGAAACCTTCGGCAGAAGCAAAACGGATTTAGTCAAAGTCGAATAAAAATCGTAAGTTCGAGAGAACAGGTAGCGAGAGCAGTTTGGCACAGCTTAAAATGAAACGTCAGCCAAGTCGCTATCGCTTTCTGTTCTGATTTTAAGCCGAGTATCAAGAATCAGTTGACACAACCTGCAATTGAAAAAGGTCAAAAGACGGTTTGGGAAATCGCTCTGTTATTAATAAAATAAACGCAGCTTATCAAAAATTTTAGATTTAGGGCTTTCTCATATTTGAAAATCGCGGAGCGCGTAACGCCGTCCGTCCCGGCGGCTGTCCGATGTGCGTCTCGCACGCCGACTTACGGATGCGCTCGCGCTGTCCGCTAATGAATGCGGGACGCATTCTAGACAGCCGCCGGGACGGACAGCGTTACATTTTGAGGAAATCTTATGAAAATTGCCGAAGAAACAAAACTCTCTGCATCAATCGCCGACTGAATTGGACAACTGCCAAAGGAATTGAACGGCAGATATTCGTCGGGCAAAATACTGTTTATGAACATTTTAGATAAATTCAAATTGGACGGAAAAATTGCGCTCGTGACGGGCGCGTCGGGCGGACTCGGACAGGCGATGGCGATTGCTCTGGCGCAGGCTGGCGCGGATGTCGCCGTGCATTGTCATTTCGACGGCGAAGCGGACGAAACCTGCGCGGCGATTGAAAAACTCGGACGCAAAACGAAGGCGTTTGCCGGCGATATGGCGGACAAAAATGTGCCGCGAAACTTGGCGGAAAGCGTTATCGGTGAATTCGGGCGAATTGACGTTTTAATCAACAATGCCGGAATGATTCGCCGCGCTCCGGCGGTTGATTTTTCGGAAGAAGATTGGTCAACGGTTCTCGAAGTCAATCTGTCGAGCATCTTCCGTTTAAGTCAGGCGGTCGGCAAAAATATGATCGAAAACGGCGGCGGAAAGATCGTCAATGTCGCATCTCTGCTGTCATTTCAGGGCGGAATTACGGTTCCGGCTTACACGGCTTCAAAATCGGGCGTGGCAGGTTTGACCAAAGCCTTTGCGAACGAATGGGCGAAAAATAACGTCAATGTCAATGCCATCGCGCCCGGTTATATGACCACAAATAACACGACCGCACTACGCACCGACGAAACGCGCAACCGCCAAATTTTAGAGCGAATTCCCGCCGGACGCTGGGGAAAAGCGGACGATTTGGCAGGCGCGGCGGTTTTCCTTTCGTCAGCCGCGAGTGATTATTTACAGGGACATATTCTCGTCGTTGACGGCGGCTGGATGGCTCGTTAATTTATAGATGTAGAATCAGAAACGCGCACGAAGTAAGCGTGTTAGATTAAGGACAGCACGCTTACTTCGTGCGCGTTTCTGATGTGCAAACTGCATAAATCCTAAATTGAAAATAAAAATTATGTATCAAAAAACTTATTACGCAACGCATCCCGAATCAATTTACGGCGCAATGAACGACGATTTGCGCGAACTTTATCTGGTCAACGAAATTTTCGCCGAAAACGAAGTGCGGCTGAATTATTCGCATTTTGACCGCATCGCCGTCGGCGGCGCATTCCCGACGAGCGGGAAAATCTCGCTTCCCGTTCATACCGAACCCGAATCGGCGAAAGGCAAACCGTTTCTCGACCGGCGCGAAATGGGCGCGGTCAATATCGGCGAAGGCGCGGGCAAAATTACGGTTGACGGCGAAACTTACGAACTCGGCAAAAAGGATTGTTTGTATATTACGAAAGAATCGGCGGACGTAACTTTTGAATCGCTTGACGCGGCAAATCCGGCGAAGTTTTATCTGCTTTCGACACCCGCGCACAAGCGTTTTGAAACGAAACTACTGACTGCCGCCGATGCCAATAAATTGAATCTCGGTTCGGTCGAAACTTCCAATGTGCGGACGGTTTATCAATTGATTATTCCCGGCATTTGCGAATCGTCGCAATTAGTTATGGGTTTGACAACTCTCGAAAACGGCAGCGTTTGGAACACTTGTCCGCCGCATATTCACGAACGCCGTTCGGAAGTTTATTTGTATTTCGACCTCGACGAAAAAGCGCGAATTATGCACTTTATGGGACAAACCGAAGACACGCGGACGATGATTATGGAAAACGAACAGGTCGTTTTATCGCCGCCGTGGTCAATCCATATGGGCGTTGGCACGTCGAGTTACAGCTTCGTCTGGGCGATGGGCGGCGAAAATCTGGATTATACGGATATGAATGTTTTGGACATTTGCCAGTTGAAATAAATTTTTGGAAGATTTTTTGCCCGCGAATAACGCGAAAAAAAGCGAAATTAAAACCGAAATCTTTTGCTGAAATCTTGATCTATTCTTCTCATTTATTCGCGTTTTTTCGCGTTATTCGCGGGCAAATTATCTTAAACCAAATAAAATGAAAACATTCTTTCAGCAGTCCGACGGCTTGTGGCGTTCGAGTCTGCTCGATCCCGAATCATATCCGGGCGGCGAAGCGAGCGGTTCGGGATTTTATATTTACGCGCTTAGTTGGGGAATTAACAACAAAATACTCGATAAAAATAAATATCTTCCGGCAGTCAGGAAAGGCTGGACAGGATTAAACTCACTCGTTAAAGAAAACGGCAAAGTCGGTTGGACACAGCCAATCGGCGCAGACCCGCGCAAAAATTTCGATGCCGAATCTTGGGAAGTTTACGGCGCAGGCGCATATCTTTTGGCAGGTTCGGAAGTTTCCAAAATCAAGTTTTGAGAAACTTTGGCTGGCAATGAAAGATTCGGTGGGCGCGGAAGCCGCAACCCTTCCCAACCTGTTAATTTCTGTAACTCGTCCGTTTAAAACATTTATTGAATAGAGCCGGAAAGTAAAACATTCAAGCTGCAACAAATTTCAGGTCGGGAAGGGTTGCGGCTTCCGCGCCCGCCGTTTTTGAATTTCGTAATCTTTTCTTTATTTCTTGCATATTTCGCGGGCAAAAAAGATTCTTAAATTGATTTTAACCGTTGCACTGCTTCACGGCGGTTTTTACTTTAATCCACTAAAAACTTTGCGGCGATGCAATCTTGATAAAAAAGTAAAGAATTGGTAATCTAATAATAATATTACATAGACTAAAGGTTAATCTATTAAAAGTAATGAAAATATCGGCTCAGGAAGAATACGGATTACGATGCCTTTTGCAGCTTGCGCTTTTGTCTGACGGCGAATCTCTGACGCTGCCGCAGATTGCGACGCGCGAAGGGATTTCGGCGGCGAACGCGGGAAAATTGATGTGGCTTTTGAACAAAGCCGGATTCGTTTCGGCGACGCGCGGCACAAAAGGCGGTTATTGTCTGGCGCGCGCCGCAAGCGAAATTCGTCTGAGCGAAGTCATCAAAGTTTTGGACGAAGACGTTTTGAATAAACACTGCGAAAGCTACACGGGCGTTCTCGATTCGTGCGTTCACAAAGGCGACTGCGGTATTCGTCCGGTGATTGTCGGACTTCACGAAATTGTCGAAAACGCACTGTCGCAGATAACGCTCGCGCAGATTGTCGGCACGGAATCTTCCGTTGACGCGACGTTTCATCAAATTAAGGGAATTCATAGGACAGTCAACAGTCAACAGTTATCAGTCAACAAAAATTGATAACTGCTCACTGATAACCGATAACTGAAAAAATTATGTCAACAGCAACACAAGAATTATTAGCGAACAGGGAATATAAATACGGTTTTACGACCGACATCGAAACGGAAACGATTGCCAAAGGCTTGTCAGAAGATACGGTTCGGCTGATCTCGTCGAAGAAAAACGAGCCGCAGTGGTTACTCGATTTTCGCCTCAAGGCGTATCGGCATTGGTTAAAGATGAAACAGCCGGACAATTGGGCAAATTTCGATTATCCGAATATTGATTTTCAAAACGTCAGCTATTATTCCGCGCCGAAACAAAAGGTGAAAAAGGCTTCGCTGGACGAAGTTGATCCTGAACTTATCAAGACTTTTGAGAAGTTGGGAATCCCGATCACCGAACAAAAAATGCTGGCGAATGTCGCGGTTGACGCAGTGTTTGATTCGGTTTCGGTGGCGACGACTTACAAGAAAAAACTGCTCGAAGCGGGCGTGATTTTCTGTTCGTTCACGGAAGCGGTCGCCGATTATCCTGAGTTGATTCAAAAATATCTCGGCTCGGTCGTGCCTTCGTCGGACAATTATTACGCGGCTTTGAACGCGGCGGTTTTCTCGGACGGTTCGTTCGTTTTCATCCCGAAAGGCGTGCGCTGCCCGATGGAACTTTCGACTTATTTTAGAATTAACACGCAGGATTCGGGACAGTTTGAACGGACGCTAGTCGTCGCCGAAGAAGGCGGTTACGTCGCATATAACGAAGGCTGCACCGCTCCGCAGTTTGATACGAATCAACTTCACGCAGCGGTTGTCGAACTGGTTGCGCTTGACGATGCGGAGATTAAATATTCGACTGTTCAAAACTGGTATGCGGGCGATGAGAACGGCAAAGGCGGTATTTATAATTTCGTGACGAAACGCGGCGCGTGTCGCGGGAAGAATTCAAAAATTTCGTGGACGCAGGTCGAAACAGGTTCGGCGATAACGTGGAAATATCCGTCGGTTATTTTGCAGGGCGACAATTCCATCGGCGAATTTTATTCGGTCGCGCTGACCAACAACGCGCAGGTCGCCGACACGGGAACGAAGATGATTCACATCGGCAAAAACACGAAATCTACGATTATTTCCAAAGGAATTTCCGCCGGAAAGTCGAACAATTCGTATCGCGGTCTGGTCAAAGTGATGCCGAAAGCGGCGGGCGCGAGAAATTATACGCAGTGCGATTCGATGCTCATCGGGCAGTCGTGCGAGGCGAACACTTTCCCGTATATCGAGGTGATGAACAACACCGCAAGAGTCGAACACGAAGCGACGACTTCCAAAATCAGCGAAGAACAATTGTTCTATTTACAGCAGCGCGGCATCTCGCAGGAAGATGCGGTTTCGCTGATTATCAACGGTTTCTGCAAAGAAGTTTTCAAAGAATTACCGATGGAATACGCCGTCGAAGCGCAGAAACTTCTCGGATTGAAATTGGAAGGAAGCGTCGGGTAAAGTTTAGGCGAAATTATGGGTTACAGTAATTTCCGAAAAATTAGAACCGTTGTCAAAAAGTTTAATTTGGATGTTAGTCAGGTTAATTTATTTGGCAAAATTCAGATGATTTTGCCGAGCGGCTGGTTAGAAGAAACTTTGGAAATCTCAAAATCGCTTTTCTTGACAAATGAAAAATCTAAATCGGAAAGAATTGTTTCGCCGATTTTGATGGAAGTTTCGAGAAATTATGTAGATAGAGTTTCTTTCTTTTCGGGCGAAGATTTGAATGTTCGTCTCGAAGACGATTTATCCGGCGAGTGTGATTTTTTCTATGCTCTGCATCCGCCAAAACTTTATGTTGATAGTCCGATTATGTCAGTGATGAATGTGAAGAAAATTGCCGATGGAGAAGATAAAAGCTATGGAATATCTCAATGCGCCGCGCAGATGTATGGCGCGAAACTTTATAACGAGATGGAAGGCAAACACATTCCGTTCATCTACGGCTGCGCGACCGACGGCATCGAGTGGCAGTTTATGAAACTAGAAAACGATATTTATTACGTTGATAACAAAGTGTTCACCGATTTGCGGGAAATTCTCGGCGTGTGGCATCACATTATTAAACTTTATTTGTAACGATTAGGCGGTCGAAGCGCAGAAACTTTTGAGATTGAAATTGGAAGACATATTTGAGTAAAAGATTATGAAATTGTTCAAATTAATTTTTGTTTTTTCTTTGTTGCTTTTGGCATTAACTCAAGTATTTTCTCAAAACAAAACGCTTGGAGAAACAAACAAAAATAATTTAATTGATGAGAGTAAACCGGCAGTTTATTTGGAATTTGTTAAGACAGGTAAATGCACGAAAGATTATTTGAATTTTAATTTTGGTAATTTATGTCAGTCTAAATCAGAAGAAACTTACACTTTTGATGCCTTTTGGGTCCGATTTGTAAATAACACTCGTTGGACAATCGGAGTTACTGCTGATAAAGGTGCTACCGAGGCAAATGCAGATGTTGTTCTTATAAATTCAACCGCATCTGTCAGCAAAATTGGAGAAAAAACAGCTATTGGAAAAATGTTGGCAAAAGACAGCGCAGAAATGGACGTTGTTTATAAAGCGGAATCGGAAACAGGTTGTGATTTTGGCGAAGACACACCAAAAGGTCAAGTTTGCAAAAGAAGAGAAACTTCTGTTCCAGAAATTCCGCTTCCGCCTATTTCGAGTGATTTATTCGTGCCTTCGGGACAGTCAATAATATTTCCGGTAAACCGTGAGCATATCAAAAAATACATAGATTTATACGTTATTTTTAACTTTGAATGGGAATATTCTGGAAAATTTTATTCATCTACACCTCATTACGATTTGCAGCATCGCGCTTATTTTAGTTGGTTTGATTTGGAAACAGGATTGAAGAAAGAAGCAAAAAAATAATTGATTATGAATTTAGCAATCGAACTTGAACAGGAAGATGACGGACGCTGGATTGCCGAGATTGATGAATTGAACGGCGTGGTGGTTTACGGCGAAACACACGAAGTTGCGATTATGAAAGTTAAAACATTGGCTTTGCGCGTGATTGCCGACCGTTTGGAAAATGGCGAGAGGTTTTAGGTCGCTGAAAGCGACAAATATAATAGCGTAGGGTAAAACCCTACGACGATTGACAAACAAGAATTCGACGCTGAAAGTGTCGGACAACAAGCGCGAAAATGTTCGTCACTTTCAGCGACGGAACGCACTTTGCGATATTCGTAGGGATTCATTCGCTCGCGCTCATTGCTCCCTACGCTATGTTGTTCGTCACCGTTGGCGACCCGAATATTTATGAATTTAGCATCAGCCGAAAAACAAAAAATCGTCGAGATTTGCGAGCGCAATGACATCGAGTTTTGCGCGTTATTCGGTTCGTTTGCGCGTGGTGAAGCGACGGACGAAAGCGATATTGATTTGCTTGTAAAATTTTCTAAACCAGTTGGTTGGGCATTTTACGGAATCGCCGATGAATTGGAAAAGGTTTTGGGCAGGAAGGTTGATTTGGCGACGGAAGATATGATCGGCGAACGTATCCGCGAAAGCGTTTTTCGTGATTTGAAAGTTATTTATGAAGAAACCGAATGACGTTGACCGTCTGCATCATATTCTTGATTCGATTGCGAAAATCGAGCGGTATTTGCAAAATTCCGATCTGCAAAAGTTTAAGTCAAGCGACTTAACAGTTGACGCGGTTGTGCGAAATATTGAGATTATCGGCGAAGCGACAACGTGTTTAGACAGAGGTTTGAAAGCGCAATACCCGAACATCGAATGGAGATTTGCGACGGCAACGCGCAATCGTTTGATTCACGGATATTTTGACGTTGATGCGGAAATCGTTTGGAATATGACGCAAAATGATTTGCCTAAATTGAAGACGGAAATTGAGAAGATTTTAGAGAGTTTGGATTTAACCACCAAATTGAGTATTGGCGAGCGAGGGGCGAAATTGGTATGAGTTTTTTAAAGTTATTCGCGTTAATCGTTTTTGTCGGATTGGCTTCGTGCAAAACTGCCGCCGATGCGGAAAAATCGGTCGGCGGACAGGCTTCGACACCTGTTTCGGAAAGTAAAAAATCCGAGCCGGTCGAAGCCGCCGGAAATTATAAGAAGGACGGCGTATATTTTATTCTGCGGCAAAACTGGAAAGTTACCGAGGACGAGGAGATGGGCGGCGGCGTAAGATACATTAATGTCGAGGATGACAACAATGCGGTTGTCGCGCTGACGTTTATACCCACAGGAACGAAGCCGGATTTGAAAAAATATGCGGCGGATTTTATGTCAACGCTGCGAACCGGTCTGGCAGGCGGAAATCTAATCGAAAACGGCGAAACTGTAAAAACGCGCAATGCCGCAAATGTCGAGAAGAAAGGTATTTCCCGCAAATACACCGTGACGGCTGGCGGCGAAAAAACTGAGCAAACTGCGGAATTATTTTTAATCGGCGGACTCAAGTATGACTGCGTAGTAATTTACACCGCGCCCGACGATGAGAAAAGCACGGCGGATGCCGGATTTGAAACGATTCTTTATACGATCTCGGCAAAGTAATTTATTAAAATTCGATGCAAAAAATTAATCTGTCAAACATTCCCGAACCGAAAGGACATTATTCTTCAGCCGTTGTGCATAACGGCTTAATTTTCGTGTCGGGACAACTGCCGCGAAATGCCGTGACGGGCGAAGTTGAAACGGGCGCGATTGAATTGCAGACCGAACTTGCTTTGCGGAATGTCGAAGATATTTTAGTTGCCGCAAACAGCGATTTGAATCACGTTTTGCAGTTCACGATTTATGTTTCGGAGATGGACGATTGGGACAAGGTGAACGAAGTTTACGCGCGTGTTTTAGGCGAACATAAACCGGCGCGGGCGATTGTTCCCGTCAAGGATTTGCATTTCGGCACGAAGATCGAAATTCAGGCGATTGCGGCGGTGAAAAATTGAAAATTCGGCTGACAGATGAGCGATAAACTTAACAATCCGCACGATCAGTTTTTTCGCGCCGCGTTTTCGCGTCCTGATGTCGCCCGCAGTTTTTTGACAAATTACCTGCCAATCGAAATCGTCGAAAAATTCGATTTAGAGCGGCTCGAAATCACACAGGAATCGTTTGTGGACGACGATTTGAAGCCGCATCACACTGATTTATTATTTCGTCTCGAATTGAAAAGCGGCGGCGCGGCGTTTGTTTATGTGCTGCTCGAACACAAAAGTTACCCGGACGAACTGGCGGCGTTTCAGGTTCTCAAATATCTGGTGCGGATTTGGGAAAAATCGCTCCGCAGCGGCAAAACGAAAAAATTGCCGCCCGTTTTGCCCGTCGTTTTATACCACGGCAAAACGAAATGGCAAATCAGCCGGCAGTTCGCCGATTTGTTTGAAAACGCGGATTCGTTCGCCCGATTTACTCCGCATTTTGAATACGAATTGTGCGATTTGTCGGAGTTCGATGCCGAAAAATTAAAGGGCGAAGCGTTTTTACAGGCGACAGTTTTCGCGCTGCAAAACGCTTTCAGCAAAACTTTGGCGGAACGAATTTTTGAATTATGGCGTTTATTTAAGCTGAAAAGGGAAAAGGAAACGGTCGAATTTATTGCTATTGTCGTTCGTTATTTGTTGGCGGCGAACGATTTTATCACTGCCGACGACATCAAAAAGTCTCTCAAAGAGGCGTTTCCGGAATGGGAGGAAATTATGACACAGGCATACAGAGAAATATTGCAGCAAGGAATTCAGCAAGGAATTCAGCAAGGCGGTCAGCAGCAAACGTCAAAAATTGCCGTTCGCTTGCTGGAGAAACGGTTCGGCGCGATTGACGCGGATTCGGCGCAGCAAATTCAGCAGCTTTCGCTCGAAAAAGCCGAGCAGTTGAGCGAAGATTTGCTCGATTTTACGGGCATCGAAGATTTAACCGAATGGCTCAACAGAAAGGAAAATTAAGCGAATGAAGTTGGAAATTTATCAGGTTGACGCGTTTACAAAAAAGATTTTCGGCGGAAATCCGGCGGCGATTTGTCCGCTTGAAAGTTGGCTTAACGCGGAGTTGATGCAGAAAATCGCGCTTGAAAATAACTTGAGCGAGACGGCGTTTTTTGTGAAAAACGTGGATGTTTACGAGATTCGATGGTTCACGCCGACGTTTGAGATTGACCTGTGCGGACACGCGACTTTGGCGAGCGCGTTTGTGATTTTTGAGATTTTGCAGGCGGAAAAAAGTTTAGTTAAATTTCATTCGCACAAAAGCGGTGAATTGACGGTTGAGAAAAACGGCGATGTTTTGACTTTGGATTTCCCGTCGCGTCCGGTTGCGAAATGCGATGCGCCCGACGGTTTAATTGAAGCTATCGGCAAGCAGCCGAAAGAGATTTTCAAGGCGCGTGATTATTTTCTAGTTTACGAAAACGAGCGTGAAATTTTCGACATCAAGCCGAATTTTTCCAAACTTTTAGACATTGACGCGCACGGTTTTATCGTTACCGCAAAAGGCGATTCGAGCGATTTCGTGTCGAGATTTTTCGCGCCCGAAGTCGGTGTTTTTGAAGACCCGGTAACAGGTTCGTCACACTGCAATCTGATTCCATATTGGGCGGAAAGACTTGGCAAAACAGAATTATTTGCCAGACAAATTTCGGCTCGCGGCGGGGAATTATTTTGCGAATTACGCGGCGACCGGGTGAAAATCGGCGGCAATGCGGTTCTATATTTGAAGGGTGAAATTTATGTCTAAAATGAAGGTTTTTGAAAGCACTAAATTTACCGGAAATCGCGCTTGGGACGCGATTGATGTTGCCAATATGAACGGCATCACGACGCGGATTCATTGGACAAATCAGCCATATAAGTGGCACACGAACGACGGCGAAGAGGTTTTTGCGGTATTGGACGGTGCGGTCGAAATGAAATACCGCGAAGACGGCGAAGAGAAAATAATCGAACTAAAAACAGGTGATGTTTTTTTTGCTCAAATCGGCTGCGAACACGTCGCGCATCCAATCGGGGAAGCGCGAATTTTAGTCGTTGAAAAAGAAGGGAGTGTGTAATGAAAATTGCAATCGTTATCTTCGATAAATTTACCGACCTCGATTTGTGGCTGATGTGGGATTTGCTCAATCGCGTCCGCATTGAAGATTGGGAAATCAAAATTTTGGGCGAAAAAGAAACGCATCTTTCGGCAACGAATATCGAAGTCAAAACTTCGGGTGGAATTGCAGAAGCCAACGACGCGGACGCTTGTTTATTCGTCAGCGGACAAGGCACACGCGACCGCATCGCCGATGAAAACTGGCTGGCGAAGTTTAATTTAAACGCCGAAAAACAGTTTATCGGCTCGATTTGTTCGGGTTCGCTGATTTTGGCAAAACTCGGATTATTGGAAGGCAAAACGGCGACGACTTACCCGACATCGAAAGCGGTTTTGGAAAGTTTCGGCGTTGAAGTCGTCGAAAAACCGTTCGTCGCGCACGGCAAAGTTGCGACAGCAGGCGGTTGTTTGGCGCAACAGTATTTGATTCATTGGGTAATTGAAAATTTGGCTGATAAAGATTGGGCAGATTTAGTCGTGAAGGCGATTCAGCCCGTTGGCGAAGGTTTGTTTTTTGACGACGCGGAGAATCTGAAAAAACTTTACGCGCCTTTGGTGAAAGCTGTTTAGATGTTTGAAGAAATCAAAAATGAGTTAGCGCGAATCGAACAGGAAAGCGATATTAAAATTCTGCTTGCCGTCGAAAGCGGCAGTCGTGCGTGGGGATTTGCTTCGACGGACAGCGATTGGGACGTTCGATATATTTATATCAATAAACTCGATTGGTATTTGAAAATTGACGACGAAAAAGATTCGCAGGAAGAAATGCTGCCGAACGATTTGGATTTTGCGGGTTGGGAATTGAAAAAGGCTCTGAAACTTTTTCGCAAATCGAATCCGCCGATGCTTGAATGGCTGCGGAGTCCGATTGTTTACTTGGAACAATTTTCGACCGCCGCGAAATTGCGCGAACTGAGCGAAAATTATTTCAATCCGAAATCGTGTATGTATCATTATCTGAGTATGGCGAAGAACAATTTTCGGGAGTTTTTGCAGAAAGAAACGGTTAAATCGAAGAAATATTTTTACGTTCTGCGTCCTGTTCTCGCCTGTGATTGGATCAAAGAGAACAATTCATTTCCGCCGATGGAGTTTCAGAATTTAGTTGATTCGCAGGTTAAAGATGAAAAAGTAAAATTTGAAATCGCCGAACTTTTGAAACGAAAAATGGCGGGCGAAGAGTTGAAAGAAGAGCCGAAGATTGAAATTTTGAACGAGTTTTTAGAACGGAAAATTGAGTTTTATAAGGAATATGTTGAGCAAATCGAGCCAAACAATAAGCCGCAGACGGAAATGCTCGACGCGATTTTTAGGGAAACGATTTTTGAAGTTTGGAAATAAATTATGAAAAGCGGAATTTGCCCGAAATGCGGTGAAAAAGAAGTTTACGGCGATCACGCAAAATCGCACGGAATTAGTGTTCTTTGGGCGACGATCATTCCTACTGAAACGATACTTTTGGTTTGTGCAAATTGCGGTTATTTAGAGTTTTATGTTGAAAACGAAAAAGATTTAGAGAAAGTTAAAAAGAACTTTCAAAAAATCGAAGGCTAATTTGAAATGATTATTTTATGAGCATTACGGCACAAAACATTTTTCAGGCGCGGGAACGGATTCGTTCGTTTGTGCGGAAAACTCCGCTCGAATATTCGCCGCGTTTGAGCCGTCTGACGAACGCCGAAGTTTTTCTAAAGATGGAAAACTGGCAGCATTCGGGAAGTTTTAAGCCGCGTGGTTCATTTAATCGGCTGTTGAAAATGAATGCGAACGAACGTGCAAAAGGCATTGTTGCACCGACGGCGGGAAATCACGGTGTCGGGTTATCTTTTGCGGCGAAACAGCTTGGCGTAACGGCGAATATTTTTTTGCCGAAAACGGCGGATGCTTCAAAACTGAAAATGCTTGAAGATAATGACGCGAAAGTTACTTTTTTTGAAAATGTCGAGGCGGCGAGACTGAATGCGAAACGAGTTGCGAAAGATGAAGGAATGACGTTTCTTTCAGCTTACAATGACGTTTCGATGATCGAAGGCGGCGGCACGATTGCGGTCGAAGTTTTGGAAGATTTGCCGAATATTGATCTGGCTTTGGTCTGCATCGGCGGTGGTGGTTTAATTGCAGGAATCGGCACGACGCTCAAAGCGGTCAATCGGAAAATCGAAGTCGTCGGATTTCAAACCGATAACAGTCCGCAAATGAAGCGAAGTTTTGAAGCAGGAAAATCGTTGGCGATTGAACATAAAACTTCGATTGCCGAAGGGATTTCAGGCGAATTTGAACTCGAAAATATGACGTTTCCGATCATTCAAAAAGTCGTTGACCGCATCGAAACCGTGTCGGATGACGAATTAATAAAAGCAATGAATTGGATGTTTGAAAATTATCAAATCGTCACCGAACCGTCAGGCGTGCCGTGCATCGCGTATCTGCTGCGGCAGCCGAAAGAGGTTGCCGGCAAAAAGATTATGCTGACGATTTCGGGGCGCAATGTTTCGACCGACAAATTTTTAGATTTTATTGAAAAGGATAAAGGTTATAATTGAATTATGTTATTAGAAATAAAAGATTTACACGCGAGTATTGACGATAAAGAGATTTTGAAGGGTTTGAATTTGACCGTTAAAAGCGGCGAAGTTCACGCGATCATGGGACCGAACGGTTCGGGGAAATCAACCTTGTCGAAGGTTTTGGCTGGTCATCCGTCGTATCAGGTGACAAGCGGCGAGGTGCTTTATAACGGCGAAAATTTGCTCGAACTTGAGCCGGACGAGCGCGCGAAGGCGGGAATCTTCTTAGCATTTCAGTATCCCGTCGAAGTTCCGGGCGTGTCGAATTCGCAGTTTTTGCGGCTCGCTTATAACGAGAAAATGAAGCATTTGGGCGAAGAAGAATTAGACCCGCTCGAATTTAACGATTATTTGAAGGAAAAAGCGAAAGTCGTCGAAATGAGTTCGGAATTTTTCAAGCGTTCGGTCAACGAAGGCTTTTCGGGCGGCGAGAAAAAGCGCAACGAAATTTTGCAGATGGCGGTGCTGAATCCGACGCTGGCGATTCTTGACGAAACCGATTCGGGACTCGACATTGACGCGCTGAGAATCGTTGCGGGCGGCGTAAATCAACTCCGTTCGCAGGATAACGCGATCATTCTCGTGACGCATTATCAACGGCTTTTAAATTACATTGTGCCTGATTTCGTCCACGTCCTCGCCGACGGCAGAGTCGTCAAAGAAGGGGGCAAAGAATTGGCGTTGGAACTCGAAGAAAAGGGTTACGATTGGGTGAAAGCGGCATCGAAATAAAGAGGTGAAATATGATTGAAACGACAATTAATCAAACAACGGAAATACCGGGCGATTATCAAAAAGTTTTCACGGAAAAACTCGAAGAATTGAAACATATAACGCAAAACATTGGGCGGAACCGTGAAGAAATTGATTTTCTTGAAACAGAAACTCGCAAAAGATTAGACAAAATCAAGCATATATTCGAGAAAAATTAAATGTGGAAATAACTTTCAGAATGGCTTACGCAGATGGTAATGCTTGCCAAAGAAACACAAAGGAACAGCGACGACATTAAGCAAATACGCCGCGAAATGGATGAAATGGCACGGGCAATCGAGCGTTTGGCTTATGAAATCAAGCGGAACAAGACGAAGACCGTCACGAACGCGAGAAGTTGGCATTACGATTGGAAAATGAAATGCTGAAATTTGAAAGACGACTCCCTTCGGGCGACGGCAAAACAACTGATAATCAATGACTTGTTTAGTTTGTAAAAATCGAAAAATGGAGCGCGGCACAACTGTTTTGCCTATCGAACGCGAGCGTGAAATTTTATTAATTACCGATATTCCCGCCCAAGTTTGTGCCAATTGCGGGGAAACATACATTGAAGAAGAAACGGCGAAAGGCGTTCAGGCATTGGCGCGAAAGACTTTTTCGGGCGAAATAAGTTATGCAAATTCGACTGATAACCGCAAGATTGAAGTTTTGCTTTACGCGGCATAATCGCAGGGGATTATGAATCGAATTTATACAGCAATTGTAAAACAGGACGGTGATTGGTGGATCGGTTGGATTGAGGAAATTTCGGGCGTGAATTGTCAGGAAAAAACACGCGATGAGCTAATTGAAACTCTGAAAATAACTTTGTGCGAAGCGTTAGAAATGAAATTATAAGTATAGGAATTCTAAAAATAAAATGAGTTTGTAATTGAAAGAATTACTATGGAAACAAAACAAACCAGACGCAAAAGAATAAGGACAATAATTGTGTTGAGCGGTTTTGCTTTTATGCTTTTGATTATTACGTTAGCCAAATTAGTAGGCGATGGTTGCATTGTTCCAATTGTATTTATGATTGGTTGGGTTCTCTTAGCATCAGCATTCATTAGCTTACATACAGGAAGATTCGATAAAGAATAAAAATGAGTTTACAAACAGGAAAAGAAACAATTTACAGGCAGGATTTTCAGACGAGTCTGGAAAAATCAAATCAGCCGCAATGGTTGAAAGATTTGCGCGAAAAGGCGTTTGCGTATTTTACGGCGAACGGTTTTCCGACGGTTGAAAATGAAGATTGGAAATATACGAATGTTGCGCCGATGGCGAAAGAGAGTTTTTTGCTCGCCGAATTGTCGGAGAACATCGAAGACGCAATCGAAACGGGCGAATTGTCGGAACCGTCTGCGGTAGCGGATGGTTTAAGCGTGAATATTAGCGAGTCGAAAGATAAAGCTCAACCATCCGCTACCGCAGATGGTTCTGACTTTGTATTTAGCGAATCGAAAGACAGTGTTTTGATTTTTGCGAACGGACAATTTGACGAAAAATCTTCAAATTTAAGCGCGGTAACGGACGCGAATGTTTTGAGTTTTTCGGCGGCGTTGAAAGATGAAAAATATGCGGAGATTTTGCAGTCGAAACTCGGCAATTTGATTGATGCGGAAAAGAATGCGTTTACCGCTTTGAACACGGCGTTTATCGGCGAAGGCGTTTTTATTCATTTGCCGAAAAACTCGAAAATTGACGCGCCGATTCAACTTTTATTCACGACCGACGACGGCAAAGTTTCGTTTCCGCGTGTGTTGATTGTCGCTGACGAATTCAGTGAGGCGACGTTTGTTGAAACATACGTTCGCAGCGAAGAGACGAAATATCTGACGAACGCGGTCGTCGAAATCTCGGTTGCGGACGAAGCAAAAATCAAACATTTCCGCGTTCAGCGCGAATCGCATTCAGCGTTTCACGTTTCGACGACCGCCGCCGAAGTCGGGCGCGGTTCGGTTTATGATACGACGGCGATTAATCTCGGCGGCAAACTTTCGCGGCACGATGTTTTGCTGAAATTCAATGCCGAAGGCGGCGAAGCATTCGTTGACGGGCTTTATTTTCTCGGCGAATCGCAGCATCACGACACGCATTCGGTCATCAAACACGACGTTCCGAACTGCACTTCGCATCAAACTTATAAAGGAATTTTGAACGATAAATCGCGCGGCGTGTTCAACGGCAAAGTCTTCGTCGCCGTCGGCGCAAGCGGCACGGACGGTTATCAATCGAACAAAAATTTGCTGCTTTCCAACGAAGCAAGAGTTGACACGAAACCGCAGTTGGAAATTTTCAACGACGACGTAAAATGTTCGCACGGTGCGACCGTCGGACAGTTGGAGGAAGAAGAATTATTTTATCTTTTGAGTCGCGGCTTGAACGACAATTTGGCACGAAATCTTTTGACTTACGGATTCGCCGAAGAAATTATTAACAAAATAGAAATCGAATCAATCAAAAAACAGTTGGACGAAGCGGTTTTGAATCGTCTGAACGTAAATTTAGAGGCATAAAAAAATATGAGAATCAGAACAAACTTAATCATCGAAGAAACTTTACTGGCAAAAATTGACCGGCTCGCCGGCGACAAAAACAAACGCGCCGCGACCATCGAAACCGCCTTGCGCGAATACATCGAACGCGAAGAAGCCAAAGAAGCCGCCAATCCGACACCCGAAATCGTCAGCGAAAAAACCGGCGCAGGCAACAAACGCGCCGGAGTTTAATCGTCGGAATTAGATTTTTTGAATGTAAATTCGGAGGCGGTAACACGGGCATAAGCAAGTGTGCGAATTTGTTATGCAATCGGCGCAAAAATTGAAAACAACCGAAGACCTTTTGGCTTTGCCCGACCAAACTTTCAAGGTTTATGAATTGTTGGACGGTGAAATTTTTGTATCGGAACATCCGTCTTTGGATCATCAAAGAATTGTCGGGAATTTGATTTCTCTTTTGGACAAATATCTGATGAAAAATCCTGCCGGAAAATTTTGGTTTCGTCCCGGCGTGATTTTTGACGAATATAACAGCGCGATTCCTGATTTGGTTTTTGTCGCCAAATACAGAATTCCGCAAATCGCTTCGGGCATACACATCGTCGGTGCGCCGGATTTAGCGATTGAAATTATGTCGCCGGGAAGCGAAAACGTGCGGCGCGATCAAATCGTCAAACGCCAGACTTACGCGCGTTTCGGTGTCAAAGAATATTGGATTGTCGAGCCGATTGTCGAAGTCATCGAAATTTCGCGCCTTCAAAATAATGTTCTAGCTTCGGTCGGAACATTCAGAAACGCGGATGAAATCACGTCGCCGCTTTTGCCGGATTTGAGTTTTATGGTGAAAGACGTTTTTAGAAAATAAATCATTTGAATACGGCTTTGAAAACGCAATAAATAATGACGGAAAGGAATGAATCAAATCGAGAATTAGACGCGCTTGTTGCGGAAAAAGTGATGAGATTGATGCCTTGTTCAAATTGGAAGGAAACTTACGGCGGTTGGCTGGCAGGCGAATGTTGGATGCACGAGGGCAATCCTCACGATAATTGTTTCAACATCAAAGCACCGCCGAAATATTCGAGTCAAATGAATATCGCTTGGGAAGTAGTCGAGAAAATTGCTCAAAACAAAGAAGTTTGGGAAACATTCATCGAATCGCTGCCGAATAAAAACGATTTTTTCAGTAAAAATAATGCGAACGCGGCTGAAATAATTTGTCAAATTGCGCTTGAAACAATCAAAGAATAATTGGACAAAAAATGAGTGGTTTTGACACTAATAAAATTCGTAAAGATTTTCCGTTAATATTCAAAGGTGAGGTTATGCAGACAGTTAAAAGAATTGAAATAGTTATAAGTTTGCCGAAAGATTTATTTGAGCAGGCTGATCGGATGAGAAAGGATGAGCAGATTTCCGATGTTGTCGAAACGGCTTTGCGCGATTATGTGGCGAAGAAAAAGCCGCGAGAATTGAATCGGCGCGATATTGAAATCATCAATGCAAATGCCGAAATGTTAAATAAACAGGCGTTGGAAACGCTCGAATATCAAGTTGATATTTGGGGAAATTATTAAATATGCAAAATCCTCAAGAAGAGTTAAAGCAATATCGGCAGCAAATTTATAAAGACGTAGTGTTTTTGATGAACACGAGATTAAAGTTATTAAAAGAGCTATCTGACACTAAAAATCTTTTGGTTTGGCGAAGTCCTTTAGGAAGTTTGGCATCAGTTTTATGGGATTCTTTATTTGATAATTTAATAGTAACTCTATCTTGGCTTTATTCTTCAGCTAGTCGAGATAAAAGGAGTTTGATTTGGTATCTCAATAAAGTTAAAGAGAATATGAGCGAATTTTCTGATGAAGAGATAGATAATCAGATTGAAAGAATAAATGAAATTGCTGACATCATTGATAAGGTCAAAACAGTCCGTGATAAATGGGTTGGTCATCGTGATCCAGTAGCTTTCAATGATCCAGAAAGTTTCTTGCAAACTTATAATGTAAATCTTAATGAATTAGAAACATTGATAAGATGTGCTGAAAAGATTATTAACGAACATTTCGGGAGATTTGAAGATTCACATGTGATTTTTGATTTACCGATAAATGGTATTGATCTTTTAGTTAAAGGAGAAAGTTCGAGAGTTGATATTATCCGTTTCGCTGAAAAGATTATTTTATCAAGAAGAAAACCAGATTTTGAAGAACAGAAAAATATTGCAGTTGATGAACTCTTAAACAAACATAATCTTAATTATTAATCTTGAATGTCAGACAGGTTTTAAAGGAAATAAAAATGACAGCAGTAAAAGAAATGAGCAGTTTTGACGTTAATAAAATTCGTGAAGATTTTCCTGTTTTATCGCAGACGGTGAACGGGAAGGATTTGGTTTATTTGGATAACGGCGCGTCTTCGCAGGTGCCGAATTTGGTGATCGAGCGCGGGACGCATTATCTTGAGCAGGAACATTCCAACATTCATCGCGGCGTGCATTATTTGTCGCAGCACGCGACGACGGCTTATGAAGCGGCGCGGGAAAAGGTTAAAAGATTTATCAACGCCAAAGAAGCGAAGGAATGTATTTTCGTGCGCGGATGCACCGAAGGCTGTAATTTGGTCGCTTATTCCTACGGTCGCAAGTTTATCGGCGAGGGCGACGAGATTATTTTGTCGCAGATGGAGCATCACGCCAATATTATTCCGTGGCAGGTTTTGGCGGAGGAGAAGGGAGCGAAGATTCGTGTGATTCCGATGAATGAACGCGGCGAACTCATCATCGAAGAATACGAAAATATGCTCAACGAGCGCACAAAAATCGTTGCTATTACGCACGTTTCAAACAGTTTGGGAACGATCAATCCGGTCAAGGAAATGATTGCGACGGCGCACAAATTCGGCGTTCCGGTGTTGGTTGACGGAGCGCAGGCGATTCCGCATTTTCCGGTTGACGTGCAGGATTTGGACGCGGATTTTTACACTTTTTCCGGTCATAAAATGTTTGCACCGACAGGTAGCGGAATCCTTTTCGGCAAAAAAGAATGGCTTGATAAAATGCCGCCGTATCAAACGGGCGGCTCGATGATTCGCACCGTCACGTTCGAGAAAACGACTTACGCCGGACTGCCCGAAAAGTTTGAAGCCGGAACGCCCGCCATCGCCGCGAACATCGGACTCGGCGCGGCGATTGATTATTTGAACTCGATTGATTTTGAAGCCGCCGCGAAATACGAACACGAATTGCTCGAATACGCGACCGAAAAACTCTCGGCAATCGAAGGCGTAAAAATCATCGGCACGGCAAAAGAAAAAGCATCGGTGCTGTCGTTCACCATCGAAAACGTCCACCCGCACGACATCGGCACAATCCTCGACCAACAAGGCATCGCCATCCGCGCCGGACACCACTGCGCCCAACCCGTGATGCAATTCTTCGACGTTCCCGCGACAGCCCGCGCTTCGTTTGCGTTTTATAATACGAAGGAAGAAGTTGATAAATTAGCCGAAGCCGTGCAAAAAGTAATCGAGGTTTTTGCGTGATGAGAAAAATCATCCTAATTTTATTGATAGCATTTTGTTTTGCTTGTAACCAGAAAGTTGAGCGAAAAATTGATTTTTTTGAAGTTCGTATAAGTCGCTACGCAGTTTTGGAACACGCTACAGAAACGCTTGTTTTAAGAAAAGTTGGCAATGAATGGAGTTCAACGCTTTTAGGCAACGGATTGTTTGCTGCGTGTAAATACCAAAAAATTGTCCCGCCAAAATCGAACTTTGAAGATTTATGGCAAAAGTTAGTCAATGAAGGTTTGTTAGAAATTCCCGAAGGCGAATATACAACAAATTGCTGCACAGACGGAAACGGTTATGAAGCAGAAATTTTTTATGAAGGTAAATTAAAAAGATTCTCTTTTCACATTCCTGAAGAAATCCCGATAAAAGAAGCAAAGCAGATTCAAAACATAGGCAATATCATCAGCGAGAATTTTGAAACTCCAATGTTCTACGCAGATTACAGTAGAAATGATATTGGAAATTATTTGATTAAAAACTGCGAAGAAGTGAAAGACAATAAAAAAGTATTTTAAAAATCAATGCCCGCGAAAGATATTTATCACGACACAGTGAAACGTGCGCTCGAAAAAGACGGTTGGAAATATGAAGTAAGAAGATTTTCAGAAACGCGATGAAATAATTTTCGGTAAAGTCGTTGATTGGGAAAAACGCGAATCTCTGCCGGGTATTTGCGAACGGTTTGAAAATCTCGATGCGGAAGGAATAGAGAAACTTCTCGCGCTCGGATTTATGCAACCTTCGCAGACGATGAACGCGACTCCGACGGTTGAATCTTTTTTGGAATTTGCGAATGAAACGGAGCGCAAAAATTTTACGTTTTATTTTGAAGGCTTCGCTTTCGATCCGCGCTTCGATCAAGCCGACGAAGTTTGTCTGGAAGGCATTTATCGAGAAGGCGATTATCCAGCGGAAATCGGATTTGCATTTGCAAAATTTGTGAGCAAACATTCGCCCGACGAGTTAATTTTAGAAGATAATCTGTTGCGGGCGTGGTGGGATTGAGTTTAGTTTGAAAAGATAACAATTTCGCCGCCGCGTAAAATAAAATTTATGTTTTGGATAAAATCAGCGTTCATTAGTTTTTTGTTTTTGATGACTTTCGGTTGTCAAAATCAAACCGTTACAAATTCATCCGACAAAACAAATTCAAATGTTCCGGCAAACAATGCAAATCAGTCAAGTTCGCCGGCAAAAATTCCCGAACCGCAAACGATAAAATTTGAATCGGCGGAAAAAGTCGAGATCGTCGGCACGTTTTATGAATCGCCGAAAGCGAATTCGCCCGCCGTTTTACTGATTCACCAATGGGGAAGCAGTCGTCAATCTTATGATGAGTTTGCGAAGCGTTTGCAGTCGAAAGGTTTTGGTGTGTTGGCGATTGACGGGCGCGGGTTTGGCGAATCGGTAAAGACGACGGACGGCGCAAAGGTCGGAACGGATCGCGGCGATGAAACGGTCAAAGGAATGAAAGCCGATGTTAATAATGCTTTTGATTTTCTGAAAAAGCAGAAAAATGTTGATGCAGGCAGAATTGGAATCGTCGGTGCTTCTTACGGCAGCAGTCTGGCGATGATTTACGGAGCAGAAAACAAACAAGTTAAAGCCGTTGCTTTACTTTCGCCCGGATTGAATTATTTCGGCAATCTGCCAATCGAAGATGCGGTGAAAAATTACGGGATGCGTCCGCTTTTGCTCGTTGCCGCTGATGACGATCAGGAATCTGCCGGAACTGTGAAAAAGTTAAAAACATCGGTTTCAAACGATAAATATGAAACGCAAATTTATCCGAAAGGCGGACACGGCACGGGAATTTTCAACGCGAAGGTCGGTTTGGAAGATTTGCTCGAACGATTTTTGACGAAAAGTTTGTAATTGAAAATCAACGAAATTATGTCTGAAAGTTTTTCTCCTTTAATAAATCCGGTTAACTTAGTCGCGCTTCGTGAAGAAAAAAATCTTGTTTTGATTGATGTCCGAACGGGCGCAGATGCGAAAGAGCAGTATTTGTCAAAACATCTGGCGGGCGCGTTTTTTGTGGATTTGAATAACGATCTTGCCGATATTAAAGCCGACGCAAAAGACGGCGGGCGACATCCGCTGCCGCTGCCCGCGAAGTTTTCAAAAGTGCTGCAAAGATGCGGAATTTCGCCCGAAAGTTTCGTTGTCGCGTATGACGATAAAAGCGGCGCGAATGCCGCGTCGCGGTTTTGGTGGATGCTGAAAGCAGCCGGACACGAAAAAATTGCAGTTCTGGATGGCGGTTTTGACGCGGCAATCAAAGCCGGATTCCCCGGCGGTTCGGGCGAAGAAATTGCGCGAAAAGTTTCGGAGTATAATTTTGAAAACTGGTCGCTGCCGATTGCCGCTATTGACGAGGTTGAAACGGCGCGAACGGACGAAAATTCGCTCGTGATAGACGTGCGCGAAAAAGATCGGTTTGACGGAAGGCGCGAACCTTTGGATAAGATCGCCGGACATATTCCGGGCGCGAAAAACATTCCGTTTGCCGAAAATCTCGACAACGAAGGATTTTATCTCGCGCCGGAAATTTTGCGCGAGAAATATTCCGCTGCAATTAACGGAAAGCCAAACATCATTGTCCACTGCGGTTCGGGCGTAACGGCGTGTCATACTTTGCTGGCGTTTGATTATGCGGGACTTGAAATTCCGCGCCTTTATGTCGGCTCGTGGAGCGAATGGTCAAACAATAATCGCCCGATTGGGAAAGTAGAGTAAATGCGCCGCTGTTGCCGGATCAATTTTGACTTAAAAATATGCTGAAACAAACATTAAAAACACTTTACCGTCGTGATTTGGAAAAGTTGAAAACGGAAATAAATTCTTATCAAACCGAAGCGAATTTGTGGCGCATCGAGAACGGCGTGACAAATTCGGCGGGAAACTTAACTTTGCATTTGATCGGAAATTTGAATTATTTTATCGGCGCGGAACTTGGAAAATCAGGTTATGTCAGGCAGCGTGATCTGGAGTTTTCAAACAAAAACATTCCGCGAAATGTGTTAGCGCAGATGATTGACGACACGCTGACGGCAGTTGAAAACGCGATTGATTCGATGAAAAACGAACAATTCGACGAAGAATATCCGTTGATCGTGTTCACGGAAAAGATGACGACGGGTTATTTTTTAATTCATCTGGCGACGCATCTTGCTTATCATCTCGGACAAATAAATTATCATCGGAGGCTTTTGGATAAGTAATGAAAGTAAATCTCGCCGAAAAATTTGCGCTGATAAATGAACACTGGCGACCGAAAGTTGTCGGTGAACTGAACGGTCAGGAAGTCAAACTCGTCAAATTTCAAGGCGAATTTCCGTGGCATCAACACGAGAACGAAGATGAAATGTTTCTCGCGTTAAAGGGAAATTTCCGCATCGAATTTCGGGATAAAACGGTTGAATTGTCAGAAGGCGAATTCGTCATCGTCCCGCGCGGCGTTGAGCATCGTCCGGTTGCCGACGCGGAAGTCGAAGTTTTATTGTTTGAGCCGATAAATTTGAAGAATACCGGAAATGTTGAAGATGAAACATTTACCGCACCGATTGGTGATAAAATCTGACTTCGCTAATTTATGATGGAAAATTCGATTCTCAAATCAATCGGACTTCTCGTAATTATCATCGGAGGAGTGTTTGTTGGAACTTACGAAGTTGCCAGCTTTTTTCTGCAAGAAAAGAAGTATCGTAAATTTTGGCTAAAATTTTGGTTCGCTTTTTCAATCGTCATCGGAATACTATTTTGGGTTATAATTATTTTTTGGGAAAACAAACATTTTAAGTAATTGAAATATGTCAGAATTAAACGATTTATATCAGGAAGTTATCTTAGATCACAACAAAAATCCGCGAAATTTTCGTGAGATCGAGAACGCCGATAAAACGGCGGACGGCAATAATCCGTTGTGCGGCGATGCTTTGCGCGTGTATGTTGCGATGGAAGACGAAAAGGTTGCCGATGTCGCGTTCAAAGGTTCGGGCTGCGCGATTTCAAAGGCTTCGGCTTCGATGATGACGCAGATCGTCAAAGGCAAATCTAAAGAAGAAGCCGAAACGCTTTTTCACGAATTTCAGCAAATGGTGACGGGCGAATTGGATACGGAAACGGACGAAAATTCTTTAGGTAAACTAAAAATTTTCGCCGGAGTTTTAGAATTTCCGGCGCGGGTGAAATGCGCGTCGCTGTCGTGGCACACACTTCACGCTGCGCTCAACAACGAGGAGGTAATTTCGACCGAATAAAATTTAACCGCGTAGAAAATAAACCTGCAAAACGGCTTTCAAATTTGTGAAATGCGGTCGGCGTGTGTCAAAATCTCTCAAAACATCTTATAGCCGGAAACTTTCAACGAATTTACCGATGACCGTCGAGGAAAAACTTCAATCGAAAATCAGTCTGTCTTTCGTCCGCGCCGGAATCGTTATTTTAAGCGTTTTATTTTTGTCGCTAATCGTTTCGCGGTTGGTTTATCCGTTTAGTGCGGGGAATTTGGAAGCGTTTAACTGGATTCCCGTGACACATCTTTTAGAAGGAAAAAATCCATATTCCTTCCCCTTCACACCGCCTTACAGTATGTCGCCTTACGGCATCGTTTATTACATTTTGTTAGCGGTCGGGGTAAAATTGTTTGGTTTTCAACTCTGGTTCGGCAGGCTTTTGTCAGTTGCGGCTTTTGCCATTTGCATTTTTTCAGTCGCTAAAATTACGAAAAAAACGATGCCGAGCGGTTCGATTTTTTGGTTTGTAATTCTGGCAAGTCTAGCGATGTTTCCTTCGCAAATCTGGATTGCCGTAATGCGTTGCGATTTAATCGCGGCGGCGTTCGGTCTAGCGGCGTTGTATTTGGTTTTCGGGATTGATGAAGGCGAAAAAGTGAAATTTCGGCGCGTCGCCGCGATGATCTTGCTTGCCGCAGCCGCATTTTTTACCAAACAACCTTTTTTACTGCCGACACTGATTATTTTTTTGCGTCTTTTGCAGTTGAGAAAATGGGACGTGGCAATTTATTTTGCCTTTGGTATTTGTAGTTTAACTGCCGCCGTAATGTTTGTTTTGAATTACACTTCGTCAGGCGGATATTTTTGGCAGCATTTTGTTCACGCCAAAAGTTTGCCGTTCGGTTTTACTAAAGCATTCAGAGTTTTTACCGAAATGCTGAAGCGTCCGACATTTTTCTTTTCGATCATTTTTCTGCTTATTTTCGGCTTTCGGGAACGCCAAGTTTTTCGGCAGTTAAGTCGTGAAAAATTAACAGAAATTTTGCATTCACCAAAGTTTTTGCTTTTAACTTACTGCCTCCTTTCGGGGGCGTGGGCATTTGTTTCAGCGGGTAGAGAAGGTGGAAGTGCCAATTACTATATCGAAAATTCGTTCGCACTGGCTATCGCCGTCGGCTTGGTTTATGACAATTGTCGGCGCGAAAAGTTGCAGAAATGGACTTTGGCGATTTTGATTTTATTAACTTTCGGCGGAATATTTCAGTTCATACAAGTTTTGCGTGGCGAGTATTTTCGTTGGCAAAGTTTGAGTTATTATCGTGAAGTTTTCGAGACCACCGCAAAATTACTTGCGCCGGAAAGCAATTGTATCAGCGTTTATCCCGAACTCGCGGTGTGGAATGGCTGTGCCGTATATTTCGATGATTTTGAAGAATACGAGGGCAGTTGGTCGTCCGAATTACGCGAAATTTTCGAGCGTGAGATTAAAAAAGGACGCTTCGGCGCAATTCTTTGGTATAACGACAAATTACAAGCTAAATTTCCGAATTATCAATTAATTCCAATGTCGCAAAAAACACCTGAAAAGTTTTTTTCCGTTTATCTCTATGTGCCGAAAAGCACCCAATTGAAATAGTTTTTATGGCGAACAACCTAGCGCGTTCAGGAATCAGTTGTTTTTTCCCCGCTTATAATGACGCAAAATCAATCGGTAAACTGGTCACTGACGCGTTCGACATTTTGTCGAATTTGACGAATGATTTTGAAGTCATCGTCATTAACGACGGCAGCACTGACGAAACCGCTCAAGTTTTGCGCGAACTCGAAACAAAACATCAAAATCTACGCATTATCCAACACGAAACGAACAGAGGCTACGGCGGAGCATTGCAAAGCGGTTTCCGTGCGGCGGCGAAGGATTTAGTTTTTTATACTGATGGCGACGCGCAGTATGATGTCCGCGAACTGCCGAAACTGCTTGCGCTGCTCGACGAAAAAACCGATGTTGTTAACGGTTACAAGATCGAACGCGGCGACAAATTAAAGCGTAAGGTCGCCGGCGGATTTTACAACTCTTTGGCACGAATTCTTTTTTCTTTGCCGATTCGTGACGTTGATTGCGATTTCCGCTTGATTCGGCGCGCGGTTTTAGGCAAAATAAACCTATCTTCAACAAGCGGCAGTATTTGTGTCGAACTCGTTTATAAATTAAAAAGAGTCGGCGCATCTTTTCGAGAAATCGGGGTCAATCACTACGAACGTCCATTCGGGCAATCGCAGTTTTTTACTTTTGGTCGGGTCACGAAAACTCTCATAGATTTTTTCTCCCTGTGGTTAAAATTTATAGTTTTGCGGCGCGATTAGTGGAAATATATGCGCTTTCACGGTATTTTGTGAGCATTAAAATATGAGTATCAGCCCCGAAAAATATAGAGGTCGTTCGGTTTTAATCACCGGCGGATTAGGCTTTATCGGCAGTAATCTCGCGCACCGTCTGGCGAAGATCGAAGACATCGAAATTACGATTATTGATTCACTGAGTGAACTGCAAGGCGGAAATCTTCACAATATCGAAGGCATCAAAGATCGCGTTAAACTGCACATTGCCGATGTCGGTGACAGTTGGGTGATTAATCATCTGGTTGGCGGCATTGACTACATTTTCAATCTCGCGGGCAGCGTCAGTCATATTGATTCGATGACGATGCCGCACAATGATTTACAGCATAATTGTTCGATTCATCTGACGCTTTTAGAAGCCTGCCGCCTTTTTAATCCGCATACGAAAATCGTTTTTACCAGCACGCGGCAGGTTTACGGCAAACCCGCGTATCTGCCGATTGACGAACTGCACCGCGTTCAGCCGATGGACATTAACGGCATCAATAAATACGCGGCGGAAATGTATCATCAGCTTTATCAGAGAGTTTACGGACTTCGCACGGTCAATCTGCGTCTGACTAATACTTACGGTCCGCGCCAACAATTATTTCACAACCGGCAAGGTTTTATCGCGTGGTTTATCAGGCAGGCGATGGACGGCGACACTATTGAACTTTTCGGCGACGGCAAACAGCGTCGGGATTTAACTCACGTTGATGATGTCGTTGACGCGCTGCTTTTAGCCGGTGTCAGCGAAGAAGCCGAAGGCGAAACTTTTAATCTCGGTCATCATCAAACAGCAAGTTTGGCGGAAATTGCGAATGAATTAATTGAAATAACGCAACAGGGCGCAGTCGTCGGCGTTTCTTTTCCGCCTGAACGCCAATTGACCGACATCGGCAATTGTTTTTGCAATTACAAAAAAATTGAACAAATTTTGGGTTGGCGACCGCAAATTGAATACAGGGAAGGTTTAAAAAGCACGATTGAGTTTTACGAGCAAAATCGTGAGCAATATTGGAGTCTTGATGAAAATTCCGTTTCTCGATCTTACACGGCACTGCGGCGCGTTAAATAACGAAATCAGCGAAGCATTTGCGCGTGTAATGAAGCGCGGAAACTTTATTCTTGGCGAAGAAGTCGAATCATTTGAAAGTGAATGGGCGAATTATTGCGAAGCGAACGGCGCAGTTTCGGTCGCCAACGGGACGGACGCGATCACGCTGGCGATCAAGGCTTCGGGCGCGATAAAACCCGGTGACGAAATTATTACTACGCCGTTATCTGCCGCTTACACAGCACTCGCCATCGTCAATGCGGGCGCAAAACCTGTTTTTGCGGACATTGACGAAGCCACTTTCACAATCAATCCCGAACAAATCGAAAAAAATATCACACCGCGCACTCGCGGGATTATTCCGGTTCATCTATACGGTCAAACGGCTGATATGAAAGCGATTAACGAAATCGCGGCGCACCACAAATTATTCGTGATCGAAGACGTGGCGCAGTCACACGGCGCACGTTTTGACGGAAAACCTTGCGGAAGCCAAAGTCTCGCGGCGACTTTCAGTTTTTATCCGACGAAAAATCTCGGCGCGTTCGGCGACGGCGGCGCGGTGATTTCAAATGACGAAGATTTTCTGAAACGCCTTCGTAAACTGCGGCAAGGCGGACATTTTGAAACTTTGCAGACAAATTTAACCGGAATGAATTCACGGCTCGATGAAATGCAGGCGGCGTTTTTGCGCGTTAAATTAATTAAATTAGACGAATGGACAATGCGGCGGCGTGAACTGGCGCAGATTTATTTTGAACGATTGAAGGATTTGCCAAATTTGAATTTGCCGTTTATCAAAGCCGGAAACGAACACGTTTTTCATCTTTTCGTCGTTCGCCATAAAAAGCGTGATGAACTGAAAAAATCTCTCTTGAAGCGCGGCATCGAGACAATTATTCACTATTCGTATCTTCTTCACGAACAAAAAATCTTTCGCACCGCTGAACAAAAATCTTTGCCGGTCGCCGAAAAAATCGTCAATGAAATCTTGTCTCTGCCGCTTTACCCGCAGATGGAAAATTCGGAAATCGAGCAGGTTTGTGAGGCAATCATCGAAACAGAAAAACGATAATCTTTATTTTGTTCATTTTAATGTTTTCATTTGGATAATTTTTGCTTATTATTTATGCGGCATTATAACGCAAATGAAATCTGAAAATAAACAAACCGTCTTTCCGAATGTTGATAATATTTTCCAAGCCGCCGAGCGTCTGCGAAAAGTTGCGCTGCACACGCCTTTGCAAGTCAATTTGAATCTTTCCGAGCGATACGAAGCAAATATTTTGCTCAAACGCGAAGATTTGCAGATCGTCCGCTCGTATAAAATTCGCGGCGCATATAACAAAATGGCGCAGCTTGCGGATGATGAAAAAGCGAAAGGTGTGGTTTGCGCGTCCGCCGGAAATCACGCGCAAGGCGTGGCGTATGCGTGTCGTTTAATGTCCATTAAAGGCACGATTTTTATGCCGACGACGACACCTAATCAGAAGGTCAAACAAGTTAAAATGTTCGGTAAAGAGATGGTTGATGTGCAGCTTGTCGGTGACAGTTTTGACGATGCTTACGCGGCTTCTTTGAAATTTTGCGAAGAAAATAATGCGACTTTTGTTCATCCGTTTGACGATTTGAAGGTGATGGAAGGACAGGGAACCGTCGGTTTGGAAATCTTCAAAGACGCGGATGTGAAGATTGATTATCTGCTTTTGGCAATTGGCGGCGGCGGTTTGGCATCGGGAGTTTCGTGCGTTTTTCGGCAGCTTTCGCCGCATACGCGCATTATCGGAGTCGAGCCGACGGGCGCACCGGCGATGAAAAAATCGCTGGAAAGCGGCGCAGTTATCGCGCTCGAAACGGTTGATAAATTTGTTGACGGCGCGGCGGTGAAACGGGTCGGCGATCTGACTTTTGAGATTTGCCGTGAGAATTTGGAAAAAATTCTGCTCGTTCCCGAAGGCAAAGTTTGCTCGACGATCTTGCAGCTTTACAACGAAGAAGCTATTGTCGCCGAACCTGCGGGCGCACTGACGATTGCGGCACTCGATTTTATCAAGGACGAAATCAAAGGCAAAAACGTCGTTTGCCTCGTCAGCGGCGGCAACAACGACATCACGCGCACCGAAGAAATCAAGGAACGATCACTGCTCTATGAAGGTTTGAAGCATTATTTCATCATCCGTTTTCCGCAACGCGCCGGAGCTTTGCGCGAATTTCTGACGGCACTCGGACCTGACGACGACATCACGCATTTTGAATATGTTAAGAAAACTTCGCGCGAACAAGGTCCGGCATTAGTTGGAATTGAACTCAAAAACAAAGATGAATTTGAGCCGCTGCTCGAACGAATGAAGCAAACGCGGATTCCTTACGAATACATCAACGACCGCCAAGATTTGTTTCAATTTTTGGTTTGAAAAATTGGAGCGCGGACATCTCTGTCCGCAAGTCCGTTCAGCGCAGCGAAAACGGACAAACGCCGCTTTAGATTTTAAGATAGATTTAGGCAAACAGACGTTTTCCGCGTTCCTCGCAAAGCCTCGAACGCGGGCGGACAGAGATGTCCGCGCTCCATAAACAAATTTTTTCCGCCAAAGCAACTTAATTTCCCTTCAGAGAATCCTTTAGACAAAGGTTTACAAAAAGCTCTCCCCAAGTGCTTAAAATTCTATAAACTAGAGGAGAAAAAGTGATGAGAGTCATTCGTTTTAGCGGATTTACATTCGTTTTGGGTGGAGTGTTTTTGTTTTTGGGAATTAATATTTTTGCACAGGCGGGCGTGACCGACGCTTCGGTTTCGCGGAGTCGGGCGATTACAAATTCAAATCCAAACACCACAACTTCAAGAAATACGAGTTCGGGAAATACAAATTATTATTCGCCCGTCGTCAACTTCAAAGCACCTGACGAGGTGGCAGTCGAAGAGTTTGTGAATTATCGCAAACATCGGCTGGCATTGCCGAAAGTCGGGCAAGCCGTTGCGCTCGACACACGCTGGGGCAATGATGAAGTTTCAGCCGTGCAGCGCGAAGCCGTTTTGCAAATTGGGTTTACGACCGCCGAAGTTTCGGAAAGAACGGATCTGCGACCGCTCAATTTGTCTTTGGTGATTGATAAAAGCGGTTCGATGGCGGACAGCGATAAAATGTCGCGCGTCAAGGAATCTCTGCGAACGCTGATTGATAATTTGCGTCCTGACGACATTATTTCAATCGTTGTTTTCGACACCAATGCGGAAGTTTTGTTTCCCGCAAATCGCATCGGCGACGGTTACGAATTGCGAAAAGCGATTGACTGCATCGAGCCGGACGGTTCGACCAATATTCACGCCGGATTGATGCTCGGTTATCGAGAAGCGCAAAAGAATTTTCGCAAAGACGCGACCAATCGTGTGATTTTATTGACGGACGGCATCGCCAATGTCGGCGTGGTCGCGCCTGACAAAATCGCTTCGGCATCGTCCGAATTTAACGGGCAAGGTCTCGATCTTTCGACGATTGGTGTCGGACTCGATTTGAATAACGATCTTTTGCGAACTCTGGCAAAATCAGGACGTGGGCTTTATCATTTTATTTCCGACAATCAGGACATTGACAAAGTTTTCGTCAACGAAGTGCAAAGCCTGATTTCTTCAGTCGCCAAAAAGGTCGAAGTCAGCGTCGAGCCGGACGCAAACTTACAAATTGAAAAGATTTACGGTTACGCGCCAAAAAATAAACCGAACGGTGTTTCGATCAGTTTGGATAATATGAACAACGGTTTGACGCAGGTTGTGATGATGCGTTTTCGCGCCCGAAATCCTTTGAAATCCGCGTCATCTGTGAAAATTCGTCTGTCGTATTTTGATGTCCAACGAAAGCGAACAGTTGAAGAAGTTCAGGAAGTTAAGCTAATTCCGAGCGAGCGAAAATATTGCAACCTTTTAGCCGACACGGAAGTCAAGAAAAATTACACGATTGCCGAACTTGCACAATCGCTTTTCGATATGACGCAATCAGCGAAACGTCAAAATTACCGGCAGGCGGAAAACTTCTTAAATTCTTCGGTTGCAGAAACTTACAAACGATTTCCGAATATGGAAGACGCGGATATTAAGTTTATTTTGAACATCATCGAAGGCTACCGAAACGATTTGAAAGCCGTTAATCGTCAAAACAAAAACAACGATTGCGGCAAATGTAATTGATTTAATTTAACAAGAACTGAAGCGTAGCCTGGGAGCGCAATCCGTCCCGGTTGCATTGAGTATCGGCTTCCGATGCGAAAAAGCGTTTGATTTACTTTCAATTTGAAAATAAACAAACGCTTTTTCGCGTCAAAAAACGACGCTCAATGCAACCGGGACGGACCCGCGCTCCAGTCTTTAAGAATTGCGCTCCAGTTTTTGAAAATTTTCCGCGCTTCTTTACATATTTGCGGCTTTGCGTTGAAATAAAATTGATGAAAATCAAATCAATCGAACTTACCGAAATAAATTTGCCGCTCGTTCATTTTTTTGAAACGAGCTTTGGGCGAACTTACGAACGACGGATAATTTTAACTCACGTTATTGACGAAGACGGCGCGGATGGTTGGGGCGAATGCACGGCGGGCGAAACTCCTTCGTATTCGGAAGAATGGACGGACGCGGCGTGGCAGGTTTTAGAAAAGATTCTTGCGCCGATGGTGATTGGCGCAGAGGTCGAAAACGCTTCAAAAATCTGGGATTTAATGAAACAGGTGCGCGGCAATCGAATGGCGAAAGCAGCGATTGAAACTGCTTGTTGGGATTTGGAAGCGAAGAAATTAAATGTTCCATTGTGGCGGCATTTGGGCGGCGAAAACAGAGAAATCGCGTGCGGCGTTTCAATCGGAATTCAAGATTCGGTAGAACAGCTTCTTGAGAAAATCAAGACCGAAATTGACGCGGGTTATCAGCGCATCAAGATCAAAATCTCGCCGCGCTGGGATTATGAAGTCATCAAAAAAGTGCGCGAAACATTCGGCGATATTCCGCTGATGGGCGACGCGAATTCGGCTTATACGCTGGACGATATTGATAAATTAAGGTCTTTGGACGAGTTCAAATTAATGATGCTCGAACAGCCGCTTTCCAACGAAGACATTGTTGACCACGCAGTTTTGCAGCGTGAAATTTCCACACCGATTTGTCTCGACGAACCGATCAAATCGCCCGACGACGCGCGAAAAGCGATTGAATTAAAGTCCGGCAAGATCATCAACCTCAAAAACGGTCGCGTCGGCGGACACTCGCAATCGAAACTTATCGAAGAAATCTGCCGTGAAAACAATATTCCGGTTTGGTGCGGCGGAATGCTCGAATCGGGCATCGGACGCGCCCACAACATCGCAATCTCAACGCTCAAAGGCTACACAATGCCGGGAGATGTTTCCGCGAGCAAACGATATTGGCACGAAGACATCATCGAACCGGCGGTCGAAGTCTCAACAAACGGCACAATCACCGCGCCCGAATCAGCCGGCATCGGATTTGCAATTAATAGGAACAGAATCAACAAATTAGCGGTCAAAAGAAAAGAGATCAAATAAAACAGTTATCTGTAAAAATTTGTCGGACAACCGGCTTTAACTCTAAATTTGCCCACGAAAAAACGAGTTAAACGAAAAAGAATAAAACAATTTGATGTTTGGTTTGATTTTCGTATTTTTCGCGTATTTCGTGGGCAAATTCTTCAGACATCTGCTTGTGTCAGGTTTGTAACATAACAAACCATAAAAAAAAGGTAAGATTAAGATTGGTTTTACCAAAATACGACTAAGGGGAAGGGAAAATGTATAAGACTTTTGTTTACGCACTTCGCGTAATGTTAATGCTGTCATTGGGCGCGGGAAATGTTCTGCCGCAGATGACGCGCGAACTGCGAACGATTCAGGGAAATTATAACGATACAGCGACGATTCCGGCGACGAATGCGCGAATCAAATCGCTGAAACTGCCTGCCGGTTTTTCAATCGCAAAATTTGCCGAAGTATCAAATCCGCGAATTTTAGCTGTTTCAAATGACGGAACGGTTTACGTTTCGCAGCGTGAGCCGGGAACTTTGACGATGCTCAAAGACACGAACGGCGACGGCGCGGCGGACGTGCAAAAGGTTGTCGCCGAGAAAAAACAGCTTCACGGCGTTTATATTGACGGCGGAAAACTTTATTTCACAACGGTTAAGGAAGTTTTCGTGTCCGACATCAACGGTGACGGAACGCTCTCCGAACCGCGAATGCTGATTAATGATCTGCCCGACGCAGGACAGCATCCGAACCGCACGATTGCGATTCACGACGGTAAACTTTACATCACGGTCGGTTCGACCTGCAACGCCTGTGACGAATCGAACGCCGAAAACGCGACGATTTTAGTTACCGATAAAGACGGCAAAAATCGTCAGATTTACGCTTCCGGTTTGCGAAATACTATCGGTTTCGGCTGGAGTCCGGTGTCGAAAAAAATGTTCGGAATGGATCACGGAATTGATCTGCTCGGCGACAACGATCAGGAAGAAGAACTCAACGAAATCGTGCAGGGCGCAAAATACGGTTGGGCGTATGTTTATGCAGACGCGAAACTTAACCCGCACAATGTCGTGCCGAAACCGCTCGGTCTGACTAATCAGGATTGGGCAAATCAGTCGAAAAATCCGGTTCTGCTCTACACGCCGCACGCCGCGCCGATGCAGATGGCTTTTTACACCGGCTCGCAGTTTCCCGCCGAATATAAAAACGACGCTTTTATCGCAATGCGCGGTTCGTGGAATCGCGTTCCGCCGAGCGGTTATGAACTCGTTCGCATCAGATTTGACAAGTCGGGAAATCCCGTCAAAATGGAATCTTTCTTGAGCGGATTTCTCGTCAAAGGCGGCGCACCCGACGGCAAAGACGCGCATTTTGCTCGTCCGGTCGGCACGGCGCAGATGAAGGACGGCTCGATGCTCGTCACCGACGACACGAATAACATTATTTACCGCATCAGTTACAATCAAAAAGCGATGCCGCCGATTATGTCGCGCGAAGATGTTGCGATGAATTTATCGGAAACGGCAAACGCGCCAATGACAATCCAGGTTAAATCTTCGGCGTTTGCAAATATGGAAATGATTCCTGACAGATATTCTGATTATTTCGACAAAGTTTCGCCCGAACTTTCGTGGTCGGGCGTGCCGCAGAATGCTAAATCGTTGGTGATAATGATGGAAGACCCGGACTCGAACATTAAACCGACGACACACTGGATTGCCGCCAATCTTGCGCCGAGCGTCACCGGATTGCCGGAAAACTTAGCGAAAACGGAAATGGCGAGCGGCGTAATGCAGGGGGCGAATATTACCGGCAAGATCGGTTATTACGGACCGAAACCGCCTGCCGGAGACAAGCCGCACAATTATCATTTTCAAATTTTCGCGCTCGACAAAATGCTCGAACTGCCGAGCGGCTACAACCGTCAGGCACTGCTCGACGCGATCAAAGGTCACGTCGTCGGCAAAGGCGAACTCGTCGGAATGTATCAGCGCAAACCCGACAAACGCGAAAAGGAAGAATTTATTCCGCCGAAAGGAAAATAAATTATTATGGATGCGATACTTGTGATCGCCTGCAATTTTTAGAGCATTTTGATATTGAATAAGCAGGTCATCAATAGTAAATGGACGGTTTGGTTTTGATTCAGAGTTCACGCCTTCAGGGTGTGTTTGCGACTGCGAAGTGCAGGGAAACAGACAAACTAAAGACGTGAACTCTGAACAACGCAAAATTGTTAATCAGAGTTTAACTAATAATTGTTGACAGATTTAGCGCAAAAATGTTATCTGTTTTAATAGCTAAAGCATATTGTTTCAAACGATGTGCATCAAACCCACCGGAAGAAAAATGTCTGTCCGTGATTCAAATTTAACTTCAGAAAAAAAATATAATTACCCCGATGTTCGCGGGCAAGCCGTCCTATCGGCAATTATCAACGAACATCTGATCACGGGCGAGCCGGTCGGCTCAAAAATAATCGCGGAAAACTTTGTAAATTCGTTCGGTTTGAGTTCGGCGACAATTCGTAATGTGATGGTCGAACTGGAAGAATCAGGCTTGCTCGAACAGCCGCACACTTCCGCCGGACGCGTTCCGACTGACAAAGGTTATCGTTTTTATGTTGACAATCTGCTTGGTGTTTTGAGTATTTCGAGTGCGGATTTACGCTTTATCGGCGATGAATTCGGCTTTCTGGAAAGCGAACTGCAAGACACGCCGGACAGATTGATGGAGAGGACTTCACAGCTTTTGTCGGCTCTTTCAAATAATATCGGAATCGTCGTTTCGCCGAGTTTGGCGAACGACCGTTTGCAGCATATTGAATTTGTCAATCTTTCCGACAAACGCGTTCTGGTTGTTTTAGTTTCCGCGCCGAATATTGTGCATAACAAAATTATCCGGCTTAACGAAACTTTGAAACAGGAAGAACTCGACCGGACGGCGCGTTATTTGAATGTCGAATTTATGGGCAAAAGCCTTTCGGAAATTCGCGCAAAGATTCTCAAATTGATGCACGAAGAGAAAGCACTTTTTGACAAATTACTCCAAACGGCGGTCATTCTTTGTTCGCAGAGCATCGAGGACGAAGACGATAACGGCGGCGACGTTTATGTCGGCGGCACGTCGAATATTTTGACGAAACGCGATTTCGCCGATATGGAAAGACTTCGTGAACTCCTCCGCACGATTGAAGAAAAGTCGCGGCTGATGCAGATTCTCAATGAATGTATCGTCCGCGACGGGGCGGCAAGAGGTAATGTCCAAGTCGTCATCGGAAGCGAAAATTCGGCTTCCACTTTACAAAACTGCACACTGATTACCGCGCCTTACCGCATCGGCACAGGCACGGCAATCGGAACTTTGAGCGTTCTGGGTCCAACGCGCATTGAATATGCACGGATAATTTCGATAGTCGGCTATGTTGCCCGAATACTCGAAAAATTTATGACCAAAGAATACTCGAATAACTAAACAGGCGTAAAACTCTGTTTCTCTATTAACCGGCAAATTCGCCGGTCTGATCCCAAAATAAACACTATATTACGAGTTCAAAAATGAATTTCAATAATGATTCGGAAAATACAAACGATCTTGTCAATGAAATCGAAGAGGAAAATTCGCTCTCGATTGAAGACTTTATCAAGGAACTGGAAGCACGGGAAAATGACCTTCACATCTCATCCGATCTTGCTATAGTTATTGATGACTCGGAGTTTGACGACACGAATCCGCAGTTTTTCACCAACGGGCAACCGGCAGTCGAACCCGTTAAAATTCCCGAAGTTCCGCAGATTGTTCACAACTTTAGTCCGAATAATAAAACATTTTCCGACCTCGAAGATGAAGTTTCGCAACTCAAAACGCAGATTTCAAAATTGGAAGGCGAACGCACCGAATCAAGCGAAACGATGCGCCGCCGGCAGTTGGATTTTGACAATTACAGGAAACGAATCGAGCGCGACCGGAACGAAACTTTCATCAATCAAATCAGTAATCTGGCAACGCAGATGCTGCCCGTTTTGGATAATTTGAATCGCGCACTGGATTTTGCCGCCAATCATTCCGAAAGTCTTTCGCCTGATTTTCACCAGTTTTTTGAAGGAATCGTGTTAGTCAATCAGCAATTAAACGAAGTTATGGCGGAAATGGGTGTCGTGCCGATTAATGCAGTCGGCGAATATTTCGATCCGCATCTGCACGAAGCGGTGGCAACGGACGAAACTTCAGGATTTCCGACGAACACGATCACCGGCGAACTTTTGCGCGGTTATCGCGTCGGCGACAAAGTTATTCGCGCGGCAATGGTCAAAGTTGCGATCACTCCGGCGAAAGCGATTGCAAACAGTATTTCTCCCGCAATTCCGGCGGACGCGTCGGACAATATTTTAGAAACCGAATAACTTTCGGCAATTCCCACAGATTAAACGATAAGGACTCCAAAAATTTATGAGTAAAGTCATCGGCATTGATTTAGGAACGACAAATTGCTGCGTCTCCGTCCTCGAAGGCGGCACGGTGCAGATTATTCCGAATAAGGAAGGCGGCAGAACAACGCCGTCAGTTGTCGGTTTTACGGAAAAGGGCGAACGCCTCGTCGGGCAGATTGCAAAACGTCAGGCAGTGACGAATCCGACTAACACACTTCACGCCGTCAAACGTCTGATCGGGCGTAAATTTGATTCGCCCGAAGTGCAGAAAATGCGTGAAAACGTGCCGTTCGAGATTACGGAAGCACCGAATAGCGACGCGCATATTCAGGTTCTCGACCGCGTTTACTCGCCGCCGGAGATTTCGGCAATCGTCCTGCAAAGATTAAAACTCGCGGCGGAAGAATTTTTAGGCGACAAAGTTACCGAAGCGATTATCACGGTCCCGGCGTATTTCGACGATATGCAGCGGCAAGCGACACGCGACGCGGGAAAAATTGCCGGTCTGGAAGTCGAACGCATCATCAACGAACCGACGGCGGCGGCGTTGGCTTACGGTTTCGGCAAGCAAAAGTCGGAAAAAGTTGCGGTTTACGACCTCGGCGGCGGGACGTTCGACATCACGATTCTCGAAATCAACGACGGCGTTTTTGAAGTTCTTTCGACATCAGGCAACACTTTTCTCGGCGGTGAAGATTTTGACCAGCGCATTATAAATTGGCTCGTCGAAGGCTTCAGAAACGATAACAACATTGATCTTAAAGAAGACCGACTCGCGCTGCAAAGATTGAAAGAAGCGGCGGAACGCGCCAAATGCGAACTTTCGACCGTGATGGAGACGACCGTTAATCTGCCGTTTATTGCGGCGGACGTGACCGGACCGAAGCACATCAACACGGCTCTGACGCGCACTAAATTTGAAGAACTCGTGCAGGATTTGGTCGAATCATCAGTCGAACCTTGTCAAAAAGCCTTGTGGGACGCGAAACTTCAGCCGGCGGATATTGACAAAGTGATTCTCGTCGGCGGACAGACGCGTTCACCGATTATCACGCGCACGGTGACGGAAGTTTTCGGCAAAGAACCTTCGGCGGAGATTAACCCGGACGAAGTTGTTTCGATGGGCGCGGCGATTCAGGGCGGCGTTTTGACCGGCGATGTCAAAGATATTGTTCTCCTGGACGTTCTGCCTTTGTCACTCGGACTTGAAACACGCGGTGGTTTATTCGTCAAATTAATCTCGCGCAACTCGACGATTCCTCTTCGCAATACGATGACTTTTACGACTGTTGTAGATAATCAGCAATCGGTTGAAATTCATATTTTACAGGGCGAACGCGAAGTTTCAAGCGGCAATCGTTCGCTCGGAAAATTTGAACTCGTCGGCATTCCGCCAGCACCACGCGGCGTTCCGCAGATTGACGTTTCGTTTGAAATTGACGCAAACGGCATCGTTAATGTTTCGGCAAAGGACAAAATGACCGGACTCGAACAAGCGATGCAGATCACGCCGTCATCAGGACTTGCACCGGATGAAATTGACCGTCTTATTATGGAAGCCGAAACGTCGGTTGAAAAAGACAAAGAGACGAAAGATTTAATTATTAACCGCAACCGGCTTGATTCGCTTGTCAAAAACACGCGGCGGACTTTGCTTGAATTCGGCAAATCGCTCGAAGTCAAACAACAGCAGCAAATTAACGGCGTTTTGAACGATGCGGAAGAAGTTTTAACCGAAAATGATTCAAAAGCGATTCAAGATTCTTTAAGGAAAACCGAAGAAATTGCAAATAAATTAACTGAAGCGTTAATGGTTATGGTGTAAAAACTGGAGATGAAATAAAAGGATTTTTATTCATCCTTGCATAAAACAGGCGGTTTATCGCAAAATATAATGGAGCGTCAGTTCATTTAATTGGACTGGCGTTATCTTTATTTTAGATTTCGGATTTCGGATTTTGAATTTGATGATTTGAAATTAGTAATCTGTAATTTGAAATTATGAATTTATGAGTAAACGAGATTATTACGAAATTTTAGGCGTGGCGAAGAACGCCAGCGAAGCGGACATTAAAAAGGCGTATCGTCAATTGGCGATTCAGCATCACCCTGACAAAAATCAGGGCGATACCGAATCGGAGGAAAAGTTTAAAGAAGCGGCAGAGGCGTATTCGGTTTTGTCCGACGCGCAGAAACGTGCTGCCTACGACCGTTTCGGACATTCGGGGGCGAATGGTCAAGGTTTCGGCGGTTTTGAAGGACAAGGTTATTCAAACATTGAAGACATTTTCGATCTTTTCGGCTTCGGCGATATGTTCGGCGGTGGTGGTCAACGCAGCGGTTCGCGGCGAAGTGCGGCACAGCGCGGCGCGGATTTGCGTTACGATCTGGAAATTACGCTCGAAGATGCGGCGCACGGCAAGGACGAAAAACTGCGAATTCCGCGACTCGAAAAATGCGAAGTATGCGACGGCAGCGGCGCGGAGAAAGGAACCGAACCCGAAATCTGTATTACCTGTCAGGGAAGCGGACAGACGCGTTATCAACAAGGCTTTTTCAGCGTGATGCGAACTTGCCCGAATTGCAGCGGTAAAGGCAAAATTATTAAAAATCCGTGCAAAAAATGTCACGGCGCGGGACGCATCGAAAAGGAAAAAACGCTCGAAATAAAAATTCCGGCGGGTGTTGAAACCGGTTCACGGCTGCGCGTCAACGGCGAAGGCGAAGCCGGCACGGGCGGCGGACCGACCGGCGATTTATACGTCGTGCTGCACGTCGCCGAACACGAAACTTTTGAACGACAGGGCGCGAATTTATATTCGGCAGTTCCGATTACCTTCGCTCAAGCCGCGCTCGGCGCAGAAATCAAAGTCAAAACTCTCGACAGCGAAGAAGATTTGAAAATTCCGGCAGGCACGCAGACCGGCACGGTTTTTCGCGTTAAATCACAGGGAATGCCTGCCCTCGGCGGACGCGGCAAGGGTGATTTGTTCGTCTCCGTTACGCTAATTACGCCGAAAACTTTGAGCAAGGATCAACGCAAACTGCTCGAACAACTCGCCGAAATCGAAGACACCGAATTTCAGGACGAATCGTTTATGGATAAGGTGCGGAATATTTTCGGCTAAGTAGAAAAGGGCGGAAGCCCGCGCGTGTGCAAGGGCGCGAAACGCACACGCGCGGGCTTCCGCCTTTTTAGGAAAGTTTAGCTTTGACGGTTTCGCTTAACAGTTTGCCGTCAACTGTTTTGTCCTGCAGATTAGCTTGGGCGGCTTTCATTACTGCGCCCATTTCCTTCATTGAGGATGCGCCGGTTTCGGCGACGGCGGATTCGACGGCGGCGGTGATTTCTTCGGGCGAAGCGGATTGCGGCAAGTATTCTTCGAGAACGGCGAGTTCCGCTTTTTCCTTGTCGGCGAGTTCGGTGCGTCCGTTGGCGGTGAATTGTTCGATGGAATCTTTGCGCTGTTTGACGAGCGATTGAAGAATTTTCAAAATATCCTCGTTGGTCAAAACCGTGCCGACTCCGCGTTTATTTTCCTCGTTCATCACGGCGGCTTTCGCCATTCGCAGTGTCGAAAGACGGTTTGCGTCCTTTGCCTTCATTGCGGCGGTCATTTCAGAAACAATTTTATCTTTGATACTCATATCCGATAATTTTAGCGTTTCAGGTTCCAAGTTCCAAGTTTCAGGTTAAAATTAATTTTCTTGCCGTGTAATCAATATGTTAATCTGTCTTTTCTTTACCAAAAGATATTTCAGTCAAAATCTGAAACTTGAAACTTGAAACTATGAAATTATTGTGGCGTTTCGGCATCATCGCAGGACTTTTTTTGGTAATCTTCACGCTTTATCCTCAATTTAAATTGTGGTCTTTGCGCGGAAATGATTGGCAAGGGCATTATGCCTACAACGACATTGACGAAGTGGCGTATGCGTCCTACGTCAAAGCGTTGATTGACGGCAGACCGCGCCGCAACGATCCATATACGGGACGTGATGACACGTCGGACAGTCCGCAACCGGAGTCGCTTTTTTCAATTCAGTTCGCCGCGCCGTATCTGATTGCGATTCCGGCGCGAATTTTCGGAGTCGGCACGCCCTGGGCGATGACGATTGCCGGCGCGTTAGCCGGATTTTTCGCGGCTCTCGCGGCTTTTTGGGTAATCGGCAGGATTACCGGAAATTCGCTTTACGCGATGATGGGAAGTCTGGTGGTATTAGCCGGAGGTGCGCTTGCCGCCGGCGAAGGCGCAATCGGCGAGATTTTCGAGTTTAGCTATTCTTACCCTTATTTTCCCGCGTTCCGGCGATATATTCCGGCAATTCCTTTTTCGTTTTTTCTGGCGATGATCGCGCTAGTTTGGCTGATGCTGAATACCGAAAATCTTCGCAAACGAATTGTTTACTGCATTCTCGCGTCACTTTGTTTTGCGTTTGTTAATTTTTCGTATTTTTACACCTGGACGACTGCTGCCGCGTGGCTCGGCTGTTTGTTTATCGTCTGGTTGATTGCGCGTCCCGCAGGCTTTTGGAAGGATTTCAAGGCGTTTTTGATGCTCGGCTTGGGTTGTCTGCTGTCACTGATTCCTTACGCGATTATGCTCTCGCATCGTTCGCAGACGATGGACGACGTGCAGCTTCTGGTGCTGACTCACGCGCCTGACATTCACCGCGTCCCGGAATACATCAGCGTCGTTGTTTTGATAATTTTAATTGTTGGTATTTTAGTGAAATTAATTCGTCTGAAAGACCGCGAAACACTTTTTGCAATTTCGTTCGCGCTTGTTCCGTTGATTGTTTTTAATCAGCAAATCATTACGGGACATTCGCTTCAGCCGATTCATTATCAGGTTTTCATCGGTAATTACGTTGCCGGTTTAGCATTAGTTATTGCAATCGGAATCTTGTTAAAAAATTCTAAATTATTTAACAAGACTTTGACGACAATTTTGATGTCATTGGTCGCGCTGTCGGCGATTGTCTGGGGATTTGTCGAATGTCACTACACGGTGCGCGTTTTGGACGACGCGAATATCGAGCGTGATAAAGGTTTCGATGTCGGAAAATATCTAACTGAAATCGCCAAAACGAACGGCGACACGCATAAAACCGTGATTATGCCTTTTTCGATGCTGCAGGGCGACGATTTGCCGACGATTGCGCCGCAAGCGGTTCTCTGGGCGCGGCATCAGCACGTCTTCGCGGGCGTTTCGTGGCAGGAAAATAAGGAGCGTTATTATCAATATTTGTATTTTCAAGGAATCAGCCCGGAAAGTTTAGCCGATTCAATGAAAAACGGCGATTTCGTTTCAGTCATCGCGCTGTTCGGTTGGGGCAGACACACCGACCGTTTAAATTCGGTCTATAAACCGCTGACCTACGGCGAAATTGATGAGGAAGCGCGAATCTACGGCGAATACATCAAAAATTTTAGTCCGCATAATTCGCCTGACACAATTCTTTCGTATGTAATTGTCCCAAACGATTGGAATGTAGATTTTACAAACATTGATAATTGCTACACCCGAACAATACTGACAAAATCTGCGGCATACACAATTTATAAAGTTGATCTGAACGCCCCAGGAAAATAATTCACCGGCAATTCTTATTTAAAACTGTAAGTGAATAAAAAAGACCGCCAAAAAAACGGCGGTCAAATATGTATTACTAATAAAATATGAAAATAAAACTTAGGCGGCTAAAAGGTCGTTTGACGTTTCTGCAAACACTCTTCTGCCGTTAAGAGCGTCGTCTATAATTTCACGAACAGCCGAAGCGTCCGGGTTGACATCCATTCGGGCGCAGGCACGCAAATGTCTGATGATGCCTTCGCTGGCGATTTCCAACGCCGCGCCGCCTAATTTGGCGAAACGACGAGCTTGGATGTGGTCAATCTGCAAGATTCTTTCCTGCAATGTTATTTGTCTGGTTGCTGCCACTGTATATTTTTCTCCTTCCTTCATAGAATTAAATATTTAAAATATCTTTGTTGCCTTTGACAACAAATCCACTGAAAACAATTACAAAAAGCTAACTTTATACAAATTAGTTGTAATGAAAAATCAATTAGTTGCTATTAATTTTAGAAACAGTCGGTTGTTTTCAACGAATTAAACTTATGCTATCAGATAAATTATAATTTGTCACCATTTTTTTTTAACATTTGTGAATTTTTTCTTAACTCGGCTTTTTGAGCAGTAAAAAGCCCCATAAATTAGACATTTATGGGGCTTTTCGCATTAAAATCGAAATTCGGTTTAGCTGACAGCATCTTTCATAGCTTTACCGAGACGGAATTTAACGGTTGTTTTCGCCGGGATTTTGATCGGTTTGCCGGTTGCCGGGTTGCGACCTTCACGCGCTTTGCGGGTGGCTTTAACCAATTTACCGAAGCCGGGAAGGGTGAATTCGCCGTTTGATTTGACTTCATCCGTCGCTAAACTCGCCAGAGCATCAAAGAAGCCTTTGACTTCGGTTTTTTTCATTCCTGTTGTATCCGCCAAATTGTTGACGATTTCTGTTTGCGTTAATTTTGCCATAATAATTATGTATCCTCCAAATTTTGAATAAAAACTACTTAAACTACTTAATTGAACATTTTTGTTTGCTTAAATGCAAACTCGATAGGGGGCAAGAAATATCCCAACCGATGGAAATTGATTGGTCGGGGCGAGATGATTCGAACATCCGACCTCTCGGTCCCAAACCGAGCGCACTACCGGGCTGTGCTACGCCCCGAAATAAAAATCGTTTCATTTAAGAAACATATTCAAGTGCCGAATTTTACAAGGGAAAAAATCATTGGTCAAGTTCATTTTCCGTAAAAGTGTGTAAAAATCGGATTATTTTCTCAATTGCCCGTGCGCGATGGCTGATTTTGCCTTTTATGGTGGAAGAAAGTTCACCAAATGTTTGCTGATAGCCGTTTGGAATAAAAATCGGATCATAGCCGAAACCGTTTACGCCGTGCGGTTGAAGCGCGATTTTCCCGTCGCAAATTCCTTCGGCGAGAAATATTTTTCGACCTTTTTCGTTCGAGATTGCCATTGCACAGACGAAACGCGCCCGCCGAAATTTGTCATTCGTGCGGTTTAATTCTTCGAGCAGTTTTCTCATTCGATCCTGATCGGACGCATTTTCTCCGGCGTAACGTGCGGAAAAAACTCCGGGTGCGTCCTTTAATGCTTCGACTTCCAAGCCGGAATCATCCGATAAAGTCCAAAATCCGGTTTGAAGCGCGTAAGATTCAGCCTTTAAAATCGCGTTTTCAGCGAATGTTTGTCCGGTTTCAGCGACATCAGTGATATTTTCAAAATCATTCAAACCACAAAGTTCAAACGGCAAATTATTCAAAAGCTCATTTAGTTCTCGTATTTTTCCGGCATTCTGAGTGGCAACGACAAGTTTCATACAAAATATTATGACCACAAAACGGAGACAAAATACAAAGTCGAGCGTTAATTCAAAAAAAATCACTTTTCACTTTTTACTTAAAATTCACTTTTTTGTTGCAAAATGACCGATTTTTAGGTTATATATTAAATAGCGGATTTTTCCGTGCCGCACTTATTTCCCAATCCAATAAAATGTCGAAAGGAGATTCTATTTTGGAAGTTGCCGTCACAACGACTTCGATTTATGAGCCGAATGTTTTGCCGAAAGCGCGTGTCGCCGACGGTGAGACGATGCCGGTTTTGTCTTCCATTGAAAAGGACGAATTGATTTTTGAATTGGGACTTTGGCTGTCGGGTTTGGAAAGTTTTCTGAACATTCGCAACCATTCATTTATTGAGGAAAACCGTGTCAAAGCGGCTTCGCGCGATTGGACGAAAGAATTTCGCCTGACGCATTCGACCTTGCTTTTGTGTGCGCGTCTGACGTTTCAACTGAGCAAAATTCTCAAAAAACAACCCGCTGCCGAAGATGAATTTTCGGCTCTTGATCTGCTTGACGAATTGGGAAAAGCCGGCGATGATTTCGAGATTTCCAAGGACGAAATTTACAAACTCTCCGTCGCACTGCGCGACGCTGTTTTGCTCAATGAAGGAATGCTGCGTGCTGCACCGCTCAAATTCGGCGAATGGACGGCGTGGAGCAACACGTTTTCGGACAAATTGAAATCAGTCGAAATCGTCTCAAAATTAGTCACGCGAGCCGAAAAAACGGGTGAGAATTTTCTCCCTGAAATTTTGAAAAATCTGCTGTCGAGTAAAACGCTTCCATTTGCGACCGAAGCCGATCTGCGCCTCGTGCTGCCGCGTTTTGCCAAGATTTTGAAGTGGTTGAGCGTTGTCGAAATAATGCTTCAAACAGACGAACCGCTGAAACCTTCGCTGCTGATTTTCTCGCGGATTTATGAACAGATTCAGGAATTGACCGGCTTTATTAACAATCGCCTGCTGCGTTTCCCGGACGAAGAAGGCGAACTTTTCGCGCAGCTTGACGGCGCGGCTTACACGGCTTCGATTGAACTGCGAAAGGTTTATAATTACGAACTCGCGGGACTGACCGAGATGCGTTCGACACCGCTGATTTACGCGAAAATCGAAACGGCGTTCGCGCTTTTGAATGATAGTTTTCAACTGACACTGACTAATTTCGCGCAGTTAATCGAGCCGAATATCGAAACACACAAGATTTTCCCGACGCTCAAAACAAAACTCGAACAATCTCTCGCGCTGCGTAGAGATTTGTGGTCGCTGCTTCAAACCGTCAAAGCCGCCGAGCAAACCCCGGATCAATATCCGAAAAACCAGCTTCACGCGCAACTCAACGATTTTCTCAAAACGACCTTAAATTTTCTGTTTTACAAAGACTGCGAAACGGTCGAGCGGTTTATCGAAGAAGTTCTCGTCACGCAGAATAAAAAAGACCTCGTGCCGATTCTGCACCGCTTCGGCGCATACATCGAAACGCTTTTCGGGCAGGTCAATATGCGCGTCGTTCTCGCCAGTCATCCTTTTGATTCTGTCACGGGAAAATAAGAAACGAAAGAAAATAGAACGCGGACGAACACGGATTTAACTGATTATCGCGGATATTTTTTATAATCTGCGACAATCCGCCTAATCCGTGTTCGTCCGCGTTCTATTTATTGCTTATTGCCGAATTACTGTGAGCGAAGCGTTGCCAGCGGTTTTCTGAACAATACATCAAAACTCGCAATTACACCGACCAATGTTACCAGCAATGCAGTTACCAAAACTCCCAAAAGCGTCAATTTCAAATCGAATTGCCAATCAATCTCGAAAACATATTTTGAAACCGCAAACGATAGAGCCGTCGCAAATGTCGCGCCGATAATTCCCGCCAGCAATCCGAGCAGTCCGTATTCGGCAAACAGAATTGTCGCTAAAGTCGCACGTTTTGCGCCGAGCGTTTTGAGAATTGCATTTTCATAAATTCTCTGCGATTTGGTCAGCGCAATCGAGCCGACAAGAATCAAAATTCCGCTCAGAATTACAAAACTTCCGACGAACGAGATTGCCAAAACAAAATTATTGACGAGTTTCTGCACTGCCGCGACAATATCGGCGACATCGAAAATCTGGATATTCGGAAATTTGTCAACGAGATTTCGCTGCAATCTTTGACGGTCGGTTTCGGGCAATTTCTTTAAAACATTAGCGACAAAAGTTTGCGGGGCTTTTTCCAAAACTCCGGGTGCGAAGACGAAAACGAACGCCGTGCGCGTGTTTCGCAAGTCTAATTTGCGGATATTGGCGACCTGCGCCGTCACGCGTCTGCCTGAAATGTCGAAAGTTATCGAATCGCCGACCGCGACTTTCAAACGGTCAGCCATATCCTGTTCAACCGAAACCTGCGGAATTCCTGAATTTTCGTCAAACCAATTTCCGTCAATGATTGATTCGTTTGAATCTAATTTGGCACGGTAAGTGACGGCAAATTCGCGTCCGATTTGACCTTGCTGCTGGCGCGTTTCGCGGTTTTGATAATCAAATGCCTGCCCGTTGACGAACGAAATTCGGGCGCGAATCGTCGGCAGAATTTGCGCCGCTTCACCGGTTTTGTCTTCGAGAATTTTTGCCAATTCGTCAATCTGACTCTTTTGAACATCAATAATAAAAAGGCTCGGAAGATTTTGGTTGCGCGAAAAATCAAATTCGCGGACGAGGTTGGTTTGCAGTGATTGAACCGCCAAAACCACAAATGCGCCGAGTCCGACGGCAAGCAAAATAATCCTGGTTTGATTGCCGGGACGATAAAGCGAATTAATCGCCTGACCAATCGAGAACGATCCGAAATTGCGAAATCTTTTCAAAATCAGCGTCAGCGCGACCGCCGCGAGGTACAAAAAAACGGAAGTAAAACCCAAACCGACGAGAAAAAACGCACCGACTTTGAGCGAACCGGCTTGCCACGCCGCGAGCGCGAGCAATCCGACGAGCGAAACTGCGCCGAAAATCGTTTTCGTCCAATCGAGCCGCCGCGTTTTTTCGCCCGTCGCGTCGTGCAACAGCAGACGCGGCTTGATATTGCGAACCTGCAAAAGCGGCAACGCCGAAAACAAAAGCGAGATTAAAACGCCGAGCAGAATACCTTGCAGAGAAACCGGCAGATGAATCGAATAACTCATCGCCGCCGGCAGCGCGTCATTAAATCGCGTCTTCGCAAACCACAAAAAACACTGCGCTAAAAATACACCGAACAAACTTCCAAAGAAACCTAATGTCAGTATTTGTAATAAATAAACCGTAATAATTCGCGTTCCGCTTGCGCCGAGACATTTCAAAACGGCGACGGATTTGCGCTTTTGTTCGACAAAAACACGCGCGACATTCCACACGCCGACACCGCCGAGAACTAAAATCAGCAAACCGGTTAAAGAAAGATAATTTTCCGTCCGCGCAAATTGTTCGCCGAGATTTTCCTGCGTTTCGCGGTAAGACTGGACTTGCAGAATCGTGCCTTTCAAACTTTCGCGCAGGGCTTTGACGAGCGTCGTCGGATTGTCCGAAGTTCGATAAAGAATTCGCCGCCGGCTGCGCCCGCCGCCGCTTGTGATTCCGGCGGAGTCGAACGCTTTTTTCTCAATAAAAACACGCGGTCCAAGCCGAAAACCGCTTGCGCCGCCGGGTTCTTCATCAAATGTTGCGCGAATCTGAAATTCGCCGTCGGCAATTTTGATCTTATCGCCGATTTTGACACCTAAATCCTCAAGCAAAAGCGGCGAAACGACCGCACCGTTGTTTTCCAGCAGTTTGAAATCAAAATTTTTGCCGTCCGAAGTTTTGAAATTTCCGACGAGCGGAAAAGGTGACTCGATGCCTTTTAACTCAACAAACGATAGCGTTTCGTTACTCGGATCAGCCGGACGCGCCATCGCCGAAGTCGTGATCGCCTCGTTTCGCGCTTCGATGATTTTTGAATTCCCGATGACGGCTTCGATTTTCTGAATATCGGTTGGCGAAAAATCGTTGGTCGAACTGACTTCAAAATCGGCAGTCATCAACGCCCGCGCGTCGCCGCCGACCGATTGACTCAGATTCTGAATCAGCGACCGCAGCGCGACGACCGAACCGACACCGATGGCAATGCACAAAAAAAAGAATAAAAGTCTGCGCCACGACGAACGAATTTCGCGCCAGGTTAAATTGAAAATAAAATTCATAAAATTATTTATCCACAGATGAACACGGATGGACACAGATAAAATCAAAGAAAAAATCTGTGTTTATCTGTGTTCATCTGTGGATAATTTCTTCTCATCGCTTAAAACTCGTCCGTCTTGGAGGCGAATTTGCCGCTGCGCTTTGTCGGCTAAAAGTTGATCGTGTGTGACGAGAACCAGCGTGACGTTGTTCTGCCGGTGCAGTTCGGTCATCAGATCGAAAATATGCTGTCCGTTTTTTGAATCGAGATTTCCGGTCGGTTCGTCGGCGAGTAAAATTTTCGGATTATTGGCAAAAGCGCGGGCAATGGCGATGCGCTGCTGTTCGCCGCCGGAAAGTTCGGTCGGATAATGATGTCCGCGATTGGTCAGATCAACTTCTTCGAGAAGCTGTCCGGCGCGTGATTTGGCTTCCTTCATCCCGATAATTTCCATCGGAATCAGGACATTTTCATACGCGGTCAGCGACGGAATAAGATGAAAAGACTGAAAAACAAAACCGATCTTTCCGCTGCGAAGTCCGGCTAATTCGTCTTCGCTCATCTTCGTCACTTCGTCGCCGTCAATGAAAATTTCGCCGGAACTCGGCGCATCGAGTCCGGCAATCAAGCCGAGCAAAGTTGATTTTCCGCTGCCGGACGCGCCCGTGATGGCGACAAATTCACCGTTGGGAATCGTTATCGAAACATTGTCCAAGATCGTCAAATCTTCCACGCCCGAACGAACGGTTTTCGTTAAATTTTTTAGTTCAATCATAAAAATTTGTTAATCGTTAATGGCAAATTGTTAATTGTGTCTTTCGCTGTCTAAATCAATTAACAACCAACGATTAACCATCAACCAAATAATAACTTGCGAAAAAATCGCAAACAAGTGAACATAATTCTGCATCTTATAAACGGATTTCAACGTAAAAAGTTTGCAAAGTTATGAAAAGCTATTTTCGCACAGATATTATTTTAACTATTATTTTCACGACAGTTTTCTTTGCGTCGTGCGATGTTTCGACCGCGACCAGACAATCTAATTCAAACGCCAACAAACCTTTAGCGACACCGCAAGTGACCTCGAATAAACCGAAAATCGTCGCGTTCGGCGACTCGTTGACCGCCGGCTTCGGACTGCTCGAAAAAGAATCTTACCCGTATCTTTTGCAGGAAAAACTGAAAGCCGACGGCTACGATTACGAAGTCATCAACGCCGGAGTTTCAGGTGACACAAGCATCGGCGGACTGGAGCGAATTGATTGGGTTTTGGAACAGGAAAACGTCCGGGTTTTGATTCTCGAACTCGGCGCAAATGACTTGCTTCGCCGAATGCCGGTGGCGAAAATGAAGAAAAATCTGGGACAGATCATTGAAAAGGCGCAGGCGAAAAAGATCAAAATTTTGTTCTGCGGAATGCTTGCGCCGCCGAACATCGGCGCGGAATATCAGCGCGATTACACGGCGACTTTTCCAGATTTGGCAAGTGAATACAAGGTCGAATTTTTGCCTTTCCTGCTTGATAACATCGCGCTCAACAAAGACTTGAACCAAGCCGACGGCATTCACCCGAACGCCGAGGGCGAAAAGATTATGACCGAAAATGTTTATAAAGCGTTGAAACCGATGTTGTGAATAATGGTGAATGATGAACTGTGAATGGTGAATGGTTAGTTGAAATCTTTTCATTCACCATTTACCATTTACCATTTACCATTCACCATTAAATTTATGAACGTAACACATCTCGAATGCGCTAATTGCGGCATAAAATACGAAGCCAATAAACTGCATAATCTCTGCGTCGAATGCGGAAAACCGCTGCTCGTGCGCTACGATTTGGACAAAGCCAAACAAACTTTAACGAAAGAATCGCTTAAAACGCGGGAATCGAATCTGTGGCGTTACCGCGAAGTTTTGCCTGTTGAAAACGCCGAAAACATCGTCTGTTTAGGCGAAGGTTGGACACCGCTTTTGAGAACGGACAAACTCGCCGCGACGCTTGCCGTTAGATTAAATCTTTACATTAAAGACGAATCAACCAATCCGACGCAGAGTTTCAAGGCTCGCGGAATGACGGCGGCAGTTTCGATGGCGAAGGAATTGGGCGTAACAAAAACCGCCGCGCCGAGTGCCGGAAATGCGGGCGGCGCACTTGCGGCGTATGCCTCACGCGCCGGGATGGAAGCGCATATTTTTATGCCGCAGGACACGCCGCGAGCAAATATTATCGAATGCGAACAGACCGGCGCGTTTGTCACGCTGATTGATGGATTAATCACCGATTGCGGCAAAATTGTCGTCGAACGCAAGGAAGCGGAAGGCTGGTTCGATTTTTCGACGCTCAAAGAACCGTATCGCGTCGAAGGCAAAAAGACAATGGGTTACGAACTCGCCGAACAGTTTGACTGGACATTGCCCGATGTCATTCTTTATCCGACCGGCGGCGGCACGGGTTTGATCGGAATGTGGAAGGCATTTGACGAAATGGAAGAAATGGGTTGGATTGATTCCAAAAGACCGCGAATGATTTCGGTTCAATCGGTTGGCTGTGCGCCGATTGTTAAAGCCTTTCACGACGGCGAACGGTTTGCCGACGAATTCCCGAACGCACACACGCAGGCTTCTGGTTTGCGCGTCCCGAAAGCAGTCGGCGATTTTCTGATTCTCGACGCGATTCGCGCGTCAAACGGCACGGCAATCGCGGTTTCGGACGCGGAATTAATCGCCGCCGTCAAAGAAATCGGCAAACACGAAGGCATCTTCACCGCTCCCGAAGGCGCGGCTTGCTTGCCCGCTCTGCGCGAAATGATTGCTCAAAATCTAGTCAAAGAAGGCGAAACCGTCGTCATTTTCAACACCGGCGCAGGCGTAAAATATCTCGAATGTTTTGAATAAACGTAACGCCGTCCGTCCCGGCGGCTGTCGGGTAGGCAAGATGCCTACCCGTTTTTCTTAAAGTTTCCTGCGCGTTAAACAGGAAAGCGCGGGCTGGAAGCACCACACGACTGCCGCCGGGACGGATGGCGTTACAAAAAGCGTGACAATTTTGAATGAGGGAATTAATGATAAATTTAGAAGGAAAAACTGCATTGATTATCGGCGCGGGACGCGGCATCGGACGCGCTTCGGCGGAACTTTTTTCGGATGCCGAGGCGAATATCGTCATCAGTTCGCGCAACAATGCCGAGTTGATGGAACTCGAATACAAGCTCAACACCAAAGGCAATCCGAACGTGCTGGCAATCGAAGCCGACGCTGCCGTCGAAGCCGATGTCAAAGCGTTGGTTGACGAAGCCGTCAAAAAATTCGGCACGATTGATTATCTCGTTCACGCCGCCGGATTGGGAATTCTGAAACCTTTCGGCGAATTGACGCTGGAAGATTTCGACTCATTAATTAACGCCAATGTCCGCACCGCATTTAACGTCTTACAAGCCGTTTTGCCGGTAATGGCGGAGCAAAAATTCGGTCGCGTCGTCGCTATTCCGGGCATTTTGGGCAAAGCTCCGATGATGCAAGCCTCCGCCTATTGCGCCGCGAAATACGCGCTGACCGGAATGATTAAATGCCTGAAAGACGAATATAAACGCTACGGAATCCGCTTTTCACTGATGCACTTCGGAGGCGTTGATTCGCCGTTTTGGGATAACGTCACAATGAAAGTCCAACGCGACAAAATGCTCTCCGTCGAAGCCGCCGCCAATGCCGTTTTCTTCGCCGCCACTCAATCCGGCGAAGGCGTGATGTCGGAAATCGTCCTGATGCCCGAAAATCATCAATTGATTTAATTTTTACAACGCGAAAATAAAATTAAAGTATTTCGTTTTTCAGCCGAAAAGAAGATAAGGGAAAGCATTTTTTCTGCGGGATATTGTAATTTTATGATCTCTGAAAGTTTTCAATTCGAAACGCCTCAACTCGTCCAAGTCAAAATTGACATCGAAGACCTTGTTAAAACCAAAGTTCCGATGATGCCGTCAAGTGCGGCACGGATTTCTTCGATGCTCAACGATATAAATATTTCGTCTCGAAATCTGACTGACGCAATCAGTTACGATCCGATTTTGACGGCACGAATTCTGCGGCTTGCCAACTCGCCGATTTATTCGCTGCAAAAAAATGTTTCGACACTGCGGCAGGCGGTCGAAGTCGTCGGAATGAAATCAATCTACGAAATTTTGATTGTTGGTCTGGCGGCTGATTCGTTTGCGCGTGAAATCCGCGATTCGCGCGAAGGACACAAAATTTGGGAGCATTCGCTGGCGGTTGCCCTCGTGTCGCGTGAGATCGGTCGTGTTCTCGGACTTCGCGGGACGGAAGAAGCTTTTATTTGCGGATTGCTGCACGACATCGGCAAGATTTTGCTGCTGCGGGCGGATTTCGAGACTTATCGCTATCTTTTGGCGGAAGAGAACGAGATGCTGATGTTGAGCCGCGAAACGATGGAATACGGTTACACCCACGCGCAGATCGGCTCGTTTGTCGCCAATCGTTGGAGTTTGCCCGAAGGAGTCTGCCATTCTATTCTCAATCATCACGACCCGTCGCAATCCGGTCGGTTTGCCGTCATCGGGCATCTCGTTTGCGTTGCCGATACAATTGCCAATATGAACGGTTTCGGTTTGCGAAGCCCGCAGTCTGAAATTGTCCACGAAACAGATTCGATGATAATGCTCAATTTATCACCCGAACAGATGGATAAGGCGTGGGCGAACAGCCTTGACAGTATCATTGAAATTACCAAAACATTTGCTTGATGGGTTGAAAAAAAGGTTTAAATTTCTCCCTCATCCTGCCTTCCTCAAATATATGCAGACTGCAGCACAAATAGATTTGGAATCAATTGTCAAAGCGAAACTTCCGCCGCTGCCGGGAAGCGTTTTAAAGATTTCCGGTCTGTTGCAGGACGTTGACGTTTCGCAGCGCAAAATCGCCGAAGCCATCGGCTGCGATCCGATGCTGGCATCGCGTGTTCTACGGCTGGCAAATTCGCCGATATATCCGTTTCAGCAGTCGGTTACGAGTTTGACGAACGCCGTCAGTGCGGTTGGCAACCGTGCGATTTACGAAATGGTTTTGATGAGTATGGTGTCCGATTCGTTCGGGCGCGAGATTCGCAATTCTGTTACCGGGCGCGAAATCTGGCTGCATTCCCTGGCAGTTGCTATCGGTGCGCGTGAGATTAGTACGATGCTGCAAATACGCGGCACAGAAGAATCGTTTAGCTGCGGACTGCTGCACGACATCGGCAGTCTCCTGCTTTTCCGCGCCGATTCGTCCTATTATAGTGAACTGTTTCAAAACTCGAAGGATGATTTACAGCACATTGAAAGGGAGGTTTACGGTTTCGATCACGCCCAACTCGGCGCACTTGCCGCGCAGCGTTGGAATCTTTCCGCGCCGGTATGTTCGATGATCGCCTATCATCACGAGCCGTCAAAAGTGAATCAGGCGATATTAATGACGCACATCATCAATGTCGCCGACCGGCTTGCCCATCTAAAAAATGAAAAACTTCCGCTCGACAACGAATTTCTCAATTCGCCTTCGCTCATCAGCCTCGGTATCAATGCGATACAACTCGAAAAAGTTTGGGAAAAAATCCTCATCCAACTGCGCGAAATTGTCAAAGCGTTCTTTTCTTCAAAAGCTGTCTGAAAAACGGGCATTTTAATTCGACTGAAAAACAGTCCGGTCAGAATTGCGCTGAAAATGAAAATTCAGCCTGCAATTATGATAGCAATCGGAACAAAAAATAATTTCAGCAAAATAAAAAATGTCTGAAAATTTCACCCGCCGTCTCAAAACTTGGAAAAATTCTTTCAATTTGTTAGCCTTTATTTAGTTTTTATTTCAAACAAGGGAATTTTACAAGATTATGTTCAGTGATAATTTTAGGCGTGGCGAAGGAAAGGGGAAAGGGAAAACCGGCTCGAAGGCGGCATCGAAACTTGCCGATATTGGGTGGAAGGCGTTTCAGGCGGTCAATAAACTTGCGCCCGAAGGCGAATCTATTACGCCGAATTGGGCGGCGGAACCGCTTTTGAAAAGTTATGAACGGACTGCGCCGCCTTTGGGTTTTCCGCGTGAGACGGATTCGCTGTGTCCGGCTTGTGTCAAGCAGGTGCGCGAGGGCGTGATTAACAAAACGATTCCGCTCGAAATATTGATGAATTCGCATCCGGGCGAGATTAAGGCGCAGATTGTTGAAGAAAACGGTCAGGTTCTGATGCGGAAAACCTGTCCGACGCACGGCGAATTTGAAGACGTGATGGCGACCGACGCGAAGTTCTTAGCGCGCATCGAATCGCTGTTTTACGGCAGGGATTTTAAGGCGGCGGAAGACAAACACGTTCATCATCACGGAACTTCCGACATCAAATTCGGGCGCGGCGCGGTGCTGACGGTTGATTTGACGAACCGCTGCAATATGATGTGCAACCCGTGTTTTATGGACGCGAACCAAGTCGGCTACGTCCACGAACCGACTTTTGAAGACACGAAAATCATTTTAGACAATGCCGTTTCGTTCAAGCCGCGCCGACAAATTATCATTTTATTTTCGGGCGGCGAACCGACGATTGCGCCGCACTTTTTGGAATCGGTCGCCTACGCGAAAAAGATTGGGTTTTACCGCATTTTAGCGGCGACGAACGGCATCCGATATGCCGAAGACATCGAGTTTTGCAAAGCCGCGAAAGCCGCCGGACAGCACGGCGTTTATCTGCAATTTGACGGAACATCGGAAGAGAAAAACAAACATCGCGGCGTGGGAAATCTGTTTGATGTGAAGCTCAAAGCAATTGAAAATTTAGCAAGCGTCGGCATTAAGGTTACTTTGGTGACGACGATTGTCAATACGGTTAATAACGACGCGATTGGCAGCATCGTCAAGTTTGCGGCTGAAAATATTGATAAAGTTCAGACGATTGCATTCCAACCTGTGAGTTTCACCGGACGCGACGAAGATGTTTCCGACAAAGACCGCATCGAACAGCGTTACACGCTCGCGGGAATGACGCACGATTTGAAAGATCAACTCGACGGAACGCTCCAGCCGCTGCGCGATTGGTTTCCGCTAAGTTCTTATTCCGCATTTACTTCCGTAATGGATATGCTGCAAGGCGCGGACGCTCCGTGGGGTTGGTCGTCGTGCAATTGTCACCCGAATTGCGGAATTTTTACGTTAATCGTCGTCAACAAAAAGACTAATCAGATGACATCCTTGTTCGACTTTTTCAACTACGAACAGTTTATGAAAGACGTTTCGGTCATCACCGACACGGCGCGCGGCAAAAAGCTGACGATGGCGCAGCTTGCGATGGCGATTATGCGAAATTACGACGCGGCAAAAGCACCGGAAGGTTTTCCCGTTTCGCAGATTTTGAACCTTTTCAAACCGTCGTCGGCTGATTCAAATTCGGATCGGAATGACCGGATGAAAGTTCAGCCGAAAAACGAAACCGAAGATATGTGGCGCGTTCTCTGCGTCGAAGGAATGTGGTTTCAAGACCTTTTCAACTACGATTTCCGCCGCACCGAAATGTGCGTCATTCCTTACGGCACGCAGGAAGGCGAAGTCTCATTTTGCGCCTACAACACCGGAGTCGGCTGGCGGCAAATCATCGAGGAAATGCACAAAACCGCGAGTTTAAGCGAATGGTATAAAGAAAACGGTCGCCACGCGGTTTACGCGGCGGGCAAAGCCGTTCCGAACATCGCTAAAACCCGAAGTTTGAGTCTGCCGGTGATCGCCAAAGTTTTGCAGGAAGATTTAGACAAGCCGACAGTTTCGCCTTATTTGATTGAAGAGGAAGAACACGATACAGTCGGAGTGTAGTATCTAAATCAAGACGAACGAGGGAGAATAAATTTATGCCGGACGAAAGAGACATTGCACACGATAAAAAGGTTTTGGAAGAACACGAGGGCGAAAAACTTGAGATAATCGGTGAACATCCCGAACACGCGCCGCAGCCGGGACGCAAAACGCCGCAGGAACACGAAGATAAGGACGCGATTGACGAAAGCGGCGAATTGATCCACGACGACGGCAAAGACGAAAACGACGCGAAATAAACTGCGCCAGTCAAAGATAATTTCAACGAATAAAACATTTGTTCAGGTTGAAAAGCGATTGTTTGGAAAAACAGTCGCTTTTTTCGTTTATAATAATCACGGCGCAGGCTGCGTCACAAAAATATGAAAAATCAGTTGATTAGAAAAGCCAAATACGGAGCATTTTTGTGCGTCTTCGCAGTAATTTTAGCGTTCAGCGCGTTTGCCCAACAAAAGCGTTTTTACATTGCGCCGGACGATCATACGGATTATTTTTGGATTGCCGACGACGTGACTTACCGCCAGTCTTTTTTGACGATGATTGATTATTATCTGAATAAAATGGACGCGACGCAGGGCAATCCGTCCGACCAGCAGATGCGTTGGGAATGCGACGGCAGTCTCTGGATGTGGGAATATGAACGCAACCGAAATCCGGCGGAGTTTAACAGATTTATCAATCGGATTCGTGACGGACATCTGAGTGTTCCTTTGAACGCCTTGGTTTTGGTCAACGGCGGTGCGCCTGCCGAAGCCGTTTTGCGCGGAATGTATTATCCGGGCTTGATCGAACGCCGCTATAACGTGCGATTTCCGATGGCGATTGCGATGGAAAATCAAACTTTTCCATACGGTTTGACTTCGCTGTGGGCGGGCGCGGGCGCGAAATACAGTTGGAAAGGTGTCTGCGGCTGCGCGACGGAAGTGACGAATCTGCAAGCCCGCGACCGTGAAATTTATTACAGCGGCGGACGCGACGGCAGCAAGGTTTTGATGAAATGGAATTCGCTTTTTATCAATCCGAATACGTCTTCGATCAATCAAAATTATGGCGGTTATTCCGAAGCCTTTAACGCTTTGGAGTCAATCATTTTTGCTGAAACGAATACGAATTTTCAGACGCGTTATCCGTATCCGGTCGTCGGCGCGTTCGGGCGCGGCTGGGATGATTTGCAATATACGAGCGACGAATTTGTGACAATCGCGCAGCAGAATACGAACGCGAATCGCCGAATTATCGTTTCAAATCAGGAAGATTTTTTCCGCGATTTTGAAGCCAATTACGGTAATAATTTAGAAACTCACGCCGCCGCTTACGGCAATGAATGGGACGCGCTGGTCGCTTCGATGGCGGAAGTTTCGGCGCGGGTTAAACGCAGCACCGAAAAACTGCGAACGGCGGATGCGCTGGCAACGCTGGTTTCGCTCAATAATCCGTCGTTTATGACTTCGCGCATCGCCGAACGCGACAAAGCGATGATTGATTTGGGATTGTATTTTGAACACGACTGGACGGCTGACGGTCCGATTCCGCGCACGACGCGGGCGAATTGGAGCCGCCGCGTCGAAGCCGAAATCACGGCTTACGTTGACAAATTAAACGACGATGCACGAGTCGAACTCGGTCGTCAAATCTCGAACAGCGGCACGGAACAAAGATTCTACGTTTTCAATCCGTTAAGCTGGACGCGCTCCGATTACGCCGATATTCCGTTCAGACAAAATCGCAAAGTCAAGGTTTTCGACGTTTCGACCGGCGCAGAAGTTCCGTCGCAGATGATGCGTTTCGGCAACCGTAAAGTTTGGCGCGTTCTGGCGGAAAACGTGCCGTCGGTCGGTTACAAAGTTTATGAAATCCGCAGCGGCGCGAACGCAAATCTGACGAATGCGGCGGCGGCGAACGGTAATATTATCGAAAACGATTTTTATAAAATTACGCTTGCCGGCGACGGTGCAGTCACGAGTTTGATTGACAAAACACGAAACAACCGAGAAACGGTGCGGACGATTAACGGTAGAGTTTTGAATGATTTAGGCGGCAATCGAACGGGCAGAGTGACGATTGAAAACGCGGGCGCGGTCAGTGTTACGCTCCGCGCCGAATCGTTGAGTCCGCTCGCACACACGACGCGCATCACACTGTTTCGCGGCTCGAATCGCGTTGATGTCGAAAATCAAATCACGCAAAATTTCGGTGATCTGAAAACGTGGAGTTATTCGTTCGACATCAATTCGCCGGACGTTTGGCACGAAGAAGTCGGCGCGGTCATTCGCGGCAAATTACTGGCGAACGGCGGGCATTATTCACCGAAAAACGCGCGTTACGGCTGGCTGACGATGAATCATTTCGCCGACATTTCCGACGGCGCGGCGAACAATTTCGGCGTGACGATTTCCAACGCCGACGCATATTTTATGCAGCTCGGCGAAAGCGGCAATGCGTCTCTTGATACGAACACGCCGCAAATTAATGTTCTCAGCGGCGGACAGATTGACGGCGCGGCTCTCGGCATTCCGAATCAGGGCGGCGACAGCTATTTCAAACAAAGATTCGCGCTGCAAACGCACAACGCCTTTAATCAAACCGATGCGATGAAATTTGCGCTCGAACACCAAAACGCCTTTACAACCGGAATGATCGAAGGCAGCGGCACGCGACCGTTTCCCGCAAACAATTATTCGTTCGTTCAAATCTCGAATCCGAATGTTTTATTGTGGTCTCTGAAACCTGCCGAAGACGGAATTTCGCGCGGTATTGTCGCCAGAGTTTGGAATCAGAGCAGCGCGGCGGGTTATAATTTAAGTCTGGCGCGAACGATCAACACGGCGGAGAAATTGACACACATCGAAACTTTCATCGAAAATGCAAACGTCGTCAATGGTCAATTGAGTGCCGACATCAATCAGCAGCAAATTCAGACGCATTTACTGAAAATCGGAAATTAGAGCAAATTTATTCAAAGGCGGAAGCCCGCGCGTCGAACTTGAGCGCAAAAGAGATGCTACTCTGCGCCCAAGTTCGACGCGCGGACTTCTGCCAGGTTAACCATAGAAGTTTAGATTGAATTTATAGCTCAAATCAGATTGAGAATCTTCTCTAAACCTTTTTTCACGTCCGCGCCTAAATGCACACGCAGAGCGCGTCTGCCGCGATCAATCAAAACTTGAAAATCGCCGCGAGCCTGTGCCGCTTTGACGACTCCGAACGTGAATTTTTGTTCCGGCACGTCAAAATCTTCCGCGTCGTCGGACGTTATTTGCAGAAAAACGCCGTTGTTTGCGCCGCCTTTGTAGGCTTGTCCGGTCGAATGGAGAAAGCGCGGACCGAATCCGAGACAGGTTGCCGCGAGTTTTTCGCCAAAAACTTTTTCGCGGATTTCCTGCGCGAGTCCGATGTTTTCCGCGTTGCGTTCGATGTAAGCGAGCAGTGCGAAATAATCGTTTTCCTGAATGTGCGCGAGATGCGACGCAAGATATTTTTTGATTGATTTGTCGCCTTCGATGCCTTTTTCGAGGCTTTCGGCGTAATCTTCACTCGTGAAAAGTTTGATGCCGTCGGCTTCAAAAAACGGCGTTTCTTCGGGCAATTCGCCGGTTTTTTCGTATTCTTCGGTAATCTTTTTCGCTTCGATTTTCGCGGCTTCAACGTCCGGCTGATTGAATGTGTTAATCTGCATAATCGCGCCCGCGACTGCCGTTGCAAATTCCCAACGGAAAAATTCCTGCGCGAGATTCATCGTGTCTTCGAGAACAATTTTGACGACCGGAAAACCCGAATCTTCGAGCAGCGCAACTTTTTCGTCCAAAGAATCGTCCGCCGAATCCTTTAATTTCAAATATGCAAAAATGCGGTCTTCGCCGTAATCTTCAGGTTTGGCAATCTGTTCGAGATCAACGGGAATAATCGAAACGCCTTTCTTTCCGGTGCTTTCCGCGATTAATTGTTCGAGCCACGCGCCCGCGTCGTAAATTTCGGGCGACGTGAAAATCGTCAGTTTGTCGTGTCCGTTCGTCTGGCAAACGCCCAAAATCGTTCCCAAAATCGCCCCGTCGTTTTCGTGCGGATTAGGATTTTTGCAAGCCGTGACCATCTCTAAGGCGCGTTTTAAGAATTCTTCAACATCCAAACCCATTGACGCGCCCGCCGCGATGCCGAACGGCGAAAGCGCGGAAAATCGTCCGCCGATTTCGGGGTTGCCGAAAAATATTTTGCGGAAATTATCGCCTTCCGCGACCTTTTGCATTTTAGAATTCGGATCGGTAATTGCCACAAACTGTTTTCCGGCATTTTCTTTGCCGACTTTTTCCGCTAACTTTTCAAAGAAATATTGCTTGAAAGTGTTCGGTTCGAGCGTCGAACCTGATTTGCTGGCAACGATGAAAAGCGTTTTTTCCAGATCAATCTTACTTTCAACGGTTTTAATCTGCGCGGGAACGGTCGAATCCAAAATGTGAAACTGTTTTTTGCCGAAAGTTTCCGCCAAAACTTCGGGACAGAGCGACGAACCGCCCATTCCCATCAGCAAAACGTGCGTAAATCCGGCAGATTTTACGTCGTCGGCAAAGCCTTTATACTCCTGAATTTTAGACAATTCTGCTTCGACCGAATCGAGCCAGCCGAGCCATTTCGCCTCGTCGTCATTCGACCAAACGCTCGCATCTTTCGACCAGACACGGTTAATTTTATTTTCCCTTTGCCATTCCTCGAAAGTCGAAGAAACAGCATTTTTCAAATTTTCCGGCAATGAATAAGATAATGAATTAAGCATAAAAATAATTTACCACAGTGAGACATTCGCCACGAACAAACACGAAAGAACACGAAACTTTTTTGTAAATATTATTTCGTGAAATGCGCGTGTTTGTTCGTGGCTAAAATAAAAATTACAGCGCAATTTTCGGATAGATTTAAGTTTTAACATCAAATATTATTGCAAATATGGAAACGGAAATTTACTGGAAAGCAGTGCAAAATAACGACGCGAAATTTAACGGCGCGTTTGTTTACGCGGTTAATTCGACAAAGATTTACTGCAAACCTTCGTGCGCGTCAAAACTGCCGAAGCGTGAAAACGTGCGATTTTTTGACGATTTCAACAAAGCCGAAAATGATGGTTTTCGCGCTTGTTTGCGCTGTCAGCCGAAAAATGAAGCGGTAAATTTGCAAACGAAAATTGTGCTTCGCGCACTTGAAATTCTCGAAACGGAAGAACAAATTTCGCTCGAAAATTTGAGCGCGTCAGTTGGTTTGAGCGCGGCACATTTGCAAAAAATGTTCAAGGAAATCATCGGCGTTTCGCCCAAAAAATATGCTGAAATGAAGCGTTTGGAAAAGTTTAAATGTGAAATTAAAAAGGGAAGCGATGTTACAAATTCGATGTATGAAGCCGGATTTAATTCGTCGAGCCGTCTTTATGAAAATGTCTCTGACAAACTCGGAATGACACCGAAAACTTACGCGAAAAAAGGTGCGAATATGAAGATAAATTACACGATTACCGATTGCGATTTAGGCAAATTATTAGTAGCGCGAACCGAAAAAGGCGTTTGCGCCGTGACATTCGGCGATGATGAAAAAGTTTTAATCGAAACCCTTTTCAGCGAATATCAAAACGCCGAAATCGTCGAAAATAACGCAAATTTGAGAGATTACATGGAAGCAATTTTAGCTAACTTAAAAGGCACGAATAAAACTTTAGAATTACCGCTCGATTTGCAAGCGACCGCTTTTCAAATGCGTGTTTGGGAGATGTTGCGGAAAATCCCTTACGGCGAAACGGTTTCATATCAACAAGTTGCCGAATCATTAGGTAATGCAAAAGCCGTGCGCGCCGTCGCCACCGCCTGCGCGTCGAACCGTGTCGCGCTTGTCATTCCGTGCCACCGAGTCGTTCGCAGCAACGGCGAACTGAGCGGTTATCGCTGGGGAATCGAGCGCAAAAAACAGCTTTTAGAGCAAGAATCAAAATAATACCGGAGCGTAAAGACTGGAGCGCAGGCTGCCAGCCTGCATGAGCGGTGTTTTTTACCGCTCAAAAGCCTTCGCAAACTTGATTATTGTGAATAAGTGCAACGTCTGAATGCGAACGAGTTAGTTTTAATTGTTGGTTGTCGGATAACTAACGCTTTTTCGCGTCAAAAACGACGCTCATGCAGGCTGGCAGCCCGCGCTCCAGTCAAAATCAGGAGAAAAATATGAACTACAAAATCGTTCCGATAAATTCGGAAATCGCTCGAAGTGTGCGTAAAAATATGAAGTCGCCGCAATACGGACATCCAGCGTTTACCGATGTTGCGAAAGGTTACGGACCGTGCCGCGTGTGTTTGAAAACATTTAATCAAGGCGCGGAAGAGAGAATTTTGTTCACTTATAATTCGTTTGAAAACCTGTCGAATCTGCCGCTGCCGTCGCCTGTTTACATTCACAAAAACGAATGTGAATCTTTTGACGAAAACGGTTTTCCGGCGGAACTGATTGATTTACCGCTGCTGTTTGAAAGTTACGGCGATGAGAGCGAATTGCTGAAAAGGGAAGTGGTAAAACAGGATGAACCGGGAAATCAAATCGCGGAGATTTTCGGTGATTCAAAAGTAAATTACATCAACATTCGCAACGCCGAAGCCGGTTGTTTTGTCGCGCGAATTGACAGAAAAACAATGAATGAAGAATTTTGGAATTAAGCAAATTTGAAATAAAATTGCCGGATGGAAATTTGGAAAAAAGCAGTTTGGAGTCAGTTCGGTGCGGCGATTGATATGCTTGAAAATTCGATTAATGCTTGTCCCGACGAAGTTTGGGACGACGGCACACGCACATTTTCGTCGTATTGGTATATGGTTTCGCACACGCTTTTCTGGCTCGATTTTTATTTGTCGGGTGCGCCGATAAATTTCGCACCTCCCGCGCCGTTCGGACTTGAGGAATTTGATCCGGCAGGCGTAATTCCGAGAGTTTATACCAAAGATGAACTGCAAAATTATCTGCAATACTGCCGCGAAAAACTTCGTGCCGTCGTCAACGATCTTAACGAAGAAACCGCCGACAGAATCTGCAAAGTCGGCACAAAAGAATTCGTTTTCGCCGAATTGCTGTTAGATAATCTGCGCCACGTCCAGCATCACACCGCGCAGCTTAATTTAATTTTACGCCAAAAAACCGACGACGCGTCGCGTTGGGTTTCGCAGACAAAAGCAGAATTATAAATTTTTCGGCGGGAGATTTGATAAACGAAAATTCGCGTTTTAATCGCTCGTGATAACCGACTTAAATTTGCTTTTTTCCCAGATATACGAAGTTGCCGATTTTTCCCAGATGTTTGAGGTAATCGCGTCAGTGCGATAGACAAAGCCCTTTTGTTTGTCGTGGTCGTAGCCTTTCGTGCCTTTTTTGACGGTTTGGAGATAATCGCCGCCTTCGAGTTTGTAAAAGCTGAAACCTTTCGCGGTTTTGAGAAAGGCGATTGTCCACGTTTGCGGCATCATTTTGTCTTCGATTTTTTCGCTGCCGTATTCGATTAACGCGGCGTAATCGGTTTTGCCGTCGCCGTTCCAGTCGCCTTTGATGAGATTCGGCGCGTCGGAAATCTTTTCGGTGCGAAAATAATCGGTAATCGCCGCGTTGACGGTCGCCATTTTCCAGCCGGAAAATTGTTTGTCGAGAATCTTTTGACACTCGGACGGCAGATTTTCAGCCGCCGCGCTGATTGAAAACAGGCAGATGAAAAGTAACGAAAAGACAATGGTAAATTTAATTTTCATAGTTTTATTTCTCAAAGTTTTATTGAGCGGTAAAATTCAGTTCGCTCAAATCTTCCGATAAATTTACGATTTGCGGCGCGAATCGGAAGCGTTTTGATGTGATCTCGAAGACATAAGTTGCGCCTGCCGCGACATCTTCAAAATGATAATAGCCGAATGAACCTGTGCGATACGAACGAATTGCGCCGTTTTGGTCGGTGATAGTGACGACGGCGTTTTGCAAGCCTCTGCCGTCGGGCGTGAGAACTCTGCCCGAAACCGAGACGTTGGCGGCGGTTGGTGCAAGCACGAACAACGAATAATTCGTCACATTTGAAATTACGCCGTTAGTGGCGGTGATGGCAAAATTGAATGTTCCGCTTTGCGTCGGTGTGCCGCTGATGGCGATGACTGCCGTTGGTGCAAAGTTGGTTGTCAGCGATAAGCCGTTCGGCAAAATTCCGCTTGTCACCGAATAAGTAAAACCGCTGTTATTCGGAACAAGCGTGAAATTGTAACCGACATTTTGGTTGCCGCTTGGCAATACGGCGGCGAATGTTCCGCCGTTTGCGGTGTTGTTTAATTCAAACGCTCCGATGTCCGCCGTGCCGATTCTTGCTGCTCCGCGCTGGTCGAGCGTTGGCGAGGTTGCCGTGTTTCCGGCGTTAATTGCCGGTGAACCCGAAAGCAGAGCGTGCGTTTGCGTCACTCCGCCGTAGAAGCCGAGCGGTGCGAGTCGGGCATTTTGATGGAGGATATTTCCCGTTGTATTGCCGCCAATATTTCCGATCATATTCTCGATCAAGTTGTAGCCTTGCGAATTTATATTGCCTAAAATATCGGGTGCATCGGGTGCGGAATTTCCCGCAATGATTGATCTTCCCAATTGCAAATCGCCGTCAATCAAAATTCCTCCGCTTGAAGTAATCGCGGAATTATTCGTAATAGTCACATTTTGCAGCGATGCGTTGGCAGCTAAATAAATTCCGCCGCCGGTATCGGCAGAGTTTCCGCTGATGGTGGAATTGGTTACGGTCAACTGATTACTGCTGTGAATGATGCCGCCGCCAAAGCCGCCGTTGGCTGCCGTGTTGCCGCTGATTGTGCAGTTATTGATGGTCAGGTTTCCGTCCGAATAAATGCCGCCGCCGTTATCGGAAGCATTTCCGCCGGTGATTGTCAGTCCTTGGAAAGTTGCGTTTGAGGTGGCGGAAACAAGAAAGACGCGGCTTGCGTTGTTGCCCGAAATTGTTACGCCGTTTGAGCCGCTGATTGTAAGTGAAGAACCGCCCGAATTGTTAATTACGAGTTGTCCGTTAGTCAAAGTGATTGTCTTTGGCGAAGCAAAAACGACTGAATCGAATGAAATCGTGAAGTTACCCGGAGTTTGGGAACGCGTAATTGCTCCGCGAAGCGAGCAGTCGTTTGGGGCAGACGTGCAGGCAGTAAGGTTTCCGTCGTCGCTGCTTGTGTCAACCGATAGAGTCAAAGATTGAAAGATAGTTGCCTCAAAAGCTCCGATGTCAACCGTGAAGTTATAGATCCGCGAAAAGCCTGCTCCGCGTTGGTCGGTTGTTACAGGCTGTCCGTTTGCGTCAACGGCAAGTGCATTACTTCCACTATCAACGGCAGGCGAATTTGCAAGTAGTTGATGTGTAAAAGTTACGCCGCCATTGTTTGCCAGCGGTGCGAGTCGGGCGTTGACATTCAAAATATTTCCGCTCGTGATGCCTGTGATAGTTGTTAAATTCGTGCTGCCGATAAGATTGTAGCCGCGTGAATTGAGCGTGCCGAAAAAGTCGGGCGAGGTTGCCGAATTGTTTCCCGCGATGATGGTATTTCCCGCGTTGACGGTTCCCGAATCGTTGTAGATTCCGCCGCCGTCGCCCGCACTGTTGTTGGTAATGGTCGAATTAGTTGCATTAACCGTTCCCGAAAGATTATAGATTCCGCCGCCTTGACTGACCGCGTTTAGGAAATTTCCCGAAAGCGTTGAATTAACGAGGTTTACCGTTCCCGCAAAATTGAAGATGCCGCCGCCGCGTTCGGTCGAGCGATTTGCCGAAATGGTCGAATTGGTTATGTTCAGCGTTCCCTGACTAAAAATCGCTCCGCCGTCGCCGCCTTGAAAACCGTTGGTGAGCGTCAGATTGTTTAGATTCAGCGTTGCACCTATGGCGATAATAAAAATACGGCTCGCATTGTTGCCTGAAATCCTTAATCCGTTGATTCCGTTGATCGTTATTGAACCGCTGCTTACAGGAATGTGTCCGTTGGTCAGCGTAATCGTCTGCGAAGCGGCAAAAACGCCCGAATCAAAATTGATCGTTTCGTTGCCCGCCGTCGCGTTGGCGGTTGCGATTGCTCCACGCAATGAACAATCATTTCCGGCGGCGGTGCAAGCCGATAAACTGCCGTCGTCGCTCGTGGTATCAACTACAAAATCAGGCGGCGGCGGAAGTAATGCCGATTCAAATGCACCGATGTCAACTCTGCCGTTTAAGATTCGCAGAAAACCCGCACCGCGTTGGTCGGTTGTCAACGGTTGATTGGCTGCATCGAGCGCGAGTGAATTACTTCCCGCATTTATTGCCGGTGAACCGCTCAAAGGAGCGTGGGTAAATGTGCCGCCGCCGTTATTCTGTAACGCCCCGACTTGGATAAATCGGTTGAGAATATTGCCCGTCGTCACGCCCGTAATGTTTGTCAGGCTCGTGTTGCCGATAAAATTGTAGCCCTGCGAGGTCAGAGTGCCGGAGAAATCGAAACCTGTCGCTCCGAAATTATTGCCGATAATCGTATTGCCCGAATTAACCGTCCCGCCGGAATTAAACACGCCGCCGCCGTTATTCGCGGTGTTGTAGGCAATGGTCGAATTTGTGAAATTGACGCTGCCGGAATTAACGTAGATTCCGCCGCCGCGACCTGCTCCGCCGATTACAACATTACCGGAAACGGTTGAATTAATTAGGGATAATGCTGCTCCGTTTTGATAAATTGCTCCGCCGTTGTTGCTTGCGGTATTTCCTGAAATAGTCGAATTCGTCAAAGTTACCGTGCCGGAATTATAGATCGCTCCGCCGTCCGCCACATTCCCGCCGCCGTTCAGTGTTAGATTATTGAAATTGACTACCGCCGCCGCATTGACGGTGAAAATACGGCTGGCATTGTTGCCGGAAATCCGCAAACCGTTGATGCCGTTGAGCGTCAAACTTCCGTTGGCGGCGATTATAATTTCCGAACCGCCGAGCGTGATTGTTTGTGTCGAAGCAAAGATGCCCGGGTCGAGCGTGATTGTGTCGTTGCCCGTTGAAGAGTTTGCCCGCGAAATCGCTCCGCGAAGCGAACAATCGCTTGCCGCAGTCGTGCAATCTGAAAGGCTTCCGTTGTCGCCGGTCGTGTCAACTGTCAGATTCAAAGGATTACCTGACTCAAAAGAACCGATGTCAACCGCAGTGCCAAAGATACGCGAAAAGCCCGCACCGCGTTGGTCGGTTGTTGTCGGTTGGACGTTTTCGTCTAAGGCGAGTGCATTGCCTCCGGCATTTAAGGCAGGTGAACCGCCGAACAAAGAATGAGTCATCGTTGGACCGCCGTTGTTTGCGAGCGGTGCGAGATTTGCCGCAACATTCAAGATATTTCCGGTCATTGTGCCTATTATGTTAGTGTCTTGAATATTGCCGATGATGTTATAACCCAACGAAGTTAATGTGCCGAAGAAATCGAATCCTCTTGCCGCGAAATTGTTGGCGATGATCGAATTGCCTGAGACAACCTTTCCACTATTTGCAAAGATGCCGCCGCAAATCAGTCCTGTATTGAATGCGATGGTCGAGTTTGTCAATTTAAGTGATCCGCCGAGATTAAAAATCGCTCCGCCGAGACCTCCGGAGTTCGCAGCACTCGGGTTCGCTTGATTTCCCGAGAAAGTGGAATTAAAAATATTCACCACGCCGTTATTGTTAAAAATACCGCCGCCGATTCCTCCGGGTGTCGTGACGTTATTTGAAATTGTCGAATTATTTACTGTCAGGGTGCCAAAATTATTGAAGATGCCACCGCCTTGAACCGCTCTTCCGTTTGCAATGGTTACGTCATAGAGCGTAAAAATTGCCTGATCCACAAGGAAAACACGGCTCGCATTGTTACCCGAAATGGTTAAGCCGTTACGCCCGCGGATTTCTACGTCAATGCTACTGCCGGCAATCGAAAGCTCGCCGTTGGTCAGCGTAATTGTTTGCGGAGCGGAAAAAACATTGGGGTCAAAGGAAATAGCGTTTATGAAACCTGCAACACTATTCGAAATTGCTCCACGCAGCGAACAATCGTTTGCCGCCGCCGTGCAAGCCGAAAGACTTCCGTTGTCGCTCGTATTATCAACCACGGTTGCAGTAATCGGGATTGTGTTGGCGGCTTCAAATGCACCGATATCCACCCTGCGGTGATTGAATCTGGGGAAACCGCTGCCGCGTTGGTCGGTTAAACCGAATGCGGACAAATTGTTTCCGTGATCAATCGCAGGCGAATTTGCGAGCAGAGCGTGTGTCAGAGTTGGACCGCCATTATTCTGCAATGGTCCGAGAAGTGCGTTTTGATTGAGGATGTTGCCGGTTGTATCACCGAGAATTTCTGTGCCGGCTGTGTTGCCGATAAGATTATAGCTTTGGGAATCGATTACGGCAAAGATGTCAGGTCCGGTAGGGGAAGTATTTCCGGCTACGATAGTGTTCGTTAAAATCGTTTGATATGGATCACCTTCAAAATTAGATCTGGAAATACCGCCGCCGAAATTCGCAGAATTACCTGTAACAGTTGAATTTATAAGAGTCGCTGAACCGACAGGGTTATTAATACCACCGCCGTAGCGTGATGCGTGGTTGCCTGAAACGGTAGAATTATAGAGATTTACGGTTCCGGTGTTCCAAATGCCGCCGCCATCTGTCGAGGCAAAATTGTCTCTGACGGTGCAATTAATTAGGGTTGTCGTCCCTCCGTTGTGAATGCCGCCGCCAAAAAGGTCAGACCCGCCGGCTACCGTGGTGCCGGTCAATGTCAAAGTTTGATTGGGAAAGACCAAAATGACTGAATTATTCGGAGCGGTGATGGTTACGCCGTTTCCGTTGATGGTCAGCGAACCTTTCGTGCCGCCTTCGATGCGGAGCGAGCCGTCAAGCACGATAGTTTGCTTTTCGCCGAAAACATTCGGATCAAATTCGATCACGTCGTCTTCCGGCGTAGAATTCGCCGCCTGCACCGCTTCACGCAATTCGCAATCAGATTTATTGCCAAGAATTTCGGCGATACTTTTTGTTTTGTTATCGGAAAGTTTTGTAATTGTATAAGTCGCCGCATTTGCAGTGACCGCGCAAAAAAACAACAAAACTACAACAAAGGTATATTTATTCGGCATCATTATCTTTATAAATCAAGTTTCTACGGGTAGTTACGGAATAGTAATACAGGTAAACTTTCAATTCAAACGAATTCGCAAAATATTTCTAATCGCTTAAACGGGAAACTACAAAGAAAAAGGTCATCGTCAAAAAAAGTCACTCAAATAAAAAGCATCAACTGAAAATCCGGTTGATGCAAAATCGCTTCCTGTTCGTGCAGAGCATCGTTCAGAGTTACGGCTTCAGCCGTGAAAACGCCGGCGAAGCGCGACGTTTTCTCACGCATAAATTCGATACTCTAACCAATCCAACAAAATATCTTCCTGTTTGTGCAGAGCGTTTTCGGGTTTCGCGTCCTTTTGGCGCGTCGCCGCCGCAAATCAACCACCGAAAAGTCCGCGAAAGAACGCCAGAATTTAGACATTGCCGGACACTATTCGCGCCCCGACGTTTTGCAGTTAAAAGCTAATCGTGAACGGCAGAAAATAATCATTATTGATGAGTAATAACGACAGTTTCAAATCAATCTGCGATACAGATAAAATTTTATTGCAATAGCCGAAAATTCTTGTATAATCATTCCGCACAGATGGCTATTATCCCGAACCATTCCGTATAACACACAAAAAAGAGTGTTATACGGAACGAATCGGTATAACACCCGAAATATGAGTGTTATACGGAATGGTTCGGGATAATCAGTAGTTAGATTGCTTCTTTGTGATAACAAGCGGAAATTTTTATGAGCGTTTTAGATACACATTTGCAAGAGCTTCAAAAGTCAGGCGAACTTGTTTTAATTTTCCGCGAACGAACCGAAGGTAAAAGTGCGCGCCTTTGCCGGATTAACGCCGTTTCAGATTTTGCCGTTTATGCCACGAACTTCAACGACGACGGAGAATACGATGGCGTTATGGTTTTCCGCACAGATGACATCACCCGTGCGCGTTGGGGCGACAACGAGCTTGAAGCGCAGCGAGTTTTGGTTGAGCGAGTTAAAGATATTCCATTCGCGCCCGAACTTAACCTTGACGACATTCCAAAAATTGTCGAGTCCGTTCAGAAACATTTCGGCTACGTTTCCATTGCTACCGAAGAATTAAACGACGAAGTTATTTACATCGGCGAAGTCGTTTCCGTTGACGACGATTTTCTTGTGCTAAACGAATACGGTTCTAAAGACACGCTAGAGCGTTCGATGCTAATCTTGAGAACGCCGGAAGTAACGCGCATTGACGCAGACGACAAATACCTAAGAACTATTCTGTATCTGCACACGCAATCGAATAAGTTATTGGACGTGAGCGGCAAACAGCGACTTTCTTAAAACGGTCTTTGGTTTCTTTTAGCTTGTGTGTAGCCGGTTTGCCGCCACGTCAACGCCGCCGTTAGATTTACTTTTGACAGTGCGTAATTTTGAGAAGTGAAAACCGGTAATCATAACTTTAGCTTAACTCGAAGCGTAAGTTATTTAACTGATGTTACGCAGAAAGATTTCAAAGTCGCCGAAGGTGACAAATATCATAGCGTAGGGAGCAGTGAGTGAAACGAACGAATCCCTACGTTAGTTAAATCAATCGTTCGCTCGCTGAAAGTGAGCAACAAATAGCGATACGAAATGTTCGACAACAGCTTCGCCGCGTCGGAAGATTTTATCATCAATGACCTATGGTTTCGGCGAAACGCCTGCACCATAGGCTATTATATCGGTCGCTTTCAGCGACAAAAACGCTAATTGCGTAACATCAGTTATTTAACAATTTCTGCGCTCGGAGGTAAATATGTTCTGTCCTAATTGCGGGAGCAAAAATTCTACGCAGCAAAAGTTTTGTCGTTCTTGCGGCTTGAGTCTGGAGAAATCCGCGCAGTCGCTTGTCGAACAGATTCCGGCAAAGATTGACCAAAGCCTTGCGGGGCGAAAAGAGAAACTTGAACGCTTTGGCTATATTGCTTTGATTGGTGTCGGGATTGTCGGTGTCGGAGCTTTGTCTTATATGATAATTTTCAATATGATGCTGGCGCAAGGTAAAATCCTTGGCGGACTTGCACTTTTAACGATTATCATTTGCGGACTTTCAGCAGCATTCTTTTTCAATTATGCCAACTTTCTGAAAAAGACGGCTGTCAAGAATCGGTTGCAGCCGCCGGAGGAAGAGATGCGGGAATATGAAACGCCCGCAAAACTTCTCAACGACTCGTATCTCGAACCGATACCGAGTGTCACAGAACGAACCACAGAGTTGTTGTATGTAGAGAAAAAAAAAGATAATAAAGCGACTTGAATGGCGGGAGTAAATCTAACAATTCAGCTATGAAAGAAGCAGTCAGGCACAGATTTTAATCTTTCCGCCGATTCTGTTGTGAATGTGGCAGGCAAATGTCGAGATTAACCGATTGGTGAAGTTTGCTTATTGGCGGGTGCCGGCGAGTTGCCGATGAGGTAATTGTTTCTACCGATGAGTGCGGACGGCTTACCGATGAGTTAAGTTTATTTACTGACAGGCGCGAAGTGTTTACCGATGAGTGCGGATGATTTACCGATTGGTTGAGCGAACTTACCGATGAGTGCAGAGTGTTTACCGATTGGTTGAGCGCGATTACCGGCAGTTTCAGCGAGGAGAATTTCAATTATGACCGATAGAGAACAGAATATTTTGGAGATGTTTGTCGGCACGACGGCGTTTGATGCGGAAAACTCGAACGATTATAAAAGTTTGCCCGATGCCGCCGCGAGTTTTGTCAATGTCAGGGCGACGATTGACGCTTTGCAGACGCATTCCGCCGCCCAACTTTCGGGCGCAAGCGGTCGCGCCGTCGAGCAAAAATCTACGCTTCGTGCCGCGCAGCGTCGTAAGATGAAAAGATATTCACGCACGGCACGCGCTCTGAACATTGACGATGTAGGTTTTCGCCGTCTTTTTCGTGTTCCCGATAACGACAACGACCAACTTTTGCTGGCGACTGCCCGCGAATTCGTCGTTGAAGCGCGTAGGTTTCCAACCGAATTTGCAGGGCGCGGAATTCCGGCAAGTTTGGCGGACGAACTCGAAGCCGATGTTACCGCGATGGAAACGGCAATCGGCGCAAAAGCCGCCGGAAAGATCGGAAGCGTCGGCGCAACCGCCGGAATTGACGAACAAATTCAGAACGGAATGAACGCCGAACGGATTCTCGACTCGATAATGCACAACGTCTATTTCGACAATCCCATCAAACTCGCCCAATGGAAAACCGCCCGCCGCATCAAGAGCGCACCGAAGAAAAAGGAAGACCCGAAACCACCGACGAGTTAAAGGATTGACGATTATGCTATTCTCTAATCTCGGAAATATTTTAAAGTTCGAGAACGGAGAAAAGTATGAGCGTGATAGAAATTGAAAGCGAACTGGAAAAAATGACGAACAACGAAAGGTTTTTCGTGATCGAAATTGCGACGAAACTCATTCGCGGAGAATTGAACGGAAAGCGAAAATTATCGCTTGAGGAAAAACGCGCAAAACTTCGGCAATCGGCTGAGATGATGGTTTCGGAATATAAATATAATAAAGACTTGACTGCTTTTACTTTATTGGACGGTGAGGATTTTTTAGATGCGTAGAGGTGAAGTCTGGCGCATTAATCTCGATCCGACCATTGGCGCGGAAATTCGTAAAAATCGTCCCGTAATTATCGTTAATGACGACGAAATCGGAGTTTTGCCGTTGAAGGTCGTCGTGCCGATTACCGATTGGAAAGAGCGTTACGAAGAAGTAGTTTGGATGACGAAAATTAACCCGAACAAGGAAAACGGCTTGTCAAAAACTTCATCTGCCGACGCATTCCAAGTGCGTTCGGTTTCACAGGAAAGATTTGTCGAACGACTTGGCAAAGTTTCCGCTGAAGACCTTACTGAAATTACCGAATCTTTGGCGATTGTCCTAAAAATTCAATAATCATTTTTTACTTAACCAATCCAACAAAATCGCTTCCTGTTTGTGCAGGGCATTTTCGGGTTTCGCATCTTTTTGGCGCACCAACGCCGGAATCAATTACCAAATAGTCCGCGAAGAACGCCAAAATATCAATGTCGCAGGACATTATTCGCGCCCCTATGTTTTGCAGTTAAAAGTTAATCGGGAAAGGCAGAAAGTTGTTATAATTAATGAATAAAAATTATGGAATGGAAAGACTTACAACCGTTTGCAACAATTATAGCCGCAATTATTGGTGGAGTAGTTACGGCGTATGTTACTTTGAAACTTCAAGATAAAAAACGCAATGATGATTTGGACTTAAAGGCTTTTGAACATAGTTTGATAAAACGATTAAAAGAATTTGAGCGAATTTTTATTGTAGATAATTCTTATTCAGCAGAGAAAGGAAAAAATCTAGCTACTAAAGAAGACATTGAGGAAATGACTCACAAAGTTGAGTCTGTTCGTAATGAATTTGCAACGACGACAGAAGTTTTGAAATGGCAACTATCTAAGAAGGCTAATCTTCATAAACTTCAAGCTGAAAAAGAATTTGAAGTTTATTCAAAATTATGGAATATAGCCACAGAATTAAGATTATCTTTTGAAGAACTTCGTCCTTCTTTTGACCTGCAACCACAAGGAATTGATTGGGCGGATTTACGGAAGAAACGAAAAGAAGCAATCATAAACAGCCGTAATGATCTTATGATTGAGGTAGAAAAACAACGTCCTTTCTATTCGGAAACTTTATACTTTGAGAGTCTGTTTAAATTTTCAAGAAGCCAGTTGTTTCAGCATCAGGCGAATCATCGCCAGTTGGATAAATGCCTTTGAAACTTCCGTGTTTTCTTCGTAGTCTTTAACTAACCGCCGATTCCACATTAGCCAGCCAAAAGTTCTTTCGACGATCCATCGCTTGGGTTGCACTTGAAAGCCGCCAACTCCCAACACTTTATTGACTATTTCAAACACGAAGCCGAATAAAAGTTCAATCCGGCTCACATATTTCTCTCCGTCAAAACCTTGATCCGCTAACACTTTCTCCAAGCGCGGATATTTTCCCGCAGTTTGATGGAATAACTTTTCGGCTCCCGCCCGCTCGCCGACATTTGCCGCGACAATCAAAATCCCCATCATCAACCCCAACGTGTCGGTCACGATAAATCGCTTTCTGCCATTCACTTTTTTGTTCCCGTCAATACCTTTTTCTTCCGTGACGGACGCGGTTTTCACGCTTTGCGAATCTACTAATCCCAAACTCGGACTGATTTCTTTGCCTTTTTTGACGCGCACCCGCTCACGCAAAATGTCGTGAATGATTTCAATCAAACCGCTGGTTTCAAACTTCCGAAAATAGTAATAGACCAGTTGCCACTTCGGGAAATCTTTCGGTAAATATCGCCACTGGCAACCGGTTTTCACCACATACAGCAGCGCATCAATAATCGTTCGCAAACTGTGCTTGCGCTTTCTTCCATCTTCAATAAATTCTGCTATAATTTGCCAACGGGCATCGGTTAAATTTGTTTCATAACTCATTTGGTTCGCTATCTCCTTGAATTTTATTAGTCTAAAACCAAGTTTAGCGAACCCGATGCCCGATTTTCAATTTTTACCTTCTAAATTTAAACAGACTCTGAACTAAGAAAACTTGTTAATCAAGGATTAAATGAAATTCTGGATTTTGAGGGTTCTTTAGAAATGAGTGGGCAGATGACTTCAGCAGCTAAAGAAAGAGGTTTACATAATCTTGATGAATTTGTTAAAACTTTGAATGGAGTTTGTGACCTAATAAAAAATCGCATAACCGAATCGTGAAAATCTTTAGTTAATTCTTTAACCAATCAATCAAAATCGCTTCCTGTTTGTGCAGAGCGTTTTCGGGTTTTGCGTCTTTTTGGCGTGTCATCGGGTATTTGAAAAATACGCCGACTTCTTCGAGAACGCCGCGTTCGTGGCGTTGTTTGGCTAAGTCTAAACAGCGGGCGATTTCGATTGCCAAAGGTGCGGCGAGGATCGAATCTTTGCAGAGGAAATTTACTTTTAACTGCATCGGCTGTCCTAAGAATCCGGTTAAATCAATGTTGTCCCACGCTTCTTTGTTGTCTTTGCGCGGGCGGTAATAGCGGATGTCAACGAGGTGATCTTCGACGGTGTAGCCGAGAATGTCTTCGAGCAGGGAACTTTTGGTTTTAACTTTTGAAGCTAAGGATTCGGCGTTGGAGAGTGCGAGTCCGTCGCGGTTGCCGAGGATATTGGTCGAATACCAGCCTTCGACTTTCAGTGCGCGTGTCCGAAATGCGGGTGCGAGGACGCTTTTAATCATTGTTTGTCCGGTTTTGCCGTCTTTTCCGGCGAGCGGAACTTGATTGTTTTCAGCGAATTCGACGAGCGCGGGAATGTCGGCGGCGACTGACGGCGTGAAATTTCCGTAGGGAATTTGCTCGGCAATCGCGGCGTAAGCGTAGAGCATCGCGGGCGAAATTTCAGTTGAATTCGCGTCCAAAGCCTTTTCAAAATCGGCGATTGAGTTGAAAATCTCGTTGCCTTCGTCAGCGAGTTTTTCGGTCGAAGCGAGATTGATGACAACAACTGAATCACAAGTATTTTTGAATTTTTGTAAATCGTTTTGAATTTTCTCAATCGTTTCGCGGTGTGAATCGGTCAGCGCAAATTGATTTTCACCTTCGATATTTTCGAGAAAACTTTTGTTACCGACTGCCCGCCAAGGTTTGATTTGACGTAATTCCGCTTCGACGGCGACGAATTGTTTATGCGTCAAAACGTCGTGTTCTTCCGCCGCCGCCGCCAGATTTTCGCTGTGCAAATCCCATCCGCCGAACACGATATTTTTGTAATCGGCTAAATCTTTGACTAAATCCGCGTCCAAATCCGCGAGCGGCAAACCTTCCGTGCCAATGAAACCTTTCTTTAATAATTCGATGCCGGCGACGATTGTCGTGCCGACCGCGCCGCCTAATCCGATGATTGCAAGCCCTAGTTTTCTGTTGTTCATAAAAACTTTAATTTTACAACAAAAATGGATTAGCCACGAACAAACACGCAAAAATCACGAAAAAGAATTTAATTAATTTCGTGAATTTTCGTGATTGTTCGTGGCTATTCTGGCTTAAAATCTAACTCGCGGTCGTTTCCAGATCAACTTTGATGTTTTCCCATCCGCCTTGCTGAAAGCGCAGAAAACTTAACAGACAGCGCGTGAAATGTCCGATTAGTATCGCCGTCCAGATGTGCCACGCTTGCAGTCCGATGGTGTTTCTGATGACGAAACAGATGCCGAGCGGAATGATAACCTGTGAAATAATCGAAATGTAGAGCGGACTTTTCGTGTCGCCCGTGCCTTGCAAACCGCCCGTGTAAGCGAGCGCGATGGAAACGAAAATGCCTGAAATGCTCAGGAAACGCAGCAATTGAATGCCGATTTCGACTGCCGCCGGTTCGTGCATTCCGAAAACGGACAATAATTGAGCGGGAAAAAAGAAATAGATTAAACCAATTGCCGCCGCGCCGATCATTCCGAAACGCGCTGCAACGTGAACGGCGGATTTTGCGCGTTCGACCTGATTTGCGCCGAGATTTTGTCCCGCAATCGCCGAAGTCGCGCCCATCAAACCGACCGATGTGAACGAAACGAGCGAAAAAAGCTGCGCGTAACAAATCGCGTAAGCCGCCTGCGCCGCCGCGCTTTGAGCGAGCGAACCGATGAACGAAAGCATCAAAACGCCGCCGATGTTCATCGCAATTCCCTGAATTCCGGCAGGCAGACCGAATTGAAAAAGTTTGCGAATGACGCTGAAATCGGGTTTGTAACCGCCTTTGCTATGAATCGAAATCACCCAACCGCCGCTCCACAATTTCCAGAACGAATAAACGCCGACGATGCCCGACGCGAGACACGTTCCCATCGCCGAACCTTTGACACCGAACGACGGAATCGGTCCGAAACCGCTGATGAGCGTGACGTTGAAAATGATGTTGAGAACGGTCAAAGCAATGCCGAGATACATCGGTGTTTTCGCGTCGCCCGCCGCCCGCAATGCGCCGCCAAGCATAAAAAACATCATCATTCCGAGGCTGAACAGAAACATTATCCGCAGATAAGGCAACGCTTCCGCCTGCACGCCCGCTTCGGCATTGACGAGATTTAAGAGCAGCGGCGCACCGAAATAACCAATCGGCGCGATGACCACGAGCGAAATAAAAATCGCCGTGATAAAGCCTTGATAAACCGTCCGATTCACCTTGTCAGGTTCGCCCGCGCCGACAAAACGCGCGATCAAAATGCTCATCCCGATAAAAATCGAAGAGATGAAAACGACGACGACGAGAAAAATCTGCCAACTGACACCAATCGCCGCATTGCCTTTATAACCGACGATATTGCCGACAATAATATGGTCAACCAAACCCTGCAAACCGCCGATCACATTAACCAAAACCGTCGGCGCGGCAAGTTTCCAAACCGCACTCGGCAGCGAACCTTCGATGATCGAACGATCATATTTTTTCGCGGCAGGTTTATCGTTTTTTGCGTCTAAGATTTCTTCTTTTACCGTTTGATCGACAGCCATTTAGTTAAATTTTTCGTTCGGGTTTGAAATAAAACCGAAACGCAATTTTAACACAGATGGACACGGATTTAATCGGATGTTCACAGATTTTTTATCTGTCTTCTATCTTCTTAAATCTGTGTGTATCCGTGTTAAAGTTTCTTCAAATCGAATCTTTTTCAATCGCGCACAGGGCGATTTTGCCAAGCGAATTGACGAAATGATTGAACGTCGCAAAGCGTCTGTCCTGCGTGAAGCCTTTGGCATAGCGAAAATAAATCTGCTGCGCGATGACGGCGAGTTTGAATGTACCGAAAACGTAATAAAAAAGTATGTCGGAAACCTTTACGCCCGATTTTTCTTCGTAGATTTCGACAAGTTGCGAACGCGAAATATTTTCCATCAAAACTCGCGGATTAAACGGCATATTCAACAGTTCATTGCCCGATTCGCGCGACATCCAATAGCCGAGCGTCGTTCCCAAATCCATCAAAGGTTCGCCGACGGTCGTCATTTCCCAATCCAAAACGGCAACTATTTCGGTCAAATCGTGCGGATTCAGCATCACGTTGTCGAATTTGTAATCGTTATGGACGAGCGTCGCACCGTTTGACACGGGAATATTTTCATTGAGCCATTCGATTGCTTTTTCGAGTTCCGGCTGCGTTTCGGTTTGCGCGTTGAAATAGCGTTTCGTCCAACCGGTCACTTGTCTTTCGGCGTAACCTTCTGGTTTGCCGAGAGTTTCCAGACCGATTTTTTTATAATCCAATGAATGAAGTTCGACGAGATTTCCGATGAAGGATTCGACGACTTTTTTCTGTAATTCAGGTGAATCAACCAACACATCGGGCGATTTTCCGCGAATAATCAAACCGTTACGGCGTTCCATTAAATAAAATTCCGAGCCGATAACTGCTTCGTCGGCGCGGTAAATCAACGGTTTCGGTGCAGGTTTGTAAACTTCGCTCAATTTCGACAAAACATTGAATTCACGCGCCATATCGTGCGCCGACTTGACTTGATTGCCGAACGGCGGACGGCGCAAAACATATTCGTTCGCGCCGATTTTGACGCAGTAAGTCAAATTTGAACTTCCGCCGGGAAACTGCGAGATTTCGATTTCATCAATTTTCGCGCTTAAGTTTTCGCGCAAAAAAGTTTGCAGATTCGCCGCGTTTAATTCTTCGCCTTGCCGGATCGGTTTTGTGTCGCTCATTGATGATTATTTTGCCGTATTTTCTCAAAAAATAAAATCAGGAGAAAACCCGCGAAGTATGCGGCGAAATCCGACCATTCAAAAGTTCTGCCCAAAACGACGGAAATCACGCGGTTGTGTTCAAAGCCAAGCAATTTAACCAAATCGAAATACTGTGAAATCTCGATTAAACAGGCAAAGACTAAAACACCGAGCGCAATTTTCCAATGTGAAAACTCCAAAAATATCCGCACAAAACAGTAAATCAAACAGACGACCAAAACATCTCCGACAAACGGGCGAATCAAAGAATCTTTGACAAAAAGCGCGATTATAACTTCGATTGAAAATAGAATTATCGTTAGAAGCAAATAGCTTTTGTTGAATTTTAAAAGCATCGTTTCTTGCAAAAAAAAGGCAGAAAGTTAATCGCTCAACTTTCCACCTTTTCAGTTTAGTAAATTACACGACTAAAGAAAACTTAGTGTGTATTGTAGCCTGCCGCCGGTGCATCGCCGCTGGCACCGAGTTGGAACGCGGTCGTCGCGCCGTTACTCGATTGGATAATCCAGAAAGTTCCGGTCGCCGGCTGCCACGAAGCGACATCCGTCTTTCCGTCACCGTCGTAATCGCCCTGAACGGTTCTGAATCCGGTTGCGCCAAATTGGACGTATCGAACAACTCCGTTGCTGCTTTGCAGAATAAAGTAGTTGTGAACGCCGCCGATTGTGCGTCTGACCGCCAAATCGGTTTTACCGTCGCCGTCATAATCACCCGGCACGGTAAAGTCGGTCGGAAGTCCGAAATTCGTGTAGGTGGCTGTTCCATCGCTCGATCTTCGCGCGATAAATAATCCTTGACCAGTCGCGCCGCTTCTTTGAATATTGACATCCATTTTGCCGTCGCCGTCAAAATCGCCCGGTGACGGGAAATCATCACCGAGTCCCCAAGGCAGGAAGGTGATATTACCGCTCGGATTATTAAATGATCCGCGATAATACCAAACGCTCTGCGCGGTCGGGGTTGCTCCGGCACGATAAACCGCCGGATCAGCCTTGCCGTCGCCGTCATAGTCGCCGACCACTGACGGATCATCGCCGGTTTGACCGAATCTATCTACTCGCAGAGTGTTCGTGCCGCTTTGCAGGATATAGAATGCCGCTGTGGTTGCCGCCGCCGGTCGCCAAACGGCAATATCGTCCTTACCGTCGCCGTCAAAATCAACCGGAGTCAATGCATCAGTTGAGACTCCCCAATCCGATGCGGCTGTTGGGACACTGCTTCCGTTTATATTGTAAAACCAACGCAATTGATTGGTCGCGCCGCTGGCTCCGACTCCGACATTTCTGACTACGACGAAATCGGTTTTACCGTCGCCGTTGAAATCAACCGGAGCATTATTTGTGACTAAATTGTTCAAATAGAACGGGAAGTCTTGCGGAACACTCGGAGTTGTGACCGGATTTCCCGTATCAACGACATCAATCCAAACACCGGTCGCCACTGTTAATTGACGGGCATTGTCGCCTGCCGCACCGCGTGATCCGGCGATTGTTTTCGACGGCTGGAAGTGCGCTCCGCCGTTTGTTGCGGTCGAAGCCCAGTCGAGCCAGTAAGTTCCGGCTGCCAGCGTTGTGCCGACATTTAATGTGTTTCTCCAAATGATGCGGGTTGTTCCGGTCGGAGTTGCCGTTGGAACGACCGTGTTAAAGATTCGGAAAATATTTGAATCTACCGAACTGGCTAAACGGTTGGTAGTCGTATCACCGAACACGACGGTTGCTCCGGCATCACCCGGTCTGCCGTTCCAAATTTGCAGCGTATAAGCTGAGAAAGGTGAAGGCGTTGCCGCCGAACCTGTTTGATAGGCAAAGAAGGTGACTGTATTTAAGGTGCAGCCGCCAGCCGGAACTGTAAAGTTATCGGCAAGTCTGGATGTTCCTTGCAGCGGCGAGAATCCGGCAACTGTATTTGAAACTGTCGTATTGCCGGCATCGTGCTGAACTTCGCTCCAGAATTTTCCGGTCGGAGCCGCCGTGCCGTTCTCTGCAACAGCCTGCGGATTGAGACCGCCGTTGTTAAAGACACACGCCGGAGCAGTCGAAACATCGTCATTCGTAATGGTTCCGATACCTTGATTGTCAAGAATCGTCGCATTGCTGCTGACCGCCGATAAATTAACCGCAAATGTTTCATTCGGTTCAAACGTCGTATCGCCGACGACCGGAACCGAGATAGTCTGGGTCAAAACGCCGGGGGCAAATGTTAAAGTTCCGCTGGTTGCCGTATAATCGCTCGGAGCAGTCGCCGTTTGATCGGCGGTTGCGTAATTGACCGTTACGGCAGTCGTGCTGGCGGCGGATAGCGTCACGGTAAAGTTTGCATTGGTCGTGCCGCTGTTTCCTTCCGTAACAGCTACGTCATTAATCGCTAATGACGGTAAAATTACACCTGCATCGGTAATAACCAGCGAAAAACGGCGCAGTGAACCGGTATCGAGTCCGGCATTGTCACTGACATTCAATTGCCAAACTCCATTCGGATTTTGTCCGTCAAAGGCTGATAAAGGACTTTCAGGTGCAAAATTACCGGCAACCGCGCCCGTCGTCGGGATTGTCGAAGCAGCAGGAAAACCACCGTCATCATCTAATAAAACCGTGCAATAGTTGTCGCCTGAACCACCTCTGGCGGTAATCAGATTAACTGCTGTGCCGGCAGGTGAAGTCAGTTTAAAACTCAAATCACTAAGAAAAGTGTGATCTACCGAGGCGTTTGTGTCATTGACCGTCGTGCTGCAGCCGGCGAGTGAATCAAGCCTGAAATTTAAGTCCGTAATTGATCCGATTCCCGAAACTGTCAACGGGACATTGACTCCCGTTGCAATATTATCTGGAATTGCTACTGCCGGTCCGGTGTAGCTGAAGGTTGTGACTGCTAGATTGTTCTCCGGCGCAGTTTTAACTTCGCCGGGATATTGTTCCAAGGCATTTTCGACCGTTTCGCTGCTCATTTGGGTTGGATTTTTTTGAGCTTGGGTCGGTAGTTTGATAAAAATCGCTCCGCAAACGACGATAGCGACTGCTACTAAGAATTTAAGTTTCCAATTCATATTCTCTCCCTCTTTGTTAGTTTTTGTATGTGAAAATGTAGTTCTACCGCGACGTATTTACACAGTTCGAGTATAAAACTTAGTCACAAAAGAATTTTAATTTATTGTCGGCTGACAATAATTTTGTAAAACGATGGAAACAGAGTAGCAGTCTTTAACAAACAATACAATATAATTTTGCCGCCAAGCCCAACTTTCAACAAAAAGTCACCGGCTTTCGCAAAATCAGGGAAATTCAAAGTAATTTAATCGGTGAGATAAAAGTAAAAGCAAAAATAGTTTTGCAAAAATAATTGTGATATTTTGATGAGATGAACTTCGATTACTCAACGAAAACCCGCGAACTGCAAAGCAATTTGCAGCGGTTTATGGATGAAAATATCTATCTGAACGAACAGGCATTTCACGATGAAATAAATTCGGGCGACCGTTGGCAGCCTTTGCAATTGATCGAAGATTTGAAGAAGAAAGCCAAAAAAGAAGGTTTGTGGAATCTTTTTTTGCCGGAAGTTTCAGGTTTGACTAATCTCGAATACGCGCCGCTTGCCGAAGTTATGGGCAGAGTTTACTGGTCAAGCGAGGTTTTCAATTGTTCCGCGCCGGACACCGGAAATATGGAGGTTCTGGAACGCTACGGCAGCGCGGAGCAAAAAGAAACGTGGCTGAAACCTTTGCTTAACGGCGAGATTCGTTCGTGTTTTTCGATGACCGAACCGGAAGTTGCATCTTCGGATGCGACAAATATTTCTGCATCCATTTTGCGCGACGGCGACGAATATATTCTTAACGGTCGCAAATGGTGGTCAACCGGCGCGGGTGACGCACGGTGCAAACTCTCAATTTTTATGGGCAAAACCAATGAAAGTGCGCCGAAACATCTTCAGCAATCAATGGTTTTAGTGCCGATGGATGCGGAAGGCGTGAAAGTTGAAAGAATTTTGACGGTTTTCGGTTACGATGACGCGCCGAACGGACACGCGGAAATTTCGTTTGAAAACGTCCGTGTGCCGGTTTCAAATTTGCTTTTGGGCGAAGGTCGCGGATTTGAAATCGCGCAGGGAAGATTAGGTCCCGGACGCGTTCATCATTGTATGCGGCTGATCGGCGTGGCGGAACGTGCGCTCGAATTAATGAAAATTCGTGCGAAAACCAGAGTCGCGTTCGGCAAACCGATTGCCGAACAGGGCGTGATCAGAAATTGGATTAGCGAGGCGCGGCTGGCGATTGAACAGGCGCGTTTATTGGTTCTAAAAACCGCGTGGTTAATGGATGAAGTCGGCAACAAGCAAGCGCGAAAGGAAATTGCGATGATTAAAGCCGTCGTGCCGCCGATGACTTTAAAGATCGTTGACCGCGCGATTCAGGCACACGGCGGCGCGGGCGTTTGTCAGGATTTTCCGCTCGCAAATTTTTGGATTATCGCCCGAATGCTCCAAATCGCCGACGGTCCCGACGAGGTTCACATTGAATCAATTGCCAAGATGGAGTTAAAATAAAAGAAAATGAACATTCGCACTGTAAATTTAGAAGATGCGGCGCAGATTGCCGAAATCTATAATTACTACATCAAAAATACACATCAGACTTTTGAAACTGAAGCCTTGAGCGCGGACGAAATGCAGACGCGCATTGCTAAAATCGTTGAAGATTACCCGTATCTGGTTGCCGAAGAAGACGGTGAAGTTTACGGTTATGCCTACGCGACGCAATTTAAAATGCGGCAGGCTTACGAATTTTCGGCGGAAGTCTCGATTTATGTCAAAAATAGTGCGAAGCAAAAGGGAATCGGCACACAGCTTTACGAAAAATTGTTTGAAGAACTCAGGGAAACCGACATTCACGCCTTCATCGCCGGAATTTCTCTGCCGAATGAGCCGAGCGTTCAATTTCACCAAAAATTGGGATTTTCAAAAGTTGCTCATTTCCGCGAAGTCGGTTACAAACTCGGTCGCTGGGTTGATGTCGGCTATTGGGAATTAATTAATACGTTTTAATTTGCCGGATATTTGCCGAAAAATGCAAAAAACAAAAATCTATTTTGCTCATGCCAACGGTTTTCCGGCGAAAACTTACAGTAAACTTTTTGATTTTCTCAGGGACGATTTTGAAATTGGATTTTTGGAAAGGCACGGGCATAATCCAAAATTTCCTGTGTCGGAAAATTGGAAATTTCTCAAAGACGAACTCCGCGAAGAAATTAAAAAACGCTGCACGGAAAAAATTATCGGTGTCGGTCACAGTTTAGGCGGCGTTTTACATTTTCTCGTCGCGGTCGAAAATCCCGAACTTTACCAACAAATAATTCTTCTCGACGCACCGATTATCAGCCGTTTGAGCAGTCACGGTTTGCGAGTTTTGAAATTAACGAAATTGATTGACCGCTTCACACCTTCGCAAATTACGCGCTTTCGCCGTAATTTATGGATTTCCAAACAAGAAGCCTTTGAACATTTCAAGAAGAAACCGAAGTTTGCGGCGTTTGACGAAGCCGTTTTGCGCGATTATGTCGAACACGGATTAATTGAAACCGATAAAGGTTACGAACTTTTTTTCAAACCTTCAATCGAAGCGAAAATCTATCAAACAATTCCGCACAATCTTCCGAAACTTCGCGGAAAACTCAGAATTCCAACAACTTACATCGGCGGAAATCATTCACAGGAAGCAAAATTAGCGCGTCTTTCTTTTATGAAAAAATACTTTCCGATTGATTTTTATGAAATTGAAGGTTCGCATCTCTTTCCTTTTGAAAAACCGCAACTTACCGCAGAGAAAATTAAATTAGCCTCTAACTCTAATAAATAAGATACTTAGCTGTGTTTTGACAGGATTGCAGTCAATCATTTTGACCGATTGACAGGTCATTTTGGAAAAAAATGTGTCAATTTCTGTTAAACATTGCAAATAGTTGTTGACAAATATTTGTAAGTCTTGTAATTTTAATTTGTAACGACGCGCAAGTGTTCGTTTCCCATCGCCACCTAAAAGCAAAAAGAAAAAGTTGCGACAACGATTTTAGCCCTTCTAAATCGCTGAAACACAAATCAAGAATGAAAAACGAAACAGGTTACTTGGCTCTGCAATTCAGTATAGACCTATCAAAATCCGTCCCGTCTTTGCTGTCAGTTCTGAGAGGTGGCAAAACCGGCTTCTAAAAGTGCCGAAAACCTGAGTCGTTTGAGAAATCACCAAATCAAAAATTTCATAATAAAGACAGATTGGCGCGAAAGCGAAAAGGAGTAGAAAAGAATGCTATTCGGTAAAAAGAAAGGTATTGCCGGCTTAGATGTCGGATCGAGTTCGGTCAAAGTGGTTGAACTCGAAGGTAAACTAAACAGTTTGAATCTGGTCGGACTGGGTTACGAAAATCTGCCCGATGACACGATTATTGATGGTCAGATTATGGAAATGAACGCCGTTTCCGAAGTGATTCAAAATGTTTGCAGAGACCATCAAATCAGTGCCAATCAGGTTGTCACGGGTGTCAGCGGACACTCGGTCATCGTCAAAAATATTGTTCTGCCTCCAATGAGTCGTGACGAATTGGAAGAATCAATTGACTGGCACGCCGAAGAACATATCCCTTACGATTTGTCGGAAGTCAGCCTCGATTATCACGTCACGAATCAAACCAACGATTCGACACAGGTTTTGATCGCTGCCTGCAAACGCGAAAGAATTGACAGTTTGAACCAAGCCGTCCAAATGGCGGGAAAAACGCCGGTCATTATTGATATTGATACATTCGCGCTGCAAAATTGCTACGAAATCAATTATCAGCCGGACGCTTCACAGGTTGTCGCGCTGCTCAATATCGGTGCTTCGACAATGAACGTCAATATCGTGCAGGGCGTTAATTCGGTCTTTACACGCGACATCACGGTCGGCGGAAGTCAATTTACCGACATTCTGCAAAGAAACTTAGGACTCAGTTTTCAGCAAGCCGAAGCCGTCAAACGCGGTGTCGTTGATCCGGCAAGCGGAATGGACGAAAAAGCCATTGAGCCGCTGATGAACAACGTGACGGAAATGGTCGCTATGGAAATTCAAAAAACATTCGACTTTTACCGCGCGACGACCGAAGATTCGGGCGTTCAAGTCCAAAAAATACTAATCTCCGGCGGCGGTTCAAAACTCGCCGGATTATCGGAAGAACTTTCCAGCAAACTCGAACTGCCGGTTGAAGTTTTAGATCCGTTTCGTCAAATCAAAGTAGATACACGAAAATTTGACCCCGATTATTTAAGTGAAATTATGCCGGAAATGGCGGTCGCCGTCGGTCTGGCTGTCAGGGGAGTTGAAGCAAGATGATTAAAGTAAATCTTTTACATTCAGTTACGGAAAGACACAACGGAGCCGTTGCTTCGGTGGAACGCAAAGTCGGAAGTCCGGCATCACGTCTTCTTTTGATGGGATTAGCGGTTGGATTCTTACTCCTCGCCGGAATCGGAATTGACGTTATCAGTTCGCAAATGGCGAAGAAAGATGCCGAAACAAGGCTCGAAGAACAAAACCGAATTGCCACCGAACTAGAAGCCGTGATGAAGGAGCAGAAGGAATTGGAAACAAAAATTGCTTCGATTGATTCACGAATTGATGCGATCAAAAAACTTCGCGCTTCACAAGCCGGTCCGAGTGCGGTTCTCGAAGCATTACGCGAAAGAATCACTATAACACCGGGAATTTTTCTCGACAGTGTTGACCAAAAAGGTGAGATGTTGGAGATCAAGGGAACTTCCAACGAAGAAGCCGCCCCGACGCAGTTTGGTAAAAGTCTCGAATTTTCAGGCGGTTTATTTTCAAATCTGACTATTGAGACAACCCGAAAAGAAGACTCGACAGGATCATTGCCGGTTGGGACGACCCCGGCGAATCCAGCGGAAGCATCGAAAATAGTGACGTTTAGTTTTACTATTCGCTGCGCTTATACGCCGTCTAAGGCGAGTCAGCCGGACTCCGCTCTGACTGCCTCCAACGCTCCGCAGCCGAATCAAGCGGCTTCCCCGCAGTCGAACACAACACCGCCGCAAGTTGCGAAAAATCAATAATTAAGCAGTTTTAGTTCGGTTATTAAAACCATAAATAAAAAGGAAACCGAGATGTTAGAAAAAATCAAAGCCCTAGCCTGGTACATACAATTAGTAATTTTGGTCGGTATCGCCGCATTGCTTTATGCGTCGGTCTGGTATTTTTTCACCAGCGTAACCCGCGCTGAAACGCAGACAATCCAAGACCAAGTGGATCAAAAAACCGCGCAGAACGAAGCGGCACGGATTGCTACCCAGCGCATTGACGAATTTCGTTCGCTTTACGCCAGTAAATCGCAGGAATACGAAGAACTGAAAGTTTTGCTGCCGGAACAGCGAGAACTTACCAATGTTCTACAGGATTTACAGGTAACAGCTAAAGAAAGTCAACTTATTTGGAGTCGTTTTGCACCGCTGCCGGATATTCAGCAGGATTACATTACGGCGAAACCGATTGAAATCGAAGTTGACAGCAATTTTACGAATTTGCGCGCCTTTTATGAAAAAATGGCGAAACTTCAGCGAATTGTTTCAATTTCCGATATTAAGCTGATGACCTTGGCTAATCAGAGCGATTCCCGCACATTGCACGCTCAATTTTTGCTGACGGCTTACTATGCTTCGCCTGAAGATTTAACAAAGCCAGCCGTTCAGCCGACCAAACCCGGACAGCCCGCACCGAACGGTCAACAGTCTGCCGCACCGAACCAACCTGCACCGCAACCGCCGGTTGCCAAATAGTATTTAAAGAATTTTAAGATTTCTTCTGAGAGAAAAGTTATGTTGAATAAATCGAAAATGATGCGTTTTTTAAGTTTGAGTATCGCCATCGCCGGATTTGTCCTGATCGGTGGACATTTTGTGCAGACTAATGCTCAGGTTGACCCGTTCTTAACACCAGCCTGGAAAAAACCGAAAAAGACTGTCACACCCGCCACAGTGACCACACCGGCAGCAGTGAAACCTGAAAAAAAAGGACCGCCGCCCGTGATTGCAGTGGATGCTCCGGCTATCGAGCAGCGTATCAGCTACTATAAACAAATGCGCGAAACGGCGGTTGCCAACGGCTTGGCAGTTCCAAAGGTCACGAGTGTTTTGACGCTCAATGAAATGTCAGTGACAGGTATCTTCAAAACTTCACGCGGATATGCCGCAATGGTCGAAGCAACTCCGATTAAATTGTCTTACACGATTTATCCGGGCGAGAAATTTTTTGACGGGCAGCTCGTAGCGATTGAAGAAAACCGTCTGGTTTTCCGTAAAGTTGTTAAAATGAGCAATAACAAGTTTATTGCATCAGTTGAAAACAAAACCTTGCGTCAATACACCACCCGTGAGGAAGTGCAGGGAACCGCGCCGGTTGAAACCAATTCCGCCAACAAAACGGAAGTCATCGCCAACAACACTGCGCCGACAACCACTCAGACAATCACTGCACAATCCGAAACAAAATCGAAAATAACCAACATTGCGCCGACGGTGATAATCTCGCCGGTGGACGAAATGAATAAACAGCCGGAGTCCAAACCGGAAGATTCCGTCAAGGACAAAAACGGCAAAAAGAACAAAAAGCCGGTTAAAGTTGCCAAAAAATCTTAACCTGTCTATCTTATGAAGCAGAATCTCCTACGCTTTCCGCTTCACTACCAGTCTAAAATCTAAACCCGTAATCTCCGGTTAGAGAGATCCAATTACTTTGGGAGGAAACATGAATTTTCTTCGGAATTCAAGCGTCGTGTGCCGTCGTGCCGTCTTCGCATTACTTATCATCAGTTTATTGACATTTGCGGTTTCCGCGCAAAAAACTTCACAGGATGGTTGCAAAACCTACGGCTGTGCCGGATTTGTCGGTGAACCGATCAACTTAAAGGTTGTCAACGCCGACATCCGCGACATTCTTAATTACATCACCGAACAATACGCGATTAATTTCGTGATTGACAGTTCGGTTAAAGATGTTCCGATCACGGTTAATGTCAACGAAGTACCGTGGAATTTGGCTCTTGATTCGATTCTTGAAGCACAGAATTTAGCGATTCAAGTTAAAGGTCCGATTCTGCGGGTTGCTCAAGCCGACAAACTTGCGAAAGAAAACGACGTGAGATTGCAGCTCGAAGGCAGTAAACTCGACGCGGCTTCACTTTATACGGAATTTATCCGCTTAAACTATTCCTGTGCGGGCAGTTGCGGATCGCAAACCGGATTTACAAGCGGAACATCAAACGGCGGCGGCGGCGGCGGCGGCGGCGCGGATCAGGGAATTCTCGGTGTCGTTAAAAAACGTCTCTCAAGACGCGGCGCGGTTGAAGTTGATTCACGCAGCAACACTTTGATCGTCACGGATGTTCGTGAAAATATTGATTCGATTCGCCAACTCATCTTCTTACTCGATCAACCTGAACCGCAAGTTGAAATCGAGGCACGCATCGTCATTGCCAATCGCAATTTCAGTCGTGATCTCGGCGTTCAATTATCGGCAGTCGTCGTTGATACCGGACGCGGTGCCGGCGGAATTTTCTCGACTTTGCCGGGTGCCGGCAACAATTCAGCACCAACCGGCGGCGGTGCTTCAAGCGGTAGAAATCCGGGCGCGGGATTCCAATTTCCGTCACCGGGCGGTAATTTAGGTGCCACAGCCGCCAACACTATTTTGGGTTTGACGACCGGAGTTATCGGCACGGCACGAATTAACGCTTTGCTGACTGCCGGCGAACAAAAAGGGCAAGCCAAAATTGTTGCAACACCGCGCGTGACAACTTTGAACAATCAAAAAGCCGAAATCGAAAGCGGCACACAAATTCCAGTCGTTACAAGTCAGGGCGGCACAGGCGGTGCTAACGGCGGCGGCGTAGTCTTTACAACGACGTATGTTGATGTTCCGCTGCGTTTGGAAGTCATTCCGCAAATTACCGATTTAGGAACGGTTGTTTTGGACATTGTTGCCGAAAACAGCTCAATTAGTTCGACGATTTCGGTTGGCGGAACGCCGGGCATCAATACGCAGAGAATGAAAACGAGAGTAACAGTTCCCGACGGCGGTACAACGGTTGTCGGCGGTGCGCTGCTCGATCAGGAAAGCGATGACAATTTCCGCACACCCGGATTATCGAGAGTGCCGCTGCTCGGAAATTTGTTCAAACGTAAATCAGTTTCGCGTGTGACAAATGAAATTCTTTTCTTTGTGACACCGCGCATCTATCGTCCTGACATCAATAATAATCAACTGCCGTCGAAAGTCAGTGACGGAACGCGTTCGACAACCATTTTACAGCCGGTTCCGCTTGGCAACCCGGAATCGAATTCGAGTCCGACACGGGAAACACCTTTGCAGCAACAGGTTATCACGCCGATTGTTCCGTCAATTCAACCGGAATCAACTCCGATTCCGACAAAAAAACCGTAATTGCATTATAATTACGGGTGATGTTTAAGAAAGTTCTGCATAAGGCAATGACCAACACCGCCGGATGTTTCGCGGTGTTGGTTATGGGAATAGACGGAATAACCGTCGAAAAGGTTTGGCAAGATGCCGGTTACAGGCAGCTTGATTTTGAAATTGCGGTTGCCGAATACACTATAATTTTGAAAAATGCCAACCGAATCAACGGTGATTTGAAAATCGGGAAACTGAGGGAAATGACTTTTTCCACTGAAAGCGCAGTATTTATTTTGCGCTTTGTCGGACAAGATTATTTTCTCGCAATGGCTTTATCGCCCGAAGGAAATTTCGGGCGCGGACGCTACGAACTGCTTTGTGCGGAAATTCTTCTCGAAAAAGAACTGATTATATGACAAGCTAAATTTTTACCTTCCTTCTTCCTGTCAGATTTGCATTGCAGCCTGACAGGAATTTTTAATTTAACTCTCCGTATTTTCTCATTAAAAACCACTCATTTGAAATGTCTGAACTTTTAGTTCTCCACATCAAAAAAATAAAAAGCAAAAACATTGTTTTTTCTGAAATAACGTAGTTATTTAATGTTTGATGTATTAAGTAAAAGTTGCAGATAACTTTTAGCTATTCAAAAAATGAACAGAGCAATTCTTAATAAAAACAAAAAGTTCGGTAAACAAAAGGGTTTCAGCCTGCCCGAATTGTTGGTTGTAATGCTTATTGCGGCGATAATTATGGTTTTAGCTCTGCCGCAGATTCTTTCATCACGTCGTTTATTTAGATTTTCAGGTTTGCAGCGGCAAGTGGCAACATCGCTCCGTGAAGCCAGACAAGAGGCAATGTCGCAGCGAAAGCCGATCACTCTGCGCTATGACAACGCCAATAAAAGAATCGTCACTTTCGGCGGAAGTTTCGGCGCAAACGGTGATCCGAAAAATAATATTGTCGAACTCAGCGGCTCAGGTGTTGACGCAAACGATGTCAAATACGGTCGTCCGCCGGGTGCGCCGTCTTCAGCGTTGAGCGACACGACTAATTTGTCGAATCTTTCGAGTAACGCGGTCGAGATCATCTTTCAAGCCGACGGTTCGGTGATTGACGCAAGTAATAATCCGCAGAATTACGCCTTGTTTTTCTATCACGACAAATATCGTCCCGAAACGGCTTTTGCGGTTTCGGTCTTGGGCGCAGGCGGACGAATCAAAGTTTGGCGATACAGTCAGGGTGTAAATGCTTATGTTGAATAAAGAAACTGAAAAAAAAGGGCGAACTTTAAATAAACAAAGCGGCTTCTCTTTAATCGAAGCCGTGATTGCTATTTTAATTTTGACCATCGGGCTGATCGGCACAGCAGCGGCACTCGGTTACGCAATACATTACGGCACGATCAGCCGCAATATCACGGGGGCAAAATCAATAATTGTCGGGGAAATCGAAGAAATCGAAACATTGCGAAATTCACGAAGGCTCGATTTCAAACAGATTGCGAATGTCGGCGGTGTTGATAATACCGATTCGGCAGCGGTTTTTAACGGTTTCAGCACCGGATTCAAGGAATTATCGCTCAATCCGGGACCTGACGGCGTAATGGGAACCGATGACGATTTGCGCGACGCAGGAGCTGATAATGTTTATGGAACAGCCGATGATTTCGATAATCCGGCGTTGGTTCGCAGCGGCTATGTGCGGCAGATTACGATTACGAATTTAAGCGGTTCGATGAAAAAGATACTGATTACCGTTCGATTTTATGGTTCAGGCGGAAAAGTCGGTGAAATTTCGGGCGTTTGTTATTTGAATGACGAAGGTCGCCTGACGCGATAAAAGTATTGGGGGGAAAAAGATGATAACAACTGGTTTGAAGATTAAAAAAAGTCAAATTACGGTAAAAAACGATTGGCACGAAGAATGCGGCGGGGCACTGGCAATTTCGATAATTATTGTGGCGATTTTATCGGTCATTGCTTTGACCGCACTCGCCTTTTCCTCAAGCGAAGCGCGGATTGCCGGCAGCGATTTGCAGCGCACGGAAACTTTTTATGCGTCGTCCGCCGGTTTGGAAAAGATGACAAACGACTTCAGTAATCTTTTTCGCCGCAAACTTAATCCGACCTTGATTGATCTCTACTCGATTGCCGGTGCGCCGCCGGATGAATTACTAACCGAGGGTTTCAGTTTTTCGCAAATTCTCGCCGAAGACACCGACAGGCTGAATGAATTGCGAAGTTTGCAGGGTTTACCGGGAAATGTTTACCCGCGTGTCAATATTCCTGACGGACCTTACGCCGGACTTTATGCGAGTATTATTCCGTATAAAATGAGTTCGACGGCTTCGCGCAGCGCGACACGAACGGAAGTTAAACTCGAACGCGAATTTAACAATTATCTCGTGCCGCTCTTTCAATTCGGGATGTTCAGCAACGAAGACATCGAAATTCATCCCGGACCCCTGATGACCTTTAACGGCAGAATTCACAGCAACCGCAATATTTACGCCCTCCGAAACACGAAATTTCTCAATCGCCTGACGATGGCAGGCGAATTTGTCCGCGACGCGTGGCGCGGCGGCGAAGCTAATACTTCAAGCGGAAATTCAAATGTTTATGTCGAAGTCAACGGCATAAACGTCCAAAGCACTTTAGGCAATGGCAGCGTCCAAGCCGGCGGCGGAACAGTCGGCGGACCGAATTTGCTTGGCGGCGGTGGAATCGCGCGCGGAGTTTTCCCCGACAGCCCGAATGGGATCGCTAATCCGAACTGGGAATCGGAATCTGTCAGAGCCGCGACAAACGGTGTTCCGAATCGTTTCGGCGGACAAATTACAACTCAAACGACCGGCGCCTCCGCGCTCAAACTACCGTTAGAACTTGCCGGAAATTCACCGGCAGAACTTATCAAACGCTCATTACCGTCGGACGACGAAATTCTTTCAACCTCGCGTTATCACACAAAATCGCAGATCAGAATCTTGCTCGACGATGAATCAGCCGGAAGCGGCACGGCAAATGTGGCGGGAATTCCGGCAGGGAAAGGCGTAAAACTTTCAACATTTATTCCTTCGGTTTTGAACGGCGGTGCGAATGTATTAAAGCTGGTTTCAAATAACGGAACTTTTTCAGGGACGAATGTTCAGCAGGTTACGCCGACCGGCACGACGACTGCAACCACCGTGCGCGCCGTTAAAAGCGACACGACCGGCACAAATCCGTATATGCCTCCAGGTTCAGGGTTACAGGGACGAATTTTAATCGAAATCGTCAAACCGGACGGCACGACGGTTGATGTTACGCAGACGATTTTGAGTATGGGCGTGACCGAAGGCGAACCGAACGGAATCGTTTATTTACAGCGTCCTTTGTGGGCGGGATATGTGCAGGGAAGCCGCGACCGTCTCGGAAACTCGTTCACATTAGCAAATCTGACGCGCAATTATCAATCAATCGCCGACGGTGAAATCGCCGATCCGACAACACTTTTTTATCCGAATCGCGGATTTATCAATACGACGGAAAGCGCGGCGAACGAAGACAGCGGAGCAATTACGCGCGAACTTTTACCGGGCGCATCTTACAACGCAATTGCCCCGATCAATGTCTATAACGTCCGTGAAGGCTGGGTGCGAAGCACTCTCAGCGAATTTGATTTGTATGATCGCGGGGTTACAAGCGTCGTCGAACTCAATATGCGAAATTTATCGCGTTGGCTGGACGGTGTTTACGACGCAAATCTATTAGCCGGAACTTCTGCCGTCAGCACAAATGTCAACGGCGAAGAAGGTTACGTCGTCTATGTTTCCGACCGGCGTGGCGACCGCGTAAAACCCGAATATTTAGCGGATGGAACTTCTTTTGCCAGCACGAACGGAATTGTTGACAACGAAGACATTTACGGTCCGAACAACACTTTAGATGCAGGCGAAGATGTCATTGATTTCGGTTGGAACGTCGGCGGCACGAGCAAAAAGGGAACTTTGCAGAAGGACACGGCGGAGTTGCCGGATTCAGGAACAATCGGAACTGCGCCTTCACCGAGCAATGCTCCGGTTGCCGACCGTTTAACTCGCGCCAATACGGTTTTGAGTTCATATAACGCCGGAAATTATTTTCGCCGTGCGGTGCGATTGTTTGACGGCGAAACACTCAGCACGACCGCCGCCGCCGGAAAACTTTCGCCGACAAAAGGTATTACAGTCGCTTCGGAAAATATGGTTTATGTCTGGGGCAATTTCAATACGACCGGCGTAGCAAGCATTCCGACCGGCGGTTCAACCTTAAATGACGGCGGATTTATGGGACCGCAAGTTCCTTCATCAATTGTCTGCGACGCGATTTTTCCGCTTTCAAGAACCTGGTTTGATGCATCGAGCGCACTTTACCCGGAAGGCAGCGGCAATGCGCGAAGTTTATACGGCGAGGCTTACCGGATGGCTGACGAAGGCGCGGGAACGACTGAAGGAACTGCCGTTCGCGCCGGAATCATCGGCGGAACGACGATTTCGGGAATGACGCAGACACCCGGTCGAGATGCTTCGGGATTAAGGCGCAACGGTGGAATTATCAATTATCCGCGCTTTCAGGAAACTTGGAATTTGAACGGCACGACCAATACCTGGAGTTATTCAGGTTCGTTCATTCCGCTTTTTCATTCGACGCAGGCAATTGCTAATTGGGAAAACGATACGTCAATTATTTATATGCCGCCGCGCCGCAACTGGAGTTTTGACAGCACCTTTCTGACACCCAATAAACTGCCGCCCGGAACACCGTTTTTCCAATACGTCCAGGCAACCGGATTTCGCCAAAGTATCAGATAGATTCCAGATTCCAGATTCCAGATTTCAGATTAATTTGGAATTTGAAATCTGGAGATTCACAAAAGTATGAATAAGCCGCAAGAAATTAAAAATCAAAAGGGATTTTCGATGATGGAGCTGCTCGTCGTGATGGTGATTATGCTCGTCGTTTTAGCGGCGGTTTTTTCGCTGATGCGCGGCGCGATTACGACTGCCAACGCCAATTTTGAAATGACGACGGCGACACAGGGACTTCGCAACGGGCAGGAATATCTGACACGCGACCTTTTAGTTGCCGGCGACGGCTTACGCGGATTGGCGAATGTTTGGGTTCCGACAAATTTCGTGACGCAAAATCTGACGGCGCGAACATCCGCCGTAATTGATCCGGGCGGTGTCGGCTACGTCAATCTCGGAATGGTCGTGTCCGACGATAATGTTCCGAGCGGAACTGCCGTTAGTTACGCATCTCCGGCAATCAATGTGCTGCCGATGACCGATAGAATAACGATTCTGACCAGAGATGCGAGTTTTTCACCGATAGATTTGGCTAATTGGGAAGTTAATTACAATAATGGTGAAATTAATATTCCGTCAACGCGAATCGGTGATTTCAGAAACGGCGAGATTTATTTTTTATCAAACGGAGTTGCCGGAGTTTTCGGAACAGTAACGAATGTTAATGCCGGAAACGGCAAAATCACCTGGGGCGACGGCGACGCATATTCACTTAACCGAACAGGTTGGAGCGGACAAATTTCTTCCGTAACCAACTACGGAAGTTACCCGACGATTTTACAAAGAATTCAAATAATTCAATACTTTGTTGATGCCCAAAGCCATTTGGTACGCCGCGTTTTCGGTGTCAAAGGCAGCGGTTTGATTGACAGCGTGGTTGCGGAACATTTCTTAACATTACAATTGCGCTACGTTTTGAAACCCGATCTCGATACGACGATTTTAGGACAGCCCCAACAGCAATTCGACTTGGACAAGTCTTCGATTGTGCGGACAATCGAACCGAGTATGACGGTTGAAACTGCCTACGCTTTACAGGACGGCTATAAACGGTCGGTTGACGGCACGACGCAAATCGGTGTTCGCAATATTCAATTCAGAGAAGCCGTTGTTCCGCGCGATTCACAGGGCAATACCGATCTGCCGAATCCGGGACCGGTACCGGTTATTACCCCATCGCCGCCGCCGCCGCCGCCGCCGACTCCAATTCCAACACCGACACCAACGCCGCCACCGCCGACACCGACACCGATACCGACTCCGACACCGATACCGACGGCAACTCCGGTGCCGACCGCGACTCCGGTGCCGACCGCAACTCCGGTTGTGACACCGACCGCAACACCGGCGACATCAACGCCGACACCAACACCGACTCCGGCAACCGGCGAAGGTTAAAATCAGTGGTTGTTTCGTAAAAAAGAAAGCCCAAGTTTTTGAAAAACTTGGGCTTTCTTTTTTATAATGATGAAAAATTATTCAGCGAGATAACCGCCGGCAATCGGTAAATCGCCTGACAGACCGAATGAAACGATTGAAACTCCCGAATCGGTGCTTCTAAACGCATACCAAACGCCGTTACGATAAACGGCGACATCGGCTAATCCGTCGCCGTCATAATCCGCCGGAACAGGTTTGTCGGTCGAAACACCGAATTGTGTTGCGCCGAATCCGGCGGTCGAGCGTTGCAGATACCAAACGCTGTTTGAAGGTCGGAAAACCGCGATGTCAATTTTGCCGTCGCCGTCGTAATCGGCTTGGACGGGTTTGTCGCCGTTCAGACCGAAGTTGTAGATGATGTAATTGTTGTCCGAACTTTTCCAGATATACCAAACGCCGGTTGACGGTCGCCAAACGGCAAGGTCGGTTTTGCCGTCGCCGTCGTAATCTCCCTGCGCGATTTTGTCGGTGCTGAGACCGAATTGGCGAATGTCGTAAGTCCCGTTAGAACTGCGGTAAATATACCAAACGCCGGTCGAAGGTCGGTAAACCGCGACATCGGTTTTGCCATCGCCGTCATAATCTCCCGGAACAGGAATATCACCGTTGGAACCGAATTGCGTAATCAAAAAACCCCCGGTGCTTTTCTGCACATACCAAACGCCGGTCGAAGGTCGCCAGACGGCGAAATCTGTTTTGCCGTCGCCGTCATAATCTCCCGGCGCGATCTTGTCGCCGCTCGAACCGAATTGCAGTGCCTGAAAATTTCCGTCAGTGCTGTTAAGCGCATACCAAACATTGGTTGACGGGCGAAAAACGGCGAAATCGCTTTTGCCGTCCGCATCAAAATTGGAAAGCGCACTGCCCGAAAGAGTGCTTTTCGTCGAAGTGTAAATGTAATCGCCCGAAGTTTGCCCGTCACTGTTCGAGGCATTTCCGGCGACGTAAAATCTGACTTTGCCGACGCGCTGCGTTGGTGCTTTCCAGGTAAATGTCCACGAATTCGAGCCGAACATCGTCGGGATAATGCCGTCAACCGTGTGTTCGACATATTGCCGCTGATTGCCGCCGACGATGCCGTCAACCAACTGCATTTTCGTCGGACTTTGCACCGGCAACGTGTAAGTTCCGACCTTTTTGCCGGTCGAATCAATCGCCGTGAACTGAAATCCGTAAATCGTCGCGCCGGTTTGCGCGGTCGTCACGGTAATCGGAATTTGCTGATTCGGCAGATAATTTGCCGGCAAAGTTGAAATTGACACGCTTCCCGTGCCGCTGTTGACAGCAAAATCGCCGTGACAGGAAGTGCAGTTGTCTTCGCCGGGGGCGTTCGTATGTGAAGCCGACGGACCCGACGACGCGGCACTGACTTTTTCGGTTTTATTCGCAAAAAAAAGCGTTCCGCCAACGAACAAAACAGCGGTCAAAATAACCGACAGTTTCGTAAATATCAACCTACGACCAGTAACTTTCATTTAATTTTTTACTCCTAAAAATAGGGGGAAATGATTTATTAATTTATTTGACGATTTGGAAAAGGCGAAAGTCTAAGAATTTTGCCCGATGGTTAAAATTTATGCTTTGGCGGGAGGAAAGTCAATGAATTGATAATAAAAGTAATTCAAACTTAATAATCTAAGTTTAGCCGCTCCTCAACAATTATGTCGAGATTTTTTTGACGTTTTATGCTTAATATTTTCGTGGGAGAAAATATTTTTGATATTTTGAATATCGAAGTTTGCAAAGGATCTTTAACCGTTTGCTGACGCTTTCTGTGACCGTCAACATTAAAAGTTTGTTAAGAAAAATTAACCCGCAGCTACCGCTCAGGGTTCTGACTTAAATTTCTTGTCCGACGAAATAGGCTTGTGAATCGAATTCGATTTCGTCTTCCGTAACCTCGATTTTTTCGTAAGTTCCGTCGGGTTGGAGAATCGAAGAGTTCACATTGTCCTGTAAATAGGCGGCGAGAATTTCTTCTTTGAGATAGATTTTGTGGACTTCGTCTTTGATCGGGACAACGGCTTCGACGCGGCGGTCGAGGTTGCGGTGCATCCAATCCGCGCTGCCGATGTAAATTTCCGCATTGCCGTCGTTGGCGAAATAGAAAATCCGGCTGTGTTCGAGAAAGCGTCCGACGATGGAAATAACGCGAATATTTTCCGAGAGATTTTCGATGCCCGGACGCAGCGCACAAATTCCGCGAATGATTAAATCAATTTTCACTCCGGCTTGGCTGGCGAGGTAAAGCGCGTTGATGATTTTGTCGTCGGTCAGACTGTTGATTTTAACGATGATTCGTGCATCTTTGCCGGTCTTTTTATTGTCGGTTTCGCGGCGAATCATTTCGATCATTTTTTCGCGTAAGTTGACCGGCGCGACGAGCAGTTGGCGAAATTCGTTCTGATAACCGTAACCTGTCAGAAAATTAAACAAATCGGTTGCGTCCGCGCCGATTTCCGCATCGCTGGTCAGCAAGCCTAAATCAGTGTAGATGCGCGAAGTCGTCGGGTTATAATTTCCGGTCGCAATGTGGACGTAGCGGCGCAGTTCATCGTTTTCGCTGCGGACAATGAGCGCGACTTTTGAGTGCGTTTTCATTCCGCGCACACCGTAAACGACGTGAACGCCTTCGGCTTCGAGTCTTCGCGCCCATTCGATATTGTTTTCTTCGTCAAAACGCGCTTTTAATTCGACGAGAGCGGCAACTTGTTTCCCGTTGCGGCTTGCTTTGACGAGTGATTTGATAACGGGCGAATCTTTCCCGGCACGGTAAAGACAGATTTTAATTGCCAAAACCTGTTCGTCTTCAGCGGCGGCATCAATAAAATCCGTGACCGTGCTGTAAGCCGTGTATGGATGATGCAGCAGAATATCGCGTTCTTTGAGTGCATCGAAAATGTTTTCTTTGTTGCGGCGAATCGCGGCAGGAATCGAATAAGTAATCGGTTTGTCCTTCAAATCGGGACGGTCGAGCGAGTAAAGCCGCATCATATCGGGAATATTCAAAAATCCGTCAACGCGAAAAACATCCTGATCGGTGAGACCGATTGAACCTGTCAGATAATCAACCATTTCGTCAGGCATCGCTGCCGCGACTTCCATCCGAACAGGAAAACTAAAGCGTTTTTGGTGATGGAGTTCGAGTTCGATTGTGCGGAGAATATCGCCCGCCTCGTCTTCGCGGATTTCGATGTCGGCATCGCGGGTAATGCGAAAAAGACACGGTTTACCCGTTTTCATATTCGGGAAAAGAGATTCGACATTCGCCGAAATCAGTTCGCCGAGCAGCACGAATCTCGATTCGCTGTCGTCAATCGGAATCAGCCGCGAAACATTCGGCGGCAATTTAATTCGCGCAAAACGGCGATTCGTAAAAAGATGTCCGAGCTTTTCGTGTTGGAAATCATCTTCGGGTTCGACGATCAGACCGAGATTCAGACTGAGATTTGAAACATACGGAAACGGGTGACTGACATCAACGGCTTGCGGTGTCAGAACTGGAAAAACTTTTTTCAAAAAATATTCGTCGAGTCGTTTTTTTTCGGATTTATTCAAATCTTGATACGAATAAATTTTGATGCCCTGCTCGGCAAGAGTCGGAAGAATTTCTTTGTTCAGACAATCCATCTGTTCATTGAGCAACGGGCGCAGACGCTCGCGGATTTCCCGAAGTTGTTCGGCAGGTGAAAGTCCGTCACGCGAAAGTTTGCTGACACCTTCGGCGATTTGTTCTTTTAAACCGGACACGCGAATCATAAAAAATTCATCGAGATTGGTCGAGAAAATTGCTAAAAATTTCAGTCGTTCAAGCAGCGGATTTGACTCTTCCAACGCTTCATTCAGCACACGACGGTTAAATTCGAGCCAGCTTAGTTCGCGGTTGAAGAAGGGATTAACATCGGGCGGCGCAGGTAAAACAAGATTGGAAGTTTCTTCTTTAACGGCTAACGGGACAAATTCTCTGACGGTTTCAAGCATAAATTTAGCGGGGGTGTTTGATTTTATAAACTAAACAAATAAAAGGCAATTAACAAAGTATTAATTTTTCGGGGAAAATCTTCCTCTCTAGAATTTAGCAAAAAAAAAGGCTGACGGTCAAAGAAAATCTTGAGCCGTCAGCCTGAAAGTTGGAGAAAGCGGAAAAAAATATTTTTGTAATCTCTCCGCTTTCAGTTTATTACGGAACATACGATCTTGGGATCGCTTTGTCCGTTGCTACGCCGAAACTCTGAACTGAGATTCCGGCAGTTGAACGGTTGAGCCACCATTGACCGTTGCGGTAAATCGCAAAATCATCTCTACCGTCACCGTCATAGTCTCCCGGAACCGGAACGTCGCCCGATGTTCCCCAAGTCGTGAACACGGCTGCGCCGCCGCTGCTCGGCTGGTAAATCCACTGTCCGGTTGACGGACGGAAGACCGCCAGATCATCTTTGTTGTCGTTGTCGTAATCAGCCGGGACGAGAATGTCACCCGCTGCACCGAACACTCTGACCACATCACTGGCTCCGTTAACAGTCCACCATTGATTGGTTGACGGTCGGTAGATGGTCAAATCCGCTCTGGCATCGCCGATGAAATCTCCGACAACCGGAATATCTCCGGCAATACCGTATTTTCTCACGGTTATACCGCCGCCGCTGTTCAGAATATAGAACGTATTGTCCGACGGACGATAAACGGCAACATCCGATTTGCCATCGTTGTCATAATCGGCAACGACCGGAATATCTCCTGCCAGTCCCCACGACACACCTGAAACGGTAGATCCGTTGCTGTTCAGGATAAAGAAGTCGGGATTTGCCGAGTTTGCATCGGGACGGAAAATTGCGGTATCGGCTTTGCCGTCACCATCAAAATCGCCCGGTGTGAGAACATCGCCCATTACGCCCCATTTGATGACACTAAAACCCGTCGTTGAACGGTTCAAATACCAATTGCCTTCCGACGGACGGAAGACCGACAAATCGGTTCTGCCGTCGCCGTCAAAGTCGGCGCGTGATTTGACCGGCGCGGCTGCGCTGCAAGTGCCGGTTCCCGGTGTACACATTCCCGGAGGACGTGCGCCGGTCAGTCCCAGTCCGGCAGACAGACTGGCGGTATTAAACGAGAACTGCGTAAATTGCGTTCCGGTCGCGGCTGCCTGCACCCCGACTGTTGCGCTTAGACCGTCTAACTGTGTTCCGATTCCGGTCGAAACATAGACATACCGAATAACATCCGATCCTTCGGTCAGCACGACCGCAAAATTGGTAGTAATCGGTCCATTCACTGTTTCGCTGAAATGCTGCGCCCGCCATTCGACGATGAATTGACGGTTCGGAGCAGCTCCGGTCGTGTTTGTGTAAATACCGCCGCCGGTAACATTCGTCGTATCCAAAACAAGATCGTCCCAATACGGAAGCAATGTCGGACCGCCGACTGCACCTGGAAGTGCTGTATTAGAGAACGCGGTAGAGGCAGCTGCATTAACCGCCAATATACCGTTCGTGCTGGCACTAAGAGATGTTACCGCCGTGCCGTAAACGGTTGATGCCCAACCTGTCGGCAATGTCAATGCGACTGCCGCATCGTCAGCCTGACTGCCTGCGATAAGCGTTCCGCCTGCCGGAATTGTTTGTCCGGTTTGCGATGTGAACGCATAATTCAACCCTTGAATGCCGACCGGCAATGAGAAGTTGAATGTCGCCGGTGAACTGCCGCCGCCGCCCGTATATGTCACCGTCAAGGTGAAATTCGCCGTTGTAAAGCAAGCGACCGTGTTTGCAACCGAAACCTGATACGGTGTCGTGTTGTTTGTCGGACCGCCGCCGGCAACGATATTCGGGTATGCCGAATTCGGCTGAGTTACCGTAATGCCCGGTGTCGTTGACGAAAGCACCGCTGTAATGCCCGTTGCGTCGTTTGCCGCATTGTTGGTAATCGGGACATTCAGGGTATTACATTCGTTCGGTTCGAGCAGATTGTTACCCGATGTGACGGTTACGGTATTCGTCGTCAGATCGGCTCTGTCAAATGCTTCGACAACCGCCGTGCCGTTGTCGGTTGCGCTGAATCCCATTCCGCGAAGTCTGAAACCTTCACGAACATTGGCAACGTCCATCGTCGCTTCCGGTGCTAACGGACTTGCCGCCGCCGCTGCGATAATCGCATCACGCGATTGAATGTATGTCGGATTGAGCGGGGAAAGTTTCATTCCATCTGTATAAAGCTGAAGCGTTTTCAGTGTTCCCGCATCGTGACCGAGACGGTTGACAAACTGCGCCCAAACTTCGACACCCGTTACTGCCCAGATTTCACCGGCGTTGTGAACTTCGTTCGCCGTGCCGGGGCAGGTAATCAAAGTACTGCATCCGTAAGCCGCATCGGTTGCCGTCGTCGTTCCGATGTCGGCAAGTGTCAGCGGATTGTGCGGGCGATTGCTCGGTCCGCCCGTAAATCCTATCGGTGCATACGGCAAACGTCTGATGCCGTAATAGTAATTAGTCGTAAATGTCGTCAAACCGCAGCATCTGTATGTAATGTAGCCGCCGGTTGAGTAAACGCCGTTAATCGGATCGGCTGTTTTAGAAAGCAGAAGAAAAGCGTAGAAATCGCCCCAACCTTCGCCGCTGCTGCCGGCACGGTTTGTTGTCAATCCGCTGCCGTTACCAACCAGTCGGTTTGAGGTTCCGTGCGTCAATTCGTGGAAAACGACGTTGGCATCCAAATCGCCGTCCCGTCCCGGAGTCGGTCCGGTAAAACGAAACATCTGCATTCGACCGGATGTGCCGTCTGCCGGAGTTGCAAAGTTAGCATTATTCGTGCCGGATGAATCCTGTGCTTCTGCCGAAACACGGTCAACCGCTGCTCCGCCGCGTCCGAAGTTGTCGTTTTGGAAGTTACGAGCCGGTTCCGTGAATCCGACTTTATAAAGTGAATCGTGATAACGGTTGGTCAGATAGAACAACTGCGTCACCGCGAGTCCGCGACAAGCAACCGACTGATTATCGTCGCCGCCGTCCACACCGCCGGTAACATTGCCCGGTGTGCAGTTAAAATTGTAAACGCGTCCCGTTCCGTTGAGTGGAGCGTCAACACCGTTGATGCCGTCAATATCGAGACCGGCAATAGTCGCGTTGCCGGTCGTGTTGCCGTCCGTGCCGTTGGTGCCGTCCGTGATCCAGCCGAGATTGTTGAAAGTCAGTCCGTCGGCTGCTTCATTACCCAGTAAGGTAACATTTGTGCGGGTTGCCAAAGGAGCCTGAAAATTGGTTGACGGATCAATCGGTCCCGGACTTGCTGGTGCCGGACTGTCTAATGATCTGCTCAAACTGGTCGTGTTGGCATAAACATTATAGGTGCTGGATTGAGTTTGGTCAGCGGCAATGTTTTTGCGCCAGAGCATCGTTCCGCTTGCTGCATCAACAATGACGTAATAAGCATTAACCGGCTCCCAAATCAGAATACGCCAAGCCGGAACAGCCACACCCGGTTCGGTCGGAAAATACATTTTTTCTGCCGTTGTTCCCCAATCGCCGACTCCAAACGAAGTTTTTAAGTCGTTGGATTTCGCACTGTTGACTTTTAAGTCTAATTTTTCGGTGTCACGTTTGATGTAACCGGCAGCCGATTTAACGGCGTTCAGCGGATCACCGAAATCAGTTGAAAGCGACCCGTAATCCAAACCTGCCGCGAGGTTGTTGATAACGCGAATAACGCGTCCGTCTTTCGTGAAACCGGCTTTTACTTCGCCGCGAAAAACCGGAATGCCGTTAATTGTTTGTTCAAGATGTGCATACGACAAATTGCCGTCGGGATTGGTGTAATCCGCCGTGACTTTTAACGAATCCGCCTGATCCTGCGAAACGCCGATCAGCGAATTGTTTTCCTTGACGAAATTGCGGAGAATGTCCGCACGTTTTGCGGACGAAGGTGCCGTCAGCATCTGGATTTCGTTTTTCCAAACGTCCGGGGTGATGACTTCCGGTGTGCGAATGTCAGCGTTGTATTCGACTTTCGCATTCGGGATGCGCGTCTTGAGTTCTTCCTCACCGCGCACAAATCCGCTGCGGATGTCGGCAACTGCGACTGCATCTTTATTTTGTGATTGACGGAAACCTTCGATTTTTTCAAAGGCAGTCTTGTCTTCACGAATATCGTAATTTTCTATTCCTTCTTCCTGACTAACGGTTTTTTGAACCAAACCTTTGGTTTTCTGACCGCCTGCCAGTGAACTGAATTGACGCGGCAAAATAAACAATGCCGCCATCAATCCAAATACTACTAAACATAACAGAAGTGTCCGACGACCTTCCGCCTTAGAATTTTTTTGCATTTGTAAGCCCTCCTCAAAGCTAAAAACGGGTAAATTCACTACTTTTCGGGAAGTAGTTTATGATTTTATAACCTTAAAAATAAGGACGAAGAAAAGTATGTATCGGACAAATAAAATATAGTCATTAAGCTAATTTCAGAAACCTGACCGACTAATAAAACACGGCAAATTACACGGCGGAAAAATTAAAAAGATAAAAATATATTATTGCCGTATTAAAAATCCCATAAATTAGAAATGCGATGTCGCGGAATGAATATTTTAGATGTTAGAAATTATTTCTAACAGAAATTAAAATTACAGTCAATCAATTTTCGACAAAAATGTTATTAAAACGACGGTTTCCAAAAAAAGTTTTGCTTAAAATTATCGAAGTATATCCAAAATAATTTTGAAAAATATTAGAAAAACGGCTTTTCAGAAACGAAATAGTTGCTGAAAAGCCGTTTCACTGGAAAACAAAAGTTTGTTTTCCAGAATCTATCCCTAATTACGGAATGTATTTAGAAGGAATCGGTGCATCACTCGAAATGCCGAAAGCCGTTGCCGCAACACCCGCTGTCGAACGGTTGAGCCACCAAGTTCCGCTACGGTAAATTGCCTGATCGTCCTTACCGTCCCCGTCGTAGTCGCCCGGAACCGGAACGTCGCCCGATAAACCGAATGAAACAACGTCCACCGTGCCGTTGGAACTTCGCTGAATATACCAAAGTCCGTTGCGGTAAACCGCGATGTCGTCCTTATTGTCGCCGTCATAATCCGCCGGAACGGGTTTGTCGGTCGAAATTCCGAAGTTTGTCACGCTGATTCCGCCGCCGCTGTTGGCAATCCACCATTGTCCGGTTGATGGTCGGAAAATGGCAATGTCCGTCTTTCCGTCACCGTTGTAATCGGCTCTGACCGGAACATCGTTTGCCGCGCCGAACGAAGTTGTCGTTGTGCCGCCACTATTTTGGATATACCAGACATTCGTTGACGGACGGAAAACGGCAAAATCTGTTTTATTATCGCCGTCGTAATCGCCGGCAACCGGAATATCGCCGTTCAATCCAAAGTTGAAAATGCTTGCGCCGTTGTCTGAACTTCTCAAAACATACCAAACGCCGGTTGATGGGCGAAAGATTGATAAATCGGCTTTGCCGTCACCGTCAAAATCGCCCGGTGCAACAATATCGGATGAAAGTCCCCAATGACCAACAGTGAATCCGCTCGTCGAATTATTCAAATACCAGTTGCCTTCGGACGGACGGAAGACCGACAGATCGGTTCTGCCGTCGCCGTCAAAATCGGCGCGTGACTTAACCGAATTCGGTGTAAACGAACAGGCATAACTGCCGTTAACTCTGATTGTATCAACATACCAACCCGGATTTGCGCCCGTGCCGACGGTATTGTCGTCCGCGCCGAAACGCCATTTCAGTTGAATGTTTTGTCCTGCCGCCGAAGCCGGAAGCTGCACGATTGATGTAATGTAACCATTTGAATTTCCGCTCCAAGCCGTGCGGTTCGCCAACGGATTATTGACACCCGCTCCGAGTGTGTTGTTGTAGCCGTTTTGGATAAACCTGCCGCCTGCCGCAATTATATCCTGAAACGCGCCGCCGCCGATGCTGATTTCAAGAACGCCGCCGTCCCAGCCGCCTTCCGTATCATAACGATTGCGGAACGAAACGGTTGCCGCCTGTGCCGTGATCGGTATCGAAGGTGAAGTCAAATCCGACCCGCCGCCGACGGTTGTCGGATCAGGTGCGTATGCAGAATTTGCCGCCGTATCGGGATTGACTGTCGAATTGACAAAGTTAATTCCGCTGCTGACTGAAACAGCCGTCCAGCCTGCCGGAAAATTCGGAGATGTTACGCCGTCGAAGTTTTCGGTAAAGGTTGTTTGTGATACGCCGATGATAATTGTCCGCGTAAAACTCGTCGCGCCGAGACTGCTGTTGACATTGAACGTCAGCGTAATCGTGCTGCCGCAAGGCGTATTCGCCGGAACGGTATAACTGACATTTTGGCTGGCAGTCACGCCGTTATTGATTGCGCCGTAATTTGCCGAACCGCCGCCGACCACTTGCAGAGTCGTATTATTGGCGACGTTTCCGGTGATATTCGTCAGCGGAATCGTCAACGTCAAAGTTTCGCCCGGTTCGGGAAAGCCGTCATTATCGCCGGTCGAATCGCTGACCGTGAAAGTCGGATTTTGCTGTAAATTCGGCGAATCGAAGGCTTCCGTCACGCGCGTATCGTTCGCGCCGTTTCCCTGATTGAGAACATTTGCGCTGAAACCCATTCCGCGAATCGCAAAACCCGCCCAAGTGTCGGCAACATCTGCATTCGACTGCGGCGCAAGCGAACTTGCCTGTGCCGCCGCGATAATCGCATCGCGTTCCTGAATCATCGTCGGTCCCAATGGCGCGAGTTTCATTCCGTCAGTGACAAGCTGTAAAGTTTTGCGGTTTCCGACCGCCCAACCGAGCCGTGTCACCAATTTGGCGCGGACTTCCCACAGCGCGGAACTCCATATTTCGCCGAGATTGTGAACCTGGTCAACGGTTGATGAACCGACCGGACCACGCGCAAATGCGCCGTCGTTAATGTTAAATTGCGAAGCGTCCACGTCGGCAAACGTCAGCGGATTGTGCGGCAAATTGTTCGGACCGCCCGTAAATGCTCTAACCGCCTTCGGGAAACGCCGAATTCCGTAATAAAAATTATTCGTAAATCCGCCGATGATTTGATATGTATCGTAGCCGCCGACAGTATAAATTCCGTTGATTGGATCGCTCGGTTCACTCAGCAAACAGTGCGCGTAAAAGTCCGACCAGCCTTCGCCCATTCCGCGCGACATATTGGACGAAAGTCCGCTGGAGTTGCCGTGCAGACGATTTGACAATCCGTGCGTATGTTCGTGAATAATGACTTCCGCGTCCAAATCGCCGTCAATATCGGGTGTCGGACCCGTCCACAGATACATCTGCATCCGTCCGCGTCCGCCGTCCGCCGGAGTCGAAAAATTGGCGTTATTCGTTCCCGAACAATCCTGCGCTTCGGCTGAAACGCGGTCGTTTTCCGCGCCGCCGCGACCGAAATTACTATTTTGGAAATTTTGTGCCTGTTCGGTAAATCCGAGCCGGTAAAGTTCGTCGTGATAACGATTATTAATGTAGAAAAGCTGCGTGATCGCCGCCCGCTGCGCGTCGTTCATTCCGTGCGGCTGAACGATTGTCGTGCAGCCTGAAACTGCTTCGCCTGCCGGAATCGGCGTGTCGCCGGAATTCGTATTCGGATTAGACGGATTAAGCGCGAAGTTAAATACACGATTTGTGCCGACCGACCGACCGTTCGTTATATCAACGCCGTCAGTCGCGTCGCGGTCGAGTCCGGCTTCGACGGCGTTGCCGTCCGTGTCGTTGCCGCCGTCCGTGATCCAGCCGTTATTATTGAATGTGTAAGGCGGTTCGTTGCCGATGAGCGTCGTCATTGTTCGATTGATCGCCGCACCTTGTTGACCGTTCGGCGTAACCGGTCCCGGAGTCAGCGGAAACGGATTGTCGGCGACATTAATCATCGCGTTCGGATTGACGTAAACATTGTAAGTCGCGGATTGTGTTTGATCTTCGGTAATATTTTTACGCCATAACATCGCGCCCGATTCGGCATCAACAATGACGTAATAGGCATTAACCGGCTCCCAAATTAAAACTCGCCACGCCGGAATTGCCACGCCGGGTTCGGTCGGGAAATACATTTTCTCCGCCGTCGTCGCCCAATCGCCGCTGCCGAAAACGGTTTTCAAATCATTTGAAACCGCCTGATTGACAGCCAAATTACTTTTTGATTCTTGATTGAGAAATCCGTCAGCCGCTTTGACGGCATCGGCAGGATTGCGAAAATCGCCCGAAAGCGACGCGTAATCGAGTCCCGGCGCGAGGTTGTTAATGACGCGGATCATTTCGCCCTGCTTCGTAAATCCGGCTTTGATCTCGCCGCGAAAAACCGGAATGCCGTTGATCGTTTGTTCGAGGTGCGCGAACGAAAGATTGCCGTCCGGGTTTGTATAATCCGCCGTCACTTTCAGGTTTTCGGCTTGCGAATCGTCAACGCCGATCAGCGAATTGTTTTCCTTGACGAAGTTGCGGAGAATATCCGAATGTTTCGCGCTTGAATTCTTCGTCAAAAAATTGCGCCCCATTTTGACATCCGGCGCGATGACTTCGGGAATTTTAATGTCCGAGTTATATTCGACCTTTAAAGTCGGAACTTTTGACCGCAGAGATTCTTCACCGGCGATAAATGCGCCGCGAATATCGGCAACCTGCGCCGCATTTTTGCTCTGCGCCTGACGAAATCCGGCGAGTTTTTCAAACGCCGATTTGTCGGTGCGAATGTCATAATTTTCTAAACCGCCGGCGTGACTTTCGGTTCTTTGCAAAAGACCTTTGGAAGTCTTCTGACCGCCTGCCGATGAACGAAATTGGTAAGGAACAACAATAATTGCCGTTATCAACCCCAAAACAAACATACCAAGCAGAACCCGATTGCGAATTCCTGCTGTCAAACTTTTTTGCATTAACAAGCCTCCTTAAAGCTAAAAACGAAACTTTGTTGGTAAATTGATAAAATTAAAATAAGGGCGAATGAAATATATTTATTCAAAAAAACTGTGAAAAGAACGCAACTCAAACATCACCGCGAATCCGCGAAAGAAATCTCAAATTTTGTTACAATAAAAATAGAACACAAGCAATAATCAAAAAAGGTTTTCTTGATAAAGTTTAATGTTTGCAAGAAACCGCATTCACTGTCAATAGAAAACCAAAAAATCAGGAAAAATAAAGCAAAGTGGAAGAAATTTTCGGCAATGGCGGACTCATCGCCAAATATCATAAAGACTACGAACACCGCCTCGGACAAATCAAAATGGCGGAAGCCGTTACACGAGCATTTATAGATAAAAAACACCTTATTGTCGAAGCTGGAACTGGCACCGGCAAGACGCTGGCATATCTTATTCCAGCAATTCTTGCTTCGCTAGCTTCAAATAGACGCGTCATTATCTCGACCGGCACGAAGAATTTACAAGAACAACTGATGGAAAAAGACATTCCATTTTTGAAAAAAGTAATACCGGAAATTTTAAAGCAAATTAAAGTTAAGAGCCTTCACAAAAACAATTTTGATGCCGCATACATGAAAGGTCGCTCTAATTATGCTTGTCTTTACAAAATCAAAAAGGCAGAGAAACAGCCAATTCTAGATGGATTAGACGAAGTAGATTATTTTGAAGAAGTTCGTCAATGGTCAACTGAAACTAAAACAGGTGATCGTGCTGAACTCACGAACCTACCGGAAAATATTTCATTTTGGAGTCGAATCAATGCCAAATCAGAGACCTGTATTGGGCAAAAATGTCCTGACTTTGAGCCGTGTTTTATTACGCGAATGCGTCAGCAAGCCGATGATGCAGATATAATTATTGTTAATCATCATCTTTTCTTCGCTGACTTAAACGTGCGCGGTAATCAATACGGAAAGGTTTTACCTGATTACGGAGGTGTTATTTTTGACGAAGCGCACCTGATCGAAGATATTGCTGCTGATTACTTCGGCTTTCAGATTTCTAGTTTTCAAATTGATGAGCTTTTGCGTGATGTTGATAAATTACCAATATCTGATGATGCAATAGCAGTCCGCAATTTGTCTAAACTTTGCGCTAACACTATGGGGTTGGCAGATCAATTTTGGATTCGTTTCACGCAGACGCGCAATCAGGAGGGTAGATTCCCTTTGCACCCAAATACCTTTAGAGAAAGAAACCACAAAGGCGAAACTATAGATACGCCTTTAGGCGAAGCACATAAGATACTTGATGACGCACTCGAACGAATCGAAGCCGCCGTTGACATTCACGCCGAAAAAATGCCCGAAGCTGAAAGTTTGCTGAAACGTGTCCGGCAGGCGCGTTTCGATATGGATTTTATCTGCACGCAGTCGGAGAAAAATTACGTTTACTGGCTCGAAAAACGTGGTCGCGGAATTTTTCTGCGAGCTTCGCCGATTGATGTTTCCTCTCTTTTGCAGGAAAAATTGTTTGAGAAAACCGAAACCGTCGTTTTAACTTCGGCGACGCTTTCGACTAACGGGAAATTCAATTTCATCAAAGACCGGCTCGGTTTGGACGACGAAAAAACGGAAACTCTGCTCGCACCGTCCGCTTTTAATTACGAAAAACAGGCGATAATTTACATTCCGAAAGCGATGCCCGACCCGCGTGCGCCTGAATATACGCAGATGGCGGCAAACGAAATCATCAAACTTTTACAGATCACACACGGACGCGCCTTCGTGCTTTCGACCAGCAATTTTTCGATGAACGCGCTCTACGAACTTGTTTCGATGCGCGTCAATTATCCGTGCCTCGTGCAAGGTTCAATGTCGAAAGCCGGACTTCTCGAAAGATTCCGCAAAACTCCGAACGCCGTTTTATTTGCGACTTCGAGTTTCTGGCAAGGCGTTGACGTGCGCGGTGACCAACTCTCCTGCGTCATCATTGACAAACTCCCGTTCGCCGTCCCAAGCGATCCAATCGTCGCCGCCCGAACAAGATTTATAGACGACAACGGCGGCAAATCATTCTTCGATTATAGCGTTCCGCAAGCTGTCATCACACTCAAACAGGGAATCGGGCGATTAATCCGCAGCAAAACCGACAAAGGCGTGATTGCCTTATTGGATACAAGACTACGCACAAAATCCTACGGCAAAGATTTTCTAAATTCACTGCCAAAAACGCGAGTTACGTCGGAATTAAAAGATGTGGCAAATATATTCATAGATTGAATTTCAAAGTATGAGTTTAAAGCAAAAAGTAGAAAAGCGATTTAAGCAACTTAGGTCTGCTAGTTTCAATAGCTTTGCCCAGATTCTTAAAGAATTTTGGGTGTTTTTTGATAACGAACCATTTCTTGAAAAAGTTGGACATTCATTACGCACAAAATATCCGAATGCAGGCTATCAGGTTAGTCTTCTTTTTTCAGCTAGGCAAATAATTGAAAATGCTTCGCTTGAAGAATCTGTTGCAGTCGCATTTGAAATTTTGCGAAGGGTATCTAACCAACCTTCAGATATTGGAGAATTGAGAGGAATTTTGATTGGAAGTATTTATCCAATAGAGGTAAGCGTTTATGATTATCCTAATAATCAAAAAGGTATGGATATGGAGTATCTATCAATCTTTAAGGAAATACATTTGGAAAAATTTATAAACTACATAGAGGAGCAACTTGAGGAACAGGAAATGACAATTAAAAAAGAAACAGATTTAATCAATCAATACTCTTCACCTATTACACAAAATTTCCACGCACCTGTTGGTTCGGTTCAAACCGGAAACCACAACGTAGCTAATGTAAATCAAAATATCGGACAAAACTTTTCCGAGATTCTGGAGCAATTGGCAACTCTGAAACGAGAGTTTCAATCTTTGCCGGACGAAGATAGAGAAGAAGCTATCGAAGTCGTTGATGCTTTGACGCTTGAAGTTCAAAACGAAAATCCGAGCAAAGGAAAAGTTAAAGCATTTCTCTCCGCCGTAAAAGATTTTTCGATCAAAACAGGAACTGATGTAACATCTAAAATTGTTGTAGAATTGATTAAAAGTCAGATCGGATTTAGTTGAGGTAAATATATGTCAACCGATGGCAAACTTTATCTAAACCGTTAAGAAAGCGAGTAAAAATGAATCCGATAAATCATTCACAAGTCTTGATTCACGTTATTTTTTCGACGAAGAATCAAGAACCGCGTATTACAGAAGAAGTCGAGCCTTTTCTTTACGATAAAATTTCCAAAATACTTTTTGACGAACTTTATTCACCTGCTTTGATTATCGGAGGCGGCGTTGAACATATTCACATTATTTTTGCTCAGTCGCGGGTTTTGAGCGTAGATAAAGTTATCGAAATCGTTAAAAAACGAAGCGCGGAGTTTATGCGAAGGAAAATCGCTGATTTTGATTGGCAGGAAGGTTACGGTGCATTTACAATCAGCCGTTCGGAAGATGAATTTGAGAAAAAATACATCGCCGACCAAAAAGAATTTCATCAAAAAGTTTCTTACAAGGACGAATTTCGTAAAATTTTGGATAATCACAAAATAGAATATGACGAAGACGGGCTTTGGGATTAATAAAAACACTCATTGAATCACATCTTTTTCCGCTCTATACTTGATAAAAGGTAATGGAAACCCAACATTTAATAATTACTTTTGTCATTCTCGGCATCGCCTTAATTCTCTTTCTGACTGAAAAAATACCGGCGGATTTGGTTGCGTTGCTTGTCGTTGTCGCGCTCGGCGTGAGCGGCGTTTTGACTCCGCAGGAAACATTTTCGGGTTTTTCGCGTTCCGCCGTGATTACGATTATGGCGATTTTTATTTTGGCGGAGGCTTTGCAGAGAACGGGCGTGACTGAGCAAGTTGGTAATATTTTGCTCAAAGTCGGCGGCAAAAGCGAGCTTCGGCTGGTTGTTGCCGTGATGATCGCGGGCGCGTTTCTGTCACTGTTTATGAACAATATCGCGGCGGCGGCGGTTTTGCTTCCGGCGGCTTCGGGCGCGGCGAAAAAGGCTGATGTCAATAATTCGCGGCTGCTGATGCCGCTGGCGTTCGGGACGATTTTGGGTGGAATGGCGACGCTTTTGACGACTTCAAATATCGTGGTTAATTCGATACTTAACGACAACGGAATCAAAGTCTTCAGTCTTTACGACTTTGCGCCGGTCGGCATTCCAATCGTTATCGCGGGCATTTTATACATCGCGTTAATCGGTCGCAAAAGTCTTCCGGGTGAATCGCCGCTTGAGCGAACACTCGCGCCGAACAAAGAAGAACGGGACGATCTAATCTCGGCGTATCACTTAGGCGAAAATCTTTTTCGCGCAAAAGTGCCGGAAAAATCGTTTCTGATCGGCAAGCAATTATCGGAAAGCACCTTGCGCGAAGACTTCGGCGTGAGCGTCGTCGCCATCGAACGAAAAAACAAAAAGTTGTTCGCGCTCTCGCCCGAAACTGAAATCAGGGACGGCGACACATTGGTTTTAGAAGGCGATGAGGAAGATTTCCGCGAACGCGATGTCAAACCGTTTATGGAATTTTTGCCCGCTTCGACGTGGCACGACAGCGACCTCGAATCACGCGCCGTCGAAGTCGTCGAAGCGATGCTTGCACCGCGTTCGCGTTTGATCGGCGAAACTCTGCGGTCGGCGCATTTCCGCGAAAAATACGGAATGTCGGTCCTGGCAATCTGGCGCGGCGATGAGGAAATTATCACTAATCTGGCGGATGTTTCACTTGCTTTCGGGGACGCTTTGTTACTCCAAGGCACTCACGACAAACTCGCCGTTTTGTCCGACGACCTCGACATAATTCTTTTAATGTCGAAGGAAGAAACGGCGATCACCGTCCCGAATAAAGGTCGCGCCGCGTTGATGATTTTTATCGCTACATTAGTTCTCGCGGTGATTTTACCCGATTTAACGGGCGCGGTAATGCTCGGCGGCGCGCTGGCAATGATGCTCACGGGAATTTTGACGACCGAACAGGCGTATTCTTCGATCAACTGGAAAAGCGTCTTTCTCGTTGCCGGAATGCTGCCGATGGGCATTGCCCTGCAAAAAACAAACGCTGCTGCATTAATGGCAGACGGAGTTGTCAATATGCTCGGCGGATTCGGCGCAATCGGCTTGCTCGCCGGACTTTTTATCGTCACGACTCTGATGGTGCAAGCCGTCAACGGCGCAGTCGTCGCCGCCATCATCGCGCCGGTCGCCATCAACGTCGCCAAACAAGCCGGCATCAACCCGCGAGCTTTGGTAATGGGCGTGGCACTCGCAACCTCGATGGCGTTCATCACGCCTTTAGGTCATCCCGTCAACATTTTGGTAATGAGTCCCGGCGGCTACAACTTCCGCGATTTCATCAAAGTCGGTCTGCCCTTGACGATTATTTTGTTCGTCGTCGTAATGATTTTCCTGCCGATTTTCTGGCGTTTATAGAAAATTATGAAATCCAACCGCCGATTGATTTACCGACTAATTTTCCAGATTCTTTGTGATAACGATACACCAAACCGCCGCCACTCAAATAACCCATTCCTGAATTTTTGCCGACTGCCCACGAATTGGTGAAAGTAACAATTAAACATTTGCCTTTTGTCTCGAATTTGGCGAAAGACAAATATAAAAAATCTCCCTTTGTATCTGCTTTCTGCTGAATCTGACTTTCGCTCATTAGTCGAAGGTTGACATCTTTAAGAGGTTTTACCCACTCGGATTGAATATTTCGGGTTGATAAAACTATTTCGCCTTTTTGTTTCGCCAAAATCTCATAATCGGGTATTTTGTTTATCAATAACGAGTCCTCAAGAATACGATTGATAATTTCGGTGCGGTCTATGTTCGTAATTTCAAGCGTATTACCATCACAGGCAGCGAAATCACCTCCATAACTTAGTTGAGCATCTAATTTCGTCGTTTGACCTGAATTAACGCGCACGGTTTCGTTTTTGTAAGACATTCCAATTAAACCTGATTCAATAGTTATTTCGTAGATACCGACTGAGAGGTTAGCGAAATTGAATACACCGTTTTCATTACTGACAACTGTTCTTTTTAACTCTAAAATGTTTTCAGAGGATTTAGCTGTGAGTGTCACCGTCGCTTCTGGAACAACTGCGCCTGTAGAATCGGTAATAGTTCCGCTAATACTTCCTTTTGCTTCTTGTGCTGAACTATTATTTGCAAATAACACGAAAGCAAGTAAAAGATAAAAGCCGATTTTTATTGATCTTTTGCATTTCATAAATTTTGTGATGCTGGTAGTTAATTTTAGTTTGTTTGCGCTAAATTTTAACACTTGCCCGAAGACCAGAAAGACGGTTAAAATTTTAAAATATTATGACATCGTTTTACGAAGTAATGATCGAGCGCAATTTTTCGAGCGCACACCAATTGCGCGGCTATAAGGGCAAGTGCGAGAATCTGCACGGACACAATTATAAGATCGAGATTTACGCGCGCGGCGAAGAACTCAACAACATCGGTCTGCTGATAGATTTCGGTGATTTGAAAAAGGCGGCGGACGAAATCGTTAATTATCTCGACCATCGCAACATTAACGAACTGCCGCCGTTTGACGAAGAATTAAACCCTTCCGCCGAAAATTTGGCGCGATATATCTGCGAATATCTGAACTCACGAGTCGGCGACGAACGCGTCCAAGTTTGGAAGGTTCGCTGTTTTGAAACACCGACAAGCATTGCCACCTATCAAACTGCATAAAAAAAAGACAGTTCGTGTGAACTGTCTTTTTTCGTTAAATGGTCGGGGCGAGATGATTTGAACATCCGACCTCACGGTCCCGAACCGTGCGCTCTACCAGGCTGAGCCACGCCCCGTTGTGCAAGTTTTAGATTCTACGCTAGGCATTCGTCTAAGTCAAACCTTATGCGCTCTGTTCCGGTAATTCGTCTTTTTTGCCGAATTTATGCTTCAAATATTCAATCACCGGCGGCAAAATTGAAAGTAAAACGACGACGATGACGACTTTTTCGATGTGATCTTCGAGTTTGATTCCAAGCGCGTTTTCGACCACGCCGCCGAGAAAGTAACCCGCTAAAACCATCAGCAAAATCCATAATGCGCCGCCTAAAATGCTATACGGCAAAAAAGTTTTATAAGGCATTTCGGTCGCGCCGACGACGATTGGCGCAAAGGTGCGGACAATCGGCACAAAACGCGCTAAGATCACAGTTTTTACACCATATTTTTCAAAGAACTTCTTGGCTTTTTCGACTCGGCTCGGCTTAAAGATACGCGAATTTTCACGATTGAAAAGCGTTTTCCCCATTCCGCGTCCCGTCCAGTAACCCGTCGAATCGCCGATTACCGAACCGGCAAAAAACGCGATCAAAATATAAACAATATTCAGTTTATCGGGCAAAGTCCGCGCCATCAAACCCGAAACGACGAGCAGGGAATCGCCGGGTAAAAAGAATCCGACGGCTAAACCCGTTTCAGCGAAAACGATAAAAAACAGTGCGAAATAAACGTAAATTCCGAAAGTATCAAGCAGCGTATTGATTAAAATTTTCGGATTCAGGTAATGAATTAGATTTTTAATAAATTCCATAAAAAAGGCTCGATTTTGTCCAAATCAAGCCAATCATCGTAACATTTTATCCGGCAGAAATCTAAGAGGCTGTTTGGAAGCTCGAAAAAAGTAACGCTGTCCGTCCCGGCGGCTGTCGTGGTGGCATTTTGCCGCCGCGACGGACGGCGTTACTTTTTATTTCCAGCCGTGTTCGCCGATCAAAGGCACGAACGAACACGCGCCGAAGTCTTCGGTTTGAAATCCTTTTAGATTGCGCGTAACGCGAATTAAATTTTGTGTTTTGGTGTCCTGACCAATCGGAATGACCAGTTTTCCGCCGATTTTTAATTGTTTGAGCAGCGGCTGCGGCACATCGGGACTGCCCGCCGCGACGAGAATTCCGTCAAACGGCGCGTAAACTTCCCAACCGTTCGTGCCGTCGGCGCAGGTTAAAGTGACGTTTTGAAAACCGAGTTTTTGGATGCGTTCCTGCGCTTCCGATGCGAGATTCGGAATGCGTTCGATAGCGTAAATTTTCCCCGCCAGACTTGCCAAAACCGCCGTTTGATAACCGGAACCCGCGCCGATTTCCAATATTTTCGATTGCGGCGTAAGTTCGAGGAGTTCGGTCATTCGCGCGACAATAAACGGCTGTGAAATCGTCTGCTGCGAGGCAATCGGCAGCGCATTGTCTTTATAAGCCTGATGTTTAATTGCTTCGGCAACGAAAAGATGGCGCGGCAGAACATTCATCGCGCTCAACACGCGCTCGTCCTGAATTTTGTAATGTTCGCGCAGGCGTTTGACCATATTTCCGCGCAAAATTTCAAAGCCGTCCGCCATTTTTATTGCTCCCAACCTTTTAATAGATCAATCGCCCGGTGATTCGTCAAATCGCTCCGCATCGGCGTAATTGAGACAAAATTTTCGTCAATCGCTTCAAAATCGGTGCCGCCTTCCGCGTGAAAACCGATCCGATTTTCGCCGATCCAATAATACGGTTTGCCGCGCGGATCAATATGTTCGGAGATAATCGGACGCGCGTTTTTGAAACCTTGTTTGGTAATGCGAATGCCCTGCGGAACGCCTTTCGGAACATTAATATTCAACAGTGTGTTTTCGGGTAAACCTCTATCAATCGCCATTTGCGTGATTTGTTTGGCGATTTTCATTGATTCGGAAAAATCGTGACTGCGGCTCACTACCAAACTAAACGCAAGTCCCGGAACGCCGAGAATCGTCGCTTCGAGTGCGCCCGCGACCGTTCCCGAATACGTCGCGTCGTCGCCCAAATTCGGACCGTGATTAATTCCCGAAACGCAAATATGCGGACGTTCTTCGGGCGGTAAAATCCGGTTGATCGCCAATGTCACGCAATCGGTCGGCGTGCCGTCAACCGTCCAGTGCCGCGCATCAATTTGGCGGATTCGCAAAGGTCGCGCGAGCGTCAAACTGTGCGATGCGCCCGACATTTCCGATGCCGGCGCAACGACGTAGCAATCGCCGATTTCGCTCAAAGCGTTTTCGAGCGCGATAATTCCTTCCGCGTGATAACCGTCGTCGTTGGTGATCAAAATACGAATTTTTGCCATTCTCTTTAAATAAAATAAGCGTGATGCAAATCAATTTCAAGCGAAACCTGATTTACATCACGCATTACAAATATATTCCAAAAACTATCGGTTGTAGTTCGGGTTATAATTCGGGTTATAGTTCGGATTCGAGTTTTGTCCCGGTCCTGAGCCTTGTCCCGGTCCCGAATTCATCGGACGCATCGGACGCATTCTCTTACGATTACGTTTGCGGGCGTTTTGTGATTTGAGTTTCGCCTTTTGACCGGGCGGAACAAAATGCGCGTGTTTTTTCAAATCCTTGATGATTTCTTCGGTCATCACTTTTCGCTTAAAACGACGCAGCGCACTTTCGATTGATTCATTGTTGTTAATATTAATGAACGCCATACTTTTCTCACCTCCTTTCAGGCATAAAATATTGCTCTGAAAGCAAACAAATATTAGACACTTTTTTCGGCGTAAAGGCAACCGTTCCGATTATTTTTGCGATTTCGGCAAAGGCAGTGCCAGCAAATGTCCTTCATAAACGAAATAAATTTTCCCTTCGCTTTCGTCAACCCACATCGCCATACTGTCGAAAATAATTTGCGGAATCGTCAGTAACTGCTTAAAAGCAAGCGTTTTCGCGTTATAAATGCCGATTTGCGTTTCGGTTTTATCGCTGTCGGGCAGTGCCGCCCAAAATTCGTCGGCGCTTGCCGCAAGCGGCTGAAGTGCGCGAAATGTCTGTTGATTTAACGGTCGAACTTCGCCTTTGACGGGCTGCACGAGTCCGGTTTCCGGGTCGAGCAGAAAATAATCACCGCTTCTTTTGTCTTCGTATTCGGATTCTTCTTCGTAACTTCCGAAAACCAAAACTTTATTTAATGACGGCAAAAACGCGATTGCCTGAAAACTGGGATACTCCGATTCAATTTTGACTTTAAACTCTTTATTAGTCACTAAATTAACACGCACGAGCGAACGTGCGTAATTGGTTTCTTCCGTCCCGAATTTTGTCGCAATCGCCCACCGTCCGTTCGGTGTCACAAGCGGTTTGCTGTAGTAACCTTTGCGAATTCGGGCGATTTGTCCGCGACTGATTTTATACAAACCTTGTTCGTCGGTGCGAATTTCGAGTCCGTTAGCGCGGGCTTTCCATTGTTCTTCATTTGTCTGAACGGCGAAACCGTCGGTCAGCGGAATGTATTCGACTCCGGCGGGCTGCACGACTGTTTCAAGCAGTTTTGTTTTGTCGAATTTATACCAGGACGTGCTGCCGTATTCCTTCTGTCGCGCCAGTTTTTGCTCGGCTTTGAGAGCTTTTTCGGAAACCGCTGCGTCCGTTTCCTCAGTGCCTTCTTCATCGGATATATTAGGGTCTTCCAAGGTTTCGGCTGCTTTTTCCGCCTGTTTGCGAAGCGTTTGATCGTCAATCAAAACCCGGAAATCTTCGCCGTTTTTCCAAACAGTCCGCGCCTGTAAATTTTCGTCAGCATATAAAACTTCCAAACCGGCGACGTTTTTTTCGAGATGATAGCGAATCTGCGCGGGTTGTTTTCGCATTTCGGCAAAGATAGTTTCGAGTTCGGCGAAAAACGGCGGCAGCGGATCGGCACGAACATAAACGCGCCGTCCGCCCGGTCGTCCGAGCATCACCAGTTCTTTTTCTTCGCACGATTCGCAATTGGACAAAAACGGCGCGAGTTCGTCAACATTCTGCGACGCGAGATAATTTTTCAAGCCTTCAAATTCTTCGACGCTCAATGTTCTTTCACGAAAACGTGCCGGATCGTCTTCGTAGGCAAACACGGCTTTGTCTTTATAGATTCGGACATAATTTTTGTCAAAAGCATAAACTCCGAGAATTTCCCGGTCTTCCTTGACTTCCTTTTGCAGTTTTTTTTCGGTTTCGTCCGAATCTCCGCCGGCAAATTGGTAAAAAAGATACGGCGGAATAAACTGAAACGAACTGTCAACGCTGATAAAAATATCGCGCATCAACACCGAATAATTTCCCAAAGGCTGTGCGCCTTCCGAAGAAAACGCGCTTCTTGCGCCAAGAATTTTCGCTTCGTTCGGATGCAGTGATAGAACAATCTGACGTGCGGCAGGCGAATCTTCCGATTCCAAATATCTTTCGGCAGCAATCTTTAATAATTTATCCTGACTTCGCAGATTTTCCGCAACTTTCGGCACCGGCAAAGCCGCGCGAATGAGCCGCGCACAACCGAGCATCGCAGTTTTTGCTTCGGCGTTGTCGCTTGCTAAAATCGCGTCGTAACTATTCGCGTCTTCGAGCAGACACGCTGAAATTCCGAGCGCGGTCGGTGTGCCGCCGCTCAAGTCGCTGACTTCATTAAATTGTTTTTCGCGTAAATCTTTACGAATTGCGAGTAATCTGATAACTGAATCAAGCGTTCCCTGACCGTTTTTCAAATCCCGCAGCATCAGCGAATTAATCGCCGCGCCTTTCCAATTTTGGATAATCCGGCGCAGGGAATTGGCGATTTTCGGGTTTTTCGTGTCGAGGTAATTGATGCGGTCAATCACCGCTTTGACCAGTTCGTCGCTGACATCTTCGATGGTTACTAATTGATTGCCGAGAATCAGTTTGAGGTCGTTCGGATTATATTGTCTTTGATAATTTGAACTGACATTCATTGCCGGAGTATTTGTCTGTATTATTCGATCAATGACTACTTCGCGGTTATTGGTAATGTCAACCGGAATTTCCTGTTGGGTGGAAACGATTTTCGCAGTTTCTTCGAGAGCTTCGAGTTGTTCGGGAATCGTGTAGCCGTTTGATACAAGCAGAGTTCGCACGACCGATTGACGTTCCCATTCTTCAACCTGCATCAAAATTAAACGCAGAGGCGCAACCGCCAATGAGCTTTTCTGTTTTTCGAGAGCCGCAATCGCCGCGCTTCGATAAGGATAATTGTCAACCTGCCTGACCGAAGATGAATTGTATGTAAAATTGCCTTGATAAACGGGAACATTCGCGTTCGGTGAAACGGTTGCTTCGACTTTCTCCTTTTCGTTGAGCATTACAATCAGTCCCGGAACGCTTTCGGGAATTTCGTATTGACGCAGTGCCACGACCATTTTGGCGCGTTCGCCGCCGACTTCCTTTGCCCATTTCGGATTTTCAAGCCACGGCAGAAGTGCTTTGACGAGTTCGGGACTTTTGATATCGTCGAGCAGTGTCGCCAGATTTCTGACCGCCGCATTGCGAATCGTCGGATTGCCGCTGCCGGCGAGTTCGATCATTTTTGCAACATATTTATCCGACGGCGAATGATTCAGAATCGTCGTCAAGCCCGTATAAGTCTGACCGTTAACCTTTAATTCATACAAAGTTTCATCGTCGAGCAGCGAATAATACCAATCGTCGCGCCCCTGATAATCGCCCGATTCGACGAGCGCATCCATCGCCAAATCGCGGTTGCCGGGTTTGAAATTTTTGTTTTCGACCGTTTCCTGCAATACTTTGCGATATTTATCAATATCGAACGAATCATTATTGGCAAGTGCGTGCTGATAAAAAGCCCACCGCGCCAGCGTCTGCGAAACCGGCGTTTGCGAATTGCCGAGCATTCGTTCAAGCAGCGGACGCGCCTTGTCCCAATCAACACTCGCCAACGCAAGAACTTCATCTTGATTGGTCACATATTCTTCAGTTTCCGCTGTTTGACCGGCAATCTGATAAAGTTCGTCGCTGAAATAATTAGAGTGATAGGTCAGCCACTTTTTGACTTCCGACCGCCACGAAGGTTCAAACTCACGACGCGAAACTTCTTGGTCGTAGAGTTTTTTGACAAAATCCGCCGATTCTTTTCCATTAGGCAGAGTTTGTAATAATTCAGTTAAAGATGACGGATTTTTCTCGATTTCATCCATTAATCTGTTAAAGGATTTTTCCGATGGCTTGATAGCGTAAGCGTATTTCGGGTCAAACTGATTTTGGTGTTTCCAGTAAGCGAGCAAATCTTCAATCGGCGCGTTGTCACCCGGCGGATTTTTCTTATCGTAGAAATTTTCGTCGCGCGATGCCTGACCAATCCGAAAAAGCGGATTTGGCGGCGGCGGCGCAGGCAAATTCAGCAAACTGACCAAATTGATATTTTCTGTATTTGTCGAAGTTTTAATGAGTCTATTGATAGTTCTCTCAACAAAATTTTGGGTAATGTTCGGTTGTGCGCCGACAATCGGCATAAAAACAAACAACCCGACCAACAAAAGAGAAAAGCAGAGTGTCACCGCGAGCAAAAATCTTTTCATATAAAACTTCTCAAGCCAAAATTCCACCGAATATCTGAATTGATAACTTATTTATAACGAAATAGCAACATTTTTTTGCATAATTAATTATATAAAGTAAGAAAAGAATTTGTGCGTCCAGACAATATTTATCAGTATTAAGGGAATAATATTTTTCTTTCTTATCATCAACCCGAATGTTCATACTGTCAGCACGATTTGCGAAAGTTTCAATGCCGATATAACCATCATATAACCGCCAAATTACAAGACACTTTTTGATTAGATGCACGAAATTTATTTTTGTTCCCGAAAAGCAAAAAAGCCTTGTGAGAAATCACAAGGCTTTTTTGTTTAGTTTTGATCGTTACTTATGCTTCGAGTCCCGAATCTTTCTTTTCGCGTTTGATGCCGCCGATTTGGACGAGTTTTTCGCCTTTAATGGAGTTTTTCTCTAAAACCATCTGGTTGTAGAGTTTCTTCATCATCTGCATTTCTTCGGCAGCGGTTTTCGGTCCTTCCATTTCGGGTTTGTTCGGACGCGAAAGATCAACTTGGTTTAAGTTGAGATTATGCGTCGCATCGCCAAGCGCAACTTCTTTGCCTTTGGCGAAAACTTCGTGGCGACCGTGTTCTTTATACCACTGCGCGACCGTCGCGTTCTGGTGCATATGTTCGATGATATTACGCCAGCCGATGCCCGTGTTATAAGCGCAAAACGAAATTTCGCCTTCCTGTGTGCCATAAGGAATGATACACATTTCGGTGCGGCGGAAATCGTAATTGAACAAATCTTGGAACCACATTCCCGCAATAAATAGGAAGTTCCACGGGTCTTGACGACGTTTTTCGATGTCAGCCGCTGTTCGGTCGCCGCCGACTTTTCCGTAATCTTTACCCGACAAACCGAATGATTTATCGAATTTCTTCAAGATTCCGCCAAGCGTTAAACTCTTCGGTGCGCCGTAAGGATTGTAGTTTTTAAGCAACGCCAATCCCATCATAATATTTGAAAACCATTTGCCGCGATTTGTGTCGGTAATGTGTTTCATATCCGTGACCAAACCCTGAATGCTCAGGAATTGCGGCACCGGAGCCATTTCCTTGGTTTCTTTGTTGACCATCACGGCAGTTCCGACACCGCAGTTCGGGTGACAGCCGCAGGAAACTTGTCCCCATTCGGCATCAGGTCCGTGAACAACGTCCGCGAAATCGGCAAACGCGCCCATCAAGGAAAGCGGAAACCAATCGCGTGTCGGTTCGGTAATTCCAACCTGTTTTTGCACGTCTAACGCAAGATGCGACAACGTATATCGCTGCTGCAAACGGCGTTGTTCCGTAATATGTTCGTCGCGTCCGGTGAATGAAACCGGCTGAAATGCGATAAATGAAATTTTCTTCGGATTTTCGAGCGCGAAACGAATAATCGTTCCAACTTGGTCGTTATTAACTCCGTTGACAAGCGTTGTAACTAAGATGATGTCAACACCGGCTTCGTGCAAGTTGTTGATCGCTCTTAATTTAACGTCGAACAAGTTACCAATCTGTCGGTGCGAGTTGGCATCGTTGCCGATTCCGTCGAATTGAAGATAAACAAATCTCAAACCTGCTTCGGCGGCTTCGCGGCAAAATTCTTTTGATTTAGCGAATTCGATTCCGTTGGTCGCTGCTTGCACCGAGTTGTAACCGACTTTGCGCGCGTAGCGAACTGCTTCCAAAAAATAAGGTGAAAGCGTCGGTTCGCCGCCTGAATACTGCACAGACATCTGACGACGCGGTTTGATTTGAATCGCGTTGTCGAGAATTTCCGAAACGTCTTCCATTGAAAGCTCGTGAACGAATCCGACCTGGTTCGCGTCCATAAAACACGGGTCGCACATCATATTGCAGCGGTTGGTTAAATCAACCGTCAAAACTGCGCCGCGTCCGTATTTGATTGACGAAGTTCCGTGATTATGCAATTTTTCGTCATTGTGCGACTGCATATCGCGTCCCGGAAAGAGCGTTTCGATATGTTTCAGAAATCCTGAATCAATCGCCATCAAATCTTCAAAATGTCCGTGATCGGGGCAATCCTTAATCATCCAGATTTCACCGTCGCGTTCGATGATCTGCGCTTTAATTTCACCGACATTTTCGTTAACCAATGTCGAAACATCGCGGTCGCCGCTCAGAATCTGTTCGCGTGCCTCAATGACACAGTTCGGGCAGAGCGAGTCGGTCGTGCGCGGAAATCCGAGCGTCGGTTTTGATTTTTCCCATGACTTTAAGATTGGTTTATCCGCCCATTTCGGGGTGAACGACGGATTCGGTTTAAATTGATTAACTGATTTGATGGCATTAAATAAACCACCGGCAACGTATGTTAATCCCTTTTCAAAATGTTTTACGGGTCTCATAATTAATATATTCTCCAAATAATGACTTATTTTTGTATTTGTAAATGTTAAGCAATGGTATTTATAAGTCGTATAAAGTAATTCCTTTAAATGCTATGGATTTTAACAGCAATAATCGTGCCTTATTATGGATTCAGGATAAGTTGTTTGTTTCATTATACATACCAAATTCTTAGAGAAGCTAATCAAAAATAATTACTGTGTCATTATGAAGCACAGGTGACTATTGTTAGTGTAAAGGTAATTTTGACACAGCTAATCTCCCGATGTAATATAATAGTTATAGTTTTTTGAAGATAATTTTTTGAGAAGGCTTAAACCTTCGCTTAACAGTTTTTCACAGTTGTTGAAAACTTTGTAATCACAATATATTGAAAATATGTGGTAATACAAGCATAAATACAAATTAAATGATTTTTGCGGAATTATGTTCACCTTTTGTTTACTTTTAAGCAGTTAATTTATCCGTTACTTGAGGTAAAAAGGTGAAACTATTGAAAACAAACAGCTTAATGTGAATAGAAAACTCTTTACAGCTAAAAAATATTATGCTAAATTTTGTTTCACCTTCAACGAAATAGTGTAAAAAGGTAAGAAGTTCACACGCTCTAAGCAATTACAAAGATAATTAAATGGAATTTTTGGAAGTGTCTTCCGAATTTAAAATATGCCGATACACTTTGGAACATCAGGTTGGAGAGCGATAATTGCCGACGATTTTACATATAAAAATGTCGAACTCGTCACCGAAGCAATTTGCAGCTATTTGAAAGATAATGCGGGCGAGGACAAGAAAACATTAATTGTCGGACACGATTCGCGGTTTATGGGCGAAAAGTTCGCGCAGGTCGCGGCGGAAATTGCAAAACGAAAAGGTTTTCGTGTGCTGCTTTGCAATCATCCGACACCGACACCAACGATTTCACACGCGATCAGAAGTCAGAAAGCAGTTGGCGGAATAAATTTTACGGCATCGCATAATCCGCCGGAGTATCAGGGAATTAAGTTTTCCACCGCCGACGGCGCACCTGCTTTACCGGAAATTACGAAAAAGATTGAAAATCTAATCGAAAATCACTCTGAAACGTCAGATGCCGACGGCGGTTCGATTGAAGAATTTGATCCGCGTTCAGATTATCTGGACGATTTGAAAACTAAAATAAATTTCGACGCAATCGCCAAAGCGAAAGGAAAGTTCGGATACGATCCGCTCTGGGGAACAGGTCGCGGGTATTTAGATAAAATCTTGCGCGACTATGGTTTAGAAGTCGAAACGCTGCACGATTGGCGCGATGTCACATTCGGCGGAAAATCGCCTGAACCGAGCGAAAAACAAGTCGGCGAACTCGTTGAAACGGTCAAATCGAAAGGCTTGACATTAGGTTTAGCGACGGACGGCGACGGCGACAGATTCGGAATTATTGACAGCAACGGCGATTTTATTCAGCCGAATCATTTGATCGCCATTTTGACGGATTATTTAGCCGAATCGCGTGGTTGGAAACTCGGAGTTGCCCGCAGCGTCGCTACCTCGCACTTGATTGACAGAGTTGCGAAAGAACGTGGTTTGAAATTGTATGAAACGCCGGTCGGTTTTAAGTTTATCGGCGAATTGATAAATAAAGACGAAATCATTTTGGGCGGCGAAGAATCTGCCGGTCTTTCGATTCGTGGACATCTTCCCGAAAAAGACGGAATTATTGCCTGTTTATTGGCGGTCGAAGCCGTCGCAGTCAGAGAAAAAAGTTTGACCGAACAGTTGAACGAACTTTACGCGCGAGTCGGAAAGCTCGAATCAGGCAGAATCGGAGTCAAACTCGACCCGGAAGTTGCTGCCAAATTGAAGGAAAAATTAGCGCAGGAACCGTCGGAAATCGGCGGGCGCAAAATTGAAAGTATTAATCGGATGGACGGCGTGAAATTTATTTTCACGAACCAGAGTTGGATGTTAATGCGACCGTCCGGCACCGAGCCGATGGTCAGAATTTACGCCGAATCCGAAGACAAACAAGAATTGGAGGTGCTGCTTGAGCAAGGTCGTCGCTACTTACTGGACTAATTCACAGTCAATCTCGCTGCCGTCGAGAAATCGCACAAAGACGGCGCGGCGCGCTGAAACTTCGACACCGCAATGGTTTCTTTTTGTGGTCGTTGCTTCGATAACATTTATGCTCTGTCTGGCGATAAATCTTCGTGCATTTTCAGAAATGAACGCGGAAGCCGCTCAGAACACACAGCTCAATTCTGATTTTGAAAAATTATCGGTTGAAAATCTCGCATTGCAGGAAGAGATTCACAACCTCAAGAACGACTCACGCGCAATTGAAAGCGAAGCCCGCAAGATCGGGATGAGTCGTCCGAATGAAAAGATTCTTGTGCCGGCGAATTAACTTAACTTGCGGAGAAGTTTGATCGTCAACACAGAAAACGCCCCTGTCCACTGATAATCCGCCTTTTGCCTGTCCGCTCCGCTTTGCCTACAGCTAACCAGCCACTTAAATTCGCGGCTTTGAGTAACCCGAAACTCAAAGCCGCACTTCCTTTTTAAATCTCCAGTTTGCGCTCCAGTCTTTGTTTTCCGGTCGTGTATAATTGATTTAATGAGCGAATATCATCTTTTTTATTCACCTTATTACTACGCTGAAATCGGCGAAGGTCACGTTTTTCCGATTCGCAAATTTGAACTCGTGCGCGATGTTTTATTGAAAGAGGGAACTTTGCGTGAAGATGAAATTATCGAACCTGAACCGGCGAAGATCGAAGATTTGCTGCTTGTTCACACCGAAGATTATATTTCGCGCCTCGTTGACGGAACTTTGACGGCAAAGGAAATTCGCAAACTCGGTCTGCCGTGGTCGGAATCTTTGGTCCATCGTTCATTCCACGCGATTTCGGGAACGATTAACGCGGCGCGTTACGCGCTTGAGAGCGGCGTTTCGTCGAATCTTGCAGGCGGAACGCATCACTCATTTCCTGATCGCGGCGAAGGTTTTTGTGTTTTGAACGATGTCGCGGTCGCCATCAAAGTTTTACAGCGCGAAAAGCTCGCCGAAAAGTTTTTAATTGTTGACTGTGACGTTCACCAAGGCAATGGCACGGCTTTTATCTTCCAAAATTCGCCCGAAGTCTTCACGTTTTCGATGCACGGCGCGAAAAATTATCCGTTGTTTAAAGAAAATTCGACACTCGACATCGAACTTGCCGACGGCACGGGCGACACTGAATATCTCGAAATACTAAACGAAGCCTTGCCGCGAATTGCCCTGCACGATCCCGACATCATCTTTTATCTCGGCGGCGCAGACCCGTATGAAAAAGACAAACTCGGACGGCTCAAACTGACACAAGCCGGATTAATGAAACGCGACGAAACTGTTCTCCAATTCGCCAAAGACCGCCACACGCCAATCGTTACCACAATGTCCGGTGGTTATGCTCAAGATATAAATGACACAGCAGAAATCCACGCCAACACGATTCGTGCAGTCAAAAAAGTGTTTTTCGGTCAGGAATTAACGAAAGTGCAAAGCAAGGTTGTCAGTTAGCATATTATTTCCTACAATTTCGGCTGTAATTATGATTGAACGCATCATCATCGAAAACTTTAAATCAATTCGCAAACTCGATTTGGAACTCAAGCCGATAAATATATTGGTTGGTGCGAATGGTGTGGGCAAAAGTAACTTTGTTTCGTTCTTTAAATTACCAAATTTAGTTGTTCAATATGGAATTCAGGATTATAACAAAGATATAGATAAAGTTTTGTATTTTGGCAGAAAGAGAAGTTCCAGAATGAATGGGATAATTTACTTTGGCAATAATTATAATCTTGGGTTTGCAATAAGTCCTCGCCAAGAAAGCAATTATGGAGTTTTATTTCCTGCTGAAAATGATGAACCCAAAACTTCCGAAGGAGAATGGCAGAAGAAATTTATTAATTGGGTTGCTGTCAGATTATCATATTTCGATGGACGTATTTACCATTTTCAAGATGTAACAGAAACTTCGCCATTAAAAAAATTGAGTGAGTTAAATGATAATCGGTATTTAAAGGAAGATGGTAGAAATTTGGCATCATATCTTTATTATTTACAAGAAAAACATCTAAAAGATTTTCATAATATCGAAAATCAAATTCGTGCAGTTGCACCGTTTTTCGATAGATTTGACCTTGAACCTGAAAGATTAAACGAAAAACAAATCGAACTGCGTTGGTTAGAAAAAGGTTCGGATGCTTATTTTAATGCTTACGACCTTTCGGACGGAACTTTGCGGTTTATGGCTTTGACGACTTTGCTTTTGCAGCCGGATTTGCCGAAGACGATTATTATTGATGAGCCGGAACTTGGTCTGCATCCGTTTGCGATTAACAAATTGGCGGCAATGATGAAACAGGCGGCGGCGAAGGGAAGTCAGGTGATTGTTTCGACGCAATCGGTCGGTTTGATAGACAATTTTGAACTGGAAGACATCATCACGGTTGACCGCGAAGACGATCAATCGGTCTTTAAACGGCTTGATTCGGAAGAGCTAAAGGATTGGCTTGAAGATTACACTTTGGGCGAACTTTGGAATAAAAACGTGATCGGAGCGCGACCGTGAAAATTCTCTACTTCGTCGTTGAAGGCGACACCGAAGAACAATTTGTTAAAAATGTTCTGGAAAAACATTTTGACGGCAAGTGTTTCGTCCAACCGATTAAAATCAGAACCAATCCGAATCTCGGCAAAAGCGGCGGTTTTACAACTTACAGGCATTTAAAAACAGATGTCGAAAACCTTTTAAGACAAAAACGAGAAAAGGTCATTACGACTTTTGTGGATTATTTCAGAATTCCCAAAGATATTCCGAATTACGATGTCTGTCAAAAGATTCAAATTATTGATGACCACATAAAATGTTTGGAAGATGCGATCAAAAATGATATTGGAAGCGATATTTTTATTCCGTATATTCAAAAATACGAATTTGAGGCATTATTGTTTTCATCAAATCGCGGATTCGAATATTGCTTTGAATCAAAAGAAGCAAAAGAAACCGCCAAAATTATCAAATCTTATTCAAATCCCGAAGAAATTAACGACAATCCGACAACTTCACCGGCAAACCGCTTAAAGAATATCATTCAAATTTATAACAAACCGCTTTATGGAAATACGATTGCTTTGGAAGTCGGATTGGAGGTTATGCTCGAAAAATGTCCGCGCTTTAGAACTTGGATTGAAACTTTAGTCGAGATTGTTCAAAACTAAAATAACTTGACTTGTTTTTTGCGTCGGCAATTCTTACTCTTAAACTTACGCGATTCAATAAAATAAAGAACGAGTGGAAATTCAAAATAGATGAAAATTGTAGTAATCGGGAGCGGTTTCGGCGGATTGGCGTGTGCGATACGACTTCAGGCGCAAGGTCATCAGGTGACGATTGTCGAAAAACGCGACAAACTCGGTGGGCGGGCGTATGTTTATGAGCAAGACGGATTTAAGTTTGACGGCGGTCCGACGATTATTACCGCGCCGTGGCTGATTGACGAACTTTTTACTTTGGCGGGAAAAACGACGAATGATTATGTCAAACTCGTCAAGCTCGATCCTTTTTACAATATTCGCTGGGCGGACGGGACGATTTTTAATTACAACGACGACAAGCAGAATCTTCACGCGCAGATTGCGAAGATTAATCCGCAGGAAATAAAAGGCTACGAACGCTTTGCGAAGGATTTGAACGAGATTTACCGCGTCGGTTTTGAATTGATAGACCAGCCGTTTTCGACCGTCTGGGATATGATAAAAGTCGTGCCGCAGATGATAAAGCTGCGCTCCGACCGTTCGGTTTATAAGTTTGCGTCACGTTATTTTAAGGACGAACGACTGCGTGAAGCCTTTTCATTTCACCCGTTATTGATCGGTGGAAATCCGTTCACGGCGACTTCGATTTACGCGATGATTCACGAATTAGAGCAAAAATTCGGCGTGTGGTTTGCGATGGGCGGCACGGGCGCGTTGATTAAGGCTTTCGGCGATTTGTTTATGGACATCGGCGGCGCAGTCTTTACCGAAGCTGAAGTTGACGAAATCTCGATCAAAGACGGCAAGGCAAACGGCGTGAAGATGAAATCAGGCGAATTTCTCGAAGCCGATGCCGTCGTTTCAAACGCCGATGTCGCGTTCACATATCTCAATCTAATTGCGCCCGAAAATCGCAAAAAATATACGGACAAAAAGGTCAAATCGCTGACTTATTCGATGTCGCTTTTTGTGATTTATTTCGGCACGGATCGCAAATACGAAAATATGGCGCATCACGAAATCATTATGGGCAAGCGTTATAAAGGTTTACTCGACGAAATTTTTGTTGATAAAACGCTCGCCAAAGATTTTTCGCTCTATCTTCATCGTCCGACGGCAACCGATCAGAGTCTTGCGCCCGAAGGCTGTGATTCGTGGTATGTGCTGTCGCCCGTGCCGCATCTCGAAGCTGAAATTGACTGGAAAACACAGGCTAAACCTTACCGCGATTCGATCATTCAATATCTCGAAGACAATTATATGCCCGATCTTTCAAAGCACATTATTAGCGAAACGCACATTGATCCGCTCCATTTTGAAGACACGCTGAACAGCTATCTCGGCAATGCGTTCGGCGTTGAACCGACACTGATGCAGTCGGCTTACCTGCGTCCGCACAATCAATCCGAAGACATCTCAAACCTATATTTCGTCGGCGCGGGAACGCATCCCGGCGCAGGAATGCCCGGAGTTATTTCAAGCGGCAAGATTGTCGGAAATATGATTGGGACAGAGATAAACGGAGATTTGCTGAAAGGATAAACTATTTTTTGATGATATAAAAAATCAGTATAGCGAGCGGTAGCGAGTCCGTTTCACTAACAAATATTTATTGGTGCAGCAGTCTCGCTACCGCTCGCTATACTGATTTCGTTTTTAATCTTATTTACCTTTGTAACCGGAATCTTTGAGCAGTTTATCAACCGTTCGATTCGCAACTTGGTTGTAACCGCGCGTTGCTTTGTCGGTCAGAATTGCGACATTGAAGAAATTCGGTTTGAATTCGTAAGTCCAAATGTCGTTTTCGGTTTTCGCATCGCGCAGATAAAAGATCGCAACACCTTTGTTTTTCGTATCAATATCGCCGATGTTGCCGTCAATTTGTTGGCTGATGACGACGGTTCCGGTCAAAATTGCATCGGCATCTTCCCGACGATTAACGACCGTGTATTGTCCGCTTTTGATTAATCTCAATTTGATTTTTTCACGAACGATGTCTGAGTCATCGGTTCTGCCGAGTTCGCCGACGTAAATCTTTTTCACATCACGCAACTGTTGATTGACTTCGGTTTTTTGCGCGTTTGCAAAAGCCGAAAAAACGAATATTGACAGCAGTAAAAAACAAAAATTCTTCATACTTTTTTCCTCTTCTAATTTTAATTTTGAGTTGGAGAGTATCCGATATTGCTTATGGATATTGGCTAGATGGCGCAAAAATGAACTGCGTTGTCCTGTAATTAAAATAAATCACAAAAAATCCGCAATTATTTACAAAGAACAAATAAACAAAGATGTCGTATAATATTTGCGAGAAGTTATGTGGTATTGGACAAAAATTTTGTTTTTAGTTTTAGTCGGCGCAGTGGTTGTTTGGATCGGTTACGAGTTGGTGACTTTTCCGGCAATCTCGAAACTCCGCACGGAAAATCCGACGACGAGTTCGATGATCGAGTTTCGTATTTCAGAGGCGCGCGCCGACAATAAAGAACCGCGTAAATATATGGTTTGGCAGCCGATTGAACAAATCTCGCCAAACCTTCAAAAAGCGGTTCTTGCCGGTGAAGATACGCACTTTTTTCAGCATCACGGATTTGATTGGGACGCGATCAACAGTGCCTGGGAAGAAGCGCAAAAAGAAGGCGAAAAGGAAGCTAAAGAAGAAGGCGATTACGACCCGAACGATTGGATTCCGCCGATGCCGTCGTTCAAGCGCGGCGCGTCAACGATCACGCAGCAACTCGCCAAAAACCTTTATTTATCGGAAGAACGCTCGTTTTTTCGGAAGGGACGCGAAGCCGCAATTACCTATTTTCTCGAACGTAACTTAAATAAGAAGAGAATTCTCGAAATATACCTGAACGTCATTGAATGGGGCGACGGAATTTACGGCGCGGAAGCAGCTTCGAGAACTTATTTCAACAAATCGGCTTCACAGCTTTCGCCGCAGGAAGCCGCGTATCTTTCGGCGATGATTCCTTCACCGCTCAATGTTTTTAATCCGAAAAAGAATCCGAAACGTCTTGCGCGAAGACAAAAGATTATCCTGCGCGGAATGAATTACATCAAGTTGGCTTAATAATGTAGGGGCGATTCCCTTGTGGTCGCCCGATGCGTTTGAAAAACGCAAAAAAGCGTTTGCATTATTTAACATCGAATAATGCAAACGCTTTTTCGCTTTGCTCATTCGGGCGACCACAAGGGAATCGCCCCTACATTATTTAATTTACTCCCGCCGATTTTGATTTCGACGCGCCGCCTTTGAGCGTCATTTCATTTAAAATCCAGCCTGCACCGCCGAATTTTTCGGTGACGAAAAGAACGTAGCGAATGTCAACGGCAATCGTCCGGTCGTAATCGGGCGCAAAGAAAAGATCGTTGCCCAAGCCTTCGTAATTGCCGTCAAAAACGATGCCGACCTGTTCGCCGTTGCCGTTCATAATCGGACTGCCCGAATTTCCGCCGATAATGTCGGTGCTTGCCAAAAAGTTGACGGGAACCGTATCGCCGACTCCGAATCTGCCGAAATCTTTGGCTTTCTGTAAATCCTTTAATTTCTGCGGAACCTCGAACGGAAAAATTCCGGTGTCTTTTTCAATCACGCCTTTCAGCGTCGTAAAAGGCGTATAATAAACCGCTTCGCGCGGTTGGTAGCCTTTGACGTTGCCGAATGTGAAGCGCTGCGTGAAATTGGCATCAGGATACGGCGTGATACGCTTCATTTCCGCCATTCCCTGTTGGTAAAGCAGACGATAACGGTCAATGTCGGTATTGAATTTTGCGGCTCGTGCAACGTAAGCGTTGCGTTCTTCGATATGCGCCGCCGCAATATTGACGATATTCGGAAATCTTCGCTGCAAATCCGCAAACGAATCGTCGTAAAGTCCGAAAATGTCTTTTGCCGAATTAAAATCTTTGTCATCGGCAATTGATTTTGCAAACTTTTCTTCGGCTTCGCGGCGTTCTCTGCCTTGTTTATTGCCGAAAATATTTTCAACCGCCTGAAATTTTTGATTCGCCGGAAGTTCTGATGCCGCTTTCAGGAAATATTTGAGCATTTCAAGTTCGAGCATCGGTTCACGGGTTTTGAATACTTCTTCAATCTCGGCGCGTTTTTTGTCGTCGAGTTTTTTGCCCGCACGAACCGCCGCGACTGCATCGAGAATTTCACCGTAAACCGGCGCGTAAGGCGAAACCGGCTGAACAGCAGCTTTTGGGAAGGTTCGCAAAAGCCGGTCGCGTGCGCCGTTGGCGTATAAATCTTTCGATAAGCGGTCGAGAGTCGGTAAAACTTCGCCGTATTTTGCCTGACGCTGTGGATTAGCATTAACCCAAGTCGTGAAACTTGCCTCTTCAGCGCGGCGTTGGTCCACGAAGTCAGCACGTTTCAGTGCAGCAATTCCGCCTTCAAACAGTTTTCGACTGTTATCAAGATTAGCGATTTCACTTTGCAGGCTGACGCGCTTGGCTTCATCTTCCGCACCGATCATTCGCAAGGTATTGCTGTATGTTGTCAAATAGTTGACGAGAAAAGGGAAGTTTGTATTTTCCGAATATTCGATAAATTCGCTTTCACGATAGCGCGTCGTGCCGCCCGGATAACCCATCACAAAAACAAAATCGTTTTCCTTAACACCGTTCAGAGAAACGGTTAAAAACTTTTTTGGTTTGTAGGGAACATTATTCGGCGAATATTCGGCGGATTTGCCGTCGGGCGCAACGTAGGCGCGAAGAAACGTAAAATCGCCGGTGTGCCGCGTCCATTCAAAATTATCCGGGTCGCCGCCGAAAGTTCCAATTGTTTGCGGCGGTGCGTAAACTAAGCGAACATCTTTTATTTGCTTTGTTTCGTAGAGATAATAAAAATATCCGTTGTTCAGCATACTGATTCGGATATTCGTATCGGCAGGGACTTTGGCTTTTTCTTCCGCCTGAAGTTTATCAGTATTGGCTTTAATTGCTTGGGCAAGCGCGTCGCCCGAAAGATTTTCCGTGCCTTTTTTTATTTGGACGGTGACATCTTCGACGCGGTTCGTGATCGAAAGACTGTAATCTTTGGCGGGCAGTTCATCTTTTATCGAATCGGATTTGTAGCCGTCTTTGCCGTAATCTTTTCCGGCAGTTGAAGCCGAAACAAGCGCGTCAAAACCGCAGTGATGATTGGTCAGAATCAAACCCTGCGGCGAAACGAATTCCGCCGTGCAGCCGATGCTCAGACTAATCACGGCATCGGAAATATCCGCGCCGCCGTTCGGATTGTAAATATCAGTCGGATTAATTTTCAAACCGCGCTGTTTGAGCGGCAGCTTGGCGATTTGGTCGGGCGTATACATTCCTTCGTCGGGAACGGCAAACGCAAACGAAAATGACGAAAGCGTAAGCGCAATCGTCAAAATAAATGTCGAACTTGTTTTCAAACGCATTTTTAGATTTCCTTTTATAGATAGATTCATAAAACTTATATTATGAGGAGATTTTAACCTAAATCCGTAAAAATTTCACAAAAAAAGGCGAGTCATCTGGATTGACTCGCCTTCGCTTTCGATAATTTAACCTTGAATGTATCTATTGGTTTGCCGGTTTGATCTCGGTCGGTTCCTGCGGAAGCAGAACACGCGGATTGATTGATTTGTCGTTCAATCGCAGTTCATAGTGGAGATGCGGTCCGGTCGAACGTCCCGTCGAACCGATTAAACCGAGCAATTGACCGCGCTGAATCGTGTCGCCGACTTGAATTTCGATTTTGGAAAGATGTCCGTAACGCGTTGATAAACCGTTGCCGTGATCAATCTCGATCATATTTCCGTAACCGCCGGTCCAACCGGCTTTAATAACCGTGCCGTTTGCCGGCGCGATGACCATATCGCCTTTTTCGCCGTCAATGTCCATTCCGGGATGAAATTCGTAATTGCGTCCGCCGAACGGGTTACGGCGAAAACCGAATTCGTTATTGATTTTGCCGAGATGCGCCCACATTGTCGGCAAAAATTCGGGACTTGATGTTGATTGAATGGCGCGAATTTGATTTTGAACTTCGCTGCTTTCACTAACGGCGGCTTCTTCAGCCGTCGATTGAATGTCTAAAACAGGTCCGCCGCTGTTCGTCGCAAAATTTTGCGTAGTTACGGGACGGCTGTAATCAATTGATTTTGGTTCTGTTATTGTTTGATTATTTTGTGGAATAATGGCGGTTTCGACGGCGGCAGGTGTTTCGTTTTTAGCTTGAACATTCGATTTGGTGATACCGATGATACCCAGTGAAACAATGCCGAAGGAAAGCATAACAATTGCAATTCCCGAATGTAAAAGTTTCTTGGAAACTTCAAATCGTCTGATATAAATTTTTGATTTTGTAGTATGTGATAATAAAAACTTGTAATTTTTGTTGTTTTTGTGCATTACGCTTTAAAAGCTCCTTTAAATGATTGCATACCGAAAAATCCAGATGTTTTCGGCATACGGAATCACGCAAGAATAGCCGCGAGCGACTGACGCGAATCCTTAGTTAAGAATTTTCAAAAAATTAAATTCTCTTTAGGGGGGTAAATTATCTAAAAATTATTTCTGATAAGAAACGGTAAGTAAAACCTAACATAGGCTACCACAAAACTCAAGGGGATACAAAGTCGTTTTATGATAGTAAATTGCTAAACCCTAGATTATTAAAGGTTTAAATTAATCTTTTGGACGGCGACTGTTTTGCCAAGTTCGGAAAACCATTATACCGATACCGGCGAAAACAGCAACGAAAAGCAACACGATAACTACTTGGATCGCCGTCGTGATAAATCCGATCAGGGCGAGAAGCCCTTTCAAAACGGCAATTACCAAAGCGATGATGGCTAAAATGCTTCCACCGATTCCGGCGACGGCTTTTAATGCAAATGGCATATATTTAACTTCCTTATAAAACTTTTAAGTCAATTACCGGACGTTTCTAATATTTAAAAAAGACTAAAAACGTCCCATTTCCATATTAAACCTTTCCTAGCGATTTTTCCAGTTCTTTGCTCTGACCTGCGTCGGAAATTCGTCTGACGCATCGAAATTATCGCTTTGAAAATCGGCTTTGCCAATTGCTCCGGCAAAGCCTGCCGCTTTATTCGGCGTTGAAAAATCAGTGTAATCCGGCACTGCATCCTTCGGTTTGAAAATATAACTTCGCAAAATATAAAATCCCAAACCGATCAGCAAAATCGGTAAAAGTCCGCGCATTAGATTGCGAAAAACAAAAAATGTTTGCAGAAAAAATGTCGCGCCGAGGACTGTCAGTAAAATTCCCCACAGTTTCGGATTACCCGAAAGCCGCTGCGTGAAAATGTCTTCCGCGAGTTCGGGATTCGCGCCGGAACGAATCAACCGCGCCGTTTTCCACGCGTCAACCGCCGCATAAAGCCACATCCCGATTACGCCGAGAAAGAAAATCGCTTCCTTCGTCAAAATCGCCATTTGAAAAAGTCCGACCCAAGCGGCGAAATGAACCAATGCTTTGACCGTTTGACCGTTGTAAGCCGCGCCGAGTCCGGGACAAAACGAGAGCGCAAAAGCGAGAAACGGCGAAGTTTGCGCTTTAATATAATCCGAATTTGAAGATTTATAATGATTTCTGAGCAGTTCAACGCCCTGCACGATGCAGTCCTGACAATACGGAAAGCCTTTGATGCGGTGATCGCACGCCGGACAGAGCGGTTTTCCGCAGCCGTTACAGTTGACATTGGCGGCATTGTGGCTGTGATAAGCACAATTCATTATTTACTTTCCCCGTTATTGATGTATTGACCCTGCACCGGCGTTTGATTGCTTTGCGGTGCATTTTCACTACCCAAAACAACATCTGCGCTCTGTTGATAAGTCTGTTCGGCTAACTCGACACTCTTTTTGTAAACGCCGCTGAACGAACCGTCGGCGGAAACCGTCTGACTGAAAATGAATGCGGCGAAAATCAGCATCATCATCACCGAGGCAAATTGCGGAACATAAATCGGCGGTTTCAGTCCGCGAATCCATTCGATTGCCTGTGCCGACCACGAAGCCTTGACTGTCTTCGCTTCGGTCGTGCCGATTGTTGACTGCAAAATCTTATCGTGTAAACCAGCCGGAATCGGCAGTTCGTCCATTTTATAGGTGTAGCAGGCGGCAATTGAACGGACGACTGCGCCGGGTAAATCCGTGCATTTTTCGCACAAAACGGCGTGGCGTTCCCAACGATGAAAAACTGCCGCCGGTAAAAATCCGTCGAGATAATCGGTCAAGTGTTCTTCAAATTGTTCGCAGGACATCGCCGTTTGCGGCATTGTCATTGAAAGAATTCGCGCTTCGAGATGCGTCACCGAATGTTTCGGGACGGAAATTTCGTGACAGACATTGAGCGCGTCTTTAACTTCGTTCAAAAGTGAGTGACACAGCGGACATTTAAGCGCGTGTGAGGCGACTGCTTTGTGCGTCGGGCGGTCGAGTGTGCTGTCCAAATAATCGGTCAGAAGTTCTTCAAACTCCGCGCATTCGATAATTCTTTCATCCGTGTAATTCATAAAACCAAAACCTTCTAAATACAAATTTCTAAATCTTCATTACATTGGCGTTAATACCCATAATTTTTGCCTAATCCAAGCGTTCTGAGTTCACGCTTCAGCGTGTAATCGCCAGCGAAGCGCGGCGGAACAAACTAAAGTTTGAACTCAGAACAATTTATCAAATAGTGACGACGCGCATTCGGCGTAAAATCTTTGCCAGTTCGATGCGTCCGCGATTGATCCGCGATTTGACCGTGCCTTCGGGAATTTTCAGAACATCCACGATTTCCTGATAACTTAATTCTTCGATGTCGCGCAAAATTACGCACGTTCGCAAATCCATCGGCAATTTGTCAATTCCGTCCTGCACCTGCGCGGCAAGTTCTTTGCGTTCCATTTCCTTTTGCGCCGAACCGCCGACCGAACGCAGATGAAACGTATGATCTTCAACGTCATCGGCGTAGGAATCCTGCGGATTGCGCTGGCGATGACGGTAATCGTCAATGATCAAATTTCGCGCGAGCCGCATCAGCCAATTCGACAAATCACCCTGTTTCGCGTCATATTGCTCAAGCGTTCGATAAATTCGCACGAAAACTTCCTGCGTCAAATCTTCTGCGCCGTCAACGCTCGACGTAAAACGATACGCGAGATTGAAAATGCGCCGCGAATAGAGCGTAACGATTTCTTCCCAAGCCGCACCATCTCCGGCGCGACAACGCCGCACGAGTTCCGCACCATTATTTTCCGCCGCTACTTTTAATGCTTCCAACGCGTGTTTCTCCAAAAAGCGATGCTTTCGGTCAAAGCAACAAAGCTAAAAACTGCGCCTTGTCAAAATCTTTCTACGAACTTGGGAAAAGAAAAGTTCCAATGAAAAAAGAGAATGCGAACATTCTCTTTTTATTATTTAAGGGTATTCATAATTTATTTCAAAAATCTTACGAATTTTTGATGAAATTAATTCCACTTTCTATTTATAGTGAATGTTCCGCTTGTTGCCGAACTTTCAAATGTGCCGATTATTTGAGTGCCGTTTTCAGACATTTTTCCTTTAAAGCTAACTTTACTTTCATCCTCTCCAATAGATAATTTTATTTCTCTATCATCTATTTCAATTTCGGTTAATTCGCCGCTCATATTGTCAAGAATAGCTTTTCCGTCAATTGAATTTTCATCTCTTTCAGTAATCAAAACATCCAGAAAGAGAACATAACCGTCTTGTGTTCTCGTTGCACTTCCTACCCAATGACCAGCAAAATCACAGGAAAAAGATTTTAGTTGAGACAAGTTTCCTTCCAAATTTGTTCTTCGTTGTTTTACTAATATCAAATCTTCTTTTAAGGCAGATTGCTGTTCTTTCAACGCATCTCGTATTTTGTGTAAATTTTTGATTACAGATTGATCTATTGTAACCCAATCCAACTCAGGGAATTGACCAAAAACTCTCAAGATGCCCGCATACTTAATGGCTTCTTGATATTGTTTTTTTATAAAGTCTAATGCTTCTTCTTTTTTTTGCACTTCATCTAGGGCATCGGACAAAGTAGTTTGAGATTCTTCTCCCCGTCCCTCAGCCGCTTTTAACTCTTCTAAAAAGCCTTCGACTTTTTTAAAACTTTCTTCGCGTGTTTCGCAATTCCCAAATTCATTTAAATCAAACCCATATTTTTCACTATCGAATTTAGTCGGCAAGGGAGCTTCTTTAATTTCTTCTGCTACTTTTTCAAATTTTTCAGCGAGTTGATCCCAGTTACTGATTTCAAATTTGGGAGTTTCATTGGCTTTGATTCTTTCAAGATTGTCTTTAGCCTGTTCGATGATTTCAAGTGATTCTTTACCTTCCTTTAAAACTTTGACTAGCTCTGCGGCTAATTCCAAAAGTTCATTTCCCGATTGTATTTTAAAATGAGATTTGTTTTTCGTGTTGGCTTGAATTGATGGCGACAATGCTAAAAAATTAGTTGTTACCATCGCCAAAATTAATAATGAGGATTCTAATTTGATTAAGCTGTTGAAATGGGAAGGTTTAACTAAAACGTATTTATAAATAAGATAAGTAAACATATAAAAATCCTCCTACAATTTTTAAGCGGTCGAGTAAAATATGTTCGACCGCTTATAATTGTTGCAATTATCTGACACGAATTAACCAATAAACGGCAGCATTTTTAGGTCTAGTTTCATCATCACCGCCGCTTACAATTTTATGCGTGTGGCTTCCGGCGGGCTTAATATTTCCAACTCCATTCGGATAATGAGCTAAGTCTGGTTGATAACCGCCTGAATCGTCATCCAAACAACAACCGGCGGTAGTAGCTCTGTTGTCAGTCGTAAGCAAAATATTAAAATTTCCGTTGTTATGATTGTGGTCGCCCGAATCATCCGTAACGAACGGTGTAGTCGGTAATTTAGTTGTGTCAGATTGGTAAGAACCAATTATACTTCCAACAACTCTGCCGGTTTTATCAGTTCTCTGAGCAGCGTTTGAGTCAGTGTTTGTTCCGTCATCTACGCCACGCAGAAATTGACCGCGCAAATCAGGAAGTGAAAAATTATCTCCGATTCCTCCCCAAGACAGTCCGATAGCTTTATATAAGTCGGAATATCTATTTTTGTCCAGTATTTTGCCATTGCATACCATCCATTTGCCTTCTGTATCAACATCTAAATTATCAATATTTCCAGCATAAGCAATGACTGAACCAATTGGCATTATGGAAGTTTTCAAACCTTCCAACACTCCGACTCGTGTATCAATGTTTGGATAAATAGCTTCGACATTTCTGAGCATATTTTCAACGTCTATTGTTCCGCTTCTTGTGCCTTTTATATCTTTTAGGTAAGCAAATCTAGAAACAAACTCTGATTTATCGTCGAAGGCATTTAAATTTACTTTTTGTAACTTTATAGATTTAACAACAATTTTCTCACCTTTAAACTCAGCAGTAATATCGTGTTCCGACAAGTGTTTTTGTAGTTCATCACTACTGTAGGAATTTTTTAGATCCAGTCCAAGTTCAAATCCATCATATCCAATCTTTCCGTCCTTACTATTTGATCCAGCATTTTTAACTTGCCAAGTATCATCCCTTTTCTCAAAAATTTTGTTTAAATCTTCAGTTATCTTGTCAGGCTTCAAATCATCTGGATGAAAAGTTGATTTCAACTTTTCACCATCGAAGCTCGCTACATCAGCATCAGTTGGTCTTGCAAATTGACTGATGATCTTTTCAATCAAATCATCTTTAAATTTATCGGGGTCTTCAATCGTTCCATCAATTTGAATTTCTCTTTCTATATTTTCGGAAAGTCTTCTAAGGTCATCTCGATGAACATAAGCTTCCTTTGAAGGCGGATTCAAACCGTTAAGTGTTGCAAACAGATTTGAGGTTTTTAGCACTTCATATTTAATAGCAAGAGCATTTCTTTTAACTGACTGAGATGTTACATCCATTCGGAAAAGGATTTGTGAATGCGGTATCAGCTCAGAAATAATCTGATCGGCTGCTGCTTTATTCGGAGTAACAATATCTAGAAGTAAATCTGTAGGTGTATTAGCAACGCTAGTGCAGTTACCCGGCACCGGATTATCAACAGAATCCGCTCCAAGTTCGATATGTGAATTCGGATAATCGCTTATGCCTACAATGTTGGCACAGATCCTATACGGAATTAGCGGAGCGACATTTGAAGCCTGATTTAACTTGCCTTTTAATCTTGGAACATTATGGTAAATAGCGTCTCTTGCCATATCCGTAATTTGGTTGCTGGCAAGAACAATTCTTAGCCTAACTTTAAAGCCTTTTGCAGTTTGGAATTCTGTTATATCCAAATCTCCATTTTCTTTGGTTTTGAGAAGGAATGCAGGATCGTATCTAAATTGAAATTCCTCTAAATTTTTTTCATCTTTATTTTGGGGCGAAGCTAAAACCCGATAATATATATTTTGAAACTTAAATTGTGCAATTTCCACGGGATTTTGCGTAAATTCGTCTTGCGCTGAAGAATAGACAGTCAATACAAGCAAAAAAAGTGTAACGAAAAATGCGGATTTTATCATAAAAAATCTCCTTCTAAGGTTTAAGTTAAGACGGTTTTTTGTAACACAATTAATTTAAGAGCAAAGGGATGAAAAAAACCTCAAAATTAACTCAAAAAATATCAAAATTTATCAAAATCACTTTTCGATAAAAAAGTTGGCGGATTTTGGGAAAAGGTTTATAATCGCCTCGAAAACAAAAACTCTGTAATAGATTGAGAAAACTGAGCCTTTGTTCTTTAGGTTTTAGGAAAAAAGTCGCACGAATGCGGAACTCAAAAATCGGAAGAATTGCAATGTTCCCGAAAATATATAAATTTGGCGAATTTCGGCTTGATGCGAATAATCGTTGTTTGTCAAAAGACGGCGGTGAAACGGTCGCGCTGACACCGCGAGTTTTCGATTTGCTGCTTTTTTTAATCGAAAGCGGCGGCGAAACGGTTTCGCGCAATGAATTGCTAGATAAAGTCTGGGGTGCGGAAACTTTTGTCGAGGAAGCGAATCTGACGCAGAGCGTTTCGGTTTTGCGAAAGGCTTTGGGCAATGTCGGCAAGCCGTCGAAGTATATTTTGACTGTCCCGCAGCACGGTTATCGGTTTGTCGCAGAAGTTACCGAGATCGAACGACAGACTGAAATTCAAATTTCAGATTCCAAATTTCAGATTGAAGATTTATCGCAAGTTTTGCCTTTAAAATCCGAAACGGAGCGAATAACCGGAAAGCCGCTAACGCATTCGACTTTTCGATACTTTGCTTTATCCGCAATCTTGATTGTCGCGGTCGGTGTTCTCAGTTCGTTTATAATTTGGCGCGAATCGCCGCCGCGCAGAATCAGCGAGGTCAAATCAATCGCCGTCTTGCCGTTGCAGGATTTAAGCGCGGCGCAGACGGACAAATATCTGGGCATCGGCATTTCTGACGCGCTGACGAATAAATTGAGCGGTTTTCAGACGCTTTCGGTGCGTCCGACGAATTCGGTTTTGAAATTCGCCGACGCGCAAAATGATCTGAGCGCAATCGGGCGCGAACTCGGTGTCGAAACCGTTTTGCAGGGCAGCATTCAGCGCGACGGCGAGCGTCTGCGCGTGAGCGTTCAACTCGTGCGGACACAAGACAAAACAATCGTTTGGGCGGATTCGTTTGAAGACCGCGCGGCGAATATTTTTACCGTTCAAAACCAGATTTCCGGTCGCGTCGTCCGCGCTTTGAATTTGCCGGAAATTAAATTGAAGTCTTTTGACAAAGATTATACGACTAATTCGCAAGCCTACGATCTTTATCTGCAAGGACGATTTCTCTGGCGCAAACGCACGAAAGCGGATTTTGAAAAAGCAATTGAATATTACAAACGCGCTTTGGAGTTGGATTCAAATTTCGCTCCGGCTTATGTCGGAATCGCCGATTGTTACTTGCTTTTGGGCGATTTTGCCTATTATTCGCCGACCGCATCTTATCCTTTGGCGAAAGAAAATGTTTTGCGGGCTTTGGCGATTGATCCTGATTTCGCGGACGCGCAAATTTCGCTGGCGAATATCGAATATCTCTACGATTGGGATTGGGAAAAAGCCGAAAATTCGTTCAAAAAAGCGATTGAACTTGCACCGAACAACGCGACGGCGCATCAATGGTTCGGCGAATTTCTCGTTTCACGCGGACGTTTTGACGAAGCGACGCGGGAGATAAACGAAGCTGTCAGAATCGAACCGAATTTGATTGTTTCAAAAGCGGTCGGCGATTGGATTTTTTATATGCGCGGCGATGACGACACGGCAATTGCGCGGCTTCGGCAAACGTCGGAACTTGACCGAAACTTTTTTCTCACGCACCTATTTCTTGCGCTTGCACTGGACGCAAAGGGCGAAAAGGAAGAATCTTTGCGCGAATATGAACTCGCCGCGCAGTTAAATTCCGACAGTGCATATTGCGTCGCGTATCTCGGACGTGCCTACGGGCAGCGCGGCAAACGTGCCGAAGCGTTAAAGAATCTCGAAAAACTGCGGGAAACAAATCGTGAAAAATACGTTTCGCCGTTTTTCTACGCACTCGTTTATGAAGGCTTGGGCGAACGCGAAAAAATGTTTGATTATTTTGAAAAATCGTTTGCCGAACGCGCCAGCGTAGTGCCGCTTTTTCGTGTTGAACCGCACATGAAAGAAATTCGCCGAAACGCACGGTTCAATGAACTTTTAAGCCGGATTAACTAAAATTCTCAAAAAACTTTTCGCAAAAATTACAAACTTTTCATAATCACGTTTAGATATTCTTTCAAAATACTGTAACCTTTTGTCTTTGTCGCATATTTTATCAGACTGTGACGCAGGCAAGATTTTATATGAACATTTTGGAATGACAAAGAATTTACTTCAAGGTTGGAAACGAGTAGTTTGCGAAAATCAATAAAATTTATATTACTGTTTTTATTTGCCATTTTAATACTTTGGTTTTTTGCGCGAAATCTGAACTGGCAGGAAGTCGGCGACAGTTTGCGAAAGGCAAATGCTTTTTATATTGCGTTGGCAGTTTTAATTATCTGTCTCGGCTATTTTTTGCGCGCGCTGCGTTGGAAGGTTTTACTTGAACCGATCACGCCGTCTTCATTAGGGAAACTTTTTGCGACGACGACGGTTGGTTTTGCGGCGGTCTTTTTTGTCGGCAGAGCCGGTGAAATCGTCCGCCCGATGTGGCTTCCGATGCTCGATAAGCGGGTTCGTCCGTCAGCCGCACTGGTGACATTAGGACTTGAGAGAATTTTCGATTTGGCGGCATTGATCTGCTTTTTTTCGGTGACGTTATTGTTTTTCGATCCGCCCGAAGCTAGTCTCAGGAATTACGCGACGCAGTATGCCTACATCAAATTACTCGGAAACGTAATGCTTGCCGGTGTTTTCGTCGGTTTTATTTGTTTATTTATCTATCAAAAATACTCCGTGCCGATTATTTCGTGGTTTGAAAGAATCACGGATAGAAAGTTTATTCCGCAGAGAGTTCGCCGCTTATTTCTCAGTTTATTGGAACAGCTTGCCGCTTCGCTCCAAATTTTAAAGAGCGCGAGTGAGATTTTCCGGGTTATTTTCTGGACTATTTTACTGTGGTTTTCAATTGCCGTTCCGACTTGGCTGGTTATTTTGGCGTTTAATCTGCCGTTTCACATTTCGCTGGCGGGCGCAATGTTTTTGATGTTTTGGGCGGCGATGGGTTCACTGATTCCGACTCCGGGCGGCGCGGCTGGCGCTTTTCACGAAATTACGAAAAGAGGCTTGATGTTTCTCGGTGTCGAAGAAAATGACGCGGCGGCGATCTCAATTATTATGCACCTCGTCTATTTCGCGCCCGCGCTGATTTTCGGATTTTATTATCTTTTCCACGGCGACATTTCGTTTGCGCGGTTCAAAAGCCTTTTGTCGAGCGACAACGCCGTCGAAGAAATCGAAGAAGGAGAGAAAACAGTTATCAGTCAACAGTCATCAGTTAACAAAAATTTGATGACTGATAGCTGATAACTGATAACTGATTATGCGTTGCCCATTTTGCGGACATCTTGAAGATAAGGTTGTAGATTCGCGCGAGTCGAAAGATGGCGATTCGATTCGCCGACGGCGTGAATGTATTTTGTGCGGACGGCGGTTTACGTCTTACGAACGAATTGACGAAATTCCGTATATGGTCGTCAAAAAAGACGGCAAACGCGAAACTTTCGAGCGCAATAAGATAATGTCGGGATTGCTCCGCGCCTGCGAAAAACGTCCGATTTCCGCCGTGCAGCTCGAAGCCATCGTCAACGAAGTCGAAAAATCAGTTCAAGATTCGTCTGACCGTGAACTTTCGACAAGCGAGATCGGCAAAATAATTATGCGGCGTTTAAAGGCTCTCGATAAAGTCGCGTATGTCAGATTCGCGTCGGTTTATCTCGAATTTGAAGACGTTTCCGAATTTATGACCGAACTCAAATACCTCGTTCGTTCCCGCGATAAAGTTGTCGAGAAAAAAACAAAGGTAAAAGGTAAAAGGTAAAAGGCAAAATTCAGGAAGGTCGCATTCGGACATATAATTTCAAGTCAGCCGGTTTTGTTTTACCTTTTACCTTTTACTTTTACCTTTTACTTTTCTAACATTAAAAATATGGAAGAAATTGAAGATTTCTCTGAGAAAATGGTTGATGGCGACATCTCCGATCCTCAGATGCTGATCCCGCCGGAATTGCCGGTTTTACCGTTGCGCGACATCGTGATTTACCCGTTTATGATTGTCCCGCTGTTTGTTTCGCGCGACCGTTCGATCAAGGCGGTTGACGAGGCTCTGAGTCAAAATCGGATGATTTTGCTCGTCTCGCAGAAGGACGTTGACAAGGAAGAACCGACGCAGGAAGATTTATACAAAGTCGGCACGGTTGCCGTCATTATGCGGATGCTGAAATTGCCTGACGGACGAATTCGCATTTTAATTCAAGGACTTTCACGCGCCCGGATCGAGTCAATTAATCCAACCGGCGATTATATTAAAGCTGAATTAACGCCGATTCCCGAACCGTCCGCTCCGGCAAATTCACTCGAAGTCGAAGCACTCGTTCGCAATGTCCGCGCCTCGATGGAACGCGCCGCAAACCTTGGCAAAAACATCTCGCCCGAAGTTTTGGCGATTATCGCAAACCTCGATGACGCGGGACGACTTGCTGATTTATCGGCATCGAATCTCGAATTGAAAGTCGAAGACGCGCAGAGTGTTTTGGACATTTCCGACCCGGTTCTGCGCCTGCGCCGCGTCAACGATTTGTTGAGCAAGGAAATTGACGTGCTGACTGTTCAGCAGGAAATCAACACGCAGGCTCGCGGCGAAATTGACCGTTCACAGCGCGAATATTTTTTGCGCCAACAGTTAAAAGCGATTCAGTCGGAACTCGGCGAAGGCAACGAACTTTTCGAGGAAATCGAGCAGTACCGCGACAAAATTCTCAAATCGAAAATGCCGCCGCACGCCGAAGAGGAATCTCTGCGCCAGCTCAAAAAACTCGAAAGAATGCACCCCGACACGGCGGAAACAGCGACCTTGCGAAATTGGCTTGACATTATGACCGAACTTCCGTGGTCGAAATCGTCGAAGGACAATTTGAACTTGAAAAAAGCCGAGAAGATTTTAGACGAGGATCATTACGGGTTGGAGCGCGTCAAAGAAAGAATTGTCGAAGCGTTAGCGGTTCGTAAATTGCGCGAAAAACCGAAAGGTTCGATCTTATGTCTCGTCGGTCCGCCGGGAGTCGGGAAAACTTCGCTTGGGCGTTCGATTGCGCGGGCATTAAATCGTAAATTCGTGCGAATTTCGCTTGGCGGTTTGCACGACGAAGCCGAAATTCGCGGGCATCGCCGAACTTACGTCGGCGCGATGCCGGGACGAATTATGCAGGCGATTCAGCAGGGCGAAACTAATAATCCGCTGATAATGCTCGACGAAATTGATAAAGTCGGCGCAGATTTTCGCGGCGATCCGTCGTCCGCTTTGCTCGAAGTTCTCGATCCCGAACAAAATAACTCGTTCCGCGACAATTATTTAAACGTCACGTTCGATCTCTCGAACGCGATGTTTATGACGACGGCGAATGTTCTCGATACTATTCAACCGGCATTGCGCGATAGAATGGAGATAATTTCGCTTTCGGGTTACACCGAAGAAGAAAAACTCGAAATCGCGCGGCGGCATCTCGTTCCGAAACAGGTCGAGGAAAACGGACTCGAAAAAGAAGACGCGAAATTCGACCGCAAAGCGTTAGCAAAAATCATCGGCGAATACACGCAGGAAGCCGGACTTCGCCAACTGGAAAGAGAAATCGGCAAAGTCTGCCGCAAAATTGCGCGGAAGAAAGCCGAGGAAGAAGAAAAATTCGAGCCGGTCAAAGTGACGGCAAACACCGTCAAAGATTACCTTCGCGCACCGAAGATTTTTCCCGAAGAAGCCTTAAAAGCCGATTCAATCGGAACAGTCACGGGACTCGCGTGGACGGCGGTCGGCGGCGATATTTTATTCATCGAAGCCTTGAAAATTCGCGGCAAAGGCAAACTGCAATTAACCGGACAACTCGGTGAAGTAATGCAGGAATCGGCGCAGGCGGCATATTCTTTTGCGAAGGCAAGAGCGGTCGAACTTGGCATTGACGAAGAAGATTTCGAGAAATACGACATTCACATCCACATTCCCGAAGGCGCGATTCCAAAAGACGGACCGAGTGCCGGAATCACGCTGGCAACCGCGATAGTTTCCGTTTTGTCGCAGCGTCCGGTTCGCAAAGATGTTGCAATGACGGGCGAAATCACTTTAAGAGGCAACGTCCTGCCGATTGGCGGAGTCAAAGAAAAGATACTGGCGGCACGCCGCGCACATCTCAAAACGGTTATTATTCCCGCGCCTAATAAACGCGATTTGGAAGATTTACCGCAGGAAGTTTTGAATGATTTGACATTTATATATGTTGAGAACGTCCGCGAAGTTTTTCGAGAGGCACTGCGCGAAAAGGTTGTGCCGAATGTCAAAGCAAAGGCGCAGACGGCAAAATCGAAGCAGTAAAATTTGCCGCCGTATTTGGAGTTTTAATGTAAAAGTCGCGTGAAAGTCAATGTTTATCGGATGACGAAACATTGACAGCGACTTTTTATGTGTGTTACTTTTGAAAAGTTTTGGTCGGTCGTTTATTATTGATGAAAGACAAAAAGAAACTTTTTTATTTTTACGGCGTTAATAATTTATACGCTAACTGTTTTAGGTCGTTTTACGGATTCGCCCTAACCCTGAAAAATCTATCGTAAGGAGTATAGACGACTGATGAAAACATACCTTTTTAAGGTTTTCAGTTTTACCGCAATTTTAACATTTCTATTTAACAACTTCGTTTCGGCGCAGATCACTTCGAGCGTTTCGGACGGCAGAAATAATACAAAACCCGTGCAGGCTGAACAAGCCGAAGCGCGAATTCTTCAAGTCACGACCGATTCGGGCAGATATTTCAAACAAGGATTACTTAATTTACAAGACAATCGCCGTCCGCAGGCGCGTGAAGATTTTGACCGTTCGGTCGAAGTTTTCTTAATGTCGGGTATCAATTTGACTTCAAATAATAACGCGAAAGCGCGTGATTGCTATAACCAATTGATCGAAACCGTTTATCGAATGGAATTTCCGAACGATAAACAAACTCCGCAGATTCGTGCGCTGTCGGCAACTTGTACTTGGAATATTGATAATAAATTAGCGGACGACATTGCGAAACTCGTTTTGACCGTTCCGACAAACGAAGCACCGGCTAACAACAATTCGTTAATCACGGCGGCAATTCCGAATCAATCGAATGAAGTCACCCAAGGCTTTGCCGATCAAAAATTTGAAGCGTCACCGCTCGATGATCTGGCAAAACTCGAACTGACACAGCAGGAAACCGACACCAACACGCCGCAGGCGCAGCAGCAATACCAATTAGTGCAGGTTGCGGTGGCGAACAATTCACTCGGACTGAAATTTCAGGTTGATCAGAAGATTCAACAATTCATCAATTATTATCAGGGACGCGGACGTGCCACGATGGAAACCGGACTTTACCGTTCGGGAATGTTTATGCGAATGGCGCGTCGAATCTTCCGCGAAGAAGGTCTTCCCGAAAATGTCGCGTGGCTTGCACAGGTCGAAAGCGCGTGGAAACCGACGGCGATGTCGTGGGCAGCGGCTTCCGGTTTGTGGCAGTTTATTCCGGGAACAGGTTCGCGTTTCGGATTAAAGAAAACGGCTTACGTTGACGAACGCAACAGTTTTGAAGGCGCAACTCACGCAGCGGCACGGTATTTGAAATTTCTCGCCAACCGCTACAACGGCAATTGGGAATTAGCGATGGCGGCGTATAATTCAGGCGAAGGCAATGTTGACCGCGCGATTTCACGCGCCGGTGTTGCTAATTTCTGGGTCGCGTATCCGTATCTGCCGCAGGAAACGCGCAACTATGTGCCGAATATTTTGGCGACGATATTGATTGCCAATAATCCGCAGCAATACGGTTTTGGACAAGTTCGCCCCGCGCCGCAATTAATGTATGATCAGGTTCGTGTGCCGTCTTCGACGAGTTTAGGCTTGCTTGCACAGGCTTCAGACACGAGTGTCGAGTATCTGCGTTATTTGAATCCCGAACTTCGCACGAATATGACTCCGCCTGAGCCGTATATCGTCCGCGTTCCGGCAAACAAAGCTACCGAAGTTGTCGCAATTTTCAAACGTCTGCCGAATTCTAAAATCAATAATGCCAATTTAGCGAAATCAGTAACAGGCGAAACGTGGCAAAATATTTCAAACCGCACCGGCATTGCGGTCGCCGATTTGATGGCGGCAAATCCGAATATGCCGATTCCGGTTGGAAAAGTCTTAATTCCGGCGGGCAACGGTGTCAAAACAATTTCGTATCAGCGTCCGACTAATCAGCCGGCAACCGTTCCGACAACGGGCGGCGTTCGCGTCGTCAAAGCGGGTTCGGGTGATACGGTTGCTAAAATCGCGCTTCGCTACGGTGCAAACGCGGTCGAAGTTGCCAACCTGAACGGAATGTCATCAGTCAACGCCGCGCTTGCCGCCGGTCGTGAAGTCAAAATTCCGGTTAGATAAATTTTGACGAAAATCGAAAGTTAAAAAGCGGAGGCTGAAACGGCAGTCTCCGCTTTTTTGTTAAATCAGCATAGTCAGCGATAAGGAACACGTCGTAAGTCAATCCGCCAAAACCTTTATAAAATCCTAAAAATCACCGGACGACTCGGTGCGGCATCAGCCATAAACGGCGCAATTTGCAGATTTAATAAATATTCACCGTCGCTGATTTCGTCTGGAACATAGATTAATTCGGTAATCGTGTTTTGAATCAAACTTGCCGCATTTATCTCAAAAGAATCTTGCGCGACATTCCAAAAAAATCGATGATTTGAAAGTTTGCCGTCATCAAAAATCCGGTCAATCGAAGGCAGATCAACAAGGAGATGTTCGATACCGATTTCCCTCATAAAGTCCATCGCCTCGGTCGTAAAAAACGGCGGAATCTCATCAAGATAAATCCGCGATAATTTCCCGCCGTCGTTCGGCAAAGTGCGGATGATAAGTGATTTGGGATTTGGGATTTGGGATTTGGGATTGTTTTTTAATTTGAAATTTGAAATTTGAAATTTGAAAATTTCTTCAATCAATTTTCGCGTAATCAATAAATCATTTTTATCAAATTGAATCGCACAAGTTTCATTGGTTTCGGATGCTTTGACCGGCGCGACCGACATCAAAATCGCCGGAATAAACGCATCTTTTAAACATTCGTGAACCGAAATTCGTTCGTTTGTGAGGTGTCCGACGCATTCGGTATGCGTCCCGTTGCAATGCGGAATAAAAGTAATTTGCTCGAAATTACAACTTCCGCCGCGCCGCGTGTCGCCGACGATTGCGCCCGCTTCACAAGCAATTGATGAAGCCTTTTCAACACCGTAAGCGTTCGGCTGCGCGCTGGAGAAGTTAAGCGGAATCGCAATATTCAACGGTTCATTTTCGTTAATTTCAAAAGTTTGATCATTTATCGTAAAATTCATCATTTATGCTTTATGTTATTCTAAATTTTGAAGATTTGAATAATAAAAAATTCCGCTGTGTCAAATTATTTTACCGTTTACGAAAAACCATTTTCCCAATTCCTTTACAAAATTAGAGCGTTCGTGATGTATCTGCGGCTGCCGGGTTTCGTCGAGAAAATACGCTTTGAATTCGACGATTCCTTTTTTGTCTTTCGCTTCGCCGTCCGTTTTTGAAACTATTTCGAGTTTTTGCCAGACATTCGATTTCGCCCAATTTTCAATCGCTTCGCCGCTGTGAAACCGCCGCGTCGAAGGATGCGTCGAACGCAAAATGTATTCGACCGCAACAATCACATAAGCTGAATAACGCGAACACATCAATTCTTCCGCCGTCGAAGGTTTTCTCTCGCCGCTGATAAACGGCTGACAGCAATCTGCAAAATTTTCGCCTGAACAGCAGTAACAATTCATTTTTGATTAATTCCCGGCGGAAAACATCTGAATCCTTATTTCTTAAATATAAAGTTTTTGGCGGGCGCACAAAACTGCAACCCTTCCCGACCTAAAATTTTATCAAAATTGTCTTTTCCCACTGTTTTTTGAAAATAGCCGAAAGTAAAAGCATTCAAGTAACAGTAAATTTCAGGTCGGGAAGGGTTGCGACTTCCGCGCCCGCTAAACTTCGGTTAGATTCAAGTTTGTTTTCGTAATGATCCTTCACACCCAAATTTTGAATTAAATATTTTTCACTTTTTCCATCACGAATCTCAAATACATATCGGTCAAATTCTCCGGTTTCTCGCACAGTTTCATTAATAATTTATCCTGCGCGTTGCCTTTTTGTTTGGCGGTTAAATAAGGCAAATCTTCGCGGAATGTGACCATTGAATATTTGGAAAAATAGTCGGGAAAAGTTTGTTCGAGCTTGGTTTCGAGTTCGCGTTTGCGCTGAAAAACCGGATCGGCGACGGCATCGCGCATTTCGTAGAAATTTTCCTCCGCCATATCGCAGATCGCGTCGGCGTTCGGTTTGCGGGCGGCGGCGAATTCGCCGAAAATCGTTTCCCAATTTCCCGCGCCGTGTGTTTCGATCAGCGAATCAAGCACGCGGCAGTCTTCAAACGCGCAGTTCATCCCTTGACCGTAAAACGGAACCATCGCGTGCGCCGCATCGCCAAGCAAAAGTGCTTTGCCGTGCGCGTTCCACGGGAAACATTTAACCGTGCCGAGATTTCCCGTCGGATTCGTAAAAAAATCTTCCACCAAATTCGGCATCAATGGAATTGCGTCGGCAAAATATGTTTCAAAAAAACGAATCAATGATTTTTCATCCGTTAAGTTTTGAAAACTATTTTCGCCTTCAAACGCGAGAAAAAGCGTGCAGGTAAAACTACCGTCAAAATTCGGCAGCGCGATCATCATAAACGCCCCCCGCGCCCAAATATGCAGGGCGTTTTTCTCCATTTGAAAAGGCGAATCCGGTTCAGAATCGGCAGGCTTTGAATTTGAAATTTGAAATTTGAAATTTGAAATATCCTTCGGCGGAATGTGCAATTCTTTATAACCGTGTTCGAGCCAGCTTTGCGCGAAATTGAAGCGCGGAACGCCTCCGTTCATCAACGCTTTTCTGACCGGCGAACCTGCGCCGTCGGTCGCAATTACGGTGTCGCCGCTGACGATTTTGCCCGACGCAAATCTCGCCGCGCCCGATTTTGCATCAAAATCAACACATTTTTCGTTGAAAAAGAATTTTACGCCGTCGTATTTTTCCGCTTCGTTAATCAGCGCGATGTTCAAACCGCCGCGTGAAACGGAATTGATAAATTCGTCCTCGCGCCCCGAATAACGCAGCAATTTCGTTTCGCCGCTGACCGTGTGAATCATTCGCCCGAACATCGGCACGGCTTCCGCCAACATATATTCATCGAGTCCGACTTCTTTCAACGCCGCGATTCCGCGATTCGACAACGCTAAATTAATCGAACGTCCCGCTGAAATTTCCTCAAGCCGCATATCGCCGCGCGATTCGTAAACTTCGACTTTGATTCCGCGTTTGGCAAGATAAATCGCCAGCAAAGAACCGGCTAAACCTGCGCCGATGATGATTGTTTTTTGCCGGTTCATTGTGCTAAAAATCTATTAAACCAAGACTTATCTTGATTGCCGAATCAACTTTTTTAAGTGTTGACGGCGGAATTGCTCCGATTTTCCTGCCTAGCCGACGTTTGTCAATCGAACGGATTTGATTCAGCAAAACGACAGAATCTTTCGTCAATCCGCCTTCATTTTTGACAATAACGACTTCGGTCGGGTAAAGTTTGTCGTCATATTTTGAAGTAATTGCGGCAACAATTGTGATTGGACTGTGTTCATTAGAAACGTCGTTTTGAATAATCAACGCCGGACGGGTTTTTTGAATTTCAGAGCCGATTGTCGGATCGAAATTTACGAGATAAACTTCGCCGCGAACCAAGGAATTCAGCTTTGCCATAATTCCTCTTCGATTTCAAACCATTCGCCCGCCAGATTCGCATCGCGCTCGCTGCGGGCAATCGCGCCTTCCTTTAACCGCTCACGAAGATTCTGTTGTTTGGTTTGTTTGATGTGAGCTTTGATTGCATTGTCAATAAAACTGCTTCTTTCGCCTTTACCGGCAACAGTTTCGAGTAGCATCACGGTTGATTCAGGTAAAACTATATTTATTCGTTTGCGAGCATCTTTCATACACATCAATAATACACATCATTAATGGCGAACTCAATTTATACAACTGTTTTCAAACAAAATTTCAGTTAATGTTAAAAATGCAAAATGATAAAAAATAGGATTATCTAAATCTCGAATTTATTTTTCAAGACAATCCTTCAAAATCTCGACAAATTTCCAACAATCGGTAAACGAATTATAAAGCGGCACGGGCGCGACGCGAATCACGTCGGGTTCGCGCCAATCGGCGATGACACCTTTGTCAAAAATCGCTTTGAACAGACTTTTGTCCGAATTCTTGACGCGAATCGAAAGCTGACAGCCGCGCATCGTTTCATCGGAAGGCGTGATGATTTCGATTCGTTCATCGTGGATTTCGCCGAGTAGAAATTCGAGATAATTTGTCAGTTTAACTGATTTTTCGCGTAAGTTTTCCATTCCGGCTTCTTCAAAAATATCGAGCGAAGCGCGCAAAGACGCGAGCAGAAAAATCGGCTGATTCGACAATTGCCAGCCTTCTGCGCCGCGCATCGGGACGAATTTGTCGTCCATCAAAAAGCGTGTTTCTTTATCGTGTCCCCACCAACCGGCGAAACGCGGCAGATCGAAACTCTCCGCGTGGCGTTCGTGGACAAACGCGCCGCCGATGCCGCCCGGACCCGAATTCAAATATTTATACGAACACCAACAGGCAAAATCCACGTTCCATTCGTGAAGTTTGAGTTCGACATTGCCGGCGGCGTGTGCCAAATCCCAGCCGACGACCGCACCGATTTTATGTCCGGCTTCGGTGATGCGTTCGATGTCGAAAAATTGTCCGGTGTAATAATTAATGCCGCCGAGCATCACGAGCGCGATTTCGTCGGCGTTTTCTTCGAGCGTCGCAATAATATCTTCCGTCCGCAAAACATCTTCGCCATCGCGCGGGGCGAGTTCGATCAAGTTGTTCTGAGTCCCGCCTTCAGGCGGTTCTTCTTCCGAATTTGGAATTTGGAATTTGGAATTTGAAATTGATTGATGAAACGCAATCTGCGATTTCACCGCATATTGATCCGACGGGAACGCGCCTTTTTCGATGACGATTTTGCGGCGTTTGCCGTTCGGACGATAAAATGACACGAGCAGCAGATGCAGATTGACCGTCAAAAGATTCATCGCCACCGTTTCAATTGGTTTCGCGCCGACGATTGCCGCCATTTTCGCCGAAACTTCTTCGTGATAAGTCATCCACGGATTCGCGCCGTTAAAATGACCTTCGACGGCGAGCGTTTCCCAACCGTCCAATACGCTTTCAACCCATTTTCGCGCCGTTTTCGGCTGAAGTCCGAGCGAATTTCCCGTGAAATAAAGCACGTCATCGCCGTTCGGTTGTTTAGGAATAAAAAACTGTTCGCGGTAATCTTTGAGCGTATCCTGCGCGTCCATTTCGGCAGCGAAAGTCGTAGAAATTTGAAAATTATTTTGCGGCATAAATTAGAAACTGTGTAAATTTTCGGTTGACCTTAAATCCGAATTCATTGACTAAACTATTAAATCAAAAATTAAATCCACATAAAATTATAAACTAAAACCCATTTTGATAATTTTTACTTTAAGACATTTGCATAAATAATCCGAACCGCAGCGAAAATAAATTTCATAGCTTCAGTAGTTCCAAATTGCGACTTTCAAAAGCGGATATTTTTCGATCAACGCCGCGAGCAAATCGGGCAGAATCGAATGCGTAATCAAATCCGGTTGCGAGATTTTCAGTTTGCCGATTTCGCCTATGTCAATTGTGAGTATGGACGTGGATGTTTTCGATTTAGTATTTGAGCAGATGTTTTTTAGGAAAAATTACTTTTTTCAATCAAATATCACTTTGCCGGTAAATGTTTCGTGGGTATTTCAAATTAATATAAAATTGTTGCGGCTTAAAAAACTTTTATGAGAAAAATATCTTGTCCGGTAATTTTTGTCTCGCTCTTTTTGTTTCTGTTTGATTTGACGGCGGCGCAGAAAAAGCCGCTTGAGTATGTCAATGTTTTTACGGGAATGTCGAATTCGCGGTGGCAGCTTTTTCCGGGCGCGACGATGCCTTTCGGGTTGGTCAAACTCAGTCCCGATAATCAGGGCAACGTCTGGAGCGGCGGTTATGAATACACGGTCGGCAGCATCGGCGGATTCAGTCATCTGCACGCGATGGCTCTGAGCGGATTGAGTTTGATGCCGACCACGGGCAACGCTTATTCGGGCGAAGGAACACTAAAAACTTATCCGGGTTCCGCCGACAGCGGTTACGGGGCGATGTGGACTTCGGGCTATCGTTCGCGGTTTAAGCGGGAAACCGAGGGCGGCGGTCCGGGCTATTACAGCGTCGAACTGCTCGATTACGGCGTGAAAGCGGAGATGACGGCGACGATGCGCTGCGGAATGATGCGGCTGACTTATCCGACGACGAACGAAGCGCACTTGATCTTGAATTTCGACTTTCCGACCGAAGAAAAAACCGAAATTCTCGAAACCCGATTCGACAAAATTTCGGCGACCGAAGTGAGCGGTTTCATCCGGCAAAAAAACAATTACGCGCACGAATTTACGGTTTATTTCGTGATGCAGTTGAATACTCCCGTTGTTTCCGCCGACGCGTGGCAAAACGAAGCGTATCAAGGCGCGGACACCAATTACGGGACTGATTGGCGCGAGAAAAGTTCGGTGCAAAAAAATATTTCGACGTTCGACGGCAAAAGCAAAAGCGGCGTGCTGCTCAATTTCGCCGCGCAAGCCGAAAAACCGGTTGTTATTCGCACGGGAATTTCGATGGTCAGCTTGGAAGGTGCAAGAAATAATTTGCAGACGGAAATGAAGTCGTTCGGCTTTGATTTCGACGGCGTGGTCAAAGCCGGTCAGCAGGTTTGGAGCAAATTGCTCGAAAAGGTCGAAGTCACGACGGCGAGAGAAAACGACAAGGAAAAGTTTTACACGAATCTCTACCGCGCCTACACGGGCAAAAGCGTGATGAACGACGCGGACGGCAAATACGTTGACGCGTGTCACGGCATTCAGCAGCTATCTTCAACCGACAAAGCGGTTTACACGAGCGACGCGCTGTGGGGAACGCAGTGGAATCTAACGCCTTTGTGGACGCTGCTCAATCCCGACATCGCCGAAAGCTGGGCGAACGCTTACCTCGAATTAGCCGATAAAGGCGGCTGGATTCCATACGCGCCGGTCGCGCTCGGCTACTCGCCGATTATGGGCGCACAGCATCAAAACAGTTTGATTATCAGCGCGTATCAAAAGGGAATCAGAGGTTTTGACGCGCAGAAAGCCTATCGCGCGATGCTCCACGATTACACGACTCCGGGCGAAGATTATCGGTGCGGCGGCTTTGCCGGTAATCGTCATTTGAAATCGTATCAGGATTTGGGCTACGTCGCCGACGAAGCCGGACCTGCGAGCAATACGATGGAATATGCCTATGACGACTGGTGTTTCGCGCAGTTTGCCGAAGCACTCGGCAAAACGGAAGTCGCCGCGCAATTTCAAAAGCGCAGTCTGAATTATAAGAATCAATTCGATCCTTCGGTGAAATTTATTCGCCGCCGACACGCCGACGGTAATTGGGTGAAGGATTTCGATCCGCTCAAATATGGAACCGAAGGCGGCTGGAACGGTCGCGGATTTATGGAAGAAAAAGCTTATCAATACAGCTTTTTCGTGCCGCAGGACGTTGCCGGAATGATTGATTTGATGGGCAGAGACACTTTCAACGAACGCCTCGAAAAAGGCTTCGCCGACAATCTTTTCGATCCGGGCAATCAGCCGAGCCTCGCGCTGCCTTTCCTGTTCAATTATTCGGGCAAGCCTTGGCTGACGCAGCATTACAGCCGCCGCATCGCCGAAACGATGTATGACACTTCGCCCTACAAAGGCTGGACGGGCGAAGAAGACGAAGGTCAGATGAGTTCGCTTTTTGTGCTGCTTGCGATGGGTTTGTTTGAAGTTGACGGCGGCTGCGCGGTCAAGCCTTTTTACAATTTAAGCTCGCCGATTTTCGATAAATTCGTGATCCGGCTCTACAATCGTTATTACAAAGGCAAAACTTTTACCGTGATCGCCAATAATAATTCGCCGCCAAACGAATATATTCAAAGTGCGAAGCTGAACGGCAAACCGATAGGGCGCGTGTGGATCACGCACGAAGAAATCGTCAGCGGCGGCACGCTGGAATTAACAATGGGCGCGAAACCGAACACCGCCTGGGGTTTGGAACCACCGCCGACAAGCGATAGATAAACACTGAAAACATTATGAAAAAAATACTTTTGCTCATCACAATTCTAGTTTTTTTGATCATTACCGGCGCGGCGCAGAGCAATCCGACCGATGCCATCAAAGATGCCAAGCCTATCGTGATGGTCGGCGATTCGATCACTTATCAAGGCGACTGGCAAAAGGTTTTGAACCGTCAGGATGTCACCAATTGGGGCATTCCCGGCTACACGACCGAACAGATTTCGTGGACGCTCAAACACGTTATCGAACTGCGCCCGAAAGTTTGTTTTTTGGAAGGCGGCATCAACGACATCACGCTCGGCATCACGCCGGAACGCGTTTTTCAAAATCAGGTAAAAGTCATCAACACACTGCTTGCCGCCGGAATTACGCCGGTCGTCCAGTCAACGATCTATCAAAACCCAAGCGGCGACCGCAACAAACGCGTCAAAAAAATCAATAAACTAATCAGCGGCTACTGTCTCAAACACAAAATCGCCTATCTCGACCTCAACCGCGTTTTGTCATCCGGCGATGAATTGAAAAAAGAACTAACGACCGACGGCACACATCTGCTGCCCGCCGCCTATTCTTTGTGGGCGGTGTTAGTCGCGGATGAATTGAAAAAGTTGAGTTTATAGCGATTATTTTATTGTCCCGCCACGCCTTGTTTGCCCGTCTGAAAACGGAAAATATAAAACGGTGCGCTTTGTTTGATGTGCGCTTTGGACTTCATCATCACGTCGGGAATGTCGCTGTCGGAGATATAAACGTAGCCGTTCGCATCGAAGCTCAAGCCGTCCGCCCAGCGGATTTGCGGGCTTTTGATGAGCGTTTTCTGCTGCCGATCCTGACCGATAATATTGATTGCGCCGTCTTCGACCGAAGTGACGTAAATATTGTCTTCCGCGTCCATCGTCAACCCGTCGCACTGCGATTTTTTGGCGTAAACTTCGACACGTTTGCTCAGGTTTGTTTGATCTAAAGCCGCATCGTTTAAGTCGGAAGTTTTCGCGCGGTAAAGCGTATCGCTTGCCATCGCGCCGAAATAAAGCCATTCGTCGCGTTTGTCGAGCGCAATCGGATCGAGCGCGGGGTGCATCCAAAACAACCCGAAAAGCGGATACATTTTGCGCCCTTCAGAGTTGATTTCCCAATCCTGTTCGGTCACTGATGCGTCGCGTTCCAGCACGCGTCGAGCCGTTTTCGCCCTGGTGTCGTAAATGATAATCGCGGGTTTTTTCGCCATCACGCCGATGTCGGCGATGTAGATTTTCTCGCCTTTCGAATCAATCTGCATATCCTGAATATACGAACCCCAACCCGCAATTTCGGACGGAAAATCGAATTGGTGAACAAGCTGATTGGTATTCAAATCAAACGCCAGCAGTCGCGGCTGACGCAGCCCGTGAAAACCGTGATCGAGCGTCCACAGGCGGTTTTGGCGGTCAATCCGCACGTTGAAAATCTGGTCGAAATACGGTTTGTCGCCTTCGCGCTCGCTTTGAAATTCGAGATTCGGATACGGCACGAGTTTGCCGTCAACGAGTTCCATCACTTTAATTTCGGGGCGCGATTCGGCGTGATAAGTGAAAAATATTCTGCCCGTTTCGGAGACCGTGAGATTTCCCGGCGGCTCATCTAATTTTGCAACGATTTCGAGTTTGTCCGCGCCGAGCAGCGGCGCGGTCACCATCGCCGGAAACGGTTTTCCGCTGCCGCCGTAACGCCAGTAAAACGCGGCGGTTAGCAATATCAAAATGACAATACAGAACGCCGCCGTCCACAAAATAAACCGCCCGATTCTGCTTAACAAACTTCTTTTCTGCGCCATAATATCAAACTCCCGAAAAATTATCGCTTTGATTTAACAAGATAAAAGGATTTTTTTAACCACAGATTGACACGGATAAACACGGATTTTGATTAATTTTTATCTGTGTGCATCCGTGAAAATCTGTGGTTTCATTCGTATTTGACCTATTACTGAACATAAATAAATCCTCTTGCGCCGATTATTTCAATACCGCATTTTTGACGATTTTGAAGAAAACACTGTCGGGCAAAAATTTTCGCGCCGTCAAAATGCCCGCCGAATTTACCGCGTAACGTAATTTCTTTGAGCCGTCCGTGACGGCGTTGTAGATAGTTTGGGCAACGACTTTGCCGTCGGGCGCGGTTTCGCCCGCTTTCTGCATATTCGGCATCGCTTTATCAATGAAATGATCGTAAGCCGTCAAACCTTCTTTGCGCGTCAAATCCATTGAGCGGTCGTAAAAATCCGTTTTAATCGGTCCCGGTTCGATGATTTTGATGCGAATATTAAATTGCTCAACTTCGTATTGGAGAGATTCGCTGAAACCTTCGACCGCCCATTTCGTCGCGTGATACAGGCTGTAAAGCGGAAACGTAATGCGTCCGCCCATCGAAGCGACGTTGACGATTGTGCCGCGTTTCTGCTCACGAAAAACGGGCAAAATCTCGCGGCAGACGTTCATCAATCCGAAAACATTCGTCTGAAACTGTTTCTCGATTTGTTCCGCGCTCGCTGCTTCAAACGCGCCGACGAGTCCGTAACCGGCGTTATTGACCACCGCGTCAATGCGTCCGAATTTTTCGATCACGTCTTTAATCGCCTGTTTAATCGAATCAACGTCCGTCACATCAAGGCGAAAAGTTTCGATGTCGGCGATTTTCTGCAAATCTTCCGCCTTTTCGGGCGAACGCATCGTTGCCGCGACCTTCCAGTTTTTCGTCTGAAAAAGTTTCGCCGTTTCCTTGCCGATGCCGCTCGACGCGCCGGTAATTAAAATTACTTTGTCCATTATTTTTTTGTTTTTCCTCGTGCCGCCGATTTTTCGGCGCGCCTCTTAAATCCGTCGAGCAGCAGCGTAATTCCGAACAGCAGTTCGCCGCTGAAATCAACCGCAAACACTTCGAGCGCGGAATTTTCCCTGATAACTTCGCGCACGACTTTAGAACTGTCCGCCATCTGCCGCAAACCCGCGAGCAGTGCGCGAATGTGCAAAAGCAGTCGAAACCCTTCACCGGGCAGTAAAAAAGGCAGAGCGTTTTCCAAATTTTCGCCCGTCGTTTTCATTCGCTCATAAAGCCAATGCTTAAATTTACTCGCCGTCGAAACATCAATATTCTGTTCCAAAACACCTTCGAGCAAACCGAGCAGTCTCGTCAAATGCTCGCGTCCGGTAAAAGATTCGACGATAAGTTCGGCGATCTGCCGACTAATCCGCTTGCCGCTCAGCGGTTTGCCAAGCGCGTCGTTAATTTCGTCAAACCAGCCGCCGAGCATTTCTTCAAGCAGCGCGAGAAAAAGATTTTCCTTGGTCGCAAAATATAAATAAACCGTTCCTTTAACCACGCCCGCGCGTTCCGCCACCGCCGTCATCGTCAAATCGTCATACGAAGTTTTTTCCCACAAATCAGCCGCCGCCGCCAGTATAATTCTACGCCGCTCTTCCTTGTCCTCCGTATTTCGCGCCCGTTGTTTTGTCAGAATCTGCATTTGCTTATTATTAATAACCGATAGTCAGATAATAAATAACCTATGGTCATTTGTCAATCGCCCGGAATGCGGACGCTCTTGTCCGAATGAATGTCCGGCACGAATAGATGTTGCAAATAAATTCATTCGTGCGCCTCAATCAAGCCTTTTTTCGCGCTCTGCGCTCATTCGGACAAGAGTGTCCGCGTTCCCGACGGTTTAACCGGTGATTGGTGCTGGTTTCCGATGAGGTCTAAAGTTTACAAACGAGAATCTCAACCAATAAAAGTTTTCAAGCAATTGAAATTGATTTCCTAAATTCGGAACTACTGAACTTGGTTTTTTTAAGCGTCCGTCTTATCATTTCACAACTGCCTTAAATAAAATTATGCCGCAAAAAATCATCCGAAACTTCTTATCAGCAATAATTTTGTTCATATTTGTCATAAATGTCCACGCGCAGGCGACTTGGATGAGTGATAACGCTGCGATTTTGAGCAAAAAACAGCTCAACGAAATCGCTCTGCCGGGAGCGCACGACGCGGGAACTTTTGCGATTTCCGCGACCAAAACATCCGAATCTAATTCCGGCGACAGCGGTTCGGCATCGCCTGACAGTAAAAAAGCGAAACGCATTTTTTCGCTGCTCGGTCCGGTGTTTAACGATTGGGCGAAGACGCAGGAGCGCACCACCGCCGAAATGCTTAACGACGGCATTCGTTATTTAGACATTCGCGTATGTGTTGACAACAAAGCTGTTCTGATGACCTGTCACGGAGTTTACGGCGCGTCGCTCACGTCAATTTTAGATGATGTAAAGACTTTTACCGACAAAAATCCGCGAGAGATGGTCCTGCTCGGATTCAATCATTTTTGGGATCGCGCCTACCAAATCGAACAGGGCAAAAAGCAGGGCGAAATCGAAGGTTTAACCAATGCGAATTGGAAAAAACTGACTGATTTGGTCAAAACAAAACTCGACGGTAAATTGATTAATAGTAAAAATTTCAGCCCTAAAAGTAAGCTGAGTGAGTTGTGGCAATTAAAAAAGGGAAATCAGGTGATTGCGCTTGTTGACAGTGTTGACGCGCCGGACGACGAACTATTTTGGAAGCAGGAAGAAGAAAATACCTGGGTCGAAGGTTGGGACATTGACCAATTTAAAAGCGGCACGCTCAAGGTTTTGGAAAACGCCAAAACCGACAAATACGACGATAAATTTTACGCGATTCGCTCTTCCGTTACGCCCGACGACGGCGGAAAATTGATCGGTTTAGGATTTATCTCGGATGTTTATCCAAAGTCCGTCAGCGAATTAGCGGATATGACTAACCCGATTGTTCTCGGCTGGATCAAAAACGAATGGACGGACAAATATCCGATAAACCTAATCTGGTCAGACTTTTACAATCGCACGGATTTAGTTAAACTGACAAAATTTATAAATGGAATCAAAGTAGATTTCAAAAACACAAAAATCGGCGCGGCAACAAATTGGATGAAGTGGAAAAACGCCGACAAAAAGGAAAAAATCTTTTGATAAAAATTATGAGTAATCAAAAAACAACGCGGCGTGAATTCTTAAAAACAGGCGCGGCGGGCATTGCAGCAATCGGCATCGTTTCGCAAATTGATATGAATAAAAAATCTCTCGCCGCATCGCTCGAATTAGATGAAATTACCGTTGCAGAATTGCAGACAAAATTAAAATCGGGTGAAACTTCATCGCGCCAAATCGTCGAATCTTACCTCGCCAAAATAAGGGAAATTGACCCTAAAATTCACTCGGTTATCGAACTCAATCCCGATGCGCTGACGGTTGCCGATCAGATGGATAAGGAACGCAAGAAAGGCAAATCGCGCGGCGCACTGCACGGCATTCCCGTTCTCATCAAAGACAATATTGACACCGCCGACAAGATGAAAACAACCGCCGGAAGTCTCGCATTAGTTGACGCGCCCGCGCCGAAACAGGACGCTTTTATCGTCAAACAACTTCGTAAAGCGGGCGCGATTGTCATCGGCAAAACGAACTTATCCGAGTGGGCAAATTTTCGTTCGACCAAATCAATCAGCGGCTGGTCGGGACGCGGTTTGCAGACGAACAATCCGTATATTTTGACCGAAAATCCGTGCGGTTCAAGCGCGGGAACAGGCGCGGCGATTTCGGCAAATCTCGCAGCAATCGGCATCGGCACGGAAACGAACGGCTCGATCATCTGCCCTGCGACGCGCAACGGCATCGTCGGCATCAAACCGACGCTTGGTTTAGTTTCGAGAAGCGGAATCATCCCAATCGCGCACACGCAGGACACCGCCGGACCAATGTGCCGCACCGTCACGGACGCGGCGATTTTATTAAGCGTTTTAGTCGGACACGACAAATCCGACGCGATTACGAGCGACGCGAAAAAAGGCGAAAAAGATTACACGAAATTTCTCGATGCCAACGGTTTGAAAAACGCGCGGATCGGCGTGGCGCGGCAATACGTCGGTAACAATGCGAAATCCAAAGAACTTTTTGATAAAAACCTCGAAACTCTGAAGGCAAACGGCGCAACTCTGATTGATGTCACATTCACCGAAGATTACAGCAAAGTGGGCGACGACCGTCTGCTCGTCTTGCTCTACGAATTCAAAACCGACCTCAACAAATATCTCGCCGCGCGTGGTTCGCAGTATAAAACTCTCGCCGATTTGATTAAATTCAACGCCGATAACAAGGAAAAGGAACTGCCCCTGTTCGGTCAGGAAATTTTTGAAATGGCGCAGGCGAAAGGTGATTTAACCGACAAAATTTACACCGACGCGCTCACCAAAAACAAATCTGCCGTCCGCGAAAAGGGAGTTGACGCGGTAATTTTTAAAGACAAATTGGACGCAATCGTCGCTCCGGCAGGCGGCGCAACGTGGTCAATCGCGGCAGTCGCCGGTTATCCGTATATCACTATTCCGGCTGGTTTTATCAACAATATGCCCGCCGGAATCGGCTTTTTCGGACGCGCATTTTCCGAACCGCAATTAATCAAAATCGCCTACGCTTTTGAACAGCAAACCAAAGCGCGACAAACACCAAGTTTTCTACCGAAAGTTCCGAATGTTTAGTAATTTTGCCTGCGAATAAATTTTTTCTAAAACATCTATGAGTTTGCTCGAAATTTTCGCCAATATATTTAATCTGATTTCAGTATTTCTTGCCAATCGAAACAGCGTTCATACCTGGTGGATAGGCATAATCGGCGGAGTTTTATACGGCGTAATGTTTTATGAGGTCAAACTCTATGCCGACGTGATTTTGCAGGTTTTCTTTATTCTGACAAACTTTTATGGCTGGTGGGCGTGGCTTCACGGCGATAAGAAAAACGAAGAATTGCCGATCACGCAGGTTGCCGTTAAACAATTGATGTTATTCGGGTTGCTGGCAGTTTTTTTAACTGCGGCACACGGTTTTCTGCTTCTAAAATTGACCGATGCAAGTTTTCCGTTTATTGATTCGACGATTTTGGTTCTGAGCATTATCGCCCAATTTCTGCTGATGCGCCGGAAATTGGAAAGTTGGATTTTTTGGATTATCGTTGACGTGATTGCCGTTCCGCTTTATGCCGCCAAAGGTTTGACCTTGACCTCCGCGATTTACTTTTTATTTTTGCTCAACGCCATTTGGGGTCTGGTAAATTGGAACAGGATTCGAAATTCCGAAATTAATCAGGCGGAAATTTCCGTATAACTGTCAAATTCTATGAAAAAATTTCGTAACGGTTTGATTGTCGGTAAATTTTCGCCGCTTCATAAAGGTCACGAGTTTCTGATCGAAACCGCACTGCAGCAATGTGAAACGCTCTATATTTTCAGTTATTACACGCCGGAATTTTCCGGTTGTGAAAGTCATCGGCGCGAATACTGGCTCAAGACACTGTTTCCAACAGCAAGAGTTTTTGTAATTGATGATATTTTCGTGCAAAAGCGTTTTAATATTTCACTTCCGCCGCTTGGCGCGACCGATTTGGATGAACGCCGTTTTGTCGGATTTTTGTGGCTTCAGCTTGTTAATCAACCGCTCGATGCAGTTTTTACGAGCGAAAATTACGGTATCGGTTATTCGGTCGAAATGAGCAGCTACTTTGCCGAATATACAAATTTTCCGACAGTTTCGCACGTCTTAGTTGATCTCGAACGCAAACTCATTCCGATTTCGGGAACAAGATTACGCGCCGACATTCACAATTATAAAGAGTTTCTTTCGCCTCTCGTTTATGCTTCATTTGTCGAAAGAATTTGTTTTCTCGGCGGTGAATCAAGCGGCAAAAGCACTCTGACGAAAAAACTGGCTGAAGAATTTAAGACGACTTACGTTAATGAATACGGACGAACTTTGTCTGAAGAAAAAGACAATCAACTCATCTTTGAAGATTTGCTGCGTATCGCCAAAACACACATCGCCGACGAAGAAAAACTTGCCGAAACAGCCGACCGATATTTGTTTGTAGATACCTCTCCGCTGACAACTCTGCTCTACAGCGAACATCTTTTCAGCAAAGTTGATCCCGAATTAGTCTGGCTTTCACATCGCAAATATAATCGCACATTTCTCTGTGCGCCGGACTTTGATTTTGTTCAGGACGGCACACGCGAGGGCAACAATTTTCGTGAAAAACAGCACGATTGGTATCTGCAAAAACTTGCCGAAAGACGAATTTCCTATACAACTTTGACAGGCACTTTGACAGAGCGAATTTTGCAAGTGAAGAAAATTCTTCAAAAGACCAAATAAAAAACGGATTATTACAAACATTTTTCAAAACATTCATAACAATCCGCCATTGATTTTGATATTTCTCTAAATTCCGACTTCCGCTTTCGCTTCGGCAAATTTTTCGACCGCGAATTGTAAATCTTCCATCGAATGCGCCGCTGAAACCTGTGTGCGGATTCGCGCTTTGCCTTTCGGGACGACGGGAAATGAAAAGGGAATGACATACACGCCTTTTCGCAAAAGCGTTTCAGCCATTTTCGAGGCGACGACCGCATCACCGAACATTACGGGGACAATCGGATGTTCTCCGGGCAGAATCGTCAATCCGGTTTTGGTTAATTCTTCGCGGAAAAAGCGCGTGTTTGCTTCCAGTTTATCGCGCAGTTCGGTCGAGTCTTGCAGCATATTAATCGCCGCGATGGATGCGCCGACGATTGACGGAGCGAGCGAATTTGAAAAAAGATACGGGCGCGAACGCTGGCGCAGGAGTTCGATAACTTCTTTTTTCCCGCTCGTGTAGCCGCCCATCGCGCCGCCCAAAGCCTTGCCGAGGGTTCCCGTGATGATGTCAACTCTGCCCTGAACATTGCAGTGTTCGTGTGTTCCGCGCCCGGTTTTGCCCATAAATCCGGCGGAATGACAATCGTCAATCATCACGAGTGCGTCGTATTTTTCCGCCAAATCGCAGATCGCGCCGAGATTGGCGATGTAGCCGTCCATCGAAAAAACGCCGTCCGTCGCAATAATTTTGCGCCGCGCCGCGCCCGCTTCCTTGAGTTTCGCTTCGAGGTCGTCCATATCGTTGTTTTTGTAACGGAAACGCGCCGCTTTGCTCAGACGAATGCCGTCAATAATGCTCGCGTGATTGAGTTCGTCGGAAATAATCGCGTCTTCCGCTTCAAACAAAGGCTCAAAAAGCCCGCCATTCGCATCGAAACAAGCCGCGTAAAGAATCGTGTCTTCCGTCCCCAAAAACTCGCTGATCTTGCGCTCCAATTCCTTATGAATCGCCTGCGTCCCGCAAATAAACCGCACACTCGACAACCCGTAACCCCAATCATCAAGAGCTTTATGCGCCGCCGCAACAATCGCCGGATGATCGCTCAAACCGAGATAATTATTCGCGCACATATTTAAAACTTCCTGATTTGAAACTTCAATTCGTGCATCCTGCGGACTCTCAATCACGCGCTCGTTTTTATAAAGCCCCGCTTCTCTGATTTCGTTGATTGTATTTTTTAACTGATTTTTAATATTTGAATACATAAGTTTTATAAATGATTTACTTTAATCTCTTTTTAATTTCTTGCTTAATCGGTTCGGGAAGTTCCGCACTGTAATATCTAACAGTATTAGTTACGCTTGGAAAAACATTTTTAGCTCGATTCTCAATTTCCCATGTATATTGGAACTCTAAGTCAATTTTGCTGTTAAATCTTTGGTCAAGATGTTTGAATGGAACTTCAAATAAAATTGAGCGATTTCCTAAAAGCTGAAAACCATAAAAATTGTCGCCCCCGACGTTCCTTCCAAATCCATTTAAGGTGTCAAAACTATACTGAACTTCTGGAACTATATCTCCATCTGGCAAAATATAATCAATATCTCGGCGCGTCAATTGTTGAATAGTTGGGTTTGAAGGAAGAGGTTTAGTAAATTTATCTGCACTACCTGTCGTTATAGTTATAGAACAATTTGAGTTATTAACTAGGCGTAACAAAACTCCTTGCTGCATTTTGTCCTCACCATCAATTTTAACCAAAGCAGTTTTTTCATATTCGATAAACAGCGAACTTCGGCTATTATCCGTCAATATACATTGAGAAAAAGCGTTTTGTAGAAATGCAATAAATAACAAATTTACCAATAAAATGAAATATTTAATATTCTTACTCATAATGATTTATCTTTTCAAAATTTCTAAAATTCTAACCCACTCAAAAACCATTTTATCGCAGTTTCTTTCGCTCGTAATTCCAATCAAATTACTAAGACGCAAAAATTCCTTTTACCGCCGAAAGTTTTTGCGCTTTGCGCCAAGCGGCGATTTGACCGCAATGATGTCCTTCGTGGAAAACGAGCATTTGCAGATGATGTCCAATGGTCGGCTGCGTTCTGACAAGCGTTTCGTCCGGTGTCGGCTGGTCGAAATTTTTCATTTGTCGAACTGCGTCGAGTCTGAGCAAGTTGGTTTCGGTCAATCTTTCGACGAGAAACTGTTTCGAGTCGTGATTTTTTGATCGAATTTGGTCCGTATTTACGCAGCAAATCCGCAAAATCCGCCGAAAGCTCGCGGACTTTCAGCATTGATAAAAGATATGTGTCGCCGAGTAGCAGATGTCCGAGAATCCAAGCCGGAGGATTTTCGCCCGCCGCCGATTGCCGACACATCTGTTCATCGCGCAAATCTTCGACAAGGCTCAACGTCTGCCGCCGCGCATTTTTAAGTGACCAAATCAATAAATCGCTCATAAAGTCAGAACCATCTGTGGTAGCAAATGGTTTAAGTTTAATCACTCGAATCTCTAAAATTAAGCGTCCGAGTTTGCCGCATTTAACCATCCGCTACCGCAGATAGTTCTGACTAACTCGTCCGATCCAAATCACCTTGCACGAATTTCCTTCCTTCATCACTTCAAAGCCTTCCACAAAGTTAAGGCAAATCGAGCCATGTTCGCAGTGATTTTTCGAGTTGTTCCGCGTCGGCGTGAGATAATTTTCCGACACGCTTTTTCACCAGAGTTTGTTTGATCGTAAAGATTCCGCGCTTGAGTGCTGTTTCAACATTTAGACCTGATGTTTTCCACTCGGCTAAAACAAATTCGCCCGAGAGCAGATTGCTTGTCTTGCTCGTGAGCGCGACGACGAATAAATCTTGTGAAGAGTGCGCCGCATTGACGACGACTGCCGGACGGACTTTTGAACTCGTCAAATCCGAAAACGGGTAACTGATAAGGACGATTTCATTTTTCGAGAAGCTCGGCATAAACGTCGTCCTCCTCGTTGTCCCAAATCTCGTCCAAAGATTTGGAACTCGCCGCTTGCCAAAAGTCGGTTTCATCTTCGACCAGCAGTGTTACCAAAGCCCGCGTTCCTTCCGGTGCGTCAACTAAGCCGACTGTTTCGATTTTCCCTTCGTGGACGACTGCCCAAACTGTTTCTAACATAAAATTATTACCTCGTTAGTGAAATTATAAGCCAAAGGATTTAGATAAAGTAAATTATTGCAATGTTGATTGGACGTAAATCCAACCTTTTAACTTTGATTGTTCACGAAAAAAATCAATCGTTTCCCACATCAAATTTTCTAGCTCTTTCCACTCGTTTGGCGCATTTTCCCACCAAACATAATGAATTTGGTTATGATGATTAAAAAGCGAAATTTCGTAAGTTGTTCCATCAAGTTTTATTTTCGAATCTTTTATTTCCTTTGGAATATTTAATCTTGAAAATCTAAGTAACAAATTTTTTACTTTTTCTTTATCCAAACAAACTATTTCTTTTTGAGTAATAGTCGGTTTAAGAGTTTTTCCAACATATTTCAAACGAATTAATGGGTTTTGGGTAATGTCTAAATCCAAATACTTATTCCATTGAAAAACGCGAAGATTATAATCGTCTTGCAAGTTTTTGCGATAAATATAATAAGCAGTTGGAGAATCAAAAGTTGCCATTGAACAAATTTGCAGTTCGTATTTTTCTATTACTCCGCGAAGAATATTCTTCGCATCCTTTTCAAGATTAAAATATTCGGAATAAACACTCATTTAATTTAACGAATCTTAAACTTTAAATCTCGCTCCAATCCAAAATCACTTTGCCCGAATTTCCTTAGCGCATTACTCCAAAGCCTTTCGCAAAATCTTTACCGTTCGATTGTAACTGTCAGCCGCATTTCCGCGACGCGAACACCGAAATAAAACATTTCGATTTTATCGTGAACTATTTCGTCATCGTCAATTTTGTTTTCATCCAGACAGCGCAGTTTCCATTTTCTGCCGCCGAAATCGCCCAGAATGTAATACGGTGTAAAACTGAAACCTTTTTCATAAAGAAAAATATCCGCACCCTGCGGCATATCGTCCGCCGTAATATGCACTTTGTCGTCGGCGACGAGTTCGGCAAACATTTTTCGCCGGATTGTTTTGCCTGACGAAAATTCAAACGATTCTTCAACTCTCCAAGTCGTTTCCGACAGCCAGATCGGACGACTTTGAAAACGAATTTGTTCTTTGGGAATAAACAATGAATTTAGCCGACTCGGAATCAATTCGCCCTCACCGCGCCAAATGCCGGAGAAAAATTTTCGCGGTTCAAGCGGAGTAATTTTAGTCATTAAAATTTAATCTGTTAAAGATTTTTAACACCTTTTTAATATTTAAATCTGGCTCCAATCCAAAATCACTTTGCCGCTGTTGCCTTCCTTCATCACTTCAAAACCCTGCTTAAAATCTTTGTATGAAAAACGGTGCGTGATGACGGGCGAGATGTCCAAGCCGCCTTCGGTGAGGACGTTCATTTGATACCACGTTTCATACATTTCGCGCCCGTAGATGCCTTTGACGGTGAGCATATTGAAGATGACGGTTTTCCAGTTGATCGCAAATTCGTCGGGCGGGATTCCGAGAAAAGCGATGTTGCCGCCGTGCGTCATATTGGCAAGCATATCGCGGAACGCCGACGCATTGCCCGACATTTCCATTCCGACATCGAAACCTTCCTTCATTCCGAGCTGCTTTTGATAATCGGCGATGGAAATTTCCGTGACGTTGATGGCGTGTTCGATGCCCATTGCGCGGGCGAGTTCGAGACGTTTCGGGTTAACGTCGGTGATGACGATGTGCCGTGCGCCCGCGTGTTTGGCGACCGCCGCCGCCATAATTCCGATTGGTCCCGCGCCGGTAATCAAAACGTCTTCGCCGAAAACTTCAAACGCGAGAGCCGTGTGAACGGCGTTGCCGAACGGATCGAAAATCGCCGCGACTTCGAGATTTACGTCCGGGTTATGCTTCCAGATATTCGTCATCGGAACTGCCATATATTCGGCAAAACCGCCGTCCGTATTGACACCGACTCCGAGCGTGTTCGCGCATTTAAACCTGCGTCCGGCGAGACAATTGCGGCAGCGACCGCAAACCAGATGACCTTCGACCGAAACAATATCGCCCGCAAAAAAATCGCTGACATTCGAGCCGACTTCGACGATTTCGCCGACAATTTCGTGTCCGAGAACCGTCGGAATTTTAATCGTTTGCTGCGCCCAAGCGTCCCAATTCCAGATGTGAACGTCCGTCCCGCAAATCCCCGTTTTCAAAACGCGAATCAAAACATCGTTGATCCCAATCGTCGGTTCGGGAACGTCTTCGAGCCAAAGTCCTTCTTCGGCTTTGCTTTTTACAATTGCTTTCATAAATTTATTTTAACATCGTGACCGCTGAATTTCGACTGAAGCGTAATGACTGGAGCGCAAGCATCCCTGCTTGCAATGAGTGTCGTTTTTTGACGCGAAAAAGCGTTCGTCATTCGACAAGTTGAAATAAAACTAACTACTTCGCGCCTAAAAACTTTTCGTTTACTTTAGAGTTTTTGGTTAATAAACGCTTTTTCGTGTTTGAAGCAAACACTCATTGCAAGCAGGGATGCTTGCGCTCCAGTCAGACGTTCGCAGTTTTATTCAAACGTATTTTTACTCAAATCCAGCCATTTCAGAGCCGCACCGTAAAGCATTTGAGCTTTGGCAAATTCATCAAAGTTTGCCGATTCAATTAGCTTTCCGGGTTCGAGTTCGCCGAGCGGAAACGGATAATCCGTGCCGAGCGCGATTTTGTCTGCGCCGAATAATCTGACTAAAATTCGCAGCATCAATTCGTCGTGAACGAGCGAATCGAGCCAGAATTTACCGAGATATTCACGCGGATTTACTTGATTATCGGGATATAAATCAGGGCGAACTTCAAAACCGTGTTCGATTCTGCCCAAAGTGTAAGGAAACGAACCGCCGCCGTGCGCGAAACAGATTCGCAGTTTTTGCAAGCGTTCCAGAACGCCCGAAAATATTAAACTGCAAATCGCCCGCGAAGTTTCCGCCGGCATTCCGACGAGCCACGGCAGCCAGTATTTCGCCATATCTTTTTCGCCCATCATCTCCCACGGATGCACGAAAACCGCCATCGAAAGTTCTTCGCAAGCGGCGAAAAAATCGTAAAATTGCGGTTCGCCTAAATTTAATTGATTGACGTTCGAGCCGATCTGCACACCAACTAAACCGGTGCTTTTACAGCGTTCGAGTTCCGCAATTGCAAGTTTTGTGTCCTGCATCGGAACAGTTCCAAGTCCGATAAATCGTTTCGGAAATTTAGCGACAATTTCCGCGATTCCGTCATTAAAAAACTGCGAAACATCCGCGCAATCATTAGGTTTCGCCCAATACGAAAACATCACGGGAACAGTCGAGAGAACCTGCACATTCACGTTAAACGAATCACATTCTTCGATCCGTTTTTCCGCCGACCAGCAATTGTCTTCAACTTCGCGGAAAAAATGCCCGTCGTCTTTGACCATTCGCGCACAGCACGGTTTGTGATGTTCGAGCGCAATAAATCCGCCGTAGCCGAATTTGTCCTTCCAGCGCGGAATTTCCTTCGGCAAAATGTGCGTGTGAACGTCAATTTTCAACATTAATTGATTTTAGCCGATTTTTTGCTAATTGATAATTCGGGAAATTTATTGAAAAATCGCCGCACTTAATAAAAATCTTGTTTGTTGATGCACTGTTTTGGTAAAATTAGAAAACCGCCGACGGCGGTTCCAACCTGAATGACCCACAATATTATCGGTGAACATTACAAAACAATCGGCGAACTCGGTCGCGGAGGCTTCGGACAAACCTATTTGGCGGAGGATTTGCGCGTTGGAAATTTTTCAAAATGCGTTATTAAACAACTCAATCCGCAATCGAACGATCCGAATATTGTCACGCTTGCGGGTCGCCTTTTCAAACAGGAAGCCGAGTCGTTGTATCAACTCGGCAAACACGATCAAATTCCGGCTTTGATTGATTATTTTGAGGAGAACGGCGAATTTTATCTTGTTCAGGAATATGTCGAGGGAACTACTTTTAGCGCAGAACTTCGCACCGGGAAAATTTTCAATCAGGGAGAAGTTTACCAAATCATTATACAGCTTTTGGATGTTTTATCGTTTGTTCACCGGCACGGAGTTATTCACCGCGACATCAAACCGTCAAATTTGATGAGGCGAAATTTCGATCAGAAAATCGTGTTGATTGATTTTGGCGCGGTCAAGCAGATTGTCTTTCGCGCCGACCATTCGATTCAGACGACGCAGGCGACAATCGCTATCGGTTCAGACGGATTTACACCGATGGAACAGCTAGCCGGACATCCGAAATTTGCCAGTGATATTTATGCTGTCGGAATGCTTGCAATTCAGCTTTTAACACAGACACATCCGGCGCGGTTTGTTCAAAATCAGCGAACTTACGAATGGATTTGGCAGGATAAGGTTTCAGTCAATCCTTTTTTCGCCGAAATTTTGAGCAGAATGGTGCGAATTGATTACCGCCAACGCTTTGCCAACGCTGACGAAGCATTAAACGAACTGCGGAAAGTAGATTTCCAAAAAAATGTGCCGATTAATCAAATTAATCAAACCGAAAACGTCATAAATTATCCGTTCCAAGTTCCACCGACGATTAAAGATTTATTGATTAATACACAAAAAAAAATCGGCGAGAAATTAAACAAAATTCTTCATTCCGCGTCAAAATCGCCTGCTCATTTACAACCCGACAAAAAAGTAAGTCATTTTGAGAAAAAGCCGCTGCCGAAAATGAAACACCAAGATATGATCTGGTATGGATTTTTGCTTATTCTATTGGTCTTCGGAATTTCGATGATTTGGAGATTGGGAATGTCTATCTAATTTTCCGGGATTTATTCTCCAAACGAATAATCGAGAATAATTCGTTTGCCGCTTTCGTCCGATTTGAATTCGAGCGTTCCCGAAATACCGGTTAAATCATCCGTTCCCGAACTCGGAACGATTTTTCCCGTCGCCTTCATTTCATCGGTCATTCCGCCGTGAATGGCGACGAACGAGCCTTTGCGATTTTCAATTTCGATGGTGAAACGATCCATCACCGTATAACCCGCCGCACCGTCGGTCGAGGCGCACATCAGCAGTTCACCGACGCTTTCGCCTTTAACTTCGCCGTCAAAATTTTTCTTGACAATGATCCGCGAAAGCGTCGGATTTCCCGTCGTTTCGTCAGTAGTTTGCATTTCCCAAGCCGTTACTTGGAAAGGTATCGTAATTTGTTTGTTCATAAATTATAAAGAATATAAATCTAACACGCCGCTCAGACGATTGCGGTATTGTTCGAGCCGCGCGGTGTCTTTGGCGTGTGCCATTCGTTCGATGGTGTGCGCGTAATTGATGAAATTAAAGGCTTTCATCAGCGGTGCGATTTCTCTTGTTTCTGCCGCGCCGATGCCGTAGCCTTCGAGAAACGCCTGTTTTTCGTCAATCCAGAGATCGTGCAGGGCGACTGATAATTCCCACGCGGGCGCGAAATTTGACGAACAGCCTTCCCAATCTATCACGGCGCAAATTTTTCCTTTCTCGTCGGCAATGACGTTTTTCAGACGCAGATCGCTGTGATTGAGCGCGGGCGACGGCTTCATTCTAACGGCTTCGGCGAGAATTTTGCGGAGTTGTTTAAGCTGCGCGGGCGAGGTTGCTTTGTATTTTTCTAAAATGTCCAGCCGTTTTTCATATTCGAGTTCGTTTTGCAGATATTCCTTCCACGTTTCGTTGCGCGAAAGTTGATTGCCCGACCAGTCAAAGATTTTGCCGAAACCTTTCGTCGGAATCGAATTTATGAGCGCGGCGTAGCGTCCCATTTCGCGCAAAATTTCCATTCTCTGCGGATGATGCGTCGCCTCGCCGCCCTTAACAAACTGCGAAATCATAAACGGAAACGGGATGATTCCCGTCCCGACTTCGAGAATTTCCGCAATCGGCACACCGGCTTCTTTCGCCGCCGTCTGCGCCCATTGTTCCTTATAAAAGAGGTCAATCCGCGCCGGTTCGGGGCTGATGCGGACGATAAAATTGCCCTCTTTGTGGACGGCGGCGAAAACGAAATTCGTCAAACCGCTCGCTTTGAAAACGATGCGTTTCGGATTACTGCCGAAATGATGTTTGATGACGATTCGCGCCATCTCCTTGAATTTGTTGACGGTGCGCGTCGGCGCGTCATTTTCGGTTTTCATACGGCTGATTTCTCCTCCAAATTCGCCAGACTGAAGAGCAAATCGCCCAATTCAAACGAGTTTTCGACCTGAATCGTCTGCCGCAAACCGCGAAACGGCAGTTCGCGTCTGCCGACCTGCACGGCAAGACCGACACCGTTCAAAAATATGTCCATCGCCGTATCGCCTGCGCCGACCGATTCGTTCAGATCAATTCCCAGATGCGCGGCGATTGCCTGCGTGCCGGCTAATTTGTCAACGCCGTCGCGGGTAAAAAAACTGCTCGGTTTCGAGTGTTGATAAGCCATCAAATCGTCTGCCGGACGTTCGATGAGCAGAAAGATCATACAGATTTCTTCGGCGTGAAGCTGTTCGCGGAGTTTTTCGATTTCAACCGCCGACACCGCCGACGCGCTCCGGTATTTGTCTTTAACGTGTTCAACCTTTTCCGCGACCGGAGTCCAGATTACCTCGCCCAAACGCCAATCGCGCGGATAATAAAACAGCAAAACGTCGCGGATATTATCATCGAGAAGTTTTTCCACGCCCGCCAAAACCTCGTCAATCTTCGCGCTTTCGAGCGGAAATGCGTCAATTTCCTCAAAACAAAGTTCGTCTTTCGCGTCTTTCGTCACATAGCCAAGCTGCGAACCGTTCATCGAAACAACCGGAATCGGCGCGTTTGCAATCGCCAGCCATTCCTTCCCGAACGTCCGCATCACCGACAGCGGAAACCGCAGCGAATTCAAAATCACGGGTCGCCCCGCGTCATAAAGTGCCTTTAAACCGAACTCGACCGGCTCAGGAATATAAATTCGCCCGTCCGCCTCGTGAACCGCCGTCCCGTCCAAATCCGTCACCACACCGCCGTTTTTGCTGAAATTCGACTGCCGCACGAAATCCCGCAAAGCCGTTTCAACCTCAATATTTAATGCCATTTTCCGCCTCCCTTGTTCGAGCAATTAACCGTAGTTATATTTTGGCTTGTTTGGCTGAGTTGTGCAATTATTTCGTGGAAATTAACCGGAATTTAACACCCTTTTAAAGGCAGAAACCCGCGCGTGAGCAAGGGTGTCGAAACTAAACACGGAAGCACCCTTGCTCACGCGCGGGTTTCTGCCTTTTTTTATTACTTTGAGTTTAATTCGCTCTGCTTTTTTTCCTGCGCCTTTTTTTCGTCCGATTCCTTTTTGGCTTTCATTAATGACAACGAGAGTTCGCGCAGTTGGTCAACTTGGCGCAAACGTCGGGTAATCGCTTTATCGGACATATCAATCTTCTTCATTTTCGATCCTGTCAATATCAATCAAATCCTTCGCTCTGCCCGCAAGTTTCTTCATTTTAATCAATCCTTCACGCGAAACTATCCATAATTCGCGGTTTTGCCAGATCAATAACTGTTTCGTATCCCAAACATCCTCGGCGTGCTGCGTCACCAATAATAAGTCGAGCGACAGCACTTCACCGTCTTCGTCAATCTTGGAAACGCGCCGAATTTCAACGGCGCGTTCCTTAAACGACATATCCAGACCGCGAATATCATAGCCGAATTGTGCCGCAATTTTATAACTTTCATCGAGCGATTCAGGGCGAATCAAAATATCAATACCAAACGTCGCACGCGGAAACCCGTGAATCGTCAGCGCAAGTCCGCCGCACACCGCATACTCGATGTTGTTTTCATCGAGCGCAGAAATCAATTGTGATAATTCATCTAAAAGCGTCGCCATCATTTTTTAATTCGGAAACATCATCAGGAAGTTTATAAACCATTACATATTCAAAATGCTCATTGCCTGTTACTTCTAAAGTATAGCTTTGAGGGAGACTAAAGTATTCGCCTGTCTGAAACAAAAATGTATTTTTCTCAATGTTTATCTCACACGTTCCGTTTAAAATAAAACAAACAGCTTCGATGCCGCTTGAACTGATATTTGTTCCTGTTTCACGTCTATTCCACCGAATCGCATACTGATTTCCTTCATCATTTGCATAATATGCGCGAATAAATGGCGGGTTTTTCGTAAAATTCAGAGTTTTATCAGAAGAATACAGGCGGCAAATGTTTTCAAAAGTCATTTCACCAAGTGCAGATTCGTTCCAGTTTCTTTTATCCATTTCAAATCACAAACGTCTGAAAATTACACCGTTTCCAATTCGGCTTTTAATCTACTCAAAGCATTTTTGTCCTGCAAAAGTTTTTCAATCAACTCATCAGCATTTTTATTCGCTTGCGGATTATTGATTTTTTCGCGCAGAGTTTGGTTGATTAATGTTTGATAACCTGTCTTGGAAATTTCCGCCTGCGTTTTGAAATGCTCGACAATATCGGCATCGAGATAAATTGTAATTCGGTTTTTTGACTCGCGCAGAGACTTGTTGATTGCAGTTTCAACAAATTTCGGACGAGTGATGCGTTGCAGTCCGCGTTTCTTCGCTTCATCCGACGTTTCCAAATATTCATAATCTTTATTTTTTGTATTGCTCATATTCTTTCACCATCCATTTTTCGGCTTTCCAAGCTGTAATCAGACGAATGTCGTTGTTTTCGTAAGTGAACGTAACGTAAATCAAACCGTATCGAGCCGCAAATCCGATCAGATTAAAACGAGTTTCTTCTTGTGTTGAGTGTTCTACATCCTCAAAATAGACTCCAAGATCATCATCAAATGCGTCAAGCAGTAACGCAAAATCCACTTTGTGTTCAGAGATAACTTTCAACCTTTTTGTTTCGTCCCAAACGAACATAATTTAATTGTATATGTATGTTATATGCACGTCAAAGGAAAATTTAACTGATGACCGGCGGCGGCAACATTACGCTTTCGCAATTTTTGCAGGTTCGCAAATTTTCGTCGCCGTAGAATCTTTTGAAAACGCCCTGAAACTGCGTCGTGATGTCTTCAAGCTCAAAATATTCTTCGTAGAGTTTCGTATTGCAGTTTTCGCAAAACCATAAAAGTCCATCGCGTTCGCCGTTGCGCCGTTTGCGTTCGATAACCATTCCGACGGTGTTCGCGCCGCGAATCGGGTTGTGCGGAACGCGCGGCGGCAGCAGAAAAATCTCACCTTCCTTGATCGGAACGTCAACGCAAACGCCGTCTTCCTGAATTTTGACGAGAATATCGCCTTCGAGTTGGTAGAAAAATTCCTCGCCTTCGTCGTAGTGAAAATCCTTGCGCGAATTCGGTCCGCCGACGACTTGGACGATAAACTCCGCGTCTTCGTAAACCAATTTGTTGCCGACCGGCGGTTTCAGCAAATGACGATGCTCGTCAATCCATTGTTTGAAATTAAAAGGTCTTGTAATTAGCATTTTTTTTAAACTCTTTTACACATCATAATATCAGGTTTGCCGAAACCGTTGGCATCGGGAATTACGCCGCAAATTTCGTAGCCAAGCTTTTGATAAAACTCGAACGGATGTTGGCGCAGATTTTTTATTTTAGCGAGATTTTCCAAAACATTCGGATAAAGTTCAACGCCGCCGATGCTTGTGCGTTCGTTTTCGTCGTCCGTTCCGAGCCGAATTGTCAGACCGCCGCGCAGTTTTACCTGCTGCTCAAAATCTCTGACCAAAGCTGTTCCGACACCTTGAATCTGCACATCCGAACGCACGACCAGCGGATGAAGTTCCCAGACGAGCGCGTATTCGTGAAAGCCGCCGATCCAGCCTAAAATCTCGCCGTCATCGTCAACGCAAGCGCGGCTGATTCGGTCTTCCGCCAGAGATTCGCGCACTTCCTCAACCGCCGAATCTAAATTTTCCCACGGATTAATGCCGGAAGTCGTAAATCCGTCAATCAAAACTTCGGCAATCCTGCAAATTAAACTTTCATCGTTTGTTACATCAATTATTGACATTTGAAAGAATTTTAACTTAAAAATTACGGGAAATAAATCAACATAATTAAAGGCGGTCAATCTTTTCGACTGACCGCCCTTTCGCTCAAAAAATTGTGATTCGATTAAATTTTGATCGGTGTCAGCGTGTAGCCTTTTTTGCGAAGCAGATTGATGACACCTTTTTCGCCTCCGAGATGTCCGCCGCCGACGGCGATGAATGACGGCGCGGCAATAATATTTTTCTCAATAGTCGGAAGCCATTTTGCGTTTCGTTCGTCGAGTAATTTTTCCATCGAGCCGGGTTCTTCGTTCATTTGAACTTCCATTGTTTTATAGAGTTCGCCCGAATTTTGCGAGAGATATATTTGATAAATTTTCTTAAAATCCGCGATGCTTTTTTCAGGGTTGGCGGCGATTTTACTTAAACCTTCAAACTGTTTTTCGAGCGGCTGCGCGTCAAGCGCGGCGAATTCGTCTTCGACGGTTTCCAGCCCGACAATCGGGATTTTTTTAGCAGTCGCCGTTTCCGAGAGAATTTTGTCGTAACCGGGCGATGCCTGACAGCCGAGTATTTTCGGACTCATCATCAAAGCCGTCGAAGTTGCGAAAGGTTTAAATGTTTGAAGCGGTTCGTAGGTGATGCCCATATAATTTTTGAATAATTCGTCGAGTTTGGCGGCTTCTTCGGCTTTCATATAATCTTTTGACGTTTTCCCCTTCGGCAGCATCATCAATTCGGTAACTTTCTGCGCCACCGCCGGATCGCTCAAATCGAGTTCGAGCATCAGTTTTTCCGTTTGACCGAGATAACCGTAAATTATTTCTTTTGAAAACAAATCCTTTTCACACAGCAAATGAAACGTGCCGAGCAAATACGAAGGCTTTTTCAGATTTTTGCCGGTAATTTTATAAAGAATGCCGGAATCTTTAGCTGTTTTCGCGGTTTGCGCCTGAACATTTGAAAATGTCGAAAAAAGTGCGATTAAAAATGCGGATAATAGTGTTAATTTTTTCATAATTGGTTTGTCTCCTGATTAATATATTTTGCGTGAATTTTATCAAATTCGCTCAATTAGTATCTGTTTGAGAAATAAAATCACACTTTGCCCGTAAAATAAGTTTGAAGGTAGTTGAAATTTGGCGGGCGCGGAAGCCTTGCAACCCTTCCCGACCTGAAATTTAGTGTTTGCTGAGTTTTTTACTTTTAACCTCATTCAAAATGACTGATTAAAAGACAAGTTTCATAAAATTTCAGGTCGGAAAGGGTTGCAAGGCTTCCTTGCGCCCGCCGCAACTCTTCACTGCGTAAATTTAAATTATTTTTTGTGATTTTTGTAACGGTCGCGCGACTAATTTAACGATGGACACGGAATTCGAGCAAATTATCAAAGAAAACGTCGGTGTGCTTCACAAACTCTGCCGCGTTTACACCTTCAACGCCGATGAATATGAGGAATTATTTCAGGAAATGCTCGTGCAAATCTGGCGTTCGACCGCAAACTTTCGCGGCGAAGCGAAAATTTCGACGTTTGTTTATCAAATCTGCATTAACACGGCGTTGAGTTTCCGCGCGAAAATCGTCCGTCATAAAAAAAGATTTGAACCGCTTGACGGCAAAATATTTATTCAGCCTGCGCTCGACACTGAAAAAGACAAACGACTGCAAAAACTATACGCCGCGATTCGTGAACTAAAACCGATTGACCGCGCCATCGTCAGTCTTTATCTGGACGAAAAATCCTACGACGAAACGGCGGAAATTCTCGGCATCAGCAAAACAAATGTTGCGACGCGGTTGATGCGCCTGAAAAAACAATTGACGGAGAAATTATCGAAATGAACGAAGAAGAATTGAAAAAATTGTGGCAGAGTGAACAAACTGCGCCGACGATTGATTTTGCCGAGCTGCAAAAATCATTGAACATTTGGCACGATCAATTGCGCCGAAAAGTCATAATTGATATTTGGGTGCAAAGCGTAACTGTCGCGCTGTGTTTTGTTCCCGTATTTTTTCTTCCGAAATTTATTTTCTTTGCGCTGATTATACTGATTCTCGGCATTTGGTATATTCCCGAACTTCGCAAACTTTACAAACACGAAAAGGTTGAAACAGGCAGCGTAAAAAAGTCCCTGAGCGCAAAAATTTCAACGATGCAAAAGTATTTTCGGCGAACGCGGATCGCTATGTATGTTTCTACGCCGGTTATAACGCTCGCCCTTTTTTATGTATTATACGATCTTAATGAGTTTTTAAAAACCAACGAAATTTGGATAGCTTTTAACGAGTTTTCAAAGATAACTTTTAACGAGGTTTGGTTAATTTGGTTAACTCTTACTCTGATTCTCTGTGAAATATCAGTTGCTGTTGTAACAGAAATTTACTTTAAGATTCTTTACAAACCCGCGTTCGATGAATTAAAAGAACTGCTGATACAACTTGAATCCGAAGAATAAAAATGTGAATTCGGTCAATTAATTTGCATTAATTCCAAAATTTTACTAACGGTTCGCCAATTTCGCGCCGTCGCCCAAACTTTCAGTTTTTTGCCGACGTAATCTTTGCCCATCAAACTCTCCAAAACGCTGACGCGCAACAGGCAGAATATCTCACGATTACGAACGGCGAACATTTCATTTTCGTTGTTGTTTGAAAGTAATAAATCACGCTTTTCGTCGGTTAATGCTGCATCTAAAAAGAAAACGTGTAAATCTTTGTCGTTCTCAAACTGTCCGTCAAAAGGATTATTTGAAATTAAATCTTCGATTTCGGCAATCGTCCGCACGATAACTTTTATTTTCAGCGCGAATGCTTTTTCAATTGCGCTTTCGAGCTTTTCGGCGAGTGTTTTGTCGTCAGTTTCAACGGTTTCAAAAATTAAATTTCCGCTGTTGATATAAGTTTTGACGTTCTGAAAACCAAGCGCAACGCAAATTTCGCGCAAGGTTTCCATTTTGATTTTATTTTTTCCGCCGACGTTGATGCCGCGCAAAAAGGCGACATATTTCATTTGATTTTCGGCGCGGGAATTTCGCGTCCGCCTTGGAACAAAGTCAAACTCGTAACTTTGCCTGCCGCGTCTTTGTTGAAGATCAAATGAGCGTCAATCTCTTTCGGGTAAAATTTCGTTTCCGATTCGGCAAAGATTTCAAATTTTTCTTGTCCGGTCGCCTGCGTTATTAATTTTCCGTTTTCCAGAGTTACCGTCAGAATAAAATTCGGCGCAAGCTGATATTGACCGACATATTTTTCGAGAATCGCTGTCGGGATAACTTTTGCGTCCGAAGGAATTTGGTAAGGCGCACCGAAAATGATTGAAGACAAACTGTTGGTGATTTTTGCCGCGTTCGTTGTTTCGTTATTGCTCAACACGATGACGGTCACTTTATCGTCCGTGAAACGGCTGAATTGCGTAGCAAATCCGAAAATTCCGCCGCCGTGATTGATTTCTTTGCGGTCGAGAAATTTACTGATGTCCCAGCCGTAGCCGTAATTATTTTTGAACGGCGTGAACATTTCATCGAGCGATTTGCGCGACAAAATTTTTTCCGTGTAGAGCGATTGATCCCAAATCAGCAAATCGCCCGTCGTCGAATAAAGTGCGCCCGCCGAATACGGAATGGACATATCCAAAAAGTTCGCGTTGACCAATTCGCCGTTGGCTAAACCGTAACCGGCAGCACGATTTTTAACGATTTTTTTGCTGAAATCGTAACCCGTATTCTTCATTCCGAGCGGCGCGAAAATGTTTTCCTGCAAATAATCCGCGTAAAGTTTGCCCGAAGACTTTTCGACGATTATTCCGAGCAGATGATAGCCGGAATTGCTGTAACTGAATTTTTCACCGACCGGAAAATCGAGCGGTTTGTCCTTAAATTTGGCGACTAATTCTTCATTCGTAAACGGCTGCGATGCGCTTTTGATGAAATCCGGCAAACTCGTGTAATTGACGATTCCCGAAGTGTGCGTGAGCAGATTTCTGATCGTGACCGTCTGCCACGCCGGCGGACAATTTTCGAGATATTTGCACATCGGATCGTTGACGGATAACTTTCCTTTTTCCTGAAGCTGCAAAATCGCCGTCGCCGTAAACTGTTTCGTGATCGAACCGAGACGAAAAATCGTCTCCGGCGAATTCGGCACATTCAGTTCATAATTCGCCATCCCGAAGCCTTTGCTGATAATCGGCTGACCGTTTTTAGCAATCAAAATCGAACCGCTGAAATGCTCGGTTTTGACGGCAGCATTCAGATATTCGATGGTTTTAGCGTTAATTTGTTCAGCCGTCGGCAAAGTTTGCGCCGACGCGAATCGAGCGAGCAGTAAAAACAGCAACAGAAGGGAAAAGTTTCCTATTACGCGATTGATTTTTATAGGCATCAAGATTTCCTCAGATTGATTTATTTTTGAAAACAAAAAGTGAATTGGGAATGATTTATCAACTTTTCATCTTAAACTACGCAGCTTTTTCAAAAAATGTTCAATCAATCGTTGCAATCACCTTTAATTCAATCGCAATCGGAGTCGGCAGGCAATTTATTTCGACAGTGGTGCGGCACGGCAGATTATCTTTGAAATATTCGGCGTAAATTCGGTTGTAAATTTGAAAATCGTCCTTCATATTCGTTAAAAAAACCGTTACGTCAACGATGTTTTCCCAACTCGAATTTGCCGATTCGAGAATGAGTTTGACATTTTTGAAAACCGAACGGCACTGCGTTTCGATGTCGTAGGAAACAATTTCGCCGTTTTCGCCAAGTGCAACACCCGGAATTTTCTTTGTTCCGCGTTCTCTCGGTCCAACGCCCGACAGAAATAACAAATTTCCGACGCGCCGTGCGTGCGGATACAAACCGACGGGTTCGGGAGCTTCGGTTGAATTAATTTTTTCCGAATTCATATCTTTTACGGCGTATTCCAGACTCTTTTTGCATAAGATTGTTGAGTTTCTCTGATTGTCGGAAAGCGTTTGATCATCTTTTTTTTTAACTTGCCAAAACTTACTCCATTCATAGAAGACGATTTTTTGTCCCGGTAATCCTCAGCTATTTTTTTAAGACCGAAAGGCGGAACACTCGCCGCAAATATTTCGGAATTATCTCTTAAATCCGAAAAAGTTTTTTGATCCATTTTAATAAAAAAATGATTGCCTGTTCCGTGAAGTAGCGAAAATGCAGCACCGTCAATAAATGCGTAAGGATTGCAGCAATCTAAAATTTCCGGCTTGAAATTGCCTTCCAACTCGATTTCGATAAAAGTTTCCTGTTTGATTTTATCGGCGGCTTCAAACGAAAATATTATTTTTCTGACGGCAACTACCTTGTTTGCAGTAATTTTCGGGATAGCCGCAATTTCCTTTTTTTGAGTAAAACTACTCAAACTGAAAATAAAGAGCAAAGTTATAAGAAGCATTTGTTTCTTCATATTGATAAGGAAATCAAACACGCTTACGTTTTCCAACTCATTACATTTGCGCCAATGCTTTGCCGATTTTTTCAAACGTCGCGTTCGCGCTTTTGATAATCGCTTCGTGGTTGCGGGAGGTTTCGGCAAATTCGGTGATTTTTTCACGAAAAGCGTTCCACATTTTGCCGGTTTCTTTGCCGTAGCCAGAAAAAAATGCCACGCCGTTCGATTCGTCCAAACCGAATTTTTCCTTCAGATGCCGCGAAATATATTGACCGCCGAGCGTCGAGCCTTCGATTACATAGAGCGAGCCGAAAATTTCTTCCTTTGAATCAAGCGCGGGTAATTCGTCAAAAGTTTTGATCGCGCCGATTTCGCCCTCCGTCATTTCGAGATTCGTCAAATCAGCCAATAATTTAGGCGAATTCAGTCTTTCCGCGTAATCCAAATCAATCGGATTCTCGCACACGGCAAACTGCATTTTTGATTCAAAAGATTTATAAAAAGCGTAAAATTTGACGAGCAAATTGCGGTAATCTTCGCGCGAAAAATCTTCGCTCATCAAATCAACGCCGTCTTCGGTCTGTTGATGCTGATGCGCCGTCCGCGCCTTCAAACGCGCCAAAATCGAATCTGTCTGAACTGTTGTTTCGGTTTCCATAATTTCGATTTTACACTAAAACAAACTTATTGGTCTGAAGCGCGTTCGCCGTCATAAACTACCGCCGCACACTCAACGAACAAATCCAGATAATAATCGCGGATTTCATCTTCCGCCAAATCCTTGTTTTCCTTCTCGGCGATGAATTTCATCAATTCAAACGCCGTTTCTTCGCCGGTTTCGATTCTGATCGGTTGTGTTTCGCTCATAATGTTTTATTTTACAGCAATTTCCACTCCTTGTTTGAATCGGTAGTTGATTTGTTCGGAGTGCGCGAAATCTTCGACCGGATTGCCGTCTAAAACGATAAAACTCGCTTCATAACCGTTTTCAAGCCTGCCGATTTTGCGCGTCGGAAAAATCGTCTGCGGAGTGGTTTCGACGGCGTTTTTGAGTAAAAACAGATTGTCGAAAAATTTGTTTTTGGTTAGATAATCAAGTTCTTCCGACAGGAAACTTCCGAAATTATCAGAGCCGAATGCGATTGTTACGCCCGCTTTTTTCATTCGATTGAGCAGAATTCTTTGCCGTTCGATTGCTCTTTGAACACGCGCGTTTTTGTCTGCAAAATCCGAACCGCTGTTTGAACCGCCCGCGTAAAATTCACCGATTCGCGCCGTCGGTATAACGACGACTTTTTTCTTTGCCGCAAGTTGTAAGTCCGCGTCGGTCAGTTCGTATTCGCCGCGCGTTTGCTCGTCGCCGTTCCATCCGTAACCCGGCGCGTGCGCGAAAACGTCGAGATTTATTTTGAGTCCGAGCCGAAAATCGTCTGCCGTTTCAATGTGCGCGAAAACTCGTTTGCCTGCCTGATGTGCTTTTTCGACGACATACGCCGCGACTTCCGGCGAAAGTCCTTTGTCGCCCGCTTTGCCGTTGTTGTGAAGTGTCTCGTAATGCTCCGCGTCAATCAAAGCGATTTTAATATAGTCAGGTTTTGCCGCGAGAATTTTGTCCCATTTCGCATCAACATCCTGTTTTGAATCTAAAAACCAGTAAGCATCATTTTCGGCGCGGCGACTTTTTTTGACTTCTTCAATGCGCCGAAACGCTTCCGCCGGAACGTAAATTCCCATCGCCAAGGGTTCATAAACCATAAACGGATGCCCGAACGTGCAGGTCAGCATCCCGTTTGCATACAAAACATCGAGCGTCGAAGGTTTGTTCAAAAGCGGTCGCGTTTCCTTCGCGCCCGTCGAATGATTGCCCAAAACCTGAACGTAAAACGTGCCTTCTTTGAGATAGGAATTGACACTTTGTTCGAGATTGTAAACGCCGTCAAGGTTATGCGTATGCGCGTCTCCAAACGGCGGAATCACGAAACCGTTCTTCAAATCAATACTTTCGTCAATTTTCGACGGTTTCTTATCGGAAAAAACTCCGCCGATTGAGTAAAAAGTTTTCCGTTTGAAAGTTTTTCCGTCAAACCAATTTCCGTTCGTGAATTGATAAATTTTACTTGATTGCGAATTTTGAACTTGTGCAAAAGTTTGTGGGAAAATCGCAAAAACAAGAATTATTGAACTTAGCAGTGAAATTTTATTGACAAAAAATCGGTGCATATTTTCTCCTAAAACCGCTGACGATGACCTTGAATTTGACTAATTTGTTAATGCTTTAACTTATAAAATTGCGCCACGCCGACTGTAATTCCGGCGACAATACCGAAGCGCGGCGCGTCTTTCGTCAAGCCGAAACGTGCGCCCGTGTCGAGCGAAACGCGTTTGCCGATTTGATACGTCACGACTCCGAGCGCGAACATCGCGCCGTTTTGTTCGTCGCTGCGGCTGAATCCGCTGATTTCGCCCTGAATGCCGAATTTTTTCGTGATTTCTTGTGTCACGGCAAACGCCGCTTGTCCGCTCGACGCGTGTCTGTTTGAACTCGTGCGTCCGGCGAGCAAATAAATCGCGTTAAAATCAATCGTCGTTTTATCAATTTTCTTGCTGAAAAGTCCGATAAAATTATGGTCAACGCGTCCCGTGCCGAGATTTTTTTCCTTTGAAGCCGTCGGCAATTTGATGTAATAGGCGAACGCAATTCCCGGACGAGTTTTATTTTCCGGCTGCAAAACCGCCTGAATCCCAAGCTGCGTATCGCCCGCGCCGGTTTGCCGAAAGTTATCTCGGTCTTTAATCGAAAACGGCGAATCGGTGTCGAGTTCGAGCAAAATTCGACGATTAACTGCAAACCGCAAAGCGAGCGGCGCGTCGTGCTGAGACAGAAAATCACTCGAACGATAATAGCCGTTGTAGCCAAATTCAAGCTGCAAAACGCCCGGTTTCTGAAACTCCGCCGGATTTGAAACCGTCGGACGCGACGGCACAACATATTCCGGCTCATCATCGTCAGGAGTCGGCGAAGGCGTTGCTGTCTGCGCGTTCACGCCAATTAATGAAAGCGTAAGAAAAATAAAAATTGTAAGGGCGATTGATAATTTTTGCATAAATTTTGATTCCATAACAACTACAATTGATTCAAAAACTAATCGCTCAATACTTAATTTCTAAATCGCTTGAACTTTGGTTTCAATATGAGAACAACTGTTATAACCTTAATCAATAGAGTTTTATTATTGACTCTTCTTAATTTTATCTGCAAGCATTATTCCGAATCCTCCTGAAGCGCATCCTGGAGAAAGTCCTATAATAATAAATTTCCTTAATGCCTTTGAGTTTTTAGAATTCAAACTTAGTGAAAATTCAGTAATATTAAATCCAACGGCTTCGACTCGGAAGGTATATTTTCCACTTGGCAATTTAACAAATTTAAAGTTTCCATTCTTATCTGATTCTGAGCGAAATTCCTTTTTTGTATTAACATTTGTAGCCAAAATTACTGCGGTAGTTACACTTGTTTCAGCTCCATCTTGAATCTGTCCTCTGACTACTTTAAAGGTTCCTTGATTTCCAAAATCTTCAATAAATTGACCGTAAGAAAGTTTTGAGCTGAACCCAAAAAGTAGAATCAAAAAAACAAATTTAATCATAATTTTCATATCATAATCCTCAATAATTAATTTTGATACAAACATTTTTCTCTTCCGTAAAAAACTTCAACGCTTCAAAACCGCCTTCGCGTCCGACACCGGAATTTTTTATTCCGCCGAACGGCGTTCGTAAATCGCGGAGAAGCCAGCAATTGATCCAGACGATGCCGCTTTCGATGCGTTCCGCCATTCGATGTGCGCGTGAGAGATTTTCCGTCCAGATTGTTGCCGACAAGCCGTATTCGACTGAATTTGCGTATTCCAAAACTTCTTCTTCCGTATCAAAAGGCTGAATTGAAACGACCGCGCCGAAGATTTCTTCCTGATTCGTGCGGCAATCGTGCGCGAGATTTTCAATGATCGTCGGCTCGATGAAATAACCTTTTAATTTGGAATTTGGAATTTGGAATTTGGAATTATAATCTTCTTTCGATAAATCAACCGCGTTGCCGCCGCAGAGAATTTTGCCGCCTTCTTGTTTAGCGAGTTTGATATATGACAAGACTTTTTCGAGATGTTGTTTGGAAACGACCGCGCCGATGTCGGTTGAATCATTTAACGGATCGCCGATTTTTAATTGCAAAACTTTTTCGACGAAATCGGTTTTGAACTTTTCATAAATCGGACGTTCGACGAAAATTCGTGAACCGCAGAGGCAGATTTGACCTTGATTCGAGAATGATGAACGCACGGTTGTCGCTAGCATTTCGTCGTAATCGCAGTCGGCGAAAATGATGTTCGGGTTTTTACCGCCGAGTTCGAGCGACAGTTTTTTGAACTTAGGCGCGGCTTCGCGGGCGATCCATTCGCCGGTCTTTGTGCCGCCGGTGAACGAAATCGCTTTCACGTCTTTATGCGTGACTATCGCGCCGCCTGCGCTTGTCCCAAGTCCGTGAACGATGTTCAAAACGCCTTCGGGAAGTCCGGCTTCGATGCAGAGTTTCGACAATAAATAAGCCGTCATCGGCGTAATTTCCGAAGGTTTGGCAACGACCGTGCAACCCGAAGCAAGCGCAGGCGCGATTTTCCAAGTGAGCAAATAAAGCGGCAAATTCCACGGCGAAATACAGCCGACCACGCCTAAAGGCTGCCGCAAAGTGTAATTTATCGCCTGCCCTGTCGTTTCGTGTGATTCGTTCCAAACGTGCATCGCGGCGGTCGCATAAAATTTGAAATTCGCCACAGCACGCGGAATATCAACGCTGCGCGCCAAACTTTTCGGCTTGCCGTTGTCCGCGCTTTCGGCTTCCGCAAGCGCGTCTAAATCGCGTTCAATTAGCTGTGAAATTTTTATCAAATAATCGTGCCGCGTTTCCGCCGACATTTTCGACCAAACCGGAAAAGCCTTTTTTGCGGCTTCGATTGCCTTGGCGACATCACGCTCATCCGAATCGGGAATTAAACTGTAAACTTCGCCGGTCGCCGGATTGTAATTGTCGAGATATTCACCCGAATTAGGCGCAATTAATTCGCCGCCGATGTAATTTTCGATTTTGAACATTTATATCAAAGAATTGTCCGCAAAATGCACGAAATAAACGAAAAATAAAACAATTCAGTGTTTTGATTTTAACTTATTTCGCACATTTCGCAGGCAAATTTTTTTGAATTTTTAGACTTTAGCGAAGGTTAAACCCGTCTGCCCCTGATATTTTCCGCCGCGATCCGAATATGAAACGGCGCAGTCTTCGTCGGATTCAAAAAACAGAATCTGTCCGATGCCTTCGTTGATATAAACACGGAGCGGTAAATTTGCGAGATTTGCGATTTCAACAACTAGCCGTCCCGTCCAACCTGCTTCGAGCGGAGTCGTGTTGACGAGCAGACCGGCGCGTGCATATGTGGATTTTCCCAACGCTATTCCGGTAACATTACGCGGCATTTTGAAGGTTTCGACCGTTACGCCGAGTCCGTAGTGATGCGGCGGCAGAAGATAATATTTCGAGCCGTCGTCAGCCGTGTAAACAGTCGGTTCGATGAGCGAGTTTTCGTCGAAGTGTTTCGGGTCAATTTCGAGTCCGTAAACCGATGAAAAAATACGAAATCCATCGTCGGCGAGACGCATATCGTAACCGTAGCTCGACGCGCCCGCCGAAATGATTTTGCTGCCGTTAATTTCGCGCACAAGTTCGGGCAGAAATGGCGAAATCATCCGGTTTTCTTCCGCCATTTTGCGAAGCCACAAATCTGATTTGATCGTCATAGATTAGTTTAAAAGTAAAAAGGAAAGTGATAAAACTACGATAGCTTATCACTTTCCGAACGCCAATTTCAAAAGGGAAAATTCTACTTGAGCGCGGAGATTTTTAATGTTCCGTCGCCGACCGTAAATTTGAGCGCAACGCCGCCGTTTCCGGCTTTGGCAGAGATTGATTTTTCGGTGAATTTGACATCGCGTGTTTTGGGTTTTAATTCACCGAATGAATTTTCAATTTGACCTGAGCGTAAAATCTCGGCTTCGATTTCGGCGTTGAAACTAAGCGGAAGTTGAACATTCATTGTGCCGGAAGCAACTTGAATATCGGCGAAACGCCCGCGCCAACTGCGTGTCGGAATCTTTACGTCAACCGTTCCCGTGCCGAATGTCGCCTGCACCGAACCGCCGACGAGATTTATTTTGGCATTTGAATTCAAAAATTTCACCAAGATTTCGCCGTCCACGCCGGACAACGAAAAATCGCCGCTGCCGCCGTCAATATTCAGATCACAGTAAGCCGGAACTTTAATTTTGTAGTCAATCTTAAACGGCATTCCGAGTAGATTTTTTGGAAATTTTTTCGCTATGCGCTTCATATAATCTTTGTCAAACGTGCCGACGGTGATGATGCGCGTCGTGTTAAATCCGCGATCAAAAGCGAAAGTATCAACCGCTGAAAGCAGTGCTAAATCGGCTTCGGTCGGAGCCTGAATCTCGATTTCCGCCGAGACTTCAATTTCCGGTTTGTTCCAGCCTTCGATTGAAATCGAGCCGCTTGGTGCGCCGGTTATCGCAACCGTGCCGCCCGCGCCGAATTCAATTGAATCGGTTTTATAAGTCGTCCGCTTGAGCAGTTTGCCGGTTTGCGCGAAACCGACGGAACAGACGGCAAATACAAAAATTGCGATAAAAAGCGTTTGAATTATTTTTCGATTTTTCATTGATTTGGATTGATTCGGGAAAGCGGAAAGTTTAAAAGTAAAAGGTAAAAGATCAAACTTTTACTGTTTTTAGTTTAGACGTTAAAAGCCGATTGGTCAAAGTTTTTAAATGCAGGGTAATGTCCTAAATTTGTGGTATTGATAAATCTTCTTCAATTTCGGACTCTTTAAGATCTTCGGGATATGCAAAATTTATTAGAATCGGCGCACCCCTCATAAGATAGATTCCGCTGAGAAGATAAAATAGACCATCAACTAAATTTGCAATCGGAAAACTAGCATTTACAGAAGAATTACTCAAGCCAAAGAGAAATAATAAAACAAATAACAAATCAACAAAACCTCGCCCAAAGGATAGTAATCCGACTACTCTAATTCCCACACCGAATAAATCTTTACCATTTGTTTTACGCATTTTCTTCGTTTAAGTAATGGGACAAAATAATTTTTGGAATATAAAAAAGGAACGCGAACTTTAGTTCGCCGCCGACTACTTGCGAACTGAAGTTCGCGTTTCTGCCGTTTATCGTCGAATAAATGAAATGCTTCCGCGTTGATTGGTGACGGTGATTGTTGCGCTGCCGTCACCGCTTTGACCGACGACGCGCCGCCCGTTGCTGACAAAATTCATACTTCCGCTCGAAAATGCGCCGAGTGAAATGTCGCGTGTCGAAGGCGCGGTAGCAACTAATTTAAAGCCGGCGTTAAAGGGAATTCGCAAATTGATATTGCCGCGAGTTGAAGTAAAGCGATAATTTCCTTCCGATTGAACGTCGCCGTCAAAGAAAATATCGCCGATGACGTTTTCCGCCGAAACATTATTTGCGCCGATGTTGGTCAGCGTAATGTCGCCTTCGCTGGAAATGTGGGCGCGAACGAGAAAGCCGTTCATATTGCTGATATTCAAATTGCCCATCACCGTTTCAATATCAACCGAGGAAGCGTAGGGAACTTTGATTAAAAAATTGACGTTGCCGACTTCGTTTCTGCCTTGATTGTCTTTGACGACGTTGATCAAAATCGTGCCGCTCAAACTCTGCGGAACAATGTTTGCCGCCGGTGCTTCCATATTGGCAAAAATCTGAACCTGATCTTTGTCCCAACCTTCGACCGTCACTGTTCCCGTGCGGTTCGTCAGTTGCAAGCGGACGTTTTTGCCCGCCGGATAGGTTTTTGAAAACCGCTTTTGAGCGCAGATGTCGTGTGCGCCGAAAGCCGCAAAGAAAAAAACTACGCTCAACAGAATCGTAGTTTTCCTGATCGTCGAAAACCTGAAAATTTTGTCTAACCTTAAATTCATTACTAAAAACTACAACTCGGAAAATTCGCGCAAAAGCTCCATTTTTTCGTCCAGTGCCGAATCGAGCATTTCGCCGGAAAGCTCATCCTGCGGATTTTCCTGTAAAATCTGAGTATATTCGTTCACCGCTTGATCTATTTCGTTCAAATTGCGATCAAAGGCATCACGCAAATTCGAATTCCACTGCACCCGCCGCGCTTCGACCCGTTTATTCCAATAATCAATCGCCGTTTCGCGTTCCTTTAAGATTCGTTCGCGTTTTAGTTGCGGCGTTTCCATCAAACCGACCTTGCCGAGAACCTTTTCAAAAATTGTCGGCGGCGTATTAGAAGACAAATCGTTATCCGGCGCAGAAAAGTTTTTGATGCCGATAATCGTTAAAAGCGAACTCAAAATTGCAATTCCTAAAATCGCCGAAAAGACCTGTGCAAATGAAAAATTCCAACGGCGCGGAATCCAACCCGAATTGGTTTCCGCCTGCGTTTTTTCCTTATTTTCCTTGATTATTTCAGCTTTGACTTCGCCTTCGATAACATTATTGATGCGGCACCAGAGAGCTTGCGGATTTGGCGGAACAACCGTTTCATCAGCTTCGAGTTGGCAAAAATCCATAATCATCGCCAAATCTTCGCAGACCTTTGAACACGGTTCGCAAACGGCGAGATGCTCCCGGATATTTGTCGAATTCGGTTCGCCGAGTTCGTTATCCAAGAACACACTGATCAATTCTTGACAATGTTCGCAGTTCATCTGAATTTTCCGTAAAAATTAATATCGGTCTTGTAAACCTTTAGCCAAAATATTGACTTTCCGCTTTTAATAGATTGCACCGGGAAATAATTAGTTGCCTGTGCATAGCGAAATTTAGTCGTTTTGCTTGATTAACAAACCACGCAGTTTTAGACGCGCTTTATGCAATTGCGATTTCGAGGTTCCAACCGAGATTTTGAGCATTTTTGCGACTTCTTCGTGTTCGTAACCTTCGACATCATGCAGTATAAAAACTTTTTTGTAACCCGGCGGCAGTTGTTCGATGGCTTTGTCTAAAGCAAGGCGGTCGAGAACAAACATTTTGTTCGGGTTTGCCGTTCCCGAAACGATCTGTTCGGGAATTTCGCCGTCGTCCGAAGTCCTTTCGTTTTTGACGCTGCGGCGGCGAAAGTGCATCAAAACCTGATTGACCGTCAAGCGGTGCAGCCACGTCGAAAACGCCGAATCGCCGCGAAAACTGCCGATTTTGCGGAAAAGTTGAATAAAAACTTCCTGCGTCAAATCTTCGGCTTCGGTCTGGCTGTTCGTCATTCGTAAACAAAGCGAATAAGTCCGGCGATGATAGCGTTGATAGAGCAGTTCAAACGCCGCGAGATTGCCGTTCGCCGCCAGTTTCGTCAAATGCAAATCAGGCGCGTCGGCTGCGACAGGCTCATTTTCGGTAAGTGCGGAAGTTTGAATTGCAGGAATGCGAGGGCTTTCCTCAACCCCAAATGCGGCATCACGATCAATAACCGAGGTTAAGTCCATATCTGCTCCTAAAAAATTGGTTTCTGAATTCAGTAAGTCTTCGCTGTTTATGATGAGCCACCTCCGACAGTAGTTGCTTCAAGGTCAAATAATTTTATGACGAAAATCGAAAAAGGTAAATGAATATCGGGGATTTTTGCAAAAAATTACAAAATTAACTTTGCCTTCCCGTTATTTTGAATATAAAAAGAATGCCAGCGCAAAAAATACGACAAACGAAATAACGCCGACAACCAGCATATAAACGCCGATTCCGGCGGCATTGCCACGACCTGTTTTGCCGTTATATTTCGCGCCGCAACTCTCACATTTGACGTGAGTTAATATTTTCGGACCGATTGCGCCGCCCCACCATGTAAATGATAATTGCCGCGAATTCGTCTGAGCGCATTTCGGACAAGGTGCGAATTGATTCATTTGTTTTTTCCTCTAAAATAATGTCAGTTCGGGAAAAGATTTTCTGCCCGCGAATAAAACGAATGAACGCGAATATTTTGAATTTTTTGCTTAAAATTTTTCACTTTGAATAAAATTTGTCTTTTATTCGCGGGCAGAAAATCTTTTCCCAAACTCAGGTTAAGATAAATATTTCAGGGTTTTTTCTCGACCTGTTTTTCTAAATTTTTTAGATTTTGCATTTCTTTTTTCTTTTCCAAAAGATTGCACGCTTCCGAAACTCCTGACGGATTAACGGCGGTATTTCCGATTTCCAAATATTTTATCTTTCCTTCTTTATCAATCAAAAATGTCGCGCGTGTTCCGTAGCCGGACTGTTCATTAAAAAGTTCGTAAGCCTTGGTCGCGTCGCGTTTCCAATCACTCAAAAGAGGAAATTTTACGTTAATATCCTGAGCAAAACGTGCATTGGAGAAACGACTGTCCATTGAAATGCCGAGAACCTGGGTTTCGTTAGCGTCAAATTTGGCAATATCAGCCTGATATGCCTGAAGTTCCTTCGTTCAGCCGCCTGTAAAAGCGAGAACATAAAACGCCAGCACGACGTTTTTCTTGCCTTTGAAATCGCTCAAATTAACCTTGTTACCGCTTGTATCGGTCAACGTAAAATCCGGCGCGTTATCGCCGACCTTTAATTTTCTCTGCGGTGTCTGCGGCGTTTGAGCAAACGCCGCAAAAGCGAAAACGCAGAGAAAAATTACGCTTAAAATTGTTTTATTCATATTTTGTCCCTTTAAAAAAGAATTCGGCAGTCTGCTGAATAAGATACTCCGCAAACTGCCGAATGACAAATTTTTTAAGTCAAATTAGTTTCTCGAACCCATAAAAATTCGCAAAACATACCAGAAAAGCAGCGCGACACTCGCAAATAACGAAAGCGACGCGGCGACGTGCTGATCGGTGCGATATTTGTGCAAAATATTCGACGTATCATAAAGGATCGCGCCGCCCGCGAATAGAACCATTACAAACGCGAACAGATTGCCCAAACTGAATCCGAATAAAAGACTCGCCGCGATGAAGCCGAGTGCAACAAATCCGCCGATTGCGAGAATCGGACCCAAAAACGAAAAGTCTTTGCGCGACATAAAAACGACCGCCGTCAAACCCGCAAAAAGTCCGCCGGTGATGATTCCGGCTTGCGCGATCAGACTCGCATCGCCGGTTCGCGCCTGCGCCAAGTAAAGCAGCGGCATAAAAATCACGGTTTCGGCGACGACGTAAAGTGCCAAACCCATATATTGCAGCGGACGCGACGTTTGCGAATTCGCCCACCAATTGGCGAGCATCGAAACGCCCATAAATGCGCCGAGAACGATAAACCACGAAAATCTTCCGCCGAGCATCGTCTGCGCCATATAGAGTCCCGCGCCGGAAATTATCAAATAAGTTTCAAGCAGAATAAAAGCCAAAACCGCGCCCGCCAAATGCAGATAGGTTTTGCGAATAAACGCCGCGCGTTCACCGGGCAACGCTTCGGCGACCGTGTTTCCAAAAGTAGCTGTGTAATTATTCATAAATCTCCTTAAAAAAGGCTGTTGTTTTGATGCAAAAATCTCTAAAATCTCTGTCTGATAAAAGGTATTGTAACTCAAATTTCGTGAGTTTGAAACAAGTTTGTGAATTACGAATTTTTGCAGTATTTTAATTGCTATGAATAAACACTTTTTATTGATTTTACTCATTATCCTGACGGCGGCGAATGTTTTCGCGCAGAAGAATTTTATACTCAAAGACGCATCGAAAAACTTTGACGTGAAAATTTCGGTCGCCAAATGCGAAGACGACGTTTGCGAAGGCAAAGGCACGATTTCTCTGTTGAAAAAAGGTCAGACGGCGGCTTTTCAGACGATTCAGATGCCGGGAATTTATCTCGAACTCGGCGAAAACAAAAAGCCGACGGCAAACTTGATCGAACTTTACGGCGAAAACAACAGCGGCGTGATTTTTGACGATTACAACTTTGACGGCGCGGAAGATTTGGCGATCAGAAACGGCAACAACGGAGCTTACGGCGGACCTTCGTATGACGTTTTGCTGATGACAAAGGCAACCGGCAAATTCGTTAAAAACCCGACATTGACGCAATTGGCAAGCGAAAATCTCGGAATGTTTGAGGTTGATAAAAAGATGAAAACGCTTGAAACTTTTACGAAAGACGGCTGCTGTTGGCATCAGACGACGCGCTACAAAGTCGTCAATAATCGTCCGGTTAAAACTTACGTTTTCACCGAAGACGCAATGAGCGGCGACGGCACAAAAGTTATTTTAACAACCGAAACATTAGTTGGCGGCAAGTGGAAAAAGACGACGAAAACCGCTTTGACCAAAGATTATTACAAAGAGCAGTAAAAATCAGTAAAGGCAGAAACCCGCGCGTGAGCAAGGGTGCTGACGATGCACGATTGGCACCCTTGCTCACGCGCGGGTTTCTGCCTTATTTTACCGCCAAAATATCAACTTTCTCGATTGTCGGCGGCGACGCTAATAATTCGGCGGCGTTTGCCATCAGAGCTTCGGCGACTTTGCCGTTCAAGTGTGCGTCGCGTCCTTCATCACCTTCAAATGTGTCGAAAATGCCGAAGACCGAATCGCTGAATTTCACGGCATACCAATCCACCGTTAAAGGTTCGTCATTGACCAACGCCAAACCGCTGTTCAAAAACGCTTCGACTTCCGCCTCTTTTCCCGCTTTTGCTTCCAAACGGACAAATAATGCTTTTTTTACCATAAATTAAATCTCCTTTGATTTGTAATATCAACAGTATCACGGCAGATAATCAACGACAAAATTTTGCAATGAAAAAGGCGGCTCAAGTTTGAGCCGCCTTTTCTATTTAATTGTATTTTCGGATTCGGTCGGATAATTTAGCCTTTGAAACTGAAAATTACCGGAATGAGCATCGCTGCTTTTTTACCACCGACATCTTCGTTGTGTCCAACTTCCGTATTATCAACCGCTTCCTATTTATAATAACCTTCCGCACAGCTTACCGGTCTTTTACCGGCTCAAACTGTCCGGTGGTGTTTCGATTGTATTACTTATCATAAATCTATCACCTCCCACTTATTAGACTACCTGAAAGCATTTGCGGTTGTCAAAGTTTTTTAGCGAACAATCCGAATTAATTCTGCGGTTCCGCTCCGCGCGGAACTTTCGCGTTTTGAATTGCCGCTGAAAGTTTGATCGTTTTGCCCGTTCGCGCCGCTTCGTAAATCGCTTCCATCAGGCGGTGATCCTGCAAGCCTTCTTCGCCCGGAGTATAAACTGATTTGTCGTTCATCAAACGGTCGGCGAAATCGTCCATTTCGAGCGCGAATTGATTTTTCTGCGGCAGACGAATCTGTTCCATCCGTTCCATTTTGCCGTCGGCGCGGGACGTTTTGAGCTGTAAACCTTCATAAGAAAACGCCGGACTCATCTCCATCCAGCCGAGCGTCGAATGAACGCGGTAGCGTTTTGAATCGTGAAAATCGTAGCCGGTCGAAGCGTTGACCAGCGTGCCGGAAGGAAATTTTAATTGAAACAGCACGTTTTCTTCGACTTCACGAAAACGCGGATCGTTCGGTGTCGTGTAAATCGTCGCAGTCACTTCCGCCGGTTCTTCGCCGAGCAGAAAACGCGACGTGTTTAGGCAATAAAGTCCGATGTCGGGCAGTGCGCCGCCGCCCGCGAGCTTTTTGTTCAAACGCCACTGCGACGGGTCGCCCTGCCGCTGACCGTTAACCGATTCGATTAATTTGACATCACCAAACTGTTTGTTTCTAATCATTTCGCGGACGTATCGGTTGTAAGGTTCGTATTGAATGCGATACGCGACGGCGAGTTTTTTTCCGGCTTTCTGGCAAGCCGCGATCATTTCCTCGCATTCCTTTGAAGAAGTCGCCATCGGTTTTTCGCAAAAGATATGTTTGCCTGCCGCCGCGCCGCGCACGACAAATTCGCGGTGCATTCCGTTCGGCAAAACGATGTAGATGACCTGCACTTCCGGGTTATTTTTCAGTTGGTCGTAAGTTTTGTAATCGTAGATATTTTTCTCGGCGATGCCGTATTGCGCGGCGATCTGTCTGGCTTTGTCAGGCGAACCGGACACGAGCGCGACCGGCTTTGCCTTTTCGCATTTGCCGAACGCCGGCAAAATCTGCTCGACCGAAAGCCGTCCGAGTCCGACAATCGCAAACCCGATTCGCTCATTCGGCGCAAACGGCATCGGCGGTTCGGTCTGCCGTTCGGTTTTGGCATTAAAAGGCGGCAGCTCAATTGGTTTCTGCGTATCAACCTTCGGCGGCACGTTTTTGTCCTGTCCGTAAACCGTTTTATTTGACGACGCGCCAATGATTCCGGCGGCAAGCATCGCGGCACTTGATTTCTTGATAAATTTGCGGCGCGAAACGCCTGCTTCCTTTTCCCTGTTCATAAAATCTCCCTTGTTCGTTCTTTGATCTAAAGTCAAAATTAATTTACTTTGCATCTATCATAAAATTTTGAAATTCGGTTGACAATAAAAAAGCTGCGTCAAGCAGCTTTTTTTCGGGTAAAATTAAAGTTGAAAATCAAACTTTCGCGTCTTCACGCCGATTTTTAAATTCGTCCAAAACATCGAAAACTTGTAGTGCATATTTGACGTTGCCGAACGGTGCGGAAACCTGAACGCCTTGCAGTAAATGTTTAACTTCCATTAAAGATTCGCGGGCAATCAGCAAGCCTTCGTCGCGGGCGGCTTCTTTGGAAATGTCGGACGCTTTTCGCATTCGGCGGAGAATTTCTTCGGTAATGACTACGCCCGGAACTTCGTTGTGCATAAATTCGGCGTTGCGAATCGAGACGAGCGGGAAGATGCCGGCGACAATCGGGATGCGGACGTGTTCGATTCGTTTGAGAAAATCGCTCAACTGTTTGGTGTCGTAAACCGGCTGCGTGATCGCGTATTCCGCGCCGGCTTCGACTTTCCACTCAAAGCGGCGAATCTCTTCGTCGAGGTTGATCGCGCCCGGATTGACACCGACACCGATGGAAAACGCGGTCGGTTTGCCGATTGGATTGTTGCCCAAATCGAGTCCGTGATTGAGTTTGCTGACCATATTCGTCAAACCGATTGAGTCAATGTCAAAAACGGCGGTTGCGTCGGGAAACGGTCCCATTTTCGGCGGATCACCCGTAATAATCAGCAAATTATGAACATCCAAAGCCGCCGCACCGAGTAGATCGGACATCATTCCAAGCAGATTTCGGTCGCGGCAGCAGTAATGCAAAACCGCTTCGATGCCGACTTCGCGCTGAACCAAAATAGCGGTCGCCTGTGCGCTCATTCTCGTCTGTGCGCGTGGTCCGTCGGGAATATTCACCGCGTCAACTCCGGCATCAACCAGTAAACGAATCGAATCGAGAGTTTTCTGCGCGTCGCAGCCCTTCGGCGGCAAAACTTCGACGCTCGTCACAAATTCGCCGCGAGCGATTTTTCGTGACCATTTTGAACGGTCTTCGGCGGGAACAACCTGCACGTCAACCGGCGTTAAATCCGTGACTTTGGCGGGAATCGAAGATTTTGTTTTGACCTTGGCGGCACGCGGACTGATGGCGCGAACCGCGTCCGCCATTAATTTCGTGTGCTGCGGAGTCGTGCCGCAGCAGCCGCCGACAAATTTCGCGCCCGCTTTGATAAAGCGTTTCGCAAATTTCGACATATATTCAGGCGACGACATATAAAATTGTCTGCCCTGAACATCGCGCGGCAAACCGGCGTTCGGCTGCGCGGAAAGTTTTTTCGTCGTGAATTCGCGCATCTTTTCGAGTGCCGTTAAGATGTGCGTCGGACCGACACCGCAATTTAAGCCGATCACGTCCGCGCCCCATTCGTCGAGTCTCTGCGTGAAAACTTCCGGGTCTGCGCCGAAAATCGTTTTGCCGTCGGTCTGAATCGTCATCTGCGCGAAAATCGGCAAATCGCAATGTTCTTTGACGGCTTTGATCGCCTGCTGAATTTCCGACAGATCCGAAAAGGTTTCGAGAACGAAAAGGTCAACGCCGCCTTCGAGCAGGGCGGAAACCTGTTCGGAAAACATCTCTTTCGCTTCGTCAAAAGAAGTCGGACCGTAAGGCTCGATGCGTAAATCGAGCGGACCGATTGCGCCCGCGACAAAGACATCTTCGCCCGCCGCTTCACGCGCGAGTTTTACGCCTGCGATATTGATTTCGCGCAGTTTATTTTCAAGGCTGTATTGCTGAAGCCGAAACCGCGTCGCGCCGAAAGTGTTGGTTTCGATGATGTCCGCGCCCGCTTTAACGTATTCTTCGTGGACTTCGCGCACGAGATCGGGCTGCGTCAAATTTAGCTCGTCGTAACTGCGGTTAATGTAAACGCCTTTGTCATAAAAGCGCGTCCCGACCGCGCCGTCAAAGACAAAAACGCTGTCAGATTCTAAAATGTCACGAAAATTTTTTGTCGCCATTGTGTTTGGTGTTTGGTTTTTAGCAATCGCTTGAAACTATCAAAGCAAATTGCCAAAAACTAAAAACTAAAAACTAAAAACAAATAAAAAGCCTCGCCAAACAGCGAGACTCTTCAAAATATTTGTCTATACAGGCTGTTTAGCAGTTTATTTAACGTGGTCGCAAGTCGCATTAACTCACCACGAAAGTTAAATTAGATTCTGCGATTTCAGCCGCAAACTGTCAAGCCGAAAGCGAAATGTCCGCACCGAAAATCCTCTGAAAATCAACCGTAATTCCTTCGCTCTCAATCGTCGTATTATGAAAAAGTTTTGTTCCTTTTTCAGTTGTTACCCAAATTGAATGACTGTATGGCTCAATCGTCCAAACAGCTTTTGTTCCGGCTTGAGTAAGCATCTGCGCTTTTTCGAGCAGGTCTTGAATATTCTGACTCGGCGAAATTACTTCAATCGCCAGATGCGGCATTTTATCGTAACGGGTAATGTCGCTGAAAAAATTCGGTTGCGGAGCAAGATCAACCGGATAGACGGAAATGTCCGGCGTGATGCCTTTGCCGATATTAAGTGTTAATTCCGGCAAAGGTCTGAATTTTTGCAGTCCGACTATTTGGATAATAATTTCCAGACAAATGTAACTATGATTATAAGTTGGCATTTCGTTGATGATTTCTTCGGTTGTTTCTTCGACTGCAATCATAATTGAAAAATAAACTTTTTGGGTGTCAAAGTCAAAAAATTAACTTTACTGACAATTTAATTTGTGACTGAATTTGCATCATTCAATGTTCCGAAAAATGCGTAATTCGCGTTTTTGCCGGTTATTTCGAGCCGCCAATGCGTAAAATCTTCGGTGTTGTCGCAATTGTTTCCAGCGACCTTGCAGGACTAGGAAATAGGTCGTCGGATTGCTGATGCTTGGGCTGAAAAAACCGTTTCCCGACTGCACATTTCCTTTGAAACGCCACTCTTTATAAAGCGAAACCTCACCTTCGGTTTTGTCGTGGATGTCGGCTTTGAAACTGAGCATTTGCGTCGGCAGCGGCAGAACGAGTGTTCCGCTTTTGCCGGTTTTTGTTTTGAAATTAAACTTCCACGTTTTTGCGGCGAAGATATTGTTCAAACCGAAAAATTCGGGAGACGCGACCCAATTGTTGGAATCGTAATCTTTGGCAATGTTGCTCAAACCTTTGATTCCGTCGAATCCGGCTTCGGTCATAAACAAATTCGCTGCTTCGCTAAACTTCATCTCCTTTATCAATCCGAGTTTGTAGCTGTCGGGTTTAGTCGTTGAAATGATGTATTCGCCCGGTTCGGCACAGCACGCGCAGGCAAAGGCGTTTGACGGAAAAAGCGATTGAAGCGCGACCATTGCCAGACAAAAAAACAAAGTTAGTTTCATTTCGTTTCGTTTCCTCCAAATTTTGAGTGAGTTTGCACTTTGCCGGCAAAAAAGTCAAAGACCGGAACGCCGGCGGTTCACTTGCAGGATTGAGTAAGGAATCTCACAATCATTATTCGCAATTAAGTAAAGTGCGAATAAAAGTGAAAATTGTCTAAAAATAATTGAAAAATCAAAAAGCGGGCGCGAACCGCAACCTTTCCTGACCCGTTAATAATTTTAACTTTCCTGTTTTTCCTTAACTTAAATCCAAGTTTAATTTTGAGAATCAAGCCAAAAATAATTTCAAGTCAGGAAGGGTTGCACGACGCGCCCGCCAAACTGATCTTGAAATAAACCCAAATGTTTTGCTTATGTTTCGGTCATTTCTGACATTTCGGGCAGAAATAGGTCGAGCGTGTGCCTTGAACGATCCTTTTGATCGGCGTTTCGCAAATTACGCAAGGTTCTTTTTCGCGGTCGTAAACGCGCCAGTGATTTTCATACCCGCCGCCGTAATAGCTTCCGTCAATGTTTTCGGGATTGACGTTCATCGTTGAGCCGTGCGCGATTGATTCCAGCAAAACGTCGCGGATTTTCTCGAACAAAACATTCACTTTTTTCGCCGGAACTTTGTCAGCGGCAACTTGCGGATTGATTTTAGCGAGAAATAACGATTCCGAGGCGTAAATGTTTCCCAAACCCAAAACTTTTGTTTGATTGAGCAGAACTTCCTTGATGTTTTTCTTGGAGGTCTTCAAAATGTCACGCAAATATTTAGCGTTGAAGTCGTCGGAAAAAGGTTCGGGCGCGAGTTTTTTGAGTTCCTTCGATTCAAATAAATCCGCCGTTTTGACGATTTTCATAAAACCGAAATGCCGTTGGTCTTGAAAAATCAGGCGCATCTCGTCTTCAAAATAAAAAATCGCGTGGGTGTATTTCGGCAATTCGCGCTCAATCGGCAAAAGCATAAATCGTCCTGACATCCGTAAATGTGCGATTAAAGTTTCGGCGTTATCAAGGTCAAATAAAATATGTTTGCCGCGCCGGTGAACGCTCATTATCGCCGCATTTTTTAGTCTGACGGCAAATTCGTCAACCGGATTGTCCGGCGCGAGCCGCTGTCGAAGCAACTCGGCAACGATGATTCTACGATTTGAAACAAGTTGATTTAATGCTTTAACAACAAGTTCGACTTCAGGTAATTCAGGCATTTTTAATGATGAATGGTCAATGACAAATGATTTTTTAATTAACCATTCACCATTAGATTTTAGTGTAATCGGTCAGCGAAGTTTTGTCGCCGAGAACTGCGCCTTTGGAAACGACGACGTTTTTGCCGATGTGACAGCTTCGACCGATAATCGCGCCGCTGATTTCCGCGCCGCTCGAAATTCGGGTGTGCGCCCAGATGACGGAGTTTTCGATAATCGCTTTTTCTTCGACCAGCACGCCTTTGCCGATTACGGAATTGAAAATTTTGGCGTTCGGTTTGATAATGCAGTCTTCTTCGATAAACGAATTTCGATCAACCACCGCCGTATGCGAAACTTCCGATTTGCTCGCTTTTTCGAGGTTGAAATTTTTGATTTTGCCGTTCAAAAAATCGTGATGTCCTTGTAGATAACTTACCGGATTGCCGATGTCGCGCCAGTAAGTTCCGTCCAAAATATAAGCGTAAAAAGGTTTTTCGTGCGCCAGCAAATCGGGAAAAACATTATATTCAAACGAATGATTTTCGCCTTCGGGAATTAAATCCAGAACTTCCGGTTCGAGAACGTAAATTCCGGCGTTGATCGTATTGATTGTCAATTCATCGAGTTCGGCAGCACTCGGTTTTTCACGAAAACGTAAAACTTTGCCGTCCGCGTCCGTTTCGACCAAACCGTAAGCCGACGGATTTTCGACCGGCGTGAGAACAATCGTCGCCGTCGCTTTTTGAGTTTTGTGAAATTCGATGACTTTTGAAACGTCAAGATCGGTCAAAATATCGCCGTTCAAAACAATCGTCGTTTCGCGGATGTCGCTTGCCGCATACTTATACGCGCCGCCGGTTCCCATCGGACTCGGTTCGGTGATGAATCGCAGATTTACGCCGTATTCAGAACCGTCGCCCAAAATCTGTTCGATTTTGTCAGGTTGATAATTTAAAGAAAGCGTAATGTTTTCGATTCCGGCACGCTGCAAAATTTCGATTTGATACAGCAAAAACGGGCGATTCAAAAAGGGAACAATCGGTTTCGGGGTATAAACCGTCAGCGGTCGCAGCCGCGTTCCTTTGCCTCCGGCTAAAATAAGTGCTTGCATAAAATTCAGTTTAATCTGCCAAAATTATAAGGTAAAGTCTAAATAATCAAAGGTCAAAATGCCAAGTCAAAAAAATCTGTTATAGTTGAAATGTCAAACATTACAAACTTTGTTAAAAAATGTTGACATATTTTGTAAATGCGTGATAACTTGGAAATAAGCGGATGGAGTAAAAAACCCTTTTGCTTCTTCTATCCCAACCAATAAGCGTTAGTTCGCAAATTCAAGTCAAAACATTAGGTTCTTGCATCATTTAATTCACAATGAGCTTCGATAAAATAAAAGCGATGCGAACTGCCGAGCGATTTTTGTCGCAAGGTAAGATTCGAGCGGCAATAAGCGAATATAAAAGAATTGTCGAAAATGACCCCAAAGATTACAGTACACTCAATATCTTGGGAGATTTGTATGTCAAGGGGAACGATTACGATGAGGCTGTCGGGTGTTACACGAGAGTCGCAGAATATTACAGCAAGCAGGGTTTTGCTCAAAAGGCAATCGCCATCTACAACAAAATTTCACGCCTTCAGCCCAATTCCGTAGATGTTTCCGCGAAGCTGGCGAAACTTTATCAATTAAAAGGTTCGTTCGCCGAAGCGCGTTCACATTACGTCGCGCTTGCCGAACAATATCAGCGCAAAGGACAAAAAGCGGAAGCCTTGGAAATCTGGAAACAGATTGCCCAACTCGACCCGACAAATACGGAAGTTTACCTAAAAATCGCTGAATTTTGCTGGCAGAACGACAACAAAGACGAAGCCGCAAAAGCATTTACCGAAGCCGGAGTCAGATTCTCCACACAAAATCAATTTGAATCGGCTTTGACGGCATTTTCCCGTGCTTTGGAAATTTATCCCTACGATTTGAATGCTCTCAACGGCTTTGTTCATACGCAGGTCAAACTCGGTTACGCTGACGAAGCCGCGAAAAAGTTAGAGTCAATTCTCGAAAAACAACCATACAACCGCGAGATTTTGTATCTTTTGGTGGACTGCTACGTCGAGGAAAATAATCCGGCAAAGGCTGAAAAAGCAATTATCGAATTGATTGAACAGGAGCCGGCAAATTATCCGAAATTTTTGCAGCTCGTCGAACTTTATATCAAAAACGATGATTTGGAATCATCTGTGCGAGTTCTTTCGATGTCCTCGGAACATCTGCTGGTCGGCGGAAAAGCCGACGAATTCTTAAAATGGACGAACGAAATTCTTTTGAGAAACCCCGAACAGATTAACGCGCTGCGCCTGCTTGTGCGCTATCACGGTTGGCTGCGCGACGAATCGGAATTAAGAAAATCACTCGAAACATTGGCGGAAATCGCACGTTTGAAAGAATCAATTGATGATGAAAGATACGCGCTTTCACAGCTCGTGATGATCTTGCCGCACGAAGTCAGTTACGCCCAACGATTACAGGAAATTATTTATGAATTCGGCGGTGAAATGCCCGAAATAAAACGGGAATCAGCTTCGGAAAAAATTGAAACCGAGATTCCCGAATACGGAAATTTCGCCCTTTTGGATAATGAGGGAACAAACGGGCATCACGAAGTTTACGAAGATTACAGCCATTACTCCGAAGAAATCAGTTTAGCGGAATTAGAAAAAACCGCTTCTTTGAATGAAAATTCTTTGGTTGCCAACAATGAGTTTTTCGGCGAAGACTCTAAAACCGAACCGGAAATTGTTGAAGTCGAATCGAATTCAGGTACTTTAAAACCTTCTGACGAATTGAGATTAGGTCAGGAAATCGAAAGTATCGAATTTTACATCGTGCAGGGCTATAAAGATTTAGCTGACAAAACATTGTCCGCACTCGAAACTGAATTCGGAGCGCGTCCCGAATTTGCACAACTGCGTGGGAAGATGGACGATCTTCCGCAAGATGCGGAAGAAAACCTCACGCCCCAATTGGAAATTCAGGAAGTCGAAAGTTTTGTGAAGGAATTTGAAACTCCGGCAAAAGCCGTCGAAGAAGTAAAAGTCGAACCCGTGCCAATCGCGCAGACGTTTGATTTTCTCGACGATTTCCGAAGCGATCTCGGTTTAGAGGAAGAAAGCCAACCGGCAGCCGAAGGCGACTACGATACGCACTACCAAATGGCGATTGCCTATAAGGAAATGGGTTTGATGGAAGAATCTATCCGCGAATTTCAAAATGCGGTCAATCTCGTCTGTGCTGACGACGGGACACGCCGATTTTTCCAATGCTGCAATTTGATCGGCATTTGTTTTATGGAACAGGGAATGCCGAATCTTGCGTTAATGTGGTATCGCCGCGCACTCGAAACGCCGGATTTAACGAGCGAAGAGAAACAAGCGATGCTTTATGAAACCGCTAACGCTTACGAAACCGGCGGTGAAAATCCAAAAGCCGTTGAATATTTCGAGCAAATCTACGCCGTCAATGTTGATTATCGAGATGTCAGTGTCAGACTCGAAAACTTGCGTGAACACCATTTAGTTTCATAATTTTGAACCTTCTGCCCAAAATAGAAAAGCCGCTGATTTTTTGAGTTCAGCGGCTTTTTCTTTATAAATTAATTTTTACATGGGTCAATTTTCGGGTTGTTGATTTGGTTAAAACGGTCTTCGTAATTTTTGGCGTATTGTTCGACGTTATATTTTATTTTATTGAACACCGAGCAGTAAAAATTTTCTTTACTGATCTTTTCCTCAAGATAAAACATCGCGTTGACTTCGCTCCAATATTCGCGGCTTTCCCAAATTTTGGTTGGAGTTCCGCCCATTTGCCGTTCTAAATCGAGCAAATCCTGCGCGTTCGTGTTGCGACCGTTTTTGAGAAAAATCGAAATGTAAACCGGCGTTAATTTACCTTGAATCTGCAAAAGATTTCGATTTTCTTTGGCGGTTTGATTGACGTGACCAAACTCGTGAATAATCTTGGTCGAGGCGAGAATGCTGCCGCTGACCGAATATTTCGAGTCGTTTGAAGCCAGCGAATTCATCACCGGATAATAAACCGGATCGGGATAACCTTTATCAATCTTGTTGCCGAGAGTAATCGTCGCGCCGACAAAATTGCCGTCTTCGTCCCACAGAAATTTATCCGTTCCCGCGCCCTGCCCGCGATCATTGGCGATTGTGATGGTCAGTATAAACTTTTTATTGTCGGCGTATTCGTCCCATTGCCGGCGGCTGAATTCGGTCGAGAGAATTTCGGCTTTCCATCTTTCGTATTTTTCCTTGTATTTTCCCGGAATTTCTTCACGAATTCCGCCGTCGGTCGGCGTTTTGACAATGATTGGTTTGGTGTCTGCAAACATCGGCTCAAAAAAATGTTCCGAGTCCGAAACTCCATTCCGACGCGTTGACGAATAAGCCGGAAATAAAATTCCGGTGACTGAAAAAAGTAGTAAAATACTGCGGAGACGTGGTATTTTCATCGAAAAACTCCTGATTTTTACATTGTTGATTTGGAAGTATCAAATTATAACAATTTTCGCCTAAAAGCAATTTTTACAGATTTATGTGCGCTGAATCCGCATAATTCATATTTTACTTAACAAAACTCGGTGAAATCATTATAATCAAACCGCACGGCGAAAAATGTGAGTTCCGCCGGTTGTTTTATCAAGCCTTATCAGTGATAAATTAATATCTTATGGTCGAAAAACTGACAATCGTGTTCTTCATTTTACTCTGCTTTTTGTTGGGATTGTTTCTGACAATTTTGCCGTGGTTTAATCTCAACGGATTCGGCGATTGGGGGGACAATTATTTGCTTGCCTTTGTCGTGGAAAAAGCGTCAGTGCCGATCTTGAAAAGCGCGGTTGCGTCAAATTGGTTTCGCGGCGCAGTCACCGGACTCGGAATTTTGAACTTGTTTTTCGCGTTTTGGGAAATGGCGCATTTCAACGAAAATGTCGCAATGCTCAAGGGAAAAGACACCCAAATTAAAAAATAAAAAGGCAAAAGTGGAACGATTTCTTGAGCGCAAGCCTTTGATTTATTTGATTACGAACGGCGAAACGACGGCGCAAAATTTCAGCGAAAAATTACCTCAAATACTCGAAATCATCAAACAATCTGTTGATTCTGAAATCTCTCTGATTCAAATCCGCGAAAAACAACTTTCCGCGAAATTAGTTTTTGAACTCGCCGTCAAAGCTGCCGAAATCACCAAAAATTCAAATACGAAACTGCTCATCAATGACCGCGCCGACATCGCGCTGGCGGCAAACGCGGACGGCGTTCACTTAACGGCAATATCACTTTCGGCGCAAATAATTCGTGCCAATTTTCCGCTTGGTTTTATCATCGGAGTTTCGGCGCATTCATCTGAAGAAGTCAAAAAAGCACGACTCGCAAAGGCTGATTTCGTAACATTCAGTCCGATTTTTTTCACCGATTCAAAAGCGAAATACGGCACACCGCAAGGCATCGAAAAACTCCGCGAAGTGATTGAAACTGCTGAGAACTTTCCAATTATCGCGCTCGGCGGAATTGATGAAACAAACTTTCGTGAAGTTTTACAAATCGCTGACGGTTTCGCCGCGATTCGATTTTTGAATAATGCGGAAAATCTGCAAAAATTAAGAACAGAGTTTTACTGATGACAAATCCAAAATCAAAAGTTTGTTTGACTATCGCCGGACTCGATCCGTCGGGCGGCGCGGGAATTATTGCCGACATCAAGACTTTTTCGGCTTTCGGATGTTTTGCGACTGCGGCGATTGCTTCGCTGACTTTTCAAAATACGCAGGGCGTTTTCGGTGCGACGCATCAAACCGCTGAAACCGTCCGCGCTCAAATATTGCCGATTTTAGATGATTTTGAAATTGCCGCGCTCAAAACCGGAATGCTTCCGACGCGCGTGATTATCGAAGAAGTCGCCAAAATTGTCGCCGAAAAAAATCTCAAAAACTTTGTCGTTGATCCGGTCGTGCGCTCGACTTCCGGCTTTGATTTGATTGATGATGACGCGCTGAAATCTTTGATTGAAAAACTTTTTCCGCTCTCGACTATTATCACTCCGAATATTCCCGAAGCCGAACGCATCGCGCAAATGAAAATCGAAAAAATTGACGACATCAGAAAAGCCGCGAAAATTATGCAGTCATTCGGCGCAAGAAATGTGCTGATCAAAGGCGGACACTTGCCGATTTGGGATTTAGGATTTGGGAATTTGGATTTTGAAAACAATGAGCAAAACGAGAAATTAACCTTATCCGAATCGTCCGAAAATAAAAATCCCAAATCCCAAATCCCAAATCCCAAATCCGTTGATTTCTTGTTTATGGGCGACGAGGAATTTAGATTTTCGGCGGATTTTATCGAAACGACCGCGACGCACGGAACCGGCTGCACGCTCGCCGCCGCAATTACGGCAAATCTGGCGAACGACAAAAATTTGCACGAAGCCGTCGAAACCGCCAAAAGATTCGTCACAGAAGCAATCCGAACTGCGCCGAATATTGGCAAAGGTCATTCGCCGATAAACCAATTATTGAATTTTTAAGAGTTGCCAATATTTTGTGTTGGCGATTCATTATCTTGAAGATCATCAGTCAGATAATCAGCGATAGTTTTGCCTCTGAAAAATAAAACGGCACTAACCAACAAATAAAAAACGCTCTGCAAAAGTCTTGCTTCGAGAGCAATAGAATTAGGCGAAATTAATTTAAATGAAGAGAGTAGAATTCCAACAGCTATCATTCCCCATTCAATAAGTGCCATTGCCAAAAAAATCAAAGCCTGAAAGCGAATAATAATTCTAGTTATGTTTGTTAAGATACTCATTTTAATTGTTTGACGTTGAGCAATAGTTAGATTGATATTCTATTTTGCAGGTTTGAAGATACTCGGTGATTGATAAGTTACGCCGAAAGTAATGCCGGTGCGCGGGCTGAATTTGGTTAAGCCGAAAATCGCCGCCGTGTCGAAGCGTAAACCGGAGGCGCGAATTTGTGTGCCGAGGCGAAATTGTCCGACACTTTCCGTTCCGAGAGGCGCGTTTCCGCTGCGCGTATTAACGCGTCCGTTGACTTCGCTGACGATGTTGATGCGGTCGCTGACTTTGTAAATTCCCGCTAAACCATAAAGAAGCAGATCGTTTTGCGTAAATCTTTCAATCGGCGCGGTCATAATAGCGATACCGAGATTGCCGAAAACATTGACGCGCGGCTGTTTTCCAGTCACTCTGCCGAATCGTTTTTGGAGGAGAACTTTCCCGAAAACATTGATTTGATTTGTGCCGATACCGCGTGCCTGATTGGAGTTCGGCAGTTCAAAACCGACTTTGAAACCAACGGCTGGTAAGAAATTTGTTTCGTTTTTGAGTTTGATTTTAGTCGAAATGACAAAATCGCCCGCATCATTTGTCGAATTTCCGTCGAGTGTTAAAGGAATCGCCGCCCGCCCGACTTGCGAATTGATCGCCAGAAAATTTTGCAGAACGCCCTCAACCTGAAATTCGACATTCGGCGCAAATCCGGTGCGAACGCGAACATTACCGACCCGCGTCAAATCGCCTTTCAATCCAGATAACGGAAATTTGACGTTTTGCAGAAAATCAACGCCCGCTGCAATTTCAATTGTGCCTTCCGGCGCAATGTCAACGTCCTCCGTCAAAAGCGGACGCTGCTGTCCGAACGCCAAAGCATTTGCACATAATATTATCGAAAGAATTGAAAAAAGGCGTTTCATTGTTTCTAATTTTGTCACTAAAGCAGACTTTTTGTAAATGGGCGACCGAAAATTTCGCAAAAAAGCGGTTCCGGCAAAAACAATAACCGAAACCACTTTTTTGAATTTAGCTAATATTTATCGAATGTCGAAAGTATTAACTGCGAAATCTCCGCCAATTCCCCAGGGAACTACCTGCGAATTACCGTCGAAACTTCTGAGAACCCAGAAATTGCTCTGTGCGCCGGTTGCGCCTGCTCGATAAATCGCTATATCAGTGCGGGCATCACCGTCGTAATCGCCTTGCGCCGGCAAGTCGGAAGTTCTGCCGAAAGTTTGCGTTCGGGTCGTTCCGGTAGAACTTTGCAGAATCCACCAAACCAGCGGTGAGGTAGGAACAGCTCCGGTTCGGGCAACAGCGAGATCGGTTTTGCCGTCACCGTCGTAGTCACCCGGCAAAATATAGTCGCTCGCAAAATTGCCGAATTGTTGGAAAGTAATCACATTGTCGGAACTGCGTTTGATAATAAAATAATTGTCAGGCGGATTGCCGGAACGATACACCGCGATGTCGAACTTACCGTCGCCGTCATAATCTCCCGGAATCGGTGTATCAAGCGAGTTAACCCCGTCGCCGGTTGTTCCGAACCCTTCGACGCGAACTGTTCCGGTTGCGCTGTTTCTGATATACCAGGTTGCCTGTGCGCCAAGTGTTGCACCATTACGAAAGACTGCGACATCAGTAATGCCGTCACCGTCATAATCTCGTTGAGCTAACTGATCGCCGGTCACGCCCCACGCGAAATAGCGCACCGCATTATTCGAACTTTGGATAATCCAAAATTCACTCTGGGCATTCGCGCGATAAATCGCAATGTCGGTTTTGCCGTCACCGTCATAATCGCCGGGAGCGGGGAAATCGGTATTGGCATTGCCCCAAAAAGAATTTTGCACGCCGGTTGTGCTGTTGGCATTCCAATATGTAATCGGCGCAATTCCCGGAGCCGGAATATTTGGAAAACGCAGCACGCTGTAATCGGTTCTGCCGTCGCCGTCGTAATCAACCGGACGCTGAACGCCGAGTTGACCGCGAATCTCGCCGCCGGTAAAGTTTGCCGAATGGACATTGACATATCCCTGATGCGCCCGTAATTGCGCGAGTTGCGTCGGCGTAATTGCCACCGTCCCCGTAATTGTGCCGGACGTTCCGCCGACTGCGCCGAAATTAATAGCAACACCCGTATTAGCTCCAATCGCCGCCGGTGCGTGAATATGCGATGCGATTTGGTTGCTCGAAAGTCCGTTAAAAACAACCGTAAATGTCAACATTCCCGCAGATTCGTTGACGACGACCCGCGCAAAGCCGGTGGCGGTCGAAGCGTTCGTCGGAACTTCCTGTGCGCTCGATAAGGATGCGGTGAATATTTCGGCTCTGACGATCACCGATGATAACAGCATCAGAACTGCAATAATTAATAAGTTACCTGAAAATTTTCTCATTTCTCCTCCTGAACAGCCTTTGAAAACCGTTTTTGACAAATTATAGATTTAGTAAAAGATGCAATGCCGAATAGCTGTCGTTTGAACGGAAAATTAAATTTTCACGCCGCGCTGACAGGTCTTTTGCTTTCGGGGATTTTAATTGCACCTCAGACCTTCAGGTTGATTCGGCGAAATCCTGTTAAAAAGAAAATCCGTGCTAAACTGAAAGACTGAATTGCAAAAATACTTTGTTAATGAATACTATTCCTATTATCCTGTAAAATCAACAAATTTTTTCAAAAACAGTTTGTTTTCCCGCTTTAATTTTAATTTTTAATCTTTAATCCGGCATTAATGAATCAAAGTTTAACAATTAAAAGTGTTTGGCACATAAAAACTTTTCGAGTTTGGACATTATTTGTGAAAATTGGCAAAATAGGCTTCGGAAAGATTCTTTCGTTCAACCGCAAATTTTAACGAACAAAATGGCATTATTCGATTTCGATAAAAAAGAGCCGGAAATCAGTCCTTTACGGCTGGTTTCGGACAACAAAGAACCTCAATCGTTTCCGCGTATCGAGAAGCAGTTTGTGAATTTTATCTTTTTTCGGGTAAATTCCGACTGGCGCAAACTCGATACCGAAACAAAGATTACCTTCAAATCCGAATTTCAGAGCGTCTTTGAACAGTTTAATGAAAATCTGCTGGTCTTTAGTTATTCGCTCGTCGGTTTCGATTCAAAAGCCGATTTGATGTTTTGGCGGATCGGTAATTCGCTTGATTCAATTCAGGATATGACTGCGAAACTGTATCAGACGAATCTCGGCAATTATCTCGAAACGACCGATAATTATTTAGCGGTGACAAAGAAAATGATGTTTATTTCCGAAGATTCACACGAATCGGCGGAAGACCGTTATCACGTCAAAGCCGGACAGAAAAAATATCATTTTGTTTATCCGTGCGCGAAAAGCCGCGATTGGTATTCAATGAAAGACGAAGAACGCGCTGAATTGATCGAACAGAATTTTATGGTCGGCAAGAAATTCGAGAACATCAAAATACATATGACGCACGCTTTCGGATTCAGCGAACAGGAATTTATCGTCAGTTTTGAAACCGACGAACCGAATGATTTTCTCGCGCTTGCCGAAGAGATGCGCGAAACCGCCGCGAGCAAATTTACGATGCGCGGAATGCCGATTTATACTTGCCGTCAGCGCAGTTTGATGGAATGCCTCGATGCGATTGGGTAAGATTTCAAATTTCAGATTCCAGATTCCAGATTAGAATTTGGAATTTGGAATTTGAAATTTGAAATTAATATGAAGATTGCGAGAAAATTTATCATCAGCGGAATCGTGCAGGGTGTCGGTTTTCGGTTTTTTACGCAGCGCACGGCGGCGCGGCATCAGGTTCGCGGTTACGTCCGAAATCTGCCTGACGGTCGCGTCGAATCGTTAGCCGAAGGCGACGCAGCGGCGGTCGAAGATTTCAAACACGATTTATTGACCGGTCCGACTTATTCAAAAGTCGAACACATCGAAGAAACAGTTTTGGAACCGAACAATTTATATTCATCATTCAGGATTGAAAAATAATTTATTACGGATTCCAGAATGCGAATTTCAAATTATCAAAGTTAATTTAATTTGGAATCTGGAATCTGAAATTTGAACAAATGGAAAACTTAAAAAATTTAATCAGAGAAGTGCCTGATTTTCCGAAGGAAGGCATTAATTTTTACGATATTACAACGCTTTTGAAAGACGCGGACGGCTTGAAACAAACGATTGACGCGCTCGCGGAACAATTCAAGGACGAAAAGATTGATACCGTGATCGGTGTCGAGTCACGCGGATTTATTTTCGCTGCGCCGCTCGCCTATCAACTGAACGCCGGGTTCGTTCCCGTTCGCAAGCCGAAAAAGTTGCCCGCCGAAAAAGTTTCGGTGTCGTATGACCTCGAATACGGCACGGACACGCTCGAAATGCACAAGGACGCGGTTGGCGAGGGACATAAAGTTTTAATTGTTGACGATTTGCTGGCAACCGGCGGAACGGCAAAAGCGGTTGTTGATCTGGTCGAAGGCTTGGGCGGCGAAATCGTCGGACTTTCGTTCGTCGTCGAGTTAAATTTCTTGGGCGGACGTGCGAAGTTTGACGGTTACGAAGTCAAATCTCTAATCAATTACGATTCGTAAAGTTTAACGCGCTCCCGTAGCTCAGTTGGATAGAGCGTTCGCCTCCTAAGTGAAAGGTCGCTGGTTCAAATCCAGCCGGGAGCAATAACATTTTGAAAGTTTTTAGAATAATCTTATTAATTTTTTGGAAACAAAAAGGGAATAAACCTTTCTTTAAATAACGGAAGAAAACAGGTGGTCAAGTGCAGTAGCAAGCAATTTCAGGCTTTTCAGGCGGCTATCAGTGTCTTCCGGGACAATCTTCTATCCTAATTAAGTATATTCGAAGCCGTGTTGAGCGAGAACACGGCTTCTTTTTTTGTGAAAAAGTGAAAAGGTGAAAAGGTGAAAAAGTTAGTTGAGCGTGACTACCAAAACTTTTTCACTTTTAGTCTTTTTCACTTTTTCACTTTTTTGTGGCAACTTATCAGTAATATGCAAAAAGTCCTGACTGCCGAAGAAATGCGCGAAGTTGACCGTTTGACGACGGAAAAATACGGCATTCCTTCAATCTTGCTGATGGAAAATGCCGCGCACGCCGCCGCCCGAATAATCACGGAAAAACTAGGCGGCAGCGTCGCGGGTAAATCATTTCTAATCCTCTGCGGCAAAGGCAACAACGGTGGCGACGGCGCGGCTCTGGCGCGGATTTTATGGACGCAAGATGCAAATATTGTTGTTTATCTATACGGAAAAATCGAGCAAACAAAGAGTGATACTCAATTAAATTTTGAAATTTTAAGGAAACTTGAAGAGCAGGACGATCAACCGTGTAATTTTCATTTAGTTAATACATCTCAAATTGAGAAAAATAATCGAAATGAAAAATTATTTGTATTTGACGAAACGGATATAGCCACAACATTAGAAATGTTGGAGAATTGGACTGATTTACACGACTTTGATTTGATTATTGATAGTTTATTTGGAACAGGCTTAGACCGTTCACTTAGTTTTGAGTACCAAAATCTGTTTCATAGAATTGAAAACTTAAAAAAGTATTCAAAAAATAAACCTCAACTATTATCTATTGATATTCCAGCAGGTATTAACTCAGATACATCAGATTTATTTGGCAAAAATTTCCAAGCCGATTTAACCGTGACTTTCACCGCACCGAAGTTGGCGAATGTTTTTCCGCCCGCATCGAATTTTAATGGCGAACTTATCGTCGCAAATATCGGTTCGCCGCAGGAATTGATTGATAATTCGCCGTCAAAAACTTTTTTAGCCGAAAAAGAAGATGCGGTAAATTGGCTAAATCAAACAATTTACACGGCAGATTCTTACAAAAACAAACGCGGACACGCGCTTTTGATTGTCGGGTCGAAGGAATATACGGGCGCGGCGGTTTTGGCGGGTAATGCGGCGATGCTTTCGGGTGTCGGACTAACAACGATTGCGACAAGCGAATCGGCGCAAAACGCAATCGCCGCCAAGGTTTTAGAAGAAATTATCGTCCGCGCTTTGCCCGAAAACGAAGACGGCACGATTGCGTCGGAAGCGTTTGAAACAATTGAAAAGTTAGTCGAAAAAGTTGATGTCATTGGAATCGGCTGCGGGTTGGGGAAAATCGGTGAAGGCGAAAAAGGCGGAAACCCGCGCGTGAGCAAGGGTGCAAAATCTTCGCCGTCAACTGCGCCCTTGCTCACGCGTGGGCTTCTGCCCCAAATTGTCGAAAATCGCAAAACTCCAATCGTCATTGATGCCGACGGCTTGAACGCACTCGCGCCGTTTGATTTGCAAGGTTCGGACGAATTACCGCTAATTCTAACGCCGCACGAAGGCGAATTTTTACGGCTGCTCGGCACGACTGACAAGGAAATATTAAAAGACCGCATCAAAGCCGTCCGCGATTTTGCCGAAAAACATCAAGTCATCTTAGTATTAAAAGGTGAAAGAACGCTGATTGCTGCGCCGGACGGTCGCGTCGTGATAAATCCGACCGGGAATTCGGGACTCGGAAAAGCGGGAAACGGGGATACTTTAACGGGAATTATCACGGGTTTTGTCGCGCAAGCCGTCCAAGCAAAAATTGATATTTTTGAAACGGTCGTCGCGGCAGTTTATATTTCAGGTGTTGCAGGCGACATTACCGCCGAGAAATTCGGCAAACGCACAATGCTCGCCTCGGACGTGCGCGAATGTCTGGGTGAAGCGTTTGCGAGGCTGGAAAAATGACAGGCGAACACATTTGCGAAACTCCGCAGGACACATTTGATCTAGGCGACAAACTCGGCGAAACATTAAATGGCGGCGAGATGATTTTATTAAACGGCGGACTCGGCGCGGGCAAAACGCTGTTTACAAAAGGAATTTTATACGCGCTTCGATTTGATGTTGACGAAGTTACTTCACCTTCTTTTACTTTGGTCAATCTTTATAAAACAGAGAAATTTGACGTTTATCACATTGATCTCTGGCGCATTGATGAAAGGTCGAACGCGGCGGCGGCAGTGGGCTTGCCCGAAATTTTGGAAGACAAAACCGCCGTCACAATTATCGAATGGTCGGAGCGTTTGAAGAATTTCGAGTTTCCTGAAAAGACATTTCAGATTACGATTGAAGGCGACGGCGACGATGCCCGAAAAATTAGAATTTCCCGCGAAGACGCAAAGGCGCAAAGCGAATGAAAAAGCGAATTTTACTGGGTTTTACAGTTTTGATTTTGAGTTTTTTGGTGCTGAAAGAACTTATGTCTTTTGAAAATAAAATCGAAAATCCGCGCATTGTCGTCTCAAAAAGCGAACGAATTTTGCAGATTTTCGACGGCGATAAATTAGTCAAATCTTACCGAATCGTGCTTGGTTTCGCGCCGGAAGGTGACAAGGAAATCGAAGGCGACGGCAAAACTCCGCTTGGCAATTTTTATGTTTTTACGAAAAATGACAAGAGCAAATTTTATCTTTCGCTTGGACTGAGTTATCCGTCAATTAACGATGCGGAGCGCGGTTTGCACGAAAATTTGATTTCGCAATCTGAATATGACGCGATTGTCAGCGCGATTAACAAAAAGAAAATGCCGCCGCAAAACACGAAACTCGGCGGCGAAATCTACATTCACGGCGGCAGCACCGAAACAGATTGGACACACGGCTGTGTCGCGCTCAAAAACGAAGAAATGCGGGAAATTTTCGATTTCGTGCAGGTCGGCACTGTCGTCAAAATCGAGCCTTGATTTATTCCAGATTCCAGATTTCAGATTCCTGATTTATATCGCAAAACTTGACTAATGCTCGATAAAAATTAATACTTTATTTAAAAGTCAGGTTTTAATTTGGAATTTGAAATCTGGAATCTGAATTTATTTGAATTTATAGGAGAATTTTATGCCATACCCGGAAATTATGATTCAGGGAATGCGTCAGGAATTGGCGCAGCTCGGAATCGAAGAAACAAAAACACCTGAAGCCGTTAAATCGGCGGTTGAAAATACGGACGGAACTGTCATGGTTATCGTCAATTCGGTTTGCGGCTGTGCTGCCGGCGGCGTTCGTCCCGGCATTGCGATGGCTCTGCAAAACTCGGAAGCGAAACCCGACAAATCAATCACGGTTTTCGCCGGCGCGGACATTGACGCGACCGATGTCGCGCGTGATTATTTTGAAGGCTACCGACCTTCGTCACCCGCAATCGGATTGTTGAAAGACGGAAAACTCGTCAAAATGTTCGAGCGCAAAGACCTCGAAGGTCGTCATCCGTTGATGATCGCGCAAACTTTGGTGGACGCTTTCGGCGAAGTCTGCACGAAAACCGAAGCCGCCAACAATTAGTTTTAATAGCCGCAAAAACGCACAAAAAACGCAAAAAATCTTTTGTGAATTCTGTGCTTTTTTGCGGCTATTTTTCTTTAATCCCGCGCAAATTCTGCAAACTTCCTTCGGTAATTAAAAGCTGTGCGGCAGCGTAAGTCGTCATAACTAAAACAGGTGCAAGCGCAAACGGCGTGACGAATCGGTTGATCGCAAGCAGGGAATCGGAAATCAAAAAAAGAAATGTTCCGGCGACATAAAGTTTGCCGAATGTTTGTTTATTGAAGTCAAAAGCCGCCAAACTTGCTGCAAACATTACGGAAATTACAATCGCGTAAACCGCAACCGGAACAATTAAACTTCCGGCATTCGGAGCGATGATTGCGAAAAGCGACAAAGCATAAACCGCGATTCCGAAAAACTTTAAAGTGTTCGGCAGTTTAGTGATGTTGTTCAGTTTTCTAATCTTCCAAAAATAAAAAATATAAAAAATATGTGCGATCAAAAATGCGGTTAAACCGTAAATGAAAAGCGTCTTGAACTGTTTGTCGAACAGCAAAAGCACATCGCCGAGCCACGAAAAGGCGAGCGCGGCAACAATCAGATGTTTTGACGAATGAAACTTTCGCGTGTTTGAAACATAATAAAAAAGTAAAATCAACATTAGCGAAGGCTTTGAAAAATACTGTAATTGCAGGTTTTGAGTGACATTCGCAAAAATCTCGATGAAGAGTGCGATCAAATAAATTGGCAGCAGAATTTGTAAATTCATAAAAAAGATTTTACTTTATTTCGGTCACAATTGAAGAAAACTGTTGCTTAAACGCGATTAAAGCGGTTAAAATGTTCAGTGACAAACGATTTTTGATTATCGTTCCAACCTTTGAACAAATTTAATGTCAATAAGCCAAAGACAACATATTAGATTCTCACTCGATCTTCCTGCAATTCGTTACACGAAATTTGGCGAGAAACAGGAAATATTACTCCAGCAAATCAGCGTTGGCGGATGTTTTTTGGAATGGGACGACACCATTCTGATCGGCGAAACGATTCGGCTGGAAATTCCGCTGCCGAATAAAAATTGGCTGCCGTTGACTTGTAAAGTTATCTATAAGTTTGAAGACAACGGCATCGGCGCAAAATTTATTGAAATTACAAAATTTGAGCAGGAACTTTTGGGTAGAATAATCACTAATTCACTGATTCAGGCAGGAATGCCGATGCCGATTGATCCGTTTGCGCCGCCGCCGCAATTTACCGAAGAACCGCGCAAAAAAGAACCGTCAATCAGTGACAGCCGCCGACAAAAGGATGAGATGTTGGAAAAAATTATGTCGAGCGATTTTTAGAGTAAAAAAGGTGAAAAAGTTTTGTTTTCAGAGAATTTAGCCTTTTCACTTTTTAGCCATAATCTCTGCAAACGAAGCCGACTTGAGTTCCTGTGGACTCAAATCGGTTTTTTGCTGCACTTCTGCTTCGGTCATCGCGCCGCAACCGACGGCACGAATGAAAAAATTCAAAAGTCCCTGCGCCGAAGCCGCGTCGTCAAACTGATTTCCCGTGAGCATCGCCTGTGTCGCTCTGCCGATAAAATTTTTTAGTCTTGCGCTTTGTTCATCCGTGCTTTCAAGAAAAAATGCGTAAACGGCGGCATATCGCGCGACCAATTGCGCCGGATGCAAATCCCAACTTTGATAAAAACCGTTGATTAAAGAAAGCGTCACGTTGTTAAAATGTTTACGCCACGCGAGATGCACATTGCGCTTATTTTCTTTAATTTGGCTAATTGATAAATTTTCGCGGCGATGAATCGCAACGGGCATTTCAGTTGTAACAGAATCCGATAAACGTATTCCTGAAGGCGTGAGATTAATCTGCATCATCTGACGGGCAAACCGGCAAGCGTCGTGCTGTAAATGCTGATGATTTGCCGTAATGCCGAAACTCGCAGTGTAATCGAACGCGCCGAAATGAGCCGAATTAACGCGTCCTTTTCCGGCTGCGACGAGTTCCGGCATTATCAAAATTGACGGCGGCGTTTCGATCATTATTTCGATTTTAATCGAATTTTGCGGCAGATTGTTTTGCTTTTCAAACGCTTCGAGAAGTTGCGTTAAAACCTCGATTTCGGCAATCTGCGTGATTTTCGGCAGAGTTACGACAAAATTTTCGGGCAGTTGATTATTCGTTTTTGCCAGAAAATTTGTCAGAAATAAATTCAGAGTGCGGGTGGCGCGGTGGTATGTTTCAGCCTGAAAAGATTTGATACGAAAGCCGCAAAAATCAGTTAAATTGTTAGCTTGAAACGCTTTTGCCAATTCGTCAGACGCGGAAACTGCGTGTGAGTCTTCCTCTTCGTCCGAACGAATTCCGTAACCGTCTTCAAAATCTATGCGAAAATCTTCAATCGGTTCACGCTGTAATTTTTCAATCACGCGATTGTAAATCGTCCACGCAAACCACGCATCGTAATTTTCGATTTTTACTTTTTCGGGATTGTCTGTAAGGCGAAACTCCAAATCCCGAATCAATTCTTCGTATTTTGGCAAATTATCTGCACCTTTCAGCCACACCGCTTCAGCAAATTCGATGAAATTCGGCGCGTAAGTTTCAAACGATTTGAGCGCGATTTTGCCGAGTTTGCCAATCGTCTCCGCCTTAAAAAGATTCGCGCCGCCATATACAACGTGAACCGGCTGGCGCGATTTGAGATTTGAGATCGATGAATGCTGACTCGCAAGTTTTTCGAGAAATAGCTGATCGGCGATGTCTGAAAAACTTTGATTCATAAATATTTTAAGACTGAAGCGCAAAGACTGGAGCGTTCCATTATCAACAACTGTTTTCAATAGCAGAAAAAGCAAGATTTCGCTTTATTCAAAAAGGTTGGGAAGATATTTACGCTCCAGTCTCTACGCTAATAAATTTACTTGCCGGTGGTTGAATTTGAAATCGGCTTTTTCACTGAATCGGATTCGGAACTATTATTTGAAACCGATTTTTTCACTGAATCAAGTTCAGGACTTTCGGTGGTCAGCTTCCATTCGCCGTTTTCCTTGACAAATTTGATTGGAAATCCGTTTGGTGCGCCTTCGGTTTTGACTTCGGCGATTCCGGTATCGCCTTCAATTTTTTCGTTGCGGACTTCACAGAGTTTGTTTGAAACCTGATCTGCTTCGAGATACTTGACCAAAGATTTTTCATTTTCGGCTTTCATATCGGCTTCGAGCGATTTCAAAGTCGCCGCCGAGTAAAGTTTTCTGAGCGCGGCTTCGTCCTTTTTCGTCATCGCATCACAATAAGCCTTAAAAACCGGTGTCAGCGTCGGCGCATTGTTCGTTGTCGCTTCGGGCGTTTTAGCGACGGTGTTCAATTCTGAGTTAACGGTATTTTTATTGGAAATATTCGCGGGAACATTCGTTGAATTGGTGTTTGGTGTCGGTTGATTGCCCGGACAACCCGTTAAAATTATCGTGAAAATTAAAATCGTGCTAAAAATTAATATCTGAAAACGCATAAATCACTCCAAAATTGTTAATATATTTGAAAATACAAGAGTATAAAACATTTACGAAAAATGAACAAAACATATCGCACCGAATTTCGACGGCTTTTTTTATTGGAACACCTGCCCGAACCGCTAACCCGCGCCGACGCGCATCTCCAAATTTTCGATAATTACATTTACGAAACACGTCTGCGGATTCGTTCGATCCGTGTTCCCGAAACTAAAAATTGGACGTGGATTTTGCAGCAAAGATTTGCGATTGACGAAAATTCGGCGGGTTGGAAGATTGCGGAAATCTATTTAAACGAACTCGAATATCATACCTTTCAAACTTTTGAAGGCAATGAAATTCGCAAAAACCGCTACTTTTACGAAATGAACGGCAAACAAATCGAAATTGACGTTTTTCTTGGCAAACTCTGGGGATTAAACATCGCGCAGGTTTGTTTTGAGACAATCAAAGAAATGAACGATTTTCAAATGCCGTTCGCCGTCCTCGAAGTTTCAACAAATAAGTTTTTTTACGGCGAACATCTCTTTGAAAAAAACTTCGCTGACGTGCAGGCGGAAGTCGCACAAATTGTCGAAAACCAACACAGCAAAGACACGATCATCAGCGAAATCGCTAAGGAAAACGAATAAATCATTTGCCCACGAAAAACACGAAAGAAACTAAAAAAAACAGAAACAGCTTAATTTGTTTTTGAATTTATTTTCGTGTCTTTCGTGAGCAAAAATTCTTTATTTTGTCTGCGGCGGGCGAATGCCTGTGTATTGTGCCGAAGCGATTTTCCACGCGCCTTTTTCCTTGCGGGCAACAATCATCGCCCGCATACTGCGCGGCGGCAACTGCTTTCCGTCGCTCGTAATCGTGTAATTGAGACGCGCGATGATAATCGCAAATTTGCCGTAATTGCGAATCGAATAATCGGTCGTTTCGAGTGCCGTTGACATTTTATCGGCGGGCGGTTTGAGTTCGGGTTTATAAAATCCCAAAACCTTTTCACGCGGATCAAATTCACCGACGGGCGAAATCTCGATGTAATCCGCCGTAAAAATCTTATCAAGCGCGTCCGGCTGATAATTGCTCTGCGCGTCGGTCATCTGTTTGACCAAAGATTTAAGCGCGTCGTCATCCTTCGATTGAGCAAACGCGGAAACACTGGACAAAAGCAGGAGAAAAACAAAAACTTTCAATTTCATATAAATAATTCCTCAAAGAATAAAATAGATCGAAAGTTTTACGACTGAAAAATCATTTTGTTTCTCGAAATCCGTTTAAGTTTCAGAAAATAACATTAGAATTTTGAGCGGGGAACGAAATCTTTGGTTTAAAAGGAAACTTCATTAAATTGAAATTTTGGCGGGCGCAAGGAAGCCTTGCAACCCTTCCCGACCTGTAATTTGGAGTTTCTTGAATTCTTTTACTTTCATCTATTTTCAGCAAAAAGTTGAAAAGACAATTTCCATAAAATTACAGGTCAGGAAGGGTTGCGGCTTTGCGCGCCCGCCGCAATTTGTCAATCCAAACATCATTTTTTGTTCACCACCAACTTTCTTAATTTTTAATTTATTCTACCAACCCCAAGTTCCCGCGCCGCCCTTAAACGGTCCGACGATTTCCGACGTAATCCAACCGCCGTAAAAATCGCCTTCCTGCGATTGGACGAGTTCGTCATTGACATAACATTCATCCATTTTCGACGGATAAAACGCGAGATAATTCTCGATCTGTTTGAACTTTTCCGTCGGATTCGCGTAAAACCACGCCGCATTTTTAACGATTTTGTCACCGACCGTCAAATCATAATAACCTGCCGCACCTTTCCATTCGCAAAACGATGAACCGCCGACTTCGGTTAAAAATTCCATCCGCACATCTTCCGGCGGAAAATAATAAACCGGCGGATGGCTCGTCTCCAAAACTCGATATGCGCGATTGGTTTCCACAATAACTTTGCCGTTGAAAACGATTTTGAGATGTTTGTTCGTCAATTCGAGTTTTGGCGGTCGCGGATAATCCCAAACTGATTCTTGTCCAGCTTTCGGTTCGATTCTTTTCATAAATAAAATCATAGAACTTCAGATATGAAAATGCTAAGATTTAGTTGACGGATTTTGTGTTTCATAGCGTTTAATCTACAAAAACGAACTCGCCAACTCACTTTTTATGAATCACTCAATAATAAAAACCATAGTCAAAATCATCTTTGGCTTGATTGGAATAATCTTGATTATTAATTCTTTATCATCCTTTGGGTTGAGTTTTTTTTCAGTGAGCGACTTTCCGAGTGATTATCGCTTAAAACTGTTGACGACTTATTTAATTGGAGAAGCGGTTCTCGGCTTGGTTTGTTATTTTGCGCGGGAAACTACTCCAATTGATGATTTTCTTTTCGTGAGTCATCAATGTGCGGCTTTTAGTTCGGCGGTAGTTTTACTAAATGTTTTGGTCTATGAATTTCCTGATTATGCCAAATTAAATAATCTTTTTTCAGTTTTGTTACTGATTGCCTGTGCTTTCTTTTTGGGAAGTTTTTTTAAATTTCGGAAGAAAAGAGAAAGTTTGGAAAAACGCCGTCAAACTGTTTGGTGGAGATAAATGCAAAAGAAAAACATTAAATCAACTCTCTAACGCTTCTCCTATGGCTCGAAACTGCCAACGAATTCGGCGATGAAATCACTGAACTGCGTCAGCATTGATTGGGGGCTTATAATATGAAAAATATATTTATTAGTTCAAACATTGCTATTATTTTTACTGCTTTATGTTCTTATATGCGCGGCGGTGTTACGGATGCGCCAATAGTTCTAATTGTTTTCTTTTCAACTGGTTTTTTTGTCTCGCTTTTCTTATTGTGGTTTTTGAATCGAAAAACACTTTCTCTTATTGATCGCACTTTAAAAGGTCTGCCTTATTCGGATATTGTCAGAAATATTGCGGCTCTCATTCTTGTCGTCACTACATTTTTCTGGTCTGGTCGAGTCATTCAAAACGGCGGCTACGTCGGCTGGCTAATTGCGTTTTTTCTATGGATAGCCGCGCCGCTGGTTGTCTGTCTGCTTGCTACCAAATATGTCGTATTTTATGGAGCATTGATTAACAGTTGTATTTTGCTTTCTTCGTATAGAGAAGATGCAAGATATTATGCTCGAAGTGAAGATTTTTGGGATATATTTTGGCGCAGAGACATTTATACTTTGCTCATTGTTCTGGCAATTTCCATTGCTATCTCGCTGCTGATTTCTATTCCCATTATGTTGCGAAGACGAAAAAACAAACAATCGCTTCTTTAAAATAATTCGTTTAACGCTACTTCCAAACTTTTCACGCTGCCGCCGCGCACTTCTAAATCGTTGTCTAAGCCTTTTTTATTCAATCAAGCCTCTTTCAGCCTTTCGGAAATCGCGTTTAGAAAAATCGGATTATTCACGAGTTTTTCGGCTACTTCGTCGAGTTTTTCCTGCTCATTTGCCAAATCGCGTTCCATTGCGGCGCGTAATTCCTGATTAATCTGCGTTTGATAAGGCGCGGCGTTTGACGTTTCGGCGCGTTTTTTGAAATGCTGCAAAATGTCGCCGTCAATAAACATCGTCATTTTAATTTTCGCTTCACGCGGATTTATCGTGCGCGTTCGGCGGCGAAAAATATGTTTACCGACCGACGGAATCGCGTCTTCGTCAATGCCGCGCGCTTTCATTTCGTCGTATTTTTCCTGCGACGTTTCCAAAATATATTCGCGTGGTTTATCCGAAATATCCTGAATTGAATTTTTCTCGCTCATAACTTTCCTGTTCTTCCGGTTCAGCTAAACGTGCTGTAATAATCCGGTAAATTTCGTCATTCGTATTTTTATTGCGGACGGTACAAACGACATACAAAATTTTGTTTTCTGCTTCGCCGATACACGCATAACGCTTTTCATCCGTAGTTGAATGTTTATCGTAATATTCTTCTAAAACGAATTCGTCTTGAACAGCGCGACTCGCTTCATCAAAATTAATACCGTCGTAATTTTTGGTGTTCAGTTTTTCTTTGTTTTAGTCCAATGTTTTTTTAATGTTGCAGTCGTGCGATTTTAGAAAAATCTAAAATAGATTCTTATGACGCTTTTGTTCAATTCTTATCGTGAAATAAACTTTCCCCAATCATTTTTGCGGCTTCTCTAACATCAAGATTTAAATGTTTTGTAGCTTTTGAAAGTATCTCTTCAACGTCTTCCAAAAAAACTAAATTCTTTAAGTTTAAATAATCTAAAATACCTATTCCTAAAACCTGAATTTGTGGATCGTTGTCATCTAAAAATTCATCAATCCATTGCAAAGCGCGTTTATCAGCAACGGCTCGAAGCAATTCAACGGCAAACATGCGCCTTTGTGCGTCCTTATCTGACTTATAAATTTCGTAACAATATTCCATTGCTGACCACGGATGAAATTGTCGCAAAACAAAACGTGCAAGTTCGCATCCCGGTCTTCCATCAATATAATAATCAACGGCTTCTCTTAAATTTTCTTCGCCTATTAAAATTTCTATTGCTTTTTGCGCGTCTTGAGTGCTAACAGATTCAAGGTTATTTCCACTTGTTCCTACAAGTTTCCCAAGATTTACCCAATCAATTTTTTCTTTGTAACTTTTCTCAATATTGGTTTGAGTTGAATTATCATTTGTAAACAATTCGTCCAACGCTTCTTCCAAATTCTTAACGCCGACGACGCGCATTCCTAGTAGTTTTTCCAAACCTTTTTTGTTAGACATCGGCAAAATCAATTTCTTAAAGCCTAAAGTTTGCGCTTCTCTGGCGCGGGTTTCGGCTTGGAGAACGCCGCGCACTTCGCCGGTTAAGCCGACTTCGCCGAAAACTGCGGTGTCGGGCGGGATTTGCAGGTTGCGAAAACTCGAAGCGATTGCCGCGATGACACCTAAATCCGCCGCCGGTTCGTCAATTTCCAAGCCGCCGGCGACGTTGATGAAAACGTCGTCGTTGGCGAGCTGAAAGCCGACGCGCTTTTCTAAAACGGCGATCAAAAGGGAAGTTCGGTTGTAATCGAAACCCTGCGCCATTCGTCTGCCTGTTCCGAATTTTGTCCCTGTCACCAACGCCTGAACTTCAACGAGCATCGGGCGTGTGCCTTCCATACAAACCGTGACGACCGAACCGCTTGCGCCTTCGGGACGTTCCTGCAAAAAGACTTCGGACGGGTTGCCGACGGCTTTTAAGCCTTCGCCGGTCATCTCGAAAATGCCGATTTCGTTTGCCGCGCCGAATCGGTTTTTCGTCGCGCGGATTATTCGATGATTGTGATGGCGGTCGCCTTCAAAATATAAAACCGTGTCAACGATGTGTTCTAACGCTTTCGGTCCGGCAATCGAACCTTCTTTGGTGACGTGACCGATCAAAAAGACCGGCGTAGATGTTTGTTTGGCAAAAATCATCAGCGTTCCGGCAACATCGCGCACCTGCGAAACGCTTCCGGGCGCAGATTCGATTTTTTCGCTGAAAACCGTCTGAATCGAATCAACAATTACAAAATCCGGCTGTAATTTTTCAACTTCCGCGAGGATGTTTTCGAGATTAGTTTCCGGTAAAAGAAAAAGATTTTCGGCGTTAATGCCTAATCTTTCGCCGCGCATCTTGATTTGCCGTTCACTTTCTTCGCCTGAAACATACAAGACTTTGCCGCCGCCCTGACTAAGTTTGTCAGCCATCTGAATGACAATTGTAGATTTGCCGATTCCCGGACTTCCGCCGATTAAAACCAGCGAACCGGCGACGATTCCGCCGCCTAAAACTCTGTCGAATTCTTCGATTCCGCTCGACGTTCGCATATCATCCTGCGATTCGATGTCGGAGTAGGAAATAGGTTTGACTTCGCGGAAAGAGTTTGCCGAAAGCCGCACATTGGACGCGGCGGATTTGCCGACGGCTTGCGCGGTCGGGCGAAATCTTTCTTCGACGAGCGTGTTAAATTCGCCGCAGTCGGGACAGCGACCGAGCCATTTTCTTTGCTGTCCGCCGCAGTTTGAGCAGACGAAAATCGTTGCAGGTTGTTTTGCCATAATGTTTATAAAATTTTCGCAGATTTTGAGATTTTATGGAAACTTGTAAAATTTTGACCCGATTTCGTTAGAATTATTGCGATTTTAATGAGAGCATATTGCGGACAAAATTTAGAAGTCTGAAAAAGTCCGCACAGATCGAAAAATTAATGAGTCGAATGAATTTTCAATTTACAGAAGCGTTGAGCGTCAAAACGGCATCTATGTTTTGTCCTGAGTCTTAAAACAATGAAAAATCGAATAAAAATTGTTGCCGCGTTGTTAATTTGGCTGTTTGTGCAGGTTGGAATTTGTTTCGCGCAGACGAATGACGAACTTGTTGTTCGTGCGAAATCGTCTATCGAGAAAGGCGAATATGATTCTGCGATCAAAGATTTAACTCAGGTTATTACGGCAAATCCTAAAAATAAAGAGGCTTATCAACAGCGCGGCGAAGCTTTCGACAAAAAAGGAAATGCGGCTGCCGCGATTGCCGATTTTACGAAAGCCGTTGAAGTAGATGACAAAGATTTTTACACATTTTATCTGCGCGGCGCGGTTTATTTTAGTTCTCTGAAAAATTACGATCTCGCCATCAGTGATTTTACGGAAACGATTAAACTCTCGCCCGATGCCGATTACGCTTATTTTATGCGCGGTCGGGCAAATGCGGAGAAGGCAAATTATAACGCGGCGATTGCGGATTACAGCAAGGCGATTGAGATTGATCCGAAATACACTTACAGCTTTTATTATCGCGGAAATGCTTATCTCGCTCTCAATAAAAAAGAACAGGCAGCCGCTGATTTTCGCAAAGCCGTCGAACTAAATCCGAACGAACAAATTTTTTCAAACGCGCTGGCAAAAGTAACTGATTCAAACGGAATAATCGGCGGCGAAATTGATCTGCCGATTGCGTTTACCGATTATAAAATTTTTATTTTCACTTTTATGCACACGCGGGACGGATTCGAGTTAGTCACCGACAATAACGGCTATAAAAAATACGCGTGGAAATTAACGGATTGGACACCGACCGAATACGATTCGACGGATGAAAAACAGATCATTAATGTCAGAAATGATGTGTGGACGGTTGATGTCGCGCCGCCGGACGAAGCCGCATGGTCCTGGAATTACGGCGGGAAAGTCAGTTTCTCGCCCATCGCGTATGAACCGCACGTCAAACGGCTTTATTATTTCAGTGCGAAATATACGTCCGGTGTTTTGGATAAAAAAGTGAAAGTTTTTTCGATTTCCCGCGATGACAAAAAACCGAAATTTGAAGGAGAAATCGAGTGGGATAAAAATGTAACCTTTGTCGTAAATTCGGAAGGGAAAGTTTTCAAAACCTCTTATGGAACACAATTTCGCGTGGAAGATTTGAAGGGCAACAAAATTTATTCAGCCGAACATTTTGTTCAGAGTGGTTATTACAGCCCCAATGTTTCGGTTTCGACAGACGGGACACGGCTCATTGTCTCGAACTATTTTCTTGAGAGTTTGATAGTTCGCCTCAGAGACGGTGCGGAGTTAATTCATCTATCGGAAAAAGATGCACGACAAGGCGCGATTGACAAAACCGGGCGTTACATCGCAACCGCTTTCGATGCTTCTTTAACTGCCGCAGACCGTCTAAAGGCATATCGGGTAAAAATTACGATGGTGCCTGATGAACCGAATACGACTCCGAAAGAAATTTGGCTCTCCACGCCCGGAGCGAGAGAATCCGCAGTCGCGGATATTAAATTAAGAGATGACCGGGAAGCTGAAAACAAAAGAGTCGAAGCCGCAAAATTAGCGGAAAGACGGCAAACAGAAGCTGAGGAAACTCGCCGCAAAAATCTTGCAACGGCAGCGCAGCAGGCAAATTCGGTTTCCGGCGGCAAAATTCCGCCTGCCGAATACCAACGATTGTTGGAGCAGATTTCCGGTTTGGAAACTCAAGGAGATGAAAGATACAAAAGCGGATACGAAGATTACCGGAGAGGCTATGAACCGAATTCATACTGCGTCGGCATCCATTCCGCCGAAAGCTATTACAACAAAGTCATCGGTGTTATTGACAGTATGCTTGCCGTCGAACCCAACAATCGAGATTTGCTGACAATGAGAAAAAATGAAGTGGCACAAATCGCGGATATGCGTGATAAAAGTCGTCCGTGCTACTGATGAGAAAGCTGAAAAATACAAAAAGGCTTTAGACATTGCCGACAGCATTTTTGCAATTGAGCCTGATGATAAAGGTTCATTGACTTCGAGGGCGGATTTGATGGAATCAATTAAAACTGTCCACGAAATTCTTGCGTGCTATTAAAGGAAAATTTATCAATGCGAAAAAATATTTTTATATTAATTCTCCTGTTTCCAACATTTGCTTTCGGGCAAAATTACGCGGGAAACTATCGTGCGACGTTTTTTAATTTTTTTTCCGAACCGCGCTCGATTACCGCCGAATTTGAGGTGAAAACCGATAATTCGATAACCGGCAAAGCGTCGGTCGGCGATCAAATTAAAATTTTCAGCGGCGCGGTTGATAAAAACGGCAAGTTTGAAGCCGTCAGCGCAGCCGAAGGCAATCTGACTTACAAACTGAAAGGCAAATTCGATAAAAACAGCAAAATCTCGTTTATCCGGCGAACCATCGAAAAATCAATCGGCAGCAAAAGCGTCTCGGAAAACGGGTTGGAAGGAACCTTTGAAAAAGTCGCCAAACCTCAAACATCGCAAATTCGGTTTAGCGACAACGGCAAAACTCAGCTTCGGTTTCAGCATTCAAAACCGCTTTTCGGTCAGGAATGGTCGGATTTTCCGGCAACGGTCAGTTCATTCAACTACAAAGAGACGAAGATGAAGGAACTTTACGTCAGAATGAAATCGGAAAATTCTCAAACAGAGCGGACATTTTCTTTCGGGCTGTTGTTCGATCAAGCCGGACAAAAAGTTTGGAACGGCGGAGATGCAATGACGGATGTTGATTATTTTGAGCATAACGCCAATGGAGACAACGCTTTTTCGGCAACCGGCGGCGATGACATCAAAAGCGGAATGATCGAAATTATCAGCGAAAACGACAAACAAATCGTCTTCAAAATCACCAATCTCCAACTACAAAAAATCAGCCGCGACGATGTTGTTCAAATTGACGGATATATTTACGCCGATAAAATCGTCACGGCAAAATGAAAAGTTTGGCAATCACGTTCAGAGTTCAAACTTCAGTTTGTTTTTTCGCCGCGCTTCGCCGGCGGAAATCACACGCTAAAGCGTGAACTCTGAACGCGATAAACAAAAGTTTAATTTTGAATTGATATTGAATTTTGCACACTTAACCAAATATTTTAACTGTCAATTAAATTTATGAAAAAAAATCTAACAACTCTCGCTGCCATATTATTTTGTCTGCTCGTTCAGGCGCAAATCGGTTTCGCCCAGATGTCGGCGGCGCAGATGCCTGATCGCGGCTTGTTGAATAATCAACGCAAGATTTCATTTGAACCTGATTACAGCGCGAATCCGGTGAAAAATGAGCATTTGATTACCGTCAATATTGTGATTGATGAAAAGGGAAATGTTATCCAAACCGATACCGTCGGCGACGATAATTTTCTAAATATTCTTTGCACCAATAAGTCGAAAGAGACCAAGTTTGCGCCATATCTCGTTAACGGAAAAGCTGTGATGTCGAAGGGCTATTTAACTTTTCGTTTTTCGCCGCCGTCTGCCGCCGTCAAAAAAACTGCCGGTGATGCGCCGCCGGCAAACCCATATGACTTAAAGATTACCGAGAAAGATTTGAATAAAGTAATGGCGCAAAATCAAGCTGCCAATGCCGACCGAACTGCCGCGATAGCTTTGTTTAATAAAGGCGAATATACGAAAGCTGTTCCGGCGATCTCAAAAGTGATTGACAGCCACAGCACGGGTTTATTGCCCGATGTTGAAATGCTCGAACTGCGTTCGCAGGCGTATTATCAAATCGGCAAAAATATTGAGGCGTTGGCTGACATCAACAGTTCGATTAATTTCAAAGCGACGGCTCGCAATCTGACGTTACGCGGCGATTTTTACCGCAAACAAAAAAAATATGTCGAAGCGATGCCCGATTACGATCAGGCGATCAAACTCGACCCGAAATACTCGCCGGCTTACGATTCGCGCGGTTATCTGAAAGCCGTCCAAAGATCATTCGTCGAAGCCTTCGCCGATCTAAATAAAGCCATCGCATTAGACCCGAAAAATTCCACGGCTTACGCTCATCGCGGCTACGCCTACGCCAAAAATTACAAAGTCGCCGAAGCGACCGCCGATTTTCGCAAAGCCGTCGAACTCAATCCGAAAAACTACATCGCCGCCTATAACCTGAAAATGATTCAGTCCGACGACGAAAACGACATCGTTTTGAGCGACGAGCAATACGCGGATAAAGATCAGGGCGTTTATTTCGTTTAAGAAAAGGCGTATTTGCAGAAATCACGCAGTTTGACTAATCTAAAAACGCGAAGTTCTTAACCGAATTTCGCGTTATTTTTATGTCCGCACAATCAATTCACGCCTTTGCCGAAAAAGTCGCCGTCATTACCGACGGCGCAAGCGCAATCGGTCGCGCCGTCGCCTTGCAGCTCGCTTTGCAGGGCGCGTATGTAATCGTTGCCTTTAAGAAAGCGGACGCGCAGACGGAAAATGCGCTTGGTGAGCTGAAAAATCTCGGAACGCTGGCAAATGCCGTCGAGACGGACGTTTCAACCGTCGCGGGCGCGAAAAAACTCGTCGCGGAAGTCGAAATAATGTTCGGGCGCATTGATCTGCTCATAAATTGTCTGAAATATGCGGGCGATTCGACGTTTGAATTAACTACCGAAGAAATTTACGAAGGAACGCTCGGAGCGAATATGAAGGCGGCATTTTTCGTCACGCAGGCGGCGATTCGGCTGATGAATTCGCGCCCGAAACCGAAAATCGTCAACGTCGTTTCGGCTCTCGACACGGACGAAACGGCGCAGAATGCGATCTTCGCGGCTTCGCAAAACGCGCTCGTCGGTTTGACCGAATCGCTGGCAAAATCCTTGCCGAAAAACTTTCGCGTCAACGCCGTCGCCGTCAGCGAAAAAAAATCGCTCGCCGAAGATTTAGACCCGGAGCTTTTTCGCCCGAAGTCAAACATTTCCGAAGACGACACGGCGCGGACAATTTTGTTTCTGCTCTCATCGGAATCAATCGGTCTGAACGGGCAGATTTTGAAGGTTGAATAAACGACGCGGAATTTTATTCGAGAGTTCGAGTTCCGTTATTAATAAAGTTTGTTTCGTGATAAAATTTTTTTTAGGATGAAACTTGACGTTCTCATAATCAGAATCGGATTTATTGCCTTACTGATCTTGTTCGGTTATATTCTCAATCCGTTTGAACATACGCAGCGATTCGGTTTTAGCGGGATCGGCGATGATTCGCGCCCCTATTTTTCCGCGTTATTCGGTGCGATTATTGCTGCGATGATTATCGCTTTTGAGATGCGCGTTGCGCGGGCTTCGCTGAAAACTCTAATCGGCGCGGCAATCGGCTCGATTTTGGGAATTCTCGGCGCGTTTCTGATCGGCATTTTAATTTCGATTCAAAAAGAAGCCGCCGTTTCCGCCGAAATGCAGACATTCCTGACGATTTCGCTCGCGTTTTTTATGGGTTACATCGGCTTGATGGTCGGCGCGGCGAAAGGCGATTATATTGACTTATCGGTTCTCGGCGGGATATTCAGTGACAAGACTGTGCAGGAAGATTACCGCATTCTTGATACGTCGGTCATTATTGACGGACGCATCGCCGATGTCGCCGAAACCGGATTTTTGGGCGGAACTTTGATTATTCCGCAGTTTATTTTGACTGAATTGCAGCAAGTCGCCGATTCTCCCGATTCGTCTAAACGCCAACGCGGACGACGCGGACTTGATATGCTGCAACGTCTTCGCAATAACTCGAAAATTGATATTCAGATCATCGAAACCGACTTTCCGGCAGTTAAGGAAGTTGATTTGAAACTTATCGAACTCGGCAAACAGCTTGATGCCGTGATCGTCACGAACGATTTTAATTTGAACAAGGTTTCGCAGCTTCGCGGCGTGTTGGTTTTGAATATTAACGAACTTGCTAATGCCTTAAAACCGGTCGTTTTGCCGGGAGAAGCGATGCGCGTTTTCATCTTGAAAGAGGGCAAAGAATATAATCAGGGAGTCGCTTATTTGGACGACGGCACGATGGTCGTGGTTGATAATGCACGAAAATTGATCGGCAAAACCGCCGACATCGCCGTCACGAGCGTTTTGCAGACGACCGCCGGAAAAATGATTTTCGGCAGACTTTGGGAAGACGCACACAACGAAAACGGCGACCAAAATAATAATGTCAGTGCCAACAATAACATTCACGATTCGCGTTCGGGAAATTTCCGCAAAGCAACCCGCGACCTGCGGCAGCCGACAATAATCGAAGAACTTGAATAACGAATTGGAGCGCAATAATTGGAGCGCGGACATCTCTGTCCGCCGCATTCGAGGCTTTGCGATGAATGCGTAACGTCCGCAACTTACCTTTAACTCTAAAATTAGTTACGCTGCACCGTTCTTTGCTTCGCTCGAACGGTGGCGGACAGAGATGTCCGCGCTCCAATTAATTCGCTCCAACTTTCGCTTTAATGTTTATGAACACAGCAATTATCGTCGCGGCGGGAAGTGGCACTCGGTTCGGCGGCGAACGACCGAAACAGTTTCTTGAAATCGGCGGCAAACCGCTTTTAATTCACACTATCGAAAAATTTGAAAACTGCGCCGCGATTGATGAAATCATTCTCGTTTTGGCGGCAATCGAAGTCGAAAAATTCCAAAACATCGCGCAAAAATTTAATTTAACAAAACTAAAGAAAACAGTTTCCGGCGGCAAAACTCGCGCTGAATCTGTTTTCAACGGCTTAAAGGCTATCAATAATGCAGCCGAAATCGTCGCCGTTCACGACGGCGCACGTCCGTTTGTTACTTGCGAAGAAATCACTGCAACTATCGAAAAGGCAAAAGAAACCGGCGCGGCTTGTTTGGTCGGCAAATTTACGGACACGATCAAAGAAATTGGTGACGGCAAAATTACTGCGACGATTAAACGAACGAAATTAAGACGCGCTTTAACGCCGCAGATATTTCGCGTTGAAATTTTACAAAAAGCATTTACCAACGCAGACTTGAATGAATCGGCAACCGACGAATGTTTTCTCGTCGAAAAACTCGGCTGCGAAATCGCAATCGTCGAAGGCAACGCGAAAAATATCAAAATTACAACCCGCGAAGATTGGAAATTAGCAGAGATATTTTTGAAGGAAGGGTAATTTGTTTTCGGTTTTTGGTTTTTAACAATCAATATTGTCCAATCTCCAAAAATTAAAAGCCAAAAACTAATTCTATGTTCAGAATCGGCTACGGCAACGACATTCACCGGCTTGAAATCGGCAAGCCTTTGATTTTGGGCGGCATTTTGATTGAATCGGAGCGCGGTGCGGTCGGGCATTCCGACGCTGACTGTTTGACACACGCCGTCACTGATGCAATTTTGGGCGCATTGGCACTCGGCGACATCGGGCAGCATTTTTCCGACAAAGACGAACGCTGGAAAAATGCCGACAGTTTTGTTTTCTTGCGTTACGCGGTTGAACTGATAAAGGAAAAAGGCTTTGCGGTCGTCAATGTTGATTCGACGATCAATCTCGAAACGCCGAAACTGCGACCTTTTATTGATGAAATGCGCGAAAATTTGGCGAATGCGCTTGAAATTGAACCGGATTGTGTTTCGGTAAAAGCAAAGACGGGTGAAAAGGTTGATGCGGTCGGCAGGTCGGAAGCAGTCAAAGTCGAAGCGGTTGTTTTACTTCAAACAACCGCTTTTTAAAGATTAATAAGAAAAATCAACGCCGTGCATTTTGGCGGATATGATTAAATCATTGTAACTTTGATTGATACGGCGATTGAACTTCCAATATTGCGGAGTTAAATCGTTGTCAATTTCTTTGTGTCGTCCTGATTTATTTGACTGATGGAGAAAATCAGCCATTTCGTCCCACGCTTGAAGATGATTTTTCCACGCGGCGCAAAAGTCCGCCGGTAGATCGGCGCAGTTTGCTTTCTGCATCTTTCTAACTAAATTGACAGTTGCAAGTTCTTCGTTAATCAAAGAATTGCCGTTATTAGATTTCAGCAAGTCATCTGCCAATTCGCGTCCGGTTTGGCGGTCGGTTTTCAAAAACTTTTGAATCTGCTGCTGAGTCTGCAAATATTCAAAAGTGTAACGCGAATCCTGTTTTTGAGAGAAATTGTTGCCACGAACCGGAAATCCGATCAGCAAAACAGAAACCGCAAAACAAGCGAGAAATGAAAAGACACAGATAAAATATTTTAATTTCATAACACAAAAAGTTGAGAAATATTAACGAATATATGCGCCGTGTGTTCTGCCGATTCTCAGAACCTCAAACCAAGTCCGGTCAATTTCATTGGTAAGGCTTCTTTCACCTTTTTGAAAATCAGCGTTTTTCATACGTTTTCCTGCCGGAGCATTTGCCTGAATTGCGAGAAAATCAGCGTAATTGAGCCACGCTTTCATATGCAGGTGCCACGCAACTTGAAAATCCTGCGGAAAATTGTCAGCGTTCATACTCGACGAAGCATCCGAATATTCCATCACGGAATCGGCATATTCCGCGAAATAATCTTCGTCTATACCGCGCAAACTGCTCGTTTCATCCATTCGGCTTTCGCCGTTGGTAATGTCCTGTAAGAGAAATGATTCGATTTCGTTTGTATCGCGTTCGATGAACTGCGGACGATCAATATAAACATACTGAATAGCAGGTGCAGGAAAAATAATCCGTGTCAGTCCGGCGGAAAAAATAAAGGTGGCGACAAAGGCGACAATGGTGGTAATCGTTCTAGTGTTTTTCATAAATTCTCAAAACCTCTCGTAAATCTCAGTTTTATTATCTCTTAAAATTATCAAAAAGGAAACATTTTTTTGACGAAATTTGAAAAGAAATTTGCTAAAGTTATTCCGATGAATCCACAAGACTTAATCCGCAAAAAACGTGACGGCGCGAGGTTTTCCGATGAGGAAATCAATGCTTTTATTTCAGGTGTTTGCGATGAAAGCTGGGCGGATTACCAAATTACCGCGCTCGTGATGGCGATGTTTATTCACGGTTTGAATTCGGCGGAGCAAAACGCGCTGGTCAAATCAATGCTCGAATCGGGCGAGGTTTTGGATTTTTCGGACATTGACGCGCCAATTGCCGACAAACATTCGACGGGCGGAGTCGGCGATAAAACTTCGCTGATAATTGCACCGCTCGCGGCGGCTTGCGGCGTTGCCGTGCCGATGATTTCAGGGCGCGGACTTGGACATACGGGCGGAACGCTCGACAAACTCGAATCAATCGAAGGTTACAACGTCAATTTAACAAAGTCGCAAATCAAGCAAACGATCAAAAAATGCGGCTTTGCGCTCGCCGGACAAACGAAGAAAATCGTTCCCGCCGACCGCAAACTTTATGCTTTGCGCGACGCGGCTTCGATGGTCGAATCTGTTCCGCTGATCGTCGGTTCGATTATGTCGAAAAAGCTCGCCGAAGGTTTGGACGCGCTCGTTTTGGATGTCAAAACCGGCAGCGGCGCGTTTATGGAAAATCTTTGGGACGCGCAAGGTTTGGCTAAGGCACTGGTCAAAACGGGCAATGATTTTAACGTCAAAACCGAAGCGTTGATTACCGATATGAGTCAGCCGCTCGGAAAATATGTCGGCAACGCGCTCGAAGTTTACGAATGCGTGCGGATTATGCGCGGCGAAATTGACGAAACGATGCAGCCGACGCTCGATCTGACCATCGAACTGACGGCGCGAATGTTGGTTTTGACGGGAATTGCCAAAACGGTTGAAGACGCAAGCGCGATTTGCCTTGATAAAATCTGGAGCGGCGCGGCAATCGAAAAGTTTGCGGAAAACATCAAACTCCAAAAGGGAAATCCGAATATTTGCGACAAACCCGAACTGCTTTTGGAGAAAAACATTCTGCAAATTCCCGTCAAAGCCAATGAAAACGGCTTCGTCACGGAAATTGACACAAAATCAATCGGCGCGGCAATCGCCTCAATCGGCGGCGGACGAATGCAGGTCAAAGACACGATTGATTACGCAGTCGGTTTCGCCATCGAGAAAAAACTCGGCGACGCAGTAAAAAAAGGTGAAAGTTTCGGGACGATTTTCTGCCGCAGCCAATCACAAGCCGATTTGATTAGCGAAAACCTGCGAAATGCGTATAAAATAGGCGATGAAAAATCAATTACAGACACCGTTTTAGTGAAAGAAATTATTTCATAATCAAATGTAGGGGCGACGGCTTGTCCTCGCCCGAAACGATGACAGTCTTAATTGTTGAAATAAAATTAATTTGATGCGATGGTTTTTTCGCTCGCGCTCATCGGGCGAGGACAAGCCGTCGCCCCTACAAACTTATGCAAGCTCGTTTTGTTATTAAAATTTTATTGCTTTGTGCCGGATTATTTTTAATGTCTTCGTGCGGTTCGCGCACCGAAGCGCAGAAGCAATGCCAAATAAAAGTTGGCATTGTTTTTGACATCGGGGGCAAAAATGACCGCAGTTTCAACGCGGCGGCGTGGGACGGTGTGAAGCGTGCCGAAAAGGATTTGCCGATTTGTTTGTATGATGTCGAACCGGGAAATCCGACTTCGATTGAACCGGCGATGCGGGCGTTTGCCGAGAAAAATTTCGATTTGATTGTCGGTGTCGGTTTCGCGCAGGGACCGATTATGCAAAAGGTCGCGGACGATTATCCGAACATCAAATTTGCGATTGTTGACGGCGTAATTTTTGAAAAAGACGACAAAACGCCAAAGAAAAATGTCGCGTCGCTTGTTTTTCGTGAACACGAAGGCTCGTATCTCGTCGGAATGATCGCCGCATCGAAATCGAAATCCGGCGTTCTCGGCTTTATCGGCGGAATGGACATTCCGCTCATTCACAAATTTGAAACCGGCTACTTGGAAGGCGCAAAATCCATTAATCCGAACATCAAAGTCGTTGACAATTACGTTGGCGTGACCGATTCGGCGTGGAACAATCCGGGCAAAGGCAAGGAACTCGCGCTCTCGCAAATCGGGCAGGGCGCGGACGTGATCTTTACCGCCGCCGGAAATTCCGGTTTAGGCGCGTTCGACGCGGTTGAGCAATACGGCAAAACGAACGGCGAAGCGAACAAATTCGTGATCGGCGTTGACTCGAATCAAAACGGCGTGAAACCCGGATTCGTGCTGACCTCGATGGTCAAACGAGTTGACAACGCCGTTTACGATGTCGTCAAAGAAGTCCTCAGCGGAAAATTTGAAGGCGGTTTTCACGTCTTCGGACTCGACAAAGACGGCGTTGCTTTCTCGATGGACGACAACAACAAAGGCTTGATTCCCGACGACGTTCTCAAAAAAGTTGACGAAGCCAAAACCAAAATCGTGGGCGGCGAAATCAAAGTCACGGACGCGATGGCAAAATAGAGTGAGATAATTGCTAAAGTTAAGGAGAAAGAGATGCCTGAAGTTTTAGAAATCGAACAAATCGAAACCCGAAAGCGCAGTTCAGAAGAAGTCAAAATAGCTTCTTGGCTGGTCGAAATTCCGTCAAATATCATCAATGAATTAAGTTTGCCGGAAAACTCTCAAATAGCTTTGACGATTAAAAACGGCGAGGTTTCGGGCGATTTATTGCTGCCTTTGTCAGAAGGACTCGAAAAAATTGCGATGGAAATTCTCCATAAAAGAAGAAAACTTTACGGGGAGTTAAAGCGGATTGGCGATTGAAGCAACCTTTTATATTTCCGTCGCCGAAGCCGTCAAACTCCACGTTTTGTTAATGCGCGATTGGCGGGAAATTCGTTTCGGAGTTGACCATAAAAATTTGCTTGAATCGGCATTGAACTGCCCGAAACAAGCGGCAAATTTTGAAAATGCCGATTTAATTCGTCAAGCCGCGACGCTCTGTTTCGGACTTGTCAAAAATTATCCGTGGTTTGGCGGCAATAAACGAACGGCGACTTATTTGATGGAAATTTTTCTGCGAAAGAACGGATTTTTTTTAATCACGACCGATGAGCAGACATACGAAATGGTTTTGAGTATCGAATCGGACATTTGGGAAGTTGATGAAATCGAAAATTGGCTGCGGTAAAGAGTTAAAATGGGTTAAAAAGCCTATAAAGAAATAGCTAAAAATTGAATTACGAGCATATTAAAGAAGAATTCAGATTGGCAAGTTTATTGAATTTATATGATACATCTCCGATCAAATTTTTTTGGAACGATTGTTTATTTTGGTGTTGGCGTAATTGCTCCTTTATCGTGGATTTGTTTATGGAGTTACTATCTTATATTTAACCCTTATAAAACATTTGCCCCAAAAATGTTGATCATTAGTATGATTTTATTTGGCATAAGCCTTCCGATTTATTTTTTCGCTGCAAACAAACTGGATAAAAAAAAAGAAACTAGATGGAAAAAGATTTCAAACTCGTTTGTTGCACTTGGCGTAGTCGCTTATTTAATAAAAGTTATTATCGAAATTTTCATAGAAGATTATTAATAAATGTTAGAACTTAAAAATATCACAAAAACATTCGGCAGTGTCGTTGCCAACAACGACGTTTCGATCAAAATTGAAAAAGGCACTATTTACACGATTGTCTGTGAAAACGACTTATATTATTGTTTGATAAAAAAGTAATAAATGGGTGAGCATTTATTTCACATTTGCAGAAATTGATTGAAAAATAAAGTGGATTGCACCGAAAAGTTCAGGTAAATCGTCAATTGTGAAACCTGAATTTTGGCGTGTGAGCAGGTTTTTTTGAAATTTGCCGAACTGCCATCTTTCGCCGTCGGTAACTATTCCGTAAACGGCGGTTTCTTCGTCAGCGTTGAGTTTTTGGATGGCGATGAGTTCGGCTAAACATTGCGCCCAACCGACTTCAAAGTCATTTTTTTTGGCTTCGACAACGCCAAGCAGAGGTTTGGCGAGAACAGTTTTCCCTAAAGGTGATTTGGTGGCGATCAGATAATCGGGCGTTCCGTTGAGTTTTGCGTCGTAAGTAAATGACTTTTGAATCCAAAGCACGAATTTGTCGCTGTAATCTTTGTAAACTTCGCGCAGAATCGGAAAAATTATCGCTTCCGTTCTTGCACCTTCCGAAGTGAAAACCGGAAGATTTTCGCGGGTGAATTCAAATTCATTTAAGAATATTTCAGGCGGCGCGACGGTTTCGGCAAAAATAAAATTTTCGTCTTCGAGTTTAATGTTGAATTCAACCTGAACTTGCCCGATTTCTTTATATTCGCTGAATGCCATAGCAAAAATTTTACTCTAATATAATTGAAAACAAAATGCTTGAGTTAAAAAACATAACCAAAACATTCGGCAACGTCACGGCAAATAATGACGTTTCGATTAAGATCGAAAAAGGCACGATTCACGCGATTGTCGGGGAAAACGGCGCGGGAAAATCTACCATTATGCGGATCGCTTACGGCTTTTATAAGGCTGATTCGGGCGAGATTTTCGTTGACGGGAAACCTGTGCAGATAAAATCGCCGCAGGACGCGATTAATCTCGGAATCGGGATGGTGCATCAGCATTTTATGCTGGTGGACACGATGACCGTCGGCGAAAATATAATTTTGGGCGCGGAAGGCGGAAATCCGGCGGGAATTGACTGGAAAAAGGCGAACGCCGACGTGCTAGCTTTGTCTAATGAACTGCGTCTCGGCGTGTCGCCGAAAGCTGTCATCGAAGATTTGTCGGTCGGCGCACAGCAGCGCGTCGAACTGTTAAAAGCATTATATCGCAAAGCCGAATTGTTAATCTTGGACGAACCGACCGCCGTTTTAACGCCGCAGGAAGTCGAAGATTTTTTCAATATTCTGCGCCAGATGCGCGAACAGGGCAAAACCATCGTCATCATCACGCACAAACTCGAAGAAGTGCTGGCGATTTCGGACGACGTAACCGTAATGCGCGACGGCAAAGTCGTCGGCAACGTCAAAACGAGCGAAACAAACGCGAAGGATTTGGCGCGAATGATCGTCGGACGCGATGTTTTATTAAGAGTTGAAAAGTCCAATGCAACACCACGCGAATCTGTTTTGAGCATTGAAAATTTATCTGTCAGAGGCAAACACGGCGAGGCTTTGAAAAGTGTTTCGCTCAATGTCCGCGCCGGCGAAATCGTCGGCATCGCCGGAGTCGAAGGCAACGGACAAACCGAAATTATCGAAGCGATTGCCGGTTTGATTGGCATTCAAGAAGGCTCGATCAAACTGCTCGGCAACGAAATTTCAAAACTTTCGGTGCGGAAGCGAACCGAATTGGGCATCGCGCACATTCCCGAAGACCGTCACAAACGCGGACTTCTGCTCGATTCGGATTTAGAGGAAAATTCGATTCTCGGCGTTCATTATCGTGCGCCGGTTTCAGCCAACGGCTTTTTAAATTCCGCCGTGATCGAAAAGCGCACAAAAGAAATTATCGAAAATTTCGATGTTCGTCCGCCGAATCCCGAACTTTACGCGAAGAATTTGTCCGGCGGAAATCAGCAAAAGCTCATCATCGGGCGCGAATTTGAACTTAATCCGAAATTGCTGCTCGTTTCACAGCCGACACGCGGCGTTGACATCGGCGCGATTGAATTTATTCACCGCAAATTAATCGCGTTAAGAGATTCGGGCAGCGCGATTTTATTAGTTTCCGCTGAACTCGAAGAAGTGAAAGCTTTGGCTGACCGTTTACTTGTAATTTACAAAGGAAAATTTGTCGGCGAAGTTGATCCGAAAGTCACAAGTGATGAAGAAATCGGCTTACTAATGACCGGCGGAAAGTAAGAATTTTTAGCCACAAACAAACACGAAAAAACCCGAAAGCTAATTTAAAAAACTTTCGGGTTTTTTCGTGTTTGTTCGTGGCTAAATTTCTATGCTGTTTGCGAATTAGACTCAAAAAGTTTTTTCATTCGCTCGATTGCCGTGTGCAGATTTTCCATCGAAGTCGCGTAGGAAAGCCGCAAAAATCCTTCTGCGCCGAAAGCCGCGCCGTCGGTCGTGACGACTTGTGATTCTTTCAAAAGATAATCGGCGACATCTTCGGAGAGCGCGAATTTATCGCCTAATAAACCTCGAACATCGAGAAAGGCATAGAACGCGCCTTCGGGCATCGCACAACTTAACCCTTGCAATTTATTGAGTTCGGGGACAAACCAATCGCGCCGCCGTTTGTATTCGGCGAGCATTTCCTGCACTGCCGCCATTGATTCTTCGCGGCGTTCCATCGCGCGGGCGCAGGCGTATTGAACGAAACTCGTCGGATGCGTCGCCGAATGACTTTGCAGTTTAATCATCTCTTTTGTCCACGCTTCCGGCGCAATCGTGTAACCGATTCTCCATCCGGTCATTGCGTAAGTTTTGGAAAACGAACCCGCAACACAGACAAAATCGCGCAATTCCTTTGACAAAACTGCCGACGTGAAAACTTCTGAAGGCGGATAAACGAAAAACAGATAACATTCGTCGGTTAAAACATAGACGTTTCGTTCGGCGCAAACTTCGATGATTTTTATCATTTCGTCGGGCGGAATTACGCGACCTGACGGATTGCTCGGCGAATTGACGATTAAGAGTTTGGTTTTGTCGGTGATCGCGGCTTTGACCTGTTCCGCGCTCAAAATAAAATCCGTTTCCTCGGTTTCGATGTAAACAGGTTTCGCGCCCGTGAAATTGACGATTTCGGGGAAAGTCACCCAATAAGGTTTCGGAATCAAACACTCGTCGCCCGGATTTAGAATCGTGCAAGCCGCATTAAATAACGCTTGCTTGCCGCCGCAGCTTGCCGCGATTTCCTTCGGCGAAATATCCGCGCCGAATTGTTCCTTGTAAAAATGCGCGACTGCTTCGACAAACGGCTTCATTCCGGCGGCGGCGGTGTATTTTGTAATGCCTTTATTTAAGCCTTCAATCGCCAAATCTTTGATAAATTCGGGAGTCGGGAAATCGGGTTCGCCGACGGTCAGATCAATCACGTCAAAGCCTTGTTCGCGCAAATTCGCGGCGGCTTGCATTGCCTTAAATGTGGAAGATGTTTTCATTCGGGCGACATTTTCAGATACAGGAAAATTCATAAAAACATTTTGCCACGAATTACACGATTAACACGAATATAAATCTCAAAATTATCTGTGTCTATCTGTGCTTATCGGTGGATAATTTTTCCCTCATTTTAGCTTCGACCAGCATTGGAACAAGACCTTCGACGCGCCCGCCGAGCGTGAAAACCTGTTTCATTAAGTTTGACGAGACATACGAATATTCTTCCGCCGCCATCAGAAAAACGGTTTCGATTTCGGGTTCGAGCCGCCGATTCATCAACGCCATTCGCAGTTCATATTCGTAATCCGACACGGCGCGAATGCCGCGCACGATTGCTACCGCGCCTTGTTTTCTGGCAAAATCGGCGGTCAAACCTGAAAAGCTGTCCACGATCAATTCGCACTTGCCGTTCTTTATCGAAGGCAAAATCTCACGAATCAATTCGCATCTTTCTACGACGGAAAACATCGGATTTTTTTCAGGATTATTAAGAACAGCGATCACAATTTCATCAAAAAGGGGCAAACTGCGCTTGATAATATCGAGATGACCGTTGGTTAAAGGGTCGAATGAACCGGGAAAAATTGCACGACGCATAATTGGGTTAATTGTAAATCGTTAATGGTAAATTGTTAATTGCTGATGACGTTTTACAATTAATAATGCGAATCGAGGGCTGAATAAAATTTATTGTTTTTGAAAATTACTGAAACAACGAGAAAAGCGGGCGCGGAAACCGCAACCCTTCCCGACCTGAAATTGGTTTAATCTTGAATCTCAAACTTAAACTTGCATTCAAGCCAAAGTAAAACAGAAAAGTTACAAGTATTAACAGGTCAGGAAGGGTTGCGCTTCGCGCCCGCTGCACAAACAACTTTTCCACTATTTTTAACCCTTGATTTGAATTAACAATTTACCATCAACGATTATCAAAATTTGGTTGCGAGTAGTTTTTTCGCTTCGTCGGTCGTTTCTTTGTATTCGGGCAAAAATTCGGGATCAGGCTTCATTTTTAATAGATAATCGAGCTGCTTTTTTGCTTCGTCTTTTTTGCCGACGGCGAGATATGCTTCGGCTAAATGCAGGTGAAGATAGGTGTTGTTGTCTTCGATCTTCAAACCTTGTTCGAGATATTCGACGGCTTTTTCGGGTTTTCCGCCCATCAGTCCGGCGGTTTCGAGTTCGATTTGGGCAAGCGCGTCGTAGGCACTTGCGCCTTGATATTTCGGGTCAATTTCGATGACCTTTTTCATCGTTTCCTGCATTTCACCGATTGATTTTACGCCGACCGTGACCGGACTATTTTTCGCCTGTTCGCCGAGATTTGCGCCATACCAAAAATATCCGTCAGGTTTGTTCGGCTCAACACGCGAAGCGATTTTTCCGGCTTGTGCGCCGTTTTCCAATGCTTTTTCCTGTTCTTTTTGGTCATCTGAATATTTGCCTAAGAAATAACTGTATTTGGCGAATTTCCATTCGACTTCAAAATTCCGCTGATCGGGACTGCGAACGGCGGCGAGCGATTTGACGGCTTCGCGCAATTTTGCTAAGTCCTCGCGCTGTTTGAAAAGTTCATCGCTTTTCGCCAGCGTTTCGCCGATTAAGGCGGCATTTGCAGGCGTTGAAACTGATTCGGTTGCCGTCTGTTTCGCGCACGAAGCGTGCAAAAACACGAGCAAACCGATTGTAATAAAACTGTAAATATGTTTTCTCATCATCGGGTAAATTACCAAAAACGGCTAAAATAAGGTATATTTTTATATTTCAATACTGAACGACTATTCATTTTAATTCATATTGTAATTTTAGCGAAACCAAAAATGAGCAAAAACGGACACGCAGCGGCGTTTTACGATCTCGAAGGAACTCTGGTCAGCACCAATCTCGTGCATACGCTCGCGTTTTATTCGCGCCGTCAGCAGGGACTTTTTACCACAATCAAAAAATCGGTCGGCACACTGGCAAAACTGCCGCTTTTCGGCGCGACCGATCTTTATTCGCGCAACGTCTTTAACGAATTCTTTTTCCAAAGCTACAAAGGCGAATCGGAAGACCGTCTGCGTTATTTTTCGGAAGAACTTTTTGAAGAGGTTCTAAAACCCGCAATTTACGACGGCACACGCGAATTAATCGCCCAATCGAAAAAAATCGGGCAAAGGCAAATCGTCATTACCGGCGCACTCGATTTTACGATTGACCGCCTGTGCAATTATCTCGAAATTGACGAATTTGTCTCAAACAAACTCGAATTCGTCAACGGCTACGCGACGGGCAGAATTTTGCCGCCGGTGATGGCTTCGGCGACCAAAGCGAAATGGATGCGCGAATACGCCGAACGCGAAAACATCAGTTTAAGCGAATCTTACGCTTACAGCGATTCGATTTCCGACCTTCCGATGCTCTCAATCGTCGGTCATCCGGTCGCCGTCAACCCCGATTTTCGCCTCAAACAGACCGCGACGCAGCACGATTGGGCGATTTTGAATTTGAAGTAGATTTATTTGACCGCGCTAAACTCAGGCTGATTGTTAACGAAAATAAACTGCTTATGAGTTTTTACAGAGAGTAAGATTTGAAACGAGATTTGATTTCGATTTCAGCCCGTGAAACGGGCAACAGCATAAAGCCTCGTGCGTGAGCGCGGGGTCGGCACGATAAAAATTGATAAAGCTATCGAAAGATAGCGACAGCCGTTTGAAAATTAAAAGCTGTCGCCCGTTTCACGGGCTTGACGGCATATCGTTGACGTTCCCCGCGCTCACGCACGGGGCTTTATGCTGTTACCCGTTTCACGGGCTGAAATAGGAAGTTCATTTGGAAAAATTTAGGGCATTACATTTATGCAGCAACATACACGATTCAATTATTTTATGGGGTGTTTTAAACTTGGACTGATTGATTACGAAGGCAAACTGCTTTTAAGTGCTTACAATAAATAATATTTCACAAAAAGGATTGAAAAAAATGAAAAAAATAATACTCGTATTTGTATTTTTGCTTTTAAGTTCACCAATTTTGGCTCAGAAAGGTTGGGAATTGAATGTTCCTAAAAAATCAGTTGTTGTCCTAAAGATTTCTAAAAGCGCATTCAATTTTACAAAGATTTCAGTTTGGTCAGGGAAAAATACATACTCGACACTTATTGAGCAAGATAAAGATGGTAGTTTATTCGTTAATAATGATAAAGAATGGAAAGATTCCGATTGGAACTTAATGGCTGATTTAACAATTGAAGATGTCAAAAAGAAGAAAGAAAAGGATTTTCAAGGCACGGAAGTAACACTAAAAAACGCAACAATAAATATCAAATTACAATTTGCGAATTCTGTTACAGACATCGCCAAAGCGTTTGACGAAGTAACTTTCAAAGGTTATCTCAACGAATACGAACGAAGTGAATATTACCAAAAAGAAGTAGTTGGCAAGTTTTTACCGAGAATATTTTCGGGCAAACTTTCCAAAATCTCTGAAAAGTTTAAGTTGACTTTACTGAAAGCCACAAACTACGAAACAAAAAACTTCGGCGGTGAAAACTACAAAGACAAGTTTTACTTTGTTGTAAAGGATTCACCGACATTTGTTATGAACTCAATAAAATTAAGTCAACCACAAAGAGTTTCTTACGTTTGTAACCAACAATTATTAAATTACTTCAAAAATATCTACAAAGAACTCAACGACGTTGAAGAAATTGAAGGAATAAAGGTCGAATATCAGATACCATTCAAAAATTTTGTTACGGGATTAGACATTGGAACAGATAATTTACAAATTTACGCGACAATGGAAAATATAAAGTCGTTTTCCGAATTCGATATTACGGGGCAGCAACTACTTGATAAAAGTGTTGTCATTATTGACGGAAATCGAGCGAATGTAAATTTGACTTTGCAGTAAATAAAACAAATATGGCATTGCAATTACGCAGAAAAACACACGAATCAATTATTTACATTGATTGCGAAAGAATATTTTAGACGAGATTTCATTTTAGCCTCGTTCACGAGGCTTTCCGCGTTTCGCGGCATTTAGCCACGCTGCTTTAGCGCGTGGTTCGGATTGAGATAAAACGGTAAAGGGCGTTTTAACGTCCTTGTCATTTGGCTTGAGCCGATTGTTGAAATGCTAAAGCGATTGAGAAGCACGTTGAAACGCGCTTTTGATATTTTTGATTTACAAACCACGCCGTGAACGGACGCGGCTATTTGCCGCGAAACGCGGAAAGCCTGTTTAAACAGGCTAAAACGAAGATTATTTTTTAACGAATTTTCTAAATATTTTATGGCATTACAGCTTAGACAAAAAACACACGAATCTATTTTGTTCAAAAAAAATGGTTGAAATTCGTTACTCAAATAAAAACCTGAGAATGAATGAGATGGCAGATATGTCAGGTTCGTGGAAAGATTATGAAATTCTTTACCAACATATTCTGATGTTTTTAGAAAGTGATAAGGAAAGTATCTTGATTAATGTTGATAAAAATGCAGATTCTAAAGGTTGGAATTTTGTTTTGGAAAGTTTAGAAATTAGTCAAAATGGCGAATCGGTAAAAGTTTCGGTTACAGAAAATAAGATTCTGAAAATAAAAGGTTCTAAAGGAAAATTAGAGATATTCGCGGCTTGGCTAAAATTCGATGAAAACCATTCAAACGGTTTTCATTCGCATTACGAATATTTTGAAGGGAACGAGTATATAAATTCCGAATCAATTCCATTAATTATTGGAATAAAATAAGCAATTATAAAAGTATGGCATTGCAACTACGCAGAAAAACACACGAATCAATTATTTACATTGATAAAGACAGCGCACCGCGCATTATGCCGTTTGGCGAGGATTTTATTATTAACGATCTGCCGACGGGGACGCGGGTGATTTATCCGAATCCGCCGATCAAGGGCTTGCCGAATCGAGAGGCGGCGATTCGTTACGCGGTCAATCATCCGATTGACGCGAAGCCGCTTTACGCGCAGCTTGAGCCGGGAATGCGCGTGACGATTGCGATGGATGATATTTCGCTGCCGCTGCCGCCGATGCAAACGCCGGATTTGCGCCAGACGATGCTCGAAGTCGTGCTGGATTTGTGCGCGGCGAACGGCGTGGACGATGTGCATTTGATTATCGCCAACTCGCTTCATCGCAAAATGACGGCGTGGGAAATGGAGCGAATGGTCGGTTCGACGATTTTCAACGAATTTTATCCAGACCGTTATTACAATCACGACGCGGAAGACGACGAAAATCTGATTACCATCGGACAGACGCGCCACGACGAGCCTTTGCGAGTCAACAAACGCGCCATCGAAAGTGATATTTTGATTTATCTTAATTTAAATCTCGTGCCGATGGACGGCGGACACAAATCGGTCGCGGTCGGGCTTTGCGATTACGAAAGTCTGCGTCAGCATCACGAACCGCAGACGATTCGTGATTCGGATTCGTATATGGATCCGCCGAAATCAGTTTTGAATCACAAGGTTATTAAATTAGGGAAATTGGTTGACGAACATTGCAACGTCTTTCACATCGAGACGGCGATCAACAACAAAATGTTTCCCGAAGGCTACGACATTCTGACGCGCAACGAGGACGAATTCTCGTTCGCCGACCGGATGAAATGGGAAGTGATGAAGCGCACGTTTTCAAAAATGCCGCGTGTCGCGCGCCGCAAAATGCTCCACGCGATTCCCGCGCAGTATGAATTAATCGGTTGTTTTGCAGGCGAAACCGAGAAAGTTCACGAGAAAATTCTCGAATTAAACTATCGCCAATACGAAATTCCCGTCAAAGGTCAGTGCGACATTTTGATTTCCGGCATTCCCGACATTTCGCCGTATAACGTCTATTCCGCGCTCAACCCGATTCTCGTGCAGGTGATGGCTCTCGGCTATCATTTCAATATGTATCGCAACAAACCTTTGCTCAGAAAAGGCGGCACGATGATTATCACGCATCCGTGTTTCGACGAATTCGACCCGAAATTTCATCCATCATACATCGAATTTTTCCACCGATTACTGCCCGAATCACGCGACGCATTCTACCTGCGCGAAAAATACGAACGCGAATTCGCCGAAAATCCCGCCTACATCGAAATGTATCGGCGCGGCAACGCCTACCACGGCGCACACGCCTTTTTTATGTGGTATTGGGGCGAAAACGGTCGCCAGCACGTCGGCAAAGTCATCGTCGCCGGCGCAGAAAACGCCCACGTCCCCGCAATGCTCGGCTGGGAACGCGCCGATAATTTAACCGAAGCAATCGCCATGGCAAAAAGCTACCAAGGCAGAAATGCCGAAATTACAATGCTACATCAGCCGATCATCGGGCTTTGCAATGTGTCGGATTGAGTAATGTAAAATTTGTTTAGGTGACAAAATGACAGCAAATCTTAAATTGATTACGAGTAATTTGCAATTCTTTGAGCGCAACGGTGTGAGAGTGGAATTTGCCGATTCCCTATCGCGTTACGATGTTTGGCAATCGCCGACTGTAATTGTGAGCGATGGCGCATACGGATTGGATTTATTTCCGGGCGATTTGAAGAATCACGAAGGCTTGCAAAATTGGTATGCGCCGCATATTGCAGCTTGGACGAAAAAGGCTTTGCCGGAAACGACTTTGTGGTTTTGGGCAACCGAAATAGGTTGGGCGACGGTTCACCCAATTTTGGATTTATACGGTTGGGAATATAAAACTCTTCACGTTTGGGACAAAGGAATTGGGCATATCGCCGGAAACGTCAATAGCAAAACAATTCGAGGTTATCCTGTCGTGACGGAAGTTTGCGCTCAATACGTTCGGAAAGCGCAGATGAAAAATGCTAACGGAGAAACTGTTGAGATGAAGCAATGGTTGCGCGATGAGTGGCAGCGTTCAGGACTTCCGCTTTCTAAAACAAATGAAGCCTGCGGAGTTAAAAACGCTGCGACTCGCAAATATTTTACGCAATGTCATCTGTGGTATTTTCCGCCCCCTGAAATGATGGAAAAACTTGCGGCGTTTGCCACAAAACACGGGAAGCCGACTGAAATTCCATACTTTTCGCTGGACGGACTTACGCCTTTGACGGTTCAAAAATGGCAGAAAATGCGAGCCAAATGGAATCACGAACACGGCGTGACAAATGTTTGGAATGAGCCTGCCGTGAGAGGCAAGGAAAGATTTAAAACAGACAAATTAAAATCAGCCCACGCTAATCAAAAACCTCTGAAAATTATTTCACGCCTGATTCAAGCGTCAAGCGATATTGGCGATGTCGTTTGGGAGCCTTTCGGCGGTTTGTGTTCGACAGCTATCGCGGCATTGCAGACTAATCGCAGATGTTACAGCGCAGAGTTTAACGAAAATTATTATTTGCTTTCCGAGACTCGACTAAAACAGGAGGAATTACATTTTGCCAAATCCGTTGCCGCCTGAAGAACAGGAAATTCAAAATCAATCGTCAGTAAAAGAACAAGTCCAACCGCCGGTTTATTTGCCGCCGGAAGATTCTAATTGGCACGAAATTAGAGAACGCGAACATTGGAATCATATTGAACTCTATAAAGCAGTTTACGACACGCTTTTTGCTTTGCCCGGATTTTTTAAGTCCGAACTCAAAATTACGGGAGTTTTAGCGACAGACCTTTACACTTTCAATTCTGCGCTCGGAGCGACAATTGAAAATCAAATCGTTGATGCTCTTAATGAATTGCGCGAAGAATGGGACAGAGAAAATCGTTACCGCACTTATCGTTTTGTGAGACAGGCACAGCGTTTCCCTGACGTGATTTTGCGCGGGTCAACGCCGGGAAAAGAAAACGACGTTATTTTGGGAATTGAATTAAAAGGCTGGTATGCGTTGGCAAAAGAGCGTGAACCGAGTTTTAGATTCACCGCTTCGCCTAATGTTTGTGCGCCTTGGGATATTTTATGTGTTTTTCCTTGGACTTTATCCGAAGTGATTTCAGGAACTCCACAACTTTTCAATCCTTTTGTGACCGGCGCGAGATATGCCGCTGAATATCGAAATTGGTATTGGCAGCACGGTATGACCGGCAAAAGTGACAAGACGATTAATTTTGCCGCTTTGAATCAATTCTATCCGGCTTCAAAATCAGAAATGAATGACCAGCCGGCAAGCGACAGCGGAAACAATTTCGGTCGTCTCGCCAGATACGGAATTTTGGACGAATATATGAATCAATTGAGGCGAGAAAAGTTATCAGGAATTCCAATTGATGCTTGGCAAAAGTTTTTGAGTTTTTTCAAAGAAGAAAGGCAAGACGAAAATATTTCAAGAGATATAGACCGACTTTTGGCTGAAGTCGGAAAAGCCACGCACACATTATCAGCCGAAGAAATTACTAAAATTCGAGAAAATGTTTCTCAAATATTTACAATTTTACAAAAGCAAAACTGAGACGAAATTATCATCAACCGAAATCTTTGAATGGAAAAAGATTTTGTTCGTATTTAAGTAAAGTATTTATGACGGAATTAAAACTAGGTAGATATGAATTTTATCCGAATGAAGATTCGTCGTTGAGATTTGAAGAATTAGCGACTGAGTTGCAGGATAAAAAAGAAGCGAAATCACAAAATGGTTTGTTTCCAACGCCTGAAATCGAAACGTCGTTTAATCCTGATGCGGAAGTCGTCATTTCCAATGGGGATTGCGTCAAAATTTTGTCCGAAGTGCCTGATGAAACGGTCAAACTTATCGTTACTTCGCCGCCTTATAATCTCGATAAGGAATATGAAAAGACGGCGACCCTCGAAGATTATTTGGAAACTTTGCGACCTTCGATTGAGCAGATTGTTCGTGTTCTCGCAAACGACGGTTCGATTTGCTGGCAGGTCGGAAATTATGTCAAAGACGGCGAAGTTTTTCCGTTGGATATTTATTTTTACCAGCTTTTCAAAGAATACGGCTTGAAACTTCGCAATCGAATTATCTGGCATTTCGCGCACGGACTTCACGCTTCAAAGAGATTTTCGGGGCGTTACGAAACTCTGCTGTGGTTCACGAAAAGCGATTCTTATACTTTTAATCTAGACAATGTGCGCGTTCCGTCAAAATATCCGGGCAAAACGCATTTCAAAGGCGACAAAAAAGGACAGCCTTCGGGAAATCCTTTGGGCAAAAATCCATCGGATGTTTGGAAAATCATCGCGCAGGATTGGGAAACTTGCCTTTGGGAAATCCCGAACGTCAAAGCGAATCATCCTGAAAAAACTCTGCATCCGTGCCAGTTTCCGATTGAACTCGTCGAGCGTTGCGTTCTCGCTTTGTCTGATGAAAAAGATTGGGTTTTAGATCCGTTTTCCGGTGTCGGTTCGGCACTGCTCGCGGCTTTGAAAAATAATCGCCGCGCGTTCGGCTGCGAAAAAGAGCCTGAATATATCGAAATCGCCAAACAAAGAATCGCCGATTTATATTCGGGCAAACTCGGTTATCGTCCGCTCGGTAAGCCGATTCACCAACCGACAGGACGCGAAAAAGTCGCGCAACTGCCGCTCGAATGGCAAAGTCTGGAGGCGAAAAATTGAGAATCGCGGCGCAGTATTCATTCAAAAACGGATTGGAAGAAATTACCAAACGCTATTCGCATTTGCTTGCCGAAATAAAAAATGGCATTGCAAACATTGATGCGGCACAGGCAAAAACAAAAATCAGCGCGGAAAAGACGATGCTCGGACGAACGCTTTACAGTCCAGTGCAGTTAAACGAAGCATTTAAAAGCGAACTTTATCCGAAAGGCTGGAATAATCTAAAAGTTGACTGCGAATATCCGACGACTTACTATCTCGAAGATTACGAAATTCGTTCGAGTCTGAAAGGCGCGTTTCGAGATATGGATTTTGTCAAAGACCGTTTAGGCTGTGAAGTTCAATTCGGCAAATATTCGTTTATGGTTTACAACGTCTGCGCGAAAATGACGATTTTCAGAAATCTCGACATCATTGACTGCGGAATCGAAGTCGTTCCGGTCAAATCTCTCGCTCTGGAAATGTCAACGGGCGTTTCATATTTCGAGCAATTCGTTTGGGATTTGGAAAGTCGCGGAACAGCGGACATTGATATTCCTGTTTTGATTTTGGGCATTGATGTTTGAAAAAGATAAGTATGAGCGATTAAATTTAACCGAATTGGTAGAGAATTATGTCTAAAAAATACTTTATTGCGATTGGATTGAGCATTTTGTTTTTGGCAGCGGTTTCGGGTTACGCCCAAAATCTCAAATTGCCATACAAAGATGTCGGCGCGTGTCCGTTTGAATGCTGCACTTATAGAGATTGGTTTGCAAGGAAGCCGATTTCAGTTTTCAAGACTATGAACTCAGGTTCACAGATTGCGTTCAAACTCAAAAAAGGCGAAAAAATTAAAGGTTTGACCGGAGTCGTCATTACATCAGTCGCCGGAAAGATGAAAGTGTTGAAAAGTCAGACGTTTGAAAACTCCAAAGTCAAAGTAAAGAAAGGCGATACGCTGTTGATTTTGACATATTTGGGCGAAGGCTTTTATCGCTTTTGGTATCAAGGGAAATTATTTGAAGAAAGTGCCGACATTGCCGGAACTAAAGTTTTGAGCCAGCCGAAGTCGGTTTGGTGGGTGAAAATCAAAAACCAAAAAGGTCAGATCGGCTGGGCAATTTCAGACGGCAATTTTGATAATCAGGATCAATGCGGATAGGTCAATTTTCAGCAAAAACGCGAAGATTCTAATAGTCATTAGCCGATTATCAGGCTTTGTAGAGATATTAATTAGAATGGAAGCCGTAATTTTCATCGGAATTCAAGGTTCGGGCAAATCAACCTTTTTCAAGCAGAGATTTTTTGACACGCACATTCGCATTAATCTCGATATGTTGCGGACAAAACATCGGGAAAAATTGTTGTTTGAAGCGTGTTTGAAAGGCAAACAAAATTTTGTAATTGATAAAACGAATCTGACGCGGGAAGAGCGCGAAAAATATATTTTCAAAGCGAAAAGTTTCGGGTTCAAAGTTGTCGGTTACTATTTTCAGACGAATTTGGAAAAGGCGATTGAGCGAAATAATCAACGGACAGGAAAGGCGAAAATTCCCGAAAAAGGTTTGCTCGGTTCGTTTAAGAGATTGCAGATTCCGACGTTTGATGAAGGTTTTGATGAATTATTTTACGTTTCGATAACGGACGAAAATCAATTTGTCGTCGAAGATTGGAAAGATGAAATTTGACGAACTCGACAAAAAAATGCGCGTTTACGAGACGGCGCACGACATCTGCGTTTTGCCGAAAATGTTTATGGCGGCGCGGATTGACGGGCGTTCGTTCACTCGTTTGACGAAGGAAGTTCACAAATTTGACGCGCCGTTTGATGTGCGAATGCGCGATCTGATGGCGGAAACGACGAAGCATTTGATGAATTGCGGCTTTAACGTCGTTTTCGGCTACACGCAGTCGGACGAGATTTCGCTGCTTTTTCATCCCGAATTTAGCGCGTTTGACCGGAAATTGCGAAAATATAATTCGATTCTCGCCGGTGAAGCGAGCGCGAAGTTTTCATTATTATTAGGCGACATCGGCGCGTTCGACTGCCGCATTTCCGAACTTCCGACCGTAGATTTGGTCTGCGATTATTTCCGTTGGCGCAACGAAGACGCGCACCGCAACGCTCTGAACGCGCATTGTTACTGGCTTTTGCGCGAAAAAGGTAAATCGGTCAACGAGGCGACAAGCAGTTTAGAGAAAAAGTCAGTTGCCGAAAAGAACGAACTGCTTTTTCAAAACGGCGTAAATTTCAACGACATTCCGCTCTGGCAAAAACGCGGCACGGGACTTTATTGGGAAGATTACGAAAAGGAAGCCGTCAACAAATTAACAGGCGAAAATGTCACGGCAACGCGCCGCCGAATCAAAATTGATTACGAATTGCCGATGCGCGATGAATTCAGCGAATTTATTAGAAATTTGTTGATTTAGTTGGCAAGAAAGAAAATGAATAACCAAACAAACAGACATTATTTGAACGCAGAAGGCAAGTTTTGGATAGATAGAGATGTTTGTCTTGCTTGTGATGTTTGCTGTGAAGAAGCACCGAAGAATATAAAATACGATTCTGAAACAGGCACGAGTTACGTTTTCAAACAGCCTGAAAATGAAGATGAATTCAAGGCTGTCAGAAAAGCGATCAATTATTGTTGCGTTGAAGCAATAGTTGAAGATTAGTTTAGAAAATGAAATTATCGACAACCGAAATTTTTGAAGGTAAGAAGATTTTATATGGATGTATTTGAGTGTTTGGGAAAAGTTAAAGACAAAGAATCTTTTATTGCCTTTGTCGAAGCTCTCGCAGATGAAAGAGAAAAAGCGGATCAGTTAGAAAGAGAAAATCCGGTTCGTTATCAATTAGGCGGTGCGTTAAATTGGCAAAATGGAGACATTTCGAGTTTTTTATACGCCGGTTTGCAGTGTTTTGAGGAAAGACCTTTTCGACCTGCAAATTCAGATGAGCCGACCTGGAAATCCTTTGCCGAATTTCTTTATTACGGGAAAATATACGAATAATAGTTTTACAAAATGAGATTATCACCAACCGAAATATTTAATAATAAAAACATCTTTTATCGGCGGCATGGGCTTTGTCGGGAAAATTGTATTTTGAGGTAAAAATTATGCCATATTCGAGTTTTACAACGCGCGATTTGAAAAAGGGATTTGGAATCGAGGAAATATATCGAGCCGGAGTTTTTACGGAGGTTGCTCCGCGTAAAGTCAGCGAATGGCTCGAAACGTCGCTCGTTTACGGTGTCGAACTCGCGCTTGCCCAAGGCACGGAAAAGGCACGTTCGGAACTGATTATTTCGCCGATTTTTGTCGAACTCAGAAATCAGGCGGATAAAAAAATCAGCATCTTTTCGGGCGTGGAATTCAATATTGACTTTGAAAAAGGCTTGGTCGGCAGATGCGATTTTCTGGTTTCGCGTTCGGCTTATCAGTCGGATTTGGAATCGCCCGTCGTCGTCGCCGTCGAAGCCAAGCGCGAAGATATTGACGGCGGCGTTACGCAGTGCGTCGCGGAAATGATTGCCGCGCGAATTTTTAACGAGCGTGAAGAAAACAATATCAGGGAAATTTACGGCTGCGTGACGACGGGCGATGTCTGGCGATTTCTGGTTTTGCGCGAAAATCAGGCGATTATCGAAACGGTTTCCTTCGACGTGCGCGAAGATTTAACGAGAATTTTGGGCATCCTGTGGGCGATGACTTTTGACGAAATTGTAAAATGAAACTTTCTATAAATGAAAAATCGTTCCGGTCAAAGCACTCGCGTTAGAAATCCGTCGGGTTATTTCATATTTTGAGTAGTCGTCTGGGGTTTAGAAAATCGCGGCGTGGCGGATATTGATGTTCCGGTTTTGATTGTCGGAATTGATGCTTAGAATTTTACTTTAACGAAGGAAATAAAGAATTTATGTATATCAATCGCACAGAAAGACATAATTTATATCAAGGATTGGATTTGTTTTTGGAATCTTTCCGCCCTTATATTGTTTCAATCTTAACTGAAAGATTTGGCAGTGATTGGAGTAAAGATTTTGCTAAAACACTCTATTCTGACCAAAGAGAAAATTGGCAAAGAAAACTAAGTGAAGGGAAAAGACCAGATGAAATAATTGATTTCCAATACCTCAAGGGATTTGCAATTGATAAGGAAAACCAAAGATTTCTGAAAGAAGACTTTAAATACGAAACCGGCAGTTTGGCGACTTGGTGCGGAGAAATTTATGATGCCCGTAACGGGGTCGCACATTTTGACAGCACATTAGAAGAAGATAAAGCTGTTAAAGCGTGGATTAACTTACGGACAATCGCAAGATTAATAGGAAATAGTGAACTTGAACTGCAATTGCGCGATTTACAAAAAAGCGAACCGACCAAAAAAATAAAAAGCGTTCCAAAAGCAAAACCAGTTTTTATTCAGGACTCAATTAAGACTCTCGACATTGTGAATTGTGCAGGATTGTGGCAAGAAGTTTTCGCCGATGAAGTGTATTTTTGTCCGGTGGAAGGCAGTTCTTACACTCATCGGCAATGTAAGTATTTCGGTGTATATTTTCAAAAAAGAGTTGGCGCAGTCGGCGAAATCGAAGCAGTTGTTGATGTTTATTCGGAAGATGAAGCGGAAATTTATTGGACAAACGAAATTCAAGGCGATAAAGAATGTATTGAGAAAGCCAAAAAAAAAGTTAGGGAATTTCGCCCAAATGATTTTCCGTTGAGAGTGTTTTTGTTGAAAGATTTATCATCAACAAATTTCATTAAAGACTCAAAAGGCGGAATGCAAGCCGCCAAAACGTATCTGAATATAGAAGATTTAAACGTAGGAAATGCAAAAGAATTAGCTGAATTGTTGAAAGACAGAAATTGGTCTGAATTCGGCAAATGAAATTGTTGAGAATTTGCAAAATTGAATTTTGATATGAAATTATCACCAAGCGAAATATTTAATAATAAAAACATCTTTTTTATCGGCGGCACGGGTTTTGTCGGGAAGGTTACGCTTTCGATGTTGCTGCATAATTTTCCGAATGTCGGGCGCGTTTATGCGACTGTGCGGGCGCGGGATGCGCGGGAGTCGGAGATTCGTTTTTGGACGAGTATTGTGACTTCGCCGACGTTTGATCCGCTGCGCGAGAAATACGGCGACGGGTTTGAGGCGTTTATTCGTGAGAAGGTCGTTCCCGTGAACGGCGATGTCGGGAATGAATTTTTGGGGATGGACGAGGCGGACGCGGCGCGGATAATGGCGGACACGGACGTGATTATCAACGGCGCGGGAAATGTGACGTTTAATCCGCCGCTCGAATCTGCTTTGCGGACGAATGTCGTCGGGTCGAATAATATTTTGAAGCTGGCGCGTATGATGAAGCGTCCGACTCTGGTTCACGTTTCGACTTGTTTTGTCGCCGGAAAACGGAGCGGCGCGATTTGGGAAAATGAAAAGGTCGTCGGTTATTTTCCGCGTAAAAACGAGCTTGTCGGCACGACTTTTGATGTTAATAAAGAGATTGAAGACTGCGCGAGATTGTCGGAACAGGCGCGGCAGGAAGCCGACGACGCGGTGCAAATCGCAAAGTTTCGAGAGCAGGCGCGGGCGCGTTTTGAGGAAGAAGGACGCGATCCTGATGATGAATCGGAATTGAAATCGGCAATTTTCCGCGAGCGTAAAATGTGGATTCGGGAGCGCACGACCGAACTTGGAGCCGAACGCGCCGAATATTGGGGTTGGACGAATATTTACACTTATTCAAAATCGCTTGCCGAGCAGATTATTGCGAAACAGGACGATATTGTGAAGATTTTGGTGCGTCCGTCAGTCGTCGAATCGGCGAATGAATATCCGTTTCCCGGCTGGAATGAAGGATTTACGACGACCGCGCCGCTGCTTTTAATTGCGCTGCGCGGACAGCCGATTATTCCGGTTAATGAAAAGCTGGTTTTGGATATTATTCCGGTTGATATGGTTGCGGGCGCGATTCTTGCGGCGGCGATGAATGCGCTGATTGACGACAAACCGCCGCTTGTTTTTCAGGCATCAAGCGGCGACGTTAACCCTAATGATATGAAGCGGATGGTCGGACTCGTCGGGCTTTACAAACGCGAATATTACAAGGAAAAAGACACCGGCAACAAACTCTTGAACAGCGTCGCGGCGATGATCGAAACCGCGCCTGTTTCGCAGAAAACTTACGATAGATTTTCCGCGCCGATGTTTAATAAATTGGCGAAAAGCGCGACGAATTTATTAGACAAAACCGCGCCGAATTGGGCAGGCGGACGGCTTTCAAATATCGTTTCTGACTTGAAAAAATCGGTCGAATCGTTTGAACAAACGACGCAGGAAACAATGGACGCTTTTGCGATGTTCAAGCCGTTTATGATTGATAACGCTTACGAATATCGCTCGGATAACGTCCGCGCTCTGATGTCCGTTGTCAAAGAAAAAGAGAAAAATCTGTTGCCGTGGTATCCCGAACGTCTGGATTGGTATGATTATTGGTTGAAAGTCCATTTTCCGGGAATGCGAAAGTGGGTTTTGCCGCAGTTGGAAGAAGATTTGAAGCAGATTGAAAAGCGTTCTTACACTTACAAAGATTTACTCGATTTGTTCGATACTTCGGTCAAAAGATTTCCGACGCGCATCGCTTTGAAGATCGAGCGCAACGGCAAAAAAGAGCAATATACTTACGCCGATGTCAAAGAATTAACGTATCGCGCCGCCGGATTTTTGGCGGAAAACGGCATCAAACACAACGACCGCGTGATTTTGTTCGCCAATAATATGCCCGAATGGGGTTTGACGTATTTCGGTATTTTGAAGGCGGGCGCGACGGCGATTCCGATTGATCCTGCAAGCACGATTGATGAAATAATCGCGTTTGCCAAAGCGGGCGAAGCGTCGGCGATTGCGATTTCGCCGAAACTTTTCGAGGAAAATTCGGACTTGAGTGAGCGTTTAAAGGACGCGAATTTAAATATTAAAGTTTTTACATTTGACGACATTTTCGAGATTCAAACCGAACAGGAAGAAGCTCGCCGAAACGCGCTTTTGCCGCCGAAAATTCTGTCGAATTCGGTTGCGTCGCTGATCTTTACGAGCGGCACGACCGGAACGCCGAAAGCGGTGATGTTGTCGCACAAAAATTTCGTCAATATGATTTCGATGCTCTCGTCGGTGCTTGATATGGACATCACCGACGGCGTTTTGTCGGTTTTGCCGATGCACCATACGTTTGAGTTTTCCGCCGGGTTTCTGACTCCGTTTTCCAACGGGACGCAGATCACATATCTCGAAGAATTGAACGGCGAAGAACTCGCCCGCGCCATCGAAAACAACCTCGTGACGGGAATGGTCGGCGTTCCCGCGCTGTGGGAAATGCTCCATCGGCGCATTAAAACGCGGCTTCGTGAACGCGGCGACTTGATCGCCGACATCGCCGATAACCTGATTGATTTCAACGCTTGGCTCCGCGACAACACGCCGATTAATCTCGGACCGATCATCTTTTTCCCGATTCATCAGGGAATGGGCGGACGAATGCGCTATCTGATTTCGGGCGGTTCAGCGTTGTCGGAAAAAGTTCAAAAAGATTTACACGGACTAGGCTTTACGGTTTTGGAAGGTTACGGTTTGACCGAATCTTCGCCGGTTTTGACCGTGACGCGACCGGAAAATAAATTGCTTCGCGGCAGTGTCGGCAAACCGCTTCCGGGTGTTGAAGTGAAAATTGACAACCCGGACGAAAACGGTGTCGGCGAAGTTTTGGCGCGAGGTCAAAACGTGATGCTCGGTTATTATAATAACGACGCGGCGACCGAAGCCGTGTTGCAAGATCGCTGGCTGAAAACGGGCGACCTTGGGAAATTGGACGAAGACGGAAATTTGTTTATCGTCGGACGCTCGAAGGATGTGATAATTGACTCGAACGGCAAGAATATTTATCCCGACGAGATCGAAGATTTATACGGTAAATCGCCGTTTATCAAGGAAATGTCGGTCGTCGGTCTGCCGGACGAAGACGGCGGCGAAAAGGTTTCCGCGCTCGTCGTGCCTGATTACGAATACGACATCGCTCTTTCGCGTTCGGACGCAAACAAGCGCGTCGAAGAACATTTCCGCGAAGTTTCGAGCGGTCTGCCGTTCCCGAAACGCATCAAAATTATGCACGTTACGCCGTTTGAACTGCCGCGCACGGCGACGCGCAAAGTCAAACGTCCCGAAGTCGTCGAGATGCTCCAAACGCTCGAAGCCAAATCGAAAAATAAAACTAAAGTCGTCTCCGAATCGAAAGGCGACGACACGGCTTTGTGGGTTCGCAAAATCGTCGCGTCCGTGTCAAATCGCCCTTTATCCGAGATTGCGATGGAAGACAAACTCGCCGATTTAGGCTTTGATTCATTGATGTTCGTCGAGCTTCAGGCGGCAGTCGAAGACGCTGGCGGACGAGTCATTTCGCCCGACACGCTCAACGAAATTCAATCGGTGCGCGAACTTCTCACCGCCGTCCAGCGTGTTGATAAACGCAAAAAGATGGTTGACGAACCGAAAGCCGAGGAGCGCACGACAGACGAAATTTTCATCCCGTCAATCGTTCGCCGCGTCGGAAATCAGGTCATAGATTTCGCGCAGGACAAAATCTACGACAATCTTCTGAAAACCAAAATCGAAGGCGAATCGAACGTCCCGCAGCACACGAATTTCATCGTCGCGCCGAATCACGCCTCGCATATTGACACGGGTTTGGTCAAAAAAGCACTTGGCAAAGACGTTGCCGAACAAACCGTCGCCGTCGCCGCCGCCGATTACTGGTTCGACACGAAATACAAACGCGCCTATATGAACAATTTCACGACGCTCATCCCCATCGAGCGCACGGGCAGCCTGCGCCAATCACTGCGCCACGTCACCGAAATTCTCAAAGAAGGCTACAACACCCTGATTTTTCCCGAAGGCACGCGCACGACGACCGGCGAAATGTCCGAATTCAAACCGATCATCGGCTACCTCGCCCTCAACGAAAAAGTCGGGATTTTACCAATTTACATCTGGGGAACCTTTGAAGCCTTTCCGAAAGGAATGACGATTCCCGCACAAAAAAGCCTCGGCGCAAAAGTCGGCGCAAAAGTCGGCAGATTTCTCGAATACGACGAGCTTTTCGAGATGACCAAAGGCGTTCCCAACACCGAAGCCTACAGACTAATCGCCGCCCGCGTCCAACACGAAATCCAAAATATGCGCGACGACAAACGCGACAAATTCGATGTCGCCGCCGTGAGGAAAAAATGGAAAGCCGAACGGCGCAAAACTCGGAAGCAGGAGCCGGTGATTGATGAGTAAATTATGAACGAAGAATTAGAAAAGGTTTATGTGGATTTGCCGAACAATAATGCTGTTAGCGGCGAATCCTTATGGGCAAAGAATCTGGGAAATAATCTCTACGAAATTCATAATGTTCCTTTTTATGCTTACGGAATAAATTATTACGATATTGTAGAAGTTGATTCAAGCGACGAAACTGTGAAGCCCGTTGTAACAAAGGTCGTTAAATCAAGCGGTTACGCAACACTGAGAGTTTTTTTCGGTAAAGATTTTGACCGTAATTCACAAAGAAAATTATTTGACGAGCTGAAAAAGTTTAAGGCTGATGTCGAAAGAGCATCCGAAAAATATGTTGCGTTATTTATTGAACCGGATGGAGATTTTGAAACAGTTTTTAATAGGTTGTTAGAACTGGAAAAAACAGAGGTTTTGGAGTTTGAAACCTGCGAAGCAAAAAATGAAAACAACTTCGATGTCGCTGATTAAATGAAGTGATTACCAAACAGAAAAATAAATTTAGCCTTTGATGACTAACGAAAAAAAGCTAATAATCTAGCCGCGTTCACGCGGCTTTCTGCAAAGCGGCAAATAGCCACGCGCTTGAGCGCGTGGCACGGATAACGCGAACGACAAAAGGGCGTTTTAACGTCCTTGCAAAAGGCTTAAGCCGAAATATAAGGACGTTAAAACGCCCTAAAATAAATTGAGCAAAACAAGCCACGCGCTCAAGCGCGTGGCTATTTGCCGCTTCGCGGAAAGCCCGATAAATCGGGCTAAAAATTAAAAATCGCATTAGTTGGACTATTAATTTTTTTGGCGATGATTGTTAATTCACTGCATTGAGCAGAGAATCACGAATTGTGTGATGCGAGTTGATAATTTAAGCCTCGTGAACGAGACTTTCGCCGCAGGCGCAATTAGCCGCGTCCGTTCACGGCGCGGTTTAGGCGATAATATAACAAATAGGGCGTTTTAACGTCCTTTTCATTCGGCTTTAGCCATTAAACAAAATATGCCCGATGCAGTTTATTCTGAGATAAATTTTCATATTACCTGGCACACTAAATCGAATCTGCCGCTGATTACGTCTGCCGTTGAAACGAAACTTTATGCTTTCCTAAAACACAAAATTATCACCACGCCGGAGGTTTATTTTCACGCTGTCGGCGGCATCGAAGATCATATTCACATCGTCATAAGTCCGCCGCCGTCTTTGCTGATCAGCAAATGGATCGGCGAATTAAAAGGCGGCAGTTCTTACGAAATCAATCATTTATCGAATCATAAATTACTGCAATGGCAGCGCGGTTACGGCATCGTAAGTTTCGGGACAAAGGATTTACAATGGGTAATAAATTACGTTTTGAATCAAAAAGAACATCACAAAAAAGGCACGACGCACGAACGGCTTGAACGGATTACGAATGACGACGAAGAAAGCTAAAGCGGAAGAAAAGGACGTTAAAACGCCCTAAGAATTTGTTCGCAACGCGAACCGCGCCGTAAACGGACGCGGCTAATTGCCGCTTCGCGGAAAGACGGCTGAAGCCGCCTGATTTATATACGATTTGGAAAATATAAGTTGTTTATGACAAAAATTTATTACGTCCAACACAAAACTATCGAAAATTATTACATCGTAGAACCGTGAACCATCGGAAGTGATTCGTCTGAAAAATTAGCACAGGATCATTTTTGATGAAACTACTTTGTAAATTTCCCGCCGGTAGAAAATAATTTTTCCGCCTTATTACGAAACTCTTACAATCGGACTGCCCGCAATTTGGTTAAACTTACATCAAAGAAACCGTGAATCGAAAAGGTTTACGGTTTTTGTATTTTTAATGATTACAAGGGGCAAATCTTGCAAAATATTATCGAGTTGGAAAAATCAAAGACGACGGGCATCCAATGGGTTACTTCGATTGCGATTATCGGTTTTCACATTCTGGCAATCGGGGCTTTGTTTACGTTTAGCTGGCAGAATCTGTTGGCGGCGGTCGTTCTGTGGTGGCTGACGGGAAGTTTGGGAATCGGACTCGGTTATCACCGTTTGCTGACGCACGGCGGATTTAAAACGCCGAAGGTTGTTGAATATTTTTTGGCTGTCTGCGGGACGCTCGCGCTGCAATCGGGACCGCTGCAATGGGTGACGACGCACCGCATTCATCACGCTTATACGGAAACCGAAAACGATCCGCATTCGCCGCGCGACGGAACTTTTTGGGCGCACATTGGCTGGCTGATGCAGGGAACCGCGCTCTCGCACGACGAAGCGACGGTTCGCCGTTATGCGCCGGATTTGCTGAAAGACAAGGTTCTCGTGTTCATTTCAAAATACTTTTTTATGACGACGATCATCGTCGGCGTGATTTTGTTTTTGATCGGCGGCTGGTCAATGGTTTTGTGGGGAATCTTCCTGCGTCAGGTCTTCGGCTGGCATATGACTTTTCTCGTTAATTCGGCGACGCATCTGTGGGGAACGCGCCGTTTTGAAACACACGACGATTCGCGCAACAACGCTCTGATTGCCGCTCTGACGTGGGGCGAAGGCTGGCACAACAATCACCACGCGCATCCGCGCTCGGCACGTCACGGCTTGAATTGGAAAGAAATTGACATCAATTGGCTGCAAATCAAGTTGATGAAAAAACTCGGACTGGCGACTAAAATTCACGCCTTTGATTTAGAAAAAGAAGCGAAAAGTCCGGCTGTTTCTTAATTTGCAATACCGCAGATCAAATTTAACGGGCGCGCAAAGCCGCAACACTTCCCGACCTGAAATTGGTTTTAACTTGTCTTTTTTAATTTTAACGAGCATTCAAGTTTAAGTTATCTCATTCAAGCCAAAACTAATTTCAAGTTGGGAAGGGTTGCGGCTTTGTGCGCCCGATCTTCCGACTCTGCACATATAACTTATCACTTTTCACTTATTCCGAATTAAATAAATCAGCGCGTTTTGATAAAGTTGATAAATTGAATTTTTCAAAACTCAAAATAAAACAGACAGCCGGAAAAATCGAGAATCAATGAATAAAATTAAATTCATCGCCGCCAATCTTTTACTGATAATTTTTGTTTCGTCAACTTTCAGCCAGCAGAAGGTTGATAAAAAACAAATGACGGCGAAGGTTAAGGCGGAATTTCTGCACGCCTGGAACGGTTATAAAAAGTATGCGTGGGGACACGATGATTTGAAGCCGGTGAGCAAGACTTACCGCGATTGGTATGGGCAGACGATTTTGATGACTCCGGTTGATTCGCTCGATTCGCTTTATTTGCTCGGTTTCAAAAAGGAAGCGGACGCGACGCGCAAATATATCACGGCGAATCTGTCGTTTGATAAAGATATTTCGGTGCAGAATTTCGAGATCACGATTCGGATTTTGGGCGGATTGCTTTCGTCATATCAAATCACCAAAGACAAAAAACTGCTCGCGCTCGCCGATGATTTAGGCACAAGGCTTTTGCCCGTTTTTAATTCGCCGACGGGTTTGCCGTATCGTTTCGTCAACTTGAAAACCGGCGCAGTCCGCGATCCGATTACCGGTCCGGCGGAAGCGGGAACGCTGTTAATCGAATTCGGAACTTTGTCGAAATTGACGGGAAAACCGATCTATTTTGAGAAGGCAAAACGCGCTTTAACGGAAGTTTACAAACGCCGTTCGCCCATCGGTTTGGTTGGCGAAAGCATCAACGCCGACACGGGCGAATGGACGGACACCGACAGTTTTGTCGGTTCGGGCATTGATTCTTATTACGAATATCTGCTGAAATGCGCGATTCTTTTTGACGACCGGGAATTGCGAAAAATGTATGACGACTCAATCGCCGCAATCAATAAATATCACGCCGACGAGCAAAACGGTGAACTTTGGTATGGTCACAACGATATGTTCACCGGCAAACGAAAAGCGACGACTTACGGCGCGCTCGACGCTTTTTTCCCAGCGGTTTTAGCTTTGGGCGGCGACCTCGACCGCGCCAAAAGATTGCAGGATTCAGGCTATAAAATGTGGACGACGAGCGGCATCGAACCCGAAGAATATGATTACAAAACCGGTGAAATCAAAGATGCAGGCTACGCGCTTCGCCCCGAAATCGTCGAATCGGCGTATTATCTTTATCACTACACTGCGGACGAAAAATATCTCCAAATGGGCAGGACTTTTTTTGATGATATGGTTAAATACTGCCGCACTGATGTCGCCTACACCGGACTTAAAAGCGTCAAAACAAAAGAGAAAACCGATTATATGCACAGCTTTCTGTTCGCGGAAACCTTTAAATATTACTACCTGCTGTTCGCGCCGCCGAAGACTTTGAATTTCAAAAAAGTAATTTTCAATACCGAAGCACATCCGATTCGGAAAACTTGGAAATAAGTGATGTTTAATTCAAAACCTTAAAAAAGTAGGTGTAAGGCTCTTGGTTTGAATCTATCAGCTATCAGCTATCAGTTTTCAGCTATTCCGAAGTGAAACATTATTAACAATTCGGAATAACTAATAGCTGATAGCTGATAGCTGATAGATTAATCAGTTTACTCTTGGCATTGAATAAACTTTAGGAAATAACTCGAAATCTTGACAAAATCATTTAACGTAATTACATTGTAGTTATGAAAACAAATATTGTTTCCATCGGAAATTCGCAAGGTGTTAGAATCCCGAAAATTTTACTGGAACAAAGCAAATTGAGCGGCGAAGTCGAACTCGAAGTGTGCGGCGAAAGCATCGTTATCAAACCGGCGCGAAAGCCGCGCGAAGGTTGGGCGGAACAGTTTGCGGCGGCTTTGGCTTCCGGCGAAACGGATGATGCGGAAGAATTTGCCGACTGGCACGCGAACAGTTTGACCGTTTTTGATGAGGAAGAATGGTAATCAAAAGATTCGAGATTTATTGGGTAAGTCTCGATCCGACCGTCGGGCGCGAAATGCAGAAAACTCGTCCGGCGGTTGTGATCTCGCCTGATGAAATTAACGCGGCGATGGGAACGGTGATTGTCGCGCCGATTACCTCAAACAAACGAAGTTTTCCAACGCGCCTTGCTTTCGACAACGCGGGAAAGGAAAATTATCTGGCACTCGACCACATTCGCGCTGTTGATAAAAGCCGCTTGACGAAAAGGATTAGCGTATTAACGGACGACTCGGCGCGGCAAGTATGCGCCCGTTTGCAGGAATTGTTCACCTATTAAATTGAAATGGCTGAGAAAAAAACAAAAATATTGGCGAAAAAAGCCGCGAAGAAAATTTTAATTACGGGCGGAACCGGATTTCTCGGAACGCATCTCGTTCGGCAGTTTCTCGACGCGGGCGCGACCAATCTGCGTGTGATGGCTTCGAGTGTGCCGGAATGGATGACCGATTCGGGCGTTGAAGCATTTGCGGGTTCGGTCACGAATATTGAAGATGTGGCGAACGCGACGAAAGGTGTTGAAGCGATTTATCACTTGGCGGGAAAAGTGAGTTTCGATTACGACGGCGCGATTCAGATGAATAAATTGCACGTCGAAGGCACACGCCTGTTATGCGAAGCGGCGAAAGAAAATGAGGTTAAAAATTTTATTTTGGCTTCATCAAGCGGCACTTCGGCGGTTAGCGAAACGGCGGAAATACTTGACGAAACCTATCCGCAGCCGGTCGAGATTTTGACGAAATGGGCGTATTACGCCTCAAAATATTATCAGGAAAAAACGGCTCTGCGGGCGTTTTCGGAGAAAGGCGAACGGCTCGTGATCTTGAATCCGTCGCTGCTTTTGGGAACGGGCGACGAGCGTCTGAGTTCGACGAAAATTGTGCTTGATTTTATGGCGCGAAAATTTCCATACACGCCTTCGGGCGGAATGAGTTTCGTTGACACGGCGGACGCGGCGGCGGCTTTTGTCAATGCTTTGGATAAAGGCAGACACGGCGAAAGATATTTATTAGGTGCGGCAAATTGGACGGTCAAAGAGTTTTTTGGACGTTTGGAGAGGCTTTCAGGTGTGTCCGCGCCGATGCTCAAAATACCGAAATCATTTGCTGTCACGGGAGCGAGTTTTATTTCGTCGCTCTACAAAACATTTGACAAACCCGCGCCGTTCGAGGCTTCCGAGGTCGAAATGGGCGAATATTTCTGGTATTTCGACTCAAGCAAAGCCGAGCAGGAATTAGGTTTTACAACCCGCGATCCGCAGCAGACTTTGCAGGAAACGATTAAATATTTGCGCGAAAACTTTCTTGGCGAAAGTGTTTTCAAATAAAAGTTAAATCAATAAATCTTTTAGTGCAGTTAATAAATGATAACCAAAATTTTGAATGAAATTTCTAAATTTTGGTTATCATTTATTAAAAAAATATCTTTTGGAACGAAATATAAAACTTAATATTTCTAATTTGTAGAAAATAAGACGGTTGCCTCTGTTATTTGTTTTATGGCACAAGACTTGCCAAATACTAAACCGCTCAATCACGAAGAGTAAACTGACGTAATCAAATACAATCACTAGGCTTAGATTCATTTCCGATCACAGATAAATCACACCAAACGGATTTGAAGCTGCCAATCTTCTATAAAATCAAGGTTTATAGTTTTAAGGGAAGTTTTATGCAAAAAAAAATATTACTGGGATTTTTAGTGCTATGCCTTCAGGCAACACTATCTTTGGCTCAAGGAACGACAGGTAAAATTGTCGGAACCGTAAGCACAACAGACGGAGTAGTTCCGGGCGCGACGGTTGTTATAACCGACAATCAGACTGCTAAAGAAAGAACGGTTGTTTCAAGCAGTGAAGGAACTTTTGAAGTTTCACAACTCGAATTTGGAAACTACACTGTCAAAATTACAGCATCCGGCTACAAAACATTTGTCGCCAACGACGTAAAAATTGATGCAGGGCGCGAATATCCGTTAAACGCTTTGCTCGAAGCCGGTCAGATTACAGAGCAAGTTACTGTCACTGCCGGTGCCGAACAAATAAATTCGTCGAACGGCGAATTAAGCACAACAATCAGCACCGAACAGATTCGGGAGCTTCCGCTAAACGGACGCAATCCATTGGCACTTCTTAATCTGACTGCCGGTGCAAGTCCGACCAGCGGTTCAATCAATGGACAGAGAACTTCCGCCACAACGATCACTCGTGACGGTTTGAATGTTCAAGATAATTTTATCCGCACAGGCACATTCGTTTCCGACCAGCCGAGTGTTGACGACATTAGCGAAATCACAATTACAACGCAAAATGCCGGTGTCGAACAAGGTGCAGGCGCCAGTTTTGTGCAGTTGGTAACGCCGCGCGGCGGAAACAAATTTCACGGTAATTTGTTTGCGTTCAACCGCAATTCTGAATTTACCGCCAATTCTTTTTTCAACAATGCTAATGGTTTACGGAGACCTTTTTTGAATCGAAACCAGTTTGGCGGAAGCCTGAGCGGACCTGTTCCGCTTCCGGGATTTAACGAAGGCGGTCCGGTTTTCGTCAAAAACAAAGCGTTTTTCTTTTTTAACTATGAAGGTTTTCGCCTTGCTCAACAGGCGACGATCACCGGATTAAATACTCTTCTGCCGGGAGCGCGGGACGGCAGTTTCACGTTTGCCACGACCGGCGGCACAAGGACTGTCAATGTTTTGACCGGGCAGGGATTTACGTCACAATTAACGCCCGTCCAAGGCGGAGTTTTGGGCGTTGATCCGATCATTCAAGCCCGCTATTTGGCAAATTTGCCGACTACTGCAAACGGTGTAGCGACGGGAACAAACTACACTCAAACTTTGAGTTTGCTTCGCGGTGATCCATTAATCAGGAACGCATATGCCGGACGGTTTGACGTAGATTTCAATGACCGCAATTCATTTAATGCTGTCTATAAGCGCAATAATACTTCTGATGCGCGAACAGATCAGGCAGCCGGATTTTCACCGAATGCTTTTGTCAATCAGGGCGGACCGACGAACTTTTTTGCGGCTGCCTACCGCACGACAATCTCTGAAAACTTCTCGAACGAAGTGCGCGGCGGTTTTCAAAAAAGCGAACCTTTCTTTCGTGAAAGCAATGTCCCGACAAATTATATTATTTCAACCACCGGCGGTTTGGCTTTAACCAATCCCGAAGGCACTTTCCGCAGTCAGGGAAGAACGACGAAATATAGAAATATTCAGGACAATGCGGTTTATACAATTGGAAACCATTCACTGCGTTTCGGCGGAAGTCTCGATGCCTACGGTTTTCAATCATTGAATTTTGCCGGAACGACACCGACTTACACGATTGCAACAAGTGCTAATACTGTAATTCCGCCAATTACGGCAACGCAGGTTTGCGGTTCACAAACCTGTATCAATGCAACTGATTTAGCCCGTCTGATAAACTTACGTTACTTCTTGGGCGGCGTTGTCGGTGCAGGGGAAGTTACAGCGAATTTAGTTGATCCGCAAACCGGATATGCTTTTGGTCCTTCCAATCAGCGTTTGAATTACGAGATTTATTCAGCTTACGGTTCAGACCAATGGCGTATTAGTCCAAAATTGACGTTAAATTTCGGACTTCGCTATGAATATTTTACGCCTCTCAATAGTCCGCAGGCACTTTATCTGGAACCGGTTATTCAGAAAGGTGATATAAGAGCGAGTATTCTTGATCCCAACGGCGCTTTAAATATTGTCGGCGGAAATTCAGGCACACGCGGTAATTTCTTTAGCGGTGATAAAAATAATTTTGCACCAAACGTCAGTTTTGCTTATTCGCCCGGGTTTGATAAAGGATTAATCGGCGATTTGTTGGGCAGCTCTTTAGTAATCAGAGGCGGTTTCAGCGTCAATTACTTTAATGATGAATACACGAAATCATCAAGCACACTGGCTGCCGGTAATGCCGGTTTAGGTGCGGCAAGAGTCTTAGGTGTAAATCCTTTAACTAACACAACCGTTTTGGCAACAACTTTATCTAATTTGCCGATTACAGGCTTTAGCACTCTGCCAAGCTTTAACAATCCACCGGCATTTACCGCACCTCCGCGCAGTTTTGTTCTCAATAATCAGTTGGCAGGATTCGGAAGTCAGGTGTTCGGCACAGACCCGAATATTCAGGTTCCGCGAGTTTATCAATGGAATATTGGCATTCAACGTGAAATCGGATTTAAAACTGTCATCGAAGCTCGTTACGTCGGAAACCTGAGCAATGATTTGATTCGGACGGTTGATTACAATCAGGTTGATGTTAATAACAACGGCTTTCTGGCGGATGTTTATCGGGCGCAATCGAATCTTGGCATTTATGACACCGAATTTTCACGAAGAGTCGCCGCTTGCGTAGCCGGAGGCGGTTCGCAGGCAACTTGTTCAACGCAGACGACGACGGCACTTGGTGTCAGAAGCGCAGCTTTCAACACAACGCTTCAGACTCTTGGCAGCCAGCAATTGACTGTCTTTCCGCAGTTGACCAATTCATCTGCTATTTTAACCAACGCTGCTTTTCTGGCAAATATTCAAGGCGGTGCTGCAGGTGCTTTAGCACAAAGCATCATTACGCAGAGACTTCGCAATAATGTTGTCTTCCAACCGAATCCAAATATTTTCGTGAGCGAAATTTTGACGAATGCCGGACGATATAACTATAATGCTCTGCAATTGGAAGTTCGTCGCCGCTTTAGTCAAGGTTTTTCATTTCAAGCAAATTACACTTTTGCAAAAACCTTGACAGATGTTCCGGGAGAAGATCAAAACCGTCAGGGCGAAGTGCAGGAATCTGCTAATCCCAACCTTAACTATGGTCGCTCGGACAATGACCGAACACACGTTTTGAATGCCAATATGATTTACGAACTGCCATTCGGTAAAGGTAAAAAATTCCTTAATCAAGGCGGTTGGGTCAATCAGGTCTTCGGCGGGTTTCAGGTAACTTCAATCGTTAATCTGGCTTCGGGTGCGCCGCTCGGAATTATTGATCCGCGCGGAACCGAAAGTATCGCCTTTCAATCAGGCAGACAATCGGCAACCTCGACACTGACTGCTGCTCAAATCAAGGATTTAACCGGCGTTTTCAAAACACCGAACGGTATCTACTTTCTTAATCCGAGCATTTTGAACGCAACTATTACGAATACGGCAACCAATGAAGTCAGACAAGGTTTTGACCTCAATCAAACTTTACCTGCTGGATTTAGTTTGACCAGCGTTCGCGGAGCAAATCCGATTGGAACTCCGGCTTTCGCAGGACAGGTTTTCTTCTTTGATAATGTCGGAGGAACACCCATTAACGGAAATCTTCCGCGAAACTTTATCAACGGTTTGCCCTATTTGAATTGGGATGCGGGATTGAGCAAAAACTTTCGTTTTTCCGAAACAATGCGTTTACAGTTTCGGGTTGAAGCCTTTAACGTCTTAAATCGGACGAATCTCAATCAAACGGCTGACCTTAACATCAGCAGCACAACATTCGGTCGGATTACTACAACCAACGCTACTTCAACGCCGCGAATTCTTCAATTCGGCGCACGTTTTGATTTCTAATTTTGAACTTAGAAATTTGCTCAAAAACTTTCGGGTGTCTTTGCGAGAAGACACCCGTTTTTTATGGTTTGTTAGAAGACGAATTTTGCGGAGACTTGAATAGTTCGCGCTCCGCCGTAGAGATAAAACGGCGTGAAATTTGTGCTGCCGAAGATCGTGGTTGTTTTGCCGAAGTAATTGTTCGGCTGGAAATTTCCGTTCGGAAACAGCGTTCCCAGACTTCCGCTTGGATCGGCAAAATTCGTGTTATTCAATAAATTATAGGCGTTGATCGAAAGTTCGAGGTGCTTTTCGTTGGTGAAACGAATGCGTTTTTGCAGGCTTGTGTCGAGCTGGAATAACCCGAAACCTCGCAATCCATTTCGTTCGAGATTTCCTTGTTGATTAATATTCGGAATCGAAAAAGCGTTCGGATTGAGACTTTTGATCGTGTTTTCGTTCAGATAAAACGGCACATTTCCGGCTGAATTTGCACGGACGAATTCTTTACCGAAATCATTGACGCGATAATAGCCGACGTTGACGGGAAACGCCGAACGCGCGTTGGCAAAGGCGGAAAACGTCCAGTCTTGCGTCAGTTTTTTCTTCCAGCCGTCGCTGAAAAATGTCCGAATATCGTAGATCGCATAAACGCTGAGTTGTTGGCGTGTGTCAAAATCGGACGCGCCTTTTTCATTCTCTAAATTGCTGGAAACAAAGTTGGTTTCGCGCACGGTGTCGGGCGAAAAATTGTCGGTAGATTTTGACAGAGTGTAACGCGCATTGAACGAAAATCCTTGTGAAAACCGGCGTTCAAATCGCAGATTGAGCGCGTTGAAATTTGATTCGGCATCGTTATTTGTCAGCCGCACATAATTAAAATTCGCGTCGGCATTCGGCAAAGTGCGCGTCAGCAAAAGTTTGCGACCGAACGAAGCGGTGTAATTTGCGGTGAAAACGTGATTGCGGAAAAATTCCTGCTGATATTCGGCAAAAACGTGAAATGTGTGAGGTGTTTGCAGATTTTTATCAAAAACAATCAACGGTTTCAGCGCGTTTGCCGGGGAATTTGTAAAAGTCGTATTTCGCGCAAAATTGCCGCTTGCAAAGGGAAACGAATCGGCGAAAACTTCGCTTGCCGACGAATTTCCATAGTCGTAGTAAAATCCTGCACCGCCGCGCAGAGCGATTTTGCCGTTGCCCAAAAGATCATAGGCGATACTCGCACGCGGCGCGAAATTGTTGGTATCGTTCGGCATTTGCGGTGAGGCGTTTTGAAAATCGGCAGTTTGTGCGTTAATTTTAGGCGTAAAATCCGCGTCCCAACGCAAACCGAGATTCAGATTCAAACGCGGCGAAATGCGCCAGACATCCTGTGCGAACAGCGAGAAATTATTCAGTTCGGGCGTTTCGGAAATGTTTCGCGTCAGTTGCGAAATGCGCGAAGCCGTGCCGCTTAAACTTTGCGTAACTCCGGCAAATAATACGTTTCGTTCGCTGTCTGCCGCGCCGATGTCGAGCGACAGGCGGCGAAAATCTGCGCCGCCTGTGAATTGATGATTATTCAAAATCCAATCAACCGAGCCGTTTGCCTGAAACTGTTTGACGTTTGAATCTAATTTGTTGCCGACGGCGATTGCCGAGTTTTTGCCGCCGAAGTCGAATTTCAGAAAATCGAACGGCGACGTAAAAGTAGAATTTGCGCCGCCGAAATTGTCGAGCGAAAATTGCTGTCCGACGCGGTTGCGGCTGAAATTGACGCGACCGTTGATAACGACTGTCGGGCTTGCCGTGTAAATCGTCCACGCCGAAAGCGAATTTGTCCGCGTGTCAAAGTTTCGCAAAGTGTTGAGCGAAAAATCTCTGTCACCGCGAATCGCCGCGTCGGAATCGGCAAAATTGTAGCGTCCGCCGATGCGAAGTTTACTCGTCGGCTGCCCGTCAATCCGTAAACCGAAAATGTCGTGCGTCGCCGGATTTGTATAATTCGCCGCAAATTCGGCGAAACCGTTGGAAGTATTCGGTCCGTTGGCAATTGGGAACGCATTAAAAATCGCGCGAATTTCGGGCGAAGAAATTTGGCGCGAGGTGAAATTCGGAACTTCCGAAACGCCGAAACCTGTCTGGCGCAAGCGCAAACCTTCGTAATCACCGAAAAACCACGCCTTGTCCTTCAAAATATAGCCGCCGAGTGTGCCGCCAAATTGATTGAGCCGCGACGGAGCGCGTTCGAGCCGGCGCGAATTGGCGAAAAAGTCGTTGGCGTTGAGTTTTTCATTGCCGAAAGTTTCAAAAATCGAGCCGTGAAAAGCGTTCGTGCCGCCGCGCGACGCAAAATCAATCTGTGCGCCGCCGACGCGCTGATCTTTGACCGCACTGGTCGTTCTGATCGCAACTTCCTGCGTCGCGCCAAAGGTCGTCAAACTATTCGTGCCGCCCGAAGCCGTCAGCGTCGGCAGTGCGCCAAGATTACGCGAAAGCGAGGTTTCGTCCGCCGAAAGTCCGAGATTTGCCGACAGATTATCAACCGCAAAATTATTCGCCGTCGGTCGCTGACCGTTTGATGAAATGATGCCGCGTTTTTCGATTGACGGACTTTCATTGAGCTGCGTCGCGCCGTTCGCAATCGTTAGAAAAGACTGAATACTTCTGCCGTTGACGGGCAAATTGGCGAACGTTTGTGTCGTGATATTGGTTGAAATCGAAGTTTCGGTGCTATTGACAATTCCGTCAGCCGTTACTTCGACGGTTTCGCTTACGCCGAAGGCTGCGTTGGTTTGAAAACCTGATCCTGCCGGTTCTGGACGCATACCTGGCGCAGTTCTTAAAATACTTGTGAAGCTAACGCCTTTCGGCAAAGTGTCATCGCCGCTATTCGGCGCGGCAACCGGAACTTCGATACGTTTCGGCTGGTTGCCGTCGGTGACGATTTGTTCGTCAACCGCGACGAATGAAGTGAACGGCGTGAGAATTTTGAATTCCAACCCCAAGTTTGTCATCGTCGTTTGCAAATCTTCCTGCATCGCATTTTTCATCAGTCCGGCATAATCGCGGCGCGTCAGATCGGCGATTTTGCGCCGCGCCCAGATTGTTGCCAACACATCGTTTTCCGCTGAGTTTTCGGGGAAATTAACGGCAATTTCGCGCTGAAACGCTTGTCCCTGCATTTTGCCGTGCATAATTATTTTGCCGATTCCGCCTTTTGAATATCTGCCGACGACCGAAACAGGTTTCGCGTCGAACAGGTCAGGAATCATTTTCGGGAAAACTTCGTCGGTTTCGATGCCTTGAAATTCGAGCGAAATATCGGTCAAAAGCGGATTGCGAACGCGCTCGTAAAATCTTCGCGCGGCGGCAGAACCGTTGTCTTTGAGTCCGACATATTCGACCTCGCCGCGACCTTCGCGTGACATTTCATCGAGCAGCAAATGATTGACCGATTCGCCGATGCCGAAAGCGAAAACCCGTGCGTTCGGATGTTTTTGGACTTCGGCGAGGATTTCGGCTTCGTTGCCGATTTGTCCGTCAGTCATAAAACAGACGATACGGATGTGATCTTGCGCGTCGCTCGGTGCAAGCGCGGCTTTGATCGCGGTCATCATTTCCGTGCCGCCGCCCGCGTTGGAATCGTTGAGCCATTTCTTCGCCTTTTCGATATTTTCTTTGGTCGCCGCAACCGGATTTTCATATAAAATCCGTGTGTCGCCCGCGAAAGTTATCAAGTTAAAAGTGTCGTTCGGATTGACGTTTTCGAGTGACAGTTTCATCGCTTCCTTTGCCTTTTTAATCGGGAAACCGTCCATCGAACCTGAAGTATCGAGAACGAAAACAATTTCCTTCGGCATCGTATCGGCGGGGAAAACCTTGTCGGGCGGCTGCAATACGAGCGTGAAAAATCCGCCGCGTTCGTCCCTGTGCGCCAAAATCGCGTCCTCGATTTTCTGTCCGGCTGTTTTGTATTTCAGCACGAAATCGCGGTTCGGAATTTCGTTTTCATCCTTTAATTTAACGACAAATCGGCTCGCTGAAAACTGCTGCGATTCAATCAGATGCGTGTTTGAGGAAAGATTTTCGACGGAAACGCCCGCATCTAAATTGACTTCGAGCGAAACCGTGTGACCGGGACGCGACTTTGACGAGGGCGAGATTTTCGCCGCATCTTCCGAACTAACAGAAGAGGGAATGTAGCGTTCACCAATGGTCATCGGAAAGCGAAATTCGTAGGTGTCGTCGGCATAGTTCAAGGTTTCAACGTAGCTGATAACGACTTTTATCTCGGCGTTCGGTGTGATGTTGGCAACCGACTGCGTGAAAATATTCGGTCGCTGCTGCTCTAAAAGCGCGGCAGTTTTGCCCTGCTGTTTGGCGGCATCGTAGGTTTCCTGCGCCTTTTTGCGTTCCATAATTTTGCCTTTGATCACGCGTGTCCCGATAATCATCGTCATATCGTCAACCGCCGCGTCATTCGGCAGTGGAAACGTATAAACGGCTTCGATATTTTCCGCGAACGGATTTTGAAAGGTTTGCGTGACGGTTACGCGCGAAATAAAACCCGAAATTTCGGCTTTAACATCTGTATTTTTGAGCGGACAAAGTCCGCGCGAATTGCCGTTTGCGTCGAGCGCACGCAAATTTCCTTCGGTTAGTTTGCCGTTTTGAGCAAAAGACGTAATCGAAAGAAGGACAAAAAAAAGACACACTCCAACGACGCGGACAAATAGAGATTTTCGACGCATAAAAGCACCCCAAGTTTTGTATTTATTAGATTTGTAAAACCAACTGTCGTTTCAAATGATGCAGCGAGATTTTGTTTTGGTTGCTTTGGTCAGAAAAAAAGTTTCAGGTTTCAAGTTTCAAACTTCAGGTTAAAACGTCCTGATACCAAATTGTGTGAATAAAATGAAAAGAACATCGCGTTAAGCAGGCGGTCTGTGACCGCCGTTCGCAATATTTACCAAACATCTATTAGTTGTGAAATTCATTTAAGCGTAAGTCGGTAAAAACTTCGGCGGCTTTCGCGCTTTTGTCATTTGTTCAAAGGCGTAGGCGATTTTTATCAATGTCGGTTCGGCGAAGGCGCGTCCAACGAAGGTGATGCCGACGGGTAATTCCTGAACATAACCCGCCGGAACTGTGATGCTCGGATAACCGGCGACCGCCGCGAAACTTGTGATGCCTTCAAAAACACCGCAGTCGCCGTTGACGAGATCGGTCATCCACGCGACTCCGCCTGACGGCGCGATTATTGCGTCGAGTTTGTCTTTATCCATCACGGCATCAATACCTTGTTCCTGCGTGTAAAGTTTGCTTTGGAGCAGCGCGAGACGATAGGCACGGTCATTCAAATCAGGTTTGGCATCGGCGGCGATGAAGATTTCCTGCCCGAAAAACTGCATTTCCTTGTCTTTGGCGGCATCGTTAAATTTAATTAAATCCGCGAGAGTTTTATGTTTTCCGCCGCGTCCGGCGAGATATTTATTCAAATCTTCCTTGAATTCGTAAAGCAATACGTCATATTCCGCATCGCCGAATTTTCCGTTGGTCGCAAATTCAACGTCAACGAGCGTCGCACCGTTCGCTTTCAAAACTTCTAAATGAGGTTCGATAACCGCATCAATCTTGGAATTTCGCCCGAAAGTTTGCCGCGCAACGCCGATTCGTGCGCCTTTCAAGCCGTCTTTTTGCAAAAAATTGGTGTAATCTTTTTCGCCTTTTGATGCCTGCGAAGTAATCGTGTCGGTTTTGTCAGTTCCGATCAAAACGCCGAGCAAAATCGCGGCATCGGTGACGGTTCGCGTCATCGGTCCGGCAGTGTCCTGCGAATGTGCAATCGGAATCACGCCGCTGCGTGAAACTAAACCAAGCGTCGGTTTCAATCCGACAATTCCGCACGTCGCCGACGGGCAAATGATCGAACCGTCGGTTTCCGTGCCGATACCGACTGCCGCCAGATTTGCCGCAATCGCCGCGCCCGTTCCCGCGCTTGAGCCGCACGGATTGCGGTCTAAAATATACGGATTATGCGTCTGTCCACCGCGTCCCGACCAGCCGCTCGAACTGTGCGTCGAACGAAAATTTGCCCATTCGCTGAGGTTTGTTTTGCCGGTAATGACCGCGCCCGCCTTTCGTAATTGCTGGACGAGAAAAGCGTCCTGCTGCGGTGTCGGCGCGTCAAACAAGGCAAGTGAACCGGCAGTCGTGTGCATCTTGTCGGCGGTGTCAATGTTGTCTTTAATCAAAATCGGAATGCCGTGCAGCGGTGAGCGAATTTTCCCCGCTTTGCGCTCTTTGTCCATCTCATCGGCGATCTGCAAAGCGTCGGGATTTACTTCGATGACCGAGTTAAGTTTGCCGTCAATTTCCTTAATGCGGTCAAGATATTTCTGCGTGATTTGCCGCGAAGACATTTTTCCCGATTTCATCGCGTCCTGCAATTCCGAGACGGTAACTTCTTCGAGTTCAAAACTTTTGATCGTCGTCTGCGCTGAAATCATTTCCGGTTTATTAACCAGTAATGCCGCGCCTGCAACTGCCGACAAACTTATAAAATCACGTCGTTTCATTTTTCTCCTGTTCGTTTTTTTAAGATTTTAGATTCGTTTTTGCGTTTCATAATAGCGGTTTAGCGGCTCACGCGTCAAAGTGAAATGATGCAAGATTGGTTATTGTTTAGAAATCATTCAAGGTGGAAATTAGCGGGTTAACCTATCAGTTATTCAGAATCGTCAGTTAATTTTTCACTTCGGAATAACTGATAACTGATAGCTGATAGCTGATGGATTCGGATCGAATGCCGACATTCACGACTTATTTACTATTTTTGAATAAGTTTAGAACAATTTTCGATTCATTTATTGAAGTGGAATTTTAATCTGACGTTAGAAATTATTTCAACTGATTTGATTATTTTCCGCGCATTTGTTTAATCCAAATAACTCTTTGGTCAAAAAAATCTTTGAGCGTTGCGTCGAGTTTCAAAACTTCCTGATAATCTTTGAGGGCTTCGTCATACTTTCCGCCTTCAACGTAAATGTCGCCGCGCTCAATGAGAATCGTTACTTTATCAAATCCTTTGAGAATTTCGAGGGCTTTGGTCAGATCGGCTTCGGCTTCGGCAAACAACTCCATTTCACGATAGATTTTAGCGCGACGATAATAAATAACATCTGTCGGGTCGTAATTAACGGCTTTGATCAGATCGGCGCGGGCTTTTTCAATGTTCGATTTTGAAAAATAAAAACCGGCGCGGCTAAATAAAAAGCCGGTCAAATCGCGGATAATCGGCGACTTTTCGGATTCATTTTTTGCCTTGTTCAATTTCCTTTTGGACGCGGTGATTTCAGCATTGTAAATTTCTAAAGCTTGATCGGAATTTCCCGCCAAACGAAGCAAAGCCGCCTGACTCTGCTTGAACATATTTTCCTGTGGAAACAGTTCGAGTGCGGTCGTCGTATCTTCAAATGCGCCGACAAAATCCTGAAGCTGCATTTTAATATTGATTTGCAGCGACCAGCCGAAACGATCAACATCGCCGAGCGCAATCAACTCGTCAGCAATCTTCAAAGCCTCTTTAAGCTGTTGACTTTGCTGTAAAACCGACGCGCTGAAATAGAGAATCTTACGATCAGTCGGACTGAGCGAAGCGGCTTTTTGTGCGTCCGCTAAAATTTCGGGTTTGTTGTCGGAAAAATTGTAAAAGTTAGCGCGGGTCAGATACAAATTAGCGTTCTGCGGTTCAATCGCAATTGCTTTATTGATTTCGGCAATCGCTTCTTCGGTCTTTCCGTCAAAGTTTAATTTGTTCGCCTTTGCCGCGATAGTTTCGACCTCGGTTTGAGCAAATACCGGCAAAGACAAGCAAAACACGGCAATAATGATAAATGAAAGTTTTTTCATAAAAATCAGCCTCGAAAGAAGTTTCTTTAACAATAAACCGCAAAGCCTCGAAAAGTAAAGATTTTTCGAGGCTTTGGTAATTTAGTCGAGCAATTGTTTTAAGGCACAAAAGCCGCCGGAACAGGTCGGTCGCTTGGGAGTCCGAATTGCTGAATCGCTAAACCGGCGGTTGAACGATTGATATACCAAGTCGAGCCTGACGGACGAAAGACCGCAAAGTCGAATTTACCGTCACCGTCGTAATCACCTGCGACCGGCGTGTCGCCGTTTGTGCCGAACGGAATAGAAAAGAAACTCGAATCTTCCGATCTCAAGACAAACCATTCGCCGGTTGACGGTCGCCAGATTGCAATATCCGTTTTGCCGTCGCCGGTAAAATCGCCGGGGACGGGTTTGTCCGTTCCTGTTCCAAAGGTTGCTACTGCTAAACCTGCGGTCGAACGGCTGATCCACCATTGCCCGTTTGACGGACGGAAAATTGCAATATCGGCTTTCCCATCACCGTCATAATCACCGACGACCGGAACATCGCCCGTAGTTCCAAATTGGAAGATCGAAGTTCCGCCCGAAGTCAGCGAAATATACCAGGTATTTGTCGAAGGACGGAAAACCGCCGGATCGGTTTTGCCGTCGCCGTCATAATCCGCCGGCACGGGAACATCGCCCGAAGTCCCGAACGGGAACGAGAAAAACGAATTATTTTCGCTCCTCACGATAAACCATCCGCCGGTTGAAGGTCGCCAGAAAGCGATGTCGGTTTTGCCGTCGCCCGTATAATCTCCGGGAACAATCTTGTCCGTGCTTAAACCGAACTGAACCGCCGGAACTTGCCCGTCCGAACTGCGGTAATACCACCATTCACCCGAATTCGGACGAAAGATCGAAACATCAGTCTTCCCGTCGCCGTCAAAGTCAAACGGTGTCGGCTTGCGAATCGCCGAGTTTTGAAGCCGAACAATGCTTAATTTTTCCGTGTTGTTAAAGTCTAAGAATCTGCCTCCAACTAAAGTTTTACCGTCTGATTGTGTATTCAAGGCATAGACAGTTCCTGACGCACCTGCGTTGAATGTAGAATCAAGCGAACCGTTGCTGTTGAATTGAATGATATTGTTAACTGCCGTTCCATTGGAGATTCTAATATCTCCGCCGACTAAAACCTTTCCGTTTGATTGCGGCTCAATATCGAAAATAAGACCGCTCGTAATGTTTACATTATTAAAAGTTGAGTCAGGTGTTCCTTCGGAGGTATATCTCGAAAGATTGAAGCTGCCGGTATAAATTTTCCCGTCAGATTGCTGTGCCAATGTGTAAATTTCATTTTGGCTGGTCGCGGAAAATCCTGCATCCAGACTTCCGGTTACATTTAATCTGGCAATATTTTGATGCGGAGAATTTCCCGGAAAGGAAAAACCTCCGCCGATGACAATCTTTCCGCCGGACTGAACTAAAATATCTCTAATTTTAACACTTGATGTGAATTGTAAAGTCGGAGTAGTGAAAGTATCATCGAAACTCCCATCGGCGTTAAAACGAAGAATCGGTAATACTGAGAATATGCCTCGAGTAAAACTTTCACCGCCGACTAAAATCTTTCCATCTGCTTGTGAAGTTAAAGAGTAAACCTCATTAACACGAAAACTGCCGGAGTTGTTAAGGTTAGCATCCAAACTGCCGTCAGAATTTAAGCGGGCAAACGAAACTGCCGGAAAAAGCGTTCCTCCACCGAAAGCACCGCCAATGATGATTTTTCCGTTCGGCTGAATGATAATGTCATAAATAGTTCCGCCGAGTCCCAAACTGGGATTAAAAGAATTGTCGAGTGATCCGTCAGTGTTCAATCGTGCAATAAGATTTTTAGGAACTCCGTTAACATAATAAAAATTGCCGGCGATAATGATTTTTCCATCCGGCTGTTTTTCGATGGCATAGACAATTCCGGCAGTCGAGATTGACGGATTGAAAGTATTGATCAAACTTCCGTTTGCAGTTAGTTTTGCCAAACGAAAATGTCGCTGATTATTTATTGACAAAATTCCGGTAGCGATCAAGATGCTTCCGTCATTCAGGATGTTCAAGTCACTTGCAAATATATTATTGACGGCATTTGTGTTAAATGAATTGTCGGGTGTCGCGTCTGAATTGAAACGCCGAATATCAAATGCAGAATCCGTTCCGTTGTAATAGTAGTAAGAAATCAGGATTTTACCATCCGCCTGCAAAGCCAAACTGTCAGTTGTGACATAAGAAAAAGATTGCCCGTTCAGTCTGAAAGTCGTATCCACCGTCCCGTTATCATTGAGCCTGACAAAACCATCGGTTGTCGTACCATTAAAGGTTGAGAAATTTCCGGCAACCAAAATCTTTCCGTTAGGCTGAACAATTACTTTATTCACCAAGTAACCGTTGCTGCCGGTTGTCGGATTGAAAGTTGTGTCTAAAGTATCATCGGTATTGAATCGCGCCACATTGGGGCGCGGTTGAGAAAATTCTCCGCCAACGACGATTTTACCGTCTGGAGCTAAAGCTATTTTATCCACATAATTATTAAAATTTCCGATAAGTGCATCGAAAGAACCATTGGCATTTAGGCGAGCCAGATATGAGCCGCCTAAATAACCGCTAACCAAAATCTTTCCGTTGGGCAAAATCAAAATATCATTGATCGAATAACTGTTTGACGAATCTGTGATAAATGTCGAGTCAAGACTGCCATTAGAATTGAGCCGCGCAATGCCGTTGACCGGCTGACCGTTAAAACTTGAAAATCCGCCGCCGATTAATATTTTTCCGTCAGCTTGCAGTGCAACGGCTTTAATTCCGAAAATTGGCGGGACACCGGTCCCGGGGTTGAATGTTGTATCCAAAGTTCCATCCGTATTAAATCGCACAAGACTGGAAACTCGTGAACCATTGGCGCGCTGAAACGCCCCAATGACAATGATTTTTCCGTCCGGTTGCACAACAGTTTTCTCAACATTGCCCGGTCCTTCCGTCACAGAAGCGTTAAAGGTCGAATCTACATTGCTGTCAGCAACTAAATTATGACTTTGATGTGAGATTTCCGGGGCAGTAAATTTGTCTTGCGGCAGTTTATATTTCGATGAATTTGAATTATAAATTCGTTCATTCAAAAGTCGAAAATTGTCTTTGGAAAATTCCGGCTGCGCTTTGATTATCGAAGTAAAACAAAAAATAAACAGCGTAAAAAGAACAAAAAAAGAGATGGCTTGCCGTGATGTCAGCAAATGAACAGGAAGAAAATTTGTCATTGAGAATGCCTCTGTGAATTGAATTGTAGAGATTGCAAATTCAATACTAACAAAGTGTCGAACAAATTAGCAAGATTTTCTTTCGAGAAGATTTAAGATCAAAAAGCCGCAATGTTTTGAACAGTTTACGGCTTTTTGGGTTGTGACCTTAAAATTAGACTGAGGCGGTGATTGCCTGATCGAAAATTTCGAGCGCGACATCTACGTTTTCCTTGGTCAAAATTAATGGCGGCGACCAGCGAATCGTTGAAGTTCCGCAGCCGAGGATAATCAAACCGCGATTGAAACATTCCATTTCGATTTTATCGCGGAGTTCGGGATGCGGTTTTTTGGTCGCTTTCGATTCGACGAATTCGACTCCGAGCATTAATCCTAAACCGCGAACATCGCCGATTACGTCGTATTTATCTTTTAATTTGTTCAAACCTTCTTTGAGATAATCGCCAACGACTTGCGAATTTTCAACTAAACCGTTTTCGAGTAATTCAATTGTCTTCAAAGCCGAAGCGATGCAAACCGGGTTTCCGCCGAAGGTCGAAGCGTGTGCGCCTTTGTGCCAGTCCATAATGTCGGCGCGGGCGATACACGCGCCAATCGGCAAGCCTGAACCGATGCCTTTGGCGACGCACATAATATCGGCTTTCACGCCTTCGTAATGGTCGAGCGCGAACATTTTGCCGGTTCTGCCCATTCCGCTTTGCACTTCGTCAACGATCAGCATAATGCCGTGTTTGTCGCAGATTCGGCGCAAGGCTTGGACAAATTCCTTTGGCGCGGGAATGTAGCCGCCTTCGCCCTGCACGACTTCGAGAACGATTCCGGCGACTTCTTCGGGCGGCGTGGTCGTGTTGAAAAGACGATTTTCAATCCAGTCAACCGTTCCCAGACAGCATGAACCGTCTTCGCATTTGCCCAAATTAAAGGGACATTGATAACAATTCGGATACGGAACGTGAACGACATCGAGTGCTTGACGCATAAATCCGAGACGCTGCGCCTTTTTTGATGAAGTCAGCGAGAGTGCGCCGAGTGTCCGTCCGTGAAACGAGCCGAAAAACGAAATAAATTTCTGGCGGCGCGTGTGATACATCGCCAGTTTCAAAGCAGTTTCGACGGCTTCCGCGCCGGAATTGGCAAAGTGCGTTTTGGTATCACCTTCAATCGGGCAGATTTCGTTCAGCTTTTTGCCTAAGTCCGGCATCTGTTTATAGTAATAATCAGTGCCGCACATATGGATTAAGGTCTGCGTCTGTTTGATAATCGCTTCAACGATTTCCGGGTGGCAATGTCCGGTCGAACAGACGGCAACGCCCGCATTGCAATCGAGAAAGACGTTGCCGTCCGCGTCTTCGATCCACACGCCGTAACCGCGTTCTGCAACTAATTTATAATCGGGGCGCGGATAGCTCGGCGTGACATATTTCGCGTCAGCGGCAATAATTTCCTGCGATTTCGGTCCGGGAAGTTCGGTCTTGATAATCGGTTTCTGTAATTCAGTAGTCGGTGTCATAAAATTTTTCCTCAAAAATGTGTTTAGAAATAAAGTAACGATGCCGAATAGATTCGACGTTAAATTTTCTGTAAGTTTTGAGAATAAAAATTAATCACCCGCGAAAAGGTTCGGGCGCGTGATGTCGGGACGAAGTTTTATGATTGAACGGGGTGTCATTTGATTTACGCAAACAATATATCAGATTGCGTTTTGAGTTTCAAAATTCGGGCTTTTATAAAGCAGCGTGAAATAACAAATTTATACAAATAAAAAAGCACGCTGTCTGCAGACAACGTGCTTTTTTATTAAAACTGATAACGAACTATTTGTTCATCGGTTTGTTGGTTGCCATTTTGTTATCCATCATTTTGTTGGATTCCATTTTCTTGTCATCCATTTTGCTGTTGGACATTTTGTTGTCCATCATTTTGTTGGATTCCATTTTATTAGTATCCATTTTGCTGTTGGACATATTGCCGCCGCCGGTGTTTGACGACATCGGGCTGCTATTGGTTGACATCGGGCTGCTGGTCGTCATCGGGCTGGCATTAGAAGCCACTTTGTTGACGTTGCTGGCACCGTTGGTGTTTACTTCTGCACTGGGGCAAGCTGCGCCCAATAAGCCTAATGTTAAAACTGCTGAAAGAGCAATTACTTTTTTCATTCGATTAAATTCTCCTGTCTTCTTCTTCTTCAAAGAAAATTATATTTACTTTATTAGTTTAACGACCGTCCTAAAACAGTCGTGTTCCTCAAACTATTTTTTTTGGAACATTGGACAATATAAAAGTCTATTTTTAAATAGTCAACTCAAAAATAGGTAAAAAAACTTATTTTGAGAAATATTTCTCAAAATGTTTCCTTGAAATTCGCCCCATAAAATCAAAAAAATTAATTTAATTAGCAAACATCAACTATTGACTTTCATATTGCCAAAAAGTTATCTTTTAGTTTAACGGTTCTTCCCGAAACCGCATTAATTTCACACTTCCGAAATCTTCAAAACTCCATCGTTCATTTTATGAAAAACCCGCAAATTTTCGTATCTCCGAGCAAAACTTTTGGCATCAGTTTTTTGCTGACAACAGTTTTTTCATTTACCGTCATCACAGCGACTTTTTTTGTTTCCAGTTCTACACTTTCGTTTGAGGCAAAAGCGGCGGTTTTTTTGGCAATTGCGGTAATTTATCCGCTGATGTGCGCGGTTTTTTATTTTTGGCAGCGAAATAATCTACCGGACTTTCAAACGGAACAATCATTTTCGCCGATTAACGAAGACATTGAAGGAAAACTTTTCGCGCTCGAAGAAGCCAACGAATTTTTCGGCGCGTCACTTAAAACTTCGGATATGTTTCGGCTGGTCGCCAGTCGGATCAACGAAATCGTGCCGTTTGCGGCGTGTGTTCTGCTCCTGCGCGCGGCGGACGAAAAGGTTTTGCGGATTAAATATGCGGTCGGTGAAAATTCGCGTGAATTTATGAATTCCAGTGCCGATACGAACAGAGGTTTGGCGGCGAAGGCTTTTTTAAGCGGCAAAATTCAGACCGATCCGACGCTTTTGATTGAGAAAAGAGTTTTTGCGCCGGAACTGTTGAAAGATTTCAGTTCGGCGATTGCCGTCCCGCTCATCGGTCGGGACGAAACTCTCGGCGTTTTGGTTTTATACGGAACCACGGAAAGTAGTTTTGACGAAAATTCTTTGACTTTGTTAAATGCAGTCGGTGAACGGGTTACGCCGCTCTTTGCCAACTCCTTCGCGTTCGAGAAAAGCGTTTCAAACGCCCTGACCGATTCTTTGACAAATCTGCCGAACGAGCGCGCTTTTTTTCTGGTTTTGGAAAATCAAATGGCGGAAGCACATCGTTATCGTGACGAACGACCTTTAACTATTTTGACAATGGACATCAGCAATTTCGCGGAGATCAATCAAAGATTCGGACACGCGGCGGGCGACCGTCTGCTCGAATTTGCCGCCGGAATTATTAAAAATCAACTGCGCCAAATGGACGTTTTATCGCGTTCGTCGGGCGACGAATTTCTCGCTGTTTTACCGACCGCAAAAAAAGAGATCGGCGAAGAAATTATCCAGCGCATCAAACGCGCCTTTATCTTAAATTCGTTTGAACTGCCGGAAGAAGAAAAAGTTCATCTCGAAATAAACTTTGGCGCGGCATCTTTTTGGCGCGACGGCGAAACGGCAAACGAACTGCTCAAAACGGCGCGGCAGCGAAAGGAATGCGACAAGGAGATTGATAAAGGCAACGTCATCAGGTTTCCCAAAGAATTTGTGAATTAGAAGTTTGGGAAGTTTAGGAAGTTGTGACAGTTTGAACTTTCTTTTCAAACTTCCTAAATTTCTTTTTTCTAACAATCAGTGTTTTCTGATAGCTTTTTACTTAACAAATATGCAAGCAGTCAGAACCCTGAGCGATAGCGACGGGTTGAACTTTAACGGAATTTAACAGGTCGCTACCGTTCGCTGTTCTGACTGCTTGAAAATCGCTAATGCACATTTGTTTATTGAAAACCGTATAACTATAAATATTGGAAAGGTAAGGAAAGTTGTTTCGACTCAGTTCAGACAATTTTTTTACCTTTCCATTTCAGTTTTAAAGACAATCTAAATTAAACTTTTAACTTGCCCGATACGTTATAACAAATAGAAAAATTGAGAAGTAAAAATCGCAATGTTATCTGGATCAAAACTCGGACGTTACGAAGTTCGCCAAAAAATCGGTGCCGGCGGAATGGGCGAAGTTTACCTCGCGCACGACGAAGACCTCGACCGCGAAATTGCCGTAAAAGTTTTACTGCCCGAATTTTGCTGCAATCTGGAGCGCGTCAATCGTTTCAAACTCGAAGCCCGCGCCGTTTCTGCACTCAATCATCCGAATATTATTACGATTCACGAAATCGGCGAACACAGCGGACAGATTTATATTGCAACCGAATATATCAAGGGCGAAACTCTCCGAAGTTTGCTTGAGCGTAAAGCGATCACGTTCGGTTCGGCTCTGCACATCGCCGAACAAATCACGCACGGTTTGACCGCCGCACACGAAGCCGGAATTGTTCACCGTGATTTGAAACCCGAAAATATAATGATTCGCGCCGACGGCATCGTCAAAGTTTTGGATTTCGGTTTAGCAAAACCGACTAAGGTCGAAAGCGAAGCCGAAACGCGCGAACTCGTCAGCACGAAAGCCGGAATGGTGATGGGCAGCATCGGCTATATGTCGCCGGAACAATCGCGCGGCAAAGAAACCGATGCCCGCACCGATTTGTGGAGCGTCGGCGTTATTTTGTATGAAATGCTTGCCGAAGTCACGCCGTTTGAAGGCGAAACGATGACCGACATTCTGGCAAATATTATCTACAAAGAACCTTTATCAATTTGTGAAATCGTCGAAGAATCGCCGGCGGAACTTCAGCGAATTTTGAAAAAATCTCTGCGGAAAGACCGCGAGGAACGCTATCAATCGGCAAAGGATTTACTGCTCGATGTCAAAACTCTGCGGCGCGAACTGGAACTGGAACACGAACTCGAAATTCTGGTTTCGCCGGAGCGTTTGAGCGGAATGCGCTCGAAAGGAATTGACCGTCTGACGGGCAAAACGCTTTTGAAATCAACCGACGAAGTTGCGAAAACACAATTTCTTGAAAACGGAACTACGACGGGAACGGGCATCGAAGGAAAAACTTTGCCGGTCAAAAAACATTATTCGATGGCTCTGGCGGCACTACTCGGTGTAATTTTTCTTGGCACTTTGTCGGTTTTGAGTGTTTATTGGCTGCAAAAACCGCTGCTTGTTAATGCGTTCGACAGAAATCCGAATATCTCGACAATCTCGAAAATCAACAACACCGGCGACATCAAAATTTCGCCCGACGGCAAATATCTCGTCTATGTGCAGAGCAATTCCGAGAAAAAACCGAATCTGATGCTGCGTCAAATCGAAACGGGCAGCGAAAAAGAAATCGCGCCGATTAACGACAATCAAATCGGTATTTTGAAGTTTTCACCCGACGCAAACTATCTGTATTTTACGATGCAGCCGAAAGGCGCGCTCGGTTTTATTTTGTATCGAGTGCCGACGCTTGGCGGCGAACTTCGGCAGATTGCTTACGATGTTGATTCGGGCGTTTCGTTTCGTCCCGACGGAAAAAGTTTGATTTTTCACCGGCACGTCATCAATCCCGCGCTTGATAAGATCATCGAGATAAAAGCCGACGGCGGCGATGAAACCGAAATATTTTCGACCGATAAATTTTTCTATAATCCGCAGATTTCCCCTGATGGCAAAACAATTGCGGCGTTGTCGGCTGATAAAAGCATCGCACTCGGCAAGCCTTCATCTTTTTTCGTGACAATGCCGATTACCGGCGGCGAGATGACGCAAATCGGTAAATATTGGGGTTATGCGAAAGATTTCGAGTGGCTGAAAGACGGTTCGGGTTTGATTGTTTCGGGCTTTTACGAAGAGGAAGAAGATTCAAAAGTTTATATTTTCGGTTATCCGAACGGCGATGTTAAGCAGATCACAAAAGATACGAATAGCTATTACGGCGCGTCCGTGACTGCTGATGGCAAGACGATTGCGACGATTCAGGCAAGTTTGCTCGCCGGAATCTGGGAATGGGAAATCGCCACCGGAAAGGCGCGTCAAATCAGTCCGAACGACAAAGACCGTTTAGGATTGGAAGGAATAACGATTGCCCCGAACGGCAAAATTATCTACGCGAAACAGATTAACAAAGATAATTCCGAAATTTGGGAAATGGACCTCGCAAATAATGTCGCTAAACCCCTGACGGCGAAAAACAGCGGGCGAAATGCTTATCCGTTTGTGACTGCGGACGGCAATTTTATTTTCTATGAATCGTTTCGCAACGGAAGTTATGACATCTGGCGAATGAACGCGGACGGTTCAAATCCGGTGCAGATCACAAAAACGCCGGAAATTCTCGAAACAATCAGCGGCGTTTCACCTGACGGAAAAATCGTAATTTTCGTCGTGCGTGATAAAAACAGCGCGATTCCGGCAATTATGGAAATCAATACCGAAACCGGCGAGACAAGTGCGCTTCTCAAGGATGAGAAACAATATCCTGATGCGGCAAGACTTTCGCCTGACGGAAAACATCTGCTTTATATTAATGCGCCGGTACAGTTTAATAACGGTGTGATTCCGCAGGCTTCGCTTTATATTGCGCCGTTTGACGGTAAAAATGTCGGTTCGGCTAAACAGATTTTGAAAACACTCAACAGCAATCTATATAAATGGTCGCCGGACGGAAAATTTATCTACTACACCGATTTGAGCGGCAACAGCACGGATGTTTGGAAACTGAATCCGGCAGACGGCAAAACCTCAAAAATCACGAATTTCAATCTCGAAAAAATCATTCGCTACGCTGTTTCGCCCGACGGTAAAAAACTTTATCTCGTGCGCGGAACCGCAACTCAAGATATAATCCTCATCAAAGCGGAAGCAAACTAGAAATTCCCCCAACAACATTATGGCAAAAATTACATTTTACGGCGGAGTCGGTTCGGTGACAGGCTCAAAATATCTGCTCGAATCGAACGGCAAAAAGATTTTAGTTGACTGCGGACTTTTTCAGGGCGAAAGGGAATTGCGCGAGCGAAACTGGAGCGATCCGCCGTTCAATCCGTCGGAACTCGATGCCGTGATTATCACGCACGCGCACATTGATCACACCGGATTTTTGCCGCGAATTGTAAAATTAGGCTTTGCCGGAAAAGTTTTTACGTCACGCGCAACCGCTGATTTAATGAAAATTCTGTTGCTTGATTCGGCACATCTGCAATCCGAAGAAGCCGATTACCGTAATCGTCATAATCTGACTTCGCACTCGCCCGCGCTGCCGCTTTACGACGAAACGGACGCGAAAGAAACCTTCAAATTATTAAATCCCGTGCCGAACACGGGCGAGCCGCACGAGATTTGCGAAGGCATCACGGCGAGCTTTCGCGTCGCCGGACACATCATCGGCGCGAGCGAAGTTTTAATCGAAATGGCGAATGCGCGTGAAAACGGCGATTCGATCAAGTTTCTTTTTTCAGGCGATCTCGGTCATTACGATCAGCCGATTATCAACGATCCTGCGCCGCCGCCGGCTTGCGATTATTTGATGTGCGAATCAACCTACGGCGACCGTCTGCACGGCGAAGTGACTTCCGACGTGCGTTTTGCTGAAATAATTAACGAGGCTTTTAAGCGTGACGCACCGATTCTGATTCCGGCGTTTGCCGTCGGCAGGACGCAGGAGATTCTTTATATGCTCCGCGAACTCGAAGACGAACACAAAATTCCTTCGATGCCGGTCGTCGTAGATTCGCCGATGGCGGCGCAGGCGACGCAGATTTACAATCGTTTTTCGGAAGAACACGACGAAGAATACGCTTCGATTCTCGCTAAAAAAATCCATCCGCTGCGCCCCGATTGGATGCAGACGGCGAATTCACGCGAAGAATCGAAAGCAATCAATGATATGAAAGGCGCACGAATTATCATTTCGGCATCGGGAATGCTGACCGGCGGACGCGTTCTCCATCACGCAATGCGGATTTTGCCGAACGAAAACGCGACGATCATTTTCGTCGGCTACCAGGCATCGGGAACGACGGGGCGCAGAATCCAAAACGGCGAAAAGGAAGTCAAGATTTTCAAAAACTGGATTCCCGTGCGCTGCCACGTCGAAAGAGTCGAAGGCTTTTCCGCCCACGCCGACTGGAAAGCCGTCCTGCGCTGGCTTTCTCCATTACGCGAAACCCCGCCGAAAACCGTCTTTACAACTCACGGCGAACCCGAAGCCGCCGAAGCAATGGCAGGACACATCCGCGAAGAATTCGGCTGGAATGTCGTCGTGCCGCATTTTGAGCAGACGATTGAGCTGGAGTAATTTTTAGCAAGAGGGAATTACGGTTTTACAGCTATGCAAATTGAACTTTACGCGCAATCAGATACTGGAAATTCTTTAAGGGAAATTAATGTCCCTAATTCCGATAATTTTCTTGTTTTGAATTTAGAAAACAATGAATTTACTGCTGACAACAAAGTGGAAGCATTATCTTCACTTGAATCTTGTGTAGAAGATCAAAAAGTCTTGTTTGCCGTTGCCGATGGTGGTCGGGGAAATGAAGGGAAAATTGCTTCGCAAATGGTAATTGACCGGGTTAGGAAAACTTTAACTTATAAGCCTTCAAAAAAATCTATCAGCGGTTTGTCAGCGTTGAAAAAATTATTGTCTGCAATCGTTAAAGTTGACGTGGAAATATTGGATAAAAGCAATAAAGTTGAGGACTTTGACGGTTACTCAAATTTTACGGGTGTAATCATTGCAGATAGTAAAATATATGTTTTGCATCTCGGAACCAGCCGTCTTTATCTGCTCCGACAAAATAACATTTATCAAATTACAAAAGACCAAACTTATACTCAAATTTTCATAGATAAAGGAATTATTTCGGAAGAAGCTGCACGAACGCAATTATTGTGCAATCAACCCCTCTGGTATATTTTGGGATCAGACTCTTACTTTTCTACCGCTTCGCAAGTGTTGACATTTAATCCTGAGGATCAGGACACTTTACTGCTTTGCACTCAGGGACTTTGTAATACAAGGATTTCGCCCAATGACTACTGTCTGAGTGATGAAGATGTTCGAGAAATAATAAATCAAAATAAAGACAATCTTTCTCAGGCAGGAACTCTTTTAATTGATAAAATGAACTCCAAAGGCGGGATGTTCAACACGACTTTAATTCTCGCTAAAATCTCCGGCAATGAATTATCAAAATCTATTTATTCAGACACGCCGCCCCAAACAGACTCAATAGAATTGACTTCTCTCATACCAAACATAGAGGATGTTTATAAATGAGGCAACTCAAAGATTGTTGACGAGTCGTGCCGCATTTTGAACAAACAATTGAGTTGAATTGATCTCTATTATTTCTGCCAGAAAAGCGAAGGGCAGGATTATGAAAAGGCAAGAAACGAACTCGACAGATAAAGTAATGGAAGTTGAATACAGCGAAAAAGATGTTCAAGAATTGCGCGAACTCGGTGTTCCCAAAGATGAACTTCCGACAAACGGAGTTAAAAAATATCGTCGCTCAAGATTTGTCACAACGTCTTCCGAATCAAAAATAAAGATCACAATGTGGATTGACGGCGATGTTTTAGAGCATTTTCGCCAACGCTCCGCCGATTCAAATGCTGCGCCTTATCAAACTCAGATCAACGCGGAACTTCGCCGGATAATGGAAAAAGATTTGGCGATAAGCAAGATTGACGGACAAAAGGTTAATGAAATTGCAAAGAACAAAGAATTTGTGCGGGCAGTTGCCGAGCAACTCAAAGAATTAGTCGCGGCATAATATTAACGAAAAAATATTATTCATAACGCAAACATTCAATCGGGTCTAATTTTGAAGCCTTGCGTGCCGGGAGAACGCCGAAGATTAGCCCGACGGCGACGGAAACGGTTAAGCCGGTGATGACTGCCCAGAGCGGAATTTGCGCGGGAATGCTTGGGATAAACAGGATAATCAGATTGCTGATGCCGACAGCGATGAGAACGCCGACCACGCCGCCAAAAAATGTCAGCGTCATCGCTTCGAGCAGAAATTGCAGGACGATTGCGCCTTTGGTTGCGCCGATGGCTTTGCGAATGCCGATTTCCTTGGTTCTTTCCGTGACCGAAACGAGCATAATATTCATCACGCCGATTCCGCCGACTAATAATCCCAAACTCGAAATCGCAATCGCAATCAAGCCGACCATCGCCGTGATCGAATCGAATTGTTCGATGAACGCGCTCGCGCCTTTAACATCAAAATCGTTTTTTTGATCGGCTTTGAGACCACGCCGCTGACGTAAAATAGATTCGATGTCTCCTAATGCTTCGTTTAGTCTGCCTTGTTTCGCCTGAATTATTTGCAGCAGATATTCACGCTGCGGCGCGACTTTGCGGGCGGTTCGGATGGGAAGAAAAACTTTGCTGTCTTCTTCATTTTCGCCGAAAAATCCGGCTTTGCGCTTTTCCAAAACACCGATAATTTCCCAAGTCGTGCCGTTCATTCGGACGACTTTGCCGGCAATTCCGTCGGTTAGCGTCGGGAAAAGCGCGGTCGCCGCGTCCACGCCGATGACGATCACGTTGCGGCGTTGATAATTGTCCGATTCGGAAATAAATCTGCCTTCGTGGAGCGTGAGATTGACGATTTTATCGTAATTCGGCGAAACTCCGTCGGTTTTCGCCCAACGATAATTTTTCCCTTCATAAGTCAAATTATCGTCAAAACCATCGCCGAAACTGCCGATACGCGGCGCAACGAGCGCAATATCTTCGACGGCGGCTGACTGCGCCAAAATCGCTTTTGCATCGTCTTCGGTCAAAACTTTGCGGTTGCGCTCCGAACGGTCATTGCCGCTCAGACCAATGGTTTGGTGAAAAGCGTAAATGTTGTTCGTGCCGTAATCTTCGATGGTCGAAACGATTGACTGGCGCATTCCCGTCAAAATCGAAGCGACGACAATCGCCGTCACCACGCCGACGACAATTCCCAAAACCGTCAAACCCGAACGGAATTTATTGACGCGAATGCTGTCTAACGCCATTTTCAGAACTTCGATTGGCAGAGATGTCGAAAATTTCATAATTAATGGTGAATGGTAAATGGTAAATGGTAAATTATGAATTTCTGAACATTCACCATTCACCATTTACCATTTACCATTAAAATTTATGCTTTTGTCAGCGCGACAATCGGATCGAGCCGCGCGGCTTTCCACGCCGGATAAATTCCCGCGATAATGCCGATAATGCTCGAAACGGCAACTGATAAAATAACGTAAGTCGGCGTGACGGTCATCGTGATTCCGGCAAGCAGTGTAATTAAAAGCGTGACACCGACCGCGAGCATTAAACCCAAAATTCCGCCGAGCAGACAAAGCAGTGCCGATTCAATCAAAAATTGCAGCAAAATCTGTTTGCGCGTCGCGCCCAAGGCTTTTCGCAAACCGACTTCAAAAGTTCTTTCTGTGACGGAAACGAGCATAATATTCATTACGACGATGCCGCCGACTATTAAAGTTATCAGCGTAATCGGCACGACGACGACCGCGATGCTGTTTGTAAATTGGTCAATTTGTCCGCCGAGTTCTTTGGTATTGACCAAGCCGAAAGAATCGTCTTCACTGCCGACGAGTCCGCGCCGGTTTCGCAGCAGTGTTCGCGCTTCTTCGATTGCCGCGTCAAATGTTTCCGGCGTTCTGCCTTTGCCGTGAATCTGCAAACCGTTGTCGCCGCTGCCGAAAATTTGACGGTGCAGCGTCACCGGAATATAAATTGAGCGGTTAAACGAACTGCCCGGAAGCGACCCGCGTTTGTCTTCAACACCGACGATTAAAAGCGGTAAGCCGTGCAGCTTGATAGTTTTACCGATTGCCGAACCGTTTGAAAAGTATTTTTCGCGCACGTCGTCGGCGATCACGCAAACGTGCGCCGAACGCGCTTCTTCGTCCGGCAAAAAGAAACGACCTTCGATAATTGTTTTGTCTTCCATCACATCAAAATTCGATGTCACGCCGTTAATCGTGACCGAAGGCATTTCCACGCCTTCTTCGCTGAAATCTGCGCCGCTGACCATTTGTGCGCCGACTTCCGAGCAGTTTTTACAGTTTTCTTTGACATATAAATATTCATCCCAAGTCGGTTTTTTGTTGCGGCGGTTGGCGCGTTCAAATGCCTCTTCATCCATTCTTCCCGAAAAAGCGATTCGCGCAATCATAAAATGATTCGCGCCGAGAACTTTTGTAATCTGCGTCGAAACATACGAATTCAAACCGCTGATTGACGCGCCGACCACGACGACCGCCGCGACTCCGATAATTATTCCGATCAAAGTCAAAAAGGCGCGTAATTTATGCTCCAAAATTGATTTGACCGCGATTAGGAAAGCGTCAAAATAGAATGAATAAAAATGCCTCATCAAATTTGTCAGAACCGCCTGTGGCAGCAGATGGTTTATGTTGAATTACTAAACTGCTCGATGGCAATACCAAAGATTTTGAATTAATTTTAGTTCAAATATGCCTGAAATGTTCGACGCTATTGAAAACGTAATTCCATACCATAAAGTTTCGCCAAAGTTTTAATTTTACCAATTGCTGACAAAAACGTGCGTCGTGTTATACTTTCTCATTGTTTTACAACAGATAATTTTTTTAGGGAGAAATAAGTTTTGAGCGTTTTAGTTGATAAAAATACGCGCCTTATCGTCCAAGGCATCACGGGAAAAGAAGGAACATTTCACACTTTGCAGATGATCGAATACGGCACGAACGTCGTTGGCGGTGTCACTCCGGGCAAAGGCGGCACAACCCACGAAGGCGTTCCGGTTTTCAATACGGTTGCCGATGCGGTTCGTGAAACCGGCGCAAATGCCTCGGTGATCTATGTTCCGCCGCCGTTTGCGGCAGACGCGATTATGGAATCGGCGGCAGCGGGAATTCCGCTCGTCGTCTGTATTACCGAAGGAATTCCGGTCGCCGATATGATTAAAGTCAGGGAATTTCTGCGTGATACGGAAACGCGTCTGATCGGTCCGAATTGTCCCGGAATTATCTCGCCCGGAAAATGCAAAATCGGAATTATGCCCGGACATATTCACAAAGAAGGCAGAATCGGAGTCGTTTCGCGGTCGGGAACTTTAACTTACGAAGCCGTCGGACAATTGACTTCTTTAGGTTTGGGACAATCAACCGCCATCGGCATTGGCGGCGATCCGATCATCGGAACAAACCACACGGACGCTTTGAGATTATTTCAAGCCGACGACGAAACCGACGCGATTATTATGATTGGAGAAATCGGCGGCACTGCCGAAGAAGACGCGGCGGCTTACGCGAAAGATAATGTCACGAAACCGATTGTCGCCTTCATCGCCGGACAAACCGCGCCGCCGGGACGCAGAATGGGACACGCCGGCGCAATTATATCGGGCGGAAAAGGAACTGCCGCCGAAAAAATGAAAGCCTTAACCGAAGCCGGAATCAAGGTTGTCGAATCGCCTGCCGACATCGGCAAAGCCGTTCAGGAACTTCTCGCGCAAAAAGCCGCCGTTTAATTTTTGGAGTGAAGGCATCGCGCTTGCCGTTCAAGTCAAGAAGCGGCAAGTTTTGTGAAAACTTGCCGCTTCTTTTTGTAAATATTTAAGTAAAATTAAGGTTTAATTACTTGCACTGTTTTGAGCGAATCGTCGCAAATGTGAATTTCGGTTGCGCCATTAGCGAAAACTTCGCTGGAGATTTGACCGACGAATGTTTTCAGGGCTTCGAGAATTTTCGGATCGGTTTGACTTTCCTTTTGGATCACCATTCTGACTTGGTAAGTCGAACCTGATTTATCGAGTTGAACGGTTTTCGGTTTGCCGTCAAAATAACCTTCCTTGACCAGATAATCGCCGAGTTTTTTGGCATCGGCTTCGGTCACGTTTTTCGTGTAATAAACTTCGCCGCCGTTAAATTCAAGTTTTTCGCCGTAGTTGCTGCAAGCCATTCCGACAGTGATTAAAATGGCAAGTGCCAGAATACCGCTGATAAATTTAGTGTTTTTGATAAATTTGTCCTCCGTTTTTGATTGAATGATTTGGCGAAAGAATAGCCGATGTTTGTTAGATTAGCAAGTAAAAATCGGCGAATAATTTCAAAAAATAGTTTGTCGGTTAGATTTTTTCCGTTATTTTTGCCAAAGTTAAATCGTTGGCAATTTTTAGTTTATTGTCACAAATTTGAATCGAATAGTGTTTTCCTGACGTATTAATATTTTTACAAAAAGGAAAAAACTAAAACTTTATGGCTCGAACAAGTTATTTGAAAATCTATTTTTTGTTGATTGTATGCGGTTTTTTGACGGTTGCGAATGCTCAATCGCCGAAAGTGAGAATTCAAAAAGCACTCGAAAATGCTTATGCAAAAGGCGAATTTTCGGGTGTGGCGTTGATTGCGAAAGGCGATAAAATTATCTACAAAGGTGCAGTCGGTCTGGCAAATCGTGAGTGGAAAATTCCGAATTCGGTCAACACGAAAATTCGTCTTTGCTCGATTACCAAGCAGTTTACGGCGATGCTGATAATGCAGCTTGTCGCTGAAAATAAACTTGATTTAGATAAAACAATCAGCGATTATTTGCCCGATTATCGAAAAGATACGGGCAGTAAAATTCGCCTTCGTGATTTGCTCAACAGTTCTTCAGGTTTGCCGACGTTCGATACTTTGGCGTTTTATCAGAGCGACGATGAGAAATTGACGGATGTAAATTATATTGTCAAAAATTATTTAAGCGGCGATCTGACTTTTGAGCCGGGAACGAAGTTTAATTATAACAATGCTGATTTTATAATTTTGGGTGCAATTATCGAAAAAAATTCGGGTAAATCGTTTGAACAAAATTTACGCGAAAAGATTTATACGCCGCTCGGAATGAAAAATTCGGGCGTTTATACGCAGGAAATCGTCGAAAATCAGGCAAGCGGATATTATCGCAAAGACGGCAGATTCATCATCGAAACGCCTTTCCGGTTGCAGAATTACCAAGCAGCGGCTTCGGCATATTCGACGATTGACGATATGTTTTTGTGGGACAGAGCGTTGCTCACCAACAAACTTTTGTCGAAGGATTTGACTAAGGAAATGTTCACGCCGTCGCCGAAATTATATTTTGTCGCGCTCGGCAGTTGGGCTTATGATTTAAAGTTGGCGGACGGCAAGCAGCATCGAATGGTTGAAAGACAGGGAAATGTCGGCGGATTTTGCAACTTGAATATCATCGCGCCGGACGACGACTGGAGTGTGATTTTGTTCAGCAACACGGAAACGCAGACGCTTTTTCGCACTTACGGAAACGAAGGTTTGTCGGTGGAGATTTTGAATATTTTGGCTAAATAATGAATTTTCAACCGACTGGAGCGCAATCCGTCCCGGTTGCATTGAGCGTCGCTTCGGCGCGAAAGTAAACTCCGTTATTTATCAAGGTAAAAGTCAGCGAAACGCTTTTTCGTGTTTGAAGCAAACACTCAATGCAACCGGGACGGATTGCGCTCCAGTCTTTTAGTATTTTGAATAAATGAAGTTTTCGCACGAATTCAGCGTTGAAAGAAGCGATATTGACGAACTCGGTCACGTCAATAATGTCGCTTACGTTCGCTGGGTGCAGGACGCGGCGGTCGCGCATTGGTTAAACGCGACGAACGAAGAACAGCAGGCAAAATACATCTGGATAATGCTGCGTCACGAGATTGATTACAAAAAACAGGCGTTTGAAAATGAAAAGATCACGGCGACGACTTGGGTCGGAGAGTGGACAGCCGTCACCTGCGAAAGATTCGTTGAAATCACACGCGGCACAGATTTGCTCGCAAAATCGAGAACCGTCTGGTGTATGCTTGACCGCAAAACATCCAAACCGACGCGCATCTCATCAGAACTAAAAGATTTATTCAATTGAGGTAATTCATGAAAATTTTGCAGATTTTAGTTTTGATGTTTGGTTTGGTTGTTGCGGCAAATGCTCAAAAAGCAGTTCTGACAGGCAGTGTTTATGATCCTAACGGTTCGCTGATTGTTAATTCAAAAATAACAGCAGTAAATCAAAAAGGTGAAAAGTTCGTGGCTCTAACCAATGAAGAAGGTGTTTATATTTTGAACTTACCATTGGATAAATATAAACCGATTTTGAATCAGAAAATCACAAAGTATGAAATTACGGTTGAAAGCCCTAATTTTGAGAAATTTATATTAAAGAATTTCAAGTTTATTGGTTCATCAAAAGGACAAATGAATCTTGATTTTGCGTTGGACGTTTTTGTAAATATAAACACAATTACAGTTGAACAAGACATTAATAAGAGGAAAAATAATAAATAATGAGTAATTTAACATTTGGAATTATCAAGCCTGATGCGGTGGCAAAAGGGCATAGCGGAAAAATTATTGACAGAATTTTGTCGAACGGTTTTCAGATTCGCGGGATGAAATTGATTCATCAATCGCTCAAAGACGCGCAGGGATTTTATGCGGTTCACGCGGAACGTCCGTTTTACGTCGAATTGACGGAATTTATGTCGAGCGGTCCGTGCGTTGTTTTGGCACTCGAAAAAGACGGCGCGGTCAAAGCGTGGCGCGATTTGATGGGCGCGACGAATCCGGCGGAAGCGGCGGACGGAACTTTGCGGAAGGATTTTGCCGGTTCAATCGGTGAAAATGCCGTTCACGGTTCGGATTCGGATGAAAACGCGGCGATTGAAATCGCATATTTCTTTAGCAAACTTGAATTAGTTTAAGTAAAAGGCTATAAAAGTTTAGAAAGTTCGGGAAGTTTAGAAAGTTCGGGAAACAGGAAAATAAATTTTCTTCCCAAATTTTCTAAACTTTCTGAACTTCCCAAACTAAAAAGGACGGAAACATAATGAAAAAATGCCCGAATTGCCAGAAAGAATTTCCTGATTCGATGCGGTTTTGCCAGACTGACGGAACACCTCTCGGCGACCCGATTGTTGAAACTCAAGCGGATGACCCGTTAAAAACAACGGTTGTTCGACAGGAAGACATATTTTCTTCGATTCCTTCTGACGATTCGTTGAAAACAATGATGGCGAATTCAAGTCCGACCGATGACAGCGGCGATTTATTGCAGCTTCCCGAAGAATTCGATCCGATGAAAACGATGGTCGTCGCGCCAATCGTGAGAGAAACGCCGAAAATTGATCCGCCAAAACCGGAAACGCCGAAATTCGAGTCAATCAAAGACGAAATTAAAGCCGAAACGCCGTCTTCGCCGTTCAGCGGATTTTCACAGCCGAGCGAACCGCTGCCGACACCGCCGGATATTTCGGACGATCCGACTGTTTTACAGCCTGAACCTCCGAAATTTAACCAGCCGAATTTGAGTCCGCCGAATTTTGGTAATTCATCTGTAAAAGACGAAGCAGAAGAAGATAATCTGCCCGCGACGATGATTCAAAATTCGTGGGATGCCGCAACGCCGCCGCAGAGCAACTGGAGCGATTCGCCGTTTTCAAAACCGAATAATGAACCGATTCCGACACCGTTTGATATTCCGTCGCTCAACGAAACAAAAGTGTCGCCTGAAAACGAACCGCAATCGCCGTTCGGTCAAACTCCGCAATCGCCTTTTGAATCACCGCAGTCGTCGTTTGATTCACCGCAGCAATCTTACAATGCACCAAAATCGTTTGATCCGCCGTTGCCAACCTATCAAGAACCGCCGCAACAGTTCGGCAACGGACAATTCGGTCAAATGAACGACCAGTCTTTCGGCAATCAGCCGTTACAGCAAAACGACTGGAATCCGCCGCCCGCGCCGGGTGCCGGTTGGCAGGATCAAGGTTTGGGCGCACAAACGCCGTTTCAGCCGCCGGTCGCAATGCAGGGACAAAATCAGACTCTGCCGATTATCTCGCTGGTCTTCGGAATTTTATCGGTTTGTTGCTACATTGCCCCAGTAACCGGAATCGTCGCGTTAATTACGGGTTATTTAGGAATGAAAAATGTCAACACCGATCCGAATCAATATGGCGGCAAAGGTTTGGCAATGGCGGGAATGATTGTCGGCGGTATATTCTTCGTGCTTTACGCGTTATACTGGATATTTATTATTTTGGTATATGTTGGTTTAATCGGAGCTTCAATTTATAACGGTTAGTTTTTATGTCAATTATTACTGATGTTTTTCAATCAACAATCGCTGTTTTGAAGGGAATGAAACGGACGATTTCCGAGATTCCGCGTGAAAAATGGACGGTGCAGTATCCTGATGTGCCGATTACGGTTCAGCCGCGTTATCGCGGAATGCACCTGCTTCACGTTGACGAAAGCGGCAAGGAAAAATGCGTCGCGTGTTATTTATGCGCGGCGGCGTGTCCGTCGGACTGCATTTATATCGAAGCCGAAACCGATGCGCGACCTTATGCGGAAAGAGTCGGACGCGACGAACGCTACGCGAAAGTTTACAACATTGATTACGGACGCTGTATTTTTTGCGGTTTCTGCGTCGAAGCCTGTCCGAAAGACGCGATCACGCACGGCTACAATTTTGAAATCTCAGTTTATAACCGCGCCGATCTGCTCAAAACAAAGGACGATTTGTTAATTACAAAACAAAAACAATCGAAAAATTACCGCGTCGCACTTTCAAGCGAAGACGTTGATTCGGAATACAAAGAAGTTGATTCGGTTGGAATTAAATTCAGGTTGTAATTTAGAGCAACTTCGAGATGAATGTAAGGTGTTAAATTCAAAGGCAGAAACCCGCGCGTGAGCAAGGGTGCAGAAGTTTCGCGTTTTTGCACCCTTGCTCACGCGCGGGTTTCTGCCCATACTTCAACCTTGAATTTACTCTGACTCAGCCGGAATTATATTTCAATATTATGGAAGAATTAGCCGATAATGGAGAACCGCAAAAAAACGTAAGTTTTGTGAAGGACAGAATTTATTTATTTACAACTGCGGTTTTTTTGGTTTCCATACATTTTTTGACCGATGCTTTTAATGGGACGTTGAAATTATATGCGTTTTTTCTTCTGGCGTTCTTAATCTATTTTGTAATTCAGCAAATTTTGGAGAGGCAAAAAAATCAACCTTTTAATTTCAGAGAAGTCATTAAAAAGGTGAGTATTCCCATCACCGCCTTATTACTTGGTTATAATTTGAATAACAAAACAAATTTAGTATCTGCAAGTTTTCCCGACAATATATTATTTTCAAAAATTTTATCTTTTCTGATCGGAATTTCAACTCTTATTTTGGCAATGTTTATTTTTCAAATTATCGAAAAAGACTCTAAAACCTAGAAATATTGTATAATTTTCAATCGTGGACACAGAAAATCTTCCGCCGACAAATAAAGGCAGAAATTACGAAATAAAAGCAATCGGTTTGCGCGAATTTGCCGGTTTGCGGCGTGATGAAGAACGGCTTAATCCGTTTGATTTGGCGAAATACGCGAATCTTTTGGTCGCTTCGTTCGACCAAATCGAACCTTTTTTGTCGGAAGAAACCAAACAGCAACTTTTGAACGACGGGAAAGATAAATGGTCGGGCGGCGCGTGTTCGCAGACTTTGCCGGACGGCAGAAAGTTGATAATTCTCAATCCGACACACGGCGCAAACCGGCAAAACGCGACTTTGATGGAAGAAATCAGTCACGTTTTTCTCGGTCATAAACCTTCGCGCCTCGCCATTACAAATTACAACAAAGAAGGCAAAGTGATTGCCCGTGACTATCACGCCGAAATCGAAGAAGAAGCATATTCGGTCGGCGCGGCGGCACTTGTGCCTTATTCGGCACTGCGACGATTTATTCTTCAAGGCAAAACTTCACGCGAAATCGCCCGCCATTTTAACGTCAGTCAGGAATTGGTTGAATTTCGGATGAAAATTTCGCGTCTGTGGGACGAATACAAAAATTCGTTGATGGTGAATCGTGAATCGTGAATCGTAAATTGTTAATTGTGCAGTTAATCTGTAACAATTTAACAATTAACGATTTACCATTTACAATTGTCAAGCCGAATTTACAAAGCAAATGACCGATCCTAATTTTCAAAGTTCCCAACCTGACGCAGATTTGACAACCGTAGATAAACTGCGAATGCTCCTCGACATCACCAAAAAAATCAGCCGTTCGCTTGATTTGGACGAAGTTTTGACGCTCGTGATGGACACGCTCGGTTCGCTGATTCACTATGACGCGGCGGGAATTTTTCTGATCGAATACGATGAAAGCGGCGAAAATCCTTACATCTTTAAATCTAAAACCCTGCGCGGTTATAAGATTCCGTTTGCGCTCGTCGAACCGCGAATCAGAATGGGCGAAGGCTTTATCGGCTATGTTGCACAAACCGGCAAACCGCTGATTTCACCGGATGTCTATCAGGACTCGCGTTATTTTCACGCCCGCGAACAGACGCGTTCGGAAATGGTCGCACCGATAATTTCCAACGACAAAGTGATTGGCGTTTTCGATCTCGAAAGCGACCGAATCGCTGCATACAACGACGACGATTTACAAATTTTACTACTGCTTGCTTCGCAGGTGGCGATAATTATCGAGAAGGTGGAACTTTACGGCGAACTTGTCGAGAAAAAGCGTTTGCAGGCGCAGCTTGAAATTGCTCGTCAAGTCCAACTCGAATTGCTTCCCGACAACGATCCGAAAGTCAAAGGTTTCGACATCAGCGCGTATATTTTCCCGACCGAAGAAGTTTCGGGCGATTATTATGATTGGGTTAAGGTTTTCGACGACCAAATCGGAATCGTCGTCGCCGATGCCGTCGGCAAAGGTTTGCCTGCCGCGCTTTTGACGGCTTTCTTGCGTGCTTCGCTGCGGTTAGCCGTCCAAATCGGTTACGCGCCGAATATTGCTCTGTCAAAAGTCAGTAATCTTTTGTGGGATTCGGTCGAATCGCACCAATTTATCACGGCAATTTATGGAAGTTTGGACGCGACCAACCGCACTTTCGTTTTCTCGAACGCCGGACACAATCCGCCGCTTTTGATGAAACCCGACGGCGAACACCGATTCGTCGAATACGGCGATCTGCCGCTCGGAATGTTCCGCGAAATGCGTTATCACCAGCATTTTATTAAGTTTGAAGGCGGACAGGTTTTAGTTTTATATACGGACGGAATCACCGAAGCCGCCCGCGAAGACGGCGAAGAATTCGGCAAGGAAAGACTCGCTGACTGCGTTTTAGCCGGAATCGCGCTTCCTGCCAAAGAAATGATTGACTTCATTCGCAAAGCCGTCGCCGATTTCACCGAACGGAAATTTCTTGATGATGACGGGACGCTGTTTATCGTCAAAGCTCTGTAAAGTTTGAACTTTTTCACATAAGAAAAGCGGAAGATTTTTTGATTTCTCAAACCACCTTCCGCGTTTCTTCATTGGTTGAATTGTATAAAAGTATTAATGACCTGTGATCGAAGAATGCAAAGCATCGCCGCCCGGCACAATCGGTGCTTGATAATCTCCGTAATTTAATTTTTCATTTGATGTTGATAACGCAAAAACGTCAAATCCGTAAGCGTCGAAAAATTGCACTAATTCGATTGAACTATCCAAATAAATTACTTCTGCAAAACCTAAATCTGCACGAATTTCCAGCAATCTTTCAACGACTTCGAGTGGTGCAAAACATTTAACCGGGTCTTTAAAGGTTGCCATAATTTTTCCTCTTGATCTGCTGCTTGTCAAACTGCGGCAAGCAAACCTTTAGATTACGTTCCAAATAGAAAGGTTGTTCTTTTATTTTTTACAACCATTTGATTTACAATTTGCTCTTAACCGTGACGAAAAAATGTTGTATTTTTAGCCGAAAAGATTTAGAGTGTTTGTAAATATCTTCATAAGGAGTCGAAAAAATGAAAAAAAACTTGCTATTTGTTATTTCAATAGCCGCACTCGGCGTATTGTTTTCTACTTTTGTGTTCGCTCAGGATGATAAAACAGTTTCAGCCGCCGGCGAATTATACGTTATTTCCGCGAAGGCGGGCGGCATAAATTATGTCGAAGGAAAAGTTTCCGTCGTGCGAAAGGACGGCAAAAGCGGATTATTGCTGAAAAACGATAAACTCGAAATCGGCGATAAAGTCTCGACCGGCGCAGACGGCAAAGCCGAAATTTTGCTGAATCCGGGTTCGTTCGTGCGTCTCGGCGTAAATTCGGAATTTGAGTTCGCCTCGACTGATTTGGAGAATCTCAAACTCAAATTATTAAGCGGCAGCGCGATTTTTGAAGTTTATGCCGACAACGAATTCAAAGTTTCGGTCGAACTTCCGAAAGCTGCCGTCGAACTGACAAAATCGGGCGTTTATCGCGTTGATGTGCTGCCCGAAGGCAACGGAAAACTTTCCGTCTGGAAGGGGAAAGTCAAACTCAACGACCAAGCCGAAATTAAAGGCGGAAAGACCGCGATTATTACCGGAAAGCAAGCGACAATTGCAAAATTCGACCGTGATAATAAAGATGCACTCGACATTTGGAGTCAGCTTCGCGCCAAAGAATCCGCCAAAATCAACGCGCGATTGCAGCAGGGAAGTTTGAGCAATACTTTGCTTAATTCATTCAATCGCGGCGGTTGGAATATGTATAACACCTTTGGGTTGTGGGTTTTCGACAGATTTACCGGTCGCTGGTGTTTTCTTCCGTTCGGTTCGGGTTGGGGATCACCTTACGGTTACGGCTACGGATTCAGTATGTGGGATTGCCGAATGCCGCAGTATGTTTACACGCCGCCGGTAAATCCGGTAAACCCTGTAAATCCAAGCAATTCGATTACTCCGGCGCAAGTGCAGATCAATCGTGAACGCAGCGAAACTTCACGGACTCCGACGTTCCAGAGATTTGAAAATAATCAGCGAAGCGAAAGCCGCAGCGATTCAAATTTTGACAGCAACAGCGGAAATACGCAGAGAGACAGCGGAAATTGGAATACCAATCGAAGAACCGAAAACGATTCGCGTCCGACTTATACGCCGCCAACACAATCAACGCCACCTGCAAGAGAAACACCGCCGATTGTCGCTCCTCGAACGGAAAAAGAAGTTAAAGATAATTAACTTGGGAGAAGATTAAAAGTAAAAAGCGGCAGAATTATTTCCTGCCGCTTTTTTCATTTTAAAAGATGAAAAATTATTCCCGGAACGTCCTCGGTTTTCGGAAGTGAATGGTCGTAAAGCGATTGCAGCCACGGTTCACAAATTAGCAGGATTGATTGAATACCGTTAAAAATTGTATGCAGAATAATACACGGAAGCAGATTTTTCGTTTTCACGCGAATCATCGTGAGCGTCAGACTGAGCAGGACAAGAATAATAATCGCCGCAAAATCTGGAACATTATTGCTGCTGTATTGCGGAATATGAATGGCGGCAAACAAAATCGTGACGAATGCCACCGCTAAAATAATTCCGAATTTACGTTGCAAAGCCGAATACAAAACTCCGCGATAAACGACTTCTTCAACAATCGGCGCGGTAAAAGTTGCAAAAAACGCGACCAAATAAACCGCCGCCCGCGAACTGTGGATGAGTTTGTCCATTTCGTTTTCCTGTTCGGGGAAAACTAACTTCAGCGCAATCGCCAACGCATAGAAAAATACGGTAATCACAATAGCGTGCCAGATTTTGAATCCGTTCCATTCCCAACCGAGCATTTCGCGGAACGAATATTTTCGCCATCTTGTAACAACTAACCACGCCGCGAGAAGCGTAAAAATATGTGCCGGAATAATCGCTATTAGCTGAATTAAAATCGAAGTTTTGTCCTTCGTTAACAATTCGGTTAACGCCGTCTGATCCATTACATTAGCCTTCTGCTGAATCAAATATGGCGCGATAAAGATGATCGGGAAAACAATAATAAAAACGATGCTCAAAATCCAAACGCCGAGTGCCATCCAACCGTTCCACGGCGGATTATCCGGCGACGGCGGAAGCATTTCGACATATTCTTGTTGATTCGACGTGTAATATTGGCGATTGATATTTTCTTCGTTTTGCACGAGAAAGAGTTTAGCGAAATTAGTCTGAAGTTCCAAGTTTAAGGGTTGAAGTAAAACTATCTTTTGAACCTTGAACTTTGAGTCAAATGGATATAACCTAAAATCCCGTGGAGCAACACGGAAATAATCATCCAAAAAAAGTTTTTGCAATCATTCCGGCGCGTTATCTTTCGACGCGTCTGGAAGGTAAATTACTGTTGCCTTTGAACGGTAAACCGCTGATTTTGCACACACTCGAACAGGCAAAAAAAGCGCGAAATATTGATAAAGTAATTGTCGCCACCGACGACGAACGAATTTTGCAGATAATAAAGGAAAGCGGCAACGAAGCGATTTTGACTTCGCCGAATCATCAAAGCGGTTCCGACCGAATCGCCGAAGTCGCCGAAAATTTACCCGCAAATTCAATTATCGTCAATGTTCAGGGCGACGAACCGACAATTTCGCCATCAACGATTGAAAGCGCGGTCGAAGTGATTTTGTCGGACGAAAATGCCGACATCGCCACGACTTGCGAAAAGATCGAAGATTTCCGCGATGTTTTAAGTCCCGATGTCGTCAAAGTCGTCACCGACAAAGACGGCTACGCACTTTATTTTTCACGTTCGCCGATTCCTTTTCCGCGCGAAGCCGTCAAAAAACACGGAAGTTTGGAAAATGCTTTGCAAAACGAGCCGAATTTAATTTCGCTTTTCCGCAAACACACCGGACTTTACGTTTATCGCCGCGAATATTTATTGGAATTTACGCGCTTTAAGCAGACGAATTTAGAGAAAACAGAAATGCTCGAACAACTCCGCGCACTCGAAAACGGCGCAAAAATAAAAGTCGTCGAAGTTGCTGAAAGTTCAATTGGAGTTGATACGGCGGAAGATTTTGAGCGTGTTAAAATGTATTTGGGAGGTTGATTTTATGAATACGAATATCGCAGTTAAAGATAAAACAACGAATTTGCCGCCAACTACAAACGGCAAAACCGAAGTTTATTACCCAAGCGAGGAACGAAAAAAAATGGGCGAAACCGATTTCCAACACATTCAAATTTCGATTTTGGAGCAGATGTTGCGGCTTTTTTTGATGAACAAAAATGATGTTTATCTGGCAAGCGACTTGATCGTTTATCACGAGGAAGGCAACCCGAATCGCCGTTTCGCGCCGGATTTGATGGTTTGTTATGGTGTTGAAAATAAAAAACGTCGCACCTATAAACTTTGGGAAGAAAAAATTGTTCCGCAAGTCATTATCGAAATCGTTTCAAAAGAAACTTGGCAAAAAGATGTCACGACGAAACGCCGTCTGTATGAACGGCTCGGCGTGGCGGAATATTACATTGTTGATCCCGAATACAAATATTTGCCAACGCCGCTGCTTGCTTATCGTTTGGAATTCGGCGAACTCGTCCGTCAGGCAATTTACGACAAGCGGATTTTCAGTCCGCTGCTCGGTTTGGAATTGGTTGATACGGGCGCAGATTTTCGGCTTTTTAATCCTGAAACAAAAGAATTTTTGCCGACAAGTGAAGATTTACAAAATAAAGTCCAGCAATTGGAAGCCGAACTTGCGCGGCTTAAAGAAACCAAATAATGAACGATTGGATCGGTTTAATATTTTTCGCGCTGTTAATTGTCGGCATCATCGTCGGATTAAAAGTTTTGGCAAAACCCGTTAAGCGAACCGAAGCTGAATTTGAGCGCAATGCGACGGAAAGTTCGATGTTGGGCGCGAGTATGAATGCGCTTCAGGAAATTCTTGATCCGGCGGAAGCCCGCGCAAAGGAAGTTAAAGCCCAATTAAAGCAAGGACGTTACAACAAAAAGAAACGCGAAGGCAAGGCAAATGACGACGCGGAAACTGATTAAAGCGGAGATATTATGGGACATCGGACAAATCTGATCGTCATCGAAAACGGCGAGAAAAAGGTTTTTTACGATCATTGGATTGCTATTAATCTGGACAAAACTTTGTTTTGGGATTATACGTTTGCACTCGAATATTTCAAGGCGCAGGAAATAGTTGACGAGCGAATGTGGCTTGACGAACTATTTGCCGAAGGCGGCGCGGTGATTGATGTTGATAAAAAATATCTGCTTTGGTTTGCGTGTGGAGATGTCGGCAGATATGTTCCCTACCGCCGAAAGTTTTTGGAGTTACAGCAGAAAATTTGGGAAGGTTGGGAAGTCGAATGGGCGACTCGCGGCGTTGTGGATATGGCGGAATACGTCGGTTATCCGAAGGGAAATGTTTTTAACGATTTTCACTATGACGACGGAAATATGACGCTCAAAATGCCGAAAGCCAAACGCAAAGTTGACGGAATCGGCTGTTGGATTGACAAAAACGGGGACACAAAACTTTATCCGTATAATTGGCATCACGCCAAAGATTATCTCGAATTAGGCTCGGAAATTTTCGACGTTATGCGGAATACCGAAAGTTTTACCGAACTCAATTTAGCAAAATGGCGGTGCGAATTTCCGAAATGCCGTTTTGTAATTGATGAGAATAAAAAGATTATCGAATTTTGGGAAGCCGCGCCCTGTGCAAATTCGGTCAATCGTTTGAAAGCGGTTTGGGACGATTGGGAAATTATCTGGCATCAGGACAATTACGAATTTCAACTTGAAAGAATGAACGGAAAATTAACATTTCCAAAAGTTTCGGAGCGAAAAATCTTAAAGCAAATCGAGGAAAGACTGCTCGAACCGGCGATCAATAATCCGTTAAATATGGTCATCGGTTTGATGAATGCGCTGAAAAATGAAGGAATAGACGTGCAAACCGGCGGCGGAACTTTGAAAAGTAATCTAGTCGAATTTCCAATGGAAAAACGGCTCGAAATGTGGGAAGAAATTATTAAAAAATAATAATTTCAGGCGGAAAACAAATCTTTTGAGTCCCGAACGGCGATTTGATGCGATTATTTTTAATTCGCCGGATTTGTTTTGAGTATGAAAACGATAGATTTATTTGCGGGTTGCGGCGGTTTGTCGCTCGGTTTTCAGAATGCGGATTTCGCCATCGAAGCTGCGTTTGATAATTGGAAACCGGCGACGGAAGTTTATCGTGAGAATTTTTCGCATCCGATTATTGATTTAGATTTGTCACAAGATTTTGATCTGGATATTTTGAAACAGTTTTCGCCGCAAATGATTGTTGGTGGTGCGCCGTGTCAGGATTTTTCGAGCGCGGGAAAACGTGATGAAAGTTTAGGTCGGGCAGATTTAACGGTTAGATTCGCAAAAATTATTGCAGACATTCAGCCTCAATGGTTTGTGATGGAAAATGTTCCACGCATTGCAAAAAGTCGCTTTTTGCAGGAATCAAAGGAAATTCTGCAAAATGTCGGCTACGGTTTGACCGAAAAGATTTTAGATGCGAGTTATTTTAATGTTCCGCAGAATCGAAAAAGATTCTTTTTAATCGGACATTTAAAGTCGTCTGATAATTTTTTGAATTTGTATCTGGAGAAAAATCAAGCATCACGTCCGATGACGGTTTTTGAACATTTAGGCACAGATTTGGACACGGAATTTTATTATCGTCACCCGCGTTCTTACTTGCGGCGCGGAATTTACAGTGTTCACGAACCGAGTCCGACTGTGCGCGGCGTTAATCGTCCAATTCCGAAAACTTACGTCAAACATTCGGGCGATGCGTGTGAGCCGACTGGAAAAGTCAGACCTTTGACGACGATTGAAAGAAGTTATTTACAGACTTTCCCGAAAGAGTTCAAGTTTTTCGGTAATAAATCGGATTTAGAACAGATGATCGGCAATGCCGTTCCGGTTAAATTGGCGGAATATGTTGCAAATTGCATTAAAGAATATCAGGCAGATTTAAGAGAAAATAAACAAATTATTAAAGAAAAACAATTGGCTTTTCATTTTTAAGGAAAACAAATGACAAAATATATTTTCGTAACAGGCGGCGTGGTTTCTAGTCTTGGCAAAGGTTTGGCGGCGAGTTCGATTGGCTGTCTTTTGGAATCGCGCGGTGCGCGGGTGCAGATGATGAAGCTCGATCCTTATATCAATGTTGATCCGGGAACGATGTCGCCTTTTCAGCACGGCGAATGTTATGTGACCGACGATGGCGCGGAAACCGATCTTGATCTCGGACATTACGAGCGGTTCACGAACGCGCATCTGACGAAGGCGAATAACTGGACGAGCGGGCGAATTTATCTTTCGGTCATCGAAAAGGAACGGCGCGGCGATTATCTCGGCAAGACGATTCAGGTCATTCCGCACATCACGGACGAAATTAAAGATGCCGTCAAAGCCGTAGCGATCAAAGATAACCCGGACGTTTTGATCGTCGAGATCGGCGGCACGGTCGGCGACATCGAATCTTTGCCGTTTTTAGAAGCGATTCGACAGATTGGCAATGAAGTCGGGCGCAATAACGCGATTTTTGTTCACGTTACGCTCGTGCCGTTTATTGCCGCCGCCGGTGAATTGAAGACGAAACCGACTCAGCATTCGGTCAAAGAATTGCGCGAAATCGGGATTGCGCCGGACATTTTGCTGTGTCGTTCGGAACATACTTTGTCGCTTGATTTACGCAAGAAAATCGCTCTGTTTTGTAATGTGCAGGAAAATGCGGTCATTTCCGCGCTCGATGTGAAGACGATTTACGAAGTTCCGCTCGCGTTTCACGAACAGGCTTTGGATGAATTGATTATTGAAACTCTGCATTTGCGCGAAAAATTTCCGACATCAGATTTGAAACGCTGGCGCGAACTCGTGGCGACGATTAAAGAACCTTCAAACGGCGATGTGAAAATTGCGATTGTCGGCAAATATGTCGAACTCGAAGATAGTTATAAATCTCTGCGCGAAGCCTTAACTCACGCGGGCGTGGCGAATAATTTAAAGGTCAATGTCAGTTGGATCGAGTCGGAAAGTTTGATTGACGATGAAAATTACGGTTCGCGCCTTCAGGATTATGACGCGATTCTCGTTCCCGGCGGATTCGGCAAACGCGGAATTTCGGGAATGCTCAAAGCAATCAAGTTCGCGCGAAAATCGGGAACGCCGTATTTCGGAATTTGTTTGGGAATGCAGACGGCGTGTATCGAATTTGCGCGAAACGTCTGCGGATTACGCGATGCCGACTCAACGGAATTCAACAGCGAAACGCCGTTTCCGGTTATTTTCAAACTGCGCGACCTCGTAAATGTCGAAGAATACGGCGGCACGATGCGTTTAGGCGCGTTCCCGTGCGAACTAAAAGAAGGAAGTCTGGCGCGGGAAATTTATCACAACTCGCCTGAAATCTCAGAACGTCATCGTCATCGCTACGAATTCAATCCCGAATTTCGCGCTCACTTAGAAAAAGAAGGTTTAATCATCAGCGGAGTTTCGCCCGACGGAAAATTTGTCGAAATGGTCGAATTGCCGCGTGAAATTCACCCGTTTTTTGTCGCGTGTCAATTTCATCCCGAATACAAATCGAAACCGCTAAACGCGCATCCGTTGTTCGTTTCATTCGTCAAAGCCGCGCACGAAAACCGGCTTCACAGCGAAAACTTGAAGGACGATGTAAAAAGCGACAAACAAATCGAAATACCCGAACGCGCTTCGGCAGTCGGTGATGAATGAATCTGAAACCACACAGATAAAGACAGATTTGGTAAACATAAAATTTTTACAATATTGTGCTAATCTATCTCTATATTTTGGAGTAAAATTTATGCAAACAACGGTTAATTTATCGGAAAACGCTTATCAATATATCTCCGGCATTGCTCAAATGACCGAAAAAACGATTGATGAGGTAATTGAAGAGACTTTTGAAAATCGTTTTGAGAAGGAAGTCGAGTTGTTGAAAAAGAGCGTAGCGATTTCTTCCGACAAAGAAGTTTTAGAATTGGCAAATTTGCAGATGCCCGAAAAACAGAGCAATTACTTGAGCAGTTTATTGACAAAAAACGGTGAAGGAAATTTATCTGACAGCAAAAAAGAAGAACTCGATAATTTAATGAAAATCAATCGTTTAAATGATTTGCGAAAGGCTGTCGGAATTGTCGAAGCGATAAAACGCGGTTTGATAAAATCGGTGGAAGAATTAGCGTGAGCGAAATTAAAAAAGATTTGGACGCGAAAATTCGTGTTCAAGCCAAAAATCGCTGCGGCTATTGTCTTGTGCCGCAAAAACTTATTTCTTACAAACTTGAAATCGAACATTTATTTCCAAAATTTTTGGGCGGCAGCGATGAAGAAGACAATTTGTGGCTGGCGTGTCGGCAATGCAACCTGAACAAAGGCATTAAAATAAAAGGATTCGACACGATTACTTTTCAACAAATCGAAATTTTTAATCCGCGCAAACAGATTTGGTCTGAAAATTTTGCTTTTAATGAAGACGAAACCGAAATCATCGGCAGAACAAACTGCGGACGCGCAACTGTTTCAGCTTTGCAGTTAAATAGCGATTTACAGATTACAGCGCGGGAATTTTGGAAATTGACAGGAATTTTCCCGCCGAAAGATTTTGTCGAATAAATTAAATCAAAATGCCCGAACGCGCTTCGGCTGTAAACGATGAATAAATTTATGAATTTAGAGCGCAAAAGAAAAGTTCAAAAACCGATTGGCATTTATGTTTTATCAATCGCCGTAATTATCGTTCTCGGCTTACTTCAATTGTTTAGATACTGGATTGAATTTCAAGAAATAAAGGAAGATTTACCGTTTACGATGGTTTTTATTCCTTTATTTCTTTGTGTTTTTACAATTGCTTCGGCGGTTTGGGCAATGGTTGGGGATAATTGGTCGAGAATTGCTTTGCTGGTATTTTTTACTCTAAATTTTTTGTGGTGGCTATATCTTGTGATAATTGCAAGTTCATACAGTGAGTCGAAAAACATCCAGATTTTTTTGAATGGATTAATAACTCTCGTTAGACCTGCAATAGTTTTAATAATTTGTTGGTCGTATCTAACAAGTAAAGAAGTTGTTGAATATTATAAACAGGTTTCTTAGTTGATATGGAAAATGCTCAACAAAGCCAAATGCAAAAGCCGGTCGGAGTTTATATTTTAACTATTTGTATTTTTCTGCGCTTTGGAGTTTTTCAATTTATAACTCACCTTACGCAATATTTGAAAAAAAGATAAAATATCCGACACGATGAAACATTTGTTGGATATTTATTCAGATTACTTGTTGGCATCATTTTCGCAAACTTCGGCGACTGGTTTAAGCAATTTGCTCGACGGCGAAATCAGCCACGATCAAGTTACTCGTTTTCTGGCGAATAAGAAACAAACGAGCAAAGATTTATGGCGACGAGTCAAACCTTTTGTCAAAAAAATGAGTTCGGCAAAAGGCGTTTTGATCATTGACGATTCAATTGAAGAAAAGCCTTATACCGACGAGAACGACATCATTGCGTGGCACTATGATCACTCGAAAGAGCGTAATATCAAAGGCATTAACTTTGTTTCGTGTCTTTATCAAAACACTTTTGAGAATCAATCATTGGCACTGCCGATCAGTTTTGAATTAGTCGCCAAAACTGACAAATACATTGATAAAAAGACGCAGCAAGAGAAACGTCGCAGCCCGACCACGAAGAACGAAGTGGCACGCGCGATGATTGCCCAAGCGGTCAAAAATCAAGTTCAGTTCGGCTATGTCTTATTCGATGCGTGGTTCTCCAGTGTTGAGAATCTCAAGTTTATCAAAGAAGTTTGTCAAAAAGATGTCATTTGTCCGATCAAAACCAATCGCTATGTCGCCTTGAGTTTTGAGGACAAAAAGAGCGGTCGTTGGACGGCAGTTTCAACGCTTGAAATCGAAGCAAACAGCGTTCTGGAAATCCGGCTCGAAGGAGTCGAATTTCCGCTTTCGTTGGCACAACAAATCTTCACAAACGAAGATGGCACAAGCGGTATTTTGCATTTGATTTCAAGCGATAGAACGCTTCTCAAAGACCAGCTAACCACAATTTATCAAAGACGATGGAGCGTGGAAGTTTACCATAAATCATTGAAACAAAATGTTAGTTTGTCAAAATCCCCGACGCAAACGGAGACCACCCAAACCAATCATTTTTTCGCTGCCTTGTGCGGCTACATAAAATTGGAAATGCTGAAAGTAGCAACCAAAACAAATCATTTTGCTTTGAAAAAGAAATTATATGTCAAGGCTCTCCAATCAGCTTTTCAAACTTTGCGGGATTTGAATCCAATTCAATTCTCCGCGTAAGGTGAGTTATAAGTGATTTCAATGCAATCCACGAAGCTGAAAAAGCAACACCTTTATTAATCACAGTCATTTTGATAAGTAGAAACGTATTTGTTGCAGATGCGGCTGTCTGGGCATTTTTAGGCGAAAATGAGGGACGTATTTCGTTGTTGGCAATCGTTTCGTTAAACGTACTTTGGACAATTTTTAGCGTAATTACCTATTTTTCATACAGCAAAAGTGATTCAAATACTGCTCTAATTTTTAATATTTTGTTTAATCCAATCTTTTGGCTGGTTGTTTGTTGGTGGTATTTAAATAGAAAAAATGTTGTAAAGTATTACAAACGAAATGAGTGAAATGAAATCTTTTAATGTAGAAAATGTAACTTTCGGTGATGGGCGTTTGGCGTTTATTTTGGGTCCGTGTGTGGTCGAATCTGAGCAGCACGCGCTGTTTATGGCGCAGGAGATTAATGATATTTGTAAATCGGTCGGCGTTGAATTCGTTTATAAATCTTCGTTTGATAAGGCGAATCGGAGTTCGATTGAGAGTTTTCGCGGCGGCGGAATGGAATTCGGGCTGGAAGTTTTAGCGAAAGTTAAAGCTGAAATCGGCGTTCCGGTGATTACGGATGTTCACGAAACGTGGCAGGTTGAAAAGGTTGCGGAGGTCGTGGATATGATTCAGATTCCGGCGTTTCTTTGTCGTCAAACCGATTTATTGGTCGAATGTGCGAGAACCGGAAAAGCCGTGAATGTTAAAAAAGGTCAGTTTTTATCGCCTTGGGACGCGAAGAATATTGTTGAAAAATTGCAGCAGGCGGGAAGTGAGAAAATTCTTTTGACCGAACGCGGTGCGAGTTTCGGCTACAATAATTTAGTTGTTGATCTGAGAAGTTTTCCGGTAATGCGTTCGTTTGGCGTGCCGGTTGTGTTTGACGTGACGCATTCGCTCCAACTTCCGGGCGGATTAGGCAAGGCAACGGGCGGGCAAGCCGAATACATCGAACATTTTGCGCGTGCCGGAGTCGCTTGCGGCGTGGAAGCGGTTTTTATGGAAGTCCACGATAATCCGGCAGTTGCGCCATCAGACGGTCCGAATCAATTACCTTTGAGTAGATTGGAAAAACTTTTGACAAAATTAAAAGCTATTCACGAATTAATCAACGAAAACTAAATTTATAATGATGAAAAATTCTTCAGCAATAATCTTTGCCTTTTTATTTTTTACTTTTAACTTTGCTGTTTTAGGTCAATCCGACAATCGCGCTTTAAAGACTTGGGAAGTGCAGAAATATGATATTACGGCGACATTGCCGACGACTGAAACTGCTCGGTTTTTGAATGTTAGAGCCGGGTTGAATCTAAAAAATGTCTCGGCAAGTGCGGCTTCGAGTCTGACTTTGCGAATTAGTCCGAACGCTGAAGTTTCAGGTGTAAAAACGAATAATGCAGCGACGGATTTTTCAAAAGGCGAAGAAAAAGTCGGAACCGGAACTTTACAAAGAATAATTCTGCGGAGTGTTTCGGCTGCACCGGGCGGAATTTTAGCGGTCGAGGTTACTTACAAATTAAAAGTTGCTGAAAATTTGGGTGTAAATGCGCTGTCGCCTGCCGGTTCGCAGTTTTTGCCTCTGGCGTTTTGGTATCCGACTCCGAACAGTTGGTATTTTGCGCGTGGGGCAGATTTTGCGCCAGTGCATTTACAGATAAATTCACCGAATGGTCAAACGGTAGCGGCTTCGGGAATGGAAAGCAGCGGCGTTTTTGACCAAAAAATAAATGTTCAGCCGTTCTTCGTTGCGGGAAATTGGGATGCGGTAAATGCAAATAATGTTTCGGTTCTGATGCCGAAAGGCGCGGATGCGAATGCACAGAAACGCGCCGCAGAACTCGCGGCACTTGCTTCAGACGCAAAAACTTTTACTGCAAACTTGCTCGGAACTGCGCCTGATTCGCCTTTGCGAATTGTTGCGGCTCGGCGTGGTACAGGATTTTCGAGCGGCGGCACGATTTTAATTGACGAAAATGTTTTTAGGCGGCAGAAGATTGATTCACAGACCGCGATGACAATTGCCGAATCTGTCGCCAAAATGTGGCTTGGCGGATCGGTAAAAATTGACGGTGACGGAAACGGCGCAATTCGTGAGGGTTTACCGCGTTTTATTGCGACACAGTTTTTGGAGTCAAAATTCGGCAAGGAAATCGCGGATATTGAGCGTCTTCGCCAACGCACTACATACGCGGCAATTGTTAAACGCGAAACTCCTTTAATTTCAGTTTCGCCGCTTGATGATTATTATTTCACGACAAATACAAATAAAGGTGCGATGGTTTGGCGGCTTTTAGCAAAGAAAATCGGGCAGGATGAATTTTTCAACATCATCAAAGCAAATATAAAAGACGGCACAACCAATCTGGCAAAACTGCGCGAAGCATTTTCGTCAAATAAAGAAATTTTGGATTATGCTTTCGATCAGGCGACCGATATGGATTTGCTCATCGGTTTGCCGCAGTTGAACGGCGGCGACACGAAAGTTGCTCTGCGAAATACAGGTTCGATTGACGCGGCGGTTGATGTTACTGCGATCACGGCGAACGGCGAAAAATTGAAATCTTCGACAACGATTGCCAAACAAAGTTTTGGTGAAGCAATTTTCAAGACAACAAATAAAATCGTTCGCGTCGAGGTAGATGCAGACAAAATTTATCCGCAACTCGATTATTCGGACGATGTTGCGCCGCGTGAATTTGACGAAAGCGATTTGTTGCTGTTCACCAAAAAGCCTTTTGATAAACAGGATTTTGTCAATGCCGAGAAAAATGCGCGGCTGGTCTTGCGCGATAATCCGCATTTTGACGACGTGCGCGTCTTACTGGCGCGTTCT
>OZ252034.1:1460000-5441417 GCA_965247805.1 Pyrinomonadaceae bacterium
GCATTAGTAGCGATAACGTATGTGAGAACCATACGCACCGAAAACCTAAGGTTTCCTGCGTCAAGTTAATCTGCGCAGGGTTAGTCGGTACCTAAGGCGAGGGCGAAAGCCGTAGTCGATGGAAATCCTGTTAATATTCAGGAACTGAGTAATAGTGCTGTGGGGTGACGCAATAGGGTAGGCAAGACATCTGATGGATGATGTTGAAGTAAATAGCTCGTCACTTAGGAAAATCCGGGTGACATATAGAGTAAATACACGGACGAAAGTACGAAACTTCGGTTTCGGAAAAAGTTGCTGACCCCAGTTGCCGAGAAAAACCTCGTTCAGCTTAACTATTATCAACCGTACCGCAAACCGACACAGGTAGGTAGGATGAGAATTCTAAGGTGCTTGTGAGAACTCTCGTTCAGGAACTCGGCAAAATGTACCCGTAACTTCGGGAGAAGGGTAGCCTAGTGATGAACTAGGTCGCAGAGAAATGTCCCAGGCGACTGTTTAACAAAAACACAGGTCTCCGCAAAGTCGTAAAGACGACGTATGGGGGCTGACGCCTGCCCAATGCTGGAAGGTTAAGAGGAGCGGTTAGCGCAAGCGAAGCTGCGAATCGAAGCCCCAGTGAATGGCGGCCGTAACTATAACGGTCCTAAGGTAGCGAAATTCCTTGTCGGGTAAGTTCCGACCTGCACGAATGGCGTAACGATCTGGGAGCTGTCTTAACGAGAGACACAGCGAACTTGTAGTACCGGTGAAGATGCCGGTTTCCCGCATCTAGACGGAAAGACCCCGTGCACCTTGACTACAACTTGATAGTGGTTTCGGGCAAATAATGCGCAGGATAGGTGGGAGGCTTTGATGTCAGGCTCTTGGGCTTGGCGGAGCCATTGGTGAGATACCACCCTTTGTTTGTTTGAAATCTAACCTCGAGCCGTTATCCGGCTCAGGGACATTATCAGGCGGGTAGTTTGACTGGGGCGGTCGCCTCCTAAAGAGTAACGGAGGCGCTCGAAGGTTGGCTCAGGCTGTTTGGAAATCAGCCGTAGAGTGTAAACGCATAAGCCAGCTTAACTGCGAGACATACACGTCGAGCAGATACGAAAGTAGGAGTTAGTGATCCGGCGGTCGCTTATGGAAGTGCCGTCGCTCAACGGATAAAAGGTACGCCGGGGATAACAGGCTGATCCTGCCCAAGAGTTCACATCGACGGCAGGGTTTGGCACCTCGATGTCGGCTCATCACATCCTGGGGCTGAAGAAGGTCCCAAGGGTTCGGCTGTTCGCCGATTAAAGTGGTACGTGAGCTGGGTTCAGAACGTCGCGAGACAGTTCGGTCCCTATCTGGTGTGGGCGTAGCAGAATTGAAGGAATCTGTCCTTAGTACGAGAGGACCGGGATGGATCCACCTCTAGTGTACGAGTTATCGCGCCAGCGGTATTGCTCGGTAGCTATGTGGAGCATGGATAAACGCTGAATGCATCTAAGCGTGAAGCCAGACCTAAGATTATTTCTGCCAGTGAGACTCGTGGAAGACCACCACGTTGATAGGTTGGAGATGTAAGCACAGTAATGTGTTTAGTTGACCAATACTAATTGTCCCAAGGCTTGACCATAAAATTTGTTTGTTAGCAAATTTTTAATTGCAATCTGTTAATAATATCTATTTTGATTATCGAAAAATTTTTAAGTTTTCCGGTGATATTGTCGAGAGGGTCACACCCGTTCCCATCCCGAACACGGAAGTTAAGCCTCTTAGAGCCGATGATACTGCATCTTTCAGGTGTGGGAAAGTAGGAAGTCGCCGGATTTATATTTAGTAAAAAAGTCTGCTTTTTACAAGTGGACTTTTTTGCGTTTGTAAGAAAACTTGGACAAAATAAAAGTTAAAAAGTTATAATTATATTTGGTAGTTTTGCCGCAAATTTAATGAATTTCAACCGATTCTTTCAATTTATATCTTACGCTGTGGTTCTCTGCGGATTTCTGACGCTTTTGGTTTCAGGTAGTTTTGGAATTGTTATTACCTTTTTTTTTATTGCGTCAGTAATTGGTGCGTGGTTTTTGGAGCAAACTCAATGGCAACTTTCGGAAAGATTAGGAACCATTTTAATATTCATTCTCGTTCCCCTATTTTATTTCGGTTGGAAATATCATTTGCTTGGTATGGCAAGTGATACAATTGTTGCAGGAATTTTAGCAAGACTGATTTTAGGATTGTCAGTTATAAAATTATTTCAGAAAAAGGCTGATCGAGATTGGCTTTTTCTTTATTTAATGGCTTTCTTTGAAGTTTTGCTAGCGGCGGCTTTGAGTATTAGTCCGTTATATCTTGGTTCCCTCATCCTCTACCTTTTTATCAGTGTTTTGGCGATTATCAGCTTTGAAATTCAAAAAACTTCACGAATCACCGATAAATCAGTGCATAATGTTAGGGAATTTATTAATCAAACGCCCTTCAGAAGACTTCCGACGACTGCAATTGCATTGTTGGTATTAATCTTGATTTGTGCAGCTCCACTTTTTTTTATGCTACCGCGTGTCGGGGGCGCAGGATTTGGTGCTAATCAAGGCGGTGTTTCGGGAATGACCGGATTTTCCGACAAAGTTACGCTTGGAGAAATCGGTAGAATTCAACAAAATGATGAAGTTGTGATGCGTGTTCGTGTCGAAGGCGAGGATAAAAATGTAATTGGTGGACTTCGTTGGCGCGGAATTGCTTTGAATACTTTTGATGGTAAAGCTTGGAGTAAATCGAAGACAATAATTAAAGATCAGTTTATAAAAAGTGAGAAAGATTTTTTTCTTATTGATTATGCTTCCGGGAAAAAAAGTTTAACTATTCAAACAATTTATCTTGAGCCGCTCGACACTGATATATTATTCGGTATAACAAAAACTGTTGCAGTGCAGGGAAATTTTCCGGTTCTAAAGAAGGATGCCGATGGAGGATTTTCTGCTGTCAGAAACAATTCCGAGCGAGTCAGCTACAAAGTTCATTCAGACCAATGGCTTCCAAGTGTTGAAACATTAAAAAAAGATAACTCGGAATACTCATTTGAAGATAAAAAAGATTATCTTCAAATTCCGTCAAAATTTGATGAACGAATCGGAAATCTGGCGACACAAATTGCACAAAATAAACCGAATCGCTACGACAAAGCAAAGGCAATCGAACAATATTTGCAAACTCAATTTGGCTACACATTGGAATTAAAAGCATCGGGTGATGAACCCTTAGCGGATTTTTTGTTCAATGTTCGTGAAGGTCATTGTGAGTATTTTGCGACGGCGATGGTAATGATGCTTCGCACACAAGGCATCGCGGCGCGAATTGTCAACGGTTTTCAGCACGGGGAATATAATGAAACGGCGGGTGTCTATGTTGTGAAACAGAAAGACGCCCATTCTTGGGTCGAAGTCTATTTTCCAAAAGAAAAGTCTTGGGTGACATTTGATCCGACACCCTTTGCGGGACAGAATCTTTCGGGAAATTCGGCGGGGGTTTTTAGTTTTGTCGGCAAATATATTGACGCTTTAGAAGCGATTTGGATTCAGTATTTTGTTTCGTTTGACAGTCAGGAACAGCAGTCGCTCTTTCGTTCAATGAAAAACGGTGTGGTTGATTACCAAACAAAACTAACGGATTTATTAAACGATTTTCAATTTAAAGTTCAGGATTGGTGGGCGGAAGTTCGCGGCGACAGAGGTTTGCAGGCAAGTGTATGGGCGATTGCTTACGGCGCAGGTTGTTTGGCTGCAACAGTTACAGGCTTTTTTGTGCTGCGTTGGCTCTATCGTAGAATTAAAAAATTGGAATTGCTGCAAAAAACTATTAATTGGTGGAAACGAAAACAGCAGCAATCCATCGTCGAATTTTATGAGCGAATGCAGAGAGTTTTAGCGGCGAAAGGCTTTCAGCGTGAATCTTATCAAACTCCTTTAGAATTCGCTTTTGCCTTAAATATGCCGGAAGCGGTTTCAATCACTGAAAAATATAACCGAGTGCGTTTCGGTGAAAAAAATCTATCAATTGATGAGGCACACGAGATTGAAAACTGGTTAAAAACTTTGGAGAAAAAAGAAACAAATGATTGATGCAAAAATTAAAAATGCTTCGCTGATTACCAACCAACGAAGCATTTTCGGGAAAATTTAACAATGATTATTTGTCTTCCGAATCTTCATCCTTTTTATCTTCATCTTTCCTGATTTCGGTCGAAGTTTGCGGTGCGGGCGCACTTCCTTTAGCCGTCACAGTGCCGGATTTTTTGTCAAGTTCCTTACCATTTTCGTCTAACAGCGTGGCTTCAACCTTGAAGTCTCCGGGCGCAGAGGCATTAAAGTTGAAAATTGCCGTTCCGCTGCTCGGCATATCAACATCTACCGTAGCTGCCTCTTTGCCTTTTTCCTGCCCTTCAACATTTTCAGTGAATAGTTTGAAACGCACCTTGGTTTTCGACATCGAATTTGCAACCGTGGCGACGGCATAAACCTTCTCGCCAACATTAAAGGTCTTGGACTCAGGCTCGGCTTTATCATTTTTGCCGAATTTGATACCGCTGATGTTGGCGGTCGTAAAACTGGCATTACAAGCCATTACAACGAAAGCCAACGCACAAACCGCAATGATTGAATTGAAATGTTTTTTCATTAAAAATTTTCCTTTTGATTTAATAGAATTTGTCACGGGAATTGGTTTCGACAATTCTAATAAATCATTGGACTATTAGCAAATTCGATATATCACAAACAAAAAAATATTGTGATATTCTATAATCTAGATTTGTGTTATGAAAAAAGTAGGATTTGTCAGTCTCGGATGTCCGAAGAATCTCGTAGATTCGGAGGTGATGATGGGACAATTAAAATTAGCCGGTTACGAGATTACAAATAATTCCGACGAAGCCGATACGGTCGTCGTGAACACCTGCGGATTTATCGAATCAGCAAAGCAGGAATCTATCGAAGCGATTCTCGAAGCGACCAATGCGAAAGCGAACGGCAAAGCGCAGAGAGTCATTGTCGCCGGTTGTTTGGTTGAGCGTTACCGCGACGATTTAATGAAGGAATTGCCCGAAGTTGACGCATTTATCGGGACAAACGAAGTCGGCAGAATTCTCGAAGCGGCTGACGAAAAAGTTAATTTCAAGGAACTTCCGCTGCTGCAAATCGGCAATAAGACCGCGACATATCTTTACGATTTCGACACGCCGCGTTATCGCGCGACCGATTCTTACACGGCTTTTATTAAGATTGCTGAAGGCTGTGATCGTCCGTGCGCGTTTTGTTCGATTCCCGGAATGCGCGGTTCGTTTCGTTCGCGCCGATTCGGTTCGATTTTGAAGGAAGCCGAAGATTTGGCGAAACAGGGTGTGAAAGAAGTTGTTTTGATCGCGCAGGATTCATCGCGTTTCGGCGAAGATTTAGGCGAAGTTGATGCGCTTGCAAAACTGATTCGCGCACTTGGCGAAATTAAAGATTTGGAATGGATTCGCGTGATGTATGCGTATCCGACGCATATTTCCGACGCATTTCTCGCCGCGATTGCCGAAACGCCGAAAGCCGTTAAATATCTCGATATGCCGCTCCAACACGGTTCGCGCAATGTTTTGAAATTGATGAAACGCGGCGGAACTCGTGAAAGTTTGGAGAAATTAATTCGCCGAGTCCGCGAAAAAGTTCCGAATATCACGATTCGCACGACATTTATCACCGGATTTCCCGGCGAAACCGGGGAAGATTTTGAAGAATTGATGACGTTTGTCCGCAACTGCGAATTTGATAACGTCGGCGTTTTTACATACTCCGACGAAGAAGGAACGGCGGCATATTTGCTGCCGAACAAAGTTGACGCAAAAACCGCTAAACAACGCCGCGCCCGTTTGATGAAGGAACAGGCGAAAATTTCAAAACGAAAAAATAAAGCGAAAATCGGCAAAACCTACAAAGTTTTGTTTGAAGGCTTTTCGCAGGAATCCGACTTACTTTTTCAGGGCAGAACCGAAGGACAGGCGCAGGAAATTGACGGCTACATTCTCATCAACGATATGCCCGAAAACCTCAACCCGAAAATCGGCGAATTCTACAACGTCCGCATCAACGAAGCGCACGATTATGATTTGATCGGCGAGATTATATAATTCTACAATTCAATAACCAAAATAAAATATTTCGGCAATCACGTTCAGAGTTCACGCTTTAGCGTGCGCCCGCCAGCGAAGCGCGGCGGGTTTGAACAAACTGAAGTTTGAACTCTAAACGTGAAACAAAGTCCGAATTGATTTTCAATTTAGATGCAGTTATCATCAGTCAAACAAACAATTCAATCAGGCAAAACCACCGGAAGATTCATCGGAATTGATTTCGGAACTTCAAATTCGCTGGCTGCTCTTTACAGAAATGAGCGCGTCGAATTCGTTAATTTTCCCGACGGAAATATTAGCAATCCGACGCTTTTGTATCTCCCGGCAAAATCGAAATATCAGCTTATCGGCAACGAAGCGGTTCATCGTTATCTGGAAGATTTAGAGGAAAAAGCGAGCGGCGGCGGACGTTTGATGTTGAGTATTAAAACTCTGCTGCCTGATGCAAAGTTTGATTACACACTGGTTACGGGACACGGACGACTCGCGCCAGAAGATTTAGCGGGAAAATTTCTGACTTCGCTTAAACAATTTGCCGAGAAACAATTCGGGCAGGAGTTTGAAGGAGTTGTTCTCGGTCGTCCGGTTAATTTTAACGAAATCGCCGTCGAGCGTTTGGAAAAAGCGGCACGAATTGCCGGTTTCAAAGAAGTTGTTTTCTGGCTCGAACCGGTCGCGGCGGCTCTCGGTTATGAAGTTACCGCTCCGAATGACGAATTAATTTGCGTTGTGGACATCGGCGGCGGGACGAGCGACGTTTGCGTGATCGAAACATCGGCGCGGCGTTCGCTTTCGGCAGACAGATTAACTGACATCAAAGCCGTCGGCGGCGTATATTTGGCGGGCGACGAACTGAGCGCAAAGATAATGCAGGAAAAACTCGCGCCGCGCTTCGGAGCCGGTTCGACGTTTCAATCTCTCGGTAAAACGCTGCCGTTTCCCGCGCACCTGATTCATAAAATAACCAAATGGCATCGCATCAATCTGCTCAATAACATCAGCGACAAGGAAACGATTCGGACAATTTACCCGTATTCGGATCGTCCCGAAGATGTCGAAAGACTTTTGAATTTGATCAATCGCCAATACGGTTTTGAATTGTTCGGCGTGATTGATTCGGCTAAAAAACAACTGTCGGAACACGATCAGGCAATCGTCAAATTCAGTCCGCTCGAACTGCGCGAACAAATTTCCGTTCATCAATTTGAAGAAATCATCGAAGAAATCGTCGGGAAAATCGAACAATCAATCTACGACGCACTCGCGGCGGCAAACGTCAAACCGCAAAACATCAGCCGCGTTCTGCTGACGGGCGGCACATCGCAGGTTCCGCTCATTCACCGGATGGTCGTTGAAATCTTCGGCGAAGAAAAAATTCTGCGCCCTGATTATTTCGCGTCCGTCGCCACAGGATTAGGTTACATCGCATCGAGATTTTAAATACGCTTTGACTGGAGCGCGAGCATCTTGCTTGCCCGTTCGAGGCTTTGCAAGAAGGGTAAGTTCCAACAATCGGGGGAAAAGTCCCATAGGCTTTTTGACAATTTGTTCTATTTACTAAGTTTAGCAGGATTTTTTACTTCCCATTTTCTTTGAGTTTCCAACTCAGAATTTTGGGAAGGTCAAATCCGACGGAATCCTTAGTTTTTTCTTCCGAGAAATCGTATTCGCCGTGAAAGTTAATATGCTGCCAAGTAATGATTGAACTGTTTTTGAATGTTTCCAGTAATTCCTGTTTTTCATTTTCAGAATTTAGAACCGTCAGTCTTTGCGTCAAGTATAAGTAATTCCAGCAGATAACCATATTTTCAATTAAACGGCGGCAGTTGGCAGTAATGTCCTGCATTTGTTTATCGCCTTCGGAGAATTCCTGATTGTTGCCGAATGCAATGGCTTTGGCGAATTTTTGAGATTGTTCGATTTTACTGAGCTGTTTTTCGATTGATTGGCGCAGTTCAAGATCATCTACATATCGCAAAATAAACAAGGTTTTGATAATCTTTCCGAATTCCTTCAAGGCTTGATAAAGCGGATGCTGATTCGAGTAGGAATTGAGACGTTTGAAAAGCTGTGAAGCCGTCGTTCTTTTGAGTTTGATGGTGGCGACGAATCTGAGGATCGAATCCCAATTTTCTTCAATGATTTTGGTATTGATGTAAGCGTCGGGCAAGATCGCACAGCCTTTTTCAGAATATATCTTTTTCTTCTCAAATGAATAAAGTTGATGTTTGCAGAGAGTTTTCAGGCGCGGCGCGAAAGTAAATCCGAGCAGATGTGTGACGGCAAAAACGACCTCGGTAAAACCGTGCGAATCGGTTGAATGAATATCGCTTTTGACGGCTTCGTTATGCAGAAGACCGTCAATGACATATGCGGCTTCGCGTTCGGAACTGCTGATCACGGTCGAATAAAAAAGCAGGTGTCTTTCGTCAATGAAACTGTAAACCGACACGCCTTTTTCCTGACCGAAGTATTTGAAGGAATAATTGGCATTGAGCGACGGCACGGAAACGCCGTATTTTTGTCCGTCGCTCGAAGTATGCAATTTATCCTGATACCGGCGATAAAGATTCGGCAGTTCCATCTGTCCGATAAAATCAACCAGACGGGAGTTTGCCGCCAGCAGATTTTCATTGGAAAGAAACCAATTGACCGTATTTTCCAGTTCGGTTTCGTTGATATTTTTGGCGATGTGAGCTATTTTCCCGATGCCGATTTCGCAGCCATACCCGATGATTGCGGCGCAAAAACTGCGATTTGACGGACGTTTTAATTTACTTGAACTTTGCCAATGCGTGAATTCTTCGAGAAAGTTAGCGGCTTGGTTGACGGTTGAAAAGACTTCGCCGAGCGAAACCATCTGCCGGGTCGGAAAATAATGTTTTAATCCGCTGATTTCCGATTTTTCGACGGGCGGTGTGGAAATCGTCCAGTCATCCCCGGTTTTTGGCTGGAACCACGGATTGTCTTTCAGTTTTTGATTAACTTCAAGGAAAGTTTGATCAGTGATTTTTGACAATTCGGCTTGGACTTCGGCGAAATTTCGCCAATTAGCAAGTTCGGCTTTTTCCGGTAGAATTGCCGGATCGGTTTCCCATTCGGCAAGCGGAATCAGATAATCTTCCAGGGATCGGTATTTATGCGAAGCCGTAAAATTGACCGCGCCGGATTTGATACCGCCGGCGATCTTTTGAAAAAGCAGAAATTTGTAGAGTGAAACAGGAAACTTTTTCTCGTCGGAATCAATCGCATTTTGTTCTTTTTCCGACAAAAATTCACGCGGAGCGCGTCCGTCGAGATGTCCGTCATTGATCTGAAAATGCTGCAAAGCATCGAATAAATCTTTGTTGACGGTTTTTTCATCAACCTGCAAAAGCCTGATGATGTCGGCGGTGCGCTTTTGGAGAGTTAAAGATTTTTGCTGAAGCACATTGTAGAATTCAGAATCGTCCGAAGTCGAGTCGGTTTCGGCAAGCATCTCGGACATTCGGTTTTCAACCATCGGGCGCGAGGCGTGGAAGTTTAACAGAACGGCTTTAATTTGAGCGATCTTTTCATCGGTCAGTAACTTTTCGGAGGCGACGATGCGCGTCAACCGACACCAGCGGCTCAAAAACATCGGTTTGAACCGTTTCAACAAACGAGCGCAATGCGGAGCGTTTTTCCCGGCGTTCCCGAAAAACACGCTCGCGTAATTCCTGAGTGGCGGAATTGGTAATGTTTTGGACGGTTTGGAGAAATGAATCAACCACCGCATCCTGATAACGAAAGGTTTGCGAGGCGATAAAAGCCAGCAGATGCAAATAGCGGGTTTCATCATTCTGGCGGGAAATCTGAAATAACTCGGACTTTAAGACGGCATTCGCGTAATACCGCAGTGTTTCCATACTCAAATCAAGTTTGACGATGACATCGGAGATTTGTTTGTAAATTGATTGGAGAAGATTCCAGTCAGTAAGATTTGATTTAATGTCGGCAGCCTTCAGCGATTGCGAAGGATTTTTCAGCAAAGTTAATTTTGCGCGAAAACCGGTTCGGGTATTTTCCGAATCCGAATCTGCATTGATGTCCGAAGTTGGCTCTTCTTTCTCTAAAAGAGAATCCAGTAATTGTTTTTGTTCGACGGAAAGCGACTCTTTGATAATTTGACTGAGGAACAGTTTCCGCCGGTAAATTTCCCGCGAGATGTTGGTTGACAAAAAATCGTAACCGGGCAGAATAAACTGACGGCTGTTCAGCTTTTTAATCGTTTGCCGGAAGACTTCCGCCGGACGGGTGAATAGTTTGACTGAATCGTTAATTTCGAGAATCAACTGCTCTTTGTCAATTTTTGTTAAAGTGCGAAAACCGAAGAATTCGGCAATAATTTTCCGGTGACGGGCGAGGTTCTGTTTGGGGATTTCTAAAGAAACCGGATTCGGCACAGCTAAACGACCGGCAACAAAAGCGATGTCGGACTCGTAGAATCTGCTTCCAAAAAAGCGTTTGGCGGCGCGGAAATATCCGGTTTGGAGAACAAAAGCGATTTTGCCGGAAGAAGTTCGTAAAGTTTGAACTTCCTTCATTAAATCAATCGGCAGCGCGAAAAACTTTTTTCTGTTGAAACTGTCAAAGCGCGGCGGCGATTCATAATTTCTGATTTCGGTCGGTGTTAAAATTTGGACGGTTGACATAAAACATACTCGATACAAAAGAAGCATATTGTCAAGAGTAGTGAAATTAAATTACAATAAACATCGAAGCGAAAGCGATGTCAAAAACCTTGCGCCAACTCTCGTAATGTAAAGAGTCATAAAATGCCGACAAAATTAGCCGAAACAATTGACCAAAATGCCAAGAACTTTTTGACTACGAGCGAAATGAAAAAGTTTCTGGAAGCCGCGCGGAAAGGCAGACACGGCGTGCGCGATTATTGTTTGATGCTGACCGCTTACCGGCACGGACTCCGGGTTTCGGAATTGATTGATATTCGACTCAAAGATTTGGATTTCGACTCGGCAAGAATTTATGTGCGCCGCTTGAAAGGCAGCCTTTCGACGCACCAGCCAATCGAAGGTGACGAACTGCGAAGCATCCGGGCGTGGCTCAAAATCAGAGAAAATTATCCGAACGCAAGTTCAAACTATTTATTCCTGAGCGAACGCGGACCGCTGACGAGGCAGGCGGTCAATTATCTGGTCGAACAGATCGGCAAACGCGCCAAATTGGGTTTCAAAGTCAATCCGCATATGCTGCGGCATTCGACCGGCTACTACTTAGCGAATAAAGGCTGCGACACCAGACTCATTCAGGATTACCTTGGACATCGAAACATTACGCACACGGTTCGCTACACGCGAACCTCAGCCCACCGCTTTGAAGGGCTGTGGAGATAAATTCTGTGGGACTTTTCCCCCGATTGTAGGAACTTACCCAAGAACGGCTGGCGATACTCAGTGTAAAAGTTACTTTTCCACATCCGCGCTGCAAGTCCGCTTTCTCGCAAAGCCTCAAACGGACGGCAAGCAAGATGCCCGCGCTCCAGTCAAAGCATCAAAATCGAATTTGCTATGACTAAATTTCAAAAATCGGATAGAATCAAACTCAAATGGCTGAATACGACGAACTGATTCATAAATCTGCGGCTATCGAATTGCAGGAACTTGCCAACGAACCGGTAAAAGAAAAAAACTTTATAGATTATTTCTTTTTGGCGATTACGACTTTTGGTGTCGGATATTTGCCGCTTGCGCCGGGGACTTGGGGTTCGATGGTCGGCGTGGCGATCTATCTTTTATTTCGATGGATTGAGGCGAACGTAACGGCGAATTGGAGCGCGAAAGGTTTCACGGACGCGCAAATTACGGCTTGGATTCACGTTTTCAACCTGATAATTTTCGTGCCGTTTTGTCTGCTCGGAATTTGGGCGACGAATCGTTCAATCAAGTTTTTCAAAACAAAAGACCCGTCGCAAGCCGTCGTTGATGAAGTAATGGGACAACTGCTCGTTTTTCTCTTTGTGCCGTTCGATATTTCGTGGAAACTGATTTTAGCCGGTTTTTTATTGTTTCGCCTTTTCGATATTTGGAAGCCGTATCCGATTGATTCGCTGCAAAATCTGCCCGCCGGAATCGGAGTCTGCGCCGACGATATTCTCGCCGGAGTTTACGGCGGCGTTTGTTTGGCTTTGATTTATGCGATTACTTTGAGTTTTTAAGAAAATTTGTCCACAGATAAACACAGATGAACACAGATATTTTTTTACTTTAAAAGCAGTTTGATTAAGAGTTTCCTAAAAATATTGAATAAAAATCTGTGTTCATCTGTGTTTATCTGTGGATGAAAAAATACATTAATATTTACGAAGATGCACGTTTATTTGCGAAGTTAATCCATCTCTATATGTTCTCTCGGCTGTTCCTTTTTCACGTTAGCTTTTTCTTCACTTTCATCAAAAATCCAACCTTTGCGCCAGAAATAGATTAATAAGCCGACACCGATTATGAACATCAGCGCAAGTGCGCCGAAATAGCCGTAACGCGAATGAAGTTCGGGCATATTCTCGAAATTCATCCCGTAAATTCCGGCGATCAAAGTCAGCGGCAGCATAATCGCCGAAAAAACCGCGAGAACCTTCATCACATCATTTGTTTTGTTCGCCGTCACCGAAAAATGAATTTCAAAAAGTCCGCCAACCAAATCTTTATAACTGTCGGATAAATCGGAAATTCGCAAAAGATGGTCGTGAACGTCGCGGTAAAAAGGCAAAACCTGTTCGGGAATCAACGCAAATTCGCCGTGTGAAATGCGGTATAAAACATCGAGTTGGCGCGACGAAATTCGTTTGAGCCGCGCGACCGAACGGCGTAAATCCATAATTTCGCTCAAAACCGCCGTATTGTTGCGTTTCATCTGAAAAACGCGGTCTTCGAGAACATTAATCGTATTATCAAAATCATCAACCACAGGCATATACAGATCAACGAGTTGATCGAGAATTTGGTGAAGCAAATAAGCCGCGCCGCGCTGACACGCAAACGTCGTTGAACGAATCTGATTTTTGACCTTTTTGATACTGCTGAATCTTTCGATGTGAAACGTCACGACAAAGTTTTTTCCCAAATAACCGTCAAGTTCTTTGGTCGTGAAATTTGCCGAACTTGTTTCCTCAGGTCTTACGCCGTGAACGATAAAGTAAAAATAATCGGGAAAAGCCTCAACTTTCGGCTGATTTCGCGTTTCCAGACAATCCTCGATGGTCAGGTAATGAAACTTAAAAATATTCATCAGAACATCTTTGGCTTCATTGACCTGTTCAGGCGTTTCGCCATTCAAATCAACCCAAACAACATTCGTTTCGTCAGCTAAAAGTTGTGGTAAATCGTCTTTGGTGAAGCCTTCTTCGACTTTGTGTGCGCCTTTTCGATAAACAAAAATTTCCATATAAAACTAAATTATTTGTAAAGTTTTTTGTCAAGGATATACGAAATAATCAGCAAAACCAAAGCGATAATTGCGAGCAAAGGACTCGGAACGCCGGAAAAATAATGCGCGGACGCGGCAAGCAGTAAATCGAAGAAAAATCCGGCATAAGCCCATTCCTGCAATATTCTTGATGTCTTGGTCAAAATCGCAATGACACCGAGAATCTTCGCAATCGCCAGCGGATAAACGATGTAAGTCGGATAACCCAAACTCGTGAAAATTTTCAAAACCTCTGCGTGATTGACAATATACATTCCCGCCGAACCGAGCATCATCAGGCAAAAAAGTCCGGTGACGATCCAATAAACTATTTTCATTTTAGAATTTTCTCCTTTGCGATTTTTAGCAGTTCAAACTTTATAACAAATTTACGCAAACTAAAAATTTCATTCGTCGTATTGCTTTGTGTTATCTTAAATTCAATTTTATGAATGAACAAAACGTCACATTGCGCGTCGAAAACGTCACCAAGCGTTTTGGTGAATTTACGGCGGTTAATGATTTGAGTTTCAATGTTCGCGCCGGTCGTGTTTTCGGATTCTTAGGTCCGAACGGCGCGGGAAAAACGACGACGATTCGGATGATTGTCGGAATTACTGCGCCCGACGAAGGCAAAATCGAGCTTTTCGGGCGTAAAATGTCGAGCGAATTGCAGGATAAAATCGGTTATCTGCCGGAAGAACGCGGGCTTTACAAAAAGATGAAAATCGTTGACCAACTTCGATATTTCGCCGCGCTCAAAGACGTTTCGACCAAAGAAGCCGACCGGCGAATTGATTTTTGGCTTGACCGAATGAAACTTTCCGAATGGAAAACCAAGAAAACGAGCGACCTTTCTAAAGGAATGTCGCAGAAAATTCAGTTCATCGCAACCGTTTTGCACGATCCCGATTTGCTGATTTTGGACGAACCGTTTTCCGGTCTCGATCCGGTCAATGTCGAATTTTTGATCGAAGTCGTTGCCGAGTTAAAAGCACAGCACAAAACGATAATTTTCTCGACGCACCTGATGGAAACCGCCGAAAGATTGTGCGACGACATCATTTTAATCAACAAATCACGCAAAGTCATCGGCGGAACTCTGCGCGAAGTCAAGGAAAGTTTCAAAAAGAATATGATCGCACTCCGCGCCGTCGGCGGCGAAAGCGTTTTGTCTGATTCCGCACTGGTCGCCAAAATCACGGCTCACGCCGACGAAAAAGAATTGGTTTTGGCGGAAGGCGCGGACGAGCAGTTTTTGCTGAAAAAGCTAATCGAATCAGGTGCGAAAATAACTAAGTTTGAACAGGTCGAACCGAGTTTGAATGATATTTTTATCGAAAAGATCGGAGGAGCGAATGCGTAAATTTTTAGCGGTTGTAAAACACGAATATAAAAAAATCGTCGTGAAATGGACGTTTTTGCTTGGAACTTTGCTGCTGCCGTTAATCGCGGCGTGTTTTGCTGTTGTTCCGGCGTTGATTTTTTCGATCAAAGGCGAACCGACGCGAATTGCGATTGTTGATCCGTCGGGCAAAATTGCGCCGCGCATCAGGGAAAATCTTTCGCCGGAGAAAATTCAGGCGCGTGCCGAAAAAGCCGCGCAGGAAACTTTCAAGGATTTTAACGCTTCGCAGGACGAAAAAATGAAACGGCAGGCGCAGCAGTTCGGCGATAGTTTTATTTTGAGCGATTACAGCGCGAACGGAAAACCGGCGGAAGAAATACGCCGCGAACTGAACGCTAAAATCACCGGCAAAGAACTTGACGCATACCTTTTGATTCCGACGAATTTCGATTCGGAAGCCGCGAAATTTGAATTTTTTTCGCGCCGTGCCGACGATATTATGACGAACGAAACGCTCGAAGAAGCGATCAACGGCGCGGTGCGCTCGCAGCGTCTGGCGGATGCCAACATCAGCGAAGAAAAGCTCAAGGAACTAAGCAAAAATATTAATCTCGAAAAAAAGGGAATTGACGAAACCGGCGCGGAAAAAGACACGACTGCGGTTTGGGCGGCATCTTTTATCATCGGTTTGATGATTTACATCACTCTGGCGATTTACGGACAGATGATTATGGGCGCGGTCGTCGAGGAAAAAGAAACGCGCATCGCCGAAATACTTTTTTCGTCCGCGAAACCGTTTGAACTGTTGATGGGCAAACTCGTCGGAGTCGGTTTGGCTGGTTTGACACAGTTGACGATTTGGATTGCTTCGGCTCTGGCGGTCGTGCTGTTCGGTTTGGCGCAATTCAGCGCAATGGGCAAAGACTTTTCGATTCCGCACATTTCGCCGCTGATGATTGTCTGCTTTTTTATTTTTTTTCTGCTCGGATTTTTTTGCTACGCTTCGATCTTTGCGCTCATCGGCGCGATGGTCACGACCGTGCAGGAAGGCGGGCAATTCGCTTTTCCGCCGATTATGCTGCTGTTAATCGGATTTTATTTCAGTTTTGCAGTGATTCGTGATCCGAATTCGCCGCTCTCATTCTGGGTTTCAATCGCGCCGTTTTTCGCGCCGATTACGATGCCCGTGCGAATCCTTTCGGAAATGCCGCCGCTCTGGGAAATTGGGCTTTCGATTTTTATCAATGCCGCGACAATCGCCGCGCTCATCTGGATTGCGGCAAGAGTTTACCGCGTCGGAATGTTGATGTATGGCAAACGTGCAACGATTCCCGAAGTTTGGAAATGGATTCGGCAAAGTTGAAATCTAAAACGCTATGACTGGAGCGCAAGCATCTTGCTTGCCCGCGCGTCTGAGCGAAGCAAGGACAGGCGCGACACGCTCATCTTTTTCAAGTCACTTTTCAATCGCGCACGTTTCGCGCCTGTTCTCGCAAAGCCTTGAACGCGCGGGCAAGCAAGATGCTTGCGCTCCAGTCTTTAGGCATAAGTTTTGCTCGTGTAATTTTTATGAGCAAGAAATTCGATTATTCGCTTGATTATAAAAATCTCGATTTGCGAAAACATCCTGAACTTTATCGTGTCGGAAAGGGCGAGCAGGGCGTTCTGACGGTTGAACCGTATAAAAGTGAGATCGTTAAATTTTGGAAGTTTAAAACGCCGGAAATCGCGCGTGAATCTTCGGCGAAAATTTACGCGCAGTTTCTCGAATATAAACGGCAAAAAGATTTTGTCGGAATGGATATGGCGCGAAAGTTTTTGCAAATGGGAATCACGCGGGCGCGGCGTTATGCCAATCATCCGTCGGGCAAAAAATACGACGGCGCAGTTCCGGCTGATAAAAAAGGCGTTTCCGGCGCACACGGTCGCAAGGAACTTCCAAAAGGTTTCGACGCGGAAAAAGCTGAAAGCGCGAAAATTTTTCAGGAAAAATATTATCTGGCGAAAAATGATGAAATTTACCAAGCCTTGATGAAGGAACACAAAGAAAAATACGAAAATGGCGAATGAAATCGAGAAAAAATACCGGCTCAATGTCGTGCAGAAACAAGATGTTTTGCAGGCATTGGAAGAAATCGGTGCAGCGTTTGAAGGCGAAGATTTTGAGGAAAATATTCTTTTTTCAAATCGTGAGATGATCGAACAAAAGGCGGTTTTGCGCGTCCGAAAAACTCAGGACAAAACGATTTTGACCTTCAAAAAGCGCGTTCAAAATGAATTTGCCGTCAAGCAGAATACCGAATACGAAACCGAAGTCGCAGATTTCGCGGAAATCGTAAGCATCATCGAAAGTCTTGGATTTCGCCGCGCGTTGGTTTACGAAAAACGGCGGAAAACGTGGAAATTCCGGCAAGTTGAAATCGTTGTGGACGAATTGCCGTTCGGCGATTTTATGGAAATCGAAGGCGCAATTACAGCGATTGCCGAAGCCGAAATGTTTCTCGAAGCCGAAGATTACGAAGTCGTTCACGAAACATATCCGCATCTGACAATGCAGTTCGGCAAACGCAACGGCGAAGTGGTTGAAGCGCGATTTAATGTTTAGAGTTACGCATTTATGCGTGAAAAACGCCGCAATTCCTTTCAGGTAAATTATAAATGAAACGCTTTTCACGCATAAATGCGTAACTCTGAACCAAAAAATCTTGTATTAGTGCAAGCAAATTCGTTACAATCGTTCTAGTTTTTGAAAGGAGAATTTTGCTATGAGAAAACATATTTTCGGTTTTGCGCTTTTTAGTTTGATTTTCGCGTCGTTTGCTTTGGTTTTTGCGTTTTTCTACGCGCCTTCGATTCCGCCGAAGGAAGCCGTCAAACCGCCGATTTCGCAAGCAGAAATGCGAACGGAAAAGCCTTATTCTTGTAATTTGAGAAGAAATAAACTTTCGTATGAAGTTATCAGTTCAGAATTGGATGGCTTTAAACTTATTTCAAAGGTTAAGGTATTTTGGAACGGAACTGAGAAAGCACCGGAAAAGATTTATTTAAGACCTATGCTTTTTACACTCGACCAAAAAGGTTCAGGCTTGAGGCTTGGATGGACTACTTTTAACGGAGTTTTCGGGGATAAAAATGAGGTGACTTTAGTTGTCACATCTGATCTTGATATTGCGGCTAAGTTGGTTAATGAGGAGCAAAATTGGTATGTGAATTACGAAATTTCCAATGATAACAAGTCTGAAAATTATTCGTTACCGAATCTGGCTGAAGTGCAACAGGTTTTGTTCGTTCACGATAAAAAATAAATTAAGTAAATGGACAAAATAATTTTGTGAATGTGAAGCACGGAACGCGGACTTTAGTCCGCCGTCGCCCATAGGCGGACTAAAGTCCGCGTTCCATTTGCGACCAATTTTATTTATAAAATTTTTCTGTCCGCTTACTCAATTGAAATATAATTTCGGAAAAACGACAAAAATCGTTAAAACCTAAAAAATATTTGCAAGTTTGAAATTACCGAATCGTTCTCTTTCGCATAGAGGAAGTTTCGGTCAAGTTTCAAACTTGCATTTCTATTTTTTGAGAGGACATTTTTTATGAGAAGGGCAAATGTTTCAAATTATAAACTGTCAATTGCGGCAGTTTTGTTATTTTCGGTGGTTTTTTCGAGTTGTTCGAGTTACAGCAGCGATATTTCGTCAAACACAAATTCAGCAAGAAATACGGCGGAGTATTCGCAAAATCAGCCGTATCCGACGCAAAATGCAGCGGCAAATTCAAATTCATCTTCGATGTTGGCGAAACGTGAGGCTGAATTTGATGAAAAAAGCACAAACGGTGAGCGTTACGCCAAAATTGAAGAAAATCCGTTTCTGGAAACGGTTCGTGCGCCGCTTTCGACTTTTTCGATTGATGTTGACACGGCTTCTTATTCAAACGTGCGGCGAATGTTGAATCAGGGAAGTTTGCCGCCGAAAGATGCGGTTCGCATCGAGGAATTGGTCAATTATTTTGAATACGATTATCCGCAGCCGGTCGGCGATGTGCCGTTTTCGGTTAATACGGAAGTTGCTTCGTGTCCGTGGAACGCAAAACATAAAATCGTGCAGATTGGACTGCAAGGCAAAAAGGTTTCGCTCGATAATGTGCCGCCGTCAAATCTTGTGTTTTTGCTCGATGTTTCGGGTTCGATGAATTCACCGGACAAACTTCCTCTGCTGAAACAAGGTTTGAAAACGATGGTCAATCAGCTTTCAAACAAAGACCGCGTGGCGATTGTCGTTTATGCGGGTGCAAGCGGGTTGGCTTTGCCTTCGACTTCGGCGGACGATAAACAAAAAATCAACGAGGCTTTGGATAATTTGGAAGCCGGCGGTTCGACGAACGGTGGGCAGGGAATTCGGCTTGCGTATCAAGTCGCGCAGGATAATTTTATTACGAACGGGAATAACCGCGTGATTTTGGCGACGGACGGCGATTTCAATGTCGGACTAACGAATGACAACGAACTGGTTTCGATGGTCGAACAAAAACGTCAGAGCAATATTTTTCTGTCGGTTTTGGGTTTCGGTTCTGGAAATTTGAATGATTCGATGATGGAAAAACTCGCCGACAAAGGCAACGGCAATTACGCCTACATTGATTCAAACGACGAAGCGCGAAAAGCTCTCGGCAATCAAGTTGCAGGGACGCTTTACACGATTGCGAAGGACGTGAAAATTCAGGTTGAATTCAATCCGGCAAAGGTCGCGGGTTATCGTTTGATCGGTTACGAAAATCGTTTGTTGGCTGACAAAGACTTTAACGACGATAAAAAAGACGCGGGCGAAATCGGCGCGGGACATACTGTAACGGCACTTTATGAAGTCGTTCCGGCAGGTCAAAAAGTCGAAAATCCGGGCGTTGACGAACTTCGTTACAGCAAGGTCGAGCCTTCGGACACGAAGTTTAACGCCGAACTTTTGACCGTCAAACTTCGCTACAAAGAACCGGACGGCGATCAATCGAGACTTTTGACGATGGGTTTGCTCGATAAAAATAATGATTTTGAAAATGCGTCGGAGAATCTGCGCTTTGCCTCGGCAGTCGCCGGATTCGGAATGCTGTTGCGTGATTCAAATTACAAAGGCGATGTCAATTTCAATGAAATCAGGCAAATCGCCAATTCCGCACGCGGCAATGATTTGAAAAATTACCGCACCGAATTTGTCGAACTAGTCGAAAAAGCGCGGCGGATGAAAGGTTAGAATTGGGTTGCAGGTTTCAAGTTGAAAACAACCTGAAACCTGCAACTTATTGTTTGATTAGACTGATAATTTCGTTAATCAATGAGTCAGGCTCAAATGGTTTGGTATGATATTTCTGGAAACCGCATTTATAGGCTTTTTCCTTATTTTCTTTGGTCGAAAACGCACTCAAAGCCAGAGCGGGAATGTTGGCGATTTTTTCATTCGGCAATTTACGAATCTGGCAAAGCAAAGAGTAACCGTCTTCAGTCGGCATTGCTAAATCGGAAACAAGGACATCAAATTTACCTCCTGAATTCTGCAAAATTTCTAAGGCTTTCGCGGCTGATTCAACGCTTTCCACTTCAGCTCCCGATTGTTCTAAAAATAATTGTAAAACTTCGCGTGAATCGGTGTCGTCTTCGACAAAGAGAATTTTTACATTATTAAGCGGCACTTTTTCAGGATCGGGTGATGCTTCATTTTCTTTGGAAACTGCGTCTTTATTTGCACTCACCAAAGGCAAAGTGACGGTAAAAGTCGAACCTTCACCGATTCCTTCGCTGGCTGCCGAAACCGTGCCTTGGTGTTTTTCAACCAGAGTTTTAACGATTGACAAGCCTAAACCTAAACCGGCTTGTTCGCGTGTCGTCGTATGATCGCCTTGAGAAAATTGCCGGAAAATTCGCGGCAAAGTTTCGGCGTTAATACCTTGTCCGTCGTCTCTGATTGAAACAGAAGCATTTTTGTTGTCGGATGTGAGACTTATTTGAATATTTCCGCCTTCGTGCGTAAATTTCAAAGCATTCGTCAAAAGATTGTTGAAAACCTGCTGAAGCCTGATTAAATCACCGAAAACCGGCACTTTTTCCGAGTTGTAACTATATTCCAAATTTATATTTCGGGATTCAGCCGCCGGTTTTTGTGAGTTAAAAACAGTATTGACTGCCTCGAAAAGATTCATCGGAGTTAGCTCCAAACTCAATTTGCCGGAAGCGATGCGTGATGAGTCAACTAAATCATTAATTAATTTTGCCTGTGAAAGCGCACTGCGTTCGATTGTCTCAAGAGCGTTTTTGCGCGTTTCGTCATCAACCTCTTTCGTCAGCAGAATTTTTGTCCAACCCAAAACAGCATTCAGCGGTGAACGAAGTTCGTGTGAAACAAAAGCGAGAAAATAATCCTTTGAGCGATTTGCGTCTTCAGCTTCGTCGCGGGCTTTTTTCTCTAATTCGTAAACTCTCGAAAGTTCCGAATCAGCATTTTTGCGTTCGGTAATCTGCCGCGCCACGCCCATCATATTCAACGGTCTACCTTCATTGTCGAGATAAGTTTTTCCGCGCGTCGTCAGCCAATGAATACTTCCGTCCGAATGAATGACGCGATATTCAACGTCATATTCCGCCCCGTTTTTTTGAGATTCGAGAAAAACATCCATTAATCTCTGCCGGTCGTCGGGATGAATGACATCTAAAAACTCCGGATAACTGATCGCACCGTGCGGCGAAACTTCAAAAAATTCGTTGCATTTCGGAGTTGAAAAAATGCGTTCCTCGACTAAATCCCAAATCCACAAACCGATTTCGGCACTTTCGGCAGCATACAAAAGCTGTTCGCTGCGCTTTTTGTAAAATTCGACTTCTTTTTCACGCGCCGTTACATCCTGACCACAAAGGAAAATATGTTTAATTGAACGAAAACCGCCGGTTTCTTCAAAAACCGGGCAAAGATTGAGTTCGATAAATATTTTTTCTTCTTTACTGATTCTAAATTCAAGAATTGTCTTTGATGTAATTCCCTTACAGGCGGCATCAACGGCATCGTTTATCAAACGGAAATTATATTCGGATGATTGCCAAAAAACCGTCTCGGTAAGTTTATGTCCGGTTAAAAGGTCGGGGTTGGTTAAGGTTTTCTCAAAAATTTTACCTGAAAGTGTCAAGACCTTGCCGCTTGAATCAATCTTGCCGTATAGATTGAACAAATTATCGAAGATTTCGGTTGTTTCAGCGTCGAACGAAAAATTCATATCCTTAATTGGTATCAAAGTCTGAATTGTGCCGGATGTAGAGATCAGACCTGGATTATTTCTAAACATAGTATTCTGTTTATAGATTATTAATCGAGAAAAATAATTGAAAACTAAAAAGAGGTAAAACCCCGCCATCTAAAAGAAAGCGAGGTTATTTAGAAAAACCGTCATTACAAAGTTGTTGGTCAATTTATTGCAATAATTAAACAGCTTTTCTTCCAGTCAAAAGTCGGATGATAAAAACAACTAAAGCAACTACGAGCAGTAAATGCAAAAGTCCACCAAGTGTTTGTCCGCCTACCAAACCGATCAACCATAAAACCAAAAGTATAACGATAATAGTTTCTAACATTGTTTTTCTCCTTTAACAAAAAAATTCTGCGTGAAAGCATCTGATTATACCTGCTATCAACTGGTATGCCAAAAGGTTAAATCACTGAAAATAAACCTATTACTTTAAATATAGTAGTTTTTATAAAACGATTTGAAGACAGAATAGTATTGAAACGATGCAACATTTAGATTAGTTCTTATAATAGTTTGTATTAAAAGAAATATTTTATAAAATGTATTAAAACATTGCACTATTTAGAATATTCCACTTTTAGTATAATACTTTTGAATATAATAAATGATTGTGAAAAAACAGTTTACCGGCTGATGGCACGGTCATTGCATTTAAGACGATTGTAGTTATTAAAAATTTATTGATTAATTAAATTTTTAATAATCAATAAAAAATTCCCACAACTTAGTTTTGGGAACTAAGGGAGGAGGTGAGAAAAGGGGCTTGCCTCTTCCTATTTTTATAAAATTAACTTCATAAAAGTTAATTTCCAAACTGAAGATAAGCCGAAAACTCCGGTTTACGCGATTTTTACTCTCACAATGAATAATCTCGCTAATTGTTTCAATTCGAGTTTATTTATGGCTCAATTTGTTCGTATGCGTATCCGAATGGATTTGGTAGAATAGTTATAATTCAATAACTTTTTAATTTGAAAGACTCAAACAATTATGGCAAGCAAAGCATTAGTAATTGATGATGACGTGTCAACTCTGGAATTTATGAAATTCAGGTTGAAAGACGAGGGTTTTGATGTAACAACCGCCGAACGCGGTCAGAAAGGTTTGGATTTCGTTAGAGAAACCGAATTTGACATAATTTTGACCGATCTCAATTTGCCCGACCTGAACGGCATTGAAATGGTCAAGCAGTGTAAACAAATATCACCTGACACTGAAATAATAATGATTACCGGATTCGGTTCGATGGAAAAAGCTATCGAGGCAACCAAAGCCGGAGCATTTCATTACGTCGAAAAGCCGATCAATTTTGATGAACTCAATCTATTAATTGGAAAGGCTGTCGAACGCAAACAGCAAACCAAAGAAATCAAGGAACTGCGCGGAAAACTTTCCAGCCGCACCTCATACGAAGGAATCATCGGCGGCAGCCGGACGATGCAGGGAATCTACGAAATCATTGACAGCGTTGCCGAATCCGAAGCAAATATTTTGATTCTCGGCGAATCGGGAACGGGTAAGGAAGTTATTGCCAACGCGATTCATTACAAAAGTCATCGTTCCAAAAAGCCTTTTGTAAAGGTAAATTGTTCGGCTTTGCCCAAAGATTTGATCGAATCGCAACTTTTCGGACATACGAAAGGTTCGTTTACGGGTGCGACCAGCGACAAAAGCGGTTTTATCGGACAAGCGAATACAGGCAGTTTGCTACTTGATGAGATTGCCGAAATGCCGATTGAACTTCAGCCGAAGCTGCTCAGAGTTTTACAGGAAAGGGTTTATTACCGGGTTGGCAGCGACAAACCGCAGGAAGTTGATTTCCGCTTGATCTGTGCGACCAATCGAACACCTTTTGAGGCAATTCAGGACAGTGCTTTGCGGGAAGATTTATATTACCGCATCAACACAATCGAAATAAAAATTCCGCCTCTGCGCGAAAGAATGGAAGATATTCCGATGCTTGCCGAGCATTTTCTGGAAATGTATGCTGAAAAATATAAAGGCAAAGCAAATAAGTTTTCGCAGCACGCCTTTGATCAAATGCTCAATTACAATTGGCGCGGAAATGTTCGGGAACTTCAAAATACAATTGAACGCGCCGTTTTGCTCTGCAAAAAAGATTCAATTAGCGAATTGAATATCCCGAAAACTTCAACTGAGCCGGTGACATTCACTTACAGTTCACATCCCGAATTAAAATCGGAAAATATCGTTAACAATTTTTCAACTGACGGTGCGGGCAGTGAAAAAACAGGTCTTCACAACGGCAGAGAAATGAGCGCGGAAAATCTCTTTGAAGAAGTTGGTAAACTTGTGGTTGAAAATCTTCCCGAACCGATTGACGGCACTGAGCAAAAGGATGTCTTCGATTCGCTTGAAACGGGAGTCGTTTTAGCCGCGTTAAAACGCACGAACGGCAATAAACAAGCGGCGGCAAACTTGCTTGGACTTTATCGTCCGCGTCTTTACGGGATGATTAAACGACATAATCTAGAAGAAAAAATGTAATGTGCAATAAAAAAGTCCTCAAAGTTTTGAGGACTCTTATTTTGAAAAACCATAAAAATAATTTTTACTTAGGTGCCGGTGCGGATGGCGCGGAAACATTTATATCAATTTTTTCCCGTTTCGTTCCGCCGAGGAAACCGCTATAATATAAAGCTCCTGCGATAATTGCCACGATAATAATCATTGCAACCGCCCAAATAAAATTACTTCCGGTGCTGTTTTCTTCTGCCATTTCGCTAAAATCTCCTTTTTAAGTTAAAAATATGTAGAACCGCTTTGGCTTAAGGCAAAAACAATGCCAGTGCCTTAAATATTGCTTGAGACAAAAATAAGACTAATAAACTGATAATTTAAAGTAATAAAAGGCACAAGGAAATGTTTTTTTTGCAACGAATCGAAACATAAATGTAAACCTTTCATACAAGTTAGAGGAAAACAAAATATTTACGAAAATAAAATATTTTTTCTATACATTTTTATCAAAATACGGCTGATTTTCGTTAACGGCATATTTATTGCAGTTTATATTATGTAATGAAAAATTAGGACTCAAAACACGGATAAAAACAGCAGCAATGACAGAGAGAAAAAATCAGAACAAAAAATTAAAGGAAAGCGTCAGGTTTCCGTATTTTGTTTTGATATTCTCAATTTTATTAACTATCGGCGCAACTATCCTCTTTTATCAAAGTGCCAAGGGCAAAGACACGGCAAGATTTAACAGCGGCGTTAATAGAATCCACTCATCAATGGAAAATCGAATCGGTTTGTATGTTGCGCTGCTCAAAGCCGGACGCGGCTTTATCGAATCTTCCACCGATTTGAACAGACAAAAATTTGCCAATTTTGTCGAGAGCCTTGAACTTGAAAAAAACTATTTCGGAGCGCAGGGAATCGGTTACGCCGTTAATTTACCGTCCGGCGATGAGCAAAAATTGATTCAGCAGATGACTTCGCAAGGTTACGAGCAATTCAAAATCTCACCGCCGCTAAATGAAAAATCCGGTCAGGTAATTATTTATCTCGAACCATTTAACGAACGTAATCAACGTGCCGTCGGTTTTGATATGTCGAGCGAAGAAACTCGTCGAACCGCCTTAGAAAAAGCGCGTGACAGCGGAATTGCCGCAGCGACTGCAAAATTGATTTTACTTCAGGAAAATGAACAAGACCGTCAAAACGGTTTTTTGATCTGTCTTCCAATTTACAGAAACGGGCGGTTTCCAGATTCAGTCGAAGCCCGCCGACAGAATTTGCAAGGCTACATATACAGTCCGTTTCGCGCCAGTAATTTTCTCCGTGATGTTCAAATTAATGCCGGAATTAATGATATTGGCGTGAAAATATTTGATGGTGAACCGAAGAGTGATAATCTTTTGGTGCAAACCGATGATGCCGGCGATAATATTTCGGGGAATTTCAGCGGAAATTTTTCAAGAGAAAATGAAATCGAAGTTGCCGGACGAAAATGGATCGTTCAATACGAAACTTTGCCTTTGTTCGCGGTGCAGTCAAGCGTTAATTGGTCACCTTTAATATTTTTGTGCGGATTGATTTTCAGTTTTTTGCTTTTCGGGATGACTTACTGGGAAGCCTCGACACGCGCAAAGCTACAGAAAACAACCGATGACTTGATTGAATCGGATTATCAAATTCAGGGATTATTTGAGAAAGAACAAGAAGCCAGAAAAATCGCCGAAAGTGCAAATGCGACTAAAGACGAATTTATTTCAGTTGTCTCACACGAATTGCGAACACCTCTAAACGCGATTGCCGGGTGGACGCGAATCTTAAAAAGCAACGAATTATCTAAAAGCACTAAGGAACTTGCGCTGCAAAAAATCGAGAAAAACCTTCGTCTGCAAACCACTCTTGTTGAAGACTTGATTAGCTTTTCACAACTTGTTTCAAACAGTGAAAATTTGTCTAAAGTTGAAATTGATTTGTCGGAGATTTATGAACTCGTTCACCGTGAGATTGAACCGACCGTTTTAAGTAAAAACATCAAAATCAGTTCGGAAAATACCTTAAACGGACACAAGATTTTCGGTGATGCTGAAAAAATTAAAATTGTTATCGTTAATTTGTTGTCGAATGCCGTTAAATTTACACCGGACGAGGGAAGTATTAAAACTCGTCTGGCAAAAAGTAATGATTGCGCCGAACTAACCGTCGAAGATAACGGCAGAGGCATAAACTCAGAATTTCTTCCGCACATTTTTGATCGTTTCAGCCAGGACGATACTTCAACCACGCGCAAATTCGGCGGTCTCGGATTAGGTCTGGCGGTTTCGCAGCATATCGTCAAACTTCACAAAGGAACTATCGAAGCCAAAAGCGAAGGTGAGGGAAAAGGTTCGGTCTTTACAGTCAAGCTGCCTTTGATAATTCATTGATTTGTGTATTGTAATACTGCAATTCTGCCCGTTAAACTACCCTCAAAAGAATTAAAATTTTCTCCTTTAATTGTTGTTAATAAATGGTTTGTGTTAAATCTAAGGACATTGGCACGGTTGTTGCGAGTTTGACTTGCGTAGTCATTTTTACGGAAGGGCAAAAATTCGTCAAATGACAGACAATGGAGAGAAAGAAACATACAATGAGAATAAGAATTAATAAAATTACATACTTCGCTTTAATCGGGTTAATTTCCCTGATGAGTTTAACTGCGTTCGGACAGACTCGTCCTTATCGAGTAACCGACAGACAGGTTCAAACCCTTCTGAACCGGGTTGCAACCAGAACTGATTCGTTTCGACAGCAGGTTGAAAGAATCAACACCAATAATAACAATTCACAAATTAAAGAAGATTTGACCGCTTCGATAGATGATTTCAGCAGTGCGACGGACGCGTTAAGAAACAATTTTACTTCACGCAATTCTACCAAAGAAGACGTGCAGGATGTTCTTAACCGAGCCGCCAATATCAATAATCTATTGCAAAACAACCGTGTCAACATCACGGTTCAAAATCAATGGAATTTAATTCGCACTGATTTGAATTCATTAGCGACTTATTACCGTATTAGTTGGAATTGGAACATGGTAAACAATAATCCGACTTATCCGACAAACAACAACTCGAATAATAATTCAAACTATCCTTCAAATAACAATCCCCGAAATTTTGACGCACGTCTGACGGGAACTTATCGTTTGAACACAAGCCTCAGCGATAATGTTAATACGGCAATTGACCGCGCGATCAGCACGATTAACAATAACCCGAATCAACGTGACCGTGTTCAGCGCACACTCGAAAGACGTTTGACTGCACCGGAACTTTTGGCGATTGACAAACGCGGACAACAAGTGACGATTGCTTCGTCAATTTCACCGCAAATTTCGTTTAGTGCCGATAACATTTCGCGTTCAGAAACAAACGCGAACGGACGCACCGTTCAAACACGCGCTTCAACGACCGCTAACGATTTGACTATTAATTACGAGGGCGACAGAATTAATGACTTTTACGTCAGTTTTACACCTGTCAGCAACAACCAACTTCGCGTGACACGCCGCGTTTATCTCGAAAATCGAAGTGAAACCGTTTCTGTCACTAGTGTTTACGACAAAACACAGCAGACGGCGCGTTGGGACAACATAACTTATCAAAATCAGAACGACAATCCGACTGACAACAATCCCAATAATACGGGCAATACAAGCTACGATAATTTCATCGTGACAAACAATACACGCATTGTTGCAACTCTCGATTCGCCGCTTTCGACGAAAACTTATCGTGACGGCGACAAATTTACGATGACCGTGACTTCGCCTTCCGAATATCAAGGCGCGGTGGTTGAAGGAACAGTCAACGGACAAAAATCCGGTGTTGTTTCAGGCAGAGCAAATTTATCTCTAAATTTTGATACGATTCGTCTTCGCAATGGTAAAACTTACCGCTTTGCCGGAATTGTTGACCAGGTTCGCCAACCCAACGGTGATAATGTCAACGTCAACAACGAAGGTGTCGTGCGTGACAGTAATCAAACCACGAAAACCGTGACGCGTGCCGGAATCGGCGCAGCACTCGGAGCAATCATCGGCGCAATTGCCGGTGGCGGTTCGGGCGCGGCAATCGGCGCGGGAATCGGCGCAGGCGCAGGTGCAGGTTCGGTCGTGTTACAGGGACGAGATAATCTTGACCTTCAAACCGGAACGGAGTTTTCGATTACGGCTTCAGCTCCGGCAAACCGTCAATAATTTATTTTTAGGTAGAAAAGGTGAGTTTAACAGCTTACCTTTTCTATTTTGAAATAATACAGATTCGACGTTCGGTTTTGATGCAATAGTTTGACAAAATTATCCGAAGATTAACTATCAACTTATGTATTTTCAATTTTTATACGAAATAAATTGTTTGGCACGGAAATTGAAGATAGAACAGCGCAGAAGGTTTGAAACAAAGTTTTTAGGATTAATGGCGAATACTTACGTCATTATATGAACGAACAAGGGGAAGGTTATACGAATTCAATCGAGCAAGGGAAGGTATAAAGTCAAAAGCCCGAATTTTAATTAAAATTCGGGCTTTTGACAAATAAAAAGGAGAAATAATTATGCCGGAAAATGAAAAGAATATGCAGCCGCCGTATCAAAAAGAACGAGAAGAAACAATTGGTAGTCGTTCTCACGGCAAGAATCAAAATTGGGACGCTAAAGAAATTTTCAACGAAGCCAGCCAAGCCGATGAAGACGAAATACAACGACAAACTTTGCGCGGCGATGAAACGAAGGGCGACCCTGATGACCGCGATCACGCCGGAAGTGCCGATTCTAAAGACACGCCGCAAGGACGCGAAGAAGCCAAAAACGACATTGCCGAAAAAGCGAACGTCAACGGTTAAGTTGAGTAAGCATTGAATTTTAGAATACATTGATGCAGGAAAAGCGGTTCAAATTTGATTTGAATCGCTTTTTTCATTCGGACTTGAAACTTTTCAGATATTGTCACCGTAGTAACTAAGCGTTATACTTTCCAAAGCAAATATGCTTAATACAACCCAAACTTTAACCGATGTCGAATTGATTGCGAAGGCAATCGGCGGACGCGAAGACGGCTTTGAAGAATTGGTGCGTCGTTATCAGCGACCGATTACAAATTATGTTTTTCGGATGCTTAATAATTACGACGCATCGCTCGATGTAACGCAGGAAGTTTTTATCAAGGTTTACAATTCGCTCAACAAATACAGTTCGGAATACAAATTTTCGACGTGGCTTTACCGCATCGCGCATAACGCGGCGATTGACCACATTCGCCGCCGTTCGCCGAATGAGCAAAGTATCGAATCCGAAAATAAAGACGGCGCGTATCAACTGCAAATCGAAAGTCCCAATCCGACTCCTGAACAGGAACGCGAACGAAGCGAGTGGCGCACCGAAATTGAAACGGTCGTTAAATGTCTGCCGTCGGTTTATCGTGAATTAATTTTGCTGCGTCACGCGCAGGATATGAGCTATGACGAAATCTCCGAAATTACGAATCTGCCGCTCGGAACGGTCAAAAATCGCCTTTTCAGAGCGCGGGAAATGATGCGCGAAATTTTCATTGAAAGAGGTTTCACCGGAATCTAAAAGGCAGAAATCCGTGCGTGAAGCACGGATTCCATACGAATTAATGAATTTGGAGTATGCAAAATTTCAATCATCGTGTCCGCGCACAGATATTGCCGCATATATTGACGGCGAACTTAGTCCGCGCGAAGAGATGGATTTGGAACTGCATTTTGCCGGCTGTCAGCCTTGCACAAGGGAACTCAACGAACAAAAAAAATTGCTCTGCGCCTTAAATATTGTCCTCGACGATAAAAACGAGATCGAACTTCCCGAAAATTTTACGAAAATAGTTGTTGCCAATGCCGAAAGCAACGTCAAAGGTTTGCGTTGTCCGCAGGAACGAACCCGCGCTTTGTTCGTCTGTGCGTCACTATTTTTGATGGTAATTTTCGGTCTCGGTGCGGAAACATCTAAAACGGTCGAGTCATTGGGAAATATCGGCGAGCAATTTCTCGCAGTCGGCGGATTTTTTGTTCATTTTGTTCACGACGCTGTTTTGATCGTCACCGTGTTTTTGCGCTCTTTGTGCCTTCAATTCGTCTTCAAATCCGCAGTCACGGCGGCGGTTCTCGGAATTTCTTTTATTCTCTCGCTATTGATTTTTTCACGTTTGTTATTGCGCTATCGGGAGCTTTGAAATTTTTGGAAAGGTGATTTACCCAAACATTCCAACTTACAGGTTTACGATTCAGCAGAATCCGCTTTGGCAGCTCCTCGGCGGAACGATTTTGCTGTTATTTCTTCAAATCGCCATGCTTGCACAAACTCCGAATGTTTCAACCGCCGATGAAAAGACACTGATTATCGAAGGAAACTCCGAAACACAGGTTTTCTCTTTCGGCAAAAACGTGATCGTCAAAAATACTGCCAAAGAGGTTTTCGTGTTCGGCGGAAACGTCACAATCGAAGGAAAAGTTGACGGCGATGTCGGGACAATCGGCGGCTCGGTTATTCAAAATGAAGGAGCTTTCATCGGCGGTGACGTGATCGTCTTAGGCGGAACTTATCAGCCGAAACTTCAAAAACCACTCCGCAATGACGGCAAAGAAACAGTAATTATCGGCGTTTTTGAAGAAGAACTCCGAAACTTTGCACAAAACCCGACCGAAGTTTTTTCGCCGACGATGAGTTGGGGATTTCTGGCGCAGAGATTTTTGTCAATCCTTTTTTGGTTCGCTATTTCATTTGCTTTTACGACAATTTCCCCCGGCGCAATCAGTCGCGCTGTTGCCAGATTTCAACTTTCAACCTTCAAAATTTTGGCAATCGGCGTTTCAGGCTTTCTGGTAATGACCATCGGAATTATGTCGAGCGTTGCATTTTTGCCGGGTTATCTGAGCGGAATAGTTAGTTTGATGACGATGATTCTGCTGATTCTGGCATATTTTTTCGGGCGCGTTACTTTACAGGTTAGTTTGGGTAAACTGTTGCAAAAACACATTTTACCAGAATCAAAACATTCGGAAACGTATGCTATTTTGTTTGGTGTCGTGGCGTGGACACTAATTCTTTCAATTCCCTATATTTGGACTTTGGCTTTGATTTTATTGTTCTCGGCAAGCATCGGATTGATTTTTACGGCGCGTGCTAAAAGCAATTGGCAGAGTTCTTAAAAAGTCTTTTGAAATCAAAATTCTCTTTATTCTTCATATATTTACAATTCTTTACAAATCAGGTATAACCTTTTTCATCAAACTTACGTCTGTATTGAAGCGTTCAAAAAGCAACTTTTGAAGGTGATTTGCGTATAAAAAACGACAACCTAATTTTTAAGACGGAAAAACAAATGCGTAGAAATATATTTTTAGCGGCGATTATTTTATTAACGGGAATTTTTAACGTAAATTTATCGGCACAGACGAACACCGATATTGGCATTAAACCGAATTTTGCAGGCGGCGAAGTCACTTCGGTCGGCGACGGCAAAATTGTTTTGCAGACAAAAGACGGCGCGATTGAGATCGCTCTGTCCGACAAAACCGATTATAAACGTGTTCCGCCTGAAACACCGACTTTGAAGGCGGCAGTTGCTTCAAATTTGTCGGACATCGCTGTCGGCGATAAACTTCTCGTTACAGGATTAGTCTCGGCGGACAAGAAAACGATTCCTGCAAAAGCAATTTATCTCATTACCAAAGCGGACATCAGCCAAAAACAAACTAAGGAACAGGACGAATGGCGGACGCGCGGAATCGTCGGTCGCGTGACGGCTTTTAATCCGCAGACGAATGTTTTGACCGTTTCCGTGCGCGGCTTCGCGGGCGAAAAGATCGTTTCCGTCACGCCGAACAAAAACGCGCAATTTTATCGTTACGCGCCGGATTCGGTGAAATTCAGCGAAGCTAAAAAAGGTGTCGTCAGCGACATCGAAATCGGTGATGCGATTCGCGCACTCGGCGACAAAAACGCCGACGGTTCGGCGATTACCGCTGAAAAAATAATTTCCGGCGCATTCAAAACGGTCGGCGGAACGATTACGGCAATTAATGCTGAAAAGAACGAAATCACCATTAACGATTTTCAGACTAAAAAGCCGGTCACGATTGTGGTTAGCGATTCATCAGTCTTAAAACAATTTCCGGCGGAAGCAGCGCAACGAATGGCGCAGTTTCAAGGCGGCGCAGGTCAGGGCGGTTTTCGTCCGCCGACGCAGGGCGGCAACGGTCAACCACCACGTCAAAGTCCGCCGACACAGGGACAAACAACTCCGAACACAATGGGACAAGGCGGCGGAATGCGCGGCGGTGGCGGAATTGATGAAATGATTGAGCGTTTTCCGGCTGTCAAAATCACGGATTTAAAGGTCGGCGAAATGATTGCAGTTTCCAGCACGAAAAGTGCCGATCCGAGCCGCATTAAGGCAATCAAATTATTATCAGGTGTCGAACCGTTTATCAGAATGCAGCAAACATCAGGCGGAGGACAAGGCGGCGGTCGCGGACAAGGCGGCAATTCAGGTTTCACGATTCCGGGATTAGACGGATTCGGCGCACCATAAAGTTTTGAATCTTGCAGCAACACGCTACGCCGGTAAGTGTGTTTTACTCAAAATTCACACACCTACCGGCGTAGCGTGTTGCTGCAAAGAAAAGGAGCGCAATAATTTAAGCAGTAATTTGCGCTCAAAATTTTATTACACAAGGGAATTAATATGAAGAGAATTAAGTTATCAGCTTTTATAAGTTTTTTATTACTGCTTATAAATTCGAGCGTTTGGGCGCAATCAAACGGAAGCATCAGCGGACAGGTTTTTGACAGTCTCGGCGCGGTTGTAATTGGCGCAAACGTCATTGCAGTTGACGCAAACGCCAAAGAAAAATCATCAATCACTACTAAACAAGGTGAATTTTCGATTAACGGACTTGCGCCGGGTAAATATATTGTGCGGGTCGCAGCGACAAAATTCGCGTTTTATGAACAGGCGGACGTTGAAGTTAAAGCCGGTGAAAAATCGGATTTGACGATTGCCCTGACAGTCGAAGCCGTTAAGGAAAATGTTGATATTAACGCCGCCAATCAGGTTGATACCGACCCGAATAACAGTGCCTCGACGACCGTTCTGAAGAAGGAAGACATCGAAGCCTTACCGGACGACCCGGATGAACTTGAATCTGCGTTGCAGGCGTTAGCGGGACCTTCGGCGGGACCGAACGGCGGACAGATTTACATTGACGGTTTTACCGGCGGACGACTTCCGCCAAAAGATACGATTCGTGAAATTCGGATTAACCAAAATGCGTTTTCGGCTGAATACGACCGTTTAGGATTCGGACGTATCGAGATTTTAACGAAACCCGGATCGGATAAATGGCGCGGACAGGCATTTATGAATTTTAACGACGAAAGTCTGAATTCGCGCAATCCTTTTGCACTGAATCGCGCTTCGTCGCAAACCAGATTTTACGGTGGAAATGTTTCGGGTCCGGTGCAGAAAGGGAAATCGTCTTTTTTGTTCGACATCAGCAACCGCGCAATTGATAACGGCGCGTTGATAAATGCGACGATTTTGAATTCAGGATTTAATATTACGCCTTTTCAGCAGGAATTTACGGTTCCGAATCGGCGTTTTTCGGTTAGTCCGCGATTCGATTACGCCATCAACGACAAAAATACACTGGTTGCGCGGTATAGTTTTCAAAAAGTGACGACGAGCAATCAAGGCATCGGCGATTTTTCGCTGCCGAGTCGCGCTTATAATACGACACTCACCGAAAACGAATTTCGTTTGACCGAGACAGCCGTTATCAATCCGAAAACGGTCAATGAAACAAGGCTTTCCTACGAATATAACAATCGCGGTCAAAACGGCGATAATTCGATCCCGACGATTAATGTTGCTTCGGCTTTCACCGGCGGCGGAGCGCAAATCGGCTTAAATTACAATCGTCAGAGCAATTGGGAAATCCAAAATTACACGACGACTTCATTCGGCAAAGCGGCACAGCACGCCGTTAAGTTCGGTGTCAGATTTCGCAGCACGACGATTAAAGATCGTTCGGAATCCAATTTCGGCGGAACATTTACCTTTCCCGGATTTTTGGCGGCAAATGATCCGTTTGACCTCAACGGTGATGGTCTTGTTTCACCGCTTGAGCAATATCGCGCCAAAGTTTTAGGTCAAACAGCAACACGTTACAATCCGACACAATTCAGCATCACAGCGGGAAATCCGCTGGCGGATGTGAGTCAGTATGATGTCGGTTTATTTGCGACGGATGATTGGCGGGTGCGGCAGGATTTGACTTTGAGTTTCGGGCTGCGCTACGAAACTCAAAATAACATCAGCGATAATTTGAATTTTGCACCCCGATTCAGTTTTTCGTGGTCGCCGGGAGCCGGCGGTGCGCGACAGCCGAAAACTGTTTTGCGCGGCGGCATCGGGATTTTTTATGACCGTTTCAGTGAAAATCTGACGCTTCAGGCAAATCGTTTCGACGGCGTTCAGCAGTTAAATTATATCGTTTCGGCAAATGATTTGAACGCGGCAACCCGACAGGCTTCAATTGCACTCTTGAGTCAGCCCGTTTTCACATTGAATGGCGTGACAAATGTGCCGACAACTTCGCAGATTGCGGCGGCGATACCATTCTCAAGCACGACGCGCATCGTCGCGCCTAATCTGAGTGCGCCTTACACCATTCAAACTGCCCTCGGAGTTGAACGTCAATTGCCCTATAAAACAACGATGGCGGTGTTTTATATCGCTTCGAGAAATTTGCATCTGCTTCGTTCGCGCAACATTAACGCGCCGGTTTGTCCGACGCAGACAACTTGTGTCGGTGCGCTGAGACCTGATCCGACTCGCGGAAATATTTACGAATACGAATCAAGCGGATTTTTGAACCAGCAGCAGATTTTAGTGAATTTTCGCACGACAATCAGCCCGAAACTTACTCTGTTCGGAAATTATCGTCTCGGTTTTGCTAAAAGCGACACCGATGGAGTCGGCAGTTTTCCGGCGTATAGTTATGATTTGAGCAATGAATACGGCAACTCTTCGCTCGATGTCCGGCACAACGTCTTTGTCGGCGGTTCGTTTACCGCACCGTGGAATATTCGTTTAAGTCCTTTTGTAATTGCTTCTTCAGGCAGACCTTTTAACATCACAACGGGTTTTGATTCAAACGGTGATACTCTGTTTAATGAGCGTCCGACGTTTGCACAGTTGGCGGCGCGTTGTTCGGAAATCAGGCTGACAAGTTCGTTTTGTAATACTAACGGTAAAGATCCGAATTCGATTATTCCGCGAAATTACGGTAGAACTCCTTCATTTTTCAACGTCAATCTGAATGTCAGTAAAACCTTCGGATTCGGTGGCGAAAGAAACAGAACTGCAACGACAAATCCGGCTGGCGGCAACACTCCGGTTGGCGGTAATATTCCGGGCGGTGGTGAAAATCGCGGCGGCGGCGGTCGCGGTCCCGGCGGCGGTCCGGGCGGCTTCGGAGGAGGCTTCGGCGGCGGCGGAAACAGTCCTTATAACTTGACACTCGGTTTACAGTTCACCAATCTATTCAATACGGTCAATCTCGGTTCGCCGGTTGGAAATTTAAGTTCCAGCCGTTTCGGGCAATCGCTTTCAACGCAAAACGGATTCGGATTTTTCGGAGGCGGCGGAAATTCCGGCAATCGCCGCATCGAACTGCAAATGCGGTTTAGTTGGTAATCTTGAACCTTTAAGGTATAAATGTTGAGAGACAAAATTAAACTTTTGTCTCTCATTTTCGTATTCAGAAACAGTTTCACTTTTCAAACATACGAAAATTTAAGGAGATTTATGAGAAAACCCGGTATTTTACTATTTATTTTTATTCTGGCTGTCAGCGTTTTCGCCCAAAAAGAACAATCCGTGAAGGAAAAGGAAAAATCGGCAACTGTCGAAGTTAAAACAAATGATCCGCTTAGTTTGGCGAAATCGGCTTTGGCAGCTCACGGCGGAGATAAGTTTAAGAATATGAAAACTCTGATCGTGCGCGGTTCGGCTGATATTTCAGGTTCACCGACGCAGACTTTTCCGGCGACATTTTCGATGGTTTTTTCCGGCGATAAATACCGCTACGAAATCGCCAATCCGGTGCAGCCGTTCAAGCAAACTTATGACGGACAGCAAACCGTTTCATCGGTTCCGAATTTTACACTGCCGCCGATTAATCGTTTAGGTTTGCCTCTGCTTCAAAAAATGGATGAAAAAGGCTATGTTGTCGCTGCCTTACCCGACAAATCCAAGAAGAAAACCGGTTTTCGCATCACTTCGCCCGAAGGTTATTACACTGATTTTTTTGTTGACGACAAAACGGGACAGATTAAAGGTTACGAGGCAAGTTATAATTTCAATGAAAGAAGCGTCACGACTTCGGTTGAAATTGATAAAATCCGCGAAGTTGACGGCGTGAAAATTCCTGAAAAGTATTCTCAGAGATTTGATCTCGGTTTTGCGACGATCTATGCGAATTTCAAAGCGAAAGACATTCTCATAAATACGGAAGTCGCGGAGGACGTTTTCTCGATAGCAAAATAAAGCCGAAAAGGTTTAAAAGTAAAAAGGTGAAAAAGGTATTTTGAATATTTCAAGCAAACTTTTTCACCTTTCCGACTTTTGATCCTTTTCACATCAAACGTGCATAATTTCCGTTTCTTTCGTTTTGGCGAGTTCGTCAATTTTACTCGTGAAAGTATTCGTCAATTTTTGAACTTCATCCAATCCGAAACGCTCATCATCTTCGGAAATTGCCTTTTCTTTGAGCATTTTTTTGAGCGAATCGTTTGAAACCTGACGCACACCGCGCACGGCGACTTTGTGTTCTTCGGCGACTTCATGAACTTGTTTGGCAAGCTGTTTGCGGCGTTCTTCATTCAAAGCTGGAACCGGCAAACGAATAATTTTCCCGTCATTTGATGGATTAACACCGAGATTCGCCGCCGTAATCGCTTTTTCGACGGCATTAATCTGCGACATATCCCATGGCTGAACAGTAATCAACTGCGGTTCGGGAACGGCTATCGAAGCCATCTGACTAAGCGGTGTCGGCGAACCATAATAATCAACAACCACGCTGTCCAAAAATCCGACGGTCGCCCGACCGGTGCGAATGTTTGATAATTTGCGCTTTAAATCTTCGATCACCGCTTCCATTTTCGGTTTGGTGTCTTTCAAAACTGTATCTACACTCATATATTATTCGATTATTTATTTTGTAGGAGTTGTTTTAATTTCTCAATTTCAATTTTCAGTTCATTGTTTTCTGCGGATAGTTCTTCAAAACCTTTCAAAAATTCACCCGTGACCGGATTAAGCAAATGTAAAGTATCGCCTGTGTCAACGAGTTCCAACCCCAAAATATCGCTTTTGATACGACCTTCTTCGATAGCCACCGATTCCAAAATTCCTTTCTCTAATCGAAAAGCCATAAAAGCCGGTAAGTTTTTCGGGTATTGCGGATTGAAGATGTAATACTCTTTCACGCCGAGCATCTGATAAAGGTCGAGTTTTTCAACCCGGTCTTTTTTCCACGTTCCTTTTGAAGCGATTTCAATAATGACTGACGGAACAACGTCCGATTCTTCCCAAGTTTTATAGCTTGTTCTATCGCCTTTCGGAATGCCGAAACAAACCATCACATCCGGTGAAATAACTTCGGTCGGATCGCCCTCGACATAGTAAAACATTATGTTTCCGGTGACATAAACATCAGGGCGTTGGGCAAAGAAAATTTCCAAAGACTGCTTTAGATAAATTAATAATTTCGCGTGTTTGTCGGTTTCAGCCATAGGTTCTCCGTCCGATTCGGGGTAATAGATTTGACCGCCGAAAGAGTGCGGAAAAGTGGCGATTGGATTTTCTTTAGCTTGCAAATTCATTAATTTAAATTTTACCGCAAAAAGATAATTTAGCCAAAATTTTGCTAGGCAGACTGTTTTTTATCACCGACCGTGACGAGCGTTCCGATTGATAAATCGCCGCAGACGGCTTTCATAATGTTGCCGGACTGCTTCATATTAAAAACCATAATCGGCAGATTGTTGTCCATACACAGCGAAATCGCCGAGGCATCCATCACCTTTAACTGTTTTTCGAGAACTTCACGATAAGTGATTTTGTCGTATTTTTCGGCTTCGAGAACAATCATCGGATCAGCTGAATAAATACCGCCAACCTTCGTTGCCTTAAAAATGACTTCGGCTTTGATCTCAAGCGCACGCAAAGCAGCAGCGGAATCAGTCGTGAAATACGGATTTCCCGTGCCTGCCGCAAAAATCACCACGCGCTGTTTTTCTAAATGGCGTTCGGCGCGGCGGCGAATAAACGGTTCGGCAAGCTGCGGAATATCTATTGCTGATGAAACCCGTGTATTAACACCGACTTTTTCGAGCGCGTCCTGCAAAACGACCGCGTTCATCACCGTCGCCAGCATTCCGATATAGTCCGCACTGCCGCGATCCATATTTCCGGCGGATTTTGAAACGCCGCGAAAAATATTGCCGCCGCCGACGACAATCGCAATCTCTACGCCGAGTTCGTGAACTTCTTTGATTTCCTGCGCGACCGATTCAGCAACTTTCGTATCAATGCCGTAATTTTGCTCGCCCATCAAGGCTTCGCCGGAAAGTTTGAGCAAAATTCGTTTGTATGCAGTCTTCATAATTAAGTTCGGGAAGTTCGGGAAGTTCGGGAAGTTTAGGAAGTCAGAAAAATGCTTCTGGACTTCCTAAACTTCCCGAACTTCCTCAACTGATTTATCCAACCATTGAGGCAACTTCGGCGGCGAAATCGTCCTGTTTTTTCTCGATGCCTTCACCCATTTTATAACGGGTAAAGCGACGAACCGAAATGTTTTCCTTGATCGAAGCAACTTTTTCCTTGACCAGTTCGCCGACCGTTTTTGACGGATCTTTTACGAAAGGCTGGTCTAGTAAAACATTATCTTCGTAATATTTATTCAGACGACCTTCGATGATTTTGTTCAAAACATCTGCCGGTTTACTCGCATTCTTCGGATCATTTTTAAGCTGTTCGAGCAAAATTTCACGCTCTTTATCGAGAACGTCCGACGGAACTTCTTCACGATTCAGAAAACGCGGATCAGTTGCCGCAATGTGCATTGCAACATCTTTGACAAGCTGCTGAAATTCTTCGCCGCGCGAAACAAAATCGCTTTCGCAATTGATTTCGACCATCACGCCGACCTTGCCGCCCATGTGAATATACGAACCGACTGCGCCTTCCGCCGTCACACGACCGCTCTTTTTATCAGCGGATGCCATTCCTTTTTTGCGAAGATTCTCGACGGCTTGCGCTTCGTCACCATTCGCTTCGACCAATGCGTTTTTGCAGTCAACCATTCCCGCGCCGGTTTTTTCGCGCAAGGATTTGACTGCACTTGCTGTAATTTCTGCCATAATAAACTCCAAATTATAATAAATTTATAAAAAAGCGCAGCCCGTTTTTTGAACAAACGAATAAGAGCTGCGCGATTCTGAATAGAAAATTTTTAATTAGCTGGCGGTCGCTTCGTTTGTTTCTTCTGCTTTAACCTCTTCTTCCGCCTTTACTTCCGTTTTGGTTTCCGCTTCGGCTGTGGTCGCACTTTCGGTTTCCGGTTGAATTTCCACCGCAACTTCAGGAATACTTGCTGGTTCAGTCACAGCCGCAGCTTCAGTTGCTTCAGGTGTTTCGGTTGCACTTTCTTCAAATGAACCGCCGCCTTCGGTGCCGAAGTTTTGACCTTCGAGAATTGCATCGGCAATGCGCGAAGCAAACAGGCGAATCGCCCGCAGTGCATCGTCATTGCCCGGAATAACGTGGTCAACACCTTCCGGCGAACAGTTCGTATCAACGACTGCGACAACCGGAATACCTAAACGATTCGCTTCCGCGACGGCAATTTCTTCTTTGCGAACGTCAATGATAAAAATCATATCGGGCAGACCTTTCATATCTTTGATGCCCGCGAGATTTTTCATCAGACCTTCCTGCTGACGGTCCATTCCGAGACGTTCTTTTTTCGTCAAAAGATCATAACGACCGTCTTCTTTCATCGCTTCAATATTTCTCAATTTTTGAATCGAATTTTGAACCGTTTGATAATTCGTCAAAAGTCCGCCGAGCCAGCGATTATTGATATAAAACTGTCCGGCACGTTCGGCTTCTTCTTTGATAGCGTCCTGCGCCTGTCGTTTTGTGCCGACAAACAAGACTTTCATTTTCGGTTTTTCCGACACTGCTTCAGTCACATAACTTAAAGCATCGCGGAAAAGTTTCTGCGTTTTTTGCAGATCAATAATATAAATGCCGTTGCGCTCACCGAAAATGTATTCCTTCATTTTCGGATTCCAACGGCGAACTTGGTGACCAAAGTGAACGCCTGCTTCGAGGAGTTCTTTCATTGTTACTGTAGCCAAAATTAACTGTCTCCTAACCTTTTTGGTTTTTGTACTCGCTGAAATTAAGTTAATAAACCAATGAATTTCAGCGATGGTTTATTCAGTTATCAGTCAACAGTTATCAGTGAACAAAAAAATGATAACTGATAACTGTTGACTGATAACTGAAAGAATTATCGTTTCGAGAATTGGAAACGCTTACGCGCTCCTTTCTGTCCGTATTTTTTACGTTCTTTCTGGCGCGGGTCGCGGGTGACGAGTCCGGCTTTTTTCAAAGTCGGACGCAAATCAGCGTTGAACTCTAACAAAGCGCGGGTAATTCCGTGACGCACTGCACCGGCTTGTCCCGCTGTTCCGCCGCCGTCAACATTAACTAAAATGTTGAATTTGCCGGATGTGTCGGTCAAACTGAGCGGCTGACGGATAATCATCCGCAATGCTTCATTCGGAAAATATTCGTCGAACGCGCGACGGTTAATCGTAATATCGCCGCTGCCCGGACGAAGATAGACTCTCGCCGTCGAAGTTTTTCTGCGACCTGTGCCGTAATACTGAATATCTGCCATATTTCTGTTTAATGGTGAATGGTGAATGGTGAATGGTGAATTGTTTTAATTAATCACTCACCATTTATCGTTCTCTGTTAATGTTATTTTGTTTCAATTTCAATTGTTTCAGGGTTTTGCGCGGCGTGACGATGTTCGCTGTCTGCGTAAACCTTTAATTTTTTCGCCATCGCTTTACCGAGTTTTGTTTTCGGCAGCATACCTCTGACGGCAAGCTCAATAATGCGTTCTGGCTTGGATGCGAGCATTTCCTTAACGGATTTTTCGCGCAAACCGCCCGGATAAAGGGTGTGATGCCGATACAATTTCTGTTCGGTTTTCTCACCTTTGAAAACAACGTGTCGCGCGTTGATAATAACGACGTGATCGCCCATATCCAAAAACGGTGTCCAATTCGGGTTGTTTTTACCCGAAAGAATCCGTGCAACTTCCGTCGCCAGTCGTCCGACTGTTTTGCCGTTGGCATCAACCACGAACCATTTGCGGTTCTCCGCTAAACCTTTTCCGCTCGGAAAATATGTACTCATAATTGCCTACACTATCAGGAATTTTCGCAAAAAAGCGAACTGATAGGATAACGAATATCGAATTTAAGGTCAAGCCGGAATTAGATTTTATAAGTAAATCCGAGTTTCGCGCCTGCCAACATCAAACCGATGATCGTTTTCGCATCTTTAATTTCACCGCTGTTGATTTTCGCAAATGCTTCATCGAAGGTGATTTTGATAACTTCGACAAACTCGTCTTCGTCCAAATTTTGTGCGGTTTCAGTCAAATCCGTTGCCAGGAAGAGATTCATCTTTTCGGTTAAAAATCCGGGCGAAACGTAAAATTCGCTGAGTTTTTCGATATTTTTCGCGGTGTAACCGATTTCCTCTTCGAGTTCGCGTGCCGCGCCGATTTCAGGTGATTCGTCCTTTTCGAGCGTTCCGGCGCAGATTTCCAACAGATATTCCTGCGCCGCGTGGCGGTATTGTTTGACTAACGCAATCGTGTTATCAGCAAAAACAGGAATCACGACCGCGCTTCCGTGATGATTGACGATTTCACGTTTATAAGTCGCATCGCCTTCGCGGATTTCAGCGACCGAAATGTCAAAAACTTTTCCTTTATAGATGGTTTGATTCGACAAAATTTCAGGTTTCATATAAAAAAGACTATAATAAATGACAATTTTAGCAAATTAAAATTAAGATTCCTTGCAGAATTTTATTGAAATTGGAATTTTCCAAAGGAGGCTTTATGCAGATTATCGGATTGGCTTCGGTCGTGCTTTTTCTGGCTTCGCTGGCATTGTTCGTGTCGGGTTTTATAAATCCGAATTTCGCCCAAACGGGGATGATTTTAGGAGCAGTATTTTTAATTGCTGCTGCCGTGGTCTTGGGCGTAACAATCAAAAAGCGCAATAAAACCGAGCGAATTTAATCATTTTCGGCTAAAAAAGCGCGAACCTTTTTCATATCTTCCCAAACCTCGCGCTTCTTGGTCGGATCACGGAGCAGGTAAGCCGGATTAAACGTCGGGATTAATTTAATGCCGTTAAAATCGTAAAATTCGCCGCGCATCTGCGTTATGGATTTCTTCGTGTTCAAGAGTGCCTTCGTCGGCGTATTTCCAAGTGAAATAATGACTTTCGGTTTTATTGCCAAAAGTTCACGAACCAAAAACGGCGTAAAAAACTTGATGATTTCGGGCGTTAATTCATCGCCTGCCGAGATAAATTTGACAATGTTCGTCAAAAAAACTTCCTCGCGCTTAATCCCGATTGCCGCCAAAATCTTAACCAGCAAATCACCAACCGGACCCATAAAAGGTTTCTCTGAATCGGCATCAGGAAGTCCCGGCGATTCACCGACGATTACAACATCAGTTTCAATTTTTCCCGTTCCAAAGATAAAAAACTTGTCGGGAAACAACGCCTTGCCTTTTTCGAGCAATTCCTGATTTATCTCGTCAACCGTTTCACTCGATTGGGCTGAAACCTCATCAAATAGAGAATTTTGCATCATTTGTAGGGGCGACGGCTTGTCCTCGCCCGATGAGCGCAGCGAAAAAGCGTTCGCATCAAATTAGACATCGAATGAAAATAATAACTATTTGCGTTTTTTCAAACGCATCGGGCGAGGACAAGCCGTCGCCCCTACATTTTATTTGACGGAATTCAAATAATCGCGCACTTTTTTCATGTCTTCCCACGTTTCGCGCTTCTTTGTCGGGTCGCGCAAAAGATACGCGGGATGAAATGTCGGCATTACTTTGACACCGTAATAATCTTGGAATTCACCGCGAATTTTGCTGATTCCGACCTTTGTATCGAGCAGATTTTGACACGCCGTATTGCCCATTACGACGATCACTTTCGGACGTACGACAGCAATTTCGCGCAGCAAAAACGGGCGGCAAGTGTGCGCTTCGGGCAGAGTCGGCGTGCGATTTGAAGGCGGACGACAGCGATTGATATTGCCGACCAGCACGTCTTCGCGCTTCAATCCGATAGCTTCGATAATTTTGTTCAAAAGCTGTCCGGCGCGTCCAACGAACGGCACACCTTCGGCATCTTCGTTCGCGCCCGGAGCTTCGCCGACAAACAATAAATCGGCGGAGAAATTTCCCGCCGTGTGAACGATTTGCGTGCGACCTTCGTGCAGCGGACAGCGCGTGCAGTTGCCGATGTCGGCGCGAATCTGTTCAATTGTTTCGCCCGCATCAGGCAAAGTCTGCGTCATATCGCCGAACAGCGACGCGCTCAAATCTTCTGCAACAGGTTTTTGTTTTGGCATATTTGTTGATTTTTCCCTCTGTTCTAAATTGTTTGTAAATAACAAATCTCTTTTCGGCAGCGAAGCTAAATGTGATAATTTTGTTGATTCTAATAAACTTAACCTTGATTTTGGCGGTTCGTTATTTAAAGTTTTCGGCGGCGGTTCGACAAACTTTTTAATAATTTCTTCCGTCGGCACAAATCGCTCTAACTTCTCTTGCGGAATCGCAGTTTGCGGTTGGGAATCTGGAATCTGAGATTTGAAATTTGGAATTTCCCCCAAATTGACGCTCAAATTTTCCACGCCGAGTTCCTGCAAATACAAAATTTGCTCTTTCACATCCGCCAAAATTTCCGAAAATTCACTCCGCATTTTTGCCTTTTTACTTTTTACTTTTTACTTTAACTCTTAATTTTATCACTTCGTCGAGGATTTTGTCAGCCAAATCGCGCTTTGACATCAGCGGCAAATCAATTTCGTTTTCACGCGAAATAATCGTCGCAATATTCGTGTCCGAATTAAATCCCGCGCCTTTTGTCGTGATGTCGTTGGCGACGACGAGATCAAGATTTTTCTTTTCCATCTTCGATTTTGCGTAATTGACGACATCGTTTGTTTCCGCCGCGAAACCAATAACCAACAGATTTTCGTGCCGATTTTTTGAAACATTGGCGAGAATATCCGGCGTTTTTTCGAGTTCGAGATTGAAAATATCGTTGACGGTTTTTTTGATTTTAACTTCGGCAACCGCTTTCGGACGATAATCGGCAACCGCCGCCGCGCCGATGAAAACCGTCGCTTTCGGCAGATTTTGCATTACGGCATCAAACATTTCCTGCGCCGAAACTGCGCGAATAACTTTCACATTCGCCGGCGGTTCAATCGTCGTTACGCCGCAAACGACAGTCACGTCCGCGCCGCGTTTCTGCGCCATTTCAGCGACCGCAAAACCCATTTTGCCCGACGAATAATTTGAAATAAATCGCACGGGATCAATTGCTTCGCGTGTTCCGCCAACTGTAATCAAAATTCTTTCAGATTCCAGATTCCAGATTCCAGATTTTGGATTTTCATCGGAATTTAATTTGAAATTTGGAATTTGGAATCTGGAATTTAGAAGTTCTAACGCTTGTCCAGCAATATTTTCAACGTCTTCAAGTTTTCCTGTTCCAACAGTTTTACAAGCCAATTCACCTGAAATCGGTTCAACGAAATAAACTCCGTCGTTTCGCAGGGTTTCAATATTTCGCTGAGTCGCGGCTTGATTCCACATTGTCACATTCATTGCGGGCGCGATCATTACGGGCGCGTTTGACGCGAGATATGTCGAAGTCAAAAAATCGTCGGCGATTCCGTTGGCAAATTTGGCGATGATATTTGCTGTCGCCGGAACGATCAAAAGCAGGTCAATATTCTGTGAAAAATTGATATGAGCAATCGGATCGGGATTATTTTCGTCGTAATCGTCAACCAAAATATAGTTTTCGGTCAAAGCGCGAAACGTCAGCGGCTGAATAAATTCGGTCGCGTGTTTGGTCATCGCCACACGAACTTCACAACCGCTTTTTTGCAGCAGGCGCAAAACTTCAATCGCTTTATACGCCGCAATTCCGCCGCAAACGCCGAGTCCAACGCGATATTTTTTGATTTCCGACATAAAATTATCCACAGATTAACACAGATGAACACAGATAAAAACCGATGCCGATGCGGTGCAAATGCTTTCGTGAAATGTGCTAAGATGTTCAAAGTAAAGAGAAATGAGTGAGCAGCCGCAATTATTTGATTCAAAAACGGAAAACGCTGAAATCGAGAGCGTTTTGCTCTATGCGCTCGGCGATTTTCAGTCACGCGGAAAGGTTTTGGCGCAAAGAGAATTGGCTTTGGACAGACTGCGCGGCGCGTTCAAAAGAGCAACCGATAAATTCGGAATCGCGGAACTTTCCGACGAAACAATCGCCGAAACGCTCGAAAAACTCGGCGCAAAAATCGTCAAAGTTCAAAGTTTCGTCGCCAAACATCCGTTTCGCGTGACGGTTTCAAACGATTTGGCGGAAAGCGCAAAAGTTTTTTATAAAAGTTCTGAGTCCCGCTTTTAGGCGGCTCACGCTTATCATTGAAATTGATTGTTATAAATCGTCAGAGCCGCCTAAAAGCGGGACTCGGAACTTTTTTATTTGATGGGAAAACACACCGAAAAATTTGCCGAATTGTGGCAATATGTCGAAAAACATCGCCCGCAGATCGAGAAATCGTTGCGCGAGCATTTGCCGTTTGCGCCGCCGCAGATTGAGACGCAGTTTAACGAAGCGGTTGAATATGCGCTGTTTTCAGGTGGCAAGCGTCTGCGTCCGGTTTTGACTTTGCTCGGCGCGGAACTTTTTGGCGGTAAGGCGGAAATGATGATGCCGGCGGCGATTGCAGGCGAATTTATTCATACTTCGTCGCTGATTTTCGACGATTTGCCGTGTATGGACAACGCTTCCGAACGGCGCGGGAAAACTTCTCTGCACGAAAAATTCGGCGAAGGTTTGGCGATTCTGGTTGCGCTTGGGTTTTTGAATGCGTCTTACGGCTTGGTTTTTGTTAATCACATTTCTCTGCCGGAACGCGCGATGCTGGCGCACGCGGAACTCGTCGAATGTATCGGTGCAAGCGGAATGCTCGGCGGTCAATCGGTTGATCTGGCGTTGGCAAAAGGCGCGGGCGAAAGTTCAAATCTCAAATTTGAATCGGTCAGAAACCTGAAAACTTCCGCGTTGATGCGCCTGAGTTTGCGCGTCGGCGCGATTTTGGCGGGCGCGAGTCATTTAGATTTAGCAGAACTTTCACGCTTTGCCGAACTTCTCGGCGACGCTTATCAACTTTCTGACGATCTGATTGATCTCGAAGAGGACGGCGAAATTTTCGGCGATGAACAAAAAACTTTTGCAATTTCGCAAGGCAAACAAGCGGCAAATCGTCAATTGCAAAAAACCGTCGAAGAAGCGAAACGAATTTTAATCGGAAATTTCGCGCCGTCAGACGCACGAATCTGTTTGTTTCAATTGACTGATTATTTAGCGGAGAGAAAGGCATAAAAATTATGACAACGGCAACAGCAATTAACTATTACGAAGTAGTTTCGCAGCTTCCGGCGGGAAGCGAAATCGTTTTGCGCGAACAAACTTGGGAAGATTATGAAGAAATTCTCGAAGATGTCGGCGAAGCAAGCGGACTTAGAATCAGCTACGACGGAAAGATTGTAAAAATTATCACTTTATCTACGACGCACGAAAAATATGTCAGATTTTTTGAAATGTTAATAACAACTTTGAGTTTAAGGTTGAAAAAGAAAATTTTACATTTCGGTTCGGCGACAATGAAAGCCTCGCGCAAACAGCGCGGTTCTGAGCCGGATTGCTGTTTCTACATCCAAAATGCCGAAGCCGTCGCCCGAAAAGCGACGATTGATTTCAGCCGCGACGTGCCACCCGATGTCGTCGTCGAAGTTGATATTCATCACGATTCGCTCAATAAATTTTCCATCTATTCGGCACTTCGCGTTCCCGAATTTTGGCTCTATAACGGCAACCAATTGAAGATTTACCGACTTGAAAATGACGCATATACTGAGGTTGAATCGAGCATTGCCTTGCCGATTTTGACGGCGCAGATTTTAAGCGATTTTCTCAATCGTTTAGAGAAATCCGATCAATTTGAGATTTTGCTTGAATTTGAAACTTGGTTGGAAAGCCAAAAATGATTGACGAAACAGAACTCGAAAAAGCCTACGAATACTGCAAAAGCGTGACGAAATTTCATGCTAAAAGTTTTTATTTCGCGGCAAAATTTCTGCCTAAATTGAAACAACGCGCCGTTTATCCGATCTATGCTTTTTGCCGCCACGTTGACGACGAAATTGACGAAATTGGCGAAGGTGATGAGGCAAAAGCTATTGAAGCCGTCAATCGTTGGAAAGAAAATCTGGAAGAAATTTATCCACGGATAAACACAGATGAACACAGATTTGGAACAGAAAACCAAAAACTAAAAACAAAAGACCAAGATTTAGTTTTTATCGCATGGAAAGACCTTTTGCAAACTTACAAAATCCCGCGTGAATTACCGCTTGAATTAATTCAGGGCGTTTTGATGGACACGACGATTAAACGCTACGAAACCTTTGATGAGCTTTACGTTTATTGTTATCGTGTCGCTTCGACGGTCGGTTTAATGTCGTCGGAAATTCTCGGATATTCGGACAAAATCGCGCTTGAATATGCCGAAGCGATGGGAATTGCGATGCAATTGACGAATATTTTACGCGATATTAAAGAAGACGCGGCGATGAATCGAATTTATCTGCCGCAGGAAGATTTGCGAAAATTCAATGTTTCGGAGGAACAGATTTTTGCCAATAAATTTGACGAAAATTTTACTGAAATGATGAAGTTTCAAGTCGCCAGAGCGCGTGAATATTACGCGAAAGGCGAAAAAGGAATTGCGTTTTTAGAAAAGGATTCGCGGTTCACGGTTTTACTGGCTTCAAGGATTTACGCGAAGATTTTGGACGAAATCGAAAAGCAAAATTACAACATTTTCACAAAACGCGCTCACACTACAAAAAGCCGAAAGATTTTATCAATCCCGAAAATTTGGCTCAACGCGAAAAGAATAAATTGAACGCGGGAATAAAACTAAGCGGTTTTGGGCATTAAAGCTATTGTTCTAATCTGAATTGCCAATTTTTAAAAATAAGAAAATTTTGTCTGTGTTTAGGGCGCGGAATTTTGTTACTTTCTTTCTTTTTTCGTGTTCTTTTTGGGGGCGCAGATGAAACTTATTTTTATAAACGGCAATTCGGATTAGTTCCTAAATTTTAAAGAAAACCGGAGATTACTATGACAAAAAAGATTTTTTTACTCGGAATTTGTGTGTTCGTGCTGGTTTGTAATGCGTTATCGCAGGACAAGATGATGGACAAAAAAGACTCGATGATGGGCAAAACCGTGTCGGCGGAAGATGTTTCCAAAACAGCTTTAACTGTCGGCGCATCAATGCCTTCGTTTAATTTGAAGGATGCCAAGGGAAATTCGGTGGCGAGTGATGATTTGCTGAAGCAGGGAAATCTCGTCGTCGTTTTTTATCGCGGCGCGTGGTGTCCGTTCTGCAATCTTTATTTGCGAAATTTACAGCAAAACTTAACTCAAATTAAAGAAAACGGCGGAAATCTGGTCGCTATTTCGGTCGAAAATCCTGACAATTCGATGAAGGTCGCGCAGAAAAATAATGTCGAATTTACGGTTTTGAGTGATCCGAATCTTGATACGGCGCGTAAATTCGGCATTGTTTATCAGCTTTCGCCGGAAACCGACGCACAATATAAAGGCTACGGCATTGATCTCGTCAAACAAAACGGGACGGCGAAACCGGAATTACCGCTTTCGGCGACATATATCGTCAACAAAAAAGGTGAAATCGTTTATTCATATCTCGAACCCGATTATAAAAGACGCGCCGAACCGTCAGTTTTAATCGAAACTTTAAAGAAAATGAAAGCCGATTCAATGATGATGGACAAGAAAATGGATGACAAAATGGATATGAAAAAAGATGACAAAATGGATATGAAGAAAGACGAAAAGATGGGCAAGAAAAAGGATAAAATGAAGAAAAAGAATTGATTTTTGAAATTTATGTCTGGAAACAAAAAGCGGAGCAGTCCGCTTTTTTCATTTTGTGATAATCTATCAAAAAATTAACGGAGCAACGCCAATGAAAAAAACAATTTCGGTTCTTTTAATATCAATCGTATTTTTAATGCAAATAGCAGTTTTCGCTCAAAAAGGAAGTTTTTCGGGCATTAAACAACTGCAATCGCCGCAAAATCCGCGACTCGGCTTCATCATTCACGGCGGCGCGGGTGTCATTAAAAAAGGTTCGCTGACTCCTGAAAAAGAAGCCGAATATAAAAAGAAACTCGAAGAAGCCGTGCTTGCGGGTTACAAAGCATTACAAGACGGCAAAACTTCGCTCGATGCAGTGGAAGTTGCGATCAGAATTTTGGAAGATTCGCCGCTTTTCAACGCCGGCAAAGGCGCGGTTTTTACGGCGGACGGCAAAAATGAACTCGACGCTTCGATAATGGACGGCAAAACTCTCGCGGCAGGCGCAGTTGCCGGACTTCATCACATCAAAAATCCGATTTCACTGGCGCGAATGGTAATGGAAAAATCGCCGCACGTTATGATGGTCGGCGACGGCGCGGAGCAGTTCGCAAAATCAATGAACATCGAATTCGTTCCCGAAAAATATTTTTTCACGCAGGAGCGTTGGGACGCGCTTCAGCAGGTAATCAAGGAAGAAAAAAGTAAAAAGGAAAAAGTAAAAAGTCAAAACAAGCCGCTGACGCGCGAAGATTATTACGCGGAAATGACCGAATCGCAGAAACTTGCGGTCAACAAATTCGGGACGGTCGGCGCGGCGGCGTTAGACAAAGACGGCAACCTTGCGTCGGGAACCTCGACCGGCGGAATGACTTATAAAAAATTCGGACGCGTCGGCGATGCTCCGATCATTGGCGCGGGGACTTATGCAAATAACAATACTTGCGCGATTTCGGCGACCGGCTGGGGCGAGTTTTTCATTCGCTTGGGCGTGGCGCGTGATATTTCGGCGATGATGGAATATCGTGCGCTGCCGGTTCAGCAGGCGGTTGATGCGGAAATCAGAAAAGTCGGCAACCTCGGCGGTGACGGAGGCGTGATTGCGATTGATAAATTCGGTAATATGGGAATTTCGTTCAATTCGGAAGGAATGTATCGTGCTTACATTAATTCGGAGGGCAAGCCGGTTGTTGAAATTTATAAGGACTAAAAATTTATGTCAATTCTTTTAATTTTTCCGTTAGTAATTATCGTTTTTCTACTTTCGGGTTTACGCGTCGCGCAGGAATACGAACGCGCGATTGTTTTTCGTCTCGGACGTTTTATCGGCATCAAGGGTCCCGGACTTTATTATTTAGTGCCGATTATTGACAGCCAGCAAAAGGTTGATAACCGGACGAAAACCGTTGATCTGGAACAGCAGGAAACGATTACTAAAGACAGTGTAACGATTAAAGTCAACGCCGTTCTGTGGTTTCGGATCGTTGAACCTTCAAAGGCAATTTTGGAAGTCGCCAATTATAATCAAGCCGTTTATCAATTTTCCGTGACGGCTTTGCGAAATATTATCGGGCAGCATCTTCTCGACGAAGTTTTAAAAGGCAGAGAGAAAATCAATCAAACTTTGCAGCAGATTGTAGATTCGGCAACGCAGCCGTGGGGAATTAAAATCGAAATGGTCGAGATGAAGGATGTTGAAATTCCCGAATCAATGCAGCGTGCGATGGCGCGTGAAGCCGAAGCAATCCGCGAAAAACGGGCGCGAATTATCAAAGCCGAAGCCGAACTCGAAGCCTCGATCAAATTGACGCAGGGCGCGAAACAAATGGAAGATTCGCCGATTGCGCTCGAACTTCGGCGGATGCAGATGCTTTCCGAAATCGGAATTGATAACAATACGACAACCGTTATTTTGATTCCGTCGGAGTTTTCAAACGCCGCGAAAAGTTTTGCGGATTTAGCGGCGAAAAAAGAGAAGACCGAATAAAAAAAGGCATTGAAGTTAAACTTCTTCGATGCCTTTTTTTTCGATTCTAAAAATTCTATATCGTATCGTTCCCGGTTTTTGAATTTTCGTCCAATTCATAACGGTCACGGTCACGCTTTTCCATCTTTTCGACAAAATCGAGCGGTTCGTTGTCTTCAAAATCAATCCCCATTGCGTGTGCGTTTTCCTCGACATCCGACTGATCCGGCGTTGGATTATGTCCAGCGAATGTTTCCGAACCGCTGGAATTTACTTCTTCCCAACTTGCATCAATGTCGCCGCCCGAATCCGCCGGACTCGATGAATGATGCTCCATCAGACGTTCCGCCAATTCGTTTGGAGCTTGCGGGACGTGCGCGATTTCGTCGTCCATAAAATCTTTGATTTCTTGGTCGGCAGGTTCTTCCTTTTCGTAAAATTCCAAATCTTTGCCTGAAATCATATCTTTATCCTCTTGTTTCTCCATAAAAACCCTCCTTGTTTAATACGAAAAGCATATCATATCGAATGCTCCAAATGGAAAAATGAAATTAAATAAACACGACCGTTTGCGACGACGGAATATCGAATCGCTTGCGGCAGCGCATATTTTTGCACATCAGCACATCGTCAATCCGCACCATATAATCGCGCGATTTTTGAAACTGCGCCTGTTCCTGCTGATTTAAGTGACGCGGCGCGTTTTTCTTTTTCGTGCGTTTCATCCAGCGAACTTCGTAGTCGTTGCGTTCACGACATTGCGGACACGAGAAACTCGCGGTTTTTATTTCGGTTTTTTCGTCAAAAATGTCTCTCTCATTCATTGTTTGTCATCTGCCTTACATAAAAAGTCTTTATTACATCATAATTGATAAACGATGAATGATAAATGCTATTCAGCTAATTTGCGAAGATATTGGAAGGAAAAAATTCCCGTGTTATGTCCGTCCGAAAAGTTAAAATTGAGCGCGTAACGACCGACGACGGCGATTGACGAAACAAACATATCGTCGGAAACGCTTTCTTCACGGAGAATTTTTTCGCCCGTCCATTCGTTGACGCACGACGCGCACGGACAATTTCTCCGAAGCTGCGGCGCAAAATATTTCGTTTCCGCATCGTCGGACCACTTGATCGAAATTTCGCGCTCACTCTCCTCGATAATCTGTGTTGGTTCTATCATAATTCGGATTTCAGGTTGCCAATCTAACTCGAAACTTCCCGCAAGTCTTGCGCCGTGATGTCGTAGTGTGATGCGTGATAAACAGCCTTTCCGTCTTTGAGGATAATCGCCTGCGGTGATTCGTGACGAATGCCGGTTTTAGTGGCGATTTCGTTGGAAACGTCTCGCGCTTTCTGCATAATTACGATATTCACGTCGGATTCGAAGCCGGAAACTTCTTCATAAACGCCCGCGCTGATCGGGCAGGTCAAACTGTGTTTGAACAGCACGACGGGTTGTTCATTTGATTTTTCAAAAAGTTTTTCGAGTTTTTCGATTGAGTTTAATTCAATAAAATTTGCCATTGTAAATTTAATTCCCTTGATAATAATTAATCGGCGGCGGTTCTTGAAATTGATTTAGTTTAGGAAAAATTTTGCGATAAGCGATAGCCGTTCCCGCCAAAACAACCGGCATCACAAAATAACTTCCGACTCCGCACGTCAACGCCCCCAAAATACCGAGAACCAATGCCACACCGTAAAATCCGGCAATGCCGCCGAGATTTTTCCAGACACCTTTGGCACTCATTTTCATCGCCGCAAACGCCCCTAAATTGCGGTCAACAATCAGTGGAAACGTGAACATCAGCAAAGTGTGAAAACATACCATTATGATAATAAAAACGAGATCAACGGCAAACGCGCCGAACAGCAAGCCCATCATTTCAGATTCATTGAGTTTTGAACCCATCACCGCCGCCGTGATGATCGGTGCATAAATGATTCCCATTATAATAAAGATCGGCACGATCATAAAAATCGTCGCAATCAATCCGGGCAGCCACCATTCAAAACCTTTCCATAAATTGTCAAAAGTTGTCGGTTTGCCGTCAATTCTTTGGAGAAAACAATAAAAAATTCCGCAAATCATTGCGCCCACTAAAACATACATCGAGATTCCGCCGATCAGGAGTCCGACTATTGTGATGGCGAAAAAAATCCAGTAATCATTCTTGATTAATTCCCAGCCTTCCTTCATACATTCGACCGGACGAATCACACCTGTTTGAATTTCAGCCATAAAACCTCACAAAAAAATGGATAACCGACAAATTTCTTCATCAGTTATCTATCATAACATTAAAGTCGGAGCGCGGACATTCTTGTCCGCAAGTGTTCGGTAAGATCAGTCGAAAACCAAACTTTTGTATTTGTATTTATATTTTCAACGAACCGGCGTAATTGTCCGTTACCGCTTTGCTAAACGGACTGGCGGACAGAGATGTCCGCACTCCAATTATTTAGCAATAAATTTTTTTGAGGTAATCTTTAACTTGCCGGTCACTCGAAAATTGCGGTGTCAGAGTTGCCAGTGCGTCCTTCATTCGCCGAATCCATTCGGTCGGCAAATCGTTTTCGCCTTTCTCGTAATATGCGGGAACGATTTCGTTTTCCAGAACCTGATACAGCGATTCAGCATCTTCGGCATCAATTTTGTTTTGATCTTCGCCGACGTTCAGTTCGCCGATGGAAAATCCGTTCGTGCCGTTGTAACCTTCGATCCACCAACCGTCGAGAATCGAGAAATTCAAACCGCCGTTCATCGCCGATTTTTGTCCGCTCGTGCCTGACGCTTCGAGCGGTCGGCGCGGAACATTCATCCAAACGTCAACGCCTTGGACGAGATAACGCGCAACTTCCTGATCGTAATCTTCAATAAAGACGGCGCGATTCTGCCAATTTGAATCGTGATTAATGCTCATCAGATTTTGCAAAAGTTGTTTGCCGACGCGATCTTGCGGATGCGCTTTGCCTGCGAAAACGAATTGGACAGGTCGGTCGGCATCGTCAACCAATTTCAAGAGACGCGGCAAATCCGACATCAAAAGATTCCAGCGTTTGTAAGCCGCGACGCGGCGTGCAAAACCAATCGTCAAAACATTCGCGTCAAAAAGTTTGTGCGTGTCTTCGTGTTCGTTGATTGTGATGTGTGAACCGGTTTCCTTTGACAAAGTTTTATTGCGAATAAACGCAACCAGCAGATGTTTCAATTGATAATGTGCCTGCCAGATTTCCGCATCGGGAATTTGATTGATCGCCTCGCGCCAAGCCGTTTCATTGCGTGATGTTTCCAGCCAATTTGCGCCGATATGTTTTTCGTAAATTGTTTTCAGTGCAGGCGCAATCCACGTCGGCGCGTGAACACCGTTGGTAACAAAAGTAATCGGCACGTCTTCGTTTTTCGTGCCTTCGGGAAACATTTTCAACCAAAGATCACGCGAAACTTCGCCGTGTTTTTCGCTCACGCCGTTTGCCGAACGCGCCATTCGCAAGGCAAGCGGAGTCATTCCAAAACCTTCTTTTTCATCGTCGGGATTGGTGCGTCCAAGCGCGAAAAATTCCTGCGGCGTGATTTTCAAAGACTCGACATATTCCGAACTGAAACATTGTGCGAGTTTTTCGGTCGGAAAAACATCATTTCCGGCTTCGACCGGCGTGTGCGTCGTGAAAACGCATTGTTCACGGACAGCCGTAATTGCTTCGTTAAAATCAGCCGATTCATTTTTCTGCAAAAATTCACGAGCTAGTTCCAAAGTCAGAAACGCCGAATGACCTTCGTTAAGATGAAAAACGGACGGCGATAAATTTAATTTTCGGAGCAGACGAACGCCGCCAATGCCCAAAACTTTTTCCTGCACGATTCGCGTTTCGGTGTCGCCGCCGTAGAGATGTCCCGTGATAAGCCGGTCAACATCAGCATTTTGCGGCAAATTTGTGTCGAGTAAATAAAGTTTGATTCGTCCGACCTGCGCGAGCCAGCCTTGCGCGAAAACTTCGCGTCCGCGAATATGAACGGAGATAAAAATTCGTTCACCTGCTTCGTCCAAAACGGGTTTGAGCGCAAGCTGCGAATCGAAAATGTCTGAATATCGTTCTTCCTGCCAACCGTCGTGCGCGATTTTCTGGCGAAAATAGCCGTAACGATACAGCAGACCGACGGCGACGAGCGGAACATTTAAATCGCTCGCCGATTTCAAATGGTCGCCTGCTAAAATTCCCAAACCGCCTGAATAATTCGGCAGCGAATTATGCACGCCGTATTCGGCGCAAAAATAGGCAATCGGATTTTCCTGTGAAGCGCGTCCCGAACTGATCGGTTCCAGACTTAAATAATCTTGCAGTTTAGCCGCAAATTTATTGATCTTTTCGACATAATCGCTTTCGGTTGATTTTTGCCAAAGCCGGAGAGACTTGATTTTTTTCAATAAAAGACGCGGATTTTGTTCACACTTTTCCCAAAGCGACGGTTCGAGTTCCCGGAAAATCTCCGTGCTTTCGGTATTCCACGACCAAAAATAATTCCAAGCGATTGTTTCTAAAGGTTTTAAGTTTTCGGGAAGTTCGCGTTTGTAATAAAAGTCTGATTTAAAACTTTGTTCGGTTTGTAAACTAACTGCTGATTGCATTGTTTCTAAGGTTTCTGACGAATACTCCTTCATAGCGTTAAAAATGTGTTTTGTTAAACAGAAGAGATTAAAAGACTATAAACTATCGTGAAGCAAACGGCAAATTTTATTCAAAAAATTAATGATTAAGAAAGAATTTCGCGTCAAAATTAGGAGAATATTGATCGCCTTTTTCTTTTAATTTGCTGTAATCTATCATCCGTATCTTGTTTGCTTGAGTATTTTTCCGTAAGATTTTAATTTCGTATTTTAAAAAAGTAGAAGTTCGTGCGTCGAACTTGGGCGTGAAATGTTTTTATCAAAAACGCATAAATTCAACGCGCGGGCTTCTGCCGAAAATTTAGGAACAAATAAAAAAATGATAATACCTGTGAAATGGAGCGACGAAGGCGTTTTGATGCTCGATCAACGCTTGCTGCCGACCGAAGAAAAATGGCTGACTTTGAAAACATACAACGAAGTTGCCGCCGGAATTAAAGATATGGTCGTGCGCGGCGCACCGGCGATTGGCGTGTCGGCGGCTTACGGCATCGCGCTCGGTGCAAAGAATTTCGTCGGAATGGATATGACCGATTTTGAAGACGAAATTGATTATATGAGCGACGTTCTGGCGAAAACGCGTCCAACTGCCGTTAATCTTTTTTGGGCGATTGACCGGATGAAACGGACTTTTCAAAAAGCCAAATCGGAAGGGAAATCGGTCAGCGAAATTAAACAGATTTTGCTGAAAGATGCCAAGGATATTCACGAAGAAGACATCGAATCACAGCGTTTGATCGCCCAATTCGGCGGCGAACTTATCGAAAACGATTCGGTCGTGCTGACACACTGCAACGCGGGCGCACTCGCCACTGGCGGTGTTTGGGGAACTGCGCTCGGCGTGATTCGCGGCGCGGTTAATCAGGGCAAAAGCGTTTCCGTCATCGCCGACGAAACTCGTCCATATTTGCAAGGCGCACGTCTGACGGCTTGGGAATTGGATCAGGACGATATTCCGGTCACATTAATCACCGACAATATGAGCGGACATATTATGAAAAAAGGCGGCGTGCAGGCGGTCGTCGTCGGTTCTGACCGCATTGCCGCAAACGGCGATGTCGCCAATAAAATCGGGACTTATATGGTTGCAGTCTTAGCCAAACGCCACAACATTCCGTTCTACGTCGCCGCGCCGCTTTCGACCGTTGATTTGAATTGTCCGACCGGCGAAGAAATTCCCATCGAAGAACGCGACATCCGCGAAATCACGCACATCAAAGACATTCAACTCTCGCCCGCAGGCATTAACGTCAGCAATTACGCTTTTGACGTAACACCGAACGATCTCGTCACGGCAATTATCACCGAAAAAGGCGTTGCCCGCGCCCCTTACACCGAAAGTCTGCGAAAGCAATTTGAAGATTAAACCTGTCGGAACAGCAAGCGGTAGCGACCTGTTAATCGTGTCATCAACAATGACTGTATAAAAAGCTAATTCAAAATGAAAGATTTTTTGAATTAGCTTTTTGTTTTTAATCGCGTTGCTAAATAGGTCGCTATCGGTCGCTATTCCGATAGAAAAATCTTTACTTGATATAACAAAAAACGTAAAATCAAATTTACAAAAGCTCAAAAAGCAACTTAAATCATTTTCGGACATCTCTTAGATATTATGAAACTCTCGACACTTTTCGCACTTACTTTACTTTTTCTTTTGGTTTTCGGGGCATCAAATGTTTCCGCTCAGAGCGGCAAACTGTTTACGGTTGACGACATCGGCGACACGCACGATTCAAACGTCGGCGACACCTTCTGCGCCGACGCGAACGGCAAATGCACACTCCGCGCAGCAATTGAAGAAGCGAATGCGAATGTTTACGAGGATGCCGTTAATTTTGCATTACCGAACCTTTCGACTATTAATTTGACGCTTGGAGAACTGCAAATAACTTCAGACATCTATATTATCGGTCCCGGTGCGAGAAAATTAACAGTGCAGCGCAGTCCTGCGGCAGGAACTGCTGATTTTCGTATTTTTCACATATTCCCGAATGTCGCAAGTTTTTTGACAATTCGCGGTTTTAAGATCAGCAACGGCAAATTGCCGGACGGCAGCGGCGGCGGTATTTATAATGAAGAAGGAAATTTTGTCAGATTATCAGATTTGGTGATAACGGGAAACTCGGCAAATCGCGGCGGCGGTATTGCCAACGCAGGACTATTAGATTTAAGTCGTTCTTTAGTTAGTTCAAATACGGCAATCGGTAATTCCGGTGTCGGCGGCGGATTTTACAATCAGCAACGATTTGGCGATGCGAGTATAATAAACTCTTCTTTTTCCGAAAACAGCGCATTTGACGGCGGCGCAATTTATAGCAGCGCAGGACGATTTTATCTTGTAAACGATACTTTCACACACAATTCTGCAGTTAATTCGGGATGTAGTATCGTCAACGCTTCTATTGATAGTTTTAATCTTATAAACACGATTGTCGGAATGGATAATTCGCCGACGGTTAGTTCAATGCAGGGCGTATTTACTTCATTCGGTAATAATCTCATTACTGACGCGCGTAATACGACAGGTTTCACTAACGGCACAAATAACGATCAGGTCAGCGATAACAACGCGCTCAATCCGTTGCTCGGCAATCTCGCCGACAACGGCGGACAGACCGACACGCTTGCATTATTATCGGGAAGTCCGGCGATAGATCACGGCAACAACTGTGTTTTCAATCGCACTTGCGCGTCCCCTTTCACCAATATTTCATTATTTACCGATCAGCGCGAAAACTATCTCAGACAAAATAATTTCGGCACGGTTGATGTCGGTGCTTTTGAATTTAATACATTTGCAATCGGTAATTCTGCCGGATCAATCGGGACTTTTGGCGGAAGAACGCGGACGGGCGGCGCAATCGCCATTTTTACGCGGGCGGCAACCAACGAAAAATTTTACCGCATCATCGGACAAACCGGATTCGCTAATTATCCGACGGTTGATAATGGCGTTTACATTCTTGAGGTTCGCGGCAAACGCGCCGGTTCGAGTTCTTTCATCGTGTTTGATTTTGAAGGCTTGATTCCGTTCGGAATTCCTTTTAGCCAAACTTCCGAAGTTGACGGCATCAAATTCACTTACGAAGAAAAATCTTCAAAAAAATAAATGCGGAACACGAAATTTTTCAACACTTCGCAGCTCAAATATTTGTTTGTTTCCTCTTGAAATGCTGGTATCTTCCGTAACGGTTTTAACTTGAAAAACGCCGCTTATCTTGAATTAGGCGACGTTTTCTGTTGAATGTTGTAAAGCCATTTTAGAGGTTGGCAAAGCGACTCTGTTTCCACCAATCAATTGTTTTAATCAAACCTTCTTCGAGTCCGACGAGTTTTTCGTAGCCAAAGCATTCAATAGCGCGTGTATTGTCCGCCTGTGAGTGTTTGACATCGCCTTTGCGTTCCGGTTCGTAGGAAGCGTTCACTGATTGTTTACCCGTGATGTTTTTGAGGACGTTGAGCAATTCGTTTAACGAAATGCGTTCGCCGTTCGCACAGTTCATCACTTCGCCGATGCCTTTTGTCGTCTGCGCGGCTTTGATGTTCGCGTCCACGACGTTGGCAATGTATGTAAAATCGCGCGAAGTCTCACCGTCACCGTAAATGACCGGCGTTTTGTCGCCCATCAGCGCGTCAACAAAGCGCGAAATCACGCCCGAATACTGCGACGAAGGATTTTGGCGCGGTCCAAAGACGTTGAAATAACGCAGCGCAATCGCTTCCAAACCGTAAACACGGCTGAAAACCTGACAATAATATTCACCCATCAACTTTGCGCCGGCATATGGCGAAAGCGGTTCGGGACGCATTGTTTCAACCTTTGGTAAAACTAAAGTTTCGCCGTAAGCACTACTCGATGCCGCGTAAATCACGCGCTTCACGCCTTCATCTTTGGCTTTGAGCAGTAAATTAAAAGTGCCGTTAACGCAAGCCTGATGCGTTTCCGCCGGACTTTCGACTGAGCGGGGAACTGACGGCAGTGCCGCTTCGTGAAAAACAATCTCGACACCTTCGACGGCTTTTTTTAACGCTTCATCGTCGTTCAAATCGCCTTCGATGAATTCAAAATCGCCGTTAATCTCTTCCAGATTCTCACGAAATCCGGTGACGAGATTATCAATTATCGAAACCTTTGCGCCTTGTTTGATAAGTTCGTCCGCCAGATTAGAACCGATAAATCCCGCGCCGCCCGTAATCAAGCATTTAGTTGTAATTGCCATACTATTTTTAGGGATGAAGGATAAGGGATGAGGGATGAAAAAGCACAATTATCAAATTCATCCCTCAATTTTATCTGCCTACGCCGACATATTCAAAGCCGAGTTCACGCATATCTTTCGGTTCGTAAATGTTCCGCAAGTCCGCGATCTTCGGAGACTTCAAAAGGCTTTTGACTTTGTTCATATCGAGCGCACGAAACTGATTCCATTCTGTTACAATTAGCAGTGCGTCAGCATCTTTGAGCGCGTCGTATTCATCCGTTGCATATTCAATGTCAGGAAGTGAATGTTTAGCTTCTTCCATCGCCACCGGATCAAATGCCCGAATTATCGCGCCGCGTTTTTGCAATTCCTTGATAATATCGGTCGCCGGAGATTCACGCATATCATCGGTTTCCGGTTTAAAGGAAAGTCCGAGAACGCCGATTCGCTTACCGTTCAAATCACCGACAAGTTTTTCGATTTTCGGAATCATTGCCTGACGCTGAAATTCGTTGGCTTCGATTACTGCGTCAACAACCGACGTTTCAACGCCGTATTTGTCGCCGACTTTAGTAAATGCCCGCGTATCTTTCGGGAAACACGAACCGCCGTATCCCGGTCCCGGATGCAAAAATTTGCGCCCGATCCGGTTATCCATTCCCATTCCGCGCGCGACATCGTGAACGTCACAGCCGATTGCATCACACAGATTGGCGATTTCATTAATGAATGTAATTTTTGTCGCAAGAAAGGCGTTTGCCGCGTATTTGATGAGTTCAGCCGCTTCGAGTGAAGTAATAACAATCGGTGTTTCGATCAAATAAAGCGGGCGATAGAGGTCTTTCATAATCGCTATCGCATCTTCTTCATTACTGCCGACCACCACACGGTCAGGACGCATAAAATCGTCAATCGCCGCGCCTTCACGAAGAAATTCCGGGTTTGAAGCAACACCGAAATTTGTTTTTGTCACGAGATTTTCATTAACAAATTCGCGGAGCCATTTGCCTGTTCCAACTGGAACGGTTGATTTTGTCACCAAAACTTTATAACCGTTCATTGCTCCGGCAATGTCCTTTGCCGCCTGCTGATAATAACTCATATCAGGCGATCCGTCCTCTTTAGGCGGCGTGCCGACAGCCAGAAATACGACTAAAGCCTGTTCAACCGCCGATTTAACATCAGTTGTAAAATGAAGTCTGCCGGCTTTGAAGTTCTTTTCAACAATCGTATCCAAGCCCGGCTCATAAATCGGCATTATGTTATTTTTCAAACCTTTGATCTTTTTTTCGTCAACATCAACACAGGTCACTTCGACACCGAATTCGGCAAAGCAAGCTCCTGTCACTAATCCCACATAACCTGTTCCAATAACTGCAATATGCATACTTAAATATTATTAAACCCTTTTATCTTATATATTTTGTTCAATTATTCACAAACGAAAACAAAATTATGCGGGTCAGGTTTAAATTCAACTTGACCCGCAAAAATTTTCCTATAAAAACAAATGTCGTAAAACCGATTTTTGTTTAGCGAACTGCACTAACAACCACTGTTCCGCCGGAAGTTGATGTCGTTGTTGACGAATTACCAAGAATAATCGCTGCACCGACACCACCTGCTGCGGCAAGTAAAATTGCCAAAAGCGGAAGTGCGCCAATCGAAGCAACCGGAACACCCGGTCCCGGGCGTAAACACGGCTTACAGCCTGTTTGCGAAAGGTTTCCCGCTACTGCGTCAGTTCCAGCCGCGACTTGTTTGTCGTTGCTGCCGCTACGCATTGTTACCAAACCGCTGAGTGTATCAACGTGTGTGTGCGAACATTCGACTTCAACTGCAAAGCTGTCATCTTGTCCTGCATTGGCAACAACCGCCGCATCTTTTGTTGTAATCGTCGTTGCAACGCCGATTGCGTTTGAAACACGAACTTTACCTTCGGAAAGAATTCCGGTAATACCCGTGTCTGAAAATTTCAAAGTAATATTTGAGTTAGCCGAAAGTTCGAGTCTGCCGGTTTTTCCCAAACTGATAACTGCCGTTGAGTTATCGCCTGTGACTATCATACTACCGGAAACGACGGTTGAATTTGAAACAACCGACTGACCGTTAATCGTAACTTGTCCCGAAACTGTAATTTCGCCGGTAATGTCTTTTGGTGCAGCTAAAGCTACCATCGAGAAAGCACACCAAACAGCGATTACTGTCAAGAATGTTACCGATTTTTGAACCAAATTTTTGCTGAGCATCTAAAAAATCCTCCTAATGTCAATCTTGTAAAAGATAAAATCTCTTTATAATTAAAGAGATTGGCAATAAATTAGCGACTCGGACTAACAACAGTTGTTCCGCCGCCTAAAGCAATGCGGTCGTTATTGGTTGTTGCCGCAATCACGATTGCCGCTGCCGCACCACCGAAAATAGCCGCCCAAACCCACCATGCTGCGCCGCCGGCTTTATCGGCATCGTCATCGTCTTTTTTGAGTTTGCCAGCCATCAATGATTCGCCTGCGTTAAGTTTAACAGTTTTGCCGTCGGTATTTTTAATATTGACAGCTTGATTTGCTCCCAAAACCGTAACTTTACCACTGAGCAAATCGCCGTTGATGCCTTTATCTGTAAAAGAGATGTTTAATGTTGTATTCGGAGCAAGTTCGACTTTGCCGATCTTGCCTAAGTTTATAATTGCGTTTGCGTTTTCGGGAGTTGTAATGGTGCTGGCTGAAAAAATCGAACGACCGTTTTGTGCCGCTTCTCCATTAACCGTGACGCTGGAATTTTTTCCCGAAATTAATAGTTCTCCGGCAATTCTTTCGGTGCTTGCTAAAGTAACCATCGAGTAGGTCGCATAAATTGCAACCATTAAGCAGAGCGAAAGTGCCTTTTGAATCAATGTTTTGCTGTTCATAGTTCTCCTCTTTGTATCCCGTTAAGTCAATAATTTCAAAAAAATCAAACCTTTAAATTTTTTACACGAATTAACTTTTAATGTCAATAAAAATTGGGAAAGAATAGAAAAAATCAATTCAATGTTTTATTGCGCTGTCAAAATTCTGTAAAAGCTAAATTTGCAGTTATTTATACCACACTTTTTTTTCTTTTGAAAGTTGTTCAAGTGAAAAATCGGTTTTCCCTGCTTAATTTGACTAAACTGTTAAGCGAAAACGGTTTCATTAAAAATTTCAATGTGAAAAGATGTAGTGAAATTAAAGAACCGAAATTCTTTAAGTGATGATAGTGACATAGTTTGCGATTTTTGTATAGTCTGAAAAAATTAAATTTTTAATAATCTTTTAGTATTTACGAAGTTGAAAACTTGCGAAATCCCGTTTCAATGCGGTAGATTCAGAATATTACTTTTACCAAAAAGCATTTTCACCCTTTTTACAATTCAAACGAAGCTTCGGGATTACGGGTTTTAAGATGAAAATAAAGTTTTTGAAATTTTTCGTTTTAGCTGGCTGGCTGGCTGTCGGTGCAGCATTTTTCGGCTTTAACTATGTAAAAAGCAGTAAAATGTCGCCCGAAGAATACAATCATTGGATTTCGGAAAGTTACGATTACCGTTTCGGTAAGGACAAACTCTTCAGTCCGAGCAATGCGACGACCTTCAACGGTCAATTTATCAATGGCGAAGATTTTATCGCGGCTTCGCGGTGTGCGAAATGTCATACGGACACGCATCCGCAATGGCGCGAGTCGGCGCACGCCAATAGTTTTCGGGAGCCTTTTTACCAGAAAAACGTCAAAGATTTACAAAAACAAAAAAACATCGCCTTTACGCGTCACTGCGAATCCTGCCACAATCCGGCGGCACTTTTTTCTGGTGCGCTGACCGATAAACCACAATTTAAAGATCGTCCGTTTGATAATGACGGCGTTTCTTGCATCGTCTGCCACTCGATTGAATCAGTCAACGGACGCGGCATCGGCGGTTATGTGATGGGACAACCCGCAATGCTGCAAAGTGCGGACGGCACGAAGATTTTGGAAGCGACCGATCAGGAAATTTTAAATAATGTTCCCGATCACAAACGCGCAATGATGCGTCCGTTGCTTAAACAACCCGAATTTTGCGGTGCGTGTCACAAATCGCAAGTTCCGCAGGAATTAAACGATTACAAATTCATTCGTGCCTTTGCAGTTTCCGACGAATTGCAGCAGTCTTCATTTTCAAAAGAGTCGCCGCATCCTTTTTACGTTCGTAACAAAGAAACCTGTAATACCTGCCATATGGCGGACGTTCCGGCTAAATATTTTGATGTTTCGGGGAAAGACGGAACCGTCGCGTCGCATCGTTGGGCATCAGCAAATACGGCGATCCCGACGATTTATAATTACACCGAACAACTCGATGCGGTGCAGAAATCTTTGCAGGACGATAAAATGGGCATAGATATTTTCGCGCTTCATATTCAGTCCGAGCGAAAATCGAAGGAAAAAGTAATCGCGCCCGTTAATCGTAAAGACTTTAAAGTAAGAGAAGGCGATATTTTAACGGCTGATGTCGTCGTTACCAATAAAAATATCGGACATAGTTTTCCGCCTGAATTGCGTGATTTTTATGAGGCTTACGTCGAATTTACGGTTTCGGACTCAAGCAATAAAGTTTTATACAAATCCGGCTACATCAAACCGAAAGGCGATTTAGACGAAAAAGCCCACGCTTATAAAACGTATCTCGTTAAGGAAGACGGTTCGTTGAACGACTTACATTTTATCTGGAAAACCAAAGTCATCGCGCAAAATTTGGCGATTCCATCGGGACGCTCTGATTTGGCGCGTTATAAATTTACGGTTCCGGCAAACATCGGCGGACAAATTAAACTTTCCGCAAAATTGCAGTATCGCCGTTTTACCAGGGTTTTCAGTGATTATTCACTCGGAAAATCGAAGGATTTGCCGGTTGTTCTAATGGCAAAATCAGAGCGAACTATTCTAATCGGCGACGAAAATAAATCGCAGCCGGTTGATCCGAAAGCGATGCCCGACTGGAGACGCTGGAATAATTACGGAATCGCGCTGTTTGACCAACGCCAATTCCCACAGGCGGCGGACGCTTTTGATGAAGTGATTGATTATGATGTCAAAGATTATAAAGCCTTTGCTTACACCAATAAAGCATTATCGTTGATTGAGTTAGGTGGTTACAAAGAAGCCGAAAAACTGATTAATAAGGCATTGTCTCTCGACGCACAAAATATGCGGGCAATTTTTCAGTCCGGCAGAATTGATCGTGTATTGAGTCGTTTGAATGAAGCCGAAGCAAATTTCAAAAAGGTCTTGGAGAAATATCCGCGTGACCGGATGACTTTGCAGCAGCTTGGCGAACTGGCGAAAATCAAAAGCGATTCACTGCCGAAAGAGCAAAGAAGCGCACAACTTGAAATTGCCGAAAATTATTACAGGCAAATTTTGGCGATTGACCCGGAAGATACGGGTTCGCACTATAATTTAATGATAATCTATCAAAAACTCGGAAAGCGCGATGAAGCCAAGAAGGAATCGCTGATTTTCAGAGATTTGAAAGATGATCCGCAGGTAACGGCGTTGGCTGGAAATTTTTTACAGACAAACTTAAACATCGGAAGTGAATCTTTACCATTTCACACCCACGATTTAGTGCCGTTTCAGCCGAATCAGGAAAAACCTGAATATTTGGCACTTTTGCAGTAAAGTTAAAATTTATGAAAAATCCAATCAAATTAGTTTTTGTCCTTCTTTTTCTGGCAGTTTGCGGCTTTGCGTGGTCGCTCCCTTCGGAAGCGTCGAAAGCCACGGCAATCGAAACAAAATTCGCCCTGATGGAATCGCCGCGAACTTTGTTTGTCAACAATTGCGCCCGCTGTCACGGCGGCGACGGCAAAGCTCAGACCGAACAAGGCAAAGCTAACGACACGCCCGACATTTCCGGCGGCAAACTCCGCAGCCGAAGCGCGAAAAGATTATCGAACATAATTATAAATGGTGACGGCGAAATGCCGGCATTCGGAAAAAAACTGACGAAAGCGCAGATTTCAAGCCTCGTTAATTACGTTCGCGGTTTGTAATTAAAAGTCTTAATCCCGGTCGTTAGAAGTTAAAAACTTCGGAATGGATTAAAGAAGAAAGATCATAACCGATAGATTTGTAGCTGATTTTAGCTATCAACTTTCGACTTAAATCCATCCCGAAGTTTGTTCGATTTTTCACGTTTCAAAATAAAAAGAAGTAAAAATGAATAAGCTGTTATTTATCGCATTATTATTGAATTTTTCAATCCCGATTTTTGCACAGGAGGATCAATCCGGCGGCGGTGTCACGACCGGCGAAGCGAAAACTTATACGTCGCGGAGAACTGCCGGAATCATTGATCCGAAGGCTCCGAAGGTTTTTGAAGATGTCACGGCAAACACGGCTTTGAAGGATTTTCAGTGTGTTTCGGGCAGCAAGGACAAAGGATATATTATTGAAACGACGGCGTGTGTCGTCGCCGTTTTCGACTACGACAATGACGGAAAACCCGACATTTTTCTGCTCAACGGTTCGACTATCGGTATTGAAAACAGTAAGGAGAAAGCACCGAAATCCGCACTTTATCATAATCTCGGCGATTGGAAATTTGAAAACGTCACCGACAAAGCCGGCGTTGCCAATGAGCGTTGGGGAATGGGCGTGGCGGTCGGCGATTATAACAATGACGGGTTTGCCGATTTATGGGTGAGCAATTACGGCGTTTCGCGGCTTTACAAGAATAACGGTGACGGAACTTTTACCGATGTCGCACCGAAAGTAAATTTAGACATCAAAGGCTGGCACACCGGCGCGACCTTCGGCGATTATGACAACGACGGACGACTTGATTTATTTGTCCCGGCTTATCTTGATTTTGATTTGAAGAATTTGCCGCCTTCGCCTCTCGATGCTGAAAACGGCAAATCGAACGGACGCAATTACTGCCAATTTCGCGGACAGCCCGTAATGTGTGGACCGCGCGGATTAAAGGGCGCGAAAGATTCGCTTTTCCACCAGAAAGCGGACGGAACTTTTGAAGAAGTCGGTGATAAAGTCGGCGTTAAGGACGAGGCTCGTTACTATGGTTTTTCGTCCGTTTTTGTTGACATTGACGATGACGGAGATTTGGATTTGGTCGTCGTCAACGACTCGACTCCAAAGCAGCTTTACATTAATAAAGGCGACGGAACTTTTGAAGAATCCGGTTATCCGTCGGGAATCGCTTTGAATGAAAACGGACGCGAACAAGCCGGAATGGGTATAGCCGTCGGTGATTACGACAACGACGGGCGCGTTGATTTTCACATCACGAACTTTTCGGACGACTCGAATGTTTTATACCGCAACGACGGCGATCAAAATTTTACGGATATTACTTTTCAATCCGGCTTGGGCGAGGCGACAATTCCGTTTCTCGGCTGGGGAACTTCATTTTTAGATTTTGACAACGACGGCTGGAAAGATATTTTAGTCGCCAACGGACACGTCTATCCGGTCGTTGACAAATATCAGTGGGGAACAAGTTTCGCGCAGCAGCTTTTACTTTTCAAAAACGGCAAACAACAGGCGAATAGTCAATTGAAGTTTGAACGCGTCGCCGCCGCGCCGAACAGCGGTCTGGCGGAAGCAATGTGTTCGCGCGGCGTGGCAATCGCTGATTTTGACGGCGACGGAAAATTGGATGCCGTCGTTTCAGTAATGGATTCTGCGCCGGTTCTTTTGAAAAATGTCAGCGGCGATAAAAACAACTGGCTTGCGCTCAAATTAATCGGTGATCCGGCTAAAAAAACACCGAAGGACGCAATCGGCTCAAAGGTTTTTGTGACGACCGGAAAGATTCGTCAGCGTTTTGATGTGACCAGCGGTGCGGGTTATGCTTCGCAAAACGATCAAACAATCCACATCGGACTCGGCGATGCGGCGAAAATTGACACGCTTGAAATTGTCTGGTCAAACGGGCAATCCGAAAAATTTTCAGTTGATAAAATAAATACTCTAATGACGATCAGGCAAGGACAATCGAGTTCAAAATAAAAAACTGTAAAAGTATTTCTCAATTAATTTTCTATACAAAATGAAATAACGTAATTATTCAAAATTTAAAATAATTGGTAAAACCTTTTTCGCTAATTGAAAAAATGTGAAAAAGGTTGTATCAATTATGTTCGTTTGGCTTTCCAACAAAGTTTAGAAAATTTCTACAATTACGGGTATTTTTTTCAAACATTAATGAAAAGAATTTATTTGCAAAAGGCACACACGCAGATTGCGCGTCCTAACACAATCCGCGACATCAACAAGCAAATAGTTTTGAACTATGTGCGTGACCGTTCGCCAATCTCGCGGGCTGAAATCGCGCGTGAAACCGCGCTTCAGCGTTCGACCGTTTCGGCAATTGTAGATGATTTGCAGGATGCCGGATTGATCGAAGACATCGGCACCGGAGATTCGACGGGAGGCAGAAAACCAACCCTTCTCAAACTTAGAATCGGCACGCCGGTCGCCATCGGCGTTGATGTCACACCGCGCAAAACTACGATTGCAATTGCCGATCTCGCCGGAAAAGTTTTGGAACAGGAGACATTTCCGACTTCGGCTGATATGGATTTTATGACCCGCCGGATCATTACGCGAATCAATAAACTCGTCGAAAAATATCCTGAATCGAATCTTGAAGTCGGCATCAGTGTTCCCGGAATCGCCGACCAGACGCTCGGAAAAGTTTTATACATTCCTTATTTTAACTGGCGCGATTGGAATATTGCCTTTAAAGTCACGGCAGAAACCGGACTTCCGGCGACCATCGAAAACGATGCCAATGCGATTGCGCTTGCCGAATTGTGGTTCGGCGACGAAAAAATCCGCAAAACGCGAAATTTTATTACCGTTTTGGTCGCCGAAGGCATCGGCACGGGCGTAATTTTCGACGGGCAAATTTATCGCGGCGAAAAAGGCGCAGCGGGCGAATTCGGACATATGATCGTCGGTGTTGATGCGCCGGTCGAATGTTCGTGCGGAAGCCGCGACTGCTGGGAAGCACACGCCTCGGAGAAGGCGGTTATCGCACGTTACGCCAAACTTTTAGAGGAAAATAATCTCAGCCACGATAACGTCAGCATCAAAAACATAGTCGAATTATCAGAAAACGGTGATGTGTTTGCGACTCAGGCACTAAAGGAAACTGCCGGTTATCTGGGAATTGGTATATCCAATTTAATTGTCGGTTTAAGTCCGCAAGCTATCGTCGTCAGCGGCAGCATCGCCAAAGCGTGGAATATCATCGGCGGCGAACTCAACTGTATGGCTGAAAGAAGCGTGCGCGGCGGCTTGGCGCGTCCGGCAATTTTAGCCTCTTCGCTCGGCGATTCACCGACTTTAATCGGTTCTCTAAGTTTGGTTTTAGCCAAAAAATTTGCTTCCGCCAGTTAAAACTCAAAAAAGCCGAAAACTCACGATTAAATCCTTGACACAGGGATTAAATTTTTATTAAATCTTTGTTGGCTCTCTCAACAAACTAATTGATTCAGACAATCTTAAAAAGAAGGTCATCTTTCTGAATATCGGGATATTCAATTATTGAGAAAACCGGACTTATTTTTACAGTTCTAGCAAATGTAAGTATTTTAGATGCTTTATTTTTTTGTAAAAATATTTGTCAAAATGTTAGGAAAACGAGATATTTATTACAAAAAAGCTAATCAATTTTTTTAGCAATTTAGGAAATTTAACAAAAAATTATTTATTGGGAAACCAATTTGGGAGGGCAGATTATGAAGGTCATACAAAAAAGATCAATCTTTTTGTATTCAGTTTTACTACTTTGCTTTGTTGTTTTAAGCGGAACGGTTCTCGCTCAGAGCAACAAAGGAAGTATCATCGGGACGGTCAAAGACCCGAACGATGCGGCGGTGCCGAACGCGAAGGTGACAGTTACCAACAACGCGACCGGCGAAGCCCGCGAAACTACGACGAGTGACAGTGGAGATTTTTCCGCCGTCAATCTTGAACCGGGAAACTATAAGTTAACGGTTGAAGCAACGGGTTTGAAAACGCTCGTTTTGACTTCAGTGACGGTCGAAACAAATTCGCGCGTCCCGGTTGACGCAAAATTTACAGAAGTCAGCGGCGTTGACAACAGCGTCGTCACAGTCACTAACGACAGCACACCGCTCGTCGAAAGCGAAACGAGTGTGCGCGGCGACGTGATTACCGGACGGCAAGTTACCGATTTGCCTTTGGGACAGCGTAATTTTACGGTTCTCGCCGGACTGTCACCTGGCGTTACACGACCTATCGGTTCGTCATTCGGACTGCTCGGCGGCGGCAACGAAGCTCGTCAGCCGAATTTCCCGTCAGCGGAAACAGCGCGTTTTCGTGAATCAGGCGGTTCAGCGATTTCAGCGAACGGCGCACGCATCACACAAAACGAATTTTTGCTTGACGGCGTTGATAACAACGAAGCACAGTTTCGCCAAATCGCCATTTTCCCGAATCCTGACGGAATCGCCGAATTCAAAATTGAAACGAGCGTTCCGCGCGCCGAACTCGGCAGAGCGGGCGGCGCAATTATTTCAACGACCTTAAAATCAGGCGGCAACCAGTTTCACGGTTCGGCTTTTGAATTTTATCAAGGTCGATTTTTGAGTGCGGCAGCCGGATTTTATGACGCAAATAATAATCCGAACGGAACCAGATTTATCCCGAACTATAACAGCCACAATTTCGGCGGCACAATCGGCGGTCCTGTTTTTCTGCCGCGTTTTGGTGAAGATACACCTTATTTATACAACGGTAAGAATCGAACATTTTTCTTCTTTTCGTATGGCGGACAGCGCGGATTCGTTCCGGCGGTTGAAACAGACGGCAGTTTCACAAACAGGATTCCAGTGCCGACTGTCAGACAGAGAGTTGGTGATTTCAGCGAATTGCTGCGCCCCGGATTAACTACTTATACTTTCCCGCTTGCTTACTTGGGAAGTAACCCTACTAACAACAGAACCTGTCGCCTGAATAATACTACCGATCCCACGATGGCGACGAGAACGCTTTGCGATTTTCAAACCGGGACGATTTTCAATCCGGCAGGCGTTCCGATTGCGGGAAACGATTTACGCAATTGCCCGACCTGCGGTGCGTTTTCAAACTTCGGCAGAAATTTTGTAAACGCATTTCCGCTTCCGACATTTAATACGACAGGTGAAAACTACGCGGTTAACCGTGTCATCAAACCTGTTCAAGATGGCTGGGACCTCAGAATTGACCACAAGATTTCTCAAGGAAACAGTCTTTTTGGAAGATACAGCAGCTTAACTCAAGAAAGAGTTGTTGATAATTTCTTCCCGCTCGGTTCTTCGCCGACAAATAATGATTTGCCTGCCGGACCTTCAGCCGGAAATATTCTCGGTAATTCAAAAGCGGCGGTTCTCGGCGATACGCAAAATTTCGGAACGAACATCATCAATGATTTTCGTTTCGGATATACGCGCGTTGAAATCGGTATTTTGAATACCGGTGTATTCGGAACGGGCGGTTTTAATCCGAATCTTTCGGCGGCTCTCGGTGCGCCAAATATCAACACCGGACAAAATTCGACCGGAATTGTTCTGCTCGGAATTGTTGATACGCTTGGCGGCGGCGACCGTGCAGTGGAATTTACCGGCGACGGCGGACCGTTTGTTTTCAAATCGAATAACTTTAATTTGAGTGATTCGGTGACGGTTGTTAAAGGAAATTCGGTTTTCAAAGCCGGTTTTGACGGTCGTTTGAGACAAAACACGAATATTGACGGCGGACGCAACGGCGGTATCAAAGGCAATGTTCAATACGGCACGTCCGACAGCGGATTTGTCTCCGGCAACTATGTAGGAATCGGTGCAAATGACACGGGTTCTTCTTTAGCAAACTTTTTGCTCGGCTACACGCCCGGATCGGTTTCTCGCGGAACGCCGGGAACGGATGCTTTACTGCAAAGCAAAGAAGTGGCATTTTTTGTGCAGGACGACTGGAAAGCGACACAAAACCTAACACTCAATCTCGGTTTACGTTACGATTTGTTTACCGCGCCGACCGAGCGTTATAACCGCATCGCAAACTTTGATCCGACAACCAAAAATCTGATTTTTGCGGGCGACAGCAATCGTGATTTGTCGAAAAATGACTTAAATAATTTCGGTCCGCGCATCGGATTTGCTTATTCATTAGGCAAAGATAAATCAATCGTCTTGCGCGGCGGTTACGGGATTGTTTATTCAGTGGATGCCAGCGGCATTCCGTCATTGAACACAAATCCGGGCAACGGCGGCGGCAACTACTTTTGTAATCCGATTACTAATCCGTCAGGCTGTCAGGCATTTACCGGCAGGAATTTATATGACAACGGATTACCTTCGGTTAATGCTTTTTTTGCGCCGCGCGGTTCGTCGAGTTTAGCACCGACGGGCGGAACAATTATCTATAACGATCCGAATCGTAAAGACGCACGTTTCCAACAATATAACTTAACTTTACAGTATGGTTTCTGGAAAAATTGGCTGGCGGAAGTCGCCTACGTCGGTTCGACTGCGAAAAACTTATTGATTGTTCAGAATATCGGAAACGGCAATGATGCCGGCGCACCGGGTTCAAGAGAAGTTAGCAATATTAGTAATGTCATCGCTTCGCGTTATAACGGCAGATTCAATTACAACGCTTTTCAAAGTAAATTGGAAAGACGTTTTTCAGAAGGTTTTTCGATTCTTTCGTCATACACATTTGCGAAAGCGATTGATGACACACCCGGCGGCTTTTGTTTGAGCGGCGGCGGTCAGCGTAATTGCGGACCCGACAATCCGTTAAGACTCGATTTGGATCGCGGTCTTTCGGACACCGACATCAGACACCGATTTACTTTCGCCAGTGTCTATGACATTCCGGTCGGTAAAAAACGAAAGTTTTTGTCCGATCTTCCGTCCGCGCTTGATTATGTAATCGGCGGTTGGCAGATTAACAACATCGTAACTATTCAAAGCGGACCTGTTTACGATGTGACCGTTAATGGCGGACGAGTTGATATAATCGGCGACCCGACACCGACGGCGGCACAGCGGGCGCAGGGCATTCAACTGAATCGGGCGGCTTTCCGTGAAGCTCAAACCCCGGTTTTTGCCAATGACCCGAACGGACCCAAATTCGGATCGCTCGGACGCAATACGTTTCGTGGTGAAAGACAGGAGTATTGGGATGCCGGATTGTTCAAAAATGTTCCGTTCAGGTTCATCAATGAACAGGCGGCGATTCAGCTTCGCATCTCAATATTCAATGTTTTGAATCACGTTAATCGCGGAAGACCGAATGCCGATTTGAATTCCGGTGATTTTGGCAAAGACAATGGCGAACAGCGTCGCCGACAACTTGAATTCGGATTAAGACTTGTATTTTAAGGATTAACCGAAGATAGTTGTTAAAATTTGAGTGGCGAACGATTGATTTGTTCGTCACTCAAATTTTTATTATTCTAAAACTACATTTTTTACTGCAAATTCAAGCGGGTTTATGAGAATTATTTTTACAGGTTTGTTGATTTTTTGTCTGGCGGCGATTGTTGTCGGGCAAAAGCCGACACCTGTGAAAATGCCTTCGCCGGTCATTCAAAACGCGCTGAACTTAATCAATAACAAACAATTTGCGGAAGCCGAAACATTTTTACGCGATGTTTTGAAAAAAACTCCGGCGAATGTTGATGCGAAATTTCTGCTCGGAACTTTGCTGATTCAAAGCAGTAAAATTGACGAAGGCATCAAAAATCTCGAAGGCGTAGTCAAAATCAATCCGGCACACCTTCAGGCTAATTACAATCTGGCATTGATTTATTCATCGCGCGGCGACAACAAAAAAGCGATTCCGTATCTCGAACGTGCCGCCGGAATTTTCCCGCCGAACAAAACGCCGAAAACCGACGATGCGGTTTTATTAACGGCACTAACCCGCGCCTACATCGGCGAAAATCGAAAAAAGGAAGCCGAAAATCTGATTCCGCTGATCGAAAAACTCAGTTCACAGGATTTACGGATTTTGTTCACGCTCGGTTTAATCAACGCCGAACTCGGAAATTACCAAAAAGCCGCGACCATCTTTGAAAACGTCAATGTGCAGCGACCGAACACGACCGACGTTTTATACAATCTCGGCATCGCTTATTACAATCTCGACAAATACGCCGAAGCGCAAAAAGTCCTGTTTGAAGCGGTTAATTTGAATCCGAATCAGCCCGAATTTTATTATCGTCTGGGTTTGAATTCATCGGCACAAAACGACAGCGACGCGGCGGTCAGTTACTGGCTCAAAGCACTCGAATTAAAAAATGATTACCACGAAGCCGTCTTTTTGATCGGCGAAGAATTGCTGAAAAACAAAAAGATTTCCGGCGCACTGCCTTTTTATCAAAAAGCTGCACAGCTTCAACCCGAACGCGTGCTTTACCAACTTCGATTAGGCGTGACGTATTTTCGCTTGCAGCAATATAGCGATGCGCGAAAGGTTTTTCAGGCGGTTCTCGTTAAATACCCGAATGACGCAAATTTTAATTATCTGAGCGGTTATATGGCGCGAGCCGAAGGTTTATATGACGAAGCCTTAGTGAGTTTTGACAAGGTTTTGAAAGTTCAGCCGAATAATTCCGACGTGTTGGCAAGCGTCGGTTACATTGCACTCGAACGCGGCGATCTGGTCAAAGCCGAACAGATTTTGCGGCAGGCAGTCAAACTCGACGCGAAAAACGTCGCGGCTTACTACGATTTAGGGCGACTGCTCAATCGTCAGAAAAAATTCGGCGAATCGGTGACACTGCTGGAAACTGCCGCAACCTTGAGCAAGGATGATCCGGGCATTCGCTACCAGCTTTTTATCGCTTACTCGCGGCTGAAACAAAAGGCAAAAGCCGATGCCGCGTTTGCCGAATTCAAACGTCTTGAGAAAACTTTTAACGTCGGTTCAGGTTCTTCAACTTCCGCCGATAAATTGCCTGATCTACCGGCTTCAATCGAGCAAAAACAACCGTAATAGAAAAGATTATGCAGCCAAATTTAAGTCACCGTTTTCGATTAACTGCCAACAAAAACAAAAGCGCAAAGACTGGAGTGCAAGCATCTTGCTTGCTCCCCGCGCGTTCAAGGCTTTGCGAGAACAGGCGCGAAATCCTCATAATCAAATCAAAATTGGTGAAAATTTATTCTGTTTTTCTTTTAATTTTCGGACTGACTTTCACCGCGTTTGCACAAACCGCGCCGACCGTTTCAAAAGTCGAACCGCCGAATTGGTGGGCGAATCATTCGATTAATCCGGTTCGTTTGCTCGTGCGCGGTGAGAATTTTCAGAATGCAAAGGTTACATCAGCAAATAAATCGCTAAAAGTTTCAAACATCAGAGTTAATGGAAGCGCGACGTATTTATTTTTTGATGTAACAATTGCGAAAACCGCAAAACCTGCCAAATACGATTTTGAAGTTTCGACGGCGAACGGCAAAACGCTTGTGCCGTTTGAGATTCTTGCGCCGCTTGATGCAAAGACGAATTTTCAGGGAATTACGAATGATGACGTTATTTATTTGATAATGACCGACCGTTTTGCGAACGGCGATGCGGCGAATGATGGGAATGCCGACCGAAATAATCCGCGAGCGTGGCACGGCGGCGATTTTCGGGGCGTGATTAATCATTTGGATTATTTGAAGGAACTTGGAATCACGGCGATTTGGCTCACTCCCTGGTATGACAACACCGACGACATCACGAATTGCGACAAGCCCTGGTGTCCGATGGCGAGCTATCACGGCTATGGCGCGATTGATTATTACGGCACGGAAAATCATTTCGGTTCGCTGAATGATTTGCGCGAACTCGTCGAAAAAGCGCACAAACAAGGCATCAAAGTCATTCAAGACCAAGTTGCGAACCACGTCGGATTTAAACATCCGTGGATGAAAAATCCGCCGCTTGACGATTGGTTTCCGCCGTTTCAGCAGGAAAAATTTAATAATTCCGCGCTGCTTTCGCCGAACGCTTCGCAGGCGGAACGCGATAATTTGCTTCACGGCTGGTTTGATTTCTCCTTGCCCGATATGAATCAGGACGAGCCGGAAGTCGCTAAATACGAGATTCAAAACGCGCTTTGGTGGATCGCTGCGACGGGCATTGACGGCATTCGGCAGGACACGATTCAATATATGCCGCGCCCGTTTATCCGCGATTGGTCGAGCGCGATTCTCAAACAATACCCGAAATTCTGGATGGTCGGCGAAGTTTTTGAAGAAGATTCGGCGCAAACCGCATTTTTTCAAGGCGGCAAAACAGGTTGGGACGGCGTTGACACAAAACTTCCGAGCGTTTTTGATTTCAAACTCTGGCGCACTTCGCAAGACGTTTTCACCGGCAAAAAACCGATGCGAGCATTGCGCGACGTGCTGAAATACGACGGACTTTACGGCAATGTCAACAATCTAACGGTGATGACCAACAACCACGACACCGACCGTTTTATGAGTTTGCAAGGCGCGACGCTCGAAGGCGCGATGCTCCACACGGCGTTTATTTTATCCACACGCGGAATCCCGCAACTCTATTACGGCGAAGAATTAGCAATGCTCGGCGGACACGATCCCGACAACCGCAAAGATTTTGTCGGCGGTTTTTCGGGTGATTCGATGAATAAATTCACGAAAGAAGGACGAACAGCAGACGAGCAAAAAATGTTTGAATGGACGAAGGAATGGATAAAGTTAAGACGTGAAAACAGGGGTTTGCGAAACGGAGAAACGGTTGATTTATTTTATGATAATGAATCATACATTTTTGCTCGAAGATTGATGATGCCTGAGCGAATAGATGCAAAAATAATCGGCTTTAATAATTCCAACAAAGAAAAAACAGTTCAAATTTCAAAAAATAGTTTTGGAAAATTGTCTTCAATTTTTATAAGCGATGATCTTTCTTCGGAAATTGGGGTTACAGAAAGTATTAAAGCTAATAAAGAAATGTGGAAAATAATAATTCCAGCAAAATCTGTTGTAGTTTATAAAGTAAATCGAAAGTAGCTAAATTTGTTTTTGTCGCCAACGGCGACCGACAACATAGCGTAGCGAGAATCGCTACGAACGGATAAAACCAAAATCCGTCTCCGAAGGTGACGAACAAAAATTATGCCGCAATCATTGGTCAGAATGTTAGTTCACGTTTGTTTTTCGACGAAAAATCGGGTTGATTTGATAACGCCTGAAATTGAAACAGATTTATTCGGTTATCTGCACGGCATCGTCGAAAATAATAAATCGAAATTGATTTTGGCGAACGGCACGACGAATCACGTTCATTTGTTAATTTCGCTCGGCAAAGTTCTTTCGATCAGCGAACTGATCGGAGACATTAAACGCGACAGTTCGAGTTGGATAAAAACTCAGGATTCGCAATTCAGTCAATTTTATTGGCAGGAAGGTTACGGCGCATTTTCAGTCGGGCAAACCGAAGATGAAACGGTCATTAAATACATTGCCAACCAGAAGGAACATCACGAAACGAAGGATTACAAAACAGAATTTCGCGGATTTTTGAAGAAATATAATGTTGAATTTGATGAGCGGTATGTTTGGGATTAATGTCGTGAAAATGTTGCTCACCTTTGGCGAGCGAGGTTTATCTTAATTCATTCGTAGCGATTCTCGCTACGCTATGTTGTCGGTCGCCGTTGGCGACAAGAATTGAATGGTTAAAAAACTTCTCAAAATAATCGGTGCAATTTTAGCTTTGATTGCCATCTTATTGGCAGTCATTATTTTGATGGATGCGAATGATAAATCTGTGATTGTAAATTACGCGAACAACGAAAATTTGAAAACGATCAAACCTGATTGGAAGGGAACGCCGGTTGATGAAAAGGACAGATTTGTGAATCACGAATTTCCTTATCTTCCGCAGACGACGAAGATGCTCAAGTGGTTTTTGAGCAGTAATCCGCAAAAGGAAGAGAAATTAAATGACACGGCGCGGCTTGAAGTCAAAGACCCGACTGAATTTTTGGCGGGCGATAAAGACGGCATTTTGTGGCTCGGACACGCTTCGTTTTTCATTCGATTAAAGGGCAAAAGTATTCTGCTCGATCCGGTTTTCGGTGAACCTTCGCTATTGAAACCGCTCGTGAAAGTGCCGTCGCCGATTGATAAACTCAAAGCGGTTGATTACGTTTTGCTGTCGCACGATCACCGCGATCACGCGGACGAAAATTCGATCAAAGCAATCGCTAACAAATTTCCAAATGCCAAATTTTACGGCGGTTTGCGGATGAATGAACTTTTGAAGGATTGGGTTTCGCCGACGAACGAAATTCAAACTGCGGGTTGGTTTCAGCAATACAATTTGCCTGACGAAGCGGTGAAAATTACATTTTTGCCGGTTCGTCACTGGTGTCGGCGCGGACTTTTCGACACGAATCATATTTTGTGGGGCGGTTATGTTATCGAAGGCGCGGGCAAAACCATCTATTTCAGCGGCGATTCGGGTTTCGGTTCGCATTACAAAGAAACGGCGGAACTTTTCCCGAAAATTGATTATTTTCTAATCGGGATCGGCGCGTATAAACCGCGATTTATGATGGAAGAAAATCACAACACGCCCGAAGAAGCCGTCAAAGCATTCACCGACGCAAAGGCTAATTTTCTCGTTCCGATGCACTATGGACGCTTCGATATGGCTGACGAACCGCCGAGCGAACCGCTCAAATTATTGAAGGAAGAGGCGCAAAAACAAGGCTTGAGTGATAAACTGAAACCGCTCGCCATTAATGAAAGTTTGGTTTTTTAAAAGAGTGTAAAAACGGAGCGCGGACATTCTTGTCCGCCCGTCACACAATCTTCGATGCAAGTTAATAATCCTTACTTTTATTGACTGGCGTTTTGGCGTTGAGGCAACGCGCACTGGCGGACAAGAATGTCCGCGCTCCGTTTTACGCTCCTTTTGGATAATTTTATGCGCTTTCAAAACATTAACTTTATACTGGTTTTAGCTATTCTTTTTACTACTTTTATGACAACAAATGCCCAAAGTGAATCGCCGAACGTCCCGAAAGATTGGCAGACACTTGCCGAACAAACCGATTATCGAAAGAGTTGGAACTACGCCGACACGATTGCTTTTGCCCAAAAATTAGACAAAGCATCGGACAAAATTACATATCAAAGTTTCGGTAAAAGCGGCGAAGGACGCGATTTGCCGTTTTTAATCGTGTCGGACGGAAAAGAATTTACACCCGAAAAAGCCAAAAAATCGGGCAAGGCGATTATCTTGATTCAAGCCGGAATTCATTCGGGCGAAATTGACGGTAAAGACGCGGGTTTCGCGCTGCTTCGTGATATTGCGATTACGAAATCTCGCGCCGCGCTTTTGAAAGATTCGATTCTGCTTTTCGTGCCGATTTATAATGTTGACGGACACGAAATGGCTTCGCCGTATAACCGAATTAACCAAAACGGTCCCGACGAAATGGGTTGGCGGGCGACGAGCGGCGGGTTAAATTTGAACCGCGATTATATGAAGGCGGACGCTCCCGAAACTCGTGCGTTTTTGAAACTTTGGAATGCGTGGAAACCCGATTTTTTCTTTGATCTGCACGTTACCGACGGCGCGGATTTTCAATACAACATCACTTACGAATACGCGCATTTTCAGGAAGTTTCGCCGTTTATCAAAGACTGGATGGATAAATATTTCGACGGAAAAATCGCGGCGGAAGTCGAAAAAGAAGGCAATCTTTTAACTCATTATCTCGAATTCGGCGGACGCGAAGTGACGAGCGGAATTTTCACATTTATCGCCACGCCGCGCTTTGCGACGGGTTACGTTGCTTTGCGAAATCGTCCCGGATTGCTAATCGAAACTCATTCTCTAAAACCTTATAAATCCCGTGTGCGCGGAACTTACGATGTTTTATGGAAAACTATTGAGGAACTTAATCGCTCAAAGTCGAGTCTTTTTGAAGCGAACAAAAATGCCGATGAAGAAACCGTTAATCGCGGCAAAAATTACGACGCGAACAAACAATTTCCTTTGAAACTCGATCTGACCGACAAAAGCGAACCGTTTCAATTAAAAGCCGTTGACTACAAACTCGAAGACAGCGCGATTTCGGGCGGCAAAAAATTGGTTTACGGCACGAATCCGAAGGAAATCACGGTCAAAAAGTTTGATGACGCAAAAGTTACCGCAAGTGCCGCGCCGCCGCTTTATTACATCGTTCCTCCGCAATGGCAGGACGCGATTGAACGCCTCGAAGCGCATAACATTAAGTTTGAAAGAATCGCTAAACCTTTGACAATCGAGGTCGAAAGTTACCGCTTGACCGAGCCGAAATGGGCGACGAATCCGTTTGAAAATCGGCTTGTTTTGAGCTATAAAACCGTTCCGATCACCGAAACGCGGACTTTTCCGACAAATTCGGTTTTAGTTCCGCTCAATCAGGAAACGGCAAATGTGGCGATTCATCTGCTCGAACCGAATTCGGGCGATTCGCTCGTTTATTGGGGATTTTTCAACGCGATTTTCGAGCAGAAGGAATATTTCAGCGATTACATAATGGAAAAAATCGCCGCCGAAATGCTCGCCAAAGACGCAAATCTTCGCAAAGAATTTGAAGAAAAATTAAAGGACGAAAAGTTTGCGAAAAGCCCGCGCGCTCGTCTGAATTTTTTCTACGAACGCTCGCCATATTCCGACAAACGCATCGGAATTTATCCGGTCGGACGAATTACCAAAGAGTTTAAGAAATGAGCAAAATAATTTTTATTACAATAGTTTTGATGTTTTGCGCGAATGTTTTCGGGCAGGTAAATGTGGCAAGCGGAACGATCAAACGGCTCGAAAAATTTCCGTCAAAATATGTTGATGCGCGAAATGTTGACGTTTGGCTGCCCGATGGTTATTCGGCGAAAAAGAAATACGCCGTTTTGTATATGCACGACGGGCAGATGCTTTTTGATGCGGCGACGACCTGGAACAAGCAGGAATGGCAGGTTGATGAAACCGTCGGAAAGTTGATTAAGGAAGGCAAAATCAGGGAAACGATTGTCGTCGGCATTTGGAATAACGGCGAATTTCGTCATTCGGAATATTTTCCGCAAAAGACTTTGGAGTTGCTCCCCGCCGAAACGCGCGATTATATCGTTAAAAATACTTTGAAAAATAAACCGCAAGCCGATAATTATTTGAAGTTTTTGGTCGAAGAATTAAAACCGTATATTGACAAAAATTTTTCGACGCGCAAAGACCGAAAAAATACTTTTATCGCGGGTTCAAGTATGGGCGGATTGATTTCGATCTACGCGATTTGCGAATATCCGAATATTTTCGGCGGCGCGGCAGGGATTTCGACGCATTTGCCGATGGTCGGCGATACGAAAACTCCGAATATCGAAACTGTTCCGGCGGCATTTCGCACATATTTGGAGAAAAATCTGCCGAAAGCCGATTCGCGCAAAATCTATTTCGATTATGGCGACCAAACTCTCGATGCTTTTTATCCGCCTTTGCAGAAAAAGGTTGACGAGATTATGAAGGCGAAAGGTTTCACGGAAAAGGCTTGGATCACGCGCTCGTTTCCGGGCGAAGATCACTCCGAAAAATCGTGGGCGAAAAGATTGAATATTCCTTTGGAGTTTTTGCTTGGTCAGAACCGTTTGCGGTAGCGAATGGTTTAAGCGAAAATATAAAAACCTTTTTGATTGTAAATTTAAGCAAATAGAACATTTAACCATCCGCTACCGCAGATGGTTGTGACAAATAAATTATGAAATTTCCAAGAGCGGCAGGAATTCTGCTGCATCCGACATCTTTACCATCGAATTACGGCATCGGCGATTTGGGCGCGGAGGCTTATAAATTTGTTGATTTTTTAGTAAAAGCCAAACAGACTTACTGGCAGGTTCTGCCGCTCGGTCCGACGGGTTACGGCGATTCGCCTTACCAATGTTTTTCGGCGTTTGCGGGCAATGCGAATATGATTTCGCCCGAATTACTGGTCGAAGACGGATTTTTGACCGGTGAAGAAATTAACGATAAACCTGATTTTCCAATTGGAAAAGTTGATTTCGGAACGCTTTACGATTGGAAAAATAATATTCTCGCGCTTGCCTATCAGCGTTTTCGGGAAACGACGAGCGTTGATCTGCGCGGCAAATTTGAAACTTTTTGTCAGAACGAAGCGGCGTGGCTTGAAGATTACGCGCTGTTTCGCGCCGTCAAAAAATCGCAGGATCAAAAACTCTGGCTTGAATGGGATGAACCTTTGAAACTGCGCTATGACGATGCGCTGCATTTCGCCAAAGAGAATTTGCGCGAAGACATTCAATCGCAGAAATTTCAACAGTGGCTTTTCTTCCGGCAGTGGCTCGATGTCAAGCGTTACGCCAACGAGAGAGGCATTAAAATCGTCGGCGACGTGCCGATTTTTATTTCGCTCGATTCAAGCGATGTTTGGTGCAATCCGCAGGAATTTAAGTTAAATTCCGACGGCTCGCCGAAGGTCGTTGCGGGCGTTCCGCCTGATTATTTTTCGGCGACCGGACAACTTTGGGGCAATCCGATTTACAATTGGGAAAATATGCGCCGCGACGGTTTCAAATGGTGGATTGACCGCGTAAAAGCGACGCTCAAACAGGTTGACATCGTGCGCGTTGACCATTTTCGCGGATTTGCGGCGGCGTGGGAAGTTCCCGGCGGGGACACGACGGCGATTAACGGAACTTGGGTGAATGTTCCGGGCAAAGAATTGTTTGAAACGCTGCGAAATGCCATCGGCGATCTTCCTTTTTGGGCGGAAGATTTGGGCGTGATTACGCCGGATGTCGAGGAATTGCGCGACGGTTTCGGTTTTCCCGGAATGCGAATTTTGCAGTTTGCGTTCGGCGGCGACACGAAAAATCACGATCTGCCGCACAATTATATAAACAACTGCGTCGCCTACACGGGAACGCACGACAACGACACGACGGTCGGCTGGTTCAATTCGGGAGTCGGCGCAGGTTCGACGCGCGACGATTCGCAGATTCGCCGCGAACATAATTTTTGCCTGAATTATCTCAACTCCGACGGCGCGGAAATTCACTGGGATTTCGTCCGCGCAGTTTGGGCTTCAGTCGCCGATTCCGCGCTCGTGCCAATGCAGGATTTATTAGGTTTAGGCAACGAAGCCAGAATAAATCTGCCGGGTTCGACCGACGGAAACTGGTATTGGCAATGCAAACACGGCGATTTTTCGGATGAAATTGCGGAGAGATTAAAGGAATTGACGGAAATTTACGGAAGAATTTAGCCACGAATGAACACGAATTGGCACGAATTAAAAGAAAAGATTTATTTTGAGGATGGCTCATTGAGAGATATTTATGTTTTCGACATAAATATTGATGATTGGGAAAATTGGGCTGATTTTGTCAATCAAAATTACGAAGTTGAGTTTGAATGCGGAGAAACGCAGGTTAAAACATCTTCAATAAATTTTTCAATAGTAAAGAATGCTTGGTTTGATCAAACTCAATCACGCAGTGGTCTGACTATCAAGATCGGCAGACTTAATATTAATTGTCACTTCTTCTCATCTGAAGAATTTGAAAATGATATTTTGCCAAAAGAGTTTAAATCTTTGGAAGATCACGAACTTTTGATGGATTATTTAAAAGAACTTTCGAGAATTTTCAACAAAAAAGTATTTTTGACATTGGAAAGTTCGCCTGAGTTTGTATTGTTAGAAGTTTTTAATTCAGAGATGTCTGTAAAATCATGAAAAATAAATTACGTTACGTCATTTTCTTACTGATAATTGCTAACTGTTATCTGCTGACTGCCAGCGCGCAAACGCCGACGGTTGAGAAGGTTGATCCGCCGAATTGGTGGGCGGATTATTCGATTGGCACGGTGCGAGTTTTGATTCGCGGAACGAATTTGAAGTCTGCGAAAGTCATTGCCGACAAAGGTTTGACGGCGGGCGGCGTGAAAGTTTCGGACAACGGGCATTATCTTTTTGCGGATGTGACGATTCCGAAAACGGCAAAGGTCGGCAAGTATAATTTGAAAATCTCGACGCTCGGCGGAACGGTTAACGCGCCGTTTGAGATTTCGCCGAAAATTGATCGCGGCGGACGTTTTCAGGGTTATACGCCGGACGATGTGATTTATTTTTTGATGCCGGACAGGTTTGCCGACGGCGATATTACGAATGACGATCCGGCGAAGTCGAAAGGTTTGTATGACCGCTCAAAAGGCAGGTTTTATCACGGCGGCGATTTGCAGGGCGTGATTGATAAGTTACAGTATTTGAAGAGTTTGGGCGTGACGGCGATCTGGACAACGCCGGTTTATGACAATAACGACAAACTCGATATGAAGGAAGTTTATGACGGTCAGCCTTCGACGGGTTATCACGGCTACGGCGCGATTGATATGTATGCGGTTGATGAACATCTCGGCGATTTAGCGAAGCTCAAAGAATTGATTGACAAGGCGCACGCGCTCGGTCTGAAAGTTATTCAAGATCAGGTGGCGAATCACACCGGACCGTATCACGTCTGGGTTGACGATCCGCCGACACCGACTTGGTGGAACGGGACGCTGGCGAATCATCCGAATAATAATTGGCAAAAATGGACGACGATGAATCCGCGCGCGACTTATCAAACGCAGTCGCGCAATATTGACGGCTGGTTTATCAATATTCTGCCTGATTTTAATCAGAATGACCCGGAAGTCGAAAAATATCTGATTCAAAATTCGCTGTGGTGGATGGAAATGAACGGTTTTGACGCGATTCGGATGGACACTCTGCCGCACGTTCCGCGCACTTTTTGGGCGAAATGGGGCGGCGCGATTCACAAAGAATATCCGAAAGTTAATATTTTAGGCGAACTTTATGACGGCGATCCCGCGCTTTTAGCGTATTTTCAATCGGGCAGAAAAGGTTTCGACGGCATTGATACGCAGATTGATACACTTTACGATTACGCGCTTTTTTATCCGATTCGCAATGCGTTTGCGAAAGGCGAATCAATTCGCGGTGTGTCGCAGATGTTCGCGCACGACTGGCTTTATCCGAATCCGAATGTGCTGACGACGTTTCTCGGACTTCACGATATGGAACGCTTTATGAACGAGAAAGGCGCGACTGTCGAAGGTTTGAAAATGGCGCAAACCTTGATTATGACTTCGCGCGGCACACCTCTTTTGTATTACGGCGACGAATTGGCAATGCGCGGCGGCGGCGATCCCGACAACCGGCGCGATTTTCCCGGCGGATTTCCGGGCGACACGCGCAACGCTTTCGCCTCTGCCGACCGCACAAAAGAGGAAAACGATGTGTGGAATCACCTCGCCACCTTAGGAAAATTGAGGTCGAATTTTGCGGCTTTGCGAAACGGTAAATCATTCGATTTACTCGACGAAGAGCAGCAGTCGGCGTATGTTCGCGTGACCGAAAAACAGGCGGTTCTGGTCGTTTTCAATAACGACACGAAACCTTCGGAAGTAATGTTTGATGTTTCGATGGTCAAGCCTCTGCCGCTCAATTCGACGCTCGCCGACCGGCTCGGAGTCGTTCCCGACGTGCAGATTGAAAACGGCAAAATCAAATTTACGATGCCGGCGCGAACGGCGGGAGTTTTTACGGTAAAATAATGCGCGAGAAAACATTTGGTGAACAGACGGCTTTAATCACGGGCGGCGCAACCGGAATCGGACGCGCAATGACTGAAGCGTTGCTCGAAAACGGTATCGGCGCGGTCGTCATCGCTTCACGGCGGCGCGAAGTTTTGGACGAAACCGCGCAAAAATTGAATGATAAATTCGGCGCGAAAAGAGTTTTTTCATATTCATTTGACGTTCGCAATCGCCCGGAAACCGAAAATCTCGTCAAATTTGCCGTCGAAAAATTCGGCGCAATTGACGTTTTAATCAACAATTCCGGGCTTGCCGTTCCTGAAACCGTCACTGAAATTTCTGATGAGGGTTGGAACAAAGTTTTGGAAACGAATTTGCGCGGCGTAATGTGGCTGACACAATTGGTCTTACCAAAAATGATCGAGCAGGATTTCGGCGATATTATCAACATTTCTTCACAGGCGGGAAAAAACGGTTATGCCGATGTGCCTTCGTATTGCGCTTCAAAATTCGGCTTGCTCGGTTTTGCCGAATCCGTCCGCGACGATCTGCAGAAGCGCGGCGCAAATGTCCGAATCTTTAATTTTTGTCCCGGTTTGGTTGACGTTGAAACGCCTTTTGACGAACCGGCGCGAAGCGGATTTATTCACGTTCGCAATTTGTCGAAAACGCTGATTTACGCGCTCTCTTTAGACCGAAATGTTAAACTCGAAGACATCAATATTTATTCGCGCTAGTTTCAAAATTATATGAAAGCACTTTCGTTGATCGGAATAGTTTTTGCCGCTTTTTTAATATTTTTAGGTTTTTCCTCAAAACCGACTGCCGGCGCGGTGTTGAGTGATGCACTCATTACCGGCGGCGCAATCATCGCCGTTTTTCTGGTAATTGTCTGGGTAATAATGTTTTTCAAGGAGCAAAAGAAATAGAAGAACGGTTCTAATTCTCTGATAAAAATATGCAAAACAAACCTCGTTTAAGTTTTTGGCAAATCTGGAATATGAGTTTCGGCTTCCTCGGAATTCAAATCGGTTTCGGGTTACAGCAGGCGAATATGTCGCCGATCTATAAATATCTCGGCGCGGAAGAAAGCAATTTGCCGTATCTGTGGCTTGCCGGACCGATTACGGGTTTGCTGATCCAGCCGATCATCGGTGCATTGTCGGATCGAACCTGGAACAAATTAGGCAGACGCAGACCGTTTTTTCTCATCGGCGCAATTGTTTCGAGCATCTGTTTGATTTTGATGCCTTTTTCGTCGGCGGTTTGGATGGCGGCGGGACTTTTATGGATTCTGGATTTCAGCATCAATACGAGTATGGAACCGTTTCGCGCATTTGTCGGCGACAAACTGCCTGAAGAACAGCGCACGACGGGTTTCGTGATGCAGTCGTTTTTTATCGGCATCGGGCAAACTTTGGCAAACGCCGCGCCGTTTATTCTCGCAGCTTTGGGCGTGACGGGCGTGATGGCGAGCGGTATTCCGCACGCCACGCTTTACGCCTTTTTGATCGGCGCGGTTTGTTTTCTCGCGGCTGTCTTGTGGACGGTTTTTACAACTAATGAATATCCGCCGGAAGATATGGAAGAATTTCGGCGCAAACAGGCGGAAGGAAATTTAGTCAGCAACATCGTTAAAGAAATTATTGACGCACTTAAAGATATGCCGACGACGATGAAACAGCTTGCCGTCGTCCAATTTTTCACCTGGTTTGCGCTGCCGTGTATGTGGCAGTATTACGGAATCACGGTGGCGCGGCACGTTTTTAACGCGCCTGACGACAAATCGCCTTTGTTCGCCGAAGGCACGGAATGGGGCGGACTTTCGTTCGCGGTTTACAACGTCGTTTGTTTTCTCGTCGCGTTCTTAATTCCGTTTATCGCTAACGCCACGAGCCGCAAAATGACGCATTTTATTTGTCTGGCTTTGGGCGGATTAGGCTTGCTTTCAACCTATTTCGCGCACGATAAGTATTTTCTCTGGATCGGAATGGCGGGTGTCGGTGTCGCCTGGGCTTCAATCCTCTCGATGCCGTATGTGATTCTTGCGGGAGCGATTAAACCTTCGAGAATGGGCGTTTATATGGGCGTTTTCAACTTATTTATCGTCCTGCCGCAAATCGTGATGTCGCTTGTCATTCCGCAAATTTACAACAATATCTTAGGCAAAGACCCACTCAATGTCGTCCTGTTCGGTGGAATCGTAATGATAATCGCGGCGTTTAGCGTTTTCATAGTCAAAGATGTCGGCGCGGGAACGCTTGACACGACCGTTCCGGGCGCAAGCGGCGTTGCCGGAAGTGAATAATTTGTCATTATGAATTTTGCTGACTGGTGGAAAACTTCATCGCAAAATACCGGTAAAAATACTGGAACTGCGTTTTGACGAAAGCGAAATCAGTGCTTTTCGGTGCGGGTTTTGAACGCTTCCGCGAAGAATAAATCTGCCGCAGTCGAAATTAGTTTTATATTACGAACCTATTTAGAGGAAAAATATGCCACATAAAAATTTACGAAAAGCATTGTTCAGTCTGGTTTTATTCGCATTTTTAAGTTCGGCGATGTTTGCCCAAACTCCGCCGCCGCGCGATTTTTCAAAGGAAAATGCGCGACCGTCAGCCGATTGGGTGAAGGATGCCGTGATTTATCAGATTTTTGAGCGCAGTTATTCGCAGAAAGGCGATTTTAACTCGATTACAAATGATTTGGATCGAATAAAAAATCTCGGTGTCACGGTGCTTTGGTTAATGCCAATTCATCCGATTGGCAAACTAAAATCGAAGGGAACAATCGGTTCGCCGTATGCTGTGCAGGATTATTATGCAATCAATCCCGACTACGGCACGAAGGAAGACTTTAAAAGATTGGTCAGCGAAGCGCACAAACGCGGATTAAAAGTCATCATTGATATTGTTGCCAACCACACGGCTTGGGATTCGGTAATGATGAAGAACAAAGCGTTTTACACGCAGGATAAATCAGGAAATATCGTTCCGCCGGTTTCTGATTGGGCGGATGTCGCGGATTTGAATTACGACAACCCTGAAACCCGCAAATATATGAATGAAATGCTGGTTTCGTGGATTCGTGATTATAATTTGGACGGTTTCCGCTGCGATGTCGCGTTTTTCGTGCCGACGGATTTTTGGGACAAAGCGCGGGCGGATATTGATAAAATCAAACCCGACACGCTCTGGCTTGCCGAAGCGGAAACGTCCGATTTATTGCTCAAAGCGTTCGATTTGGATTATTCGTGGGCGAATCACGGCATTATGACGCAGGTACTGCAGGGCAGTCTGCCGGCATCTGAAATTCGCCGAAACTGGGAAAAACAAAAAGCCGAAATGCCGAAAAACTCTCTGCTGATGCGCTTTTCCGATGACCACGACGAGAAACGTGCGATTGTCCGTTTCGGCGAAAAAGGCGCATTGGCGGCGCAAACTCTGGCGTTCACATTAGACGGTGTGCCGCTTGTTTATAACGGAATGGAAGTCGGCGATACAACCGAATCAGGTGCGCCCGCGCTGTTTGAAAAACTGCCGGTTTATTGGGGTTTTACCGAACGACGACCGGAATTTCCGCGTTTCTATAAATCAATGATCGAACTGCGGAAAAATTCGGTCGCACTGCGGCGCGGTGATCTGACGTGGCTTAAAAATTCGGACGAAGCGAGAGTCTTGACCTTCAAACGAATGAGCGGCAGCGAAGAAATTCTCGTGGCAATCAATATGTCAAATCAGCCGTTCTTCGGCGCGGTCGAAGCGTCAGGCAATTATGAAGAAATTACGCCGAATCTCGCGGATGATAAAGCGAAGATTACCTCAAACAACGCACTGCCGACTTTGAGTTTAGATGCGTTCGGTTTTCGGCTTTTCAGAAGAAAATGAGTCGGAAGAAAACTTTGTTTGACGACCTTGCAAAAGTCTTGTAAATTGTTAAAACGTCCGGCGCAAGTATATTTAAGTGAAAGAATATTGAGATTTACGATTGAGCGTTGAAAATTTATAATATTCTGATTACTATTCACACAACATCTTTTCAAAAATTAAGGAGAAATTATAATGAAATTGAGTTTAAAGCTGTTAAGTTTTTTAATTTTGACGGCGATTTTTGTCGCCGCGTGTGTGCAGTCGCCGACGCAGCCAAACACAGCCACGACAACAAGTAACAACGCCGCGCCGACGGACGGCAAAGTTAAAATCGGTTTTTCGATGGCGACCGTGAAAGAAGAACGCTGGCAGCGCGACCACGATGCTTTCGAGGCGCACTGCAAAGCGGTCAACGTCGAATGCGAAATTACGGTTGCCAACAACAGCGCGGAAAAACAGTTGAGCGACGTTGACCAGCTTTTGACCAAAGGCATCAATGTTCTCGTGATTGCGCCTGACAACGCGACGCAAGCCGCGCAAATGGTCGAAAAGGCGAAGGCGAAAGGTGTTCCTGTGATCAGTTACGACCGTTTAATTAATTCCGACAAGATTGATCTCTATATCTCGCACCAAGTTCCCGTGATCGGGCGTAAAATTGCCGAATACGCACTCAGTAAAGTTCCGAAGGGAAATTATGTGATGGTTTACGGCGCGTCAACCGACAATAACGCGGTGATTATGAAAAAGGAACAGCTTGCGGTTTTGCAACCGGCGATTGATAAAGGTGATATTAAAATCGTCGCCGACCAGTTTATCGAAGGGTGGAAGCCTGAAGAAGCAACCAAATTCGCCGAAAATGCTTTGACTCAAAACGGCGATAAAATTGATGCTTTCGTTGTTTCAAATGACGGAATGGCAGGCGGCGTGATTTCGGCTTTCGATAAAAAAGGTTTGAAAATTCTCGTCACCGGACAGGACGCGCAGCTTTCCGCTTTGCAGTCAATCGCGGAAGGAAAACAGACAATGACCGTTTATAAACCGATTATTCCATTGGCAAACGCCGCTGTTGATGCCGCCATTAAATTAGCGAAAAAAGAGACTCTGTCTGATGCCAAACCTTTTATGAATGACAATATCAAAAAGGAAATTCCGGCGATTTTGCTCGAAGTTCAGGTTGTTGACAAAGATAATTTAATGACAACTGTGATCAAAGACGGCTATTCCAAATTTGAAGACGTTTACAAAAATGTTCCGGCAGATCAAAGACCGAAGCAATAACAAAATGGTAAATGGTGAATGGTGAATGAATAATTAAGAAATTCACCATTCATCGTTCACCATTCACCATTATTTATGAAACCAATTCTCGAAATGCGTTCGATTGTCAAAGAATTTCCCGGTGTCAAGGCATTGGACGGCGTGACGTTTGACCTTTACGAAGGCGAATTTCATTCGCTGGTCGGCGAAAACGGCGCGGGAAAATCAACCTTGATGAAAACTCTTTCGGGAGTTTATCCGTTCGGCAGTTATGAGGGCGATATTGTCATTGACGGCGAAGTTCGCCAATTTAAAACGATCCGCGATTCTGAAAAAGCGGGCGTGGCGATTATCTTTCAGGAACTTTCGCTCGTGAAGGAATTGACCGTCGGCGAAAATATTTTTTTAGGACGCGAACCGTCAAAATTCGGTGTCATCAATTGGTCTGAACTTTACCAAAAAGCTGCGAGATTGCTTCAAGATTTACACCTTCAAATTGATCCGCGAACGCCGGTCGGAAACTTGGGAATCGGTCAGCAGCAGCTCGTCGAAATCGCCAAAGCGTTGTCGCAGAGTGCGAAAATTCTCGTTTTGGACGAACCGACTGCCGCACTGACCGAATCGGAAGTCGAGACGCTTTTTACAATTCTCAGAGAACTGAAAGCGCGCGGTGTCGGGATGATTTACATCTCGCACAAACTCGGTGAAGTTTTTGAAATGAGCGACCGCATCACGGTTCTGCGCGACGGAAAAACCGTCGGGACGAACGACGCAAAAGATTTGACGCGCGACAAAGTAATATCTTTGATGGTCGGGCGCGAAGTCGGCGATATTTTCCCGACAACCTCGCACGAATTCGGCGAAACGGTTTTGGAAGTCAAAAATGTGAACGCTTTCGACATTGATAATCCGAATAAAAAACTCGTGGATAATGTTTCGTTCAAAGTGAAAAAAGGCGAAGTTTTGGGAATTTCCGGTTTAATGGGGGCGGGACGAAGCGAACTTTTGATGGCGATTTTCGGCGCGTGGCAGGCGAAAAGTTCGGGCGATGTGATTGTCGAGGGCAAGCCGGTTTCGATCAATTCACCGGCGGACGCGATCAAAAACGGCATCGGATTTGTCACCGAAGACCGCAAAAGATTCGGACTTTTACTCGAACAAACGATTGTTGATAATATGAGTCTCGCGGGACTGAAAAAGATTTCCGGCGCGTTCGTGACGCACCGTTCACGCGAAACGGTCGCTTCAAAAAAAGCAATGTCGTCGCTCAAAGTCAAAGCCAATTCGCCGATGACAATCGCCGGAACTTTGTCGGGCGGCAATCAGCAAAAAGTCGTTTTAGGCAAATGGCTGCTGATTAATCCGAAGGTTTTATTTCTCGACGAACCGACGCGCGGCATTGATGTCGGTGCGAAACAGGAAATTTATTCCGAAATCAATAAACTCGCTAAAGAAGGTTTGGCAATCGTGATGGTTTCGTCCGAATTACCCGAAGTTATGGGACTTTCCGACCGCATTTTAGTTCTGCACGAAGGCAAATTAACCGGCGAATTCTCCAAACTCGAAGCGACACCCGAAAAAGTGATGGCGGCGGCAACCGGAAATAATTAAGGCAAAAGTAAAAAGGCAAAAAGCAAAAATGGAAAATAGATATTCCTGAAGAAATAGAAAATTTTGTGAATGAAATGTTGGCTGAAGGGAAATATAAATCTGAAAGCGAAATTGTGATGGCTGGTTTGCAGTTGCTGAAAGCAAAATTGCAACAGGATGGTTTTCCTGTTGATTAGCCGAAAGAAAAATTGTGATGCAAAGGCAGAAACCCGCGCGTGAGCAAGGGTGCCGACGATTCACAAATAGCACCCTTGCTCACGCGCGGGTTTCTGCCGATTATTTATTGAATTGAAACAAAAAATTATGAGTGAAACAGTAGAAAAAAGTGGTTTCAAACTGGAAACGTCGTCGCTTCGGGCATATACGATGCTCGGCGCATTGATCCTGATTTGGCTGTTTTTTCATTGGCAGACGGGCGGAATTTTTCTGTCGTCGCTGAATTTGTCAAATCTGATGCTGCAAACGTCCGTGACGGGAATCTTAGCGGTCGGAATGTTGATGCTGATTATTGCCGGACAGATTGATCTGTCAATCGGTTCGGTGCTGGCGTTGGCGGGCGGGGTCGCGGCAATTGCGCTGACAAATTGGGGTTATCCTCTGCCGGTGGCGATTTTACTGGCGATTGCGGTCGGCGTGGCAATTGGTTTAGTTCACGGCGTTCTCGTCGCTTACGGGCGAATTCCGGCGTTTATCGTGACTTTGGGCGGATTACTCGCGTGGCGCGGCGCGATCAAAGGGATTTCCAAAAGCGAAACGGTTTCGATTGCCGATCCGACATTCAAGATGTTCGGACAAGGAAATTTAACTTTTGGAACAGGCTGGTTTCTCGCCGGCTTAGGAATTGTCTTTCTTTTGTTTCTCGCTTACCAACGCGCCAAATCGCAGAAGGATTACGGACTTGGCGAAGCCGATTACAAGAGAGAATTTCTCAAAACGATTTTGCCGATTGCGGCGATTCTCGCGTTTATTTATGTGATGAATTCATCGAGCGGCGTTCCCGTGCCGGTTTTGGTTTTTGCGGTAGTCGCAATTTTCGGCGTTTTTATTACTAATTCGACGACTTTCGGACGCTATCTTTACGCTATCGGCGGTAATACTGACGCGGCGAGGCTTTCCGGCATCAATACGCATCGCAACATTTTGAAGGTTTATATGCTGCTCGGCGTTTTGACCGGAATTGCGGCGATTGTTTTCACAGCGCGACAGGGAAGTGCTGCGCCGGATGCGGGAACTTTGAAGGAACTCGAAGCGATTGCGGCGTGCGTGATCGGCGGCGCGAGTCTGCGCGGCGGACGGGGAACGATTTTCGGCGCGTGTTTGGGCGCGTTGATTATGGCGAGCCTCGATAACGGAATGTCTTTGCTCAACATCCGCGATTTCGTGCAGGAAATCGTCAAAGGTTCGATTCTCGTCGCCGCCGTCGGTGCGGATATGGTCGGACGGAAAGACTAGGAAGGCGAATCGTCGGGGCGCAGTCCGTCCCGGCTGCAATGAGCGTTTGCTTCAAACGCGAAAAAATGTTTGTTAGCGAATAAAGTAAAGCGACAATTTTCCGTAATCTATTATTTTCGTTTATTGTCAATTTTTGAGCGGCACAGGTTTTTTCGCGTCGAAGCGACGCTCATTGCAGCCGGGACGGACTGCGCTCCGACCGATTCTACAAGTTTTCAGGGGAAAAATTTATGCTGAATTTTATGCAGACGGCAAAAGTAAAAATGTTTTTACCTTTTTACTTTTGCCTTTTTACTTGTTTGAGTTTCGCGCAGACGCTCGCGCCGGGTGCGCCGGGGAATGACGCGCAGTGGGCGACTGCCGGGAAACAGGCGATTGGCACGTCGGCGAGTCTCGATTCAAAAGTCTGGTTCACGCTCGCCGACGGCGTGATGACGGAAGTTTATTATCCTGATGTCACGGTCGCCAATGTTCATCTTTTGCAGTTTGTCGTGGTCAATCCGAAGACGAAAAAGGTCGAAACCGAGCGCGACGACGCAACTCACGAAATTAAAGTTACACGCCCCGATTCACTCAGTTTTCAGCAAATCAACACGGCGAAATCGGGCGAATGGAAAATCACGAAAACTTACACGACTGATCCCGAACGCGATTCGGTTTTAATTGATGTAAAATTCGAGTCGAAAAATAAAGATTTGAATTTGTATGTTTATTATGATCCGTCGCTCGGAAATACTGGAATGCACGATTTTGCGAGCAGAAAGTTTGGAACTGATGGCGACGAAATCGGAAATCTAGTTGCCGAAAATGAGAAGCCGTATATTGCTTCAGTTTTGGGGTTTTCAAGTGAAATTGCAGAACAGACAAATGGCTTTTATCAAATAAGCGACGGATTAGAACAACTAAAACAATTCGGTAAAATTACTAAACAATACGATGAAGCTAAAAACGGAAATGTTGTGCAAATGGCAAAAATCATTAAGCCGACAAGTTTCACGTTAGCTTTGTCTTTTGCTCAAAGCAGTTGGGTAAAAGCATTTGGAAATAATCTAGCCGCTCTCAAAAAAGGCTTTAAAACCTGCCTCACCAAATATGAAAAAGGTTGGAGCGATTACGTTAAGACTTTGCCGAAAGTTGAGGCGAAATATCAGGCGCAGTTTAATATGGCGGCGATGGTTTTGAAAGCGCAGGAAGATAAGACGGTGCGCGGGGCGAATGTTGCGTCGCTGACGATTCCGTGGGGCGGCGGCAAGAATGCGAACGAGGAAGTCGGCGGCGGTTATCATCTGGTTTGGGCGCGTGATTTGTATCAGGTTTTTACGGCTTATCTCGCGCTTGGCGATACGGCGGCGGCGAATCGGGCGTTGGATTTTTTGTTTAATATTCAACAGAAAGCGGACGGCGGTTTTCCGCAGAATTCGTGGCTCGACGGGCGCAACGGATGGGGCGGACTGCAAATGGATGAAGTCGGCTTTCCGCTGATTATGGCGTATCAACTGAAGCGTTTTGACAAGGCGACTTACGAAAATCACGTTAAAAAAGCCGCAGATTTTATCGTCAAAAGCGGTCCCGTTACGCCGCAGGAGCGTTGGGAAGAAAAGCCCGGTTATTCACCCTCGACGATGGCGGCGGAAATTGCGGGATTAGTTTGCGCGGCGGAAATCGCTCGTAAAAATAACGATGAAACATCGGCGAATCTTTACCTGAAAACCGCCGACGATTGGCAGGCAAACATCGAAAAATGGACGGCGACGACCAACGGCAAATTCGGCGACGGCAATTATTACGTTCGCCTGACGAAAAACGGCAAACCCGACGCGGGCGAAAAAATCGAACTCAGCAACAGTTCGGGCGCGTTTCCTGAAAACGAAATCGTGGACGCGGGTTTTTTGGAACTCGTGCGCCTCGGTATCAAATCGCCCGACGACCCATTAATTGTCAAATCGTTAAAAGTCATAGACGCGCAAATCAAAGTCAACACGCCGAACGGCGAATCGTTTTACCGCTACAACCACGACGGCTACGGCGAACAACCCGACGGACGACGCTGGAATTTCGACGGCACATATTCCGGCACAGGCAGACTTTGGGCGTTACTGACAGGCGAACGCGGACAATATGAATTGGCAAAATACGTCGAAGATATGAAGAAAATGGACGGACAAAGCGTTGAAATTATTCACGCAATCTCTCGTCTCGACGCAATGCAAAAATTCGCCAACGAAGGTTTGATGATTCCCGAACAAATCTGGGACAAAGCCGAAACGCCGAAAAATATAGACAAACAATTCGTTCCCGAACTGAAATTCGGCGAAGGCACCGGTTCGGCAACGCCGCTCGCGTGGTCAATGGCGCAGTTCATCCGTTTAGCCGTCAATTTGCAGGCAGGCAAAAATCTCGACACGCCCGATGTCGTTTATAATCGGTATGTTTTGGGGAAGAAAGAAACCACCGAAAAAAATATCACGATGGGCGTGCCGCAATCTTTACCGAATAATCCAAATTTACAAAACATTTTAACCTTAAAACTTGAAGAAAGTTGTTTTTCCGACTGGCGAAATAATCAATCTGTTGCTCAACAAAATGATCTGGCTAAAAATTTAAAGAGAAGTCCCGAATTCTGGAGTTGTAAAAATGGTGATGCTTTAGCGATTTTGGTTTACAACAGAAAAGCGAAGAAAGTTCAAATCGCCGGAGATTTTAACAGTTGGAAACCTGATAGCGAGGATTATGAATTTGATGATTATTCGGACGACGGAATAGTCAAAATTTTCTTAATGCAATTTAAGCCGACTGCGCGTGTCGAATACAAACTCATCGTTGACGGCAAATGGATTACCGATCCGCTGAATCCGAATAAAGTTGATAATGGTGTCGGCGGCGAAAATTCGTTTTTTACGATGCCGGATTATAAGCCGACGATTTGGGACAAGGAATTAACTTTTAGCCCGAAATTTGCACAAGAAGACTTAGAAATTAATTCAAAGATATTTGGGAAAAGAATCGTCAAGGTATATATTCCCGAATCAAAAGAACCGCTTTCGGTTTTTTATCTGCAAGATGGAAGCGATTATAAAAACCGCGCACTTGCAATCAATCAGCAAATAAATCTTGTCAAAGCTAACAAAATCAAGCCGTTCATAATGGTTTTTCTCGATCCGAAAGACCGCAACAAGGAATATTGGGCGAATGACGACTACGCGAAATTTCTGGCGACGGAAGTTGTTCCGGCGATTGACGCGAAATATAACACGATCAAATCACGCGACGGACGGGCGGTTTTAGGCGCATCTCTCGGCGGCATTACGAGCGTTTGGGTTGGATTGAAATATCCCGAAACTTTCTCGCGCATCGGCGGGCAGAGTTCTTCGTTTTGGGTTGATGACGAACGTGTCGTTAAAGAATTGGAGAAACTGGACGGCAAAATGAAATTCAAATTTTATTTCGATGACGGAACGCTCGAAGGCGTTGAAGATTCGCGCAAAGTCGTTGAATTATTGCGAAAAAAATCGTTCGATGTCACTTACGTCGAGGGCGAAGCAGGGCATAATTGGACGAGTTGGCGCGACCGGCTCGCCGATGCTTTGATTAGTTTGATGAATTAAGCGCAGTCGGCTTTGTTGGTTTTGTGAATTAAGTATAGAATCTCTGTTGGCAAGAATTTTAGATACAGCAGTTCGCTTCTCTAATCTTGAACTTAACAAACAACTTAAACTATTATTTGAGATGAAAAAAATCGTCCTCGCCTGTGATTTGGGCGGAACAAACTTGAGAATGGCAGCCGTTGACGAGGGCGGCAAAATCCTTTTTCGCACCAAGCGCGACACACCGAAATCCGACCGCGCCGATGATATTGTCAGAACAATTGTCGAAGAAGCCAACGAATGCCGCGAAGCCGTTAAAAATGACGGGAATATTGCAGCAATCGGCGCGGCAGTCCCCGCGACTTTGAGCGTCGAAAGAGGAATTTTGATGAAATCGCCGAATGTGCCGTGTCTCGACGGTTTTCGGATGGTCGCCGCGCTCGAAAATGAATTGAATATCAAAGCCGTTATCGAAAACGACGCAAACGCGGCGGCAGTCGGCGAAAGTTGGATGGGCGCGTCAAAAGGTTTTCAGAGTTCGATAATGGTCACGCTCGGCACCGGTGTCGGCGGCGGAATAATTATCAACGGCGCGGTTTTACGCGGAATTGACGGCACAGCGGGCGAAATCGGACACATTTGCGTTGAACCGTTCGGCGCACCGTGCGGCTGCGGTTCGCGCGGCTGTGTCGAGCAGTATTCGTCGGCGACGGCAATCGTCCGCTTGACGCGTGAATTGGAAGCACAGTATCCGAAATCCGATTGGCGCAATAAATCGCGGCTGACCTCTGCCGATGTTTACGAAGCCGGAAAAAACGGCGATGAACTCGCGCTCGAAGTATTCCGGCAGATGGGATTTTATCTCGGCATCGCGCTGGTTGATTTGATCAATGTTCTCAACCCGGAAGTGATCGCCATCGGCGGCGGTGCGGCAGCAGGTTGGGATTTATTTATTCACCACGTCGAAGATCAAATTCGCAGCCGCGCATTTGTCGAACCCGGACTTCGCGCTAAACTCATTCGCGCCGAATTAGACGACGACGCGGGAATTTTGGGCGCGGCGCAAATGGCGTTGAATTGCGAAAAAGTTTAAAGAATCGGCGGAAGCCCGCGCGTGAGCAAGGGCGCAAATTTGAAGCATTGTGTGTCCTTGCTACGCGCGGGCTTCTGCCCTTTTTTTCGATAGTTTGCAAATTTACAAATAAAACTTACAATTTAAGCCGAAGTCGCAACTTAAAACTTAGAATTTGGAACTGAATTAATATGGACGTTTATCACAAAGTTTTAGTCAAACTTTATGAAACAACCGGCGGAAAGGACACTGAAACCGTTGATTTAAAGGAACTCGTCAAAAAGGAAGGTTTTTTGGGCGCGTATCCCGATATATTCCAACACTTGAACAGTCAGAGTTGGATTTCCGAAACGGCGCGGCTGAACTCCGTAAAGATTACGCATTGGGGCGTAAAAGAAGCGAAAAAAGCGCAAACGTCCGAAACCTCGGAAATCGGTGGCGGGCAATCCGTCAAAAAAGACGTTAACCGGACAATCTCCGAGACGCGCGAGTTAATTAAGTATTTAGAGGAACTCGCCAACGACCCGACGCTCGAAAATATCACTAAAGCCGAAAAAAAATTAAACGAAATAAATTCAGCCATCCAAAAACTAAAAGAAAACGTCTAACCGTTTCGCTTGCCATAGTCTTTCGATTTAAGGTATGATATTCGTTTCCTGCGATGCGTGGGAGCGTATCAGGTGGGTTCGCGCCCACTTTTTATTTTGCGTGAAAGTGATATATGAGCAAGCAGCAGATTGATGAACGAATCCGCGCAGTCGCCGAACAGACGGCGGAAAAACACGGTTTGGAACTCGTCAACATCGAAGCGGTCGGAGTCGGGAAAAGTAAGACGATTCGTATTTTTATTGATAAACCGGCGGGAATTTCACACGAAGACTGCGCGGTGATGAGCAGCGAAGTCGGTGATTTACTGGACGTGCAGGATTTTATTACGGACGAATATATTTTAGAGGTTTCGTCGCCGGGAATCGAACGGGAACTCTACAGCTTGAAAGATTTTGAAAGATTTGCCGGAAGTTTGGCGAAGGTAAAAACCAAAACGGCGATCAACGGACAGAAAAATTTTCGCGGACGAATTACAAAAGTCGAAGGCGAAGAAATTTACTTTGACGATAAAACAACTGGAAACGTGAGTTTTCCATACGGCGCAGTCGGGAAAGCCAATTTGGAAATTGATATAGACGAAGAATTGAAAAGAAAATAGTTATTTGTTTTTAGTATTTGGTTATTAGCAAAAAACCAAAAACAAATAACTATTGACTGATAAGGAATATGACATCAACTATCGGACAGAACATCGAAGCATTGTGTGCCGAACACGGGCTTGACCGTAATTTAATTATTGAAGCGATGAAAGATGCCGTCAAAGCGGCAGCGCGTAAACAATTTAAAGGCTACGACAAAACGGGCGAAGGCATCGAAGTCGAATGGAACGATACCGAAGGTTTGGTTGAAATTTCGGCGCAGAAAACCGTTGTTCAGGAAGTTGAAAATGCGTCGGTTGAACTTTCACTGACCGAAGCCGTCGAATTGACGGGCGATGATGAAATCGAACTCGGCGACGTTTTGCTGATTCCGCTGCCGACCGAAGAACTCGGACGAATTGCCGCGCAAACTGCGAAACAAATTCTTGTCCAAAAAGTGCGCGAAGCCGTCCGCGAAAAAGTTTACGAGGAATACATTGACCGCAAAGGTGAATTAATCAATGGAATGGTCAAACGCTTTGAGCGCGGCGATATGATTGTTGATCTGGGAACGAATCTCGAAGCAATCGTCCCGAAACGCGAACAGGTCAGAAGCGAAAATTGGGGACAGGGCGAACGGATTCGCGTCGTAATTGTTGATATTTCAAAAGATTTGAAGGGACAGCAGATTATCGTTTCGCGGACTTCGGCGGAATTGCTCAAGCGTCTGTTTGAAATGGAAGTCCCTGAAATTTATGACGATACGGTCGTCATCAAATCAGCCGTTCGTGAACCCGGCGACCGTGCGAAAATTGCCGTTACGTCAAATGAAAAGGACGTTGATCCGGTCGGCGCGTGTGTCGGGATGAAAGGTTCGCGTGTTCAGTCAATTATCAAGGAATTACGCGGCGAGAAAATTGACATTATCGAATGGTCGGAAGAACCGTCGGTATTCGCGGCAAACGCGCTCTCACCGGCGAAGGTTAGTCAAGTTCGCATCGTTGACATCAATCGCCGGATAATGGAAGTCATCGTGACCGAAGATCAATTATCTTTGGCAATCGGTAAAAAAGGACAAAACGTGCGTTTGGCGACGCGCCTTGTCGGTTGGGACATCAACATTATCAGCGAAGATGTCATCAAGAAAGAAATTGCCCAGAAAATGGGCAAGATGATGGCTTCGGGCGAAGCCGTTCCGATTACCGCTTTGCAGGGCGTAACCGCCGCGCAAGCCGCTGAATTGAAACAGAAAAATATTACCGATGTCGAAACCTTGGCGGCGACTTCGGTTGACGATTTGGTTGATATTTTAGATGTCAGTCTCGACCAAGCCGAAAGCATTATTGCAGCGGCAAAATCGGTCGTCGAAGCCGGAAAAGCGGCAAACACCGAAGTTTCGGATGAACCGAAAGTCGAAGATTCCGTGAGTGAGGAAACCGTTTCCGAAGAAGCGGAAGTTGAAAATTCAGATGACGAATCTCCAAAAGAAACGGCGGACAAAGATTCCACCGACGAGAAATAACAGGATGAATTCGTATGTATAGATTGTCAGAACAAGGAGCCTTAGCGATGAAGTAATATTTACACGTTTTTGCTGACGTTGACGGTTCTGATTTATCAATTGAAGTTAGTTGACGGCGGGTTGTTTTAAGCAATCCGCCTCGAAGTGATAAATAAAAATAAATTATGTCCGCAGTTGGCAACAAAGTTAGGGTTTACGACCTTGCAAGAGAATTAAAACAAGACACCAAGCGCATTATTGAAGAATTAAGGCGCGAGGGCGCAGATGTAGATGTGCCTTCAAACTCCGTCGGTAAAGAACTTGCCGATAAAATCCGCAATAAATATTTCCCGAAAGCGGAAATTGCTCCGAAACGGCTAATTAAAGTCATTAAACGCCAACCGAGCGCAGACACGCCGTTTGCAGAAGATTTCTCCGCGTCTGAAACCGTCGAACCGTCATACATTGACGACGCTCACGAAGATTTTGTCGAGGTTTCCGCACCGAGACTCGAAGAATCGCCGAAGATTGAGCCGGTCAGAAACGAATTCAACAAAGTAAAAATTCTAACCAAAAGACCTGTCCAAGCGGCGGAAGAAATTTCGGCTGTGGAAGAACACGAAACTCTGCAATTTGTCGAAGAGGTCGAACCGGAAATTGACGAAATCGGTGAGATCGGTGAGATTGACGACGTTGAAGAAGCTGCGCCGGTCGCTGCTCAACCCGTCGAAGAAAAGATTGTCGAAACTCCGAAACCGCAAACCAGAATCGTCGAACTCAAACCGACCGGACCGAAGATTTTCCGTCCGACCGGAACTCAGGTCAAACAACTAACGCTGACGAAAAATGCTTTGCAGCAAGGCATTAAACCGGGCGACAGATTGGTCACGGCGACTCCGACGAAGACCGGAAAACTCAGCGAAGAGCATCTCAAACAGCAGGAAAAAGAGCGAAATCAAGGCAGAAACGATAATCGTCGCGGCGATCAGCGCGGCGGTGCGGGACGCAAACCCGAATTTCGCGGAACCCCGGGCGAAAGTTCGACTCCGCTGACTGTCTATACTCCGCCGAGCGATAACCGGCGCAAACCGGGACGTTCAAATCCCAAAAAAGGTGAAAAAACTTTTGGTGGCGACAATCGAGGCGGAAGATTTGAAGAGCGTGATTTTAGTGTTCAGCGTCCGAAATCCATTGAGGAAAGAATCAAGGATCAGGTTGGTGTGACGGCGAAAACCGAACTCAAATCTATTCGTTTAACCGAAGGCGCAACCGTCAGAGAATTTTCTGAGGCATTGGGCGTAACGCCGCGTGACATCGTGCAACTGCTGGTTAAAAAAGGAGTTTTTGCGACGCTTAACCAATCAATCTCTGAAAAGATGGCAAAAGATGTCGGCGTGACGCTCGGCTTTGATGTCAGTTTCGTTCCGTTCGAGGAAATGCTTATCGAACAGGAATTTGAAGAATTAATTGCCGCTGATGCCGATGATGTCGAGCTTCCTCGTGCGCCGGTCGTGACCGTGATGGGACACGTTGACCACGGGAAAACTTCGCTTCTCGATGCGATTCGTCACGCTAATGTCGCCGAGGGCGAAGCCGGTGGAATTACGCAGCACATCGGCGCATACAGTGTTTTTGTTAATAATCCTGACAATCCGAAGGAAAAACGCCGCGTTGTTTTCCTCGACACGCCCGGACACGAAGCGTTCACGATGATGCGTGCGCGCGGTGCGAAGGCAACCGATATTGTAATTTTAGTGGTCGCGGCGGACGACGGCGTGATGCCGCAGACGATTGAAGCCGTCGAACACTCGAAAGCCGCGAAAGTCCCGATGATTGTTGCGATTAATAAAATTGACAAGCCGGATGCAAATCCCGATAAGGTCAAACAGGGACTTTCAGGATTAGGCGTGCAGCCGCTCGATTGGGGCGGCGATGTCGAAATGGTTGCGGTTTCGGCGAAGAAAAAGGAAAACCTTGACATTCTGCTCGAAACAGTTCTGCTTCAAGCCGACATTATGGATTTGAAGGCAAGTCCGACACGCCGCGCTTCGGGTGTCGTTCTCGAAGCTAAAATTGATAAAGGTCGCGGTTCGGTGGCGACGGTTCTCGTGCAGCAGGGAACTCTGCGCGTCGGTGATCCGTTTATTGTCGGGCAGATTCACGGAAAAGTTCGAGCGATGTTCAGTGATCGCGGCGAAATCGTGACCGAAGCGCAGCCCGCTACGCCGGTCGAAGTTCTCGGTTTGCAGGGAATTCCGCAAGCCGGTGATAATTTCCAAGTAGTTGCAGACATCGAACAATCTGTGTCAATCGCCAATCAGCGTCAAATGAAGGCGCGTCAGGCGGCGATGCTCAAAACGACGAAACGCGGGATCGAATCGCTCGGTCAAGCCGAAATTAAAGAACTGCTCGTCATTCTTAAAGCCGACGTGCAGGGTTCGGTCGAAGTTCTCAAAGGAACGCTCGAAAAACTTTCAACCGAGAAAGTTAAGGTTCGCGTTATTCGCGCCGGTGTCGGTGCAATTGCCGAATCCGACGTGCTGCTTGCGTCGGCAACGCAAGCCGACAACACGCAGACAGCGGTTGTGATTATCGGTTTCAACGTCCGTCCCGAATCGCGGGCGGCGGATGTCGCTAAACAGGAAAACGTAGATATTCGTCTGCATTCAATTATTTACAAGGTCGAGGAAGAAATTCGTGCGGCGATGATCGGAATGCTCGACGCTATCGAGAAGGAAGTTATCTTAGGCAAAGCACTCGTGCAGGAAGTCTTCAAGGTTTCCAAAGTCGGTTCGATTGCCGGCTGCCGCGTGATTGAAGGTGTAATGAAACGACAGGCGAAAGCCCGCATCATCCGCGACGGCGTGGTTGCGTGGGAAGGTGATATCTCCTCGCTCAAACGCTTCAAGGAAGATACCAATGAAGTCCGTCAGGGCTTTGAGTGCGGGATTAGTTTAGTCAACTATAACGACATAAAAGTTGATGACGAAATCGAAGCATTTGTAATCGAACGAACTGCTGCGACCGAATTATAAATCAAGACTCCAGATTTCAAATCCAAATTAAATAGAATTTGAAATCTGGAATTTGAAATCTGGAATAAAAGTGAGAAGACCTGAAAGATTAGCGGAAGTTTTACGCGAAGAGATTATGGAAATTGTCGGTTATGAACTCGAAGACCCGCGTCTTTGGAGCTGCACCGTGACGGATGTCCGTGTTTCCGAAAATTTGCGCGACGCTAAAGTTTATGTGTTAGTTGAAGGCAGCGAAGCGCATATCAAGGAAGCGATGAAGTCACTGCATCACGCTTCGACGTTTGTTAAGCAGCAAGTATCGCTCAATTTAAATCTCCGTCACGCCCCGCATTTGCATTTTGTCCGTGATACGGCGGAAGAAAACGCCGCCCGTATCGAAAAACTTTTAAGGGAAGTTGTGCCTGGGGAAAATTTAGAAAAGGAAGAAAGCCCTGAGTCAGAAAGTATTAATTCTGAAGTCGAAAAAGACTAAAGACTAAAGACTAAAGACCACAGACTATTAAGAAGTGTTAAGTCAAGTAGTAGAGTTAATTGAAAATAAACAGAGTTTTGCGATTACGACGCACGTTCGCCCCGACGGTGACGGAATCGGCTCATCTCTCGGACTTTGCTGGCTGTTGCGTTCGCTCGGCAAATCGGCGGAGGTTATAGTCAGCGACGGCATTCCGGCAACGTATCATTCACTTCCGGGCGCGGACGGAATCGTTCACGTCTCTGAAATCAACGGCAAATACGACGCGGTTTTTGTGATTGAATGTTCAAACGTCGCCCGTCCGAACGTCAAGAATCTCGAAAATCAGTTCATCGTCAACATTGACCATCATACGACTTGTGAACATTTCGGCTCAATCAATTGGATTGACGCGACCGCCTCGGCAGTCGGCGAAATGATTTATAATTTGTGCAAGGCAATCGGCGGCAGAATCAGCAAAGAAATCGCCGAATGTCTCTATATGGCACTCGTCACAGACACCGGCAGTTTTCATTTTCCGAACACGACCGAACGCACTCTCAAAGTCGCCTCCGAACTCGTCAAAGCCGGAGTCAAACCCGCGAATATTTCCGAAGCCGTTTACAATTCTTACCCTTGGTCGCGCATCGAATTAATGAGTAAAGTTCTCGCTACCGTCAAACGTGACTCGACCGGGCGCGTTGCGTGGCTGCGCCAAACGCTCGAAATGCGCGAAACAACCGGAATGGCGGACGGCGACAACAACGGTTTCGTCAATATACCGCTCGCCGCCAAAGAAGTTGTCGCGTGCGTGTATATGCGTGAGGTCACGCCAAACAAATTTCGCGTCAGTCTGCGTTCAAAAGGCGACATCAATGTTGCGCGAATCGCCGAAAAATTCGGCGGCGGCGGACACAAAAACGCTGCCGGACTCCGTATCGAAGGCGATTGGGATGAAATTGAAAGTCGTTTAGTCGCCACTGTCGTTGCCGCCGTCAACGAAGATATTCATTCAACCAACGGACACGCGAAAAAAGAACTCGAACCTATAACAATTTGTCCAGCGTAATCGGCAATTCGTAAACGCGTTTGCCGGTCGCGTTGAAAACGGCATTGGCGATTGCCGCGCCGACTCCGGTGATGCCGATTTCGCCGACTCCGTGTGCGCCGAGCGGCGTATGCTCATCAGGAATATCAGTGTAAATTATTTCGATTTTCGGCACGTCCAGATTGACCGGAACGTGATATTCGGCGAGCGACGGATTCATAATTCTGCCGCGCCTTGTGTCAAATAAAGTTTCCTCGGTCAGAGCCAATCCGATGCCCATTATGATTCCACCGCGAAATTGGCTCGAAGCGGTTTTCGGATTCAGGATTTTGCCGGTGTCGAACGAACCTAAAAATCTGGACACGCGGACTTCGCCGGTTTCTTCGTTGACGCGGACTTCGGCGAACTGCGCGCCGTAGGAAAACATCGCGTATTTCATTGTTTCGAGCGGCATCGAACCGGCGGCTTCGGCTTCGACGTGCGTCTGCCCGACGCGCTTTAAAATCGCTGCGTAAGTTTCGCCTTTCGACGCATCTTTTTTGCTGAAAATGCCGCCGTCACGCGCTTCGATGTCGTCGGTTTTGAGATTGGCGAGCGGCGAATCGTAATCGTCGCCGGCGAGCGCGAGCAGTTCTTCAAAAACTTTTTCAACCGCCGCCGTGACCGCCGCGACGATGCTTGCCGTCTGGCTCGAACCGCCCGCGACTGCCGCCTGCGGCAAATCGGAATCGCCGTATTCAAACGAAACTTTGTCAACCGGCAAGCCTAATCTTTCCGCCGCGTGTTGGATTTGAACGGTCGCCGTTCCCATTCCCATTTCGTGCGTCGCCGAGGAGACGACGGCGAAACCATCCGCCGAAATGCGAACGCGAGCCGACGCGGGCATTCGATAATACGGGTAAAACGCCGTCGCCGCGCCTTGCCCGATCAGCCATTTGCCGTCGCGCTGCGAACGCGGTTCGACGTATTTCCAGCCGAATTTTTCCGCGCCGCGTTTGTAGGCTTCGACCAGATTGCGGCTTGAAAATGCAGTGCCTTTTGCCGGGTCTTTTTCGGGTTCGTTGATTTTTCGCAGTTCGACCGGATCAATTTTGAGTTTATAAGCGAGTTCGTCAATCGCCGATTCGAGCGCGAAAGTCCCGATTGATTCGCCCGGAGCGCGCATAAAAGTATTGGCGACCGTATCGAGATTGACAATTTTCTGCGCGATCAGAGAGCTTTCCGAATCGTATAAATGACGCACCGGAAACGTAAATTGTTCGGCTTGAAATGCGCTGTGCGGCGTGGTCGCCGTCGTGCCGGTGTGAATCAGCGAGACGAATTTTCCGTCCTGTTCCGCGCCGAGCGCGACGCGCTGTTCGGAAAGAGTTCGTCCGCCGACGGCGCGAAAAACGCCTTCGCGCGACAGCACTAATTTGACCGGACGATTGGTTACTTTTGCCGCCGCCGCGCACAAAATCGCGTGACTCCAAACGCTGCCTTTGCCGCCGAAACCGCCGCCGACAAACGGCGCGAGAGCGCGGACTTTTTCGGGTTTAATGTCGAAGACTTCGGCGAGCGTATTTTTCACGCCGTAAACATATTGCGACGATTCGAACATCGTCAAATCGCCGTCTTCGCTCCAGACGGCAATCGTCGAATGCGGCTCAATCGCGTTGTGATTGTAGCGCGGCGTGCGGTAGATATTATCAACTTTATAAGTCGCTTTGCCAAGACTTTTTTCCGCGTCGCCGACTTTCACTTCCGTCGGTTCGCCCATCACATTTGCCGGGTTTTCGGCTTCCGGTTTGAGCGCGTCGAACGAAACTTCGGCTTCGTCAATTTCATATTCGACGCGAATCAGCGACGCGGCATATTCCGCCTGATCCGGCGTTTCGGCGACGACAACGGCAATCGGCTGACCGTCCCAATGGATATTTTCGTCCTGCAAAACCGGCAGCAAACTTCCCGCCGAACCTTTGCTCCTGCCGCCCGGATCAAACACCGGCGGAGCCTTCATTTTCGGCGCGTTTTCGTGCGTCAAAACGGTCACTACGCCGTCCGCTTTCTCAGCTTCGTCAGTCTCGATTTTCGTGATTTTCCCCTTCGCAATCGTGCTGAAACGAAGCGCGGCGTAAGCGATATTATCAAACGCGAATTCCGCCGAAAACGTCGCTTTACCCGTGACCTTTAATTTTCCGTCAACACGGCTCAGAGGCTTGCCGACCGCGCCGTGCTTGTGAATCAGCGGATCAGGACTTTGTTCGGGCAGATACTGCACGACCGTTTCCATAATTTTCTGCATTATGCTCATAAATTTGTCCTTTTTTGTAGGGGCGATCCCCTGTGGTCTTCCGACGTTTGCTTTATAGGCGATCCCTTGTGGTCGCCCGACGTTTGCATAAATCCAACGCGAACGGGCGAGGACAAGCCGTCGCCCCTACAATTATTTGACCAGTTCTTTCAACGCGCCGAGGATGGTTCGTTTTGCCAGTTCGATTTTGAAACTGTTGTGTTCAAAGCCTTTCGCGTCTTTCAATTCAGCCTCAGCCGCGCTTCTGAAATTCTCTTCCGTTGCAGTTTTGCCGATTAAAAAATTCTCTGCTTCCGTCGCCCGCCAGGGTTTGTGCGCGACACCGCCGAGCGCGAGGCGGACGTTTTTAATCTCGTTATTTTCAACTTCCAAAATCGCCGCCACCGAAACGAGCGCAAAGGCATACGAGGCGCGGTCACGAACTTTTCGATAAAGTGAATTTTTAGCGAAATCCGCGTTCGGAATCTCAATTGCCGTGATTAATTCGCCTATCTTTAATTCGGTTTCGATGTGCGGCGTGTTTTCGGGAAGTTTGTGAAAATCGTTAAATTTAATTGTTCGTTCGCCGTCTTTTCCCGACACGAAGACCGTCGCATCAAGCGCGGCAAGCGCGACGCACATATCCGACGGATGCGTCGCAATGCACGAATCCGAAGTCCCCAAAATCGCGTGAATGCGGTTGAATCCGCCGATTGCATCGCAACCCAAATTCGGCACGCGTTTGTTGCATTTCGCCGCCGTGTCGTAAAAATAATAACAGCGCGTTCGCTGCAAAAGATTGCCGCCGACCGTCGCCATATTGCGAATTTGCCCCGATGCGCCGAACAAAATCGCCTGCGCCAGCACGGGAAATCGTTCACGAATAAGCGTGTGATTCGCCACCGCCGTATTTTTCGCCGCCGCGCCGATTCTGATGCCGTTTGCGGTTTCCTCAATCACGTCGGACAGCCGCGAAACATCAATCAGCATTTCGGGCTGCTCGATATTTTCACGCATCAGATCAACCAGATTCGTGCCGCCGCCTAAAAATTTTGAATTAGCGTTCTGCCCGACGTAATTTACCGCTGCGTCCGCGCTTTCGGCTCGTTGGTAATTGAAATTTTTCATTGTAAATTGTAAGGGCGATCCCTTGTGGTCGCCCGACGTTGACATAGATTCAACTTGAGCGGGCGAGGACAAGCCGTCGCCCTTACAGTGTTATTTAAAGGTTTCGCGCACTGCATCAACAATGCCGTTATATGCGCCGCATCTGCACAAATTGCCGCTCATTCGTTCACGGATTTCCTCGTCCGAAAATTCGTATTCGCCCGACATCGAAGCGGAAACCGCGCTCGGCAAACCTTTCTGAAATTCGTTGAACATTCCGACTGCCGAACAAATTTGTCCGGGCGTGCAGTAACCGCACTGAAAACCGTCGCATTCGATAAACGCCGCCTGCAAAGCGTGGAGTTCGTCGCCGTCTGCCAAACCTTCAATCGTCGTAATTTCAACGCCTTCATACTGCACGGCGAGCGCAAAACACGAATTAATTCGTTCGCCGTCCGCCAAAACCGTGCAGGCTCCGCACGCGCCCTGATTGCAGCCTTTTTTCGTCCCCGTCAGCCCCGCGAATTCGCGCAGTGCGTCAAGCAAACTGACACGCGGTTCGATTTGCAAAGCGTGGTTTTGACCGTTGATATTTAAATTAATCGGAACTGTCGCAGACGACGAATGCGTCCGGTCGGCGATGGATTCGCCGGTAGATTTATCGCTCACTTTTAACCTCCTTGAAAACCCGTTTTGAAATTTAACTATAACTGATTTTGATAATTTCGACAAAATTAGATTTTTTTAGCGGTAATTTTAAGTTAAACGATGAGAGTTGATACGAGAATAAAAATTAAACAAACAACATCAAAAATCCAAAAATGCTTGCCGATTAGCTAAACGACTCCGATTTTCGGGCAAATATCACTCAAAAAACATTCGCCGCATTGCGGTTTGCGGGCGTTGCAGATTTTGCGTCCGTGCGAAATGAGCAGGTGCGGAAAAATTACCCAATCTTTTTTCGGGACGAGTTCGCTCAAATCTTTTTCAATCTTTTCGGGCGTTTTTTCTTTGGTCAAGCCTAATCTTTGCGACAGGCGTAAAACGTGTGTGTCAACAACCACGCCCGATGCGATGCCGAAAGCGTTGCCGAGAACGACGTTTGCCGTTTTTCTCGCCACGCCATTGAGCGTTAACAATTCCTCCATTGTCTGCGGAACTTCGCCATTGAAATTTTCAACGATTTTGGCGGACGCGCCTTGAATGCTTTTCGTTTTATTGTTGAAAAAGTTGATTGATTTAATGTCCTGAGAGAGTTCTTCCTGCGCGACATCAAGGAAATCCTGCGGCGAACGGTATTTGCGAAAAAGCGTTGCAGTCACGATGTTTACGCGGTCGTCGGTGCATTGCGCCGAAAGAATCGTGGCGACGAGCAGCTCAAAAGCGTTCGTGTGATTTAAAGCGCAATGTGCATCGGGATATTCTTTTTTCAGCCGTTTAATTATTTCGTCAGTGCGTTGCTTTTTGTCGGAAATCATTGCAATTAGGCTAAAAAAGAAAAGAGCAAAATGCAAATCAGCAGATGTTTAGGTAAAATTAATCTATTAAATTTAGGTTTTTAGCTTTTAGTTTTTGGTCATTAGCTTTTCATATAAAACGTGACTAAAAACCAAAGACTAAAAACCAAAAACCAAAAACCAAATAAATGAAAGTTCCTTTATTAGATTTAGCAGAACAAAATCAAATTCTGCGCCCTGAAATCGAAGCGGCATTGGGCAGAGTTTTAGACACGAACGGGTTTATATTGGGCAATGAAGTTGCCGCTCTTGAGAAAGAATTAGCGGCGTATTGCGGCACGAAATACGCCGTTGGCTGTGCTTCGGGAACGGACGCGCTGCTGCTCGCGCTGATGGCTTTTGACATTCAGGCAGGCGACGAAGTAATCACCACGCCGTATAGTTTTTTTGCGACGGTTTCTTCGATCACAAGGATTGGCGCAACTCCGATTTTTGTTGATATTGATTCAAACACTTGTAATCTCGACATTTCCCAAATCGAAGCGAAAATTACCGAACGCACAAAAGCCATTCAGCCGGTTCATCTGTTCGGACAGTGCGCCGATATGACTGCACTCAGCAAAATCAGTGAAAAACACGGCGTTCCGCTCGTTGAAGATGCGGCGCAGGCAATCGGCGCGGAAGAAAACGGGATTCGCGCCGGAGCAATGTCGGAAATCGGCTGTTTTTCGTTTTACCCGTCAAAAAATCTCGGCGGAATGGGCGACGGCGGATTTATGACGACTGACGACGATGCCCTCGCGCACAAACTTTTCGCGCTCCGTGTTCACGGCTCTTTTGAGCGTTATTATCACAAATGGGTCGGACTGAATTCACGTCTCGACGGATTTCAAGGTGCGGTTTTGCGCGTCAAACTGCCGCATCTCGATTCGTGGTCTAATGCACGCAAGGCAAACGCCGATTATTATCGGCAATTGTTCACCGACGCGGGTTTGACCGAACAAATTACGCTGCCGTTTGAGCGTGAAAACGTCCGCCATATTTATAATCAATTCGTCATCCGCGTTCCTGAAAGACGCGACGAACTGAAACAATTTCTGGCGGAAAACGAAATCGGCACGGATGTTTATTATCCTGTTTCCTTGCATTTACAGGAATGTTTTGAATATCTCGGCTACCATCTAGGCGATTTTCCTGAAAGCGAACGCGCTTCACACGAAACACTTGCGCTGCCGATTTTCCCGGAACTAAAACGTGAACAGCAAGAATTTGTCGTTGAAAAAATAGCTGAATTTTATGATTGAAATTAAAAAATCACCCGCGAAACAGACGAAAAATACGAAAAGAAGAGCTTATTGAAATATTTTGTTTTATTTTCGTAACTTTCGTGTCTTGCGCGGGCAAAAAATATTTTGAGTTTGTGTTATTTTTGAATGTGAAAATTAAATTGGTTAATTAACGTCGTGACGGATCAGATAGCGATTGTCGAAACAAAAAATTGGAAGGGACGCATCATTCTATTGGCGTTAATTGTTGCCGCAATTGCTTTTGCGTGGTTTTCGATCAGTTGGCAGATGGGCAATATGCTGGCTTCTCTGACTCCGGCGAATGAACCGAACACGAAACAAATCGCGGATTTCGCGCAAACTCTCAGTCCGCGTGACCCGATTACGAACTGGCTCAAAGCGAATGTTGAAAAAGATGTTTTCACACCGGAAAGCCTTGCTTACTCGGTTACGGGGTTTGAACAAACCGTCAGAACTGCGCCGAATGATTATCGTTATTGGATCGAACTCGGACGCGTCTATGAACAAACCGAACAATTCGACAAAGCTGAAAAGGCATTTCAACAATCCGTCAAACTCGCGCCGAATTACAGCGTCACGCATTGGCAAATCGGCAATTTTTATTTGCGGCAGGGCAGAGAAAACGAAGCCTTTACGGAACTTCGCAAGTCCGCCGAGTCGAGCGCACTCTACGGTGAACAGGTTTTTTCGATTATCTGGGAATATTTTGACGGAGACACTGCGAAACTTGAAAAATTAGCAGGTGATAACGCTGATGTGCGTGCGGGTTTGACGAAATTTTACGCAGTCAAAGAACGTCCCGCAGACAGTCTCCGAATTTGGGACACGCTTTCCGCTGAGGAGAAACAGCGAAATCAGGCGGTAACGCAAATCATCGCGCAGTCGCTCTACGAAAAAAGATATTTTCGCTCGTCAATCGAGTTTGTCCGCCAATTAGGAATCGAGCCGCAGGCGCAAGCCGAAAACGTCCAAAACGGTGGTTTTGAATCACTGATTTCAGCCGAAGCCAAAGACGTTTATTTCGGTTGGAAGATTTTTAAACTTGAAAAAGTTGACGTGAACACCGATCCGCTCAAGAAAAAGGAAGGTTACAAGAGTTTACGCGTTTCGTTCAACGGTTACGCGGGAATCGGAGTAAAAAACATTTGGCAAATCGTGACGACCGTGCCGAATAAAAAATATCGTTTGAGTTTCTGGCTGAAAACCGAAAATTTGAAAAGTGCCGGAACACCCGATCTTGAAATCGTCAACGCCAATGACGAAAAGATCATCACGACCGGCGCACCTTTTCCGACCGGAACAACCGATTGGTCGCAGGTTTCAATTGAATTTACCGCGCCCGAAAACGCCGAAGCAATCGTCATTCGGCTCGACCGCGCTTATTGCGGCGATGCCTGTCCGATTGTCGGCACGATTTGGCTGGATGATTTTAAGCTTCAGTCAAATTAGTTTCAAGCAGCCTGAAACTTGAAAACCGAATTTGTTTCAAGAATGACGAAAGACATCGAAAAAACTCTGACGAGTAAAATTATTTTTGCTCTCCTCTGCATCTGCATTGTTTTCACGACACTGGCTTACGGAACGGTGCATCAGCCGACGATTGCGCTTTTTTACTTTTTGGCGGCGATGATCGTTGTTTTGTGGGCGGTTGATTCGTTTAAGACGGGAGTTTTGCGGTTCAATAAAAGTCTTGTGCAGATTTCTTTGATCGGAATAATTCTCTACGCATTTGTTCAAATAATTCCGTTCGGCAGTCTCGCAGAAGTTGCCGGAGTTTCCGGCATCGGTCGGACAATTTCGCTCGAACCTTTTTGGACGCAGATGTTTGCGCTGCATTTTGTCGCGTTATTTTTTATCCTGGCGGCTTCGCTGACTTTTATAGACAGTGCCAACCGTCTGCGAAAAATGGCTCTGCTGATTACGATTTTCGGATTTGCCTTTGCGTTTTTTGCGATTTTACAGGCGGTTTTGAGTCCGACCAAAATCTACGGAATTTATGAAGTAGAATATGCGATTCCGTTCGGTTCATTCGTCAATCGCCACAATTTCGCGGCTTATATGGAAATGACGATTGCCGTGCCGCTTGGCTTAATATTCGTCGGTGCGGTGGCGCGTGACAAGCGTTTGATTTACATTACGGCAATTGGTTTAATGGGCATCGCACTGCTTCTCAGCGGTTCGCGCGGCGGTTTGGTTTCGCTCCTGGCAGAAATTATTTTTCTCGTGATTTTGTCCGGTAGGGAACGCCGTTCAAATCAATTGTTAGTAAAAATCGGCTTGACAGTTTTGCTAATTTTGACAATTATCGGCGGTTCGATACTTATCGGCGGAGAATCTTCACTGACAAGATTTGCCGAAACTGCGGCTTCAAACGATATTTCGACAAATCGAACTTATATTTGGAGTGTGACGCTGCAAGTCATTAAAAACAATTTACCATTCGGCGCGGGAATCGGCGCATTTGCGGCAGCCTTTACGCCGTTCGATTCGATGAACGGTTTGCAGCGCGTCGAGCAGGCGCACAACGATTATTTGCAGATTCTTGCCGATGCCGGAATCGTCGGACTGTTGTTAGCGGCATTTTTTGTTTTTCAATTGTTTAAAACGGGATTGAAAAATACCACGACCGATAATCTTTTTCGTCGCGGTATCGCCGTCGGTGCGTTAGCCGGCTGCTTTGCAATTCTCGTTCATAGTTTGTTTGATTTTGTTTTGCATACGACGGCAATTACCGTTCTCTTTTTGACATTGGTTTCACTCGTCATCGTCAGCGGCAGAAAGTTCAGCGATGATGAACAGGTGTATGAAAGACGAAAAAGTCGCAAGGCAAATGTTACATCAATTCAAGAAAAGCGCGGTAAATTGAAAAGTTAAAAGCTGTCAATGTTTTTCCATTTAAACTTTTTCACCTTCAATCTGAGATTCAATAGTTTTTTCTTTGCGGCGCGGACTCAGCAGACCGACGATATACCAAATTATGCCGTGCGAAACATAAATTCCCGACAAAACCAACAGGGCGTATTGAGAATAAACCCAAGTCAGCATTGCGATTGCGGCGATTAACAGGACGATATAAATATTTGTTTTGCCGGTTCCGACCGTTTTGAAACTCGTGTAGCGAAGTGTGCTGACCATCAAAAGACCGAGAACTCCAAGTAAAATTATCACTAAAATGCCGTAAAATCTCGCCATCTCAGGACTGTAATAACTGAGCGGCATCGGCGCGAAATGCACGAGCGAAGCCATTAGACCGGCGGCGGGCGGAATCGGCAAACCGACAAAATTCTTCTTGTCAATTTTCGCCGTGCCTTCGAGTAAAACTCGCGGGCGCGTCGCTTGCAGATTGAACCTGGCAAGGCGAAACGCTCCGCACATCAGATACATAAACAACAGAAAAACGCCGAAGTTATGCGCCGAACTTTTATCGCTGAAAACTGCGCCGATTCCCCAACTGTAGATTAGCGCAATCGGCGCAATTCCGAATGTTAAAACATCTGCCAATGAATCAAGCTGAACACCGATTTCAGTTGCGGTGCGCGTCATTCGCGCAACGCGACCGTCGAGCGTGTCAAACAAAATCGCAAAGCCGATAAAGATTCCGCCGTAATTGAAGTAGGATGCGGCGAGTTCGGGATTGGTGAAAACCGTCTGAAATCCGCGTATCGAGTAAAGCACGGTCAAAAAACCCATCAGGATATTTGCCGCCGTAAATGCCGTCGGAAACAGGTAAAGTCCTTTTTTCAAACCTTTGTGAGGCTGATTTACTGCTTCGGTTTCCATAAATTAGTTTAATTTGGCGATGATTGTTTCGCCGCCGATAACGCGGTCGCCCACTCCGACTAAAACTTCGACTTCGTTCGGCATCAGCAAATCGGTGCGCGAACTGAATTTAATCAAGCCGAATTTTTCGCCGAGTTTCAAATTATCACCCGTTTTACTCCAACAAACAATCCGCCGCGCAACGATTCCGGCAATCTGAGTGCAGATGACCGTCATTTTTTCGCCTTCAATCGTCAGCGCGTTTCGTTCGTTAATTAAACTTGCCGCGTCGCTCGTCGCCGGATTTTTTTTGCCTTTGATGTAGTCAACTTTGACGACTTTTCCGGCAATCGGCGCACGGTTAATGTGAACGTCGAGCGGCGAGAGAAACACGCTGACAAATTTGCCGTTTTCGCGCGTTTCAACACGCGTGACGCGACCATCGGCGGCGGAAATAATGAGATTTGCGTCGGTCGGAATATTTCTCTGCGGATCGCGGAAAAAATACGCCATAAAAGCCGTCAGCAAAACAAAGAGAATGATGCCGAGCAGGAAAACAAATCCGCCGATCCAAAAATATAGAAAGGCGAACAGGGCAGCAAAAATCAGGGTAGCAATAACAAAGGGAAAACCTTCTTTGACCATAAAAAGATGTCAGATGCCGGAGATTCGCAGTAATCGAATTCCGCCATCCGAATTAACAATTGATTTTACGTTATCTCGACGGATTTGGAAAACAAAAAAGCCCGATGTTACCGAACACCGGGCGAAAAGAGGATTGTATGAAAGAACTATTCTAACTTCTTAACGGGTTGTCTTTGGCGTAACTGAAAGCACACCAAGCGGAGATGATATGAACGATCCAACCGAGCGTTCCGGCTGAACCGATCCACGAAATACCTGTCAAAAGCAGCCAAAGCACACCGATTACGATTCGTCCGTTGTAAATTTGACCGACTCCGGGAATTAAAAAACTCAAAAGTCCTGCTATCCAAGGTTCACGCATTGTTTGAAAATTACCTCCGCATTAGATTAACGAAACAGAATTAAATTTGTTCCAAAAATATTTTAAAAATTAAGCGCAGTCTGCCATCTTACCGTCCATTCGAGCAAAGCAACAAAACGGACACTTCTCAAAGATTCAAACCATTAAAAAACACGCGCCGCTGCCTTTCAGTGAAATGTTTGTAAAGTCGTTTTAACACGTCGCTACCGCTCAGTGTTCCGACCTTGTTTGACTTCGACGATTTTGCCGCGAAATGTGCGGAGAACTTTCTTGACCAACGGATGTTTGTGCGCGTAGGCGAGCAGGTCTTCCTGCGACGGATTATCGGGTATTTCGGGCATTTCGTCCGAATCTTCGTCGGTGTCAAAATTGGGAATGACAAAAGTCGTCTTTGCTTTTGCCGGAGCGACGGCGGCGGCTGAACCGTTTTGAGTTTCACCGTTAACTGCAAAACTGTTTGTCTCGATTATTCCGATCAAATCTTCGACAATCTGTGCGGCATTCGCAATCGGAAAAAGATTGTCGCCCAATCTCGATAAAATATTTTCATACGCCGCGTCGAGTTTGTCGTCCTCGATATGTTCGAGGTCTTCGGACGAAATCGGCATCATTTTTACCGGCATCGCTGCGATTAAATCAAGCGATTTTGCGCTGTACTGAGTCGGTTTCGGAGTTTGCCCGTTGGTTGGAGCAGGCGGTCTTGAATCGTTTTGAGGTTGGACTTTGTTGTTGAAGTTTTGGATTTCGGATTCTTCACGGACTTGAAATTTGAAATTTGAAATTTGAAATTCCGACGGATTTTCAACAACAGCAATTGGCGCAGATATTTTCGGAGAAGAGAATTCATCCGCTACCGCAGATTGTTCCGACAGGGAAAATGCGTCAGTTACCGAAGATAGTTTCGGTGAAGAATTCCCGGCAATTGATGAGGAAAAATTCTCTGCAACTTCGGGTGGTTCTGAAAATTCCGTTGAGATTTCTTCAACTGCAATCGGCTTTTCAGGCAATTCGATTTTCGGTTCAATCGTTTCCGCCGAAACATCCTGACTTGAAACACTTTTCGTCGGAAACGGCACATCTTCGAGTGGAAAATCAACTTTCAGAGTTTTTTTTTCTAAAGGCGTGGCGGCTTGAACAATATTTCCGGCTGGTAAATTTCCGTTTGAAAGCGCAGATTCGAGTTTGGTCAGACGTTCTAAAATCTTTTCAATCGGCGCGGCGCGGCGCATTTCGATAAGTTTGACGAGTCCGATTTCGAGAACATAGCGCGATTGTGTTGCCTCGCGCAGTTTCGATTCGGTTTCGCTCAATGAATTAAAAAATCTGATCAAATCCGATTCGGAAAAATGCGCGGCGTATTTGTTTAAATCTTCCGCGCTCAAAATCGCCGTGTCGAGCAAATTTTCGCTGTCGCCCGCGACTTTGGCAATCAGCAGATCACGGAAAAACGACAACAGATCGCGGCAGTAATTTCGCAGATCGTGACCGCGTGAAATCAAATCGTCCACGACGTTCAAGGCTTCCGAATGGTTGTTGTGTGCGATTGAATTGACAATCCGCGTGAGCATTTCCGCGCTCGCCAAACCCAAAGCATTTGCCACGTCGGGAACTTCGATTCGTTCGCCGGAAAAACTGATAACTTGGTCAAAGTTAGATTGCGCGTCGCGCATCGAACCTTCGCCGGAACGCGAAATTTCGCGCAAGGCTTCGTCCGTAATATTGATTTTTTCGGCTTCGGCGATTAATTTCAAACGCGCAAAAATCTTGTTCAGCGGAATTGTCCGAAACTCGAATTCCTGACAACGCGACAAAATCGTGATCGGAACTTTATGCAGTTCCGTCGTCGCCATTATAAATTCGACCTTCGGCGGCGGTTCTTCAAGAGTTTTTAAAAGCGCATTGAACGACGAAGTTGACAACATATGAACTTCGTCAATAATGAAGATTTTATATCGGTCACGCGCCGGCGCGATGTTGATGCTTTCGAGAATTATTTCGCGGATGTCGTCAACGCCGGTGTGCGAAGCCGCGTCGAATTCAAAGACATCAATCGAACGGCTTTCGGCAATTTCCTTGCAGGAAGCGCAGGCGTTTTCGTCGTCGGTGCGGCACGGCAGCGGATTCGGTTTATCGGTTTTGTGGCAGTTTAAGGCTTTCGCCAGCAGCCGCGCCGTCGTCGTTTTCCCGACTCCGCGCGCGCCCGAAAAAAGGTATGCGTGATGCAGACGGTCGTGTTCGATGGCGTTTCGCAAGGTTTGCGTGATCGCTTCCTGACCCGTAACTTCTTCAAATGTTTGCGGTCGCCACTTACGGGCGATGACTTGATACGACATAAATTTGCAGGATTTTTCTCGAAATCAAGTTTAGAATTTTTTTGTCGTAAAGGAAAGTTAATAAAATTTAAGTTTGAGGTTTCAAGTTCCAAATTAAAGTGTATTCTTCAACCTGAAACTCGAATCTCAAACTTAAATTTTTTTCGGAATTCGGTAATCAAACTTTATGATGAGCCGGTTAAGAAGGACTTATACCCTTTACGATTAAAGAATATGCAATAGAAAAGGAACTCGGACACGCTTGTCCGAACAAACGCGGGAGCGTTTGAATCGCCGTGACTATTTTTCAACTCGAACTGAAACGAGAACTTTTAGCGTTTTCCGAACGCTTTCGGACAAGCGTGTCCGAGTTCCGTTAAAAATGAGTTATTGCCTAGTTTCTAAAGGTAAATGGTATTAGTGATAAACCCCAAATTTTAAAGTTCAAGTTTTTCTCAAGTCTGCCGTAATAATCTGATTAATGTTATGGCAATGAATCAATCATTTCACGAAAAGCCGGACTTCGCCGAATCCTCACAAAACTTCGATTTCAACACTTCATTGTCCGATTATTCATCCGATTTCAAAGAACGAATCTGTCTTTTTTCGGAAAAAATGCAGATTCCCGAATTTAACAATCAAATTTTGCGTCCACGTCTTTTAGAATTATTAAAAAAATCATCCGAACAAAACGGCGCAACACTGATTACGGGACACGCCGCGACCGGAAAAACTGCGCTTGCATCGAGTTTTACGGCAAACTACAGCCGCGTTATGTGGTATCAAATTGAGACGGCGGAAACCGATTGGAATATTTTTTCGCGTTACCTCGCAGCAATTTTTGAAGAAGACCTTGAAAAAATAAAAGGCTTGCCCGAAGGTGTTTCGGGATTTGTCGAAAAACTTTTTTCCAATCTGACGGCGAACAAGAATTCACCGGCATTAATCGTTCTGGACGATCTTCACAATATTTTTGATGCCGAATGGTTCCTCGAATTTTTCGCTTTGCTGCTTGCCGTATTGACCCCTGAAATTCATCTCGTTTTACTCTCACGAACCAAACCGGCGCAACCTTTATGGCGCGTTCGCTCAAAACAAATTCTCGGAGTGATAGATGAAAAACTGCTTGCCTTTAACCTCGAAGAAACCGAAGAATTATTCAAAAAAATCAAAATTTCCTCAAGCAAAGCGGCAACCGCTCATAAAAAATCATTCGGCAGAATTTCCCGCCTCGAACAATTTATCGAAAAGAAGTGACCCGAATGCGGGTTCCCATTCTGCCATCTGTTTGACTGGGACGAGAAAGCGGTCGGGTTCTGTGATTGTGAAAAAATTACTCCTCTAATAATTATCGCAGGCAGTTCCCGCTTCGCTGGAACAGGCAAGCGAAACGCTCTCTCCTAATAATTTTTCGGGGTAATTTCAAAATTTCCTTTGGCAAAAAGAAATCGTTTGTGGCATAATTTTGTAAAATTTTGCCCTCTACTCCGATTTAAATGCTGAAACCGAATTTTTTTCTGCGGACAAAACTTCTGCCGCCGCGAGCTGTCGCTGAACTGCTCGCGCGTCCGCGTTTGACGGAAAAATTACAGGCAAATCTCAATTCGCCGATCACGCTCGTCACGGCTGATGCCGGCTGCGGCAAAACCACTCTGATTTCCGATTTTATTCGTAATCAGCCGCGCCAATCGGTTTGGTATCAACTCGATCACACTGACGCAGACCCGTTTGTTTTTCTCGGTTACATCGCGCACGGAATCAAAAAAATCGCGCCCGATTTTGGCGCATACGTTTTGCCTTATCTAACTGAAGCGACCGACGAACTGCTTCGCTTTCCCGAACGTGCCGTTGATCTGCTGCTTAACGAAATTCTCGAAAATATCGAACAGCCGTTTATTCTGGTTTTAGACGATTATCATCACATCGGGCGGACAACGGTCGTTCATAAACTGGTTGACCGGCTGTTGCAATACTCGTCGGATATGATTCATCTGATCATCACGACGCGCGATTTGCCGCCGCTTGCAATGATGCGCCGCCGTTCACAGTCATCCGCGCTCGTTATCACGCGGGCGGATCTGCTGTTTACCGATACGGAAGTGCGCGACCTTTTTCGCAACACTCTTAAGGTCGAGTTAAAAGAGGCGGAAATCACCGAATACCGCGAACGAACACACGGCTGGATCACGGCTTTACAACTTGTCCGGCAGGTTGCCGAGCGGGAAATTTACGCGCACACGGACAAACCGGCGATTGACTTGAGCGCGATGCTGCATCAGTCGGAAAATGATATTTTCGATTATTTCGCCGAAGAAGTTTTTTCGCACGAATCGGACGAAACGCAAAAGTTTCTGCTGCATCTCAGCTTGCTTGAGTCATTGCCGCTCGATCTGTGCAGTCAGCTTTTTCCAGAAATGCGCTGTGCTGCTCTCCTGCCGGAATTAGTGCAGAAAAATGTCTTTTTGACTGTTGCCGGCGAAACGAAGGCAAACGAAGTTTATCGCTTGCATCCGCTTTTCAGGGAATTTTTGCAGCGTCATCTGCGTGCGGAAATCGGGCGTGCCGAACTGACGATTGAGCGCAATCGTATCGCAAAATTTTTCCTCGACAAAAATCAGTGGGAAAAAGCCCTGCCTTATTTGCTCGATGCCGAAAGTTTTGAGTATGCGGCGCAAATTATTGCCGAGCAGGGCGGCGAATTAATCTCCAACGGCGCAATTATTACGCTCGATAATTTTATTGAGAGAATTCCGCCGCCGGTTCTCGAAAAATTTCCTCGTGTGCTGCTTCACAAAGCCGAAATCGCCCGTCTGCGCGGCGAAAACGACAGATCATCAAATCTCTTAAACCGTGCCGTTAAACTACTTGCAGGAGAATTAAACAAAACAGGTGAAGCCGAAGCCCTGCATTCGCTGGCGAGTCTCGCGCGGCGCAGAGGCGACAACGCGAAAGCTTTTAAATATCTCGAAAAGGTTGAAAAACTCGTCGGAGAAGACTCCGAAACTTTTATGAAATGTGCCAACACGCGCGGGCTTTGCCTGATCGCGCAGGGCGCGTGGTCGTCCGCCGAACAGCAGTTTCGCTATGCACTCGAACTGGCTGAACGACAGACGAATGAATATTACATTCGTCTGATTACGCACAATCTCGCGCTGCCCGCCGGATTTCGCGGCGATTTCGGCGAAGCTCTGCGTTGGTTTCGGCGAATTTTCCGCGATGACAAAAGCGGCAGACCCGTTCCGCAGGAAGCCATCGGACATTTAAACGTCGCGCGACTGCATCTTTATCGCGGCGAATTCGATGAGACGGAAAAGCATCTCGAACGCGCTTTGGAAATCTGCCAGCTTTATAGTCTGAAGTCTCTGCGCGGCGAGATTTTTGAGGCTTACGCGAATTTTTACCGCGACAAAAAAGACTTCGCACACGCCGCCGAATTCTACGAACGCGCACAAAAAGAGTTTGAAGAATCGAATATTAATCTCGCTACGCGTGAACTCGACGAAGAACGCGCAAAATTTTATCTGCTGCGCGGCGATGCCGTTAAAGCTCGCGGAATTTTGGAAAATTTGATCGAAGCGCGCACGAAATTAAACAATGAAATCGGAATCCAAACCGCCAAACTTGCGCTCTGCCGCGTTCGTCTGGAGCAGAATGAAACAACTGATTTAGCCGGCGATATAAAGCTGATTCTTGATTTTTTTCACAAACAAAATCTGAATTATGACGAAGCCAATGCCGCGCTGCTGTTAGCCGAAACATATTTTGCCGGCGGTCAGCGCAAGAAGATGTTCGCGCCGCTTAAAAGAACTTTAGATTTAACGGCGCGGTTTGACTATGAACACTGGTTGCGCGGCGAAATCACGCGCAATCCGCAGCTTTTTGCCGATGAAGAAGTTATCGAAAAGCTGCCGTCCGATCTGCGGCAGATAAGTCTTGAGTCTGAAATCCGGAGTCCTGAGTCAAAATTCATCGAACTTCAGACTCAAAACTCAAGACTCAGGACTATTACCGATTTGACGTTGAAAACATTCGGTTTCGTTGAGATTTTCCGCGATCAGACAAAGCCGTTCGCATCCGATGCGTGGACGACGAAACGCGCCCGCGACATTTTTTGCTACATTGCGACGAGCAAACACCGACGCGTTGATAAGGAAGTTTTGATTGACGATTTCTGGGGCGCAGAAGATTTTGCGGCGATTGAAAAAAACTTTCACCCGACGATTTCGCACATTCGCAAAGCTCTGAACTCGAAACAATCGTTCAAACAAAACTTCATCGTTTTCCGCGACGGCGCATACCAGCTCAATCCCGAACTCATTTATTCGATTGACACCGAAGAGTTTGAAACGGCGGTTGCGGAAGCCGAAAACGCCAAAAAAGAAAACGATACGGAAACTTTTCGTCAAAATTTGGAAAAAGCGAATGAACTTTATCGCGGCGAATTTATGGCGGGAATTTACGAAAATTGGGCTGAAGAACGTCGAAATTATTATTCCGAACAGCATTCGCGTGTGCTGAATGCGCTGGCAAAAATCGCGTTTACCGATAAAAGTTGGTCGAATGCGCTCAGATTCTCCAATCAAATTTTGCAGAAAGACCCGTATCGGGAAGACGCGCACCGTTTAATAATGAAAATTCACGCCGTACAGGGCAAACGCTCGGCGGTCGTCGAACAATTTGAAACTCTGCAATCGCTTCTCAAGAATGAATTAGGCATCGCGCCCGCGCCCGAAACCCGCAAGATTTTTCAGGAATTAACCAACTAACATCGTTACTTTTGCCATTTTCCCGAAAATTTCAAGCCAACCTCAAGTTTTCCTCAACCACCGGGATGTATTCTAATTTGAGGTTTGAGCAAACATTTGAAAATCTAAAAGTTTTGTTTAACTAATGAAGGGAAGTTAAACAAAAAACAGTGCGGAGAAAGAAGGGGTTCTCCGCACTTTAACAAAAATCTTTTTTCCATATTCAAAGAGCAGGGGATGTTAAATTTGTCACCGGGAAATTAAAAGATTGCAATTGATCAGGCGAATTTCTCAATAAGTTCGGAAGCAATGTTTGAAAAGTATTACTCCTACTTCAAACAAAGCCTACGAATAAAATTTTTCGCCGAAAACTACACAGGGTTAACTCTTACAATGTTCGTATGTTAATAACTATCCTCTGATCAATTGCAAAAATAGTATGAATCCTCTGAAAAGAGTTTTTATACTACAAAAAAAATCAGTGAATGTCTGCAATAACGATACTCACTGATTTTTTTGTTTAAAGTTCAGTCCTGCCGCGTTTTGCTTCCCGTAAATAAACAAATCGCGCTCAGGAGACACGCAGACGGGCAAACTAAAAGTGCATAACGCATCATTGCCGGATTTTCAGTCGCGCCGAATTTGTCGCTTAAATAACCGATTAAATTTGAACCGATTAAATAAGCCGCAATGTTGACGCTGAAAAAGTAAATCGCAATGCCGAGTCCGCGTAAGTTCACGCCCGCGATTTCCGTGACATCAGCCGCCGCCGCGCCGAGCCAGCCGAGAGCCGCAAAAAGTAAGACAAAATTTGCCAATAAAATCAACGGAATCGAATCGGTAAAAATCAGTAAAACCCAAAAGGGAACTGAGATTAAAGATAAAATCGCGCCGTAAAGCATTCGTCCGCCTTTTGATCTTTGCCGAAACCAATCGGCAATCACGCCGCCGAAAAGTGTGGCGGGAATTCCCGCGCACAAAGTTAAAATTCCGCCCCAGAATCCGATTGTCGCCAAATCGAATTTATGCAGACGCGCATAAAACGTCGCGCCCCAAATCGAAAGATTATTCGTCGCCAAACCGAGCAGCGCGTAGCCGATGCACAGCAGAACAAAGGTTTTATTCGATAAAAGTTTTTTCCAATCGGTGCTTGAATAATTTTCCGCAACTGCCGCCGTCTGAATCTGCCGCTCCGGTTCGCGCAAAAAATAAACCAGCACAGCAAAAATTATTCCCGGAAAACCGATAATCATAAACGCCGTCCGCCAGCCGTATTGCGCGAGTTGTCCGCCGAGCAGTGCGGCAAACCCTGCGCCGATGGCAATTCCCATCGAATAAATGCTCGTGACGGTCGCGCGTTTCGTCGGCGGAAAATAATCCGAAAGCAGGGAAATCGCCGCCGGACCGAGCGTTGCTTCACCGACTCCGACCATCACACGGCACGCGAAAAGCGTCCAAAAACTATCGGCATACGCCGTCAAACCCGAAAACAAACTCCAAACCGCAACACCGACAGCGATGATTTTTGTCCGCGAACCTTTATCGGCAATGCGCCCGAACGGAATTCCCAAAACGGTATAAAAAATGACGAAAGATGTCGTTCCGAGCAACGCAAGCTGCGTGTCGGAAAACGACATTTCCTTTTTGATAAGCGGAAAAAGAATGTAAATAATCGTGCGGTCAAGGAAATTCAAAACATAAATAAACATCAACAGCGCAAGCGCATACCACGAATAATTCGATGTTTTTTGTTCAATATTTTCCATAATAAAAAGTCAATGAAAACGCGGAGCGGACTGGAGCGCAATCCGTCCCGGTTGCACTGAGCGTTTGCTTCAAACGCGAATAAGCGTAATTAATCTTAAAATATAAATATAAATGATGCAGTGGCAAACAAAATCTTTCAAATCTAACATTGAATATGCGAATCAAGGGTAGAACAAAATCTATGGTCTTTGAATATAGCTGAAAAAGCGGAAAAGCGGGCGCGAAGCGCAACCCTTCCCGACCTGAAATTGATTTTAGCTTGAATCTCAAAGCTAAACTTGAATTCAAGCTAAAATTAAAAGGACAAGTTAAAATTATTGACAGGTCGGGAAGGGTTGCGCTTCGCGCCCGCTAAACTAACGGCTTTTTGCACTATTTTTCAACCCTTGATTCGCATTGAATGTAAATAAACCCTTTTTCGTGTCGAAGCGACACTCAATGCAACCGGGACGGATTGCGCTCCAGTCGGTCGAATTATTACCGGCTTCATTTATTTAGCCGCCAAAAAGTTCAAAACTTCCTTGTTAAAATCCGCCGCTTTTTCGACCTGCGGAACGTGACCGCACGGATCGAAAACTATCAACTTCGATCCGGCGATGCCTTTGTTGAATTTTTCGCCGTCGGCGAGCGGCAAAAGTCCGTCCTGTTTGCCCCAAATAATTAAGGTCGGTTTTTTGATTTCGCCGAGGCGCGTGTCGAGAAAATCTTCCTTGCGTTTGATTGATTCGATGAGGCTGTTGATCGTATATCCGTCGCCGGTCGTCACCCGCGCCGTCATAAATTGATCAACGAGCGATTCGTTATTGGCAAACAGCGGATTGGCAAAAATCAATTTCAAATTAGCGCGAACTTCATCACGGGTTGAATTATTCAATTGATAAATGCGGTCGAAATCTACCTCTTTCGGCGTAATTCCGGCGGCATCTGCGAGAACAATTTTCTCGACGCGATTCGGATATTTGATCGCCGTCATCGCGGCAACCCAACCGCCCATCGAATTGCCGACGAGCGCGGCTTTTTCGATCTTCAGTTCCGCCATAAATTTGTCGAGAAAATCAACATAAGTGCCGAGCCGATACTTTATCAAAGGCTTGTCCGATTTGCCGAAACCGACTTGATCCGGTGCAATAACGTGATAATTTGCCGCAAGCGGCACAATATTAAACTGCCACGATTCCGCATTCGCGCCGAGTCCGTGAAGCAAAATCACCGTCGGTTTCGCCGCATCGCCCGCTTCGAGATAACGAATTTTCGCACCGAAAATTGTGACATTTTTTTCAGTCGGCGCAGTCTGAGCGTGAACCGAAAAACAAAAAACGGCGATGAAAATTAAAGATAAAAAAGTTTTGTTAAAAGAAGTCATAATTTTCTCCGAAAGACGTGGCAAAATGTAAGGGCGATTCCCTTGTGGTCGCCCGATGAGCGAAGCGAAAAAGCGTTCGCATTCTTTCGATATTGAATGTATTTTCAACGCTTCGGGCGAGGACAAGCCGTCGCCCCTACATTTTGTATAAAAGTTCGATTTTATCTGCAAACTTTTCGCTAATGACATTACGTTTAATTTTCAAAGTCGGCGTAATCTCATCCGTTTCAAGTGAAAAATCGCGCTCCAATATCGTAAATCTTTTAATCTGTTCCGACGATGAAAGTCGTGTATTGGCTTTTTCGACAGTCGCTTCGATTAAATCGTAAATCGCTTGATTTTTGGTTAAATCGGCGATGCTGTCAAACGAAAGACCATTCGCCCGCGCAAACATTTCAGCCTCCGCTTGATTTAAAGTTATGAGCGCGACACAGTAACTTTTGCCGTCGCCCGACACGAAACACTGCGACACGAGATGATTTTCTTTAACGAGATTTTCGACCAGCGCGGGCGCGACGTTTTTGCCTGAAGACAGCACGATGATTTCCTTTTTGCGTCCCGTGATTTTTAGAAATCCGTCATCGTCCAAACTTCCCAAATCGCCGGTTTTCAGCCAGCCGTCAGCGTCAAACATTTCGGCGGTTTTTTCCGCGTCTTTGTAATAACCCGAAAACATCATCGGACTTTTAACGAGAATCTCGTTGTCTGCGGCAATGCGAATTTCGCACATCGGCATCGGTTTTCCGACTGTTCCGAACTTCAAATTTTCGACTGTATTAAACGCGACACAGATGTTTTCCGTCAATCCGTAAGCCTGCAATATCGGCAAATTGCGTTCGGCAAAAAACGCGGCAATCTCGTTCGGAAGCGGTGCGCCGCCACTCGTTAATAATCTGATTCTGCCGCCGAAAGCGTCCTTCAAAGATTGCTCGCTCGCGTCTTGTCCGAATTCTGAAACAACTTTGGCATAAATCTTCTCGAAAAATCGCGGTAAAGACGCGAAAACCGTCGGTTTGACTTCGAGCATATAAGCATAAAGCCGCGACAAATCATCAACAAAATGCGCGGCAGTTCCGTTATACAAACGATTGTAAATGCCCGAAATCCGCTCCGCGACGTGGCAACCCGGCAAATAGGAAAACGAAACGTCTTCGTGAAAGATCGGCACGGAATTTTTGAGCGATTCGCACGAATTCAAAATATATTGGTGCGACAACATCGCGCCCTTCGGCTGTCCCGTCGTGCCGGAAGTGTAAACCATTATCGCCGTTTCGGTTGGTTGTGTATTATTTGCGATTTCTTCGATTTGCGGCAAGAATTCTTTGAGGTTTTTTTTACCGAAAGCGAGAAAATCATCAAAGACGGAAACCCGCGCGTGAGCAAGGGTGCCTTTCTGTTCAACCAAATCGCACCCTTGCTCACGCGCGGGTTTCCGCCTTTCAAGACAAATTACTTCTTTTACATTTGGACAATAAATCTGCGAGACTTTTTCAAATTGTTTCAACGAATCAACAAACACAAATTCTGCGTCCGAATGATTGATAATATATTCGCACTGCTCCGCCGAACTCGTCGGATAAATGCCGACTCCGACACCGCCCGCTGCAATCGTGGCGACATCAACAATCGTCCATTCAGGCACATTTCCTGCGAGAATTGCGACACTCGCGCCGCGCGTCAAACCTTTCGCCAACAAAGCACACGCGAAATTATGAACCTGTTCCTCAAAATCATTCCAAGTCTGCGATTTCCAACCGTCATAATGGTCACGCGAATAAAAAACATTCTCGCCGCGATATTTGGCAGTTTGTTCTCGAAATAGTTGATAGACATTTTTCAATTTCATAAGATTTTTAACACATAGAAACATAGAAACATAGAAATCAAGGAAAAACTATGTTTTCTATGTTTCTATGTGTTTAATATTTTAAAATCAAACCAGCCATATTTATTCCGCCGCCGGAAGCGCAAAGAACAACGGTGTCGCCGCGTTTTAGTTTTCCGTGGGCAAGCGCGTCGTGCAGAACCATCGGAATACACGCCGAACCCGTGTAGCCCCATTTCTGCATTATCGTGTGCGTCTTTTCAAACGGCTGATTGAGTGCCACCATTACTTCTTTTATCGTCGAAAGATTAACCTGCGTCCACAAAAATAAATTAACATCGTCGAGTGTCAGATCAGTGCGATTTAATAATTCTTTGACGATGCGCTGCCAGCCGACAAAATTGATTTCGGGCGGCGTGCGTTTGGCGAAACGGACTTTGTTGTAATAGCCGTTTTCGAGAATTTCCGCCGTGATCGGAGTTTTTGAACCGCCCGCGAAAATGCCTAAAAAATCGTTATATTCGCCCATCGCTTCGAGTTTTGACGCGAGAACGCCGTGTTCGCCCGAATCGTCGGCTTGCAAAACAATCGCGCCCGCGCCGTCGGCAAAAATCGTCGCGGTTTTCTTTTCCGTCCAATCGAGAAACTTCGTCATCGCATAAACGCCGATGACTAAAATATTTTTATACTGCGCGTCGGCGATAATGTATTTAAAAGCGGTGTCGAGTGCCGTGACAAATCCGGCGCAAGCGCAATTCGTGTCAAATGTTCCCGCATTTTTCGCGCCGATTCGATGCTGAATGACGACCGAAGTCCCCGGCGAAAGATATTCGGGCGTGTCGGTCGCCACGATTATCAAATCAATTTCTTCCGCTGAAATTCCCGCATCGTTGAGCGCGTTTTCCGCCGCTTTTGCCGCAATATCAGCCGCGCTTTCGTCATCGGCGAGAACGTGCCGCTGTTCGATTCCGAGATTATTGACGACAAAATCCGTGATGTCTTCGCCGAGCATTTTGCTCAAATCGTCGTTGGTTAAAATTTTGTCGGGAACGGAAACACCTGTCCCGATAATTTTTGCGTTTCTCATTTTTATTTTATCCACAGATGAACACAGATAAACACAGATTTTTTGATTTTGATTAAGATAAATCTTTCTCTTATCCTTTTATCTTATCTGTGTCCATCTGTGTTTATCTGTGGACAATTAGTTTTCAAAAACTCTTCTACCGCGCGATTAAATTCGACGGCGTTTTCGATAAAAAATAAGTGACTGCCGTTTTCGATAATTTTCAAAGTTGCGTTTGGCAAATTTGCCGCCAAATTGACCGAATTCTGCATCGGCACGACGTTATCTTTATCGCCTGTAATGACCAAGGTTTTGTTTTTAATTTTACTAAGACGGCTTTCTGTGTCGAGCGAAAATGCGCTTTGCAATTGCGCGAGATAAACCGCGTCGGAAACAGTGTTTTGTTCACGCATTCGGCAAACTTTTTCTACTTCGTCGGCGTGATTTTCATTAAATTCATCGGTAAATGCCGGACGAATGAATTTGCGAATCTTTTCGCCGAGCGGCAATGTCGGATCGGGCGAAAACGAACGTAAAATTTCAACACTCGGACGAACGTGATTTGCGCCGCCCGCCGTTGTGCAGGCGAGAATCAACTTATCCAACCTTTCGGGAACGCGCAAAGCCAATTCCTGCGCGACAAATCCGCCGAAACTCGCACCTAAAACATTCGCTTTTTCAATTTTCAATTCATCCAAAATCTGCAAAACGTCTTCGACAAATGTCTGCATCGAAAGATTGGTTAATTCGTCAATTTTCGATTTTCCGATGCCGCGCGGATCGAATGTAATTACCCGAAAATCCTTCGATAAATCATCAATTTGCCGAAACCAAGTCCACGCGCCCGACGCAAAACCGGGAATCAAAATAACAGGTGCGCCGTCGCCGTGAGTTTCGTAAAAAAGGTTCATCTGTTTAGTTTGGGAAGTTTAGGAAGTTTAGAAAGTTGAGGAAGAAAAATACTTTCAAAACTTCCCAAACTTCCTAAACTTCCTAAACTAATTCACTGCGTGAAATTTGACCATTCGCCATTGATAATAGCCGCTCAAATCCTTTGAATTGATATGTCCGTAAGGCACGGCGGTAAATCTTTTTTCGCCGTTTTGCGACGGAATTTGCGACGTGTATTGTCCATAGACGACATCGCCGTAGCCAATTACTTCGTCAACGGTTGACCAGATCGAATAAACATTTGTTCCTTCGTAATGCGAACTTGCGTTCATATTCGTCAAAATATTCGACACGCCCGTGACGAATCCGAAATACAAATAACCCGGATAAAGTCCGTTCGTATTGGCGCAGGTCGGCGTTGTGCCGCCGGTTTGATAACACGAAACCAAACCTTGATTTGCGCCCGCGATGCCGACAAATGTGTCCACGCTCGAAGTCAGCGGTGAACCGAGATTATAGCTTCCGCCGTTTGCCGCATCGTTTGCGCTTCCGCCCAAAATCGCTTTGCGCGTGAGAGTTACGCCCATCGAATGAGTCACAATATCAACTTTTGTCGCGCCGGTGTAGGCTTTGACGGCTTGGATAAATGCGCGAATTTTTTGCAGATTCGGTTTGGAATGATATTGATAAGCCGACAAAAACGGATTCGCATCACCCCAAGTCGTTGCGTAAATCTCGCTCGTTTTATAACCCTGCGACAAAAAATAATTGATCGAAGCATTCCAACCCGTCGCCGTCGAACTTTGACCGAGCGCAGAATCCGAATTTCCGTGAATAAAAATGACCGGCTGATTAACGATAGTATCCGACGAATTCGCCCTTCCGCCATAACTTCCATTCGCGCCCAAATCGCTTCGGACAAAATCGTAACCGCTGTAGCCGTTCGCGTTTAACCAAGTTTGGAAGTTAGAAGTTAGTTGTGCATTACTGATTGAAGCCGAACTGCAAACCAACAAGCAGAAAAGAAAGAAACGAAAAAGACTTTTGTTCAATATCATAAAATTCCTCCTTTTGGAAAATAATCAGTATAGCGAGCGGTAGCGAGTCTGATAGTCCTTAATGAACTCCGCTGAGTCAGGTGTTCGCTACCGCTCACTATACTGATTGCCTTCGCTAAAAATTTAGTTTCAAACCTATTTGCAGAACTCGCGGTCCGGTCGCGGCGCGTTCGATGCGTCCGAAGTTTGCGCCCGAAATGTTGTTGTTCGGGAGCGCGTAATTTACCCAATTAAAAATGTTAAAGGCTTCGATGCGAAATTCGCCGCGCAGTTTTTCGGTGAACGGGATAAATTTAATCAGCGAAATATCCACGTTTTTCTGTCCCGGTCCGGTAAAACCGTTGCGCGTCGTGTTGCCGAACGGATTCGCCGGATCGAAATTCGGATTATTGACCACGCCGACTGCCGTATTATCGAGTCGCGGCTTGGAAGTAATGAACGCCGCCGTGTTGAAATAACCGTTCAAACGCTGTGAAACATTGCCGCTCGTGTAAATATTGCCGTTGAAATTCTGATTATAATTTGCCCGCTGAATGACGGCGTTACCCGGATTATCAACAATCGAAAACGGCAAACCCGATTGGAAAACCGCGATTCCGGCAACTTGCCAATCATTCAAAATTGCTTTCGCAAATCCTGATTCGTAATTATGTTTCGGCAGCGAATAAACTCCGCTGATAACCAAACGATGTTCGCGGTTAAAGTCCGAACGACCGCGATTTTTGCGCCAATCGCGCTGGTCGCCGAACACATTTGCTACTTCATTAACCGGCGCACCCGAATAATAATCAATTGATTTGCCGAAGGTATATGCCGCCAAAAACTGCAAACCGTTTGAAAATCGTTTGGTCAGAGAAGTTTGCAGCGAATGATAAGTCGAAAGCGAAGTCGTCTGAATCTGCTGAACGCCGCCAGTCGCGTTTTTCAGAGCCGAAATAACCGCGCCCGAAAAAGGTGTCGCAAACGAATTCGTCGCCGAATTGTAAATCGGCTGATTCGGGCTGATAACCTGTAAAAGATTTGTTCCTTTGTTGCCGACATAGCCGATGTCCAGCACATAATTCTTGAAAATTCCCCATTGCAGACCGAAATTGAACTGCTGAATATACGGAGTCCGCAGATTCGGATCAACATAAACGCCCGCGACCGGAACACCGACGAACGGCGAAAGCGGCGAAAGCGGCGATGGAAGATTCGGAATAACCGGAAATTGCGAAGGTAACGGAAGCGGAATAAACGGGTCTGCCGCAGTTCGTAAAACTCCCGGAAGTCCAACGCCGAGCGCGAAATACGGATAATTGAAAAGCTGCGTGTTAGCGTAGCGCGTCGAAATTCGGTCATAGTAAATTCCGTAACCGCCGCGCAAAACCATCTTCAATTTTTCATCCAAAACAAACGCAAATCCGAAACGCGGCGCAAAATTGTTTTTATCAACCGGCACGAGCGTTTTCGTCACCGTCGGAACATTTGCCAAACCGCCGCCTTCGGCTTGCACAAAACCATTCGGCGCACCAACCGGCGCGGCAGTTGTGCCGATGCGAATTTGATCGAATAAAAGATTGACGAGGCGACCTTGATTTTCAACCGGAAGTCCGTATAAATCGTAGCGCAAGCCGATATTTATCGTCAGACGATTGTTGATTTTCCAGTCGTCCTGCGCGAAAAAGTTGGTGTCTTTGACCTTGTAATAACGGTCGAAAACGCCCGAACCGATCAGCGAAGTTCCTGTTCCGGTCAGGAAATTATTAAAGCTCGAATAAATAATCTGCCCGCGTGAAAAGGCGTTAAAGTAAAATTTGACCTGCGAAAAACGATATTCGCCGCCGAATCGCAGACGATGATTTCCCTTTGTGACCGACAGAACATCGCTGAAATTATAGCCGTTGATGCGCGAAGATTGATCGGCAAGCGGCGCGGAACCGAAGAAAAACTGCGAATCCAACCCGGCAAGCTGAATCGTCGGCGCGCCCGGAAAAAGGGAAGCGAGCGGACTCGTAATACCGAGCGAAGCCGCCGTGAACGGTTCTTGCGGAAGACTCGTGACGCGCAGACGATTAAAGCCGAAACGCGCTTGATTGACGATATTCGGCGAAAAAATGTAGTTGTCGGTGATCGAATAAAGTTTTTGTTTGATCGTCAAATCGCCGCCGAAACCAATAAGTTGACGTTCGCCGTTGCCGAGTCCCGCAAAGTTGTAATTTGACTGAAATGTCGGGTTGTCGGCGACAAAAAACTTCGCCGCAATGTTGTGTCTGTCGGAAATTATAAAATCGCCGTTCGCGTTAAATTGATTTTCACGGAAACGCGAAACGCCCGTCTGCGGAACGGTCACGGGACAGAGATTTGTCGCCAGCGTCGCCAAACAGTTTGCCGGTCTGCCGCTTGCGCCCGACGACGGAATCGCAAAATTTCCACCCGGCAGCCGCGCATTCAAAATCGCCAGCGAAACACTGCTGATCGTCGCCGGATTTGCGATGCCGAAGGCTGCTGCAAGTGCCGCCGCGTTACGGTTTGAATCGGTCAAACCGAGCGGAATATTCGGCGAAGTCAAACTGTTGACGAGCGAATAACCGTTGCGTTCGCGCGTTCCCTGATACGAACCGAAAAAGAAAATTCGGTCGCGCACAACTCGACCGCCGAGCGTTCCGCCAAATTGTTGACGGCGAAATTCGGGGCGTTCCAAACCTCGCGCTTTGATAAATGGCTCGTTTGCCGCCAGACTTTTATCGCGCAGAAAATAATAGACATTGCCGCGAAAATCGTTTGAACCGCCGCGTGTGATCGCTTCGACATTGCCGCCCGCGTTGCGTCCGTTCGAGGCATCGTAGAGCGAAGTCTGAACGACAAATTCCTGCAACGAATCGGTTGCGGGAACGGCGATGTTCGGAGTCGAATTCGTGCCGATTGAATTTGCGTCAACGCCGTTAATCCGCACTGAATTTGAAGTCGTGCGCTGACCATTAACGGAAATTGTCGCGTCGCCGCGTCCGAGTTCGGTCGTGTTTGAAACCGACGATTGCGCTCCGGCTTGGAGTGTCAGAAGCTGTTGAAAATTTCGTGTCGGAAGCGGCAATTGGCGAATCGTTTCGCCCTCGACTGTTCTGCCGTTTTGCGAGGTTTCGAGCTGTAAAACAGGTGCTTCGACATTGACCGTAATTGGATCAGCCCCAAGCACGCTAAGTTGAGTGTCAACAACGGTCGTTTGTGACACATTGACAACAGTTTCAGCACTGAAAAGCGCAAATCCTTGCGTTCTAATTTCGACATTATATTTACCGACAGGCAAAAGCTGTAATGAATAAAAACCTTCTTCATTCGAGGTCGCCGTCCGGCTGAAATTGGTATCGGCGTTCGTCACTTTGACGCTTGCACCTGAAATTACCGCGCCGTTCGGGTCGGTGACAGTTCCGCTGATCTGTCCGGTTGTGCCTTGAGCGAGTAAATTGGTCAGACCAACTGAAAACAGCAAAATTACTAATAAAAATCCTTCCGAATCATCTTTAGCCTCCGATAAAATAAGAAATATTGCAATAAAAACGAACGTCCGTTTTTGATTGTATGATAATTAAAAGAAACAAACTTCGTTTCTTTTTTCAATTGAAGGCAGAAACCCGCGCGTAAGCAAGGGTGCAAATATAATACGTTAAACACCCTTGCTTACGCGCGGGTTTCTGCCTTGTTTTGCAAAACACCGTAACAAAAAATATCAGTCAGCGATTTGATCGCGTCTTCATCACTTAAACCGAAATGGGAATTTCCGCCGAAAAGTTTTTCGACCAGAAAATAATTGAAAAACTGCATATAGACGGCAGTGTAGGCAACTGCCGGATCAATTCCTTCGCGCACCAAACCGTTTGATTTCGCGCTGTTAAATTCATTTGCAAAGCGAACGCGCAACTTCGCGCTCAAGCCGTCAAACATCAAACGAAAATGCCGGTTATCAAATTCCAGCACATCAATATACATCAAAAGCCAAAAATCTTGATGTTGATCAATCATATTTTTGACCAGTTCGCCGAGTTTCAAAAGACCTTTCGGTTCGAGCGGATTCTCGATTTCGGAAAAAATATTTTTCAGACGACTGTTAATTGTCAGTAGATAATTTCCGATGATTGATTCAAAAATCTGTTCCTTGGTTTCGTAGTAATTATATAAATTCCCGATGGAAACATCCGCTGTTTTCGCAATATCGCGCATTGCCGTCGCGTGAAAGCCTTGTTTAATAAACAGTTCCTTAGCGGCTGATTCGATGACCGATTTTTTTTCGGCGATGACTTCTTGGCTAAGTTTTGGCATAAAAACGAACGAGTGTTCATTTTTTTATAATACAAGTTTAATGAACTGTCAATCAAAAAAGGTCAATGAAAATAAATTCACTGACCTTTTTATAAATTGGAGGCTTCAGACTTAACCGCAACACAAGCTGAAATTGCTGCCGTTGCTTTCTTCCGAATCTAGCGGAGTTCACAACTCAAACCTTGTGCGGAGCCTGAAGCCATATAGAGATTTGGGAATTCGGATTTGGGATTTAATTAAAATCCACAATCCTAAATCCACAATCCGAAATCGAACTGGCGGAGAAGGTGGGATTCGAACCCACGGAACCCTTTCGAGTTCACAGCATTTCCAATGCTGCCAATTCAACCACTCTTGCACCTCTCCTAAATAACTTAAAAGAACTAATTTTCCCCGACAATATGCGGCTCATCTTCGCGGTCGCTCGAAAGCCACGAATAGAAAAAACCGGCACCGATTGCTCCGAGAATCGGCGCGAGCCAAAACATCCAGAGTTGGAGCAGCGGTGTTCCGCCGACAAAAACTGCAACGCCCGTGCTGCGTGCCGGATTAACCGAAGTATTCGTGATCGGAATTGAAATTAAGTGAATCAAGGTCAATCCGAGTCCAATCGCAATCGGTGCGAAACCGACCGGCGCACGTTTATGCGTCGAACCTAAAATAATTGTCAAAAACGCGAAAGTCAAAACAACTTCCGCAGTAAACGCCGCGACTATCGAATAACCACCCGGCGAAAAAGCGTCGAAACCGTTGGTTGCAAAAGCTCCGGCTTTCGTCGCGTTGATCGCAAATCCGGCTTTACCGCTTGCGATAATGTATATGATGCCCGCGCCGAAAATCGCGCCGACCACTTGCGCGACGACATACGGCAAAATTTCGGAAGCAGGAAATCTCTTTCCTGCCCAAAGTCCGAATGTAACTGCCGGATTAAAATGTCCGCCCGAAATATGTCCGACAGCATAAGCCATCGTCAAAACGGTCAATCCGAAAGCAAGCGAAACGCCTGCAAAACCGATACCGAGTTCCGGGAAGGCTGCCGCGAAAACCGCACTGCCGCAACCGCCCAAAACCAACCAAAGCGTGCCGATAAATTCGGACGCTAATCTTTTTACCAGTGGCATAACCGAAAATCTCCTTTTTTAATTTAGCCAAAAAAGGGGGCATTTCGGGGGCAAGTCTTGTATTGCTTTTTAATTATCAAATGGCGGAGAGGGTGGGATTCGAACCCACGGAACCCGTTAGGGTTCAACAATTTTCGAGACTGTCCGATTCAACCACTCTCGCACCTCTCCGCACGGGCGAATTTTATATTTTAAGGGTGTGAGCGCAGAAATTTCAAGTCGGATGAACAATTATTTTAAGTCTTGAGTGATAAGTCTTGAGTCTAGAGTCGTTTGTACTACTCAGGACTTACTTTTAATTTTTGATTTGCGCGTTTTCGTCGAAAGAAATTTTGCATTAATTCACGGCAATCGTCGGCTAAAATACCTGAAACTATTTCGATTTTGTGATTCAAAAATTCGCTGTCACAAATCTTAAAGAGAGTTTCGACCGCGCCGAATCTTTCGTCCTTTGCGCCGTAAACAAGGCGTTTGATTCGCGCATTGACGAGCGCACCGGCGCACATCGCGCACGGTTCGATGGTTGTGTAAATCGTTGAATTAACCAAGCGATAATTTTGAATCAACGCGGCGGCTTCGCGCAAAACCAGAATTTCGGCGTGCGCCGTCGGATCGTTATTTGCAATCGTCCGGTTTCCGGCAACGGCTAAAAGTTCGCCCTGAGCGTCAATTAAACACGCGCCAATCGGAACTTCGCCGAAAGTTCCGGCTTCCTTTGCGGCTTCAATTGCCTTTCGCATCCAAAATTCGTCGGTTTCCATCATCGAAAAGAATTTTAGCTGACGCATAATTAAAATGAAAGTTAGGTGAAAATTCTCAGACTCAATAGTAAACACATACGAATAATGTGAATCTAGTGTAAAAAGTGTAAAAAGCGATGTTTGGCGGGCGCGGAAGCCGCAACCCTTCCCGACTTGAAATTAGTTTAATCTTGAATTTAAAAGTTAAACTTGAATTCAAGCCAAAGTAAAACGGGTAAGTTAAAAGTAATTACAGGTCGGGAAGGGTTGCGCTTCGCGCCCGCTTTTCCGCTGTTGTGATGTTTGAAATTGCATTAGGGAATTTATTTATCAAACAATATTAAAAAATCTTGCATCAACACATTGAAAGTGATTAAATCTAAGTTGGCAGTAAAAGCGTTCACGATTTTTAATTTTCCAGTCCTAAAATGCGTTATGAAAGACGAAGTTCGGTTCGATAATTTTACGACCGACGAAGATATTCACATCAGCCGATTGCCCGCCTCTTTTCAATCACTTGCCGAAGAAGTTCGCGCACGCAGCCAGAAGCCTAAATCAACGCCGATCACAATCGCCCAGAAACTTTCGCCGTCGGAATTTAATACGGCGATGGTGCATTTTTATCGCGGCGAGATTCAGCGGTCAAATGTCTGGCGCGGACGGCTCGATGCAACGACGAATTGGGCGGTAATTACGGCGGGCGCGACGCTTTCATTTGTCTTTAGTTCGCCCGACAATCCGCATTTTGCGATTCCGATCAACTCGATTCTAGTGACGATCTTTCTCTTTATGGAGGCGCGGCGATACCGTTATTACGAAGTTTGGGCAAAACGTGTCCGCGTGCTTGAAACCGGATATTTTGCGCCCATGCTTTCTCATCGAACGATTCCGCCGGATAAGGAATGGGCAGACCACATTTCGGCAGATTTGATCAATCCGCACTTTACGATCAGCATTTGGGAAGCGTTAGGCAGACGGCTTCGGAGTAATTATTTGTGGATTTTTATGCTGCTCGCGCTCAGTTGGACGCTCAAAGTTTACATTCATCCGTCGCCGATTATGGTCAGCGGTTCAAATTACACGCCGACCGATATTTTCTTGCAGCGCGCTTCGGTCGGACTCGCGCCGGGTTGGTTAGTTGTTCTGATTGGATTTATTTTTAATGCCGCAATAATTTTTATCTCATTCGGAACATTAAAGTTAAGAGATTCAGCCAGCGAAGTATTGCCGCTCGAAGATTTTGAATGGCATCCGCTCAAACAAGTTTCCGATTGGGCGGAAACGAGTCTCAAAAAGCGAAACACGATTCGCCGCTCCAAAAAAGCCCGTCAACGTGTCCGCTCAATTCACAAATCAGAGTCTTGAAGTAAAAAGTAAAAAGTAAAAAGTAAAAAGTAAAAAGTAAAAAAACAAGAAGTGATTGTTCTTCAATAATTTTTCATTTTTCATAATGAAGACAGCAACTTTTTACTTTTTACTTTCCCAACTTTTTACTTTTTACTTTTTACTTTTTACTTTCCCAACTGTTATTTTTTTCCTAACGACAAATTTATCAAAAATAGGAGATTAAATATTTATGCCGATTGAATTGGATGACCGTGGAAGAGCTTTGGAAAACGAATATTTTCGCAATCAGGAAAGGGAATTACTCGAAAAGATGAGAGCGAAAATTCAGTCAGAATCAACGAAAAGTCTTGAACTGCAATGCCCGAAATGTGATGGAACGCTGCACGAAACCGATTTTGAGAGCATCAAAATTGACGTTTGCGACAAATGCCACGGTGTTTGGATGGATGCGGGCGAACTCGCGCAGATTTCACACAAAGATGAAGGCGGCTGGTTTGGTAAAGTGTTCGGTTAAATTAGGAGAAATTAAATGAAGCACTTAAAATATTGCGCGTTTTCGATTTTATTTTTCACGCTGACTTTTTCCATTTATGCTCAAAAAGCGTCAATAAAACAGGTTGTCACAAAAGCTGTTGTTCAAACTTCCGCTTTGCCGCAAGACCTAAAACTAAACAGTAAGCTGATGGCGCGTGAAATGCCGTATCGCGTTATTTTGCCGACAGGCTATGCAACAAATAAAACGGATAAATTCGCGGTGCTTTATTTGATTCACGGTCTGACCGGACATTTTAATGATTGGGCGGACAAGACAAAACTCAAAGATTACGCGGCAAAATACAATTACCTAATCGTGATGCCCGAAGGCGATAACGGCTGGTATTCGGACAGCGCGACCGTTGCGAACGACAAATACGAAAGCTATATCGTTCAGGAATTACTGCCCGAAATTGACAAAAATTATCGAACATTAGGCGACCGTCAGCATCGCGCGATTGCCGGACTTTCGATGGGCGGTTACGGTTCGCTCAAATTCGGCTTGAAATTTCCCGAAAAATTTGTCGTCGTCGGTTCATTCAGCGGCGCACTCGGCGCGGCTTCGTGGAATGACAAAATACTCGGCACGGCTTGGAAGCCGTTGACAGATTCGATTATGGGAGTTTACGGCGCGGAAAATAGTCAGACTCGTGCAGACAACGATATTTATAAAATAGTGCGCGAAATCACGCCCGAAAAAGTAAAATCACTGCCTTATATTTATCTCGATTGCGGAACGGAAGACGGTTTAATTACGCAGAACCGCGATTTCAGCCAACTGCTTGTCGAAAAGAAAATTCCGCACGAATTCCGCGAACTTCCGGGTAAACACGATTGGGTTTTCTGGGATTCGCAGGTGCAAGAATTTCTCCGTCTGAGCGAAAAATATCTGTCGAACGCAAATGCAAAAACAAATTGATCTTGCGTCCGAGTCAGCGGAGGGATTTATGATTAGAAAATTTATTTTTGCAATATTTTTAACAGTTACAATCTTCGGGTTTTCGGCGTTCGCGCAGAAAACGACGGTCAATGATGCCAAAGCGAGAACGATGCTGCTCGGCAGACACAAACTGTCGCTGCAATGGATCAGTTGGGATTATTTCGGCGCGGCAACCGTCACCAATAAAGGCGGAATGCTTTATCTCAAAGGCGAACAAAAACAACGCGGCGGCAGCGATTTTGTCAGAGTCAACGGCACAATTACTGAAATCAACGCAAAAGACTTCAAATTCGACGGCTCGATTGTGATGCAGATCAAGGACATCAACAACGGCGAACCGTGCGAGAGAAACGGCGAAATGACGTTCAAAATCACCGGCTCGCGCAAATATTGGCGGTTGATGGAAATGAATAACCCGTGCGAAGGCGTGACCGATTACGTTGACATTTTTTTCAGATAAGAAAAGTTTAAAAGTGAAAAAGTAAAAAGGTGAAAAAGTTTTGTTGAATCTCACCGAATGACCTTTCACTTTTAAACTTTTTCACTTTTAAACTTTATTATGCTTAATTTTGCAATCGAAACGGCGCGTGATGCTGGACAGATTTTACTAGAAAAATTCGGACGGAAAATCGGTATTTTCAAAAAAGGCGACATCAATCTCGTCACGGAAGCCGATCTCGCTTCAGAAAAATTAATTATCGAACGCATTCAAAGTTATTACCCGAAACACGCGATACTGGCGGAAGAATCGGGCGATGCGGTGCTGCTTGACGGCGTGAACACCTGGAAATGGATTATTGATCCGCTCGACGGGACGACGAATTACGCGCACGGTTACCCGTGTTTCTGCGTGACAATCGCGCTCGAACACGACGGCGAAATCGTGATCGGCGTGACGTTCGACCCGACGCGCAACGAGCTTTTCGCGGCTGAACGAGGAAAAGGCGCGACATTAAATAACAAGCCGATTCGCGTTTCCGACACCGAAAAACTCTCTGAATCGCTGATCGTCACCGGCTTTCCGTATAACTTTAAGAAAAAGGAAAATTTCGCGCGGCATTTGACGGATTTTCTCCTTCATTCACGCGGAGTCCGGCGCGACGGTTCGGCGGCGATTGATATGGCGTATGTCGCTTGCGGACGGTTTGACGGATTTTGGGAAGAAGGCTTAAACCCCTGGGACGTTGCCGCCGGATTGCTTTTAATTGAAGAAGCCGGCGGACAAGTAACACATTACAACGGCGAAAAATATAACGTCTATGCACCGCCGATCTGCGGTTCAAATGGTCTGATTCACCGCGAAATGCTCGAAGTTTTGAAATAATCAACACGCTTATCAAGACATTTCAATGGTAATTTGAGTTAAGTAAACATTACGGTATTTTAAGTCACAAATATTTGTCCTTAACATTTATTCGTTACGCCAAAAATTACTGAAAAATTACTCTCCTTTCACCTTAAATTTCCTTGTGCTACTCTAGTCAACATTATTATAGAAAAAGTTTTAATTATTAAATATGTCTTGGTTTCGCAGAAACAAACCAAAAATTGAAGAACAATCAAACGGCGAAGAGCGCACGGTCAAAACCGAAGGCATTTTCGTCAAATGCCCCGAATGTGAAAACGCACTTTATAAACGCGAATTGATCGAATCACTGCAAGTTTGTACGCATTGTGCTTATCATTTCCGACTGGGCGCACGTCAACGCCTCGACACTTTATTTGACGACGGCAGATACGAAAAACTCGACGAAGAAATCACGTCGGCTGATCCGCTCGAATTCGTAGATACAAAGCCTTACAAAGACCGCATCGAAGCCGCGAAAAAATCGTCCGGTTTGCCCGAAGCGATTGTTTCCGGCAAAGGTTTGGTTGGCGGACATTTAACGTATGCGGGCGCGATGGATATGTCATTTATCGGCGGTTCAATGGGTTCGGCGGTCGGCGAAAAAATTACGCGCCTCATCGAGAGAGCTTATGAAACACGCGGCGCAGTCATTATTTTTTCGGCTTCGGGCGGCGCACGAATGCAGGAAGGAACTTATTCGCTGATGCAGATGGCGAAAATCTCCGCGACACTCGCGCGTCTGCACGATGCTCGTCTGCCGTTTATTTCCGTGCTGACCGACCCGACAACCGGCGGCGTGACGGCGAGTTTTGCGATGCTCGGCGACTGTATCGTCGCTGAACCGAAAGCCTTAATCGGTTTCGCCGGTCCGCGCGTGATCGAACAAACGATTCGCCAAAAATTGCCGAAAGGCTTTCAACGCTCGGAATTTCTGCTCGAACACGGAATGGTTGATATGGTCGTTGACCGCCGCCAAATGCGCGAAACGCTGGTTCGTCTGCTCAATTTTATGATGAACAAAAATATCACTAATTAAGATTACCGAATCGTGCTAAAATAAAATTGATTATGAACGGCAAAGACAAAAATTCGCAAACGTCAACTTTCGAGACGGAAACGAAAGAAAATTTCAATCAAATTATCGCAGCAATTAACGGTTTGCGCCAGGATTTTATTAAAAGATTAGATGATCTGGAAAATAGTCAAAATCAAAGATTAGATAAACTTGAAATTGGTCAGAAGGAAATTAAACAAGAACTCGCAGAACTGAAAAATTACGTCGAAGTTCAATTTGAAGCAGTTCGGCAGGGAATTGTCAAAAATTATAATCAATTTGATCGTCTTGAATCACAGATTTCGGAGAACCGCGCCGTAATTACAGCACAAAAGCCGCTGTCGGTGAGCTTCACGAAAGAGTTTACCTTTTGACTCGTTCAAATGAACAATCACTTAAATAATAATTTCTCAAAGTCTCATAAAAACTGCGTGAAATATCAATGAAAATCGTCTTTTGCTTAGAACCTTTTGAAACGAATAAAGTTGATTTTGTTTATGAAAGCGAAGCCGAGTCAGCAAAAAAAGTTGGCTTTGATGTTGAATTAATTGATTACGAAATTCTTGTCCGCGACGGAAATGCTGCTCGTGCAACACGATTTATAAAACCTTTCGATAATGTTGAAAAGGCGATTTATCGCGGTTGGATGTTAAAGCCGGAGATTTACGAAAAACTCTATAACTTACTCTTAGAGAAGAATTTACAACTAATAAATTCGCCGACTGAGTATAAAAATTGTCATTATCTTTCCGAATGCTACAAATCTATTGAAAGACACACGCCGAAAACCGTTTTTGTGGATTTTGACGAAAAATTTGATTTTGAAAAAGTATTCGAGGCGACTTTAGATTTTGGAAATAAGCCGATAATTGTTAAAGATTTTGTAAAATCACGCAAACACGAATGGTTTGAAGCGTGTTTTATTCCGAACGCTTCCGACAAAGTAAAACTTAAGCAAATCGTTGAAAAGTTTCTCGAACTGCAAGGCGAAGATTTGAATGAAGGATTGGCTTTTCGGGAGTTTATAAAATTTCAATCGCTGACCACTCATTCAAAAAGCGGGATGCCTTTGACCAAAGAATTCAGATTGTTTTTTCTCAATGGAAAAATGCTTTTTTCTTCTGAATATTGGGAGGAAGGCGAATACGAAGATTTTGAAATTCCGCACAAATTTTTCGGCGAAACTGCAAAAAATGTCGAGAGCAATTTTTTCACGATGGACATTGCCCAAAAAGAAAACGGCGAATGGTTAATCGTCGAACTTGGCGACGCACAAGTTTCCGGTTTGCCCGAAAAAGCTGACAAAGTTAATTTTTATCAAGGTTTATTCAATAATTTGGCTTAAATGAATTTCTCTGAATCTTACGAATATCTTCTCAATCTCGGCAACGAAGTTTTGGCGATGAAACTTGGGTTGGAGAATATCGGCAAACTTCTCAACGCGTTAGACAATCCGCAGCAAAATTACTTAAAAGTTCAGATTGCCGGGACAAACGGCAAAGGTTCGACGTGCGCTTTTCTTGAAGCGATTTGTTTGAGCGCGGGAATCAAAGTCGGTTTAACGACTTCGCCGCATCTTGTTTCAGTCACCGAACGAATCAGAATAAACGGCGCGAACATTTCCGAAGCAAATTTTGTGCGTTATGCGACAATTATCAGAGAAACTTCCGAACTTTTAGTTGAAAAAGGCGACCTCGAAACCGTTCCGACTTACTTTGAGCAGGTGACGGCGATAGCTTTGACGGCGTTTGCGGAAGAAAATGTCGAACTCGCAATTTTGGAAACCGGTCTGGGCGGACGTTTTGATGCGACGACTGCCGCGAATGCCGAAATCGTTGCGATTACGCCGGTTGATTACGATCATCAAAAAATTTTAGGCGAAACTTTGACCGAAATTGCGGCGGAAAAAGCGGCGATTATTCGGGCGGATACGAAAGTAATTCTTGCGTCGCAACAAAAAGAAGCGGAAAAAGTGATTTTTGATAAATGCCGCGAAGCCGGCGTTAAACCAATTCTTATTTCGGATGATTTTTACATCAAAAAACGATTTTTGATTTCAAACCAGCCGGTAATTTCCATTAACTTTTCAACCGAAAATGATGTTTATCACGATATTGTTTTGGGTTTGGCAGGCAAACATCAGATCACTAACGCACTCGTCGCCGTCAGCATTGCCGAAACATTGCGCGAATTCGGATTTCAAATTGAAAAAAATGATATTTGGGCAGGTTTAGAAAAAGCAAAGCATTCGGGACGGCTCGAATTTTACGAAAACTTTCTTTTTGACGGAGCGCACAACGTCGCCGGAGCAAAGGCTTTACGCGAATTCCTTGATGAATTTATCGAACAGCCGATTGTGATGATTTTCGGTGCGATGCGCGATAAAAATTTGTCCGAAATCGCAGCGATTCTTTTTTCCAAAGCCGAAAAACTGATTTTGACCGCGCCCGATAATCCGCGTTCAATGGACGTAAAAGATTTGCTGGAATTTTTGCCCGAAGATTTTCCACGCGCCAATGTTTTTATTACTGAAACTGTTGCCGATGCGCTAAACATTGCCGCCGAAATTACAACTGAAAATAATTTGATTTGCGTCACAGGTTCACTTTATTTAGTCGGTGAAGTAAAAAGTGCAGAAACAGGCGCGAAGTAAGTGTGTTGTCAATTGCGAAATTACACTTACTTCGCGTCTGTTTCTGCACTGTGAATTCACGTCGGCAAATCAAATAGTTCGATGAAATTTAAAAAAACATTGACGAGGTTTGTTATTAAAGGCTAGAATTTAGTGAGGACAATTTGGCTTTTTCGACTTCCGGGCTTGAAATCATTCCACCGACTTTAAACAAAAAAGCGTCTTCTATCCTAATAATATGTCAAGCAGAATAGATGATTTACTGCGAATGGCGATGAGTTTCGGCGCATCGGATTTGCATCTCAGAGCAGGTTCTTTTCCCGTGATTCGGGTAAACGGTGAACTGCGTCCGCTGTCGGGCGTGGAGCGTCTGAATCAGGAAGAAACACTCGAACTCGCTTTTTCGATGATGTCCAATCGTCAAAAGCAGCATTTCAAAGAAGCCTACGAAGTTGACATCGGTTACGGAATTTCCGGCTTGGGACGTTTCCGCGTTAACATTTTTCAGCAGCGGAATTCAATCGGCATCGTCGCCCGCGTTATTTCCGACAACATTCGTAATTTCGCGCAGCTCGGTCTACCGCCGATTCTCAATAAAATCGCCGACGAACAGCGCGGCTTGATTTTGGTGACGGGAACAACCGGATCGGGTAAATCCACGACGCTTTCGGCAATGATTGACCACATCAATCAAACGCGAAACTGTCACGTCGTTACGGTCGAGGACCCGATAGAATTTCTTCACAAAGACAAAAAATCCTTTATCACACAGCGCGAAATTGATGTTGATACGCGTTCATTCGCCGAAGCCCTACGCGGTTCGCTGCGACAAGACCCGGACGTGATTCTGGTCGGCGAAATGCGCGATCTGGAGACTATCGAAACCGCGCTTGTGGCGGCTGAAACGGGACATCTCGTTTTCTCGACTCTGCATACTTTAGACGCTTCGGAAACCTTGACGCGCATCATTTCGGCATTTCCGCCGTATCAGCAAAAATCTATTCGGATTCAACTTGCCGGACTGCTCAGAGCCGTTGTTTCACAGCGTTTGATGAAATCGGCAAAAGGGAATTCGCGCGTGCCGGCAGTCGAAGTTTTGATTTCCACGCCGCTCATCCGCGACTACATTCTGCACGAAGACAAAACGACGCAAATCCGCGACGCAATCGCCGCCGGAACTTCGCAATACGGAATGCAGACGTTTGACCAATCGCTTTTTTATCTTTATCAATCCGGTTTAGTCGGACTTGAAGAAGCCTTGCGCGGTTCGACCAACCCGGACGAATTTCGTCTGCGGCTTGCCGGCATTCAAAATACTTCGACAATGGCAAAAGAAGCGATGGAAAAACAAAGCGGTGTGGTCGGTTCAGTCGGCGATCTGATTACGCGAATGTAGTTTTATTTCAAAAATTTACCAATCAACGTCTGAAAATTGAATTCGGACGTTGATTTTTTATTTCAAAAAATGGAATTTGTAATTGAAACTAATTTTTCATGTTAAATTTTAAGGAAAATGTTATTTTTAAGTGCTTTGTCTTGACAGCAAAGCACTTCGGAATGTAAATTCTAGTTTTGTTCGGTCAAAAGTGCGATTTCGGAATTGAAGCAAAACAGATGTCTTTTCTCTCTTTTAATTTAATCTTCACCAAAAATCTCTCGAAAGAGAATATCTTCTTTCCATACGCATTATTTAAAGCTATAATTGACGAATTCCGCTTTCGTCAATCAACTCTTCGTTTGACCGAAAATAAAGGATTTGCACTTTTAAAGTAAATATTTTGACTAAGGAAATTAACGTAAACATAAATGTCTAATGATGTTATAAAAGAAATTGAAGAACCCCTAACAAGCGAAACTTCAGTTTCAGAAAATAAAACACAAGTAACTTCTGCTGAAACGGCGGCGGATGAGAACTTATCGGAACAACAAACTTCGGGTGATGAGGATTTTGGCTCGATTCTCGAAAAATTCGAGCAGGAGCAAACGGTCTTCCATTCAGGCGAAACTGTTAAAGGAAAGGTTATCGGAATTTCCGACCACGGTGCGGTCGTTGATTTCGGTTACAAATCGGAAGGGATTGTTCCGCTCGAAGAATTTGCCGTTGTTGACGGTGAACTTTCGGTGAAAGTCGGTGATGAAATCGAGGTCGTCATCAAAAACATTCATCCGGGCGATGCTCCGCCGACTCTTTCGCGCAACGATGTTTTGCGCCGCAAATCTTGGGATATTATCGAAAAAGCCTACAATGACGGCACACCGATCACCGGATATGTGGTTGATAAAACGAAAGGCGGTTTGCGCGTTGACCTCAACGGTGTCGAAGCATTTTTGCCCGGTTCGCTCGTTGATTCGCGTCCGAGTTTTAATCTCGATTCGTTTCGCGGTAAGGAAATCGAAGCAAAAGTTATCAAATTCAGCCGTAAACGCAACAACATCGTTCTCTCGCGCAAAGCCTTGACCGATGATGTTATCAATCAGCAAAAAGGCGAAACCCTGAGCAAACTCGAACAAGGTTTTGTGATCGAAGGAACGATCAAAAATCTCACCGAATACGGCGCGTTTGTTGACATCGGCGGGATTGATGGACTTCTGCACGTTACCGATATGTCGTGGGGCAGACTGCAAAATCCGTCGGAACTTTTCAAAGCCGGCGAAAATGTGCAGGTTAAAGTTCTTAAACTCGATAAAGAAAAAGAAAAAGTTTCGCTCGGCTACAAACAACTGATTCCCGATCCGTGGTCGAGTGTCGTTGAAATTTATCAGGTCGGCGCGAAAATTCACGGCAGAGTTTCCAGCGTCACCGAATACGGTGCGTTTATCGAACTCGAACCGGGCGTTGAAGGTCTTGTTCACGTCTCGGAAATGTCTTGGTCGAAACGCTCGAAGAGTCCGAAACAACTGCTCAAACCGGGCGAAGATGTCGAAGTTCAGGTTCTCGGTGTTGATACCGAAGACCGCCGCATCAGTCTCGGAATGCGTCAATTGCAGCCGAATCCTTGGGAAACGATTGCCGGAAAATATCGTGTCGGAATGACCGTTTCAGGCAAAATTCGCAATATTACCGATTTCGGTGCGTTTATCGAACTCGAAGACGGCATTGACGGACTCGTTCACGTTTCCGACATTTCGCGCTCGAAGAAAATCAAGCATCCGAAAGATATTTTGAAACGCGGTCAGGATGTCCAAGCCGTGATTACCAGTCTCGACATCGAAGGACAAAGAATGTCGCTCTCGATGAAAGATTTGGCACCGAGTTCGTGGGATGCGTTTATCGCCGACCACAAAGCCGGTGATACTGTTAAAGGTAAAATTTCGCGCTTCGCCGGATTCGGAGTATTTGTCGAATTGGCTGACGAACTCGAAGGTTTGTGTCATATTTCCGAACTCTCGGATGAACGAATTGAAAATCCTGAAAAAATTTATCACATCGGTCAGGAAATGGATTTCAAAATTCTCCGAATCGAATATGATAATCAAAAAATCGGACTTTCCGCGCGCGCCGTCGGCAAGGAAGAAGAGCCGGTCGTTGATTATAAGAGCTATTCGACCGAAGCCAAAGGCGGAATGGCTTCACTCGCGGAATTAGCTAATTTGAAATTCCCTTCGGCAAAAACCGAAGAACCGAAAAAACCTGAATCGAAAGAGGTAAAAGCAGAAGACAAATCAGTCGAAGAATCCAAAACGAATTCTTCGACTGAAACCGCACCTGAAGTTGCGGAAGAAACTCCGGCAGCAGCGGAAACAACCTCTGAAGGAACGACCGAAACGGTTGAAACTCCAGAAACGGTTGAAACTCCCGAAACTGAGACGGCTGCAGAAAGTGTCGAAGCCGAAACACCGGCTGAAAGTGTTGCCGAAGAAAAGGAAACTGTTGAGCCTGTTGCAGAAAAAACTGAAACGGCGGAAGTTGTGAAAGAAGAAACACCGGCAACAGAAACATTAACTGAAGAAACTACGCCAGAAGTTGAAGCGGAAGAAAAAACTGCTAAAGGGTAATCTCAAAAAGTATCGAGAGGAATAACAAAGATGACAAAAGCTGATTTAGTGGAAAAGGTCGCAAAAGACGCGGAAATGACCAAAAAGGATGCCGAACAACTCGTCGAGATCGTGTTTGAAAGCATCATCGGTTCTCTTAACGAAGGTGAGAAAATCGAGCTTCGCGGCTTTGGCAGTTTTCGCGTTCGTGAACGCAACGCACGAAAAGGTCGCAACCCGAAAACGGGCGCGGCGGTCAGCATTCCGGCAAAACGCGTCGCCTATTTTAAACCCGGCAAAGAGTTAAAAGAACTCATCAATAAAGGCAAGTAAGTCTTGAGTCATAAGTCTGAAACCAAGTTTGAATTTATTTTAACTTTAAAGCTGAGGACCAAAAACTAAAGACTATTTTATGGATTTATTGTGGAGTCCCTGGCGATACGATTATATAAAAAGCAGTGAATCCGACAAATCCGCCGTTTCCAGCGACTGCGTGTTTTGTGACATTTTAGCAAACCCGGCAAGCGACGAAGAAAAGTTTATTCTTCATCGCGCCGGGTTTAACTTTGTCATTTTGAATATTTATCCATACATTAGCGGACATCTGATGGTCGTGCCGTATGAACATCTCACCGATCTCGATGCCGCCGGCAAACAAACCACCGACGAATTGATGGATTTAACCAAACAATGTCAGGGCGCACTGCGCGAAGCCTATTCGCCGAACGGTTTCAACGTCGGAATGAATCTCGGCAAAGCGGCAGGCGCGGGTGTTGCCAATCATTTTCACCAACACATTCTGCCGCGCTGGATTGGCGACGTAAATTTTATGACCTCAATCGGCGAAACCCGCACGATTCCCGAAGATTTACAAACAACTTACGATAAACTCAAAGGAAAATTTTGACAAATGCCGAATATAATTATCAGCACGATTTTGGTTCTGATTGGAGTTTTTGGTGGGAAAAATAAAAATTAACGGCGGCGTTGACTTGGCGCGAAACCGCTACGGACAAGCTAAGGGAAAACACGCAACGCGAATAACAAAGTCGCTGTTTCGCCCTCACGTCCATTGAATTGGTGCGACACGAAAGTCGCTTGATTAGCTGTGATGCTAAGAGAAATCTTTCACATCACCGATTGTTCTCCCAATCCGATTCTACCAAAGTATGCGTTGCTGGCAACGGCAGGGTGTAAAGCCTTTGGGACAAAAGCGGAACTTCTGCCAGCATCAAGGCGGACGATTTCGCCAGAATAGGACGATATGGTTAATGAAAGTGAACTGCCGATAAACTTCGTGATGGACAAGCAGCCAAAGATGCTGACTAGGCTGTGACCAAAAGGGTGAGTAGCCAAGACCGGAAATTCAATTCGTTTCCGGCGGAGATGTTGAGCTACCGGAGAAAAAGCAGAACCTAAGTCGTTCGTGGTAATCAAGCGGAACGTGGCAAGCCTGTAATCGTCCTCGCCAGAGGAAAGCAAGCCGCAAGGCGAGCCGATGCGGTTGCAGGTATGGGATAACCGAAAAAGCGAAGGCTTGGCTGTAATGGCAGAGATACGGATTGAAACATCATCCGGCGTGAAAGCGAGCAGACTTCGGGATTGGTCTTTGCCAACAAGAAAAGTTGTTGAATCTGTCAATGGAAGAAAGCAAATGATGGCGGTTGCTTTGGCAACTTAGCTGGTGCGCTTCTGGTTGTCGAAAGGCAATAACAGACAGCCTCTTATTATTGTTGAGTCGGCGGTAGAAGCCGACGCGTTCCTTCTGTGGAGCGTTTCAAAGGCTTGAGCCGTGTGCGATGAAAGTCGCAAGCACGGTTCTTAGGAGAGGGAGCGACGGTAACGTCGCTTCCTTATCCGACTTCGGCATTGCGTTAACGAAAGCGAACAAATTAAGGATTCCAATAGATACAAAAGTAATAACTGTATTCGGAATTTGGTTTTTCTCCTACGTGGTGAATAAACGCTGTTAACTCGCCATTAGAATAAAAGACTTGTTTCCCGCCATAATTTTTTCCATCAGCATCGTTTGTTTTTGATTCTTTCTGGAATTTATATCCATTTTTTGCAAGCTCATCGTCATAATATGCTCGAATGTCTGAATACTTCAAATTAGTCTGATACAAAACACCCACCGTCATAGATTCGCCCGTCTCCATAAGCTCAGAAACCGGAGCAACACCTGTCAAATGTTTAATTTGATGGAACGCCATTCTTACTTCGGGCAGTTTTTGTCTCGAAAATTCAATCTGTGCGTTCTCTTTTTCCAATATGTAAGTAAAGAGACACAATCCAGCTAGCAAAACCCCAAGCAAAATTATTGATTTGTTAAAGCGCATACTCACTCACAAAGAAGATGCCGAACTTTGTATTGAACCGAAATTCAGTTTTGTTATACCGAATTATTTATAGCTTAGTTCAGAAATCAAAGTCAACGATTATTTGACATTCGACGATTTTTGACGGCATAATTCCGTTGAATCGGGAATTCGGTTGAATAATTTCAACCGAATTATTAACATTATGTCAGAATTGCTCAATAATGTGCGTAATGTGATGCGGGTTCGGCATTACAGTTATCAAACCGAAAAGACATATATTCATTGGATACGGCAGTATATTTATTTTCATAAAATCACCCATCCGAAGGAACTGGGCGCGGCGGCGGTCGAAGCGTTTCTGACTCATCTGGCGGTTGAGCGCACAGTTGCAGCTTCGACGCAGAATCAGGCTCTTGCCGCGTTGTTGTTTCTTTATAAAGAGGTTTTGAAAATTAATCTGCCGTGGCTTGAAGAATTTACGCCTGCTAAAAAGTCGGAGCGCGTTCCGGTCGTTTTCACGAAACAAGAAGTCAAATTGATTATTGACCAATTTAGCGGCACAAATTGGATAATCGCAAATTTGCTTTACGGTTCGGGTTTGCGGTTGATCGAGGCTTTGCGTCTGCGGGTAAAGGATTTGGATTTCGGTTATCGGCAAATCACAGTGCGCGATGGAAAAGGCGGCAATGACAGATTTACCGTGATGCCGACAAAGTTGATCGAGCCGCTTCAAAAACAGATTGAAACGGCGCGGCGGTGGCACGAACTGGATTTGCGGCACGGACTCGGACGGGTTGAAATGCCATTTGCACTGGCGAGAAAATATCCGAATGCTCAAACGGAAATCGGTTGGCAGTATGTTTTTCCGTCAAAGAGTTTGAGCAAAAATCCGCGTTCTGGTGCGACCGGACGGCATCACGTTTCGCCTTCGAGTCTGCAAAAGCCGTTCAAGGAAATTATGCGAAAAAGCCGCATTGCAAAAGCCGCAAGTCCGCACACTTTGCGTCATTCGTTTGCGACGCATCTGCTTCAGGACGGCTACAATATTCGGACTATTCAGGAACTGCTCGGACACAAGGAATTGACGACGACGATGATTTATACGCACGTCTTGAATCAGCATCGGTTAGGTGTGGAAGTCCGGCGGATATTTGAAATTATTTAACGGTTTTGGCTTCGGCTTTGTCGTTCGGCGGATGCGAACGGTCAATCGCTTCGTCTTCGACTTCGCCGCCGATGCTGATCGGAATTTCGTTCGGGTTTTTGTAATGCAGTCCGCGTTCTTCGCTGTCGAGCAATTCTTTCGGGATTAGGATGCGTTGCGACGAAGACGGCGGCGGCGTGTAACCGGGATAATCAACGCGTGAATGATAAATGGAAACGAGCGATTTTATCATTGTTTCACGAATCATCGTCAGTTCGCGCAAGGTCAGATCGCATTCATCGAGCTGGTCGTCCGCCAAAATTGCGTCAATGATTTTCGTGACGATAAACCGAATATTTTCGGGATTAGGTTCGTCGAGCGACCGCGCCGCCGCTTCGCAACTGTCGGCGATCATCATAATCGCGGCTTCTTTAAACTGCGGTTTCGGTCCCGGATAGCGAAAATCGTTTTCCGAAATGTCACTCTCACTGCGGGCTTCGGACTGCGCTTTTCGCAAAAAATAATGAAGCGTTCGCGTCCCGTGATGCTGCGGAATAAAATCAATAATCCGCTGCGGCAGACCGATTTCCTTACCTAATTTGATGCCGTAAGTAACGTGGCTGATAATGATTTTCGCGCTTTGCGACGGTTTCAGCTTGTCGTGCGGATTTTTGCCCATCTGGTTTTCGACAAAATGTTCGGGCGCGGCGGTTTTGCCGATGTCGTGATAAAGTGCGCCGATTCTGGCAAGCAGTCCGTTTGCACCGACGGCACGGCAGGCTTCCTCAGACAACTGACCGACGGCGTGACTGTGCTGATTTGTTCCCGGCGCACGCAGCGCAAGTTGTCCGAGAACCGGCAAATCGGCGTTGGAAAGTTCCAATAATTTAACGTCCGTCAAAATTCCGAACATTGATTCGCACAGCGGCAACAAAACGGCTGTCACGGCGGCGGTGATTAAACCGTTCATCAAACCGCAGGCTGTCGCCAACATAATCGTATTCAAAATAAACGGTTGCTGTGTGTAGCCGATCAGCGCGATTGCCGTTCCGACGGCGGCGAAACCGACGAAAATTCCGGCGATTGTCACCGATTGACGCGACCGGTAACGACCGATTCCGTAAACGGCAACCGCCGAAACAATCGCCGCAAACAACGCGAATTCTAAACTTTTCGGCGCGAGCAATCCGGCGATCAGTGCCAGAAATAAACCTGTAAAAAGCGCGGTGCGGCGGTCGGCAAGCAGTGTCATTAAGAGGCTTCCGGTCGCAAACGGAATCGCAAACGACCACAGCATCGGATCATTGAGCGGAGCTTTTAAGTTCTGCGCGGCGGTAAATTCGGCAAGACGAAAAAATATCGCCATCAAAGCCGTTTGAACAACAATGATAAAACCGAAAAGCGCAAATGTTTTTTCTTCCGATAAAGTTAGACGCGTTCCGACCTGATTATGCTGAATAAATTTCCACGCGACCCAAAAAAGCGCAGAAACGATTGCCAAAAGTCCGAAAAAACGGTTAGTTTGGCGACTCGTTTGGCTGTAACTGCGAATCGCCGCGATTTTTGAGAGAATTTCAGGTGTGATAATGTCCCCGCCGTCAGCAACTTTTTGCGTTCGTTTGAGCGCAATCGTCACTGGCGAAATTGCATTGGCGGCAGTTTCACGCGCATCGTTAGTTGCCACACTGTCATAAGAAACGCTCGGTGCGACAAGCGTTTCGGTCGCCGTATAGAATGCTTCATTTTCCTTTGCGGTCAAACTTTTGATTGATGAAAGACGTTCTTTTAATTTGTTTCGCGCCGCAGAAAGCGGAGTCCAATTGCTTTCGGGCATCGAAACTTTCTGGTCAATGTTAGGTTTTGAGCGGTCAAAAACCGACACGTCGCGTTGGAAAAACTGTTTTTCGGAATCGTCGTAAATATAACCTTCGGAACTCTCACGCAGCGCGCTCAAAACCGCTTCAATTTCGTTGCGGCTAAAATTTCTCGAAGCCAAAATCTTCCCGACATCCGCGCCTCCCGCGCCTGTCCAGTGAGTTTCGGTTTTGGCATCCGCATTAATCGGTTTCGAGTTATTCAGTTTTAAGTTGGAATTGTTGGTAATTTCACCGTGACGCTGAAGTTTTTCCCACGCCGACAAAAATTGCTGTCCGGCTTGTTCGGGTTTATTTGATTCAAAGCGAAAAATCGGCGTGATTTTTTCACGCGCCGCTTGCCGTAATTTGTCGGTTTGCTCGGTGTCGGTGACAAATATATCGGCGGGCGAAATAATGCTTTCGCGGGAAATATCACCTTCCTTGTATTGTTCACCGGAAACGCGCCAGAGCGGATTGTTAATCAAAAGCGTCGTGACAATACAAAGCAAAGCAAATCCCGCCCAAAATCTTTGAACAGGCGTAAAATTCTCAAAAGTCCGCGCGAAAAACTTGTTCAGAGTTTTGCGAACTTTCGTCAATGGTGATGCCAATTCGGGCAAACGCTTGCTCATTCCTTGTAGGTCTCAAATTTCAAATTATACGGTCGAAACGTAGAACTCGGAAGCTGAAACGGTTGTTAAAATCTCTCCAATTTTCTCAATCAACGGCTTTAATGTTTTGGGTTGGATAGCTGAAATTGCCACAGATTGATAGTTTTTGTCAATCTCGATTTGCCGTTCGAGCGCAGTTAACGAATTTTCGTCGAGCAAATCGGCTTTGTTGAGAACGATTAACTGCGGAATTTCATTAAATTTCAAATCAAGCAAAATTTTGTCAACCGATTCGATTTGCGCCAGACAATTCGGATTTGAAGCATCAACAACGTGAACGAGCAAATCGCTGTCGGCAATTTCTTCGAGCGTCGCACGGAACGCGGCAACCAACGCTTCGGGCAAATCGCGGATAAATCCAACTGTGTCGTTAATAATAACTTCCTGTTCAATCGGCAGACGCAAGCGGCGCGAAGTCGGGTCGAGCGTCGCAAACATTTTCTTTTCTGCATAAACCTTGCTGTCGGTTAAAGTGTTGAGTAAAGTTGATTTACCGGCGTTTGTGTAGCCGACGAGCGAGATGATCGGAACATTTTTCTGGACGCGGTGTTTTCTTCTTTCCTGTCTTTGACGGCTCAAACTATCAACTTGTTTTTCGAGATGAGTAATTTTATCACGCACGCGGCGGCGGTCGGTTTCGAGTTTCGTTTCGCCGGGACCGCGCCCGCCGATGCCGCCGGCAAGCCTTGAAAATGCGGGATTTTGACCTTGCGCGAGTCGCGGCAAAAGATATTTTAACTGGGCGAGTTCGACCTGTAATTTGCCTTCGCGTGATTGGGCGCGTTGCGCGAAAATATCGAGAATCAATTGCGGTCGGTCAATAACTTTGATGTCCGTAATTTCAGAAATGACGCGCACCTGCGACGGCGAAAGTTCGGTGTCAAAGACGATTAAATCCGCGCCGAGACGCATCGAACGCACCAATAATTCTTCGAGTTTTCCTTTCCCCAGAACGGTTTTCGGATCAATTTTCGGGCGGCGTTGTATGATTTTGTCTAACACGACCGCATCCGCCGAGATTGTCAATTCTTCGAGTTCGATCATTGATTCTTCGGCTTCTGAAATATAACTTGTCGTCACGCCGACTAAAATTACGCGGTCACGGTTCGTTTGACGATTACGCGCCGTGCCGCGATTTCGCGCCATTTCGTTTTCGAGCGAGTTAATCAAACCGATAAAATCCGTGTCTAATTGCGAAGGAATATTCGGTTCGAGAAATTCGTAGGGCAGCGATTGGCTTTCGGTTTCAATCTTTTCAGCCGTCGAAGGAACAAGATGCGCCGAATAAACCAAATCGGGCAAACCTGTCACTTCATTAACCTGAACAATTGACATCAAATCAAGTCGCAGTAAAGCCAAATCAGTGAGATCGTCCTGCGTCAATTTTTCGCCGTTGAGATGCGTGTGAATACACCGCAGACCGCGAAAGCGTTCCTGCGACACACGCGCACGACCGAAATCAGGCATTTCGATTTGCTTGGCGTTGCCGACCATCACATATTCGACCTGACCTTTGCGATTGATAAGAACGCCGATCTGTCTGCCTGTTTCATAAGAAATTTCTGATAATTGGCGGGCAAGTTCGGGTGAAACGATCTGTTCGGGCGCAACGCGGCGCGTTCCGAGACGTTCGATGCGGCTCAATTGATTATGTTTCAAACCTTGCGTAAAACCGTGAATATTACTGATAAAACAAAACCTCCAATAGAACAATTATAACACAAATTGGAGCGTGGACATCTCTGTCCGCCAGCGTTCGAGGCTTTGCGATGAATGCGAAAATCTTGATTACTTAAAACTTCAAGTTAACGACGAATTACCGTTCGACGATGCGCTGAAACGATCTTGCGGAAAGAGATGTCCGCGCTCCGATTGCCATCAACGGCTTTGCAACGTAAAATATAAGTTTTGGACTGGAGTTAAATAATGAATAAAGCAGGCAGAATCGTTTCCATCAACCCGTCTTATGCGATTCCGGGCGGTGAAATCTCAATCGAATGCGAAGGCTTTGCGATCAATGCGGCGGATGATTACGGCGTTTTTTTTGACGGACAAAAGGCACGATTGATCGGAGCATCGGCAAACCGGGTTTTAGTTGTCGTGCCGGATAATTTCGACACGACCGAGGTAGAAATTTACCTCGAAAACGGCGGTGAACGCAGTGATCCGGTTAATTTTACGGTCGGTAAAAAACTGGCTGACGAGATGCACATCGTCGCAAATCCGGCGGTTGACCCGAAGGACGATTCAATTATCCTGACGCGTTCGGGTTCGCGCGGACAGCATCTTCCGGTGACGCTTTTCCGGTTGGAAAAAGACGGATTTATTGACGAACTGGCGGCTGATATGATGAATCCGACGGGCATTGCTTTTGACCAAAAAGGGGCATTTTTTGTGACGAATCGCGCCGACGGCGAAGTTTGCCGCATTGAACGCGATCAGGAAATGATTCCTTTTTCGACCGGCTTGGGCGTGGCGACAAGCATCGCTTTTGACGCGGATAACGTGATGTATATCGGCGACCGCAGCGGCACGATCTTTAAGATTTCAGACTTCGGAAATCCCGAAAATTTTGCGACGCTCGAACCTTCCGTTTCGGCTTATCATCTGGCTTTCGGCATAGACGGACGACTTTTCGTGACCGCACCCGGACTGTCGAGTTTCGATGCGGTTTACGCCGTTGACCGCGCTGGATTTGACACGAAATTTTATCGCGGACTCGGCAGACCGCAAGGTTTAGCGTTCGATAAAGCCGGAAATTTATACGTTGCGGCGTGTCTGCAAAGCAAGCGCGGCATTATCAAAATCTCACCGGATGGTGAAAAAGCGGAGCTTTTTGCCGCCGGAAATAATGTCATCGGACTCTGTTTCACACGCCGAGGCGAAATGATCGTCGCCACTAACGAAGCTGTTTTCAGTTTGCCGATTGGAATTTACGGAACGCTTTTGAAATAAATAATAAAGGGTTAAAAATTGAAAGAGTGAAAAAGTTTTTGAAGTAACTTTTTCACTCTTTTTTATTTGACCGATTAGCTGAAATTAATTATTCGGCGGCGGAGTCGGCGACGGATTGGTTGACGGTTCGTTGCGCTTTTTCAATACCGGCGGTTTATTAGTTTCTTCTTTAGTTGAATCGTCGCCCGGAGTGGTCGAGTTCGGATCGGATTCGGGAGCGCGGCGTTTGAGTGTCGGTTTGCTCGAATCGGTATCGTCAACATCGCTTGTGACACCGGCTTTCGCGTTGGAAATTCTCAGCAAATGCGCTTTAACGCGCTGAAATTCCGATGTGCTGATGATGTATTCTTCCTTTTCGGGGAAACGGGCGACGAGTGCGAGACTGGCATCGCGGCGTTCGAGTGACGGCGGATGCGTCGAGAAAAGTTTCGCCAGCGAACTCGGTTTCTTTTTATTTTGCGAGGCGAGCTTTTCAAACATCGTCGCCATTCCGGTCGGATCGTAACCGGACGCGTAAAGGTATTGAACGCCCAACTTATCGGCTTCTTCTTCGGCACTGCGTGAGAATTTGAGCATTCCGAGTGCGCCCAAGATTCCGCCGCCGTTTTGTAAAACCGTGCCGACAACTGCACCGCCGAAAATGATTCCGGCGAGCATTCCGTAATTCATTGCGGTTGCTTTACCCTGATTTTCCATCGCGTGACGGGCGCAAACGTGGGCGATTTCGTGCGCCATTACACCCGCGAGTTCCGATTCGTTGTCAGCGGCTAAAATCAAACCTTTGTTGACGTAGAAAAATCCTCCGGGAAGCGCGAACGCATTTACTTCGTCGCTGTCAATAACTTTGATCGTGAAAGGAACTTTTGCGTCCGAATGCAGCACGATATTTTGTCCGACGCGATTGACATATTCCGTAATCATCTCGTCATCAACGAGTTTCGCCTGCTGTTCGACTTCGGTGGCGAGTTGGCGACCGACGGCGATTTCCCTTTCGCGCGAACCGCCGAGCCAGCCCCAAAATTTATCGCCGCCGCCGTTTATATTTCGTTTGCCGATTAAACTTGGGTCTTCGTTCGGTGAGAGTGTTTTGCTGGTACTTGTTTGAGTTGGTGTGTTAGTTTGGTCTGATTTTTTATTTTTATCTTTCTTTTGTTCCTTTTTGTCGGTGGTTGTCGTCTGGGCATTAATGCTCAACGGTGCAAGCGTGGTCGCGCTCAACAAAAATGAGAACGTCAGAAAAAATGCACTGACATTTCGGACAAATCCTTTACGCATATCTTAATCTCCTAAAATCTTTTCAGCCGGTTTATCGGAATTGTAACTTTATTTTGTTTGTAAAATCAACGTCTTTAAGATGCAGTTCAGATGCGTAAAGTTGTTAATTCGTGCGCCGTTTTCAGAAAAAATTAAATAATTGTGAAAATATACTTAAAACTATTTTTTTTAGCGCAAAAAATTGGTAAAGTATTAATAGTCGAAAGATTTTTCGGCTGACCGACCGCTTAACAGCCTTTCCAGCATAATTTCAAAAACCGGCAAATTTCAAAATGAAACGCATCAACGAAAAAGTAAAGGATTTAGTCGAAGTTCGTTCGTATAAGAGTCTCCACGATTATCTTTCCGACCCGACGGAAACGCTGACGGCTTATCACTTCACCGACGCAACTTCGGATATGATGTCGAAATGGCTCGACAAAGTGGGCGAAGTCGAGCCGGGAAGCGGTCGCGCGATGGCTCTCGCAGGTTATCGAGGAGTCGGTAAAAGTCACTTTTTGGCAACTCTCGGCGCAATTGCTTCGCAGCCGGAAGTTCGTTCAAAAATTGCCGATCAACACGTTTCCGTCAGCACGCAGCGGCTCAAACGCCGCCGTTATCCGGTCGCGTTCGTCCGGCGCGGACTTTTCCCGACTTTTTTAGAAGAATTTAAGGACGCAATCGCTAAGGCTTTTTCGATTGATGCCGGCAGTTTGAGCAATTCGATTCCCGAACTGATCAAAATGTCCGCCGAAAAAGCCGGTGATTTGCCTTTTATTTTGATTATTGACACAGCGTTTGAACGTGCCACGAGAGTTTCGCGGGATGACGGAATTATCTTAGGCGAAATTGCCGAATTTTCAAAAAATCTGAATGTTTTTGTCGGAGTTGCGCTCGATGATGATATTGCCGGTGCAGACGGCGTAAACTCGGCGATTGCACGGTCGTTTATGATTGATTATCTCGATCAGGAACACCTCTACAAAATCGTCAACACACACGTTTTTCCGAAAAACCGGCAGACGCAGCCGCTGCTTCACGAAATCTATTCATATTTTCACGCGGTTTTACCAAATTTTCGGTGGAGCGAACAGCGTTTCAGTGCGCTTTATCCGCTGCATCCGGTGATTTTGGAAAACGCGCCGTTCGTCAGGCTTTACGCGCCGGAATTTGCTTTGCTCGGTTTTGCTTCAGAAGCGGGAAATAAAATTCTCGGTCGTCCGGCAAATTCTTTAATTGCGCTCGACGAAGTTTTCGATTCGACCGAACATACTCTACGAAAGGTCGAGGATTTGCACGAAGCGTTTGCAGCGTATGACAAATTAAATTCTGAAGTCGTCAGCACTATTCCGGTAATGCAGAGACTTCAAGCGAAACTTATCTTAAAGGGTTTGCTGCTCTTATCGCTTGACGGCGACGGCACGACAGCCGGTGAAATCTGCGCCGCGATGTTGATTTTTGATGAAAACGATCCGCAAAACGGGATACGAATAGTCGAAAATTTGCTTGAAACATTTGCTTCGATTTTGCCCGATCAAATCTGGCGCAAAGCCGAAGATGGCAGAGAAATTCATTACAGTCTGAAGGTCAGCATCAAAGAGAATCTCAATAATTCTCTAAGTGAAGCGACATCAATGGTTTCGCCGCAGATTATTCCGAAAATCCTGCGAAAGATTGCCCGCGAAAAATTTACCGACTGGACGTTCGGCGATGAGGGCGAAGACGGCAAAAGCGCAAATTGGACTGATTCGCAGATTCTCTGGCGCGGCGGGTTGCGGCGCGGGCGTTTGTGTTGGAATCTGGAAAATGCGGAAGCGGACATCGCACAAATACCGGGAAATCTCGAAGTTTTGGATTGGATGGTTTTGATTAGCGGTGAGCAGCCGATTACTAATTCAAACGAAAATCCGAACGAAGTGCCGAAGGTTTACTGGCAGCACGCGCCGCTGAAACCGGCGGAAATCGAAACGATTTTGCGCTATTACGTTCTGCTTAATGACACGAATTTGCAGGAAGAATACGGCGATCAAATTCGTGCTGCCGGACACGCACACTCGCTCGCAGTCGAAAAAATCTGGAATCGAATCTTTCTCGGTGACGGCAAACTCGTCATCAACGGATTCGATTTTAATTTTATGGAGGACGCGCGAAATTCGCAGAGTTTGTCGAAAATCTTTACGACAATGCTCGAACCGCTTTTTGAAATGCAGTTTCCGTCGCATCCGAATTTTACGCAGCCGCTTGGAATGACCGAGGTTTCAATGCTCGTCAGCGACCTTTTCAGCGGAACACGTCAAAATCTGGCGGAAGTTCAGCGATTCGCCGAACTTTTCGCGCTGCCGCTCGGTTTGGTGGCGAAAAGAGGGAGTTCGTTCGTTCTCGAAACAGAAGAAAATCTCTTGAAACTGCTGCTCGCGCAGGAAGTTTTGTCGCTCGTCAAAAATTCTTCTGAAGAAACCGTATCGCTGCGGACGGTTTACCGGCATTTGAAACGAGTGCCAATCGGACTCGTCCGCGAGGCGCAGCATTTGATTTTGACAGCGTTGGTCGCAAACCGGCAGATCGAATTCGTCACGACGAAGGGCGACCGCATTAATCGCCGTTCGCTCGACTTAAAGATAATTTGGGACGACATCGAAGGCATCGCACTGCCGTCGGCGGGAACTTATCCGACCGAAAGATTGACTCAGTGGGCGAAAATTTTGACTAATGTTGAGACTTTTGCCTCGATTCAATTGCCCGAAGATGTCGAAACGGTCAAAAATGCTCTGCGCGGCTGGCTCTCGGATTGGCAAAAAGCGCGGCTTTTAGATCGTTTTAACGAATTGCCCGACGAAATTCTTAACACAAAAATCTGGCGTTTGTGGGTTTTGGCGGAGAAAACATTCGGTTCGGTCGCAACGACTGCCGGCGCAATTCTTGACGAATCAATCACCCTGGAGGAAGGTCTGCACCGCATCGCCGACGCTTTTTCAAATTCCGAAGAAGAATTTTTTACACGCACCAAAGATTTGGTCGTTCTCGAAGATTTTATCAGCGGCACGAAAAGACGTGAGGAAATCTGGACTTATCTGGCGGTCAGCGAAACGACCGAAGATGAAAAAATCGAAGAGTTCCGCGATAAACTTTTCGAGATTATCGAAGACACAATTATCAATCCGAATCAGTTAATCAATCGTGAGATGGAAAATATTTGGCAGGCATTTCACACACGCTTTTCCGAGCATTTTTCGATCAAACACGATACTGTGATGAAATCGCATCTGTTACAGGAAAAATATGACGAGGTAATTCGCAGCGATGATTGGTGGGAATTTCAGAATCTCTCGAAATTGCCGGTTTTTACGCAGATTTACTGGCAGGAAGCGCAAAAACTCTGTCAGCAGTTCCGCGAACTCGACTGTCGTTTCAGCGTCCGTGAAATGCTCAAAACACACCCGTTTTGCGCGTGTTCGTTTAACCTCGCGCAAATCCACGAATGGGAACAACTGCCGCAAACCTTGCTGCAAACAATCAACAAAGGACGCACGAGCTACCGCAAGATTCTGCTGACAATGCGCGAAACTCTGGCGCAGCTTATCTCGCATTTCGCCAAAAAACCGATGGACGCGGAATATGCGAAAGCCGCCGCGCATCTCATCGAAATTTTCGCGCAGGGCAGAGAAATTCCCACGCTGACCAACGCCGAATTGATTATTCTGCAAAAAACTTTTGAAAATCTGCCGAATTCGCTGATGTTAAAAACGAGTTTTCCGCCGACCAATGATTTCATCAGCCGCACGGAACTAAAAGAACGCGTCAATCGCTGGCTCGAAGAATTGCCGGACAAACCCGTTCTGGTAAAAATTTAAAAATTGGAGCGCGGACATCTCTGTCCGCCGTTCGTGCAAGCGCAGCGAGAACGAACGAGTCTCACTTGATTTGAAACTTCTTTAATCGCGGAGAAACCGTGCATTACTTCGCTCGAACGGGGCGAACAGAGATGTCCGCGCTCTAATTTTGCTCCAATTAACTGTTGGTTTCTTTCACAAAAAGTTCTTCAAGCGATTGTTTGACGGGCTGGACGGAAACGAGTTTTCCGCCTTTTTCGTGGGTGATCTTTAATATTCGATCAACGTCGGTTTCGTCCAAAACCTGAATGCTCGCGCCGTTGGCTTTGGCGGAAATGCTTGCACCTGCGACGGTTGTTAATTCACTCTGCAAACTTTCCGCCGACACGCCTTTGACGATAATTTCAAAAGACTGCTGTTCGCCTGATTCGCTTAATAAATCGTCGAGTTTCCCGGTCGCCGCGAGCTTTCCGCCGCGCAAAATTGCGACGTTATCGCACAACGCTTCGATGTCCGACAATATATGCGTGGACATAAAAACCGTCGTCCCGTTCTCGCGCAAATTCGCAATCAACTCACGGATTTCGCGCCGCCCAATCGGATCGAGTCCCGACATCGGTTCATCCAAAAAGACTATTTCCGGTTCATTGATCAAACACTGCGCGAGTCCGACGCGCTGGAGCATTCCTTTTGAAAATTTGCGAAGCTGTTTGTTCCAGTCTTTTTCTTCCAAACCGACTTTGGTAAGCAATTCCTCACATTTTTGTTTGCTTTTGGCTTTGTCCAAACCGAAAAGTTCGCCGAAATACATCATTAATTCCGACGCTTTCAGATAATCGTAAAAGTAAGGATTTTCGGGACAATATCCGATTCGCTGACGCATTTTGACATTGGAAATATCTTCGCCCAAGATTTTCGCACGACCTTCGGACGCAAAAATCAGCGACATCAAAATCTTGATCGTCGTCGTTTTCCCCGCGCCGTTGCCGCCCAAAAAGCCGAAAATCTGTCCGCCCTCAACATTCAAAGTCAAATTATCGAGCGCACGAACCTTCTTCTTTTTCCAAAAGCCGACTTCGTAATCTTTTGATAAATTTTCGATTTCAATGATGTTTTTCATAACAATATCTAATCTGTTTTAGTTTTAGCTGTTTGAATTTTTTTGATGTTTAGATACGCGGCAAATAATGCACACAACAAAAATGTCCAGGTTATTAACGAAATGCCCAAAGCAATATTTAATTTAAGCGGCTCTTGAAAATATAGTTTTACCGAAGATTCTCCGTCCGAAACCGGAATTAAAATACTTCCGTCGTCATCTTTTTGGACTTCGACTGCCTGACCGTTGACTTCGGCTTTCCAGTGCGGATGATAAAAAGTTGCGATGCGAATAATGACTGACGCACCTTTCCCGACCGTGAATTCTCTCGACTCACTGTCCCAACGATTAATATTAACAAAACGTGATGCGGCATCAACCTTTTCGCGCTTATCAAACGCTTCTTTTTTTGTCCAGACTGTCCACCAGCAATCGCATCCTTCTTCGCGCGGCATTGCAGCAATTTTTTCGGCAAATTTTTCCCGTGTCAGCGGCTCGGAGAAAAGAATGAATTGAGTAAAATCAAACAGAGGCATTGCGAGAATTAAAAGTAAACCGGCATAAATTATCAGTTTCTTGAAATTTTTGCTGCGGGAAATCAGTTGGAAAAACGCAAAGGTAAAAGACATTGCGCCGATTAATGCCGCCAGCGAAAGCCATCGCCACGGAAATTGGATTTTTTGTAAAAGCGGAAACGCATTCCATATAAAATAACTCGGCACGGACATTATAAAAATGGAAAACAGTCCCGTAACCGAAAGCGCATAAAGAATTTTGCGCTCGGAATGACGAGTTTTGTCACTTGATATGATCTGTAAAATCAAATAAACGGTCAAAGGCAAAATCAATAAAATCGAGAAAATTACTGATATGTCCAAAAGCCACAACATTTTCGGCACATATTTGTCATACGAACTGTAAATTAAAGGGAAAAAATACTTCTTGTAATCGTATGCGCCGGCTGCATAATATTCCGGGCTGTTAAGTTTGACCCAACCGATTTCAGTAACGACGCGAAGCCAGTGAAAAGCGGTTGCCGAAAGACTCAAACCGAAAGCAATTATAAAATTAACAATCGTTTTTTTAGGTTGCCGCCAATCTATTAGAAAGAGAATATAAATTCCCAAACCGATTGAACCGATAATCGTCAACGGAATATGTGTGAGAAGCAAAAGCGAATACGATATGCTGAACAAAATAGCATCAATAAACCGATTACGGCTGACGATTCGCGTGGCAAACAAAAAACAAAACGGCAAAATGCCCAAAGCCGCAAACTCGGAGTATAAAACATACTCGTAAATTTGCAGTGTATGATACGGAACAACCAAAAAAACTATCACGGCAACGACTGACTGCCACGACGAAAGCCATTCCTTTGCCCAGAAATAAACTCCCGCACAACCGAGATACATCCAAAAAAAAGAATTTATCCAAAAAGTGTCAAACCAATCTTTCGTGAGCATTTGTGTAAATGCCATTAAATAATGAGAAACCGGCGGATAATAGCGAATGCCGATACTGCCGAAACCGTAATTGTCGGCAGCTCCCCAACCCGGGAAAAAGTCCCCGTTCAAAATTGCCTCGTGAAAAGTCACGGCAAACCGCATATGTTGGAAAAGATCGTAGCCGTCAGGAATGCCGAGCAAAGGCATCGGCAGCATTACCAAAGTTACCAGTAACCCGACAAAAATCAGGCACAACCAATTATCGCGGTAGTGCAGTTTGAGCAAACTTAAGATTTTAGACAACATAAATACCTAACTTTTTAAGAAAATTATTGTGGGGCAAAAAATTTAGCTCTCATTAGACAAAACAAACCTGCCCAAAAAATAAGCCAACTGAAGACGGAAAGCTAAATTACATATTTAACACGCAACATATTTTCGGGGCAATAACTGATTTGTTGCCGCATTTTGACATTGGAAATATCTTCGCCCAAGATTTTCGCGCGACCTTCCGACGCAAAGATCAGCGACATCAAAATCTTGATCGTCGTCGTTTTTTCCGCGCCGTTCCCGCCCAACTTTAAATAAATTTTCGATTTCGATAATTGTATTCATAGATTAAGCCGTATCGAAAATCACTATAATATTGCCGAATAATAATTTACAGTAACTTTTGCAAATTATTATTCGATTTTTGAGATATTCAATTTTAATGAAGTAAGTTGATTATTTCTTTTGCCATTGAGCAACGACAAAGCACGATAGAGGTTTTCCGAATACTTTATTCAAAACCGCTTCAGTTGCCATCAAAGACGGTGAATAAAAAGGTTTGAGTTTTAAGGGAATACGAAAAACCATTGAATTGAGAACTAATAAATAGCCGAAATTTCCTAAATAATGTTCGTGTTTGAAGTCAAAATAGCCTTTAAAGTCTTGACGAAGTTCGCTCATATTGACGGCTGCTTCATTTTCGGCAAACAGCGAATCGCGTTTATACCAGGCTCGGCGGAAACTCTCGGCAACCGATTCGCTGTGCGGTTCCATAAAACAAAAATAACCGCCCGGTTTGAGCATTCGATAAATTTCAGCGATGCTTTCACGAGTGTATGGCGGCATATGGTGAATTCCACCGACTACTGAAACAATGTCGAAAGATTCGTCAGCAATTCCTGAATTAAGAATTGAACCGCAAATAACATTAGCTTTTTGGTGACGATTCTTAAAATGAGTGGTTTGTTGAGGCGAAATATCCAAACCTGTTACACGAGCATTCTTGTTGAGCAGATATTTAACTGTCTGACCACCGCCGCACATCGCTTCCAAAACGGATTTATTGTTAATATCAATGCCTCTGAACATCGGCTCAAAAACAAATTTCTCCATATATTTCTGACTGAAACCATCGTTATAATGAGCATCGTAGTCAGCGGAAATTCTTTCATAATGCAGCTTTTGAAGAATTTCCGTATTCGGCAAAATCGGCGTAGAAATCTGAATTTGATTTGATAGCATAAAATTATGGTATGGAAAACATTTGTTTTAAGAAGCAATGATTATTCGGAAAGCATTAAGAGATTTGAAATAACAGCAAAAAAACAACTTATAGGATTAGTGCCAAATATATTTAATCATATTTAACAAAATTAAACAAGAAGTTTTTACTGTTGAATTGAGACTTTAATTAGCTTTAGACTGATTAAGAAGCGGTAAATTTTTTCGTATAAGAATGAACAAAAAAGACAGTATTAAAATAATCCAAGTTGCGCCAGAAACATACGTTGCGAGTTTTACCCGAAAAGGTTCTTCAAACCATATTTTTACGGTTGCTTTTTCGTTCGGTAGAGGGATTAAAATTGCACCGTCGCCTGAGATTTGCGGTTGAATAGCGACTCCATTAACTTCTGATTTCCAATACGGATAAAAAAGCGTAGCGATTCGTGCTTCGGTCTGATTTCCTTCAGCAACGGTAAAAATTCTCTCGTTCGCCTGCCACCAGGAGATTTGTGTTTTTCGTCCGTCGGCAATAACTTTTTCATTGATATTGAAAACTTCTTCTTTTGTTTTTATCGTCCAAAACCATTCGCCGCCAAGAGAATGCGATTTTTCCGCTACATAATTTTCATAGTCTTTTGCGTCAATGTAATTAAAACTGAATTCTGACCACATCAGAGCAAATATTCCGAGAATACAAATTAGGATTAAAGCGGCAAATCCTTTAGTAAAATTATTCCAAAGAGCGGATGTTTGAGAGAGCGTTACCAGAGATTTATAAGATGCGACGAAAACAATCGGACAACAAACGGAAACAATTGTAAGCCATCGCCAAGGAAATTGGACTTCGGGCAGAAACGGAATAACTTTCCAAATCGGTTTGCTCAAAACAAGACACATAAAAAGCGCAAAAAAGAGAATGGAAGAATTACCACGCATTTTTTTTGTTTGGTTGGAAAAAAATAATGCGCTAACTGCAAGGGCGGAAATTGTAGCGAATGTAAGAAAAATAAAGTTGATGAACCACAACTGTTTTTCGTCAAACCAATCTGCTGTCAGCAAAAAATTGTATGAGTAGTCGTAAAAATTACTATCCGTAAATTTTGTGATTCTGAGCCAATCCATTTCAGTAATCATTTTCAGCCAATAAACCGAACTTGCCAGCAAAGCTAAGATGACGGCTGAGGAAAGTTTCAATAAAGTTGACCAAATTTTACCTTTCGACAGCGAAAATAGCGAATAGATCAGCAGACTTAGAGAACCGATAACTGTTGTCGGGAGATGAGTCAAAATTAAAATCGCAAAAGAAACAGCTAAACCTAAAACATCTGTGAAATTTCCGTGTCGTGAAATCCGAGTGACGAATAAAAAAGCGAAAGGAATGATTGAACAAGCCGCAAATTCGGCAAACTGCGAACCGTTTTGTATTTGATACAAGTGATAGGGCATAAATACAAAAATAATCGCCGCCAATACACATTCTGTATTTGAGGTTAAAAATTCCTTTGCCCAAAGATAAATACCTGCTGCTCCGACGAAAGTGAAAAGAAAGAACATCAGACAAGTTGCAGTATGCCAATTTCCGACTAAAATTTTGAAAATCGCAAAAAGAAAAGGCGTAAGTGGCGGATAAAATCGGACACCGATGCTGCCGTAACCGAGATTTTCATCAGCCGCCCAACCCGGATAAAAATCGCCGGATAAAATCGAATTATAAAAAGTTGAAGAAAATTGAATGTGTTGCGTTAAATCAACACCTTTATAAACGCCGATGAAGATCGTCGGCAAAATCGTCAATAAGCTAAATCCTGCCAAAAGCAACAAACGATAATTTGATTCAGCTATTTTAGTAAATTCGAGGGCAAGATCGAAACGACCGATTTCAGAATTAGGAGAAAAGATTCTATTTCGGGCGAATGATGAAAATTTCTTTCTTAAACCTAAAATGGTTAATAAAACTAAACTAATCCAGATCAAAGCGGAAATCCATTGACCGACTTTGAGGAAAAACGGCTCAATAAAATGTAGAGTAACGGACGATTTTATATTTGAAATTGGAATTAAAATCGCACCGTTTTCGTCAGAAATTATCGGGGTTTCTACATTATTAACGGTTGCTTTCCAGTTCGGATGATAAAAAGTAGCGATCCGCGCTTCGGTTGCGTTGCCTTCGGCGATGTTGAATTCGCGGTCGGTTGCCGTCCAGTTTTGAATTTCTACTTTTCGACTGTCGGCGACGACTTTTTCTTTGACATCGAAGGCTTCTTTGCGGGTCCAGATTGTCCACCAGAAAGTAAAGCCGATGTCTTTTCCTTTGTCGGTGATGTATTCGTTGACGGTTTCTTTTTCAATGAACGGTGCTTGACGAATAATTTGACTGACTGAAAAAGTAATCACCGCCAAAATACAACCGGCGATAATTAATGCTGCCGGACGACGTTTTTTATCCAGAAACCATTGAATTAAAAAATTTAGCTGACTTGCCGCGATGACCGGAACGACAATGCAGATGATTGCCAGCCACCGCCAGGGGAATTGAACTTCCTGCAAAAGCGGTAGTCTTTCCCAAATAAAATTACTAAACGGAATCGCCAAAAAAACCGACACGCCGAGTATCAGCCAAATGCCTTTAATATTATTTTTGCTTCGCCGTTCCCAGATGAAAAAAGGAATCGTGCAGGCGAGAACAAGAATCAGCGGGTATAAAAACATCAAATCATAAAAAAAAGTTGCCGTTTCGTAAATGCGCGTTTGGAGTTCGCCTTCAAAAGTTTGAATCGGTGTGAGCAGAAAATGCAGGCGGTAATCGAGCCACGGATCGGGATAATTGAGCGTTTTCGCCATCAAATCTCTCTCCATCAAAACCTTTATCCAGAAAAAGGAACTCGCGCCGAGTGCGCCGCCAACTCCGAGCGTGAGTTTGCCGATTTGAGCAAAGATTTTTTCGCGTTCAAGCAGTGTCAGTGCGTAAATACTGAAACAAATCGCCCCGATTACGGTCAACGGCAAATGTGTCAAAATCAAGACGGCAAACGATATTGCCAAACCTAAAACATCGGTAAGTTTTCCGCGTTTGCAAACTCTTGAGACAAAAACGAAGGTCAATGGCAACACCGAACTGCCGACAAATTCGGCATAGAAAAATGTGTTGTAAAGTTGGTTGAGATGATACGGCAGCAGCGCGTAAAGACAGCCCGCGAAAACGGCTTGGGCGGCAGGCATATATTCCTTTGCCCAGAGATAAACGCCGAGACAGCCGATAAATGTGTAAAAAGTGAAAGTCAGCCAACTCGCAAGATGCCAATCACCGACGGCGAGATAAGCTAATGCGAGTGAATAATGCGAAATCGGCGGATAGAGCCGCGATTCCATTCCGCCGAAACCGAAATTTCGGTTGAGCGACCACGAAGGATAAAAATCACCCGACAAAATTGATTCGTAAAACGTCATCGCGCATTGGTAATGATGCGGCAGGTCATAGCCGAATGGAAGTCCTTTGACCAAAACAGGCAGCATTACGGCAAAAGCGACGAGCGCAATCAGCAGGATGTAAAATTTTTCGGTTTTAACGAATTCTTTTAGAAAAAATTTCATACGGGAATATCAATGAAGCGGAATTTTAGAAGCATTAATATCCAGAGCAACGTCGCATTTGTCGGAGTTTTGCAGAACATAAGGCGCGTCGGTCGGATCAATCGGCGCAAAAGTAACAGAGTCAAAACGAAGCGTTTTGCCATTCGACGTTTTTTGGGTTCGCAATAGTGGAAAAACTTCGAGCCAATTTGCCGCACAGCGATTATTTTTTGATTGAAAACTTTGCAAACTTTGGCGGATCAAATCACGTTCGTCGAATGAATCAACCTGCAAAAGACGGAGGGCGGAAATCTCTCTTGTCTGAGTGTCTTTTGCTTCATCATACATTTGCCGGTAAATTGCACGGGCTGTTTCACGACTTCCGGCTTGTGACTTCATTTGTGCCGCCATCATTTGCATAAAATTCGGCGCACCAGCGATTTTTGAACCGTTAGAATATATTTCGGCAGCTTTTTCAAAGTTTCCCAATCGCCAGTGAATATAGCCGAGTTGATGGTAAAACTCCCATTCGTCAGGATTATTGACAATACCTTTTTCAGCGATTTTAATTGCCTGTGCCGGATCAATTGCGGGCAGAACAACCGCGCCGTATGAATAAGCCGCCAAAAATTGCGGGTCTAAGGTCGTTGCATTGTCGAGCAGCGGATAAAGAAGTCGCGGTTTGAGATTAGTCAAATTATCCAGATTGACAGTTTGTGCGTCGCTTTTATCAATCTTGTCACCGATGTATTGGAGCGACTGCATCCAATACCAATCGGCGATTAAACCTTCAAAACCGAGTGTGTAACCTTTGATTTTCGCGCCTTGCAGAGCTAAATCTTCGTCCAAGTAGATTTCCGGCAAAACCGGACGTGATGCCGTAAGAAAGTTGCTCAAAACAAATATCAACCCGAATCCGCAAATTAATACGGCGATGGAAATGATCGTTTGTTTTGAATTTTTGTTCATACTGAAGAAGACGAAGTTATTTAAAGTTGCGGCGGCTGAAAATCATTACCGTAATAACCAGCAAAATTGCGACATAAACGACTGCGTAGCCGATGGCAGCGAAAATCATTGACGACGGCGGCACGAGTCCGTGCGCGGTTTCCGTGCGGAAAACATAGTTCGAGAGATTTGGCAGAATGTAATAAATCGCGCCGAAAATTATTTTGGCGAATGATGAACCGAGATTTTTCGCCAGATCGTTGAGCGACGCGCTGAAATGTCCGATGACGAAGACAAAAAACGACAAAAGCGCGGAAAGTGCCGGTGAAGAAAACGATGAAAAAAGAATGGCGACCGCAATCAAAATTGTCAGTTCGAGAAAAATCAGGAAAATCGCGCCCCAGATCGAAAAGGCAAAATCGCTTCCGCCGACATAGATTAATGCCAGTGAAACGCCGATGCCCATTATCAAAACATTGACGAGCAGCGTCAGGCATAAGCCGAGATATTTGCCCAGAATAAATTCGGCACGGCTGATCGGTTTCGAGAAAATCGCGTAAACCGTGCGTTTTTCGATTTCCTTACTCACCAGACTGACACCAACGAAAATCGAGATAAACGCGCCGAAGATGAGCATCGCGCCCAAACCGAGATTGACAATCGTCCGCGCTTCCTGTCCGGCAGTCAATTCTCCGAGAAAAACCGCGCTGACCGTAATCAATAAAACAAACAAAACCAGATTGTAAAGAATTCGGTCGCGCACCGCTTCACGAAAAGTGTTGCGGGCGATGGTTAAAATTCGGTGAAATAAGCTGCTTTCCTGCTTTGCTGTTTCCATTGATGAAAGTTGTCGTTCGGTTAAAATGGTTTCAGACATCGTTAGAATAATTCAGACCGGATTTTCAGGTCGGGAATAATGGGAAAACCAACCTGTAAATAGGTTGGCGTAAATTAAACCGGAAACAATGAAATTTTATATTCATTGATTTTCAATAGCGGATTTATAAATTATTTCGGTTGTGTTGAAACCGTAACCGTCAAGAATTGTCTTTGTAATCTTAGCGCACAAAGGAAATTGTGCTTCGGCATCAATAATAACACAATCCAATCTTATCGGAGAAATATTAATGGCTTTTGCCGCGACAAAATGTAAATTTATTTATTAATCGTTCAGCGCACTGCCGCCTGTTAATTGACCCGCTGTCTGTGTAAATCCGCCGGTTGCGGCAAAGTATATAACACCTTCGGTCGTGACCGCGAAATCGTGATAGCCGGTGGCGGTTACGCCGGAACTGGTTGATGGTGTCGAAACAATCGAAAACAGCGAAGGATTTCCTGAAACTGTCGAGCCGTCATACACAAAATAATATCCGCTTTTAGCATTAGCTGGTGTGATTGCCTGTCCCAAAACCGAATCAATTAAGTTGACCGACTGGATTGCCGCCAAATTTGTCGCAAACTTACCGCCGCCGGCAGTGGTCTGATAAGTTAGATTTGCGCCGTGCAGTGTGCGAAGTGCCGCGACTGCCGAACCTTCGTTCGCGGAACGCCGTGTGGCAAGCAGGTTGGGAATTGCAATTGCCGCGATGATACCGATGATGACGACGACAATTAAAAGTTCGATCAGCGAGAAACCTTTTTGTTTCTTCATTATATTTTTCAAAGTCTCCTTCTTATGCTTCTAAAGTTCGGGGGCAATTGGCGTATGATAACAAAACAATTATTGTGCCAAAGTTTTTACTGCTGATATTTATTGGTATAAGTTGCTGAAACAAAGGGATTAGCTAATATTGACAAATGTTAAAGAGTATTTTCAATAGGTCCCGGAAAATATATTAACAATTATTGAAATCCAGAAAGTGCCGAAAATTGTAATGCGTTTGAAGGTTAGCTATTTTGAAAACATCAGCATATAAACGTAAAAAGGCGGAGTGAAATTTCACTCCGCCTTTTTGATAGTAGCCTGGTTTAGAAAAACTGTTCGTTAGATTAGTTGTTCAAAGGCGAACCACCCGTTAATTGACCGGCTGATGTCGTGATTGAACCGACTGTTCCGGCAAAGATCACGCCTTCCGAACTGATAGCGAAATCGCGGGTGCCGGTTGCCGTTACGCCAGAAGCCGTTGACGGTGAAGCAATGACATCGAAAACCGACGGATTAGCAGCAACCGTTGTGCCGTCATACGTAAAGAAATAACCACTCTTTGCTTGAGCTGATGCCGAAGCTGACGACAATGTAGCATCAATCAAGTTGGCGGTTTTGAGTGCTGCCATATTGGTGGCGAATTTACCGTTGCCGGTCGTTGATTGATAAGTGACGTTCGCGCCGTGCATTGTGCGAAGCGACGAAACTGCCGAACCTTCGTTCGCTGAACGACGTGCAGCAAGCAGATTCGGGATAGCGATAGCGGCAATGATGCCGATGATGACGACGACGATTAAAAGTTCGATAAGCGAGAAACCTTTTTGATTTTTCATTTTGTTTTTACAATCTCCTAAAGTTACGAATTAAGTTTATTTTTGCCCTGCCTGTGCAGGTTACGCTAGGACTATAATCAAACATCGTGCCAAAACTTATTTGTGAGTTTGGAAAACACAAAAGCCTTGAAAATCAAGGCTTTAGCATAGTTAGTTGGATTTTCGTTTGAAAACCTGTTAGTGATTTAATCTTTGAAAATAACAGTTTTTGGTAAGTGTCCAATGCCAAAAAATGTCATTAATCGGCATTTTAATCGCCCGAACCGCGCATTTGTGCCGACAGCGAACGAATACTGTGTTTGTCGAGCAGGTGACGCAGCGAACGAACCGGCATTTGCAGCAGGTCGGCGGCTTTGGTTTGATTTCCGCCGGATCGCTGCAAGGCTTCGACGACGTAGGTTTTTTCGAGATTGTCGAGGTGCGTCGTCATATTGATGCCTTCATCGGGAAAATCGAATTCGTTTTGAATGCGGGTCGGATTGTAATTGGTAACGTGATCGGGCAGACGTTCCGGTTGAATTTCGTCGGTGCGTTCGAGGGCGACGGCGCGTTCGATAGTGTGTTCGAGTTCGCGGACATTGCCGTGCCACGCGTAATTTTCGAGAAACTGCGAGGCTTTTGCTGTAATCGAAACTTTGCGCCCGGTTTGTTCACAAAATTTACCGATGAAATGTTGAACTAATTGGGCAATATCTTCCTTGCGTTCACGCAGCGGCGGCAGGTGAATCGGGATCACCGAGATGCGGTAAAAAAGGTCTTCGCGGAAAGTTCCTTCGTCCGACATTTTCTTTAAATCACGATTCGTCGCGGCAATCACGCGGGCATCAACGTGCATTTCTTCGTGTGCGCCGACGGGACGAACCTTTCGTTCCTGCAAAACGCGGAGCAGTTTGACCTGCATCGAAGGTGACATTTCACCGATTTCGTCGAGAAAGATCGTGCCGCGATGCGCCGCTTCAAATAAACCTTTGCGATTAGTGTTCGCGCCCGTAAAAGAACCTTTGACATAGCCGAACAGTTCGGATTCGAGCAATGTTTCGGTGAACGCGCCGCAGTTGATCGAAATAAAAGGCTTTTCGGCGCGCGGTGAAAGATCGTGAATCGCCCGCGCAACCAATTCTTTTCCCGTTCCCGATTCGCCCGTCACCAAAACGGTTGACTGAACTTCGGCGACGGTTTCGATCATTTGATAGACCGCCTGCATTTTATCGGAATGCCCGATGATGTTTTTGATGCTGCCTTTATCGCGTTGGGCTTTCTTAAAGGCTTTATTTTCAGCAATTAATTCCTGTCTTTCGAGGGCTTTTTTGACGATTGCCTTGAGTTCTTCGACATCGAACGGTTTTTGAATAAAATCGTCCGCGCCGAGTTTAAATGCTTCCCGCGCCGTATCAACCGTCGCAAATGCAGTCATCAGCACAAAGCCGATGTCAGGTAAAGTTTCACGGACGGCATTCAGGAGTTCGATGCCGTCCATATCGGGCATTTTGACATCCGAAATGATGACGTTGACAGGTTCGTCCTGAATCATCATTAGTGCCTCGCGTCCGTTCATCGCGGTTCTGATATGGTGTCCGTCGCCTTCAAAAACTAGGCTTAGAAGCTGTCTATAACTTTGTTCGTCGTCAACGATTAATAAATTTGACATTAAAAAATCCGGTTTTTACTTGAAATGGAGCAGGGCTGCAAATGATTGGTTCAGCGAAGAAATGTTCGCAATGTTTATTTTGACAGATATGAGGCGGTTTGTTCAAGAGAAAAATTATGAATCGAAAGATGAGGAGTTGAAAACCTGAAATTGAAAACCCTAATATCTGTGTCCGCCATTCGTTAGAGCAAAGCAAGAAAGCGATAACGCCTCTGGTTGAAAAAATCGTTTAATAAAGTATCGAAGCCGTTCTTTGCAAAGCCTCGAACGGGCGGACGGAAGTATCCGCGCTCCGATTGCGCCCCCAAATTATTTATTAACTTTCAAAAAACTTTCGAGGCGTGATGATTTATATTCGTTTTCGCCGGATTCTTCGTCATTTCCGTTTGATTTTACGCGGTCGAATTCGGTCGGAAATTCGACTGTAATATTAGTGCCTTCATTTTCGAGACTGCGGACGTTAATCGTGCCGTTGTGGTCGCGGATGATTTGATAAACGATGGAAAGTCCGAGACCGGTGCCGCCGGTCGTCGAATCTGAAAACGGCTCGAAAAGCCGTTCGACTTGTTGGGGAGTCATTCCGCAGCCTGAATCTGAAAAGACGATCCGCACCCGATTGGACGCGATTTTTTCGGTTTCGACCTGTAAAGTTCCGCCGTCGGGCATTGCGTTCAGAGCATTTCGGGCGAGATTCCAGAATATTTGTTTAAGCTGCGTCGGGTCGGCGGCAAGCATTACGGGCGTGGTCGGCAGCACGGTTTCGAGTTTGTGATTTTCCTTCACGTCGGGACTGTGTTTGAGCAGTATTAACGTATCGCCGATAGCTTCGCGCACGTCAATTTCCGAAAAATTGCTGACACGCGGACGCGCGTAAGTCAAAAAATTGGTAATGATTTTATTCAAACGGTCGGATTCGCGCAAAATAATTTCCATCAGTTTGGCTTGCGAAGATTCGGGCGCGGTTTGCGATTCGAGAACCTGAATCGCGCCGCGCATCGCGCCTAACGGATTGCGGATTTCGTGCGCCAAACCAGCCGCGACGCGACCGACTGCCGCCAGACGGTCTTTGCGGCGGACGTTTTCTTCCATCGTGCGGATTTCGGTCAAATCCTGAAAAGTGATAATCAAACCCGTCGTTTCGCTGTTTTCACTGAAGAGCGGCGAAATGCTGTAACCGACGCGGACGGCGAAACCGTCAGGTGTTATGAGATCGGCTTCGTGGCGGTGCGGATGATCGCCTGTTTCAGTGATTTCGAGCGAATCATTCATTATGTCGCCGATTTCACCGAACAGCGAAGCGATTGATTTACCGATCATTTCTTCGGATTTGTAACCCGTTATTTCCGATGCGGAAGCATTAAAAGTATAGATATTTCCCTGCAAATCGGTCGTAATCAAACCGGAGCGGATTGATTCGATAATTCGTTCGTGCAAAACCCGCAGGTTCGCCAGTGATTTCGTCGTTTCCTTTAATTCTTCGCCCCACGCGTGACGGTCGGAAAGACGTGCCGCAAGCAGTCCGACAATCAAAAAAGCCGCTGCGTTAAAGGCAATAATCTGAACAATTTTTCCCGCAACCGGTGTCACGCCGTAAGATTGCAGCGTTTCAGTCGCCACCAGAAGCGATAAGCCGACAAAGAGCAGAACGCAGATTAGAGCGGTCAAAATCGTCTCACGCGCCGTCAAAAAAGCACTTGCAATACTTATCAGCAGTATATAAAGTGTAATATACGGCGAGGTCAGATCGCCCGTCCGCCAGACGAGCCAGGTAATCAGTAGTGAATCCAGAAAAAACTGAATTCTGATTTGCAGGACGTAGCCGCGATTGAGACGCAGTATTATAAAGTAAGCGATGGTTAATCCGACTGAAATTAAAAATACGATGAACAGACCACGCGGAAAATCGTCAAAGGACAGTTTGAGGCGACCACTGTTCCAAATCCAGGTTGTGACCAGAATCAAAAAGGTCAGCAATAATCTGCCGATAATCAGATTTTGAAGTTTTTGCGTCAGTTTATTATCGGTCAGAAAGTTTTTCGGGTTGATGTTGAACATATTTAATTGGAAAATTAAACCGTTGGAGCTAAAGGCACTGCTAAAATAACATTAAACATTGGCAAATTTCCAGTAAAAGTGAACAAAGGAAACAGTTCACGCAAAAAGAAAAAGGGGGAAAGGTAAATTGATTCAGCAAAATTCAAACACATATTTGTTTCGGCTTCGATTGTTTCCGAATAATTATCCCGCATTTTCAAAAATTACTTTTCGGTAAATAATCAAAGCAAATATGTCGTTAGCCCTCGAAAGAAAATTGCCTTTAATCTTGCTGCTTGCCCTGTTGATGCTTGCGGCAATCGGCTTTTTTTCATACCGCAGCACGCAGTCGCTCAAAGAAGCCGTCAATTGGCAGAGTCACACGCAGGGCGTTTTAATCAAACTGAACGAAACGCTTAATTCCGTTTTGGATGTCGAAACAGGCGGACGCGGTTTTGCACTCACCGGCAACGAAACCTTCCTCGAACCCTATCAAAAATCACGCCAAAAAGTTTTCGACGACCTTGGTTTGCTGAAATCAATGATTGCCGATAATCCCAAACAAATTGAAAATTTCACGGTTTTGGCGGCGAATATCAATGAACGAATCGCCGCCTCCGAAAATTTTGTCGAGATTCGCCGCACTGACGGATTATTGGGCGCAGCCAACGAAATATCGAAAGGCAAAGGCAAAGCGATTATGGACAACATTCGTTTGAACATCGAACAGATGAAAAACGAAGAACTCCGCCTTTTGAAACTCCGTCAGGATAATCTGCAAACCACGCTGAATAATAATTTTTGGATGATTGTGTTCAGCACAATTATCGGCACGGGTTTACTTGCGTTCGCCAATTTCGTCGTGATTAATGAAATTAAAAAACGCCGGCTTGCCGAGTCGGGTTTAGTCGAAGCCAATGCGGATTTAGAAAGGCGCGTTGAAGAAAGAACTGCCGAACTCGAAAAAGCCAATGAAAACCTACGCGAGAGCGAACTTTTCAAGCGTTCGGTGATAGATTCGCTGGCGGCGCACATCGCCGTTTTGGACAGAGAAGGCAAAATTATTCTCGTTAATAATGCCTGGGAAAATTTTGCCGAAGCCAACGCCGGAATCGAGCAGCTTGGCAAAACCAGCATCGGACAAAATTATTTGAGTGTGTGCCGCGAAGAAGATTCCGGTGGAAACTTAAATGATGTCGTCAAAAATCTACAGGCGATCTTAAATGGCGAACAGCATCATTTTACCGTCGAATATCCGTGTCATTCGCCGACTGAAGAACGCTGGTTTTTGATGCAGGTCAATGCTTTGCAGGCATCGGAAGGCGGCGTGGTCGTTTCGCATTACAACATTACGGATCGCGTCAAAGCGGAAGGTAACGAAAGAAATGCCCGACGCGAAGCCGAGATTGCGACGCGTTTGCGCGATGAATTTATGGCGATGGTTTCGCACGAACTCCGCACACCTCTGAATGCGATTCTCGGCTGGGCGCGAATCATCAAAAGCGGCAAAGTGAATAAGGAAATGGAATCAAAGGCGGTTGACACGATTATTAAAAACGCTGAAACGCAAAATCGCCTGATCGAAGATTTAATGGACGTTTCGCGGGTTATGTCCGGCAAACTGGTTCTCGAATTTGAAACGGTCAACCCGGAAGAATTAGTGACGAATTCGGTCGAAGCCGTCCAACCGTCCGCCGCCGACAAATTTATTTCGCTGAATCTCGATATTGATGAAAACGTCAAAGAAAAAACTATCTCCGGTGATCCGAATCGGTTGCGGCAGGTAGTTTTAAATTTACTGACGAACGCAATAAAATTTACGCCCGAAAGCGGCAAAATTGATGTCGAACTAACGGCGGAAGATCAATGGATTGTTGTAAAGATTAAAGATAACGGTGCGGGAATCAGTCAGGAATTTTTGCCGTTCGTCTTTGAAAGATTTCGTCAGGACGCAGCAAACATCAAGAAAAGCGGCGGCTTGGGACTCGGTTTAGCAATCGTCCGCCACCTCACCGAACTGCACGGCGGCACGGTCAGCGTCGAAAGCAAAGGCGAAAATAAAGGCGCGACTTTTACCGTGAAATTTCCGATCAAACAAGATTAATGTTTGGTTTGGGTAATAACTTCGACTGCTTCACGAAGGTTTTCGACGATGAAGTCAGGCTTTCTTTTCAAACTTTCGAGATGTTTTTTGCCGTAGCCGGTCAAAACCATAATCGTCTTGATGCCCGCATTCTTTCCTAATTCGACATCTAAAACCTTATCGCCGATCATCCACGAATTTTCAAGATCAATCGGCAGATCAGCCATTGCCGCTTCGATCATTCCCAAGTTAGGTTTGCGGCAGGCGCAGCCTTCGTCCGGCAAATGCGGGCAAAAATAAATTGCGTCGAGTTTTTCGGTCAAATCAGTTTGAATTTGAGCGTGAACCGCGTGCATCTCATTTTCGGTATAAACTCCGCGTCCAATACCCGATTGATTTGTCACGAGAACAACCAAAAATCCGTTTGCTTTTAAAAGTTTGACCGCTTCGTCGGTAAAAGGGAAATACTGCAAATCTTCGACGCGGTGAAGAAAATTGACTTCCTCGATCAGCGTCCCGTCGCGGTCAATAAAGACCGTTTTGGATTTTGGTTTTTTAGTTAAATCATCTGTGTTCATCTGTGTTCATCTGTGGACAAAACTTTTCGCGCTTTTTCAAAAACTTCCGCCGCCGAAATTTGCGTCATACAACGATGGTCAATCGGGCAATCGCGGAGCATACACGGCGCACATTCGGGCAATTTGCGAATGATTTCCGAACCGACGGGCTGCGTCGTTTTCTCGTTCGTCGGACCGAAAATTACCAGCGTTTTTGTCCCGACCGCTGGCGCGATGTGCGCGAGTCCCATATCGTTTGAAACGAGCAGATCAATCTCGCGCAAAACGGCGACGATTTGCGCGAGATTCGTTTTGCCTGTCAAGATTATCGGTTTTTTTTCGGATTTTGCAAAAACTTCCTGCGAAATTTCGAGTTCATCCTTTGCGCCGACCAATAAAACATTCGCGTTTAATTCATTTTGAAGTAGATCGTTGAGCTTTGCATAACTTTCGGTTTGCCAGCGTTTGGCGCGTGAATTTGTCGAACCGACACCGAGCGCGATTGTTTTTTTCGTCAAATCAACGCCGTTTTCTTCTAAAATCTGTTTTGCTTCGCTGCGTCTTTCGTCTGAAACTTTCAAATCAATTTGCGGCACGTCGTCTAAAACCGTTTGCGTCGCAAAATATTCCTTTTCAATTGTTGCAGCTAAATTTAAGTAATAAAAAACTTCGTGCCGTTCGTCTTTCCACGCCGGAATTTCGACCGCATCGGTCAGCAGAAAACTTCTGCCTTCTTTGGCGTAACCGAAGCGGCGCGGAATCTTCGCCATTTTTGCGACGAGCGCGGTTTCAAATGAATTCGGAAACAAAACGGCGAGATCGAAATTGAGGTTTTTTAATTCGGCGGCGTTGGCGAGCGCGTCCTTGATTTTCGATTTGGATTTATTAAAAGTGAGGATTTCATCAATAAATTCGGCATCGCGGAAGATTCCTTCCGCCCAACTGCGCGTGTGCAGCGCAATATGCGCGTCAGGAAAAATGCGCCGAATTTTCCGCAAAGCCGGAATCGTCATCACCGCATCACCAACCCAATTTGTGCCGCGCACGAGAATTTTCATAAGAAATTGTCCACAGATGAACACGGATAAACACAGATTTTTATTGATTTTATCTGTGTTTATCCGTGTTCATCTGTGGATTAAAAAAGCGTTTTCAAACCTTCGTCCAAATTAATCGCAGGTTTCCAATCGAGTTCCTGCGTGACGAGCAGTAAATCAGAAACATAATTCATCGGAGTCGGCGGCGGCAGCGGATTTTCTTCGTCAATGACGGCTTGCAGACCGGAAACTTCTTCGAGTTTTTGAACGAGTCCGCGCAAACTTAAAGCATTTTTTGCGCCGCCGCCGAGGTTGTAAGTTCCGTGCCGCAGCGCGGAATCGGTGAACGCTTCGCAGGCTTTGGCAAAATCTTTGACGTGCAGCAAATCACGGCGCGGCGTGCCGTTTGCGGGAAGCCGCAGAGTTTCGCCCAAATTAATCGCGTCGGCGTAATGCGAAACAAAATTCGGCGTGTTGCCTTCCGAATTTTTCGCGTAAACGGTCGAAAGGCGAAAGATGCACGAACGAAAATCATTTTGATAAGCGTAATATTCGCAATACTTTTCGGCGATATATTTCGACCATTCGAGCGGCGGCTGTCCCGAATAAACAATCGGACAGGTTTCGGGAACTTCCGCGTAATTGTCGGCAAAACGCCCGTAAACGTCCTTCGTCGAAGCGAAAATAAATGTCGAATTCGTCCGCATCGAACGGAGCAGATTAATCGTGCCTTCGACATTTGTGAGAAAAACGCTCTCGGCATTTTCGGGCGATTTGTCGAGTTCGGCGGCGAGATGAATGACGACATCGTAATCCTGAACGATCTGCGTGTCCTGCAAATTCAAAACATCGAGATTCGATTTGCGCGAAAAATCATCCGCATTAAAATATTCGCGGACGTGCGTTCCCAAGAATCCGCTTCCGCCTGTTACGAGAATTTTCATAAATACAATTGTTAATGGTTAATTGTAAATTGTAAATTGGGGAAATAATTTTGCGGAAAAAAAAGGAAACCGGACAACTTTCGCCGTCCGGTTTCCTTTTTTTAGACTGACCGTTTTTTTACGGCAAAGTCGTGAATGAACGCTGGATGCCCTGCGTAATAAACGAGGTGTTTCCGGCGGCATCAACTGCCTGAATCCAGAAACTGTAACTCGTGTTGCGTGATAATCCGCTGATTGTCACGCTTGTTCCCGTGCCGGTGGTTGTCGCAAACGGCGGAATGGTCGGAAGCGACGGGCAGCCCGTGCGCGTTCCGCAGACGAGCAAAGGCGTGACGACGAAGATTCGGTAGCCGACGACACCGACGTTATCGGTCGAAGCCGCCCACGAAATCGTTGCCGAAGTGCGCGTAATGTTCGTCGCGGTCGAAAGGAAATTCTGATTCGCGGTCGGTGAAAGCAAGTCCGTTCCTGCCGGGTAAACCGTGTAATCAAAGGTCAGATCGCTCGAACCTTCGACGTTTGAAGCGCGGACGGTTTGCGTGTAATTACCGGGAGCTGCATTAACATTCGTCCACGAAACCACGCCGGTCACCGCGTCAATCGTCATTCCGTCGGGCGGCGAAATAAGCGAAAATGTCGGCGCAGGCTGACCGCTTCCGCTGACCTTGTAATCAACGCCCGCCGACGATTGCGCTTCGGTTGAAATAACCATCAGCCGATCACCGTTGACCGCGACGACGGATTCGGCGTAGAAACCGCCGCCGACCGCTCTTGGGAAAGCCGGAGTATGAATGATCGTCGGAATCGAATTCGTCAGAACATTGCTGATTTGCACCGGGAACGACTGATTCAGATTGGCATCGAGCGAATAGACGTAAAAGATATGCGTCGAATTCGCCAGCAAATTGGAGATCGTCGCCGTCGTGTTCGGAGTGTTGTCAATTCGCGTGACGATGCCGACTGCGGGATCGTATTCCGCGATGCGGTAGCCGATGACCGGAACTTGACTCGTCACGGGAGCCGTCCAGCTTAAAGTAATTGAATTCTGCGTCATCGCGGATACTACCAAATTCGTCGGCGATGCCGGAACTAAGGTAACAATACTGACAAATGTTCGCACTGATTCCGCACCGTTGACAACATTGCTGACCGCGTAACGATGAAATGTTCCGGCAGCCAAACCGCCGATGTCAACATTTGTCGCCGTCGTTCCGGTCGCCAAGGGAATGTAAATAAATCCTCCGCCTCTGCCGCCGCGCGGAATTACTTCAAATAAATTATAGGTCACTGCGCCTAATTCGGCAGGCGATTGATTCCACGATAAAGACAAAGTGTTTGCCGTAACATTTGAAGCCGCAAAACCAGCCACCGGCGGAGGAATAACCGTGATTTGGAAACTTTGGTCAACGCTGCCCGAAGGATTTGAAGCCTGCACGGTCACGTCAAAAGTTCCGATCTGCGTCAAAGTCGGTGTCCACGAAATCAAACCGTTACTGATCGTCATTCCCGGCGGCGCGACTGTCAGCGCGAACGTCGGTGCAGGATTGCCCTGCGCGGAAGCCTGATATGTAAAATTCGTTCCGGCTGCGATAAATCCGCCAAACCCGAATGATGTAAAGACCGGCGGCGCACTTTCCTGCGGACTTAGCCAAACCGAAGAAACGCTTTGGTTCGACGAATTGATTCCGCCGATCACCATCAAATTTCCAAATGGATCGAGAATGACGCTCGCGTTACTGACCGCGACGGGAAGCGGCGTGCCGACCTGCCATGTATTGTTGACGACATTGTAAATCTGCACGTTATTCAAACGGCTGCCGTCCGTGCCGGTTCCGCCGACGACGTAAATTAAATTGTTTGCGCCGATCACGACCGTGCTGCCGCTTGTCGCTACCGGCATCGGCGCGAGAGCCGTCCAATTGACTCCGTTATTACGATAAACCGTATTTGTCGCAATGCTTGCCGCCGTCGAACCGCCGAATGTCAATAAACCGCCGTTGCCGACCGACGCGCAAAAATTAAAACGCGCTTCCGGCAGATCCGCCATTTTCGCCCATTTGCCGGTCGAAGGAATATATCTTTCAGTCGCCGCGAGCAGTCGTTCGTTTGCGTCTTTGCCGCCCATCGCGTAAAGATTGCCGAAGTTATCGCCGGTGAAACCAAACAAATAACGACCTGAACTCATTCCCCCCAAAGCACCGTTCGCACCCGCCGGATTGTAAATAATTCCGTCTTTGACAGCTTTGTTACTCGTTTTGCCGCCGAAGACCGAAATTGTTGTGCCGTTTGAATCGGCAAGTGACGCGCCCGGAGCGATTCGCGCCGTCGGCAGTGAAGTCGCGTTCGTCCACGCATTGCCGTTTAAAGGAAGCGTTTCGACACTCGTCGGGATCGTCGTATTGCCGCCGAGAACATAAATATTGCCGCCGACCGCCCGAATCGCCGCGCCGCTGTCACGCGGAAATTGCAGATTCGGACCCGCATTCCAAAGCATCGTTGACGTTTGTGCATAACTGAAACCGACTAAAATCATCAGTAAGCCAATTGCACCGCTCAGTTTTTTAATGATTGACATTGTAAAATTCTCCATTTGATTCTTGTAAAATTAACTCCTCAACCGGAAAATCCGGCAATTAGTATCAAGCAATAATCCGATGACGGGTAAAATATTCCCGGTCAATTTGCTGAAAGCAAATCAATTCACACTCTGTTAAATTAGGGGTTAAGTTGTGTTTGTCAATGGATGTCAGTTTCCGTCTTACTGCTATGAAGACAGTGTTTCGGAAGTTGTTAAAAAGACAAGGGTTAAAAATAATAATTTTAATAAATGAAGTTAAGCAAAACGCGAAGCGGACTGGAGCGTAAAATCAATTATTTATTCGCCTGAATGAGTTTTTGCACCGATTCGGCTTTGCCGACAATAATCAGCAAATCGCCTTCTTCGATGACGGATTCGCCGGTCGGATGAAAGAAAAGTTCGCCGGATTTGCGGCGAATGGCGATGACGATGAGACTGAGTTCTTTGCTGAAATTCGTTTCGCGCAGTTTTTTATGAAGATAGGGCGAATGCGGTTCAACGGCAACTTCTTCAAAAACAAGGTCGAGTGTTTCGGCGACGATTGAATCCATAAAGTCGGCGATTGCCGGTTTTAGAAGGGCGCGAGCCATTGATTGACTGCCGATAATTATCGGTGCGACAACGCGGTTTGCACCAGCGCGAATTAGTTTCGGTTCGGCTTGTTCCTCGACGGCGCGGGCGACGATGTGCATATTTTCGTTGAGTCCGCGCGCGGTCAGCACAACGTAAACATTCGCCGCGTCGTCCGCCAGACAGCTTGCCAACCCTTTCGCGCGTTTGACTCCGGCTTGAATCAGATTTTCTTCGAGCGTCGCGTCAACGAGCAGAATCGGCAGATTTTCCTCTTCAAATTCGGCGACTTTTTTCGCGTCGCGTTCGATAATCACGAAGGGAAGTTTTTCCTTTTGCAGATTGCGGATGATGCGCCGACCGACGCGCCCTGCGCCGCAGACGATATAATGATTTTGCAGTTTGTCCATTTCCTTTGTTTTGCGCCGAAAATCCAACGCCTCAATAATTTCCGATTGAATAACCGACTGAATCAGCGTCGTAATCGCAAATAAAACCGTTCCGCCGCCGAGCAGCATAAAAAATATCGCAAAAATTCGCCCCGCCGAAGTTTTTGGCGGAATGTCGCCGTAACCGACCGTCGTCACGGTTTCGGTCGCCATATAAAAACTTTCGAGCCACGTCCAGCCTTCAAAAATCCGAAAGGCAATCGCCCCGAAAAGAATCATCAAAAAGATTGTTAATGTCGCATTAATCAATCTTCGGCGCGTGATTTTAGAAAGATTCAGAAAAAGATTCATTTTAATTGAAATCAGTATAGTGAGCGGTAGCGAACACGTCAGTAAGCAAAATTTTTGTAATTTAACAGACTCGCTACCGCTCGCTATACTGATTTGTAAAATCTGTGTTCATTCAGTGGACAAATATTCTTTGTTTCGCCTTTTTTTCAATATAAAAGTTAAAAAGCTAGACATTCGTGATTAAAAACTTATAAAATTTAACAGGGCAACCGCGACCGCCGATTTTCTCACTAATTCTTATACAACTAGCCAAAAAATGCCAAACGAAGTTTCAGGAAAAAGCCGAAAACCGAAAAAGCCGCCGATGTATTGGCGGAACAAACATCCGATAAAAGCGTTTCAGGCTCCGAAACCGCCGCTTTATAAACGCATCTGGCGATTGATTTTTAACGGCTACACGGTTTCGGCTTTTTTGTTCGTCGTGCTGGCGACGTTTCTGACAGCGACTTATTTTTGGTTTGAATATTCGGATATTATTGACCATAAACTCCTCAGCGGCGAAGTTTACACGCCGAACGCGGGAATTTATTCCGCGCCGAAAATCTTGAAGGACGGCGAAGATTTAACGTCCGATGAATTAGTTGCGTATCTCAAATCCGCCGGTTACATCGAGAAAAATAATCAGGCTGACGCATCGCGTTCGCGCTATCAGGCAAACGGAAATCAAGTCGAAATCGAGCCGGGAATGACCGGAATAATTGATGGCGCGAAGGCTTTTCCGTCGCTCACCGTAAAGTTTCGCAAGGACGGCAAAGCGGTTGAGACAATTACCGACAAAGAAACTGAAAAGCCGGTCGAACAAACAAAACTCGAACCGAAAATCCTCAGTTCGATTGCCGAAGAAGGCAACGGTCGGCGCAAGGTCGTGACTTTTAACGATCTGCCGAAACATCTCGTCAAGGCGATTACCGTCACCGAAGACCGCGCGTTTTTTGAACATTACGGCGTAAATTTTCGCGGTATCGCGCGGGCATTGTGGCGGCGTTACGAAAGTGAAGACGACAGTTCACCGCTTGCGAGGCAGGGCGGCTCGTCAATTACGCAGCAACTTGTCAAAAATCTTTTGCTCAATAACGACAAGACTTTGACGCGCAAAGCGACGGAAGCGTATATGTCCGTGATTCTCGAAACGCGCCTGTCAAAGGAAGAAATTTTTACGCTCTACGCCAATCAAATTTATCTCGGACAACAAAACGGCATTTCAATTTATGGTGTCGGCGAAGCCTCGAACGTCTATTTCGGCAAAGACGTTTCGCAGCTTAGTCTGCCGGAAGCCGCCTTTATCGCCGGAATTATTCGCAGTCCGAATCGCTATAACCCGTATAAAAATCTCGAAAGAGTTTCCGAACGGCGCAATCAGGTTTTGGATTCGATGCAGGAAGCCAAGGAAATCTCGCCTGAACAATTATCCGAAGCGAAAAATCAAAAACTCGAAATCAAACAAATTTCGGCGACCAAAGATTTACAGGGAATGCCGTACTTTTCGCAGTATGCGATTGAGGAATTACCGAAAATCGTGACCGACCCGGAAGCAATTCAGCATCTGCGCGTCTATACGACGATTGATCCCGATTTGCAGAAAAAGGCTTACGAAATAGTCGCGGCGCGGCTCGAAAAACTCGATAAATTTTTCCCGAAAAAGCAGAAAGGGAATTTGAACGCTGCGCTCGTTGCCATTCGTCCGAAAACCGGCGAAATTGTCGCCATGGTCGGCGGACGTAATTACCTCGAAAATCAATTTAACCGCGCGACGATGGCGCAGCGTCAGCCGGGTTCGGTCTTTAAACCTTTTGTTTATGCGACGGCGATTAATACGGCTTATGATTCGTCTTCGCGGGTTTTGACTCCGGCTTCGATCTTTAAGGACGAGAAAAAAGTTTTCACATACGGGACCGAAGAATATGCGCCGAACAATTACGGCGACACTTTTTCCAATAAAGAATTAACCTTGCGCGATGCGCTCGTGAAAAGTAAAAACACGATCACGGTTGACATCGGAATGGAACTGAACATCGGCAAGGTGATGAATCTGGCAGCCAGAGCCGGACTGCCGCGCGTGGAAAAAGCGTATCCTTCAATGGCTCTCGGAACTGCCGAAGCGACACCTTTACAGATTGCGACCGGCTACACGATCTTTCCAAATCTCGGCGATAAAGTTTCGCCGCTGGCGATTAACCGCGTCACGACCGGCGACGGTAAAACAGTCGTCGAACCGAAAACCGAACGCAAAAACGTCCTGCGTCCCGATGTCGCATACATTATGGACGATATGATGAAGGACGTAATCAATCACGGAACGGCGGCGCAGGCGCAGGCTTGGGGATTTCGCAATGTTGCCGGTAAAACGGCTTTTGCGGGCAAAACCGGAACTTCGCGCGACGGTTGGTTTGCCGGATTTACGCCCGAATTAGTCGTCGTCGTTTATGTCGGATTTGATGACAACGACGATCTCAATATGAAAGGCGCGGATTCCGCGATGCCGATTTGGGCGGATTTTATGAAGGAAGCGTTAACGCTTCACCCCGAATGGAACGGCGATTGGCAAATGCCCGCGAGTGTTCGCAAAGCCGAAATTGACGTTCGCAACGGAAAACTAATTCGTGAATTGTCGAACGAAGAAGCCGATTCGGTTAAGGCGCAGCAAACCGTCATCAAAAAGAATTCCAATTCAAATACGGGACCGAAACCGACGCTCGACATCGAACCCGATCCGCCGAAAGAGATTTACGTCACCGACGTTCCTGCCGAATTTCGCCGCGTCGAAATCTTTATTGCCGGAACCGTTCCGACCAAAGTGATGCTGCCGACCGACGATCAAAATCTCGAAGAACAGAATGACAAACCGACTCCTACACCGACACCTTTTGAAACGTGGCAGGAACAGATTAAGCCGGACAACAGCAATAAACCGGCAAACATTAAGCCGAATCCGAATTACGTCGAAAAAGTCACGGTAATGATTTGTCCGCTGACCGGAATGCGCGCGACTTCAAATTGTCCGGTGAAAGAATCAAAAGTTTTCAAAAAAGGCGAAGAACCGGAAGAATTCTGCTCATTTCACACGGGAAATTAAAGTCGAACCACCTGCGGTAGCAGATGGTTTAACTTCGCCAACATAATTTTCGCGGAAAGTTTTCAATAACAATCTTCAACCATCCGCTACCGCAGACGGTTCTGACACAGCGATACAGATGAAACTCGAAACCGAACGACTCACGCTTTTTGCGACCGAACTGAAACATTTTGAACTCGTGATGCAAAGCAAACAACTGCTCGGCGAATATCTCGGAATGAATGTTCCAATGTCGTTTCCCGAATCCGAAGACGCGCTGTCGTGGTTTTACGATCTGGTTAAGGCTGACGAAACGCTCGTTGGCTGGCTTTCGTTTTGGGCGTTGCACCGCGCCGATAATGCGCTAATTGCGAGCATCGGCTTTAAAGGAAAACCCGACGCGGACGGCAAAATCGAAATCGGATATTCGGTTATTCCCGAATATCGGCGACAAGGTTTCGCTTCCGAAATGGTCGAAGCCGCGCTCGAATACGGTTTTGCAAATCCGGCGGTGACGGTGATTCTCGCGCAAACCCGCGTTGATAATTTCCCTTCGATGAAGGTTCTCCAACGCTTCGGAATGAAACAAACCGGCACGAATCAGGACGAAGACGAAGGCGAAATGTTTGTCTGGAAACTGCGACGGGGAGATTATGAAAAGTAGAGTCTTTTGGATTACCTTTCTGCTTTTGGGACTAATCGCCGATATAAGTCTGCCGTTTTCGTGGAGTTTACCGGCGACAATTCCGCTGTTGATTTTTAGTTGGTGGTTAGCGTATCGAAGCGGATGGTTTGACTGAAATTACTGCCGCGCCGGTTCTTTTATTTCGCTGTAATTGATTACCGCCGATTGAAGATTTTGATCCGGGTTGATCTGAAAATAAATACGACCGATGATACTTCCGCGTTCATCTTTCTTATACGAAAAACGTCTCTGCACCGGCACACCAATAAATAGCTTCTTTTCGATATTGCCATTCGCATAGCAAAAAACTGCTGTTTTCATAATTTAATACTAACACGGGTTCGTGATGCTTTTAGTCAATTCCAATCAAAAAAGAAGAGGCGAATTAAAAATTGTGAATCTCTAATTCGCCTTGACCATTACATTCCTAAATTTTTCATCAAAAATCCGTAAATATCGGCGGCTTCTTCGATGACTTTGGCGGTCGGTTTGCCGGCACCGTGTCCGGCTTTGGTTTCGATACGAATCAGGACGGGCGCGTCACCGGCTTGGGCGGCTTGGAGAGTTGCCGCGTATTTGAAGCTGTGCGCCGGGAAAACGCGGTCATCGTGATCGGCGGTAGTCACCAAAACTGCCGGATATTTCGTGCCGGGTTTGATGTTGTGCAGCGGCGAATATTTGTAGATCGCGTTGAATTCGTCTTTGTTATCGGGCGAACCGTAATCGGATGTCCACGCCCATCCGATGGTAAATTTCGGAAAGCGCAGCATATCCATCACGCCGACGGCGGGAAGTGCCGCCGCGAAAAGATCAGGACGCTGATTCAAAACCGCGCCGACGAGCAAACCGCCGTTCGAGCCGCCCTGAATCGCTAATTTTTTCGGGTTGGTGATCTTGTCTTTAATCAAAAATTCAGCCGCGCCGATGAAGTCGTCAAAGACGTTTTGTTTTTTGAGTTTCGTGCCTTGTTCGTGCCACGATTCGCCGTATTCCGCGCCGCCGCGAATGTTAGCGACCGCTAAAACGCCGCCCATTTCCATCCAGACAATGCGCGAAACCGAAAATCCGGGCGTTTGCGAAATGTTGAATCCGCCGTAACCGTAAAGCAAAGTCGGGTTATTGCCATCGAGTTTCAAGCCTTTTTTGTGAACAATGAACATCGGAACTTGCGTCCCGTCTTTGCTCGCGTATTTGACCTGTCGAACTTCGTAATCGGACGGATTGAATTTCACTTTCGATTCGCGGAAGACTGACGATTTGCCGGTTTTCATATCATATCGGTAAATCGTCGGCGGCGCGTTGTAGCTCGAATAGCTGTAAAAAGTTTCGGTATCGTAGCGTTTGCCGCCGAAGCCGCCCGCCGAACCGATGCCCGGAAGTTTGACTTCGCGGATGAATTTGCCTTTTATGTCGCTGATTTTGATTTGCGTGTGCGCGTCTTTGAGATAATTAAGCACGAATTGATTATTAATAAAATCAACGCTTTGCAGAGTTTCGGGCGTTTCTGGAATGACATCCTGCCATTTCAAATCTTTTTCCAGAACATTGACTTTGACGACCTTTGAACGCGTCGCACCTTTGTCGGTGAGAAAATAAAATGTCGCTTCGTCGTTGCCGATGAACGAATAATTGTTTTCGAGTTTGTCAACAAGCGGCATAATCGGCGCACGCTGCATCGTCAGGTTTTTGAAATAAACCATATTTTGCGGTCCGGTTCCTTTGCCGACGCTGATAATCAGCCAATTGCCGTCTTCGGTGACACCGCCGCCGATGAAAAACTCTTTGTTGTCGGGACGTTCGTAAACGATATTATCTTCAGTCGGCGAAGTGCCGAGTTTGTGAAAATAAAATTTTTGCCCGAACGTCGTTTCCTTTAATTCCTTGCCTTTTTCGGCTGCGGGAAAACCGCTGTAAAAGAAGCCCGAATTATCTTTGAGCCAAGAGATTCCGCCTTGTCGGTTGGGCGGCAGAACGTCGGCTAAGTCCTTTTCCGTTGCGACATCCTTGACGCGCCATTCGCTGCGGTCAGAACCGGCAATCGCCACGCCGTAAGCCATTAATTTACCGTCGTCGGTAAACGAAATTCCGGCGAGTGCCGCTGTGCCGTCCGCCGAAAGTTTGTTCGGATCGAGAAAAACCCGTCCCGCGTCAGTGGTTGAATCGGCGATATACAAAACCGATTGATTCTGCAAACCGTCGTTTTTATAGTAATAATAATGCTTTCCGGCTTTGAACGGCGCGGTGTATTTTTCGTAATTCCAGAGTTCGGTCAGACGTTTTTTGAGCTGCTCACGCTGCGGAATCGTCGCCAGATAATCGTTCGTGACCTTGTTTTCAGCGTCAACCCAAGCCTTCGTTTCGGCTGAATCAACATCTTCGAGCCAACGATACGGATCGGCGACTTTGACACCTTGGTAGTCGTCAATCTGGTCAACCTTTTTCGCGTTCGGGTATGTAAATTTGTTTTGGGAAAGAATATTTGCCGTCGAAACCATAAAAATCAAAAGAGCAAAAGATAGTTTGTAAATCATTTCGCGTTGTTTTACCTCACAAAAGTTTTGTGTTGATTATATGTTTTCTTCGATTGATAACAAAACCGGCAGGCAAAATATTAAATTCGGAGCGCGGACATTCTTGTCCGCTAATGTCTGCTTGAAATCCAAATGCGAAAACCCGCAAAAGTTATGGCATAAATGCACTTTTACTTTTGCGGGCTTTCACAATATATTTGTGAATAAATTTAAGAACAAATCACTCGCGGACGGGGATGTGTGCGCTCGGATTAAAAAATAATCGCGCTTTTAGCATTAAGTAAATCGGAATGAAGAGATGTTTCATTGGCAATCGGGGGCTGCGGAAGCCAAAAATGCTTTTGACGAATTAAATCATCCATCACACCAACCGGCTGCGGCTTTGACATCAGATAACCTTGACCGTATTCACAGTTTAAGTTTTGCAGAATGCCGAGTTGACTCTCGGTTTCGATGCCTTCGGCAATAACGCGCATTTTAAGGTTTTTGGCGAGCGAAATAATCGTTTGTAAAATCTGCGAATCTTCGCCGTTTTCACCGACCGAATTGACGAATGAGCGATCAATCTTGAGCGTGTCGAAAGGTAATTGATGCAAATAACTCAGCGATGAATAACCCGTTCCAAAATCGTCAATCGAAAGTTGGACACCGAGCGTTTTCAGGTGCGAAAGCATTCTGATTGATTGTTCGGCATTTTCCATCGCCGCGCTTTCCGTAATTTCCAATTTCAGCGAAGCGGGTGAGATTTTCGCCTGTTCGAGCGCGTCTTCGACATCAATCAGCAAACTCTGAAATGCCAGATGCTTGCCGGAAATATTGACGCTAACAATCAGGTCACGATACGCGTATGAAACTTTTTGCCACTTTGCCAACTGATTACAGGTTTCCTTTAAAATCCAGGTTGTAATCGGGACGATCAATCCAGAGTTTTCCGCAATCGGAATAAATTGAACAGGTGAAATAAAACCTTTTTCGGGATGCGTCCAGCGCAAAAGAGCTTCAAAGCCGATCAGCACACCGTCTTTCAGTGAAACAATCGGCTGATAGTGAATCGAGAGTTGGCTGCGTTCGATGGCGAATCGTAACTCGGCTTCAATGACTGCTTTTTCGACAAACTGTTCGCGTAATTCTTTAGTGAAAACGGCAACACACAAATCCTTTTCCTTAGCGTAGTGCATCGCAATATCGGCATCGCGGAGGATGTCTTCGGGCGTTTCGTATTCAGAAGTAAACGGTGCAATGCCGATGTTGACGCTCGTGTAAATCTTATTTTTGCTGAGTGAAAACGGCTGTGAGATTTTTTGATGAATTTTCCACGCGACCTTTTCAGCTTTTTCGACTGATTCCAAGCCTTTCAATATAATCGCAAATTCGTCACCGCCGAGGCGCGCAACTTTGTCGTTTGTCCGCAGCATTCGCATAAAACGCTTGGCGACGACCATTAAAACTTTATCGCCGATGCTGTGTCCGAGACTGTCGTTAATCGTTTTGAAACGCGCCAAATCTAAAAATAAAATGTATGTCTCGCCGTTTTGCTCCGACTTATGTTCCTCGATTAATTCTTTGATGATTTCGCCGAAATAAGCGCGATTCGGCAATTGTGTCAACGAATCGTGCAGGGCAGCGTGTTGAAATGCCTTTTGATTTTTTCGCAAAGCTACGCCAATCGCTTCTTCATTTTTCAATGAAACGGTCAGTTCCTCGGCATATCTTTCAACCTCGATCCGTTTATCACGTTCGGCTTCGGCTTTATCACGCTCGGCTTGTTCAGCCTGCTCGATTGAACTCGTCATTTCCGCCATTATTTGCCGATAATTATAGTAAATAACCGCAAAGACGAGCAATGAAATTGATATTGAAATAATGTCGGCAAAATTTAACATCTTAAAAACTATTCCCGCCAACGCCGCGCCCAGAAAATGAGTCATCGAACTGGTAAAACATTCTTTTGTCCACGCCTTTAAAGGATTCGTATTAGTCTTTAAAGCATAGTATATTGAAGCAAAAACTGAAGTAGCTGAAAATTGACTTAGAGCTAAAGTACATAGAAGCTTCAAGAGATTCGTTACGGTAATAAAATCATTCCCGATTAAAGTAGAATAATTAAGTACAGTCCAGACACAGTAAGTAATACTGGTTGATAAGGCAACAGAACCAAGATTAAATGGCACTGCAAGAGAAGTAAATTGCGTTCCATTGTATCTCAAATGTAAACAAGCTGCGAACATTTCAACAGTTGCAATCAAGATAGCTGCCTCACCTCCAAATAAAAGAAAAGTGAGAAAAATCATTGAGTCCGAAAAACTCAAATGAAATTTTGAGCGTGGCAAAAAGATTCTCATTCGTGGGGCAATCAAAATTGTAAAGAGGAACAAAAGCAAAAATTGCCACGAAAAAATAGCTTTTTTCAAGTTGAGAAAAGCTAAAGCAAATCCAAATCCACCCAAAACGGCTATGGAGACATTATAAAAATTAGAGATAGATTCTCGATTCATCATAGTGGAAAAATAACCGAACGGAAATTAGTCTGAACAATGAAATAAAAGGGAATTTTTGTTCGTAGCTTAAGTAAGTAAGGTAATTTGCAGGGGCGAAAGCATTACCTAACAAAGAATAACATTTTGAAACTATTAAAATCTATATTTTTTTTGTTTTAATATAAAGAAATATTATTCCCTGATCGAAATTGTATAATAAGTTATCATTGGATACAAATGTAACACATTTGTTTACGCATAAGTCTAATTACATCAACAGTTAGCCGATTTATGTATGCCCTCTTTGCATATTTTATACAAAAAAGCATTCCAAGTATTTACTTAATTCTGAGATCAGAAAAAACAGCCTAAGCTCTTTTATTTCATAGTTTAACCGGTATATCAATGAGCCGTGAAGTTTTGGCACACGCCTTGTATTAGTAAATGGCAGGAAAGCTAAGGCTTAAAATTAAAAACTTGAGAGGAATAAAAAAATGACAAACTTAAAAAAATTAACGATGACAGCGGCGATGATGGGAATTTTAATATCTGGTTTAACATCAGCAAAAGCAGGAACTATGTTGTCCGATTTTAGAAATAATGATGCTCCGACAACGACGGAAACAAAAGATGGCAAAGGCATTATAGTAACTTTTACCGGCATCCTAATCAGCGGTTTGACTGGTATTATTGTTACCTAATTAAAAAGTAGATTCCAAGTTGGATTATTGATAACCCACACCCGCAAAACAGCCTTGTTGAGAAATCAACGAGGCTGTTTGAAGTTTTTGGAAGGTGTTGAAATGAACGATTTGCCAAAATTAGAAATGCAGGATGTTTATTATCCGCTGATTGAAACTGAACGGCTTTACTTGAGACTGTTCGAGCCAAAAGATTTGGATACGGCTTATTTTTTATTCAACGACCCGGAAATTCAAAAATATCTCTCACCTAACAACAAACGGACCCGCGAACAACTCGAAATGCTCCTTCAAAGATGGAACAACTATTGGAAGGAAAGAGATTTTAGTATTTGGTGCGCTGCGCTCAAAGATGACGGTAAAATGATCGGTTACTGCGGCTTACAGTATTTTGATAAAACGCCTGATATTGAAATAGTCTTTGCATTTTTGAAGGAATACTGGGGCAAAGGCTTCGCCGTCGAAGCCGCTGCCGCCGGTTTGCAATACGGCTTTGAAAAACTCTCGCGCGACAAAATCTACGCCGCCACCGAACCGCAAAACACCGCTTCACGGCGCGTTCTCGAAAAACTCGGAATGTGCTTTAACGAAAAACATACGCATTATGATATGAACACGGTTACTTACTCAATCTCCTATCACGAAAATCAACCATTACGACAATTTAACGAAAAATCAATTGATTCGGTTTGAAGTGGTCAAGTTTTTTATCTAAAAAAACGCCGCATTTTAATTAACTCCGCTTTTGCAAAATACTTGCAACAGGTCGCGCTTTTCACATAACGGTTATAAACGAATTCAGTAAGAGAACAAAATAATCCATGAAACAACGGAACGCGGACAAGCGTGTCCGCATTGAGTTTTGAAAGCGCGAATTGAGCCGTCGGAGTTAATGACAGGTTAAAAATAATCACTTCACTCGCGCAAGGTGGCGGACAAGAGTGTCCGCGTTCCATTGATAAAATATTTCTGTCTTCTTATCTACTTAAAAAACATTGACTTTGACAATGCTGACATCCTGCAATTTGTCGGGGGCGGTGAATTTCCCGCCGCTGCCGAGTAAATTCCACTGGCTGTTGGCGACAAAATAAAATTGATTTTTGACTAAAACGCCGAGCGTCAGGTCATCGAAAACCGGGTTGTTGGCTTCGAGAATTTCGAGCCGCTCGATTCGGGTGAAATCTTTTGACAAGCGCAGACGGGCGACGCGTTGCGGTATGATTCCGTTCTGGACGGCGATCAAATCTTTGCCGTTAAAATACATCCCGTCAATGCCGAGCAGCGTCGCGTTTTGAGGCGACGCGAGATTAACGGTTTCTTTGGTGGCGAGATTGATTTTGAAAATGCCTTTGGCGTAATCGGCGACGAATAAAAATTTGCCGTCCGCCGTAAAATCCAAGCCTTGCAGTGAGACGAATTCTTTGTTTCCGAGAAACTCTTCAATCTCGTTTTTGCCCCGGCGAAGAACATAAATAATCGGCACGAAACTGTCGGTCGCGTAAACGTCGCCGTTCGGCGCAACCGTTAAATCACTGAGCAAATGCGGCGGCGACTGACCTGAAAAAAGACATTTTTTGACGAGCTTTCCGGTTTTCAGATCGAACGCGAAAATGCCCGATTTTCCGTCCTCGCCTTCTTTGAGGTTCGGCATCAATTTATGCGCGGCGGTCGTCGCCCACAAAAGACGGCGTTTCGCGTCAACTTTCATCCCGAAAACGCTCCATAAACCTTTGCTATTGTCGGCGAAAACTTTCGTTTCACCGCGTTGGTTGACGCTGAGGATTTTTTGTTCGGCGACGCTGCCGAGATAAAAGGTTTTCGTTTTATCGTCGTAAGCCAAACCTTCCGTGACGAGACCTTTTTCGCGGACGGTGAACGCGGTCGCGCCGCTGCCGGTCGGCATTTTATTCACCTGAAACTTTTTCAAAACCGCCTGAAATTCTTCCGTGTTTTTGAGCGAAGAAAAATCATCGTCTTTTTCAGGTTCGTAAAAAAGTTTCATTGCGGCGAGTTTCGTTAAATTAACAATCGCCTCGTCCTTTTTTCCGTTCAGCGCGAAAGCGTCGGCGAGATTGTAGAGCAAACGCGGATTATTCGGGCGCAGGCGTTCGGCTTGTTTCATATTTTCAAGAAAAGCCGCAAAGTCTTTGTTTCGATACGCCTGAATCGCCTGTTTCTCGTAGAATTCCGAATCTTTCGGCGGTTCGCTCGGCTGCGCCGTAACGGAAAATTGAAACGCGGTAAGAGCAATAATCAACCGCAGCGCACATCTTAAAAAACTGTTTCTTCTCATTATTTTTTTTACCTTTGAACGAAAAATCAGATATTTTGTAAAGCTGTAAATTTATTTTTGCATTGATTTTCTAACGTATTTCAAATCGTAGGCGGTCGTCCACGTTTTGCCTTCGTCGGGAGAGTTTTCGGAAAGCTGGCGGACTGTTTTGTCGTCAATTTTGAAAAAAGTCAGGCGGCTGATAAATTTCTTCCCGTTGACTTCAAACGGTTCGCCTTCGTAGCGAACGGCGTTGTCCCTGTAAACACCGGAAAACCGCAGCGGCGCACCGTTTGCACCAATCCAGTATTGATACCATTTTTTTGCGGTGGAGTCGTAAAAATTAATACTTTTGCCTTCGCTGCCGAAAATATCCGTCCAATTTTCCAAAATTCCGCAGCCGTCGGCGATGCTCTGAATGACGCTCGTGCCGTTTTTTTGACCTTGCGGATTAAAGGCTTCCCATTCGCCGATAAAAAAATCGAATTGTTTGGCTTCGTCGCTGTATTTGCACGGGTGAATCGTGCGTTCGGCTTTTTCAGCCAACGCCTTGACGCGCGAATCGTTTTTGACGTTCGTTAAATCAGGATCGTTGAAATTAAATAGCTGTAAAACCGCCGTCGGATTATTGACTGCCCGCGTCAGCCATTCGACGGCTTTTTCGCGTTTGTTCATCAGCGAATAAACGCAAGCCAGATTGAACATCGCCGACGGATTATTAGAAAGCGCGATGTTTTTTTCAAACGCTTCGGCGGCAGGAACGTATTCTTTGGTCGAATAACGCGCCATCGCAAGCTGATACCAAGCCGCGCCGTTTTGCGGTTCGCTCTGCAAAATTTCCTGATATGCCGAAGCCGCTTCCGCAAATTTTTGCGCTTTGAATAATTCGTTGGCGGCAAGCATTTTCGGCGACGGCTGATTCTGCCCGAAAGCCGCGTGAATGCCGAACAAAACAAAAAACAAAGCGGTCGTTGAATATATTTTCTTCTTCATCGGTTTTTCTCCATTGATAATCTCAAGTCAAATTTGATTCGGCTTTGAAATAATAAAAACGGGACAAGTCACGCCGACTCGTCCCGTTCAAACAGACTAAAAAATCACTTTCAGCCCCAGACGAAGCGTGCGGTTAGTGCCGTTAAGACCGCTCGCACCGGCGTTTTGAAAGGTCGTCACGACGGTTCCGTTCGGCAGTGCCGCGCCCGAATCAACCGCCGTATTCGGCACGCCGAAATTACGATGATTGAACAGATTCGTCAGTTCGGCACGCAGTTCGATTTTCAAACGCTCGGAAATGTTCGTCGTTTTGAACAAACCCAAATCAGCCCGGTAGAGCGGCTCGCCCAAAAACGTATTGCGCCCGACGTTGCCATACGGAGATTTGAATAAATTAAACGCTTCGAGCGAAGCCAGCGGAATTCCGGCTGCCGTAAATCCGCCGAAATCGTTGTAAATCAGCCGCGCCTGCTGCTGTGCTTCCTGCGCGGTGACGACTCTTCCCGGCGCGGACGGCTGCGCGGAATTGTAAATGATAAAACTGCCGGGAGTCGCGGTATTACATTCATTGCCGCCGAACAAAAGCAGGCAGTCGGCGGCGTAACCGAAGGCGATTGTTCCGTTCGGCGCGTTCGGATTGCCGTTAAAAGGTCGCAGTTCACTGAGATTTCCGTTGAAAGCACCTTCAAACCCGACATCGAAACCGTTGACCAGTTGAAGCGGCGTGTAAGGTCTGCCCGAACCGGCGAAAACGATTCCGGTTAATTGAAAACCGCCGAGCAATTTTCCGGCGAAACCTTTCTGATCGCGGTAAAACGGCAGTTCGTAAACGAAGTTTGCCGACAGCGAATGCTTTTGATGAAATGCCGAAAGACCGCGCTCGCCTTTGTCCGTATCAAACGGATTTTGAGAAAAAGCAACGGTTTGTCCGCCCGCGAAACTGGCGAAAATTTCCGAAGCGTTATCCGTCGTTTTGCTGAATGAATAGTTAACGTTGAATGCCAGATTGCTCAAACGCGAACGAAATTCGGTTTGCAGTCCGTCATATCTTCCGCTTGCGCCGTTGTTGCGAAGCCGCACGACACCCAGATTCGGATCGAGCCGTCCCGAACCGTTGATTCGAATATTGCCGTTCGCATCAACGCCGCGCGTGTTGAATCCGTTCGCCGCCGTCGGCGTTAAAGCCCCCGCTCCGGTGAACGGCGTGACGGCGGTGCCGTTGGTAAAGCGCATCGGATCGCCGTAGAGAAATTGACCAGCTTGCGCCAGATTTCGCAAGTCGGGGTTAGCGTTGACCGATTGGAATTGGTCACGAATCAAAGTTCCGACGTAGCGCACTTCGAGAACCGTGTTTTTCCACAATTCCTGCTGAATTCCGAAATTGTAATTGACGGAATACGGGTTGTGAAAATCCGAAGACACGCGCGTTTGATTAAACAGACGCGGATCGCCGCCCGCCGTTCCGGGCGTGACGTTGAGCTGTGCCGAGGTCGAAGGCAGAAACGGAACGCCGACCGAACCGGCGAGTCCCGGATTGTTTTGACGAATAAATCCCGCGCCGACAAACGGTGCGGCGGTTACGGTGTTATTGACGATGTTAAAAAAACTCGGATCGTATGAAATGCCGAAGCCGCCGCGAATGACGGTGCGACCGTTGCTGAAGCGTTCGCCCAAAAATTTGAAATCGGGCGAATAGGCAAAACCGACGCGCGGCGCGAAATTGTTTTTATCGAGCGGAACACGGTTGAGCGTTCGCGTTTCGAGCGGAAACGCCGTGTTGAAAAGTGCCGTTGACGCATCCGATTCGCGCTTTGTGACGGCATCAATCAGCGGATTGAACGGCTGCGACGACAGTTCGTAACGCAAGCCGAGATTGAGCGTCAGATTCGACCGCGCCCGCCAATCGTCCTGAACGAAAAAGAAATAATCGTTCTGGTCAATCTTGCGCGTCGGACTGCCGACCGCAAAATTTATATCGCGCGGACGATTGAGTAAAAAGTTCTCGAATGCCAGAGCCGCCCGTCCGGTGCGCGGTGCGCCGGTTTCATCATAAAATGTGCCTGCCGGAACTGTGCCGGAATTATTTCCGCCGCGAAAAGTATAAGCACCCAAAAAATTCGGCAAAAAGAAGTTGTCGGTTCTTTGCTGTCGCAAATCGAAACCGGCTTTGACGGCGTGATTTCCGATTGTCGTCGAAACCGTGTCCTGCTCCTGATAAGTCAAAACTTTGCGGCTTTGCGGGAAAACATTGGTCGTTCCGATTGCCAGACTGAAAAAGCTGCCCTGCAAATCGCGCTGTCCGCTGAAGCCGAGCGACGGCGGCGTTAAATTGCCCGTGTCGCCGAATGAAACATTGAGAAACTGATAATTAAACCGCGCTTCGTTCGTCAGTTTCGGGCTGATAATTCGCGTATAAGTTAATCCGAGATTATGATTTTTACTCGGCACGTCAAACAATGCGCCGGCTTGCGATCTGCCGAAATTCGCGCCGAGCGGAAAGTTTGCTTTATTAAAAATATAACGCGCCGAAATAATATCCCGGTCCGTCAGGTTAAAATCTTCCCGCGTAATGAGTTCGTTGGTACTCGAATTAGTCGGCACAATCCGCACCGATTCGCCCGTGTAAAGCGTTCGCAGATTCGCCGCCGGACACGCACCTGCGCCCGGATTGACCGTGCAGACAAAAAGACTCGGCTGAAGGCGATTGGCATTCGTCGAATTGCCGAACGGATTGCCCGGACCGAATAAAAATGTGTCGCCGATGCCGTCGCCGTTCGTGTCGAGCGTCGGCGGCGCAATCAAAAATTGTCCCTGTCCCTGAATGAATGCCGGACCGCCCGCCGTTCCGGTTGAAACGAGCTGCGCCGTCACCGGATTATTAAAAAGCTGCCGCGCAAGCAGTGAACTGTCGCGGTCAAAGAAAATCGCACCGCTGCCTAAGCCGAAACCTTTATTCAATGTTTCGGTCGTCGCTTCGCCGCGCGTGTAAGTTCCCTGATAAGTGATAAAGAAAAACGCCCGGTCTTTCTTTATCGGTCCGCCGAGAGCCGCGCCGAATTGATTGATGCGGAACGGATCTTTGCCGTTCCGGTTCGCCAGTCCGCTGAATCCGGGGACGTTGTTATTCGCCAGAAAACGAAAATTTTGCGCCGCCGTTTTCTGCAAATTGTTCCGCGCATCAAGCCGCGAATTGTTATGAAATTCAAAAAGACTGCCGCGCACGGAATTTGTTCCGGCTTTCGTAATCGAATTGATTTGCGCGCCCGAATTGCGCCCGAATTCCGCTGAAAAGTTGTTGGTAATCACTTGAAATTCGCCGACGGCTTCCGTGTTGGTCAAAGTCAGAGCCGGACCAGCCACCGAATTATCGTTGTTATCCTGACCGTCAAGCTGAAAATTATTCGAGCGTCCGCGATTGCCGTTGGCGGAAATGCCGACACCGTTTGAAAACGCCGTATCACCCGGCGTGATAACACCCGGCACGAGCAGTGCCAAACTGTCAACGCCCGCGCCGTTCAGCGGCAACTGCGTCAACTGCTTCGTCGAAAAATCGGTTTTCAGTTGATTTTGCGTCGTTTGCAGAATTTGTTCGTTGCCCGCCGTGACTTCGACATTGGCGGTCGCGCCCTGCACTTGCAGTTGAATATCGGCACTGTTTTCACTCGCCAGTCGAACCGCGATATTTTCGAGTGCCGCCGAATTATAACCCTGCGCGGACACGTCAATTTTGTATTTGTCGCCTGGTAAAAGATTGGTCACGCGGTAAAAACCGTCGCCGTTCGTCGTCGCTTCACGCGCGACTCCGGTTTCCGTATTGGTGATTTTGACGCTTGCGCCGACGACGACCGCGCCGTTCGGGTCTTTGACCACGCCTTGCAGACTGCCCGTTGTCACCTGCGCCGCAATCGAAGCGGCGGCGAGCAGCAAAAAGGTTACAGTCATCGTTAAAAATCTAAGTTTTCTAGACATTTTTTACTCCTTAATGTATGCTCGGCTAAAAGGTTTGTCCTTAAAAAAGCCTGCCGATTTACGCAAATAAATCAGGCGGTTTTCGGACAAATCAGCCGAGGTTAAATTTTTGACCTTCGTTTCAGCTAGTCAACTGCCTGTTTTCCGACACGTTAAGTTGGTTAGCTGTTTTTTTTGATCAATTTTTTGGAATGTTCCAAAATCTGGAACGAAACAAAGGATATTCCGTGTTCCTTTGATAATTAATTTCGCAACATTCGTGCCGTTTAATTGAACAATGTTAATCCGAAGTTTTTGTTCGTCTGAAAATTTCGTTCCCGGAACGGCAAACTGAAAAATAGTTAAATTTACTCATTTCAATCGGAGAATTTGGATTTTTGAGCGTCAAAAAGTATGAAATGTAAAAATGCTCAGGTCTAAAAAAATGGACTTTTCCCGATTTACGAATTTGTTTGACGGTGCATTCGGTAATACCGACTTTTGATAATTCAGGCATAATTTTCATTTCCGGCAATCGCAAAAAAATGCGCGTCAATGCCGTATCTTTTCATTTTGGCGTTGAGCGTCGTCATTTTCGTATTCAGAAGTTCGGCGGCTTTGCGCTGATGACCGCCGGTTTGAATCAGCGCGTTGCGAATCAATTCGATTTCAAAATGTTCGACTTCCGAAGACAGCGACAGATTGCCGATTTGCGCTTTTTCCGCGTCGTCACGGTCGCCCAAATTTTCGAGATATTCGAGTTCGTGCAGCAACAGTTCCGCCAGCGATTTCAAAGCCTTCATTCGATTTACCGAAACGGTTTGATTCTCCGACCCGTTTTTTGCTTGATGTAGATTATTTAATGACAAATGATTTTCCATATTTATTTCCTTCCTTTCTCTCATCACGAATGATTTTTATTCAAACCGCGCACAGCGAATTCAGGCAGATCAGCGGCGCGTTATTAAAGTATGAAATATGAAAACGATTGCCTTCGATCAAAGAATAAATCGTTTTAATATCGCGGCACGAAAGCAGCGCAGCGTCATCCGGCGGAATCATACTGACTTCGCGGTTGCATTGCAGGCAAAATGAGTGAACAAAAAATCTGTGCCGTTTGATAATCCAAACTTCGTCTGTTTCGACCGTCACTGTCGTGCGGATTTTTTCCACTTGCATCTCCTTGTAATCAGCCAATTCGTGATTTGTTATACTTCGCAAAAAATTATAGGATGAGGTAAGTCAGCTAACTTTTTAACGGTGTCTGGATACCATTCCCTTGTCACCGCCAACTTTTTGCAATTCACCTCATCAGTCAGGATTTTATGCGGACTTTGTTTTATAAGTCTTGAAAACCGTTTAAAATTACTGTCAAATCTTTATAAAATTTAATAAAAAGTTGTATGAAACACCCGAAAAACGTCATTTACAGTTTTGAAAGGTATCTCGTCGAAGTCGCCGAAAGACGCTTGTGGCGCGGTGACGAATTGGTGCCGATCACGCCGAAAGCCTTCGATACGCTGATCGTTCTATTGGAGAATCGCGGGCGCATTGTCGAAAAGGACGCTTTGCTCAGTGAAGTTTGGCAGGATACTTTTGTCGAGGAATCAACGCTCGCGCAAAATATTTCGACGCTTCGCAAAACTCTCGGAACGGTCGCGGGCGGAACGCAGTTTATCGAAACCGTTCCGCGTCACGGTTATCGCTTTGTCGCTGAGGTCAAAGAGGTCATCGGCAACGACGAAATTATCGTGGTCAACCACCGCGTTCGGACGCAAGTGACCGCCGAACACGAAAGATTTTCCGATGAAACGCACTCGCAACCGGAAACGAATCCATCCCAAACGCCGCCGAAAATTTCGTTGTTTCAGACGTTAATTCTCCGGCTGCGGCAAAATTATATTCGCTTCGCAATCATCGCCGCGCTTTTTTGCCTGATGCTGACCGCTGTTGTCATTGTCGTTCGAGACGCTTTTCAGCCGGCTCGTTCGGCTCCGTCACGATTTGCCAAAGTCGAAGTTTCCAAGATTACTGCCAACGGAAACATCAATCTCGTCGCCGTTTCGCCTGACGGAAAATACCTCGCCTACGTTGAAAAAAAAGGCGAAAATCAATCGCTGCAACTGCGTCAATTCGATAATTCGACGACCATCGAAATTTTGCCGCCGAAAAAACAAACCTTTGTCGGCTGTTCATTTTCGCGCGACGGACGGCAAATTTATTATGCGGCTTACGATTCGGAACCGACTCCGGCAGGCGATTTAATGAGCAAATTATACAGAATCTCGCTGCTCGGCGGCGTGCCGCAGGAAATCATCGCCGACATTGACAGTCCGCCCGCAATTTCGCCCGACGGACAGCAAGTTGCCTTTACGCGCAACAATTTACAGGATAATCAAACGGCTTTGATCGTCGCGTCGCTCGCCGAAAAGACTGAAAAATCATTATTGATTCGCCGTCTCGGTGGGATTTCAACCGGCGGCGCGGAATGGTCGCCGGACGGTCGGACAATCGTTGCCGGAGTTAGCAAAAATGCGCTGGAAATGGATTTGCTCGCGGTTGACGCGTCAAGCGGCGCGGAAAAAATTCTGACTTCGGAAACTTGGCAATGGATCGGGCAGCCGAAATTTACGGCGGACGGCAACGGCATAATCTTTCCAGCGTTCACCGGCAGAGCGGGCAATCAGGGCGACGAAATCTGGCAGATAGATTATCCCGAAACAGGCGCGGCGCGAAAAATAACCGGCGCGGTCAACGGCATTTACGGCATTGCGCTGACTGCCGATTCCAAATCAATTATCGCGGTCAAATCCGACCGTTTAGCGAGTTTCTGGATGGCTGCCGCCGAAAAATTAAATCAGCCCACGCAGATCACCCAAAATCTCAGCGAGTATAATGTCATCGCGCCCGGTCTCAACTGGACACCCGACGGGAAAATTATTTACGGTTCGACGCTCAACGGCGACTTGGATTTGTGGCTGATGGACACGGCGGACGGTTCGCACAAAAAACAAATCACGGCGGACGGCAGGGCAAATTCGATGCCGGTCGTCACGCCCGACAATCAACAGATAATTTTCGTCTCGAACCGCAGCGGACGACGCAATCTCTGGCGAATGAAAATTGACGGCAGCGATCCGCGCCAACTGACTGATGAAACCGGCATCGCCTCGCCGAGTCTTTCGGCGGACGGCAAAACGGTCTATTACACCGCACTTGATCCGCAAACTTCACAGGTCTATCTGCACAAAATTTCGATTGACGGCGGTGCGTCAACTCAAATGAACAACGTCAAAACCTATCTGCCGCAAATATCGCCCGATGGAAAATGGATCGCCTGTTATTCGCCGACCGTTTCAAACGGCAAAAATATTTCTCCGAACGAGCTGCGCTTAACTGTTTTGTCGGCGGACGACGCGAAAATCGTCAAACAGTTCGAAGTTGCGTCACCGTGGTATTTAAAGCCGGTCAAATGGCTCGACAATCGCACATTCAGCTACACGACCGACAACGGCGCAGGTTCGCGTCTCTGGCGGCAGACGCTCGACCAAACCGCGCCGCAAATGATTCTCGAAACACCGACCGAAACGATTTTCCGCTTCGCGTGGTCGCCCGACGGCAAAAAACTAATCTATGAAAAAGGCAATGCAATCAACGACCTGATTCTGATCAAATCAATCGAAGATTTAAATTGATTTAGGATGACGCGGTTGATTGAGGTGGTCAAATAAAAGTGGAGAAAAAACTCTCTTTGATAGAATAGAGAGATGATGAAAAAATACGATGCTGAATTTAAGCGAAGTACGGTCAGAAAAGTTTTTGACGGACAATCGGCAGCGCACGTTTCGCGGGAAATCGGAGTTAGTGAAAATCAGATTCACAAGTGGAAACGAACAGCTTTGCAAAATGGAGACGGCATCAAATCAGGTAAGGAGTTAGCCGAAACCGAAGCCCTGCAGAAACGAGTGCAGGAGTTGGAGCAGGAGAACGAAATTCTAAAAAAGGCGGTACTCAGCTTCGGGCGGGGAAATTAAAAAGATACAAATTTATTGAAGATGAGAAAGCTAATTACCCATTAAAGTTGTTATGTCGGGTGATGGAGGTTTCTCCAAGCGGGTATTATGCGCGACAGCGCAAACGGCTGAGTGAGCCGCCTAAATTGCGGCGAAAAACTTTGGGGCAGTTAGTCAAAGATTGTTATTTTGAAAATCGGCGACGGTATGGAGCGCGGCGAATCACGGCAGCATTGAACAAAGAAGGGATCAAAATCGGCAAATTTCAAGTGCGTCGCTGGATGCGTGAACAAGGCTTAAAAGCGATTCAGCCGAAGCCGTTTGTGCCGAAAACGACCGATTCAAACGGAGTTAAAGCTGCGTCTAATTTGTTACAGGGCATCAAAATAGAAACTTGTGCGCCAAGGCAAATCATTATCGGAGACAGCATTTATACCGTTTACCTTGAGAAACTATGCGATGATTTTTATTTAACGGAACTCGGACACTCCTGTCCGAAAGCGTTTGAAAAACGCTAAAAACTGCTGAGGTCTGTTCAAGTTGAAAATAGTCGGGCGCGTTCAAACGCTTCCGCGTTTGTTCGGACAAGAGTGTTCGAGTTCCGACTGAATGCCCAACTTCGGTCGGTAAATGGTATTATATTCCTTGGCAAAATGGTTCGCGGTGCTATTTGGCGGTTTGGCAAGAGAAAGTTGCGCGCAGAGTCAGCGGGTGGAGTTTAAGCGAAATGATGACCGCCGATTCGGTGATTTCAGCTTTGGAAAAAGCAATCGGGAAATGACCGGTTTGGGCGGGAGCAATTATTAATGCAGATCAATGCAGATCGCGGAAACAAGGGCGAAAATTTTCGGTTATATCGAAGGTTGCTGTAATCAGGTCAGATTACATTCCGGTTTAGGCTTCAAAAGCCCGGTAGAATGTGAAGCAGAATTGAAAATAAAAATGGAGGAAAGATAGATAGTTTTGGTAATAATATCGTTGACTCAGCAAGTTTTATTTTTGTTCAGCGAAAATATTTACACTAAGTCTGTGTAAATTAAAGTTGGTGTTTTTTGTCGAAAATCTGTCAATCGTGATAATTATGGAAAGAGCTTTATGAAACATTTAATAATAATAATTTTAATCGCGCTTTTTTCTGCCGTTGCCGTGTCAGCACAAGCGCAGACATCAATTAAGCCTGCCGCCATCTACGACCAGAACGGAATAACCGTCGTGTCGCCTAATCAACCCGAATGGACATTACTAAAAACAGATAAATCGGAAACGGCTTTTGAGAAACGCGGTGAGGACGGAATCTCAAGTGCCGGTGTCAAAATTATCAAAACAAAAATTTTTGAGACGGATAAGGAACGGCTAGCTGGCTGGGAAGCGATCAAACAAGAAGAATTAGGTAAATTGAAGCAGGACCACCTTCACTTCAATAACGTAAGGTTCAAAGGTATGCCGTGCCTTCTGTATGACGGGATATTCCCGCTTGAGAAGACATCATCAAACAAATTTGCGCATTTTAATGTTAAAGGCTATGTGTGTCCGAACGCGAACAATAAGGATTCGGCTGTTCAAATAGAGTTTTCCAACTACTCGAATACCAGAGGATTGACGGAAGATTTAGGTTCTCTAGGCGAAGAGTTTTTTGAAAAAATAGTATTTCCAAAAGCTTCTATCAAGTAGGTAGTGGACACTAAGGTCGTTGTTTAGACCCAAGTCATCTCAACGGTTGACTCCACTGAGTCAACTATATTATCGCCATAGTTTTTTGTCCATCTAAACTTGACCATACCAAATTTGCCCACTAATAGTTATCTGTTTAGACTATCAATGAAAAAATATATGAGATAAAAATTGCAACAAAAAGCTATTTCAAAATGCCTCAATTGAAAATTTTATACAAACTTAGAAATTCAGCTTTAAGGCAAATTGAATGACGCGCGAATCGCCCGCCGTCGTAATCGTGCCGAAAGCGGGGGAACCGAATGAGGTGTTCGGACTGCCCAGCGGCGGCGTGTTTGTTAAGTTAAAGATTTCGGCGCGGAATTCTAAATTTGTGGTTTCGGTTAAATTTGTGCGCTTGATGATTCCTAAATCAATGTTGCGGTAATGCGGCGCACGAACCGGGTTGCGCGAACTCGTGCCGACGGTAAATTGCGGCGCAAGCGCAAATGCCGAGGTGTCGAACCAACGCGCCGCCGTTTGCCGGTTGGCAGGCAGATTCGGATTGCCGATTAAATTCGGTCGCTGTGAACCGAATCCGGCAAAAGCGTTGAAATTCGTTGCCTGCGTGACGGCGACCGGAACGCCGCTTTGGGCATTTATAATACCGTTTACGCTCCAGCCATTGAGAAATTTGTTTAATATTCCTGTGCCGTTTTTGTATCTCGGAAGGTCATAAACTAGGCTTGCGACAAAAATATTCGGCAAATCGCCGGTTGAAACATCGCGCTCCAATTTACGGTTAAAACTGTCGGCGACCGGAAAGTTGGCAATTGGTCCGGTTTGAACGGTCGCGTCGAAAACCGAACTCGCTTCGTCAATTAATTTCGAGCGCGTGTAGGCGGCAAGAAAAGATAAATTGTTCGACAAACGCTGTTCGATTTTCGCCTGAAGTGCGTTGTAACTGGTGTTACCGACGTTGTTGCGATAAAGCGCGACAGTTGTATAACAAGGGAACGGTCGCAGAGACTGCGCGAGTGAAACAGTCGCGCCACCGATACTCGAAGAACCCGGAACGCGCCCGAAACACGGATTTGGGATCGGCGTTAAAAGCGTTAATCCCAAAGCAAGTTGGGCGGCAGTCAGCTGATTGACATTGACATCGGGAATGCCGACGTGCGTGATTTTACTTCCGGCGTAGGCAATTTCAAAGACTAAATTATTCGTGATCGCCCGCTGAATTCCGATATTCCATTGCTGAACGTAACCCGAACCTAAATTGCGGTCAACCGCAAAAACGCCATGTCCGAGACCGGCATTCGCGTCAAACTGAATCGGTTGAACAGTCGCGCCGTTCGATAGCTGAAAAGCCGGAGTAATGTTGTTCAAAGTTCTCTGCGTAACGGTTTGAATAAAAGGAAAAAACGGAGTAGTGAAAGGTGTCGTAATTCCGGCTTGCTCAATCCAAACTACTCCGTAACCTGTGCGAAGAACAGTTTTACCGGTAATCTTAAATGCCAAACCGACGCGCGGTGCGAAGTTTAATTTGTGCAGTTCGCGCGCCGTTTTCGGATTACCGTTTTGTCCCAAAAAATCGAGCTGCTGTGTATTCAAATTGAAAACGGCGGCTTGATTGTCCGTTTCCGTTGAGGGAAAATTCAGCGTATAGCGCAATCCCAAATTTAAGGTCAAACGCGAATTGACGCGAAAATCGTCCTGCGCGAAAAGTTCGAGAAATTTGGCTCGCGGACGAATTTTGTTTGGCTGTAAATCAACCGAAAAATTCTGAACTTGTCCAAGCAGAAAACTTGCGAACGCATTTCCAGTCAGACTTGCCAAACCGCCCGGTGTTCCGTTTGCGCCTTGCGAATTGCTCAAAACATTGCTGAACGTATAACTTCCGGTCGGCGAAGGCGGCTGTATTACATCTAAACTTTCGCGCCGAAAATCTCCGCCGAATTTGAACGAATGGTTGCCCTTGGTGAAAGAAACCGAGTCGTAGATTTCCAAAACATTCGTTGAAAAATCCGTGACCGTATTCGGCGCGGAACCGAGCTGTTGAAATCCCGCAATTAGGTAGGTCGGCAACGTGTCTTGAAACTGCGACCCATTCGGCAATCCGCGTAAAACTGCCGTGTCAGAGCCGACAAATGCGGTCGAACGACGGTTCACCCGGCGCGAAGTATAACCGATCCTGAGTTCGTTAATTTTATTGGAATCAAAGGTTTGCGTGTAATTCAAAACGAGTGCGTCGGCTTTTGTGTCGGTCGTGCCGATTGCGCCGTTCGTGATCGCGCCGCTGCCGTCGGGCAAAGGCGCGACGGGATTCGAGGAATCCTTCGCATAGGAATATCTGCCGAAAATTCGTCCCGCATCGTTCAAATTATGGTCAAGGCGAATGTCGAATTGATCTTGATTTTGAGTTTCGTTAGCGATCCTCGTGAAATTATTCGCTGCGCCTGTGGAAGTCGGAAGCGGAAAACGCGCCAGTAAAATTCGTGCCGCCGCATCGAAATCACTCGTCGGAATAATGTTTCCCGCATAAGCGGCTTTGTCGGTCGGGCGAAAAATTTGATTTTGCCGAACCTGAATCGAATTACCGTTTGTGTCAATCACCAAAACCGGCGTGTTTCCCGTCGCGGTCGTTGTCACAGCACCCGAACTCGTGCGATACAAAAGCGCACCCAAACTCGACGAAAAATTGCCGCTGCGATTGGCTGAGGTCGGCACGGTTGAAGTGCGGACACGTCCGATTAATTGACGCGTTCCCTGATAATCGCCGAAAAAGAAGGTTTTATTTTTGAAAATGGCGCCGCCGAACACGCTGCCGAATTGGTTGCGGCGATAGACGGGTTTCTTCGGATTTGCGACGGTCGCAGGCGCGAAAAGATTACGCGCATTCAAAACTTCGTTGCGAAAAAATTCAAAAATTGATCCGTGAAAATCATTCGTCCCCGATTTTGTGGTCAGATTTATTACGCCGCCGTTAAAGCGTCCGAATTCGGCAGGCGGATTATTGACCTCAACCTTAAATTCCTGAATTGCGTCAATTACGGGGCTGAAAGCGACTTGCCCGGGTTCGGGCTGCAGCACGGAAATTCCGTCGAAAAGATACTCGTTCGTGCGCGGTCTGCCGCCGTTGATGCGCGGCAGCGATGCGCCTTCAGTCGTGCGCGGCGGCTGTGTGACACCGGCGGCAAGTCCGACGAGCGAGAAAAAACTGCGTCCGTTGAGCGGCAGTTCAACGATCTTTTTATTGTCAATGACCTGTCCCAAACTGCTTGTTTCACTCCGCAAAAGCGGCGCGTCGGCATTGATTAGCACAGTTTCCAGTCCGGTCGCCACCGAAAGTGCGGCATCAATCCGAATTCGTTCGCCGGTCGTTAAGGTAACACCGTCACGAATCAAAATATTAAAACCTACGGCTTCAAATTTTATCGAATAGCGACCCGGCTTTTTGTTGGTGAAAATGTATGATCCGGTTTCATTGGTCTGAATTTCAGTAATTTGCCCGCTCGAAATTTCGGTTAATAAAACCCGCACGTTGGGAATCCCCACGCCGTTTGGATCGTTAATATCACCGAGTAATTCGGATTGTCCGGCTTGCGCCCGAACAGTCCAAACACTTATCAATAAAATCGCCGTACAGGTAAAAACAATATAAAAAACACCTGAAAACCCCTTTTGCCCGTTTGTCATTTTCATTTTTTATTCTCTGATAATCATTACTTCCGTCGCTTTGACGAGCGCGTAAACGTCCACACCTTTTTTTAAACACAGATTCCGCGCCGAATCGCTCGTGATGATCGAGGTCATAATTTGCCCACCGACATTAATCGTAATCTGTGCGAGCAGACCGTCAATTCTGGTTTCAATGATAGTCCCGAATAATTTGTTACGCCCGCTGATTGCAGCCAATCCTGATGAAAGCATTCGCCCGTCAGTTTTATTTGCCCCTAATAGACGGTCAATCTCCGCCTGCGGAATGCGGTGATGACCGCCGGCAGTTTTCAACGACCGCAGTTTGCCTTTGTAAATCCACTGTTTAATCGTCGGAAAACTGATGCCGAGAATGTCGGCGGCTTCCTTCAATTTTAATAAATCCATTTCATTATTCACCATATATACAAAATTGCTCCTTTTTTATCAAAAGTGTATTCTAAATTTAATATAGTTTAATACGATTCTAAAAATAAAATAATTAGAAATCCAAAAATAAAATAATTAGAAACCCAAAACGACCAACTGATTGATGTGGTGTTCTAATAAAACTCTATTAATAATTAAAGATGAACACGGTAAATTGCAGATGCAAAATTCTTGTAATTTTTGATGGTTTGTAGTAAAAAGAAGATACTCAATTAGCAATTTAAAGTTTAGTAAAAAAAGGAGAAAACTATGTCTATTATTTGGCAGCTTATCGTCGGATTGATTATCGGGGCAATCGCCCGGCTCTTGCTTCCGGGAAAGGAAGCGATTCGGGGCGGTGCAGTCGGCTGGCTGATTACGGCGTTGCTCGGAATGGGCGGCGCACTGCTCGGAACTTTGATCGCGCAATCGCTATGGCGCGGCGAAAACTATACGGCGGGTTGGATAATGTCAATTGTCGGGGCGGTGATACTGCTTTTAATTTATCGTTTTATTGCCGCGAAAATGGGTTGGAGTTAAAACTTAATTTGAAAGTAAAGAAAAAGACTTCGCTTAGTTAAAAGCGAAGCCTTTTCTATTTTGTCGAACATTTTATGCACAACCCGAATGCCCGCAGTCACAGGCAATTTCGGTTATATCATCCGCGCCCGCCGCTTCGCATTGCGGACTGCAATACTTCTCGTCTCCGCTGACCGCACAGGTACACGCTTCGTGTCCGCATTTGTTATTATCTGCCATAAACTGAAATCCTCCCTTGTTCCTAATGAAAATATTTGTCGTTTTATGCGACAGATTCAACTATAAACCGAACATTGATAAAGAGCAACAAAAAGCCGGAAATAAACAATAAACTGAAAAAGGCGCAACCTTTTGATTGCGCCTTTTAATGACCTGACTGAAAAAACGCAAAGTTACCTGACGAAAGCATTCGGCGTTGCCAGATCACCGCTTGCGCCGAATTGCTGCGCGGCAAAACCGGCAGTCGAACGCTGTAAATACCAGACGTTTGAACCCGGTCTGAAAACCGCAATGTCGGCTTTGCCGTCACCGTCATAATCTGCCGGAACGGGTTTATCTTGGGCGAGTCCGAAATTGGTAATCGCAATCGAGTTATTGGCACTGTTGACGATATACCAGGTTCCGGCTGATGCACGATAAACCGCAATATCGGTTTTGCCGTCGCCGTCAAAATCGGCGGGTGTCGGATTATCGGTTGAAATTCCGAATTGGTAAGCGACAAACTGCCCGTTTGAACTATTCAAACGATACCAAACCCCGTTTGACGGACGATAAACCGCAATATCGGTTTTGCCGTCGCCGTCAAAATCGCCGAGCGTCGGTTTATCTCCAGAAAGTCCGAAATTCGTCACCGTGACCGCATTATTGCTGCTCTGTGAAATCCACCAACTTCCGGTCGAAGGACGGTAAATCGCGTAATCGGCTTTGCCGTCGCCATCGTAATCGGCGGGAACAGGCAAATCGCCGTTCGTGCCGAAATTGACAATCGCCACTGTATTTGTCGCCGAATTAATCGAATACCAGGTTCCAGTTGATGAGCGAAAAACAGCGATGTCTGTTTTGCCGTCGCGGTCGAAATCGGCGGGCGTAATCGTGTCGGAACTCAGACCGAATGTTTGAATGTTGAAAGAGCCGGTCGTGCGGCTGTTTTGAATATACCAGGTCGCCGTTGACGGGCGAAAAACGGAAAGATCGGCTTTGCCGTCACCGTCATAGTCAAATAATTTTCCACTGGCGGGCGCAACGGTCGGACCTGTTAAAACGAGCGCATAATCTCCGACTTCAAATGAATTGAACGAAGTCGCTTCGATTGTATATTTTCCGGTTTCGGGCAGAGTAAATGTGCCGCTGGTCGGAATTCGCGCATTATTGCCGCCGCCGCTGTTGTCGTCTTCGAGACTGCCTGCGCCGCTTGGCGTATGCAAAACAAGATATGGATTAACGACGGTTGAATTCATTGCAATCGAAACCTGCTGTCCGGCAGTTCCGTTAAATGTGTATAAATCCGTATAAAAAGGTTCGCCGCCGAAACTGACCGGACAATCGGAGGTTGCCAGCGTCCCGTTGACGGTTTGATTGTAAGTGAGCGGTGTCATCGTGCAGGCGGCATCGGTCGCCAAAGTGATCGAATATGCGCCGGTCGAGGGATCGAACGAATTTGCGCCGATAATATAAGTTCCTGTATATGGTAGCGTTCCGACACCGCCGTCAATCGGAACACGCGAATCAGTTGTCACGCCGCTGTCGTCGTTTTCATCAATGACATTGCCGGCATCATCCAGCAAATATAAATATGTATCAAAAGCATTTGAATTTTCCGAGATTGAAATCGGCTGCCCGGCAGTGCCGTTGAAGCTGTAAAAATCAATCAAAGTGCCGTCGGCAAGTAAACAGTCAGTTGCTGCCGATAACGAATTATTAATTGTTTGTCCAACTGTAATCGGCGTTGCCGTGACACAAGGATCAACAGCGGCTAAATTGCCTGATTTGCGGTCGCGGGCAATCTGTTCAATGCTTGACTTTTTAGCAGGTGAAACAGGTTTTTGAGCTTTTGGTTGAGCGTTCGGCGTGCGTACCGTTCGGGTAGATTTGGTTTGAGCATTCAAACCATTGATGAGATTGCTTCCGGGCATTATAAAGCTGAAGCAGAGCAGTAAAAATGTGATATGTTTTTTCATAAAAATTCCCTTTGTTCCTGTAAATGAAATTGGTTAATAAAATTTATCCTGTAAAAGTTATAGTGACATAAGACGAACAAAAAAAACAAGAATTTTATTTCAGGCGCGCATTTCGTCAATCATCGCCGCAATCATATTTTTGAGATGATTTATGACGGCTTCGTATTTTTCCTCATCATTCATCGAATTATTGATAATTTCTTTTGCATAAAAAGGTTCACCAAAACGAATTTTGACTTTGGCGGGACGAATGCGCCAGGTGTTTCGCGCCCAGACGTTTTGCAGACCGTCGAGGGTGACGGGCAGAATCGGCAAGTCGAGTTCGGTGGCGAGAATCGCCGCGCCTTTTTTGAATTCGTGGAGTTCACCGTCGAAACCACGTTCGCCTTCCGGGTAAATGTTGAGAATTTTGCCGTGTTTTAAGCCGATTGCGCCCGCTTTCATTGCTTTCATTAATTGCGTGTCGGGATCAACGGGAACGGTTTGGAGCATCGCGGCGACCCATTTCATAAAGCGGCTTTCAAAAAATTCACTCGCGCCGACGTGGAAAGTGTTGCTGAATTTTTCGTAATCGTAAGTCGAAGTCAGCACGAACGGATCGAGAAAACTCTGATGATTCGGGCAGATCAAAAACGGTTTTTCGAGACTTTCGAGATTGTCTTTGCCTTCGACTTCGAGCCGCATAAAACCTTTGCAGAAAAGATTAAAAGTTTTGTAAACCGTAAAGGCAAAACCGAAAAACAGCGGACGATTTTTCAAAACCGAACGCATTTCGGGAAAATCGTCGTCGGCATTTTTGACTATTTTCGACCAGTTCAGATTCGTCGAAATTGCCTGATTGTCATCAATATTTACAGCGTGTTTTTGGACGAGTTTGACGACATCGGCAACCGTCAGAGCCTGCGCCGCGTCTTCGCCCTCGAACTCGGTTGAAAAAGCATTTTCGAGCGCGGCAAAAACTTCGGCGCGGGCGAGTGAATCGAGTCCCAAATCAATTTCGAGATTCATTTGCGGATGAATAATTTCCGCATCTTTCGCGTTTCGTTTGATGACATCAACGACCGCTTTGCCGACGTTTGAATCGAGTAACGCATTATCTTCCGCGCTAAAATTCCAGGTCTTTTCGGGTGGTTTGTCGCCTGATGCAATTGCGCCCGATGCAATTTCTTTCTGTAATTCAAAGCGTTTGATCTTGCGCGTCGCCGTGCGCGGGAGCGGTTCGGCGCGGACGATGTATTCACGAACGCGCTGATATTCGGGCAGTTCGCGCCCCAAATTATCCAAATCAAAACGAATCGCGGTTTGCGAATTGGCAATTTTCGCCTGTTTTAAATATTCAAAATCCGGCACGACGACCGCAACCAATTTTTCAGCACCGGCTCTGCCGACCGACTTGTCTTCGATGCCCAAAATCGCCAATTCTTCGACCAGCGGCGATTTCAAATACTGCACTTCCAAATCCTCCGGGTGAACATTTTTGCCATTCGGCAAGACAATTACGTCCTTGCCGCGACCGACGATGTAGAGATGTCCGTCCTTATCAAATTTGCCCAAATCGCCTGAACGAAACCAACCGTCTTCGGTAAAAACATCGGCGGTTGCCGTCGGGTTTTTATAATAACCTTTAAAAACCATCGCGCCCTTGATTAAAACTTCGCCGATGCCTTCGTCGTTCGGATTGTCTAATTTCACTTCGGCATTGAAAAAAGGCTTGCCGACCGAACCGACGCGATTGTCCTTTTCATAAGTCGCCGTCGCTGCGCCGGAGGTTTCCGATAAGCCATAACCTTGAATGATCGTGAAACCGAGTTTGTAAAAATCTTCCGCGACCGCTTCGTCAAAACGCGAACCCGCCGTTACCGCAAACCGCAGATTTCCGCCGAATGATTCCTGAACTTTGCCGAATAATTTATTGCCGAGATTGACTTTAAAAGTGTCGCGCAAAAATCCGTTCGTCGCAAGCATTCCTTTAAATAACGCCTGCACAGGTTTCGGCTTTTCGCCAACCGCATCGAAAATCTTTTTGTGAAACAGATACCAAAGTCGCGGCACGGTCGTCAGCATCGTCGGTTTGAATTCGCGCATCGCTTTGCCCAATTCGTCAGGAGTCATTTCCTTTAAATAACCGACTTCCGCGCCGTAAGTCGTCGCTACCCAGAGATTTACGATTTGCAAATAAACGTGAAACAGCGGCAAAAGACTCAAGATTTTTTCCTGTTCGGTGAGTTTCAGAACTTCGTAAATGCCGTCGAGTTCGCCGGTGATGTTTCCGTGCGATAGCGGAACGCCTTTCGGTGTCCCGGTCGTGCCGCTTGTATAAATTAACAATGCGATGTCGTCGCCGCTTGCTTTTGGAATTTCATTTGCAAACGAAGCGGGAATTTCTGTTTTCGCCCAATCTTCAAAATGCTGAAAGCCATTTGACGAATTTTCAAGCCGCCAAACGACCGACGGAATATGACGACCGAGTTTTTCTTCGATCTGCGCGAATTTTTCGGTCATATCAGGCGATATAAAAGCGAGTTTGGCTTCGGAATTTTCGAGAAAGTTGGTAATCGTTTCAATCTCGCCGTGCGGGTCCATCGGCACACAAACCGCGCCGTGATAAAGCGTCGCAAGATACGAAATCGCCCAACACGGATGATTTTCGCCGATCAATGCAATGCGGTCGCCGAACTCGATTTTCGCTTCCTTGATGCGATATGCAACGGCGCGGATTTGTCGGAGCAGTTCGGCGTAATCGTAAATTTCCGAATCGTCGCCGACAATTCGCATCGCAGTTCTTTGAGAATGAGTTTCACAGGAGGAAATTAAGCGTTGGCAAAATGAGTTGTTCATAAGATTTTTTTTTCATCCACAGATGAACACAGATAAACACAGATTTATTCTTTGATTTTACCTGTGTTTATCCGTGGACAAATTCCTAATGCGAATCAAGAATAAAATTTCATAGTCTTTGAAATAAAGCCGAAAAAGCGGGCGCGGAAGCCGCAACCCTTCCCGACCTGTAATTTGTTTAATCTTGACTTTTGTTAGTTACACTTGAATCAAGATGAAGGATTTCAATCAAGTTGCAAATATTAACAGGTCGGGAAGGGTTGCGGCTTCCGCGCCCGCCAATATTCAGATTTTTGCATTATTTTAACCCTTGATTCGCATTTCTATTTCTTCAGCACTCGAACTTTCAAAGCATTCGGCAAAATCTCGAAGGTTGCGGGAAGTTTTCCCGGTAATTCACCGTCAACTTCGATGTGAATTTCTTCATTGTTCATCGGCGAAACCTCGACTTTTCGGGCGCGTGTGCTTTTGACTTCCTTCAAACTGAGATGCGAACCGCCGTAAAGTTTATAAGCGTTCAGTAAAATTTTCGCTGTTTTGATGTCGCCGATATTGACGACATCGAAAAATCCGTCATTGATTACTGCGTCCGGCGCAATCTTCATTCCGCCGCCGAAAAAGCGCGAATTGCAGACGCAAAAATTTATCGTGTTCAAATTTCTTTCTTCGTTATCATCAAATTTTACGCGAACCGTGTCGAAATTTAAACCCAAAACTTCCTGCAAAGTCGAAAGCGCGAAATTTGTTTTACCACGCAGAATGTCGTGCGGAATCCAGCCGACGATGTTTGAACTCTTCACGCGCTCGATAATCGAAGCCGACAAACCGAACGACGAAACATTCAAAAAATAACGCGAAACCTGTTCGTTTTCGTGGTTAAGAAATGTCACGCGACCGACATCAATCTGTTTCGTGACACCGTTTCGCAAGGCAACTCCGGCTTCGCGCGTGTCGTTCGGAATGCCGATTGTCCGCCGAAAATCGCCGCCCGTTCCCGACGGCAAAATCCCGAATTCGATGTCCGCGCCGGATTGTAAAATACCGTTCGCCACTTCGTTAATCGTGCCGTCACCGCCGCAAGCGATGATAAATTTTCGTCCCTGTTCCGCGCCGCGTAAAGCAATTGCAGTTCCGTCGCCGTGGCTTTTGGTAAAGGCAACCTGAAACGCTCCGAAATGGGCGCGAAAATCGGCGGCAGTTTCCGCCCAACGCTTATGAGTCGCGCCGCCTGCCGATTTCGGATTGACGATGACCAGCGGCAAAGTCGCGTTGACGTTCTCGGATAATTTTTTCATTGTAAAATTTTATAAATGTTAAGTGCAGTATAATTTATTTAACTTTTTTCTAACATTTAGTCAATGAAAAGCAGCTTCAAAAAATCTGAATTTATTCAATTACGAACCTCTAATTAATATTCAAAACTATCAGTTATCAGCTATCAGCTATCAGTTATTCCGAATCGTCAATGAATTTCACTTCGGAATAACTGATAGCTGATAGCTGATAACTGATAACTGATAGATAAATCAGTCGGTTTCTATTTTGATTCAGCCCTGTTCAAAAAAATAAAGCGTGTCAATCAAATAGACGAAAGCGCAAATCTATTGATAAAATTTATCACGGCTTAACAAAACTAATTTATAGGAAAAATAACTTGCGAATTGCAGTTCTTTCGGCGGAAGCCGTTCCATATTCAAAAACCGGCGGACTTGGCGATGTCGCGGGCGCGCTGCCGAAGGCTCTGCGTGCCGTCGGCGAAGATGCGTTTCTGATCACGCCTTGTTATTGGCAGACGAAAGGCGAATATTTACAGCACACGGCGATTGACGATTTGTGGGTTAATTGGCGCGGCGGCACGGTTCGCGCAAAGGCTTTTTACTCGGAAGCGAACGGTTCGCCGACGTTTTTGATAGATTATCCGCCGCTTTTTCACCGCGATTCGATCTACGGTTACACCGAAGATTACGAGCGTTTCGCGTTTTTCAATCACGCCGCGCTTGAACTAATCAAACGACTCGGCGCGTCGCCCGATATTGTTCATTTGAACGATTGGCACTGCGGATTTGCGGCGGTCGAAATCGCGCATCTGCGTTATTGTGACAATTATTGGGCGAACACGAAAACGGTTTTTTCGATTCACAATATGGCGTATCAGGGCGCGTTTGATTCAGGCGAATTGTGGGATTTCGGCTTCAGATCGGAATTTGAACGCAACGCTTTTGCCTTTAACGGCTACGCTTCGGCGATGAAGGCGGGACTCGCGGTTTCGGATATGCTTTCGACGGTTTCACGTCGTTACGGTTACGAAATTCAGCAGGCGGAAAACGGTTACGGACTTGATTGGTTGTTAAGACAAAGAAGTAATCGGCTTTACGGAATCGTCAACGGCGTTGATTTTGATGTTTGGAATCCTGCAACCGACGAGGCTTTGAATTCGCATTTCAACGCACAGAATGTTGACGGAAAACAAGGCTGCAAAAAAGATTTGCTCGAACAATTTTTATTGCCGATTGATCTCGAACGCCCGATTTTTGCGAACATTACGCGGCTCACCGGACAAAAGGGAATTGATCTGATGATGGAGGTCGCGGGCGAAATTCTGGCGACCGGCGCGTATATTATTTCGCTCGGTTCGGGCGAATCGCGTTACGAAGATTTTTGGCAACGGTTACGCGATTACGCGCCCGCACAGGTCGGCGTTTATCGCGGTTACAGCGAAGATTTGGCGCACAAGATCGAAGCCGGCGCGGATATGTTTATGATGCCGTCAAAATTTGAGCCGTGCGGACTAAATCAAATGTATTCACTGCGTTACGGGACAATTCCGATTGTCCGCGCCGTCGGCGGCTTAGACGATACGGTTGAAAATTTCGACGCGGTGAACGGCAGAGGCAACGGCTTTAAATTTCACGAATACAGCGGCGAAAAATTCCTCGAAAAAATCTACGAAGCGTTGTTCGCCTATTACGACAAAGACGCTTGGCGCAAATTACAGTGGAACGGAATGACAATAGACAATTCGTGGGAAAATGCGGCGCGAAAATATGTTGCGCTTTATCGCGCAGTGCATAGTTCATAGTGCAAAAGTGCATAGTTAAAATATTTGTTACTGTGCGATATTAAAGTTTAATGAAAGATAGTGTTCTTAAAGATAAGTCTTATAAATTTGCGTTGCGTTGCGTAAAATTAAATAGATTCTTAAATGAAGAAAAAAGAGAATTTGTTCTTTCAAAACAAATTTTGCGTTCAGGAACTTCAGTTGGGGCTAATATTGTCGAAGGTAATCGGGCAGAATCAATGCCGGATTTTATTCACAAACTTTCGATTTCATTAAAAGAAGCGTTTGAAACGGAATATTGGTTAAACCTACTCAAGGACAGTGAATATATTTCCGAAGTTCAGGCATTATCATTGATAAATGACTGCAATGAACTCCAAAAAATGTTAATTTCATCAATAAAAACTGCTAAAAAGAACAGCGCATAGTGCATCGTTCACAGTGCATAATTTATTTTTGTCTGCACTATGAACTATGCACTATGAACTATGCACTAAAATATGATTATTGTAATTATCGGCGCACAATGGGGCGACGAGGGAAAGGGAAAAGTTGTTGATTTACTCGCGGACAGATTCGATATTGTCGCGCGTTATCAGGGCGGACATAACGCCGGACATTCGGTTTATGTCGGCGACAAGGCGTTTGTTCTGCGCTTGCTGCCGTCGGGAATTATTCACGAAGATTCGACGTGCGTTCTAGGTAACGGGATGGTCATTGATCCGAAAGCGTTTTTCGAGGAAATTGATCAAATGGAAGCGCAGGGTATTTCAGTCACGCCCGAAAGATTAAAGGTTTCGAGCCGCGCACATTTGATTATGCCGTATCACCGCGCCCTTGATCACACTTCGGAGGAACGTCTCGGCAACGAAAAAATCGGTACGACTTTGCGCGGCATCGGTCCGGCGTATGAAGACAAAGCCGGACGGCGCGGCATTCGCGTTTCAGATGCGCTCGTGCCTGACCTTTTGAAACTAAGAATCGAACGAAATCTCGAAGAAGCTAATCGAATCATCGTGCTTTACGGACGCGAACCGTTTCGCGCCGACGAGATTTTGGCGGAAATCGAACCGCTCGTGCAAAGATTGAAACCTTTCGTCTGCGAAACTTCGCACTATTTATCCGAAGCCAAAAAACAAGGCAAAAAAATCCTGCTCGAAGGCGCACAGGCGACGCTGCTTGACGTTGACCACGGAACTTATCCGTATGTTACGTCGTCGAATCCGACGGCGGGCGGAGCGGCAGTCGGCGCGGGAATTCCGCCTCATCACATTTCCGGCGTTCTCGGAATCGTCCGAACTTACGCGACGCGCGTCGGCGAAGGTCCGTTTCCGACCGAAATGCTCGATGCTGAAGAAGATATGGCGAATTTGATTCGGCAGCGCGGCAACGAATACGGTTCGGTCACAAAACGACCAAGACGCTGCGGTTGGTTTGACGCAGTGGCGACAAAATACGCCGCCGAACTCAACGGATTCGATTCGGTTGCCCTGACCAAACTGGACGTTCTCGACGCGCTTGAAGAAATAAAAGTCTGCGTCGGCTACGAAATTGACGGCAAACGAATTGATACTTTTCCGGCTGTTTCTGCTGATTTGAATAAAATTAAACCGATTTACGAAACGCTCGAAGGCTGGCAAAGCGAAACTCTCGGCATCACGAAAATTGATGATTTGCCCGAAAACGCTCGAAAATATGTCGAGTTTCTATCAAACTCAATCGGAGTCGAAATCGGCTTAATTTCAACCGGACCCGAACGCGATCAAACAATTATTTTGCAGGATTCGGTGATGGAAAGCTGGTTCAAGAGTTAGCAATTCTTTGAGAAAACTTTCACTTCCGACTTGCAAAGTTCAGTTTCGCTATGTAAAATCATAAATTCGGTCTGAGGTTGAATTAATTTAACTTCAACGAAAGTGGTCCGATAGCTCAGTTGGTAGAGCAAATGGCTTTTAACCATTGGGTCGCAGGTTCGAGTCCCGCTCGGATCACCATTATTTATAAGGAAAAGACGGCAAACTTATGCCGTCTTTTTTGTTTGTATTTCTAATTAAATTTCTATTTGAATATTTGATTCACTTTTCGCGCTGTTCTTTGAGCCACGCTTGATAAACAGCTTTGGCACGCTCAAAATCTTTGTTGTTATTGAAAAAAAGGTGCGAACCGTCGTTTTTTTCGACATTCAGAATATAAAAAATATAATCGGTTTGTTTCGGGTTGAGTGCGGCTTCGATTGCTGATTCGCTTGGATTTGAAATCGGTCCGGGGGGCAAGCCTTTATATTTTCGAGTGTTATAAGGCGTATCATATTCTAAATCACTTTTGTTAATTGTTTTATCCCATTTACCTGCCATTTTTACAGCGTAAACTGATGCTTGGTCAATTCCTAACGGAATGTCTTTGTTCAAACGGTTATAAATAACTGAGGCGACAATCGCTCTTTCATCGTCAATTTTTGATTCTGTTTCAATCATTGAGGCAATATTTATTATATCTTGTGGCGTTCTTCCTAAAGATTTTGCCTTATCAGTCCATTCGGGTTTCCAGATTTTCTTGAACTGCTCGACCATTTTTTTGATGACATCGTTCGGTTTCGTGCCAATCGGAAAATTGTAAGTGCTTGGATACAAATAACCTTCGAGGTTTTTAGCGGTTGGCGAAATGTCTTTGATCGAACTCGTATCGTCCATCAGCGCGAGAACGGCTTTTTCGTCCGTTGGCGGATTTGTCGGAAATTTGTCGGCGAGTCGTTTGGCAATGTCAAAGCGCGTAAAGCCTTCGGGAATCGTCACTTTGATCGTCCGTTCTTCGCCTTTTTCGAGTTCTTTGATGACTTGGAGCGGTGTGATCGGCGAGTCGAATTGGTAATCACCTGCCCGTAATTTGCTTGCGTCGCCGAATGTTCTGAGATAAATCAGCGTCGGCATCGAACTTGTTAAAATGCCTTCGGACGTAAGTTTATCAATTGTTTCGGTCGGGCTTGAGCCTTTTGGAATCACGATGAATTGATTGGCTTTATCGTGCTGATGCGGTTTATGCATAAAATTATAAAGCCAATAAGAAACACCGCCGACAGCAAGAACGGAAACAATAAACAGGACGAATAGAATTTTGACAAATTTCATTGCGAAAAAAGTTTAGCAAAATTTTTTGATAAGCGTTAATTGATAAAGACAATAACTTTCGGAATAAGTGAAAGGTGAAAAGTGATAAATGATAAATTATTGATCGGTGGAATTTATGAAACGAATATTTGTCGCGGTTGATATTTCCGTTGAAGCGCGGAACAAGGTTACAGATTATGTTAAAACTTTGCGAAGCGAATTTCCGAAAATTCGCGTTGGTTGGGACAAGGCGGAAAAACTTCATCTGACATTGAAATTTCTCGGTGATGAAGAGGAAAAACAAGTTGAAGATTTACAAAATATTCTTGATGAAATCTCCGCGAAAATTTCAAAATTCAAATTAAAGATTGCCGATACAGGCATATTTCCTGATGCAAAAAAGCCGCGAGTTTTGTGGATTGACGTAATTGACGAACAGAAAAGTTTAACGAAAATAAATGGTTTGCTTGAAAATGAATGCGAGAAAATCGGGTTTGCGAGAGAAGCCAGAAAATATGTGCCGCATCTGACAATCGGACGAATTCGAGAGCCGAATAATGCCAAAGATTTGGCACAAAAACATCTGCAAAATAATTTTGAGCCGGTCGAGTTTGAAATTTCGGAGATTGTAATTTACGAAAGCCAACTAATGCAGACTGGCTCAATTTATTCGATTTTGTCGAAATTTAAGTTGAAAAATTAATTGGAGCGCGGACATCTCTGTCCGCTATTCCGTTCAGCGAAGCGAAAACGGACAATCACGACGGTTTTTTGAAAAGATGATTTTCAAATGCGGAGGTTTTCGCGTTCATTGCAAAGCCTCAAACGCGGGCGGACAGAGATGTCCGCGCTCCGACTTATTTCGATTTCAAGTATTTTTCAATCGCCTGCGTGACGGCTTCGCTTTCGGGCGTGTTTTCTGATGAGAAACGGGCGACGACTTTGCCGTCTTTATCTACTAAAAACTTGTTAAAATTCCAGCTAATGTCGCCCGCGAAATTCGGGTTTGTTTCCTTGCTCGTCAAAAATTTATAAAGTGGGTCCTGATCGTCGCCTTTGACCGAGATTTTGGCAAACATCGGGAATGTCACTTTATATTTCGATTCGCAAAACTCTTTGATTTCGGCTTCGGTTCCGGGTTCTTGTGCGCCGAAATTGTTGGCGGGAAAACCGAGAACGTAAAATCCCTGAGCCTTATATTTTTCGTAAATCGCTTCCAAACCTTCATATTGCGGCGTGTAACCGCATTTGCTTGCCGTATTGACGACAAGCAGCACATTGCCTTTGTATTTTTCGAGTTTGACATCTTTGCCGTCAATATCCTTCATTTTAAAGTCGAGAATTGATTTGTTTTTCAATTCCGCCGACGGTGTTTTATCACTCATCAGACAACCTGCCGTAACAAATAAAACTATTGCTAATAAAAAAACTTTTCGCATAAAAATACTCCTTGAAATTATTCACCTAAAACACGCGGCGGACGCGAAGGACTTGGTAATTGTTCCTTTTTCTCTCTGACTTCGCCGGTTTCTGCAAAAATCTCCTTGATCGAACCGATGCTTGAAAGCATTGCGGACGTTTCCATCGGCATAAAAATGACCTTAGAATTGTTCGTTTTCGTCATATCGCGCAACGATTCGATGTAACGCGCCGTGATTAGATATTGCGCGGTTTGCTGCGGGTCGCCGATGGCTTGTGAGATTTGAGAAATTGCCTGTGCTTCTGCTTGTGCTTGTCTGAATCTGGCTTGTGCCGCGCCGTCCGCCTGCAAAATCGCCGATTCCTTTTCGCCTTCCGAGCGCGTGATCGCGGCTTGTTTTTCACCTTCGGCGCGGGTCATATTCGCCTGCTTTTCGCCTTCCGCCTGCAAAATCAACGCGCGTTTGTTGCGTTCGGCAGTCATCTGTTTTTCCATCGTGATCCGCACATCTTCGGGCGGTGTGATGTTTTTAACGTCAATTCGTGTGACTTTTACGCCCCATTTATCGGTCGCTTCGTCGAGAATAAGCCGCAATTCGCTGTTGATTTGATCGCGTGACGAAAGCGTGTGATCCAAATCCAATCTGCCGATGACCGAACGCATTCCTGTAAATGTTAATTGAACGATACTTCCGACCAGATCGTTGACTTCATACGTCGCCTTGATCGGATCGGTAATCTGCCAATAAACAACTGAATCTACGTTAATCATCACGTTGTCGCGGGTAATCACGGACTGCGCGGGAAGATCAATAAATTGTTCGCGCAAATCAATAAAAGTCGTGCCGGGACGAACATTCGTCCAATAAACTGCGCGCGGTGAATCAAAAAACGGGTAAATAATATTCAAACCGCTTGCCGCCACGCGATTAAATCTGCCGAACCGCTCGATTAACAAAACCGATGATTGCGGAACGATTTTGATCGTTTTGGCAGCCGCCACTAAAATTGCAATTCCGATAATTGCAAAAAATATAAATCCCAAGCCGAAAAGTTCCATTTTTTCCTCCAGATTCTCACGGATGTATTGGAACAAATATAAACTATTTTAAATATTTTAGCGAAAAAAGAACAAATGACGATACTTTTTCGTAAGAATTTTCGCATTAACAAGTGAGGACAAAAATAATTTGTCCGAACCTAAAAAAGTTTGACAAAAATTATGCAAAAAGAGCGTAAATAAAAGTCAAATATTTGTAATTCAGTTCTTTAAAAACTAAAAACGGAGCGCGAAAAAGAGCCAGTTATCATTTCTTTAAACTACATAATATCCGCAGAGTTGTCTTCTTTTATACATACCAAAGCCTTTTTCACGCTCCGTTTTTTGTTTTGTCGGAACAGCGAGCGGCAGCGACCTGTTGAAACTTCGGGGCAGAAGCCTGCGCGTGAGCAAGGGCGCGAAAAATGTATGACTAAATCGCGCCCTTGCTCACGCGCAGGCTTCTGCCTTTTGAAGAGCAATTAAACAGGTCGCTGCCGCTCACTGTTCTGACTTTGCATCTTTCCGTCTCTGCGTTAAAATTTATCCCGAAATGACAGTCAAACTAACCGACATTCAAGAAGCCCGCCAACTTCTGCAAGGCATCATTATTCCGACACCGATTTTGTCGGACGAAAAACTTTCCAACGTGATCGGCGCAAAGGCTTTTCTCAAAGCCGAATCTTTGCAGCGTGCCGGTTCGTTCAAAATGCGCGGCGCGTATAACAAAATCTCGCGGCTTTCCAATGAAGAGAAAAAGCGCGGCGTGGTGACGGCTTCAGCCGGAAATCACGCGCAGGGCGTGGCACTGGCGGCGCGTCTGACAAACATCACGGCAACTATCGTTTTGCCTGAATTTGCGCCGCTGACTAAAGTTTTAGCGACCAAGGCGCAGGGCGCGGAAGTTATCTTACACGGCGCGACGTTTGACGAAGCTGTGGCATATTCCAAAAAACTCGGCGAAGAAAAAGGTCTGGTTTATATTCACGCTTTTGACGATTACAGCATCATCGCGGGACAGGGAACCGTCGGTTGGGAAATTGCCGACGGTTTGCCGGAAACGACGCTCGTTGTTGTGCCGATTGGCGGCGGCGGAATTATCGCGGGCGTGGCGATTGCGGTGAAAAATCTTCTGCCGAACGTCCGCGTCGTCGGTGTGCAGGCGGCGAATTGTTCATCAATTATGCCGTCGCTCAAAGAGGGCAAGCCGCTCGAACCGCTGCAATATTATCCGACGATTGCCGACGGAATCGCGGTCAAACGTCCGGGCGAAAAGACTCTGCCGATTATTGAAAAGCTCGTTGACGACATTGTTACAGTCACGGAAGAGGAAATCGCACTCGGCATTTATCACTGCGTTCAGAATAATCGTCTGGTTGTCGAAGGCGCGGGCGCGGCGGGCGTTGCCGCACTGCTGGCGAAGAAAATAACGGTCAAACCCGACGACACGGTTTGCGCGGTGCTGTGCGGCGGCAATATTGACGCGAATCTTTTGTCGAGAGTTCTCGAACAGGTTCTCGTGCGGCAGGGACGTTACATAATGCTCAAACTGCTCGTGCCTGATCGTCCGGGAATGCTCGCCAAACTGCTCAATCACACAGCGGAATCGGGCGCAAACGTCATCGAAGTTTATCACCGCCGCGCAATGTGGCTCGCGCCGCTCGGTTCAGTCGGCATTGAAATGCTCCTCGAAGTCCGCGACGAAACGCACGGGCGCGAAGTTGTCAAACACCTTTCATCGGTCGGCTACCACGTCGAACGCGAAGGTGTCGGCGATTGGGAAACTTAAAAGTAAAAAGTAAAAAGTAAAAATGGAAACCCAACGATGAAAAGAATTGATTGAAAATTCGTAGATGCCGAAGGAGAGAATTTTTGACATTCGGGAAAGAGCATTTGCCTTTGCCGTCAGAGTTGTCAAACTTTGTCAATTTTTGGAAAAGAACTCGAATGTTAGCAAATCGGTTCTAAATCAACTGCTCGATGCTGGAACTTCGGTTGGAGCAAACCTTGAAGAATCGGTCGCCGGACAAAGTAAAGCCGATTTTGTCCATAAAAATTCAATCTCTCTAAAAGAAGCGCGGGAATCCAATTATTGGTTAAGGCTGATTGCGGCGACCTCGAAATTAGATGAAAACATCGTGAAAGGTATTCGGGAACTCGAAACCGAATCAATCGAAATTGCCAATATCATCGGCACAATTATCGTGAAAACGAAAGGTTGAACTTTTTACTTTTTACTTTTTACTTTTTACTTAAATCTTCCGTGTAAAGTTCGCGGTAAACGCGGTAGTTGCTCATCACTTTATAAACGTAATTTTTTGATTCGGGGAAACCAATTTCCGATGTGAAAATGCCTGCGTCTCGCGGTTTAGTGCGGTTGAGCCAGCGCACCGCGTTATCTTCGCCGCCGTTGTAGCTTGCCGCGATTGCTTCGTAGAGTCCGTTAAACTGGTCTTTGAGTTCGGCGATGTAAGCACTGCCGATAGCGATATTGACACTCGGCAAATATAAATCGTCTGCGTTTAAGCTGACATAACCGGCTTTTTTGTTGTATTTGAGTGCCGTGTCAAAAACTAATTGGAGCAGTCCACGCGCCGCCGACGGAGATTTTGCGTTGGCGCGAAAACTGCTTTCCTGTTTCATAATTGCCAACACGAATCGCGGATCAAGCTTTGAATTTTTTGCCGAACGCAAAAGTTCAGTGCGGTAAACTACCGGATACTCGTTTGCTAAATTTGACGAAACCGAAACCGTATTTTGAACTTGATTGCCGCCATTTAACTGACGAAGTTTATCGCCCGCCAAACCGCCGTAATAAGATGCAATATTGTCATTGATCGAGGAATATTGAATTATTGCATCAGATTTGCGACCGAGTTTTTCGAGCGCAAAACCTTTCAAATATTTAACTTCATCAGCCGTCACCATCGAACCGGCGAAACTTTTTCGCGCAAGCAGTTCATCCGCCGCCGCAATTGATTCATTCCAGTTTTGACGATTGATTTCCATTCGCAGACGCGCGTGAAGTGCATTTATCGCCACCGGTTTTCCGGGAAATTTCGCCTGCGTTTTATTCACCCAAAGATTTGCTTCCGGGTAATTTTTCGCCTCACGCAGAGAGTCAATAATATTCAAATACGCCGATTCGATCTTTTCACCCGCCGGAAACATTATCGTATATTGCTGATATGTTTTCGCCGCTTCCGCGTTTTTACCAAGACGCACGAGGCACGCGCCTTTGAACGCCAAACCTTCGCGTCCGTCCTTAGTCGCAGCATAATCCTTCAAAAGTTTGTCGAACCATTCAACCGATTTCTCATACTGCCGCTCCCACATCAGCGACCGTCCCATTCCGAATAACGCCTTCGGCATCGCATTCGGATCGAACGAATAATTATCGAGAACTTTTTGCCAATGCTCACGCGCTTGCGGAAATTGCCGGTTCGCCATATAAACATCGGCGCGTGAAAGATGCTCGCCAACCGCCAAAGTCATTAATTTGCCCTGTGCGTCGCGGCTTGTTTTATCTTTTTCGGTGACAAGTCGTAATGCTGCATCGGACTGCGCGAGAATAGAAGTCGAGAAAACAAAAATGATTGCAAATATAAAGATTAATTTTTTCATAAAGGCGAATTAGTCGGGAGATTTCGGTTTGCAGTAAATAGCTTAACCGATTTTTAGACGAGATAAAAATCATTCGCGTTGCAAAAATTGGAGTGCAAATTGGAGCGCGGACATCTCTGTCCGCCGCGTTCGAGGCTTTGCGAAGAATGCGTAACGCCCGCAACTTACCTTTAACTCTAAAATTAACTCTAAAATTAGTCACGCTGCACCGTTCTTTGCTCCGCTTGAACGGCGGCGGACAGAGATGTCCGCGCTCCAACTTATCGCTCTAATTTGCTATAATAATCGAAACCATTGCTGAAACTCTGCGTAAAATTAAATTTACGCGCATTATCATTGCAAAATTCTGAGCAAAACAAATAAGGGGATTACTAAGTTGAAAATATTTTCACGTCAAATTTTCGCTGTTTTATTAATTTTAACAGCAGTTTTCTTAGCCTACGGGCAATCGAAATCAAAACCTTCGGACAAGTTCAAACAGCTTGACGAAGATTTACCGACCGCCAACGAACAGCGGACTGCTTCGGGCGCACCGGGCAATAAATATTGGCAAAACCGTGCCGATTATGTAATTGATGTCGAACTCGACGACGCAAATCAGCGGATTTCGGGCAAGGAAACGATTACTTACAAAAATGCTTCGCCCGACACGCTCAATTATATCTGGCTGCAAGTTGACCAAAATCTCTTTGCTAAGGATTCCGATACGGCGAAAACCCAAACTGCGCCGAATTTTACGAATGAAAACGGTTTTCCGATTTCGGCGGTCGAGCAGCTTGCCGCCCGCGAATACGACGGGCGCGTCAACATCGCTTCGGTTTCGGACGCAAAAAATTCTCCACTGAAATTTACGATCAACAATACGATGATGCGCGTTGATCTGCCAATTGATCTCGTTCCCGGCGGAACTTTTGTTTTCAATGTTTCGTGGAGTTACGCGATCAATAATCAGCGTGTTTTCGGTGGTCGCGCCGGTTATGAATTTTTCCCGCGTGACGGCAATTATATTTACGAAATCGCGCAATGGTTTCCGCGAATGGTCGCCTACACCGATTATAAAGGCTGGCAGCATAAACAATTTTTAGGTTCGGGCGAATTTACGCTTGAATTCGGTAATTATTTGGTCAGAATCACGACACCGAACGATCACGTCGTTTCCGGTTCGGGCGTTTTGCAGAATCCGAAAGACGTGCTGACTGCCGCGCAGATTCAGCGTTTGAAACAAGCCGACACCGCCGCCGAGCCGCTCAAAATTATTACTGCCGACGAAGCGAAAACTAACGAATCAAGCAAAGCGACCGGCAAAAAGACCTGGATTTTCAAAGCCGATAACGTCCGCGATTTTGCTTTTGCCTCATCGCGCAAATTTATTTGGGACGCGCAGGGTCACAACGTCGGCGGCAATAAAGTAATGGCGATGTCGTTTTACCCGAATGAAGGAAATCCGCTCTGGGAAAAATACTCGACGCAGGCGATTATTCACACTTTGAATGTCTATTCGCGCTACACCTTCAATTATCCGTATCCGGTCGCGCAGAGTATTAACGGTCCGGTCGGCGGAATGGAATATCCGATGATCTGTTTCAACGGTCCGCGTCCGCTGCCTGATGGAACTTATTCGGCGCAGACGAAATACGGTTTGATCTCGGTCGTCATTCACGAGGTCGGACACAATTATTTTCCGATGATTGTTAACTCCGACGAACGCGACTGGACGTGGATGGATGAAGGCTTGAATTCATTTTTACAGTTTTTAGCGGAACAGGAATGGGAGAAAAATTACCCTTCGCGGCGCGGCGAACCGCAGCGCATCGCCGAATATATGTTGTCGGAAAATCAAGTTCCGATTATGACGCAATCCGATTCGGTCTTGCAGTTCGGTAATAACGCTTACGGCAAACCGGCGACCGCGCTCAACATTTTGCGCGAAACCGTGATGGGCAGAGAACTTTTCGATTTCGCGTTCAAACAATACGCGCAGCGTTGGAAATTCAAACGTCCCGAACCGGCAGATTTTTTCCGCACGATGGAAGATGCTTCGGCGGTTGATCTCGACTGGTTCTGGCGCGGCTGGTTTTACTCGACCGATCACGTTGATATTTCCATCGAGAACGTCCGGCTTTATCAAGTAAATACACAAAACCCGGAAGTCGAAAAAGAAATTCAGCGCAAAGCGGCAAATGCACAACCGCGCACGCTTTCCCAACAGCGTAACGAATCTTTGCCGAAACGCATAGATCAATATCCGAGTTTAAGAGATTTTTACAACGATTTTGATAAATTTAAAGTGACCGACAAGGAACAGCAGGATTATCAGACATTTCTGGCGAGTCTGAGCGACAAGGAAAAACAATTAATCAATCAGAACAATTATTTTTACGTCGTTGACCTCAAAAACATCGGCGGACTCGTGATGCCTTTGATTTTCAAAGTCGAATATATGGACGGCACGAGCGAAGAAATCCGCATTCCGGCGGAAATCTGGCGTTATGATAATTTCAATGTGTCTAAATTAATCGTAACTAAAAAAGAAGCAAAGGCGATTATTCTCGATCCGAATCTGGAAACTGCCGATGCGGATTTGAACAATAATTATTTTCCGCGCCGTGTTCTGCCGACTCGTTTTCAGGTTTTCAAAGGACAGCAGCAAAGACAAAGATAAGTTTTATGAAAAGTCACTTGAAAATTAATTTAATACTCAGGCAAAGCGTGTTTATTGCGCTTTGCCTGACGCTGCTTTTTATCTCGACCGCTCACGCTCATAACTATCATACGAGTCTGACGCGAATGGACTACAACGCGAAGGAAAAACTCGTCGAAATTACGATTCAGCTTTTCACGCACGATCTAAAACCGATTTTGGAACGTCGTTTGAAAAAACAAGTTGATCTCGAAAAAACGCCTGAAGTTGACGCGGAAATTTTCAAATATCTGACTGAAAACTTCGTTTTCCAAAACAAATCCGGTGAACCGCAAAAAATAAAATGGGTCGGCAAGGAATTTGAAACCGATGCGATTTACATCTATTTGGAGATTCCGTTTGCCGAAGACTTAACAGGTGCAAAACTGGAAAATACGATATTTTTTGAAAGTTTTGCGGAACAAACAAATCTTGTCGTGACAAAATCCGGTGACAAAAAGACGGATTTAATTTTTAAGTCGGGCGATAAGTTCAAGGAATTGTAAAACAGAGGAATGATTTTTGGAGTGTAAAACTTATTCTCAAAATATATTTAACAGGCTAATTAAAAATTAAGATTTCAGGGGGAAGGTCGGCAACTTTTAAAGATTACCGACCTTTTCTGTTTTTGATTTGTGTAAGGATCAATGAGAGTTGACTTCCGTTTTCCTCATTCAAATTTGTAACCGACGAATTGAATGAGTAGCTCTGTGAGGCTCTCATATACTAATGAGTTTTCTGCGGCAAAAAATAACAATTTTTAAGGACAATTAATAGAATTATTTTTTTCTTATAAGTAAATCAAATTTATTAAGGACTTTTCAGATTCGTGTTACAATTTACAAAATTAAATATTATGGAGTAAAAAATGAAATTATCATTAAACGGTGCAACGACAATGCGCGCCGATTTGGAAACCGACATTAAAGCCGCAAGTCAGGCAGGATTTGAACTTCTTGAAATCTGGGCGGCAAAACTGCGCGAATTTTTGAAGACAAGAACGACAGCAGATTTAAAGAATTTATTAGTTGAAAACAATATCGAACCTTATTCGATCAATTCAATCGAACACATTACTTTTCGCAGCGATGAAGATTACAACGAAATTAAAACTGAAACCGAAGAATTATCGCGGATTGCTTCGGAAATCGGTTGTCCATACGTCGTCGTCGTGCCGGGGAAATTGCCCGAAGGTGCAAGCAAAGAGCAAATTATCGAAGAATCGGTCAAAGCTTTAAACGAACTCGGTGAGATTGCCGAAAAATATGGTGTGTCCCTGGCATTTGAATTTTTGGGTCAAACCGATTGTTCAGTGCAGACGCTCGATCTGTGCAACGAAATCGTCGAAAAAGTAAATCGTCCGAACATCGGAAACGTCATAGATACTTTTCATTTTTTCGCCGGAAATTCGACGTTTGAAGCGATTGATTTGATGAAACCGGAAAAACTTTTTATCTTTCACATCAACGACGCGGAAAATCTGCCGAAGGAACAATTGACCGACGCGCATCGGCTTTATCCGGGAACAGGAATTTTGCCGATCAAGGAAATCAAAGCGCATTTCGACAAAATCGGCTATGACAAAATGGTTTCAATCGAGATTTTCCGCCCCGAATACTGGAACGAAGACCCGTATGAAGTCGCCCGCAAAGCACGGCAAGCGACGATTGACGTTTTAGGTCTGCAAAATTCCGCCGCCGGAGGAAGTTGGTAGATTTGAAATTCCGGTTAAAAGTCAAAGGCAGAAACCCGCGCGTGAGCAAGGGTGCAGAATGACTGCGGTTAGCACCCTTGCTCACGCGCGGGTTTCTGCCTTTTTATAACTTATTTTTTACACGCTCCTAAAAACTAAAAACTCTTACAAAAATTATGGATAAAGTTAGAATCGGAATCGTCGGAACAGGCTATATCGGCAATGTTCACGGACAGATTTATTCGCAGGACGCGCGGGCGGAAGTTACCGCGCTTTATGATATTGCTCCCGAAAAAGCGGAGCGCACGGCAAAGGCAATCGGCGGAAAAGTTTGTTCGTCGCGTGAAGAATTATTGGAAAATTGTGACGCGGTTTTAGTGACTGCGCCGAATAAAACTCACCCGGACATCGCCGCGCACGCGATTGCCGCCGGCAAGCACGTTTTTTGCGAAAAACCTTTTGCCATCGGACTTGAAAACGCGAAAAAACTGCTTGAAACCGCGCAGTCTTCAAACAAGGTTTTCCAAGTCGGTCACAATCGCCGATACGCGCCGGTTTACGTTAAATTGAAGGAACTTTTGAGCGAAGACAAAGCGCATTCGGCGCATATTAAGATGAATCGCGGCGAGCTTCTTAATCCGGTTTGGACGGGCGACACCAATATTACCGGCGGATTTTTGTATGAAACGACGATTCACCTTTTTGATATGATGCGCTTCCAGTTCGGCGAAATTTCCGAACTCGTCGCCTACGGTTCGCAACACGAATACCCGGAACTCGACGAATTTTCGGTGATTTTCAAGTTCAAAAACGGCTTTCACTGCACATTTGCTTCGTCATCCGATGCAAGCTGGCATTTTCCGTTCGAGCGAATTGAAGTTTTCTGCCATCACCGCACGATTATGACCGAAGAAATGGAGCGGCTGATTGATTCGCGCGGAACTGACGCGAACTTTGAAACGCATTGGTATCAGATGCTCGAAAAATACGATAAATGGGGTTACGCGCAGGAAGACAGGGCGTTTATTAATGCGATCTTAGAAGGCAAAGAACCGCCTGTCACTGCGCTTGACGGCTATAAATCCATTGAACTCGTCGAATCGGTTTACGAAGCCATCAGAACCGGTAAAAAGTTGAAATTCGATTAAAAACGAACTTTTTTTCGGTTGTTTCGTAAAACTTTCGAGTAAGATTTTGTAGTGATTGTTCAAGGCAAAATCAAGGAACTAAAAATGATGCACTGTCAAAATTGTGGTCAAAACAGCACCGAAACGAGTAATTTCTGCCGCTTTTGCGGAACGAAATTCACGGTCTTCAAATATTCGAACATCAATGGTTATAATCCTGTAAATAGTTCTAACGGGAGCAATTACGAATCCGCGCCGCCACAGCCTTATTCGTGGAAAACGGACGAATTTCAAGTTAATGAAATTAAACCCACAAAAACTGCCCAAATCAATCGTGTGCAGCCTTTAGCCGATTTCCGAACGCCGCAGGATTTGAATATTCAACCGTTTCAACAGCCGATGACTTACAGCCATCAGTGTCCGCAGTGTCACAGTCAGCTTTATCCGCGAACAACAAGACAAATCTCAACCGGCGGCTGGATCGTTTTCGCTGTTCTGATGGTGACATTTTTTCCTTTATTTTGGATTGGTTTGCTGATTAAAGATGATGTCCGAACCTGTCCGATTTGCAATTATAAATATAACTAAATATTAGTTGTTGCCGCGATAATAATAACCTTTCGGATGCTCGATTTTGACTTCGGGGTTGCTGCTTGCGACTTGAACTTTGTGATAGCCTTTTTTCGGATGAGTTGAAAGATATGTCAAAGCAAATTGACGGTTGAGCGATATATTTAAGTCACGAAAAAACGGCTCGAAGTTGATCGGCGAAATGGTTCCTTGAAAAAATGCGCGTCCGCCGGTTTCTTCCGAAAGACGATTAAGTGAACCCTGTGCGTTCAAGATCAAACTCGAATTTCCGTTTTCAGTCAGTGTCCCCGATGAATAAAATGAATAAACCGCGACACTCCGCCGCTGTGCTTTGAGTATTGCCTGATCCAGTTCGACACTCTGCGACGGCGAAGCACTTGAAAGGTCTAAGCCGTCAGACACCAACAAAATCGCACGTCTGCCGGTCGGAACGGCATCGAAACGCTCCAAAACTTCTTCGACACCTTCATACGGACTGTTCGGCGCAACCGACGAATTCCCGACGACAATCCGCAGCGAATTTGCGGCTTTCTCTAAATCAGTCGTAAACTTTTGGCGTATCTGCGTCGTTCCGGCGCGTAGATAGGCGACCATTACACGCGATTCGGGCGGCAGTTTTTTGATGAAATTTTTGATTTCTTCGAGCTGCAAATTGATGTTTGACGAAAGATTATCCTGAATCAAAACGGCGATGTGCAGCGGCGAATTGGTCACGCTGCGAATGGACAAAATCGTTTGCAGATCGGAATCTTCCTTAACGATAATGTCGCCCGCCTGCAAAAGTTCTTCGGATTGATTTTCCTTTAATTCCTTTTTTGTGAAAATAGAAATCGGAATCGTCATTGTCCGAACTTTTTGTTTATTTTTTTCCGGCTTTTGAGCGAAAAGCGTGATTGACAAAAAACTGATAAACAGAAAAAAGGCGGTTATTTTTGAAAATCGGCTGAAAAGCATAGAATTGTGACTCAAATAATTTAGAGTTTTACCTTAAAATTAATGATAATACGAAATCATTGTAAAAGCTAAGATTTTGATGCGGGAAGGTTGAATAAAGTTTGCACAGTCGGTAGAGTAATGCGATACAGATGAACGAATTACAGACGGGATACGAAATTACAAGAAGAGATCTGGCGAAAGACAAAGTGCTGAAAATCGGTGCGTGGAGTCTGCCGTTTATCTTGTCAATTATTCCGGCATTGATATTTTTTGTCTTTTTTCTAATTTCGAGTTTGCCGGCGCAGGCAGCAGTTTGGTTATTTTTAACAATTGCCTCGCTCATCGGCGGATTTATTTTTGGACTGCTGATTTCCGGCGGTTTGATGGTTTATCGTTCGCGCTGGCACGCACAGGTGCGCGAACGTCTCGCCGTTGACGGCATCAAAGCCGAGGAAGTCGAGTGGTTTAAGAATGAATTGACAACGAATGAGAAAAAATCGCTTCAGGAAATTCAAACAAAAAATCTACTTCTCGCCGATGCTTTCAAGGACAGTTTAGCGGCGCGTTTAACGGCGACGCGTATTATCAAATCCGCTAAACAGGAACTTTCCTTAGTAAAAAGACGACAAAACAAACTGAAATACTCAAAATCAGAGAATTCGACAAATTTCCAAAAAGAACTGGAAAACGATTATGCAAAACTGGCAAGCATTCAAAAGGAAGCCGAAGAGATGCGCGTCGAAGCCGAAAATCGTCTCCATCAAATCGAAACCGTTTCGCGTCACGGATCAAATTTCTCGGAAACCGAGTTTGCGCTGAAAAAGCTTTCGGCGCGAACTTCACAGCTTCCAATCGCGCTCGAATCGGCGCGGATGGAAGAAGAAATTCGTAAAGAATTGGAAAAAGAAACCGACTAATTAAAGGAATGTTCGATCTTTAAACGCTCGATATTGGTTGCTTTGCCGGTGTTTTCGTCAACTTCAATGACGACGGCGCAAATCCAGACATCGCCTTTTGAATGTTCGGCACGCGGCGCGGGAATTTTGGTAAAGCGTTCGATCACCTGAAATTTGTCCATTCCAATCACGCCGGCGTAGCTTCCGGTCATTCCGACATCGGTAATATAAGCCGTTCCGCCGTCGAGGATGCGTTCGTCAGCCGTCTGAACGTGCGTGTGCGAACCGACGACTGCCGAAACTCTGCCGCTCAAAAACCAACCCATCGCATATTTTTCACTTGTCGCTTCGCAGTGCATATCAACCAGACGAATTTTTACGTCGTCGGGAATTGACTCGACGCATTCGTCCGCCACGCGAAACGGATCGTCAACCGGCGGCATAAAAACTCTGCCGAGAAGATTAAGCGCGGCGATCTTAAATCCGTTAATTTCGCCGACAAATAAACCTTTTCCCGGTGAGGTTGGCGGATAATTAGCGGGACGAAGCAAACGCGGATTATTTTCGAGATAGGGAATTATTTCGTGTTTATCGAAAATATGATTGCCCGAAGTCATTAGATCAATACCGGACGCAAAAAATTCGTCGGCAATTCCCGGCGTGATCGAAAAACCGCCCGCGACATTTTCGGCGTTGAGCGTCGCAATATCAATTTTATATTTTTCGCGTAAGGATTGAATTTTATCCAAAACCGCGCGTCTGCCGGGACGCGCCACGACATCTGCAATCATTAAAACATTCATAAATATTAAAGAGTTTCAGGTTTCAAATTCCAAATTCCAAATAGAAATATTTCTAAAACTTGGAACTTGTAACTTGGAACCTGAAACTCTAAAAGGTTAGCGAAAGAGAACCGCAAAGCCGTGCGAACGGAAAAATTGAACCTGTATTTCAACAAGTGGGCGGCTTTCTGCAAGAATTTAATTCCCGCATCGGAGCCGTATTCTCCGGCACATCCTTAACTATGAAAGACTGCACTGAATATCGGCATTAGCCTCCCGTTCAATTAGTGTTGGCTCAATTATTGGATCGTTCGGTGACGAACTTCGCAGTAAAATTCCTCCGCTTGTTTAGAATTATACCAAAACGCAATTGGAAAAAGAAAGGCGAAAGCAAGGAAAAAGGCAAAAGGTAAGAGGTAAAAACAGGGCTTTCCTATAAAAACTAATTTCACTGATTGTCGCGTTAGCGACTTACTGAATTTAGCCGTGTAATTGATTGCACGGACAAGGTTGATGCAGTCTTTTTGTCGCGTCAGCGACAACTGACCCGAAACGTATTTTCAAGTGTCGCTGACGCGACAGTAAAATTTTCTCCATCAAGACCGTGCAATCAATTACACGGCTAAATTCAAATCATCGCTACGCGATTTTCAAGAAACAATTTTTATAGGAAAGCCCTGGAGGTAAAAATTCGTTGATGAATTTTTACCTCTTACCTTTTGCCTTTTCATTAAAACTACTGTTCGGTTTCAAATTCCTGCGGTTTTATATCTTTATGTTTGAGAACGCGGTCAAGCATTTCGGCACATTCCGCGCTTCGTGAGGCAAGCTGCGCGTCGTTTTGTTCCTGCGAGTTTTTTAGTTGGTGAAATTCATCGGCAATGTGCAAAGCCGCCAAAATAGCGACTTTTAGTGAATCAACCGTCAATGTGCCGGAAGAAATTTCGCGCATTTTACCGTCAACATACTCGGCAAGGCGCATAATGTATTCATTGTCGCCGTCGGAACGAATATTGTAAGTCTGGTTATAAATCTCGACTCTGATTGATTGTTCCGCCACGTTCCCATTACCTCTTGTTCCAATCATAAATTTACCTTCCCAAGGCTTCCGCCGCATCGGGTTCGATGATCGTGATCGCGTCAAGCATCGCCTCAACCTTCAACTGAATCGCATCGCGTTCCGATAATAAATCTTCGATTTTCTCCTCCAAGCGATTTTTTTCGCCCAAAAGACTGCCGACTTCGTGGCGCAGCGAGGAAAGTTCGCGTTCGAGTTTGTCCTTTTCGTCACGCATCTTTTTGACGTTTTCGATGGTGAGATAAATTTTGTCCTCAAGATGCGAGAACTTTTCCATACCTGCCAAACCGTTCATTACTTTCTCCAATAATTTTGCTGTGATTGCGAAATGATTATGTTAATTTTTGCCGAAAACTTCAAGTAATTAATGAAATTATTTTTCAAAATCTCTGTTTTGCATCAAATTTTTCTTCCGTGATTTGCAATATTTGATTATGAATTGTTTCGACTTCTTCTTCAATCAAGGTGCGTTCCGCGCTTCGATAAACGAGCCGAATTGTCAGCGAGCGTTCATCGTCGGCAATGCCTTTACCTTCGTAAACATCAACGAATTCGACTTTTTTCAATAACTCAAACCCTTCCGATTCAATGATTTGCTTAATATCCGAAAAAGATACGCTGCGTTTGACGAGCAGCGAAACATCGCGTTCGACCGACGGATAAACAGACAGCGGGCGATACAAAACCGTCTGCTCTTTTTCCGCCAAAATTGTCTGCAAATCAATCTCGGCAACAAAAACAGGTTGTCGAAATTTATAACTTTGCGCGATTTCGTCATTCAGTCGTCCGATTGTGCCGACTGCTTTGCCATTCAGCAAAATTTCCGCCGACTGACCTTTGCGAAGATGTTTTACGTCCCTTGCGGCAAATTCCAGATTAGGCGCGTTGGTCGCGTCAAGCGCACTTTCGAGTGCGCCCTTCGCATCGTAAAAATCAAATTCATTCAGCGACATCGCTTTGTTTTGCTGCGTTTCACTGCCCGTGATGACTAGAGAAAACAACTCCCGTTCGTTTGGCGTTTCGTTTTCCTTTGACGAAGCTGAAAAAACTTTGCCGATTTCGTAAAGCTGCAAATTTCGATTCTGAAAATTCAAATTTACGCGCACCGCATCGAGCAAACCCGAAAGCAGCGACGGACGCATCCGCACCGCGCCTTCGATAATCGAATCTTGCAGCGTGACGAATTTTTCATTTAGATTTTCATCAATAAAACCCGGTATCAACGCAAAAGTTTCATCATATTTTGAATCAATAAAGCTGTAAGAAATCGCTTCGTCGAAACCTAAATTCGACAAGGTTTGCCGCAGATGAAATTTGCGCGTTTCGTTCGGCTGATATTCTCCCGCACCGAACGCCGGCGGCAATTCCTCGCCGATGTTGTCATAACCGACAATTCGCGCAACTTCTTCGACCAAATCTTCTTCGATATTCAAATCGTGCCGCCACGTCGGAGCGGTGAAAATCCGCGAGTCAGGCGCGATTTTCGATTCTACGCCGAGCGCGTTTAAAATTCGTAAAATCTCATCAAATTTAACGTCTAAACCAGTCAATCTTTTGACCGCATATTCAATATCTCTCGATTCTATTTGGCTTTGCACGAATTTTGTCGGGTAAACATCAACAAATTCGTCCGCCGTTCCGCTTGCGAGTTCGCAGATTAATTCAGTTGCACGATTTGAAGCGCGAATTAAGTTTTCGATGTCCACGCCGCGCTCAAAATGATGGCTTGCCTCGGTTGAGAGTTTCAATTTGCGCGAAGTTTGGCGAATCGAACTGCGGTCAAAATAAGCTACTTCGAGTAAAACATCAGTCGTTTCGTCCGTAATAGAAGAATCGAAACCGCCCATCACGCCGCCGACTGCGACGGGTTTTTCCGCATCACAAATGGCAAGCATTGTTTCATCTAATTTGCGCTCGACTTCATCCAAAGTCTTAATCGTTTCACCGTTTCGCGCACGACGCACGACGATTCGATTTCCCGCCAACTTATTGAAATCAAACGAGTGCATCGGATTTCCGAGTTCGTGCATGACAAAATTCGTAATATCCGCGACATTATTTATTGAACGCTCGCCGACCGCTTCAAGCCGTTTGACCAACCAATCCGGCGACGCACCGATTTTGACACCGCGAATAATACGCGCCGTAAAACGATGACATAAATCCGCATCTTCAATCGTCACTAATTTCGATGTTTCAGATTGCGAATTATCTTCCAAATTGAAATTTGAAATTTGAAATTTGGAATCCGTAATCACACTGATTTCACGCGCCACGCCGAGATGCGAAAGACAATCGCCGCGATTCGATGTCAGATCAATATCGAACACAAAATCGTCGCCGAATTCGTGAATTCCTTCGACCGCCAAACCGACATCCGTCAATTTCTTCGCCAATTCCGGCGGCGGCAAACTTATTTCAACTAAATCTTTCAGCCATTTGTAACTGATATTCATAACTTACTTTTGCAAACTCCATTCTAAATTTTTACCGTCAAAAAGAATGGAATACTTGTTCACAATATCTCGTCCGATGATTCCCTCGTCGTGGTCATAAACCAAAAAATTCCCGCGAAAAATCTTGTTTAGAAAAATTAAATCCAAGCGGACATAAAAAGCGGTGCTTGTTGTTTGATTAAAACCTTCGAGTTCGAGTGATTTAGTTTTTGAAACATTAACGCCGATTTCGTCACAATATTTTCTTGATAAAAGTGTGATGTCCGAACCTGTATCCATTAGCATTGGAACATTTGTGATTGATTCTAAGGTGTCGAGATTTCGCAGTTTAACTGTGGCAACAGGTGCGGGCGGACTGTATGTATTATTATATTTCATCATCCTCAATCTCAATTATTTCACGTTCAAAGTCTTTCAATTTTTCTTTATCAACCACTCGCGGACTCATAATTTTAGCGGTGCGTTTTTCCAGATTCGGCACAACGACGTAAACTTTTGCCGATTCGGGTAATTTTACGTTTTCCGTCAACCGAATCTGACCGTTTTCGACGATACCTTCAATAGTTGTAACTTGCATAAGAAAACTCCTTGAAATTCAACTTTATCATAATTACCAAAAAAAATTATATCGGTTTATACAGTTCAAACTAAGTTCAATCACAATTACGCGGAGCGGACTGGAGCGCAATCCGTCCCGGTTGCAAACGCCGCGTTTTTCAGCGGTGTAACGACGTTTATTTATAGACAAGTTGAATATTAACTGTGACTTTTTCGCGTTTGAAGCAAACGCTCATTGCAACCGGGACGGATTGCGCTCCAGTCCATCGAATTATGCAAAGGCTTTATTTAAATTGTTTCGGGCATTTCCGACAAATCTTTTTCACCTTCCAAAACTTCCGCGCCCTTGGCGATTTTCTGCGCCATTTGGTCGAAAATGAAGAAATGAAACGGGTAGGAACCATACCAGTAAAGCAGTCCGAACAAGCCTTTCGGCGCGAAAATCGCGGTTTGAATCAACTGCGTTTTGCCGTTTTTCGGGACGGCTTCAAATTGCAGCCACGCTTTGCCGGGAACCTTCATTTCGGCTCTCAAAAGTATAAATTGATTGAGCTTTAAATCTTCGACGCGCCAGAAATCGAGTTCTTCGCCGATCAAAACTTCGGTCGGATGACGGCGACCGCGCGAAAGTCCGGGACCGCCGACTAATTTATCCATCAAACCGCGCAATTTCCACGCCCAACCCCACGCGAGCCAGCCTTTATCGCCGCCGATTGACGTAAAACTTTTGTAAACCGATTCCGCCGAAGCGTCGGTCGTGACGGTGCGAACTTCCTTAAAAATTCCTTCGCGGTCGGTCATTTGATACGTCGGCGCGTCTTCACCGTATGAACCGCTCCAGCGAGTTTCGACGGCTTTTTCGTTGATTTTCGATAACGCCAGCGCGACGGCTTCGCGGTAACTCATCGGCTTGATTTCGGGAAAATATTTTTCGGCTTTCGTCGTATCAGCCAAAACCGGATTGATAATTCCTTTGACCAGCGGCACGGCGAGCGAATTCGGAATCGGTGTCACGAGTCCAACCCATAAACCCGATAAAAGCGGCGTTAAAACCGGCACGGGAATTATAATTCGTTTCAAACCGCGCACGTCCGCAAAAGTTTCCATCATCCCGCGAAACGGCAAAACGTCCGCGCCGATGTCCACAATTCCGAGCGGTTCACGCTCCAAAGCGGCAATTAAATATTCGATAACATTGCGAACTGCGACCGGCTGAACTTCGTTTTTCACCCAGCGCGGCACGATCATTATCGGAATTCGCTCCGTCAAATAACGCACCATTTCAAACGAAGCCGAACCTGAACCGATGATCGGACCGGCGCGAAATTCGGTCGTTTTCCCGTTTTTGCGAAGAATCTCGCCGACGGCGGCGCGGCTTTTAAGATGTTCCGATTCATTATTTTTCGGCAGCAATCCGCCGAGATAGATTATTTTCCCGACATCTTTTGAGGCGCGGGCAAAATTTTCGGCAATCGTCTTTTCGCGCTCGGCAAAATCGCCGCCTTCGTTCATCGCGTGAACCAAAAAATAAGCCGCGTCAACGTCTTTCACGGCGCGTGAAATTTCTTCGCGGTTTTCCAAATCGCCGGTGAAAACTTCGACCTTTTCAAACCATTTGCGCCCTTCCAATCGCCGCGCATCACGCACAAAAACGCGCACGCCGTAACCTTTCTCCAAAAGTTTCGGAATCAGCCGTCCGCCGATATAACCTGTCGCGCCTGTGACGAGAATTTTCACAAATTTATTTTTTCTAAACTCCGACTCCGAAACCCGTATAAGGTCGCTTATACGGCGCGTGAAAAGCTAACACGATGTCTTCTTTTGGAACGCCTTTTTCAATTAACTCACCAATAAAATCGTAATCGGTCAAGTTTTGCTGAATCCAAATTTTTTCATCTTTAATGTCAACGTGAATCGGACTTCCAAAAGTTCTTTTGTAACCTTCCCATCCGACAAACAAAACTTGATAATGATCGTTTTTCGTATCGAAAATCACTTGCGTTTCAAATTCGTCTGCTTTTTCTTCACCTAAACGGCGCGGACGCGCAAATTCGGTTAAAACTTCCTGAATTACCTGACGATATTTGTCTATTTTATCCATTTTGTAATCACCTCATCATTAGGATTATAAACCAGAATCCGAAGTTTATGTTTGCTTATTGAAGCCGAGATAAATGCGTCTTGAAAAAAAGTTTCGTAAGTGTCAATCGGCACAGCCAAAAACAGAATTCTATTCGGCTGTTTGATTTCAAGCGCGTCTTGATAATTGAGAAATTGACCCAAAGCGGTGTGAAATTCCGCAATATCCGAGTTTCCGGCGAAACTTTTCACCTCGACGGCAATTTTTTCGTCATCTTTTTCTGCGGCAAACATTTTTTCCGCGCCCAAATCAATATAAAAATCAACTTTTAAGCTGATTCGCAGATGCAGTGGATCATCGGTAATCGTCCAACCGTCTTTGATGAGCGCGTTTCTAACTGCCTCATGAAATAAATCTTTCGCCGGCATAATTTAATCCTCAGTTTTAATGCACTTGCCATAAATCGAATTCGCGCCGATCCAACCGTTTATCCGTCCGCGATTGTTGCCGATTTGAAACCGCGCACCTTGCATCGCTTTGATTAGGTGCAGATATTCATTGCCGTTCACCTTGCACAAAACAATGTCGCCTTTTGCTAATTCGGTAAAATCCGCAATCGGTTCGACCGTGCAAAGTTGTCCCGATTCGATCTTTCCTTTCATCGAATGCCCGCGCGGACGAAACGAAACAGTTTCGCCGTTTTTCAATTTTGCAATGTGAGGCGTTGCCCAACCCATAATTAATTCAAAGTTTACCAAACCAATGTTGTTTCATTACATTTAAAAATTCATTTGTAATTGGAAAACCTGAAGCTGAACCAATAACAGAATCAATTGAGCATTCAGGGCAAAGCGCGGTTTGTTCTATACTTGTGCTATCTGCCCAGTTGGAAATCTTCGTCGGCTCAAAGATTCTAAGACAATAAAAACAACCACAAATACCGCTTTCCATAATTTCTGATTTATTGTGAATGCTATGTCTGTGAGCTAAAATATGTGGTTCTTCAATCATTTATTTAATTCTCCTTTTCCAAAAACATATTTTATTTCTCATCAAAAACTCTCTCCAACGGAGTTTTGCCGTTTTCGTCAAAGGTTGAGATTGAGTTAATCTTCGATTGTTCCAATTGCTGAGGGATTTTTTCAGTTGTTGCAATTTCGTTGCCCCATTTGTCCATTTCGCAGCCGCAGTTTGAACACGCGCCGCCGTTCCATGTTGCTTCTTTGAGTAAATCGGGTGTTCTGAATAATTCGGTTTTTGTTCGGCATCTCGGACAAATCAATGGTTGAAGATTTACGCCTAATTCGCCTTTTCGTTTGATTGTGTCAATGACGATTTTCAGCGCGAATCCGCCGATGAAGAGCGCGAAGAGAAAAAAGAAAAACAAAAAAACTACTAACATATTTCTATATTAGCGGAATTGTTCCAAAAATCGCACGTCATTTTCAAACATCAGGCGAATGTCGTCGAGCGAATGAATCAAATAAAACTATGCAACTTTCTTTTCACTGGGAAATTGCTTTTCTTCTTTATCTTTAACAAAAGAAACTACTTTGTGCTTACTTTGAACTTGTTTTTGACGTAAATCTTCAAACATCGCATCAACGTCATAATCAAATTTTTTGGCGTAATCTTCGCGTATTTTATGAATTTCTTCAACAATTGGGTCAATCACTTATTTCGTTCTCCTTTTCCAAAATTTCCTGCGGTGTGCAAACAATCGGTGCTTCGTAATCAAATTCAACACAAATTTTTTCGATTCGCCTGAAAATAAAAGCATTGGCAATATGTTTGCAGTTTAAAGTTAGCAAAAAATCTATTTTGTGGACAGCCGTGGTCGCAATATGAAAAACATCGAGAGTTGCTTTTGGCGGCAACACATTTTGACGAAGAATTTCTTTTGCCAAATCTTTTGCTTCGTCATTAAAATCAATAAACGGAATGTTTTGAATCAAATCCAAACGCTTTTGTGCAAATACTCTATCGCCCTTGCTAACTTCATCAATAACCAGTTGTGAAATAAATAAGTCAAATATCTGACGATTTTCCCACCATTCCTGCGCGAGTTGCTGATTAGCATTTATCACAACATCACGACTTGGGCGCGATGTGAGATAACTGACGATTGAGGTTTCAACGTAGAGTTTCGGCTTCATTTTTACTACTTAAACTGTTCCAAAAATCGCACATCATTTTCAAACATCAGGCGAATATCGTCGAGCGAATACATCAGGGCGCACATTCTTTCCAAGCCGAAGCCGAATGCGAAACCCGAATAAACTTGCGGGTCAACATTGCAGGCGCGTAAAACATTCGGATGAACCATTCCCGAACCGCCGAGTTCGATCCAACCGGAACCTTTGCACGGACGGCAGCGTTCGTTTTCAAACGTGCCTGAACCTCCGCATTTGAAGCACGAAAAATCGAATTCCGCGCTCGGTTCGGTGAAAGGGAAGTAGCTTGGGCGAATGCGGATGCGCGTTTCTTTGCCGAATAATCTTCGCAGCCATTCGGCGACCGTGCCTTTGAGATGCGCCATCGTGATTCCTTTGTCCACGCACAAACCTTCGATTTGGTGGAACATCGGAACGTGCGTCATATCGGGCGTGTCGCGGCGGAAAACTTTACCGGGAGCGATAATGCGAATCGGCGCACCGCGTCTTTCCATCGCGCGAATCTGCACGGTCGAAGTCTGCGAACGAAGCGCGAAACCTCTCGTCGTATAAAAAGTGTCCTGCGATTCACGCGCCGGATGACCTTCGGGAATGTTGAGCGCGTCGAAATTGTAATAATCCGTCTCGATCTCGCGGTCGTCTTCAATCGCGTAACCCATCGAAACGAAAATGTCCTCGATCTGCTGGCGCAAAATCGTCAAAAGATGCAAATGCCCGACTCGCGGACGGCGACCGGGAAGCGTTACGTCCAATCTTTCGCGCTCGGTTTTGGCTTCGGCGACGTAGATTTTTAAGCTGTTTTCAGTTTCGTCAATCGCTTCGACGATTTTCTTTTCGACCGACTGCACGAATTGTCCGAACGCGCCGCGTTCTTCCGGCGCGACTCGACCGATGAGCTTTTTCGCGTCGGCGATTTCCGACTTTTTGCCCGTGTGTTTGGTCTTGAATTCGCTCAACTCGCGCTGCAAATTTTCAGCCGCCGCGAGTCCCAAACTGTTAATTTTATTGCGTAAATCAACAAAGCGTCCAAATTCCTGATTGAACGCTTCGCGGATTTTTTCAACTTGTTCTTTCTGCTCAATCATTTATTTCATTCACCCAATTTCTAACTTCTTTATTCCAAGTTAAAAAACTATCCTTTAAACCTTTATGTAAAAACTCTGTCGCTTTCTCAGACGATAAAAAAGGAAATGCAACGCTCATCGTAATTAGTTGATAAAACTCGCCGTAGAGTTTGTGAAATTCAACTTTTTCGCCTTCATAAAGCCAGACTTCGCCAACGCCCAAGGCTGCATAAATCGGCATTTTGTTAAGCAAAGGACTTTTAATGTCAACTTCTATCACTAAATCGGGCGGCGGATCGTTTTCTAGATTAATATCTATTTTGCCGCGAACCTTTGGTTCATTTTGAATATAAAAACAAGTGTCCGGCTCAACGCCTTTTGCTTTAGCGCGTTTGCGAAATGTGGTCGAACCGGCATTGATTAAATTAATTTCCTTTTCGTTGCAAACGGTCGTTACCAAATTTTGCAAAATCCGATTCGCCTTTTCGTGTTCAAATAAAGGCACTTCAACCTCCAAAAAACCGTTGTCATACGCAAAATGAAGCGCGTTAGAATTTTCAAATTCACTTAAAATTCGCTCGTAAAAATCCCAACCAACACCTTGCAAAATCAACTTTTGATTGATTGCCGCCTGAGCCATTTCTTTTAATGAAGGATTAAGAACGCTTTGCATAGCTAAATTTTAACACAAGTTTTTATCAACGAAAATTATTTTAACAAAAAAACAAAGCGTCCGAAATCTTCTCGAACGCTTCGCGGATTTATTAAACTTGTTTCTTTTCGTCTGAAATAAACCTATTGAAGTTTTGTAGATGTTTTCATTTGACTAATCCACAAAGATATTTGAATGGTAAATATCAATAACATCAAAAACAACTCCGCTTTAATCAATATTTGAACCGGCAAAACAAAAGACGCACACATCGCAAATATAAATGCTGTAAAAAATAGTGCCGGTATAAACAATACAAGTGAAACGGCTGAAGTAATTATTGCCCAACGACCTTTCCGTTCTCTTAAAAAGTAAAGAAAAACAATCGGAATTATCAAAGTAAAAGCCGAAAGAAAGTAAATACCATCAACTTTTTCTAACTGCGGCGGTTCGTATCCGGGAGCGAATGAACAAGCACTAACAGATTTGACTGCTACCAAAAGGATCAAATTTGTTAGTGGTAATTTCTTCATAGCTTACCAAAATATCATATCCTTCTTTGCTTAATCCACGAAATTAATTGAAATAATAATGCGATTACTGAAAAATAAAAAAGCCATCTTGCGACTTCCGTGGTAAAAAAATCACATTCTCCATTACCATTCAAATAATGCAAAATCATTGGTAATGTTATTGAAATGAAACTGAAAATTACTGGAATCCTGCCTTTTCTTTTTCTCAGAAAATAGATAATCGAAACTACTACAAAAATCGCTAAAGAGTAATTAAAATATCGCTGAACTGCAATTAGATTACTTTCAACAGCACAAATGTTTGATTCAATTCCATTACTGCAAACAATTGACGTGCAAGCTGAAACGAGTTCGGCGGAAATTAATAAAATAACCGTCAAACTCGTTCCGTTGAAAATTGCTTTCTTGATACTGCAAATCACTTCATTATTAAACTGTTGCTGTCTGCTGATTGCTGATCGCGTCTTTCGCCTGCGTTGTCAGAGTCGCAAATGTTTCCGGCTGTTTAACGGCAAGATCGGCGAGAACTTTGCGGTCAAGTTCGACACCCGCGAGTTTCAGCCCGTGCATAAACTGCGAATATTTCATTTCGTTCAGACGGCAAGCCGCGTTGATGCGGACAATCCACAATTTTCTGAAATCGCGTTTTTTCAGTTTTCTGCCCGTGTAGGCAAAGTTTAGTGCGCGTTCAACCGATTCTTTGGCTGAACGATAAAGTTTCGATTTCGTTCCACGAAAGCCTTTGGCTAAGGCTAATATCTTTTTGCGTTTCTCTAAACGCTTATTTCCACGTTTTGCTCTTGGCATTTTTTCACTCCTTCGTCGTGAAAATTAAAAATTAAAAATTCAAAATGAAAAAATCGGAATAATTTTTAATTCTTAATTTTGCATTTTTAATTTCTAGTTTCTTCCGTATGGCAGCATTTTTTCAACGCGCTTTTGGTCGCTTTCGGAAACCAACACATCAATATCCAAATTGCGTTTACGTTTGTTGGTTTTCTTGGTCAAAATATGTCGTGCGTGCGAATGTCCGCGTTTGAACTTTCCGCTGGCGGTTGAACGAAACCGTTTCGCCGCGCCTTTGTGTGTTTTTAGTTTTGGCATAATTCTCCTTGTAAATCGTTAATGCTAAATCGTTAATTGTTAATGGTCATAAATAAAAATTACAATTAACCATTTACAATCAACAATTTACAAATTTTATTTCGTCTTCTTCGGCACGAAAATGGCGAACATTTGATAGCCTTCCATTTTCGGCGTGACTTCGACATCGGAAATGTCGGCAAGATCGTCGCGCAGTCGCGCCAGAATTTTTGAACCGAGTTCGCGGTGCGTCATTTCGCGTCCGCGAAAGGCGATGGTCGCGCGAACTTTATCGCCGTCGGTAATCCAGCCGCGTGCGCGTTCCTTGCGGTAATCGTAATCGTGATCGTCGGTCGCCGGACGAAACTTAATCTCTTTAACCTGAACGGTGACTTGTTTCTTTTTGGCTTCGTGCGCCTTCTTTTTCTGTTCGTAAAGAAACTTTCCGTAGTCAATAATCCGGCAAACCGGCGGCTGTGCATTCGGCGCGATTTCGACCAAATCCAAACCCTGCGAACGCGCCATCTGAACCGCATCACGCGTATCCATCACGCCCAGTGCATCTCCGTCTTCAGTCACGACACGCACCGCCGGAATGCGAATTCTCTCATTTGTGCGGTGAAGCGGCTGCCGACGATTATCAAAACGTCCACGACCTCTGAAATTATTAGCGATAAACTTTCTCCTTGTCTAAAAGTTTCAGGTTTCAGGTTTCAAGTTTCAGGTTAAAGAATTGTCTGTCTTAACCTGAAACTTGAAACCTGAAACTTGGAACTAACCATTAGTCAGGGCGCGTGTTTCCTTCAACTGCCGCGCCATTTCTTTAAATTCTTCGAGCGTCATCTGTCCGATGTCGCCTTTTACTTTTTCACGAACCGCAATTTTGTTATCTTCGAGTTCCTTGTCGCCCAAAACTAACATAAACGGAACTTTTTGCAATTGTGCATCACGAATTTTTGCACCGATTTTGTCCGATTTCAAGTTTGTTTCGACACGAAAGCCCGAATCCTTTAATTCTTTACCGATTTTTTCGGCATATTCGTTGATTCTGTCTGTAATCGGCAAAACTGCAACCTGCACCGGCGCAAGCCAGAACGGGAAAGCTCCGGCGTAATGTTCGATCAAAACGCCGAAAAATCTCTCGACCGAACCGAACAGAGCGCGATGCACCATAATCGGACGATGTTTTTGACCGTCGTCGCCGATAAATTCGAGTTCAAAGCGTTCAGGTAAATTAAAATCAAACTGCACGGTTGATAATTGCCACAGGCGACCGATTGAATCTTCGACCTTAATATCAATTTTCGGACCGTAAAAAGCCGCTTCGCCTTCGATGCGTTCGTAGGGAATTTGCCGTGCGTTTAATGCGCTAACCAAAGCCTTTTCAGCATTTGCCCAATCTTCGTCCGAACCCAAATAACCTTTGTTGTCCGCGCCGCCGCGCACTGAAAGTTCGACTTTGAATTTCTCGAAACCGAAAGTTTTGAAAACGTCGTAAGCAAAATCAACGCAGTCGCCGGCTTCCGATTCGACCTGTTCAGGCGTGCAGAAAATATGTGCGTCGTCCTGAGTAAATCCGCGAACGCGCATCAGACCGTGTAAAGTTCCAGACAATTCGGCGCGATAAACCGTGCCTAATTCAGCGTAACGCAGCGGCAATTCACGATAAGAACGCGGATGAGATTTGTAAATTCCGATGTGAAACGGGCAATTCATCGGTTTCAGACGAAACTCCGTTTCCTCGCCGAATTTCGCGGGCATTTTCATCGGTTCAAACAACGAATCGGCATAATTTTGCTCGTGTCCCGAAGTCTGCCAAAGCTGACGTTTCGCAATATGCGGCGTGAAAACCATTCCGTAACCGCGTTTTTGCAGTTCCTCGCGCAGATAATTTTCCATATCCGTGCGAATCGCGCCGCCTTTCGGATGCCAGAAAATCAAACCTTGTCCGTATTCGTCCTGAATCGAAAATAAATCGAGTTCTTTGCCAAGTTTGCGGTGGTCGCGTTTTTCGGCTTCTTCGCGCTGCTTGAGCCAAGCGTCGAGTTCTTCCTGAGTCGCAAAAGCAGTTCCGTAAATGCGCTGCATCTGCTGATTTTCCGCATCGCCTTTCCAATACGCGCCCGACAAAGCGAGCAGTTTAAAGGCTTTCAATTTGCCGGTATGTCCGACGTGCGGACCGAGACAAAAATCAATAAACGGCGAATTGTCTATGTAATAAATGCTTGCCGTGTCGGAAACTTTTTCGTCAATCAGTTCGCATTTGAGCGGTTCGTTGCGCTCTTTGAAAAGTTCGAGAATTTGATTTTTTTCAACTTCTTCGCGGCGGTAAGGCAAGTTTGCCTTTGCCATCGAACGCATTTTTTTCTCAATAACGGGCAAATCTTCAAGCGTCAACTGGCGTGGCGCAATCACATCGTAATAATAGCCGTAACGCGGATCGTCCATTAACGCCGGACCAACTCCCAATTGAGTTCCCGGAAACAAATCCAAAACAGCCGCCGCCAATAAATGAGCCGTCGAGTGACGCAAAACTTCCAAACCGTCGCGCGTGTCGGCTTCAATCGGTTCAATAGACAAAACTTCGTCCGATTCGTTCAATTTCTTCGACAAATCAACTTCTTCGCCATTAACTTTTGCCGCGATGGTTTTCTTCAAAACATCACGGTCAAACGCCTTGATCGCATCCAAAACGGAAACCGATTCGGAAAAATCCTTTAATTGTTCACCAAATTTTATTTGCATAACTTTGTTAATTGTTCATTGTAAACGGTTAATTGTTAAGAAATCTCTTATCAATCAACTATTAGCAATTAACGATTAACAACCTACTACTAAAAAAGATTTGATCTGATAAGAGCGACTTTGCCTTGCGCTTCCAATTTGAAAGCGCGAATAACACGCCAATTAGAAGCGCGTCGTAGTAGTTGTCGAAACTGCAAAGTTCTTTGAAAGCATCTTATCAAAAAATAAAAATGGTAGTCAGTGGCGGATTTGAACCGCCGACCTCCACGATGTCAACGTGGCGCTCTACCACTAAGCTAACTGACTACATCTCGCCTAAATTAAAAAGCGAACTGAAAGAATATCGAAAATTTCGTTATCGTGTCAAGTTTGACTTTTTAGAAATAAACTTAACCGCGACACGCGAAGTTAAATCGGATATAAGACAAATAACATTTATTTATCCGTATTTAATTCATACAGTAAACATCAAATTATTACAACATAATTTCCAGAATCTTGCTAAGTGTAACTATTTGAAGCTAAAAGCGTTTATGGCACAAAAGTTGATATGTTAATTGCAAAGGGAAAACCTTAAAGTTTCGAGGAAAAAGAAAAAGGAGAATAAAAATGATTTCATTAATTATTTGGTTGATTTTGGGTTTTGTGGCGGGTTATTTGGCAAAATTAATTATGCCCGGTCCTGATGGCGGCGGCACGATTATGACGATTATTCTGGGGATTGTCGGTGCAATCGTCGGTGGTTTTGTTGGAAATTTACTCGGATTCCCGATGGCGAGTTCGATGGATAATCTCGGTCGGAGTCTTCCGAGTTTTATCTTTTCGGTGATTGGTGCAGTTATTGTTTTGGCGATTTATCGTCTGGCAACCGGCAGAAGCATCAGAGCTTAACCAAAGTCTACACTTATATAAAAATAGGCGGTTGGTTTTTAGAATCAGCCGCCTATTTTCGGTTGTGAACTGCAAAATTTGTGCATTCCGACGGCGACGAGTTTGGTTGTGCGGTTGTCCACGTCAAAATTCGGATTGACTTCTGTAAATTCAATGATTTTTGTGTTAACGAGTTTCGCGGCAAACTGAACGAGATTGAGAAATTCGCCTGAACGCAGACCAATCGGACTCGGCACGGAAGTTCCCGGCGCGTCCGATGAACGAATCGCGTGCATATCAAAACCAAAAAATGCTGTTAAGGAATCGCTGTGACTGATAAATTTTTGCCGCATCAATTCGCGCAATTCCAGATCAGCCGTTTCACGCGAACGGAGTTGCGCAACACTTACCATATTAACATTCAGGTTTTGCAGATAACGGTAATGAGCCGGCGAAATAAGTTGCGGTTGGTAAGCAATTTCATACAGGTAATCTTGCCGAATCAATTTTTCCTCCAAAAGTTGACGATACGGCGTGCCACTCGAACGCTGTTTGTCAGCGCGCACATCCAAATATGCGTCAACATTCACACCGAGCCAGTTTCCCGCGCCGAAAACTTCCGCCATCGCTTTGCCGTCAGCGTAGGAAATATCGTTACCGCCGCCAAGAACAATCAACTTTTTACCGTCTTGGAGAATTTTTGTCGCAATTTCGGTTAAATTGTCGTGCGTTTCCTCAAGCGAATTTTGCAGTACGAGATTTCCCAGATCGCAAATTCTGTGATGAATTCCAAAATTAGTTAAACGATAAAACTCCGAACGGATAATGTCCGGCGCAAGTGCCGCGCCTGTTCGACCGCCGTTGCGTTTGACACCTTCGTCCTGCGGACATCCGAGAATGACGATGTTTGATTCCTCATATTTCGTCTTCGGCACAATTTCTCCGAGGCGCACATCGCTGCGGTCATTTTTCTTAAAAAATAGTTTTTCGTCGGGCTGCATCAGATTTTGGAAAGTGTTGCTCATAAATTTGCCAAAGAAAATCGGTTAGGTTATAAACAATAATAACAAAAAAAGATTTTATGAAAAATTTAAACGGCAAAATTCATCAAAAAACATTATGGACTTGGTGGAGCTGTGCGGGTTTTTCTAAACAGGCGTGAACTTTTAGCCTCAATTGTATTCTTTAGAAAACCTGTTGCTAAAATAATTGGCGACAGGTTTTTTCTTTTATGACATTTTTTCAAAATTATAATTTAAATCGTCCGGCGTGGCTGCTGCCGCACCGCAGCGACGAACCGCCGATTGAAGGTTTGCGCGATTTACTGTTGCGGCTGATGCAGGGCAAAAATCTCGCGCGGATGGAAGCCAAGTTTTTGCTCAATCAATTGTTGCAGGGAGAAGCAACCGACGCGCAGATTTCCGCCGCGTTGGTTGCGTTGGCGATTAAAGGCGAAACCGTCGAAGAACTTGCGGGAATGGCGGAAGCGATGCGCGAAAATGCATCGAAAATCAATACGATTCACACGGATTTTATTGATACGGCGGGAACGGGTTCGAGTCGCGTCAAAACCTTTAACGTCTCGACCGCCGCCGCGTTTGTGATCGCCGGCGCAGGACTTCCGGTGGCGAAACACGGCAGCCGCGCGGCGACTTCAAAATCGGGAAGTGCTGATGTTTTAACGGCTTTGGGTGTCAATGTCGCGGCTTCGCGTGAAGTTTCCGAAAAATGTCTGAATGAAATCGGTATCTGTTTTATGTTCGCGCCGCTCTATCACGCTTCGACGGCAAGAGTTGCAGCGGTTCGGCGTGAATTGGGCGTTCACACGACCTTTAATTTGCTCGGTCCGATGACGAATCCGGCAAACGCGCCGTTTCAAATTATGGGCGTGTGGCACAAAGATTTGGTCGCGCCGATTGCCGAAACGCTGCGTCTGTTGGGAACGAAACGCGCACTCGTTGTTCACGGTTTGGATGGTTTGGACGAAATTACGATTTCAACGAAAACATCGGTCGCCGAAATTACGCCCGAATACATCAAATTTTACGAGGTATCGCCGGAAACATTCGGTTTTGAAACAATCGAAAACATCGAAAATTTACGCGGCGGTGACGCAGCGCAAAACGCTGAAATTATCAGAGAAATTTTAGAAAATAAACGAAAAGACGCGGCGCGAACATTAGTTTTAATGAACGCAGCAGCGGCGATTTTCGTCAGCGGGAAAACGGGAATTTTAAGCGAAGCCGCAAAACTTGCGACCGAAAGTTTGGAAAGCGGAAAGGCTTTGGAAAAATTGGAAAGTTTGAAGGAAATGACGAATTTGACGGAAGCCGTTTGACTGGAGCGCAAGCACCCGTGCTTGCAATGAGCGTTCGCTTCGACGTTCAAAAGTCTTTCATTACTTTCAATCAGCAAATTGACTAACGCTTTTTCGCGGTAAAAAACACCGCTCATGCAAGCAGGATGCCCCGCGCTCCAGTCAAACGGCTTAAATTATTTTATGTTCTTGACAGAAATCATCGAATTAAAGAAAAAACGGCTCGAAATCGCCAAAGCTAACCGCGATTTTGACGAATTAAAACGTGCGTCAATCGCAAAGCGCGAAACGTCCGAAAATCATCGCCTTCGTAAAAATTTACAGCGCGATCAAATCAATATTATCGCCGAAATCAAACGCGCTTCGCCGTCGAAAGGTGTCATAAACGACAAAATAGACGTTGCCGAAACTGCGCGGAATTATGAAACGGGCGGCGCGTGCTGCATTTCGGTTTTAACGGAAGAAGACAGGTTTAAAGGAAGTCTGGACGATTTGAAAACGGCGCGAAATGCCGTAAATTTGCCGATTTTGCGAAAGGATTTTATCTTCGACGAATTTCAAATTTACGAAGCCGCCGAAGCCGGAGCGGACGTGATTTTGCTGATCGCGGCGATGCTTGACGATGAAACATTGTTTAATTTACACGCTTTAGCCGAAAACGAATTAGGTTTGGATGTGCTTGTCGAAGTTCACACATTGGAAGAATTGGAGCGTGTGAAAATGATGAATGCGAAAATTATCGGTGTCAATAATCGTGATCTGCATTCATTCAAAGTCTCGCTCGACGTTTCGCGCGGACTTATCAAACACGCGCCGGAAAACGCGCTGATAATTACTGAAAGCGGACTTTCCACGAAAGAGGAAATTCTGGAATTACGCGAACTCGGATTTGCGGGATTTTTAATCGGCGAAACTCTGATGCGAAGCGGAAACGCGGCGGAAGATTTAAGAGAATTAGCCACGAACGAACACGAATAAGACACGAAATTATTTCTAATTCTTTTTCGTGAAATTTCGTGTTCGTTCGTGGTTAAATAAAATATGACAAAGGTTAAAATTTGCGGCATTACAAATCTCGAAGACGCACTGCTCTCGGCGAAATTCGGCGCGGACGCACTCGGCTTTAATTTTTATGAGAAAAGTCCGCGCTGCGTCACGCCCGAAAAAGCGCGTGAGATTATCGAACAACTGCCGCAGGAAGTTTTGAAAGTCGGCGTTTTCGTCAATGAGAGTCTGGAAAAAATCGTCGAAATCGCAGAAGTTGCCAAACTCGACGCGCTCCAACTTCACGGCGAAGAAACGCCCAAATTTGCGCGTGAATTAAAGTCAAAAACAAATCTCGAAATCATCAAAGCCTTCCGCGTGTCGCCTGAATTTAAGCCGGAAAACGTGTTGCAATACGAAGTTGACGCGATTTTGCTCGACGCTTACAACTCGCAAGAACACGGCGGAACAGGCGAAACTTTCGATTGGGAAATTGCGAAGAAAGTGCAGGAAATTTTTCCGAAAATGTATCTCGCGGGCGGACTTTCAGCGAAAAATGTTTTGGAAGCGGTTGAAAAAGTAAAACCTTTCGCGGTTGATTCTTGTAGTGCATTGGAGAAAGAAAAAGGCAAAAAGGACAAACTAAAAACGATTCGATTTATTGAGTATTCAAAGAAAAAGAATTATCTGGTAATTCAAGATATTTACGATGTGCTTTTTCATATTGAGATTATGCCAAACTATCTCGGCAAAAAATCTCTATCTTGGTTAGCTTTATATCTAATGGGATTTCAGGAAGGAGTATTTTATAGTCAAGGAACTTTCGACACAAAGCAAATTTTACAAAAGGAATTTAATGATTATATTGCCCGAAAGTTAAAGATTAAAGATTCAAAAAATGGCTGGCTTAAAAATATCCTTCATAAAACAAATGACGACGAAGAAAAAGCCTTTGACCTTTTCTTCGCGCTTTTAGAAGAATTTAAGTTGGAAAAAGAAGATTTAGGCAGCGAATGATTTTCAAGATTCTTTACTTAATTTGTATGTTTTCATACTATACATTTAGCGATGAAATCAATTATCGAAAAGTGCGAAGGTTTTGAATGGGATGACGGCAATTCAAATAAGAATTTTTATCTTCACGGCGTATCGGACGGCGAATGTGAAGATGCTTTTTTTAATTTGCCTTTGATAATTGCTGATGACAAAGCACATTCGGCGGTTGAAAAAAGATTTTTCGCGCTTGGCAGAACCGATACGAATCGTCTGCTTTTTATCGCTTTTATGGTGCGAAACAAATTGATTCGGGTAATTTCCGCCCGCGAAATGACGAAAAGTGAAATAAGAAAATATGCCGAAAAAATTAAAAGAGATACCGATTCTTAAAAATGAAGACGAGGAACGCGAATTTTGGGCGAAGGAAGATTCGACCGACTTTATAGATTGGGATTCGTCGGAATCAATAATTTTGCCGAAATTAAAGCCGACGACGCGGACGATTTCGCTGCGAATTTCGGAATCAATGCTGGAGAAAATTCGACTTATTGCCAACAAACGCGATGTGCCTTATCAATCTTTGATAAAAATATTTCTCAAAGAAAGACTCGACGATGAACTCAAATTTTCGTAAGTGCAAATTTTTGAAGCACCAAAACAAGGTTCGGACTGTGTTAAAATCTAAAATTATGACAACTGTTGAAGCAATCTATGAAAACGGCATTTTCAAACCTGTTTCGAGCGTTCCGGCAAATCTCAAAGAACACGAACGGGTGAAAATTATAATTGAAAGTGTATTTGATGAAAATTTAGAAAGCGAAATCGCTCAATGGGACGCGGCAAGCGACGAAGATTTTTTGAAATTTGAACAAACATTAGAGGAAAAATCTTAATGGCGCGGGGCGATGTTTTGCTGATAAATCTACCTGTCAGCGATGGACGCGAGCAAAGCGGTCGTCGTCCGGCAGTCGCCATTCAAACCGATGTTTCCGGTGAACCGATGTTGATGATTGCGCCGATTACTTCTAATCTAAACGCGCTGCGATTTGCATATTCGGTCAAGATCGAACCATCCGAAGAAAACGGTTTGACGCAAACTTCAATCGTGATGATTTTTCAAATGCGGGCAATTGATAAAAGCAGAATTATTAAAAAGATCGGCAACTTTCCGAAATAGAATTAGCCGAAGTTGACGCGGAAATCTGGAAAATGTTCAAGCCTTCTGACAAAAATTAAACAGATGAATTACCAACCAAACGAACGCGGTTATTGGGGCGAATTCGGCGGGCGGTTTGTTCCCGAAACGCTGATGTCGCCACTTGAGGAATTGACGGGCGCGTATTTTGCGGTGCGCGATGATGCGGATTTTCAGGACGAATTTTTGCAATTGTTGAAGGATTTTTCCGGTCGTCCGACTCCGCTTTTTCACGCGAAACGGTTGTCCGAAAATGTCGGCGGCGCACAGATTTATTTGAAGCGCGAAGATTTGGGGCATACAGGTTCGCACAAAATAAACAACGCCGTCGGGCAGATTTTGCTGGCGCGGCGAATGGGCAAGAAAAGGATTATTGCCGAAACCGGCGCGGGTCAGCACGGCGTGGCGACGGCGACGGTTTGTGCGCTGTTCGGGCTGGAATGCGTCGTTTATATGGGAACCGAAGATATGCGGCGGCAGGAGCTGAACGTCTTTCGGATGCGTTTGATGGGCGCGGACGTGCGCGGCGTTGACGCTGGCAGTAAGACTTTGAAGGACGCGATTAACGAAGCGTTGCGCGATTGGGTAACGAATGTTGACGACACATATTATCTGTTGGGAAGTGCGCTCGGTCCGCATCCGTATCCGCTGATGGTTCGTGATTTTCAATCGGTCATCGGCAAAGAATCGCGTGAACAATTTATTGAAAAAACAGGCGAATTACCGACCGCTTTGGTCGCCTGCGTCGGCGGCGGATCGAATGCAATCGGGTTGTTTCATCCGTTTTTGAACGACGAATCGGTGCGAATGATCGGTGTCGAAGCGGGCGGCAAGGGTAACAATCTCGGCGAACACGCGGCGCGATTCAACAAAGCCGGCGGCGGCAAAATCGGCGTGTTGCAGGGAACGAAAAGTTATTTATTGCAAGATGACGACGGGCAAATCGCGCTGACGCACTCGATTTCGGCAGGTTTGGATTATGCTTCGGTCGGACCGGAACACGCTTTTTTGCAAAGCATCGGGCGCGTCGAATACGCAATGGCAACCGACGACGAAGCGTTAAAAGCGTTTCAAATTTTATCGCAAACCGAAGGCATTATTCCTGCTTTGGAAAGTTCACACGCGATTGCACATTTATTGAAACTCGCGCCGGAAATGTCGGCATCGCAAACGATAATTTGTAATTTGTCAGGACGCGGCGATAAGGATGTCAATCAAGTTCAGGAGATGTTAGCAAAATGATTAATCTTGAATCTACAAATGAAAATTTGACGCTCGTGTTTCACGGATTTTTAAATCTGACGGCGAAGGAAAAATTAAAGTTGGTCGAAAAGATCAACGATTATTTCGATTCTAATGAACGCGAGCCGATACGGGCGGAAAACGACTCGCAATTCAAAAAAATAAAATTTAACGCCAACGACAAAATTTGTATTTGCTGCAAAAGGTAGAGCGATGATTTCAGGCGAGATATTGTTCGAGAATCGGCTGTAAATTATCAAAATCAAGGGGTTTGTTAATTAAATCGTCGCAGCCGGCTTCGATTGCCTGACGATAATACGATTTGCCGTAAGCCGAAACTGCGATGATCGGAATTTTGGCGAAACCTTCGACTTTTCGGATAATTTGCGTGGCAGTGAGTCCGTCCATTATCGGCATCGAAATATCCATTAAAATAAGGTCTGGATGACTTTGTTGAGCGCGATCAACGGCTTCCTGTCCGTCCGATGCTTCCAAAACTTCATAGCCGAAATTTTGCAGTAAATACCTCATCATTGTTCGTGTGTCGGCGTAATCCTCAACAATCAATACCTTTTTGGTCATAAAACCCTCCTTGGATGTAAGAAACGAATTCCGTCCTATAGCATACATAATTAGTTTGCGAAAATACAATAAACACTAGGAGAGATATTAAAAAATTCGTTCACTATTTTGCAATATAAAATTTGTTTTGTGCAGCAGAGACGTTTATTATTTGGTTTTACTGATAAAAAACCGGCGATTTTGAATTTTATTAATCGCCGCAACGGTATGTATGTCTGAAAATAAATCATCCTGGCTAAAACCTTCACTCGATTGGCTGTTAATTTTTGTGCCGATTGCAATTGCGATGCGGTTTATTCCTGCGCTCGAAAATCCCACGCTGCTTTTTATTTTTTCTTGTCTGGCGATAATTCCTTTAGCGGGTTGGATGGGCAAAGCGACCGAGCATTTAGCGGAACATCTCGGACAGGGAATCGGCGGACTGCTGAATGCGACTTTCGGCAATGCGGCGGAATTGATAATCGCGCTTTTTGCGCTGTCGAAAGGTTTGGACGGCGTGGTCAAAGCCTCGATTACCGGCTCGATTATCGGCAATATGCTGCTTGTTTTGGGTGTTTCGATCATTGCCGGCGGTTCAAAATACAAAACACAGACGTTTGAACGAACGGCGGCAAGCGCGTCTTCAACTGCGCTGACTTTGGCGGCAATCGCGCTCTTGATTCCGACGGTTTTTCATCTTGTTTCGGTAAATGTTCCGGTTGCAAACGGCGGTTGGACACCGGCTAAAGAGCAGACTTTATCGCTGGCGATTGCGGTTGTTTTATTAGTCACATACATTTTTACGCTTTATTTCTCGCTCGTCACGCACAAAGAATTTTTCGTCGGCGAAGCGATGCAGGGCGCGGCGCAGGAAGTCGGGCGCGAAGAAGAAGAATCGGGCGATCATTGGACACGCGGAAAATCAATTGTGGTTTTGCTGATTGCAACGGCGTTTGTCGCGCTGATTTCCGAATTTCTCGTCGGGGCAGTCGAAGCGGCTCGCGGCGCACTCGGCTTTACCGAAGTTTTCGTCGGCGTGATCGTCGTTGCAATTATCGGTAATGCGGCGGAACATTCGTCGGCGGTAATGATGGCGATGCGGAACAAAATGGATTTAACGCTCGGTATTGCGCTCGGATCGAGTTTGCAAATCGCACTTTTTGTCGCGCCGGTGTTAATTTTTGCGTCGTATTTTCTTGCGCCGCATCCGATGAATCTCGAATTTACGATTCCTGAAGTCGTCGCGGTTTTCGGCTCGATTCTGATCGTGCAGCAAATCTGTTCCGACGGCGAAAGCAACTGGCTCGAAGGTTTACAGCTACTTTCGGTGTATGCGATTCTCGGCATTTTGTTCTACTTTTTGCCCGATACTCATCACACCATCACCGAAACGCTGCAAAACGCTCCGGCGCATTAAAAGTTCCAAAAGTTTGAAAAGTGAAAAGGTGAAAAAGTTGGGATGAGCTATAGTTATTAGCAACTTATTTGAAAAAAAGTTGAATTTTGCGCTGTTGCTTACGCGCCGGCTTCTGCCTTTTAATGTTAAATATTTTTGTGAGCCGGGAACTTAAAAATCCCAAATCCAAAATCGCACATCTAAAATCGAAATGGCTTGGATCAAAACAATTCCGTTTGAAGAAGCGGACGAAAAACTGCAAAAAATAATTTCGGAACTGCGTGTTTCGTATCCGACGGAATACGGTGAACCTGTCCCGGCGGCAAGCACGGCGGGCGAATCGGTGATGTCATCGCACACTTTAATTCCCGATGCGATGTTTCACGCTTTCGCCGAATTCAGCGTCTTGATGTCGCCTGAATTACCGCTTAAAAGGCGGCAGCACGAGATGATTGCGACGATGGTTTCAGTTGTCAACAATTGTCATTACTGACTGGAATCTCACGCAGAGTTTCTGCGTCGCGTAACTTTAGATGATAAATTAATTGCGGCACTGCGAACCGATTATACGACTGCGCCGATTACGGAAGCCGAACGCGTAATGTGCGATTACGTCGTGCAATTGACCGAAGATGCAACGCGCATTTCGCCGAAATACCACGAAAATCTTCGCGCTGTTGGATTTAATGACCAAGCTATTTTGCAAATTACATTGATCGCTTCGTGGTTTAATTACATCAATCGAGTGGCTGACGCATTGGGCATTGGTCGGTAATGATGAAAGCAGATTTAATTATTTACAATTCGCAGATTATCACTTGTGCATCGAACGGTAAACCGAAAAGACTTGCTGCAATGAACGATGTCTGTTTGATCGAAAACGGCGCGGTTGCAGTTTCAGACGAAAAAATCATTGCAGTCGGCAAATCTGACGAAATTTTGCACGAGTTTGAAAGCGAAAATACGATTGACGCAAACGGCAAAGTCGTGTCGCCCGGATTCGTCGAATGCCACACGCACAGCGTTTTCGCGGGAAATCGCCTGAACGAATTTGAACTAAAAATCAAAGGCGCGGATTATCTCGAAATACTCGAAAACGGCGGCGGAATCCTTTCAACCGTTCGCCAAACACGCGAAGCAAGTTTAGCTGAATTAATAGAACAAAGCCGCAAAAGACTCGATAAAATGCTGGCTCTCGGCATCACGACCGCCGAAGTCAAAACAGGTTACGGACTCGACACGGAAACTGAATTGAAAATGTTCGCCGCGATTTTTGAACTCGACCAAACGCACGAAATTGATTTAATTCCGACATTTTTGCCCGCACACGCCGTTCCGCCTGAATTCATAGATAAATCGGATGATTATGTTGATCTGATTTGTAATGAAATGCTGCCGCTTGCCGCTTCAAAATTTCAAATTTCAAATTTCAAATTTCAAATTTTTGCTGATGTTTTTTGCGAACGAAATGCCTTTAATCTTGAACAATCGCGCAAAGTTTTAGAAACTGCAAAACGCTTGGGTTTCAAACTAAAAGCGCACGTTGACGAATTTACGAACCTCGGCGGCGCACGGATGGCAATCGAACTCGGCGCAACTTCGATTGACCATCTTGACACGATTTCAGATGAAGAAATTAAACTTCTTGCCGATTCCGAAACAATCGGAGTCGTCACGCCGACCGTCAATTTCAATTTCGGCTCGCACGAATTCGCCGACGCGCGAAAATTGATTGATTCAGGCTGTGCCGTCGCGGTTTCGACCGACTACAATCCGGGCAGTGCGCCGTGTCCGTCGCTGCCGAACGCGATAGCGATTGCCTGCCGTTACCAAAAACTGCTGCCGTCCGAAGCCTTCAACGCCGCGACGATCAACGCCGCCTTTGCCGTCGCTTCCGGCGAAAAAGTCGGTTCGCTCGAAGCCGGAAAACAAGCCGATATTTTAATTTTCGACACCAAAGATTACCGCGAAATCGCCTACGAATTCGGCGGCAACTTGGTTGAAAAAGTAATCAAAAAAGGTAAAATCATCGGGAGGTGAAAATATGACTGCGATTCCGATAAAAAAATACACGCTTGAAGAGTATTTTGAATTAGACCGAAATGCCGAAGGTCATTTTGAATACTTCAGCGGGGAAGTTTTTGAAATGAGCGGAGTTTCAGTTAATCACGCGACAATTGAAATGAATTTGGCTGAAATACTGAATCCGATTGCGAGAAAAAAAGGCTGCCGTGCTTTTCCGGCAAACTTAAAAGTCAAAGTTCCGACCATTCCGCCTTATCGTTACCCGGATTTATCAGTCGTCTGCGGACAGGCAAATTTTGAGGAAATCGGAGGGTTACAAGCGTTGACGAATCCGATTTTAATTGTCGAAGTCCTTTCCGATTCGACCGAAAAATTTGATCGCGGCGAAAAATTTCGACAATACAAACTTATCGAATCCTTCCGCGAATATTTGTTGATAGAACAAAATGGCAAAAACGTCACGCTTTTTCAAAAACACAACGACCGTTTTTGGCTTCAGAGCGATTACGTTGAAGGTGAATCTCTAAAAATCACGACATTAGATTTTGATTTATCAGTCAATGATCTTTACCGAGATGTTGAATTTCCATCTATAACTTAATGAATGAAATTATATTAGACGGTGAAAGCCTGACTTTTGAGCAAGTTGTCGCGGTCGCTCACGGCAAGCCGAATGAGCCGCGAGTTGTTTTGTCTGAAAAAGCTAAAACACAAGTCAATCGCGCCGCCGATGCTGTTCAAACTTTGCTCGAACGCGGCGAAGTTGCTTATGGCATCACAACCGGATTCGGCGCGTTCAAAGACAAAATCATCTCCCGCGAACAGGTCGAAAAACTCCAGCGAAATATTGTCGTCAGTCACGCCGTCGGTGTCGGAAATCCGTTTGATATTTCGACGACGCGGGCGATTATGCTGATTCGTGCCAACACTTTAGCAAGAGGTTATTCGGGCATTCGACTGGAAACTTTGGAGCTTTTGCTCGAATTTTTGAATCGCGGAATTCACCCGATTGTTCCCGAAAAGGGAAGTCTCGGCGCGTCGGGCGATCTTGCGCCGCTCGCGCATATCGCTTGTGTGCTGATCGGCGAAGGCGAATGTAAATTTCAGGGCGAAAAACTTTGGGCGAAAGATGCGCTTGCCAAAGCCGATTTACAGCCGATAATACTTGCCGCTAAAGAAGGTTTGGCGTTGACGAACGGCACGACGATTATGACCGCCGTTGGACTGATGCAAACTCATAAAGCTAAACGTCTGGCTGAATTAGCCGATCTTTCAGGCTGCTTGAGTCTTGAAGCATTGAACGGCACAACGCTCGCGTTTGACGAACGAATTCACGCGCTGCGCCCGCATCCGCGCCAGATGGAATGTGCCGAAAATTTGCGCGAAATTTTGCAGGGAAGTGAATTTACCCGCAAATTTGATTCGTCAAACGTGCAGGACGCATACACGCTGCGCTGCATTCCGCAGGTTCACGGCGCGTGCCGCGATGCCGTCGCGTATGCCGATTGGCTCATAAAACTCGAACTCAATTCCGTGACCGACAATCCGCTCATATTTGTAAGTCCTGAGTCTGAAGTCTTGAGTAATGAGTCGGAAACCAAGTTGACTCAAGACTCAGGACTCAAGACTCAAGACTTCAAAATTGAAGTGATTTCCGGCGGAAATTTTCACGGCGAACCGCTCGCGCTGGCGTTTGATTATCTCGCAATTGCGCTTTCCGAACTCGGAAATATTTCGGAGCGAAGATTGATGCGGCTGACTGACGAAGCATCAAACGCTCATACTTTACCGGCGTTTTTGACCGAACACGGCGGACTAAATTCCGGTTTTATGATCGTTCAATACACTGCCGCCGCGCTCTGCACCGAAAATAAAATCTTGTCGCATCCGGCTTCGGTTGACACGATTCCGACTTCGGCAAATGTCGAAGATCACGTTTCGATGGGCGTGACTTCGGCGTTAAAGTTGAGGCAAATCGCCGAAAATCTCGAATGTATTCTCGCACTCGAACTTTTTGCCGCCGCGCAGGGCATTGATTTCCGCCGCAAAGTTATCGGTTTAGACAAAAAACTCGGCGCGAAAACTCAGCCGGTTTATGAAGCGATCCGCGAAAAAGTTCCGTTTATCGAAGAAGATACGCTGATGTATCCGCACATCGAAACCGTCAAAAGTTTGATAAACGATTTTGTCTGGGAAAAAACGCCGGAACGCGAAATTTAGACTGGACTTTTACGCAATAATAATCGGCATTCGCGTCAATATTTATGAATTTTTACCAAAAAAAACATTTCATCGTTATTTTGATTTTGACTGTTTTGATACTCCAATTTCAAGTTTTCGGTCAAACCGCTAATTTTCGATACGTTTTGGAAGAACGTCTGGCAAAGTCCGAAATTGTCAAAAACGGTAAAAAGACAACCGGCATCAGATTTTCGGATGTTTGTGACGTTGATAATGACAAAGTTGCCGAACGCGTTTTTCGTGAATACGGCGCGATGTTTGTCGCCGGAAGCGGTGTTCGATTTCCCGTGAAATGTGTGTTTGCCGATGATTCCGAAGCTCAAATGTATCAAAGTTCGGCGAACCCGAAAACTCAAAATATCGGCGGCACGACCATAATTTTGCAGGAAACGGCGATGAATGCTTTGCTCGAAGCGATTGGCGAAGCACAAAAAAAGAATTTGCGAATCACTCCGCGCGGCGGTTCGATTGCTGCGAAGCGGTCATATTCGGACACGGTTGATCTGTGGTATTCAAGGTTTAATCCGGCGTTGATTTATTGGACAAGCAAAGGCAAAATCTCGCGCCGCGAAGCCGAAGCCGCAAAAAATTTACCGATTGAAAAACAGGTCGCGCAGGTTCTCGAATGGGAAGCGAAAGGTTATTATTTCAGCAAAGATTTGAGCAAATCAATTCTCTATTCGGTCGCCGCGCCGGGCGCATCGCAGCATATTTTTATGCTTGCGCTTGATGTCGAACAGTTTGCGAACAAAGCGGTTAGAGACATTTTAGCGAAACACGGCTGGTTTCAAACAGTCAAAAGCGATCTGCCGCATTTTACATATTTAGGTGTTGAAGAAAGTCGTCTGCCGTCATTCGGATTAAAGCCGGTCAACGTCAGCGGACAAAAATTTTGGATTCCGAATCTCGATTAATTTTGCGCGGCAGTGAAATAAACACAATGAAAATCAAACAAATAATTTTTGTCATTATCTGTTTTTCGTGCGGCTTTTTGGCGGCTTGCTGGTCAGCCGACAGCAACGTCAGAACGCGAAGCAGTTCCACACCAACCTCAACAGCAACTTCAACCGTCACGCCTTCAAACTCGAAGGACAATAAAATTCCAGTTAATATCTCCGACAATTCAAATAATAAAGTGAGCAATAATCAATCTGAAACGAAAAGCGGCGGATTTCAAGGCAATCTGCCAAGCGGTTTTCAAATGCCGACCGATGCCGTCGGACAAAAATTGATTAGGGCTTACGGCGCGATGTTCGTTGCCAAAGGTGTCACGCCGCCGAACAAAATCGTTTTCCGCGACGAGTCGGACGTTTCGGCTTTTCATTCGAGCCTTCAAAAATCATCGGAAAATATCGGCGGCATTACGATTGAACTGCAAACTCCGGCGATGAATGCACTCAAGGAAGCAGTCGCCGAAGCGAAAGAAAAAAAGCTTTCGATTGCTCCGGTGAATGCTGATTCAGCAAAACGCACGTTTGCCGCGACGATTACAAATTGGACGAGTCGCGTTGATCCGGGACTCGTTTATTGGGTCAAAGAGGGCAAATTATCGCAAACCGAAGCGGCACGCATCAAGGCATTATCGCCGGTCGAACAGATTCCCGACATTCTCAAACTCGAAGATCAAGGAATATTTTTCGCCAAAGGCAATCAAAAAACGATCATTTATTCGGTCGCGCCGCCGGGAACCTCACAGCATATTTCGATGCTTGCGCTTGACGTTGCCGACCACGCAAACGCCGCCGTGCGCGAAGTTTTGGCGCGGCACGGCTGGTTTCAAACCGTGCCGACCGATTTGCCGCATTTCACTTATTTAGGCGCATCGGAAAGTGAATTGACGAATCTAGGATTGAAAAAAATCACTGAGGATGGACGATCTTACTGGGTTCCGAATTTATAGATTTATAAAGTCAAAAGCCCGCGCGTGGGCAGGGGCGCATCAACAAATCACCGTGCGCCCTTGCCCACGCGCGGGCTTCTGCCACGTTTTTCTTAAATCCAAAACCCTACTTGCCGCCTTCATCAGGTTTTTGCAGGATGAAATCAATTTCTTCGTGAAGGAAATTCCTTTCCGAACTTCGTTTAATTTCAATTCGTTCGACATCCGAAATTACGTCCAATAAACCGGCGATGTTTCCCGTGAAAAAATCGTCGGTGTTATTCGTGTTTTCAGCGTCAGCAATTTGTCCGAAAATGTCGTCAAAGGCAGATTCGTGCCCGGTCAAATTAATCGTCGAAAATTCGCTGAATGAAGCGTCAAATTTAACTTGATTATTCGCCGTGACGATTTCCTTCAATAATTCCTCACTGTTTGAAAAAATCAATTCGTTGTTTTTGAACGCGTAAAAAACCGACCAGCCGAGCGACGGCATTTTCAACTGACGCGCCTTAAACTCAACAGCCGGCAAATCTTTCCATTCAAAATCCGCATTTGAATTTCCAATCGTCAAATAGTTTTTCGCCGTTTCAATGAGCGATTTTTCTAATATTTCATCGCTCAAATTCGAGCGGTTTTGAAGCGAAATTATCAATGCTTGGCGGTTGTCGAAAAACAAAGGCGACGGCAAACTCTGCGGCGAAAATATTTTCGCGGACGCAGCCGGCTGCGCTTCACCGATGATTTTTGCCAAGTTTTCGTTGAGATTATTTTGACTTTTCGGAGGTAAATTCGAGGTTTCATCGTCTATATTGTCAATTTGTTCGTCGAAATCCGAACCGAGCGAACTATAACTGTAGCTTTTCTCCCAATCTCTGAAATAGTAATTCATTCGCGGATTTTCTTGACGGTTTTCGGCGGAATTTCGATTGTCGAAAAGAACTCCCGAAACCGACTCTGCCGTATTTGCATTTCCGGCAGTTTGAAGACGATAAAAAGGAACATTTGCGGGAATCAGTTTGTTCAGACGATTAGCAATTTCCGGCTGGATATTTGCCGCAGATTTCTCCGAATTTGTCAGAAACACGCGCTTTTCGACCAATTTGTCCGTTTGAATTTCAAAATCAAATATTCCTGCACGGAGATTTTTCAACTCATTGCCGCCCGACATCAGCCAGTAATGTTTGAAATACCAATCGTCATTGAGTTTCGCCTGATCGAGCCAAACGGTTACGAGATTCGGCATTGTTTTTTGCGCGAGTTGTTTGAAATTCGCGGCTTCGGAAAGCCGATTGTTCGGCGTTTTCCCCTTGATATTTCCCAAAGTTTGCAAAAAATATTTCTCGGTTGTCGCCAGGATAAAACGTCCGTGAAAATCGGTGAAAAATATTTTCTGCGTTTGCCGCTGTCGGTCAACCGGCGTTTCGAGAGTGTGAACAACCGTCCCGTCGTCGAGTGTGATTTCTCCAAAATTAGACGAATTCGTAAAAAAAGCGGAAGCTAAAATTTTCTCTTCACTGATCGGTGCAATGAACACAAATTCGATTTTACCGACATCGTAAACTGCTAATGCCGCCTTGTTTTCGCTGATTGTCGGTAAAATATCGAAATCGGTAAAAAATCCGACTGACTTACTGATTTCGTCCAAGCGTTCGGCTAATTTTAATGCCAGATGATTGCTTTGAAATTCGGCAAAATTACCACTTTCAAAGTATTTTTGCTTCAACTTTGACTCATTCCAAAGATTTATCAGCGACGGCAAATCACGAATTTGAATGTAAATCAAAGCATCACGCGGAAAATCTTCAGCTTGTTTGTAGCCGTCTTCCGGCGTTGTTACTTTTGCGTAAATAATTGCCGTGACAAAAATTACAAGGGCGGCAAAAACGAAATAGACGCGAAATTTTTTTATAAATTTTGACATTGCTTTTCTTAAAAGTCGGAAACTGATTTTTCAGTAATTAATGGATAATTCGGCTGTGAATCGGCGATTTCCGCGATTTTTTGCTTCAAATATTTAATCCGGCTTGTCGAAACATCTTTTTCTGCCGGCGATGAAATTAGTTCGGATTTTGCGTTTTCAAATTCTACTGCTTGAGCGAAATCGCCGATTGTTTCAGCCGCGTTTGATAAATCTCCGAGTAGTTTCAGCCGCGAAATGTTGTCAATACTTTCAGCTTCTCCCGAAGATTTCTTGACCTTAAATGCCTGCGCCAAATCAATTGCAGCACGCAGTTTTTCGTTTTTGAGATAAAGACCAATCATTTGAAATGAAGGCGAATTTTCCCAAAATCCAAAGGCTGCTTTGAGTTCTTCGTTTGCTTTCAAAACTTGGGAAAAACTATTTAAAGCCGTTTCATTCTGACCCGAATTTTTCTCAATGACCGCTTTCAAAAACTTTAGTTCGAGCGTGAAACCACTCTCCTGCAACAGCTTAACCGCTTCGTCTGCACGGTTTGTCTGCGCCAGCGAGAAGGCTTGCAGTGCGTCCCACATTTCATAATCTTTGTCTGGCAAATCTTGATTTTCGGTGAAAATCGTCTGCCACAGATTTTCGTCCGCACCGACAATTTGAGCTAGAACAACAACTGATTTCCAACGCGCCGGACGCTCGGAATTTTTGTCCTTGATTATTTCGAGCGTGATTTTTACCGCTTCCGTCAGCGAATTTGCCGTTACCAAAAGTTTGGTGAGTGCGATGCGGTTTTGAATTTCATCAGGCGAAACGGCTGCCAGTTTTTCACGATACGAAACGGCTTCGGTGAAAAATCCGAATTTCGCTGCAGTTTCCGCCGCTAGTTTCAAAGATTCGGATTTCGACAATGAATTATTGGCGGAAATTATTACGTTTTCTTTGCCTGAAAATCGCATAATTAACGGCATCGCGGCAAGTTCGGCTTGTGTTTCTTCGCTCGAAAACTCCGTCATAATTCGTAAAATATCGAGCGCGTTTTTTGAATTGCCGTTTTCAAATTCAACGGTTGCCAAGCCGCTAAAATTCGGCGCATTAAATTGTTCAAGTGCCAGTCGCCGTGCATAAAATGCCTCTTGAATCACCGCTGATAACTCTTTTTGATTTTCAATCTGCAATATTTCGACAACCTGATTAAATCTTTCAAGATTCGGCAAAGTCAATTTTTGAATGTCGGGCGAAACTTCAATTCCGATAAAATTCTTTATTTGCGAAAGCGATTTTGATTGATTATTCAAATGAATTTCCGAATGAATTTTCGCCAGACGCAGCCAAACCGGACGTGCATAATGACCTTTCAGCGAGGTTTCAACCTCTGAAATTAACTTTGAAGCAGCCGGAAAATCTCCGCGTTTGATCAAATATTCGAGATATTTTTTGCGCCATTCGAGTTTTTCATTTCCCGTTTCTTCAATCTCGAAATCGTTTTCCGAATCTAATAAACTCTCGGCTTCATCAGCGTTCCAAGTCGTTTCGAGCAGCGAAACATAGTCGTAATCGTGTTCATATTTATCGAGTTCTGCGGCACGTTTGATTAAAATCTCGTAGAATTTTCCGAAGTACTTTTCGTTGATTAACGATTCCTCGATCAAAGTTTTTGGTAAAATCAAATCTTTCGGTGCAGACTCACAAATCTTGATGAAATAATCCGTTTTCGCATTTTCGTCAGCGAATGTTTTGGTTATTTCGCTCAATAAATCTTTCAAATCTGCGAGGTTTTTATCAGATTCTTTAAGCGTTTTCAGATTTTTTAGCAAAATCGGATTTATATCATTTCGGGCTTTTTCGGTTTGACCAAAATCAGCCAAAGTTTGCAGATATGTTGCCGAATCAGCCGGTGTCGGATTTTCGTCGTCAATGATTTGCCGCCAAATTTCAGAGGCTTTTTCCTTTTGACCGATTTGAAAATAAGCCGCGCCCAAATACGGCGAAAAAGATTTTTCGTCCGGCTTTAATTCCTGTGCGATTTGCAGATGTTTCAGCGCACGCTGAAATTCTTTTTGCTGCAAATAAAAAAGTCCGATTTTGAACTGCGCGTCAGCGTCACGCGGGCGATTTTCGGTCATCGCCGGCAAATATTCAGCGGCTTTTTCTTTATTTTCCGAGTAAAAAAGCCATCTGCCATATTTTTCCGAAAGATTAAACCAATCATTGCCGATCAATTGATTTGCCGGCGAGGGTTTTTGCAAAACGAGATCGCCGATAGTCGAAATGTGCAAGCCGGAAACAAAATTCCCCTCGTTTTCCGCATCAAATTGTTTGAGCAAAAGACTCGATTCAGCCTGCCTCGAAAATTTCCAGCTTGGCGAAAAATTAGAATTTGAGATGGCGATTTTTGAAAGTTCAACATCGTTTTTAGACAACAAAAAATTGATCAACTGAAGTTGGTGTGATGTCGTATTATTTTCAGACAAGTCTTTTAATTCGTTCCTGTTTGTTTCGTAAACCATTTCAAAATAATGCTTTGTAAATTCGTCATCCTGTTTTTGCTGTGAAAAAATCAATCGCAGTGCGGAAATTTCTTTCTCATTATTTTGCAGAATTTGTGCCGTTTGAGCATAAATCTTTAAATATTCGAGGCTGCCGGATTCATTCTCCAAAATCTCCAATATGCGCGGAAAATCTTTGCGTTGCTGATAAAATCCGAGTAAAGCGCGAAGATTTTCGTCACGATTCTCACTTGTCGAATTATTAAATTTTGTCGTCAAAACTTTTTCCAGTAAATCGTCAAAACTGCAGCGAATAATTAAATTTTGAATCAGTGAAATCGTTTGATTGTCGTCGTTTAACCGATTTTCAAGATTGGTTCGCAGTGCTGAAATTTCATTGCCGGTCGCCTTTAATTTAACTTCCGCAGCGATTGATTCGACGATTGCCGCATCGAGAGTTTGCAGGTTTTCACGCGCTTTGCCGCTGTTGACCGAATCAGGATTGGCGATTTCGGTCGTCAATTTCTCACGCAGATTCCATAATCTTTCGACAATTTGTTCGAGCGAATCGGCTCTGTGGACGGTCTTAACGTAACCTGCAATGTCAGCCGATTTCAGGGTTGATTGAAATGGGTTTTGCGTGAGGTTTTCAAACGCTTCACGGTATTTCTCAAGAGCTTTTTCAGTCTCCGAATTTCGCAATTTGTCCGCTTCGACGAATGTTTCCTGAAAAGTTTGCGTTTTCGGCAATTCTTCAACCGGAAGTTTTTGTCTTTCGGCATCTGCTTCGAGTTTACGACCGAGTTTTTCGAGAATTTTAATTTTTTGTTTGAGATATTTTTGTTCATCGCCGGATAATTCGACCATTTTTTCGACGGTTTTCAAAGCATTTTCATAATCCTGTATTTTTGTATAAATTTGCTCGATTGACCCGTATAAATCAATCATTTCAGGCTGATTGTAAATGGCAATGCGGTAGTTTTCCGCCGCGTTCGGCAAATCATTACTCGCCTCGTAAATCCGCGCCAATACAACATTCCAGCGATAATTTTTGAAAGATTCGTTCGCCGTTTTTTGGTAATAACGAAGCAGATTTTCCGCACCCCCGTAGCGTTTGACGAAACTGATAGCGTCGTCAAGATTCCGTTCATTTTCCGGTTCACGATTGATGATTTCGATGTATTGTTCGGCGGCTGAATCGTAATCTTTGAGCTGCGTAAAAGCTGAAATCATCTGCTTTCGCAAATCTGCCGTCTGCCGGATAAATTCGCGCGGTTCAAGGTTTTGGTTACGAATTGCATCAATCGTTGCGGCAAAAGTTTTTCGCAAAAGTTCAGGCTGATTTGCACGAACGTAAATGTCCGTCAATTCGGAAAAAACTTCTTCATCATTCGGGTTCGCGGTGTGAAGCTGCTGAAATATTTGTTCCGCTTGGTTAGTGCGGTTGAGCGAATTTAACCGCTGGGCAAGTTTGCGGCTGAACTTGTAAGCATATTCACCGCGAGCTTTGTTTTGTGCAGTTTGCAGGATTTTGATTGAATTTTCGCGCTTGCCGATTTCCCAGAAAAAGTTTTCCACTTCGTGCAGAACGCCGTAATTTTTCGGATAATTGCTGACTAATTCGTTGATGATCGGCATTGATTTTTCCGCTTCGCCGTGATCGCTGAAATTTTCAGCGAGTTGCAGCCGGGACGAAATTGCATCACGCTGATTATCGGCGGTTTCGACTAACCTTTTGAGGGCAAAACGGACGGCTTCGGTATCTTCCAAATCTCTGAAAAACTGTTTTGCTTCGAGCAGATTATCACGCGATTTTTCGTTTGAAATTTTCTGTTTCAGCAGTTCGATTGATTTTGCCCGCTGCTTCATTTGAAAAAACATATCGGAATAATTAAACGCCAGCCGAAACGGATTTTTCGCAGATTTTCGCGTCGTTTGATACGCCGAATCAATTTCGGCGGCAAGTTTGCCATTTCGGTAAAGCTGTTTCAAACGACGTTTTGCCCCGTTCTTATCAGTTTCAATTTCGTTCTCATCAAGAGCCTTAATGTATTCGCCGATTGCCGCTGATTTGTTGTTTTCGGCTTCGTAAATCGCGCCGGTTTGAAAGGCGTAAAGGTTTTCATCAGCAAATTTTTCGCGTAAGTTTTTGATCGTTTTGAGCGCGTCGTCAAACTGAAAGTAGTCCCAGAAAACAGTCGCGGTTTCGAGATAATTTTCGCGGTCGCCCTGCGCTTGGGCGATAAGTTTTTCCCAATCACCACGCGCCATTTCATAATTTCCGAGTTCGGCTTGAACTTCGCCGGCACGCATCCGAAACACGGCTTCGGACGGATAAAAATCGGCTTGGTTTTGGGTAAACGTCGCGGTTTCCTGCAAAAGATTGCGATTATTCTGCCCGAATGAACGTCCGATTGTGATAAACGATTCGGAAAATTCGGAGTTGTTCGGGTAAAGACTGTTGAGTTCGCGGTAAAAAACAATTGATTTTTCAAAATCGGAAAGCCACGCGGACACATCGGCGCGGAAAAGTTTATAAGGCAGCGCGGCGATTTCGTCGGAATTGACGCTCGCATTTTCGGATTTTTCCAAAAACGAACGCATTTCTCCGTTCTTTGCCAAATCTGTTAAAAATTCGCGGCGAAGTTCAGTTGATTCAAAGTAATGTTCGGCTAAAAGACTACGCCATTTTTCCGTTTGATCGGTTTGTTTGTAAAATCGCAGCAAGCCTTTGGTAAAAGCGATATTGTGCGGAAAACGCTCGTGCGCCAGCGAATAAAGTGCGAGAAAAAAATGGCTGTCAAAACTTTTTACGTCCGTCACTTCCTTACCGTCAACAAATTGCTTTAAGTAGTCTTGTGTTTCCGCATCGTCAAAAATTTCAACCAATTCGCGTGAAAATTTATCAAAATCTTCCTGTCGTTGGTTGCGAATCAGCCACCGCGCATAGCGGTCACGCCAGGTTTTTTCGGGAAATTTTTTGAGTGCGTTTTGATAAACTTCCAACTGTTTTTCCGTCAGATTTGTCTGTCCGAGCCATTCCAACATCTGTTCATAAAGCCTTTGTTCGCTTGGATATTTCGCGCTTTCATCGGCATAAAGTGTTAAAATCTCCGCCGTTTTGTTTTCTCTCGCAAGTGAAGAAACAAACCGCGCGAGAACGTCCGAATACGAAATTCCGGCGGTTTCCCGCGAAAGATAATTTTTATATTTTGGAACTTCATTATAGTAATAATCGGGTTGTTTTTCTTTTTCACCGAGATTAATCCCTTCGTTTGAAAGCGGCGGATAAGTGTCAATTGAAGGTTTGATTTGAGTTAATTCCTGTCCACTTAAATCCGTCGTTTCGGGGAATTTTGCCTGATTGGTTTTGCCTAAAAAGTCCAATATTTGCTGGTAAATTTCGCGTTCTTTCGGGTAATTTTTAACGGCGATATATGCGTCGGCGAGTTTTAACGCGGCATCAGGAAAGTTTTTGAAATCGGCGTATTTTTGCTCGAATTCATTCAAAGTTTTGGACGCGACTTCTAAATTGTCCGATTTTGTGTAAAGCCGGATAATGTCGAGATACATCTGCGCGAGTTCGTGTGCGTCTGAATATTCAGCTTTAAATTCGTTGAAGATTCGATAAGCGGCGGCGCGGTTAAAGAGTTTAACCGCCGTTTGTTCCTGAGTTTCAAATCGGCGGCGCGGATTAGTGTCGGAGAAAATCAGCGATAAAATTCCGGTTGTAATGCCCGGATTTGCATCCGATTTGGCGATTGTTTCATAAAATTTCAAATCACCTCGCGTCAGCGCGATTCTTTCCGAACCCGCATCCGACAACAATTCAAACAGTTGATAGAGTACTTTTCGGCGTAGTTCACTTGCCGTTTCGAGCCTGAAATCAGCGCAAAGCGTGTAGAGAAAGCGCGAAGCCGTGTCGCCGTCGCCGCTTTCAATCAGGAAATGCGAAACGGTTAAAAGCTCTTCAGCTTGCCATTTAATTTTCTGTTTGGTGCGTGAGTCTTCAATCTGACGGACAATATTTTCAATTTCGTCGCCATCGTTTCTTTCAAGGTGAATCAGACGAATCGCGGTTTGGAAATCGCCCGGATTCTTTTTAAAAGATTGCTTAAGTCCTAATCTATAAGCAAGATAGCGATTATTGTCGCGCAGGAAATCATAAAACTTTTCGCTTTCATCTTCCGTCCAAAAAGGATCGAAAGATGCGGTGTAAACTTTTTCGGCTTCGGTTAATTTTTTTTGTTCGAGCAAAATCAAGATTTCTTTTTCGAGAAAATAATTTTTCAATTCGCTGAACTTTTTCTTGTTTTCAGCGAGGATTTTTAAGGCTTCATCATAATTTTTATCTTCAAAAAGTTTTTCGATATACTGCCGGAAAACCGCGAAGGTCGAATCGTCCTGAGCAATTATTTTTTGATAAAATTCCGGCGCGAGATATTGTTTGAAATCGTGAATTTGAGCGAAATTTATTAGTGCCGAAAACGCCGCGCCGCGTTTTTCCTTTGGCGAATCAGCGAGAATTTTTTCTAAAATTTCGGCTTTCTTTTCAAACTGTCCGCGTCTTTGATAAAACTCCGCCAAAATTGGAAGATTTGCGGATTTAACGGCTTTAATTTCGTTTTCAGCGGCTTCAAAATTGCCGAGTTTTTCGTCCAAATCGCCTAATTTGAGAAGAATTTCTGAATCGTCGGGAAACTGTGGCAAAACTCCGGCAAGCCGTTCACGCGCCTGCGCCGTTGGAAACGGAACGATTGCGTGTGCGCCGAAGAAATCGGTTTTTGTGTAAAGCGCATTCTCGATTGCCGTTTTTTTGTCGTTATTTTTGCCGGATTTTTGTTGGTTGAAACCGTAAAAGAGCGCGAAAATCAGGACGAAAAAATACGCGGCAAACTGTGCGAATTGCCAAAAAACGGAGTAGTTAAAACTCAAACTTTTTTGCCTCGAAATATTCTGTTTCATAAAAAGTTAATTTCCTAAAACCTCGATATTTACTTCTTCCGAAGATTGATTGTGAGCGAAGTCTTCCGCTGAAACGGTTAAAGTATATTGACCGGAAGCCGGATTATGCGGAATTGTAATTTTGCCGACATTAGCTTTTTCATTGTTTGACCAAAAAAGCTGCACAGGTTTCGCGCCGTATAATTTTGCGGTTAATTTTGCCGTGTCTTTGTCGGAATCAGCGCGAATTTCAATCTCTTCGCCGCTTTTGAAAGTTGTTTTATTCAGATTGATTTTCAGCGTCGGCGCGTGACTGTCAACGACAAATGTTTTGGTTTCTTCGTAGCCGTTTCCGTCCTTATCGGTCAATAGAAGTCGGCAATTGTATGTGCCGTCAGCCATCCAATTCGGCGCGAGAAAGCGTGTTTCCCAAACACCTTCGCCGGCAAGAAATTTCATCGGTAAAGTGTCGCCGAATGGCAAGACGGCGAAAATTTGTTTGATTGATTCGTCGGTTTTGACGCGAATCACCGGATCGCCCGGTTGAATGAGACGCGGACGCAGCAGCGCACGCGGCGCGGCGAGAAAAGCCGTGTAAGGTGAAACGATTTTGTATTTTTGCGAGAGCGCGATAATTTCCGAAATGTCATCTTCACGTTCGCCGCTCAAATTAATTTCTTTAACCAGCGCATCAATACGCGCCTGCGCCCAGAGTCGCGGCAAATTTTCGTGGAAATCGGCAAACTCCGGCAAATCAACCGCTTGAGAAAGATTAATTTGGTTCGTGCCGAGTTGACCCCGAAGATTGAGAACGGCTTTTTGCGGCTTTTTGTAGCGTCCGACGAATGAAAAACTCGAACCGTCGAAACTGTGTTCGCCGGTCGCGTAAACGTCATAAAAATCTTCAGCGAAATTTGATGAAAATGTCAGATTTTCAATCGTCTGACTGCCGATTTTCGAGGACAAAATTTGGAGTGACGGCGAAATATCTTCGGTTTCACGCGTCTTTATGTAAAAGCCGTTGGTTTTTTTTGTCAGTTCGTCGAGCAAAGTCGTCTCTGAATCGCTGCCGACGGCAAACGCATAAAATTTTAAGATGCTTTGCGGCTGGTCAAAAATCTGCAAAATCTTTTTCTTGTCGGTCGTTTCGAGAGTCGGATTTGCATCGGAAATCAGAACAATATTTTTATCACCGGCGGAAAATTGATTGGCGGTTTCAACGGCGGTTTGCAAAGCTTTTTTCAAATTTGTGCCGCCGCCGAGAGTTGAGTTTCTGAAAAATCCGAGCGCATTTTCGATGTTTTCAGGTGTTGCATAAAGCGGCTGCGGCGAAAAAACTTTCGGAGCGTTTCCAAACAATTCAAGATTAAATTCGTCATTCGGATTGAGATTATGCAGCAAAAAATCGGCGGCTTCGGCGGCACGCTGCAATTTTTCGCCCGCCATTGAGAGCGACGTATCAATCACAAAAACAACGCGGCGCGACTCGGAATTTTCGCTGGAATGTTCGTTGAAAACCGCGCGTAATTCAAAATATCCGTCAGCCTTTTTGTCGGCAAGCGAAGGATTGCGAAGTTCGAAGGCGGAAATTGTTTCAGGTGCGCGATAGGTGATAAATGAGAGCCAGCTTTTTTCCACATTAAGCCGGTAATTAAGGGAAAAATCGCTGTTCGGAACGAAGTTTTCGGCGTGAAATTCGGCGGCAAATTCATTTGCGTCCTGCCTTGAAACCTGTAAAGGAAAATGCTCTGAATTATAATTTAACGACGCAAAAGGAAATTCGTTATAGGCGCAAATATTCATAGAAAATTCGCCGATTTTTTGGGCTTCACCAAACGAAGGTTTAAAGGGAAAAGTGAGGTGTGAGGTGAAATCTTCAATTGCCAAAGTTTGCGTGTATTCCATTTCGATTCGTTTCGTTCCAAAGGCGGGAATCGGAAAAACTTTTGCCGAAAAAACGGTTTTGCCGCCTGTTTCGTCGTCAATTTGTAGAATTCCGGGATCAATTTTCTGCTGTTTTATTCCGCCGTAAATCTCGTTGGCGCGGCGCACTTCCATCATTACGCCCGGAACGCGCGTCGCGTTGTCCCACACGGCAAAATCCGCAACCGAAGCCGATTCGGGCAGGGCAAAAACGAATTTTCCCTCCAAAATTTGCGACGTGTGATTTTCGTAAATCTGCATAATTTTGACTTTCGCCGTTTGATTATCAATGCAGATTTGAACATCGGTTTTTTGAATTGAAAGCATCTTTTCGTCAGGTATATTCTTCGGTAAAGGAATCAAAACGCCGGACTGTGAACGCGTTCCGACAGCCGCAAAAATCAATAAGAAAATGGCTAAAATCAGTTTCATAATTATTTTTGTAAATTGTAATTTTTGTTAATTTGAGCAACGCCGCCGGTTGTGCCGACAAAGATATTTTCGCCGTCGCCGGTGATTGACAAAACCGTTTCCGACGGCAGGATTTCAGTAATGTCCGTCCATTTTAGATTCGTTAAATCCAAGCACCAAACACCTTTCAAAGTTCCGACAAAGAGGTGATTTTCGTCGGCAAACATTGCGTTTTGATTGACGAAAACGTCTCCGATTTCGGATTTGAAACTGTAAATTTCGCCTGACGGAAGCAGTTCGTAAATACCTCCGCCATAAGTTCCGATAAAAATTCGGTTTGCCGCTAAAATCAGTGCGGTGATCCAATTATTTTTGAGTTCGGAGTTGGAGGTTTTGTAAACGCGGACCACTTTGCCGTTTTCGATTTGCGCCAAACCGCCGGTTGTGCCGACAAACAGGGCGTTTCGCGCAAAAAGTGTCGTGTCAATGCTGTTGCTCGGCAAACCGTTCAGCGTTGAGTAAATTCGTTCAATGTTATCGGTTTTGACGGCTAAACCTTTCGACGCGGCAACCGCCGAAATTTGTTTATTATCAATTGTTTGCGACGAGATCTGAACGATTGAACGGCTTGGAAATTCATCTTTTGAAAGTGAACTGTTAAATGCTGAATTGAAATTAACGATTCCGTTTGAAGTTGCCGCGCTAATCGTTTTATTATCAGCATTTTGCGTCAGAAAATTGATTTCGCGGATTGGTTCGTTTTCGAGATGTTTGAGCTTTTTGCCGTTTGCCGCAAAAACGTCAATGCCGCTGCGAAAAGTTCCGATCCAAAGATTTTTTTCAGAGTCTATGGTCATTGCCGAAATGGTATTTTCGGTTAGAAAGTTTTCATCTGAGAAGCTGCCGAAATTAGAAAAATCAATTGAATCCGGTGAGCTTTTCCAGATACCTTGACTTGATGTAAGGAAAACTTCATTACTGATTTTAGTAAATTTGGAAGATTGAAGATTTTCAGGTTTTTTCCATTTCAAATTTTGCAGTTTCGGTGCATCCGAATTTTTATCCACAACCGGGAACGTGATAACTTCACCGTCGTCTTTGGTCAGGTAAATTTGTCGGTTGACGACCATTAAACTCGAAAGCGTCGGCAGAATGGCAATTTGTCGAAAAACTTTTTTATTATTCTGAAAAAGTTCTGCGGAAAATGCCTGCGATACGCCAAAATCTGTGGCGACAATCAATTTGTCGCCGACAAATTCCGCACCGATCACGCGGTTTGATAAAAGTCCGTCAGCGGTCGTGAAGTTTTTCCAAACATCGCCGCGCCGCAGCCACAAACCTTGATCAAAAGTTCCGGCGATGAGCTGTGAATCGTTTTTTTTCAAAAATGTAATATGCTCGATTCGAGATTCGACGGCTTTTGTTTCGATCAAATTTGCGCCGTCAAATTCGAGCAGTCCGCCGGAAAATGTGCCGATAAAAAGCGTTCGTGAATCGGTAAAAAGCATTGTGACCGCTTTTGTTTCGTGATTTTGCAGACAAAATAACTCAAAGTTTTCGCCGTCAAAATCAATCAAACCTTTGGATTTTGTGCCGATGAAAAGTTTCGACTGAAACAGGGCAAGCGAAGTCAAATCACTTTCGGGCAAGCCGTCCAAAACCGTCCAGTGACGGAGGAATTTACCGTTTTCCGACATTTGAATCAGTCCGCCGTCGGTCGCGGCAAAAATTGAGTTTTGAAAATGCGCGACGGCGCGAACATTCTTCGTGTTTTGGAGAATTTGGACATTTTTATCAAGGTGAGGCGGGAGATTGACTCTCGTAAAAGCAATATTCGCTTGATTTAGCTTTTCAGAGCGTTCCTTTTCAAGAGTTTTTTCGGTTTGGCGGTAGATAATTCGCGCCTCTGCCAGCAGAAGCACAAAACCGCAAATCAGAATTATCACCGCCGCAAATAACAACTTACGGGCAGGATTTTTCGGGCGGAAATTGACGAGAAATTTGCGGTTTGCGAGAAAGTTCATAAAAGCAATTATGGCGAATGACAATTGCCTTTGGAACGTGAATCTTAACAACTAAGGCGGCTGTTGGCGCGGTTGCCGTGCTGTGTTGATTGCAAATTTTAAGTGTGGGTTTCCACATTTTCAGCGGTTTTTTTAAGCAGTGTAAAGATTGTTCCGCCAGATTCGCTTTTTGAATAAAACACTTCGGCGTTGATGAGGTTGGCGCGTGATTTGATGTTGGAAAGTCCGCGACCTTTGGCGTTTGATTTGGCTTGAAAATCGTAGTTTTTGCCGTCGTCTTCGATTTTTAGGATGAAATCGTTTTCGATTGATTTTTCGACGGTCATTTTGATTTTCGTCGCGTCGGCGTGGCGTGAAATATTACTCAAAACTTCCTGCGCGATGCGGTAAATCTGGATTTGTTCGCTTTGTGAAAACTTTAAATTGTCATCTAAATTTTCAGCGCAAATGAATTCGTGTTCGTGATTTCCGTTTGCCGAATCCGCGTCGAACGAATTACTCAAAACCCATTGAAGCGCGGCGGAAAAACCGATATTTTCCAGCACCGACGGACTTAAATCTTCACAGATGCGGCGAATTTCCTGCGAAACATTTTCGATTTCGTCGCGGATCGTTTTTGAATTTTCAACCGTCTCGCCGGACTTCGGCAGTTTGTCGGCGAGAAGCTGTAAATGACGCAAATCGGCGAGAGTTTGGTCGTGCAGATCACGCGAAATACGCCGCCGTTCACGTTCGGCTTCGTTCGCCAGATCGAACCGCGCAACAGTCAGTTCGCTGTTTGCCAATTTTAACTGCGAACTTTTTTGAAAAATTTTGCGCTGTGAAAGTATTGCCCAAATTAATGCGACTAAAGCCAACAAAAGCAAGATAGTTAAAGCTAAAGTAATCCACGGAAAAGGAGCTTTTTCGACTTTAAATTTGAACATTAACGGTTCGGACGCGATCAGATTTTTATCAAAGGCGCGGATTTTCGCGGTGTATTCACCAGCCGCGAGATTGTCCATAAAAAACTGCGAATCGCTGCCGATTTTCTTGCGGATGATTTGATTTTTGTCGTCGAATAAAAGAAACGCATATTGAAATTGTTCGGGAAAAGTGCGGCTGTTGATTGCCGAAACTTCAACGGTCAGAGCATTTTGCGGATATTCGAGCGTGATTGTCGAATTTAATTCGTCGTTTGAGTGAAGCCGTCGGCTCAGGATGCGCGTCGGAATTAAAAGCGGTTTCGTTTTCGGTATTTTATAGCGAACTACGCCGCGCGAAGTACCGATTAAAAACGTGTCGTCGGATTGTTTGAAAACGCTGAAAACCTTTTGCGACGGCAAGCCTTGTTCGACATCGAGACGCGCCGAAATCCAGCCGAACTCGTCTTCCTGCGCGAAACGAATCAAACCGTCCTTTTCGGTCGCGCACCAAACGCCGTTGCCGTCGGGCGACAGCACGATTCCGCGCACGTCAACGCCGGATTTGATCGTTTGCAGTTCGCCGTTTTCGAGCAGAAAAAGTCCGTTTTCCGTGCCGAACCACAATTGATTTTCGGCGATTCCTTCGATTGCCCAAATCGCATTATTTTTTAACGCGGCGAACTTTTCGCTCGTTGAAAAACGATTTCCGTCAAAGTAATAAGCACCATCTTCCGCTGTGCCAATCCAGAGTTTCGCGCCGTCGGATTTTAGCGTTGTCGCATTTGAAATTTCGGGCGGTGAATTTGCAATCGGCGCGTAATTTGTGCCGTTTAGCTGCGCCAAACCTTGCCCGAAAACGGCGAGAAAAGTTTTGTTTTGAAAGTTTTGAATGGCGCGGACGCTGCCTTTCGGCGTTTGATTTTCCGGCTGATTAATTTCTGCATCTCTGTTCGATTGTTTGGGCGAATTTCCGGCGATTGCCGGATCGAAAAGCAGTCCGCGCGAAGTGCCGAGCAGTAAATTTCCTTTGTCATTTTCGGCAATCGAATAAATTCTTTTTTTCTCGAAACCGTCAACAATTCGCCAGTTTCCGGCAGTTTCGCTGACGAATAAACCCTGCTGCGTGCCGGCGAAGATTTTTCCGTTTCGTGCTTGAAAAAGTGTGCGGATAAAATTGCTGTTGCTGCCGACGGAAAACTGTTCGCTCAAAGGTGAGTTCGGGTCAAAACGCGAAATTCCTTTGGTCGTGCCGAACCAGACGACGTTTTCGCGGTCAACAAAAATCGAGAGAATTTCGTTTGAACGCAGTCCGCCAGCCGTGTTTTCGAGTGTGTAATGTGAAATTTGTTCCGCGCCGTGAAAGAGAAAAACGCCGTTTCCTCGCGTTCCGATCCATAAATCTTGGTCTGTGTCGAAAGTTTTCGCGCTGACATTTTTTATCTCTCCGGTGATTTCCGGCGCAAATCTAATCGAATCATCAAATTTCAAATTGGTTTGAGGATTTAAATTAACATCAAAATCACCGGCGGAATTGTGGGTGACTCCGATTAAAATCTCCTTGGTTTTTGAATCGGATTGAGCGGAAAAATAAACGGTATTATTGACCGTCACGGCAGTTTTAATTGAATTGACCGAAAATTCAGCGGTTTGCGGAATCGGTAAAAAAGAGTTGTCAAAAAAACGAAACGCGCCTTTTTCCGTGCCGATCCATAAAGCGTTTTTGTTATCAGCCTTCAAAGCCAAAATTCTTTCGTTGGAGAAATTTTCAGGTGAAACAGTCTGCACGCGGCGACCGTCAAACTTTGCCAAACCTAAATCGGTAGCGAACCACAAAATGCCGTCGGAAGTTTGGGCAATCGCGTTTACACGGTCGGACGGCAAGCCGTGAAACTGGCTGATCGCGCTCCATTGATGCAGATTTCGGGTTTTATCTGAAAGCAAAAACGCGAGCATCATTTCCGCATCTTCTTCGGGCGGCGGAATATTTTCGAGGTTGGGTTTCGATTGCGAAAAAACCAACAAAAAGCACGGAAAAATCAGGCAAAGCAGAAAACTTCCAATCAAAAAACGGCTTTTTATTTTTGATGATTGCATTTCTTAAAGAAAATAATCAGGATTACAAACGAGTCAATTTCAAATTCACAAAACGATTTAAGCAGTCGGGCAAAATTATTTTGTAACAAGCCGGAACGCCCGCGCCCTCGCGGGCAAGTCGCGCAGTTCCTGCCCGCGAGGGCGCGGGCGTTCCAAACATCAAATCTATTTTGCGTGACTACTTAATTGACGAAGGTGTTCGCTATCGCTCACTACACTGATTAATCATTTTGCCGGTCTTCGCGGTAACGATGGCGGTCGCGTTCGAGCCATATTCTTAGCTCTTTTTCCGCGCTTTCGAGTTCTTCGCTGTTGATTAATCCGCGCCGCAAGGCTTCAAAAAATGCGCGTGTTCGGACATTAAAAGCAAGTTTGTCGTAACCTTCGTGCGTCGTGCCGTCGGACAAACTGACGAATAATTTTTCGTAGAGATTTGCCAAACGGCTTTCGACACCGCGCATCGAGAGCGAGCATTTGCGGGCAATCGCCCAATTTGACAGACCGAGCGCGAGAAAGCGCAAGGCTTCCGATTCAAATTCGGTCAGCAGCGGACGTTTGAAAGTGTCTTTGAACGACGGATCAATCATATCCGCGCCGTCTTCGAGAACGGTGGCGACGAAGCGCAGGAAACGCGATTCAGGATTGTTTTTGTGAATAAATCCATAAGCCGGCTGCGGTTTCAAATTGCGGATAATTTTGCGAATTTCGTTGATGTAAACTTCGTGCGGAAACTGCGTCCAAAAAATAATTCGCGCTTCGGGAAATTCACGCCAGATTGCTTTGGCGGCTTTTACACCGGAGGTTTCGGGCATTTGAATATCGAGAATGCAGAGCGACGGACGATTTTCGACGGCTGATCGAACCGCCGAATCGCCGTTTTCGGCTTCGATCACGGGCGCGTGAATAGGGAATTCACGAGTCAGAATCTCGCTCAAATAGCGACGCTGCACGGCGTTGTCTTCGGCAATCAAAATTGACATATAAAAACTTGGTGTAATTAAAACAGAGCGCGGTAAAATTTGCAAAAAAAAGAGCATTTGTCCGAATGCTCCTTTCAAGTTGGATTATATTTCACCCGGCAAAATAAATTTTACGAATCTTGTTTTTCAGGCTGCGGTTTGGTCGTTATTTCAATCTCCGAAAATAAACCTGCACGATTTTGGATGATTTCGGAAAGTTCTTTCTTCCGCATATTCAATTGCTTTTTGATCTGTTCGTTGAGCGCGAGAAACTCGGCTTTGAGTTTGCCGTCTTCCATAATCGTCAGTTTGATTTCCAAGCCCTGCATAATCGAATTTTTCAGAGCGATAGTCAGTTGACGCGAGGTTTGAAAACTTTCGGTGCGAACCGATGAAACGATTCTTTCGAGGTCTGCGACGTGCAAAATCGCCCGCGCCGCCGGAGCGGAATTATCTGAAACTTGTTTCGAGTGTAACTGCGTCGCCGCCAGTGCAAGTGCAGTGGCTTGACTTTCGTCGTCGGTTTGATTGTCGCCGCCGCCGTCTTTTTGGTTTCTTTCAGCCAAATCTTTTTGATCGCCGGCACGGTGAATTGATTTTGTTTCGTCTCTAGATTTGGATGTTTTTGAACTGTGTTCGGAAGATTCGGTTTTGGTTTTAGGCGAATCTTCCCTGCTGTTTTGTTTGCGGGTTTCTTCGAGAATTTTTGAGAATGCGCTCGTTGTCGGGGCAGAAACTGCTTCGGCGGATTTTAACTGATTCGTGCTGAACACGGAGTTTTCAGTTTTGAAATTATTGACCGATTCCTTTTTATCCGCCTGATTATTTTTTGCCGTTTCGATTCTCATAAATTATTACCACCATTTTATTTACTGTTTTTTGTAGCCTCGCGTAATCTTTTATCAGCTTCACCGCGATTCAAAACTTTGCCGTCAGGATCGAGCGCAATCGCTTTTTCATAAGCCTCTTTAGCTTTTGGATATTCTCGCTGATTCAGATAAACATTCGCAAGTTTGTAATACGCCAAAGCCGAATTCGGATCGGTATCAATCGCTTTTTGATAAGCATCTATCGCACTGACACCGCGTTTTAATTTTTCGTAGCCGGTACCGATACTAATGTAAACTTCGGCTTTCGGAGTTTCTTTGGCGACCTTTTCCAGTTCGTCAATCGCCTGTTCGATTTGTTTGGTGTCGAGCATCAAAGTTCCCATCCAATACCGCGTTTCCGGCGTTGTATAACCGTAATTAATCGCATTTTTGTAGGCTAAAATTGCTTCTTTATTTTTCTCCAACAAACGCTGTGCATCACCCAACTTTTTGTAAGCCATTGCCAGTTTCGAGTCAATCTGAAGTGATTTTTGATACATTTTCAAAGCATCCTGATATTGTTTTTTTGCCAGATATGTGTTGCCGAGAGCATAATAAACAAGTGCCGAATCCGGTTTATATTCCAGTGTTTTATTGAATGCGGTGAAGGCGTTGACGAATTCGCCTTTCGCCAGTTCGATTTGACCGGAAGCAAACCAGCGTTGGGCTTCAACCTGAACTGCCGTGTAGTTTTGTAATTGACCGAGTTGGGCTGCCTGGTAAACAATTTGCCAATCGTCCTGCGTAACCGAATCGGTCGTTGCCGGATTTGCATAGTTTTCGAGAATTTGTCTGACTTTTTCGCTGATTTCAACTGCGACTTCAAGTTCGGATTTGGTCTGTGTTTCGACCGGCTTTTCTTTCGGCGCAACCGACTTTACAACTGTTTCGTCATAAAGTTTAAATGCCGTTTGATCGGCGTTAACCGTTATTTTTTTTGTTGGAATTAAAACCCGGCGTTTGTTTTTAGCCATTAAAAGATATTCGCCGGGAGAAAGTTTTTTCGATAATTGAAATTTATCGTCGGTCAAGCCGACGTTTTTATCATTGAGCCAGACTTCGACCTGTGGTTCTTTGGCGAGAAAAGTAACAGTGACATTGTTATTCGCGTCAAACTTTTTCGTTGATTTGCCCGGTTTTTTAGCAGGTGGGCGCGGAGGATCGGTGTTGGCAACTTGTGGTTGTTTTCTTTTAGAGCCTTTAATTTTCGTTTGACTATTTGAAGGTTTTTTATTGCCATAAACCGAATTGCCTAATTCGGTTTGTCCGAAAACAGTTGATTGATTAGCTCCGAATGAGGCAAAAAATATTGAAAATACCCCAATGTAAAAGATTTTTGTGAAATTAAAAGTAACCGTCAAAAATTTGTTTGAACTAATCATTTGTTAATAAGCCTCCAAAATACTTTGTGAAAAATAACCGAATATTAAGGTTTTTGTTTCTGCTCGACAACGTATCTAAAGCCGACTGTCGGAACTTTCGTATTGTCAGGAATTTCAAATCTTGCCTGTCCTGAAATAGATTCGGCTTTTTCGAGAGAAGAACCGCCCTTAACGACTCTTAAAACACGACCCTTGACTAATGCTTCTTTGGCACGGTCGTCGGTAATGTCTTGATTTTTACCGACTTTATCCGCCGTCCATTCCCAGACATTGCCCGCCATATCATACGCGCCGAACGGTGAACGATTAAGCGGAAAATTTTTGACAGGTGATACTTTGCCCCGTGTTTCTTTAGAACTCACGGCATTTTTGTTCCACTCATTGCCCCACGGATATTTATTTTGTTCACTGCCGCGCGCCGCCAGTTCCCATTCGGCTTCGGTTGGCAGACGCACCGGCAAACCGATTTTACCCTGCATCCATTTACAAAACGCGACGGCATCCTGCCACGAAACATTTGTTACGGGAAAATTTTCCGTGCCTTTCGGGAATTGACTTTTGTTCCAGCCGGACGGTGCGTTATGATTTGTTTCTTTAATAAATTCGCCGTATTGAGTGTTGGTAACTTCGGTTTCGGCAATTGAAAAGTCTTTAACGATTATGCGTTCAATCGGTTTTTTTGTTTCGCCGCCGCCGATAGCGATTTCGCCGCCGGTTACTTCGACGACACCTTCGACAGTTTTGGCTGATGCCGTTTCCGGTTCGATTCTCGGTTCGGGAGTTTCAGTCGCTGCCGGGATTGTTGCAGTCGGTTCGACCTTTACCTGTGTATTTTGATTCGGGCTTGACGGAACAATCGTTTCGACCGTCGTAGTTTTCGGTTTTCGATTGTGTGAACCAAAAAACAGCCAGCTTCCCGCACCTAAAATGACGGCAATCGTGAAACAAATCAATCCGGCGACGACAAATGGCAGAAAACGCAGTTCTTCATCATTCTGAACGACGCGAACTGCTTGAGTTAATTGGTCTTTTTTCTCCGGCATACAATTTTGAATTTCTCATTTAACAGTTATTAACTGCAAAATTAGTTTCATAAATCTATTTTGTTACCATTATTATAACTATAAATTGTCTCTATGTTTTTAATCATAATATTTTCAAGGGCAAAAGAGCAACCTTTTTGTGAATTAATGCTCAAAATTTCGAGCTATGAATTTTTTCTCCGCCCGTGCAAAATCGCGCCGATTTCGTCACTCATTTTTTGTTCACGGCGCATCTGCTGATTTCGTTCCGTCGTCTGCCAATTTTCCTTGTGAACTTCGATAGATTTAACGTCGCGCGAGGCTTCGATTAGTTTTTCACGCGCCGTTTCGACTTCTTTTTCAGCATTTGAAACATTCTGAATTTGTTTTTCGACGGCATCCTGCAATTCGGCTTCAAGTTTTCGTAAGTCATTCAAATAATTTTGGTGCGCCAAAATCTTTTGCGCCTGTAAACCTTTGCTCAAATCTTCGACCATCGAAACTTGCGCCTGATTTTGTTTTTCGTAACAGGCTTGAAGCTGCATTTGGCGGCGGTTGAGTTCGTCTTCGGCAAGCTGCAATTGCTGAAGACGCAATCCGACCAGCCGCGCCGCTTCATCTTTAGCACGATTTCTGATTCCCAGAACCGTTTCCAAGCGATACTTTTTCGCCTTCATATATCTTTAAACTATAACCGATTAAGTTAAATTATTTCACAAATTCAGTTATTATATTTATCAATATTGATTTACAGATGTTAAAACCATTTGAATTCGTTGTCGAAATTTTTCATTTAATGATTATTTTTGTTCAAGAACAGTTTTCCGAACATTGATTTTGAAATTAACGGTAAAAATGAGTTACCGTTAATTAGACAATTTTGTGATTGAAGAAACTCCTGAAAATCAAACTGCCGTCCAGCCGTCAATCGCCGACCGCGACGAACTCGTCGAACGCTATCGTCCGTATGTCTATTCGATTGCGAAGCAGGTTTTGCAGACGTTTCCGGTCAGAGTAGATTTTGAAGAACTCGTCGGTTACGGAATGATCGGACTACTCGAAGCCGCCGACAGATACGATCCGCGCCGCAAAGTTTCGTTCGTGACGTTTTCATATTACCGAATTAAAGGCGCGATTTTCGACGGTTTGCGGCAGATGGGAATTCTCACGCGGACACCGAACGATGCCTGGGTACGCCGCGAAGCCGCGTTAAATGATTTGGTGCAGACCGCTTCCGATGACGAACTCGAAAATCCCGCAACTTCGGTTGACGACGAAATTCAAACCATCGAAAAATTTGTTGATTCGCTGATTCCTGCGTATTTGTTATCGCTCAGTGAAGAAAACGCGCCTGATCTTGCCGATTCGCGCGATTTGCCGAATGTCGCCGTCGAATTCCGCGAAACGATGCAGTTAGTGCGCGAAACGGTTAATGAACTTCCCGACAAAGAGAAAGAAATCATCGAATCGCTATATTTTAAGCATCTTTCAACGACCGAACTTGCTAAACAAATGGGTGTCAATAAATCATGGGTTTCGCGCCTGCACTCGAAAGCCGTCAGCCGTTTGCGGCAGCGTTTGGCGTTGATCGGTGTCCTGTCAAACGAATAAAATTATTTTTTTCACCTCTTTAGGAAACTTTTTCCAAATGCCGCCGATAATTTCTACAACAGGCGAGAAAATTTGTTGGAAGAGCTTTTAAGACGAACTTCGCTATAAAATAAAAAAATAATTTCGACAGGAGAAAAAAAATGAGCGTTAATGTAAATAATACAAGTGTTGTTTTCAATTTTAATTCAAACGGTGTGAATTCTAATGTTCTTGACAGTTTAGATAAAGCCGCTTTTCAAGGCGTAGATGATATTCTTTCAAATATCTTCAAGGACTTTTCACAATTGTTCGACAAGGTTGGCAATCAGTTCAACGGCAATCAAAATTTCAGATCAGGCGACGGCGGCTGTGTTCATCCGCCGCAGATTGAAGACGGTTCGCAGCCGCAGGGAAGTCTAAAATCGGACGGAAATGCCATTACAACAGCGGGCGGTTACAAAATCGAATCAACCGATAAGTTCAATTGGAAAATCACCGGACCGGACGGCAAAGTCACGGATGTTCAGGGCGATCCGCACGTTATCGAAGGCGACGGCGGCAGATGGGATTTCAAACGTAACTCGACATTTATGTTGGGCGACGGCACAAAAATCAATGTCACGACGACACCTTACGGCAACGGCGCGACCGTCACGCAAGGCTTGGAAATTATCAGCGGCAACGAACGCGCAACGATTTCGGGAATTGATAAAGGCAAAGGCGTGACCAGCCAAATCACACAGGACGGTTATGCCCACGCCAATGATTTCGGCGGCAACGACGTTTTCGTAATGGGTAAGGAAACCGATGACTGGTCATTTCAAGGCAAGGAAATCGTCGGCAGCAACAACGGCGGCGATTCGTTCAAACTCGGCAACGATCTGGCAGCCGGTAACACTCCGATTAACAACAACAACAACAACGATTTTGTGCAGTTACTCCACAATTTTGTCAACGATTTGATGGGTGGTTGGAATCAAAATTTGCGTCCGAACAATTTCGGCTCAAATCCTTATAACACCGGTTTGTTCAGTAACAGAGAAAATCAAAACAATTCTGGCAGAACTAATAACACAAATAATTTGTGGTCGGGCAACCGTAACGGAGTTCGTTATGACAGACCACATCACCAACGCCAAATGCGTCAGGCTTTCCGCCTTTTCGGTGAAATGTTCAGCGTGATGGCGCGACTCGCAAAACTGAGCGACCAGATGTCATCATTCCGCAATCGCGGCACGATGTATGCGTAAAAATGTTTGATATAATTTAAGATGTGTGAAGCGCGAAATATTCAAAAATCGCGCTTCACACAATTTATAATTTTAAAGTAGAGAGAGAAAATGGAAGCCAATCAAACTAAACAAACCAACTCGGAAGCGCGAAAACGTGAAGTTCAGGAAAAGCTCATCACCGGACAAATTACGATTGCCGAAGCCGTCGGCATCAGCCGGGAACAGCTTTATGAAATTGCTCAACGCGGTTATCAATTGTTGACTTCGGGAAAACTCGAAGAAGCCAGACAGATTTACGCCGGTTTGGTAGCGGCAAATCCATTCGACAGCGTTTTTCACTGTCATCTCGGCGTGGTTTTGTGGAAAATGGGCGAAACCGACAAGGCGTTTGACGAATTTAACGCGTCGCTGCAATTTAACATTGCCAATGTTGACGCACTTGCCGGTCGCGGCGAATTGTATCTGCAAAAGGGCGAAGTAAAAAAAGGCATTGAAGATTTACGCAAAGCACTCGAAAACGATCCGAAAGGTGAACGTCAATCAACACTTCGGGCGCGGGCATTGCTTTTGTCGCTTCGTCAGGCGGCGAAAAACAAGGTGAAATAAAACGACTTTGGCAGAGCCTTTACAATTTTTGATTTAGGGGGAAATTTATGTCGAATCCGGTTAATAACAACGGAATTTCCGTGAAAGCTCAGGTCGGAAATCTACTAAACCTTGATGTCAAAATCGGTGGTTCGGCAAGAAATACGGATACCCAAAGCAACAAAGCAATTCAAAGTGTCAATCATACTCTCAATCAAAATCCCAATCACACACGCCGGATTGACCACGCCGAAGATGCCAGCGGAAAAAAGCCGGACACAATTAACTTAAAAAACGACGATCACGGCAAAGGAAATAATCAGCCCGAAACAAAAGGTAACGGAAATCAAACTGCACGAGACGTTCCGCGTCAAAATAACGGACAAACTGCCTCTGATTTGAAGGGAAACCGCAATCGTGAAGTAGATCGCGGCGAGGACGGGAATCACGTCAAATACGGCACGGAACGCGCTTTCGACCGAGGTTTAGAAAACGGACGCGGACATCTGAAAGGCAATAATAACGGTCAAAATCAAAAAGGTAATAACAACGGTCAAACCCAAACGCCGGTAAAAAACGGACAGAATCAAAATCAAACGAGGAACGAACAAGCTGACAAAGGTGCGAACCACAGGCAGAATCAAACTGTTCCAAAAAACGATCAGAATCAAGAACCGATTAGAAACGGACAACCTCGAAAAGAAGGCAAAAACGAACAAAATCGGACTGACAACGAAAATAAGCGGGATCAAACTCCGATTAGAAACGGTCAAAATCAAACGGACAATAAAAACGGGCAAAATGAAAATCAAGTCCGAAACGGTCGCAGCCGCAGCGAAGTAAATCATCCGCAAAATCAAACCAACGAAAGCCAACGAAATAATCGTGGAAATCAAGAAGTTCACACGGAAAACCACGAAAATCATTTAAAAGATCACGAAGATTATCCAAATAACCGACAGACTTCTCAAACTCCGCGAAATACAAATACGGGAGCGAAAATCGAGCAAAAATTAGGCGAGAAGTTTTCAGTTGATATTAATCTGAAGGCTAATGGAAATCAGCCGAAAGGTTTAATTAAAAATGTTGTCAGTCAGGTTTTGCAGCAAACCGATATTTATTTGAAAAACAATGCGGTTAATAAGTTGGTGACGGCGCAAACGCTTCAAACGACGGCACAAAGTAAAAATCAGGTTCAGTCCGTTCTGCCGCACGAAGTCAACAGTCTTGTTCAAAATATCAGCAAATGTGTGGTTGATTCATTAAATAATCCGCAAAGTTTGAACGGCAAAATGATTCAGCATATTTCCGCCGAGATTTCGCACCAACTTCAGGAACAAGTGCAGACGGCAAAAAACGTGATTTTAAAAAGTGCTGATTTTGAAGCAGTTCCATTTAAGCAACTCAATATCGGCGAAAAAATGCACGCCGCCGTTGAATTGATGCCGCCGCATTTGCCGGAAAAGGCTCTGGAACATTTGCAGAATTGCAAGACGCAGGACATCGTGAACGGAATGCTGATTACGCGCGGTTTGATCGTTCCGGGCGAAAAATTAGCCGATATTCAAAATAATCTCGCCGCCTTGAAAGCAAATGTTTTACCGAACGACGTTTCGATGAAAAATCTGCGCGATGTCGGTCAGTTGGTGAAAGTGTTGATTGCTGATTCCGCAGCCGCAAAATCCACGGCGAATCTCGATTTGGCGGTGCAGAAATTTGTTCGTATATTACTTGCCAATAACGAGTTAGGCGTTTTGTTGGCAACCGTCAGTCTCGCTTCGCAAACAACTGATCGCGGCGGATTGGTCAGTCGTTCGATTGCGCTGGCGCAGATTTACGAATTGATTACGAGTTTGCAAAATGCCGGGGAGAAGGCGATGAAGAACGCCGCGCAAACTAACAAAATAGAGCTAAAGAAATTTGATTCTGCAATTAAATATACCGCCAACGAAAAAGACGAAATAAAAAATCACGGCGACAAACAAAAAACTACCAATACCGAATCGGCTCTGCGGCAGTTTTTAGAATTTAATCCGGCACTCGCTCCTAATAAATCGGCTTCGTCATTTCACAATCCTGACGATGCACGGCAGGCGCAGAAGGATTTCGTTAATCTTTATCATCAGGACATTGACGATTGGCTGCGAAGCGGAAATCATCGTTTCGTCAAAGACATCAACTTTGAAAAGCCGGTCGGTGTCGTTGTCGAACGCAATAAAGACGGTTTCTTCACGGCAAATACGGCACGAATCGTGCTGGTGCGCGACGGCTCGGTGCAGGGCTGGCATTTTCTTAAATCTTTTCTGGTAAAATAAATCACGACACAAATAAATGTGAGCAATTACCGTTTCAAATTCCCTGAGTTATACCAATTTTTCGGCGGTTATTTTTATCAAGGCTGGACGACCGATTATCGTTGGGAAGGCGTAAAACCGTCATTTTCAGCGGTTGTTCGGCACTTTAAAGCCGTCAATCCGCCGGTCACGGTCGGTCGTCTGCGAAATGAGTTGGAAGATTTGTTGTCGCTCGGTCTCGACGGATCAAGTCTCGAAGATGTTTTGAGCGAACTCGGCAGTGATTTTCATCCGCCGTCCGAAGCACTGGACAATCGTCAATGGCTCGAAAATATTTTGGGAATATTGAATGAATCACCGACAAAATCGCGCGTTTTGCGTGAATTAAAATAAAAAAATGGGTTGAAATTTTCCCGAACAAAAGAAAATTCCAACCCCAAATGAAGAGAAACACCAAATTCACACTGCTTTTAGTGGGAAATTTTAAACCGGAGCAATCAAATCCGCCGCGTCAAGCAATGCCTGCGCCGTCTGGCAATGCGGAGAATCAGGATTTTTACCGATAATATCTTGTAATTCTGTTTCGGCTTTTTCGCGCTGGTTGCCGAAAAGCAGCGCTTCGGCATAATGAACACGCGCATAAACACTCGTTGGATTCATCTCCAAAGCCTTTTGACAAACATCCTGCGCCGCTGAAAAATCACCTTTTTGTAAGAAAACCGTGCCGAGTCCGACTTGCGGGACATCCGACTCAGGGAGAAATTCGATCACGCCGCGAAAGAGTAATTCGGCTTCATCAAACTTTGCGGCTTCGCGCAAAATATAGCCGGTTTCAAGCATCACGCGCAATTCTTCGTTGCTGATCGGAACTTCACTGATTTTCATAGAAATAAATTCGGCAGAGGTTTAACGAAATGGCTATTATTATGTAAATAAATAAATATAACCTCTGCCGAAACCGTATAAACTTATGATTTAATATTGTTGACTGCCGACATTTCGCTGTCGTGACGGGTTTTCAAAAGATTTGAAACCGTCGTAAATTCCTGCGCCTGCATACTGACTCGCTGCTGAACGCCGAGCATCTGCATTCCCTGCTGCTGTTGCTGGTTCATCATCTGATTTTGCTGACGTTGCTGCTGCATCGTCGAAACCTGATTATATTTTTGCATTTCGTCAAATTGACGCTGTTGGTCAATTAAAGCTCCGTAAGAGCCGGCGGTCGAGTTGCCGCTGCCGCCAATGACGTTTCCGAGAATTCCACCCAAACCCGGCGCAACCAAATTTAATGCTCCACCCGCGATGCCGCCGAGAACGCGCATAAACTTATTGGGTTCTTTTGTTTTTTGCTGTAATTCAACTCCCGGATAAACTTGTGTGACCGGCGGAAGGTTATCGGTTCTAACCGGCGTTATTAATGTATCATTTGGCATAACTTAAAATTTACCTCTCTTTCGTGCATTAAAATGAACTCGTTATCAATGGTTAAAAGTCAAAATTATCTGTTCAATAAGAGTTATCGTCGGTAATCGGAAAAAGTTTCCCGATTTTTTTGATTTTTGTATTTTTTTTGCAGAAATATGCACTGAGTAACTATGAAAATAAATTATTGAAACAAATAAAATTAGTGCGTGTTTCGACAAATGAAATTTATTTGTTTCCTTTTTGGCGAAAATTTTGAAGAGTATTGAGAAACTCAAGTGTGACTTCGATGCCGCGAACGGCGCGAGTGGCGCGGGCGGCTTCGTCACGATTGCCGTAACGAACGATTCGTTCGAGATTTTCACGGGTGTTGGTAAGTTTTGAGGAAAATTCGTCAAGACGACGCGAATCGTTTCCGCTGAAAAGTTCGCCGATTGACGGATAATTGAATAACTTCGCCAAATCCTGCGAATCCATCGCATTATTTTGGTCATTCGCTTCTAAGTTATTTAAATGCTTTTCGTTCTGCATAATTTTAGAGTAAACTAACTTAAATTTAACACCCCTGAAAACGCCAAAACTATCTACTGTATTTTCCTTATGATAATATCATTGATAAGTGAATTATTTGTCAAAAGGTTTTGTTAATTTTTGAATGGTTAAAAGTTTATTGGTCAAAAATCAGGGAAGTTTTGTCCCGGAACTCTCGCAGGAAATTCCAACAAACGGGATAATTACGGTCGGAAATGACACTTCGGCGACCATCGAGTTAAATGACGATGCAGTTGCCGCCGAGCAGTTTGTAATTGTCTGTGAAAGGGATTCGGCAACTTTGATGTGCCGCGTTGACGGGACGGAAATCAACGGTGAATCGCTCGCGCAGGGTTCGCTTCATAATCTTCAGGTCGGAGATGTCGTTAAAGTCGGAACTTATATTTTTATCACTGAAACTCCCGAAAACGCCGCCGCGTTATTAGCCGGAATCGAAATAAACTCAACGACCGCCGAAAATAAAGTCGAATTGAATTTAGCGGAAATTATTAAGTCCAACGGTGTTTCGCCAAACAACGTCGAAAAGCCGGAACGAAATTTGTCTGATGTTCTTGAAGGCTTGCGTGCCGAAGAAAAGTTTTACTTTTTAATTAAGGACAAAACTGATGAAAACCGCCGCGTTTACGTCGAGTCCGAAGAAATGTGGCTTGGCTGGGCAAATTCCGGCGACTGTATTTTGACATCGCAGACTGATGAAATCGAAATCCCGCGAGCGCAGATTCGCAAAGATTGGAGCGGAGTCGTCGTTTATCCGCTGAAATCCGGCAATATTTGGCTTAACGATCAAACGCTTGCCGAACCGCATCGTTTAAAAAATGATGATCGTCTCACGCTTTTGTCGAAAGATAACGGGAAACCTTGCCCTGAAACAATTATCAAATTTCACGAACCGACCGCGCTGCTGATTCTTGATTCGATTTTGCCGAAGGAATTGCCGCCGCCGATTTTACTGGACAACGACGGAAGATTAATCACAGACACCGGTGCAAACCACAGCCTGACTGACGAATCCGAACTTATTCACAGCAGCCGCGTTCCGCCGCTGGTTCAAAAAAAACGCCGGCGGCGCAAGTTTTTCGGGCATTTTACGCTAGTTGAAATTATTATTATGTCCATTGGAACGCTAATCACGGCGGCGGTCATTTATTTGATTTTAGAACTTTATTAAGTTTTAAGGTCAAATAATACTTTTGCAAATCGTTATAAATTGTTAGAATAAGTTGAAATCAATTAAGGCGAAGGAAGAAAATTCAAATGAAAGCTGTCGGCAGTTCACTAGATTTTAACGCGCTTTTCAGTCCGGGTAACTTTACCGCATTGTTGGCAAAATACAAAGATTTGCTTTTGCCAATCGGTCTTTTGCTGGTTGTCGGAACCTTGTTTATTCCGCTGCCCGCCGAAGCCGTTTCGGTACTGATTCTGGTCAATTTGGGGATTTCAATCACGGTTCTCGTAACTTCGCTTTTCATCAATTCGCCCGTTCAACTGACTTCTTACCCGACAATTCTCCTGCTGACAACAATTTTTCGACTGACTTTGAGCGTTTCGGTCACGCGCAATATTTTATCGCACGGTGATCCGGGTTCAGTCGTGGAATCGCTCGGACACGTCACGGCGCAGGGAAATTTAATTACCGGCGCGGTGCTGTTTATTATTATTCTTGTCGTGCAGTTTCTGGTCGTCAGTAAAGGTTCGGAGCGCGTTGCGGAAGTTGCGGCGCGGTTTACGCTTGATGCGATGCCCGGAAAACAAATGGCGATTGACGCAGACTTGCGTTCGGGATTGATAACGCAGGAACAGGCGCGAATGACGCGTATCGAACTCGGCAAGGAATCGCAGCTTCACGGCGCAATGGACGGCGCGATGAAATTCGTCAAAGGCGATGCGATTTGCACGATTATTATTGCCCTTGTCAATATTGTTGCGGGACTGACGGCAGGCGTTTTAATGCACCATTTGACGTTTCCCGAAGCCGCCAATAAATACACGATTGCGACCTTCGGCGACGGACTCGCGGCAATTATTTCATCGCTTCTGATTACTCTTTCGGCAGGTATCGTTGTGACGCGCGTGTCGTCACACGACGACACTTCAAACGTCGGCTCCGACATTACCGCGCAGATTTTCAACTCGCCGCGACCGTTGTTTATTACCGGCGGGGTGATGCTTTTACTGACACCGCTTAATTTATTGTTTGTGCCGGTCGGAATCGGCGCGGCGGGAATCGGTTATTTTCTCCATCGCCGCCAGAGAAAACTGATTGAAACAGGCGAGATGCCCGATTTATCGCAGCCCTCGAGCGATTCGGAGGAATTGCAGATGAGTTTTACGGTTCCGATGGCACTTGTCGTGAGCCGTGAATTAACTCCTTTAATTGATAAAAACACACCGCAAGGCGCAAGATTCCGCGCCGAAATTCCGAAACTTCGCAACGCGCTGTATTATGATTTAGGCGTAATGGTTCCTTTCTGCTATGTCGGCGGTGATGCGCCGATTACACCGAACGAATATTACATTGCGATCAAGGAAGTTCCGGTCGGCACGGGTTCACTGCGTCCCGACTGCGTTTATGTAAATGATTCAGCAGAAAATATCCGCGTTTTCGGCATCGAAGGTGAAAACGTCAGTAACCCTGCTGATTTGCGTCCGGGCGCGTGGATTCCCGCTGAACAAAAACACATTGCCGAAACTGCCGGATTGAAGGTTTGGGAACCGGCAGATGTGATGCTGCTTCATCTTTCACGCGTGATGCGCCGTTACGCGCACGATTTTATCGGCATTCAGGAAGCGCAGGGTTATCTCGATTTCGTTTCACGCGGAATGCCGAAACTGGTCGAGGAAACTATCGGCAAAGTCATTACGATTCATCAATTTACCGATGTTTTGCAAAGACTCGTTCAGGAAGGAATTTCAATTCGTGACACGAAATCAATTCTCGACGCGTTGAGCGAATGGGGCAGAATCGAGAAAGACCCGGTGATGCTGACCGAACATATCCGGGCGGCGATGCGGCGTTACATTTCGTTCAGATACGCGCTCGGCAGTGAAACTCTGTTCGTTTATCTGCTCGATCCAGAAATCGAAGATGTCATTCGCGGCGCGATTCGGCGAACTTCGACAGGTTCGTTTTTATCGCTCGATCCGACGATTGCTCACGATATTCTGGATGCGATTCGCCGCGAGATTGCCGATCAGCCGCCGACCGCGCAGCAGCCTGTCATAGTGACGGATATGGAACTTCGCCGGTTTGTGCGAAAAATGGTCGAACTCGAATTTCAGAACCTTTCGGTTTTATCCTATCAGGAATTAACGCCGGAACTTAATATTCAGCCGATTGGCAGAATCTCTATGCGGTCATCAATGATGAATCACGAATTCGGCAGTTTTGAAAACGAATTTGCCGAACTCCCCGAAGCGTTACTACCGGGTTCGATTGAAGAATTGAGCAACTAAAGTATCCAGCGAGAATTAAAAAGATGTTAAAAAAATCGTCCGAAATATTGAGACAAAAAGGCATTTTATTATGTTTGACAGCCGTTTTTTTATTCGGCGGATGTTCGACAAAAAAGCTTCAATCAGTTAAAAATGAAGCCGAAGCCAATCAAATAATTGATGTTCTCGGCGAAAACGGCATTAAAGCAAAGAAAAACGAAGTCGGCGAAGGCGACCGCAAAACATTTGAAGTTTCGGTGAACGGCGACGATGAAACAGTCGCGTCGGCGATTCAGTTGATGGAAGACCATTGTCTCGGCAAACCCGAACCGAGTGATATTGAGGGCGGTACGGTTATTACTTCGTTAGAAGTCGAAAAAGCCCGCGAACAGCGTCGAATGAAAATGAATATTGAGTCGCAGCTTCGCAATATGCCGGGAGCGACTTGTGTTGATGTCAATTTCGTTCCGCCGGAGGATCGGACACTCGCCATAAACCCGTATCCGTCAACGGCTTCCGTGACGGTTTATTACAAGACTCCGACATTTCAGGTTAGTAGAGAAGACATTGCCGGATTGGTAGCGCGCAGCATTCCTGCCTTACAGCCTGAAAAGGTATCCGTCGTTTTAATCCCAAAACCGTTGCGTCCTCTGCCTGACAACAAAGTCGCTTACAATGTGACGCGCATTGCGCTTGTTTCAGGAATCGCTTTTGCGGCGGTTTTAGGATTGTTTTCAGTCATTTTTGTAATGCGGAAAAAGAACCGTAATCAAATACCTCCAAACGAAGAATTAGTGGAAAACAATGTTCAGGAAATGCCGAAACCAACCTCTCTGATTGATGATGGTTACGATTTTGACGATGACGATGACGAAAATCTTCCGTAAAGTCAGGTTGCTAAAAACGAATGAAATCAATTTCACAGACTGAAAAATCAGATGTTTTGTTAGTTCTCGCGCTCGCCTTCGGAAGAAAGTTCGCTGCCGGAAACGAAGCGGAAGCCGACGAAAAATCGGTTGATTCGGTAAAAAAAACATTCGGGGCAATAAATAACGAAGACCTTAAAAATCTAGAGTTACGCGCTGAATTTATTGACGGATTGCCGCCTGAAAATCGTGAACGCTGGCAGGAAATCTGGCTGGATAATATACGTCGTCGTGGTCGCGCCGTTCGGCTTGATGAAAATATCAATCCGTCGCACATCGTTGAATCGCTGGTTAAAGAACCGTCAAATATTCAACATTTGATTCTAAAAAATCTGCCTGCCGACCTCAGCCGCCGGATTGCGCTGTATCTTGATTTGAGTTTCAATTCCGGCGAAAATCCCTCGACGCGAAGCGAAACGGGAAATCAAATTAACAACGACATTTTAGCGGCAATCAAGCAAAAATTTCTTTCGGATTTCACCGCGCTTGAGGACATTTTCGAGCCGGATGAAATTGACAAATTTACGGTTGACGAACTCGAAAGATTTATTCGTCACCTCGGTTTACGCGAAGTGGCGATTGCGTGTCGCGGCATTAGTTCAAAAGAAACCCTCGCCGCATTTCTCAATCGTTTCAGCGAAGCAGACACGCGAGAAATTGCGCTTTACATTACGGAACTCGAAAAAATAAGACCCTTTTGGGTCGCGCAAGCCGACGAACTCGTCCGTAAAAGCTGGAGTCCCGAATTAAAGCCGGAAATCGTTTTGAGAAAGGTTGGTTTGAAATTGCTGGCAATAGCCTTTGTTCAGCGCGATGAAAATCAGCGAAAATACGCGGGACAAAAACTTTCGATCCGTGAAGTCAAAAAGTGGCATCGGCTGATCGGGCTTTCCGAAAAAAAATATCGTAATGCCGACGATGAAAATAAAATCAGAAAAGATAAAAGGCGAAAAATAATCGAGCGGTTGGCAGTAAAATTCAAACAAAACGGCAGATTGTAAAATGATGAATCAAGAAATTCCGCTTTCCGGCAATTTAATCAAAAGTAACGGGCATAAAATTTCCGGCAATCTCGCCGTCAAGCAAAAAGTCATCAAAAATCAGATTGTTTCGGCACAATCCGAAGCTGCCCGAATTATTGAAGAAGCCCAAGAGTTTGCTGTCGAATTTCGCCGCGAAGCCGAAGCCGACGCTGAAAGATTAAAACTTGAAGCCTACCGCGAAGGTACGGAAAACGCACTCACCGAATTTGAGCGAAATTTAATCGAAACACGCGAAATACGCGAAAAAGTCTGGCGCGAAACCGAAAAAGATTTGTTGCGGCTGTCCGTTCGTCTGGCGGAAAAAATCATCGGACGCGAAATCAAAAAAGACGATAAAACAATCATTCAAATTATCACGACCGCGCTTCAAAATGCCCGTCAGCAGGAAAAAATTACGGTTCGCGTTAATCCGAAAGATTTAGCGGCAGTCGAAAGCGACACGCAAAAATATTCGTCCGGCGGCAGAATTCAATTCATTGACTTCGTTGCTGATCCGCGTGTTTTATCGAGCGGCTGTATGATCGAATCGGAAGTCGGCACGATTGACGCACGGCTCGAAACGCAGTTAAGAGTTTTGGAACGCGCACTGCTTTCGCAGTCGGAAGGCGAAGGAACGCAGGATTAGTGTAACGCCGTCCGTCCCGGCGGCAGTCGTGCGGCGCGTCCCGCCCGCACTCTCCATACCGTGAAAAAAACTGCAATAAAAACAGGTAAGCGGGACGCTTACGGGACGGACGGCGTTACATTTTATTAAAATGATCGAACTTCAACCATACATTTCCGCCGTTGACTGGATTTCTTCAGTCGAAGTGCGCGGGCGCGTCACGGAATTGATCGGTTTGTTGATTCGTGCCGCCGTTCCGGGCGCACGCGTCGGCGAATTATGTTTGATTTACTCACCGCACCGCGCCAAAGTTCTGCGGGCGGAAGTCGTCGGATTTCGCGGAAGTGAAGTTATATTGATGCCTTTGGGCGATGTTTCCGATGTGGCGATGGGTGCAGAAGTCGTTCCAACCGGAACTTCTCTGACGATTCGTGTCGGTGAAGGTTTGCTCGGACGCGTTTTGGACGGTCTCGGTGAACCTCTTGACGGTAAAGGAGTTATCGAAGACGCGGTGGATAAAACTGTCGCGGCGCGTCCGCCTGATCCGATGAAACGACAGCGCGTCACGAAACAATTAAAAACCGGCGTTCGCGTTCTTGACGGACTTTTAACCGTCGGCGAAGGGCAGCGCATCGGAATTTTCGCCGCCGCCGGTGTCGGAAAATCAACGACGCTCGGAATGCTGGCGCGAAACACCGAAGCCGAAATCAATGTCATTGCATTGATCGGCGAACGCGGACGTGAAGTGCGTGATTTTCTCGAACAGGATTTGGGCGAAGAAGGTTTGAAACGCTCGGTCGTAATTGTCGCTACGTCAAACGAACCGTCGTTGATTCGGATGAAAGCCGCGTATGTCGCCACTGCCGTTGCCGAATATTTCCGCGATCAGGGCAAAAAAGTTTTGCTTTTGATGGATTCGGTGACGCGGTTTGCGCGTGCTTTGCGCGAAGTCGGACTCGCGGCGGGCGAACCTCCGGCACGTTCCGGTTTTCCGCCTTCGGTATTTTCGGAACTGCCAAGATTGCTTGAAAGAACAGGTAATTCGGACAAAGGTTCGATCACGGCATTTTACACGGTTTTGGTCGAAGGCGACGATATGACTGAACCGATTGCCGACGAAACGCGCTCAATTTTGGATGGACACATCGTTTTATCACGCAAACTCGCGGCGCAAAATCATTATCCGGCGATTGATGTCAATGAGTCGGTTTCGCGTGTAATGAGCGGAATCGCCGACGCACGGCATCTCGAATCGGCAGGCAGACTGCGTGAAGTTTTGGCGACTTACGAAGCGCAAAAAGATTTGATCTTAATCGGCGCGTATAAGAAGGGAAGCGATCCGAAAACAGACTTTGCCATTTCGAGAATTGATGCGGTCAACAATTTTCTCAAACAATCAACACACGAACAAATGCCGGCAGAGATTGCGATTCAGAAATTAAATCAATTGTTCTAAAAAAAGGTGAGAAGTGAGAAATGTGAGATGAGAGATCAAATGTATTTTGACTCTCATTTCTTAATTCTCACTGGTTTGATCGGCTTTTCCGGCGGCTTGCATTAAAATTTCACTGTTCCACCGCAAACTTGCTTGGGCGAGTTTGTTGATTTCTTCGTAAAAATCAGCGTCATAGAGTTTTCCGACGAAATCCTTCTGCAAATAAAACGCGAAATTTTCGCTATTGAAAACGATTCTGCCGCCGCCGTTATTGGCATCAGATTCTTCGTTGAAAACTGCATCCAAAACTTTGTCTTTCGGTTCGCTGCGAAAACGATAAATCAATGCTTGCGCCGATAAAAGTTCTTCCGCTTCGTCATATTCAAAGCCGATCAACACTTCGCCGATCCGCGCTTCGATAAAATTTTTCTCTTTAAAAAAGATTGATTTTTCTCCCAATCTGCGAAAAAAAACTTCGATTTGCAGTATTGCCTCTTCTTTCGTCATCCAAAGATTTTAATTTATTTGAAATTACCTTGTCGCGCCTGCTCGAACGAAACTCTTTCGGGCAGATAAAATTCTTCAAAGCCGTGTGAAACGAGCGGTTTTCCTTCGCTGAAATAATGTGTGACGGCATCTTTCCCGGCGTGGGCGAACGGGTTGAGCCACGAACGGAGTCCGAAAGCCTGCGGCACGCCATCGTTGCGGTTGACGTAATGAACGTATTGCGGACCGTCGGGAAAACGCCTTGACGCGCCGCCGAATGTTTCGACTTTGATGTTATTCATCAAGGCTTCGGCGCGATTTTGCGGCATTCCGTCTTCGAGCATCAAGCGATTTTTGACATCCTGTAAAGCACGGCTCGTGATAATCGCCCCTTGTGAATGCGCGAGCAGATGAACTTCGCGCCCGGCTCTTAATTCGCTGTAAACCGTGTCGGCAAGCGTATCAACCGCCGGATTTCTTCCGATGTCGAGTTTGTCGCCGAGACTCTGCGCGACATCGCCGACAAATGTTCCCGTCGCGTTATGAACGCCGATCACGCGCGAACCCGAATTATCGGCAATTGCCTGCAAACTGTTCGACTGTCCGGCGACATTTGTTTGAATTCCGTTAACGTAAATCATAGTTTCGTTGCTGCGAACGCCGCCTTGCGGAGTGACGGCGGGAATCTTGTTTAAAGGTGTGTTCGGCGCGAAGGTTTGACCGTTCGCGCCGACAAAATGACCGTCAAATTGTTTGTCGGACGGTAGTTCTTCACGCGGAAGACGTAAACTCAAAGAGTTGAGCGCAGTTGAAAGTCCGGTGCGCGAAGCGTAAACATCGCCGAGACTTTCCGCCGGATTTCTGACGAAACTTCCGATTGCCGCGCCGTCATTCAGGATTTTATTTTGGATCGTCTTTTTCAGAGAATCAGCGTGTTCGAGTGGTTTTAATAAATTCGTGCCGATGTCCGCCGTGATGCCTTTTATGCCCAAACCCATCCGTTGCGTTCCTCCAAACTTTTTGTCTTAGAATAAGTTTTCGGCAAAAAGATATAAATGTTTCCCGAAAATTAATTTTTTGTGAAATTATTTGGAACTCACGCAGCTTTGCGTGTCGTAAATCAATCATTAAAATCTATAAATGGCAAACAGGCATTTGAGGGCGACCGCGTTCCAACAGTTAATTATTAAGAAACAATTGTCAAAAAATGCCGATAATTAATCGTGAAGCACGAAATATTAGAAGCGAATCGTGTTCAATCGGAAGATTATCGAGTTTTCCGTTTAACAAAAGGAGAAATTTTCACTATAATTTCGCTTTAAGTTCAGAGGTAAAAACGCGATGTCGGTTAAAAAAACAAGTTCACCACTCAGCAGCGGCACAGAATCGCTTGATCAAATCAGCGGCAAAGATGAATTGCGCGGCGGCAAAATTGACAAAAGTTTTGAAACGGCACTAGCCGAAGTTGCCGGACAACTCGACCAAGCCGGTTCAGCCGCCGAAGCCGGCAGTCCGACGCGCAGTGCTTTTAAGCAAATCGCTTCAAACGCCAATCTCGATTCGCCCGAAGGCTCAATGTCCGCCGTTAAAGAATCGGCGCATTATCTCGTCAGTTCGCGGCTTCAGGACGACGTACGCGAATCGGAACAGGGCAAAAAAATCTCGGATGACTTGAGCAATTACATTTCCAAAGACCCGTTTATGCACCGCAAAATTTTAAACATTCTGCAAAGATTAAAATAATTACAGGTTAGAAAATACAGAAACACGCACGATGTAAGTGTGCCGGTAATCAAAGCACACTTACATCGTGCGTGTTTCTGTATTGAATAGAAGCTGCCCCGAATAAAAAATTTGATATTCGGGAAACATTTTCGTTTGTCAGCCGATAACTTATATTCAAGGCATTTTAATTACAAAAATAAAATTCAGGGGAAAAACTAATGAAATCGAATCCGATTAGTCCGAATAATTTCAGCGAAGATGTATTTAAGTCTTTGGGAGTTACCGCAAATCCAGCCGATCCGAAACGTGAACCTCTTTCTTTTTTGCAGCCGAACGGCTTGAATCCGGCAAACAATCCGAATTCAGACACCGGCGCAGTTGAAAAAAATTTGGTTGACCGCAATCAGATTTTACGAACGGGTTTGAATAACACATTAGCGGCAAATACCAATAATCGCTTTGATTACAACCAGATTCAAGGCGTTAAAAATAATCGTTTCGTGACCCCCGAATTTCTAAATCAGGTTGAAGGAATGGCGCAGCGGCTCGGCACACGTCCCGAATATATTTTGTCGGTGATGAGTTTTGAAACCGGCGGAACTTTTAATCCCGGAGAAACAAACGGCATCGGTGCGACCGGGTTGATTCAATTTCTGCCTTCGACGGCGCAGGGTTTAGGGACGACCACCGACAGATTGGCGCAGATGAGTTCGACTGAGCAGCTTCGTTTCGTTGAAAAATATTTCGATCAGGCGCAGTATAAAGGGAAACTCTCGACTTTAGAAGGTTTATACACTTCGGTTTTGAGCGGACGTGCGCGGCAGAACAGTGATGACGTTTTGTTTACAAAAGGAACAAGGGCTTACGATCAAAATCCTCTGGATTGGAATAAAGACGGGCAAATTACGGCAGGGGAAGCAGTTACGCCCGTCGCGGCGCGAATGTACGGCGGCATTCGCGCCGTCCAACAAAAATTGTCGGACGCAGGTTTTGTTCCCGATAATCAAAAGAAAAATTTTGCCGACGGCAATTGGGGCGGCAATACTTCCGCCGCCGTCAAGCGTTTTCAGCAGGCGAATAATTTACCGGCGACCGGTTTGATGGACGACAACACCGGACGCAGATTGTTCGGTTTACAGCCGCCCACGACGACACCGACTACACCACCTATTCCGACAAAACCGCCGACTGCCAATGACGTGCAGCGCGGCAGTCGCGGTCCGGCGGTCGAACAATTGCAGGATAATTTAATCAAACTCGGTTTTATGACTTCGGCACAAAAAGCAACCGGCGCGGGAATCTTCGGACCGAAAACCGAAGCGTCTCTGAAAGCGTTTCAGAAGAGTGCGAATCTGGAAACAAGCGGTAAATTAGACGCGGCAACCCAAAACGCGATGAAGGACATTAATTTGAGTCTTGGTAAAGCGACGAATGCAAAAAATACCAGCGTCACCAAGGGAATTCAAGATCGTCTTGTTGATCTCGGTTATCTGACACGTCAGCAGGTCAACACGGGTTACGGCACTTTCGGACCGCAAACCGAAGCCGCCGTCAAGAGTTTTCAGGCGCAGAACAATATTCAGCAAACCGGACGCGTCGGTGAAATGACGTATCGAACGCTGTTTTCAGACAATCCGCGTTCGCCGAATTCGACGGGGGGAACTTCCGGTAATGTTAGTTATTCAACGGCGACTAACGGTAGAAATTATCAGGTTAATCCGGGGATTTTGATGACTGATTCACTTCGTCCGACACTTCAAACTCTGGCGGATCGGTATCATCAGGCAACCGGCGGCGATTTGTTCGTTACCAGCGGTTATCGTCCGCCGTCACGTCAGGCAGATGCAATGTATGATTTAATCCAAAATAACGGAACCGGCTATGTTCGGAATTTATATGCGGATAAGACGGCGGTTGATCAGATTATCTCGGCATATCAAAACAGCAACCGCAGCCGAAGTGATGCAGTCGCGGCGATGACAAGGACAATAAATAATCAAGTCGGTCACGGCACATATATTTCCAGCCATTTGCGAAGTCAGGCTTTGGATTTCAGCACCGACGCGAATTTTAATGCTTTGAGCCGTGTTGTGCAGGGATTGGGCGGCAGAATTTTGGATGAAGGAAATCATTACCACGTCCAGTTTTAGAGCCGAAAAGTTTGTAAAAGTAAAACCTGTAATAGTAAAATAAATCAATCGCAAGAATTCGGAATAGTTTTTCGTTATTTTGCGATTGATATTTTCTATTTTATGGAAGATTGAGATCGCAATTAAATCGGTTTGTAACGGACGGTTTTGATTTATGTCGGAAAGCAGCGGAGAAAAAACCGAACAACCCAGTGAGAAGAAGCTACAGGACGCACGAAAAAAAGGTCAGGTCGCTAAAAGTCAGGATTTAACGTCATCGCTTTTGTTGATTGCGACGGTGGCGGTCGTCTGGCTGATCGGCGGTTACATCGGCGGAATCTTGCAGGGAACGGTTAAAGATCAAATCGAATTTGCCGCGACATTCAAAGGCGATTTTACCGCTGCGACCGCGTATGAAGTTTTGTGGCGCGGAATGAAGGGACTGGTTTGGTCACTGACACCGATTTTCGCAGTCGTATTGGTTTTTGCATTTCTCGGAAATTACATCCAAATCGGGACGATTTTTTCGTTTGAATCAATCTCGCCGAAATTTACAAAACTCAATCCGGTTGAAGGTTTCAAGCAAAAGTTCTTTAAATCACGTCCGTATATCGAACTTGCCAAAACAATTTTCAAAATGATTATTACGGCAACCGTTGCCGGATATGTATTGTGGGCGGCGCGTGAAGACGTGATTCGTTTAATCGTCAAACCGCCGGAGGTCGTCGCGGCTTATACTTTCGGTTTGGTATTGGAAATCGCATTGAAAATTGGTCTGGCTTTTCTGGTTCTCGGCGCGGCGGATTTTTTCCTTCAGCGGCTGCTCCATCGTCAGGAAATGAAAATGACGAAGCACGAGGTTAAGGAAGAATATAAGGAAACCGAAGGAAATCCGTTAATAAAATCGCAAAGACGCGCCCTTCACCGCGAAATTTTATCGCAGAGTATGGCGGCGGCGGTGCGTGATGCCGATGTCGTTCTGGCGAATCCGACGCATATTTCAGTTGCTTTGAAATACGAACGAGGCAAAGCCAATGCGCCGATTATTACGGCGAAAGGCGCGGATTTAATGGCGGCGCAGATTCGTCAAATCGCTGCCGAATCAGGCGTTCCGGTCAAACGCGATGTCCCTTTGGCGCGTGCGCTTTACGAATTTGAAGTCGAACAGGAAATTCCCGAAGAATTTTACGAATCGGTCGCGGTCGTTCTGCAATGGGTTTATTCTATGGCGGAAGAACGCGGTGAAGTATAAAAATTATGGCAGAAATAAGAAATGTCAATCGAAGCGGCGGCAACGAAATAAATAAACTGACTGATAGTCAGATTAATGACCGCGATACGCCGCGCGTGTCGCAATCTAACGTCAAAGGCAATCAGACTGAATTTCCGGTCGGACAACCGGCGGAAACCCGGCAGCCGATTGACACGGCGACTTTGCCGCCCGGACAGAAGATTTTAACTGATGCCGCAACGGGACGCGACGCATCGCAGATTGAAGCCGGAAAACAGATGAGTTCGCTCGGTGGAGTTTCGGCGACCGACCGTTTGCTCGGACTCGATCTGCGTCCGACGATGACCGGCGTTCTCGCCGCGCCGCCGGGAAACAGCGAATTTGTCCGGCATCTCACGCCGCAGGCGAGACGCGCGATTATGCGAAAAATGCTCAATAAACAACGTGAAAGAATGCGTCGTCTGGCGAGGTATTTACGCGACCGCCGCGATGAAAATTTTGAAGACGATGACTCCGAATTTGACCGCGAAAGTTTTTTGGAAGTTATCTCCGAACCGGTTGAATTCGACCGTTCAAAAATTTCGAGAGCGACCGGCGAACTCGAAAAAGCGGCGCGAATGCTGAATATTCTCGATGAAATGCTGGCGATGCAGGATTATACAATCAGTCAAATCGGGACGTTTACGCAAGGTTAGAAAGCCGGAAACATTTGCGGAATCAACGGGAAAAATTTAGAATAAATAAAACAGATGAAAGCCGCAAATCAATTGAATGAATCCGAAAAGATGGTTTCCTCGCCCGGAATCCCGATTGACCCGTTTGCCGTGGACTTCTTCGGCGGGAAAGTTGCACCGCCCGAAGAAATCGAATCTTCAAAAACTCTTGAAATTACAAAAAAGCCGAAGCCGCGCAAGAAATTCGAGTGGTATCGGAGCCTTCCTCGTCTGTCGAATGCCGAAGCCGAATTTTCGACGCTTTTGCATAGTTTACCGGAAAAATTTACCGAAGAATCCGCGAAAATCATCGCTTCTTCAATTGCCAGATTTACATTTCGACAGCCTGAAAACCTCGTTTGCTCGGTGATTTCAGTGACTGAAACCAATCTCGGCGAGGCGATTCACCAAATTTCCAAATCGCCGCAGGTATTTTTATCGCTCGGTTGCCAGCCTGAAAATTCTCCGGCAATTATCGCTATGAATACGGATTTTGCTTCGACCGTGATTGATCTGGTTCTGGGAGGGAAGGGGGCGGATTTTCAAAATCAGCGAAATTTGTCGCCGATTGAGCAAACGATTATCGAATTTTTAGCCGTCAATATTCTCGGCGAAATCAATGATTTTCTCGGTGAACCGTTGTTTTGTCTGCAAAATGTCAAAAACGAAACAGACATTTCATTTGAAAGTTTTGAGCGCGGCGCGGAGATTGTCGCCAGTCTGGAAGTTGACGGCTTTGACGGAATTATCAGTCTTTTTGCAACGCAGGGATTTTTGAACAGTCTGGTTAATTCGCAGAATCCTTTTCTGCAAAAAAAGCCGAACAGAAAAAAACTGAGTAATTTTGAGCGAATAGTTGAAAAACTCGATCTGCGCCTTCAAGTCGGAACGACTTTTCTCGATACCGGAACGCTGTTGTTTCTCGAACCGAATGATATAATTTTAATCGAACAGCCGCAAATTGATTTATTAAACGGAAATTTTGGCGAAAATTTGCAAATTTGTGTTGGCAGCGGCAGGAGTTTTCGCCTTCAGGGAATTACCGAAAGTTATAACTTCACCGGCGATTTGAGTTTTAGAGTCAGCGGTATATCGAGTGAGGAAACGCGGCGAAAATTTACGCCCGCAAAATTCAAAATGGACGAAAAAGAAACTGAATTGTCGGAAGAAACAAATCTCGAACCGGACGAACAACCGTCTGAAGAACCGGAAGAGGAAGGCACGGAAGATCGGATTTCCCCAACGCTGGAAAATATTCAAGTTGCTCTACGCGTTGAGATTGCAGGCAATAAGCTGAGTTTGCGTGAACTCCAAAATCTTCGCGCCGGACAGATTATCGCGCTCGGCTGTCGTCCGACCGATCCTGTTCGATTAATCGCCGACAACAACGAAGAGCCTGTCGCCACTGGCGAATTAATCGAAATCGAAGGACAACTCGGTGTTCGCCTGACAAAAGTTTTTATTTGATATTTCTGCCGAGAATGTGTTCTCAAAAAACGAGGTTTTTATAAGTTTCGACTGATCTTCGGCAAAACAATTTATGGGAAACTCTCTGACTTTCATTTGGATGATGATGCAGACGATTTTTGCATTAGTCGTCGTTTGCGGTTTAGCATACCTGATTTTTCGTGTTATTTTACCGCGCCTTGCTGTCAGTTACGGGGCAAATAATATGGTGCGCGTTGTTGACCGCATCGGACTCGACGCGCGAAAAAGTCTTTACGTCATAGAAGTTACAGGTAAATGGATGCTCATCGCCGCGTCCGAAAACGGCGTTCAATTAATCGCCGAACTCGATGCCGTCAGCGCGAAAGTCGCCGAAGAGGAAATAGTGAAGCAGAGACAATTGCCGCCGGGAACGGCTTTCGGAAAATCTTTTTCCGACAAATTGAACGAAGTTATCAGCCGCAAACAAGGAGGAAAATGATGAAACGCGGATTTTTGAAGATTTTATTTTATACAGTCGCACTAATCGGACTCTTACCGCTCTTCGCCGTCGGGCAGGAATTGCCTTCAAAATCGGCGGACACGGCAAATCCGGTTGTTTTAATCATTCTTGTCGGCGCACTGGCACTTGCGCCGTTCGGTTTGATTATGCTGACATCGTTCGTCAAAATTGCGGTCGTATTGTCAATTTTGCGAAACGCACTCGGCACTCAGCAAGTTCCGCCGAATCAGGTGATTACCGGAATTTCTCTGATTCTTACGATTTTTATTATGTCGCCGGTCGCCGAAAAAATGTATTCGGAAGCCGGCACAATTCAAAACACCGAAGCGATTTTCTCGGAGGTTTCCGTCAAAACTCTTTTTGAAGCGTCGCAGCGCGGCAAAGAACCTCTACGTCAATTTTTGATTCGTTATTCGCACGAAAAGCATCGTGTGATGTTTTTAGACCTTGCCAAACAGATGGCAAACAGAAACGGCAATGATGTCAACGCGATTACGCCCGAAGAATTTCGCGTAATTATTCCAGCATTTGTTACGAGTCAATTAACCGAAGCCTTTCAGATCGGCTTTATCTTATTCGTTCCGTTTTTAATAATTGATATGGTCGTCGCCAATATATTACAGGCGATGGGAATGTTTATGCTTTCGCCGACGATTATTTCACTGCCGTTCAAATTACTTTTGTTCGTGATGATTGACGGTTGGGAATTGCTGATAAAAAATCTCGTTTTAGGTTACATCTGACGATTTTGTCAGAACCGACTGCGGTGGCGGGTGGTCAATCTCGGCACCTAATTAAAACTTTAAAATTGAAACTCAAACCATTCGCTGCCGCAAATGGTTCTGAAAGGGGTTTGATATGGAAATATTTGTTCGATTGGCAAGCGAAGGTTTGTGGCTGATCTTGGTTTTATCGCTGCTGCCGCTGATGGCAAGTCTGATTGTCGGGTTGGCGGTCAGTCTTTTTCAGGCTTTGACACAGATTCAGGAGCAAACACTGACATTCGTCCCAAAAATTATTGCGACGATTTTAGTAATTATGATTACCGCCGGTTGGATGTTGGACACTTTAAAGGATTTTGCGACAGGTGCTTTCGGACTAATGCTAAAGATCAGCGTGATGCGATAAATGGTTTCAGGTCGGCTTAAATTTGTAAGAATTTGAAACTTTTTAAGAAAAATGCAAGAGTTTCTTCAATTATTAGAAGTTGTTCTGAAAACATTTGAGGTCGGGCAGAGTCCGCAATCCTTTCTTGTTCTGTTCGGTTTGTGTTTCGCGCGGTATATTTCATTCATCAGAGTTGTTCCTTTTTTCGGTGGTCAGGTCGTTCCATCGCAGGTCAAAGTAGCCACAGCAATGTCTCTGGTGATTGTCACTTACCCGGCTTTAATTGCCGAATTACCGACTGACGGTTCGCCGCTGCCGTTTGGCGCAGTCGGTTTTATCGCAATGATCGCCAAGGAAATGTTCGTCGGATTCACGCTCGGTTTTGTCGCCTCATTAGTCTTTGAAGCCGTGCAAGTCGCCGGCAGACTCGCCGATATGCAGCGCGGTTCTTCAATGGGCGAACTTTTCGCGCCGCAATTACAGGAGAGAGTTTCCGAACTCGGACAATTCAAACTGCAACTTGCCATCGTTATTTTTCTGACCACCGGCGCACACCGATATTTTATCAGCGCACTCGTTCGCAGTTTTTTATTTATTCCCGTCTTGAAATTTCCGCATATCGAAAACGGTTGGACACCGGCAGCGCAATTTCTAACGCTGATGACCGGAAGTGTTTTGAGCATTGGAGTTCAGCTTGCCGTGCCGATTATTATCACATTGCTTTTAACGGATTTGTTCTTCGGATTTATCAACCGCGTCGCACCGCAGGTGAATGTATTTTTCCTCAGTATGCCGGTTAAAATGTGGATCGGGATTTTTGTATTAGCAGTAATGATGCCGTATTTGATCGAGCGTTTCCGCGACTACTTTGATTTATCGTATCAGGCATTTGAATTTATGATTCAATATTTTAGCAAAATGTATCAGTAAAAACTTAATTTCTTCGGGATTGATTTGGGTGTTCGAGCAGATAATATTGAATAAAAACATCGAATGGAGTGGAAGTTGCTTTACGGTAGATTAACTGTAGGTTTTTTTCAATCCCGAAGAAATTGTTTGGGGTATCGTCGTTGATAAAATTTAGTTCTGACAAATTTACAAATTTTTAATTTAAGGCATTTATTGTTTCATCCTCAATACTTTCTATTATTTTCCAGTCAATGTTTAAGTCTTCTTGCTCTGTTGCATATAAACTGAATAATCGTTGATTAAACCCGGCATCTTCTCCAAATAACTACTTATATTTATTATTGAACAAAGATGACCAATAGTAATTTACTATAAAATATTTTAGTATTGCCTTTTGGAAACTCAATAAATTCAAAGAAATAGCTCAGTTATTAGTTCACATACCGCTTTTGGCGAAAGCCGCGTCAGCTCTGTTATGTGGTAGTCGGAAAATAACGAATTTTCAATTTACTCCCAACTTCATCAATTTTATCGGTTAAACCAAGTTTAATAATTTGCTCACGAGCAAGTTTTTCAACGTATGGATTTACTATGTCGCCAAACTCTTCAATCATTTGCTTGGCAAAATCAGCAAACTTCATTCCGCCGTTTTTCAGCTTATTGCCGGCGATGACTGCGAAGTCTTTGAGAAATGAAGCAGGAAGCGGAGTGTTTGCGCCGATTCCGACTAAACCGACAATTAACCTTTTTCTCGCTAAACTCGCCGCTTCGTCGGAAAAAGTTTCAGCGATTTTAACTTTACTCAAAGATTTCAAGTCTTCGAGTTTGGTTAATAGTTTGGCAATCTGCGGAATTTCCTTCAAGCCTTCGAGTGCCGCGCCGACTCCTTTGCCGATCACGACATCGGTTGCGATCATTCAGACGGCGTAACCTGCGTCATATGACAAGCTATTAATCTGATCTTAAATTTTCAAAGAACAAAAGGCATATTTTTCATTACACCTTGTAGTGTCGTTTTACGGATTATCTTTCAAGTATGCTTTGACTCGTTTTTTGAGTTGTTCTTCTTCTGAATACCAACCGATTTTTTGTTTCCACTCTTCAGGAATGAATTCGCTGGCATTTGAAAAATCAGCATCTTCGATATTGGCTCTTTCGATTTTACAGTTTTCAATTAAAACGCGTGAAAAGTTTGCCTTGCGTAAATCAGCATTAATGAAACTGCTATTATAAATATTAGCGCGTAGAAAGTCGGCTTCTATTAAAGATGAATTTTCAAAATTAGTGTTATTTAGCGACGACTTGATGAAGGAAATTTTTTTCATATTGGCATTATTGAAATTAATGTTTTCTGCAAACTTTAAATCAGCAAGTTGAGATGCCTCTAAACAAGCATTTGAAAAATCTATATTGTTCATTTTGGCTTCATTTAGTTCAGATTCTGCCAAATTTGAAAATGCGAAAACAACATTTTCCATTTTAACTCGATACATTTTGGTTCCAATAAATAATGAATTACTAAAGTCAATGTTTTTTAATATGGCATCATTTAACCTTCGACCGGATAAGTTCACTCTCCGAAGAATTCTGTCAGTAAGTATTAATCTTGAACCTGTAGAATTATTGTCAAACCACTTTTCGTGTTCTGAAATCAGATAATCCAATTCCTCTTTGTTCATAAACTACCTTAAATATTTAACGATTCTATCGTTTTTTACACGTTTGACTGCGATTTCACTTTTTAAAGTTTGAAATTCCTTTTCAGAAAGATTTCGCGTATCAACCAATACATTTTCGTTTTTTCGGAGTGCATCCAGAATACTTTCCGATCCGCCAACAGATTCTTTAACGTCCCAAGCAATACCATTCCCGTCGAAAAAATCCACACCGATTTCGTTCCCGCCCGCATCAATTCCTCGTTTAACGGGAGCCTGCAAAATTCCTTTGGTTTCTGCTTCCAAAGCCACTTGTGCCTCATTAATCTTAAAAGTTTTATTAGCAGGATCGAAAGCCAATTCTTTATGTCTTGGACTTTGTAATAACCATTCTCGGTCGCTCTGCGAAAGTTCCAATATTTTCCCTTTATTTTCGGCTTCCTGAATACCTTCAAGCAGTTTTTGCCGTGCCGCATTCGTTTCTCTTTGAAACTGCATTTTCGCCATCTTTGACGTTTGTTCAATGTCGAGTTCGATAATCTCGTTGCCAAGTCCCAAATTTTGCATTGCGTTTCGATACGAAATCGCCAATTCGTCAACCTTGCCTTTGATTCCGTCACCGAATTCCTTAGTCGCTTCAACAGTAAATTGCTTGAACGACATCGCGCCGTTTTTCAGTTTGTTTCCGGCAAACTTAGTTAAATCTCCGAGAAACTCCGCACCTGCGAAACCTCCATATAAATTTGGATTACGCAATGCCTTTCTGATCCGTTGACTCGCTAAACTTGCGGCTTCGTCGGAAAAGGTTTCAGCGATTTTAACTTTACTCAATGATTTTAAGTCTTCGAGTTTGGTTAATAATTTGGCAATCTGCGGAATCTCCTTCAAGCCTTCGAGTGCCGCGCCGAATCCTTTGCCGATGACAACATCGGTCGCAATCATTCCGACGGCGTAACCTGCGCCATACGGAAGGCTGTTAATTCCGTCTTTGGTCGTGAATGTTGTTTTAACTTTGTCTTTGACTAAACCGGCAATTTTCGATACATCGTCGGCACTCAAACTGCTCAATGCAACGACGGCATCTTTGATTGCCGCAAGTGTTTCAAGCGGATGCGCGACCATCATTGCCGTTCCGACCAAATTATCTTTGATGCCGTTGATTGCGCCGAGAGTAAATTGACTGACCGGATTATCGCGGTTAATTTTTTCGACCAACTTCTCGATTTCATTAACCTGGGTCTGAACTGTTTTGTAATTTTCGTTGACGACGGAACGATCAAACGGCGTTAGTTGAAATTCGACAAACTTTTTGTTGCCGACGTTTGTGATATTCGTGACTTTCGGCTTGATACCTTGATCGGCGGAGAGTTCACCGATTTTGCGGAAATTGTCGCCCCAAAGATTTCCGCATTTGTAAGTGTTTTCGGCGTATTGCGCCAAAATACGTTCGGCATTAATCGGTTTGCCGTCGTTGTTGAGCATTACATTAAACTTTGTGTTCGGCGGTGTAAGCTGCGTCGTCTTAACGCCGTCGGCTGTTTGCGCCTCGCGTAAATCTATCGTTGGTTTTGCATTAAAAATTATTTTACCGCCGTCTTTAATGTATTGATCTCTGAATTTTTCAAGAGCCGCTTTTTGATTGTTATCAATCGTGAATGTGACGTTTCTATTCAAAAGTTTAGATTTAACGTCTTTATCATCAATTGGAGAATCATTCAGAGTAAGTTCAGAACGATTAACAAGCATTTGGTCGGCAAAATTATTTTGAGCGGTAATATCGGCGATTCCGGCGTGTGCCGCCGTCGCCATATATGCGGCGCGGGCTAATTTTGATTCGGTGTCACAACCGAGAGCGGTAAAGGAAACTTCGTGACTGATTTTGGGAAGTTTTGTCTGGACTTTTTGTAGGTTCGCAGAAGAATTTTGTTTAATCTGTTGGTTTTCGGGTTTGTGAAGTTCCGCCAAATCGAAATAAGCAGGATTGTAAGAATTATAAATCTTCAAACTCATCAATAAAACCTCTGTTAAAGACTTTCGGGGGTAAATTTTACTTCATCAGATTTAAGAAAATTTCCCCTGAATCCGTGCCATAATCTGTGTCGGGTAATTGCCGATTTCAGAATATTTTTGCGCGGCGATGGTCGGAAAATAAGTTGCAGCGGCTTGTCCGAGCGGGGAACCCGTTCCGCCAACCTTCAAATTTTCCCACTTTGAAGCGTAATTTCGCGCGAAACTGACTGCTTCCGTGCCGACTAAACCTTGCGAACGTGCCTGCGAAAGTCCGATTCGATAAGCATTTCCCATTGCCAGTGCGACCGTGCCTTCACCGCCGTTATAAGCCGCAGTCACGAATTTCCAAAATTCAACCCCGTTCGGCTGACCGTAACGCGAGAAGGCAATTTCGCCCAAACGCTTTGCTTTAATATTTAAGAGACGCGCCGCACCCGGAATTGCTTTGGTCGGGTCAAGTCGCTCATCAGATGACGAACCGGCGATGCCGACCTGCAAACCGACCTCCCGCGCTGCCGTTCTGCCGAATTGCGCGATTCCGGCAAACCCATATGAGTTAATCACCGTCGGATGAAACTTCGATTCCTGCGCGATCAGGCTTTTCAAAACCGCCGGCGAAAGTCCGGGACACCATTCGACCGAATTTGCAATGACGTTATCGTAACGTGTCGTATAATCGTTTAAATTTCCCGCATTAATTTTAAACTGACTGGCGGCGGCAAAAGCATTATCTAAATCCGCTTTGTCATTGACTAAACCGTTCAGACTGTTCGCACCGATAACATCTTTGATTTCGTTAAGTGTCGGATGAACAATCAACGCGCTGATCGAGTTCCATTCGTCAAGTAAATCCTGATGTTCGGCGGTCAGCGGAACGCCTTTCATTTCAGGATGCCGCGCGTAAAAAATTAAATCCGTCAATTGCCACGGATCAGTCGCACCAAGCTGAATCGCTTTAACAACTGTTTTTAATTCTTCAACAGTGCGTTCACGCAGCCAATTTTCTTCGGTTAAATCGGAGCGCAATTCACCTGCGTCATTTTTTGAAGATTCCTCGCGCTGCTTAACCTGAAACTGATTTTTATCGAGTTCAAAAGTTTTTTGTCCGCGAACTTTACCCGAAGTTTTATCGTTCGGACGCGTGACGAGCGGAACGATTTGGGTCTGAATTTTAAGATTATCGGAAGCCATTTTTTAACCTCAAAATGAATTAAACATTAGTGTTAAGAACGGTTTTGATTCCGCCAGCCATTTGGTCAACGACTTTACTCATCACTTCGATATGTTGTCCGACCTGGTACAGCCGCGCCTGAAGTGCGAGCAGTTCGCCGGTCGAAAGATTTTTATCGCTTGTCATAATCGCTTCGACTTGTTTGTATTCGGTTTCGACCTGCGAAAAACGACCGCTTAAATTACTTGTAACTTTCGATGTGTTGCCGATTTTGCTGTAAGCTTCCTTCAAAAGTCCGAGACGCGATTTGCTTTCGAGCAGATCAGGAAGCATTTTGTTAATTTTGGTCGGTTCCTGATTCTGTTGCTTAAATTTGTCGGAAAGTTCAGCTTGCATCTGGTCGAGTTTTTGCTGCATTTCTGCGCCGTTCGTCGTCGGATTCTGTGTTTTTTCAACCGATTGAGTTTGTTCTGTGACCTTCGGAGTTTCCTGCGTTTGATTGGTTTTATCCTGCTGCAAGTAACTTTCAAAATTCTTTTTGCCCGCCGTTTCGGGTTGTTGATTTGCACCTTGATTATTGAGAATCTGCTGGAAAAGTTGACCGGCAACGCCGGAAATCATATCGCTCATCTTGGTTTTCCCCTCTCTAAGATAAATCTATCCCACAATACAAATATGGCTTATCAAGAGTTATCGTCAGAAAATTCTAAATGTTTCCTGTTTTTTCTAATTATTTTTATCGAAGTTCTTAAGGATTTTTCGAGAGGCGTTCGACTGTATATAGAAGTGCGCGCGCCCGCGTGAAGCATTGTTCTAATAAGTTGAGATTTGCAATCTTGTCTTTTTGTTTGAGAACGAATTTTAAATCCTTTTTCGCCCCTTCATAATTTTCGAGCCGCAGAAATACTTCGCCGCGATTGACACGCGTTGGAATATCCGACGGATCAGCCGCCAGAGCTGCGTTGAGATGCGGCAGTGCGCGAAGCGGATTGTTTTCACGCAGCCACAGTGCGCCAAGCGCGACTTCAAAATAAACGGTTGCCGGCGCAAGCGCGATTAAACCTTCAAATATTGTGATCGCTTCATAATTGCGACCTTGTTCCGAGAGCGCAAAGCCGAGTTCGGAAACAAGGCGAATCTCATCCGCCGCCCAACCTACCGCCGCACCGAGAGACACGCCGCCGTTTATCCATTCTTGTTCAAATTGAATCATTACGAATTAAAAATTAACCTAAAATTTATCCAAAGTCATCCTTTAAATGGAGTTTTTGTGATAAGAAATGCCTATTTTTATTGATAATACGGCAAAAAGAAAAAAATTTTATTTTTTTTTCAAAAAACAGGAAACTTTTTTAAAACACCTACGATAATATACACAGACAAGTTAAAAAACGCGCGTGGTCAAGCCAGTGGCATTCTAAATTTAACGGAATAAATAGCGAAGGCAAAAGGAGAAATAATAATGTTTGGACTCGGAAGTATTATAGGTAAAGTAGCTGGCGGTCTTTTGGACAGCATTGGATTGGGCAAATTCACACCGCTTGTCAAAATGGGCTTGAACGCGATGACCGGCGACTGGTTCGGCGTGGCAAAGGATGTCTTCAGTATGGTTTCCGGTTTTAAGGGAAACCCGCTTGACGGAGCCGCAAATCGTCCGCCGCTTGGTGGTTTTGAAAATCCCCTGAACTTATTTAATTCGGGAAACAGTCCGCTCGGCGGAAACAAAATGTCGAGTTTACTTGATGGATTGAAAGGTTTGATAAGTGGTTTATTCGGCGGCGGAAATAAAGGAAGCGGCGGTGACGCACTCGGCGGCTTAGGAAAGATTTTTGACGCATTCAAAATGATTGCTCAGGCATTCGGCAATAACGATCTTTTTTCAAATCGTGCGGCGACTTCGCAGTTCACAAATCTACAGGCATAGGTAACGGAAATGGTTGGTAAACAGCAGACAGTTCGGGAAAAGTTAAACATCTCGCCGCAGGAATTTATGGAGATGGGACGCGTTGGAGCGATGTTTTATCAACAGGGAAATTTTGACAAGGCACGAACGATTTTTGAAGGATTGGTCGAATTAGACCCGGAAAATCCAAACGCACATTCGGCACTCGGCGGTTTGCTGACGCTTCAGCAGGAAGACGATTCAGCCATCGAGCATTTGGAAAAGGCAGTTGCACTAGACCCTTCGCAGATTGCACCGTATGTAAATTTAGGAGAGATTTTTATCAGGCAGCAAAGAGTTGAGGAAGCAGTGGCAAACTTAAAAAAAGCCATCGAACTCGATCCTGATGAGAAAGATGCGGGGGCAAATCGCGCTCGCGCAATGGTTTTGGGAATTTATCAGGTTATCAAATCTGATAATAATATGGACGAAGTAAAATTAGCATCAGAAAAAATAAATTAATAATTCTAAGGAGAAATAAAGTTATGGCAGACACAACAATAGGTGGCGGAACACCGGTAATGACACAGGAACAAATTTTGGAGCAAACTAAGGCTGAGAATGCAAAACAGCAGGAATTCAGTTTTAAGATGCAGCAGCTTCAGCGACAGCAGAATCAAGAACAGGAAGCAATGACCGCACTGAGTAATGTTATCAAAAACGGTCATGACGCTAGAATGAATCAAATCGGTAACATGAAGGGTTAATGCAATAGTCTTGCTATCGAATTGAAGTATTATCAATGAAGCAGAGGGTTAATAGTCAAAGGGGGATGTTGACCTGAAGCTGCGGGGGAAACCGCTGATAATAGGAATCGGAGGCGTTTGGATTGTTTTCCAGATGTCTCCGATTCTGCTTTGAAGAGATAAAATTTTGAGCAAACTGACAATCGTCGTGATATATTTTTAAAGTAATTCTGTATTTTGGAGGATTTATGAATAAGATTTTAATGTATGTTTTATTTTCGACTTGCCTTTTTGTTTGTCAGGCGGCGGCTCAGATGCCGCTCGGACCAGTGCCGCTGCAAAGCACGCAGCCGCAAAATTTTGGACTGTATCAGTCGTATTGGGATAATTATTATCTTGGACAGACAAGATTCAATATGGCAATGGTTGCCGCCGCGAAAAGAAATCTTCGATCACGCTCCAACTCAAATAATAATGCGGTCAAAAATCAGGTGATTGCTCCGATTGATTATACAGCTTTCAAAGCAACAGAGAGGAGACTGCCGAAATTATTTGCTGAGAAAACAAAAGACAATACCGGACAAACCGAAAAAACATTGAATTCGTTTATAGATTTTTATGAGAAAACAGCTCGTACCGACGAGTTTCCCGCGAATGATTTGGCATACGGCTTCACTTATTTTGTAATTATAAATTATATGACTGCAAATGATGCCTTCTGGCATCAAGACGGAAATCTAGACAGGGATATAGAATGGTATAAATATCGTATCCATAGCGATCAGGAGGGCGGACTTTACAGACAATACAAGGAATTTCTTTCAGCAACACCTGAAGTGAAAAAAATGACCGATCAGCAAAAGCAGGAATTTACTGAAATATTGGCAATTATGACCAATGTAAATTTTACTGCATATGATAAAGGACTCCAAACTAAAAATGAAAAAATGGTCACTCAGGCGCGTGAAGCGGCAAAACAGGCTTTAGAAAAGTTTTTCGGCGTAAGTATTGACAAACTTGATTTTACCAAAGACGGACTGACGATTAAAGAATAGTCGGAGATTAAATATGTGGATTTTTGAGTTTAGCAATTTGAGGGGATTGTTTCCTGAGCTTCGGGAAAATTCATTCGTCGAATCAGTGCTACCGGAAATGACCAGCGGCAGTGAGTCGGAGGGTCCGATAAAACCCGACGAAGATAATATAAGCAATGAAGTTTTTTCCGAGAATAATACAGTGGTTGGTGCTTTAGACCAACTCGTCACCTCGGTTTTGTCTATCAAAGCAGCCCGGAATGATCCGCCGAAACCGGCTGTTATTCCGCATCTCTATCGAATTGGCGATGCTGACTTAACTAAAGATGAAGTGGTTCAATTAATTGAATCTCTGGAAAGAAGACTGGTCTTTCGATACGGCATCATCGAAGCGCAAATTGATAAAGTTGATCTGGAACTGTTAGACCAGCCAATAAAAAGAAAAGACCTCGATCCACAACGGCTTCACGAACAGGCTCAAAGAAAATTTGAGGTTAAACAAGAAGAAAATAAATTGGAGTTTTTGCGTAAGGAATTAAAAAAGGCAAGGCTTAAAAACCACAAAAATCATAAAGTGTAAATTAGTAGACTGCAAGCACAGTAAAGCCGGGATATACAGTATTTTGTTCAAACGTATAAGAATAAAAAGGGTAGAAGGTTGATAGTCAAAGGGAAATATTAACCTGAAGCTACGGGAAAATGTTGATAATAAAAAACGGACGTGTTTAGAAAATTTTCTAGGCGTGTCCGTTTTTATATTTATTTAGAGAAATATTTTTCACCATAACAAATAAAAGTTTGCTTTGGGTTTGATAAAAAAAGTTAAACTTTTAACTGCTTAAAATATTAATTAATAAATCAATTTCCTCTTTTTTAACGCATAACGGCGGAAGAAGGCGCAGCACGTTCGGGTCGCTCGACGTTCCGGTAATAATATTATTCTCCAGTAATTTGGCGTGAATCGGCTTGCAGTTTTCGCTGAATTCGATGCCTAAAAGTCCGCCTTTGCCGCGCAGCGTTTTTACTTCTTCAATTTCCTTGAGACGTTCGCGCAGGTAAGATTCGATTTCCGCGATATTCTCACGCATCTTGTCATTTTCAATCGCTTCAATCGTCGCTAAAACCGCCGCCATTGCGAGCATTCCGCCGCCGAACGTCGTGCCGAGATCGTTAGTTTTGATGACTTCCGAAATACACGAATTGACGAGACACGCGCCGACCGGAACGCCGCTGCCGAGAGATTTCGCCAAAGTAATAATGTTGGCTTCGACGTTTCCGGCTAACTCCGAACCCGAAAAAAACCAGTTTCCCGTGCGTCCGATTCCGGTCTGCACTTCGTCGAAAATCAGGACGATGCCGTGTTCGTTGCAGATTTCACGCAAGCCTTGAAAAAATTCGGGCGAACTTTCGGTTACGCCAGCCATTGATTGAATCGGCTCAAGCATTATCGCCGCCGTTTCTTTGTTGGCAAGTTCACGAACGGATTCCAAATTGCCGAATTCCGCGCAAACGTGATGCGGCACATTCGGTTTGCCAAGTTCACGATATTTGCCCAAAAAAGTCGCCGAAATCGCGTCTGCCGTCCGTCCGTGAAAGCCGCCTGAAAATGTGATAACTTTCTCGCGTTTGGTTGCAAAACGCGCCATTCGCATCGCGTTTTCGTTCGCTTCCGTTCCCGAATTACAGAAAAATGCTTTTGTAATTGATTCAGGCGCGACTGAAACTAATTTCTCGGCGGCTTTCGCGCGAATCTCCGAATAAACCAGATTCGAGTAAAACAAAACCTTTTCAGCCTGTTCCTGAATCGCTCTGACAACGTGCGGATGCGAATGTCCGGTCGCGCAAACCGCGTGACCGCCATATAAATCGAGATATTTTTCGCCGTCGCTCGTCTCAATCCAACAGCCTTTACCGGTTTCGACCGCGATTTTCATTTTCGCGTAGGTCGCTACCTGAAAATCTTCTTCCAATTGTTCGATTTCTGTGAATTTCATAATTTTATTAAACACATAGGAACATAGAAAACATAGAAATTCATTCTGATAATTTAACGCCAGTTCTGATTTTTATGTTTTGTTTTCCCTATGTTTTCTATGTTCCTATGTGTTTAAACCGTCTTGAATCTGTCTTTGCATTATCCAATCAATCTGCGGATCGCTGCCGAGTTGGAACACGTGTTCGCCGCATTTTTCAAAGCCGAATTTCTCATAAAACTTCTGCGCTCTGAAATTAAATTCCCATACGCCGAGCCAAAATGTATCGTGATTATTCGTTTCGGCAAACTCTAAACATTTGAGCATCAATGCTTTGCCGATGCCTTTGCCGATGTATTTGTCGAGCGCGTAAAGCCGATTTAGTTCAAGCGGATTTTCGCCCGTGACACAATCTTCACGCGAATTTTGCTGCAATTTCGCGTAACCGACAATTTCATTTTCAAGTTCGGCGACAAAGAAAATTGCGTCATTGTCGGTTAATTCTTTTCGCAGACTTTCGACGCTGAATGCTTCATCCGTATAGATTTTCATATCGTCGGGATGATTTTTCGGATGTCCGGCAAACGCTTCGTTAAATGACTGCAAACCGATTTTTGCCAGCACGTCCGCGTCTGTTAAATTCGCTGTTCTGATGATGACTGTCAAATCCATTATTTATCGTTGACGAACTTCAGCGCATCGTTATGACCTAAAACCGCGTCGGAATTTTTTTGCAGTGCAATCTGAAATTTATCGTTGAACTTCTCGTCCGCGTCCTCGAAATTTAAGATAATTTTCGCCTCGTTTTTCAACGCTAACGCTTCCGGTTCAGTTGCCGGACGACGCACGGAAACGGCTTCGTCAATCAACGCGATCAACGACGAAATCTTGCGAAGCCACGCAAAATAGGGGTCGTCAACCACGAGTTGAAAATATTGTCCGATGCTCGCAATTTTGCCGTTCGCCGTTTCATAATCAACCTTCGCCGCATCAAGCAGAGTTTTATGAAGCCGCAGCATTGCTTTACTCAAATCTTTTAAATTCGTGCGAGTTTCGTCAGTTAATTTGTCGGTTACATTTTCTGGTATATCGTTCATATAATTATTTTAACGCAAAAGATTTGCGCCGCGAAATAAGCAAGTCAGTTACCAAACCGGAGTGCATTCGCCGTCTGTTAAATGTTGAGAACGATTGCCGCCTGCCTGCTCAACGTCAATGATTTTGGTTATTTCTTTCACAAAACCTTTTACAGATTCAATTTATCAAAAAACCGAATCTTTAATAAGCAGACTCTTTTAGTGTTTGGCGTAATTATCAGGAAAATTTTTTCTGCGCCAAACATAAAAAACGATTATTGTCAGTGGAATTAGAGCGAAAAAATAAAATTTGTTGACAAAATTACTTGATATTTGGGGCGTATTGCGGAAATCACCCTGAACCGTGAACGCCGCCCAGTAAAACGGTGATTTATATTGCGGATTTTGGCGCAGCTTGATTTGTGCTTGGCGCAGTGCTTGCGACGGTGTGAGTTTGTCGCTCTCCATTTCCTTGTAGAAATTTTTCATCAGTACGAGCGTCGCGCCGTCTTCGACCTTCCACAAACTCGCCATCACGGACTTTGCTCCGGTTTGCAGAAAAGCATTGTTGAGACTCATTAAACCTTCGCCTTTGACTTCTTTGCCGAGTCCTGTTTCACACGCGCTCAAAACAACCAGATCGGCATTCAAATTCAGACCGTAAATGTCGTGAATCCTGAACGATTCATCCAACTTTTCACCTTTTTCATTAAACCTTGAAAGAATAATTCCCGACAGTTCGGGACGCTCTTCATTGGTAAATCCGTGTGTCGCAAAATGCAGAATCTTGTAATCTTCGGCTTTGACATTCAATAGTTGTTCGCGGTTTGCTGCGAAACCCGAATAAACATCGGATTCGGACGCGCCGACAATATTGATAATCGAATCGCTCTCGTCCTTTGAAGCCGTCAAACGCACCAGTGAATCGAGCGATTCGACAAATCGAAACTTATCGGTCGAAGCCGTTTCCGCAGTGTCGGCAGGTTTATTTGCCGGCGCAAAACGCGCATCGTCATCCGTAAAAACCGGGTCTGAAAAAACCAGCAGATTCTTTGTGGCAACTGATTGCCGACGACTTTTTTCAAGCAGCAAAAGCGTCTGCGCCGACGGCTCATAAATGGTTTCGTTCGTCAGTAAAATCGGCTGATTATCAGAAGAATCAGGAAAGGGAAGCGCAGCAACCGGAAAATAATTAAGTTTGCCGTCCGGCACGATAATCAATCGTTTACCGGAAAGTTTATCGGTAATCTGACCGAACAGTTCGCGGCTTAATTCATTTGACTCGATTTGATACGCGGCTTCGGCTTCAGCAACGCGTTGTTGATAAACTTCAATCTCTTCATCCGGTTTTATTTCACGCGAGGATAGTAATTCGCGCAAATTTTTAATATGAGTTTCAATCTGCTCACGCGGCGGCAAAACGTAGGAAATTACTGCGGATTTGCCGACCAGCCACAAATAACTTTCTTGCGTGCCGAACGAAAACTCAAGCAGCAGCGTATCGTCGTCCAAAATATCACGCTGAAATTCGCCGACATCAAACGGCGCAGGATTTCTAATCGCCGAATAAACCGGGCTTTTTTGCTTCAGATCAGCTTTAATGTTTTCGTGTTCGTTGTTGAGTTCGTTGATTTCCCCGTCAAGTTTATCAATCTCGCTTTTCGCGGCATCATTACTCAAAAGATCGGTCAACTTGTCGGCTTTGGCATTCAGCAAAACGCGGATCTCTTTTTCGCGCTTAGCCAATTCACTATCGGCATCTCTCGTCAAATCAGTTTCCGACAAAGATAAATTCTCAAGCATCGAACGCGCTCTCGCTTTTTCCGCCGCCTGTAACGCCTGAAGATTAAAATTATTATCAAGCGACTGCCGGTGCATTTTCATCAGCAAATTGACGAAAACTTCGTAGCGGTCGAAGACATTCGAGAAATAGATGCTTTTGAGTTTTGAATTGACAGTTTGTGAAGAAAGATATTCGGTGATTTTTATTGATTCTTCAGCCGATTTTAAGGCTTCGGAAACATTATTTTCAAAAGAATCGAGTTTGGCTAAATTATATAGTGTTTGTGCTTCGGCGAATTTATTTAAGCTTTTGCGGCTGATTTCCAACGATAAATCAAAATATTTGCGGGCAGTTGAAAACTGTTTGCGGCGTAAGAAAATTTCCCCCAAATTATTATCAATTAACGAAATTCCATCAGAATATTTCAATTTTGTGAGATGCTTCAGCGCGATTTCATAGTAACCGACAGCTTTTTTGTCGGAATTATTTTTACTGTAAAAATCTGCCACATATAAATTTGCATTGGCAAGGTAGAATTCATCTTTGAGTTTGCCGGAGAGTTCTTTCGCTTCCTGAAAATATTGAAAAGCGGAAGTTTCATCACCAATTCTCAGACTTACATCAATCAGAGAGGGAAGCGTCGCCAGTTCGCCATTCGGATAATTTCCTTTTCTGAACAATTCCAGAGTTTTTTGCCTTGAAACAAAAGCTGATTTCCAGTCGCCGTAAATTTCATAAATCGTGCTGATTCCATTAAAAAGACGGGCTTTTTGAATGAAATCCATATCATCGGGAAATTGTGCGGCGGAAAAATTACAAATTTCCAGAGATTTTTGCGGCTCGTTAAAAATTAAATGGAAATACGCCATTTGAAATTGCGCGAGTGCTTCGCCACGTTTATCGTCAGCGGCTTGTGATCTTTCTAACGCTTCGGTTAGTTTTGTCTGAGCAGTTAAAAAATCTTCCTTGCCGGTATAGGCAAAACTCAATGTTCGTAGCGCGTCCGCCTCGCGTTTCGGATTACCGACATTTTGCCAGAGCGTCGCGGCTTGCGCGGCAAACTCAATTGATTGATCGAGTTTATGCTGAGTATATTTTAATTCCGCCGCGCTGAAATAGAGAGACGCTTTAGCATTTGTGTCTTTGATTAAATCGTTTAATTTCAAGCCGTCATTTAAATATTTTTCGCTGACATCAATTTGTCCTTTTTGAAGATAAGTTAATGATAAAAGACTGTCCGATTCGACGATGCCGACATTGTTCGAGGCGTTTCTCTCAAAACCCAAAGATTTGTCGAGTTTCAACAATGCTTCGTCATAATCTTCCAGCAAAAATGAAATTTGTGCGGATGCGCGTAGAAATTCGGCTGATTTTTGAAAATCACCGGCTTTTTGACTGCGGAGTGAAAGTTCATTAAATAAAATAATGGAACGGCGAAGATTTTCACCGCTCCATTGATTACCCAGAAATTTGGCTTCCGACTCCAGATCGGTCGTGTTTTTCGCTGTCAAAATTTGATTGTCAGAAGATTCGGTTTGCGCCGAATTCGACTGAAAAGAAATGCAGATCAGCAAAAAATAAGACAATCCAAGTAAAATCTTCAAATAAAACCTCCGTATTATTCGTCTTCAGCTAAATCAAAATAACCGCACGTCAGATCGTCCTCATCAAATTGGTCGGCATCTGAAAATCCACTTAGTTTCCAATCCAATTGATAATTTTTGAAACTCCCGAAAGTTTCCATAAAAGCAGCGGCTTCGCCTCTCGTTCCGAGTCGCCAGTTGTCTCTGGTTCCAAGTCTCCAATTATCCCTCGTGCCGAGATGCCAGTTGTCTCTCGACTGCCCAAGCCAATTCTCTTTTGTCTGAGATGACCACTCTCCGTGAGCTAAATCCGACTCAACTAATTCCATAAACTGAGTTTTGAAATCTATATTGTCAACTCCGCGTTTTTTTCGCAAGGTTGCAATGAACAAGTAATAAAACAAAAAGTCGTTCCAACCGCTGCCGATTCCGTTTCCGTCCCTGCCGAGACCTTTAACAAATCTTAAATATTGATAGCGAAATTGGGTTTCACTGTAAGCCAGAGCGGTCCACGGGAAATACATCGAAATTCCGTTTGAAAATTGAAAAGTATCACCGCAGTAGCCGCTTTTCAAAACACAATTGCCGACTGCCCGAATAACTTCGCCGCATAATTTTTTGATCGTTGTAAAACTCGAAGCATCAAAGCCGACTAATTTCATTTGTTCTTCGAGACTTTTACATTCTATCGCCAGCCGATGGCAAAAATCTTTGAGGTCAATGCACTGTTCGGACATATATGTTTGACAGGCTATATGACTTTGCAAAATCGCTTGTTTCAACTGCTCAAAAACAAGCACTTCGCGCTTGGTGATTTTACCGTTCATCCGCATCAAACGCGGCAGATTTAATCTGTTCTGGAGTTCGGCGGCTAAATTTGAAACCGAAACGGCAAGCGGGTCAACTAAATCCAAATCCCACGCGGCGATATCAACCGAACGTCCGCCGACGGCATATACTTTTTGTTTTTCAACAAAGCCTTTGACAAATCCGCGTGCTGCTTCCTTGACATCAATCGGAGTCAGTTCAGGCTTGGAGAAAGTCAAAACGAGTTCCCTGAACATCGGACTGTAAACCCAGCCGGAATTTGGAATACTTCCCTCGGAAGCAACCAGCGTCTGCGCGACATCTTTTAATTCATAACCGACTTCCAACATACTCATCACGCAGCTATCAAAGCCGAGAATGCCGATTTTAGGATTGTTGTTGTTATTAAGATAAAGTTTGATTATTTCTTCCAAAGCCCATCTGAATTTAAAGATCGTCATATATGCACCGGAACTCTCGTCGCGCATAAAACTTGAACCGTGAAAACCGAAACTGTGTCCCGAAAAAATAATCGCGTAATTTTTAGCGGTTCTTCCTTTAGTCGAGATACACCAGCGAACAAAATTCATAATCGAATAAGCCGAAGCCGAATTACCTTCGTAACCTTCGCCGGTCGGCGGAGCCGGATTTTCACGCGAAGTCTGTCTGTTCGTCTGTTGATGAAATAGATCCGTCTGCCTAACCGAATGAATGTCAGGATTCTGAGGATCTGAAAAGTCATAATACTGCGTTGGAGCAGTTAGAGAATTGCTGTCGAAAAATGCTAAAAGATTTAATTTATCACTTTCGATGTTCATCAATCCTTTTGTAAACTCCTGAATGTCCGAGAGCGAAAAAGCCATATCATCGCTCAAATTATTGTCGCCAGCCATATAGACCATTATTGTCCAGTCTTTTTCATTTGCCATTGTGTTTTCTCCATTAAAAGTTAGTAAAGCGGTTTGTGTTAAGTATTTGCACGCTAACAAAAACTACTTTCACTTGTATATGAATTTTCAGGCAGTTTTCTGACAGGAAAAACGAAAAAAAGTGAAATATTTTTGTTATTTCACACAATTGTTGTTTCTCAGGTTAAATTTGAGAATTCGGTTCCGGTATTAAATGCTGAAACAAACGTAAACACATCAAGATTGAAGTTCAATTGAGATTAAATGTTCGTAAATGACAAATTGTTGAAAACAAAATTGGTATAATTACTTAAATATTGTCATAACAAATATTTAACCAACCTTAAAAATAATACTTTACAAACCGGCAACTTTAGTATATGTTGCTAGACATCGCATATTGGAACATTCCTAAAACCCCGGAAATTTACGTTTTGATAGTGAATTTTTACGAATTAAGTTTCTTCCATGTCAATAAGTTATTTCAGTAATAAATTTATTACTTGCAAATAATCCATGTTTAATCTTCTTTTCCTGCCCCCAAAAGCGGGAAATATAACGAACAAGTGGGAGGCATTTTCGGTTACGGCTTTAGATGTAGGTGATAACTCGTCGTTTAAATCTTTAATTGAATTTGCTTAAAAGGAGACAAAAAATGAAAGAAAATAAATTAAATGAAACCATTGAAATTTCGACTGATAATACGCCTAAATCCAACCGGCGTAAATTTATCGGTCATTTAACCAAAGCCGGAATTGCCGCCGCCGCCGTCAGCGCAATTGGTGTCAAGCCGTTTCTCGGTGGAAAAGATTCGGTCGCTGAAGCAGCAGTCGCGGACTATGTTTCGGGTGATCGCGCGTTTGCGAGCTTTCGGTATCGCCGACGTAAAGCCAGAGCCGAGTATATAGACGTTGGGGTTCAGGCGGACAATGGTGACAAAGCGAGATATACGGACTTTAGCGGACTTTACAGCAAAGGTTTGGTTCACAACAGTCTCGGCGTGCCGAATCCGACGGCGCAAATCAGTTTGATTCATGCGTTTGAAACCGGCAATCCGGCAGATTTCGCTAATATCCTGATGGGAACTCCCGGCGGCGGACCTAATTCGAGGTTGAACGGACCGCAGGTTGCGCTTGCCCTTGATTTAGAAGGTCTCGATTCGCACGCCACGATTATTCCGGCGGCACCGACGACGCGCAGCGCACATACCGCCGCCGAACAAGTCGAACATTATTGGGGTTCGCTGCTTGCCGATGTGCCGTTTTCAGAATACGGGACAAATGCGCTGGTCGGTCAGGCGGTCGCCGATATGAATAATCTGCCTTATCTGCAAAGTTCGGCGAATGTTCAATTCCCGTATCCGGTGACACGGCAAAATCTGTTTCGAGGAAGAATCGCCAATAACGACGGAAATGTGCAGGGACCGTATGTTTCGCAATTTATGGTGCAGCCGACATCCTTCGGCGCACAGCCGCTTAGTCAGCAATATCAAACTTATCTGCCGGTCGGCGGCGGCGGAACCAACTTTATGACGACACCAAGTGAATATCAGTTGGTGCAAAACGGCGGTGATTCAGGGCGAACGGTCGTTTTTGACCCGACATTGCGATACCTTCGGAATGGTCGTGATCTTGCCGCCTACACACGGGTTGATGTGCTTTATCAAGGTTATTTCACCGCTTTCCTTCTTTTAGCGGGATTAGGCGCGGCACCGAATCCGGGAAATCCGTATATCGGTTCAACCACGCAAAAGGCTTTTGCCACGCTCGGCGGACCTGATGCGGCGGGAACTCTGGCGGAGATGGCGACACGCGCACTCAAAGCCGCTTGGTTCCATAAATGGATCAAAGATATGCGGATGCGACCGGAAGAATATGGAGCTTTGGTTCACGCTCGAAAAACGAATGCTTCGCCGATGCCGCAAGCCGCCGCCGAACTGCACCCGAGCGTTTTAAATTCAGCGGGACTTGCCCAGAGTTTCGCGGTTAATAACAGTTACCTTCTGCCGCAGGCTTTCCCCGAAGGTTCGCCGACTCATCCGTGTTACCCGACGGGTCACGGCACGGTCGGCGGTGCGTGTGCGACGGTGTTGAAATTCTTCTTTAACGGCGCACAAAAACTGCGTCCGCTGCTCCAAGCCAGAGGTCGGGACATTGTTCAGCCGAGTACGAATGGTCTCTCCCTCAACACATACACCGGCGCGGATCGGGACAATCTGGACATCAACGGCGAACTGAACAAACTGTGCTTCAACATTACGTTCGGTCACGGAATTCTCGCCGGAATCCATTTCCGCAGTTCGAGTTACTGGTCAATTCTGCTCGGCGAACAAGTTGCAATCAGCATCTTGCGCGATAAAGCCAAGGGCTACAATGAGCCGTTCAGTATTGACATTACGAAATTTGACGGCACAACGGCAACCATCACCAATATCGGTGACGATTCAAGCCTTGACGTTTAAGCAGCGGATTGAAATTGATCAGTGCGAACGCGGCAAACAGCCGCAACATCGCGGGAATGCAAATTTTTCCCGAATGATTCGGGAAAAATTTGTTTGGACTAAGCCGTCGTCTTCGGATGACGGCTTTTTTGATCTCCAAATAAGCGGAAAAATAATGTTCAGAGTTCACGCTTCAGCGTGCCAAACCGCCGCGCTTCGCCAACGGGCTGCATAATCACTTTTCGATTCGCAAGACTCGTAAAACTCTTTTGCGATAAAGATAAATTCCGATCAAAGTCAGTGGAATCAAAATTAAAAAATAAAATTTATTCCAGTATCCGCTCGAAATATTCGGGACAATTTTGAAATCACCCTGAACAGTAAAAGCCGCCCAATAAAAAGGCGATTTATAGTTTGAATTTTGGCGTAATTTGATCTGCGCTTGGCGCAATGCCTGCGGCGGCGTGAATTTGTCGTTTGTCATCGCGCTGTAAAAATTCTTCATCAGTTCGCGTGTCGCATTGTCCTCGACCTTCCATAAACTCGCTACAACTGATTTTGCGCCGGACTGCAAAAAAGCATTGTTCAAACTCATCAAACCTTCGCCTTTGACTTCTTTGCCGATGCCGGTGCTGCACGCACTCAAAACAACCACATCGGCGGACAGATTCATCGCATAAATATCTTGCAAACGCACGACTCCGTTGACGGTTTGACCGTTATTGTCAACTTGTGACAAAACGATCCCTGAAAGTTCCGGATGATCCTCTTTAATCAATCCGTGGGTGGCGAAATGGATAAATTTATAATCGCCAATCGAAGCGTCCAGAGCCTTTTCGCGGGTTGCCGCCGCGCCGCTCAAAGCGGTTGAATCGGATTCGCCGACGATTTCGATTATTGAATCCGATTCATCTTTTGAACCATTCAGACGCGCCAGCGAAGTCAATGATTCAGCAAAACGAAATTTGTCAGTTTGAACTGTGCCGATTTCATTTTGAGTTGATGAATTAGCATTAGAAATCCGTGCATCCTGATTTGAAAATATCGGATCGGAAAAAATCAACAGATTCTTCGTCGCGGCGGAAGGCTTCTGACCGTTCCGCATCAATAGCGCGAGCATCGCCGCCGAAGGCTCGTAAATCGTTTCATTCGTGAGCAAAATCGGCGTGTCATCGGCAGAATTCGGCAAAGGAAGCGCAGCCGCCGGGAAGTAATGCAGCTTTCCGTCCGGCACGATTATCAAGCGTTTGCCGGAAAATTTATCACCGATCTGCCCGAAAAGTTGATTGCTTAATTCCCTTGATTCCGTTTGATATTCGCTTTCGGCATCGGCAATTCGTTTCTGATAATCCTCAATCGCCTCGTCCGGTTTCATCGTGCGCGAAGCAATCAATTCACGCAATTTCTCGACACGCGTTTCAATCTCCACACGCGGAGGCAAAACGTATGAACTCAATTCATTTTTCCCGACGAGCCACAAATAACTTTCATCCTTGCCGAGAGAAAACTCCAGCAGCAGTGAATCATCATCCAAAACATCACGCTGAAATTCCGCGACATCAAACGGCGCAGGATTCTTGATCGCCGAATAAACCGGACTTTTCTGCTTGAGATCGGCTTTGATATTTTCGAGTTCGTTGTTGAGTTCGTTAATCTCGCGGTCGAGTTTATCGGTTTCACTTTTCGCAGCATTACTGCTCAACAGATCGGTCAATTTATCGGCTTTGGCATTGAGCAAAACGCGGATCTCCTTTTCCCGCTTAACCGTTTCCGCGTCCGCATCTTTGGTAAAATTCGCTTCCGACAAAGATAAATTCTCAAGCGTCGAACGCGCCCGCGATTTCTCCGCCGCCTGCAACGCCTGCCGCGCAAAATTCTCATCAGGCGATTGCTTGTGCATTTTCATCAACAGATTAATATAAAGTTCGTAGCGGTCAAAGATGTTCGATAAGTATGTGCTTTTTAAATGAGAATTATAAATTTCTGAGGAAAGATTTTCTGTAATAATTATTGAATCTTTAATGGAAATTGATGCTTCATCGTATTTTCGTTGTGTGGCAGCCAAGTTTGAGATTCGATAATAAGTTTCCGCTTCAACAAATTTATCCTTAACAATTTTATTGGCTTCGAGTGACAAAAGGTAATACCTTTCAGCAAGCGAAAAATTATTTTTTTTCTGTTCAATCTGTGCAATCAATTCAAAATTTACTGATTCGAGTCTGGGCAGATTCATTTTTTTTAGCAGAATTTTAGCTTGATTGTATTGTTCGGTTGATTTGTCTAATAAATCGTTTTTAAAGTAAAAAAAGCCTAAATCCTGTGTAATTACGATTGAATAATATTTGTCGTGAAGTTTTTCTGCTAGTATTTTTGATTTTGTATAAAACTCAATAGCCTGTTCAGATTTATCTGTGTATGTGTAGAGGTTTGCTAAATTTGAGAGCGTGGCAAGTTGTCCGTAAAGATATTTTTCTTTTTCAAAAAGTTGAAGTGCTTTTTCACGATAAATTATAGACTCACTTAACTCGCCATAATTTTCAAGAACAGAACCGATTCCGTTGAAAAGCCGTGCTTTTTCAATAAAATCAAGATCATCAGGAAAAAGAGATTCAGCCGCTTTGTAGTTATCAAGTGCCAATTGCTTTTCATCTATTGTCGAATAAACATTGCCGATAGCAATATGCGTAAGTGCCTGTCCGCGAACATCGCCGATTTCCTTTGAACTGTTTAGTGATTGACGAAAAGTCTCTAATCCAAGCGTGTATTGACTGTCGTACAGATAGTCATAGCCTAAATCTAATAAACCTTTCGCCGTTCCTCGCAAATCTTTTTCTTCTTGCCATAAACTGACGGCTTTTTGGTCAAATTCGATTGCCTTAGCGACATCTCTCTGGGAATAATAATATGCGGCGGCACTGAAAAATGCTTCCGCAATTGCTGATTTATTCGTTGTTTGTTGGGTTAATCGAATTGCCTTTTCAAAATTTTGTCTGCTTTTGTCGGCATCGCCTTTTTGCAGGTAATATAAAGACAATTCGCTTAATGTTTTGGTTTGCTCAATTGGATTATTTGGTGAAGATTCTTTTAGTGATTGATTAAAAAAAGCGACGGCTCTTTCATTGTCGCTCAAGATTAAACTGATACGACCTGCTTCACGCAGGCAATTTGCAGCTTTGCTTTTCCTGCCGACTTTGAGCCAAAGTCGAGCCGCCGTTTCAAGCATCGGGATTGATTTTTCGTAAGATTTACGATTCCATTGTGAAGCCGTTTCCCGCGCACTTGATTCGGCTTGAACCGCATTTTGAATTTCGCTGTCATCGTTCAATGCCTGCGCCGAACTGCCGCAGAAGACAATTACGATCAATAAAATAAAAACACGGAAAGGCTCGACTCGCTTCATCAGTCAAAAAAGGAAACACTGTCAATATGAAGTTTGCGCTTCAAATTTATTGCATTTCCTTTTATTTGTAAACAAAATTTGTAGAATTTAACGAAAAGTGTCTCTGTCCTCGAAATTAGTATAAATGTTTCTGGTTCGGGCAAAATAATACATAAAGTCTTCCAATCCTTTAGTATGTTTTGGATTATCTCTAAACCCACCTTCGGAAATAAACGTGGTTATGGCGGTCAGAAAATCTGCTTTATTGAAACTGCTCAATTGAATATTCCGGGACGTATCATTTACACTCTTCAGCATTATCACAGGCGGCTGTATTCCTAAAATTTTGAAAATCCCTGATATATTTAGGTTGCGGGCAGTCAAAAATACATACCAGGCAATAAAAGAACACCACACTTTTCCCTTCTTTCTGGAAAATTCGAGAGCCGTATAATTTTCATCCAACATCCGAAGCGAAAGATGTGTCCAGGGTAAAAACAACGAAACGCCGCGTGAATATCTATAATCGGAGCCGCTGTATGCGCCGTATTTTTCCAATTTATTGACCGCATCAATCAGACCGGCACAGCCTTTATAAATATTACGACAGCTTGAAATTTTAATCTTTGCGGCATCAGATAAGGATACACTCTTTAATTGTTTTTTGATAAAAATCAATTCCTGCGCGGAAATTTCTTCGGGCTTGGCGGATTGAAACGATATTCCGCAGATTGCAAATGTTTCTCTGATTACCTTCGCACATTCGATTCTCAAACAGTCGGAAAAGTCCGTCATATCAACCGATTGTTCATACATATAGGTTTGAGCCAAATTATGCGCCTTCAATAGTAGTCTCAAAACGAAACTGTATTGTCCCGCTCCCGGCAAACCTATCTCGATTCCTTCATGCGTAAATATTTGCTTTATTAAAATGGACGCGAATTCAGAAATCTTCTTCAAAACATCGTCTAATTTTTGTTCATTGAGATGACAATAGCTTATATCAATCGAACGACCGCCGAAAGCATATTCAAAATTATATTTCTGAACTTTATCAACGACAGTTTGGGCAAATTGATTGACGGTATGATCGGTTTTTATCAATTCTTCAGAGATTTTCTCATAATCCCAAGTGAAGTTCGGAATACTGCCTTGCGAGCCAATCCAAACATCGCAAACCTTTCTGAATTCATACATAACTTCAAAGGTATTCATCACGCAACTGTCAAAAGCCAGAATATCTAACTTCTTTTTCGGCAACCGAGCGACCGATTTTTCAAGCGTATCTCTCAAGATAGCGAGTGTCATTGCTTCAGTTTGGCTTTCATCCAACAATAAGGTTCTGCCGCGAAAAGCATCGCTGTGTCCCGATAAAATTAATGCGTAATTATCGGCTTTAAAGTTATCGTAACTGAATTTGATTAAATTAGTTAGTGCCTCTTTAGTCGAAGACGATTCTTTTTCCATCGTTAAAATAATTTCGCCGTCATTCGGTAAATCTACTGATCCAATATTGTTGCTGGGAAGTCGTGCAGGATCAATTTTATCTTTTGTAATAATATAACGCCGTGTTTTCGCCGTCGGATGCTGACCGTCATAATCAATTACAAAAGTTACTTCGCTTTTATAATCGCCGCTGTTGCGTAATACTGTGGTTGCTCTTTCAATTCCTCTAATGGCGGTTATCATATCCTCACTCAGATTATTGTCGCCCGCCAAATAGATCATTACTGTCCACTTATTCATTGACTGTTTTCTCCATAAAAATAAATTTAGTAAAGCTGCTTGTGTTGAGTGTTTGCACATTAGCACAAAATGCTTTCACTTGTATATGAAATTTTGGGGCTGTTTTCTGACAAGAAAAATGAAAAAAATTACTTTTTTTCGGATTTCGCAACAAATCTCTTAATCGGATATAATTTTTTGAAAACTAAACATCAATAAAATGCCAAAACGCACAGATATACACAAAATTTTAATTATCGGCTCAGGTCCGATCATCATCGGTCAGGCTTGCGAGTTTGACTATTCGGGAACGCAGGCTTGCCGCGCACTCAAGGACGAAGGATTTGAAGTGATTCTCGTCAATTCCAATCCGGCGACGATTATGACTGACCCGGAGATTGCGGATAAGACTTATGTTGAACCGCTGACGCTGGAGACGGTGACGGCGATTATCGAGAAGGAGCGTCCCGACGCGCTGCTGCCGACGGTCGGGGCGCAGACTGCGCTTAATTTGTCGGTTGAATTGTATGAAAAAGGCGTGTTGGAAAAGTTCGGCGTGAAATTGATCGGCGCGAATGTCGAGTCAATCAAAGTCGGCGAAGACCGCGAGTTATTTAAAAAAGCAATGGACGAAATCGGAATTCCGTCGGCGCGTGGCGGATTCGCGCATAATTGGGAAGAGGCGCAAAAATTGGTTGAAGAAACGGGTTATCCGGCGATTATTCGACCGAGTTTTACATTGGGCGGAACGGGCGGCGGCGTGGCTTTTAACCCGGAAGAATTTGAAGATATTGTCAAAGGCGGACTCGCCGCGTCGCCGATTTCGCAGGTTTTGATTGAAGAATCAATCTTGGGCTGGAAGGAATACGAACTCGAAGTGATGCGCGATTTGAACGATAACGTCGTCATCATTTGTTCGATTGAAAACTTTGATCCGATGGGCGTTCACACGGGCGATTCGATCACGGTTGCGCCCGCGCAGACCTTAACCGATGTCGAATACCAGCGGCTCCGCGATATGTCAATCGCCTGTATTCGCAAGGTCGGCGTGGAAACGGGCGGCTCGAATATTCAATTTGCGGTCAATCCTGAAAACGGCGATGTGCGGATTATCGAGATGAATCCGCGTGTTTCCAGAAGTTCGGCTTTGGCGAGTAAAGCGACGGGATTTCCGATTGCGAAAATCGCGGCGAAATTGGCGGTCGGCTACACTTTGGACGAAATTCCGAACGATATTACGAAGATGACTCCCGCGTCGTTTGAGCCGACGATTGATTACGTCGTCACGAAAATTCCGAAATGGGCGTTCGAGAAATTTCCCGGTGCAGAGGACGTTCTCGGAACGCAGATGAAATCGGTCGGCGAAGTAATGGCGATTGGGCGCACGTTTAAGGAATCTCTTTTTAAAGGTTTACGCTCGCTCGAAGCGGTCAAACCTCTGCGGCTCGAAGGCGTTCCCGATCACGTTTTACAAAGGAAATTGGCGCGTCCGAATTCGCAGCGGTTTTCTTATCTGACTTACGCTCTGCAAAACGGTTATTCGATTGCCGAAGTTCACCGTCTGACGAAAATTGATCCGTGGTTTCTCGAACAATTGCAGGAGGTAATGCTGTTGCAGAAACGCATCGAAACAAGGAATTTGAACGACGTGCCGAGCGAGGTTTTGCAGACCGCCAAAGAATACGCGCTGTCTGATCGGCGCATCGCTTTTTTGACGAAATCGAGCGAAACGGAAGTTAGAAAAAGACGCAAGGATTTAAATATCACGCCCGTTTATAAACGAGTTGACACCTGCGGCGCGGAATTTGAATCGCACACACCGTATCTTTATTCGACCTACGAAGAAGAATGCGAAGCCGAACCGACGAGCCGCCGAAAGATTATGATTTTAGGTTCGGGACCGAATCGCATCGGGCAGGGAATTGAGTTTGATTACTGCTGCTGCCACGCGAGTTTTGCGCTGCGCGATGCCGATTTTGAAACGATTATGGTCAACTGCAACCCCGAAACCGTTTCGACCGATTACGACACTTCCGACCGACTTTATTTCGAGCCGCTGACGTTTGAAGACGTGATGAACATCGTCGAATTGGAAAAACCGGAAGGCGTAATCGTCCAATTCGGCGGGCAAACGCCTTTGAATTTAGCCGACCGTCTGCACAACGCGGGCGTTCCGATTATCGGCACATCGTCCGATTCAATCGGCTTGGCGGAAGATAGAAAAAGATTCAGCGCATTGCTGCAAGAATTGAAAATTCCGCAACCCGAAAACGGCACGGCGATTTCGTCGGAAGAAGCAAAAGTTATTGCCAACAAACTCGGTTATCCCGTGATCGTGCGCCCGTCGTTCGTGTTAGGCGGACGTGCGATGGCGATTGTTTATGACGAGCAAACTTTGGATGATTATATGCGCTCCGCAGTTGACGCTTCACCCGAAAAGCCGATTTTAATTGACAAATTCTTAGAACGCGCCGTCGAAATTGACGTTGACGCGCTCGCCGACGATTCGGCGGTCGTCATCTGCGGAATTCAGGAACACATCGAAGAAGCCGGAATCCATTCGGGCGATTCGAGCAGCGTTTTGCCCGCGCAAAAAATCGCCGCCGAACACCTCGAAACCATTAAACATTACACGATTAATTTAGCCAAAGCGTTAAAAGTCGTCGGCTTGATGAATCTGCAATTAGCCATCAAAGACGACCGCGTTTACGTCATCGAAGTCAATCCGCGTGCGTCCCGAACCGTCCCGTTCGTCGCCAAAGCCACGGGCGTTCCGCTCGCCAAAATCGCATCGTTGATTATGGCTGGCGACAAAAAATTGTCCGATTTCAACTTGCCAGATGTTTTGTCCGTCACGAAAATCTTCGTCAAATCGCCCGTTTTCCCGTTCAAAAAATTCGCCGGCGTTGACCCGATTCTCGGACCCGAAATGCACTCGACCGGCGAAGTGATGGGTGTCGGCGACACCTTCGGCGAAGCCTACGGCAAAGCGATGGAAGGCGCGAGTTTGGTGCTGCCGATGTCCGGCAAAGCCTTCATCTCCGTCAACGATTCCGACAAAGGTCAAGCTGTCATTCTCGCCCGAAGATTAAATAATCTCGGCTTTGACTTAATTGCCACTTACGGCACGACAAAACGCTTAACCGAAGTCGGCTTAACCTGCGAAACCGTCTTCAAAGTCAACGAAGGTCGCCCGAACATCGCCGACTACATCAAACAAGGCGAAATTTCTCTTATCATCAACACGCCTTTGGGACAAACCTCACACTACGACGAACAATCAATCCGCAAATCGGCTTTGCAGTTCAACGTCCCGACCGTCACAACAATGACCGGCGCGGAAGCCTTAATCGAAGCGATTGCGACGAAAAAATCACAGGCGAAAATCGAAGTTAGAAGTTTGCAGGAGATTCACAACGGGAAAGAGTTAGCTCAAAATACTTAAAAACTATATGCACAAATTTACTGAATGCAAAGAGAAATTCGATGCTGAATTTTCTCTTAAATCTGAGTTTAATTGTTTTTTGCCAGTCAATGAAACAGTTGGCAAAATAACAAAAACCAAAGATGTTATCGGCAAACCTAATGAAGAATATTATAAGTGGCAATTCTTGTCTGCTCTTGTAAATTCTGGAATGTTTGCAAAAGATTTTATTGGGACGGAGGTTTCTTTTCCAAAAGGAAATCAAAATTCAGCACCGATAAAATTTGATGCGGCAATTTTCGATGATAAAGATTGGTTTCAACATTACAGAAAATGGAAAACAACTGGCGACCAGACAGAGTTAGATTGGTTAAGAAAACATTTGATTGCGGTTATCGAATTCAAACGTGAAGACGGAAAAGAAGTTGAAAAAGTTTATAATCAACAACTTAAACCTGCAATGAAAGAAAGTGAGCGTGATTTTTGTCTTGGCGTTCTATATGATTCTGAAAGACTTTATCTTTTCCGCAAACAAGGCAATAAATATTTACGTTTGAGTGATGATTTTAATACAAAAGGCGAAGACAGCGGAACAAAAGACCTTTCTTTACATTTACCGGAAACTTACAGAAATATTCCGACTTTTGAAGAATTAGAAAATTGGGTTAGCCCAAAAGAAGTTGATCGTTCAAAACGAAATATTCAAGATTTAGATAGAATTTCGGGAATTCGTTCAAAACAAATTAATACGGCAATGTCCAACATTTTGCGAACAATGGACACAAACGGAATGGTTAATCAAAACGGTTATGAAATTTTGATTCAAATTCTGGCATTGAAAATATTTGATGAAAAGAAAAATCAAAGTAATCCGAAATCATTTCTTGATTTTTACATTACCGATGATGAAGCAAAATACACAAGTTTAAATGATGCTGTCATTCAGCCGTTTTTAAATAGAATTGAAAAACTGCGAAATACGGCAAGCGGCGAATATTATCGAATTTTGCAAAATAAACTGCTTAACGATAATAACGCCAGCCACGTTGCGGTTTTGGTTCAAGTTGCCAGACAATTACAAGATTTTTCGTTTGTGCTTTCGCATAAAACTGACCTTTATCAAATTGTCTTTTACAGTTTTGCACAAGAATTTTCAAAACAGCGAAACGCTCAATTTATCACGCCTTTGCCGATTATCAATTTTTTGGTCAATATCGTAAATCCGCGAAACGGCGAAACGATTATTGACCCGACTGTTGGAATTGCCGATTTTCTCTCGGTTTCTTACGTTAATTCACGAAGCAAATTGAACGATGAAAACATTTACGGTTTGGATATTGATCCGCAAATGATTATGTTGGCAAGTTTGAATATGCTTTTGAACGGCGACGGAAATGCAAAATTGAAATCTGAAACAACTCAAGGTTCTATTGCCAACAAATTTGATTATCAAGGAAATTTGCTCGAACTTGTTCCTCATTTGAATAAAAACGGAAATTGGGACAACAGACGCGATGGAAACAAATTGAAGAAATTTAATGTCGTTCTGACAAATCCGCCGTTTGGTGAAGATAGAGCTTGGCGACCGACGGCGGCGGAAATGCCTTTGGCGGAATGTTATGAACTTTGGAACGAAGCCAGATCAGGTGATTGGATTGATAAAGGTTTAGTTTTTCTTGAAAATGCTTATCGGATTTTGGAAGAAAACGGCAGAATCGGAATTGTGCTTTCAAATTCTTTGGCTTCGATTGACCGTTGGCAAAATGCCCGGAATTGGTTAATGGAGAAAATGAGAGTTGTTGCAATTTTTGATTTACCCGCAATGTTTTTACCGAAACAGGCGTAAATACAACGCTGATAATTGCTTACAAACCAACAGAAAAGGAACTAAACAAACTCAAAACTGACGGTTACAAAATATTCTTCAAAGATATTCAAAAAGTCGGTTATGAAGTTCGCACGTCTAAGCGTGTCAAAGAGTTTAATCCGAACTACAAAATCAATTACGAAACATTTGATATTGAAATTGACGAAGAAGGAAGTGCTTTAATTGACGAAGAATTTACTGAAACCGTTACGCAATTTAGAGAATGGTGTAATGCACAGGAAGCAACCTTGAAAGATTTGTTCATCAAAGAAAAATAATTTATGCGATATACAGCCGTTCCACAAGAGATTTCATCATCTGAAATTGCGAGTAATGAATACTCTTTATCATCTTCGCAATACCGACAAGTAATTATTCCAAACAAAAATTATATTTTTGTGAAAGATTTTTTAAGTAGAGATTTGCAACGATCTGATTTGGGTGTAGAAGTCGGTTCATTAAGTTATATTAGTTGGTCGCCTAAATTCTTTTTTCGGACAAAAGGACTGCAATCGCATTCACTTTTGCCTGATGTGACATCTGAAAGTATAACGCCAGTAAACCCAAAAGTCTTTGTAAATCAAAACTTAAAAGCAGGTGATTTGATAATTTCTAAAGATAGTAACATTGGCGAAATAATTATTCTTGACCAAGATTATCCCGATTTTATGCTTTCGGGAGCATTGTATAAATTGCCTGTTGCCAAGTGGAAGTTTTATCTTTTGGCTTTTATTAAACATTCTTGTTTTCGGGAACAATTAGATACTTTAACGCCAATGAGTTCAACAATACGGCACGCTAAAACAAAATTTTTAGAGTGTAAAGTTCCGTTGCCAACTCAAAATCAAAACGAAGTTATAAGATATGTCGAGGAATTAACCAAAGCCGCTATTAACAAAGAAAAAGAAATCAAACGCAAGCATAACTTGATTCACGAAACAATAAAAGAGGAATTGGAAAATAACCAAAAGCTGAATAAATTTGTTTATGAGTTTCCGGGTTTGGAGGAATTGAGAAATACAGGTCGGATTGATACAAATTTATTTACGCCAAAATTTAAGAAACAAGAATTTTTGATAAAAAATTATGAAAATGGTTTTCAATCAATTGAAGAGTTAGACTTTCGAGTTTCAAGAGGTCAAAATCTGCAAATATCGCAAATTGGCAAAAGTATTCAAACCGACAACTATTTTCCTAATTTTTATACTCTAATGCTTCCAAAACATCTGTCAAGATATGGGACTGTTGATAAAGTTGAATATCTTGGAAACAAAAAAGAACTAATAACACTCAAAAAAGGCGATTTAGTATTTGGTGCAGAGGGATTTGAAAAAGGACGTTCAATAGTTATTCTTGAAGAAAAAAATAAGACAATTACAAATATTCACGGAATAACGCTTCATCAAAGAGACGGCAATGTTTTACTTTCGATTTTCATTAAATGTTTTCTTGATTATCTAAGAAATATTGGATTAGTTGATTTATATGCAGTTGGTGGAAATGGGGGTAGTTTAGCAATGAAATATTGGGATGTTATTCCATTTCCAAACTTTCCCGAAGAAAAACAAGCAGAAATCGCAAAACTTTATCACAATGCCGAAGCAAAAAGTGAGGCTGACAATTTAACGCTTGATAATTTTCTCGAAACCGACAATCAATTTAACGAAACTGCGGGAATTATCGAACTCTATAAAACAGCCAAAAAAATCAAAGCAAGAATTGATGAAGTGATAGACCAAATTGTTAAAGATGAAGATGTAGAAATACAATTTAATTTTCTTAAATAGTTAAATTTGGGTTATGTTAAAATCTCAAATTCTCGAATTATGGAAGTTACACTAAATTTACCTGAAAATGTCTATCGAAATTTCAGCAAGTTGGCTGAGAAAAAGCATCGGCGCGTGGAAGAAGTTATTACCGACCGTCTGCAAGATGATCTTTCGGCGGAAACGGTTGATTTTGAAGAGTCGGTTGCAGCTTGGGCGGACGAAGATGTTTTGGCATTGGCGCGGCTGAAACTGCCGAAAGAACAAGCTAGCCGAATGAGCGAATTGTCTGACCTCGAACAGCGCGGTTTGATAAAAACGGTTGAGAAAAGCGAGTTGGAAATGTATCTCGAAATCTACAATAACGCCAATTTACGCAAGGCTTACGGAATCGCCGAAGCCTACAAACGCGGGTTGGTTACTTCCCTTGACAATTTGAAATGAGCTACATTTCCGATGAACTGAAAACCAAAATTCGCCGACAAGCTAAAAATCGGTGCGGTTATTGCCTAACACCACAAGAAATTATTTCGATGGTGTTTGAAATGGGACATCTTCGCCCGATTGCCGACGGCGGAACTGACGATGAAGAAAATTTGTGGTTGGCTTGTCGAAATTGCAACGGATTCAAACACGCAAAAACTAAGGCGATAGACGCGATTACCAAGACAGAAGTTTCTCTATTCAATCCGCGAACTCAAAATTGGCACGAACATTTTGAGTTTAGCCAAGACAAAACTGAAATCATTGGCAAAACTCCGTGTGGGCGGGCAACTGTAATCGCTTTGCGTCTGAATTACGAACAAGCCGTAAATGCCAGAAAAGTTTGGGTAAAATTCGATTTGTATCCGCCGAAAGATTGATGCGCCGACTACATCAAACAAGGCGAAATTTTGCTGCTCATCATCAACACGCCACTCGGTAAAACGTCGCACTACAACGAACAATCAATCCGCAAATCCGCTTTGCAGTTCAACGTGCCAACGGTCACGACAATGACCGGTGCCGAAGCCTTAATCGAAGCAATTGCGACCAAAAAATCACAGGCAAAAATCGAAGTGCGAAGTTTGCAGGAGATTCACAGCAAAAAAGAAAAAGTTATTGGTATAAAATAAATTTGGGAGACGTATGGAAAACAACGAAAAATAGATTGAGTATTTGGAAAAACATATTTCCGAATTGGCGGAAGTTGCAGTCAAGCAGGCACAATGGCAGGCGTTTGGCTTCGGACAGCAGCGTATTAATTTCGGAGAACAGCGGTATCAAAAAAGGTCTGCGGCGGAGCATCGAAAATTATTCTGCAAACCGCGCCTTTTGTAAAAACTCAAAAAGGACGGATTACTAAAATTAAATGAGTCCGATTGATTATAACGCCGCGACTTGAAGAGTTTGCCGGTCTTTAGCGATAAAATGACGAAGAACGAGACTGAGAAATATATCGAAGAAATTAAAAGAGATTGCAACATTTAATCACGAATGTTAAATTACAAAGTTTTCAAAAGTCGGTTCGCCGCAAACTGCGATTGACCTTGAAATTGAACACATCTTGCCGCTGGTAGTGACCGGAGACATCGAGAGTCATTTTTTCGCGGTCAATCATTGATAAATCAATTTCCGCCGTTAGTATTTTTTCTTCGTCAAAAAACGGCTCGATGACGAAACTACCGTCAGGCGCGATCAGACAGCTTCCGCCGTGCAGCAGCGAATCTGCGGTGGTATTCGCCGTTGGTAAAAGTTCGTCCGGCAAATCTGCACGGCGCATAATCAGACCGACGGCGAGAACGAAACATCTGCCTTCAAAAGCGTATTGACGACTGGCGATTTGGTGCATTTCGTGGACGGTCGGATAGACGGCGACGTGAATCTGTTCGCCCGCGTTGTGCATCGCTTGGCGGGCGAGCGGCATCCAATGCTCCCAGCAGATCAACCCACCGACGCGCCCGACAGCGGTTTCCGCCGCCCGCAAACCGTCGCCGTCGCCCGGACCGTGAACGAGTCTTTCGGTGTAAGTCGGAATGAGTTTGCGGTGATGATTAGCGAGTTTTCCGGTTTCGTCAAAAGTCAGCAGCGAATTGTAAAGCGTGCCGTTGCCGATGCCTTTGTCAACTCGTTCGTTTGCGCCGATGACGACCGTGATTTTATTTTCCCGTGCGGCGCGTGACAGCGTTTCGGTTTCCGCACCGCCGATGACAATGCTGCTGCGCCTCATCGAAGCAAAAACTTCCTTTGTCGGAGCGTGATTCCAAAGTGCGGCGTTCGGTGCAACATCGAGCCACGCCGGATAACCCGCGAGCCACGTTTCGCCGAACGCCGCCAGCCGTGCGCCGAGGCGAGCGGCTTTAGCGATTAAACCGACGGCTTTTTCGAGGCTGGCTTCCAGATTATTAAAAACCGGACTCGCCTGAATGATCCCGACGACGATTTTGTCTGTCATACGATTTAAGTTCTCACCATTTCAATTTCTTTGCCTTCTTTTCTCGCCTCAGCCCAAGTTTTCGGAAACGAATAAACATCGCCGCTTGTGCCGGCTGTTTCAATAAAGTTGAGCGCGGTTAAAATAATCTCTCTTTGTAGTTGTTGATGGAACGGTACGCCGAACAGATGCCCCATCATAAACGGCAGAAAAACGGTGCGTGGCGGCTTGCTGTGTTCGGTAACATCTAATGCAGCCGAAAGCGAGACGGTCGGAATTCCTCTTTTTTCGATGGCACGCTGCACGAGCGCGATACTCTGGTGGCAAATCGGTCACGCCGGGGCGAGCAATACCAGATCGGGCTTTTCCGCCTCAACCGCGTCGGCGATGTTTTCGGCAAGCGTTTTTTCAAATTTATCAGCATCCATATTGTAGCCGATAAACGAATAGAAATTCTTCGTCAACCCGCCGATAAACTTTTCACTGACGAGTTCCTGCAACCTTTCAATCGGGAAAATCACGTTTAAATCACGTTCTGCGCCGGCAGTCGGATATTTCAGTTGATGAATTTCCAGTTCGTCCGGTTTGGAATTTGAAGGGACGCGCCGGAAACTGTAATCGCCGACCGGATGTGCGGTGTCGAACGGCAGCGTGGTTTTCGGCTGAACGCCCGAAGTTGAAACAAAAGTCAGGCGCGATTCGGGCAGCGGTTTTTTTAATTTCGCCAACGGCACAAAATCCGTTTTCGTAATCATCACGCCCGGATAGCGTTCGTTAACCGTCGTCCATAAACCGGGGCGCAGTTGATTCAATTCGTTTTCTTTAGATTTTTCCATCGTGAATCCATTCGCCGCTGCGTTCGACAAAATAAAAATGCAGCCGAAAATACAGATGTGCCAGAGTCGCTGCGTCCTGCTCCGCAATCGTTTTCTCGATAAATTCGCGGTTTGTCGAAGGAACGTCGAGCAGCAGTTTCAACGCTTCGATCCACGCTTTATCAATTTCTTTTTCGCCGGCATCTTCGCTGCCGTCGCCGAAATGCAGACGCACATAACGTATCAGTTTTTCGGTCTCGCCCGCCGCGACCGCTTCTTTCAAATAAACCAGAGACATATTTTAGTTTCGCATTTATTAAATTTCTTCCGCATTAAATTATTCGGTCGCCAGTAAATCGCTATTTGACGCGAAATTATTCCCATCAATAATTTTTTTCGCGGCAGTGGAATTAAATTTCCTGTACGAGTCATATAACCAACACGGAACGATAGTTTTCCGGGTCAAATCAAAAAGGAGATTAAGATTATGATAAATACGATGATGCAGGATATTTTGCAGTTTGTGCCGTATGCACTGTTGGTCGGCGCGGTTTTTTTAATTATTCTGGGCGGCGTTTTTTTGACGGTCAAACATTTTCGTCAATCCAGCCGAAGAGCGGCGAAGTAATAATTTTTATTTATACAGGCGAGTTTTTAAGTTTGGTTTTTGCGCTGCGCCGCCGTTTCGAGCGCGGCTTTAATGCGCGTTCGCGCTTCGTCGGAAAGTTTTCCGGTTGATTTTTCGGAAATTTCTTTGTTTGGCAATTTCACCGCCTCGCTTATTCGTTCAATTTGCGCGACGTAGCGGCGGCAGGCTTTGCAGGTGAAAAGATGGAGTTTGATAATAATTTTTTCGCGCAGAGTCAGCGGTCGTTCGCGGGCTTCGGAAAAAAGTTCGGTCATCAGATTACACGGCGGCAGACGACGCGCGAGAAACTCAATCAGTTTCCATTTTAATTTTTGCTGCAAACTTTCAGACATATTTTAAACCTTGATGCCCTTTTTATTATCCTCGACAAACCAGTTGACTTCCAGACAGCGGCGCAGATGAAGCCGTGCGCGGTGCATCATCGTCCAGTAATTGTTGACCGAAACCATCAGCACGCCGCAAATTTCGTCGCTCGTCAAGCCGTCAACTTCGCGCATCACGAAGGCGTTGGCGATGCGTTCCGGCAAACCTGTCAGACAGACGGAAAAAATCGTCTGAAATTCGCCCTCTTCAACTTTTTTGAGCGGACTCGCATTTTCCCAATCGGCGGGCGCGTAACTTTTGTTCCAATGTCCGTCCCATTCGTCGTCGCGCTCGAACATATAATTGAAACCCGATAAATCGGCTTCTTCGGGCGTGAGTCCGGTTTGACGAAAATTTTTGCGGAAATAATCGTAGATTTTATGTTTAAGAATTCCGGTCAACCACGTTTTTTCCGAACTTTTTCCGGCAAAAGTTTTGTCGGCGGAAAGCGCGGCGAGAAAAGTTTCCTGCACCAAATCTTCCGCCGCTGTCTGATCTCGAACGCGCCGCCGCGCATACGCGAAAAGATAATCGCCGTAAAGCTCGAACCACGCGAGCGGATCGTTAGAATTATTATTTTCCGCGATATTCACACTCAAATTTTATTTTATTTGTCCGATTAAATAAAAAACCTTCGCTTCCAAATTGTTCGGAACGGGTTGATTCTTAACGGCTCGCCGCAAGGATGATTTTAGTATTTGTTCCGATAATTCATTGTCAGTGAAATAAAGTTTTCGGTATTTGGATTGAGATTTCATGTTATTCAAATTTTGTTGTTCATCTGTTTCTTTCATTTTAAAACTAATTCAAACCGCGATTGATGCGATGTAAATTCTTTTTTATTTATGGCGCGAATGCCTTTGTTTATTCCATTTGAATCGTCATTGAAAACTTTTTATATTTTTTTTCAAAAAATGTGTAAGGTTTTTGCCGCCCTGACAGACAAAGTAATTAAAGGCTGAGATTTATCAAAAATCAGCGACGAAATTATAAAAGGAAAAATATTATGAACAACAATTTTGAAGAAACATTCGCTGCCGAAGCGATGCCGCATTTGAATGATTTATATCGCACCGCCGTTCGTTTAACGCGCAGTCAAACGACAGCCGAAGACATCGTGCAGGAAGTTTTTTTGCAGGCTTGGAAATCGTTCGACAAATACGAAACGGGAACGAACTGCCGCGCGTGGCTGTATCAAATTATGTTTTTCAAAATCAGTCATTTTCGCCGCAATTTAGCGATACAGTCGAAATTTTTTCAGAGCGACGACGAAGAAGGAACTTTGTTTGCACACGCTGCCGCCGAAACGCCGATTCCGCAGCATCTGACTGACGAAGAAATTATTCGCGCCGTTGACAAACTTTCACCGAAATTTCGCGCCGTCGTTCTGTTGTGCGATGTCGAAGAATTTTCTTACAGGGAAGTTTCCGAAATTCTGCAAATCCCAATCGGCACAGTGATGTCGCGCCTCAGTCGAGGCAGAAAAAACCTGCGCGAATCGCTCGCCGACGTTGCACCCGAATACGGCTTCAAAAACAAGGTCGCCGCCTTCGTCAATCAAACAGCAGGTTTCGCAGCGTGTTAAATAAGAATTAATTTCAATTTGGCGCGGCGGTAAAATGCGGCGGCTTTGGCGCGGTTGCCGCACGCTGACATCGAACACCAGCGGCGTTTGTGGTTTTTCGTGGTGTCGTAAAAGTATAAAACGCAGTCGTTCGCTTCGCATTTTTTGATGAGCGACAAATCGCCGTAACACAATAAATCAGCCGCGCTTTCGGCAATTGGCGCAAGCATTTGGCGCGGTTTTTGATAATCGGCGCGGAAGAATTTCTCGAAACCGTTTTCATTTTTCCTGATTTCAGCCGCGCCCGATTTGTTTTGAATTTCGCGGTTGATTGCCGCGATTGTTACGTTTTTGACAGGTTTTCCGTGCGCCAATCCGACAAACATTTCGCGCAAAACTTCGCGGAATTCGAGCGCGTCCTTCAAAGCCGTTTCGAGTTCGGCGTTCCAATCTTTTATCAATCGTTCCGCCTGTGACGTTTCAATTAGATCCGCGCCGATTGCCCACGCCGCGAAATCGTTAAAATCTTTCAACAAATCTTTCGGTGCGCCGTTTTCGGCAACCAGCGTATTGATAAAATCGAGGCTCAAATTGTTGCCGATTCGATGAAACTTTTCGGTTTCAAATATTTCTTTCATCTTAAAAATACTAACTATTAAAAACTCATTTGACAAGTTATGTAATAAAATATAACCTTCAATATATTAATTAGACAGTTATAATTAATTGAATTGTTAGAATTTAAAAGGAGAAATTACAATGAAAAAAACAGCGGTGATAGTTTTGTCAGACCCGAAATCGGGTTCGGAAGAATCGGTGGGACGTTTATTTAACGCGCTTTCGGCGGTTTATGATTTCAAACAGCGCGGCGATGAAGTGCAGCTTTTGTTTCAAGGCGCAGGAACGCGTTGGGCGGGCGAACTCGTTAAATCAGAGCATCCGTTTTACAATTTGTTTGCGGCGGTCAAAGATAAGGTGGCGGGCGTTTCGTGCGGATGCGCGGATGCGTTCGGCGCACAGGAAGGCGTGGCGGCTTCGGGTTTTGACTTAATTACCGAAAACTCCGTGCCGAACACGAGTGGCTTGCCTTCGCTGGCGCGGCTGACGGACGAAGGTTACACGATTTTGACTTTCTAACAGCTTATGCGGTTTTTCGATTTAACCCGTGAAACGGGTGAAAGAATAAAGTCCCGTGCGTGAGCGCGGGGTTGAATGCACAAAGCTGTCAAAGCTATCGAAGATAGCGACAGCCGCTAAATTTTATCGTCTGTCGCCCGTTTCACGGGCTTGAAATTGTTATGTTACGTTTCCCCGCGCTCGCGCACGGGGCTTTATGCTGAAACCCGTTTCACGGGCTATAAAATCAAGTTTTTTATGTAGATTTTCAGACGTAGTTTGGCAAAATCAAATTTATTTACCGTTTAGAGGCAGTCTATAATCGTCTGTAAGCGATGCAATTCAGGTTAAATTAATTTTGCTCATATACTTAATTTTTTTGAAGGTAATTGAAATGGCAAAAAATTATCACGAAATCGCTTTCACGGAAAGCGTCAAGGCGCAACAGGAAAAATACGGCACGCGCAAACATTACGAAAAATCGGAGAAATACGAACGCGGCACGGAACTGAGTTTTCAGGAAGCTGATTTTATTGCGGAGCGCGACGGATTTTACCTCGGAACGGTCGGTGAAAACGGTTTTCCGTATATTCAATTTCGCGGCGGCGAAAAAGGTTTTTTGAAAGTTTTAGATTCCAAAACTCTAGCTTACGCCGATTTTCGCGGCAACTTGCAGTATATTTCGGTTGGAAATTTGTCGGTCAACAATCGCGCGTCGCTGTTTCTGATGGATTACGCGAACCGTCGGCGATTGAAAATTTATGTCAGAATCGAAGTTTTAGAAGCCAAAGACGCACCTGCATTGATAGCGAAATTGGAAAATCCAGACTACAAAGCGAAGATCGAACGCGCGATGATTTTGCACGTCGAAGCCTTTGACTGGAATTGCCCGCAGCACATCACGCCGCGCTATACAATGGGCGAAATCAAACAAATCGTTGCGCCGCTGAACGAACATATCGAAAAATTAGAAAAAGAAATTGCGCGGCTGAAAAGCGAAAAATAATGTCGAACTACGAGAAATTTATGCGGCGGTGTTTGGCACTCGGACGCATCGCAATGACGAACGGCGACGCGCCGGTCGGTTCGCTGATTGTGCGGAACGGCGAAATTCTCGCCGAAGGCATCGAAGCCGTGAGACTTAAAAAAGACCCGACGGCACACGCCGAAATCGTCGCGGTTCGCGCCGCCTGCAAAAAACTCGACACGCTCAATCTAAGCGACTGCATTTTATACACCAACGTCGAACCGTGTTGGATGTGTGCCTACGCGATTCGGCAAACGCAAATCGAGTGCGTTGTTTTCGGCATTCGCAACAAAAAAGTCGGCGGTTTCAGTTCTAAATTTAAAGTTTTAACCGACGAAAATTTGAAGTTGCCGCTGCCAAAAATCGTCGGCAATATATTGAGTCAAGAAAGCAAATTGCTGTTAAACGAATTTCAAAAAATCAAGGAGACAAAAAAATGACAATCCCGATTATCAAACCGCCGTTCGATTTGGAAAAGGCGCAGGCAAAAGTGCAAGCCGCCGAAGATGCGTGGAATTCGCGCGACCCGGAGCGAGTCGGTTTGGCTTACACTGTTGACACCGAATGGCGCAACCGCACGGAATTTTTGCACGGACGCGAAGAAGTCAAAGCGTTTTTGTATCGAAAATGGGCAAAGGAATTGGATTACAAACTCAAAAAAGAACTCTGGGGTTTCCGCGAAAATCGGATGGCGGTGCGCTTTGAATACGAATGGCACGACGCTGACGGGAATTGGTTTCGCTCATACGGCAACGAACTTTGGGAATTTGACGACGCAGGTTTGATGCGAAAGCGTTATGCAAGCATCAACGATTTGGCGATTCAGGAATCGGAGCGTTATTTGTAAATTTATGAACTTTGAAGATTATCAAAAAATTATCGAAACTTTTGCGGTTTATCCGCGCGACAACGAACTCGCCGCCGTCAGTTATCTCGCTCTCGGCTTAAACGGCGAAGCGGGCGAAGTCGCCGACGAAGTGAAAAAAGCGATCCGCAACGACGGGCATATTTCATCTGAACGCCGCGCCAAAATCTTGGGCGAAATCGGCGATGTTTTATGGTATATCACGCGCCTCGCCATCGAATTTGACACGCCGCTGACTGAAATCGCACAAGCGAATATTGAAAAACTCGAAAATCGGCGGCGCGAAGGGAAATTAAAACACGAGTAATTTCTTTTCAGATGTCAGATAGCGCGACAGCATATCAGTCATTTCCGTTTTAAATTCGCTCAATTCCGTCGAATTGATTTTTCTTCGGGCAGCGGCGTGAATGAGTGATTTAATGGTTTGAACCGTAATAAATGCCGCCATATTTGCGCCATTTGGCAGCAATTTTCCTTTTTGACTTTGAAAATAGAGTTTGAAGATTTCAGTAATTTCCTGTTCTGCTTCCGCTGGTTCAAACTGCTCATTGATTTTTTCCTCGCGCACTAAATTGTGATGAAACTGCATATTCTCAGCGTAGATTTCAGACACCTCGCCGATGAATTCGGCAGTTACTTCCGATACGGATTGTGACGATAAACAATTCAGTTTGAGATGTGCCGTTTCAACTATCTTCAGCTTGTGCCGCTCGATTAACTCGGCGATCAGCGATTCTTTGTTCGGAAAATATTGATAGAGCGAACCGATGCTGACACCGGCGCGTTCGGCGATTCGATTCGTGGTTGTTCACTTAAAACCTTCCTTCACCAAAACCTGAGCAGTTGCCGTCAAAATCGCTTCGACCGTTTCTTTTGAACGAGCCTGCGAAGGTTTGCGGCGGTTAATTTTTCGGTTTTTAACTTTCATCTTTTTGCTTTCAAAATGCGAGTAGAATTTATGATTCCAAGTTTTATAATTAAGTTTAAGCGGCGGATAAAATTTTTTGAAGCCGTGAACGATAAATTTAAAAGTTGGAGTTGAAACCTATGGAAAGATTGAGTTATTTCGATCCGCAGTCAAAAATCACATTAAGCGAAGCTATTTCTGAATTGAGAGAGGCGGAAGGCGATGAAGATATGACCGAAAAGATGTCCGCCGAAATCGAACAGGCTTTTGAACGGCACGACGCGGTTCACGTTTTGTTCGGCTGCGGAACTTCGATTCAAGACGAAATCGCCGCGCACGTTTATATGTTGTTCGGCACGACGGCAAAAATGAGTGAAATGCACCAAGCGAGTTCCACAATGGAACATCGCAGCGTCTTAAACGGCATCGGACATTTCAAGATACTCGGTATTTGGCTCGCGTGTGTGCCGCGATTGTTAGGGATTATTTTTAACTGTCTGCGGATGAAGAAAAAAATCGCATTCGATAATCTCGCACTTCTCAAAAATCAGCCGTTGTTTAATATTCGACGCGAACACGGCATCAGGTTTTAGAAAGTTTTCAGCCTCAATTTCAATTTTCGATATGTTACGCCGGTTTCGGGTCAGAACTTCAAATGCGGGAAGTAGTCAGTTTATTTCATCGAAAGCTAAATAATTGCGGTTTTATATCCGCGATTATTTAGCTTGGCAATCAAATTACTTTAGCTGTATCAGTCGGTTAATAAACGAATTTGACACGCTTCCTAAAATAAATTACTATCTGGTCAGTAATTAAAATGAGTATAGAAAATGTAAATGAAAGTTCTTCCAATATTCGCTGGCGGCGGCGCAAAGAAGCGCGTCCGCCGGAAATTTTACGCGCTGCACTCGCCTGCTTTGCCGAACGCGGTTTCGCGGCGACCAAACTCGACGATGTTGCCGCCCGCGCCGGTGTCACAAAAGGGACGCTTTATCTTTATTTTCCCAATAAAGAAGAGATTTTTAAGGCGGTCGTGCGGACGGAACTGATTCCGCTGATAGACAAAGTGGAAAAAAAAATAGCCGCGAAAAATCTGTCGGCGGGCGAAACCTTAAAATTGTTGGTAACTTTTTGGACGCAAAGGATGATTAATTCGCGGTTCGCGCCGCTGCCGAAATTGATTATTTCCGAAGGCGCAAATTTCCCCGAACTCGCGCGGTTTTACGTCGAGGAAGTCGTGGCGCGGGCTTTCGTGTTAATCGGCGGAATTTTGCGGCGCGGGATCGAAACGGGTGAATTTCGCACCGATCTTGAAGTTGAAAATACGATTTACTGCATTGTTTCGCCCGTCTTGTTTTCGATGCTTTACAAACATTCGCTCGAACCGCACACTTCGCGGAAATTAAGCACCGAGTCGCTTTTTGAAACGCATATTAATTTGATTTTGCGCGGATTGGCAAAGGATTAATCGAATTATGAAATTAAAAATAAGGGGTTTGAATTATGGAAACGGAGTTAGTAAAAACAGATGTTATCATTGTCGGCGCAGGTCCGACGGGTTTATCTTTGGCGGTGCAGTTAGTGCGCTACGGCATTGATTTCGTCATCTTTGACAAAAAAGACGGCACGACCGATTTATCAAAAGCTCTGGTCGTGCATTCGCGCACATTGGAGATTTTCGATCAAATCGGTCTGGCTGAAATTGCTGTCGGGCAAAGCGAGATCGTCGAAAAAGTTGTTTTATTGCACAACGGCGAAACGACCGCACAAATTGATTTTTCCGATTGGGGAAAAGACTTGAGTCCTTTCCCGTTTTTGCTGATGTTCGAGCAGAGCAAAAATGAACGTCTGCTTGATGAATATCTGCAAAAATCGGGGCGTGAAGTTTTGTGGCAAACCGAACTCGAAAGTTTTTCACAAGATGCCGGGGGCGTCACGGCGCAGGTCAAAAACGCCGACGGCACGATACAAACAATAGAAGCGCAATATCTTGTCGGCTGCGACGGCGCGGGCAGCAAAACACGGCATTTGCTCGATTTGCACTTTGAAGGCTCGACTTATCCGCGCCTGTTCTACGTCGCCGATGTCGAGATGGAATTCGAGGCGGAACAGGCGACTGTTTTTGCTTCTTTCGGCAAAGAGGCGATTGTTTTGTTTTTTCCGATGCAGGGCGCGAAACGCTGGCGGATAATTGGCAATTTACCCGAATACGACCGCGAGGAAAAACCCGAAATTCCTTACGAAACAATTGAGGCAAAAGTGCAAAAAGAGATTCGCCGTCCGCTCGACATTACAAAAGTCAACTGGTTTTCAACCTATAAAGTTCATACGCGCCACGTCGAGGCTTTCGGGCGCGGTCGTTGTTTTCTCGCGGGTGACGCGGCGCACGTTCACACACCGACCGGCGGACAGGGAATGAACACGGGCATTCAGGACGCTTACAATCTGGCGTGGAAACTTGCGCTCGTTCTCAAAGGCGAAGCCGCGCTAAACTTGCTCGAAACCTACAACGAAGAACGTCTGCCAAACGCCAAACGTCTCGTCGAAACCACCGATCAAGCCTTCGATGTCGTCGTCGGCAATCATTGGTATGTGCGTTTTCTGCGTGATGCGCTGATTCCTGCCGCTGCTAAAATCATCGCACACTTTGACGCGGCGAAAGAATTTATTTTCCCGACCATTTCGCAAATCGGCATCAATTACCGCGAAAGCTCACTCAGTCGAAACGCGGTAAACAGTAGCTTTAGTGTCAAAGCGGGCGACCGAATGCCGTATTTTTTAATTGACGGCGCAAACGTCTTCGCACGTTTGAACGCCTCGAAATTTCATCTCGTAATTTTTTCCGACGGCAGCGAAAATTACGATAAATTTCAGGCGGACATCAAGAACCGTTTCGATGACCGACTCGATATAAACCTCATTCCGTTGATTCCGAAAGCGGCGGAAATTTTCGGCGCGGAAAAATCATTTTTCGTTCTTTTGCGCCCGGATAATTACATCGGTCTGATTTCCGATAAAATTTCCGCCGCCGAAATCAAGCGTTACTTTAACGATATTTACTTTACGAAAACAGTCTCGTCAGATTAATCTGAAAATTTTCTTCATCGTTAAAACAATACTTTTTTTCATTTTTCCCGCCTTTGTTAAATTGACGGGGACTTCGCGCAATCGAAGTCCCCGTTTGAACGGATTATCCTTGTGAAACGGCTGCGCCGATTTCCGCGTTGGTCATCGCCCGACCGTTAAAATTCCACGCGCCATCAACCGCGTGAACGACATTGACGTAGATATTGTCTTTCGGCTGTTTGCCGCCTGAAAGTTGATAAATAATGTCGGTCGCTTCATCAAAGAAGCCTTTTTGAATTTCCCTGTCGGCAAAAACGAATGACGGAACTTTCCATTCCACCCACGCGCCGGAAAATTCCTTTCCGCCGGAAAACGTCCGGTTTTTCGGCAAAATATGAACTGTCGCGGTGATATTCGGAGTCATCACTTTGTTTCCCGTCAAGCCGTGCCATTTCAAAATGGCAGTGGTGATTTTTTCAACTGCTGCCTTTTCCGCCCCGTCGGGCAAAACTCCTTCGGTTAATGTTAATGTTAACGGCATTTTCGCAATCTCCTTCTATACTTAGTTATGGACTATTTAGTCCATAACTAAGTATAGAACCGTTCAGTCCAGAATGTCAAGCCTGAAAATCGTTAATTATAAAAATATTGTTTGCAGAATGTTCGCGGTGATTTTTTCCAGAGTTTTTGCATTTGTGCCGACCTTGACCATCGTTCGCAAACCGCTGATGTTGGCAATGATGAAATAGGCGAGTGCTTCGGCATCTTTGTCCGGCGCGATGTCGCCTTCTTTTTGAGCCTGTTTGACGGCGATTTGCAGGAGCGATTGAAGTTTTTCAAAACCGACGCTGATTGTCGGAGAAAGCGCAACATCGCCGAAATGAAATTCGTTCGGCGAATTCATTAACAAACAGCCACGCATTCCCGCTTCGCTTTCGGCGGTGGAAATCAATGATTTGAAAGTTTCTTCGATAAATTTTCTGGTGGTTTTGGCTTTCATAAGATTGTCGCCGAGGTCTGAAACAAGTTTATTCTGATAATTTTCCAGACATTTGATAAACAAATCCTGTTTGCTCGAAAAACTTTGATAAAAACTGCTTTTCGATAAATCCATTGCTTCAATCAGGTCTTGAAGCGAAGTTTTTTCATAACCTTTTTGCCAAAAAACTTGAAGAGCCTGCTCCATCGCCATATCTTTATCGAATTCCAGAGGTCTCGCCATAGTTTATAAGTTTACACTAAAAGAACCGCTTAGTCCAGAATAGATTCGCATAATTCTCATTAACTAAACGAATTTTTAAATTCGAGCGGCGAGACGTTTGTCTTGTTTTTGAATAATTTATTGAACGACTGCGGATGTTCAAAACCGAGCCGATACGCGATTTCGCCGACTGAAAGATTTGAGGTTGTTAAGGCTTCTTTGGCGCGTTCGATTAGTTTGTTGTGGATGTGCTGCTGCGTGTTTTGTCCGGTCAGCGTTCGCAGCAGATCGCTCAGGTAATTCGGCGAAACGTGCAGATTTTCGGAAACGTATTTGACCGTCGGCAGTCCGGTTTGCGAGTCGTTTTGCCCATCGAAATAGCGGTCGAGCAAATCTTCCAGTTTCACCAGCAAATCGCTGTGCGCCGTTTTTCGAGTGATAAATTGGCGGTGATAAAAGCGGTTAGAGTAATTGAGCAAGAGTTCGAGCTGCGAAATCATCACGCCCTGACTGAATTTATCAATGTTCGAGTGATATTCCTGTTCGATGTTTTGAATAATACCGGTGATCGTCGTTTCTTCTTTTTCCGAAAGATACAGAGCTTCGTTGACCGCATAATCAAAAAATTGATATTGCCTGATAGTTTTGGCGAGCGGCGTGTTCCAGAGAAAATCGGGGTGAATCAGGATCATCCAACCCGTCGGATTTAACGTCGCGCCCCGTTCGATTTCGATTTTGAAAACCTGTCCCGGCGACGTAAAAAACATCACGCCTTCGTCAAAATCGTATTCCTGCTGACCGTATTTCACCTTGGAACCGAAATCCCGTTTGAGCGCGATGGCGTAAAAATCGAACACCAAACTCGCTTCACCGGCGGGCGGCGTTTTGACTGATTCCAAATTTATCACGCTGATTAACGGATGTTCCGTTTTCGGCAGTTCCCGAAAACGGTGAAAATCGCTAATCGTTTTGAATCGTTTTGGTACTGTATTTGCCATATTATCATTTTATTTTGCCGCAGATTACACCGATAAACGCAGATTTTATTTGATTTAATCCACGTCTGTCGGCGTAATCTGCGGCAAAATCTTTTTCATCATAATTTATGCAATTCGATCTAAATTGAGTTTAGGGAATTCAACTTAAACATTCAGCACTAGATTTACATTTCTATCGTTCTTCGACCTGTTAATTTTCCTTTTTCACTTCCAGCACGAGTTTGCCGCGAACGTGCCACGTTTCGCTTTCGCGGTGGGCTTCGGCAACCTGTTCTAACGGGAACACTTTGCTGATAAAAACCTTCACTTTGCCTTCGTCAATTAATTGTGCGATTTCCTCTAACCAATCCTGTCTGGGTTGATTAGGCGACAGTTCGCCTTTCGCGTGTTTCTTTTCAAGTGCCGCCGTCACTTCATCATTATACTGGAGATCAACATTGACACTGACCAGTATTCCACCTTCCTTTAACACTCCCACGGATTTCAAACGCTCATTGTTATCACGAAGCGGCGAAACCTCCAGCACAACGTCAACGTCGCTTACCAAATCTTCAAACTTCTGATTCTTATAATCAATTACTTCATCCGCACCGAGCTGCCTGACATAATCGAGGCTGTCTGCCGAAGCGGTTCCGATGACATACGCACCTTTGGCTTTGGCAAACTGCACCGCGAAACTCCCGACACCGCCCGACGCGCCTTGAATCAAAATACGCTGCCCTGACTTTAACTTTCCGTGTTCAAACATCGCCGTCCAACCCGTCAGTGCCGCGAGCGGCACGCCAGCCGCTTCATTAAAACTGAGGCTTTCAGGTTTCAGAGCAAATTGAACCGCTTTTGCCGCCACATATTCCGCGTAACTGCCGTCGCCGGGAAAATTTGGAACGCCGTAAACCGCATCGCCTTTCTTGAATCCGGTAACATCGCCGCCGATTTCTTCGACAATGCCCGCCGCATCCCAGCCTAACGTCAAAGGCAATTTCAACAAAGGTTTCAAAACGGCATTTCCGCCTTCACGAATTCCCCAATCCGTCGGGTTTACGCCGCTGGCATAAACTTTCACTAAAATTTCATCCGCTGCGGGAACGGGGCGCTCTACTTCTCCTATTTTCAACACTTCGGCTCCGCCGAACTCATTAATTCTGACTGCTTTCATAATAATCCTCACTTAATTTGTTAAAAAACTTGTTTATTTTTTGCCGTCTCGCAATGTAATTATTTTTGGTTAAAGGCAGCGGCAAATTCCTTCGCAAAATCTTCGAGTTTTACTTTGCCCAAAACTTTCGGTCTGTGGCGGTAATAATCTTCCGTTAATAAACCACTGTGAAAACCGGCATACATCTCAACCATCCCGGCGGCAACTCTTGGATTCATCCCGATTGTTTCCAATGCGCTTTGCGCTTGTTCGTCGGTAATAATGATCCATTTCAATTCAGGCTTGCCGACGGCTGCGCCTAAAACGCTTGCCGTTTCGCTGCAGGTGCGTTCGTCGCTGGCGACATATCGCACTTTTCCGCCCGCGAGCGGTGTCACTATTTCTTCGGCAATAACAGCGGCAATATCTATCGGAGAAACCCACGGAACGATGTCTTCCGCGCCGTAGTTTGCCGCAATAACGCCCTGATTTTTTATCAAATCCGTATAGCCGTATAAATTGTAGAAAAACGAAGTCGGACGTATATGGGTAATGGCTGTGTCAGGCGGCAGTTTGTTCAGAATCTCCTCGACATCGTGCGCGCCGAGCAGAATCCCGTTGCCTTTGTCCAAATTTCCGCCGATGGTGCTGAGGTTGACTACACGCTTGATGCCCGATTGCCGGATTGCCTCGGCGTAGTTGTTGCCGAGCCTGTGATAATACTCCAACAAGTCAAGATTTTGATCGAAGTAGTTGGCGGGCGGAATCATACAATAGACGGCATCCGCGCCGTCGAAAGCCGCCGTCAAAAAATCAACGTCTTCGAGTGACCCGACAGCGGCATTCGCACCTAAATCTTCAATGTCTTTTTTCCGCTCCGAATTACTGCTGATAACCGTTACCGTATGACCTTTTTCGACTAATTCCTCGGTCAGCGGTTTGCTGATGTGTCCTATCGAACCTGTTACTGTAATTTTCATAAAGACTCCTTACCAATTATTTTATTCGGCAAATTCCGAATTTCTAAATCTATGATAATGATTTTTTTATGGTAAAAGTTAGCCGAATCATCGTTAGTTGTAGTCGAAACGAAGATTGGTGTTTTATTTTGTAGGCGGAGTTTGGCTGTTGATCGAGGATTGAACTTCTGCCAAATTTCGCGGCACATTTTTGATCCAATAATCAATTAAATCGGGCTTTTTCTTGATGGCTTCGAGTATCAAATCAATTTCTTCGGGCGAGAAATAATCGCGTTTTTTAGCGGCGATTTTTGCGGCGGGAATGTTGTCGTAAAGCCATTTTCGGTAATCTTTGAGTCCCGCGCCGTAACCACGTTTTATCGTCTGCAAATCCGCGCCGCGTTCAAATCTTGCGGTGAAAGATTTCGACTCCAAATTGATTAATCCGAGCAATTGAAAACGATTGTGCCGCCGGTAATAGGCGGCGTGCGCGAGTTCGTGCGCGATGATCGCGCGAATTCCGTTTTCGGGCGCGTTTTTCTCGAAAACCTGCGGATTAATTTGCAGCAAAAAATGCAGCCGTCGAAGAGTCAGAAAGCGCGAAAAGGAAAACCGCGAACGAAAATAATCGCTGCGACTGTGAAAAATTTTGACGCTGATTTGCGCGTCCGCAAGTTCGGGATAAGAATTTTTAACGATTTCCGCGACAATTTGTTTTGTTTCGGCAGCGGCTGATTTGTCGTCGTGAACTTTCGACTGCGCTCCGGCAAACTGCGCGTGAGCCGCCAGCCAGAATAAACAAAAAATAAACAGCGCAAATTTTTTCATCGTGATAACCGAGCGATTTATAAATTTCGTTCCGCATATCATATCAAACTTTTCCGACAGCCTTTGTTTGAGCGGCGACTTATGTCACTCCGTTATTTGATTTTTCGATCATTTCGGTTGCGTTCATCGAAACCGTCGGCGAACGCAGCGTTAAGAACTGCCCCAAATCTTTCGAGAAAAACAGGTCGAGCGTTCCGTCCATCGCCGCGCGTTGAAGCCCGAAAAATATCCGCCGCAAGTCTTCAATCCCTTAAACGGCAGGGTTTTCTATTTGTGGAGGAAGTAGCGATTAAGTAAAAGTGGCGGCAAACGTGGTTACGAAGCAAATACCGAAGACGGTTTCGCTCACGCGAAAAGCTGATTGACATTTGCACATTTTTGCATTCAATAAGTTAATATATTTGAATCAATTCAGCACGATTGTTCAACGGTTTCTCAGCTTCATTATTAGGTTTTTTTAACTGCCGGACTTGAAAAATAATTTGTCGAATAATATTTCCACATCCGGGAATAGTTTTACTGTTAAATGTGATTCACAATTAAATTCCGGGTATATCGCCGTTGAAAAAAATCAGGCAAGTGAAAATTCGGAAGGTAAGAACAAATGAACTCGAAATTACAGCCTTTACTGCTGCGCTCATTGGTAGGAATTTTGTATCAGGGCATTAATTTGCTCGGCGAAATTAATGATTTTCAATATTCAGGCGCACGGAATAATGCGATTTCAGACGGCGGCGCGGTCGGCGGACATTTTCGGCATTGTTTGGAATTTATCAATTGTTTTCTGGCGGACGCAGACAGTGGAAAAATTGATTATGAAAAACGCGAACGAAATCAACTTTTGGAAACCGGGCGTGAATTTGCAATCGCGGAATATGCGCGGACAATCGGACAGTTGGAAAATTTTAGATTGAATTCAGCCGAAAAGGTTTTGCTCGTCAAAACCGAAATTTTGACGGACAAGGAAGATTTGTGGTGCGAATCTTCGGTTGAGCGCGAACTCGAATTTTTGCAGAGTCACACGATTCATCATTACGCGCTGATTGCGTTCAAATTGCGGGCGAAGAATTTTTCAGTTTCAAAGGAATTCGGTGTCGCGCCTTCCACTTTAAGATTTTGGAATATTCAAAATGAGGAAACACTCACGAAGAAGTTGTAACGCCGTAACTAGAACTTCGTGCGTGTTTCCTCAAAAATTAGAGGAGAAAAGTTAAATGACGATTTTAAGCTGGATTTGCCGGATTGTAGTGGCATTGATTTTGCTGCAAACTTTGTTTTTTAAGTTCACGGGCGCGGAAGAATCGAAGTATATTTTTACGACCTTGATGGGCGAGCAATATGAATGGATCGGGCGTATCGGTTCGGGCGTGATGGAACTCATCGCTTCGATTTTGCTGCTGATTCCTTCGACGGCGTGGCTCGGCGCACTGCTCGGTTTGGGCGTTTCAACTGGCGCGATTTTTTCGCATTTGACGAAGCTCGGATTTGTGGTCAAGGGCGATAGCGGTTTATTATTCGGATTGGCTTGCACGGTTTTTGTCGGCAGTTTGATTACGCTGTTTATTCACCGCCGGCAAATTTCGTTCATCGGCGCGAAATTCGCGTAAAATAAATTCGCCGTTTTCTTTCGTAATGAGCGTTTTTCGTCTTTCAAAACGCCGCGTCGCTCTGCTTCTCGGCGTTTATTGTGTTTTGCTTGCCGTGTCCGCCTTCGTGAGCCGGTCGCGGACTGAAAAACCGTTTCCCGCCGATAAAAAAAGCGTCGAAGTTTACGCCGTCAAACAGGATAAATTCGTCGAAAACGAAAAAATTCGTCTCGCTTACCGCGAATTTACGCCCGCCGCAGAAATAAATAAACTGCCGATCATTTTAATTCACGGAAGTCCGGGCGACGGCGAAAGTCTCTATCGTTTGGCAAAAGAATTAAGCGTCGACCGGCGCGTGATTGTGCCGGACTTGCCGGGATTTGGCGACTCGACAGCAAACATTCCCGATTATAGTTTTCGCGCTCACGCCTTTTATTTAGAAGAATTAGCCGACGCTTTACGAATCGAAAAGTTCCATCTTTTGGGGTTTTCGATGGGCGGCGGCGTGGTTTTGAATTTCGCAAGTATCGCGCCCGAAAGAGTTGCGTCAATCGAAATGGTTTCGGCAATCGGCGTGCAGGAATACGAACTTTTGGGCGATTACCGGCTGAATCACACTCTGCACGGGACGCAGTTTGCGGCGATTTGGGCTGTGCAAAATCTCACGCCGCATTTCGGATTATTCGACAATTCCTTTTTCGGAAATTCATACGCGAGAAATTTTTACGATTCCGATCAGCGACCTCTGCGCGGGATTTTGCAGAATATTCAAGCTCCTTTTCTGATTGTTCACGGCGCGGATGATCCGCTCGTGCCAATTGCGGCGGCGCGTGAACACGCGCGTCTCGTGCCGCAGAGCGAATTCGTAGAAATTGCCGACAATCATTTTATGATTTTCGAGCGTCCCGGAGAAATTGCGCCGACGGTTATTGATTTTCTGCGCCGTGCCGACGCGGGACAAGCGCGAACCCGAATTAACGCCGACGCGGAACGAACCGCACTCGCCGCCGAACCGTTCAAACGCGAAATGATAAAGGCGGACGGTGCGACCGCCATCGTGTTTTTTCTCGTGCTGGCAGCAGCGACTTTTGTCAGCGAAGATTTGACTTGTCTGACCGCCGGAGCATTAGCCGGACACGGACAAATCGGTCTAATTTTGGCAATTGCCGCGTGTTTTGCGGGAATTTTCGTTGGTGATTTGCTGGTCTTTTGGGCGGGCAGATTGTTCGGTCGCGCCGCCGTTAAACGCGCTCCGCTGCGCTGGTTCGTGACGGAATCCGCGCTTGATCGCGGCGCGGCGTGGCTGGAAAAAAACGGGATGAACGCGGTTTTTCTGAGCCGTGTTACGCCGGGTTTGCGCCTGCCGGTTTATTTTGCCGCCGGAATGCTGAAGACGAGTTTTCCGAGATTCGCATTCTTTTTCGCCGTCGCCGCCGCCTTTTGGACACCGATTTTAGTCGGCGCGACCGCGTGGATCAGCGGCGGAATTCCGGGAACGGACGCGCCGGTTTTTTCGACTCGTTTCTGGCTTGGGATAATTTTCGTCGTCGTCGCGGCGTTCGTCGTTTTGAATTTAATTTTGCGTCTTTCAACTTGGCGCGGACGGCGTTTGCTTGCGGGAAGATATATTAGGCTGACGCGCTGGGAATTTTGGTCTCTGCGGACATTTTATCTGCCGATTATCGTTTATATCGGCTGGCTTGGTCTTAAATTCAAAAGTCTGACGGCGTTTGCCGATGCGAATCCGGCAATCGAAGCGGGCGGTTTTGTCAGCGAATCGAAGGCGGAAATTTACGAAGGTCTGCGAAAATCAGCCGCATCCGCGCCGCATTTATTGCGCTATATTTTCATCGCGGCTGAACTCGAAACGGCGGAAAAAACAATTTGCGCCGAAAACTTTCTGCGCGAAAATCAACTCGACTTTCCTGTCGCCTTCAAACCGAACGCGGGCGAACGCGGCGCGGGCGTTTTTATCGTCAAAACGGCGGAAGAATTGCGGCGGCGAATTACAGCTTCGCAAACGGATTTGATCGTGCAGGAATTTGCGGGCGGCGACGAATTCGGGGTATTTTATTACCGATTTCCGAACGAACCGCAGGGAAAAATTTTCGCCATTACCGAAAAGCGTTTTCCGTTTGTCGTCGGCGACGGCAAAGCGACGCTCGAAACATTGATTTTGCGTGACAAACGCGCCGTCGCGCTCGCCGATGCATATTTCGAGCGCAACGCCCCGCATCTCGAAGACGTTCCGAAAACAGGCGAACAAGTTTCGCTGATTGACATCGGAACGCACTCAAAAGGCGCGATTTTTCTCGACGGCGGTTGGATAAAAACCGAAAAACTCGAACATAAAATTGACGAAATTTGTCGCGGCTACAAAGGTTTTTACTTTGGCAGATTCGACCTGCGGACAGATTCGATAGAAGATTTCAAGCGCGGCGAAAATTTCAAAATCATCGAACTCAACGGCGTGACGAGCGAAGCGACAAGCATTTATGACCCGAAAAATTCGCTGTTTGACGCATATCGCGTTTTGTTCAAACAGTGGAAAATCGCCTTTGAAATCGGCATCCAAAACCGCCGCAGCGGAACGCCGCCGACAACCGCTTTACAACTGTTAAAATTGATTCACAAAAGTTGGTTCGGGCAATCAAAAACGCAATCCAAAATCCAAAATCCAAAATCTGAAATTCAAAATGTGTCTGATTCTTTTCGCTCTTAACGCGCACCCGAAATATCAACTGATTCTCGCCGCCAACCGCGACGAATTTTATGCGCGTCCGACCGAAAAGGCGGCGTTTTGGACGGATGCACCGCAAATTCTTGCCGGACGCGACGCGGTTTACGGCGGAACGTGGCTCGGCATTACAAAACGCGGACGATTCAGTGCCGTGACGAATTTCCGCGATCCGTCCGCGCCCGCCGGAACGAAATCACGCGGCGATTTAACGAGCGATTTTCTGCGCGGCAGTGACTCGGCGCGTGATTATTTAGCGAAACTCGAACCGCACGAATTTTCGGGTTTTAACCTGCTCGCCGGTGAATTTTCCAGAGACAAAAGAGAACTTCTTTATCTTTCCAACCGCGCACCGAACATTGTAAATTTATCCGCCGGAATTTACGGTTTGAGCAATGCTTTACTCGATACGAACTGGCACAAAGTCGAAACGGGCAAAGCCGCGTTCGCTGAAATCGTGAACAATTCAGACGAAATCAATTCTCAAGAATTGTTTGAAATATTAGCCGACCGCCGGACTGCACCTAACGAAAAATTGCCCGCGACCGGAATCGGTATCGAACGCGAACGCATTTTATCGCCCGCCTTTATCGAAACCGAAATTTACGGCACACGCTCAACGACGGTTTTATTAATTGAAAATTCGGGCAAAGTAACATTTATCGAAAAAACTTTCGTCGGCGAGGTTGGCGAGGTTAATTGTGAATTTCGTATCGAAAATTTCCCGACTGACACTGACGAATTTTCGCCGCTCGTGATTTGAGTAATACGGAATACAATCGGGTCGCGCGGACATTTAAGAAATTAGGCGGAGAAAATTTTATGGCTCAGGTTCAAACGAAATCGAAAAGAGCGACGCGTTAAATTGTGCTTAATACCCTTGACCATTAAAGAATATGCAATAGAAAAGGAACTCGGACACTCTTGTCCGAACAAATGCTCTCGCGTTTGAAATTGCCTAAGCAGTCTTTAACTTGAACTATCACTATGGTTGGAAGTGTTTTTCAAAGGCTTTCGGACAGGAGTGTCCGGGTTCCGTTAAAAATTAGTTATTGCATAGTTTCTAAAGGTAAATGGTATAAATTTTCATTTGGTATTAAACCGTCGTTAAATTTATCGCGTTCCGATCTGTTTTTTTCGCACCGTCGGTGTCATAAATATTATCGGGTTCAAGAAAAGATTTGTCGAGGCAGTTACAATTATGCAAACTCCGCAAACAAAAATGCCGCAGATTTTCGAGTCGTCCGCGCGTGAAATTAGGGCATCAGAAACCGGGATTCAGTTCAAAAAAGTTCCGACGACTGAAATCTGCGAAGGGCGTTACGTCGCCCGCTTTGCCCGCAGCGCGGAGGAAATTGACCAGGCACTTCGTTTAAGGTTTGAAGTTTTCAACCTCGAACTGCACGAAGGTTTGGACGAATCTTTCATCAACGAACGTGACGAAGACGAGTTTGACGCGACCTGTCATCATCTGATTGTCGTCGAAAATAAAACCGAAACCGTCGTCGGCACATATCGCCTGCGAACTTTGGAGATGGCGCGAGAATCTTCAAATTTTTACTGTGCGGGTGAATTCGCGCTCGAAGATTTACCGGCACAAGTTTTGGAACATTCGCTCGAAATCGGTCGCGCCAGTATCGCCCGCGAGCATCGCAACACGCGCGTTCTGTTTTTATTGTGGAAGGGTTTATTGGCTTACGCCGAACTGAAAAATAAACGCTACCTTTTCGGCTGCTGCTCGCTCACTTCGCAAAACGAAACTGAAGGCTGGCAAGCGGCGCACACATTGCGGCTGGGTGATTATTATCGCAATGATTTTTCGCTTGCGCCGCGCCCGGATTATGTATGCGAAAAGGCGGATTTTTCTTCTGAAACGATTGAAGAATTTGAACTGCCGCGACTTTTTGCGACATATTTGCGATTCGGCGCGAAGGTGTGCAGTCCGCCCGCGATTGATCGGAAATTTAAGACCATTGATTTTTTCGTCATTTTCGACATTCAAACTTTGGACGAAAAATACCGGCAGATGTTTTTCCCAGAGGTCATCTAAGAGGTCACTTGATAATAGAAAATATTGATAAGTCCGTAAATTTATTCGGTTTTGGAAATGAAATTTACACCGACAAAAATAATGCATAGTTAATTACCGCCAGGTAGTTATTATTGAAAATTATGATAATCGGCTGGAGATGATTAATTACAAATATAAATTCGGTGAACGTGATACAGTAAAGCTATGGTTTATATTGATATTCCGTTCGTCCCCGAAAACAGGCGAATTGCGAAAGAATTAACGATTAAAGAACTGACGGCTTTAGAAATTAACGAAGGCGCGAAATACGAAGCGTTTGAGGCGATTTATAATCTGCGTCCGCGCGGAGTCGTTTTTGCCGAGGAAGATTTAAAGCAGGCATTAATGCTCGAAAAGATGCTGGCGAAATTAGGAATTCCGTATATCGAATCGGAAGAACCGAAATATTTTGACAATGCGCGGTGAGCGGCAAAATCAAACTTTGACGCTGTATGGAATGACATAAATCGCAATGGCGAGAAAGTGGAAAATGCTGCCCGTCATAACGAAAATATGCCAGATCGCGTGGTGATGTCTGAGGCTGTGCCACGCAAAAAAAATCACGCCAAGTGAATAAGCAATGCCGCCGGCGACGATCAGCGCAATCGGCACAAATCCCAAAGCCGCAAACAACGGCTGAATCGTCAACACACCGATCCAACCCATTAAAAGATAAGAAAGCGTCGAAATAATCGGGAAGCGATCACCGAAAATCAGTTTCAGCGAAATTCCGACCAATGCAAAAAGCCACACGAACACAAATAATTTTTGACCGATGCCTTCGCGCAAAACGACGAGCGTAAAAGGCGTGTATGAACCGGCAATCAGCACATAAATACAGCAATGGTCAACGATTTGGAGAAACTTTTTTTGTTTTGGCGAAGTCGCGCTGTGATAAAAAGTCGAAGCCGCATAGAGCGTGACGAGCGACAAACCGTAAAGAACGCTGCTCAAAACATACCAAAAATCGTCTTTGACAGTCGCTAAAACGACAAGAATCACAAATCCGATGAGACTCAAAAGCAATCCGAAGCCGTGCGTAATCGTATTTGCAAATTCCTCAATCGTTAAATCTTTAAGTCTGGCTTTAACCATTATTTTACCTGTAACGATTATACGGCGGTGTGCGGCGGTTTGTCAGTAATACTTTTGTAAGGATTTAGCGACGAAAGAATAAAAGCGCGTTACCGCTAAATTTACCGGCGACGCGCTTTTATTCTTGGGTGTAAGGAGGTGAGGAAAAACTTGTGTGAGTTAGAATTTACTACGCGAAGCCATTTTGACTTCTTCATTGTTTTGCTGCGTAAAATTCAAATCCGTCAGGTCATCCGAAACATTAATGACCTGTGAAGCGAACCGCATACCTTTTGACTTCGCGCTGACTGTATAGGTTTGTCCGACGGCAATTTTTTCAAATGAATAGTTACCGAACATATTGGTGCGTCTGGCAAGGACATTGCCGTATATGTCGGTGATTGAGACAGTCGCGCCGGCTACGCCTCGGTCGTAACTGTTCAAAACTCTACCCGAAACTACAACATTAGCGGCAGTCGGCGCAACGAAATTGCCTGCCCAAACGATGTTTGCAGGAGAAGTGACATCATTGGAAATGTCAATCGCGCCGAGATATACTGCGTTCGCATTCCAGTGATATATTTTGCTGTTGCTGAAATCGGTCGCGTAAACATCGCCGTTCGGTCCGCGTGTTATGCCGTTGTAAGTTGACAGTGCATCAGATGAGTAGAATGTTCTGATAAGATTGCCGGTCAAATCTCTTTCATAAACAACCGGTGTGCTAATTCCGGCTGAGAAAGTCGGCGGTGTGGCAGCGGTGGTTAAAACAGTGTTGGTCGAGCGGCTGAAGTGCATCACCCCGACCGCTTGTTGACCGCCGTCGAGCGTGATGGTTCCTGTTTGATTGCCTGATTGAATATCGAAAACATCAATTACACCCGGCGCATCCGCACCGCCACCCCACAAAACACCGTCCGGCAAAACGGCGACACCCGTGTAAATATAATTATTAAGTGTATTCACATAAGACTTTGAGTATGTGCCATCGCCGTCAAATTCGCCGATTGGTGTTGCAATATTTCGATTCGCCGCATAAAGCTTACCGGAGGTTGAGGCTTTAATGTCAAACGCGCTTGGTAAACGTGCGGCATCCGAAAAGGTAGAAACCACGCTGCCGGAACGATCATAAATTTTCACGAGACTGTTGTCTGTGACCGCCAAAAGATTTCCGTTCGGCATAATATCGAGTCCGGTGACATTCGCAATTGAAGAGTCGAGATAACGGACAAATGTCAGATTGCTGTCGTAAACTGCAATTCGATTATTATTGAAATCAGCGACCAGAAAATCAGTCGTTGAATATTGCGCCCGAACGGTTGAAGCCGTCAAAAACAGAGCGCAGAATACAAAAAGTGAAAAAGCCGTGCTGAATAATCGCGCGGCAAGTTGGGAATTTTTATTAAACATTTAAATCTCCTTTAGAAAAAATAATTTGAAGCAGTAGGCGAGATAGTTGATTGAAGAAAACTGCCGGAGATTAGTTTTTATGAATAACCCCCCTTGTAAACTGCCCACGTTTTGATAATCGGGTGACACAATCTCGCCAAATAAGTAACCGATTATCGTGCCGTAATGTTTCTTGTAATTTAATGTAGATCAAACAAAAATCGCGCCCTATCAAAAAAGCCGTTTTTTAGCCTGATTTTTACTCTCTCGTGACGAAAATATTTCCTCACACACGACTTATCGGCAAAAAAAAAAAGAACTTTAATTTAAAAGTTCTTTTTTTAGATTAGGTGTTTTAACTTTTTACTTTCTACTGAAGCTCAATAAACATAAGGCTTTCAGTTAAAAGTGTAAAATGAATTTTGGGAACTTAAAATCTGTCCGGTTAATTAAATATTTTACAAAGATTCATTTCAATCCATTTGGAAATAATTAGAACTCTGATTCGCTGGTCGCTCGTTCACGGCGGGCGACCCCGGTTTGATAGGCGGCTTCTTCGACTTCTCTGGCGACGGCTTCGCCGACACGACGGTCGAAAACCGAAGGGATAATATAGTCGGGATGAAGTTCTTCGTCGCCGATGATTCCGGCAATCGCATTGGCGGCGGCGAGTTTCATCTCTTCATTGATCCGTGAAGCGCGGCAATTTAACGCGCCGCGAAAAATGCCGGGAAAGCATAAAACATTATTAATCTGATTCGGGTAATCGCTTCTGCCGGTCGCCATTACCGCCACCAAACCTTCGGCATCTTCGGGCATAATTTCGGGAGTCGGGTTCGCCATCGCAAAAACAATCGGGTCTTTTGCCATATTTTTGAGATCATTTTCATCAATCACGCCCGGAACGCTCAAGCCGAAAAACACGTCCGCGCCTTTGATTACTTCGTGAATCGAGCCGGTTTCCATATTAGGATTCGTATTTCGTGCATACCAATCCTTGACCCAATTCATATTTTCGCCGCGACCTTCATAAATCGCGCCGGTCTGATCGCAGCCGACAATGTTTATTACGCCCGCCGCCATCACGATTTTCGAGCAGGCAACGCCCGCTGCGCCGACTCCATTGACGACGAGTTTAATGTCTTCCATCTTTTTGCCGACGATTTTCAGGGCGTTAATCAGTGCTGCGAGAACGACGACCGCCGTGCCGTGCTGATCGTCGTGAAAGACGGGAATATCGAGTTCTTCTTTCAATCTTTCCTCGATTTCAAAACAGCGCGGCGCGGAAATATCTTCGAGGTTGATGCCGCCGAATGCGGTGGCGATCCGCTTAACCGTTTCGACAATTTCGTGCGGGTCTTTCGTGTCGAGGCAGATCGGAAACGCATCAACGCCGCCGAATTCCTTAAACAATTGACATTTTCCTTCCATCACGGGCATCGCGGCGGCAGGTCCGATGTCACCCAAACCGAGAACCGCCGTGCCGTCGGAGACGACAGCGACCGTGTTTTTTTTAATCGTTAATGTGTAGGCTTTTTCCGGGTCTTTGGCAATCGCTTCGCAGACGCGCGCGACTCCGGGCGTATAAGCCATTGATAAATCGGCGCGTGTTTTGAGCGGGATTTTTGAAACGGTTTCGATTTTGCCGCCGAGATGAATCAGAAAAGTTCGGTCGGAAGTGTTAATGACTTCTACACCGTCAATCGAGTTGACGGATTTGACGATTTCTTCGTCGTGCTTTTCGGAATAAGCGTTGACGGTAATGTCGCGGATCAAAAAATCTTTGCCGACGGAAACAATGTCAATCGCTTCGATGTCGCCGCTGGCGCGTCCGATAGCGGTCGTAATTTCACCGAGTTTGCCCGGTTTATTATGAATTTTAATGCGTAAAGTTAAACTGTAACTGGCGTTCGGTGTCGGATTGTTAGACATAACTCAAAAAATTAGAATACTCTTTCAAATTTCGTGAGGCAAATTGGAAAATGCCAACTTTTTGCAATAAAGTGATTGATAAATTATGTTCCGTAAAACTGGAGTGCAATCCGTCCCGGTTGCACTGAGTGTTTACTTCAAACGCGAACAAGCGTTTCGCTGACTTCCAACTTGGAAATTATGTGAGGGTTTTTCGTATCGAAGCGACACTCACTGCCACCGGGACGGATTGCGCTCCGACCACTTGGACTGAGTGTTAAATAATAATTTTTAACTGATCGGACGAATCAGTCCGCGATAAATTCCTTTGACTTCAACTTTGTCGGCGGGAAGTTTGATCGTTTCGTATTTTGAATTTGACGGTCGAAATTCGACATTTGCGCCGTCGCGGAAAATTCGTTTGAGAATCACGCGGTCGCCGTTGGTGATGGCAACGACAATATCGCCGTCGCGGGCAAATCCGCGTTTTTCGATCAAAGCGATGTCGCCTTCGCAGATGTGTTCGTCAATCATCGAATCGTTTTGGACGCGAAAAGCGCAGAGTTTTTCCGGTTTGTGAAAGCCGATCAAAAACGTCGGAACAAACAAAACTTCATCGCTGAAATCATCAATAACGCGGGGAACTTCAGGGAGTTCGATCCATTGAATCTCGCAAACCAGATCGGTTAGAGTTTCCTTCGGAAAAAGCTCCAGACTAAAACTGCCGTTCTCACGCCGCCGCGAGATCAAACCCTGCTTTTCGAGTGCCGCAATATGTTTGGCAACCGCCGCTTTCGACGCGAGCCGGAAATGTTTCGCAATCTGCTGATAAGAAGGCTTATAGCCGCGAGTTTCGATAAAAGTGGAGATGTATTCCAAAATTTCTTTCTGACGTTTCGTGCGCGGTTGCATAAGGTAAAGATTTTATGGATTTTTGTTCAATCAAGTCAAATCTGAAATTTTGATCGGAACGCGAACTTTAGTTCGCCGCCGTTAATCTGAAACTTAATCAGTAATCGTGCAAAATATGATTTACGTTGCATCAAAAAATAATTGTGAAAACATCTTCAATTACTTGATTATTTAGATGACAGGCGTATAGTTGTTTTACTTCGTTAAAAATTATTGAATGTTTCAATTAATCACATAAACAAATCGGTGTTGCTAAAACATTGACGGCATTTTCCTTCAATGTTGGTCAACAAACTTCTTTCCTTATCCCGTAATTAATGAATTTATAATTCGATTCAAGGCGTAAATTACCGCTAAAGGTGATTTGAGTTTTACTTTGAATCGAAAATACAGGCAGTTTTTCTGGACAGATAAAGGAGTAAATCAAATGAAAAAGCTGAAAGTCGTTTTAGTTATTTTGATGATTGCCGTCTTTTTTGGTGTGAGTTCCTTCAACCGCAAAGTCAGCAGTCAAACAAAACAAAGCAAGGAAAATATTATCTCGGAGTTGGTAAGTAATCAGGCTTCGGTCGCGCCGACCGAAGCCTTAACCGGTTTCGATAACCAAACAAACGGATTAACCGATCAGACAAGTTTTACCACAGCGATAGCGGTTTTTAGTGAGCGCGAAGAAATTGCTGACGGTTTGGGACCTGTTTACAACGCGCAGAGCTGCGCCGAGTGTCATCAAAATCCGGTCGCGGGCGGCATCAGTCAAATCACCGAACTTCGCGCCGGTTCTTTTAACGGTGTAACATTCACCGATCATCCGGGCGGAACTTTGATTCAATCGCGGGCGATCAACGCCGCGATTCAGGAACGGATTCTCGACGGTTATAATGTGCAGACTTTTCGCACGTCGCTCAACACACTGGGCGACGGTTTCGTCGAAGCCGTTCCGAATGATACATTTACGGCACTCGCCAATAACCAATTTTTTCAGTCGGGCGGACGCATTAACGGACAGGTAATTTGGGTTCCGGTTGCCGAAGCCGGCGGAACTCTGCGCGTCGGGCGTTTCGGTTGGAAAAATCAACAAGCCAGTTTGCTATCATTTGCGGGCGATGCCTACATTAATGAAATGGGCATCACAAATCCACTTTTCCCGAACGAAAATACTTCAAACGGCAATTCGATTGACCAATATGACACGGTTCCCGGCATTGAAAGTTTGCAGGATACAGAAACTTTTGCACTCTTTATGCGTTCGTCAAAAGCTCCGCCGCGCGGCGATGTGACGAGTGCCGCGCTAGACGGCGAACGGCTTTTCAATGCAGTCGGCTGCAATATTTGTCACGTTCCGACGCTGACCACCGCGCCGACCGGCACGCGCATCAACGGCGGGGCTTTGACGGTTTCGTCGGCACTCGGCGATAAAAACTTTCACCCGTTCGGCGACTTTCTGCTGCACGACATCGGCACGGGCGACGGCATTGTGCAAAACGGCGGACAATCCACGCGCAACAAAGTCCGCACCGCACCGCTCTGGGGCGTTCGCACCCGCAACCGCCTGATGCACGACGGCGAATCGCTCTCATTCAGCAATGCCATTGACCGACATCGCGGCGAATCAACCTTTGTGATTAATCGTTATTCGGTGTTAACTGCGGCTGAAAAAAATAACTTGATCGCGTTTTTGAAGTCGCTTTAAAAACGAACGGTTACTTTCGTTAAATGAAAGTAACCGTTCTTCTGAAAAAAAAATATTACGGTACAAAAACATTCGGTATAGGTTGGTCGCCGGTTGTGCCGAATATCCGATTAAAGTAAGAACCGCCAGTTGGTAGAATATGCCAGGTATTGGTTGACGGTCGAAAAACCACCAAATCGAATCTGTTGTCGCCGGCATAATTTCCCGGTGTCGGTAGATCATTACTTAACCCGAACGGAATTGAATAATATGAACTGTCTTCACTGCGGAGAATAAACCATTCGCCCGTTGAAGGTCGCCAAAAAGCCGCGTCCGTTTTATTATCACCCGTGTAATCGCCTGGGACGGGTTTATCGTTTGAAGTTCCGAATCGAAAGGCATAAATGTTTGCGTCACTGCTTTTCTGAATCCACCATTCGCCGCTTGAAGGGCGATAGATCGCAATGTCTGTTTTATTGTCACCGTCATAATCGGATGGAACCAACTTGTCGCCCGCTATACCGAAAGTGGTGATAATAGTTCCGCCGGTTGATTTCTGAATAAACCATTGGTTAGTCGAAGGACGAAATACGCCGGGATCGGCGATCTGGTCGCCGTCAAAATCGGCGGCAATCGGAATATCGCCCGCCGTTCCGAACGGGAACGAATAATATGTTCCGGTGGCACTTCTTAAAATAAACCATTCGCCCGTTGAAGGTCTGAAAAAGGCGATGTCGGTTCTACCGTCGCCGGTAAAATCAGCAGGAATCAAACGGTCGGTTGATGTTCCGAACGTCACGGTAGTGGGCTGATTATTAAAATTTGGATACAGCCATTGACCGCTTGACGGGCGAAAGACGGATAAATCGGTAAAACCGTCGCCGTCGAAATCAAGAAATCGTTTTGTAATTGTAACAGTTTCCTTAACTCTTATAGCAGCGAATATCGGGATGCCGCCTTGATTACAATAACCACCAAAAACAATTTTACCGTCGCTCTGAATCTCAATCGAAGGTGCGAAACACGAATTGACCGGAATATTGATATTGTTTTGCAGAGTCGTATCAATCTCTCCGTCTTTGGAAAAGCGGTAAACTCCGAGACGGCTCGCCGAAACCAGAAATTTATCACCGGTGATCACCTTGATTTTACCGATTTCAATTCCTGTATTCGCCACTCCGTATCTGGCAAATCCCACATCAAGTGTGCCGTTTGTGTTATAACGGGCGATAGAAAGTGTCCCGCCCGCCAGAATTTTACCGTCCGACTGCAAAGCCAAAGTGGATATGTCGTTGACCATATTCGAACCGACTGGATTTATTATCATTCCACCGTTTCCGAAAGAACTATCGAAAGAGCCGTTAGGATTCAGACGGATTAAAACACCCTGACTATTATTGGTCGAACGTGAACCGCCAATGAGAATTTTACCGTCCGGCTGAACGATAACCGACTGACCAACTTCATCGGCACCCGAAGTGTCTATTGTCAGAATACCGGTTCCGTTAAAGGTCATATCGGGTGTGCCGTTCGTGGTAAAACGCATCACCGCAAGATCAAAATGTAAATCCGGTGTCCCCGGCAATTGGGCGGTTCTTCCAACGAGAATAATTTTTCCGTCCGTTTGCAGGGTTAAATTAAACGATTCATCAAATGATGAGCCATTGATGTCCACGGTTGCATATCCGGTATTATTAAACGAAGTGTCAAGTGAGCCGTTGGTGTTATAGCGAACAATCGTAAAATTGCTATACGTCGTGTTTGAAGCACTAACACCGCTTAAAAGAATCTTTCCGTCAGGTTGAAGTGCCAATTGAGCTTGGCGGTCACTAAATTCAATGGTCGTTAATACCGTTCCGCCATTGCCGAATGAAGTGTCGGGCGAACCGTCTGTATTGATTCGCATCAAGGCGAATTGGAATACAGAAGTAAATCCGCCAATAACGATTTTGCCATCCGACTGAGTAATCATTGACGAGCCGACTGCATAATCGGGAGCCGGAATTGCCGCCCGAATAGTATAACCCGTGCCGTTAAAAGAAGTATCGAGCGTAATTGTGTTGCCGAATGCGCCGATTACAAAAAATGCCGTTAAAGTAATAAGTTGGATGGCGGTCAATTGTAATTTTTTCATACTTGCAAGTATCCTTTTGAATTAATCGAAAATTTCGTTCGTTGTGAAATGAATTGAGTTGTGATTAACAATTTAACCCAATTAAGTTAAGGTGTAAAGGATTTTTTGAAAATTTAATATTTTCAGGTAGACCGGTAAGGTTTTTTTGAAAATTGAATGTTTTTGTGAAAAATGATGATCAACTTCGACAGTTTATTATGAATAAAAGTTTATGAAAAAAAGGCTTCGCTCAAATTGAACGAAGCCTTTTTCTAATACATTTTGGAGAAAGATTAAGGCACAAAAACATTGGGCAATGGTTTGTCGCCGTTTGTGCCGAAACCGGCAATCAATATTCCTGCTGTCGAACGATTGACATACCAAGTATTGTTCGACGGGCGAAAAACCGCCGTGTCCGTTTTGCCGTCGCCGTCGTAATCACCGGGCGCAGGCAGATCGCCCGAAGTGCCGAAAGGAACTGAATAAAACGAACTGTCCTCACTTCGCAAGATAAACCATTCGCCCGTCGAAGGACGGAAAATCGCCGAATCCGCTTTGCCGTCGCCCGTGTAATCGCCCTGCACGGGTTTATCGGTCGAAGTCCCGAATTGAAAAGCGTAAACCGAACCGTTTGAACTGCGGGAAATCCACCATTGTCCGACCGATGGGCGATAAATGGCGAAATCCGTTTTGCCGTCGCCGTCGTAATCGGCGAGAACGGGCTGGTCGCCGCTCACGCCGAATGTGACAATCAAAGTTCCGCCCGAAGATTTGGAAACGAACCATTCTCTGGTCGAGGGTCGAAAGATCGTCGGGTCAGCTTTGCCGTCGCCGTCGAAATCGCCGACCAGCGGAATATCGCCGGATGCACCGAACGGGAACGAATAAAACGAATTATCTTCCGAACGTAAAATAAACCACTCATTGGTCGAAGGACGGAAGATCGCCAAATCAGTCTTACCGTCGCCGGAGAAATCAGCGGGAACGGGTTTGTCAGTTGACGCACCAAACTGCAAAGCATTCGTCTGTCCATTTGACGAACGATTAATCCACCACTGCCCCGCAGGCGGACGGAAGATGGAAACATCCGTTTTGCCGTCGCCGTCAAAATCGAAAAATTGGTGTCCGGCGGATAAATTATTTAAATATCTTGCAAGATTGATCTGAAAATTAAGACCCGAAGTGCCGGTAACAATTTTCCCATCCGGCGCAATGGAAATTGTTACCACAAAATCATTAGTCGTTATTTTTCCATCCGTGCCGAAACCGGAATCTAATGTCCCGTCGTTTTTGTAGCGAGCCATTTTTCCGATGGATTCATTACCGAAATAACCGCTAAATAAAATTTTACCATCCGGCTGAATTTTAACAGCCGCTGTGTAATTCCAGTTCAAAGCATCGAAAGTTTTATCCAAACTTCCATCGGAATTATATCTGACAGGAAGAATGTTGCTTGCGGCAACAATGATTTTGCCATCAGTCTGGATGGCGGTTTTTACAGGTTGTGAAATGGATGCACCATTTCTGATTGTTTTTCCGTTAGTGCCGAATGTCGTATCGAGCAAACCGTTCGGATTGTAACGTAAAATTGTGGCGTTCGGATCATTTGTAACGGAGTCTCTTGCGTTACCGACGACGATGATTTTGCCGTCCGTCTGAATCGCCATATCGGTTGCTGTTTCGAATTGACTGTCCATCGAGCCGAGATCGGTGATGACAATACCTGTGTTTCCGAATGTCGCATCAAGGATTCCGTCTGCATTAAACTTGACGACGGCGTAATCTCTTTGGGAATTAAACTGCGGGTCTGCCCAACCAGCGGCGATGATTTTGCCGTCCGGCAGAATTTTAATCACGTTCGCCATTGATGAGCCAAAATTCGTATTTGCTGATCCGTTAGTGCCGAAAGTCGTATCCTTCGAACCGTTCGCATTAAATCTAACAACGCTCAAACCGCCGTTGAAACCTCTGCCGCCGATAAGAATCTTTCCATCCGGCTGAAGCGCGACGGAGTTAACCGATGAAATATGACCGGCAGAAGAAAAACCATTATTGAAAAATGATTGATCAAATGTTCCGTTTTCGTTAAATCGCAACACTACTCCGCTGGAAGTTCCGCCGCCGCTCTGCACCCAATTTGCCGCGACGACAATCTTTTTGTCCGGCTGAACAAGCGAGTCTCTATAATACTGGGACATTCCTAATTGATAATTGACAATACCTCGCGTCCCGAACGTCGAATCTAAACTTCCGACATTCTGGGCTTCGATTGGATTTGAGAACGCTAAGAAAATCAAAGCTAATGGTGTTGTTAAAATAAAATATTTAAGATTATTCATACATTTCCTCCCCGTGTTTAATGAAATTGAATTGTTTTTATTATCAAAAGTATATTGTTATTAACTTTTGTCGCAATTGATTGCGGATTCTATCATAGGTTTGAATTGAGAACATAATTTTTTCACGCGAGAAGAATAAAAAGGCTTTGCTCAAATCAGAACGAAGCCTTTTTTATTTAGAGAATTTCAGTCTAAACGGTTAAAAGATTTACTTTAACGGTCGGCGCGTTTTTGGCAGCTTGATTGATAAAGCCTTTGTCGAAGGTGACGATTTCGGTATCGTAATTTGTGGAAAGTTCTTCGGCAAGTGCGATGTAAAATCCGTCGGACGAACGACTGCAACCGTAGCCTTCGCGGATTTCGACGGCGCGTTTAAGCAAAGACGCTTCGCCGTTTGGCGATAAGGAAATGAAATTCAAATAATACTCAAATGCTTTTATAGCTTTTTCGTATTCCGGTTGAGTCAACGAACCATCAGCTAATTTTTGACATAAAACAAAAATTACTTCCGCCACTAAAACACTCGGCGCGAAAAACTCTTAACCTTGAATAGTATAATCGTCAACAGCGGTCTGGGCAGTTTGAAGTTTGTCGTTTTCTCGCGCACAAAGCGCAATTAAAACATTTGCATCAGGAATTACCGCAAAGAGATTATTCATCTAATTCACCGCCGAACATTCCGCCGCTGCGGGCAGCGCGAAGCACTTCCTGCGTTTTTGAGCCGTCGGTAAAGCGCATATCTTTCTGCAATTCTTTAACCCGTTGAATCATCTCCAAAGCCTTCCGATTCGGCTGCGGTTTTTGTTCTCCGATAACGGTCACGCGCAAACGCCGTCCGGTAAATTCCGGCGCGTGTTCGGCGATTTCTTCCCAAGTGCCTTCTAAAACAAGCGTTTCTATATTTCTATTTCCTCTCATCAAACTGATTGTATCGCAAAATTCAAAACGGCGAAAATATTTTTCGCTGGACTTCGCAGAAACAAAAAGGCTTCGCTCAAATTGAACGAAGCCTTTTCTGTTTGGAAAATCCAAAATCCGAAATCGTAAATCCAAAATCGGATTACATTCCCATCCCCATACCGCCCATACCGCCGGGCATTCCGCCCATTTCGCCGCCTTTTTCGTCCGGGACATCGGCGATCATCGCTTCGGTCGTGAGCATTAAGCCCGCGATTGAAGCCGCGTTTTGGAGAGCGGTGCGCGTAACTTTCGCCGGGTCAATGACACCGGCTGCGACCAAATCTTCAAATTTTTCGGTCGCCGCGTTGAAGCCGAATGTTTCGCTGTCTTCACTGCGAATTTTTTCGACGATCACCGCGCCTTCTTTACCGGCGTTTCCGGCAATTTGGCGAAGCGGTTCTTCAACGGCGCGTTTGATGATGTTGACACCGATCTGTTCGTCGCTGTCGCCCGTCACCGTGTAGTCGTTGAGAACTTTCGACGCGCGAACCAAGGTCACGCCGCCGCCGGCAACGATGCCTTCTTCGACTGCCGCACGCGTGGCGTGCATTGCGTCTTCGACACGCGCTTTTTTCTCTTTCATTTCGGTTTCGGTTGCCGCGCCGACTTTGATAACTGCCACGCCGCCGACTAATTTAGCCAAGCGTTCCTGCAATTTTTCGCGGTCGTAGTCCGAAGAAGTTTCTTCGATCTGGTTACGAATAGTTTTGACGCGACCTTCGACTGCGCCTGTGTCGCCTTGACCGTCAACGATGGTCGTGTTGTCTTTGTCAATCGTCACGCGCTTTGCCTTGCCCAAATCTTCAATCGTGATTGCTTCGAGTTTGATGCCCAAGTCTTCCGAAATGACTTTGCCGCCCGTTAAGGTCGCAATGTCTTCGAGCATCGCTTTGCGGCGGTCGCCGAATCCCGGAGCTTTAACAGCCGCAACATTCAGTGTTCCGCGCAGTTTGTTGACCACGAGTGTCGCCAACGCTTCGCCTTCGACATCTTCAGCGATAATCAAAAGCGGTCTGCCCATTTTGGCAACCTGTTCCAGAATCGGGAGCAAATCGCGCATATTCGAGATTTTCTTTTCGTTGATGAGAATCATCGGCTCGTCGAGGACGGCTTCCATACGGTCAGCGTCCGTGACGAAATACGGCGAAAGATAGCCGCGATCAAACTGCATTCCGTCAACGACTTCGAGCGTCGTGTCCATCGTGCGCGATTCTTCGACGGTGATTACGCCGTCTTTGCCGACGTTATCCATCGCCTGTGCGATGATTTCGCCGATTTTCGTGTCGCCGTTTGCCGAAATCGTTCCGACGTTGGCAATGTCACTGCCCGTGACAGGTTTTGAAAGTCGTTTGACTTCTTCGACGATCAGCGCAACCGCCTGTTCGATGCCGCGTTTGAGTGCCATCGGATTTGCTCCGGCGGCAACCGTGCGAACGCCTTCTTTGAAAATCGCCTGCGCCAAAACGGTCGCGGTCGTCGTTCCGTCACCGGCAACGTCCGAAGTTTTGGAAGCGACTTCGCGCACCATCTGTGCGCCCATATTTTCCAATGAATCTTTCAATTCGATTTCTTTCGCAACCGTCACGCCGTCTTTCGTGATCGTCGGCGAACCGAATTTTTTGTCAATAACAACATTGCGTCCCTTCGGTCCGAGCGTTACTTTAACAGCATCAGCCAATTGATTAACGCCGCGCAAAATCGCCGCGCGTGATTCTTCTCCGTGAATAACTTGTTTAGCCATAATCTTTTATTAAACTCCTTTAAGAAATTGTGAATGATTAATGGTGAATGGTGAATGATTTTAATTAACCATTCATATTTCACCATTCACCATTAATTAGCGTTTGCTCCGGCGCGGCTGACGATTCCTAAGATTTCGTCTTCGCGCATAATCAATAATTCTTCACCGTCAATTTTGATTTCCGAACCGCTGTATTTGCCGAACAAAACACGGTCGCCGGCTTTGACATCGAGCGTCTGACGTTCGCCGTTTTCTTTGTATTTTCCGTCTCCGGCGGCGATGATTTCGCCCTCTTGCGGTTTTTCCTTCGCCGAATCGGGAATGAAAAGTCCGCCCGCTGTTTGATTTGAAGCGTCGTCAATGCGACGAACGATTACTCTGTCGTGCAATGGTTTAATTGTTGTTGCCATTTTATTTACTCCTTTTGAAAATTTGATAAAAAGTTTAGAATTACTGTTGAACTTCGCGCCTGAATTAAATTTTTAGCACTCCGTTCGTATGAGTGCTAGAATACAAAACAAAGTTTAACTTTGTCAAGTTTGCCGGTTAATTTTTAGAAAATCTGACAATACCTTTATCAAGTTTATGTATATTTCCGAAATTAATATTTATCCGATTAAATCTCTGGCAGGAATTTCGCTGAAAGAATCGAAAATTGAACGGCGCGGACTCGAATTCGACCGCCGTTGGATGCTCGTTGATGAAAACAATAAATTCTTAACGCAACGTGAATTCCCGAAAATGGCAACGGTCAAGACCGAAATTTTCGATAATGGCTTGCAGGTTTCTTGTGATGAAAAAGATTTGTTGATTCAGTTTGAGCCGCGAAATGGAAGTAGGGAAACAGTGAAAATCTGGAGCGCGAGGTGTAAAGCGGAAATTTACGAAAGCGCGATTAATAAGTGGTTTAGCGATGCTTTGCAAACAAACTGCAAACTCGCCGTAATGCCCAAAGAAACCGAGCGCAAAGTCAATTATTTTTACGCCGTCCAGAAAGACGATCACGTTTCGTTTGCCGACGGCTATCCGTTTTTGGCAATCGGCGAAAATTCGTTGAAAGATTTGAATTCGCGGCTTGGCGAAAACTTACCGATGAATCGTTTTCGCCCGAATTTTGTGGTTGCGGAAGCCGAAGGTTTCGCCGAAGATTCGTGGAAAAAAATCAAAATCGGCGAAACTGTTTTTCACGTCGTCAAACCGTGTGCGCGTTGCGTCATCACGACAATTGACCAATCAGACGGCGAAAAACAGGGTGTTGAACCGCTCAAAACTCTCGCCAAATTTCGCATTCCGAAACGCAGTATCAAGAAAAAAATCCTTTTCGGACAAAACTTAATCGCGGAAAAAGCAGGAGAAATTATTAAAGTCGGTGATAAAGTCGAAATTCTCGAAACAAAAAAGCCGCCGGTTTTTTAATTGTCAGAACAGCGAACGGTAGCGACCTGTTAATCGCCGGCATTGAAAAACATTAATAATGTGAATCAAGGGTTGAATAAAATTTATTGTTTTTGCAAATTACTGAAACAGTGGAAAAGCGGGCGCGGAAACCGCAACCCTTCCCGACCTGAAATTGGTTTAATCTTGAATCTCAAACTTAAACTTGCATTCAAGCCAAAGTAAAACAGAAAAGTTACAAGTATTAACCGGTCAGGAAGGGTTGCGCTTCGCGCCCGCTGCACAAACAACTTTTTCACTAATTTTAATCCTTGATTCGCATTAATAATTATGAAAATGACTTAACAGATCGCTGCTGCTTGCTGTTCCGACTACGATTTTGAGCGAAGTGAAATCAATCTTTTCGGGGTGCGGGAAATATGTTGATAACCGGCGACCCGTTTGGAAAGGGTGTTGCGGTGAATGCCGAGTGCGTTGGCGGTTTGCGAAAGATGTTCGTTGTGGCGCGATAAAGCCTTTTGAATGTAAAGTTTTTCAAATTCCGAAAGAGCTTCGTTAAGCATAATTCGACCGTCGAGCATTTCTTCGATCAAAATTTCCATCTGCGTTCTAAGTTGCATAATTTCAAAAGGTTTTTGGAGTTTAGTTTTTAGTCCTTTGATTATCCTTGACTCAAAATATTCAAGTCAACCGAAAGCCAAAAACCAAATACTAAAAACCAAAAACTAAATACCTAAAGATATTTTCCCGTCAATAACTTGTAAGCCGCGAGGTAACGTCCGGTCGTCGCTTCGACAATTTCTTCGGGAAGCGCAGGTGCCGGCGGTTGTTTGTTCCAATCCAGAGTTTCCAGATATTCGCGCAAATATTGTTTGTCGAAAGAGGCTTGCGCGTGTCCCGGTTCATAAGTTTCCGCCGCCCAAAAACGTGATGAATCAGGTGTGAGAACTTCGTCAATCAGCAAAATATTATCGTGTTCATCCAAGCCGAATTCAAATTTCGTGTCGGCGATGATAATTCCTTTGGTGAGCGCGTATGCGCTCGCTTGTTTGTAAATTTTCAACGACAAAGACTTTAACTTTGCGGCAGTTTCCGCACCGATTATTTCGACAAATTCAGATTCGCTGATGTTTTCGTCGTGTCCGGTTGCGGCTTTGGTCGCCGGTGTGAAAAGTGGTTCGGGAAGTTTGTCGCACTGCCGCAAACCGGCGGGAAGTTCGTGTCCGCAGATTTTTCCAGTCGCCTGATAATCCTTCCACCCCGAACCTTCGAGATAACCGCGCACGACGCATTCGACAGGGAAAACTTTCGTGCGTTTGACGAGCGTCGAACGACCGCGTAAATCCTCGTTTCTTTGAACAATTTCGGGCATTTTTTCAAAGTCCGATGTAATTAGATGGTGTTCGGTAATCTGTCCCAAATACTCAAACCAAAACGCCGAAAGTGCCGTCAGTATTGCACCTTTGTGCGGAATCGGAGTCGGCATCACGCAGTCAAACGCTGAAATCCGGTCGGTCGCCACGAGCAGTAATTGAAACTCGTTAATTTCATAAACATCGCGCACTTTTCCGCGATGGAGAAGATTCAAACCTTTGACGCTTGTTTCCGAAACCGTTTTCACTGCCGACATCTTTTTGATCTTAATTTAGAATTTTTGAACTACCTAACTTTATTAGGAAAGTCGAAATATGTAAAGTTTTCAAACTGTAAATTCAAATTAGGTGTGATAAAAAAAACAAAAAGTGCAAACAAAGTTAAAAAATAGATGACAAGTAATAAAAAAAAAGGCATAATAATTTTGATGTGTTTTGCAGACATAAAACACACCACCATTCTTGCGCTCAAAAACATCACCTTTTCGACCATCTTTCTAAATTAACAAAACCACAAATATGCAATATATTAAGACGTTAAAATTTCAAGACCACGCCATTAGAATTACAAGTTTATTTTCATTGATTATACTTTCAATGATTGAAATTTCCGCGCAAATGCCGCAAGTCAGAGTTCCGCCCTCAGAACAACCTGCCGAAGATAATACTTGGTGGTATCTCACTTTATTTGTGCTTTTTATCGGCTTGTCAGGTGCAGTTATGTGGATGCTGAAAAGCCGAAAAGCCGAAAAAGAAGCGAAAGACGAAACCACCAGAAAAGTGAAGGCGGCAAAAGATGAAAACAATTGGGACACGAATGCCGTTGACGCGGACAAGGAAATGGAATGGTTTCGCCGTCACAAAAAAACTGTCAATAAAGCTCCGGTAAAAAACAAAAAGAAAGAGTTCGCCGAAAAATTGCTACAGGACAGCAGGATTTTGAATCGTCCGGTCGCTGCCGAAACCCAAGAACTTGCGTTTTCCGAAAAGGAATTTAAGGAGAAACTTCAAACCATTCAATTTAATCAGCTCCCGATTTTTAAGTTTACAAAACTCGAATTAGCCAGACCTTTCGCGCCTCTGATGATCTCGAATGACGACGCGCTGATGAGCGCGGTCGAGCAAACGCAGGATGAATTTGAGGAAGACGAGGAAATCCGCGATTTAGCGGTGAGAATTTTAGCGGCGTTCAAAACACGAAACTCCGTCGAGGCACTTTCGCAGGTCGCGCTCTATGATCTCTCATCCAATTTGCGCTCAAAAGCAGTAGCGATTTTGGCGGACTTTGACCACGAATCCGTTTTCGAGGGAATTTTACTTGCCTGCGCCGATCCGACGCGCGAAGTCAAAGCAGCGGCGGCACGCGGACTATTTCGCCTGAGTTTTGACCGCGCCGATGCCTGGTCACGAATTGCCGAAACAAACGACGAATTTCGGATGCGCCAAGCGACACGCGCCGCGATGGAAGCCGATTTGGTGACGCGTTCGTTTGATCGTCTAACCCACCAAGACCCGAAAATTACATACGAAGCCGTGACGCTTTTGGCATTGCTGATTCGAGCCGGTGAAACAGAGCCGATTTTCAAAGCCCTCGAAAATCATAAAGATACGAATGTCAAACTTGCGATTTTGCACGTTATCGAATTAACAAAGAATGAAGAAATGCTGCCGAATCTTTGCAAAATGCTCGAAAAATCGAACCTTTCGGAAGAAGTAAGAGTTAAAGCTAATAAAGTTATTGAGAGTTTTGAACTGATTCCTGCGTGAATTTAAGTTTCATAGATGACAAAGCATCAGGTTACAAAGTAAAATATAAAAAACTTTGTAACTTTTTTGCTTTTAAAATGCAGTTTAAATTAATCTCGGACAATCAGCCGAAAGGCGACCAGCCGGCAGCCATCGAACAGATGGTCAACGGCTTAAACGACGGCGCGAAACATCAGGTTTTGCTTGGAATTACCGGTTCGGGGAAAACTTTTTCAATCGCTAACGTGATCGAAAAAGTTCAGCGACCGACACTTGTTTTGGCGCATAACAAAACGCTTGCCGCGCAGCTTTATCAGGAATTCAAAACATTTTTCCCGGAAAATGCCGTTGAGTATTTTGTTTCATATTACGATTATTACCAGCCTGAAGCCTACGTTCCCGCGTCCGATTTATACATCGAAAAAGAAGCGACGATCAATGATGAAATTGACCGTTTAAGATTGTCGGCGACGCGTGCGCTGTTTGAACGGCGCGACGTGATTGTCGTCGCAAGTGTTAGCTGCATCTATGGTTTAGGCGACCCGGACGCGTATTTCGGAATGCTCGTTTTTCTCGAACAGGGACAGAAAATGAAGCGCGAAGAACTGCTTCAAAAACTCGTTGAATTGCAGTATGAGCGAACGAATATCGAATTTGAACGCGGAAATTTTCGAGTTCGCGGCGATGTCGTCGAAGTTTATCCGTCATATCAGGACGACGCTTATCGAATCGAATTTTGGGGCGATGAGATTGACGGCATCTATACGATTGACCCGCTGCTCGGTGAAGTCAAGTTCAAGCACGATTCACGTCTGCCGATTTATCCGAAATCGCATTATGTTATGTCGAAACCGACGATTAAACGTGCCATCAAGACGATCAAAGATGAACTCGTCTGGTGGGAAGAAGAGTTAATCAAACAGGGTAAAATCGTCGAATCGCAGAGACTTCATCAACGGACGATGTATGATCTCGAAATGATTAAGGAAATGGGATTTTGTCGCGGAATCGAAAATTATTCGCGTCACTTGACGGGCAAAAACGCAGGTGATCCGCCGCCGACGCTGCTTCATTATCTACCGGACGATGCGTTGATGGTGATTGACGAATCGCACCAGACGGTTTCGCAGATCGGCGCGATGTATAAAGGCGACCGTTCACGCAAGGGAACTCTGGTCGAATACGGCTTTCGTCTGCCGAGCGCGATGGATAATCGTCCGCTTTCATTCGAGGAATTTGAAGCGAAAGTCGGACAGACGATTTACGTTTCGGCAACGCCCGGAAATTACGAATTAATCAAATCCGAAGGCGAGGTCATCGAACAAGTTATTCGTCCGACCGGATTGCTTGATCCGATTGTCGAAATTCGTCCCGTGCGCGGACAGATTGACGATTTACTTAACGAAGTGCGGACTCGATCCGAACGCAACGAACGCGTTTTGGTCACGACATTAACGAAAAAAATGTCGGAAAACTTGAGTGAATATTTCGCGGAAGTCGGCGTGAAAGTCAATTATCTGCATAGCGATATTGATACTTTGGAGCGCATTAAAATTTTGCGCGATCTGCGGCGCGGTGAATATGACGTATTAATTGGAATCAATCTTTTGCGCGAAGGTTTGGATTTGCCGGAAGTCTCGCTCGTCGCCATTCTCGATGCCGATAAGGAAGGTTTTCTGCGTTCGGAGCGTTCGCTGATTCAAACAATCGGACGCGCCGCGCGAAATTCGGGCGGAATTGCAATTCTCTACGCCGACAAAATCACGAAATCAATGAAGGTAGCGATTGACGAAACCGAACGCCGCCGCAAGATTCAGGAAGCCTACAATATCGAAAACGGAATTACGCCGACGACGATTGTTAAATCAATCGAATCAACGCTCGTTACGGCTTATGAAGCGGATTATTTCAAAATTCCGCTCAATCTCGACGCGTATGAAGAATATTCGCCGAAACAGTTAAAGGAAACCGTTTCACAACTCGAACAAGATATGCGCCAAGCCGCCAAAAATATGAAATTCGAGCAAGCCGCTGAAATTCGTGATCGTTTGAAATATCTGCGCGACCGCCAAGTGCAACTCGGTTAAATTAAACAGTTTATGGTGCAAATATAATCACTTTCTCAAGAAATAATCAGACGTTTTGAGCCAATCGGTAAAAGGTAAATCGTATCTTTTACCGATTTTGATTTTCACGACAAAATTATTGACTTGATAATTAGTAAACTGTTAAAATCAAAACAGCGTTATACGTTGTTTTACTCATATTAATCCTTTTGAAAATAAAATTATGTCTTCCGTAAAATGTCCCAATTGTAGTTTGACAAATTTCGCCAACGCCCAATTTTGCAAACGCTGTAATCTTTCCTTAACCGGAAGCTCAACCAACCGAATCCAAAATGAAACGCAGATTTTCAATCCTGCGGACAACACGCATATTCGTCAAACTCCGCCGGTTCGCCAGCAGGAACGGGGAAATGGCAACGCTTTTCAATTCCAGAATAATCAGCAAAGTTACCGGGAAAATCCATTTGCTCATCTCCCGCCGCAGCCGATTCAATCGAACGATTGGACACTGCCGAAATTTCCGCAAGGCGAGCGTCCGGGACAAAATTATTCAAATCAATACAATCAACACAATCAATACAATCAGGGAAATAATTACCAAAGAGGTTATCAAACAACTGAACTGCCGTTCAGAAGAATAGGAAATGATATAGCCTTGCATAAAAACGCGACTTTACCGGGATATTGTGTCAGTTGCGGCGAAAATATTTCATATAACGGCGGCGGCTATTACAGTCAAAAACTCAAATGGCATCATCCGGCGGTTTATGCCGCGTTGATTAGTCCGTTGATTTATGTGATTTTGGCAGCTTGTTTGAGTGAGCGTTTTACGGTTGAAGTGCCTTTATGTGCGAAACATCTCAAGAGCCGCGATAACACTTTAAATGCACTAATCATCGGCGGATTACTGATAACACTGTTCACCGTTCTGTGTATTGTCACCGGCTCAATCGGCTTCGGCATTTTTTTGCTGATCTTCGGATTGAGTATTCTCGGAATTATCGGCGAATACGGATATAAAAGTCTTCGTGTGAAAAAGATCGAAGGCTTTTACTACTTCTTGACGGGTGCGTCAAAAGAATTTTTAAACAATCTGCCTCAATAATCTATGTCGGAACAGCAAATATTCGGAGAGCGATTTCAGTTGATTTCGGAACTGAGCAGCGGCGGATTCGGTCAAACTTTTTTGGCGGAAGATTTGCGCTCGCTGAATAAACTGAAGTGCGTCGTCAAACAACTCAAACCGCAGTCGAGAGATTCTCAAATTATCGAGTTATCGAAACGTCTTTTCGAGCAGGAAGTTAGAATTCTGTATCAGGTTGGCGAACATCCGCAAATTCCTTCGATCATCACGCATTTTGAAGAAGATAATGAATTTTATTTTGTTCAGGAATATATCGAAGGAAACACGTTTGCCCAAGAATTGTCGCAGGGGAAAATTTATAATCAGCGGCAGGTTATTGAAATTATCACCGAACTTTTAAGCGTTCTGGCGTTCGTTCACAACCGCGATGTGATTCACCGCGACATCAAACCTTCAAATTTGATCTGCCGAAAGTCCGACGGGAAAACGGTTCTGATTGATTTCGGCGCGGTCAAGCAAGTCGGAAATCAAACTAATCAAAATTCGAGTCAGACGACCAAAGGAACAATCGCCATCGGTTCTGAAGGTTATATGCCGATGGAACAGATTGCCGGACATCCGCGCTTTTCCAGCGATGTTTACGCCGTCGGAATGTTTGCGATTCAGCTTTTGACCAATACGCATCCGACTAAACTGCGCCAAAATCAGCGCACCGGCGAATGGATTTGGCAGGATAAAGTTTCCGTCAATAATCAATTTGCCGAGTTCATCAACGAAATGATTCGTTACGATTACCGCCAGCGTTTCACGGACGCTTCGGAAGCGTTAAATTATCTACGAAAACTAAATTTGAATGCGGGAAAATCCGCTGCCGACAATTATTATTCAAACGGAAACAAAGGCGTGGATTTTGGCGATACGCAGGCGACATTTTTTTCTCCGGCTGCGATTCAACCGCAAGTTTCTCAAGCAAATAAGTCGTTCGTTGACAATCGAAATTTTGCACCGCTTCATCAAAATCAAGAGAATTATTATCAACAGCAATCGCAATCACCAAATCATTTACAAAATTACAATACCAAAGCCGTTACCCAAATCGTTCATCCGATAAACATTAATTCAAATCAGCAAATCGGTAAAATTGATCTGACGCTCGGAGGATCATATTTTGATAATTTTTGGGGAACTGCCCTTTTCAGAAGACTGTTGTCGGTTTGTATTATCGGATTAGTCTGTTTTGGTATTTTTACGTCATCCTTTGTGTCTGATTATATAAGTGAAAATTACCCGTCCAATCCAATGTCACAACCGCTTCCGCCACCGCCGCAACCGAAAAGAGTTAATGAACCCGGAGCGTTTATCAGAGCCGCCGAAAAAAGAGGAGAAAAGGCGAAAACAAGACAAGAATGGCTCGCCGTCGCCGAGGACTGGAAAAGGGCGGAAGCCTATTACTCAAGTGTCGAAGACTCAGCGGTGAGTGAAACGGAACGCCTTCAAGCCGCCGCCGACCAAGCACGATGCGCTCGTGGAGCCGACTATGCCAACCTCAGAAGCACCCAATCGGAAAATAACAAATGACGAATAAAACCATATTTATCCTGAACATTAATCCTGACAAGTAAACGCAATAAAGATCAATTACTTTTTTGAATTCATCAAATGCAAAATCTGACCATTAACGGACGTTACAGAATATTACAGCAAATCGGTGTCGGCGGTTTCGGATTGACTTATCTGGCGGAAGACCTGCATTTGCCGACGCGTCCGAAGTGTGTCGTCAAACATCTCAAACCGCAGATCAACGACGCGGAAACGATGCAGCTTGCCAATCGTTTGTTTCAGCAGGAAGCCGAAATTTTGTATCGTTTGGGCGGACATCCGAATATTCCTTCGCTGATCGCGCATTTCCGCGAGAACGGCGAATTTTATCTCGTGCAGGAATACATCGAAGGACAGACGATTGCACAGGAATTCGCGGCGGGACGCAGATATAATCAGAAGGAAATGATTCAATTGATCGGGCAGACGCTCGAAATCCTTTCGTTCGTTCACAAGCAAAACGTCATTCACCGCGACATCAAACCGGCAAATTTGATTCGCAGATATTCCGATGACAGTATATTTTTAATTGATTTCGGCGCGGTCAAACAGGTTAATGCGTTTCCGAACAACTCGCAGAATTCGACGTTTTCAACGCTGACTATCGGTTCGCACGGTTATATGCCGACCGAACAAATGGCTGGTAAACCTAATTTCAGCAGTGATTTATACGCTCTCGGACTGGTCGCCATCGAATCTTTAACCGGAATTAAGCCGCTCGAACTCAAGCAAAATCACAATACCGGCGAACATATCTGGACGCACAAAGCGGAAGTTTCGCCCGAAGTGATGCACTTTGTCGGTAAACTCGTCCGTTACGACTTTCGGCAGAGATACATTTCGGCGACCGAAGCCTTGAATTCATTAAATGTGATTGCGAGCAAAGCGGGATTTTTCCCGCCGAAAAATTCTTTGCAGGCTGCGCCGATTGCGCCGCGAAAAATCGTTTCGCCGAATAATCAAATCGTTTCGACAATCACGCTGACACCGCTCGTAAATGTGCCGAGTGCGCTGACACTCGTTCCGGCGGCAAAAAATATTCCCGATAATCTGGTTCCGCCGACGGTGATTGTCCCGATTGAAAATCATCAAGCGTTTCAGCCTTTACAATATTTCCAAAATCCGCAAAGCCTCCAAATCAATCAACCGCCTTCTGATATTTCCAACGGAAATTCGCCAATGAGTAAAGCGGCAATTTTAATCGGAGTATTTTTGCTGTTTGCCGGCGGACTAATTTTTGCGGCGCGATCCGTCATTAAAAATATGCAGCCGCCGGATGTTTTGAAAACCGATGGAACTTACAATCCACCGAATACCGAACGACCGATGCCGGAATCCGTTTCAAAAGTTTCCGGCAATTCGTCAATGTTATATGAAGAAGCGTTGAAACAAGCTGAAGAAGCAAGAATTATGGAGGGAAACGCTACGACAAAACCCGAATGGGAACAGATCGGCAAAAAATATAAACGGGCTTACGGATTGCTTTCTTCAATTGATGAAAATAACCCCTATTATCAAAAAGCTCAGGAAAAAATTTCAGACTACAAACAAAAATCGGAAACGGCATTCCAAAAGTCGTTGACGGTTGTAGAAACTCCAATCGTTACTTCGAGCAATCCGACAATCAGTAATTATGAAACCATTCCAGATTCATCTTCAATAAAATCAACGGCAACGCCGGTATTGACAAAGCTAAATGTTTCAATGCCACCAAAAAAAACGTATTCGATTTATCTGAGTTACAATTTTTTTAACGGACGAGAAATCGAGCAGAAAATCATTACCGCAAAAGACGCGATTTTTACTCCAACCGTAGAAAAACAAACGCAAAACAAGCGGGATTCGGGAGTCGTTAAGATAGATATTGACGGCGGTTCTTACAGTTCGGCGCAGCTTGAATTAAAACCAATTTACGGGCAAAAATTGACTGCCGGAAATTATCCAGGAGCGCAGGAATATCTCTGGCAATCACCGACGAGTTATGCAGTTTCTTTTGATAAGTTACACTGTTTCGAAAAAGGAATTCACAGTTTTACAGTCAATAACATCATCTACAACGAATTATATTCGAATATTTCTCTGATTGATGCGACATTTGTTATCAATTGCGACAGCCGAAAATTGATGGGACGAATTCACTATGATGCAAGATAATTGATTTTTGCATACAATGGTTGAATGCAAGTTAAGACTGAAATTGATGAACTGCAAAACTATTTAACCGACGCGAGCAATCTGCAAGGCGGATTTGCCGACAAACTTTTTATTCCAGAAACTGTCGTTGAAATTGCCGAAATCTTAAAAGAAGCGAATTCGCAGAAAATTCCCGTGACCATTTCCGGTGCGCGAACCGGAACTGTCGGCGGCGCGATTCCATTTGGCGGATTTGTGATTTCGCTCGAAAAGTTCAACAAAATAAAAGAAATCAACAAAGACGAACTCTTCGCCGTCGTTCAAAGCGGCGTAACTTTGATTGATTTTCAAAAAGCCGTCGAAACCGAAAATCTTTTTTATCCGCCCGACCCGACCGAATGGAGTTGTCAGATTGGCGGAACTGTCGCCACGAACGCTTCGGGGGCGCGAAGTTTCAAATACGGCGCGACACGAAACTTTGTTGAAAGACTCGAAATCGTGCTGGCAACCGGTGAAATATTAAAATTAAAGCGCGGCGAAGTCTTTTCGGAAAACGGTTTTATCGAAATTGAAACCGAAAACCGGTCGAAAATACGCGCTAAACTTCCAACTTACCAACAACCCGACACACGCAAAAACACGAGCGGATATTTTTCGGGCGAAAAGATTGACGCGATTGATCTGTTCATCGGAAGCGAAGGAACGCTCGGAATTATCACGGAAATCGAACTCAAAGTGTTGCCAAAAACCGAATCATTTTTCAGCGGAATTATCTTTTTTGAAGACGAACAAAATCTCTTGAATTTCGTCAAAGAAGCACGGGAAATTTCTTTCAGGACGCGAAATGAATCAATTTCAAATTTCAAATTTCAAATTTCAAATTCGATAAATGCTTCGCTTTTGGAGTATTTTGACGAAAAAGCCTTGAAATTTATCTCGGAAAAATTTCCCGAAGTTCCCGCAAACGCGAAAGGTGCGATATTTTTTGAGCAGGAAACCAATCACGAAAACGAAGACACACTGCTTGAACAATGGAACGAACTACTTGAAAAAAGCCACGCCGATTTAGATCAATCGTGGTTTACGACGACCGAACAAGACCGCGAAAAAATGCGCGAATTTCGCCACGCCTTGCCGGTTTCGGTCAATGAACGAATCGTCCGCTACAAACAGAAAAAAGTCGGAACGGATATGGCTGTGCCGGACGATAAATTTCTTTCGTTTCTCAAGTTTTACAAAGAGAAACTCGACCAATCCGGCTTGGATTACGTTATTTTCGGACATATCGGCGACAACCATTTGCACGCGAATTTACTGCCGAAAAACGATATGGAAGCCGAACAAGCGCGTCATCTCTACGGAAGATTTATCGCGCAAAGTATAATGCTCGGCGGGACAATTTCGGCGGAACACGGCATCGGCAAACATAAATCGAAATATCTCTACGTCCAGTACGGCGAACGATATTTGAACGAAATGGCGGAACTTAAAAAAGCCTTTGACCCAAACGGAATTTTAAGTCGCGGAAATATGTTCGACGCGAAGTTTTTGGTTTAACGGAACGCGGACACTCTTGTCCGCAAAACGTCGGCGGACACGGATGTCCGCGTCCCATCTGTTGTGATAAAATAACTTTTTCAATTTAAAGTAAAGGAAATATTCAATCAAATGATTAAAGCGATTTTAATGGATTTTAATGGTGTCATTATTGATGATGAGCCGATTCAGATGAAAGCGTATCAGGAAATTCTCGCCAAAGAAGAAATTACGCTGACCGAGGAAGAATATCTTTCGTGTCTCGGAATGGATGACAAAACTTTTGTCGCCGCTGCTTATAAACGTGCGAATAAAGAGCCGGAAACGAATAAAATTTTGGAGATTACGACTGCGAAAACGAATCGTTGGCGCGAGTTGATTGCCGACGAACTGCCGATTTTTGAAGGCGTAACCGACTTTATTAAAAAGATGGAAAAAGATTTCGCGCTCGGTATTGTTTCGATGGCAAAGCGCGAAGAAATCGAATTCGTGCTGGAAAAAGCCGGACTACGAAATAGTTTTTCAGTTATCATCAGCGCGGAAGACGTTGAAAACTGCAAACCGCATCCCGAATGTTATTTAAAGGGTTTTAATACGATTGATTCTTATCGAATTAAGCATAAACATTCGCCGATGGTTCACGGCGATTGTCTTGTGATCGAAGACACGCCGCCGGGAATTCGCGCGGCAAAAGCGGCACGATTGCAGGCTTTGGGCGTGACGAATACGGTTTCGGCGCAGGAACTGCGAGACGCGGGTGCTGATGTCGTGACGAAAAATCTTGATGATTGGATGCCGTCTTCGGCGCGACGAGTTTTTGTTTAAGATTTTTAATTTGTGCGAATACTTTTTCGCTTCGCTCATTGGGCGACCACAAGGAATCGCCCCGACAATTTTAATTAAATGGCACATTTAATATCAACAGCGGAAGCCGGAGAAAATATTCTCGCTTGCGCGGCGTTTGTCGCGGAAAGTATCAAAAGTTCGGACGGACACGCCGAAGCGATGCGGATGATTTTGCCGTTTTATCTGGCAAAAGATGACGTTGACACGGCGGCGGAGTTTGCCAATTCGGTTGATGATCCATTTATGCGCGATAAATTTTTGACGCTGGTTGCCGAGAAATGTGCCGCGATTGACGATGACGACTATGCTTTTCAACTCGTCGAAGCCATCGAAGACAGCGGTACGCAAACGCAGGCGCGGGAACGAATCGCCGTCCGAAAATCTGCGAAAAGCCAGTTCGATAAAGCGTTTGAAATTGCCGATTCGCTCGAACATCCCGACAATGTTTTCGCCGCAATCGCCGTTAATGCCGCCGAAGATGAAGCCGCCGAAACATCTTCGCAGGCAATCAACGAGATCGAATTTCCTTATACAAAAGTCGTCACTTTGCAGACAATTGCCGTTCAAAAACTCGACAAACAGCAAACTGCGGAAGCAATTACGCTGCTCGAAAGTGCGTATGAGATTGCCGGTCATCTCGATTTTACGGAAGAAAAACTTCGCGCATTGACCGATCTTGCGACTCATTTTACCGAGGCGAAACGCAGCGACCGTGCGATTGAAATTTTGGATAAAGCCAAAACAATCGCCGAAAAGCTCGATAATGTTCACCGTGATTCTTTTCTTGCCACCATTGCTCACGGCTTTTTTCGCGCCGGAACAATTGATCTCGCCGACCGGACGCTTGATTTAGTGAAAGATAAAACGCAAATTTCGTCGTGTTTGAGCGGTTTTGCGCGTGAATATTGGGCAAAGGGCGAAAAAGACGAAGCCATCGAAACGCTCGAAGAATCTTACGCGATTTTGAAATCACAGCACGAAAAAGAAACCCGTGACAGCCGCGCAAAATTCGGTTTGTTCGGTGCGATTGCCGAACTGTTCGCTCAGTTTGAAAAGCCGGAACGCGCTCTCGAAATCGCGCAGAAAATTCCTGATGAAACCGCACAAGTGTCGGCACTCGCGCAAATTGCCCAAATCTTTACGATGCATGGAAAAGAAGATTTTGCGAGTCAAGCGGTTCAGGCAATCGGCGAAGATTCACAAAGACTGACGGCGTTTATCGGCATTTCGGACGCGCAAAATCGGCTCGGACAGTCGGAAAAAGCGATTGCATCTTTGAACGAAGCGGCGCATCTTGCCGAAACCGTGCCGCAGCTTTCCCTGCGTTCGTCAGCATTTAACGAACTCGCCGAACGCTTTACCAAATACGGCAAAACCGAAAGAGCGCGTGAATTAACGCACGAAAATCTCGAAACCATCGCCAAAATCCGCGATGAGAGCAGCCAAGCCGTCTGCCTCGCCCAACTCGCCGAAATCTACGAAAGCAATAATTTCACGCTGACCGACGCGGAAAAAGCCATTTTGCAGACAATTGTCATCAAAGCGGAAAGTTAGTCGGAACAGCGGGCGGCAGCGACCTGTTTAAGCGCACATCAAAGACTTTTTCAGTGACGAAATCAATAGGTCGCTACCGCTCGTTGTGCTGACAAGATTCAAATTCTGCTATTCATTTCGGGAATAAAATCAATGCCTGACGGGTTTTAGTAATTAAGGAAATAAACGATGAAAAAGTTGGAGAAAAAACATCCGTTGGCGACTCGTTGGCTGCATTGGATTAGTTTTCCGCTACTCACGATGATGATTTGGAGTGGAATCTTAATTTATTGGGCGAACGATATTTATCAATTTAAACTATTCGGCTATGAACTTTTCAAGTTTTTCCCCGAATGGTTTTATCAAAAACTGAATATTCCTCAGCGGCTTGCCGAAGGCATTTCGCTGCATTTTTTCTTCGCGTGGTTTTTTACGATTAACGGCATAATTTATGTGCTTTATACAATTATTTCGGGCGAATGGCGGGCGTTATTGCCGCTTCCGGGTTCGTTCAAACGCGCTCCGCTGGTTGCTCTTCACGATTTGCACCTGGTCAAAAAACTTCCGCCGCAGGGCAAATATAACGACGCGCAGCGCATCGCCTACACCGGCGTAATTTTGATGGGTGCGGCATCGGTCGTGACAGGTCTGGCGATTTACAAACCGACGCAACTTTCGATTTTGACGAGTCTTCTCGGTGGTTACGAATGGGCGCGTTGGGAACATTTCTGGCTGATGATTTTTTATGTGCTGTTTTTTGTCGTTCACGTCGGGCAGGTTGCGCTTGCCGGTTGGGGCAATTTTCGTTCGATGATAACGGGTTACGAAATTATCAAAACTGATGAAAAATTACCGGAAACTGCGGCAGTCGTCGAACAGGGAGCAAAAGTATGAGCGAAAAAGACGCGAAAAAAGATTCGGAAATTTTAGTCGAAAAGGTGCGTGAATTTGAAAAAGCGAAAGTTTCCGAAACAAATTATTACGAACCGGACAACACGGCGGCGATTCTCAAAGAAAAGCGGGAATTGAGCAAGCCTTTGAGTGATGCGGAAGCAAAACGGCAAATGTCGCATCGTTCGCGGCGGACTTTTTTGGTCGGCGGCGCGACGGCTCTCGTAGGAATTTTCGGCTGGCGTTGGATGGGCGACGAAACAAAATCCGCGCTTTTGCGCCGCACATTTGAATTTAACGAAAAGGTCAGCCAGATATTTTACAGTCCGAAACGGCTTGCGCCCGAATTTTCAAAAGATAAAGTAACCGGCGAAAGAACCAACGGAATGGAAGGTTTGAATAGTGAAATTAATCTTGCCGATTGGCGTTTGCGCGTCGGCGGTTTGGCAAATCGCACCGAAGATTTAGTTTTGACGCTCGATGAAATCAAGGCTCTGCCGCGAACTGAAATGACGACCGAATTAAAGTGCATCGAAGGCTGGAGCATCGTCGTTAGTTGGGCTGGCGTAAGATTTTCGGACTTTGCCGCGAAATATCTCCCGAAAACGCGCAGCGGAAACGCGCCTGATTTGCTGAATCGTCCCGAAGATTTGCTGAAATACGTTTCGCTCGTCACGCCGGACGAAGAATATTATGTCGGTTGGGACATCGAAAGCATTTTGCACCCGCAAACGCTGCTCGCCTACGAAATGAACGGCGCACCGCTCACGTCCGAACACGGCGCGCCTTTGCGACTCGCTTCGCCGACAAAATACGGCATTAAACAACTGAAACGCATCGGACGCATCGAATTTACCGACGAACGCCCGAAGGATTATTGGGCGGAACGCGATTACGATTGGTATTCGGGACATTGATTCGATTTCGGATTTGAGATTTGGGATTTCGGATTTTACCAAATATCGTTGTTAATCAAATCTTCAAAATTATCGCGTTTGCGGATCAATTCGACTTCGCCGTTTTCTTTAGTCAAAACGACGCAGGGCAAAAATCGCCCGTTGTATTGAAACATTTGTGCGATGGAATATGCGCCGCAATTGAGTAAAGCCAAAATTTCGTTCGGCTCGACATTTTCGGGCAAAAGCCGATAATCGGGCAAACGGTTTTCGCCTTCGATGTCGAAATAAACGTCGCCGCCATCACATAACGGTCCGGCGAGTTTATACGGAAAATCGTGCGGTTCGGCGGCTCTTTCAGCGGAAATCAGATGATAATACCATTTATAAGTTTCCATCGAAAGCAAAATGTTAAAACCGGCATCGGTTAATAACCAAAACTCACTTATTGCTTTTGGATTAACGAAGCGACGTTCGATGTTGGAAATTCCGCCACTCGCCATAACATTACTTGGCAGGTTTTGTTGTTTTTCCTGAATTGTCCGATTTAATTCTTCATTTATATCTTTTAACGGACGTGCCTTTTTATTCCTGACCATTGTTAAGCAAATTCCCGCGTCGGCGATGATGCTTCTGCCGGGTTCTAAAAGCAGCGTCAGATTTTCCAAAAGATGTTCTGCATTTGAGCTTTTTGCGGTTTCTTTGACGGTTTGCCAAGCGTTTGTAATTGCATCTGACGGCTCAAAATCGGCGGAAAACATTGCGCGTTCGGCTTCGGGAAAAGCCTTTTCCATTGATTTGTCGCGCAAATAATTGACGGGAAAACCTCCGCCGAGATTCAAATGCGACAACATTAAACCTGTTTCTTCGTAAATTTTAACCAGACTTTCAAACAGCGTTTTTAATGCTTCGGAATACGGCGCAGATTCTGGATTTTGCGAACCGATGTGGAGATGAACGCCGCAGAGATTTAAAAATTCCGAAGTTTTGTAGGTGTGAAAAGCAGACAACGCTTCGTCCGGCATCATCCCGAATTTGGAAGTAAGCAGCGCGGTTTGCAGTCCCGAATGAGTGTTCGTTTCGATTTCGGGAACTAATCTTAAACTGACATTCGCGCGTTTATTTAATCTTCGCGCAGTTTCTTCGATCAGCGACAATTCAAATAAAGAATCAACCTGAATTGCATAAACATCAGCGTTTATCGCGTTTTCGATTTCCCAAATCTCTTTGCTCGTGCCGTTAAAGATAAGTTGTTCGCCCGTAAATCCAACCTTTAAAGCCTTCCAAAGTTCGCCGCCGGAATTGACTTCCAGATCACAGTTTGCATCTTTCACAGTTCGCAAAATCGCCATATTTGAATTGGCTTTCGCGGCGTAACAAACTTTTAATTTACAATCAATCACGCTTTCGGCTTTTTGCAGTCGGGCAATGTTGTGTTTAATGCGCGATTCGCTAAAGACGAACAGCGGTGTGCCGTATTCCTTAGCTAATTCGACCGCCGAAACGCCGTTGATAAACAGTTGATTATCTTGTTCCGACAAGAAATTTTCGATTTCCCAAGCCTTTAACATAGAGTTTTATTAAAGCAAACAGATTTTCTAACGGCAAGAAGTAATTCACAATTGGCAGAAACCCGCGCGTGAGCAAGGGTGCAAATGTGTGCGTCGGCACCCTTGCTCACGCGCGGGTTTCTGCCTTGATTTTGGCAAAATCCTGCGGCGTATCAATATCAAACGCGGCTTCGGGTAAAGCAATAGTCATCAACGATTCGCGGCGGTTTTCCATAATCATTTTCGCGCCTCTGTCGCCTGAAATTTCCTTGAAATCATCAAAAACTTCACGAGAAAAAATCGCGGGAACGCCGATTGTGCCGTTATATTCGGCGGCGATTATCAAAGAATTTGTTTCGTTAAAATTATCAGTGAAAAGATTCAAATGCGCTGTCGTGACAAACGGCTGATCGGCAAGCGCGATGACAAAAGCCGTTATATTAGGAGCAATTTTCAGCAGATGTTCGATGCCGAATTTGATTGACGAACTCAAACCTACTTGCCAATTTTCGTTGTAAATTATCTCGACGGGCAAATCTGCAATTTCCGTCTGTGTCAGTTCAAAATTTGCGCCCAAAACGACGATGACAGGTTGGCAAACTGATTCGATTGCCGTTTCGACCGCCCGTTTTAAGAGTGATTTTCCTTCAAATTCGAGCAGTTGTTTCGGCGCATTCATCCGACTCGACGCGCCCGCCGCGAGAACGATAATGCCGATTGAATTATTCGCTTCGTCCATAAATCGAGCCTTTCCGTTCGCGTAAAAATCCGCCGCTGCGATTTGCTAAAACCGCTTGAATTTCTGCAACAATCGAGAGCGCAATTGCTTCGGGCGTGTCCGCGCCGATGTCCAAACCGATTGGCGCGTGAAGTTTTATTAGTTGTTCGGCAGTGAAGGTTTCGCCGATTTCGCCAAGCAGTTTTTCCGTCCGATTTTTCGGACCTAACGCGCCGATATACAGACATTTCGACTTCATCAGTCGCCGCAGAATATTGCGGTCGCGTTCGTAATTGTGTGTCATTATAACGGCAATCGAATTGTCATCGGCGAACAAATCATCGCTTAAATCTTCTGAACTCGAAACGATAATTTCGTCGGCTTCGGGCAGCCTTTCCACGTTGGCAAACGCGGCGCGATGGTCAATCGCCATTACGCGCCAGCCGAGTTCTTTGGCAAATTTTATCAACGGCAGCGCGTCGAATCCCGCACCGAAAAGTTTAAGTTCAATCGGAGGTTTAATCGTTTCGACTAAAACCTCTCCGAAATCGTTTGTTGCGAGGATTGCATCGAAATCACTCAATCCATCCTCAAAAAATCGGTAGCCGACTTTCGATTTTGTTGCCTGCGAATCTATGACCGTGGCAATTCTGCCCGACTTGCGCTGTCGCAAACAGATTGATAAATATTCGATTAAAGGATTCTTTTTATCAATCGGTTCAAGCAAAATCCGCACAATGCCGCGACAGCCCATCGAAAGACCGAACACGGAATTTTCGTCCTGCGTCGTGTCGTAAGTTATCACAATCGGTTCGCCGGTTTCCAAAACCTTTTTGGCGCGTTCCAAAACATCCGCTTCCAAACAGCCGCCGGAAACCGTGCCGATTCCGTAACCGTTTTTATCAATCAGCATCCGCGCACCCGGACGGCGATAGCCCGAACCGACGACATCAACGACGGTCGCTAAAATCGCTTTTTCGTCAGGCTCAAAGTTTGATATTTTTTTGAGAATTCCCTCTAATTCTTTCATTTATTTTTAAGACTGGAGCGCAGGGCATTCCTGCTTGCAATGAGTGTCGCTCCGGCGCGAAAACCGGCGTTTAGTTCTTATTCAATTTGATTTCAATGCGAATGCCATTACATCGCTGAAAAACGCAATGTTGCAAGCAGGGATGCCCCGCGCTCCAGTCGAAAAATTACAACAGTTTATCGGGTGTCAGCGGCAAATCTCTGATGCGGATTCCCGTTGCATTGTAAACTGCGTTCGCCACTGCCGCCGCGACTCCGGTAATGCCGATTTCGCCGATTCCGCGTGCGCCAATGGGCGAAATGTGCGGGTCGGGTTTGCCGATGAAATGCACGTCAATGACGGGAACGTCCAGATTTGACGGAATGTGATAATCGCCGAAACTGCGAATGACGGGATTACCCCGGCGTTTATCGTATAAAGTTTCTTCCATCAACGCCTGTCCGAGACCGTAAATTACGCCGCCGATGATCTGCGAACGCGCGGTTTTTTCGTTTAGAATTCGCCCGACATCCTGAACCGACGTGAAGCGCGAAACGCGGATGACACCCGTGTCTTCGTCAACCATTACTTCGGCGAACTGTGCGCCGAACGAATGAAACGAGTATTTTTTCGCGTCGGCATCTTCTTCCGAAGAAAACATTTCAGTCGCGCACGGCGCAACCGGACCGCCCAAACCGCCGCCGTTTTGCGGGACGCTCGACGCGCAGACTTCCATCATATCTTTGCCGTTTCGCTTTAGGATGTCGGCGTAATCGTCGGATTTTGAAGTGTCGCCTTTGACAAAAAATCGCGCGTTGGAATACTCGATTTCGGATTCGTTTCTGCCGTTTAATTTCGATTTTGAATCTTTCAACGCGAGCGTCATCAAATCTTTTTTGAGCATTTCGCCCGCCACGAGAACCGCCGCCGTGATCGTCGCGGCAGTCGTCGAGCCGCCGGAAACAGGCGCGGGCGGCAAGCTCGAATCGCCGATTTCGACTGTAATTTTATCAATCGAAACGCCCAAAACGTCCGCCATCGTCTGCGCCATTATCGTATAAGTTCCCGTGCCGATGTCCTGCGTCGCGGAAAAAAGTTTGACCGTGCCGTTTTGGAAAATCTGCGCCTTGACCGAAGCCGTCGAACGAATCGCCGGATAAGTCGCCGTCGCCATTCCGTGACCGATTAAATATTTGCCGACACGATTAGAGCGCGGCTGCGATTTGCGGTTCGACCAGCCGAATTTGTCCGCGCCGACGGTGTAGCATTCGACAATATTTTCCATCGAAAAAGGCAGTTTTGATTCGGGATCAACCGCCGTATGATTGATCGTCCGCAATTTGATCGGATCAATTTTCAATTCGTTGGCGAGTTCGTCCATCGCCGATTCGAGCGCGAATGTTCCCGGAGTTTCACCCGGCGCACGCATAAAAGTCGGCGAATTGACGTTGAATTTGGCGATTTTATATGTGATTTCGCGCTCGTCCGCCGCGTATAAAGTCTTCGTCTGCGTGCCGCTTTCCTCGAAATAACCGCCGAACGATTTATACGAAAAGTTTTGATGGCGAATCGCTTTCAACTTGCCGTTTTTGTCGGAAGCGAGCGCAACCGTCTGCATCGTTTCGGGTCTGCGCCCGACATTCGTCACCATCATTTGACGGGTGAGCGCGAGTTTGACGGGACGATTTACTTCCTTCGCCGCCATCGTCGCCAGTAAAATATGCGCCCATTGTCCGCCTTTGCAGCCGAAACCGCCGCCGACATACGGACACATCACGCGCACATTATCGGGCTGTAAATCGAAAAAATATGACACTACGCCCTGCACGCCTTTGACACCCTGCGTCGCGTCGTAAAGCAGCACTTTGTCCGTGCCGTCCCACGCGGCAATCGTCGCGTGCGGCTCCATCGGATGATGATTTTCCGTGCGCGTCGTGTAAGTCTGCTCGATTTTGACGGGCGCAGATTTGATGATCGAAGCGGTTTTCCCCGTATTCAACTGAACGGGCGCACCGAAGCCGCTCACTTTCGGCGTTTCCGCCTTCGGCATCTCGGTTTTCAGATCAATCGCGGGCGTTAATTTGGCGTAAGTCACTTTCACCATTTCGGCGGCAGCCCGCGCCTGTTCGTAAGTTTCGGCGACGACCAAACCGATATATTCACCGAAATAATTGACTTTATTGTCCTGCATCGGAAGCAGATTTTCGCCCAACAGCGCACCGGCTTTCAGCAAATCAAACGGATTCGTCAAGGCTTTCAAACGCGGCGCGTTTTCGTGCGTGAAAATCTTAATCACGCCGCCCGCATTCTGCGCCGCGCTCAAATCAAACGCCGTAATCGTCCCGCTGCCAATCGTCGAACGAATCGGAAACGCATACGCCACATTATTCACGCCGAATTCCGCCGCATATTTCGCCGCGCCCGTCACTTTCGCGCGTCCGTCTTTGCGGTCAATCGGTTTGCCGATCACTTCAGTTTTCATCATAATTTTTCCTCATTTTGACCGGAATGCGGGCGGCTTGCCTATATTCCGTTTTTGTCCACTGCAAAACTTTTACAAATTCAATGTGTTAATTCGGTGATTTTTTTGGTTCTAACTCAAAAACTCGGTTTTGTATTTCGCCGCCAACTTTTGAGATTTTTCCATTCGCGCTTTTCTTTCTTCATCGCTCAAGTGCGGCGGTTCGGAATTTGCGCTTTCGACCAAATCGCCGACTTCAAGAAAAAAATCTTCCTGTCCCGCAGGCGAACACAAACAGAGCATTCGCGCAGGTTTGCTGGAAGCATTGGTAAAATTATGCGGCGCGTTTGCCGGAATATTCACTGTTTCCCCGGCGCGGACAGTGATTTTTTCGCCGCGAAAATTAAGCTCGACCTCGCCTTCCGAAACCGAAAACATTTCCTCGAAATCGTGACGATGCGGCGGTGGTCCGCCGTCGGGCGGAATTCGCATATCAATCAAACAATACTGCCCGTTCGTATCTTTGCCTGAAACAAGAATCGTATAAACATCGCCGACCACCGCGACGTATTTAACATTTTTTCCTTCGCCGTTTGTCGTGTGGAGGAGTTCGCGGCTCAGATCATCCGACGGAATCGTATTTTGTGTCAAATTATTTTGATTGTCGTTCATATTTTTAAGTTTTCAGACCATTAATTTATCCGGCGTAATCGGCAAATCTCTGACGCGTTTGCCGGTAGCGTTAAAAACGGCGTTGGCGATTGCGCCCGCGACACCGGCGATGCCGACTTCGCCGATGCCTTTGATGCCGAGATGATTGATTTTTTCGTCAGCCGCGCCGACGAAAATCGTTTCGATGACGGGAACGTCGAGATTTGACGGAATATGATAATCGGCAAACGAGCGCGTGACGAAATTGCCAAAACGCGGGTCTAACAGCGATTCTTCCGACAGAGCCTGACCGATGCCCCAAACGACGCCGCCGATCACCTGCGACGCGGCGGTTTTCGGATTCATAATTCGTCCGCCGTCACAGGCTTGGACGACCCGGCGAACGCGCGTCATTCCGGTTGATTCATTCACGGCGACTTCGGCGAAATTGACATTAAAAGCGTGTGCCGAATATTCGTCCGCCGTCGGCAAAGGTTTCGCGTCCATTCGCGTTTGATATTCGTTAAGATTTTCCGATTTCATCAAATCGGCGGCAGTCGGACGGACGAAAAACTGCTTGCCTGATTTGGCGATCAGTTCGTCGGTGATTTTGTTGCAGGCATCGGCGACGGCGTTCGCAAAACTCGCTGCCCCAACCGAACCGACCGAACCAGCGGCAGGCGGCAATGCGGAATCGCCGATTTTGACAGTCACATTTTCAAACGGCAAACCGAGCGTTTCAGCGGCGGTCTGCGTCAAAATCGTCCGCGTTCCAGTGCCTAAATCCGACGCGGCAAGTTCGATAATCGCCGAAACATTCGCGCCCGATTTCGTTAATTTAACGATTGCCGAAGTATCGCGCTGGCGCGTCGGGTAATTGCCGCAGGCGACACCGTAGCCGATTAACAAATTGCCCTCGCGTAATTGTTTCGGTTCAAGTTTACGTTTGTTCCAGCCGAATTTCGCCGCGCCCTCTTTTAATGCTTCGACGACGTAGCGCGACGACCAAGGTTTGCCGTTCAAAGGGTCTTTGGCAGGTTCGTTTTTTAGACGAAATTCGACCGGATCAATTTTTAATTTGTAGGCTAATTCGTCAATCGCCGATTCGAGCGCGAAACTGCCCGTTGATTTTCCCGGTGCGCGTTGATACGTCGGCAAAATGATGTTCATCGGCGCGACTTTGTATGTCACGGAAATATTCGGCGCGTCGTATTGAACCTTTGTTCCGTCGCCGCACGGTTCGAGAAATTCTTCGTTAATCGCGCAGTGCGTCGAAGTTTCGTGGGCAATCGCGGTCAATTTTCCGTCTTTTGTCGCCGCAAGTCGCAAATGCTGGCGATTGCGCTGGCGCAGTCCGACCGAATTAAACATCATCTGCCGCGTCAGAGCCATTTTTACCGGGCGTTTCGTCATTTTCGCGGCAATCGCAGCGACGACGACGTGTCCCCACGCGCCGCCTTTCGAGCCGAAACCGCCGCCGATATGCGGCGTGATGACGCGCACATTTTCCGGCTTTAACCCGAAAACCGAAGCGACCGACGACTGAACGCCGTTGACGACCTGCGATTCGTTGTAAATCGTCAATTTATCGTCCGCGTCCCACACAGCAATCGTCGCGTGCGGAGCCATCGGATTGTGATGCTCGATGGGAGTTTCGTAAATCTCGTCAATTTTTACTTCGGCATTTTGAAAATTCGCCGCGAAATCGCCTTTGATTGCAGGCTTTTTGTCTTCGGCTTTCGGCTGAACTGCCGATTTTATTTCCTTTTCAAAATCAACTTTCGGCGCAGCCTTTTCATACTTTATTTCGACCAGTCGCGCCGCGTGACGCGCCTGCTCAAAAGTTTCCGCGACGACGATGCCGACGTTTTCACCGAAAAAATGCACGTCCGCGTTTTGCAGATACGAACCGCCGCGCAAACCTTTTCCCGCCGGTAATTTCAAAGCGTTTTCCGTCGTTATAACCGCAACCACGCCCGCCGATTTTTCCGCCGCCGACTTATCAACCGACACGATTTTCCCTGCCGCAATCTCGCTCTTAACCAAAAATCCGTAAGCGACATTTTTGACAGGAAAATCCGTCGCGTAAGTTGCCTTACCCGTCACCTTTTCGATTCCGTCAACGCGGCTCATCGCCTCACCGATTATTTTTTTCCGCTCGCTCATTGTGTAAAACCCCTTGAAACTGTATTAAAAATCAAATCTCTAATACCTTTAACGGTTTTTAATTGTCTGAATAATCAAAAGCCGTATTGCACCTTTTACAGATTTTTTTTGGACTTTTTAATCCTGATTTTATTCCTTCTAAGCCGCAAATAATACAATTCAATTGTTCATCAGGATTTTCCGTAAAAAACTTTAAATAAACAGGTCTTTCAAAAAAATCCGCAAGTTGTTTTCTGATTTTTTCACCTTCGAGATTCAGCTTGCCGTTTTTGTAATTTAACAACTGTCTTTTTGCCGAACTTTCCAAAAAACTGCTGTTGAGCCAGTTTAGATAAATTCTTTGATAATGTTCCTGCCAGTTCTCAATTTCGATAGTTAAAGGAACTCTCGAATACGGAACATTATTCAAACAATTTCCGCAAATTAGTTCACTAATAAATCGAAAACTTCGACCTTGCAGAAAATAGAAATCTGAATTTTTACAACTGCAATTTTGAACTTCGTCAATCTCAATTATTACATCCGACTCTTGAAATGTAAGTGGCTTTTCTTTCAAAAATTCGCTAAAAAAAACACTCCAATTTTCAATAACTTTCGGATTATCCAGCCAACTTTCAAAAGAATTTCTGTCAAGAAAAATTACCGATAATTCCAAATTCCCATCAATCTTTCTGAGTTCTCTCGGCTCACCGTAAATCAATCGTTGATGATATAAATCTCCTGACAAACTGAGCAACCTTTCTCCATTATAATTAGCATCAAGCAATGACATTTTGATTTTCGCGGAAATCGGTTTATCCATTAGTTTAATTTATGCCTGCTGTTTTCCCTTTATCAATCGGAAACACTAATCCTCTTACCAAGTTCAACTTTAGAGATGGAAAAAGGAATATTTCGATTGTCGAGTGCTTCCAACGCCGCTTCGGGAACGAGATGTTCGCCCGATTTTAAGACGCGACCGGAAAAACGTCCAAGCAAAAACCCCAAAGCGCGTTTTTCCGTATCAACATCCGGGAAAGTGATCGTAACCATAAATTTTTTCCTGAAAACTGGAAACCTTCAATAAATTAACGGCAAAATTTTACTAAATTATGCCTTCATTCCGTTCGCCATCATCAGAGCGCGAACGATGCCGCGACGACCTAATTCGACTTTGAATTTGTTGTTTTCGAGCGGTTTTGCGGCTTTCATCTCCATATCCGCCGCCGCTTTGAAATTGGCTTCGGTGGCATCTTTGCCCTGCAAATATTTCTCGGCTTCCAACGCCCGCCAAGGTTTGTGCGCGACTCCGCCCATTGCGATTCGCACGTCGTTAATTTTGCTGCCGTTTGTTTCGAGCGCGGCGGCAACGGAAACGAGCGCGAACGCATACGAAGCGCGGTCACGAACTTTTAAATAATAAGATTTGTTCGCTAGATTGTTTTTCGGCAGTTCGATTGATGTAATCAGTTCGCCGTGTTCGAGCGTGTTGTCTTTTTCAGGATTGCTTCCCGGCAGACGATGATATTCGGCAAACGGAATGCTTCGCTCGGTTCCGTCCGTTTTTTGAACTTTGACAACTGCATCCAAAGCAACTAGTGCGACGCACATATCGGACGGCATGACGGCGACGCAATCTTTCGTCCAGCCGAAAATCGCGTGCATTCGATTGATGCCTTCGAGTGCGCCGCAGCCGGTTCCGGGGTCGCGTTTATTGCACGGCATCGAAACTTCGTAGAAATATTGGCACCGTGTTCGCTGATTGAGATTTCCGCCGTTCGTCGCCATATTGCGGATTTGTCCGCTTGCGCCCGCGAGAATCGCCTGCGTCAATAGCGGATAATTTTGCCGGACGAGCGGATGATTTGCCGTGTCGGTATTTTTCGCCAACGCGCCGAGCGAAACGCCGCCGTTTGTGGTTTTAATCTGCGCGAATTTGACGCGCGTGATGTCCACGAGTTCGTCGGGGCGCGCGACATCTTCCTTCATCAAATCAATAATGTTCGTGCCGCCCGCCAAAAAATTGGCGTTTCGGTTCGCCGAAATCATTTTGACCGCCGCGTTCGCGTCTTCGGTTTTTGAATATTTAAAGGGTCTCATTTTTTATGCGTCGCCTCCCGCGTTCGTGTCCGTATTCTCAAAAATCGCCGTGTCGTTTTCGCCCGCAAACTGCCACGTTTGAGCGACATCCTTGCCCGTGTGAACTTCCTTGACCGCCGCGACGATATTCGGATAAGCTCCGCAGCGACACAAATTACCGGACATTCGTTCGCGGATTTCATCGTCGGAAAGCTGCAATGAACGCGCCTTGCCGCGCACATCCGCCGTGACATAACTCGCCTCTCCGTTCTTCGCTTCGTTGAGCATTGCGACCGCCGAACAAATCTGTCCGGGCGTGCAGTAACCGCATTGAAAGCCGTCGTGTTTGATAAACGCCGCCTGAACGGGATGAAGCTCATCGCCCTTTGCAAGTCCTTCAATCGTCGTCACCGATTTGCCTTCGCAGGTTGCCGCCAGAGTCAGACACGACAACACGCGCCGTCCGTCAACAATCACCGTGCAGGCTCCGCACTGCCCGTGATCGCAGCCTTTTTTCGAGCCGGTCAAAGCCAATTTTTCGCGCAGTGCGTCAAGCAGTGTGACACGCGAATCAACCGACAAAGATTTTTCCGCGCCGTTGATTTTTAACTTGAGCGCGACCGCGTTTTCATCCGTCACCGCCGCAAACATCGCGTTTTCGTTCGCCGGAATTTCAGCCAAAGCCTGTTCCTGCGCCAGCAGACTCAACGCAAGACCGCCCAAACCGAACGCCGCCGCCTGTCCTAAGAATTTACGCCGCGCTTCGCCTAATTCGCCGAGTTCGGGAAAATCTTTCAATAAACTCTCTTCATCGGCAGTCAGTTCGTCCATACCGATTTCGTCTAATTCGTCAGCCATTTTTCCTCCTTGATATTTGTCCTGTCGTTACTTTAAAAAGCTCTATAAAATTATCTTACAAAATTCTTTGTGAAATTTGTAATTGTTTTTCAATAAAAATAAAAATCCGCCGCACACTTTCCAAAAATGCGCGGCGGATTGATAAAATTCACGGAAACTTAAGTTACTTTTTCAAACTCAAACCTGTTCCGCGCGGGTAAAGTCCGGGCAGGGAAATCGGCAGTTTGCCGTTCAGTTCGAGCATTCCGAACATCGAACGCGCTGTTGCGCGCTGTAAAGTCGGCATATCACCGTAAGCGACGAGATAAGTTTTCAGATCGGGGAATGCGCCCAAAATATATGGATTTCCGAAACTGACACCGACGACTTTTTTGTTATTTGAGAGCAGTTCGCGCAAGATCGAAACGCCCGAATCGGGAAGTCCGACGCTGTTTTTTTGACCGGAACGAACGCGCCCGTAAAGCGCGGCGATGACGACATCGGCTTTGTTCGCTGCGATTCGTGCCTTTTCGACTTGTTCGGCAGTCGAATTGTCCTGTAAAAGCGTCGCGCTGAATTTCACGTTGTTTTCGCGCAAAAATTTGATCAAAGCGTAACTCGTCTGTTCGCCGTCAAAACCGTTTGAAATGCCGAGAACAAAAACTTTTTTGTCCTTTGAAAGCGGCAGCAGATTTTCGTCATTTTTTACTAAAGTGATCGCTTTATTAGCAATTTCTTCGGCAAGCGCGTGAGTTTCCTTGTTTGAAACGATTTTATCAATATCATCCATCGGCGTAATTTTTTGTTTGAAAAGTCCGAGTTCAAACTTCCACGCCAAAATTTTTCTAACCGATTCATTTAATCTTTCCGGCGAAATTCTTCCCGATTTGACGGCATCGCGCAAACCTTTAATCATCGCGTCAGTGTCCGCCGGTTTTTCGAGCAAATCCGCGCCCGCCAAGAAAGCCTGAACGCCCGCTTCTTCCTGCGTAACGTATTGCGTCAAACCGCTCATACTCATCGCGTCGGTGACGATTAAACCTTTAAAACCGAGTTGTTTTCGCAAAATTTGAGTTTGAATCATCGGCGAAAGCGTCGCCGGAAGCGTCGCGTTTTCCGTCATAACTTCATCGTCGGTTTCGACTTTCAAAGAATTTTTCAGCGGCTTTATTTCCGTCGGATCAATCTGCGGAAGTCCGATGTGCGCGACCATTATTGAACCGATTCCGCTTGCAATCGCCTGACGAAACGGCACGAGTTCGAGCTTGTCGAGCCGTTCGCGCGAGACGTTAATAATCGGCAAACCGCGATGCGAATCAACGTCCGTGTCGCCGTGACCGGGAAAATGTTTCGCCGTCGCAATCACGCCCTGACTCTGCACGCCTTCGATAAAAGCCGCGCCGAAACGTGCGACATCTTCGGGATTTTCGCCGTAACTTCGGACGTTTATTACCGGATTATCGGCGTTATTATTGACATCGAGGACGGGCGCGTAAACCTGCATTATGCCGAGGGCTTTCGCTTCACGCGCCGTGATTTCGCCCATTTTTCGCGCATATTCGGGATTTCCAGTTGCGCCGACAGCCATATTCCACGGAAAATTTTCCGCGTCCTGAAAGCGCATTCCGACTCCGGTTTCAGCGTCGAGCGCAATCAGCAGCGGCGTGTCGGCGTTTTCCTGCATTCGATTAACAAGGTGAACCGTTTCATAAATCGGCGCACCGAACAGGATGATTCCGCCGATCTTGTTTTCCTTAACCTGCCGCACCAAATCCTGATAAAAATCGCTGTCCTGATTAATAAACCGCGCGTTGATGCCGATTTGGATTAGCTGTCCGACTTTTTCATCGGCGGACATTTTCTTTAATTTTTTGTCCGCTTCTTTCCATGACTTTTCGGAAGGCGCAAAAGTTTTTGAGCTTTTCACCGTTGTTTGCGCCGAAACTGCCAACAAAGGGTTGATAATAATTAAAACGAATAATGTAAAACTGATAAATAATTTCATTGATAATAATGCGTCACTCAATAAATTTTATTCGGCGACCGCGTTTGTCGAATCGGCGATTTTATCCGACTGAAAAATCATACTGACGACATATCCGACAAATAAACAAACGAGCGTGCCGATCAAAACATACCAAGTCCACGCGATTGTCGTATAGAATTTGACGCACAACATTGTCGTCAGAGATGCTAGCATTCCGCAGATCACGCCGGTTTGATTGCCGCGTTTCGTTAAAACGCCGAGCAAAAATGCGCCGAGCATTGTGCCGTAAACTATCGAAGCGATGGTTAATCCAACGGTGAAAACCGAACCCCAACCGCGTGCGAAAAAGGCGATTAAAATTAAAATTACGCCCCACGCCGCCGTCAGCCAGCGTGACAATTTCAGTAAAGATTCTTCGCTTGCGTTCGGATTTATCAGCGGTTTATAAAAATCCAAAACCGTCGTCGAAGCCAGCGAATTGAGCGAGCCGCTCAAATTCGACATCGCGGCGGCGAAAATTGCGGCGATCACCAAACCGGAAATGCCGTGCGGCAGTTTTTCGACGATAAATTTCGGGAAAATCTCGTCGTTGCTCGTCAGCGTTCCGGTCATCGGCACGTTTTGATAATAAGCGTAAAGCATCACGCCGATCAGCAGAAAAAGCGCGAATTGGAACAGCACGACGAAGCCACTGAAAATAACGGCTTTCTGACTGTCGCGCTCGTTTTTGCAGGTTAAAAGCCGTTGCACAAGCAACTGGTCCGTGCCGTGCGAAGCCATCGTCAGAAATGTGCCGCCGAAGATTCCCGCCCAAAACGTGAACGGCAAACCGAAATCCCATTTGAACGAAAAAACCTGAAATTTGCCTGCCGCATTCGCTTGCGCCGCGATTTCCGTCCAACCGCCGGGAACAAGAGACAGAAGCATATAAGCCGCGACCAGCGAACCGCCGATGTAGATCACGAGCTGAATCAAATCAGTCCAAATCACGGCGGAAATGCCGCCTTCAAAGGTGTAAATCAGCGTCAAAACGCCGACGATGACGATTGACCAAAGCGTTAAATTCGGAAAATCCGGCAGACTCGCGCCCAAAACCGCCGTCAAAACAATCGAAGCCGCGTAAATTCTCACGCCTTCCGCGAGTGCGCGCATTACGAGAAAAAGCGATGCGGCAAAATTTTTAGTTTTGACACCGAAACGATGTTCGAGCAGTTGATAAGCCGTCAAAAGTTCGCCTTTGAAATACGCCGGAATAAACAAAACGCTGATTATAAATCGGGCAATGATATAGCCGAAAACGACTTGCAGATAAGTAAAACTGCCGCCGAGTTCGGGTGCGGCATATTTCGCGTAGGCAATCGCCGGCACGCCGACGAGCGTCAAAGTCGAAGTTTCCGTCGCCACAATCGAAAGCGAAATCACGAGCCAGTGAATATTTTTCGCTCCGACAAAATAATCCTTAACGGTCTTTTGCGACTTACGAAACAACACGCCGAAAATCGTAATGCCGACCAGATATGCGAGTAAAACCGCGTAATCAATAGCTGAAAATCCCATAATTTATCAGAAGAAAAGCCGGAGAAATTTAGTTGTCTCAACGAATATCGAACTTCAAAATGTATTCTGCAAACACAAATTTGCGTCGGTTTTATCAATAAGAATACACGAAAGACTTTCGGAAAGCGATAAGAAATTTTTATCGCAAAAAGCGCATTCAGGTCAAATCCTATCTACATATTATTTGTCGGGGCGATAAACCCGAATCAATTTGCCTGCCGGATTTTCAATTTCGGAAACTTTTTCATCAATTCTTTGAGCCTGTCTTAAACGGTTGGCATCGTCGGTGCAAATAATAATTCCGGTATGATTTGAATTTTTCAAATGCAGGCGTTTAAAGTTAAAACAACTCTGCTGAGTTCGGTTGCGCGGGATAAAACGGCTTCGTCGGAAATTGACTGGTTAGCGCGTTTGTCCGCTAAAGCCGTTAAAACATCGTGTCCGAGATTTCGCAATTCGTTTATGGTTCGTAAAGGAAAATTTTCGTCAGCGTAAAAGTTCATAATGTGAACAGTAATGAAATTAAAATTTTTATTTTTTCCGGGGTCAATAAATTAATCTTCTTCATTTTCGGCAATTTCACGCATTATTTCTTCTTGATGCGAGCGAATGAATGACCAAGCGTTTGCTAAGTCCTGTGCGGTCAAACTCGGATAATCCATCAAAAGTTCGGCTTCGGTGATACCTTGACGACGAGCATTTTCCAGCGACCAGACAGGAATTCGTGTGTTCACAATTCGCGCAGAGCCGCCGCAGATACCTTTAGTTTTTTCGATGCCCTCAAATTCGTCACTTAGATCGCGCACGAGAATTTGCAAAAGTTTGACCTTTTCGGAGCGCGACAATTTTGATACTTCTATTTCCTGAACGCTATTCATATTGTAATTCTAACCCATTTTTCTACAATCTCAATTACTTTCTGAAGTCATAAAATCTTTTGCAAATTTGCAAATCATTGCTTTATCGGTAAAACTCGTTCTAAAATTAGACATACAGGAGTTTTTACGATGATCGAACAAACATTGATTCAGGAAATTCACACGCTGCCCGAAAGTCTGAAACAGGAAGTTCTGCACTTTGTCCAATTTTTGAAACAGAAACAACAAGGCGCAGCCGAAACGGAAAAGCCGCGAGAAAAACGAGAACGCAAATTTGGCAGTGCCAAAGGAATGTTTGTAATGACGGAAGCCTTTGATGAACCGCTCGAAGATTTTGCGGAGTATATGTAAATGAAATATTTGATTGATACTCATGTCTTAATTTGGTTTATGGAAGGTAATTCGGCATTCAGTCCAATTGCTAAAAGTTTGATGATTGATAAAATAATGAAATTTTTATCAGCATCGCATCACTTTGGGAAATTTCAATCAAAAACTCACTCGGCAAACTTCCGATTAACCGACCTTATAATGAGATTGCCGACGTTTTGTATAATAACCTGATTGAAATTTTATCTATTGATTTCGCTCATACAATTGAAAACAATCGTCTGCCGTTTCATCACCGCGATCCGTTCGACCGAATGTGATTTCGCAGGCAATTGTTGAAAACATAGAAGTGCCGATGCGGTTTTTGATGATTATTTGAAAGGCACATCAATCAGCCGAATTTGGTAAATTTTCAATCGCTTCTTCGATCACGAAATCATTTTCAATCAAAGCATTTTCCGCCGATTCACGCGAAACATCAGCTTTCTGCATCACAATCGCCACGCGCAAATCGTTGTTCGCGGCATTTAATAATTCCTGCGCTTTAACTTCGTCCAAATTTGTTTCCGACATTAAAATCCGCACACTTCTTTCGCGCAGTTTGATGTTTGAAGATTTGACGTTCGTCATTCGATTGCCTTTGACGTAGCCGAGTTTGATCATCGCGGCGGTTGAAATCATATTCAAAATTAATTTTTGTGCGGTTCCGGCTTTCATTCGCGTCGAGCCGGTGATTGCTTCCGCGCCGACGACGGCGACAATCGGGATTTCGCACGATTTTGTGATTGCCGAATCGGGAACGCAGGTGACGCAAGCCGTGAAACAACCGAGCGTCCGGGCGAAATCTAACGCGCCGATTGTGTAAGGCGTTCTGCCCGAAGCGGCGATGCCGATGACGGAATCATTTGCCGAAACGCCGCGATTTTGTAAATCTTGTTTGCCTTGTTCGCGGTTGTCTTCCGACGATTCGGTTGCTTTGTAAAGCGCGTCGTAACCGCCCGCGATGATGCCTTGCACCAAATCATACGAAACGCCGTAAGTTGGCGGAATCTCGCTCGCGTCCAACACGCCGAGTCGTCCGCTTGTTCCCGTGCCGACGTAAAAAAGCCGTCCGCCGTTTTTTATTTTCTCGACGATTTTATCAACAGTTGCGGCAATTTCGGGCAAAACTTTTTCGACCGCGACCGCGACCTTTTTGTCTTCGTCATTAATCAAACGAATCGTTTCAAGTGTCGAAACCCGGTCAATATTTGTCGTGTTCGGATTTTCCTGTTCGGTAATCGGTATGTTCATCGGTTTTGCGTTAGTTTGCCTTTTGGATTTTCAAACGTCAAGAAAAAGCTGATTAATTTGCATAAATAAAGTTTGATAAATCAAAACAAAATTTTGCAAACTTCTTTGTTCCTGTCATATAATTGTTATGGCTTGCGGCGTATTTGTCCACGCGCCTTTCAACAAAATTCATTCTTCAACAAACATCAAAGGGAAAAAAATAATGCCTTCGGATTCTCAAATACAAACATTCGTGCCGGAAAACGGCTGCGGAGCGTGTTCCGAAAACAGTGCGCTCAGTTTCGATTTTACAATGGCTTTTCAGCCGATTGTTGATTTTCAAAGTAAAGAAATTTTTGCTCAGGAAGCATTGGTCAGAGGATTAAACGGCGAATCGGCAGGCGAAATAATTGCCAAAGCGACGAGCGAGAATCTCTACAAATTCGATCAAACCTGCCGCGTCAAAGCTGTGCATCTGGCATCGAAACTGAATATCGAATCGTTTTTGAGCATAAATTTTTTGCCGAACGCCGTTTACCGACCCGAAAATTGTTTGCGAACCACCATCAAAGCGGCGCACGAAAATAACTTTCCGCTGGAAAAAATTATTTTTGAAATAACCGAGGTCGAACGGGTAAAAGACAATTCGCACTTAAAAAATATCGTCACCGAATATCAGCGGCAAGGTTTTAAGACCGCCATTGACGATTTCGGCGCAGGTTATTCGGGACTGAATTTACTTTCGAGTTTTCAGCCTGATTTTCTCAAATTGGATATGGAATTGGTGCGTGATATAGATACGAATTTTATCAAACAAACAATCGTCAAAGGCATTGTTCAAGTTGCCGACGATCTCGGAATTACGATTATCGGTGAAGGTATCGAAACTAAAAACGAACTGCAAACTTTGCAGGATTTCGGCATCAATCTGTTTCAAGGCTATTATTTTGCCAAACCCGCTTTTGAATCTCTGGCAGAAATTTCGCCTGAAATTTTCCCGTCAAACCATAAAATAAATATTTTCGATTCGGAAAGTGAACTGATTTTCGCTCAATAAATTTTTAATAAATCGTAAATGAATATTCGACTGGTTTTGTAACTGAGAAAGGTATTCCGTTTCGCGTTGCCGGTTCAAATTTTATTTTCTTCGCCGCCTCGACTGCGCTTTCGGTTTTGCTTTTGGTCAAACTGCTAATTACTGAAATTGTGCCTATTTCGCCTGATTTTAGAAATGTAACTCTTAAAACGACTTTTCCCTGAGAACAATTTTGACCATCTCGAAACAAAATCGGTGATGGTTTTTCAATAATTTTGAGCGGTGTATTAATTGGTTGTGATTTATTTTCATCCACAGCCGAATTTGGTTGATTATTTTGACTTGAATCGGTTGAAATTTGATTTGTCAAAATATTGATAGATTTTGATTTTGCGCGTCTTTGTTTGTTTTTTTGTGCAACTGCGAAAGTCGCACAAAAGCAAATTATCGAAAGTATTGTAAATATTCTTTTCATCGTTTTCCTCCGTTGCCGTTGTTTTCAAAAGCGATTTGCGCGGCTGAATGTGCGGGTTGAATGATTTCTTCAACCAAAAAGGCTTTCGGCGCGGCGGCGTGAACTGTTTGAAGCAGCGAGTCGGTGACGAGGTTGCCTGAACGAAAAACGCTGCCGACCAAGCCGATTGGGATTTTGCCGCGCTGTAATTTTAATTTTTTAATGACGGCGGCGGCGGCGATTCCAAGTTCGCGTCCGGCTTCGCGGAGGATTTCGATGGCAACTTTGTCTCCATTCGCGGCGGCGGCGCCGACAAATTTGGCAAATCCGGCGATTCGGGCGTTATCAACCTGCGGCGCGTAAATGGCGACCGAGAGATTTTCGATCTTTCCGGCGCGAAAATAATCAACGGCGGCATCGCTCAAATCAGTCGGTTCGGCGCGTCCGTCCGAAGCCTTGGCGATTTTGTGGAGCGCGTTCAGAGCGATTCCTGCGCCGCCGCCTTCGTCGCCCGCGAGCGGTCCCCAACCGCCGGCGGAAAACTTTTCGCCTTGTTCATTTTGACCGATGCAAACCGAGCCTGTTCCCGCGATTATCACTAATCCGGCTTTGTTTTTGCCGATTCCGTAAAGCGCGATTTCCGCGTCGGTCGTGACTTCAACCTTTTTGATACGAACAGTTTGCATAAACCGTTCGCGGATGATTTGGCGCAAATCCAAACGCCGCACACCTGCTAAACCGAGTGTTGCCGAAACGATGTCGCCGCGATTGAGTTCCGCCGAATCGCACGTCGAATTAATCGCCGCGACAATATTATTGACCGCCGTCTCGACACCGACGCGCAGCGGATTTGACGCGCCCGCGTAGCCTTCGCAAACGATTTGCCTGTCCTGATTGATAATCGCAATATGCGTTTTGGTGCCGCCGCCGTCAACACCGAGATACAAATTATGCGAACGCAGCGAAATTTTTCGATTGTTAGATTTAGACATTCTTATTTTTCGCAAAAAAAAATCAAACTTCTATTCTAATTATCCTTGACATATAATCAAAACTAAAAGATTTTATAAGTGCGATAAGAGTTTTTGATATGTAATTTGGTCTTTAGTTTTTGGTTTTTAGTCTTTAGCAGTTAATTTTTTAGCTAAACTTTGAGCCTCAAAGTTTAGTCAAAAACTAAAAACTAAAGACCAAAACCCAAACAAAAATCAAAAACGCCGCCAAAACTATGGAAATACGACAATTGAAAGCATTTTTGGCAATTGCCGAAACAAAAACTTTTACCGCCGGAGCGCGAATGATGAATGTCACGCAGGCGGCGATTTCAATGCAAATCCGGCAGCTTGAAGATGAGGTCGGTTTGCAGCTTTTTACGCGCACGCCGCGCCGCGTGATTATGACGGAAGCGGGCGAACATCTGCTCGAACGCGCACGGCGGATTTTGCGCGAACACGACACGGCAATCGCCGAAATCGCCGAATTAGCGGGCGCGGAATACGGCAGGTTAAGGATTGGCACATCGTCCTCGATGTTTGCGACCGAGCAATTGCCGGGAATTTTGGAGAAACTGAAACAGGTTTTTCCGCATTCCGAAATCACCGTCAGCAGCGGCACGAGCCAGATTCTCGTCGAAAAAATTATGCACGGCGAGATTGATATTGCGTTCGTGTCGCTGCCGGTTGAAACGTCCAATGTTCAGACCGAATTATTATTTAGCGATGAAATCGTCGCCATTTCGCATCCGAAACACGCGCTGGCGAAGGAAAAAGTCATCAGCGCGGCGGCACTCGCGGGCGAACATCTGATTTTGGGTGAAAAAGGCGGCAACACGCGCCGGATGATTGACGATTTTTTCCACGCGGCAAATGTCCGCCCGAATGTAATGATGGAACTATCGCGCCAGACGGCGATCAATCGAATGGTCGAAAACAAAATGGGTGTCGGCATCGCGGGCGCGAAAACCGTCGCGCGCGAAGTCAAAGACGGCAAACTCGTTTCGTGGTTCATCGAAGGCGCGGAAATCAAGTGGGAATTAGGTTTAGCCAGAATCAGAGGCGGTTATTTTTCACCGATTGCCAAAGAATTTGTCAAACTCTGCAAGGAAAGTTTCAAAGAACACGAAAAGGAATTAAAGGCGAAGGGCAAAAGCTAAAAGGCAAAAACGCGGTCGGAGCGCAAGCGTCCCCGCTTGCAGTGAGTGTCGGCTTCCGGCACGAAAAGGTCTGACGCAATAGAAAGTTTCGAGTCGAGTAGGCTTCTTCGCGTTTGAAGCAAACGCTCACTGCAAGCGGGGACGCTTGCGCTCCGACGAGATCAAGGGAAAAAATGTTCAATAAATTTCAAAAATCACTCCGGCAAACGGCAATTATTTTTGCCGCTTGCCTTTTTATTTGCACTTTAACTAACGCGCAGGGTTTGCCGGTTGCCGTTCCGAATGCAGTCGGAATGTCGGCTGAAAAACTTGCGTCAATTGACGCGCTGGTCAACAAAGACATTGCGGACAAAAAACTTCCGGGCGCGGTCGTCATCGTCGGACACAAAGGGAAAATCGTCTATCGCAAAGCGTTCGGCAATCGTGCGCTTGTGCCGAACGTCGAAAAGATGACGGTTGACACGATTTTCGACGTGGCGAGTCTGACCAAAGTTGTCGCCACGACGACTTCGATAATGATTCTCGTCGAGCGCGGACAACTTCGCCTTTCGGACACAATCGGCAAATTCATTCCCGAAATCGAGGACGAAGCGGCGAAAAAAGTCACGATTCAGCAATTATTAACGCACGTTTCCGGCTACGCGCCCGATTTTGACCTGCAAAAAAAATGGACGGGACAGGGCGGAATGCTTGAAGCGTTAAAGAAGGAAAAACTCCGCACGCCGCCGGGAACAAAATTCGTTTATTCGGACATTGGTTTTATCGTGCTTGGCGAGATTGTTCGTAGATTTACTTCATACGGAGACAATATAGGTTGGCATGATAGAAAGGTAGATTTTTTTTCGGAGCGAAATATATTCGATGAATTGGATATGAAAAATTCTTTTTTTATTGATGTTGACGAAGTGGAAAAAACCGAACGAAAAAGCATCGAGCGATTTGTAAAAGAAGAAGATTTAATTCCGCGTATCGCGCCGACCGAAAATATCAAAGGTCAAAATAATTATCTTGGCTCGAAATTTGAAGGTGACGACAAAACGGGCAATCAAATGTTGCGCGGTCAAGTTCACGATCCGACGGCTTTTCGAATGGGCGGAGTTGCCGGACACGCCGGACTTTTTTCGACAGCTGACGATTTAGCGCGGTTTTGCCAGATGCTGCTCAACGGCGGAATTTTGGACGGCAAGCGTGTTTTGTCGGCAAATACGATTGCGCGAATGACTGCGCCGATTGTCGTTTCCGAAGACGGCGCGACACGCGGACTCGGTTGGGATATGAACACCGCGTTTTCGTCGAATCGCGGCGAACTTTTCCCGCTCGGCTCGTTCGGACACACGGGTTTTACGGGAACTTCCGTTTGGATTGACCGCGTATCGCAAACCTTCGTCGTCTTTATGTCAAACCGCGTTCACCCCGACGGCAAAGGCGATGTCACGCCTTTACGCGCCAAAATTGCGACTGTCGCGGCTTCGGCAATCGAAGACACGCCGGTTGAAATGTTTCGTTTAGCTGAATCGGCTTACGCCTCGCAAGTTGCGGCGCAAATCGAAAAATTCAAAGAGCAAAAAGCCGCCGCGCAAAACGAAACAATCGCAAATCGCAAATCGCAAATCGCAAATGTTCTTAACGGAATTGATGTTCTCGAAAAATCCAATTTCAAAGATTTAGAAAATTTGAAAATTGGTTTGGTAACTAATCAAACCGGCAGAAACCTCGCGGGAAAACCGACGATTGATGTTTTGAAGGAAGCAAAAAATGTCCAACTCGTCGCGCTTTTTTCGCCCGAACACGGCATCCGCGGCGAACTGGATCAGGAAAAAATCAACGATTCAAAAGACGAAAAGACAGGTTTGCCAGTCTATTCGCTCTACGGCGAAACGCGCCGCCCGAAACCCGAACAATTAAAAGATTTGGACGCGATTGTTTATGACATTCAGGATGTCGGCGCGAGATTTTACACTTACACGGCGACTCTGCGAAATGTTCTGGAAGAAGCCGCAAAAGCCGGAAAACCCGTTTACGTTCTCGACCGCCCGAATCCGATCAACGGCGTAACTGTCGAAGGTCCGCTCGCCGACGAAGACAAACTTTCATTCATCGCCGCGCACACGATTCCGGTTCGCTACGGGTTAACCATCGGCGAACTCGCCCAAATGATGAATGTCGAACGCAAGATCGGCGCGAATCTGAAAATTATCAAGATGGAAAACTGGTCGCGGGCGCAGTATTTTGACGAAACCGCGCAAACTTGGATCAATCCGTCACCGAATATGCGTTCGCTCACCGAAGCGACACTTTATCCCGGAATCGGACTGCTCGAAACAACCAATGTCAGCGTCGGACGCGGCACCGACACGCCGTTTGAAATCGTCGGCGCACCGTGGATTGACGCGGCAAAACTTGCATCTTATTTAAACGGCAGAAATTTAAACGGCGTTCGTTTCGTCCCGATCAAATTCAAACCGAACGCTTCGGTCTTAAAAGATGAAAATTGCAGCGGCATCAACATCGTTATCGTTGACCGCGCAAAATTCAAATCCGTCCGCACCGGAATCGAAATCGCCGCCGCGCTGCGGAAACTTTTCCCAACCGATTGGAAAAGTGAAAGTTATAATCGGTTGTTGGTTAATAACGAAATATTTGAGCAAATAAAACGCGGCGAAGAACCCGAAACAATCGAAAATTCGTGGCAGAAAAATTTAGACGAATTCAACAAAAGACGCGCACAGTTTTTGCTTTACAAATAGCAGATAAAGGTTATAACCTTTTAGAAAATCCCAAAAGTTTTCAGAAATTTAACATAATCAAAGGTTTTTTCAGTTTTTTGTTGTTTTGGCGTGAGTTCTGCCATAACGAAAATTTGGAGATATTTCCAAAAACCTAAATAAAACTGATAGTGTGCAATTTTAAGTTCAATAAAAATTCATTGTAAAGGAAAGAAAAAATAAATTATGAGAAGGCAAATCTTTTCGACTGCAAATTTATTTATCGTTGCAACCGCGATGATTTTAAGTTTAAGTTTTTCAACATTGGCTCAAGAAATCACCGGAACTTTGGTCGGGACAGTCCGTGATTCTTCCGGCGCGGTTGTTTCAGGCGCAGCCGTGACAATCACCGACCCGACAAAAAACAATATCGTCGTCCGTAATATCACGGCAAATGACAATGGCGAATTTACCGCACCCAACCTGCAAAGCGGTATTTATCAGGTAACGGTCGAAGCGGCAAATTTCAAAAAGTCGGTTCAGACCGATATTAAACTCGATGTCGGACAACGCCGTTCGGTTGATATTGTTCTGGAAGCGGGAAATATCAGCGAAACGGTCAGCGTCGAAGCCGATCCGGTCGCGGTTGATCTGCAATCGGCGGCAAACAGCACGGTCATCAGCGGCGATCAAGTTCGGGAGCTTTCGATTAATAACCGAAACTTTACCCAGTTAGTTGCCTTATCACCGGGCGTTTCGTCCGACCTTTCCGATCAGGTTTACGTCGGAACAACGAATCCTGAAGGACAGGCGAACACGGTTAATCTTTCAGTTAACGGGGCGCGTTCCAGTCAAAATACATTCACCGTTGACGGCGCGGACATTACAGATCGTGGTTCAAATTTGACGATTCAAGCATATCCGAGTGTTGATTCAATCGGCGAATTCCGCGTTTTGCGTTCGCTTTATCCGGCTGAATCAGGCAGAAGCGGCGGCGGACAGGTCAACGTCGTGACCCGCAGCGGCACATCAAAATTCAGAGGCAGCGTCTATGAATTTTACCGTGACGAAAAACTTAATGCTAACAACTTTTTAGCTAATTCACAGACGACTCCGCAATTTGGCAGAAATTCAAATGGTGACGCGATTCGTGCGCCTTTCAATTACAACAATTACGGTTGGACAATTGGCGGTCCGGTTTATTTTCTCGGATTCGGTGAGGGCGTTCCTTACTTTAAGAGATACGAAAAAACATTTTTCTTCTTTTCACAGGAATTCAGAAAGGACAATCGTTTTGCTGCACCCAACGCTGTTACTGTCCCGGATGCCAATCTCAAAGCGGGAATTTTCCCGATTGACGTTTGTATCAACCGCAACAATAACGCCGCTGAAACCTGCGCGGTCGGAAGTCCTTTCAGACTTGCTGCCGGCACTGCAATTAATCCGGCATTAATCAATCCGGTCGCGGCGGCATATCTCAGAAGTATCTACAGTAAACTGCCTAATCCGAATGCTCCGACTGCCGCCAATCCGTATTTGGCAAGTTTTTCGCTGGCTAATAAATTCGATTTTCGTCAGGAAATTCTTAAAATAGACCATTCATTCTCAGATAATTTCGCAGTTTATTATCGTTACCAAAAGGATAACATTCCGTCAGAAGAAGGCAACGCATTGTTTGCTAGCGGAACCGGTTTACCGGGAGTTTCAAACACCCAAACAAACTCACCGGGAAAAACACATACGTTTCAGGCGACTTATTCATTTACGCCGAAAAGTATTCTTGAACTCCGCTATACATATTCATACGGCGCAATTTTGAGTAAAAACGTCGGACTTTTGGCTTTAACCAACACGACAGTTCCGGTTACTTTACCTTATGAAAATCAGAGAGATCGCGTTCCGACACTGACTGGCAACGGTTTCACCGGTTTAGGCAGTTTCGGTCCGTATGATAACTTCTCGAACAAGAGTAATTACAATGCAAGTTTTACTCAAATTTTCGGCAGCCACACGATGAAATTCGGTGCGGTTTATTCACTTTATCGCAAGAATGAAAACGCGTTAGCCGGAAATAACGAAGGAATCTTCAACGTTTTCGGTAACACAGTTGCTTCTGGTGTGACCAATTCAACACTTAACCAAAATCTTCAAAGATGGGCGAATTTTCTAGTCGGTAATGTCGGAACAAACGGCTTTACGCAAGCGAAATTTGACTATACGGCTGATTTACGTCAAAAAGCATTTGAAGGATTCGCCCAGGACGAATGGCGTGTCCGTCGTAATTTAACGGTTTATTACGGTGTTCGTTATTCATTCTTTGGCGCACCGTGGGACAAAAACGGTCGTTTGACTAATTTTGCGCCTGAGTTCTTCGATCAGTCACAAGCCGTCCAAGTTACCGGCGGCGGTGCGCGAGTTGCCGGAACAGGTAATAACTGTAACGGTTTAATTGCCAATTCACAAAACTTTACAACCGGTCCGGCGACGTTCAACTGCCGTCCGACCAGTTCGCCATACGGCAAATTCGTTTATGACGCGAAGAAACGTAATTTCGCGCCGCGTGTCGGTTTTGCCTTTGATCCTTTTGGTGATGGCAAAACAGCGATTCGCGCCGGTTACGGAATTTATCACGAACAAGTCTTAAACGGTCCGTTACTTCAAAATATCGGACTTAATCCTCCGTATCAAGAAACGACAATCGGTTCAAATTCAAGATTGGATAATCCGGGCGGTGCGCTCTCCGGTGCGCCGGCAGTTCAGAGCCTGCGGGCGATTCAAACTGATTTTGACACTCCTTATATGCAGCATTGGTCGCTCGATGTCCAACGACAGTTGACTGGTAAAACTATTGTGACAGTCGGTTACTACGGCTCGAAAGGAACGCATTTGATCGGTTTGACCGAACTAAACAGCATTCCGGTCGGTAAAGCCTTGAACTCACTTTGTGTTAATGCTTTCAGTCAAACGGTCAGATGTCAGACTCCGGGATATGTTTTTAGAAATGCCGGAAGCAATACGGTAATTGTTCCAAACAATCCGAACGCCGATCAGACTGCCCCGACACTTCGCCAGTCAACTGATCTTCTGATTCTAGATCAACTTCGTCCATATCGCGGGTATCGTTCAATTGCGATGGTTCAGCCGCGTTACAACTCGAACTATCATAGTTTGCAATTATCAGCGCAACATCGTTTTAGCGGTGCTTCGCAGGTCAGTCTTTCATATACCTTTTCAAAAAATCTGACTGACAGCCAAAATGACCGAACGACTGCACCGCAGGATACATACGATACTAAAGCGGAATATGCCCGCGCTGCGCTCGACCGTCGTCATATCTTTACCTTAAATTATGTTTACGAACTTCCATTTTTCGATAAACAAAATGATTTTATCGGTAAAATTTTGGGTGGTTGGCAGGCATCGGGAATCATCGTTTACAACACGGGATTACCTTTCACTGTAACAACGTCAAACTATGATCCGGCAGGGACGGGAATTATCAACGCGAATCCGACAGCCAGACCGAATTTGCTTTGTAACCCGAATCAAAATGCGCCGAATACGCCGCAACAGTTTTTTAATATCAACTGTTTTCAGGCAAATCCGGCTAACACGGAATTGACGAATGCCCCCAATGTTCCCGGCAATGCTGGTCGTGGTATCATTTTTGGACCTTCAACTAGTCGCGTTGACTTTACAATGTCAAAAAACATTCGTTTTTCTGAAAGATTTAAACTTCAATTACGGGCGGAGTTGTTCAATATTTTCAACAAAACAAGTTACAGAGGCTTTACAAGTTTGAATATCACCGCAGGTGCTGGTGTGTTCGGAGCTATCGGGAGTGTTCGTGACCCGCGAACAATGCAGTTGGGTGCAAAGTTAAACTTCTAACAAATTGTTTTGAAAATTACTAGCTCACGCTTTTTACAAAAGGCGTGAGCATTTTTTTTGCTAAAATGAATTTTATGAAATCAATCTTACTTGAAAAGGTCAACATAATTTCCCCTGTAGAAAAGATAGAGAACGTCAGCATTCAGATCGAAAATGGAATAATAGTTAAAACTTTAAATGAAAAAATACAATTAAATTTTGACGTGAAAATTGATTTGTCAGGCTTAACGCTTTATGCAGGATTTATAGATGTTCATAATCACGGTGCGGTTGGTGTTGATGTTAATGAGGCGACGGCGGATGATTTGCGCGAGGTCGGGAAGTTTTTGGCAGAGAACGGTGTGACGGCTTGGCTACCGACTTTTGTGCCGGATTCGGACGAAAATTATCAAAAAGTAATCGGCGCGATTGAGGAAGTAGTTAAAACGCAGGAAGATTTGGCGATTGCTCAGATTGTCGGCGTGCATTACGAAGGTGTTTTTGCGAATGAAAAGATGTGCGGTGCGCTGCGACCGGAGTTTTTTAAGACTTTTACGGGCAGGGAATTGAGCGATTTGCCGACGCTTGCGGGCGGCGTTCATTTGACGACTTTTGCGCCGGAAATCGAAGGCGGAATTGAATTGACAAAGGAACTCAGAAGGCAAAATTGGATTCCTTCGATTGGTCACACGCGCGCGGATTTTGCGATTTTGGAAGCGGCATTTGAAGCCGGAGCAAAACACGTTACGCATCTTTTTAACGCGATGACGGGCGTTCATCACCGCGACGTTGGAGTTGCAGGTTGGGCATTGACGAAGGACGAAATGTTTTGCGAAATCATCGCGGACGGTGTTCACGTTCATCCGAAAATGCTGAAATTTGCATTTGATAATAAACCTTCCGACAAATTATTGCTGGTCAGTGATTCGGTTGCTCCGACGGGATTAGGCGACGGCAGTTACAAACTTTGGGGCGAAAATATTTCGGTCGTGAACGGCAAAACTCAAAACGAGCGCGGGAGCATTGCGGGCAGCGTGATTACGATACTCGATGCGGTGAAAATGTATCTTTCGCTCGGCGTTTCCGAATCGGAAGTTTCCAAAATGGCAAGTTCAAATCCGGCAAAACTTTTAGGTTTGGACAAAACTCAGGGTTCAATCGAAGTCGGCAAACGCGCCGATCTCGTCGCATTGGATGAACAGGGAAATGTCGTTTTTTCGATGGTTGGCGGAAAAATATGTCAGAACCATCTGCAGTAGCGGATGGTTTTAGTTCCAAAAGAAAGTTTTCAAAAGAGTAAGTTAAACCATCCGCTACCGCAGACGGTTCTGACGGCGCGTTACCAAAAATACACCCGCGAAAACCAGGATTGCGGAAATCAATAATCGGACGGAAAAATGTTCGCCCAAAAATAAAATTGCCGCTAAAAATCCCATCAAAGGCTGTAAATAAATATAAACTGCAACGATTGAAGGTTCGACGCGCGGCAATGCCCACGCATTCCAAAAATACGCCAAAATCGTCGGAAAAACTACGAGTCCGGCGACGCACAGCCACGAATTGAGCGAAATTTCCGCAAGATTGACGCTTTGCAGTGAATAGATGCCGATTGGCACGTTGATCAGACTAGCGAAGATAAACAGCCACGCAATTGATTTGAGTGCGCCGTAATGTCCGATTGTCCGCCGCGAAATCGCCAGGTAAACCGCGTAGCACAAACTATTTAAAACGATCAGCAAATCGCCCTGCGTCGTTTCCGAACCGAAACCCGCTCTCGTCGGATTAATCAAATAAATCACACCGAACGCCGCAACAATAATGCCGAGTATTTTGCGTTTTGAAAGAAAATCAATGCCGAGCAGAGTGCTGACGAGAATCGTAAAAATCGGAATCGTTACTGAAATCAGCGCGGTATTAACGGCGGTGGTCAGCGACAAACCCTTGAAAAAAAGCAGTTGGTTGAGCGTAATACCGATGAGCGCAAACAGTGCGAAACGCAGGTAATCTCTGCCGTTGTCGAGCGCAAATGTGCCGCGAAATCTTTGCAGAACATAAAACGCGAGTGCCGCGCCGCCGATCCGAAAACCGACCAGCGCAAACGGCGGAAACGCGAGCAGCGCAAATTTTCCCAACACGGTCGCCGACCCGAAAAACACCTGCACGGCAAACAAAGCAATGTGCGGCGCGATAGATTTTTCAGTTTGTGAAACGGTTTCGTTCATTTGAAATGCAAAACTAGATGCTCACAAAAATTGCGTTGAATAAAAAAACGAATTACGATTGTGCGAAATTCAATCGTAATTCGTTTACCTGACACCTGATTAACTTTTACATCAACATCAAAATCGGATTCTCTAACATTTGTTTGAATGTTTGCAGGAATTTTGCGCCGGTTGCGCCGTCTATGACGCGGTGGTCGCAGGACATTGTGACGCTCATAATGCTGCGGATGACGATTTCGCCGTCTTTGACAACGGCGGTCGGTTTTGCCGCGCCGACGGCGAATATTGCGGCTTCGGGCGGATTGATGATCGCCGTAAACTCTTTGATGCCGAACATTCCGAGGTTTGAAATCGAAAACGTCGCGCCGGTATATTCTTCCGGTTGGAGTTTTTTGTCACGCGCCCGCCTTGCTAATTCTTTGACTTCGGCGGCAATTTGCGCGATGCCTTTTTTGTTCGCGCCGCGAATGACGGGCGTAATCAAACCTTCGTCAATGGCGACCGCGACACCGACATCAGCGTCTTCATAGAAACGGATTTTGTCGCTGCGATAGCTGGAATTAACAAACGGGTGTTTGAGCGAAGCCATTGCCGCGACTTTGACGATAACGTCATTAACCGAAACTTTTTCGTCGTCTTTGAGCGTCGCGTTGATCTGTTTGCGAAATTCCAAAGCCGCGTCCATTTCGATTTCGACGGTCAAATAAAACGTCGGAATCGGACCGATAGATTCGGCAAGCCGCGAAGCAATAATCTGCCGCATCTTGGAAGTGTTTTCCTCACGGAACGCACTTGCGCCTTGAACATCAGGCGTTTGTGCGAACGACGGCGCGGCTTGTGTTTGCGGCTTTTCACTGATAACTGATAACTGTTGACTGATAACTGTTTCAATGTCGCGCTTAATAATTCGCCCGTTCGGACCCGAACCTGTGAGCGATTTCAAATCAACGCCGTTCTCCGCCGCCATTCGCGCCGCAATCGGCGAAACGATCATTCGACCGCCATTAGATTTGGAATCCGGCATTTGAGTTTTGGAATTTTCTGCGTCTGCTTCCGCGCCGGGACGTTGTGCATCGTAGCTGCGACCTTCGGTTTCGGCGACGTTTTTCTGCGCTGTGCCGTTGGAAGTTGTTACGCTTGCGGCTTTTTCAGCTACCGGTTCGGTTGGCGTTCCTTCCTGCGCGTCGGCTTTTTCTTCAGCTTTCGGTGCGGCGTTTCCGTTTGTTTTTGCGTCGCTCAAAAGTGCGGAAAAGTCCTCACCTTTTTCACCGATGATGCCGATGGTTTCGCCGAGTTTCGCGTTCGCGCCGTCGCCGATGACGATTTTGAGCAGCGTTCCGGCATCAAGCGAAGTTACTTCCATCGTCGCTTTGTCCGTATCAACTTCGGCAATCGGTTCATTCGATTCAACCGCGTCGCCTTCTTTTTTGAGCCACCGTGAAATCTGTCCTTCCTCCATCGTCGGAGAAAGTTTGGGCATTATAATTGTTTTCGCCATAATATTTTTTACAATTTTCTGTTCGCGGCAATCATCCGCAATCTTTCTTCGCGTGTTTTTTTCGGTTCGTTATAACCTTTCTCGTCGTAAGGCTGTAAATTTTCGAGCCATAAATCTTCCAGAAATTCCAATTCCTTTTTGATGTCGAGATTTCCGCGCAGCTTTAGTTCTTCCAAAATCTCGAACGCGAAGTTTTCCGCTCCAGTTTCGTTCCAGTCTTTTTGCAAAGATTTATTTTGATGTCCGCCGGCGTTCAGCGCAAATTTATGCCGGTTGAGAATGGCTTCAAGATTTTCGCTTTTTCCAACGAAAATTTTCTCGTTCGTCAGATTGCGAATCTGAAACACGCCCATCGGTCGCGGCGTTTCCTTATATTCTCGAATCAAATCCTTTTTGTTCATATAAATTTTCAACCGAATTTTTTCAAAAGTTTCAAACCTTCGTTCCATTCACCGAATCCGGCATTTGCATTGATGTGACCTTTTTCGCCGGTATTGACGAACTCGCTGCCCCACGCATCGGCAAAGTGTTTTGCTCTCTCAATCGAAACATATTCGTCATTTTGGCTCGCCGCAACGACGCTTTTGAACGGCAATTTATCAAGCGGAATCGGCGCAAAACCTTTTGTGTTAAATGTATAGTTTTCGGCTTCAACATCGCTCGGCGCGACTAAAAACGCACCTTTGATTTTAGTTCTAAATCGTTTCGCCCAATGCGCGACCGTCGTGCAGCCCAAACTATGCGCGATTAAAACAACCGTTTCAGGTTCGGACTTTTGAACTTCGCGTTCAATCGTTTCAATCCAATCATCACAGGTCGGCGTGTCCCAATTCGCCTGTTCAATGCGCCGAAAACTATCAGGAAACTGCACTTCCCACAAACTCTGCCAATGCTGCGGACCCGAATTCATTAAACCGGGAATTATCAAAAAAGTTGTTTTCATTAAACTCTCTCCAAAAAACTTCCGGTGACGAAAACCTTGCGAATCCGAAACGCTAACGGACTTTCGACAATTGCCGTCGCTTTCAAGTTTTCAAAACCCGCCACAAAATAAGGCTGACTGCACGGCGGAACACCCTTCGTCCATTTGGGAATTTTTAGGTTCATTTCAGCACACAACATTTCAACGGTCGAAGCCAAAAGTGCGTCAAATTTGTCATTATCAAAAACAAACGGTTCCGCAATTGCCGCCGGATTTTTATGAAAACGAAAATCATCAACAAAATCGTAAAAATGAATTTTCCACCAATTTTCGTCAGCGGTCATTTTATTTTTTGTCTCTTTGATCGTAATCATCACAAATTATCGAAAATCTCTTCTAACTGAAAGACAGTTTCAGGTTTTATCGTTTTGCCCGGATAATAAGCCGAGACGATTTTCATAACTTCGTCTGCATTTTTCAAACCCAATTGGGTTATCAAAAATTTTACGTCAAACGCATCGTAACTTTCAGCTCGTAGCGCCAGAACTTTCATCGCTAAAAGATAATCGGCGGTCGGAACAAAAACTTTTAAGTTAGGAAAATCGAAGAGAATTTTCTTTTCGTGTTCAACGACAAACATTTTGACTGCGAAATTCAGCCAGCCTTCGTTCAATCCGTATTTTTCGCCGATGGCGTTAATCGCGCCGCGCATCGCTCTGACGGGTTCAAAAATCGCGTCAACGTCCTTCGTCGCCGGACGTGCCTTAAAAGCCAGACACATCGCCGCGCCGCCGTAGATACAAATTTCGCCGATAACTTCTTTCGCGGCTAATAGTCCGCTTAATTCCGACAGATATTTTTCAATTTCTTCGGAAGTCATCGTTTACAAATAACAAACTTCCTTGATCGCTGCGATGATTTTTTCGACGCTCGGCAATGCTAAAACTTCGAGGTTTCGCGCATACGGCATCGGTGCTTCGGCGCAGGAAATTCTCTTTATCGGCGCGTCGAGATAATCAAAAGCGTGTTCCATCACCTGATGCGAAATCTCCGCGCCGACCGACGCGAAAGCGTGTGATTCTTCGGCGATAACGAGGCGATTTGTCTTTTTCACAGACGCGACAATCGTGTCAATGTCGAGCGGTTTGATCGTGCGCGGGTCAACGACTTCGACCAAAACGTCGTAATCTTTCTGCATAATTTCCGCCGCCTGTAACGCCTGCGGAACGGTGAACGAACGCGCGACGATGGTGCAGTCCGAACCTTCGCGTTTGACATCGGCGACACCAAGCGGAATCGTGAAATCTTCGTCGTCGGGAACTTCGCCCTTTATTCCATACATCGTTTCCTGTTCGAGAAACATCACCGGATTGTTGTCACGAATTGCCGATTTTAATAATCCTTTCGCGTCGGCGGCAGTCGAAGGCATCACGACTTTTAAGCCGGGAAAGTTCGCGTAAAATGCTTCGAGAGCCTGTGAATGCTGCGATGAAACCTGATAAGCCGAACCGTTCGGACCGCGAAAAACTATCGGCACGTTAAATTGTCCGCCCGACATATAAAACATTTTCGCCGCGTGATTGATGATTTGGTCCGACGCGAGAATCGAAAAATTCCACGTCATAAACTCGATCACGGGGCGCAAACCCGCCATCGCCGCGCCGACTCCGACGGCGGCAAACCCAAGTTCGGTAATCGGCGTGTCAACGACGCGCTTATCGCCGAATTCCTTCCAAAGCCCGCGCGTCACTTTATACGCGCCATCATATTCGGCGACTTCTTCGCCCATTATAAAGACGTTTTCGTCTCTCAAAATTTCTTCGCGTAACGCCGCATTCAGCGCGTCGCGGATTGTTAAAATTGCCATTTTAATTTGTAGGGGCGATCCCTTGTGGTCGCCCGTTTTCGATTACAATTGCAGCGATGTTTGTAAACTAACGTCGTGGGCGGGGACAAGCCATCGCCCAGACATTCTAGTTATGCGAAAATGTCCGTGAACAATTCTTTTTCGTCGGGAAACGGACTCGATTCGGCGAAATCAACCGCTTTTTGCGTCGCTTCTTTCGCTTGATTTTCGATGTCTTCAAAATCTTGGTCGGTAAAAACTTTTGCTTCCTTTAATGATTCTTTGAATAAGACAATCGGGTCGCGTTCCTGATATTTTTTGATTTCCTCAGTTGTCCGATATTTTCCGGGATCGCTCATCGAATGTCCCATATATCGGTATGCACGAACTTCGAGCAGCGTCGGCGAACCGTCTTTGCGGGCGCGTTCGATGGCGCGTTCCGTCGCTTCGCGGACAGCCATCACGTCCATTCCGTCCACAAATTCGCCCGCCATTCCGTAACCTTCGGCTTTTTTGGCGATGTTTGAAATTGACATCGCGCGCGCCTGTGACGTTCCCATTCCGTATTGATTATTTTCGCAAATAAAAATACAAGGCAGTTTCCACAACTGCGCCATATTCAAAGATTCGTGAAAAATTCCCTGATTAACCGCCGCCTCACCGAAGAAACAGAGCGTCACATTATCGGTTCCTTTATATTTTTGAGCGTAAGCCATTCCGGTTCCGACACCGATTTGTCCGCCGACGATGCCGTGTCCGCCGAAAAATCCTTTTTCTTTGGAAAACATATGCATTGAGCCGCCTTTGCCGCCGACGTTGCCGCCCGCTTTGCCGTAAAGTTCAGCTAAAACGGCTTCCGGCGTGATGCCTGCAACCATCGCCTGAACGTGGTCTCGATACGAAGTAATGACGTAATCGCCTTCCTTCAGAGCCATTTGCGAACCGACGGCAATCGCTTCCTGACCGATATAAAGGTGACAAAATCCGCCAATTTTCCCGATGCGATAGACTTCCGCGCATTTCTGCTCGAAAACGCGACCGAGAACCATCTGATAAAGCATTTCGCGCAATAACTCTTTATCGAGTTTTTTGATCGCGGCAAGCTGCGATTTGCGGCGTTTGTTAAATTCGGCTTTGGCTTCCGACAAATCAACTGTGTCGGTGACGCTGCGCTCCATTTCGACTTGGTTTTTAGAAGCCGTTTTGTTGTGTCCGTTTGTCGAAATCTTATTCGATTTCGTCTCTATTTTTTGGCGAGTTGCTGTTTTTGGCAAAGTTTTCTGTTCCTCCAAACATCGGTTGGACAATAATTTTTATTCCAAACGTAAAGAAAATTATATGCGACGAAAGGCGTTTTGTGCAAAACCTTGAACACTTTGCGAACGTAAAATAATTTTGGTCGTGAATTCTAATCAACTAAACTGATATTTATAAAAATTCCTTCAAATATTGGGTGAACAAAGTTTCAATTAACCGTTCGGGAATAAAAATGTTAAAATTCCGCATCAAAACATTATAAAAATTATGTTTCGCAATATTCATCAAAAATTAGTTTCGGTCTTGATAGTTTTAGTTTTTTCGGTTGCCGTTTCAGCGCAAAATCCTGTTTCGTGGTCGCTCGAATCGGATGCGAAAGGCAAAACTTTGAAGCAAAATGAGACTTTCAAAGCCAAACTTAAAGCCGTTATCGAAGACGAATGGCATCTTTACGCTGTCGAACAGGCAGAAGGCGGACCGTTTCCGACAAAAATTACGATTGCCGAAAATTCGCCGTTTTCATTAGATGGAAAAACTTCTTCGCCCGCGCCGATTACGAAATTTGAACCGCTTTTTAATATTGATACGAAGTTTTTCGAGAAATCGGCGGAATTTAATTTGCCTTTGAAATCAATAAGCGAAACAAAAGCCGACGATTTGGCGGTGAACATCAAATATCAAGTCTGCAATGACAAAGTTTGTCTGCCGCCGCGCACCGTCAAAGTTACGTTTACAGGTTTTGAAGATACCAAAAAAACTGCTTTCAGTGCGCCGATTAATAATGAAACATCGTCGCCGACCCAAATCCCAAATCCTCAATCTCAACCCCAAAATCCCAACGATTTGCCATTGAGTTCGTTTATTTGGCTGGCAATCACTTTGGGAGCATTGTCGCTTTTAACGCCGTGTGTTTTTCCGATGATTCCGATTACGGTCTCATATTTTACTAATCATTCGAGCAAAAGCCGCGCGAAGGCAATCAAACTTGCTTCGATCTATTCGCTCGGAATTATTGCAACATTTACGATTTTAGGAATGCTGCTCGCCATTTTCGTCGGCGCGGCGGGAATCAATCTTTTCGCGGCAAATCCTTATGTGAATTTGGTGATAACGGCGGTATTTCTGCTGTTCGCCTTTAATCTTTTCGGCGCGTATGAACTGCAAATTCCGCCGTCAATTTTAACGAAACTCGACAGTTTGACGCGCAGCAAAGAAGGCGAAGGTTCGGGAATTGTCGGCGCACTTTTGATGGGTTTGACGTTCACGCTGACGAGTTTTACCTGCACTTCGCCGTTTGTCGGAACGATTCTTGTTTCGGCTTCGCAAGGGAATTGGCAAATGCCGCTGATTGGAATGCTCGCGTTTTCGACTGTTTTTGCGCTGCCGTTTTTTGTGCTTGCGCTTGCGCCGCAGCTTGTTTCCCAGCTTCCGCGTGCCGGCGGCTGGATGAATTCGGTCAAGGTGGCGATGGGTTTTCTCGAAATCGCGGCGGCAATGAAATTTATCTCGAACGTAGATTTGATCTGGAAATGGGGAATTTTCACGCGCTCGTTCGTTTTGGCAATTTGGATTGCTATCGGTGTGATTTTAGCCGTTTATCTTTTGGGTAAATTTCAACTTTTTCACGACTCGAAAACCGAGAAAATCGGCGCGTTACGGCTGGTTTCAGCGATTTTGAGTTTGGCGATAAGTTTTTATTTATTGACCGGATTATTCGGCGCGAAACTCGGCGAAATCGAATCGTTTTTGCCGCCTGATTTAAGTAATAATTCATCAAAAGTCTTCGGCGCAAAATCTTCTCAAGAATTGACTTGGATCGAAAACGATTTGGACAAAGCTCTCGCCAAAGCAAAGACTGAAAACAAGCGCGTTTTCGTTGATTTTACGGGTTACACCTGCACGAATTGCCGCTGGATGGAGGCAAATGTTTTTCCGAAAGCGGAAGTCGAATCCGAAATGTCGAAATTTGTTTTGGCGCGGCTTTACACCGACGACGGCAGCGAAAACAACATCAAACAGCAGGAATTTCAGGAAAAAACATTCCAAACCGTCGCTCTGCCTTTTTACGCAATTCTCGAAGCCGACGGCAAAACAATCTCGACATTTCCCGGTCTGACGCGAAACACGCCTGAGTTCGTTGACTTTTTACAAAAATCGCTCAAGAATTAGAAGTCTTTTCAGATTTAACAAAAAATTACGACAATTTCAGGAGTGTTTTTTAATGCAAAAATCTTTAGGCATTTTACTGTTCGCCTATGTTGTTTTACTGTCCGCTTTTGCCATCAAATCAAATGCTCAACTCAATATTACGGTGATTGATGCCGCCGGTGACAGCATCACGAAAGGCTTTAACGCGGGCAACGCTTCGCCCTGCACGAACGGCGATCAGGAGCAGTATAATTGGCTGACGAGTGATACGCACGGCGCGAATCTCTGCGGCGCAGGAAGCGAAAATGTTTTCAGCGTGATGGAGCGTCTCGAATGCGATTTAGGAACGAATATTATTTCGTCAAATCCGAATCACGCAGTGTCCGGCGCACGAATGTTGAGCGATTTTCTCAATCAATCAAACAACATCAAAACTTATTTGAATTCGCAAACCGGACAAAAATTAGCGGCGGTTTTTCTCGGTCATAACGATAATTGTTCAGGAAGTCTGACGAAAACGAATACGTCCTGCACGAGTGCAGACCTTGATCCGAACAATTACTGCCGCACCAAAAACGCTTCGTTCGAGCGCGAATTTCGCAAAGGTTTGGACGTTTTGCTGACCGTTCCGAATACGCGCGTCGGTGTCGTCGCGCCGGTCAGGGTTTCGCAGCTTTGCAATTTCGGCAGCAAGGCAAACTGTCAAATCGGCGGAAATTGCCAGTTTTTATGGGGCGTAACGAGCATTTGCGGTTCGCTGACGCGTGACTGTTCGGCGGCGCGAATCACCGATACATATACAACGATGAAAGCCTACCGCGACATTTTGAAACGCGTCACGGCGGAATACGCGGCGATTCCTGAAGGCGGAATTTCACCAATCGTGCTGATCGGCGGCGAAATGGTCGGCGGCGCGACCAAAGCCTCCGGCACGAATTTTATTTACAGTGACGGAACCTGGTATTACCGTTTCAGTGCCGATCAGATTTCGTGCTGCGATTGCTTTCATCCGGCGGGCATTGGACAGGATTTGCTGGCGAAACTGCTCAAAAACGGTTTAAGCTGTTCACGTCTTCAGCCGTGCTGCAAGGATACGGGCGACGATTTAACGGACGGCAAATGCACGCGAACCGAAGTCAAAAGAGTTTATTATCGCGGCTTGTTTTAATAAACGCGTCATTGATTCGCAGTGATTACTTTGATATTTTTTAAGGAAAGGATGCGGTAAAATTATATGGTTTCTGTCGAAAAACTCATTGAAGGTTTATGCTCAATTCCCGAAGAAAAATTTGATTGTGACAATGTTTATCAGTATTTGGCTGAAAATCCGGTTGATGTCAACACGATTTCACAATATTTTTTTTGGAGCGAAAGCTGCTACACGCGCAATCTGATTTATAAAGACACGCGGTTTGAAATGATGGCGATTTGTTGGGACAAAGGACAAGTTTCGCGCATTCACAATCATTCCGAACAGCGTTGTTGGATGACTGTTCCGGTCGGCAAACTGCGTGGACAAAACTTTCGCGCCGTCGAAATTGACGAAGAAAAAGGCTTTTGCAAACTCGAAGAAACCAACCGATTCGATCTTTCTGATTGCCTTGCCACCAAAGTCGAACTCGAAGAACCTATTCACCAAGTTCTCAATTTACCCGAATTTAACGAGCGCGCCGTGAGCCTGCATATTTACTCCAAACCTTACGACAGATGCCTTTCCTACTGCCGCGAAACCAATACATTCAAAGAGGTTTCGCTGTTTTATACGAGCGTTGACGGCAAACTCTGCGACGGAATTAAACTATAAACGTAAAAATGTTTATCCAAATGCAAATCCAGCAAATCGCCGATAAGAGCGCGTTTGAAACGGTCGAACCGTCAATCGTTTCCGCCGTGCAATGGCTGCGTCTGGGCGTTGAAGCGGTCGGCGCAGTCGTTATCTGCATCGGCGTGATTTTAGCGATCTATCAATTTTTTCTGCACTTCAAAAATGAACAGTCGAGTAATTTTAATAATGTGCGCCTGACACTCGGAAAATTTCTTGCGCTCGCGCTCGAATTTCAAGTCGGGGCGGACATTCTTTCGACTGCGATTGCGCCGAGTTGGGAACAAATCGGTAAGCTCGCGTCAATCGCGGCGATTCGCACTTTACTGAATTATTTTTTGACGAAGGAATTACAAAACGAGCGTCAGCGCGACGGGCAAATCGGCGTTTCTGTCGAAAGGGACGCGGCGGCAGTTTAGAATGAAACCATCGGAAAATGGCGGAAAGATCGCCTTCTTCATTACTTGCATCGCTTTCGCCGCGTTGCGTTGTTGGCATTTAACGGATTCGTGCCTGTGGTTTGACGAAATTTTCAGCGTTCACGCCGCCGAAATGGATTTTCAAAATCTGTTTTGGTTTGTCGCGCAGGATTTGATTCACCCGCCGCTTTTTTATGTTTTGCTGAAATTTTGGATTTCAATCGGCGGCGAAAGTTTGTTTTGGCTGAGACTTTTTCCGGTTGTTTTTTCGATAATTTCGCTCGTCCCGTTTATCTTTTTATGCCGTGAACTCAAATTAAAATTTTCAACTATTTCGCTCGCTTTGTTGTTTTTAGCGGCAAACGGCTGCCTCATCAAATACGCACAGGAAGTGCGGATGTATAGCGTTTTGCTGTGTTTTGCTCTCTTCTCAATGTGGATTTTCGTGCGGTTTTTGAATCTCGGAAAAAATATCTGGATTCTGACGATTATCAACTTTTTGATGATCTACACGCATTATTTCGGCTGGCTGGTGGTGCTGTCGGAAATCGCCGCGATTGTTATTTTACAGCGGATTAAAATTCGACAGATATTGATAATGTTCGGCATTTTGCTGATGAGTTTCGTGCCTTGGATTTTGGCGATTTTGAAGGCAACGGAAACAAATTCAAATTTCGCGCAAAACATCGGCTGGATCGAAAAACCGAATCTGGCGACGCTTTTGAACTTTCTTTTTGACCTGATTGAGCCGTTTTATTATCAGCAAAGCAATATCGAGACAACTTCGATTTACGCCGTCACAATTCCACTTCTATTGATAATAATCACGGCTTTTGTCGTTTATTTTATTTACTGGAAAAGCGAAACCGAACTCGAAAAACGCAATCTTTGGTTGTTAGTAGTTTTGTTAAAACTGCCGATTTTGCTGGCGTTTGCCGCAAGTTGGATTTTGCCGTATTCAATTTGGGGAACGCGACATTTGATTTTTGTATTCGTGCCGTTTGCGATTCTGGTGGCGATTGCTTTGAGCAAAATCAAGATTCCGCCCTTGAAAATAATTTTAGTCTGCTTCGTATTATTCTTTTACGGCATCGCTTTTTTAATCCAAGCACAGCGCGAAAGGGAAGTTTATATTTGGTGTGCATGGGAATATCTCGCCAACACTTTAGACAAAAATCAGCCGACGAAGATTTACGTTTTTGAAGATTTGGTCGCTTACGATATGTGGTTTGCCTTACGCGACGCTGAGAAAAATTTTGAAATAATTAAGGTCAACGGCGAGCAAATGCCGGAAGACAAAGCCTATTTTCTGCCGCGCGGTTTCGATAAAGTTCAAACCACCGACGAAAACGGCATCACCGGCGACCGATTCTACGTCGCGTATCGTGATTCGGTTTTCAACGAACTTCATCCGCCGCTTCACGATTTGCGGGCGAAAGGCTACAAAATCGGCGCACCGAAAATTTTTGAAACGCCGGGATTAAAAGGATTTTTGGTTGAAGTTTGGAAGTAAACAAAATATCAGGCTGAAAAAAAAATGATTGAGAAAGGAATTTTGGCGGGCGCACAAAGCTGCAACCCTTCCCGACCTGAAATTTGTTTGATCTTGAATTCTTCAGTCGTTTCTTGAAAATAGACAAAAATAAAAAAAATCAAGAAACTGCAAATTTCAAGTCAGTAAGGGTTGCGGCTTTGTGCGCCCGCCGACACTTTTCAATTCAAACAGACAGAATATTTCTCTTTGCTGCCAAAATCTAAAATCTTTCAAGCAATTTATTAATCAAAGGTTCGTAAATTTCCTGCCCGCGCAAGTTTTCCGTCCAACGCTGCGGAATCGCTTCAAAACCGAATTTCAGTCCGGCGATTCCGCCCGCGATACAAGCCGTTGTGTCGGTATCGTCGCCAAGCGAAATCGCAGCTTTGACAGTTTCCTCGTAAGAATTATTGTTATTTGCCCAGCGCGAAGCCCGCAAACTGTCCACGACATAACCGCTGCCTTTGACATCGTAAATCGCGTCATTCGGAAAAATCCGCGTTTCAAATTCGATATTTTCAATCGTATCTGCGGGAAAAATCTCATACAAAGTTTCAACCGCATCTTCCCAAGCATTTTCGGCATTTTGCAGAATTCGACGCGCCCACAGGCAATACAAAGCGCAGCAAAGTTTCGCACGGGTGTGTCCGTGCGTGACGGCGGATTGGTCAAAAGCATCGGCGATTAATTCCAAATCCGAGCCTTTGTGCCAAATCGCCAGCGGCAAAACGCGCATCAGCGAACCGTTTCCGTTTGAATATTCATCCGTGCCGCCCGCGAGCAAAGACGGCACGTTGCGTTTCAATTCACGAATCGCAGTTGCCGTCTGAATGCCGACATCGAAAACCTTTCCGCCGACCGCCATAAAACCTTTGTCATACCAATCAACCAAACCACGCGCAAAATGACTTGCGTCAAATTTGCCGCATTCGAGCAGGGAATCCAACAAAATCAATGCCTGTGCGCCGTCGTCCGAATAAGTTCCGGTTGGAACGCCCGAATGTGCGCGTCGAAAATAAACCGGCGGTTCAAATTCAATTTCGTTAAATGGCGGAATTGTTTCGCGGGCATGAAATTCATACGGCACACCGAGCGCGTCGCCGACGAGTAAACCGACGATGCCGCCTTTGATTTTGTCCGAAATAGAATGATTATTCATCGTGCTTTTTCAATTTCTCTAATGCAATTTCGAGCGCAGTTTTCGGTTCACCGCGCATTTTCTTTTCGTATTCCTGCCGAAAATCTTCCAAAAGCGGCAAATCGTTTAAATCTTTCGCTCTTCCCGAAGCTTTTTTGCTGGCGATAATATCGCAGATATTGGCGACCGGGAATCGGTCTAGCAAAACGCTTCTTTTTTTCGCCTTGGCAAAACTTTCGATTCCATCCGGCGCGAAAACTAAATCCAGATCAAAAGGACCTTGTTTTAATTGAACAAAATCTACACCCTTAATTATTTTTTCAGAAGTTTCAACAGATATTTCAAACTCCAATTCGCGTAGTGCCGCGACCAATCTTTTTCCATTTTCCTCACTCTTTTCGGGAAAAATATCTACGTCCTGAGTCGCTGCCGGATAGCCGAGAATAATCGCGCCGCTTTTGCCGATAAACAAAAATTCCACAGAATGTTTTGCGAAAACTTCGGCAACATCCTGTGCTTGTTGGAGCTGAAAATAACCGCGATTAGGTTGGTTCATCTTTTTTGTCCACAATTTTAAAACCGAGATATTCGGGCAGAGTTTGGTCAGCCCATTTTCGATATGCTTTCATAGTTTCAAAAACTCGAACAGGTTCGTCATCTAAAACGGGTTTATACTGACGGAAAAAGCCGTATTTGAACCTTTGCTCTAAACTTCGTTCAAGTTGTCGGCGACATTGTTCTTTGAAATCATCCATAAAATTATTTTCGTTTCCATCTCACACCGTCTTTTGTGTCTTCCAAAATTATACCTTTTTCAGCCAGCAGATCACGGATTTCGTCGGAACGGGCGAAGTTTCGATTGCGGCGTGCTTCCTGGCGTTCTTCGATTAACTGCTCGATTTCGGTGTCGAGAATTTCTTCCTGCGCTTCGCCGAAAATGCCGAAAACGGAATCGAATTTGTCCAAAATATGGAGAATGAACGAACGGTCTTCGGTGCAGACGACTTCGTGCGCGAGTGCAGTGTTCGTTTCGCGCACGAGATTGTGCAATGCGGCGAGCGCGACCGATGTATTCAGATTATCGTCCATCGCTGCTTCAAAATCGTTCAAAAATCCGCGCGATTTTTCCTGTAAATCAGTGTTGATGCCGTCGGTTAAGTGCGCGTCTTGCAGACGTTTTTTGAAATCGTGGAGACGTTCAATCGTCGTTTCCGCGCCTTTGAGATTGTCGAACGTGAAATTTAATTGCTTATCGTAAGGCACGGAAAACAGCAAATATCGAATCGCCAGCGGTTTCACGCCGCGACTGATGATGTCGCGCAGAGTAAAATCATTGCCGAGAGATTTCGACATTTTTTCGTTTTCGATTTTCAAAAATTCGCCGTGCAGCCACGTTTTCGCAAACAGTTTGCTGGTCGCGCCTTCGCTTTGCGCGATTTCGTTTTCGTGATGCGGAAACTGCAAATCAATTCCGCCGGCGTGAATGTCGAAGGTTTCGCCGAGATATTTCATCGCCATCGCCGAACATTCGATATGCCAGCCCGGACGACCGCGACCGAATTCTGCGTCCCACGCCGTCGCGTCATTTTCGTCAACCAGTTTCCAGAGCGCAAAATCCCGCGCGTCTTCCTTTTCGTATTTGTCGGTGTCAATGCGTTCGGAACCGCCGACGATGTTGCCTTCAAACTTGATTTTCGAGAGTTTTCCGTAATCGGGAAACGCCGAAATCCGGTAATAAATCGAGCCGTCAGATTCGTAAGCGTGACCGTTTTCGAGCAGCGTTTGAATAATTTCGATCATCTCCGCGATGTGTTCGGTCGCTCGCGGCGCAATTGTCGGACGTAGATTGCCGATGGAATCCATATCTTCCCAAAACGCCTTAATAAACGGCGCGGTCATCTCGTCAATCGAAATGTTTTGTTTGGCGGCTTCGTTAATAATCCGGTCGTCAACGTCCGTCAAATTCATAACGTGCGTCAAATCGTAGCCTTTGTAGCGCAAATAACGCGCCAAAATATCGCCGAACGTAAACGTGCGAAAATTGCCGATATGCGCGAAATTCCAAACCGTCGGACCGCAGATATACATCCTGACATTATTGCCGTCGAGCGGCTGAAATTCTTCGAGATTGTTGGTTAAAGTGTTATGAAATCTAAGCATAAAAGTTTTAAGCAAATTGTGTTTCCGGCAAAAGCATCTCTAACATCAGTTCGACACCGCTTTTTTTGAGCGGTAATTTCGAGTGCGGAAAAACGCCGTGCAGATACGAAAGAAAAAGTGAATTGAGCCATTCGTCATCAAAGCCGATTTGCAGAGATTTTGCAATAATCTCAAAATCATCAGCGACATACGCGGCAAGTTCGGAATGCGGCACGGTTTCAAACGATTTTTTGTAAGCGATTTGACGAATTTCTTCGATGTTTGAATCGTTCGGCTGATTTTCAACGACTTGAAAAACGCGCAGCCAATCGGTTTCAAAATCCTCATTGTCACGGCTGTCGAGCATCGCGGAAATTTCTTCTTCCGTAAATTTTCCGAAATGAATTATTTGACCGTTTGCCAATAGTTCCTTTAAGTTTTGTAAATTATTCAGTTTTCCGTTTTCCATAAACCTTGCTCCTTGAGCCAATTTTCCATCAAATTTACCGCTTCAAAAGGTGTTACGTCGAATGCTAAAATCCACGTTTCATCAGGCGATTTGACATCAACGCGGATGTCATTCAAATTTCGATAAGCGTTTCTGTAAGCCTCGAAAAGTTCTTCGTCCGTCCCGTTGAAATCGCCCTGTCGCGGTCCGATAAACTGTCTTTCCGCTTCGTGCAGTCTCCAGTGCAGATGTCCGCATCTTCGCCCTTCGGAAAAATCGTCGGTCTGGATTTATCCAAACGGCTGACTTCAAAAACTCTGCCGCGTGATTTTCTCACCGAAGGAACGTGATGTCCGGCATCACCGACAAAAAGCCGTTTAATTGTTTCATCTGACACGACTTGAATTATAACCGAAAATTATTTTGCGATGTTAATGAAGAAAAGATTTTAGCGGCAACAGGATACTTTCGGCGCGATACCGAGTTTTGCGAGGATTGATTTGATTGTTTTAGAATTCAAAATCATAGATAATTTATAACACAAATATATCGAGAAATTCACTTTTCCAAAATGAAATTTTGACAGTTTTGTTTCTCTGAATTTAGAAAACTGTTAGTTAAAACGCTCTCGGCAGTTTCCCGAACAGTTTCAGAGGAATCTTTGCAGGCGGCAGTTAAAACAATTTTGAATCTTTGACGGTCAGTGCCGTTGAAAATATCTGCAACCTCGTTTGTGACAAGTAAAGCTCGTGCGCGAATATTCGGGTTTTCATTATTTAATTGTTCTGATGCCGTATCGTAATAAAGGTAGCTTGTATTTGCAAAATAACCGTTTCCGCACCAGCCGCGATAATCATTATGCAGTGCCAGATGCGGGATTTCAAGATTTTTAGTTTCATCGAAAACATAATTTTTGATTTTCCATTTAGAATATTCAATCATTCCAAAATCAAAAGCGAAAGTAATCAAGATGCTCGAAACCAAAACCGCCAGCGGCGCATTTCTGAAATGTTTGAGGAAAATATCAAATCTGTAATCGGGTTTTCGATGATTCAAAATTTCGATTGTCAGATGTGAAAGCAGCCACAAAAGCGACAAAATCGGGAATAAATAAAAGACAAATTGGTATTGTCGAAACGTCTGGTAATCGTTTTCAAAATATCTGAGAATCAAATTTGAAAGTGAATGTTCAAAATTCCCTAGAACCAAAAAAGCGATAAAAGAAGATCCGAAAGTTAATAATATTTTGCCTGTTAATGATTTCATAAAAACTCCTGACAAATTTATTAGACAACGAAATACGAAATTTGTTCCCAATAATTATAAATCACCATTGAGGTAACTTTTCCGCGCTTCGTCGGAAAAAAGCAGTTCGCGGCTGTAGAATTTGAGCGGATAATCTTTGTCGAAATTTTCGGTTATTTCGTTGCAGATTTCTAAGTTTGACGCGCCTGATTTTATTTCGCGGAAATCGGCAATCGTTTTCAGCCAGAAAACGGTTAAGGTTTCGTGATACGGCATCTCGACGGTTAAATCAACGGCGAATGAACGCAGGAGTTTGAAAATTCCTGAACGCATTTTTATAAGTGCCGTATCGAAATCGTTTTCCGATAAGTAATGATTGCCGACGACGAGATGATCGGCGTGTCTCCATTCTTTGCGCGTAAACGTGCAGTTTTCAAATTTTTCGACGATTGTTGTCAATTCGTTTTCCGTTTCGTATTTCATAAATTTTTACTGAATAACCTTAAATTTTTCGCCGCGTTTTCCATTTGTAAAATATAGTTTATAATCGTTTTATAAGCAGTTGGAAATAAATTTATTAACGGACTTGGGAGAATAAAAAACGATTATGGGACAATTTTTAACGGACATCAAAACGATCCGCGAACGGGCGCGGGCGAGCATCAACGAAGGCGCGGTGACACCTGATTACGCGCTCGACCAAAAACAGGTTTGCGAGATTTTGAACGAAGCGTTGGCGACGGAAATCGTCTGCGTTCTGCGCTATAAATTTCATTATTTTATGGCATCGGGCATTCATAAAGAAGGTGTCGCGGCGGAATTTTTGCAGCATTCCAAAGAGGAAGAAGCTCACGCCGATATGATTGCCGAACGCATCAAACAGCTTGGCGGAAAACCGGAAATGAATCCGGCAGTTGTCGCACAACGCGCTCACGCCGAATATGCCGAGGGCGAATCGCTGGTTGATATGATTAAGGAAAATCTCGTCGCGGAGCGAATTGCGATTCAAACTTACCGCGAAATGGTCAATTTTTTCGGCGACAAAGACCCGACTTCGCGCGTGATGATGGAAGGAATTCTCGCGCAGGAAGAAGAACACGCCGACGATATGGCGGACCTTTTATTCGCCGTCAAACCGAGCGACGAAGAGGACACGACAAAATTAGTTCGTCCCGACGAAGAAAACCGGGCGGAAAAAGTCGAAACCGAAAACGCGCCGCAGGCACAGACCAAAACTCCCGGCGTGACGAAAGATTTCGACAAAAAAACGTCAGCCGGCAAAAAATCTTCGGGCGGCAAAAAAGCGGCGAAGAAAAAATAACTTTTGACTGGAGCGCAAGCATCCCTGCTTGCGATGAGCGCAGTTTTTTTGCGCGAAAAAGCCTTTCATTTCTATAAGATTATAGGATTAGAAAGGCTTTTTCGCGTTTGAAGCAAACACTCATTGCAAGCAGGGATGCTTGCGCTCCAGTCAAAGCGAAGCGACGATGATTTGTTTTTGCGAATTACTCGTGAAATCCGATTCATCGAAATCGCCGTATTTGGCTTCGATGCGAAAGCCGTTTAAGGCGAACAGCGCGTCGAGTTCCTGCGGAAAAAACTGGCGCATCGTGAACGAAACGGTTTGTTCTTCCTTGAAATATTGGTTTTTGTAATGCCAGTCAATATGGTTGATCTGCGTTGCCGAATCGTATCGGACATTGGTTTCGAGAACGATCCAGCCGTCGTCGGATTTATATTCGCCGACGAAATATCGCTGATTCGGATCGCGGTTTAATAATTCGATTGACGGATTGAAAACTTCGACGACGAATCTGCCGTGGGGATTTAAATGGCGTTTGACGGACGCGAAACAGGAAAGAACTTCGGCGGTTGTCTTTAGATGTTGGAGTGCGTTTTCGGCGATGAAAATTAAATTAAAGGTTTTGTCGAGGTTAAAATCGCGCATATCCGCGCTGTAAAGATTGGTTTCGACATTGCGCGTCTGTGCCTTTTCGCGTGTCGCGTCGAGCATTTCGCTGAACTTATCCGCGCCGGAAATGTCATAATCATTTTCGCTCAGAGTCACGAGATAATTTCCCGTGCCGACCGCCAATTCTAAAACCGGCTGACCGAATTTTTGAATCTGCCGTTCATAAAAAGCGATTTGTGCGCCGTCCGGCGGTTTTTAGTGAACGAGATCGAACAGCCAGATTTCTTCATAAAGTTTGCGCGGCATAAAAATTTATTTAACCACAGATTCACACGGATAGATCAAAGAATTTTTATCAATTGTTGATAGTTGAAATAATTTGAAGAGCGAGCGCACGAAGCGTGCAACCCTTCCTGACCTGAAATATGTTTTGTCTTGAATTTCAAAGATAAAATTGAATTCAAGATTAAGGAAAACAAATAAGTATCAACAAATTTCAGGTCAGGAAGGGTTGCACGCTTCGTGCGCCCGCCAAATCTTAAATTATGTTGTCGCCGAATATTTCTACTCAAATTTTCACGAAAACCAAACCTTCTCGGCGCGGCAAAGTTGCAGTCAGCGAATTTTCTTTGATTTCCTGATCGTAGTTTTTCGTCCATTCGTGCCAGTTTTCGCCTGCGGGAAATTTCGGGATTTCGTAGTTTTCGAGGTCATTGTCGGATAGATTCAGCACGACAACGATGACATTTCCTGCATCGTCAAAGCGTTGAAAACCAAGCACACAATTTTTGTGATCTTCGAGAAAAAACTCGACATTTGCAGTTTTAAATGCAGAATTTTCCTTGCGAAGCTGAATTAATAATTTGTAATACTCGAACAAATCTTTATTCGCCGGATTTTCGAGCAGCGTCCAGTTTATTTTGTTGCTTTGTTCGGACATCGGCACATATTCGCCGAATTCTTCGCCCATCCAAATCATCGGAACGCCGACCGCCGTCAGCAAGATCAATGCGCCGAGTTTTGCGCGAAGATACGCTTCCGCGTCGAGAATGCCATTTTCGCCGAGCTTCATAAACAGGCGATTTTGGTCATGGTTAGCAAGGTAATTTGTGACGCTCGTCGCGTTGGCGTAACCTAATCTTTTCGCGTCAATCGCATTCTTTAAACGCTCGAAATCAGTATCGCCGCCGCTCAGATATTCAACCAGAATATACATAAAAGCGTCGTTCCAGCAACTTTCGACCGGACCTTGCGGTTCGGTAATTTCGGGCGACGGCGGAATGTATTCGGCGACCGTAAAAAACGGTTTCATCGAGGACATTTCACGCGAAAATTTGACGAAATCACGAAGCGCATCATAGCTGTTGAGTTGTTTTGCCGCGTCAAAACGAATGCCGTCAATCTGGTATTCTTTAATCCAAAAACGAATCGAATCGTAAATAAACGCGCGGGCGGGCATTATTTTGAAATTATCGTCAGATTTTTCGTAATCGAATTCGGGTCCCCAATTTTGTTCCGCGTTTTTGCCTTCGTGGCGAAACCAGTAATCGTGGTCAATCTGCGCGAGCGCGATGTCGGTCGAGGCGTGATTGTAAACGCCGTCAACAATTATGCGAATGCCGAGCGCGTGACATTTATCAACCAATTCTTTAAGCTGTTCGGTCGAACCGTAAGCCGAATCGGGCGAAAAATAATGAATCGGCGAGTAACCCCAATTAAAATCTCCCGGCGATTCTTTGAGCGGCATCAGTTCGAGCGCATTGACACCTAACTCAGCCAAATAATCGAGTTTGGCGATCACGTCGGTATATTTTCCGCGCGTGTAACCGTCCGCTTCGCCGCCCGAAAAATCGCCGACGTGCATTTCGTAAACGACGATTGCGTTGTTTTCCGGCAAAGGTGTTTCGTCGTGCTGCCAGACATATTCGTCAACGACTTTCGCGCCGTTGACTATTTTCAAGATCGAATTCTGCGTCGCCGGATCAACGTCGGTCGCGTATGGATCGGTAATCGTTTTCCATTCGTCAGCTTCATAAAACCAACTTTTCGACTGCACGTTAAACTTATAAAAATACTCGCCGTCGGCAAGTTTCTGGACGGAGCGAAAAACGCCGTCATCGCCTTTTTCCATCGAGATTTTCTCCCAATCATTAAAATCGGCGATTAATTCGACTGAATTGTTATACGGCGCGAAAAGCTGAAATGTGTATTCCGACTGATTATTTTGCGGCATAAATCTCCCTTGATAAATAATTCACAAGGTTAAGTTTATGCCTTAAAAGGAGAAATGTCTATAAAAATATTTTGACTGGAGCGCAAGCATCCTTGCTTGCGTTAAAGACTTTGCGAGAAGGCGAACACACTCGCATAAAAATCAACTTTTAAGTGAATGGAGCGGCTCGTCCGCCTTCTCGCAAAGCCTCGAACGGACGGCAAGCAGGGATGCTTGCGCTCCAAAAAAAGAACGAATTGCCTAAACAATTCGTTCTTTTTACGCAGCAATTCTGACTTCCTCTTCCGCAATATCGTCCATAAACAGATATTTTTTCCATTCGGGACGCGATTCGGCATAGTGGCACAAGAGAACGTGATCCAAGCCCAAGCGCAGCAGTTTTTGCGAAGTCAGCAGCGGCATTCTGGCTTGTTCAGGTGTGCGGTTTCCTTTGCGCTGATTGCATTTGACGCAGGCGGCGACAAGGTTGTGCGGCGTTGATTCGCCGCCTTGGGCGCGCGGCAAAATGTGATCGAGCGTCAAATCTTTGGCGTGTTTATTTTCGCCGCAGTATTGGCATCGGTAACGGTCACGAATGTAAATTCGCGCACGTTTCATCGTGGTTTCCTGACGGCGGCGTTTGACGTGAACATAAGCTCGCAGACGCACGACCGACGGAACCGGAAATGTTGTCGAGGGCGAATGCAGAACATTGTCGCCGTCGTTTTCTTCAACTGTTAATTTACCCGAAAACCACATACAAATCGCGCGCGCGACACCAATCGTGCCGAGCGGTTCGTAACTGAAGTTTAAGAGCAAAACTCTACCTGTTATCAATGGAATCACCTCCTTAAATTGTTGTGTTTATTAGATGAACTCAATACAAATCAAGATGCAATCGCAATATATTGTGCAAGTAATTATGAACTGACACTATATTAACCGATTTACGCCCGATTTGTATATGAATTTTTTGTAAAATAATAGTTTGCGGTCAAACTATTTTGATTTATTCGTTAGACGGAATAAAAATTGACGGGAATCCGCACGAGCGTTTTTTGCTGTTCGGATTAACAAAATGATACAAAACTTCGTGCCGGCATTCCGAAATTCGGTAAATGTTATAAAATATCTTCAATCAAACTCGAAGAATTTTTAAGTGAATATGAAAAAGTTAAAAATTATATTGTTGCAATTGAAAACGCGAAGCGGACTGGAGCGCAATCCGTCCCGGTTGCAAACGCCGCGTTTTTCAGTGGCGTAACGACGTTTATTGTCAGTCAAGTTAAATATTAATCAAGGCTTATTCGCGTTTGAAGCAAACGCTCAATGCAACCGGGACGGATTGCGCTCCAGTCCGCTCCGCGTCGTTATAATCTGCTCAAATTGTTTAATTTAAAAAAATCAGAATGAAAAATCGAAATATCAGCGCAAAAACAGTCGCATTATTTTCAATCGTCTTTTCGGCAATAATATTCGGCTTATTTTGGCAGAATCACTCTTTTGCCGAAACAGATACGCCGAATTTGCAGGACAAAAAACTCGACGGCGCAGGCAAACTCCTGCTTGATGCAGACACGAACGAAGCAGCGGTGATGCCGCTGACGTTTGATTTTGTGCGTTCGCCGGATAATTCGGGACCGGATAACAAAGGCAGATTTCTGATCGCCGTCAACAGCGGTTACGGTTTGATGTTCAATTCAAAAAGCAAGGCGCAGCAGACGCTCGCCGTGATTGATCTGAACGCCAAACCTGTGCCGAAGGTCGTGCAGAATATTTATTTTCCGTCGCCGCAGAGCGCGAATTTCGGTCTGGTTTTCGACAAAAAAGCGCAGGCTGACGGCAGAATTAATTTGTATTTGTCAGGCGGTTTTGAAAATAAAATCTGGATTCTGAGTTTCGATGCGGCAAAAGACAAACCGCTTGCGCCGGCAAATGCGCCTGACGAATTGCTTGACGCGCCCGCGATTGACGTTTCGGCTTTTGCCGAAAACGCGCCGTCGGAAAATTACAACGACGAAAAAGCCGCTGTTTATCCGACGGGAATTGATCTTGCGCCGGACGGACAGACGCTTTTTTCGGCGAATAATCTCGGCGACACGCTCGGTGTCATCGCGGATTTGCGCGACAGCCGGAAAATCACGCGCATCAGATTGCAGCGCACCAATTCCAGCCAATTCGTGTATCCGTATGATGTAAAAGTTTTGCCGTCGGCGGACGGAAAAACAGTTGACAAGATTTTCGTGTCATTGTGGGGTGATGATTCGGTCGCGGTCGTTGACGGCAAAACTCTGCGCGTTTTGACGCATATTAAAACCGCACGTCATCCGACGAAAATGCTTTTTAATCGCTCGAAAACGAAAATTTTCGTTGCTGATTCGGACGGCGATTCTGTTTCCGTCATCAATACGAAGACGAATTCGCTCAATCAAAACGAACCGCAAATAAACATTAAACTCGCCGAAAACGCGCCGAACGGGATGAGTCCGCAAGGTCTTGCGTTAAGCGATGACGAAAAAACTTTGTATGTCGCCAACGCCAAAACGAATTCGGTCGCAGTCGTCAAACTTTCGGCGAAATTCAACAACGACAAACCTTCAGAAGATAAATCGCGCAGTCAAATCGCCGGATTTATTCCGACCGGAAATTATCCGTCGGCGGTCGCGGTTGTCGGCAAACAGATTTTTATCGCCAACGGCAAAGGCACGGGAATGGAAAATTCTTCGGTCAAAATTACCGAATCGGGACTTTATCCGAATATGCCGAACGCCGCTTTCCCGGCGACTCGCTCGAAACGAGGCGAATACAGCGCGGCGATTGTTTCGGGCAATGTTTCGCTCGTTGAAATGCCGTCGGAAAAACAGCTTTTCGCTTATACACAGACAGTTTTGCGTGGCAACGGTTTAATAAATCCGCCGAACGCGCAGATTTTTCCGAACGGCAAATCGCCGTTTAAGCACGTCATTTACATCATCCGCGAAAACCGAACCTATGATCAGGTTTTCGGCGATCTCGAAAAATCGGGCGACGGGACGAAAGCCGACGGCGACGGTTCGGTCGCAATTTTCGGCGCGGGCGAATCCGCCAAATCACCGAACGGCGTTTTGCAGAACATTACGCCGAACGCGCGAAATTTAGCTTTGCGATTCGGGTTAATGGACAGATTTTTCGTCAACGCCGAAGCCTCGCCCGACGGTCATAATTGGTCAACCGCCGCGTTCTCAAACGATTATATTGACAAGGCTTTCCGCTGGAATTATTCGGGACGCGGGCGCACTTACGATTACGAAGGCTTCAATCGTCTGCCGTCGTTCGATCCGCCCGCCGGTCAGCCGCCGGTCGCGCTGCCGTCGGTTTTCGCGCTGCCCGCAACGGAGCAAAGCGTCGCCGATTTTCAGAAAAAATACATTCCGTATTTAAGCGGCGGACGCGATGTTGGCGAGCCGGAAACGCTTTATCTGTGGGATTTAGCACAGCGCAATAATTTGACTTACCGCAATTACGGTGAATATGTCGCCACTGTTTCCGAAGCCGACGTGAAGGAAGTCAACACGCGCAAACCTAAAAAATACCCCGATTTGTCGCCGACTCTGACGGCATTTGCGACGAAAAAATCGCTCGAAAATCATTTTTCAAATGCTCTGCGTAACTTCGATCAGAAAACGCCCGATTCGATGACGACCGATTCATATAAAGAAGCGAAAACGTCGAACGGTAAAACCGACGCGGCAATTTCATACGAAAACAAGCAGAAAAAATATCAGGGAAGCTCGCGTTTCGGCGAATGGCTCAAAGAATTTCGCGGCTACGAGGAAAACTTAAAAAACGGTAAAGGCGACGGCTTGCCCAATCTTTCGATCATTCGATTTTCCAACGATCACACCGCCGGACTCAATAAAGACACACCTTCGCCGCAGTTTTACGTCGCCGAAAACGATTACGCCATCGGCAAATTAGTCGAAACAATTTCAAACAGTGAATATTGGAAGGACACGGCGATTTTCATCGTCGAAGACGACGCGCAGGACGGCGCGGATCACGTTGACGCGCACCGTTCGCCCGCGTTCGTCATCTCCGCCTACAACCGCGAAGGCGCATTAATTCACGATTTTCACAACACGGTTTCGCTGATTCGGACAATGGAAATCTGCCTCAATCTGCCGCCGATGAATTTTCTCGACGCACACGCCGCGCCGATTGCTGCGTTTCAAACTCAGCCGAATCTCGCGCCGTTTACCGCACAGATGCCCGATGTCGCGCTCGATAATCTTTATCCGCCCGACAAACCTTCGGCGGCGATGCGCGAATATTTCAAGCTGACCAACGAGCAAAACTTAAGCCGCGCAGATCTGGCAAACCCGCGCGAAATGAACGAAATCATCTGGTTTTCCGTCAAAGGCGAAAAGATTAAAATGCCCCAAATCGCCCGAATGCCCGCCTTCGACGTAATGACGGCGGGCATCAAAGAAGATGAAGAAAAATCCGAAGACGGCGATTAAATTGAAAAGTTCGGAGCGAATCATTTGCATCAAATTCGCCCCGTCCGGCAGACGGACACGGCTCACGAGAATCAGCCAAGAACCGGGCTGGTCGAGTTTTTCCGTCCGCGAGAAGTCAGAACCATCTGCGTCAGCGGATAAATTTAATTTTGCAAATTTGGATTTTGAGTTCAAATTTTGACTCAGGCAAAAAAATCGTCAGCCGAAATAATTTTAAGTTCACTCATTTCGCGTTTGATGATTTGAAAATCGTCAACATCATCAGTGACGAGAAAAGAATCTTTTTGCTTCACGGAAAGCCGCGCAATCAGCGCGTCGGTTCTTAAAGTTGCGAGTTTTGTCTGCGGGGCAATTTTGTTGAGATACATTCGACGAATAGCTTTCGCAGTTTCCCAAATGTCGTTTTCGGTCGGCGATAAGATTTGATTGGATTTCTTTAGCTTTTCACGCCAAGTCGAATAGAGTTTCAATTCGTCCTGACTAATCGAAGTCGCAATTAATTCAAAAAAGACAAACGAAACAAAATAATTAATTTTGAAATAATTTTCCACCTCATTTCGATATTTAATAATCGTATTAGTGTCGAAAATCGGGTGGATAACCATATTTTTTGATTCTTTCGTCCAAAGCCTTCATTGCCGCCCGCGTTGATTCTAACAATGCTTTTTCCTGTTCGGTTAATTTCTCCGGCGTGGGAAACATTTTCAAAAGTTCCTTACCCGTCGGAATTTTTTCCTTAAGATTTATTCCGTTTCCATTTTTCTTTGACATACTCTTACCTCACATTCAATTTAACATAATCGAGTTTTTATTTCGAGATCAATTTAGAGCATCGTTACGGATTTGAACCGCTACGATAAAATAAGGTGAATTTAATAATTTGGCTGCCAATTCCAAATATTTTCTTTACCTGAAATGTCTTCCAGATAAATTCCGTCCTGTTTTTCGGGACGAACATATTTGACAAGAAAATCAACGCTCATTTGTCTTTCGCCGCCTTTTCCTTTGTTGATTAATTCGTTGCGTTCGACGCGCCAGATTGCGCCTTCGACTGAATCTAATGCGCCGTGAAAACCGTAATTTGTTAGTTTTCGCAAGACATCTTCGACGGAAATCGGAGAACCGGAATGAATCAAATAAGGCGTGACAAATTCGCCGGCGGCGACCCGCGAAATGAATTCGGAGTAAACAGTTCGTTCGATTCCGCGCATTAAATCAAAGGCGACGAACGGTTCGTGCGTTAATTCGTAACGAGTTCCGTGCGCCTGCATCAGCCATTCGCCGACTAATCTTTCGCCGTCTTCTAAAACTGCCAAAAAGCGATCTTGATTAGCATAAACCCAGCGCGAAAATTCCCAATGCTGACGAAATTTTGAAGTGTCAGCCAAATATCCGGCACGACTTAAAGGATAAATCGCTCCGTCAATTCGTGCCACGCCGACGTTTGAACCGTCCAATTTTTCCTGAACGATTATCAAATCGTGTCTGTCCCGCGCTTTTTCAGTGGCGATTCGCGCCTGTCCTTTGTCGCAGTGATGATCGCCCGCGCCCATCCGTGAATTCGGCAAATGCGCGATGCTCCCGTAATTTTTGATGCCGAGCGGTTTTGTGTTTTTATTTATCACGAAATTAACCTCCTATTTAACCTCAGTTCGACGTAAGCCGTCGAAGACGGCAGCATATTTGTAGCCCACAATGCTAATTGTGGGAACGAGTTAGCGACATATTTCAAGCGGTTGAATAACCGCGACATATATTTTATGCCGCCATTTTCAATGGCTTTGTCTAAATCTCCGCATATTCCCACATCTGGCGATGTGGGCTACAAATATAACGTCGGTTTCACCGACTAAAGATGAATTTCTTATGTCGAACTCAGGTTATTTAAATTTTTGTTGGTCGTTTAGAATTCACACTTGCGGCGTGTTTACGCCAGCGAAGAATACAGTAAGCCAGTTGAAAATAGTTAGATTTGAATCGCCAAATTAACCGGGGAATTGATTTCTTAGACTTTTTTATAAAAGTAAGGTGGAATTTAATCTTTAGGATTTTGATACATTTTCAGGTTCAACTTCGAGTCTGTAAAGTATATTTCGGTCATCTAATCGTTTAGCCAAACTTTCTGCCATCTTGGGCGGCAGACTACCTTTTAGAGTATGTTCCTTTCCATCGCAAAGTATTTTATTCCAATCAAGTTCAAACTTTCCCAACTCAAAAGCCCTAACAAGAAATTTCACCTGATCTTTTTCCAGTGAATAAATAGGCTGAAGAATAATTTTCATAGTTGCGCCTTTATATTCAGCAGGAAGATATTTACCCATATATTCCCATTGAAATTCCTCTTCATTTTCGGGCAATAGAAAAACACAATTCAGTCTTTCTGAATGATATTCGACATCTTCATCAGTCTTGCATAGAAAAACATTTTTCTTACATTCATCACAAAATTTAACATTTTGATTGACAGTTGATTTAAGATTTTCCCAAGACTTCGGACATCTAAATGCCCAATTATAATTGTTTATGATTAAGTCCATAAAGTTCCGACCTACATTGAAATTTTATCAGAGTCTAATTCAAAAAACATTTGAATTAGACTCTGATTTACCCTTTCACGCAAACGACTTGCTTCAATTCTGCGACTACTTCCACTAAATCGGATTGATTTCTCATCACCTCATCAATGTTTTTGTATGCGCCGGGAATTTCGTCAATTACGCCTGCGTCTTTGCGGCATTCCACGCCTTTGGTCATACGCTCCAAATCCTCGCGGGTGAAGCGTTTTTTTGCCGCCGTGCGCGACATTTTGCGACCTGCGCCGTGGGAACAGGAATTATACGATTGCGGATTCCCTAAACCTTTGATGATAAACGATTTCGCGCCCATCGAGCCGGGAATGATTCCGTAACGACCTGCTTCGGCGTTGATCGCGCCTTTGCGGGTGATGAAGACGTTTTCGCCGAAATGTTCTTCGAGCGCAACGTAATTGTGATGACAGTTAACCGCAATTTCAGGGCGAAACTCCTTTTGTTTATTAAACATTCGGTTGAATGATTTCAAAAGGCGTTTCATCATCACTTCGCGGTTCATCAACGCATAACTCTGCGCCCAATCAAGATCGCGCCAATAATTTTTGAACTCTGAAGTTCCCTGAATAAAATAAGCGAGATTCGGATCGGGAAGTTCATTCAAACGATGCAGAGTCTTCGCCGTCGCAATGTGCCGTTCGGCGATTTCCTTCCCGATATTACGAGAACCGGAATGAAGCATCAGCCAAACATTATCTTCTGTATCTAGGCAAACCTCTATAAAGTGGTTTCCTCCGCCGAGTGTTCCGAGTTGTTTCATCGCTTTCACCTTGCGGTCTTGGACGCTTTCGATCAAATCCTCGAAAGTTTCCCAACCTTTCCAACGCGCCGCCGTGTCGTCGGTTTCCTTGTGGGCGTTGAACCCGACCGGAATTGCGCGTTCGATTTCGTGACGCAAATCTTTCAACTTGCCGTCAAGAATTCCGCTCTTGAAAGGCGTTTTAACCGCCATCATTCCGCAGTTGTGAACGAAAACTCCGGCTTCGAGCGCGAAATTGTGATATTCGGGAACGGTCAAACAATAAACGTCTTCGCGTTCTTCAACTGCTTCGACGGAAACGACTTTGTGGTTGTAACCGTGCGAATAAAGACGATGATTATGAAGTCCGATTCCGCTTTTCACTTGTTCGCCGCAAGTTTCGCAATCATACAAACGATTGGCGATTTCCTTTGATTTGGCGCGACCTTTTTCGCTTTGGTTATAGTCAACCAAAAACTTTTTGCCGCGCGTCCCGTTTTCGGCAACCGACATTTTGAAATGTTCGGGATTTTCTTCCATATATTTCAAAATGTTTTTCGTTCCTCGTTCCGCGTAATATGCGCGACCTTCGACGGTTTTTGCTTTGTCGGAAATCGCTTTTAGACGATTGGCTTCAAACTCTGCCGATTGCCAATGCTCATTTCGGTCAACTAATCCGCGATGAAACGCCGAATGAGCCGACGCGCTCATAAATTCCAAATTTTCAGGACGGTTATCCGATTCTTCAAAATTTTTGTGATGAATGATCGTTTTTTCGCCTTCAAATCGCGGAACTTTACCCATCAAACCGCTTCGCCCGACAATCCAATGCGCTTTCTGCATTCTGCCCGAATAATTTTGCTGAACGAGAATATAACCGTCTTTGTCCGTTTCACGATAAAGCCGCATCAGCGATTCGCCCGATTTCAAATCTTTTGCTTCAACGAAACTTCCGTCACGAAGCATAAATTTATGGTCAGGTGTGCAGCGAATTTTCGCGCCGTTGTCGAGAACGACTTTGACGAGTTCGGCATTCGCACGAGTCTTTTTAGCCGTCGCTTTTGCTGCGACAACTTTCCCGCTTTGCGTGCAGGCGTAAACGATAAATTCTTCATCCCGTTTTGACAATTCTTTGAGCGAAAATGAATTTCCGTCGAGAGTCGGCACGAGCGTCTCGCCCGTAAAGCAGCCGATGTCCACCCCGACCGTCGCCGGAATCACCGCATCTTTCGTAGCGACTACCGAACCGACCATCGAGCCGATTCCGAGATGTGCGTCAGGCATTAGCGCGACGTGCTTGTAAAGACACGGCAGACGCGATAGATTACGCAGCATATTTTGTTCGTCGAGCGACAAATCGTGATGCACCCACGCGAGAACATCCGATTTTGCGCCCGAAATATTTAGTTTGTTATATGGCATATTTCCTCCTGAAATCAGTTATCAGTCAACAGTTATCAGTTATCAGAATACAATATTTGATAGCTGATAACTGTTGACTGATAACTGTAAAAAAAATTGGGCGACAAGATTTGAAATGACGTTTGTTTTCGTTTCAAGAAATGTAGTCATTCCGGCATTCGCCCGTGTAAATGAAAATTTTTGGCGACCCGCTTCATTTTAATTTTCGGTAAAATTGAAGAAAGTGTATATTAATACTGTTTATAAATAACAAAAATTAGATGCTGATTGGCTCCCTAAAATCAGCCGCAAAAGGGTTCAAAAAATATGGAAAGTTTTGACGCTCCGGCGGGCAGTTCCGTGCCGCAAGTTATCGCCAACAATTTAAAAATCGAAGAATTGCTCGGACGCGGCGGAATGGGAACGGTTTATCGCGCGACGCATCTGACGCTCGACCGCACGGTTGCCGTTAAAATTATCAACCCGGAAGTCGCAGGAAATACTGACGTTAACCAGCGTTTCGTGCGCGAAGCCAAGCTGATGGCAAAGCTGCGGCATCCACGCGCCGCGATGATTTACGATTCGGGGACGCTGCCCGACGGACGACTTTTTATCGTGATGGAATTTGTCGAAGGCATCACGCTTGCCGACGTTTTGAAAAATGAAGGTCGCCTTTCATACCAAAAAGCGGTCGAAATCGCCGTCAGCATCTGCGATGTTTTGAGCGAGGCGCATAAACTCGGAATCATTCACCGCGATTTGAAACCGGCGAATATTATGCTCAACGAGCAGGGCGTTTTCGTGCTTGATTTCGGCATCGCCAAACTGCTCAACAAAGATAACGCCGAGACGATGAAACTTTCGATGACGGGCAACGGCTTGCTCGTCGGCACGCCGTTTTATATGTCGCCGGAACAATGTCTGGGAAATCCGGTCGAAGCGCGGAGCGATTTATATTCGCTCGGTGCGCTATTGTATGAAATGTTGGCGGGTCGTCCACCGTTCAACGACGAAGTTTTATCCGCCGTAATTATCAAACACGCGATGGTCGAGGCTCCGCGCATTGAAGAATTCGCGCCCGAAATTCCTCCGTCTCTGGCAAATATCGTTAATCGTCTGCTCTCAAAAAATCCTGAAGATCGTCCCGCAAATGCTGCCGCTGCGAAAGTGTTGCTCGAATCGAGCATCACCGGCGAAACTTCGCCCGCAATAAATTTGCACACGCCGCAGATAACGACGGCAAGCAATATTCAGCCGTTGACGCAGCATCTGAACGTCACCACCGATTCGCAAATTCCCCGATCAGCCGCGCAGATTCTGCCCGAAACGGTCAATAAAGGTCCGGGTAATTTCAAAATTGCCGCCGCGACCGCCGCCGGAGTCGTTTTGATCGGCGCACTTTCAATCGGCGGATTTTTTTGGATGAAATCACGTTCGACTCCGGTTGTCGCTGCCAACACCGCGACAAATAAAACCGATCCGAAACCGATGTCCGATATGGATCAGATGGATCACAAGATGCCGATGGGCGACGATTTTGCGAAAAAGCCGGTGACGAATGACGATAAAACAGCGACGATTCCGCTAATCTCGGAAGACGAAGCCGATGCCGTCATCACGAAAATCACCTCGACGACCGAACACCGCGCCGACGGCAAACAGATCATCAAAACGCCGAAGGATTCCGCAATTGTCTGCATTCACAATATGGTTGAGATGGGCAAAACCCATATCTTTGCGGTCGAGCGTCCGAATATTAACAGCGCGTGGGAAATCACGGCGCGAATCTCGCTCGATGTGCCGGAATTTCACGGCGCGAACTGGATTTTCGAGCCGCAGGACGTTGACGGCGACGGTTTTGAAGAAGTCATTTTCAAAGGTGTCAATGCCGAAAACACGGCGCACAAATTCCTAATCTATGTTCCGCGCACACGCCAGAGTTATTCGATAATTTCCGCGTCGGACGCGAACGGCAAACAAACCGAAACGCTCTCGCCAAACGCCCAAACCCAAAACGGTGCGGCGTTTCGCAAAACTCTCGAACAAATGGCGCAAGGCAAATAGCGAAAATGTAACGCCAGCGTCTCGCTGGCTGTCCGGCGTGCGTCTCGCGCGCCGAAAGCGAATGCGCTTCGCTGTTCGCTGATGAATGCGGGACGCATTCCGGGGCAGCCGCCGGGACGGACGGCGTTACGCGCTTTGCGAGTTTTATCGCTAAACAATTTGATAAATGCAGAGATTTTCGCAACGCTCGTTAGACTGCCGAAAAATCCTTTTTGAATTGCCGGTTTTGTGATAATCTATTTCAAAATCGAGGTGTAAAAATATGAATTGCAATATGAAATTTATCAAAATACTCGCGGCATTTGTGATCGGATTTTGGGTTGTCAGTTTTAGTCTGACATCGCTCGGCGACGCGATTGTCAACAGCGATTTGATGGAAACCACGACCTTTTCGCCCGCGCTTGTCGAGGCTTCGGACTTCAGCCGCGCCGCTGATCCGATGGCTTATTTGTTCCAAATTCTGTTCATTCTCTTTATCGTCAGCCCGCCGCTGATCGTCGTGATGTTGTTCCTGATTTTGAAGGAACTGAAAGCGCGAAACAAAATGAAGTAGAACAAACCTAAAATTAATTAAATCCGTGCGAGATGATTGATTCGTCAGTCATCTCGCCTTTTTTATAATTACGGTTCGGTAATATTTGAATCTATTACCGATTAATCATCTTTTGCGCGTTTTCAGAATATCGTGCGCCCTGCACGTCAATCTGGGCAGTCAGATTTTCCAGTTCGTGCAAATCGTCAGCCGTTAATTCGACATCAATTGCGCCGAGGTTTTCTTCGAGGCGATGAAGCTTCGTCGTTCCCGGAATCGGCGCGATCCAATCTTTTTGCGCCAAAACCCACGCGAGCGCGATTTGTGCCGGTGTCGCGTTTTTCGCAATGGCGAATTTGGCGATCAAATCAATTAACGATTGATTTGCCTTGCGATTTTCTTCAGAAAAGCGCGGCACGGTGTTGCGAAAATCATTCGGATCGAACGTCGTATTTTCGTCAATTTTTCCCGTCAGAAAACCTTTGCCGAGCGGTGAAAACGGCACGAAACCAATTCCCAATTCTTCCAAAACAGGAAAAATTTCCGCTTCCGGTTCGCGCCACCAGAGCGAATATTCGCTCTGCAAAGCGGTGACAGGCTGAACGGCGTGAGCGCGGCGAATCACGTCAACGCCGGCTTCCGACAAGCCGAAATATTTGACTTTACCTGCGTCAATCAAATCTTTGACTGCGCCTGCCGTTTCCTCAATCGGAACTTCCGGGTCAACGCGGTGCTGATAAAACAGATCAATATAATCGGTTCGCAGACGTTTCAGCGAAGCGTCACAAACTTCTTTAATATGTTCGGGTCGGCTATTTAACGGCGGCAGATTGGAAGGAGTCGCATCAGTGTTGATATTAAAGCCGAATTTCGTCGCAATAACAACATTTTTACGCATCGGTTCAAGTGCTTCGCCGACTAATTCTTCATTAGTAAAAGGTCCGTAAACTTCCGCCGTGTCGAAAAACGTCACGCCGCGTTCGACCGCCGCGCGAATCAGCGCGATGCCGTCATTTTTTTCCATCGGCTGACCTAATCCGAAGCTCATTCCCATACAGCCGAAACCGAGTTCCGAGACTTCCAATCCGCTTTTTCCGAGTTTTCTCTGCTGCATAATTTCTCCAAAATAATTGATTTCAACACTTACTGATTTTAGAATTTCATTATAAATGATTAATCAAATTTCTTCTGAAAGTTGAAAATAAATTTTATATTTCTAAATAACTGTTAATCCTCTATTTATCTATCAAGTTATAAAGTGAATAGATAACGCCGAACCGTTGTCGTGTCGAATACTGTTCGGTGTTACTGTGCAGTTGGCGGAAAAAGGAAAAGAAAACAATATGACTAAAAACAAAGCGCGAACGGGTAATTTTGATACAGGCGAAGCAATGTTCAGCAAAGTGCCGCAGGTGACGGTATTTTTCTGGATCATCAAGGTTTTATGCACGACGGTCGGCGAAACTGCGTCGGATTTTCTGAATGTCAATCTCGGTCTGGGTTTGACGGGAACTTCGTTTGCCGCCGGAATCTTTCTCGCGGTCGTCCTGTTTTTTCAGTTCAAAGCGAAAAAATATGTGCCGCCGATTTACTGGCTCGCGGTTGTTTTAATCAGTGTTTTCGGAACTTTGATTACCGATATTTTAACCGACGTGCTGAAATTTCCGCTCGAAGCCAGCACGATTATTTTTACCGTCGCGCTCGCGGCGACTTTCGCGCTCTGGTATCGAAGCGAAAAGACACTTTCGATTCATTCGATTTTTACGACGAAAAGGGAAGTTTTCTACTGGCTGGCGATTCTGTTCACGTTCGCGCTCGGCACGGCGACGGGCGATTTGATGGCGGAAAAACTCGGACTCGGCTATCTTTTGACGGGAGTTATCGTTCTCGGAATTATCGCGGCGGCGTGGCTCGGTTATCGGCTCGGACTCGACGCGGTGCTGGCGTTTTGGATCGCATATATTTTAACCCGACCGCTCGGCGCGTCGCTCGGCGATTATCTTTCGCAATCGAAAATTAACGGCGGTTTGGGACTCGGCGCGAGCGTGACAAGCGCGATTTTCCTCTTGGCGATTCTCGCCGTCGTTATTTATCTGGCGGCGACCAGACGCGATTTTATCGCTGAACCCGAAGCGGAAAACGATGCTGAAAATAAAGTTTCGACAGGTGTAATTTGGCAAGTCGCGGCGGTCGCTCTACTTTTTGTCATCGGCGGCACGGCGGGTTATTTCGCGCGTCAGTCACAGCTTAAAAATCAAGCGGCGGCGGCAGTTTCGCCGTCTGCGCCGCTCGGCGATCTGTCATCTTTCAAAGCGATTGCTGACGATATGCTGCAAAAAGTCAACGCCAAAGATATGTCCGGCGCAAAATCCGGCGCGGACGATCTCGAAGCCGCTTGGGACAACGCGCAGGCGCGTTTGAAACCGATGAACGAGGAAAAATGGACTGAGATGGATAATGCGATTGACGACGTTTTAACCAAGGTGCGCGGCGGACAAACGACGAGCGGCGAATCTCTGAAATCTTTCATTTCCGTGATGGACAATCTCGGTAAACAAACGTCAAAACCTTCAACCACCGCCGCAAAACCAACTGTCACTGATTCGGCAAAACCGCTCGGCGATCTGTCGGCATTCCGCAAAATCGCCGAAGAAATGCTCCAAAAAGTCAACGCCAAAGATTCGCCCGCCGCCAAATCGAAAGCCGCCGAACTGGAAACCGCGTGGGACGACGCGCAGACAAAACTGCGCCCGCTGAACCCTGAAAAATGGACGCAGATGGACACCGCGATTGACGACGTGCTGAAAAAAGCCCGCGCCGCCCAACCCGACGCGACCGCCAACGCCGCTTCGATAAACTCACTGATTGCAGTTATTAACAGCCTTGATAATCAAAAATAGCGCAAGTTCGTGACGGAGAGAATAATGTAATGCTTTTTAACGCAATTTATTAAATTTATCGCGTGAGCGATTTTATGAATTTAGCCGTGCGTTTCAACGCACGGTAGTTGTCAGGCGAATCACGTCGCGTCAGCGACGATTGAACATTGCGACAAACGTCAGTTGTCGCCGACGCGACAAAATGCTTTGTTTGCCTGACCGTGTGTTGAAACACACGGCTAAATTCAGTGAGTCGCTATGCGACAAAATCCAAAAACTTTGGTGACTAAGCATTAGTCGGAGAATAAATTTAGCGGTTTATAAAATTTCGCTCAAATCGAGTTTAAAACCTTTCAGGAGATTTTCACCCGAAAGAGTTTTCGGCTTTTCCAATATTTCGACATCCGTATTTTGGCGGAAGATATAAACTTTGTCTTTGGTTGGATCAATCAGCCAGCCTAATTTCGCGCCATTTTCCATATATTCCGCCATTTTTGCCTTTAGTTTGGTCAGCGAATCGGAAGCGGAACGCAGCTCAATAACGAAATCAGGACAGATATTGATAAAACCCTGCCGTTCCTTTTCGCTCAATTTTTCGAGCCGCTCTTTCAATATCCAACAAGCATCAGGCGAACGAACCGCACCGTTCGGCAACACGAAACCGCCCGACGATTCATAAACTTTTCCGGTCTTATCTTTTTTTGACCAATGACGCAACTGGTATCCGATTTCGGAATTTTTCTCACTCGTGTCTGCGTGGACAGGCGGCATAACGGAAATTTCTCCTTCTTTGTTCATCTCGATTCGCATATCGCCGTTTAATTGACAAATTCTTACAAATTCATCAATACTCGGTTTTCTTCGCTCACCGAAATAAAACGTAAAGCGGTCGCGCGGAACAGAGATTTTGGCAGTTTCTACGGTCAATGTTGCGTTCATTTTGTTTATCTCCTTTGCAAAAACAGTGCGGAAATAGTTTTGCTCATTGTTGAAATTTTATCACATCCGAATTGGTCATTCTTAATCTGATAAACAAATTCGAGCGATAAAAAATGTTTTGGCGACAAGATTGCCGAGAATTCCGCCCCGTAAATTGTATTGGAGCGGGAAAGAGTCGAACTTTCTATACCAATGTATTCCCGACGGCATTCGCCAAAATGATTTTCGCTAAATTAAATTTTTAGGGTAAGGAATTTCAGGAACTTGATTAATCAGTTCATTTCTTTGATTATTTAATTCTGTGATTTCATTTTCGTAATTCTCCCAATACTTGTTAATTTCAAAATCCCTTAAAATAATTTCCGAACAAAGAACCCCAAAACTAGCGATAAAAATAAAGTTTAGACAGGCTTCAGCTTCAAAAGATTCCGCTGGTAAATTCCAGAACGATGATGTTCCAGAATGGATGAGCCAATTCACTCTGCTGTATTCAGTTTTATAATAATTTTCGAGTTTCATTCCTAATGACTTTCTGATTAACGCTTCAAAAACTTTGTCTGCTTCTACAACATCAACCTTAAGATCACTGCTTCCTGTCCATCTTTTATTGGGATGAACATTAGCGTTAAATTTGATTCCAGAATCCCAATATAATTTTCGTTTTTCTTTAATAATAATGCGATTATTTATGGCAAAATTATTCCATACTGCTACTAAATCCGGGCGATTATTGATTTGACCATAGCTGACTAAATTTTCAGCAACTTTCAGTTTTTCAGACTGCATAAACCAAAATAATTTCTCGCCATTTGAATTAGTTTTGTCATTTGAAAGAAAAATCATATCAACTGAAAATTCAAGCAATGCTCTATTTGCAGTAGCAAACGCTTGTAATCCACAAATGTGGTTAATCATTGATATACTTTTTATCCAAGCGAATGCTCTATACCAGAGTCCAGTAAGAAAATCGTTCCTGAGTCTGTTCAAATCTTTTTCAGCATTAATTCTAGTTCCCATTATGCTCGACTCGACTTTTTCCATAAATCTGCAAACTAATTTAACGCCTTCCAAAGCGGCTTCTGAGTTTGCGTGAAAAACTTCAATTGATGGTTTTTGATTTGTTTGAAATATTTCGTCCATAATAATTAAAAATTCGCAGGGTTTAAGTTCGCATTGCTCACTTAAACCCACTCTATTATATTTGTCACATTCTGGTATTGAAAGAGAAGTCAAAAAGATTTTTATATCTCAACCTTCTCAATCACACCAACCCAATGATCGGCTTCGAGATTGCCGTTGGCGAATTCGGTGATTAGGTTAAAAACCTGATCGGAGAATCCGCCGACGTTCAAAATGTCGGCTCTTTCGGAGGCTTGCGTGTGGGCGTTTGGCTGGATGTCGAGAAGGACGAGTTTTGCCTGCGCGTTGCGGGATTTGAACTCGTTCCATTGGGCAAGCGTTTCCGTGCCGCGATTCCACGCGCGGTTTGAATCAATCCACGATTCGTTGTCGGAAACGTAGATGACCAAATCGCCCTGTGATTTGGCGCGGTTGAGCTGCTGCAAAGGCGCGGAGCAGTTCGTTCCGCCGCCGCCGATTTTTGCCAGTTTTTGCGCGTTCGTCATCACCGAATCTCGCGGATTGAGCGCGATGTTGACGACGTTGTTTTCAAACGGCAGAATTTCCGCCGTCGGATTTTTGCGAAGAATCGCCGAAGCGACCAAACCCGCAACATCAATGCAGCGCATATCAGTCGTCGCGCCTTTGCGATAACCCGTGACGGCACTCGCCATCGAACCCGAAACGTCGGGGCAAACGTAAATTTTGCCGGCAATTTTCGGCACGTTTTCCGTCGCAATCTCCATCGCGTCCTGCAACGCTTCGGTAATTGCTCGCGGAATTTCCTTGTTGCTTTCAGCCATTTTATAAGCCATAAGTAATTGATATGGAAAGACTTTGGCGCGTTTAATCGCTTCACGGTCGCGCAGACGGTCGGCGATGATCTCAACCATTTCGGCGTTACGGAAAACTCCGTGACGCTGGAAAGTGTTGAGATTCATTCGCGTCATCTGCCACGCGGCATTTCGCGCAATCTGTGTCCATTCGTTCGTCGAAATCGGCAGAGCCGTCAACATCTGAAACGGAACATTCGGAACTTCCAAAACGTCGCCCGATTTGAATTTCTCAAACTGTCTGACGATTTCGGGAAGTTTATCGGCATCAATTTCACGACCGATAAAATATCCGTAAAGTGCTTCACGCTCCGCATCTTTCGGCTTCGGGTGAACCATTTTCAAAACGTCGGCGAACGACGGAGATTGTCCGACCGACTGCTTGAAAATTTGATCGGTTTTCCGCGATTCAAACCATTCACGAACAGCGCGTTTCGGCAGGGAACCGAGCGATTTTCTGCCAGTCACGCCGCTTCGCATAATCTGCACAAAGTTTCGCAGCATCTTCCCGTTATCAATCACACGCGGAAAAACTTTTTCAAATAACGCTTTATCTTTGGTTGATAAAACCGCCGCGAGCAGCGCGGGCATATCCTTCATAAAGCCTTTTTCACGCGCGTAAATCGCCAGTTTAGCGATAAATTCCGCGTCCAAGCCCTTCGTCAAAGCGAGAACTTTTTCAAGTTGTTCGCTTGCATCGGCGTAGAAAGTATTCGAGAAACAACCCGTCGCCGCATACTGCGCGAGCGCGTGTTTCGGCGACAATTTATAAGCGGTTCCGCCCGCTTCGTTGATCGTGTCGGTCTTCGGCGCGAGCATTCCGCGCACGGTTTGAAATAAATTTTTGTTTGCCATAATTTCCTCCTTTTTGGACAAGTTTTCGCATTCCGTTTTGGAGCGAGATTGTAAATTTTAATTGTTTAATAATTGCAATGTTTTGAGTTTAAAAAGCAGTGTTTTCAAAAAAACGAATGTTTTAATTCTTCGCGGCTGTGCCGCCTGATGTGCGAAAAGGCTGTGCCTTTTCGGTGAGTCTTGCTTATTTTTTGAGGCTGCGCCTCACTTTGGAAGATGAGGCGCAGCCTCAAAGCATCAGAAGAAGCATTGACGGCGAGGCATAGCCGTCGCCGCACATCAGGCGGCACAGCCGCTATATCCCGGAAGTAGAATTCTTTTAAGTAGAATTGACTGAAAAATTGAAAGGGAAGCGACAAAGTTTTGAAAAGATACTTTTTGTTTCTAAGACAAGTTGATGTAATCCTTTCGGCATTCGCTTCCCGAAAATGTATCGGCGACAAGGTGTTGATGAAACATTCGCGCTCTACCAAACTGAGCTACGCATCTTTCAATGCGGTTGGATTTGAACCAACGACCACGACATTTGCAATGTAGTTCCACCGGGCATTCGCCGAAATTTTGTGATTTTATTTTGAGTATTTTGCGGAAATTTTTGGTGCTTTGTCCTTTGTCATTCCGGGTTTGTTTCGGATTTCCGTCCAATATTCTTCCCAAACGTCATCATCAATTTCAACTTTGTTTGGAAAAAGTGCATCCGTTCCGTCTTTTTTACAGCCTGAAATCCAATATTCTTCACCTGTTTCGACATCTGCAAAATTTCCTTTGATGCCGCGACCGTTTAACGATTTAAAAGTTTTGCCGTCATAATAAAGCGATTGACCTGTTTTTGAAAAAGTAACAAGACCAATTCGAGCATCGCCGGCAAGACGTTCGTCTTTATGTTCGATATACATTATCCGAGTTTTATGTCCCATAATTTTTCCATAAAAACATATTAACAAAATGATTGGTGGGTCGAGTGAGATTTGAACTCACGATTAACGGATTAAAAGTCCGCTGCCTTAAACCTGACTTAGCTACCGACCCGAATAGATGTTGGATTTGTGATTTCGGATTGCGGATTTATTTCAATCCCAAATCACAAATCGAAATGGCTCCGGGACAGAGATTTGAACTCTGAACTTCCTGCTTAACAGGCAGGCACTCTTACCGATTGAGTTATCCCGGAATAAACTTTTTACGAAACAATCCCAAATCCGAAATCCGAAATCCCAAATCGAAATTGGTTGGCAAACGCGGCGAAAGATTCGCATCTTCGGACGAAAGACAATCGTGTTCGTTGCGAACAAAAAGGAATGAATTTTCAGCATTCTTTCGTCCTCGCAAATCGCTCGACCGCGTTTGTTTTGGGTAAGATTGTTTTTGAATTAAAAATTAGTAGTTAAAAATGCAAAATTTTACATTTTTAACTACTAATTTTTAATTTGTAAGTTGGTCGGAACAAAAGGATTTGAACCTTTACTCTTTCAGTTATCAGCCGAATGCTTTGCCGAATTAAGCTATGTTCCGTGAAAAAAGTTGGAAGCAGGAGCAAGATTTAAACTTGCCGATTTACAGAATATGAACCTGTCGAGCCGTCATTGCTCCATTCCTGCAATGTGTAATTGGTTGCGGAGAAAGGATTTGAACCTTTAATCTTCGGTTTATGAGACCAACATTTTAATCCGATTAAACTACTCCGCCAAAATTATTTACGTTCGACGCGCTTTATCCATTGCAGTTTTCCGTCGGTAAAACGCGCTTCGTATTCAAACCATTTGTAATCATCGGTTTCACGCGCGCCGATTGAAGTGTAAAAACGAATGTCGCCGTGATATGCGATTTCAACATCGCCGGTTGGAACGCTCGTCATCGAACCGCATATTTTTCCGAGTGGTTTTTCCCATTCCGGCGTGCCGAAATACGGACGTTCCTCTTCGGGGACAGATTCATATTTAACCGCGTGATGAATTAATCGCCCGTCTGCCGTAATCGTATAATTTGCCAAAGTGCTGTCTAATGATTTCGTCTGAAACGATTCGTTTTGCACCGACGAATCAGGCAATTCATACTCGCATTTCAAGTAATCGAACATTCCCATAAAAAAATCTCCGTTTATAAAAAGTTGGAGGCGAAGGCGAGATTTGAACTCGCATCGTTCTGTTTACAAGACAGACGCTCTTGTTTCCGTTAAGCTACTTCGCCGGCGTTGAATCACGAATGAAAATTTCTTCAATTCGTAATTCATAATTTGAAATTCGTAATTGATATTGAGTTGCGGAGAAAGGATTTGAACCTTTAATCTTCGCTTTATGAGAGCGACGCTTTAATCCGATTAAGCTACACCGCCATGAAAATTTTAGATTTTAGATTTTGGATTTCAATCCCAAATCGGCAATCCAAAATCCAAAATTGAATGACTTTCTGCCTGTCGCGCAGACGCTCTGCCGCTGAGCTAATCGGCTGAAATTGTGTGTGATTATTTGAATTGAAAAAGTTTGCCAATCACGTTCAGAGTTCAAACTTTAGTTTGTCCCGCCGCGCTTCGCTGGCGGGCGCACGCTAAAGCGTGAACTCTGAACGTGATTGCTAAAGTTTGTCCAAACTTTTATCGGGCAAGTTTGGCGATCACGATTTGGCGCGGTGAATCGCTTTTGAAAGGTGAGCCGTCGCGGTCGCCGAATTTTTGTTCGATGTGAAATCCGTTGTAGAAAAACAGCGCGTCGAGTTCCTGCGGGAAAAACTGGCGCATCGTAAATTTGAATTGCTTTGTCTTTTCAGTCAGCGTATTTCGATAATTCCATTCGATCCGATTGATCTGCGTCGCCGCGTCATAGTCAACATTTCCCGTCAAAATAAACTTTCCTTCGGGCGTTTCATATTCCGAATCGAGAACATTTTCATCAGGCTTGCGCGTCAAAATTTTCAGCGAAGGATTAAACACTTCGACGATAAAACGACCATCCGAAGTCAGATGTTTTTTGACCGAATCGAAACATTTTTCGACATCTTCGCGCGTCGTCAGATGCTGTAAAGAATTACCGAGCAGCAAAATCAAAGGGAATTGACGATTCAATTCAAAATCCCGCATATCGCCCGTTTTCAGATTGAGCGAAACATTTCGCGCCGACGCTTTTTCTTCCGCTCTGTGCAGCATTTCCGTCGAAATATCAACGCCGACGGCTTCGATATTTTTTTCGGCAAACGGAATCAGATACGCGCCGCTGCCGCAGGCGATTTCCAAAACCGGCGAACCGTATTGTGCGATTTTGTCTTCGTAAAAAGCCAATACTTCCGGCTGGGCAAAATCGCCGTGAACCAGATCATAAAACCGCGAATCGTCATAAAGCGTTTGTGAATCAGCCATTTCTCTCACCTCCGAAATTATTATATTGTGTTGAATTTAATTAACGTCATCAACCGTAATCGTTCTTCCAAAGTTTATTTTTCATTATTTTATTTGGTGGTTGGAGTTGGTATCGCACCAACCTTTTCGGCTCTTCAGACCGATGCTCATCTATCTAAGCCATCCAACCGTAAATTGTTTTGATTGATTTCATCCGCCGCGAAACGTAAGATAAATTTCTATGGACGGAAAAACATTGAAGAAAATCGCCCGCATCGGTTTGGGCGGAATGTTGATATTTGCCGGTGTCAGTCATCTGACTTTTGCGCGAAAGGATTTTCAGGCGCAGGTTCCCGATTGGGTTCCGCTCGACATTGACGACACGGTGCTTTTATCGGGCGTTGCCGAAATCGCGCTCGGCAGTTCGCTCGTGCTGACGAACGAAGAACATCAGGCGACAATCGGCAAAATCGCCGCCGCTTTTTTCGTCGCCGTTTTTCCCGGTAATATCTCGCAATACGTCAATCAGCGCAGCGCATTCGGTCTGGACACGGACGAGAAAAGACTCGCTCGGTTATTTTTCCAACCGCTGCTGGTTTTGTGGGCGTTAAAAAGCACGGATAGTGAGTAATTAACTGATGTGACAACGCGAAGCGGACTGGAGCGCAATCCGTCCCGGTTGCAATGAGCGCAGTCTTTTTGCGCGAAAACGCGTTTATTATCTCGAAAATCGAAATAAAACAAATTTTTCGCGTTCAAACATTTTCGGTGTTTATTCGAGTTCGGTGTTTATTCGAGTTTCAAAATGGCGGAGGCTTGTTCGCGTTTGAAGCAAACACTCAATGCAACCGGGACGGATTGCGCTCCAGTCATCACGCTCCGGTAATATTAGAAATTAATAAATTTGGCGGGACTGACGGGAATCGAACCCGCACCTTTCCGATAGACAATCGGACGCACAGCCTTTGTGCTTCAATCCCATTTTGATTTGGGATTTTGGATTGCTGATTTCGGATTTATAAATCAATCGTTATCAACGAACAATCCAAAAGCCAAAATCGGCAATCCAAAATCGAACTGGGTGAATTGATGAGAATCGAACTCACATTCTTCGCATTCACAGTGCGACGCTTTGCCGGTTAAGCTACAATCCACAGAAACAGTCAACAGTTATCAGTTATCAAAACACTATCTGATAGCTGATAACTGTTGACTGATAACTGAAATTTATCGGAAACGGCAGGACTTGAACCTGCAAAAGTTTTCACTCGACGGTTTAGCAAACCGTTATGGCTACCGTTTCATCACGTTTCCGCAGAGAAAATTAAACAGGCGACAAAATTTGAAATGACATTTTAACTGAGCTAAATTCGCCTTGACGAATTGTCGGAATTGAACCGACGACCTTTTGATTTTTTACGTCAAACGCTCTTTCCGATGTAGTCATATTCGGCATTCGCCTGATAAAATATTGGAGCGAGCAATCGGATTTGAACCGATGATGATTGGTTTTGCAGACCAACGCCTTAAACCGCTTGGCTATACTCGCTTTCTAATTCCAAATTCCAAATTTCAGATTCCAGATTGAAGAATAATCTGAAATCTGGAATCTGAAATCTGAATTGTGAATTAATTTTAGCGAGGACGACGGGATTCGAACCCGCAATATCCAGCTTGAAGGGCTGGCGGCTTAACCGTTTGCCTACGTCCTCGTGTAAAATGCGCGTGGAAAGATTCGAACTTTCAACCTGCTGATTTTAAGTCAGCCGCCTCTTGCCGAATTGGGCTACACGCGCTTGTTAAAAATAGAAAATACTCGCGGCAGGATTTGAACCTGCACATAAAAAGTTTTTGAAACTTTCGCCTCTTCCATTTGGGCTACGCGAGCGGGCGGATTTGAGATTGGTTAATTCGGATTACGGATTGAAAACAAGTCCTAATTCCCAAATCGAACTGGTGGACTGAAAGGGATTCAAACCCTTACGAAAAGTGTGCAAGACTTTTATGCTGTCAGATTACATTATCAGCCCGAAATAAAAATTGGTGTCGAAGGCGGGAATTTCACCCGCACGAGTCTCGTTCTCACAAAGTTTTCAGCATCGTAAACTTTGCGCGTCTGCCTTCCGTTCCGCCACTTCGACGTGAAAAAAATATAAAATACCGACGGCGAGAGTCGAACTCGCAAATTACAGTTTCTAAAACTGCTGCCTTTGCCGTTTGGCTACGTCGGCGTAAAAGATTTCAGATTCCAGATCTCAAATTTCAGATTAATTTGGAATCTGTAATTTGAAATTAAAGATTGGTCCGGGCGGCAGGATTCAAACCTGCGAAAACTTGTTCCCAAAACAAGCCCGTATAGTCATCTGCGGAACGCCCGGAAATTAAAAAAAGTTGGCTTCGGGGAAAGGATTCAAACCTCTATTTTATGAGCCAAAATCATACGTCCTGTCAGTTAGACGACCCCGAAATAATTTGAAAATTGAAATCCGCCATCGGCAATCCAAAATCCAAAATCGTATTGGCTTTGGCGGGACTCGAACCCGCAACATCAGGTTTAGAAGACCTGCGCTCTAATTCCATTGAGCTACAAAGCCGTAAATATTTTTTGAAGAGGGCGAGAGGACTCGAACCTCCAACCTATTCATTCGTAATGAATTGCGCTAATTCCATTGCGCCACGCCCCCATTTTGATTTGGGATTTAGGATTTGGGATTGCGGATTTATTTCAATCTAAAATCACAAATCGAATTGGCGGAAAGCAGAGGACTCGAACCTCTATGCGCGTCGCCGCGCGGCAGTTTTCAGGACTGCTGCCATACCGATTTGGCTTGCCTTCCGTGAATTGTCAGAACCATCTGCTTCAGTGGATGGTTAAAGTTTAAGGATTGTGAGGTGAGGTTTAAGAAATCACGTTTTTCTTAACGCGACCGGAGAAAATTTGGCAGGCGCGTTCAGATTTGAACTGAAAACTTCGGTTTTGGAGACCGGCATTTTGCCGATTGAAACTACACGCCTAAAGGTTTGCAAGGCTTTGACGCGACTCGAACGCGTGACCTCAAGTTTCGGAAACTTGCGCTCTTTGATTCCGTCTGAGCTACAAAGTCGTAAAAATTGGAGTGAGCGACGGGATTTGAACCCGCAGCTTTCGGTTTGGAAGACCGCTACTCAGCCATTTGAGTTTCGCTCACATCTTGATTTGGGATTTGGAAATTCGGATTTGGGATTAAAATAAATCCGCGATCCCAAATCCTAAATCCCGAATCGAATTGGTGCATCGGGAAAGATTTGAACTTTCGCAGCGTGAACCGCGACAGTTTTACAGACTGCCTGCCTTAACCGACGGCGACCGATGCGTGAAAAGCTATAACAGAGTTAAATGTGAAAAATATAAAAATTGTGTGTAAAATGAAAAAGGCAGAGATTTTAGACAGACTTCGGGCGCAATTATGCCCCGAACAAGTCAACAAGATTTTCTTCTTTGGAACTCGCCAAAGTTTTTATCGAAGAAGGAAATCTTTCCAAACTCTCTGCCTTTTTTCGTTTTTTGTTCGGATAATCTCACTTTTCGCGGCATCTTCGCTCGCAGAAAAGTCAAGATTTCCGAACTTTTTTCGGTTATTCAGTTGTCAAATATCAGCAAAAACGAAAAGAGCGGCGACTTTTAAGTTTCTCTTTTCGAGAACTTTCGCGTCACCGCTCCTAAAACAATTCTTGAGTTCTTTCAACTCGTTAAATTTTTACGTTTCGGGAGCGGAAACTTGCCGCTCCCGCTTTTCTAAATCTTTCTTCCGAGGCGATCTAAGCCGCCGCCGGTCGGTTGATAATTTGAATTTTCAAAATTTGCACACAAACTTACACTCAGGCTGACGCTAAACCGCATCTCTCTGCGGGCGGTCGAGCCGTTCGGCGTTTTAGTTGTATGTATCCAATTCTGAATCACAAAAATATCTCCTAAAAATTTTTCGTTCGCAATCTTTATTGTCGAACAGTTGAAAGTTTTAGCACGGTTCAAAATCGCTTGTCAAGCATTTTTTGAAATTATTTTTCGGGAAGGTGAAATTTTGTTAAAAATGACGGAAGCCTTTCGGCTCTAAAATTTGAGATTTTCCATCCGTGATAAGCTCAATTATTTCTTTATTTGCGGTGATTTCTCCAATGCAGGAAATTTGAAGGTTTTTTAACTCTTTTTCGAGTTGAATTTTTTTTTTCGGATTGACCGTAAAAAGCAGTTCAAAATCTTCACCGCCGTTCAAAGCGAAAGAGATTTCGTCTTCGATTTGAAATTTGAAATCTGAAATTTGAGATTCGACCGGAATTTTTTCTGCGAAAATTTTCGTTCCTGTTTTACTTGCGTGACACAAATGAGCCAAATCCGAAGAAATTCCGTCGCTCAAATCAATCATCGCAGTCGCCAGATTTTTTTCGCCTAAAATCTGCCCGATGTCCGTTTGCGGATTCGGCGCAAGTTGGCGCAAAAGTAGATTTTGAAACTTGGAATCATCAAACTTTTCGCCGTTTTCGAGTAATTTCAAACCAGCCGCCGCGCCGCCGAGATTTCCCGTAACAAAAATCAAATCGCCGACTTTCACGCCGGAACGCAAAATCGCTTTGCCTTTTTTTACTTCGCCCGCCGCAATCGAATCAATGACGATTTTATCGGGCGTTTTTGAAACGTCGCCGCCGATTAATTCAACGCCGAATTGTTTCGCTAAATTCATATATCCCGCGTAAAATTTGTCAATAAAATCGGTCTTCCAAATTCGTTCGGGAACGCCGATTGAAACCATTGACCAAATCGGTTTCGCGCCCATCGCGGCGACATCCGAGAGCGAAACAGCGAGGCTTTTATGACCGATGAATTCGGGTTTTGCCCAATCAAGCCGGAAGTCTATATCCTCGACGAGCAAGTCGGTTGTGATGACTAAATCTGTTTCCGAATCTTTCGGCAAAACGGCGCAGTCGTCGCCGATTTTGGTCAGCGAATATTTTTTTTTGAGATTTTCGAGAAATTGAAATTCGCTTCGCATAGAAAAAATGTTGACACAAAGGCAATTAAATCTTACAATAACGACGGCTTAACTTACACAAAACTTTAACACAAAAGAGGCAAAAAATGGGATACGCGGCAGTTTCAATACCGGAAAAAATATTCTTTAAAATCGGCGAAGTTTGCGATATTGTTGACGTGCAGGCGCACGTTTTGCGCTATTGGGAAACCGAATTTCCGCAGCTTTCGCCGCAAAAAAACCGTTCGGGTCAGCGTAGTTACCGCCGCCGCGATGTCGAAATCGCGCTTCGTATCAAAGAACTTCTTTACGTTGACGAATACACGATTGCCGGTGCGCGAAAAAAACTGCAAAACGAACTGCGCGAAACGAGCCGCCTGAAAATTGTTCCGGCTGAACCTGTTCGCCACGAAAATTATATTCAGCCGGTTCAAATGCCTGCGCCTGAAATCGAAGAATTTGACGACCTTGATGATTTTGAGCCGGAATTGGAAGCGGCGGAAGTGGATTTTGTTGAGAGTAAGTCGGTTGTAATCAATTCGGAACGTCGGCAGGCTTTATCCGATCTCGCTTCGCAGCTTCTCGAACTGCGCGAAATGCTCAAAGTTAAAAAAGTTGACGATTCAAATTTTTATCAGAGAAAGTATTAAAATTTCATTTTGAATTGTCATTCGACTCCTCGAAACATTGTTCATCGTCAAAGCCGTCGCCGTCTTCGTCGTCCTTAAAGCACATTTTCCCTTTGCCGTCCCAATCGCCAAAATCCATTTCATATTTATCGGCTTTACCGATGTTGAGGTCATTGTCTTTAAAAACTTGTTCTGTACCGTCTTCGTTGATACGAATCAGCTCAATGTTATAATCGTCTTTATTTCCGTCATCGTCGCTAAAGAAAAGTTTACCGTTCTCTAGGTCGAAATCATAAGTCAGTTTTTTTCCGGCGGTCAATTCGACACCGCCGATTCGCGTGATATAACTGGCATTTTCGTCTTCGTCCGGGTCAAAAGCAAAGAAAACTTCCGGCGTTTCGCCGTCGTCACTCGCAGTAAAGGTGATTTGTTCGCCGTTGTGCGAGACGGTCGCCGTCAGAGTTTCGTTCGGGTCAAGTTGAATTCCGTCAAAACCGACGGTAAATCCGGGCGCGGAAAAGACGAAATCAAAATCACTCTCAGCCGTCAGATTTTTGCCTGAAAAGACGATTTTATATGGATTTCCCGTTTCTTCGTAAGGCAAATAATACTGCGGCAAATCTATGCCGAGACCGCCGATTAACAGGTTAAAATCGCCGCCCTGAACCTCATTGTAAAAACGATTATTCGGATCGTAGCCGAGCCGTTTTCCGTCGCCGTCCGTGACCAACATATTGCCTTCGCCGGTCAGAAAAAATTCGGCTTCTTCGCCGTCTTCATCCGCTAAAAACGTCGAAGGTTTAAACGATGCGTTGGTAAAAATCGGTTGATCGAGCCGCGAAGTTTCAACGCCGCAGCCGGTGGATTTTTCCTCATCTTTGGCAAATGTCGGGTCAAAACAACGATTATCGCGCCACGAAGTCGCGGTAATTTGGAGCGATTTCGTGCCGGCGTAACCGATATAATCGGGTTTTGCCTTTAAATCTGATTTTGAATTGTAAGTCCATTGCTGTGTGCCGGTTTTGTTGACATAAATATAGCGTGTTTCGCCCGGGTAATTGTTGTCGTAAACATCAATAACGTAGTGATCTCCGGCATCTTCAACCGCAAATGGCGTAACCGAATGACCGTCGTCGAAAGGCTTGTCTTTGTCGTATTTCCACAAACGAAGCAGGTAAGTATCCGTGCGGTCGTTCATTGAAGCAATCAGAGTTTTGACAATATCAACCGGACCTCGTTCACCTGCGACGGTCTTTGCCGTGTCGTCTTTTATTTCCTTGAAAGTCTGCGTAATCCAATAGTAAGAAATGTAGTTTTCGAGCGATTGATCGAGACGCAAACCGAACGGCACTTTGACTCCGTTTTGAAAACTTGCGGGCGAAATTCGTTTTTTGAACGGCAGATTTGAGTTCATTCGCAAACTGGCAACGGCAATTCCTTCGCAATGACCGATGTTCATTGCCGCAAGTTTTTTCTCCATCCATTTCTGTGCGGCGGCTTCTAAAACGCAGTTTTTCGCATTTTGGTTTTTGCAGACTTCCTTCACTCCGAACATCCGAATTAAATCATCAGCACCAATATCATCTTTCCATTGATCGCCGATATTTACATAATTTTTGAAGGAGAACCCGTTGATTTTCGGGTCAAAGTCCAGTTTGGCGACGATTTTGGATTGAGCGTGAGAATTATCAAACAATCCGAGAAAAAGGATTGACGCGACAATTGCGATCAAGAAATATAATGTTTTTTTCATCACTTCCTCCAAACTTATTTTTGTTCAGGTTTTAATTCTTTCAAAATCGTTTCTTCCTGTTTCGGGTCGGACATAATCCACGCGCTGGCTTCGCCGATTTGGTTGCCGCCGTATTTGATCCAGCCGAAACCGTTTTCGCCCCAACCGATGCCGAACGAATTTTTGATCAGCCACGCTCCCTTTTGGTCGTCCCAACCGATGACTAAAACAACGTGTCTGCCGCCGGTTTTTTGTTCTTCGTTGAAAACGCCGCCGCCGTAGAGTCCAAAACAATCATCAAGTCTCATCACCGTCACAACCGGACCGTGAACGATTAGCGCACGTTTCAAATCATCAGTCGGCGTAATTTTCGTCGCCTGCGGAACGACATAATCCCACGTCAAAGCCTTGACAAAAACTTTGGCATCGCATTCCCAACCGGATTTTTCTTCGCCGTATTTTCTCGAACCGCCGAGCGGCAAGCCTTTGTCAATCATAAAAGTAAAGGCATTGCCGTGCCAGCCGAATTTTTTGCAGTCGTAATCGGTTGATGGCAGCATACAACTGACCAATTGGCGAACGCTCGGACGCAGAGTTTCGTCAAAATCGGTTTTCTGTGAACGAATCGCGGCGAGTCGGCGGCTGATCTGCATTGCGTCAACCGATGCAAATGCCCAACAGGTATTGCAGTTAAAGCCTTGATCACCGACTTCGCCAACATCGAGACCGTGTTCGCGCCAGTCAAATTTCGGCAAACGCGCCGCCGCCAAACCTTGCAGCCGAATACGAATTTCCGCTTTGTTTTTTTCTGTTTCGTCTTTATCGGGATTCAATTTCAGCCATTCCTGCCAACGCTGTTCGCCTGCTTGTTGGGCTTCAATGAGATTTTGTTCGGCAGTCAGACGAATCTCTTTCGAGCGTTTTGTTTCGCCAAGCGGCGCGTTTTTACCATAAACGGATTTAAGTGTCCGAATGTCATCAGTTTTGTAATTATCCGTTGAACTTTGCAAAAAAGGGAAAACTTTGTCCAAAAACGAATACCATTTTTGGGGACCGTATGCACCTGTATCACCTGACGGCAACGGCAGCGTCCGAAAAATATAAGTTCGATTTTCTGAAATATTTTGCTTTCGGCACAGACCTTCCATCGTTTGCTGATAAGATTCGGGCGGTGCATCCTTTGTCGGCGTTTGCGAATTAATCAATCCTACTCCCGCCGTCAGCAGCAAAACTAATCCAAGTTTGAAGGTCAAAAATTTCATTTGAAAATACGTTTAGAGTTCCGCCTTATGTTCTTTGAAAATAAATACCGTCCTCAAATGGAACTCGGACACTCTTGTCCGAATGCCCTTGCAAACGGCAAAAATATCCGTCCGAAAACCGGGTTGATTTGCCGACCAATGTTTTTTTTGATTGCTCTGCGACCATTCGGACAAGAGTGTCCGAGTCCCGTTGGCAGATGCTTTTTGACGGATTCGTTTTTTCAAAAAACATCAGTTGTAACTCAAAATTTTTAATGTTAATTACAAGTTCGCGCCGTGCAGATGTTGCAGGTATCGCCGCTCAAGATACAAATATCGCCGCATTTTTTATAACCTACATTGCAGCCGCCGCCGACTTCGAGCGACAGTTTGTTATCAACTTTTTTGACGCAGCTAACTTTTTGAACGATTTTGCCGATTTTCTCGGCGGCTTTTTTGGTGGTTGCCCAACCTTGCAGTGTGACAACGCCGTCTTTTGCAACGACGTTGATATGAATTATCTGGTCGCTGTACTTAGTTTCCAACTTGTCGTAAATCGCCTTAACGACTTCGGCATCGGTTGTTTTCGAACAATCGGTTTTTTGCGCGGAAACTCCGATATTTCCCATTAAAATCAGAGCAAATATCGCTAAAGTCATTTTCAAAATTAAATTTTTAATCATTTCAGTTTTTCTCCTTTTATTTGAAATTTGAAACCATCGAAAGCAAACTGTAACGCGATTGTTTGCCGAAATAGATCGAATTGTTGTCGGGCGACCACGCCAGACTCGAAAAATAAAGCCGCGCATCATTATTATTTGTCAATTTTTTCTCTACGCCGCCGTTCGCCGGAATCAGCCAAATGTTATCTTTTCCTTCACGATGCGCCGCAAACGCAATGTTTTTGCCGTCCGTCGCAAGGTGAATGTTATACAGATAAGTGTCTTTCAATATAGCAATCGGCTGTGTTTTGCCTGTTTCTGTTTCAAGTCGCGTTAGTGCAACTTCAGTTTGCAAACCGCTCGTCTCCGAACCGTCAGTAGAAACTAAAATAAGTTCCTTGCCGTTCAGCATCCAACCTATTAAACGAAAAAAAGTTTTCTGTTGGGTCATCAATCGCAAATTTTTTGTTTCGGTGTCAATAATCCAAATACTGTAAGTCGGTTTTCCCGTGCTGTTGCCGGTTTTTGAAGAAAAAACAATTCGTTTGCCGTCCGGCGACCAGAGCGGGCAGAAAAAATACAATTTTGAATCATTATTATTGGTTAGTTGAGTTTCATTAGAGCCGTCCGCATTGACGATCCAAAGATTTTTTTGTCCGCTCTTATTGGAAGTGTAAGAAATTTTGCCGCCGTCCGGCGACCAACTGAAATCATTGGTTTGCAGGCGGTTGTAGGGCAAAATCGAATAATAGCCGGAATCAATATCACTTGCCGCCAAGTGTTTTTGCCCGCCTTCAACCGCGCTGATCGTCGAAATTTGATACTTATTATTGGCAATGTGCGAAAATGCAATGTTTTTTCCGTCGGGCGACCAGAGCGATGAAAAGACTTCGGTTACAAGTTTTATCGGCGGATCATCGGAGTTTAACTTTTTGGTTAGGAGAGTGCCTTTTGAAATTATATTACCCTGGCTGAGATTTTTGATTGATTGATACGCGATTGTTTTTCCGTCCGGCGATACGCTCGCCCAGAGTTCGGAATCAATATCCGACGCAACTGTAAATTCTTTTCCGTCCTTTAAATTTATGCCCCAAATGTCCGATTCTTCCTTTGCCGAACCGTATAAAATTTTCGTGCCGTCCGGCGCAACGCCCAACACAAAACAATCGCGTTCGGCAAACGTGATCTGTTTCGGCGGCGCGGCATTGATGTCAGTTACGAAAATCTGAAAAGTGTCGTCCACCAACGCGCTGTAAAAAATTCTTTGATTGTCGGTGTGAAAGACTGTGTTTTTGATTTCCGCATTTGAACTGAATAGTTTTTTGGGCGCGGCGGTCGTTAATTCTTTAGTCCAAACGCTCCAGATTTCGCCGTCAAGCGTCGCGTAGGCGACACGTTTTTCGTCAGGTGAAATGTTGATTGATTCGGCGGGCGTGTTCGAGTCGAGATCGGTGATCTTGCGGGTTTGCCCGGAACTAACGTCAATCGCGTAAATATCGTGTTCGGATTCGTAATAAATCAAATTTTGTTTCGACCAGAAACGCAGCAGGCTGCTGCCGTCCTCGACTATCGCCGCCAGTTTCGGTGAGCCGCCGAGAACCGGAATCCGCCAGATTCCGGTTTGATTTCCGCGCCGCGAAAAGAAAGCCAGTTCATCGCCGTCGGGCGACCAGATCGGCTGTTCATTGCTGAATTCGTCTTTGGTAATTTGAACTGCTTCACCCGAATTCGTCTGCTTGATCCAGATATTTTTCCCGCCTGTTTTGGTCGAAGCGAAGGCAATCATTTTGCCGTCGGGTGAAAATGATCCGACGCTGTAAAATTCACCGGACGCGCCCGCCCAACTGACAATTTCCGTTGTTTTCAGCGCAGCAATTTCAGGCGATTCCGGTGTTTTAGGACTTTTGACAAAAAACCACCAAATGCCGCCGACAGCGAGCAGCGTAAACAGTAAAATCAAAATAAATTTTGAAGGATAAGTTGGCTTGAAATTTTCGGCGACCGTCAATTGTTGTTTAGGAATTTCCGCCGTGATATTTTTTTCGCCGTTATATGAAACACGTTCAAGCTGCGCCGAAAATTCCATTTCCTTTCGCAGACTTTTCAGGTCGAGCGTTAATTCTTTGGTAACTTGATAGCGTTCTTCGCGGCTTTTTTGGAGGGTTTTCGTGACGATTCGTTCGAGTTCGGCGGGCGGTCGCGTGATGAATTTTGACAGCGGCGGCGGCTGGGTTGTCAATATCGAGGCAATGACATCGTTCATCGTTTCGCCGCCGAACGGAACGCGCCGCGTGAGCATTTCAAACATCACGACTCCGAGACTCCAGATGTCCGTGCGGCTGTCAATGTCCGCCAAACCGCGCGTCTGTTCGGGCGACATATACGAAACAGTTCCCATTACCGAACCGGGCATTGTCAAAACCAATTTGCGCGTTGCGGCTTCCATTTCGTTGCCGTTAAACGCGCCCGAATCATTTGGCGGCTGCGACAATTTGGCGAGACCGAAATCTAAAATTTTAACGTAACCATCGCGCCGGATCATTATATTTTCAGGCTTAATGTCGCGGTGAATAATGCCGGCAGTGTGTGCCGCCGAAAGTCCTTCAGCGGTTTGAATGGCGACGGAAAGCAGTTCACTCAACGGCATTGAGTCTTTTTCAAGACGGTCACGAAGCGTTTCGCCGTCAATGAATTCGGTGGCGATAAAATTGACTGATTCAAACTCGCCGACTTCGTAAATCGTGATAATATTCGGATGATTTAAGGCGGAAGCGGCTTTGGCTTCCTGGACGAAACGATTTAGCCGATTGTGGTTAACGGTAAAAGATTCGGGCAGAATCTTGAGCGCAACGCGGCGTTCGAGTTTTGTGTCGAAGGCGAGATAAACTTCGCCCATTCCGCCTCTGCCGATGAGTTTTTCGACTTTGTAATTATTGATTGTGCGGTTGACGAAACTGGTTTCTTTTTCCTTTTCAGAGAAAATTTCGGCGGCGAGAGATTCGGGCGGCAAGTCTATAAAATTGCCGAATGTTTTTTCAAACGCGAGCAAAGTTTCGATCTCGCGGCGCAGTTCTTGGTCTTCGCCGCAATGTTCTTTGAAGAAGGATTCGCGCTTGCCGTCGGGAATCTCCAACGCCGCGTGATAAATTTCCTCAACTTGTTTTAATCTTTTAGCATCCATTTAGAAAAGGGGAGATGCAAAAGAATTTAAAAACCCTTAAATCACTTTGCACCCGCTAATTCACGCAGCAGCCACGTTCGCGCAAACCGCCAATCGCGCTTGACCGTTTCCGGCGAAATTCGCAAAACTTCGGCGATTTCTTCGATACTCAAACCGCCGAAAAACTTTAATTCGACAACGCGGCTTTTGCGTTCATCCATTGTCGCCAACTGCTTCAAAACATTGTCGAGTTCGACGATTTGTTCAGAATGCTGCTCCGAAATCATTGCGTTCTCACTGAGAGTGACACGTTCCTGCCAGCCGCCGCGTTTTTTGCTGTGTTTGGAACGGGCATAATCAACCAGGATATGCCGCATCGCCTGTGCCGCGACACCGAAAAAATGAGCGCGGTTCTGCCAGTTTTTTTCCTCGTTTTTGGCTAACTTTATATATGCTTCGTGGATCAGTTCGGTCGTTTGAAAAGTGTGTCCCGAAGGCTGCCGGCGCATATAACTTCGCGCCATCCGGCGCAGTTCGTCGTAAACCAGCGGAAAAAGTTGTTCGAGAGCAAGCTCACTGCCATTGCTCCAATCAATTAACAATTGAGTAATCTGATGCGATTCCGCCATTATCATAAATAAAATTGAGAGTGTCGTCAGTTGTGCCGATTATATTACGAAAATAAAAAAAAAAAAACTTTCATTACACGATGACCCTTTTTCTTTTCAAATCACGTTTAGGTATGTGAGGGCGCAAAGTTCAGCGTTCAAGTGAAATCAAAATTTAGAAATTGAAATTAAGGAGAGTAGATAAATGAAAAAAATGATATTCAACACGGCAGCGATATTTTTTATAGCGGGAATGATTTGTGTTTCAGTGATGACCGCCGAAGCAAAGTCTGCGAAAACAATTGCGCCGGTGATGGTTGGCGATCAGGATTTTATGCTTGTCAACAACACGGGCGTAGAGATTTACGCGCTTTACGTCACACCGCACAGTGCTAACGAATGGGGCGAAGACATTCTCGGCGTTGACACTCTTGCTGCTGCCGACGACGTTACAATCCATTTTTCGTGGAAGGAAAAAGCGAAATTTTGGGACTTGCGCGTCGAGGACGAAAAGGGCGCGTATATCGAATGGGACAAATTGAATTTGCTCGAAATTTCGACTGTGACGCTTTATTACAAAAACGGCAAAGCAACTGCAATTGTCGAATAACCAAACTATTTTTAATAACTGATACCATTTATCACAAGAAAGTGGGTTATTAGAACGGAACTCGGACACTCTTGTCCGAACAAACGCGGAAGCGTTTGAATGCGCCCGACTATTTTTTAACTTGGACTGAAATGAGGGTTTCAGCATTTTTCAAACGCTTTCGGACAGGAGTGTCCGAGTTCCGTAAAATAAAATTCAGAGCATAGTTTCTAAAGCTAAATGGTATTAATCTTTAGAGTTCACAAAAAAGTTGGCGGACTTTGAACTATTACTAAATCCAAGGAAAGAAATAAAAACGCACAGGAGAGAAAATGAAGAAAACACTTTTAGTATTAACAATTTCAGCATTCGGGCTTGTCGGTTGCAGCTTTTCGGTTTCAACCAATTCAGCGAACAATGCGAAACCGGCAAACACGGCAAGCAGTTCGGCACCGACGAACAAACCGGCAAACACGACTTCAACTAACAACTCGACCGCGAAGGTCGAAGCACCGAAAACGGCTTTGAAGGACGAAAAGAAACCGGCGACTGACACCAACGCCAAAAAAGCGAAGAGCAATCCGGTTCCCGATAATTGGATTGACCTTTACGATGAGTCGAAAGGTTACGGCTTTTCAGTTCCGGCTGGCACGACCGGCGGTTCGCAAACAGTTGAAGGCATTGATGTTTTTACTGCGACAACGCCCGCGCCGAACGAGATTTCAATTTTTGTTTTGGCTTATAAAGACAAAACAAGATCAAGGGAAGATTTGCTCAATGATGCGGTTAAGTTTCTCGAAGGAATGGGTTTAACCGTGACACCCGGCAAATTGCAGGGCGAAGGCGGTGATTATGCCGTTGCCGACGCGACGACGGTTGCTCAAGACGGCACAAAGGAAAAACAGCGCATCATGGTCGGAACAGACATCAACGACAATTATGTGATGATCTTGAACACGGCTGAAGATAAATTCGCAGCTAATGAAAAGACGATTGATGAAATCTGGGGCAGCTTTGAAATGTTCAGCGGCGGCGCAAGTAACAATTAAGTTTTAACAGACCTGAGACAAATTAACCCCCGATTAACGGATTAAGCGTTTGACAAAACCTTAGTCCGTTTTTTAATCTTAAATATCCTTTATCGGGACGTAGCGCAGCCTGGTAGCGCGCTTCCTTGGGGTGGAAGAGGTCGCAAGTTCAAATCCTGTCGTCCCGACCATAAAGAAAAGGCTTTCGATTTGATTATCGAAAGCCTTTTTATTAGGAACGCGGACACTCTTGTCCGCAAGTTCGGATGTTAACTTTGAACTTCTTCGGTGTGCTGCAAGTCAGGTTCAGGTGCAGCCGGGGGGAACATTCTTTCGTTCAGGCGCAGATTCAAAAAATGGTTGAGAAAGACAACCACCGCCGCGACGATAACTAAACCGGCTCCGAAAAACATTCCGACCGAAAACTCGCCCTGCAATAATCCGTGAGTTTTTTTGAAATCAAAATAATTTTGGTCAAGCCAAAAATAATTGATAATCGTAAAGACTGCAAAATAAGCAAGCGTCGTCCACATTGCCCAACCGCGCCGCGTTTTCCATAACAAAATATTGGCAAAAACAAGCAGTACGAGACTCGAAAACCACAGAAACGTCCAACTCAAATTTGCCCAGTAATTATAATTTTCAGCAGCCGTTTTCGGATCGCCGATGCTTGTCAGCCAACTCTGCGAATACAAAGTAAAAAAGATCATCACAACCGAAGCGATTCCTAAAAAAGCCAAGTAAATTTTGTTCAACATAACTGAATTTTTATCATAATTTGGAGTTTTTGTATATAAAAGAACTGCTTTGCCAAATTATTAAAACACTTAACCTTTCGGGAATTGTTTGATGTAATCTTCAATTTCCGTGCGCGGAAAATCAACCGTGTCCAATTTGTCGTCATAAATCGAAGGATCGGAATATCTATCGGCTTTGAATGTTTTTGACTCAAAAGTTTTTTGAGCGACGGTTGATAAGGCTTTATAATCAACGATTGAAACCGTGCAGACATTTGAGAATACCGAAATTCCTTTGACCTTCGTGATGTAACTGCCTTTTTTACAGTTGACCTGAATCAGTGTTTCGATTTCCGAACTCTTCGCTGCAATTTGTTCGTTATTGAAACCTAAACTTTCTTTGGTTAAAACAATTGCTTCGGGCAGCGGCGGCTGAAGATTTCCATCACGGTCAAGCCCGACCATTGTTCCGACCTGAAAAGTTTCCTTCGGATCGAGATCGCTTGTTTGAACGGTTGTGATCTTTCCTTTTATTTTCGCATTTGAATCGAGTTTGGCGGGAAATATTAATTTGGCAAAGGCGATTTCGGAAGAAGCGAATTTTTTCGGGTCTTCGATATTCGGAAGATTCGACGCATCCGAAATCGAAACGGCAGTTACATCGGGCGCGAAACTTTTGACATAGTTTTGAATATCGGTGAACGGTGTAATGACAATATATTCGCCGTTATCATACGTTGAAGAAACAGATTTTTCCGGCTTGGCATTGGTGAAAGATTTTTGCGCGAAAATAGTTTTATTGCGGTAATCTATCAGCGAAACTTTGCAGTTATTGGCATACGCGATAATGTTGCCTTCGTAGCGTCCGAGCATTTTGCCTTTGGTGCAGATAGTTTGAACCAAGGAGTCAATTTCATCAGGTTTAGTCGCCATCATCGGCTTTGTTAATCCGTAAGACTCAATATCAGTTTCTCTGACTTCCTTAAAATAAGCGTCAAAACCTTTTAATTCGGCATCGTATTTACCCTTTTCAACAAGCGCGATTTTTCCCTTCAATTTTGCCTTTGAATCTAATTTGAGCAGCGGTGAAAGTTTGGCTAATTCTTCGGCTTTTTCCTTTAAGGCGGTAAAATCGGCGGGTATATCAGGTGAAGTATTTGAACTTGGTGAACTCGTGTTTGCCGTGACATTCGAGCCGGATTTTTTATTCATCAAAATAAACAAACCGGCGACGGCGACAACACCGATCAGCAGCAACGCGCCGATGCCGAGAAGTGCGAACAGCCAAACTTTCGAACCGCCGGTTTTCTTCGGGGTCGGCGGCATTTGATTGTTAATGACCGGCGGCATAAACCGATTCGGATTTGGATACATTTGCGCCAGCGGCAGCCATTGATTTTCGCCTTGTCTGATACCGTAATCGCCCGGTAAAAGCTGCCCGTTACGCAGCATTTCAATGACGTTGTTTTCCTCAAAAGGTCCAATTTGCTGTCCGTTTTTATTGATGTAAATTAGCATTTGTTAAATATTCCTCGGAATATGGTTTCAATAGATCAGTCTATGTTTTGTTGACGAATTTGAATTTTATATCACAACCTTCGTGAATATGCACAGAAAAAGCCTCAGATAAAGACCGACTTTATCTGAGGCTTTTGCTTTAGACTAAATTTCCTGATTATTTAGGATTAACGGTCAAATAACTGACTTGTCCGCGTCTCGCAACGAGCAGCAAAATCGGTTTGTCGCCTGATTTTTCAAGTGCCGCCTGCATTTCCTGAATCGTTTCGACGGGTTTGCGGTTGACTTCCAAAATCACGTCGCCCTTTGCAATTCCTTCATCCGCCGCCGCTCCGTTCGGATCAACATCCAAAACGAGCAAGCCGGTTGAACTGTCGGGAAGCTGAAGTTTTTTCGCTTCGTCGGGTGTTACGGGTCGTAAATCCAAGCCCAATTTACCGCTCGGTTTCGATTGATTATCAGGGTTTTCGCCGTCTGTTTGATTTTCTTTTTTAGCATCTTCGACATTAAATTCGTCGAGTTTCGCGGTGAATTCCTGTTCTTGTTCGTCACGGAAAACCGTGAGCTTAATATCGGTTCCGGGCAGCGAACTCGCCACTTTGTTGCGAAGAACATTGCCGTCTTCGATTTTTTCACCGTTGATTGCGGTGATAATGTCACCGCGTTTGATGCCGGCTTTTTCAGCCGCGCTGCCGGCGCGAACATTGCTGACGAGAATTCCTTTCGTGTCCTTCAAATTGAGACTTTTAGCAACGTCTTCAGTAATATTTTGAATGTTGACACCGAGTTGTCCGCGATGGACTTTGCCGTCTTTCAAAAGCTGTTCCATCACCGATTTCGCCATATTCGACGGAATCGAAAATCCGATGCCGATACTGCCGCCGCCTTGTCCCGATGAAAGAATCTGTGAATTAATACCGATTAATTCACCGTTCAAATTAACAAGTGCGCCGCCGGAATTGCCGCGATTGATCGGCGCGTCAGTTTGCAGGAAATCTTCAAAACTGCCGTCGCTGAGTCCTGTTCGGCGACCTTTTGCCGAGATGATTCCGGCAGTTACGGATTGACCGATACCGAGCGGATTACCGATGGCGAGAACGATGTCGCCGACGCGCACTGAATCAGAATTTCCCAGACTCAAAAAGGGAAGATTCGTCGCTTCGATTTTCAAAACCGCTAAATCCGACGGCTGATCCGAACCGACGACTTTTGCGTCGTATGTTTTGCCGTCCTGAAATTTAACGGTAATTTTTTCAGCACCGTCAATGACGTGATGATTGGTCAAAACCGAACCGTCGGCACTGACAATCACGCCTGAACCAGTTCCGCGTTCGACTTGCGGACGCTGCTGTTGCTGCGGCATTTGTTTAGGGACGAATTGTTTGAAAAATTCGTCGTCGCCGAACGGAAACTGCTGCGGTTCGACTTTCGCTTTGCGTTCGGAGTCAATCCGCACGACAGCAGGCGATGTTTTTTCAACGACATCGGCGTAAGAGGTTCGCATTCCGTCAACCACGAGAGGCGCGGGCGGCGTTGGCGGTTGTGACTGAGTTTCAACGGCAGGCACACTGCCCCCGCCGCTGAAAAGATTTGTTCGGCAGCCCGAAATTGCGGCGACCGAAAAAATAAGCAAAATACTTAAAATATTTCTAACTTTCATATAAAACATCTCCAAAAATCTTATCGGAAATTTCTAAATCTGCGTTGATTTAAAAAGAACAAAGATATTACGCTTCGATTATACGGTAAGTTCGCGCTTTTTTAACTGCCGCTGATAACTTTCGCCAAAATATAAACAAGCGATTCGTCAATCAGTTTATCATAAAGAAAAATGGGCGCGTCAAAAATACACATTTGAAAAATTTACATAAAATCAGCGAACCGAAATAAATTCTCTATTCAGCCAAATTAACGCGCCGCAGTAAATCCTGATACCGCGCGTCATCGTGCAAGTTGTCGAGCGCGGGATCAACTTTTAGCGAAACGAGGTTGGCTTGGCGAATTTGGTATGATTTTTCAAGCCACGCGAACGCCTGTTCTTTGTCACCGACGACGGCGTAAGTTTCGGCGACTTCATATAGACGATTTTTCGCCGCATCGGAGTTGACGACGGTTTCGGCAAGTTTTCGTGCTTCGGCGATGCGTCCGGCGGTGAGCAAAACGGTGACTCGCATTGCGTGATCGGGCGGAAGTTTTTCAAGTTCGGCGAAGGCTTTGTCAAATTCGCCTTTTTGCGCGTGCGCCAGTGCAAGCCACGCGAACGCCTGCTCATCGTCGGGTTTGAGAGCCAGCAGCAGTTCGGATTGTTCGATAACTTTATCGGGTTTGCGCCAATAAAAATAGATGTCGGTGAGCGTCAGTCGCACGCCGTAGGAAAGCGGGTCAATTTCCTGTGCGCGCAAGGCTTCGGCTTCGGCTTGTTCAAATTCGCCGCGTGCCGTGTAAATACCCGAAAGCCACAAATGCGCCGTCCGGTGATTCGGATTTTTCTGTAAGGCTTGCCGGTAATATCTTTCGCGCTCCGCTAAATCGTAATTATTCAGTGTTTTAGCTACGCCGAGAGCGAGATACGCACCCGCCAAACTGTCGTCGAGTTCCAACGCTTTATTGGCGTGCAGTTCGGCAAGCGGCGCGGCGGTTCCGGGCGCGACGACGGTGTTTAATTCCATCAGCGCGTAAGTCGAGGCTAAACCTTCGTGCGCGAGCGCGTAATTCGCGTCAACTTGCAGAGATTGGTCGAAAAAATCAATCGCTTTAGCCGTGTCGAGCCGGTTGCGGTAATACAAACCTTGCAGATAAAGCTGATAGGCTTTGACGTTGTTTGTGTATCGTTCCGACGGCGGAACTTCGCCGCAGAGTTTGACTTTTAAGGCGGTGACGATCTGACAGGCGATGCCGTTTTGAATCACGAAAATATCGGCGAGTTTTTTCTGCTCCGAATCGCTCGTCCAAATCACGCTGCCGTCATTCGTGTTGACGAGGCGGACTTCGACGCGCACTTTATCTTCGCTTAGGCGCAAACTGCCTTCGAGAATCGTTTCAACACCGAGTTTTTCGCCGATTTCCTGTGCCGAAATATTTTTGTCTTTGAATTGAAACACCGAACTGCGCGAGATGACTTTGAGCGTCTCAATGTGTGAAACTTCGTTGATTAGACTTTCCGTGATGCCGTCCGAAAGATAATCGTTCGCCGCGTCGCCGGTCAGATTTTTAAGCGGCAAAATCGCAATCGAATGCTTTGTAATAACGGTTTCGGTCAAAGTTTTCGCCGCGACATTTCTCGGCTCCGAGCGATACGAAAAAAATGCAAGAGCCGCAAAAGCGATTAAAACGACGGCGCAAATGCTCAAAAAAATCTTTCGATTTTGGAATTCGGAATTCGGATTTCGGATTTTGTCAGTTTCAAAAAACTTATCGTTTGAAATATCCGGTTCGTCGTCACCTGAAACCTGAAGCTTGGAGCTTGAAACTTTTTGCTCCCCGTCTTCAAAAACTGTGCCGATAAACCGATAACCGCTGCCGCGCCGTGTTTCGATAAAGTGCGGCGATTTTTCCGTGTCGTCCAAAGCCTTGCGGATCGCGCCGACGCATTTCCGCAGCGCGTCGTCATAAACGTCGTGTCCGTCCCAAAATTTGTCCAAAAGTTCGTCACGGCTGACAATCCGCTCGCGGTTTTCAATTAAGAAAAGCAGCACGTCGAACGGACGTTTGGCAAGGTGAATCTCCGCCGCGCCGCGCCGCAAAATTTGCAGTTCGGTTTCCAAATCGAATTCGCCGAATGCGTAATTTTTATGATGTCCGCTGCCGTTTCCCATCGCCGCTATAGATTTCCGCTAAATTTCCGCTTCAGTTCCGATAAACTGCCGGATTTCACGTTGTTCAAAAGATTAAACTGCAACTTCAAAACTGAAAATATTAGTCCGTTGACGCGAATTATAAACCCGTTTTGCGTCTGTTCCAAATTTGACCGTGAATTTAAAAAGGTTGAAACACGATGTTTTGCCAAATTATTTTTCAAAAGAATTTTTCAGACGACATTTTTTCGCTGTTTCGTCATTCGCAGCAGGACGATTTTTACAAATTAAAGACATTTAGGAGAGAAAAAAATAATGCCCCAAAAACATCTGCAAACAAATATCATCAACAAAAAAATCAACCTGATTTGTTATCTATGTGCGCTGCTCCTGACATTTTTTTGTTGGACGGTCAAAGCCGATACGATCATCGGCAATGTCGCGGTCGGCACACAGCCCCGCGCCGTGGCGGTCAATCCGGTGACGAATAAAATCTATGTCGCCAACGCCGTCTTAGCCGGCACTGTCACGGTGATTGACGGCACGAATAATTCAACGGCAACCGTCACGGTCGGCAACACTCCGGTTGCCGTCGCGGTCAATCCTGTGACGAACAGGATTTATGTCATTAATGGTCAGGGCGGGAATATGACGGTCATTGACGGGACGGACAATTCGACCGTAACTGTACCGACCGGCATAAATCCCATCGCCGTCGTGGTCAATTCGGTAACGAATAAAATTTATGTCGCTAATAGCGGCGACAGCACTGTCACGGTGATTGACGGGACGAACAATTCGACCGCCAGCGTCGCCGTCGGCAGCAATCTCCAAGGCATCGCAGTCAATCCGGCAACGAATAGAATCTATACCGCTAATCAAAGTAGCAATGATGTCACCGTAATTGACGGGACAAACAATTCAACGGCAACCGTCGCCGTCGGCAACGCTCCGCAGGGAATCGCGGTCAATCCGGCGACAAATAGAATTTATGTTACTAATCGAAGCAGCAACGATGTGACAGTAATCAACGGAGCAAACAATTCGACGGCAACCGTTCCGATTGGCGGAGACCCGCGAACCGTGGCGGTCAATCCGGTGACGAATAAAATTTATGTTCCGAGTTCCGCTTCCAGCGTCGTGACGGTGATTGACGGGACAAACAATTCGACGACAACGGTTGCGGTCGGTGCAAATCCTTACGGCATCGCGGTCAATCCGGTAACAAATAAAATCTATGCCGGTAATTCTTTCTTCGGCGGCGAAACCATAATTGACGGGACGAACAATTCGACGACAACGGTTGCGGCGGGTTCACGTCCCAACGCAATCGCGGTCAATCCGGTGACAAACAAGGTCTACGCGCCTAACGAAGGCAGCAATGATGTTACGGTCATCAGCGGCGATTACAACACGACGGCGACGGTGACGATTGGCACATTGCCACCTAATTCTGCCTACCATGCTATTGCGGTCAATCCGGCAACGAATAAAATCTACGTCGCTAACGGCAGCAGCAACAATGTCAAGGTGATTGACGGCACGAGCAATACGGTGACGGCAACCGTCTCGACCGGCACAAGTCCGATTGCCGTGGCGGTCAATCCGATCACGAATAGAATCTATGTCGTTAATAACGGCAGCGACAATCTCACGGTGATTAACGGCGCGAACAATACCGTGGTGGCGACCGTGGCGACCGGCACAGTTCCCTTTGATGTCGCGGTTAATCCCGTGACAAATAATATCTATGTCGCCAATAGCAGCAACGATGTCACCGTAATTAATGGGACGAACAATACAGTGACGGCGACCGTTCCTATCGGTTTTCTTCCCAATGCCATCGCCCTCAATCCGGTGACGAATAAAATCTATACCGCTAATTTCAGCAGTAATAATGTGACGGTGATTAACGGCACGAATAATACCGTAACGGCGACGGTGGCGACCGGCAACGGTCCCATTGACTTGGGAATCAATCCGATTACCAATAAAATTTATGTTCCTAATCAAAACACTAACGACATCACGGTCATTGACGGCAGCAACAACTCGACCACTACCGTGACAGCCGGCACGGGTTCGCCCTTTGATGTCGCGGTCAATCCGATTACGAATAAAATCTATACCCCCAATTCAAGCAGCAACGATGTGACGGTGATTGACGGCACGAATAATTCGACGACGGTCGTCGCGGTTGGCACATATGCCTACGTTATCGCCGTCAATCCGGTAACTAATAAAATATATGTCGGTAATTTGGGCAGCAACGATGTTACGGTCATTGATGGCACAAACAACTCGACGACCACCGTCGCGGTTGGCACAAGTCCCTTTGCCATGACACTCAATCCGGTGACGAATAAAGTCTATACCGCTAATAGCAGCAACGATGTAACGGTCATCACGCCCGCGCCGACCAGCGCGATTCCGCTCAACACGACTGTCGCGCCGCTTTTCGGAAATTCGACGATCAGCCCGACACCGACTTTCACGCTGACGGCAACTTCGACTTACACGCCAAACGCGCCGCCGCCGCAAAACATCTATTTTCAAATGGATACAACCAACGGAACGTGGACGAAAGCGACCAATACCGGAAGCACCGCGACGACTTTAACAGCCACCGCAATGTCGGCGGCATTGCAAAACGGCGTTCACATTCTTTACTTTTACGCATCCGACGGTTCGGACGCGACTTCGATCAATCCAATCGCGGACGGCATTGAAAACGACGGTAAATTATTCGATTTCGGCAAGGCGAATGGCAATAAATTCGCGCCCGAATCCAGCCCGATTATCGGCGGCATCAACGCTTATTTGTTTCTCGTTTCTCCGACTGCTCCGACGGCGGCAAATGTAACAATCGGCGGACGCGTTTTATCGGCATCGGGCGGCGGCATTGCGCGGGTGAGCGTGACAATGACCGGCGGTAACGGCGAACCGCGCACGACATTCACCAATTCATTCGGTTTCTATCGTTTTACGGAGGTGCAGGCGGGCGCGACTTATGTTTTCAGCGTTGCGGCGAAGAAATATCAATTTCAAGATTCGACACGAATTTTGAGTGTCACGGACGAACTCGAAAACCTCGATTTTGTCGCCCTTCCGTGAAAAAATTTAGATGAATATAGAAAAAATGGAGAACATTATGAAACAACTAAGACTTTTATTAGTCTGCTTTATGGCAGGTTTTATCGGACTATTTCCGTTAAGCCTTGCCGCGCAGCAAAACCAGATTCCGATTTTCGTCGTCGCCACTTTTGATTATCCCGGCGCGGGAAATTCGACCACGCCGTTCAGCATCAACAATCGCGGCGACATTGTCGGCATTTATGTGGATACAAACAATGTGCGGCGCGGCTTTCTACGCCGTCCGAACGGCAACATTTCGGCGATTGTCGCACCGAACGACACGGGAAATTACACGACCGCTTTCGCCATCAATAATAACCAAACCGTTGTCGGCGATTATTTTAACACCGCCGACGGCGTTTATCACGGCTTTCTGCGGCGAAACGGCGCGTTCACGCAATACGACGGCGGCGGTGCGTGGAACGGAACAGGAGTCTTGGGAATCAACGACATCGAAAATTTTGTCGGCGGAATTACCGATCCCGTGCTGCCCGAAATCTCATACGTCAACATCGGCGGAACGCAAACAATAATCAACATTCCCGGAGCTTTCGACTCGGCGGCACTTGGCATCAACAACGCGAATCGGGCAATAGGTCGCTACACCGATGCCAATTTAGTTAATCACGGTTTTATTCGCGCCGCTAATGGTCTATTGACAAATCCGGTGGATTTTCCCGGTTCGAGTTCGAGTGTTTTGCAGGCAATCAACAATCGCGGTTGGATTGTCGGACGATACACTGACACGCAGGGACGCGAACACGGGCTTTTCAGAAAAAACGCGAATACCTACGTTTCGTTCGATTTCCCGAATGCGACCGCTACTTCGTTGAACGGAATTAACGATTTCGGATTCATTGTCGGTCGCTACACGGACACTTCCGGCAGGCGACACGGATTTGCCGCGTTAGTTTTAACATTTTAAAGTTGGAAGTCAGTTGTTTTTTTTAAATAACGGCGGCGCGTTCGTGCCGCTTTATTTATTTGCGGTGATATTCGATTTTATTTGGAGAAAGCCGACTCTTGATATGAAGAATTAAATTGCAATTCTGCCGATAACTTTCGGTGTTTCGCCGCGAAAAATATAAGCAAGCGATTTATAAATCAGTTTAGCACACAAAAAAGCGGGCGCGTCGGAGTTGTCGGTTTTTGAAAATTCGACCAAATCCATTCCGACGATACGGCGTTTTTCCGCTAATTTGCGAATCAAAGTCAAAGTTTCATACCAGCCGAGTCCGCCCGGTTCGGGTGTTCCGGTCGTCGGCACGAGGCTCGGATCGAGTCCGTCAATATCAATCGTCAAATAGACGTTATCGGTCAGATTTTCAATCGCGTCGTCAATCCAATCCGTGCGCCCGACAATATTTTTCGCCCAGTAAATCTTCGTCGGCAAACCTTCGCTTAGTGAACGCGCTTCGTCGGCTGAAATCGAACGAATTCCGACTTGCACCGAAGGCAGACGCAAATCTTTAACGACCCGCGCCATTACGGGCGCGTGCGAATGCGGCGTGTTATCGTATTCGTCGCGCAAATCGGCGTGTGCGGCAATCTGTAAAACTGATAAATTATGAAATTTTTCGGCGTGAGCGCGAATTACGGGAGCGGAAACCGAATGTTCCGCGCCGATCAGACAAAGAAATTTATCAAATTTGAGTAATTCTTTTGAGCGTTCGTAAAGCGCATTCATCATCGCTTCGGGCGTTTCAAGCGGCGCAAATTCTTCGAGCGTGTGAATTCCGATCTTATGAACTTCAGCGTCGGTTTCTTCTTCGTAAAGTTCCATATTGCGCGAAGCATCAATAATTGCCGCCGCGCCTTTGCCCGTTCCTGCACCGAACGAAACCGTCCCTTCATAAGACACAGGAAAAACAACGACGCGGGAAGATTCAAAATTTGAATATCGCGCGTCGTCAATCCCACCAAAATTCATCGGAAGTTGGGCAGATTCGGACATTGGATTTATGATTTGGGATTTGGGATTGCGGATATGATTAGAATTTCATATTAAAGAAATCCCAAATCCGAATTCCAAAATCCCAAATCGGTTTACGGAATATCAATTCCCAAATCTTTTCCGCTGAATGAAAAATTCGGGCGTTTGCGACCTTTCATATATTTCGCGGCGGTTTGCGAAAGCGCGGTAATCAGCATCGGCAGAGCAATTGACGGATCGGACGGAACATAAGCGGTCGTTGCACCGCGCAAGAGTTTTCCGAAAACCTGCGTATGACTGCCGCCGAAACTCGGCGTGCGAATATCGAGCGGTGTCGAATCGGTCGTAATCGAAACGGCATATTTGTGTCCGCGCGGAGTCGTTCGCGTAATATACGACGAAACTTCCGCCATATTGACCATTTTCTGACTGCAAACGCTGCCGAGTGTGATAATGCCCGAATTGCGGGTGCGGTTCGCAAGCTGCATCATTTCCATTGTATCCTGCGTGATGTCGAAATTGAATTGAATTTTCTTTTCAAAACGGCTGCGGGCAATGCCGACTGAAAATTCGCTCGCTAAAATGTCGGGACAAAATACCGGCACGCGGGATTTGAAAGCAGCGGTTAAAAGTCCGTCTTCGTGCGCGATCTCGGCAAGTTCGCGTCCTAAAAGATGAAGAAATTCACGAACCGAATAAGCGCGACCTTGCTCCAGTTGATTAATCACGCTGCCGATCCATTCGTCGGCTTCGTGATACTCATCCACATTTGCAAGCATATCGCCAATCCGCGCTACGTCGGAGGCTTCGAGTTCTTCGTCGAGCATTGACGGGTGCGCCTGATAATGGTTGCGACCGAGCGTTTCGTGAATGTCGTGAAACAGCACGGTTCCCGACATTACGAGAACGTCAACAAAACGGTTTTTGATGACGTAAGCCAGCAGCCGCCGCATTCCCGAAGGAATCAAATTTCCCGAACCGCACAAATAAATCGTCGAATTATCATCGAGCATATCGAGCCAGATGCGGTGCGCTTCCGCCAATTGTTTTGCTCCAAAGCCCGCGCCTTCCATCTTTTCCAGAAGACCGGCAACCGAACGGTCGCGGTCAACCGGAATCGGTCGGGTTGGAACAGTTAAAAACTTTGAAGACTTTGATTTTTTCTGAGTAGCCATAATTTCTCCACTAAACTTATAATAAATTGCTGATATTAATTTTTTCCGATGTATAAAATTCCAAGTAATCACACGTCGGACAACGGAAAGCCTGAATGCCGAAAATGTCGCGGTCGGAGGTTTTTAAGCCGGTCCAAAAAGACTTTTCAGGTTCGCCTTCGACCCACACGGCTTGTAGTTTCGCGCCGTTGGTTCGATCTAAAGAAAATCCTTCGATCATTTGAGATTCACATTTCGGACAAATCTTTTCCATTGCCATAAATTCTAGCTGCCGTTCGGCGACAAATATGTGTAGGCATCAATTTGATTTTCGTAAAACTCGATTAATTGATGACCGTCTTTTGACGACAGTTCGCCGTCTTTTATTCGCTGCTGAACGATGCGGCGAAACTGATCGTGCAGTTGCGTCGCGTCATAACGCACGGTCGCCAGCGAATCGCCGAGCGTCGCGCCCTGAATAACTTTTTTAATAATGTGACCGTCTTCGCCAATGTGAATATGCGCTTCGTGCGGCACGCCGAACAGGTTATGGTTGTTGCCCATCACTTCCTGATACGCGCCGACGAGCAACATTGCCAAATAGTAAGGTTCGTCCTTTATTAATTTATGCAATTCCAAAACGGGTTTGACATCGTGCAAATCCACGAACTTTTCAACTATGCCGTCCGAATCACAAGTTATATCACATAGCGTAGCATATTCCGTCGGTTTTTTGTTAAGTCTATGTATTGGAATAATTGGGAACAATTGTTCCAACGCCCAGTTGTCCGGCATCGAACGGAAAACGCTGAAATTTGCCAGATATTTCGTCGAAAGCAGTTTGCGAAGCTCATCAAATTCCTCCGAAACATACTTTTTCTGCTGCGCGTATTCGTCGGCTCTTTCGCAAATGTCCCAGAATAAAACTTCGCCTTTGCCTTTATCTTCAAGTGTGATTAAGCCGAGATTAAACATCTGAAACAAATCTTCGCGGTGTTCGAGCGCGTCGTGATAATATTCCTGATGATTTTTGACATTGACCGTTTCGCGCAGATCGTAAAGTTCTTTAACGACTTGCGGATCGTTTTTTTCAAGCGTGATCGGTGTGTTGATGTCTTCGACGACCGTTTCGATTTCGTCCTGAATATTCGTCACCAAAATCGCGTGATACGCCGAAAGATAACGCCCTGATTCTTGAATAATCGTCGGATGCGGCACATTTTCGTCATCGCAAACTGTTTTGATAACATAAACTACGTCATTCGCAAATTCCTGCGCGTTGTAATTTGCCGACGATTCGTAAGCCGTTTTCGAGCCGTCGTAATCTACCGCCATTCCGCCGCCGACATCGAGATATTGAATCGGAATATTCATCTTGCGAATCTTCGCGTAGGTTCGCGCGGCTTCCTTCATTGCATTTTTAATTCTTTTAATGTCAGTAAGTTGCGAACCGATGTGGAAATGCAGCAAGGTCAGCATTTCGGTTTTTCCAGCTTCCTGAAGACGGCGAATAACTTCTAAAATCTCGGTCGTCGTCAGTCCGAATTTCGCCGCTTCGCCGCCGGATTTTTCCCACTTGCCCGAACCTTTCGAGTAAAGTTTGACGCGCACGCCGACCATCGGAAGTTTCGCGTCCGGTCTTTCGGCAGTGATTTCTTCGACGAGTTTCAATGTGTGGTCGAGTTCGCTGAGTTTTTCAATGACGATCACGACATTTTTGCCGGCTTGCGCTCCGGTAAACGCAAGTTCGATAAAATCTTTATCTTTAAAACCGTTCAGCACGAGCAAACTATCGGCGGATTGTTCCATCGCAAGTCCGGCGTAAAGTTCGGCTTTTGAACCGGCTTCGAGTCCGAAGTTGTAACGCGAACCTTCACGCAGGTATTCCTCGATAACGGCGCGGTTTTGATTAACCTTCATCGGGAAGACGCACATATGGTTGCCGTCATAATCGTATTCCTTAATTGATTTGCGAAAAGCGGTCTGAAGTTTGCGGATCTGTCCGACGAGGAGCTGCGGAAAACGCAAAAGTACCGGCGTATTGATTCCGCGCTTTTTTAGGTCTTCGATAATTTCCCTGACATCAGCCGAGTGGTTATCGTTTTCCGAGGCGCGGACAATTAAATTGCCTTTCCGATTTACACCGAAGTAACCTGCGCCCCAATTATCAATTCCGTAAGTTTCTATCGTTTGTTCGATAACTGCACTCAATTTGTTTTTCTCCGAAAAAATATCTGCTCCGGGTATTCCGGGCAAACTGAATAAAAATGTATAGCCTATTAAAAATTTAACAAAAAACAAAATACAGAACAACAACTTTTTTTACAACAATTAAAATAATTAGAGACAAAACGGATTTGCATCAAAAAAATCGTGGCATAATCATTGCCTTTTCTTTTCATCGGCAAGAACTTATTTTAATTTGTATTAACTGTAAATGAAGTAAGTAAATGAATTAACTTATAACTTATTTGAACTGGCAGAAAGAGTTGTCGAAACTTGTCAAAAACAATCTGACAAAAATTGTCAGATATTTGAATTAAAATAATTTCAGAAGGGGCAAAAATGAAAAAAAATAATCAAAACGGGTTTTCATTGATCGAATTGCTATTAGTTGTTACAATTATAGGCACTATTTCGGCAATCGGCGTGCCGTCGCTGCAAAAGGGCATCAAAGCCGCCGATAACGGTTCAACTTTCGCTACAATGAGGACGATTGCTACTACACAAGTCGGTTTTTATTCAAACAACGGCAGATTCGCTCGGCTCAGTGAGTTAAATAATACCCTTAAAAGTTTAGGTACAGTTTCCGGCAACGGTTATCAAAAAGGCAGATTTTTATTGGAAATGAGTCCGCTGACACCAACGGATGCCGAATTGAAAATCGGTTATATCATCACGGCAACCGGACCAAGCGACGGCGGAACGCCATACGTTTTTAAAGTCAGTCAAACCGGCGAAATTGTTCAGATCACACCGTAATATATGGATGATTTCCATCATCCTTTCCCGACTGCAAAAATCGGCAAACTGTTTTTGCAGTCATCAATCTATTCCCTCTAACCTAAAATAACTTCCTAAACTACCCAAAATGAATATATTTGAAGACCTGATTGATGAATTGAAAGAAGAAAACCTGCTCGAAGAAACAGTGATCGAAATTCATAATGAAAAGATCGCTGCTGATAATCTGCGAACTGTGTCGAATGCCGTTGAAACTCCTCAAATTAACGAGACTTTCGCTAAGGTTGCCGGCAATTCGAACTTTGAAACTTTTCTTCGTGTAAATGAAAATTCGGAATTAAACGAAGAGGAAATTTATACGGTGCCTGAATTAGAAACTTCAGAGGAACAGATTTTAGTAACGAATAATGATTTGAATAAAGAATCTGCGAGCATTTTTAACGAAGTCGAAAAGGTAAAAATGGTTGTCAGCGAAAAGGAATATTTTCGCAAACGCGCCACCGATGAAGTTTTGGGTTTGCAGACGGTCGAACACGTTCTCTCAGGCATCGAACGCGAACAGATGAAAGTCATCCCGAAATCTTACGATGATTTGCCGGTTAAATTGGCTTTGCACGATTTTTTGCAGGATACGCATAGTACAAATTCGACCGAACACGCGCAGGCGGAATTTCGCTTGATGCAGGAGACTGAAAGTTGGTATTCCGCGTTGTCGCACCGTGACAGGCAAATATCCGTCAGTCACTTACGCCGGTTTTGCGAAACGGCAAGACCGGCTTTAAGCGCACAAGCCTTGATTTCATTAGCACGATTCTACCGGAATTCGCCGTATTCCGAGTCGGTTCGCAGCAAATACGATCTGATAATCACACGGCTTTTCAGCCGCGAATTAGAATTCGATCAGCGGGAACTGCTATTAACCCGTGAGGAAATGACCGAGCATATTAGAGAGCTTTACGCTGACTGGTCGAGCATTCAATTATATTCTACTGACGAAGCCGATTCTGAAATTATGATTTCGACTCTCAAATTTGAAGACTTTATGAATGAAATCGAGAGTGTTGAGAGCTTTGACGAATTAATTAAAGTTGATTTTTTCAATCGGCTGCGGTGGTTTAAGGAAGAATGTCGTGAAAATTTCTTTGCACCGGTTGTTTCGGCTATCGCCATCGAATCGAATGTCCGCGTCGGTAATCGTTTTGTTGATTTACTTCAAAAAGAAAAGGAAAACTCAAATTCGGCGAGAATGGAAGAAAAATACGGCTTTTTACACGATCAAACAATTTCCGACGCGACGGGAAAAACTTTGGAATTGGTCGAACTTTTGAAGGAAAAAAGTGAGAGCCGCGAAACCGCCGAAATTGTTGAGATTTCAGTCAAAGAGCAGGAAAGAAGCATCCCGATTGAAGTTGTCGAAACTCCGCCGAGTAAATTTTTCGCCGTCAATAAGTGGTTGCTGGGATCAACAATTTTTATAGTTCTAATTTGTATCTGTCTTTATTTCTGGGCTGATTATGAAACGAATGAAACAAAAAAGCTTTCGCCCGGAGTCGTCAAGGTAAATCTGGAAAATTCGGCGGTAAAAGAGTATATTCAGACCGCCCGCATTAACGAAGAAACATTTTTCGGGATAACTCTGGCTACCTGGGAAAATTTGAACAGCGAAAAAAAAGAAGAGCTGCTGAAAAAAATATTGTTAATCGGACCTGAAAGAGGTTATAAAAAAGTTCATTTGATTAACGAAAACGGAAAATCCGTCGGCTTTGCTTCCGATGAAAAAGTCGAGATTTATCACCAGTAAATTCGCCGCCGAATAATTTTACAAACTCGTTAAATTATCGAAAACCTCATTTTGAAGTTATCTTTGAGTAGTGTAAAATCCTTTCTGAAATTGGCGTGTGAAAAAGTGCAATCTTCCCCGATAAATCTTTATTGACAACCAAATTTAGGAGACTTAATGAACGCAAAAAATGTATTGAATTACGCCGCCGAACAAGGTGCGCGTTTTGTATCGGTGCGTTTCACGGACTTAATCGGTTCGTGGCACCACTTGTCATATCCGATTGACCAGTTGACCGAAGACAGTTTTGAAGACGGTTTCGGCTTCGACGCTTCTTCGCTCAGAGGCTGGGCGGCGATTAACGAATCGGATATGCTTCTGATTCCTGATCCGTCGCGGGTTTGGGTTGATCCGTTCACCGATGATGTGACGATTTGTTTGATCGCCAACGTCGTTGATCCGATTACGAAGGAAGGTTACGGACTCGATCCGCGCTCGGTGGCGGTGCGTGCCGAAAGCTATCTGAAATTTACCGGACTCGCCGACACGGTTTACATCGGACCGGAAGCCGAGTTTTTCGTCTTTGACGAAGCGCAGTATCACAATAATCAAAATTCCGCCGGATTCACCGTAAATTCTGAAGAAGGACACTGGAATTCGGGACGCAAAAGCTCGGAAATGTCGCCTAATCAGGGCTATCACATTCGCCCGAAGGAAGGCTACGTTCCGGTCGCGCCGATGGATTCGCTGATTGATCTGCGAAATGCGATTTCGACGATTCTCGGCGAAGTCGGCATCAACGTCGAATGTCATCACCACGAAGTTGCAACCGCTGGACAATGCGAAATTGATTTTAAATATTCAAATCTTCTGCACACTGCCGACAATGTGATGCTGTTCAAATATGTCGTCAAAAATACGGCGTTTGCACACGGCAAAACGGCGACCTTTATGCCGAAACCAATTTACGGCGACAACGGTTCGGGAATGCACTGTCACCAATCGCTCTGGAAGGACGGAAATCCGCTTTTCGGGGGCGACCAATATGCCGGACTTTCGGAAATGGCGAAATTTTACATCGGCGGTTTGCTCAAACACGCGCCGGCGTTAATCGCTTTTGCCGCACCGACGACAAACAGCTACAAACGGCTCGTTCCGGGTTTTGAAGCTCCGGTAAACTTGGCGTATTCAGCGCGAAATCGTTCGGCGGCTGTCCGTATTCCGATGTTTTCGCAATCGCCGAAAGCCAAACGGCTCGAATTTCGTCCGCCCGATCCGTCGTGCAATCCGTATATCACTTTTGCGGCATTGCTGATGGCTGGACTTGACGGCGTTCAAAACCGCATTGATCCGGGCGAACCGCTCGACAAAGACATTTACGATTTATCGCCGGAAGAACTCAAAGATGTTCCGTCATTGCCGGGAAGTCTTGATGAAGCCTTAGTCGCACTTGAAAACGACCACGAATTTTTGCTGAAAGGCGATGTTTTCACGACTTCGATGATTGAAAAATGGATCAAATACAAGCGCGAGAACGAAATTCAACCGCTTCGTCTGCGTCCGCATCCGCTCGAATTCTCGATGTATTTCGATATCTAAATTCAATTGAGACTTTAAATTACCGATTACGAATGATGAATTTTCATCATTCGTAATTTTTATTTTGAGAGACAATGAAAATCGAAGAAATAGTTTTAGACGGTGAATTTGTTAAACTCGAACCGCTGAAAGTCGAACATCTCGACCCGCTCTGCGAAGTCGGTTTAACTGACGAAATTTGGCGGTTGAATCCGGTACAGGTTAATTCAAACGAAGCAATGAAAAAATATATCGAAACGGCTCTCGACGAATTTCGTCGCGGGGTTTCGCTGCCGTTTGTGACGATTGATAAATCTACAAATAAAATTGTCGGTTCAACCAGATTTGGAAATATTGATCTTAAAAATCTTCGCGCTGAAATCGGGTGGACTTGGATAAATCCGGCGTGGCAAAGAACTTACGTTAATACAGAAGCGAAACTTTTGATGCTGACGCACGCTTTTGAAACTTGGAAATGTGTCCGTGTTGAACTCAAAACAGATGTGCTGAACGAAAAGTCACGCAGCGCAATTTTACGGCTCGGCGCACGGCAGGAAGGAATTTTTCGCCAACACGTTATTTGCGATTCGGGACGTTTGCGCGATACGGTTTATTTCAGTATTTTGGATAACGAATGGCAAAGCGTCAAAGAAAATTTGGCGCGAAAATTGGGGAGAATTTAATGAAGTATTTTGTTTTTATCATTACTGTTTTAGCGGTTTTAAACGGCTGTTCGTCAAACGAACCGGCGAATGTCTCTAAAAATAACACAAACACGACTGCGCCTGTTTCAGTTCCGATGTTAAACAGTAACACCGTAGCGGCAAATAATGAAAACTCATCTCAAATGCAGCCTTACAGCGGAATGCAAAACGTCAATGCGAACAATTTTAACGCGCCGAACAGCACTATTGTTGTGACGCCGAAACCGGCGCAGAAAGATCAATTGCCGGTCGGTGCGCGGGTTGCAGGCGACGGTTCGATAATTAATTCGGGCAGTCGCGGCAAGGATTTTTACGAAGCCCGAACTTTCAATAATCATCCGGTTTTAGCGAAAGTTGAAAAGATTATGGACGGCAAAACCACGAAGTATAAAGTTTATCTGAAAAACGGTAAAGTCCTCGACGCGCCGGCTGAAAAAATGATGAATTTTGAATCGGTTTCGCCAGAGAATCTTCTCGAAATTGTCGGAATGTCGCCGAAATCGGCGGTCAATGCACCATTGGAAAACGAGCAGAAAAAGGAAATTGAAAAGCAATCGAATAAGAATTGAAACAGCAATAATTGTTGTATAATCGCTATTGTTATGGAAAAATTCAGCATAATTTGTCCGTGTTGCGAAGCCGCGTTGACGATTGACGCACAAACCGGCGCGATTCTCGCTCACGAAGAAAAGAAAAAGATTCACGGTTCGTTTGAAGATTTGAAAGGCGAACTAAACAAGCAAAAAAACTTGCGCGACCAGCTTTTTTCGCAGGAAATGTCTTCGATGAAAGACCGCGAACGACTTTTGGAAGAAAAATTCAAAGAAGCAATGAAACGCGCCGAAACCGAAAAAGATGTGCCGTATCGAAATCCGTTGGATTTGGATTGATCGCATTTAGTTTTTAGGTTTTGGTTTTTAGGTTTTTGCACAAATTAGAATTCGAGCTAAAAATCTTGACTTAAAACCAAAACCTGAAAGCCAAAAAACAGTAACCATACCGTGGAAAAACCTTCCGTATATTGCCAGAACTGCCGTTCGCAGAACAGTTTGCGCGAAACGCATTGTCAAAATTGCGGGACGCGTCTGCTGCTTGTGGTTTTTCCGAATTCGCTGCAATACGACACAAATCACGTTCCGACATATTACGAAGACCATTTGCTTGAACGCGTTTCGATTCTCGAATTGCGGCTTGTTCAGATGAGCGAAAGTTTGCGGATTGCGATGGACATCGTTCGTGAGCAGGGCAATTTAATCAAAGAAAATCACGCGTTGTCGAAAAGTCTTTTCGGACTTTTGAGCAGTTTGGACATCGAAGAAGCCGAAAGATTCAAACAAACGTGGAATGATCTCAAGCAAAAAGAGCCGAAAAATAAAGTAGAAAAAGATAAAAATTCGCAGATAATCGAAAATATCGTCGCCGAACACGATTCGCCGAACCCCGAACTATTGACAAAATTGCTCGACGAAGGCGTAAAATTGCTCGCGCAAAATGAGGAAAAAGAAGCGTTTCGGATGCTCGAACGCGCCGCGCTGCTGTCGCCGAAAAATGTTTCGCTGCTTGTATTTATCGGCAAAACCTTCTTTTTTGCGGACAAATTTATAGACGCGAAAAAGTATCTCGAAACCGCGCATTCGTTCGCTCCCGACAATTTTGAAATTTTGCTGCTGCTCGGTGCGATTTACGCCGACGAAACCGAAAACGAAAAAGCGCGGCGATTTTTGAGTATTCTGGCGGGAAACGAAAAAACTTCGTGTGTCGTCAATTTCATCTGGGGAATTTTAGCGGCGTTCGAGAGAAATTGGACCGAAAGCATCGCGGCTTTCAAACTCGCGCAGGAAAACGCGGAGATTCCCGAACTTCAATATTTAATCGGCTGCGCTTATTTTGAAATCAAAGACGAAATTTCGGCGTTGCGGCATTTTGAACAAGCAGTCGCAGCAGATAAAAAATATTCCGATGCGTCGTTTATGCAAGCCGTCATTTATCGTTCGCAAATGGACGAAGAACGCGAAAAAGATGCCTTGAAAAATGCCGCCGATAAAACAGAAGTCGGTTCACAAGGATTGGAACTGTTGCGAAAGAACCAGTTAGAACTAACAGTTGCTTTACCGTTTCAGCATTTTAAGAAAAAGAATGCACGGATTCTAACGGGTGGCGCACTGCGTTTAATGAGATTTTTCAAAAGTGAAATTAATAAAGCGATGGAGTGATTTGTCAGAACAGCGAGCGGTAGCGACCTGTTAATCGCCCATTGGCAAATTTAATTGAGTTAATTCAACAGGTCGCTACCGCTCGCTGTTCTGACAAAGTTGCTATCGCTGGCTGTTATAAAAGATGAGTAAAGAAAAAATCATCGTCGCTCTTGATGTCGAAACGGCAGATGAAGCGCGGAAAATTATTGACGAAATCGGCGGGGAAGTCGGCGCATTTAAAATCGGGCTGCAACTTTTTACGGCGGCAGGCGCATCTTTTGTGCGTGAACTTGTCGCGCAGAATGTAAAAATTTTTCTCGATGTTAAATTTCACGATATTCCGAACACGGTGGCAAAGGCATCAGTTGAAGTAGCGCGTCTCGGCGTTTGGATGTTCAATATTCACGCGCTCGGCGGCAGCGAAATGATGCGGCGGACAGTCGAAAATGTGCGCGAAATTTGCGACAGGGAGAAACTTGTGCAGCCGAAAATTATCGGTGTGACGATTTTAACTAGTTCAAATCAGGAGACTTTGCGCGAAGTCGGAATCGAACGCGAAATTGATTCGCAAGTTGTCAATCTGGCGCAGCTTACGGCAAAATGTGGTTTAGACGGCGTGGTTGCTTCACCTTTGGAAATTGGAAAAATTCGCCAAAATGTCGAGAAAAAAGATTTTTTAATCGTCACGCCCGGAATTCGACCAAATTTTGCAACGAATGACGATCAGAAACGTGTAATGACTCCGGGAGAAGCCGTTCGTTCCGGCGCGGATTATCTCGTTATCGGCAGACCGATTACGCATTCGGACGACAAATTATCCGCCGTTAAACAAATTTTAGAAGAAATCGAGAGCGCATAAACGATAGATTTTTTAATGAAACAGACACTTTTTTCAACTCCGAACCTCAAAAATCAATCACCGTTTTTAACATTTTTGACGCGGTTTGCGGTCGTCGTATTTTTGGGCGCGACGGCGTTTTTTATTCTCAAGAGCGTTTCGGCGCAGACGACGGAAAGATTACAGACACCTTTCAAAATCGGCGAAAAACTGACTTACAATGTTTCGTTCGGACGTTTCAAAAACGCCGGTTACGCGGAAATCGCCGTCGCTTCGCACGGGAAACTAAGTGACAAAGACGCGGTTGAACTTCATTCAAAATTCAAAACCAACGAACTCGTCGCAGCAGCATTTTATCTTTTGGATGAATCACGAGTAACTTTTGCCGCCGCCGACACCGGACTGCCGCTTTATATTCGCAAAACTTCAAATGAGGAAATTTTACCGAAGGAAACGGTCAGTAATTTTTTGAATGCGCCGACGCAAAATTTCGATTTGCTGTCGTTAATTTATCGTATCAGAAATGCCGGCGGCATCGGCAGTTTTCTGCTTTTGGAAGACGAAACCATTTACACCGTCAACGCGCAGACCGGACTGAGCCGTCGAATAAAAACCGACGCGGGCGAATTTGACACAACAGTTTCAAACATTCAAAGCGATTATTTTACCCAAAAAGGCGTGACGGAATTTCGCATTAATTTTAGCGTGGATGAACAGAAAGTTCCGGTGTTGATTCGTTTCAAAACTTCAAAAGGAGAATTTCGCGCATCGCTGGCGAGCATTCAAAATGCCCCGCCGGAACCTGAAACCACGCCGACACCGACTCCGATTCAAACGCCGACACCGATTCCGACTCCGACTCCGAACTTGGATAATCAGCCGCTTTCGACCAATCTGCCGTTTGTTTTAGGCGAAACTTTGGAATATAAAATAACCTCGAACAAACAAAATATCGGCACTTTTTTGCTGCAAGCCAAAGAACGAAAAATTATAGATCGGCGAGACACATTATTTCTATCGGCGACGATTTCAAGTGCCGAAAAGGGAATCGGAATTTTTAATACAGGCGATGCCATCGTCGCGCAGGTCAACGCCGAAACGCTTGTGCCGCAGCAGTTTGAAGTCAGATTTACGGGAACACTGAGCAGTTTTAATCAGTCGGCGCGATTTGACCAGGAACGCGGAATCGCCACTTTCGGCGGCACGAATCAGACGCAGATTCCGGTCAATACGCACAGCCTTTTATCGCTCGTTTACGCGATTCGTTCATTCAACTTAAAGCCGAGCAAAGACTCGAAAAATCCGATCAACGACACGCGCGTTTCGGTTTTTTACGGCACTCAATTTTACGTTTTCACGCTCCGACCGCTCGAATCGGAATTGATAAATTCACGCGGCGAAAAAGTTGCGGCGCAGTTAATTACAATCGTGACCGGCAATCCGCAGCTCGACGCGCTCAATCTGCGCGTTTGGATGAGCAACGACGAAAAACGCACACCGCTTAGATTTGCTATCGGCAGCTATCAAGCCGACCTCGTTTCCGAAACTGTTATTCAGCCGAAATAAAACTTGGAAGCGCAGACAACCTTACTTGCTAATATTGTGCGAAAAAATACTTATTTAACCTGAAAATTGTCCAATCCGAAAATCTTTTGAGCGTCCGAAGCGAACACTCAAGCAGACAGGAGTGTTTGCGCTCCAATTTTGCACAATTGTAATTGAAATTCATTTTCAATTAGGTTATAATTCAAAAAGGCGCGATGGTTCGTTAAATTAATTTACGTTCGCGCCTTTGGAAATTTATGATGCTGACAAAATTACCGATTGGCGAAACCGCTAAAGTAGTTTCGATAAACGGAAAAAATGCCGTGACCAAGCGTTTAATGGAAATGGGCGTGGTGCCGGGTGTTGCAGTAAAAATTATCAAAACCGCGCCGTTCGGTGATCCGATTCAGATTCGTCTGCGCGGTTACAGTCTGGCGATGCGAAAATCGGAAGCCGAGGCGATTGAAGTCAGCGAATGAAAGTTTTAGAAGTTAGAAACAGTGAGCAGAAAACTGTTTCCACACCCCCCAAAACACAATTGATGATTGCCTTGGCAGGTAATCCCAACGCCGGAAAGACGACGCTTTTTAATGCTTTAACCGGATTGAAGCAAAAGGTCGCAAACTATCCGGGCGTGACCGTCGAGCGCAAAGAAGGCGTTTGGAAACTGGGCGAAAATACGGCGCGTTTAATTGATTTGCCCGGACTTTACAGCCTCGATGTGACCTCAATTGACGAAGAGATCGCACACGATGTTTTAACCGGAAAGATTACGAATTTACCGAAACCCGATGTCGTCGTCGCGGCGGTTGATGCGACCAACATCGAACGAAATCTCTATCTGGTCACGCAGCTTCTCGAATACAACATTCCCGTCGTAATTGCACTGACGATGGTTGATCTGGCGGAAAAGCAAAGTCTCGAAATTGATGTTCCCAAACTATCCGAACTTCTGCAAATTCCGGTCGTCGCCGTCAAAGCCGCGCAGAAACAAGGCATTGCCGAACTCACTGAAAAAACCTTAAAAGCCGCGAAAAATCATCAAATTCCGCGTCTCCCGTGGCTCACCGAAAACGAATTTATTGCTGTCGAAAATGAAGAAGACATTCATCTCAGCCTGACCGATGACGCGGCGGCGAACCGTAAAATTTTTGCGCGTTACAATTTTATTTCGGAGGTTTATCAAGAATCCGTCAAAGCCGTCGAAACAACTGAAAGAAGTATCTCGGACAAGATTGACGCAGTTTTGACGCATAAAGTTTTTGGACTTGTCATTCTTGTTGCCATACTTTTACTCGTTTTTCAAACGATTTTTTCGTGGGCGGAATTGCCGATGAATCTGCTCGAATCGGGTTTCGGTGTGTTGGGTGATTTCGTCCGCAGCGCAATGCCCGAAGGTATTTTGACGGATTTGTTGGTTGACGGAATCATTGCCGGAGTCGGCGGCGTATTGGTTTTTCTGCCGCAGATTTTACTGCTTTTTTTGTTTATTACGATTCTCGAAGACACGGGTTATATGTCGCGGGCGGCTTTTTTGCTCGATAAAGTGATGAGCAAATTCGGGCTGCACGGCAAAGCGTTTTTGCCGTTGATGTCGAGTTTCGCGTGTGCGATTCCGGGCATTATGGCGGCGCGGACAATTGAAAATCCGAAGGACAGGTTGGCTACTATTTTGATTGCGCCGTTTATGAGCTGTTCGGCGCGACTGCCGGTTTATACGCTGATGATTGCAACATTTTTTGCGGGACGGACGGTTTTCGGCTTTCTTTCACTCGGCGCGGTTTTGATGCTGGCGATGTATAGTTTGGGAATAATTGTGGCAATTATCGTTGCGTTTATTTTGAAGCGAACTTTGCTCAAATCGCCGCCGCCGCCTTTTGTCATGGAACTTCCGCCGTATCGTCTGCCGAATTTCCGCACCGTTTTTCAAAATATGTTTCAACGCGCCGGACTGTTTTTGAAACGTGCCGGAACAGTGATTTTGGCGATTTCGATTTTGCTTTGGGCATTGACTTATTTTCCGCGAAGCAGTCAGCCGGCAGCCGTCAGCAATCAGGAAACGACACAAACAGCAACGAATGACGATGCATCAAAAACGAGTGACGCGGAACAGTTGCAAAACAGTTACGCGGGCAAACTCGGACATTTTATTGAGCCGGTAATCAAACCGCTCGGTTTTGATTGGAAAATCGGTGTCGCGCTGATTGCAAGTTTCGCGGCGCGGGAAGTTTTAGTTTCGACTTTGAGTATAATTTACAACGTCGGTAAAGATGCCGACGCGGAAAGCGAAACGCTTAAAGGCGCAATCAAAGACGCGAAAAATGACGACGGCAGCGCAGTTTGGACACCTTTGACCGCACTGACATTAATGGTTTTTTTCGTCTTGGCGATGCAGTGTATGTCAACCGTCGCCATCGTCCGCCGCGAAACGAATTCGTGGGCGTGGACGCTGTTTATGGTCGGTTATATGACGGGTTTAGCATATCTCGCCGCGTTTATAACTTATCAGGGCGGGAAAATGCTTGGGTTTTAATTCCAGATTCCAGATTCCAAATTCCAAATTGATAAAGAATTTGCAAACTGTAATGTGAAATTTGGAATCTGATATTTGGAATCTGAAATTATGAATATACAAAGTATTATCGTAACTCTCACGATCTTCGCGGCTTTGATTTATGTCGGAAATATTCTGCGCCAAAAAATCGGATCATTTAAGCCGAAAGACAATTCGTGCGGCGCGGATTGCGGGTGCGAAAGCAAAACAAAAGTAAAAATATAGTTATTTCTGCGCTCGTCGGGTAAGTATTTGTTGAACTTCATTTCGCACCCGATCACTTTTGTCATTGACCATTTCACGAAGTAGTTTGTTGGATTCTTCTGTATTGTTTCTTTCCAAAATACGCACAGCCGTAAAGCGAATGGATGCGTCATTATGGTTTCGGAATCTTATTAAAATATTTTCTGACTGCGGATTTTTACTTCTGAACAAACAATTTGTCACATTGTTTCGGACAGAATCATTTTCAGAATTCATTGCATTTTCAATTGCTTTTATCGCATCGTAATTATCAAATTTAACAAGCATTTCAGCGGCGTTTGAGTAACTATCTCTTTTAACTGCCCAAAATTTAATATTTTTTAATTCTTCTTTTGTTGGAACTTTTAGCAATGAGGCAGAAATATTTAATGCTTGCACGAGATACGGAATAACTCTTTCATCATCAAGATTGCCGAGTTTTTTGAGCGCATCTACCGCCGAAATTTTTACTGATCCATCGAGACTATTTTCATCAAGTAGAGTCTTTCCGAGCGAATCAATTACTTCGCCCATTTTGTTGTAATCAGGTTGGACGTATGTAATTGAAGACGTGAAATCAGCCTGAAATAGAGTGGAATATCTTACTGAATTACGAACGGCATAGAATGTTATTGTAAGATTAATCGTATAGATGCCGCTGTCCCTGAAGTTTGCCCAATTCGAGAGATAAAGTTTGCGGGTCGAACTACTTTTCGCTGAAGTTGTTGTGCTATTTTCAAATTCTACAGCACTGGCGCGCATATTGCTATTTCGTTGTGAAACAGGCTTTCCATCAAAATCAACAATCGTCATTCGGCTAGCCGGAACTAATTCATCATTTATGACGGATGACGTGATTCTCATATTTAAATTCAAGTCCGAAAAATTTTTAACCTCAAGTAAAAGAAACGTCGGTTCACCGAGCATAACTTCTTCCTTTTCCGGTTTAAGTTCTATTTGAAATTGATCGCCTTCTTTAGTCGTAAATATTTGCGGCGAACTTTGCGAAAAGCAGGAGACAGATAAAAGCAAAATAAAAATAGCCGGAAAACAAAACTTATACATTGTCGTATTTACTCCTTGAATAAAAAATTTATAACACGAAGTTAGATCGGTAACAAGAAAATTAAATCATTCATCGCAAATTGTCCGCTTTTTGCTGCGTTTATTTTCATACATCGCTTTGTCGGCTTCGACGATGAGTTCTTCGATTGAGATCGAGTTATCAATGCTGATTGTGGTTACGCCGATACTAATCGAGAGATCGAACGGATGATTTCGTTCCGCATTGTAATTTTCGATTTTAGTTTGCAGTCGTTTGAGAACGATTTCCTGACTTTCTTCGTCCGCGTCGGTGACGAGAACGACAAATTCGTCGCCGCCGAGACGGGAGATTACATCCGAAGCACGGAAATTTCCCGCTAAAATTTCGCTGATTTTGCTGATTGCCAGCGAACCCTGATCGTGTCCGAATTGATCGTTGATTTGTTTCAGTCCGTCAATGTCGGCAAAAATCAGGTAAACGCCTTTGCCGGTTGGACGCGCACGAATGATGTTCAGGTGACGTTTGGCAAGCATCAAAAATCCGCGACGATTGTAAAGCGAAGTCAGATCGTCGGTTAAGGACAAACTTGCCAGATTTTTTTGAATCTCGTGCATCTCGGTCACATCTTGTGAATAGCAGAGAATAAACGGTGCTTCGACTGTTTCCGTGAGTTTGATATTGTGATATTTCCAAATTTGTTCGCGCCCTTGTTTTGTCCGCATAATCAGAAATCCGTTGTCGGTTTTGTTTTGCCAGACGAGTTCGAGTTGAGCGTTTAATTTTGCGTGATGCTTGGCATCCATAAAATCGCGCAAATTTCTGCCGACAGTTTCGCTGACTTTGTAGCCGAGCGAATTTGCCGCCGCCGGATTGATTGACAAAATGTTCCCGTTGCGGTCGTGAGTGCAAATAAAACCTTGACTGTCCTCGATTAGATGGCGAAAATGGCTTTCGCTGCGGCGCAGATTTTTTTCGTTTTCTTTGAGCGCAGTTATATCACGGCTGATTACTAAAACAGATTTAACAGTGCCGTCCGCTGCAAATTCGGGAGTCATTCGGGAATGTGCAAACTTATTACCGAATGGTGTCGGGTATTCAAATTCAAAAACTGATTCTTCTTTTGTTTCAATCACTTTTTCTAAATTTTCTTTAGAATTGAGCCAGACTGCTTCAGGCAATCCGACTTCCAACATCGTTTTTCCGATAAACTGTTCTTTTGAAATTCCGGTAATTTTTATTAAATGCGGATTGACATAAAGGTAGCGCAAATTCGTATCGTAACGCACGATCACATCAGATGAATTTTCAATTAAAGACCTGATTTCCTGCTCACTTTGGCGCAATTTTTCTTCGATTTCCTGCCGTTCGGTAATATCAATCGCCGCGCCGCCGACAAACTTTTGTCCGGCGGCATTGGTAAATGGAAATTTTAAAACCATCCAGTATTTCGTCGCGCCGTCAGGTGTCGGAACGGTTTCAAATAATTCGATGATTTGTCCGTTTTCCAAAACATTTTGATCGTTTTCCCGTGCATTTTGCGCGATTTCCGCCGGCAGCCATTCAAAGTCCGTTTTTCCCTGTAACTCTGCAAAAGAAATGCGAAACATATCTTCCAACTTTTTGTTGGCATAGACATAACGCCCGTTCGCGTCCTTCATAAACGCGACAACGGGACTGTTATTCATAAACGCGTGCAAGCGTTCCAAGTCTTCCAGCAATTCGGGAAGGTTTTCTTCGTTATTTTTCATAAATTTTGTCTGTGAGTCGAACAAATTAAACAACAAAGCCGATTTTGGGGGGTTAGGGAAAGTTGTCAGACAAAGTATTTATATCACGTTCCGGCTATCTACTTCAAGAAAATCAATTTATCGAAGATATTTTCAACTTAACAATCTTGACGCAAGGGCGCGGTTTGAAATACCTTAAAGCAAAAGCAAATTCCAAATTTCAGATTCTAAAATGAATATTTGAAAACAAAATCTGGAATCTGAAATTTGGAATTTTAACAAAATGGATAATCGAATACATCGGGAAGTGATCGGCGGACATCTTCTTGTCATCGGTGGCGCGGAAGATAAATATAACGAGCGGCGGATTTTGAAGAAGTTTTTGGAATTGGCGGGCGGCGAAAAGGCGGAAGTTTTGATCGTGCCGGTCGCGTCGGATTTCCCTGAGTTCGCTTCGGATATATATGTGCAGGCGTTCCGGCGTTTGGGCGTGGCAAATCCGCGTGTGCTGCGGGCGACTTCGCGGCAGGACGTTGTTTCGGTTGATGCCGACGCGCTGCTTGACGGCGTGACCGGAGTTTTTATTACCGGCGGCGATCAGATGCGGCTCGTTTCCGTGATCGGCGGAACACATTTCGCGCAGAAATTGCGGCAGATGGTTTCGGAAACGGATTTGGTTCTCGCCGGCACGAGCGCGGGCGCGGCTGGAATGTCAACTTCGATGATCGTGCGCGGCGAATCAACGCCGCATCCGCAGAAAAGCAGCGTCAGTCTTTCGCCCGGTTTAGGTTTCCTCAAAAACATCATCATTGACCAGCATTTTACCGAACGCGGACGAATCTCGCGGCTTGTCACGGCGGTCAGCTACAATCCGTATAATCTCGGCATCGGCATTGACGAAAACACCGCGATAATCTTGGACAAAGACGGAATTCTCGAAGTCTTCGGCGCGGGAACGGTGACAATCGTTGACGGTTCGCAGATCACCTACAACGAAATTGCCGAAGTCGGCGACCATCAATCATTCAGCGTCTGCGGCGTGAATCTAAATATTTTAGGCGACGGACTTTTATACGATTATTTCGGTCGTTCGCCGGTTCAGCCGCCGAACGAATTTTTATTACCTGACTTGGAATAAATTGTAGGGGCGACGGCTTGTCCTCGCCCGAAACGCTGATGTTTAATCGAGATTTATTGAATCGAATATTGTTCTAATGCGAACGCTTTTTCGCTTCGCTCATCGGGCGAGGACAAGCCGTCGCCCCTACGAAATAAATATGAATATATTGGAAATCAGAACACTTCGCGGACCTAATTACTGGAGCGGTTATTGGAAAAAGCTCGTGATAATGCGGCTCGACATCGGCGATTACGAAGCAAAGCCGTCGCATAAACTCGAAGGTTTTTACGGGCGAATGATGGATTTGCTGCCGTCGCTGATTGTTCACGGTTGCAGTTACGGCGAAGAAGGCGGATTTTTGCGACGCGTCAAAGAAGGAACTTGGGCGGGACATATTATCGAACATTTCGCGCTTGAGATGCAGACGCTTGCGGGAATGGATGTCGGTTATGGTCGCACGCGCGAAACAGATGAAAAAGGCGTTTATAACGTCGTTTTTGCCTATCACGAAGAGGAAGTCGGACGCTATGTTGCCCGCGCTTCGGTGAATCTTTTCCTCGATCTGGCGGAAGGCAAGCCGATGGATGAAATTAAGGAAACGCTTGCCGAAACGATTCAAAAACTGCGTGAAATCCGCGAAGAAGTTCGTTTCGGACCTTCGACCGGCTCGATTGTCGAAGAAGCCGACACGCGCGATATTCCGTATATTCGGCTCAACGACCAATCGCTTGTCCAACTCGGTTACGGCGTTCATCAGAAACGGATTCAGGCAACGACGACCTCGAAAACGAATATGATTTCGGTGGACATTGCCGCCAACAAACACGCGACGAAAAAACTGCTCGGTGAAATGGGCGTTCCCGTGCCGAAAGGTTACAAAATCCGCGACGAAGATGAACTCGAATCAACTGTCAAAGCCGTCGGTTATCCGTGCGTTATCAAACCGCTCGACGGCAACCACGGCAAAGGCGCGTCGGTCGGAATTATGGATTTGGAACACGCGAAAATTGCGTTTGAAAAAGCCAAAGAATATTCGCGCTGGATCATCGTCGAACAAATGCTCGAAGGCGCGGATTTTCGTGCATTAGTCGTTAATAATCGTTTAATTGCAGTTGCCGAACGAATTCCGGCGCACATTGTCGGCGACGGAAAATCAACGATTCAGGAATTGATTGACATAACAAACGCCGATCCGCGACGCGGTTACGGACACGAAAATGTCCTCACGCAGATTGCGATTGACGGGCAGACGATACGCTGTATCGCCGCCAAAGATTACACGCTCGAAAGCGTTCTCGGAATGAATGAAATTCTGCATCTGAAGACAACCGCCAACATTTCGACCGGCGGAACGGCAATTGACCGAACCGACGAAGTTCATCCCGAAAACGTCTTTTTATTTGAGCGAATCGCCAAAATTATCGGTTTGGATGTCGCCGGAGTTGATATTATCGCGCCGAATGTTTCCGAACCTTTGCGCGAAAACGGCGGCGGAATTATCGAAGTCAACGCCGCGCCCGGATTCCGAATGCACCTCGCGCCGTCGGAAGGAATCGGCAGAAACGTCGCGGAACACGTTGTTGATATGCTGTTTCCGCCGGGTTCGCCTTCACGAATTCCGATTTTTGCGATTACCGGCACGAACGGCAAAACGACGACGACGCGGCTGATCGCGCATATTTTAAAGGGAAGCGGCAAAACCGTCGGTTTCACGACGACGGACGGAACTTATATTCAAAATCAGCAAATCGTCGCGGGCGATAACACCGGACCTGTTTCGGCGCAGCTTGTTTTAAAAGACCCGACCGTCGAAGTCGCAGTTTTGGAAACCGCGCGCGGCGGAATTATTCGCGCCGGACTCGGTTTCGATCACTGCGACATCGGCATTGTCACGAACGTCGCCGCCGATCATCTCGGGTTAAAGGATGTCAACACTTTAGAAGACTTGGCGCGTGTCAAATCGGTTGTGCCGCGTGCCGTTTCCAAAAAAGGTTATGCCGTTCTGAATGCCGAAGATGAAAATGTCTATAAGATGAAGGAACTCGTTGACGGGCATCTCGTCTATTTTTCGATGGACGAAAATCATCCTAATATTCAGCGACAAGCGCGGCGCAACCGGATTTCCTGTGTTTTTGAAAACGGATTCGTGACGATTCTCAAAGGCAAATGGAAGGTTCGCATTGAAAAGGTCGTCAATGTTCCGCTGACCTACGGCGGACGTGCCGAATTTATGATTCAAAACGTATTGGCGGCAACTCTCGCGTGTTTTGTTCACGGCGTATCGCTCGAAGATATTCGGAGCGGTTTGACGACCTTTAACGCTGGCACGGCGCAAACGCCCGGACGACTCAATTTCGTCGAAATCGGCGATGTCACGGTCTTGATGGACTACGCGCATAATCCGGCGGGAATGACGGGATTAACCAACTTTATCAAGAAACTGCCCAACAAATACCGCACCGTCGTCATCAACGGAACCGGCGACCGGCGCGACGACGACATCCGCGAATTTGCGAAAATCGCCGCCGACCACTTCGACCGAATCATTATCCGAACCGGAAATTACCTGCGCGGACGAAGCGAAGAAGGAATGCACAAATTATTACAGGAAGGCATCGCGCAAAGCGAAAATAAACCGCAGGTGCGCGTCATTGCCGACAGCCGCGAAGCCATTCACCACGCCATCAAAAACGCCCGCAAAGGCGAACTCGTCGTGACTTTGGCGGATCTTGTTCCGAAAGACATCGGCTATGTTCAGGAATACCGCGACGAATATATGCGGTCAAAAGCAGAAGATTAAAAATGTAGTGCAAGCGTTATCGCCTGCGCTGCATTTACAAATCAATCATTCCAAATTGCAAAACATTCAATTGTTTGCCACAATACCGCCGTCCCCGTTTTATTACACAATTTGCCCCCGTTTTTACAGTTGATGAAAGTCAGCTTGTAAGTCTTTTTGATTTTACTTTTTAAAAAGGAGAAAAATAAATGTCGAAATTGTTGGCAATCCTGCTCGGACTTTTGGCGTTTGCGCTGCTTTGTTATCTGTGTATAACGAGGCACGTTCCCGAACTTTTGGGAGCGATGAACGCGCCGACAGTCACCAATGCAAATGTGAATACGAACGCCCCTGCTGCGCTCGGTTCTGCATCGTTCAAGGCGGAAACAAAGGACGGAAAAGTTGTTTTGACGGGCGTTTTGCCTGACCAAGCGACGAAGGATCAACTGCTCGCCCGTGCGCGTGAAGTTTATGGTGCAGACAAAATCGTTGATAATCTGACGGTTGATGCGAAGGTTGGAAAACCTTCGTGGCTCGCGTCGGTGTTGGGTTTACTGCCTTTCACGGCGAAAGAAGTTAAAAACGGCGGTCTTTCGGTGGAGAAAAACAGTCTTTCGCTCGTCGGGCAAGTCGCGTCCGAAGACATCAAAGCCAAAGTCTATAAAGATGCTTCAATCGCGTTTCCGAATGCAACGATTAATAATCTTTTGACTGTCGGAAACACGACGATGACGGCGGATCAGGTGGCGGCACAATCCCAAATCAACGAACAAATCGCCGGCAAAGTGATCGAATTTGACAGCGGCAGTGACCAAATGACGGCACGCGGTAAAGCCGTTTTGGACGAACTCGCACCAATTTTTGAAAAATCACCCGACACCAATTTTGAAGTCGGCGGTCACACGGACGCGCAAGGCAACGACGCTGCTAATTTGCAATTGAGTCAACGCCGCGCCGTGACGGTCAAAAATTATCTCGTCGGCAAAAACTTGAAAGCCGAACGATTTACAGCCAAAGGTTACGGCGAAACACAGCCGATTGCCGATAACAACACGGACGAAGGACGGCAGAGAAATCGCCGCATCGCATTTACCGTCAAAGGAGGAAAATAGATATGGATTGGGGAACTTTAGCGTGGCACATTTTCTGGTGCTTATTAATTGCATTTTTGCTGGGATTAGTTCTCGGCTGGATCTTAAAATCACTGTTCGGCAAAGACGTTTCGGGTAAATACGAAGCGGATTTGAATGCTAAAAACGATGAGATTCGCGGCTTGAAAGCCAAACTTGCGACGGCTTCGGGCGATGCGTCCGCGTCGGTGAAATTCAAAACCGACCTTTCCGCCTGCAACGACGAAAATGCCGGATTAAAGGCGCGAATCGCCAAACTTGAAAGCGATGCGGATTTGAATTTAACAAATTCGCAAGCCGAAAACGAGCAGTTGAAAACTCAAATTGCTTCGCTTGAAGGCGATTTAGCGGCGGCGAAAAATGCTTCCACGACATCAACTGCGACTGTTGCAACGCTCGGCGCAATCGGCGGAAGTGCCGTGACTGCCGCAGTAACGGGCGGAGGCGGAACATCGAGTTCGATGGATGCCTGGAACAGCGATTACGGCAAGATCAAAAAACGTCTTGACGAACTCGAAATTTTAGCCACCGATGATGAAGAAGATACTGATGAAGAACTTCAGGCGTGGACTTCTGAAACCGAGTTTTTGCAGTCAAAAATTGCAATTCTCAAAAGCGGTGCTGATTCGGACGAAACAAAATCTCGCATCAGCGAACTTGATGCCGGAGCAATTTCGCTGTTAGCGATTTTGAATAAGGCAAGAGCCGATAAAGCCGAAGGAATTGCCAAAGTCCGCCGTCAAGGTTACGGCGCAGGTGTGCGTGATGATTTGAAGGAAATCGAAGGTGTCGGACCCGTGTTGGAAAAAGTTCTGAACGGTCTGAACGTCTGGACATTCAAGCAAATCGCGCAATGGGACAGCGGCAGAGTCGCCGAAGTTTCAGCCAACCTGCCGTCATTCAAAGACCGCATCGGACGCGAAGATTGGGTTGGACAAAGTAAGGAATTACACTTCCAACACTACAACGAAAGAGTGTAATCAAAACACAAAAAGGAGCGCGGATTTCTAATCTGCGCTCCTTAATTCAGTTAAAACATAAATCTCCACATTCCGCCTCCTCACTCAATCAAAAAACGAAAATTTGTAATTCTGTCGTTCTTATCAACGAGCTATGGTAGTAGATTTTTCTAAATGTTAGCATTTACGGAAAGTATGAAATATTTGAATCGAATAGTATTGCTGACCGTCGTTTTGACGGTTTTGACAATTTCGGGATTAGCTCAAAAAAGCGGTAAAATTAACGGAAAGGTGACAATTAAAGAAACCGGGACGACGCTCTCAAATGCGACGGTGCAGATCAGTCCGCTTAATCGCGTCGTGGTGACGGATGCTGAAGGCAACTTTGAGTTTGCCGATTTACCGGCGGGACGTTATACGGTTTTGGCGCATCAGGAAGGCTTTGCTAATCTGGCGAGAAACATAGTTTTAGTCGGCGGCGCGACCGCAGGTGTTAATTTCGAGATGAGTTTGATCGGTGTGCGCGGTCAGGTTGTCGTCACGACGACAGGCAGCAAAGAATCTACTTTTAATTCGATTCAGCCGACGGAAACGGTTAATTCAAACAAGATTTTGGAGCGCAATAACGGCGGTTTTGCCGATTCGTTAATTGATGAACCGGGTGTCAACAAACGCAGCGCGACTCCGGCAAGTTCGCGTCCGGTGATTCGCGGTTTCGACAGCGACCGCGTTTTAGTGACGACCGACGGATTGCGCGTCGGTTCGATTGCCTCACAGTCGGGCAATCACACCGAACCGATTGATGTTTTATCGCTTGACCGGATTGAGGTCGTTAAAGGTCCCGGCACAATTCTTTACGGCAGCAACGCCATCGGCGGTGTCGTCAACGCCGTCAGTCGTCACGAAGACGAACTGCGGCGCGGCACGAACGGATATTTTTCGCTGATCGGCGGGACAAACAACAGACAGGCGGCGATCAGCGGCGGAATCGAACAAAGTTTCGGCAATTTTATGGTTTGGGGTAACGGCAGCGGTCAGCGTTCGAGCGATTACCGCGCCGGCGGCGGATACGGCAGAGTTGATAATACTTTTACGCGCTACGGCAGCGGCGACGGCGGCGCGGGATATTTTGCCGGTAAAGGCTTTGCGACCTTCAATTACAATTATTACCAAACGCGCTACGGCATTCCGCTTGACCCGGAAGAAGTTCCGTCAAAAATCAGATTTATCAAATTAAATCGTCACGACTTCAGATTTAACGGCGGTTTTCGTGATCTGGAATCATTTGTCGAGAGTGCGAAATTCAGCTTCGATTACAGTAATTTGAGTCAGAATGAATTTGAAAACATCGTCGGCGAACCGGCGGCAGAAGACCCGGCAATCAGATTCGACAACAGAGTTTATTCATATCGCGGAATTTTCAGCCAGCGCAAATATAAAACTTTAAGCGGAACTTTCGGCATTGACGGTTATCGGAGAAATTATCTCACGCGCGGCGCAGAAGTTTTGATTCCCGGTAAAGTCAGACAAGATTCGTTTTCGGTCTTCGGATTAGAAGAAATTAATCTCGAACGCGTCGGTTTTCAATTCGGCGGACGCGTCGAAAACAACCGCTACCGACCGACCAATAATAATTTGGCAAAGCGCGATATTACGGGTTTTTCAGGCGCGTTCGGCGTGCGTGTGCCGCTTTGGGAAAATACGGTATTTGTCGCCAATCTGACGCATTCGCACCGTGCGCCTGCGCTCGAAGAGTTATACAACAACGGTCCGCACGACGATACTTTGTCGTTTGAAATCGGCAATGCGAACCTGAAACCGGAAGTCAGCAACGGCTTGGACGTTTCTCTGCGGTATCAAAAAAATCGTTTCCGCGCGGAATCGAACTTTTTTTACTACGACATCAGGAATTTTATTTTTCTCGATCCGACGGACGTAATTGATGATGACACGGAGTTGCCGATTAATTTGTATGTGCAGGGCAACAGCCGCTTTTTCGGAACGGAAGAAAGTCTGGAGTTCAAAGCGAATAAATACTTGGATTTGTTCGGCAACCTCGATTACGTCAATGCGAAATTGAAATCGAATATTCCGCTGCCGCGAATTCCGCCGTTTCGGACTCACCTCGGTTTCGACGCGCACTATAAATATCTAACCGTTCGCCCGGAATTGACTCTCGCCGCCGCGCAAAAGCGCGTGTTTACCGAAGAAACGCCGACCGCCGGTTACGGAGTTTTCAATATTGCCGGAAACGTCGTTGTTCCCGGCAAACACTTTGCCAATATTTTCTCGGTTTACGGTTACAATCTGACGAACAAACTATATTTTAACCACGTTTCGTTTATCAAAGAATTTTCACCTGAAATCGGACGCGGAGTTAGATTCAATTATACAATCAGACTTTTTTAATTCGTTAAAAAAACAAAAAAAGCCGGAGAAAAATTTTCTCCGGCTTTTTTGCTGAACATTCAGGCAAAAGTTATTTATAAATTTCGGTTACGAATTCGCCGTTTCCATCAACAAATCCGCGATACATTCCTTCCGAATTAAACGGCAGAATGACATTTCCCGCAGCGTCAACTGCAATTAATCCGCCTTCGCCGCCGATTTCTGCCAAATATTCGATAGTTTCATTTGCCGCTTGTTCTAAACTCAAATTTTTGTATTTCATCCGCGCCGCGACATCGTAAGCCGACACGCCGAGCATAAAAAATTCGCCGTGTCCGGTGCAACTTACGGCACAGGTTTTGTTATCGGCATAATTTCCCGCGCCGATGATCGGTGTGTCGCCGATGCGTCCGAACTTTTTGTTCGTCATTCCGCCCGTCGAAGTTGCGGCAGCGACATTTCCGTTTGAATCACAAGCAACCGCGCCGACTGTTCCGATTGGCTTTTGGGCTTTAGTTTTTGGTTTTCGGTTTTCGGAATTTGAAATTTGAAATTTGGAATCTGAAATATCTTCCGAAGAATGATCAAGTTGGACGCGACCGGCTTCGATTGCTTTTAAGAGTTGGCGGTAACGGTGTTCGGTAAAAAAATATTCGTCAGGTTCAAATTCAACGTGCATTTCGTGAGCAAATTCGTTCGCGCCTTCGCCTGCGAGCAGGATGTGTTCGGTTTTTTCCATTACAAGCCGTGCGAGTTTAATGGGATTTTTGACGTTTTGAACGAATGCCACCGCGCCGGCTTTTAATTTCGCGCCGTCCATTATCGAAGCGTCGAGTTCGTTTTTGCCTTCGTGCGTAAAGACCGCGCCTTTTCCGGCATTGAATAAAGGGAAGTTTTCGAGTTCGACAATCGTCATTTCAACTGCGTCAATCGCCGAGCCTTTTTCCTGTAAAATTTCCCAACCTTTTCGCAGCGCGTTCTGCAAACCGTTGCGATATTCCTGTTCGAGCGCGGCAGTCATTTCCGATTTATGAATCGTCCCCGCGCCGCCGTGAATTGCCAAAGCTACTTTGTTCATAATAAAGAGTTTTTGGTGTTTTGATTTTAGTTCTTGGTATTAAATCTAAATACCAAAAACTAAAAACCAACAACCAGGTCATAACTTCAAATTTCTCAATCTCAACGCATTTAGAATAACCGATACGGAACTGAAAGTCATCGCCGCGCTCGCAATCATCGGCGACAGCAAAACGCCAAGCACGGGAAACAAAATTCCGGCGGCAATCGGCACGCCGCCGACATTGTAAATAAACGCGAAAAATAGATTTTGACGAATGTTTTTCATTGTCTCCTTTGACAAAATCCGCGCCTTCAAAATGCCGTTCAGATCACCTCTGAGCAGCGTAATATCAGCCGATTCGATTGCTACATCGGTTCCTGTTCCCATCGCAATTCCGACGTTTGACTGCGCCAGTGCAGGCGCGTCGTTCACGCCGTCGCCAGCCATTGCAACGATTTTTCCCTGCGCTTGCAATTCCTTGATTTTTTTAGCTTTTTCAGAAGGTAAAACTCCCGCGAAAACTTGGTCAATATTCAATTTTTTAGCAACAAATTCGGCAGTTTTAGCGTTGTCGCCGGTCATCATTATGACTTCGATATTTTGTTTATGAAGCGCGTCAATCGCCGCTTTTGCCGATTTTTTGATTGTGTCGGCAATTCCGATAAAGCCGATTGATTCTTCATCAATCAAAACCTCGACCACCGTTTGACCTTGATTTCTTAGCTCGTCAAGACTTTGATTTTCCGTCGTCGGACTCTGAACTTTGACAACTTTGCCGTCAATTTTACCGGAAATCCCTTTGCCGGTAATTGATTCAAAATCCTTAACTTTTAATAATTCGATTTTTCGTGCCTGCGCCGTTTTGACAATCGCTTCCGCTAACGGATGTTCGCTCGATGTTTCCAAAGATGCGGCATATTGTAAAATTCCAGATTCCAGATTCCAGATTTCAGATTCAGAAGATGAAAATTTGGAATTTGGAATTTGGAATTTGGAATCTGGAATAATGCTTTTCAGCGCGGGTTTTCCTTCCGTTAATGTGCCGGTTTTATCAACAACGACGATGTTGACTTTTTCGAGAATCTCCAACGCTTCGGCTTTTTTCACCAATACCCCGTTTTTCGCGCCTTTGCCTGTGCCGACCATAATTGACATCGGCGTTGCCAAACCGAGAGCGCACGGACACGCGATAATTAAAACCGAAACTGCCGCGACAATTGCGTAAGTCAAACTCCCGAAAATCATCCAAACGATAAACGCGATAACCGCGACTAAAATTACGGCGGGAACAAAATAGCCTGAAACCGCGTCCGCCAGACGCTGAATCGGTGCGCGGCTGCGTTGCGCTTCGCCGACCATTTTGACAATTTGCGCGAGCAGAGTTTCGCTGCCGACTTTTTCCGCTTTCATTAAAATCGGACGATTTCCGTTGATCGTGCCGCCGATTATTTTATCGCCGACTGACTTTTCAACCGCCAACGGTTCGCCCGTCACCATTGATTCATCAATCGCCGAAGTGCCTTCTAAAATAACGCCGTCAGTCGGAATTTTTTCGTTTGCCCTGACGCGCAGCGTTGCACCGATTTGGATGTCGGCTAAATCCATTTCGCTTTCCGTGCCGTCTTCAAATACGACCGTTGCGGTTTTCGGCGCGAGTCCGAGCAGTTCTTTAATCGCACTCGAAGTTTGCGAACGCGCCCGCAATTCTAAAACTTGTCCGAGCAAAACGAGCGTCGTAATGACCGCCGCCGATTCAAAATACGCCGGAACGATTCCCGAATGTGCGTCGCGCATCGAAACGGGAAATATTTGCGGGAAAAATAACGCTGCCAAACTCAGCAAAAACGCCGCGCCCGTGCCGATGGCGATCAGCGTGAACATATTCGGACTCAGGTTTTTTACCGATTGCACGGCGCGGACAAAAAAGGGAAATCCGCCCCAAACGACGACCGGCGCGGCAAGTAAAAATTGAATCCAAATTGAAGTTTTCGGTAAAATTAAATTGTGAAAATTCGGCAGCATTTCCGCCATTGCCAAAGCAAAAACCGGCAGAGTCAGCGCGGCGGAAATCCAAAATCGCCGTCTCATATCGAGATATTCGGGATCGGGTTTGTCATCAAGCGAAATCACCGTCGGCTCAAGTGCCATTCCGCACTTCGGACAAGTTCCGGGACCAATTTGGACAATTTCGGGGTGCATCGGGCAAGTGTATTCGACATCAGCACTCGCCATCGGTTCGGGTTTTGCATCTTTTTGGAGAAACTTTTCGGGATTTTGGCGAAATTTGTTGAGGCAGTTCGTCGCGCAAAAATAATAAGTCGTGTCTTTGTAATCGAATTTACCCGCCGCCGTTTGTGGCTGAACAATCATTTTGCAAACCGGATCAACGTGTGTTTCAAAATCAGCGTCAGTAACTTTTTTTCTGCTGAGTTGAACCATCGCCGGTTGAATTATCGGTGTCTCAATTTGTTTTTTGAATTTCTCCAAACAACCTTTCGAGCAGAAATAGAAAGTTTCGCCGTTATGTTCCAAATTTCCGGCGGCACTTTCTGGCGAAATCGTCATTCCGCAAATCGGGTCAATAAAATTTCCGTCGTTTTTTGAATGTTGTTCGTGCATAATTTCCTCCGCTTTTATCAAGCTGAGAACATTCTACAACCTGTGAGCAAGTATCAAGTCAAGCAGGGAAACTTATTCAGCCGCAGATTAACGAAGATTGCGCGGATTTTAAATAGCATTTTTAGAAAAATCTTTATGTTATCCACGTTAATCCACAGATCCCCCGGCTAAAAATTTCTACTATTCCGCGACTGATTCGATTAAGTAACAAACCGAAGTTCCGTTCGGCATCGAATCCTGCAAACCTCCCCAATCTTGCAAAGCATTTTCCATCTTCTTTTGCAGTTTTTGAAGTTCCTTAATTTTTCGATGATTTTCTTCGATGTGCCGGACAATAATTTTTCGCACACTTGGGCAAGGCGATTCGCCGTGTTCGGCTTTTTCGAGGATTTGAGTGATGTCCGTCAAAGTAAAACCGAGATTTTTCGCCGCGACGATGAATTTCAAGCGCGAGGCATCAGACGGGCGATAAACTTTGTAATTATTCGTCGAATTTCGCGTCGGTTGCAGCAAACCAATGCGCGTATAATGCCTGACCGTGTAGATTGGGAGATTAGTTTCTTTCGCTAAAACGCTTGCCGTCAACATTTTTTACTGAATTATTACCTTTCACAACTATTAACATCTATGAGTGAAAACAAGATTTTGAAACTCATCCTTGCTTAAATTTATTTCGTTTCTAACAAAAAAAAGACAAAGCAAAAGCGGCGTTGGGTTTCCGGTCAACGCCGCTTTTATCTTTAACTTAACTTCACTCGGAGATGTTCAAACAACACCTATAAATTAACAATACAACATTGTTTCCAGAAAAGTCAAGAAAAAAATGTATATTATTAACTTCAATTTTTATAAGTTGTTTAAACTACCCAAAATTACCCACTATTCGTCGTCTTCGTGCGCTCTCACTCTGCCGGCGGCGACGGCTTCGTCAATGACTTTTTGCGACAAATTTCCCGGCAGCGGATCATAATGCGAAAACTGCATATGATAAGTGCCGCGTGCCTGCGTGACAGAGTTGAGTTTCGACTGATAATCGAGCATTTCCGACAGCGGAACCTGCGCTTTGATGACCTGCTGTTTGCCGCGCATATCCATTCCCGAAACGCGTCCGCGCCGTGAATTGAGGTCGCCCATAATGTCGCCGGAAACTTCCAAAGGGCAGAAAACTTCGACATCCATCACGGGTTCGAGCAAAGTCGGACGCGCTTTTTCCATCGCGGCGCGAAAGGCTTTTCTGCCCGCCGCACGGAAAGAATGTTCGTCCGAATCAACCGCGTGAAAACTGCCGTCAATCAGCGTGACTTTGAAATCAACGAGCGGATAACCGGCAACTGCACCGGCTTGTGCAGCTTCGACGATTCCTTTTTCGATTGCCGGACGAAAATTATTCGGAACCGATCCGCCGAAAATTTTATCAACCCATTCAAATCCTTTGCCGCGTTCGAGCGGTTCAAAAATACATTTGCAGTCGCCGAACTGTCCGCGACCGCCGGATTGTTTTTTGTGTCGTCCCTGAACTTCGACTTGCTGCGTAATCGTTTCTTTATACGGAACTTTCGGCGGATGCAGCGCGACTTCGACGTGATAGCGATTGCCGAGCTTATCAACAACCGTTTCGATGTGCAGTTGTCCCGAACCCGACAAAATAAATTCTTTCGTCTGCGGGTCGCGGTCGAAATGCAGACTTGGGTCTTCTTCAAGAATTTTGTGGAGTGCCTGCGAAATTTTGTCTTCGTCGGCGCGTGATTTCGGCTCGATGGCAAAGGCAATCGCGGCTTCCGGGTATTCGACCTTCGGATAAACGATGACGTTCGATTTATCACAAAGCGTGTCGCCGGTCTGCGTATCTTTTAATTTAACAACCGCAATAATATCGCCGGTTTGCGCTTCGTTCACTTTGTCCAAAGTTTTGCCGGAAATAACGTGCAGTGCGCCGAGCCGTTCGACAAATTCGCGGCTTGAATTCAAAACGGCGGCATCCGACGAAATTTTGCCCGAAACGATTTTCATTACGTTGATTCGTCCGGCAAACGGATCGGCAATCGTGCGGAAAACATACGCCGAAAAAGGTTCGTCGCTGCTGTATTTGCGTGTCGGTCGGTCGAGCAGACTGCCGACGACGGCGTTCCCGTATTCGGCTTCGTGCGTCGCCGGATTCGGCGCAAATTCGACGATGTGATCGAGCAGAATCGAAAGTCCGACGAGACTTGTCGCCGAAACCGCGTAAACCGGACAAAGTTTGCTTGCGGCAATTGCCTTAGCGAGATTCGGATAAATATCTTCCTCATCCAAAGTCCCGTTTTCAAAGTATTTTTCCATCAGCGCGTCGTCCGACTCGGCGACGAGTTCGATAATTCTTTCGCGCGTCGAATCAAAAACTTCGCGCCCGGTTTCGGGAATCGGAATTTCCTTTGCCTTGCCGTCCGCGTCGAATTCGTAAGCCTTTTGATGAACGACATCAACCACACCGCGAAAATCCGCTTCGTTTCCAATCGGCAACGTGAACGGCACAATCGAACGCGCAAAGGACTGCGCTGCGGTGTCGAGCGCGTGACCGAAATCGGCGTGTTCCTTTTCGAGTTTATTGATGACCATAAAACGCGGCAGCAGAAATTCGTTCGCGTAGCTCCACGTTTTTTCGGTCTGAACTTCGATTCCCTTCACGCCGTCAACGACAACTAAAGCGCAATCAGCGACGCGCAGCGCGGGACGCGCGTGTGAAACGAACGCGGCGTATCCGGGCGTGTCAATCAGATTGATTTTCGTGTCTTTATATTCGAGATGCGCGAAATTGTTGTTCAGCGAAACTTTGCGGGCGATAGAATCTTCGTCGTAATCGGTGACGGTCGTTCCTTCGTCAACTTTTCCCCAACGCGTGGTCGTTCCGGCGATGTGCAGCAGCGAACTCACAAGCTGAGTTTTACCCGCGTCGCCGTGTCCAATGACCGCTAAATTTCTGATGTTTTCAGTGGTAAATGCTTTCATTTTCGGCAAACTTCTCCTTAATTTAGATTTTCAGATTCCAAATTTCAGATTCCAAATCGGGATTTCCGAATTCAATTTTGGTTAGAGATTTCGGAATTTGGAATTTCGATTGTTGGTAAGAATTAAATTTATACGCAAAAATGCCGAATGGCAAGAAGACCGGCTGAATTGGATTTTTCGCATCCGCAAAAAAGTCTTTACATATTGAAGATTACAGCTTTATAATCTACTGAATTAATCGCAATTATCTATTTCATCAATTACAAAGATTTTATTTCCCGCTGCTTTCGGGGAAGGGAGAAACACAAATGTTCACGAACAAACACTTTTTGAAATTTACACAATTTATTTTGATCGGATTATTTTCGCTCATCAGCATCTACGGCGCAGCAGGTGATGTTGACCAAACTTTCAACGCTTCTGCGTATGGATTAACTAACGGAACGGTTCACGTTATTAAAAAACAACAAGACGGCAAATATCTGATCGGCGGAAATTTTACCGACGTTAACGGAGTTACGGCAGGCGGAATTTCAAGGTTAAATGCGGATCTAAGTGCTGATACTACTTTCAATCCGGCGGATTTCGGAAACGGCGCGGGACTTGGCGGAACTGTTTACGGGATTGGTGTTCAATCGGACGGTAAAATTATTGTCGCCGGAGATATTTTCGGTGCAGATAATGTTTATGGTCCGGGAGTAAAACGCCTTTTGCCAAACGGCTTGATAGACAACAGTTTTCTTGCGCCCCAAGTGCCGCAAGGCAGTGTTTACTATGATGTAATAGTGCTGCCAAACGACAAGATTTTGGTGGGCGGTTTGCGGTTTAACTCAGACGGTTCGCCTGATAATTCTTTTTCCGGGCTGATCTCCGGTTCTAAATCAATGGCATTGCAGCCGGACGGAAAAATTCTTGCCGGAACTGCTGTTTTTAGGCGTTATAATTCAGACGGAACGGTTGACAACTCTTTTCCGGTTGTTAATACCGACGGAACTGTCGAAAGTATTGTTTATTTGCCGGACGGAAAAATTTTAATTGGCGGTAGTTTCAGAAATGTCAACAGTTTTCAGCAGGGCGGAATTTCAAGAATCAATGCCGACGGTTCGCTCGATTTGACATTCAACCAGAATATGTTGGGAGCGACGGGTATAATCTATGACATCGTTCCTAAAAGTGACGGGAAGTTTTTGCTCGGCGGTTCTATTCTTACTTACAACGGTGTCACGAAAAACCGAATTGTCCAAATTAACGCAGACGGAAGCCCGGACAATTCCTTTCAGAACACGCCTGCCATAAACGGTTTTGCCGTAAACGATATTAAAATTCTTCCAGACGGTAAACTTCTTATCGGCACAAGTCCGAATAGTGCAATTCCTTCACTTCTACGTTTGAATGCTGACGGAACTCTTGACAATACAATCAATGAAGTCGTTTCAAGAGGCGGCATAGTGCGACGTATTACGCAGCAGCCTGATGGCAAAATTTTAATTGCCGGACAGTTTCTATATACAAATGGAGCTGCCCGATCATCTTTGGCACGCTTAAACATTGATGGAACTCTCGATGCTACATTCATCCCTGAATCTACTCCACAATATTACAATGCCGTCGCTGTTCAGACCGACAGTAAGATTATAGTCGGAGGAAGCGGCACTCAAGGTGTCCGCAGACTAAATTCCGATGGTACGACGGATTCCACCTTCGCAGCGACTTTCCAAAGTTCAAATGTGACAAATGATGTTGCTGTTTTACCTGACGGAAAAGTTTTGGCGGTCGGTATTCTCAGACCCGGTATTCAACAAGGAACGATTTTTAGATTCAACACCAACGGAACTTTAGACACAACTTTTAATGTTACACAGCCTAACGATACGATTTTCAAATTGAAAGTTCTGGCTGACGGAAAAATTTTAATTGGCGGCAAGTTTACTCAAATAGGTTCAATATTGCGCGGCAGAATCGCCCGATTGAATGCAGACGGCACTGTTGATACAACATTCAATCCGCCCGGCGGCGCAAATGGAGATGTCAATAATCTTGACCTTCAATCGGATGGTAAAGTTGTTTTAGGCGGTGATTTTACCGGCTTAAATGGAAATACTAATTACAATCGCGTCGGTAAATTAAATTCTGACGGTTCTCTCGACACTTCGTTTATCCAAAGCGCAGCAATAAATGCTGCTGTGATCGGGTTAAAAGCACAATCTGACGGAAAAGTTATTGTGAGTGGTAATTTTAGTTTGGTTGGCGGAATAACAAAATTGGGATTTGCCAGATTTAATTCCAATGGAACTTTGGATTCGACCTTTAATCCATTTATAAATACAGCAATACCTGTTGGGATAGGTGTTTTGGACATTTATCAGCAAGCCGACGGGAAAATTTTGGTCGGTGGCGGATTTACAAAAGTGAACGGTTTTTCTCACGTTAGAATTGCCCGTTTGTTGAACAGCACCGTTGCGCCGCGAGTTTTGTTCGATTATGACGGCGACGGTAAGGCGGATGTGTCAGTTTTCCGCGCCTCCGAAAACAAATGGTATATTTTGCAAAGTTCCGACTTTACCGTCTCGCAGAAAGTTTTTGCGATTGGCGGCGATGTTCCCGCTCCGGCTGATTTTGACGGTGACGGGAAAACGGATGTGGCGATCTTCCGACCTGCGACCGGCGATTGGTGGTATCAATCGAGCATTACCAACGCGCAGGTGCAGTTTCACTGGGGCGCATCGGGCGACATTCCGCGTCCCGGCGATTTCGACGGCGACGGCAAGACCGACTTTATCGTCTATCGTCCGTCCAACAACACCTGGTATCGTTATGGTTCGACGGGTGCAGTCTCGATTCTCGCGTTCGGAATCGCCGATGACAAACCGTTAATCGGTGATTTTGACGGCGACGGCAAATCTGATGTGGCGGTCTTCCGACCGGCGACCGGCGATTGGTGGTATGCGGCAAGTTCGGCAAACAATCAATTCCGCACGACGCATTGGGGCGCAAGCGGAGATATTCCGGTGCCGGCGGATTACGATGGCGACGGGAAGACCGACTTTGCCGTGTATCGTCCGTCACAGGGCGGCTGGTATGTCCAAAACAGCAGCAGCGGCAGTTACGCGATTCAAACTTTCGGACTGTCCACCGACAGACCCGTCGCAGCCGATTACGACGGCGACGGCAGAGCGGACATCGCGGTTTACCGACCTGCGACGGGAATCTGGTATTTGCAGCAAACGACGGCGGGTTTCGGCGGCTTGCAGTTCGGCATCTCGACCGATATTCCCACTGAGGGTTCGTTTAATCAGTAGAATTGAGGTTTGACAGAGAAAATGGAAGAGCAAAATATTTTGCTCTTCCATTTTTGTTTAATAATTAAAAATCTCAGAAAAATATGTTATTATCGGCTTGAATTCAGATAAGTCAAACGGTTTGTAATAAAGAAATAAGCAAAATTGTCGTCCTAAAACGTCTGGTAATTCGGATGGCATTTGTCAGTGAAAATTTATCCGCAACACCTTGAAAGATTGAGAGAAAAGAACAAATGAACAAAATAAATCAGCAGCAAAAATGGATTTTTTCTTTGTTTTTAGTGCTTGCATTTTTGATTAACGGCTTGCCTTTGCGGGCGCAGGACGTGGTGACTTCCGAAGATTTTACCAACGGTTCGAGCGCGTTTGTTTTCAAAAGTGCCAGACGTGCGGTGCAGCGAAAAATCGCTTTTCGCGCGGCGACCAATGTCAGCCGGACAAAAACCGCCAAACTCGAATTAACCAAACGAATCGCCAAACAGTTCGTCGCCGTCGTCAAAGTTAATCCGAAGCGCACACGGTCGAAAGAAGTCAATCCGAATACTTTGCAGCGTGATTCGGTGGCGTTCAAACGCAAAACCGCTGCTGAAACTTCGGTTATTTTTGCGGGTGTTGGCGAATATTATTTGAAGATTGACGACGTTGACAAAGCCGTTGATTTCTTCCGCGAATCCGTGCAACTCGACGACAAAAATATTAATGCCAAAAACGGTTTGAGCGAATCCGTGACGCGCAAAGGCGATCAGCTTCTCGTGCAGGAAAATTACGAAATTGCGAAATTACTATTCGACGAAGCCGTTAAAAATAATCCGAAAAACGCCGGTGCTTACGCCGGTTTAGCGGAAATTTACAGTGCAACTAATGATAATGAGAATGCGACGGTGAACTATGAAAAGGCTTTGAATTTCGATGCCGAATTGACCGAATTGAATGCGCCGCTCGGTGTGCTTTATTTCCAGAAAGGCGAAATCGCCAAAGCCGAAACTTACCTGCAAAAAGCAATTGCGGCTAACCCGGACAATGCCGAAACGCAGTTTTTCCTGGGCTTAGTTCGTTCCAAACAAGACCGTAACGAGGAAGCCGTCGCCGCCTTCAAACGCTCGATTGAACTCGATCCGAACAACCCGCAGGTTCACTATTACTTAGCCGGAGTTTATGACCGTCTGAACCGCGATAAGGAAACGATTGACGAATATCAAAAAGCCGTTCAGCTTGATCCGAAATATGCCGAAGCGTGGTTCGATTTAGGTGTTGCTTTTTACAGCCGCGACCGTCTGCCCGAGGCGGTCAACGCTTACAAAGAAGCAATTAAAATCAAGCCGACTTACGGCGAAGCGCACGCTAATTTAGCCGACGTTTATCGTTTGTCGAATCAATTTGACGAAGCAATCGGCGAGTATCGGCTGGCGACGACGTTTATTAAAGACGATGCCGAGTTGCTCGGTAAATACGGATACGTCGCGGCGCGGCGGGCGGTCAATCCGAGTTACAGCAGTTTCTGGAAAACGGCGATTGACAATTTTGAAAAAGCCATTGCCATCAGTCCCGATTATATTGATTACACCAACCTCGGCTGGGCATATTACAACTCGGCGCAGGTCAAAAATGTTTCTGAAGTTGACCGGAAAGCCAAACTCGAAAAAGCGCGTGATTCATTCGTGAAAGCGATTTCGTTAAAGCCGATTGACAAGGTTGCCGCTGCCGTTAATCTAAATCTCGGAATGACTTACACGGATTTGGGTGATTTCCCGTCGTCAATCGCCGCGCTGAAATCGGCAACCGAACAGCAGAAAAATTGGGTTCCGGCGATAAACGAACTCGGTATCGCTTATCGCAAAAATAATGATTTTGAAAACGCCGAGAAACAATTCAGAAAGGCAATAGATATTGACGATAAATTTGCGGCGGCGCATTATAATTTAGGCGAAACCGAATTCCGGCGCGGCAATTTGAAAGAAGCCAAAAAGGAATACGAAAAACTCAAATCAATGAATCAACCGAAATTCGCCAATTTATTGATCGCCGTCACCAACGGCGCGGTTTTGAAATAGAGTTTTTGTTTTTAATGCAGTTTTTGATGCAGAAACGCGCACGAAGTAACCGTGCCAAAGTTGAAAGATTTAAGAGGTAGTAATGATATTTATGTTTTGTGTTCGGAAATTATGTTCCTGTTTGTTGATTTCGTCGTTAATTTTATTGAATTTTAGTTTTGTGAAGGCACAGGACGTGATAACTTCCGATGATTTTTCGGGCGGCGCGAGTGTTTTTTCATTCCGCGAATCGAGAAAGGCAAAACAGAAAAAGGCGGCAGTCAAAAATAATTATTCCGCTAGCCGCAACGACGCGCAGCGCAAAAAATCGCGCAGTAAAGTAAAAATCCAATTAGTGGCGAAAAACAAACTACGCCCGCGCACAAAATCGGTCGAACCGACTGCCGTTGCCGCCGCGCCGAAAACCGCCGCCGCCAAAATCAAAGCATCGAACGATTACGCGGGCGCGGGCGAAACTTTTCTCGACCGCAACGAACCGGATAACGCCGTCGAGTCATTCAAAAAAGCCGTTGCGCTCAACCCGAAAAACGTCAACGCCAAATTAGGTTTGAGCGAAGCCTACACGAAAAAAGGCGACGCGCTGGTTGATTCGGAAAACGCGTCGCTGGCAATTAATTCTTATAACGAAGCGATCAAAAATAATCCAAAAAATTCAGCCGCGTTCGCCGGTTTGGGCGAAGCAAACGAGGCTTTGGAAAAAAATAAAGAAGCGGCGAATGCTTATCAAACGGCTCTTGATTTGAATCCCGATTTGACGGAAATTTACGCGCCGCTTGGTGCTTTATATTATCAGCAGGGCGAAATTGCGAAAGCCGAAACGCTCCTCAAAAAAGCCGATGCCGCCAATCCGAATAATGCCGAAACAAAACTCTATCTCGGTTTAATCAATATGAAGCAGAATCAGGGCGAAAAAGCGGTCGCTTCGATCAGTCGCGCTCTGGAAATTGATCCGAACTCCGCCGAAGCGCACTATTCGCTCGCCACCGTTTACAGCCGCGAAGACAAAAACGACCAAGCCGTCGGCGAATATCAAAAGGCTTTGGCAATCAACCCGAATTACACCGACGCATTATATGATCTGGGCGTAACGCAATACAATCAGGAAAAATACGGCGAAGCCGCCGCGTCGTATCAGAAAGTCGTCCTGCTCGAACCGGCACGCGGCGAAGCGCAGGTTAATCTCGCGGAAACCTATCGCCAACAGGAGCAATACGGCAGGGCGAACGAACAATATGCCGTTGCCGCCATTTATGTAAAGGACGATCCCGACCTTTACACGAGTTGGGGTTATTGTCTCGGCAAGGAGAAAAAATGGGACAATGCGGCGACGCGCCTGCAAACCGCCGTTGAAATGAAGGGCGAAGCCGTTGATTATTCAAACGTCAGTTGGGCTTATAATCGTTCGGCTGGCGAAGACATAAAAGCAAACCGCGAAGCCGATGCCGGCGCAAAATTGAACGCCAGCAAAGAAGCCTCGAAAAAATCAACCGAACTCAAACCCGATTTTGCCGCCGGATTCGTCAATCTCGGCACGGCTTTGAATGGTTTGGGTGAATATGACTCTTCGGTAACGGCACTCGAACGCGCCGTGCAGTTGCGCGACGATTGGTATTTCGCGCACAACGAACTCGGCACGGCACTGCGCGGTTTAGGCAAATTAGCCGAAGCCATCGCGCAGTTTCAAACTGTCGTCAAGATGAATGACCAATTTGCCGCCGGATTATTCAATCTCGGTTCGGCACAGTTTGCCAACGGCGACAAAAAAGCCGCTCAGGAAACATTTAAGAAACTCAAAAAAATTGATCCGGTTTTGGCTGCCCGACTCGATAACGCCATTAAAGGAAAGATTGAAAATAAAATCAAGGAAAAAACGATTAATAAAATTCCACGATTGCCGTTTTAATCCAAGAAAATTTAGCCGCGAATTTTACGAATTGTCATTAAATTTTCGTAATTAATTCGTGTTAATTTGCGGCTGAATTTTGATTCCTATATGAATGATTTGCCTCAAAAACTGAAGATTATCGAAAACGTGCCGCTTGCGCCGCTGACGACTTTTAAGATCGGCGGCGCGGCGCGTTTGTTTGTCTGTGCCGAAACTGAAAATCAAGTGCAAGAGGCGATTGAATTTGCCGATGAACATAATTTTGAAGTTTTTGTTTTGGGCGGCGGCAGCAATATTTTGATTGCCGATGAAGGTTTTGACGGACTTGTTTTGCAAATCGCATTAAAGGGAATCGCAGTTGAAGAAAATCTCGTGACGGCGCAGGCGGGCGAAGATTGGGACGAATTTTGTGCGTTCTGTGTCGAAAGAAATTTCGCCGGAGTTGAATGTCTCAGCGGCATTCCGGGCTTAGTCGGCGGAACTCCCGTGCAGAACGTCGGAGCTTACGGACAGGAAGTGTCGGAAACAATTCAATCGGTGCGCGGTTTTGACCGCAAATCAAAAGAGTTTTTAGAACTCTCGAACGCCGACTGCAAATTTGCCTATCGCACGAGCATTTTTAATTCGACTGTGAAAAACCGCTTCATCGTTGTTGCCGTCACATATAATTTGAAAAAGGACGGAGAACCGAAAATCGTTTATAAGGATTTACGCGAATTTTTCGGTGAATACACGCCGAATTTGCGCGAAACACGCGAAGCCGTTTGTAAAATTCGTGCGGAAAAAGCAATGCTCGTGCGGCAGGGCGGACTCGATGCGAACTCCGCCGGTTCATTTTTCAAAAATCCGGTGGTTGATGCCGAAAAATTTCAAACGATTGTCGAAATTGCGAAATCATCAGGAATCGAAAATGTTCCGAATTTCAAAGTAGACGATTTAAAAGTAAAAATTCCTGCTGCGTGGCTGATTGAACAAAGCGGTTTTCACAAAGGTTACACCGTCGGCAACGCCGGACTTTCGACCAAACACACGCTTGCGCTGACCAATCGCGGAGACGCATCGGCAAAGGAAATTCTTGCGTTAAAGGATGAAATTCAGGCAAAGGTCAAAGAAAAATTCGGAATATCGTTAGTTCCTGAACCTGTTTTTGTCGGTTTTGAATAAAATTTCGACCGATTATAAAAAATCCTTGTCACGGCATTAAATTTTGTGATTTAATAATCTCTAATCCAAAACGAGTCGAATCTCCAACACTCGCCGAATTTGCTTACTCAAAAAGGCAAAGGATTGCTCAACGAAAATAGTAACAATATCTCCCCGAAACTCTCGTTTCGCGGAAATATTTCCGAACACTAATAATTTTGAACAAGAGGAAGAAAAATGAAAGAAAATACCCAAGAAAAACAAACTCCAGCTTTGTCTCCAAATCGCCGTGAATTTTTAGGTAAAATCGGCAAATCAGCACTCGCCGTCACTGCCGCAAGTGCGATTGTGCCATTTATTGACAAAAATTCAATAGTCTCAGCCCAAAAAATCCGCGATGAAAACGGTTTTTACCAACGACGGGCTAATTCGTGTTTTCAATATCGGATGAACGCAGCGACCGCCAACAATCCGCGCGTGCCGCCGTTATTCACGCGACCAACCAACGGCGACGAGGTTTTATACAGCAACCGCATCGGCAATTTTTCAAAAGGTTTGCCGCATCAATCGAACGGTGAAGTCGTACCTGCCGCTTATAATGCGCTGCTCGACGCGCTGCGAACCGGAAATCCGGCGATGTTTGAACAAATTCCGATGGGCGGCGACCGTAAATTGACCAATCCGCAGTGCGGTTTAGCTTTTGATTTACAGGGCAAGGACTGTTTTAGTTTTGTCCAGACACCGCCGCCGGCTTTTGCGAGCCGCGAAAATGCCGCTGAAATCGCCGAAAATTATTGGATGGCGGTGATGCGCGACGTGCCTTTTTCAGAATATTCGACGAGTCCGATTGCCGCCGCCGCCGCCGCCGATTTAAATCTTTTCGGCGCGGATTTCAAAGGCGCGAAAAATGCGAACGGTCAGGTTACGCCCGAATTACTGTTTCGAGGACTGACTCCGGGCGATAAAGTCGGACCGCATCTGTCGCAGTTTTTATACAAAACGTGCTTGTTCGGCGCGAACGAAATTAATCAAAAAATTCGCACGGTCAGAACGATTGCTGACGGCGGCGCAAATTATTTAACCGATTTTGACAGTTGGCTGGCGGCGCAGAATGGCATTTCGCCGGATCAGGGCGACCGATTCGATTTGACGCTCCGGTATATGCGAAACGGGCGCGACATCTCGCAATGGGTTCACATTGACGTTTTGTTTCAGGCATATTTTCAGGCGTTTCTGGTGATTTCAGGAATGGGCGTGCCGTTTGACGCGGGCAATCCGTATAATAATTCGGCGACTCAGATGGGTTTCGGAACATTCGGCGGACCGCATATTGCAACGCTTTTATGCGAAGTTTCAACGCGTGCGCTGAAAACCGTCTGGAATCAAAAATGGATCGTTCATCGCCGTCTGCGTCCCGAAGCGTTCGGCGAAAGAGTTGACCGCACGGCATATCACGGCGCAAATTATCCGGTTCATTCCGAAATTTTGAATTCAGTCACGACGGCTTCGCGGCTCGGCGGATATTTACCGGCGGGAAATGCGTTTTTGCCGATAGCCTTTCCCGAAGGCTCGCCGACACATCCGGCTTACGGGGCGGGACACGCCACTGTCGCAGGCGCGTGCGTGACGATTTTGAAAGCGTGGTTCAGAGAAGATTTCGTCATTCAAAATCCGGTGCAGCCTGATTCGACCGGACAGGTTTTAGTTCCATATACGGGCGAAACCTTAACGGTCGGCGGCGAACTCAACAAAATCGCGTCGAACATCGCTTTCGGCAGAAACATCGCAGGCGTTCATTGGCGTTCGGACGGCACTGAATCATTGCAGCTCGGCGAAGCTCTGGCAATTAGTATTTTGAAGGATCAAAGACTAAGCTATAACGAACAGTTCAACGGATTTTCACTGACAAAGTTCGACGGAACGACGATTACGGTTTAGTTTCGTTGAACATTAATTTCGAGCAAAGATATGATTAAAGTCGCCGAAGGTGACGAATCTGTTGGCGTTGTCAATTGGTTAAAAAAACGGCATTACGTCATCTAATAGGGAAAAATGAATAATTTAAAACGGTTTGTCGTGTTCGGCGGCAAACTTTGTTCGATCCTCTTTTTGTTTCTGGGTACAATTCAAATAACCGTCGCACAGAAAAGTGAGGAGAGCGAACTGACCGCCTCACAATGCGGTCAGTTCGCTCTGCGAAACCCGGACTATTACCGCATTTCAAGTAATGCCTCTTCAATCATTACCGCTGATTTTAACAACGATGCGATTCCTGACGTAGCGGCGATGATGCCGAACACAAACAGCATCGCAATTGCTCTTGGAAATAATCAGAGCGGTTTTAGTGAGGCGCGTGATTTTGTCGCCGGAGTTTCTCCGCAAGAGGCGGTAGCCGGAGATTTTAACCACGATGGGGAACTCGATCTGGCGGTCACAAGTGCGCTCGACCGGCTGGTTAATATTATGCTCGGCGACGGGCAGGGAAATTTTACACTCAGCGGGTCATATCCGGTTGGCGGTTCGCCGGGTAAAGTTCAAACGGGTGATTTCAATAACGACGGCTGGCTTGATCTTGTCGTCGGTAACACCGAATCCCCGAATATTGGATTGAGTATTTTTTTCGGCAGTGCAAATGGTTTTACGGCAGCAAATCCGGCGACGATTCCGCTTAACGGCGTGCCGCGTTCAATCAGAGTTGCGGACTTCAACAATGACGGCAATTTCGATATTATGGCGGTCGCGCAGAACAGCGTAGGTTCGGGTTTACCCTCATATATTCGGCTTTTTCAAGGCAATAATGACGGCAGTTTTACGGATGCCTTAACGCTCACGTTAGGTGAGTTTTATACTCTCGAATCGGCGGATTTCAATTCTGACGGCTTTGCTGATTTCGCAATCTTCGGACAGCCTAATTTAAGTGTCCGGGTCTATCTTAATAATCGTAACGGTGGTTTCGATACGCCGGTCGAGATTCCACTTTCAAATACCAACAGCTCGTTTCAATCGCTCGTCGCGGGAGACCTCAATAACGATGGCAAAGTTGATCTGGCAACCGGATCAGTAATACTCTTGAATGACGGGAACGCTAATTTTACGGTACGTTCAAACTCTGATTCCTTGTCCAATAATTTCGTTTTGGCAGATTTTAATGGCGACGGGATCGTTGATGAAGCATCTCCCGGCGACATTTCGGACTTTAATACTCCGGCATATTCGACTTTCGTGGTTGCCTACGGAACCGGAAGTGCAAACTTTATTGTCCCGACTTATTTACAAGGCATCGGCAATACGAGTCAAACTATTACAGGCGACTTTAACAACGACGGACGGCAGGATATTGTGACGGGCAACGGCGGTTTTTCCTTTAATCAAATACAGATCGCCTTTCAAAATGCCGATGGAAGTTTCACCGTGTCTCGAATTAGTGTCAACAGCGGAACCGCGAATAATTTCACGATTGTCGCCGCCGCCGATTTTAACAACGACGGATTTCTGGATATTGCAACAAATGTCGCATGGGCGCGATCCATTGTTATTTTAATCAACAACGGCAACGGTCAGTTCACAACTTCAGGAGTGACACTGAACAGTTCGGGCTTCGCCTTTTCACTTGAGTATTTCCAGCCGGGTGATTTCAACAATGACGGCTACACAGATTTTATCGCCCTCAGCAACAGCAGTTATTTAGTCGTGTTAAATAACGGAAGCGGCGGCGGATTTACAGTTCAGCCGTATGTCTCAAATAACAGTCTGCAAGGATACAAAACAACCGCAGTCGGCGATTTCAACGGTGACGGTAATCAGGATTTTGTGATCGCCCGATCAAACTCCGCATTTTATTATCGCGGTAACGGCAACGGAACTTTTGACCTCGCTAATCTTTACCAGTTGCCGTCGGCTGCCAGTATGATTCGCAGCAGTGATTTTAATAACGATGGGCGCAGTGATTTCGTCGTCGTCACAGGTGGAAGTTTTTCGGGCGGAAGTCCCGGACTGGCGGTATTTATTGCTGACAGGAACGGTAGCTTTTCACAGACTGATTCTACGATCTCAGGCACGCCCAATGATATTGTTATCAGCGATTTAAACAACGATTCGATCAAGGATTTTCTGGTCGTCAACTCGCCTAATAATTATGTAACGCTCTTTGCAGGTAACGGAAACGGCAGTTTTACGGCACAACCTTCGGTCATTACACTAAACTCGGTTTCCGCCGGAGCAGCGGCGGATTTTAATCAGGATCAAAAACCGGACTTAGTTCTCGGCGGAAGATTTGCCGGTGGTCCGACCCGAATCTTTTACAATAAGACTTTACCGTCTCCCTGTTTGACGGTTAATGACGTGACGGTTGCTGAAGGCAGCAGCGGCAGTTCAAACGCGCAGTTTACGGTTAGTTTGTCGGCACCGGCGGCGCAGACCGTTACAGTAAATTATCGCGTTGTCGGACGCAGTGCGGCACTAAATTCAGATTTCAGCAATCAAACCGGGACGCTTCAGTTCGCGTCCGGCGTGCAGATGCAGACCGTTAATGTGCCGATTATCGGTGACACGAAAGATGAAATTGACGAAACTTTTCAACTCGTGCTGTCGAATCCGGTGAATGCTTCTTTGGCTGATAATATCGGTGTAGGAACAATTATTGACGACGACTCCGCACCGTCGGTCGTGATCGGTGATGCTTCGATTCTCGAAGGCACGGGTAGCACTCCGACGCGGATGACGTTTACAGTTTCGCTATCAGTGGCGACCGGCAGAAAAGCGAAGGTCGGTTATTTTCTGCTTGACGTGACGGCGCAATCAGGTAGTGATTTCACATCAAACATCGGAACGGTCGTCTTTAATGCCGATCAAATGACACGGCAAATCACCGTTGATGTTGATCCTGATGCCTTTGTTGAACCGGATGAAACTTTTAAGGTTAAACTTGCAGGTGCAAGCAATCTGACAATCGCCGATGACGAGGCAATCGGCACAATTCTTAACGACGATCTGGGCGGAACCGTTCAATTCAGCAGTGCGTCATACGCGGTAAGCGAGGCATCTGATACGGTAATTGTCACTGTCACCCGCACCGGCGGTGCGGCGGCAGGAATTGCCGTTGGATATTCCACCGGCAGCGGAACTGCAACCGCGAACCGCGATTATCTTCCGTCGGGCGGAAAATTGTTGTTCAATGCGGGTGAAACGACCAAAACATTTATTATTCCGATTCTGGATGATGCGGTTGACGAGCCGAATGTCGAAACCGTTAATTTGTCGCTTGATTATATTTCGGGCGGCGCAGTTTTGGGAACGCAGGCGACATCCGTTTTAAACATTTCGGATGACGATCCGCCGCCGTTACTGACAATGGCTGATGTCGCCGTCAACGAAGGAAACAGCGGCACGACAACCGCCGATTTCAGCGTCCGCCTGCTGGCGGTCAGCGAGTTACCCGTTACAGTCAACTTTGCGACTGCCGACGGAACCGCCGTTGCGCCAACTGATTATGTGAGCCGTTCGGGAACACTCACCTTCGCACCGGGCGAAACGGTAAAAACTATTTCCGTGACTGTCAATGGCGATACGCAGCGCGAACCGGACGAGACTTTTCTGCTGAATCTCAGTGCGCCGGTAAATGTTGTACTTCAGAATACACAGTCAGTCGGAACAATTATCAACGATGATCTCGCCGTCAGACGGGGGCGTGCCGATTTCGACGGCGACGGCAAAACAGATATTTCGATTTTTCGACCCAATACCGGCGAATGGTGGTATTCGCGCAGCTCTGACAATCAAGTTTCCGCCGTGCAATTCGGACTTTCGACAGATCGGGTAGTCGCAGAGGATTTCACCGGCGACGGCAAAACAGATATTGCATTTTGGCGACCCTCGACAGGCGAATGGTTCATTTTACGTTCTGAAAACGGTACATTTTTCTCATTCCCATTCGGAACATCGGGCGATCTTCCGGCTCCGAATGATTACGACGGCGACGGCAGAGCGGATGCCGCCGTTTACCGTCTTTCGACCGGAACCTGGTATATTCAGAATTCCGGCGGAAGCGGCACTTCAATTGTGCAATTCGGTATTTCGGAAGATAAGCCTGTGGCAGCGGACTACGACGGCGACGGCAAAGCGGACATTGCCATCTTTCGACCTTCAAATGGTAGCTGGTGGTATCTCAGAAGTTCAGACAATCAGTTCCGCGTTTTCAGTTTTGGAGTTTCAACCGACAAACCGGTCGCAGGCGATTACACAGGCGACGGAAAAGCGGACATTGCCGTATTTCGTCCCGCAACCGGCGAATGGTTTGTCCAGAGAAGTGAGGATAATTCATATTTTTCATTTCCTTTCGGAACCGCCGGCGATATTCCCGCACCGGGCGATTATGACGGCGACGGACGATTTGACGCGGCGGTTTTTCGCCCTCAAGTTACGACTTGGTATGTCAACCGTTCGAGTGCCGGAATTTTATTTGCCAATTTCGGTGCGGTCAATGACCTGCCGATTTCAAATGCGCGGGTACCGTAAAAATTAGAGAAATGTGAGGTTCTGTTTTTCGAAAAAAACTCGAAAATATTTTACTCCGAATCTCCAGACAAAGCCCTCGAAAAAGGCGCAGTTTTTTGAAAGGGAAATTATCCTTTGTCACGAATCAAGAAAATATTTATTATGTCACGAGCCAAAAGAATTTCAGTGTTGTTTTTTGTATCTGTTGTTATCCTGACGACTACTTATTTCGTTCTCAATCGTCAAGCAGTCGCCGGATCAGCCGGAGATTTTGTTGACAATTCTGAGGGGAGCGAACGAGCCTTATCTCCGGGTTTATCTGAGGCAGATATTAAAAGAAAGTTTGGCAATTTGCCGCTTTATTTTACGGCTGACCTTGCCGAATCACCGGAGAATGCTAAATATTTCTCGGTTGGAAGCCGTTACGGTTTATCGTTAATGCGCCGCCGTGCCGTTCTGCAATTTGTTAGCGAAAATCACTTAAAAAATACGTCGAACGGCGATTCGGAAATCAACGAACCTCGAAAATTTACGACTGAACAAATCAAACTCGATTTTGTTAATGCGGATTTTTCCGAGCCGCCGACCGGTGAAGAAGAACTTGCCGGAAAAGTTAATTACCTGGTCGGAAACAACTCGGAAAATTGGCGAACGAACAATCCGACCTTCGGTAAAGTACGTTATAAAAATATTTATCCCGGTATTGACACGGTTTTTTACGGCAATCAAAACGAACTGGAATACGATTTTGTAGTCGCACCTCACGCCGCGCCGGAACAAATCGCACTTGAATTCAGCGGCACACGAAAAATCGAGATTGACAAAGCGGGAAATCTCATTTTAAAACTCAAAAATGGTGAAATAGTTCAGCGCAAACCCTTCGCTTTTCAGCAGGTAAATGGCAAACGTCGCATCGTAAAAGTGAAATTCATCAAAAAAAGTGCGAACCGGATTGTCTTCAAACTTGGAAAATACGACCGCGAAACAGACCTCGTGATTGATCCGGTAATCATCTTTTCAACATTTTGGGGCGGCACCGGCAGCGATACGGGGACCGCCGTCAAAACCGACGCACAAGGCAATATATACCTGACCGGCGCAACCGTTTCGACCAATTTTCCGACCGTCAATCCGATTCAGCCGCAGATTGGGAACACCTCATTTTTTCACGCATTTGTGACCAAGATAAATCCAGCCGGAAATAATGTCATCTACTCGACCTATCTCGGCGGTAATTCCGAAGATTATGCAAACAGTCTGAGCGTGGATGCAAACGGTAATGTAACTGTCGCCGGACGTACTTACTCGACGAATTTTCCGATTGTTAATGCAAGTCAGAATCAACTTGGCGGATCGGCGGATGGCTTCATAACACGTTTGAACGCAAACGGCTCGGCAATACTTTTTTCGACTTATCTGGGCGGCACAGGCTTTGAAGAAATTTTGGGCGCAAAACTCGATACGACAGGACGCGCGGTGCTTGCCGGTCGCACTGATTCGGCAGATTTCCCGACTGTCGCGCCGTATCGCTCGAACCTTTCGGGAGCGGCATTTTTTCGCAGTGTCAACACCGGAAGCAGTTGGACAAGCGGCATTTTGGCACCGGGAGTCAATACTGTTTCAACGATTGCCGTTCGCGGCTCCGGCAATTTGTCGAATGTCGTCTATGCCGGAACCAATCGCGGAATTTATCGAAGTAATGACGGCGGAGCAAATTGGATACAGGTCGGACAGAATGATTTGTCAATATCCGTTACCAAAATCGTCGTCGCCCGCACAAATCCAAATATTCTTTACGCGGTTGCGGGCGGAATGATTTTCAAATCAGTCAACGGCGGCGATAATTGGACAAATATTCAGGGTTCGATTTTTACTTCGATACTCTCGGCGGCAGTTGATCCGACTAATGCAGATCGGGTGCTGGTCGGCGGTTTCGGCGGAATTTTCCGCACCATTGACGGCGGCACAAACTGGACGGACGTTTCAATTACCAACAATTTCAATTCTGTAAACTCACTGGCGATTGATCCGGTTAACCCGCAAATCGTCTATGCCGGAACCTCGCAGCGCATCTATAAATCAACAATCGGCGGCGGAAGCTGGTTGGCGGTAAATAACGGAATTCCGTTTCTTCAGACATTTTCCGACCTGTTTATTGACCAAACGACGAACACAATCTACGCCGCCGGACAAAATGGTTTATACAAATCAATTGACAGTGCGGCAAGTTGGATGACTTACAATACCGCCAATCTATTCAATATCCGCTCGCTTGCCCAAGATTCGTCGAATCCGGCAAATCTCTTTGCGGCGACGGGCGGGGGATTATTCTTTCGTTCACTCGATGCGGGCGCGAGTTGGATTCAGACGGGCGACGGTCTGAATCCGAATACGTTACTGGCAGTTGCGGCAACGAACAATGCAGTTTTACTCGGCGGCTACGCCGGCACTGATGCTTTTGTTTCTCGACTCACGACGACCGGCAGCGGACTCGACTATTCAACTTACATCGGTGGAATTTTGAATGATACGGCAAATTCGGTTGACATCGGCAGTGATAATTTGATCACTATTGCCGGAACGACGAATTCATCTAATTTTCCGGTTGCCAACGCCATTCAACCTAATATCGGAGGCGGCAGCGACGCATTTATAACCAAACTGAACCAAAACGGCTCCGCTCTCGTTTACTCGACTTTTCTTGGCGGAGCAGCGAACGATAGCGGTGCAGCAGTCGCAGTCGGCAGTGACGGGGCGGCATATTTGACCGGTTCGACGCTCTCACAAAATTTTCCGGTCGTGAATGCGTTTCAAACAACGTGTGCAAGCTGTTCTTCATTCATAAGTGATGCATACGTTGCGAAATTGAACGCTGCGGGCAGTTCATTCACATATTCGAGTTATCTTGGCGGAGCGTCGGGCGATTCTGGATTAAGCATCGCCGTAGATTCACAAAATCGCGCTTTCGTCGGCGGTTCGACAGCGTCAACCAATTTCCCGATTTTAGATGCCGTGCGCCCGACTTCAGGCGGCGGCACTGACGGATTTATCTCACAAATAAAATCCGACGGCAGCGGTTTTATTTATTCGACCTATTACGGCGGAAGCGGCACGGATTCGGTGAAAAGTTTGGCGATTGCGCCGGAAGGCAACATAATCGCCGCCGGTGAAACATCATCGGTCAATTTTCCGACGGCTTCACCGCTTCAGCCGTCGCTCGCGGGCAGCTCCGATACGTTTCTGGCAAAAATCGGAACGGCAGCGGATTTGCGAATTACGATTAGTGACGAACGCGATCCGGTAATGATTAACAACCGGCTTACTTTAAATTTGCAGGTTTCCAACAGCGGACCGCAATCATCAACCGCCGTTATCGTCAATGAAATAATTCCGTCCGGTATTAATTTTGTTTCGGCAGCACCGACTCAGGGAAATTGTGCGTTAAATAATTCGACACTTAATTGTAATCTGGGAAACATTGCCCTTAACAGTCAGGCAGGCATCCGCGTGATTCTGGTTCCGACACAGACGGGAACCTACAGCAGCTCGGTTTCAGTCAGCGGCAGTGAGCCGGACCCGATTCCGGGTGATAATAGTGCGGTCGAACAGACCACCGTTTCCGCCTCGCCTTCAATTTTCGGTAAAGTAACGAACGGAAACGGACAACCGGCGGCAGATGTTTTGATGTCGCTTGACGGATTTCAATCACGCACAATACAGACAGTTGCAAACGGCACTTACGGTTTTGCGGAACTGCCGCTTAACGGAAATTACAGCGTTCGTCCGGTCAAGAACGGTTTTTATTTTGCCCCGCGTTCTAAGACGTTTAATAGTTTAACTAACGACGGCACGGCGGATTTTGTCATCGCTGCCTGCAGTTATAATCTTTCCGCAAATTCCGTTTCGCTTGGTGCCGCTGGAGGTAGCCGAAGTATTCAAGTGACGACAAACGATGCTTTCTGCGGTTGGTCGGCGATCAGTAATGTTCCTTGGATCACGATCACGAACAGTTCGGGCGGCACCGGCAACGGGACGGTTAAAATCACCGTTCAGCAGTCGAGCGCGACTCGCACCGGCACACTCACCATTGCCGGAAAAACCTATACCGTGACACAGACAGGCTGTAGTTTTACTCTGACACCTTTTCAGCAATCTTTCGGTCAAAACGGCGGAAACGGCAGTTTTGAAGTAAAAACCAATGAAAGTTTTTGCCAGTGGACAGCCGCCGTAAATAATCCTTGGATTACCATAAACGGCAGTCCGAGCGGCACGGGAAGCGGCATTGTTAATTATACAATCGCTCCGTCAACGCAGCCGCGTGCCGGTCGAATTTCAGTCGGAAGTCGAAACTTTGCAGTTTATCAAGAGTCAAATTACTGTCCGTCTCCCGGTCTTGCGGCACCGGTCGAAACAACTTCGACCGCCGATTCAAATGATATTGTCGCGGCTGATTTTAACAATGACGGATTCACCGATCTGGCGACCGCCGACGCGACGACTTTTCAAAACGGAACATTTTCGACTTACCTGAATACGAACGGAACGCTCAACCGAAACACGATTCCGTCCAATATCGGAGCGTCATACAGCATCGCCGCCGCTGATTTCAATCAGGATTCGACAATTGATCTGGCACTGCTCGGAGGCGGCGGCATCGCAATTTTCAGAAATAACGGAACCGGCGCATTTTCACCTTTGAGTAGTTTTAGTGCTTCCGGCAATACGGGTTCCAAACTTTACGCTGAAGATTTCAATCGTGACGGACGAGTAGATTTAATTGTCGGAACCGGCAATCAGATTCAAGTTTACAACGGCAATGGTAACGGCACATTCAGCACCGGTTTTACGCTGAATCTAACCGGGCGCGCCTCATATTCATATTCTTTCGGCGACATCAACGGCGATGGATTTACCGATGCGGTCGTCGGGCAGGAACAGGATTTTAATGTTCCGCGTCTGAGTTACTTTTTTGGTACGAACACCGGAACTTTCACGACGGGCGGAACGATTTCGCTCAATTTAACACCTTTTGCCGTTAAACTTTTTGATCTGAACGGCGACGGACGAGCCGACATTCTGACAAACGGAGCGGCTTCTTCGCAATTGCAGGTTTTTCTTTGGAATTCGGAAACGAACACTTTCAATCAGCCGACACGAGTTTTTACCGAACCTTACTCTGGTTATATCTTCGATGTTGCAGATATGGATAACGACGGCAAACCGGATATTATTTCAGCGACTAATCAGGGCGGCAACCGTGTCAATATTATGCGCGGCAACGGCAATGGAACTTTCCGTCTTCCGCTCGGATTCAACTCATCTACATTTGTGAATGTTATTGCTTTCGGCGATTTTAACCGCGACGGAAGAGTTGATCTGGCGTTTGCGAAACGTAATACCCAAATGTCCACACAGCTTAATCAATGCGGTTCTTCAATTGGAGCGCGTGCGCCGATGGCAAGCCGATTCGATTTTGACGGTGATCGAAAAGCCGATTTCGGAGTCGTCCGTCCGTCAGATAATATTTGGTATATTCAACAAAGCGCGAGCCAATCGGTGATTTACCAACCATTCGGTCAAACCGGCGATATTTTTATGCCGTCGGATTACGACGGTGACGGCAAAACCGATTTTGCCGTTTTTCGTCCGTCGGAGGGACTTTGGTACAAATTAAACAGTGCCGATAATTCGGTTTCGATATTTAATTGGGGTAAGAACGGTGACGTGCCGATGGCTGCCGATTACGACGGTGACGAACGCACAGATCTGACAGTTTACCGTCCCGACGATAATACCTGGTATTGGTTGAGCAGCCTGAACGGTCAGATTCACACTACCCGTTTCGGTCTCCGCGACGATGTTCCGGTTACAGGTGATTACGATGGAGACGGGAAAGCCGATCTTGCGGTATTTCGTCCTGATGACGGTTTTTGGTATTGGCTGAACAGTTCAAACGGCGATTTCCATTCTTTCAAATTCGGTCTGACTGGAGATAAAGCCGTGCCGGGTGATTATGATAATGACGGCAAAACAGACTTTGCCGTCTTCCGACCGTCGAACGGATTTTGGTATATTGCTAAAAGTTCAAACGGCGAATCGGAAACGGTCAATTTCGGTAAAGACGGAGACACTCCCGTTGCGGCTGATTATGACGGTGACGGCAAAACGGATATAGCCGTTTACAGGAACGGTTACTGGTATGTTGTTGAAAGCTCTACGCTGCAAATAAATATAATTCGGTTCGGCACATCTGAAGATAAACCAATCGCCGGGATTTACATCCGTTGATTGCACTAAGGGCGGTTTATGATTGCAATACATAATCACCATCAGACATTTAATTAATTAATTGTAGAATCGAGTACGAATAAAAAGAACGCCAAGACTATGCTTTCAAGTCTTGGCGTTTTCGAGGAAAGGTGAAAGATTCTCGCGCATTCGTCGTTTGTCCCGTTCAACGATTAAATCTTTAACGAGAGGGCAGACGTGACAAACGGCATATCTTTTTACGGACCAACCACAAACAAATATGAAAATTTTCTGTTTATTCATAATTTTCTGCATATAGAAATTCGATCAATTGAGGTATTTTAACTTAAAACTGTTTCTTTCAAAGAGTAATGAGATTTTTTCGCAAAAAATTACCAAAAAAATGAAAAAAAAGTGGAATTTTTGGAAAATACTTTCAAAATGGAGGAAAAAAAAGAAAATCGTCATTGAAAATTATAAAATCGACAAATTTTGTGTAATATTAAGCCGTCAGTTTGACCGACGACCCCTTTGATGAAAGAAAAACCTCAGATCACACAGCAAGATTTTGATAATCTGCTCCGTTGGTTTTCCGCCGACGCAGACGAAGCAGGCAGAAAATATGAAGAAATCCGGCGTGGTCTAATCAGATTTTTCAAATTTCGCGGCTGTGCTGAAGCGGAAGATTTGGCGGATGAAACTATTAACCGCATCGCCCAAAAACTCGACACATTGAAATTTGACGAAAACATCAAGCTGATTACATATTTTTATTCGTTCGCGTCGAACATCTATCTCGAAGATTTTTCAAAGCGCAAAAGAAATGCCGCTAAAACGGAAGAAATAATTTCTTCAATCGAGGAGAAAAATCAGATCGAGAAAATCGAAAAAAGTCCGGCGATCATCTGTCTCGAAAAATGTCTGGCGCGGGAAACACCGGAAACGCGCAGTTTGCTGCTCGAATATTACAGCCGTGAAAAAGACGAAAAAATTGCGCTGCGAAAAAAAATTGCCGAAGAGCAGAATGTTAATTTGCAATCGCTGCATACACGCGTATTCCGGCTGAAAAATCAGCTTCGCCGATGTTTGCAAAAATGTCTGGCGAAAAAAAAGTTGTAAGGAAATCGACGTTTTTTTTCATAATTAAGTAGAAAGAAATTTTTTGAAAGTTTATGCAAGGGGAAGATGCAAAATTAAAACAATTTTTGCTCGGCAGTCTGCCGGAAGGCGAAGCCGACGAAATCGGCGTGCAAATTATTTCCGACGCTGATTATGATGAAAAACTGTCTTTTGCCGAAGCCGGTTTAATCGAAGACTTTCTCGAAAATACGCTGACGGCTGATGAAAAACGGCTCTTTCAAGAAAATTTCCTTACTTGCCCGGACAGACTCGAACTTTTGGAAGAAACGTCGCTGCTCAAAAAATACGCGCAAAAAACATTTAAATCAGATTCAATCGAACAAAAAAAAACGGTCGGCTTTTTTGAGGCATTAACCGATTTTCTAAAATTGAATTTGCGTCCGATTGCCGCCGGATTATTAATTTTAATTCTCGCCGGTATCGCGTGGCGCATTTTTATTTATGACGCAAACGGAAATTATTCACCCCTTGAAAATGAATACGCCGCGCTCAACGCAAAAGACTTAAATAACGCGCCGGAAATTGCTAATCTGTCAACCAAAAGTCTAAACGCCGGAACTTTGCGCGACACAAATTCAACCGCAAAATTAACGACCGCAAATCTCACCGAAAGTGTTCTGTTCCGCCTTGCACTGCCGTCGCAGGCTGCCAAGGAAATCGTTTATAACGTCGGACTAATTAAAGATGAAAAAATAATTTTCAAGCAATTAAACATTCGCGTTTACCAAAATCAAAATGGTCAGGAAGTCAAAATATTACTGCCCAAAACCGTCTTGACGAACGGTTCATACCAAATAAAACTGACCGATTCCTCAAATAAAAACTCGGTTCTAAACTACAATTTTGTAATGGAATAAACTGTATTTAACTAATTCAACTCTACGGATTTGTTCCGATTAACATTAAACCCGTCGTTTCTTCCAAACCAAACATCAAATTCATATTCTGCACGGCTTGTCCGCTTGCGCCTTTGACGAGGTTGTCAATCGCCGAAAAGACGACGATTTGTTTGCCGTTGGAATGCGCGGCGAGGTCGCAAAAATTCGTCGTTTTCACCCAATTGATGTCGGGCGAACCTTCGACAAGGCGGACGAAAAACGAGTCTTTGTAAAAAAGTTGATAGATATTTTTCACGTCTTCGTTCGTCAAAAGATTAGTTGTTTCGAGATAAGCAGAGGCAAAAATGCCGCGTGAAACGGGGAGCGAATGCGTCATAAAAATGAATTCGCTCGAAAATTCGCCGACTTCGCGCAAATGCTGTTCGATTTCCGGGACGTGCTGGTGTTGAAAAGGTTTGTAGGCATAAAACGAGTTCATCCGCTGCGGGTGATGCGTGTTCGCCGCCGCCTTTGCGCCCGAACCGCTTGAGCCGGTTTTCGCGTCAACGATGATTTTTCCCGTTAGCAAACCGCTTTTCACCATCGGCGCAAGCGCAAGCAAAGTCGCCGTCGCAAAACAGCCCGGATTAGCGATGTAATTCGCCGATTTTATCTGTTCGCGGTTCGTTTCGGTCAAGCCGTAAACGAATTGTTTCTGCAAATCGGTCGCCGAATGTTCGAGTTTGTAAAACTGCTTGAAAACATCTGCGTCATTGATTCTAAAATCGCCCGACAAATCAATAACTTTAACATTCGCAGGAAGTTGCGGAATCAAATTCAAAGCCTGACCGTGCGGCAGAGCGAAAAACGCGACATCAACATTTTCGAGCGCAGACAAATCTTCGGGCGATTTTTCAAACCTCAAATCCGTCAACCCGAACAGATTTTTATGCACCTCACCGACCGCCTTTCCCGCGTGTTCATTCGCCGTCACCAGCACGATTTCAGCATTCGGATGAAACAACAGAATCCGCAAAAGCTCGCTTCCGCCGTAACCCGAACCGCCGAAGATTGCTATTTTTATTTTCTCGTTCATTTGATTTTAACTTATCTTGGCTTTTGTTTTGAGGAAATCGCAAACTTTTGAAGCTGTTGTTGGATATTTTTCCTTAAACTCTTCGCTTGCATAAACCGCGTAACATTCTCCATGCTGAACCTCAATGTGAATATAATTTTCCTCGTGATTTTCAAGCCAAAATTTCCATACTCCAAATTCAAAAGGCTTCTCTCCAAAATTTGTTAATTGTGAAATAACTACATTTGGGCAAATTAGTTTCAATTCATTAAGAATTTTGTCAATTTCGCTTTGCTTTTCCATAATCATCTCTTTGAAAACTCAATCAAATCCCAAAGATTGCCGTATAAATCCTCGAAAACGGCGACTGTTCCGTAATCTTCGACTTTCGGTTCGCGGACGAAGTTTACGCCTTTCGACAGATAATTTTCGTAATCGCGCTGAAAATCGTCGGTGCTTAAAAAGAGAAAAACGCGCCCGCCGGTTTGGTTGCCGATGCGCGATTTTTGTTCGTCAGAGGCTGCTTTTGCCAGTAATAATTGACAGCCTTCCGAATTGTGCGGCGCAACCAAAACCCAACGCTTCGTTTCCGACTGCGGCGTGTTTTCGAGCAGCGTAAAGCCGAGTTTACCCGTGTAAAATTCAATCGCGTCGTCGTAATCTTCGACGACTAAGGCGATGTGTGCGATGCTTTGTTTCATATATTTAAGAATACATTTTAGCCACAGATTTACACAGATAAACACAGATAAGAATTAGATAAAAGCGAGATTATTTTATCAAAAAAATCTGTGTTTATCTGTGTAAACGCGAAGCGGGACGGTTTCAAATTCTTTCAAACATAATTTGTTGGTAATTTTTCAATCAATGTGCAATGTTAAATTTCTTCTTCGCGGCTGTGCCGCCTGATGTGCGAAAAGGCTGTGCCTTTTCGTGCTGCTCTCACTAAATCTTGTGGCTGCGCCACCCGTTCTGAGGCGTAGCCTCGCCGGATTTAGGAAGCGATTTAACGGCGAGGCACAGCCGTCGCCGCACATCGGGCGGCATAGCCGCGAAAGGTAAATCAAATCAGGCGAAAGCTAGAGCAAATTCAAGGTTGATGTATGGGCAGAAACCCGCGCGTGAGCAAGGGTGCCTCAAGTTGAGCGTTTTGCACCCTTGCTCACGCGCGGGTTTCTGCCTTTGAATGCCATACGCTAATCTAAAATCTGCTCTAACTCTTTTCGCTTTGCAAAATCTATCAATTCAAATGATTGCTTTCCATTATTTCTTAATTTCCGAAATTCCAATTCGGATATTCTCCATAATTAACAACTTGAAAACTTTCGAGTTCTTTTTTCTCCGATACATCAGCGTCTTCCCAACCTTCCCAAATAATACTCGCAAAAGGAATTTTTTTAGAATGATATTGTTTGTTTGTGAATAAATCTTCAATATACTTTTCAGCAATTTTGTTTCCCCAAAACAATGCCTGCTCATCAGATTTGGCAAGTATAAACACGAGTTCTATAACTTCGTGGTCATTTTTGTTCATCCAATCCACCGGAAATTGAAACCGAAACCAAAACAGAAATTTTTCACCTGTCATAAGCTGACTACACGAACGCAAACTGATTTTGTTTCTTAAAATCTATCAATTCAAACAGACGCTTGCCGTCGCGGCGGGCGTTTCCGGCTTTGATGCCGTAGTTTTCTTCGACAAAATCTTCGCCCATTTGCGAGTCTGTCACCGAACCGGCGATGACATCTATTTCGAGTCCGAGATTTTTGACAACCGCAATGCCGCCGATCACGCCGACGTAATCGCCCGCGCAAAAGACGAATGACGAGATCGCGTTTTTGATTTCCGCGTCCTTCAAAACCGAATCAACCGCGTAGCCGCCGACAATTCCGTCGCCGAGTTCGACGACGATCAAATCAGGCTCGAACGAATTCAAATGATTCAAAATCGCTTTCGCAACGGGCGACAAATCGCCGTAATCAACCGTCGAAGGCAGCCCGCAATCAAGAAAGCTCGCCGTCCATCCTGCGCCGCTGTCCTGCATATTCAAAGTGTCGCGCAACGCCGCCACGCCCGACATTTTCGCGCCCGCAACCTTCAATCCGGCGTGATGCGCCTGTTTGATAATCTCCGTCGCCGCAACGGTTTTGCCCGAATTCATACAAGTTCCCGCGACAATCACAATCGGCGCGGATTTTTGCAGCGAATCGGTTGGTTTGAGCGCGTTGTCGGCGATGTTGAGTATCGAAGGCGGAAACCCGCGCGTGAGCAAGGGTGCAGAAATTCCGCTATCAGATAAATTATCCTCTGGTTGAAATTCTACTTTCGACGTATTTGCACCCTTGCTCACGCGCGGGTTTCCGCCTTTGTTGTCCACGGCAATTCCAAGAACTTCCACCTCAATCGCGTCCGACAGCGACGAATGATGACCTTTACACACTCCGATCACGCCGCCCATATTGAGCAGATTAAGTTTGTCGCCCGTCTTGATTTTATCAGGAACGTCGCCGACAAAACCTTTCAGCGCACGGCGTTTGCCCAAGACACCGAACAAAACGTCGCCGCGATTGATCTTCGCCAAACGCCCGTTCGGAAGTTCGAGATTGCCGTAAGTCACTGATTCGCTCAACGCCTTCACGACCACGACATCGCCCGCTTTCGGCGCGTTATTTTCATCAATCACGTTGACCGTTTTCGTTAATTTCAACGGCGAAGTCGCCGAACCAATTTTGTCTGCTTCTAAAATCATTTTAATTCCTTAAGAAAATCCGCTTTTGCTAAATCTATCGCTTCAAGTTGGACATACTGCAACCATCTTTCGTGATTATATGTTGACATAAACGGAATCCAACGAGACCTGTCATACCAATCGTTAGAATGTCCGTCATATAATAAATTCCATATTTTAAGTTCATTCGGATAATCGAGATGAACACAAATTTCGTGAATTTTATCAACCGCTTCAACAGATTCGATTTCACCTGCAAGAATCTGTTTTGCTATTTCTTTAGCGTGATTGAACAACGATTCTTTTTTATCTAAATAATTCCAATTTAATTCGCTTAATGAATGACGGAACAAGTCTTCAAAATCGGCTTTGATTGAATGTGTTTTGCTCATTCCCGCAAGCAAACGAAGACTTTTTGAATCGAAACCTTCTTCTAAACAAGTTGTCGCCCAATCAACATAATCGCCGTTCGTTATTTGTTGAAGATAAAGTTTTACAAAAAATTGTTTCGTTTCTTCATTCATTAAACTGATGAATCCTTTTTATCCATTTCGACTTCTCGAAAAGTCGTTGGCGGAATAATTTTGCGGTTTACATAACCGTTGTAACACTCAATGCACATTGCGTAAGTTCCCCAAGCACCTGCGTCGGCAAGAATTCTGCGGTCACAGAGTTGGCAACATTTCCACCAATGTTCATCTTCAAAAATTAGCTTTTCGTTAATGCTCAAATCGCCGTGAATATAAACCGATGGCTTTAGTTCAATCGGTTTATATTCACTTACTTCGTGACAAGTCGGATCAAGGCAAACGACTGCGCCAACATTTCCCATACCGCAATTTATACATTCTGGAAACCAACCTTCGTAACCTTGATGACTCATAATTTAATCCATTTTTCTCAGCCGTAATCTCAGCGATTGAAGGCGAATAAAACCTTCCGCGTCGAGTTGGTTATATGCGCCCGCGTCGTCTTCAAAGGTGACGACTCGTTCTTTGTAGAGCGAATTCGGCGATTTTCGTCCGAGAATCGTGACGTTGCCTTTGTATAATTTTATGCGGACTTCGCCCGAAACGGTTTCCTGTGTTTGGTCAATCATCGAACGTAAGATTTCAAATTCCGGCGCGAACCAGAAGCCGTAATAGACTGATTCGGCGAATTTTACGCCGAGCGAATCGCGCAGGCGCATCACTTCTCTGTCCATCGTGATTGATTCGAGAGCGCGGTGCGCCGCCTGCAAAATCGTCACGCCCGGAGTTTCATACACGCCGCGCGATTTCATTCCGACGAAACGGTTTTCGACCAGATCAACGCGCCCGATGCCGTGTTCGCCGCCGATGTGATTCAGTTTGGAAAGCATATCAACCGCGCCGTATTTTTCACTGTCAATCGCCACCGGCTCGCCTTTTTCAAACGTCAAAATCATTTCCTGCGCCGTTTCCGAAGCCTTTTCGGGCGATTTCGTGAGCAGAAAAATATCTTCCGGCGGCGCAGCCCACGGGTCTTCCAAAATGCCGCCTTCATAAGAAATGTGCATCAAATTTCGGTCCATTGAATACGGCTTTTCGGCGGTCGCCGTCACGTTAATATCGTGTTTCGCGCAATACGCGATCAGATCAGCGCGACCTTTGAATTCCCAGTGCCGCCACGGTGCGATGACTTTGATGTCGGGTTGCAGCGCGTAATAAGTTAATTCAAAACGAACCTGATCGTTACCTTTGCCCGTCGCGCCGTGCGCCACCGCGTCCGCACCTTCCTTCTGCGCGATTTCGATTTGTTTTCTGGCAATCACGGGACGCGCCAGCGAAGTTCCGAGCAGATAAACGCCTTCGTAAAGTGCGTTCGCCTTAACCGCCGTCCAGACGAATTCCTTGACGAATTCCTCGCGCAAATCTTCCACATAAAGTTTCGATGCGCCCGTTTTCAAAGCCTTTTCTTCCAGACCGTCAAGTTCTTCGCCCTGCCCGACATCGGCACAAAAACAGACGACTTCCGCGCCGTAGGTTTCCTTGATCCACAACAACATCGCCGACGTATCGAGTCCGCCCGAATATGCCAATACAACTTTTTTTATATCCATTTTAGTTTTTGGTTTTAGTCTTTGGTTTTTAGCAAAAAACTAAAGACCAAAGACTAAAAACTAATTTTCAAATATTTCCCAAACTTTTTTCAAAACTGCTTTTTGTTCCTTTTGCCCGCGAACGGCGATAAAAATCGTGTCGTCGCCGGCGATTGTGCCGACGATTTCTTCGATCTGTGCCGTGTCTATTCTGACCGCGCAAGCTGATGCTAAACCTGCTTCGCACTTGGCGACAACCATATTTTCGCCCGCCACTTCGAGACTGATAAGTCCGAAAACTATCGCGTTTTTCGGTTTTTGCGGCAGTGCATAAAAACCGCCGGCTTTGATAATTCCGAGTTCCAGCAAATCACGCGAAACACTTGATTGAGTCACCGAAAAACCTTTTTTCTCCAAAAAGGCGGCGAGTTCTTCTTGCCGCCCAATTTGATTGGCGGTAATCAATTTAAGAATTGTTGTTTGGCGTAATTCTTTTTGCATAAATTTTGACGTTTATGCGACAAAATCGCATAAACACGACATAACTGCATAATTTACCTAAAAAGTTGCCTGTTGTCAAAATTACATTTCACAAATTTGGTTTTGAGTTATAATTTACCAAAATACGATTAAGGGAGGACGAAATTGAAGACAACAGTTTATTTATACGACGCAAAAGGCAGCGACAAAAAGATCGAATTAAAAGATGTCAAGTTATCAAAGATCGGTGAAAATAAACTGCTTTGGATTGATGTGCCGGAACGTGACGAAAACCTCATCCAAAAAGTTATTGACATTTTAGAATTGCAAAATGTTCCGCTGAAAAGTATTTTAGACGTTTCGGAGCGTCCGAAAATTGATATATTTGACGGCTTTTTTCGGTTTTTTATCGTTTCGGTCAATACGATTGACGATAAAAAGATTGAACAGGTGCCGATAGATTTTCTGGTCGGCGAAAATTTTGTCGTTTCGATTCACGATGGAGAGGTTGATTACTTTAAAGAGTTTCACGAGCGCGAAAACGGCGAAACACAAATCGGCGAACTCGACGCGGAAAGTTTTGTTTCGACTTTGCTTGATTTGCACATTGTCTCGTATTTTCGGGCATTAGAAGATATTGAGGAAAAGGTTGACAGGCTTGATGAAAAGGTTTTGAAGACCGATCTGGAAGACCGCGAATTTCTCTCGGAAATGGTTGAACTGAGGCGTTCGGTTTCGAATTTAAGACGGTGGTTTCTGCCGCACCGCGACGTTTTTTACGCGCTGGCGCGACCTGATTTTATGCAGATTTCAAAATCCGATTCAGCCGAAAACTTCAAAATGTTGATTCAGCATTTTGAAAACGCGGTTGATTCGATTGAAACTTCGCGCGATACGGTTCTGAGCGTTTTTGATTTATACGCAACAAAATCGGCGCAGAAAATGAATATATTCATTCAGCGTCTGACATTTTTGACGTTGATTGTCGGTGCTTTGAGCGTAGTTGCGGGAGTTTTGGGAATGAACTACAAAGTTGATTTTTTTGACAGTTCGATGGGTTTTTGGATCACGATTGCGGGAATGATTCTAATTGCGGTCAGCCTGACGATTGTGGCGAAAATCAAGCGTTGGATATAAAGAATGACAGACACAAAAAATCTTTGGGGCGGCAGATTTACGGAAGGTGCGAACGAAATTTTCGCCAAATTCAATAATTCATTTAAATTTGACCGCCGTTTATTTTTCGCCGATATTCGCGGGAGCATCGCGCATTGCGACGGACTTTTTCACGCCGGAGTTTTGACGCGGCTCGAATCCGAACGCATCAAAAACGGTTTGCAGACGCTTCTGAAACGTGCCGATTTCGACAAAAAATATTTTGAAGATACAGCTTCCGAAGACGTTCATTCATTTATCGAATCACGTCTGACGCAGCTTGTCGGCGATATGGGCAGAAAACTTCACACCGGCAGAAGCCGCAACGATCAGGTGGCGACGGCTTTTCGGCTTTGGCTGCGCGAAGAAATTACCGATATTTCAAAACTCGTGCGGGAATTGCAAAAATCTTTGGTGGAATTAGCCGAAAAAAATAACGACGCGGTTTTGCCCGGATATACGCATTTGCAGCGCGCGCAACCCGTGCTTTGGGCGCATTGGTGTTTGGCTTATTTTGAAATGTTGGTGCGTGACCGAGAGCGTTTGGACGAAGTTTGGCGGCGCGTTAATGTTTTGCCGCTCGGTTCGGCGGCACTTGCGGGAACGAGTTATGAAATTGACCGCGAAGCCGTGGGGCGTGATTTGGGTTTTGACGGCGTAACGGCGAACAGTTTGGATGCTGTTTCCGACCGTGATTTTGCGATTGAATTTACGGGCGCGTGTGCGATTTTGATGATGCACCTGTCGCGTCTGTCGGAAGATTTGATAATTTACGCGACGAACGAATTCGGTTTTATCGAACTCGGCGACGCGATTTCAACCGGATCGAGTCTGATGCCGCAGAAGAAAAATCCCGACGCGTTAGAATTAATTCGCGGAAAATCGGCGCGAGTTTTCGGGCATCACAGCGCACTTTTGACGATGATGAAAGGTTTGCCGCTTGCCTATAACAAAGATATGCAGGAGGACAAAGAAGCGATTTTCGACACGGTTGATACGGTTTCGCTGACTCTGCGCGTGACGGAAATTGTTCTGCGAAATATCAAAATTAACGCCGAAAAGTCGCGCATTGCGGCGGCAAAAGGTTATCTGAACGCGACCGAATTAGCTGATTATCTTGTTCAAAAAGGCGTGCCGTTTCGCATCGCGCACGACACGGTTGGCAGAGTCGTTTTATATGCGATCTCAAAAAACAGGGAATTGAACGAACTTAGTTTAGATGAAATCCGCGAGTTTAACAATAAAATCGAAAAGGATGTTTTCGATGCTCTAAGTTTGGAAAAAACTTTATCAAGCAAAAATCAAATCGGCGGAACCTCGCCCGAACGGGTTTTTGAAGCGTTGGACGCAGCAAAAAGGGATTTGGAAATTGAAGGATAAATTGTGGAAAACTCCGAATTATTAAAAAGCGTTACCAAAAACGAATTATTTCAATTTCTCGGCATCAAAATCGAATCCGCCGAAAAAGATAAAGTCGTTTTGACGATGCCGGTCACGCCGCGAGTTCATCAATATATCGGCATAATGAACGGCGGTGTATCGCTTTATTTATGTGAAACGGCAGCATCAATCGGCGCGGTTCTAAATGCTGATTTAACAAAATTTGCGCCGGTCGGCATCGAAATTAACGCTAACCATCTTCGCGCCGTCAGCAAGGGAATTATCACAATCGAAGCGAAGCCGATTTACGCCGGACGGACGATGCAGGTTTGGGGAATCGAGATCAAAAACGAGCGCGGAAAACTGGTTTGCGTTTCGCGCATTTCAATTTTGCTGAAAAAAGGCGGCGCGTTTCCGGCGATTAATGAATAAATTTGTCCGCAATCTTTTGACCGAATGGCGGAAATTAAATTTGCCGTTTGCTGATAAAACCGTCATTGTTGCTGTTTCGGGCGGTGCGGATTCGGTTGGTTTGGCGGTTGCTCTGAATGATTTAAGGTTGCGAAAAAAGTTGAATTTGCAGTTCGTTATCGCACATTTTAACCACGATTTGCGCGGCGAAGAAAGCCAAGAGGACTCGGTATTTGTCAGTAATTTAGCGAAAAAACTCGAACTCGAATTTATCGGCGGAATTTCAAACGATAAATGTCAAATTTCAAAAAAGGGAAATCTCGAACAAAACGCACGACAGGCACGTTACGAATTTTTGTTTGAAACTGCTGAAAATTTCGCCGCTTTCGCAATTCTGACCGCGCACACGCTCAACGATCAAGCCGAAACTTTTTTAATGAATTTGATTCGCGGCAGCGGAATGTCGGGACTTTCGGCGATTAAACCTGTAATTTCAGATTTCAGATTTCAGATTTCAAATTGGGAAGAAAAATCCCAAATCCCAAATCCCGTATCCCAAATCGCCTTAATTCGTCCTTTGCTTAATTGGGCGAAGCGCGAAGATACGGAAAATTTTTGCCGCGAGAATGATATTAAGTTTCGACTCGACGCGATGAACGACGATTTAAATTTTAAGCGTGTTCGTGTCAGAAAAATTTTACTGCCTTTGTTAGAGGAATTTAATCCGAAAATTATTGAAACACTGGCGAAAACAGCTAATTTGGTTCAAACTGAATCGAAAACCGAAAACCGAAAAACAACAACCGAAAACAACTATTTAACATTAAAGGAATTAAAAAAACTATCAAATTCAATGCTTTTAGAAGTCTTACGCGAATGGCTCAAAGTAAATCGCGGAAATCTGCGGCAATTGGAACTGAAACATATTGAGTCAATCGAGCGTTTAATTTTCAGCCGGAAAAGTGGCAAAATTGCCGAGTTGCCGAACGGTGAAACGGTCATTAAAGAACAGGGGAGATTGACTTTGAAACGAAAAAATGTTGAATAATCAAAAGTAAATTTCAGATGATATTTAGATAACATAAATTTTATCTCGAAATAAAGGTTGAAAAAAGCCGTTCGGCGAACTAAAATCGAAATAGTGCGTTAACCGACGCTGATTGAAAACAACGAAAGAGTTGAAACTTTCATCGAAAGAAGCATATAAAAACTTTCAATTAGGTGAAAGTTAAAATTTTTGGAGGCTACAAATTGAGTTCTAAAGCAAAACAGGTTTTGTTGTGGTTAATGATTATTTCCAGCGCGATGCTGTTTGTCTGGTTTTTGCAGAGCAAGCAGACGAAAAATCCGCAGGAACTAAGCTATGATAAAGCATTAAACCAAATCAGAAGCAAAGAAATCTCGGCGGTTTTAATCAAACAGGATTCATTGGAACTGACCAACAAATCAAACGAGAAATTTTTTACTAAAATTGATGCGAGTGACGCTTCACGGCAAATTTTACTTAGCACGATTGACGACATTAATAAGGAAAAGCCGGAATCAATTAAAACTGAAATCGAGCAGTCTTCGAGCGGTTGGGGTTGGATTGTTTTAATCAATGCCCTACCGTTTTTGTTGTTAATCGGATTTCTTGCCTTTACGCTGCGACAGATGCAGGCAGGCGGAAACAAAGCTCTCAGCTTTGGAAAATCACGCGCTAAGTTGTTGAATAATCAACAGAAACGCATCACTTTTAAAGACGTTGCCGGAGTCGAAGAACCGAAGGAAGAATTGCAGGAAATAATCGAATTTTTGAAAGACCCGCAAAAATTTCAAAAACTCGGCGGCAAAATTCCGAAGGGTGTTTTGATGATGGGACCTCCGGGGACCGGCAAAACTCTGCTTGCAAAAGCCGTTGCCGGAGAAGCGAATGTGCCGTTTTTCTCGATTTCCGGTTCCGATTTCGTTGAAATGTTTGTCGGTGTCGGCGCGTCGCGTGTTCGTGATTTGTTTGAACAGGGCAAAAAGAATGCGCCGTGTATTATTTTTATTGACGAAATTGATGCGGTCGGTCGGCATCGCGGCGCAGGCTTAGGCGGCGGACACGATGAACGCGAACAAACTTTGAATCAACTGCTCGTCGAAATGGACGGTTTTGAATCGAACGACGGCGTGATTTTGATGGCTTCGACCAATCGCCCGGACGTTCTCGATCCGGCACTGCTTCGTCCCGGACGTTTTGACCGTCAAGTTGTGGTTTCTTACCCGGATGTGCGCGGACGTGAAGGAATCTTAAAGGTTCACACGCGCAAAATTCCTTTAGACGAAAATGTTGATGTCAACATCATTGCACGCGGAACGCCCGGATTTACCGGCGCGGATTTGGCGAATCTAGTTAACGAAGCGGCTTTAATTGCAGCGCGCCGAAATAAAAAGGTCGTGACTTTAAACGATCTCGAATACGCGAAGGACAAGGTTTTGATGGGACCTGAACGCCGGAGTATGGTGATTTCCGATAAGGAAAAACGTCTAACGGCAATTCACGAAGCCGGACACGCACTTGTCGGATTAAATATTCCTGAAAGCGATCCGGTGCATAAAATTACGATTATTCCGCGCGGACGTGCGCTCGGCGTAACTTTTTATTTGCCGGAACAGGACATTTTAGGACGCACTAAAGAAGAACTTTTGGCGATGATTGCCAATGCGATGGGCGGACGAATTGCCGAAGAAATTTTCATCGGACAAATCACGACCGGCGCATCCAACGACATTGAAAAAGCGACCGAACTCGCCCGTGCGATGGTTTGCCAATACGGTATGTCGGATTTGGGACCGCTCGCATTCGGTAAAAAGGAAGAGCAGATTTTCCTCGGACGTGAAATCGCGCAGCATCGTGATTTTTCAGAAGATACGGCGATTAAAATTGATTTGGAAGTTAAACGAATCGTTTCGGAGCAATATGCCCGTGCGACGAAGATTTTAACCGAAAATCGTGAAGCAATGGAGCGTTTGACAAATGCTCTGCTCGAATTTGAATCGCTCGACAGCGCACAGCTTCGACGTGTCGTGGCAGGTTTGCCGATTGACGGTGATGAGCCGGTTCGTTCAGCCAACGACGACGGCAATAATGCCGTCACCGAAGAGACGACGAAGAATCCGTTCAAAAAACCGATTCTGCCGCCGATTACGCCGAACAATCCGGCGACCGCATAACGGAAAGTAAAGTAAAAAGTAAAAAAGGCAAAAGCGAATTTTCGCTTTTGCCTTTTTTATTGATTTTCAGCGAAAAACTTAAAAAATCAAATTTGCGAGAATGCGTATAAAAGCTAAAATCAAACTATGTTTTGGCAAACTTCACGGCGGCAAATTTCGCTTGAAAAAACTCTCGTAATGGCGATTTTGAATGTTACGCCGGACAGTTTTTCGGACGGCGGACAGTTTTTTTCGATTGACGAAGCTCTTAGGCAAGCCGAAAAATTTATCGTTGAAGGTGCGGATATTATTGACATCGGCGGCGAATCAACACGACCCAATAGTTTGCGGGTCGCAGCCGAAGAAGAAATCAGGCGTGTCGTTCCGGTGATTGAAGCGGTTTCAAAACGATTTGATATTCCGATTTCGATTGATACGAGTAAATCGGAAGTCGCGCTCAAATCTATTGAATCAGGAGCGGAAATTATCAATGATATTTCAGGATTGCGATTTGACGAAAAAGTAGCTGCCGCCGCCGCAAAATTCAACACCGGCTTGATATTGATGCACCTGCGCGGTGAATTTGAAACGATGCACAGACAACCGCCCGTTGAAAATATTTTACTCGAAGTTGCCGAAGGTTTTCGCTGGAGCATCGAAAAAGCGAAAAGCAAAAATGTCGCCGAATCTCAAATCGCGCTTGATGTCGGTATCGGTTTCAGTAAAACTCTCGCGCAGAATTTAGAACTAATTGCAAAACTTGATAAACTTGAAAGAGATTTTCAAAACTTCCCGATTCTCGTCGGAACTTCGCGTAAATCATTTATCGGGAAAATTTTGGGCGGCGCACCGACCGGCGAAAGATTGCAGGGAAGTCTCGCCGGCGGCGCGATTGCCGTCTGGAACGGCGCAAAAATCCTGCGCGTTCACGATGTCAGAGAAACCGCTGCGACTTTGAAGATTATTGAAGAAATCAAAAAAGAGTTGTAAATCTAAATCTAAAATTGTAGGTATATATGAAACAAACCCGAAATAATCCTGAACAAAAATTTCATTGCACATTGTGTAAAAATGTCGGTGGAAAAAACGGTAGAAAATATAAATGCGCCGCACACCGTTTCATTTGTTCAGATTGTGTTAGAACAAGTGGTTTTTTTAGCGTTAAGTATTTATGTAACGAATGTGATAAAGAATCAATCAGATATGAATGGAGCGATCAAAAAAAGAAATGGGAACAGACTTAGCACTTAGAATTAAACAAACCTTCTATCTTGCGATTGCAATAGTTTTGCTTTTTTGCGTAATTGGCTTTACCGATTGTTATAAGCCGGTAACAAACTCCGGTTTGCCGAAAGACATTAAAACCATCGCTGTTCCGGCGTTTCAGTTTGAAGCGAAAGGTTTACGCTACCGCGTCGAATCGCGTTTTACTGAAGCTGTGACCAAAGAAATTATTCGTCGCGGTCGCGGATTGAAAGTGCGGGGAACGCGCGAAAATGCCGATGCCGTCGTCGAAGGCACGATTCGTGATTTTAATTTTTCCGGCGTTTTGCTCGACAGTCAAGGTCGGGCGCGGGTTTATGAAGTGACGATTGTTTCTGCCGTGACCGTCCGCGATTTAAGGTCAAATCAAATTCTCTACGACAATCAAAATTTTATTTTCCGTGATTCTTTTGAATTTTCACAAGACCCGCGCTCATTTTTCAACGAAGAAGACCCGGCGGTCGAACGAATGTCGCGTGCCTTTGCCGAATCGGTCGTCTCGACGATTATTAATGGTTTAGGTGTTAAAGAGGAAAAGTAAAAATGGCGATTCTTTCCAGAGAAGATTTACGAAATCAACTTAAAAAGCGTGAAATCGCGCCGGTTTATATGCTGTTTGGCGCGGAAACATATTTGCGTGATTTGGCGGCGAGGACGATTGCGGATTTTGTCTTGAATGAAAATTCCTTGCGCGAATTTAATGAGAATGAATTTTCGCTTAATCAGTCGGACAATTTGACTTATGCACTGGCTTCCGCCGAGCAGTTGCCGATGGTTGCGGCGCGGCGCGTCGTTCGCATCACCGATGTTAAAGTTTCGGCAACCGGCACGAAAGACACCCTCAAGGAAGATTGTGAGGAGGTTTTGACCGCGTATTTGAAACGCCCGTCGCCGACTTCGGTAGTCATTTTTATCGCTGAGGAACTCGACAAACGACGTAAAATGTCGAAGATTTTGATTGAAAACTCGGTTGCGGTTGAATTTGCAAAGTTTAAGGATAACGAATTGATGACTTGGGCGCGGAAGGAAATCCGCGATTTGGGTTTTGATGCGGAAGAAAAAGCCTTGCATCATCTGATCGGACTGGTCGGCGACAATTTGCGGCGGATGACCAATGAAATTAAAAAAGTGACGACCGCCGCTCTGCCCGACAAAATAGTCACTTACAATCTTGTCGAATCGCTCGTGACGAATTCGCGCGAGATCTCAAATTTTGAGCTGACTGAAAATTTGTTCAGCAAAGACAAGCGTAAACCACTGCAAATACTGAAGAAAATTCTTGACGACGGAGCCGAGCCTTTAATGATTTTAGGACTAATCGCGCACAATCTGCGGCGAATGCTGACGGCGAAAACGATGATGGAACGGGGCGTTGAACGCACTGAAATAGTCAAAATTATGAAACTTCATCCGAAATTTCACGAGGATTTTTTAGCTTCGGCAAGACACAGCAACGCGAAAAAACTGCTCAGTATTATCGGTAAACTCGCCGAAACCGATTTGGCAATCAAAACATCGAAAGGCGGCGGCGGAAATGCCGGTTCGAGAATGCAAATCGAAATGCTTGTTTGTAAAATATTAGAAGAAACTTCCGGTCGGTAAAACAATATGTCCAAACTTAATTTCGTTTATAGCAGAGGACATAATTTATTGGAAAAGTTTGAGAAGTTTAGGAAGTTTAGGACAACAAATCTTTTCTAACTTTCCTAACTTTCTAAGCTTCCTAATTCGGTTTCTCGCTTAACTATAATATTTTCTTAACATTTACTCGGAAATGGAAAAAATACAATACTTAAATTTTCAAAATTGTCTGCGGTTTTCAAACGGGGAAGTCGAAATAGTCGTATCAACCGATTTCGGACCGCGTATTCTCGGTTATAATTTCGTCGGCGGAGAGAATGTTTTAGGCATTCACGCGGACGCGGAAACGGTGACAAACCTCGGCGAATTCAAACCTTATGGCGGACACCGTTTTTGGATTGCGCCGGAAAATATGCCGAATACTTACGCGCCGGACAATTCGCCGGTTGAGTATGAATTTGACGAAAATGCAAATTCGATTCGCCTCGTTCAGCCGCTCGAAGCAGTTTCTCAAACGCAAAAGGAATTTACCGTGACGCTCGACAAAAAGGGCAGCGGCGTGAAGATTCACCATAAATTGACGAATCTCGGCGAAACCGAAATCGAAGCCGCAGCGTGGGCTTTGACGATTATGCGCGGCGGCGGCGAAGCGATAATTCCGAACGAAACCTTTCTTCCCTACGGCGCGGAAACTCTGCTTCCGATCAGAAATTTGACGGTTTGGTCTTACACCGATTTTACCGATACGCGCTGGAAATTCGGCAGAGATTTTATTCGTCTGCGGGTTGATGAAAGTAAACCCGAACCGCAGAAAATCGGTATTTTGAACAAACAGGGTTACGTTCAATACCAACTCGAAGATGTGCTTTTCACAAAAAGATTTGGACATTTTGAAAATGCCTTTTATCCCGACCTGAACTCGAATACGGAAATTTATACTGCGGGAAATTTTGTCGAACTCGAAACTCTCGCGCCTCTCATACGCTTGAAAACGAACGAATCAACCGAACACACCGAACATTGGGAAATCAGTAAAACTTAAATTGTGATTGACTATTAAAAAATGTTTAAGCCGGGATAAAACTTAATTAATTCAGTGAATTATTAAATTCATTATTTTAAAAGCAAAAATTTGTGGCATAATTATTCAGGCGGTAAAACAAACAAGATTTAGTTAATTATTAGCTTCGATGGTTTGATATTTGGTTTTTAGACGGCGAACAATGGGCATTCAAAGAAGAATTCAAAACGATGAAGTATTCAATTTAATTATTGAAAACTTAAATGATTACGCACTAATTTTAACTGATGGCGAGTGGCAAATCACAAATTGGAATGCCGGTATTTACAATTTTCTCGGTTATGCCGAGAATGAATTCGTCGGTCAAACGATTTCGATAATTTTCACGCCGGAAGATATATCTGCCGGAGTGTTTGAAAAGAAAATCACCGCAGCCCAAACACAACAATCAACAGAAAAGAAATATTGGATTCAGCGCAGGGACGGATCGCGTTTCTGGGCAAACTGCAAGATCATTGCGCTGAAAAATGATGACGGAAATTTGCGCGGATTCGCTTTTTTGGTGCGTGATGAGATTTTTGAAAAGCCGACGGCAAATCTCGAAACGATTTTATCGGGCATCTCCGATTCATTTTTTCAATTTGACCGGGATTTTCGGTATGTCTATGTAAACCGTGCGACCACTGAAATGTTCGGAATTCCCGAAAATCAGTTTTTGGGTAAAACACTCTGGGAATTGTTCCCGGATGTTGATAAAAATATTTTCCACCGCGAAGTTCAGCGCGCATTAAAAAAGCAGGAAACAATTGTTTTTGAAAATTATTACGAGCCGCTTGATCGTTGGTTTGAAAACCGCGTTTATCCGGCGGCGGACGGCTTATCGGTTTTCACAACTGAAATTACCGAACGTAAAAAAATTGAAACTGCCTTAAAGCAGTCTGAGGAAAAATATCGGACGCTGTTTGACTCGATTGATTCGGGATTTTGCGTTATCGAACTGATGTTTGACGATGACGGAAAACTTTACAATTATAAATACTTAGAGATAAATCCGTCATTCGAGAAACAAAGCGGAATTCACAACGCGGTCGGGAAAACGATTCGTGATTTTGCGCCGGATCACGAAGATTTTTGGTTTGACACATATATGCAAGTCAGTGTGACCGGCGAACCTGTCCGTTTCGAGCATTACAGTTCCGGTTTGGAAAATTGGTTCGAGGTTTACGCTTTTCGTTTCAGCAAGTCACAAACTAACCCGCTCGCCGTTGTTTTTAATAATATTACAAAGCGCAAACTGGCTGAAGAAGAAATCAAAAAATTAAACGAGCAGAGCAGCCGTATTCTCGAAAGTATCAATGATGCTTTTTTCGCGCTCGATACTGATTGGAATTTCACTTATCTCAATAATCAGGCGGAAGTGTTGTTGAAACGAACCCGCGAAGAACTGCTTGATAAAAATATCTGGGAAGAATTCGCGGCGGCAGTCGGAACGACTTTTTACGAGCAGTATCAAAAAGCCCTGAAAGAACAGACGACGGTTACTTTTGAAGAATATTATCCGCCGCTTGAAACGTGGTTCGAGGTTCGCGGTTATCCTTCAGCCAACGGGTTATCAGTTTATTTTCACAATATTGACGAACGCCGAAAAGCCGAAAAATCATTAATTGAAGCCGAAGCACGTTACCGGGCGTTGATCGAAGCGACTTCGACGACCGTCTGGCACGCAAATCCTGAAGGAGCGTTGACTTTTGTCGGTGAAAAATGGACGGAAGTCAGCGGACAGACTGTTGAAGAAATTTTGAAATGGGGTTGGCTCGAAGCGATTCACCCGGATGACCGCGAACGCACGATTGAAGTTTGGAAAACCGCTCTGCGTGATAAAACACTTTACGAAACCGAGTTTCGGGTTTTGACCGCGAGCGATGAATATCGCTGGTTTGCGGTCAATGCGGTTCCGATTTTTAATGCTGACGGCAGCGTCCGCGAATGGATCGGACTCAACACCGACATTAATGATCGCAAAAATTCGGAAACGCTTTTGCGTGAATCCGAACGGCAGTTTTCGACCCTTGCCGATGTTGTGCCGCAGCTTGTCTGGATGGCGGAAGCCGACGGATTTATCTTTTGGTATAACCGTAACTGGTATGAATACACGGGAACCACGCCCGAAGATATGCAAGGATGGGGCTGGCAGTCGGTTCACGATCCCGAAATTTTACCGAGAGTGATGCAAGGCTGGACTGATTCGCTTAAACGCGGCGAGATGTTTGAAATGGAGTTTCCGCTGAAAGGTGCAGACGGGAAATTTCGCTGGTTTTTGACACGCGTTAATCCATTTAAAGATACGAACGGGGAAATTATTCGCTGGTTCGGGACGAATACGGACATTGACGTTCAGCGGCGGCTTGATGAGCAGAACCGTTTTATTATCACGGTTGACGAAGCCGTACGACCGCTCGAAACTCCCCATGAAATCACGCTTACTCTGGCGCGGATGCTCGGCGAATATCTTAAAGTTGACCGCTGCGCTTATGCCGAAGTCGAAGAGGACGAAGACCATTTTACCATTCCCGGTGACTATACGCGCGGCGACACGATCAGCCTTGTCGGCAATTACAGTATGGCGGATTTCGGCACGGAAGTTCTGCGCCTGATGCGCGAAAATAAACCGTATATCGTTAATGATGTAAATACGGATCCGCAGGTCACGGAAGACGATTTAGCCGCTTATCGACTGACGACTATCAAATCTGTGATTTGCGTCCCGCTTCATAAAAACGGGAAGTTTAATGCTTGTATGGCGGTTCATCAGCGGGTTCCGCGTGAGTGGACGGCAGAAGAAGTCGAACTTGTCCAATTTTTCGCCAATCGTTTTTGGGAATCAATCGAACGGGCGCGGACGAACAATAATTTGCGCGAATCCGAAGAACGGTTTCGCAATATGGCGGATAATGCGCCAATGATGGTTTGGGTGACGGAACCCGACGGAAGCTGCACTTATCTGAGCCAAAGCTGGTATGAATTTACGGGACAAACTCCTGAAACCGCTTTAGGTTTCGGTTGGGTCGAGGCGGTTCACCCAGAAGATCAGCAGTTCACGCACGATACATTTGTTACTGCTAATTCAAACCGCAATATCTTTCGCGTCGAATATCGCTTGCGGCGCAAAGACGGCAGTTATGCGTGGGCGATTGATTCGGCACAGCCGCGTTTTTCCGATAATGGTGATTTTCTTGGCTATGTCGGCTCGGTTTTCGACATTACCGAACGCAAAAAAGATGAAGAAGCCTTGCTTGAACGAACAAAACTGGCGACGCTCTATGGCGATATTGGAAACGCACTCGTTCAGACTGAAAATTTAGAGAATTTATTGAAACGGTGCGCGGAGATTATCGTCGAATACCTCGATGTTGCCTTTGCCCGTATTTGGACGATTGACGAAGCCGAGAAGGTTCTCGAATTACGCGCCAGTGCCGGACTTTACACGCATCTTGACGGTCCGCATTCGCGCATTCCGGTCGGTCAATTCAAAATCGGCAAGATCGCGCAGGATCGCAAACCACATTTGACGAACGATGTTGCTAATGATTCGCGGATCGGCGATGCGGAATGGGCGAAACGTGAAAAGATGAAGGCGTTTGCCGGTTATCCGCTGATCATCGAAGACCGAATCGTCGGCGTGATCGGAATGTTTTCCAGAAATAAAATATCTGATTTAACGCTTGAAGCAATGGAATCGGTTGCCAACGGCATCGCTAACGGCATTGACCGGAAGCAGATCGAAGAAAAACGCCGACAGCTTTTAAGCAGCGAACAGGAAGCCAGACAAACGGCGGAAAACGCCAATCGTTTGAAGGACGAATTTTTAGCGACGCTCTCGCACGAACTCCGCACGCCGCTCAACGCAATTCTCGGCTGGTCGCAGATGGTTCAAAGCCGCGATTTGAGCGAAAGCCAGATGCAAAAAGCGTTTCAGACCATCGAACGCAGCGCACGTTCGCAAAATCAGTTGATTGACGATCTGCTCGATGTTTCCCGCATCATCACTGGAAAACTGCGGCTCGATGTCCGCGCCGTCGAACTGTCGAACGTCATCACGGCGGCGGTTGATGCTGTTCGACCAGCCGCCGAAGCGAAAAATATCCGGCTCCAAACTCTGCTCGATCCGCAAGCCGGACCGATTTCCGGCGATCCCGACCGTTTACAGCAAGTCGTCTGGAATTTGCTCTCGAACGCCGTTAAATTCACGCCGAAAGAAGGTCGCGTGCAGGTGCGCCTCGAACGCGTCAATTCGCACATCGAAATCGTTATCAGTGATACCGGCAAAGGCATCGAAGCTGAATTTTTGCCGTATGTTTTCGACCGTTTTCGTCAGTCAGACGGCTCGATGACCAGACGACACGGAGGTTTGGGTTTGGGTTTGGCAATCGTTCGGCAACTTGTCGAACTTCACGGCGGAACGGTCAATGTAACCAGTGCGGGCGAAAATCAAGGCTCGACATTTACGGTTTTTCTGCCGCTTTTGCCCGTTCGCACCGAGCCTTTAGGCGATGAAACGCGCGTTCATCCGGCGCGAAACGATAACGCCGAATTTATGGAAAATTATGGGCGGGAACTTTCGGGATTATGTATTTTGCTCGTCGAGGACGAAGCCGATTCACGCGATTTGTTAAGCGTTGTGCTGACCACCAGCGGCGCAGAAGTCGCCACCGCCGAATCCGCCGCCGAAGCGTTGGAGAAATTAAAAAGCGAAAAATTCGACGTTATTATCAGCGACATCGGAATGCCGGATGAAGACGGATTTTCACTGATTTCAAAAATCAGAAGCCTGCAAAACGAACAAAACTTTAGCGTTCCGGCAATCGCGCTGACCGCGTATGCCCGCGCCGAAGACCGCATCAAAGCCCTGCGCTGCGGTTTTCAACTGCACATCGCCAAACCGGTCGAATCAACCGAACTAATCGCGGCAGTCGCCAATCTCGCTGGCAGAATAGAGCCGTCAAATCAATAAAAATCAATAATTTGCGCGAAATTATTTTGAGTTTCTAAAAATAATAATGTTGCTCGTGGACGAACCGCGAGCGACGACGGCACGTTTGCCGTCCGGTGAAACTGAGAAGTCGAAAATTCGCCCGGAAGTGAAAAAGGTCATTTGCTGCGGCAAATTTTCAACACCTGTAGAAATGCGGAAGATGTTGGAAACATTGTTTTTATCGTTCACATAATAAAGTGTCAGATTGTCGGGCGACCACGCCAGCGGACGTTCAATCGGTGTCAGAAGATTGAACATGTCGGGCGGTGAAATGACGCGTTCGACCGCGCCGTTTTCGGCTGAAAGTATGACGAGCCGCCAGCCGCTGCCGGTTTCTTCGCCGAGGTAGTAACAGGCGATTCGTTTGCCGTCGGGTGAAATTACGCCGCCTGCGCTCAGGGCGGATGTGATTTCGGTTTCATCGCCGCCGCCAATCGGAATTTTATGGAGTGAAAGTTTTCGCGCGGCGTTGTTTGAAGAGTAAACGACGAATTGATTATCCGGTGAGATTGACGGTTTGACCGCGTAATTCGGCGTTAATTGGGTGAGTGCGCCGCTTTGCGTGTCGTAACGGTGAACGGTTGATCCGTCCGCGCCGGTGTCGGCGAAAACGACGTAGCGACCGTCTTTGGTCATTGACGGAAACGATGGCTTAACGGCGTTTATGTCTAAAACGCGATTGTTCGAGCCGTCGGCGTTCATTATCGCCAGCGCAAGTTGTGTTCCGCTGCCGCCGACGTATAAAATGCGGTTGTCGTTCGTCCACGAAACACCATTTAATCCGTCGAGCCGGTTATCGCCCGCAGACAGTTGTTTGCCATTGTCGGGTGAATCCAGATTGACCAGCCAAACGGCGGATGATCTTTCGCGTTTCGAGGTCACGACAGCCGACGAATCGTTAGAAATCGAGACGTTGAAATAGCCGTTAAAGTCGTTGTTAAGCTGCGCCGCTTCGCCCGACGGATATGCGATTGCCCATAATTTATAGGGAAAACCGTCGGTTTCGTTGCCGCTGACGACGATTTCGTTCTGTTCGCGCCACGCGACTCCGCTGATGTCGGCGAAAATTTCTCCGCCGATTTTTGCCGCCGCGTTCGTATTCAAATCAAAAACAGACAAACTCATCGAATCTTTTTTCCCGACCGTTTCGCCGACGACATATGCGATTTTTTTGCCGTCAGGCGCGAATGCCGGATTTGCCCTGATAAAACCCGGTTCAGGATAATCAGCCAGCGTCCGCGTCGCCGAAACTTCGCCGTTTTCGTCTATCGAAGCGATTTGCAGATAACTGATTCGCTGTTTTCGGTCGTAGCCGACGTAAGCGAAACTTTTACCGTCGGGCGCGATTCCGATTCCGTTATTGACCTGCTCCAAAACCAGATGCGGCGAATCGTTTCCCTCGACCGAAACGCGATAGAGATTGCGGGCGATGAAATTTTGTCCCCAACTCGTGTAATAAATCGTTCGACCGTCGGGCGCGAAGGTGATTCCGGCGATTAAAACCGTGTCCGGTGCGACGATTTGCCGCGCATTTATCGAATCCGTCTCACGAATCCACAAACTTTGCCGGTCGTCATCTCTCGAAACATAAACGATTTGCCTGCCGTCGGGCGAAATCGCGGAAATCATCGCGCGTCCCGAATCGGTTAGTTGTTTAGCGTTCATCGCCGCAAAATTTTTCCGCCAGCCTTCGTTTGAATTCGTATAAGAAATTGTCGTGTGCGTTGCGATTTCATATAAAAGCCAAACGAAAATAACGAGTGCAACTGCCGCCAAAGTATATTTCAAACCTTTCGACAATCCGCTTTTTTTAATTTCAGCACTTGGCGCGGCGGCAGTCTGCACGACGGTTTCGGCTTCGGAAGCGACAGTCGAGATTTGTCTTTCGGGCGCGGCGATTTTTTTCGAGCCATTCGCGCTCAAAACGCTTTTCATATTCGCCAGCGGATGATTCATCTTTTCTAGCAGCGAAAAATAGCGTTCGTCGTCGCGCAAAAAATCGTGTGAAGGTTCGACTCCGAGCCAAATAAGAGAGCTTTCACGCGCCGCAAATGATTTTTCGAGTATCTGAAAAGCCGTGTCTTTATTCTTTAAGTAACAGTAAATAGAGGCTTTATGATAATTGGAAATCGGCGGCAGATTCGGGTTTTCGAGAATTTCCAATGCCTCACGCCTGTTGCCCGCCGCCGCGAGCGACTGAGCGGGCGCGATGACCGTAAACAAACTATCTTCGGAAAATTTTGCTGCCGATGCCGCCGCCGGAATCGAGTCTTCGGTCTTACCGATAAAATTTGAAAAAAGACTGACGGCGAAATACGGAAAACTCGTCGAAGGATATTGTTCGACCATTTTGCGGGCTTCGGCTACCGCTTCGGGCAAACGCCTTTGAAAATAAAGCCCCCAAACCTGCGTGTTGATAAATTGAAAGTTGAACGAATCCAGTTCGAGGGCGCGTTTCATCCGCTGTTCGCCTTCCGCAAAACGCCTTTGCGAGTAGAGCGTGTGCGTAAACCAGAGATGCGCGACGGCGTTGTTCGGGTTGAGTTCGACGGCGCGATTTAGGTAATCTTCGCTGGTTTTCCAGTCGTATCTGCCGTAAAGTTCGATCAAACCGAGTGCGGCATAAGCCTCTGACGAACGCGGGTCGAGTTCGAGCGAGCGAAGCGCGGCTTTTTTCGCCGCCGGGTAAAATTCACTCGTCGGCAAAACGCCATACATTCCGAGCCAGCAGTAATAATCGGCAATCGCCGCGTGCGCCGCCGCGTAATTCGGGTCGAGTTCAATCGCCCTGCGGTAAAAGGCGATGGCTTTCGCCAACTGGTCTTCGGTCAGAATATTCCAGTGAAAACGCCCGCGCAGATATGCTTCGTAGGCTTCGGCGTTGTTCGTGCCGCGTTTGGAGAGATTTTGGACTTCGCTAGACGAAAGATGCGGCACGAGCAGTTCGGCGACGCGGTTTGAAATCGAATCTTCGAGTGTTAAAACATCGGTCAAATCTTCATCAAAGCGTTCCGCCCAGACGGTTGACTGTTTTTCGACATCGAGAAGCTGCACCGAAACACGAATTCGTTTTTCAGTTTTTAAAATATTGCCGTCAAGCACAAAATTGACGTTCAATTCACTGCCTGCTTCAAAGGAATCCGAATCGTTTCCGCTGAATCGCAGCACCGAGCTTGTCGGTCGCACGACGAATTGCCGCACATTTGAGAGCCGCGTAATCAGCGCGTCAGCCAATCCGATACTCAAAAAATTGCCGTCGCCCGTGTTTTCCCCTGACATCCGGTTGAGATTTTTAAACGGCAGAACGGCGATTGATTTTTGATTGCCGTTAGTCGAAACATTGAAATTTTGCGGCGTTTCAAAAGATTCGGTCGTTTCCGTAAAGTGTTCGGCGCGAACCGTTTCGTTTCGCAAAAATCGTTCGATGTCGGCGGCAAAATCTTTGATCGAGGCGTATCTTTCCAACGGATTTTTTCGCAGTGATTTCAAAACGATGCGGTCGAGTTTTTTGCAGAAATCTTTATCTAACTCTGACAATAAAGCGTTTTCCGTGATGAATTTACCGAAGTCGCCCGACGACGGCTGCGAAGGGATTTCTTCGCAGATAATCCGCGCGATTTCGTGCGGCGCACGCGACGGAAATTTATACGGGCGATTGCCGGTGAGCAGTTCGTAAAGCAGAACGCCGAGTGAATATTGGTCGCTTGCGGGTGTGATTTCTTCGCCGCGCACCTGTTCGGGACTCGCGTATTCGGGAGTCATCAGGCGCATCTGCGTCGCCGTCGGCATCACGGATTCGTGGATCAAGTCGGGGTCTAAAATCTTGGCGATGCCGAAATCGAGCAGCTTCGGTGTGCCGTCGTCGGTCACTAAAATATTCGACGGTTTAATGTCGCGGTGAATGATTTTTCGCCCGTGCGCGTAGGCGATTGCCGCACAGATTTGCAGAAAAAGTTCGAGTTTACGGCGCAAATCATACTTGCGCGATTCAATGAAACGATGCACCGGCTCGCCTTCGACGAACTCCATCACGAAATACGGCGAACCGTCTTTCGTCGTGCCGCCGTCAAGCAGTCGCGCAATATTCGGATGATTAAAATTCGCCAAAATCTGCCGCTCGTGACGAAAACGCTTGACGATAAAATCCGTGTCCATCCCGCGTTTGATGAGTTTGATCGCCGCCTTTTGCGAAAATTCACCGTCGGCACGCGTCGCCAAAAAAACGATGCCCATTCCGCCTTTGCCGAGTTCTTGTTTCAATTCGTAAACGCCGACGCGCTCGCCGATGTAAGATTTTTCCTCGCGTTTCGGACTAACTTCTTCGTCAAAAGATTCGACGATTTCGCGTTTCACCTGCGAGCGTAAAAATTGGCTGTCCGTCCAGACGGGCGATTCTAAAAACGAATCTTCGGCTTCAAATCGCGCGATATATTTTTCGACTTCGAGGCGCAAATCTTCGTCGCCCGCGCATTTTTCGCGGACGAATTTCTCACGCGCCGCGCCCGACAGGTCAAGGGCTTCCTGAAAAATATCTTCGATTTGTTTCCACCTTTCAGGAAGCATTTCGGTCGTTAAAAATTAAGGCGAAATCTTTTATTTTCGCGGTTAAAAGTTGAAAATTCGTGTTTTCGGCGAGTAACTATTTATGTTCGCGCCAACATAGATTTAAGCTGCTAAATAATTCCAATCCTGATTTTTATAAATTGCCGCTAGCTTCAGCTAGTGGTTAGATTGAGAAAAATTTTCGGCTTTAGCCGAATTTCAAAGTTAATATTTCCTTTTCGCTTCAGATATTCGGCTAAAGCCGAAAAATTAAACTGCACTGTCCACTAGCTGAAGCTAGCGGCAATTTATCTGATATTTTCAAACCAATTTTACGTTGTAATCGCTTCGGCGAGCCACGCTTTCGCCATTCGCCAGTGTCGTTTGACGGTGATTTCCGAAACTTCTAAAACTTCCGCTGTTTCTTCAACTGACAAACCGCCGAAATATCTTAATTCGACGAGTTTGCTTTTGAATTCGTCAAACTTTGCCAAATCTTTCAATGCTTCATCCAAAGCGATTAAATCCATTGATTTTTCGCCCGCGACGATGACGATTGATTCTTCAAGCTGCAAATTTTCATTCTCGCCGCCGCGTTTATCGGCGCGGTGTTTGCGGGCGTGGTCAATCAAAATCTGCCGCATCATCGTTGCCGCCATTCCGAGAAAATGAGCGCGGTTTTGCCAGTTAATTCGTGTCTGGTCAACGAGTTTTAAATATGCCTCGTGGACAAGCGCGGTCGGCTGCAATGTATGATTTCCGCGTTCGTTGCGGAGATAATTGTTGGCGAGTTTTTTGAGTTCGTTGTAGATGAGCGGAAAAATGTCGTTGACGACATCCTTTTTTCCTTCCGACAAACGAAACAGCATCTCGGTTACGTCATCTGTCATATAGAGTCTAAAGGACAATTTTCTTTGAATTCGTTGAGTAATTATACGAAATTTTTATTTTACGGCACAAGAAAAAACAGTTGAATAATATTTTTTTTACAACTTGATACCTTTTTAAAAACACTTTCGCCTTTATAACAGAGCCGAAAAAATCGGCAAAAAATTAAGGAGAATAAAGCAATGATGAATAAAATTAAATATCTTTTCTTAGCAATAATATTCGCCGGTGTGATCGGCAGTGCGATGAATGTTTCGGCGCAGACGAGCGCGGATACCGACAAACTCATCAATTATTATGAGTGGCTTTTTGAAACCAGATTTACGAGCGAACAGCGCGAGCAATACGACGAAATCAAGCAGGAAGATTACCGTTCGGACGGCGAAGACGAGAAAAAAGGGATTGATTCGCTGATGGCTAATTTTGCCAAAATCAAGTCGAAAGACGAGAATGAGCAAGCCCGCATTCGCGGCAACGCCGTCGGTAATTTCGTCAAATCGCTCGAAGACGCGGGCAGCGACAACAGGGAAGCGAAATTTCTGCTCGCGGTTTACAACGACGCGCAGGCGAAGGCGGCGCGGGAAGCCGAAGCGAACGGCGCGGGCGACATTTCGGCGTATGTCGGAAAATGGGTTTGGGCGCACACCGGCTCAAGCACGATCAGCACGGGCGGCGCGTATATGGGCAGCAACGGTTCGCGTTTCACATATCAATTTTCGCCTGACGGAACGGTCGAATTTACGGGAATTATGAACGTGATGCAGGGCGGATGCAGCCAGCAGATTTTCCGTTCGATCAAGGGCAAAGCGAGCGTCAGCGGCAGTAATCTGACGATTAGCTGGCAGCCGGAAAAATTCACCCGCGATTTTTCGTGCGATACGGCGAATAATTACACGAAAAAGATGCCCGCCAAAGTCGAAAAACACAAGATCGGTTTCAAGACCGATCTCGGACAAAAACAGATGTGTTTTCTCGGTGAGGAATGCTTCAGCGAAACCAAATAATGAAGCGAAATTAACGGGAGCGCAGCCTGCCTGCCTGCGCTCTCGGCGGGCAAATATTTCCGACCACCTATCTCAAATAATTACAAAGACTGCCGAAAAAAAAGGCGGTCTTTTTTATTTTACTGATACCTTTTCGCCACCGAAATTCGCCTTGATGTCAGCGAAAATTTTTATTCGAGGTCAAAAACTATGCGGCAATCATACAAACAACCATTCATCGGATTCATAATTTTAACAAGCGTTTTATTCGGCAGCGTTTCGACCTTCGCGCAGAAGCGCGGCGGGCGGATGGCGGGCAATAATCAGCCGAAAAAAGAATGCAACAGCGGCTATGTCGGCTCGGTTAAATATACGAAAACCGTGACGACTTCATCGAGCGGCAGATACGGTTCGGCGCACAATATGAAGCGCATTTATCAGCTCAACGTGCAGATTCGTGACGACGGGCGGCAGCTCGGTTCGGTTCCGATGGGCGAAGGCGGCGTGTCGGGGAGTTTTAATCTTTACGGCAACGCGACGGCGACCGAAACCGAGACTTTCAGCACGCACGACGTTTCGGAAAAGGACGATTATTGCAAACTTTCGATTGCCGGAATGAACGGCAAAACGCGCGTTCACTGCGAGAGCGATTTCGACCGTCAATCAAACTCCAACGGCACTGCGCCGGACACGAGCGTCTATATCGGTTTGAACGGAAACCGGATGTCGCTCGGAATTTCCTCGCTGCCGAAATTGAACGGCACCTGGAGCGAAACTTCCAAAAGTCGTTGTTCGGGAACCTGCACGGCGGACAAACCGATCAATTTTTCGCGTTCGGATGTGATCAAAAACGGCGGCGAAAATTCCGCTGCCACGGACGATAAAGCCGACATTAAATTTGACCCGAAAAGTTTTAATCGTCTGTCGGGAACGTGGACGAACACTGAAAATGATTCGAGCGGCACGACGATTGAAACTTTTCAATGGAATCTGTCGCGCTGCGCTCCGCCGCTGCAAATTAACAACATTCATTTTGAGCAGAAACAGGTCATCGCGCCGAATAATTGGATCGGCGTTGATCCTTTGACGGGCGCGTATGACGGAAATATCGTCAAAATCAAGGCGACCATCTTCAATAACGGCGGCGACACGGCGTATGCGAGCGTCAAATTTACCGAGACGAAATCGGGCGAGCCGCTGCCGGACGGAACGGTTTCGGTCAAAGTTGATCCCGGTGAGGCGCGCGATGTCGAATACGATTGGGACACGAATGGCTACGCGTGGGACGAGAATCAGACGAAGGCAACCGACCGCGAAATCAAAGCCGAAGTCGAGGGCGATTCCAAGACCGAGAAGATAAAAATTCTGCCAAAACCCGTCGTTTTAGCGCACGGTTTGTGGTCGAATGCGGCGGCGTGGGGCGAATGGCACGGATACTTGCGCGAGGCGCACAGCTTTGCGTGGGAAGCGTTTCCGGTCGGCGAAGACCCGGAACACGGCAAGATGAACACCGGCGATCACGCGGGCAATTACGACCCGACGAACTCGATTTTCCAGAACGCGCAGGAACTCGGCAAACAGATAAAATGGGTGCGCGAACAGAAAAATGCGTGGCACGTTGATCTCGTCGTGCATTCGATGGGCGGACTGATTTCGCGCTTTTACATCCACAATTTTATGGCTCCGGTTTACGATAATAAGCCCGAAGTAACGCATCTCGTGATGCTCGGCACGCCGAATCAGGGCAGCGCGTGCGCCGATCTGATGTATGGCGTTTTCAACGAACTCGGCGGCAAGCCGGTCGAAGCTCTGCGACAATTAAAGCCTTCGGTCGTTGCGGCTTACAACAAGAAAACATACAACCGCAAAGGCGTAAAATTTTCGATTCTCGCCGGATTCGGCGCGGGACCGACGTGCGGTTTGGAAATCGGCGACGGCGTTGTGCCGCTGTCCAGCGCGCTCTACAACATCTCCGACCGTGATTATGCCGGAACGCATCACCTCGCGCTGACGGACGAAAAATACTTCAAAAGTTTCGTGATGCCGCGCATCGCCATCGGTCCGAAAAAAGCCAAAGCCGAACAGACGACGGCGATGCTCGATCAATTAAACGACGATAATTACGCGCTCGCTCTGGTTAATAATCAACGTGAAAATTACGCGAAATATTTCAAAAATGCCGCGTATAAAAACGACTCGCAAACGCAGGACGACGGCGCGAATAAAGACCCGGAAAATCTGACGATGCGAAAGGCGGTAAAAATCGCTCCGAAACAAACGGCGGAAATCGAAATTCCCGTCCGCGAAGGAACGAGTGCAGGTATCGTAATGACGGCGATGTCGTATATTTCCGCGACTTTAACGGACGAAACCGGCGCGGTTGTCGGCACGAGTCCGGTCAACACGGGCGGATTATTAGGTTATTTTCGCACGATCACGGTTCAAAAACCGATCAAAAACGCGACGTGGAAATTGAAAATCGAAAACACCGCCAACATCGAAGCGACCGTCCTCGTCGCCGGATTTGCAAACAACGGCGCAACGGACAATTTCACCGTCGAAGCCGGCAAACCTTCGCCTGCTGGAACCGTCCCGCTGACCGCGAAATGGACGCAAAACAACGCGCCCGTTCTAAACGCGAAAATCACCGCGACAATCGTCAAACAATCCGCTTCAATCGAATTTTTCGACGACGGCAAACACAACGACGGCGCGGCAAACGACGGCATCTACGGCGCGGCGACCGAAAAATTGGTAAACGGTGAATACTTCGTCGAAGCAAACGCGACCGCAAATAACCAAACAAAAGTCGCCGTCGCGCAAATCACTGTCGGCACAAATTCGACGACGAATACGGCGGTCAAGCCGCGTCAAAAAAGTCGTTGATTTATTGACGGTTAATTTAAAGGCGGCAAAACCTGTCGCTTTTTTATTATTTCCGGCTTTTTTAAGCGGACGCAAAAATGCTTTTTTAATGTTCCTGCTGTTGACGATCACAGGTTTCTTTAAACTCGGTTCAATTCTCTTTTTGACAAAAAACGAAGTTTTCGATAAATAAGTTTTATGAAACAATTTTTTACCTTAGTATCGTTCGCGGCGGTTTTACTTTTCGCGCAGACGATTTTCGCGCAGCAAAAATGGGCGAAATATCAAAACGCACGTTACGGCTACACGGTTTCTTATCCATCGGATTTGCTTATGCCGCAGGGCGAAGCCGACAACGGCGACGGGCAGATTTTCTTGAATAATACAGCGGAAATGCGCGTTTATGGAAGTAACATACTGCTCAATAAAACTTTGAGCAGGAAACTCGATTCAATCGTCAAACAGCAGAAAAGTGTTACATATAAATTGCTTCGTAAAAACTTTTTCGTCGTCTCAGGCACAAATGAGGGGCGAATTTTCTATCAAAAAACAATTGCCGGACCGGACGGCGCATTTATCACTTTTTATATCGAATATGACGCAGACAAACGCGCCGATTACGATAAAATCGTGACCAAAATAGCAGCGGATTTTAAATAATTTTATAGCGTAAATTTCCTTCCCGTCTTAATTTGCTGCGGAAACTTTTTGAGCGGATTGTGATTAACAAAAAAATCGGAAGCAAACTTGCTTAAGGTTTGCTTCCGTTACATTCAAAGGAGAAAACTATGAATGATATGAGGTCTTTTCTATTGCGCCAATTTATTGACGTGCGACGTTAAACGAGCTTTGTAACGCGCCGCCGTATTTTTGTGCAAAATGCCTTTATTGACAGCTTTGTCAATCGAAGAAATTGTCGGTGTCAGCAGTTCAGTGCTTTGATTTTTATCTCTCGTCAAAAGTGCCGCACGAAGTTTTTTGATTTGCGTGCGAAGACGGCTTTGATTGCTTTTGTTAATTGCGCTGCGTTTGGTTGTTTGTCTAACGCGCTTTTCGGCTGATTTATGATTCGGCATAATTACTGTTTGAAAAATAAAATTGTTCTCATTTAAGAGAAACTACAGAGTATAAAATTTGAACTTCGGCTTGTCAAGTGCCTGACCTACCTAAATTAGCCATTTGAGTTAAAGTCTTGACCTGAGAGGTTATATAACTTTTCAAGTTATTGGTAATTTAGTGAGGCAGGGAAAATCTGCCGCTCGGATCATTTGCAAAATGCCGGTATAACCAATGCTTTATTATAAATTTCATAAAAGTTTTTAGTAATTAGAAGACCTAAAGTTTATGTCGCCGGTGAATTCGTCAAAGTTTACCGACCGTGCCGGTGCCGTAAATGTGAATTTCTTGGATTGAACTTGCACATTGTAAATCTGGAAAGTCGAGACACTGTTAAATCTGTAATATCCAAACGAACTTGTCTGAGTATATAGGATTGTCCCTTGATCATCCGTCAATGTAACTCTCACGCCGTTTGCTCCGCGACCGCTATTTGTGGTTACTCTGCCGGCAATCGTTAATGATGTCGGTTGGCTTTCGGCAAGTGTCCACGCAGAAAAAGTTGACGCTCCACGAACAGTCGCCCGATTAGTTGACTGATTCAAAACAGTCGGTATTTGGGTTGCATTGCCTTGGTTGATACTGAAGGCGCGGTATCTATATTCTGATCCGACAACCTCAGTGTCCGTGTAATTAAAACTAATATCCGCCTGCGTAATTCCTCCGTTAATCAAATCCCACCAACGCAAAAGGCGATTGCCGGACAGACCGTTAGCCGGTCCCGAAAAGGCACCTGATTTCGGATTCACGGTAAAATTGGAAGTGCCGACTATATTTGCCAATTCCACAGGCGAATAGACTGAGCCGGTACCGACGGGAAATAAATAAGAACCCGATGAATTTACGCACCGGGTAAGTGGTGCCGACACGAATGAATTGCTGCCTCCTTCTACGATAGAACCAACCCGGCATTCCGAAACGACAACCGGACCTGTTCCCGAAATATTACCTCCGTTCAAAAAGAGACTTCCATTTACGGTAATTGAGCTAAAATTGGCAACATCCGCATTTTTTAAGGTGAGATCACCATTTACAATTAAAGTTCCGGGACCCGCTAAACGACCATCTCCTAAATAGAGATTACCATTTACTGTCAATGTCCGTCCGGCACCAACGGTTAATGTTCGACCACCCGTAACAACTAAACTACCTAAAATTACGTCCGCCGTCGTGATCGAAGCATTATTACTTTGAATCGTAACACCGGCATTGGCAGGAGGAACCGAACTGTTTCCCCAGTTTGCTGCGTTGTGCCAATCGGTATTGACTGAACCAGTCCATAAGGTTTGCCGCCAACGAGCGAAATATGGAGAAATATTGCAGCCCGCAGTTGTAAATTCACCGCCGACATAGAGACTGTCGCCGGATGACGCAATAGTTAACCCGTTACCGCTTCCTAGTCCTGCACCGAGCGGAATCCATGAATTTCCGTTCCATTTTGCGATGTGCTCGGCTGGGTTTCCACCGGCAGTCGTGAAATCGCCGACTGCGAACAAATCGGAACCGATTATTGCTATTTTGATGATACTTGCATTTCCGAATGTGCCGCTCGGCAAACCCGATCCGAGAGCCGACCACGAAGAACCGTTATATTTGGCAACCCGGGTAGCCGAAACGCCGCCGACTGAATTAAACCCACCGGCGACATAAATATCTGTTCCTGACACCGCAATCGAACTGACACCGCCGCCCGTCATCCCGTTACCCAGTGGTGTCCATGTTGTGCCGTCATATTTGAGAAAATAGTAAGAACTGTCCAGAGTTGTAGTGGCAGTTCCGACATACAAAAAGTTACCTGACTTAACAATTGACGAAACCTCACTCACTATCGCAGAATTGAGTCCGGTCCATGACGTTCCGTTCCACTTAGCAATATGATTGGCAATAGTCCCGCCTGCACTGGTGAACGCACCTCCCGCATAAATGTCGGAACCCGCAGCTAGGATAGTGAAAACTGATCCGAAACTGACACCGGAGCCAAGTCCAGACCAGACGTTTCCGTCCCATTTTGCAATATTATTGGCGGAAACGCCGCCGGCACTGGAAAAATTACCGCCGACATAAACATTGTTACCCGAAACGGCGACCGAGTTTAGATAGCCGCCGGGAATGCCCGAACCTAATGCCGACCAGTTACTGCCATCCCATTTAGCGACATTATTTACAGTTACCGATCCCGCATTCGTAAAACTGCCGACGATGTAAACATCAGTCCCTGAAACGGCAACCGAACGAACGACACTGTCCAATGAGTTTCCCTGAAAGGCAGTCCAAGTGTTTGCCGACCATTTCGCAATTTTTCGGGCGTTAACGCCCCCGGCAGTGTCAAATTCACCGCCCGTCAATAAGGTATTTCCCAAAACGGCGATACCGTTGACGGCTACCGTCCCATTGAGGGGTGAACCGTCAATACCGCTTCCCATCTGACTCCACACACTCCCGTTCCATTTAGCGACCCGGATTGCGGAGAGTCCGCCGGCAGTTGTAAAAGTGCCGCCCACATAAACATCCGAACCGGAAACAGTGATGGCGCGAACCTCGCCGCCATCAATTCCGGTGCCAAGAGCCGACCACGAAGAACCATCCCATTTGGCGACACTATTCGCTGAATTTCCACCGGCACTGGTAAAAGATCCACCAACATAAATGTTCGCTCCTGAAACGGCAATAGACTTTACCCGATTGCTGACTCCTGAGCCGACAGCCGTCCAAGCTGTTCCATCCCACTTGGCAATTCCGGTTGCCGTCACGCCGCCCGCCGTCGTGAAAAATCCTCCGGCATAAACATTACCTCCAGACACTGCCAGAGCATATACCGAGTTGTTCATCCCGGTTCCCATACTTGTCCAAGATGTTCCGTCCCAGTGTGCGACGAAGTTGGGAAAGCCGCCGTTCGCATTGAAATCGCCTCCCACATAAACGTCATTATTCGAAGCAGCGATGGCAAGAACTCCCTGGACAGAACCGCTGCCGATTCCCGAACCGAGTGCCGACCACGAAGTCCCGTTCCATTTAGCGACATTATTTACCGCCACACCGCCGGCAAATCTAATATCACCGGCGACATAAACATTACCGTTAGCTATCGCAATGGCATCAACGCGACCGTCTATTCCTGATCCGAGTGCCGACCACGAAGTCCCATCCCATTTGGCGATTCCCTTAACTACAGTATTATTAATCGCCCCGATAGCTCCGCCAATGTATAAATTTCCCTGTCCGTCCGACACAATCGTTCGGATCGAACCGATTGCGCCGTTAACCGCGAAACTGCTTTCCCATCCGTCATTACAGCCGGTTTGAATTGACTGATCTGCCGGCGTAAATTTCGGCTTGCCTTTCGGTCCGTAACTTAATTTGTAGCAATTCGGATCGAAACTCCCGGTTATACCGGGCTTTACCGAACCGTCGGCATTAAGAATGGTGGAAACCGATGCCGAATTTTGAAGTGTTGTTTGGGCGAATGCTTTAAAAGTTGTGAAGAATACGACTGCGAAAAACAAACAGTAACCGGCGGAATTTACGAGTTTTATGAGTTTTGATTTTGAAAAAGGAAATTTAGACATTGCTGCTCCAATCTTGATTGAATTTTTGTTGTAAACAATTAGTTGTCTTTACAGATTAACATCAGTAAGTTGTTAGATGTCAAGAATTTTTAGTCAAATGAATGTAAGTATAGAAGTCCAATTAATCCCGGTTTCGAGATATTTTGCCAACTTATTTTACGAATCGGGTAAGTTCAAGAATTAATGCAATTATTAATCGAATCTCGATGCAAAATTGTGCATTAAATCAACAAAAAGCACGACAATCGGCGGATAAAAAACAAATTCGGGTTGAAACGAATGCGAGTAAACCGAAGGCATCATCGCGCCGATCACTAAATCGAAATAGCTTCCGATCAGCAGTCCCGTTCCGAGGCTCAGAACAACGCCCAACACAATGAATGAAACTGCTGTAAAGCGTGAATAAGGTTTCGATTCCGGCTCAGTTTCCCGCAAAATCGAATCGTGGATATTTTGATCGTAAGTATAGCGTTCAAAGGCTTCGCGCAGGCGGCTGAAAAGGTGAATAATACCGACGACAAAAAGCGAAAACATCACAATTTTGCCGAGCATCGGCGACCGCGTGAAAAACGCCGGTTTGAAAATCGCCACAACAAAAGTCGAAACAAAGAGTCCGACCATCGGGAAAATAATTTTCTGCAAAGCGACCGATTCGCGGCGTTCGTCGGCAATCATCCGGTCAATAATTTCGTTGTAGCGGCGTTCATAAGCCATCTGCCGCCAACGCCGCGCGTATTCGTTTTCGGAGAACATTACCGAATCGCCTTTTGACGAACTTTTGTATTGCGATTTAAGAATTTGACGGTCATAATCGGCGCGTGTCTGTGGATTGCCGATGATTTCGTAAGCCTTGGCGACTTTGGCAAATTCATCGGCTTTTTCGTTTGAACCTTCGTTTTTATCGGGATGGAGTTTTCGCGCAAGTCGGCGGTATGCCGATTTTATCTCGGCATTTGAAGCCTTTGGTGAAACTTTCAGAATTTCGTAATAATCCACCATTTACGAAGGTTCAAGGAGAACTAATTTTGAGTTAAAGCGCAATGTTTCAGGCTTTTCAGCTAAAGAAAATTATACCATAAATCCGTTAATTTCAAAGAAGAGTTTTGATTCCAGATTCCAGATTTAGAGTGGTCGAAATTTGGAATCTGGAATCTGGAACTTACTCAAGTGAATCAATCTGCAAACCAATCGGTTCTGCGCCGGAGAGTTTGACGGCATCAACGATTTTAGCGACGCTGCCGTAATCGGTGGTTTTCGGGGCTTTGATAAAGACGGTTTTTTCAACTTCGTTGGTATTTGGATGCAAAATGCCGTTGCCTGACCGATAAGCGAAAACCTCGCGCAATTTTTCGATGACTTTTTCGGGATTTTCGACTGTCCCTAAGTCATTATCTTGATTTAATTTTAATGAATAATCAGCATTCATCGTAACAATCAAAGTATTCGGATTTGGTGTAATGTCTGTATTTTTAGTTGACTCAGCCGGGATTTTTGCTTTGAAAGCAGTCGGTTTTGACGGCGAAACGACCATAAAAATAATCAAAAGCACCAGCAAAACGTCAATTAAAGGTGTCACATTCACGTTCGGTTTATTCATAATTTTTCTCCAGATAAATAAAAATCGAAAGCCGCAGATCGAAAGAATAGGCGGGATTTTGACATTCGACCGGCGGCTTTCGACCTTTACGATTATTTAGACACCGCAAAGAAAAAAATGTTCCCGAAATTAATTAAAAATCTGCATTAATCGAATCGAGCAATGATTTGGCTTTAACAAGCATTTCTTCATATTCATCTTCGGGATTGCTGTCAATGACAATGCCGCCGCCGACGTTGAAGATTGCCTGATGATTTCTGATGGTCATTGTGCGGATGGCAACGCTCAAATCAAGTTTCAAACTGTCAAGGTTTTCAAGGCTTTGAATTTGGAATTTGGAATCTGAAATAAAAACACCAATCGCGCCCATCGAAAGTCCGCGATTTGCCGTTTCAAGGTGGTCAATAATTTGCATTGTGCGAATTTTCGGTGCGCCGGTGATTGAGCCGCACGGAAAAACGGCGCGGATTATCCCGGAAAACTTGGTGTTGGTGCGGAGTTTTCCCGCAACTGTTGAAACGAGGTGAAAAAGCGTCGGATGTTCTTCGAGATCGCAGAGTTTTTCGACCTTAACCGAACCGAATTTGCAGATTCTGCCGAGATCGTTGCGTAAAAGATCAACGATCATTATATTTTCGGCGCGGTCTTTTTCGGAATTTAATAATTCGCGGCGTAATGCGTCGTCTTCCGGCAAGTTTTTTCCGCGCGGTCGAGTGCCTTTGATTGGCGAAGTCGTGATTATTTTAGATTCATTTGATTTGTGACCTTGAATTTTAATAAATCTTTCGGGCGAGGCGGAAATAACGGTTGAATCGGTTCTTTGAATGAATGAAGCAAACGGCGCAGGATGATTTTTTCGTAAGTTATAGAAAATCTGCTGCGGCGAAAGACTTTCAGGCAAACGGGCGCGAAACTGCTGCGTTAGATTCGTTTGATAAGTGTCGCCGCGACGAATCAATTCTTTGATATTTTCGATTTTTTCGAGGTATTCCGCTTTAGTGAAATTCGATTCGATTTTTGAAACTTCGGAATGTTGAAATGTTGCGAAAACAGAATCATTTTCGGCTGAAAAGAGAAGTTTTTCAGTTTCATCAAAACGCTTTTCATTGCCAACCAAACACGTTTCGTCGGTTTCATAGTCGTGAACGATTAAACAATCGAACAGCGCGAGAAAAACGTCGGGTTCGGCGTGTGAAAATCTCTTTTTGCGTGGTGTGATATTTTCTAATTTCAAACCGAAGTCATATGAAATCGTAAAAATTGCAAAAATATTTTCGTCGGCGAGTTTTTGATTTAGAAAATCAAGTGTTTTTTCGCTTTGTTCATTGGCAATTTCGTGAGTTTCAAGCGGATTGAGTCCGCAGATTAAATAATGCGAACCGAGATGTGAAACGCCGCAACTGTCGAGCAGGGAAATCGGCTGCGACTTCGACACATCGAGAAGTTTCTCAACCAATTTACCGGCAGAAATTTGATGTTTCAGTAATCTTTTCGCGTAATTCACAAAGCGAAAATATTATCACATTAACGGCGGCTTTTAATATCGGAGTGAATAGATTGGAGCGCGAACATCTCTGTCCGCCGCAGTTCGAGCGAAGAAGCAGACTGCGTTTCGTGGTCATCAATCAAGTATGAAGTTTGTTGCGGACGTTTCGCGTTCATCGCAAAGCCTCGAACGCAGCGAACAGAAGTGTCCGCGTTCCAATAGTTAAAATTTCTTCTGCGGATTCGTTTTATTTTTCTCGTTTTCGGCGGATTGCGTAAATGAGGATTTCAGCTTGTCGGGAACTGAAAAATTATCTTCAAAAAACTTAAATTCCTGCTGCTTGGCTTCGTAATCAGACACCGGACACCACGAATGCAGGATGTAAAACGTCAGTTCGTCGTAGGTAATTATGAGATGTCCTTTGGCATTGATTCCGCCGGTTTTTTTCTCGAAAACGAGCAGTTTCGCCGGATGTTTGCCGATATAAATGTTCAGCCGCGTAATTTCTCTGAACGCGCCTTTGTCGCTCGGATCGTTTTTGAGATGTTCGACCGCGCCGTCGGTCAATTTATCAAGCACGAAATTTGAATTTACCTGCTTCATATCGAGGTTGCCCGGAACCGGCACGACTTCGAGCATTGTTAGGCTTTTGCCGAGTTTATCAACGGCAATCATTCGTGCTTCCGCTGTGTGAATAACCGGATTGTCGAGTTTGAGCATTGCCCAACCTTCGGGCAGAACGACTTTTGCGCCGGTCGTTTTATCTTGAAACTCCTTGCCTTCGACTTTGTATTGTTCAAGCTGCGCGTCCGGCATTTCAAATTTTGCAAGATTCGGCGCAAGCATCGCAATCGAAGAAAGCGCGAGAATTCCGAAATTGAACAGGAAAAAAATCGCAAAAGTTCCCATTCCGATCATCACGCGGCTCTGCGACGGATTTTGTTTACCGTATAAGACCAGCATTAAACTTATTAATAGCAAGAAATAGGCGATAAAATTTATTACTCCGACAAAAACTTCGCCGTTTCCGACATTGAAAAATGGAACGACGATTCCAAAAACCACAAAGCCGAAACAAGTGCGGATTAAAACCCATTTTCGCGTGTTTTCGACATCATTTTTTTGCCATAATTTATTCGCCAAAATTAAATCAATCACCAGAGAAATGGCAAATCTGCCAATTCCGCCGCTGTATTTGCCTGACGAATTGGAAGTGCTTGCCGCATATAAATTTTCAATTACCGTTAGGGCGATATTGATAAAAACATTGATAATCAAAAAAACAGCCGCTTGTCGCAGACCGTTTCGATCTTCATCGGATTGTCTGGAATTCGGTGAATAATTTGATTTGATTGGCGGATTTCCGTAATTATTCGGCGGATTGTTATAATTACTCGGAGCAACATTAGCCTGATTATTTTGGAAGTTATACTGGTTTTGAGTGGTTTCGGCTTGATAATAAGTTTCGCTTTGATTACTTTGTGAATAACCGTTTGCCGGATTTTGAGTGTAATTATTCAAAGGCTGATTCGTTTGATTTGGCGGAAATTGATTAAAAGTCGTCGGCTGATTAACCGGAGTTTGCGGCTGAAAAGAATTCGGCGGAGATTGAAAATTATTTGCCGGCGGAGGTTGCGGCACATTTACCGGAATCCAGTTTGCCACGTCGAAAAGCCTTCGAAGCATCTGCCACTGCGGATTTTCGGTCGAACAAATTAGCGAATTTTGATTAATCTGACGTTTGAAAAATAACTCTTTAACTTCGTCAAACGAGAGGTTTTGCCGTTCTTTTCCGTCAAGCAGGACAACTGTAAAAGCCATAATATTATTTAAAGTTTTAGGTGATTCAAGGGAAATTTGATGTTTGCAGAAAATATTCTTTCAGTGGAAAAGAAAAGTTTTCCTTCTGATGAATTATATTGACAAAGCGGCAAAAATACAACAAAAATTTTTAACAAGATTTAACTCTTCCGTCTAAAATTTATGCAAAAACAAACAATTACGCTGGTTCGCGGTCTCGGACTGCTCGCGGCAATTTCGATAATTATCGGAAATGTCATCGGCACGGGCGTTTTTCTGAAAGCACGCGTGATGACGTGCAATGTCGGGAGTCCGACTTGGGTTTTGATTGCGTGGATTGCGGCGGGAATTCTGTCTCTGGCAGGCGCGTTGACCTACGCCGAACTGTCCGCGATGAAACCCGAAGCCGGCGGCGAATATGTCTTTTTGCGCGATGCCTACGGACGAATTTCGAGTTTTCTCTACGGATGGATGCAAATTTTTATCGGCAAAACCGGTTCGCAAGCTGCCGTCGCCGTGACGTTTGCCATCGGCTTAAATGATTTTCTCGGCGGGACGCTGAAACAAACTTTGATTAAGCAAAATATTTTCGGGTTTGAATACGAATTGACTTCGCTGCAAATAATCGCGGTGATGATGATCGTCATTTTTACCACGATAAATTGTGCGTCGGTTGAATTTACCGGACGAATTGCGACGGCTTTGACGTTTGTCAAAATCGCGCTGATCGCGTTCGTCGGGATCGGCGCATTTGTCTGGGTGACGGGCGGAACATTCGAACATTTTTCGATGATGAACAACGACGGAAAATGCGAAGGCGTTAATGAAGCAGTGCGCTACGGTTCGGCGAGTTACAGTTTCATCGGCGGATTTGCGGCGGCGATGCTCGGCGCACTGTGGGGTTATGACGGTTGGAATAATTTAACTCTGGTTGCCGGCGAAGTTGATAAACCGCAAAAAAATATTCCGCTGGCACTTATCGGCGGGACGATTTTGATAATTATTCTCTACGTTTTTGTGCATCTCGCCTACTTTTTCGTGCTTGATCCGACAACGATTGCTTCGGTTTCAAAAGATTCTTCGGTTGCCAAAGAGGTCGTTTCGAGATTTTTCGGCGGCGATCTGAAGACATTTGCAGTCGGTTTTTCGGTTGCGCTGTTCACGGTCGGATTGATGCTGTCATCAATCGGAACGCTGCACACTTCGATTTTGACGGGTGCGCGTGTGCCGTATGCGATGGCGAAAGACGGAATGATGTTTGAATCGTTCGGCAGATTGTCGGAAGGCACGCGCGTTCCAGTTTATGCATTGATTTTTCAGGGAATTTGGGCGTGTTTGCTGGCTTTGTCGGGATCATTCGACACTTTGACCGATTATGTGATTTTCGGTTCGTGGATTTTTTACGCGCTCGTCACCTCGTCGGTTTTTGTCTTTCGCAAAAGATTTCCGAACGCCGAGAGACCTTACAAAGCCTTCGGTTATCCGGTCGTGCCAATTTTGTTTTTACTGGTTGCCGCGTGGTTATTGATTAATACGATGATTACGACTCCGCGCCAATCTTTTGCGGGAATTTTTCTGATTTTGCTCGGATTACCCGTTTATTATTATTTGGTGAACAAAAATAAAGTTGGAAGGGAAGAGATAAATAAAGATGGCAGCGATAGATAGAAGAACCGGCAGCGAACGCCGCACAGCAGACCGCTATAAGGTCAAAATCGAAATCGAATGGGAAGCAAACGTCGGACGAAAAAAAGGAATTATCAACGACATCAGCAGCGAAGGCTGTTTTGTGCTGTGTTCGGGCGAAGTCGAAGACGGCGAAAGAGTCAAAATATTTTTCCCGTTGAGCGACGGTATGAAAGTGCAGTTTCTCAGCGCAGTCGTTAATCACATTTACGAAATCGGTTTCGGTGTGCAGTTTATCGAATTAGGCATCGCGCAGAAAAGTTTTTTGTCAAAGTTTCTCGATTCGCTGAAATAGACATTGAATTAACAGTTAATATGTTTAAAAATTCAATCCTTTGGCGGGTATTAGAAAATCTATTTTTTGCGGTAGCTTTGTTTTTACTGATTCCGCCTGTCCCATCAATGAAAGGAGAAACTTATTCATTTTTCCCATTAGGTTATATTGCTATTGTTCTGTTTTCGACAAGCAAATTTATATCTTTATGGCGCAAATCGGAGAATATTTACTCAATTATTTTTCAGATTATTGTATTTATTTTATTTGGAATTATTGTGCATGAAAGAGCAATGATGTTTGATTGATATTTATTCATCCTTCAATTTTTCTAACGCCTCACGCACGATTTCGCGGTCGTCGAAGTGATATTTTTCGTTGCCGACGATTTGGTAGGTTTCGTGTCCTTTGCCGCAAATCAGGACGACATCTTCGGGTTTTGCTTTAGCGATTGCCTGATGAATCGCTTCGCGGCGGTCGCTGATGGTTAAGTAAGGGCAATTCGTGTTTTTCAAGCCGACTTCGATTTGCTCGATGATTTCCAGCGGATTTTCGGTGCGCGGATTGTCCGAAGTAACGATCACCAAATCGCTGTTACGCCCCGCGACTTCGCCCATCGGAACGCGCTTTGTTTTATCACGGTCGCCGCCGCAGCCGAAAACCGTGATAATTCTGCCTTTCGTCAAATCCTTCGCAGTTTTCAGAGTATTCAAAAGCGCGTCATCCGAATGCGCGTAATCAACGACAACTGCAAAATCTCCGTCGTGCGTGACGCGCTCAAAACGTCCCGGCGCACCGACGCAAGTTGCCAAACCTTCGACGATTTTATCCAGATCAAAACCGAGTTCGAGCGATGCGGAAGTTGCCGCCAACATATTGTAAACGTGAGGTTTACCGACGAGCGGCGAAATTATCTGCCGTTCGCCATTCGGCGTTTTCAGCAGAAATGAAGTTCCTTTCAGCAGCGAAACTTCGATGTTTTCAGCGGTCAGATCAGCAGCAGTTTTTTGTGAAAATGTCACGACGCGCTGACCGTTTGCTTTTAATTCATTAGCAAGTTTCGCGCCCCATTCGTCGTCAATATTGATGACCGAAGATTCGGGTTTTTCGCCTAAACGACCGTCGAAAAGTTTCTTTTTCGCGTCGAAATAATTTTCCATCGTCAAATGATAATCGAGATGATCGCGCGTCAGATTCGCAAAAATGGCGACTTTGAACCGCAGCCAATCGCAGCGATGCAGATCAATCGCCTGCGAAGATGTTTCCATCACGGCAGTTTGGCAGCCTTCGTCGAGAGCTTCGCGCAAAAATTTATTCGTGTCCGACGCTTCGGGCGTAGTGCGAATCGCTTCTTCCGATTTGTCGCCGATGCGGTATTCGACCGTCGTCAGCATCGCCGCTTTTTCGCCGTTCGCTTCGGCTAGAGCGAAGCAAAGATAAGTAGTTGTCGTTTTGCCGTTCGTTCCGGTGATGCCGACGAGTTTTAAATGATGCGACGGATTTCCGTAAATGACGGACGCGGCTTTGGCGAGCGATTCCCGCGCATCTTTGACTTTTAGCCACGCGCCTTTAAATTCGTCGGGCGCATCCGATTCGGAGATAATTCCAACTGCGCCGCGCCGCATTACGTCGTCAACGAAACGATGTCCGTCCATTGTCAAACCGCGAATCGCAGCGAAAAGCGTTCCTTCTCGCGCTTGCCGCGAATCGTGCGTGACGTTCAAAACTTCCGCTGTATCGTCGCCGGAAAGTTCGGCGTTTAATTGTTCGGCAAGCTGCCGCAGATTTACTCTCTGAAAAGTCAAAACTTTATCCTCAAAAAATTCGTTCATCTAAATTAGGTTGAATTATACGATTTTGGTTTGATTTTGCGAAATCAACGAATTTTTGAATTACAGGAGAAAAAATATGAGTTTTATCAAAATTATATTAATCGCGCTCGGCTTGATTCTATTTGGAATGTTGGCAATTTCAGTCGTCGGATTTCTTTACGGCGCACTTTGGTATGTATTTTGGATCGGAATGGTCGCCGCGCTCGGCGCAATCGGTTACAAAATGCTGAAAAAAGATAAGTCAGCGTCATTGCTCGAAGACAAAACGACATTTTCAATCGGCGGAATAAACGATGTAAATCGCGCTTTTGAAGATTTTAAGCGCAAGCATTTGACGAAATAAATTCAGACTGGAGCGCAAGCATCTTGCTTGCATCGCGCGTTCGAGACTTTGCGAGAACAGGTGCGGAAACGCTCGATTATATTCAACTTGAATGTATATGAGGCGCACGTCCGCCTTCTCGCAAAGCCTCGAACGGACGGCAAGCAAGATGCTCGCGCTCCAGTCATTGAATGATTTTATTAAAATGGCTATCATTTAATTGATGGACACTATCAAAATTATTCTAGCAGTGATCGGAGTTATTACGGTTGTGGTCGTCGGAATTTGGCTGATCGGGATAATTTCGGCGATTTTGTGGTTTGGGCTGTGGATCGGTTTGCTTGCCGCGATTGGTTACGGCGGTTATAAATTGCTGCTCGGTAAAGGCAAATCGAAAAATGAACTTGAAGAAAAATCGCCGATTGCGATTGCCGATATGAAGGATACCGACCGGCAGTTGGAAGAATATAAACGCAAATATCTGCCGAAATAATTCGCCCGAAAAATGCCTCGCTAGACATTCTTTTCTAAAAACGATAAATTCAAATTTGCTTGTTATTTGGCAATCAAAATCAGCCGAGATGGTGTAATTGGTAGCCACGCAGGTCTTAGAAGCCTGTGGAGTAATCCGTGCGAGTTCGAGTCTCGCTCTCGGCACCAAAATTGAGGGGTGAAGGATGAGAAATGAGGGATGAATTTAAAGAACTTTATCGCACTCCAAAAAAATATTAAAAATTATTAACACAAATGCCTGCTTTTTATTCGATTCAATTTGGAATTTGAAATCTGAACCTAAACAGACGGGCTTTATATTTATTAAATGAAAACTGAATTAAAAGAATTATCACCGACCCAGAGAGAAATTCATATCGAAATTGAACCCGAAGCGGTCAAGGAAGTTTATAACCGAGTCAGCAAAAAATACGCGAAAGGCGCGAGTGTGCCGGGATTTCGCAAAGGTTTTGCGCCGGCTGACGTGGTTCGTCTGCGCTTTAAGGATGAAATTCAAAACGAAGTCCTGCGCGAACTTTTGCCGGACAAAGTGCAGCAGGCGATTGAAGAACACGGACTTAATCCGTTGTCGGAACCGCAGCTTCATTTTGACAATTTCGACAATCAAAAACTCAACGGCTCGGAATCGCTTTCAATCCACATACACGTCGAAGTGATGCCGGAAATTCCAACGCCCGAATATCAAGGTCTTGAAGCGACGCGGCGCGTGCGTCCGCTGCCTGAAGGGGAAATGGACAGAATTATTGACCAGCGGCGTGAAAGCGGCGCGACTTTGATTCCGGTCGAAGGTCGTAAATCGGAAAACGGCGACACTTTGATTGTTGATCTCGAAGGAACATTCGCCGACGAAGCCGATGCCGAACCGATCAAAGCCGATGATTTGGAAATCAAACTCGGCGACACGAACATCGAGCAATCATTCACCGAAAATCTCGCCGGTTTGGAAGAAGACGAGGAAAAAGAATTTACAGTTTCATATCCGGCGGACTTTACTTCGGAGTTGTTGGCAGGAAAAACAGTTAATTATAAAGCAAAGGTCAAATCGCTCGGCAAAGTCGAATTGCCCGAATTGGATGACGAATGGGCGCAAAGTTTGGACGAAGGCTATGAATCGCTCGCCGATTTGAAGGAAAAATTGGGTAAGGATTTGGACAAAGTTTCCAGTTCCGATGCAGATGCCGCGCTTCGCAATGAGTTAATCAATAAACTTATCGAAAGTCACGATTTTGAAGTTCCGAATGCGTTAATCGAAGCGCAGGCGCGAAATCTCCTGAACAATTTTGCTCAGGAGATGCAGCAGCGCGGCATTGATTTGAACAAAATTGATAAAGAATTCGTGCAGATGGCTTATACGCAAATGAAGACGCAAGCCGCCCGCGATGTGAAAGGCGCGATTCTGCTCGAAAAAGTCGCTGAACTCGAAAACGTCGAGGTTAGTGACGAAGATGTCGCTAGCGAACTAGAACAAATGGCGAATTATTACAATGTTCCGGTCGAGCAAATTCAGCAGTCAATCGCCGGACAGGAAGGCGGCGAAGCCAATATTGCCAACAACCTGCGAACGCGCAAAGCCGTCGAAGCATTAGTCAAACACGCCAAAATTACCGAAGGCGAATGGATTGACGAATCGCAAGTTCAAGCCGAAGCTGTCGCCGAAGAAACTGAAGAAAAACCGAAAGGCAAAGCCAAAAAAGCGAAAGCCGAAACGGAAGCAAAAGCGGAAACCGAAGAAAAGCCGAAAAAGAAAGCGGCGAAAAAGGATAAATAGGCATATTTGAAAGTTAGTTGTTTGAGAGTTTGCTTTTTAGATGATAAGTTGTAGAATCTTTCTCAGGATAGCCATTCAGCTATTAATTCAACAACTTAACATCTTTGAATTAAACCTATTCTTAAACAATTTGCTTCAAATCTTTTACTTAAAGAAAGAGAGAAAAAATTATGTTAGTTCCAATGGTAGTCGAGCAAACTTCGCGCGGCGAACGTGCTTTTGACATTTACTCAAGACTTTTAAAGGACAGTATCATTTTTATCGGAACACCGATTGATGATATGGTCGCCAATCTGATTGTCGCCCAGCTTCTTTTCCTCGAAGCGGAAGACCCTGAACGCGACATCAATTTGTATATCAATTCACCCGGCGGTTCAATCACGGCGGGAATGGCAATTTACGACACAATGCAGTTCATCAAAAACGATGTCACGACGATCTGTATCGGGCAATGCGCTTCGATGGGCGCGTTGCTGCTGACTGCTGGAGCAAAAGGTAAACGCTTTGCGCTGCCGCATTCACGAATTTTGATTCACCAGCCGTCGGGCGGCGCGTCAGGTCAGGCAACCGACGTTCGCATTATGGCGGAAGAAATTCTGCGAATGCGCGAATTAACTTCGCGCCTTTTGGCGCATCACACCGGACAGGATTTCGATCAAGTCGAAAAAGACGTTGAACGCGACCGCATTTTATCCCCGATCCAAGCCAAAGAATACGGCTTGATTGACGAAGTTATCGAACATAGAGACAAATAACAGTCAACAGTTATCAGTTATCAGTAAACAAAAAACTGATAACTGATAACTGATAACTGATAACTGATTATGATAAGACGACCCGAAGAAATCCTGCGCTGTTCGTTTTGCGGCAAATCGCAGAATGAAGTCAAAAAGCTGATTGCCGGACCGAGTGTTTACATTTGTAACGAATGTATTGACATTTGCAACGAGATCATCAATGACGACGAGCAAGCCGAAAATGCCTCGATTCGCACGACTCTGCCGAAACCGCAGGAATTAAAAGCGTTTTTGGACGAATATGTAATCGGTCAGGACGAAACGAAAAAGCGTCTGTCGGTCGCCGTCTATCAGCATTACAAACGCATCGAACTCGCCAAACGACGCACCGATGTCGAATTACAAAAATCAAACATTCTTCTAATCGGTCCGACGGGAACAGGCAAAACTCTGCTCGCGCAAACTTTAGCGAGAGTTTTGAGCGTTCCGTTCTGTATCGTTGACGCGACTTCTTTAACTGAAGCAGGCTATGTCGGCGAAGATGTTGAAACGATTTTGCTTCGTCTTTTGCAGTCGGCGGGCGGCGATGTCGAACGCGCCCAGCAGGGAATTATCTACATTGACGAAATAGATAAAATCTGCCGCAAAGACGACAATCCTTCGATTACCCGTGACGTTTCGGGCGAAGGAGTGCAGCAGGCATTACTTAAAATTCTCGAAGGAACGGTTGCAAATGTTCCGACGCAGGGCGGTCGCAAACATCCGCAGCAGGAATTTACGCCGGTTGACACGACGAATATTTTGTTTCTGTGCGGCGGCGCGTTTATCGGACTTGAAAGAGTCGTCGAAAAGCGTTATCGCAACAAATCGCTCGGATTTTCGGCGGATGTCAAATCGAGCAAACAGCGTCAAAACGAAGCGATTGACAAACTCGAACCCGAAGATTTGATTCATTACGGCTTGATTCCCGAATTTGTCGGGCGACTTCCGGTTTTAGGGACGCTCCACGAACTCGATGAAAAAGCGTTGATTCAAATTCTGACCGAACCAAAAAACGCGCTCATCAAACAATATCAGCGCAAATTTGAATTCGACAATATTCGTCTGAAATTTACCGACGACGCAATTGTCGCAATTGCCCGTAAAGCCCTGCATCGCAAGGTCGGCGCACGCGGTTTGATGATGATTCTCGAAGAAGTTCTCCTCGAATCAATGTATGTTCTGCCGTCGCAGAAAAAGGTCAAGGAACTCATCATCACCAAAGATATGATCGAACGGAAATCCGCGCCGCTCGAAGTTTTACGCGAATTAGACGAAGCCGCGTAGAACAAATTTAATCAATAATAGAAAAAACGCTCGTTGTATTTCGAGCGTTCTTGCTTTTAAAGGCGGAAGCCCGCGCGTGAGCAAGGGCGCGAGGTAATGCGAGTTTGCGCCCTTGCTCACGCGCGGGCTTCCGCCAGTGTCTAAAACTCACCAAAACATAACCTCCCGACAAAATAAAAATTAATTTTTTGATTAATTTTCATAACAAACTAGCCAACAGGCAAACAAATGTTTTAAAATTAGAATCTCGAAGCGAATAAAACTTTATCCAATTTGACTGTTTAGATTTTCACATAAAGAGTAATATAAAATTATGCAAGAATTTTCAGACCAGATGCCGAAGGACATTGCGCGTTTTCCGATGGTGCCGATTCGTGATGTCGTGATTTTTCCTTATACAAAGGTTGCTTTTAAGATCGGTCGTCCGAGTTCGGTGCGTGCGCTCGAACAGTCAATGATTGGCGAACGCAACATTTTTCTCGCTACGCAGCACGACGCGACGATTGACGAACCGAATCCTGACCAAATATATATGGTCGGAACTTTGGGAAGAATCTTGCAGGCGCAAAAACAGGAAAACGGGCAAATCAAGGTCGTCGTCGAAGGTCGTGAACGCGGCGTTGCCGTGCGCGTCGAACAGGACGCGGACGGAATGTTTTACGCGCACGTTCGTAAAATTCAGTCGGTTGACGAATCGGGTTATCGCACTGACGGACTTTTACAGCAGATTCATAATCTGGTCGAACAATTTTTGCGCGTGTCGCCGGACGCTTATTCGGACGCGCTGCACGCTTCGCTTCGCGGGATTTCCGCCGCGCAAATTGCCGATGCAATGTCGTCGCATTTGCGGATTGCGGTTGACGAAAAACAAAAACTGCTTGAAACATTTTCGGTGCAGGAACGTCTGCAAAAATTGATCGAAGTTCTTGAACAGGAAATCGAAAAGAAACAACTTGACCGCAATATTCACGCCCGCACGAAAAAGCAGATGGACAAACATCAGCGTGAATATTATCTGAACGAGCAAATTAAAGCGATTCACAAAGAACTCGGACGCAAGGACGACAAGGCGGAACTCGAAGAAATTAAAAAGAAAATCGAGGAAGCCGGAATGACCGAAGAAGCCAAAGACAAGGCGATGCAGGAATTTGCGCGGCTCGAAGCAATGCCGCCGATGTCTGCCGAATCAACCGTTTCGCGCACATATTTAGATTGGTTAATCAATGTTCCCTGGAATAAACGCAGCGACGAAATCCACGATTTAACCGAAGCCGAAAAAGTTTTGAACGAAGATCATTACGGCTTGGAAAAGATCAAAGAACGAATTTTAGAATACTTAGCCGTTCGCCAGCTTGTCAAAAATCCGAAAGGCACGATTTTGTGCTTCGTCGGTGCGCCCGGAGTCGGAAAAACCAGTTTAGGCAAATCAATTGCCAAAGCGACGGGCAGAAAATTTGTCCGTTTAGCTTTAGGCGGCGTTCACGACGAAGCCGAAATTCGCGGTCATCGAAGAACTTATATCGGTGCATTGCCGGGACAAATCGTGCAATTGATGAAACGTGCCGGGACAATTAATCCGGTGATTTTGCTCGACGAAGTTGATAAATTAGGCAGAGATTTTCGCGGCGATCCGTCGGCGGCTCTGCTTGAAGTTCTCGACCCGGAACAAAATCATACGTTCCGCGATCATTATTTAGACGTTGATTACGATTTGTCGCAGGTATTTTTTATTGCGACGGCGAATGTTCTGCACACGATTCCCGCGCCTTTGCAGGATCGTCTGGAAATCTTGCCGCTTTCGGGTTACACCGAACGCGAAAAGGTTGAAATTGCGAAACGCCATCTGTTTGCGAAACAAGTCGAAGGCAGCGGATTAGAGATTGAAAAAGTCAGATTTACCGACGACGCTATTTTAGAATTAATTCGCCATTATACGCGCGAAGCCGGAGTTAGAAATCTCGAAAGGGAAATCTCTTCGTGCCTGCGGAAAATTGCGCGAAAATTTGTCATCACCGATTCAAAAGATGAATTTCGCGCCGTCGTTGACGCAGAAAAGGTGCGTGAACTGCTCGGAACGATTCGTTTCCGCAAACAGGATATTGCACGAAAATCGGAAATCGGCTTGGTCAACGGTTTAGCGTGGACGGAAGTCGGCGGCGACGTTTTGCAGGTCGAAGCAACGCTCGTCAAAGGCAAAGGCGAAGTTACACTGACCGGAAAACTCGGTGAAGTAATGCAGGAATCAGCCCGCGCCGCGCTGACCTGCGTCAAAACACGCGCTGAAAATTTGGGTATCAGTCACGATTTATTCCGCGAAAAAGATTTGCACATCCACGTTCCCGAAGGCGCGATTCCGAAAGACGGACCTTCCGCCGGAATTACTCTGGCGACGGCGATGGTTTCCGTTTTAACCGGCAAACCGGCGCGTCACGATGTTGCAATGACCGGCGAAATCACTCTGCGCGGCAAGGTTTTGCCAATCGGCGGACTCAAGGAAAAACTGCTCGCGGCGCATCGTTTCGGTTTGAAAACGATTATAATTTCAAAGGACAACGAAAAAGATTTAGCCGACATTCCCGAAGAAATCCGCGAAGATTTGACGATTCACACGGTTGACACAATTGACGAAGTTTTGAAATATGCTTTGGAATCTGCCAAATCAGACGACATTCTCGAAACGCCGCAAATCTGGACTTCCGATAAACCGGCGACCGATATTACAGCGGTTGTTGAGTAAAATTTGATTAAAAAAGCATTAAACCCAAGTTACAGATCAGTAATCTGTAACTTGGGTTTTTCAACTGAGAGTCAAAGTAGTGTAAACTATTTGAAACAGAGATATTTATGAAAATAACTTCCGCCGAGTTTATTAAAAGTGCGTTTGCCGAAGAGCATTGGACGACCGACGGTTTGCCGGAAATTGCATTTCTCGGTCGTTCAAACGTCGGAAAATCTTCGCTGATTAATTCTTTGTTGCAACGCAAAGGCTTGGCGCGAACGTCAAATACTCCGGGAAGAACGCAAAGCATTAATTTTTTTTTAATTAACGAATCGTTTTATTTTGTTGATTTGCCGGGTTACGGCTATGCCAAAGTTTCTAAAGCGATGCGTCAGGATTGGGGGAAAATGGCGGAAGATTATCTTTCCAAACGCGTCGAACTCAAGCTCTTTATACAATTAATAGATGTCCGGCATAAACCGACTGCGCTCGACCGCGACTTAAACGAATGGCTTTTTTATCATCAAAAAAAAACTTTAGTCGTAGCGACCAAAGCCGATAAATTATCGAGCAATAAATTAAAAAAGGCATTACTGGAAATCGAGGTAACTTTACCGGAAAGCAAAATCATTACTTATTCGTCAACAACCGGCAAAGGCAGAGACGCAGTTTGGCGTGAAATCGAAAGTTCTTTCAAAGGTTAAAAAAGAAAAAAAGCGAGGTCTGAAAAGTAAAAATCAACTTCGGAAATCGCTCAAACTTTTGACTTTAAAAACTTTTTGACTTTTTTAATTCTTTTGCTTGATTTATTGAGTTAAATTCTGTAATAATTAAACATTCCGAAAAACTCAAGGGTTTTTGAGAAAGCTCTAGGGCTTAAATCATAGCACTACAACAGACTTTCCAGACAAATTTCACAACGAGTTTCGCAATTCAAACGATATAGACGCGTTTTTGAGCCTTTTGAAAAAACGTATAGATTCTAAAAATACTACATAAGACATCCCCAAAAAAACGGATAACAGACATGGTAACCAAGACAACAAAACCGAAAGTAACCAAAAAGAGCAAGCCTGAAGAAAACGGCTCAAATGGTAAATCGGAAGAACAAGCGGAAAACAAAGTAGAAGAAACACCGGCGGAAACTTCCAAACCCGAAGCGGAAAAGAAACCTGAACCCGAAAAGCGTCGTGATAATTCGCCGCCGGTTGCGGCTGTTTTGGATTTGGCGAATTTGAAGGATAAATCCATTTCCGAACTAACTCACGTCGCCAAAGAAATGGGTGTCGAAGGTGCGTCGGGAATGCGTAAGCAGGAACTGATTTTCAAAGTTCTCGCGGCGCAGACCGAAAAAAGCGGATTGATTTTCTCGGAAGGCGTTCTCGAAACACTGCCCGACGGATTCGGATTTCTTCGCGCGCCGGAATACAATTATTTGCCCGGTCCCGACGACATTTATGTTTCGCCGTCGCAGATTCGCAAATTCGACCTTCGCACCGGCGACACGATTTCGGGACAGATTCGTCCGCCGAAAGAAGGCGAACGCTATTTCGCATTAATTAAGGTTGAAGCGATCAATTTTGAAGCTCCCGAACAATCGCGTGAAAAAGTATTTTTCGACAATTTAACGCCGCTTTATCCCGATGAGCAATTACGAATGGAAGTGACGAGCGACAATGTTTCGGCGCGTGTCATTGATCTCGTTACGCCGATTGGTAAAGGGCAACGCGCCTTGATTGTCGCACCGCCGCGCACCGGTAAAACGATGCTTTTACAGACGATTGCCAACTCCGTGACTCAAAATCACCCGGAAGTTACGCTGATCGTTCTGCTGATTGACGAACGACCGGAAGAAGTGACAGATATGCAGCGGTCGGTTAAAGGCGAAGTCATTTCGTCAACCTTTGACGAACCGCCGACGCGTCACGTTCAGGTTGCCGATATGGTCATCGAAAAAGCGAAACGCCTCGTCGAACACAAACGCGATGTTGTTATTTTGCTTGATTCGATCACGCGTCTGGCAAGAGCGCATAATGCGGTCGTGCCGCCGTCGGGCAAGATTCTTTCCGGCGGTATTGATTCAAACGCACTGCAACGCCCGAAACGATTTTTCGGTGCGGCGCGTAACATCGAAGAAGGCGGCTCGCTGACAATTATTGCAACGGCTTTGATTGATACGGGTTCGAGAATGGACGACGTTATCTTTGAAGAATTCAAGGGAACGGGAAATTCGGAAATTCATCTTGACCGCAGATTGTCCGACAAACGACTCTTTCCGGCGATTGATCTTCAGCGTTCGGGAACGCGCAAAGAGGAACTTCTTATCAGCAAAGAGGACCTCAACCGCATTTGGGTAATGCGCCGCGTCCTCAATCCGCTGTCGCCCGTCGAACAAATGGAAGTCGTCTTGGAAAGACTCGCTAAGACAAACGCCAACGCCGATTTCCTCGCTTCGATGCAGAGTTAAATTTCAACGATACAGAAAAAAAATCGTCAGCATAAATATTTATGCTGACGATTTTTTTGGAACGCGATCTTTAATTCGCAGCCGATGGGCAAACTAAAGTTCGCAGTCCGAGGCGGCGATAAAAGGTTTGGATTTTTGCGGCAATTTAGCGATTTTTATTTCGTTTGAGGTGTTTGCCATAAACTCTTCGATGTCGCTGATTTTGCGCGGGAGATTTCTTGTCAGCCATTCTGTGCCATTGGATGTAACGAGCATATCGTCTTCGATGCGGACACCGATGTTTTTGTATTTTTCATACGCCGGTCTAATTTTTTCGAGCCACGCTTTTGTTTCGGGTTTGCCCGTATCCAAAAAACTCAAAGCGTCTTCGCGGATGTAAATTCCGGGTTCGTTGGTCGTAATCATTCCGGGCTGCAAAACCGTTTCGCCGTCGCCCCCGACATCGTGGACGCTCATTCCGAGCCAATGTCCCCAATCGTGCATATACCAAAGAGTGTATTGCGGAACGGGAATTTTTTTGACACCACCTTTGCCGTCCGGGTATTCCTCAAACACGCCGGGAATCGTCGCGCCGACTGCCGTAATCAATCCAAGTTTGGCAAGTCCGCTTTCAATTACTTCTCTCGCAGCTTCGGCAGGTTCGGAATTTTTTGCGCCGGGTTTTATTTTTTTCGCGGCGGCTTCCTGCGCGTCATAGACAATTTGGTAAATTGCGGATTGTTTTTTTGAAAATTTGCCGTTGACCGGAAATGTGCGCGTGACATCCGCCGTCAGGTGATCGTATTCCGCGCCGACATCCATTAACAACAAATCGCCTTGTTTAACTTCGCCTTGCGATTCTTCGTAATGCAAAGTCGTTGCGTTCGGACCGCAGCCGACGATTGACGGATAACCCCAATAATCAGCATTGCGGCGGCGAAAAACATACTCGATTTCGGCTTGTGTTTCGTATTCCATCTTGACCTGTTTCGCTGTCGCCATCGCTCTCACTTGAGCTTCGGTCGTGATGTCAATCGCGTGTTGAATCAATTTAATTTCGTAAGGCGATTTGACAAGGCGAAGTTTGGTAAAAATCGGATTCGCACTGATAATTTGATATTTTCCGGTCGGTTCGTATTTCAGAAGTCCGGTTTTCGGATCGGTCGAAACCTTTGCCAGACTTCGCGCCAAATCCCATTCACGCTGAAATTCGCGTGTGTCTTCCGATTCATTCTCATCATTCGGAGTTAAAAGATAAAGGTTTTCAGCCGCCGCCGTAAAAGCAAAATCTTTCGAGTTAAAAGGCTGTTTGAGTTTCAAAAGATTAAAAAAATTTTCGTATTCGGTCGCATCGAGAACGGTTTTCACGCCTGAAATATTCGCTGCTTCGGCAGTCGAATACATCTTTCCTTTCCAAGTTTCGTTTTGCGGATCACGCGCCGGCAAAAACAAAACTTCCTGCGTCGTCGAACCGTTTTTTATCAAAACAAGCGTCGCGTTTTGCTGTTTGAGATTGGTTAGATAATAGAAATTATTTTCCTGACGGTAAAGAAAATCAACGTCATTAGCATAGACTTTGGGTGCGGCACTCATCAAAATCATCATTGAATTGTTCTTCATTTCGGCAAAAACTTTGCCGCGCCGGACGGCAAGTTCGGAGAGCCGTTCAGCAGTGGAAAATTTCGGCGCGGCAGGTGTAATACGAAGTGCTTTCGGCGCGGATTGATCGGATATTTGCGCCTTAATATTTAATACTGTTGATATATTCAATATTGAAAAAAGTGCAAAAAACAAAAAAATATTTTTCATTAAACCTCTCGAATTTAATTATTAATCTCGATTTCCAAGTCTTTAGATGTTGCGTTTCCAAAATAATCGGCAACAAAAACGCGCAAAATGTATCTGCCTTTTTGGAGTTTTGAGGCATCAAAAAAATCTTCCTTTTCAACATTGCCGTGAACTTGATTAGTGGCAATATATTTGAAAATAGTTTCGCCGGTCGCCCCTGATTTACTGCCGACCGCATAAACCAATTTGACGGCTTCTGGTTCGGGCAAACGGTCGAAACGAATCGTCCATTGCTGGTCTGTCAGCGGCGATTTGTCTTCTTTTAAAGTTTGATAACCGACTGAAAAAACGCCTAATCTGCGCCGTTCGGCATTTCCGTCCATCCGGTCGTAAGCTTTGATGACGATCCGCGTTTTGGCGTTTAGATTGATACGCGGTGATGAATTTGAGGTTTCAATCTCGTGCCAATTTTCGTCGAAGAACGTAACTTGTTCGATGACGGGCGCGATTTTGTCGGAGATTCCGGGCAAAATCAGCGCATCGAGCGCGTTCATTTCCGCGCCGCTTCTGCCCGCGATGAGATGAACGTGATTCATCGGATTGAGCGTTCCGATTGGTTCGCCTGCCTGAAATTTTGCGCCGCGCGGAATACGAACGCCGTTTAATTTTCCGCTGTCGTCTTTTGAGAATAGAAAGCGTTTATCGTTGAACGAATTATTGTCTTTGTCGCGCCCTAAACGAATATGTATGTAACCGAGCGTCGGCAGGCGAACGAGTTCTCTTAGGCTCGCAAAATTTTCCGCCGCAATCGGTCGTAAGAGTTTTTCAGTGCGGACAAAACGCGCTGTTTCGCCGTAACCGCCGACAATATCGAGTCCGTTATGAAACCAAACCTGCGCGTCGCCTTCGATCATTTCGCCGCGAATTTCGCCGAGTGTTCCGGCAATTTCGCGCGTTTTTTCGGGCGGATTATAACTCCAGCGCGGTTCGGCGAGCTTGCGAAAATCTTCGGCTTTGACTCTGTTGTTTTCAATTTGTTCAGGCGAAAGCGTTTTGCCAATTTCTTCACCCGTGAAAACTCGGACTGATTGATTTTCGGAATCCGCGACAAACAAATTTCCATTTGCGTCAAACGCCAAACCGCTCGGACGATTAAAACGTGAATCCTTCAAATCGCCGTCGGCAAATCCGCGTTGGTCGTTGGAAATCGTTTTGACGAGTGGAAAAATATTGTTTTCGATTGTGCGAAGTGCGTTGCCGTCGGCAACGTAAATTGCGCCGGAATTGCTGATCGAAACCGCCGTCGGCTGGACAAAATTCGCCTCGAATAAATTTCCGTCAACCAAATCTGCCGTGCCGTTTCCAGCTAAAGTTGCAGTTCTGCCGTCTTGTTCAACGACGCGCAAACGGCGATTGTTTGAATCGGCAACGATAAGTTTGCCGTCAATCGTCACGGCAATTCCACAAGGCGTGTCGAATTTTGCCTGATTGCCAATGCCGTCCGCAAAACCTACTGAACTTCCGGCGAGCGTCGAAACTTTGCCGTTTTCGATGACGCGGATCTTGTCATTGTAGGTGTCGGCGACGAAAATTTTATCTTCTAAAACCGCCACGCCGATTGGTGAATTAAAAAGCGCGGATTTTGTGTCGCCGTCTTGAAAACCCGATTGATTTTCAACGCCCGCGATGATTTCGATTTCGCCGTTCGGCTTGATTTTTTTGATCGTTTGACTGCCTGAATCGGCGACGATCAAATCACCGTTTTTGTCGAAAACTATTTGTGAAGGCGTGTCGAATTTGTCGGTGAAAACGGTTGAAACTCCGGCTTTTGTGATTTTTAGAATCTTGCCCGTTTCACCGTCTGAAACATAGATTTCATCGTTTTTGACGGCAATGCCGAACGGTTCGCCGATTTTTTCGGGAACTCCGAAAAGAGTTGTCACTTTGGAAATCGGTTTTGGTTTGAATTCGGCTTTTTGACAGGAAAGGTTAGAAAATATAGCTAAAAATAATCCCGCAAAGACGCAAAGACGCAAAGACACAAAGGTATTTAAATTCGGACGTAAAAGGGTTTTTAGAATCATTATTTTTTCAAAGTTACAATAGAGTTTTGTAAAGGACAAATCGAATAATATCTGTTATTATCTCAAAACAGCCCCGAAATCAGTTTAGCAAAAGGAGATAAATTTTATGTTTTCACTTGAAGAATTATTAGGACAACAACAAGGTTCACAGGCAGTTGACCAGATCAGTCAGACGGTCGGCGCACAGCCGAGTTTGGTCAATAGCGCGATTCAAATGGCTTTGCCCGCGTTAATTAACGGTTTGGCAAACAACGCCGCAACACCGCAGGGCGCGGAGAGTTTGAACAACGCGCTTGAGCAGCACGACGGCGGAATTTTGGATAATCTCGGCGGTCTGGGAGGAATTGCCAGCGCGATTTTGGGCGGCGGTCAATCTTCGCCGCAACTGAACGCAGGCGGAATTTTAGGACATATTTTGGGCGGAAGTCAGGGCAATGTGACGCAGCAAATCAGCAATCAGAGCGGTTTGGGAATGGGACAAGTCGCGCAGATTTTGATGATGCTTGCACCGCTTGTGATGGGTTATCTCGGACGACAGAAACAGCAGAATGGTCTCGACGCAGGCGGACTTTCGCAGATTCTCGGTCAACAGCAGCAGCAGATTCAGCAAGCACCGCAAGGCGGCTTTTTGAGTTCGATTCTCGACCGTGACGGCGACGGCAGTTCGATGGACGACATCGCTTCGATGGCTTTCAAATATATGACCAACCGTTAAAAAGTAAAAAGTAAAAAGTAAAAAGTAAAAAGTAAAAGACGAAGAGCAACTGAAACTTGCTTTTCGTTTTTTTTATTCCAACTGAAAAGCTGACATTTGAAACAAATAGCAAGTTTTACCGTAAAAACTCTAAACTAAATATCTCTTCCGGTGTTTATAAAATAATTTGAGAAAAATTTTGAGGAAAAATATGATTCTGAAACCCATTGCGCGTAAGATTCTGGCGTTTTCGATGCTGGTCTTACTTGGATTTTCGAGTGTTGTTTCGGCGCGTCCGCTGAAAAATCCGTTTTTGAGAGAAGACGGCGAAGTCAAAAAACTTCCGCCGGTTAATTGGATTCGCAGCCGGCAGATTGATGTCAAACATATTGCGATTGATCTGAAATTCGACTGGGAAAAAGAATCGGCGATGGGCGTGACGACGATCACGGTCGCGCCTTTCAAAGACACGAATAAAATAATGCTCGACGCGGCTTCGATGACGATTAACTCCGTCAAAACGGTGAACGGCGCGGATTTGAAATACGCTTATGACGATAAAAAAGATAACGACAATCTCGAAATAACGCTCGACCGCGTTTATAAAAGCGGTGAAGATGTCACCGTAAAAGTTGATTACGCAACACATTACGTCAATAAAGCCGATGCCGATACAGCTATCGGCGGTTTCGGTCGCGGACTTCGATTTATCAAACCGACCGACGAAGAACCGAACAAACCGCGCCAAATCTGGTCGCAGGGCGAATCGGAATTTAACCGCTACTGGTTTCCAAGTTACGACACGCCGAACGATTTTCGGACGACCGAACTTCACGCGACGGTAGCGAAACCTTATATTGTCGTTTCTAACGGCAAGTTGATGGAAACTAAGGAAAACACGGACGGCACGCGGACATTTTACTGGAAAATGGACACGCCGTATTCAAATTATTTAACGTCAATCGTTGTCGGCGAATATACGGAAATCAAAAACGGCGAATACGACGGCAAACCAATCTACGCTTACGGTTATCCTTCGGAAGCCAAAGAAGTCGCTGAAACGACCAAAAATCTACCGGCGACAATCGCTTTTTTCTCAAAAATTACGGGCGTGAAATACGATTACCCGAAATATTCGCAAACATTCGTCGAAGATTTCGGCGGCGGAATGGAAAACATTTCGGCGACAACGCAGATTGAAGAAATGATTCACGATTCCCGCGAATTGCTCGACGGCGACAGCGAATCTTTGCAGTCGCACGAACTCGCGCATCAGTGGTTCGGCGATTTTGTAACGTGCCGCGATTGGGGACAAATCTGGCTTAACGAATCGTTTGCGACTTATTTTCAGGCACTTTGGGATGAAGAACTCAAAGGTCACGAATATTTTCTTTACAACAATATTCGCACTAATCAACAGCAAACTCTCGACACCTGGAATCAGGGTAATCGTCGTCCGATTGTGACGAAATATTACGCTAACAAAGACGCGATGTTTGATAATTATGCTTATCCCGGCGGCGGTTCTGTCTTACATATGTTACGCAAACATCTCGGCGATGATTTGTTTTTCAAATCGCTCAATCATTATTTGACGGCGAACGCACACCAACCGGTTTCAACCGAAGAATTGCGGATTGCGATTGAAGAAACAACCGGCGAGTCAATGGATTGGTTCTTTGACCAATGGCTTTACAAAATGGGACATCCGGTTTTCGACGTTTCGCAAAGTTACGACGAGGCGAAAAAGCAGATGACTTTGAAAGTCAAACAGACTCAAAAAGTTGATCCGAAAGACCAATTTCCGCAGACCGAATTTTTCCAAGCAAAGGTTGATGTCGAAATTGACGGCAAAGTTCAGCAAGTTTGGCTTAGTCCGCAAGAGGAAAATGTTTATACGTTCGATGCGCCGACCAAGCCGAAACTCGTCAATTTCGATTACGAAAGCACTTTGTTAAAAGAAATGACCTTTAACAAGTCAGTCGAAGATTTGATTTATCAAATGGCGAATGACAAGGACGTTCTCGGCAGACGCTGGGCAATGGGCGAACTGGTCAAGGGGTTGGAAAATTCGACTGACAAGACAAAAATCCTGTCGGCGATTCGGGATTCGGCGGACAAGGACGCTTCGGGATTGATTCGCCGTGCGGCAATCTCAAATCTGGCTGAAATTTATGTGCCGCAAACTCCGCCGGGAGTTCCCACGCCGCCCGCGAAATTGGACGATGCAACGACACAAATGCTGTTAAAATCCACAAAAGATAAGGAATCACTGATTCGCGCTGAGGCAGTTTCGCTGCTTGGTGCGAGCAAGGATGTTAAATTTGCAGACATTTATCTCAATGCTTTAAACGATCAAAGTTACGGGGTAATTGACGCGGCGGCGATTGCTCTCGGCTCAACAAAAAGTCCGAAAGCTTACGACGCGCTCGTCAAATTAACCACCACGCCGTCGTGGAAAGGTCGCATCGAAACTGCCGGATTAAACGGTTTAGCATTTCTCGGCGACAAACGTGCCTTTGATGTCAGCTATAAATTTGCAACTGACAAATCGAAAAACTTTAATTCGAGAACGGCGGCATTGGCGGTTGTCGGCGCGACCGGGAAAGGCGATCAGCGTGCGTTTCCGTTGATCTTCAGTCAATTCAAAGTTGCGCTCGATGCCAATGATTTCAACGCACTGTTCAGTAGTATTCAAGGCATTGTCAAACTTGCCGATCCGCGCGGACAGCAAGCCTTCGATTTATTGCGGGAAAAATTCAAAGGGCAGGCAAACATTATGAACGGGGTGAATTTTTTTGAATCGCAGTTCAAAGCCGCCGTCGGCAAATAAGTCAGAACCATCTGCGGTAGCGGATGGTTTAATTTACAGAAGAAAAATTGAATATCATCGTCAACCACCCGCTACCGCAGGCGGTTCTGACATTGAAGAAAATGAGTTATAAAATTTATCAAAAGTTTTTCGCGGCGGTTTTGGTCATTATTTTTGCGGTCTCATCGCTCGTGCAGGCGCGTCCGATGAACGGTGAAATGTTTCAGCAGGACGATACGAAAGAGGTTAAAAAACTGCCGCCGGTGCATTTTATCCGCAGTCGTGATTACGATATGCAGCATATCGCGCTTAATCTGAAATTCGATTGGGACAAAGAGCAGACGAGCGGAATTGCAGCGATTACGCTTGCGCCGCTTGTGCCGAATTTGCAAGCGATTAATCTCGATGCGGGCGCGATGCAGATAAATTCCGTAAAATTGGGCGGCAAAGATTTGAAGTTCAATTATGACGAACCGAATACGAATCTGACGATTAATCTCGACCGCGTTTATAAGATTGGCGAAGTTATGACGCTGACAATTGATTATCGAACGAAAGGCGGCGTGGTCGAAAATACGCTCGGTTTCGGTGCGGGCGGCGGTTTGAAATTTATCAAACCTGACGCGGAACATCCGAACCGGCGCAAACAAATCTGGTCGCAGGGCGAGAGTGATTACAATCGTTTTTGGTTTCCAAGCTACGATTCGCCGAACGATTTTGCGACGACCGAATTAACCGCAACTGTTGATAAACCGATGTTTGTAATGTCGAACGGCAAACTGATTGACCGCAAAGACAACAAAAACGGCACGGAAACTTTTCACTGGAAAATGGACACGCCGCACGCCAATTACCTGACATCAATCGTCGTCGGCGAATATTCGGAAATCAAAGGCGATTACGCGGGCATTCCGGTTTCGACATACATTTTCCCGAATGAATTAAAAGACGGCGCAGTTTCGGTTAAAAGATTGCCCGAAATGGTCAAGTTTTTCTCGGAAAAAACCGGCGTAAAATATCCTTACGTCAAATACGCGCAGACAATCGCGGAAGGTTTCGGCGGCGGAATGGAAAATATTTCGGCGACGACGATGGATCCCGGAATGATCCACGACGAACGCGAACTATTGGACGGCGACAGCGAATCTTTGCAGTCGCACGAACTCGCGCATCAGTGGTTCGGCGATTATGTGACGACGCGCGAATGGTCGGATATTTGGCTCAACGAATCGTTTGCGACTTATATGCAGGCTCTCTGGGACGAAAATTCAAAAGGTCACGATTTTTTCCTTTATTCGGATGTTCGCTCCAATCAGCAGCAATATTTGCAGACGTGGAATCAGGGAAACCGCCGTCCGGTCGTGACGAAATATTACACGAACGCCGACGCGCTTTTCGATACATACGCATATCCGCGCGGCGGCGCGGTGCTGCATATTTTACGCAAACATCTCGGCGACGAACTGTTTTTCAAATCGTTAAATCATTATCTGACAACAAATGCAAACAAACCCGTGCAGACCGAACAGCTTCGCATCGCCATCGAAGAAACGACCGGACAATCAATGGACTGGTTTTTCGATCAATGGATTTACAAAATGGGACATCCGATTTTTGATGTCACGCAAAACTACGACGCAAGCGCGAAAAAATTAACGCTCAACGTCAAACAGACGCAGAAAATTGATCCGCTCAATCAATATCCGCAAGCCGAATTTTTTCAGGCGAAAGTTGATGTCGAAATTGACGGGAAAGTTCAGCAGGTTTGGTTAAAACCGCAAGCCGAAAATGTTTTTACGTTTGATTCTGCGACCAAGCCGCAATTGGTCAATTTCGATTACGAGGGAACGCTGATTAAAGAATTGAAATTCGACAAATCAACCGATGAACTCGTCTATCAATTTAAAAATGACAAAGACGTTCTCGGTCGTGTGTGGGCGATGAACCAACTCGTGCCGCGCTGGAAATCAAAAGATTCGAGCGATGCCGACAAAGCCAAAATCTTGGCGGCGTTGAATCAGGCAATCACGAGCGAACCTGTTTGGCTAGTCAAACGTGACGTGATTCAGGCGATCACGCTGCCGCAAGGCAATCCGAATGCGCCGAACGCGGTTGCGGCAAACTTTGACACGGCGACAATCGCGGCGTTGACGACGGCGGCAAAAGACACGAATTCAAATATTCGGGCGGCGGCAATTTCCGGTTTGGGACTTTTGCGTGATGCAAAATATACCGAAACATTTGTTGCCGCGCTGAACGACCGAAGCTACGGCGTAATTGACGCGGCGACTATTGCGCTGGCGCGAACCAAAGACGCGAGAACTTATGATTTATTAGCAAAATTAGTCGAAACGAATTCGTGGAAAGACCGTCTGCGAATCGCCGGATTGCAGGGTTTAGCGGTTTTGGGCGATAAACGCGCACTTGAATTGGGTTTCAAATATTACGACAAATCAGCTTCGAATCAAGTTCGTATCAACGCGTTGAATGTTCTGGCAGCCAGCGGCAAAGGCGACGCGAGAGTTTTTCCGCTGCTGCTCGAAAACTTTAAAAAGTCATTGGCAAGCAGTGATTTTCAAGGAATTTTCGGCGGCTTTCAGAGTTTCATCCGCCTCGCCGATCCGCGCGGACAGGAAGCGTTTGATTTGGCAAAAGAGAAATTCAAAGACCGCCAAAATTTTCTCGGTTTTATCAATCAACTCGAAGCGCAATTCAAAAAAGCGATTGAACAGAAATAAAATCAGTTATCTTTGAACTTGATTGTTTGTGAACAAAAACAGTCGAGTTCAAAGAAAATGATTAAAATTAAAAAATTATGCGTAAATCTTTGTCGTTATTTGTCGGTCTTTCGTTCTTCGTGATTTCACAATTTTGTGCGCGAACAATTAATGCCCAAACTCCGCAGCCGGAACAAACGCCGAGTCGTCAGGAGATTTTGCGCGGTTCGGTCACGCCGGAACGTGAATGGTGGGATTTACAGCATTATGATCTTTCCGTGCAGTTTTTTCCCGACACGAAAACGATCAAAGGCTCGAACGTGATTGCTTTCAAAACCTTGAAAACGGGCGGCAAAATGCAAATTGATTTGCAGGAACCTCTGAAAATGACGCGCATTACGCACGGCAGTTCCGATTTGAAATTCGAGCGCGAAGGCAATGTGTTTTGGGTTTATCTCGACAAAGAATTGCCGTCAGGAGTGGAAGATTCGATCACGGTTTATTGGGAAGGGAAACCGACGGAAAGCAAAAATCCTCCGTGGAGTGGCGGCGTGACGTGGGGACGCGATGATTTGGGCGAACATTACATCACGACGACGGCGCAGGGAATCGGCGCGAGCATTTGGTGGGCGTGTAAGGACATCGGCTACGACGAACCTGATCGCGGGATGAACATCAACATCACCGTTCCCGAAAATCTGGCGGCGGTTTCAAACGGGCGTTTAAAGAAAATTGACAACACAACCGAAAAAACGAAAACATTTCACTGGGAAGTGAAAAATCCGATCAACAATTACGGCGTGAATGCCAACATCGGCAACTACGTTCACTGGGAAGAAAAATACAAAGGTTTGGGCGGTAATCTCGATTTGCAGTATTGGGTTTTGGCGCATCAATTGGAAGTTGCGAAAAAGCAGTTCAAGGAAGTTCCGCGAATGCTCGAAGCCTTTGAACATTGGTTCGGGAAATATCCGTGGTATGAAGACGGCTACAAACTCGTCGCTGTTTCCTACGCCGGAATGGAGCATCAAAGTTCCGTCACCTACGGCAATTATTTTCGCAACGGTTATCGCGCCAGAGATTACAGCGGCACGGGCATCGGCTGGAAATTCGATTTCATCATCGTTCACGAATCCGGTCACGAATGGTTCGGCAACAATATTTCGATGAAAGATGCCGCCGATATGTGGATTCACGAAGGCTTTACGAATTACTCGGAAAACCTGTTCGTCGAATATTGGTTCGGCAAAAAAGATGCGGAAGATTACGTCATCGGCAGCCGTAAAAATATCCGCAACGATTCGCCGATCATCGGAACTTACGGCGCAAACCGCGAAGGCTCCGGCGATATGTATTCCAAAGGCGGAAATATGCTGCACACGATTCGCCAATTGGTTAACGACGACGAAAAATGGCGTTCGATATTGCAAGGCTTAAACAAAGATTTCTGGCACCAAACCGTCACGACCGCGCAAATCGAAACTTATATGTCGCAAAAATCAGGTATTGATCTGAGCAAAATTTTCGATCAATACCTGCGATCAACGATGATTCCGGTTTTGCAATATAAAATTGACGGGAAAACATTGACCTACAAATTCGATAAAGTTGTCAAAGGTTTTACAATGCCGATTCGCGTCAACATCAATGGCAAAGAAGTCGCCATCAAGCCGGATGAAACATTGCAAACCGTGACGTTCGCCGATGAAATAAAGACTGTTGAAGTTGATCGTAATTTTTATATTAATGTTGAGAAAACGGATTAAACCTAAAAAGATAGTTTTTGAATAAGCGTTAATATGATTTTTGGCAAATGAATAAAAATGTTTAAGACAAGAAACTAAAAAACCGTAAATAAAAATGATTAGAACCAGGTTAATTATAGACTGCTAAAGCTAGTTTAGATTCTCCTTTTTAGAAATCTCTTTACAATCATATAGAAAGTAGCCTAAAATTAAATTTGGAAACGTCCCGCCTTACTCAAAACAAATTCTATTTCCTACTTAAAAAATGAATATAAATGAATGTAAATTTTGCGGATTCACCGGCATCGCTGAATCCGCATTTTGTAATGTTTGCGGCAACCGATGGGCAAACGAAAATCGCAATGAAACAATCATTACAGAATTTAACCCATCAATTCAAAATTCTGTTGCAACAAGTATCAGATCAGATTACAGGAATTTTCATCAAGGGCAGCAAAATAAATTTTCCAATTGCTTTGTTTGCGGAAAAGAGATGGCGGGTAGTCGGCGAATTTGCGAAACCTGCCAAAATAAAGAAAAGAAATCCGGTTTTAATCTACCACGACTTGCAATCATTCTGTTTCCGCTTTCAATTATATTGTTGTTTACTTATTGGTATTTTTATTCTTACAATGAAGATCCGGCTAAGAAAATAGTCAGAGATTACGAAATAACTACAGGATTCAACAAAAATCTTCAGCACACTAATTACCGACTAAAAGGTTTAAGCACAGTTAGAATTAAGAGAACCGAGCCGGATGCGCGCGGTTTTCTCGGAGACAATGAAGATGTATTCGCTTTTGAGATGGTTTTCACAAAAAACGGTCAGTATTATGTTGATATTTACCGCGACCCGCTAAGTTCCTATTATACGAATTCAAAAAAATCAGTCTTTGTTGCCGGATCGAATGGTTACAGACATTGGCAGTCGAAATTGAATTGGAGTGTGTGGGCAGTCGAAGAACTTTACAAAATTGAAATAAATGATTCTGGAGTATTGCCGAGTATTTTACTCAAAAATGTTCTTTTAGGACTTAACGATATTAAATCATTTTCACACGCAAAGAATTTATCCTGCCAATCTATGTCGAATAGTGATGCCCGACGGATAATGTCATCGGCAATTTATACATTTGAGGGGAAAGACTTTGAGGTTTATCCTTGTGAAAACATTGACCTAAGTGTTCAAGACAACAAAGGCTTTTCGTCAACTATAACTTTCGATCCTCAAACTAATATGCTTATTATCGAAAAAGGTTCAACTTTAATTGAAAATAAAAATGCTGACATTGAACGTAGATACAGTGAATTCAAAAAATACAAATTAGACTTCAAATCGGGAGATTCAAAAGTTCAGAAAGAGGTAATTATTCCAACTATGCTTACCATTATGGTAGGTATTGGGAATATAAGGGCTGCATACATCAGGCTGAATATTCAAAGTATTGAAACCGACTTAGAGATTGACCCGTTGATTTTTGAAAAGCCAGTTCTATAAAAGCAGGTTTTAACCTTTTATTATCCGGTTTGACTTATAATATATCGAAAATATAAAATTTAACATTCAAACGTGGTGAGTTACGGCAACTTGCGACCACGCAAAAAATCGCTAAAAAGCTAAGAGTTTCAATTGAATAATTTTTACGAAAACTCTGCGCTTGTTTAGCGTAGAGTTTTTTGATTATGGCAAACAATGCACATTTGTTTTCTACAGATATTGAGGACTTTCAGCTGATAAAAGAAGCTGAAAAGCCATATTATTTTTCTCGTTGTAATCTTCCCGCTTTGTGGCTTTTATTTTTTAACGAAAACTCAGTCAAACTGAAAGATATTTATTCAGATGAAGAACCCTTGGTAGAAGAAGACCCTTGTAAGGAACTAATTTTATTTGAAAATAAGGAGATTGCATTGCGAAGATTTCAGCAAAATCTACCGCTTTTTAATAATATTTGGAAAGATATTGAGACAGATGAAATAGTTTTGGGATTTTTAGAAAAAGTTGAAAGTTGGAAAGGGAAAAATTTAGTTTTAGATACTTGGAGTATAATTGAAGATACAACTCCAAAAGCATTTCGAGATATTATGCAAGCCTTTAACATTCTATCTTGTGGGAAGTCACAACAGTTTATGAAATGTTTGTCTGATTATACAGGACACCGTGACGACAAATTTAGATTGTTTGAGGAAAAAGTTTCTGATTCACCAGAAGGTATAATTGGATATTCTACTTTTTAAGATTTTATTAGCAAGAATTTTTTAGATTTATTAATAGAAAAAATCGTTATTTTGATAATGTTTGAATAATTAATAATTTGGTGAAAATTAATCCGCTCACTTTGATATGGGAAGATGGATAATAACAAACACATTGAAGTTGATTTGGTTATAAGTTTTGGTGAATTTTCAAAAATTTATTATAAACCTTATAAAATTATTTTGGATTTGCTACTTCTAACTCTTGGAATAGGATTTAGCATTTTTTATATGATTAATCAGACTGAGAAATCGGTGGGGATTTTAGTTTTTCAAATAATTCTATGTTTAATATTTTACTTACCGTTGTTGATTTCAACTTACAACTTTCTTGACGATTGGCTGATGCTGGCAGTCAGAGATTGTAGATTTGTCTGTTCAAGTAAAGAATTTAGCCTAACTTCAGTAAATTACTCCGAGACTTTTTCTTGGGATGAATTAGACAACATCGAGGAAAACAAAAATTCTAAGCACACGACAGTAGGAGAATAAATTTCTTTAACTCTTTTTCTTTTTTTGGTTTGTGGTAATTCAACAAAAGATTTTGTAATGCATCCAACCCGATTCGGAAGAAACTTCTGGCATATCTTTTATTTTTCTTCAATTTCATCTTGACCTGTTTCGTGATTTCTACCTTAAACTCGCCCATCAGCATTGTCAGACTTAATCCTAATCCTAACAACATCAGCAGTTTGCCGATCTTCTCCGGCTGCGTTAGATGCGTTTCCTCAAAATTGAATCCGCGACTTTTCAGACACCCGAACATCGTTTCGATCTGCCATCTCACCTTGTATTCTGCAATCGGATCCTTATTTCGCGCACCGCTGGCGACGATTAAATATTCCGTTTTCCCGTTTTTTTGATACTTGACACAACTGACAAATAACTCCAGCCCGAACACCTCAACCTTAACTTTTCCTTTCAATTTCACTTTTTCCGAAACTTTCCGCCACATCTGCAAAAAACTTTTCCCGCCTGATTTGTGGCTGGTTTTCAGTCTGATGTGAAAATCTATCTTGTTTTCAAGCAAGTAAGCGAATAATTCCTGAGACCCGAATTCGCGGTCGGCATAAACCCGCAGAATCCGACCCGCTCCGAATCGAGCGACAAATTTCCCGATAATCGCTTTGTGTTCAGCGGCAGTCGCATTTCCTTTGTGGTTGACTGTTTCCCACAAAACCGGAATCGCCACGTTTTTATATGCCACGCTCAAAGTCAGGATATTAACCCACGTCGCCCCGAATTTCCATTCCGTGCGGTCAATCAGAACTTTCAGTTTCCCATCTAATTTCAACAGTTTAAGATAATCAATCGAAACCGCGTTTTCATTTTTCAAAAATCTCTGAATCTGCCGATAAACCGAATCGGACACCGCTTCCGAATCAAAAGAGTTGGCAACTTTAACCAGATTGGAAGTTCTCGTTTTCAATAAAGCCGCCACAAATTGCGCGATAAACTTGATGGCGTGTCTGGTTCCTTGTATATTTGCTTCTAACGCTTCTCGAAAAGCGTCATCAGGAGTTTGTTTTGGTTGTTGTTTCACAACTCAATTTTAGCAAACTCCTTTTTACTGTCGTGTGCTTAGACAAAAATTACATAATGTTTTATCTCAAAAATGGTAAAACGTTTCCACTTTTGAAGCGATCATTCAAAAAAGAAGGGGACTTAGAAACCTTAAGTAGTTTTATTAAATTACGATAGAATCAGATATTTCAGTAAAAATTCAATAGTATGAAATCATTTTTAGATTTATTAAAAGAAAAAGTCGTCGTTTTTGACGGCGCGATGGGCAGTAATCTGCAATCACAAAACCTTTCGATTGAAGATTGGGGCGGGGCGAATTTTGAGAATTGTTCGGAGAATCTGCTTTATACGAAGCCGGACGCGATTGCTCAGGTGCATCTTGGGTTTTTGGAGGCGGGCGTTGATGTCATTGAAACGAACAGTTTCGGCGGCGGCGAGGTCGTGCTGACGGAGTTCGGGATTGCGGATAAGGCGTATGATGTCAATCTCAAAGCGGCGCGGCTTGCCAAAAAGTTGGCGAACGATTATTCGACGGCGAATTTTCCGCGATTTGTCGCGGGTTCGATGGGACCGGGAACGAAATTGCCGACGCTCGGGCATATTTCTTACGATGATTTGAAGAAATCTTACGACGAGCAGGTGCGCGGGTTGTTTGACGGCGGCGTGGATATGTTTATCGTCGAAACCTGTCAGGATATTTTGCAGACGAAGGCGGCACTGCGTTCGATATTCGAGTTTTTTGAGCGGCAGAAAATCAAACTTCCCGTGATTGCACAGGTTACGATTGAAACCTTCGGAACGATGCTCAACGGGACGGAAATTTCCGCCGCGCTGACCGCGCTCGAACCGTTTCCGATTGATATTATCGGGATGAATTGCGGCACGGGTCCCGATCAAATGACCGAAAACGTCAAATATCTGTGCGAAAATTCGCCGTTTCCCGTTTCTGTTTTGCCGAATGCGGGAATGCCCGAAGTTAAGGACGGACAGCAGTTTTACACGGAAACGCCCGAAGATTTCTCGAAAAAAGTCGAACATTTTGCGAAAGATTTCGGCGCGAACGTCGTCGGCGGATGCTGCGGAACTTCGTTTGAACATCTGCACCAGGTGGTTGCGAAAATGCAGAATGTTTCGCCGAAATTGCGCGACGCGAAGTTTACGCCGTCGGCTTCTTCGATTTATTTTCAGCAGCCATACACGCAGGACAATTCGTTTTTGATCGTCGGCGAAAGAGTTAATGCCAGCGGCTCAAAGAAAATGCGCGATTTGCTCAATGCCGAAGATTGGGATGGGTTAATCAAACTCGCCAAAGAACAGGAAAAAGAAGGCGCACATATTTTGGATGTCAACGTGGATTTCGTCGGGCGCGACGGCGTGGCGGATATGCACGAACTCGTCAAAAAATTGGTGACGAACGTCACGATTCCTCTGATGCTCGATTCTACCGAGTGGGAAAAAATGGAGGCGGGACTGAAACTCGCGGGCGGCAAATGTATCTTGAATTCAACGAATTACGAGGACGGCGAGCCGCGATTTTTCAAACTTTTAGAAATCGCCAAAGAATACGGCGCGGCAATCGTCATCGGATTGATTGACGAGGACGGAATGGCGCGAACGGCTGAAAAGAAAGTCGAAATCGCGCGTCGGGCATACAAACAGGCAACGGAATACGGCATCGAAGCGCACGATATTTTCTTTGATCCGTTAGCATTACCGATTTCGACGGGCATCGAAGAAGACCGCGCCAATGCTGCGGAAACTATCGAATCAATCAAACAAATACACTTGGAGATGCCCGAAGCGAATATCATTTTGGGTGTTTCAAACGTAAGTTTTGGCTTAAATCCGGCATCGCGCATCGTTTTGAATTCGATTTTCCTGCACGAATGCGTTGAAAACGGGATGAATTCGGCAATCGTCAATGCGTCGAAAATTTTGCCGCTCAATCGTTTCAACGAACACGAAATTGAAGTCGCTTTAGACTTGATTTACGACCGCCGCAAATTTGAAAACGACATCTGCACTTACGATCCGCTCGGCGAATTTACGACGATGTTTTTGGGCAAAACGGCGCAGTCAATGAAGGTTGATACGTCTAATTTGTCCATCGAAGAAAAATTGCAGCATCACATCATTGACGGCGAGAAAATCGGACTCGAAGACAATCTGAAAATCGCGCTCGAAACCTATCCCGCGCTCGAAATTGTCAATGATATTCTTCTTGCGGGAATGAAGGTTGTCGGCGATCTTTTCGGTAGCGGACAGATGCAGTTGCCGTTCGTTTTGCAGTCGGCGGAGGTGATGAAAACTGCCGTCAAATTCCTCGAACCGTTTATGGAAAAGGTCGAGGGCGAACAGTCGAAAGGCGTGATGGTTTTGGCGACCGTCAAGGGCGACGTTCACGACATCGGCAAAAATCTCGTGGACATTATTCTGACCAATAACGGTTATCGAGTAGTAAATTTGGGCATCAAACAGACGATTGACGATATTCTCAACGCCGTTTCGCAGACGCAGTGCGACGCAATCGGGATGAGCGGTTTGCTCGTCAAATCAACGCTTGTGATGCGCGACAACCTCGAAATTATGAACGAACGCGGAATTAATATTCCCGTCGTTTTGGGCGGCGCGGCGTTGAATCGAAAGTATGTCGACAACGATCTCGTGCCGATTTTCAACGGTCAATTATTCTATGCGCGTGACGCTTTCGACGGCTTGCACGCGATGGATCAATTAACAAACAAAGATTTAGCCACGAACAAACACGAAAAAGACACGAACGAAAAAGCGAAATCGGCGGCGGTTGGCGAAATGTCAGAACCATCTGCGGTAGCGGATGGTTTAACCGACTCAATCCAAACCGTCACCGATGCCGAAGATTTAGTCGGCGAAGACGCAAAACTCGGAATGGTCGCGGCGCGTGTTTCGCAAAGGACAAATGACGACGGACAAAGGACGAAACACACCACCAAATCCGACGTTGCCGAATTAGAAAATCTTCCGACCGCGCCGTTTTACGGTTCAAAAGTCGTCGAGATTACGGACTTGTCAAAAGTCTTTGCCTTCATCAACGAAACCGCGCTTTTCAAAGGTCAATGGCAATATAAACAAGGAAAATCTTCAAAAGAAGATTACGCAAAACTGCTCGAAACCGAAGTTTATCCGAAATTCAAAGCGATCAAAGCGCAGGCGACACGCGATAAATTGCTTGAAGCCAAACTCGTTTACGGCTATTTCCCGTGCCAATCCGAAGGCAATGATTTGATAATTTATCAAGACGACGAACGCACCGAACGAATGCGCTTCACATTCCCGCGCCAGCCAATTGAACAGCGCGGCAGCAAAAATCTGTGTTTAGCCGATTATTTCGCGCCGAAATCTTCCGGCAAAATTGATGTCGTCGCCTTCGATCTCGTCACGATGGGCAGAAAAGCGAGCGAACACGCCGCCGAACTTTTCAAAGCCGACCGATATAACGATTACCTTCTTTTCCACGGTCTCTCGGTCGAATCCGCCGAAGCCCTCGCCGAAATGTGGCACAAACGCATCCGCGAAGAACTCGGAATCGCCAAAGCGGACGCGCCTGAAATGGCGAAACTTTTCCACCAAGGCTACCAAGGCTCGCGCTATTCGTTCGGCTACCCTGCGTGTCCGAACCTCGAAGACCAGACGAAACTTTTTGAACTTTTGCAGCCTGAACGTATCGAAGTCGAACTCTCGGAAGAATTCCAACTCCACCCCGAACAATCAACCTCGGCGATCATCATTCATCATCCTGAGGCAAAGTATTTTAATGTAGAATAAATGTCTGAAAACTTTGATTACATCAAAAATATCGAGGCATTAACGCTCGAACAGAAACGAAAATTTTATGTTCTACTTGGACATAATTTAACTGTTTCCGTTCGAGCGATTTGGTCTGATGGACATTTTTCCGATTCAGAGAAAATTGAAGGAATGAAGTGGATTAACGAGATAATGCACCATCTTGTTTTTCGTATAGAAGAACTTCACCAAATTTCAAAGTTGGAAGATGATTCTTGGACGGAAGAGGATTTTTACGAAATTATTCATCATTGGACTTGCCGAAATTATGAAATTGTTGCGGGTCACATTGGTTGGGCAATAACATTTAGCTACAAAACAATTATTGGAAAACAATAAACTCGAAAATTATACAGGCATAGTCATAAGCAAACGCCGCAAATAAAATTTATCTCCGACAGTATAATTGAATATCCGATTTTGGTATATCCTAAAATAGGTTTTATCTTTAGCGATATGCCAAAGTCCGTTCATACCGATAAATACACCAAGTTTCGTGAACTTTTGATAGCAATTCGCACCAATCTTTCTTTAACTCAGACTCAATTAGCCGAAAAATTAGGCAAACCGCAGTCGTTCGTTTCAAAGTATGAAAGCGGCGAACGGCGGCTTGATTTCATCGAGGTTTTGGAGTTGGCGGAATGTTTGAATTTTGATGTCGGAAATCTGGCTGATGCGGTTGAAAATAGCGAAGAAACTAATCTTTTGCGCGATTGGAAAGTGTCTTCAAAACAAATATCTTCGCTGATAAATCAAAATCCGAGTTTGCGCGGAATGCTTTTGGGTTATGTCGCCGAACTTAAGTTGAAAGAACTCATCAGCGTTTTGCCCGACATTTCCTATACATATAAATTCGACGATCACGACCGCAAAAAGAAAAGCGATTTGTATATCGGTTATCGCGGCAAAGCCTTTGATGTCGAAGCGAAATCTTTGCAGACGAACACGATAAAATTTGACGAAACAACGCAAACTTGGACGGCAAAAACGCAGGTTGACGCGAGTGATCGGCGAGATGTTACATTATCATCGGGCAAAAAATTGAACACGACGCTTTTACTGCGCGGCGAATTCGATATTTTGGCGGTAAATTGTTTTGGATTCGGCGGCGCGTGGAAATTTCTATTCGCTAAAAATACAGATTTGCCTTCGTCAACCTTCAAAAAATATGATGAAGCCGACCGCAAAGAATTGATTGCGAGTTTGGTGACGGTTTCATTTCCGGTCGCGCCGCCGTTTTACGAAAGTTTGAAAGATTTGCTCGATTCGATGATTGAAGAAGGTTTGGGAGCAACGCCCGACGAATTACTTCTTAACGAAAACAAGAAAGTATGAATGATTTTTTCGGGCGTGTTTTTGCGTAATCAAACGGCTGACCGACGGGCGATTATTTCTGACGACAACAAATAAATCCTTCGTGTAAAAACCAAATTCTTCATATTTATTGATAATCTCAACGTGCGTCAGCCACTGTTTTCCCGCGCTCACTTCGTCCTGACATTTAACGATCAAAACGCCGTTTTTTCGCAATACGCGCAATGCTTCTTTGCCGGCTTTGAAATACATATCCGTCACCGCCGCGTGCCATTTTTTCGTGCCTTCGTTGTCGGAATCTTCGTTGATTTCGTCGCCGTTTGAATAGTTTTTGGCAAACGCCGAATGACTTCCCGAACCGGCTTTGTTGTCGGGCGATTTGCGATAAAATCCTTCCATATACGGCGGATCCAAAACCACGCAGTCAATTGAATTGTCAATATATGAAAGTTGACGACAGTCCGTTCCGGTCGCAATATCAGTCGGCAACAATGTGTATTTATTCGCCGGAACATTTTGCCAAAAAACACCGTTGCCCCAAGTTACATCGGCAATTAAACTTCCACTTGGAACGTGAAGTTCTAAAATTTGCGGGAAGACTTCGGCATTACCGTCAATATGCGCCGACATTATAAGGTCAGAAGTCGAAACACCGCCTTGCACACGCTTGGGTTTTTCGGGTTTATTTAAAGTTTGAATTCTTTCTTTTACAACAATCATTATAATATCCTAAAACGGGATTATAGTGTTTATAGACAGTTTTCTGCAACCGAAATTTTATGATAATTTAAAAGGGTTTATTTTAAAAATTGTGACAGCAGTATAATAATTTCGAGGATTATTGAAATTTCAAAATTGAAAATCTTCAGGTTATTTAATTAAACTATGCAGCGACCGAAATTGAAAGACAGTTTATACGGCGAAATGTTTTGGGACGATTGGGACGAAGAACAAAGTTATTGGTATGCGCCGATTGCGACGGATTCCGGTGAGAAATTTGATCTTTTGATCTGCGCCGATTCGCAGGCAGATTTTTTAGCGGTGGCGGGAACTCGCAAAACTTATCATAAATTATTGCAAAATCTCGATTCGATTCGTGATGAAATGGTCGGCGAGATTTTGGAAAATTCGGGGTTGCTGAAAAAGAAACGGCAGAGAAATTCAGCCGAAGAAACAATTAAAAAGAATCTGCGACTTTTTTCGGTTAAGATTTTTCAGGATTTGTCTTCGACTGTCGAATTTGTCGAAAAAGTGCCTGACGACGAAGACCCTAACGAAACTTTTTATGCGCTGCTTGATGAAAATTGTGAGCTGCTCGAAGCCGGAATCGAAGAATTGTAAACGAAAATGTATTGGAAAAGAAAAAACAGGGAAGCGCGGGCGCGAATTGACGCGGCTCTCGAAGATTCGTCTTCTGACACGGTGAAAGCTTTGGTGAAGAAGTTGGATTTAACGCCGAAATCACGCAAAAAGACCGACGCGATTGCCGAAATGTTGCCGCTGCTGCGCGACACGAACAAAGCGGTAAAAATCTTTCTGACGCTCGATAATTTGCAGCAAAAAGCGGTCGCGGAAGCGGTTTTTCACAAAGATAACGAATTTGACGACGGACGTTTTTCAGCAAAATACGGCGCGAATCCTTCGTTCGGGAAGAAAATAGATTCTTATAATATTGAACCGTCGCTGCTGTGTCTTTTTATTTATTCCGATGAATCCGGTAAATTTATTCCGAACGATTTAGCCGTCAAAATCAAGCCTTTCGTGCCGCAGCCGCAAGGTTTTTTTCTAAAAACGACGGAAAAAATTCCCAAAAATATTACGATAAAATATCCCGATTGGAAAAAGAAAAAGCCGCTGGAAATTCCGTTAATCGTGCGCGAAACCGAAAGTGAGGCGATGCCGGATTTTTGGTCGGTTTTGCGACTCGTTGAAGATAAAAAAATCGCCGTCAGCGACAAGACTTTTTATCCTTCGGCGAAATCAATCGAGGAAATTACGGAAGTTTTGCAGAACGGCGATTTTTACGAAATTGTTGAAGACAAAGAGCATTATCCACAAATCGGCGCGATCAAAGGCTTTGCTTGGGCAATGATTTTGCAGGCTTCAAAGCTGACGAATGTTAACGCCAAGAAACTCGCTTTATCGAACGAAGGTCGCAAAATATTAAACAAACCGGCGCACGAAATTATCAAAAATCTCTGGCAAAGTTGGCAGAAAACGACGGTTTTAGACGAATTTAACCGCATTGACGAAATCAAAGGGCAAAAATCGAAAGGCAAAACGAATCTGACCGGCATTAAACCGCGCCGCGAATCGGTCGCAGATTCGTTTCAGCTTTGTCCGGTCGGCAAATGGATTGCGATTGATGAATTTTTTCGCTGCGTCCGTCTGAATTTCGATTTTGAAGTTACCCGAAATGATTGGGAATTATACATTTGTGAAAAAGGCTACGGCGCGTTGGGCTACGAATACGGCGGCGATACGGACAAATGGCAAGTTTTGCAGGCGCGTTATATTTTGGCGGTTTTGTTTGAATATGCCGCAACGCTCGGACTGATTGATGTCGCGTATATTCCGCCGTTTGATGCACGAAATGATTACGGCGAGCTTTGGGGAACGGACGATCTGGATTTTTTGAGCCGTTACGACGGGTTAAAATTTATTCGCATCAACAAACTCGGCGCATTTTGTCTCGAATTATCCGAAAATTACGAATTGCCGAAAGTCGCGGTCAAAAGTTCATTTACTATTCTGCCGAATTTGACAATCAAAATCGTCGGCGAACCTTTAACCGGCGGCGAAGAAATATTTTTGAAAAATTATGCGGTCAAAGAAACCGAAAACGTCTGGCGTTTGAGCCGCGAATTGACGATTAATGCTCTCGAAAACGGGCAAAATATTAAATCTTTGGGCGAGTTTCTGCAAAGCCGCGAAGAACAATTTTTGCCCGAAACCGTCGAAGGTTTCCTGCGCGATACTGAAAAACGCGCCGCCGCGTTGAAGGAAAAAGGAAAGGCAATCGTTATCGAATGCGAAACGACGGAAATCGCCGACGAAATCGCTCAAAATTCAAATATCAAAAAACTCTGCCAACGATTCGGCAAAAAATCGCTCGTGATTTTTGAAGCGGATGAAAAAAACTTTAGAGAAATTGTCAGAAAAATCGGCTACGGAGTAAAGTATTAATGATATGAAAAGGACGGATGTTGATTCATCAATGCTGAAATCGGTCGGTTATGACGAGAAAAAACAGATTCTCGAAGCCAAATTTAATCACGGCGGAATTTACGAATATTACGATGTCGAAAAGGAAACTTTCGATGATTTAATGAACGCCGATTCGGTTGGACGTTATTTCATCAACAACATCAAGGACGATTACGATTACAGTCAGATTCGTTGAATAAAACGGCAAAATTAAACTTCCTTGTTATACTTATTCCGGTAATCAATCGGGGTCATTCCCGTAATTTTTTTGAAAATCCCGCGAAATGATTTGGTGTCATTGTAGCCGACATCGAACATTGTTTCGGTGATATTTTGGCGCGTGGTTTCAAAGATTTTTTTGGCGGCTTCGATTTTGACGCGCTGGATGTATTCGTTGACGGTGTTGTTGGTTGCTTTCTTAAAGCGGCGTTCAAAACTGCGGCGACCAACGGCGACTTTTTCGCATAGTTCGTCAATTGTCAGACGTTCGTGAAAGTTGTTTTCGATGAAGTTTTGCGCTTTTTTGATGTCTTCGTCGGTGTGGTTATTTTGCCCTTTGAAGATTGTAAAGTGCGTCTGGTTGTCGCGTTCGAGGTCAATGGCGAAAACTTTGGCGGTTAAAATTGCGGTTTCGCGGCTGGTGAATTTTTCGACTAAGTAGATCAGCAGATTGAAATAAGAGGTCGCGCCGCCGCTCGTATAAATACCGTCTTCTTCGGTAATTATTTTGTCGGTTTGCAGATCAATGGCGGGAAACATTGCTCTAAATTCGCCCGCCGCCTGCCAATGCGTCGAACATTTTTTGCCGTCGAGCAAACCCGTTTTCGCCAGCATAAACGCGCCGACGCACAAACTCACGACTTCCGCGCCCTGTTGATACTGCTCGGAAATCCACGGAATAAATTCTTTATTCGTCTCCAGAAAAGTTTCCGTTTTGCCGGTAAATGCCGGAACAAAAATTAAATCCGTGCGCTCAACTTCATTCAAAATCAAGTCTGAATGAACTGAAAATGCGCCGTCGTGGAGTCTGACTTCTTTTTCCAAGCCGACAAATTTAATGTCGAATACAGGCAGTTCACCCGCTGCTTTCGCAAAATCATTAACCTGCGAAAAGATATGACGCGGATCATCAATCGCCGCTAAAACGGCTGATTCAGGAACGAGAATAGAGACGTGTTTCATAATATTCCTATACTGATTTAACATCAAAAAATTGTCGTAATCAACCCTTAAGTTTGTCGGAATCACACCGCTCTTAATCCAAAATTTGGTGATAGGATAATACTATGTTTTATCTGTGAAACAAAATTGGAGAACTTAAAATAATGAATATAATCGGATATTTTGAAATTCAGGCAAGTCAACCGGAGAAGGCAATCAAATTTTACGAAGCAGTTTTCGGCTGGAAATTTGACGAACAAAAGGGATTGCCGATCAAATATTGGCAAATCGAAACGGGAACGATGAACGGCGGTTTGCTTGAGCGTCCGGTGCAGACTCCGCCGATGGAATACGGCACAAATGCTTATACTTGTTCGATTCAGATTGCGGATTTTGACGCGACGGCGGAAACTATTTTGAATAACGGCGGACAAGTGGCGATGGCGAAATTCGAGATTCCCGGACGTTGTTGGCAGGGTTATTTTATTGACACGGATAATAATGTTTTCGGTATTTTTGAGGTAATAAATTAAAGGAGATTAAAACAAATGGCAAAAATAAATCCATATTTACATTTTTTAGGCAATGCTGAAGAGGCTTTTAACTTTTACAAATCGGTTTTCGGCGGCGAATTTGCAATGTTGCAGCGGTTCGGCGAAATGCCCGGATGCGAGGAAATGCAGCTTTCCGATGACGATAAAAACAAAATTATGCACGTCGCGCTGCCGATTGCCGACGGTCACGTTTTGATGGCAACGGACGCAATCGGCGAACACGCTAAAGATGCCGTCATCGGCACCAATTTTTCACTGTCCGTCAGCGCGGACACGAAGGAAGAAGCCGACAAAATTTTTAACGGAGTGGCGGAAGGCGGAGAAATCACAATGCCGCTCGCCGATACTTTTTGGGGCGCGTATTTCGGAATGTGCAAAGATAAATTCGGCATTCAATGGATGGTTAATTACGATTATCCGCAGAATCAGGAGGCAAAATAAAATGGGCAAATATGTTGACGGTTTTGTGATTCCGATTAAACAGGCAAACGTCGAGGAATACAGGGAAATGGCGCAAAAGGCGAGCGAAATTTGGAAGAAACACGGTGCGTTGGACTATTACGAAACAGTCGGCGACGATTTGGAAGTTAAAGATATGCTTTCATTTAAAACGATTGCCGATGCTTCCGACGATGAAACTGTGATTTTTGCGTGGATTGTTTATGAATCCAAAGAACACCGTGACCAAGTGAACGAAGCCGTAATGAACGATCCGAGTCTGAAAGAAGTTATGGAAGCGCACAATAATCTTTTCGATTTCAAACGTATGGCTTACGGCGGCTTTAAAACTCTGGTGACATTCTAGAGCAGATTTTCAAGGGCAGAAACCCGCGCGTGAGCAAGGGTGCGTCAAGTTAAGCGTTTTGCACCCTTGCTCACGCGCGGGTTTCTGCCTTTCACATTAAGGAGAAATGATAATGACAAAGGAATTATGGATAAATCTTCCGGTCAAGGACGTTAAAAAATCAAAGGAATTTTTCACGCGGATAGGTTTTACGCCCGAAGAAGCCAACGAAACGGCAGATATGGCTTGTGTTAAGGTCGGAGAAAAGAACATTGCGGTTCTGCTTTTTGCGGAAGAAACTTTGAAGGGTTTTATGAAAAACGAAATTTCCGACACGAAAGCAGGCTCGGAAGTTTTTATCTCGTTCGATGCCGAAAGCCGTGAAGAAATTGACGAAACGGCAAGCAAAGTCTTTGAAGCGGGCGGCACGGTTTTCAGTGAACCGGCGGAAATTCAAGGCTGGATGTATGGCTTTGCGTTCACGGATTTGGACGGGCATCGCTGGAATCAGCTATTTATGGACTACAGTAAATTGCCGAAATAATAAGCATCAAAATCTGTTCGGAGTGATAAAGTTAGCTGTCACTCCAAACTTTATAAATACAAATTGAAACGGAGAAATTATGAAATACGCTGTAATTATTGTTCGCACATTAGTCGGATTATTGTTCGTCATTTCGTCAATCACATATTTTTTAAACGTCGCGCCGCCGCCCGAAGGTTTGACGGGCGACACGAAAACCTTTTTTGACGGATTGGCGGCATCGCATTATATTTTGCCGGTTGCCAAAGTCTTTGAACTTTTATGCGGACTAATGTTCGTTTCGGGCAGATTTGTCGCGCTTGGCGTAGTTTTGATCTTCCCGATTGTGCTGAATATTCTTCTGATTAACGCGCTTCATCTGCCGAGCGGTTTGGTGATTGCGATTCCGCTGTTTCTAGCGATTTTGTTTTTGGGATATACACAAAGGGAAAAATATATGCCGCTTTGGGAGGCTAAATAGTATGAGAAAATTAAAATTACAAATGCAGATAACACTTGACGGTTTTGTCGGCAGACCGAACGGCGAAAACGATTGGATGTCTTTTGAATGGGATGAAAAATCTACAAATCGCGTCAATGAATTGACCGATAGTTCGGACACGATTTTGATGGGCAGAAAAATGACGGACGAATTTATCAATTATTGGACGGAGGTCGTGAAAAATCCTGAAAATCCCGAATACGCATTCGCCCGAAAAATGGTTGACATTCCGAAAGTCGTTTTCAGTAAAATCGTCACGGAATCGAGATGGATTAACACGACTGTCGCCAACGGCGATCTTGTCGAAGAAATTGAAAGACTTAAAAACAGCGACGGCAAAGACATTATCGTCTATGGCGGCGCGACATTTGTCACCAATTTGATAAAAAACAGACTGATTGACGAATTTCATTTGTTCGTCAATCCGGTCGCCATCGGCAAAGGAATGTCCATTTTCGGAGATTTGGATGAAAAACTAAAACTCAAATTAATAAAATCCGAATCGTTTGCCAGCGGCGAAGTCGAATTATGGTATGAGCGGCAAGAAAGTTAAGGGAAATTTACAATGAAATATAATTCTATCGAAGCATTTGTCCCGTCAGGCGCGGATTTTGCAAAATCGCGCGAACTGTTTTTGGAACTCGGATTCAAAATCAGTTGGGAAGCCGCTGATGTAATCGGGTTTGAAAACGACGGCTGCAAATTTATTCTGCAAAAATACGACTCGAAAGAGTTTGCCGAAAACTTTATGATGAGCGTCAAAGTTGATGATTTAGACGGATTTTGGCGTGAAGTCAGCGCGTTAAAATTACCTGAAAAATACGGCGTGAAATTGCAGGAACCGAAAAATTTTCCGTGGGGCAGAGAAGTAAATTTGATTGACATCGCGGGCATTTGCTGGCATTTCTCTAAAAGCGAATTGAAATGATTATTTCTGAAAAGTAAATTTAGAAGCGGTTCGTGATCGCGTTTCAACTCATAAGCGAAACGCGGTCACGAACCGCTTCTAATTAAGGTTTCAAATATTTACCCAACCAATCGAAAACCTGTCCATACCAGAATTCGGAGTTTTGCGGTTTGAGAATCCAGTGTCCTTCGTCGGGAATGATCACGAGTTTGGAGGGCGTTCCATTCAACTGCAACGCTGTAAACAATTGCAAATCCTGATCAACCGGCACACGGTAGTCGAGTTCGCCGGCAGTGACGAGCGTCGGAGTTTTGAAGTTGGCGGCAAATTTGTTGGGCGACCATTTATCGTAGTTGACTTTGTTTTGCCACGGCATTCCTTTAAATTCCCAGTTGACGAACCATAATTCTTCGGTTGCGCCAGCCATTGATTCGAGATTATAGACTCCGGCGTGTGAAACTAATGCTTTGAATTTGAAGCGCGGGTCGGTGTTGTGTCCGAGAATCCAGTCAACCATATAACCGCCGTAGCTTGCGCCCGCCGCACCGATTCTTTCCTTGTCAACGTAGGGAAGTTTCGTAACTTCTGCGGTGCCGTTCATAATGTCAACGAAGGGTTTACCGCCCCAATCACCGGAAACGTCGTCAACGAATTTCTGCCCGTAGCCGGTCGAACCGCGCGGATTCGGGCAAAAAACGACATAGCCTTGATTGGCGAACATTTGCGGGTTCCAGCGATAACCCCAATTGTCGCTCCACGCGCCCTGCGGTCCGCCGTGAATCAACACGAGCAGCGGATATTTCTTTTTCGCGTCAAAGTTCGCGGGTTTGACGATAAAACCGTGAACCTTGGCATTTAACGCGCCTTTCCATTCGATGTCCTCAGCTTTTGCCAATTCGAGATTGCGATTGGCTTTGCTCAAATTAGTCATTTCACCGCTGTCAGCCGAAACTCGATAAATCTCCGCCGGACTCGTCAATGAACTTGAAACCCCGACGAAATTTTTGCCGTCGGGGGTCATTGTCAAATTACCGAAAAATCCGTCATTGCGAATCTGTTTGACGAATGTGCCGACTTTTTGCGTGAAATTCGGTTCGACCGGAACACAGTAAATCGGTTCTTTGCCGCGTGTGTTGCCGGTGAAATAAATTGTTTTGCCGTCCGGCGAGAGCGTCATTTCGTCGGCGTATTGGTCGAATCCGACGGTTAATTCTTTTGTTTCGCCGGTTTGACGGTTGTAGCGCATAATTCGCCAACGGTCGGACTCAAAGCCTTCACGCGCCTGTGAACGGAACAAAATATATTTGCCGTCGGGCGTGTAAACGGGCGAAACGTCGTAGCCTTTGTTTGTTGAGGTGATGTTTTTGACATTTTTGTCGTAAAGCGAAGCGACGTAAACATCGCTGTTCGTCGAAATTGCTTCGATTTTATCGGGATTTCTCAAATAAGCGATTTCCTTTGAATCGGGCGAAAATGCGTAATCGGCTCCGGTTGCGGCGGCATACGGCGGCGCATCGAAATCTCCGGGCGTAAAGTCAGCCGCAATTCCGCCGATGCTTGAAACGACGAAAACGTGCGAGCGTTTGCGGTCGCGCCATTCGACCCAATGACGATACAAAAGACGTTCGGTGACAATCGCTTTAACTTTGCCGCCTTCAACTCTCGCGTCTTCGGCTTCATTGCATTTGTCGTCTTTGCATTCCGGGTAAACGTCCGAACCGAACGCGATCCATTTGCCGTCGGGCGACCAAACGATGCCGCCTGCGCCGCTTGAAATCTTGGTAATCTGCTTTTTATCGCCGCCGTCCGCGTCCATCGTCCAGATTTGTCCGCCGGTTGTAAACGCCAATTTTTTGCCGTCAGGCGACCAGCGCGGCGAACTATTCGATTTTTCGCCCTTGGTAATTTGTTTGAGATTACTGCCGTCAATCGAAACGGTGTAAATCTGCGTCAAGGTTTTATTCGCGGCTTTGTCAACGTCGCCGATGGTGAACGCGACCGTTTTTCCGTCAGGCGACAACTGCGGATCGCCGACGCGCCGGATTTTCATTAAATCGTTGAAGGTAAAGGTTTGCGCCGAAATACTGATGAAAGCAAAAAAGCTAATCAATATTAAAAAAGATAATCTTCTCATAAATTTTTAAGTGTAAATTGAAATGGTCAAAGCAAAAATATTATCGCATAGAATATTAGAAGTTGGAATCAATCCGCTTTCCGGTCTGAAAACTTTTTGCAAAAAATTAAGCGCATAAATGTTAATCAAATAAAGATTTTAGTTGACAAGCATTCAAAAGAAGCGCATAAAGATTTTGTAACTCGTAAAATTAAACGCGGTGATTGAGGTTTAACGCCGTTCCCGAATAACTTTTTAACGAGAGAAATCAGCCTTTTCTCCCGAAACACACGGAGGCAGCCAATGTTGAAGCCCAACACTTTCCGTGCAGCATTCAGGCGTGAAAGACGCTTTACGGGCGCGGGTGATGGTCGCCGAAGTTCAGCGCGGCTATTCAAACGTCGTTCAATTTTCAAATCCATCGGGCGGCAGTTCGAGCGAATATCAAGGTGTCGGATTTCAAATCGAAGATATTGCCAATCAGTCGCTTACGCCGGTGATCGCCGTGCGAAATGTCGGCACGGCGACGGCGACCGTGACGGCAAAAGTTCCATACACGCGGACGGACGGAACAAAAGGCAGCATCACGCTTCCAATCGAGCAACTAAGCGGCGGAGAGATGCGTCTTTTGAAAGTTCAGCGAATTATTCAGCGCGTTCAGCAGGAAAATATCAAGGTAGCAAGTCTTGAAATTACCTACGATACTGCGCCCGGAAGCGTGATTGTTGCCGCGCACAGTGTCAGTGATGACCATAATCAAGTCTTTCGCGTGCCGCTGTGGGATCCGCTCGGACAACGCAGTCCGACAGGCGGTTATCCGTGGCACATCGAAGGCACTTCCGCGACCGAAACCTACATTAAAAACATCGCCGATTACGAAGAAGATTACGTTGCCTTTCTGGTGTGGGAAAACGGCGGGATTTATATGATCGGCTTAAAACCGCTGGTGGCACACGAAACCGTTCAGATTGATGTTAAAAAACTCCGGGACGAACAAATTCCCGACGAACGCGGACGAACGATTCCGCTTTACATTTCAAGCGGACAACTGCAATGGACACTGCGCCGCAAAGACAATCTTCCCGACAATGACGAACGCGCCAATTTAGCTTTAATCGGACGAAGCGAACAAGTTGATTTAACCAAGAAAATCGTCAACAGCTATGCGTGTCAAAATTGTTGTGCGGGAAATTTTGTATCAGGCTATGCAACGCCTTATCCGGGCGACGCGGAATTCGGTCAAAATGTTCAGTATGCGGCGTATGAAGTCGGACAAACCTGTTATGGCTTTCCGTATAGTATGCAAATTCCTAGTCCGACTTGGAGCAGCAGCAGTCAAAATATCGCCGTGATAAATACAAACGGACTTGCGACCACGGTGGGTGTCGGGCAAACAAATATTACGGCAAGGTGGAATACCACGAGATTTCGAGAAAATCAGGCGTGTCCGCCCGGACAAGTACTGTGGGAAAACGGAGCTGAACCGGATCAATGCAACAACAAAGAAACTAAAGAAACAAAAGGTGAAACCCCAAGCAATCTGGCGGCGTGCGGGACTTGCGTTGCATTTGGCGCAACGGTGTATGGAGTTTCGCCTCTGACTGTGAGACCTAAAATCAGGATTCTGAGAGATGGAACGGATATTACCAACATACCTCAAAATGTAGTTGTTGGACAACAAATTAAACTTTCTGCAACCGTAGTTGGTGGCGCATCTTCAAATATACAATGGACGATTCCAGAAACTAGAATCGCGGATTATAAACTTACTTGTTCAACTTCGACAAGGTGCGAAAGCGGGCAAGTTACTCCATTAACAAATTTGAATAATCAGGATGTAGATTTTTATTGGGTAGATGGTGCAAATGGTCGTCAAGTGACAGTTACGATTAATGTTGGCGGACAGCAATATTCTAAAAGTGCAACTTTTGATGTAAGCAAACCAACGGTAAATTTATCGCGCACATTAGGACAAGTCGGTGTGAGATTGGAATCCAATAATTATTGGTATCTGAGGTTTGGCTCTGATATATTTTCAGGCATTGATTTTGTAGCATCCGGTTTTTCTGGTCCACCGGGAAATAAGGCTTTTGTTCAAACTACAAACCCTTTGAGAAGAGTGCAGTTAAAAACTGGCAATTGGTGTAGATGGGGAGCGGAAGGCTTGGATTCAAGATTTCCATATATTTTGGGTAGCAATACGGCGGAGGATTCTCCTGGAAGTTTATTAAACGATGGTGATCTGAGAGCGACGGCAAGTGATGCTTTCAAAATGTATTATATGTATAAACCAACCGGAGTAAGCGGTTTAACAATTTGGGTTCCGTTAAAGGTTATTAATTGGAATTGGAGTGGCGAAGCCTTGCCGATTAATGCAACAGATTGGAGGCTAAATACTTCACCTAATGATAGAGATGCAACACAGGCGGTAGATACAATAGAATTTCCTCAGTGGACGCGTATTATTGTGGCAGGAGAACTTCAATGGATGCCGGAAGGTAGCGGGTATCAATGCCCAAATTAGGAGGTGAAATGAAAACTATTACAAAATTATTGGTGTTTTTCCTAATCGTTTGCGGTCATACGCTCTCTCAAACGGGTTCTTATAAATCGCTTAATTTAGAAATTGAATTTTCAATTAATATTGATGAGAACTCAAAGTTAAGTAATAAAAAGCTAATTACCTTAACTTTAAAAAACAATAGTAAAAAGCGCGTTATTGTAAAAGAAGTCGGAAATGAAACCGAACGAAATTACATAGTTGAAGTTAAAAACTCGAAAGGTGAAATAGTTTCTATGTCGGAAGAAGGAAAGCGACTGACAAAACCTCTGCGAATTGAAATGGCTGTAGTTTATGCAAGATTGGAACCTAAAGAGGAAATTACACGGAGCATAGATTTGTCGAAACTTTTTACTTTCAATAGAAATGAAAGATACAAGATTGTGCTGAAAAAATCTGTTTATGTTGAGGCAGAGTCAAACAATCGCATTTTAGAGTCTAATTTGATTGAACTTAAGAAATGAATTTTTAATTAGTTCAAGTGTTATTAATCTGGATATTAGAACTCTAAATGTTTCAGTTACGTTGCATTTCTGGTGTGGGAAAACGGCGGGATTTATATGATCGGCTTAAAGTCGCTTGCCGCCCACGAAACCGTTCACATTGACGCTAAAAAGTTGCGCGATGAACAAATTCCCGATGAACGCGGACGCACCATTCTGCTTTACATTTCAAGCGGACAACTGCAATGGACGCTGCGTCGTAAAGACACGCTGCCCGACAATGACGAACGGGCAAATCTTTCGCTCATCGGACGCAGCGAACAAGTTGATTTAACGAAGAAAATCGTCAACAACTACGCTTGTCAAAATTGTTGTGCGGGAATTTCCATACGGCAAGCAGCAACGTCGGCATCGGCAACTGGTGGCATCTGTTTCAATCAATGCTCCGCCGGGGCTGTTCGATTGAAGCACTTTCGGGTCGTTCGATTGAAATTTTGGACATCGGCGGCGGTTGGTTTCCCGAAGATTTAAACAAAAATTCGGGCGAGCAGTTTCGGCAGGCGATCCGGCTTGTGCCGGAGTTTCTGCCGCACGTCAAAGAGATAATTTCCGAACCGGGCAAAGCCCTGGCGCAGCCTTCGATGGCACTGGCGATGCAGATTCTGGAGATTCGCAATTTCTCCGGCGAAGCGCGTGAAGTCGTCGTTGACGGCTCAATCGCCGAACTGCCGATGCACTTTTTTATCCGCACCGGATTTTGTGTCAGGACGCGGACGACGGAAAGTGGAAAACTTTGAGTCGCGGTAAAACGAGACTTTTGGGCAGACTTTGTATGGAACACGATATTGTTGCCTCCAACGTCGCGCTTCCGAAAACGGCGCGGGGCGGCGACATTCTCGTGTTCTGCGATGCCGGAGCTTACGACAGGAGTATGAGTTATGTATTTGGATGCGGTTAAAACTATCAACACTAAAACGAATGGCGACGGTTCGCCGGTCATCGAAACGACGAATTTCACTCGTCCGGCGAGTGCGCCGGTGTTCGATAAATGGAAAGACCGGCACGCTTCGGAAATTTCGCATCACGGCGCGATGTGCTGCGAAATCGCCCGCGAATGGCTGACGGCGACCGATTATTCGGAATTGGCGAACGGCGGCGGCATTACGACCTGACCGCGCTGGCTGCGGCAGAAATTCAATTGGGGCGCGTTCCCGATTTTCTGGTGCGAAGCCGTGCGGAAAAAAAACGCTCGACTGCAGCGCACTGGCGGCTCTCGCGTTCGAGGTTTTCAAAGCGCACGGCGTAAAAAGTTACCGCGTCCAGATGGTGCAGAGGTTTTCCGACGTGGCGACGAAACAATGGGAAAGCAGTTGGAATCCGGGCAGCGAACCGCTGCGATGGACGCAGGAAGATTTGATTTATCACGAAGGCTGCGCGATTGATCCGAACCGCGACGGCGAAATCAAAATCTGGGATTCGAGCGCGGGCTGGTGGGTTGATCCGGCTTCCAGGGACGGCTACGGCGCACTGCTGGCGGTTCGTCTTTCGGGATTAAATTTACCGAAAGACATAGAGTTTACCTGGGGCGCACACACGATTAACGCTGAGCGATGGACGGCGGTCAACTGATTTTCACAAGGGGGAAAAAAATGTTACCGGTCAAAACCAAACTCGACTTGAGCGGCATTCACGGCATCGGTCTGTTCGCCGATGAATTTATTCCGAAAGGCGCGATCCTCTGGAAATTTAACAGTTTGTTCGATCTGCGCTGTTCCGAAGAGGACATCGAACGATTGTCCGAATCTTCGCGTGAGCAGATTCAAAAATACAGTTACCGCGAAAAACAGCCGGGATTGTATGTTTTGTGCGGCGACGATGCACGGTTTTCAATCGTTCGGAGTCGCCAAACTGCCTTGACCATTACCATTCCGAAGAACAGGACATCACCGTCACCGCCCGCGACATCGAAGCGGACGAAAAATTAACCTGCGATTACGCGCTGTTTGATCGGGATTTGCTGTCGAAGGGGAAATACACGCTGAATGCTTCTAAAAAAGCCGTTAACGCACCTAAATACATTTGACTTTATGAAAGCCGCCATAATTATTTGAAAAAACATCTGCCTTTGAACCGGCGCGTGCCAAAAACTGCTTTTGGAGGAAAATTTAGACCGACCGATTTTTGTAAATAGGATTCAGTCAGTCTAAATTTCTTTTAGATACTCGTGAACGAACGCGACGGTCATCGAGCCTTCGCCGACGCTTGATGCCACGCGCTTGACCGAATCGCAGCGCACGTCACCCGCCGCGAACACTCCGGCGCGGCTCGTTTCGAGATAAAACGGCGGACGTTTCCGCGTCCAGAGTTTTGAATCGGCGACGCGCGTGCCGGTTTTGACGAAGCATTTCTCGTCCATCTCGATTTCGTCGGGCAGCCATTTCGTGCGCGGAATCGCGCCGATGAACGAGAACACGCCCGCGACGCGTTCGGTGCGCGTTTGATTGTTTTTACGGTTCGTCATTTCGACCGCTTCGAGATGACTGTCGCCGTCCATTCGCGTGATTTCGGTTTCGGTCAAAAGCTCGATGTTCGGCGCGGCGGTAATGCGCTGGACGAGATAATCCGACATATTTTTGCCGAGATCGTCGCCGCGAATCAGCAGATAAACTTTGCGCGCCGTCTGCGATAAAAAGATGCAGGCTTGACCGGCGGAATTGCCGCCGCCGACCACGACCGTCGCGTCGCCGCCGCACAACTGCGCCTCCATCGGTGTCGCGGCATAGTAAACGCCCGCGCCGTCGAATTTTTCGCGGTTCGGCACGTCTAATTTGCGATACTCCGCGCCGCTCGCAATAACCAACGCTTTGCATCTGATTTCCTCGCCGTTGGTCAGCTTCAAAATCGAATGTCCGTCGGCAAAGACGAGTTTTTCGACTTCGGACGGAATCGAGAGTATCGCGCCGAATTTTTCCGCCTGGATGGTCGCGCGTCCGGCGAGTTCCGCGCCGGACAATCCGGTCGGAAAACCGAGATAATTTTCGATTTTTGAACTCGTCCCGGCTTGTCCGCCCGTCGCTAAGGCTTCGAGCAGAATCGTCTGCAAACCTTCCGACGCGCCGTAAACCGCCGCCGCCAGTCCCGCCGGACCGCCGCCGACAATCGCCAGATCGAATATTTTATTCCTGTCAATTTCGCGCCGGATGCCGATTTTCTCGGCGAGTTCTTCGTTCGACGGATTTTTCAGAAGCCAGTCCGAAGCGTAGCCGACGACGGGCAAATCCTTTTCCTCGACGCGAAAACTTCTGAGCAGAGTTTTGATTTCCGCGTCTTCGGCGTAATCGAAATAAGTGTAGAGCGCGTGATTTTTCGAGAGAAAATCACGAATCCGAAAAGTGTCGGCGGAAAAACGCGAACCGATGACGCGCAAACCCGTAAATTTTTCGCTGCCGCTCAAAGCGCGGGCGCGGGCGATGAAGGTCTGCAAAATCAAATCGCTCAACGCCGGATTTTCGCTGATAATGCGGTGCAATTCCGCTTCGCAAACTTCGTAAACGTCGGTTTCACCTTTCGCAATCGCGTCAACATTCGACACGCGCCCGGTCAGATTCGACAAATCACCCGTAAATTCGCCCGTTTCGTGCGTCAAAATCGTGACGGCTGCGCCCGATGAACGGTCTATAATGTCAATCGCGCCTTTTTTTATCACCTGAAACTTAAAATCCGTTTCCCCGGCGCGAAACAAAACATCGCCGTCTTTGTAAGTTTTGCATTCGGCAAACTCGGCGACCGCCGCGATTTGCTTGTCGTCGAGAACCGGAAAAGCGTTCGGATGTTCTTTTTTAAAATCGAAATCTGGCATATAAATTTTTTTATTTTTTACGCTTCCGTGACGGGAAAAGGCTCGAAGAATAATTCGTCAACATAGCACCAGCCCCAATCTTCGCCGGGTTGAAACGATTTGATAATCGGATGTTCGGTGGCGTAAAAATGCTTCGTCGCGTGTTTGTTCTTTGACTGGTCGCAGCAGCCGACGTGACCGCAGGATTCACATAAACGCAGATGAACCCAATCGTCGCCCATTTTCAAACATTCCTCACAGCCGTCGGGCGTGTTCGCCGCCGGATTTTTTATTTCGCCGAGATGCGTGCAGTTTTCAGCCATCTTTTTTCCCTCGCTTTGATTATTAAAAATATTTCGTCTGTAAATTTATTATTGGTTTTTGAAAAGCAATTCGTCAATATTTCACTACAACAAAATCAAGCCGCGCCGCAGAGCCTGCGTGACGGCTTCGGTGCGCGAATTGACGCCGAGTTTGCCAAACACCGAGGCGACGTGAAATTTGACCGTATGTTCGGAAATATTCAGTTTTTCGGCAATCGTTTTGTTACTCGCGCCGTCCGTGAGCATTTCCAAAACTTCACGTTCACGCGCGGTCAAAGTTTCAACCATTGAGTCATCCGCGAAACTATTTTCGTCAATCGGCGCAAAATTCGCTTGCGGCGTTTGCGATAAAATCGCATCTATTATTTCCGGCGCGACGCTGAACAAATCGTGCGCCGCCGCGTTGATCGCCGCCGCGATTTCTTCGCCGTCAGCATCAGACGAAAGCAGCCCGCGAACTCCGCCGCGCAATAATTCCGAAGCGTTCGGCGCGTTTTGAAATTCCGCCGCCAGCAGCGCGACGACGGCGAAAGATTGCCCGCTTGATTCGCCGCCGCTTGCCAATTCCGTTAGCGTATCAAATTCCGTTTGACGTTCGATGTTGATTAAAAGCACGTCAAACAAAGTTCGATTCGCGGTAAAAGCGGACGGCGCAGCGGGAATTTCCGCCGCGTCGCCCGTTATGGCAATTCTAAATTCGTTTCGCAAAACGGCGGCAAAACCGGCGCGGACAACTGTACTGCCCGCGACCACGAAAACATTAATCACGCCCGTTTCACCGTCCATTTTTTCTCTAGCAGCCGCGCCGCCGCCAGCCGCCGCGTCCTCTGCCGCGCCCGCCGCCTCTTTCGCCGCGATTTCTTTCGGGACGTTCGCCCAAAACGATTTCGAGGTCTTTGAGTTCGCCGCCGCGCAGAACTTTCGCACTGATCGTGTTTCCGGCTTCCTTGCCAAACAACGCGCTCTGCACGTCCGCCGGTTCGAGCGTCGTTTTATCGTCAATCGAAAGCAAAACGTCGCCGATCAAAACGCCGCCCGTTTCCGCCGCGCCGCCCGCTTCGACCGTCAGCATCATCAAACCGTGCTTCTGTTCGATGCTCAGACGCTCGCGCAGATTCTCGGTAATCGGAACGGTTTGCGTGCCGATGCCCAGATAAGGTTTCGAGATTTTCCCCTTCGTTAAAATCGCATCAACGACGCGGTTAACAGTTTCCGACGGAATCGTCAAAGCCAGACCGCGCCCGAAAGCCGAGGTATTCACGCCCAAAATTTTGCCGTCGGCGTTAACTAACGCGCCGCCCGAAAACCCTAAATAAATCTGCAAATTAAGCCCGATAAACCGTTCGATCTCCGCGCCGTGCCAGGTGCGCCACGCGCCGCCAACCGAATTAACAATCCCGAAACTCGCCGTCACGCCGCCGTCCGCGCTCGTCCGCCCGACCGCCAAAACAATGTTGCCGACTTTCGCATCCGCTGTCGAAGCGATGTCCGCCGGTTTCAAAGAAGCCGCGATTTCCTCGTCCGTTATTTTCAAAACCGCCAAATCCGTTCCCGCATCACGTCCGACCAGCGTCGCTTTCGACGTTCGCCCGTCCGCAAATGCAACCGTTATCTCTTCATCGCGCTCGATTGTATGATTAGTCGAAACTATAATTCCGCCCGTCCGCCAGACGATTCCGCTCGTCGCTACACGCGGTCGAGAATCAATCGCGGCGATTGATTCGGCGGCAATTTCGACCGCCTTCGTAGTCTGCACGGAAAAATCCGACAGATTGTTTTTGTTTTCCTGTTCGTTCGTATCCATTTTTTTTCTTAACTCCTATTTTAATCGAAAGAAATTATATTTTCTTTGCGTTTGAATAGATTATGAAGCAGCGACAATGCACCGCGCATCAGGCATTCGGTCAGGTGACAAAACAGTTATTTCGGTTAGGAAACTGATTTTTAGAGCAGATTTTAATGCGGTAAGGGTTGTTCTAAATTTGCTAATCCATACGCCAAAACTGCGACGACGGAACCGTTTTCGGCTAATTCCTTAGGAATAATTTTGTCGAAAGTATCGGCGGCGGTGTGATGATAATTGAAATATGTCTGCTGATTAAACCACGGCGCGAACGACGGAACTCCGGCGCGTGTCATTGGTCCGATGTCTGCGCCGACTCCGCCGGGTTGATACTGCGCAAGTCCTGCGCCCTGCGAATTCAAAATATTCAAAATCGGTGTGAAATAAGGCAGAGTTTCGGGCTTTGCCGTGAAGTAAAATCCGAGCGGGTGCGACGCGCCCAAGTCGCTTTCGATTGCCGCAAAATGATTGGCGAAATTCGCTTTTTGCTCCTCAGCATAAGCGGCTGAACCGGCTTGACCGTTCTCTTCGTTCATCCAAGCGATCACGCGAATCGTCCGTTTCGGCTTGAGTTTGAGCTGTTTCAAAAGATATGGAACCTGCATCGAAACCGCGACACCGCAAGCGTCGTCGAGTGCGCCCGTTCCCAAATCCCACGAATCAATATGCCCCGAAACGATGACGATTTCGTCCGGCTTTTCGCTTCCCTTTAAATCGGCGATGACGTTGTAGCTCGTCGCGTTCGGCAAAGTCTGCGGCGTGAGCGTCAGTTTAATTTTCACCTTACCCATTTTCGCCAGATAAGCAATCATTTCCGCATCTTCAAACGAAACCGCCGCGCCCGGAATTTTCGTAACATCAGGTTGATAACCCATCGAACCCGTGTGCGCCAGACGATTTTGCGATGCGCCCGCCGACCGCACAAGCACGGCAACCGCTCCGTAACGCGCCGCTTCGATTGCGCCGCCGAAACGATACAAAACCGCCTGCGCGTAAGCCGCGCCGCCAAAACCCGAAGCCTGCATTTCACGGTCGAATTTGTTGTTAAAAAGCACGATTTTCCCTTTAATTTTATCTTTGCCCAGTTCTTTCAATTCATCGAAACTGTTGACGACGATAATTTCGCCAACCAATCCGTTTGCGTCCGTCGCAATACTTCCGCCGAGTGCCGCCAACACGACCTTTTGCGTTGTTCCGTTCGCCATTCCTTCAAATTCGGTGAGTTCACCGTGTTCCTCGCCGCGCACCCAATGCGGCACGGACAATTTTTGCAGATGCACACTCAAACCAAGTTTCCGCATCTCGTCGGCAACATATTGAACAGCGCGTTCGGCTTGTAGCGAACCAGTCAAACGCGGTCCGATATTGTTTGAAAGATACGCCGTCTGCCGCAAAGCATAATCGCTTTGCAATGCGGATTGCTGAATTTTTTCGAGATTATCGAGCGTTTTTTCGCTGTAAAGAATCGGTGTCGGCGAAGGTTGTTGGGCAAAAAGATTGACGGAAAACAGCAGAGCGAGCAAAAAGACTTTTTTCATAAACATCATCTTAGCCGAAACATTTCAACTTCCAAAATTTCGTTTGATAATGTCCAAATTTCTTGAGAACTTTAAGAAAACGGACGGCTCATTGTTTTCAAGCCGCCTTTTTTATTACAAAAGAACAATTATTTCGTTGCATTTCAAAAATAAGATTTCATTTTACTTCAATTTCAATGCCGTTAATTGCAAACTCAATTGTTTTTTCGCCACCCAAGCTTGGTAGGGTTTTATTAATCGTTATAGAACCTGTTTGCAATTTATTCATTAAGCAATTCTTCGTCATATCAAGCGGATGGCACAAATTCTAATCTTGGTTTCACTTGTTTCGAGCAGTCCTTCGCAATTCTTCCACAGCACTCGGCATTGGTTGATCCACGCATTTGTGCGTTCGACGATCCACCGCTTGAAAATCACCACAAATCCTTGTTTCGCCGGGTTTTCCTGTTTCGAGGCTGCCTTTTGCTCCGGCGTGATTTTGGCTGATAATTCGATTTTTATTTTGCTTCTTAATCGCTGGTCAATTTTCTCCATTTCGGCTTCCAAATAATCTTTGTGATAACCATTATCTAACAAAATCGTGATATTGTGTCCGTCCGGCAAATCGAGAAAATACGCTATGTTTTTTGAGTATTGCGAACATTCCCTTATCATCACTGATCTTTGCCGCCGTGCAGTGAACAAAATACGGATTGCCTAAAACGTCCACCAAAAGATGTCTTTTGATTCCATTCGTGCATTTGTAATGACAATAGCCTGTGGTTTCAAGATTCGCCGTGTCCGTATTTTTAGCACACATCGAATCGCCTAAGAATAAACTTGGATACTCTATTTTTTTTGTTTTTCACGCTCTATTTTCGCTAAAGTTGTCAAAATATCTTCCCAAGTTCCATCAAGTCGCCATCGCCGAAACTGGGAATAGACGGTTTGCCATTGTGGAAAATCGGTTGGTAAATCACGCCACCCGCACCCGTTTTTCAATTGGTAAAGAATCCCATTGACAATCAAATGCTTTGAAATAAAGCCTTTACGAGTTTTACTCTTGGGTAATAATTGATCTAAAACCTCGAATTGAGATAATGTTAAATCTGTTGTATATACCATTATCAAAGTAAAAACGATTCTAGTTTTAATTGCAAACAGGTTCTATAGAATATTTACGGCGCGGGCAGCGAGTAGTGCCAGAACTGTCAACGAAATTACTGATTGCAGCATCATTAAAGCCTTTGCCCAACGTGCCAGCACCGGCACGTCGGTCGGCGAAAAAGCCGTGCTGGTATTAAATGCCAAAAAAAGATAATCAATAAAATTAGGCGACCAATCGTGTTCGTCGGCTTCGGTTTTGGCTTCGGGAGTCATCGTCATTTGCGGAAACAGAAACGCGCCGTCCTGATGTCCGATAGTTTTGTCGCGTCCGTGCGGTCCGCCCGCGTCGAGCCGCCAATACCAGAGCGCGAACACCAGCACATTCGTAAACCACAAAGAAGCGGCGGAAATCAACAGTTGTATCGGAGTTTCTTTATGTTCAGGCAGCGCGATAATCAGCAGCACGACCGAAATAATCATTCCGAGCGTGACGATACCGTTGACCGTGAAACCCAGTATGCGGTTGAGCCGGACATTGTTTCTGATATGTGAAATAACCGTCGGAATCAGCAGTGCGATGACAACAGCGAGGAACAGCCAACGCGGACCGACAATCAGCGACGACGGCAAAGCGGTGTATAATCCGCCGACTGCGATAACGGCAATCAGCGCGTGCCAGCGCGGTTCGGGGTCCCAACGGTCAGGAATATTTTCGGGGTTGATACTCATCTTATTCGTAAGGTTTCTGAGTAAATTATAAACGGTTAATTTTTTTTGGAAAAGTTGAATGAATTATAATTTGAAGTAGGTCGGTTGATGATTTCTGAATGCGCTTTTTTTTTCGACTTTGGCGAAACTGTTATATCTTTTTGACAAGATAATCAAGCATTTCTGGTGTGCGGCTGAAAAATTCGCGGCGGACTTCAGGCGACTGCCACGAGTCGGCGGCGTTTTGGTAAAAAGTTTTTGATTTCTTTATGTTCGATTCGCGGTCGGCTTTAGAATTATTCGCTAACTGCGCGTAGCAATCGGCGATATTTTTGCTTATCAAACCTTTGGCATAATCGGCAAACGGCTTTTCGGAAGGTTTTTGGTTTGGCGGCATTTGATTTAGAAATTTTTGAGAGATTTGCAGTGCGCCGCCGACATCATTATTTTTCAGCAGAAAATCTCCGTAATCGTTGATGATGTCCAGAAAGGTGCGGCGAAATTCGAGGTTGGCGGTGTCTTCGGCGATTAGTTGTTTGATAATGCTGATGGATGATTCAAATTTTTCGATGGCTTGGGCGGATTTTTTTTGATTGCTCAAAGTGAGCGCGAGTTGGTGTAAACCTTCGGCGTAATCGGCTTTTAACTGGCGGTTGCCGTTGTCCGATTCGATATTTTTCGCCCGTTCATCAAGGGTTTTTTGCAGCAGTTCGAGCGAGCGTTCGGAGTCGCCGGCACAGCGCAGAGCCTGTCCGTAATTCGATTGAGCGACCAGAACATTACGCCGGTATTTTTGATTGTCGGGATATTCGTCCGCAACTTTTTTGAATAATTCGAGAGCTTTTTCCAAATCTACGGAGCTTTCGCGGTAAATACCGGCGATTTGAGCGGGCGGAAAATCGGTTCGTGCAAGTTCTTCGCCGCGCAGTAAAAAGCCGCGTCCCAAACGGTCGTGCGCGACTGCGAGAACAGTTTCCGAGTCTTTATCGTTTGGTGCAGTTTGATAAATTTCTTCGGCTGAATCGGCAAATTGACGGTAAATCTGAACGGCTTCTGTAAAATTTCCGGCTTCGGCATTCGCGTCGCCGAGCCACAAGCGGGCGCGGGCGGCGGTCAAACGGCTCTTTAAATCCTGTGAATCCGGCGCGAGATGTGTTTGCGCCAAATCAAATGCTTTGTGCTGAATTGCAATTGCTTCGTCAAACTTATACATCCGCGAATCGAGTGCGCTCAAGCTGTGATAGGTCGTAATCAATTCTTCTTCCGCCTGCGAACTTACCGCTGCGTCTTTCGATTGACTCAACTTTTCAAGTAACCTAATTGATTTTTCGTAATTTTCCGATGCGCCCGCCGTGTCGCCGGTGTTGGCGTAAAAGGGTTTGCCCTGCACGTCGGCGAGTTTTGAATAAGCAAGCGCGAGTTCATTTTGCAGATTTTCGTCCGTTTCCGCGTCCTGTGTCAGATTGTCGAGATATTTGGTCGCGTCGGCGACAAGCATTTGGCGAATTTCGGTCGAGCCTTGGAGATTGGCAATCGAATCGTGATATTTGAAAATGACGTTGTTGGCGATTTCACGAACCTGCGCGAATCTTTGTTCGGCGATTTTCTGCTGCCGCGCGGCGCGAACGGCTTGCTGCGTCGTCGTTAAAATTCCGCCGACGAGCAGTAAAATAATCACGGTGAACGAAACGACGGCGAGTTTGTTGCGCTCGAAAAACTTCGCCGCGCGATACGAAAAAGTATCGGCACGCGCCGACACGGGCAAGCCTTTTTGATAGCGTTCGAGGTCATCGCCGAATTGTTCGACCGTCTGATAACGCCTTTCCGCGTCCTTTCGCAACGCCTTCAAAATAATGTTGTCGAGATCACCGCGCAGCGATTTTGGATTTTGGATTTTGGATTTTGGATTGGGTTTGTGATTTTGGTCTTTAGTCTTTAGTCTTTGGTTATTGGTTTCCGAGTGTTGAGCGTCCTGGTTTGTTTTACTGATAACTGATAACTGTTGACTGATAACTGAAGAAGGCATCGGCGGCTCGGTTTCGCAGATGACGCGGACGATTTCCTGATAATTTGCGCTGCCGAATGAGAACGGACGAACGCCGGTTAAAAGTTCGTATAAAATTACGCCTAGGCTGTAAACGTCGATCGCGGTCGTCACCGAATCGCCGCGAATCTGTTCGGGCGCGGCGTAGGCGGGAGTCAGCAAATTCATCAAAGTTACGGTTTGCGGTGCGTCGGAATCGGTCGGTGAAAGCAGTTTGGCGATCCCGAAATCAAGCAGTTTCACGTCGCCGTCCTTTGTTACCAAAATATTCGACGGCTTCAAATCGCGGTGAATAATCAAACGCCGGTGAGCATAAGCGACCGCCGCGCAGATTTGCCGAAAGAGCCGCAGACGCTCATCAATCGAGCAGTTTTCACTGCGGCAAAATTCGTCGAGCGGCACGCCGTCAACATATTCCATTACGAGAAACGGCAAGCCTTCAACGGTTTGCCCCGCGTCAATCAGCCGCGCGATGCCGGAATGTTCGAGTGCGGCGAGAATCTTTCGCTCGATCAAAAAACGGCGCAGTATTTCGTTTGAATACGCGCCTTGATGAACGATTTTGACGGCGACCTGTTGGCTGATTTCGCCTAAATCTCTGACGGCGAGAAAAACCGTTCCCATTCCGCCCGCGCCGATTTCGCGTTCGATTTTGTAAGCACCGATTTTTTGGTTGATGTAACTGCGAGCGCGAATTTGATTGAAATCGGCAATTGATTCATCAAAAGGCGAACTTTCGAGAAAATTTCCCGCCGCGTCGTCCGCCGCGATCAACCGTTCGATGTCGCCGCGAAGTTCTTCATTATCGAAACAAACATCCGAAAGAAAATCGGCGCGTTGAGCGACAGGCAATTCAACCGCTGCTTCAAAAATCTCTTTGAATTTTGTCCGATTTACATTTTGCATCAATTTCCCAATCTATTGAAAAGCCACGCTTTTGCCATTCGCCATTCGCGTTTGACGGTCGAGTCCGAAATTTTGAGCAGTTCGGCGACTTCTTCGACTTTTAAGCCTGTATAAAATCTCAGTTCGACGATTTGCGCCTGCTGCGGATCAATTTCAGCGAGTTCGGTTAATGCTTTGTCCAATGCAATCAAATCTACGCCGCGTCCGGTCGTGAACATTAACGCTTCGTCTAATTCGACTTTTAGATTTTGCCCGCCGCGTTTGTCGGTGTTGCGGGCAGCGGCGTGATTGGTCAAAATCCGCCGCATCATCTCCGACGCGATGCCGAAAAACTGCACACGATTTGCCCAGTCAACCGATTCCTGCGAAATCAAACGCAAATACGCTTCGTGAACGAGCGCAGTCGGCTGCAAGGTGTGATCGGCTCGTTCATTTTTGAGTTTGTTGCCCGCAACCCGTTTTAATTCGTCATAAATCAGCGGAAAAAGCTCGTCCAAAGCGGCGCGGTTTCCAGCTTGATATTCGGATAAAAGTCCGGTGATGTCGCTCGGTGAGTTCATATCGGTATTGACAGCGGATTCCCTTGATTTTAATCCAAAAAAGAATAAAAGCAATCAAATTTATAAAAAATTGACCTCAAAAATAGAATTTTCTTGCGTTTAGAGGTGAAAGGTAAATTTATTCGGATTTTATCGTCGCTCAAAAAACCGTAGGCGGCAGATTTGCAGGAGAAAATATGAACAAACAATTACAAACAAAGAAATCGCTGATTCTGATTTTAGCGATTCTCATCGGCTTGATTTTCCAAGCGCAGATGCCCGCCGACAAAACGCTGCCAACAGATTCAGCAACAACAACAATTCCCGTCACGGATAATGCGGAACGCGCCCGCATCAACGCCAATTACGGCAAACTGCCGCTTTCGTTTGAAGCGAACGTCGGACAAACCGATGAACGGGTGAAATTCACGGCTCGTGGCGCGGGTTACGGATTGTTTTTGACCGCTGACGAAGCGGTTTTGAGTTTGCAAAAGAATGAGGACGGCGCGAAAAAAGGAATTGACAATCAATTAGCTGCGTCTTCGGTCGTGCGAATGAAACTGAATGAAGCGAATCGTGCGCCGCAAATTGTCGGTGAGAATGAACAGGCGGGCAAATCTAATTATTTTGTCGGCAACGATCAAACGAAATGGCAGACCGGCGTTTCGCATTTCGGACGGGTGCGTTACAAAGATGTCTATCAGGGCGTTGACGAAGTATTTTACGGCAATCAGGGCGAACTCGAATATGATTTGATCGTCGCGCCGAACGCCGATTACAAACAGATCAAATTGCAGTTTGACGGCACACGAAAAACGGAAATTGAGGCGGCAAGCGGCGATCTGATTTTAACGACTGAAGACGGCGGCGAAGTGCGCCAGCACAAACCCGTCGTCTATCAGGAAACGGCGGACGGGCGGCAAATCGTCGAAGCGAAATATCTTGAATTAAACAACCGCGAAATCGGATTTCAAATCGCCGGATACGACCAAACGCAGCCGCTCGTGATTGATCCGACACTCACTTACTCGACCTATCTCGGCGGCAATGACGAAGATGAAGGCTTCGGCATCGCCGTTGACGCGCAGGGCAACGCCTACATTACGGGACAGACGCGCTCGCCGAATTTTCCTTTGAGAATGCCGTTCAGAGCGACATTTAATCAAAGCGTGATGGCGTTCGTAACAAAATTGAACGCGACGGGCGACGCGCTCGTTTATTCGACTTACTTAGGCGGCTTAGTTGCCGATGTCGGCAACGCGATTGCCGTTGATGCACAGGGCAACGCCTACGTGACAGGCTTTACCGGCTCGCCCGATTTCCCGATTTTGAATGCGTTTCAGGCAACTAATCGCGGCGGTTTCGATGCGTTTGTGACGAAGCTGAACCCGGCGGGCAACGCGCTCGTTTATTCGACTTTTCTCGGCGGCACGGGCAGCGATGTCGGCAGCGCAATCGCCGTTGACAATCAGGGCAGCGCATACATTACCGGACAGATTCAATCAACGGATTTTCCGACAGCAAATCCGTTTCAAGCGGCACACGCCGGCGGCACTTACGATGCGTTTGTCACGAAGTTCAGCGCAAGCGGCAATGCGCTCGTCTATTCAACATATTTGGGCGGCAATGATATTGAACAAGGCTTCGGCATTGCGGTTGATACGCAAGGCAGCGCATACGTCACCGGATTTACGATTTCGACTAATTTTCCGACGGCAAATGCGTTTCAAACGATAAACGGCGGCGGCAACGATACTTTTGTGACGAAGTTAAATTCGACGGGAAATGCGCTCGCTTATTCGACCTATCTCGGCGGCACGAGTTTCGATCAGGGCAGAGCTATCGCCGTTGACGCACAAGGCAGTGCTTACGTTACAGGAGCGACATCTTCGCCCAATTACCCGACGCAAAATGCGTTTCAAGCGACACGAAATAACAACAGCATTGATGCGTTTATCACAAAATTGAGTGCGACGGGAAACACGCTCGTTTACTCGACCTATCTCGGCGGCGGAAGCAGCGATCAAGGTTTGGGCATCGCGCTTGACAGTCAAAATAATGCCTACATCAGCGGGATGACACAATCAGCCAATTTCCCGACGCGAAATCCGGTTCAGGCGGCGATTGGCGGCAGCTTCGACGCATTCGTAACGAGATTTAATCCTGCCGGAAACGCACTCGTTTATTCAACCTACTTCGGCGGCAGCGGAGAGGATCAGAGTCTGGGCATCGCCGTTGACGCGCAGGGCGGCGCATACATCACGGGAAAAACGGTTTCGACCAATTTTCCGACGCGCACTCCGTTCCAGACGGCAAACGGCGGCGGCACTTTCGATGCGTTCGTCACCAAAATTTCGGACGGCATTATCATAAATTCGACGCAAAACAGAGTCGCGGATTTTGACGGCGACGGTCGCGCCGATTATTCTTTTTTCCGTCCGTCAGCAAACAGTTGGTTTTATTTGCGAAGCTCGAATAATTCGTTTGGTTCACTGCAATTCGGCTTGGCAAGCGACAAACTCGCGTCCGCCGATTACGACGGTGACGGCAAAACCGACATCGCCGTCTGGCGCGAATCGAGTGGAACTTTTTATATTTTCAACAGCGCGACAAATTCCGTCCGCACCGAACAATTCGGCTTGCCCGGAGATAAATTGGCGGTCGGCGATTGGGACGGCGACGGCAAAGCGGATTTGGCGACTTATCGTGATTCGGCGGTCGGCAGTCAGAGTTATTTTTACTATCGCGGGAGTCTGAACAATCCGAACGGAAATATCACTTATTTACAGTGGGGAGCCACCGGCGACAAACCCGTCAATGGCGATTTTGACGGTGACGGCAAACTCGACGCAGCGGTTTATCGCGGCTCTAATCAAACCTGGTATATTCGCCAAAGTTCGAATAACCAAGTCGTTTATCAGTCATTCGGTCTGTCAACCGACACATTCGTTCCGGCGGATTATGACGGCGACGGGAAAACCGATGTCGCCGTTTTCCGCAACGGCGTGTGGTATGTTCGCCAGAGTTCAGACAACCAAGTCAAAATCGTTAATTGGGGATTAAGTTCGGATAAGCCGGTTCCCGCCGATTACGACGGCGACGGCAAAACCGACTTTGCCGTTTTCCGCAGCGGCGTGTGGTATGTCCTTCAAAGTTCAAACGGACAAATCGCTTACGGTAATTTCGGAACAAGCGGCGATCTGCCGGTTTCAATCGTCAATTAATAAATGCAGCGTAATGCCGCTGTTTTTATAAGAAAACAGCGGCATTTTAAAGTCAGAAAAATTGAATTTTCAACAACAGTGACAAACCAATTTTCAAAGGGCATTTTACCCTCAATCTTTCCGCTTCAAATCCTAAAAATCAAACAATTCGCAAAATCTTGCCCGCGAAAGACACGCGCACAAATGAAAAACTCTTAGCGTCTTTCATTTTTCGACATTGCGCGTGTCTTTCGGGGGCAGTTCTTTTTACAGAGGCTGGCATACAATTGACTTTATTTCACGATTTTTTGAAACGGAAAACGGATTGCCTGAATTGCCGGATTGTTTTAATATTTCAGTGAAGATACTGGAACTTTTAATTTTTGAAACGATGCGGCACAAACCGACTGTTTTTTGATCCCGAACAAAATCAATTATGTCTAAAAACGGACTGCTATTAATTTTTGCAGCGATTATTTTTCTCAACTTAACGCTTTCGATCAAAGCTCAAAGTGATGGATTCGTCACCCTGACAACCGAAAATTTATCGAAGGATAAAAATTTAGAATTGAGTAAAAGCCGTTGGAAATACCGTTCGGGTGACGATCCGGCTTGGGCGGCGCGTGATTTGAACGAATCCGATTGGCGAACGGTTGAGGCGACGATTCTGACCGATGAGTTGTTGTCCGGCAACTGGCACGGGCGCGGCTGGTTTCGTCTGCATTTGAAAGTTGACGAAAATTTCGCAAATCAAACTTTCGCGCTGACGGGAACGCAGCGCGGCGCGACCGAAGTTTATGTGGACGGACGCAGAATCGCCGAATTCGGAAAAATAACCGACACCGAAATCAGCGAATATAATCCGAATCGTCTGCCGATTCCTTTTCGATTCGACGGTGCGGGCGAACACGTTTTGGCGGTGCGGTTTGCTTCAGAGACATTTGCCGATTCGTCGTCGGGAAAATATTTGTGGCTGACGCACGGCAATGTTTATCCGGGATTTACCTATTCGTTGAGCAAAGCCGACGATGTTGCCGAAGTGATCGCCGTCTATTCTTCTGAAAACTCGATGGTCAGCGGATTCTTTTTTGTCGGGGTTTTGCTCGCGCTCGCGCTGCTGCATTTTTTGCTTTACCTGTTTTACCGCGTCGAACGAGCTAATCTTTTTTACAGCATTTACGCCGCTTCCTTCAGTTCGCTTTTGTTGTTTAATAACATAATTTACTACGGTCATCAGCCGATCTTCGTCTCGGTAATTTTAAGGACGATTGCCTCGATTTTGCTTGCCGCAACCTTTGTCGGATTAACGGCTTTCTTGCACGTCGCCTTCAATCGGCGGATCGGAAAGCTATTTTGGTTACTCGCCGGTTTATGGGCAATCAGCACGGCTGCCGCAATTTTCTTTCTTAATAATATCGGCAAATCTCAATTTTTAATTAGTTTATCAATCGGTCTGACATTTACTTTCTGCATCTTTATTTTAGTCAATGCACTACGCGAAAAGCGTTCCGGCGCGTGGATTTTAATGATCGGCGTGCTGATTTTAACGCTCGGATTTACGATAACCTTACTCAGCGGTTTGGGCATTATCGAATTGAACGAATTGATTTCATTCATTGACGGACTGATGATAATTCTCGGAGTTCCCATCGCGGTTTCGGTTTTTCTCGCCCGAAATTTCGCCCGCACGAATCGTGATTTGAAAACACAGCTTTTACAGGTCGAAACTTTGTCGCAGCAAAAGATCGAACACGAACGCGCGTCCGCCGAGCTTCGCGCCGAAAACGACCGGCGAATGAAGGAACTCGAAGAAGCGCGTCAATTACAGCTTTCGATGCTGCCGACGAAACTGCCGCAAATTGCCGGTTTGGAAATCGCCGCATATATGAAACCTGCCACGGAAGTCGGCGGCGATTATTACGATTTTCACGAAGGCACGGACGGAACTCTCACGATTGCCGTCGGCGACGCGACCGGACACGGACTAAAGGCAGGTTCGGTCGTGACCGCGACGAAAAGTTTATTTAATGCTTTTGCCGAACAGAAAAACATTCCGCAAATTTTCACGCAGACGAGCGGCGCGTTGAAAAAAATGAATCTGCGCGGGCTGTTTATGGCGATGGCGATGCTCAAAATAAAAGACGGCGCGATGACTTTGTGTGTCGCCGGAATGCCTTCGGTTTTAATTTACCGCGCCGCAAACCAAACGGTTGAAGAAATCAGTTTGCGGGCAATGCCGCTCGGCAGCATCACGAAAACCAAATATCAGGAGCGCGAAATTTCGCTTCTTTCAGGCGATTGCGTCGTGCTGATGAGCGACGGTTTTCCTGAAATGTTCAATGCGGAAAACGAGATGCTCGGCTTTGAAAAAGCCGCCGAAGTTTTGCCGAACATTGCAAATCTTTCATCGCAGGAAATTATTAATCACCTCGTCAAAGTCGGCGAAAACTGGGCGGGAAGGCGACCGCAGGATGATGATGTAACTTTTGTCGTATTAAAAATATTGTAGGGGCGATCCCTTGTGGTCGCCCGATGAGCGTAAGCGAAAATGCGTTCGTGTTCATTCACATTGAATTGATGCAAACGTCGCGGGCGAGGACAAGTCTTCGCCCTTACAAAAAACAGCGAGCGAGGACAAGCCATCGCCCTTACAAATGTTGTTGCTGATTTGTATTTTGTCCGCATTGTTCGCACAATAAATTTAATTTTAACTTTTCGAGGAGAATAAACTTTTTATGCCAAACCCTTTTTCGGTTGAGACCGATTCCGAAGGCGATTTTGCCGTCATCCGGCTCGACGGCGCGGTTGACGCGCACACCGCGCCGCAGTTTGAAGAAGCCGTCCAAAAAGTCATTGACGACGGGCAAAACAACATCGTCGTTGACTGCACGAAACTGACTTATATTTCGTCCGCAGGTTTGGGCGTTTTTATGGGCTTTGTCGAGGAAGTGCGCGAGGCGGGCGGCGACATCAAAATCTGCGGTTTGTCGGAAAAGGTCAAACAGCCGTTCGAGATTTTGGGCTTTGAAACGCTCTTTCATTTCTGCCCCGATGTCGAATCAGCCAAAGAAAAATTCAGTGAACCGACCGATTGGGAGGCGGCATATTAATGGAAACTTTAGAGAGAAAATTTACGCTCCAAGTGCCGTCTTCAACCGAAAATCTCGCGCTGATTCGTGAATTTGTTTCGAGCGCGGCAAGGCAAGCCGGATTCGACGAAAAAGAAGTCGGCAGACTCGAACTCGCCGTTGACGAAGCCTGCGCTAACGTCATCGAACACGCCTACGGACACGACGCGAACAAAGAAGTCATCGTCCGCGCCAAACTCGACGAAAACGAATTTTCGATTGACATCGAAGACACCGGCAAAGGCTTCGATCCGGCAACCGTCAATCAGGAAGAACTCGAACAATTAATCAGCAAACGCAAAACCGGTGGACTCGGAATGCGTCTGATGAAAACCCTGATGGACGAAGTGCGCTACGAAATCGAACCGGGAAAGAAAAATGCTTTGCATATGAGCAAGCGTTTGAAAAAACAAGAGTAATTAATCACAGATGGACACAGATTTTTTAGAGGTAAATTTATTTGATTCAATCCGTTTTTATCAGTAACTATCTTTGTGCATCTGTGGATAAACATTTTCTTCCTAAAACTTTAAATACGCATTGAGATTTGGAAGAAAATTATGGTTTTTGAAAATGATCGGAAGAGCGGGCGCACGAAACGTGCAACCCTTCCTGACCTGTCAATTATTTCAACTTGTTTTTTAATTTTAACGGCATTCGAGTTTAAATTGTCTTATTCAAGCCAAAACCAATTTCAGGTCAGGAAGGGTTGCGGCTTTGCGCGCCCGCAAAGTCTGTGAAATTAGTTTTTCAACCCTTGATTCACATTTTTAATATGTCATCTAAAACACTTGACGCGACACGGCTCGAATCGCTGCTCGAATCGGCGCAGCTTCTCAATTCGTCGCTTGATTTAGACAGTCTGCTCAAACATCTTCTGCGAACCGTGATGGGCAGAATGCTTGTCGGGCGCGGATTTATCGCCGTTTCGGTTGACGGGAAAATGCGAATCGCGCAGCTTCGCGGCTTGAAAAACTTGAAAATCGGCGACGAATTCGATGAACAAAATTTGCGCGAAAGCGGCATTAATTCGTTTTATCCGATTGGCGATGCGGAAAATCCGATTGGTGTTTTGGGCATCGGCAAACCGCCCGTCGGCGAAATTTCGGCGGAAGAAATCGAATCACTTCACGCGCTTTTAGGAATTGCGGCAAGCTCAATCGCCAACGCGCAGGCACACGAGAAAACCGAAAAATTCAATTTTAGATTGAACGAAAAAGTTCAGGAACTCCGCGCTTTATTAGATTTAGTGCGCGGTCTGACTTCAACACTCGAAGCGTCGGAAGTCGCGCAGCTATTGATTTTAACTTTAACGGGACGTTGGGCGGTCGGCAAATACGCGCTGTTTGTTCAAAAAGAATCTCACGCGCCGGTTGTTCGGAACAAAGGAATTACACTTCCGCCGTTTGAAAATTACAGCGAACTTTTAAAGGAATTACCCGAAGCCGTTCGCGTCGCCGATCTGCCCGAAGGCGAATTAAAAACCGCGCTCGAAACGCAAAAAGCAAACATCGTTTTTCCGATCAATTCGTCGGCTTCCGCAAGCGGAATTTTAGTTCTCGGCGGACGGCTCGGCAAACTCGCCTTTTCCGATGCCGACCTCGAATTTGGCGCAGGACTCGTCGCGCAAGCCGGAGTCGCGTTTGAAAATTCGTGGTATGTTCTCGAAACCATCGAGCGCAAAAAAATGGAGCAGGAACTCGAACTCGCCGCGAGCATTCAATCGGGACTTTTCCCCGAATTTCTGCCGAAGATTTCCGGCTTTGACCTCGCCGCCAAAAACCGTCCGGCGTTGCAGTGCGGCGGCGATTATTACGACGTTTTACCGATTGAAAGAATTAATGACGCGGGCGAAAAATCGTATCTGTTATGCGTCGCCGACGTTTCGGGCAAAGGTCTGCCCGCGTCGCTTTTGATGAGCAATATGCAGGCGACTTTGCGTGCGCTGCTCGGACGAGTTTCGACGCTCGCCGAACTCGCATCTCTAACCAACAAACTGCTTTACGCGACCACGCCGTCAAACAAATTCGTGACCGCGATTCTTTTTGAAATTTTTCCCGATTCAAACAAAGCCGTTTACGTCAGCGCGGGACACGGCGATTGTCTGCTTTTGCGCGAAAACGGCGAAGTCGAAAAATTCGATTCGACCGGCTTGCCGCTCGGAATGATGGACGGCGATATGCTCGAAATGCTCGGCAAAAACTACGAGGAAAAGCATTTGCAGCTAAACTCCGGCGACCTGCTCGCGCTCTATTCCGACGGCGTAACCGAAGCCTACGACATCGAAGAAAACGAATGGGGCGACGAAAGATTAATAAATTGCCTGCGCCCGATTCTCGAAAATTCTTCAGAAACAATCGTCGGCGAAGTCTTCACCGCCATTGACGATTTCGCCCAAACCGCGCCGCAGCACGACGATATAACTTTGATGATTCTCAAACGGCTTCATTAAAAACAGCGTTCGGCGAAACAATGAAAACAAGCGTCAAATCTATTTTGTATTTTCCGCCGACACTGCTGATTAAAAACAGGGCTTTCCTATAAAAAATAAATTCCGAATTGTCGCTACGCGGTATTGAGGGAAATATTTTTATAGGAAAGCCCTGTGATTAAAACAAACTTTGATTTGATCTATGCCGCAGGCTGCCGTCAAACAGACGCAGTTTATCCGCGTTGAAACCGAAATTTTGTTATCGAATTGATTTCTTGATTATAGATTGGCAACTTCAACGGTTGGAATCGGTAAAACGAAATTCATTTGGGCGTTTTTGAAACGTGACTCGTCGTTGATAATTTTTTCGGCTTCTTCGGCGGGAACCGGACGCGAGAAAAGATAACCTTGACCGTATTCGCAATTCAAGGCGCAAAGCTGATGAAGTTGGTGAATTGTTTCAATGCCTTCGGCGACGACGTTTAATCTTAGAGTTTTCGCCAACGCGATCACCGTCCGCACAATCTCACCGTTTTCACTGCCGTCCGCCATTCGGTTGACGAATGAACGGTCAACTTTCAGTGTGTTAATCGGGAAACGATGCAGATAACTCAAAGATGAATATCCGGTTCCGAAGTCATCAATAGAAAGCTGAATACCCAATTCTCTGATTTGTTTCATCATCGTGATTATGCTTTCGGCATTTCCCATAACTGCGCTTTCAGTCAGTTCCAGTTTCAAACAAGTTGGATTGATTTCAGTTTCATTCAAAACAGTTTGAATCTGTTGAACCAGGTCTTTTTGGGCGAAATGTTTGCCGGAAAGGTTAACGCTGATGACGAGATTTTTGTGCAGCGGGTTTTTGCGCTGCCACTCAACCATTTGCCGGCAAGACGTTCGTAAAATCCAAAGAGTCAAAGGCACGATAAAACCGGTTTGCTCACTAACGGGAATAAATTCAATCGGTGAAACTAAACCGCGAGTCGGGTGATTCCAACGAATCAGAGACTCAAAGCCGAACAAACTCATTGAATCAAGATGAATAATCGGCTGGTAATAGACTTCAAATTCATTGCGTTCGATAGCAGTCCGCAAATCCGTTTCCAACTGTAGAAGTGTGACGGCGCGGGTGTGCATATTTTTGTCGAAAACAACGTAATTTAATTCATTATCCTTGGCGTGATACATCGCAATATCGGCATCGCGCAGAATGTCTTCAGCATATTCGTATTCGTCTCCGCCCATAACGATTCCGATGCTAAAACCGGTGAAGACCTGTTTACCATTTAGCGAAAACGGTTCTGAAACTTTTTCTTCGATCCGTTCGGCAAACTTTTCGGCATCTTCGATACTTTTAATATCATTCAGAATAAAAGTAAATTCGTCACCACCGAAACGGGCAACCAAATCATTTTTACGTTCCAGAGAAGAAAGCCGTCTCGCCGCTTTCAGAATCAGCCGGTCGCCCATCGAATGTCCGAGACTGTCATTGATTGTTTTGAAACGATTAATATCGAGAAACAGTACGGCAAATTTAAAGTCAGGCTGCTGCCTGTTCTTCTCAAGTGCGGACTTGAGCGTTTCCATAAACAGATTACGGTTCGGCAAACCGGTCAGCGCGTCGTGAAAAGCGGCGTGACGAAATTTTTCCTTGCTTTCCCTTAAAGCCTGACTGATCCGCTCCTGTTCGGCGATGTAGTGTTGAAGTTCTTCGATATGAGCTTCGGCTTGTTCGGCGCGGCTGCGTTCGGCTTGTTCGGCTTGTTCGGCTCTTTCCCGTTCAGCTTGCTCGGCTTTGGCTGAAGTTACCCGCACATCTTCGACATACCGCCGGTAAGTCATATAAACGACCGCCGAAACAATACAGGTCAGCAAAAACAGCGAACTGTTCAATTGAGTGTGGGCTTTTGTCAGCAATCCGGTTATTAACGCGGCAGCGATGAACATCACCAAAAGATTGACGCAGTATTTAAACCATACTTCCCAAAATTTTCCGAAAGGCTGATTCGATTTTAAGGCTTCGCGCAGTGATATAGCGAGTGAATTGCCGAAAAATTGTGCCGTTCCCATCAGCAGCAACATTCCGCCGAAATCCGCGATTGATTCTTCGGCGGTGATTTTGTCGAGATTAAAACTCAAACTAAGAACGGTTGCAGTCAAAAAAGTTGAAATTACTGAAATTGTGACATTAAAGAGAACTGTTTGGTTTGTTTTAATCGCTCCCTGACGACGCAAAATGATTGACATATAGAGCATTTCCAATGCTCCGACGAGAACCGCTGCGCCGCTTCCGTAAACCAGCAGCGTGAAAAAAATCAGAATATCCGAAATAGTAAAATGAATTTTCGTGCGCGGCAGATGGATTCGCAGAGAAGGGCTTAAAAGAATTCCGATTATCGAAATAACGAAAAACTCAACATTCAGGGTTTCCACTCTAAAAGTGGCGATTGAGTAGATGAACACGGCGGCACTACACAGTGTCAAAGCCGCTAAGTAAAGTTCAGTCAACAGTTTATTGTTCAATTGGGGGTTATTCATCCGAAAGCTAAGGGTTAGGATAATTGGTGAAATTTCAGGATAGTTAAGAATCCACGGTATGGAGCTTTTTCATAGCCATTTTTAGTATATGTTAAATAAGTTTTATATTTCAACAAAAAATCTACAGTGTCGAAGTTTTATTTCGACACTGTAGATTTTAGCTCAAAACCGAGTGAAATTAGTGCATTGAAACAGTATTATCGCCGTTAATCATTGGAGAACTGCTGCTGAATGTGGTGTCACTAAGCATTGTTCCGTCACTGAGCATTAGTCCATCGCTGATGAGCAGTCCGTCACTCAGCATTAACCCATCACTGAGCATCAAACCGCTGCCGAAAGTTTGGCTGTAATCGCAAAACAAAGTTCCGTCACTGAGCATCAAACCGTCACTGAGCATCAAACCGTCACTGAGCATTAACCCGTCACTGAGCATTAACCCGTCACTCAGCATTGTTCCGTCACTGAGCATCAAGCCGTCACTCAGCATTAAGCCCTGACCATAAACTTTTTGATAATCGGTAATCAATTTGGTTCCCGTGCCGAAGCCTTTATCAAACATAACTCCCTGCGACCATCTAACATTCTGTCCGGCGATGGTTGACTGCGAAGACGGCAGCACGGTGGTGGTGAGCATCGGAGTTCCGAGCGGCGTATTATTAGTCAAATTTTGCTTGATTAATTTGGAAAGACGGATCGCACCTTCGACGTTCAGTTCGCCCGCGCCCTGTTCGAGCATATTAAAACCCGCGAGCGGCTGTGCCGTATATTCCAAAATCATTTTGACCATATTCGGCGTTAGTTTCGGATTGGCTTGCAGCATCAAAGCGGCGGTTCCGGCGACGAGCGGCGTTGCCATCGAAGTTCCCGAAAGCGTCATCATCATCTCGTCTTTTTTGTCACCGGCGACCGGCGTTTTCAAGTTCGGATTATCTTTAAGAATATTATTTTTGTCGCTGGCAACCGAAATCAGTTTGTTGCCCGGAGCGACTAAATCGGGTTTGACAATATGATCGTAATTTTTTACGCCGGACGCATCGGTGTAAAATGAACGCGTCGGACCGCGCGAACTGTAAGTGGCAATGCCGTCATCTGAACGAACATCTGTTCCGAAGGTGTTCGTTGCGCCGACAGTGATAACCGAAGGCTCATTACCGGGTGAGTGAATCGTGCCGTAAGTTTTCTGTCCGGCGGCATTTTTGCCGTTGTTTCCGGCGGCGGCGACAACCACGATTCCGGCATCAACCAGTCTCCGCACGGCGCGGCAGAGCGGATCGTTGCGATATGATTCAATTGCCGGAGTGCCGAGGCTCATATTGACGATGCGAATGTTATAAACGGCGCGGTTTGCCAAAATCCAGTCAATTCCCTGAAGAAGTTTAGCGGAAGTTCCGGTACCGTTGCCTTTCAAAACGCGGACGTTAATTATTTGAGCGTTAGTGGCAAGACCGACGTAATTGACCAAAGAGCCATCAGCACCAGTGCTTCCGGCAGCGAGTCCGGCAACGTGTGAACCGTGTCCGTAGGGATCGGTGTTACTTCCGCCCTCGCCGGTAAAATCTATGCTTTTGACTACTCTGTCAACCGACGCAGCGTTTTCAAACGCCTTATGTTTTTCGTAAACACCCGAATCAACGACCGCGATTCCGATTCCCGTTCCGTCTAGTGCGATATTACCCGTTTGCATCCGCATCGCCGCCATTCCGGTCGTGGTTGCAATGTGTCCTAAACTTCCGACTTCTTTGTTCAGCGAAAGATGTTTCGCGCCTTGCAGTGCGGCAACCTGTTCGGCGGCAGCGACCGGCAAATCTACAATCAAAACATTCAAACTCTCGATACGATTTTCAATGCGGATTTGATTGCGCTGTAAAACTGCCAGCAATTCCGGGTTTTTGATGTCATCCGATTGGAGAATAACTTCGACTTTCTCGTCTTTCCCCGCTTTATTAACCATTTCACGCAAGTCAGGCGAAAGTTTGTCGCCGACAAAACCGTCGGCTTCTTCATTGTTAATTTCGACTTTGCGAAAATGATTTTTCATCTCGGCATCAGCCGCAATTTGCTCTTCATAGCCCTGAAGATTGGCGGAACTGATAATGCGAATTTTTCCTTTGGAAACGAATGTGCGGAGATTAGCGGCGACGATTTCACCGAATAATGGATTATATTTAGCGAAAACACCACTGTTCTCGACAAATAACAATGAGTTGCCGTTAGTTTTTTCGATTTGCGCCAATGCTTCCGTTACCCGCGCCGAAACTTGTTCGGCATTTGCTGAATCGGCAAAAATTGCGGTCAGATTTAACTTGAAAATCTGCTTGCCGCGCAAATTTTTTACCGAATCGGCATTCAGCCGTGCGGCGAGATTTTCAACCGCCGAATAGCCGTTTGAATTAAGGCTGTCAATTATAATGACACCGCCGTTGCCGACGGCAAGCGCGTGGGCGATTTTTTCCGTTTGTTTTTCAATTTCAAACGTCGCGGCTGATCCTTCTTCGTTGTTTGATAATGAAAAATCCTGAAGATATTTTGAATTTAATTTATTTTGAATGACCGCTTTTGGCAGTCTTTCAGATTTTTGATTGGTCGTTTGTGCCAGCGAAACTGAAGCCAACATCTGCGAAGCAATAACAAATGTGGACAAAAAAAACGAGACCCTTTGTTTTTTCATTATGGTTTACCTGTTCCTTGAATTATTAAATAACTTTCCGCTAAGTCTTTAACAAACTCCGTGCCATTTCTAGGATAAGTGTATTTGCCCTAATTTATTGAGTTTGATTTGTTATGTGTTACTTTGAATCTTGACAGTCAATCAAATTGATTGGTTGATTCGTTCAGTTTGACCGAATTTTTTAATAGTAATAAAACACGGCTTAGGAGATTATTTAGTCCAATTTGACACTTGGTTTAAAGAAAATATTTAAAAATGAAAAATCGTCATCCAAATTAGCAGATTTGCTAATAGTATATTCAAATGATAAATTCTAATTGATCTGGATTTTTGACATCTGGAATCTGAAATTAACTTTATGAACAGACCGCCGCCGTATTTTCCGCAGAATCAGCTTTCGCCGCCGGACGAAAATCGTTATAAGAAATTTAAATTGATGGTCGGCGCGGCGATTTTCCTTTTGACGCTGATTTTGATCGGTGCAGGAATCGGTGTATTTTATTTGATAAAATATTTTTTGGCTTAAATTGAGCTAACCCCAAAAACAGACAGGACGCAAAAGTTTTTAATTAACTTTCTGCGTCCTGTTTGTTTGGTGGCGATGTAATTTTTAACGATTCAGACTCGAAACCTTTTTCGCATTGGCTCTTGCGCCTTCGAGAGCGAGTTGTTTGGCTTCGGGAAGAAGCTGAATTGCCCGCAGCAATTGGTTGTCATACTCGTTAAAAACCTGAAACGAAGTCTGCGAACCGTATGCGGCGGTCACGAGTTCAGTCCGCAGAGTCCGAATCACAAATTCTTTTTCCTTATCAATCTGACTCGCGGGAACTTTGTATTTTTGCACCGTATAATTTCTAAAAGCCTGATAAATCGTATCCGTAATTTCAAAATCCTGCTGTTTAATGTCGTAATCGAACTTGATTGGACGATTGACTTTATAAGCGTCGTAGCCTTGAACCTTGCCGAAAGCTAAATCGAGCGCAAAGGCAAAAACGGGATTGACCAATTTTTGCTGAATTCGCAGACTTTCATCGCTGATTGTTTGCGGCTTCAAAACTTCGTCGGGCGTGATGCCGCCGCCGCCGTAAACCGTTCTGCCCGAATCGGTTTTGCTTTCCGCGCCCTTTGGAGCCTGATAGCCGGTTTCATCGCGGTAAGTTCCGCCTTTGGTGTAATAATCGTAAAGTGCGCCGTTTGAATAATCGCGCTGAATCAATCTGCCCGAAGGCGTTTCGTATTTTGCAATCGTCAGCAACAGCATCGAACCGTATTCGAGTTGAAACGGATTTTGCACCAAACCTTTGCCGAACGTATTTTCCCCGACGATTAATGCGCGGTCGTGATCTTGCAGCGCACCCGACAAGATTTCAGATGCCGAAGCCGTATTGCGGTTGACTAAAACCACCAGCGGCGTTTGATCCGGCGAAGGATTCGTTGACGGGTAAGTTTCGGCTGAACCTTCGACTCTGCCTTTCTGCGTAAAAACCGTCTGACCTTTGCCGATAAAAGTGTTCGCAACATAATAAGCCTGATTGACCAAACCACCGCCGTTATTGCGTAAATCAATAATAAGCTGCTGCATTCCGGCAGTTTTCAGACTCGTCATCGCCTCCTTAAATTCGGCGAAAGTCGTTTGATTAAAACCGCCCGACATATTGATATAACCGACTCCGGGACGAATCATATACGCTTCGGAAATTGACGGCTGCGCGACCGAATCGCGGATAATATCAACGGTTTCGCGTTTTCCCGTGCCGTATTTTTCGACCGTTAATTTGGCGACCGTGCCGCGCGGACCGCGCAGAAATGTACGAACTTCGCCGAAGGGTTTGCCGACCATCGAAGTTCCGTTGACTTCGAGAATCTTGTCGCCGTAGCCGAGTCCGGCACGATTCGCTGGTGCGCCGTCAAAAGTCGCTTTGATATATGTGCCGAGAATTTTGCCGTTCACGTCCGACAGATCGCCGATGGTCGCACCGATGCCGAAATAACGCGAACTTTGATCAGTGCGAAACTGTTCGGTTTCTTTGGCATCAAAATAGTTTGAATGCGGGTCGAGTGTGTGAAGCATCGAATCCATCGAAGTTTTGAAAAGTTCGTTGTAATCGAGATTTTTGCCGTTGACGTGGTTTGATTCGATGAGAGTCAATGCTTCGGCAACATCCGATTCGATTGTTTCGGTTGTAACAGTCTTTTTGGTCGAGGGAATTGTCTTGGTTTCCGTCGAAAGTTTCGGTCTGGCTTTCGCTCCAGCCGAAGGTTCTTGAGCAAATATATTAGAAAAAACCAGAAATATTGAAAGTATAACGCCGAGAAGTGTCGAACTTTTTTTCACTATAAAAATCTCCTGAAAATTTAATGCCGAATAGAATTTTTCTCAAAAAATGATAACATCTGTTTGAAGAAAAAGCGATAAAAAGAGTTGCACGGCTTATGTAAAATAAATAGTTGAGGTACGAAATGATTGATACTTTAGAGAAAACTGAAAAAATCAGCAGTTGGATTCTGGAAATGCCGTCAGATATTGCAAAACAAGAAGGTTATGCCGAAGGCTCGAAAGTAATACTGACATTTGAAAACGGTAAGATTACACCGAAAATTTTGCCGCCGACATCCGATAAAATTAAAGATGAAGTTAAGCGAACAGTTAGTAAATACGGGAGAAATCTTTAAATCCCAAATCGGCAATCACAAATCCCAAATCGAATATGTCTCATTTACTCGAAGTCAAAAATTTACAAACGCAGTTTCCGACACGCGCCGGATTGGTCAAAGCGGTTAATGATGTCAGTTTTTATATTAACGAAGGCGAACTGCTCGGACTCGTCGGCGAATCGGGCTGCGGGAAATCAATTACTGCGCTGTCGGTGATGCGTCTGATTTCGCCGCCGGGGAAAATTGTCGGCGGTGAGATAAACTTTAAGGGCGAAAATCTACTGAAAGCCAGTGAAAATCGGATGCGTGAGATTCGCGGCGACGATATTTCGATGATTTTTCAAGACCCGATGACTTCGCTTAATCCGGTTTATACGGTCGGCGAACAGATTGCCGAAGCCTTGCGATTGCATCGAAATTTGAACAAAAAAGACGCTTGGGACGCGGCAATCGCGGCGATGAAGGAAGTTTCGATTCCTGACCCAAGCCGGCGCGTCAAAGATTATCCGCACCAACTTTCCGGCGGAATGCGTCAGCGCATTATGATTGCGATGGCTCTCGCGTGTGATCCCGAATTATTGATCGCCGACGAACCGACAACGGCTTTGGACGTGACGATTCAGGCGCAGATTCTCGAATTACTGGACGAATTGCGAACGACGCGTAAACTTGCTGTTTTATTAATTACACACGATTTAGGCGTTGTCGCCGAAGTCGCTGACCGAGTTTGCGTAATGTATACCGGAAAAATCGTCGAAGAATCGGGCGTTGACGAGATATTTGAAAAGCCGAAACATCCATATACACAAGGTTTATTGAAATCCGTTCCGAAACTGACGGCGGCAACAAGCGAAAAAGTTTCGCGTCTGCAAACGATTGACGGAACCGTGCCAAGCCCGACAAATTTGCCCGACGGCTGTCATTTCGCGCCGCGCTGCGAACACACAATGGACATTTGCGTTCACGGCACGATTCCGCTTTACAATTTGGCAAACGATGTCAAAGTCAGGTGCGTTTTGTATGATGAAAAACGAAAATTTGAAATTGGCAGGCAAAAAGTGCTTTCTGCGGTATCCGACAATTGAGGATTTCAGTAGCAAACAATGCTTTTGGCGCAAATACCTGAAAATCGGCGGACGTTGGCGCGACCAAGAGCGTTGGGCGATAATTAAGGAAGATTGGAAATATAAAAAATGAATCAAGCAAAAGCAAACCAACCAATGTCGGAAGAAGAATATTTGGCGTTTGAGGAGAAATCTAAAATCAGACACGAATATATGGACGGCGAAATCTTTTCGATGGCTGGCGGAACACGCAAACATAGTTTAGCAGGAACTAATATTTCTACTGAATTAAGTCTTCAACTTCGTGAAAGTGATTGCGAAGTTCACGCCACCGAACTGCGAATTCGCGTTCGCGGCGGACATAATGTTTATCCTGATGTTGCAGTTGCTTGCGGCGATATTTTAACCGAGGATGACGATAAAACTTTATTAAATCCAATTGTTGTTTTTGAAGTTTTGTCGAAATCAACTGAAAAGCGTGATCGCGGCGATAAAGCTGAAGATTACTTTAAGCTGGACTCATTGAAGGATTACATTTTGGTTTCCCAATATCGCATCAGAGTCGAACATTTTTCACGTCAGAAAAATAATGTATGGACATTAAAGATTTACGAAGAAATAGAAGATGTTGTCGAGCTAAAATCAATAAACTGCCGAATATCGTTAAAATTAATCTATCTGAAAATGAAAATTACGCCTTTGAAATTGGTAGAAGAAAAACGAAAGAATGGAAAATAACGCAGTAAAAACTCAAAAATCAGAACTCGTTAAAGTTCGTAATCTGGTTAAATATTTTCCGGTCGAAAATTCGGATGATGTCGTGCGGGCGGTTGATGATGTTTCGTTTGATATTTTGGCGGGCGAAACTTTAGGACTTGTCGGTGAATCGGGCTGCGGAAAATCTACGGTCGGGCGTTGTTTGTTGCGGCTTTATGAACCGACGAGCGGGGAAGTTTCGTTTGAAGGAAAACAGCTTGTCGGTTTGCCGAACAACGAAATGCAAAAGCTCCGGCGCGAAATGCAGATTATTTTCCAAGACCCGTATGCGAGCTTAAATCCGCGTCTGTCAATTCTTTCAATCGTTTCCGAACCGCTGAAAATTCACGGGATCGGCAACAAAACCGAACGAAAGGAACGCGTTGCCGATCTGCTCAAAAAAGTCGGACTCGATCCGAATTATATGTTTCGATACCCGCACGAATTTTCCGGCGGTCAGCGGCAGAGATTGGGGATCGCGCGCGCATTGGCACTCAATCCGAAACTGATTATTTGCGACGAACCCGTCTCCGCGCTCGATGTTTCGGTGCAGGCGCAGGTCGTTAATCTTTTGCAGGATTTGCAACAAGAATTCGGTTTGACTTACCTGTTTATTTCGCACGGTTTGGCGGTCGTCGAGCATATTTCGCAGAGAGTTGCGGTGATGTATCTCGGCAAAATCGTTGAGATCGCCGAAGCCAAAGATTTATACGAATTGCCGCTGCATCCATATACCAAAGCCCTTTTGTCAGCAATTCCCGTCCCCGATCCGAAACATAAACGCGAGCGAATCGTTTTGCAGGGCGACGTTCCGACTCCGATTAATCCGCCATCAGGCTGCCGTTTTCGCACGCGCTGTCCGATTGCGATTCCAAAGTGCGCCGAAATTGTTCCCGAACTGCGCGAAATTACCAAAGGTCACACTGTTGCGTGTATCCGTGTCGAAGGCTACGAAACTGCACAATCAGCCGAATAATTGAAACAATTATTTTTATGAAATCGTAATTGAGTTAGTCTTAATATTTTCAAAAACAAAGAGGAAAAATATGAATCGTTTAGCTGGAATTATTGTTGCAGTGGTCGGTATGTTACTGACTGCCTTAAGTGTTGCGAAAATTACGGAAGGTCTGACTTCAACCGGAATCGCTTTAATTTTTTTGGGAATTTTGGTAATCGGGCTGAGTTTTATTCCGAAGCCGGTCAACACAACTGAAACACCGCGAATGTCAACGCCGGAAACGCTGGCGGGAATTTTTTACGCGCCTTCGGAGGTTTTTCAAAACCTGCGTCGGCATCCGCGCTGGCTGGCTGCACTTCTAATAATGGCGGTGCTTTCCGCTGTTTATTTGAATGCTTTTATGTATCGGCTGACACCTGATAGAGTTGCGAATTTTGCAATTGATAAAACACTTGAAATTTCCTTTATCGCCAACAACGAAGAGGCGAAAAAAGGTGTCGAAGCCGGTCGCGCAAAAGCATTGGAAGACAACAAAAATCCGGTTTTACGCGCCGGTCAAGCCGTCAACGGATTTGTCGGGCAGGTTTTTCTTTACGCATTTTTGGGAGCGGTTTTCTTTCTTTTTGCGTTGGCGATGGGCGGACAGTTAAATTTTTGGCAGGCGTTTTCAGCGGCGGTTTACGCCGGATTTCCGATTTCAGTTCTAAAATTCGTCTTAAATACGATTGTTTTATTCATCAAAGACCCGACTGACATTCACCCGATTCTTGGTCAGAGTTCTTTAATTCAAGACAGTTTGAATTTTCTCGTTGCACCGGCAGACCATCCGGTTTTATTTGTGCTGCTCGGGGCGTTTAGTTTATTTACTTTTTATTGGTTATGGCTGAATGCGACCGGATTGAAAAATGCCGGTGAAAGAGTGACTTCATCAATCGCTTGGACGGCGACTTTGACGATTTTTGTTCTGACGATTTTACTAAGTGCGATTTCCGTTTTGTTTTTTCCGAGTTTCATCGGCTAAAGACCTAGATGAAAAAGGCTGATTAGCATAAATCAGCCTTTTTTAATTACTGATGTTCCGACCACGCGCTCCAGTATAAGTTAATTATTCATATCTGAGCGATTCAATCGGATCGAGCCGTGCCGCTTTCCACGCCGGAAATAAACCGAAAACGACACCGATACCGACGCTGGCGAAAAATCCGACGACCGGCGCCCACCACGGAACATACGAAGGCAGAATCAATCTGACGAGCAAAGTTAAAAGCCAGCCGAGAAATAATCCCAAAATACCGCCAAAACCGGTCAATGTCGCGGCTTCGATTAAAAACTGCAAAAGAATATCGCTTTGTTTCGCTCCGATGGCTTTGCGAATCCCGATTTCGCGCGTTCGTTCAGTGACTGAAACGAGCATAATATTCATCACACCAATTCCGCCGATCATTAAACCAATTGACGAAATAACGACCATTGCGAGCGCAACTCCGGCGGTAATTGATTGAAATTGTTCGATAATACTGGCAGCGGTCGCCATTGAGAAATTATCTTTTTCGCCATAGGAAACTTTGCGGCGGATGCGGAGCAAATCCTGCACCTGATCTTTCGCGGCTTCGAGTTTTCCTTCTTTGGCAACGGCGAGAATAAACAAATCGTCCGCGTTCGGTTTAAGTTTGAGAGCTGCGCCCATTGGCATATAAACAACATTTGATTGGTCATTATTGCCGCCGCCGCCGCCGAAAAGCTGTTCGCGTTTTTGCAAAAGACCGATCACGCGAAATTCGCTGCCGCCGATTTCGAGCGTTTGCCCAATCGGATTTTCATACGGAAAATAACCGTCGCGCACACTGTCGCCAATCAGACAAACATTGGTTTTGGCATCGCTTTCCGATTGCGAAAACCAACGTCCGTCAAGCAAAACTTCGGAAGTCGTTTTTTCAATTTCGGGAAAAGTTCCCTGAAGCTGCACGGACGACGAAGTTTTTCCGTTTTTTCCTGTGACGAGAATTTTCTGTCCAAAATAATTGTTTGAAATGTCGAGAAACGGCACGGCGACATCAATTGCCGAAAGATTTGAAATAGCCTGCGAATCTTCGAGAGTCAAAGGTTTCCGCATCCGTTCTTCGCGCGTCGGATTGCCGGTGCGAATTCCGATGTCGAATTTATAGAGAAAAATCGAGCGTGTGCCGAATGACTCGACCTCTTTTTCAACCGAAACATTGATCCCGCTGATGATTGAAGAAATCAACATTACGACGATGACACCGATCACGACACCGATAATCGTCAAAAACGACCGCAGTTTGTTGCCGCGAATCGTGTCGAAAGCCATCTTTAAATTTTCGTAAAACGGACCGCCGAATAAAACCATAATCAGTTATCAGTTATCAGTTATCAGTTATCAGTCAACAGTTATCAGTTTTATTTTTTTGATAACTGATAACTGTTGACTGTATTAGTCTGCCCGCAAAGCCTCAATCGGGTCGAGTCGCGCCGCCTTCCACGCCGGGAAAAGTCCGGCGAGAATGCCGACGACGCTCGAAATAATAATGGCGAACATCGCCCATAACAACGAAATTTTTGTTTGAAAAACATACGCCGTCAAAATTACACCCAAAATTTCGGCGAGAATCAATCCGAGCAAGCCGCCGATTGCCGAAAGCGTCGCCGATTCGAGCAAAAACTGTCGCAGAATATCGCTCTGCCGCGCTCCCAAACTTTTGCGAATGCCGATTTCCTTCGTTCGTTCGGTGACGGCGACGAGCATAATATTCATAATGACAATTGCGCCGACGATCAGCGCAATCGCCGGAATTGATAAAATAACGAAGCCAATTGTCCCGAAAAGACGGTCTTTAATCCCGGAAATCGCATCCGGAGTTAAGATTCCGAAAGTGTCTTTTTCGCCAAACGGAATTTTTCGTTTGATTCGCAAAAGTGAACGCGCTTCTTCGACGGCATCGTTGAAAACCTTATCGGATTTCGCCGTCGCTTCAAAATACGGCGCACGCTGCCTGACTAATCCGCCGAACGCCGAACCGAAAGTTTTGATCGGAAGTTGGACGAAATTGTCTTGCGGTCGCCCGAAAACCGTGCCTTTCGCAGTTTGAATGCCGATGATTCGATAGGGAATTCCGGTAATCGTAATCTCGCCGCCGATTGCGTCGCCCTGCGGAAAAAATTTATTCGCCACGTCCATTCCGATATAGGCGACGCGCATCGCATTATTATTTTCCGAGTCGGTAAAATAACGACCTTCGGCAATGTCGAGCTTTTCGATTTCGGCGATAACAGGTTCTGCGCCTGATATTTGAACGTCGGGAATAGTCACGTTTCCGTGTTTAATTTCGCGTGAAGTATTTCCGGCAAGTGCGCCTATTTTATCAATTAACTGCGCCCGGTCACGGATATATGTTAACTCGTCAAAAGTCAGCTCTTTGTTGCGTCGCTGCGCTTCGGCGATGGTGTCCGTGTCTTTAAAATCTTCAAAACTGAAGCGGCGAATCGTAAATGCGTTCGAGCCGATGCCCGCGATTTTTTCGTCAACATACGAACTGAAACCTTGCAGCAGCGACAAGACGACCATAAACGCCGTCATTCCGATAATCATTCCCAAAAGTGTGAGAAACGAACGGAGTTTATGCGCCCAAATCGCGTCAAAAGCAAGTTTAAATGTCTCAGCTAAATTCATTTTGCAATCTAAAAAGAAATAAAAATTCTCTTCTCATTATACGCGAACCGCCGGAAAAAAGTTTAGTTTGCAGTCTTCATGAAAAGTTTCCAAAGCGATGCGAGATGGCTGAAAAACACAATCGGAACAATTACAGTCGGCAGCCAAAGGTAGGGAAAATAAGTGATTGCGCGATTTTGAAGTTCGGGCGCAAGCTGCGAATTGATTGCCGGTAAAGCCAAAACTGCCGTGATGACGATATTTAACAATAAAACCAGTGCGAAAATGTTCCAAACAATTAACAGCGGACGATTGATTTTGCCGCCGCGAAGGGCAAGAAAATAAATTATTGGTGCAGTGATTCCCGAAAGTATGTCAAAGTTTCTGCCTTCAAAAGTCATTGATTGCGGGACAAAATGATTTTGAAACAACCACAGCAACACGATTTCAACCGGAATTCGGATAATGCTGAGAAGCGTTAAAATCTTCAGCGGCAGCGGTTCGATAAATTTTTTGCGGAAGAAAATAAAGTAAACGACAATCAGCAGAATTGCAGGTAAAACGCCGAATGCAATCAAATGCGGCGGAAACGATTGTGCATCTTGATAAAAACCGCTCAACGCGAGAATTACTTGAAAAAATATCCAAAACGACAGCAGGAAGATTAAAATTTTCGCCGGAATCGTGTCGGAAACGCTTTGTTTAATTGCGTATATCAGAAAACCGACGGTTAAAAAAGTTGTCAGAATAAACGTGATTGAAATATATTCGGGCAGATTCTCGATCATTTTATTCTTTCGTCTTTTTCGATTTCGCCGTCGCGGATCGTGATAACGCGATGGGCGCGTTCGGCGATGTCGGGTTCGTGCGTGACGACGATGATCGTGTTGCCTTCTTCGTGCAGACGCTCAAACAAAGCCATAATTTCGTAGCTCGTTTTCGTGTCGAGTGCGCCGGTCGGTTCGTCAGCAAGTAAGATTGACGGATGATTGACGAGTGCGCGGGCAATTGCGACGCGCTGGCGTTGTCCGCCGGAGAGTTCGTTCGGTTTATGAAGAACACGGTCGCCGAGTTCGACCGAGGCAAGTGCCGCTTGAGCTTTTTCGTAGCGTTCGCCGGACTTCATTCCCGCGTAAATAAGCGGCAATTCGACGTTGTGAAGGGCGGTTGCGCGTGCCAAAAGATTAAATGTTTGAAAGACGAAACCGATTTCTTTATTACGAATTTTAGCGAGTTCGTCGTCGGTCATTGCCGCCACCTGATGTCCGTTGATCCAATATTCGCCTTTCGACGGTGAATCGAGGCAGCCGATCAAATTCATCAAAGTTGATTTTCCCGAACCTGAAGGTCCGATAATCGCTAAATATTCACCCTTTTTGACTTCAAACGAAACACCGCGCAAGGCGTGAAGTTCTTCAACTCCCATTTGGTAAGTTTTCCAAATGTCGCGCATCGAAATCAACGATTGACCGTCTATCGGAGTCATATTGGAATTTGGCGATTGACCGTTTTCATTTTCCATAAATCTATACATTGCTCTCAAATTAACTACGATTTATTAGCGTTATCGCCTTCTTTCTTGACTTGTTTTTTGACGATTGAACCTTCTTTTAAGGTGTTTAGAATGCGGCTTGGTCCCGTAATTACTTCTTCACCTTCGTTTAAACCACTGGTGATTTGAATGTCGGACTCGCCGGTGATTCCGGTTTGAACTTCGACAAATTTCGTTTTGTTGCCGTCGAGAACATACACGCCTTTGATTGTTTTCGGTTTGTCCGCAGGCATTTGCACATCGCCTTGGATCGTCGGTGAAGGCGAGGCTTCGGGTTTTTTCTCGATCACCGATTGCAATGGAACGGCAATCAAATCGTTGGCGGTTTTGGTTGTGATAACGGCGGTTGCGCTCATTCCGGGACGCAAACCTTCGCGGATTTCGGTTGGAATGTCGGTCAGTTCAATAACGACTTTGAATTCCTTGGCTTCGTTCGTGTTGATGTTCGTCGAAAGTCCGCCGGTGGTTTGTGATTTGCCGATGGCAAGCGGATTTTTTAATTTAACTTTTCCGTTAATTTCCTTTTCGCCAAACGCGTCAACTTTGACTTTCACCGGCTGACCTTCTTCGACTTTATCAATCTCGGTTTCGTCCACTTTGACTTCAACATTGATCGCCGACATATCGGCAATCGTCAAAAGCGGTGTCGAAGAAAGATTGGCGACGGCAAATGTTCCAACTTTTGACGGAATATCGGCAATCACGCCGTCAATCGGCGCAGACTGCAAGGTTTTGTCACGCTGTGTGCGCTGTCCGCGCAAAATTGCGGCTTGTTGATTCGAGCGTTGCTGACTCGATTCCGCGCTCAAGTTTGCCGTATCAACACCGCGCTTGGCATCTTTGACGGCAACAACCTGCTGGTTGGCGCGGGCGCGGGCTTCATTCACGCGGGCTTGTGCTTCATTAATTGATAACTGCGCCGATTTCAAACGCGATTGAGCATTTCTTAACGAAACTTCGGCGTTTGAAACGCGGTCTTTGGCTTGATCGAATTCGAGTTTGGAAATCACGCCTTTTTCAACCAAATCTTCCGAGCGTTTTAGTTCACGGTTGGCGGCGTTCAATTCGACCTGCGCTTTATCAACATCGGTTTGCGAGGCGACGACATTTTGCCGCGCCGTATTAACCTGCTGAATCGCGGTGTCGGTCGAGGCTTGTGAGGCGATTAATCCTTGCTGTGCCTGTGAATATTGATTTTGCGCCGCAATTACCTGCGAACGCGAAACCTGTGCGTCGGTTTGCGAAGCCTGCAATGAAGCCAACTGCGCGTCAGTGCTTGATTCAAGCTGCGTCGGATCGAGTTTCACGAGAGCCGTTCCTTTTTTGACGGCATCGCCCTCTTTAACGTAGATTTCTTCGATTCTGCCTTGAACTTCACTGGTCAGATTAATAAACTGAATCGGACGAATTTCGCCCGAAGCGGTGACATTTGAACGAAGTTCTTTGCGTTTTTCGATCTTCACAACCGTTACTTCCGGCGTGTCTTTGCGTGTCGCAAATATGCTGGCGACGACGATGATTAACAACAAAACGGCGACGGACGCGCCGATAATTACTTTTCCTTTACGGCTCATTGCCATAGAATCTCTTTTCCCCTCTTTAAACGAAGTTGTGTTTCAGGTTTATGAATTTAACGCAAATTGTAACTTAGCAAGCGTCAATGCGATATTACGTCAAAATTTAACGGTTAGTTTCAAGTATTGTTGGTGTTTTGTTTTTAGATTTTAGTTTTTTGTTTTTGGTGGATTGATATTGATCTAAGCGATATTTTTTCGACAAAAAACCAAAAACCAAAAACAAAATCCTAAGTTTCAAAGATTTGTTAAATATATCGTTTGATGATTTTCGATATTTGATTTACGATTTACGAACTTACAATTAAAGGTTAAAATGAGTTTGCCTGAAAAATTAATAACTAAAATTTTATCGCAAGGAAAATGAAAATGACAAAATGCCAAACTTGCGGAACGGAAAATCTGGACGGTTCGCAATTCTGCGATGAATGCGGCACAAACTTGCAGTCTTCGAGCAATAATAATGAATATAAAGTGCAGAGTTATCAACCGCCGCTTTCCGCGCCGTCTTTCAACGCGGCAAGTGTGACCTCAATCGGAATCGAACCGATTATCGAACAAGTCGCGCCGACACCGGTCGAGAAAAGCGATTCAAAACCGCTTGACGGCGTTCATTCGGTTTTGACAATCGAGCGCGGCAATTCGGTCGGCAAAGAGTTTCAGTTAGCCGCTGAAGAATCGTATATCGGTCGCTGGGACGCAGACAACGGCATTTTTCCCGATGTTGATTTGGACGCGCACGACCCGGAAGCCAAAGTTTCGCGGCGACACGCGCGAATCATTTTTCAGAACGGTAAATATTCGGTTGAAGATTTGGGTTCGACCAACGGAACATACATCAATCGCGGCAGGCGTTTGATTCCGGGCAGTCCGAATATTCTGACTGACGGCGACGAAATTATTGTCGGAAAGACGTTTTTGCGTTTTAATGTAAGTAAATAAAGTAAGGCTAAACAGATTTTGGTTTAGAAAATAAATAAAAAATGTCCTATTGTTCTGAATGCGGCGAAAAAGTCGCCAATGATGATGTATTTTGTCCGTTTTGCGGAATTGCCTTAAAACCGATTGTGCCGGTAGATGATAGTTCGATGTCTGAAACTATGATTGATATGCCGCCAGTGGTCAATATCGAAAGTCCGAAGGAAAATCCGGTCGGCAAATTACTTGAAAATGACGGCAATACTCCGGCGGGGACAACGGCGGAAAATTGGACGATGAAAACCGATTCGGTCGAGATTCCGGCAAGTTCGATAAATGACACACCGCCGCCGTTTCCGAAAATCACCAGCGAATACAGCGCGAATTCCCCAACGGCGACTTCGCCGACCAAATTTATTCCTAATGCAAATGATGAAGCGGCAGCACAACCTGCGCCGAGTGATGAAGACGATTTTTCAAATGCTCCGACTCCGACGATTATTGAAAACGAAAACCCTCAATTTGTCGAACAAAAAAACGAAACTGCGCCGGTTTATAATGAATATTCAAAAGTTCAAGAGCCGGTAAATTTTGAAGAAAGCGGTAAAACTGAAACGGAAGTGCCGACACCGATTGTCGAATACGTCGAGCCGGCAGAAGTTCCATCCCAAATTCCGGTAGATTTTGCGGATTTTGAGGTTGACCCAATTTCAGTTCAATCTGAAAAAACTTCTTTTAAAGATTCGCCTTTAATAGAAAATACACCGGAAAACATTAACGAGATTCCCGTCGAACCTTTAACAAACCCCGAAAAATATGAGGAATTCGATGCCTTATCACAACCTAAAATAATCGAGCCGGGAATTGCGATGCCGGACACACCTTTTGCGCTTGATAATGTGGAAGACAACACGAAATACGATTCTGTCCAGATCATTCAAAAGGAAGAAATTCAAGAAAATAAAGCTGGAGAACCGGCAATTATTTCACCTGAACCTGTTCCGGCGAAAGATTCCCAATCAACGGATGCAAGTTCATACACTAAACCGAACATCGGCAACAACGACACCGACGGACGGAAATCGGCGAAACTGAAACCGCTCGAAGAAGGCGTAATTTTGAACGGTCGCTACGAAATCGTCCGCAAAATCGGCGGCGGCGGAATGGGTGCGGTTTATCTTGCCAATGACCGGAATCTCGGCGGAGTGCTTCGCGCCGTCAAGGAAATGGTGCAGAGCTACATCGAATCAGACCAGCAGGATAAAGCAATCAGCGATTTCAAACGCGAATCAATGCTCCTGACATCGCTCGATCATCCGGCGATTCCGACGATTTACGATTACTTTTTTGACGAAAAGGAAGCGCGATTTTATCTCGTGATGAAATATATTTCGGGCGGCGATCTGGCGGGCAGACTTCGTGCCGCACCGGAAGGTCGCGTGGACGAAAAAAGCGTCACCGAATGGGCGATTCAGGTCGCCGACGTTTTGGATTATCTCCACAAACACGAACCGCCGGTAATTTACCGCGATTTGAAACCGGCGAATGTGATGATTGACGGCAATTCAGGACGCGTAATGCTGATTGATTTCGGCATTGCACGTTGGGTAAATAAAGAAGAGAAAGGGGTTACGGCAGTCGGCACAATGGGTTACGCGCCGCCGGAGCTTTTCAGCGGCAATGTTGAGGCGCGTTCGGATATTTACAGTCTCGGTTCGACGATGTTTCATCTTTTGACCGGCGCAGACCCGCAGAGCAATCCGCTTTTGATTTTCGATTTTCAAAAAAATCCGCGTCCGCGCCAGATTAATTCGCAATTATCGGATCAAATCGAGCGAATTTTGATGCGGGCAGTCGAATACAACGCCGATTTGCGATTTTCGTCCGCCGGACAAATGCGCGACGAATTAAAGGAACATTTAAGCAACCTGCAAGCGAATAAAGTAAGTTACGGCGTAAAATCCGCACCTTCGCCGCAGGCATTCTCGGAACAAAATGTTTTCTGCGGTTTCTGCGGTCGTCAAATTGTCGCAACCGATGTGTTTTGCGCTTTTTGCGGCGCACAACAGCCGATTGCCCAACAAAGCCTTTCGCAGCCGGCGGCATCGGTTCAGCCTTTAGTCGCCAAGTTGACGATTGTTGCTTCGGGTGAACTCGAAGCCTCGTCATTTCGACTCGAAAAAAGCGAAAATCTGCTTGGCAGACGCGATCCGATGTCGAATATTTTTCCCGAAGTTGATCTCTCGAAATACGATCCGCAAACGAAAATCTCGCGTCGCCACGCGCGAATCTGGCGCGACGGCAACAACTTTTTAGTCGAAGATTTAGGTTCGTCAAACGGCACGACGCTGATGCCGCCGACGCGCGATCCGATTCGTCTGTTGCCGCGTCAGCCGCACACTTTAACAAACGGCGATAAAATTCGCATCGGCGATACGATAATGTATTTCACGGTCGGCTAAATTCCGAATCGAAACAACAAGATATAAGAAGCAGTAAATTATGAGTGCTAATGCTAAAACGGCGATTCCCGTTAAACGAACAAAACCTGAACAAGTTGTCGTAAATTTTGATGCCGAACGTCTCAAAGCACCATTTTTGCTGCGTTGCGGGGCGTTTTTGATTGACTACATTCTGCTCGTTTGTATTCCGGTTCTCGGACTTCTGCTCGGCAGATTTTACGGGAACGACGGAGTGAAATTATTGAACAGCGAACTGAGCAACACGGGTTGGCTGATAATGCTTTTACTCGGATTGACGAATTTCGTGATCTTTCCGATGTTCAGCGGACAAAGCATCGGAAAAATGCTGACCGGACTCAGAATCGTCCAAAAAGACGGTTCACCGGCGACATTTTTGCAGCTTTTACTCCGTCACACAATCGGCTATTTATTGACGGCGGCGACTTTGGGCTTAGGATTTTTACTTTCGGCATTGAATCAAAAAGGTCGCGCCTTGCAGGATTTAGTCAGCGGAACAGTCGTGATTTACGGGAAACAGAGAGTTTCAGAAACAATCTCCGAATAATTTTGGAAGTATTTTGAGTATGCCTAAATTAATCGTTAAAAACTCAGATTCACAGGCTGAAAACTTTTTCATCACGCGCCTGCGGACGACCATCGGACGTTCGGCGCGCAGCGATATTTGTATTCCTGATGCCTTTGCATCGCGGCTTCACGCGGAAATTCGGAAGGAAGGCGACGCTTTCTGGCTTCAGGATTTGGGTTCAGCAAACGGCACGCGCTACAACGGTTCAGTCGTTTCGATGCCGCTCCCGCTGACAAACGGCGGTGAAATTCAAATCGGCGAAACAGTCATCGTTTTTGAGGATGAGCGTTTACAGCAAAGCAAAAATGCGACGTTAATCGCCGATCATACCGAAGCCCTCGACCCGTCGAAAACTATCGCGCTCTCGCCGAAAAAGAACACGACCGCCGAATTTTTGAGTTCACAATATACTTCGCGGAACGATCTTTTAGGATTAATCAGCAAGGTCGGCATCGCGCTGCTTTCATCGAGCGGTTTGGATGAAACTTTAAATCAGGTCGCCTCGCTCGTTTTTGAAGCGGTTCCGGCGGAACGCTGCGTGATTATGCTGCGCGACGAAGAAGCCGAAGGCGGAATGAAGATCACGGTCGCGCGAATTCGCGGCAAAGAAGAAACGATTGAAGAAGTCCGCATCAGCCGGACGGTGATGGAGGAAGTTCTGCAAAACCGCAAATCCGTGCTGACCGCCGACGCACAGCACGATCCGCGCTATGCAAGTCAAACGATGGCTCTGCTCGGCATTCGTTCGGTTTTGGCGGTTCCACTGTGCGTTAATGAAAATGATGTTTTCGGCTTGGTTTATGCCGATTCGCCGACTAACGAAGCGACTTTCAGCGAAGAACATTTGAATATTTTAACGACGCTTGCTTCGGTTGCCGCGATTCGTGTCGAAAATGCGCGGCTGCTCGAAGAACGCTTTGAACGCGAACGAATGGAGCGCGAACTCGAACTGGCAACCGAAATCCAACAGCGTTTTCAGCCGTCCGCACCGCCGACCATCGAAGGTTACGAATTTCAGGGAATTTCATTTTCCTGTTATGAAATCGGCGGTGATTATTACGATTTTATTCCGCGTCACGACGGAAAAATGCTGATTGCGCTCGGCGATGTTTCCGGCAAAGGAACTGCCGCCGCGCTTTTGATGTCATCGCTTCACGCGGCGATTCACGGACAGGTTGCGGCGAAAACTCCGCTCGTTGAAATCGTCGTCTCGGTCAATCGCTATTTGTGCGAAAACACACCGACGAATCGTTTCGTGACATTATTTGTTGCCGAACTGAATACAACGGACGGAAGTTTGAAATATATTAACGCCGGACATAATCCGCCGCTCATCGGACGCGTCAACGGCGCGGTCGAACAACTTGCTTCGGGCGGTTTTCCGCTCGGTATTATGCCGCTGGCGGAATACGAAATCGGCGAAACGAGCCTCGCATCAGGCGAAGCATTATTGGTTTATTCGGACGGCGTTTCGGAAGCCGCCAATCTCAAAGGCGAAGAATTCGGGATGGATAGATTGACGCAGGTGGTCAGCAAAAATCTTTCCGGTTCGGCTTCCGGCTTGCGCGACAAAGTTGAATCCGCACTTTCGACATTTACTCAAACAGCTCCCGCCGGTGACGACATAACTTTGGTGATTGTTAAGAAAAAGTAATAAAAACGGAACCCAGACTTTAGTTCACGTTTCGTGTTGCTTAATGCGGTGATTCGTCGGGAAAGACGTTTGAGTCGTTAATTTCAGCGAGAAGTTTTTCGCGGTAAATATCAGGTAGAGTGCGAACTTTTTTATTTTCATCGGTGACAAGATGGAGCGTTTCGCCTTCGGCAAGCAGCATTTTATCTTCGCCGCGATAGATTTCATAAATAAATCGGAGACTGCGGCTGCGGATTTCAGCGACTTTGGTGCGAAGTGTTAAGACATCTTCGTAAAAGGCAGGTGATTTATAACGGCAGTAAACTTCGGCGACAACCATTAAGGCATTATCCTTTTCTTCCATTTCCTTGTAGGAAAATCCGCGAGCGCGGCAAAATTCACTTCGCGCAAATTCAAACCAGACCAAGTAATTTGAATGATGAACGATACCCATTTTATCGGTTTCGGCATAGCGCACACGAACTTGTGTTTCAAACCAATCTTGCATAAAAGTCAAAAGTCTTGAACTAAAAGTCTTGAGTCCGAAATCCGATTGACCACAGACTCAAGACTTTTGACTCAAGACTTGATTTTACTGGGAGACAGGGATTCGAACCCCGATAGGCAGATCCAGAAACTGCAGTCCTACCATTAGACGATCTCCCACCAGCAATACTAATTTAAAAACCTAAAACCGCATTGTCAAATGATTTATTGTTATATTTACTTGCCAGTCTGATAAATGATTGGCAAAATGGTAGTTTATGTCGGTTGAAGACAAAGAAATCATTAATAATCGTCACGCTTTTCACGAATATCATATTTTGGATAAGTATGAAGCCGGAATCGCGCTCAAAGGCACGGAAGTCAAAAGTGTAATGCTCGGACGGATTCAACTAAAGGAATCTTATGTGACGGTGCGCGACGGGGAAGTTTGGGTGATGAACGCGCATATTTCGCATTATTCGCACGGCAACCGCGAAAATCACGACGTTTTGCGAACGCGGAAACTATTGCTTCACAAGCGCGAAATTGCCAAACTCGAACGGGAAACGACGATCAAAGGAATGACGCTCGTCGTGACGCGGATTTACTGGAAAAACGGTCGCATCAAATTTGAAATCGGCGTGGCGAAAGGCAAAAAATTATATGACAAGCGCGAAACGGAAATGAAACGCGCGGTTGATAAAGAAACCCGACAACAATTGAAAGAAAATCAAAGATAAGTTGTAGAATTAAAACAGTTTTGCAGGTATAATATTTTTTTAATACGAGGTTACAGATGAAAACTCAGGCAATTACGACAAATTTTCAGGAAGCAAATGTTGATGCTTTGGCAATCGCGGTCTTTAAAGATGAAAAATCGTCAAGCGGCGTTCTGAAAGATTTGGACAAATTAACCGGCGGAATTATTTCGTCGGTTATTAAAAACGAAGAATTTAAAGGCGAAGTCAATGAGACTGCCTTAATTCGTTTTTCGGCAAAAGGCAAGGCTAATGCTTCGATGCTTTTATTGATTGGAGTCGGCGACAAAAACGATTACAAGGTGGCAAGCGTCGCAAATGTTTCGGGAACCGCAACGCGATTTTTGCGAAAGCGTAATGTCAAAAGTTTCGCGCTGATGCCGCGTTCCGACGGTGATGCTGCAGAAATTGCCCAAAATGCCGCGCAGGGTTTTATCACGAGTCAGTTTGAACTCGATAAATACCGCACGAAGGACAAAAATACAAAATCGGTTGATAATCTCGTTGTTTGTGTCGAAGGCGCAAAGGAATCGGCGTTGAAAGACGGATTGGAACGCGGTCAAATTATCGGTGATTCGATGAATTTCACGCGCGATCTGGCAAACGAGCCGCCGAATATTCTGCATCCGACCGAAATGGCGAAACGCGCTCAGGCGATTGCCAAAGAAGCCGGTTTGAAGTGCGATATTCTCGACGAAGCGAAGATGGAAAAACTCGGAATGGGTTCGCTTCTGAGCGTGTCCATCGGTTCGGAACAGCCGGCAAAATTAATTGTTCTGAAATACGAGCCGAAAAAGTCCACCGCAAAAAAAGGTGAACTTCTCGCCATTGTCGGCAAGGGAATCACTTTTGACACCGGCGGAATCTCGCTCAAACCGGGTGAAGGAATGGAAGCGATGAAATACGATATGTCCGGCGGCGCAAGCGTTCTCGGCGCAATGCGGGCAATTGGTTTGCTGAAACCTTCGGTGCCGGTTCTCGGCATTGTCGCGGCGGTCGAAAATATGCCCGACGGCAAAGCGACGCGTCCGAGCGATGTCGTGACGGCGATGAACGGCAAGACGGTTGAGATTCTCAACACGGATGCCGAAGGTCGTTTGATTTTGGCTGACGCGGTTGCTTACGCCGAAAAACAGGGCGCAACAAAAATTATTGATATGGCGACGCTGACCGGCGCGGTAATTGTTGCGCTCGGCGATGTTCACACGGCGGTTTTGGGCAACGATCAGGATTTGGTTAATGAAATTATTGCCTGCGGCATCGAGGCGGGCGAAACTTTCTGGCAGTTGCCGATTGGCAGAGAATACAGCAAAGGAATTAAATCCGACATCGCCGACATCAAAAACATCGGACCTTCGCGCAAAGCAGGAACGATTGTCGGCGCGGTATTCATTCAGGAATTTATTGACAAAGCAAAATGGGCGCATCTCGACATCGCCGGAACTGCCTGGAATGACGGCGAAAAACCGCATCAGGCAAAAGGTCCGACGGCTGTTCCGTTGCGAACACTGATAAAATTGGTTGAAAAATCACAGTAAAATATTTTTTAGGTTTTAAGTTCGAGAACCTGAAACCTAAAACTTATTAAACGGTTGGTGAAAATGTTTCGTCAACCGTTTTCTTTTGCAAAAAGACTGGTATAATTGCGTCAAGTCACAGCAAATATCAGAAAATTTACCGGGGAAAACAATGAAAAAAATTATCAATGAAATCGTTTTCGGAAAAAATTCGATGGTCAGCGGAATGCTTGCGCTTTCGGTGATTGCGGCAGTCGGTTTGGGTTGTTTCTGCAATAAAGATAAGTTTAATTTATCGAATACCGGAACAATTACGCCGACCGAATCAGCTTCGCCGAGTCCTTCGGCAACAAAGGCTTATATTAAAGCCGATGCTTCCAAAGCGCAGATTCCGTCCGACGATGAAATGCAGGTTATCGTCAAAAAGACGCTTTTAGACTTTAACGACGCGCTCCAAAAAAAGGATTTTACGGATTTTCATTCGACGATCTCGAAAGTCTGGCAAAAACAAATTACGCCGGCAGCCTTGCAGACCAATTTTCAGGCTTTCATAGACGGCAAAGCCGATATGAGCGATATTAATTCGATGACCGCAAAGTTTACGGGTTCGCCGGAAATTACACGCAGCACGGGAGTTAAAACGCTCGAAGCAAAGGGCGAATATCCGACGACACCGAACGCTTCAACCTTTGAACTCAAATATATTGCCGAAGGAAAAGAGTGGAAATTAATCGGTTTAAAGGTTTATACGAACATTACGAAAAAATATTAACGCAACGGATTCAAATTATTCAATGCAAAGGCAGTCAATTCAAGACTGCTTTTGCATTTTGCGATGCTGAAAGATAAACTTTTTGAAGTTTTACATTCACGAAAATTTTTCTAAACTTATGAAAATACACGAATATCAAGGAAAGGATTTATTAAAAATTTACGGTGTTCCGGTGCCGCGCGGAATCGTCGCACGAACGCCTGAAGAAGCTGAACAGGCGGCAAAAGATTTAGGCACGGATATTGTCGTCGTCAAAGCGCAGATTCACGCCGGCGGGCGAGGCAAAGGCGGCGGCGTTAAACTTGCCAAATCTCCGGCGGAAGCCAAAGAAATCGCCGCGCAGATGCTCGGAATGATGCTCATCACGCACCAAACCGGACCCGCAGGAAGTGAAGTGAAAACTTTGCTGATCGAGGAAGGTTTGCCGATTGATAAAGAATTTTATCTCGGTATCACGCTTGACCGGACGACCGGCAGAGATGTCTTTATGGCTTCGTCGGCGGGCGGAATGGACATCGAAAAAGTCGCGGAAGAAACGCCTGAATTGATCTTGAAGGAAACGATTAATCCGGCAGTCGGACTGCGGGCGTTTCAGGCACGAAATCTGGCATTCGCACTCGGCATTCCGGCTGATTTGATCGGTCAGGCGGCGAAATTTATGATCTCGCTCTATGATGCGTATCAAAAAATGGATGCGACTATCGTTGAAATCAACCCGTTTTTGCTGACCAAAGATAATCGCCTGATCGCGCTCGATGCGAAAGTGAATTTTGATGACAATGCGATGTTTCGTCACAAAGATTACGCCGAACTTCGTGATCTGGGTGAGGAAGAACCACTCGAAATCGAAGCCTCGAAATTTGATCTGAACTACATCAAACTCGACGGCAACATCGGCTGTATGGTCAACGGCGCAGGTTTGGCGATGGCGACGATGGACATTATCAAACTGCACGGCGGCGAACCCGCAAACTTTCTCGATGTCGGCGGAGGCGCGTCGCAGGAACGCGTCGAAAACGCATTTCGGATTTTGCTTGCCGATGAAAACGTCAAAGCTGTTTTAATCAACATTTTCGGCGGCATCGTGCGCTGTGATATGGTCGCCAACGGAGTCGTTGCGGCAGCGAAAAACTTGGGAATTTCAATTCCGATTGTCGCCCGTCTCGAAGGCACAAACGTCGAAGAAGGCAAACGTGTTCTGAGCGAATCAAACATCGGCATCATTCCCGCCAATGGAATGAGCGACGCGGCGGAAAAGGTTGTTTCAGCGGCAAATGCCAATTATTAGAATTAATTCGGCAGCGAGTTTGATTCTCGTCCAGAATCAAACTCGCTGCCACTCGTTATACTGATTTTACTGCCCTTTTTCTTCATCAATAACCTTGATTGTCCATTCGCTTTGCGGATATTTTTTCTTCAGTAAATTGCCGATCTGAGTTTTGAGTTCTTCGTTATTGCCGCAGCCGTATTTCGTCCAGCCGTTGGCTTCATAAACCTGAAACAAACTTTCGGGAATCCGTTTATCGGTCGGTGCAAGTTTTGCCCATTCAAGAACCTTTTCGCCCATAAATTTCGGTGCGTCGCCGATTTCTTTGAGTTTTTTGCGTTCATTTTGCGCGGCTGCCGATTGAGCCGATGTTAAAAATAAAGGTTTCGGCGGCAGTTTTGCCGGAATTTCCTGCGCGGTTGCATCATCATATTCGGTGTCGTAAGGCGCACACCACCAATCGTTCGAGTCATAATTGTCGAAAACATTATCGGCTTTTTCCAAACCGTCTTCGAGATACGGACTGACCATCGGATTTTTCAAAATTAGGAAAAGTGCGGCGCGTTTTTGGGCAAGCGGAGTTTTTGCCAAAAAGATTTTGTCCATCAAATCCTTTAATTCGGGATGAAAATTAACGACTTCCGGCGCGATTTTGTTTGCCGTCGTAAAATCATCGAGCAAAACGGCGCGGGTCCAGATGGCAATCGCAAATCGCTCGTGGAGATAATCAGGAAGCGCAGGCGATTTTTCGGCTTGGAGCAGCAACGGCAGTGGAAAATGCTGATTCATTACTTCAATAGTTTCAGTATCGAACATTGAGCGGTCTTCCCAAACTTTTTTGTCGGCAAACCGGTCTTCAACTTCCTTGTCATATTGTTCGCGGGTTTGAGTAACATCGTTTTTCGGATCGAAATATGATTTTTGCTCGGCGATAAATTGTTCAATCGTGCCGCTTTCGCCGTCAATATCGAAGGCAAAAGGTTTGCGCTGCGCGAATTTGAGATAATCGTCGAGTGTGTCGGCAAGTTTCGTGCGCTGGGCGAGAAACTGATTCCGCGACGAAATCGGCAACTCAATCGTCGAATTTAAAACGTCGTCCAATAATTTTCGCGCTTCCGCCGTTTTGCCCTGTGCCGCCAAAATTCGTGCTTTGTGAAACGCTATCGTCGGGTAAGCGGGCGCGGAACGATCAATTTTATCCGCTGCTTCGAGCAGACGACTTAATTCGGTCGAATTTGTTTCGGCTTTGGAAATCGCCGTCAGCAGCCACAAATCAGATTTAGTCTGCCGATATTCGGAAAGTGCGTAAAGATACGCTTCGTTGCCCGGAATCTGAAATGTAAAAAGCCAGTTGGTCAGATCGTCAAGCCGCAAATAATCCGGCAAAAGCGAGAGCGAAATCGTTTCCGAACCGTAATAGCCGCCCTGATATTCGCTGTCGCTGTTCGGTTCGTAACGTCCAATATAAGCGGACTTTCGCGCCTCGCGGACTTGCTCCTTCATTTTGTCGGTCAAACGCTGCCCGACAGTTGTTTGAGCCTTGGTGACAGCTTCGTCATCGGTCGCGTCCGGTTTGATGTAGAATGTCCAGTTTTTCGAGTAATCTTCACTGTAAACCGTAATTTTCAAATCACCTTCGTCGTGCGGCAGATCAATGGTTGTATTGCTGTCATCAATTTTATTTGAATTTTGAATAGTTTCGGTGGTATTTGAATTTGCGTCCGTCGGTTTAATTACTTCCTTTCGCTTGTCTTCGGCTTCAAGCGATTCTTTTTGAAATTTATCAAGCAGCCAATTGTAGTCAATCAAATCTTGTCGAAAATTATTTCCGCCTTGTGTCGCAATGGTTTGCGCCAGTTCGCGGACACGTTCCTGCGGACGCAGACGATACTTTAACAAACCGATCATTCGTTCCGCCGAATCCGCAAACTTGCCGCTTTTGGTGGCGACGAGCGACAAATTTTGTTCGGCTTCAACGTAAAGCGATTTTGATTTTTCAGCGTCTTTCGACAAACTCGCCTGCCGGATTAAAGTTCTGCCGACGAGATATTCCGCCGTTTCCTGCCACGGCGATTTATAATCCTGCGCGATTTCTTCAAAATGCCGTTTCGCATCCGTGTAATCGAGCGAGTAAAATTCCGCTGCCGCAATTTGATAATTACGGTCTTTTTGCAGCCATTCGGACATTGTTTCGTTCGGCGCGGCAGGCATTGTTTTACCGCTCGCGCAATTTTCAAAAACTTTGTCCTGCGCCGTCACCCAATCTTTGACATCTTTATCGTCCGAGCCGTGTGAAGATACTCTGTCGGATAAAGTTATCGTGGCGGTTTCAAAGGCGTTTTTCGTGCAGTTCGGGAAAAAATCGTAGCCGCCGTACTCGCGTTCGACGTAAATTTCGGGCGTTTTCGCTTCCTTGCCGATGACGGATTTGCGTTTGTCAACCCAACCTTTAACGCTTTCGCTGATGTCGTCTTCCACAAAACTCTTATTGTTAAATTCAGCTTTCCAGACATCAACCAAAGCCTTTTGCTCATCCTGCGAATAACCGCCGCCGTTTAGGTAGCGAAAAGCCGCGACCAGCACAACGCGCCGGTAAGTCGGTTTCAAAATTCCGATTCTGCCAGCCGCAAAGTTTTCAAACGGATCGTCGGGCGCGTGTTCATACTCGAAAATCGGCGATAAATAAGACGGACCGCACGGCAGAGCATTAGCGAAAAACGCAAAAATCAGTAAGGTCGAGACAATTAAACGAGTGATATTTTTCATATATTAACGGGTTAGTTTGTCCAAATCGCTTTTTTCCCAAGCCTTCGATTTGAAGTAATAAATACGGCGATTAGGCTTATAATTTATATTTAACGGTTCATTAATCGAGATGCCGTAACTTCCGCGACAGAGCGGCTCGCGCCAATCATTATCCTTTGCCAGAAAATCACGCACCGATTTGTCGTCTGCACCCATCACGAAAGCCATCGGCACGGCTTCATCAACCGGAAAATCATTAAACCAACTGTCGCCGATGCACCACGAAGCCAGCGATGTCATAGTTAGAGGCGTATTTTCAGGTAAGTTTTGCCGTAAATCTTTCATCAATTCACGATAAAATGCGCGTTCCGAAACGACGACATCGAAATCAATCTGGACGGCTTTGACACTCGGCAATTCGAGCGTTTTCTTGACAAGATTGACGATCTTATTTCGCTGTTCGTTCGTCATCGTCGGACGCTTTGAATTTTCCTTAATTGTTTCGATGCGCGTAACGGCGACCAAATAAATGTCCGGCGGCAGTTCGAGCGGCTGACGGCGCGGACGAAATACGACTTCATCCTGCTGCAAATTAAGTGTTTGGGCGAGAAAAGCAACGCCGAATTTCTGCGCGTCGAGAAAACGCAAATCTTCGGGACGCTCCCACGCCCAAAGAATTTTTTGCGGCATTTCGTTGTTAGCTTTTATTTGATTTTGAGTTTTGCAGGACGCACAAAATAGAACGCAAAAACATAAGAAAACACTCAGGTAATTTAATTTCATCGAATAAACCTAAGTGTCAATCATAAGCAAATTTCTGTGAACTTCAAGTTTAAAGATAGTGTGAATTTTTGTTGAATAATGCAAACTTGAAATAATAGGCTGAAGAAATCGAGACGAAAACTGTCCAGAGCGGAACAAGTAAGAGAATAATTCCGAAAATATCAACATTGAAATTTTTTGGTGAATCTAACAAACTCTTGAAAATTAAATACCAGTAACAACCGCCCAATGCAAAATTGTAAAACATCGAGAAAAACCAAAAAATGCTGCTGTGCCGACGAAAGCAAGCCGTCAGAATATATCCGGCGAAGAGCAGAAATCCGCCGATTGATATTAAGAAAAGAATTTTTCCCGGAAAATCATTTAGACTAATGCCCGGACCTGAAGAAGTCTCAAGCAGGGCAAAAGTTCCGAAAACGGCAGGAATCGCCAAAATTGTCGTTCCAATGAGTAAAACGATTAAAGGAATGTTGTTAGGTTGATTTTGAGGTTTTATCATATTTTTGGAATAAGAATCCTATCTATAAAAAACGATGAATAATTTCTATTTCCAAATTTCATTTATAACCGGTTATTTTGGTATAATTTGAAAAATGAATAGTCATTCATTCTGAAGGGAAATTATGATTGAACGCGAACAACTGGAAATGGACGTGGTTTTTGTCGGCGCAGGTCCGGCTAATTTGGCGGCGGCTCTGCATTTTAAAAAATGTCTTACCGAACACGACGAATTTGTCGAAAAATCGGGACGCGGCAAAAAAATCGGTGAACTCGAAATTGCCGTGATCGAAAAAGGCTCGTTTGTCGGCGCACATATTTTGTCCGGTGCAGTAATGGACCCGATTGCGATTCGGGAATTGATGCCGGATTTTCTCGAACAAGGCTGCCCGGTTGATTCGTCCGTGACGAGCGACGCTTTTTGGTATCTGACGGAAAATCGCGCGATCAACGCGCCGATTGTTCCGCCGCCGCTCAAAAATAAGGGCAAATACATTGTTTCTCTCAGCAAAGTTTGCGAATGGCTCGCCGAAAAATGCGAAGAAGCCGGAATCAATATTTTCCCCGAATTTCCCGCGTCAGAAATTCTCTACGACGAAAACGACCGCGTAATCGGCGTTCGCACCGGCGACAAGGGAATTGATAAAGAGGGCAAACCTAAAGGAAATTTTGAGGCGGGTGTTGATCTGTTGGCAAAAGTCACGGTTTTGGGCGAAGGTTCACGCGGTTCTCTCGCAAAACAAATTATTCAACGGCTTGATCTTGATGCCGGCAAGGAAGTTCAGGTTTTCAGCTTAGGAATTAAAGAACTCTGGGAAGTTCCGGCAGGAAATTTTGAAGAAGGAAAAGTCGTTCACACGCTCGGATTTCCTTCGGACACACAGACTTACGGCGGCGGCTGGATTTACGGGATGAAAAATAATGTGATCTCAATCGGTTACGTCACGGGTTTGGATTATCGTGACCCGAATATTGACCCGCACGCCGAATTCCAAAAATTCAAAACTCATCCGCAAATCGCCGAACTTTTGAAGGGCGGAAAAATGCTCAAATACGGCGCAAAAACAATCAACGCGGGTGGTTACTGGACGATGCCGAAACTTTACGCGGACGGCGTTTTGATCGTCGGCGATTCGGCTTCGTTTCTGAACGGACAGCGTATCAAAGGAATTCATACAGCGATGAAATCGGGAATGCTCGCGGCGGAAACGATTGTCAGCGCATTTGAACACGAAGATTTTACGTCGAGAACACTTAAGTTTTTTGAAGATAAGGTCAATCTGAGTTGGATGTATGACGAACTTCATCCGGTTCGCAATTTTCACGCGTCCTTTCAATCGGGTCGCTGGTCGGCTCTCGTCAACGGCGGTTTGCAGTTTTTAACCGGCGGAATGGCTTGGGGATTTATGCCGAAGGAGCATCATATCGCCGGACACGAACGAATGGAAATGCTCGAAGATTATCCTGAAAACGGCAAGCGTTATGAGAATTTGAAATTTGATAAAGAGTTGACCTTTGATAAGGTAACGGACGTTTTTCACGCCGGAGTCGCGCATAATGAAGATCAGCCGTCGCATCTGCACATTCTTGACACGGAAATCTGCGCGACGCGCTGCGCCGAAGAATACGGCAATCCGTGTCAAAGGTTTTGTCCGGCGGCGGTTTATGAAATGCAGTTCGATTCAAAGACCGACCGCAAAGAACTGAAAGTGAATTTTTCAAACTGTGTTCACTGCAAAACCTGCGATGTCGCCGATCCGTATCAAATCATCAATTGGGTCACGCCCGAAGGCGGCGGCGGACCGAATTATAAAGGAATGTAATGTGAAAAGACAATAAATCTGGTCCCGGTTTTAACGGTTATTCAACAAAAAATCTTCGACTTAGGAAAACTTTCCGAAGTCGAAGATTTTTGTTGACAGAAATTAGATTGAGAGTTTAGACTTGTCCTGTTCACAAATAAATTGATTCTCTGAGATCGGATGAATGGTTCCATCCGGTTTTTGATATTTTCGATTATTTCGTTTTTTTTGCCCGGTTTTAGTCAAAATTATAGTTTGGCGCAAAGCAATAATCGTCCGTCGGTTGCCATCGGAGACAGCTATTTGGGAAATGCGGTGCGGAGTCAGCCGATTCCGGGAGTCTTGGTAAATGATTCTGAACCAATGGTCATCCAGTTACGGCGCACAGAATGGTGCCGATCATTTTTGACCGCTCTTTCAGCTATGCAACCGGTTGTTACGAGAACACGAGTGCAGTATTTTTACCGCAGGAACAAAATCTAATTCATACACCGGCTCTGGAATTATCTCAATAAATTATCACATTATAAGGTTTTAAAAGTTTCTACAACTTTTGAGGGTTCAATATGAAAACCACCACTTCGTCAAGTCGGGGATTTAAATCGGTTACTCACAATTTAGCTAAATGTTTGTTCCTTACTGTGTTTTTTAACAGGTTTAGCCAATTCAATCTATGGACAATGCCAACCTCCGAGTCCGCCGACGGTGGCGGCAACTGCCGGTCCCGGTTATAAACAAATCAGCTATTCGGCAACTTTTCCGTCCGGTGCTACCAGTATGAATATTTATATTGCAGGAAGTCCCGAAGGAGCGAATTCTTATCTTCTTAAAAGCGTTGACATTAATGGCGATCCGAGCGGAATGGCGGTCGGATTAGATACAAATAGAACTTACTATTTATACGCTATTGCAAGTGCCGGAACGAGATTAAAAACTTCTACGTCAATGTCTGCGACAACTTTGGATATTAATGCGCCGAAGATGTTAATTTCTCCCGCCTCTGTTCCTAAAGAAGTTAATTATTTTACAAATGTTCCTCAGGGCGGAGACCTTACAACTGCTTATATTTCGGGTCTTAATGGAATAAACTCATTTCAACTCGAAGTTTTCGGACAAAACGATAACCCGTCCGGCACAACCACTCAATTAGCAGACAATCAAATTTATGAATTTTATGCCATTACAGTTTCCGGCACTCGCTCAAAAAAATCTGAAATCGTCAGACTATCAACGTATGCCGATCAGAATGCAGGCGCAACGTGGTGTAATACAAAGGTTGGTGCGCCGGTTAATGTGATGAACGGCAATATGTATTTGCAGCAGTCCGACTACAATTTACCGGGCATCGGCGAAAGCGTCGGTATTTTCCGCACATATAACAGTATGCTGCAATTTTCAGGCATTTTCGGTTATGGATGGGCGACACAATATGACGAAAACATTATTGCCATTAACGATTACAGCCTGCGGCTGGCTCTGCCGGATGGACGAGCGGTTTATTTCGGGCGCACGGAGACGACTGCGCCTTTTACTCCGGCAACGCCGGGCTTTTACGGACAAGTTGTTAAAAATACTGATATTACCTACACTTTGACGTTCAAAGACGGGCGCGTTCATCAATTTAATGCAAACGGAAAACTGCTCTCGCAAAAAGATCGGAACAACAATCAAACAACTTTGACTTACAACAATTTCGGTCGTCAAGTAACCGCGATTAGCGATGCTTTCGGCAGAAATTTAACTCTGACACCGAATGCTAACGGAACAATTCAGCAAATCAGTGATTCGATTGGAGTCGTCGCAACGTATGAATATTATCCAAGCACGACACTGCTCAAAACCGTGACCTATAATGACGGTTCCAAATACAAATTTGAATACACGACGATCAACGGGAACACCTATTTAGCGACGGTTAAAGACGCGCTCGACAACATTCTGGAAACGCATTTGTATGATTCGGCGGGACGCGCAACGACTTCGGAAAAACAAGGCGGCGTTGAAAAATACACTCTCGACTACACGAATCCCGCCTACACACAGGTCACGGATATTTTGGGACGCATTACGAAATATTATTTCGATCCGGGCAGCGGTCGAAACGTCGTCAAAAAGATTGAAGGAAACTGCAACTGCGGCAGTGCCGGACAAACAATTACCTACGAATACGACAGTAAACTGAACAGAACTAAACAAACTGACGCGCTTAGGCGGGAGACAACTTATACCTATGATCCAAACGGCAATCGGCTGACGCAGACGGAAAAGGTCGGGACGACCGATTTGGGGACGGATACTTTTACCTATAATTCGTTCGGACAGGTTTTGACTTGGACGGATAAGTTGGGCGGCGTGACGACCAACACTTACGACGCGAACGGGAATCTGAAAACGACGACGGATGCTTTGGGGAAAGTGACGACGATTGAATATCCGGCGGCGAATAATAAGGGTTTGCCGGATTCGATTAAGGATGCGCGGAATAATTTGACGAAGTTCAAATGGTTTCCCGCTTCGGGACTGCTTCAGGAAGTCGAAGATGCCAATCTCAAAAAGACGACTTTCACCTACGATGCGCGGGGCAGAACGAAAACCGTGACGAACGCTTTGGGATATGTGACGAGTTATAATTATTACGACGACGCGCAGCGCAAGGTCGAGATGATTTACCCGAATGCGGACAAAATCACCTACAAATACGACGTGCGCCGACTGCTCGAAAGTATGACGGACGAGCGCGGCAAGGTGACGAGTTATACTTTCGACAACGCTTACCGGCTGACGAAGATCACCGATCCGCTGCTGCACATCAAGGACTACGATTACGATTTGATGTCGAATCTGAAATTGACAAAGGATGGTTTGGGCAATCAGACGGATTACGCTTACGACGATTTTAACCGTTTGCGGGAAATCAAATATCCGCTTGCCGAAGCGACGGCGACGGCGCGGCTGACGGAGACATTCACCTACGATCCGACGGGGCGCATCAAACAGGTGACGGACACGGTGGGCAGAAATACGGTTTACGATTACTATGACGCGGAGCGCAGAAACACGGTCACGAACACGGACGGCGAAGTCACGACGACGAGATACAACGCCCGCAATCAGATGACGCAGGTGACGGATGCCAAAAATCAGGTTTACGATTTCACCTACGATCCGTTGGGGCGAATGCTGACGCAAACCCGTGCGGGCGGCACGATGACCTACATTTACGATGCGGTCGGCAATCGTGAAAAACGGATTGATTATCTGGGGCGCGAAACGGGTTATGAATACGATAATTTCAATCGTTTGAAGAAGATCAATTATTTACAAGCGATTAATACTGTTCCCGTGCCGACTCCGATTCAGACGGCAGTTTACACTTACGACGAGCTTTCACGGCTGAAAATGGCAACGAATGACGCGGGAACGGTGTCGTTCAATTACGACAGCCGCAATCGTCTGGAGTCGGAGATTGACGTATTCGGTCATACAATTGCCCGTGAATACGAACTGACGGCGACGGTCAATCAAAAGCGTCTGAAGTTTGACGGTCGCTGTATGCCAAATACAATCTCGACGATGCCGACCGTTTGACGAGTATTAACGACTCGACCGACAACACGACGATTTCGTTCGGCTAAGACGAAGCGGACAAACTCAAAACTCGTGTTTTGCCGAACGGTGTCACGACGACTTACGATTACGACAATCTGGACAGGTTGAAGCGTTTGAAAGACGTGAGTTCGACAGCGACTTTGTTTGACCGTCAATATCACTACAACACGGCTTCACAGATTGACCAGATTGTTGAGCCGACGCAGACACGCTCGTTCGGCTATGACAATGTTGACCGGCTGACTTCGGCGACTTACTCGAACCCAAATCAGGCGAACGAAAGCTACAATTTTGATGATGTCGGCAACCGGACTTCATCACACAAAAGCACAACTTACAATTATCAAACGGGTCAGTTCAATCGTGTCAGCGCGACGGCAAATTCAAACTACAACTATGATGCCAACGGCAATATGACGACGAAAGCCGAAGGTAAAGAGTTCTGGCGATTTACTTGGGATTACGAGAATCGGCTGACGATGGCTTCAACACGCCGCCAAACGATGCGTTACCGCTACGATGCACTCGGTCGGCGAGTTCAGCGATATTTTGCCGGGACAAAGGAAAACACGAAGTTCATTTACGACGGACAAGATATTTTAGTTGATGATAACAGCGGCACTTTGACAAAATATATCAACGGCGACGGGATTGATAATAAGTTGCGTGTCCAAACGGGCAATGATGTCAAATACTTCTTGGCTGACCATCTCGGCAGCACGAATGCTTTAACGGATTCGTCGGGCAACATCACATCATCGGCAAGTTACGATTCTTTCGGTAATGCGACGGGAAATCTCGCAACGAGGTATCAGTTCACAGGCAGAGAGTTTGATAATTTCACGGGACTTTATTTTTACCGCAATCTGCTTCATTATTAATTTAGACATCAAGTTTGATTAAGCCTGGCAATAAATTTGCATTACTGAAATTTAAGTGTAATTTTGATTTAAATTAATACACGAAATTTGAATAAGGGAGTAAATTAATGTCAATACCAAATAATGATGAAGTCGGCGGAAAATGGGAACAAGTCAAAGGCACGGTCAAAAGCAAAGTCGGTGAAGTAACCAACGACCGCGAACTGGAAGCCGAAGGCGATGTGCAGAATGCCGAAGGCGAAACACAGGAAACCTGGGGAAAACTTAAACGCGGAGTCGGCGATGCGGTTGATGCCGTCGGTGATGCCGTCAGCAATGCCGGCAAAAACATCAACAAATAATTACCGTTAAAACAAACGTGTAAAAGCCGTGAACAATCGCGGCTTTTTTTATTTTCTATGAAGCTCGGAGAAAAATCGCATAAAAAAATCGAGCAGTTTTTTCGTGAATATCTCGGTCAGGAAAGATTCGTTTTACCCGCAATCTATTTTTACGGCGGAAGTTTTACACATCGTTTAACTTCCGTTTTAGGCATTGATGGCATCACAATTGGGAGACGAATTTATATTTTCCCGGAAAATTTCTGGCGCAGTGAAAATAATCTTTTGAGAATCAGCGAAAATCTGGTCGTTCACGAAATCGCTCACGTTTTACAGTACCGCCACGAGGGTTTTGGGCGGTTTTTATGGAAATATTTCAAGAGCTATTTTAATAATATAAGAAAAAGAAAAAGGTTTGATTTCAATGCGCGGGCGGCGGCTTATTTAGAGATTCCTTTTGAAATCGAGGCGCGAAAAATTGCCTCCGAATTTGTTATTTGGAGTAAGAATAATAAAATTTGAGTGATTTTATTGCTTGGTCGAAAACTGAAGTTCGGTCAATGTTTCAAAATTGATTTTCTTTTCTTCAATTTCTTTCATCGCAATTCTCGTCATTTTTGTTTTTCGCGGATCGAGTTCGACGCGGGGCGTTGCGCCGCGTTGAAGCTGTTTGCTGCGCTGCGCTGCAAGGATTATCATCCGGTATTTTGAGTCAATTGCGGGTTGCACTCGCGGTGCATTATTTTCCGAATTTTCTAAGTTTTCTGACGTTTCCAGTGTTTCTTCAATTATTTTTTCAGCCATATTGTTTTAGTCTCCAACGGTGTTGAATTTGGAGATGTCGAAACTATCAAGAATATCCTGAATTACTGCTGTTTGTCTAACGCGTTTCAGTCTTTCCGCTAAAATTATTGTTTGTAAATCAATCGTTGCACGGATTTTATCGTCATTAACCACGACATATTCAAACTCGAAATACTTTTGCACCTCACCGAACGAATTGTTCAAACGAAGCGCGAGATTTTCCGCTGTTTCGGTGGCGCGTTCCGTCAAACGCCGGCGCAAAATCTCGAATGTCGGCGGCAAAATAAAAATACTGACGGCTTCGGGAAAGTCGTTCATAATATTTTCTGCGCCCTGCACGTCAATCTCCAAAATTACGTCACGACCGTTGCTAATGTCTTTATTGACCTGCGTTTTCGACGTTCCGTAGAAGTTTCCGTGAACGACGGCGTATTCGAGAAATTCATTATGAGAAATTTTTTCTGTAAATTCCTCACGCGAAACAAAAAAATAATCACGCCCGTTTTCCTCACCGGCACGCATCGCACGAGTCGTGTAAGACACGGAATAGCCGATGTTCTCAGTGGTTTTCAGAACTTCCTTAATCAAAGTTCCTTTCCCGCCGCCCGACGGCGAACTGATAATGATTAGATTTCCTTTCATGTGAATGGTGAATGGTGAATGGTGAATGGTGAATGGTGAATTTAATTATTAACCATTCATCATTCACCATTCACCACTATTCGACGTTTTGCACTTGTTCGCGGATTTTCTCAATCTCGGATTTTATCGCCAGCGCATTTTCTTTAACTATCAAATTATTGGTTTTTGAAGCGATTGTGTTTGCTTCGCGGTTCAATTCCTGCGTCAGAAAATCGAGCCGTTTGCCGACATCTTTTTCGTCCGCCATAATTTGCCGAAACTGTTCGATGTGGCTTTTAAGTCGTTGAATTTCTTCGGAAATGTCGCTTCGGTCGGCGAGAAAGGCGACTTCCTGCGCGAGTCTGCCTTGGTCAATTTCGACTTGCAGTTCCGCCTTCGACAGAAAATCGTTGACCTTTTTAGTTAAACGAACGCGATATTCTTCAGCAACCTTATCTGATTCGGATTCGATTGCCGGCAGGCGATTTTCAATTTCCGACAGACGAAAATCGAGTTCCTTATGAAGAATTTCACCTTCAACCTCACGCATCTTTTCCAAATCATCGAGCGCACCATCTAACGCTTTCTCAATTCCGGCGGTAAATTCGTCGCTCAATTCTTCCTTTTTCGGTTGCACGACGTTCGGCAAACGTGCGATCACATTTATATCCGGTTCGCCGGAAAGCGCAAATTCGTTCTGCATCTGTTTCATCGCCGCGAGATAACCGGCAATCATCGGACGATTAAGTTCATAAACGATTTCGGTTGTGCGCTCGTAACTCAAATTTACTTCGATGCGACCGCGCGAAAGCCGGTTTCCGATCTGCCGTTTGACGATTGATTCAAGCGACGCGAGTTCGCCTGAAAGCCTCAGACTAACATCCAAAAAACGATTATTAACTGTTTTTAATTCAACGGTTACGGCAAAAACATCACTCGCTTCAAAGCCGCGCCCGAAGCCTGTCATTGATTTCATAATTTTTAGGGGTAGTTATTCGGATTCTCAATTTGTAAGCCTTCCGATTGCGCTGCCGAATTTAATTCGTTGTCAGCAGAAACGAAAGTTATTGGCGGCAAGTTGAAAAGTGCGAGTTCTCTTTCGATTTCTAATGCTGAAGCTAACTGAACGGCATCATAGCCACGCAAATGGTAATTTTTTGCTAGATTTACAGCCGAATGAATAACGAAATCAGTTAATTTGAAAACACTAAAACGAAGTTGAACATCACGTTCAAACCGCTTAACTGTTTTTTGATATTTAGAGTATAAATTTGGATTATTCATTCTTCGAGTTAAGGCGGCAGTAACTTCGACGAGCGATATTTGCGCGATATGAATGATATTTTTTGAAGTCGGACGGTAAATCTGCAAAACCCAATTTGTGCCGGTTTCATTTCTGTATCGTTTAACCAAACCACTACTGTCAAAAAAATAATTTTCCATCAACGACGCTCCCTGATGATTTGTTCGGACAACGATTCGCCTTCGATTTCGACAGGCTCAAAATCATTATCCTCATCAGTCAAGCCTTCGGGAATATGTGTAATTAAACCTTTATCAAAAAGATGCTGAACGAATTGTTCTTCGGTCGGTTTCGGATTTGGGATTTCATTTGTCCCGCGATTTTTCAAAACTGTTTTAGCAATTTTTTCTTGTTGCGGAAAAGGCAATTTATGTATTTCGTTAATTATTTCTTGCGGTGTCATATCTTCAAAACTCCATTTACCAAACATTTTAACATAAATCAAAGCGAAGATTCGCCTGATTCAAGATAAAGCCTGATATTGATTCACACTAAGATATTGTAGTAGAAAGAACGAAAACCTGCATATTTGAGAGTGCAGATAATTTCATTTTTCAAGATTTAAAAAATTTAGCTAATTATTAAGAATAGGGGAGTTTTTATCAGCAATTTGAGTTTTGTCAGTCGAAACGTGAATTTTGCCATTATCTATATTTGAGATAAAGATTGATCTTGTTCCATCCGAACTTGAAATGGGGGATGCGGTGAAAGAACAAATATTTTCAGTCTGTGTTAAAATAAAGTTATAACCTGATTCCTGACCGGAAACTAATTTTTTGTTAATCAAATTTATTTTGGAGAGTTCATCCAAAGTTCCACAAAACTTTTTCGTTTTTTCAAAATATTCTTGTTGGGCGTTATAGAAACTTCTTAGTCTTGAAACGGCATTTACTTCATTTCCAATCTTTTGACTTCCAATAAGAGATGGAAATAGAATCATCAAATAGAGTCCAAATAAAACAAAGAAAATTAAGATAAGTATGCCAAATGGTTTCTTTTTAGGTTGTTTTAATTTTTTCATTTTGGTGGGTGAGTAAAAGTAATCTCAACTCAACAATAATTATAACAATCATAAACAAGCAAGGTAAAGAAATTTTATAAAGGTATTGTTTCTTCTTCGGCAAACTGCATTTCGTAAAGTCGTTTGTAGGTTCCGCCTTTTTCGAGCAGTTCGTTGTGCGTTCCGGTTTGAATGATTTTGCCGCGTTCCATCACGACGATTTTGTCAGCTTTGCGGATGGTTGAAAGACGGTGCGCGATGACGATTGAGGTTTTATTTTGCATCAGATTTGCCAATGCTTTTTGGACCAAACTTTCGCTTTCGGTGTCGAGTGCCGAAGTCGCTTCGTCCAAAATTAATACCGGCGCGTTGATTAGAACGGCACGCGCAATCGCAATTCGCTGCCGCTGACCGCCCGACAGAAAAATTCCGCGTTCGCCGACAATTGTGTCGTAACCGTTCGGCATTTCGCTGATAAATTCATCGGCAAACGCAATCCGCGCGGCTTCGGTAATCATTTCGTCCGAGGCGTTCGGGTTGCCGTATGAAATGTTGTAGCGAATCGTGTCATTAAACAGAACAGTTTCCTGCGTGACGAGCGCGATTTGTTTTTTCAAACTCAGAATTTTAGCATCGCGCAAATCCGTTTCGTCCCACAAAATCGCCCCGTTTGTCGGATCGTAAAGCCTTTGAACCAATTTAATCAACGAAGATTTTCCGCCGCCACTTTCGCCGACAAGCGCGATCATCGAGCCTTTCGGGATTTCTAAGCTGACATTTTGCAAAATCTTTTTGTCGTCGGTTTGGTAATTAAACGAAACATTTTTTAATTCGATTTTGTTTTGCAAAGGCTTCAATTCAACTGCGTTTGGCGTTTCCGGCAAAATTTCGTCTTCATCCAAAATGTCCCAAACATCGCGTGCCGCCGCGAATGCTTTGGTTAGTTCGTTGTGCTGGCGCGAAATTTTTCGCATCGGATCGTAGCTGCGGAACAAAAAGAACAAAAAAGTAAAAAACTGTGACGCGTCCATATTTTTTGCATTGATTTCGCGCAAACCGAAATAAAAGAAAATAACGACGGCGATAATGCCGATAAGTTCGATGGTCGGCGGTGAAGTCGCGGCGATTTTTGCCGAACGCAAATTTGCACGGGCAATGATGTTGGCGGCTTTGAGAAAGCGCGATTTTTCGCGTTCTTCGGCAGTGTAGGCTTTGACGATTGTTTGATTGGCGAGTGTTTCCTGGGCTGTGTCGGTCAAAAGTTTATTGCCTTCAAAGGATTCTTCGGCAAGTTTTCGGAGAGACTTACTAAATTTTGCCGTCATTCCGCCAATGATCGGGGCGACAATTAAAGCACCGAACATCAATTTCGCATTGTAATAAAATGCGGCAGCCAGAAATGCGAACAGCATAAATGCCTCGCGCAAAACGTCCCGCAAGTTTGATGAAACAGACAGCTCAATCGCCGCGCAACTGTTGACGAGGCGCGAAACGAGGTAATTTGTCCGGTGTTTTTCAAAGAAACTTGTCGGCTGTTTGAGCAGATGATCGTAGAGTTCCTTTCTCAGATCGAGAACTGCCGATTGACCTATTTTCGCCATCAAAAAGGAAGAAAAATACTCGGCGATTCCTTTAACAACCGTAAAACCCAGAAGGAGAACCGTAATCATTACCCAAGCCTGAAACCAATCATTCCGCGGAATTAAACTGTTTAAATCGAAAAGTGTTTTTGATTCCTGTGCGGGATTGCCCGAAAACTGGTCGAAAATCGGCACGAGCAATGCGCCCGTTGCGGTTTCAAAAATCGCACCCAAAAACATTGCGACGGCGGCAATCACGAAAATTCCCCAATACGGGCGCAGATATTTGAGTAATCGCTTTAAGTCATTCATCGGTTTAGCGAAAGTTTGAATATACTTGCGCGAATTTCAGATTGCAAATCGCAGGTCAGAACCGTCTGCGGTAGCGGATGGTTTATGTTGGCAATAAAGTATTTCCGTTAAGATAATTTAACCGCCCGCTACCGCAGACGGTTCTGACTTTATCGAAGTTTGCAACTTGGAAATAAAATATGGCATCTTTCTAAAAGGTATCGCGTGATTGAGAAAACTTATGAAACATTCAAGAACATTTAATATTTTAGCGGCATTATTATTTATTTTTTCAACATTTATTTTGACATTCGGACAGGTTGACGTGGCGCGTCAGACGACGGCGATTACTTATCCGTTGGACGAATTGGTCATTACACAATTTCGCGGAACAACCCGTTTTCCGCGTATGAAAGGCGAGGGTAAAATCAAACGCACTAACAAAAACGGGACGGAAGTCGAAGTTACGGTATCGAAAATGCCGCGTCCGTTTGAACTCGGTGCGGGTTACGCGACCTATATTTTATGGGCGATTTCGCCGGACGGACAGGTTGATAATCTCGGTGAAATCAAACGGCGCGGGACATTTGAATTCGATTCAAAAATCTCGGTGACAACGCCGCTGCAAACTTTTGCATTGATTATTACGGCGGAACCGCATTTTCTCGTTCGCACGCCGAGTCAGGCGATAATGCTTGAAAATTTAAGTCCGTATTCGCCGACCGGAAAGACGATTGCAACTGTCAGAACCGTCCAATATTTCGGTAATTCGTCCGATTTTTTCCGCGATGCGCGAACGCCGGAAATTGCCGAAGCCGATTATCAAAAAACACCTTCGACAATCTTGCAGGCGAAGCAGGCGGTGGCATTGGCGAAGTTTGCGGGCGCACAGCGCGACGCGACCGACGAATTGCAGCAATCTGAAACGCTGCTCAAAAATGCCGTAGACGCTTGGAAGGCGAGTCGTCCCGAAGAAACGATTGACATCACGGCGCGGCAGGCAATCTCAACGGCGGTTAAAGCGGAACAAACCGCGATTGCCCGCAAAGATGCCCGCGAAAAACGCAACGAAAAGACAAAAATAGACGCAGAAACGCGCCAATCGGAAGAAAAATACACCGACGCGCAAAATCAAATTAACGATCTCAAAGCCGAACTTGCCCGCGAAACCCGCAATCGTGAATTAGCAGAACGCGACGCGGCGAACTATGCGGCACAGATTAAAGATTTGCGCGATGAACTCGGCAAAGCGCGGGAAGAATTAGGTAAAGTAAAAGTTGAATCGCAAACCGACAAGCAACGCCTCGAACAAATCGAAGCCGAAAAACAGGCGGCGTTGCAACAGCAGGAACAACAAAATAAATTGGCACAGTTTCAGGCAAATCAGGGATTGCTGATGCAAACTTTGAAACAGTTCGGCGCAATTCGTCAAACTGAACGCGGCATCGTTTTGACCTTGCCGGAAAATTATTGGACAAGTTCGCGTGTCAGCAGTTTTTCCAACGCGGCGCAATCTAAAGTCGCGGCAATCGCGCAGATTTTAGCTTCAAATCCCGATTACAAAATCGCCATCGAATCGCACACCGACAACAAAGGAACGCCCGAAGAACTGCAAACCCTGACGCAGGAACGCGCTCAGGCAATCGCCGACAAAATCGTCAGTTCAGGCACAAATCAAGAACGCGTCGAAGCCAAAGGAATGGGCGCAAACGTGCCGATTGCCGCTAACTCTACAGTCGCAAATCGCGCCAAAAACCGCCGCGTCGAGATTGTTTTAACACCTCAGCTTTAAAAAATGACGGAAACCGGCGCGTGAGCAAGGCTGCATAACACGAACATTTTGCAGCCTTGCTCACGCGCCGGTTTCCGCCTTAAACATAGAATTAATTCTTGAAAACTTGGATTCTGTCAGGCGGCAGTCCGACCATACATTCTTCGCCGATTTGTAAACCGACGAGCCGTAACACCAATGCTTCGAGCGTTAAGCCGTTGGCATCGAGAACGACGAGCGTCGTTGCGCCTTGAAAACGAATGTCGGTGATTTTGGCTTTGAGCAGGTTGTCTTCGGGAAATGACGCGCCGAATGAAATCGAAATATGTTCGGGACGAATGGCGAGAACCGAATTTTGGTTGATTGCGCTGAACTTAGATTTGTCGGTTTTTTGCGTGTGAAGGCGATGTTCGCCAGTAAGCGTCATAAATTCGGGAATTTCGATTTTGTTAGAGGTCAAACGCCGCGCTTCGATTAAATTATTTCTGCCCGAAATATATGCAACGGTTGCTGAATCAGGGTTCAAGTAAACATTTTCAGGTTTGTCAATTTGTAAAACCTGACCTTCGTTGATAACGACAACCCGGTCGCAAAGCGTCATCGCTTCATTAAAATCGTTGGTGGCGATAATGACGATGAGATTTTTTTCTCTGACCTTATTTTTCAATTTTCGATAATTTTCATACCGCAAAAGGCGATCCATATAACAAAATGAATCATCGAGAAGCAGAACGCTGTCGGCATTTTGCATTGATTCTTCGAGAGCCAAAACCTGACCTTCGCCGTCGGCAAGCTGCGATCTTTTCTCGGTTTTGAATAGTCTTTTCCAAAATGTTTCGTTCGTTAATTTCGGGAAATGAAAACTGCGTTCGTCACAGGAAAGCAGCGTAATATCATTGGAATCGTGAAGTATCGTGCCGCCGTTGCAGGTTTCCGAACCACTAATGATACGGATCAAAGTTGATTTGCCTGCGCCGGTAACTCCGAAAATTCCGAGAATTTCACCCTCGTTCGCTTCAAACGAAACGTCTCTCAAAACCCATTTATCATCGTATCTTTTAGAAATCTTCTCGATTTTCAAGGACATAATTAGCTTTTATTGGAACTTTTATGTAGAAACTTCGTGCAAATTTAGAGTATTCTTTTAGCATCAAAAAAATCAAGCGATTGTGTTAGTTAAAAGATTATGGCTGAAAATAGAAAAACATTGAAACGAAAAGCGGCGGAAGCCGGCGGCTGGGTCGCGGCAAAACGGGTCGCAAAGGCAGTTCCTTATCTCGGAACTTTTATGGCAATCGGACTTGTCGGCTATGACATCAGGAAAAAAGGTGTTGTTAAAGGAGTGTTAAATTCTGGACTCGATGCGATTCCGTTTGTCGGAACGGGCAAAAACATTATCGAATTTTTTACCGGCGACTTATTGCCGGACAAAACGGTCACGGATAAAAAGGGAAGATAAAATGGTGGAAAAATTAACGGGTAAATTTGCAGCAATCACGACGACATTGATTTTGTTCGCGTCTTTTTTGAGTTTCACAAATTCGGCGGACGCGCAGACTAAGAGAAAAAACACGAAAAGACCGGCGAAAACTTCGTCAATTCCGCAGCCTGTTTCGACGCAGACTTTGCCGGTCGTGATTAGTCAGGCGGATCAATATCAAAATCAAAACCAGCAAATAATCGGCGGAAATTCTCAAAATACGACGCAAACTCAAACTGAAACCCAGACTCAACCGGAAACTCTCGATGAAAAGATGGATAAAATGAACAACCGTCTGAGAGAAGCCAACACGCGGATAAAATCCCTCGAATCAAACAAACAAAGTGCCTACGACGAAAAGCAAAAGCGTTTGTTGATGAACCTCGATATTCTGACGCGCTCCGAACAACGCGCCGAATCGCTGCGAAAACAACTTTTCGATATGGTCGAGAAGGAAAATTCGATCAAAAACAAACTCGAAACAATTGATTTCGACATTCGCCCGGATATGATTGACCGCCAAGTTTCGATGGCGGGAAGTCTGCGCCCCGAAGAATTGCGCGAAATGCGCCGGAAAAACCTCGAAGCGGAAAAGCGAAGTTTGGAAAGCCTTTTGACCGAAGTGCAGACAACCCGCGCAAACCTCGAACAAAACGTCCAAAAAGCTGACCAATTAGTCGAAAAACTCCGCGCGATTCTCGAAAAGGATATTGATAATGCTTTGAGCGAAGAGCCGAAAGATCAATAATTATAAGTAAAAATTACTTCAAATAAAAATGCGGAAACACATTTATTGAATGTGTTTCCGCATTTTTATTTTCAAAATCATTAATGTCTGCAAAAAACATTGCAAGCCGGGACAAATTCATTCGTTCTTTAAAACGTCAAACAGAGTATCAATTAACAAGAATCCGCGCTCAAACTCTGTTTTAAGGAGAAAATTATGAAACTTAAACTTTTTGCAAACCTCGTTTGTTTGCTTTTTGCCTGCCTGTTTTTCGTTCACACGACAAACGCACAAGGCGTGATTATTCCGATTATTTGCGATGTTCGCCCGTGTCAGCCGCGACCGATTCCGCGTCCCGTGCCGATTCCGAATGCGCTGCCGGTGAAATCCATCCAACTCGACACAAAAATCAACGGACAAGTGGCGACGACTCATCTCGAACAGGTTTTTCGCAACGATACGCCTTACACGCTCGAAGGAACTTACTTTTTCCCGATTCCAGAATCGGCTTCGATTGTCGAATTTGCGATTTGGGAAAACGGCAAAAAACTCGTCGGCGAAGTTCGTTCGCGTGAAGAAGCCCGACGGATCTACGACGAAATTGTACGTCGTCAGCGCGATCCGGGATTGCTCGAATATGCCGGAAAGGATTTGTTTCAGGCTTCAATTTTCCCGATTCCGCCGAATTCCGATAAAAAACTGGAGATGACTTATTCGCAGGTTTTGAAAGCTGAATCAGGAACTGTCGCGTATCGTTATCCGCTTGGAACGGGCAAAAATTTGTGGCAGAGACAGCCGAATGAAGGTGTCCGCCGAAATATGCCGACGCAGAAATTCGGCACGGTTTCGGGCAAGATCGAGATTGTCGGCAAAGAAGCGTTGCGAAATATTTATTCGCCGTCGCACACGGTTGATGTTAAACGCAAAGGCGAAAATTCCGCGTCAATTTCGTTTGAAACATCAAACAATGACAACGATTTTCAGCTTTTTTACGGGTTATCGAACAACGATTTCGGAATGTCGCTGCTGACCTACCGCGAACCCGGCAAAGACGGTTATTTTCTGCTTCAGCTTTCTCCGAAGGATAACATCACGGATAGCGAATTGGTCAATAAAGACATCGTTTTCGTGCTTGACACGAGCGGTTCGATGGCGGACGAAGGCAAGATGGAAAAGGCGCGAAATGCAATGCTTTTCGGTGTGCGGACTCTGCGCGAAGGCGACCGATTCAACGTCATAAATTTCGCCGGTGAAGAACATTTGATGGAATCGAAAATGATTTCCGCTAATACCGACGGCAAACGGCGCGGCGAAGAGTTTGTCAGAAAATTGCAGCCGAATGGTGGCACGAATATCAACGACGCTTTGAAAGCCGCGATGCGTCAGTTCGACTCATCCGACAGACCGAAGATGTTGGTATTTATAACCGACGGTTTGCCGACAATTGGCGAACAAAATGTCGAAAACATTATCAAAAATTCAAGAGAAACAAAAGTTGACGGCTTGCGGATGTTCACGTTCGGCGTTGGTTACGATGTCAACACAACGCTGCTCGACAAACTCGCGGCGGAAAATTCGGGTGTCGCCGATTATATCGAGCCGAAAGAAAATCTCGAAATCAAAGTTTCAAACTTTTTCACAAAGGTTAATTCGCCGGTTTTGACTGATTTGGATTTGGATTTTGGCGGAGTGCAGACAGATTTGATGTATCCGCGACAAATGACTGATATTTTCAAGGGTTCGCAACTGACGATCATCGGACGTTATCGTAACACTAATGATTTGAATAATATAACGCTTCATTTGAAGGGAAAAACCGGACGTGAAACGCGGACATTTAATTATTCAAACCTCGATTTTCCGATGCGTGCCGACAAAAATGATTTTCTTCCGCGCCTGTGGGCAACGCGTCGTGTCGGTTGGATTATTGAGCAAATTCGCTCAAACGGCGAAAATAAAGAACTGCGCGACGAAATCGTTGACTTAGGAACGCGTTACGGCATTGTCACGCCTTACACTTCGTATTTGGCGACCGATAATAGTTTTCAGGTTGACGGGCAAACGAGTAACCGAAGTATGAGTAATTTGCCGATCAACGGCAGAAACACTCGTCCGATGGCGAAAGTGTCACCGCAGAATGAAACGGTTGATGTGATGAGCGGACAGCTTGCCGTCGAAGCGAGCAAAGATGCAAAAAAGAAACAGGACGTTGTGACTGTCACATCTGAAGATGATGATTCAATCCGCGTTGATGGTGAAGTCGTCGTTAAAAAAGTCGGCGCAAAAACTTTTTACCTTCAAAACAGCATTTGGATTGATTCGGAATTTAAGGAAGCAGCTAAAATTTCAGAAACAAAGCTGCAATTTGCCTCAAAAGAATTCTTTGATTTAGTGGCGAAGGAGAAGGAATTAGCGCAATTCTTTTCGCTTGGCGAACAGGTCGTAGTTGTTTGGAAAGGCAAGGTTTATCGAATCATAAAATAAAACACGACAAACCGACAGTGTAACTTTCGACATCTTAAAAGGTGATTTTTGATGAAATAATGTTTATTATTGAATCAAATTCACCTTTTAAGATGTGATTTCGAGGAGAAACGGAAAGTGTCATTTTTGAAAAGCTCAGTTTTATTTTTAATTGCAATTGTTCTCTCGGCTCAGTTTGCGGCTGCCCAAACAAGCTGGAGAATCAATCGCGCGAAAGGCGAAGGCGACTTGATCGCCGTCTTTTTTACATCGGCTGACAGAGGTTGGATCGCCGGCGACAACGGCTATTTGGCATTCACGAACGACGGCGGAAAAAACTGGACGAAACAGGACATCGGCACGACGGAGAGCATCAACGAAATCTATTTCCGTAATGATGACAAAGGTTATCTCGTCGCCGGCAGAAAAATGTTTATCACCAAAGACGCGGGGCAAACCTGGCGCGAAACGAGAATTTACAAACAAGGCGATTTCAGAAATCTTTCTCCCGAATTTTTGAGCATTCGCTTTGCCGATAAAAAACGCGGCATCGTCATCGGTTCACTGCTCAATCAACAGGAAAAAGTCGTAGATTCGCTCGTGATGCGGACCGAAGATGGCGGCGAAACCTGGCAGAGAATCATTGTTCCGTCCAAAAAAGAACTGTTTCACCTTGATTTTGTCGGCAGTTCAAATTGCTGGATTGTCGGCGATGACGGACTGATTTTGAATTCAAATAACGGCGGCGAATCGTTTCAAACTCAGAAATCGGGAACGACTTTTGATTTGTATAATGTTGATTTTCGTGACGAAAACGAAGGTTACATCGTCGGCAGCAAAGGCACGATTTTGCGAACCGAAAACGGCGGCATCACTTGGGAAAGCCTCAAGACACCATTTCCGATGACTTTGATGCGCGTTGATTTTGCCGACGACAAAAACGGTGTTATCGTCGGTTACGAAGGCACGATTCTGCGTTCAACCGACAAAGGCAAAACCTGGACAAAACAAAATTCCGAAACAAAAGAAACTCTCTACGGACTCTATTTCACCAAAAAATACGGTTGGGCAGTCGGCGCAAAAGGCGTGGTGATTCAATATCTGAGGTAGAGAATTTTTAATAATCTCCCAAAACACTTCATATTTTCTTAACACTTTCGTTACAAAGTGTGGTATCTTACTTCACAAATTCACTTCGATAATTAGTTTTACATCAAGGTTTATTAGTAAAAATTCATTTCCTCAGGAGGGAAAATGGACAAGAAACCGTTTTTGTTTGCATTCGCGTTTTTAATTTTGGTGTTTACATTCAGCAGCTTTGTATTCGCCCAAGGTACGACTTCGCGCGTCACCGGCACAGTTACCGATAACGCCGGTTCAGCAGTTTCAGGCGCATCAGTCACGTTGACCAACGAAGGCACAAATGTCTCGCTGACTACTCAAACAAGCGACAGCGGCGCATATACTTTCGATCTGATTCAACCGGGAAATTATCAGGTTTCGGTTGAAAAACAGGGCTTTAAGAAATTCGTTTCATCGAAAAATCCGGTAAATATTAATCAACCGGCGACCGTTAATGTCGGTTTGGAAGTTGGTGATGTTTCAGCGACAATCAATGTTGAATCAACCGCCGAACAGGTGCAGACGAGCAGTTCTGGAAACATTGGAACAACGGTCGAACAAAGAGCCGTCGAAAGTCTTCCGATTGTCGGACTGCGCGGAAGAAATCCACTCGACTTGATAAATTTTCAACCCGGCGTTGTGGTCGGCGGAAATACCGGCGGCGGAGTAAATGTCAACGGTTCACGCGACCGTGCTTTTAATTTTACGCTGGACGGCATTGATATTAACGAATCCAGTGCGGGCGGTTCAAACTTTACACCGCTTCGCCCGAACCCGGACTCGATTCAGGAATTTCAAATCGTTACCAGTAATTTCACAGCGGAATTGGGCAGAAGTTCCGGCGCACAGGTGACATTCGTGACGCGAGCCGGAACAAATCGTTTCAAGGGAAATGTTTTTGATTTTTATCAAACACCGCGCTTAAATGCCAATGAATATCAAAATAATTTAAATGGCAGAGCCAAAAACCAATTCGTTCAGCATATTTTCGGCGGCACATTCGGCGGTCCGATTATCAAAGACAAATTTTTCTTTTTTACCAATATCCAATTACTTCGCGCTTACGACACGGCTTTGGTGACGAGAACGGTTTACACGCAGTCAGCTAGAAACGGTTTCTACCGTTATATTCTGGGCGGCATAAATGCGCCGACCGGAACAACAACGCCTTCGGTTGATGCCGCCGGTAATGCACGTTTTCCTCTTTGCAGCGCAACCGTCACGACGCAATGCGTTCAAACATATAACATCAACCCGAATCAGGCGACCGGAGCAGGCAATCCAACCGTCACCGGACTTGATCCGGCGATTTTAGCGGTTATTAATGCCTCACCTCTGCCGAATAACTTTGCGGTCGGTGACGGATTAAACACGGCAGGATTTGATTTTGCTTCGCCGCAGCACGAAAAACAATATGATTTTACAACGCGTTTCGATTATAAAATCGCCGAAAATCAATTGATTTACGTTCGTTATTCGCAGGGACAGCAAAACAGTTTCGGTGATTCGGGCAACGGAGGTCGCCCGGTTTTTCCAAATTCGCCGAACTTGGTTGATACTTTCCGTGACCCGAAAAATCTGGCGATCAATTATCGTTGGTCGCCCGCAACAAATTTAACCAACGAATTTGTTTTCGGAATTAACAAATTTGCGTTTAGTTTTGAAACGCCTTCGCCCGATCCGGCACTTCCTTATTCTTTCAATAACGTCGCCACTCCAAATACAAATTTTTCCTATAATGCGCGGCGGCTGCGAACTTATCAGTTTGTTGATAACCTGACCTGGATTAAAGGTAATCACGTTTTGAAAGGCGGTTTAAATTTCCGTTTCGGGCGGCAGATTGACGACCGTTCTTCGGTTTCAGGTTCGGCAATTGAGCCGGTTGTAAATTTCGCTGCCCCGACTTCGACTTTTGGGTTGTTCGGCTTACCGTCAACCGGAATAAATACCAACGATTTGACACGTTTGCGAAGCACGATCAATGATTTGCTCGGCAGAGTCGGAACATACTCGCAGGCATTTGTGGTTGATCCGGCGAATCCGAATCAATTTGCTCCGGCGGGAACTCGTTGGGGATTTACGGCTTTTTATCCTGAATACGATTTTTATGTTCAGGACACTTGGCGGGTTCGACCGAATTTAATTTTCGACCTCGGTTTAAGATATGAGGCAAAATTATCGCCGAGTTCCGACGGCAGATCGGTTTTGACTCCCGACCGTCAGATCAATTACGGCACTCCGGCAGCCAATAATTTGAAATGGGTCGAAGGAAAATTATTTAAAAACGATTTGAATAATTTCGGTCCGTCAATCGGTTTTGCGTATGATCCATTTAATAACGGCAAAACCTCGATTCGCGCCAATTTCAGAATGTCTTACGACCGTTTTCCGTCGCAGCTTTTTGCCGCAAACATTTTTCAAAGCACACCGGGAAATAATATTGGAGTAACAAATTCGGCATTCGGACAAGGCGGAGGTTTGTTAAGAAACGGACTTATGCCTCTAACTCCTACTTTAACACCTGATGCTCTGCGTCAACCGGCGGCTTTTGGGACGGGAACTTTGAACGTCATTGATTCGGATGTCAGATACCCGGAAGTTTATGAATGGTCTTTGAGTTTCCAAAGAGAAGTTTTCAAAAATATAGTTTTTGAAGCAGATTACATCGGCAAACGCGGAACGCATCTGTTTGGCGGTTACGATGCGAATCAAGTAAATCTTCTGGCGAGTGATTCGCGTTGTCCGGGCGAAACATTTTTGAGTGCCTTTGTTGCCGTTCAAAATCCTGCGAACACCAGTTGTTTAATAAATTATTTGATTAATGGAACAAACACGGCAGCGAATACAGCGACCTTCCGCACTCAGTTTTCGACGCAACTCGCGCAGAACTCAGTTGCCGCCGCCGCCCAGACTTTATCGCAGAGAACCGGAACACAATCGTTGACGACAAATGGTTTCAGTCCTTTCTTCTTCCAAAAGTTTCCGCAATTTTCGGGTGCGCTGAATGTTTTGGACAGCAATGATGTTTCATTTTATAACTCGCTTCAGTTGATTTTGAAACGACGTATTTCTAACGGTTTAGGCTTTCAATTAGCATATACATTGAGCAAATCGCAAGACACGCGATCATTTGATCCGACATTTACGACCGTTTCGCGGGCAAATAACCAATCGGCATCAAGCACTCCGTTTAATAACAATAATCGGCGATTAAATTATGCTTATTCTGATTTTGATCGGCGGCACGTTTTGCAGGGAACTTACGTTTACGAATTACCGGTCGGCAGAGGCAGAACTTTCGGAAAGGAAATGCCGAAGTTTTTCGATTATATTGTCGGCGGCTGGCAGTTAGCCGGAACTTTGAACTGGACAAGCGGCAGACCTTTTACCGTTTATTCGGGTGCAAATACTTTCAGCAACGTCAATCAATCCCCGGCGGACTGTAACGGTTGTAATCGCCATATCGGACAAATTGTTCAGGAAAACGGCACGAATTATTATTTTAATCTGGAAACAAGAAACAGATTTTCGTTTCCTGCGCCCGGTTCGATAGGCAATACGGGCAGAAATTATTTTGTCGGACCGACACAGTTTCAAACCGACATTTCGATTTCAAAGAAATTCCGTTTCTCGGAAAGATATAGTTTCGATCTGCGGATGGATGCCAAAAATTTAACAAACACGCCGTCATTTGATCTGCCGACGGCGACATTTACATCAACCGCAACTTTCGGAAGAATTCGTGATGGTGTTGTGAGCAATTCAAGAAGAATTCAAATTTCGGGTAAATTCAACTTTTAATTTAACTGGAAATTAAAATGAAAAAAACTCGGCGAATAAATCGCCGATTTTTTTTTTCGTCAAAGCAACTGGTTTTAAACTCAGTGCATCAGTAAATATGGACGGGAAGTTGAGCAAAAATGTTGAAAGAGCAATTTAGTCCGGCTTCCGATTCCTCCTGTTTCTTTTTTTTACCTCGTTGAGTATTCGACTCAACGAGGTTTTTTTATCTCTAATTTTAACGGTTTTGCTTTAAACGAGTTTTGTTCGCAAGTTGAGCGAGTTGCTGGGCGCGTGGCAATACTTCGACGGCTTTGGCGACTTGTTTGTCGTTTTCAGCGAGAACTTGGTTGGCTGAAACCGTTCCGAATGCGGCGGTAATTAAGTTATAGCGAATTCGTGTTTTGATGAAAGTTTTTGAGGCTTCGAGGTTTTGTGACAACGATTTCCATTCGCTGTTTTGATTCAGGTAATTTTGGAAATATTTGAACATTTCGTCGTTGACCGGATAATCACTCGGACGAATGCGGTTGCCGTATTGGATCTGTCCGTTGATTTTATAGCTTTCAAAACTTTTGACACTGCCGCTTGCGAGTTCGGTCGAGAAAAAGAAAATCGCGTCGAGCAATTTTACTTCGTCGCTGTTTAAGGTCGGATTTTTGACGATTTCGTCAGGTGTAATGCCGTCACCACCAAATACTTTTCTGCCGGTTAATGTTTTTGCTTCAATTTTGTTTTGTTCGGTCACACTAATTTTGTGATTGAAATAATCGTAAAGACTGCTTTTTGAATAATCGCGCTGAATCGAACGTCCCGAAGGCGTGTAATATTTCGCCGTCGTCAGCGTCAAACCCGAACCGTAAGGCAGATCAATAATGCTTTGCACCAGACCTTTGCCGAAAGTATTTTCGCCGATAACCAGAGCGCGGTCATAATCCTGCAGCGCGCCCGAAACGATTTCCGAAGCCGAAGCCGTCGAACCGTTGACGAGAACGACCAGCGGCAGAGTTTCCGGTGTTTTATTGGTTGAACGCCAAACGCGGTTATCAATCGTAAATCGTCCGCGCTGCGTAACAATTGCGCTACCGGCAGGCAGAAATTTCTCGGCGACTTTGACGGCTTGATCCAAAATTCCGCCGGTATTTTCTCTTAAATCAAGGATTAGCGAAGTCATTCCCTGTTTGTGGAGTTCGCTGATGGCAACGGATAATTCTTCTGAAGTCGTGTAGTTAAAACCTTCCGACATATCAATGTAGCCGATGTTTTCGCGGATAATGTAAGCGTCGGGAATTGACGGCTGCGGAACGCGATTTCGTTTGATCTCAACTGTTTCCTGTTTTTTCGTTCCGGCACGTTCGACCGTGATACGGACAATTGAACCTTTTTTCCCGCGCACCTTATCGCGGACGAATGACGAATTGTTTCCCGCCATCATTTCACCGTTGACGCTCAATATTTTGTCGCCGAATCTCAAACCGGCGCGGGACGCGGGCGAATCGGGAAAGGTTGCGATGACGAAAGTATTAGTTGTGCCATCTTTTTCGTAGTTGGCAATAGTCGCGCCGATGCCGTAATATTCGCTGTTTTCCTCCGTCAACATATCCTGATATTCGGCGGAATCAAAATAATTAGAATGCGGATCGAGTGTGTGAAGCATCGAATCTATCGCGTTTTTAGTGACTTCATTATAATTTATGTTTTTGCCGTCAACGTAATTTTGGCGAATGATTTCGAGCGCGTCGGAGAAATCCTTTGAGACGTTAGAGTTTGGAATGGAAACGGTTGAATCGGTATTCGGACGCGGGACTGAGGCTGAAAAAGATGAACCTTTGTCAATCTTAAACGGGTCAGCAATTTTGAGCTGCGAAACCGGTTTCGGCTTGGTTTGCGGAAACGCTGAAAGGCAGCCGAAAGTCAGAATTAACAATAGTGATACAAATCTTCTCATAACCCGAATAAACCTCGAAGTCGTGTTCTGACACTTTTGAGCGCAAAAAAAATAATTAGCCGTTGCGCGAATGTTACAAAAATACTAATCCCGAACGCAAGCCGAAAGCTGCATCTGAACACGAAAATTAAATTTTATATGCGTCTTTGAAATGTGTAATGATTGAAAACTTCCAACTAATCGCAAGAAATATTTTACAAATGTTTGAATTTTAGATTTTTTTGGGTAAGAATCTATTGTATGTCCGAGACAAGCGAAAATAGTTTGGAGAAAAAACTTCAAAATTTAATCGAAACAATTGATGTCGCAAATGCTTTGACCGAACCGATTACGGCTTCCATTGTGAATTTTTTAAAGATCACGGCATTTGAACTGCATTCAGAAGAAGCATCGGTTTTAATCCGTGAAGGCGACGAAGGAGATTTGCGATTTTTATCGGCAGTCGGTAAGGTCGCCGAACAATTAGTCAATCTGCGCGTTCCGGCGGGCAAAGGAATTGCCGGATTCGTGTTTTCTTCGGGACAGCCGATGGCAGTCGCCGACGCAGGCGAAGAAGAAACTTTTTACGCGGAAGTTGATAAACAGACCGGTTATTCGACGCAGACGATTTTGGCGACACCGCTGCGTTACAACGGAGAAATTATCGGCGTTTTGGAGTACGTCAACCGCATCGGCGAACCGCCATTTGAAGCATATACGCCGCGTGAAATGGACAAAGCCGCGCTGTTTGCCGAAGCCGTCGCGTCGTTAGTAATTGCCTACGAATCAGCAAAACTTTTCCGGGAATTGGGCGAAAAAATGGTCGGCAGTGAAAATACCGCAAATTATTCCCAAGTGCGTGAATGGCTGATTGATTTGCGAAGCGCGGCGGAACATAAAGAAATGCTCGATCTGGCGATTTTGGTGCGTGAAATCGCCGTTCGCGGCGAAACCGAAAGGCAAATGTGCCGCGAAGTTTTAGAAGCGATTCTAAAATTTTCCGACAGCAAAATGGAGACGAGTTTTTTGAGCTTTTAATGTTTCAAGTTTCAGGTTTCAGGTTTCAAGTTAAATGAAAAATCTTGAAACCTGAAACCTGAAACTTGAAACTCAAGGAAATATGACATCGGTGACAGGTTACGAAACAGGAAAATTCGGGACAATTTCGACGTATTTCCAACTCGACGACAGTTGGAAAGAGCGGACGGGAAAAGGTGTCAGCGTGGCGGTCATAGACAGCGGAATTGACGAAAATCACCCTGATTTGAAGGGCAAAGTTCTTGAATCGGTCGAAGCCAGAATTGATAATAAACGCGTTCTTTTCGTGCCGTCCGAAACCGGAGATTCAGCCGGACACGGCACGGCTTGTGCGGGAATTATTTCACGCATCGCGCCGGACGTGCAGTTTCACAGCATTCGCGTCTTAGGCGCGGGCGGACTCGGCGACGGACAAACTTTTCTCGCCGGACTTGAATATGCAATCAAAAAGCGTTACCGACTGATAAATTTGAGTTTAGGAACAACGAAGCCGCAATTTTTTTCGCCGCTTCACGATCTGCTCGACCGCGCATATCAAGCCGGTTGTGTCGTCGTCGCAGCGGCAAACAATCTTCCGCAGCCTTCGTTTCCGTCAGTTTTTTCGTCGTCGCTGATCTCAGTTTCCAAATCTACCGAAACCGATCCGTTTCACTTCGGCTTTAAATTCGGCGAGGTTATCGAACTGACCGCGCCCGGAGTCAACGTCCGCACGGCGTGGCTCGGCGGCGGTTATAAAAGCCTGACCGGAAACAGTTTCGCGTGTCCGAACATTGTCGGTATTATCGCGCTGCTGCTTGAAACTTACCCGAATCTGACACCTTTCCAAGTTAAATCCGCGCTCTATTCGATTGCCGAAGAAAACGTCAAGGAAGATGAAAATTCAGAAAAGCAATAGTCTGGGAGCGCGGGTCCGTCCCGGTTGCACTGAGCATTGGTTCAATGCGAAAAAGCGTCTCGTAATCTAAAACTTGAAAATCACAAAACTTTCTTTCGCGTCCGAAGCGGACACTCAGTGCAACCGGGACGGACCCGCGCTCCCAGACTAAAAACACTAATTTGTGATGCTTTCATTGCATTTTTTAGTTCAAAATGGTTTGATATTTTTAGTATTGTATTGAAAATTATGTCAGAAAAATTCAAACTTTCACCGCTAAAATTAGAAGAATACACATTGGAAAACGGTTTGCGCGTCGTCTTGAACAAAGATGAAACGATTCCGGTTGTGTCGGTCGCGGTTTATTACGATGTCGGTTCGCGCAATGAACGCGAAGGACGGACAGGTTTTGCACATCTGTTTGAACATATGATGTTTCAAGGCTCGGAAAACGTCCCGAAAGCCGGACATTTTCAATATGTGATGAAAGCCGGCGGGACGATGAACGGGACGACTTCTTCGGAACGGACGAATTATTACGAAACTCTGCCGGCAAACCAACTGCCGCTTGCGCTGTGGCTCGAATCCGACCGGATGCGGACGCTTGCCGTCACGCAGGAAAATCTCGACAATCAGCGCGAAGCCGTCAAGGAAGAAAAACGTCTGCGTTACGATAATCAGCCCTACGGCGAAGTTTTTGATCTCGTTAACGAGATGATTTACAAAAATTTCTCAAACTCACATTCGACTATCGGTTCGATGGAAGATTTGGACGACGCGACGGTTGAGGATGTCCAGGAATTTTTCCGCGTTTATTACGCACCGAACAATGCCGTAATGGTTTTGTCGGGTTCGTTCGACACTACGGAAGCGAAAAGTCTCATCGAAAAATATTTCGGCACAATACCGGCACAGCCGAAACCGGCACCAATAGATGTCACCGAACCGCCCGAAGTCGCGCAAAATTACCGTGAACACGAAGATAAACTCGCGCCTTTTCCGGCATTTTTGCTTGGTTGGAAGATTCCGCAAAGACGAACCCCCGAATTTTACGCGCTTTATTTAGCAGGGAAGTTACTCTACGACGGCGAAAGTTCGCGGCTTTATCAGAAATTGGTGAAAGGCGACGAATCAATCATTCAACTTTTCGGTTTTACCGACGAACGGCGCGGACCATCGAGCATTTTTATCGGCGCGATTCCGAAACCGGACAAAGATTTGTCGCAAATCCGCGAAGTAATTACGCACGAAATCAGTGACATTTCAGAAAACGGAGTGACTGCCGAAGAGATGGAAAAACTCCAGAATCAATTGTTAAACGACACGATTCGGGTCCGTCAATCTTCGATGGCGCGGGCGCAGAATATCGCTGAATTCGCGCTTTACGACGGCAAACCGGAGTTGATAAATTCGGAACTCGACGATCTTTTGGCAATCACGGGCGACCAGATTAAAGAAGCCGTTGCCAAATACCTGAACACCGAAAACCGGACTTTGCTCAACGTAATTACGAAACAAAATTAACCGGATTGGCGCGCAAACCGGCGCACAAATTGGAGCGCGGACATCTCTGTCCGCACGTTCGAGGCTTTGCGATGAACGCATTCCTCGATTTTCTTGAATCATTTTGAATACTAACGAAGCCGTTCAACGCTTCGCTGGAACGGCGGACAGAGATGTCCGCGTTCCGACTAAATTTATGACAGAAGATTTTCGCAAATCAGCCCCTGCGCCGCTTTCGCCGGTGGCTTTTAATATTCCACAGCCTTTTGAGACGACTTTGCCGAACGGCTTAAAACTCGTTATTTTTGAAGACAAAAAACTTCCGCTCGTCAGTTTTCGTCTGATTTTTCGGTCGGGCGACATTAATGATCCCACTGATTCAACCGGTTTGAGTTCAGCGTTGGCTTCGATGCTCAACGAAGGCACGGAAAATTATTCGTCGAAACAGCTTGCCGAAAAAATCGAGCGACTCGGCGCACATCTTTCCGCCGGTGCCGGTTCGGATAATACTTCGATTTCCGCATCGTCGCTGACGCTTTATTCGTCGGACATTCTTCAATTAATGCAGGAAATCGTCTTAAAACCCACATTTCCCGAAGAAGAACTCGATTTATATCGCCGTAACACAATTGAAGGTTTGAAATTTCAACGCTCACAAGCGAATTTTCTCGCTGACGAACAAATTTCAAGAATAATTTTCGGCAGCCATCCGTATTCAAATGTTTCGCCGAAAGCCGAAGATGTTGAAAAAATCACGCGCGAAAAACTCGTTGATTTTCACGCTAAAACTTTTATTCCGAATCGTGCGGTGATGATCGTCGTCGGCGATGTTGAAAAGAATGAATTAATCAAGGAAATCGAAGACAAATTAGGTGATTGGCAAAGCGGGAAGATTGACGATTTTGCCTTTGACAGTGTTCCTGAACGAACAGCAAAGTCACTGACAATCATTGACCGCAAAGGTTCGGCACAGGCAAATATCGTGTTGGCAAATCCGGCAATCGAGCGTAATCACATAGATTATTTTCCCGTCATCGTGATGAATCAAATTCTCGGCGCAGGCGCGTCATCGCGGATTTTTATGAATCTGCGCGAGGAAAAAGGCTACACTTACGGCGCGTATTCCAAGTTCGATATGCGAAGACTTGCCGGTGCATTTGAAGCGACCGCTGAGGTTAGAACTTCTGTGACGGGCGAATCGCTCAAAGAATTTTTCTATGAATTAAACCGTATTCGTGATGAAAAAGTGACGGAAGCAGAATTGCAGGACGCGAAAAACTTTTTGACCGGAGTTTTCCCGATTCGCGCCGAAACGCAGGAAGGTTTGACGAATTTAATCGTTCAAAAACAGATTTACGATTTGCCGGACGATTATCTCGAAACTTACCGCGACAAAATCAACGAAGTAACGATGGAAGATGTCGAAACGGCGGCGAAAAAATACGTTCAGCCGGAAAATATGGCAATTGTGATCGTCGGTGATGCCGAAGACATTTTGCCGCAAGTCAAAGAATATGCGGCGGATATTGAAATTTTCGACACCGAAGGAAGCACACAGGACATTGCAAATTACGGAAAAACTATGGAAGAAGCAGCAATTGATTTAACGGGAAATTGGAATTTGAAGATTGATTTTCAGGGACAGGAGATTCCTGTCAAACTCAATCTCGAACAAAATGACGGGAAACTTTCGGGCAAACTCGAATCAATGCTCGGCGAAGGAAAAATTGAAAACGGAAAGGTTTCGGGTAACAATTTTTCGGCAGTTGCGACAACTGAAATGCAGGGACAGCAACTTGAAATTTCAATCAACGGGACACTTGAAAATGAATCGTTGAAGGGAAGTTTGAGTGCGCCGATGATTCCGATGCCGCTCGATTTTACGGGCGAACGAGGTTAATTTTTACTAATCGAATAAAAATCGGAGCAGGTTTTACACTTGCCCTGATTTTTATTCGATTGTAGAAAAGTTGACTTACATTTGTCTCATAAACATCATTTCAACCGCCAGTGTTTCTTCACCTTCGGGCGAAATATTAAACATTATTATTTCAAATATATCTTTGCTTTTCGCTTCGATATTCGTTCGCCAACCCCAATCTTGATTATTTGGAACAGCATAAAACCCTTTCAATGAAATTAAGCCGTCCGCGCCAATATGACCTTCGGAAACCATAAATTTGTCGCTTAAATGCCACGAGTCAATCCAAAATGCTTTAATTAAATCAGTTTCATTTTCGTTTCCGATCAAAATCAATCCTTCCTGCGGCAAATTTTCAAAAGTCCAGTCGTATTCGATTTTTATGAATCTGCCGCGTGCCGTTAATTCGATTTTCGCCGTTGAATCTGTTTCGCTCACCGGATTTTCCTTGATCCAAGGCGTATAAAGACGATTTGTTCCGCACCATCTGCCAACTGATTTATTTAATATTTTGTAAAAGTTCATAAATTTTGTTAGAACGAAAAAGCCGCAAGTGATACGAGATTTTGACCTTCGTATCACTCTGCGGCTTTAAATAACTCACCAGAGGCAAATTTAATTCGGTTTTCTAGGCTTGCGTCGTGTCAACTGTTTCAGCATCAGGCGAATTTTTCATCACCGATTGAATGCCGTTCTCCATTGCCGCATTGCCCGAATACATTTCGCTTCTGCCTATTTCCTGACCGTTTCCGGCTTTCAGAATGAAATAAGGTTCGCCTTTTTTCGATTCGCGCCGCTCAAAACGCTTTTCGTCGCCACCGTTTTTCTTGATGGATTCGATGCCGTTCTGACACGCCGGTTTCGATTCATACATTTCACTCGATAAAATAATTTGTCCGTTTCCAGCCTTCAAATTAAAGTGGAATTTACCGCTTGTTGATTTTTTAATTTCAAATTTTCCTGCCATATTATTTTCCTCTCAATCGTGTTTTATTTAGCGGGGCGAGCTTTAGATTTAACTATTATATGTCCGAATTAAAACTAAATCGTTGCCAATATAACACGATGTCAACAAAAACAAAACGCACGGAAACCAATCTTATTAATTAGTGATAAAACGTATTGGAAATCATGAAGTTTAGGAAGTTTCGGAAAGTTTAGGAAGATAGAACTTACTTTCCTAACTTCCTAAACTTCCTGAACTTTTTCACTAATTAAAAGTGAGGATTGAGTTGTGAGTGAGGTTATTTTTAGCTTTATGGAGAAAGCAGACGGTTTTTCACAACTCAACCTTTCGTGAAAGAAACTGCGGTAATTAATCACTGCAGTTTCTTGATTTTTAGCTTGCCCGACGCATCGGAACATTCGCTTCGGATTCCTGTTGTTTCTGCATATCCTGTAAATGCTGAATCAAACCCGAAGCCGCCTTTTTCGAGAGTTCATCCGTTTTGCACTGCATCACTGTATTGCATTCCTGATCCGGGTCAATGCCGATTTCGCGTGAAATCGCCCGAATCATTCCGAGTTGCTTTGCCGTTACCAAATCGGATAACGAACGCGCAATCGGGTTTGCCGGATAACCGCCGTTATCGGTCGGCGGTGGAACTGCGCCATCGCGTTCAATCGTATCGGATTCTTTTTTGTAAAGATCACGCGCAATTCCGAATTTAACAGCAGCGCGTTTGAGCGCGTCGTGTTCGGCTTTTTTGATTCCGAGTTCGGATTCAGCCGTTCCCGTACCGATGCCTTCACGCGTTACGCCGTCAATTGTAATCGCTACCGTAACCGTGAAAATATCGCCGATCTGCCGAATATCTTTAACCGTATGCGACCAGTTCGGTGCATTTTCGTCCAAAATGTCGGCAACCGTGTGCCATTCGACATAATCAACGTAATGTGTGTTGCCGTTGCGGTCGCGCCAGCCTTCACGCTGTTTGACCAAGTTCGGATCAACATTTTTTCGCAGTTCTTTCAGCGTTGATGTAAAATTCAAAACATTATTCGGCGTATCAAAATTTTCAGTCGCCGTTTCTTCAGCCGCCGCAAACGGCATTTCACTGACTTGTTTCATTGTATTTTCTCCTTGTGTGTTCGTAAGCTGCTGAAAATTCGCTTCGCTTGTTTCGATTTGTCCGTTGTCCGAAACATCTGCCGAATCTTCAACAATCTTCTGTTCGCCATCTTTGGACTCGATTTTTGACTGCGAATTTTGGCTTTCGGATTTATTTAATCCCAAATCCGCATTCTGCAATCCCAAATCAGAAGATGACTCAGTTACGCTTTTGTCGTTTGAAACAATTTCAATCTCGGTCGAAACTTTGATCGGTTGTTTCGTTGCCGGTTCGGTATTCTTTGCAACCAGGGCGTATTTCACCGCCAGAATATGTTCACAGCGAAATCCCGAATCCGTGACAGCCGCTTCTTCAAACTCCAAACAATTACAACGGATTTTCCCCGCTTCGTCGCGCCAAACTTCATACGAAGTTTGTTTGCCGCGCAAACTCGGCGTTGAAACGCGGAACTTATCATTCTCACGATTGACTAAACCCATTGCCGCAATTGATTTGGCACGTTTTTCACGTTTCTCCGTTAAATTTTTATCTACTGCTATCGCTGTCATTTCCTTCTCCTAAAATTCGATGTATTATTTCTCTAATAAAACTTTTTGGAAATAAGACTCGAAAATGTGCTTGATAACTTTTAGATAAAACATCTTCGTTTCATCTATGAAACATTGTATCAGGATAATTTATTTGTTGCAAGCGTGAAACGGAGTGTTGCATATAAATTTTTCTTGTGCTATGTTTGAAACAGAGTTAAGACCAGTGCAACAAAATACTGGAATCTTTGTAAAAAGTGGAGAAAGAAATATGGCATTCAAAAATGAAAGTTTTATCAATACGGTTGAATTAGGCAGGGCAATCAAACGCCGCCGCGAAGAATTAAGTTTAAGTTTGCGTGATGTTGCAGACGTGACCTTGGTTTCGGCTTCGACACTCTCGCGCATCGAAAATGGAACGGGGAAACCCGACGCAGACAATATTGCGCGATTAACAGATTGGCTGGATATGCCGGTTGACCGCGTGATGAAGAAAAACGGGAATCACGATACGATTGAACCTGTTATCTATTATCCGCACGAAGCCACGCCCGAAATCGTCGAGGCACACCTTCGCGCCGACAAAAATCTGACACCGGAAACTGCAAAAGCTCTCTCGGAATTATTCCGGGTTGCTTATACACAGTTTCAAAATCCGGGCAAATAAATTTTTATGCAATTGCTTGAAGTTTAAGCGTCAGTTTTTAGCAGGTTTTACGATACGAACCAATTATATGAAAACACTAGCGCATCTCGAACGACTCGAAAGCAGCACAAACGCCGATAAAAGTTTTGCGATTGATACGACATTCGTTCTTTTTTTTCTTTCAATCGAATTCGGACAAATCATCAATAACTTCGCAATTGACACAATATTTTTTGCATTGACGTTAATAATGCTGCTCGTTCTGCCTTATTTTCTGCCTTCGGACGAGAAGCCGGGATTTGTTAATTGGTTCCTCGGAAGGCTTTTAATTGCTGCGTTTGCCGTGTCATTAGGCGTAATGTTCAAGCAATCTTTGAGTGTGCTGCCGGAAATGTTCAGATTTTTGCCGATGACGATGCTGATCGTAACGGCAATGCTCAGTTGTTATATTCAATTTTACGGTTTACTAAAAATTCGTTTGGCAAAATAGGCAAAAGGCAAACGATAAATAAAAAGAGCGCATCTGTTTCGGGAAAAGCAGACGCGCTCTTTTTATAATTGAAATATTGTTATAACATTTGTTATATTGGCTATGAGGTGATTTATGACTAACAAACTAAAAATTACGACAATCGGCAATTCAACCGGCGTTATTTTGCCAAAAGAATTATTGGAGAAGTTGAGAGTTTCAAAAGGCGATACACTTTTTGCTATCGAAACCAGCAAAGGAATCGAACTGACAGCTTATAACCCGGAAGTCGCCGAACAAATGAAACTTGCCGAACAAGTAATGCGCGAAGACCGCGATGCTTTGAGAAAACTCGCTCAATAATTATGACTGAAATCAAATGGCTTTTAGAAGAAACCGTTTATGCAATTCACAAACGCCAAATCGCCGAACATGGCGGCGGCGACGGTTTGCGCGATGAAGGTTTATTATTATCAGCACTTGCGCGACCACAAAATTTGCTGGCTTACAGTGATGAAACTCCGCATATTTCTGCACTTGCCGCAAGTTTAGCTTACGGAATCGCTAAAAACCATCCGTTTGTTGATGGAAATAAACGAACTGCATTGGTTGTTTCGAGAACATTTCTTTTACTAAACGGCTATCAATTGAACGCGTCGCAGGAAGAAAAATATCTGACTTTTTTGAAACTTGCGGAAGGGAATTTGAGCGAGGAAGAATTATCAGATTGGTTCAAGGAAAAATTGATTGAAATGTAGAGAAAAAAGGACGCGAAAATTAATTGCGTCCTTTTTAATTCTAAGCCAGTGCAATCGCCATTTCTTCTTTGGCAAGAATTTCGTGAATTGCCTTAACTTGCGAATAAAGTTCGAGATATTGATCCAAAGTCTGCGCCTGTGCGCCATCGCACAAGGCTTCTTCGGGACACGGATGAACTTCGATAATTAAGCCGTCCGCACCGACCGCAACACCGGCGCGGGCAAGCGGATTGACCATATAATTTCGCCCTGTTCCGTGCGACGGATCAACAATAATCGGCAAATGCGTGATTTTTTGAACCGCCGGAACGATTGATAAATCCAAAGTGTTGCGCGCGTGGGTTCCAAAAGTCCGAATGCCGCGTTCACATAAAATCACGTCGTAATTTCCCTCCGCCATAATATATTCAGCCGCAAGCAGAAATTCGTCCAAAGTCGCCGCCATTCCGCGTTTTAATAAAACAGGTTTGCGCGTTTTTCCGACATATTTCAGTAGCGAAAAATTCTGCATATTTCGTGCGCCGATTTGGATGCAATCGCCGTATTTTTCGACCAGATCAATGCCGCGCTCGTCCATCGCTTCGGTGACGATGTTCAAGCCGTATTGGTCGCGCACTTCCGCTAAAATTTTCAATCCGTCTTCGCCCTTGCCTTGAAAAGCATACGGCGAAGTGCGCGGTTTAAATGCGCCGCCGCGAAAGAATTTTGCACCGGATTTGGCGACAACTTCGGCAACTTGGAAAACCTGTTCGACTGTTTCGACCGCGCACGGTCCGGCGATCATTGCTAATTCATCGCCGCCGATTGTTGCATTGCCGACTTTGATAATTGATTTTTCGGGGCGTAAATCCTTTGAAATCAACTTATACTGTTTCGTCACGCGAATCGCGTCCGCCACGCCGGGAAGATTTTCAAAATGCGTCGGGTCAACCGCACCTTTATTTCCGGTAATCCCGATTGCCGTCCGCGATGCGCCGGGCATCGTATGCGGGCGAAAACCGAGATGTTCAATAATTTCAAGAACGCGCTCGATCTCTGCCTGAGTCGCGTCGGGTTTCATAACAATTAACATAAATCAATCAATAAAAATGTCGGATAATTTCAGGCGAAGTTTCGGTAAAATTTCCTCGCAAGTTAAAATATCGGTTTTTGATAAAACTTTAGCTTCATCAAAGGAAAAATAAATTGTCAGCGTTTCCTTTTCAGGATTAATCAGCCAAACCTGTTTCACATCGGCTTTGAAATAATCATCAATTTTTTCCAAAACATCCTGATAAAAATCAGTCGGCGAAACAATTTCGATTGCCAAATCGGGCGCGAAACTCCAAAATTTTTGCGGTTCGCCGGCTTGCGGAATTTTTTCGGCTGAAACAAAAGCGACATCAGGAATTCGTTTGTCCGCGCCGATTTGAAAATGCGCTTCGGGATAAACTCGTCCGATGTTTTGCTTTTTCAGATAAATTCCTAATTCAATAACAAATCTTCCTGCAATTCCGCTGTGTTTCGCGTTGGGCATACTTTTCTTCTCCAATTTTCCGCTGACATATTCAAAGTTTTTGTTCTTCATCAAAAAACGATTGACAGATTCTTCGGTTTGGAATCGGCGGCGGCGGTTTGACGGAGAAGTATTGTGCGGAATTTCGGTCGTTCGAGTTGTTTCGATCACAGTTGCCATTTGAAAACTCCTAAAATGATTTACTGGTTTATTTTAGCAAATAAATCAAGCGGTTATAATTTATCGCCGACGAAAACTACATTCTTTCAGGAACTTCAATTCCCATCGTGTCCAAAGCTGTCGTTAAAGCTGTGCGAGTCGCGTCGGCGATCATAATCAAAACGGCGCGTTTGACAGCGTTTTCTTCGGAGATGATTTTGTGATTGTGGTAAAACAAATTAAAAGCCTTTGCTAAGTTAAAAGTGTATTTCGCCAAAATCGCGGGTTCGGTCGCGTTTGCCGCCTGTGCGACCGAATCTTCAAAGCGCGAAGCTAAGACGAGTAATGCCCAAATTTCATTGCCGATTTCCGACGCAAAAACTTCGGCGACTTTTTCCTTTTCATTGTTTATTGTATTCGCCGCATCTGCCAAATCGGTTTCCGCAAGTTTGCGAAAGATCGAATTGATTCTGACCGTCGCGTTTTGACAGTAAGTTCCAGTTTCGCCTTCAAAAGATAATGCTTCCTTAAAATCGAAAACGATAACCGTATTCTTTGTGAACTTTAGCAAAAAATAGCGGAGCGCACCGACGGCGATTTGATGTGCGATCAGGCGATGTTTTTCGTCCGGCATTTCAGGATTTCGTTTTGAAACTTCCGCCAGAGCGTTTTCTTCCAGACGATTTATCAAATCGTCGGCTTTCACGCCCCAACCTTTGCGACCGGACATTTCGATAAACGGACGTTTTTTGTCTTCGTCGGTTAAACTAAGTCCTAATTCTTCGGCGGCGGAAACTGAAAGCGCGACCATTTCATAATTGAGATGAACGCTCGCGGCTTCGCCTTTTTCGGGGAAAATCGCCGCGACACCTTTGCGGACGACTTCCTGCGGATATGATTGGCGCGTGTCAATCACATTGTAAACCGTTTCGCCGTGTCCGAATTCGGGAATCGTAACGCCGTCATCTTGACGGTTGTATCGCTGGCTTCCAGCCGGCGCGTTTTCTTCATTTTCAAACGGGCGAGCGGGACGCTCCCCCGACAGCCGTCGGGACGACGGCGTTACGTCGGGAGTCGTGATAAAAACTTCCTGACCGTTCGCGTAAGTGTGAAAAAGTTTGTAATTAAAGTCCAAACCGAGCAAGCCTAACTTCCACATTTGGTAAGCAATATCTTTGCCCGTATATGTCACGGTTCCGTTTGAGCGGACGAGAATTTTGTCGGCTTCGTGTTCTTCGTTTGCCGTGTGCGAATCGAACGGCATCACCCAACAACCGGCGTTTTTGCCTTGTGTTTCAAGGTGAATGACTTCGCGTTCCTTCATTAATTCAAACGCTTTTTGCCAAAAATGCAGATGCAAAATCTCAGATTCACGCGGCAGCAGATCGTAGCGAATCGAGAGCCGTTCCATCGTGTCCAAAATACATTCGACGTTGCGCGTCGCAACATAATCGGCGAGTTCGTAAATCTCGCCTTCGCCGCGTTCGAGTTCGTGCAAAACTTCGGCGCGGAGTTTGAGATTTTCTTCCGATTCCGCATAAAATCTGCCGACCTCGGTGTATAAATCCCAACAATAGAAATCAAAAGTCGTGTCTAAATTCGCAATCAATTCCTTTATTTGTTCGAGGTTCATTTTTCTCAAATGAACAAATCCAACGACGACATCGGCGACTTGAACGCCGGTGTTATCAATGTAATTCTGAATTTCGACACGCTTGCCGTTCGCTCTCAAAATTCTTACAAACGTATCACCAAGCACCGAATTGCGAACGTGACCGATATGCGCGGCTTTGTTCGGATTGACAGAAGTATGTTCGACGCAAACCTTTGGGGAATTTTCGTTTGCACCCTTGCTCACGCGCGGGTTTCCGCCTTCAATTAAAAACTTTGCGCGATTGAAAAAAACATTCAAATAACCTGCGCCGGCGACTTCGACTTTGCCGACAAAATCGAAAGTTTCGAGCGCGGATTTCAGAGTTTCGGCAATGTTTCGCGGATTTTGTTTTTCGCCGGTTGCTTGTTTGATTCGTTTGGCGAGTTCAAACGCAATCGGAAACGCCAGATCGCCGAGTTCGGTTTTCGGTGGAAATTCGGCGACGATTTGCTCAAGTTCGATATTGAATTTTTCACGCGCAGTTTCGGCAACTTTTTCGCGCAATGTGTCCTGTAACTGTAAAATGCTCATAAGACAAAAAGGAAAGTATAACGAATTCGCCGGAAAGAATAAAACAGTTATCAGTTATCAGTTATCAGTTATCAGCTATTCCGAAGAAAAAAGGCGATTCTTAGTATTTTGATAACTGATAACTGATAACTGAATTCCGCTTGCGCTCCAGTCGTTTGGACATTAGACTTTTGATAATGGCAAAAACGCTTTATTTCGATTGTTTTGCGGGCGCGAGCGGGAATATGATTCTCGGCGCGTTGGTTGCGCTCGGCGTTGACAGAAATGAATTGGTTGAGCAGTTGAAAAGGCTCGATATTGCCGATTTTGAAGTCGAATTTACGACCAAAGATAAATCGGGAATTTCGGCGATTCACGCCGAAGTCAAAGTTCCGCACGAACACGCACATCGGCATCTGCACACGATTGAAAAAATTATTAATGATTCAAAACTTGATGAAAAAATTAAGCGGCGCGCAATTCAAATTTTTACAAATCTGGCAGCAGCCGAAGCGAAAATTCACGGCATTGAAGTCGAAAAAGTGCATTTTCACGAAGTCGGCGCGATGGACGCGATTATTGATGTCGTCGGCGCGTGTATCGGTTTTGAACTGCTCGGAATCGAAAAATTCGTCTGTTCAAAGATTCACGTCGGCAGCGGTTTTGCGAAAATGGCGCACGGAAAATTTCCGATTCCGCCGCCCGCTGTTGCCGAATTACTAAAAAACGCGCCGATTTATTCAACCGAAATCGAAGGCGAATTAATCACACCAACCGGCGCGGCAATAATTTCGACGGTTTGCGACGAATTCGGCAATCTGCCTGAAATGATCGTCGAAAAAACAGCTTACGGCGCAGGAACGCGAAATTATGAAGGTTTCCCAAATGCGCTGCGTTTGATGCTTGGATTTCAGATTTCAGATTCCAAATTCCAAATTTCACAACAAAAATCTGAAATTTGGAATTTGGAATCTGGAATAGACCAAAAACCAAAAACCAAAAACCAAAAACTAATTCAAATCGAAACAAATCTCGACGACATTTCGCCGGAAATCTTAGGTTTTGTGATGGAACGTGCGTTCGAGATTGGAGCATTAGATTGCTGGTTCACGCCGATTCAGATGAAAAAAAATCGTCCGGCGACGATGGTTTCGATTCTTTGCAAAGAGTCCGACAACGATAAATTTGTTGAGCTGCTGGTCAGCGAAACAACGACGCTCGGCGTTCGGATTAGAGAAGTCGAACGAACTTGTTTGAGCCGCGAGATTTCGACTGTCAAAACAAAATTCGGTGAAATCCAAGTGAAAATTGCGCGTTTCGGTGAAAAAATAGTTAATATAAAACCCGAATTTGAAATGTTAAAGGGAATCGCCCGACGCGAAAATCTGCCGTTGCTCGAAGTTGAAGCAGAAGTTCGGAAAAGCATAAATTGATTAAAAATTTAATTCTCAATCTATCCAAAAAAGCGCGTGAACATCGTGCGGCAATGTTTCGTCAGAATTTTCAAATTGATGAAGCAACAAAAATTCTCGACATCGGTTCGGAAACCGGCGCGAATATCAATTTTGTTTTGCAGGGAATTCATATTAAAGCAAAAAATGTGTTCATCGCGGACATTGACCGAAATGCAATTGAGTCAGGCAAAAAGAATTTTGGGTATCAACCGATTTTGCTCGACGAATCGGGAAAATTGCCGTTTGATGATAAATTTTTCGACATTATTTATTGTTCGTCGGTGATTGAACACGTTACAGTCGGAAAAGACGAAATGTGGGAAATAACTGACGGTAAACAGTTTAGAGATTTAGCTTGGGCGAAACAGAAATTGTTTGCTGAAGAAATCAGGCGCGTCGGGAAAAAATATTTTGTGCAGACTCCGAATCGTAGTTTTGTCATCGAAAGTCATTCGTGGCTGCCTTTAGTTGGAAGTTTTCCGCGTCCGTTGTTCGTAAAAGTGATAAAATCGAGCAACAAGTTTTGGATCAAGCAAACTATTCCCGATTATAATTTGCTCGACATAAAAGAATTAAAAGAACTTTTTCCCGATGCTGAAATTTTGGCGGAAAAAAAGTTCGGAATGGTAAAATCCATCATCGCAATCAAAAATTGAGGTAATATTTCATTGGCTAAAAAGAAAAACATTGATTTAGAAAAAATAGCAAAAGGCGTGCGGCTGATTCTCGAAGGCATCGGCGAAGATGCCGACCGCGACGGTTTGCTGAAAACGCCGGAGCGCGTCGCGGAATTTTACGCCGAACTGACGAGCGGAATGTGGGAAGATGCGGCATCGCACATCGTTCCGCTTCCCGGCGATTCGCACGACGAAATGGTTATCGTCAAAGACATTTCCATCGCTTCGGTCTGCGAACATCACCTCGCGCCGTTCGTCGGGAAGGTTCATATCGCATACATTCCAAAAGGCGGAAGAATCGTCGGATTGTCAAAACTCGCCCGAATTGCCGAGATTTTTTCGCATCGTCTGCAAGTTCAGGAACGCCTGACGCAACAGATCGCGCAGACGCTTTTCGATAATTTGCAGCCACTCGGCGTGATGGTCGTAATGGAAGCCGAACATACTTGTATGACCTTGCGCGGCGTGAAAAAACCGGGCGCGAAAACGATCACGTCAAGCGTTCTCGGCGGTTTCCGCAAAGATGCACGAACCCGCGCCGAAGCGATGAGTTTGATTAAAGGTTAAATTTATGAGCGATGAACTTGCGATAGTGGCGACATCTTACGATATTGTCGAAGCCGAATTTTTGAGAAATCATCTTGAAGAAGAAGGCTTTGAGGTCTATCTCGCGGATGAAAATGTTATATCAATGTATAACTTTCTCGCGCCGGCAATCGGCGGAATTAAAATCAAAGTGTTGGAAAGTGATTTGGTTGAAGCCAAACAGTTTGTCGAAGATTTACGAAATGCCGAGTTCGTTTATGACGAAAATTTTCCCGAAGGAAGTGACAGGTAGAAAATTATGTGTTTTATGCTTTATTTAGCATCGGATAGCGAAATTCCATTAAGTTTATGGAGCAAAACAAATCAGAATGTTTGCTTTACTAAACCTGTAATAAAACCGCCGCAATTTTCAAAGAAAAACATACTTTACGTTAATTCGACCGAATGTTGCGGATGTGGATTTAAACAGGAAGATGATGTTTTACATCCTGATTTTTCGGAAATTGATGAAAAAATTAAAAATCAGTGTCAATTGCATAAACATCTATCCAATTTTCTGAATGAAGAAACTTCAATTGAGTTATTCGGATGTTGGGCTGGAAGCGAGAATGATTTGGAAAAGCAAAGAGAGATTCAAGTTGACGAACTTCTAAAAGATGATTTCTATTTTGCAGAAAATGAATTGATTACAGTGGTTAAGTGAGGTTTATAATGATAAAGAAAACTTTGATAGTTGTTGCAATTATTTGCTTTGCGTTATTGAATATGTTTGCTCAAACAAAAGGCAAATATGTTGACCTTTTTGACGAGGCGAAAATCAAGGCTGATGTCAAAGAAATCTCGGACGATAAATATCAGGGACGTTCGCCCGGAACGGAAAGCGGCGAAGCGGCGGCGCGTTATATTGCCGACGAATTAAAGCGCATCGGTATCAAACCCGGAAATAACGGCTCGTATTTTCAGCCGGTTTCGCTGTTTGCGGTCAAATCCGATCCGAATACGGTTTTGCAAATCGGTGACGCTTCATATAAATTCGGCGATGATTTTGTCGGTTCGACCGGAGCGCAAGTTGCGAATGTTAATCTCGACGCGGATTTGGTTTTTGTCGGTTACGGCATTGATGCGCCGGAACAGAAATGGAACGATTTCAAGGGCGACGCGGCGCAGTATCGCGGAAAAATTCTCGTGATGATGGTCAATGATCCGCCCGCAACTGCTTCGGAACCAAATCTTTTCGGCGGCAAAGGTTTAACTTATTACGGACGCTGGACTTACAAATTCGAGCAGGCGGCAAGAATGGGCGCGGCGGGCGTGATTTTGATTCATACGACGGATTCGGCGGGTTACGGCTGGAACGTCGTCCGCACGTCAAACGGAAACTGGCGTTTCGATGTCGCGCACACGCCCGAAGACAAAACGCCGTTTTTGCAGTGGCGTTCGTGGATGACCGAAGACACGGCGCGAAAAATTTTCACAAACGCCGGAAAAAATCTCGACGAACTGCGCGAAAAAGCCAAATCGCGCGATTTTCAGCCGGTTGATTTGGGCGTGAAGGCGAAACTCGATGTCAAAAGCGAAACTAAAACCGTAAATTCCAACAACGTGGTCGGCATTTGGGACGGCGCGGATAAAAAACTGAAAAAGGAATACCTAATTTATTCGGCGCACTGGGATCATCTTGGAGTCGGCGAAGCGGACAAAAACGGCGACAAAATCTACAACGGCGCGTTAGACAACGCTTCGGGCTGCGCTTCGATTCTGGCGATTGCGGCGGCGATTACAAAGCTGCCGAAAGCCGAACAGCCGCGACGTTCGCAGGTTTTCTTTTTCCCGACCGCCGAAGAACAAGGTTTGCTCGGCGCGGATTGGTTTGCGAAACATCCGATTTTCCCGCCCGCAAAAATCGCCGCCGACATCAATCACGACGGCGCGAATTTTTACGGTTTGACGATGGATTACGGCGCACTCGGCGCGGAACGCTCATCGCTTGGCGACATTATCAACGAAGTTTTACGCGAACGCGGAATGACTTTTTCGATTGACGAACACCCGGAACAAGGCTTTTTCTATCGTTCCGATCATTTTCCGTTCGCCAAAATCGGCGTGCCGTCGCTCAATGTCGAAAGCGGCACGAACTACGTCGGGCAGGACAAAGAAGCGGCGCAAAAGAGATTTGAGGAATTTAACACGCTGCATTATCATCAGCCGTCCGATAATTTCGATCCGAACTGGCGTTACGACGGATTCGTGCAGAATGTCGAAGTTTCGTTCGCCGTCGGAATGAAGGTTTCCAACGCGAAAAAAATGCCCGCGTATAAAACGACCGACGAATTCGCCAAAAATCAGCCGAATCGAAAATGATTTGACTGGAGTGCGGGTCCGCTCCCGGTTGCAATGAGCGGTGATTTTTACCGCGAACAAGCGTTTGCCGATTCATACGCTTGAATAAATCAAGACGAGTAGGCAAACGAGCAAAATTATTTTCAGCTTGAATGTTAATAAATGCTTTTGTGCTTCCCAAAGCGAACGCTCATTGCAAGCAGGGATGCCCCGCGCTCCAGTCAGACGGTTTTGTTTATTTTATGAAAGTATCAATTCAAACGGCGCAAGAACATTTGGAAGAATTGATTGAAAAGACTTTGAATGGTGAAGAAGTTTTGATTATTTTCGATGATCGAAATTGTGTCAAACTCGAACCGATAATTCAGCAGGAAAAACAAAGCAAGTAAGTGTGGGAATCGAAGAAGTTGAACATCAGTGTCAAAAACCATTTATTTGGCGGACAATCACATTTTGCGGGCGCGGAAACCGCAACCCTTCCAGATCTGAAAATTTTATAATCTTGAATTTGAAAACCTGAGATTACATTCAAGACAGCGGAAAACAAAAAGGCTGGTCTAAATTTCAGGTCGGGAAGGGTTGCGGTTTCCGCGCCCGCTCTTTGGATTTATTAACAAAACGAACTTTCTTTCAAATCCTGATTCGCATTAAAATTTAATTTATGCCGACTTTTTATATTACAACGCCGATTTATTACGCCAACAGTTTGCCGCATCTCGGTCATTTTTACACGACGACGGTTGCCGATATTGTAGCGAAACATAAGAAACAGCGCGGTTTCGACGTTTATTTTTTAACGGGAACGGACGAACACGGCGTAAATATTCAGCGCGTCGCCGAAGCGAAAGGCGAAACGCCGCAACAGCACGTTGATTTTGTTTCGGGTGAAATAAAGAAAATGTTCGCCGAATTCGGTTTGACCGATTACGACGTTTTTATGCGGACAACCGCGCCGTTTCATTACGAAGCGGTGCAGAATCTATGGCGCGAAATTGCCAAAAATAAAACGCCGAAAGGTAATGAAAATATCTACAAAGGCTTTTACGAAGCGTGGTTTTGCCCGAACTGCGCGGAATTTAAAACCGAAACCGAATATGAAATCCGCGAAGGCGAAACAACTCCGCGCTGCCTGATTCACGAAAAACCGCTTGATTTGGTGAAAGAGGAAAGTTATTTTTTCCGGCTTTCCGATTACGACAAATTTTTGATCGAAACGATTGAAAATGACCCAAATCTCGTGCGTCCCGAAGCGCGTCGAAACGAAGTTTTATCGTTTATCAAAGGCGGTTTGCAAGACCTTTCGATTTCGCGCGAGAACAAATCGGTGAGTTGGGGAATTCCAGTGCCAGACGACGCAAATCACGTTATGTATGTCTGGCTCGACGCGCTTTCAAATTACATTACGGCAATCGGTTACGGCAATGACGAGCGCAAATCGGTCGGTTTTGAAAAGTATTGGAGCAACGTCACGCATCTCGTCGGCAAAGACATTTTGCGATTTCACACGGTTTACTGGTTTTCGTTTTTGAAGGCGGCGAATCTCGATTTGCCGAAAACGGTTTACGCGCACGGAATGTGGCTCGACGCGGATGGTCGCAAAATGGGCAAAACATTAGGAAACGTCATCGAACTAGACGTTTTGAAACAGCATTTTCAAACCGATGCGATTCGCTATTTCGTGCTGCGCGATATGGTTTTCGGGCAGGACGGGAAATTCGGCTATGAAAATCTGATCGAACGCGCCAATGCTGATTTAGCGAGCGGTTTGGGAAATCTTTCGTCGCGGACGCTCTCGATGATTACGAAATATCGCGGCGGCGAAATTCCGAGCGGCAAAATTTCGGAACCGAATTATTTGAACGCGAAACGTGCTTCGCTGAACCCGGACGAGCAGGAATTGGTTTCTGTTCTCGAAAATGCGCGGAACGAATTTTTACGAAAATTCGACAATTTCGAGTTTTCCGGCGCGCTCGAAACCGTCTGGAACGTCATCGCGCGGATTGATAAAATGATTTCCGACGCGAAACCTTGGGAACTCGCCAAAGACGAAAATCAGGCGGAAATATTGAATGCCGTGCTGTATCGCTCGCTCGAAACCCTGCGCTGGCTGTGCGTTTTGCTGTTTCCGGTGATGCCCGAAGCGACGCAAAATATTTACGCGCAAATCGGTTTAACCGATGATCTTGCGCGAATAAACCCGGAAAATTTGAAATACGGAGAACTGACTGCGGGAACAAAAATCGGCGAAACAAAAGCCGTTTTCCCGCGCATTGATCGAACAAAAGTTATGAACGAAATAAACGAAAACGCACAAAACAAAGAAATTACGGAAACATCATCAGCCGCGCCCGAAGCGGTTGCCGACAAAAATAAACTGGATAATTCGGAAGTTGCCAAACCCGAAGGTGAAAATGAAGTCGAAAATTTCATCACGATTGACGATTTCCTGAAAGTCGAATTAAAAGTCGGCGAAATCAAAGTCGCCGAACGCATTCCGAAAGCCGATAAACTGTTGCGCTTTGAAATTGATCTCGGCGAAGAAAAACCGCGTCAAATCCTCGCAGGTTTGGCGGAATTTTACGAACCTGAAACATTGGTCGGGCGCAAAGTCGTCGTCGTTGCCAACCTCAAACCGCGAATGATGCGCGGACTCGAATCGCAGGGAATGATCTGCGCCGCAAGTTTGGAAGACGGCACCGGCGAAAAACCGGCGTTGGCGGCATTTATCGAAAACGTGGACATCGGCGCGAGATTGAAATAATTATGGAAATTTCAAATAGAATTTGGGTAATCAAAAAATTATTTTCGGCGGAAAAATGCCGCGAATGGATTGAAATGTGTGAAGCAGAAGGTTTTGAAGAAGCACCAATTAATGTCGGTGCCGGAAAAACTCAGATTCGCAAAGATATTCGTAATAATTCGCGTGTGATAATTGATGATGAAATTTTCGCATTTGAAATTTGGCAAACAGTTCGGGAACATTTACCGAAAGTCATCAATGGACGTGTCGCACTCGGTTTGAATGAGCGGTTTCGTTTTTATCGTTACGAAGCCGGACAAAAGTTTGCGTATCATATGGACGGTTACTATCGGCGTGAAAACGGTGAACAAAGTATGCTGACGTTTATGATCTATCTCAACGAAGAATTTGAAGGCGGTGAAACAACCTTTATGAACGGCGACGGCACAATTATTAAACCGGAAACGGGAATGATACTCGCTTTTAATCACACTTTATTTCACGAGGGCTCAGAAGTTTCGAGCGACAAAAAATATGTTCTGCGTTCGGATGTAATGTTTTCACGCTAACTTATGCAATTTGAATGGAACGAAGAAAAAGCCGAGACCAATTTCAAAAAGCACGGCGTGAGTTTTGAGGAAGCTAAAACTGTTTTCGGCGATTTGTCTGCTAAAATGTTTTATGACGATGAACATTCTACTGATGAAATTCGTGAATTAATTGTCGGTTATTCGGATATGAACAGGCTTTTGGTTGTTTATTTTACTGAACGTGAAAATAGACGTTTAAGAATTATTACGGCACGAAAGCCGACAAATATTGAACGAGAGGATTATGAAGAAAATGGATAATAAAGTAGAAGACGATGAAATGAAATCCGAGTATCGGTTTAATTATTCAAAAGCGCGTCCGAATCGTTTTGCCGAAGAATATAATCGAATGAAGGTCACGGTTGCTCTCGATTCGGATGTCGCGGAAGATTTTCCGAGTGCCGAAGCGGTTAATGAAGCGTTACGCTTTTTGGCTAGAATTACGAAAGAACACAAGGGCGAATTGACTCACAAATGAATTTTATTGATTCACATTGCCATATTGACGGCGAAGCGTTTGATGCAGACCGCGATGAAGTCGTGCAAAGAGCGCGTGATGCCGGTGTGAAAGCGATGTTGGTCGTCGGAACGGGAAATCCGCACGACGGAGAGATTGCAAAAGCGGTCGAAACTGCTGAAAATTACGAAAATGTTTTCGCGTCGGTCGGTGTTCATCCGCACGATGCAAAACTTTACGACGATAAAGCGGAAGAAAACCTGATAAATTTAACAAAGTCTGAAAAAGTGATTGCGTGGGGCGAAATCGGGCTTGATTTTTATTACGATCATTCGCCGCGTGAAGTGCAAAGAGAAGTTTTTATTAGGCAGATTCGCTCCGCAAAAAGTTTGAATTTGCCGATTATCATTCATTCCCGCGATGCTGATGACGAAACGGTTGAAATTTTGACGCAGGAATGTTCCTATCCGAATTTCAAAGGCATAATGCACTGTTTCGGCGGCACGGCGGAGATGGCAAAAAGTTTGATGAAACTCGGTTTTTTGATAAGTTTTGCCGGGAATGTAACTTTCAAAAAAGCCGAAAACTTACGCGATGCGGCGCGAGTCGTGCCGCTTGAAAAACTTTTGATTGAAACTGATTGCCCGTTTCTCACGCCGATTCCTTTTCGCGGAAAGCGCAATGAACCGATGTATGTCGCGGAAACGGCGAAGTTTTTGGCGGAATTTTATGACGTTAAACTGGAAACATTGGCTAATCAAACGACGCGGAATTTTATAGAATTTTTTGGTCTGAATGATGTGATAATTTGATTTTATTACCTTCGGAATAGGTGATAGCTAATAGCTAATAGCTGATAACTAAGAATTATAGCGGCGAAAATTGGTGAACTTAGTGCGCTCTGTGGCAAAATAAATATATGGCAAAAGAAAATTCATTCGATATTGTTTCAAAAACCGATTACGCGGAAGTAACGAACGCGATTAACCAAACAACCAAGGAAGTTTCACAGCGTTTTGACTTTAAAGGCAGCAAGGCGACGGTCGAACTCGCCGATAAAGATTTGCTGATGTCGGCGGAAGACGAAACCCGTCTGCGAAATATGAACGACATTTTTCAGGGCAAAATCATCAAACGCGGAATCTCGCTGAAAGCTCTCGATTATCAAAAAATTGAACCGGCGGCGGGCGGAACTGTTCGTCAAACGGTCAAAATCCAGCAGGGAATTCCGATTGAAAAGGCAAAAGAAATTGTCAAATTTATCAAGGACGAAAAATTAAAGGTTCAGGCTTCGATTCAAGGCGAATCAGTCAGAGTTTCCGGCAAAGACCGCGACACTTTGCAGGATGTAATCGCCAAATTAAAGGCGAAGGACTTTGGGATTGATATGACTTTTGATAATTTCAGAAGTAATTAGAACTTGTGAAAAGAATTGTATTAGGAATTATTTTGTTAATATCTACGACAATCGTCGGTTTTATTGCTTACTCTCTCATAAAGAAGCCGTTTGATGTCCTCGTTTCTTCAAATGGTAGATATAAAGTTGAACTTTACGAAGATAGGCAACTATTTTTTGTCAGCACCGTTAATGCAAAGATTTTCGACAACGAAAAACTTTTGGCTGAAGATAAACTTTACACAGGAGATTTACTGGATGGTAGTTTTACATCAATTTATCAAAAGTATGTTTGGGTTGATGACAATATAATTACTTTTCGTGGGATTGAAAATCATCAGGTTGCAAACGACCGTAATGGCGATTCGTTAGTAATAAGTAACAACACTGAAAGAGAAATACGATTGTTAAAAATAGATTTTTCCATAAATATGTTTCTCGTTGTTAATTTAGCTCCGCATTCTCATCAAACGGTTTACGTTAACCATTCAAAAGCCCTGGAATGGATTTCTGCAAGAGGAGAATTCAGCGATGGACAAAAGATTTCCTTCAAAGGAGTAAACTTTACTGAAAAGTCTAAAAACAATCTAAATGAATTATTCAAATATTGCGTTTCAATTGAAGAAGATAAATTTTTAATAAATAGTTTACAGATTGAAGGTTATGAAGATAATCCGAAAATAATAATCCCGAAAGCCAAAAAATGTATTCAATGAAAATTAAATAAATGCAGACATTTTCACCGATCAGAGAAAAATTAAATCCGCAGATTGCGGCGAAGAAGATTTTTAGTCTTATCAAGGACGAAATGCTGCTTGTCGAATCGGAGTTTCAGCGGCAGGCTTCGTCTAATATTCAGGTTATTAATTATTTGGGCGATTATCTGCGCGCTTCGGGCGGCAAGCGGGTGCGTCCGGCGTTGTTGCTTTTGTCGGCTTTTGCGGTCGGCGGCGACGGTTCGCGGAAAAATGTGATTCGGTTGGCGACCGTGATGGAGATGCTGCATACGGCGACGCTGGTTCACGACGATATTATTGACAACGCCGACACGCGGCGCAATCGAACGTCGGTTAATGCACGGTTCGGCAATCAATCGGCGGTTTTGATGGGCGACTGGCTTTATATGTCGGCGTTTGAAACTTCGCTGAAAGAGAGAAGTTTGGAGATTCTGGATATTTTGACGCGGCTGACGCGAAAAATGACCGAAGGCGAACTGATTCAACTGACGATGCTTGGGCGTTCGGACATTTCCGAAACCGAATATTTTGACATTTTACAGCGCAAAACGGCGTTTCTTTTTTCGGCTTGCTGCGAAATCGGCGCAATTTTGGGCGGCGCGGGCGCAGATGAACAAATTGCGCTTCGGGATTATGGGATGAATCTCGGAACGGCATTTCAATTAGCGGACGATGTGCTTGATTTTGTTGCCGACGAAGAGATTTTGGGCAAAGCCGCCGGTGCTGATTTATTAGAAGGAAAATTGACACTGCCGTTGATATTACTGGTTAAAAAAGACGATGCCGTCAAAAAAGATTTAGAGAAAATTATGCACGACGGCGATTATTCAAACGTCTCGCGCGAATCGCTTTTGGAAAACCTCGAATCCGCGCAGACTATCCAAGAAACTCGCCGCCGCGCTTATATGTATGCGGAGAAAGCGCGAAAAAATCTTGAAGTTTTGCCAAAAACAGAGTATCGTGTTGGTTTAGAAGACATTCCCGGTTATATGATCGAGCGAAATAAGTAAGTTTTTGTGTTTTAGTATTATAAATTTCACTGTCCTCTAAAATTTTTCAAAACGGACTTATGTATGAAGTACCTGAAAATTTACTGACACTCGAACAAAGTTTGCGGGAATTGCGAAACGACCAAAAGCGATTGATTACGAAAAGAGAAATTTTAAGCGCAGGCACAGATAAATTATCGCCGGAAATAGAAAGAATTTCGCACGAAATTAATAGAATTGAGATTGCGGCAAAGCAAACCGAAGAATCAATTTACAGTATCTTGAAAACGCTTAGAACAAATTAACTCTGATTTCAAAAGAGAGGCAATGTTGGACGAAAATTTAATAGCGACGTTAGAACAAAGTTTGCGCCAAACGCGTAATGCACAACAGCGTTTGATTACAAGATTGAACGAAGTCGAAACCGAAGCGAATCGCTTGCGTTCCGAAATCGAAGCACTCGAAAACAGCGCGGCGCAGACCGAACAGGCGATTTACAGTTTGCTGGCGACGATGCGTTCGGGCAATCAGAGTTGGAATTTGCCGAAAAACTTTTTGGTTGACGACGATTATGACATTCCGCAGGACATCAAGCGTTCACCGCGAATGAATCAAAACAACCAGAACAATCAAAATAATTACAATAATCAGAACAACCAGAATAATCCTTCCAACAATTATCGTAACAATCAGGTTTCGTATATCAACAATTCGCGCAACATTCCTTCGATTTCGCAGCATCTTGAGCCGGTCAGCCACCGTTTTTCCGACCGCACGATTACGCAGGCTTGCACATTGCTTTTGCGCGAATATCAGCGACCGCTGCACGTCAACGAAATTTATAATCTACTAGTCGCCGGCGGAATGGAATTCACGGGCAATAATCCGACGATTTCAATCGCGGTTTCCCTCAATCGCAACCGTAAATTTCGCAAAGTCGCGCCCGGAACTTTCGATTTGATCTTGCGTGACGCATCACAGACAGGTTCGTAAAAATTAAACTATTTAAAGTTAAAAGCATTTTTTCTTGTTATTTTAAGCAAAATAAGAGAAAATGCTTTTTCTACTTATATTTCCCAAAGATTTAATTAACCGGTGAATTTCAAATGATTAAACAATTTAAGATATTGACTGTTTTGGCGGGTTTTGTTCTAGCTTTTTTCCTGAATGCGAATGTTTCGGCGCAAAAGGTCAGACTTCGTTCACAAACTACGCCGAACTGCACCCAAGTGCGAAGCACAGGCAGCGGCGTGTGGAAGTTTGCGGATATTTTCGGCGACGGCAACATTGCCGTTCAGGGAAGTTACGGCTGTAACGGAGCGTTTATTTACGACATCACGAATCCGAATGCGCCGGTTTTGGCAAATTGGTATAATCCGGGCAATAATCAGCAGTTTCTCGAAGCGATTGTCGTTGGTAATCGCGGCTACTTCGGCAGCGGAGTCGGCAGCGGCGGAGTTCACATTGTAGATTTGACTAATCCTTACAATCCGGTTTTGCTCGGCACTGTTGACTCGACACACGGCAACGGACACAACATCATTCACGAAATGATGGTTATCAATCAAGGCAGTTCGACTTATTTAATCGAAAATTACAACCAACTGAGCAGTTCGCAGAAAATTATTAAAATCATTGACATCACCAATCCTGCTGCGCCCGTGTTCAAATGGGATTTGAATCCGACGGATGTCACCTGGGTTCACGCTTTTCACATTCGCGGCAATAAAATGTATACGTCGGGTTGGGGCGGAAAAATCGAGATTTACGATATTGCGAATCTCGCCACGCAAGCCCCGACACTGCTCGGCGCAATCAACGGCAACAGCACCAATCACAGTACTTGGACGAGCGAAGACGGAAATTATTTGTATTCCTGCCGCGAAACTTTCGATGGCGATGTCCGCGTTTATGATGTCAGAAATCCGGCGCAGCCGCTGCTTGTCAGAAGCATCAAAGCCGGTGATTTGGGACTCAATGCCGTCACGCCGCATAATCCGGTCGTGATGGGCAACAAATTATATGTCGCGTGGTATCAAGCTGGTATGCAGGTTTTTGATATATCCGACCCGACCAATCCGCGCCGCATCGGTCAATACGACACTTTTCAACCTGCTTTTGCGCCGACTGCCGAGGAAAAACAGGCATTAAAAAACGCCGAGCCGTGGGATATGATTTGCGGGAGTCCGAATTTTCAAAATTCCGCACTGCCTTCGAGTTACGACGGCGACTGGGCGGTTTATCCGTTTTTGGGTGAAAACAAAGTTCTCGCAGGGGATCTGACGAACGGTTTACTTATCTTGGATGTATCGCAGGCTGCTGCGCCTTCAAAAAATACGGTTTCCGATTTTGACGGAGACGGCAAAACCGACTTTTCCGTTTACACGCCGTCAACCGGAACTTGGAAAGTTGAAAACAGTTCAAATAATAATTATTCGGAGAATCGCTTCGGTTTGAGCGAAGACAAAATCGTGACGGGTGATTACGACGGCGACGGTAAAGCCGATTTCGCCGTTTATCGTCCGTCAACCGGAATTTGGTATATCTTGGGCAGCACGAGCGGCTTTCGCGCCAATCAATTCGGCATCAGCGAAGATATTCCGGTCGAAGCCGATTACGATGCTGACGGCAAAACCGACATCGCGGTTTACCGCCCGTCAACAAACGTCTGGTATATCGCTCAAAGCACACTTGGAATCCGTATTCAAAAATGGGGTTTGAGCGGCGATACAGCTTTTACCGGCGATTATGAGGGTGACGGCAAAGCTGATATGGCAATCTATCGTCCGAGCAGCGGGACTTGGTATATTTTACAAAGTTCGTCGAGCATTCCTTTATTCGTGCAGTTCGGGATTTCGACTGACAAACCTATTTCGGCTGACTTTGACGGCGACGGCAAATCGGATGTTGCGGTTTATCGTCCGTCCGAAGGAAATTGGTATGTTTTGAATTCCGGCACGGGAACTGTTTCGGTTTATCGTTTCGGATTAGCTGAAGATACACCGATTCCGGCTGATTACGACGGCGACGGCAAAGCGGACATCGCAGTTTTTCGTCCGAGTCAAAATATCTGGTATCGTCTGAATAGTTCAAACGGCGCATTTTCCGCACGAATCTTCGGACAAAACGGCGATGTTCCGTCTCCGACATCCGTTCAGCCGTAAAACAATTCATCTAAATTTGAAAATCTAAAGTCATTTTTCCACAGAAAGTTGACTTTGGATTTTTTATTTCTAAAATTGCGTTATGAAATTATCCCTGAACATCGAAAACGGTTCGCTTGCCGGACAGAAATTTGAACTCGGCGAAGGTTTTTTTACTATCGGTCGCGGCGAAAGATGCAATATCAGATTCGATCCGTTATCAGAAAGAATTGCGTCCAAAGAACACTGTTACATTGAAGCAAAACCCGACGGCTATTATCTAACGGATAATAAAAGCACCAACGGCACAATCCTCAACGGCGAAAAAATTCAAACCGCGAAACTGAGTTCGGGCGACAACATTCAGTTCGGCAAAAACGGTGTCACAGCCGGCGTGTTGATTGAAGGAATGAATTTGTCAAATCAGCCGACGAGCGTCATTTCAAATCAACAAACGCCGAATTCAATTCCAAACTTTCAATCACAAAATTATCCGCCGCCAGTTGCGCCGACGCAGTATGTACCGAACTTTCAACAGTCGGGGGCAGCTTCATATCCGCCGGTCAGCCAGTCGAATTATACAAATCAACAGCCGACGCGTGAATTTCAAAGACCGCCGACGGCGAATCTGCGAAATTCAATTTCGAGTCTCGGAATCGGCACTGCTCCGCGCCAATATGAACCCGAACCTGAAAAAAGTAACACGTTAAAATACTTGGCGATTGCGGGAACGATTTTCGTCATAATTTTTCTTTCGTTCATCGTTTCGCTGATTATGTTTGCGAGCGTCGGCATCGAATCGGCGATTATGGCATCGGTTGTCGCCTTTATTCCGGCGATGTTTTATTTGATTCCGCTGGTTTGGCTTGACCGTTATGATCCTGAACCGGCGTGGCTGCTCGCGCTCGCGTTTGCGTGGGGCGCACTGGTCGCGGTAGTTGTGTCGTTCGTTATCAATACGGCGATTGGCTTGGTTTTTGGCGGGGAAATCGGAGCGGTAATTTCCGCGCCGGTTTTTGAAGAAGGCTCAAAAGGTCTGGGTGTTGTTTTAATCTTAATATTCTTCCGTAAATATTTCGACGATATTCTTGACGGAATTATCTTTGCCGGAGTCGTTGCACTCGGCTTTGCGACGGTTGAAAACGTCCTTTATTATGGTCGCGGAATCTACTCAGGAGGCTCGAACGGCTTAATTATTTTGTTCGTGATGCGTGGAATTATGTCGCCGTTCGCGCACGTTACTTTTACTTCGATGACCGGAATCGGCTGCGGAATTTCGCGCGAATCGCATAACACGATTGTTAGGTTTCTGATGCCGGTTCTGGGCTACGGATGCGCGATTTTGCTTCACGCCATCTGGAATGGAATGGCGGTGATCGGCGGCTTCGGCGGCTTTATTCTCGGTTATATATTTTTAGAGATTCCGTTTTTCCTGATTTTTGTCGGATTTTCATTTTATGTGATGTATCGGCAGAATAAAATTCTCAAAGAAATGTTGGCGATAGATGTGGCAAGAGGTTTAATTCCGCCGGAACATCTGCAAAAAGCGACTTCGGCATTTAGCTCGACGAGTTGGCTGATAAGCGGAATTTTCTCAGGAAAATTCCGAGCGCGAAATGCTTATCTTCGTTCAATCGGCAAACTCGGACTTTCATATTGGCACATTCAACGCGCCACCGCCGCACAAGGACAAACCGCCAGTTTTCAACAAAATCCGATTCTCCGCGAAGAAGTAATCAGATGGCGTAATCAGGTTTAGAGAGTAAAAAATTGTAAATAGTATAAAGGTGAAAAAGCATTTAACTCAAACTTTGTCACCTTTTTATTTTTCAGAAAACAATTGTTTTAATCTGCCGTTGAGTTCGCTGTTCGGGCTAATTTGTTCGAGCTGTGCGGCGTACTTTTGAGCATTGTCAGTATCGCCTTTTTTGTAATAAGCGATGGCAAGGTTATAAATCGTCGGTTCGTGTTTCGGGTTCGTCGCCAGTGAAGTTTGAAATTCTTTAATTGCACGGTCGTAATCAGGATTTTGACGTTCGACGAACGTGATGCCTAAATCGGTTCTCACGCCGACATCATCAGATTTTTTCGCAAGTGCCTGCGTGTAAAAAAGTTCCGCCTTTTCAAATTGTCCGATGTCGAAATAAGCGTTGCCAAGTTTGACGATTTTTTCGTATTCGGTCGGTTTCAGCACGGCGGCGTTATTATAAAATTCAACGGCTCTTTCAAAGCCTTTAATTTTCGCGTATAAATCACCGGCTTTCATCTGCGCGTCGAAATTTTCGGGTTCTTTTTTGGCTTTATCGAGGCTTTCAGTGACATCTTTTAATGGCGCGGCATTCGGTTCTTTAACGCTGGCGACTTGAGTTTGCGGATTTGAAAAAGGTGCGTCGCCGTGTCCTTCCGGCAAAGCCGCTTGTAAACCGGCGTTACGATTAATACTGTTGGAAACAAAAAAACCGGCGAAAAATCCGACAAACAAGCAACCGACCGCGACTAAAATAATTTTTTGCATTAATTCTTACTGCGTCTTCAAGCGTTTGAAATAAACCGCTTTTGTATTATCTCTGTTGAAAAGGACGGATTTATCTTCAAATTTGTTATATTCATCAATATTGACGAATTCGTATTTCAATTCGGGTGCGCCGATAATTTCCCAACCTTCGCTGCCAAGCTGCGAAACGGCTTTTTGAAAGGCAATTTCGCTTGCTTTAACGCTTGCATCTCGCCGCGAATCAAAGGTTTCCTGCAATGCGCGATCTTGCAAATATGTTCCGTAATCAAGGTCAAATTTGATTTCCGCGCGTTTACAGCCGTTACTTTGCAAATAACAAATCTCCGCCATTCCGTAAATTTTGTTGAGTTTATCCTTCGCTGGATTAAATGAATAAGCGTTTGTAATTGCTGCATATTCCCACTGAACACGCGTAATTTTCTGCGCGGAACTCGTGAAATTAAGGTTTGAATAAGCGAAACAAAAAGCTAAACTTAAACAAATTCCAGTTAGTAAATATGCGGTTGCTTTCATAAAATTCTCCAATCAGAAGTTTTTTAAATTAAAACTTACACACTTTGAAAAACTGAAAGTTCCAAAATTTATAATTTATGCGTAACTGTGTAATCCCGGAAGCAAATAACTCACGCCCAAATAGGTAAATATTACCAGCAAAAATGCGACAATCGCAAAATAAGCCGAACTTCGACCACGCCAGCCGCGTGAGATGCGCGTATGCAGAAACGCCGCGTAGGTCAGCCACGCAACCAACGCGCCGGTTTCCTTCGAGTCAAAACCCCACGGTCTGCCCCACGATTCGTTTGCCCAAATCGCGCCGGTAATCAGCAGCATTGCCAAACCTGCAAACGCCAAACACGCCGTTTTATACATCATTCCGTCAAGCGATTCGAGCGACGGCAGTCTTTCGCGGAGTTTTTCGGTTCGGAATGAAAACAAAATAACGAAAAATGTTCCGGCAAGTGCCGTTAGTAATCCGGCAAGTTCGACCGGATTTGTATTCAAACTCAAAAACATTTTCTCGCCGCTATTTTGGAAAAACCGTCTGCCGGTTTGCTCAAACTGTTTCGGCGTTAATGCCGCAAATTCGGTTGCCGACAAGTTTTGTTTTGAGGCAATTTCTCGACCGACCGAAGTAAATTGATGCGGGTTTGCAGCAAGTTGTGCTTGCAGTTTAGGATAAATATTATCGGCTGATTTGATTCCCGAAACGAGAAAGACGACAGCTAAAATCTGCGTCACGAGCGCGGCTTTGAGCAAAATATGTCCGATCTTTTTCGCGCTTTCGTTATTTTGATAATGATAAGACAAAAACGCAATAATCACGCCGAGCAGTAAAACTCCGCTGATGACCAATGCCCATCCGACAAACGGCAATTCGAGGCGGAAAAACGCATTGAAAGGTTTTGCCGCATTCGGATTCGGCATAAAAGTTCCGGCGCGATAGACGGCTTGCGTAAAGACCGACCAATTGCTGATCGAACCGATCACGGCAATCGAGAAAAGACTCGAAAAAATCGCCATCGCTTCGACTTGGACTTTATCTTTGAGCAAATAAATGACGGCAACCGCAAAACAAACGAGCGCGACACCGTAACTCATCGAGGCAACGCCGACGTGAATCGGTCGCCAGTATGAATCCAAAACCGGCGGCAGATCAATCAGTTCACCGCCGATAAATCTTGCTAAAGTTAAAATTAAAGCAGCTAACGGCAGCGTAAATGCGCTCAGGAATTGAAAGTTTTTGCGGTGCGCCAAAAGCAGCGTGAAAAATCCCGCGCCGAAGGCAAACGCAAGGCTCAGATCATACAGATTCGCAAACGGAATATAGCGAAAAATCCACGGTGCAGCCATATTTCCGCTTTCTCTGAGCTTGAAAAGTTCCGCGTCGTAAGCCGCGACCCAACGCAGCAGCCAACTCGAAAGATTGAAGAAAACACCTAAACCCGCGCTCCACAGACCGATTTTCTGCGCCATTTCCGACGGCGCATAAAGATTCGTCAATTGAAAAAGCGCAGCGAGAATGTAGCAAGCAAGCGCGAGCATCATCAAAGCTGTATCCGTAATAAATCGCGGACCGATTTCGATTCTTAATCCAAGCATCAAAAATGAGCCGACCAGCACCAAAATTGCGGGCAAATACGAGATAAATTTTGACGGATTTGCTTGGGCTGATTTCTCACGCGCCGTAAAAACTTCGTTTTGTATTCTGCTGACTTCTTCCATAATCTTTATACTCTTGCCGAATATTAATCGGCTATTTTATTGGGCGAAAGGGAATTGACAATTGCGTTAAATTTATCCTCAAACGCCAAACTGTTGCGATTTGCGTTACCGCCGAGAACTACTTCAAATTCGTAATCCGATTTTGGTTCGATCATCGCCCACATTCTGCGATGCGAAAAGAAAAATACGAATATCAATGCGCCGATTAAACCGAAACCGCCGATATACCAGGCGATAAACGCCGCGCTGAACGGGTCGTATTTAATTGACAAAATGTGTGCCAGCGGCGATTTTTCAAAACTTGCCAGCCGCCACCGATAACCGGCTTTCGGCGCATTAATTGGCGCATTGTCGGGCAATTTGTTGGCAAACGCAAAAACTTTCGTCGGTTCGCCGTTCGGCGGCGTGACATCCAAAACGACCGCCGGATTGTTGTAATCGCCGCCTTTCGTCGAAGGCTGTCCGCCCTGCATTATGAAATCAGGCAAAAATGAGTTGTAAGCGATTTTTGTTCCGTCCGGCAAATCGGCAGTTTGATTGCGTTTCAGATTAACCGTAACCGGATTTTCACCGGCTTTTTCAGGTTTTAATTCGAGCGTCATTTCGCTGGCACTGCCAAGCGGAACGGTTTGCGCTTGGAAAAAACGATAACCGCGATAATTAAAAGGATTATTCAAACTGACATTGGCGACGGTCGTGCCATATTGCGGATCGTCAATTTTGATTTCCGTGCGCCAGTCCATCGTATTCGTGACATCTAAGGAACCATTCGGATCAATCAACTTTTGCCCGATTTCGGTGCAGGTAATCGTGAAGGGAAGTTGGACGTTAAAGCGTTCCTGTTTGTCTAAATTAAATTCGATAAGCTGAATCGAATCAGTCTTTTGTGCGACATTGAAATCTCTCTGAATGGCGGGATTCGTGTCGGGCGAAAGCCGCACATCGGCATCAAAACCGGTTTGAAACGCGACAAAATACCCTAAAAACAAGGTCAGTAAAAAAACGTGAACGACATACGCGCCTAACCGATTGATTCGTCCGCTTTCGCCGAAAACATAAAGTAATTTTTTGCTTTCAATTTTGTCGTAAATCTTTTTGCCGTTTTCGTCAGTCGCGTAAGCAGTCGCAACATTTTCATTAATTCGCGTCTTCAAACCATTTTTTTGAAAGGCTGAATTGATTTTTTCGGCAACTTCAGTCTCGTTTTGCGAGTTGATTTTGACGACCGCATTTTGTGTTTGATTCAGTAACCAACCGCGTGTCGCCGACAACTTCGGACTCGAAATATGTTTCCAAGCCGAAGGAAATCGGTCAATCGAAGCCAACACAATATTGAGCGAAAGCACGAGAAGTAAAAAGTTATAATACCAACTGTGGTAAATGTCGAAGATTCCCAAATAACCGTAAACCAATTTTTCGGCAGGCGTTCGCATCGCGTAAGAAGCGTCGAAACCTTGGACGTTTTGCTGAATAAACAACATTCCGAGAATCGAAAGAAAAACCAAGATGCAAAGCAGAGTAACGCCGAAACGCACCGAACTCAAAAAATCGAGAACGCGATTTACAAACGGCGCGGATTTGGATTTTACAATCGCTTTTGGTTTAATTGATTCTTCTATTGCAGACATTTTCTTAATTCTAATGATAACTTAGCAAAATTTATTTGTCATCACGTTATAAATAAGTTCCGCTTGTCAGCAAAAAAATACCTGATAATAAAAGCTATGTTTGGTAAATTGATTTTTACCAGTTATTCTTGATATTGTTCCTGATTTCAAAGATTTTCAAATGGATATAATCACGGCAGAAATTGAACAAACAAAAGTAATCGGCGTGCGCGATAAATTGGCGGCGTATTTTGAACTGACCAAACCGCGCATTGCTTTTATGCTGATTTTGACATCGGCGGCGGGTTTTTATCTCGGAAGTTATCAGGGATTTAATTTTACGCTTTTTATAAATTCGACCATCGGCATCACTCTGCTCGCGTTCGGCGTGGCGACGCTCAATCAATATATTGAGCGGGAAACCGACAAATTGATGAAACGCACCGCAACGCGACCGCTGCCGACAATGCGAATCTCGCCGAACGAAGCCTTGATTTTCGGGATTGTCCAGTGTGCTGTTGCCGAACTTTATTTGTTATTTTTGGTCAACGGGTTGACGGCGTTGTTGGGTTTGATCGTGATCGTCGGTTATGTTTTGCTTTATACGCCTTTGAAAACGCGGACGACGGCTTCGACGGCAATCGGCGCACTTCCGGGCGCACTGCCGCCTTTGATGGGTTGGACTTCCGCTGCGAACAACATCACGATTGAAGCGTGGACGCTGTTTGCGATTCTTTTTCTGTGGCAGTTTCCGCATTTTCTGGCGATTGCGACAATGTATAAAGAAGAATACGCGAATGCCGGAATCAAAATGCTGCCGGCAGTCGAAAAGGACGGAAAAATCACGGCACGGCAAATCGTAATGTTTACGATCTTGCTGCTTCCGGTTAGTCTCGCGCCGTTTTTTATCGGACTATCGGGAATTTATTATCTCGTCGGCGCAAGTGTTTTAGGAATTTGGTTTCTATGGACGAGTATTGAAACAGCACGCGCCAAAACTGCTGAAAAATCGAGAAAATTACTGCTCGTTTCGGTTCTGTATCTCCCGATAATTTTTGCGTTAATGGTTTTAAATCATTAAAAATTATGGAAATTGGAACAATAAAAACTAAGATCGCCGCTGAAAAAAAGTTGCGAAGCCGTCCGACATTCGGCGGTTTCAGCGGACCTAACAATGGTAATAACGGCGGCAACAACGGCGGCGGAGACAATTCAAATCCGAAAGATTCATCAACCGAATCTTTTGAAAAATCTTTCAGTAAATCTAAAATATTAACTTATTTTTTACTGCTCGTTGTTCTAATGACTTTTGGCGGTTTAATCAGTGCCTATATTGTCGTGGCGACCAACGGCGTGATGGAGTGGAAACCGTTTAGTTTGCCTTATCAGGTTTGGATCAGCACGGTAATTATTCTCGCCAGTAGTTTTACCTATTCAATGGCGCAAAAAGCGATCAATGCCGACAAAACAGATAATTCAAAAAAATGGCTCGTCGCAACGACTATTTTGGGCGCGTTTTTTATTTCATCGCAGATTTTGGTGTGGTTTGAACTCGTCCGGCGCGGCTATTATATGCAGAGCAATCCGTATATCGGATTTTTCTATATGATGACCGCACTCCACGCCGCGCACGTTATCGGTGGAATTATCGCCCTCGGCTATGTAATTTTGCGAATCTGGAACGGAAACGATTCTGAAAAAGAACTTATCAAACGTCAGGAAATCTCGAACGCCGTCGGCTGGTATTGGCATTTTATGGGCGGACTTTGGATCGTGTTGCTTTCTCTGCTCGCCTTTTGGAAATAATGGAAAACGTCGCAGCTTTAGAAAATCAAAAAAAATCTAATCTTTTTATTAATATAATCTCGATTGTTGTGCCAATCGTCGTCGCCATTTTGCTCGGTCTGCCGTCAAAACTCCAACTCGGAGAATGGACGAAAACTCTGCCGCACATCATCGGCTTGTTAAATACGCTGACCACTTTGTCGCTGATTTTGGGATTGGTGTTTATCAAGTTGAAAAAAATCAGATTTCATCAAACAATGATGACGATTTCTTTTGCTCTGGGCGGATTATTTTTGGTTTGCTACGTTCTCTATCATCTGACAAATCCCGCCAATAAATTTAACGGCGAAGGTTTTTTCCGCTACGTTTATTTTTTCACTCTAATCTCACACATCGGACTTTCGCTGGTAGTTTTGCCGCTTGTCTTGCGGGCAATGTTTTACGCGGCAACGAAACAATTTGCCGCACATAAAAAAATCGTCAGGTTTGCATATCCGATCTGGTTGTATGTTTCGATCACCGGCGTAATGGTTTATCTCTTTGTTTATCAACTATTTCCGGCAAAATAAAAAAAAACGAAAATCTCTTGATTTTATACTCTTTTGGTGTTATATTTCCTTTGTTGAAAATTGAAACGCCGAAGCCGTTTTTCGATTAGCGGCGCGGGGGAACCAAAGTCAGACAATTTATTTGTCCGACACGGGGCGAAGCGTTCAGCGTGAACGCGGGGATACTTCTTCTTTCCTAGCCCGACAGCTAACCTCGTAGGTGTGGTGAAGAAGCTGCGAAAAGTTTTACCTGTGAAGGTGCGATTTTACAAGTGCTTTGTACCTTGTGATTTTTTCAACGAATCAAACAGACGATCCAGTCTTCTCAAAGAGCAAAAGTTCCGCTATGTTGGCGGAACTTTTGGTTTAAAGCTACTTTGTTTCCTGTATTTTAACTGTCTTAAGCGGAATTTTCATCGCTTTGTCAAAAATGATATTTAATGGCGCATTTTCTAAACTGATTGAGAAAGTCTGTTCGCGTTTGTTGATGATGATATTTTCATATTTTGTGCCGTTCGCCGTTGAAATGTCAATTTCCATCGGCAAAATAAAAGCATTCGGAGTTGAACTTTCAACCTTTTGGGTTTGTTTTATTTTCAATGTTATTAACTTAGTCTGTTGATTATATTGCCAATTCACCTCCAACTTCGGATAACCTATGCCGTAAATCCACTGATTAAAAAACCAGCTTAAATCTTTTTTCGATGTTTCCTCGAAAACCTTTTGCAAATCGGAAGTTTCGACATTGCCGAATTTGTGACGATTCAGGTAAATATTGATTGCCTTCCAAAAAATCTGATTGCCGACCGTTTCGCGCAGAGTGTGAATGACTGCGCCGCCTTTTTGATAGGTTACGGCATCAAAAATCGAATCGTCGGGACGCGCCGATTGATTGAAAAGCGCGTGTTTGCGGTCGGTTCTCGATTCTTCGGCAAAATATTCTTCCGTATCTTCCCTAATTTTGCTCAAATAATTATCGCGTCCATACATTTTTTCGCGGTAAGCTGCTTCCATAAATGTCGCAAAGCCTTCATTTAACCAAAGTTCCGCCCAATTTTGACAAGTCACGAGATCGCCGAACCACGAATGCGAAAGTTCGTGAGAAACGACATTTTCGACAATGTTTTTGTTAAAATCGCCGAAGAAAATTTCGTTGTCGGAAAACGTCGTCGCCCCGATATTTTCCATTCCGCCGAAGTTAAAATTTGCCACGATTGTCTGATCGTATTTGCTGTAAGGAAACGGGATGCCGGTCAATTCTTCATAAATTCTCATCATTTCTTTCGTATTGCCGAAAGCCTGTTTAAACAAATATTCTCTGCCCGGATAAACATAAATTCCGAGTGGAATATTTTTGTATAAATCAGTAGATTTGACAAATTTTCCAACGACGAATGATGTCAGATAAACCGAATGCGGCACGTTCATTTTGAAGTGAAATGTTTTTGTACCGTCATTATTTTGAATTGTCTCAATTAAATCGCCGTTAGAAATCGCCGTTTCGTCCCGGTCAACTGTAATGAATTGTTCCGTCGTCGCTTTGTCATCAGGAAAATCATATGAAGGAAACCAAAAATGCGTCTCTTCCGGTTCGCCTTGCGTCCAGATTTGCGCGTCACGAACGACTTTGCCGTTTTCATTTTCAGCCGCAATAAAATAAACACCTTTTTTAGGTTTTGCCGAATATTTGAATCGAACTTTGATCAAATCTTTGACCGAATATTTTTTGCCTAGTTTGACAAAAACTTTGTCATCGTCGGTTTTATATTCTAATTCCTTGCCGGTTTCATCGAGTTTAACCGATTCAAAATCCAGATTCGCCGCGTCGAGTTCAAGCATTTCAAAAACATTTTTCAAAGGTTTTAATGTAACGACGGTTTCACCGAAAATCTTTTTGTTTTTTCGATCAAAACTCGTCCTAATTAAATAATTTTGCACGTCAAAAGTTCGGTTGCGGTTGAAATTTTTTTTCGAGGACTGCGCTGAAATTTGAAAATTAAAAACAAATCCGAAAATGACACAGAGTATTAATTTAAAAAACAGGTTTCGATTCATACTCAAAACATATTAAAATATCGGCTGACAATCAAAACTCGAAACAATTTTCATTATATGAACAATCAACACGCCTACAACGAATGGTCACAAACCTACGACACGGTTGATAACAAAACGCGCGATCTCGAAGCAAAAGCTTTGCGTGAAAGCATCGTAACTGAAAAGCCATTAGACATTTTAGAAATCGGCTGCGGAACGGGAAAAAATACCGAATGGCTTTTGACCAAAGCAACACATCTCGTCGGCGCGGATTTTTCGGCGGAAATGCTCGGAAAAGCACAGGAAAAAATCAAGGCAGAAAATGTTGAATTTCACCAAATGGATATGCGTGAAGAATGGCAGTTCGCGGAAAAATCATTCGATTTGATAACTTGCTCACTTGCGCTCGAACATATTGAAAACATTGATTTTGTCTTTGGACAGGCAAATAAAGTCTTGCGCGAAAACGGTAAATTTTACGTTGGCGAACTTCATCCTTTTAAACAATACAACGGAACAAAAGCGCGTTTTGAAACAGTTTCGGGTGTGTTTGAACTCGAATGTTTCGTTCATCACGTTTCCGATTTTTTTAATGCTGCGAAACGAAACAATTTAGAAGTTGTTGAACTCAAAGAGTGGTTTGACGAAAATAACATAAACTCAACTCCGCGTCTGATAACAATTATTCTCATGAAAAAATAAAGAAAGTTAAATTCAATTCAAAAAAGTGCTGAAAATCCAATTTTACTTTCTTCATTAATTTTATTCACCGACAAAATTCATATCGGTAATTTCATCCGAAACCGTGAAAACCCGCGACGGGTTGGCAAATTCATATTTTTTGGAAGAAACCGTCAGAGTGTAAATCAAACCAACCTGAATATTATCAAAAGAATACCGCCCAAAAGTATTTGTTCCGATAATACGAATTTCGTTGTTTACATTGTTTCGCAAAGTAAGCCGAATGTTTGACAAACCTCCGCCGCGTAAGTCCGTAACGCGACCGGAAATATTAGTATTTGCTGCGGTTGGCGCAAGATTTTTGCTTGAATAAAAACTGAAATTATACGGTGAATTTGTCCAGATATTTGAAGCCGGCAGAGTGCGAACGTCGCCTGTCTGCGTTTCCTGAACAGCGATTCCATACCATCCATTATTGATGTAGCTTGTCATTGTCAGACCGGCAAGACTCATTTTTGCGTCTTGAACTGTAAACGCCTGCTGGATCGCTCCCGAAAAAGTCGAAGCCGGGTAAATCAATCCGCCGAGAATTTCAGTTGAACCGCCAGATGTTGTGCGGGCGATGTTGGCGCGACCTTCGGTTTTTAAGCCGAGAATCCAGTATTTGCCGCCCGGATTGTCAATATCTCGGTCGTTTTCGGGCTGCACTTCCGGGTTGTATTGCCGCGCCCACATATTAACCGGAAATTGCGGGCGAAACGGTGAACCGAAATCTTCGAGAAAAACTTTGCCGCCGGAATTGGCGAATGTGTTTTGATAGTCAACGGATGAATGTTTAATAACGACGGTGCGACTGGAGTTGTTAAAAACAATCATTCCGTCTATTCTTTCCAGAAAAAGCGGTGTCGAAACAAGTGCATTTCGTGCGCCGGAATCGTTAATTATAAATTTACTGTTATTGAAAAACTGAAATCCGCCGCTCGATAAACTAATAATCTTTTCGACCGTCGGCGGAATCACGACATCGCCGTAAATGCAATAACGCGTTCCGTTATCACCGATTTCACCAAGATATACGACTTTTTTACCTGAATTGAGTGCCGCTTGAATTCCTGCCGTCGCGTCAAAAAATCCATATAAAGGATTGGTTGGACGGGCATTAAAAGTGCGGACATTTGCCCATTCGGATGGCGTGTTGTTGAAATATTCGGGTGTTTCTTCGATTGGCAAATTTAATGTTTTGCCGTTATTTTGAAACATCGAATAGTCGGGCATCGTGTGATATTCAGCCACATTTGCACCGGAAACTGCCGCGCCGTTATTGCTGATTGCCGCCGCATAACCGGAAGTCGTGACGTTTCGTGCAAACAAAAATCCGACATTGGTAATTGCGTAATTGGAACTGCTGCCGCCATTCAACTGACTGTCAATAATGATCGTCCGGGCGTTATCATTATCAATCGCCGGAACAGTGTTGTTGCTTCGCAATTTTCTAATCGCCAGCGTATTACACGAATTTTTGATACCCGCAACGCTTTGATTATTAAGCGTGATGCCTTCGAGCGTCATCGAATATTCACACGTTGAAACGCGCATTCCGTATTGAAAATTGTCTATCGTGACATCTTTGATCAAACTCGGTCCCGCCCATTGACGAACCATTTCAATTCCACTGAAGCCGCTGCTGTCGGGCGAAATAATTTTGACGTTTTTCACCGCACCGTAGTTACTGGAAATATAATCGAGTCCGACCGCGCCCTCGTTGCTGTTGCCGGTATTGATCGTTATATCGAAGAAATACATCGAAAACGCCTGATTTCCGCCGCGCGTGTAAAAAACCGGACGCGGATTTGCCGGGTCTTGAAATCCGGCGGCATTGTCTTTCAGTTTAATGATTGTAGTTGCGGGATTTTCGCCTTGCAGCGTCAAACAGCAGTCATAATAAGTTTCGAGTGTAGCGATGCGGTCACTGACGAGATAAGTTCCGCTTGGCACATAGACGGAAACACGGCTGTTATATTGATTCAAAAGCGTCGTGAATGCTCGTTGAAAAGCCGCCGTATCATCGGTTATTCCGTCACCGACTGCGCCATAATCGGTTTTGACGTTTTTCCACGCAACATCATTCGGATAATAGGTTTGTTGAGCAAATGCAGAAAATATTAAAATCTGCCACGCAAAAATAAAAAGAACCGCCTTCCTGAATTTCAAATGCACCATTTTCACTCCCTGATTCTTGATTGTTACAAGTAAGTTTTGAAAGATTTTCGATCACATTAAAATCAAATTCGGAAAATTGTTGATTAATGTCAAAATTAATTGTTTCGATAATTAATTTTTGACGGAAAACTTCCGGCTAATTATTTTAAAGGTGATAAAAAACCACAAATGATAAGGGGGATTTCTTAAAATTTGATGATCAAATCGGGGATGCTTAGAAATAATTTATCAAATCAAACGTCATTCGCAAAGTCGGCTTTTTCGTTGTAAAATTTTTGTATGACGGAAGAGAACAAAATAAACGAAGAAACAAAAGTTGATCACACGACTGAAAATGTCGAATCGGTCGGTCAAATAATATTAGGTGAAATTGAAAAAATCGGCGGAATTTTGACGGCTGATCCGATCACGCAAGCCGAAGGCGATTACAATCTCGGCGCGGGAAATCTGCATCAGAAAGCTAACAAAAATCTGACCGTGATAGACGAAGCGGAAGAAGAAAAATCAGAAGAAAGTTAATCAATTTGCGGCACAGGCAGCGAATCTTAAAAATTGTTTAGCTGCCTTTTTAACAAATCATTCCTGAAAATCAACTGATGACAAAAAAAATATTTATTGCCGGTTCAGGCGGAATCGGTGAAGCTGCTGCGCTGCTTTTGCGCGAATGGTCGGAAACTGAAACGGAAATTTACCTCGGTGATATTTCCGAAGCGAATCTGCAAAAGGCAAAGGATTTTATTTTGCTCAATTCGGAGAAAGAGTCGAAGGGCGAAACGGTTTTGATGCCGCCGGACGGAATTAATGACGCGATGAAAGCGGCTTTTGAATCGTGCGATGTGCTGCTTGATTGCTCACCCGGCGGACAAGCTCCGAAAATGGCGCGATTTGCAAAGGATTTCAAAATGCACTACGCAAATCTAACCGAATATGTCGCGGAAACCGATCAAGTAATGGAATTGGCGAAAGATGCCGACACCGGATTTATCTTGCAGACGGGACTTGCGCCCGGATTTATCAATGTTTTGGCGATGTCGCTTTACAATCAATTCGTCGAAAAATATGAAAACGAAAAAGTCGAAAAAATCGGGATGAAGGTCGGTGCGTTGACAGCCCACGCCCACGAACCGCATTTCTACGGCTTCACCTGGTCGCCGATTGGTGTCGCCACCGAATACGTCAAAAATTCGGTCGTGCTGCGAAATTATAAGATCACGAAAAAGCCCGCGCTTTCGTCGCGTGAAACGATTGTGATCGGCGCACGAACTTATGAAGCTGATTTAACAAGCGGTGGTGCGGCTGATCTGCCGGATTATTTTGCGGGAAAAGCGCGAAATCTGGATTATAAAACCTTGCGTTACGTCGGGCATTACGATTGGGTTGAATCGCTCGTCCGTAAACTGCCGAAGGACGAAAATCTGCCGTTGACTTTGCAGGACGTGATGCTCCAAGCCGTGCCGTCGGTCGAAGACGACTTGGTTTTAGTTCACGCGTCGGTTGACGGTTTCGATAAAAACGGTAGACGCAGAATGCTCGAAAAAGCATTTTATGTCGAGCCGCTGGAGATCAACGGTAAAACGCTCCGCGCAATTCAAACAACGACTGCCGCGCCGCTTTGCGAATCGGCAATGATGCTGCTGACCGGCAATTACAAAGGCGTAGTGCTGCAAAGCCAACTCAATCCCGATAAATTTATGAAAGGGAATTTTGTTTCGCGGGTTTACAAATAAAATTCGCACCCTTGCTCACGCGCGGGTTTCCGCCATTTTTATGCTGAAAATCGTTTGTCTTTCCGACACACATAATTGTAATGAACAAATCGAAGTTCCCGACGGCGATATTTTGATCCACGCGGGCGATGCAACGATTCGCGGAACGATTCCAGAAATCGAAGCATTTAACGATTGGTTCACGAATTTACCGCATAAACATAAAATTTTTGTTGCCGGAAATCACGATTGGTTGTTTGAGACGAATAATTCTTATGCTCGAAAGTTGCTTGCCGATTCGATCATTTATTTGCAGGATTCTTCAACGGAGATCGAAGGGCTGAAGATTTACGGTTCACCGTGGCAGCCAAGATTTTTCGACTGGGCTTTTAATCTAAATCGCGGCGTGGAACTTGCGGAAAAGTGGAAATTGATTCCGAATAACACGGATATTTTAATCACACACGGTCCGCCGCACGGAATTTTAGATGAAGTCCCGCGAAAATATTGGATTGAAAACACAGGCTGTGAAGAATTGCGAAAAAAGGTTGAAGAAATTCGTCCGAAACTTCACGTTTTCGGGCATATTCACTGCGGTTACGGACAAACCGAGCAATTCGGCGTGAAATTCGTCAATGCGTCCAACTGCGATGAAGAATATAATCCTACTCAACCGCCGATTGTGGTAGAGCTGTCGAGGACGGGAACATAAAATAAACCGTGATAAAAGCGTAGAAAGCGAATGCAATATACGGATGAATCCACGCAGTTGCCGTGCCGATTGAATACAGAGAAATGCCGAAAAGTAAGACGTTTTTCACGCCCTGCCATAACTCATCTTTAGAAAATCCATTCGTTAATTCGGGATGTTTCCACATATAAAAACGAAAAATCGTAAAGGCGACTCCCATAAGCAGCGAAGAAATGCCGAAAAAACTGACGGCAAGTTTGTTGTGCGGATAATCGCCCATCAGCGCAGTCGGAAAAGGCAAAAAAGAAACCCATAAAAGTAGATTCGCGTTAACCCAGAAAATGCCGTGATTGATATGTTTGATTGCTTCAAAAATGCGATGATGATTGACCCAAATCACCGCGACCGTCAAAAAACTAATCACCCACGCGACAAACTTGGGCGTGAGCATTAATAATTTTTCGGATAGTTCTCCGATTGATTCGGAGTGCTGAATTTCGGGAACTTTTATTTCCAAAATCAGCAGCGTGATAATAATCGCAAAAACACCGTCGCTGAATGTTTCAACGCGGCTTTTTGTAAAATGATTTGACATTTGATTATCTTCGCAAAAGCGAGAAGGCAAAATTGCGGCTCAGATCGGTCGTAAATGCCATCTGAATCCACAATGCGGCTAATGGTTCAAGCAATCGAGCAGTTTTCAAATCGCCCGCATCAACTGCATCAAAACCGATTGATTCGGCTAGTTTTCTGACAATTTCACGAGCTTCCTTATCATCTCCGCAGACAAACTGAACTGCTTTGCCGTTATCATAAAGCGGATTTGCCATATTGTCGAAACCCGTTTGATTAAAACATTTGACGACCTTTGCGCCGATCACCGTATCAGCGACTTTTTCAGCCGCCGAAGTATCGAAACTGAGCGACAATCCAAGTTTGCCACCCTTCATTTTAAAAGGGTTTGTGCAGTCAATGATGATTTTGCCGGAAACGTCGCCGCAGTTTGCCAAAGCCGCCGAAACCGCGTCAAAAGGAATTGCTAAAAGAATAATTTCCGCATTAATTGTCGCTTCCTCAACCGTTCCGACTTTTGCAAAGGAACTTTTATCGGCGTATTTAGACAAATCTTGAACTCCGAAAAATATTTCGTGTCCGTTTTCGGTAAATCTTTTTCCTAAAGTCGTGCCGACGCTGCCCGCGCCGATAATTGCTATTTTCATTTTTTTTCTCCTTAAAATCTGTAACTTATCCAACTCGTAAAATAGTCAACATTTTTTGACGGCGGCGTTTCCCGCAAAAATTTGCCGACGAAAAAGTGCGAATAAATTCCCGTCATCGTCCAATGACGATCAAAACGATAGTCCGCGCGAACCGACGCTAAACTTCCGATAAACCTTGCGCGGCTTACATTTCCCGTTCGCTGAAGATTGGCATTAATGCCGTATAAACCGTCATTTACGCTTTGCCGCCAATAAAATGCCGCATCGAATGTAATAGTTGTTTTTTTACGATTGAAACGAAAATTCGGACTTACATCCATTACATTTGTCGGTCCGATCAACGCAATCGTTCCCGAATACGCAGTCGCGGGAAAAAGCGGATTGAACGATTGTAATTTTCCGTCGGCGGGATTTTTATCGCCGCTTGTAACATTCGATTTCAAACCGATTCGAGAAAACGCTTTCGGAAAGTTCAAACCTGTTTCACTTGCCAAAGCCCACGCGCGAATCGGTAAATTTCCGAAGGTTCCGGTTTGCCCGATTGCCTCGTAATTGTAATCGAGTTTTTTGTGATTTCCCCAAATTCGTCCGCCGAAGGTCTGACGAATTTCGCGGGCGATTCCTTGATTAAAACGCGCCGATTTGCGGTCAAGACCGAGATAATAAATTGAAAAACCGCCCTTCGCTTGCGGTCGCAGACGAATTGCGCCAACGCCCCAAAATGTTTGCTGACTTACCACGCCGTCGTCAAAAAAACCTTTTTTGGTCGCCGTGAGTTTGGCGTATAAACCGTTCGCCGTCCAATTTTTCTGCTTGAAAATCGGGCGAATCGCGTCAAACGAACGCCTGACATTTAAGCCTTCGGAAGCCGAAATCAAGCGTCCCGAACCGAATTCGATTTCCTGCCGCCCGACGCGCAAGGTCAGTGAACGCTTTTTGTCTGAATAAAATTTGTAATCGGAAAATGCCTGATGAACGTCCAGTTTATCTTCATCGGTCGGACGCGAACCGCCGGTTCGTCCGCGCTGAATGCCGCTCTGCATCTGCGCGAAGACGCGAAATTTCTTCCCGAAATGCCAGTCTGTGTGAAATAGAAAACGACCGAGAAAATAACCGTTTTTATCCTGAACGCCCGCGCCGAAAGCCGTGTTGCGAAAAGTTTCGTAGCGGATTCGCGCTTCGCCGCCCAAACTCAGATACCAATCTTTTCGACCGAGCGAAATATATTTCAGTTTGTCTAAACGCTCCTTTTGCTTCGTTTTATCCTTCAAATAACTGTAATCTTCCTCAAATCTCGATGATTGAAACGGCGGCGGAGTTTGAGCGGATGAAACGGCGGAAATAATTAAAATTAAAAACGCCGCGATACAGACTTTAAACTTTGCATTTCTTTGATTTTGCTTATTACAAAAATCTATGGAAAGATTAGCTTCCGGCAAAGAAATTTTCGTTGTCATAACATTTTCCGCTGTCAAAACCCAAACGTGAACAAAAATGGAAATCAGTGACTGCCAAATACAAAAAATATTTCAGGAATTCGTCTGTCCGATTGAGACGGTTGTCAAAATAATGGGCGGCAAGTGGCGTTCACGAATTTTGTGGGAACTCGGCAAATACGGGAAACCGATGCGGTTTGGCGAAATTCATAAAAAACTCGACGGGATTTCCGATAAGACTCTCGCGCACCAGCTTTACGAACTCGAATTGATGAAAATTATCATCCGGCAGGATTTTCTCGGTTTTCCGCCGAAAGTCGAGTATTCACTCAGCGATTTTGGCAAAACTCTCAAACCTCTTTTTAACGCCGCCGCTCAATGGATTGCCGAAAATCAGGAAGAACTTCGCCAGGTCTTCCACGAAAAATCCCGCAAAATCGAAAATAACAAAAGTAAAACTCGAAAAAACGCTGAATTAATCCCGCTTTTTGATTGAATAACTGATGTTACGCAAGAATGAATCTTAGCCTGTTTCAACAGGCTTTCCGCGTTTCGCGGCATTTAGCCGCGCGACTTTAGCGCGTGGTTGGCGATTGGTCGAAAATCTCAGGGCGTTTAAACGTCCTTTTGGACGTTTGTGCTTGAGCTTTTATAACTCAATGGCTCAAGCCTTTTTCAAGGACGTTAAAACGCCCTTTATCATTTTATTACCAATTCAACCACGCCATAAATGGACGTGGCTAAATGCCGCGAAACGCGGAAAGCCGCCTCAACGCGGCTGAAATTATTGCGTAACATCAGTGAATAACTCAAACTTTCGCGGATTTTCGCAAGATTTTCGCTAATTGTTTCGGTTGACTCAAAAACGGGCAGTGTCCGGTTTTCATCGTAAAAGTTTTGTCAACCTTTGTTTTCGCCGTCATTTGCGTTTGCAATTGATAGCTGACGGCATTATCGAGCGTCGTGTGGACATAAACTTTTTTGACTTTTCCGAACTTTTCGGCGGAGATTTTCGCGCCTTCAGCCATCGGCGCAAGCGGTTCAATCGTAAATGCGGAAGCCAATTTGGTTTTGGCACCGTCATTACAATCGTTGCAGAAAATCATCTCGCGGTCTGCCTTTAAAACGTCGGCGGTTTTATAATCGGCGGCAAGCACAAAGTTGGTTTGCGTAAATTTATTGTTTTTGTCCTGCGCCGAAAGCGTTTGCAGCGAATCGCCGGAAACGGGCAGATAAGCCGCGACGTAAACCAAAGCCTTAATTTTTTCGGGAATCATTTCGGCGACGTTGGAGATTTGAATTCCGCCGAAACTGTGTCCGACCAGAATAATATTTTGACGGCTCCCGACGGCATCAATAATCGCCTTGCTGTAACTTGCCGAACTCGCCGCGTCAATCGCCGAATTCGATGATTTTCGTCCCGGTAAATTGACGAGAATCACTTCATCGCCGGATTCTTCGAGCTGCATTTTAACATCATTCCAAACCGATGAATCCTGAAACGCGCCGTGAACGATGACGAAAGTATCTTTTGCCGATACGGAATTGACGAAGGCGAAAAACGCAGCGGCAAGTAGAATTTGACTAAATAATTTGATTTTTATACGCATTTTTATTCTCCAACTGCGGCAATTACGAGCCGTGCAGTTTCGCTTCCCGAAAAATTTTGTTGTCCGGTAATCAGGTTTCCGTCACGAATCGCAAAACCTTTCCACAGACCTGATTGAATATAATTCGCGCCGAGTTTTTTCAGTTCGTCTTCGATGCGCCACGGCATAATGTGTTTGTCGCGCGGCAGCAGTCCGTAATTCCACACGGCGTTGTCGGCGAAATCTTCCTCGACATTGGCAAATCCGGTGACGGTTTTTCCTTTGGCGAGATATTCGCCGTTTGAAAGTTTGGCGAAACGCAATATCGCCGTGCCGTGACACAGCGCGCAGGCGACTTTTCCGGCTTCATAAAATTCGACGAATTTTTGATGAACGCCAACCGCTTTTTCAATTGTGAACATCGGTGCCTGTCCGCCCGCAACGATGATCGCGTCAAAATCTTTAACATCAATTTCGGAAACTTGCTTCGTGTTTTCAAGCAGGTTCATCAATTCGGGTTTGTTAATAAATCCGAGCGAAATCAAATCGCTCGAAGAATAACCGCTCGAATCACGCGGATCGCTCATCGAATCAGGTTCGCATTTGCCGCCGTCATAGCTGAAAACTTCGACTTCGTAGCCTTTTTCCGTCATCTCAAAAAACGGATGCGTCAACTCCGACCACCAGAAACCGATGCTCCAGCCGGTCGTCGTCGAAACTGTCGGATTTGAAAGCACGATTGCCGCACGTTTGGGATTATTCCTGTTAACAGGATTTACGTCCTTTAAACTCATATTCGATATTTCCTTTAGTTTGTTGTAATTTAAGATTGCTTTATGTTAGCTTAGATTTAGTCTAAAACAGCGTAAACATTACTAACCAAAAGGTAATTATGGGTTTCTACACAAAACAAAATGAATACATCTGTCCGGTCGAAACCACGCTTGAGCTTTTGAGCGGACGTTGGAAGATCAAGATTTTGTGGAAACTTCGGGATAAAGGCTCGAGTCGCTTCGGTGAATTGAAAAGTTTATTGGGGAATATTACCGACAAAGTTTTGACTGCTCAACTACGCGAATTGGAAAAAGACGGGTTCGTCGAAAGAAAGGTTTTCGCCGAGTTTCCGCGACGCATCGAATATTCATTGAGCGATTTTGGCAGGAGTCTTGACGGAGTTTTTAACACAATCGCAGTTTGGGGAACTGAACACCAGACGAATATTTTGACCGCGATTGAAAAATAAGCCGGTTTTGAATCAAAAAGGCGGAGAGTAATTTTTTACTCTCCGCCTTTTTGTTCAATATAAAATTAATTTGACTGTGCCGGAATCGGTTTGTCTCCGTTTAAGCCAAACTTGATGATCGAAACTCCGGCTTGGCTTTGATAGAGATACCAATTTCCTTCGCTTGGACGATAGACGACGAAATCGGATTTGCCGTCGCCGTCAAAATCGGCGGTCGCCGGAATATCGGTTGATGTGCCGAATTGGAGTGCGCCGAAACCTTGCGTCGTGCGCTGCACATACCAAACACCACTGCGATAAACGCCGAAATCGGTTTTATTGTCGCCGTCGTAATCAGCCGGTTGCGGAATGTCGCCGGAAAGTCCGAATTGGTAAGCGAAAAATCCCTGTGTCGAACCTTGGACATACCAAACACCGTTGCGATAAACTGCCAAATCCTGTTTATTATCGCCGTCAAAATCGCCGCTCACCGGTTTATCAGTCGAAAGTCCGAAATTTTCAAAACGATTGCTGCCATTGCCGCTATTAACGATATACCAAACGCCGTTCCGATAAACTGCCAGATCAGCTTTGCCGTCCCCGTCGTAATCGCCCGGAACGGGAATATCTCCCGCAAGTCCCCAATTAACTATTGAAATTGAATTATTCGCACTGTTGATGATATACCAAACGCCGTCGCGGAAAACTGCAATATCCGTTTTTAGATCGCCGTCAAAATCCGCCGCAACGGTTTTGTCGGTCGAAATGCCGAACTGCGTCGCAAAAAATCCGGCGGTCGAGCGTTGGACATACCAAACGCCGTTTCGATAGACGGAAAGATCGGCTTTACCATCGCCATCAAAATCGTAAGCCTTGTTTCTGGCAATGCTTACGCCGCTTGTAATTGTAAAATTCGCGTCTGAAATATCGAAGAAAATGTTGCCGACAGATTCGATTTTAATTCGTGCGGTCGTTGTATTGATTGCCGGAATCGAAATAGATTCCGTGCCGTCATTTGGCGTTGCGCCGCGCAAAATCGTCGGAAATGTTTGTCCGCCGTCGGTCGAGAGCGAGATTCTGACGTTCGCCGCATTGACCGGCGCGGCGGTCGTGTTAGCAACATTCCACGTTATCGTTTGCAGTGTGCCGCCCGCAAGCGTGACATTTGTATTCGGCGAAGTCACTGCCAGCGGTCCCGAATTCGCATCAACGACAACCTGCGCGGTTGCCGTGTTGATGCCGCCGCCGTTGGCACGATTGTCGCGGGCGACAACCTGAAAATTCATCGTTCGCGCAATCGCGGGAAGCAGTTCGCCGGTTAAGCAAGGTGTTGCGCGTCCGCAGTCAAAGGTCGCGGGCGGAACATTTGCGTTGTTCAAAATATATTGAAGCGATGGAAATATTCGAGTTCCGCCAACTGTTTGGACATACTGACGGAAAATTGGTAATGCGCCGCCCGAATCCGTGTTTGGCACATCAGTTGTTGCTACACCGAGATCGTATTCCTGCCAATCGTAGGTCAACGAGTCACCATTGACATCCGTTCCGGCGGCTGTCAATGCAAACGGGGTTTGTTTCGGAATATTAAATAAAGTTCCGCCAATCAAAGAAACGGTTGGCGGTGTGTTTCCGGTTGAAGTCGTTACTGCACAAGTATTTCCGTTTCCGGTTTGACTGTATGCGACGATTACTTCCAGACTCTTGACGTGGAAAGTATCAATACTATGACGGTCTAAATCCTGATTTGCACAAATTCCGGCATAAGCCATAATTGTAATACCACTGCCGGGTTCATACGCCGAAGCCGCGCTACGGTTTATGCAATTGCTGACTACGCCATTATAAGAGTGATTTGCGCCCCATTGATGTCCCATTTCGTGTGCGACGTAATCAATCGCAAAAGCATCGCCGATTGGATTTGTAAGTCCGGTCACACCGCGCGATTTATTTGCTCCGCAAGGTCCGTTCAAAGTTGCCACACCGCCGCCGCCCGTCGAAAAAACGTGTCCAATGTCAAAGTTTGCCGTGCCGATGACCGAGTTGAGATTGTTGGTATTCTCAGTCAGCATCGTCGAACCGTTACTGTTCGTGTAAGGATCATTTGCATTCGTGCAGGCAACACCGGCACACATATTATCGCCGGCATAAACGATCAAATTGTTGTTGGCAACAATGTTCATATGGATTGCGAGATCGCGTTCGTAAACACCGTTGACGCGGTTCATAATCAACACTTGCGCGGCAAGTGTATCCGCCACCAAATTGTTTCCGACCGCCGCCGAGTATTCATTTGTTGCTGCGAGTGCCAGCCGATAGGTTCTAAGCTGCGTTCCCGACACTACATTCGGTGACGAATCAGGTAAAAAATTACCCGAAATTAAATTATCGGCGGAAAGTATTTCGTCGAGAGATTTTTTTTCACTAAATTCGCAGGTAAAATTTTCGGTGCGCGGCGCATTCGATTTTAGGTAGCTGATGTAGTTTTCCGTATCGCCTTTCTTAAAATAAGGATCAACGAGAACCGTCCCGTTTGCCGACAGGATCATTGAGTGAAAGCCGCTCGGCAAAAAGTCAAATCGAACGGTTGCTGTCGGATCATCAATGCCCTGACCGCGATAAGTTTCGCCGAGTTCGGGAAATTTTGCCGACAAACCGGCTTCGACGACGGGCGATTTTTCGATTCGAAAACGTCCGAAACTTCCGTCCGGCAGCGGCAAACTCAAAATGATTTCATTATTGTAAGCCGCGTTTGTAAATTCCATCGGTGCTTGATTTAAGATTGAAAATAATCTGTCTTTATTTAAGCTGAATGTGCGGTAATCTGACGGCACGACGAGTCTTTCCGCCGTTCTGAACTGAAGTGCGGACGCATCGGTTTGCTGCCAAACATCGTCGGACGAATTTGCGGCGAAAACACTTGAAACTATAAAAAACGCTGCCGTAAAAAAAATTACGGACTGAAAAAACTTCCTAGACATCAATTACTCCTTAAAATTTGTGGTTTGTTTAATTGAACGAAAACGCTTTTTTGAATTAATTATAAAGCGTTACGAATCGAAGTTCGCATTCTATAATGCCAAAGGGGACATTGTTAATATTGAAGTAATCAAGTGAAGTTGTCTATCGAAAATTGAAAATTAGCACAATTTTACTCAGGAATTTATAAAAAATTAATTATGAAATGGTAAGATAAGACTTTTTTGGTGTGTCTGAAAATATGTTGGCAAACAAACAGGATTCGAGAATGGCGGCTGAGGCGGAAAATCTCACGCCGACCGCTGAGGAATTATCGGTTCTAAATACGACGGAAAAAATCGGCTATAAACTGGCTGACCGAATGAATCGCGGCGCGTGGAAAATCCTCTGGACGTTCTTTCAACGGCACATCGGTTCGCTCTGGATAAAAATCTGCACATATAATCTGATGAATGTTTTCGGCATCGAAAACGTCGAAAACTCCAATGTCGAAATGCCGCTGCTGCTGGCTGCGAATCATCGTTCGTTTTTTGATATGTACACGGTTTCGAGCGTTTTGTTTCGCCAGACAATCAGACCGATGAGCCTTTATTTTCCGGTTCGGGCGAAGTTTTTTTATACCAATCCGCTCGGTTGGTCAGTCAATCTCATAATGGGTTGGTTTTCGATGTTCCCGCCGTTTTTTCGTGAGGCAAAGGAAGCCGGAAAGCGCGAATTTGACAAGTTCAGTCTGCGAAAATTAATTCAAATCGCTTCCGTCGGTCACGGCACAATTATCGGTTTTCACCCTGAAGGCAAACGCAATTTGAACGATAATCCATACGAGCTATTACCTGCACAGCCGGGAATCGGCAAGGTGATTTATGCCGCGAAACCACAGGTAATTCCGGTTTTTATTACGGGTTTAGGCAACGATTTACCAAAACAAATTTTAGGAAACTGGACCGGCGGCGAAAAAGTGCGAATCTGGTTCGGTGCGCCGATTGATTTCACGGAATTTTACGAAAAAAGCGACCGTCTGCGAACGCATAAGGAAATTTCAGATTATTTAATGACCAAAATCAGCGAACTCGGCGAACTCGACCGCGAAAAATTCGGCAAAGAAAATTTTACAACATAAGGAAACAAGAACAAGGTGGAAGGAACAATCAATAATCAAACGGAAATAAAACACAAACCGCTGCTCGAAATGTCGTCGAAACGGCGTTGGGCGGTGACTTTTGGCGTGATGACGGGAATGTTTATCGCCGCGCTAGAAGCAACGGTCGTCGGGACGGCGATGCCGACGGTGATTGCTTCGCTCGGCGGCATCAATCGTTACAGTTGGGTGTTTTCAGCATATCTCGTGACCTCGACCGTAACGGTTCCGGTGTGGGGAAAACTGTCGGATTTATATGGACGGCGCTTGCTTTATCAGGTTGGAATCAGTGTCTTTTTGATCGGAACTTTGCTGTCGGGACTGTCCAATTCGATGACCGAATTGATTATCTTTCGGGCGATTCAGGGACTTGGCGCAGGTGCGCTCGTGCCGCTCGGAATGACGATTATCGGCGACATTTACACGCTCGAAGAACGCGCCAAAATGCAGGCTTATTTCGGCGGAGTCTGGGGACTGTCGAGCGTCGTCGGTCCGATTGTCGGCGGATTTATCACCGATCAGATTTCGTGGCGGTGGGTTTTCTTTATCAATTTGCCGGTCGGAATTTTGGCGGCAATCATTATCGGTTTATCGTTAAAAGAGCCGCAGCGAACCGAAAAACCGCAAATTGATTATGTGGGCGCGGCACTTTTGATGATTGCGATCAGCCTTCTGATGTTTGCGTTGGTCGAAGGCGGCGCGACCTTAGCAACATTTTTGCGCTATGAAAATGTCGTGCTTCTGGTCGGCGTGATTTTGCTGCTGATTCTTTTCTTTTTCGTTGAAAAACGCGCTAAAGACCCGATTATTCCATTCGACCTTTTCAAAAATCGAACGGTTTCAGCGGCGGTTTTAGCCGGATTTTTAGGCGGTGTGGCGATGTTCGGGGCGATTTCTTTTATTCCATTGTTCGCTCAGGGCGCACTCGGTTTGAGCGCGACGCAAGCCGGTTCACTGCTGACTCCGCTGATGCTCAGTTGGGTTTCGATGTCGGTCGTCGGCGGTCGTCTTTTGCTCAAAACAGGTTATCGAAATATCACGATTATCGGTTTCGCGGTTTTATCAACCGGTTTTGTTTTCCTCGCAATGTTTCAGCGCGAAACGCCGCGTTACTGGCTTTATTTCGACCTCGTTTTAATCGGTGCAGGTTTAGGTTTAACGATGCTGACGCTATTAATCGCGGTTCAGCAAGCCGTCGAACGCTCGAAACTCGGCATCGCAACTTCACTCAATCAATTTTCGCGTGCTATCGGCGGTGCATTCGGGGTCGCAATTATGGGCGCGTTCCTGACCGCCGGATTAGCTTCACAATTAACGGAAATCGCTCAAAGCGGCAACTCGAATATGTCCGTTGAACAAGCGCAAGCCTTTGCTGAAAATCCGAACGCATTAGTTGATCCGGCGGCAAAAGCGCAAATTTCGCCGGAAACTTTGGGCATTTTACAGCAGGCGATGGCAACTTCGATTCACCGTGTTTTCTGGGTCGGCGCGATTCTTTCGACCTTCGCTTTCGGGGTCTCGTTTTTGCTGCCGGTTAAAGCTAAAAAGAAGGAAGAAAATGAAGTTCATCTCTCAAAAGACTGCGGGGAACGAATGCTGATGGCGGAACATACCACCATCAATCAGCGCAATCAGCCGGAAGCCTGATATTTTTTCTATAATTATGCTGTTTCAATCCGGGTTTGCGGCTATTTTTAATTTCAAGTCCGGCTTAAACTTAGTAAAGCGGTTAACTTGACAGACCACTTTTTCAACAAAAGTTTAATATAATAAAAAATCATTTGAGGAAAAAATAAAAAATGGCAACAGAAGCACGGGATTTAGGCGGATTATCCGCCGACAGTATTTCGACGACGAAAATCTGGCAGGTGATCGGCGCGTCGAGCGTCGGGACGATGATCGAATGGTATGATTTTTATATTTTCGGATCACTCGCCGCCGTTATTTCACCGCTTTTTTATCCGCCGGGAAACGATACTTTTGCGTATATCGCATATTTGGCGACGTTTGCCGTCGGTTTTATCGTGCGACCGTTCGGCGCGTTGTTTTTCGGACGAATCGGCGATGTCGTCGGACGTAAATATGCGTTTTTGGTGACGCTTTTAATAATGGGCGGCGCGACAGCGGTGATCGGTTTTTTGCCGACATACCAACAAATCGGAATTGCCGCGCCGATTATTTTGCTTTTAATTCGTGTGCTGCAAGGTCTCGCGCTTGGCGGTGAATACGGCGGCGCGGCGGTTTATGTTGCCGAACACGTTCCCGACAATAAACGCGGATTTTATACTTCGTTTATTCAAATCACGGCGACGCTCGGTTTATTTGTTTCGCTGTTTGTGATTCTCGCCGTCCAAAATACTATGAGCGCGGATGATTTCGCGGGCAAAACCGGAAACTTCGGTGGCTGGCGCATCCCGTTTATCATCTCGATTGTTCTGGTCGGCGTTTCGCTGTTTATTCGTCTGCGGATGAAGGAATCACCGATTTTCCGGCACGTTAAATCAGCCGGAATGACTTCGGCAAACCCTTTGATTGAAGCGTTTACGAAGTGGAAAAATCTGAAAATAGTCTTGATTTCGCTGCTCGGCGCAACTGCCGGACAAGGCGTTGTCTGGTATACCGGACAGTTTTACGCGCTCTTTTATTTACAGTCAATCTTGAAAGTTGACGCGACTTCGGCAAATTATATCGTGGCGATTGCGCTGCTTTTCGGAATGCCGTTTTTCGTGATTTTCGGTGCGTTGTCGGACAAAATCGGGCGGAAATGGATAATTATGGCGGGACTTCTGCTCGCCGTTTTGACTTATCTGCCGATTTACAAAGCGATGCAGTCGGTCGCCGGAAACAACGTCGTGACGGCGGCTTCCAAACAAAATCCGGTGACGGGCGCAATCAGTCTGACACCGCAAACGATTGACGCTGGCGGAAATTTAGTCGAAGCGCAAAAAGTTTTGCCTTACGCGAATTTTGGCGATTTACTCGGCAATTCGATTGCGTGGAAACTGATTTTGCTGATTTTTATACAGGTTATTTGGGTGACGATGGTTTACGGACCGATTGCCGCCTATTTGGTCGAGGCGTTTCCTGCAAAGATTCGATACACCGCACTGTCGCTGCCGTATCACATCGGCAACGGCGTTTTCGGCGGACTGCTGCCGCTAATCGGTTTATCGGTAATTGCTTCGACAGGCAATATATACGCCGGATTATATTATCCGATGATCGTTGCAACAATAACATTCGTTGTCGGTTCAATACTGCTGCGCGAATCGCGTGATGTCAAAATTTGGGACGAAATCGGAACCGAGCAAACCCGACCGACAACACAGGTAGGCGAAGCGGCGGACGATATTTGACCAGTTCGCTTCGCGCTTCGGTCAAAGAATTTCATCTGAAACATTGAATTTGAACTTTTATAAATGCTAATTTCTCATTAATAATTATTTTAACTTTGGAGAAAAAATAAATGTCCGAGCAAACAGCGACCAATATCGAATCAACTCAAATCGAAACCCGAATTTTCCCGCCGCCGCCTGAATTTGCGGCAAACGCGCACATCAAAAGTTTTGCGGAATACGAACAAATTTATCAAAAGTCCGTCGAAAACCCCGAAGCATTTTGGGCTGAACAGGCGGAAAATCTTCATTGGATTAAGAAATGGGACACGATTCTCGATTGGAAGTTGCCGCACGCGAAATGGTTTGTCGGCGGCGAAATCAACGCTTCGGATAATTGTCTGGACAGGCACATTGAAAACGGACGCGCCGACAAAACCGCGATTATCTGGGAAGGCGAACCCGGCGAAATCCGCACATTTACTTACCGCGAACTGCACATGGAAGTTTGCAAATTTGCGAATGTTCTAAAAAAAATCGGCGTGGCAAAGGGCGACAGAGTTGCGCTTTATATGCCGCTCGTGCCGGAATTGGCGATGGCGATGCTCGCTTGTGCGCGGATCGGCGCGACGCACACGGTTATTTTCGGCGGATTTTCGGCGGACGCGATTCGTGACCGCGTGAACGACTGCGATTGTAAATTAATCGTCACCGCCGACGGCGGTTTCCGGCGCGGCGCGGAAATCAAGCTCAAGGAAATCGTGGACGAAGCCGCCGAACAATGTCCGAATGTCGAAAACATCGTCGTTTATCAAAGAACGAAATCGCCGATTGCGATGAAAGACGGGCGCGATCATTGGTGGCACGAAATTATCGAAACCGTTGACGATAATTGTGAAGCCGAAAAACTCGACAGCGAACATCCGCTTTTTATTCTTTACACATCAGGCACGACCGGCAAACCGAAGGGCATTTTACACACGACCGGCGGTTATTTGACGCAAACGACCTACACGGCAAAAATGGTTTTCGATCTCAAAGAAGACGATATTTACTGGTGTTCGGCGGACATCGGCTGGATTACCGGACATTCTTACGTCGTTTACGGAATGCTTGCAAACGGCGCGACCGTTTTGATGTATGAAGGCGCACCGAACTTTCCCGATTTCGACAGATTTTGGGACATCATCGAGCGTCACAAAGTTTCGATTCTCTACACTGCGCCGACGGCGATTCGCGCTTTTATCAAATGGGGCGAACAATTTCCGTTAAAACACGATTTGTCGTCATTAAGACTGCTCGGAACAGTCGGCGAACCGATTAACCCGGAAGCGTGGATGTGGTATCACGAAGTTATCGGCAAGCGGAAATGTCCGATTATTGATACTTGGTGGCAGACCGAAACGGGCGCGATGATGATTTCGCCGCTGCCCGGAGCAACGCCGACCGTTCCCGGCACGGCGACACGCCCGCTGCCCGGAATTATTGTTGATGTCGTCACCAAAAGCGGCAAACCCGTCGGGACAAACGAAGGCGGTTATCTCGTCATCAAACATCCGTTTCCGTCAATGCTGCGGACGATTTGGGGCGACGACGAACGCTATAAAAAAACTTATTGGTCTGAAATTCCGAATGTCTATTTCGCGGGCGACGGCGCACGACGCGACGAACGCGGTTATTACTGGATTATGGGGAGAGTTGACGACGTGATAAATGTCAGCGGACATCGTTTAGGCACGGCTGAAATCGAGTCCGCACTTGTTTCACATTCAGCCGTCGCCGAAGCCGCCGTCGTCGGCAAACCGGACGAAATCAAAGGTCAGGCAATCGCCGCATTTGTCACGCTCGAAGGCGGACGCACCGGAAACGACGACTTAAAAGCCGAACTCCGCACCCACGTCGCCAAAGAAATCGGCGCACTCGCCAAACCCGACGACATCAGATTTACCGACACACTGCCGAAAACACGCAGCGGCAAAATTATGCGCCGTCTGCTTCGAGAAATTGCCGGCGGCGGCGCAGTCGCGGGCGACGTAACAACGCTCGAAGATTTATCAGTATTGGAAAAATTGAGACAAGGTGAAGAGTAATTGGATGTTGGACACATTTCTTTTGGCAATTGACAGTTTCATTCTAAAAGAGATTGCTGAGTTATTGGAGGATGAATCAAAATTTTTTGACAGATATTATTTTGACGAACCAAATGGATATACAAGTCTTGAATTTGCAAGATACGGTTCCATTGAAAATATTTTGCTATTGAGTAAATTTATTTTTGGCGAAGGTATAAATCCGTCAAAATTTTTTCGCTTTGGCGAAATTACAATTTTCGATTTATCCGAAATAAAATCAAAAATTACCACCTTTGCAGAACTGGAAAATTGGTATATGGATTGGATAAAAGAGTCGAAAAGAGAAAACTCAATGGATGAATATGGACAGTTAATTGCAATCATCAGCTACATCCAAAGACATCAGAGTAAAAAATATTTACTGCTGATAGCACAACCGATCAGTGAATAATAGATGATTATAAGTGAATTCGGTATGAAAATTTGAAAAATTGTAATTACCAGATTTCGTCGTTCCAATTCTTTTTGCGGAATTTGCTTTCCGCCCAAAAGCCTTTGAAATGTTCGATTTTAGGTGACTTTTTATCGTTCAAAACTATACTCACGACATCATAGCGAAAATTCGTGTTTTGCAAGCCGAATATTTTTCGGTAAATTTTGGCGGTGCGCGTGATCTGCCGCTGTTTTCGCAAATCTACAGCGGCGAGCGGAGACGCGAATTCGTCGGACGAACGCGTTTTGACTTCGATAAAACATAGCAAATTTTCATTCAAAGCGATTAAATCAATCTCGCCGGTCACAGCAACGCCGCGCCGATTTCTGCCAATCGGAACTTTAAAATTAGAACAAACCAAACGAAACCCACGCCGCATCAAATATTGTGCAGCTAAATTTTCGCCGATTTGACCGACAATACTTGAATCGGTCGGCGTTGAATTCGTATTCTCAAAACTTAGAAGAGAAAAAATTTCCATTAGACAAGGGGGTTTTTATGAACAGATTATACATTAAAAAAATATTTGCAAGTTTAATCGTCTTTTTTATCGGTTTTTTAACTATTCACAGTCAAAAATCAAAGTTGGAAAATGAAAATTCGTTTTCCAACTCACCAAAAATCGAAAATTTCAAAACACTGCAGACTTTTCAACTCAAGCCTGAAAATTTGCCGAAACCGTTTGAAACCGAAAATGCCAATCGCAGTTCAAGAGTTGTTTCGCAGCCGTCAAGCGCGACTTTGAAACTGCCAGAAGGATTTAACATCGAAGTTTATGCCGAAGGAGATTTTCGCAATCCGCGCTGGATGGCACTCGCTCCAAACGGCGATGTTTTCGTCGCTGATTCGGCGGCAAATTCGATTATAATTTTGCGCGACACCAACAAAGACGGCAAAGTTGACGAGCGTTACACATTTGCCGACAATCTTTCGCAGCCGTTCGGAATGGCTTTTGGGAAGGATTGGTTTTATGTCGCAAATACCGATTCGGTCGTGCGTTTCAAATATACGCCGGGTCAAACTAAAGCCGTGGGAACACCGGAAAAAATCATCGAACTGACGCGGGGCGGCTATAATCAGCACTGGACGCGTAACATTGTTTTTTCGCCCGACGGCGGCAAACTGTTTGTTTCCATCGGTTCGGAAACCAACGCCGGACTCGAATCCGATCCGCGCCGCGCGGCAATTTCGGTTTACGACCCGGACGGAAAAAATCAGCGGATTTATGCTTCCGGTTTGCGAAACCCGATTGGTTTGGCGTGGAATCCGGCGGACGGACAACTTTGGACGGCAGTTAATGAACGCGACGGACTCGGCGACGACCTCGTGCCTGATTATGTGACATCGGTCAAAGACGGCGGTTTTTACGGCTTTCCTTTTGCCTATATCGGACCGAACGAAGAACCTCGCCGAAAAGGAGAAAATCCCGAACTTGTGAAAAAAACGATTGTCCCGGATGTCCTTCTGACATCGCATTCCGCCGCGCTCGGAATTACTTTTTATAACGGCAAAATGTTTCCGAATGAATATCAGGGCGATGCGTTTGTCGCACTTCACGGTTCGTGGAATCGTGAAAAATTAACGGGTTACAAAATTATTCGCGTCCGATTTAAAGACGGCAAACTAATTGAAAATAAATACGAAGATTTTGTTTCGGGCTGGCTGCCGAATGAAACTTCCAACGAAGTGTGGGGCAGACCGGTCGGTTTGTTGGTCAATGCCGACGGTTCGCTATTAATTGCCGACGACGGAGCGAAAAAAATCTGGCGCGTTACTTACAAAAAGTAAAATTTTGTAAAGATCAGCCGCTAAAACTAAGAAAATCTAAATTTATGATAATCTGTAAATTAGGTTAAACGAATGAAAAAAATCTTGAAAGTTATCGCAATTGTTTTGGTTGCCGGATTTGTTGTAATACAGTTTGTTCGTCCTGATTTCACGAATCTGCCAATCACGCAGGCTGATACATTGGAAGCAAATCTCCAAGTTCCCGAAAATGTGCAAACGATTTTGAATCGTTCGTGTGCCGATTGTCATACAAACAACACGAAATATCCGTGGTATTCCTACATTCAGCCGTCGGCGTGGTTCCTCGCCAATCATATCGAAGAAGGTCGCGGGCAAGTTAATTTTTCGACTTGGAAAACTCTTCCGGCGGCGAAACAGCGTCGCAAACTAGCACAGGTTTGCGAACAGGTACAGTCAAAAGAAATGCCGCTGCCTTCGTATTTGTGGATTCACCGCGACGCGCAAATGTCGGATGCGGACATCAAAACGCTTTGTGATTGGACGGAAACTGAACAGTCGAAAATAGTCGAAACAAAATAAAAAATTGCCAACTTGAGCTAATTTTTCGTCATCGAAAAGCGAATACTCTTCCGTATTTCAAACTTCAAAAGTGGAAAATTACAAATTATGAATTGGAAATTAAATATTACGAGAATCGTTTTATGTGCGGTTCTTTTCACGTTTTTATTGACGACTGTTTCCGTTTCGGCGCAGCGCGTGACAATCAAAAAAACTGTTACGGGCAGAGTTTCATCCGACCGGAAATATCGCGGAAATCTGTCGAACGATGAAAACGAAATTTATAATTTAATCAATGACGAACGGCAGAAAAAAGGTTTGAGAGACCTTTATTGGGATAATAATATCGCGGAATTGGCACGTTCTTACTCCAAAAAAATGGCGAAGGAATCATTTTTCAGCCATTACGACGGCGAAGGAAATACGGTTGTTGACCGTGCCAAAAATTCAAATATCAAAAACTGGAACAGAATCGGCGAAAACCTATTCTTTTGCGAAGGTTACAACGATTTTGACCTTTTAGCAGTGCGCGGTTGGATGAATTCCCCGGAACACCGCCAAAACATTCTCGACCGCCAATTTACGACCACCGGAATCGGTATCGCCCAAGCGAAAAGCGGTCAAATCTATATCACACAGGTTTTTATTAAAGACTAGAAAGTCTAAATTGCAGAACGCGCACGAAGCATATCTAACACCAAAACCCACTTACTTCGTGCGTGTTCTGCAAAAATAAAAAGGTTCTTATCTTAAATTTTTGTTAAAAAGTAAACATTAAATGCGGATTAATCGTTTATAATATCGAACGAGGAGGAAATTTTCTTTATGGAAATTCTTTTTGATAATCCGCTGGCGAGGATGTATGGACCTTATTTTCTAATACTTTTCGGGTTTATAATATTCTTTGCCGTGATCATTTTGGCTCTCGTCAAAATGCAGTTCGACAAAACCGACCGCTATCCCGTTCCCGCCGTTCCGACGAATCCTGACCCTTATCAAATCGCCTATTTACGCGGCGGAACCAACGAAGTCGCGCGTTCGGTTATTTTCAGTTTGATGCAAAAAGGTTTTATCAAAATTGATAATTCCGGTAAAAAACCTTTAATTCTAAAAACCGACATTCGGATTGATCCGCGCGGTGTGAATCAAACTGAATTGACGGCTCTCGGCTGGCTCGGATATTCGCGCGAACCGAAGGAGTTTTTCGGCGCAGACGGTCTGAATAAACGTCTCGAATTTCAAGGAAACATTTATCAAAATCAACTCGAACAACGGTTAATGCTCACTGACGAAACGGCGCGTTCGACTATGAATCCGGCAAAATGGTCGGTTTATCTGCTGATTTTTCTGTTCGGCGCGTATAAACTGTTTGCCGCCGTTCATCACGGAAATTTCAACGTCATTTTTCTCGTGATATTGACGGCTCTCGGTTTGATAATTTCCAAAAAAGTCGCCGAACTTCCGCGTTTAACGAAACTCGGCAAAGCCTACCTCAACCGATTGCAAACCGCTTTCGATAACTTAAAATATACTTCACAAGCCGCTTATATCGTGTCAAATCAAGGTCGTGTCGCGCCGCAAACAACATTTACCGGAGTTGATCCGCTGCTGCTCTCAGTCGGAGTTTTTGGCGGCGGCATTTTAGCAGGAACAATTTTTGACAGTTACAATCAAGCGTTTCAAAAAGCCAATAATGCCTTATCAAGCAGTTCGAGTTCGTGTGGGTCAAGCTGCGGAAGCTGTTCATCAGGTTCGAGTTGCAGTTCCGGCGGAAGTTCCTGCGGCGGTGGATGCGGCGGTTGCGGCGGATAAAAAATGAGGGCTGAAGGATGAAACCTGAAATTGCTGCTGAAATCACAAAACGCAAACCGCAAACCGCAAAAGTCGGCATCGGTTTTCGTGAACAATTTCGCGCGGATATTTTTTTGAATCAGGATAAAATTGATTTTCTCGAAATCACGACCGACCATTATCTTGACGCAAACCCGGAAAAACTCGGTGAATTGAAACTACTTAAGGAACATTTTCCGCTGATTCCGCATTCGCTCGAATTATCACTCGGAAGCGCGGAAGGAATTGATGAAACTTATCTCGAAAAAGTCGCGGAAATCGTTGAATTTATTGAGCCTGAATGGTTTTCCGATCATCTATGTTTCACCAAATCAGGTGATATCAATATCGGACATCTTGCGCCTGTGCCATATACAAACGAAGCGTTGAAAGTCTTCATCAAAAATATTTCGCAAGTTAAAAATCGCATCAAAACGCCGTTGATCTTGGAAAATATAACTTATCTCGTTCAGTTTCCGTCGTCGGAAATGTCGGAAGCAAAGTTTATCAAAACCATTCTCGAAGAGACCGATTGCGGATTGCTTTTGGACGTGACAAATCTTTATATCAATTCGCAAAATTTCGGTTTTGATTGGCGCAATTTTCTCGATGGAATTCCAATGGAGCGCATTGTTCAGCTACATTTTGTCGGTTCACACAAAAGCGGCAAGCGTTTGATTGACGCGCACGCGAACAAAACAGAGAGCGAAATTTGGGAAGTTTTTGCGGAAGTTGCAAAAAGATGCAATATAAAAGGTGCGATTCTCGAACGCGACGAGAATTTTCCGCCGTTTGCTGAAATTCTGGAAGAAATCGAAACGGCACGAAGTTTGTCCGAAAAAACGAACTTTGTAAAAGTTAAGAGCGTATAGAATTTTGCCTTTTTACTTTTTACTTTTTACTTTTTACTTTAAGAAAATGTTTTGTCCAAATTGCGGAGCAGAAAACAAAATCGAACAAAATTTTTGCCGTTCGTGCGGCTTAAAATTGGATGCGATTTCGCACGCGGTTGCCGCACAACTTCCAACCAGAGAATACGCCGAACTCCAAAAGCGTAAAGAGCTTTTTGAAAAATTGGGATTCTTTTCTTTGTCAGGTTTCGGTGTAATCGGAATTGCATTTATCATCGCCGTAGTCGGTTATTACAAAATAATTTTGTTCGGCGCGGACGTTATATTTTGGGCAGGATTTGCGGCATTTATGGTTTTTGGTCTGTTGTCTGCGTTTTTCATCAATTACCCGAAATTGTTTATGAAATTTGAAAAAATTAATCCGCGTCTTTCGCCGGATGAGCAAGAACAGCTTTCTGTTCCGACCGACAAACTTTTGGAAGACAAGCCTTTTGAACCAATCGGAAGCGTAACGGAAAACTCAACTGAACTATTTCCTGTTGAAAATAAAACTCGCAAATTTTAAAGGGTTTTGCAAACAAAATTACAAACTTGACGAAGCGTGTCGGTTACTTGAAACTGAAATTACAGTAAATTCAAATTAATTTGCTAACTTTAATAAACACGGGAGTTTTGATAAATAATGAGTGATATTACACTTGAACAGGCACAAAAAATTGTCGCGGCGGCACAGGTGAAAGCGTCTGAAATCGGGACGAAAATGGATATTGCAGTCGTTGACGCGGGCGCGAATTTGAAGGCATTTGTCAGAATGGACGGCGCGTGGCTCGGCAGTATTGATATTTGTATTAAAAAGGCGAAAACTGCGAGATTTTTCGATATGCCTTCGGGCGAAATCGGCAAACTTTCGCAGCCCGGCGGCGCACTTTACAACATTGAACATTCAAACGGCGGTTTAATCACGTTTCCGGGCGGCGTTCCGATCAAAGATGCGAGCGGCGAAATCATCGGCGCAATCGGCGTTTCGGGCAGCACCGTTGATGACGATCTGACAGTTGCCGAAGCAGGCGCGGCGGCTTTGAAATAATGAGTTTGCAGCAGCAACAGGACTTTTTGGCGCGGCTTTTCACGGATGAAAACCTGCGCCAAAATTTTTTGTCCGAACCCGAAAAGATCGGTGCGGAAAACAATTTAAGCGAAAGTGAAATCGAAGATTTGAAAACGGTTTTGCCCGAACAACTCAACTTTTTTGCCGATTCACTTTACTGGAAACGTCTGCGCGAAGTTGAAAAGTTTTTACCTTTGACAAGAAAAGTTTTAGGCGAAGATTTTGCGAAACTTTTCCGTGAATTTTCACAAAATTTCAATCCCCAATCGGTTAAAAAACATCTCGAAGATGCGTTTGAATTTTGTAAGTTTTTGCAGAAACAAAGTATTTCGGAATTCGCTAAAAATGCGGCGAAATATGAAAGAGCGAAACTCGAATTTTTCGGTTACGGCAAGCGGTTTGTTGTTTGTAAATTAGATTTTGATGTCGGAAAATTCTCCCGCGAAGACGCAAAGACGCAAAGCGGAATTCAAGAAAAGAAAAGAAAAAATCTCACAATTTGGCTAAAAATCGGCAGCACAACAAAGCATTTTACGATTGGTAATTATTAAAAGTTATGAAAATAATCAATCCGAATCAATCAGCTATTATCTATCCCGAAGTAATAATTATTAACGATTCGGAATAGCTGATAGCTGATAGCTGATAACTGTTACCTTTTACCTTTTACCTTTTACCTTATAAACTGTAGTTTATGGCTTTACTCAAAATAGTTCATTATCCCGAACCTGTTTTGCTCAAGGTTGGGAAACCGTTCGGCGAGGACGAATTTAACGATGAGCTTAAAAAACTCGTCGAAGATATGTTTGAAACGATGTATGACGCGCAAGGTGTCGGGCTTGCCGCGCCGCAAATTGGTGTGTCTAAACGACTTTTCGTGATGGATGTGCCGCGAAATGAGGGCGAATCGAACAAAATCGCGCTCATTAATCCAGAAATTATCACGCAGGAAGGCGAGCAAGTCGGCGACGAAGGTTGTTTGTCGTTTCCCGGAATTTATACGACCGTCCGCCGCGAAGTTCGCACCGTCGTTCGTTACAAAGACGTTTTCGGCAACGAACAGGAACTCGACTGCACGGATTTGTCGGCACGCTGCGTTCTGCACGAAACCGATCACTGCGACGGAATCGTGTTTCTTGACAGAATGACCGTGTTGAAACGAGAATTAGCGAAACGCAAAATTAAAAAACTACAAAAAACGGGAAAGTGGGACTAATCTATGAGCATCGAAGACACGAATCTAACGACGGAAGTCAGTTCGACACGCGAATTAAACAAATATCTGGAGACAGGTTGGGTGTTGATCTTGAGTTACGTCAAACATCTCAGCGACAGCCAACAACCGCGCTTCGTGCTGGCTTGGCAAAAGAACGAAAAACCTGTCCGTCCCGAACTGCTTGATGAATGGGAACAGCGCGAATTAGAGAGAAGCAAAGATCGCTGAAAATTAAACCCAATTTGGAATTGGTTCGCGTTTTTCGAGCCAAATTTTGGGAATGGATTCTAATCCGGTAAACATTGCAACAATTCCCCCGACAATCGCACAGGTTGTGTCCCGGTCGCCCAACGCGCTGACTGTTTGCCACATTGCTTCTTCGTAATTATCCAAAAATTCGCCCGCACAAAAAAGACAAAACGGAACTGTATCGGGACAAGAAATTTGAATTCCGTTGCCTAAAATGTCGGCGGCGTGTTGAGTCAAAATTCCCGAATACAAATCACGCGCCCGTCTGATTTTGGAAGTCGTTTCACAAGGCGCAAGATAAGGCAGAACAGCATCAATAAAATCAGCGCGAGTCGGGCGAATTTGATTTTCCTTAAATTGCCAAGACAATGCCGTTGCCAACGCGGTTGCCTGTGCGCCGACAATCGCTTCCTCGTGTGTGTGCGTGACGACAGCAGATTTTTCTGCTTCGTCACAAACTTTTTTCAAATCATCGGCAAAATATGCGCCGATTGGCGAAACGCGCATTGCCGAACCGTTTCCCCATGAACCTTGACCTTCAAATAACGAAGGCGCGGCTTCATACCAATTTTTACCTAATTTAAACTCTCGCATTAATTGGTGCATTCCTGAACCGTAACCGCGACCGACATCGTAACGATCAGCAAAACTTTGGGCAAGCGCATATTGTTCGATCTCGTCAAAAGTTTTGAGATTGTTAAAGACAGAAAAAGCCATTTGTGAATCGTCCGTCCAAAACCAGTCGGTAATGGCGAGTTCGCGTTTTGCAATTAATTCTTCGATTGAAGCGGCTTTGTTTTTAAAACCTGCAAAACCGACAAAAAATGTTTCGCCGAAGCAATCTCCGATGTTTAATCCTTCGAGTGAAAGTTTGGCTCGTTCGATTCTTATTTGAGTGTCATCCATAATTTTCAATTCAATTATTAAGGTAAATTTTCAAACATAACTTTATGACAAATCTAAACTTTGTTAAAGTTAAAGAAATTTAACTTTTGAAGACGGCTAAGTTTTTAGAATTTATTTTGATTTGCTTAATGATAGAAAAAAATAGTGCTGAAAAATCTGAGGTGAATATAAGTCCGGTTGATTGGTATATCGCAGGAATTTTGCTTAGATTTGAGGTTGTTAATGAACAAAAGACAAATCTTGAAAGTCGTTGTATTGCTTGGGAAAATCAGCATTTAGTAAAAGCAAAAAATCCAGAACAAGCATACAAAAAAGCACTTAAAATTGGACAAGAATCTGAGAGCGAATATGTTAATACTGATGGTGAAAATGTGAAGTGGATTTTTGAAGGATTAACAACATTAGTCCCCGTATATGAAGAATTGGAAGATGGAGCAGAAATAATTTGGATCGAACACGAGAATAAGGCGATAAAAACTATTAAAAAAAGAGTTAAAACTAAAGAACATTTAGAGGCTTTTCAAAGAGATTGAATTAAATATATGCAAACACAAAGAAGTTTAGACGAATTTAAGAACGAACCATTTACGGATTATTCTTTGGCGGAAAACGCCGAAGCAATGCGCGTGGCGATTGAGCAAGTCAGAAGCGAACTTGGACGCGAATATCCGTTGGTTATTAACGGCGAGAAAATTACGACCGCTCAAAAGTTTGAAAGCATTAATCCGGCGGAAAAATCGCAGATTGTCGGTGTTTTTTCGGATGCTGACGCGGATGCTGAAAACCTGACGGCGCAGGCGATTGATGCGGCGACGAATGCGTTTAAGGTTTGGCAGAATGTTTCGGCGGAAAATCGGGCGGAATATCTGTTCAAAGCGGCGGAAATTATCCGCAATCGCAAACATTATTTTTCGGCTTGGATGTGTTTTGAAACCGGAAAAACTTGGGCGGAAGCCGACGGCGATACGGCGGAAGCGATTGATTTTCTCGAATTTTACGGACGTGAAATGCTGAAATGGGCGGGACATCAGCCGGTTACGCCGTCGCCTTTGCAGGAAAATAATTCGTTTGAATATATTCCGCTCGGCGTTGGCGCGATTATTCCGCCGTGGAATTTTCCGCTTGCAATTATGGCGGGAATGACGATGGCAGCGGTCGTTTGCGGCAATACGACGGTGCTGAAACCTTCGCCGGATGCACCCGTAATTGCTTATAAATTTATGGAAGTTTTGGAAGAAGTCGGACTTCCGGCAGGCGTGGTTAATTTTCTTCCGGGCGCAGGAATCGCAGTTGGCGAACATCTAGTTTCATCGCCGAAAGTTCGATTTATTTCGTTCACCGGCTCGAAAAAAGTCGGTCTGCATATTTACGAAGAAGCGTCGAAAATGCGCGACGGGCAAAAATGGATGAAGCGCGTCGTTGCCGAAATGGGCGGCAAAGACGCGACGATTGTTTGCGATGACGCGGAACTCGATTCGGCGGCAAGCGGCGTTGTGCAGGCGGCGTTCGGTTTTCAAGGTCAAAAATGTTCGGCGTGTTCGCGCCTGATCGTTGACGAAAGCGTTCACGACGAATTGATGGAAAAAATCGTTGCGCTGACCAAAGAAATCAAAATCGGTTTGCCAACGGAAGGCGATACGCAAATGACGGCGGTGATTAACGAAAAATCTTTTAATAACGCGACTTCGATGATCCAAAAGGGAATTGACGAAGGCGGCAAAGTAATCATCGGCGGCGGCGGCGACAGTTCCAACGGTTTTTACATCGAACCGACAATTATTGATGAAGTCAAAGCCGGTTCGACCGTCGAGCAACAGGAAATTTTCGCGCCGGTTCTTGCGGTTATCAAGGTCAAAGATTTTGACGAAGCGTTGGAAGTGGCGAACGGCACGGATTACGGTCTAACCGGCGCGGTTTATTCGACTTCGCAATCCAATCTTGAACGCGCAAAACGCGAATTTCACGTCGGAAATCTATATTTGAACAGAAAATGCACCGGCGCACTCGTCGGCGTTCACCCGTTCGGCGGTTTCAATATGAGCGGCACGGATTCAAAAGCCGGCGGACGCGAATATCTTTTGCAGTTTTTACAAGGGAAATCAATCGCACAGAAAATCTGAAATATGACTGGAGCGCAATCCGTCCCGGTTGCAATGAGCATCGCTTCGATGCGAAAAAGCGGCGGTTATCTTTAAACTTGAAAGAAGCGAAAGGCGTTTTCGCGTTTGAAGCAAACGCTCATTGCAACCGGGACGGATTGCGCTCCAGTCTTTTAAAGATTTAGGAAATATTAACAATCGAAAAGATGAACGAGCATAAAATTTAAGATATTCTTGTTCATCTTTTATCTTTTTAAACAAAGGGGTTTCAATGAAAAATTTAGCACGTTTTTTCAGTCTGATCGGACTATTAAGTCTTTTGCTGTCGCAAACAATCGCGCAAATTCAGCCGCCGTTTCCGGTGAAGCGCGAAGAATCTGCCGAAAGTTGGCGGCGTGACGGTTGGAACGCGATTGAGAAAGCTAAAAATGAGAAGATTCGCAAAGGTAAAGCGAAAAACGTCATCCTGTTTATCGGTGACGGAATGGGCGTGACGACTCTGACGGCTTCGCGGATTTTGGAAGGTCAAATGCGCGGGCAGAGCGGCGAGGAAAATCGTCTGAGTTTTGAAGAATTTCCTTTTTCAGCGTTATCAAAAACTTACAGCGCGAACCAGCAGACATCGGATTCCGCGCCGACGATGAGCGCAATAATTTCGGGCGTGAAAACCGATGAAGGCGTGCTTTCGGTTAATCAAAATATTGTTCACGGAGATTATAAAACCGTCAAAGGCAACGAAACGAAAACGCTGCTCGAAATGGCGGAAGAAGCCGGAAAATCAACCGGCGTTGTTTCGACGGCGCGTGTTACGCACGCGACTCCGGGCGCGTGTTACGCACATACGGCTGACCGCGATTGGGAATCTGATACTGATATTTGCAAGCGAAAACCGGATGCGTGCGAAGCGAAATTTCCCGACATCGCGCGGCAATTGCTCGAATTCAAATACGGCGACGGTTTGGAAGTAGCGATGGGCGGCGGACGGACGAAATTTCTCCCGCAGGAAGTGTTTGATCCTGAATATACCGATCTGAAAGGCGAACGGCTCGACAAGCGGGATTTGACGAAGGAATGGCTTTCAAAATATAAAGACTCGGAATATGTCTGGAACAAAGCCGATTTTGACAAAATTGACGCAAAAAAAACGAATCATCTGCTCGGACTTTTCGAGCCTTCGCAGATGCAGTTTGAATATGATCGCCCGAAGGACAAAGGCGGCGAACCGACTTTGACCGATATGACGACAAAAGCGATTGATATTTTGTCGAAAAACAAAAAAGGCTTTTTTCTGATGGTCGAAGCCGGCAGAATAGATCAGGCGCATCATCTCGGCAATGCGTATCGTGCGCTGACCGATACGATTGAACTTTCAAATGCCGTTCGCGCCGCGCTGCAAAAGGTCAATCTTGACGACACATTGATTGTTGTGACCGCCGATCACAGTCATACTTTTAATATGTCGGGTTATCCAGCACGCGGAAATAACATTCTCGGATTTGTTCGCGAAGTTGACGGCGACGGAAATCTCGAACCCGATTACCGCCGCGACGCGCTCGGATTGCCTTATACGACGCTGAGTTACGCGAACGGCAGAGGTTACACGGGCGAATCCGATTTACAGCCGGAAGGACCGAAAAAATGTTGTGAAGGACCGAAAACATTTAAAGGAATTACAAAGGGTCGTCCCGATTTGAGCAAAGTTGACACGACCGATCCGAACTATTTGCAGGAAGCTCTCGTTCCGTTAAAGGACGAAACACACGGCGGCGAAGACGTGGCGATTTTTGCAACCGGCGCAAATGCGTATATAATTCGTGGGTCAATGGAAGAAAACTGGATTTTTTATGTGATGGCTGATGCCTTTCGTTTCAAAAAACAATAGTAATATGAAAAAAAATAATACAATCAAAATTTTGGTGAGTTTGTTGGTTTTGACCTCACTTGTTTCGCCGATTTTCGGGCAGAAGCGCGCAAATCCGATAATTTTCGCGGTTTTGGATGACGGTAAATCGCTTGAACCGATTGCCTACATCGAGAAGGGAAAACTGACCGCGCCGGTCGGCGGAGACAGCGACGGTGCGATTATTGATGCCTTCAACAAAACATTTTATAAACCGAAAACCGCTTATCAACTGATCTTCGGCGGCGCAAATGCGGGAACTGTCAAAGTTGTCAGTTCAAATCCGAAAAGCGATTGCGGGAAAAATTTGGCAACGGTGACGACGCAAACAACTAAAACAAAGCTCAGCGGTTTGGTGATGGCTTTAGCGACTGACGTGGTAAATAAAAAAGCTGGTTCGGGTTTACGGCGCAAACCGACGGCGGCTGAAAAAAGTGAAATTGACGCGCTCGTCCGCGCCGAATTTAAGAGTCAAAAAGTTCCGGCGGCTGCGATCAAAAATCTGCATTATCAAAATCTGACGGCTTTGGATGTTGATAATGATAAAAAAATCGAATTTGTCGGCTCATATTGGACAGAAAACAGCGCAACCGAACGTGGATTATTATTTTTTATCGCCGAACAGTCCGCGAAAGGGAAATACGAATTCGGTTTCAGCGAATATCACGCAATTAAAAAAGACGAAGTGATGAGCGGCAATCTGAAAGACCTCGACGGCGGCATTTTGCACGAACTTCTGCTGGACACTTTCGACTATGACGATGACGGCGTGAGCGAAATATTTACCTACGTTCAATCATTTGAAGGTGCGGGTTTCAACGCTTACAAACGCGAAAACGGCAAATGGACACGGGCGTTTGAAGGCTCGAATTACCATTGCGCGTATTGAATCAATAAACAAATAAACAAAGAGTTTGCATTTTTGCAAAAGACACGGATTAAATTTCCGTGTCTTTTTACTTTAAATTAACACTATCTAAACCTAAATTTAATCCAAATTAAACCTCAATTTAACGACCGGGCGATACTCTGCAATTTATACAATTCTTTCAAATAAATATCTCTCGGAGAAATTTTAATTTTTCCTGTGAAAGACCGCGAAATTTGGCGGTGTGTATTTCACAAAAAAATCTAAAAAAAAGAATATATTACAGCGAGGTAATCGAAAAAAAATGAAAAAATATTGGGTTTATAGCTTGTTTGTAGTTTTAATCACTATCGGCGCGGTTCAGGCACAAACTGTTCCGACAGTCCGAATTGTGCTGCCTGAAAGATTTCGCACATTGACAAATCAATGGTTCGATTTGCGGGTCGAAGCGGAAAATATCACAAGTCCGACAGCGCGTGTCATCATCAACGTGCAGGGCGAAGGCAAAGAAGATTTGGCGTATGCCGGTCCGGTCGAACTGACAAGCGACAATGACGCGAATTCAGCAACGGCGGATAAGGCTTGGACGTATCGCAAAGCCTATTTTACGACTCCCGGAATCAAAACAATTTACGCATACATCGTTGACGGCAGACGAATTTACGGCGTGGCGACACAGGTTAATGTCCAACAATTCAATTTGCAGTCACAGAAAAACATTGTGCTGTTTATCGGCGACGCGATGGGAACGGCGTATCGTGATGCCAGCCGCATCGTCGCGCAAAGCACCGGAAATCGTTTCCGCGAAGGTTGGTTTGACGATTTGCAGCAGATGGACAAAATGCCGGTGACGGGAATGAGTATGACTTATTCGCTCGATAATATCGTGCCTGATTCGGCGAATACGGGTTCGGCTTGGACGACCGGCAACAAAACGGTCAACGGCGCGTTGAATGTGTTCCCGGACAACAACGATTTTCGTTATTCGCCGGCAAACTTGCAGGCAACAAAACAATACGCGCTCGATAATCCGCGTGTCGAAACGCTCTGGCAATTTCTGAAACGGCGTTACGGCTACAAAACCGGGATCGTCACGACTTCCGATGTGACGGACGCGACTCCGGCGGCGGAAGGCGCACACACGATCACGCGAAGTTTGTTAAAAGACATCGCCAAACAATATGTTGACGGTTCGATCAATCAAGGCAATCAATTCGACGTTATTCTGGGCGGCGGACTCGAACAATTTACGGCGCGAACAGCAGCCAACAGCGGCGATACACGCAACCTCGTCACCGAATTGCAAGGTTCAGGCTACACATACGTTGCAAACCGCAGCGAATTAAACGCGATCAGCAATACGAATGCGCCGAACAAACTGCTCGGACTTTTCCGCAACTCGAATATGAACGTCGCCTACGACAAACTCGGTTTGGTGCGTCCGACTGATGAGCCGAATCCCGATTTCGGCGGCTTTACGAATCAGCCGTTTCTCGACGAAATGACCGACAAGGCGATTGCGACTTTGAGTAAAAATAATTCGCCGTTTATTTTGATGGTCGAAGGCGCATCAATTGACAAACAATCGCATCCGAATTACGCGAACGGACAAATTTGGGACAACATCGAATTTGACAAATCCGTCGGTGTCGGACGCGCGTTTGCTAATCGAAGCGCACAAAGTTTGGCGAATACTCTGGTCATCACGACCGCCGATCACGATCAGTCAATGTCAATTATCGGCGCGGTTGACACGAATGTTCCGAACGCGGTTCAGGATGTGATCTCGATTTTGCCGTATGCCAACGGAAATCGTCCGGGCGGCGGCACGGTCGGCGCGGAAAACCGCATCGGCGAAACCTTCGGATTTCCCGATTATCAAGACTCGAACGGCGACCGTTACCCGGAAAATACTAATCGTATCAAGCTCAAGGTCGGCTATCGAACCGGCGATCACACGGGTTCGTCAGTTCCCGTGACGGCGGAAGGCGCGGGCGCACTGCTCTTTTACGGTTATTACGACCAAACCGATTTATTTTTCAAAATGGCAAAAGTTTTGACCATTAACACACAAGTTTTGGACGAAGCTCTGAGCTATAAACGCGGCGTTGATATTCCTTATTTTTCACCGGCGACACAATTGCTGTTTGAAAAAAATAGAGGAAACGTCACAATGCTCAAAAACGCGCCGTTAACTTCACCACGTTTGATGAAGGAAGGCGAAACTTACTGTCAGGACGAAGACGATAAATAAATTTTAGTTGTCGGAACAGCGCGCGGTAGCGACCTGTTTAATCAACTAATTAATCAAACATATTAAATCATTCAATTAACAGGTCGCTACCGCGCGCTGTTCCGACTTTTTCAAAACGGCTCGACAATTTTGTCGAGCCGTTTTTCTTTATCGTCGAAAATCATTAAAATCAATAGGGATGAAAATAGTTTTTATGGGAACGCCGAATGCGGCAGTTCCTAGTTTAGAAAGGATTTTGAGTGACGGACACGAAATTGCCGCCGTTTATACGCAACCCGATAAGCCTTCGGGGCGCGGCAATAAAATTTCGTTTTCGCCGGTCAAAGAATTTGCCTTGCAGAATAATCTGGAAGTTTTGCAGCCGGTAAAAATTAAAACCGCCGAGGCGTTGGAAACTTTCAAATCTTTTAATGCCGATGTCGCGGTCGTCGTCGCTTACGGGCGAATTTTGCCGTTGAACATTCTCGAAGCGTTCCCGAAAGGCGCGGTAAATGTTCATTTTTCACTGCTTCCGAAATATCGCGGAGCCGCGCCGGTTAATTGGGCAATCGTCAACGGTGAAACGAAAACCGGTGTAACGACGATGAAAATGGACGTAGGTTTGGACACCGGCGATATGCTTTTACAGCGCGGAACCGAGATCGGCGCGGATGAAAACGCGATTGAATTGATGCAGAGATTATCGTTTGTCGGTGCTGAGTTGCTTTCTGAAACGCTGGCGATGTTTGATGAACTGACCGCGCAAGCCCAAAATAATGAAGAAGCGACGTTTGCGCCGATTATGAAAAAGGAAGACGGCGCGATTGATTGGAAAATGCCGGCGCAGGAAATTTCAAATCGCGTGCGCGGTTTTCAGCCATTTCCGTCGAGTTATACTTTTTATCAAGGAAAGAAATTAACGATTTGGAAGGCTAAATTAGTGGAGAGTGGAGAGTGGAAAGTGGAGAGTTTAGGTGAAATTGTCGAAGCAAAAGGCGACAAACTTTTTGCAGCTTGCGGAAATCAAAGCCTTTTGCAAATCGAAGAATTACAAATCGAAGGCAAACGCCGGATGACGACGCGCGATTTTTTGAACGGAATCAAATTGCAGATTGGAGAAATATTAGCGAATCAGAACCCCGAACGATAGTGAGCGGGTAAAATTTCAAAGGTTACACAAGTCGCTATCGCTTCTTGTTCTGATTTATTATGAAGGATTATCAAATCATTACATTTTACGAATTCAAACGGCTCGACAAACTGCCGGAAATTCAGTCTGTGCTAAAATCAGCGATGGCTGAATTAGATGTTAAAGGCACGATAATTATTGCCGAAGAAGGTTTTAACGCGACGGTTTCGGGTTTGCGCGAAGATGTTAAAAATTTCATCGAAGTTCTCGAAAAAATCTTTGAAACGCAATTAACTTATAAATCTTCGTTTCACGCCGAACGTCCGTTTTTGAAGGTAAAGGTGAGAATAAAAAATGAAATTGTTTCGCTTCGTCAAAAAGTCGAGATTGAAAAAGGCATCGGAACTCACACAAAACCTGCTGATTGGAACAAAATTATTTCCGCTGAAAACACGATAATTCTCGACACGCGCAACGATTACGAAGTCGAGATCGGCACATTCAAAGGCGCAATCAATCCGAATATCGAAAAATTCAGTGATTTGCCAAAATTCATTGAAGAAAACCGCGAAGTATTTGAAAACAAGAAAATTGCAATGTTCTGCACCGGCGGAATTCGCTGTGAAAAATTCGCGCCATTGATGAAGGAAATGGGTTTTGAGGAAGTATTTCAACTTGAAGGCGGAATTTTGAAATATTTAGAAGAAACGCCCGAAAATGAAACGCTCTGGGAAGGCGAATGTTTTGTTTTTGACGACCGAATCGCGGTTGATAAAACCTTAAAACAAGGCACAACCGAAGATCGTCGTCCGCTGACAATCAATCCGCCGCAGAAAAAATGAAAATATCACCATCGAGAATCGCCGCCTTTGAAATCCTCGCCAAAATCGAAACTGAAAAATCATATTCGTCGGTTCTGCTGCCGTTATATGAAGAAAAATTAGAGCCGAAAGACCGCGCACTCTGTCACGAAATAACACTCGGAACTCTGCGAAAGCAAATCTATTTAGACAAAATCATTGAAAAACTCACGACCGGCAAAAAAATTGATTCAGCCGTTAAAATAATTCTGCGAATCGCACTGTATCAATTAATTTTTCTCGATAAAATTCCGGCACACGCGGCGATTAACGATTCGGTAAACCTGACGCAAAAGGCAAAAAAGACTTCGGCGAAAGGTTTTGTTAATGCGATTTTACGAAGATTTACACGCGAGAAAATCGAACTTGAATTTACCGATGAAATCGAGAAAATATCAGTCGAAACTTCGCATCCACGTTGGTTAATTGAAAAATGGATTGATGATTTCAGCTTGGAAGAGACCGCCAAATTAGCCGAAGCAAACAATGAAACGCCGAAATTAAACTTTCGTTTCACTGCAAAAACGACCGAAGCCGTCAAAGAATCTTTGCAAAAAGAAGACAGCGAACACGACAAAAAATACCTCCGCGAATTAGCCGAAAACGGCAAAATCTATTTTCAGGATGAAGGTTCGCAAATTATCGCCAACGCCGTTGAATTAAAGGAAAATGAGTCTTTTCTTGATGTTTGTGCCGCGCCGGGAAGTAAGGTCACGCAAATTTCAAATTTCAAATTTCAAATTTCAAATTTAATTGTCGCGGGCGATTTATATTTTCCGAGAGTCAAAATACTGCAGAAAAATTGTCAAAATCAAGGTGTCGGTTTTGTGAATATTTTGCAGTATGACGCGGAAAATGGTCTGCCGTTTGCGGATGAGAGTTTTGATGTGGTTTTATTGGACGCGCCGTGTTCCGGGACGGGAACGATTCGGCACAATCCTGAAATTCGCTATTTTTTGCAGGAAAAGGATTTTGCGGAATTAGCAGATAAACAACGCAAAATCCTCAAAAACGCATCAAAGGTAGTCAAACGCGGCGGACGCATTATTTATTCAACCTGTTCTTTGGAATGGGAAGAAAACGAAGCAGTTTGCGCGGCATTTTGGGCAGATAACGAAGACTTTAAATTATTAAAACCAAATGTTGAAGAATTATTTTTAACAGGAAAACATTTTGCGAGGACGTTTCCGCAGCGTGATAAAATGGACGGATTTTTCGTTGCCGTGTTTGAAAAGAGATAGTTTTCTGATAAGGTTTTAGAGTCATTTCACTCGTTAGTTTCAATAAAAAATGCTAGACTTTCGTTTTTATTTCCGGGAGTTTTTACAAAAAAAGTGAGTATTATCAAAAAAAGTGCATCCGCTTTAGGAAAATTGCTGTCGGTCGCGCTGCTTGCGGCGGCTTTTTTGGTCGGTTTGGGGTTCGTTGTCTATCGTTCACTGCAAGGCACGGAGATCGCCGTTCCTGAAATTGTTGGCAAAAATTTTACTGACAGCGAAAAAGAACTCGAAGGTTTAGGTTTGCGAATCAAAAAACGCGCTGACCGATATAGCGAAGAACAGCCGAATACGGTGCTTGAACAGCTTCCGAAACCGGGCGATACGGTCAAAACCGGGCAATGGATTTATGTCGTCACGAGCCGTCCGAATGCCGAAGGCGACGAAAAACCGATGACGATCAAAAAGGGAAATTCATCGGTTGACCAGGACGATTCGGAAAAAATCGAAGAATTAATCAGCGATAAGCCGAAGAAAAAATCAAATTCAAACACGAATACGACGACCACCAAGAAAAAAGGTTCGACGACGCGCGATGTCATAAAAGATAATTCAAATTCAAATTCGACGACGGGTGATAACAAAAATTCTTCGACGACAACTTCAAACACTGCGCCGAAAGAAAATAAAAATACTTCGACACCGCCGGTTAAACAGCCGACTCCGGCAGGAACGCCGAAACCGGCTGCCGTTAAAACTCCGACGAGCGGCGACACTCGTCCGCGCCGCACGCCGTAATGCGAAAAAGGCAACCGAAATATTTATTTGTGCAACAAAGTTAAGGTCAAAAAAAGTAAAATTTAAATTCATTGTTTTTCGTCATTCATAAATATTGAAAATTGAAAATAAACTATGTTTGAATTAGCTCCTTCGATTTTATCGGCGGATTTTACACGTCTCGGAAAAGAAATTCGCGCAGTCGAAGAAGGCGGCGCGACCGTTCTGCACGTTGATGTGATGGATGGGCGATTTGTGCCGAATATTACGATTGGTCTGCCGGTCGTTAAATCAATTCGTAAATTTACACAGATGACGATTGATTGTCATTTGATGATTATTGAACCGAATCGTTACGCGGTTGAATTTGTCAAAGCGGGCGCAAATATGGTTTCGGTTCACGTCGAGGCGGACGTTCATCTGCAAAGAACTCTGACCGCGATTCGTGAAGCCGGCGGACAGGCGGGAATTGCGATCAATCCGGCAACGCCGCTCGTTTCACTCGAAGAAGCATTGCCGTTTGCCGATTTTATTTTGCTGATGTCGGTTAATCCGGGCTTCGGCGGACAAAAATTTATTCACACTTCGATTGATAAACTACGCCGTTTGCGACGGATGATTGATGAACGAGGTTTAAAGACGCGAATCGAAATTGACGGCGGCATTGATAAGGAAAATATTCAGAAAATAGTCGAATCGGGCGCGGAAATCATCGTCACCGGTTCAGCCGTTTTCGGCAAAGAAAATCCGACCGAAGCGGCGCGGGAAATGATCGAAGCGGCGACGGTTTGGGTGTAGTTATTTCAGATTCCAGATTTCAAATTCCAAATTATGCAACTGGAGAATTTGGAATTTGAAATCTGGAATCTGAAATCCAGTTTGAGGTTATTATGTTTTTTAAAGTAAATAAAGCAGTTATTTTATGTTCGATATTAATTTCGAGTTTCGCGTTTTCGGCTTTGGCGCAGAGTCGAACTGGTGATGGGACGATTGTTCAGCGTCTTGATGTGATGCGGTCGAAACTCGAAACGATGCGGCGTTCACTGCAAAGTTCGATTTCGGTCTTAAAGGGCGAAAATAAAGAAGATAAAAGCAAAAAAGATGACAAGGACAAACTCGACACGCCGCTCGGACGGCTGCGCGGTTTAGAAAAAGAAACGTCTGATTTGCAATCGGAAGTGAACAGTCTGCGCGGCAAAGTTGATCGTTCGGAAAAGTATGAAGTCAGCGACATCAACCAAACTGAGGAAAAAGTCGGCGAACTTCAGGTGCGCGTGGACAAAGCACAGCAGGAAACAGCCTCAAGCCGCGCCAATCCGCAGTCAACCGTCGGACAAACCCGCGAAGTTAAGAAAAAGAAAAAGTTTTTGGGCATTTTCGGCGGCGGTGAAGATAAATACGAAGAATTGATCGGCAGTGTTGTGCCGGGACGCGACCGCGAATTATTTGTTGCCGCGACCAAAGAAGTCCGCAAAAATAATTATGAAGTCGGACGTTTATTGTTTCAAACTATTATCACGACCTATCCAGAATCGCCCTATTTACCGATGGCAAAACTCGCGGTTGCAGATTCTTTCTATCTCGAAGGCACGACCAGCGCGTTGATCCAAGCCGCTTCCGGTTATCAGGAATGGCTGACGTTTTTCCCGACGCATCCGCTTGCCGACCGCGTTTTGCTGAAAATCGCCGAATCGGAAATGCGCCGCATCGGTTTGCCCGACCGCGAAATAGTCAATGCCAAACGCGCCGAGCAAAAACTCAAAGCGTTCATTCAAAATTACCCGAATTCACCGCTTCGACCGCTCGTTGATCAGCGTTTGAAAGAAGTTCAGGATAATCTCGGTCTGCACAATCTATTTATCGGCAATTATTATTACACGCTTTCGGTTGACCAGAAAAAAGGCGGATTAAAGGGCGCACAGTCGCGGTATCGTGAAATTTTGGACAAATATCCAAGTTTCAGTTTTATGGACGAAGCTCTCTATAAATTAGCGGTAACATATCTTTTGGAAGAAGAAACCGATCAAGCCGCCAAATATTTTCAACAAATCGTCCGCGATTATCCGAACAGCGATTACATCGAAAAATCAAAGGAACAGCTCGGCATTATTGGCGCGAAGATTCCCGATGCTGACCCGACGAAAAGCAATGTTTATTCGCCTGAAAAGGCTTCGTTTATCGCTAATTTCAAAAATCAATTGTTCGGCATTTATCCGCTGACAATTGATAAAAACGGTGTTTTGATGACCGATAATTTTGACAAATGCAAGTTTGAATTGATAGATAAAATTATTGAAAATCAAGGTGATGTGAGTGCCGGCGAGATTCCTAAAACTTTGACGGCGGTCGTCGTTCCGTGTGAACAGCAAGCTAAGAAAAGTGAGGAGACGAAACCCGCACAAACGCAACAAAAATAATTTTGCCGCGTATAATGTCTGTGAGCAATGAATGAAATTTCACCTGAAAATCAATCCGAATTTGAAAAGCGATACCGCGCGACTGTTTTCATCTTTATCGCCCAGATTTTCTTTACGTTTGTGCTGATCGCGGCGGCATTGTTTTTAGCTTCAAAAATCGAAGTCAGCGACCCGGCGCAAAATCTTTCAACGCTTTGGGTCGCTGTTGTTTTTATTGCAATCGGCGGTTTTGTCTTGCGAAGAGTGTTTTTTAACTGGGAAAGATTAAAAAATATTAAACTTTTGAAAGGCTCTCCGGGACTGTTGAAATCTTTGCAGACAAGCACGATAATTTTAGGCGGAATCGCAGAACTGATTACAGTTATCGGAGTAATTATTACTATCTTAACCGGAAACAATTTCGATATGCTTCGCGCCGGAACCGTTGCGTTGATCGTTTTTTTGATAAATTTTCCGCGCAAAAGTGTTTGGAATAAAATTATTACAAATTTGGAAAATGTTTAAGAGGAATTATTAATGAAATTCAAAGTAATATCAACGGTAGTTTTGGCGGTTTTAGCCGGTTCAGTCGGCAGTTCTGCCCAAAACGACATCAAACAGCCTCTCGTCATTAAAGCACCGACACCGAAACCCGTTCCGCAAATTTCGACGACTCCGAAACTTTCCGAAACAATTTCTAAAAATGTCGAAAATTTGACTCCAAACGAAGAAATTTCGCGTGAGAGACGTGAGCAGGCATACGCCAAATTGCTCGAAGGTCAGAGATATGTTTGGGGAATGAGCCGCCAGCGTTCGCAGGGAATTTCGAGCAACGCGCGACTTGCCAAACAAGCATTTCAAAAAGCCGTCGAACTCGATCCGAATCTTGCCGAAGGTTACACGGCACTTGCCGAACTTGCCTTGACCGTTCCGCCGAATGACATTAACGAAGCGATTTTGCTGGCTTCGTTGGCGACTAAAATTGATAAAGATAATTTTGGCGCACACCGGATTTTATCGCGGCTTTACACGATTAAAAGCGGTTTTAATCAAGATGCTTTGGATGACGCGACCGCCCAAAAAGCGATAAACGAATGGAAGGAATTAACGCGTCTTGACTCGCGTAACGCCGAAGCGTGGGCATTTTTGAGCGAGTTTTACAAAAAAACAAATAAACCCGAAGAGAGAATTCAGGCACTTCAAAATTGGATCGGTTCATCCGCGCCGGTCGAAACGAGATTTTACCGAACGGTAATGGGCAATCAGGAAAACCTCTCGCCCGAAGCTGCGACCGCCAAACTCGGTGAAGCCTTACTCGATGCGGGAAAAATTCAGGAATCGGTCAGGATTTTGAATCAATCGGTTGCCGACGACCCTGAAAATCCGGCAACAGTTGAACTTTTGAGCAAAGCTCTTGAAAAAGCCGACAGTCAAACAGCAGCGACTTCGATTCAAACTTTACAGCAGGCGATTTATACAAATCCTGAAAATACTTCGCTAATTATGCTGCTCGCAAAAATTCAGACACGCGCCGGAAACACCGACGATGCCGCGAAATTTCTCAATCAATCAATTACAAAATTAGCCGAAAAGGATAAAAACGCCGCTGCTAATTTGCAGATTTCACTCGGTGATATTTACAACAGTGCCGAGCGCACTGACGAAGCGGTGGCGGCATACCAAAAGAGTTTGACGATAGTCGGCATTGACCAAAACAATCTGCCGACGGATGAACTGCGTGAATTTGCCGTCGCGGTTTATGACAAAATAATTCGGACATACAAATCCGCCAATCGTCCGGCTGACGCAAAATTAGCGATTGAAAATTCACGCAAAATTCTCGGCAGCGAAGATTCATTTACTGACCGCCAGCTAATTGCATTTTATCGTGAAAATGGTAAAAAGCCCGAAGCGTTGCAGGCGGTTCGCGCGGCGCGTTTGCGCTTTCCCGACGATTACGGCTTCTTGCGGCAGGAAGCCTCGATTTTGACCGATTCCGGCAAAGTTGATGAAGCGGTAACGATTGTCAAATCACTGATCGGCAAGAAAAACACGACCGCGCCGACAGCGATGTATGATGATTTTACGAATTATCTGTTTATCTCGATGCTTTACAGCGATGCCAAACGCGGCAAGGAATCAATTGACGCGGCAAATCAGGCACTGCAAACGGCAAACAGTGAAGAAAGAAGACAGATTGCGAAACTGACGCTGGCGACTGCCCAACAAAATGCCGGAGACTTTAGATCCGCCGAGACAACCTTACGCGGAATTTTGGCAGGTTCGCCGAACAATCCGATTGCGCTTAACAATCTCGGTTATTTTCTCGTCGAACGCAACGAAAAACTCGATGAAGCGTTGAAATTAATTCAGCAAGCAGTCACGACCGAACCCGATAATTCGTCGTATTTGGATAGTTTGGGTTGGGCGTATTACAAAATGGGCAAATTCGACTTAGCCGAAGAAAATCTAAAAAAAGCGTTGAAAAGTGATCCGTCCGCCGCGACGATTATCGAACATCTCGGCGATGTTTACCAAAAACAAGGCAAAGCCGAACTCGCCAAAACAATGTGGCAAAAGGCTTTAACTGTTTCATCCGACAACGAACAGATCAACGGCATCAAGTTGAAATTAAACAAGAAGATGACGAAATAAAGAGCAATAAAATTTAATATCAACAGAAAAAGCGGCATTGACCGCTTTTTTTTCATTGCAGAAACAGGCACGAAGTAAGTGTGAAAAGTTCAAAACAACATACTTTCTTCGTGCGTCTTTCTGCAATGAAATTTGGAATAAGTCGGTTATTGAAAGTTTTTAAATTCGTAATTATTCAATCGAATTATTGCGAAAAACAAAAAATAACGGGTAAGATTATCCGAACCTTAAACGATAATGGCAACTCCGTCGTGAGGCGGCAGACGCAAAGTTTCGAGTCTTTTTTAAAGTAAAGACGGTCGAACTTCCGAAGTGAGGTTTAATGAAAGCACAATATCTTCTAAAAAAATCTGCCGCGATTACCGCATTATTTCTGTTTGTTTTCTCACAAAACACATTTTCACAAACCATTAAAACCGAAAAAAACGGCGAAGTTGCCGCTTATATTACCGAAAAAGATGTAGATTCGGGAATTGTCCGGCGGCGAATCGCCAATGCGGAAAAGGTCAAAACAACTTCTAAATTTAACTTCACGGCGGAACAATTGGTTGATTTGGAAAAGCAAACCTTTGCGCTGATTAATCAAAAACGCGCAGAGTTCGGTTTACAGCCAATTGTTTGGAGCGATGAAGTTGCGAAAATCGCGCGGCTGCATTCTGAAAATATGGCGAAATTCAATTTTTTCAGCCATACCGGAATTGACGGAAAAATGGTTGATGACCGCGCCGATGAACTCGGAATTACAAAATGGAAGGCGATGGGCGAAAATATCGCCTACAATCGCGGCTATCAAAAACCACTCGAATGTGCCGTCGAAAAATGGATGGAATCGCCCGGACACCGCGAAAATCTGCTCAATAACCGTTGGAAGGAGTCGGCGATTGGCATTGCCGTTACCGCTAACGGAACATATTATTTTACGCAGGTTTTTCTCGTCAGAAAGTAAATTCAATTTGCCTCGCGTTTAGTTATTATCTATCCTAAATGAATGACGGGTCACAGTTTCAGGCTTCCGAGTTTTGCCAAAATAAATTGGAATCTGAAAATCTTAGGAAAGCGGGAAGACGGATTTCACGATCTTTGCACGACTTTTCAGACAGTTTCGCTGAGTGATGAAATTACTTTTGAAGAGGCTGATGAATTGTTTTTAACCTGTAGTGACGAAAAAATTCCGACTGATGAAACCAATCTGATTTTGAAAGCCGCAAATTCTCTGAAGAAAGATTTTAATATCAAAAGCGGCGCAAAGATTCATCTCGAAAAGAAAATTCCCGCGCCCGGCGGACTTGGCGGCGGATCATCAAATGCAGCAATCGCACTGCTCGGATTAGCGACGTTTTGGAATTTAGAGATTAACTCAAAAAAATTAATCGAAATCGGCGCAAATCTCGGTTCGGATGTGCCTTTTTTCTTTTACGGCGGAACGGCTTTCGGTTCGGGTCGCGGAACAGAAATCATTTTATTACCAGAGTTTAGCGAAAAGAAAATGTTGATCGTGACACCTGACGTGAAAGTTTCAACCGCCGAAGCCTTTGCACGAATTAATGCGCCGAACTTGACAAAAGAAGGTTCAAAAAGTATCCTCAAAATTTGCCAAAACGAAGCAAACAGCTTCAACGTGCGGCAAAATGAGCTTATTAATGATTTTGAAACGAGTGTTTTCGGGTTTTATTCTGAAATCGAGAGGGTGAAAGAGACACTTCTCGAACTCGGCGCAGTTCAGGCATCTTTAAGCGGCAGCGGAGCGAGCGTTTTCGCAATTTTTGACAAAGAAGAGACACGGCAAGCGACATTAAATGCCCTTGTAAATGAAACAAGCTGGCGACAGTTTGCCGTAGCAACCGTTTCGCGGAATCAATACCGTGAGGCACTTGAAAAAGTGTCAGGTTTGCTTCCGATTAGTTTCTGAAAATTTTTGTTTTGGGGCGTCGCCAAGTGGTAAGGCACCGGTTTTTGGTTCCGGCATTCGTAGGTTCGAGTCCTTCCGCCCCAGCTATATTTTTATTAATCGGAGCGAGTAATCTTTTTAGGTTACTCGTTTTTTATTATTCCGAATTCCAGATTTGAAACTCCAAACCAAACAGGAAGTGAATCTGGAATTTGAAATCTGGAATCTGGAATTTTAATGAGCGTAACCGGCAATATCAAGATTTTTTCTGGCAATGCACACAAACTTCTTGCGGAAGAAATCTGTCGTCATCTGAGTTGTGATTTGGGAAAGGTCAGCACCGACCGTTTTTCCGACGGCGAATTCAATTTTCAAATCGGTGAAAATGTGCGCGGAACGGATGTTTTTATCATTCAGCCGACCTGTCCGCCGACCGATCAGAATTTGATGGAACTGCTGATAATGATTGACACTTTCGTTCGGGCTTCGGCGGAAAGAGTCACAGCGGTAATTCCTTATTTCGGTTATGCCCGTTCCGACAAAAAAGATCGTCCACGTGTGCCGATTGCCGCGAAACTCGTCGCAAACTTGATTACGACGGCAGGCGCACAGCGAATTTTGACGGTTGATCTGCACGCGTCGCAGATTCAAGGGTTTTTTGACATTCCGGTTGACCATTTATATGCCGCGCCGGTCATTGTCAATTATTTTCAGAAGAATCCGATTGAAAATATGATCGTCGTTGCGCCCGATACCGGCGGCGCAGAGCGCGCCCGCGCCTACGCCAAAAGGTTGAATACGGGTTTGGCTCTATGCGACAAACGGCGTGAGAAGGCGAATGTTTCGGAAGTAATGAATATTGTCGGCGATGTCGCCGGAAAAAACTGTTTGATAATAGATGATATGTGCGACACCGGCGGAACGATTTGCAAAGTTGCCGAAGCGTTGAAAAAAGCCGGTGCAAACGAAATTTACGCTTGTTTTTCCCACGCGGTTTTATCGGGAAATGCCATCGAAAATATCGCCAACTCGCACATTAAAAAGGTTATTGTAACCAACACGATTCCGCTTTGTGAAAAAGGCAGACGGCTTGAAGATGAAGATCGCATCGAAGTTTTGAGCGTCGGCAATCTTCTCGCTAAAGGAATTAAATCAATTCACGATGAAACAAGTGTTTCATCACTGTTTATTTGAAAAGTCCTGAGTTATGAGTTTGAAGTCAATTTGATTTTGGACTCACAACTTATAACTCAGGACTCAAGACTTAAAATTATGGCAGAAAAAGTTGTAGTAAAAGCAGAAAAAAGAGAAGGTCGCGGCAAAAACGATTCGCGTCGTTTGCGGGTCGAAGGCAAAGTTCCCGTATCAATCTACGGCGGCGGCGAAGATAGTGTCGCGGCGGTTGCTAATCTCAAAGACTTAGCGGCGATTTTGCGAACGGATTCGGGTGTTAATTCCGTATTTTCGCTTGATGTTGCGGGTGTCGGTGTCAATGATGTGATTTTTCAGGATCGTCAGATTGATTCGGTCAAAGGTCGTCTCATTCACGCTGATCTGCGCCGCATTGCAAAGGGCGAAAAAATGGAAATGACCGTTCCTCTTCATATTGTCGGCGACGCGCCGGGACTGAAAGAAGAAGGCGCGGTGATTAATCAGCCGCTTCACGAAATTAAAGTTTTGTGCGAACCGGCAAATGTTCCCGATGCGATTGAAATTGACGTTTCGCATCTGAACGCCGGTGAATCGGTTCACGTTTCAGACTTGAAAGTTGATAAAGGTATCGAAATTCACGAATCACCGGAAACGGTTTTGGCGACCATCGTCATTGTTCGTGAAGAAGAACTCGAACCGCAAACGGCTGAAGGTGCTGAACCTGAAGTTGTCGGCAAGGATTCAGACGACAAAGCTAAATAATTTTTGGACGGAAAGCGAATTTTGGACGATTTTATTGATTATGGGTACGCTTTCTGAAAAAAAATGGCTGATTGTCGGACTCGGAAATCCGGGTTTGCGTTATGAAAAAACGCGCCATAATCTCGGCTTTATGCTGATTGACAAATTGGCGCGGGAAATTCAAACGCCGGTCAAACGTGAAGAATGTCGGGCTTTGGTCGGTCGCGGCGCGATTGATAATCAAACAATTGAACTCGTCAAACCGCAGACTTTTATGAATTTGAGCGGTGAGTCGGTTAGTTGTTTGATTAAAAAATCCGACCACAGCGTTGAAAAATTAATTGTGATTTCGGACGATCTGGCTCTGCCGTTCGGCAAAATCAGGCTTCGACCGAAAGGTTCTCACGGCGGGCAAAACGGTTTACGGTCAATTATTGATTGTCTGCGGACGCAGGATTTTATCCGTCTGCGAATCGGCATTCAGCCCGAACACACAATCGGCGACGCGAGTAATTTTGTTTTGGAAAATTTTTCCAAAACAGATTTTGAACGAATTGAGGAAATTTTAGATCAAAGTGTCGAAGCAGTCTTCTCCATAATTAAAGATGGAGTTGAAAAAGCAATGGCACAGTTTAATTGATTTGGGATTTATGATTTTGGATTGCGGATTTACAAAATTAAATCCGCAATCCAAAATCATAAATCCCAAATCGAAGAGCCTTCTTGCTTTGTTGAAAGACAAGGCTTGAAAACCGAAAGGAGGAAATGAAATTGGCAAAAAGAATATATGAAATGATGTATATCGCCACGCCGGAAACGTCGGAGGAAGATATTACGAAATTAAACGACACAATCACGACATTGGTCGAAAAGGAAGGCGGCACGGTCGCTGTAATGGAAGGTTGGGGACGACGCAGACTCGCTTATCCGATTAAGAAAAAGACTGAAGGTTTCTATGTTTTGTTGGAAATCGAAGGTTCTGGACAGGAAATCGCCGAACTCGAACGACGTTTTCGCATCAACGACGCGGTGCTGCGCTACATCACCGTCCGCGTTGATGAAGACCGCAAAGCGGCGGATAAAAAGCAAGCCAAGCGCGATCAACGCAAAGATAAACGCACTGGCGGCAACGGCTCAAACGAAGCGGAAACGGCTGAAAATGCTCAAGAAGCATAAAGGAGTTTAGAAAATGGAAAGAGATAACGATTATAACGATAACGATTTGAATTTGGATGTCAGCATTGATCAGGAAATCGAGAAAATGCCGCGTCGTTTTCAGCGTCGCCGTCCGCGTCAGCTTGTTCCCGATTATGTTGATTGGAAAGATGTGGATTATTTGCGACGTTTTATTCCCGAACGCGGAAAGATTATGCCGCGCCGCATTTCAGGTGTCACGGCAAAAGACCAGAGACGCATTGCCCAGGCAATTAAACGCGCACGAACAATCGGCTTACTGCCGTTCGTTGCAGATTAAAAGGAGTAATTAAAACAATGGCAACCACAAAAATTCTTTTACGCGAAGATATTGACACTTTGGGCGGACGCGGTGAAATTATCAAAGTTAAAGCCGGATATGCGCGAAATTATCTGCTGCCGCAAGGTTTAGCAACTTTGGCGACCAAGGCGAACATTAAGCAAATCGAAGGCGAACGCACGGCATTACTCAAAAAGGCTTCGACCGAAAAAGCAACCGCTGATCTGCAAGCCGGACAAATGGGCGATATTTCGCTGTCATTTGTGCGAAAAGCAGGCGAAACCGGACAGCTTTTCGGTTCGGTGACTTCGATGGATGTCGCTGAGGCTTTGAAGGCAAAAGGCTATGAAACCGACCGCCGCAAGATCGTGATGAAGGACGCGATCAAGGAAACGGGCGATTTCACGGTCGGCGTTAAACTTCACCGTGAAGTAACGGTTCAAATTCCGGTTTCGGTTCGCGCTGAAGGCGAAACCGAAACTGCAAAAACGACCGAAGAAACAACTTCTGCGCCGGCGGCAACTGCCGGTTCAACCGATAAGAACGGCGACGAAAAGTAAAAATTAAGTTTGAAATTTTTATCGTAAATCTTTCGACAAAGATTTCGCTTAATAGTATTATCAAAGACTGCAAGCCTTGAAAACTTGCGGTCTTTTTTATCCGACAAAATCAAACAATCGAAGAAAAATAGTCAACTCACTGGCTATAAAAGGTTTACAACTGACGAATGGCGACACCAAACCCGGAATATACACGCGATCAATATTTGGAAAAACCGCTGCCGAGCAGTGCGGAAAGCGAGCGTGTGATTTTGGGCGCGGTTTTGCTTGATAATCAGCTTCTCACGCAGGCAATCGAAAAACTCAATGTTGAGGATTTTTACTCACCGCTGCATCGCCGAATCTTTAAGGCGATGACCGCGCTGTTTGAACGGAGCGAACGCATTGATCCGATTTTAATCGGCGAAGAACTCAAAAAAGACGGTTCAATCGAATCAATCGGCGGGATTGCGACGATCACGAATCTAACTTACGGTTTGCCGCATTTTTCGGACATTTTCGATTACTGTAAAGTCGTCAAAGACAAATCAATCGTCCGTAATTTAATAAAAGTCTGCAACCAGATCACCAGCGAAGCGTTATCCGAAGAAGAAGACGCGAAGGACGTTTTGGACAACGCCGAAAAAATGATCTTCGCGCTCGCCGATGAACGCACCCGGCAAGGATTTTCACACATTCAGCCGATTGCCGAAAGCGTTCTCGCCAAAGTTCAGGAATACGCTAAACGGGAAACTCACGCCTTAACCGGATTATCAACCGGATTCCGTGACTTGGACGAAAAAACTTCCGGCTTGCAAAAAACCGATTTAATCATCGTCGCCGCTCGTCCGTCAATGGGTAAATGCTTGAGTGCCAATGAGTTAATTGTTTTAGCTGATGGCAGTGTCGAAACGATAGAAGAAATTTACAATCGAAAAAAAGCAAAACTTTTGACGCTCAAGAATGACCTGAAATTTGATTTTGTCGAACCGAGCGATTTTATTGATGACGGAATAAAACCTGTTTTCAAAGTTACGACAAGACTTGGACGCGAAATTGAAACGACGATCACGCATCCGTTTTTAACTATTAACGGTTGGAAAAAACTCGAAGAAATTAAGGTTGGTGAAAAAATCGCCGTGCCGCGCATTTTAAATGTTTTCGGTAAAAGAGAAATGCGCGAATGTGAAGTTAAGATTTTAGGCTATTTGCTCGGTGACGGTTGTTTGACGAAAAATTCGCCCGAATTCACAGTTGGAAAATATTGGCTGAAGGATGATTTTATCGCGTCTATTGATGACTTCGGCGGTGTTGAAGCGGTTCAATCAAACACGATCAATCGAACATATTCACTGCGTGTTCGCAAAATCGGCGGCAAAACAAGAGGTGAAAATCCTTTGACTGTTTGGCTGAAAACTCATCAAATTTACGGTTGTAATTCACACACGAAATTCATTCCGAAAGAAGTTTTTACACTCAAAAAAGAATTTGTTGCTTTATTTCTCAATCGCCTATTTGCAACTGACGGTTGGGCAAGTATTTTATCAAGCGGACAAGTTCAGTTGGGTTATTCGTCGGTCAGTGAAAAGATGATTCGGCAGATTCAACATCTGCTTTTGCGTTTCGGTGTGATTGCGAACTTAAAAAAACGCCGTATCAAATACAAAGATTCACGAAACGAGGCTTGGCAATTAGACATCACGGATGCCAAATCAATCAAAACTTTTGCGAATGAAATCGGAATTTTAGGCAAGGAAGAGATTTTTAGTCGGATTTTAGAATTACTTGATTCAAAAAATTATCAAACCAACAAAGATTTGATTCCGGTTGAAATTTGGAAACATCTCTCGGTTATCAAAGGCGTTGAGTCTTGGTCGTCGCTGGCGAAACGTGCCGAAATTAAAGGTTACACAAACATTCACGTCGGAAAACGTGCGCCGTCGCGTGATAAATTGTCGAAATTTGCGAACGCTTTGAGCGATAAATATTTGGATAATCTTTCAAACAGCGAAATTTATTGGGACGAGATTGTTTCGATTGAATATTCAGGCAACAAACAGGTTTACGATTTGACGATTCCCGAAACGCATAATTTTGTTGCCAGTGATATTTGCGTTCATAACACGGCTTTATGTCTAACGCTTGCACAAAATGCGGCGATTTTGGAGAAGGCGGTCGTTGCGGTTTTTTCGCTCGAAATGTCGAAGGAACAGCTTGTTATGCGAATGCTTTCGAGCGAGGCAAAGGTTGACGCGCATCGTTTTCGCACGGGTTATTTGACGCGTGACGAATGGGGCAGACTCGCGGAAGCAATCGGAACGCTTTCGGAGGCGAAGATTTTTATTGACGATACGGCGGGAATTTCCGTGCTGGAAATGCGGGCGAAAACGCGCCGTTTGTTTGCCGAGCAAAAGAAACTCGATCTGATTGTTGTTGATTATATGCAACTGATGTCCGGCTCGAAAAAAACGGAATCACGACAACAGGAAGTTTCGCAAATTTCGCGTGAATTAAAGGCTTTGGCAAAGGAATTACAAGTTCCGGTCGTCGCGCTTTCGCAGCTTTCACGCGCACCCGAAGCCCGAAATCCGCCGCGTCCGATGATGTCTGATTTGAGAGAATCGGGCTGTTTGGCTGGGGAAAGTCTGGTCACAATGGCTGATACCGGCGAACGAATTCCGATTAAAGATTTGGTCGGCAAAAAGGGTTTTCGTGTGTGGGCGATGAACGAAAGAACCTGGGAACTCGAAAAAGCCGTCGTGACAAATGCTTTTTGCACCGGAGTAAAGCCTGTGTTCAAAATGACGACGCGGCTTGGACGAGAAATTCGCGCGACGGCGAATCATAAATTTTTCAGTTTTAGCGGTTGGAAACGGCTTGACGAATTTAAAGTCGGCGAAAGAATTGCAATTCCGCGTGAAATTCGCAATGAAACATCCCAAACAATGACGAACGATGAATTGGTATTGCTCGCGCATCTGATCGGCGACGGCTGCACTCTGCCGCCCCATTCGATTCAATACACGACGCGCGAAAAAGATTTAGCCGAAATTGTCGCAGATTTATCAACAAAAGTTTTCGGCGACAAAATCAATCCGAAGATCAAAGCGGAAAGAACCTGGTTTCAAGTTTATCTTTCGTCCACACGCCATCACACGCACAATGTCCGCAGTGCGATTGCCGAATGGCTCGATGAATTGGGCGTTTGGGGATTGCGTTCGCCCGAAAAATTTATTCCCGAAAAGGTTTTCTGCCAACCGACGGTAGCGATTGCCGGTTTTCTGCGGCATCTTTGGGCGACTGACGGTTGCATTTGGGTAAACGAAAAATCGAATCATCATCCGGGTATTTATTACGCTTCGAGTAGTGAAAGATTAGCGCGAGATGTGCAAACTTTACTTTTGAGAGTTGGAATTAATGCTCGACTACGCAAAATTTCACAAGGCAGTAAAGGCTTACCGCAGTTTCACGTCATCGTTAGCGGGAAAGGCGACATTGAAAAATTTATTGAAACTGTTAAATCTGTCGGCGAGTATAAAACATCATCACTAAAAAAGGTGTCTGAATTTATTGGCAAGACCGTCGCAAATTCAAATCGTGATTCGATTCCGAGCGATGTTTGGCGAAAATATGTTGTCCCGGCGATGAAAGAAAGCAATATGACCACACGGCAAATGTTTGCGGGAATTTCAACCCGATATTGCGGAACGCAAATTTATAAACAAAATATCAGCCGTGAACGCGCTTTGCGGATTGCTCAGGCGGTTAATTCAGATGAACTTTTGCAACTCTCAAAAAGTGATATTTATTGGGATGAAGTTGTTTCGGTTGAATCAAATGAAGAAACAGAAGTCTATGACTTAACCGTTGAGAAGTTGCAAAATTTCGAGGTTAACGGATTGCTCCCTCATAACAGTATTGAGCAAGACGCAGACGTAGTGGCGTTTATTTATCGGGAAGATTATTATAAACCGACCGATGAAAATGCGGGAATCGCGGAGCTTTTGATTTCAAAGCAGCGAAACGGTCCGACGGGAACGGTGAAATTGGCATTTTTGAAGGAATTTACGAGGTTTGAAAATTATTATGGAGATTATGACGGCGGCAGCAGCGAGTGATGATTTGCGTTATCCGATTGGTGATTTTGATTCGAATATTGAAATTACGCCGGAAATGCGGCAGGCAATGATTCAAACAATTAAGGATTTACCGGCGAAAATTGCAGATGCTGTTAAAGATTTAAGCGAAGAACAATTAGATACGCCTTATCGTCCCGAAGGTTGGACGGTGCGGCAGACGGTTCATCACGTCGCGGATTCGCATATCAACTCGTTATGTCGTTTCAAATTGGCAATGACTGAAGAAAATCCGACAATTCGCCCGTATTTTGAAGACCGTTGGGCGGAACTTGCCGATAGCAAACTGCCGATTGATGTTTCAATGAAGATCATCGAAGGCGTTCATATTCGCTGGGTTGCACTGCTCGAATCACTGACTGACGAAGATTTCCAGCGACCGCTAACTCATCCCGATTCGGGCGAATGGACGGTCGAAAAATTTCTCGCGCTCTATGCGTGGCACAGCCGTCATCACACGGCACACATCACACACTTGCGCGAACGAGAAGGTTGGTAATAATTGGTTTCAAGTTTCAAGTTTCAAGTTTCAGGTTGAAATAGCAGCGATTTTGACATCGTGTTTTTTCAGGTTTTCACAAATAATGATGGCAAATTCGAGTGTGTGTTTACTGTCGCCGTGAAGGCAGATTGTTTCTGCCTTTAGCGCGACTTTTTCGCCGTTTATTGCTGTGACTTTCTGCTCGAAAATCATCTGTGAAACTTGGGCGATTGATTTGTTTGAATCGGTAATTAAAGCATTTGAATCAGTTCGCGGTGTGAGAGTTCCGTCCGGTTGATACGTCCGGTCGGCGAAAACTTCGGATGCGGTTTTTAGTCCGATTTTTTCGGCTTCGGAAATCAAACAACTTCCTGAAAGTCCATAAAATATTAAATCTGCATCAATCTTTTTGACGGCTTCAGCGATTGAGGCAGCGATTTTGGAACTTTTCGCGGCTTGATTATAGAGTGCGCCGTGCGGTTTGACGTGATTGAGTTTGCCGCCGAAGGCGTCGCAAATGCCTTTTAACGCAGCGACTTGATACAAAACAATATCGAAAATTTCGCTCGAAGACATTTTCATTTCGCGTCTGCCGAAGCCCTGCAAATCGGGAAACGACGGATGTGCGCCGATTTTTACGCCTTTACTTATCGCGGTTTCGACGGTTTTTCTAATCGTCGCCGGATCGCCCGCGTGAAATCCGCAGGCGATATTGATGGACGAAACATAATCCATCAACGCCGCATCATTCCCAAGCGTCCACGCGCCGAAACTCTCGCCCATATCACAATTTAAGTCTATCGAAAGCATTACGGAATTATTTAACGGAAAGGTGCAGTGACGCAAATGGATTTATAAGAATCTCACAGCGGTTTTCAGGAAATTCAATTCAATTTCAAAATCAATTAATAAATTTTCGGCTTCTTCAAGCGAAATTAAGTGAAACGCGACTTTTTCATTTGCGCCTAGTTGTGTGAGCAGCGGTAAATCCATCGAAATGACATTCGCAATACGCGAATAACCACCCGAAGTTTGATGGTCAGCCATTAGAATAATCATTTGTCCGTCAGGCAAAAGCTGAATCGTGCCAAAGTTTACGGCTGACGAAACAAGTTCTTTGGCTGTTTTCAATTGCAAAGATTCGCCTCTCAGCCGAAAACCCATTCGGTCGGAATTTTGTGTAATCGTGAAATTTTCGTTTAAGAAATTTTCCTGACTTTGCGCTTTAAGAAATTCAAACTCCGCGCCGGCAATCACGCGAATTGTCGGAAATGTTGAATAATAGGGAATTAGTGAGTTTGAAAGCTTAAAATTCAATCTGGAATTTGGAATTTGAAAGCCGGAATTAAAATGAATTTTGTCGCCGTTTACCAATGTTCTGCCGTGAAAACCGCCGCTGTTTGCCTTTAGATTTGTGCTGTTGCTGCCGAGCCATTTTTTGATCTTGAATCCGCATTTAACTGCAAAATAAGCGCGGTTGCCGGAAATTTTGGCGGGAAATTTTAACGTCGAATCTTTCTCTGCAAAATAAATCCGCCATTTTTCAATCGGTGTTTCGTTCAACTTTGCGCCGAAGTCTGCGCCGCCAATGGCGAATATTGTGTCTTCTTCAAAAAATATTTCGGAGGCGGGAAAGTGCATTTCTAGAACGGATTCGTTTTCGTTGTTGCCGAGCAAAATATTAATCAAACGAACGGCAATTTGATCCATTGCGCCGTTTTGATTGATACCGAAACGCTTAAATCCGCTTCTGCCTAAATCCTGAACAGTCGTTAAAATTCCGGCTTTTTTGATTAAAATACTCATCGGTTCGCGTCGTAAAAATTTACCAAATCTCCGGCTTGGAACGCGCACGGATTGTTGTTGTCCGGCGTGAAAAGTTCAAAATCGGTTCTGCCGATAATCTGCCATCCGCCCGGCGATTCGAGCGGATAAATCCCGGTTTGTCGTCCGGCAATTCCGACACTGCCTTTTGGAACTTTGAGACGCGGTGACGGCTTGCGCGGCGTGGCGATGCTCTCGTCAACTTCGCCCATATACGCAAATCCGGGCAGAAAACCGAGCATATAAACGCGATACGTTTTCGCCGTGAAAATTTTAATAACTTCTTCCATTGTTAAATGATTATGCAGTGCGACAAACTCCAAATCCATTGCTGAATTTTCATCAATTATCAAGGGAATTTCAGTTACGCGATTAATTGCTTCGTTTTCTGTAGTTAAATTCAACAGTGCATCTTCAACTAAATTTTTGACGGCGGCGAATGCCGTATTAAATCCGCCGTAATTTTTGCGAACAGCAAAAGCATCATAAAAAATCGTCACAGAGGTATACGCCGGAACTAATTCGACTATACCGGGAAAAGGATTTTTCTCGAAATAAGACGAAAGATTTATCGCTAAATTATTCAATCTAAATGAGATTACATTGCCGAACTCGACAGTCAAGGCATTGTCGCCGAGTGGAAATATTTTAAGATGAGCGGTCATACTTTTAAAAATTAAAATTGTTCGGATTAATTTGATTGTGCTGTTGCCGTCAAAATTGTAGCAAATATTCATTCCGAAATTAAAATTTGTTGAATCAGTAAGATTTTCTTATTTTTTATCATATACAAGTGAAATTTAAAATAATTTTATAACGAGGTTCCCGAAATGGTTAAAAACGACTCGAATGATAATTACCATAAAATGCTGTATCACGTTTTGATGGAGGAGTTTATAGATTTAAAGGTCTTTGATGCGAAAGACCTTGAAGTAATCAATCAAGTGCGTGACGAAAAAAAGAAGGAGTTCGGACTAAAAAATGTTGACGAACTAAATAAAATCGAAAACTTGAAGGAGCGTGATGAGGAAAATCAGCATCAGCTTTTTCAGCGGGCAAAATACCGTTTTGCCGTTTTAGAGAAGATTCGTCAATTGATTCACTCAAAAGAAAATGAGAAAAAACCGAAGGCAATTTGCTTTTCGGGCGGCGGCATTCGCAGCGCAACTTTTAATCTGGGAGTTATTCAAGGTCTGGCAAAATATGGGTTACTTGATAAATTCGATTATCTTTCGACTGTCTCCGGTGGAGGTTATATCGGTAGTTGGCTGTCGGCGTGGATTTATCAAACGCGGGTCAAAGCAGAGGAAAATAATAACCCGGAAAAGGATTTTTCAATCAAATATGTTCGGCAGATTCAAAAAGAAATTGCCGCCAAAACTATCTGCGGCGTTGAACCGAACGAGATTTCGCATTTACGCGCCTACAGCAATTATATGAGTCCGATGGTCGGGCTGTTTTCGACCGATACTTGGAGTTTAATCGGCGTTTTTCTACGGAATTTATTACTGAATTGGACTGTCTTCGTACCGTTAATCGGGGCATTTTTATTATTACCAAAACTGTTTCTGTCAATACTGAGTTTTAATTACTCAGGCGAATTTCAATTTTTGCTCTGGGTTTTCGCAACCTTTGCGGGTTGTATCGCTATTTCAAATATTACGGCAATGCGTCCGTCGCTGGCAAAATTTTCGTGGATCAAACAAAATTACAAAATAGACGACATCGGCGAGGTTATCGGAACTGAATCGAAAGTTTTGAAATGGTGTTTGATACCGCTATTAATATTAGCATTCGGAATTACTGTTTACTGGGTTTGGTTTCAGGAAGAGATTGTTCAATATCCGTTGAGTTCGAGCGTTCCGACAACTTTAAAATACTTGAACATCAAAATGATTTATTTTGTTTCATTCAGCGAGATTCTTTTTGTCGGCGGTTTTATTTTGACCCGTTTAATAATTTGGTTTCGCGGTCATCGAACCAACGCCGAAGGTCTCTGGGAAAATGTTTTTAAGGAGTTAAGTATCTCGATATTTTGCGGAGTTTTGGGGGGGACAATTTTATACTGGGTCGTTCAAAATTTAAGTGTAATCGCTTCACCAATTTTAAGTGTTTTTCCTGAAATTTCATCAAACACGCTCTATGTTTGTTTTGGCGCACCTTTATTTTTGATGGTTTTTCTGATCTCAACGACAATATTCATCGGTATTGCGAGCAAAATTAACGATGATATGGATCGGGAATGGCTGACGCGTTTCGGCGGACTGATTTTGAAGGTTATTGTCGGTTGGAGTTTGGTTGCAAGCATCGTTCTGTTCGGTCCGAAATTATTTGAACAACAAACATTCACTTGGCTGAAAGGAAGTGTGTTGGCGGCAGTCGGCGGGCTGTCGGGTTTGGTGACACTGGTTTTAGGATTCAGCCGCAAAAGTCCCGGCAAAAATAACGAGGAACCGAAAAGTAAAAAATCATTTTTAGTTTGGTTTGCCCCACAAATTGCCGCGCCGATTTTTGCTGTCTTTTTGATGATTTTAATCGCTTCAACGACTAATTGGTTAATGAATTATACGCAAATTTTGAATCCGTGGTTTTGGCTAATGATATTTACGGCAATCGGATTTTTGATGGGTTGGTGGGTCAATATTAACAAGTTTTCGCTTCACGCAACTTATCGTGAACGTCTGATTCGCGCTTATTTGGGAGCGTCCCGCACCAAGGAACGACTCAAAACTGCGAACAGTTTTACCGGATTAGATAACTGTGACAATATTCCGATGAAAGATTTGCGGCAAAAACCTCTGCACGTCGTGAATATGACTCTTAATCTGGTGAAAACGAGTAATTTGCGATGGCAAAACCGCAAAGCCGAGTCGTTTACGTCAACGTCTTTGCATTCGGGTAGTTCGACGATGGGCGACGGCAGCGGCGGTTATCGAAATTCGGATGTTTACGGATTTGACGAACAGGGCAATCACGCCATCACGCTCGGCACGGCGGCGGCAATTTCAGGAGCGGCGGCAAGTCCGAATATGGGTTATTATTCGATGTCGGCAGCCGTTTCTTTTTTGATGACGTTGTTTAATGTCAGGCTTGGCTGGTGGCTTGGAAATCCGGGCAGACGCGGTGACAAAACTTATAATTTGAGTGCGCCGCGCTGGTCGCCACGATTATTTTTTAATGAGGCTTTAGGCGGAACCGACGACACGCACCCGTACGTTTACCTTTCCGACGGCGGGCATTTTGACAATCTCGGTTTGTATGAAATGGTTTTGCGGCGATGTCACTTTATCGTCGTTTGCGATGCCGGCGCGGATTCCGAATTCGGTTTCTCGGACTTTGGAACCGCAATTCATAAAATTCGCGTTGATATGGGAATTCCGATTGTTTTCAGCCGCGAGAAAGCACCGACTCAAGGACGAAATTGCGGTGTCGCACGGATCAAATATTCCGAAGTTGACGGCAATAATGTGAAAGACGGTTTTTTAATTTACATCAAACCGACACTTGACGGCGACGAACCGATAGATCTCGTCAATTATAAAAAAGCGAATCCCGATTTTCCGCACGAATCAACCGCCGATCAAATGTATAGCGAAACGCAGTTTGAGAGTTACCGTTCGCTCGGTTTCCATATGATAAATTCGATTTGCGGAGGCGATTCCGAATCTTCGTGCGAGTCGCTGACTGAATTGAAAATTTGTGCAGACCGATATTTGGAAAAATTTCATCGAAAGCCGCTGGTGAGAGGAAAATAGCTTGAAATTATCAGCGTTTGCGTTGTTTCGGATCGAGATATTCACGCAGACCGTCACCGATGAAATTAAAAGCCAAAACTGTCAGCGCAATTGCAATACCCGGAACAAAAAGGACGTGCGGCGCGATTCGCATCACAGTATCGAAACCGGTTTGTTGCGCCTCAAAAATCATCGTTCCCCAGGACGGCTGCGGCGGCGGAATTCCTAAACCGAGAAACGACAACGACGCTTCCGACAACACTGCGCCAGCCATTCCGAGACTTGCCTGAACGATTAGCGGCTGCACGGCGTTTGGCAAAATGTGCGTGAAAAGAATCCGCAAATTACTTGCGCCGAGTGCGCGGGCGGCTTGGACAAAATCGTATTCGCGCACCTTCAAAACCTGTCCGCGCATTACGCGTGCGTAGCCGACCCAACCGATAATGCAGAGCGCAAGAATTAATTTTCCTAACCCGACACCGAGAAAGGCGACCATTGCAATCGCCAGCAATAAACCGGGAAACGCGAGGAAAACATTGAACAGATAACCCGACAAAAATCGGTCAATCCAGCCGCCGTAAAATCCGGCAATCGCGCCGACGATCATTCCGAAAAATGCGGAAAATAGTGTTACCGAAATGCCGACTTCGAGCGAAATACGCGCCCCGTAAACGATTCGTGAAAAAACGTCGCGTCCCAAACTGTCCGTGCCAAACCAGTGTTCGGCGGACGGCGCGGCGAAACGATGAATTTCTTCGGGAATGAGAATCGGGTTTTGTGTGGCGATCAACGGCGCGAAAATCGCCGCGATAATCATCACGAACGCAATTGCCAGACCGATGTAAGTTAAACGATTCACGATATTCTGATGCGCGGATCGAGCCGCCGGTAAATAAAATCGGTCAGCGAATTTGCCAAAATATAGGTCACGCTGATGACCAAAACACAGCCTTGAACCAGCCGATAATCACGTTTGCCGATTCCGTCTTCGAGTAATAACAAACCTAAACCTTGCCAACTGAAAATCTTTTCCGTGATAATCGCGCCCGCCAGCAAAACGCCGAGCTGCAAACCTAAAATTGTCACGACCGGAATCAAACCATTCTTGAGAACGTGTTTATAAACGACTTTTCTTTCGCTCAAACCTTTTGCCCGCGCGGTGCGAACATAATCTTCGCCGAGTTCTTCGATTACCGAACTGCGAATCATTCGCGTTAAAATCGCGGAAAGTGCCGCGCCTAATGTTATTGCCGGAAGCAAAATATCTTCTGGATTCGTATTTCCGGTCGCGGCAAAAATTCGCAATTTGACCGCGAAAAAATAGACGAGAACCGGACCGATGACAAATCCGGGCAGCGAAATTCCGAGCAGTGCGAAAACGGATGAAAAATTATCAATTACGGAACCTTTGTTCGTTCCGGCAAGAACTCCGAGCGGTAATGCAATCAAAATTGCAATAATCATCGCGGCAACCGCGAGTTCAATCGTGTTCGGATAACGCTCGAAAATCATACTCAAAACCGGGCGGTCAGTGCGAAAAGATTTACCTAAATCGCCGGTCAAAACGCCTTTCCAGTAATCGAGGTAACGATTATCTGCTCCGTTCCATTTGAATTCGCGGAGTTTTAATTCGGTTGCTGTATTTTCGACCAAGCCTACGACAAAATTTTGTTCCTGACGACGCTTGATCTCACCGTTAGTGCGCGAAAATTCTTCGATTCCTTTGGAAAGCTCTTCGTCGCGGCTGTATGAGAAGAAAAATGCGGGTTTGTCGAGTCCGTGTTTTTGGCGAAAATTATTGATCTGTTCAGGTGTCGCGTTGTCGCCCAAAATGGCAATCGCCGGATCACCCGGCACGAGTTCGATGAGCAGAGTTACGAGCGAAACAACCGTCCAAACGACAAGCAAAAGCAAACCGATTTGGCGCAAAAAATTCAGGATTTTATATTTCATCAAAAACGCTGGGAAAGTTTAAGAGCTAAAACTTATATTCGTCCTACTTTAGCAAAAAATTACTTAAATTGTGAATTGCAGATGTTAAATTTTGAAACGACTTACGAAGAGCAAAATTTATTTTTCATCCACAGATGAACACAGATAAACACAGATGATAATCTGTGTAAAAAGTTAAGGGTGAAGTAATAATTTCATAAACAATATTTTAATCATAAAAATCTGTGTTCATCTGTGTTCATCTGTGGATGAAATTTCCTCTAATTTTTCGTCCCAATATGCAAAGCGGCGATTCCGCCCGTTAAATTTTTGTATTCGACGCTCGAAAATCCGGTTTCTTGCATCATTTTCGCCAGACCTTTTTGATCGGGAAAACGCGAAACCGAATCGGGCAAATATTCATACGCGCCGCGTGAGCCGCTGACTGCGCCGCCGATTCGCGGTAATAATTGAGTAAAATACAAGCTGAAAATTTGTTTGAAACCGGGAACAACCGGCGTTGAAAATTCCAAGATTGCCAATTTCCCGCCGGTTTTTAAGATTCGGTGGAGTTCGACCAAACCGTCCTGCCAATTTGAAAAATTTCGTAAGCCGAAGGCAATCGTCACCGCGTCGAAAGTATTGTCGGCAAACGACAGATTCATTCCGTCGGCTTCGAGATAGGGAATTGACGTTTGGTTTTTACCGTTTTTATCAAACGCAATTTCGAGCATCGGACGGCAAAAATCCGTGCCGACGACCTTTGCTTTACCGGCAGTTTGCAATTCGACCGACAAATCTCCCGTGCCGCAGGCGACATCTAAAATGAGCGCATCGTCACGGTTTAAAACGTCTTTCAATTTACGCGAAACCAATCTGCGCCAGCGTTTGTCAGTATTTACAGACAGAAAATGATTAAGAAAATCGTATTTTTTAGCAATTCCCGAAAACATCTCACGCACCGCACGGGCGTGTTCGAGTTCGCGGACGGTTCTTTCGTTTGGCATTATTTTGATAAACTCTTGACTTCAACCAAAACAGTTGGAAGTTTTTGAAGTTTTTCGGCGACTTGATTAACGTCAGCAAGTGTCACGTTGTTAATATTTTTTTGATCGTCTTTGATTGAATTGAGTTTGTATGTTTCGACATCAAGCCACCAATCCAACAAATTTGTTTGAGTCATCTGCTGGAAAATTTCAGATTTTGCTTTATCAAAGTCCTCATTTGTGATTTTTTTAGTGAAAGCATCTATCACATTTACATCAATTATTGTTGTCGGTTGCGTTGTATCTTTCGTGTCAATCGAATTAGTTTCGACGATTTTATTTGTAAATGAATTTCCGACAACGATTAAACTTGGCAAAAGTCGGGCTTCTTGTTTGACAAAAGACCTGCCCAACATTTCTTTTGCCATTTGGCTAAACCAACGACTTTCGATGATTTTAGCAAGAATATTTGAAGCGACATAATCTTTATCGTTTCTGGCAAATCCGCGAACTGCTTCACGCCAAGCAATTTCATTTGAATCTTGAATATTGATAATTTGTTTTTCTTCATTCGGCACAACAGGTTGAGCAAAGGTCGCAGGAACTTTTTTGTCAGCTTTTAGCCAGCCGCCGAAAAGTCTTTTGGCGGCACGGAGCGCGAAATCGGCTTTGACGTTTCCGCTGATGGCGATTGTCGCATTGTCAGCCGTTATAAACTTTTGATCGGCGAGCAGTAAGTCGGCAAAATCTATTTTTGCAACGGTTTCCGAGTTACCAAGCTGCGGTCTGCCGTAAGGGAAATTACCGAAAAGTCGTTTGGCGACGGCTTGGTCGGCGACGTAGGACGGATTTTTTTCGAGTTCTTTGACTCTTGTTAATAAAGCACTGCGAACTTTTTCGGTTGTTTCTTTGTTAATTTGCGGATTCGTGACGGCAGTAGCGAGAGTTTCGAGAATCGTCAAAAACTTGTCCGAATTTCCGCTGGCGTTGATTTGAATGTAATCGTAATTCGTGATGATTTCGAGATTTCCGCCAAGATCGTCGGTGAAAAATTCTCTGGTTGATTCGTTCGGAAACAAAATATCCGACAGCAATTGCATTGCGCCTTCTTTGCCTTGCGGGTCAAAGGCTGAACCGCTGTGAATCCGAATTTTAACGACAACCTTTTCGGCTTTCGGATCGTTCCAGATGAGCAGTTTTGTGCCGTTGAGCAGTTTTTCCTCGCGCGGCTCAGGCAAATTCTGAGTTTGCGCGAAAACGGAAAACGTCGCCATTAACAACAAAATAGAAAAAAACGTGAATTTTTTGAAATAAGTATTAAATTTCATTGATTTTATATTACCGCAAAGATGCCGTGACTTTCATTAGTTGCTGAAATTATATTTTCGCGTTGTCAGGTACGAAAAATAAATCGGTAGAATTCACCTACGGCAAAATGAAAATTTTAGTTGCGCTGAGGCATCGCGTCAAACGAAAACCGCATCTATTTGTTTGATTTCCAAAGTTGTTAAAAATGAAAATCAATTTGTTAAAATTTAACATCTGCGAATTTCGGGTTATAATTAAAAATACTTGATTAGGTTTTGAATTCAAAAACAAAAAGTTTGAGAGGCTAGAAAGATGGGAAAGATTGTAAAATATTGTGCCGCGTGTGAAGAAGGGTTCGCCGAAAAATTCGGATTTTGCCCGAATTGCGGCGAGCATTTGACGGCTTTTGAGTTAAATCCGGTTGAAGAAATTAAATCGTTTTCGCCGCCGGTTCAAGCATCTGAAACACTTGAGCCGCCCGCGCCGCCATTTATCGCAACTGAAACTCCGGCTGAAATCGTTCGACCGGAAGTTGCGAAGACGCAGCTTTTAACGGCAAGCGAGCCGTTAGTTGAGACAGCAGCAACGAACGACAAATTCGATTTGGTCAGCAAAGAAGTTGAAGAACCTTTTGAAGAAGAAAAGTCATATTCAACGACTGCCGCGAGTGTTCCGGCAACTGAAAAGTTCAATGACAATTTATATCAGGCGACATATTCGGAAGCCGAAACAAAATCGCCGACTGTTTCAAAGCCTTACTACACGCCTGACAACGGTTTCAACGTCACGATTGTTCAGGAAAAAAACGTCAAACAACGTAATCTGTTATTTCTCGGCGCATTTTTATTGGGATGTTTAATATTAACTACCGGATTTATTTATTCAATATTCAATAAATATCTCGACATTGCCGCGATTGAAACGCCTGATTTACTTGCCTACGTTGATGAAGTTAATCCGTCGCCGGTCGAAGAAATCGAACCGCCGAAGAAACAAGAAAAAAATGCGGGCGGCGGCGGCGGCAGCGGAAATGAAGAACCGACTCCCGCCACCAAAGGTCGTGAAGCAACACAGGTTGATAAACCGATGTTTACGCCTTCGACCTCGATGGACAGAGTTACCAGACCGGATATTGCTATTCAAATGGCGACTCAGGGTAACAAAAAAGCCGACCAAACTGATGAACCTTACGGACTAAAGAATGGTCCCGATGGCAGATCGAACGGCGGCGGTTTAGGCGGCGGCATCGGCAACGGACGCGGCACGGGTCAAGGAAACGGAAATGGTACAGGACTCGGCAACGGTGACGGTTCCGGTTACGGAAATGGTAAAGGAAACGGAAACGGAGACGGTGAAGGCGACGGCGATTTTGATAAAGTTTCGGTGAAGAGACCGACTCCTGCGCCGCCAGTCGGTCCTACTGTCGGCGTTCAAATTCTCTCAAAACCCAGAGCGAATTATACTGATGCGGCACGTCAGGCACAGGTTCAAGGTAAAGTAGTTTTGAAAGTGACTTTTTCAGCAAACGGTTCAGTCGGCGCAATTTCGGTCATCAGCGGTTTGGGCAACGGTTTGACCGAACAGGCAATTGCAGCGGCGCGAGGCATTAAATTTGAACCCGCAAAACGCGGCGGTGTCGCCTATTCGGTGACGAAACCGGTCGAGTATTCATTTACAATCTATTAAACTTAAAATGCACTCCTCAGTTGTTAGTGAACCGAAATCGTTCGGTTCACTTTTTTTTGTTTGAATTTCAGGGCAGAAGTTCGCGCGTGAGCAACGACTTCCGCCCTGAAAATGATTAGGGTAAATAACTGATGTTACGCAACTTTTGGTTTTGTCGCTGAAAGCGACCGATATTAAAGCATCTGGTGCAGGCGTTTCGCCGTAACCATATGCTTTGGTGATTAAATCTTTCGACGCTGAAGGTGTCGAACAATGCGCCGCGTGATCTGTTGCTCACTTTCAGCGAGCGGCTGATTAACTTGACTGACGTAGGGATTCATTCGTTTCACTCATTGCTCCCTACGCTCTAATATTTGTCACCTTCGGCGACTTTTGAATTTGAAGTAACTTTGCGTAACATCAGTAAATAAAAAGCCTCGCATTTGTTAATGCGAGGCTTTTTAAGTTTGATGAATTAAAATCTAGCGATAAATGTGTTCGCCGCGATTATTTTTCCATTCGTTTTCAAAGTAATCGGCATCTTCCGGTGTGCGCGGATTAACACCCATCACAACACCACCGTTCTTCACGCCTTCTTCATACAACGCTGCACGGTCTTCAGGAATTCCCGAACCGATTAAAGCACCGACCAATCCGCCGGTTAAACCACCGGCACCGGCACCAGCCAAAGCTGCGGCAATCGGACCGGCAACGATTAAACCCAAACCGGGAAGTAAGACGTTTGTTCCGATAGCAGCGATTCCGCCGATAATTGCGCCCAAAGTTCCGCCGATTGCCGAGCCTGCACCTGCACCTTCAAGTGCTTTGCTGCCGAGAGCAGTGTCGGCATTTCCGTCAAACCACGAATCGCGTGTTTTGTCGGTCATCATCAGATTGACATCATCATCCGTGTAACCACGACTTTTTGCCGAATTATAGGCTGTTTCCGCACTTTCACGATCACGAAAGAGTCCGGTCAACATTTGGTTTTGACCTTCTCTCACTTTGCCATAGTTGGCTTGCGCTTCACCTTCGCTTTTAACCGCTGTATTTCCGGTAACGCTACCGTAAGCATCTTTTACATTGCCTTCAATTCTGTCGCCAATTGCCGAAGCTTCTTCGCGTACTGTTCCTGATCCGTCGTTAATCATAATAATATCTCCCTTTATTCGTTGAAATTTTAATTTGGGCTATTAAGCTTGATTTTACACAATGCAATGAACGTGCCAAATAAAATTTATAACATATAACGATAAAACATTGAGATTTTTACGAACTGCCCAAAAAGTACAATCAAAAATGTTTCGTTTTAGGACAGAACCGATGTATGAAATGTATTCTGGAAGACAAAATGAAATGACTGAAACACACGCTGACGGTCTGTTTTTAAGTAAAATTCAAAAAAGATATTAAAGAAATAATTAAAATATATTGAAAGTAAAATTTCAAATATTTGTGATAATCTGAAAATTATTCTACGAAAAATATATGAAAATATTTATCATTGCGCTGCTGTTTATTTCTACAATGACAACAATAACTTTGGCACAGGCAAACGAATCGAATTACCGGGTTTTTGACGGCAAAGGAAGTGAGTCTAGTTTGGAAAAAATAATCGGGACTGCCGGACAATACGACGTAATCTTTCTCGGTGAAAATCACGACGATGCAGTTGCCCACGCTCTTCAATTACAAATTTTCAAAGCTGTTATCGAAAAATACGGCAAAGATCGAAAAGTCGCGCTTTCGATGGAAATGTTTGAACGTGATACACAAACCATCGTCAATGAATATTTGAATAACTTCATTTCTGAAAGCCATTTTTTGCTCAGTTCGCGCCCCTGGAACAATTATAAACAAGATTATCGTCCGTTGGTCGAACTTGCGAAAGAGCAAAAAATGCCCGTTATCGCCGCCAATGCACCGCGTCGTTATGTCAATATGGTTTCGCGCAACGGACGCGAATCACTCAACGCGCTGTCACCAGAAGCGAAAAAATGGCTTGCGCCGTTGCCGTATAATCAGGCTTCACAAAAATATTCGGACAAGTTTAAGGCGCTAATGGGCGGCAGTCCTGAATCGAATATGGGAATCAATAAAATTCTCGATTCGCAATCGCTTTGGGATGCAACGATGGCTTTTTCGATAGCGGAATTTTTGAAGTCAAATAAAAATCCGCTCGTTGTTCAATTAAATGGTAGTTTTCACTCCGAAAATCGTCTCGGAACGTCAGAACAACTTTTGTATTATCGCCCTAAAATAAAGGTTTTGGTCGTCACGATGCGTTATGAAGACGATTTCACAAAATTCGATAAACTAAAACATGAAAATCTCGGCGATTTTGTGATTCTAACCGATTCTAAAGTGCCGCGAAGTTTTAAATAGAAGTATTTACGAATATAAAAAACAAATTGGTCAACATTGTTATTAATTGTTGACCAATTTTGCATTTGTGTTCTATTATTAACGTGCGAATCAAATTCGCACGTCTTTCCGTTCTAAAACTCCTCAAAATGAAAAAAAAAATCAGTTTAATATATTTTGTCGTTTTCACGCTTTTGGCAGTCGGTTTGTTGCCGCTTTTGCTGACGAGTTGGACTTTGTCCGAACGCAGCGCGAAAGAATTACGCGCCGTCGAAGGGCGTTATCAAACGCAGCTTGTCCAAGATAAAGCGCGGCAAATCGAACTGTTCGGGCAAAGATATGCCGATTTGGTCGGAAGTTACGCCAAGGCTCTCGAACTTTCAAATGATTTTTCACTACTTTCGGCAAAGCAAACCGAAGAAAAACTCGGCGCAACGCTCAAAGAAAATCCGTATTTGCTCGCACTTTATATTAAACCGATTGGTAACGAATCATTAACTGTTTTTCGCGCCGATCAACTAAAGCGTGAGGAAATCGAACAATTTGCCGAAACTTTAACAAAGAAATTAGACACCAAAAAACTGGTGTTCGGACAGCCTGAAAAAATAAATTCGAGCGGCGAATTGGTTCAGACGGTTGCTTCGCCGGTTTATATTAACAAAAGTATCGCTGCGTATGTGATGGCAGTCGTGTCGCTGCGCGAAATTGCACTGGTAATGTCTGAGACGAAACCGACCAGTGAAGATGAGCTATGGAAAGCCGGATTGCCGATTATTTTTGTCGTTGATGAAAAGGGAAACGCTATTTTTCACCCGGACACGAAAATAGTCGCCAGTCAAAAATCGCTTTTGAATCTGAAAATCGTGCAGGAATGGCAGGAATCGAACCAGCAGATTCAATCGGCACTCGTTCCTTTTACGGCGGAATATGAAAACATTTCGTACGAAATGATCGGCGCGTATTCGACCGCCAATTTTCATAACGAACTGAAATTCGGCGTGATTGCGATGCAGGACGAAAACAAAGCTCTCGCGTCAGTCGGTGAAATGCGCCGTCAGACTTGGATAATCTGTCTGGCATTTGCGATGTTTGCGTTGATCGTCGGATTTTTGCTGAGCCGTCAATTAACAAATCCGCTTCTGAAACTGGTTGCCGCCGCCCAGAAAATCGCGGCGGGCGATTTTTCGACGCGCGTAGATGCAAAAGGAATCTCCGAAGTCGGAACACTCGGAGTCGCGTTTAATTCAATGAGTGATAACGTCGAAGAACACATCGCCAAACTCGGCAAAGCGGCGGAAGAAAACCGTGAATTGTTCGTCGGGACGGTCAAGGCACTTGCCGCCGCGATTGACGGAAAGGACCGTTACACACGGGGACATTCCGAGCGGGTTTCGCGTTTCTCGGTTGCTATCGGCAAGCGTTTGGGAATGGACGAAATCGAACTTGAAACTCTCCGCATCAGCGCACTTCTTCACGATGTCGGAAAGATTGCGATTGACGACAACATTTTGAAAAAACCGGCGGCGTTGACGGAGGAAGAATTTGAAGTAATGAAACAGCATCCGCAGCGCGGTTTCAAGATTATGTCGCAAATTCCGGCGATGAAAGACTTTTTGCCGGGAATGTATATGCACCACGAAATGGTTAACGGCAAAGGCTATCCACAGGGTTTGTTCGACGACGAGATTCCGCTGCAAGCGAAAATCGTTTCCGTCGCCGATACATTTGACGCGATGACAACCGACCGACCTTATCAAAAAGGAATGAATCTGGAAGATTCGCTCAATCGAATCAAGACTTTTATCGGCACGCGATACGACGAAAAAGTCGTCGAAGCATTAATCGAAGCCTGTGAAGAAGGACAAATTCGCGCCGTCGGAACAGTTCGGCAAAAGTCTGAAAACACGCCGGTTTTTATCCCGCAAGCGCAGGTTGAACAGCAGAGAGTTGCTTAAAATTCAAATACTTAACAGGCAAATATGAATGTAACCGATTTTCAGGAAGTCTGGCAGATTGATGTCGGCGGACAGATTTACGAAGCGAATTTTGAAGTCGTCGCCAACTGGATTTTTGAAGGCGCACTGTTACCGCAGGATATGGTCAAACGCGGCAATCTGCGCTGGATCGAGGCGCAAAAAGTTCCGGTTCTGCTTCAATTTTTCAACGCCAAAGAACAAGGAATGCCGCCGCCGGTTTTCGCTTCGATGACTAACGCGCTAAATCAACCGCCGCAAAATCAATACGCGCCGCCGGATTCAACACCAAACCAATACAAAACAACAGTCAATCAACCGCCGGTAAATAATTTCACGCCGCTGCAAAATCAGTTTGACGCGCCGCCCGTTCAAAATTTTGCACCGCAAAATAATTGGCAAGAGCCGCAACAGTTTAATCAATTTAACGAAATTCCTCAGCAAAATTTTGAATACGTTCCGACTGATTTTTGCACAATGCACCCGGACGTGCCGTCAATTTACTCTTGTGATACCTGTGCAAATTCGTTTTGCCGCGCCTGTCCGAAATCTTACGGCGGCAACGTCAAAATCTGTCCGTTCTGCGGCGCAATGTGCAATTCGATTGCCGAAATTCAGAAAAAGACTCAAGAAGCGAGGCAGTTTGAACACGATTTCTCACAGGGTTTCGGCTTTGAAGATTTTATCAACGCCGTCAAATATCCTTTCAAATTCAAAACGAGTCTGATTGCCGGAGCGATAATGTTCACCTTTTTTTCGCTCGGACAAACGGCGGTTTCCTTCGGCGGAATGGGCATTATGGCGGCGGCGATTATTTGTTGGCTGTTTGCCAATATGCTGACATTTGGAATCTTGGCGAATACTGTTGATAATTTCGCGCAGGGCAAAGTCAATCTGAATTTTATGCCGACGTTCGATGATTTTTCGCTTTGGGACGACGTTGTTCATCCATTTTTTCTGTGTATCGGAACGTATATCGTTTCGTTCGGTGCGCTTTTTTTGATTATCGCTTTTATCGTCTGGTTTTCGTGGACGACATTTCACGGCAGACCGCCTGTTTCATTAGAAGACAAAATTAGTGCCGCACAGAAAAACATTGAAAGACGCAAGTCCGGTGAATACGAATTTAATCCTGACGGAACTGTCAAAAGCGGTCCCGGAATGAAACCTGAAGATATTCAGGATATTGAAAAGATAGTTCGTGAACAACGCCAAAAAGAAATGGAAGCAGTCGCCGGAAAAACCGTCGAACAGGAAGAGGAAGACCGGAAGGAAATGGTCGCAAACTTTATGAAAATGGGACTTCCGGCACTTGCTTTCACTTTCTTGGCTTTGCTTTGGGGAATCTTTTATTATCCGGCGGCTTGTCTCGTTGCAGGTTACACGCGGTCATTCACGGCAACGCTTAATCCGACCGTCGGTTGGGAAACAATCAAGATTCTCGGTTGGGATTATTTCAAAATTCTGCTGATGTTTATCGTCATAACCGCATTATCTGTGGCGGTTGACGCGATTTTAGGCGGCATTTTTTCCGCCTTTAATATGCCGAGCGTTGGCAATATTCCGGCAAAAGTAATCGGCTCGGTTTTCGGTTTCTATGTTTGGATCGTGTTGTCGGTATTTTTAGGTTTCGGGCTTTATAAAAACTCGGACAAATTGAATTTATTTAAAGGCTAAAATCTGCAAAGTGAAAGAGTGAAAAGGTGAAAAAGTTTGCTTGATTTGTTCAGCAAAACTTTTTTACCTTTTCACTCTTTCACTTTTTTTCTTTATAATCAAACATTTGGTTAAGTGTTAAATTTTATACAGAAGGCAATAATGATTTAATTTGAATCTCGGCAACAGCAAACCGAAATGCAAAATCTAAAATCCAAAATCGAAATATGGCATTTTTTTGGCGCAGAAAGAAAGACGAAGACAAATTTTCAACCTCAGTTTTGGGACTCGACAAGTCAATCGAGGAACTCCAAAAACGCGAAGAAGAAGCGGAAAAAGCAATCGGCGTGCGATTTTACAACGCAATCGAGAAAACTCGTTTTTCGATCAATAATAAACTCGACACGATTTTTGAAAGCCGCAAACAGATTGACGAAGCGTTTCTCGACGAACTCGAAGAAATGCTGATCTCGACCGACATCGGCGTTGCAACGACTTTGCAGATTCTCGACAGCATTCGGCGCGGCGTTTCGCGGCAGGAAATTAACGATCTGTCGGCACTCAAAGCCGCGATGAAAAGGGAACTTTTAACGATTTTGCATCATTCCGAATCGGCAGGCGTGGCGGACGAAACAAAATATGATCTCGACCTCAAGCCGTATGTTTTGATGGTTGTCGGTGTCAACGGAGTCGGCAAAACAACGACTATCGGCAAGTTGGCGCAGCGTATTAAAAGAGAAGGCAACGAAGTTTTAATATGCGCCGCCGACACGTTTCGCGCCGCTGCTTCCGATCAACTCGAAATCTGGGCAGACCGCGCCGGAGTGCAAATTATTCAGCAAAAACAGGGGACCGATCCGGCGGCAGTTCTCTTCGACGCACTCAAAGCCGCAAAAGCGCGAAGTGCCGATGTATTGATTGTTGATACGGCAGGAAGATTGCACAACAAGGCAAATTTGATGGCGGAACTCGAAAAAATGAAGCGCGTCGCCGCCCGCGAAGTCGAACACGCACCGCACGAAACGCTGCTCGTGATTGATGCAGTAACGGGACAAAACGGACTCGAACAAGCCAGACAATTTATGAAAACCGCCGATGTGACGGGAATCGTCCTGACCAAACTCGACGGCACAGCCAAAGGCGGCATCGCCGTCGCCATCGCCAAAGAATTAAATCTCCCGATTCGCTACGTCGGAATCGGCGAACAGGTTGATGATCTGATGGTTTTTGACGCGGAAAGTTATGTGAATGGACTTTTTAATTAAATAAATGATTGAACTTTTCAATGATGCACTTAAAATCGACGAAATTTATTCTTACGATATTAAAAGATATTCAGATGAAAATGGATATAATTTGATCGTTGAAATTGAAAGTGAAAGTAACTTTAAAGGTTTTGGATCTTATAGATTGATTGATTTTCCGCTTTTAGACAGCATAAATTTCAAATTCAATAATGATATTTACTCACCTGTTTCGAGAATAGGTATTTGGGGAGAAAGATACGAGGACAAAGACCCATTAAGCAATCAGGAGAAGGAATTTAATTTATACTTATATTTAGATTTTGATCTTTCCACTTGGGACAAGAGTTATAGTTTCAATACATTTGTTACTAATTTTTCTAATGAATTACAAAAGGAATGTGAATCTATTGATTTTGAAATTAACAATGAAGATGAAAGAAAGGTTTTTGTAATAGATTTTATGGAGATTCTTCCCGAAGAATCTTTTTTAAATGTCATTGAAGAAAAAATTAATTCAATAAAAATAGTTTTTGACCGAATTAAAAGCAATTTTTTCGAAAACTATCAAGATAAAATAATAGAAGGATTTAATTTTCCAGAGAGTCTAAAAATATCTTGTGGGCAATATCTTTTATATTTCGCTCAATTTCTTCAAGACTTAGGAATCAACGCAACTTCAAATTTGGAGGAAGAAGCAGGAAAAGTTCTTTTTTCAGTTACGCCGACCGATGATGTTGCAGCATTGGACAAAATTCGTGAAGCACTTGCCGTTTACTTGAATTTACCGGCGAGTCAGATTGTTTACGACGAAAGTTTTGCGGCAATGCGATTGCATCAGCAAATTGATAATCTTCAACACGCGCAGAGAATGAAAGAAATGGAATTTCGTTCTGTAAACTATGCTCTTCAATTGGCTCAACAAAACATTGATAATAATCAAATTACAATTAAACAAAAAGATTCAATAATCGAACAACAAAACAAAGTAATAGAGAAAATTCAGAGCAAATCAATTATGATGGATTCGCTTGAAAATAAAGAAGAACTCGAAGAACTTTATGACGGTTTGAAAATCGGCGAAAGCAAATTTTTGAAGGAACAACTTGGAATCCATCTAAATCCGGCAAAGGTTATCAAAACCGCTGTGAAAAATACGTTTGGAAAAAACGAAAAGAAATCGGTTTTGGGATTGGAAGAAGATGATTAATAGATTTTTAGCCTCGTTCACGAGGCTTTCCCGAAGGGCAAATAGCCACGCGACTTTAGCGCGTGGTTACGAGTTGAGTGATAAATAAAAGCGCGTTTTAACGTGCTTGCAAATGGCTTAAGCCGAAGAAAAGGACGTTAAAACGCCCTTGGAGTGATTTGTTAATTATTGACCACGCGCTAAAGTCGCGTGGCTATTTGCCGCGAAACGCGGAAAGACGGCTGAAGCCGCCTAAAACTTATGAAAAGACGCGATTTTATTAAACATTGGACGATTGCGGCGACAGGTTTGTTGTTTGCGAATAAAATTGATGTTTTGGCGCAGACTGATTTCATCAGCAACCGTCCGCCGCTCAAAGACCGTAAATTTGTCTCTAAGGCGGTTGAGGCGAAAATTGCGGAAGTAAAATCTGCGATTAACGATAAAGAACTCGCGTGGATGTTTGAGAATTGTTATCCGAACACGCTTGATACGACGGTTGAGACTGGAATGCGTGACGGAAAATTGGATTCTTTTGTGCTGACGGGCGATATTCACGCGCTTTGGCTGAGGGATTCGACGGCGCAGGTTACGCCTTATCTTTCGCTCGTCAAAGACGACAAAGATTTGCAGAATTTGATTAAAGGTTTGATTCACCGGCAGGCTTATTCGATTTTGCTCGAACCTTACGCGAATGCTTTTCTTAAAAATCCTGATGAAAAAGGCTGGGACGATTTGCCGAAAAATAAACCCGGCGTGTTGGAGAAAAAATGGGAAGTTGATTCGCTGTGTTACGCGATTCGGTTGTCGTATCAGTATTGGAAAACGACCGGCGACGCGACGGCTTTTGATGCGGAATGGCAGAGCGCGATGCGTTTGATTGTCAAAACTTTCAAAGTCGAGCAATTAAAGACGGGCAAATCGCCGTATAAATTCATTCGCAAAACCGACGTGATGATTGATGCCGCGCCGTTTCAGGGCGCGGGACGACCGGCGAAACCGAACGGGTTGATTCGTTCGGCGTTTCGACCTTCGGACGATTCGACCGATTTGTCGTTTCTGATTCCGTCGAATGCTTTTGCGGTCGTTGAACTGAAACATCTCGCCGAGATTTTTCAAACCGCGCTGAAAATTAACGATTTTGCAAAGGAATGTTCCGACTTATCAAACGAAGTTGACGCAGCGATCAAAAAACACGCGATTTTTAACATCGAAAATCACGGTGAAATTTACGCCTACGAAATTGACGGTTTCGGCGGACGGATTTTGATGGACGACGCGAACGCGCCGAATCTGCTGTCGCTGCCGTATCTCGGCTACGTCAGGCACGAAGACAAAATCTATCAAAACACGCGCAAATTCGTGTTGAGCGACAATAATCCGTATTTTCTCAAAGGCAAATTCGCCGAAGGTTTGTCGAGTCCGCACACGGGTTTGGGCAAAGTTTGGCATCTCGGAATCATTATGAGAGCGATGACTTCGACCGATGACACGGAAATCAAACGTGCGCTGACGATGCTGAAACGAACACACGCCGATACCGGATTTATGCACGAATCTTTTAATCCCGACAACCCGAAAGATTTTACGCGAACGTGGTTTGCGTGGGCGAACACTATTTTCGGCGAGATGATTTTGAAGATTTATAACGAACGGAAATATATTTTGAACGGCGAATTTTAAGAATTTGAAACCACAGATTGACACAGATAAAATCAAAAATAAAATCTGTGGTTTCAAAAAAATCTTGTCAATGAAGATGAAGACGGGCGACCGCAAGGGATCGCCCCTACAAATGAATCATAGCGAATTCGATATAAAAATGACGCGCCGTGCATTGGAATTGGCGGCGAAGGGCATTGGGCAGGTTTCGCCGAGTCCGCTGGTCGGCTGCGTGATTGTTGGCGAATCCGGCGAGATTGTCGGCGAAGGAACTTATATTTACGAGAATATAATTCACGCCGAAGTTCTCGCGCTCAACCAAGCCGGAGAGCGCGCAAAAGGCGCGACGGTGTATGTTTCACTTGAGCCGCATTCATATCACGGACGCACGAAACCCTGCACCGAGGCTTTGATAAATGCAGGAATCAAACGCGTTGTCTGTCCGATTGAAGACCCGAATCCGTTTGTTTCTGGTCAAGGTTTTGAATATCTACGACAGCACGGAGTCGAGGTCGTAACGGGAATTTTACGAGAAGAAGCGCAGAAATTGAACGAGAAATTCTGCGTCTGGCATCACCAAAAACGTCCTTTTGTGCATTTGAAATTAGCGATGAGTCTCGACGGCAGAATCTCGCTTGGGGCGAATGTTTCGACGGCGATTTCGGGAAAGGAATCAGCCGTCAGAGTGCAGGATTTACGGCACGAACACGATGCGATTTTAGTTGGCGGCAACACGGCTGAAATTGATAATCCGTCGCTGACCGACCGCAGCGGAAAACCGCGAAGGCGCAAACTTGTCCGCGTGATTTTGGACAATCGTTTGCGGATTTCGCTTAAATCTAATTTGGTTAAGTCTGCAATGGAAATACCGACGCTCGTTTTTTCAAATTCGGAAAATGAAGCGAAGATCAATCAATTGATCGAATTAGGTGTTGAAGTTGGACGAATCAATGTGCGTCATTTGAACGCGGTTCTTGCAGAACTCAGAAAGCGTGAATTGCAAAGCGTTTTGGTCGAAGGCGGAACCGAAGTCGCAGGCGCGTTTGTTGATGCGAAACTGGTTGATAAATTAACATTCATCGTCGCGCCAATTGTCATCGGCGGACACGATGCGCCGCTTGCCATCGGCGGACACGACGCAAAATCATTGGAAAACGTGCTGCAATTGAAAGATTTGGAAGTAACTAAACACGGCAACGACTTTGAATTCACCGGCTACCCGGTTTTAGAGATGAGGGATGAAAAAGAATAATTCTTAAATTCATCCCTCATTTCTCTGCCCTCGTCCCTCAAATTACGGCTGCATAAAACCAAGATTCGTGGTCGAAAAATTTCGCAGATTCGGGAAAACATAGTTTGTGTCTGCGGCTTGCAAACCGAACCAATTTGCCAATGTTGCGGCATATTGGTCAACCGAAGTCGTCGGAATCCAGCGTCCGCGTGCCGCCGTGCCGCTGTCGGAATCGTCGGGACCGTTTTGGACGAGCGAGGGAAACGGCGTGCCGTTTGAGGTATTCATCCCATAAAAATCGCCGCCAAGAACTGCATCGCCGACCACAAACGAATGATTTGCCCAACCGTGATCGCTCCCGACATTTGTTCCAGAACCGCCCGGATTAAATGTGCGGCTGAAATCGGACATCGTGAACTGAGTCACTTTATCACCGAGCGATTGCGCCGTCATTTCATCATAAAACGCCCGCATTGACTGACTGACTTGCCCGATCAAAGCATTTTGGCTCAATAACTGCGCGGTGTGAGTGTCGAAACCGCCGACGGTGCAGAAAAAGATTTGACGATTTACGCCCAGCACACTGCGCGTTTTTATCATCCGCGCAACCTGTTTCAACTGATTTCCGAGGTCGGTATTAGGAAAGGCAACCGTCACTTCGGAATTGTTGTTGAGCGAACGGCTGATATCCAGTGCCTGCCGGTGAATCTGATTTGAAGCCGTAATCAATTCCTGGTTGTTGTCGAGACTGAGCGCGGCGTTCAGAGCCTCGAAACGTGCATTGGTCATCGGCGAATTATTATATCCCGCCAATGACAAAACATTGCTCAAAGCCGTCGGCGCAGGTGCAAGCGTCAGCGGCTGCGTTGTTTCACCGATTGTAAAAAGCTGTGTTCCGACGAGGGAACTGAGCGTCGGCACGAGCCTATTCGGATTGTCGGTCAGCGTAATTTTGTCAGAAATACGTCCGCCCCAACCGGTCAGTGTCTGTCTGTCGGAACGGCAATTCTGATGCTGATTGACCTGATCCGTGTGCGAAAACAACTGCATCGGACGCTGAACCGAGCCGTTTTGATACTGCGCCCGCGTCATCGGCGCGACAAGCGTTCCGATGTTCGCCAAAACCGCCAGTTTTCCAGTCGCCCAGAGCGGATGAATGCCCGGATTGATTCCATTTGTCAACGTGCCGAAAGCAGGATGCAAACCGTAATTCAAATTTCCGATGCGCGGAACCGCAATTGGCAAAAGAGTGTTTTGGGCAAGTGCCAAACCTTGTCCGCTTCGCCCTGCGCTGTAAGCCGCGTAATTGCTGACGTTTGCGTCGTTATGATTCGGAATAACCGTATTATTACCATCATTTCCGCCCGACATAAAGATCAAAACAAGGGCGCGGTAATCGTTCGGCACAACTGATTCGCGTTTAGAAATCGGTTTCTGCGCCATCGCCTGCATCAAACCGAAATGTCCGGTTTGTGTCGCCATCGCCGTCATACTCAAAGCACCACCGGATTTAATTAAAAATTCGCGTCTGTTCTGTATCATAGTTTTTACCTCTGAATCTGATATTGCGAAGAAGCCGCAAGTAAATAAATCGCCGTTTTTGTTCGTAAATTCGGATTATTCGCGGGAACTGCCGTGATCGCCGACAAAACCGCGTTGCGATGTCCGGCTGACAAGTTTCCGTGCATCATTTTAGTATTCAGATAATCCAAAAGCTGATTTCCGCTTGTGTCTGCTTCGGCAAACGGCATCGCTTCGCTCAAATCGAGCGACGTTCCGCGCAGTGAATCTGTCGCGTTCGGCGTAATGCCTTCAAAAATTAAAAGATATAGAAAGTTCGTGCGGCTGACGGCTGAAGTCGTATTCAAAAGCTGAAATTCGGGCGCGTTCAAAGTTGTTCCTGGCACGATGTTATCGGGCGAATAATAATTGAAAACGCTCGGCGAATAAAACGGATTCTGTCCCATTTTTATCATCGAACTGCTCAAACCACCGTCGCTGATCGAGCTTCCGTCCCACGATCTAGCCGGAAAAAGCCTCCCGATATTCGTTACGACCTGCACCGGTTCGCGCAATTTTCCGTAACGCGGCGCGGTTTTTACATTTCCGCGTGCTTCCGGGTCGAGCAGAATCGCTTTGATAATTGCCTTCAAATCGCCGCGCACATTTTGCCCGTTATTGACAAAAACATCGGCAACACGCTGAATATATGCCGGCGACGGATCGCTCGTGACGAGATGCTGAATCAGCAATTTGCTGACAAACGGCGGCGTGTTCGGATGATTAAAAATGTTATCCAATGCTGCATTTAACGATTGATTGGCGTAATTTGCGGTGTTCTCAGGTGTCGTGCAGTCCGCACAAGCCGCAATTGTTTGATTGACCGCATTGGGATAACTCAACAGATTTTTTGCCGTCGTGTCGTGGTTCGATTCACTCAAAAGCATCGCGTCTTTAAAGTTAGTAGTTCCCGCGACGACGCTTGGACAAACTGCCGGATTTTGGCAAAAACTCCAACCCGTAAAAACTTTCGCAAAATTGTTGATGTTTTCCTGATTGTAAGAAGGAATCGGATTATTTTGAGCATCGCGCTGAACAGTGCCGTCCTGATTGAGCATAAAAAGACCAATCGTAAACAACTGCAAAATCTCACGCGGATAATTTTCGTTCGGATTGTTTCTGACGCTCCGCGCCATATCGAGATAATCGCCCATCGCCGGATTCAGAGTCATTTCGCGCATCAGATTGCGGTAATTCCCGAAGGCATTATTCGACAAAACTTTGTGATAAGCGATGAGATGGCTCGATTGCTGAATCGTCACGCCGGACGTTACCCAAATTTGGCTCAACACCCACGAAATGCGGTGTTTGAGTGGCGCGTTGCCGTAAAATGCTTCTTTGAAAAACCATTGCTGAACCGGCTGCATCGTATATCTTTCACGAAAACAAGTCGGATTCGTGGTTAATGAACAATTTGTTCCGACATTTGTCGGCATCAGCGGAATATCTGGATAAGGATTTGTCGGGTAAGGCGTTTCAAACTGTTCGCCAAGCCACGTTCGCAAACCGATTCGCCGCACACGATTGTCCAATTCGGTCGTTGCGCCGAAACTTGCCTGCTCCAAAAATCGCGCCCGGTCGCCCGACCAGCGATAACCGACCAAATCAGCACTTGTTGTTTTTTCTTTCGACGTGGTTTGCTTCAAATATCCGGGAATTTTAATCTCACCGCCAATTTTTCCGAGCGAGATTTTCAAAGCATTGCTGACCAATCCGCGCCACGTCAGATAAATAACCGATTCGCCGTCGGGCTGCGGTTGTCCGCGAAAACCGTCGCGGTCATAAAGTCTGACTCTGAGTGCGTGAACAGATTTATTAACAGATGTCAGATCAACCGTTTGAAGTTCAAAAATTTTTCCGCTTTTTTGATATAGATAAACCCGCAAAGCATTTGCGCCTTCGTTTTCCATCAAATCGAGATTGGAAACAAATAGCGTGATAAAATTCTTCGGACTTGCTCGAAACAGAGTTTGGGATTGTTTGGGCAGTTTGCCTTTCCAATCCGCGCCGTCAACCGCTAAAATCTGCGATGAATCAGTCTGACTCAGCAAAATCGGGGTCGGTGAATCCGGGTTCGGATCATCTTCAGCGAAAATCTGAACTGAACAAAAACATATAAATATCAGAAAACAAAACAAATACCAAAAAGACTTGAACATAAATTTCTCCTGCGGTTTGGAGCCTTTTGATTTGAATGTTTGTGAAAAGTTAATTTAGTTAGACACAAATTTATATTACAATTTTGCCGAAATATCAACAAAACTCAGCTAAATTTTGAAAATAAAGATAAAATCGCGTTAGACTTTGAGCAATGAACGAAAAAAAATCTAAAATCCCCTTCGCCAAAAAATCTTTCGGGCAAAATTTTCTGACCGACCAAAATTACATCAACAAAATTACTTCTGCCTTAAATCCACAGGAAAATGAAACAATTATCGAAATCGGTGCAGGTCGCGGCGCATTGACCGAAAAACTTTTGGAATCGGGCGTAAATGTTGTTGCAATTGAACTTGAAAGGCAGATGATTACAGTTTTGCGCGAAAGATTTGGAAGTTTTGAGAATTTTCAACTTATTGAGCAAGACGCACTTAAAACAAACTTCATCGAATTGTTAAATCCCAAATCCCAAATCCTAAATCCCAAATCCGCCAAACTCGTTGCCAATCTTCCATACAATATTTCAACCGCAATTTTACAAAGAATAATCGAACAGCGCGAAGTTTTCAGTGAAATGATTTTGATGTTTCAACGCGAAGTCGTCGAACGAATAACGGCGGAAATCGGAAATTCGGAGCGCGGTTTTTTGTCGGTTTTGGTGCAGAACTATTTGGATGCCGAAATGCTTTTCGAGGTGCCGCCATCGGCGTTTCGCCCGTCGCCGAGGGTCAACAGCGCGGTCGTCAGACTAATGCCGAAAGCCAAAAACAACGTGCAAAATGAAAAATTATTTCGTGAAATCGTTAGTGCGGCATTTATGCAGAAACGCAAAACTATTTTTAATAATTTGAAAAATGCGCCGCCGGATTTGCGCGATAAATTCAGCGAAATCAGCGCATTACTCGACCAATGCAGCATCGTGCCGAATCGCCGTGCCGAAACTTTGACGATTGAAGAATGGCGTTGTCTGTGTAATTTTTTATGAATATCGAAAGGCAGGTTCACGCCGAAACCGTTTACGGCGTTGATGTTGACGCGCAGACGAGGTGCGCTCACTGGCACGGCGAAACCGATGTTATCGCCATCAAATTCAAATGCTGCGGGCGATACTTTTCGTGTTACGAATGCCACGCCGCGCTTGAAAAGCATCCGCCGAAAGTTTGGGCGAAATGCGAATTTGAAGCGGTAGCGATCTTAGGCGGTTGTTGCGGTAATCAGCTAACGATTAGCGAATATTTGAATTGCGATTCGATTTGTCCGCGATGCGGTAAAAAGTTCAATCCGGGCTGCGCCAAACATTATCATCTTTATTTTGAAAGTTAGTTGGAACCGCCCGTTTACGAAGGCGGTTCTGACATTTCACGTTTCGGAATTATCAGCGATGCGACTATTGAAAGGACGATTGTTCCCAAGATCACGCCTAAACTCCACGTTATCGGGAAATGTCCGTCATACAACGGATTGAGCCAGACCATTTTCAATCCGACAAAAACAAGCACAATCGCCAAGCCGTATTTCAAAAGATGAAATTTATCAATCACACCGGCAAGCATAAAATACATTGAACGCAAGCCCATAATGGCGAAAATGTTGGACGTAAAGACGATCAAAGGTTCTTTGGTAATCGAAAAAATCGCCGGAACACTGTCCACCGCGAAGATAATATCGGTCGCCTCCAAAAATAAAAGTGCGATAAAAAGCGGCGTAGCGTGCGTGATTCCGTTACGTCTGACGAAGAAACTTTTGCCGTCAATTTCGTGTGAAACCGGCATCAATCGCTTGAAAATTTTGATCAGAAAATTTTTTTCCGGTTCGATTTCCTCGCTGCTCGAAAAGAACATTTTGATTCCGGTGACGATCAAAAACGCGCCGAAAATGTAAATTACCCAATGAAAAGACAGCAAAGCCGAGCCAAGAGCAATAAATATCGCCCGAAAAATGAGTGCGCCTAAAATGCCGTAGAACAAAACGCGGTGTTTATATTTCGCTGGAATTCCGAAATAGTTGAAAACCAACACGAAAACGAAAATATTGTCTATCGAAAGCGAATATTCGAGAACGTAGCCGGTCAAAAATTCGAGCGCGAATTGATTTCCGATTTCCGCGCTGAATTTTGAGGACGCATAAAAATAAAATCCAGCGTTGAAAATAAGCGCGAGTGCAACCCAAACGACGCTCCAAATTGTCGCTTCTTTGAATGAAACAACGTGCGATTTGCGATTGAAAACACCGAGATCAAGCGCGAGCATTATCAATACAAAAACCAAAAATATGCCGTAAAACCACCAGTAATCGGCAAATGGAAAAAAAGTCATTACAAAAATCTCCTCTTAAAACTATTCAAATAAATTGAGTTTGGTAATTTCGTCAAAAAAAGAGATTTCCAAGGTAAAGTTTGAGTATAAGTATTGAAACAAACTTAAAATTAGGGACGGTAATTTACAGATAATTTCGGCACAAATTGCGCCGATAATTTCACCGACAACTTGAATTATAATTTCCAACAAAATTTGTATCAGAATTTCAATTAAACCTTCCATTTTACATCTCCTTTTTTCAGTTTTGCTGCAAAAGGAAAAGACCTTCTGCAAGCAATAAAATTTGCTTTACAGAAGGTCTCGAAACTTACCTGACGAACCGGAGTTTCCGGCGCGGAAACTCGTATTGACGAACTCGTCAGACCTAAAAAGGCAATCTACTCCCCTTCAAATATTGTCAGATTTAATTTACTAAACGAAAATGTATTTGTCAAAATTTTTAACGGAACGCGAACTTCAGTTCGCAATATTTGAATTTGCGGCAAACTTTAGTTCGCTTTCCATCCGACTCTAAAAGTTACAAAAACAAAGGCTGTGATATACTTATCATTTTAGTCTTGATAATAAGTAAAGGGTAATTAAATTGTGAAAAGAATAGAAATAATACCACTCGGCGGAATCGGCGAATTCGGGATGAATTGTATGGGAATTCGCTATGACGATGAAATGATTGTCGTTGATGTCGGGATGGGTTTTCCCGAAGAAAGTCCTTACGGCGTTGATATTTCAATCCCGAATTTTGATTTTTTAGATGAATTCCGCGATAATCTGACGGCACTCATCCTCACACACGGACACGAAGACCATATCGGCGCACTGCCGTATTTCTTGAAAAAATTCAACCTGCCGGTTTATGCTTCGCGTTTTACATTAGCGTTGACCGAAAAGCGGCTCGATGAACATCGAATGCTCAATGATGTACTGCTGCACCGCGTCAAACCGAATGACATTATCGAAATCGGAAATTTCAAAATCGAATTTATTCACGCGTCGCATTCTTTAGTTGATTGTTTTTCGCTGGCGATTACTACGCCGCTCGGCACTGTGATTCACACGGGCGATTATAAAATTGATGATACGCCGGTCATTGGCAAACCTTACGACTTAAAAACGCTCGCAAAATACGGCGATGCCGGAGTTTTAGCACTGCTCGGCGATTCGACAAATGCGACGGTCGAAGGTCGAACACCGTCCGAAAAGGCTGTTATTCCGGCATTTGAAGAGATTTTTGAACAAGCGCAGGGACGAATTTTAGTTTCAACATTTTCGTCTTCGATTCACCGTTTGCAGATAATTTTGGATTTAGCCGAGGAATTCGGCAGAAGAGTCTGCGTTCTCGGTCGTTCGATGCAAAAAAATGTCGAAATCGCCGATGAACTCGGACTATTGAACTTTCCGCAGAATTTGATGGTCGGACTCGGCGAGGCGCGTTCGCTTGACGACGATGAAATCGTTTATCTCGTGACCGGTTCACAGGGCGAAAACCGGGCGGCACTGTGGAATTTGGCAACTGTCGGCTACAAAGGAATGGGCATCGAAAAAGGCGATACGGTCGTGTTGTCAGCACGAATTATTCCGGGCAACGACAAAAATATCAGCCGTTTGATCGGGCATCTCTACAAACGCGGCGCAAATATTATCGAGGAAAAACGCCGTTTGATTCACGTTTCAGGACACGCTTCGCAGGAAGACATCAAAATTATGGTCGAAACGGCGCGACCGAAATATTTGATCCCGATTCACGGCGAATACCGAATGTTGTTTCGCCACCGTGAATTCGTCAAAAATCACGTCGCCGGCTACACCGATGAAAACGTGATTTTAATTGAGAACGGCGATGTTTTGGAGATTGACGAAATGGGCGCACGAGTTCTTGAAAAACGCGAACTTAACCGCACGTTTATTGATGAAGAATCGCTCGAAGAAATTGAATACGACATCATCCGCGAACGCAAAAAACTTGCCTACGGCGGCGCAATTTCGCTCGTCGTTTCAATTGATAAAAACACGAAACAAATCTCCGGTGAACCGCAAATTTCCTATCAGGGCGTGGCGGGAATTGATCTGACAAACGGTTTTACAAACGAAGCAAAACAAGCTGTCGTGACCGCAATTTCGACGATGAAAAAAGAAGAAATTGCCGATAAAAAATGGTTCGAGGAAAGCCTGCGAATCCATCTAAAACGATATTTACAAAAGAAAATCGGGACGAAATCCGTGATTGTCACGACGGTTGTCGAAGTATAAATGAGCGCAATTGAATTATTGAAAAAAACTCGCGTCGAAGTCGCGCCGGAGATGTTCACGCTGCTTTCTCTGTGTCACGAAGATTGGTTGAAACTGCTCGAAAACCCTGAACTTTCGCCGCGAATGACTGCGCCGTTTATGATTTTCAGAGATAAATTTGAAACGACGCTTTTGCTCGACGAAACAGATTTTGGAACACTTCGCCACGCCGTCCGCGAGGCAAAAATCGAGAGAAATTTCCGACTTTTGACGTTCAATTTGGTGATGGATTTTACGGTCGTCGGATTTCTCGCCGAAGTAACGCGGATTTTAGCCGAAGCCGAAATCTCAATTATCGCGCTGTCGGCATTTTCACGCGATCACATTTTGGTTAAACAGGAAGATTTGGCGAAGGCTTTGAAGGTTTTGGGCGGATATGTTGAAGAACTTTGTTAAATAATTATCCACAGATGAACACAAATTAACACAGATAGTTATCAAATTCTTATCTGTGTTAATCTGTGTTTATCTGTGGATAAAAAATTATGTTTTGGAAAGATAAAGTAGTCTTTTTGACCGGAGCGTCAAGCGGAATCGGTGAAGCGTTGGCGATTGAAATTGCCAAACAAGGTGCAATTATCGGTTTGTTGGCACGGCGTGAAGAAATGCTCCGTGAACTTGCCGTAAAATGCGAATCTGTCGGCGGAAAGGCGCGGGTCTTTGCGTGTGATGTCGTTGATGCGGAAGCGGTTCAGAAAAGCGCGGAGGTTTTGCGCGGTGAATTTGGACACATTGATATTTTAATCGCAAATGCCGGAATCGGCGGAAATAATGATGAAACGCGAAGTCTGAAACCCGAAGCCGTCAAAAAGGTTATTGACATAAATTTGATCGGCGCGGTTAATTCAATTTACGCGGTTTTGCCGCAGATGTTAGAACGCGGCAGCGGGCAACTCGTCGCCGTTTCGAGTCTGGCAGGAGTTCGCGGTTTGCCGAAATCGGCGGCGTATTGTGCGTCAAAAGCCGGAATGACCGCGCTTTTTGAAAGTGTTAGGTTAGACGTTCAGGATCGGGGCGTTTCGGTGACGATTATTCAACCCGGATTTATCAAAACGCCGCTGACATCGGGACGAAAGAACAAATTACCTTTTTTGATGGAACTCGAAGACGCGATGCCGCTTTTTCTCGGCGCAATCGAACAGCGCAAAAAATTCGCCGCCTTTCCGTGGCAATTGGCTTCGTTCGTCAAACTCGGCAAAATTTTCCCCGCGTGGCTTTACGACAAAATCGCGGGCGGCGCAAAATACCGCGAGTAATTTGTGAAACTTCAATAGTTAGTGGTAAATTTCTACTTTGACTTTTTCAAATTAACTTTTAGCCATTCACCGTAACCTTTTCAAATATGGACATTTTACAGGCAATTATTCTCGGAATCGTTCAAGGTTTAACCGAATTTATTCCGGTTTCTTCGACGGCGCATCTTGTTTTTGCGAGCCGTTGGACCGGAATTTATAGCGGAAATCCTGAGCAGATCACGGCGACAATCGCTGTTCTTCAACTTGGAACACTTGCAGCCGCTTTTATTTATTTCGCCGGCGATATTGTCAGCATTTCAATGGCTTTTATCCGTGATCACTGGGCGTTAATTACCCGCAAGCGCGGAATGCGATTTTCGGGAACGGGCGGTGTTCGTCCGATGTGGTTGTCGGAAGATGCGTGGCTCGGCTGGCTGATAATCATCGGTTCGATTCCGATTGGGACGCTCGGACTCGTTTTCAAAAAAATGATTGAAGGTCCGGCAACCAAAAATCTATGGGTGATTGCCACAATGATGATTGCGATTGCGGTTTTACTCGCGTTTGCCGAATTGGTCGGAAGTCAGCGCAAGGAACTGCGCGAATTCGGATTACTCGATTCACTCGCTGTTGGTTTCGCGCAGGTTTTAGCGTTGATTCCGGGCGCAAGTCGTTCGGGTTCGACAATTATGGGCGGACTTCTTGCCGGACAAAAACGTGAAGCGGCGGCGCGATTTTCATTTCTTCTTATGATTCCGGCAGTCACGGCAAGCGGTTTGCTCGAACTCAAAGAAGCGGTTCAAAAACATCTTTTGTCGAGCGATGATTTTGTCGCGCTGGTAATCGGAACAATTATCGCGGGCATCGTCGGTTATCTTTCGATCTGGTTCTTGCTCGCTTTTTTGCGAAAAAACTCAACTGCCGTTTTTATTATTTATCGAATAATTGTCGGTGGAGTAATTTTATTATTATTGTGGCGCGGAGTTTTGAGTCCCAATGTTTAATTAAGTTTCAGGTTTCAAGTTTCAGATTTCAAGTTGCAAAAAGCTGCCTGAAACGTGAAACTTAAAGTCTGAAACCGGCAAACTTATGAAGCGTTGGACAATTCAAAAACACGACCGTCAACAGATAATCGAGCTTTCTAAGGCATTGAAGGTTTCGCCTTTGACTGCCGCTTTGCTTATTTCTCGCGGGTTTGAAACCGAAGAAAAAGCCTACAAATTTCTCAATCCTTCCTACGATGATCTGCACGAACCGAACCTGCTCAAAGATATGGAAAAGTCGGTAGCGCGAATTTTACAGGCAATCGAAAATAAAGAAAAAATATTGATTTGGGGAGATTATGACGTTGACGGCACGACGGGAACTGTTGTTTTGCGAAAGGTTCTCGAAATCCTCGGGGCGGAAACCGGTTTCCACGTTCCGAATCGTTTTACGGAAGGTTACGGACTGAATATTCCCGCACTTGAAAAGGCAAAAGAACGCGGATATTCGCTGGTTATTACGGTTGATTGCGGCAGCACGGCGTTTGAACCGATTGGGTGGGCGCAAAATAATGGAATGGACGTAATCGTTACCGACCACCATTTAACGAAGGACGAAGGTTTGCCGAATGCTTTTTCGGTCGTCAATCCGAATCAGCCTGACGATGAATACCCGGACAAAAATCTTGCCGGAGTCGGTGTCGCGTTCAAAGTCGCCCACGCTTTACTTCGAGAAAAGGGCAAGGAAAATCTCGTCAAAGGATTTTTGAAAGTTGTCGCTATCGGGACGATTGCCGATATGATGAAGCTGACGGGTGAAAATCGCGCCATCGTCAAAATCGGTTTGCTCGATTTGTCGAAAGCTCATAATTTTGGACTGAAAGCATTGATGGAGGTTTCCGACTGCACTGCCGAAATGACGAGTTATCACATCGGCTTTCGGATCGCACCGCGCATTAACGCTGCCGGACGAATGGATGTTGCGCGGCACGTCGTCGAACTTTTTGAAGCCGAAACATTTGAAAAAGCGCGTGAACTAGCCGAAGTTTTGGACAGCCGAAATCGTGAACGTCAGAAAATTCAACTTGAAATTACGCAGCTTGCATTGCTTGAATATGTTGAAAATGGCGGCAGCGCGACGGCTTCGCACGTTGCGGTTGTCGCGGGAGAAGGCTGGCATCGCGGCGTAATCGGTTTAGCGGCATCGAAAATTACCGATAAACTCAATCGTCCGGCGGTGGTCATTTCGATTGAAGACGGCATCGGACACGGAAGTGCGCGGAGCATTGCAAATTATCATTTATTACAAGGTTTGGATTCGTGCGGTGATTTGATGGAGCAATTCGGCGGACACGCCGCCGCCGCCGGAATGAAGATTAAAGCTGAAAACATTGATGAACTTCGTCAAAAATTAAACGATCACGCCGTCGCAAATTTAACTGACGAAGATATGATTCCCGAACTGAAAATTGACGCGGTTGTTTCGTCCGGCACGCTCGATCTGTCGGTGGTTGAAGAGATGAAAATGTTTGAGCCGTTCGGCATAGGGAATCCGAAACCGACTTTTGTGACAAAAGATTTGTTTTTGAAAGACGAGCCTTTCGTAATGAAGGAAAAGCACCTCAAACTAAAACTCGCCGACAAAGACGGCAAACAATTTGAAGCGGTTTGGTGGGACGGCGTGGAAAAATCAAAAGAGCAAACCCTTAAACCCAAAACACGCATCGAATTAGCTTACACGCCGGAAGCGAATAGTTGGAAGGGAAATACGCGGCTTCAACTTGTCGTCGAAGATTTGAGAACGGATAATTAATGCTGGTGTCAGACGCAAAACGTCCCAAAATCGAGAAATTGCAGAAACGTGCCAATCTGCCGATGTATTTTCGCGTCGGTGCAATTGTCGCGCTCTGTTTGACGATTTTGGCAATCGGGATCGGATTTTATCGCGCCGGAAATCATCAGGAATTTCGCTTAAAACCCGAACACGCGCAACTTTCCAAAGATGTCGTCGCCGAAGTCAACGGCTACGAACGCACCGAAACCGACGGCAACGTCAAAAAATTCTATATCAAAGCCGATAAAGCAACAACTTTTTCCGACAATCATCAGGAACTCGAAAATGTATTTTTAGAAGTTTTTAACGAAGAAAGTCTGGCTTCCGACAAAATTACCGCCCAAAAAGCGATCTATATTCCGGCGGAAAACAAAAATTTTACGGCTTATTTCGCCGGAAACGTCAATATCGAAACCCGCGACGAATTAAAAGTCAAAACCGGGCAAATCAACTATACAAAGGAAACGGAAACCGCCGAAGCCGATGAGTTAGTTGAGTTTGAGCGCGAAAATGTGAGCGGAAAATCGTTCGGTGCGACGGTTAAAATTAAGGAAAAGAAACTCGAATTATTAAAAGATGTCGAGATCAACGCATTTGCACTGAATGCCAATGACGAACTCGGCAAAAGTAAAATTCAGAGCGCAAAAATCACCGCCAACTACGCAATGGTTGACCAAATCGCTGAAAAGATTACGCTCAACGACAATGTTTTTATCAACATAATTCCAACCGGACAAAACTCGGAGATGTCACAGCTGACCGACATCAAATCGAACAGAGCAACCGCGATATTCAGTGAAAAGGAAATTAAACAGATAGATTTGGACGGCAATGTTGACGTTTACCAAAAGCCGACGAACGCAAATACGAAATGGACGCGCACCAAAGCAAACAAGGCGACGGTGAAAATTGATAATGAACTAAAACGGGTCGAATTGTTTGATAATGTCGAGATTGAAACAACGACAAACAATGCGAAACCGACAAAAATCAATTCTGGTTACGCCATCTACGAAAAGGATTCAGACCGTTTTGAACTAAAGAAAGGTGTTCATATCGTGACTATCGAAGACGATGTGTCAACCAATATCAAATCTTCCGAAGCGGTCTATGAACAGACAAACGGCAAGATTTTCCTGAACGGTAACGCGGAGATTGATAACGGCAAAGAATATTTAAAAGGCGATACGATGACGGCGGAATTGTTTCCCAACAAAAAGGTTAAATACGCCGTTTCAAAAGGGAATTCGTATCTCAAACAAACTTCGCCGGAGCGCGTCACGGAAGTTTCGGGCAGCGAATTAAATGCGGCATTTAACGAAAATCAGCAGCTTCAAACCGCGAATACAATCGGCAGCAGCAATGCGGTTTTGACTCCAACTCAGTCACCGGAATATTCAAAAGTCACGCTGTCTGCGCCGAACGCGATTCATCTGAATTTTCGCGGCGAAGGTTTGCTCGAACAAATGAATACGGAAGGTCGCACGACAATTCAGCTTAATGCACCGAATAATAAACCGGACGCGGCGAACAAAAAACTGACGGCTGATACGGTCAAAACCGTTTTCAATCAAAACGGTAAGGATTTAACGAGAGCCGAAGCCGTCGGAAACGCCGAACTTTACGTCGAACCGCTCCAAAATTCGGCTTCAAATTATAAAACGACGATTAATGCGCCGCGTTTCGACTGCGAATTTTTCCCGACCGGCAATAATGCCAAAGTTTGCGTCGCTCAAACGAAGGCGAAAACCGTTCGCGTTCCGACTGTTTCGTCCGACAAACACGGAACGCAAACATTGCTCGCTGATAAATTGACTGCTCAGTTTAATCAGCAAACGCAGGATATTCAGCAATTTGACGCGCTCGGTAATACGAAATTTACCGAACTTGACCGCAACGGAATTGCGAATCAAATTAATTTTACGGCAAATGATGAAGTGATTCGACTGCGCGGCGGCGAACCGACCGTTTGGGATTCACGCGCACGAGCAAAAGGCGACGAAATTGATTGGGATACAAAGGCGGAAAAATCATTTTTGCGCGGCAATGTCAGCACGACTTATTACAGTCAGAAACAGACGAACGGTGCGACTCCGTTCGGCGCGAGCGAAAAACCGGTTTTCGTGACGGCGGCAAATGCCGAATTTAATCACGCGGAAGAAACCGGACTTTACACGGGAAATGCGCGGGCGTGGCAGGATAACAATTATGTTCGTTCCGATAAACTTTTTCTCAAACAAAAAGAAGGTCAACTGATCGCCGAAGGTTCGGTGCAGAGCGTTTTATATAACGCGAAAAAGAAGGACAAAGGCAAAGAATCGAGCGTTCCGGTTTATGCTTCATCACAGAAATTGTTTTACAATCGTGAAACTCGCCTGCTTCGTTACGAAGATAATGTTGACATTCGGCAAGGCACCGACCGAATTACGGCAGGCGTGGCGAACATTTATCTGAGCGAGAAAAACGAAATGTCACAAACCGTTGCCGAAAAAGATGTTGTCATTACGCAGCCGAATCGCCGCGCAATCGGGGATTGGGCGCAATATACTTCTGAAACGGAAGTGGCAATTTTGCGCGGCAACCCGGCGAAAATCGAAGATGCGGAAAGCGGCACATCGCAAGGCGCACAAGTCACAGTTTATATGCGCGAAAACCGCGTCGTCGGCGAGTCGAAAACGGAACAAAACAACACCGGCAGAACGCGAACGATTTATAAAGTAAAGAAAAACGAATAAAATGTTAGGCTTTTTCGGCAAAAACGACTCCCAAAATTCCAACGGCAAACCCGAAAACGTGCTTGCCGAGGCTCTCTCGGCGTTCAATTTACAAAAATCTTACGGGCGGCGGCGCGTTGTTGACGATGTTAGTTTGTCGGTCGAACAGGGCGAAGTCGTCGGGCTGCTCGGCGCAAACGGCGCGGGCAAAACGACCACGTTTTATATGATGGTCGGACTCGAACGCGCTGAAACAGGGCATATTTATTTGAACGGGCAGGACGTGACGAAACTGCCGATGTATCTGCGGGCGCGGCTCGGACTCGGTTATCTGCCGCAGGAACCTTCAATTTTCCGAAAAATGTCGGCGGAGCAAAATATTCTCGCCGTTCTCGAAACGATGAAAATGGCGCGTGCCGACAGATTTGCGCGGCTCGAAGAATTATTGGAAGAATTCGGCATCACGCACGTTCGCAAAACGCGCGGCGACGCGCTTTCGGGCGGGGAACGAAGGCGTGTCGAAATCGCCCGCTGTTTGGCGACCGAACCGCAGTATATTCTTCTTGATGAACCGTTTGCGGGAATTGATCCGATTGCGATTGACGATATCCGCGAAATTATTCTTTATCTCAAAAATCAGGGAATCGGTATTTTGATTACCGATCACAATGTCCGCGAAACACTTGGAATCACCGACCGTGCCTACATAATGGCGGAAGGAAAAATACTCAAAAGCGGCAATCCGCAGGAACTCGTTGAAGATGAAGAAGTTCGGCGGCTTTATTTAGGCGAAAGATTCAGTCTTTAGAGCATTTCTTTTTCACATTTAGAACAAAAAAGCGTTATAATTAAGTTGTTGATATTTTGACTGAAATTGATACAAAAGTTAAAATTTTATTAAGAAAATATGTCATCTTTAAGACTTCAAACATCACTCAGGCAGCAAATGATCCTGACACCGCAACTGCGGCAGAGAATCGAAATGCTGCAGATGACTTCTCTCGAACTTTCCGATCTGATCCAGCAGGAAATGACTTCCAATCCGGTTTTGGAGGAAGTTCAGGGCGATGAAGAGGTAAAGGAAATATCCGATAATATTCTCGACCAAAATTCTGACGGGAATGATGAGTCATATAGTAACGGCGTAGATTCCGACGCTGATTTTGCGGCATTCAACGACCGTAATTCTGAAGGTCTGAGCGCGGAAAAAATCAGCGAAAACGGTTTTGATGAAAATCACTCAGGAGATTTTGAGGGCGACGGTGAAGATTTTAACGAAGCAAAATCCGATTCATTTGAGGAAATTGACTACGGCAGAGAATTTCAGGATTATCTCGATCCGGGATATAAAACACAGGAGATCGAATATAAAGAAGACGCGCCGAGTTTTGAGCAGTTTTTATCGCGCTCCGAATCTTTAACCGAACATCTCGAATGGCAGGTTAACCTTCTGCAAATTGATGAGGAAACAGAAGATACGGCGTATGCCATCATCGGAAATCTCGACAGTGACGGACGTTTGAACGCGACTGACGAAGAAATTTCCGAAATGTGTGATTGCTCATTGGAGTTGGTTGAAAAGGCGCGGCAGGCTGTTTTGAAACTCGAACCGGTCGGCTGCGGTGCGCGTGATGTCAAGGAATGTTTACTCGCGCAGCTTCAAGTCAACGGCGAAGGGAAATCGCTCGCCGCCGAACTCGTGCAAAATCATCTCGAAGATTTACAGCCGCATCGTCTTCAGCATTTGTCTAAAGAAGTCGGTGTCGAACTTCACGCGCTCAACGAAGAGATTAATAAAATTCGCATTCTTGATCCGTATCCGGGCAGACGTTATTCGTCACAAGAGCCGATTTATGTTGCGCCGGAAGTCTATATCGAAAAGATCGAGGATGATTTCGTCGTCTATTTTACGGACGACGGCAGCCCGCGACTTCGCATCAGCAATACCTATCAAAAACTTTTGGGCGAGGCGAAAACGACTAAAGAAGAAAAGGATTTTATTAAAGACAAAGTGCGTTCGGCGGTTGATCTGCTTCGCAATATCGAACATCGCCGGCAGACAATTTACCGCGTCGTCGAATGTATCGTCGAGCGGCAGAAAGAGTTTTTGAATCACGGTGTCGAACATCTCAAACCGATGATGCTCAAAGATGTCGCCGAGGACATCGGAATGCACCTTTCGACCATTTCGCGTGTCGTCAACCGCAAATACGCGCACACTCCGCAGGGCGTAATTGAACTTCGCCGATTTTTCTCGGAAGGAATGTTAAATGAAGACGGTGAAGAAGTTTCGACCAGAATTTTGAAACTGCGGATCAAAAAAATGATTGAAGATGAAGATACCAGAAAGCCTTTGACGGATGATGAAATCGCTAAGGTTTTAATCAAGGAAGGTGTAAAATTATCGCGCCGAACAGTCGCTAAATACCGCGATCAAATGCAGATTCCCGGTTCGCGTGAAAGAAAAACGGTGATTTAATTTTGGATTTAAAGTTGCGGAGTTGGGATTTAGTTGAAATTCAGTATTAAGTTTTAAGCAAATTTTCAGATACAAAATTCCAAATTCCAAATAAATAATAAGGGGCAAAACGATGAAATTTGAATATACCGGCAGACATCTCGAAGTTACTCCGGCACTGCGTTCGCACGTCGAAGAACATTTTCAGCGGCTCGGACATTTATTTGACGGACAGGCGATTAACGCGCACGTTATTCTCGAAGTTGAAAAGGGAAGACATCGTTCGGAAATTGTCGTGAAATGGCGCAAAGAAGTTTTAACTGCTAATTCGACGCTTGCCGATATGTATAAATCCTTGTCTTCGACGATTGCCAAGATCGAGAAACAGGCTCTTAAAACAAAAAATAAAGTAATAGACAAACATCACAGAGCTAAAAAAGCGGCAACTGTTGTTGCGTCGGCGGATGATGTTAATGTGGTTCCGCGCAGTCCGAAAATAGTCAATGCCAAAAGCTACGCCGTTAAACCGATGACTGCCGAAGAAGCGGTTTTTCGGTTAAATGATGAAGAGAATCAGTTTTTAGTGTTCCGAAATTCTGAAGACGAAAAAGTTTCCGTTATTTATAAACGCAAAAACGGTGATTACGGATTGATTCAACCGTAGATTGCTTCGAGTTTTTAGTATTTTGTTTTCAGCCGAAAACCGGTAATGAAAAACTAAAGACAAATTCAATGCAAAACGAAAATCCGAAAATCTCCATTGCCGAATTCGTCGAAAAATCTCCGTTAGAATTGCAAATTGAAGTTAGAGCGGGCAGCAACGGACTGCATAAACACGAGATTAATTCGGCGCGGATTCAAAAACTCGGTCTCGCACTGGCGGGGTTTACGCATTACATTCACACGGGACGTATTCAAATCGTCGGTCAAAGTGAGATTTGGTATCTCTCGCAATTGGACGGTAAAAAAAAAATCGAGGCGATCAAAAATCTCAATCTTGATAAAATAAGCTGTATTTTGATTACTAAAAGTCTTGAGCCGCCCGCAGAATTGATAAAACTTGCCGATGAAAACAATCTGCCGCTGCTGCGGACAAATTTAATCAGTTCTGGCGCGATTAACAAAGTTACCGCATTTTTGCAAGAAGTTCTCGCTCCGCAAATCACGATTCACGGAGTTTTGATGGGGATGTTCGGAATCGGAGTTTTAATAATTGGGAATTCCGGTATCGGAAAGTCAGAATGCGCTCTTGATTTAATCACTCGCGGACATTATTTGATTGCCGATGATTCGGTTTTAATAAAAAAGGTCGGAGAAAAACTGGAAGGGAAATCGCCGGAGTTAATACAGGATTATTTAGAGATTCACGGACTTGGTATTATCAATATCCGCGAACTCTACGGCGTTTCGGCAATCGGTAAAGGCAGTGAGATTGAAATTTGTATCGAACTAAAAAAATGGAATGAGTTTGAGGAAATTGACCGTTTAGGTCTCAAAACATACAACGAAGAAATCTTTTCCTTAAAAATTCCGAAGTATATTTTGCCGGTCAGTTCGGGTAGAAATCTTTCAACTTTGGTTGAAACGGCAGTTCGTATTCATCTTCTAAAAGCGGCTGGTTTTGATGCCGCGCATAATCTGATCGAAAAACATAAAACTTTAGTGAGCAGTCAATAAATTTAATGTCCTCTGATACATCCGAGAAAAAGAATCTTGCTAATTTCGTAATAATTACCGGCTTGAGCGGCTCTGGAATGTCGTCGGCGACGAATGCTTTTGAGGATTCCGGCTATTTTTGTGTGGATAATTTGCCGATTACAATGCTCTCGACATTTGCGAGTTTGCTGCTGCCGAATTCCGAAGAAGTCGTCGCCATCGAAAAAGCCGCATTAGTTATTAACATTCGTGAACGCCATTTTTTGTCGGACTTTCCGAACGAATTGAAAAAGATCAAAAAGAAAAAACTCGCCCCGTTCGTGCTTTTTTTCGAGGCTTCGGACGAAGTTTTACAGCGGCGATTTTCAGAAACGCGCCGTCCGCATCCGGCGGACAACGGTAAAGGACTGCTCGCGGCGATTCGTGCGGAAAAAGAAGAAATGCTTAATGTGCGGGAATTGGCGGATTTGATTATTGATACATCGGAACAAACCGTTCACACGCTGCGCCGGCTGCTCGTTCAAAAATTCGGGCATCACGAAGAAGGAAATCCGCTGCACGTTCAAGTGCAAAGTTTCGGTCATAAATACGGTGTGCCGAATCAGGTTGATTTGCTTTTCGATGTCCGCCATTTACCGAATCCGTATTTTGAAAAAGGTTTGCGAGAATTGCCTGGAACTGATAAAAAGGTTATAAATTTTTTGGAGAATCAACCGGAAGTCAGCGAAACTATCAGACGTTTTAACGATTTATTGCAGTATCTTCTGCCGCTTTACAAACGCGAAGGAAAGTCGTATTTAACAATCGGAATCGGCTGCACCGGCGGTCGCCATCGCTCGGTGATGGTTGCCGACCGTCTCGGTGAAGCATTAAAAGGCGACGGAATTGAAATTTCGGTCATTCATCGTGACGTTCAAAAGTAAAAGGAATTTGTTATGAAAAAAATTGGCGGTGTTATCGTTTCCCACGGTCAGGTTGCCAATGAATTATTGGCGGCGGCGGAAACGGTGGTTGGTGAATTGCAGCACATTACGGCGGTTTCAATCGGTTGGCACGATGATGTCGAATTGGCGAAAGCAGAAGTTGCCCGGGCGATCAAAAAAGTTTCGCAGGGCAAAGGTGTTCTGCTTTTGACTGATATGTTCGGCGGCACTCCGACGAATATTTCGGCGATGTTTATCGAAGAAAACGACATCGAGATTGTTACCGGCGTGAATTTGCCGATGGTTATTAAACTTGCTACACAAAACAAGGAATTGGAACTATTGGAAATGGCAAAAGAAGTCGAAAGTCAGGGAAAACAGGCGATTTACCGGGCAAGCGAACTTTTAATGCCGCAAAAAATGAAGAAAGATGCTTAAAGGAAGCGTGAAAATTATTAACCGTCTTGGACTTCACGCCCGCGCCGCCGCCGGACTCGTTCGATTGGCAAGCACTTTTCAAAGTAAAATCAAACTATTTCGCACAGATAATTCGGTCAATGCCGATGCCAAATCAATTTTAAGTGTCCTGACACTAGCCGCTTCAAAAGGTGTCGAACTTGAAATGGTTGTCGAAGGCGAAGATGAAAAAGCCGCTTTCGAGGCGATACAGGATATTTTTAAGAACGGCTTCGGTGAATTGTAATATTTTTTTATGGATTTTAACGACACGGATTTTCCGGGTAAAAACAAAAAAATCGGATTGTTGGGCGTTCCAATCGGATTCGGCGCGGGCAAAAAGGGAAGTGAACTCGGCACAACTGCAATTCGACTTGCCAATATTCGCGGAAATTATTTGACCGAACACATTAAAGAATTAGGCTATGAAGTCACCGATTACGGAGATGTGGAGGTTGTCAGACCGAATTACATTGCAGAAGCTGCCGTTAATCCGAAATATTTGCAGGAAATGATTACGTCGAGCAAAAAATCGGCGGCGATGGTCAAAAAATCTTTGCAGGCAGGTGAAATTCCGGTAATTTTGGGCGGCGATCATTCGATTGCTATCGGCACTTTTTCGGGTATTTCATCGTTTTTCCGCGAAAAAAACGAAGAAATAGGTTTAATTTGGTTTGACGCGCACGCCGACATTAACACGCCGGAAACTTCGCCGTCGGGAAATATTCACGGAATGCCTTTTGCGACGCTTTTGGGTTTGGGAAATGATGAACTTGTTAATCTCGAAGGATTTGCACCGAAAATCAATCCGAAATTCTGCGCTCACGTTGGCGCGCGAGATTTGGATTTAGGCGAAAAGCGCGAGATTCGTGATTTGGGAATGCGCGAAAACTTTTTTACGATGAGCGACATTGACCGGCGCGGAATGTTGGCTTGCGTCGAAGATGCAATCAAGATTGCATCGCAGGCTTCGGGCGGTTTTGCCGTGACTTTCGATGTTGATATCATTGATCCGCGATTTGCGCCGGGTTCGGGAACTCTCGTGCGCGGCGGCATCACCTATCGTGAAGCACATCTCGCGCTCGAAATCATCGCCGAGCGCGGAGAAATGCGTTCATTTGAAATAGTCGAGGTCAATCCGATGCTCGATGAACACAATATTACGGTTGAGTTGGCAGGAGAATTAATTCTTTCAGCTCTCGGAAAAACTATTTTATAGATTCCCAATTCCAGATTTTAGATTCCAAACAAGACACTTTACAAATTTGGAATTAGGAGAATCTGTAATTTGAAATTGAAAACTTATGGAAAAAATTAAAATCGGTATAGTATTCGGCGGACGTTCGGGGGAACACGAAGTCTCGGTTCGTTCGGCAAAAACGGTCATTGAAGAAATTGATAAAGATAAATACGAAGTTATTCCAATCGCCGTCACAAAGGAGGGGAATTGGCTCAATCCATTGGAATCATTAAGTTTACTGTCGCAGCAAACGCAGGATTTGTTGATTGAAAATATTAATAAATTTCCGCGAAATGGAATCGCGTTTGCCGGCGATACTGATTACAAAGGTTTACTCAGACTTGAAACCGCGCAAGGCGAAGAAAAACTAGAAAAACTCGATGTCGTATTTCCGGTTCTGCACGGAACTTTCGGCGAAGACGGCACGATTCAAGGTTTGTTTGAAATGGCGGATATTCCATACGTCGGCTGCGGGGTTTTGGCATCGGCTTGCGGTATGGACAAAGTTTTTATGAAGACTTTGTTTCGTGACGCGAATCTGCCTATTTGTAAATACGTCTGGTTTTTGCGAAGCGAATGGGAAAATGACGACGAAACGACAATCAAGCAAATCGAAGCGCAGCTCGGTTATCCGTGTTTCGTTAAACCGGCGAACCTTGGTTCTTCAGTCGGAGTTTCCTGTGCCAATGACGAAATTTCACTGCGCGAAGCGATTGCGCTTGCCGCTGAATACGACCGCAAAATTATCGTCGAAGAATGCCTGCAAATACGCGAAATCGAATGTTCAGTGATGGGCAATGACGAGCCTCGCGCAAGTCTTCCGGGCGAATATTTAATCCGTGATGCAAGCAAAAAGTTCCTCGATTACACCGAAAAGTATGCCGGAACAGGCAACAACGAATTCATCGTTCCCGCGCCGGTTTCTGAAGAATTGACCAAAAAAATCCAACAAATGGCGTTGACCGCGTTCAAAGCGATTGACGGCTGCGGCTTTGCGCGCGTTGATTTCTTTTTACGAACTGATACGGGTGCGCTGCTCGTCAATGAAATTAACACGATTCCGGGTTTAACTGATGCGTCAGGCTTTCCGAAAATGTGGGCTGGAACGGGCGTTGAATTTTCACAGGTAATTGACGCACTCGTAATGCTCGCCATTGAAAGACACGAAGATAAATCAAGAAACAAAACCAGTTATTAGGCTTAAAAGTCAAAGGTCAAACTTTGTGAATAAGTTTGACCTTTGACTTTCTATTTTTGTTTCGGAGCGTTATAGCCTTTGCGGGTTCGCACATTAATTTCAGGTTTGTTGATTTTGAGTTCGATAGTGCGCCATTTGCCGTCTTTGGCGGTGTTTGTCGGTTGATAGCCGAGTGTGTATTGAACGCCGAGTTCTTCGACAATGTTTTTGAAAGCATCGCGTAATGCAGTTCCGCCGGGCGAAGCGATGAATTTACCGCCGGATTTTTCCGCGAAATTTTTTAATGCGCCCTGACTTTGGGCGCGGTCTTTGCTGTTCGTATCAATCGCCGACATATCAACAGTATAAATTGTCGCATTGACGGCAAGTGCGGCTTTCAATGATTTGTCGGCTGATTTGCTGCTTTGTGTGTCTGCGCCGTCGGATAAAATGATGATCGCTTTACGTTTTTCGGGACGCTTGCCGAGTTCCTGCGAGGCTTTAAAAATTGCATCATTCAGCACAGTCATTCCGTTAGCCTTGAGATCGAAAACACCTTCGTAAATGTCACGACTGTTTGAAAAATCCTGTACGAGTGAGACTTTTGAATCGAAATTATAAATCGCCGTCACATCGTCGGTTCGCAATTTATCGAGAAATTGAATCGCCGCCGACCGCGCCAGACTAACGCGCTGCTCCATACTTCCTGAAGAATCTAGTAAAATAATCGCGGCAAACGGAGTTTTTTCTGCTGCAAAAAAATCAATTTTTTGTTCCTTTCCGTCTTCAAAGATTTGAAACTGATTTTGTTTCAAACCCGGAACAGGTTTTCCTTTGGCATCAGTAATCGTTGCATTCAAAACTACTAAGGAAGATTCGACTTTGATTGTGTCATCATCCTGTTGGGCGAAAAGTAGTCCGCTCAGAAGATTAATCAAAAGAAAAAAAACCGCAAGTTTGATAAAGGAAAAACTCGAATTCATCGTTTTATTCTTTGAAAGCTAAAAATCAAACTACTTACCGAAACGAATAAATTTGACGATTTTGATGAGCGCGTTGGAAGTTTGAATGGAAATCACCGAAACACTGTAACGCGTTTGTTTTTTTATTTCGTCAAACAATTGTGAAGCATTTGTTTGTAAAGTTTGAAATGCACCGACCATTGTCGAAGGCGTTTCTTTGATCACCGCCTCGTCATCTTCGCCCCCCGAATCGCCGCCTAATTCACTTCTGATTTTCTTTAACAATTTTTCAAGACGATCAAGTTTTTTCGCATCATCGGGTGAAAGTTGTTTTGAATCAACAAAAGATTTTTCCAGTTCATTACTAATTTTGACGGCTTCTTCGCTGCGCTGCAACAGTTCGTCATATTCTTTCTTTTCACGCGCAATACGTTGTTTAGCGAGTGTTTCCTTAATATTTGACGGGAAATCCTCTTTTTGCGCTCCGTTTTTAATCGGTTCATTTGAAGCGTCGGTTTGTGAAAATCCTGAAACCGCGCAAATCATCAGAAAAAATAATATTTTACAAATTGTGGAAATATTAATACGCATCTTTACTACTTTAATTATCTGTTTTTTGATCGTCAGGCGATGCTCCGGTTACGAGTTCGACAAGTTTTACGAGAAATTCATCTTCCGCCGCGCCGCTCGATTGGAGAGTCGTCCATTCAGACTGCAAACCGTTTTCCGAACGACCTTCGACTTTTGCCGTGACAGTTATGTTGTTTTGAATTCCGTCAATTGATTGAATCTCAATCGTCAAAGTGTAGCGTCCGCGTGTCCACGAGGAATCTGAACTAGGCAGCACTGAATAACGATTTAGTTCATTTCTCGTAATCACCGCACCTTTGGCAAAAACATACGGCTGCGTCACGATAAATCCATCTTTGGGACGCGAAGCCGATTCATCTAAAATGATTTTTTGATCCTGTAAAACGCTCAAAACATTTTCAATCAAAACATCGCGTCGTGAATTAACCCGATAAGGATTGTCTAGTCTCGGTCGAACTTTTGTTTTGTCCTTGCCCCAATCAATCGAACGTCCACCGCTGTTATTGGTCGGCGTTTGCGTCGTTTTGTTAGTATTTTCCTTGATCTTTTGAGTTTGTGTATCAATCCCCTTTTCGGTCTGCGCGAAAACTTGCGCCGAAGATAAAAGAACGATAACTGCGAGATAATAAATATTTTTCATAACCTTTTAAAATATAGCGCAAAAAAAGTCCGAACAAAAGATATGATGTTGATAAAAATTGGATAGTTGTATAAACAGGATGGGAAAGTTTTTAGTTTTTGGTGCTTAGTTTTTGGTTTTTGAATTTAATAAGAATATAAATCAAAGTCAAAAATGTAAATCACCGTCAAATTTCTTGCAAAAAAAACTAAACACCAAATACAAAACTCATTTAAACAATTAGTTTAAAGTTACTTTGATACCATTCGACTGTGCGTTTGATGCCTTCGTCCAAATCAACTTCAGGTTTCCAGCCGAATTTTTGGAATATTTTGTTTGACGACAGATATTGCGCGTCAATTTCGCGTTCGATTTTGGTTTGGAGCAACACAACCGGCGCAAGTTCATTTTCTTTGCCCATTGTATTGACGATTTTATTTACTAAATCGAGCATTTTGATTGGCTCACCCGAACCGAAATTAAACGCTTCGCCGCGACACTCTTCAATATTTTCAGACAGTAAAAGATAAGCGTTGGCGATGTCGTCGGCGAAAATAAAATCTCGGACGGGCGAACCGTCGGAGCGAATAATCGGGCGTTCATTTTGCAGAACCGAAAGAATCGTGCCGGGAATAATTCGTGAAAGATTCAAATCGCCCGCGCCGTAAATGTTGGCGGAACGCGTAATCGTCACGGGCAAATTGTAGGTATGCGCGAACGACTGCGAGATTAAATCGGTGCAGGTTTTTGAAACATCGTAGGGAAACAAACCTTGCAGCGCAAAATCTTCCTGATAGGGCAAAATTTTATGTGATCCGTAGGCTTTATCGCTCGACGCAACGACGATTCGTTTAACGGTTTCGCTCGTTCGGCAGGCTTCGAGAAGCGAATAAGTGCCGCGAATGTTGGCTTCAAAAGTCGAAAGCGGCGAACGATTTGCCGCACCGACGAGTGCCTGCGCCGCGAGATGAAAAACCGCGTCAATTTCGTATTCGTTCAAGATGCGCGACATCAAATCGTAATCTTCGACCGCCCCCTGAATGACGGTCACGCGCCGCCGTAAATCAAATATATCCAATGAATTAGCACGAACACCGTCGCGCTGTAAACAAACAACTTTCGCGCCTTTTTCAACGAGAAAGCGAACAATATGCGCCCCGACAAAGCCGGTTGCACCCGTCACAAAAGCCGTGCGATTTTTCCAAAACATAATTCGATTTGGGATTTGGGATTTGGGATTTGGGATTTGCTTCGCCGGACAACACGCGAGCGTTTTTTGAATCGTTTTCGGAAAAGAGAGATTTCAACAAAAAATCAGGCTCCAAAAATTAAACAATCCAAAATCCAAAATCTAAAATCTAAAATCCATTTAATTTACCAAACTTTCCAATCGGCTTTGCCTTCGTTCCAAAGCTCATTGAATTCGATATTGTCCTTATATGTATCAACGCATTTCCAAAATTTTTCGTGCGGAAATGCGGCGAGTTGTTTTTCCTGCGCGAGTCTTTCAAGCGGTTCGCGCTCCAAGATACAGTTTTCATCCAGATAATCAAAAATCTCACGATTAAAAACAAAAAAACCACCGTTAATCCATTCATTCATTACGGGTTTTTCGTGAAATTCGGAAACGAGATTTTCACCGTCGAGTTTGATTATACCGAAATTTGTGCGCGGATGAACCGCCGTCAGAGTCGCAATTTTGCCGTGTGATTTGTGAAATCGGAGCAGTTCATCGAGATTGATGTTCGCCAATCCGTCGCCGTAGGTGACGAAAAAAGTTTCTTCACCTACGAGGTATTTTTGAACTTTTTTCAAACGTCCGCCGGTGTTGGTTTCGAGTCCTGTTTCGGCAAATGTGACGCGCCAATTTTCAAATGCTTTATTCATTTCGAGCAGTGATTGATTGCTGTTTGCATCAATCGTGAAATCGGCGTTGAGCCATTGCCGCTCGATAAAAAAACGCTTGATTTTGTCGCTTAGAAATCCGAGACACAAAACAAAATCGTCGAATCCGTAGTGTGCATAAATCTTCAACAAGTGCCAGATTACAGGCTGTTCGCCGATTTCGATCAAGGCTTTCGGGACGCTCGCGCCGTGTTCGCCGAGTCTTGTGCCGCGTCCGCCGCATAAAATTACAGTTTTCATTTTTTAATGTTGTGATGCTCCCAAATTTTCGCGTATTTGAGAAATACACTGTAAGCCGTGAACATTGCGATAATCAAACCCGGAACGCCGTCGAGAAAACCTTTTTTTAAAATATATGTGCGAAAAAACGCGGCAATCGGATAAAAAAACAAGCCGAATGCACCGACAATTTTACCGTTTTTGTAGTGAAATTCCGCCGCCAAGGTCGTGTATGAATCCGTCACGCGATGATGTTCGCTGAGACTTTTTTTGGTGTAATGCAGAAATTCGCCGTCTAAAATTTCAATTTTGCCTTTCACCCGCGCTGTTTCGTGCGGCGAAACACCGTCCCAAAAACTTGCTGATTTGCGGTAAAGCCGCATCTGATAATCAGGATACCAGCCGGAATGTTTGATCCAACGGTCGAGATACCAAGTTTTCCGCGCAATCCGAAATCCGTCAGGCAAAGTTTGCGGGTCACGTTTTTTCAAATTCTCGATTGCTATTTTCAGTTCGGGTGTAACGCGTTCGTCAGCATCAATCCAAAAAATCCAATCGCCAATTGTTTGCGCGTCGGCAAATTCGTGTTTGTTTTTATAGCCGCGAAATTCGTGATTGAAAACTTTGTCAGTATATTCGCGGGCAATCTTAGCAGTTTGATCAATTGAATCAGAATCAACTACAACGATTTCGTCCGCCCACGAAACAGTCTCGCAAACTTCGGCAATATTCTCTTCTTCATTAAAAACGATAATTGACGCGGATATTCGCACTTGATGATTTTAAAGTGAAAAAGTAGAAATTGAAAGAGTGAAAACTTTTTTTATTTAAATTTTCAGGGAAATACTCAAGAAATACATAAAGAGTCGGCAACGCAACTCTTTATGTAAAGTTACGGAAACATAATGTAATTGTTGAAGTAAATAGGCTTACTTTTGATCGCTCATCGGCGAATCAACCTGAATATTGTTGACGCGAAAGGTTGTCGAAGTGACTCGCTGCAAATCGGAAAGTGCTTTATTGTAATCGGTTTCGGCACGGATTTCGGCGTTGCGAGCATTTGTCAAAGAGTTTTCGCGCTGAAACAGCAAAAACGTTGTCGAACGTCCGACTTCAAAAAGTTTGCGTTCGCCTTCGAGTTGAATTTCAGCATTTTGACGTGCGCGAACGGCGGTCGCTATTCTTTGGCGCGAAGTTTCAACGGCTTGAACGGCGTTGCGAACTTCGGCAATCACGGTTTGTTCCTGCGAGCGAGTTTGCGCGTCTATTCGTTCGCTCTGATAACGGGCAGTCGCTAAATCGGCTTTCGCGGTTTTATTTCGTAAGGGAAACGAAAACGTCACGCCCACTGAAAGGTTAGGTGAATCAGTGCGGAAAAGATTGATAAACGAACGATTAAATCCGCCTTTTAAGAAATTTGACGATCCCGGAACAAGAACCGATGGAATATTTGAGCAGTTTGCCGGACGTGTGCTGCCGTTGTTACAAATCAAATTATAAAAATACGAACTCGAACTCGTTTCCTGACCAACCGGCTGAATTAACAAAAGCGGCGATAGAAACGAATTCGTATTAACATTACCGAGTGCCAAACCGTCGAGTGAAAATGTTGTGTTCAGGTCAATACGCGGTTTCGTTTGATTTTTATAATAATCCAAGTCAATTTTATTAATTTCTTTATCTAAACGCAGACGGCTGAGTTCAGGACGAAATTCAAGCGCGTCTTTCAGTGCGCCGTCCATATCAATCGGATCATCATTCAAAATTGGCGCGTCGGTCGGGACAAGCGACATTTGCCATTCGGCTGCGTTCGGGTCTTTCAGGAATAATTGTTTGAGACGATTTTCAGCTTGTGAAACCTGCTGTGTCGCGTTGAGTAATTCGCCTTCACGATTGGCGAGTTCGGTTTCGACTTCGGCTCTTTGCAGCGGTGCGGAACTTCCGGCGGAAATTTTCGCTTCAATCTGGCGCAGATTTTCGCGGCTCAAGTTGACGTTGGCAACTTGATTCTGCTGATTACGAAGCGAAAAAACCAAGTCCCAATAAGCCGTCTGAACCTGCGAAATAATCAAAATTGCCTGTCGTCGAAAATCTGCATCGGATTGCGAAACTCGTTTGCGCTGAATCTTGATCTGACGACGAGTTTGATCGGTTTTCAGGTTGCGCCAGAGCGGTTGCGTATAAGTTACACCAAGCCGCGACGAAAAAAGTGCGCCGCCGGTCGAGGTTGTGCCGGATGTCGCCTGTTGCTGCGAAAATTGATTTTCAGTGCGGCTGTTATTTAAGAAAACCTGATAACTTCCGCCGCCTCTTTGGATTTGCTGATTGAAATCGGAAGTAACACGAAAATCGCTGGTCGCTTTTTGTCCGTTGGTCGAACTGCGAACGAAACTCGGTGAAACATTGAAAACCGGATCGTAAATTCCGAGCAGCGAACGAAGCGTTGATTCGGCAATTTTGACATCATTTTTGGCAATCTCAATGTCGTTGTTATTTTCGAGAGCTTTGCGAATCGCTTCGTTCAAAGTCAGCGGCATCGTCTGTGAATTCTGCACTCCGAGTCTCGTTAAATTCGGCGCGGACGGACGGGTTGAATTTGTGTAACTCGAACGATCTTCTGCCGTATTCGGTGTTTCTTCACTTGTTTGAGTCGTTTTATTTTCAACCGAATTTTTTGCAATTTGCGGCGTTGACGATTGAGTTTGAGCCGTTATTTCAACCGCATTAAAGCCGTAAATCATCGCAAAAACAGTAAAAATTAAGGAATAATAGCGCAATGTTTTCATTATAAAAGTTGCTCCGAGTTTTGTAGGATATTTAAGTAAAACGATTAAAAACTCAATCGCTTACTACGACGTTAAATTTGTGTTTGTTTCAAAAAAATGATTTGAGCCGCAATCTTTGAACTTTGTCCGAATTTAAGTTACATTCAAATTTTTAACACATTTTACCAAATCAGGAGAATTAAATTTTAAAATGGCAATCAAAGTCGGTATTAACGGTTTCGGACGCATCGGACGCAATGTTTTGCGAACTTGTTTGGGCGACAGCGAGATAAATTTCGTCGCCGTCAACGATTTGACGGACACAAAAACGCTCGCGCATCTGCTCAAATATGATTCGATAATGGGCAATCTCGAACACGCGATCTCGGCGGAAGGCGACACAATCAAAGTTGAAAACGACACGATCAAAGTTTTCAGCGAAAAAGACCCGTCGCTGATTGATTGGAATTCGGTCGGTGCGGAAATCGTCATCGAATCAACCGGACGATTTACCAAAGCCGAAGATGCCGGCAAACACCTGCGCGGTTCGGTCAAAAAAGTCATCATCAGCGCACCGGCAAAAGGCGAAGACGTGACGATTGTTCTCGGCGTGAACGACGAAATGTATGATGCGGCAAACCATCACATCATTTCAAATGCGTCCTGCACGACGAATTGCCTCGCGCCGGTTGCAAAAGTTATTCACGACAAATTCGGCATTAAAAACGCATTGATGAATACGATTCACAGCTACACGAACGACCAGCAACTGCTTGATCTACCGCACAAGGATTTGCGCCGTGCGCGTGCCGCCGCACTTTCGATGATTCCGACCTCGACCGGCGCAGCAAAGGCGATTGCGCTCGTCATTCCCGACTTGAAAGGGAAGTTTGACGGTATTTCCGTGCGCGTTCCGACTCCGAATGTTTCGCTCGTTGATGTCGTGATGACACTCGAAAAAGAAACGACGACCGAAGAAGTCAACGCCGCTTTGAAGGAAGCTGCTGAAGGCGATTTGAAGGGAATTCTTGCGTTTTCGGAAGAGCCGCTGGTTTCGATTGATTTTCGCGGAAATCCGAACTCGTCAATCGTTGACGCTGAAAATACTAAAGTGATTGACGGCAATCTCGTTAAAATTTTGTCGTGGTATGACAACGAATGGGGTTATTCGTGCCGTGTCCGTGATTTGGTGAAATTCATTGCGGCGAAAGGCTTATAGAAAAAAAAGGCAGTCAAATTATTCTGACTGCCTTTTTTATTTACATTTTCTTCTTCATCATACTTTTACGCATTTTCTTCATACTTTTACGTTTTGAGGATTTGCGTTTCATTGAAGATTTTTTCTTCATATTTTTTTTCTGCATCATATCGTCTTGCTTCATATTATCGTCCTGTTTCGTCATTGTGTCCTGAGCGACGGCGAATGAAGAAATAGTGAATACTAAAGCAACGGCTAAAGCCAAGAATTTTACTTTCATTTTTATTTTCCCTCTTGAATTAAAATTAGAATAGAAAGCGATTGAAAGTTAAAAAATCCAACTCTCAATTTTGCTTTCATATTGAAGATACCAAATAAGTTAAATTTATTCCATAAATTTTTGTTATTCGAGTATATTTTTTGAAATGTTTTGACATCACAAAATATTCTGGTGTAATGTTCAAGTCAAAAGATAAGGAGAAGACAAATGAAAAATTTATTAAATCTCGGTTTTATCGTTTTACTATTCGTCGTTTTAGGCTGTAATTGTCAGCAAAAACTTCGGGAAATCGCCGATAAATCAAAGGAATCTCCAAGCAATTCGCCGAATGCTTCAAATACTTCGAGTAGTCCGAAAACGACAACGACATCGCCGACCAAAAACGGCAAAGCATCGCTTTCTCTGGACAAATATAACCAACTTAAGAACGGGATGAGTTATAAAGATATTGTCAATATCATCGGCAGCGAAGGCGTTGAAACAATGAGTTCGGGCGAAGGCAAATACAAAGTTACTTCATATAAATGGGAAGGCAGCGGTGATTTTGAATTTATCTACGCCGTTTTTACAGGCGATAAAATGTCTTCAAAAACACAGGCGAATTTGAAGTAGATCAAACTTAACTAAATTTAAAAGCGTTTGGATTAAAAGCAACGATTAATGATAAAATCGCTGTAAATCCAAACGCTTTTATTATTTTATGAACAAGAAAACCATCAAAGACATAGACATTAAAGGAAAGAGAGTTTTTATCCGTGTAGATTTCAACGTCCCGATTAAAAACGGACATATTGAGGACGACACCAGAATCAAAGGCGCGTTGCCGACAATCAAATACGCGATTGAGCAGGGCGCGAAAGTTATCTTAGCGTCGCATCTCGGCAGACCTTTGAAGGACAGGAAAAAGGCTGAAGAAAAAGGAATGCCTTACGATGAATCGAAATATTCACTGAAACCCGTCTATGAATATCTCCAAAAATTGCCCGAATTGCAGGAAATCTCGACGCAGGGCGAAGAACCTGTCGAAATGCCGAAAGACGGCACGGCTTACGGCAAAGCGGAGATCAAAAATGACAAAGTTTTCTTCGCCAAAGACTGCATCGGCGATGAAATAAAAGCGCAAGTTAATCAGTTGCAGGAAGGTCAAGTCTTGTTATTGGAAAACTTACGCCTTCACGCCGAAGAGGAAATGAACGACGAGCAGTTTGCCAAACAACTTTCAAAATTATGCGATGTTTATGTCAATGACGCGTTCGGCACAGCGCATCGCGCCCACGCTTCGACCGAAGGCATCACGCATTTTGTCAAAGATTCGGTCGCCGGATTGTTGATGGAAAAGGAATTAAATTTCTTGGGTAAGGCTTTGAACAATCCTGAACGTCCGTTTGTCGCAATCTTAGGCGGTGCAAAGGTTTCCGACAAGATTCCGGTCATCGAATCTTTAATTAAACGCAAAGTTGATAAATTATTGATCGGCGGCGCGATGGCTTACACGTTTTTTAAGGCTAACGGAATGACCGTCGGAAAGTCTCTGGTCGAAGACGAAATGATGCCGAAGGCTTTGGAAATCGTAAAAATGGCGGAAGACGCGGGCGTTGAATTGATTTTACCAACCGATCACCAAGTCGTTGACAGTTACGACCCGTTGACTTCGCGTAAAACGATTCCCGTTGAATTTACAAATACCGGACTTGTCGGTTTAGACATCGGCATCGAAACGCAGGCGATTTTCGCACACGCGCTCGAAGGTGCGAAAACAATCGTCTGGAATGGTCCGATGGGAATGTTCGAGGAAAAACCGTTTGACGAAGGCACAATCGCCATTGCCAAAGCCGTCGCCGAAGCAACCGAAAAAGGCGCAACCTCAATCGTCGGCGGCGGAGATTCGGTTTCGGCAATCAACCAAGCGGGACTCGACGACAAAATCTCGCACATTTCAACCGGCGGCGGCGCAACCTTAGAATTTCTCGCGGGTGACGCGCTTCCGGGCGTTGAGGCGTTGAATGATAGATAATTTTGGATAAATTTCTCAAAAACGCTTTGTTCAATTCCAAGCCGTTTTTTATTTGTGTTAGAATAACTGTTTTTTGAATGACGTTTATGAGAAAACCTGTGATTGCGGGAAATTGGAAAATGTATAAGCTGCTCGGCGAAGCGGTTGAAACGGCACTTGCTTTGAAATCTTTGGTGACGAATGCAAATCACTGTGAAGTCGTTATCGCGCCGGTTTTTGTTCATTTGAAAAGGGTTGTCGATAGATTGGAAGGTTCAAATGTAAAGGTCGCCGCGCAGAATTGTTCGTTTGAAACAAAGCAGTCGGCGAATACCGGCGAAGTTTCGGCGGAAATGCTCAAAGATGTGGGTTGTTCGCATATCATTATCGGTCATTCCGAGCGTCGGCAGTTTTACGGCGAAACCGATGAATCGGTCAACAAAAAGACGAAAGCGGCTTTGGAATCGGGTTTGACGGCGATTGTTTGTGTTGGCGAAACTTTGGAAGAACGCGAGTCCGAAAAACTTTTTGAGGTCGTTGAAAGACAACTCCGCAAAGGTTTGGACGGTTTGACAACTTCCGATATGGAACGTATTATTATCGCTTACGAGCCTGTTTGGGCGATTGGAACTGGTCAAACAGCCTCGCCGGAACAGGCTCAAGAAATGCACGGTTTTATTCGTCAGAAGGTCGCTGAATCTCACGGAGAAGATGTTTCAAATTCGTTGAGAATTCTTTACGGCGGTTCGGTCAAACCCGAAAATATCGCGGTTTTAATGAACCAAAGTGACATTGACGGAGCTTTGGTCGGCGGTGCAAGCCTCGACGCGGAAAGTTTTGCAAAAATTGTTAATTACAAGTAGCTTAGGTGGATTAGAATTTTGACTTATTTTTTATACGGATTATTTTTTGTTTCCTGCATCGTGCTGATTATTACGGTTTTACTTCAACCGGGTAAATCCGATGCCGGTGCGTTGTTCACGAGCAGTGTTTCGAGCAATGCCTTCGGTTCGCGCGGAACAGCAACGGTTTTATCAAAAACGACGATTATCGCGGCGACGGTTTTTATGTTGTCGGCTCTGATGCTTGCAATGCCGGCACTCAACGGCAATATCTCGGTTTTGGCGACGAATCCTGATTCGACAACCGAAGCACCGGCTAATACTGATGCAAATGTCAATGCGAACACGGCAGTTGTAACACCTGACGCTAACGCCAATTCAGCCGTGACGGTTCCGCCGATAACTAATGTTTCGACGAATTCGGCAGTCACGAATGTTTCCAACACGGCAACCGTCAAACCGGCAACTACGGCGACAGTTAAACCGGCAAATACCGTAAAAAACGATCCGAAGAAAGAAGCGAATACGAAAAAGTAATTTGAGTTGAAAACATATTTTGGGGACGTGGCGGAACTGGTATACGCGCATGCTTGAGGTGCATGTGGAGCAATCCATGAGAGTTCGATTCTCTCCGTTCCCACCATTTTCAATAGAAAAGGACAGGTTGTTGAACTTGTCCTTTTTTATTGGAACGCGGACACTCTTGTCCGCTATTCATAACTCTATAAATACTTTTATTGGCGGACAAGAGTGTCCGCGTTCCTAGATTAAAACAACTTAAACTTGATTGATAAAAACTTTTTCGGATTTTGGCGAAAATCGTAAATTAGTTTGGTCCCTTCCGAAGAAAGTTGATTGATGTTCGACGATGTTTGATTGAGGTTATTATAAAGCGTTTCATCAACTAACAATTTTCCGATTGTGCCTTTACCGTTTTGCGCGTCGCCGAGCAAGGTATCAACTTTTTCGGCGGTCGAGTTAAAACGTGCAAGAGTGTTGCGTGCATCCTCGTAGAGTTTTTCATCCTTTAGGAATTTTCCGGCAGTGCCTTTTCCTTCGTTGAGGTCGGTCGTAATTACTTTAAAATCATCGGCAATTCCATTGAGTTTTCCGGCAGTCACGCGCAAATCGGCGATTGCCTGACGCGTTTCATTGTAAAGTGCTTCGTCATTGACGAATTTTCCGACCGTGCCGCGACCCCGGCGAATGTCGGTTGAAATCGCTTCAAGCTGCGCGACGGTTTGATTCAAATTATTGTAAAGTTCCGGGTCGTTAATCAGTTTTCCCGCACTGCCGTTGCCTTTGTTCACACGGTCGAGCGTATTTTGCAGTTTAAGCATCGTTAATTTTGTTTCACCGACAGTCGAATCGAGCGTCCGATAAAGCTGATCGTTATTGACGATTTGACCGAGCGTGCCTTCGCCTTGATTAGCTTTGTTGAGAATCTCGTTTGCCGGAGTTGCAATTTTATTGATCTGCTGTAAAAGCTCATTGCCGGTTTCGGTCAATTGATTAATCGAGATTGCCTGTGTCGAATCGAGAATGTGATTTTCTTCGACCGCCGAACCTTTTGAAGTTCCTGGCGTGATATTTATCATTTTATCATTCGCTAAAATTGAGGTTGCGACAAGCTGCGCCGTTGAATCGGTGCGAATTCGTTCGGTAATCGGACGTTTATTCAGTTCACGGTCAACAATCAATGTTGCTTCGATTTTGGCTTCTTCAGGACTGTCGGGCGGCAGCAGCGAAACGCTCTCGACTTTACCGATATGAACACCGGCAAGCTGCACTTCCGAACCGTCGCGTAAACCGTCGGCTTGGGCAAACCGCGCTTTCAGGCGAAATTTTTTCTCGAACGGATTAAAATCGCCGCTCGAATTCAAAATCAAAAAACCCAGAATCAGCAGACCGATCAGCACAAAAATACCGACCCGAAGTTGACTCATTGTAATACTTTGTGTTTTCGCCATAGATTTCCCTTAATTAGAACCTTGCTCACGCGTGGTTCTCCGCCTATTTACCGCGAATAAATTTAGTGATATAAGGATCGCCGATTTTTCTTAGTTGTTCGTCTTTGCCGCTGAAAATTATTTTGCCGTCACGAAACATTATAACTTCGGTATTAATCAGGCAAAGTTTTTCGCCTTCCATTTCAAAAATGACTTCGCCGTCTTCGTTGACAGTCGCATATTCGGACGATAAATATTCGAGATTGTTCATCTCGTGCGTCACGAAAATTGAAGAAACATCTTCAAGATCGCGCAGTTTTATCGCTAATTCGCAAATCGTCCGTGCCGTCGGCGGATCGAGTCCGGCGGTCGGTTCATCAAACATTACGATTGACGGATCGCCGACGAGTGCGCGGGCGATGCCGACGCGCCGCCGCATTCCGCCGGAAAGTTCGCTCGGCATTTTATCAATCGCGTCTTCGAGATCAACGAATCGGAGCATCCGACGGACTTCTTTTTCGACGGTTTCTTCGTCAACACCTTGTTCGTGCAGACGATAGGCGACATTATCGTAAACCGAAAGTGAATCGAACAACGCGCCTTCCTGAAAAACCATTCCCATTTTTTGGCGAACCTTCATCATTTCCTCTTCGGTATAATAAGTAATATCTTCGCCGTCAACAAAAATCTGTCCCGAATCAGGTTTCAAAAGTCCCAATATTAAACGAATCGTGGTAGATTTCCCGCCGCCGCTTCTGCCTAAAATCAATTTAGTTTCGCCGCGCCGGACTGTAAAACTGACACCGTTGAGAATTTTTTTATCTTCAAATGAAAGATGCACGTCACGAAACTCGATTGCGGGCAGAATCCGGTCGGGTTCGTCAACCGCTTCCTGAATATCGGCGGTCGGCGCAAGTTCGGACGCAGTAAATTCATTCTCGGTAAAATCGTTTTCTGATTCAGCGGTTTCGGAAGTGGGCATAATAATTTTTCACTAATTATAGAATTTAAATACGTCCGATGTCGAAAATGGTCTGAACAGCTTTGGATAAGAAAAAATCGAAAATAATCACGAAAATTGAAGAAATAACGACCGCCGCTGTCGTCGAACGCCCGACACCAACCGTTCCGTTGGTTGTGCTAAGACCTTTGTAACAGGAAATACTGCCGATAATTAGCCCAAAAAATAAAGGTTTGATAATTCCGCCAAGTAAGTCTTCGGTTGTAATTCCGACGCGTACCGAAGTTATATAAATGTTTGAATCTTGATTAAAAAGTCCCGAAGCGACGATACCGCCGCCGATAATGCCGAAAATATCGGCGGCGATAGTCAAAAGCGGCAGCATCAAAATCAATGCCAAAATGCGCGGTGTCACGAGTTTGCGAATTGGATCAGTGCCGAGTGCGCGCATTGCGTCTATCTGCTGCGAAACGACCATCGAACCGAGTTCCGCCGAAATCGCCGAACCGATGCGACCTGAAACCATCAATGCCGAAAGAACCGGACCGAGTTCGCGCACCAGTGAAGTCGCAATCGAACGTCCCGATTCATTTTGAATGCTGTAATATTGAAGAGTCGGAAAGGTCTGGAGAATCAAAACGCCGCCCGTAAAAAATCCTGTCAGCAGCACAATCGGCAGCGAACCGACTCCGATTAAATCCATCTGGCGAATAGTTTCTGAAAAATATCGAGGTTTTTTGGCAAGCCCGAAAAACGCTCGCCAAATTAAAAAACTGATTTCCTGAAGTTCAAATAAAAATTTTTTGAGCGGATTCATTTGTTATCTTGAAACTAAAAAGACTTTTGCCAAGATTACAACGAACGCGCCGAAAAAAAAAGCCGACTTTTTTGAAAAGTCGGCTAAGGAATAATAAAGATTGAGATTTTGCTTAATTTGTCGTCTGTTGCTGTCTATGAAATCTTCGCTGCTGCAAACGGTTGATCGGCGTTTGTTGCTGAACATTCGGATTATTCGGGTTGTTGCGGTTTTTCAGTTCATTCATTTTCTCCATTAATTCCTCACGCAGTTGGCGAAATTTTATTAATTGATCTGGAGTCAAGACTTTGCGAATCAGATATTCGGTCGTTGTTCTCTCCTTGAGTAATTCGGATTGCGCCGTTTGTGCTTCTTTAAGACGCATTTTAATTTCGTCATCGGTGGTCGAGTCGGCGTAAACCGCCGCATCGAGACTTCGATTCGCCTCTCGCCAACGCTGCTGCGCGGCTTGCGTAATCGGCTTTCGACGTTTGTTGATTCCTTTTATTTGCTGAATCTGTTCAGGCGATAAACCTAATTCTTCAAAAATCTTGAACGGACGAACAGTTTGTTTCGGATTTGGACTATCCGGCGGCAATTGTTCCTGTGCATCGGCGACGGAAATCGTCAACAACATCAGCAAAAATGTAAAAATTAAGGTTAAAAAATTTATTCTCTTCATTTCAATTTTTCTCAAATCTTTATTTCGTATCAATTTCATCGAATAATTCGGCGAGTCTTAACGAATTATCATCATCATCTTCAATCACAAACTTTGAGGGTTTGGACTGATTATTAACTTTCGGCGGGTTAATCTTATGAATATCGGCATTTTCAACTTTCTTTGGCTGCCGCACACTGTCATTTACTTTCACCAATCGATTATTTTTCGGTTCAGGTTTTGCAATAATAATTGATGGATTTTTGGATTGAACAACCGATTTGGGCTGACTTTCAGGTGTTTCAGTCGGTGAAATTACTTTTGTCTGTTCGGTTGTCGGCGAAGCAATTATTTTCGGCGCATTGTTTTGTGAATACTCATTAGCTTTTTTGTAATTAACAGCTAACAAAACAATTACGACGCAAACCGTCAAAATAGCAAATGACGCGGCTGCCAATGACCACGAACGAGGAGAGAGCGAAAATAGTCGCCGCAATCCTGGCAACCACGAGCCTTTATTCTCCGATAATTCCTGAGTTTTAACAAATCGGCTGATCTTGGGCGAAATTTCAAAGACAGGCGTTTCCAATGTGGAAAAATCCTGCAATTTCCAGTCGTTAATCGAATATTGAACGCCCGAAAACGTGGCAAATTCATCAGTGCAGATCGCGCAGCTCCGCAAGTGAGTTTCAAAATTTAACTTTTCCGCGCCGTTAATTTCGTTATAAAGATACGAAACAAGCTGTTCGCTGAAACCGCAATCTGAGTTTTTGTGATGACCATTTAACATAAATTTTTAGACAACCTCCAAAGGCGTTGTTTCGAGTTTCATTCGGAGTTGTTTCAGCGCCGTATAAACCCGGCTTTTAACGGTGCTTAAAGGCAATTCGAGTGTTTCGGAAATCTCCTGAAACGTCATTTCTTCAAACTCCTTCATCACGATTACTTCACGCAAATCAACCGGAAGCGAGTTCACTGCCTGCCTGATGTGCGAAAGACGCTCGTTTTGCTCGGTAATTCGCGCCGGCGATTGATGCGGCGGCGCAACGAAAAACTTTTCTTCCTGATTACTTTCATCGTCAAGAAAAGTTTCAGAACGAGTTTTTGTCCGCCGCTGCTTGGTCAGACATTGATTGACGGCAATTCGGTGAAGCCACGATGAAACTTTTGCCTCGCCGCGAAAATTCGCCAGACTCTTGTAAGCCGAAATAAAAGTTTCCTGCGCTGCGTCTTTCGCTTCGTCTTCACGTCCGAGCATCCCGAAACAGAGCGCGAAAATCTTGCGCTCCCATCTCTTCACTATCTCGCCGAAAGCATCAGGATTTTCCTTAACAGCTACCTCGACCAATTGCTCGTCCGTCAAACTTTTTATCATTACTCGTGTTTACAAAAAACAATTTAGCACGAGATTGCTATTAAAATTATACCGAGTTTGAAATAGCTTCACACTCTTTCATTAGACGCATCAAGTATTGAAAAAGTCTGAATAAACGAATATTTGTGTAGTATATAGATGCTGAAAGTGATAGTAGTTTGCCGCAAAAATGAGTAGCATAAAAATGTTTGTCAGTTTATATGAAAAATTTAATCGAAATCTTTGATCATCAATTTGTAAAAATCCACGCGCGTTCGTGCGAGTTCGTCAAAATAGTTCCGTACGAAAAACTTTATTGGCAGCCGCGTAACAAAGAGGCGTTATTTCCGGTCAATTCGTGCGGCGAATATATTTTGCGTTCGGCAGCGGCAATTGAACAAACATTCGGCGGCATCACGACGCGGCTTTGGGACGATCCGTTTGAATGGACTTTGCCGGAGCAGCTTTCGACCAATGAATTAATCTTGGAGTATTTAGTCGAAGTCGAAGCAACGCGGCAAAAAGGATTCGCGTTTTTTACATCCGACGAAGATTTGAAAAGGGAACTGCCCGCGCCCGAAAAACTCAAATCAATTTTTCAAATTCTGCTTGAAACAATCGCCCGCGCCGAACATTTTCAAGGTCGCGCCTTTGCCGTTTTTCAAATGTTTTCGGATGAAAGACTGCCGCGAATTCTTTAAGGTTAAGGTTATTGTTTTCAATTTGAAACTTGAAACTTGAAACTTGAAACTTGATTGCATTACGAACTTTTTCGTGTAAAAATTCGTTAAGGCTTGAGTTCAAAAGATTTTCGACAGACTGGAGAAAAAAATGCACTGTCCGCGCTGTGGTCAACAACAGGTTTCGGAAGAGATAAAATTTTGTTCGCGTTGCGGTTTTTCGCTCGGACTTGTTTCCGAGATTCTTTCACACGGCGGATTTTTGCCGCAATTAGCCGAATTGAACAAAAGCAAAAATATGCTGACGCGCAGCAACGGATTGAAAATCTCACTGCTTTGGTTTTTGTTCGTGACATTCATCATCGTTCCTTTGGCGGCAATTACACACGCTCCCGGCGGATTTGTTGCAGGATTTTCAATTATCGGTGTGTGCGGCGCAATTTTATTGGCGGTATTATCATATTTATTTATGCCGAAAGCGCAAACTTCGTATCAAAATCAAATTCAAAGTGAAAATGTTGCACCGCAATTTTTGAGCGGAAGCCAATCGCAAACAGCTTTGCCGCCGCAGACGAGTCAGCCTGTTTCGAGTTATGCACCACCCGCCGCGAATTCGTGGAAAGCACCCGACACCGGTGATCTTGTGCCGCCCAGCGTGACCGAAGGCACGACCAAATTATTACAAAAGGACGAATAATATTGAGCTTATGAAAGTTTATTGCCCAAGATGCGGTCAGGAACAAATTTCGAGCGAAACGAGATTTTGCTCGCGCTGCGGATTTTTGATGACCGGAATTGCCGATGTCGTCATTACCGGCGGAATGCCGAACCAGTTAGCGACAGTCGGCGCAAAGGCAATTACGCCTCGCCGGAAAGGTTTAAAACAAGGCGGCGCGTGGTTTTTATTGGGAATATTAATTGTTCCGCTTCTTGGAGTTTTATCATTATTGATTCATTTCCCCCACGAAATAATCGGTTTGGGCGCGATAATTTTCTTTCTCGGCGGCATTGTGCGAATGCTTTACGCATTAATGTTTGAATCGGGCAATCCAACGGACAAAACTCTTGAAGAAAAAGTTGTGCAGACGGCGCAAAAAATTCTAAATAAACAACCGCAAGCCAACGCGCTTCCGCCGCAGCAATCAATTCCGGTTGATAATTACGCGCCACCCAGACAGTCTAACTGGCGCGACACCAACGATCTCGAACCACACAGCATCACTGACAGCACGACGAAATTATTAGAAAAAGACAAGTAAAATTAAATGTAGGGGCGAAGACAAGCGTTGCCCAAACATTAAAATCCGATTGCCTCGCCGTCGCTTCTCGAATCAACCGCGCCGAATTTTACGCCGGTTTTATCTTCAATCGAAATTCCGGTAGCGGACGCGACGTTTGAAGGTTTGTCGGCGAATTTTTGCCCGTAACCTTGTAGAATACCGAGCGTGTCGGGCGACATTCCGAGCGGTTCATAGACAATTTCGTCGGGAAACCACTGCTGATGAATGCGCGGCGCATCAATCGCTTCCTGAATGTTCATATCGTAATCAATCATATTTATCACCGATTGCAAAACCGCCGTGATAATGCGCGGACCGCCGCGTGCGCCAAGCGCAAACCACGGCGAACCGTCTTTGCGTAAAACAATCGTCGGAGTCATCGAAGAAAGCGGACGTTTTTTCGGCTGCACCGAATTTTTTTCGCCCTGAATCAAGCCGTAAAGATTAGCCTTGCCCGGACGCGCCGCGAAATCGTCCATTTCGTCATTCAGCAAAACTCCCGTGCCTTTTGCCGTGACGCGCGAACCGTATAAATCATTGATCGTGTAAGTATTTGTGACGACATTTCCTTCGCCGTCGGCAATTGTAAAATGCGTCGTTTCCGTGCCTTCGCCGAACGTGATTTCGCCGGCTTTGATGTCCGCGCTTTTCGAGGCTTTCGTCAAATCAATCGTCGCGGCGCGTTTTTTGGCGTAATTTTTATCAATCAACTGTGCGGTCGGAACTTTTTCAAAATCGGGATCGCCCATAAATTCGGCGCGGTCGGCAAAAGCGCGGCGCATTGCCTCAGCGAGAATATGGTATTTTTGCGCGGAATTGTAACCCATTTTTCGCAAGTCATAGTTTTCGAGCATATTCAAAACTTGCAGCATCACGATTCCGCCCGAACTCGGCGGCGGCATCGTAATAATCGGATAACCGCGATAAGTTCCCTGAAGCGGAATTCGTTCCTTCGGCTGATAATTTTTCAAATCTTCGAGCGTGATTAAACCGTTATTGCGCTTCATATCGTCAGCGATTAACTGTGCAGTTTTACCTGTATAAAATTCCTTTGCACCGAATTTTTGCATTCTCGCCAAAGTTTCGGCGAGTTCGGGTTGCTTTAAAACATCGCCCTCCTCGAACATTTTGCCGCCGTTCAGAAAAATCTTTTTGCTGTCCTCATATTTTTCGAGAGTTTCTTTATAATTTTTGAAAATTTGTGTTAAGCGATAACTTAAAACATAGCCGTTTTGAGCTAAAAGTCGTGATGGTTCGATCAAATCTTTAAAAAGTATTTTCTTTGAGCCGTATTTCTGATATGCTAAATCTAGTCCAGCGGGAGTTCCCGGTACGCCGGATGCGCGATAACCGACGGTTGAAGAACCTTCGCCCTTGATTAATTCACCGCTTTTATTGAGATAGACATTGCGATTTGCCGCCAACGGAGCCATTTCGCGGTAATCAATCGCCGCAGTTTTCCCGTCTTTGAAACGCATCAGCATAAATCCGCCGCCGCCTAAATTTCCGGCTTCAGGATAAACAACCGCTAATGCAAAGGCGACGGCAACTGCCGCATCAATTGCATTTCCGCCTTTTTTCAGCACTTCGACACCGATTCGGGAAGCTAATTCGTGCTGCGAAGCAACGATTCCGTGCTTTGCACGAACAGGTTCACGCCACGCACCGAAAATATTTTCGGTTGGCAGGAATAAATTCAGGCAAAAAAGGATTATGAGTAACAAGGAAATTTGTCGGTTGAATGTGTTCATACGATGAATTTTATAAACTTTTCTTCTAACCTTACGGAATATTCGGTAAATTTTCAAAAAAAGAGAGGCATTTTTGAAAATTTTATCGCTATTAAATTATATTCAAACAAAAAATGTTGGAATTTAATCAAAAATGGAGTAAATTATTTATTTACGAACGCCCTTCATCCAGATTTGTAAAGATTTTATTACCTGAAACGTGTGTTTATTTTGCAGAGGAGCATCTTGTTTTATGAAAAAAATATTTAGTTTAATAATTATCGCCGTATTATCAATAACGGCAATTGTTTCGGTTTTCTCACAGAAAATCAAAAACGACCGCACTCAAAAAGTTTTCGCCGAAAAAAAATCGCCGCAGACTGATTTAAGATTGAGCAGTGCACAAGCATTTTCAGGCGGAAACGGAGTTTTTCTTCATTGGGAAGCCGGAACTGAAAATCGTAATCTCGGCTTCTACATTTATCGCGTTACAGAAAAAGGAACCGAACTCGTCAATCAATCATTTGTACCGAGTAAATCTCTAAATTCGCGCGAAACGCTCTCCGGCGAAAGTTATACATATTTTGACCCGCAGGGCGATTCTTCAACTTCATATTATATCGAAACCGTCAGTCTGAACGGTCAGCGGCAAACCTCCGACCTGCTCGTTCCGCAATATACCAGTGACCTGAATGGTGTGGCGGGTATGTCTTCAGCACAACTATTCAAAAAAGAAGATACCGCTAAACCGACTGGTGAAAGCAATTTATTAAACTTCCCGAAAGAAATTCAAAAGGCTAACGAATCAAACTTTCTGCCGCCGGATATTAATACCCAAAGGTATGTTGCCTCGCAGCCGGGTGTTAAAATCAGTGTAACAAAAGAGGGATTTTACCGTGTTTCACGCAGTCAACTTCAAAATGCCGGATTCAATGTCAGCACGCCGGGAAATTTCTGGCAGTTGTATTTGGACGGCAAGGAACAGTCAATTGTTGTCGGCGTGAGTGATTCATACATCGAATTTTACGGCAAAGGCATTGATACGCCGGAAAGCGCGACCAAAGTTTATTATTTAATTGCCGGCAGTCAGAACGGTAAACGCATTGCTTCTTCAACGCTTCGTTCGATTGGTGGTGCTGTTGTCGCAAAAAGTTATGATCAAACCTTTGTCCGTAAAGACAGAACTAATTTCTTCGATCAAGTTCTTAACGGTGATGATGAAAATTTCTATGGTTCCGTCGCTATTTTAGGCGCAAATGCACCGAACCAGCCGAATGCTGCGACTTTTACTTTTAATTTAACAGGTGTTGATTTTACCAGTAGAAAATCAACATTTGAAATCAATCTTCAGGGACTTACACTGGTTCCGCATCAAATTTCTGCAGTTTTGAATGGTAATACATTAGAAAGTTTTAGTGGAAACGGCTTAGTTTTGTATGGCAGTTCTTTAAGAATCCCGACTGCTAATCTGCGTGAAGGTGTTAATACGCTTTTACTGACTGCGACCGGCGGAGGAGCAGACATTAGTTTAACCGAATCAATTAAAGTGAGCTATCTGCGTAAATATGAAGCCTTGCAAAACAACCTTTCATTTTATACGGCAAACTATCGAACCAGCGATTTATCGAATTTTACATCACCGAATATTCGCGTTTTCGATTTATCATATCCTGACAATCCGTCACAAATTTCAAATTTAAGAATTAACAACAACAGCGGAAATTACAGTGTGACTTTACCGGCACATCGTGGACGACCAATGTTTGCAGTAGAAGATTCAGCGATTTTATCGGCGGATTCGGTGGTTCAGAATGTTCCCTCGACGCTTTCGACAGCGACGCATAACGGTGGAATGATTATCGTCACCTATAAAGATTGGGCGGCGCAGGCAAACGCTTGGGCAAACTACCGACGCGGACAGGGAATATCGGTTGAAGTGGTAGATATTGACGATATTTTCGATGAATTTAGTTACGGAACCGCAACCTCGATTGGAATGTCGGATTTCTTTTATTATGCGAAAAATAATTGGCAAACGCCGCCAAGTTACATTTTACTGATCGGTGATGCGACCTACGATTACAGAAACTACCTAAATCGTCCATTTCAAAATTTTATCCCGACAAAACGCGTTGATACTGTTTATGAAGAAACAGGCAGTGATGAAGCCTTTTGCGATTTTTTAAACACCGGCTTATCCGATATTGCTATCGGAAGAATTCCGGCGCAAACTCCGCAAGATGTCACGCTGATGCTTAATAAAACAATGGCTTTCGAGTCAACAATCGCCGGCGCATTTAATCGAGGCGCAATTTTCGCCAGTGATTTGCCGAACGGCTACGATTTTGAAGGATTGAACCAACGGATTTCGATGCAGCTTCCTGCATCTATGCCGAAAACCTTCATCAATCGAGGTCAGACCGATTCACATAACATCTTGATAAGTAATCTGAATACGGGCAAATACATTCTAAACTATTCGGGACACGGTTCGATTGGTGCGTGGCAAAGTCAATTTCTCGGACCAGCCGATCCGCCGCTGTTGACGAACGCACCGAATTACACCGTTTTCACATTGCTGACTTGTCTGAACGGCTATTTTCTTAATGTAGATAATGATAGTTTAAGCGAACGTCTGATTAAAGCACCCAATGGCGGAGCATCGGCGGTTTGGGCTTCGACGGGCGAAACAACGCCTGATGTTCAAGAAGTTATGGCAACCCGATTTTTCAATCAATTGAATACCGGAAATATGAATCGTATCGGAGATTTAATCAAAGATGCAAAAGCTAACTTGATCGGCGGACGGGATGTTCGTTTATCGTGGGCTTTGATCGGTGATCCGATGCTGAAGATGAAATAGTTCATTTTCAAAGTCAAAAAATAAAAGGAGCGAGGTTAAATATTTAACCTCGTTCCTTTTATTTTTGATTAAATGTGCAGATTATTTCGGCTGGATTCTCAGCATATAAGTACAAACTGAGATCGGAACACCCGGCGAAATCGAGATTTGCTGACCGACTGGCAATTCGTAATTGTTAATGATCGCAGCGTTGCGACCTTCGTTAATCATCGAAAAATTACCTTTGCCATCGGTCATAAACGTCAGGTGACGACGGCTGATTTCCGGGTCGCCTTGCAGTGAAATATCAACCGGCTTTGATTTAGAACCGCGTCCGATGCTGATTTGATTTAAATAAACAGGAACGACATTTTGACGAACGCCGTTGCGCCAAATTTCCAATTTATAAAGTTCACCCGTCCGTTTTTGAACGTGTGTCATTTCTTCCGCCGAATCTTCGGAAGGCAAGGCGGTTGCCTGCGAAACATTCTGAAAATCAGCATTTGGCTGAAAACTACCGGGCAGCATTGTCGGCGGCGGCGGCAGGGAAGCGATTGTTTGATTTTGCGCGAAATTCGACGGCGGCGGAGTTTGATTAATCGGCTTCGGTGTTTCTTGCGGTTTCGGTCGTGCTAAAATACTAGTTTTGTTAGCGTTCGCGTCTTCCCAACTGTGCTGAACGCGAATAGTTCCTTTTTCAAGCGTGCCGTCAACGCGCAGCTGCACCGCAAACGACTGAGTTTCGAGTTTCTTTTTTCCGGCAATTTCCTTCGCTCGTTCGGCGAGTATGTGATACAAGCCTTGTTCGAGTCCGCGCCGTTTTGCGCCCTGCCATTCTTTGTCGTCTTCATCCGATAGAAAAATCGTATATTCGCTCGGAATTATCGCTGTCCCTTGCGGTAGCGGAACTAATTCGTTTTGCATCACACCTTCGACTTCACGGGCGATTTTAACGATAAATTCCTCCGCCTGACTGCGCGGCTTGACCTGCGCGTCGCGGGCGGCTTCTTCTAAAACCAACTCGGCAGTTTCGCCGTCAATCCATTTTCGGACTTTATCAAGAACGCTCATAATTTATCAGTGTTTAGTCTTTAGTCTTTTGGTTTTCAAGCTAAAAACTAATGGCTAAAGGCTAATTATCAACATCAATATAACGCTTAAAAACCCAACCGTGTTCAGCGTCCGCCGGGTTTTCCTTGGGGCGACCGAATTCGGTTACATCAATTTCATACCAGTTATCATTGGAATTTACAATCTTTACCTTTGAATTTTTCGGAACAAGTCCGATTTTTTGACCGTTCGGGTCTCCGATGTTTCGCAGATTAACATCATTTGTCGCTACGCCGGTCGGTTTGGCGAACGGATTTTTAATTTCCGGGATAATGCCGCGACCGCGTAAATAGCTGTGTGTGCCATAAAGAATTCCGGTGAAAAGTGAAAGCACGAGCAGCACAACGGCAAATCTTTTGAGCAAACTTTTTCGGCGTTTCGGCGGCTCGGTTTCATTTCGGTAAATAATTTCGTCCTCAATAATAACCGGCGGCTGAGAAATCGGAATATTTGTTAAAGGCTGATTTTGAACAGTATTAGCTGATAATGCGTGATCAACTTTGACAACCAGCGCGGGATTTTTAAAGACCTGATTATTTTCAAACTTCAATTCTCTCGAAGTGTTAAATTTCGGCTGCTGCGGCGCAAGCGGCGTGTATCCGCGAGCAACGTGGGCTTTCGGCGAAACTGACTGCTGAACCAAGACTTTAGTTTTAATGTCGAAGTCTTCGGTTTTGGCAAGCAGTTTGACGAGAGATAAATCCTGCCAAAATTCATTGACGGTTTGCTGTCTGTCCTTCGGATTATTCTGCGTCGCTTTTTGCAAAACGACCAATAAATCTTTTGCCCAAACTTCATTTCTGAAATGAAAAGGAAATTCTTTGATCGGTTGGTTGGCGAAAAAACGCGGTGATTCGCTTGTGAATAAAACATAAGCCGATTTTGCGAGTGAATAAATATCGGCAGCCGGTGTCAGTTCTTCGACGGTAAAATGTTTGCCGTCTTCAGCAAGCATCGGACTGTGTTCGGGCGGCGCGTAGATGTTTGTGCCGACCCGCGTAATCGGCGAATCGGAATGCGAAAAGCGGGCGACTCCGAAATCGGCGATTTTGACACTTTCACGATCAGCCGTGAGAAGCAGATTTTGCGGTTTGATGTCGCGGTGAATAACTCCGTTTTTGTGCGCGTGTCCAAGTCCGGCGCAGACTTGTTCGAGATAATCGAAAGTTTTTTTGAGCGTCAGTTGTTTCTCACGCGTCGCCCGCGCCAAATCGCCGCCAGCCATAAATTCCAGGACGAGATAATGAAAAATCATTCCGCGCAAATCACGCGCCGTGCCGTGTCCGAGTCGGCTGATGATGTTCGGATGCCGCACACGGTCAAGAGCAATCGCTTCATTTTGGAAATTTTCGACGAGCGTTCGTTCCAAATCAGTATCCAAATCATTCTGCATAAAGACGTTGAGGGCTTTTACAACGACTTGTTTGTGCGTCGATTGCGGAGAAGTGACGTTATCACGCGCGACGTAAATTTCCGCGTAACTGCCTCGACCGAGAAGTTCTTGGATGTCGTAGCGTCCGTCTAAACGGCTGTTTATGAGTGATAATTCTTTGATCATTCAAGTCAAATAAATGCTACATCAAAACGCGGGACTTCACCAATAAAAATGATACGAAAGAAAATAATTAATGTTCAAATTCGCTTAAAAATCCGCGCAAAAGCCTTCGCATAATTTATGCGAAGGCTTTTGCACAGGCAACAATTATCAGGAGTCCCTGAAAATCAATTAACTCTTTGAAATCCGGTTAATTGAATGTTTTGGAAAAACGGCGTTCCGGGCGGCAACCGCGTCGGGTCGAGAAACGTGGTGTCGAAAACCCAATTACGAGTTGGCGGATCGCGCACCATTCCCGAATTTTTGTATGTTCCGTTACTGTTGTGCGAATTGAAAAGATTAATCAGTGATCCGCAGTAATTCAATCTGACGTTGCTCCAGTTTTCCAAGAAGCGTTTGAAATTATGTACTCCGCCGGACAATCTTTGATCGCTGTCGCCCTGATTCGGCGTGTTTTCAAGGCTGCTTTTGGCATCACCCGTGAGCATTGCAAAACGAACCGTTGTTTCGGTGGCGACGCGCCCGCTGTCAGCGAATGGCGAACTGAAACTGTTCGCGTCAGTCCAATTATTTGACAAAATCGAAACGGCATCGGAAACTATCGAAGCCGGAATGTCATTGATGTTAGCCGGATTCGGAATATAATCGGCAGGTTGAGTCGGAGTTCCGACCGAACTGATGCCGGTCGCGTTATAATTGCCTTTGACATATACCCCATTTTCGGTTGCAAAGGTAAAGCCTTTTGTATTTGACGAATTTGCACTGTCATAATTGCCCGGTAGAACACTGCCCCTGATCAAACGAACGGCTCGTCGAAAGTAGCTGTGGTCAACAGAGGCTGTTTGGGCTGCCGGTAAAAAACTACCAACTCCTGTATATCTGACGGCTTCACCCGTTAAGTAATCGGCATCGAGTCTGCCATTGTTGTTGACATCTTCGCCCGGCTGCAAAATGCCGTCATTGTTGCCGAAAACGTCTTCCATATCATATTCGCCGTCGAAATCGTTATCGCCGCGCCGGTCGGAAACGTAAACGACCCAACCGTTTGAATCAGGAACATCCGAACCTCTCAGGGCGCGACCTTTTGCCGTTGTAAAGGTAGTTGGTGTTGTCGGCAGAACAGAATCAAAGTTGCCCTCGAGAAATTTTCCAAGATTATCAACATCAACATCAATCAAACTCATTACACCTGCCAGCGGAACATTACCGGCTCCGTAAACAGAGTTAGTATTGATCGTAAAATTATAAATACCTTCACGCGTATCAAACATCTCGATTGGAAACGGAACATAACAAGTTTGAATTCCCGATATACAAACATTATTATCAACATTGTCTGTAATTAAGCCGTTTATTCTGTCTGGATAAGTCGTATTGCCACCAACGGTTAATTTAGATTGAACAACATTGTAATTTGTTCCGCCGATGTTAGCGTAGGTCATATACGGGTTGGTATCGGGTGCGGACATATTTGACGCAATACTTGTCCCCGGAATTGCGAACCGCTGTAATTTAATAATTGAACGCGAATCTTTACTGCCGTAACCGTTGAGAGATGATGCAAAAGGCGCAGGTTCGGTTACTCCAAAACTCAAAATATCTTCCGTCACATCCTGCGGTTCAATGATATTAGTGACCGGATTAATACCGACCATTTCAATTTTAATCCAAGTTTCGCCGGTTAGACGATCACCGTTTATCTGTGTTGCCTTGTAACCGTCAGCCATTGTTTTCGGCTGATAACCGTTGCCGACGGTACTGCTGATGTTATTGCTGTTATTATCCAATCGAACGCCGCAAGGAGTTGTGACAGCAGCATTTCCTGTGCCGGACGCACAACCGGGAAGTTTGGCTTTGGTATTTGTTAAGGAAATGCGAATTCCTTTTTTGTTGTAATAACGCTCTTTGCTCGTCACAATCGAGTCTTCAGAGGCAGTTGTGACGGGAACGATATTCGGGGTCGAAGTCGTGCTGCTGTTATATAAATCGCCGACATTTTTGCCCCGTTTGATAAGTTCACTATAATCAAGCGGCGCATTGGCGATTGTACTGGCAATTTTTAAGGGTAAGTTTAACGCTTTCGGTTCAATAGATAAATTACCTTGAAATAATGATCTGTTCGTATTCCACGCCGCACTTTTATAAACGACCGGCATATCTGGATTTCCTGAGAAAACAGGTAAACCATTATTCGGTGACTGCAAAACGCTTCCGAAATCGTGTTTCAATTGGACGTATGTTCCCGAACCGTTTTTAATAAAGACGTTCTCATTCCAGTTCGTCCACGGACGACCATTGCGCCCGACATCGGTAAATATTTGCCCGATTGCGGAAACTCTCGAAGAAAAGTAAAGTCCTGTGCCAGCCATCAAAAATAGACTACCGTTTGAATGAACGCGACCGCCGAAGTCAAAGCGCGGTCCGGGGTGAAATTCTAAATCATCGTCATAAAATATTCCGAATTGGAAAATCGGCACGCGGTTATTATAAAACTGCCGCCGCAAAGCCACTTGAACGCCGGTCGCCTTTTCGGTGGCGGTCGTGTCAACTTGCCATTCATCGCGCAAAGTATTCAAACCCTGAAACTGTCCGGCGGTTGCGACCACAATTTGGGATGCTTTAGTTTGAGTAATTTTTTGACTGAAAGTGTAATTTGTATCAAACCCTGGCGGTGTTGATGATTCTACATTCAGCAAATCGCTGCTGTCCGGCGAAAGTTTTTCTTCAAAAATTTTATCAAAGTTTCGCGTCATTACTTCCAGACTGCCTTGGGCGGCGGAAAATGCGCGTGATTCAGACGCATCGTTTGAAATAGCCAGAGTTTCATTTGAAGTTCGCGTAATTGCAAACGCTACAAATGCACTGAGCAAAGTTAAAATCAGCAATGCGATAACAATTGCCGAACCGTCTTCTTTTCTTTTCGACCACATTTTCTTCATACTTTTATTGCGATTATCCCGCGTCGTATTCTAAATTTCTTGTGCTGAATGTTCCGCTCAGAGTGATGCTGATCGGTTTGCCTAATTGTTCATCATTTTCCGTCGCCTGAACTTTGATCATTACCGTAATCTGTCTGACCAAATTGAATTTTTCAGGAGTATCGTCAATGTTGCCGGGAATGCCGTCTGGACCGGCTCCCGGATTGTCGGAGGTTGTGCCGTCTTCCAAAACATATTTAACTTGAAAATTTTCGATGTTGTAGGCAACCGGAAGTTCCTGAATTTGATTGGCGGCAGATCCGCCGGTGTTATTTCCAAAGGTTTGACGAACCAAGGTTCCGTCGCTTTTGACTTTGTAGGCAACCCAAAAAAATCTCTTAACTGATGAAACAGTATCCGTGCATTCGCTTGTAATAGTCGGCGGATTGCATTTACGCAGTAAACTGACGTTTGTTCCGGTTGCGGTGAGAGATTGATTAATACCGAGCGGATCGCCGGGAGCTAGATCAATCGAACTGTTTGAAGGAACTCCGGTTGCCATTACAGCAATTTGTGAGTTAGGCGTTTCGACAACATACAAATCAAAAACTTTGGCGTTTCGAGCTTCGGCTGTGGGCGTTATCAATCTCGCAGTTTGCGCTGCCGACGGCGCAGGAGTTGCGCTGGTTAGCGGAATCACATTACCGCCGTTAAAATCGGTATCTCGATATGAGAAAGACACAACATCGGTGCGGGCGGTCGAATCCGCATTCAAAATATCAACATTCAGATTGTTTCCGCCGAAAACCGAGGTCAGTGTATCACGCGTATTGTCAACGTCCGCCGGGGTTCCAAGTCGCGTTGAAATAAAATTGTCGGGAACAATTGTGCCGTTCTTGTTATAACCCAAACCGGCGTTGAGTGCATCTCTGCCGATCAGGTGCATTGCCGCCCGTGCGTTCTTCAAAATATCGGAACGACGACTGGCGCGATTCCGGTCAATTAACCCGACTTGCAATAAACCGTAAACAGAGCCGACGACAACCATAAAAATTACCATTGAAACAATTAGCTCAATGATCGAAAAACCACTTTCGGAAGGTTTTTGCGATTTTGAAAATAACTTCATTTATTTTACTCCGAGTAGTTTGTAATAATTGTGGAAATCGTCTGCTGACGTTGAAGCTGATTGACGTTATAACGCACTGTAACATCAATGCGGCGGCGGGCAATCGGATGCGGCGGCGAAGGTCTTTCCGGGTCTTGCAGATCGGTAATCACGATATTGCGCTCAAACCCTTTCACCACTGCACTCGTGTTATCGGGTCTGCCGGAAACCTGACACGCGCTGGTCGCGGGACAGGCATCATCAATAGTTCCGGCAACGCCGTCCCAACCTAAATCTTCACGGATCGGTGTAAAGCCGGTTAGAAAAATTCCTTGATTGACGTTATTTGTATCAGGATTTGTTCCGACATTACCGACCGTCCCCCAACCTGAAACAGCACCAACCCGTGCAATGTCACGAGCCGAGAAAATTGATTCGATTGTTGAAAGCGCGATTTGTTTGGCAACTACTTGTTTTTCGGACTCGATTGAGCGGACAATATTTGCAGTCAGAGCCGCAGCCGAGGCTAATATTCCAACCATTAGAATGACAAGGGCGATCATTACATCTATGTATGAAAAACCTTTTTCATTATTATTTTGAAGCATTTTAAGAATCTCCTGTTTAGCAAAGAAAACAAATTATTTTAAATGTTTAGAATTAATGAGTGGACTTGTATTTGAGTTACCGCCGCCTGTTTGACCGCTCTAAATAATTGATCGCCGTGAATCCTTCCATTTATTTACATCAATGACGTTTCGGTTATATTCCCAAAAACGAACCGAGCCGGTTGCGCCGATTACGGTAATCGCTCTGGCGATTTCCGACACATTAGAATTATTTGGTTGCGGCGACCAAATAAAAAGTGTTAATCCGGTCAGAGTCTCATTTGAACCGACGGCATCAGTTCCTTCATTGACGACTGTTCCATTACGTTTAAATCTAAAAGTACAAACATTATGCGTAATGCTGGGCGGGTAAATGCTTGGTCTGAACTGAGCAATCGGAACCGGCAGGGTTTCGGGCGGATCGGTTGTAATGTCAGGTGGACGTAAACTTACTTTAACATCTGTTTGCGGTGACAAAACGGAAGATTTGATGATGCGGTCATCGGCTGCCGTAGTCGCATCATTTTCGTCAATCAAACGTACTACATTGTCCGTTAAGTCAATCTCGACACGCATCGTCTCACGCTGCGTTAATGAACGCTGCCGACCTTCCTGTAACAAATCAATAATTTTTAAGGCTTCTTCATCAGGACGGTAAAGTCTCTGATGACCAGCCAAATAGAAAAGAGAAATTGTTGATAAAATAAATATGATTGCCAAAACTACCAAAAGTTCGACCATCGAAAATCCACGCGGCATACTTTTTACCTCAACTCGTCAGGAATTTTTCGACGAATTAAATAACCATTATTGAATTTTAATTTGGGGGCGTTAGTTCAATTTGATTGATAGGTTATGACTGTAAAGTCACTATGACCTATAAAAGTAAAAATAAACAATGTATAACAAATTCCAAAAATATTTGTATATTTATTTAAAAATGAAAGTATGTTACCTGAACAACTTTATTTTAAGGTTACTTTCGGCTAAAATGTCCGCACTGAAGTAGAAAAATATTTGTTTCCCGCAATTCTCGAAAATGCCCGAAGAAAAAAAATCCTTAGAGAAAAAAACTTCGCTTGACTGGTTGATGCGCGGCGTTTTGACTAAAATCGGTGACACCTTTGACCGTTTGACTGGTCGGCGTTATACGCCTTCGAGCAGTCTTGCGACCAGTGAATTAATTGAAAAATTAAAAAAACTGCTTGATTTGGAAGTCAGAGATTTAGGCGCAAAAGGCAAATATGTTCCGCATAATATCAAGTTGAAAATGCAGTGGGACAAGTTTTCAGCCGATGCCGACAATGCACTGACGAAACTTGAGAACGAATTAAAAATTGCAGCGATTGATCATATTAACGATAATCTTTACCACACTTACGCGCCGCTGATGCTCGAAGTTACGCCCGATTATTTTACGGAAGGAGTCAAACTTCTCGTCAGTTTTGACAAATTCGATGAAGAAAAACGCGAAGTCTCGGTCAATGTGACCGTTCCGCAAATCAAGGTCGGCGATTATTTACCGCAGTTGCCCGAAGTCAAAGTTGAAGATGAAACCGAAACTTTCATCGCCCGTTTTATGATTAATGGCAAACCGAAACAATTCAATCTGAGTTTCAAAGGCAAGCAGCGGCGCAGTGTCGGGCGAACCAATGAAAATGATTTAAGTATCGAAGACGCAAGTGTTTCCAAGATTCACGCGGCACTCGTTACAAACGCGGACAAACAATTAATGGTCGCTGACACGGGTTCGACGAACGGAACATTTATCAACGATAAACGTATCGTTTACGGTCAGGCAATTCCGATTGCAAAGAGCGATCAGGTGAAATTCGGCAACATCGAAGTTTCATTTGAATATGTTCAGCGAGAGATTGAAAACGAAGGTTCAACTAATTACGAAACGAATGAAACAATTACCGCGAGTCAAAATAATATTCAGACGGTTTCCTTCAATTCAAATGAAAATGTTCCGGTAGATAATGAAATTCCGTTGCCAAACAAAGTTGAAATCGCCGCACCGACACCGATTGCGGTGACTAAAATCGTCGAAATAAAACCCGTTTCAGAAAAAGCCGAAACAAAAATAGACGCATCAGGCACGAACGACCGGATCAATTATGAATTTTCAAACGAGGAATAATTAAACAAATGATTTTGATGTTTCTTTACCAACTCGACAAACTTCGCCCCGAAAAACTTTTCGGCGGACAGGTTTTGGAGCGCACGCCGGCAGGTTTGAGCGTTATTTACTTAATCGGAATGGCTGTATTGCTGGTCTTTTTGATAATGTCATTTTGGGGAAATTTCCGCCGACCGCAATTTAATTTCGAACAAAATTTGTCAAAGGAAGTAATCAAAAAATTAACTTCGACGCTCGCTAACCGCAGTCTGCGAATCTGGCAAATCATCTTTATTTTACTGGCTTTTACGGTTTACGGCTACCACGTTTACTGGACTTACTACGCCGACGATTACAACGATCAATATCAGGCTCTAAGCTATAAAGATTTACGCAACCGGCGCACATCGGCTTCGAGTCTGCGCGGATGGATGCTCGACCGTTCGGGCAAATTGACCAATTCGCTCGCCTATTACAAAGTCGAAAAAGACGGCGACATCGCACGAACATTTCCGCTCGAAAAGGAAATGGCTCACCTGCTCGGAACAGAGCGCGGAACGCCCGGACTCGAACGAACGCTTTATAAAAAAGAAGCCGATCCGATGCCCGAATCGTGGGAAATTCTTACCAAATATAAAAAGCCCGAACCCGAAAATAAAGACGTGCGAATTACGATTGACCGTGATCTGCAATCGTATCTCGCTGACCAATTACAGGGCAAAAAAGGCGCAATCGTCGTGCTGAATCCGCAAAACGGCGATATTGTCGGGATGTATTCAAATCCGTCTTTCGCACTGTCCGACGCGCAGACGCTCAATGGTTTTTTGAAACTCGAAGGCGACAAAGTAAATCAACCGTTACTGAGCCGCGCAACACGTTCATTTTACGTTCCGGGTTCGACTTTTAAGACTTTTACGATGATGTCGGCATTTCGCGCAGGCAAACAGGATTCGGTCTTTCCGAGTTACGCCGACGGTTATCGTCCGGTCAAGGGTTATCGCCCGATTGTGGACGCGACGCAGAAATTCATTCCGCCTGATACGGTTGCGGGAGCGTGCGACGGCGGCTGCGAAGAAAAAAATATCGCGCTTGCCTACAAAGTTTCGAGCAATCAGTATTTTGCCCAACTAGCAAACGAACTCGGACGCGAACGAATGAAGGAAACTGCGGGAATTGTCGGAATCGCGGCTGTTGATACGCCGGAAGAGGCGACATTTCAGGGATTTTATTCGGACATTCTAAACACCAGCGATAAGCGAATCGCCGCCGCGATTGCTCCGGCGCGTTCGACGATGGTAACGGGTAATAAAATCAATGCGTTCGATTTCGGGTTGGAAGGAATGGGACAGGGTTATGCGGGACAGATGACACCTTTCCAGATGGCAATGATCGCTTCGATTCCCGCAAATATGAACGGTAATCTGATGAAACCGAAAATTGAAGCCGACTTGCAGCCGCAGGCATTTTCGCAGGTTCTCAATAAAGATCAAGCCGCGATTATTCGTGAAATTATGTCAACCGTCGTCGAAGAACCCGGCGGAACCGGCAGAGTCGTCGCCGGAAAACTCGGCGGAACGGGAATTCGTGTCGGCGGCAAAACCGGAACGGCTGAAAAGGTCGTCCCGCTTTACGACGAAAAAACCGGCAAACGCGTCACGGTCAAGAAAAAACGCAAAAACGCGCAGGGAGAAATCGAAGAATACGACGATCCGCAATCGTTTGAACGCACCGACAGTTGGTTTATCTGCATCGGACCACTCGGCGATGAAAATTCACCTGAAGCACCGCAGTTTGCGATTGCGGTCGTCGTCGAAGCCGGCGGATTCGGCGCAACCACCGCTGCGCCGATTGCCGCCAATGTGATCTTAAAGATGCGCGAACTCGGACTTTTGGGCGATAAATACAAACCGAAAACCCAAACACAGACACCGAAAAAGAAAAATAAATAATGAAAAGCAGAGCGTCATCACATTTTTTGATTCTGATTTTGATCGTCTTTTTGACGGCGATCTCGCATTATTCCATCTATTACGGCGCGTTGATTCGCGGTTATGAAACGAGTTTTATCACCGCTGCCAGAAACATCGGATTACTTACATTTTTAGCGATTTTGCCGATAATTTTGGCGCGGGTTCTTAAATTTCAGGGAAATTGGACGCTTTATACTTCGGCAGTTTTGTTGTTTTCAATTGGTCTGACGGTGCAGTATCGGTTGTTCAGCGATCCCGAATATGTTTTGAAAGACAAAAAAGCGGAGATGCGGCAGGCGAAAATCAAAACCGCGCAAATGCACTACATCGAGGAAAATTATTCCCCTGAGAAAAAACAGATGATGGGTTTGCCGCCGACTCCGCCGGAGCCGGTTGATTTATCTAAAGAAACACCGCGTCCGGTCAGTGAATCGCTTTTCGGGGTGCTGTTTTCGGGCAGAACTCTAATTCCGATTTTTGCGATTTTCTGTTTGATCGGCGTGGTTTTTTTGATGCAGCGTGACGATGTTCTGAAGTTGCTGCAAAATAACGGATTTTTGATAGTTTTGCTGACGCTTGTTCCACTGTTGCTGGCGGCGGTGACATCACGCGCCGGAAAGTCGCTTGGCAATATGACACCTTGGGAGCCGGCGAAAATTCCTTTTTTAATCGGTTTTGCGGCGGTTTTGGCAATTTTGTATAAGAATTTGGCGCGAACTTACTGGGGAATCCCGCGTGCAAAAGATGTCGTGCCGCTGGTCGTGATGGCGATTATGCCGTTCGTACCGTTTTTCGTTCTCAAAGATTTCGGGCAGATGATGGTTTTCAGTTCGGTTTACGCGACACTTTTTATTATCGCCGTCCGCCGATTTTCGCAGAGATTTGTCCTCGTCGGCAGCGTTTTATTGATGGTCAGCATTTTGGTCGTCGGCGCACTGCCTGAAAAAACGCAGGAGAAGATTCCGTTTTTACCGACGCTGGCAAAACCTGTGAAAAAGATTTTGCCGAATCGGATTCAACAGCGGTTTCATCTGTGGCTGGACGGATTTGATCCGCCGACACCCGACACCGATTGGTGGAAAAAAGATTACGATGAATATTACGCCGATTTGGTCAAAAAAGACCCGAATCTGCCGCAGCTTTTGGCGGATGATCCGAATCTGCAAAAATCAATCAATGTTGACGCGTGGTTTGATATTCTTGCGTTTCAACCCGCGCAAGCAACCTTCGGTTTGGCTTCAGGCGGCACGACCGGACGCGGACTCGGACTCGGTTATGTCGAACTGATTCCGGTTTCGGATTCCGATTACATCTATTCGGCAATTGCTGAAGAACTTGGACTTTTCGGTGGATTATTGGTAATCTGTGCGCTGATTGTTCTTGTCAGTGCCGGCGTGCGGACGGCGATGGATTCACGCGATATGTTCAGCAAATTATGTTCTGCCGGACTAACTGCGTTTATCGGTTTTCAAGCCTTAGTCAACATCGGCGGCATCACCCGCGCTTTACCGATGACCGGAATCACTCTGCCGTTCGTCAGCCACGGCGGATTTTCGTTGATTACGAGTTTTGTGATGCTCGGAATGCTGATGGCGTTTTCGCATCGTAATACGATTGACCGGCAAGTAGAACAATCAAGCGAGGTTTTGAGTTAATTCTTTGAAGGTAGAAGCCCGCGCGTAAGCAAGGGCGCAGATCAGACAATTTTTGCACCCTTGCTCACGCGCGGGTTTCCGCCTTTATTGCTTGGTTTTCAGTTTAAAAACTTAGATATTCGATTCTTAAAAGTTTTACCCGAATTAATTCGCGGAGAAAATAAATGACGGAAAATAATTTTCAAATAAATTCAGCGGCAATTTCCGACCGTGGTTTGAGCGAAAAGCGACCGCAAAATGAAGATTCGTTTTTAGAAATGAACAAACTCGGTCTGTTTGCGGTTGCGGACGGCGTTGGCGGCGCACAGGCGGGCGACGTTGCTTCGCAAATGGCGGTTGAAATACTGGGCGAAGCATTCGTTAATCTTAAATCTAACGGCGATGCCGAAGAGATGATGAAAATTGCGATTGAGCGTGCAAATTCCGCGATTTATCAAATGTCCACCGATCTGCCGCAGCTTTCGACGATGGCGACAACCATTGTCACACTTCATCTTTCGGGAAATATCGCTACTATCGGACACGTCGGCGATTCGCGGCTTTATCGGATTGATCCGAAGGGAAGTCTGTTCCGCGAAACACAGGATCATTCGGTCGTCGAAGAAGAAGTTCGCGCCGGACGAATGACCGCTGCACAAGCCGCCAATCATCCTTCGCGCAACGTCATCTCACGCGCACTCGGCGCGGAAGGCACGGTCGAAGTTGATATGAAAACGATTATGATCGAGCCGAATACGAGTTTTTTGCTCTGTTCGGACGGCATCACGCGGCACATCAACGATTTTGAAATCCGCGATCTTTTGCTGAATATTAAAAATCCGGCGGATACCTGCCAAAAAATGAAGGACATTTGTTATTCACGCGGCGCGGAAGATAATTTGACGGCAGTTATCATCAAAGTTATCGGCGAAGCCGAACCGACTGAATTTCAGGCGAATTCGTTAATTGAAGATGACGAACCGACGGTTGCGACGGCGCGGCAATCATCTGCCGAACCGACTTTGACATCGGCAACTGACAATTACGATGAAATTCCGACACGCGGACTTGAAATGCCCGCCGCGATGCAAACGCCAACTGAAAATTATCCGATTCCGGTCGAAACATTCAATAATCTCAAAGAGGAAGACGAAGCATATTTGATGGACGAGCCGGCTTCGGCAATTGCCGAAACTGCGCCTGCGACCCTGCCGGAAACAACTGATTTATCTGTCAAAGCCGACGAACAGCGTGAAACTCCGGTCGTTGTTCAGCGAAAATCAACCGAGGACGAAAAAACCTTATCAAATTACGGCGAACCTGAAAAAAACGGCTTTTTCGGCAAACTTTTGTCTTCGATTCTTTTGCTTTTGATTGGCGCAATTTTGGGTGTGGCGGCGTATTATTCGTGGCTTTTGTTCGGTGCGCCGAAAGCCGACACTCCCGTTTTAACTCCGCAAACAACCAACATTCCGAAAAACTCGACCGACATCTTGCGTCACGATGTCGAATCAAAACCGCTCGAAGTCATTAAACAATATCGCGCGACACCGCCGAAAGACGCGGCTGATTTTTACCTTTACGGAAGATCGCTGCTTTTAACGAAAAATTATGAGGAAGCACGAAACGCTTTTATCGAAGCCAGAAATCGTTTAAAAGACGTTACAGATGCCGATAACAAAGCCATTTTAGCGACCGATATTACAATGGGTTTGACGATTGCCGAAGACAAAGCGGCGCAGAGTTCATTTGACAAAGAAATGAAAATTTCAGGCTACAGCGAGACAAATGCAAACACCGCAGTATCAAACAGTTCGGCGAATGTCAATAAATAATCAAGACGGAAATTCAAACTTTGATTTGTCGTTTTGCTTCAAACAGAATAATTCCGCACGAAACTGCCAAGTTCAGACTTTCGACTTCGTTTTCCATCGGAATAATAACTTTTTCATCAATTTGAGCGCGTTCATTCGCACTCAAACCGTGCGCCTCCGAACCGAAAATAAGTAGTCGCGGACTGTTCCAATTAATCTCTGAATAACTTTTTTCAGCGTGAACATCAGCGACAGTCGAAGTTAAATTATTAGCTCGCGCCCAAGCCAAAACTTCATTAAATCCGGCATTTGTCCAGATATTCAAACGAAATCCCGCGCCCATCGAAGCACGCAGAGATTTGGGTGAAAAAACGTCGGCAGAATTGTTTGTAATAATTATTCCCGCAACATTGACGGCTTCGGCAGTGCGAAGAATCGCGCCTAAATTCGACGGATTATTGATTTGATGAAGCGTAATGACAATCGGTAATTTAGCGGATTGTCGGGAAAATGCAGCTTCAAAATTTTGTTTATCAGTTGGCGGTTTGCGACAAATTAAAATGATGCCTTGTGAAGATTGCGTGTCAGCGATTGAAGAAAAAATCTTACTGGAAACTTCGTTGAGTGATAATGTCTGCTGTTGAAAAGACAATAATAATTGAGCATTTCGCTCATTCGCAGAAAAGGTTTCATCCAAAAAAACTTCTTCTACCAATAGATCAGATCGCAAAACTTCTTCGGCAAGGCGCAAACCCTCAATAAAAATTAATTCCTTCACCCGACCGTCACGCACCTTTCTGGCAAGTTTCAATTTCGGATTTTCGCGGCTCGTAATTTTCAACATCGAAAAAATATTTGATTCAAATTAAATTTGTTGAGAATCAATTTTGTTTATGCGATAATTCTGTTCTTTCGCGCCCGTAGCTCAGTGGATAGAGCGTTCGGCTCCGAACCGAAAGGTCGCAAGTTCAATTCTTGCCGGGCGTAATCACTCTTTAAAACTTTAATATGTTTTTCCCAACTGTAATCAAATGTCCATCGAATATTTTTCAACTGACCGTTTTTCAAAGGATCAAGACAAAGCCAGCCACCTATTTTGGATGGTTTGTAATAGGAACTCCATATAGCAAATTATTGGTTGAGCAATAAATAGCTAAAAAATCAATTTCATTTTCTTTGTAAGGAATTCGCGTCTCGTTTCCAGGTTGGCAGCGAAGAGATTTATACTTTATTCGTGTTTCAAATAAGCACTTAAAATGACGGATTCGCTATGATTACCAAGTTCAAATGTTCGCATTATGATTTCGGTTGAATCGTTACGGATTTAATTCTCACTGCATCAATCGGTTTTTCGCCGGTTTTCGGAACGCCGGAAATCGTCATCACGTTGTTCATTCCTTCGATCACTTTACCGAAAACCGTATAGTTTTTATCAAAAGCGGCTTCGCGTTTGAGCATAATAAAAAATTGCGAATTTGCCGAATTAACATCGTTGCCAAGCCGCGCCGCGCCGAGAATTCCGGTGTCATACGGCACATCTGAAAACTCCGCCGGAACATTAGGTTTGCCTGAATCGCCTTCTTTTCCGACAGACGGATTTGCACCGGGTTTTGTGTCGGCGTTGCCTGCCTGAATAACGCTTTGATTGATTCGGTGAAAGGCGATTCCGTTGTAATAACCTTCTTTGGCGAGTTCTTTAAATCGTGCGACCTGTTGCGGCGCGATGTTTGAGTAAAGTTCCAATTTGATTTTGCCAAACGCCGGTTCTTCCATTTCAATGACGGCAACTTCATTATCGGCAACCGGCGCGACACCTGTTTTGACCGGGGCGTTCGCTGCTGTTTTGTTGTTGGAAACATTTTTGTTACCACAGGAAAGCGAAAAAATGAACGAAATTAAAATGAGAAAATAACCAAGATTTTTTATCATATATTTAAATTTTCTAAAATTTTCTATCGCTGTCGAGCAAAATCGTCACCGGACCATCATTGACCAATTCGACATCCATCATCGCCTGAAAACGTCCGGTTGCGACTTTTGCCAATTGTTTTCGCGCTTCCGTGACAAAAACATCATAAAGCCGATTTGCATCAACGGGCGCGGCAGCTTCGATAAAAGAAGGTCGGCGACCTTTTCGCGCATCGCCGTAAAGCGTAAATTGCGAAACGACGAGCAGTTCGCCTTTGATGTCCAAAAGCGACAAATTCATTTTATCGTCAGAATCTTCAAAAATGCGAAGGTTGAGAGTTTTTTCAAGCATATACAACGTCGCATCTTCCGAGTCATTACGCGAAACACCCAAAAAAATTAAAATTCCTCTGCCGATTTCGCCGGTAATTTCACTGTCAACCGAAACTTTTGCGCGAGAAACCCGCTGAATAACAGCCCGCATATATTAAAAGGAAAATGGAAAAAATTTCAATTAATTTTCCTTTTTCCATTATCCGTTATCCTTCGATATAAACTTTTTCCATCACGACCGGATCGTGCGGTTTGTCGCGGTTGTTGACGGAGACTTCGGCGATGGCATTGACAACCTCTTGTCCTTCAACGACTTTGCCGAATTTTGTGTAGCTCGGCGGCAGCGGATAGTCAATGTGCATTATGAAAAACTGCGAACCGTTCGTGTTTGCACCTGAATTCGCCATCGCTACTGTTCCTTTGTCATAACCGCCTTGATAAAGCGGGGAAGAGCGGTTGATTTCGTCATCGAATTTTCCGCCCCAAGCCGATTCGCCGCCGTAGCCTTCGCCGAGCGGATCGCCGCCCTGAATCATAAAATTCTTAATGACGCGGTGAAAAATCACGCCGTCATAATAACCTTTTTCAGCCAAAAGCCGAAAGTTTTCAGTTGTCTTCGGCGCATCTTCTTCTAGAAGCTCAAATTTGATTGTTCCCTTGTTCGTTTCTAAAACTGCAATTCTATTTGCCATTAAATTCTCCTCAATTATTTCTCAGATTTTAACTCTAAGTTATTCTTTTCACCTATTTTAACAATTTCCTGTTCGAGTAATCCAATCGCGTCGTCTTTTTTTGGCGGCGGATGTTGAAACTCTTCATCTTTGACGATTGATTTGACGTTTTCGGTCAGGCGATTGATGCGCCGAACGATTCCGCGATCAAACAGATAAAAAGAAATCAGGCGCATCAACAAACCGACGCAGAGCGCAATAAAAACAAATAAATAATCGCGGTAACGAATATAATTCATTTCCTCGATGCGTTCGGTCAGAAGTTCCTGCTCCTTGTTCTGCATCGTTCCGATTTCAGCGCGAATCGCGTCCATTAATCCTTTGCCTCTCTGCAAATGTTCATAGAGCGCGTCACGCCTTTTGCCTTCGATGGCATAATCCTGTGAATCTTTGAGCGATACTAGCTGTTGATTAACCAAACCTTCAATTCGCTGTAATCCTTCGAGCCTTTCCCTACGCGGTTTTTCGCCGGGTTCGAGTTCGACTGTTTCACGAAGCGCAACAATTGTCGGCGGAATCTGCTCGACGGCTTTTTGGTATGGTTCGAGATATTCGGGACGTTTGGTTAAGAGAAAACCGCGTTCGCCTGTTTCGGCATCAACCATCAGCGACATCAAATCGTTAAATTGCCGCACCATTTTGAATTTTCTTTGGATGTCGAATTCAATCCAAGCGCGGCTGCGATTGCCGTAAAACGCAAAAATAAATGAAACAATCACGGCAATGATCGGAATCAGCGCAAGAATGCCGCCCTGTGCGCGAATCGGCGCGTGATTCCAGATTTGCAGCGCACGAATCCAACGCCATTTGAGGATAATTTGCAGCCATTTCATAGATGAGAAGAATCATTTTATTTTTACGACGGGTTGGTCCGGGTGAGCCGGATTCGGAATGACTTTGCGATTGTTGCAGTCAACAAGTAAATCCAAAACCTCCAGAATAGTCTGACCGATAATCACTTCATTTCCCAAAACCATCGCGCCTTCGGTAGTTTTTCGTCCCATTATATCGAACGTAATCGGTTCGGTCAGTTCGACGACATCATTTCGTCCATCGGCATATTCAGCAACTCTTTGACCGTCGGACTGCAAGCCGAGTTGCTGCATTACATTTAACGGAACGACGGATGAAACTGCGCCGGTATCAATCAACGCATCAGCGATGTATGTTCGTATTTCTTCGACTTTAATTTGTCCACGTCGTGCCAACGCGCGATCCAAAGCATTGGTCAATTTCACATTTACACGAACTTCACCCATTTTTTTACACTCCTAAAATAAATCTTTCTATCGCTAATGCTACACCGTTTTCATCATTGGACAAAGTTTGATGATAGTTTTCGTTTTCGAGCAATTCAGGCGAAGCATTGCCCATTACAACCGGCGTTCCGGCAAATTCGAGCATTTCCAAATCATTAAAATTATCGCCGCAAACCATTACATTTTCGGCAGTTAATCCATTGAGCAAAGCAAGTTTTTCAACGCCTGTTCCTTTTGAAGCGTCAGGCGGCAAGATGTCGAGCAAAGTAAAATCGAGATGCGGATAGATGGTCGCTAAAATATTCACCGAATCTTTTAACTCATCTTCCAAAATCTTTTGAATTTCACACATCGAAGCGCAGGTGCCGGAGTAAGAAATATGAATCACTTCATTTTCCGGCAAAATTTTCGTTAAATCATCAACGTGATGGACAGCTTCTTCGGCTTCGTCGCCGTGAAAAGATTTCGACCAAGCAATGTATTTTTGAAGCGGCAGATTCTCGTCCGAAATCGTATCGTAAAGTAGAGTTCCTTTTGTGTGCGGATTAACGCTGACGAGCGCATCGCCGCCGAATTCTTTACCGACGCGCAAAACTTCTTTTGAAGTTTCGAGATTAATCAGCGAAAAAGCGACTGTTTCGAGCGAGTCGGCAAATTTGAGAAGCGCGCCGTTATGCGTGACAATCGGCGCGTTAAAACCGATTTCCTGCGCGACAGGACGTGCATCACGAAAACGCCGCCCGGTCGCAATCGTCACAAGAACGCCTTTTTCTTCAGCTTTTCTGATTGCCTGAATATTGGCTTCGGGAATCTTGCCCTGAGAATTGAGCAAAGTGCCGTCTAAATCAAGTGCGAGAAGTTTTATCATTTTCCCCAAATTTTTCCTTTACACATTTTTTATAAGCATACGCAAAAGAATCGGAATTTGCCAAAATGCCGATAAAATAATGGTTTTTGGGTTTGAAAATTCTAAGCGCGGTATGTTTTATAAACTCAAAAGTCTTTCGATTATGGTTTGAGAAGCGTTCGGTCGGGCAAACTTTGAAACATTCGACTGCATCGTTTCAAAACGCGTTTTGTCTTTGACAAGTTCGTCAATTTTGTAAGCTAAAACCGGCAAATTGTTGCATTTTATCGCGCAGCCTTTCTCCAATAAATGGTCGGAATTGCGTTCTTCCTGTCCCGGAATCGGGTTGACGACAACAAAAATCAAGCCTTTTGCCATCGCTTCGGAAGTCGTTAAACCGCCCGGTTTTCCGACAATTAAATCCGCCGCCGACATATATTCGTCCATCTCGCGGGTGAAGCCGATTGGTTTGAACGTGACGCGCTCATTATTGAATTTTTCTTTGGATAATTTTTCGAGTTTTGTTTTCAAATCTTCGTTGCGACCGCAAATTGCGACGATTTGCGAAGGCGTTTGCAAATCGCTCAACGCCTGTAATAAATATTCGATATTGCCGACTCCGAAACCGCCTGCCGAAACTAAAATCGTAAGTTTATCGCGCTCCAAACTGAACTTTTCGCGCATCGCATATTTGTCTTTGAATTCGGCAAAAAGCGGATCAATCGGAATGCCCGAAACTGTTATTTTATCAGCCGGAATGCCGATTTTTGAAAGGTGAACTTTTGTTTCATCGAGCGCGACAAAATATTGTTCGTAATGATGACACAGCCACATCGCGTGCGCGTCAAAATCAGTCACGACAATCGCTTGCGGGAAATCAACTTTGCCTTTCGCCTTGAGCCACGAAATAATTTCAGACGGCAAAAAATGTGTGCAGACGGCAATGTCGGGTTTTTCTTTTTTGAGTAAATTGACCAGCGGCAAAGTATTTAATCTATCTAACGCAAGCCGCCGCCGTTCATTTTCCCAGGGTTTATCGAGTGAATCATACATCCAGCCGAGAACTTCGGGCATCGTGTTGACCATATCGAGATACGCTTTGCCGTAAAGCCTGCGAAAAAGCGGATTCGTGTAATTCAACACATCAATATTTTTGATCTCCGCCGCGTTCATTTGTTTGAATGTTTTTTCCAACGCTTCCGCCGCGCGAAGATGTCCCGCGCCGACCGCTGCTGATAAAATCAGAACTTTATTAAACATATTTTGAAAGTAAAAAGTAAAAAGTAAAAAGGCAAAAGTGAAAATTTATCACGTTGAATGATAGTATATTTTCGGTTCACACGGAAAATAATTTTGCAAAATTCAATAACAAACGATTCAAAATTTATCAGCGAAGGCGTGCGTTCGATGTTTATTTCGACGTTCGCATTTTTTCTTGCGAACGTTTGCGTCAAACAGGTTTCCCATCTGCCGGCAATGGAAATCGTCTTTTTTCGCTGTTTGTTCGGTGTCGTGTTTTGTCTTTACGGTTTGAAAAAGGCGAATGCGAGTTTGAAAGGCTCGAATCGTAAATTGTTGCTTTTGCGCGGAATTTTCGGGACGACCGCGCTGTATTTTTTCTTTGTCACGGTGCAGAATGTTCCGCTTGCTTCGGCGATGACGATTCAGTATCTTTCGCCGATATTTACGGCGATTATAGCGATTTTTCTGCTTAGGGAAAGCGTTTCGCTGCCGCAGTGGTTTTTTTATTTGATCGCTTTTAGCGGCGTTTTGTTGATCGAACAATTTGACGCGCTGGTTTCGCCTTTTTATCTCGCGCTCGGTATTATTTCGGCGTTCGGTTCGGGAATGGCTTATAATCTCGTGCGGAGTTTAAAGGAGCGCGAACATCCGTTAACAGTTGTTTTTCATTTCCAACTCGTCGGAATGATCGCCGGTTTTCTGTTCACGATTTTTAACTGGCAAACACCCGCCGGTTGCGATTGGCTTTACCTTTTGCTGATCGGAATTTTTTCGCAAATCGGACAAATTTTTCTCACCAACGCCTTACAAAAGGAAAAAGCCGCGAGCGTTGCCATTATCGTTTATTCCGGTTTGATTTACGGAATCACAATCGGCTGGCTCGTCTTTGGCGAAAAGCAAAATTGGGGTTCGTTGTTTGGAATGTGGCTCGTCGTGATCGGTGTTATTCTCAGCATTTTTTACAGCCGCCGCAAAATCAATTTAACCGAATTAGAGGTAACGCAAAGTTAGAAATTCTTTCATTTGCGAATAAAACTTAAAAGAAATAACAATTTACCTTTCAGATTTTAGACAGCACACTGAAAATCATTTATGAAAAGACGTAAACTCCATCAATTTACTTTTATACTCGCCGGAATTTACAATATTATTTGGGGATTGTGGGTGAGTGTTGATCCGAATTGGCTTTTTCGTTTCGCCAAAATGGATTTGCCGAATTATCCCGAAATATTTGTTTGTGTCGGAATGATTGTCGGTCTTTACGGCGTTGTTTATCTGGAAATTGCGCGTCGCCCCGAACGCGGTTTTATGTTGGCGTTGGTCGGATTTGTCGGGAAAATTCTCGGTCCGATTGGAATCATTTACTACATTTACCTCGGCAAATGGACGTTTGCCGCGCTCATTATGAATCTGACAAACGATTTTATCTGGCTGATTCCGTTTGCGATTTATCTCTCCGATTCATTACCTTATTACAAGGAGGATTTAAATGAACATTTATGAACGAACCTGAAACATTTAGACGAATCTTCGCGGAATGCAAAACGATTGCCGTTGTCGGACTTTCTTCAAATCAATTTCGCCCGTCAAACGGTGTCGCTTCTTTTATGATGAAAAAAGGCTACAAAATCATCCCGGTAAATCCGCACGAAACTGAAGTTTTCGGCATTAAAGCCGTCGCTTCGTTATCAAAATTGGAAGAAAAAGTTGATCTCGTGGATATTTTTCGCCGTTCAGAAGAAGCCGGCAGTGCGGTTGACGAAGCCATCAAAATCGGTGCAAAAGCTGTTTGGCTGCAAGAAGGCGTGATTGACAAGTTAGCTGCAAAACGCGCCGAAGATGCCGGATTATTAGTCGTAATGGACCGATGCTGGCTCAAGAATTTTATCAATTATGGCGGATGACTCAATAATTAAAGCCGTCGTCGTCACCGTCAGCGATTCGCGTGTCGAAGCCGACGACGTTTCGGGCGATACTTTGCGCGAACTTTTAGAAGAATTCGGCGCGGAAGTTGTTGAAAAAATTATCGTTACCGACGATTTCGACGATTTGCGGCAGACACTTTATGTTTCAACCGAACGCAGCGACGTAAATTTAATCATCACGACCGGCGGAACCGGTTTTGCGACGCGCGACAACACGCCCGAAGCGACCCGTGCCGTGATCGAAAAAGAAGCGCAGGGAATCGCTGAAGCAATGCGATATGAAACAGCAAAACTCAATCCGAAAGCGATTCTCTCACGCGGCGTTTGCGGCATCCGCAATCAAACTTTAATTATCAATCTGCCCGGTTCGCCGAAAGGCGTGCGCGAATGTTTTGAAGTTCTCAAGCCGGTTTTACAGCACGCGGTCAATCTTTTGGCGGGAAATATAAAACATTAAAAAAGGCGCGAAAATTAATTTTCGCGCCTTTTTTATTTGAAACTAACGAATAACATCGCTGACAACAATACCATTTATAATCGTGCCGGTGCAGTGCGACAGATATTCAAACGGATCGCCGTCATACATTGCCAGATCAGCGTCTTTGCCGACCGCAATCGAGCCGATTCGATTGTCTAAACCGAGGATTTTTGCCGCGTCAATCGTGATCGTCGCCAGCGCGTCGCGTTTCGACATTCCGTTTGCCGCCGCGATTGCCGCTTCTAATAAAACGACGCGGGTTTTCGGAACGTAACCTTCGTAACCGCTTTGCAGTGCAACGAGGATTCCTGCCGCTTTGAGTTTCGCCGCGTCTTCCATCGAAAGACTTTCGCTGTCGCCGCCCGCCCGCGCCATTGTTGCGTGGACGATGACGGGAAAGCCGGAAGCCTTGATTTCATTCATCACGATCTGCGCTTCGGCAACGCCGTCGAGGACAATTTTGAGGTTGAATTCTTTGGCAAGCCGCAGTGCGCTGATGATGTCCTGCGCCTTGTTTGCCGTAATCAAAAGCGGGGTTTCGCGGCTCAAAACTTTTTTCCACATTTCCTGCTTCAAGTCGCGCGGTTCGCCTTTATAATTTTGTGCTTTGATTAATTCGGCGCGGAGCATCGAAATTTGTTTGGCGCGTGTTCCCGGCGATTTTCCTTGTGCGGCGATTGAATCGTTGCCTAAAGTTACAGCAATCATCGCGGTCGGGACGAGCGTTACTTCGTCAATGTCCTTGCCAAATGTTTTGGCGATCATCGTCTGTCCCGAAACGAGCGCGGACGGCTGATGTCCCGTGTGAATCGTCGTGACACCGAAACCGCGCACCCATTCGATCAATTTTTCTTCGGTGTTGTATGCGTCAATCGCCCGAAGTTCCGGCTGAATCGGCGAAGTTTGGTCGAGTGCCATCTGATCGTTCGGCTGATTCAAATAACCGTTCAAACCGATGACCGAATGCGCGTCAATCAATCCGGGCGTGACGACTTTTGCGGAAATACCTTTGTAATTCGCGGGAATTTTAATCTGCGCGGCAGTTCCGACGGCTTCGATCTTGCCGTTATTGATTAAAACAACGCCGTTCGTGATCGGTTCGCCCACCATTGTCCAAATCATTTCGCTTTTGACGGCAATTTGCGCGAAGGATTGAACTGTAAAAAATAAGAGAATTGTCCACAGATGAATGCAGATAAACACAGATTTTTTTAGATCAGAAATCTGTTTTGAATCTATTGATTTATCCGTGTTTATCTGTGTGTATCTGTGGATAATATTTTTCTTCCCCATTATTTTGCACCTCCCAGATCGGCATCGTCGTCGAAACAACTGATGTGAATTAATTTATCGGTTGTCGCGCCGAAACCGCCGACTGCCGTTAAATAATCAAGCGGATTGCTGCGATTGAAAACGCTTTTGCCTTCAACAAATGTTTGTTCGACGTGTGTGTAAACGCTCAACGGATCGCCGCTTAAAATAATAAAATCTGCGTCTTTACCTTTTTCGAGCGAACCGACGCGATCTCTCAAATCGAGCATAATCGCACCTGCCATCGTCATCGCGTAGAGAGCTTTTTCGCGGCTCATTCCGGCGCGAACCGATAACGCGGCTTCACGCAGGAAAAGTCGTGAATCGGTAATGTAATCGTCCGTGTGAAAACCCACTAATACGCCCGCTTTTTCGAGAATCGCGCCGTTCTTATAGGTAATATCGGTCGTTTCGAGTTTGCCGCCCGGAGAATCAATTAAAATAATCGAAGCCGGAACATTTGCCTTCGCGATTTCGTCGGCGACCTTCCAGCCTTCGGAAACGTGATGCAGCACGACGCGGAAACCGAATTCCTGTTTGAGCCGCAAAACCGTTTCAATATCGTCGTGGCGATGCGTGTGAAAATGAATCATCCGTTTTCCGTCGAGTGCTTCGACTAACGCCTCCATTCCAAGATCGCGCGTGGGCATTTTCGTCGCGTCACCTTTTGCCGCCAGAACTTTTTTACGATATTCCTGCGCTTTGATAAATTGTTCGCGGACGAGTGCGGCTGATTTGGCGCGTGTGCCGGGAAATCCGCCGGTTCCGCGCATCGGATTCGTGCCGTTGGCGAACTTGATTCCGCCCATATATTTGCCGTCTTTATCGTAAATCAATAAATCTTCGACCGTGATTGCACCATCTCGGAGTTTCAGATAAAGCGTCTGTCCGCTGTCGAGATGTCCCGAACCGGGCATTACGTTGACGGTCGTAATTCCGCCCGATTGTGCGCGTTGAATGCTCGACGCACGCGGATTAAGCGAATCCAGAATGCGAACATCCGGCTGAATCGGCGCAGAACCGTCCGCGCCCGCCGGTTCGCCGATATGACTGTGCGAGTCAACAAGTCCGGGCATAATGATTTTGCCGTTTAAATCAATAATTTGAACGTCCGACGAAAGTTTGATCGTTCGTGCATCACCGACCGAAAGAATTTTGCCGTTTTGAATCAGCAAAATTCCTTGCTCAAACGGATCGCCGACAATCGGAATTATTTTTGCATTAATAAACGCCGTCGGTTTTTCCTGTCCGAACAACGGACAACAAAACGATATTAGAACCAAAAAGCTACAAAAATATCTTTTCATTTTGAATTTCCTTAAATTTGGATTAAAAAGAAGTGCAAGAATAAATTGCTACGGATTGATTTTTGTGTCAAGTTGCCGACTGCTCATTAACGGACAGTGAAATTATAAATTTCGTGCCGCCGAATTCGTTGTTCGTGACCTCAATTTTGCCGTTGTGCGCCGTAATTATTCCGTAACAAACGGCAAGTCCCAAGCCCGTTCCTTTGCCGGTCGGTTTAGTCGTAAAAAACGGATCGAATATCTTTTTGAGATTTTCGGCTTCGATTCCGATACCGTTGTCAGCGAATTCGATTCGCAAATTATCTTTATTTTGTGAGGATTCAATCAGAAGTTCGCCGCCGTCAGGCATTGCATCGCGGGCGTTGAGCAGTAAATTCAGAAAAACCTGCTCAAGTTGGTCGCCGTCGCCGAAGATTTGAGGCAGATTCTCAGCGAGAATTTTCTTGATTTGCAATTTTTGAAATGATTTGTCAAAACTCGCCAAACGCAAACTTTTTTCGATTAAATCGTTGATATTAATTGAGGTTTTCGCGGCGGGACGCACCCGCGCAAAATCCATCATATCTTTGGTAACTTGTGTAATACGCTGAATTTGCGTCGAAATTATTTTGAGATTCTCGGACATTTTTTCATCCAGATTATTTTTCGACTGCATCATTTGAATCAGGGACGAAATTGCCGCCAGCGGATTATTGATTTCGTGTGCGACTCCTGCCGAAAGCGTTCCCATCGCCGCGAGTTTTTCGGTTCTGATTAGTTGATCGCTGAGTTTTTGAAGTTGTTCGATGTCGTTCGCCATTTTACGACTCATTTCGTTGAAACTATTTGCCAATAAACCGATTTCGTCGTTGCTTTTTCGCAAATCAACTTCCGTTCCGTATTCGCCTTCCGTGACTTGAACCGCTGCCAAAGTTATTTTTTGCAAAGGACGAGAAATTGTCCGCACGATCAGCAGAACAAGCAAAAGATTCGGGACAAGCGCAGAAATCACGCTGAAAACCAGATATTTGCGCCACGCTTCAAACGTCGTTCCGTCCTGAAACGCCCAGTAAACAATCGGAATTTGAAAAAGAATAAAGCTGATGATTGCTACCGACGCAATGCTCAGAGCGATTTTATAAGCAATCGGAAAAAGCCGAAATTGATCGAGCGCGTTTTCGAGCGAGAAAAGTTTGAAATTTGAAATCGCGTAAGCATAAATCAAAACTCCCGGCAGAACGAAAATAGAACTGAACGGAAGCATCGAATAAACACCGAAAAAAGGGAAAATTATATTAGCGAGAGTTTTCAAAACGCCGGTAATGACTAAAGCCCAAAGAATCGCGCCGACTTGCTGACCGCGCTGAGTTTTGCGGTATTTGCGGTATTTCTTGAATAAAATCAATGCGCCGTAACCGAAAACGAGATAAACATAAACGACGAATGCGTAAGCCAGCGGCGCGAGGTCAATCTCGAATTTTCCGTCAACAAATCCGACTTTGCGCCACAAAAGCCCGAACAGCGCAGCAGGAATCAAAATCAAACTCGGCGCAAAAACAATCGCGGCACGTTTTCGGGGAGTTCGCGCATTTTCAGGGAAAACCCACGCGAAAATCACCAAAACGCACTGCATTAGAAGCGCGATAATAAAACTCGAAGCCGCCCACCAACCGCTTGCGGCGTTAGCTTCGTGAAAGTTCCAAAAAATTAAATCCTTAATTGTCCAGAGCGCGAGACAGGCGATAAATGCGGCGAAGGTTTGGTGTGCGCGGTTGCGCGGATTTGCCACGAATACATAAAATCCGAGCAAAACGAGCAGGAAAAGTGCGAAAAGATGGAGTAAAACAAGCATCGCGTCGAAATAATCTTAACGCTAAAAATTTCTCTTGGCGAGAAGCTATCGAAGTTTGATTTTGAGTCCGACACTGAAACCGTTGACGTTGACGGGTTTGCCGTCGCTTCTGATATAAGCTAAATCAAGAGAAATTTTCGGCGTGAGTTTTCGCGTGATTCCGGCGTAAAAATCATTCAGAACAACGGTTTTAGATTTTAATTCGTAATATGCTTCTTCGGAAATGAACGGCGAAAAAATTTCTTTTTCTTTATATTTTACCGGATAGCTGATTTGTAAACGATTTCTGTATAAATTTGTGTCAATTCGTGAATTGCGAAAGCGATGCTCAAATTCATTTCGGTCTTTAAACGTGATTTTTTTGAAAGTTTTAGAAAGCGTCAACCCGAAATCAAGACGCGTTTCATAATTTCGACGACTTTTGACCAATTCGTCTTTCCGGTAGAGAACCGAAGACAGCAGACTGAAATATTTATTGACGCGAAAATCGAACACGACTCCGTAACGATTGTCGAGGAGATCGAGATTACTCCTGCCGATTCTCTCAATTCCGCCGAATGTTGCGGTCACTCGATCAACTGATTTGCCTTTAGAATCTTTTCCGCGCACTAACGGCACGATAAGTTGGACTTCGTTCCACGATTGAAATGTGGATTTACGGCGTGTTTGTGAAAAAATAGCTTGCGAAAAAATGCAAATTAAGCAAACGACGAATAAAACAATAGACTTTTTCATTTAATCTGAAGAATTATGGTTTATGCAAAATGTTCGATTTGTAACAATAATTCGTTCAGATTAAAATTACAAGCCTAAAATGAAACTGCAAATAATAAAAGTCACGCCGAAGGCAACCGGCAGAAAATGTTTTAGTTCGATTGATTCGCCTTTTTTCAGCCAACGGTGAAAGATTGTGAAACTTGGAAGCGCAATGCTGCCAACAATTCCGCCTAAGATTGCGCCGAAAAATGCGCCGAACAGAAAAACGATAATGCCGCCCGCGCCGCCGGTAATTATTCCCCACAACAAACCCATCAACGGCAAACCGAGAATCATTTTTGTCCACGAAAGTTTCTCAAAATAATTAATACTTTTCGCAATTAATTTACCGGAAAAGAATCCGACGACCGCCGAAATCAAATTAATAACAAACATCACGCCGAAAACCCAAACGTCTAATCTGCCGTCAATCGCAAAACGAATAAACATCGCCGCCGGCGGAAAAACACCGAGCATTAAACCGAAATATGAATATGTTTGACTGAGAGAGAGCGGCGTTTTCATCATTTCAGCTTCGAGAAATTCACGGTCTGAATGATACATTTCCTTTTTTCGGGCAGTTTCAGCGTTGCGTGCAAGCAGAGATTTTAATCTTTCATTGACGAGTTCGCCGCCGTCAAAATTTGCATATTGGGTGAAATTATCTTGTCTTGTAATGGTTTTTGTTTCCCGGATTTCCATAAATCATTCTCCAATTGATTGACGTTCGCTGTCTTCCGCGTTTGCAAAGTATTCATTGAAAGTTTTTCAAGAAAATTTTGAGCTTCGGAATCATCGAGCAGCTTAAAAAGTTTGGCGGCTTCCCTAATTAAATCCGGCGGTGTTTCGGATAATTCGATTAATTGTTCGAGAATTTCAACAAAATCTCGCCGCGCCAAGTTTTGATGAAAAAAAAGTCGTTTGCGGTTGCGTCTGTGAAGACAAATTTCAGCAAGTTTTTTGTTGTTGTGATTCGTGATGCGATAAATCTCTTTTTCCTGAACGGAGTTTTCAATTATTTCGTTTTTTATTTCAAGCGTTAAACCGACGTATCGCTCAAAGATCTCACGAAATTCAAAAATTGAAACATTGATTCCGTATTCAAGCAAAGTATTTTCAAAATATTTTTGAGTGACGGCAATTTCACTTTCTTTTTTAGCCTGCAAAATTGAATTTTTCTCAAAAGCATTGTTGTAAAGTTTTGTAAATAAAGATTTTCGAGCAACTAATCTGACGGCGAAAGGTATCCAACAGACAAATCTAACCAGTGATTTCAGCCACAGATATTTTGATTCGGTCAGGTTACGATGTTGTAAAAAGTAATAAACGCCGAACGGTGCGCCGCAGGCAAGATAGACTATTATTAAATCACGAAAGACCATACGAGATTCTATTTTGCAATGAATATGCCAGCCGCCGTGCAAGAGGTTTGTGATCCATCGTTCATATTGAAGTGCCGAAAATATCGGATTGAAAATGAAAATCGGCGGAACAAACGGAATGGTTAAGACGTTAAAGAAATTAGCAATTCGCAAAAATCAAATAAATTCTTGGCAGTTTGCGAAATAAAATTTTTGTTTCAACAGGATATGTAAAAAACTGCAAAAAATAATTTGAGATTCGTCTTAGGAGTGGCACTGAAATTGCAAGACTGATGAGCAAGGGAAATACAAAAATTTTCTTTGGAAATAATAATTAAAAAAATAAATACGTTAGAGAGGTAATTATGACAGCTAAGGCAAAAATAAAAGTAATCAAAAAAGCTGAATTAAAAATGGCGGAAAAGCCTGCCCAGCCTATCGTTGTCGAGAAAAATACTACACAGGCTGCCGCCCGCGAAATGGTTTCAACGGTGACGACCTGGGTTAGTGATTTTCAGCAGCGCAAACGTGATGAAACACGTCAGGCGATTGAAAAATTCTTTACGCCGCAAACGCAAACAAGCCGCGCGTAACGAATTAATGCAAAACGATTTGAAATCGTCCCAAACATTTTCAAAACGATACAAATACTTAAACTAAACTCGGACGCTTCTTACGAAACGTCCTTTTTTTGCGAAAAAAATGCCGTAAAATTTTGTCTTTCAAAAATAAATCCTTTAGACTCATAAAAATATTTTTGTGTTAAACTGCAAAAAAGTTAAATAAAGTCCTTCTTTAAATATGACAGAAAAAGTTGTAGTTATTACGGGTGCAAGCAGCGGCATCGGACGGGCAACCGCAGTGCTTTTTGCCAAAAACGGTGCAAATGTCGTTGCCGTCGGAAGAAACGAAAAAGAGTTAAATTCTCTGCGCGATCAGGTGAACGGTAAAAAAGGCTCAGTCAAAGTTCATTTAGCGGACATCCGAGAAACGACGCAGGTTGAAAGATTAGTCAATAGTACGATTCAAAACTTCGGTCAAATTGACGTTCTAATTAATTCAGCCGGTATCATTATGAACGGTTCGATTGAAAATACGACACTCGACGATTGGGACAAAATGTTCGACATAAATTTGCGTTCGGTGTTTTTTATGATGCAAAAATGTCTGCCGCATCTCGAACAAACAAAGGGAAATATCGTTAATGTTTCAAGCGTTGCCGGAACTCGTTCGTTTCCGAACATTTTGTCATACTGCGTTTCAAAAGCGGCAGTTGACCAACTGACACGCTGTTCGGCGTTGGAACTTGCAGCAAAGGGCGTGCGCGTCAACGCGGTCAATCCGGGCGTGGTTGTGACAAATTTGCATAAACGTGGCGGAATGGCTGATGATGATTACCAAAACTTCCTGAAAAACGCGAAAAATACACATCCAATCGGACGCGCCGGCGAAGCCAAAGAAGTTGCCGATTTAATTTATTTTCTGGCATCGGAAAAGGCTGCGTGGATCACCGGCGCAACCTACCAAATTGACGGTGGACGCGCTCAAACTTGTGCGCGTTGATAAAATTTTAGATATTGAAAATTGATGAAATTCCAACTTCTTCCAAGCACTTTTGACGATAACGGCTGCGCTTCGGCGCGGCAGCATCTCGCTTGTTTCGTAGTTGATGATCTGATCGCTTTTGATGCCGGAAGTTTAGGGATGTCGGCAAATTCAGTGCAGAAAAGCAAAATCCGCGATGTCGTTATTTCACACGCACATCTCGATCATATCGCCGGTTTGCCGCTTTATATTGATGATTTATTTGCGACGATTAAGCGACCGATCAATATTTACGCAACCGGCGAAGTCATTGAAATTCTCGAACGCGACATTTTTAACTGGTCAATTTATCCGCGTTTTTCGGAATTGACGAACGATTACGGAATAATTCTAAAATATTGTCCATTTGTCGTCGAAGAGGTTTTTAAAGTTAAACATTTGACCGTTAAACCCGTCGGTGTCAATCACAAAGTTCCGTCCGTCGGATTTATCGTTTCCGACCAGATAACGACGTTTGCTCTAACAAATGACACGTCTGAAATTAACCGGTTTTGGGAAGTCGTCAACGAGGAAAAAAATCTGTCGGCAATTATGGTCGAATGCGCTTTCCCTGATGAACTTGAAGGATTAGCCTGCAATTCTCATCATCTGACACCGGCAAAACTGAAAACGGAATTGGCGAAGCTGAAACAAAACTGCCCGATTTTTGTCGTTAATATCAAACCGATGTATTTTGAACAGGTTTGTCGTCAAATTAAAGAACTAAACATTGCGAATCTGGAAATTTTAGAAGTCGGAAGAGTTTACGAATGGTAAATATTAAGGATTTTGACGTTTAAAATTAATCGGCTCAAATGAACTCTGACGATGTTCGCCGGTAAAATCATAAAGAATGACGCGACCATTCGGCAAAACTTCCTTGATTTTGAAAGTTCGCGCCTCTCGGTCTTTACCCGGCATAATTTCAGCGCGAAATGTCACCGCCATTTCGGGACGCGCCCAAACATCCGCATTCACGATTTTATTGTAAAACTTTTTGAAAAATCCCATAATCTAATCTGTTGTATCGTCCTTTTTCTTATGTTTCGCTTTGCGCCCGGACGGAATAGCTTTTTCGTCAGGTTTGTCCTGACCGAATTTCTGACTCGGCGGTGCGGTCGGTTTACGAATCGAATCAAAAATCGTCAGTTCGGTTTTTTTCTTTTTTTTACCGCTCATACAAACTAACCATACAGCAGATTTGGGAATCTTACACGAAAAAGAAATTTATTATTGACAAGTTCGCTCAAAAATTTCAATATAATTATCAATTTGGCAAATAATTCAAAAAAACTTAACATAGTAATTTGAATACCGAATTCGGTTGTTTAAACAAACCCCTTTTACAAATTCGTCTAACTAGCTTCCAATGAAGAAAAATTATCCGGTGAAATATCATCGTCCGTTTTGGCTTCCGGCATCTAATTATTACATTTTGGCGGCAGCGTTGACGATTGCGTTTTTCTTTCTCGTTTGGGGGATTTTGCACGAAGGCGATGAGGAAATGCCTTGGATTCCGGCGGGAATCGGGGCGAGTTTGATTTTAATGGGTGCGGTTTTTCTTCGTGAAATTGTTTTAAGAAAGGCGCGTGATCGTTATATTCTAGTGCAGAAGCGGCTCGACTATACCTTGGATAATGCAACATTGCAAACAAAAGCGAATTTGCCTGAAAGAAAATTGACGCTCGAAAAAAATGCGGAAATTATCAAACAAATTCAAAAAAAATCCGAGGCGGCGAAAGTTTTAATGAAACTTTCCGACGGTCATCACGAAGTTTTCGAGATTTGCAACGAATACCTCGAAATCAGTAAAAATGAATTGCAAACGGTTCACGCCGGTTCGCCGCGAATTGCGGGATTGCGGCGCGGACGTGAAATCGTTAAGGATTTGCACAAATTTCATTTACTGGCTTGGGCTGAAATCGAATCACGGCATCTGACTCAGGAAGCAAAAAATCGTGTCGCAATGACGGAAAAAACCGAAATCGCGCAAAAAGCTCTCAATGTGTTGGAAGAGGCTCTGGCTTTTTACCCATTTGAAATGCGGCTTGTCGAATCAGAAGCCGCTGTCAAGGAATATGTTGTTTCGATCAGAGTAACACACTGGATCGAACAGGCTGAAAGGTCAGCTTATAAAGGAAATTATAAACGGGCGATCAGCCATTACAAAGATGCGCTTTTTTTTCTGGCGAGGGAAAGCGTTCACAACTCTGAAACCGATTTGCTGGCAGAGAAAATAAATAATGAAATAAATAAAATCGTCGAGATTTCCTCAAACAAGAAAAAAATCTCAGGTAAGTATTAAATGATTAGTCAAAAATGTCCCAAATGTCGTAGTGATCGGATCAGACGAGGTTATCGTCCAACTCCGCTGTGGTCGAAAATGTTGTTCCGCTATAATCTTTTATGTGATAATTGTAACTGGGAGTTTATGGGGTTTGCCGTTCCGGGAACGGTTTCGTCGAAACCGACCAGAAAAATCAAGAAAACGCCGCCCATCAAAAATGAGATTGTCGGCGATGGTATTTCTAAAGATTGAACAATGTTTCGATTTCCTCGAACCATAAATTTTTCCGTCAAACAGTCACAAAATGAAACGGATTATGGTATAAGTAATTATTTTGTTATTCAAAGCCGAAAAAAAAAGTTATATTTTAGCATTCGCAATTATTTTAATATTGCTGCAAATTCCGGCATTATCACAAACACCCGCTTCGCAGCAACAATCAGAAAGCGAACTTAAACTGATTCATTTAGGTGATTTAATTGAAGTTGATGTCGTCGGAAGTTACGACTACGATTGGCGCGGAACATTGACACCCGAAGGTTTTTTGAACGGACTCGACGCGCTCGAAAATCGTGTTTACGGACTTTGCCGCAATGAAAATGAGGTCGCCGCCGAGATTGCGAAAGGATACAGCAAGTTTTTACGCGACCCGAAAGTTGTTGTCAAAATTCTCGACCGTTCAAATCGTCCCAATACGACGCTGTTCGGGGCAGTCAAAACGCCTCAAAGATTTCAAATCGAGCGTCCGGTTTATCTCAACGAATTAATAATTTTATCCGGTGGGTTTACTGAAAAAGCGAACGGCGAGATTCAAATTTTTCGCCCTGTCAGTCTGAGTTGTGCCAACATTAATGCACCGAAAACCGACGCTGTAGATAAAGATGACAAAAAACGTGAACGGTATATCTCAGCCAGTCAAGACAACGGTTCACGTTTTATAAACATCCGAATAAATGATTTACTGAGCGGAAAAAAGGATGCGAATGTGCAGATTTTGGGCGGTGACATTATTACCGTTCTGGAATCTCAGCCAATTTATGTGATTGGCGGCGTAATTACTCCGCGCCAAATTGCTTCGCGCTCACAGATGACTGTTTCACGCGCGATTGCCGGCGCAGGCGGATTGTCAAAGGACGCGGATGCAGCAAAAGTCACGATATTCCGTCGCAGCAAGAGTGAAACTAAAATAATCGAAACTGATCTGAATAAAATTAAAGCGAATCAAACAGAAGATTTAGTATTGCAAGCCTTTGATATTGTCGAAGTTTCGCAAAAGGGAAGTGTCAAGCGAAAATTTCCGCCGAGCATCAAAATTGATGAAACTAACGGCAGCATTAACGGCAAATTACCATTGCAGGTGATTGATTGATGGTTTGAGATGTGAAATAATCTGAACTTTTTGATTGTTAAGAAACTTGAAATTTGGTATCAATATAGAACAGGCTTTCGTTCAAATTGAAAGTCATTCATTGTAATTATGGCAAAAACATTTAGTAAATACAGCCGTCGTTCGGTTGCGCTTTTTTGGCTTTTGATTGTCGCAATCGTGATCGGTGTGCTGATCGCATTTGAGCAAATCGCTCTGCTTTATGTGTTGGCAACTGTGTCGCTGGTTGTTCTGCTTTTAATCGTTAATTTTTCTGATTTGGAAAATATCGGTGTGGATGGTGCTGACGGCTTTGGCGGCAAAGGCTAGATAATTCGATTTAATGATTCAAAAGGCAAAGTTAATCTGCTTGGTTTTGGCGGCATTGATATTCTCAATGCCGGTCTTTGCCGATGCCCCGCAGTTTGCCGAAGTATCAAAGTCATCGCCGCTTCACTGGAAGAAAGTCTTAATACCGATTGCATTCTCAAACTCATTGCTAAAACCAAATCTTTCCTTAAGACCTGACAGCGATATTCAAGGCGCGGTTCAGCGTAGTCTGGAAACTTGGGAAGCGGTTACGAATATCGAGTTTCAAGTCACTTGGACGGACAAATTATCGGTCAGTCCGGCAGGCAACTCAGGCGACGGAATCAGCCTTGTTACAATCGCGCAAACGCCGGAAAATTTGTTGGTATTCGGCGGTGATACAACCGAAATTTCCGCCCGCACGAGAGTTTTTTACAACCGCAAAAGCGACATTTCAGAAGCTGACATTGTTTTCAACCCTTATCAGCAATTTTCAACCGACGGTTCAATCGGCACATTCGATTTTGAGTCAATTCTAACTCACGAAATCGGACATCTTCTCGGACTTGAACATTCGGCAGTAGTTGGTTCTACGATGAACGAACATCAGGGTAAAAACGGTGTTTTCAATCTTTCGAGTTTTAGTCCACGCACGTTGAGTGAAGACGACATTACACAAATTCGCGCAATTTACGGTGCAAAAAATGACGATGAGTGCTGCGGCGGAATTGACGGCAAAATCATTCTGACAAACAGCAAAACAGCCAAAGGTTTTTACGCTTGGCTGGAAGAATCTGAAACCGGACGTGTCGCCGCTGGAAACAACGTCAACGCCGACGGCAGTTTTCAGTTCAAAGGTTTGGAGTCAAATAAATACCGGATTTATACGCAGGATTTTACAAATAATTCAGGAGGGCAATATCTGGGTGAAATTGATGTTGCGAAGGGCAAAACATCAGTAGTTACAAAAAAAATAATAACATCCGTTCAAACTTTTGACGTTCAGTTATCCGGCTTTAACGGGCAGCTTTCCAAACTCTCGGTGCCGGTCAACAGTGGCAAGTCTTATCAAATCTATGTCGGCGGAAAAAATCTGAATCCTGATGAATTGAAGGTCGGCGCAAATTCACCTTTTATAAATGTCAGTGCGGGAAATTACACAAAACTAGATTATGGAAAAGAACTTTCAGTTTTCAGCTTCGAAGTCAAAATAAGTTCCGATGCCCCATTCGGAGAATACAGTATTTATCTTCAAAACAAAGATGGCGTAACCGATTTTTTGATCGGAAATATAACGGTTGAAAAGTTTGCAAATCCTTGGAGCAGCCTCACATTCGACTAATTACTCTTAATCAAACCGAAATTAATTAGAATATTTGCAAAATTTTTAGTTTTGTGATTAATTGATGCTGTTCACCTCCCTGGTGAACATTTGGTTGCGAGGAGTGAGGACTCGTGACCCAAGGGGCGACGGAATGGGAGACGTTGCCCCGTTAATTCTTTAAATGATTGAAATAAATCAACCCACCGCTTGACCTGAAAATAAATACTCGTAAAATTTGGTTTGTTCATTTAATGAATTAAAAAGTTAAAATCCAGCCTCCGAAAGTATTGTGCTGTAATTGAGATAATCGTGATTTTTACATCGAAAGATCGCAGATGTAATTTGTCTGTCGGTCTTTCGGCACTTTTAAAGTGATTTTATGGAAAAGACAAAAAAAAGTTGGCTGCAAAAGTGGTTGTATCAAGGAGTCGAGGAGATGGAAGGTCCTCACGAAAAGGAAAGCAAACATCATCAGCATCCGTGGTGGAAGGTGATGTGTCTGACCGGCGTTGATTATTTTTCGACGCTCGGATACCAACCCGGAATCGCTTTTATTGCCGCCGGAGTTTTATCGCCGGTTGCGACTCTGATTTTAATTTTACTGACGCTGTTCGGCGCGTTGCCGATTTACAGCCGCGTCGCAAAAGAAAGTCCGCACGGCGAAGGCTCGATTGCAATGCTTGAAGCATTGCTTTCACGTTGGAAGGGTAAACTTTTTGTGTTAGCTCTACTCGGATTCGTGGCGACGGATTTTGTGATTACGATTACACTTTCAGCCGCAGACGCGACCGCGCACGTTCTCGAAAATCCTTTCGTGCATGGAAATCTTGCTTTTTTAGGTCATCCGATTATTATTACGCTCGTTTTGATTTCGATTCTGGGCGCGGTTTTTCTGAAAGGATTCAAGGAAGCAATCGGCATCGCCGTTGTGTTGGTGGCGATTTATTTGTTTTTAAATTTAATCGTCGTCGCGGTCGGAATTTACGAGGTTTTCTTTGTTCATCCAGACCTTTTATCGAATTGGCGAACGGCACTTTTCACCAATAAGACAGCAACCGGCGGAGTCGAAGCGCGAAGTTTAATAATGATTGTCGCGCTGTCACTGATCGTTTTTCCAAAACTCGCGCTCGGTCTTTCTGGTTTTGAAACAGGCGTTGCCGTGATGCCGCTGGTGAAAAGTCCGAACCGCATCGGCAACACGCGAAAGATGCTGGCAACAGCGGCGTTAATTATGAGTTTTATGCTGATTGCGAGCAGCTTTATCACCAGCGTAATGATTCCCGAACGCGAATTTTGTCCGAAGATTGAATGCGGCAACACGGAAAAACTTCTTGAACTTCCAAAATTTTGCTCGTGTGGAATGGAAAAAGGCAAAGCTAACGGTCGCGCTCTGGCGTATATCGCACACGACAAATTCGGTGAAATTTTCAGCCCGACGGTCGGTAATGTTTTCGGCACGGTTTATGACATCAGCACGATTTTAATATTATGGTTTGCGGGCGCATCGGCAATGGCGGGACTTTTGAATATCGTGCCGCGATATTTGCCGCGTTACGGGATGGCTCCCGAATGGGCGCGGGCGACGCGTCCTTTAACAATTGTTTTTACATTGATTTGTTTTGTCGTGACGATCATTTTTGAAGCCGATGTGGACGCGCAGGGCGGGGCATACGCAACCGGCGTTTTAGTGCTGATGTCTTCGGCGGCGGTTGCCGTGACGCTTTCGGCGTGGCGCAGAAACAATCGTTGGGCGTATGCTTACGGGATAATTTCGGTGGTTTTTGCCTACACGACCATCACCAATGTTTTTGAGCGTCCTGACGGCATCAAGATCGCGTCGTTTTTTATTTTCACAATTATCGCCGCGTCATTTATTTCGAGGGCGTTACGCTCAACGGAAATTCGGATTGACAATATTGTGCTTGACGCGAAAGCAAAGGAATTTGTCGAAGAAATGGAAGCCGGAGATATTCGCATCGTCACGAACCGGCGCGAAAAAGGCGATGTTGCCGAATATCGTTTCAAGGAACACGAAAAACGCATAGATAATCACATTCCTTCGACCGATCCGGTAATCTTTTACGAAATAGATTTGGGTGACGCTTCCGAATTTAAGGGAAAACTAAAGATTCGCGGTGTTGAGATTGACGGCTACAAAATATTGCGGACTGAATCGCCGGCAGTCCCAAATGCGATTGCGGCATTTTTGATGTATCTGAGAGACCGCACCGGGAAAATTCCGCACGTTTATTTTGGCTGGAGTGAAGGCAATCCGATAACTTATTTGATTCGTTATATTTTGTTCGGCGAAGGGGATACCGCTCCGGTTACGAGAGAAATTTTAAGACAAGCTGAAAGCGACCCGGAAAGGCGACCGAATGTTCACGTCGGCGGTTAAATTATTCTTTAATATTGCCGTTAATCAGGTTAGGATGTTTTTCCAGATAGCAACTGCGGCACAAAACCGGGCGACCTTGTGACGGATAAAAGGGAACGGTTGTATAAGAATTGCATTTGGCGCAGTGAACGGCGACTTCGATTCTTTGCTTAACTCCCGCATCCTGCGCGGCGGCGATTGCGGCGAGACGTTCGTTCTTGGCTTGTTTACAGCCTTTACAGCGTTTCGGCGGGTTGGTCAAGCCTTTGTCACGGAAAAAGACCTGTTCGCCGATAGACCAGATAAAATCTTGTCCGCAGTCAATACAAGGTATGTTGCGATCCTGAAATTCGCCATCGTCGGCAAAGGTTTTTTCGTTGAATTCCTTTAAATTGTTTGTTTCTAAATACGGATTCATATTCCCTCCTTGATTTCACTTAACTTGTTTATTATTTACCAAAGATATTTGGCTGCAAACTAACATTATCTAAGATAAGTGCGATAAAGATTTGATAACCTTAAACGCGCATTGAGAATCAATTTTAAAAAGATTTAATGCGAAAACACAAAAATTAGTTTGAAATGTTCTTTTCGAGTGAATCATTGTTGAAGTTATAACTAATGGTTATTGCTGTCAAGTTTGCGCGAAAAAAAATATTAAAATTTGTCGAAATCAGTGTTTGAGTTTAATATTAAAATTTCATTTTCATTCAAATTTTTCAGACAATAATCTATGAAAATATTGGTAATCGGCTCAGGCGGACGCGAACACGCGCTGTGTTACACATTCAAAAAAAGCAAAAAAGTCAGCCAAATTTTCTGCGCTAACGGAAATGCCGGAATTGGCGAAATTGCCGAATTAGTTAATATTAGACCTGACGAAATCGAAAAGCTCGCCGATTTTGCTGAGGCAAACGCGATTAATCTGACTTTTGTCGGCGGCGAAACATCGCTTGCGCTCGGCGTTGTTGACGAATTTGAAAAGCGCAGCTTAAAAATAATCGGTGTCAGCCAAAAAGCCGCGCAGCTCGAAGCGAGCAAATCATTCGCCAAAGATTTTATGGCGCGGCACAATATTCCGACCGCCAAATACAAAACCACAAATTCGACCGCCGAAGCAAAAGAGATTTTAGACGGCAATTTTTTCGGCGATGAAAACGCGCCGACCGTCATTAAAGCCGACGGACTCGCGGCAGGAAAAGGCGTGGTTGTCGCACAAAATCGCCGCGAAGCCGTCGAAGCAATTGACGAACTCGAAACAATTGTCGGCAAAGACGCGGCGGAAAAAATCGTATTGGAAGAACGTCTGTTCGGACGCGAAGTTTCGCTGCTCGTATTTGCCGACGGCGAAAATTTTGCGCTGATGCCGCCGGTGCGCGATCACAAACGCATCGGCGAAGGCGACACAGGCGCAAACACCGGCGGAATGGGGACAATTTCCGACCGTAATTTATTAACGGACAAACAAACCGCGAAAATCGTCGAAGAAGTTATCAAACCAACGATTGAAGGCGCGAAATCGGAAGGTTTTCCGTTTCGCGGAATCTTGTTTCTCGGTTTGATGCTGACAGATGCGGGGGCGAAGGTTTTGGAATACAACGTGCGCTTCGGCGACCCGGAAACACAGGTGATTTTAGTTCAACTGCAAACGGATTTAGTTGAAATCTGCGAAGCGATGCTGAATCAAACGCTCGACAAACTTACAATCGAGTGGCAAAAGGGAAGTGCGGCGTGCGTGGTTTTGGCTTCAAAAAATTATCCGAACAAACCGCAAACCGGCGAACCAATTAACGGATTAGACACAGCCAAAACGCACAAAAACGTCGAAGTTTTTCACGCCGGAACTGCTAAAGATGAAAATGGCAATTTTATAACTTCCGGCGGACGAGTTTTAGGTGTCACGGCAGTCGGCGAAAATCTAGCGGAGGCGATTGAAAATTCCTATAAAGCCGTCAATGATATTTCGTGGAATGGAATGCAGTTTCGGCGCGATATTGGTAAATAAAACTGTCAAAATTGAGCTGTTCACAAACACAAAACAAATGCAGGAAAAAAGAGTTTACAAATATTACGACTTGATAATGGCGGCATTTGTCGCTGTTTTGCTTTGCTCTAATTTGATCGGTGTGCAAAAGGTTTCGTATATAAATCTGCCTTTTTACGGCGAGTATATCTTTGGAACGGGCGTTTTGTTTTTTCCGATCAGCTATCTTTTCGGCGACATTTTGACGGAGGTTTACGGCTACGCACGGTCGCGGAAAGTTATTTGGGCGGGTTTTGCGGCGTTGGTTTTCGCGTCGCTGATGGCGTTTGTCGTGACGGCTCTGCCGCCCGCGAAAACTATGTCGCCGGAACAAGTTTCAGCCGTCAATCAAATTTTCGGGCAAACCCCGCGCATCGTTTTAGCTTCGCTGACAGCGTTTTGGATGGGCGAATTTGTTAATTCATTCGTGTTGGCGAAATTAAAACTCTTGACAAGCGGTAAATTTTTGTGGATTCGCACAATCGGCTCGACGATTTTGGGCGAAATTGCCGACAGTCTGGTTTTTTATCCCGTCGCGTTTTTCGGAGTGTGGTCGAACGAACAATTAATCAGCGTGATGATCGGCAATTATTTCATCAAAGTCTTGTGGGAAACCGTCGCTACGCCTTTTACCTATCTGATCGTCAACTTTTTGAAAAAGGCGGAACACGAAGATTATTATGATAAGGACACGGACTTTAATCCATTCAGTCTTGAAACCTAATGATATGAAGCGAAATATCAGAATGTATGATGTGATGTATTTGAAGTTTGAAACAAGATTTCATCTTAAAATTTTGGCGGCGGTGCTGCTTTTCTGCATAATTTCGCCTTTGATTTCCAAAGCACAAGATGAGGAAGACACCACGCCGATCAAGGTTGACACGCTGCTTTTTACGATTCCGCTGACGGTCAGCAACAAAAAAGGGAATTACATCATGGGACTCAAAAAGGAAGATTTTACGATCTACGAAGACGGTCTGGCGCAGAAAATCGAGCTTTTTCTGAACGAAGAAGCACCGATGAACGTCGCTATTCTGCTCGACACGAGCAACAGCACGAAAAATGTTCTCGGCAAAATTCAAAAAGCCGCGCGGGATTTCGTCAAAATTCTGCGTCCCGGCGACAAAGCCTTAATCGTCAGTTTCGACAACCGCACGATTTTTTATACCAAACTCGAATCCGACCGCAAAACTCTCGACAACGCGATTGAAAAAGTGAACATTTCAAACGTCAACGGCTCGGATATGTATGACGCGGTGATGCGCGTTTCGCAGCAATTTTTCGCCGCGCTGAAAGGCAGAAAAGCGATTATTGCGCTGACCGACGGAATCGTTACCGGAAGCGGAATTTCGGCGCAGCAAACTATCGAAACTCTCCAGAAATCAGACACATTTTTTTATCCGATTATATTTAAAACCGAGGCAAATTCAGCGTCAAAGCGAAAAATTCCCGTGACCGTCGAAATTCTGAATATTATGGCGGACGAAACCGGCGGAAAATTTTATGAAAAGGATTCGACCAAATTAAAAGAGGCGTTTCAGAGCATCGCGGAAGATTTGAAACAGCAATATCTATTAGGATTTTACCCGCGAACCGGAAATCGGCGAAGCAAAATTACGGTCAATGTTGACCGCAGCGAAATGATCGTCCGAACAAAAAAGAAACTCGATTTTTAGAAACGAAATAATTAAACTGACAGTTTGGAAATTCGCGTTACATATTTGAATTCGTTTTGTTAAAATTTAAATGAAATGGCGCATTTACGAAAGATGACTTTTCAGTGGAACAAAATTCTCAAATATTATCGCCGCTCACTTCGTCTTCGCCGACAAGCCTTAAAAATAAAAATTCTCAGCTTATCAATCCGCTTCATCCCAAAGGAACAGCAGCGTGTTTTTTTGCTAACTTTAATAATCGGTGTGATTTGCGGCTTGGCGGCGGTTGCCTTTCATCTGATAATTCTGCAAAGTGAATACCTGTTTATTGACTCGGTTTTGAGTTCGCAGCAAACCGGCAAATTAATTTTTATCATTATATTGCCGACGCTCGGCGGTTTAATTTGCGGACTTTTGTTAACTTTTGTCGCGCCGGGCGCACGCGGCAGCGGCATTCCGCAAGTCAAAGTTGCCTACGCGATTAAAGGCGGACGATTGCCGATGCGCGACGCGATTGGGAAATTTTTTATCAGTGCATTGCAGATCGGTTCGGGTGCGTCGCTCGGTCGTGAAGGTCCGACGGTGCATATCTGCGCGACTTTGAGTTCGTATCTCGGCAGAGTTTTCGCGCTGTCGCAGGAAAATCTTCGCAAACTTTTGCCCGTCGGAACTGCCGCCGGAATCGCCGCCGCTTTTAACGCGCCGATTGCCGCCGTGACCTTTACGATTGAGGAAGTCGTCGGCGATCTGGATCAGACGGTTTTGTCGGGCGTGATTGTCGCCGCCGCGCTTGCCAGCGTCATCGAACGCGCGATTTTGGGCGAACATCCGGTTTTGATCGTCGGGCAAAATTACGGGTTGGATCACGCTTCGTCGTTAATTTTTTACGGCTTTCTCGGCTGTGCCGCCGCGTTGATTTCGCTGATTTTTACCGAATCGCTGCTAAAATTACGCGCATTTTTCGGCAAATTAAAAATCATTCCGATTTTTATGCGTCCGGCAATCGGCGGATTAGTGACCGGAAATTTAATTTTAATCGCGCTGCTGTGGCTTGATTCGACGGGCATCAATGGTTCGGGTTACGCGGTTTTATCGTCCGCGCTTTCGGGGCAGCTTGCGCTGAAAACTCTGCTCGCGCTTTGCGTTATCAAATTAATCGCCACGGTTTTTTCATACAGTTCGGGCGGCGCGGGCGGTATTTTCGCGCCTGCACTTTTTATCGGCGCAATGCTCGGCGGCGCGGTCGGATTTCTCGACGTGAAGATTTTCGACCACGAAACGACACAAATCGGCGCGTTCGCACTTGTCGGAATGGGCGCGGTTTTCGCCGGAATTATTCGTGCGCCGATCACTTCGGTTTTAATTATTTTTGAAATGACGGGCAGTTACGGGCTGATTTTACCGCTGATGATCGCCAATATGACGGCTTACGGACTCGCCAAACGCTATCGTCCGACGCAGATTTACGAAGCCCTGCTCGAACAGGACGGAATTTTTCTGCCGCATCAAACGGCTTCAATTAAACACACGCTCGAAACGATCAAGGTCGCCGAAGCGATGACCGCAAACGTCGTCACTTTGAATGCGGAATTGTCGGTCGCGGACGCACTCGACGCGGTGAAAAATCTCGATTTCACGCTTTATCCGCTGATCGGCGAAAACTCGAAATGTGTCGGAATGATTTCAGAAGTGCGTCTGCGCCGGACTCTGGCGGAAAACGGTGGCGCGGAAATTATCAAAAACATCGCCGAACAAAGTTTTTCGATTACGCCGGAAAAACATTTAAGTCAGGCAATCGCGCGGATGAATCACGCCAAAGTTCGTCAACTCGCCGTCGTCGCGCCTGAAAATAAAAAGTTTCTCGGTTTAATAACAATGACGGACATCGTTCGCGCCGAAGCCGATTCGATTCCCGACAATCAAAGTCTGCACACGACGATCAGCCCCGATTTCAGCGAAACAAAAAGCGGAATCTCGCGCCAAAGCGAAATATAATTTTGAAAATATGAAACGAACAATTAAAGCACCGACCGGAACAACTTTAACCTGCAAAAACTGGCTGATCGAAGCCGCTTATCGAATGATTCAAAATAATTTGGATGCAGAAGTCGCGTTTGATCCTGATAATTTAATCGTCTATGGCGGACGCGGGAAGGCGGCGCGGAATTGGGAAAGTTTTGATGCGATTTTGGAATCGTTAAAGAATTTGGAAGAAGACGAAACTTTGCTCGTGCAGTCGGGAAAGCCGGTCGCGGTTTTCAAATCGCACACCGACGCGCCGAAGGTTTTGATTGCGAATACGAACATCGTGCCGCGTTGGGCGACGCAGGAACAGTTTGACAAATACGAGCGCGAAGGGCTGATGATGTATGGACAAATGACTGCCGGAAGCTGGATTTACATCGGCACGCAGGGAATTTTGCAGGGAACTTACGAAACTTTCGGCTCGTTGGCGCGGCAGAATAATTGGGGCGATTTGCGCGGGAAATTCGTTTTGACGGCAGGACTTGGCGAAATGGGCGGAGCGCAGGCGCAGGCGATAACTTTTAACGGCGGTGTCGGGTTGTTGGTCGAGGTTGATAAATGGCGCATCGAAAGGCGTTTGCAGTTAAAACAGGTTGATGTCGAAGCGAAAGATTTAGACGACGCTTTGCGTTTGGTTAAAGAATTCACCGATAAACGCGAAGCAAAATCCATCGCGCTTTTGGGCAACGCGGCAGAAGTTCATTGGCAGATTTTGGAACGCAACATTTTGCCTGATGTCGTGACCGATCAAACTTCCGCTCACGATGTTTTGTTCGGTTATATTCCGCAAGGTTTATCAATCGAACAGGCAAACGAACTGCGTAAGTCTAATCAAACAGAATACGAAAAACGGGCGATGGATTCGATGGCGAAACACGTCGAAGCAATGCTCGAATATCAACGACGCGGTGCAATCGTTTTCGATTACGGCAACAATCTGCGCCAACGCGCCAAAGACAACGGCATCGAAAACGCCTTCGATTATCCGGGTTTCGTTCCCGCCTACATTCGCCCGCTCTTTTGCGAAGGCAAAGGACCTTTCCGCTGGGTTGCGCTCTCCGGCGACAAAGAGGACATCTACAAAACCGACGAAGCGATGATGAATCTGTTCCCCGAAAACGACCATTTGATCAAATGGCTGACGATGGCGCAGAAAGAAGTCGAATTTCAAGGATTGCCCGCCCGCATTTGTTGGCTCGGCTACGGCGAACGCGCTAAAGCCGGACTCAAATTAAACGAAATGGTCGCCAACGGCGAACTCAAAGCCCCAATCGTCATCGGGCGCGACCATCTCGACTGCGGCAGCGTCGCCTCGCCCAACCGCGAAACCGAAGCGATGAAAGACGGCTCGGACGCAATCGCCGATTGGGTTTATCTCAACGCGATGATTAACTGCGTCGGCGGTGCAACGTGGGTTTCGCTCCATCACGGAGGCGGAGTCGGCATCGGCTATTCGCTCCACGCCGGACAAGTAATCGTCGCCGACGGCACACCCGAAGCCGCCAAGCGCATCGAAAGAGTTCTCACCACCGACCCCGGAATGGGCGTAGTCAGGCACGTTGACGCGGGTTATACGGAAGCGATTGAATTTGCTAAAGATAATAATGTTAAAATTCCGATGAATAAATAAAGCTATGACAAAACTTAAATTTGATTTACTCGATGATGAGTCCGCAATGGAAACTATTGAAACTGTCGGAAACTTAGCCGATGAAAACAATATTGATTGGGCATTGGCGGGCGGTTTGGCGGTGATTCTTTACGGCAATGACAGATTGACGAAAGATGTTGACATCATCGCTTCAAAAAGATTGCCGCTTGAAAGCGAAGGTAATTTGGTTCAGGGCGGTGCGCGTTACACGATTAAAACGGCGAAAAGAAATGTGGCGGTTGATTGGATTACGCGAACCGACGAAGCCAGGAAGTTTTACGAACGCGCTCTCAAAGATGCCGTGCTGATTGCCGACACGCCGATTCTCACGGCTGAATGGCTGGTAATTTTGAAACGTATCGCCGGACGTTTCAAAGATCAGGAAGACGGCGTTTTCCTGCTGCGTAAGAAAGATTTGGTTGACCGCCAAAAAATCAAAAAAATGGTTATCGAAATCGGCGGCAACGAAACTTGGGCGGCTTTCAAATCAGGCTTAGAGCGTTGGTATGAATTAGCCGACGGCAGAAAAACTCCCGTCAAAGAAGGCTATATTGATTCTTAAAATCGTTATGAAAGTTGGCGCGGGTTAAGATAAAGCGAATGAATTTGCCGAAAAGAATAGTGTTAAATGGTAATTATGAACAAACCGAAAATAATTCTTGACGTAATTGACACCGATTCGGCATCACAGGCTGTCGAAATAATCTCACGACTCGCCGAAGAAAATGGTGTTAATTGGGCTTTGGTTGGTGGTTTGGCGATGAATTTATACGGCAGCGACAGGCTGACCAAAGATATAGATGTCATCGCCGACAAACTATTACCGATGGAGAAAAGTCGGATCGTCGGAAAATTGAAACAAGGCGGAGAGCGTTTCAATGCGGAAACCGATAAAAATGTTGTTTCCGTAGATTGGATCATCCGCAAGGACGAATTCAAACAATTATTCGCCGAAGCCTTAAAAGAAGCCGTCAAAATTAGTGATGTTCCCGTTCTCACGCCAGAATGGTTAGTGATCTTGAAATTCATCGCTGGACGCTTCAAGGATCAGGAAGATGCGGTTTTTTTGCTCAGTCGGAACAGTTTGGTTGATCGAAACACGATCAAAGAACACATCATCAAACACGCCGGAGCAATCGCGTGGGGTTTGGCAAAACATGGCTATCAACGCTGGTATGACCTCGCCGACGGTCGCACACGCGAAGAAGAGCGCAACACAAAGGAAGGTTATATTGATTCCTGACACGGCTGTTATTAAAATGAATAATTAATAGGCAAACCTTTCCGATTTCAAAATGAACAATTTCTTGACGGCATTTCTGGTTGGTGAAAGTTTTTTGTTTTGTTTTTTGCTTTATTTTCACCCGCTGAAACAGAATGCGAAGGCAAACAGATGGCTGAGTTTTTTTGCGTTTGTTTTGGGGACGGCTTTTGTCGGTGCTTATCTTGAAAAGATCGGTTTGAGCGATTCTTATACGTTTATTGTTAAATGGATCAACAGTTTACAGTTTTTATTGGCTCCGGGCATTTACATCAGCATTCTTTATTTCGTTAATCCGACGGGGAAATTCAAGGTTCGTTATTGGCTTCATTTTTTGCCGTTTTTATTGTATGCGGTCATCGAAAATCTGGTTTATTTAAATGAAAAAAGTATCAGCACTAAAACTTTGTTCGAGATTGGCGGGACGAGTTTTTTTGTCAGGGACATTCTGCCGTTTCAGGTTTTGGGTTACATATTTATTTCGTATCTCGCGCTCGTCAAACATAACAGAAACATAAGGTTAATCACCGCAAATGTTCAAAATGTAAATTTAAACTGGCTGAAGATATTTTTGCTTATTCTCATTTTACCGCTGGTTTTTTGGATTAACGATGCTTTTGAGATATTGCCTTCCTTACTGAAATTTACCGGCTATATTTACGCGGTTTCAATCTTTTTCGTCGCGCACTACGCGATGAAACAAACAGCGGTGTTTCCTTATAAAAGCGTTGATTTAGCCGGGATTTCCGAAATTATAGACGATGAAAATCTCCAAACGGACGAACCGCAAATCGCTAAAATCAAACTTAAAAGATTGAGTGAAAAACAAATCTCGAACTTATCCGAACGGTTAAATAATTTGATGAAAAACGACAAGGTTTATCTCGACAACGAGATAAACCTAACCACGGTCGCCAATAAGTTGGGAATCAGCATTCACGACGCATCTTATTTGATAAATGAAGTTACGGGCAGCAACTTTTACAACTTCATCAACAAATTTCGGGTCGAAGAAGCCAAAAAATTATTGACTTCATCAAAAGCGGAAAAGCTAAATATGTTGGGTATTGCTTTTGAATCGGGCTTCAATTCTAAAACTACTTTTAATACGACCTTCAAAAAATCGGTCGGTCTTTCTCCGTCCGAATACGCCAAGCAGCAAAAAAAAATTTAGAAATATGTTCGTTTGGATAAAACCGAACGATTGTAAGTTTTTTAATCGCTAGAATCGCGGTATGAAAAAACATACAATTTACGCATTTCTGGTTTTCTTGTTTTTATCGGTTCAATTTACACAAGCCCAAGAAAAAGGCGCAGTTAAGATTGATAAACTGGATTCAAAAGCATTAGTCAATAATTTAACTAAAGAATACACCATCCGACCAATTGCAATTTACCTTCCGCCAAGTTATTTCGATTCAAATAAGCGGTATCCTGTGCTTTATTTACTGCACGGAATCGGAGATGACCATCTGAATTTCGTGGATGATGAAACCAAATATTACAACATTCAGGATTTAATGGATGCCGGAATTGCCGCTAATCGTTTTGGCGAAATGATAATTGTTACGCCGAATGAAAAAACAAATTGGTTCGGCAGTTTTTACGTCAATTCGACCGCCACTGGTAATTGGGAAGATTTTACTGCCAAAGAACTTGTCAATTATATTGATTCCAATTATCGAACAATCGCAAAAGCGGAATCGAGAGCAATCGCCGGACACTCGATGGGCGGTTACGGAGCAGTTACTTTGGCAATGAAACATCCCGATATTTTCAGCGTTGCGTACGCGATGAGCGGTGGTTTTATCGGCTTTGCAGGCGAGATTACATCTGATAATCCTGATGTCCGAAAGTTTGTCTTAGCCAAAAGTTATGACGAATTGTTAGCCACAAAGCGAAACAAGGCAATGGGAATGTTGACGGTTGCACAGGCGTTTTCGCCAAATCCGTCAAATCCGCCTTTTTATGCCGATAAGCCATTTAAACTGAAAGGTAAAAAAATTGTTCCCAATCAGACGGCTTATAATAAATGGCTGGAAAATGATGTCGTCAAAATGGCTGAGAGATACAAAGAAAATCTTCTCAAATTAAGAGGTTTAAAATTTGATTCGGGATATGACGATGAATATGAATTTATTCCAATAAATAGCCGTCTATTTTCAAAAAAACTAACTTTACTTAATATTCCGCATCAATTTGAAGAATACAACGGCGACCACCGCAACCGGCTTTGGGGCTTGAACGGCAGAATTTATACTGATCTATTGCCTTTTATTTTCGAAAATATTGAAAAATGAAAAATTAATTTAGAGCAAAAAGATTGACGAAAAAAAGGCATTTACAGACGTAACTGTAAATGCCTTTGTAAATTCTGGTGAGTCGTGCTGGACTCGAACCAGCGACCCGAAGATTAAGAGTCTTCTGCTCTACCAACTGAGCTAACGACCCAAAATTTGCGAACGAATCGGATTATAGCAACAAAAAAACAAAATTCCAAAGCCTCATTTTGCAAATTTGATGAAAATTTATCGTTCTAAGTTTTGCAAAAATAACTCTTATAGGGAAAATAGAACGTGAATGAAAGAATGTCCTGAATGTAAACTCTGTTTCAGCGATGATGTCAATTTTTGCCCGCACGATCAAAAAGCGACACGAATTGCGCTGCCCGGCGGACAGCTTTTGGCAGAGCGTTATTTTCTGGAAAAACAACTCGGCAAAGGCGCGATGGGACAGGTTTATCTTGCCAAAGATAAAAAATTTGAAGTGCGCAAGGTTGCCGTCAAAACAGTTCGGCAGGATTTGCTGAATAGTGAAGATTTGCAGGAAGGCGAGGCGATTGCGCGTTTTAATCGTGAAGCGCAGTCGGCGGCTTCGATTCAGCATCCGAATACGGTGTCGGTGACGGATTTCGGCGAAACTCCCGAAGGCGTGTTTTATCTCGTGATGGAATATGTCGAAGGCGAAACGCTTCATCGTCTTTTGCGCCGAGAAGGAACGCTGTCGGTCAAACGTGCCGTTAAACTTTTGCGCCAAATCGCCGACGGCGTAGAAGCCGCGCACGAAGCCGGAATTTTGCACCGCGACCTTAAACCGGCAAATATTTTTATAATGTCGAAAGGCAGATCAGGTGAAGACGGTTTTATCAAAGTCGGTGATTTCGGACTGGCGAAACTCGTTAATCAAACGATCTCCGACATTGATTCAAAAGCCGGACCGTCGTCGCGCGGAATTATCGGAACGCCCGAATTTATGGCTCCCGAACAGATGCAGCCGGAACTCGGCGTTGACGTTCGCGCCGATCTTTACGCGCTTGGGACGATTGCTTACCTGATGCTCGGCGGTCGCACGCCGTTCACGGGCGATCTGATGCAGCTGGTAATGCAGAAGATTATGCAGCCGCCGCCGCCGCTTTCGAGTTTAAGAACCGATATTCCGGCTGACGTTGAACGGGCGATAATGATGTCACTGCAAACCGATCCGAACAATCGTCCGGCAGGTGTCGGCGAATGGATTTCACAGCTTGAAGATGCAGCGGAAGATGTTGACGATAAACAAAAATCAGGCGGGGCGCGGCTTGTTGTTTTAGCTCCAATCGGTGCGGAAGTTTACATCAATGACGAACGCAAGGGAAGCATCGGCAGTTCGGGCAAACTCGTTTTATCAACTGTTCCTGCCGGACAGCATATTTTGCGCGTATCGAAAACAGGCGAAAAAGACGATGAACGGGTCATCGAACTCCGCGAAGGCGGCAGTGAGCAGGTTATTCAAGCGCAGCTAAAACCAATGCGCGGGACGGAAAGCCAACCTTCGCCTTCACATTCGAGCCAGAGCGGAGTGGCGCAGTCGAGCATTATGCCCGGAATTGTCGCTTGCACCAATTGTCAGGCGCGGTTTGCCGAAGGCGTAAAATTTTGTGGTCGCTGCGGAAACCGTTCGTTCACGATTGTCAGTCCCGGCACTAATTCGCAAAATTATTCGACGTGTCCGCGCTGTTCGACGCAATTGCCGCAAAATTCAAAATTTTGCGGACGCTGCGGTCTGCATTTTTCTCAAAATCAAACAGTTAAAACCAATCAATCAACCGGATTTTATAGTGGCGGAACACAGTCTATTCCGCCGGCGGTTCAGCGAATCTGCCGTAAATGCGGAGCTTCGTTTCCGCCACACATCAAATATTGCGGTCGCTGCGGATCGGGTTTATAAAAAATTATTATTTGAAGTGAGTTTTTCTCTCAAATCCTCAAAACAAAATTTTAGGATTATGCGTTATAATTTATTTAACCTTTTAGAAATTCAAGGAAATTTATGAAAATTTGTCCTAACTGCCGGCAAACTTATAATGATGACCAATTAAATTTTTGCTTGAACGACGGTTCTTTTTTAAGTTCCGCGCCGGAAAATGAGCCGAAAACGATCTTGATGGATCAGCCGCGCGTGACGAATCAAACTAACTGGCAGCAGGAAACTTATCAGCCGCCGGCAGTTTGGCAAAATCAGCAGAGCATCCAAAATCAGCAGTCAAATCTGCCGATGAGAATTAATTCAAAGGATCAGACCCTGCCGATTATCTCTTTGGTTTTAGGGATTTTAGGAGTTATTATCGGTTGTTGTTACGGCGGCATTCCGCTTGGCGCAGGCGCAATTATTACAGGAGTCATCGCCATTAATAATGAAAAAGCTGATCCGGCTCAATACGGTGGTCGCAACCTGGCAATTGCCGGAATCATCACCGGCGCAGTCGGATTTTCAATCAGCATCATTATGATTTTCTTTGCCGCCGTGACCTAAATCTATTCAAGGAAAATCATCACTTTTGCATAAATCAGAAATTCAAGTAAAATTCTAACCAATGCGAGTTACCCTTCGCGTAATTGCGGGACCCCAAACTGGACGCGTTTTTACGTTTGAACAACACGAAACTTTTATGATCGGGCGCGGCGAAGACTCACATTTTTGCCTGCCGCAGGACCGCTATTTTTCACGTCATCACTGCATTTTGGAAATTGCGCCGCCGCAGTGTTTCTTGCGAGATTTGGGTTCGACTAACGGCACATTCGTCAATGGAATCAGAGTCGAAACCTGTTATTTGAAAAGCGGCGACCGCATTCAGGGTGGTGAAACAGTCATCGAAGTTGAAGTTGCCAGCGAATCCGTGCCGGTTTACGGACAGCCACAAGTTCAATTTAAAACGATTCCTTCATTGATAACGGTTTTGTGTTTGAATTGCGGAATGCCTTCGGAAGCAGAAGCCTCACGTCCCGACTCTAAAATGACGTTTCTCTGCGACAACTGCCGCGAACAATTGAAACTCAATCCACAGCCGATTCCGAATTATCAGATGATAAAAATTCTCGGTCAGGGCGGAATGGGCAGTGTGATGCTGGCGCGTTCAATGCGCGACGGTCGTCCGGTTGCAATCAAAACTTTGCTGCCGGAAGTTGCGATCAGTGAACAATCGTTAAAAAGATTTTTGCGCGAAATCGAAGTTGCTTCCAAACTACAGCATCCGCATATCGTCAGTTATCTCGAACACGGTACACACAATGGCATTGTTTATCTCGTAACGGAATTTGTTGCGGGAATGGATGCGTCAAAATTGACAAAACATCGAGGCGGAAAATTGCCTTATATGGAAGTCATTAAAATAATGGAGCAGACGCTTGCCGCGCTTGATTTTGCCCATTCACTCGGCTTCATTCACCGCGACATTAAGGAGCAAAATATTTTAGTTGACGGTGCGTATCCGAATTACAACTCGAAATTAACCGATTTCGGTCTGGCGAAAAGCTATAAACAAACCGGGATGAGCGGCGTGACGATGGTTGGTGATGTTGCCGGAACGATTGCCTATATGCCGCCTGAACAAGTCCGCGATTTCAAGGAAGTTCAGCCGCCGTCAGACATTTATGCTGCCGGAATGACGGCTTACAGTCTTTTGACCGGCGCACACGCACTCGACATCAGTCCGCGCGCCGGAATCGCCGAAACTGTCAAAGCGATTTTTGAAAAGCCGATTATCCCGATTGGACAACGCACTTTAGACGTGCCGATTCGGGTTGCTTCGGTGATTGAAACAGCAATTGCGAAACAAGTCGAACTGCGCTGGCGCACCGCCGGAGAAATGCGCGAAGCCCTCCTCAGAGCAATTAGCTAAATCTTCAAATTATGCCGAATTCTTACAAACTGCTCTCGGTAATAATTCCTGTTTACAACGAAAAAACGACGATTTCCGAAGTTATCGAAAAGGTTTCGACGGTTGATCTGCCGATTGAAAAAGAAATCATCGTCGTTGATGACGGTTCGACCGACGGAACGGTTGAAATTCTTCATTCAAACAAAATTAAAATTACAAACACCTATCTTGCGCCGGTAAATGTCGGCAAAGGCGCGGCGGTTCGGATCGGTTTAGCTCTGGTCAAAGGCGACATTATTTTGATTCAGGATGCGGATTTGGAACTTGATCCAAATGAATATCAACAACTGATTCAACCTATTATTGATGGTAGAACGTCAGTTGTTTACGGTTCGAGATTTTTGGGCGAAAATTCAGTTAGTCCGGTTCGTCGTTTTGCCAATTACCTTTTGACATTTACGACAAACTTACTTTTTCAAACAAAACTGACTGATATGGAAACGGCTTATAAAGTTTTCACGGCAGAAGTGGTGTCACATCTTGATTTAAGGTCAAATCGGTTTGAGATCGAACCGGAAATCACGGCGCAAATCGCCAAAAATGGCTTTCAGATTTTGGAAGTCCCGATTTCATATCGTCCGCGAACAAAATCCGAAGGCAAAAAAATTAAATGGAAAGATGGATTTAAGGCTTTTTGGACACTAGTAAAATATCGTTTTTTTTAATAGAAACATTTGAAGTGCTTACCAACAAGCCAAACAAAATCCACAAATGGCGTGCGTCCTCAAACGAACCGCTCAAACCTTGATACAAAAATGCTCCGATAAAAGCGCAAGATAAGGCAAGATGAATGTAACTGTGTTCACTTAAATGATTAACTTTTGACTTGCATTCACTTATTAAATATACACTTAGCAAAATAAAAGTAAAAATTCCAAAGAGTCCCGTTTGCGCCAAAACATTAAGCCAATTATTGTGTGCATCAAGCAAAATCTGTTGATTACCGGACAATGTTTTGTATTGAACAAAAACCGCATCAGTGCCGGTTCCTTTGCCGAAAAATGGGAATTGTTGAAATGTTGCGAGAGCATTTTCCCAGATCAAAACGCGCACGGAAACTTCGAGTTTTTTTTCAACAAACGGGAGCGAAAAATACTGAGTTGTACTGTCCGTATCAGGCGAAATTAAAGTTGCGCCAAAAATCGAAACTGCTGAAATAATTGCAAATGTTAGAGCAATTTTAGACAAAAACAGTTTTTGTTCAGATTTAAAAATAGCCCAGTACCAAATTCCCAAACTTAAACACATTCCGCCGAGTCCCGCTGAAAACGTGAAAATTGCCGCCAACCAAATGCCGATTTGTAAAACTATTGACCAAAGTTTCTTAATCCATTTAAGTTTCGCTGCTAAAATCGTCAACATCAGGCTGACGTTCAGAAAATTACACATCATATTCGCATTCGCAAAAAGTGCGTGTATTCGCGGATAATTTCCCGCCGGAAGACTTCCGAAATGTGATAAAAAATAATTGTTATCCTGAGTTTTATAGCCTAGATAAAATAAAATAAAACCGGTAATCACCGCTAAAATCGTCAAACAAGTGCTAATCAGCCAAGCAATGACAATCCGCTTTAAGAAAGATTTTTCACGGATTAGATTGAAAGTTAAAATGGCAAGACTAAAAAGGTAGAATTCACCTAACAATTTAAAAAAACTGTGCTGCGGCTGAATTGAAAAAAAGCTCGAAACAGTTAAAGCAATTCCATATAAACCGATGAAGACGTAGAACTTGTCAAACTTAATAACAGTTTCGCGGCGGAACAAAGCAAACAGCCAAAATATAAAAGCAAATATAAAGATAAAATCCGTCGCGGGTATCTGTAAACCGAAAATGACTGCATTGAAAGGACGCACCAAGGGAAGAGAAACAATCAAAACCAAGAATAACCATTTACAAATTTTGATCGTCATCTGATTTTTTTGAGTAAAATTTGTAATTTATGAGCAAACTTCTTTAAATCAAAATTTTGCGGATCGTCGTGAGCGTCTTTGATGCCGGCATCAACCGCTGAGTGAAAAGCGGGAATCAGCCAAGTTCCGCGCCGCACACCGGCAGCAATGTATAATAAGGCAAGGCGTTCATACTGTTTCTCGGAAAATCCCGGAAATGGGGCAATTAAATCATTTGCCGGGTTGAAGTTGTTAGCGTCACGACGACGCGGCTGGATGAGTTCAATATGAATCTGCAAACCTTTGCCGTCAGCTTTTAGGAAATCACGGGCAAATTTCGTTCCCCAACCTTTTCTGACAACTTCATCAAATGGCGTTGTCGTGATGGAGTCGCCGATCCGATTGACAAAAATGTGCGCGACGGGTTGTTTAAGCCAAGTTGTTAAATCGTTTCCTTTCCAACTGGGGTCAGTATCAATATTTGCGGGAAATAATTCATCTTTTAGATAAGGAGAAGAAGTGTCGTGAATAATAAAATAGAATGTCTCAACCTCGTCTCCGTTCGGCAATTTCAATTTTGTTAAAGCATTGTCTAAACTTCCGCCGATGTTTTCTTCGGCAATTTTATTTTTTGATAAATATTTGCGTAAATTGAGTTTACTAACGACGACCAGTTGACCAATCAAAGTCTCAAACGGTTTCGGAAGAGATTTTAATTCTTCGCCTAGAACACCGCCGATTTTATTCGGGCGCAGCAAACAGCGGGCTTGTTCGATTGGAGTGCCACTAAACTGCAAAGTTCTTTCGTCAAATTTGCAAGATTTATTTTGCCCTGAGATGGAAATAAAGCAAATACCGAACAATAACAATAGGAAACCGAATTTGAAATTTGAAATTTGAAATTCGAAATTCATATCGTTTTTGTAACTTTCGAGAGCGAACGTGGGGCATCGGCATCAATACCTTTTTCGTATGCAAGCAGGGCGGCAAAAAGCTGTGCCGGAATAATGAACGGAATCGGCGAGAGAAATTCATCAAGATTTCTCGGCATTAGTAGTTTTCGCGGACTTTTTTTAGCAATTTCTTCGTCGTTGGTGATTGCCAGACAATCCGCGTGAAGTTCATCTAAACGCTGTAATAAATCAAGATTACTCTGCCGCGTGACACCGTTCGGAGCAAATAAAATTACCGGAAACCGCCGTTCGACAATCGCCAAAGGTCCGTGAAAAAAATCGGCGGAAGAAAATCTTTCAGCAACGACATAACAGGTTTCCATCAATTTCAGCGCAAGTTCATACGAATTTCCGTAGTTTAACCCGCGTCCGACGACAACGCAATTTTCCATAAAAACATAGCGTTTAACTAATTCTTCGACTTCCGGTTTTAGTTTTAAGGCTTCGTGGCAGAAATGCGGAATATTTTCAAATCCAATTTTTGTCTCAGTTAGCGCGGAGGCAAGCATATAAAAATGCAGCATCTGCCCGGTATAAGTTTTGGTCGCGGCAACGGATTTTTCGCATCCGGCGTGGATTAGAAGTGTTTCATCAGCAATTTTTGCCATTGACGAATCCGCTTCGTTGGTGATTCCGATGGTGAACGCGCCGGAATTCTTCGCGCTTTCTAACACAGTGTTTATGTCCGTGCCTTCGCCTGATTGTGAAACGCCGATAACAACTGCCCGTTTCAAATTTAATTTTGCATTATAGAGCGTAAAAACAGATGGCGCGGAAAGTGAAACCGGAATTCCGGTTGTAATTTCAAGCAAATAACGACCAAACAACGAAGCGTTATCGGAACTGCCTCGTGCGACCAAAACGATTAAATCAATATCTTTTTGGCGTAAAAATTCGCCGAGTTTTTTTAGTTTTTTGGTTTCCGCCAAAATTGTTTTTTCCAAAATTTCAGGTTGTTCTGAAATTTCCTGAAGCATTAGTGACATAATATTTAAGTTTCTACTGCAGAATTTGCCGGTTCGATTTCCGGCAAATTCTGTTTTTTTTCTTCCTTAATCAATTCAATTACTGAATTTAAGGCACCACCGATTAAAATGACGAGAGCGGTTAGATAAAGCCACAACATCAAAATAATCACCGCGCCGAGCGATCCGTATGTTTTATCATAATTATTAAAAAAATGCAGGTAAAACCTGAATCCGCCGGTCAATAAGAGCCACAAAATAATGGCGGTAATGGTCCCGGAAGAGATCCATTTTCGCCGTGAGCGTCTTTTGTTCGGCAAAAAATTATAGAGCATTCCGAAAATCAGAAACAAAACCGTTAAAAAAGTCACCCATTGAATAATTTGGAGAATGATCACCGACTCAATCGGCAAATGGACTAAATTTAACAACAGCGAAAGAAATTTCCAGCCGTAAAAAACTATTCCGAGGACGAACGACAGCAAAAAAATCACAATCAAAGTCAGCAGCAGTGACTCGATTTTTGTGAGCCACCATGCACGTTTTTCCTTGATATTATAAACATCATTCAGTGCAACGCGCAGACTGTCCATTCCGGCGGAAGCCGACCATAAAGCGATCAAAAAACCAAGGGTCAGTTTACCGCTGGAAGAGTTTTCGGAGACTTCCAAAATTGTCGTTTGCACTAATTTATAAGCCGAAAACGGCATAATCTGGCGGAGATAAGAAAAAAGTTCGAGTCTCAAATCATCGGCTGTTCCGACAATAATACCGAATAAGTTGACGAGAAATAATAATAACGGAAACAGTGAAAATGAGAGGTAAAAAGCCACTTGCGCGGCGCGGCTCAAAATATCTTCATCCCAGAAAACATTATAAAGACGCACTAAAATCGTCTTGATTTTGTCAAATTTTTCTCCAAAGTTCGAGGACATAATTCGTTAGCCGGTCGCAAGTTTTAATTCACTAATATTTTCGCTTATCGGTTGTGATTTTGCCAATGATTTAAGTTCATAAATTTTCATTAATGCCTCGACCGGCGAGAGTGAATCCAAATCAATTTCGTTCAAATGTTTTTCAAGTTCATTCGTCGAATTTGATGAAACATTATTTAGATTAATCGAATGTGACTCTTCGTATTGTTTTAAAAGCAATTCAGCGCGTCTGATAACAGGTTTAGGGAGTCCGGCAAGTTTGGCGGCATATACACCGTAGCTTTTTAGGGCAGTGCCGTTTTCCACTTTGTATTTGAAGGTTAAATCTCCTTTGTTTTCTTCGATCAAAAAATGGAGATTTTCAAGACGCGGCAAAATTTCGGCAAGTTCGGCAAGTTCGTGATAATGAGTAGCGAAAAGTGTCCGTGATTGGAGTTTGGGATGATTATGAATAAATTCCAACACCGACCGCGCCACCGCCAAACCGTCATAAGTCGAAGTTCCGCGTCCGAGTTCATCAAGCAAAATCAGCGAACGCGGACCGGCGTGATGAAGAATTTCGGCGGTCTCGATCATCTCGGTCATAAATGTTGATTCGCCTGCGCCGATCCGGTCATATAAACCGATCCGCGTAAAAATGCGGTCACAGATTCCGATGACCGCTTCTTCACACGGGACGAACGAACCGATCTGCGCGAGCAAAACGATTTGCGCGATTTGGCGCAAATAGGTAGATTTCCCGGAAGCATTTGGTCCGGTAATCAAGGCGATCTGCGGCGCACCGTTGCCGCCTAATGCCGAATTATTGGCGATAAAATTACAATCTTTTTCGTGCAAAATCTTTTCAATCACCGGATGGCGACCGTTTTTAATTCTCAAAAGGGAAGTTTCATTAACCGTTGGACGATAATAATTTAAATCATCGGCTGTTTCGGCAAGGGCGCAAATCGCGTCGAGGTAAGCAATCGTCTGCGCGGCGAGCAAAACTTCATGACGCGTTTTGCCGACTTCGAGACAGATTTGTCGAAATAGTGTATTTTCAAGTTCGGAAATTCTTTCCTGCGCGTGGATAACGAGCGATTCGTGTTCTTTTAGTTCGAGCGTAATAAATCTTTCAGCAGGCACAAGCGTCTGTTTGCGTGTGTAATCGGTCGGCGCGAGGTGCAGATTCGATTTGGAAATTTCAATGAAATAACCGAAAACTTTGTTGAATCCGACGCGCAGCGATTTGATGCCGGTGCGTTCGCGCTCACGTTTTTCGAGTGCGGCAAGAAATTCTCTGCCGTCCGCCAAACTTCCGCGCAATTTGTCTAATTCATCCGAATAACCTTTTTTGATAATTCCGGTTTGGTCGGTCGGACGTTTCGGCAATTCTTCGGAAATAGATTTTTCAATCAACTTGGCGGTTTTTTCGCAAAGAGGCAGATGAGCGAGAAGCTGACCAAAGCGAACCGAATCTTTTTGAAGAACCTTTTTAAGTTTCGGAATCAATTCGAGACTTTTTCCAAAAGCGCGAAGTTCGTAGGCGGAGATATAATTTGCTTTCGCGCGACTTGAAAGCCGTTCCAAATCTTTAATGTTTGAAAGAACCTCGCGCAAAGCATTTCTTTCATCAACATTTTCTTTGAACCATCCGAGATATTCCTGCCGACGGAAAATCTCCGTCACATCGAGAAGCGGCTGACGCAGCCAGCGACGGAGCAGCCGTCCGCCCATCGGCGTTTTTGTGCGGTCAATAACGGATAAAAGACTTGCGCCCGATTCACTCTGAAAAATTTCCAAACTTCGTAGAGTGTTGCTGTCGAGCAGCATAAACTCTCTGAAATCGTAACTTGTCAGACGTATTAAATTATCCGCCGTTCCGAATTGCGAATCTTTGAGATACGAAATTAATGCGCCCGCCGCTGAAATCGCCATCGGTAAATCTTCCAAACCGAATGGTTTTAAGGTCGTGGTGCTGAAATGTTTGAGCAAAGTTTTCCGGGCTTTTTCAAAATCAAAAACTTCAGGTTTAAGACGTGTCACGAATTTCGGTAAATCCCGATTGCTTAACTCTTCGTGCGTTTCGGCAATCAGAATTTCCGCCGGAGCGAGTCTTGAAATTTCGGCGAGTGCATCCTTATTGTCTATTTCGGTCGCGGCAAAATCGCCGGTCGTAATGTCCGCGTAAGCGATTCCGGCGCGTCGTCCGTTGCTGGTAAAAGCCACCAAATAATTGTTTATTTTACTGTTTAGAAGTTCAGGTTCGATGATTGTTCCGGCGGTTACAATGCGCGTAACATCTCTGTGAATCAGACGTTTGCCGTCTCTCCCTTTAACCGGAGTTGAGGAAATCTGTTCGCAGATAGCGACGCGATGACCGCGCGAAATTAAAGTTGCAAGGTGTCTTTCAAGTGAGTGGAAGGGAACTCCGGCGAGCGGCACACGCATTCCTTTGCCCATCGGTTTCGAGGTCAAAATGATGTCGAGTTCACACGCGAGCAGACGAGCATCTTCGTCAAACGCTTCGTAAAAATCACCGAGACGGAAAAGCAAAATCGCGTCCCGGTGTTTATTTTTGATTTCAAGATATTGCCGTCGAATCGGCGTATCCTCATTCATAATTCGATAAAAAATTATCCGCGTCGCCGTTCGAGCAGAGTCATCATCAAAACGCTCAGGAGTGTCAGCGTTTCAACCTCTGTTGATAACTGCGCCTGATTTTCGAGTTGAAATCTACCCTCTAAAAATGCCGGTTGTTTTTTCAAACGCGCCAGCGGAATGCCGTCAATTCGTGAAACAAGATAAGAGGGATTAAAAACGTAACCGGAAAGAATGCCGACCAACGGAATTTCGCCGAAAAGCGCGTCACCGACTTTTACCCAACCGTTTTCTTCATTAATTTTCATCACCTGCGAACCGCGAGCGTCAAAAATATCATAACTCGCCTTCCACATCGAACGCCTTCCCTGACGTTTGATCGAACCGAGATGATTGCCGCGTGCATCGGTAAAACTGAAATTTGCCGACCAATCAATCATTCGGTCGGCTTTGATATTAAACAGTAATTGAATCTGCTGTTCATCGGCAAAAATGTTGATGTCGTCTTTTAACTTAAACATTTTTTGTTTGACGTATCCGAGCAGATTATTGTCAGCATCGCGGATATATATTTGATTAGCGAGTGCCAAGAGTTTAAAGTTCAGGTTTAACGGGTAATTCATTTATTCTCCTAAAAAAGACCGTTAGTGGTAAATCCATTCCATTTTACAGTAATTTATTGAAAATATTTAGGCGCGCAGAAAGTTAGGTAGAATTCCGGCGATTGCCGCCAAATTATCGTGAATTTTACGCAGTTCGACAAAACTCAAAATTGTGATGACATTTTCCAGTTCACGAAATTCGTTTGTGAGCGATTTCCCGGCGCGATTTGTGTCCCGTTCGCTGGCAAGAATTAGAAAAATTTTTGAACGCTGTGCGTCGTGCGCCCGCTTCAATTTGGCAAATGCCGAGTCAATATTGCCTTTACTCTGAACTTCAAAAACGTGCGAGAGCCTTTTATTCGCAGCAGTTTCTCGCCATATTACATCATAATACTGAAATTCTGTTTCAGCGTAAAAACCGAGAATATTACCGATTTTGACAATTAATAATTGTATTTCCTGATGTGATAGGGAATCGTTTGGAACGGTATTTTTTGTATGAATAAAACCTTCGGACTCTTTGGCGACGGCTCTTTTTCCCTGATCCGTAATCTTCCAAAGACCGCGTTCACGAATAATCAGACTATTTTCATCAAGCATTTTTCCGGCTTTTTGAACAGATTTTTTCCAGTATTTGTTTTCACCCGATTTAATAGCAAAAATCTCTGCGTCTGATAACGTAGGAAAGTAAGAAATTAAACGCTCATATATGAATCTGACATCATCAGTTCCTCCAACAGCAGAAAGTTCCTGCAAAATCGGCATTTCGATATTCGGGGAAAGCGGCAAACTCATCTTTGAAAATTAAATAATAGATTGATATGTTGATAGATTTTTAATAATTATATCATTTTTCAGTTCGTCTAAACTATCGCTTATCTCGGCTGCAAACATTTTTGTCAGTTTTTTTGTATTGAAATTTTGATGGACATTTACTGATTTCAGTTGATGAATTTTAGCAAAAATTTGAGGTTTGAAATCGCCCAAAAAATCATAACGTATCGAAAGGGAAGTAACCGAACAATTTTTTACTTTTTCAACAATCTTTGATACTCCGTTGTAAAAAGTAATCGGTCGCAGATCATTAGGCAAAATTTCACCTTGCGGGAAAATCCAAAGCGTTCGGTTTGGATTCTCAATTAAAAGTTTAGATGAGTAAATAAGGCTTTTCATTGCCTGTCGAGGCTTTTCACGAACGATTGAAAAGGCTCCTAGTTTTCGGAAAAGAAACAGTTTTTTCAATTGCTTTTCTTCCATCATTATAAAACTATCCAAGTTTGCTTTTCGTGAAATTTGATAAGCAATTAGTCCATCCCACCAACTTGAATGGTTGCAATAAATTATCAAAGGAATGTTGAGAGGTTTGTTGATTAAAAAATCCAATCCTGAAACGGATAAAGAATTAAATCTTCTCTTCAACAAATTTCTGTTGTAAACGTCAAAAATCGCTTCAAACAGGCGGTTTTTATTTGCTTCCAACATATTTTCTAACGACCCGCCGGTTAATTCCGCAGGTGATTTCATAAGAAATTGTTTCGGAAAGTTTTGATACTTCTTCAGTCAAAATAGTTAAGTTATTGTATTTGCCGATTATAACAACCTCATCTTCAAGCTGCACATTAATTACATCCGTAACATCAACAATTGTCCAATCCATCGAAATTCGACCGACGATCGGTGCATATTCTCCTTTAACAATAACTCTGCCTTTATTTGATAACGCACGGGGCAACCCGTCCTGATAACCGATTGGAATCGTCGCAATTAATGAATCTCTGTTGGTTTGAAATGTTCGGCTGTAACCCAATGTTTCGCCTTTCGGAACTTTTTTCAAATGCGCGATCCTTGTGTGAATTGACATAACGGGTTTTAAGTCAGGAAGTGGTATCGTTTGCGGCAAAATATCTCCGCCCAAGCCATACAAAATACCGCCGAGTCGCACTAAATTACCGAGTGATTCGGGGTGTGCGATTGCTCCCGGAGAATTGGCTAAATCTTTATAAATTAATTGAAAACCTTTGTTTTCAAAAATTCGGACGGCTTCCTGAAATCTTTTGATTTGCAGCGCAGTAAAATTATTTTCCCCTAAATCATCAGCCGCCGCAAAGTGAGTCATTAGTCCCTGAACTTCAAGGTTTTGTAAACTCTTGATTTTTTCGGCAAATTTTTCAACTTCATCATAACGAATACCGATTCGTCCCATTCCGGTATCAATTTTTATATGAACCGGAACAATAATTCCCAAAGATTTTGCATTTTTATTTAAACTTTCAGCTTTTTCAATTTGATAAATAACTGTTGTCAGATTATTTCTAAGGATAAATTCTTCCTGTCCGAACCAAAAACCGCCAAGGCAAAGAATCGGTTTTGTAACTCCGGCATTCCTTAATTCTAAACCTTCTTCGGGAAGCGCGACACCAAACCAGTCAATCCCTTCTTTTTCCAAACGTAAAGCACATTGAACAGCATTATGACCGTAACCGTCAGCCTTAACGACCGCCATATACATTAAATTTTCTCCGACAAACTGTTTGACTGAATGAAAATTATCTGCCAGATTATCGAGTTTAATCTCTGCCCAAGTCGGTCTGTTTGCAAAATCTTTTGACATTAAAAGGATAAACTGTTTTCGAGATAAATTATGGTATATATTAATAATAGAGAAGTTAGTCATTGATAAATGTTAAACGACTTTAACTGTTTGAATTCCGACAGTTAAAGTTATTTCTAAAGCGGAATATTGCCGTGTTTCTTCGGCGGATTCGTGTCGCGTTTATTTTTCAGTAACATTAAAGCCCGGATCAATTTCGGGCGCGTAAATTTAGGCTCAATAACCTCATCAATAAAACCCCGTTCGGCGGCAATATAAGGATTAGCAAATTTTTCTTCAAATTCGGAAATTTTTGCTTTACGGTAATCCTCATTGTTTTCAGAAATTTCTTTGCGATATAAAACCCCGACTGCGCCCTCTGCGCCCATCACGGCGATTTCCGCCGAAGGATAGGCAAAATTTATATCAGTGCGAATGTGTTTTGAAGCCATTACGCAATACGCGCCGCCATACGCCTTACGGGTTATAACGGTTATTTTCGGAACTGTTGCTTCGGCAAAAGCATAGAGAAGTTTTGCGCCGTGTCGGATGATTCCGTGATGTTCCTGATTAATCCCCGGCAGGAAACCGGGAACATCTTCAAATATGATTAACGGAATATTGAAGCAATCACAAAATCTGACAAATCTTGCCGCCTTTACTGAAGCGTCAATATCCAAAACTCCTGCCAGAAACGCCGGTTGATTGGCAACGATTCCTACCGAAAAACCTCCGAGACGGGCAAATCCGATTACGATGTTAGGTGCGAAAAACTCGTGAACTTCAAAAAAATATTCGTTGTCAACGACTTTATGAATAATGTCACGAATATCATACGGTTGATTTGAAGACTCAGGAACGACCGTGTTAAGTGATTCGTCGGTTCGATTTGAGTCATCCGCTGTTTTAACAAACGGCGGTGTTTCATAATTATTTGACGGCAAAAATGAAAGCAATTCACGAGTCAATTGAAGGCAATGCTCGTCATTATCAGCGGCAAAATGGGCGACACCTGATTTGGCATTATGTGTCATTGCGCCGCCTAGTTCTTCCTTGGTAACGTCTTCGTGGGTGACGGTCTTGATTACTTCAGGTCCTGTAATGAACATATAGGAAGTGTTTTTGACCATTAAATTAAAGTCTGTAATCGCCGGAGAATAAACTGCGCCGCCGGCGCAAGGTCCGAGAATGCAACTTATTTGCGGAATGACACCGCTGGCGAGCGTATTTCGCAAAAAAATATCAGCATAGCCGCCAAGACTGACGACTCCTTCCTGAATTCGTGCGCCGCCCGAATCATTTAACCCTATGATAGGGGTACCTGTTTTCATTGCCAAATCCATTATTTTGCAAATTTTCTGTGCGTGAGTTTCGCTGAGAGACCCGCCGAAAATCGTAAAGTCTTGAGCAAATATAAAAACTTCACGACCGTCAACTAAACCGTGTCCCGTAACAACGCCATCACCTAAATATTTTTGATTTTCCAAACCGAAATCATTTGAACGATGAACGACAAATTTATCAAATTCTTCAAAAGTATTTTCGTCGAGAAAAAAATCAATTCTTTCACGCGCCGTTAACTTGCCGGCAAGATGATGTTTTTCAACTCTTTCCGGTCCACCGCCCTGTTCAGCAAAATTCGACTTTTTTATAAGTGCATCCAGCTTTGACATAAATGAAATATTTTTATAAGACAAATTCGATAAAAACTAAAATACTAAAAAAATTGTAACTAATGAGTAATCTTTTACCTAAAGTAGTTTAATTAATACAAAAAACAAATATTTGGGAATAAAGAGTTCGTAAATTGTAAGTAAAATATTTTAAGTGATATTTCTAATTGAAACCAAAGTAATGCTGAAAATTTGTTTAATGCTTCGATTTCAATATATTTAGGCATAAATTTAACAACAACTGAAAACTTGAATTTGAAGTTGTAACTGTTATAAGATTTGAAAATGCACAACTTCTGCAAAATTTTCAAGTTGGCATTATCAAAAAACTTTAAGTGAGGAAAAAACCGCTATGGAAATGACAAATACCGAATCGTTAAAAGATGAATTGATAAAAGAAAATCCGATGTTTAGAGAACTGGCTTCCAAACATCAAAAATATGAGAAAAGGCTGATTGAATTAGCCGGATTAAACTATCCTAACGATGAAGAATTACTTGAAGAATCTGTTTTGAAAAAGAAAAAGCTGGCGGTCAAAGACGAAATGTATGCAATCATCCAAGAACATACAAGTCATTAAAACGAAAAATGATTCAAATAAAAAAGCGATGATAAAACTATCATCGCTTTTTTATTTGAATCATTTTTTTATTAATTTCAAGAAATTAACTTATCCGGCGTTAATGATAATTCCCGCAAGTAATTGCCGGTCGCGTTGAAAACCGCGTTCGCCACTGCCGCTGCGACTCCGGTTAGAGAACATCCAAATTTACCGGAACGTGATAGTCAGCAGGTGTGTGCATGACCGGATTTTCACAGCGTTTGTCGTATTGGGTTTGTTCCATTAATGCTTGACCGAAACCGTGAATCACGCCGATCATCTACGAACGGGCGGTTTTTTCGTTTAAGGTTCGCCCGACATCGTAAATGCTCGTGAAACGCTTGACGCGAATCGTAGCGAAATCTTCGTCCACCCAAACTTCGGCGAACTGCGCTCTGAACGAATGAAACGAATATTTTTCCTTGTTGGCATCGAATTCCGCGTTGGGATGCACGGAGCATCATTGCTGCCGCCTTTGCCCTGATCATTTTTCGCCTGCGGATTTGTTTCGTTCGGCTCTTTGGTGGATTAAAGGTTGGCGGTCGCACAGGCTTCGATTGTTTTTTTATCGTTGCGCCGCATAATTTCAAATTAAAAGTCGCTTTTTAAAGTGTTACCTTTGACGTAAAAACTGGCGTTGGCGAAGGAAATTTCCGCCGGATTTTTGCCGTTCAATTTCGATTTACCGTCGGCAATCGCCGTCAAATCTTTTTTGAGTATCTCCGCTGCCAAAACCGCCGATGTAACGCTGACCACCGTCTGCGAACGCCGGAAACGGACGCGGGCGGCAGAAACGAATCGCCGAGTTCGACCGAAACTTTTTCGACCGGAACGTCCGGCGGGTCAACCACCGTCTGCGCCATAATCGTATAAGTTCCGGTTTTGATGTCCTGCGTCACGCTAAAAACCTTGATTGCGCCATCCGCCGTCATCTGAATTCGGGCGGGAGCCGCGCCGCGATTCGCCGGATAAACTGCCGCCGCCGTCCCATAACAGACGAGATATTTGCCGTTTTGGGTTTGACGCATCTGTATACTACGATTTGTCCAGCCGAATTTTTCTGCGCCGACGCGATAACATTCGAGCAGATTTTCTTCGGAAAACGGCAGATTTTGCAAAGGGTCAATCGTCGTATAATTCAAAATTCGCAGTTGAATCGGGTCAATTTCAAGTTCTTACGCGAGTTCGTTCATCGCCGATTCGAGCGCAGAAGTTCCCGGCGTTTCACCCGGCTAATTTAAATTGGTATGCTTCTGCGGCGTGTCGCCCGGGGAGGAAGATAATCGGTTAAGTAATTTAACGCGCACGCTATCAAAACTACAACTTCCGAAAGACAAATACAATGCCGGAAAGCCACCTTGACGTTATTTGATTTATTAATTAAAGATAAAACACTGAAATTGACATGTCATCAAATTTTTTACAGGACGAAATTTCGTAAAATTGATATTTAATTGAGTGTTTCGTTTAATTTTTCAAAAAGTTGAGATAGAACGAGCTTTTCCGTAATAGTCAGATTCGACATTAAAATACTTTCGGCTTCTTTCCATTGATGCTCGACTTCAGGAAGAATTTCAACACCTTTTTGAGTTAAAAAAACGCGCATTAGCCGACCGTCCGACTCACATTTTCGACAATCTATAAAGCCGTTTTGAGCCAAACTTTTGACCATTTTATTAATGGTTGGCGGAGACAGCTTGAGATGATTTGCAAGATCAATTTGACTCACTCCATCGCTTTTCCATAGTTCAATAAGAACAAAAATTTGTCCGCTGTGTAAACCTATATCGTTTAACTTTCTCTCAAGCAGGGACTTAAATGCAGTTGAATTTTGCACTAATAAATAAGGAATTGATTCATTGAAATTCATATCTTAGCTACCTAATTATATTTAATTTGCTAACTAATAATTAGCTAGTTAAGTATAAATTATTAGCTGGCTAATAATCAAACTGAGTTGTAAAAAGCCTGACAATTATCAGGCTGTGAAAATTTATTTTTGTAATAGGTTAGGTCAAAGGGTAAATTTTTGAACTATAATACCGGGTTCTTTAAAATGCCGATGCCTTCAATTTCAATTTCGCAAACATCGCCGATGTTCATTTTTGAAACACCCGAAGGTGTGCCGGTGGCAATGATGTCACCTGAAAAAAGTGTCATTTGATTCGAAATGTAGCGAATTAAAAAATTAATCGGAAAAACCATCTGTGAAGTTTTACCTTCCTGTTTAATGATTCCGTTGACTCTTGTGATCACGCTGATGTTGGAAACATCCAGTTCGGTTTCAATGAATGCCCCGACCGGACAGAAAGTATCGAAAGATTTTGAACGTGTGAACTGCACGTCTTTGCGTTGGAGATCGCGGGCGGTAACATCGTTCAAACAAGTGTAGCCGAAAACATAATCGAACGGGTTATCGGCATCCGAAAGTTTGCTGCATTCACGGCTGATAACGACGGCAAGTTCACCTTCGTGTTCAACTTGAGCGGATTGTTCGGGGATGCGAATCGCTTCACCTTCGGTAATTAATGAAGACGGTGGTTTGAGGAAAAGCAGAGGTTCTTTCGGAACATCGTTGCCGAGTTCGGCGGCGTGTTCAGCATAGTTTCGCCCGACGCAAACGATCTTTGTCGGCGACATCGGCAGTAGAAATTTCACCGAATTAACCGCGACGCTTTTAGTTAATTTGACATCGCCGCCGCTACCCGAAAAATCATCAGAGTCGGGAAAAGGAAATATCCGATTGTTATTTAATGCACCCCAATATTCTTTATCTTGATGTATAAAGTGACAGATTTTCATAAAATTTAAGGAACAATTTCACTGACAATTTCCGACGGGTCACTAATATTTCCAACTTTATCAACCGCCGTAATGTAATAAAAATATTTCTTGCCCGATTCGACATTTAGATCTTGAAATGTGTTGGTCATTAAAAGCTGTGGATTGAGCAAACTCCAATCCGCTTTCGGGACATTCGCTTCAGTCGAACGATATATGCGATAGCCGACAACATCATTTTCCGGGTTGGTCGCAAAGAAAATGGAGATCATATTAGGCGAAGCAGCAATCGTTACAGCACCCGGCGCACTAGGCGGAAAAGTGTCTTTCGGCATAATTTTGACAACATTTGAATCTGCGCTTTCGGTCGGCTGACTGTCGGCTCCGAGCGAAACGGTTCGCAAAAAATATGTGTAGGTTTTTTCGAATTCAAAAAATTTGTCATCGTATTCCGAACTCGTAACCGGCGAACCGTTCAATAATTTAACAACGCTCTTTTCGTCATCCATTCGATAGATGTTGTAACCGATGATGTTCGGCGGCTGAGAATTGTCAATGTTGGCGGTCGGTGCATTCCAATTGACAACGACGGCATTTTGATTGACGGTCAATTTTACGTTTGAAGGTTCCTGAGCAACTTTCGCGGTCGGTTCGATTACCAAAAAATTTGAAAAGGCGGCTTTTTGCCCCGAAGCATTAACAAACCTGACAGAGTAGATCAATTTTGCAGATTGTCCGGCAAAGGTTAATGAATCCGTGTAAGATAACTGTTTTCTGGCAAAATCGGTGTCTTCTATCGGCAGGCTTTTGATTAATGTGCTGCGGGCGGCAAAATCTTCTTCGGAAAGATCGAAAGTTGAATTTATCGGTTCTGCAAGCCGATAAATATCTGCTCGGTTGATATTGAGCAAACTTCCATCTGGGGCATTACGCGCCGCCATTATCCATGAAAGCAGTATTTTATTACCGCGCTGGAAACCTGAAATTTCAACCTTCTGCGCGATGCGTTCAATCGGCGGAAGCGGTGGTTTGCGTTTTCCGCAACCGGGCGTGACAAGCAAAGCAAAAAATATAAATGCTAATGCCGCTTTATTTTGTATGCGTTTAAGGTGTTTAAGCAAAAAGAAAAGCATTTGTATATTTAAAGAATGTATTGGCGTAAATTTTGATCTTGGACGAGACCTTCAAGTTTTGTTTTGACATATTCGGCATCAATCAATTGATGCTTATTTTCAAGTTCTTCGCCTAAAAAACTAATTTCTTCGAGCAGTTTTTCCAATAGAGTATGAAGTCGCCGTGCGCCTATGTCTTCAGTCATTCGGTTGATCGTGACAGCCATTTCAGCAAGTGTTGTAATTGCGTCTTCGTTAAATTTGAGCTTAATTCCTTCTGTATTAAGCAGTGCTTGATACTGCTTAATAAGCGAATTCTTAGGTTGCACCAGTATGCGCTTAAAGTCCTCAAAATTTAATGATTCGAGTTCGACTCTGATCGGAAATCTGCCCTGTAATTCGGGAATTAAATCCGAAGGCTTTGAAACGTGAAATGCACCGGCGGCGATGAACAAAATATGTTCGGTATTAACCATTCCGTAACGCGTATTGACGTTTGTCCCTTCAATAATCGGCAAAAGGTCGCGTTGCACACCTTCGCGGGAAACGTCCGGGTTGCCGCCGCCCGATTCGCGTCCGGCAATTTTATCAATCTCATCAAGGAAAATAATTCCCGAAGACTGAGTTTTTTCAATTGCCGAACGGGTAATCTGTTCCATATCAGACAGATTTTCGAGTTCGTCGCGGAGTAGAAAATTTCGCGCTTCGGCTAATTTTATCTTGCGGCGGACGGTTTTTGATGGAAACAGGTTGCCGAACATTTCACGCATATTAACCCCCATTTCTTCCATTCCGTTACCGCCGACAAAATCAATCATCGCGTTTGAACGATCCTGCGTTTCAATTTCAACCAAGCGGTCGTCAAGTTCGCCGCTTTGCAGTTGTTCACGAAGTTTCTCACGCGTCCGATTGATTTGCGGCTTGTCATCAAAATTATCGGATAAATCTTCACTCGCGGAATAATAAGAATTTGATGAAGGCAGTAAGATGTCAAGAAGTTTTTCTTCGACGTTTTCCTCGGCGCGTGGTTTGACATCTTCAAATGCCGTCTGTTTCGTCATATCAACGGCAACTTCGGTCAGTTCGCGCACCATACTTTCGACATCACGACCGACGTAGCCGACTTCGGTAAATTTCGACGCTTCGATCTTGATAAACGGTGAATTGGCAAGTCGGGCAAGCCTTCGCGCAATTTCGGTTTTTCCAACGCCGGTCGAACCGATCATCAAAATATTCTTCGGCAAAACGTCCTGCGCGATTTCCGGCGGCAGCTTTTGACGGCGAATCCGGTTGCGAAGGGCGACCGCGACCGCACGTTTGGCACTGTCCTGACCGATTACATAGCGGTCGAGTTCGACGACGATCTGGCGCGGCGTTAAATCGTCCAATTTCGGACTCGCCGGCACATCTTTTATTTCTCCACTCAAAAAAATAGGCATTTTAAATCTTTATTCAATTAAATTTCTTCGACAATAATCTCAGAATTGGTATAGATACAAATTTCTCCGGCAATTTTCAGAGATTCGAGCGCGATTTCCTTCGCCGGAAGTGCGGTGTGTTTAAGCAGCGCACGCGCCGCCGCGAGTGCATACATACTGCCCGAACCGACCGAAAGCAGCCCGTCATCGGAGGCGATCACGTCGCCTTTGCCGGAAATCAAGAAAGCATCCGTTTTATCGGCAACGATTAACAGAGCTTCGAGGTGACGCAGATATTTGTCAGTCCGCCAATCTTTACTTAGTTCGATGGCGGCGCGTTCGAGTTGCCCCTGAAACTGTTCGAGTTTGGCTTCGAGCTTCGTCAAAAGCGTAAAAGCGTCAGCCGTCGCGCCCGCAAAACCGACCAGAATATTTCCGTTTTGCAGCCGCCGCACTTTGCGGGCATTGCCCTTAATAACTGTCTCACCGAGAGTTACCTGACCGTCGCCAGCCATCGCAATCTGTCCGTTGCGCTGGACGAGTAAAACCGTCGTTGAGCGAATTTTTTTTGTAAAATCGTTTTCCGGCATAAAAAACAATGATAAATCTTAAAATTGAAATGCTCAAATTGACAGAGGGGAATGAATTATCTGAACATTGTAAAGTTTATGAAGAGAAAACCGATAATCGGACTCACGATGCGTCTGGAACTCGAAACCGACCGATTCTATCTCGGACGTGATTACAGTGAAGCGTTGGAGTCGTTGGGCGCAATACCTTATCATATTAGTTTGATCCCGAATGAAAGTTATCTCATTGAAGTATTAAAAAATGTTGACGGAATTTTACTGCCGGGAAGCGACACGGATGTTGATCCGTTAATTTGGGGAGAAGAACCACGTCCGAATTTGAAAAAAATCATTCCTGAAAAGGAAAATACCGATTTAATGATTTTGAAGGAAAATGAAAAATTAAAAAAGCCGCTGCTCGGAATATGTTTCGGAATGCAGGCGCTAAATGTTTCGAGAGGCGGCACTTTATATCAGGATATTGAATCGGAGATTAAAAATTGTGTCAAACACGAACAGGGAAGACCGCTTGCCAGAAATTCACATACAATTGAATTTAGAGAACACGGCAACCTATCGCGTCTGATAACGAATGGTGAAAGTGAAATCAAAGTTAATTCGCATCATCATCAGGCAGTCAAAATGGTTGGAAATAATTTAAAACCGACGGCGTGGGCAAATGACGGAGTGATCGAGTGCATCGAAGACACGCGTAATGACAGATTCGTTTTGGGTGTGCAGTGGCATCCCGAACTTTCTTGGAAAACCGATGAAGTTTCGAGAAGGATTTTTGAGAATTTTATCGGGACTTGTAAAAATTAGATAAATCATAAAAAAAACTTGTGGCAAAACTTGAACGAAAACCTATCAAACTAGGATTAGAAAAGATTTTAGACGAACATCTAAGCCTTCTGCGGAGTCAGCGAGTCGGATTGATTTGTAATCAGGCATCAGTCAATCACGAATTTCAACACGCGGCGGATTTATTTTTCAGATACGACGAAATTAACTTAACAACGCTATTTGGACCACAGCACGGGATTCGCGGTGATGTTCAGGATAATATGGTTGAAACGTCGCACATTACCGACAAAGCAACGGGACTACCCGTTTATTCGCTTTACAGTGAAACTCGTGAACCAACGGAAGAGATGCTGCGTAATATAGATGTGCTTGTTTTTGATTTACAGGATGTCGGCTGCCGCGTCTATACATTTATTTATACGATGGCAAACGCGATGACGGCTTGTGCTAAATTCGGTAAAAAATTTGTCGTGCTTGATCGTCCGAACCCGATTGGCGGAATCATCGTTGAAGGAAATGTTTTGGAACCCGGAAACGAATCGTTTGTCGGGCAGTATCTGATTCCGATGCGGCACGGTTTGACGGTCGGTGAACTCGCAAAATTATTTAACAATGAATTTAATATCAATTGCGAACTTGAAATTGTCACAATGAACGGATGGGGGCGTGAAGATTTTTATGATGAAACCGATGCACCGTGGGTGATGCCTTCGCCGAATATGCCGACGGTTGATACTTCAGTTGTTTTTCCGGCGACGGTTTATTTTGAGGGAACGCAGATTTCAGAAGGACGCGGAACAACGCGACCTTTTGAAATAATCGGTGCGCCATATATTGATTCAAATGAGTTGGCAAAATCTCTGACATCACTCGAACTTGAAGGCGTTATCTTTCGCCCGACAGAGTTTTTACCGACCTTTCAAAAACACGCCGGAAAAGGATGCGGCGGCGTGTTTTTGCACGTTACAGACCGGCAATCTTTTGAACCTGTATTAACCGGATTCGCGCTCATCAAGACAATTTTTGATTTATATCCTGATGATTTTAAGTGGAAAACTCCGCCGTATGAATATGTTTTTGACCGCAATCCGTTTGATGTCATAGCCGGAACGACGAAAGTTAGAGAAATGCTTGAACAAAAAGCCGCTTGGAAAGACTTTAAAGAATTTTGTCAAAACGGAGTTGCCGAATTTATTTCGATGCGAGAAGAATATTTACTATATTAATGTAAATTCTAGAAAATGTTAAGTTGTTGTCCGAGCGTTAATAAACCCGCACAACTTATTGGAAATTTTAAGTGTCTAAAAACTGACAGGTAAAGTATTTGTAGAATAAAATAAGAGGTTTTTAATGGATAATACGTTTTTAATCGGTCTAATTTCGTGGCTTTTGCCGGGTGTCGGGCATCTGCTGCAAAAGCGTTGGAAGCGCGGCATAATAATCGCGCTCGTTTTTTGGATAATGTTTATAGTTGCAATCGTCAGCGGCGGCGCGTATTATCCCGGTTTTTCATTTAAGGAAGGAAGTTTGCTTTATTTACTGAACATATTCGGACGTTTAGGGAGCGGATTAGGCGCGGTGATCGGTTATTTAATTTCATTAAGTCCGCCGCCGAATGCGGCTGCAATGGCGACTTTCGAATACGGCGGACGCTTTTTGGAAGTCGCCGGACTGGTCAATTATTTAGCGGTAATAGACGCAATAGACATTAATTTAGGGAGAAAGAAATGATTCATTTTTCATATTTATTTGCGTTTGCATTACTTGTCGCGGCGGCTTTCGGAGCATTGTCGAACGGCACTTCAAAAGAGAGAATTATTTACGGCTTAAAAGTTTTCGCGCAGTTCGTGATTATAAGTTTAGTTTTAGCTTGGGTTTTTTATTTTATTCCATGGTAAGAAGATGGCAATAATTGAAACGGAAGGTTTGGTTTTGAGAAGTTTCGGGTTATCCGAAGCCGACAAAATCGTCGTTTTTTTAACCCGTGAACACGGACTCGTGCGCGGCGTGGCAAAGGGGGCGAAACGCCTGAAGAGTCGTTTCGGCGGCAGTCTCGAACCGTTTTCTATCGTTAATCTGACATATTACCAAAAGGAAGATCGAGAACTGGTTTCAATTAAACAGTCGGAAATTATCAGATCGTTTTTTGAAACTGCCTCAAATCCCAATTTGTTTCAGAAATTTGCATACATTGTCGAACTTCTCAATGATTTTGCGCCGCCGTCCGATCCGAATGAGCGGCTTTATCGAATGGCGAAAGTTTGTCTTGAAACTGCCGATGAAAATCCTGAAATGCTGATTCAGATGATTTTATATTTTGAATTATGGCTTCTGAAACTCGGCGGCTATCTGCCTTCGTGGGAAAGATGCGACAATTGCCGGCGCGAACTGAACAGTCTTGAACGCGGAAATCTGCAAATAAATTTTCACATCGTTTGTCAAAATTGTCAAAAAACGCGTGGAAGCTGGACGGTTTCCGGTGAGCAGAGATCAATTTTTTCAGCCGCGCAAAAAAGTTCGCCGACTAAGTTTCTCGAATTTACCCAAAATAAATCTGATGAGTCGCGTGAGATTTCAGCCATCCTCAAACGGATTATCTCGAATGTTCTGGGCAGGGAAAGCGTCGGCGAAAAAATTCTGATTGCGAGTAATTAACCCTTGTATGAAAAAATTTAGCTGGTTAATTTCCAAATATCTAATTCAAAATATCCTGCCTTATTTCGTTTTTACCTGGCTTTTGTTGAGTGTTATTTTGTTTGTTCAGCAGGCAAGCCGGTATTCGGACATATTTTTCAGTGTTAATCTTCCGAAGAGTTTAGTTTGGCAGTTAACTCTGGCATTGATACCAAACGTCATTGCGTTCACCGCGCCGATGGCGATTTTGCTCGGCGTGATTATCGGACTTTCTAAAATGCAGGGAGACAGTGAACTGATTGCCGTCAGAGCGTCGGGAATCGGTAATCTTCAGATTGCCTTTCCGGTAATAATACTCGGTCTATTGCTCTCTGTTTTTGCCTTTTTTATTAATCTTAAAGGAGTGCCGATTGCCTCCGGTCTGGTCCGTAATATTGCGCTGCAAACGGCACTTTACAAGTTGGAATCGCCTATCGAACCCGGCGTTTTTAATACGGAAATCGGCGGTTTTACGATTTACGTCAAAAACGGCGACATTGCTAACGGAAATTGGAAAAACATTTTTATTTACAATGAAGACCCGAAAAACAATCAGGCGCGTCTGATAACGGCTCAAAGTGGGCGGATAGATTCGACCATTGATTCTAATAAAGAAGTTGCCGAACTGGTTTTACAAAAAGCCGTTTCGACGACAATTCCTTTAAATCTCAACGAAGGTATCAAAGGAAAAACCGCCTCGGAAAATATCGGTGAATTGAGATTTTTAATCAAAACGAAACGCGACGAAATAATTAAAAAACTCACTCAAAACGAAGAAACGGCTGAAGAATTGGGTTTGAATGAACTTGCCAATCTGGTTAGTTCAAGCACTGGAAAAGAAAAGACCGAAGCCCAAATTTTATTGCAGCGCAGACTCCTGCTGTCAATTACGCCTTTGATTTTCGCGCTTTTAGGAACGACTCTGGTTTTGCGGTTTAATCGCGGCGGCAGAGGTTTCGGGATATTTTTGGCTCTCGTCAGCCTGATCATTTATTATTTGATTACTCTACTCGGTGAACAATTGGCGCGAACCGGACAAATCAGTGTTATATTGGCGGGATTGCTGCCGATTTTGGTAAGTTCGGCGGCTATTGTTTGGTTTTCACTGTCAAACAGCCTTTTCCGCCGCACTATTTTCGAGTATTTCAAAAAATATTTCGATTTAAACTTATTCGGCAGGCGAAATATCGTGGGCAAAAGTAATTTTTATGTTGATCTGACGACCGGCATCAGGGATTTTGACATCATCCTGAATCTGCTCAAATATTTTTTTCTAACACTCGCTTTTTTGACTTCGATCTATTTGATTTTTACAACCTTTGAATTATGGAAATTTGCCGGAGCCGCGCCGGACGGTATTTCGTTATTAATTAGATACCTGCTCTATTTAATTCCGTTTATTTATGTGCAGCTTGCGCCGTCGGCGGTTTTGATTGCGACGTTGGCAACTTTTGTTATTAAGTCCAGACAGAATGAAATTGTCACCTGGACGGCGGCGGGGCAGAGCGTTTATCGGCTTTTATTTCCGTGTTTCGCGCTGATGATTTTTTTCGGAATTCTAAATTGGGGCGTGCAGGAATACATTGCTCCAAGATCGAATGAAGTGCAGGACTCGATCAGAGCGCAAATCAGGAATCGCGGAGTTTTGGAAAATAAAGAAGGGAAGTATTGGGTCGCCAACCAAAACCGCATTTATTCGTTTGGGACAGCGGAAAAAGAGTCGGGGGCAAACCAAAAAGTCAGTAATTTAACGATTTACGAATTTTCCGATGACGGGCAGAAACTTGCGGCTATTTATAAAACGCCGAATGCTGTCTGGCAAACGGACAAAATTGTTTTAAGTGGAACTGAAAAAACAGTTTTGAAGGGTCAAACGCTGGAAACTCAAAAATTGCCAAATGTTGAATTGCCGGAAAGTCAAAATCCTTTTAATAATCTCAATCAAAAACCGAGTCACTTAAATTCGCTTGAAACTAAATTTCAGATGAACCAAGCCGAATCGGAGAGTGAACATCGGAATTTGGAAGTCGCACTTCAGAAAAAATATTCGACTCCTTTTCTGCCTTTTCTGATTACACTTTTTACCGCGCCTTTTGCTTTATCGCTCAATCGGAAAGGAAAAGTTCTGACAATCGGATATGCGGTCGCGGTTTGGCTAATGTTTATGGGTGTATCGAATGCTTTTGAGCAAGCCGGACTGAACGGCAATCTGCCGCCGAAATTCGCCGTCTGGACACCGATATTTTTATTTTCGGTGATCGGCGTTTATCTTTTGACCAAAGTAAAAACATAGGCTCGAAAAAAAAAATTATTGACAATCCGGGAAAAAGCCGTAAAAGTGAAATTATCGTTTGCAATATTTCAACGCGGCGCAAGCTGTTTTAAGCGACGCATAACTTTTTACCCGAAGAAGTTCTCCCAGCTAGAGCTTCCTGAAACCCAAAAGGAGTTTACCAATGCGTCCGCAAATCAACAAAAAAAACAACTTAACGGATTTTCCGGTTCTGTTCGCCGCTCCCGCAGAGTGTTTTAACTCGTCTGTCGGCGATTCTGGTGATGTTTAATTTGATTTTACCGACATTTTTTATCGGTGAATCGGCAAAAGCCAAGGCACAAAATCTGCCGAATCTGGCGGTTTCGGCTCAATTGCCGTCAGTAATTTCCGCGCCGCCCGAAACTTTTTTAGTTTCAAGTTCCAAATTTCAGGCTTCAGATTGGCTGACGAACAATTTTGCCGCGTCAATCGGAATGTCTTTGAATTCGATATTCGGCTTGTTTTCCACTGATGCCGAAAAGAATTTATCCTTCATCCCGCAGCCTTCCGTTCTTTTGAGTCAACCGGCGGGAAGCGTGCGGTTTGATTTTGACGGTGACGGCAAGGCGGATTTGGCGCGCTGGAAATCATCGGCTTCGGAGTGGAAAATCAAAAATAGTTCGTCGGGCAGTTTGACGACCGCGACGATTGGCAACAGTTCGTCAATCATTGCCCCCGGCGATTTCGACGGCGACGGTAAAACCGATCAGGCGGTTTTTAATGCCGGAACGTGGACGATTAAAAAGAGTTTGAGCGGGCAAACTCAAACCGTTTCATTCGGAACTGCGGGTGATAAACCGGTCGTCTCGGATTACGATGGCGACGGGTTGGCTGATTGTGCCGTGTTTCGCGCTTCGACGAATACCTGGTGGATTTTGAAATCGAGTAACGGCAGTTACACTTCGACCGCTTTCGGGGCGGCGGGTGACATCACAGCGCAGGGCAATTTCGACAGCGACACGAAAACCGATATTGCGGTTTTTCGACCTTCGACGGGCGATTGGCACGTTTTGGGCAGTTCGGCGGGTTATTTCACGTTTCATTGGGGCATTGCTTCGGATATTCCCGTCCCGGCTGATTACGACGGCGACGGCAAGACGGATTTTGCGGTTTATCGCGGCTCTTCGGGAACGTGGTATGTTTCAAAAAGTTCGACGAATAACGCCAATTACACAACGCAGGTGTGGGGCAATTACGGCGACCAGCCCGTGCCTGCCGACACGGACGGCGATAACAAAGCCGACTACGCAATCTGGCGACCGACAACCGGCGTTTGGCACACGATCAAAGCTCGAACGGACAATTCGATTATCAAACACTCGGACAGACGGGTGAGACGGCGGTTACGTCCGCTTACCTGAAACAAATCGGCGGCGCGGTTGCCGGATACGATTTGGCAAAGGCACGGCTTGCGCCGAGGAACGCGACGGGCGGAACCGACCTTTATTCCCAAAATTTCAGTTGGGGAACGGGACTCGTCGGACTTTCGGGCAGAGCCGGATTGGGCGCAGGTTTCGGGATTTCGTATAATTCGCTCGTCTGGACGAAGGAACCCGTTTCAAACGCGGTTTATTTCGATGCCGACAATTCAAACGTCACTCCCGGATTCCGCTTCGGATTTCCGACCATCGAGCCGGTTTATTACGATAAAACGGCTGAAAGATTTAATTATCTGATGGTGACTCCTTCGGGCGCACGAGTTGAGTTTCGGCAGCTTAACGGCGCGTCGGACACCTTTGAAACGGCGGATTCTTCCTATACGCAGTTGAAAACAATCGGGGCAGCCGGTCCGAACGATCCGGTCGAAAACTTTTCGCTCATTTTGAGCGGAACAGACGGCTCGACAATGACTTATCTGTGGAAGGCGGGCGCGTTTCGCTGTTCGCAGATCAAAGACCGCAACGGCAACTTTGTAACGATTGTTCACGATGACCAGGGCTTGCTCAAAACCGTCACGGACACGCTCGGCAGAGTGATTAATGTCAATTACGACGCGCAGCTCGATCCGGTTTCGGTCACGCAGAATTGGAAGGATAACAACGGCGCAGGCTCGAATACCAATTACACCTGGGCGACTTTCACTTACACAACGACCAACATCAACACGAGTTTTGCGAGCGGCATCAACGTCGTCGGACCGGCGAACGGCACGAGTCTCAAAGTCTTGCAAAAGATCACTTTTCCAAGCGGAAGCGCGACGACGTTTGATTACAATTCCTACGGGCAAGTCAAACAAGTGAGCAATTACGCGGCGGATTTGCATTTGCTCAATTACACGAAAACGAATCTCGACACTCCGGCGGCAAATCAGACGGATTGCCCGCGTTTTACCGAAACACGCAATTGGGTTGAAAATTTCAATCAAAATACCGGCGGAGTCGCACAGGAAACCGTCATCACCAATACGCTGACCGCAAACCAAACTTACAATGTCGGCGGCATCAGCGGCACGGCAACAAAGATCGAAGTTTCGATGGCAAACGATCCGTATCAGCACGTTTCAAAAACCTTTGTCGGAAATTCGGGTTGGCGCGAATCGCTGCCGATAGCGACCGAGGATTGGGCGAACGGCACGGGCGGCTTGGAGCGCAAACGCTGGACGTGGACGAACTGGACACAGGACGATACTAACCTTTCCTACATTCAAAATCCGCGCACCATCGAATCGAAAATCGGGGACACGACGAATATCAAACGAACGACGACCGAGTATTTGAACTATCCGCTGACAAACATTGCCAAATACGGCTTGGTCAGTGCGGTAAATGTTTACGGTGATGACCAAACAACAGTTTGGAAAACAGCCGTGACTGAATACAACCTCGATGTAGCTTACATTTCTCGCCGGATTATCGGTTTACCGTCGCAAACCGAAGTTTGGGGGTTAAATCAGCAGACGAATATTTTTGAAAAGGTTTCCAAAAATACATATACATACGACGAAGGCAATTTCAGCGATACAACTTTAGCGCAAAATCTTGCGACGGCGATTCAGCACGACAATACGAACTACGGCGCATCGTTCATCACAGGCAGAGGCAACACGACTTCCGTCACGCGCTACGATGTCACGGGACAAACGGCGAATGTCACATCGCAAGTCAAATATAACACGGCAGGCGCGGCGGTCGCGCAGATTGATCCGCTTGGGCGAACAGTCAAAATCGGTTATGCCGATGCCTTTAACGACAACCTGAACCGCAACAGTTTTGCCTACCCGACGACATTGACCGATCCGGCAAATAACAGTTCGACGGTCAAATACCGCTACGACATCGGCGCGAATGTCTGGGCAAACTCGCCGGCTCCGGCAGGGAATTCGACGGGCAAGGAAACAACACGGTTGTATGATGCAATCGGCAGATTATCAAAAGAAACACTGGTCAACACGGGCGCATATTCGCGCTACGAATATCCGGCGAATCAAGTTCAATCGAAGGTTTATTCAACCGTCATTGACACCAACAACAACGGCGCAGATGCGGCGGATGAAGTTTTCGCCGAAAGCTGGACGGACGGCGCAGGTCGCGTCAGACGTTCACGCACCGAACATCCGAACTCGACCGGCGGTTATGCGGGAAGCCTCGTCGAATATGACATTCTCGGACAAGTCACCCGTTCGACCGTCCCAACGGAAATCAATTCAAGTTACGCACCGTCAGGCGATGATGCAACACGCGGCTGGCTCTGGACATCACAGGAATACGACTGGAAAGGCAGACCGACGCGGACGATTAACACCGACGGCACGGACACATTAGCAAGCTACGACGGCTGCGGCTGTGCGGGCGGACAAATCACGACGATCCAGGGCGAACTCGTCCCGCGCGACGATCAACCGACCGTAATGGCACGACGAACACAGAAAATCTACGCCGACATTCTCGGTCGAAGCTACAAAACCGAAGTGCTGAATTGGGACGCGGCAACGCCTTACACGACGACCGTGCAGACCTTTAACGGGCGCGATCAAGTGACGAACACGCGCCAATATGCCGGTTCGATAAACAGCACGACATTTCAAGACGTAACGATGACCTACGACGGACACGGGCGAATGAAAACGCGCCATTATCCGGTCGAAGATGCGAATACGAATACGAATTGGATTTATAACACCGACGATTCGGTTCAGCAAGTGATTGATCCGCGCAATGTGATTACGACTTTTTCGTATAATTCGAGAGGTTTGACGAGCGGGATTGCTTACCAGAAACCGGCAAATTCGACGATTCCCGAAACGCCCGATGTTTCGTTTATTTATGACGCACTCGGCAACCGGACGCAGATGACGGACGGACTCGGCACGGTCAATTACGAATATAATCAACTGTCGCAAATGACGGCGGAAAACAGAATCTTTAATACGTCGCTGAGTGATGCGCCGGTCGGCGGTTACAAACTACAATATGCTTATCATCTCGGCGGCGGTTTGAAATCCGTGACCGATCCGTTTAACGCAGAGGTCAATTATACGAACGATAAAACGGGCAGAATAACAAGTGTGGTGGGAACACCGTTCGGCGATGACACAACGGGCGAGTATGTCGACAACATCAAATACCGGGCATTCGGGCAGGTCAAACAGATGGATTATAAAACGGACGACAACGGACAGATTCGCCTTTACTACGATAATCGTCTGCGCGTTTCGCAGCACGAAGTTTTATCGCAAACGGCGCAGAGCGGTTATCTGACGAAAGCCGTGTTTTCCTACTATGCCGACAGTCACCCGCAGACGATGGATAATCAGGTTAATGATAACTTCGACCGGACGTTTAAATACGATTTTGCGGGACGCTTGACAGCGAACAACTTCGGCAACGGGCAGGGCATCGCGCCCTACACGCAGACACTTACTTACGATCCGTTCAGCCAGTTGACGCAGCGCACGGCGACGCATTGGAATCGTCCGGTCGGTTTTGGCGCGACTTATCTGAACGGGCGCAAACAGCCGTTCGGTATTGTCACTCCGAGTTATGATGCGGCGGGAAATATGCTGAATTCAGGAGCGAATTCGGGAACCTCGCAGGCTTCGACCTTTGATGAGGCAAACCGGCAAAACACGGTGACGACGCGCACCCGGCACGACTACGGGCAGCACGTCGTTTGGATTTATGAGCAGAATCAAACCGAAAGCTACGACGGCGACGGGCATCCGCTGAAAACGACTTATCTGTGGCAGCGCATCGGGACACCGCCATTGCCGCCGTCGGTCGAGAATAAATATCAGATGTGGTCGTCGGTGATGGGTAGTGCGCTGACGGAACTGACGGACACCGGCGCGAAGGAGAAAACGCGCGTTTATGCGGGCGGGGCGGTGATTGCCGAACAAACCGCGATTGCTAACAACAACCGCGTCGAATGGCTGACGGCAGACCCGCTGACGGGCAGTTCGCTGATGATTCGCAAAAACGGAACATTAAATGAAATCGGACACAAGGAACTCGAACCGCTCGGACAGGAAATCTTGCTGGAGCAGCCTGAACCGGAAGACCCCGTGCTGCCGGGAACGGTCTCGGCTAACAGTGCCGACAACGGCGAATGGCTCTGCGGAGTGCCGGGTTATAAGGAATTGTCATTTAATGACAAGCCGGCGCAGTGCAAGATTGCGGCATTGGAAAGCGGGAATTTGTTTCTCGGCGATTTGTATAAAAAAGGCAACCCGGAAGCCGTTACCGATGCCGCGCCGCACGAAAATCCGCATTCGTCATCATCAGCAAGCGCGATGCCGGTGAACATCACACCGACGACGAAACCGCAAGGCACGAACGGCAGTCGGGACAGTGCGCGGGCGATACCCGAAACTTCGATTCCAACTGACGGCGGTGATGACGGTTACTATAACGATTATTCAAGTAACGGAAATTCCTTGACAATCAAAGCGCGGCATCGGGAAATCAGCGGACCAAGTTTACCGGACGATTTTGAAGGTGCGGAGTATGCAATATTTCTAAAAGATGGGATAAACGCTAGTCTTTCAGAAGGAGCTGCGAAGAAAATTGATAAAGCAATCAACGATTTGAAAACATTCAAACCCAGTGATGATTGTCAGAAAAATGTGATTGATAAATTAGGGATTAAATTAGAGGATTTTCAAAAGTATTTAGAAAAAGGGGCTAATGTTTACGACATCGAAAAATCTACAGTTTCTGTTGTTGGCTCTATATATACAGAGGCTCAAGCTAAATTAAGAGGTTTAAGTTCAACTGATAAAATTTCAGAAACCTACAAAGATAAAGAAATTGGAAAAACACCGGATGGAAAAAAAATTACTAGTCGGACAAATGCTATAACAAGTATTTCTACCAGCGTTTTCACTACTTATATACGCTCGGATGCGATTGGGGGCGAAAACCGAAATAAAGCATGGTTATTTCACGAGGCTTTACATGGTTTTGGTAAAGTTGATGAAGATTTAGAAACAGCCTTCTTTGGTAAGGAAACCACCGAAAGTAAAGATATTTCAAATTATATTAAAAAACATTGCTTTAAATAAATTAGGGGGTTGGATTATGCGGATTATTATAGGCATATTCATTTATATTTGTCTGGGGCTTGTTATTTTAGAAGCCCAAAACAAACAGAGTATGAGCGAAATGCAGAAAATAGATGGAACTGTAACGGATTCTTTTGGAATTCCTTGGGAAAATGCAACAGTAAAACTCAAATCAAAAGGGACAGTTTATAAAGGATCAAAGGAAGCAAAAATTGAAAAGGAAACTAAAACAGATAGTAATGGTAAGTATAATTTTACTGATTTACCGGAAGATTCTTACGAAGTTACCTTATTAAAAATTAATAGTTTAGGGACGTTAGAAGAAACTAAACAAACAAAGGTTCTTTTCAATGGAGAAATTTATCGGGTAGATTTTGGAGTGGAGGTCGGCTCAATAAGTGAGTGCCGTTATTTTGTAATCGGCTCTATAAAGGACATACGAGAAAAAGTAATTGAGGAAGCCACGGTTTCTATATTCAGTGCTTTTAATCAAAAGCAAATATACTCCACAACAACTGATAAAAAAGGAGACTACCGCATAAAACTATGTAATTTAGGTCAATATGTAATATTTATTAATACTCCTAAATATGAGGTTAAAACTTCCACCGTAATATTCAATAGTTATAATGATAATCTGGTAAGGGCGAATTTTACGTTAAAACCACTTTCACAAGAAATATTAAATTGGCGAAAATAAATCGCAGATTCGATATGGATTCAGCCGTTGCCGGAATATGAAATCGAATTGGAAGTCAACTATCAGATTTTGTCGAGTGTGATAGAAAACACCTCGACGGAAATGCGCGAAACGGTTGGCAAGTCGAAAACAAAAGTGTTGGCAGGCGGGGCAGTGATCGCTAAACAAGGAGAAAATGTGAACGGGAACAAAAATGTCGTCTGGATTGCCGCCGATCCGGTGACGGGCAGCAGTGTCGAACTTTCCAAATCGGTGGCATTCTTCGATGACGACCGGAAGGAACTCGAACCACTCGGACAAGAAGTTTTACCAACTGAGCCGCCGATTGAGGAACAGCCGCCGTCGAACACGAACACAACACATACGGCGGAAGAGCCGGAGTTTCAATGCAAGGCGGCGACGGCATTGGACAGAGACTTCTTTGCGCTACCCGTCAATTGTCAGAAAGCCTTGTGGGAAAGCGTGAATCTCTCGGACTTTTCAATCGAAAGCGCATTGCTCTCGGCAAATACCGAACACAATACGAATAACATCGCTTCGGCGCACGACAATCCGCATTCGTCATCAGCAACAGCAAGCGCAATGCCGGTGAACATCACGCCGACGACGAAACCGCAAGGCACGAACGGCAGTCGGGACAGTGCGCGGGCGATTCCCGCAACTTCGCTGCCGAATGCGAGCGGCGCGACGGACATCATCGCCACCGTGCAGTCGGAACGGGCGGATGAATTTAATCACGCTGAATAGAGAAATAATGGGAGCCTGAAAGTAGAAAAAGGCAAAAGTTGGAATTATTCCAAACCTTTGCCTTTTTCTACTTTTACCTTTTTACTTATATTTATGTTCCGGTTTCCCAACTCGACATATATTCGAGCATTTCGGGGGTCAGAGTGTCAATCGAGATGCCGAGCGAGCGAAGTTTCAGACTCGCAATCTCTTGGTCAACTTCTGCCGGGAGAACGTGAACGCCGCCGCCGAGGGTGGCTTGATTTTTGACGAGGTATTCAGCCGAAAGAGCTTGGTTGGCGAATGACATATCCATCACGCTTGCCGGATGACCTTCCGCCGCCGCCAAATTAATCAAACGACCTTCGCCGAGAACGATCACGCTTTTGCCGTCTTTTTTCGCGTATTCTTCAACGAAAGGACGACGGGCAGTGACTGAATCAGACATTTCACGAAGTGCATCGAGATTTAATTCCAGATCGAAGTGTCCGCTGTTGGCGACAATCGCGCCGTCCTTCATCGTTTCAAAATGTTCTTTGTCAATAACGTGTCGGTTGCCGGTGACGGTGACGAAAAAATCGCCGAGTTTGCAGGCTTCGGACATCGGCAGGACGCGAAAACCGTCCATCACGGCTTCAATTGCTTTGATCGGATCAATTTCGGTAACGATGACGTTCGCGCCTAATCCACGCGCCCGCATTGCGACACCTTTTCCGCACCAGCCGTAGCCGACGACGACGAAGTTTTTACCGGCGAGCAAAATGTTGGTCGCACGGATGATTCCGTCAAGCGTTGATTGTCCGGTTCCGTAACGATTATCGAAGAAATGTTTGGTTTGTGCGTCGTTGACCGCCATTGCCGGGAAGGTTAGAACTCCGGCTTTTGCCATCGCCTGCAGACGGACGATGCCGGTTGTTGTTTCTTCGGTTGTCCCGATGATTTGTCCGGCTAATTCGGGTTTTTCCTTGAGCATCGTGGCGACGACATCAGAGCCGTCATCAATGATGATATTCGGGCTTGATTCGAGAGCCATCCGAACGTGACGCATATAGGTTTCGGTTGATTCGCCTTTGTGCGCGAAAACCGGGATGCCCCAATCGGCGACGAGCGAAGCCGCCACGTCGTCCTGTGTCGAGAGCGGATTTGAAGCGATTAAAATTGCTTCCGCGCCGCCGGCTTGCAGAGTTCGGGCAAGATTGGCGGTTTCGGTCGTGATGTGAGCGCAGGCGACTAATTTGATGCCCGCCAACGGCTTTTCAGCTTCAAAACGCTCACGAATCAAGCGCAAAACGGGCATTTCGCGGTCTGCCCATTCGATTCTTTGTTTTCCTTGCGGTGCAAGATTGATGTCTTTAATGTCGTATTCCATTGAAATTCCTTCTTTAGCCATATATTTGATTTGGGATTTGGGATTGCGGATTTGTACGATTTCGGAGAAACCTGTCAAGGGTTAAAATCCGCAATCCCAAATCGAATTAGATTCCCGAAGCAGTTCCAAGTGCTTCATTTCGCAAAGCCTCGGCTTTGTCGGTTTTTTCCCAAGTAAATTCGTCCGTCGTGCGTCCGAAATGTCCGAATTTGGCGGTTGCTTTGTAGATCGGGCGACGCAGATCGAGCGTTTCGATAATGTCTTTCGGAGTTAATTTGAAATTGCTGCGGACGACTTCTGAGATTTTGCCGTCGTCAATCCGTCCGGTTCCGTGGGTATCAACCAAAACCGAAACCGGCTCGGCAACGCCGATGGCATACGCTAATTGAACGGTGCATTTTTCAGCCAAACCTGCCGCGACAATGTTTTTAGCGATGTAACGTGCCATATAAGCGGCTGAACGGTCAACTTTCGTAGGGTCTTTGCCCGAAAATGCGCCGCCGCCGTGCGGGGCGTAGCCGCCGTAGGTATCAACGATGATTTTGCGTCCGGTTAAACCGGCATCGCCCATCGGACCGCCGACAACGAAGCGTCCGGTCGGATTGATATGAAATTTCGTGTTCTCGTCTAGGAGATTGGAGGGAACCGTTGTTTTGATGACTTTTTCGAGAATGTCAGCGCGAAGCTGTTCAGTAGTTACATCGTCGGCGTGCTGCGTCGAAATCACAACGGCTTCAACGCGAAACGGCTGACCGTCACGATATTCGATTGTCACCTGTGATTTTCCGTCGGGACGCAAATAATTTAATTCGCCACTTCGACGCGCGTCTGATAATCTTCTTGTTAAATTATGCGCCAATTGAATCGGCAGAGGCATTAATTCAGGAGTTTCGTTACAGGCGAATCCAAACATTAAGCCTTGGTCGCCCGCGCCGCCGGTATCCACGCCCTGGGCGATATCCGGTGACTGTGTCCCGACCAAATCCATAACGCTCAGAGTGTTGCAGTCATAACCGTAACTTGCATTGTTATAGCCGATGTCGTTAATTGTGTCGCGGATAATCTTTTTGTAATTAACGATAGCCGTCGTTGTGATTTCACCAGCGATGACCGCCGTACCTGTTGTCACCAGTGTTTCACAGGCGACCCGGGCAGTCGGGTCTTGTTCTAAAATCGCGTCGAGAACCGCATCGGAAATCTGATCGGCGATTTTATCAGGATGTCCTTCCGTTACCGATTCGGAAGTGAATAAAAAATTTGCGTTGCTCAATGTTTGAAAACTCCTTATAAAGAGAAAGATAATTATTCGGGTAGAATAACAAAAGGGTGATTTTATCTTTTTGTAAGGGATGTGTCAAAAGCGTAAATTTTAGTAACCAACGAAACTGACGGATTTTCTTAGTAAAAGATTAAGCGATCTAACATAATCCGGTTAAAATTTAGAACAATGCGTCTGATAATGAATTAATTACACTTATATTCATTCTTTTGGGCATTTATTAGAGTAAAAGTAGATTCCTTTTAAAGTTTGTAGTATCAAGTATTTATTAGTGATGATTGGTTCATTAGTAAAGTTATTATCTTTATCAATAATTATTTGATTAATGCTTTTACCTGATTTTAATTCAATTATGTTGGTAACATTGTCTCCGACACTTGAAGTAATCACATAATCATCAACTAATACGGGTTTTTCTGTGATCCGTCCGTTAACTCTTTTTTTCCACACGAGTTTTCCATTATTTTTTGAAAATAGATATAAAAAGTTGTCAAACGAACTAACTAGCACGCCTTTTGGTGTTTCCTCAACAAATGAGACATAGCCGCCAACCCTTGTTTTCCATAACAGTCTGCCGGACGATAATTCCTTCAGTGTCAAACTTCCGACATTATCACCCGTAATTAAATTCTGACTTCCAAAAAAGTAAATAGTTGTTAAAGGTGATTCGATTTCAATATTACTGATTATGCTTCCGTCTGTTGATGAAAAGAAAGTCAAAAATCTTTCATTGAAACGGGCAATATGATCTCGGTAAGTGAGAAATTTGTTAGTGGATGTCAAATATTTATCATCTATTTGCTGCCAGACAATTTTTCCGGTTGTTTTGTTGAAAGAAGTAATTGACCCATTTTTGTTTAATATGATGAGGCTTTGTTTGTTTTTATAGAAAGATAAATAACTGCCGTCTTCGATTTCTGCTTTCCACCTGACAATTCCGCTAAAATTATCAACTGCTACTAAATAGCTTCTATTTATGTTTATTTCATTGGTAGTTTTTGTTATTAAAAAAAGAATATCTCCGTCAATAAAAGCATCAGGCAATATTACTCCGCCGATTTCCGTCTGCCAGTTGTATTGCTTTTTTTCAATATCAATAGAGGAAATTTTGCCTTTGTCTTTTGAAACGAAAATTGTTTTGTCATTATCGGACGCGACAAACTTTATGTCGTCGTTATCTATAAATTGTGCAGAGCATTTTTGAAAGGGCAGTTCTAAATTGGTTAAATTCTGTGCAGCGATACCAAAAACCATAAAGCAACTGAATAGGGGTATGAGAAAAAAAGTTTTATTCATTTAACGGTGTATATCTGATGTTTATGCGAATATCCTGAAAGTAATTTTTAAGCTTTATCCATTTTCCAAGTTCAAATTTATAAAATCAAACCAGACTCAGAGATTTAGTGTGTGTAATTTCCTCAAAAGTTTGCTAAAATAGTTCCTTAATTCAAAATCAATTCAGATTTTCAGACGAGAGGAGAGATTAAATAATGTCTTATAATAAAATTACGATTATCGGCAATTTAGGGCGCGACCCGGAATTACGCTATACGCCCCAAGGCGATGCAGTCTGCGATTTTTCAGTTGCGGTGAACGACCGTAAGCGCGACAAAGCCGGTGAATGGCAGGATGTCACGACCTGGTTTAAGGTCACTCTTTGGGGTAAAAAAGCGGAGAGTGCTTCTAAATATTTAACCAAGGGTAGAAAAGCATATGTTGAGGGTCGCCTCCAAATGGAGGAATGGACTGACCGTGACGGCAATACACGTCATACTCTGGCGATTCAGGGAAGTGAAGTTCAGTTCTTGGACGGACGCGGTGACGGCGGTGATCCCGAAAGTTCTTCCGAAAATTCATACTCATCTTCAGCATCTTCCAATTCGGCTTCGACCGACAACTTTTCACAGGAGGCGAAATCTACGGCGACGGATGACGACATTCCTTTTTAGTTGACCCATATCTTTCAAATAAAAAAAGCGTCTGTAAAGTCAGACGCTTTTTTTTGAAACTTCGCATTACTTGAGCCAGTCACCCATTTTTCTAAATTTTTGAAATCTTTTTTCCAGTAAGTCTTTATTCGGTAATTTAATCAAACTCCGGAGATTTTTGATTAAAACAACTTTCAGGTTTTCGGTAATCGTATCTGTTGCTTCATCGGCGGAATGATTACTATTAAACTTCCATTGATCGTTTTCCGAAACTATTTCATCAACTAATCCAAAATCCTTCAAGTCCGCCGCAGTCAGCCGCAGACATTCCGCCGCACGCGGTGACTGCGCGGCATCTTTCCACAATATTGCCGCACAGCCTTCCGGCGTAATAACCGAATAGACGGCGTTTTCCATCATCAACACGCGGTCGCCGACACCGATTGCCAATGCGCCGCCCGAACCGCCTTCACCGACCACCACCACAATCGTCGGAACTTTCAGACTTGCCATCTCACGCAGATTGAAAGCAATCGCCTCAGCCTGTCCGCGTTCTTCGGCATCTATTCCGGGATACGCGCCGGGCGTATCAATGAAGGTAATTACAGGTCTTCCGAATTTCTCGGCTAACTTCATTATTCGCAATGCTTTTCGATAGCCTTCCGGCTTCGTCATCGCAAAATTTCGATGCCGGCGTTCATTAATATCACGCCCTTTCTGCTGTCCGATGACGGCGACTTCGATCCCTTCGAGTTTCGCCACACCACAGATCATCGCCGCATCGTCAGCATACCGTCGGTCTCCGTGAATTTCCGTAAAATCCGTAAAAATCGCTTCGAGCAAATCCATTGTATAAGGTCGCAGAGGGTTTCTTGCTTCCTGAACACGCTCAAATGCTTTATTTTCTAAAAGGCTCATAAAATATTAATTTCAACAATTATAATACCCATTCTACCTGACAGCCGCGCTTTTTCAATTCGATTTCCAAATTACTCGATCCCTGAATTCGCAAAGGTTGCGAGTAAATCTTCAGAGAGACATCATTTTCAAGCGGCAAATTCAAATAAACTTCGCATCTTCCGGTATCCTTACTCAGCATTGTCAGCAATTGATCGAGAAATGTTTCGCTCAGAGACTCGCCGGGAAGTGTAACATTTAAGTTTTTCGCCATCTGCGGCACGGCATCGGCGAGATTTTTGGCTTCATCCATAATCACAGTAATTTCAGTCCCGTCACTTGCTTCGATCCTTCCTTCGACAATGATAATTTCACCGTCTTTTAAGCATTCGGAATACTTCGCATAGTTATCCGCCCAAGCCAGACATTTTACGCCGGTTGACTGATCTTCCAATCTGAAGATGCAAAATCGGTTGCCTTTTTTACTGTGCCGGACCTGCAAAGCCGAGATAATTCCGGCAATCTTGATCCGTTCACCGACATGCAAATCACCCCGGTCGGCGATATTTAAAATCTTCAAATCATCCAAAACCTTCTTAAACTCGTCGAGCGGATGGGTCGAAAGAAAAAATCCGACCGAGGCTTTCTCCTGTTTGGATAATTCGGAAGGCGACCATTCATTAACCTTTGGCAAAAGACTGTCCCAATCGGCTTCAAATCCTTCACCCGGATCGCCTCCGAATAAAATACTCTGCCCACGCAGTTTATCATTCCAAAATTTCTGTCCGTGCGAGAGAATTCGATCAATTCCCGCAAAGAGCCGCGCCCGCCAACTGTTGACATTTATTTCCGACGGTTTAAGCGAATCAAAAGCACCGGCGGTAATTAGACTTTCTAAAGCCTTGCGGTTGACCGAGCCTTGTTCGAGCCGTTCGGTAAAATCGAGAATCGAATTGAATTTACCGTTTTCGCGGGCAGCCATTATCGCTTCGACACTCGCCGCGCCGATCCCTTTGATAGCACCCAAACCATAGCGGACCGATTCATCAACCGGCGTAAATCCAAGTCCGCTTTCGTTGACATCAGGCGGCAGCAAACTTAAACCAACCGATTTCAGTTCGCTTGAATACTTATAAACTTTGGCACTGTCCTGAGATTCGTGGGAGAGAACAGACGCATAAAAGTAAGCAGGATAATGCGCTTTAAGATAAGCAGTCTGATAAGCCAAATAAGCATACGCGACGCTATGGCTGCGGTTGAATCCATAATCGGCAAACTGCGCCATCAGGTGAAAAATTTCTTCGGCTTTATCTTTCTTGATTGCTCTTTCAATCGCGCCGCTGATAAACTTTTCTTCGTGTTTTGCCATCTCCTCGCGTTTCTTTTTACCCATCGCGCGGCGCATCATATCGGCTTCACCGAGCGAGTATCCGGCGAGCTTTTGAGCGAGCTGCATAATCTGCTCCTGATAGACTAAAATACCGTATGTATTCTGCAAAATCTCTTTCATTTCGGGAACGATATACTGCACTTTTTTCTCGCCGCGATGCCTCGCAATAAAGTCGTCAACCATTCCGCCGTCGAGCGGACCCGGACGATAGAGAGCGTTTAATGCCGCCAAATCTTCCAATTCTTTCGGTTTTAAACGACGGCAAATTTCCTGCATTCCCGAAGACTCAAATTGGAAAATCGCCTCGGTTTTCCCGTCACCGAACAATGCCATAGATTTCTGATCGTCAAGCGGAACTTTGCTCCAATCAATTTCGATGCCGGTTCGCTGCTTTAATTCTTTTAAGCAATCGCTTATAACGGTCAGCGTTGTTAAAGCAAGAAAATCCATCTTAAGCATCCCGACTTTTTCGAGATCGTTCATCGTGTATTGGCTCGTTAATTCACCTTTCACGGAAATCGCAATCGGCACGAGTTCGTGGAGCGGTTTCGGTGAAATAACGACTCCCGCCGCGTGAACCGAAGTATGGCGCGCACAGCCTTCGAGTCTCCGCGCCAGATCAACGAGCGTTTTAACCTGTTTTTCGGTTTCAACCGCTTTTGCTAAATCGGCGACCTGTTCGAGTGCCTGCGTGATACTGATGTTGCGCCCGCGAACCGGCGGCGGGATCATTTTGGCAACTCTCTCGACATCGCTGTAAACCATATTCAGCGCCCGTCCGACATCCTTAATTGCCGCCTTTGAGGCGAGCGTCCCGAAGGTCACAATCTGGCAGACCGACTCGCGCCCGTAGAAGTTTGTGACGTGTTTGATGACATCCGCCCGCCCGCGCACACAAAAATCAATGTCTATATCGGGCATCGAAACGCGTTCTGGATTGAGAAACCTTTCAAACAGCAGATCATACTGAAGCGGATCAACATCCGTGATTCCCAAGCAATATGCGACGAGTGAACCGGCAGCCGAACCCCTGCCCGGTCCGACCGGAATCAACTGCTGCTTGGCGTATTCGATAAATTCCCAAACAATTAAAAAATAGCCGGGAAATCCCATATCTTTGATCGTATTGATTTCTTTTTGAATGCGTTTATGATAATCGTCGAGATTGTATTTGAGTTTATTTTCGACCGCCAGTGGATTCCAGACTGACCTATTCCTTGCTTCAAAACCTTCCAGAACAACCTTTTCAAAATATTCGTCGGTTGTCCGGCAGTTGGCATCGGGCGGAATCGGAAAACTCGGCAGAGTCAACTCCGCGCTGTTCGGTAATTCGGTCTGACACATCTCAGTTATTTTGAGCGTATTATTGAGAGCGTGCGGCAGTTCATCGCCGAAAATATCCCACATTTCTTCCGCCGAACGCACATAGAATTTAGAACTTCCCATTGTCGTGCGGGTTGATTCGGTAATCGTTTTGCCCTCGCCGATACACATTAAAATCTCGTGTGCGCCGGCATCTTCTTCAGTTAAGTAATGCGCGTCGTTCGTTGCTACGAGTGAAATATCATTCTTTCCGGCAAATTCGACAATCCGCCGGTTTATTTTATGATCGTTCTCCAAACCGTGATCTTTGATCTCGACGAAGAAATTCTCTTTCCCTAAAATGTCATTAAAAAGCTGCGATTTTTCGAGGCTTTGCCGGATATTATCGGTCGCTAAATAGTGGTGGACCGCACCGTAATTTGCCGAGGAAATACCGATTAGCCCTTCACTTTTCTCAGATAGAAGTTCGACATCTATGCGCGGTTTATGATGAAAACCTTCAGTAAATGCCTTCGATGCCATATAGACGAGATTTTGATAACCCTGAAGATTTTTCGCCAGTAAAATCAGGTGGTAAAAAGGTTTCTCACCCGCTTTGATCGAAGCACTCCGCTCAAAGCGGCTGTCAAAGGTCATTATCGCTTCATAACCGATAATCGGTTTAATTCCATTGGCTTTAAGGTTATTGTAAAATGTAATCGCCCCGTAAAGATTACCGTAATCCGTAATCGCGCACGCACTCATTTCCAGTTCCTTAAGGCGATAAGCTAAAGGTTTGATTTGGATTGCGCTCTGCAACAGGCTATAATCCGTATGTAAATGAAGATGAACGAAATCTTTCGCTTTTAGTGATTTTTTGACGGTTTCAGTTTGTTCCATTTGTTAAATTATTTTATCTTAAATCTCAATTTTTGGTCGTTATGAAAAAAGTTTATCTGGAAACTTTCGGGTGTCAAATGAATGTCTCGGATTCCGAACGCGTCGCTACGCAGCTCGAATCGGACGGCTATGAAATTACCCTTAATGAAGATTCCGCCGAGATAATATTATTAAATACCTGTTCGGTCAGAGAAAAGGCTGAACACAAACTTTACACCAGAATCGGACAAATCCGTAAGTCCAATCAGAACACTACGGCGATGGTCGGAGTTCTCGGCTGTGTCGCCCAACTCGAAGGTGAAACTCTGTTCAGCAAAAGTGATGGAATTGATTTTGTTCTCGGCACCAAAGCGGTCGGAAGAATTTCCCAAGCGATTGAAAATACGATTGTTAATGAAAAACCGTATGTAGATTTAGGTGAACGAGAGGACGACTATGAATGGGCGGTTTCCGAAAAACAGAGATTTTCGCCGTTTGTCGGATTTGTCCCGATTATCGAAGGCTGCAACAAATTTTGCACTTATTGTATCGTTCCTTTTTCGAGAGGACGTGAAAAAAGTTTGCCTGCCGCCAATATTATCAAACAAATCTTGAGATTGAGAGATCAAGGTGTTAAAGAAGTCCATCTAATTGGTCAAAATGTCAATAGTTACAGACCAAAAACTGATTCAGCACTTGAAGGTTTCAAGGGTGCCACGCCATTCTCAAAACTGCTTCGAGCCGTCGCCGCCACCGGCGTTGAAAGAGTTAAATTCACAACATCCTTTCCGAGAGATTTTCACCCGGATATTGTTGATGCAATTGAAGAAAACGGAAATCTATGCAACTGGGCGCACCTTCCTGTTCAGTCGGGAAGTAACCGAACTTTAAAGATAATGCGGCGTGGTCACACAATCGAAAATTATCTTGCACGAATTGACCGCATCCGGTCATCCTTTAGAGATATTGCACTGACCACCGATCTGATTGTCGGTTTTCCGGGCGAAACTTTTGAAGATTTTCAAGCAACGCTTGAATTAGCCGAATACTGTCAATTTGATATGGCTTATATGTTTAAGTATTCGCCGCGTCCCGGAACTCCGGCTTTCGAGATGCCGGACGACGTTTCGCCGGAAGAAAAAACCGCCCGTTTTTTAGAATTAGAAAACGTCATTAAGAAGTCTCAATACAATAGTTTACAACGTGAATACAATAAAACACTTAAAGTATTGGCAGAAGGTGTTTCCAGCAAATCCGCTAATATTCTGAACGGTCATACAGCAAGCCATAAAATCGTTAATTTTGAAGCTGATAAGAAGTTTCTCGGTCAAATTGTCGAGGTGAAAATCACCGAATGCAAATCCAATACTTTGTTTGGTAAAATGGTGTAGTATTCATTTGCAGCAAATTAAATAATAAATGTTAGTTGAAGTTAAAATTGGCGCATTAATAATGGATCCGAACAGCAATTCACCGATTGTTGTTTTGAAGGGCGTTGATTCCGACACGATTTTGCCGATCTGGGTCGGTGCGTTTGAAGCCAATGCCATCGCCCTCGAAATCGAAAAAATCGTTCCGCAGAGACCGATGACACACGATTTAATTCGTAATTTAATTACGGAAATCGGTTATCGGGTATTGCGCGTTATCATTACAGATTTGCGCGAAAACACTTTCTACGCACTAATCGAGCTAACCGATGAGAGCGGCAAAGTCGTCACGCTCGACGCGCGTCCGTCGGATGCCATCGCACTCGCATTACGTTCGGACTGCGCGATCTTTGCCGAGCAAAAAGTTTTGGATGTTTCGGCTTCTTCAAACAATTCGGAAAATATCATCGAAGAAGATTCGTCCCAACCCAAGGAAGACTGGCCTGATCTAATCGGCTGATTTTTAATTTTACAAAATAATGATAATTGTCATTGCCAATCAAAAAGGTGGGGTCGGCAAAACGACTACCGCCATCAATCTTTCAGCAGCTTGTGCTTTGCAGGGAAAGCGAGTTTTACTTGTTGATCTCGATCCGCAAGGAAATAGTTCTTTATCCTTTCTTGACTCACAAAAAATAAACGGCAGCGTTTTTGAACTTTTGACTGAAATGGATCAGCCTTGGACAAATTTTATTCACCGAACAAGTGTCGAAAAACTCGATATAGTTCCGTCAAAAATTAGTCTGGCGAAACTTGAAGCGAAACTCGTCGGCGATTTCGATGCAATTTTCAGGTTACGCGACCGAATTGAAAAAATTCGTAATAATTACGATGTTATTTTTTTTGATACGCCGCCGACTCTCGGCATAATTACGGTCAACGCGCTGGTCGCCGCGACTCACGTTTTAATTCCGATTCAATCTTCATATTTTGCATTAGAGGGAACTGATGATTTACTCGAAACTATCGAAAAGGTCCGGTCACGTCCTAATCCCGAATTAGATTTGCTCGGGGTTGTCGTGACTCTTTTTGACAAACGCACTGCACTTTCTAAAGATGTCGAAGCACATATCCGCAAAGTTTTCGGCGAAAAGGCTTTTAAAACAATTATTACTAGAAGTGTCCGGCTTGAGGAATCACCGGCACACAAGGAAACAATTTTTTCATATTCGCCTAATTCATCAGGCGCAAATGAGTATGCGAAACTTTGCAAGGAGGTTTTAAAACGTGGCTAAAAGAGGGCTTCCGACTGAAATTAAAATGCGGCACGACTCACATTATGTTGAGGAACTGGTTAAAACCTATCGGACCGTCGGAAAAATCCTTCCGATTAATCAGATTGAACCGAACCCCGAACAGCCGCGCGTCGAAATCGGCGATTTAACTGAACTAACAGCTTCAATTAGTGAAAAAGGAGTATTGGAGCCGCTTTTGGTAAAGCCTGTCAGAAAAACCGGAAATTGGATGATAATCGCCGGCGAAAGACGTTGGCGAGCGGCAAATTTAGCCGGATTAACCGAAGTTCCGTGCATTGAACTTGATATAGATGAAAAATCCGTCGCCGAAATCGCTCTGATCGAAAACCTTCAAAGAAAGGATTTAACGATTTGGGAAGAGGCTGACGGATTAGCGGCACTGGCGAAAAGTTATAATTACACGCACGAAGAAATTGCTAAAAAAATCTCAAAGAGCCGGACAACCGTTACCGAATCAATGACTATTGCCGGTATTCCTTCTAATATCCGTGATAAATGCCGCGAAGCTAAAATCACTGCAAAATCAACATTATTAGAAATCGCCCGTCAATTTGATGATGCGGCAATGCTGAACTTTGTTGTACAAATAACCGATAAAGTTCAAAACACTAACGAATCCCATAAAAATCTCAAAAAAAGCAATGGCAAAACCGCGAAAGACAAAAAAGATTTTCCTCACATAGATAACACTTTCATATATACTTCAACTGCAAAAACATTCAGTTTACAGATTAAATTTACAGATCAAGAAAGTTATGAAAAAAAAGAAATTTTACAAGCACTTAAAGAAGCATTTGATTCTGTCAAAGCCGGAAATCAATATTAAATAACATAATCTTTATTATCAGACGCAGAAGGTGAGCCACACCTGTTCAGGTATACGGCTAAGTTTAGCCGTTTCAATGGTTTAACGGTATTATTTCCCGCCTACGTTTTTAACCGTTCTTGCCTTTTTCAACGAGATTTTATATTGTAATCGACACACTTTAAGTTTGGATTTTGGTGTTTTGTTAACGAGATGGCTGTCGCTTTGCATATTACTCCGAGTTTGATTCGTCGTCGCTACGATCAGGGTCTCGATTCGATTGTCCGGCTGATCGCCGACCTCGAAGACCGCATCGAAGATTTAAGAGCGATGCAGGTCGCCGCACCGCAACGATTGATTCACTCACAAATGGCGAGATCAAGCGGTTGGAACAAACCGTCGCCAATAAAGACAAAGAACTGACCGAAGCACACCAACTCAACATACAGCTTCAGGCGCGCATCCGCGAACTTGAAAAGTCGCTTGAAGAAGGTTCAGCCGAGCCGACAACGATTATCAAACGCGATTCGCACAACTCGAACCAGCCGCCGTCACTCGATCTGCCGTGGGTTCAAGCCCAAAAGAACCAGAAGTTTACGGAAGCAATCCGGCTTAAAAGACGGCGGTCAGCCCGGTCATAAGGGCGTGGCTCTACAAATGGTTAGGACACCGAACCACATTATCGAACACATAACTAACGATTGTTCTTATTGCAGCGCATCGCTCGCGTCAGTGGAACCGTCGCGCTTTTTCCGGCGGCAGGTTTTCGAGATCGAGAACGGAAGTTTGTCAGCCGTTGAACATCGGGTTTCGACGAAGGTTTGTCCGGGTTGTCGCAACGTTTCCAAAGGACACTTCCCGCTCGCCGTCAAAGCTCTCGTGCAAACGGCACAAGCGTTCTATCGCGCACTTTATATCTGCATTTGTATCAACTGCTGCCGGTTGCCAGAACGCAGGAAACAATGCGCGATCTGTTCGGCTGCGATATTTCACAGGCTTCAATCCAACGTGCCGCCCGGGTTTGCTCGGACAAGCTGATCCGTTGCGAACAGCGGATCAAGGCGGCGATTCGAGAGTCGAGGGTGATCGGCGCAGATAAAACCGGCATCAGGATTAACGGCGCGAACGCTTGGCTTCACGTCGCCCGCACGGAAAATTTGATACATTTGGCTTCGCACACCAATCGCGGCAAAGCCGCTTTTGATGCCATCGGTATTCTCAATCAATTCAAAGGCACATTGGTCAGAGACGGTTGGTTTTCCTATAAGTGGTATCAGCAATGCAAACACAGCCTTTCAATCGTTTTATTAAGAGCAAGGCGGAAGTGCTGCGATTTATGAACGACTTCGTAGTTCCCTTCGACAATAATGGCTCGGAAAGGGACTTGCGAATGTTAAAGTTACAGCAGAAAATTGCGGGCTGTTTTCGCACTGCCGAAGGCGCAACGACTTTCTGCCGGGTGCGGTCATATCTGTCTTCGGCGCGAAAGCAAGGTCGAGATATGCTCACGGCTCTGGAACACGCGCTGAGAGGCAAACCAATTGCTGTGACCAGCTAGTTTAAGCCGAAATGTCCTTTTTAGAAATCGAAACTCGATATTTAATCTGTTTTTCAGAGTCCCGGGTAATTCACCCTCGATCAATTCTCAGTCACTTGACTAGTTTACCGATGCGCCCAAGGCGCGGATGAGTTAAGCAACCAAGAACACCGCCGTCGCCTGCTGCGCGGTCGCACGACCAGTAAACGAACATTGCCCGTCCGATGATCAAATCGCGGCTAACAAATCCCCAGGAACGGCTGTCATCGCTGCTATCACGACTATCGCCCATCACGAAATAGCTGTCTGCAGGCACCACCATCGGCTTTCCCGGAGTAGCAAATTCATCGCCTGCACGCGACAAATCCTGACCGGCTTGCACAACTTTCATAGTTCTTTCCGAATAATAAACATCGTAATTTTCATTTTCTTGTCGCGGTTCTTCAGCTTTTATCTGAAGTGCTGCTTCCGATTCGGCATCACCTGCTGCGTCAGGCGGGTAGTCAGCGGTAATTCGATGTTCCGGCAAAAGCTGTCCGTTAATGAAAACTTGATTATTGCGAAATTCGACTGTTTCGCCCGGTAAGCCGATAACTCGTTTGACGTAATCTACTTGATATGGAACAGTTGGCGGCGTGCGTCGCCGGTCATATTCGGGATGAACTTTATTTCCCGGATATTTAAACACAATAATGTCTCCGCGTTTGATCTCACGCTGTGCCAGAAAAGGCAATGGTTTACCGGCGGGCGAAAAAATAAATTTATTGACCAACAGATTGAATTATAATACTTTTATATTTTTACGAAGCTCGTCTTGATAAAGTTTAGGTTTGCTTTCTATTTTCCAGTTTCTTCAAGGCTGATTCCGCCGAAGTCCGAATCAACAAACCTAAACAACTGTGGTAAAAGCTACCTGAATAGTTACAATAAATCTTTAATTTCAATTCTCTACTGATTTTAACAAAGGAACTCGGACACGCTTGTTCGAGTAACCGCGAGAGGGTTTGAAATTGCCTAAGCAGTCTTTAGCTTGAACTATCACTATGGTTGGGAGCATTTTTCAAACGCTTTCGGACAGGAGTGTCCGGGTTCCGTTAAAAATTATTTATTTTTCAATTAAAGTTTCATACAAGATTAATAATGCGAATCAAGGGTAGAACAAAATCTATGGTCTTTGAATATAGCTGAAAAAGCGGAAAAGCGGGCGCGAAGCGCAACCCTTCCCGACCTGAAATTGATTTTAGCTTGAATCTCAAAGCTAAACTTGAATTCAAGCTAAAATTAAAAGGACAAGTTAAAATTATTGACAGGTCGGGAAGGGTTGCGCTTCGCGCCCGCTAAACTAACGGCTTTTTGCACTATTTTTCAACCCTTGATTCGCATTAATACTTATCAAATAATAGTGCTAATGATAGCTAAGTTCATTCATTATCAGACGCATATATGTCTTTTAGCTTTTAGACCTATTATTTTAGCTAAATTCCCACCGACAATTTGTATTTGCGGATCAATTTTTATTTCCTTCCAATCTTCATCCGTTAAAATTTCCTGCAAATTTTCCGACATTATGATTGACGTATCACCACTTAATTTCCATTCGCAAAACTTTTGTAATAATTCATCGGAATTAAGAATTGTAAGTTCGCTTTTCTCAATTGAAAATTCTTTATACAAGATTTTATTGTTACCTGCGTAAATTATTGCAAATACTGCGTTTGAAATAATATTATTCAAATTTAACGCGTCAAAAACATCAATTTCTAAAACTGGAATATTCAACGAATTGCCGACACCGAGCGCGAACGCTTTCCCGATCCTAAGTCCGGTTAAACTTCCTGCTCCAGTTGAAATTGCAACTAATTTAATCTGATTCTTGCCGATATTGTTTCTTTTTAATAGTTGATCTAATAAAATTAAAATATCAACTGATTTTGGGAGTTCGTTGCTTCCATTTATATAGTCAATCTCTAAATCATTATCGAGTATTGAAATACTGCCGCCATTAACAGCAGTTTCCAAAGCTAAAATATATTTTCTTTCGAAGTTAGGCATTTTTATGTTTTATATTATAAATAACCGCTTTGTACAAACGCTTCAGCGACGGATTAAAACGCACAAAAATACTTCCGATTTGATAAAAAACACGAGGCTTATTATCAAATTTTCCGTTGAGTTCAATTGTCGCCTGAATCGGATTGGGCGGAATTCTTTTTTTAATTTGTTCCCAAAGTTCTTTTTTGCTGCCTAATAAAGTATGTATCGGTTTCAGTCTGACTTTGCTGTTCCATTCTTTTTCAAGTGTTTTTGTCAGCCATTTTGGAAATTTTATTTTTTCAACTTCAAATGGTAAATGTGAAATATCTAGATTGAAATATTTATGTGTCAATGCAATAGTTGTTAGGATCCAATCAAGCCGCGTTTCAGAGACGGTGTTTAGGCATCGGCTCCAATCAAAATTAGCCGGTCTTTCGGTTATCGCGTAATAAATATCAAGAAGTTTCTCTCTATTTACACCACCGTCGTTGAGCCAGTGAACACATAGAACCCGCAAATGATCTTCCGGTCTCAGCATTCTGATCTTAACATTATCAACATTTATTAATTGAGAATTCCTGAATAATATTTCCCACTCAACGGAATCCAAATGTCTTAAACCCGAATGCAAATCAATATTTAAACTTCTGATTTTTTCATCATTAAGAAGTTGCAAGGCTTGATTATACGAATGAGGATCAACACATAAATCTATATCACTATAATATCTTTGAGCTGTTTCAGGATAATTTCTCGCTGCCGCCCAACCCTTTATTAAAATGGGTTCAATCCCCTTTTCCCTGAATTTTACAAAAGCCGTTTTTATGTTTTCTTCGTGAATTTTTGCCCGTAAAATAAGCCATCGCTTATCATTTTTTTCTGCTTCAATACTCATTTTACTCTTCACACAAAAGATCAAAGAGCAGCAAAGACAAAAATTCTTTGCTGCTCTCTAAATTTAAGTTGATACGATTTTTTACGGAGCGCACAGGTTACTTGGATTACAAGTCATAGCGGGACAAGTCGGCTGCGCTGTGCAATTGGTTGGAGTCGTGCAAATGCACGACGAAGCCGCCATTGCACTACTCGGAGCAGTCAAAGAGGCAACTAACGGAAGTGCGATGACTGCCGCCAAACCGATTTTTTTGATAACTTCGCGTCGTGAACGACCGGCGAAATCAGCAGTCAAACCTTTTTCTAGCAGGTTTTTGTCATTGAGTTGGTCAATTGCCAACCAAATCAAATCTTCGTGAACGGAGGAACCAATTTCTTTTTGAAATTGGTTCGTAATGTCCTTGATTGAATTGTTTCCGTCACAAGATTTCCAGACAAATGCCGCAGTTTGATTTAAACAGTGAGCTTTGTTGCTGGTCAGGTCATAAACTAACACCTCATCCGTGGTTTCTTGGATAACCAACCCATCTTTTCGGGCAATCGGGATTTGTGAACTATTCATCTTTTTTTTTCTCCTAAGTTAAGCAAAAATAATTTTTCAATTTATTTCAGTTTTTATATTAAACCATTAAAAGGCTTTATTTTCAAAGAAACTCAACAATTTAATAGCGAAGTGTTTAGCTTCACCTCGTTTAGTTTTGACAATTATTGCACGGTTTAATGTATTATTCAAGACTTTTAATGTAAATTCCGGATTATATCTTATTGGAATAGTATGAGATAGCATATTCATCACACCTAAACCGACTGTTAATAATTTCGGTTCCCATTTCGCGTCCGAATCAAATTCCGTTAATAAAACCATTCCTACGGGTAAAGGCTTTTCACCTTTGATTCCTCCAAAGGTTTCGACCGGAAATTCCGTCTGTTTATATTTATCTTCAATTCCGCGAATCGAAAGTGTTTTCGTAAACGGATGAACAAAGCCATTATCATCTAAAACGGCATACTCATCAGAATAATAGGTTGCACCCAGTTTGGTCAATTCTGTAACTAAAGTTGTTTTCCCCTGATAGCTGCTTGCCGGAATAATAATTGCCTTATCTTTCCAACCTACTGCGCCGGCGTGGACAAAAACGAGATTTTTGGCGTATTCGGCGACGGTCAGGCGAATCTGTGATATTAGAAAGTTAAAAAAACCTTCACGATTGAGGCTCGAAGCTATGTTTTTTCTGTTCAAGTACAATACATATTCTCCTTTGCCGTATTTTTTGATCCAAAAAAAATGCTCGATATTTTTATATGGAATTCGTTCTATTCCGTTCGGAAGAAAATTTTGAATTCTGCGCTCTATTTCCGCGATTATATTTTTCTGATTAGATCTGATCCCGATTCTGACACCGAATGATTCAAATGAAATCTGATTGTCCAACTTTAACTTTTTTCGCATCGTTTTATCTGATTTTTCAATCTTGAATCATTAGTGTTTGTCTCGATTCAAATTTTCGTCCGAGTATCAATAAAAACATTGATGCAAAAAAGACGCACGAAAAAATAATCAATTCAAAATATTTTAAGTTTCTCAAGGCAATGATTATAAAAGCCACGACAATTATCGAGCAAATTGTATAAATTATTGTTACGGAGGAGTGAGATATTCCGGCAATCACTATCCGTTGATAAATATGTTCACGGTGCGCCTGCCAGACTTTTTCGCCGCGCAAAATTCTTTTAATCAGAGTCAACACGGCATCAAACACAAAAAACCACACCAACAATCCGGCAATCCAGGGCAAATAACCGTCTAATACCGCGTTATCAATTCTTTCCCGAATTAATAATGGAAAGACGGCAAAAGTAAATCCTAAAAAAGCACTCCCGACATCTCCCATAAATATTTTTGCCGGCTGCCAGTTGTGAATCAAAAATCCCGCTGCCGAAAATGCGACGACTCCGCCGTAAAGTCCGCCTTGATCGAACTTATACAAAATGCCGATTAACAACCAACCGATTCCAGAGGTCACGGCTTGTGACGCAGCAATGCCGTCAATGCCGTCCATAAAATTGTAGGCATTTATTAAAAAAACAACCCATAAAAAAGCGATAATATTGCCGACAAATCCTGTTTTTACAATGCCGTAAAAAGGTATTAAAAACCGTTCAAAACCCTGAACTTGCCAAATTACCATCCCCGCTGCCAAACTATGACACAAAAATCGCCAAAAAGGTGAAATCGTCTTTAAATCATCAATTAAACTAACAGTAGAAACTATTAACGCTCCGATCAAATACGACCAAATAATTGGCTGTCCAGATATTATTGATAAAAACAAAAAAGCAGTTAAGCAAACAATAACAATGATTACGCCGCCGCCACGCGGAGTCGGCTCGGTATGCGAACTGCGTTCATTAGGTATATCGAGAATTGCGCGGTTTGAACTCCAACGGCGAAATATCCACACACCGAAATACGTCAAAACAAAAACAATTAAATTTAATGTGAAAATTTTGAACACTTTTCGGTTATTTTATACCTTTTTGGTAATTTTCGACTTGTTTTTTAAGAGCTTCGGCAATCGTCGTTGCCGGAGAAAAATTATAGGTCTTAAAAAAATTTTCACCCGAATAATTATCTTCAGAAAGCCATTTTACAATCGTTTTTTCAATCGCTTTTACTTTAGTTAAAGAAACCGTCTTTTTATTAAATTTAAAGATCACATTCAAAAGTTTTGTCGAAATTGATATCGGCAATAATTTTTTCGGCAAATTTTCGGAGATAATATTGACAATTTCATTCATCGAAACGGCTTTTGCAGTAATGTTAAAAATTTGTGTGCCGGTCGGTTGATTTTCAATCGTTTTCGTTACCGCTTTCGCAACATCGCCTTTATATATCAAACTTTTTTTGTTTGTGCCTTTCCCGATCCAAATAAATTTTCCCTTGTTTATCGTTTCAATTAAACGCGCAACATTTCCCCGATCTCCTTCACCGATAACGGTCGCCAACCTTAATATCGTTAAATTAATATTTGCCGTTTCGCAAATTTCAACGGCATTTTTTTCAGCTTCCAATTTACTTTCCGCATAAATTCCTTCCGGCTGACATCTAAAGGTTTCATTAACTTCGGCTTTTCCATAGTTTCCGTAAACCGCTACCGAACTGATTAAAATTAAATGTTTGACTTTGCAATCCACCGCAAATTTACAAATATTTTCAGTCCCGATCACATTTACGCGCCAAAAATCCTCTCTTTTCGGATCACCGAACTGATGAGCTAATCCTGCTGCGTGAACAATAACATCAATTTTTTCTGATTTCTCGACAACATTCAGTGCTTCGTAATTTGAAATATCAAGTTGATAAACTTTTTTTAGTTCCGCTTCAGTTACGGGATAATTTTTTCCACAAATTGCGGTGATTTCAAATTGATCGTTCTCGCTAACTTCTGAAATAATCGAACTTCCGACCAAACCTGACGCGCCTGTGACTAAAATTCCGAGTTTTTCTTTCATCACAATATTATTTCTCAGAATTTTTTATTTTAACGAATTTTCGTATTTTTCAATCGCCGTTTTCAGTGAATATTTGTTCAATGCCGCATTCCGGGCATTTCTGCCCATTTCTTTAAATTTGTTTTTATCATCATAAATTTGAAATATCGTTTTGAGAAGTTTTTCCGGTTCACCGGCTTCAACAATCCAACCGACCTGATCTTCTTCGACAACTTTGGCAATTTCCGAATCACGTTCAGTCAAGGCTAGAATCGGCTTCCCGGCTGCCAAAATATTATAAGTCCGGCTCGGCATTGAAACCCCCCACATTTTTTTAACGAGCGTCACAATGGCGACATCACAGGCGTTCAAAAAAATATTTTGTTCACTTCGCGGACGCGGCGGCAGTAGTTTTACATTTGTCAGCGATTTGCTTTCGACTTCCCTTTCGAGCCATTTTCGTTTGCCCCCCGCGCCCAGAAAGACAAAACAAAACCGCTCATCATTCTTTAACTTTTCGGCACAACTGATGATGCTTTCGAGGTCGTTCGGATAACCCATATTTCCGGCATATAAAAAAACGAGTTTGTCTTCGATTTTCAATTCTTTCAGCAATGAATTTTCATCTCGCGGAAACGGTTCGACAGTTTCGAGTTCAGCCCAATTTTGAATCGTTTCAATCGGAATATCCAAACCGTCAGTCTTTTTTTCAATCAGTTTAGACATATCGCGCCCGCACACGATAATTTTCGCAGTGTATTTATAAAGCCAGCGATTAAAATAGTTTAAAGTTTTTGCAAGGACGGAATTTTCATCGGTTTTTTTTGCGGCAATCAAAATTTCCGGGTAATTATCGTGAATCAACAAGACATAGCTCGCCCCTTTTAAGAGCGAAGCGACTGCCACAATAAAAGGCATGCTCGGCGGTGTCGTCACTACTAAAATCTTGTCGCCCTTCTTAAAGTTTGCCAAAGCTTTAAAAAAAGTCGAAAAACTAAGCACCAACATATTAACGAGGCGCAGTAAAATGATGTTTTTATCAAATGTCGTTCCGAAAATTCTAAAGATTTCAACATTTTTGTGGATTTCGCGTTTCGGTGCTTTAGTTCCCCGCGCCGAGTAATTCGGCTGCCCGCACAAGACTTTTACTTCAAAAGTGTCGGTTAAACCTTCAGCAATTCTCGTTAAATAATAACCTGTCGAAGTTTCTTCCGGGTAATATAGTTCGGTCACAACCCACAATCGTCCGGCTTTTTGCATTTCCTTATCTCGAATCACTAACTCGTGTGTTTTCTTAAACTTGTATAACCCAAAACGATTTTGCTGACAGTCTGAGCGACGTTTTCCTTCAAATATTCCTTTGGCGGCGACCAATTTGAAGGCTGTGAAAGTGCGATTTCCGCCGCCCGCATAATCGAATCGGTTTCTGCACCGCTGACAATATTGCTGCCGCATTCGAGTGTTTCGGGACGTTCGGTAACATCACGAACAGTAATATTCGGCACCCCGAAAATCGCGCATTCTTCCTGCACGGTTCCGCTGTCCGTCAAAACTGCCAGCGCATTTTTTTCCAATTTTACAAAATCGAAAAAGCCGAGCGGCTTAACGAGTTTTATTTGATTGTTTTCGGGTTTCAGCGAATATTTGACGAGTTTTTCAGCCGTTCGCGGGTGAACGCTGACCAACAAAGGCTTGCCGAATTTCTCGACAATTTGCTCAAAACCTTTAAAGATTTTAATTAATCTACCTTCGACATCAACATTTTCGGCACGGTGAATAGTCGTCAAAAAATACTCAAAGGGCTTTACATTATATTTTTGCATCGCATCGCTCGCTTCGATTTGTTCGCCAAAACTATCTAAAACTTCTTTTATCGGGTTTCCCGTGACGAATATTCGTTCGCGCTCAATGCCTTCGCGCACCAGATTGTCCTTGCTTCGTTCCGTGTAAGGCATTAGATATGTGCTTGAGTGGTCAATGATCCGGCGATTTACTTCTTCCGGCACGCGGTCATCATAACAGCGATTTCCGGCTTCGAGATGAAAAATCGGAATGCCGCGCCGCGCCGCAACAATCGCCGATAAAGCACTGTTTGTATCACCTAAAATTACAATTCGGTCGGGTTTATGCTTTTCCAGAACTTCATCGGTTTTGACCAGAATCTGACCTATTTGATCGCCGAAACTTTTGGATTTGATTCCGAAATGTTCGTCCGGCGTGCGAATTCCCAAATCTCTAATAAAAATGTCGCTCAAACTTTCCTGAAAATTCTGTCCGGTGTGAACCGTGATTTGCTCACAGTATTGGTCGAGTATTTTCATAATCAGACTGAGCCTGATTATTTCGGGTCGCGTCCCGAAAATCGTCATTATTTTCATATCTATTTGTTCAAAAACTGACCGATTTCTTTGTTTGCCTCGCTCAACAAAACTTTTAATTCTTCGATGGAAATGTTGTCATCCTTCGATGAATATTCACTTTCCAACACTTGTGTAAAATCTTTTTCGCTGCGGAGTTCCGGCAAAACCGGCAAAATCACATAATAACCGCCGCGTTCGACGGTGCGAAAACATTCTTCTTCGGAAACCATTATTTCGTGAATTTTTTCACCCGGACGAATGCCTGTAAAACTAATCGGCAAATCCTTTTCGCCCATTAAAGCCTTCGCCACATCCGTTATGCGCGCCGCCAAGACTCGCGGAACAAAAGTTTCTCCGCGTATTCCGGTTTTGATTGCTGCGAAGACCGTGTCAACGGCTCTGTCCAGACTCAACAAGAATCTCGTCATTTCCGGCAGCGTGACGGTTAAAGTTTGATTTTTGGCGATTTGTTCAACAAAAAGCGGAATTATCGAGCCGCGCGAAGCAATTACGTTTCCATATCTGACGCAGGTAAAAGTTGTTTCCGGGCAATCTCGATTGGCTTCAATCAAAATTCTTTCCTGTAAAGCCTTGGTCATTCCCATCACATTTATCGGCTTGCAGGCTTTGTCAGTTGAAATTCCGACAACTTTTTGGATTGGGAGTCTGTTTTCACGAATTGCTCTGACTACATTCTCAGCACCGAAAATATTAGTCAAAACCGCTTGAAAAGGAAAATATTCGCACGAAGGAACTTGTTTCAAAGCTGCGGCGTGAAAGACGACATCCGCCTCACGCATCGCTGCTAAAAGTGAAGAATAATCACGAACATCGCCGATCCGAAAACTCAATACATCTTGTGAATTTTCATATATCACATCATCGGTTGCCGTTTCGCGGTGTAAATATTCGAGCCGCATAAAATGCTGCTTCGCCTCATCGCGCGAAAAAACTATGATTTTTGCCGGCTTACCCATCTCGCCCGACAAAAGTCTTTTCACCAAAGTTTTACCGAGCGAACCCGTTCCGCCGGTAACTAATATTCTTTTTCCTTCGAGTTCCTTCATTTTCTCCATTTGTCGTATGGTGTCGGATCATTCGCCATCCGTTCAATCATTGTTTGCCAACTTGCCGGATTAAATCCGGTTACCTGTCGGAATCTGGTTGAATCGAGACTTCGATCAATTCGAAAATCTTCAAAAGGTTCGATGTCAACTTTTGCTTGATATGCTTCATTCAGCAGTTTTAATAATTCAAATTTATTTATCGGTTCACTTGAAACATGATAAAGTCCGGTTAATTCTTGATGATGTTCAATCAAGTCAGCGATTATACCTGCCAAAATAATCGTCGGGAAACCAGAATAGATTGCATTAGAAAATCCTTTAATTTTTTTTCCGCTGTTGCCTAAAAACCATTCGACCAAACTATGCGATGTTTCCAGTTCCCTTCCGATTATCGAAGTCCGTAGAGTTAAACAATTTGCTCCCACGACTTCACCCAAATTTTTGCTTTTACCGTAAACATCAGTTGCATCTGAAACATCTTCTTCCGAATAATTTCCTTTTTTTCCGTCGAAAACACAATCAGTGCTGATTTGTATTAATCTTGCACTATATTTACCGGCAATTTCAACGAGTTTATGTGGAAATATTGAGTTGACGCTCAGAGTTTCGATAACATTTTTTGACGATGGTAATTGTTTGATAATTCCAACAGCATTAATAATTACATCCGGTTTAATGTTTTTTATCGCATTTTCAACCGATTCGATTTTTTTAATATCTACTTCGGTTATCGTCCTGTCAGCATCTAAAATCCGGTATTTTTTATAATCTTTAAATTTATTCCTAACAGTCGCCCAAACATCAAATTTGCTTTGAAATGTTTGAGCCAGTTTATGACCCAGCATTCCGCTTCCGCCGATTACAATTATCTTCATAATTTTGTGTTGATGTAACTTCTCAGATGTCATCAAGCAGACACCTGTTCTTTTACTTGAGGTAATTAAATTAATGTTTGCAATGATTTAGAAGTATTATTTAAATACATAATAAAATAAAATTTCTTAATGTGTTTCATCAAAAAATTTACATTAGTCTCACATTATTATATTGATGAAATTAGTATAACCAATAACCCTAAAAGTCAAACTTTGGTAAATTATATAGAAGTCTCCTTATTTAATAAAACTCCGGTAGTGTCACAAAATAGTAATGCAAAAATTGATTTTTAGACCAAGTAACACTATTTCACAAAATTTGATATATTTTCAAATATGTGCGGAATTGCCGGAATTGTCGGAGTCAGAGATAAAAATACAGCAACATTTATAATCAACAAAATGAATGTCAGTCTCAAGCACCGAGGACCCGATGCAACCTGCTGCTTTGTTGATGAAAACATTGCTTTAGGACATTTGCGATTATCTATAATTGATCTCTCTGAAAAAGCCAATCAACCTTTTTTTGATTCGACAAATCGTTATACTATAACTTTTAACGGCGAAATTTATAATTTCCAAGAAGTCAAAAGTTTGTTAAAAGAATATGATTTTCGTACCGATTCCGATACAGAAGTAATTTTAGCGGCATATATTAAATACGGTGCTGACTGTCTTTCCCTGCTTAACGGAATGTTTGCCTTTGCGATTTGGGATAGTGAGCGTAAAGAGCTGTTCGTGGCGCGGGATCGGCTCGGCGTAAAACCTTTTTATTATACTCAAACAGAAAATGGAGAATTTATATTTGCTTCTGAAATTAGAGCTATTTTAAGTTCTGAATTAGTACCTCGTAAATTAAGTCAGCGCGGAGTTTATGATTACCTATTGTATCAATCTGTTTATGCTCCATTAACGATTGTTGATAATATTTTTCAACTCCCTGCCGGGGAATTCGGTTGGTTTTCACAGGGAAAATTCACCAGAAAGCCTTATTGGAAAATTGAAAACAAAAATCCTGATAAATTTACAGATGACGATATAACTGTTAGAGCAATAATTAAGGATTTGTTCTTCAAGTCAGTTGAAAGAAGAATGATAAGCGATGTGCGGCTTGGTGCTTTTTTATCCGGCGGTATTGACTCAAGTGCGGTTGTTGCTGTAATGTCAGAAATTTCGGATAAACCGATTGACACTTTCTCTGTAAATTTTAGTGAAGAGAAGTTTGACGAATCTTATTTTTCAAACTTGATTGCGGATAAATATCAAACAAACCACACAAAAATTACACTGACCCCCCAAGATTTTTTAGCCGATTTGCCTGATGCACTTTCTTCGATTGATTCGCCAACCGGTGATGGAATTAACACTTATATTGTTTCAAAAGCCGTTAAAAATGCAGGTTTAACAGTAGCACTTTCAGGTCTCGGAGGTGATGAATTGTTCGCCGGTTACCCAAATTTTGTCAGATGGATGAAATTGAAAAACAGTGGTTTGAACTTATTGCCGAAATTTTTAAGAAAAACTTTGGCAGATACCATATCATACTCAAAAAACTCAAAATATCAACGAATCAGTGACATATTGTTAGCTGACAAAATCAATATATCCAGTGTTTATCCAATGTTTCGTCAGGTAATTTCTCAACAAATTTCAAACGATTTATCCGGTAATTTTCAGTATAATCCGATAATTCAGGAAATTCTTACGGAAAAACAAATTGAAATTGAAAAATTTCCACTTTTAAGTCAGTTCTCGATTGCCGAGTTATTAGGTTATACCCAGAATGTTTTGTTAAAAGATACTGACCAATTTAGTATGGCATCAGCCCTTGAAGTGCGTGAACCTTTTTTTGATTTTCATCTTGTCGAATATGTTTTGCAGATACCGGATAAAATCAAATATCCTGAATATCCTAAAAGTCTTTTAGTTGAATCGCTTTCGCCGATGCTTCCTGACGAAATAGTTCACCGAAAAAAGATGGGATTCGTCCTGCCTTGGGAAAAATGGATGATGCACGAATTAAGGGATTTTTGCGAAAGCCGCATAAAAAACTTAGCCGATAGAGAAATTTTTGATTCAGAAAATTTGCTTGAGAGATGGAATAGCTTTCAAAAAGGCTCAGAAGGCGTTATTTGGTCTCAATTTTGGCATTTAATAGTTTTGGCGGAATGGCTTAACAATAATAAGTTTTGATTTTTATGAAAATTTTTTATCCCCTTCAGGTTTTTTATCCATCTCAAGCAGGCGGACCTGCCAATACAGTCTATTGGATCACCAAAACTCTGGTCAAACAGGGATTTAACCCGATTATTGTTGCGACCGATAAAGGCATTTCAGGCGATATTGTAGTCAATAAATGGCTTGAAACTGATGGAGGTAAAGTAATTTACATCAAAACCTATTTTCAATACTTCCCTTTACATCTATCTGTCACTTCTTTATTGAATTTTTGCCGGTCAGACGTTGTTCATATTTCATCATTTTTTTTTCCAACGGCATTTATTACAGGAATAGCCGCATTTTTGTTTGGAAAGAAATTAGTTTGGTCGGCACGGGGCGAATTAGACCCGCAAGCACTTATTTATTCACGTTTTAGGAAAAAGCCGATTCTATGGTTAATTAAAAATCTGATCGGCACATATCCCGCATTCCATTCGACCTGTGATGATGAAACTGAAAATATAAAAAATATTTTCGGGGAAGCAGCTAATATTCGCAAAATCCCTAATTATATTGAATTACCTGTTAAAGTTGAACGTGCCGCCTCAAATTATTTACTTTACATAGGTAGAATTCACCCTAAAAAAGCCATTGAAAATTTAATTATTGCAGTCTCAAAATCTCCAAAATTTTTACATTCGGATTTTGTTCTAAAAATTGCCGGAAAAGGAAATCCCGAATTTGAAACTAAACTTTTGAATCTTGTAACAGATTTGAATTTAACAGGCAAAATTGTATTTCTCGGACAAATTGAAGGCGAGACTAAACAAAAACTTTTGGCGGACGCATATTTTACAATTATGCCTTCCCATACAGAAAATTTTGGCAATGTCGTGCTTGAATCGCTCTCACAATCAACTCCCGTAATAGCTTCAAAAGGAAGTCCCTGGCAAATTTTAGAAGAAGAAAAAATTGGATTCTGGACTAATAATTCACCTGAAACTTTAACAGTTTTGATTGATAAAATTTTGTCCTTAAATATCTCTGTCTATGAAGAATATCGCCGGAGATCACGCAATTTTGTTGAAAGAGAATTTAATATCTCAAATAATATTAATAATTGGATTGATTTCTATCAATCTGCTTAATGTTAAATCTCAACAAATATATGTAAACTGAAGTAAATAAACTGATTTAATTATTATTGCGAATTTTAGTATATATTTTTTCGTAATGTTCAGCGATTTTTTTAGGGGAGAATCTTGCAACATTTTCCAATCCTTTAACTCTTAATTCTTCGCGGCGTGATTCGTTGTCAATCAACCCGGAAATCCCAATTTTTATAGATTCAAAATCAAAGGGATCAACTAATATTGCTGCGCCGCCTGCAACTTCTTTCATCGGACTCAAGTTGCTCGTAACAACAGGCTTTCCCATCGCCTGAGCTTCGATAATCGGTAATCCGAATCCTTCGTAAGTCGAACAAAATGTTACAATGTCGGCTTTCTGGTATTCATTCTTTATTTGCGAATCATCTAAGCCCGAAGCATTTTCAAATTTAATTTTACTTTCATTCAATTTCAAAATTAAATTTTCATCAAGTTCTCCGATAAGTTTTAAAGTGCAATTCATTCCTTTTATTGCCTTTATTAGATTTAAAACATTTTTATTCGGTAATGTTCCAATTTGCAAAATAGTCGGGCAACTTTTGTTGAATTCTTTTTCTTCACCTACCAAATATTGACCTTGAACCGGGTTTTCAATAACTATGATTTTATCCGGCGAACAATTGGTAAAAGTAATAATTTCATTTTTTGTTTTTTCCGAAATTGCCGTGATGTATTTCAGTTTCTTGACAGGGAAATCTAAAAAAAGTTTTTTAATAATGTATCTTCTCAGTCCTTTTCGGATATGCAGAAAACCTAAATCGTGAATAGTCAAAATCGTCTTATTTGGCGGTAAAATGAGTGCGAGGTAATGAATATGTCCGGTAATGTGGTAAATATCGGCTTCTGCTTTCCTAAAAAAAATTAGGTTTTTGATAATTTCTACAAGACTGTTGCCATATAAAACTTTGACGAAAGATGATTCAAATTTTTCGAGGTTCAAATTTTTGGCAATTTGCTCAAAGACTTTTTCGATGCTCACAAATCCCCAATACTTTCGCTCAATAAATAAAATTTTGCTTTTCATAACTACTTGAAATCAAATTTACTTTCACAATTAAGTTTCAGAAACTGAGTTAATCAGCATTTCTGTTTTTATCGAAGTAGTTCCGATTTGTTCGACAACTAAACCGGCGGCAACATTTGCTAATGCCGCCGCTTGACCATAATCCAAGCCCGCACCGATTGAAACTGCGAGAGTTGCGATCACTGTATCTCCTGCTCCGGTTACGTCATAAACTTTTCGGGCTAGAGCAGGATAATTATAACTTTGACCGCTTTTTTGATAAAGAGTCATTCCCTTCTCACCCTGGGTTATTAGTATCGCTTCAGTTGAAATCGTCTCTAAAAGCATCTCTCCGGCTTTTTCAACCAAATTATTTTCGCTTTCATCTAAGTTACACGCTTCAATCGCTTCTTTACGGTTCGGTGTCAAAAGATTTGCGCCTTTGTATTTTTTGTAATCTTTGCCTTTTGGGTCAACTAATATTTTTTTGTAATTTTGTGCTGCATTCGTTATCAGACGCATTAGTAAGTTATCTGACAATAAGCCTTTGGCGTAATCTGAAATTATCAAAACGTCGGCTGTAGTAATCAAATTTTCGATAATGCTAAATATGTTTTCTTCTTCAGCCTTGTTTAGCGAACGGGTGTTTTCCTGATCAAGACGGACAACGTGCTGGCTGTGCGCGACAATTCTGGTTTTAACCGTTGTTTGGTGATTTTTGATAGAAATCAGATATTCAGGAGATATTTTCGCTTCTGCCAAAATATTTTTAAGAATTTCACCTTCGGAATCGTCGCCGACAACCCCGACCAAAAAAGTTTCTGCGCCAAGTCCGACGACATTTGCCGCGACATTCGCCGCACCGCCGGCGACAAGGCTGGTTTTATCAAGTTTTACAACCGGAACCGGAGCTTCGGGCGAAATCCGACTGACGCTTCCCCACCAATAACGGTCGAGCATTACGTCACCGACAATTAAAACCTTAACTTTCGAAAATCTTTCGCTGAGTTCTTTTATATTTTGCAAAACTTTAAAATTAATCATTACTGAGCGGTCTAGTAATTGCTTGATTGAAATCTAACAACAATTTTAGGCTTTTTGCCCACGAAACAAACGAAAGATACGAAAAAATCTTTTGTCTTAAATCTTTTTCCTTTATTTCGTGCGTTTCGTGGGCAATCTTTCCCGGTTTATCAAAGCTATTGCAATCTTTAGACCGCTCAGTAATGAAAATTAATTGGAGATGAACATTCGATCATCCAACATTTCACACCAAACGTGGCTCACCAAACAGTGAACTTCCTGAATTCGCGCGGTTCTCTGCGTTGGGACGAGTATGCAGGCATCACATAACGAAGCCAGTTTTTTGCCGTCTGCGCCGGTCATTCCGATAGTTTTGCAGCCGATTTCTCTGCCGGTCATTATCGCCGCAATCACATTGGGCGAATTTCCGCTGGTGCTGATTCCGATTAACACATCGCCTTTGTTTGCCAATGCTTCAACTTGTCTCGAAAAAACCCGCTCAAAACCGTAATCATTCGAGATTGCAGTCAAAGCAGAAGTGTCGGTCGTCAAAGCAATCGCGGGCAGTCCGCGCCGTTCGGCTTCGTAGCGTCCGACAAATTCCGCCGCGAGATGCTGCGCGTCCGCCGCACTGCCGCCGTTTCCGAAAATCAAAACTTTATGACCTTTTTCAATCGCCTGGTAGATTATTTCAAAACATTCTCTGATCGAATTCGTTTCGGACTCCAGAACTTTGTTAAAAATATCAAGATGTTGTCTGAGCGATTTTTCGACGATTCCGTCAACACTTTCGGTTGATTTTATTTCTTTAACTTCAGTTTTTTTTATGGATTCGATAATTTTGGTCGAAGAAAATCCGTCTTTTAACGGAATCGAAAAAACTTCGCCGCCGTTTTGCAAAACAAAATCCGCGCCGACGATTTCACTTACCTTCCAATCGCCGCCCTTGACCAAAACATTCGGATTTATTTTTCTAATCAGGTTTTCAGGCGTGGTTTCACTGAAAATTCTGACTTCATCAACAAACCGCAAACTTTTTAAGATTTCCGCCCGTTCGTCCTGTTTCATAAAAGGTCGCGGCGCACCTTTGATTTTTCGGACCGAATCGTCACTATTGATTCCGACAATCAGTTTTGTCCCAAGCGCCCGCGCTTTTTCGAGCAAATCGAGATGCCCGGAATGAATTATATCGAAACAACCGTTTGTAAAGACTACTTTCTCCATTTATCAAAATTATAGCAAATTTTTTATTTTTTCTTGTGTGACAGAAATTGAGCCGATTAATTCGTTTCTAAAAATTCTTAAAGTATTTATAAGCTCTTCAAAAATCTATATTACGTTAAATCAAGAGTCTTTGACTGCGTTTCAATTGGATTTTAACCCTTTCTCAGTTTGTGAAAAATTACTTTACATTTCCCTCTTTTATAAAATTTTCAATTATTTTATGTAACCTAAATTGATAAATTTAAAAACTGTCCCGGACTTTAGGGACGAAAAACTTCACGATTAAAATGCCGACAAACGAAATGATACATACTTTAACTAAGTAAGGCACGATTAAACCGTATGAACCTTCGTAAGATATTCCTGTTATAAGCATATAAAAAACTGTTGCTCTCCAAAAAGAAAATTCCTGATTTTCCTTAAATGAAGCATAAATGATTCGAATAATAAATCCCAGAATCATCATTCCAATCGGAATTCCGATTGGTCCAAAATTTCGCAGCAAATCGCCGATTGGCGTTAAAGTAAATGAATTTTCGCGGTAATTGAAATATAAGTCACCGTAGTTTCCGGCATCAGTGGCAACGGGTTTGTCAGTCCATATAATTCGCGGAATGAAAAACGTAATACTGTCTTTCCAGATATTATTGTCAAATCCATAACCTGATTCATATACTCCAAGTTTTTCATAGTTGGAGACAACGACGGCTAAAGCACTGACCGATTCAAATCTCTCAGCTATTGCCGAAACACCGTTTTCTAAAATTGTGCCGACATCCTGATCAGAGACTTTCTCAAAGGTCTTCAACACAACTCCGGCGTATTCGTCCATACTGATTTGATCTTCGGTGGTTTTGATTGAACGAAACGTCGTGCCGTAAACCATTCCGACAACCAGCGCAAAAGTCAGTAAAATCCCCGAAATAATTTTATGTTTGAACTTTATTTTTCGACCGGAAAAGATAAATGCAAAAGCAATTAAAATAAAAAGTTGAATCAAACTTCCGCGATTTCCCTGAAAAGCCGATTTTGTGAGCGAAGTAATCAATAGCAGCGCGATTACAAAATAGTGATTGATGTTTAGTTTTTTCCCGGTTCTGAATATACAAAGCCACAGAAGAAAACTGCCTTCCAGCCAAAATAATGAAAGTAAAAATACCAATCCGTCGTATGAATTGATTTCCTGTGCTTTTTGAAAGCCTAAAATTCCAAATCCGAAAGCGACAATCGTATTAATCAAGCCGATACACAAAAGTATCAGTCCCGGTTTTAACAATTGTTCCGATGTCCAATTCCATTGAGGCAGCTTTTTAGCAGCCATTTCGCCGATTTTTCTTCCGAAGGGCAAATAAAATCCGGCTGTAAGTCCGAGAAATCCGAGCATTACATAAACTAAGGTCAGCGGCAATTCGTAACGCTCATCCTGAACATAAGCCAAATAATACGGCTGCGACAGATCGAATGTCAGAATCAGTCCGCCGATTGCAAATGCCGGAAAAAAGTATGACCACGCCGGAAATACGAGCGGATGAAAAGGATCGAATTTTCCTTTGATAAACAGATAAATACCCGGCGCAAGAATAACGATGCCAGTCAAAATTGACCACGGCAGAAGATAATATTTGCCGAATATTTCGTCGGAACTGTTGTCTGAAAATAAAATTGCAAAAACCGCTAATATCACGATTCCCCATAAAATAATTATCGGGTAAATTAACTTCGCTCCGTCTTGGGGGTAATTTTGATGCTTACTTTCGATCATTTGTAACTATTTTATAATTTTTCTCTGTTTATGTTAATGAAGTCTGATTTTAAAGTTGCTTTAACCGGCAAACGGCAATTACTCCATCGCCGAGCTGCGGAAACAACTTGACGCAAATGTCATTATAAACATTATAAAACCAACGGTTAAAGGGACGATGTTCCGTTCCAATATCATAAAAATAAAAGTTATTGACGCTGATATTTGCTCTCTCCAAAATCAGGCTTAGTGTTTTATAAGAGTAATAAGCAACGTGATCGGGGTGAACCGGCTCGTTTTTGCCGCCTTTGCCGCGCAGCCCGTAAATTAAAAACCGCATCGCGCAGTAAGCGTTTATCGTCGTGATGACGAGGTTGGTTTCGGCATTCATAAACCGCTTGATTCCCTGCAAAAAAAGTCCGGGATTTGAAAGGTGTTCGATCATTTCACCGGCGATAATGACATCGAATGTTTCCGTCAAACGGACTTCTTCGAGTTTTTCCAAATCCGCACGAAACAATTTTTTGCCGTTAGAAGCCTCTAAAATATCGAGTCCGGTTTGGTCAAAGTCAAAACCGTAAAGTTCTTTGGCAACTTTTTCGAGTTCAAAATGGAGCAGCATATTATTATCAATCGAGTCCTGCGTGTATGGATAATTGGTGCATCCGAGATGAAGCACTTTTTTTCCTTCGCAGGATTTTTTGATAAATTCAACGCGCTGAACAAGTTCAAATTTTTCGTTCATTTTCGAATTACCTTTTTGAAACTCTTTTTAATAAAGCAATTTCGTCCGCCGTGACAAACCCCAAAAGCCACGCGACAAAACAATAAACTGTTCCGCCGATTCCCACCGCGAAAATCAGTGATAACCATTTTTGAGAAAGATTGCTGATTACAAATCTTTCAGCAAAGACGGCTGATATTATTGAAACCGTTAAAACTGGTGCCAATTTCAACCAAAATTTTACCTGAACTCCCGCAAAAAAACGCTTTTCAAGGTAGAAAATCGAGACAAAAATTGTCCCGAAACCAATCGTTCGGGCGACTGCGACACCGTAACCGCCGAAGTCGGGTGTCAGCAAAACCATTCCGAAAATACTGACAACAAAGCATACCATAAACAAATAGCAGTTATAATTTGGATAACCCAAACCTTCGGTCATCTGCCACGCGACAATACTGATTGCCAGAAGACTAAAGGTGATTGTATGCAGCACCAGTAAATCCGACGATTTTTCGGCAAAATCAGCTCCAAGCCACAAAAATAGAAATTCTTTTCTCACAAAAATCAAAGTCGTCCCCATAAAAACCACGATAAAACTGACTATCTTCGTGGCTTTTTGGTAAAGCCGCAGTAATTTGTCATTCTCTTTTTTCAGCTCACTTGCCAGCGGAAATATCACGAGCATTAAACTGCCGATAAAGCCGTGAATATAAACCGCCAGCATCAAAGGCACAATGTAAAAAGTCAGACTTTCCGCGCCTAGTTTCGCGGTAATCCAGCTTCGTTCAAACAAAAGCAGAATATTTGCTAAAATTTGATAAGCAATCACGCTCGAACTGTAACTGAAAACCAATTTTAGAGTTTCAAGACCGAAATTAAATTTGAATGACATTTCAGGCAAAATGCGCCGCGCCCAGGTTGCGCTGACGATTGCCGTCAGGATCGTAATAAACAAATTCCACGAGAGCAGAGACAACAATCCGTAACCTTTCAGAGCTAACAGAAGATTGCCGGCAATCAATAAAATGTTATTAAAATTAGTAATTTTTGCAAATATATCAAAGCGGTGAAGTCCTTGGAGAACGGCGATAAACACTTGGCTAAATATTAAAACAAAGATCGTCAACGCTGAAATTTGCAGTGCGTAAATCGTCCGTTCCTGCGATTCGGCAGAGATTTTTAAAATATCAACGACCAGCAGTTTGGCAGATAAAAGTATTGTCAGCAGCCCGAACAACCCGACGAATAAATTTATAAAAAGCGTCGCCGAGATTACCTGACTTATTTTATCCTGCTCGTTGTTTGCGCGGTATTGGGCAATGTATTTCGTCACTGCGCGCCCGACATTAAAATTGAATGAATAGGCGATAAAACCAAGCACGAATGCGTAAATTCCGTATTCTTCGTGACCTAAAGCTCTGACGACCACCGGCGTTGTCACAAAACTTAAACCTAACGGAAAAAGCCAGGTTGAAAATCCGTAAAGGACATTTTTGACAATACTTTTACTTTTATCTGTCTGTTGTTCCGCCATTTATTTTTCAATTGAAAACCGATTGATAGCTTTCAAAAACAATTTCCGCAACCGTCTTTTCGTTGAAATTCCTTAATACAAATTCGCGCCCGCTGCGAGAAAGTTTTTCACGCAAATCTCTATCGTTTTTCAAAAGTTTGACTGCATCTGCCAACGCGTCACTGTTTCCCGCTTCAATCAAAATGCCGGTTTCGAGATTTTTAACGGCTTCGGGAATCGCATTAATATTTGTTGAAATACACGGAATGCCCAACGCCAACGCTTCGAGCAGCGAAATCGGCAAGCCTTCGACCAAACTCGGTAAAGTGAAAACGTCGGCAAGCCGCAAAAATTTCATTAAATCAAGATGCTCAGTGCCGACGGTTTCAGACCTAATCATAAAAAATCTGTCGCCGAGTTCAAAACTGTTGATTTTCGATGATTCCTCAGCAGTCAATTTTGAATTTGAAATCCATACAAAAACAATCTCCTTCTCAATATCTTTCAATTTTCGGGCGGCTTCCAAAAATGTCCAACGCCCTTTGCGGTCAATAAACTGACCGAGACAAAACACGAAAAATTTGTCTCGCGGCAAGCCGAATTTTTGCAGTAATTCATTTCGATTAAGTTCAGAATTCAATGCGGTTTCAACTTCGTCCGGGTTAACATTGGTGTAAGTCACTTTTACTTTTTGAAAAAAATTGTCAGAAACCAGCGACTTCAAACTGTTTTTAGCATCCTGATTTGAGGCGAAAATATTGAAATTCTTAAATTTTGTAATAATTGAAAATTTGAATTGCCATAATTTAAATCTCCAATCTGCTGTCGGCTGAAGCGAATTGTGCATTGTCATAAAAACATTTCGATCACGAGACAGCCATAAAAGCGCGAAAACAGACTGCCACGGCGACAACTCGATATGCAGGATTGAATCTTTGAAATCATATCTCTTCAAAAAATTAATCAACCGAATTTCACTGCGAATCTTGTTAAAGTGTCTCGCAATTTTTCTCTTCAAATTTGTTGCCGGCTGTAAATCGGTGTAATCATCAATAAATTCGTAAGAAATTTTTGAATTATCACAGAAATCAATAAATTGACGGTTGGTTTCTTTCGGAAAAATAAATTTCACATTCGTTCGATCTATGATTCGATTTGCGATTCCCAGAAAATAAATCTGTGCGCCGCCCCATTCCAGATAATTCCAGACGAAAATCACCTGTTTCGGTTTCGATAAATTTTGATTAATTTCAGACTTCAAGTTGTCGGTTAAGTGTCGCTACACCGTCAGTTAATGATTTGCTTTAAGTTTGGACTTTCAAATGAAAATAAATGGTAGCAAAATTCATTTTTTATGTCTTGCCGATATATCAAAATTTTCCCGGTGCGGTTTTGATTTTCAAGCCTTTATTGTCATACTTTCGACTTTATGAATGTATTAACGCTACCGAATTTGCGTCTGTTAGGATTTTTTCTGCTTTTATGCGTGATTGCTTGTAGCCCGATTTGGTTTGTCCGATATTACGCGAATCAGGACGGTTCGGCGCATCTTTATTCTTCATACATAATGCTCGAACTTCTAAAGGGTAATTCGGCTCTCGGTGAAATTTTTACGTTCAATTCCCTGTCAGTTCCAAATTCAAGCGGTCACTGGTTGATGGTTTTGCTGCTGTTGATTTTCGCGCCGTTCACCATCACAAAAATAATGGTGACATTGACTTACACCGGATTTGTCGCTTCGTGCGGCTGGCTGCGGCTTAAAACCGTCGGAATGGAAGGCATTAAAACAAGTTTTTTGATCGGCGCGGCAATCGGGTTTAACTGGTTGTGGTTTCTTGGTTTCTACAACTTTATTATCGGCGTTATTTCTTTTGTTTTTACTGTCGGATTGTTTTTTAACTGGCGCGAAAAAATGAATGTTTGGCGCACGGCAGTTCTTGCAGTACTATTTTTATTAGTTTACTTCAGTCATATTGTCAGTTTTATAATTTTGGCAGGCAGCGTATCAGCCTTAACATTTTCCGCGCCGAAACCGAGTATTAAAAAAAATTTAGTCTTTGTTTTGCTGGCGTTGATTCCGATTATGCCGCTTGCTGTCATTTATAAAACAATCAGTGCAACCGGCAGCAGTTTATCTCCCGTGTGGCGCAATTTAGTAAATCCATATTCGCCTGTTAGTTGGTTAGCGCAAATCAGAACCGCTGACCCATTCATTATTATCAGCCGCAAAGCTTTTCCGTTTGTCGCCGAAACCTCAAACTATTTCGCTGTTTTCACGCCGCTTTTGTGGATTTTGTCGGGATATTTTTTTTTAACGATTGTAACAGTTTATCAAAAGAACAAAACTGAATTATTGACGAGAAATAATCTGATTTTCGCGGCATTGATGTTTGCTTGTATCTTTGCTGCAGTGTTTGCGCCCGATGATTTCGGATTAAATAACGGCAGTGTTTTGCGTGAACGTCTATTGCTCTGCGGTTTAATATTTTTTATACCGCTTTTCCGCGTTGAAAATTTTAAATCGTTACGTTTTTTTTCTCAAATCTGTTTGTTTTTTGTTCTGTTATTTCAAAGTTCGGCATTATGGGATTACTCATTGCAGACGGATCGAGATGTCAAAGAATTCGTCTCCGTCCAAAATTTAATCGGGACCAATGAGTCTGTAGCTTCGGTCGTTATTATCGAAGATGATTTGAGGTTTCATTCAGTTCCCGTTTCAATGATGAATAATTATCTTGGAATCGAACAAAATCATCTGGTTTGGGACAACTATGAAATGGGTCATTATCTTTTTCCGTTGGTTGCGAAAAATCCGTCAGACAAAGTATTCGTTTTGAATTTTACACAAAACAATTTTTTCTTATTAAGTAATCAAAACCAAAACTTTAATGAAACTCTCTCGAAGTTCGATCTTTGTCTGACTGAAAATAACCGGAAAATGGATATTTTGTTTGTTTGGGGAGATAATCTTTTAGTTGAGAATATTTTGAATAAATGGTTTGAACCGCTTCCGATGCAGAATAACGGTCGAATAAGAATTTTCCATCATAAATAATTTTGTAAAGAAGCGAAACGATCTCGATAAAAGCCGGTCGGAAAACAAATCACGTTTGCGCCGATGTCTTCACCTGAAAAACCGTCAATCTTTATCAGTTGAGCTTTTATTTCATCTATCTTGTAAAAATTATAATCAGCCCGCTGACGCAGGTAATTTATCAGGTCATTCGGCACATAACCGAAGTTTTTGGTTTGCTGTAGCGCCATTTCCATTAACCAAATCGGCGGAATATTTTGCGTGAATAATTTATTTGCGCCTTTTAAAAACATCATTTCCGCACCTTCGATGTCAACTTTTATAAAATTTACATCGCCGACATTTTTTTCATTTAAGTAAGAGTCAAGCGTGACAACCTTGCATTTGTAAGAAACGGCATCATCACGTCCTTGATCTGACATTGAGGCGTGTCCGGTAGATAATCCTTCAAATAAGTTTATCGTCAGTTCATCGGCTTTGTCGCCCAATGCTAAATTGTTGATGAAAACATTTGAAGGACTATTCATCAATTCGTAATTTTGTTTCAATTCTTCAAAAGTCGGCGGAATCGGTTCAAAAGAGTGAACCTCCCCGCTGCTGCCGCAATACTTATGAAAGAGTGATGAATACCAACCAAAATTTGCGCCGACATCAAGGCAGACATCGCCTTCCCGCAATATTGATTTCACGATTTCTGTCAAAACCTTTTCATATTCACCGAGAAAATACACAGTTGTCTGCATACCTGTCTGAAGATGTATCTGAAACTTACGACCGTCCTTCGTTTGAGCTTCGAGATTATCGGGCAGCGATTTACATAATTTAAGCGCGGCTAGAAAAACACGATATTTACCTCGCGGAATTGGAGTATTGTAAGTATAACTTCTCACAATTTTCAGAAAGTTTTTTTCAAGTGTGTGTCTTTTCACTTCTTTTTTTTCCGTTTCAACCGAATCAAGTTATTATTTTGCTGACTTGTCGCTCAAAATTCAAATGTGTATCTTTACAATAGTATGAAAAAGATTCTTGTTACCGGCGGTTCCGGGTTGGTCGGTCGTCATTTAAAAGAGATTTTGCCTGATGCTTACTACATTTCATCCAAAGACTACAATTTGGTTTCTGAAAATGATGTCAAAAATTTGTGCGAAAAAGGTTGGGATCATATTATTCATCTTGCCGCAAAAGTCGGCGGAATTATCGAAAACATAAACTTTTCGGCGGATTTTATTGAGCAAAATCTGTTGATGAACACACTTCTTCTTAAATATGCGAGATTAAATGAAGTCCCGCGATTGACTGCGATATTATCAACTTGTATTTACCCTGACGTGTTTGATAACTATCCGTTAAAGGAGGAAGATTTGCATAAAGGCGCACCGCAAAAAACAAATTTTGCGTATGCGATTGCCAAACGATCTCTGGCAGTGCAGATTGATGCTTATAATAAGCAATATCAAACCAAATATAACTATCTGATTCCGTGTAATCTTTACGGTGAATACGATAAGATTGACGAACAGAAAAGCCATTATTTGACAGCACTTCTCGGTAAAATCATCAAAGCCGAACGCGAAGGCAAAACAAAAATAAATTTACTCGGAACGGGCAAACCGCTGCGGCAGTTTATGTATGGCGGAGATTTAGCCAGAACGATTAGATATTGCATTAACAAAGAGTTAGAAGAATCTTTTAATGTTGCGGTTGATGAAAACATAAGCATTAAAGAAATTGCTCAAATTGCCCTTAAAGCCTGTGACAAGGAAAATTTCGAGTTGTTTTTTGACCAAATATCACCGGACGGACAATACCGAAAAGATGTTTCAAATGCGAAGATGAAATCTTTGCTGCCTGATTTTGAATTTACACCTTTGGAAGACGGAATTAAAAAAGTTTATCAATTCTATAAAGCAAACAATATTGTATGAAAAAAGCCTTGATTACCGGCATAAACGGTCAAGACGGAAGTTATTTGGCAGAATTCTTACTTGAAAACGGCTATGAAGTTCACGGCATTTTGAAACGAAACTCCGTTGCTGAAACGCAAACCACGCGCATTGAACATATCCGCGAACAAATCAACCTTTATTATGCCGACATTACCGATTTGTCATCGCTGATTTATGTTATCAAAGAAATTCAGCCTGACGAACTTTATCATTTGGCGGCACAATCGCACGTCCGTATCTCCTTCGACCAACCGATCTATACTGCAAATGCGACAGGTTTAAGCACGGTAAATGTTTTGGAAGCCGTTCGTTTGATGAAGCCTGATATTAGAGTTTATCAAGCATCATCTTCGGAAATGTTCGGTAATTCGGTTGATGACGACGGATTTCAACGCGAAAAGACACCGATGAATCCGGTTTCACCTTACGGCTGTGCTAAAGTATTTTCTTATCATTTAGCCCGTAACTACAGAAATGCTTATAGTTTGTTTGTCAGTAACGGAATTTTATTCAACCACGAAAGCCCACGTCGAGGCACAAATTTCGTGACCAATAAAGTTTGTAAAGAAGCGGTTCGGATCAAATACGGTTTAACCGAAAAATTAGTACTCGGAAATATGCAGGCAACACGCGATTGGGGACACGCTAAGGATTACGTCAAAGCGATGTGGCAGATTTTGCAAATGGATAAGCCCGAAGATTATGTTTGTGCAACCGGTATTTCTCACAGCGTTTTAGATTTAGTCGAATACGTTTTCGGGAAGCTGAATCTAAGTTGGAGCGATAAAGTTTCAACAAATGAGCGTTTTTTGCGCCCGGAAGAACTGCACAATTTACGGGGTGATTCAACTAAACTCCGAGCCGCAACCGGTTGGAAACCTGAATATACGTTTGAAACGATGCTCGACGAAATGGTTGAATATTGGCTGGAAGAATTAAAGCCCCGTTATTGATTTGAAATAATTTTATGTGAATAAATTTCCGATAGAGGTCTTTCTTTGATTCGATTGGCATACTCTCCTTCAACATTTTTGCCGAGAAGCCAACGCAAAAAAAATATCGGAAAAGCCAGAGTTCCCTGCAAACGGTTGGGTGCGCCATACCAATTTGCCAAAAAACGTCGGCGCAAACTGTGAGAATTCCCCAAATCAACAAACAGAGTATGAAACATTTTTCTTAACGGCAAATTTCCGACTTTGACCGCTGAATTGTTTGGCTGACAAAAGACCCGCGCCCGTGGTTCGATCAACAGCCGCCAACCGCGCCGCCGCATTCGCGGCGTATATTCCGCGTCGCCGAAATGAGGAAAATGCTTTTGATTCATTAGTCCGCATTCTTTTATCGCGGGGACTGGAAACAAAACGCAGTTTCCGACAATCAATTCGACTTCCCAAGGTGTTTTCGGGACAGTCCACACCGTTTGCTGATTCCAGTGTCGAAAACCGCCTTCAAAAACATTCCATTTCGGCGCAATCTGAAATATCTTGTGCGGCGTATCCCAGAGTAGTAAAAGCGCACCGATTACCGAGCGCGGATTGTCTTTCGCGCATTTAATCATTATTTGCAAAAAATTTTCATCAAAGATTTCATCATCATTGATTGTTAAAATGTAATCGGGATGGTGTTTTAATGCCGCCTCAATCCCACGGTTAGTGCCGGCGGTGAACCATAAGTTGCCGTCGCCTTCAACAATTTCCACTTCCGCGTAATTGTCTCTAATTGCCTGACTTGTTCCATCGGTTGAGCCGTCGTCAACAACAATAATGTGAACGTCCAGACCTGTTTTATCAATTCGTGAAAGACTTTTCAGACACTGCAAAGTAATGTCACGCCGATTATGAACGGGCGTGACAATTTCGACGCGGGTTAATTTTTTTATCTCATTCATCGAGATTTTATTCATCATCGCTGCGATACTGATCGCGGTGATAGTAGCTTTGGTAATAGTAGTAATTATCCTGCGAACGAAGATTGACGTTGTTCAGCACGACACCGAAGACCTTGGCGTTGATGTCCTGCAAAAGCTGACGTGAACGGCGAACAACCTGCCGCGAACTTTTACCCGAATGAACGACTAAAATTACACCGTCAACCATCGAAGCAATCAAAACGCCATCGGTAAACGAAGCAATCGGCGGTGAATCAACCACGACGTGCGTGAAATGTCCCTGCATTACTTCGAGTAGATTTGCCATTTGCTCGGAACCGATTAATTCTGCCGGATTCGGCGGAATCGGTCCCGACGGCAGTAAATTTAATTTTGAATCATTATCGTATTGAATAATTTCCAAAATTTCTTTCGCCTGCATTTCATTCGATAAAATCGTGCTTAAACCTTCAGCATTGCTGACTCCAAACACACTGTGCAGACGCGGACGGCGCATATCGGCATCAATTACCAAAACCTTTGCGCCGGTTTGAGCCAGACTGATCGCCGTGTTAATGGCAGTCGTGGTTTTCCCTTCGGCTGGCAGACTCGACGTGATTAAAAGCGATTTCGGCGCGTGTCCGGCGGTTGAAAGCAAGATTGACGTTCGCAGTTGACGATAGGCTTCGGCAAGTGACGAACGCGGATCGTTATTAATCAAAAGTTCGGTGCTGGCTTTTGATTCAGTATCATCGTTACCACCGCCGCCGACTAATAACAGACGGCGTTTGGGCATCGAATCAATCGCCGGAATCGCCGCTAGTGCCGGCAGACGCAAGTAGTTTTCAACTTCTTCAGTTGTTTTGATCGTGTCGTCGAGATATTCGAGAAAGAGTGCAAATCCTGCGCCGAAAAGGGTCGAAAGAATCAGGGCGGCAAAAACCGTCATCAAGCGGCGCGGCGCAATCGGCGTGTCGGGCGGGATGGCGATTTCGGCGATGCTGATGTTGTTGCCGGTGCCTTGCGCGACGACATCATTTTCGCTCTGCTGCTTTTGCAGATTTTCCAAAAAGCCTTTGTTAGTTGTAATATTTTGCTCTAACAGACGGATGTTAATCGCCGCCTGATTTTGCCCCTGCGCTTGATTGTATTGATCGTTAAATGCTGAACGAATTTTGTCTTCCTGCTGCTGCGCTTGTAAATATTTGGTTTTGAGATTGTCAATGTTGGTCGTTGAAACCCTCTTACGAAAATCTTTTAAATCCTGTTCGTTTTTGTCCTGCGCTTCTCTTAAACCATTGTTGAGAGTCTCGATTTTCTTATCAATTTCCTTCATTTCATCCGAACCCGGCTGATATTCTTGGGAAATTTTATCTCTCTCAATCTTTAATTGTGTCAATGTTTCAGCAGTTTTGTTACGCAACGCCTGCATCGCCGTTTCGCGTTCGGTCGTATAACGAATCGTTTCAGCTTCCGCTACCGAATTAATTTTATCAGGCGAATTTTTGATTGCATTATAGTTTGCTTCGGCGTTTTTGCGAGTATTTTCGGCATCGAGAAGCTGCTTGTTCAAACCTTCAAGCCGCTGCAAAACAATCGTCGAATCGGCATCCAAATTAATAATTCCCGATTGTTTTTTTAATTCTACTAATTTTATTTCGTCATTTTTAACCTGCGATTGCAGATTGGCAACCCGTTCTTCTAAAAAATCATTTGTGGTTTTGTTTTTGCCGGTTCGTTTTTCCTGATTTTGTTTAGTGAAAACATCGGCGATCCCGTTGACGATCAGCGCAGCAAGTTCGGGATTCGTATGACGATAGGAAATATCAATCAAACGGGTATCCTTAAACGTCGCACGCGATTCGCGCACCGGCTCAACTCCGAGATTAGTGCGGAGTATTGCGACATACGGCGCAAGCCTGACGGCTTCGGCAATTTCTTCCGAACTGGCGACCGAGGTGTTAGCCGCAACAGATACGTCACTGACATTTTTATCGGCTTTTTTCTTGTTATCACTAGCCAAACCAACTGCTCTCAGGAGTGAACGCCACGCCGAAACCGATTCGTCGGATTTTGCTTGCTGAAATTCTTTGTTGCTGTCTAAACTTAATTCTTTAACTACACGCCGCAGGAGATTTTCGCTGTTCAGGAGCTGCAATTGCGTATTAAAATAAGCGGGATCAGGATTTGACAATCCGCTGCGGCGGTCACTCGTGACCAAATCAGGATTGGATTGTTCGAGGTCAACCTGCACCGTCGCTTTTGATTGAAAAATGTCCGGGCGACGCGCCATATAAATCGCGGTCAGCGTCGTAATCAAAACCATCATCCCGATAACCAGCCACAGTCGTTTGCGAATTGCCCGCCAATAATCGGCAAACTGCATTCCTTCTGCTGAATAAATCTCCCGGTAAGCACCGTAACCACCGTTATTTGAGGGCATTTGCGCTTCAAATGGTCGTTCGAGTTCGACTCGCTCGGCTGCTTGTTTTTGAATAATTTCACGACTCTCTTTCATTTTAGTTATAGCTTGTAAATTACGCCCGGAAGTCCCTGCTGAATAATTTCTTTAATACCTTTCAAAATAACCTTTTTTGAATCTTCCGAAACGGCTATAATGTCATTCGGTTCGAGAAACGGGTCTTGAATTTTGCGGCTTTCAATGTCTTTCAGATTGTAAATGAATTCCTCGCGGTCGGAACTTCCTTCTTTTTGTCTTAAAACCTTCACCTGATTTTTAGCCGTCGGCTTGAGACCTTCCGCCGAAACAATCGCCTGCGTCAAAGTAATCGGTTCGCGCATTTTTACCGCACCGACTTTTTTAACATTGCCGTAAACATATATGATATCCGAATCAAGTACCGAAACTACATCTCCCGGCTGCATCCAAAGAGTTTGTTTGCCTTCTAAAACATCTTTAACCTTGAAATTCATCAGCAACAAATCATTTTGAATAACACTGTCATCACTTTCGACTTTACAAGCGGAAGTGCTTCCCGTTCTGGCAACAATCAAACGGTTGCCGGCTTCTTTGTTAGTTCCCCCGGCGAAAGCAAGCAATTCGAGAAGTCTAATCTTACGATTGACAAAGAAAGTTCCGGGCTTTTCAACCGCGCCGATAACACCTAACGACTGCGATTTTTTCTCGATTGCAATAACATTGATTTCGGGTTTTTTTAGAAAACTTAAGTATTCCTGAGCGACGATGTTTGCCAATTCTCTTTCGGTTTTGCAGACAGCCGAAATCGGTTTGTCGGTTCTGAATAAAAAGATAGTGCCGTCAGGACTGACGTTAACTCGTTGATTTAATTCTGGATGGCGAAAAACTTGAATCTCTAATGTATCTTGAAAACCGATGCGATAGCGTTCATTGTCGGCATTATTAGTTAAGTCGGGCGCAGTAGTAATTTTGCTATTATTTGTCGGAATGGTTTGGGCGACCGAAACGCCGACGCAAATTAAAATTGTTATCGAAATTATAAAAAATAATTGAATTGCTTTCATAAAACATACTCCTAGACAATTGTTTTCCAACAGGACAGAATAGTTCATTTTTTTTGATTCTTGATTACCGAGAAAAGTTTATCGTCTTTACCGTCCGCATTTAATGTTTGATACAAATTTATTTATAAACATTGATTTTAGCAAATTTCTCTATAAATCAACAATTTAAAGTTTCATTGTTTCTAAATTTAAAGTTTCATTGTTTCTAAATTTAAATTTTACCTCGTTTAAGTTAAACTTTGATACCCTAAACAATCATCTAAAATCAGTTAAAATTTGGTATGCAAAACGCAACGCCGATGCTTCGGCAATATCTCGAAATAAAGAAAAATTATCCCGGCACGCTGCTGTTTTTCAGGCTCGGTGATTTTTACGAACTTTTTAACGAAGACGCGATTACCGCTTCACGAGAGATGGAAATCACACTGACGGCGCGGCATAAAGATTCGGCAAATCCGGTTCCGATGTGCGGCGTTCCGCATCACGCAGCGGCAAATTATATCGCCAAACTTGTCAAAAAAGGTTATCGAGTGGCGATCTGCGAACAAACCGAACTCGCCGGTAAAGACATCAAACTAGTCAAACGCGAAGTTGTCCGCGTCATCACGCCCGGAACGGCAATTGATCCGCAATTACTAGAAACTAAAGAATCTATCTATCTCGCTGCCGTTGCCGGTTCAGGCGAAACTTTCGGCATTTCATTTCTCGAACTTTCGACCGGCGAGTTTTTCACGACCGAGATTTCCGGTAAAAATTCGTGGGCAAAAGCCTGCGCCGACATCGAAAGTTTTGCGCCGCGTGAACTGCTCTTTCCTGAGTCTTTGACCAAATTGGTTGAAAATTCATTTGGAAATTTCAGAAATCCGACGTTATCTGACGCATCGAACGTCGTTTCGATTTCTTCGCATAATTCAAACAAATTTACGACGACTTTAACGCCGCTTGATGATTGGCTTTTCCACGCGGAAGATTGCGAAAACACACTTAAAAATCAATTAAAGGTGCGTGAATTAACAGCTTTCGGACTTGAAAATAAGTACGAAGCAATTCGCGCATCAGGCGCAGTTTTGCGTTACGCACTCGACACGCAAAAGGCTTCGGCTGAACATATTTCGGAAATAAATATTCTCGAAGCCAATGATTTTATGGTTCTCGATGCCGTCACGCTTCGCAATCTTGAAATTGTCGAATCAAAAGGTGAAAGCAGTAAAAAAACGCTTCTAAATGTGATAGACGAAACAGTTACCGGAATGGGCGCACGTCTTTTGCGTTCGTGGCTGCTGCGTCCGTCCGTCAAACGAAGCGAAATTCAAACCAGACTTTCCGCCGTTTCCGAATTGACGGACTCAATGCTCCGCGACAAAATTCGTTATCTGTTAAAGGAAATCGCTGATTTAGAAAGACTTGTCGGCAGATTAAACCTCGGCACGACCACGCCGCGAGATTTAATTGCGCTGTGCCGTTCAATTTCGCAGACACCAAACATCAATTCGACGCTATCAGACGCGCAGAGTCTTTTAATCCAAGTTTTGTCTGAAAATATTTTTGAATTACCGAACATTTGTTCACTGATTTCACGCTCAATCAGCGATGAACCGCCGCTGAATTTTAACGATGGCGGCGTAATCCGCGACGGTTTTAATGAAGACTTGGATGAACTCCGAAACATTTCAACATCCGCCAAACAAATCATCGCAAGTTTTGAAGATGCTGAACGCCGGCGCACCGGAATTTTTAATCTCAAAATCAAATTTAACAATGTTTTCGGCTATTTTATCGAGATTTCAAAAGGTAATATTTCGCGTGTTCCCGATGATTACGAACGCCGTCAAACATTGACGAACGCTGAACGATACACGACTCCGCAGCTTAAAGAATGGGAAGAAAAAGTTCTCGGCGCGGAAGAGAAAATGATCCAACTCGAAATCGAGATTTTTCAAAATGTTCGGGGTTTGGTTCGTGAGGAAACTCAAAAATTACAATCAACTGCGCGGGCATTGGCGACTTTGGACGCACTTGCTTCGCTCGCCCAAACTGCGGCGCGACGTAATTATGTCTGTCCGACGCTCCACGACGGTGACGAAATCGAACTCAAAAACGCCCGTCATCCGATTGTCGAAGCATTTTTGAAGGAAGATTTTATCCCGAATGATTTATATCTCAACAACTCGACCGACCGTTTGCTGATTATCACCGGACCGAATATGGGCGGCAAATCTACGATTTTGCGCCAACTCGCATTAATTCAGATTTTGGCGCAAATTGGTTCGTTCGTGCCGGCAGATTCGGCGAAACTACCGATGATTGATCGCGTTTGGACGCGCGTCGGTGCCTCGGACGATTTATCTTCGGGACGTTCGACATTTATGGTTGAAATGACCGAAACAGCGGCGATTTTGCATAACGCCACGCCGAAATCTTTAATTTTACTTGACGAAATCGGTCGCGGCACTTCGACATTTGATGGATTATCAATTGCTTGGGCAGTTGCCGAATATCTTCATAATTCGCCTGAACATTCGGCGAAAACTTTGTTTGCGACGCATTATCACGAACTTACCGAACTCGCCGAAAATCTTCCGGGCGCAAAAAATTATCAAGTTTTGGCAAGCGAAAAAGATGGCGATGTCGTGTTTTTGCACAAGTTACAAAAAGGCAAGGCTTCAAAATCATACGGTATTGCGGTCGCTAAACTCGCCGGACTTCCGCACAAAGTCATTGAACAGGCAAAAAGCGTTTTGGCGAAACTTGAAAAATACGAACTCGCCGTTTTTTCGGAAGGAAAACAACCTGACGGCGGAATGGACAAAGCAGTTGACCGCGCCAAACAAATTAAAATAGCTTCCCAATTTTCGCTGTTTGCGATTTCAAATGAAAACGTAATTGATGAAATCAGAGAGTTTGACATCGAAAAAATGTCGGCGGACGAAACAAAATCTTTTCTTTCCGAACTCAAAAAGAAAATCATTTGAGCAACCAATTGTCTTTTCAATTTTTCAGGTTTATAATTTCAGCACATTTCTTTTTCCCTTGAATTTCATAAATTAAAGCCTTTTTAAGTTATACAAAAACCAGTTCTTGAGGAGATTTCTATGTCAAAAAATTCCAAACAATTTGTCGGTGGATTGCTCAGCTTTCTGCTGATTTGTTCGTTCGCGTTGATAATTTCGGCGCAAAAATCAAAAGTTACAGTTCCAAATAATGATTTCAAAAATCTGGCGGGATCGTCCGAAGAAATTCCGGCAATGCGTCTGCCGAATCCAGCAACGCTCGGAACGCGCTCAAAATCGGCGATGTTTCCGATCAATTCGAGTGAAAATTTACAGGAAATTGAGATTCCGGTTGATTCGTCCGAAAATTTCAAATTGATGCTCTTATCGCCCGACGGCAAAAGTTTGAATTTAAAAGTCGCGCTTCCGAATGAAGATTTTGCCGATTTGCGTGGATTTTCGCGGCAAATTAAAGAAACTGAAACGACCTACGGTTTAGACGGCAATCAATTCCCTGCCGAGGTTTTCAGCTTTGAATCAATCAAAGGCGGTGTCGTCCGCGTCCAAATCGAAAAATCGAAAGGCTTGGTTTCATCAAACGAAATAATCGGTTTTCTCGTCGCGTCGAGCGATTCGCCATATCGTTTGTATTCATATATCAACACATATCAAACGACTGTCGAACGTGAAATCGGCATTGTTGCTTCGATGTTCAATCGCAAAAATAATGATGAAACGAGTCAGCCTGATTCTTTAATCGGCAACATCCGCGATTCGAGGGTTTCAATTCACACACCCAACGGTGAAACAATTGAATTAACGATGAACGACGGCGGCAACGGTCAATTTCAAACAAATTTTGTTCCGCAAATTGCCGGTCGCTACACGGCGCAAGTTTTTTCAAAAGGCTACACGCCCGAAGGCGCGGAATTTGTCCGCAGCAGTGAACACACATTTGAAGTCACGGACATAACGGCTGAAATCGGCACTAATCCGAGAATTTCACGAACTGACGACTTGCGTTACCGCATTGAATTGCCGGTTTCGGGATTGAAACGTGGCGAAAAAGTTATCACTCACGCCGAAATTTGGGGACGCGATAGCGACGGCAACGAATTTCCAATTTCGTGGTTCGGTGGAATTTCCGTGACCGAAAAACTCAGCAAGCGTGAGGTTTCCGTGCCTCTAACGATGGATTCGCGTTGGCTCGTTCAAAACAGTGCCGCAAAATCTTTTTCGCTTAAAAATATTCGTCTCCAAAATGCTGATAATTCGGTAATTTTGGGCGAAGCGGAAAATCTTGCACTACCGAATATTGCAGTTTCGGATTTGGCAAAATCTTTTGTCGGCGTGATTACCGATGAAATGCGGCAAGGCATTCGTCCCGCAAAATATTCAGTTAATAATGCGGTTGGCGGCAAGCTGATGCTCGTTCACGGATATTGTTCGGGCGATGCGTGGGGCGCGGCGGCTTCAGCGGGACAATTTTCAAATTACGTCAAGTTTTTAGATTTGAATAAGAACCGTTCCAACGATCAATTCGCCAATTTAATTAAAAACTTCGGCGCGTCACTTCCCTCTTATGGAATTGTCGCGCATAGTCAGGGCGGTGCGGCTTCGCTGCATCTTTATACTTATTATTGGAGCGGTCTCGATTCGGCGACCGGCGGAACACGTTTAATTCAATCGGTCGGAACGCCGTATCAAGGCACGGCACTCGCGGGAAATTTGGCGATTCTCGGACAAATTTTCGGCGCGGGCTGCGGTTATAACAACGATTTGACTTACAGCGGTGCAGCGGCGTGGTTGGCGAATATTCCTTCGTGGGCGCGGGCGAAAGTTTATTTTCACACGACTTCGTTCACGGATGTTTGGTATCGCTACGATTACTGCAACATTGCGACTGATCCGTTTTTGAGCGACCCGGACGACGGCGTGGTCGAACAGGCTTACGCGCAGCTTCCCGGCGCAAACAACCTCGGGCACAAAACCGGCTGGTGTCACACCGGCGGAATGCGCGATCCGGCGCAAACGTCTGATTCATCGAGAAATTCTGTAATGAATACGAATGCAGCAAGGTAATTTTGCACACAACTAAAGAAAGGAGCGCGTTTTGATTGTTAAAACGCGCTCCTTTCTTTACGGCTCCTTTGTTTTTGGCGTTTGATTAGGTTCCACTAAAAAGTTGAGATAATTTTCCTTGATTATTTTTACGGGAATCGCTACTTTTCTAAAAATAACCATAAAATCGTTGGAAATCAACAAAATTTCTTTAGTTATTAAAGTGTTAAGTTAATAGTCTGAATTTCGACACTTTATAAACTGCTTTAAGATTGCTACAATTTGCTCAATAAAATGTTGGAAGAAATCCTTTCTCTGCCGTTAGAGCAAAAAATCGGACAATTATTTTTCATCGGACTTGCGGGCGCGGAAGTTGACGATGAGGCGCGTGAACTTCTCGGCGAGATTGCTCCGGGCGGTGTTTGTTTGTTTGCGCGAAATATTCGTGAAGCTGAACAAACGCGAAAATTGCTTGATGACGTGCGCGAAAATTCGGCGATTTTGCCTTTTTTAAGCCTTGACCAAGAAGGCGGACTAGTTGACCGTTTGCGCCGTGTCGTTGAACCGATGCCGGCGGCAAGTAATCTAAAAACAATCGAACAAACTGAAAGATTAGCGAAAATTACGGCTCAAGTTGTCCGAATTTTGGGTTTTAATATGAATTTTGCGCCGGTTGTTGATGTCATTACCGACGAACGCGCGAAATTTGTCAACGGTTTATACTCCCGAACCTTCAGCGATTCAAAAGAGAATGTTTCTGAATTTGCAAAGGTTTATCTTGAAACATTACAAACAAACGGTTGCTTGGGAAGCATCAAACATTTTCCCGGTTTGGGCGCAACCGAGGTTGATTCGCACGAAGAACTTCCGTGTGTGAATATAAAAAATGAAGAATTTCTGACATTAGACCTTTATCCATACAAGCAATTTTTCAAAGCAGGCGGAGTTCACGCAGTAATGATTGCACACACGGCTTTTCCAAATCTCGACTTGCAGGAAACCGACCGAAATGGCAAACTCTTACCGTCTTCATTGAGCTACAATTTCACCACAAAACTGCTTCGTGAACAGCTCGGCTTTAACGGTTTGGCTCTGACAGACGATATGGAAATGGGCGCAATTCTTAAAAATTACGGCATCGGCGAAGCCTGTAAAATGGCGATCAACGCCGGACAGGATTTGCTATTGATCTGCAATGATTCGGGCGCGATCCGCGAAGGTTTTTATGCCGTTCTCGAAGCCGTCGAATCAGGCGAAATTTCCGAGTCAAGAATTAACGAATCGCTGCAACGAATCGCCGTCGTGAAAAATCTAATTCAACCGCCGCTCGGTTTTGATGTAAATCGCTTGAGCGAGCTTTCAAACGAAATTGTTGATTTGAAAGCACAATTAAACTAATTTTGGAGGAAAAATCTTGATGCGCTTTTCGGGGCGAACCTTTTTATATTTGATAATTCTAGCGGGCTTTATTTTGTCAGTTTCCTGCCGCGAACGAAAAACCGATGCTGTCACCATCGCGCTAACCGAAAAGTTTTCGGGACTAGATACTCTGAGCAATACCGGCACGGACGCAGCGGCTGACCGCGTGCGGACTTTAATTTATAATTCGTTAATCAAGAAGAACGAAAAATTTGAATATGTCGGAGAACTCGGTGACTACAAAGTCGGTGACGACAATTTAACTGTCACTTTTACGGTTAAAGACAATATCAAATTTCATAACGCCAAAGTTTTGAGTTCCGCCGATGTCAAATATACTTTCGATTCACTGTTTCAGGCGAACGGTTCAAAAGCTGGCAGTTTCTACGATTCGCTACCGGACGAAACCGATCCCGAAAAGAAAAAGCTAAAAAAAGTCGCCCAAATCTCCAGTCTCGAAACGCCTGATGCGAAAACCGTGATTTTCAAAGTCACGCGTCCCGAACTCGTTAATCAACTTTTATCAAATCTCGTGACGATTCCGATCATCCCGGAAGGAACGCTCGAACAGCAAAAAACTGCCCCAATCGGAACTGGAGCATTCAAATTTGTCAGTTTTGATGCAGTGAACAATTTTGTCCAACTCGAAGCATTTCCCGATTATTGGGAAGGGGCGCCGAAAATCGCTAAATTAAACGTCAAAACGGTTGCCGACGCGAATGCACTTCAAAACGAATTGATGAGCGGCGCAGTTGACATTGCTCCTAATCCAACGATTCTTTCGCCTGACGCACTCAAAGTCATCGGCGATTCGGGAGTTTTGAAGGTTGATAGATTTTCCGGCTCGAATATTCAATATATTGGTTTCAACACACAGGTTTCACCGTTCAATAATGTCAAAATGCGTCAGGTAATCGCTTATTCGATTGACCGCGAAAAAATCATTAACGAACTCTTGAGCGGTCAGGGGAAAATCGCTTATTCGATTTTGCCGGAAGATTCGTGGGCATATACGACCGGCACAAAATATAGTTACGATCCCGCGAAAGCCAAACAACTTTTACAGGAAGCCGGTTATAAGGGCGAAGTCATCAAGTTTAAATTCGCCTCAGGAAATCAGGCGGTTAATCAATATGCTCAATACATTCAAAATTCGCTGAAAAATTTAGGGGTTAATGTCGAACTCGAACCACTCGAATCGCAAACCGTTCTGGAAAATCTGAAAACCGGACAATTTCAGATGAACACGAGCATTTGGGTCGGCGGCAATCAAGACCCGATCTTTTTCAGAGATTTATTTGCTTCGACCGATTTCCCCGACAAAAAGTTAAACGGTAGAAATCGCGCCCGTTATTCCAACCCGGAATTCGACAAAATCATTGACGAAGCAGTCAAAACAACCGACCGCGCCAAAGCGAAGGAACTTTACACCAAAGCTCAAGAAATAATCAGCAGCGATGTGCCGTTGCTGCCGCTATGGTATCCGTCAAGTTTGGTGATTTCGACTAAACGTATCGAAAATATCAAAATTAATCCGAGCGGCGATTGGAGTTTTGTTAAAGACGTAACCGTTTCAAATTAAATTTAATTTTGATTTACCAGCCGACTTGACAAAATATTTTCAGACGGTAAAATTATCATTTGCGATGCGGGAGTAGCTCAGTGGTAGAGCGCGACCTTGCCAAGGTCGAAGTCGCGAGTTCAAATCTCGTCTCCCGCTCCAAGATTTTGAGGGATGAAGGATAAGGGATGAATTATTCATCCTTCATAATTCATCCCTTATCCTTTTCTCAAAAGGCGGCATAGCCAAGTGGTAAGGCAGAGCTCTGCAAAAGCTTTATTCATCAGTTCGATTCTGATTGCCGCCTCCAACTTAATCAATATTTTCGATTGACAAAAATACTTTTCCAATATTCCGGTAATAATAAACCCGAAACACGTTTCCCTGAATCAAATCATAGGTATTCTCATCAAAATAAAACTTGAATCCATCAATTTTCATTAAATATGAAGGCATAGTGAAAACTTCTCCATTTTGGAAAAATCCGAATTTATAGGAAATTTTAAATTCGGCATTGCCTTCGATGAAACTAACGCCCTTATAATTTTTAACTTGTTTCAGCTTTTGAATATTCCTAAATGTCCAGTAAATACCTAAGCCGAAACTCAAAACACTGAGAAACGCCGAACAAAATAAACCTAAAGAAGCAAATCCTTTCATCAAAGCTATGGTGGAAATCACGAAACTTAAAGTGGTGCAAAAAATACTCAATAATGTGTAAAACTCCATTGTCGGTTTAATTTTGACCTTTTGCTTCTGAGAAAGTTTCATTTGCCGATTTAGTGACAAATCTTTTTCGGTAAACGGCATAGATTCAATCAATTTTTGATTTGTAAGTTTCGATATTTGACTCATATTCGATATTTTTTCATTTAGAATGAATAAAGATAATTTTGCAAATCATTTTCAACCGAAAACTTTTTCTTTTCCTTTTCCAAATAAACGGTTATTATATTTTTGGATAAACTTTTTATCCGCCGCAATTTGCTTTCCAATTTATCAATCAATTAATTTGAGGTTTTAATGTATCTTTTATTCGCTTCCTTTGAAACGGTGACGGGTTTACCGGACATTTTCGGTTATATTTTCGTTTTTATGTTCGGCGCAATTGTCGGCAGTTTTCTGAACGTCGTCATTCACCGTGTTCCGAATGAGGAATCAATCGTTTTCCCGAATTCCGCCTGTCCGAAATGTAAAAATCCGATTAAGGCTTACGATAATTTTCCGATTCTGAGTTGGCTGATTTTAGGCGGCAAATGTCGTAACTGCAAGGAAAAAATTTCGGCGCGTTATCCGGCGGTCGAACTTTTGACGGCGTTAATGTTTTTACTAACTTATTGGGCAATCGGCTTTAATGCGTTTCTGCCGGTTTGTTTGATTTTTGTGGCGACAATGATTTCGCTGATTTTTATTGACGCGGAAAATATGATTTTGCCCGATGTCATAAATTTTCCGCTGCTCGGTTTGGCTCTTCTGGTCAGAGTTTTATATCCGATTTTCTTTGGCGCGGAACACTTTACCGATTTGCGATATGCGCCGCTTGTTTCGCTGCAAACACAGCCTTTGTGGTTAGTTTCACTGCTTGGCGCGGTGTTTGGCGGATTGGTCGGCGGCGGCTTCTTGTGGCTTGTCGGTGAAATTTGGAAGCGTCTGCGCGGCGTTGAAGCGATGGGTTTGGGCGATGTTAAAATGATGTTCGCCGTCGGTGCGTTACTTGGCTGGAGATTAACGATTTTGACGATTTTTCTCGGCGCGTTTTCAGGAGCAATAATCGGAATTTTCCTGATTTCGCGGCAAAAGGACAAAAATATGCAGACGATGATTCCGTTTGGAATTTTTCTCGGAATCGGTTCCATTGTCGCGCTGCTTTTCGGTGAACAAATTATCGGCTGGTATTTGCGAACTTTTATACCGAGTTAAGAAACCTTGATCGCGCTTTCCATACAATTCGACGAGCAGTAATAAGTATTTGCGCCGAATTTGAGTGCGTTCGTTTGCGGAGTCCAACTTCCGCATTTGACGCATCTGACGAGTTGAACGTCTTTCGGGTTGACGGGTGTATCAATTTGTTTTTCGGTCGTTTCGGCTTTGCTCATCTGACGCATTTTTCTGAACATTCGCCAAACATAAAGGGCAGTTTGAATTTGAAGACGATAACGCCTAAAGATAAAAACTGCTAAGACCGCCAGTAAAATTAAAATAATTAAAAACTTCATTTATTTTGCGCCGGATTTTGGGTTTGCTCAAACTGCGCCTTAAATCCCTGCAAATTAGGCGTTTTCGGGTTGACCTCTTTTAGTTTTACCAAATATTTTTGAGCTTCGGATTCATTATTTTGTTTCAAGTAAGCCTGTGTAATAAACAGCAAAGCTCTTTCATTTTTCGGGTTAATCTGCAATGATTTCTGCATCTCGGCAATCGCCCTTTCTAAATCGGCGGGTTCGGCAAACAAAAACGTCGAACCGTAATCGGCGCGAACGTCTGCGTCATCCGGTTTTTGTTCGAGTGCTTTGAGATAAAATTCGCGTGATTTTTTGAATATTTCAGAGTCTTTTTTGATCGAAGCCTCATCATAAAAAGCATTTCCAAGCGCAACCGTCACATCAAAATCTTTCGGATTATTGTTATATGTCCGCTCAAGCAGCCGCGCCGACTCCGAAATCAACTTAACGTCCTGTTTCATCGCGCCGTAACGATACAGTGCCAAACCCATATTTCGCTGAAACGAAAAATCATTCGGGCTTTTATCAGCTTCGGCGATTTTTTGACGAATTTCGTCGTCGGTCAAAGTTAGTTCTTCATCATTCTGAGTTTTGACGGTTTCGTTCTTTTTGAGTCTTTCGTTATCCGCTTTGAGCGTGTTCATTTCACTGCGGTTCAGCGCATTGGCAAGATAAAATCCGCCGATAAAACTTAGTATCACCGAGACAATCGAAAGCCAAAATATTTTCGTATTCATTCAAATGAATCTTAACAAACTAAAAGAAAAAACGAAAAAGCATCGGCGATTTACTCTCCCCGACGCTTTTTTTAATTTTACTTTGTGCAAACTATTTCTTTTTTTCTTCCGACGATGTAAACGCCAAATCTTCGGCGCGGCGGCGCGGCAGCGGATCGGTGGCGCGGCGACGCGGAATCGTATTTCCGCCGCGCCGGTCAACACTGCCAACCGGAAGTCCTTTACCGTGAACGGCTTCGACCAAAATTCTGGTGATTTCCTGTGAGAGTGTGCGATGCTCCAAAGCCGCACGACGGCGCAGAGATTCCTTCAATTCATTCGGGACATAAGCACCGATAAAAACGCCTTTGCGATTTGCCATAGTAAAAATAGCTCCTTCAAATTAAAAAATTATAATAAAACGCCCTGCAATCGAAACAAGTCTGTAAGCCGAATTTTGTCTTCGCCGAAGCGATAGGTAATCATTCATCTAGGCTGTTCGTTACCGAACGGCTCAAGCGACCTACCCGAAAACGACATTTGATTTTCACCAAAACTTGAGCGGGCAGCTCAAAATTCGTTTTCCTATTTGGTCTTGCACCACGAGGAGTTTACCCAGCCGCGATTGTTACCAAACGCGCTGACGCGCTCTTACCGCGTCGTTTCACACATCACCTTTGCAGGCTGTTCTGTTCTCTGTTGCACTTGTCGTCATTCGTTTGACCGAATGCCCGGACGTTATCCGGCTCGCTGCCCTTTAGTGTTCGGACTTTCCTCTTATCTTTTTGACAAGCGATTACCCGACTTGTTTCTTTTACAAGGCTCGAATATCTTAGCAAAAAATGTTCAACAATTAAAATTTAGTTTTATTTTTTGCAGTTAAACGATTTAATTTCCAATTTCGATGGTGTCGCCGGCTTGAACATCAGGATCGGGAATCTTACCGTCTTTGATAAATTTCAAATTATATTCGTTTGAAACCAACAAACCATCCGAATTTCTGCGGCGGACAACGACTTTTTTAACGCTTTCTTTTTTCAGTCCGCCCGAAGCCAAAATCGCCTGTGTCAGAGTCAATCCGTCGTGAAAATCTTTCTGTCCCGCCGAAGTGATTTCGCCGCCGATATAGAAATATTGCGATACTGAATTTTTGACCGATTTTGCTTCATCAGTCGTAAATTCGACAATATCGTTCGGGAAAATTAATATGTTTTCAGATTTTTCATCGCGCAAATCAATTGTTTCCGTTGACGAATCGGCGCGGCGGACGACGGCTTTGTTTGCTTTTGACTGCACGACGGCTTCGGCGCGAACAACGAAAAGAGGCACTGCTTCGCGCTGAATATTTTTTTCACCCGATTTTTCAACTAATCCGAGAACCGTGATTTTATGACTCGAATATTCGCGCACCTTTACGGCAATCTGCGGATTTTCGTAGAGTTTTACCTTTTCGCGGAGCAAATCTTCAACTTCATCCGTATTCAAACCTGAAACCGAAAGCATTTCACCAGCCAGCGGATAATCAATCGTGCCGTCGTTCAAAACAGTGAAATAGGTTGAGCCTTTTGACGAATTCTGCAAATTAATAAAAAGAATATCACCGACTCCGATTTTGTAATTTTCAGTCGGCACTAGTGCTTTTTTATTAGCATTTTTGGCTACTTCATAAGTTTTTCGCGCGATAGTTTCATTCGGCAAATTATCATTATTCGCATTTCCTGCTTCAATTGCTTCCGGGTTATTTTCAGAAGTTCCTTTAACCTTTTTTGTTTTCGGGTTTTGCGAATAGCCGAAATTCACTTTTTTTAACGGCGTATTTTCCGGCGTTTGAGCAAACAAACTGACGGTCAAACCAAATAAAATCAAGTTTATAATGACGAATTTTTTAAGCAAAGTAGTATTCATATTACAAAAAAATCGGGGCAAACTTTTTTTGAAGTTCACTCGGCTCAAGTAAAATATTTTATCGGGACTAATTAAGATAAAACACAAATTCACTTTGAGCAAGCGTTCAACAACCGACAGAGCTTTTCAACTCTGTCTTAATAAAATGTCAAAACCATCGAATTTTTAGTAAATTTATTATTAATTTCAAATTAATAACTTTTTTGGGGCTTCTTCGGCGGTAAAATGTCGGTCGAAAACAGGTGCGACCACTTTCTCAGGAAACTTTCACGAACAAAATCTTCGACTTCTTCAGCGGTCACGCAGCTTTCAAAATGGTCGGTAATTTCTTTGGCTTCTTCGTATGCAATGTGCGAAATTGTCCGCCGCACACGCGGAATCGAATTGACGTTCATACTCAATTCATTTGCGCCGAGTCCGATTAAAATCGCTACATAAACGGGCGAACCAGCCATTTCACCGCAGATTGTCACTGGAATATCAAATTTACCGGCGGCGCGAAGGACAATTTTGATCGCCCGTAAAACTGCCGGATGCAGCGTCCGAAACCAATCGGCGACCGATTCGTTATCGCGGTCAACCGCCAGAAAATACTGCACCAAATCGTTCGTTCCGAGGCAAAAGAAATCAACTTCCCGCGCAATTTCTTCGGCAATCATTACGGCTGACGGAGTTTCGATCATCGCACCGAGACGCGGACTGCCGAATTGAACGCCTTTTCGATGCAGATTTTTCTTTTCGAGTTCGATAATCTTTTTTGTTTCAATAATTTCCGAAACATCTGTAATCATCGGCAAAACAATGTCAATTTTATTTTCAAACGAGGCTTGCAGCAATGCGCGAATTTGAGTGTGAAATTCTTCTTTATGCGTCAAAACCAGTCGAATTCCCCGCAGACCGAGCGCGGGATTTTTTTCTTTTTCGAGATTTTCACCGGCAAGCTGCTCGACGCTCAAATCGAATGTGCGAATTCTCACACCGTCTTCCCCCGCGAGTTCGGCAATTTTTCGATAAGCCTTGATTTGCTCCTGTTCGGACGGAAAACCTTTGAACTGATTGAACAAAAATTCCGAACGATAAAGTCCGATTCCCTTTGCTCCTAATCGTTTAGCTTTGGCATAACCCTGCGGCAAATCGAGATTGGCGCGAACGACAACCTCAAATCCGTCGAGAGTTTTGAGTTTTTCTTTAACAGGTTCAGCTTCCTGATGCGTCAGTTTTTGAAAATCCGCCGCCGCGATTTTGTACTGTTTGAGGCTTTCTTTTGTCGGATTTAAGATAATCTGTCCGGTGAAACCGTCAACAATTACTTCGTCACCGGTTTGGACGCGACGCAATATTCCTTTCATTCCGGTGACGGCAGGCAAATTGACTTCACGCGCCAAAATGAATGTGTGCGAAGTCCAGCCGCCGTGTTCGGTGATAATCGCCTTCGGATCGCTTTCCGTCAGTTCGATTAAAGTCGAAGGTTTGACTTCTTTGGCAACGATTATCGAGTTTTTTTCGAGCTTTATTCCCGCCTTTCCGCCGCCGCCGAGTGCCGCTAAAATGCGGTCGGCGACATCTTCGAGATCAATATATTTCTCGCGCAGATGTTCGTCGGCAATCGCTTTGTAATTGCTGATGTAAATGTCTGAAACGATCTTCACCGCCCATTCCGCATTGACTTTTTGCTGTTCGATGTTTTTTTTGATCTTTTCGAGAAACGATTTGTCTTCGAGAATTAAAAGATGTGTGTCGAAAATGCTCGATCTGGAGTTTTTGCCGTCGTTTGCGATTGTTGATGAAATTTTACTCAGTTGTCTTTTCGCCAAACGAACAGCGGCGAGAAACCGGCGAATTTCTTTTTCGATCTGCGATTCTTCGAGATTAATGCGGTAAAACTGACGTTTACGTCCGTGCAGACAGACAATTTTCCCAATCGCCACGCCCCGCGCGACCGCCCGCGCTTTGACCGTAATTTCGGAGTTTTTGGTTTTCGCGCCGTTATTTTTCGCTTTTTTCATCCAAATAAAATACTTTATTGGACTAACTGCCAAAATCGAAATTAAATCCGCCACCGCCGCTACTGCTTTGAGAAGGGAAAAACGGCTTTAATAATCCGGCAAACGCCACCAAATTTCGCGTTTGAATTAAAATTTCGCCCGGACCGTTAAATTCGGCAACCATTCCTTCGCCGGATAGAAAACTTTTGAAAAAACCGTTCGCCGCCTTTCGCAAATTATACTGCATCTGACCTTCCCACGCGACGAGATGCCCGGTGTCAACGACGTATCTTTCGCCCGGACGTAAAGTTTTGCGATGAATTGCGCCGAACGACGAAACGAGCAGCAATCCGCTTCCCGAAATCTGCAAAACGAACAAACCTTCGCCGCCGAAAAACGATTTTGCGCCGCCGAATTTCGTATCAACAACCAAACTCGTATCGCCCGCGAGATAGGAACTCGATTGAACGTGAAAAGTCTGATTCCGCATTTCGATTCCGGCAATATCACCCGGCGCACCGGGCGCAAACGTCACTTCGCCCGCGCCGCCGCGAGCCGTAAATGTCGAAACAAACGCCGATTCTCCGCCGACTGCCCGTTTCAATGCGCCGAAAACTCCGCCCTTCATTTCTGAATTCAAATCAATATTCGCCGACATCGAAACCATCGCGCCGGCTTCTGCAGAAATCGCCTGTTCCGCCTGTAAATTGACAACCGCGAGCGCGAAAGAGCCTTGATGTTCGATTGCCCAAGTGTAACCGCGTCCCTGTCCGCGACCGTCGGTATCGAATTGAAACGCGCCGCCTTGCGGTTGTCCGCCGTAACTTTGCTGTTGATTTGCGTAATTCGGCGGCGGTTGCGGCGGCTGATTAAACTGCGGCGGTTGCTGAGATTGATGCGGCAAAGTATAACCGCAGCTTCCGCAAAATTTCGCGTTCGGCATTAAAGAGGCATTACACTTGGGACAATTCATAAACTTAAATTTTTACTCCTTTCGATTTTTCGATGATTATTTGCGCGGCGATTTCAGCATTGGCGGCGAAGTCTAAAAATGCCACGTCCGACTTGCTGACGACCAGATTTTCCTGCCAGCAATTGACGACTTCCTGCCAGCAGTCGCCGACCAAAACCAACGGACGCTTGTCCAATACGCGCGTTTGCAGTTTGTTCCAGACGAGCGAAATTTCCGTCACGGTTCCCATTCCGCCGCGCATTGCGACAAATCCGACCGAGCGCGTGATGAGATTTTGCAAACGGTCGTAAAAATGATCGGACGCGACTTTATCGGTCAAATAACGGTTCGGTTCGCCTTTGAATTGGTTCATCACGATGCCGTAAACTCGTCCGCCTTTTTCGCGTGCGCCGCGTGAAGCGGCTTCCATAACGCCTAAATATCCGCCCGTGCAGATCGTAAATCCGGCTTCCGCAAGCCGTCCGCCGAGTTCCTTGGCTTCTTTATATTCCGGCGAATTTTCACCGCATTTCGAGCCGCCGAAGATTGTTACGATTCTTTCTTTTGTTGTTTCAGCCACGTTTTTATTTTATATTCAATCCAAATCTTAGACAAACATCAACTTGCCGTTGCCGCTTCTTCGGGCGTGTGCTGTCCGGCTTCGTGGATGGCTTTTGAGGAATTGTTAAAAAATAAAATTATCATTCCGAGAACGAAAAACACGATCAGCGCGAGAATCGCGGGACGATACGAATTCGTCAATTGCGCGACGAGTCCGAAAACAAACGGTCCGAGCCACGAAGTTCCGCGTTCGCTGATTGCGTAAATTCCGAAAAACGCCGATTCTCTTCCGGCGGGAATCATTTGAGAAAAAAGCGACCGCGACAAAGCCTGCGAACCGCCGAGAACAAAGCCGATTGCGCCGCTCATAATATATGCCTGCGTGACGGTGTGCAGAAATCCGTAAGCGTAGATAACGATCACCGACCAAATCACGAGCGAAATGATAATCGCCGTTTTTGCATTTGTATAATGAGCGATGCGTTCAAAAACAAGTGAACCGATAGCAGCGACGATCTGCGCGATAATAAACGAAATAAACAGCACCGAACTGTCTTCTTTTAAGCCCTGCGCGACGAAAAGTTCCTGCGAAATAAAAATCGCCGAACTCGTAATAACCGTTTGAATGCCGTCGTTATAGAGCAAATAAGCGATGAGAAAATGCAGCGTATGTTTGAGTTTAAAAAGCTCGCGGAAGGTTTCTTTTAATTCGCCGAGTCCGGCAATAATCAGATTTTTATTTTCCGGCGGTTGGCGAAGCGGCGGGCGCGATTTCAACAATGCGAATGTAATCAGCGAAAATCCGCCCCACCAAATTCCCGCCGCGAGCAGACAAATTCTACCGGCTGTTCCCGTCGAAACGCCGAAAGATTCGGCTTTGAAAACGAAAAATCCGCCGAGAATTAATGTTAGAAATCCGCTTGCGTAACCCGTCGCAAAACTCCAGCTCGAAACTTTGTCGCGCTTGTCCTCAGTTGTAATGTCGGTTAAAAATGAATTGAAAAACACAATCGCCGCGCCCGCACTGAGGTTTGCCACGATAAATAAAGCCGAACCGAGTAAGTAAAGATTTCCCTGCACGAAAAACATCAAAACACAGCCAATCGAACCGAGAAACGTGAAAAAAGCCATAAATGTTTTCTTCAAATTCGTGTAATCGGCAATCGCGCCCATTACGGGCAGAAAAAATATTTGCAGAAAAACCGACAGCCCGACCGAATAAGAAAACATTGATTTTGCAGTTACTAAATTGTAACCGGCGAACGTAATCACCGCCCCGTTTTCGCCGACGGCTGCCTGCGCGAGTCCGGTCAGATACGCGCCGATCAGAACGCCGAGAACAAGCGTAAAAAAGGCATGATTTGCCCAATCGAATGTGATCCAGCCAAAAATTTCGCGCGGGTTGTTTTTTTGTAAGTTGTTTTCAGTTTTCATTTTGTAAAAGCTGCAAAATTGCCGGAGTAATGTCGGATAAATCTTTTATGTTTCGCGCCGTTTCAGCCTTGTTTCTGCCCCAAACGATTGTCGGAACGTCATTCAGCGTATGTGTGCGGACGGACAAATCTTCTATGTTTCCGTGGTCGCTTGTCAAGATAAAAGTCGTGTTTTCTAAATTTATCCGTTTCAAAGTTTCGCGGATAAATTCGGCAAGCGGCGGCAGATAAATTTGTGCCTTTTCAAAATCCTGTGCGTGTCCGATCTTGTCGGTGATGAAATATTCGTAAAGCGTAAAGCGATGTTCTTCAGAAGTTTGCGCTAAGATTTCAGCGGCTTCGACGGGCGAAAACAGCGGCGCGTCAAAACCCGTTTCGCGCAAGTGCTGATTGGTAAAATCGTGAAACAATGCCTTGCGTCCGAGCAAATCGGGCAATTTGCGAAAGCGCATATCAGCCGCTTCGACGGCGCACGTCGTCGCCGATTTCCAACGCTGTTTTTCGGTAAAAAATTTCGGCGTGTAAGCGTTTGCAAATATATTCGGCTCGATATTTTTCTCTTTCAATTGTTTGAAAACAGAATGTTCGGCGATTATTTCACGAAGTTTTTCATTCGGAAAGCCTTGTTTGTGATGTCCTAACAATCGCGGTGCGTTGATTCCCGTTAAAATCGTCGTCTGCCCCGACGCGCTCTGCGGACGACCTTCGATGCCGAGTCGCGGATCGGTCGGAACTATAATTCCGTCAAGAAAAATCGCCTTCTCTTCACTGATAAAATTAGCTAACGGTTCGATATTTTTGACCGAATCAAGCGGATTTTCAGGTTTTCTATGCCCGATTCCCAAACCGTCTATGAAAAATAATATAACACTTGATTTCATTAAGATTATTATTGTTTTATTGTCCGAAATATTTTATATTACTTGCGTAAGTATTTTACATTTTTTCAACGGATATTATTCAAAATAAACTTTTCGCATTTACAAAATCGAACTCTCCAGCCTAACGATTTATCCGTTGAACTTGGATTTGTGTTTCATATTGAGGAGGAAGAAAATGATTCAGAGATATTTCACTAAATATTTTTTGTTGATCGGCTGCGTTTTACTGCTTGCCGTTAATAGTTTTGCCGCGACATTCAGCGGCACATTGAACAGCACATTGCCGACATTTAACCGGACATTGGCGTTCGCACAAGGCGGTACCTGCTCTCTTTCAGGTATCGGAACAGCGGTCCACTACAAAACCCAGCAAATCACACTGACTTCAGCGGCAAATGTAACTGTCAGTTTTTTGACTGCTGACGGCGCGACTTTTACGCCTCCGACCGGTGATTCTTTTTTGATACTTTACGGACCGGGCGCATTTAACCCTGCAACGCCCTGCGCCGGCGCGATTGCGGCAAACGATGATGCCGACGCATCAACATTTTTATCAAAAATAGTGACGACGACACCGCTTGCTGCCGGCACTTATACGATTGTTGCAACAACTTACGACAATGAACCGACTGATTTTCCGTATGTTTATACGGGATTTTCAAGTGCGCCGCTGACTGTAGCTGTAGTTAATGATGCCAACACCGATTTTGACGGTGACGGTAAAACTGATTTTGTAGTTGCCAGAGCAACTTCAGCTCCTTTAACCGAAGCAACTGCTCCAGGATTGGCTCCGATTCTTAATTCATACAATCAGGAAGTTAAAGGTCGAAAAAAACAAGCCGAACCATTAAATAATGCAATCACACCGCCGATTTACTGGTACACAAAACTGAGCGGTAACGGCGCGACCGGCGTTGGACAACTCGGCGATGCCGCAACTGATACTGTCGTCACCGAAGATTTTGACGGCGACGGCAAAGACGATTTAGCTGTCTGGACACAAGCACCGGCAACACAGGCTAATTTCAAAATCCTGCAAAGCTCGACCAATACGGTGAGAGTTTCATTTTTTGGTCAAACTGGCGATGATCCGGCAGTTGTCGGCGACTATGACGGAGACAACAAAGCTGATGTCGCTGTTTACCGATGCCCTCCGGCTACCGGTGCTGCCGGTCAATGCTTCTTCTTCTATCGCGGCAGTTTAAATAATCCGAACGGAAATATTACTTATGTTCCCTGGGGATTTGGCACTGATGGTGATTTTTTCCCGTATGTGGGTGATTTTGACGGTGACGGCAAAAACGATTTTTGTATTCAAAGATCAAATCCGTCGGCAACGGCACAAGGTCAGTTTGTTCTGTTGAAATCAATGGGACTTGGAGTTGAATATATCAATTGGGGATTATCCAGCGATTTCCTTATTCCGGGCGATTATGACGGCGATGGTAAAACAGATTTATGCGTTCGCCGAACGGTTGGCGGTTTAAGACAACACTATGTTTTAACCCGCACCGGCGCAACAAGCCAAACTCAATGGGGTATTACAGGAGATGTTTCAGCACCTGGCGATTATGACGGCGATGGCAAGACTGACTTTGCTATCTGGAGACCGGATGCGAATAATACCGCTAATAATTACTTTTGGGTTCGTAACTCAATGACAGGTTCGGTCACGCAATTTGAATGGGGTCAGTGTCCGACCGGAGCTTGCGATGTTCCGGTTGCAAGCTGGGCAGTTCACTAAAATATAGTTTTAGTGTTTAGACTTAAGGAGGTTGAGATATTTTTCTCAGCCTCTTTTTTAATTCAAGTGAAAATAAAGCGGTCGCAAGCCGTGATCCGAAAGAGATTGATATGCTAATTCCGAGGTTGCGGAGATTTGTATTTCGGTTAAAACCTCGGCTAAATCGTCGTTTCCACAAAGAAAATTCAGACTTGCCAAATCTTCCGGCGCGGAAAATATAATTTCATCAATCGCGCCGCCTTTCAATAATGCAGCGGACTTTGCTTTGAGCGATTCATCCGTGAATTTTGCCTGATAGACCGGCAAATGTTCAAAGTTCGTAAATGATTTTGAATTTATCTCACTAACCACCAAAAACTTTAGATTCTCGACATTTTCAGTCGAATACTCTGAAATCGTCGAAATCACGCTTTTTTCGTCAAGTTTTGCGGGAATCAAATCAGCGTGAATTTGGTCGAAACGCAGACGGTCGGCGACGGCTTCGCCTAACGCGCAAACTCTGATCGCGTCGAGTTCAAACAAGTCGAATTCGATTTCGCGCAAAGTTTCGACAAAAAAATCTACGGTAAAAATGTCGGTAAAAATCAGCCAATCAAAATCCGTCAGATTTGTAAGTTTGGCTTCTGCGGCTTCTGACAATTGAAGTTTTGCCGCCGTCACCGAAGGAAAGATGACGACCTTTTTGCCTTTGTCGCTCAATTCGGCAATCAATTTTTTGTTCAGCGGACTCGCAAATATCGCGTAAGTTTTTTCCTCTACAAAGTTAGACATTTTATCAGGTTGTCACGGCTCGACGATTTTTTGCAAGTTTGCATTTATCTTCCAAAAAAAGTATGTTTTGTTGTTCGGTAATTTTAGAAATCAAGCGATGTTTTTGCTGCCGGTTCATAACTCAAAATAAACTATGAAAGCAATGATCTTAGCCGCCGGATTCGGGACAAGGCTGTTTCCTCTGACGATTGACCGCACTAAACCGGCGATTCCTTTTTTAGGCAAACCGCTGGTCGGTTACGTCGCGGAATACCTTGCTAAATTCGGCTTTACCGATGTCGTCGTCAATCTTCATCATCAGCCCGATTCGGTCATTAAAGCTCTCGGCGACGGCAGTAAGTTCGGCGTAAAAATCAATTATACAATCGAAGAACCGAAGATTTTAGGCACTGCCGGCGCACTCGATAATGCGCGGCATCTGCTCGAAGATGACACTTTTCTGATCGCCAACGGCAAAATCATTACCGATATTGATATTTCAAAAGCCGTCGAAACGCACAAAAATTCAGGCGCGATTGCGACGATGATTTTGAAACCGAATACGAAACGCGAACGATTTACAATCGTCGAAACAAAGAACGGATTCGTCAAAGGTTTCGGTGATTTTGCGAAACCTTTTACCGAATCGGAAATCCGCGACACGACCGGCGAACTCACGACTCCGCTGATGTTTACCGGCATTCACATTCTCGAACCGCGCGTTTTTGAATACATTCCGCGCGGCGTTTATTCTGACATTGTGCCGACATTTTACAATCCGGCAATTGCCAAGGGCGAAAAAATTGCCGCGCACGTTACGGATGCGAATTGGTTCGAGCTTTCGACGATTCCGCGCTACCTCGATATTTCGCTCGCAATGATGAATGGAAACGATGTTTGTATGGGCGAAAATTGCCGTGTTTCACCCAATTCCTCGGTTCGTGACTCGGTAATCTGGGATAATGTCGAAATTGCCGACAATACCAATCTCTATCGCACGATCATCGCCGACGGTGTTAAAATCGAAAGCGGAACACATTTTGAAAACGCTGCGATAGTCCGCGCCGATATGGTCAGAAATTGCGAAGAAATTCCCGAAAAAGCTTTAAAAGGCTATATCGAAGGCGAAAATTATATTGTGCCTCTAAACTAAACGGCAGAAGCCCGCACATTAGTAAGGGCGTGTAAAATTATGTCAGATTTCCGGCAAAGGCTCGAAACTTTTTTAACCGATAAAAATCAACCGATTAACATCGAACAGCTTACGCCCGACGCTTCGACGCGTGAATATTTTCGCGTTGATTGGCACGGCAAAACCGCGATTGCCTGTGTTTATCCCGAACCTTTCGATGCAAATGAGCAAACTTATCTCGATGCCACCAAACTATTTTTAGCGGCTGATTTGCCGGTCGCGGAAGTTTACGATTTCGATGAAAGTTTGGGCGTAATCGTGCAGGAAGATTTCGGCGACACGATTTTGCGCGATGTTTTACTGCAATCCGACGAAGAAATACGCGAAAAATTTCTGAATCAGGCAATTGTATTAAGTGCTAAAATCCAAGCAGCCACGCCGAAAGCCTTTGAGATGAATTCAATTGCCTCGCACCGCGCTTTTGATTTTGAGAAACTGAGTTGGGAATTGGATTTTTTCACGACTCATTATTTTGAATCTTTGCGAAAAACCCCCTTAAATGCAGCAGATGCGAAAGCCTTAAAAATCGAACTCGACGCAGTTGCCGATGAACTCGCCGCCAAAGCGAAAGTCCTGACGCACAGAGACTTTCACGCGGCAAACCTGATGCTTGACAGTGAAAATAATCTGCGAATAATTGACCATCAGGACGCACGCATCGGTTCTGTCGCTTACGACCTGGTATCGCTGCTTCTCGACCGCGTAACGACGCTTCCCGCGCCGGAATGGTTAGCTGAAAAACGTGAATTTTTCCTCGCTGAACGAGTAAAATTTAATCTTCCGGCAATTGCTGAATCCGAATTTACCGATGAATTTCGTCTCCAAACAATTCAGAGATGTCTCAAAGCTATCGGCACATTTTCGTATCAGGCAACTTTTCGCAGCAAAACATATTTTCTGCCGTTTATTAATCCGATGTTTGAAATCGTGCTTCGCGCGGCGGCAAATCTCAATCGTTTTCCGTATTTGCAAGAAATTGTCCAACGACAATTAAACTCTTAAATAATCGCCGCGCCAATCTTTGACTGCAAGTTTGAGTTCTTTATTTGTTTTGAAATCACCGCTCAAAGTTCGTTCAATCAATCCACCTAATTCGTTATCAGACGCAAATCTCAACGCAATCATTTGTCCCGTGCTTAAGTTCATTGCGCGTTCGTATAAATCGTTCGGTAAAAGATTTTTATAACGCAGCGATTCTTCGAGTCGAATGACGCGATCCTGCGCTTTTAGAGCCTGCAAACGCGCTGCCAAACTCAGTAAAATCAGTCCGACGGCAAGCAATACAAATTCCGCGCGATCCCAACTCGGTTCCTGATACAACCTGACGATTTGCCAGATTAAATTAAAAAACAATATCGGCATTAAAACGAAATGAACGAGCGGATACCAGCGCGTATGATTTTGAAATGTTTGTGTTTCTGCCATAATTTTATAATTTTGTTGCGGTCATTTTCTCCTGATGTTTCATTTCTTCGCCCGGATTGACGAAAAGGTTTTGTTCAAATTTATACTGCTTGTCGTAGAGTTGTTTGTAACGTCCGTTTTGTTCGATTAATTCTTCGTGCGAGCCGCGTTCGATGATTTCACCGGCTTCGACGACGAGAATTTGATCGGCGGAGCGAATTGTTGACAAACGGTGAGCGATGACGAAAGTCGTCCGACCTTTTCGCAGATTGTTTAAGCCTTCCTGAATTAATGCTTCCGATTCACTGTCTAAACTCGAAGTCGCTTCATCCAAAATCAAAATTTTCGGATCGGCGAGCAGTGCGCGGGCAATGGCGATACGCTGTTTTTGTCCGCCGGAAAGTTTTACGCCGCGTTCACCGACGATTGTTTGATAACCGTCGGGAAATTTTTCGATAAATTCGTCGGCGTTGGCAATTTTGCAGACTTCCTTGATTTCTACCGCTGTCGCCTGCGGTTTTGAAAAGCGAATGTTATCGGAAATCGTCCCGTCAAACAGAAAATTGTCCTGCAAAACCACGCCGAGATGCCGCCGGTAATCACGCAGTTTGACCGTCTGCAAATCTTTACCGTCAATTTTTATCACGCCCGAATTCGCCTGAATGAAATTCAAAACCAGACTCAAAATAGTTGATTTGCCGGAACCCGACGAACCGACGAGGGCGGTCGTTTTCCCGGCTTCGGAGTGAAACGAGATATTTTTGAGAACCTGAACGTCAGTTTCGTATTCAAAATTGACGTTTTCAAAATCAATCGCGCCGTCAATTTCGGGCAGCGGCGTTTTCGTTTGATCGGCATCGTCTTCGGTTTTCATATCAAAAACTTCGCTGATGCGGTCTAAACCGGCAAACGCTTCGGTGATTTGTGTGCCGATATTCGCCAGATCAACAACCGGAATGACCATAAAAATCGTGAACGCGATGAACATCGTAAAGTCGCCCGAACTCATTCCCGTCGCGGGATTTTGAATGTTGGCAATGACCGCGTTTCCGCCGAAATAGATCATCACAACCGAAATTGCGCCGATAATCACCGAGGCAAACGCGCCGGTCGCCGAAACGCCGGTCACGGATTTTGCGATATTGCGAAAAAGTTCGTGAATGTTCCGCGCAAAACTCAGTTCTTCGCGTTTTTCAGCCGTGTAAGCCTTGACGATTCGGATGCCGCCCAAACCTTCGGTAAGTCGTCCCGTCACATTCGCTTCAATCGCGCCGCGATCTCTGAATAACGGTCTAAGCTGTTTGAAGGCATAACTTAGAACAAATCCGAACGCAATCAAAACGCCGACAATTATCAGCGTAATCTGCCAATTCAAATAAAATAAAAAGACGAGCGAAACGATTGCCGACACCAAACCGCCGACGATTTGCCCAAGTCCCGTGCCGACGAGATTGCGAATGCCTTCCGCGTCGCGCATAATCCGCGAAATCAGTTGTCCCGTCTGCGTCGAATCGAAATACGAAATCGGCAGCCGTTCGATGTGTGCCTGAATGCGTTTTCGCATTTCCGTAATCGCCCGCTGCGCCGCGACACCGAGAACCTGCGACAGCACAAAGGATGTCAATGCCTGAATAATCGTCGAAACGCCGACCGCGACCGCAATCCATTTCAGCAGATAATATTGCCCCTGACTGAAGACGTTATCAACCAGATATTTCGTCGAATACGGCAGCACAAAACCCGCGCCGCGACTGATCAGCATCAACACCAGACCGAGAATCAAACGCCAGCGATAACTCCAAATTAAAATTTTCGCCTCGCGCCACGCCCTTGAATAATTAACTTTTTTCTTCTTTTTTTCTTCAGCCATTTTTAATAATTTCACCGCAAATATTGCTTTCGATCATCCGGGTTTTCACGCGCCCGATTACTTCGGCAAGCGTGATTTTTCGCAAACCTTCCAACAGATTTTTTTCGACTTCGCCTAAAACTTCCGATAAAACGGGACGGACAATTTTCCCCAAAACGCAGTGATGCGCTTCTTCCAATTGCGGAACATCGAACAAAGAATTTTCGTCGAGTGCGAGATAAATTTCAGCCAACGTAATTTCCGCCGGATTTTTCGTCAGACACGCGCCGCCGCCGACACCCATTTTCACCTGCACAATTCCGGCTTTGGTCAGTAATCCGATCAAACGGCGAATGACAACCGCATTTGTATCAACACTTTGCGCGATGCTTTCCGATGTCAGCGGAGTTTTTTCCGCAAATGAAAGCATTCCCGCAACGTGAATCGCCGTCGCCAATCTCGAATTTCCCGCCATAAGTGTAACAAGAATAGTTACACATTATTGATAAGTCAAGTCCGCAATAGAGTTTAACAAAAACTCTATGTTAAAATTGAATCTATGACTGATGCCGAACGCGAGCAAATGCGAAAATGGGTGAACACTTGGAAGGAAACAGGCGAGTTTTTGGAAAAACTGCGGATTGAAGAAAGCCGGAAAGCCAATCTGGAAAACGTCATACTTTCTTTAGACGATGCTGCCGAATCCGCCCTTGCAAAGCATCTACCGAAATCAAGTTCAGGGCTAGTTGAAATGCAAAGAATTTTTATGAAACTAAAAAAATGAAAAAAGTTTTTCAAGCAGCACTGCAAATACAAAACTTTTTAGAAAAAAATGATTGGCAATTTTGCTTTATCGGCGGAATCGCTTTGCAGCGTTGGGGACAACCGCGATTAACGCTCGACGCGGATTTAACTTTGCTGACGGGTTTTGGCGAAGAGGAAATTTTTATTAACAAAATACTTGCAAATTTTCAGTCCCGCGTGAGTGATCCGAAAGAGTTTTCACTGCGAAGCCGCGTAGTTCTGCTTAAAATCGGTGAAGTCGGAATTGATATTTCGCTTGGTGCGTTATTTTTTGAAGAATCGGCAATTAAACGAGCGACCAAATATCAGTTTTTAAAAGGAGTTGCACTGCAAACCTGTTCGGCTGAAGACCTGATTGTTTATAAGGCTTTCGCTAATCGGACAAAGGATTGGGCGGACATTGAAAATGTTGTTTCCTTTCAACAAAAACTCGATTGGCATTACATTTTCGAGCAGCTTACGCCGCTCGTTGAACTGAAAGAAGAACCCGAAATTTTAACGAAATTAGAAAAATTACGAAAAGAAATTTAATTATTTTTATCAAATGAATCAGACATATATCAACGAATTAAAAAATCACATCGGCGCGGAAGTGACGCTGAAAGGCTGGCTTTACAACATCCGTTCGAGCGGCAAATTATAAGAAAAATGGACGGAAATCTTAAATTACAACTCAAGGAAAAATTCAGAATAGACTTAATTGAACTCGTTAATGAACTTAACGACTATGTTTCGACCGCTGACGGACAATGGACGATTAAAGGTTTTCTTGACGTTTTTCAAAACATTTATACAATTTCGGCAGACACGAAAATCGTTTCAAAGATTTTAGAGATACATATTTTCCCGAAGATTTTAGAATTTGCAAACAAGCACGGTTACAAAGTCGTTCTCACCAAACATCAAAATTATTATCCCGACGTTTCGTTTGTCAGTTCTGATAATGAACAGATAAAATTTGCCGTTGACTTCAAAACCACTTATCATTTGCCGCTTGCGCCCGAATTTTGTAACGGTTTTACGCTCGGTTCGCACGGGGAATATTTTATCAATCGCAACAGCACAAAAAACATCCAATTTCCCTATAATCAATATTTCGGGCATTTTTGTTTGGGGATTATTTACACGCGCTCTGATTTCAGCGAGTTGGACGAAACAAAAATCTATAAAATCGAGGAGTTAAATTCGATTACGTCCGTTATCAGCAATTTCCGGTTTTTTGTCGCCGAAAAATGGCAAATTGCATCGGATTCGAGCGGCAGCGGGAATACGGCAAACATTGGGAGCATCAATAAAATCAGCGATATTTTAGAATGTAACGGAATGTTCAAAAACTTGGGCGAAGAATGGTTTGATGATTATTGGATGAACTACGGTAAAATCACAATCATCGGCGAAGACGGAAAACCGCGCAAAATTACGCAATTGAAACAGTTTTTAGAATATCGCGGGGCAGACACGAATTTGGTTAATTTACGAGCATCGAGAAGAAAGAAATGAGAAAAATCATTATTCCGCCAATTAAATGTCAGGGCATTAAATCGAAACTTGCCGGTTGGATTTTGGAGTTTGTTAAATTTCAAAAAGACGAAAAATGGATCGAGCCTTTTATGGGTTCGGGCGTTGTCGGTTTCAATCTGCAACCCGAAAAAGCTCTGTTTTGCGACACCAATCCGCACTTGATAAATTTTTACAATTCAATCAAAGACGGCGGAATAACTTCTAAAATTGCCAGAGAGTTTTTAGAAAAAGAAGGCGCGTTGCTTAAAGAAAAAGGCGAAAGTTACTATTATTTTATTCGGGAAAGATTCAATGAAATAAAAGATTCGCTGGATTTTCTTTTTCTCAATCGCGCTTGTTTTAACGGCGTGATGCGTTTTAATCGAAAAGGTTTTTTTAATGTTCCGTTCGGACACAAACCCGAAAGATTTGCCAAAGCATACGTTACGAAAATCTGTAACCAGATTGAAAAGGTTGAAAACGCAACCAAAATATTCGATTGGCAATTTGTTTGCCAAGATTTTCGGCAAACAATTTCAGGGGCAAAACAGACAGATTGGATTTACTGCGATCCGCCGTATTTCGGCAGACATATTGACTATTTCAACGCTTGGAACGAAACTGACGAGAAAGATTTATTCGGTTTATTGGAAAAAACACCAGCGAAAATCATTCTTTCGACTTGGCATAGTAATCAATACCGAGAAAATGCGGAACTGGAAAAATACAACAAATCCTTTGAAATAGTTACAAAAAATCATTTTTATCACGTCGGCGCAAGCGAAACGAATCGGAATCCGATGCTGGAAGCACTTGTTTTGAATTATGCGCCGAAAGAATCGCTATTATTTGCATAGAATTTATGAATCAGACATATATCAACGAATTAAAAAATCACATCGGCGCGGAAGTGACGCTGAAAGGTTGGCTTTATAACATCCGTTCGAGCGGCAAACTCGCGTTTTTACAGTTTCGTGACGGCACGGGAATTGTCCAATGCGTTGTTTTTAAGCCGAATGACGAAACGCTTTTTGAAACGGCGAAATCTCTCGGACAGGAATCTTCGATTATCGTCACCGGCAAAGTCAAAGAAGATACGCGCTCATCAATCGGCGTTGAACTCGACGTAACCGCGCTCGAAGTCATTCAAAATGCCAGCGAATATCCGATTACGCCGAAGGAACACGGCACGGAATTTTTGATGGATAATCGCCATTTGTGGATTCGCTCGAAAAAGCAGAACGCCGTGCTGAAAGTTCGTCACACGGTCGTCAAAGCGACGCGCGATTTTTTTGACAATAACGGTTTTATTCTCGCCGACACGCCGATTTTCACGCCTGCCGCCTGCGAAGGCACGACGACGCTGTTTGAAGTTGATTATTTTGAAGACGACAAGGCTTATTTAACGCAGAGCGGACAACTTTATAACGAAGCGACCGCCGCAAGTTTGGGCAGAAGCTACTGTTTCGGACCGGTTTTCCGCGCTGAAAAATCGAAAACGCGCCGCCATTTGACCGAATTTTGGATGGTCGAACCCGAAATGGCTTACGCGCATCTCGACGACGTGATGAATTTGGGCGAAGGTTTGATTAAATTTATTGTCGAAAGAGTTTTAGCCGAAAGGCGCGAAGAATTAACCGTTTTAGAACGCGATGTGACGAAACTCGAAGCGATTTTGGCAAGCGGTTTCCCGCGAATTCATTACGACGAAGCCGTCAAAATTCTCAAAGAAGGTTTCACGAAAGGCGACCTCGAAAACGATTTTGAATGGGGCGGCGATTTCGGTGCGCCGGACGAGACTTATATTTCAAAACAGTTTGACGCGCCCGTTTTCGTCCATCATTTCCCTGCCGCTATCAAAGCGTTTTATTTTGAACGCGACAGCGAACGCCCTGAATGTGCATTAGGCGCAGATTTGCTTGCGCCCGAAGGTTACGGCGAAATCATCGGCGGCGGCGAACGCGCTTTTGACCTGAAATTTTTGGAAGAACAAATCGAATCGCACAATCTGCCCAAAGAATCGTTTGAATGGTATTTGGATTTACGCAGATTCGGCGCAGTGCCGCACGCCGGTTTCGGAATGGGTGTCGAACGCGCAACGGCTTGGATGTGCGGCATCGAACACGTCCGCGAAACGATTCCCTTTCCGCGAATGCTCAACCGTTTAAAACCTTAATTTTTGTTGATTGACGGAATAGCTGATGATTGTTTTCGGTTATTCCGTCTAAACAATGCTTTGAATATCCTTCGTGAATAAAAAGTCAGTCGTTATTTCGGTGATTGTCATTTGTTTGCTTATCGGCGGCGCAGTTTTGCTTCATAATTCATTGTCGCAAGCACCTAATCCGCAGCCGCCGGCAAACACTATTTTACCGACACCGACAAAAACTGTTACTGCTCCTTTAAAAAATTTTGAGCAGAATAAAAAACTCCAATCCGAATCGGATGCTTTGTTGCCGTTATTCGATAAAATGCCGGTCGTTCCTGTTTATTTGAGTGATGAATTAATTGAAAAGGAAGGCTCAAGTGTTGAAAAAGGTGTCGCTTACACAACCTGCGAAAGCATTCAAAGCCCTGAAATCATAATGAAAAAGTCATTTTTCCAAAAAGCCAACCAAAAACAACTTATCAATATTCTCAAGCACGAATTAACTCACGCGTGGCTCTGCCGGCAAAACGAAATGTCCGTCGGACACGGTGAACTGTTTCAAAAAAAATTTCGACAGGTCGGCGGTTTCGGCAATTAAAATGAGCAGGACTGTCATGAACCGGTCCTGCTCTGCTCAGGCGAAAAGATGTGTTGCCTTCCATGACCTTCCGCCTGATTCCTTTAGTTGCCTTATATTTCGAGAAAATTGGTAATGCGGATTAAATTCCAATTTTCAGTTTGACTTAGTTGTTTAATAAATCTGCGTATTATGAATCCGATGGTAGATTTTCGTAATTCATCTACGAATTTTAATTGCCTTCTTTGCAAAATCTCTATTTTCAATCGTTCAAAAACATAGATTTCATTGAAAGAGTGTGAGGATTAAAATAATGGCAAAAGATTATTTGGCAATGTATCTGGAAATAACGACTGATATGGGCAAGGCGACTCATTTCATACCAATTATGCACTTTGCAGAAAATGTCGCTCGGCTTACTCAAGATATAAAAGACGAAGCGTTTTATACAAACGAAGTCAGACTTGGAATGGCTTTGGAGAGGATCAAAAACCAGACTCCGTTTCATATCGCGGTTTTATTCGTTTCGACTTTACCCGCGATGAAGACAATTATGTCCAATGCCGCACTTAAAGAGATGCGGCTTATGTCCGCCGATTTAAAAGCCATCTTAAATCCTCCGGTCACTGCGCCGGTGATCGGCAAACCTGAACTTTTCACCGTTTCTATCAAAATGGGAATGAAAAACAAATCAACCCCGTATCCCAAGGATTTTGTGGAGATGCGAACAAATTTTACAACCGGACAATTTGTTGTCCAATTTTCTGATGTACAGGTTACGGAAACTCCTTTGGTCATAAACAACAACATATTTATTGCCCTGACGTTTCACCACGTTACAGGTCAGATTTTTATGAATACCGGAATGTAAGATAAAAAAAGAGAGCGGACAAAGTGATTTCGTAATACTTATCGCGTTAATTCAACATATTTGTATAAAATACTGTAGTTCAAAATCACAACCAATTAAATTCATAACAGCAATCGAATATCCGCTTTGTAATCTTTAAATTTAACAAAATACTTTGTGAAAATTGGTTGGTTAATGACCGAAGCGTGTCTATAATTAAAAACGAACCTGAATAAATTTTGTTGACGGAAACCTTCTGAAATTTCATCAACGATTCGCAAATCTTGATAAACAAAGTTCAGTCGGCGAAACAAAAAATTCTCCGAAATATCAAAGTGCAAAAGCCTAAAATCCGTGATGGAAACTGAGAATGTGGGGAAAATAAAAATGTTATGAAAGTAATTTTATTTTTTTGTTTAATATTTTTAGCAAATTGTGCGAGTCAAACGACCGCGCAATTATCAAATACTTCGTCGAGTCAAATTAGTTCAGCCAATCAATCATCAAATAGCGTAAATTCATATTTAGAATCTCAAAGAATTAACCAAGAAAATGTTGAAAAACTCGAAATTCAGAACGAAAAATTTAAAACTGTTCCCGAAGAATTCAAAGATGTTGATTTTAAGAATTACTCATATCGTTCAGATTCTTTGAAAAAACAAATAAAACTGAAAGACGGCAAATATGAATACGATGAACCGAAAACTTTCAGCGGCGGTTGGTTTGATTTAAGTAAAGTTTATTATGTTGATTTAACGGGCGACAATAAAAAAGAGGCGGTTGTTTTTCTTTGGGAAGTTGGTTGTGGAGCTTCGTGTGATGGAGGAAGTGCAATTATTTATTTCTACTCTACAAAAAATATTAAACCAGAACTAATCGGCAAAATTGGAACAGGTGGAAAAGAAGGCGGTTGCGCTTTAAAGTCGCTGACCATTGAAAACAAAAAAATTCGTGTCGAACAATTCGGCAAATGCACTAAAAGCACTGAACGCCCGGATAAATTGGGAGAATTTTCCTGTAAGTTTTGCGTCAAGGGTTTAACCAAATCTGTTTATAAGATTTTCAATTCCCGATTAACAAAAGAATCAATAGAAACATCTGATACTGCCGATCAAAATATTATGAACTATGTTGCAGAAGTTAGTATTAATGAATAAATTTAGTTTATGAAATATTTTTTCGCTTTATTAGCATTCTTTTGCTTATACTTTTCTGCTTTTCCGCAAAAACAGATCAAAGACCTCAAACCGACTGTGATTTTAATTTAGCTTGATGGTTTTCGGTATGATTATTTGGACAAATTTAATCCGCCGACGCTCAAAAAATTGGCGAAGGACGGCGTTCGCGCGAAATGGATGATTCCTTCGTTTCCGACGAAGACTTTTCCGAATCATTACACGATTGCAACCGGACTGACTTATCAAATGGCAATTTGGAGACGATTCGTGTTATGTTGAACTAAATTTTTCAACTAAATATATGAAACAAAATATCTTGTTAATTTTTCTCCCGATATTTTTGCTGATTTTCGCCGGTTTTTCAGTTTCGGCACAAATCACTGAAACATCAGACGGAAAAGTTAAAAGCGTTCAAACCAAACCGAAAACCGAAATTGATATTGCTACCGTTGATTTTAAAAATTTCACGTTTCCAGATTTATATACCGGAAAATCGGCAAAAAGTTTTACCTTAAAAAACGGGCAGTTTCGCATTGGTAAACAGGCGAATGAACGCGTTTTTACTTTGCGGAAGACTTATAATTTTGACATCACGCGTGACGGGAAAAATGAAGCAATTAACCATATTTTTGCTGAAATCTGCAATCCCAAATGCGAATCGCAGAGTTTATTTTACGTTTATACAATCAGCGAAAACCAACCGAAAGTGATCTGGAAAATTGCGACCGGAGCTAACAATTTATGCGGATTAAAGGCGGTTTCCTTCAAAATTAGAGAGATAATTTTAGAAGTTTTCGGAAATTGCCTAATACAAAATGATTTGATTAAACCTGACAATTCCAAAACTAATTCAGGAAATGTTACCAGGTTTTCTTTTTCTTTTGAAAACGGTTTATTTGTTGCTGACAGCAAGGAAATTATCACTTCCACAGAAAAATACAGCATTGAATACAGACCGAAAATCACCTTCGGAGAACAGTGAATTTATTCGGCATTAATCGTTAAAACCGCAATTTCCGGCGGCATCATAAAACGAAGCGGCAGAATACTTTCACCGACACCTGAAGTTACAAAAATATCTTTATCGGCTTCGTGAATATGCCCGTATGAATATTTTTGCCCGTAACTCGAAGGCACAATCGGCGTTCCAAGCACGGGCAGCCAAACTTGTCCGCCGTGCGTGTGTCCTGCCAGCATTAATTTAAAATCACTGCCAAGATTTTTATAATAATTTATCACTTCAAAAACGTCGGGACTGTGTTCTAATACGATAATGTCGCCGACTTGCTCGTTTTGCGCGATGAGATTTCTAATCATTCCATCAAAAGTGTCCCAGGAATTAAGCTGCAAATGATCTTTCAAACCGAGCAGCCTGAATTTTTGCCCGTTCTTTTCGATGATTTTTATCTCGTTTTGCAAAACAGTAATTCCGACGCGCTGAAGTTCGGCGGCAACCTTTGCATCGTCATATTCGCCGTCGTGATTGCCCAAAACTGCGTAAACTCCGTATTTTGCCTGTAAACCTTTGAGATTGTCGGCAATCGTTTCCATCGGCATTTTCAGCATCCGGCGATTGCCCGATTGCTGCGAAACATAATCACCCAAAAGCACTATCACATCTGCATTCTGCGCGTTTGCCCGTTCGACAACAAGGCGAATTTTCTCCTCATTTGCACCGCGTGAACCGCCGTGAATGTCGGCAATCGCCACAATTTTTAAGCCGTTTAATGCCGGACTCCAGTTTTTAATTTTAATTTCCTGACTGTTGACGACAAGACGGAAAGGCTCGATAAAATACGCGTAAGCCAGAAAAAATAGTCCCGCGATTATCAGGAAAATTGAACCATAAATGATTTTTTTGAGGTGTTTTTTCATTAATCTTTCGGAAAATATTCGCGCCAACGTGTGTCAACGAGTTTTACAATATTATCACGCGGTTCGACCATCTTCGGATACCACGTTTTCATTCGCGCATCAATGATAATCGGCGCGGTGTAGGAAATATGATTGTTGACGACTTTAATTTCCTTCGCATAAATATCAGTCGAAGGATTGAACCGCGTCCACGTCGCCCAGAGAAATTTGTCAGTGGAATCGGCGACTTCAACTGAATCGTGAATAACGACGACTTGAAAATCGTTAAAGTTATTCGCCCGCGCGATTCTGTCGGCAAGCGTTTTGTCCTTTTCGTAACTCGTTCCTTCCAAAACAAGACAGCCGCCGCAGAAAACCTTCGCGGCTTTGATGCCGACCGGCAGCGAACCGTTAAACTCACGCGCCAATTCCCTTTTTGCATCGCCGACTCCAACAAGCATCGCTTTTGAGCCGTGATTGATTTTGCCCGATGCGTAATCGAGCGTGTCGAAAGATGTCCGGTCAAAAATAAAAAAGTCGCTTTCCCATTCGACGCGGGCGAGAATATATTCAAACAGAGTTTTAAAGTCGCGCAAATTTTGCGGTTTATCCGTCAGCAGCAAAAATTTTGTGAGCGCGAGCTGTCCTTCGCCTAAAATCCGAAAACCTGCCGAAAGTGCTTCGCGGGCGTAGCGTTCTTTGACGACCGCCGCCGCCAAACTGTGAAATCCGGTTTCGCCGTAACTCCATAAATCCTTGACGGCGGGCATCACGAGCGGAAAAAGCGGCGATAAAAGTTCCTGTAAATAATCGCCGATAAAATAATCTTCCTGACGCGGTTTGCCGACGACGGTTGCCGGATAAATCGCGTCTTTACGGTGAAAAACCGCCTGCGCTTCAAACACCGGATAATCGTGAACGAGCGAATAATAACCGTAATGATCGCCGAACGGACCTTCGGAACGACGAATTTTCGGCGCAACACTTCCGCAAATCGCAAACTCGGCTTCAGCGATTAATCGGTGATGATTTTTGAGCGGATTTTCAACCGTTTCAATCTTGCCGTCCGCCAAAACCGACGCTAAAACGAGTTCGGGAATGTCTTCGGGAAGCGGCGCGATTGCCGCCAAAATCATCGCGGGTGAACCGCCCAAAAATATCGTAACAGGCAAAGATTCACCGCGCTGTTCGGCTTCGTAATAATGAAAACCGCCGCCTTTGCCGATTTGCCAGTGAATTCCGGTCGTCGTTTTGTCATATCGCTGAATGCGATACATTCCGAGGTTGTGTTTGCCGTTCGTCGGACTTTCTGTATAAACGAGCGGCAGCGTCACAAAATGTCCGCCGTCTTCGTGCCAAAGCTGTAAAAGCGGCAATTCTTCAAGATTCGCCGGCTGGTCGCAAACCTCCAAAACCGGCGCACGACGAACTTTTTTCGTGCCGAGTTTCAAAGCCGAAAAAGCTAAATCACGATATTGCCAAAGCTCTTTCGGCTTCGGCGGCAGCAAAACTTCGACAGCTTCGACGGCTTTTTTAACGAGTTCCTGCGGCTTTTTGCCAAACGCGAGATCAATTCGTTTCGCCGTTCCAAACAAATTTGTGACAACCGAAAACTTTGAGCCTTTGACGTTTTTGAACAATAAAGCCTTACCCTGTTCATCAATCACGCGCCGGTGAATCTCGGCGATTTCAAGATACGGATCAACTTTCGCTTCGATCTCGACCAAATCGTCCTCTTTTTTTAATAACTCGATAAACGAACGTAAATTCTTGTGCATAACAAAATTTGCTTAAACTACATTCAAACAAAGCATTTAGCAAGTTACAAGTCAAAATTGATTAGTTTCGGTTGCAAATTAAAAAAGGCGGAAAACTAAGTTCTCCGCCGCTTGGTTTGAAAATTTGCATTTCAGATTACTTTCGCAAACTGTTTTTGCTCAAATCCAGTTCGTCAGCTTTAATGACTTCGATTTTTGCATTCGGAAATCGCTTTGCGAGGTCGTCCTTGAAGACCGAATAATCGCCGACAATGATAATGTCGCCGCCGTTGATGTTTGCCGCCGCAAAATCTCTGACCTGCGGCGCGGAAACCTTGCGGACGCTCGACATATATGAATTCAATTCGTCGGGACTCAAACCGAAAGTATAAAGTTCGATCAGCTTTCCGGCTAAACCGTTGGTTGTTTCAAGGCTGCCGCCGAACGCGCCGGTCAAGGTAAGTTCGCGCGGCGTGAGTTCCGTCTGTTCGGCTAAACCAGTGCCGAGCCGGTTTATTTCAGCGGCGACAAGTTCGGCGACTTCGGCAGCTGAGACGTTTTTCGTCTGCACCCGCGCCAACAAATTCGTTTGGTTACTGCGCGGCGAAAGATTGCTACCCGCACCGTAACTCAAACCGCGTTTGATGCGAATTTCCGAATTGAGCCGCGCTGAATAACCGCCGCCGAGAACAGTGTTTGCGACAGTCGAAGGAAAATAATCCGCGTTCGTCACACATTTCCCGTTCGGACAATTGACGCGCCCGACAGACAATTTCTTAGCGTAAGTGACCGCCGCCTGTCCCGAATTCGGAAGGTCTATGACGAGAAATCTATTAATTAAATTGTTTTTCGATGAATTGACACTGTTTGAATCAACGCTCACGGCATCACCGAGTATTTGAGTCGAACCGGTTGATCCCTTCCAACTTCCAAAAAACTTTGTCGCAAGCGCATTTGCCTGTGCGCTTGAAATGTCGCCGGCAAAAACCAACACAGCGTTTTTCGGCGTGTATGTTTTAAGATAAAAACCTGCAATATCAGGGTTTGTGATACTGTTCAAACTCGCCGGTGTCCCAACGGCGTTGTGTTCGCCGAAAGTGTAGCGGCTGGCAACGAAACTCGCCAGACTTCCCGGCTGTTTGAGCGCGACGGTCAATTCGTCGTTGGTTTGCGATTTGAATAAATCAATTTCGCTCTGCGCGAACTGCGGATTCAAAACGACATCGCTCATAATCGCTAATGCCTGTTCGAGTTTGTCGGATGTTACATTGAGCGTGACGACAGTCGAATTCCAGTTTGCGCCCGCGTTCAAATTGCCGCCGAGAAATTCGATCTGCTCGGCAATTTGCGACGCGCTGCGCGTTTTTGTTCCCTTCGTCAACAGCGAAGCCGTCGCGTTTGCCAATCCGTCTTTCGATTCGGCGGCGGCACCGGCATAATTGACCAGCAGCGAAACCGTCACGAGCGGCAAATTGCGGCGTTCGACGACGGCGATCTTTAAACCGCTCGTCAATTGGCTGTTTTTGACCGGCGGAATTTTTACTTCGCGCGGGGCGGACGGCGCGGGCGGCTGCTCTTGTGCGCTGGCGCAGGGAATTAAAAATGCAAAATTGATAATTAAAAATGCTGCGATGTTTCCGAGGTTTTTAAGTTTTGAATTTTTCATTTTGAATTCTCCTGATTGACGTAATAAATCACGACACGATTGTTGTCGGCAAAGTATTTTTTCATCACGCGCTGCACGTCGGCGGCGGTTACGGCTTGCAAATCCTTGATTTCCGTATTAACGAACGTCGGATCGTTTTCGTAAATCACGCCGTTGCCGATGGCGAACGCTTTACCGCGATTCGTTTCTAGTTCGCGCAGCGTGTCGGCAACCAGACTATTTTTCGCTTTTTCGAGTTCTTTAGCGGAAACCGGCGCGTCCTGAATTTTCTTTAATTCGGCAAGCAGCGATTTTTCGCCCGCTTCGAGCGGTTTGCCGCTTGCCATTACCGCCGTAAAATTCAACAAACCTTTGTCCACGCGCTCATCAACGCCGAACGTCGCTTCCTGCGCGATTTGCTGTTTGTAAACGAGTTCCTGATACAGCCTTGAAGATTCACCGCCGGACAAAATTGCCTGCGCGATTTTCAAAGCAGCGATGTCTTTGCTTTTTGAGTCCGGCGCGAGATAAGTAATGGCGACCGCCGGAAGCGGCACATTCGGAGCTTTGACGGTCAGACGTTTTTCCGCCGTTCGCGCCGGTTCGACTTCGGTTACACGCGGAATCACGCCGGTCGGTTTGGCGATACGATTGAAATACTTGTCAACCCAATTATTAAACTGCGTTTGGTCGAAATCGCCGACGACGATCAAAGTCGCGTTGTCCGGGCGATAAAAAGTGTTATGAAAATTCTGCGCGTCGGCAACCGTCGCCGCGTCCAAATCTTCAATCGTGCCGATGGTTGTGCGCCGATACGGATGTTTTGTGTAGGAATTTTTCTGAATCGCTTCCTGAAACAAACCGTAAGGCTGCGCCAGAACGCTCTGCCGAAATTCTTCCTGCACGACGGCGCGTTCGGATTTGAAATTCGCTTCGTCAACATTTAAGTTCGACAAACGCTCGGCTTCCGCCCATAAAAGTGTTTCGAGATAATTTGACGGCACGACTTCGTGATAAGCCGTCACGTCGTCCGAAGTAAAAGCGTTGTTGTTGCCGCCGACATCTTCGGTCAAACGGTCAAACTGTTCGCTTTTCAGATTCTTCGTTGATTTGAACATTAAATGTTCAAAAAGATGCGCGAAACCGTTGCGCCCTGCCGGATCGTTTTTCGAGCCGACGTTAAACCAAACCTGCACCGTCACCGTCGGACTGGAATTATCCTGCACCGAAACGACGCGCAAACCGTTATTTAAAGTCCGCTGCCGAATATCGAGCGGCGCGATTTTAGCCTGTCCGAATGTCGTTAAACTCAAAGCACAAGCCAAGCCGAGCATCGAAATAAAAGCCGTTATTTTTTTCATAAATGTTCTCAAACAGATGGTTTATTGCTATTACGCAAAATTGGAGAGCAAAGTTTTCAGATTCGACTAGTTAAATTTTAGATGTCAACAAAATCCGTCTGACTGGAGCGCAAGCATCCCTGCTTGCAATGAGTGTTTGCTTCAAACACGAAAAAGCCTCCCTTATCTTGGAACTTGCACGAAAACTGAAACGTCTGTGTGCGAAAACATTTGGTTTACTTTAAGTTTTCAGTTAATAAACGCTTTTTCGCGGTAAAAAACCTGCGCTCAATGCAAGCAGGGATCCTTGCGCTCCAGTCAAACCGCTTTTGTTATTCGTAATCGTAAAAACCTTTGCCTGATTTGCGACCGAGCCAACCGGCATCAACCATTTTGACTAACAAAGGACACGGACGGTATTTCGGGTCGCCCAAACCTTCGTGCATCACGCGCAAAATCGCCAGACAAACGTCCAAGCCGATAAAATCAGCCAAAGTCAGCGGTCCCATCGGATGATTCATTCCGAGTTTCATAATTCCGTCAATGCTTTCGCGGGTCGCCACGCCTTCGTAAAGCGCGAAAATCGCTTCGTTAATCATCGGCAGTAAAATTCTGTTAGCGACAAAACCCGGAAAATCCTGACAATCGAGCGGCGTTTTGCCCATCGTTTCGGACATTTCCTTAACTTTCGCGTAGGTTTCATCGGATGTCGCAATGCCGCGAATGACTTCGACGAGCTTCATCAACGGAACCGGATTCATAAAGTGCATTCCGATAACTTTGTCAGGACGCGACGTGACCGCGCCGATTTTTGTGATCGAAATTGACGAAGTATTACTCGCCAAAATACATTCTTCCGACGTTATTTCGTCCAATTTTTGAAAAATTTGCTTCTTGATCTCAAAATTTTCCGTCGCTGCTTCGACAATTAGTGTGCAGTCTTCCAAATCTTCGAGATTCGTCGTGATTTTGATGCGTCCGAGAATTTCCGTCTTTTGCTCTTCGGTCATCGTTTCCTTTTTAACGAAACGGTCGAGGCTTTTGCCAATATTTTGGAAGCCTTTGTCCACAAAATCCTGTTTGATGTCGCACATAATCACATCAAAACCTGCATTGGCAGCAGTTTGAGCAATCCCGTTGCCCATCGTTCCCGCGCCGATAATTCCGATAATTTCACTCATTTTAATTATTCCTCAAAGATGTTAGCCACGAACAAACACGAAATTTCACGAAAATAAAACAATGATAATTTTAATTTTTCGTGTCTTTTTCGTGTTTGTTCGTGGCTAAAAAACTAAATTCTTTCAACAGCCATTGCGACTGAATTTCCGCCGCCTAAACATAATCCGGCAACGCCTCGTTTCGCGCCGCGACGTTTCATTTCATACAAAAGCGTCGTTAAAACGCGGCTGCCCGAATTGCCGATGGCGTGTCCCATTGCGACCGCGCCGCCGTTGACGTTGACGAAATCCGGGTTGATGCCGAGTTCTTTCATCACGCCTAGCGCTTGGACTGAAAATGCTTCGTTGAGTTCAAAAAGTTCAACGTCGGACAATTCCCAACCGGCTTTTTTGACGGCTTTGCGAACGCCTTCGACCGGCGCGAGCATAATATATTTCGGCTCGATGCCCGAAGTCGCATACGAAACAATTCGTGCCAAAGGCTCAATGCCGAGTTCCGCCGCTCTCTCCGCTGAAGTCACGACAATCGCCGATGCGCCGTCATTGACTCCGGGCGCGTTTCCTGCCGTCACGGTTCCGCCGTCTTTTTTGAACGCCGGTTTCAGTTTGCCGAGTGTTTCAATCGTCGAATCGGCGCGAACTGATTCGTCGTGGTCTAAAATAATCGGATCGCCTTTCTTTTGCGGAATCTCGATTGGAATTATTTCGTCTTTGAAATAACCTTTCTCACGCGCTTCGTTCGCCTTTCGGTGCGAATTGTAGGCAAATTCATCCTGCGTTTCGCGGGTGATTTGATGTTTGTCGGCGACAACTTCGCCGGTGTTGCCCATATGCCAATTCTCGAAAGCACACCACAAACCGTCGTGAATCATCAAATCAACGACCTTATTATCGCCCATCCGAAAACCGTCACGCGCCGAAGGCATCGCGTAAGGAATGTTCGACATTGACTCCATTCCGCCCGCCACGACAAAATCCGCGTCGCCCAATTTAATTGCCTGTGCCGCCAACGAAACCGCCCGCAAACCCGAACCGCAAACCATATTAACCGTCAAAGCCGAAACTTCAACCGGCAAATCGGCTTTGAGTGCCGCCTGCCGCGCCGGAGCTTGTCCGAGTCCGGCTTGGACGACGCAGCCCATAATTACTTCGTCAACATCTTCCGGCTTGATTCCGGCGCGCCTGACCGCTTCACGAATCGCAATCGCGCCCAAATCCGTCGCTGAAAAAGGCTTCAACGAACCTTGAAACTTCCCCGTCGGCGTTCGCGCCGCGCTGATAATTACTACATCTTTCATATAATTTATGTTTGAATGTTCCTTACTAAAATTTTGATAACAAAAATAAATTACAGAATAACACAGACAAATAAAGAGGCAAATTTACGCGCAGTTTTCCAGCACTTGCAACGTCTTATAATTTACCGCGAAATAATTTTTATGATTCGCCAGCGGGCGCGAAGCGCAACCCTTCCTGACCTGTAATTTGTTAAATCTTGATTCTCATACCAAAAGTTGAATTCAAGGTAAAATTAAATAGACAAGTTAAAGTTATTAACAGGTCGGGAAGGGTTGCGCTTCGCGCCCGCTTCTACTTATTTTGCAGCTTGTATTGTTATTCTTCGCCAATGTCCTCGTTCCAAATTGCCGGATTTGCGTCGGTGTAATTTTTGAGCATCTCAATACATTCCGCCGAATTCAGATCAATTACTTCGACACCGTTTTCGCGCAGCCATTCGATGCCGCCTTGAAAGTTGACCGATTCGCCGACGACGACCGTGCCGATGTTGAATTGCCGCGCCAAACCCGAACAATACCAGCAAGGTGCGAGCGTCGTGACCATTATTTTATCTCGATACGAACGCTGTCTGCCGGCTTTGCGAAACGCATCGGTTTCGCCGTGAACTGACGGATCGTTTTCCTGCACACGCCGGTTGTGTCCGCGTCCGAGCAAGTTCCCATTTTGGTCGAACAATGCTGCGCCAATCGGGATTCCGCCTTCGGAGAGACCGATTTTTGCTTCTTCAATCGCAATTTCCAACATTTCCTGATAATTCATTGTTTCCAAGTTTACTCCAAAAATTAATTTTCGTCCGTATTTCCCGAATCGTCCGAATTGTTATCGTCGCCGTTGTCACTGTTATCGTCTTCGTCATCGTCGGTTTCACCCGGTATTTTTCGCCGATAAATTTCGTAGTTGTTGAGACTTTCGATATGTTTAAATTCCGGTTTCAAAGTTTCAAGAATGCGGTCTTTGTCGTCAATCGTTTTATCAACTTCGATTTCCAGATCGTTTTTGACGATCAGCCAGCGAATATCGCGCGTTTTTACTTGTTCGAGAATGGCTTCGGGACTCAGAGGATTATTCGTGACATCAAACAAAATCACCGGAAAGTGCGGATGTCTGCCGGTCGTGTAATTAAAAAGGTCTTCGCCCGGAAGAATCAAAATTCCGTCGTCTGAAGGGATTTCGCGGTTCGTGTATTCGACTAATTCCTCAAAATCGGGAATGTAAGAACCGCGCATCGAAAGACCGTTTAACTGCGGCAGAGTCGAATGCGCCATCTCGCCGTCGTCAAAACTGACGTAATCGAGTCGTTCGTTTGAATAAACATAAAATCCGCCCGAAATAATCAAACAAACCGCAATAATCGCCGCAAATATTGAAATCCAAACGCTTGATTCAGACTTTGAAAGTTGAAATAACGACGGTAAACACGCCGCAACTAAAATCAGCAGCAAAACCCAAACCGCATAAGTTGAACCCCAAAGCTGCTGCGAAAGAAAAACGCCGTGAAGCGTGGCGATTACTATAAACGGCAAAAATGATACGATTCCCCTGACTTGTTTCAAGCCGAAAATGCCGATTACAAAAGCCGCGATCATCACAAACGGAAAGACTCCGACCAACCTTTCGGCGCGTTCCGATGCGTCCGCGTCTAAAAACAAATAAACGACCGTCCAAACAAACGGTGCGGACATCAAAACGACGGCGAGTGCAATCTTCCAACTTTTAACAAACTCGTTTTTCCATAGCAAACACGCACCAAGCGCAAACAAAATCAGCCAGATTATCAAACTCCAATCCTGATAAACCGACAGCATATCCGTCCACGAAGGCGCACGCCGCATTTTCGCGTAGGTCATCGTCCAAAACCAATAATTGTCTAATCCGGCAGTGAAATTGATAATCAAAACGCCAATTGCCAAACCGATAAAAATTCCCGCCAGCAAATAAAGATAGCCTTTGACCGATTCCCTGCGCCGCAGATTAATTAAAATCAACACAATAACCGACAAAATCGTCGTTCCGAGAAACGAAATTCCGATGTTTTGTTTGACGAACAGAGTAACAACGAGCAGTATTCCGACCAAAATCGTCTTCCACGCCGGAAAATTTTTCTTTTCCAAACGAAGCAGTAAAAGAATGCTCAGTAAAACGACAAAAACACCGTCGGGATCGTAAAACGGATGCGGAAAAATGCAGTAAATTCCGAGAATTGTCAGTGGAATTGCCAAAAGAAATGCGACCAAATTAGCTGACGGAATCGTTTTAACTAACAGATGCCGCATAATTCGCCACGCCAGCAACGTGCCGAGTCCGCCAATCGCCGCCGCATAATAAATATGATGCCAATAAACCGCGCCGGTCAGTTTAATGATCGCCGCCTGAATCACGAACGTCAGCGGCGCGTATGGAAACGGAAAATCTCGGTAAGGAATGTCGCCGAGCGAGATTCGATAAGCGTTTTCCAAAACGCCGCAAAGATCATAAAGCACCGTCAAACGCGAATTTTGCCAGACGACAATTGCCGCCGTCGCCGAAAAAAGAAAGGTTGCCGCCAGCGCGACAACCCACGATTTATGCTTTTGATTATCAGACTTCCCAAACATATTGCTTGCTTCAATAGTTAGTGATAAAACGTATTAGAAGTTTAGGAAGTTTGGAAAGTTTAGGAAGTTCAGGAAGATCGAACTTCCTTTCCGCACTTCCCAAACTTTCCAAACTTCCTAAACTTTTCGACAATTTCCAATAAGTTTTGTCCACTAATTTGATGATAAGCTATCGCAAACTTTTCTCAACTGAAATCAGGCTCAAAACTTATTTTTTATTTCTGTAAACGACCTTCAAATCCTTATTGGATTCGCGCTTGTTCGTCACCCAATTTTCAATTGTCTTCGGCAGTTTATCCGTCCACGCCGGAACATTTGTGTAATAATTGGCGGACTCAATATCTTTATCACTATTGCTCATCACCGCCGCCCAAATATTGCCTTTCGTGTCAAACATTATGATTCCCGCATTCCAGGGGCAAATGCCGCGCACGCAGCCCGAAAGAACCTTTGCGCCGAGTCCGTCCGCGTCTGTTTCATCATTGATTAACTGAAACGCCGCGAGAAAATTTTCATAATCTTTGCCTGTCAGTAACTTGAATTTAGCTTCGATTGTAGCATTCGGAAAGACTTCGCGTTTGACGAAACTATCATTTAATTTCTTCGCCTTCCCTTTCGCGTAATCGCCTTCAAAATATACGGCGTTACCCGCGTAATAACTGCATTTTTGATTCTGTTTGACGGCAATGCTCGAACCCAAATTTGTGAAAGTCAATAAACAACCTTCCTTCGGCGCATCTTTTTCGGTTGATTCGCGGTCGTCAAAAAATGCTTTGTTGCCCTTGAATTTGGCGACACCGCTAATCTCGCCTTGATTCGCGCCGTTTAAAGCCGACAGCGTAAACTTAAATTTGTTATTGGAAAGCGGTTTAATAATCAATTTTCCCGGCTGAAACCGATCCGAAAAATTCCATTCTCCAGCCCAAACAATATTTTTCGATTTACTTTGCCCAAAAGCATTTACACTACCCAAAATAAGAACAATTAAAATAAACAAAAAGTTTTTTATCATATTAATTCACCGACCCAATTATTGACCGATAATTTCAGATTATTTGCTTTGCTGTATTTGTCAGAACAGCGAGCGGTAGCGACCTGTTTATGCCGACAATTAACAGGTCACTACCGCTCGCTGTTCTGACACAGCATCTAAATTTCGCGCAATCGCAAACGAATCAGTAAATTGTTTAGTTCATCTTTTGCGCTCGGCTTTTCCGGCAGATTTGAAATATCTCGCGCTTTTTCGAGTTCAACAGTCAATCTTTCATATTCGCTTCGATAAAACTCCAAATCGGCGTTGGGCAAAATTCCTTTTTCCTTGCCATTGACTTTTCGCTCGATCAATTCGGGAATGTATGAAAGGTTAAAAACTTGGTTTAGGTTGACCAGATTCGCTTCGATTTCGCCGGTTTGCATCAGATTAATTCCGGTCAGCAGCACGCGAAAAATATAAAGCAGTGGTTTAACACGGGGCGGCGTTTCCTTTTCAAAAAGTTTCCATTCGGTTTTGGCAAATCCGAGATAATGATGCGCGTGAAATTTTGTGATACAGTTCTTGCCGATTTCCTTTAATTCATCGTGTTCGGGCGAAGTTTGGACGATCAGCGGTGAAAAAAGCTGTTCCAAAACATACCCGTTTTTACGAAGCATCAACATAAAAAACTTTTTCGCGTCGTGCGTGACCAGATCGAGTTCCAGACCTTCGCGGATTTCTTCGACCTGAATCGTTTCGCGTCCCGTTTCCAGACCGACGACTTCTTGCAGCGGCAAAACGTGAACTCCACGCAGATCATAATCCGAATCCGGCGACGGAAAACCGTAAAGATGCGCTCCGCTGATTGTCGCAAAAACAAGCGGAAACGGATGTTCGGACGCTATTTTTTTAAGTTTCTCGGTAATCATTTAATTGTGGTTCGCCAGCCATTATTCCCGATGCTGCACCGATTGGCATAAAAATAACCACAAAAAATCCTACAACACTTCCATTGTGGTGGCTATTGTAATCTAAAATACTACCCAAAATTACTCCAATAAAAAACGTGATTGTTAATCCGAGAAATGCTCTGCTCCAAAACCCGATTTCCAATTTAAGTTTCGAGATTATCCAGTAATATAAACCTGTTAAAAGCATTCCGATCACGGGAACAATAAGTAGTCCGTAAAACCACATTACTAAAACCAACCCGCTGCCGCTATTCCAACTCCAAATCACTGAAAAAAAACACAACCAAAACCAACCGGCTGAACCTGCCATCGCACCTTTTCCCATTGCGGAAAAACCCGGCTGTTCACCAAAGGGACTTTGATAAACGCTCCAAAATCCCCAACTATGTGCAAGGATAATACAACCATATATTACTGTCAGACATAAATAAAAAAGCAGTTCCATAAAACCCTCCGCTTTCGGCAATTCAATTTTGATGCCATTGCGAAAGTTCAATAAAAACGATGTTTTTGCATTGCAAACTGCGAATTTTTAGCCTTTTTAATTGCAAATTGCCAAGCAGTTTTCTGCTATTCGAAAGAGCGGGCGCGGAAGCCGCAACCCTTCCTCACCTGAAATTTGCTGAAACTTTTCCGTTTGCATTTGAGATTCAAGATACTCTAAATTTCAAGTCAGGAAGGGTTGCGGCTTCCGCGCCCGCTCTTTTAGATTATTTTCAAATTCTTGCACGCCGCGCTTTTATCAAAAATTCGTTCGCTTTTTCATAGTCAGGTCTTTCGGGAAGTTTTGTTTCGGCAAAGGCTGTTTCAAATTCTTTGTGCAGTTTGAGTCGCCAGATATTCAAATCGTCCCACGACATTTCGCCGCGTTTGATTGATAAAAGCCGGTCACGGTTTTGCGAAACTTTGATGTTTAACTCATTTGATTTGAGAATTTCGATGCCCTGCAAAAGCAGTCGAATCAGGTGCATCGCGTGTTTCGGGCGAATTTCGCCGCGCGTTCGCAAATCCTGTTCGAGTTTTTTGAACTGCGACATTACATAGCCGTTGTATGTCTGATAAACCAGTTTCGAGAAAAATATCTGTTTGATTGAAAGCAGTTCATCGGCAATCGCGTCCGCGTATTCGATGAGCGGCGTGTTCAGACATTCCAAAACATTCGGATTCGCTTTTAACGCCAGAATCAAAAACTTCTGCAGTTCCCAAAAACATTCTTCCTTTTCTTTGTTTTCAAGTTGTTCGGGAACACCGTAAAGCGACCAGTGCAAATTTGCAGGCGGAAGATAAATTCCTCGATAATCGGTGTCCGAATTTTCATCATCAAGCCCGAATGCCTTTGAACCGACAACGCAGCGATAGATTATAAAATCATTTAAATTCGAGTTTTCAAGCGAATTAAAAGCAGTTTCCGTTTGATATTCCTTACGAATCGAAAACTCGATGCGCTTTAACGAAACGGTCGAATCGTCGAGAAATTCGATTAAATATGAATGCGTCGCGTCGTTCGGCGCAGATTTTATTTTGCCGACCGTTCCGCGCGGATGAAAACGATCTTCATTCAAAACCTTCGATTCGATCAGTGTCACGATTTGTGTGCCGTTCGGGATAATCAGCATTGTTTTCTTATCAATCACAAAACAGATTTTAGCTTCAATAAATCGTTTATGCTAATCTTTTTGATATGTCACAGAACTTTCAGGTGGGTGATTTTTTAATCTTTCAGATCGAAAGCGGTTACGGGTTGTTGAGAATCTTGGCGATTGACGAGATTGACGGCGAAAAGGTCTGGCATCTCGCGGCTTTTAACGAATTATTTCTTGATGTTGAGTTTGCGGAAATGGCTCTGGCAAATCCGCAATCTTTGACGATTAATATTCCGCACGTTGCGCTGACGAACCGCGCTTTTGAAGCGACGCAGGTCGCGCGAATGTCGAATGTTCCGTTGACCGCAGGCGAATTAAAACCTTACGAAGATTGGAAAGCCGACGAAACAGCGGAAATCACCGACCGTTCGATTCGTTTGATGTTAGGTTTAAGATGATTTTCGCGCGACTTTTTCGCCGAGATGTTTGGTCGTATTTTCCGTCACGCTGTTCGGCACGATATTCCTCAGATCGGCTTCATTTAATAACTGATTGGTCGGCATTGGCGGAACATATTGAGTTTTATTGTTGCCGCTTAATTGATTTGCGGGTTCAGGTTTTTGCTTTTTGAAATGTTTTCGGAGCAGAATTGACCGCCAAACCGTCTGAATTTGCCAAGCCGTCATCGCCGTCAAAAATCCCGCCGTCGCATAAATTATTGCCGGTGTATCAGGCTTACCGAGAAAGATCGAATAAAGCAAAATCGCCAGAGTCAGACTCGTAATCGCCGTCATCAAACTGAGAACCGTATTCGCTGTCAAATGCTGTTCAGGTGTCGTCATTTTCTTCGCGGGTTTATCAAAATCGTGAAGAAAATTGCCGCACTGACGGCAATAGGTTTCGGGCGATTGGTCGGCGTTTCCGCATTTCGGGCAAAACATAGTTTTTTCGCTCAATGTCAGAACCGTCTGCGGTAGCGGATGGTTTAACGTCGCAATTATAAATTTCCGTGAAGGCTTCAAATTATCATCTTCAACCGCCCGCTACCGCAGACAGTTCCGACACGAATACAAAACCAAACGCTTTTCTTAACTTCAATGTTCGTCTTTTCGGCGTTTCAATTCGCGGTCAATCATTTCCAATTCGCGGCTCATCATTCCCTGCACGGACGTATTTTCGCGGGCGCGGCGCGTCAGATACGGCACGGCATCTTTGACCGGACCGTAAGGAACGTATTTCGAGACGTTGTAATCGTTTTTCGCCAGAATGTATGAAAGATTATCGCTCATCCCGTAAAGCTGCGAAAAGAAAACATGGCTGTGATCGTGCGGAATGTGCTTTTGTTCGAGTTTTTGCGCGAGCATCTGAACGCTTTTTTCGTTATGCGTTCCCGCAACAAAGGCGATTGTTTCGATATTGTCTAAACAATATTCGACTGCCGCATCGTAATCGCGGTCGGTCGCGGCTTTGTCCGGCTGAATCGGCGACGGATAACCCATTTCGTCGGCGCGTTCGCGTTCCTTTTCCATATACGCGCCGCGCACGAGTTTGACGGCAAAGATGCAGCCTTTTTCCTGCGCCTTTTCGTGTGCGCGTTTCAAATAACTTAAACCGTCGGCGCGGTAAAGCTGAATCGTCGTGAAGACAATTGCCTTTTCCGTGTTGTATTTCGCCATCATTTGTTCCGCCAATAAATCAATCGCGTTTTGCAGCCAAGTTTCTTCGGCATCAATAAAAACGGGCTGATCGAGCGAATGCGCGTAACCGCAAATGTCTTCGACGCGGCTTTGAATGCGCTCCCATTTCCACTTTCCCTTCTCGGTTAATTCGATTTTCGCACTGATCTTTTCGAGCGTTCCGAAAGGTGCAATACCCGAAATCTTAAAGACGGCGAACGGAATATTCGGATCGTCGTTAGCGCGTTTGATCGTGTGGATGATTTCATCCTTGGTCGCCTCAAAATCTTCTTCTTCCGACTTGCCTTCAACCGAATAATCCAAAATCGTCCCGATGTGCGACGCGCCGAGTTTTTCAATCGTCCGTTGGCATTCCTCAATCGTTTCGCCGCCGCAAAATTGTTCAAAAACCGTATGTTTAATCAGACTTTTGACGGGCAAACCGAAAGACAGCGCGAAATTCGTCACCTTCGTCCCAAAATTGACGAGCGACGGCGATCCCATCATTTTGAAAAGCCGGTGTTTTTCTTTTAGTTCGGAAGTTGATTTATCGGCAAAAGCCGTTGCCGTGTCCTGAAAATTCAATTTAAAGTCACTCATTTGATATTTTCGATCTCTTTTAAGAAGTTCAGAGCTTTTTGGGAAAATTTGATGCGGTCATAAACTTCGGAAAGTTTTAATTCGCACTCGATTGATTCGATTCGGCAAACTTTATCTAAACCGATGAAAGTAAAAATTTTCCAACTATTGTCGTCCTGACGAACAAAATGCTCGATCTGCGGCTTGTCCTGCGAAACCAAAATATAATCGGTCATTGTTTCATTAAACATCCGAAGTCTCGTAAATTTATCGCCGCGATCAAAATCTCCGGTTGATTCGGATAAAACTTCGATAATAACTTTCGGGTTTAATATGATGTCTTTTCGTTTGTCGTAATGATTAACTTCACCGCAAATAATTACCAAATCGGGATATGAAAACATTCCCTTCATTGATTTTCCCGGCAATGGTGAAAAACCGCCGCTTTTCACCTTTGTATCTTTCGTGCGAACTCTACAATCTTTGCCTTTAAGTTGGGTTCGCAACTCAGCAACTAAATTGACCGAAATATCTCCGTGAGCGTCGGATTCGCCCGCCATCTCGAATATTTCGCCGTCAATGTATTCGTGACGTTCAAGCGATTCGCGTTCCATTTCGAGGTATTGGTCAACAGTATAAAGTTTTTCGGATTTAGCTTTTAATTTGGGCAATGCCATATTCATAATTTAACACCAAACAGAGCGAAAATTAAACGCAAATTGTTTCTTTGCGCGAATTGCTTTATGATTTTCCTTTTGAATTATGAGCAAAGGATTAACAAAACGCAGCGAAAATTATTCGGAATGGTATAACGAAATCGTCAATCGCGCTGATTTGGCGGAAAATTCCGCCGTCAAAGGCTGTATGGTAATTAAACCTTATGGTTACGCGATTTGGGAAAAAATGCAGCGTGCGCTTGACGATATGTTCAAGGCGACCGGACATCAAAACGCTTACTTTCCGTTGTTCGTGCCGAAATCTTTTCTCGAAAAAGAAGAAGAACACGCCGAAGGCTTCGCCAAAGAATGCGCCGTTGTAACGCATTATCGTTTGAAGAAAAATCCTGATGGAAAAGGCTTGATCGTTGATCCGGCAGCGAAACTGACTGAAGAATTAATCATTCGCCCGACTTCGGAAGCGGTGATCTGGAACACCTACAAAGGCTGGATTCAATCGTGGCGCGATTTGCCTTTGCTGATTAATCAATGGTGCAACGTCGTCCGTTGGGAAATGCGGACGCGCATCTTTTTGCGAACCGCCGAGTTTCTCTGGCAGGAAGGTCACACGGCACACGCGACCGAAGCCGAAGCTGTCGAGGAAACCAATAAAATGCTCGGCGTTTACGCGGAATTTGCCGAAGAATGGATGGCAATGCCGGTGATTCAAGGCGCAAAAACTCCGAGCGAAAGATTCGCCGGCGCGGAAGATACTTTGTGTATCGAAGCCTTGATGCAGGACGGTAAAGCCTTGCAAGCCGGAACTTCGCACTTTCTCGGACAAAATTTTGCCAAAGGTTTCGATGTCAAATTCGTTAATAAAGAAAACCAACTCGAACATCCGTGGGCGACTTCGTGGGGCGTTTCGACGCGGCTGATGGGCGCGTTGATTATGGCGCATTCGGACGATAACGGACTCGTTTTACCGCCGAAACTCGCGCCAATTCAGGTTGTCATTGTCCCGATTCACAAAACGCCCGAAGACCTGACGAAAATTACGGAAGCCGTCAATCCGATTTTTGAATCGTTAAAAGCGAAAGGAATTTCAGTTAAATACGATGATGACGACAAACAGCGTTCCGGCTGGAAGTTCGCCGAATACGAACTCAAAGGCGTTCCCGTGCGTCTCGGTTTAGGTTCGCGTGATTTGGAAAACAACACTATCGAAGTTGCGCGGCGCGACACCTTGACCAAAGAATCGCGCTCTATCGAAGGCATCGCCGATTACGTTGCAAACCTGCTCGACGAAATTCAGGCAAACATCTACGAAAAAGCCTTCAAATTCCGCGAGGAGAACACCTTCATCGTTGACACTTGGGACGATTTCAAAGCCCAAGTCGAAAAAGGCGGTTTCATAATGGCGCATTGGGACGGCACACCCGAAACCGAAGAAGCCATCAAAAACGAAACCAAAGCAACAATCCGCTGCATTCCGTTCAACTCAATCGAACAAGCCGGAACGTGCGTCTATTCGGGCAAAGAATCGGCAAAACGAGTCGTCTTTGCAAAGGCTTATTAATTTAACCCGGAGTAATAAAAAAGGATGATGAAATACAAATATTTCGTCATCCTTTTGCAGATAATCGTCAGTCAACCGCGCATCAATAACGGCGATACCGACGGTAATACCGGATTCGGCGCGGACGATAATAACGGTAATATCGAACACGCCGCACCCGACGATAGCGCGGGTATCTGACACGATAAATTCGACCGCGATAGCGAACATATCGCTGCAGAAAAGCATTAACCGTTAAGTTTTCGGTTAAACTGATTCGGTTATTTTCAATTGAAGTTTCAGCCTGTGCCGGGAAATACATGATCCCGAACGACATCAAAATCATCGTCAAAGTTATAATTTTTTTACTCACTTAAATTTCTCCTTGCTGTTTTTTAATTTGTGATATACACAGGTAATTTAGACGCTCGTGAATAAAGAATTTGCCCGTTTTCAATAACTTTTTATCCGTCAATTGCAATATTATTAATTCTTCAAAATACCGCGTGAGATGATGATTCTCTGCATTTCGCTTGTTCCCTCATAAATGGTTGTGATGCGTGCGTCGCGGTAGTATTTTTCGACGTTGTAGTGGCGTGAATAACCGTTTCCGCCGTGGATTTGGATAGCTTCGGCGCAAACGCGGTTCGCGGTTTCTGAAGCGAAAAGTTTCGCCTGCGCGGAGAAAACGCCGATGTTTTTGTGGTTTGCGTCCTTCATTGCGGCGGCGTGTAAGGTTAGTAGTCTGGCGGCTTCGATTTGGGTCGCTATGTCCGCGAGTTTCATTTGAATCGCCTGATGTTCGGCAATTGGTTTGCCGAATGCAACGCGGTCTTTGGCGTAGTTTGTGGCTTCTTCAAACGCGGCTTGGGCGATGCCGACGGACAGCGACGCAATACCGATTCGTCCGTTATCAAGACTGGAAAAGGCAACGCGCAAACCTTCGCCGACTTTGCCTAAAACATTTTCTTTCGGCACTTTTGCGTCCGTAAAACTGAGTTCGGTCGTCTGCGAAGCACGTTGTCCCATTTTATGTTCGATGGACGAAACTTTTAAGCCTTCGGTTTCCTTTTCGACGATGAACGCGGTTACTTCCTTTTTGCCGTTATTTTCGCCCGTCACCGCCATTACGATATGCGTGTCGGCAAAACCGCCGTTTGTCACCCAAGATTTTGTGCCGTTGATGATGTAATTTTCGCCGTCCAAAATTGCGCGTGTTTTAAGATTTGACGCATCGCTTCCGGCTTGCGGTTCGCTCAAACAAAATGCGCCGAGTTTTTCGCCTTTCGCTAAGGGAACGAGAATTTTTTGTTTTTGTTCTTCCGTGCCGTAACTCAGAATCGGGTAACAGCAAACCGAATTTGTCACCGAAACGATCACGGCAACCGAAGCGTCGGCGCGGGCGATTTCTTCGAGCGCGACCGAGTATGAAACCGTATCGAAACCTGCGCCGCCGTATTCTTCGGGAATAATCATTCCCAAAATTCCGAGTTCCGCCAAACCGTCAAGTTGTTCGCGTGGAAATTTTTCGGCTTCATCATATTCGCGGGCGCGGGTCGCTATTTCGTTTTGAGCAAACTCGCGCACCGAAGTTTTCACCATTTGCTGTTCTTCGTTCAAGTCAAAATTCATAGCGTAATTTTACAAAATTATAACTCAATCAACCAATCAACAGTGCCATACAATTTTTGGTATGTGAATTGCTAATATAAATGCGAACAGATTGTTCTGTATTAAATTAAAACAAGGAATGAACACAGGGAGAAAATTATGAACGATTTATTGAAAGGCGGTTTAGCGGCAGGAGCAGCTTGGAAATTTGGCGGCGGCATCATCTCGACAATTTTGATTTTCTTATTGGTCTTTTGGCTTCTCGGAAAATTTTAACAACGAAATTACAGTTTATTTTAGGTGAAAAAGTTTTGAAATAAAACCTTTTCACCTTTTTCTTTATTCGATTGTCATTTTTGCCACATCCAAAATCGAATATCTGCCGATTGTCCCGTCTTTCGAGATGACTGTCAAAATTCCTTTATCAACGCTGACTTTAAGAATTTCGTTCATCGGGCGTTCGATTTTCGTGCCGTCTTTAAATAAAACAATCAAACGAATATTTTCAAGCAAAGCCGGTTCGATTGGCGCGGTCGTTTTATTAGATTCAACTTTCGATTTGGGTTCAGGTATGACAGCCGTTTGAGCTTTGGTTTTCTTCGTTTTAACCGGCTTTTTTACTTTGACCGGAGCTTTTGAAATTCCCTTTTCTTCAGGTTTGTTCTCAGTTTTTTCGACCGATTTTTCTTCAGGTTTGTTCTCGCTTGGAGTGTTTTCGGCAGCTTCGGGTTTTGTTTCTATCGGCTTTTCGATCTTTTCTTTGGGTTCTATTTTTTCCTTTTTCGGCTTTTCAACTTTGGCGATGGTTTCCTTTGGTTTCGGTTTCGGCTTGACCTCGATGATTGTTCCGACACTGTTAACGCGCACTTCGCCTTGTTCGTCGTTTTTAACCTGTGGCGTTTCCGGTTCTTCATTCTCGGCGATGCCCTGAATCGCTTGAAAACTTCCCGCAAATTTAATATTAAAAGTTGCCGGATCATCGGTCGGCGTTTTTCCTTCGATTCTCAAAATAAGTTTTTGCGGCTGCCTGAGATAAACGACGCGCCCGGTTTCGCCGTTTGAATTGTCGGAATAAACCGTAATTTTCGTCAAGGGCTTAAGATTATCGGCAGTGAAAATATCAATATCACCGTCGAGATTTTTCGTCACGACATTGATAAAAACATCGCCCTGATTGCCGTTGAACACATAAAAATAGCTCGTTAAGCGTGCATCGCCGAGATCACGCGCCTTGATTGTCCCGCTGATTTCATTGGAAGAAATCGGTGTCGGAAAACTTTGATTTGTTGATTGGGCAAAAGCATTACTCGAAAAAAATGCCAAAAACCAAAGTCCAAAAACCAAAGTCCAATTTGTATAAATTGTTGATTTCATTGCATTAACTCAAATCTTTCCGTAGATGTACGAGCCGTGAAGTTTCTTCGTAACCGAGTTTTTGATGCGCCTTTAAACTTAAATCATTTCCGACTTCGGCATCCGAAGCCATTTCCGTGCAGCCTTTTTTTCGCGCCCATCGTTCGGCACTTTTGACTAATTCCCTGCCGATGCCGTAACGCCTGTAAGAAGGTTCGACAAACCAGCCTTCGAGATAACCGACGTGATCGGTGTCACAGTCTTCGACAAACGGGCGAATGCTCGCTTCCAGAAAGCCGACAAATTTTCCGCTGTCAATCTCCGCGATCAAAACAAGCTGCGAATCCGAATGTTCGTAGATGTCGAGCATCTCCGATTTATGCTCGTCCTCGCTTAATTCGTCCCACAAATGCTGTCGAAGGCGAAACCATTCCGGCAGGTCTTTCTCCTGCAATTGACGAACGCTGAAATTTTGCTCTGTCATTAGCAGATGATTTTAGCAGTCTTATTTTAATACAACAAACTTTGATAAGGTAAAAGTGTTTAAGGCAAACGGCAAACGGCAAAAGGTAAAACCAAAGCAGTTCAATCAATTTTGAGTATAAATGAATTGCTCTTAAAGTTTTACCTTTTACCTTTTGACTTTTATTTTCTAAGCTATTCGCCGGTTTTGACGGCAGGTGATTTATCCTGAAGCAATTCCAAGGCTTTTTTCATCTGCAAGTCTTCCTGCGTTGCCGGTTTCGGTATTTCGACTTTCGGTGTCGGCGTGACGGTCGGCTGCGGATTTTGCTGCTGCTGATCTTGCTGGTCAATCAGGTCTTCGACTTCGAGCGGTTCGGGCGTGTCCGGTTTTTTGACTTCGACGGAAGGTTTCACGCCTGAACTTGCGCGGTCTTCGCCGAAAAACGGTTTGCCAATGGACGAAGCCCACTTTGAAACAGTCAAAAGTAACCCGTCACCGCCCTTCAAAGGAAATAATTGCTGATCGGTTCCGGCACCGAAACTTTTCTCGCCGACGACTTCACCACGTTTGTGGTCGAGCAGTGCCGAAGCGACGATTTCGCCTGCACCGGCAGTTGCAATGTCAATCAATGCAACAACTTGACCATTAAAAATCGCTTTATTCGGATCAGCCGCGAACGTCTTCAAAACTTTATTTTCGCGTCCGATGACCTGCCCCAAATTACCGTCTTTAATGAAAAGGTTGGCAACTGCAATACCTTCGTCAATGCTTCCGGCAGCGACACCGCGCAAATCTAAAATGATTTTTTGAACGCCCTGTTTCGAGAGATTTTGAACCTGTGCTTTAACGTCATTCGCTTCGCCTTCTTCGAGGCTGTAAATTTTAATGACACCGACTTTGCCGGCTTCGACTTTCGATTCAGCCGTCGGAATCTTATAATTTCCGCGTGAAACGGTAATCGTTTGCGGTTTTGCGCCGGTTCGTAAAACGCGAAGTTTCACGCCCGAACCGGCTTCGCCCAAAATCAATTGCCGTGCATCATAAAGCGAAATATCGCGGGTCGCTTTATTTTCAACATATTCGATTACATCGCCCGCTTTGAGTCCGGCTTTATCGGCAGGTGAATCTTTAATCACTGAAATAACATAGAGATAGGCTGAAAGCTGCGAAAACTCCGCACCGATTCCGGTCAAGGTATTTTGTTTTTTCGCCTGAAAATCCTTCACCTGATCCGCCGTCAAATACGATGAATACGGGTCTAAATTTGCCAGACCGCGCAATGCTCCGGCGCGAACTTTATCAAGATTCGGTTCGTCAACATAATCGTTTTGGATATGCTGCAAAACCGATTCAAAAATTCGGAGTTGTGCGCCCGAATCGTTAATCGGCTGCTGCGCGTAAGTTCCCATAATGCCGCCGACAATGGCATATAAAGCAATGGAAACCGAGATAGCCACAAGAATTAATTTTCCGCGAAATGACATTTTTTACCTCTTAAATAATTTTCTTTCGGTTCTATTTGACGTTAATCTTTCTACGATTAACAATTATCTACTAACAAATTTTTTCGTGCAAGAGAAACAAACAACTAATCAATCCGAATTTCTAGATGTTTTTCGTGCGCCCGAAAAAGGTCGCATTATTGCGCTCGACCCCGGCACAAAACGCATCGGCGTTGCCGTGTCCGACGAACTCCAATTCACCGTCCGACCGCTCAAAATCATCGAAAGAACCGGATGGAAAAAACTTCTCCTGCAAATCAAAGAATTACTCGCAGAATTTGATGCCGTGACACTGGTTTTGGGTTTGCCGCTGAACACGGACGGCTCAGAAAGTGAAATGTCGCAGGAAGCACGGCGAATGGCGCGAAATTTTTCGCTTTCCCTCGACATTCCCGTTATTCTCCAAGATGAACGCGTGACAACCTATGAGGCGAAAGGCAGGCTTTGGAAACAAGGTATCTCCGGCAAAGAATTGAAAAAACGCCTCGACAGCGAAGCAGCCGCGATAATTTTGCGCGATTTTATCGAACTTAGAAACGAACTTTTGAAAACTACTCCAAAAATCCGACTCCTTCCGAATTGATCTTCGACACATATATATCAAAATCAATTTGTGTTTGCGAGTAAATTTCGCACATCGCTCTTTCGACATTACGCGCTGTATGAAGCGTTTCCGAAAGCATAAAAACGCTCGGTCCCGAACCGGAAATGCCGCCGCCGAGTGCGCCAGCCGTTAAACTTTGTATTTTTAATTCATCAAAATGCGGAATTAATTTTTTGCGGATAGGCTCTACGATAAAATCTTCGAGAGAACGCGAAATCAAGTTGTAATCGCTCTTTGACAAGCCTGCGACCAGTGCGCCGACGTTTGCCCAACCGGAAATCGCGCTTTTGAGCGGAATTTGAGTCGGCAAAATTTTTCGCGCTTCGCTTGTTTTAATTTCAATGTGCGGATGAATAATTGTCGCAAAAAGCGGCGGAAAATCGAGCGCGACAATATCGAGCGGCGCAACTGAACGCACCAATGTAAAACCGCCGAAAAGACAAGGCGCGACATTATCGGCGTGCCGCGATTGCGAAGCGAGAAATTCCCCTTTGAGAGCAAATTCAGCGAGTTCGAGGCGCGAAAATCTGTCTTTTAAAAGTTTATTTGCAGCAACAACTGCGCCGACTGCGCTTGCCGAACTCGAACCGATTCCGCTGCCGGGTTTGATATTTTTGGTGATTTCGATTTCAAAGCCGATGTTTTCGTTAATCGCTTCTAAGATTGCCAAAAGCGCGACTCCGGCAATATTTTTTTCGGGTTCGGTCGGCAAGTTGAAATCGTCGTGATGTGTAATCCTAACAGTTTTTTCATCAATTAAACGGAGCGTCATTTCATCGCACGGCGCATCAAGCGCGAACCCTAAACAATCGAAACCGCAGACGACATTAGCGACTGTCGCGGGCGCGAAAACAGTGATTTCTTTCATAAATTAGTGTTATTCAACTTTAGCAAACACAAAAATTCTATTATGATAATCCGAAGCGGCGAAAACCCGCGCGTGAGCAAGGGTGCAAGCATTTTTTTAACAATTTAACCTTTCTCACGCGCGGGTTTCCGTCTTTTATTCAATGAAATACATTAGCACAAACCGAAAATCAGCTCACGTTTCGTTCCGCGAAGCGACTCTGAACGGACAGCCGGACGACAGAGGTTTATATTTTCCCGAACTAATTCCGCAACTTTCCGAAAAATTTTGGCGCGAATTTGCCGGCAAATCGAAAGCAAACATCGCGTTTGAAGTCATTAAACCTTACGTCGGCGATTCGATTGACGACGCAACGCTTTTCACCATTTGTGAGGAAACCGTTAATTTCGATTTCCCGCTCGTCAAAATTACCGAAGTGATTTCCACACTTGAACTTTTTCATGGTGCAACTTTGGCGTTTAAGGATGTCGGCGTGAGATTTATGAGCCGCTGTCTGAAACATTTCTCGAATAAAAAGGGGGGGAAAACAATCGTCATCGTCGCCACATCCGGCGACACCGGCGGCGCAGTCGCCAATGGTTTTTACGATGTCGAAGGCGTGGAAGTCGTAATTTTATATCCGAAGGGAAAAGTTTCAAAAGTTCAGGAATTGCAATTAACGACGCTCGGCAAAAACATCACGGCGTTGGAAGTTGCAGGAAATTTTGACGACTGCCAAACACTCGCCAAAACCGCACTTGCCGATGAAAATCTCAAACAAAAAGTTTTTCTGACATCGGCGAATTCGATCAACGTCGCCCGCTGGCTGCCGCAGCAGTTTTATTATTTCTACGCACAACAACAATGGCAAAAGGAAATCCCAAATCCCAAATCCCAAATCCCAAATCCGATAATTTGCGTTCCAAGTGGCAATTTCGGCAACATTTGCGCCGGAATTTTAGCGCATATTACGGGTTTGCCGTGCGAAAAGTTTATCGCGGCGACGAATGCCAATGACGTGATTCCGCAATTTATGGAAACGGGAAAGATGGAAAATAAACAGTCGGTCGCCACGCTTTCCAACGCAATGGATGTCGCACATCCTTCAAATTTCGTGCGAATCTTGGAGATTTTCGATAACGATTATTTGAATTTGAAGGAAAAAATGTTTTCGGTCAGCGTGTCGGACGAAACGACGGCAAACACGATGCGCGAAGTTTACGCTAAATATAATTACGTCCTCGATCCGCACGGCGCGGTCGGATTTTACGCTTTGAAACAATATCTCGAAAATCATCCGGGGCAAAAAGGTTTTTTTCTCGAAACCGCGCATCCGATTAAGTTCGATTCGGTTGAAAAGATTGTCGGAACTTACGGAGAAACGCCCGAATCTGTGAAGGATTTATTTTCAAAACCGCAGCAAAACATTCAAATTGAAGCCAATTACGAACAGTTGAGAGAGATTTTGGAAGGGAAGATTTAAGAATAATTGCCTACGAAAAACACGAAAGAAACGAAAATAAAACAAAACCTAAGAGTAATTCTTTTTTTCGTATTTTTCGTGTCTTTCGTAGGCAAATAAAAATATGAAAGTTTTAAAGTTTGGCGGCTCTTCCGTCGGAAGTGCCGAAGCAATCGAAAAAGTTGTTGAAATTGTTACCAAAACGATTGAAAAAGATTCGTGCGCGGTCGTTTTGTCGGCGATGCAATCAGCGACGGATGCGTTGATTGATATTGCAAAAACGGCGGAACGCGGCGACGATTCGTTTCGCGGCAAAATCAAGGAAATCGAAACTAAACATCAGACGACAGCGCGGAAATTGCTCGGCGAAAACTCGCAGAACGGCGTGTTTGATTTTATCGAAAACCGCATCAACGAACTCAAAAACATCTGCGAAGGCGTTTTTTTACTGCGTGAATTATCAGCGCGAACATTAGACAGAATCGTCAGTTTCGGCGAAATTCTCTCGACCAAAATCGTTGCGGCAAAATTTAATTCGCTCGGCATCGAGAATGTCTGGAAGGATTCGCGCGGGCTTATTCGCACTGATGCCAGTTACGGTTTTGCGGCGGTTGATTTTGCGAAAACGGATGAATTAATTAAAGAGTTTTTCGGCACGGAGCGCGGACATTCCTGTCCGCCCGTCGAAATGGGTTCAAATGACTCGCGGACAGGAATGTCTGCGCTCCGCCTGACAATTCTTCCCGGTTTTATCGCTTCGGATTCCGATAGTATTACGACGACTCTGGGGCGTGGCGGATCGGATTATACGGGCGCAATTTTGGCGGCGGCTTTGGATGCGGTTGTTTTGGAAATTTGGACTGACGTTTCGGGGATGATGACGGCTGATCCGCGCATTGTCCGTAACATTAAACAGATTCCGCAGATCACTTACCGCGAAGCGATGGAGCTTTCGCATTTTGGCGCGAAGGTTATTTACCCGCCGACGATTCAGCCGGTTTTGCAGAAAAATATCCCGATTTTTATCAAAAATACGTTTGCGCCGGACGATTACGGAACGCTTATCGAAGCCGAATCAAAGGACGATCACGAGATAATTCGCGGCATTACGAGCATTGATAAAATCTCGGTTTTGAGTCTCGAAGGCGCAGGAATGGTCGGCATTCCGGGTTTTTCAAAACGGCTTTTTGATTCGCTTTCACGCGCCGCGATCAACGTCATTTTGATTACGCAAAGTTCCTCCGAACATTCGATTTGCGTTGCAGTCGAGGAAAAATACGCCGATTTAGCGAAAACGGTGGTTGATAAAGAATTTGAATACGAAATCGCGGTTGGCAAAATCGAACCTTTGCGCGTCGAAAACGGTCTTTCGATTCTCGCCATCGTCGGCGATAATATGAAAAATCACACCGGAATTTCGGGCAAAATGTTTCACGCGCTCGGCGCACAAGGCGTGAATATCCGTGCCATCGCACAAGGTTCAAGCGAGAGAAATATCTCCGCAATTATTGAATCGAAAGACGTTCGCAAAGCCGTCAACACTCTGCACGAAGAATTTTTCTCGGACGGTAAACGACAAATTAATTTGTTTATCGTCGGTGTCGGCACAGTCGGCAAACGTCTGCTTGCACAATTGGAACAGCAAAAAGATTTTCTTTCGGAACAGATGAACTTAAACGTCCGCGTCGTCGGTTTGGCAAACAGCAAAACATTTGCGGTTGACGAAGAAGGCATTAATTTGAGTAATTTCAAATTCCAAATTTCAGATTCCAAATTGAGTTCGGAAAATCTTGCAGATGTAATTATCGAGAAAAACTTACGAAATTCGATCTTTGTTGATGTCACGGCGAGCGAAAAAGTCGTCGAAAATTACGAGCCTCTTTTGCAAAAATCAGTTTCAGTAATCGCCTGCAATAAAATTGCGGCTTCGAGCGAATACGCAAATTATCGAAAATTGAAAGACACGGCGCGTGAATATAACACGAATTTTCTCTTTGAAACGAACGTCGGCGCGGGTTTGCCGATTATCAATACGCTCAACGATTTACTCAGAAGCGGCGACAAAATCAACCGCATCGAAGCAGTTTTATCAGGAACTTTGAACTTTGTTTTTAACAATTACGATGGTTCGCATTCATTTTCGTCGGTCGTCAGGCAAGCGCAAACGGAAGGTTACACCGAACCCGATCCGCGACTCGATTTGAGCGGAACGGATGTCGCCCGAAAGATTTTAATTCTCGCGCGTGAAGCCGGTTTCAAACTCGAAATGTCCGACATCGAAAACGCCGGATTTTTGCCCGAATCTTGTTTGCAAGGCAGCGTCGAAGATTTTTATAACGAAATGGAATCGCACGAAAGTTATTTCAGAGATTTGCTTGAAACCGCAAAACTTCAAGGTTTGTCGCTCAAATATATCGCTTCGTTCGACAACGGAAAGGCTTCGGTCGGTCTGCAAAGCATTGACGCGAAACACAATTTCGCCAATCTCGCCGGCAAAGACAATGCCGTTTTATTCTACACAAACCGTTACGCCGAACTGCCTCTAGTTGTCAAAGGCGCAGGCGCAGGCGCGGACGTAACGGCGGCAGGAGTTTTCGCGGACATTATTCGCGCCGCAAAAATATAAAAGTTGTTGTCAGAACCATCTGCGGTAGCGGATGGTTTAAGTTTGTAATCAGCGATCTCAAATAATCAAATTCAACCATCCGCTACCGCAGATGGTTCTGACTTTTTTTGTTTGCGAAATTCAAAATATATGTTATAAATTTATACACTTCATAATTTTTTAACATAATAATTGAATTTCGATGAAAAATGGCTTGTATAATTCCGATTTTGAACACGATTCCTGTGGAGTCGGTTTTGTGGCTGACCTGAACGGGCGAAAATCGCACAAAATTCTCAAAATCGCTCTTGAGTGCCTCGTTCGCATGCATCATCGCGGGGCGAGCGGGGCGGAAGAAGCGACAGGCGACGGCGCAGGAATTCTCACTCAATTGCCGCACAATTTTTTTGCGCGGGAATGTGAAAGATTGCACATAATTTTGCCCGCGCCCAATGAATACGCCGTCGGAATGATGTTTCTGCCGAACGATTTAAGTGAAAGAGAACATTGCGAAAGAACTTTTGAACGAATCGCTGCCGACCACGATCTGCACGTTTTAGGTTGGCGCGATGTGCCGACGAATAATTGGAACTTAGGTGAATCAACTAAAAAAGCGCAACCTTTTATCCGCCAGGTTTTTATCGGGAAAACCGACAAGATTGTTGACACGGAACATTTTGAACGCAAACTTTATGTAACGCGGCGTTGGACAAAGGAACTTTTAACCCGCGAAAATTCATCATTCGACGAAACTTTTTATGTTCCGAGTCTTTCGACGAAAACCATTATTTACAAAGGAATGCTGACGACGCATCAGCTTGCGTCGTTTTATCTCGACCTCAATGATCAGGCGTTTGAAACGGGTTTGGCAGTCGTTCATTCGCGGTTTTCGACGAACACTTTCCCGAATTGGAATCGCGCACAACCGCTTCGATATATTGCTCATAACGGCGAAATAAATACTTTGCGCGGCAACGTCAATTGGATGTATGCGCGTGAACAGCGTTTGAAATCAGAACTGTTCGGCGACGATTTTGGGAAAACTTTGAGCATTCTCGACGCTTACGTTTCGGATTCGGGTGCGTTCGATAACGCACTCGAAATGCTCCATTTAGCGGGACGAACTCTGCCGCACGGCGTGATGATGATGATTCCCGAACCGCTTTCCGAAGCGAACAAAATGTCGGACGAGAAACGCGCTTTTTACGAGTTTCATTCGGCACTGCTTGAACCTTGGGACGGTCCGGCTTCGATTACGTTTACGAACGGCGAAATTATCGGCGCGGTTTTGGATCGCAACGGTTTGCGTCCGTCACGTTATGTCGTGACGAAAGACGGCTTGGTCGTGATGGCTTCGGAAGTCGGCGTGTTTGATGTCGAACCCGAAAATGTTTTGCAAAAAGGCAGACTGCAACCGGGAAAAATGTTTCTCGTTGACACAAAAGAAGGTCGAATTATCGCCGACGAAGAAATCAAACAAAAAATCGTTTGCGAAAAACCTTATCGTCAGTGGATTACTGATAATCTCATTCATATCAACGACTTACCGAAACCAATTTTTATACATCAGCCGGACCACGATACGATTTTGCAACGGCAGCGAGCGTTTGGTTACACCGAAGAAGAACTGCGAATGATCTTGCAGCCGATGGCGATTGGCGGCGCGGAAGCAATCGGTTCGATGGGCAACGACACGCCGCTCGCGGTTTTATCGAAACGTCCGCAACTGCTTTATAATTATTTCAAACAGCTTTTCGCGCAGGTTACGAATCCGCCGATTGACGCGATTCGTGAGGAACTCGTGACTTCGACCGACACAATGATTGGACGCGACGATAATTTGTTTGAACCGACTGCCGAAGCCGCCCATCAAATCAAGCTAAATTCTTTTATTCTAACAAATGAAGAACTCGAAAAACTGCGGTATCTGGGCGATTCGGACAGTGTTTGGGGCAAATCGAAATTTCGGACACTGACGATTCCGATGCTTTTTGACCGCGAACACGGAGCGCAAGGTTTGGAATGGGCGTTGGAAACGCTTTGCCATCAGACGAGCCAAGCGGTCAAAGACGGCTACGATTTGTTTATTTTGTCCGACCGGCAGATGAGTGAATATCGCGTCCCGATTCCGGCATTATTGGCGGTTTCGGCGATTCATCATCACCTGACGCGCGAAGGAACGCGAACGCAGGTCGGTTTTGTTCTCGAATCGGGCGAACCGCGTGAGATTCATCATTTTGCAGCTTTGCTCGGCTACGGAGCAACGGCGATCAATCCGTATCTTGCTTTTGAAACGATTTCCGACGAAATAAAACTCGGCATTTGGGACATTGAAGAAGCGGCGGCGATCAAAAATTACGTCAAATCCGTTAATAAAGGCGTTATCAAAATCTGTTCAAAGATGGGCATTTCGACTATTCGCAGTTATCAAGGCGCACAGATTTTCGAGGCTCTCGGAATCAATGATGAAGTCGTCGAAAAATATTTTACACGAACGCCAAGCAGAATCGGCGGAATCGGTCTAAGCGAAATTGCCAAAGAATCAATCATGCGCCACAGCAATGCGTTTTTCCCGCAGCGCGAAGCCGATTTGCTTGAAACCGGCGGCGAATATCAATGGCGCAAAACGGGCGAATTTCACCTTTTTAATCCCGAAACGATACACACTTTGCAGCGTGCGACACGCAACGGCAATTACCAAACTTTTAAAAAATACAGCAGTTTGATTAACGAACAAGCGGAAAATCAAGCGACTTTAAGAAGTCTGTTAAAGTTCAAGGAAAATCGCCAAAGTGTTGCAATCGAAGAAGTTGAAACTGTCGAAGAAATCGTCAAACGCTTTAAAACCGGCGCGGTTTCCTACGGCTCAATCTCGCAGGAAGCGCACGAAACGCTGGCAATTGCGATGAATCGTCTCGGCGGCAAAAGCAACACGGGCGAAGGCGGCGAAGATGCCGAACGGTTTGAACTTTTACCGAACGGCGACAGTAAAAAAAGCAAAATCAAACAGGTTGCATCGGGCAGATTCGGCGTAACAAGCCATTATTTGGTCAGTGCCGAAGAAATCCAAATCAAAATTGCCCAAGGTGCAAAACCCGGCGAAGGCGGACAGCTTCCGGGCAATAAAATTTACCCGTGGATTGCCAAAACGCGCCATTCAACGCCCGGAGTCGGACTAATTTCGCCGCCGCCGCATCACGATATTTATTCGATTGAAGACCTTGCACAGCTTATTTTCGACCTCAAAAACGCCAATGACAGCGCACGAATCAGCGTTAAACTCGTCGCCGAAGCGGGAGTCGGAACCATCGCGGCGGGCGTTGCCAAGGCGAAAGCCGATGTGATTTTAATCAGCGGTTACGACGGCGGAACAGGCGCGTCGCCGCTGACGAGTTTGAAACACGCCGGAACGCCGTGGGAAATCGGCTTGGCGGAAACGCATCAAACATTGCTGTTGAATAATCTGCGAAGCCGCGTCCGGCTTGAAACCGACGGGCAACTGAAAACGGGACGCGATGTGGTCATCGCCGCGCTTCTCGGTGCGGAAGAATTCGGCTTTTCAACCGCGCCGCTTGTTTCGCTCGGATGTATTATGATGCGTGTTTGTCATCTGAATACTTGTCCGGTCGGTGTCGCCACGCAGAATCCGAAATTGCGTGAAAAGTTTTCGGGAAGCGCGGATTATGTCGTCAATTTTATGCGTTTCGTCGCGCAAGAAGTCCGCGAATTGATGGCAGAATTAGGATTTCGGACGATTGATGAACTGATCGGGCGCACCGATATTTTGGAAGCTAAAGAAACAAAAGGCAAAGCAGACAAAATTGATTTTTCGGCGATTCTGCATCAACCCGAAGTTCCCGACGATTACGGACGTTTTCAGCAAATCGCGCAAAATCACGAACTCGAAAAAACGCTTGACCAAATGATTCTGGCGGAAATTTGCCGTCCCGCTTTAGAAAATTTTCAAAAGGTTTCAGCGGAACTTGAAATTAAAAATACGAATCGCGCTGTCGGAACGATTCTCGGCAGCGAAATATCGCGTAAATTCGGCGCGGAAGGTTTGCCTGACGAAACAATCAATCTGAAATTTACAGGTTCAGCCGGACAAAGTTTCGGCGCGTTTGTGCCAAAAGGCGTAACTTTGACGCTCGAAGGCGACGCGAACGATTACATCGGCAAAGGTCTTTCGGGCGGCAAAATCATTGTTTTTTCGCCGAAAAGATCAGACTTTGTTTCGCACGAAAATATCATCATCGGCAACACGGCTTTTTACGGCGCGACTTCGGGCGAAGCATTTATTTCGGGCATCGGAGGCGAGCGTTTTGCCGTGCGAAACAGCGGAATCAACGCGTTAATCGAAGGTGTCGGCGACCACGGCTGCGAATATATGACCGGCGGACGAGTCATAGTTTTGGGCAAAACCGGCAAAAATTTCGCGGCGGGAATGTCCGGCGGAATCGCTTATGTTTTTGACGAAAGCGGCGACTTTTCAACGCTTTGCAACTTGGAAATGGTCAAACTCGGTAAAATTGAATCGGAAGACGAAATTGCATTTGTTAAAGATCAGGTTTTCCGCCATATCGAGTTGACCGAAAGCGGGATTGCGACACGGATTTTGCTCGAATGGGAAGAAAATTTAGCGAAATTTGTGCGTGTCATTCCGATTGACTACGAAAAAATTATCGAGTTACAAAACGGCTTTTTGACCGAAGGTTTTTCGAGTGAAGAAGCCGAAATGTCGGCGTTTGAATCGGTATTTGCGTAGTTTGGAAACGCGGAGCGGACTGGAGCGCAATCCGTCCCGGTTGCACTGAGCGTTTGCTTCAAACGCGAAAATGCCTCTTTAAAAATTCAAGTAGTCTGTAATCGAACGCTTTTTCGCGTCAAAAAACGACGCTCACTGCAACCGGGACGGATTGCGCTCCAGTCCGCTCCGCGAAATTAAGAATAATATGGGCAAAACGACCGGATTTATCGAATATTCACGCAGCTTACCGATTTTGCAGTCGCCGCAAACGCGCGTTGCAAATTGGGACGAGTTTCACACTGCCTTGCCCGAAAGCGAACTCAAAAAACAAGGCGCACGTTGTATGAATTGCGGCATTCCGTTTTGTCATACGGGCGCGACTTTTGAAGGCGCAAACGTCGGTTGTCCGTTGGGAAATCTGATCCCGGAATGGAACGACTTTGTATATCGCGGCAAATGGTTTGAAGCGTATAAAAGTTTGGCTTCAACCAATAATTTTCCCGAATTTACGGGTAGAGTTTGTCCCGCGCCGTGTGAATCTTCGTGTGTTCTCGGCATTAACGAAGAGCCGGTAATGATTAAGGAAATCGAGGTTTCGATCATTGACCGCGCATTTGAAGAAGGCTGGATTTCGCCGAATCCGCCGAAATATCGAACAGGGAAAAAAGTTGCAATTATCGGTTCGGGTCCGGCAGGTTTGGCGTGTGCGGATGAACTCAACAAATTTGGTCATTCCGTGACGGTTTTCGAGCGCGACGACCGCATCGGCGGACTGCTTATTTACGGAATTCCGAATATGAAGCTCGACAAAAACACGGTCAAGCGGCGAGTGAATTTATTGCGCGACGAAGGAATCGAATTTCGGACAAGTGTCAAAGTCGGCGAAGATATATCGGCGGAAGATTTAAAAAATGATTACGACGCGATTGTCTTGGCTTGCGGCGCGACCGAACCGCGAGATTTACCCGTCGAAGGCAGAAACCTGAACGGAATTCATTTTGCGATGGAATTTCTGCTGAAAAATACAAAGAGCCTTTTGGATTCCGAACATTCCGACGCACAGTTCATTGATGTCAAAGACAAAAACGTGATCGTTATCGGCGGCGGCGACACCGGAACAGACTGCATCGGGACTTCAATCAGACACGGCTGTAAATCAATCACGCAATTTGAAATTATGCCGCCTTTTGTTGAGAAAATTTACACTCACGAGAGCTGGCTTGCCCGCGTTCGGACATTTCAGGTTGATTACGGACAGGAAGAAGCCAAGGCAATTTTCGGCTCGGACCCGCGTGAATACTGTATTTTGACCAAAAAATTTGTCGGCGACGAAAGCGGAAATTTAACCGACGTGGAAACCGTCGAAGTCGAATGGCTTGACGGCAAATTATCCGAAATCGAAGGCACGGAAAAATTTTGGGAAGCCGGTAAAGTCTTTCTTGCAATGGGTTTTACCGGCGTTGAAAAAGTCAAACTATTTGAAGATTTAGGCGTTTCAATTACGCCGAAAGGCACGATTGAAGTCAACGAAAATAAACAAACCACCGCCGAAAAAATCTTTGCCGCCGGCGACTGCGAACGCGGTCAATCACTGATCGTCTGGGCAATCGCCGACGGACGCAAAGCCGCTGAAAATGTTAATGAATTTCTTAATCCCTTAAAATCATTGAATTAAAAAAGAGGAATTCTAATTGTAGAATTCCTCTTTTTCTATAAAAATAATACACCCGGCAGGATTCGAACCTGCGACCCTCTGGTTCGAAGACTTCTTTGGCACTTGTTTTAAGTTCAGAATTTTTCATTTTTGTTGATTTTATTCAGCAACTATCAAAATCTTTTTCTTCTCATTTCTTCCTATTTCTTCTCTTTTCGGCATAGTTGGCACACGGTTGGCACACAAATATTTTTTCAAAAGTCTGCAATTCGTGTATTATAAACAGGTGATTTTGGAATCAACTTGAAATATGCCTGACAAAAAATCTCTCTCGGAACGTGACATTTGCACAAAATTTATTACCCCCGCGATTGTCAAAGCGGGTTGGGATTCTAACACACAATTTCTTGAAGAAGTTTCATTTACGGACGGCAAAATTTACGTTCGCGGAAAACTTCATTCACGCGGCAGTAAAAAACGCGCCGATTACATCCTTTATTACAAACCGAACATTCCGATTGCAATTGTCGAAGCCAAAGACAATAAACACAGCATCGGCGCGGGATTACAGCAAGCCTTAGATTATTCGCAGATTCTCGATATTCCATTTGTTTTCAGCAGTAACGGCGACGGTTTTATATTTCACGATAAAACCGCGACCGATGAAAGTATCGAAACAGAAATTGATAATGATAGTTTTCCTTCGCCGGAAACGCTTTGGCAGAGATACAAGCAATATAAAGGCATTGTCACCGCCGATGAAGAAAAGATCGTTGAACAAGGCTATTACGACGACGGAACAGACAGAAAGCCGCGATATTATCAACAAAATGCCATTAACCGAACGGTTGAAGCGATTGCCAAAGGTGAAAACAGAATTTTGCTTGTAATGGCGACCGGAACGGGCAAAACATACACGGCTTTTCAAATAATCTGGCGTTTGTGGAAAGCGAAGGCAAAGAAACGGATTTTGTTTTTAGCCGACCGAAACGCATTGATTGACCAAACACGGCGCGGCGATTTCAAGCATTTCAAAGATTCGATGACGGTCGTTCAAAAACACCAAGTTGATAAATCGTATGAAATTTATCTTGCGCTTTATCAAGGTTTGACGGGAACGGAAGATGCGAGCAATATCTATAAACAATTTTCGCGTGATTTTTTTGATTTGATCGTGGTTGACGAATGCCATCGCGGAAGCGCACGGCAGGATTCGGCGTGGCGCGAAGTTCTCGAATATTTCAGTGCGGCGACGCAAATCGGTTTAACGGCAACGCCGAAGGAATCGGACGTAACGAGCAACAGCGAATATTTCGGCGAGTCCGTTTACACATATTCGCTCAAACAAGGCATTGACGACGGCTTTCTTGCACCTTATCGCGTGATTAGAATTACGCTCGATATTGATGCCGAAGGCTGGCGACCGCCGAAAGGTTTTCGGGATAAAGACGGCAATTTTGTTGAAGACAGAATTTACAACCGAAGCGATTTTGACAAAAAACTCGTAGTCGAAGAACGGCGCAAATTAGTCGCCGAAAAAGTTACGGAATTTCTCAAAGGCACGAATCGTTTCGATAAATCAATCGCTTTTTGCTGCGACATCGAACACGCCGAAGGAATGCGGCAAGCCATCGCCAACGAAAATTCGGATTTGGTTTCGCAAAATTACAAATACATAATGCGAATCACGGGCGATAATGACATCGGCAAACGCGAACTCGATAATTTCACAAACCCGGAAGAACCTTATCCGGTGATTGCGACGACATCGGAATTGATGACAACGGGCATTGACGCGCAAACCGTAAAAGTTATCGTTTTAGATAAAAACATCAATTCGATGACGACGTTCAAACAAATCATCGGACGCGGAACGCGCATTAACGAAGCATACGGTAAGCATTATTTCACGATTCTCGATTTCCGAAATGCAACCGATCTTTTCGCGGATAAAGATTTTGACGGTGATCCGATCCGCATTAAAGAAATTAAAGATGATGAAACGGATTTAGGCACAATTATTGACGAAGAAGAGAACGACACCGAAACGATTATTGATGAAGTTTCCGACGAAGAAATTACATTTGAAAAGCCGGAAATCAGAAACCCGTTTTCGACCGCCGATTTTGTGCCGCGTCAAAAGGTTATCGTCAATGGCGTTGACGTTTCGGTGCTTGTTTCGCGTGAATTATCCTTTGATAAAGACGGCAAACTTATCACGCGCAAACTGACCGATTACACGAAGGAAATCGTGACCGAACAATTTACGACGCTCAACGAATTTCTCAATAAATGGAATGAATCGGACAAAAAAGAAACGATCATCAAAGAACTCGAAGAAAAAGGCGTTCCGGTTGATGATTTAGTAAATTCGGTTGATAAAAAATTGGATTTGTTCGATTTGATTTGCCACGTCGCTTTTGACCAGCCGCCGCTGACGCGCAGCGAACGTGCGAACAATGTCAGAAAGCGCGATTATTTTACAAAATATGGCGCAGCAGCACGGCAAGTTTTAGAAGCGTTGCTGGATAAATACGCTGATGAAGGCATTGCAAATATTGAAAGTTTAGATGTTTTAAATGTCATTCCTTTTACTGAATTCGGCTCAAGAGTTGAAATCGTCAGAAACATTTTCGGCGGACGCGATAAATATCTCCAAGCAGTTAAGGAATTGGAAACAGAACTTTACAAAGCTGCATAAATGGAACAACCGAAACTTATAATTATCGGCGGCGCAAACGGAAGCGGCAAAACTACTTTGGCGCGTGAATTTGTCGCGCTCGAAAATTACACATATCTCGGCGCAGATGAAATTGCCCGTGAACTGAATGAGCGACAGCCCGAAAAAGTTGCGATTGAAGCGGCGCGTCTTTTCAGTCAAAAGTTCGGCGAATTTCTAGAAAAACGGGAATCGTTGATTGTCGAATCAACTCTTTCGGGTTTGAGTTTGCGAAAATGGATTGAGAAAGCGCGAAATTTTGATTACGAAATCGAGATTTTATTCGTGTATTTGAGTTCACCCGAATTGTGTATTCAGCGCGTGGCGGCGCGGGTTGCCAAAGGCGGTCATAATGTTCCCGAAGATGATATTAAAAGACGATTTTCCCGTGCAAATATAAACTTTTGGAATATTTATAGAAATCTCGCCGACCAATGGAATTTGTTTTATAATGCAGGTGATAACATTTTTCAAGTTGCCGGCGGCGACCGTGAAGGCGAGATAATTTTAGATGAAGCGAGGTTTGCAGAATGGAACAAAATGGTAAAAAAATAAAATCGGAAACGACGGTCAGCGATAAAACTCTGCGCGAAATGTTAAAAAATCAGCGCATTGCCAATGCCGCCGTTCACAAGGCGCAGGAGGAAAATCGCTCGCAAGGTGTGCCTAATTGGTATTCGATCAACGGCAAAATAGTTAACGAAGCCGAACTCACCGATCAGGAAACTCTCAAAAAATAAATTTGCTCAGTAGATGAATATGCTTTATTTATTGCGTTAACAACTTAATGAATTTAGGAAGGTTGAGTTTTAACATTAATTTCTAAACATATTAAAAAATAGTTTTCTTTGCGGCTGTGCCGCCCGATGTGCGAAAAGGCTATGCCTTTTCAGTCGGTTTTTCCTTGATTTTAGAGGCTGTGCCTCCAGCATCAGATGAGGCACAGCCTCTATAAAGAATCTGAAAACAGCAACGGCGAGGCACAGCCGTCGCCGCACATCGGGCGGCACAGCCGCAAAAACAGTTGCACAAACTTGTGGAATTGTTTTGACTGAAAAATTAACTTTCGATTATATGGCGAATTTACAGGGAATTCTAAAATCTATCCGCGACATAATGTGGCAGGATAACGGCTTGAACGGCGACGCACAGCGGATCGAGCAGCTTGGCTGGATGCTGTTTTTTAAGATTTTCAGCGATAAAGATCAGGATTTGGAATTGGCTGACGATAATTATAAATCGCCGATTCCGGCTGCGCTGCATTGGGAAAATTGGGCGGGCGATGATGAAGGGATGACGGGCGAAGATTTGGTTAATTTTGTTGACCGGGAGCTTTTTCCGACGCTGCGAAACATTTATGTCGGCGATAACAAACGCGCCAAAATTATTCGAGAGGTTTTTGAAGGCAACAACAATTATATGAAAAGCGGAATCAATATCCGCAAAGTTCTCAACAAACTGAACGAACTCGATTTTAATGTGGCGAAAGACCGTCACGCATTCGGCGAGCTTTACGAAACGATTCTCAAGGATTTGCAGAGCGCGGGAAAGTCGGGCGAATTTTATACGCCGCGAGCGATTACGCAGTTTTTGACGGAAATGGTTAATCCGCAAATCGGCGAAAAAGTTCTCGACCTTGCCGCCGGAACGGGCGGATTTTTGACTTGCGCGATTGAGCATCTGCGAAAGGAAAATACGAGCATCGAAACTTTGAAGGCGATTCAGGATAACGTCATCGGTTGGGAATATAAACCTTTGCCGTTTTTGCTGGCGACGACGAATTTGATTTTGCACGATGTCGAAGTTCCGAATATCACTTTCCGCGATGCTTTGGATCAGCCTTTGTCGAATTACACCGAACGCGACCGCGTGAATATTATCTTGGCAAATCCGCCGTTTGGCGGGATTGTCGCCAACAACAACGAAACGAACTTTCCGCAGAATTTCAGGACAAAGGAAAGCGCGGATTTGTTTTTGATTTTGATGATTCACCTTTTGAAAATGGGCGGACGCGCCGGAATCGTTTTGCCGGACGGAAGTTTGACGGGCGAAGGCGTGAAGCAGCGCGTCCGTGAACGCCTGTTGAGCGAATGCAATCTGCATACGATTATCCGCTTGCCGAACAGCGTTTTTCAGCCTTACGCGACAGTGGCGACGAATCTTTTATTTTTTACCAAAGGCGCACCGACACGCGAAATCTGGTATTACGATCACCGTTTGCCCGAAGGTCAAAAGAGTTACAGCAAAACGAAAACGATTCGCCCGGAAGAATTTCAGCCGATCAAAGATTGGTGGGAAAACCGCACCGAATCGGAAATCGCGTGGAAAGTTCACATCGAAACCATCAAGCAAAGAAACTACGATTTAGACATCAAAAACCCGCACAAAACAGAAGATTTGCACGAATACACAAGCCAAGAAATTATTGGACTGCTTGAACGGAGTTTTGCGAAAAGTCACGATTTATTGAGCCAGATGAGAGAGGAAGTTCGATGAATCGAGGTAGAAAACCAGCAAAAACATCTTTCGGCAAAGATTGGAAAGAAATCTTTCGATCATCAGTCGGATATTATTTGCAATCAATTATTGTCGAATTAGCTTCGCCTTCGACTTCGGATAATGGTTTTGAATCAAAGACAAAACTCAAGCCGAAAAATCCGTTGCCCGAAATTGAAGAAACCGAAAAACCGTTTGAAATTCCTAAAAGTTGGGATTGGTATAGATTAGGCGAATTGTGTAATTACGGAAGCAGTTCAAAAGCCGAGCCGAAAAATCTAAACGATTCTACTTGGGTTCTTGATTTGGAAGATATTGAAAAGGAATCTTCCATTTTGCTTGCAAAAGTTAGATTCGCTGAACGCAATTCATTAAGCACGAAAAGCGTTTTCAAAAAAGGCGATGTTCTTTACTCAAAACTGCGTCCTTATCTCGATAAAGTTATCGTTGCTGATGAAGACGGAGTTTGCACGACCGAAATCTTGCCGTTAAGTTTTTCCGAAGAAATAAATCCAAACTTTTTGTTGCTCACTTTAAAATTAAGAAGTTTCTTGAATTATGTGAGCGGCGTAACAAAAGGAATGAAGATGCCGCGATTAGGAACTAAAGAAGGCAAAATGGCTTTAATTCCTTTGCCTTCTTTGGCTGAACAAAACAAGATTCTGAATTTTCTGGCAGATTTAGAAAACAATTCATTAAAAACGGATGATTGTTATTTTGATAAAGAAGTTGAGGGAAAAATTGTAAATCTTCAAAACTCTCAATTAAAAGGTTCTGAAATCTCAACCGAACTCAATCACCAATTAGCTTTAGTCAAAGAACTTCGGCAAGCGTATTTGCGCGAAGCGATGCAAGGCAAACTCGTTCCGCAAGACGAGCGCGACGAACCGGCGGAAATTCTGCTCGAAAAGATCAAGGCGGAAAAAGAAAAACTCATTGCCGAAAAACGCATTAAACGAGATAAACCTTTGCCGCCAATCAACGCGGAAGAAATTCCGTTTGAAATTCCTGAACATTGGACTTGGTGCAGATTGGGCGAAATTTGCGAAAGTATTGTTGATTGTCCTCATTCAACACCAAAGTATCTTGACCAAGACACAGGCTTTTACGGTATTGATACGAATTGCATAGATGACAAAGGCAACATCGTAAAACTTAGAAGTTTATCGGAAGAAAGCTATATTGAAAGAATCAGAAGGCTTATTCCAACTGAAAACGATATTGTCTATTCGAGAGAAGGTTCAATTGGATTAGCCGCATTCATTCCGCCAAATAAAAACATTTGTTTGGGTCAAAGAGTAATGCTTTTGCGTTCTTCCAAAATGATTTCGCTAAAATATCTAAAATTAGTTGTTAGTGCAGAGGATTATAAAAACAGATTATTGGAAAAGCATCGTGGAATTGGCGCAAAGCACGTCAACGTAAAAGATATTGTTAATTCACTAATCTCACTTCCGCCATTAGCCGAACAAGAAAGAATTGTCGCCAAGTTGGAAAAGCTGATGAAGTTTTGCGACGAATTGGAAGCCAACATAACTTTCGGCATCAAAAACGCCGATCAATTACTGCAAACCGCGCTCAAAGAAGCGTTAGAACCGAAATAAAAATAAATGGAGCAAAAATAAAGTGAAAAAGAAAAAAGATTCTGCGAACGATATTGATAAGTTAATTGACGGTCACGCCGAAGATGTCAAAGATGTGACCGAGTTTTTAGCCGGAATAGGCATCGCTGCCAGAGAAATTCCTCCCGGCATAAAACGGGCGATTATGACTGTGGAGAAACACTTCAAATTTGCCGCTTCAGACCTTATTGTCAAAAACGGTAGAACGACGTTGACGACAGCCTTAACGATCAAACTCGAAGGCACACACAGTTCAAGTTCAATCAAAGGATTTAATCAGGCGTATTTAATTTTTCTGAATCCCGATCAGAAACTGCAAAATCCTCATCTTGGACAAAGAGGAAATGATTACACGCTTTATCTTACTTATCCTTTAAGCTACATTGCCACTGTCGAAAGAATGCTGAAAGAAGCCTCAGCCTGTTACTGTTGGATCGGAGATTTCGGAACTGAACTTGACCGTGATTTACACGCCGACCTGCACGCAGTTTATTAACAATTGCAGAAATAGGAAATTGCAGCGCGTCTGTTTCAAATAACTAAAGCCGCACCGATGGAAGCATTAGAGTCGAAATAAAGCGATTGAGATTATTATTTAATTCATAAGTTCACCAACAACGGTAAAACTACATAAAAAATGATAATCGCTTGTTTTTCCAATTTCGATGTTTTGGGCAAAAAATGCGATTTGAGTTTCATTGCCCAAATCGTTATAAGTAATATTCCAAATCTTAAACATCGTTCCAACGCTGTCTTTGCTGTGAACTGTGGCAGTTACGACCGGCTCTTTTTTGAATCTGGGCAGACGAATCTCAGCTTGGCGAACGTGATTTGTGCCGCCCATCAAAACTGTTCCGGCAAGCAGTGTCACGCCGTCTTTCGGGATTTTGTATTCGTAAGTAGGAATTGATTTTTCTTTGTTCATTAGTTTTGTTTCTCCTTTAATTTTTAAGAGGTAACTTAACACGAAAATAGAATTTGAAAAAACTAACGCTAATCAATTACTGCAAATCGCGCTCAAACAAGCGTTAGAGCCGAAATAAAAACTAAATTTAATTCAATCCAAAAAAGAAAAGAGACGTTTTGCAGCGTCTCTTTTTCCATAAAATTAATACACCCGGCAGGATTCGAACCTGCGACCCTCTGGTTCGAAGCCAGATACTCTATCCAGCTGAGCTACAGGTGCAAAGTAGTTTTGATTGTAATTTGCCGAAATATTATTTGCAAATCAATTTATCAAAATTCATCACGAAACGAACGCGAATTTCAGTTCGCCGCCGAGTTGCTGACTAAAGTTCGCGTTCCTTTTTACTTGCCCTGAAAATCTTTGCGGATTAATTTGACGAGATTTTTAATATCGGCTTCGCTGAGTTTTTTTCCGAAAGCGGGCATTTTACTGCCCTCACCGTTGGTGATGACATCAATCCAGTCGGCTTCATCGAAATTATTTTTCAGTTTATCGGAAGTAAAATCAGGGACTTTCAAGTTTTTGCCGTCAATTTCGACCTGCCCGCCCATTCCGCTGTCTTTGTGGCATTTAACGCATTCTTCCGAGTAAATTTTGCGCGTCGAGGCGAGTTCGTCAGTTGGTGCGACTGGTTTATTAACCGCCGAATTTGCGGCGTTAACGGTTGAATTTGTGACGACGGCGGTCGAATTATTACTCGTCACGGTCGCGGTTTTATCGGCTGAACAGGCGAAGATAAATAATGCAATTGTTGCTGTTAATAGTCCGATTTTAAGAAATTTCATAGATTCTCCTTTGTTATAATTTGATTCAAAATTGTTGAAAGTTTAACTTGTAAATTAACGATTTAGCAAAGATACATTTTTACAGTAAGCGGTTTGTGCTGAAAAATACATTATGAAGACGAAAAAAATCTTGATCGGCGGCGAATGGCGCGAGGCTTCGGAAACAATTCCGGTAAAATCTCCTTTTTCGGGCGAAGTTTTAGCGGAAGTCTTTTCGGCGAACGAGGCGGAAAATGAGGAAGCAATTTCACTCGCAGAATGGGCGGCGAAGGAAATGCGTGAACTGCCGCGTTTTGAAATCGCAAGCGGTTTACGAAAAATCGCCGAAGGCATCGAAAAACGCAAAAAGGAATTTGCCGAAACGATTGCCAACGAAGCCGCGAAGCCGATAAAAACTGCGCTTGGCGAAGTTGAACGCGGAATTGCGACGTTCGCGTGGGCGGCGGGCGAAGCGGAAAGATTCGTCGGCGAAGTCGTCCCAATTGACACGATTGCGACCGGCAAGGGCAAGACGGCGTACACGAAACGTATTCCGCGCGGAGTGATTTACGGCATCACGCCGTTTAATTTTCCGCTCAATCTGGTCGGTCACAAAGTCGCGCCCGCGCTTGCTTCGGGCAATGCGATCATCATCAAACCGAGTCAGCGAACGCCGCTCACGGCTCTGCTTTTGGGCGAAGTTTTTATGGAAAGCGGTTTGCCGAAAGGCGCACTGCAAATCGTGCCGATGGACACGAAATATATCGAATCGGTTTACGCTGATGAACGAATCAAAATGATCTCGTTCACGGGAAGCGCGGAAATCGGTTGGAATATCAAAGCAAAAGCGCACAAAAAGTTTGTGACGCTCGAACTCGGCGGCAACGCGCCGGTGATAGTTGACGAATCAGCAGATTTTGAGCGTTCGCTGAAACAGACGACGACGGGCGCGTTTAGTTATGCCGGACAGGTTTGCATTTCAGTTCAGCGCGTTTATATTCACGAAAAGATTTTCGATCAATGGACGGAGAAATTTGTCGAAAACGCAAAAAATCTCAAAAAAGGAAATCCATTGGACGAATCAACCGAACTTTCGGTGATGATTGACGAAAAAGCAGCGGAAAAAGCGCAAAGTTGGGTGATGGAAGCAGAGGAAAACGGCGCGGAAATTCTTTGCGGAAACACACGCGATATTGCGATGCTCGACGCAACAATTGTCACTAAAACAAACCCCGAAATGCGCGTCGTCGCCGAAGAAATTTTCGCGCCGGTCGCCGTTGTCGAAAAGTTTTCACAATTTGCCGAAGCCGTTGATCTGGCAAACAACACGAAATTCGGTTTGCAGTCAGGCGTTTTTACAAACAATTTGTCGAATATGCAATACGCGTCCGACAATCTCGAATACGGCGGCGTGATTATCAACGACGTGCCGACATTTCGCGTTGATAATATGCCTTACGGCGGCAGCAAAGACTCCGGCTTCGGGCGCGAAGGCGTGTGTTACGCGATGGAAGAAATGAGCGAAATTCGACTTATTGTGATAAATTAACATTTTGAGGTGAAAGTTATGCTCGAACAAATCACAACGACGACGCAATATGTTTTTCGTCCGTCGGAAGCTGAAAAACGCGAACTCTTTACAAATAATGATGTTGCGCGTTTTGCGACCGACCATAGTTGCCGCTACGAACTAATCGGAGGAGAAATTATTGTGTCAACTGCACCGCGCTATATTCATCAACTTTTATCAATGAGAATTTCGAGTCAATTTCTCGATTACCTGAAATCGAATCCGATTGGCGAAATTTTAGCCACGCCGGGTTTAATATTTAGTGAATTTGACGGCGTAATCCCTGATTTGATTTTTATTTCGCACGAACGACGCGATGAAATTTTGAATGAAGAAGACGGAAAATTTCACGGCGCACCGGAAATTGTCATCGAAATTTTATCGCCGGGAAGAGTTAATGCCCGCCGCGATCTACAGATTAAACGTGAACTTTACGAAATTTTTGCCGTGCCGGAATATTGGGTTGTCAAGCCGGAACAAAAAGAAATCGAAGTTTTTCGGATTGGCGAAGACGCACGAATTTATTCCGAAAATGATGTCTTGAAGTCAACGCTTTTACCGAAGTTTAAACTGAAAATCAAAAATCTTTTTGCAAACTGAAAATCTATGAAAATCAGAAATATTCTGTCAGGCTTAGTTCTTTCGCTAATTGCCTTTTTATCTGTTTCCGCCCAAAATGCAGCCACGAAAACTTTGACGGTTGCGGGTTTGTCGAAACCTGTCACCGTTCGGCGCGATGCGCGTTCAATTCCATATATCGAAGCGTCAAACGATGCCGATTTGTATTTCGCGCAAGGTTTTATCACGGCTTCGGACCGACTTTGGCAGATGGATTTGCTGCGGCGAGTTTCGCGCGGCGAATTGTCGGAGATTTTCGGCAAACAGGTTTTAGAAGAAGACAAACGCTGGCGCAGATACGGTTTTTCAAAGATCGCCGAAGAAAGTATGACGACGCTCAATCCGTCGCTGAAAACCGCGCTCGAAAATTACACACGCGGCGTAAACGCTTATATTGCAACGCTTGATAAAGATTCATTGCCGCCGGAATTTAAGATTTTGCAGTATCAGCCGACGGCTTGGAAACCGACCGACACGCTCTGCATCGGCAAGATTTTGGCAGATGGTTTGAGTTCGACGTGGCGGCAGGATTTGATTCGCGCGTCCTTGCAAGGTTTGGCGAAGGAAAAGCTCGCGGATTTGACGAATAATGTTACGCCTTACGATGTCGTTTTGTATGGCAAGGACATTTCGCAAATTCCAAATTCCAAATTCCAGAATTCAAATCAGGTTGCAGTTGCTGATGAAACGCTAAAATTTGCTGAAAACGATGCGAAGATTCGTGAGAGTTCGCTTTCACGCGTCGGACTTTATGCCGAAGATTTGGCGGCGAGCAACGATTGGGTAATTTCGGGCAAACGCACGGCTGACGGCAAACCAATTTTGGCGAACGATCCGCATTTACAGCCTGCCGCGCCCGGAATTTGGTATCTGACGCATCTTTCAACGCCGGATATGCGCGTTTCGGGTGTGACATTTCCGGGCGTTCCGGGCATCGTTCTCGGTCATAATGCCGATATTGCGTGGGGTGCAACGAATGTCGGTCCCGATGTTCAGGATTTATACAAAGAAACTTTCAATGACAAAGGTGAATACAAAACGCCGAACGGTTGGGAAAAAATCGTCATTCGCAAAGAAGAAATAAAGGTTCGCTCAAATCCACTTTCGCCGGTTACGGAAACGCAAGTTTTGGATGTTGAAGAAACCCGTAACGGCGCAATTATCACCGACGAAATCGGGCAAAAATTCGCTTTGAAATGGACGGCGCGTGACCCGAAAAATCAGGAATTCGAGGCATTCTTTTTGATGAATCGCGCCAAAAATTGGGAAGATTTTCAGACTGCGCTCAAAACTTACGGCGGCGCATCGCAGAATTTTGTTTATGCTGATGTCAAGGGAAATATCGGCTGGTATGCGGCAGGAAAAATTCCGATTCGCAAAACCGGCGACGGCGCACTGCCATATGACGGGACGACGACCGACGGCGATTGGGTCGGCTACATTCCGTTCGGCGAATTACCGCATTTGTATAATCCGCCCGAAGGTTTTATCGTCACGGCAAATCAGCGGACAGTCGGAACAGATTACAAATATTACGGCGTGATGACGCGTGATGCCGCAAATCCGTGGCGGGCGCGGCGGATTTATAATTTGCTGAAGGATAATACGAAAGTCACGATGGACGACGTGCGCGACATTCAGCACGATGTTTACAGCAATATTTATGCAGATTTAGCAGGCGAAATTGTTAAGAATCAAGCCGCATCGCCGGAAACTCTAACAGTTTTAACGACATTTGACGGCAAAATGACGGCTGATTCAAAAGCCGGTTTGATCGTCAATGAAATCCGCAATTGTGTCGCCAATAAAATCGCGGATGACAACAAAATTCCAGTCATCGTGGCGCGTGAAAGACTTTTATATTGGATCATTAAAGATAAAACGGCGCGTTGGTTGCCGAAATCTTTTGCAAGCTACAATGATTTACTGAAAACCTGCGATGCGGAATCACGAATCAGTCTTGCCGATCCGAAAAGATTCGGTGCAGATGAATCAAAATGGCGTTGGGGAAACGCTTTTGTTGCTAATTTTCAGCATCCGCTGGCGGTCGTTCCATTAATCGGCGGGCAATTTGTCGTTAAATATACCAATGTCAATGGCAGCGGTGTCACGCCGAATGTCGGCAGCTATGTTTCAATGCGGCAGATTGCCAGTCCCGGAAATTGGGATGCGACGCGCCACGTTATTCCTCTTGGTGAATCGGGCAATCCGGCGAGTCCGTTTTTCAAAGATCAATTTGAAGCGTGGCGCACCGGAACTCCCGCGATTTTTCCGTTTTCCAAAGCCGCCGTCGAAAAAAACACAAAGGAAATTTGGTTATTGAAATAAAATAATTTCTTCAACTTTGCAGAATGCTGAGGAATTCAAACGGAACGCGAACTTTAGTTCGCCAATCGGCGGCGAACTAAAGTTCGCGTTCCGTCCTTAAAGTTGTGCATTTTTTAATTATGGACAAAATAGTTTTTCTTTTTGACGTTGATAATACATTGCTTGATAACGACCGCGTTTCCAAAGATTTACGAATCTTTTTAGCAAAGGAAGTCGGCGAAAAACGCAACAATCGTTATTGGGAAATTTTCGAGGAATTGCGAAACGAACTTGGTTACGCCGATTATTTGGGAGCGTTGCAGCGTTATCGCGTTGAAAATCCATATGATTCTCACGTTTTAGCCGTTTCGACTTATTTAATTAATTATCCGTTTGCCAATCGCCTGTTTCCAAATTCACTGGACGTTTTGGAGCATTGCAAACAATTCGGCAAAGTCGTCATATTATCCGACGGCGATGTCGTCTTTCAGCCGCGCAAAGTCGAGCGTTCGGGCTTGCTCGAAGCAGTCGAAAAGAATGTTTTAATCTATATTCACAAGGAACAGGAACTGCACGATGTCGAACGGCGTTACGCGGCGGAGCATTACGTTTTGGTGGACGACAAACTCCGCATTTTGAGCGCAATCAAAGAAGTCTGGGGCGACAAAGTAACGACGATTTTCCCGCGCCAGGGACATTACGCCTTTGACGAAAAGGAAATCTCGAAATATCCAGCGGCTGATATTACGATTGAAAGAATTGGCGATTTGCTAAATTTTGACGCTGAAAGCATAAAGGCAGAAACCCGCGCGTGAGCAAGGGTGCTTCAACTCGGACTTTTGCACCCTTGCTCACGCGCGGGTTTCTGCCTTGTTTGTAAATTATGGAATATGAATACGATTACAATGATTTTCCGCTCGCTTATTTGATTACTTTGCGAACATATGGGACATGGCTTCACGGCGAAGAAAAACTTTCGGTTGATCGCCACGGTTTTAATGTCTATAAAACTCCGCGACGAGAATCGAATGTAAAGTTGCAGAATTTGATGTTTCAGAATCTTAAGCAAAAGCCTTTTTTATTTGATGAATATGCTCGAAAAATTACTGAGTCAACAATCAACGAAGTTTGTGAGCATCGAAAATATATTTTGCAAGCCTTAAATGTCCGCAGTAATCATATTCACGCCGTAGTTTCGGCTCAGGTAAAACCAAAATTGATAATTGAGGCATTCAAAAGTTATTCAACGAGAAACTTACGCAAGGAATTGATTATTGATAGCGATAAAAAAATCTGGACACGCGGCAGAAGCCGACGATACTTATGGAAACCGCGCCACGTTGCGCTTGCAGTTGAATACGTTTTGTATGGTCAAGGCGAAATAATACCGGACATTATTGATTGTCCTGAAATTGATGATTAGATTTCGGTCACAGTTTCAAACGATTTTTTAGTTTATGGGGTTTGGCACCCTTGCTCACGCGCGGGTTTCTGCCTTTATTTGATAAACTTTTGAAATGAAATCAGACTTTCTAAAAACATCCGACTTTTCACGCACTGAACTCGAAGCGATTATCGAATCGGCGATAAAAATTAAAAGCGGTGAGATTACCGACAAAACTTTGAGCGGCAAATCGGTTGCGCTTGTGTTTTTTAATCCGAGTTTGCGGACGCGGGCTTCGATGCAGGTTGGGATTTATGAACTTGGCGGAAATGCCGTTATTTTGGAACCCGGCGGAACGTCGTGGACGCTTGAACATCGGGACGGAATCGTAATGGATTCTGATAAAACTGAGCATTTAAAAGAGTTTGTGCGCGTTTTGGAAAGATATGTCGCGGCAATCGGCGTGCGGACTTTTGCGAACTTGCAGGATTGGAATTTGGAGCGCACCGAGCCGATTTTGTCGGCGTTTGAGCGTTATGCGACGAAACCGATTATCAATCTCGAATCGGCGATGCACCATCCGTGTCAATCAATGGCTGATATGATGACGATTCGTGAAAAGTTCGGCAACCAGAAGAAAAAAGTTTTGCTGACGTGGGCGTTTCATCCGAAACCTTTGCCGATGGCAGTTCCGAATTCGTTCGCGCTCGCGGCGGCACAGTTCGGTCACGATTTAGTAATTTCGCATCCGAAAGGTTATGAATTAGACGACGAACTTTTAACTGAAGTTGAAAATCAAACAAAGGAAAACGGCGGCAGCTTGGAAATTGTCAACGATGTCAATGCGGCGTTTGAAGATGTGGAAGTCGTTTACGCTAAATCGTGGGGCAGCAAAAATTTCTACGGCGATTTACAAAAAGACATCGAATTTCGCCAAAATCTTCGCACCGATTGGATCGTTGATGAAGCGAAAATGGAACAGACAAACGACGCTATTTTTATGCACTGTTTACCTGTGCGCCGCAATGTCATCGTCACCGACGCAGTGATTGATTCGCCGAATTCAATAATAATTGACGAAGCCGAAAATCGTCTGCACGTTCAAAAGGCGATTATGGCAAAGTTGATAAAGCAGTAAGACTGAATTTGAAAGCATCGCAAAATATTATGAAAAAATTTAGTTGCTTACTTTTTGTAATCTGCTTGCTGTCTGTTTTCGCCAAAGCTCAAGCTTGCGGTTACGGGCAAGGACGCATCTCCGTTTTCAATGGAAAAGACCAACCACTTAACAAATTCAAGATTACTTTTTACGATGTTGACGGTTTTGATTTTAGCAACAAACCGAAAGTCATAAGAGCCGAATTTATAGGAAACGGTTGGGATATTTACCTAGACAAAAAGGAAGCGGAGAGTTTTATCAAAAAAAGAAAACCATTTACTAATGAATGGTTTTCCGATCCGAAAATTGTCTATTACAAGGACAACACCTTCAATTATAGGACGCTTGAAAACGGCGGTGCGCTTGTTATTACCAAAATCACTGCCAAAAGTTATCATAACTTTTACTTTATCAGTCCTGTTTTTTCCGGTTGTTTCTATGGCAATAAAATAATTTTAAAGAAAAAGTGAGTTGAAAGTCAGATGAATCAAAATAAACTCGATCTGTTAAGAGAAGCTCTACCGTATATTCAAAAATTTAAAGGCAAAACTTTTGTCGTCAAATTTTCGGGTAAAGTCACCGAAAACAAAGAAAATCTCGCGTCTTTGGCGGAAGAACTCGCGTTGCTTCATCAGGTCGGCATCAAAATCTGCGTCATTCACGGCGGCGGTAAACAGCTTTCCGAATTGGCGCAAAAACTCGGAGTCGCGCAAACTGTGATCGAAGGTCGGCGCGTGACGGACGACGACACATTGGAACTTGCCAAGATGATTTTCGCGGGCAAGATCAATACCGAAATTCTCGCCGCGCTACGCCAACGAGGAACTTCCGCCGTCGGACTTTCGGGCATTGACGGCAACATCGTTCACGCCGTCAAACGTCCGCCAAGGGAAATTAAAAATAAAGAAACCGGCTTGATGGAAACGATTGATTTCGGTAATGTCGGCGACGTTTTGGAAATCAATTCACATCTGCTCAGTCTGCTGCTCGATGCCGATTATCTGCCGGTTGTTTCATCGCTCGGCGCAGACGATAACGGCAGTGTTTTCAACATTAACGCCGACACAATCGCTGCTGAAATTGCCATTCAACTAAAAGCCGAAAAACTCGTTCTGCTGTCGGATGTCAACGGAATTTACACCGATGCAAAGGATGAAGCCACGAAACTTTCACGTCTGACCGCCGCCCAAGCCGAAGAAATGATCGAATCGGGAAGCGCGACCGGCGGAATGGTTCCGAAACTTCAAAACCTGGTAAATATTCTCGGTCGCGGCGTAAATTCGGCGCACGTCATTGGCGGAAATGTGCGAAACGCGCTACTTTCTGAAGTTTTCACCGACGAAGGAACCGGCACGATGATTGTCAGCAATTAATTTTATTTAGTAAAATTTTCAAATGAACAGTTTTATTTCCGGCAGATTCGTGTTATATTTTCTGTCAATTGACTTTACGCGTTTCGTATTTTAACGTAAAAAATTGAAAAGCGTTTGAAATCCTAAATAGAATTTCAAACGCTTTTCGGCTAGTTTACAAAAACAATTATCGTTAATCAATAAATTTCGATATTTGTTGATTGATCCACGAATAAACGGTTTCAAGAGTTGATTCGTTTTGTTTTTTGTCCTCTTTCGGATCAGTCGTTTGGTTTATCCCACCAACTAAACCGCCGCAGTTTTGGGTGCAAGTTTTGTTTCCGGTAGTCATATCGCCGTCCGCGTAAACCGGCACGGCGAAACATAATACGATTAGCAAAAAGCTGACTTTAAGCAAGTTTTTCATTTCTTCTCCAAGGTTATTTAGTTTTGTAAGTTGTCGAATTATATAAAATTATTAATTGTGGTCAGTTTTCAGAAAAAAATATGAATTGCTCCCAAAATTTTATAATTACTTTATCAGAGGCATTCGACGCGGAAGTAAAAGGTCAGTATCAGAAAGCCTTTCAATATCTCGCGCCATTTTGGGACGGCAATTCGCAATTTCCAAATACCGCCGGTTTATCAGCCGAAGAGTCCGCCGAGCTTTTTCTAAGGTTGGGTGCAATAATCGGTTTTTTGGGAAATACACAGAAAATTTTCAGTTCACAAGAGATTTCAAAAAATTTACTGACGCAGGCGCATCAGCGATTCTCGGCTTTTTCTGACAATGCAAAAACCGCTGAATGTGAAAATTATCTCGCTCTGGCGTATTCGAGAACCGGCGAATTCGCGGAAGCGGCAGATTGGTTAAGTGAATCTTTGTTGAAAAACTTGCCCGAAGTGCATCCGACACGATTAAATTCTTACATCATCGAAACGCTTTTGGACATTGAAGGCGGAAATTACGAAAAGGTTATCAGGCGATGTGACGAACTGAAAGAATTATTTGAAAATCGCGCCGGAGATTTGTTTAATGGCAGTTACCACAATCATTTAGCAATTGCCCATAAAAATCTCGGCAACAACGTATCCGCCCTTAAACATTTGAAAATAGCGCGAACCTACTTTCAAAAAGCCGATCATAAAATTTATTTCGGCGCAACGGAAAATAATCTTGCACAACTACTTCACAAAGTCGGACTTTATGAAGAAGCTCATCTTTCAGCCCAAAAAGCCCGAAAGATTTTTGAAATAATCGGCGACAAAATACGCGAAGGTTTTTCGCTCGAAACACGGGCGCAAATTTTTGCCGCTGAAGGAAAATTCGATTATGCCTTGCAATATGTCAACAGCGCAATTGATCTGATCGAAGGCGGTGAAAGCCACCGAAAACTCGTCGAATCTTACCGCACAAAAGCCGACATTTTGCTTCAACTAAATCGCCTTTCCGAAGCCTTGATGGTAATGACCGCCGCGCACAACATTGCCGCACTTTATATCACGCAGGAACTGTCCAAAGAAGTTATCGAAAGTTTTGCCGCATTAATTCAGAAAAAATTCGTAAAATATTAATTTCAATATGCTTTCAGCGAATTTTGATAACTTTCAAAATTTTGCTTCATTTCTGCTATCGAATCACCACCGAATTTTTCGCGTAAGGAATTAGCCAGAACAATTGCCATCATCGCTTCGCCGATCACGCCAGCCGCCGGAACTGCTGTGATGTCCGAGCGTTCAAATGCCGCAAGGTCTTCCTTTTTCGATTCAATATCAACCGAATGCAAGGCTTTGCGAAGCGTCGCAATCGGCTTTAGATAACCGCGCACACGCAGTTCCTCACCGTTCGTGATGCCGCCTTCGAGTCCGCCGGCGCGGTTTGTTTTTCGATTGAATTTGTTATCTGCAAAATAGATTTCGTCGTGGACTTCAGAACCGAATCGTCCGGCGTTGGCGACGGCTTCACCGATTTCGACGGCTTTGACGGCTTGGATTGACATCAAGGCTTGGGCAATACGTCCGTCGAGTTTTTCCGCCCAAGACGTGTGCGAACCGAGACCGACAGGCGGGCTTTTGACGACGACTTCAAATATTCCGCCGAGCGTGTCGCCGTTTGTTTTCGCATCATCAATATGTTTGACCATTTGCGCTTCAATTTCCTTGTCGGCACAATTTAACGATGCATCTTTTTCGATTTGAGAGATTTCTTCCCAAGTTTTTTGCAGCGGAATTTCGGGAATATTTCCGAGTTTGATAACGTGGCTTTTAATTTCAATGCCGAAGTTTTCAAGCAGTTGCCGCGCCAATGCACCGCACGCGACCCGCGCCGCAGTTTCGCGTGCCGAAGCGCGTTCGAGAATGTCGCGCAAATCTCTCGCACCGAACTTTTGCCCTCCGGCAAGGTCGGCGTGTCCGGGACGCGGACGTGAGACGATACGCGTATTTTTCGGCTGAACTTCAATTTTTTCGGACGACATTATTTCCGTCCAATGAACAAAATCACGGTTTTCGATCATTAACGTAATTGGTGAGCCGAGCGTTTTTCCGTGTCGCACGCCGGAGAGAAATTCGACTTTATCGGTTTCAATTTTCATTCGTCCGCCGCGCCCGTAACCCTGCTGTCTCCGCCACAGTTCGTGATTGATTTTCTCAACATCAATCTCCAAACCGGCAGGCAAACCTTCGACAATTGCGATCAAAGCTTTGCCGTGCGATTCTCCGGCAGTTGTAAATTTAAAATTCATAGAATATTCGCCCTTAATAAAGTGCAGGCTTCTGCCTTAAAATTGGTCTGATAACGATAAGGAAGACACTTAATAAAATTAATAATCCGCCTGAGATTGTGTTGATGTCGAGTTTCTCGCCGAAAAAACTGCCGACAAAAACCGCGACTAGCGGCGTAACGAACGAAATCATCATTGCTTTCGACACGTCAATTTTCGACAAAAGCCAGTAATAGAGCCAAAATGCGACAATCGAACCGGCAATCGCCAGATAAATGATGCAAATCACGGCTTGCCACGTCCAATGAAAATTAACCGGATTCCCTTCCGTCAAAAGTCCGACAATCCAGAGCGGAATCAGTCCGACAAACATTTGCCAGAAAAGCAGATTTGCCGGATTTTCAGATTTGCCGCCGACTTTTGTCAAAACGCTTGCATACGCCGCGCCGAATGCGCCGACGACAATCGCCAAACTTCCGAGAAAAGCCATCTGACCATTTAAAGATAATTGTTCGCGGAAAATAACCGCGACACCGGCAAGTCCGAGCAAAATCGAGATTACTTTCAATCCGGTGATTTGTTCGCCGACATAAATTCGCGCTAAAACAAGTCCGAAAGCTGGAATCGTCGCCTGCAAAACCGCTGCTAAACCCGATGAAATATTTTGTTCGCCCCAAAAAAGTAAACCGTAGTTAAAGAAAAATTGCAGCAGTCCGGTGACGATTATCACTGTCCAAATTTTTTTGCCGCGCGGAAATTCGACGTTTTGGAACAGCAAAATCGGCAGAAGCAGCAGACACGCGACCGAAAATCTGATCGCCGCAAAAGTAATCGGCGGCAAATCAGCCAATCCGAGTTTGATAAAAATCCAGGTCGTTCCCCAAACCACGCAGAGCGACAACCAAACAATAATCGGTTTCATAATCTCAAACAACAGATTACTAAGATTTTACCAGTTAAGAAAATGGTTGAAGATAGTTTGTTGTTCGCTCTCGTTGAAAGTGTAGAGGGTTTGGTTTTTAGTTCTTAGATTAACTGAATATTTTTGGTATTTGATGATAAAGTTCGGATTTAATATACCAAAACCTAAAAACCAAATACTAAAAACTCCCTTTTTAAGACTTTTCGTAAAAACTCAAATGAGTTTCGCCTTGTTTCAAAATCCGCCAGCGACGAAGTTCGCCGACTTCATCGGGCAACGCGTTTTTGGCGTGATGTTCGGCAATGAATAAGCCGTCATCTGTAAGTGAATTCGAGTTCACATCGCCGAAAATCTGCAAAACTTTAACGTAATTTTCCTGGTACGGCGGATCGAAAAAAACGATGTTCCACGCTTCGGATTTTTCATCTAGGCGGCGCGAAAAATCCTCCGACGAACTTTGAAAAACGGCGGTTTGAGTTTCGGGAACGTCCAATAAATCGAGATTTTCTTCGATTAAAGCGCAGGCGCGACGCGATTTATCAACAAACACCGCATATTTTGCGCCGCGCGAAATCGCCTCGATGCCGATTGCTCCAGTTCCCGCACATAAATCGAGAAACCGCGTTTCGGAATCTATTTTCGGCTGCAAAATATTAAAAAGAGTTTCGCGCAGGCGGTCGGAAGTCGGACGCGTTTTATTGCCGGACGGACTTTTGAGAACACGTCCGCGATAAATGCCGGAGATGATTCGCATATTTTAGATTATTATACCATTTACCTTTAGAAACTATGCAATAACTAATTTTTAACGGAACTCGGACACTCCTGTCCGAAAGCCTTTGAAAAACGCTTCCAGCCATAGTGATAGTTCAAGTTAAAGACTGCTTAGGCAATTTCAAACGCGAGAGCATTTGTTCGGACAAGAGTGTCCGAGTTCCTTTTCTATTGCACATTCTTTAATGGTCAAGGGTATTAGTCGGGAGTTGAGAAATATTCAACTTCTCAACTCCCGTTTTTTTCTAGTCACGACCGACTTGTTTTCGTTCGTAAAAACTGATCGAAGTTTCGCCCTGCACAACGATTCTAAACCGTTTCAGAACGCCGATTTTTTCAGGGAAGGGCGTATCGGAATGGTGTTCAAATACTAAAACTCCGCCGGGCGTAATCGTCGTTCCGCGACCGAAATATTTCATCATTTCCTCATAATTTGAATCGAACGGCGGAGACAAATAAACGACATCCCAAAAGCGTCGGCGTTTCGACATCTTTTTGAGAAACGGCACGACTTCCATTTCGACGACTTCACCGTGTCCTTCTTTAATTTCGCAGCTTGCCAAATTTTTCTTGATAAAACTGCACATTTTTGAAGAACGCTCGACAAAAGTCGAAACAATCGCGCCGCGTGAAATCGCTTCGATTCCGATCATTCCCGAACCGGCGCATAAATCCAGAAATCTTCGCGCACGAACGCGGCGAAACATAATTTTGAAAACCGTTTCACGAATGCGCCGCGCCGTCGGCTGCATTTTCGGTGAAGTCGTAGTTTTTAAATATTTGCCTTTATGCTTGCCGTCCGTGACTTGCAATTCGGAAACAATCCGAATATTAATTTCTTTTTTCCACGGCGGAACCGGCTTACCGCGCGGTTGAAAACGCGGATTCGGTTGAAAGCGGTTGTTTAGGGGCGGGAAATTTCCGTCTCTTTTGACAAACTTTCCGTCGCGGGGTTGAAAGTTGTCGGTTTTTTGAAATCTATCGCCTCGCGGCTGAAATTTCGGATCACGAGGTTGAAATTTTCCGTAACCTTGCGGTTTTTCACCTTCTTTACGGAAATTTCGATCTCGATTAAAAGGAGTTGAAGGGTTGGTTGGTTGTCGTCGGTTTTCCATTTTTTTACATTTCCTAAATTAAAGAATGAGTTTTATGACCCTTTTGGAGCTAAAACTGCCCATTTTTGAAGTGTCAAATTTTTAAAGGGAATATCAAATTATTGAAGATTAGTTTAATAAAAATCAATAATCAATAATTAAAATTTAACGATAAGAAAAGATATTTATTTACAAAAAATTATTAGCCAGAAGTCGTTAATAAAACTATAAACCTTTTTGACAAATAATTTCAATATTTAAATTAACAATATTTAAGATTTTTGTCCTAAAACAGTTCACTTTTATCCGATTCCTGCTAAACGAAAGCGTGAATCTGTCCGCGCAATTTCGATAAGTGCTGATGTTTCTTGTGTTAAACGCTTTTGGGTTAAGTAAAACTCCGCTTCTTTTCGCGCTGTTTCTAAAATCTCTAAATCGCGGATTATATTACCGATTTTGAATGTTTGAACGCCCGATTGACGAGTTCCGAGAATCTCACCCTGCCCACGAATCTCCAAATCCTTTTCGGCAATCCTAAATCCATCCGTCGTTTCTTCCATAATTCCGAGCCGTTCCCGCGCCACAGCCGTTTTTTTGTCCCCGGTCAACAGCACGCAAAACGATTGTTCCGCGCCGCGTCCGACACGTCCGCGAAGTTGATGAAGCTGCGACAAACCGAATCGTTCGGCGTGTTCGATAATCATCAGGCTCGCGTTCGGCACATCAACACCAACTTCAATAACGGTCGTCGAAACTAAAATGTTCAGTTCGGCGCGAATAAATTGCTGCATAATCGCTTCTTTTTCCGCACCCTTCATTTTGCCGTGAAGCAGTCCGACATTGAAATTCGGGAAAATTTTGTCGCGCAGTTCTTCAAACATTTTGGTCGCCGCCTTCAAATCCATCTTTTCCGATTCGTCAATCAGCGGATAGACGACGTAAACCTGCCGACCGAGTTTAATCTCGCGTTCAATGCCTTTATAAACGCCGCCGCGCTGATCTTCACCGACAACCACCGTTTTGATCGGTGTTCGTCCGGGCGGCAATTCATCAATCACGGAAACGTCCAAATCGCCGTAAACCGTCATCGCCAACGAGCGCGGAATCGGTGTCGCAGTCATTACCAAAATGTCGGGATTGTAACCGCGAGCGCGAAGTTCGGCACGCTGGAGAACGCCAAAACGATGCTGTTCGTCAACGACTGCAAGACCGAGTTTTTCAAATTCGACGGCATCCTGAATAATCGCGTGTGTTCCGATAATCGCCTGAATTTCGCCGTTTGCCACATCCGCCTGAACCTTTCGTTTTTCAGCCGCTTTCAAACTTCCGGTTAAAAGGTCAACACGGTAATTTGTCGAAGCGAATAATTTTTTCGCGTTGCGGGCGTGTTGTTCCGCCAAAATTTCGGTCGGAGCCATCAGCGCGGCTTGATAACCGTTTTCCATCGCGGCGAACATCGCCATAAACGCGACAATCGTTTTGCCGCTGCCGACATCGCCTTGAACTAATCGGTTCATCGGCGCATTTGACTGCATATCGTCGAAAATGCGATCAATCACGCGTTGCTGTGCGTTCGTTAAAGTAAATGGCAACAGCGATTCGATTCGTTCAAAAGTCGTCGGCGAAATTTCGATAATTGTGCCTTTCGGTTCTTTGGTGCGGTCGCCGCGTTTAAGTTGGAGCGCGAATGAAACCCAAAAAAATTCTTCAAAAATCAGACGAATGTGTGCTTTGCTTCGCGCCGATGCGTATTCGGAAATGCTCGCGTCTTCGGGCGGAAAATGAATTTCCCTAATCGCCTGATGACGCGAAATCAGTTTTTGACGTTCGATTAAATCGTTCGGCAATTTGTCGTCAACCGAATTTTCATCGAGGTTATCCAAAACCGCATAAACGATTTCGCGTAGTCTTTTCGTTTGAAACTGTCCGAGTTTTCGATAAACCGGAACGTGGCGACCGCTGTGAATCATCGCAAATTCCGGGTTGTCAGTGTCTTCGAGTAAATCTTCGTCAGTTTCGTTTTTGGTTTTTAGTTTATCGTTATTTTCGTCGGTCGGTAGATTTTTGAGCAAGCCGAAAGTCTCCGTATCTTCAAAATTCGGCAAAATTTCGAGTTCGTCCGGCTTATTCAAACGCAGCGCAAACGTATTTTTGCGTCCGTCCCATTCCCATTTGCCGTAGGCGACAAAGCGAGTGCCGCGCGTAAATCGAGATTGGTAATAGCTGCAAATGTGGTGCGCCTGTTTGCCAGAAACGAACCACCAGACAACGACGGGCTTGCGCGTTCGTTCGGCATCACCCGCTGAAATCTCGAAAATATAAAGCGGCGGTGCTTTCGGTGAACGGTTTTTTCCGACCTTAAATCCGCCGGAAACGCGCACGAATAATTCGACTGAGGCTTCCGTTTCGGTAATCAATTCGTCAATTTTGATAAAATTCGAGCGGTCTTCATAACGCATCGGAAAATAATTGAGTAAATCTTCGACGGTTGCGTCCGACACCTCGTTTTTATAGGCATAACCGGCAACCGCCAACGCCAATTTGCGCGACATTGCGCTCGTCAGATTAGCAATCTCGTGATTACAAAGTTCGATTAAAGGTGTTTTGAGCGAAAGTTTCATTCAATATTTTTTTGTATCTTCGATTAGCGTTCCGCTTTTATGTTGACTTTCGGCAAAAGGTTTCCGGCAAACTTACCGATACTTATGATTAATTCGTCATTTCCCATATCTGACAAACGTGCGATTTCGGCGACGATTGCCGAACCGACGACTGCCGCTTCTGCGTATTTCCAAGTGTCTTGAACCTGTGAATCCGTTGAGATTCCAAAGCCGACGGCAATCGGTAAATCTGTAAATTTTCGCAATCTTTCGACCAGTGTTTTTGCGTCACCGCTCAAAGTCGTTTGTGCGCCCGTGACACCTGCGCGTGAAACGGCGTAAACGAAACCGCTCGCTTTTTCACAGATTTTCGCTAATCTTTCATCGCTCGAAGTCGGTGCAGCGAGCATTATTAACGCTAATTTTTTGGCATTCAAGTTCGTGCGAAATTCGTCGGCTTCTTCCGGCACTAAATCCGTCACCAAAATTCCGTCTATGCCGGCTTCAACGGCTTTTTCGGCAAATCGTTCTAATCCGAATTGCAAAATCGGGTTGAAATAACTGAATAAAATAATCGGCACTTCGCAATTTTCGTCGCGGACTTCTCTGACGATTTTCAGTATCGCTTCAACCGAAATCGGATTTTTCAGAGCGCGTTCCGCCGCCGCCTGAATCGTCACGCCGTCGGCAACGGGGTCGCTGAATGGAACGCCGAGTTCGATAATACTTGCACCTTGTTTTGCCAGTTCCAATATTAAATCTTTTGTTACCCGCAAATTGGGATCGCCCGCAACTATGAAAGGAATAAATCCGCCGCACTTTGCGGACTTTAAGGAGCTAAATTTAACGTCAATGCGATTTGCCATAATAATTATGTTTAGATGAACTCATATTTAATCACGACTTTGGTAAAAATTACCAAGTGGTTTGAATTTCATATCAACGACCTTAATTAAAACATTTGTAACTTGTAAATATAAATCCTTTTTCGCATTAATCTGATACACAAATGCAGTTATTTTGTTGATTATTGATGGCACAATTATTGCATTTCTAAATACAAATAATTGCTTTAAGCAATTACAACAAATCAGAGAAGAGGATCGGAATTATGAAAAAATTTATACTAAGTTTAATAGTTGGAGCATTTATAATCGGAATGGTTTCTGCCGTTTTGCCGATTCAAGCGTCGGCGCAAAAACAATATGTGCAGCGTGTCCGGGATAGCAACGGTCGTATCCGGTACGTTCGCGTCGCCAAACCGAGTTTTTATCGTCGTCACCGTAATCGCACTAATCTTGCCCTCGGAACAGGTGGCGGCGCATTGATCGGCGGACTGCTCGGCGGCGGAAAAGGTGCATTAATCGGTGCCGGTGTCGGTGCCGGAAGCTCGGCTCTTTACACCTACAAACTTAACAAGAAAAAACGTGTTTACAAAAAAGTTCGACGGTATTAACATAGTTATTTTTCGGATTTCAAAAGACTTGGAGATTTATCTTCAAGTCTTTTTTTATTCAGTTTGCTGAGTTAGATTCCTTTAACATCTACTTGACCTGAAATTCAAAATATAGATAATGTTTGCATTAGACCCGAATATTTAAATATCAAGTTCAAAAAAAATATGAGAAAAAACTATAGTTTAATCAACGCTATCTTTGTGTTCTTTTTTGCAACGGGAGCAATTGGTTGTTCGGCAAAAGTAACCGATTCCGTTAATCAAAACAATCCAAAAACTAATTCTGAATCAAAAATCGCTAACGCGCCGGTAAACACCGTCAATCAGTCTGAAAAATCGGCAACAAACGAATCTAAAACTGAAAAAACAAATAAGACTACAGACAAATCGGCTTGTTTGAATGCCAAAATAGAAGGCAAAAAACTAATTGCCGATCAAACATTTGTTTTCGATTACGAGCCTTTTCCCAAATCGTGTTTCGTAACCTTTGCAAACAAAGCTGATATGCTTGACGATAAAGACGTACCGCGCGGTTCGACTTTTTATATTTTCAAGGATGGCAAACAAGTTTATGACTTTGAAGACGCGTTTGATGGTCAACCGGCGTGCTGGGTCGAAGGTGTCGGTTTTGAAGACCTCAACGGAGACGGCAAAACCGAAGTCATCATCGCCGGAAGCTGTCTCGCCGCCAAGGATTCTTATCCTGCGAATGCGGTTTACTTGAATCTCAACGACGATTTCAGAACCTTTTCATCGTCAAATCAAACGCTCGACGAATTCAAAACTGTCAAACAAATCAGCGAGTTTGTGAAGAAAAATAATAATAAATTCTTTTCAGACAAAAAGTAATTGAAGAAAAAATGTTAATTTGTAAACTTTCTTCAAACGATAAAAGTATTTTTAACTTTCGCCTAATACCATTTACCTTTAGAAACCAGGCAAAGATTTTTATTTAACGGAACTCGGACAATCTTGTCCGAAAGCGTTTGGAAAACGCTAAAAGTTCTCGTTTCAGTTCGAGTTAAAAAATAGTCACGGCGATTCAAACGCTCCCGCATTTGTTCGGACAAGAGTGTCCGAGTTCCGTTTGAATGCACATTTTTTTGTGGTAAAGCGTATAATACCAAATTTCCACGAGTTTTGATTGTTAAATTCGGGCGATTAGCGCGCACTTTTAGTTGTTTTCTCTGAAAAGTTGTTTCGTTAACTTGAAGTTTTATCGAAATAGCATACTGCGGATTAATAAACTTTAAGACTGATTCTAAAACCGGGGTATTTCCTTTCGTTCATCAAAAATATAAGGTTTTCAGGGGAATTTTCAAATCTGTTTCAGTTACGGATATTTTTCGTTAAAATAAAAGAGCTGCGTTAAAAGTTTTTTCAACAGTTCGCGCAGCTCTTTTTGTATCATTGAGTAATGAAACCCAACGAAGTAATTTATCAAATTCGTCAAAACCGCGAGCTTTCCGAGATGTGGAAACAATTCACCCGCGAAGAAAAAGAATTTGTGGTATCCAAAATGCAGCTCAAAGAAACGATTGATCTTCACAAAACTCTTCTCGAAGTCAAAACCGGACAAAACAGATTATTTTAGTTCACGCAAAAAAAAGAGCGACAGATTTTAATTTGCCGCTCTTATTAATTTATAGATTTTTGAAATTATTTCCCGCGAAATTTGCGGTCGTCTTCCATTATTCCGAGACCGTAATTTTTTCCGTTCCAGTTGAGACCGTTTTGCAGTTTGCCTCTGACACCGACTTCCGTGCCTTTTGACGGGACGCTTTTTTCGGTGTAAACCCAGATCGAACCGCTGCCGTCGTCAACTTTGTAAACGCCGCCGCGAATGTTGGTCAGCGGAATATTAATGCCGTAGCTGTCGCGCACAACTCCCGCGACGACAACTTCTTTGTTTTGATATTTCGATGGATTTGATTCAATATCCGCGATGCTTTTGCGCTCCGGGCAAGCCGCCGTCAACAACCCGACTGCCATAATCAAACTTGCCAAAAGCAATAATGTTTTCTTTTTCATAAATTTTATCCTCGCTGTTTTGAAATAAAACTACGGGAGAGTTGTTTTTCACACATACAGATTCAGATTCGGCGTGAAAGTTTGCCAAAATTTTCAAATTTTGCGATGCTTTGTTTGTAATTTTCAAAACTCCTTGCAGAAAAGAAAAAAAATGAAGACTGCGGCAACACAAACCTCGCGTGAGAAGTTTTCGTTCACTTCGAGCATCGCGGCTGATATTTGGTCGCCGAAACTGAATGCTAAGGCTTATGAATGGTGGTATTTCGACGCGGTGAGTGATGATGGGCGCGATGCCGTCGTCGTGATTTTTCTCGATAATTTTATCTTTTCACCGCGCTACAATAAATTGGTTTCAGGTTCCAAGTTTCAAGTTTCAAGTCAAGAAACAGCCGAACAATCTGAAACCCGACCGAATGTTCCGGCAGTAGCATTTACTTATTACCGTGACGGCAAGCCGGTTTATCGCGCGATCAATGAATTTAACGCTGACGATTTTTCGACGACGGAAGATTCGCCTTCGTGTAAGATCGGCGAGAATTATTTTGATTTTGAATCCGCGCCTTACGGTTCGGGATATTTTATTTCGATTAAGGCAAAACTCAAAAACAATTTACAACTTGAGGCGCAACTCGAATGGGTGGCGATTGAGAGCGATTTTTCGCCCGATAAAACGATTAATTCTAATGACGCGCACATCTGGAATTTAGCCGTTTCACGTGCTGATGTTTCAGGTAAAATCAGTATCAAGGATAGTAAAAACAAGGAATTAAATGTCGTGAATTTTCGCGGAACTGGTTATCACGACCACAATTACGATAATCGCTGGCTGCCCGAAACTGTCAAAGATTGGCAGTGGGGCAGAGCGCATTTTAACGACGCGACCGCCGTTTTCTATCGTTATCAGGAATTTGGTGAAGCGGCGGCGACAAAACTTTTCACCGTCCGCAACGGGAATTTGCGAACACGCGATGCCGAATACGAAGAACAGCAATTTTCCCGCGACAAATTCGGCATCAAATATCCGCAGCGGCTGACGTTTACGACCGAAGACAATATGCGTCTGCGCGTCAAACAAACGAAAATCATTGATTCGAGTTTTTTTTACCTGCGTTTTCTTTCGGAAATGACGTTGACTCTGCGCGACGGCAAACCGCGTAAATCAATCGGCATCACTGAATATCTCAACCCGAAAGCCTTAAAATACCGCTGGCTCGATTGGCTCGTCAATATGCGAATCGGTCGCCATGGCAAGGGAGCTTTTTTGAAGTAGGCAGTGAGAAATGAGAAATGAAAATTCAATTAATTTTCATTTCTCATTTCTCATTTAAACACTATTTATTCGTTAGTTTGACCGCCGTTCCATAGGCGAGAACTTCAGTCGAACCTTGGGTAAATTCGGTTGCATCGTAACGCATTCCGATCACTGCGTCTGCGCCGATTTCCTGCGCGTGTTGAATCATCCGCGCAAATGCTTCCTGTCGTGCCGCTTCGCAAACGCGTGTCCATTCTTCGATATTGCCGCCGCCGAGTGCTTTCAGCCCGCCGATAAAACCTGCGCCGATGCTCGTCGCACGCACGACGATGCCGCGCACGATTCCTAAATACTGGACGATTTTACCCATTTCAACATCATTTCCGGTTGTTACAATCATTCTATATTCCTCCGTTTTTTTATTCATAACGCAGGGCTTCTATCGGATTCAGGCGGCTTGCCCGGAACGCCGGTAAAACTCCCGCGAGAAATGCAATTATACAAATTAACGAAACTATAAATAGCAGAGAAAGCGGCTTGAATGCAACTAATTTGTAACCTTCAAACGATTCGAGAAAATATTTTGAAGCATACGAATTGGCGATTGTGCCAAGCAGCATTGCGCCGCCGATTCCCAAAACTGCGCCCCAAAAACCGATTAAAATTGATTCGAGCGAAAATAAAAAGAAGACTTTGCCGCGTCCCATTCCGAGAGCTTTTTGCAAACCGATTTCTTTGGTGCGTTCCATCACGGCAATCACGAGCGTGTTGATTATGCCGAACGAAGCCGCCAGCAGTGCGATAAATGCGAACATATTCATCCCGATTTGAAAAATGCTAATCGCGTCGTAAGTTCGTTTATTTTGGTCAGCCATCGTTTCCCCGTCAAAGCCTTTTTCATTCAAACGTCGTTTGACGCTTTCGATTGTGGCGGCATCGCCGGATGCAATTTGAAACGAAAACCTGTAAATTTTATTCGCGTCAGGTGTTCCGGCTTGTTGTAAATCAAAGATTTTTTTCTCGGTCGCCGGGTCAATGCTCGAAGCAAACGAAGCCATTAAACCTTTGGTCGCAACGCCGACGACTTTTAATTTGATCGTCTGCATCTGCGGCGGAATTCCGGCTTTGAATCCGATGACGACTTCCCTGCCGATTAATTTTTGAAAATCACTGTCAAAGGTTTTGGCGATGTCATTTTGCAAAATTATTTGATTGTCGCCATCAATCTGTTTGCCGGCTTCGAGTTTTTGCGTGATTCCTTTGGCAGTCGCATTGACGCGAACCTGATATTTTTTGCCGTCTTCGAGCGCGATATACTCGGCTTGCGCTTGATAATTGGGCGAAACGGTTTTAACTTCGGGAAATTCCTTGGCGAGATTGTTGATTTGTTCGGTCGTCACGGCAATCGAATTCGGGTCAAATGAATTTTCTTCAGCTTTTACTTCGACGTATTCAGAAGGTTCGCCGTTCGCGGGTTTATCTGCGCGCTCAAATTTTTTACGAACGAAAATGACGCTGTTACCTTCGTAATTTTTGACTTGCTGTTCGATGTAATCCTTTAGTCCATCGCCTAAACCGTTCGTCAGCGTGAGCGTGAACGCACCGACGAAGATCGCCAAAACTGTCAGCAATGTTCGCAATTTATTCCGTAAAAGATTGCGATTCGCGGTGATAATCAGGTCAGTTAATTTCATATATTTATTTTTGAAATATGGAATTTGGAATGTGAAATAGAAATTATCGTTCAGCGATAATTTCGCCGTCTTTGAGTTCGATCATCCGGCGGCATTTTCGCGCCAATTCTGCGTCGTGGGTGACGATCACGACGGCGATCTGTTTTTCGCGGTTGAGCCGAAAAAGTGTGTCTTCGACCATTGCGCCTGTTACCGAATCGAGATTTCCGGTCGGCTCGTCGGCGAAGATGACCTTCGGTTCACTCGCCAGCGCACGGGCGATGCAGACGCGTTGTTTTTCGCCGCCGGAAAGGTCTTTCGCCGGTTTTCGCGCCTTGTCTTCTAGTCCGACGGCGCGGAGATATTCCATCGCCTTTTCGCGTCTGACGGAAGCTGAAAGACCGCGAATTTTCAGAGGCAAAACGACGTTTTCCAGCACCGAATCTCTGCCGTTGAGAAAGAATTGCTGAAAAATAAAACCGAATGTTTCGTTGCGAAAACGATTTAATCTACTTTGTGAGAACGTCGTAATGTCTTCACCGTTAAAAGTTATGACTCCATTCGTCGGCGTGTCGAGACAGGCGAGCAAGTGCATCAAAGTTGATTTGCCGCTCCCCGATTTTCCGACAATCGCCAGACAATCGTTACCCGCTATTTCGACCGTTACGCCGCTCAAAGCGCGATATTCGTCGCTGCCGCTTTTGTATGTTTTGGTTAATTCGATTGCTTTCAGCATTAAGAAATTTGCCTCACCGAATGATTTGAAAAGTATGTCGGCAAGTTTTACGTCGGTGATTTTGAAAATGTTTCTATTAATCTTGAAACAAAACAGCTTCGTCCACGATCAACTAAAAACATTCAACCCAAACTTATCCGCCAGATATTTTCCAATATCTTCCGGTGCTTTTTCGGAATGAATCAGTTTAATAAGTATCTTCAAATTTGCGGAATCCTTTTTCTGATCAAACTGTCTTCTCAGATGTTCCGCATATTTTGCGATCATTTCATCAATCTTATCGGAATCTATGTTTTGCGGTTCAATCGGCAAATCAGGAGTAAGTTCATAAGCTAAATTTGTCAACTGTTCGACAATTTCAGTTCCTTCTTTTTCTTTGGTTGCCTTATCTTCCTGTTCTGCTTTTTCACCTCTGGCTTGGCTTTCTTCCGAGATTTTTATTTTTTCCGGTAATTTATCCAAGGCTTCTTTCAATCCGCAGAGCATCGGTTGAAAATTAACTTTGCAGGTATCGCAGGATTTCCAAAACGCTCCCATACTGTTATCGGTCGAAACAAAAAGTTCGGTTAAGCCGATTGGAACCAAACCTTCCATCAATGCCCGCGCGACGAGCTTGGGACCGGCGCAAAATCCGGGCGTATTTTCGCAGCCATCAACATCTTTGCAAATGAAGGTATTCTCCTGACTTCCCTTTTTGGCGGCGACAAATCTTTTTAAGACAATATTGCCGATTATACTTCCATCTTTATTAAATTGATTCGTCGGTGATGATCCCTGTCCTTTAAAATCTTCCCTCAGAATTTCGTAAACTTGCCTGAAGATATTCGGAACATTTTGTCCTTTTCCTGAACAGTCAACATAAAACTCGATGCCGTTAACACCGACGCACTGCAAAACTCCGAGACAATAAGATTTGTTATAAATTTCCGTTTTTCGATTTAATTTGAAGAGTAATTTGTTTTCCGCATCTCCTTTGCGATAGCCGGATTCCTTAATCATCGCGTCCAGAAATTTGTGAGCCAGTTTATTAGTTTCATCATTCGGCGGCAGACAATGATCTTCACGGGGAACTTTTCCGTGACACGCCATACATTCTTTATTTTCAACTCCCGAACCATATAATAGGTCAGTCGGGTTTTCGCATTGATGAATCAGGCGCTCTCGTGTCTCAAGCAGTGATTGACACTTTTGCACGGTTTCCGAAACTCTATTTGCGGGCGATTTTCCTTTTTCATTCGATGAACTCGATGAACTTTTATAATCTTTAAGGTTATCCATTTTTATTCTCTTTTTTTTACGATTTCCAGCCTTCCGGGTCGTATGACTGCTCGGCTTCGTCCCAGTCTTTTTCGGTCGTCCGGTGAATTATGTCGAGAATTCGTGAATTCGGGCTGACGGTTTTGTCCATCAGAGCTTTTTTAATATTCGGATGTTCGTCGAAATTCGGCGCAACTTCAAACATTATGGCGACAAATGCACCGAAGCCCGCGTCCGAATTCATTTCATATTTTTCGGCGCGTTTGATGCCGACGCGAATCATCGAACGCAATTGTTCATCATCAAAACCCATCACCGCGCTCTGATGATTGTCCCGCAAATATTGGCGAATCGTTTCGATTAAACGCGGGTAATCGTCTTCTCTTAAAGAATTTATTTGGTCATTGCGAATTATCATAAAAATTATTGGCGGAGTCGGCAGTTTTACAGAAAACACTAAATCGAAACACTTATTTTGTGTTGATTTCTGAATTACTTTAAAACACTGTATGGTTTAGACAAGTAAATCTTTATCTATTTGCTGAAATTTGTAAAAAGTTTTTTATTTTTTATTTTTATGCCACGAATTGACTTAAATTTACCGGCAAATTACATTAAGCATTTCAACATCAAAAAGAGATGAAAAAAATTCTGACTGCGGTAGTTATAGTGAAACTCGTGTTTCTTTCCGTTTTTGGCTTGGGAGCGTGTCAGACGACGCAGACTTCGACGGCGCAAACTTCGGCTTTGACCACGCCGACACCGTTTGACGACAACATCAATCGTCCGGTAAGCGAACCATATACGGGCGATTTATCAATTTTTGAATCTGATGAACGCGCCAAAAATTTGCAAATTAACCGGGTGATGGACATTTTGAAAATCACGGCGGGGAAATCGGTTGCCGACATCGGCGCAGGTTCGGGCTGGTTCACAACGCGAGCGGCAAAACGGGTTGGCGAAGGCGGAAAAGTCTTCGCCGTTGAAATAAATCAGGATTACCTAAAATACATTAATTCACGCGCTAAAAAGGAAAACTTACGAAATATTGAAACCGTTTTAGGCACGGAAGACGACCCGAAACTACCGGAAAATTCGGTTGATGCGGTGTTGATTCTCAAGTCTTATCATGAAATCGCACAACCGATTAAAGTGCTTGAAAAAGTGCGAAAATCCTTAAAGAAGGACGCACTTGTCGGCATCATTGACCGCAACGGCAGCGGCGACGATCACGGCATCAGTAAAGATACGGTGATTGACGAACTAAAACGCGCCGGTTTTACAAAAGTCGAGGATTATGATTTCGTTAAGCCCGACGGAATGGATTACTTTTTGGTTTTTCGCGCCGCTAAATAAAAGTTTGAATTAGCTGTTTAATCGTGTTGAAAAAAAGTCTTGGCAATCGTGTTCGGAGTGTGCTAAACTGGTATTCCAATTTACGAAAAAGGAGAAAGTTGTCTATGAAATGTTGGCACTGTAACGGCGACCTCGTTTTAGATTTTACGGGCGAGGATTTTGAAAAATTCTACCATTGCGCGCATTGCGAAAAATGGTATGAAAGCTACAAGGAAAAGGTTAAAATTAATGGGGCGGTTCCGGTCAGATTTGTTGAATTGGATGCCCGACCGCTTTATCCGACGGCGGCAAATACAATATCTCTTTAAGTTTTAATTTAGTATTCTAAAAATGTTTGAGGTCAGCCGAATCGTTTCGGCTGACCTCTTTGTTTTTACAATAATTTCAGCCAAGCAGTTAAATCACTCATCTTTTCGATGCTTCCGAATTCTTTATCTTTTAGCTCTTCGTCCGTCACCATTTCGTGAAACCACTCGGTTTCATACGGGACGTGAACGGCTTTTGCGCCGGTTTCGAGAACGGGTAGTATGTCCGATTTGAGCGAGTTGCCGACCATTATGAACTCATCCGGCGAAATTGAGTGACGGCGCATTATATATTGATAAATTTTCGCGTCCTTGCGCGGAACGATTTCAAACGCGTCGAAGTAGTCACCCAAACCCGACCGCGCCAACTTTGTTTCCTGATCGAGCAAATCGCCTTTCGTGATAACCATTAAATGATACTTTTCTGAAAGTTCTTCAATCATTTCTCGCACACCTTCGAGAACATCAATCGGCGCGGCAAGCATTTCGCGTGCAAATTCGATGATTTGTTTAATCTTATCGCCGGTAACTGCGCCGTTTGTCAAATCGCAAGCCGTTTCGATCATTGAAAGCGTAAAGCCTTTGATACCGTAACCGAAATGCTTGATATTCTCGGTTTCAGTTATGTCGAGATGCTTTTCAATATAGTTTTTATCCGCAAATTCGGCTAAAAGTGCGGTGTATTTTTCCTTCGTCGAAATAAAAATCCGCTCCGTATGCCAAAGCGTATCGTCTGCGTCAAATGCGATTGTCGTAATCATTTTATGAATCAAATTATAAACTCTAAAACTGTATGGATGCCGAACAAATTCTATGTTTCTTCGCCCCAAAACGAATATCAGGTCGTTTGAATTATACGAAATGGTATTTTGGACTACATTTTGTTTTACCGAAATTTCGATATTTCAACATTTTAACTTACTTGTGCAGTTTTGGCATATATTTTGCCATTAACAATAGCGGGCTATTCCAAGGAGAAATATATGACTACAAATAAAATTAAAAACAATCTGAAAAAAGCAGGTCTTTTGCTGACGTTTGCCTTCGGTTTATTGATTTTAACGGGAGTTGATGCAAAAGCTCAGTATAACAACCGCGACCGTGACGATGACAATTACAACAATCAAGATCGTCGTGACCGCCGCGATGATCGTCGTGACGACCGCCGCGACCGCCGCCGAGATCGTAACAACAATGACAATTACGGCAATAACAACGGTTATTATGGCAACAACGGCGGTTATAACAACGGCTACAACAACTTTTACCGCGTTGCCCAACAAAACGGCTATCAAGACGGCTTGAACAAAGGCATCGAAGAAGCCCGCGAAGGCGACCGTTACAATCCGCAAGATACGCGCCCTTACAAAAACGGATTAAACGGCTATGACCGCAGCTTCGGCAATAAAGAAGAATACAAACGCGTCTATCGTCAGGCATTTCTGCAAGGCTTTCGACGCGGCTACGGTCAGGGCGACAACCGCAACAATCGTTGGGGTTACTAATTTTTAGCCCTTTAAATGTAGAAAAAGACTTGCTTTACCCGGCAAGTCTTTTTTATTTGTAAAGTTGTCCGTCGCGTCTGCATTACGATTGCTGATTTAACAATTGCCGCAAAACATACGGTAAAATTCCACCGGATTTGTAATATTCGACTTCAATCGGAGTGTCAATTCTCAGCGTCAAAATTACTACTTCGCTCGTGCCGTCAGCGCGAGTTATTTTCAAAACTGCATCCTGACGCGGCTTGATGTCACCTGATTCGAGTCCGGTTAAATCGAAGGTTTCGGTTCCGTCGAGATTCAAAGTCTGCGCGTTTTGACCTTCCTTGAATTGCAGCGGCAAAACGCCCATTCCGACGAGATTTGAACGGTGAATGCGCTCGAACGACTGGACAATTACGGCTTTCACACCCATTAAACGCGTGCCTTTCGCCGCCCAATCGCGTGAACTCCCCGTTCCGTATTCCTGTCCGCCGAAGATCATCGTCGGCGTGTTTTCCGCTTGATATTTAACCGCCGCGTCATAGATTGTTGCGTCTTCGCCATCCGGTTGATACTTTGTAAATCCGCCTTCGACGGGCGCGACCATCAGATTTTTGATGCGGACATTCGCAAAAGTTCCGCGCAGCATCACGCGGTCGTTGCCGCGCCGCGAACCGTAGGAATTGAAATCTTCGACCGGCACGCCGAGCGATTGTAGATAAAGTCCGGCAGGCGAACTCGGCTTGATCGCTCCGGCGGGCGAGATGTGATCGGTCGTCACCGAATCGCCGAAAATCGCTAGTGCGCGGGCGTGTTTGATGTCCGAAAACTTCCCTGTTTCCATCGAAAAATCATCAAAAAACGGCGGTTCCTGAATATAGGTCGAATTTCTGTCCCAATCATAAGTCGCGCCGGTCGAGGACGGAATTTCGTTCCACAACGGATTTTGCTCGGCAAATTCGCTGTAAAGTTTTTTGTAAGTCACCGGGTCAAATGCGGCGGCGAGATGTTCTTTAACTTCATCAAGCGATGCCCAAATGTCCTTCAAAAAGACATCGTTGCCATCCGAATCCTGCCCAATCGGATGCAGATAAACGTCTTTAATAACCGTTCCGGCGAGTGCGTAAGCGACGACCAACGGCGGAGACATCAGGAAATTCGCCTTAATATTTTGGTGAACCCGCGCCTCGAAATTACGATTTCCCGACAAAACCGACGCGGCAATCAAATCGTGTTCGACAATCGCTTCCTCAATTCCCGCATCGAGCGGACCTGAATTACCGATGCAAGTAGTACATCCATAGCCGACGAGATTGAAACCGACTTGATCTAAATAAGGCTGCAATCCGGTTTTGTTTAGATATTCCGTCACCACGCGCGAACCCGGCGCAAGCGAGGTTTTAACGTAAGCCGGAACTTTCATACCTTTTTCAACCGCCTTTTTAGCGACGATTCCGGCGGCGATCATCACTGATGGATTCGAGGTATTCGTGCAGGAAGTGATTGCCGCAATCAGCACGTCGCCGCTGCCGACCGAAGTCGTCTGAGTCGGAATTTCTTCGTGCAAATCTTCCACGCGGTCAGGTGTCGGGCGATTATTCATCATTTCGACTTCGGTTGTAATATTGGTATTTTTCTCGCTGACTTCGCCTAAAATCGGCAGCGGAATTGATTTTGCCGATTGTTCGCCGCCGCCTTCGCTGGTCGAATGAGATTTAACGCCCATCGTCACCATATAGCGTTTTTCCAAATCTTCCTTGTTTTTGCCGTAACCGCCATCGGCAACGGTTTGCCCGAATAATTCGACGAATCTATCATCCAAAGCAGAAAGTTCAATGCGGTCTTGCGGACGTTTCGGTCCGGCGACGGCAGACGTAATCGTCGCTAAATCGAGGTTTAAAACCGTCGAATAATCAACTTCGCCTTCGCGCGGAATGCCGAACATCGCTTGCGCTTCATAATAATTTTTAACGGTTTCGATGTCGGCTTCGTCGCGTCCGGTCGCCTGCAAATAATCTAAAGTTTTTTCGTCAGTGCCGAAAAATCCCATCGTTGCGCCGTATTCGGGAGCCATATTTGCAATTGTCGCCCGGTCGGTCGCGTGCAGACTTGCCGCACCTTCGCCGAAAAATTCAACAAATTTACCGACAACCTTTGCCTTCCGAAGCATTTCCGTGATTCGCAAAACCAAATCCGTCGCCGTCGCGCCCTGCGGCAAAATTCCTGAAAGACACACGCCGACGACATCCGGCGTTAAGAAATAAACGGGCTGTCCAAGCATTCCGGCTTCGGCTTCGATGCCGCCAACGCCCCAACCGACAATGCCGAGTCCGTTAATCATCGTCGTATGCGAATCAGTTCCGACGAGCGAATCGGGATAATAAACACCGTCTTTTTCAAACACGCCTTTCGCTAAATATTCGAGATTTACCTGGTGAACAATCCCGATTCCGGGCGGCACGACGCGAAAACCGTTAAAGGCTTGAGTTCCCCATTTGAGAAATTTATAACGCTGTTCGTTGCGCTTAAATTCGGTTTCCATATTGCGCGTGTAAGCCGTTTCGCTGCCTGCGTAATCAACCTGAACCGAGTGGTCAATCACTAAATCAACCGGCACAAGCGGTTCAATGACACCGACATCTTTACCTAATTTTTCAACCGCCGAACGCATCGCCGCCAAATCTACGAGCAGCGGAACGCCCGTGAAATCTTGCAAAATAACGCGGGCGACCGTGAACGGAATTTCTTCCGTGCGCTCATTCGCCGCAATCCAACCGGCAAGCGCGCGGACGTTCGCCTCCGAAACTTTTTTGCCGTCATCGAAGTTTCTCAAAACCGATTCGAGAACGATGCGAATCGAAATCGGAAGCCGCGAAATCGCGCCGATACCTTCCTTTTCCAATTGCGGCAGTGAGTAAAATACTCCGTCAGTGCCGTTTCCCGTTTTGAATGTTTGCCGTGTGTTGAAAAGATTATGTGTCATATATGTTTGTTTTGCCGGACAGATTTTAATGCTTGTGAATCAAACATATATTTTAAATTCGGATGGCGCAAAACTCAAGTGATTGTTATGTTTAGTAAATTTTTTCATCTAACCGAGTTTGCAGATGTATCCGACTAATAACTTTATCGTCGAATTAAGTAAATTTGATAATACTTTTAGCGGATTAGCCGGCAGAAGTCCGCGCGTGAGCAAGGGCAGATCAATATAACACCTTGCGCCCTTGCTCACGCGCGGGCTTCTGCCTCAATACTTAAATCGCCAAGTTTTTTATTCGCTGATTTTTACCGCAATCATAATTTTTTTTTACTCATAACTTTGTTATTCTAAATTTACAAGTTATATTCAATTTTCGGTCGAGTTCAGACCGTTTTGCTGACGAAAATGACAGACAGCGACAGTAGATGTAAAAATGGCGTTTCCACGAGTTTTATCAACCAAATTTGTGCAGAAATTCGTGCGCTTTCCGGCGCGTGTCCGCCGTTCGTTGTCTGAATACCGATTCGTTGCCTACCTTGCCGTTTTGGGTCCCGGAATTATTGCCGCCAATGCCGGCAACGAAGCCAGCGGAATCGCCACTTATTCAACCGTCGGCGCAGGTTACGGCTACACACTTCTCTGGGCATTTATTCCGATGACAATCAGTTTAATCGTCGCGCAGGAAATGTCCGTCCGAATGGGCGTTGTCACGGGCAAAGGTTTGGCGGATTTAATTCGTGAAAGATTCGGCGTGCGTTGGACGGCACTCGTAATGCTTTCGCTTTTGGTTGCCAACAGCGGCGTGATTGTGTCCGAATTTATCGGCATCGCGCAGGCTTCGGAACTTTTCGGCATTCCGCGATTTTTGACTGTGCCGCTGACTGCGGGATTAATTTGGTGGTTAGTCGTGAAAGGTTCACAGCAACGCGTTGAACGGGTTTTTCTGGCGATGTCGCTCGTTTTTTTCGGCTACATCATTTCGGCAATTCTCGCTAAACCCGATTGGGGACAGGTCGCGCACGAATTTGTCCGACCGAGTTTTCAATTTGATACGGGTTATCTTTTCACGGTAACGGCTTTGATCGGCACGACCGTCACACCGTTTATGCAGGTTTTCGTGCAGTCATCGGTTGTTGAAAAAGGAATGGATACGGAAGATTTGCCGCTCGTTCGCGCCGATGCGATTGTCGGGACAATTTTTGCGTGTTTGATCGCGGCTTTTATCGTGATAGCGACCGCCGCAACGCTTCATCAAAACGGGATTTACGAACTCGATTCCGCCGCGACCGCCGCCGAATCGCTTGCTCCATTTGCCGGAAATTATGCAAAATATCTCTTCGGTGTCGGACTTTTCGGCGCGGCTATGCTGGCGATGGGCGTTTTGCCGCTGGCGACGGCTTACAGTTTGAGCGAGGCTTTAGGTTTTGAAAAAGGTTTGTCGCGTTCGTTCCGCGAAGCTCCGATTTTCTTGGGAATTTTTACGACTTTGATCGTTCTCGGAATGATTATCGCGCTCATTCCGAACATTCCGCAAATCAAACTACTCCTGATTACGCAGTCAATTAACGGGATTTTACTGCCGATTCTGCTGATTGCCATCGTTTCACTTTCGAGCAACCGCGAGATTATGGGTGAATATGCCAACAATTTACCCTTTAAAGTTCTCGCGTGGTTCATCACCTTTGTTCTGTCAATTCTCTCACTGCTGTTGATTGGAAATACGATTGTTGATATGTTGTAAGCCTTAAATCCGATTATGTTTGCAAACGAACTAAGAAAACGAACGGTTTTTTTCCTGATTTCAACGACGATAATTACACTTTTGCTGATAATTATTCCCGACGAAAAAACGATCCAGGAATATTTAATAAATTATTTCGGCTTGTCGCTGGTTGACGGCAAAATAATCAGTTCCGGTGTTTCGATGATGAACCCGCAAATGGGCGAAACATCAATCAATCTCGTTATAAATCTTTATCACCTCGTAAAAATTGTCTTATGGATGGCGATTGTCATTATTACGGTTCGTTATATTAGTTTTTTAATTTTTCACGTTGTTCTCCGTAATTCGGCACAGAACGAAATTTCTTCACTTGTCAGAACAATTCTGACAATTGTGCTGTGCATCGTCGCGTTTTTCGTCATTTTTCAGTCTCAATATCCGGGCGTTCAACTTGCGCCGTTGTTTACTGGTTCGACGATTTTAGGAATCGTCGTCGGTCTCGCACTTCAAGATACATTGGGAAATCTGTTTGCGGGAATCGCTCTGCAAGCCGATCAGCCTTTTCAAATCGGCGATGTCATCAATCTGCAAAGCAACAAATATACCGGCGTGGTCGAAAGCGTTTCGTGGCGCGGCGTGAAACTTCGGACTTTTCAAAACAAAATCGTCGTCATCAGCAACGCCGTGCTTGGCAAAGAATTTATCGAAGTCGCGCCGCGCGATAATCTTAATGCGCGGCTCAATTTTTTCAGCACACTTTATTCAGCTTCGCCGTCGAAGACAATTCATTTGATTCGTGAAGTCATTCGTCAGGTTGAAAATGTTTCGCCGAAAATTCGTCCGATTGTCAGAATAAAAAATCTCGGCGACAACGGAATCGAATGGGAAGTCAAATATTGGCTGGAAGATTACACCAAATATAACGACACCGACGCACTTGTCCGGGAACGAATTTGGTATGCTTTTCAGCGTGAAAACATCCATTTCGCCTTCCCGACGCGAACACTTTTTATTGAAAAACAAGGACTCGAACCGGACTTTGCCGAATCGGTTAATGAGATTTTCGACCGTCTGAGCGATGTTCCGCTGTTTGCGCCGCTGACCGATGAAGAAACGCAACGAATCGCCGAATCGGTCGAAGCAAAAATCTTTTCGCCGAATGAAAAAATCGTCCGGCGCGGACAAGACGGCAATTCGATGTTCGTCATCCATCGCGGCGCGGTCAAAGTTCAAATTAACGAAAACGGCAAAATTAAAGTTTTACGCAGTTTGAGCGAAGGCGATTTTTTTGGCGAAATGGGACTTTTCACCGGCGAACCACGCACGGCAACCGTCGTCGCCACCGAAGAAACCGAGGTTTTGGAAATAACGCAAAATTGTCTGAAACCGATTCTCGAAGAAAATCTTGATCTGGTTGAGAGATTTGGCGACATCATCGAAGAACGCCGCGTCAAATTAATCGAAATCCACGACCAACATACCACTGATCCGCAAACCGTTCAATCAGGAGTTTTCGACTCAATTCGTAAATTTTTCGGGTTAGGAAATTAGAGCAAATTTGCGGTTGCTGAATGAAGGCGGAAACCCGCGCGTAAGCAAGGATACTAACAAGTTCGCTTGTGACACCCTTGCTTACGCGCGGGTTTCCGCCTTTATGTCAAAAATCTGCGCGGCGAGAAGTGGAATCATAATTTCGTGATGTCCGGTGATTGAAAATCCGCGTCCTGCGCCGCCGGCGACCGGGCGACGAACGACATTTGTCAGCGGACGATAATGTTGAATAAAATCAAAATTTGCGGTCGTAAAATCCTGCAATTCAAAACCTAAATTTCGCACAACGGTAACGGCTTTTAAAAAGATTTCGGGCAGTGTGACGGCTGAACCGATATTTAAATAAACTCCGCCGCTGTTTAATTCTTTCACAATCGAACAGAACAATTTAAAATCCGTGTGCGAAGTCGCGCCGAGTGCCGCACCGTCGCAACCCGCGTGAAAATGTCCGATGTCCGCGCCGATTGTGAGATGCGCCGTGAACGGAATTTTATTTGCAAAAGTCTGACAAAGCAATGATTTATCAGCATTTGGCGGATTTAATTCGGAAACTTCCCTGCCCATCGCTTCGCCCAAACCTAAATTGTCAGATGCACCAAGTTTGGCGGCTTTATTCATTATTTCACCGGTTTCACGCGCCGCGCCGAAGTCGCCTTTGCCTAAACCTGCGTCAACATCTTCCGATGTAAAACCGGCGATTGCGATTTCCGTATCGTGAACCAGCACCGAACCGTTGGCGGCAATTGCCGTTACAAAACCGCGCTTCATTAAATCAATCAGCACCGGCGCAAGTCCGGTTTTGACGAAATGCCCGCCAATGCCCCAAATTATTGATCTATTTAATTCTCGTGCGCGGCGGATTTGCGCGGCGATTTCACGCAAAGATTTAACGGCTAAAACATCCGGCAAATTATCGAGAAAGTTTTTGAGCGAATCATTTCCGTCAAACGGACGCGCAAAATCATCAATCGTCACTTTGCTTGGACGCGAGGCAAGTTCGTAAGTATGAATTTTCTCTAAATCAATCGGCTTGAAATTTTCGTAGATGGACATTTTGTTTGGTAAACCGTTAATATTTTTGAAATTATCGCACAAAAAAAGGGAAAAGGCTTTTGGCAAACCTTTTCCCTTTTAAGTCAGGATAAATCGTTATCTATCCTCTGTCTTAAAGTCGGTATCGCTGAATAAGCCGCGCCAAAAGTTGTATAACCTGTCGGCTGTGTTTCTCTTGCGTCTGTGCCTTCGACTTCAATCACGCCGGAAAAACTTTCGCAGGTCCCGATCACAAATTTTGTGTCTTTTTCAAGAAATCCATTGATGAACGCAGAGTTATTATTCGCGCTTGAATTTTCAGATTATGCGCTTGCGCCGAAACCGGCAGAGGCAATGACGCTGCCCCAATCGGAAGCAAGGACAATGGACGAAACTAATACCATTTACCTTTAGAAACTAGGCAATAACTGATTTTTAACGGAACTCGGACACGCTTGTCCGAAAGCGTTCGGAAAACACTAAAAGTTCCGGTTTCAGTTCGAGTTGAAAAATAGTCAAGTGGATTCAAACGCTCCCGCGTTTGTTCGGACAAGCGTGTCCGAGTTCCTTTTCTATTGCATATTCTTTAATTGTAAAGGGTACAAATATAACGATAGACCGATGGCGACAAAACGCGCCGAACTTCCGATAGTCCGTTTGAAAAAATTCATTCAATTTCTCCTCTAAATTTCAGTGTTGCGGCAACAAAACAATATTCCCATAACGCTTCTTTTTGAAAGCGCGGCATCAGTAGTTTTTTATAAAACTTTACTTCTAAACTTTGAATGGGAAGAAAGTAGAAACTTGATGGCGGTATTTGTTCGTTGCCGTGTTCTTTATTCTTCCCATTAAAACGGTATGACAGAAAGTAGTTTTTGCCTGTTTCGCGCTATTTTACGATTAAGCCAAAAAGTTAAATTTATTTAATGTTTTATAATTTCTCACCTTACGCGGAGAATTGAATTGGATTCAAATCCCGCAAAGTTTGAAAAGCTGATTGGAGAGCCTTGACATATAATTTCTTTTTCAAAGCAAAATGATTTGTTTTGGTTGCTACTTTCAGCATTTCCAATTTTATGTAGCCGCACAAGGCAGCGAAAAAATGATTGGTTTGGGTGGTCTCCGTTTGCGTCGGGGATTTTGACAAACTAACATTTTGTTTCAATGATTTATGGTAAACTTCCACGCTCCATCGTCTTTGATAAATTGTGGTTAGCCGGTCTTTGAGAAGCGTTCTATCGCTTGAAATCAAATGCAAAATACCGCTTGTGCCATCTTCGTTTGTGAAGATTTGTTGTGCCAACGAAAGCGGAAATTCGACTCCTTCGAGCCGGATTTCCAGAACGCTGTTTGCTTCGATTTCAAGCGTTGAAACTGCCGTCCAACGACCGCTCTTTTTGTCCTCAAAACTCAAGGCGACATAGCGATTGGTTTTGATCGGACAAATGACATCTTTTTGACAAACTTCTTTGATAAACTTGAGATTCTCAACACTGGAGAACCACGCATCGAATAAGACATAGCCGAACTGAACTTGATTTTTGACCGCTTGGGCAATCATCGCGCGTGCCACTTCGTTCTTCGTGGTCGGGCTGCGACGTTTCTCTTGCTGCGTCTTTTTATCAATGTATTTGTCAGTTTTGGCGACTAATTCAAAACTGATCGGCAGTGCCAATGATTGATTCTCAAAAGTGTTTTGATAAAGACACGAAACAAAGTTAATGCCTTTGATATTACGCTCTTTCGAGTGATCATAGTGCCACGCAATGATGTCGTTCTCGTCGGTATAAGGCTTTTCTTCAATTGAATCGTCAATGATCAAAACGCCTTTTGCCGAACTCATTTTTTTGACAAAAGGTTTGACTCGTCGCCATAAATCTTTGCTCGTTTGTTTCTTATTCGCCAGAAAACGAGTAACTTGATCGTGGCTGATTTCGCCGTCGAGCAAATTGCTTAAACCAGTCGCCGAAGTTTGCGAAAATGATGCCAACAAGTAATCTGAATAAATATCCAACAAATGTTTCATCGTGTCGGATATTTTATCTTTTTTTCAAATATTGCGTAAGGTGAGTAATAACTGTAGATTTGTTGGAATGATTTTTGCGTTTGAACAATTCATCGCCGGATTCGAATATTGCTGCAATTAATTCATACACTGCAAACGAATCTTGCATTACGTTAGGTTAAAAGGAGAATTCTAAAATGACGGCAAGCCAAATTTCAAAAAATAAGGATATTTTCTGCACTTCCGATACACCTTTGCCGGAATTGTTTCAAATGATGGTCGAGAAAAATTGTTCGTATGTTGCAATTGTCGAGAGTTTGGTACATAAAAATATTATTGGAGTCGTTACGGAACACGATATTTGTTTGAAAACGATTGCCGATGGCTTGAATCCGCAGCGGATTTCCGCCGGTCGCGTGATGAACGGTAACATTACAAAGGTTAAGGAAAGCGCGACGACCGCCGAATGTTCCGAGATTTTGAGAAGACAAAATGCGGTAAGACTTTTCGTAATTGACGATAACGGCGCATTTCAAGGAGTTTTGACTGAAGATGATCTAAAACTTGAAACACAAATTATCAAACTCGATCAGATTTTTTCAAATGTTCAAGTGTTGCCATCGTTGTTACGAGAAGCGCAATTTGTTTTTTGAGAATCTGATTTCGTTCGTTTATCCGAGGTATTTTGCAGTTTTTTTTCTCAGCATTAAAAACTAAAAAAGGTGAAAAAGTTTTATCAAATCAACAAAACCTTTTCACCTTTTTACATTTGAATTTTATCTGTTAGGGTTGCGGATATATATCGTAATTTTCAATCGAATCAGTCAGCGACAAAAGGCGCGGTTCAAAGAAATACCTTTTAGCGTAAACATTTACCAAGTAAAATCTCCCTGCCGGAAGATTTTCAAATTTGTAAATGCCGAATGAATTCGTCTGAACGCTCATCGTGTTACCGAGTTCATCCGTCAACAAAACCGTTGCCCGCGAAACACCGCTTTTTTCGTTCATTACTCTGCCTGAAACATTGACGCTTGCAGCCGTCGGCGTGAAGCAGGCGACGTTTATATCATCAACTCCAACCCATTCATCATTTCCGACGGCGTTAGTCATCAAAATTCTGATATAAACATAAACATTAGAAACCGGTATATGCGGCAACGTCGTGACAACCGTTGTAACTTTTGTAGCAGAGTTCGCATTTGTTGCATCGGCAACGTAACCGCTCGGAACATTGATGTAATTGCCTGATGTGCCGACCCGATATTGAAGGGCAACCGGCGAAACCGCATTGGTCGCCGTGCTGTCGAGGTCGCGGAGTTTATAGCTGATGCTGATAAACTTGTTGTCGGGACAACTTTCCTTTTGCAGTTGAATGACGAGATGCGGCGCACTGGCGATGTCGGAACCTTTCAACGCGATTGTCGGATTTGTAATGCCGTCAAATTCCGCCACGCCGCCCGGAATTAATGTATTCGGATTTGATTGGTTGGCAATGACATTAATCGGTGTCGTTTCGCCGTCCGCCAAAACCGTCTGCGGATCAACGCCCGGAGTGGTCACTAAACCATCGCCGCGATAACCGTTAATGGCGATAAAATTGCTCCAATCGTTATCAGCATTGATCGCCGTTGTATTCGACCACGTTTGCACATACGGATCGCTCGGTGAAATATACCAGCGAATAGTGTTCGCCAACGCACTATCCGAAAAACCTACAAATAGAATTGCCAGTGAAGCTGTCGTCACTCCGAGCCGAAACTTTTTTCCGACGTAACCGTTTAATTTTTTACTCAATTTAAACATAAAAATTTTTCTTCCTCCAATTTTCCTACTTCAAGAAAGGGCAGGAAAAGCCGTGAAAGTCTTCCTCAACCAAATATTTCTTAACTATTTGGCAGGAATAAATGACTAATCTTTTAAGTTTTCTAAAAATATTTGTTTTTTTTTTATTGTCGAGGATTTAAAGTCAAAAACCGCGACTTTTTACTCAAAGTCGCGGTCTGAAAATTGAAAATAATTTTATTGTTATCTGCCCGATGTCAGCGCGAGACGTGCCTGCGCTCTTTCGAGTTTTTCCTTTTCGGCTTCAAATTCTTCTTCCGTGCCGTTCCAATTTCCGCCTAATAATTTTTCAGCGGTTTCGCGTTCGGTTCGCGCTGTTTCGACATTGATTTCATCGGCTTTCTCAGCAATATCGGTCAAAACCGAAACTTTATTTGAACTAACTTCGAGAAAACCGCCGGATACAACCATTCTTTCACTCGCGCCTTTTGTCGAAATGGTCAAAACGCCTGACTTGAGCGTTGAAATCAGCGGCGCGTGATTCGGCAGAATACCGACTTCGCCCGTCATTGTCGGCACAGTCACCGCATCAACAGATTCATCAAAAACCTTTTTCTCAGGTGTTACTATCTCTAACTTAATCATAATTTCAGTTATCAGTTATCAGTTATCAGTTATCAATTTGTTGACTGATAACTGATAACTGTTGACTGTTTAAGCTCCCGCTGCCATTTTCTTCGCCTTCTCACGCGCCTGTTCGATTGTGCCGACCATATAAAACGCCTGTTCGGGCATATCGTCGCATTTGCCGTCGAGAATTTCGCGGAAACCTTTGATCGTGTCTTCGACTTTGACGTATTCGCCCGGAAGTCCGGTGAATTTTTCGCCGACAAAGAACGGCTGTGAAAAGTATCTCTGAATTTTACGCGCACGCGCAACAGTTAATTTGTCGTCTTCCGAAAGTTCGTCGAGACCGAGAATTGCGATAATGTCCTGCAAATCCTTGTATCTCTGCAAAATTCGTTTGACTTCCTGCGCCGTATTGTAATGCTCGTCGCCGACGATTTGCGGATCGAGAATACGCGAATTCGACGCGAGCGGGTCAACCGCCGGATAAATTCCGAGTTCCACAATCTGACGTGACAAAGCCGTCACAGCGTCAAGGTGAGCAAACGTCGTCGCCGGCGCGGGATCGGTGTAATCGTCCGCCGGAACGTAAACAGCTTGAATCGAAGTGATCGCGCCCGTTTTTGTCGAAGTAATGCGTTCCTGCATTTCGCCCATTTCCGAAGCCAACGTCGGCTGATAACCAACCGCCGACGGCATACGTCCTAAAAGTGCGGACACTTCCGAACCGGCTTGTGTAAAGCGGAAAATGTTGTCAACGAAGAAAAGCACGTCGTTGCCCTGATCGCGGAAATGTTCGGCGACCGTCAGACCTGACAGCGCAACTCTTAAACGCGCTCCCGGAGGTTCGGTCATCTGTCCGAAAACGAGTGCAACTTTGGAATTTTTCAAGGAATTTTTATCAACCATCGGCAGGTTAAAGCCGCCGTTTTCTTCCTTGTCCTTCATAAACGCTGCGCCGTAATCAATAACGCCCGATTCGACGAATTCTTCCAAAAGGTCAAAACCTTCGCGCGTGCGTTCGCCGACACCGGCAAACACCGAATAACCGCTGTGCGCTTTCGCAATGTTGTTGATAAGTTCCTGAATCAAAACCGTTTTGCCAACGCCCGCGCCGCCGAAGAGACCGATTTTTCCGCCGCGCAAAAACGGCTGAATCAGGTCAATAACCTTGATTCCCGTTTCAAACATTTCGAGCGTCGTTGACTGCTCATCAAATGTTGGCGCGTGTCTGTGAATCGAATCGCGGTGATCGGAATTGACCGCGCCGAGTTCGTCAACCGGATCGCCGATGACGTTCATCACTCGTCCGAGTGTTGCTTCACCGACCGGAACCGTAATCGGTCCGCCGAGGTCAAGCACTTTCATTCCGCGAACCATTCCGTCCGTCGGCAGCATCGAAACCGCACGCACACGACCTTCGCCCAAATGCTGCTGAACTTCGCAAACCGTGTCAACTTTTGTTTCGACATCAAAGCCTTCCGAAACAATTCGCAAAGCCTGATAAATTGGTGGTAAATAATCGTTTGAAAATTCTACGTCAACAACCGGACCGATAATCTGCACGACTTGTCCGACTTGTCCGTTTCCTTCATTAGCCATTTTTAATAAAAACTCCTCTTTATAGATCAGAAAAAAGGTTAGAATACAAAGGAGAAAGATTACCATATCGAAGCCGCGAAAGGCAAAGCGGCTTGTGAAAGATGTCATAAGCCGCGTGATATTTTATAATTTCAATTATGAAAAAGTTCGGCGGGATTTTGGCTTTGGGAACATTTGCGGCTTTGTATTTTTTCGAAATTCGCCGCCCTCTGCGCCGTGCGGTCGAACCGAAAATCGTCAATACAGTCAGAGATTTGGCAATTGCCGCGACTGCCGGAATCGCCGCTTCGCAAATCGAAAACCCCGTCACCGATAAATTAACGAAATACGTTGAAAAAAATCGTTTCGGTTTATTAAAGGTAATTCGTCTGCCGAAATTTATCGAAACGACGCTCGCCGTCATTCTGCTCGATTACACGCTTTATTTGTGGCACGTTCTGACGCACAAAAGTTCTTTTCTGTGGCGTTTTCATCAGGTTCACCACGCTGATTTGGATTTGACGGCGGCGACTGCCGTTCGCTTTCACTTCGGCGAAATCACGATTTCCGTTCTCTTTCGCGCCGGACAAATTTTGCTGATCGGCGTTTCGCCGCAAGCCTTGGCGATTTGGCAAAACTTATTGTTTCTGAGTATTTTCTTTCATCATTCAAACGTCCGTCTGCCCGAAAATGTTGAAAACACTTTGCAACATTTTATTATGACACCCCGACTTCACGGCATTCATCATTCGCAAAAACAATCGGAAATGGATTCAAACTGGTCGAGCGGTTTGAGTATTTGGGATCGTTTTCATAATACTTTCCGCAAAGACGTTCCGCAGGAGGACATCAAAATCGGCGTGAGGGATTTTGAAACAGTCAACGAAACATCTTTGCGGAAAATGCTGCTTGCTCCATTTATGAAAAGTAAGGGGAAGAGCCAAGCTGCAAGCCTGAAATAATTTCCTTGTGAACTTTACCGGTAACCGCTGCCGGTGTCATTTTCACAACATTTTAATCAGCGGTTATCGGTAAATTTTCGGCGTTTGCAGTTTCTAATTCGATTCGACTGCCATAAAATCAGCATCCGCAATGTTGTCCGCGATATTTATCAGCTTTGTATTCGGTATAAATTTGAAGCGTTTTGCCTCGACGCTGATAATGACCGTTTGCCCAGCCGCGACCTCCGAGAAGTTGTAATATCCGAAACTTCCTGTTCGCGCAATTTGAGTTGTGCCGTCGGCTTTTGTCAAAACCATCGTGGCATTTTGAATGCCGCGTCCGTTGGCAGTCGTTATGCGTCCGCTGACCGAAACATTCGCTGCCGTCGGCGTAACCTGAACAATCGCAAACGGCGAAAATGAAGGCAGCGCAGTCGTGCAGAGATTCGGCGAAGTATTTGCCGAACCCGTGAGGTCAACCCAGACGTTATTTTCCAGATGATAAACCTTCAAATTAGCAAAGTTCGCCGAGAGCGCAGCGACATTGAAACAGACGCTCGCGCCCGATGAATTGGCGTTCGTCGAAACATCATAATAAAGTTTCGGCGTGCCGTTCGTAATCGGCGGTAGATTGGCGGGATCAAGAGATTGTTCGTTTGCCGTGCCGTTTTGCGCCGACGGGAAATTAACCGTCGCGGCGGCGATTTTAACGGAATTCTGCGCGGTGAAAGCGGCTTGCTTTAATTTGCCGTTCGCGCCCGCACTGTAGATTGCCGAGACTTCGTTTGCCGACAATTGCCGGTTGTAAATTGATACTTCCACAATTTCCCCTGAAAAAATTCAGCCGCTGCGCCGCTAAATAAATTGCCGCCGATCACCAGACGATTATTGCTCATCTGACCGTTCGGCGCGGCACCATATTGAAATTCGACACCGTTTTTGTAGAAATAAATATTCGTCGGCGTGTAAACGACTGCGATGTGCTGCCACTGATTGAGGTCAATTGTGGTCGGCTGCCAAACGCCTGTGCCGTTAAAGATGCCGAAATTTGAAGTGCCTTGCTCGATAATTACCGCACGGTCGTAGCCGCCGTCGTCATCCGTAAAAATCGTCTGACGTAACCCTGAAGTCCGCGTCGGAAAAATCCACGCTTCCCAGGTTGTTGTCGGCATTGCCGAAGGCTGCACGTCAAGATTGGTTGAAATGTAATCATCCACGCCGTCAAATTTAAAAGCCTGCCCGACTTTGCCGGGGTCGAAGGTCGTGCCGTTAACCAAAGTTCCATCATTGCCATTGCCGGAAACATCACGCGCGTCGCCTTCGCCCGCCGCCCAGAACGTCAACCCCGAAGGCGCGACGACGGATTGATTCGCCGCGCAGCCGAATTGATTGACGGCTGCACCGACGGGCGTGTTCGGGCAAAAATCCTGATTGTCAGCCACGCCGTCACCGTCGGCATCGGCGATGCCGCTGATCGTGCGTAAAAATTCCGATTTGTTGTTTGTGCCAATCACGCTTTCCGTCATTGTCTTTTCCGACGCTCTGCCGGTTTGTTTAATTTTCTGTGCGTGCAACATTTGCCCCGTGCCGAAATAAAGTAATGCCGAAAATAGAGTAATGAACGCGAATTTTGTGAATTTGGATTTGCCAATCATATTTTGAAACTTCTCACTTAGATTAAAAATTTGAAATTGCCTTCTAACTTTTCCATACGACCGGCAAATCGAGACTTTCAAAGTGAGTGTTTTGCCATCCCTGAAATCGTTAGAATTTGCTCTCTGACAGTTAATGCAGGATTTTTGAAAAAAAATGTTCAAAAATTTCATTTTTATTCGAATTATTTTTCGCGTCTTGGTAAAATGTTTTCGATGAGAGAGCCTCAGCCGGGTGAAATTACTCAACTGCTCAAATCGGAAAAGCTCGAAGAAATGATGCCGCTCGTTTATGACGAGCTGCGGCGCATTGCCGACGCGGTTTTCCGGCGCGAACGAATCGGTCATACTTTGCAGCCGACCGCGCTCGTCAATGAAGCGTATTTGCGATTACTTGAAAGCGACGGGAAAATCGAGTGGCAAAACCGGGCGCATTTTTTCGGTATCGCGGCGCGGCTGATGCGGCAGATTCCGGTCAATCACGCGCTGGCGAAAAAGGCGGAAAAACGCGGCGGCGGCGAAACTCTCATTTCGCTGGACGAAGCGCGAAGCGAAGCGAAATTAAGCACGGTCGAGATTTTGGAACTGCACGACGCGCTCGAAAAATTAGCAAAATTGGATGCCGAACAATCACAAATCGTCGAACTCAGATTTTTCGGCGGATTGACGCTCGAAGAAACCGCCGAATTTTTGCAGATTCCCGTAATGCGCGTCCGCCGCGAATGGAATTCGGCAAAATTGTGGCTGTATAAAACTCTGGACAGTTGAAAAATTGAAAAGTTTGTAGTGAATAAAAAGTATGACGGTTTGAAAATATGAATTGCCGTCCGGTTGCAGTGTTTGAAAAATGAACATCGTATTATGCGGCTGTGCCGCCCGATGTGCGGAAAGGCTGTGCCTTTCCGTATCGCGCACCCGAATTTCGCGCCAACTGTTCGAGGCGCAGCCTCTCTCTTTTGATGAAATCTAACGGAAAAGCACAGCCTTTCCGCACATCAGCGGGCATAGCCCGAAAACATTTTTTGCGGCAAACATTTTTCAAACACCAAAAATTGTCGGCAATTTATCAAAGCAAAATTTTTTGTTCGCTCCCGAACTTTTGATGTTCTTCGTTGCAGATTTTATGGATTCCTTACGCTGGCGGCAAATTAAAAATGCGATGGAAATCGCGCTCGAACAGCCGGTGCAGAATCGCGCCGAATTTTTGCGCGAATTGTGCGGTGCGGACGAGCATTTTCATTCGGAAGTTTCGTCGTTTCTCGATTACGGCGAAATCGAAAACGGTTTTCTCGAAGAGGACAAACTTTCGGCTGAAAAAAAAATTGAACCCGACTCTTTGACCGGCAGAACAATCGGCAAGTATCGAATCACGAACGAAATCGGCGCGGGCGGAATGGGAACGGTTTTCGAGGCGGAACGCGCCGACGGCGAATTTGCCCAAACCGTCGCCGTTAAATTTTTGCGGCAGAGCTTCTTAACGAAGGACGCAAAACGCCGTTTCGTGCAGGAACGGCAAATCCTCGCCAAATTGAAACATCCGTTTATCGCGCAGTTGATTGACGGCGGCACAACTGAAGACGGCACGCCGTTTCTCGTGATGGAACTCGTCGAAGACGAACCGATCACGAAATACGCGGAAGAAAATTCGCTCGCGCTCGAAGACAAACTCGAACTTTTCCGCAAAGTCTGCCGCGCCGTCCAATTCGCGCATCAAAATTTTATCGTTCACCGCGATTTGAAGCCAGATAATATTTTAATCACCAAAGACGGAACGCCGAAACTGCTCGATTTCGGCATCGCCAAACTCGTCTCCGAAGCCGAAAATGATTTGCCGCAGACGCGCTTTCAGCCGTTCACGCCCGAATACGCCGCACCCGAACAGATCGCCAATCAGCCGATTTCCGCCGCGTCCGACGTTTACAGTTTGGGCGTGATTCTCTACGAACTTTTGACCGGCGCGAAACCTTATAAATTCAACTCGAACGATTCGCTCGCTGCAATTAATTCACAGTTTGAAACTGCGCCGGCGAAACCTTCGGCGGTAAATTCCAGATTCCAGATTCCAGATTCCGGTTTTGGAAATGCGAAAACAAATCTAAAATCCAAAATCCAAAATTCAAAATCGCTCAAGGGTGATTTGGACACGATTCTTCTCAAATCGCTGAAAAAAAGCGCGTCGGAGCGTTACACTTCGGTCGAAAATTTTGCGGAAGACATTCGGCGTTTTCAGGCAGGCTTACCGATTTCAGCGCGTCCCGATACGTTTTTTTACCGCGCTTCAAAATTTGTCAAACGCAATAAAATCGGCACATCTGCCGCCGTTTTGATTTTCGCCCCGCTTGCCTTCGGCATCGGCATCGCGCTTTATCAGGCGAATGCTGCGCGAATCGAACGCGCCCGCGCCGAACAGCGTTTTGAGGAAACACGCGGACTCGCCAAAGCCGTGATTTTTAATTATTACGACGAAATCAATAAATTACAGGGCGCGACGAAGGTGCGTTCGATGATGGTTGCGGACGCGCTTAAATATCTCGACAATCTCGCGGCGGACGAATCGGCGACGCAAAATTCGGAGCTGCGGCGGGAAATCGTCGAAGGTTATCTGCGTCTCGGCGACGTTCAGGGACAGCCTTACGGCGAAAACTTAGGCGACAGCGACGGCGCATTTAACAGTTACAGCAAAGCATTGACTATTTTTGAAAACGCGCCGAACGACGAAAACGATTTGGCGTTTTTGAAAACTCAGGCGACCGTTTACGCGCGAATGAGCCAGATTATGATTCGCCGCGACGCGGGCGGCGAAAAATCGGTCGAATTTGCAAAAAAAAAATGTCGAAACACGCGAAAAAATCGCCGCGCTTGCGCCCGACACGCCAAACAAAATTGAAGTCGCCAAAGCCCTTCATAATCTCGGCTGGCTGATCGGCACGACGGATAAATTAGAAGAAAGCATTCCGGTTTTGCAGAAATCGCTGGCGATGATCGTCGAACTCCGCCAAACCGAACCCGACAATCTCGAACTGCAAAAACTCGAAGGCAGATATAACGGTCGCATCGCGTTTCACCATTCGATGATGGCGCAGCGCGAAATGATTTTATGGCACGAAACGAAGGCGCGTGAGTGGAACGAATCCGCCGTGCCGTATTTTCAAAAAGCCGTCGAATCGGCGAAAATTCTGTCGGCGAAAGAACCCGAAAACAAAACTTCGCAGCGCAGCGTTTTCGTCAACGAATCGAACTACGCCGAAGTCATCGCCCAATTCGGACGCGCCGACGAAGCCTTGAAATTACAGCGCGAAGGTTTGGAATACGGGCAAAAACAACTCGTCGCCGATCCCGTGAACAAGGAAATAAAATTTGAAATCGCCGAAGATTTTTTGGATTTGGCGCGAACCTTTGTTTATAAAAACGACCGTAAATCGGCGCAGGAAAATTTCGGGCGCGGTATGAATTTGATGGACGAACTCATCGCGGACGATCCGAAAAACACGGAATTTACCGAATTTCAATTCGCTAATCTTACATCGCTCTACGGCGACGCGCTCATCAAAAACGGCAAATACGACGACGCGCTTGAAGTTTTTCGCTCCGCACTCGAAAAAATCGCCGATTATCGAAACGATTCGGAGATCGTCAAACAAAATCGAAAAGAGGGAGTCAATCGTCGTTTCGGCGATATTTATTATTTCAAAGCCCAAAAAGAAACCGCTGCGATGCGGCGGCGGAATTTGACGACGGCGCGTGATTTTTACCGGCAGTCGCGCGATTTTTTATTGCCGGAAAATCAGTTTTTCACGGAAATCTCCGAATACATCAACGAAAAAATCGCCGAATGTGAAAAGGAACGCGCATTTTAGTTTGCCGCTAAATGCGCGTTCCTTTTTTTTAACCGTTTGCCGTCGCATTCATATTATATCGAAGCACGGCGGCGACTCCGCCCGAATCTTTTAATAACGATTCGTCTTCGATAAAAACGATTTTCGCGGATGAATTAATTGCGCGGACGATTAATTCATCGGCAACCTGACGTTTTTCCGATACTTCCGGCAGTTCGTCGCCCGCCGAATTATCATCGCCCGGAGCATAATCTTCGAGAACTTTTTCGACCGCTTTCGTGTTGTATTTAATCGCGTCGAAACTTGCAGAAAGCAGCAATTCTTCGACCTGCCCGTTCGACAGTGCGGCGAGCGTTTTATCCACGCCAAGTGTTCCTAAACCTGCCGCCGATTTTGCCGCCGTAATCGCTCTTTCAACACGTTCCGCGTCTTTGACGGCGTTTTCGATTCCGAATACCTCGTGCGTTTTGTCGCGGATTTCGTCTTCGGAAGCATATTGGCTCATATTTAAAACCGCGATCACTTTTTCTTCCGATTCCTTAGAAAGCTGCGGGCGCAGCGTCGGCATAATCGTCGTTTCATCGCCGCACAAAACTAGGTGTTCAATCTTGCCGTCGCGCATTACTTTTTCCAGTTCTTCGACGGCTTCTTTCGCGTGCTGCAATTGGAAATTTTCAAAACGCCGCTGATAACGCGCCTGCGACCAACCGCCGACTTTGACGCGCTTCATCACTTCCTCATTTTTAATTTCCTCGATTTTCGCCTGCGTTTCGGTTTCGACGTTCAAGGTGTTTTCGCCGCCGAAAACGTAGATGTCGGCGCGGCTCGCGTCAGCCCAGAGAACGGCATATTTCGGATTTTGCTCAACAATTCGCGCGAGCGGAAAAATATGCGGACGCTGAAAAACAAACATTCGATTATTCGGAAACGGCTCGTCAATCTGGACGGTTTCAAAAAATTCATCATCGCCCGTCGAGACAAAAACCGCTATTCCGTTTGCCGATTCATCGGCTTCGTTATCTAAAAAATTCTGGATTTTTTCGATTGCAGCGTTAAAGTTTTTCGCTTCTTCCGAATCTTCTTCGTAATTGCCGGCGGCTTCTGAAATTTCATTTTTCACCCACGCCTGATAATTTTCGCGCCCGTTATTATTGGTTTGCGCGTCCAAATACAGAGTGATTACATCTGCGCCGTTCGGCTCAAAAGCCGCGAGTTTTTCAATTAATTTGTTAAGTTTCATTAAATTTCCACCTTCCCTTTTGGTTCGTTAAAATAAAAAAACGGAAAGAACGTCGAATCGTTATTCGATATTCTTTCCGCAAAAATAGATTGTAATTTTAGCTGTCGCTTGGCGGTCGTGCGCCGACGCTTCCCTTGGTCGCTGACGAATCGCGGTCGCCCGAATCTTTCGCGCCTGACGGATTTTTCCGTCCCGAACCGCTCAACTTTCCGCCGCCGTCCTGTTTATTAACCGTCGCCCACGCGCGGATTTCCGCTTCATCTTCCGAAACGCCTTTCTTTTCGTAGCTTTCCTCGATATGTTCGGCTTGGCGTTTTTGTTTATCGGTGTATTTATCCTTATCTCCCCTTGGCATAAAACTTCCCTCCTTGTTTATGTTTTTAATTACAAAATACTGACCGAACGCTTTCGCAGAGACCTTTTCAATCTCGCAAAACGTCCTTCCTTTTCGATAGTTCGGGTTTCCGAAACTTCCGATTCCATAATTTTTATTGATTTTACTTTCGAAACTTTTCTTTGCTGTTGTTTTATCGGAAAGATGACAACACCGGCACTCAAAGCCTTTGATTCACCACTCATACATTTGACCTCCCTTAAAAAATCCCTTGTGACAATGGCAAAATAAGCGTCTTCTTACTTCCGCCGATAATTTCCGATATTTCAAGAATTAACATATTTTAATTGAAAATTAAAGCGTTTTTTTGCACGGAAAGGTTAAATTTATGAGAAATTTTCGTTGACACTCGATAAGTCTTTTAGTAGCCTCGAATTATCAGAAACGATTTTTTCACCTAAAGGATTTATTAACTAATTTTGAGTAATTTAAAAAAACTTGAGCTTCCGCCGCAAGGCTTAAAAACACTGTTCGGCGTTCAGGATCAAAACATCAAATATCTTGAAACTCTGCTTGACGTTTCGATCAGCGCACGCGGCAACGAACTGATGCTCGACGGCGATCCGAAAGACATTCAAACAGTCGAACAAATTCTGCTCGATTTCGCCGAACTGTTCGATCAAGGCAATCAATTTACCGACAAAGAACTGCGCGATGCCTTCAAACAAATCGCTGAAGACACGGCGTATTCACTGAAAGATTATTTCACCCGCGCCCGATTTAATCCGTCCGGCAAAAAAGCCGTCGCGCCGAAAACTGCTAATCAACGCAAATATATCGAAGCGATTCAGGATAAAGATTTAACCTTCGGAATCGGTCCGGCGGGAACCGGAAAAAGTTTTTTGGCGGTTGCGCTTGCCGTTCAATCACTTTTTGCCAAGCAGGTCTCACGAATAATTCTGACGCGTCCGGCAGTCGAAGCGGGCGAGAAACTCGGATTTTTACCCGGAGACTTGCAGGACAAAGTTGATCCCTATTTGCGCCCGCTTTATGATGCCTTGTTCGATTTGGTTGATAATGAACGAGTTACCAAGATGCTCGAAAAACGCATAATCGAAATCGCGCCGCTCGCTTTTATGCGCGGTCGGACGTTATCGGACGCATTCATCATTCTTGACGAAGCGCAAAACACAACCGGCGAACAGATGAAAATGTTTTTGACGCGCATCGGTTTCGGTTCGAAAGTCGTCGTGACAGGCGACGTTACGCAGGTTGACCTACCGCGCGGACAAAAAAGCGGACTCAAGGAAGCCGAACGAGTTTTGCAAAACATTCCTGAGATCGAATTTGTTTATTTCGACAAAAAAGATGTCGTCCGGCACAGATTGGTTCAGTTGATTGTCGAGGCTTATGAAGACCAATCGGACGAAAACAATCCGCGAGAATTCAATGACCGAAATAATCAATAATCAACGTAAAATCAAAATTGACCGGGTAATTTTCCAGACTTTTGCTGAAGGTTTAAGCAAACAAATCAAAGAAACCGCCAATAAAACTTTCACCGTCGCGTTTGTTTCCGACCGCAAAATGCTGGAACTCAACAAACAATTTCGCGGCAAAAACTTGACGACCGACGTGCTATCTTTTCCGTTTCAAGCTGATGAATACGATCTCGACGACAATCATCTCGGCGATATTATTATTTCGCTCGAACAAGCCGAAAAACAAGCCGCTGAAAATACTTTATCGCTCGAACTCGAAGTTAAACAGTTGATTCTGCACGGCGTTCTGCATCTTTGCGGTTACGATCACGAAACCGATGCAGGCGAAATGAACGCCCGTGAAATCGAATTGCGCGAACTTCTCGAAATCACTTAATCGTTAATCATAAATTGTTTATTGCTGAGGATTGAACTAAAATCGGCATTAAAATTGTCGTCATAAAACTTTAACAAACGGCAATTAACATCAATTTATGAGTGAAATACATAAACAAGCCGATCCGTGTACGATGATTATTTTCGGCGCGACCGGCGATTTAACGAAACGCAAACTTTTTCCCGCGCTTTATAATCTGGCGAAAGACAAGTTTTTGCCCGATTCATTTGCCATTGTCGGCGTTGGACGACAGGAATTTACGAGCGAAGAATTTCAGCAAAAAATCAAAGCCGATCTGACTGAATTTATCGGCAAAGATGTTGATGATGAGCTAATCAAATGGTTTGTCGAACGGACGCATTATACGGGCGGCGATTTTGCGGACAAAAAGACGTTCAAAAACTTACAGAAAATGCTCAAGGATTTGGACAAACAGTTTGATATTCCCGAAAATTACTTCTTTTACCTCGCCACGCCGCCGACGCTTTTCGCGTCCGTTACCGAACAGGCTTGTGAAAGCGGTTTGACCGACGAGACCGAAGGCTGGCGCAGATTTATTTACGAAAAGCCTTTTGGAACTGATTTGGAATCGGCGAAAAGTCTGAACGCGGAACTCGGCAAATTATTAAAGGAAACGCAGATTTACCGGATTGACCATTATCTCGGCAAAGAAACCGTCCAGAATATTTTGGTCTTTCGCTTCGGCAATTCGATATTCGAGCCGATTTGGAATCGTAATTATATTGACCACGTTCAAATCACCGTCGCCGAAAAGCTCGGAGTCGAACAGCGCGGCGGTTATTACGATACTGCCGGCGCACTGCGCGATATGATTCCGAATCATATTTTCCAACTTGTCACGCTGACCGCGATGGAGCCGCCGGTTTCGTTTGAAGCCGATGCCGTCCGCGACGAACAGGCGAAAATTCTCCACGCGATTCAGCCGTTCACGCCCGAAGACGTGCTGCACAACGCCGTGCGCGGTCAGTACGGCACAGGCGATGTCGAAAACAAAAAACTGGCTTCATATCGAACTGAAGCGAACGTCAATCCACAGTCGAATACCGAAACTTTTGCGGCTTTGAAACTGACGATTGACAACTGGCGTTGGGCAAATGTTCCATTCTACGTCCGCACAGGTAAGCGTCTTGCAGGCAAACAAACGGAGATTGTCATTCAATTTAAAAAAGCTCCGTTTATGCTGTTTCGTGATACTTCGGTTGAAAAACTAACAACTAATCGAATCGTCGTTCACATTCAGCCGGACGAAGGAATTACTTTACATTTCGGCGCGAAAGTTCCGGGTCCGATTGTTGATATGAGCGCGGTTGATATGGATTTTAATTACGTTGACCACTTCGGAACAAATATTTCGACGGGTTACGAACGACTGCTTTTCGATTGTATGACGGGCGATGCGACGCTCTTTCAACGCGCCGATATGGTCGAAGCAAGCTGGTCAATCGTTTCGCCGATTCTCGATGTCTGGAAGGCAATTCCGGCGCGTGACTTCCCGAATTACGAATCAGGAACTTGGGGACCGCAAGAATCAGAAATGCTCCTCAGAAACGACGGTCGTAAGTGGAAAAATACGGTTGATTAAATTCTAATTAATCTGGAAAAAGTAAGAGGTGAGAAATAAGAGCCGTTCAATACAAAACTCTTATTTCTCACCTCTTACTTTTCATTTATCAAAACTTCCCTCCTTGCCTTACAAATTTCCAAAAAAAATCATTTCAACTGATCCTTTTTATAAATATTTTGCGCGTTGTATTTTGAAGACTTAATTTCACCCGAAATCGAAGTCAATACTTTGTAAAGAGGAGTCAAAATTCAGCGATGTTCAAAATCAGTTCCGAACGAATGAATGTTTTTCAGCCGAACGCAGAAACGGCTTTTGTCCGGCGCGTGATGGATTATTTAACGGAAAATCACGCCGACACAATTGTTATTTTGCCGCACGATAAATCTGTAATCGGCAGATTATCTGCTGAAATTCTCGAAACACTCGTGCAGGACGGCATCAGGCGCGGCGGCGATTACGGCATTGAGTGGCGGTCAACTTTGCTGTCATTCGTCGTTTTATTATTTGTCACTGCGCCGAATTTTGACGAGCATCCGAAATCGAAAACTTTTTTCAGCGAACATCCAATGATTGAAGACAATGATCTGGAAATGTTAGTCGAGCAGATGACCGACGAGGATTGGGCGGAAGTGACGGCAAAATACGATGCGGAAAAATGGAATCTCCCGGTTCAAAAAGGAGCAACGGTATGAGCGGCGAAGCTAAAATTATCAAAAAACAAGTCAGCGCGGCGAAAAATGCCGAACAGCAAAAACCGGTTTCTTCAGTTCAAACCTGTGCGCCGAAAAACTGGATCGAACTCGTCTATAAATACAATAGCCGCCGCGCCGTGAGCAGTGCTGCTTACGAAATTTTCGATGCCAAAACCAATCAAAGTTTGGCTTCCGGCTGTCTCGACAATATGGGTTTTGTCCGCGTTGACAATTTACCGAACAGCGTCACGAACGTCAGATTCCAATTCAGTTCCGACCCGAAACCTTATGAAATTTTCCCCGGATATAAACCGAAACCGCACAATTTAACGGAAGAAAGCAAAGTGGTCAAAGAGGAAGACGGAACCGTCGTGTCGGTGGCAAAATGGGTTGGTGTCTCACTTGCCGGAGATTTTGCCGACGATCAGAGTTTCGGACAAATCGCTTTCGGCACGGTCGTCACGCTGATTCCGGTCGTAGATCAGGTCGGCGACGTGCGCGACATCGTTGCCAATCTTCACCGGCTGACTTTTCGCGGACAATATAACGAATTTTCGCCGTGGTTTTCGTTGGTTGTCACGGTTGTCGGCTGCATTCCCGAAATCGGTTCAATCGTCAAAGGTGTTATCAAAGAGATTTGGCTGGCAATTAAAAAAGGCGCGAAAAAACTGCCTTTGAAACGGCTGATCGAACTTCTGAATTCCGTCGGCGAAGGCAATGTCGTCAGATTTTTGCGCGAATTTTTATCGAAAATTGAAGGACACGGACAAGATGCCGCGAAAAAAATCGCGCAAATGTTCGGCGAACTCAAAACGAAACTCGAAGATTTACGAAAATTATCTTTTGCAAAAGCTGAAAAGATGATTGACGAAGTGCTGGAAAATATCAACAAGGCTTTCAAAGTGCTTCCCGATATGGTTCGCAAAGTTATCGAATGGATTGCAGCTCATCTCAAAAACACACTCGACGAAGCTGCCGATTTTGTGATGAAAGGTGTTACGCGGGCGCGCAACGGCGCGAAACAACTGAAAAAAGACTTCCTGCGTTTGACCGGAGTCGAACTTAAAAAACTTGCCAAAAAAGCCGGAATGAAACCCGAACACATCGAAAAGCTCGCGCTTCATTGTCAGAAAAAAGATCAAATGGTTGTCGTTCGCCTCAGCAATCAGGACTCACTCAAATTTCAGGGCAAAGCCGGACATCTGCCGAAGCCGCTCGACGTTAAATTAAAAACTGCGAAAGGCGATAAATATGCCGAAGATATTAAAGGTCTCGTTGTTCGCCCGAAAGAACCGATGGCTGAATGGGAACGCGACAACATCAAATATCTTGAGGAACACGGCTATTCATTCGATAAAGACGGCGTGCTGCGCGACCCGAATCAAAACGCTTTCTACGGCGATTACGATGTGCAGAGTGTTCATCGCCGCGTGCAGATGGAAAATCCCGAAACCGGTAAAATGGAGGATACATACCTCAACGAAATGTCGAATCCGCAGGACGGCGTGGACACGATTGCCGATTTGAACAAAGATGTGGTCGGCGATTTGCCTGCCTCAAACCGTCCTTTCCAACACGGCGCGGAAACCGATTACCGCGTCAAACTCGGCGAAGACGGCAAGCCGATTTTGAAAGACGGCAAACCTGTCATCGTCGGAGCCGACGACCTCAACACCGGCGGCAGCGGCGGAAAACAGATGAAATCAAAGGAAGATTACAAACTCGGCAGACAACACGGCGATGACGAAAAATACCTCGTTGTAGATGCCGACGGCGATTACAAAATCGTCGAAAGTCCCGAAGAACTAAAGAAAATCTACGACGAAGCCGGCTTGCCCTGGGAATACGATTCGTCATTCCCAATCGCTCCGGCAAACGCCGCAAAATAGTCAAAAAAGCCAATCACAATTGCTTGGCTTTTTTCTCGAGTTCTGCCTAAATTACGGCAAATAAGCAGTTTGAATCGGAATATCCGTCGCTAAACCGAAATTTACTGTCGTAGAAGAATTATTTCCGCTGAATAAAATCCACCATACGCCGCTGCGGTAAATCGCCAGATCGGTTTTGCCGTCATTGTCATAATCAGCCGCGACGGGTTTATCGCCCGAAGTTCCCCAATTTCCGATAACGGTCGAGCCGTCGGAACTTTTGATGATATACCAAACACCGTTGCGGAAAACTGCAATATCCGATTTTCCGTCGCCGTCATAATCAGAGGCGACCGGAACATCGCTTGCCAAGCCGAATTGAACGATCTGCACCTGCTGATTTGAACTGCGGAAAATATACCAAACTCCGCTGCGGAAAATCGTCAAATCGGTTTTGCCGTCACCGTCAAAATCGCCGATCAGCGGCGCATCGCCGTTTTGTCCAAAATGAACCACCGAAAATTGATTGTTTGAAGAATTGAGCCAATACCAATTTCCGTCCGACGGACGAAAAACCGCGATGTCCGCCATTCCGTCGCCGTCAAAATCGCCCGGTCGCGGCAAATCTCCGGCAAGTCCGAAATTAATGATTCGGGTTTGCCCGTTCGCCGATTGCTGAATATACCAAACTCCGTTACGAAAAACCGCGATGTCCGTTTTGCCGTCGCCGTCATAATCGGCAGGGGCGAGTTTGTCGTTTTGTAATCCGAACTGAAATGCCGAATACGCAGAATTTGCACTGTTTAATTAATGCCAAACGCCGGTTGAAGGACGGAAAACAGAGATTTCAGATTTCCCGTCGTTTGTGAAATCACTATAATTCCCATTGCGCGATGAATTAATATTTTGCGACACCAGAGCGCGGGCATTAGGACCGCCGAAGTTTCCAAAGCCTGCGCCGATCAAATTAAATTTGCCGTTCGGACGCAGGAGAATATGACCGACCGCAACTTGAGCGGTATTGTTGACGGTAAAGACGGGTAAATCGGCTCTGCCTTTCACGTTCATATCAAACAAGGAGAAGATTTGATTACCGAAAGAATTATCGGGCGAGCCGTTCGGATTTAAACGAAGAACAGGATAGTTCGTCGCCGGGTCAAAGCCGAGAATTTTACCGTCGGGTTGAATCGCCTTGATAGACATCCGGTTATTTCCGGTTCCGATATAACTCACCACGCCATTCGTGCCGAATGTGTCATCAACCGTCAAATCACTCAAGTTGAAACGAACTAAGGCTTCAGTTCCTTGATAGCTGCCCGAAACAAGCAGTTTACCGCCGTCGTTGGTAATTATCGCCGAGACCGCATTCTCTCTGGCAAAAACATTGGTGTCGGCGTTGAGACGACGGACGGTTTCGAGTTGTCCGTTTGCCGTCCAGCGCGTCACGACAAAAAATGTTCCGGCAGAACATCCGCCGTTGACAACACCCACACCGTCGTAGCCGACCGCGATGATCCGTCCGTCCGGTTGCAGACGAACGCCGTAAAATTCGCGCTGACCATAGCAAGGAACGGAAGTCGTGCCGTTATTCGCCGGAATAAAGCGGGCGATCCCATTTGTCCCGAAACTGCTGTCAATCGAGCCGTTCGCGTTGTAGCGAATGATTATTCCTTCGTATCGGTATCCTGAGGGGTCGTTAGCTCCGCGAGTTTCGCTGCGCGTGTAGCCGACCGCGACGATTTTGCCGTCCGGCTGAATCGCCAAATCACTCAACTGGGCGAATAATCCCGCGCCGGAAAAAAGCCCGCTATCCCGCGTGTTGGTTTGCGTGATGACTCGTCCCGCGCCGACGGGAAAACTAAGAGTGATATTAGGTCCGTTGCTCACTAGGACGGTGTTGTTGCCGAATCCGGTATCAATCGAGCCATCGGCGTTGTAACGCACGAGACAAAAATCACTCCCGAAGCCGGGAATGCCTGGCGCATTTGCCGCGCAAACACCACCGAAAACGATTTTGCCGTCCGCTTGACGTTTCAAAACCGACGGCAAACTGCTGCTGTTGCTGCCCATACTTTCATCGCCGTAGAAAATCGTGCGAACGAAACCCGTGCCGCCGCCGAAAGAAGTGTCGGGCGCACCGGAAGCGGTAAATTTTCGCAACCAAAAATCTCCGCCGTTTCTCTCAATTCGACCGCCCGCGATAATCGAGCCGTCCGGATTCAATTCACCCGTGAACAGATAAGCGGTTCGATTCGGCATCGGATCCCCAGGAAAGTTGTTCTGCGCCTCGACGAAATAACCGTTCGGCGCGGCGAAATTCGCGCGGTCAAAATCGCCCGTGAATGTAAATTGCGCGAAAACTTGTCCGCTTGCCCCGAAAATTGTCAGTGCCGCCAAAAATAAAAAGCCGATTTGCTTTTTCACAGATTTTTTTAATATTGTTCTAAACATTTCTATTTTCTCCTCTAATTTGTAAATTCCAATTTCGATTTTCAGCGTCCGTTGATAAATCTCGCGCCGTTTCCGCCCGTTCCCAGAAAAGATTTCATATCTTCCCGGTATTCACTGTTGCCGTGCGTCGGATCGCTCAAAATTTCGGCGATCCGTTCAAAATTTTTGCCGAATGTTTCGAGTGCTTTTCCGTATAGTGCGCCGCCGAAGGAAAATTTCGACGCGACCACCGAAATTGATAAAAGCAATTTGCCGAAAGCCCGCGCCGTCAAAACCCGGTTATTAAATGTTTCCGCGCGATTTAAAGTGTCAATCGCTTCATAGATGCCTTTCATATCCTGATACCAGGTTGAACAAGTTTTTATCGCGTCAACATACCCCGCAAATTTCAAAATATTTTCGTGAATCTTTCGTGCCGAAGATGTATCGGTGAAGAAAATTGCCGCGTAAGGCGAATAATTCGCGTAATACGAAACCAATTCATCGGCTTTTTTCAAAGCCTTTGCAACGCTTGTCGAATCTGTTCTTTCCCACGGATTTAAATGCCAACTCATATATTTTTCACTCCTTTTTAATTGATAAAATCTCCCTTCAATCAATAGGGCGCAAAAAATCTCCGAAACCGCCCAAAGAATTAAAAAAAATATTCGATTTTTTGCCGATTGACCGTATAATGTTTGCAAAGCACAATGCCGGAAAGTGAAGTTACAATCTTACTGAGTCAAATAAACGCAGGTGACGGCGATGCGCCCGACAAACTTTTGCCGCTCGTTTACGAAGATTTGCGGCGATTGGCACGCGCCTATTTTGCGAATGAAAAACAGGAACACACGCTTCAGGCGACCGCGCTGGTTCACGAAGCGTATATTCGGCTCGTCAATTGGGAAAACGTCAATTGGCAGAATCGCGCACATTTTTTCGCGGTCGCGGCGGAAGTGATGCGGAAGATTTTGATTGACCACGCCCGTAAAAAAAACGCGCAAAAACGCGATGGCGGACAGAAAATTTTGTTGGATGAAGCCGTCAGCTTTTCAAAAAACAAGGAACTCGATCTCGTAAAACTTGACGAAGCACTCGAAACACTCGAAACACTCGATAAACGTCAGGCGAAAATCGTCGAACTCAGATTTTTCGGCGGACTTTCGATTGAAGAAACGGCATACATTTTGAAAATTTCGGAAACGACTGTCAAACGCGAATGGACTTTTGCAAAGGCTTGGTTTCAGCGTGAGTTAATGCAGAATTAGGAGATTTTATTTGCCTGTGAAAAGTTTTTTGGTGTGAACAAAAATTAATCTTTTGGCTTCAATTGAATTGAATTGAAAAGTTGCGGCGGGCGCGGAAACCGCAACCCTTCCCGACCTGTAATTTTATGGAAATTGTCTTTTCCACTGTTAGCTGAAAATAGACAAAAGTAAAACAACTCAACTAACAGCAAATTTCAGGTCGGGAAGGGTTGCACGTTTCGTGCGCCCGCCAAAGTTTCAAGTTCAATTAAGTTTATTTTCAAACTGACATTTTGTTCACTGAATAGTTTCAAAGTCTTTTTCATATTTTCAGCGTAATTTCGCGTTCATTCGCGGGCAAAATTTCATAAATGGACGCAGCGCGATTTCAAAAAGTAAAAGACATTTTCGCGGAAGCGGCGGAACTTTCGACTGACAGCCGCGCTCGATTTGTGCGCGAAAAATGCGGCGCGGACGAATCTCTATTCGCCGAAGTCAATTCCCTGCTCGCCGCGCACGACGAAGCCGAAAACATTATCGAGAAAAACGCTTTTTCATTCGATTCTTTCACTAATTCAAACGGCAGAAGTTACGACGGCAAACAGTTCGGCAATTACAAAATTCTGCGCGAAATCGGGCGCGGCGGAATGGGCGCGGTTTTTCTGGCGGAACGAAACGACGGCGAATTTAATCAAAAAGTCGCGCTCAAAATTGTTCGCCAAACGATTTTAGACCACGAAACCGAACGCCATTTTCGCCGCGAACGCGAAATTCTCGCCTCGTTAAATCATCCGAACATCGCACATTTGCACGACGGCGGCGTTTCGACGCGCGGCGAAGTGTTTCTGGCAATGGAATATGTCGAAGGCGAAAATCTGCTCGAATACGCCGAATCAAACAAACTTTCCGTCGAAGAAAAACTCAAATTATTCCTTAAAATCTGCGCGGCTGTTTCCTACGCGCATCGTCACCTGACAATTCACCGCGACTTGAAACCTTCAAATATTCTGGTCAACCAAGACGGCGAACCCAAATTATTGGATTTCGGTCTGGCTAAAATGTCGGAACCATCTGCGGTAGCGGATGGTTTAAGTTTGCACTTTGAAAGGTCAAATAATAATCTTCAACCATCCGCTACCGCAGATGGTTCTGACTTGACTCAGACGATTTTTCGCGCCTTTACGCCGGCTTACGCTTCACCCGAACAGATTTTGGGCAGAAAGGTTTCAACCGCGAGCGATGTTTATTCGCTCGGAGTCGTTTTTTACGAACTTCTGACCGGCAACAAACCGTTTCATTTTGAAGGCAAAAGCCTCGAAGAAATCATTAACACGATCACAAATATCGAACCGCCGCTGCCGTCGGCAATTCCAAATTCCAGATTCCAAATTTCAGATAAAACCAACCCGAAATCCAAAATCCAAAATCCAAAATTACGCGGTGATTTGGACAATATCTCGCTCAAGGCAATTCAAAAAGACCCCGAACGCCGTTACGATTCAGTTGCGGAATTTGCGAATGATATTGAACGACATTTGAACGGTTTGCCGATTACGGCACGTCCGAATACATTTTCATATCGCGCATCGAAATTCTTCAAACGCAACAAAATCACAGTTTCGGCTGGCATTTTAATTTTGTTGTCATTGTTTGTTGGCGGCACGATTTCATATATTCAATTCAGAAAAACGCAGATCGAGAACGCTAAAAATCAAGAAGTTCGCGCCTTTCTGCAGAAAATGCTGCTGACGGCAAATCCGGCAAACAATAAAGGTTATTCGGCTTCCGTCAACGATATGTTGGAACAGGCGACGAAAAGACTCGACGGCGAAGATTTTTCAAACCAACCCGAAGTTAAAGCCGAAATCGAAAAAATAATCGGTGAAACATATTTAGGTCAGGGACAATATGAACTTGCTGAAAAATATCTGCGGGAAACATTAAAATTACAAACTGAAATCTATCCAGAAGATCATTTCAAAATCTTAATGACGAAATTCAGTCTCGCGGAGTTTTATCTTGCCAAAGCGGATTATGCGAAAGCCGAAAAAATTTATGAGGCGAATCTTCCCGCGCTGCGCCGTGAAGTGAGCCGGAAAAACCTCGAACCACTCGAACTTTACAGAGTTTTGAACAGTTATGCGTTGATTTTACGGGCGCACGGCGATTCAAAACAAGCTGAAACACTTTTTCGTGAAAACATCGAATTAGGATCGCAAAACGATTTTCCCGTGTCGGATCGAAACTATGTGCGAACGATGATTGCGCTCACGGAATTCGATCAGGGCAAATTCGACGAAGCCGAATCGGAAGCGCGAAAATTGGTTTCCGAAACTAATCAAATTGGCGGAAACACTAAGGAATTTGCCGACGCGAAGACTTTGCTCGGCAGTATTTTGACGGAAAAGGGAAATCTAAATGACGCAGCGGAAAATCTGCGTGAAGCCGAAAATATTTATCGAAAACTTTTGAGTCCGAATTCAATTGCGATTTACGATAATGTTCGTTTGCAGGCGCAAGTTGCTTATCTGAGCGGCAATTACAAGGAAGCCAAAACGCAGATTAATCAAGTTTTGGAAAATTACCGTCAAAACGCCAATCCGAAATATATTTCTTACGCCACCGCGCTAACCTTGCAGGGATTGATCTTAAACAAACTTGGACGCGGCGGTGAAGCCGAAAATGTTTTGCGCGAAGCATTGCAATTACGGACGGAAAATCTGCCGCCGAAACATTTTTTGACGGCTTTGACAAAAGGCGCACTCGGCGAAATTTTGACCGCGAATAAAAAATATGAAGAAGCCGAAACGCTTCTGATCGAAAGCAAAGATCAACTCAAAAATCTGCAATCCGCTGAAAATCAGCGAACTTTAACTGCCGAAAACCGTCTTTCGGAACTTTATAAAGTTTGGAATAAATCCATTCGTTGAAAACCGATGTGCAAATTTCCCGGCAAAAGTTATAAAATCAAACGAATGATAAAAGTTTTTCAAAATATTGAAGAATTAAACAATTACGCAGCGGAAAAATTTGTCGAAATTGCGAATGACGCAATCGAATTGCGGAATCGTTTTGCCGTTGCACTCGCCGGCGGTTCAACGCCGAAATCGCTTTACCGGCTGCTTGCGGGCGACGAATTCAAAAATCGCATTGATTGGAAAAAGGCGTTTTTCTTTTTCGGCGATGAACGAAATGTTTTGCCAAACGATGCGGACAGCAATTACCGAATGGCAAATGAAAATCTGTTTGCGCCGCTCGAAATCAACGCTGAAAACATTTTTCGCTGGCAAACGGAATTTGCAAATCCGGCGGAAATCGCGGTGGATTACGCAAATTCCGTTCATCAATTTTTTAATCTGATTGAAAACGATCTGCCGCAATTCGATTTAATTTTGCTCGGAATGGGCGCGGACGGACACACGGCTTCGCTGTTTCCAAATACGAAAGCATTATCCGAGAAGAAAAATATCGCCGTCGCCAACGATGTCGAAAAACTCGATACAACCCGATTAACATTGACCTTTCCTGTCATCAACAACGCCGCCAATATTATTTTTCTCGTCGCGGGCGCAGACAAAGCCGAAGCCTTGCGCGAAGTTTTAGAAGGTAAATCCGCGCCCGATAAATATCCATCACAAACCGTCAAACCGGCAAACGGCGAACTTTTTTGGCTGCTCGATGAAAATGCGGCAAAATTATTAAACAAAAATGGAAATTGAAATAGCCATTGCCGTTTTAATTCTGGTCGCGCTCGTTTTTTTGGCGACGATTGATATGGCGTTTTCGCAGCTTTCCGATTTGTCGCTGCGCCGTCTGACGAGCGATACGGTCGAGGACGAGCGCGTTAACACGCCGTTTATGCGCGAAATTTTGGGCGACCGTCCGCGCTTTCGTTTTGCGCTGTCGGCGACAATTCAGATTTTGCTGATCGTGTTTTCCGTGCTGGTCACGCTGATTGTCTATAATTTTTATCAAACACACGATTGGCTTTTGACGATTTCATTGATAATCGGTCTGGTGCTGTCGGGCATTTTCCGCCAGTTTATTCCGCGCTTTATCACCTGGAGCAACCCGGAAGACAAACTGCTTTTTCTGCTGCCGTTCGTGCGTCCGATTTATCGAATAATGTCGTTTGTCGCCGATCCGTTTGAATCGTTTTTGCGCTCAAAAGAGCAGCAGAAACTCGAATCAACGATCACGCCCGACACGCCTGAAGAAAAAACCGCCGAAGAAAACAACGATGATATTCAGGCACTGATCGAAGTCGGTGAAGCCGAAGGAATTATCGAAGGCAAAGACCGCGAGTTAATCGAAACGATGGTCGAATTTTCGGAAACGAAAGCGGGCGAAATTATGACTCCGCGCACCGAGATTTGTGCGCTTCCGATTGATTCGACCGTCAGGCAGGCGCGGGATTTGATAATTTACGAAAAATACTCGCGCCTTCCGGTTTTTCGTGAAAATATTGACAATATCGAAGGCATTCTTTACGTCCGCGACCTGCTCAACGCCTGGGCGGACGGCAAGGAAAACGAGCCGATTGAAAATCTTTTGCGCTCCGTGTTTTTCGTTCCCGAAACAAAATCTGCGTCCGAATTGTTAAAGAATATGCAGATCAATCACGTTCAGGTTGCCGTCGTGATTGATGAATACGGCGGCGTTGCCGGACTCGTCACGGTCGAAGACATAATCGAAGAAATCGTCGGCGAAATCGAGGACGAAGATACTGAACAGGAAGAAGTTATCGAAATTATTCAGGGCGAAGAAGGCGGTTATTACGACGTTCTCGGCTCGACCGATATTGACAAAATCGAACGGCTTTTCGAGATCGAAATGGAAGACGACGACGATTTTACGACCATCGCCGGACTCGTCACCAGCGAACTCGGCTACGTCCCGAAACCGCACGAAAATCTGTCAATTCGCGGACTTAATATCGAAATTCTCCGCGCCGACGACAAACGAATTCACCTGCTTCGTTTGCGAAAAGTCGAAGAACCGGACGGCGAAATAAGTCAGAACAGCGAGCGGTAGCGACCTGTTGAACATCCGCCGTAAGAATATTTGAGTTAATAAAAAATGGCTGAAATTCTCAAAGAAAACATAAAAACCTGCGAATCGTGCGGCAAAGATTTCTCGTGCGGCGCGAATGCCGAAAAATGTTGGTGTTTCGAGATTGATTTAAGCGCAGAAATTTTGGCAAAATTACAGGAAGATTTCAAGAGTTGTTTGTGTCAAGATTGTTTGGAAAAAAGGCAGAAGCCCGCGCGTGAGCAAGGGCGCGTGGCGTTTTTATTTTAACGATGAGTCAAATATAAACAATTCAAACAAAATTTCATTATGAAAAATATTTTCTTTTTATTGACCTTAATTTTGTTCAATTATTTCTTCGTTTCAGCCCAATCGAATGATTTGACAAAACTGCTTGGTGAAACTCAGAAAGTTGCCCGGAAAACCGCTTATCAGGCTTGGGTTGAATACACTTCCAGCCACACACAAATCAGTGAAGATAAAAACAAAAATAAACGTATTTTTCTGTATGAAAGTTTGTGTTCAAGAAAAATTTGTCAGGACATTTTAGTTAGCAAAAATGGTCTCAGGCTGTCGGAAAAACAAATCAACAAAAATCGTGAAAAAGCCGCCAAATATTTAGATAAAGCCGAAAAACGTCCTGACGATACTGCTTTTTCGACCGACAAAGAAAATTCTTTAGGCTATGGAATTTTAATTTCTAACTGGTATAGCCCAAGTCTTTATCTCAATGTTTGTAAAACCGATTTAGTTGAAAAATCTGCGTTTGAAAATCGCACAACTTATAAAATCAGGGTTACAAATTGCGATCTTGAGAAATTACCCGAATCACTTAACAAAGATAATTTCCAGTTTATGCTCAAAACACAGGGATTTATTTGGATTGACGAACAAGATAAAGCTGCTGTTAAAATGGAACTTTATGCACGAAACGAGTTTCCGAATTTGTCAAAATCAGAGAAACCGCTCGTGATAATAGAAGCAGCAAGAGTTCCTGAAGGTTACTGGTTTTGGAAAATTATCAAGATCGAATCCCTTGAAAATCCGGCAATTTTTCCCGGATACGAGCATAACTGGCAGTATGAATTTTACGATTACAGGCTTTCAAATGTTGAAGTTAATAAAGTCGAATTAAACAAATAAAATGGCAAAAAAGAAATCTAAATTTTTGAGCGGCAAACGCATTGACCCGACACCGATTGATAAAAATACGGCACTTGCCGATTTGATTGATGAATCTTTTATGGCGTATAACGCGGCGCGGATTCGTGAAGCGTGTCAACTTTTTTCGCGGAAAATGCTCGAACCCGACGTAACAATCGGCGTGACTTTGACCGGCGCGTTGACTCCTGCCGGACTTGGAATTTCCGCGCTGATTCCGCTGATAAAAGCCGGATTTATTGATTGGATTATCTCAACGGGCGCGAATCTTTATCACGACACGCATTTCGGAATCGGCTTGGAACTTCATCAGGGCGACGCGAAGCTCGACGACCGAATTTTGCGCGAAGAAGAAGTCGTGCGAATCTTCGACATCTTTTTTGACTACTCGGTTTTGCTCGACACCGACGAATTTTTCCGCCGTTTAATTGAACACGACGAATTTCAAAAAACGATGTCGAGTGCCGAATTTCATTACCTTTGCGGCAAATATATTCTTGAGCGCAGCAAAAAACTCGGACTCGAAAACAAATCGCTGCTTGCCGTCGCCTACGAATACGGCGTGCCGGTTTACACTTCGTCGCCCGGAGATTCGTCAATCGGAATGAACATCGCCGCCAAAGAATTGCAAGGCGGAAAGCTGATTTTGAACCCGAATTTAGATGTCAACGAAACCGCTTCGATAGTTTTAGCGGCAAAACGCGGCACGATTTCAGATTCCGAAAGCGGCAAATCCGCAATCTTTATCCTCGGCGGCGGCAGTCCGAAAAACTTCGCGCTCCAAACCGAACCGCAAATTCAGGAAGTTCTCGGCATTGACGAAAAAGGTCACGATTATTTTCTGCAAGTCACCGACGCACGTCCCGACACGGGCGGATTATGTTTGGCGGAAGGAACTTTTATTGACACACCGCGCGATTTGAGCGTTTATCCGAAAGGAATTCCGATTGAGCAATTAGTAGGCAAAAAGGGTTTTCACGTTTACTCATTCGACCACGACGAGAAAAAAATGACGCTCGCCAAAGTCAAAAAAGTTTGGAAAACCGGCGAAAAAGAAGTTTATCGTCTGCGCTACGGTTGGTGGAGCGGACAGCGCAAAGATAAATGGCTGGAAGACGAAATTCTCGCCACACCCGAACATTTGATGATGCTTCACAACGGTTCTTATAAACCTTTGAAGGCGTTGAAAAAAGGCGAAAGTTTGAAGGCGTTCAACACTTCTTATTCAACTCACGGTTATCGTCAAATCGGGTTAGGAACAGGCAAAACCATTCCAGAACATCGCTATTTACTGGAGTTTGCGCTCGGCAGAAAACTTGAAAAAGATGAAGTTTCGCATCACGCCGATCACAATCATTTGAATAACAATTTTGATAATTTAATTGCCGAGAATTATCGAACACACATTGCAAATCACCGAAAAGTTCAATGGCAAGAAAAATCCGAAGTCGAAAAAGAGCAGTTTCGTGAAATTAATCGCCAACGACTGACGAGCGAAAAAGCACAAAAAATGTCGCGTCAGTTTTGGGATAATTTGAGTGATGAAGAATTTGAACTTTATCGTGAAATGAAGCGTCAAGAAAATTTTAATCAGTCTGCTGAAGTCAAGCAATATCGTCGTCAAAAAGCTAGAGATTGGTTTGCAGACTTGCCTGAAACAGAAAAAGAGAGAATTCTCAAAAATCTCAAAGTTCATCGTTTGAATTATTTGCAAAATTCGACCGATGAAGAAAGAAGCCAAAAGGTAACACTTGAAAATAATCCGCGATTCAAGCACGAAGTTACGGAAGAAAAAGTTCGCCAAGCCTTGATTGAAACTGGCGGAAAAGTTGGTAAAACTTGCGACATTTTGGGCGTTGATTGGCGGACATTTGACCGCCGATTAAAAATGTATGGCATTTCCCGCGAAGAAATCCGCGAAAAATATATTGATAATCATAAAGTAATTTCTGTTGAACCGACCGGAAAAATTGTTCCGGTTTATGATATGGAAGTCGAAAAAACTCATAATTTTGTTGCCAACGGAATTGTCGTTCACAACTCCGGCGCAACGCCCGCTGAGGCAGTGAGTTGGGGGAAAATTGATCCCGACCAATTGCCCGATGCAGTTGTCGCTTATGTTGATTCGACGGTCGCGCTGCCGCTGATTACTGCTTACGCGCTGGCACGTCACGAACCGCGAGAACCGAAACGGCTGTTTGATCGGCGCGAAGAATTTATGAATCTTTTGCAGAGCGAATACGATAAATCAACTAGAAAATAACTGTAAGGGCGATCCCTTGTGGTCGCCCGATGAGCGTGAGCGAAAATTCCCTTGATGCACAATTCGAGAAAAAGTAAAGTTCGGGCGACCACAAGGGATTGCCCCTACAATTTTAATGAAATTACAAGCCGAATTAAATAACGAAAAGCACGAAATCGAAATAAAGCGCGACGGTGATAAAGTTTTTGCGCGGATTGATGATCGTGAATATAATCTCGAAGCGTCGGAAGTCGAGCCGAATGTTTATTTACTGAAAAACGATAATCGAATTTTTCAGGTTTATGTCGCGCCGAACGGAATGGTTAATCTCGGCAATCATCAGTTTGAAATTGCGATTAGCGACCCGAAACGTCTGCGCGGTTCAAATGCGGCGGGCGCAAATGCCGCCGGAACTTCCGAGATTAAAACCGCGATGCCCGGAAAACTCGTGCGGATTTTAACTGAAGTCGGCGCGGAAATAAAACTGGGCGACGGCGTTCTCGTCGTCGAAGCGATGAAGATGCAAAACGAAATGAAAGCCCCGAAAGACGGCATCGTCAAAGAAATCCGTTTTGCTGAAGGAGCGACCGTCAACGCCGGTGACATTCTCGCCGTTATCGAATAAATTCTAATGTTTGACTCAACAAATACAAAACAACCTACTGAGAACGAAATCCAAAATCCCAATTCTCAAATCCGCATTTTGCTGTGGGATATTGATGGAACGCTGATGCGTTCGACGGTTCAGGGCGGTTACAAAAAATATTTCACGGCGACGATGCAAAAAGTTTTCGGCAGTGCGGGAAATCTCGACGGAATAAATCCGGCGGGAATGACCGATACGCAGATTATTTACGAAGCTCTGCGCGAAGAAAATTTCACGCCTGAACAGATTTTTGAACGCAAAGATGAATTAATGGAAGTTTTTCAAACCGAAATGAAATCGGTTTTAGCGGAAAGCGGCGAACCTTTTGAAATTTTGCGCGGTGTAAGGGATATTTTGGCTGAAACCGACAAAAATCCGAGATTTATCAACGCACTTTTGACCGGAAATCTTTCGGTAGCGGCGAAAATAAAACTCGAAAGCGTCGGAATTTGGCAGTATTTTGAAAATGCGCCGAACGCTTTCGGCGAAATTTCGCATAATCGCAACGATTTAGCGATTGCCGCCGGACGACTTTTCAACGAATCATACAAATTTAATTTCGCTCCCAATCAATTTATCGTCATCGGCGACACTCCGAATGACATTACCTGCGCCCGGCATTTTGGCGCAAAAGTTGTCGCCGTCGCCACCGGCAGAGGTCAATTGCGCGAAAAACTTATTGAAAGCAAGCCTGATTCTCTGCTTGATGATTTGAGTGACACGCAAAAGGTTTTGGAAGTTCTGGCGAATTTATAAATAACGACATTTGGCTTTCTTATTCACGCGCGGGTTTTGCCGTTTATGAAACATTGATGCCGTTTGCTTTGATCGGCAGAGTTTTCAGCGTCCAGTTTCCGCGCCCTATTTCGTCTTTGAAACACTGCGTTCGATAGACGGTTTTCTGGACAGCCGGACGCGGATGATTTGCCAGCCAATTGTGACGCGCATTGACATACGCGGTCGTCCATTCGATTTCGTTCCCGCCTAAAATCGGCGGATTTTCGTCAAACATACTGCGAATCACCCACAAAATACCGCCGCTGTGAATGAACGAATCATATATTACAAGAGCCGACAGTGGCAGAATAAATCCGTTATCTTTCGCCCATTTCATCGCCGGTTTGAAATAGCGTTCGTCAAAAAATGTGTCCTGCGTATTTTTCATCACGGCATCTTCTTTACCCGATTTTTTGAGCAAATCTTTGAACTTTTGATCGTCGGTCAGCGGAATGCTCCCAACCTTTTCGGCAAAAGTTTTCAAATCCTTGCTGAATTTGCCTTTTGCCGTGACATATTTTTGGACGAGTTCGCGCAGATTTCCGTATTCCGTCGTCTGCGAACGTCCATAAGTGATCTGTTTAATGTCGTTCGGACCGTCGTTAAAAATCGAAATCGCGCTGTAATTTCCCTCGATTTTCCCGGTTTCAAAAACATTGACAACTCGTTCAAGCAGATTTTTTTGGGTTGTTGAAAGTTTCATATTTTGCCCAATATCATTACATATATTTGCTGAAACGTGAATTGTAGATGGCAGAAAACCGCGCGGCGAATTTGGGCGTGTCAACAAGAGCATTTGCACCCTTGCTCACGCGCGGGTTTCTGCCTTGTTTTGCGTTTCACGCGAGATTTCCTTCATCGTTTCGATTTGAATCCGGCGCGAACTCTGCAAAATTTTGCCGTAAATTTCGATCACCGTTTTGTTCTCAAAAATGCCTTCGTTGCGGCTTGATACTTTTCGCAAAATTTTGTCCTCGCGTTCCATATCAACAATCGGCAAACCTGTTTGCGCCTTGACCGCACCGACATTTTGCGCCGCCCGCGCCCGCCGATTCAGTAGTCCGACAATCTGCAAATCAATTTCGTCAATCTCGTCGCGCCAATCTTCAAGTTTCATTATTTTTTCTCCTTTTTCAAAAACAAAAAAAGCCGCGAATTTTTCATTCACGGCTTTTTGTTCGATTCTTTTGCTAAATTTTTATCTTTTCGCAAACCAAACTCCAGCCGTTTCACTATAAAAGTAAAAATAATAAAAGCTGAAATTGTTAAATTGTGTCGTTTGCATTTGATAAGTTGAAATTATTCAACTGCTGATAAGATAAATTTCCTGAACGCTATTGTCAAGAATAAAATTCGATTGGAGCGCAAGCATCCTTGCTTGCGAGTAAATATTTTTTGTTACCACTCGCAAGCAAGGATGCTTGCGCTCCAGTCAAAACTTGCCATCAACAATCGTTTTTAAGTTCTCGGAAGCATTTTGCAAATTGGCTTGTTTTTCTTCAAACCATTTATCATCAATTATTTCCCTTTCGCGTTCGACCGATAAAGCGCGGCGTGTTTCATCAGGCGCGGTTCCGCCGTAAATTGTGCGAATGTTGACAAAATTTTCCGGTGAAAGTGTTTCAATTAACTCCGATTCAGTCATCGAAATTTCGTGTCCGAGAATTTCCCGGCAGGCGTTTTGCAGAATCTCGTGCGTGATTTCACCTTTTGCCTCAATTGCATTTTTCACACACGTTCCGACGATTTTATGGGCAATGCGAAACGACAGATTTTCGCGGCGGACGATTGTGTCGGCTAATTCTGTGACCGTAATAAAATTTTCACCGGCTCGTTTTCGCAGAGTTTCAAGATTAAATGTCGCGGCTTTCAGTGTATTGGCAAACAGCGAAACCGAACGATTTGCGTCGCGCACTGCGCTGTAAATTAACGGCTGTAAATCGTCTTCGACATCGTTGATGTCGCCGAACGGAGTGTTGTGAACTGCCGTCATTACGCCCAAACACTGTCCCAACGCTTTGCTGCCGATGGCGCGAATATGTTCGAGCGCGACCGGATTTCGCTTCTGCGGCATTATCGAACTTCCCTGCACAAATCCGTCGGGCAGGCGAATCACGTTAAATTCCATCATCGCCATCAGCAAAAATTCCTGCGCGAATTTGCCGATATTGACGAGCATCGCCGAAGTCGCACCCAAAGTTTCGGTAAAATAATCAACCGAAGCAATAGAAGCATAACTGTTAATCGTCGGCGCGGGAAAACCCAAAAGTTCGGCGACCCGCTGACGATTGATCGGGAATCCGGTCGTCGTGATCGCGCCCGCGCCGAGCGGACAAAAATTCATATTGTCGTATGCGCTTTGCAAACGCTTGACATCACGCCCGACATTTTCCGCCATCGCCAACAAATAATGCGCCAGCGTCGAAGGCTGCGCGGGCTGTGTGTGCGTATAAGCCGGAATCAAAGTTTCGTGATGCTGCGCCGCGAGATTAAGAAAAACTTGGCGCAAATCCATCGCCGAACGAAGCAGTTTCAGCGTTTGCGGGCGCAAATATAAACGATAAATAGTTACATCAATATCGTTGCGGCTGCGCGCCGTGTGCAGTTTTCCGGCGGTGTCCGCATCGCAATTTTTGGCAATTTCGCGCTGTAAATAATAAAACAAATCCTCAAAACTGCCGTCATATTCAGATCGTTTGATTGATTCCAAATCAAGACTTCGCAAGGCTTTGAGTAATTCTTTCAACTCGTCCTCGGTAATAATTTTCTGTTCCGCAAGCATTACGGCGTGTGCAAAATCTACGTCAATATATGCTTGCAAAAAATACTTTTTCGCGTCCTCGAAACAATCGGAGAGAACATTTTCTTTATAATTTTGTGCGGGGAATTTTTCTTCGGTCATAAATATATTTCAAGCAAAGGAACGCGGATTTAACGGATTTAACGGATTCGCGCGGATTTCTATTTATTTTTTCTAAAAATCCGCGTAAAATCAGTCTAATCCGTCAACTCCGCGTTCTATTATTTTTTGACAGCTTTCGGCAAGCTCAACATATTCGCAAAAATCCGATACGCGCCCGGATTTCCGGTCGGGAGTTGGCGGAAAAATGAAAAGGCGTTGTAAACGTAATTTCCCTTGCCGATTTTTGCGTAAACAAGTCCGCCGGTTGTCGGAGTTTCGCCTTCGTCGGCGGTTTCGAGCAGCGGTGTATAGTTTGGATCGAGCGCGGTCAGCGTATATAAGTTTCGCTCCTGCACCCAATTGTCCCAATCGGAATTGACGATTTTATTCGGGAAATTGAAGATCGGATTCGCCGGCGCGAGAATTTTGACCGGCGCGTTTTCGTCCACTACGCGGACGTTTGAAACGCGCTGCGCTCCGTTTGTCACCGACTCCATTTTTGCGGGAAACGGCAATAAATTGTTCTGAATAACTTCGGCTTGCTGATACTGAACAATTAATGTTCCGCCGTTTTTCACGAAATCGAGCAGCCGATTGTTGTTTGCCACGAAATCAGGTCTGACTTGTGAAGCGCGAATACCGACGACAATCGTGTCGAATTTTGAAAGGTCGCCGGTCGAAAGGTCTTTTTCTTCGAGCATTGTGACTGGCAAACCAAGCCGCCGAATTGCCGCCGGAACGGTGTCGCCGCTGCCCATTATGTAGCCGACGCGAACGGGCGCGACCTTCAAATCGAGAACCTGCGTCGAAATTGTCGCTTTCGTATAACGGCGATGCGTCTGAATGTGCGGATACGCAATTTCCTGCATTGACTGGTCAAAAGTCTGTCCGCTGACAGTTGCCGTTGCAGTTAAATCATATTTGTTGACTTTAGCGTTTGCCGGAATCATCACGTCGAAAACGAGCGCGTCTTTTTCTCCTTTTCGCTGTAAATCAAAGTCGGCACTTGCCGGAACCGAAGTCCAACCGGCAGGAAGATTGATTTTCGCCGTGCCTTTTGTCGGACGCGGCGCGTTATTTGTGACCGACATCACGAGCCTTTGTTTCTGCATTTTCGGCGAGGTCGGAACGACTAATAAATTTGTGTCGAGCGAGATATTGACCATCGGCACGACATTCAGATCACGCCGCAGTTCGCCGCGAATCGCGTCAGCGTAGCGGTATTGAACCAGCTGCGAAACAGTAATTTCCGAACCGCCGATGTCCATTGTGATATTGGCGGAAACAAGTGGATTTTGAAACGGTGCGTTTTTTGCCGCATCGTCTGCCGACCAGTCAAACGTGAAATTTTTGCGCGGTTTTTCCAACCAGTAAGGCTGTGTCAGAGTCGCTCCGACAGGAATTTTAACGGTGAAATATGCCGCATTCGATGCTGTTTCCGGGCGCGAGAAAAAATTATTTCCGGTCGGCGGTTTCGGTTCAGGCGCGTTTTCAACCGTCCAGCCTGATGGCGCGACGAGCGAAACATTTTTGATCTGTGCTGCGCTGCCGAATGTTTTGACGGCAATTCCGGTCGAATCTCCGGCGACAATTGTGTCCGTCTCGCTCAAGGCATCAATTACGATTCCGGCGGCAGATTGGAGAGCCGAAGCAAATTCCTGCTCCTTTTCGGCGAGCAGAGTTTTCGTGTATGGATTTCGCGTTGATTCTTTCGCTTCACGCGCTTGCTTGACACCTTTCGCTAAGATCGGCACGATCTTTTGCGGCGCGTAGGCATCGTATTCCTTCAGAGCTTTTTCCGCCGTGTCCTGTAAATCATCCAGTTTGCCCGACAAACCGTTTTCGTTGTTGTTCGTCAGTTTGGCAATGCCTTTAATTGTCGTGTCAATTCCGTCAAAAATATCGTTCTCTTTCGCAGCTTTTTCAACGGTTGATTCGAGCAGTTTTTCGCCTGACGTTTGATTGCCGCGCCGTTCAATCGAACCCATTTCCTGAGTTTTGTGCTGACTTCTGCCTTCGGAAGCGATTTCGGCATAAGAACGCCCGATCAGCGCATCGTATTCGCCGGTGCTGACCGTGACGGTTGGCTCATCTCCCGCATTTGGCGCAAAACCCTGTCCGCGATAAAGTTTTTTGGCTTGCCACGGCAGTAAACCTTCGGCGATCTGTTCGGGAAATTGATTCGGATCGGCGGCTGCTTTGTAGGCGAGCGGCGTTAAATATCCGGCGAGTTGGTGCTGTCCGTGTCCGTCGGCGGGCGTTCCCGAAAAGCGCGAAATAATCACGAGCGGACGAAATGTGCGAATCGCGCGAACCATTTCGGCAAGCGTCGGCTGTTCGCCCCAGATTTTGGTTGCTTCAGCGCGTGTTTTGGAAAATCCGTAATCCATCACATTCGTAAAAAATTGCTGTCCGCCGTCTAATCTTCTGGCTTGTAGCAGTTCTTCGGTGCGAATCACGCCGAGCGGTTCAAACAATTCCGTCCCGATCACATTTTGTCCGCCTTCGCCGCGATTTAGTGCCAGATATGCCGTTCGCGCATATTTTCCGCGCGCGAGATACGCGATCAAATTTGAATCTTCATCGTCGGGGTGTGCGCCGGTGTGCATCGCACTCGCCGTTGTTTGCAGACGTTTTAGTTTTTGCCCAAGTCCGCTTGCGCCCAAATCATAAACCTGGCGCACTTGCGAATTTGAATTAAAAGGAAAAAAGGAGAAAATTAAAATTAAAGCCGACAGAAATCTGAATTTAGCAGTGTGCATTTGTGATTAGCTTCCCTCTTGTAGTGTTGAATTATTTGAATTAAACGGATATTCGCCGCGTTTATACGAACGAACGAAGTAAATTATCAAACCGATGACGATCAAAACGGCGGCGTATTTAATTTCTTTCTGAAAATTCGGACGCATAAACAGAACGTATAAAAATCCGACAATCGCCAATAGCGCCGGAATCGGATACAGCCACATTTTGAACGGTCGCGGGATGTCGGGGCGCGTCCGACGCAAAATCAAAAGCCCGATAATCTGCGCTAAAAATTGAATCGTAATGCGAATGACGACGAGCGCGGCGACGACATCGGCAAGTTTAAAAAAGCAGAACAGCATCGCAATTCCGCCCATAATCAACAGCGAAATATACGGAAAATTGTGTTTCGGGTGGATTTTGCGAAAGATTTTGAAATAGTTTCCGTCGAGCGCGGCGGCGAACGGAACCCGCGAATATCCCAAAAGCAATGAAAACACTGACGCAAACGCCGTCAACATAATTAGCAAAGTTGCGATTACGCCCGCCGTCGGTCCATAGAGCCGTTCCATAAACACCGAAATCACGAATTTGCGGGCATCGGAACCCGCCGTTTCCGAAAACTCCCGCCACGGAATTACGCCGAGAATCGAGATATTCATCACGATATAAATCGCCGCGACCGCCGCAATCGAAAGCATAATCGAACGCGGAATCGTTTTTTCGGGATTTTTCACTTCGCCCGCAAAAAAATTGACGTTGTAATAACCCCAGTAATCGTAAACGGATACGAGCAACGCCGCACCGAGTCCGAGAAAGAATTTTTGGTTTAGTTCAAACGCGTCAGGCGGAAAATCGAAGGCGATTGCCGGGTTAAAATGCGTCACGCCGGCGAAGATTATCCAGACAATCGTCAGCATCACGACGACCCACAAAACTTTGGAAAACTTCTCGATAATCGTGATTTTGCGGTAAAGCAAAAACACGCAGACGGCAACGACACTCATCGCTACCAGAGTTCCGATTGTCGCCGCGATATTTAATGTAAAATCGCCGAAAAACGGAAGCTGTAATTTGAATTCCCTCGCAAAATATTCGACGTTCAGCGACGGGAAAACATAAGTCGCATAACCCGCAAAACCGATGCTGCCCGAAGCAATTGAAAGCGGCGCGGAAAAAGTAAGCTGCCAGATGAACAAAAAAGACATCAAGCGACCGAGCTTTCCCGCGCCGTAAATTTCCTTCAAATAGTTATAAGGTCCGCCCGATTTCGGCATCGAAGCACCGAGTTCCGCCCAAACCAAACCGTCGCAAATCACGAGCAGCGCACCGAAAATCCAGCCTAACATCGCCTGCGGTCCGCCCATCGCGGCGATAATCAGCGGCATCGTAATAAACGGTCCGACACCGATCATATCAATCATATTCAGCGTCGTCGCGCCCCACAGACCGACCCCGCGAATCAATTCCGGCTGATTAGGTTGTTCGGAAACCGAGTTTTCTTCTGCCATTTAATCGAAACCCCTTGTGCTGAACGAAAGGAGTTTTTTTCTCAAAAAAAACTCCTTTCGTGAATTGTTTAGAATATGAACTTGAATCCGATCTGGAAATTGCGGCTGTCGAGTGCCGTCGCACCGCCGAGCGATTGATAGTTAGTGCGGTAATCGGGCAATCCGTTAATCAAGTTTCCGAAAGCATCGGTTCCGTTATTAAATGCCGGAGCCGTATTAACGGGAATTGTTGTGCTGTTGTATTGAAAAATGCTTCTGATATTGAAGATATTTGTGGCTTCGGCGAACGCTTCTATTTTGAATCGTTCGTTGATGTTGAAAAATCTCGAATAACGCAAATCAACATTAACTTGTTTCGGAGTTTTGCCGGCATTACGTCCGATACCGACCGGTCTGTCTGATCCGGTGATACCGTCTTCATTAAGATCAACCGACGAAACGATGTTGTAACGCTCGCCGCTGTTGGCGGTCGCAATCACACCGAATTGGTTGCCGTTTATCAATGACCGCAAAAATCTATTCTCAATATTGAATGTCGGTCTGCCGACGAAACTCATATTAAATGTGTGACGTTGGTCAGCTAGTGACGGACCTCGGTCACGCGCCCGATTCGTCGGATCGGATAAAACCAGAGTCGAAGCCGCAACCAGATTTTGTTCCGGCGCGTCATCGGTCGCTTTAGAAAGTGTGTAATTAATTGAAAACTGATAACCCTGAGAAAAGCGTTTGTTCAATTGAAAAGTCACCGCATTGTAATTTGAATTCCCGACCGATTCAGCCATCAAAATATTTTGGAATCTCGTGTCAATTCTATTGACGCACGGTGTTCTCGTTGGCGTAACCAATCCGAATAACGGTCTGCCGTCAGGCAAAGTTGCGCCGGTCGGATTGCAGTTGACATTACGATAAACCGGAATATGTCTGCCGCTCGAATGAATATATCCGGCTGTGACCGAAATATCATTGGTCAGCGATTGTTCCACCTGAAAGTTCGTATGAACCGCATAAAGATTTTTGAAGTCGGGCGAAACAGTGTCAATACTTTGAATCGGCAAAGTCGTTCCGGCTGGCAACGAAGCTAAATTTCCCGGAAATGACGGCGCAATCGGATTACTCGGTGTCAAAGTGAAATTGAAAAATTGCGGACTTCCGTTGTTCTGCAAAGCACGCGCGTAAACGTCAATTGCCGGTGGATCGTAATAAATTCCGGCACTTCCGCGCAAAATCGTGGCATATTTTCCGTCGCGGAGTCCGTAAACGACACCGAGACGCGGCGCAAAGTTGTTTTTGTCAACTTTGAATTTTTGCGAAGCCGGAAACAATGATGCGCTGTTTGCCTGCGGAATTTTATATAAATCGTAGCGCAAACCGTAGTTGATTTTCAGTTTTGGCGTAACTTTCCAATCGTCCTGCGCGAAAGCGTTGTAGAAGAAGGATTTATATTGAAATTCGGGGTTGCCGAACGACGCAACGTAATTGGTGTAACCGCGCGGATTCGTCCCATTTCGCGCCGCAGTGTAAGCGGCGATGTTTGGAAACGTGTAACGCGAAAAGATTCCAGATTTGCGGAAATCGTAAATACGACTGACGCTGCCGCCGAATTTTATCGTGTGATTATTGCGCGTAACGGTCAGATTGTCTTTGAAATCCGTAATCGTTTCGAGCGGCGAAACCGTGTTGTTGTTTTCCGCCGGACCGAAGTTGGCAACGCCGGAAATCACAATACTCGGTCCGGTCGGAGTGAACGGACTCGGCACAAACACCGAATTACGTTTCGCGTATTGGAAACGAAATTCGTTAAATAAATTGGCGGAAAAAGTTGTAATCAACTGCACTGCCGCCGCATACGACAAATCTTTGAAATCCTGTGTCCGCTCAAGCGTATTGATGCCGCCGCCGGTGTTGCTGGTCGTCAGGTTTTTGAAATAGTTAAACCGTCCCGTCAAACGATTTTTGTCGTTAAGCTGTGCGTCGGAACGAATGATGAAAAAGTGTGCGTTCTGCTGCGTCGGAATCGCCGGGACAAATGCCGAGGCGGAAACACCTGCTGCAATCAACGCCGCCTGATTTGCTGAACTGATTGTTACGAGTCGTCCCGGTTCGACCGCCAAACCGCGCTTAACGTATTCGTAACCCGTGTAAAACTGAACTCGGTCTTTGATAATCGGACCGCCCACCGCCGCCGTGAAGTCGTCAGCTTTATTTTTCGGTAAATCATTAATCGAATTATAAAAAAACGGACGTGCATAAAGCGGTGTGCGGCGGAAACGGTAACTCGTCGAACCGTGAAAACTGTTTGTTCCCGAAGGCGTGACGGCGTTCATAATCAATCCGGGCGTGTTGCCGAATTCGGCTGAGAATCCGTTGGTGACGAGCTGCACTTCCGAAACAAAAATTTCCGAAATCGGCATCAGACGAATTCCGTTGCGGTCTGCCTGTGTATTGTTGTTGCCGTCGAGTTGATAATTTGTTCGTCGGGCGTAGCCGTTCGCGTTAATGCGCGGAACGCCGAATTCGGAATTTGGGCGACCTGTCACATTTGCCTGTAAAAGCGAGTAATTATAAGGATTGCGAGAAACAAGCGGAAGATTTTGAACTTCGCGCGTATCCATTACGCGACCGACATCAATCTTTGCCGGATCAGCTATCGGCGCATCCGAAGTAATCGTGACGGTTGCCGAAACATCGCCGGTTTCCATCGCGGCATTAATCGTCGCCGTTTGTCCGGTTGTCAGCGTCACACCTTCGCGGACGTATCTTTTAAAATTCGCTGCTTCGATGGTAATGCGGTATGTGCCGAGCGGCAGCAGCGGAACGCGGTAAACGCCGTCGCCGTCAGACGTGACGGTTCTCTCCACACCTGATTCAAGGTTTTTGACCGTGACGTTCGCATTCGGAATCGTTGCGCCGTTCGAGTCGGCGACGACACCTTCGATTTGTCCGTTGGTTGCCTGTGACTGTGCTTTTACCTGATAAAAGCCGCCAATTAAAAACGCCAATGCCAGAATCAACATTGACGGATATTTTGCAAAAACTTTAGTCCTGCCCATTAAAATATTCTCCTGTTTGCTTGTTTAAAACCTTGGGATGAATTTCGTATCTCTAGTATTACATCATTGTTACGCAGTTTTTCAACAAAAGGTTATATTTTTTTGATTTTTTTTTAAGTCCGGTGAAATCCGCGTTCGATGTCCTTCATCGTCAGCCGTAAAATGACCGGGCGACCGTGCGGGCAGGTGGTCGGCGATGATGTAATCAAAAGCCGGTCAATCAGCCACTGCATTTTTTCGGGCGTGAGTTTCATATTGATCTTAACTGCGGCTTTGCAGGCGAGGCTGGCGGCAATATCGTCACGCAGAGTCGCTTTTGCGCCGCCGCGTTTTTCCTTTTCAACCGTGTCTAAGATTTCGGCTAAAAGATTTCTCGCCTCTGACGGCGGCAGGTCGGTCGGGACGGATTTGATGGCGACGGTTCTGCCCGAAAGCCGCATTGTTCCGAAACCAAGGCTTTCCAATTCTTCTTCGACCATCGAAAAAGCCTCCGATTGGGCTGGTGTCAGATCAATTGTTTCCGGCAAAAGTAGATTTTGCGATTCGATTTTGCGTTCGGTTTCCTTTTTCCGAAATTTATCGAACAAAATCCGTTCGTGCGCGACGTGCTGGTCAATCAGCAGCATTCCTTCGTCATCAACCGCAATAATAAAACTGTCGTGAAGCTGTCCGATTGGACGAATTTTCGACGCGGAAAAGTCTGCAATCTCAGCGGTTTTAACAACTTTGACGGCTGAATCAACCGGCGGCAAAGCGGTTTGATTCGGGATTTGGGATTTGGGATTTGGGATTGATTGACGGTATTCGGTTTCGATATTTGGTGTTTGAATTTCAGATTTCAAACTTGAAATTTCAAACTGTTCGGAAACAATATTCGTCGCTTTTTGCTCAAAATCTGTCGAAAAAACTTCGCTTTCAAAATTGATTAAATTGGTTGGGTTTTGCTCGCCCGTTTGAGTTTTTTCCTGAATTATTTCATTGTTCTGTTGGTTCGATTTAATTGATTCATTGAACGAAACATTTTGAAATTCATTATCAAATCGAGCTTTATCATCGAAATTTTGAAAATTAATTTCCGTTTGTTCGACGATTTTTTCATCAATCTGGAATCTGGAATCTGGAATCTGGAATCCGTTATTCGATTCATCATTTTCCAGTTTTAATTCCGGCTGACGAACAATTCCGGCTTTGGCGAGCGATTCACGAATCGCTTCGGCAATCGCTTCTTTGACGGCTTCGGAACGGCGGAAACGGACTTCGGTTTTCGCCGGATGGACATTCACATCAATTTCTTCGAGCGGAATGTCGAGAAACAAAAACGCGACCGGATAAACTCCGTGCGGCAGAACCGAACGAAAACCTTCGAGCAATCCGCCGGCGATGATTTTATCGCGCACGAATCTCTGATTGACGAAAAAATACTGTGCGTCACGCGTCGTTCGGCGTTCACGCGGCGCGGACACGAAACCTGTAACTTTGGCGACAAAATCGCGTCCGCCGGAAACCGGCAAAAGACTTTCGATCAAACCTGAACCAAAAATCTGGAACGCTCGTTCGCGCAAATCTTTGGCGGGCGAAACACGCAAAACTTCGCGTCCGTTGTTGGTCAATGTAAAAGCGATTTCAGGATGCGCGAGTGCGTAATGCTGAATGATTGCAGTCAAATGATAATTTTCAGTCGCTTCGGAACGCATAAATTTGCGCCGCGCCGGAGTGTTGAAAAACAGATCGCGGACACTCAAAGTCGTTCCCGTATTTCGCGCCGCGTCCTTGACATCAATCAATCTGCCGCCTTCAATTAAAACGCGAGTCGCCGCAGTGTCTTCATCTGTTTTCGTGATTAATTCGACTTTTGCAACCGAAGCAATCGAAGCCAACGCTTCGCCGCGAAATCCGAGTGTCTGAATCGCGCCTAAATCTTCGAGAGTTTTAATTTTCGAGGTCGCGTGACGCTCAAACGCCAAAATCGCGTCGTCGCGCAACATTCCTTCGCCGTCATCTGCGACTCGCATCAAACGCCGTCCGCCAAGTTCGATGTCAATCTGAATCCGTTTCGCACCTGCGTCAATCGAGTTTTCGACAAGTTCCTTAATAACCGAAGCGGGACGCTCGACAACCTCGCCAGCCGCAATCTGGTTGGCTAATGTGTCCGAAAGAATTTTAATTTTGTTCATTTTTTGTCGAACTTTTATAAGTAAATAACGCGGTGCGCTTTGTCATCCAAATCAATCGCGTCATAAATCCAATCAATAAAATTCAGCCCGTAACGATTGAGGAAATATGTGATATTCAGTGTTCTTTCCTGCAAATGTTTATGCGGCAAAAGCGCGGCGAACATCGTTTCGATCTGACGTTGAATCGTTTCGTCTTTTCTGACTTGCGCGTGATGAAATTTGTTTCGCATCGCGCCGATATGATAATTGATTTTTTTGCGCCGTTTTGCCAAATTTTCCGCGAGCGTGGGTTCGATCTGCGATAAATTTTGGTCAAGGCGATTGAGTTCGATATTGATATGTTCTTCAACTTCATCGAACATTTGTGCCGTATCATTGTTCAGAAATTGTTCAACGATTTTCGGCAGAAGATTTTCCTGCCCGATGAACAAATCTTTGAGATTCAAATCGTATTTATTCAATGTTTTGGCGTGTTTTGTTTCAATAACCGTAAAACTCTGCCGGTGAAAAATCGGCGTTTGCGGACGATTTAAAATTCGATAAACTTCGCCGCTCTGGGCAAAATAGGCGATTTCCGCCGCGCCGCCAAAATAACAAGCCGTCGGTAAGATATAATCCTGCACGACCGAACGCAAAACGACACTTGGACTAAAACGCGTCGGTTCGTTTTCGGCGATTTCCGCTAATTCTTCAAGCGTAAATTCACGCGAATTATCTTTTGTTTTGAAAGTTCCCTGTGCGCTTTTTTTCAGAGCGTTTCGTGTTTTATCCTTTGCTTGCCAAAAGAGCGGAAAATAATCTTCGCCGACCAAAACCTGCGCGTGGTACCCTTTTTCCTGCAATTCGTCGCTGCGTGTTCGCAAAGCCGTGACGATTTCCGCCGACTTTTCAATTGCTTCTTTATAAATCGGCGCGGCGAGTTGTTTCAAACGCGGATCGAGCGGACATAAAATTATCAAACCGTATTTGCCGAACAGAGAGGTCAAAAGTTTGGCAAAAGCATCGCCGAAATAAGTATTCGGCTCCCAGCTTTGTTCGATCAATTCGCGTAATTCGCCCGTAAATTCGGTTAGAGCCAATTCTTCAAACAGTTCCTCAACCGTTTGTTTGATTGATTCGTCAAGCTGGACTGTTCCGACCGGAAGATTTTCGTAACAGCGTTTCGGCTCGTTTTTCAGTTCGGCGAGTTTCCCTGTTTTGTCAATTACAAAAGTTTTAGAAACCTCTTCAAAATCGTGATCTTCGGTCGCAATCCAAAATACGGGAACGGCTTTGAATCCGCGACCGCGCAAACATTCGGTCATTTTTACCGCCGAAAGTGCTTTGTATATCGTGTAAAGCGGACCCGAAAACAATCCGGCTTGCTGTCCCGAAACGACCGCAACGCAATCGTTTTCGCGCAATTGATTGATATTTTCGAGAGTTTTTTCGCCTGCACCGCAAGCCGAATTCATCTCGGCGAGCGCATCGCACAGCAGATTTCTGTCGGCTTTGTGATTTGCCAAAACTTCGGGAATCCGCGCCGCAATTTGCGTGTGAGATTCGACGACTTCGGGATAATATTTCTTTAATTCGAGCGGATTTTGCTGGTATTCGACGAATAGTTTCGACTGCCCCTGAACGTCGGCGAACGGCAGACTTTCGATCTGAAAGGAATAATTATTGTAAAAACAATGACTGACAGAATTTTGACTCACAGATTATTGCTCCTGAAATTTGATTATAGAATTCGCCGTCGTAATGTTCCAATGTAGAAACAAAAAAGGACGATGTTTTTAGCATCGTCCTGAAAATTTACTGTTTATTTTTCTTAGTTTCCCGTCGTTGTCACGCGCGGACGTGTCACTAAATCGGTCGAAGCCGTGACCGGCGCACGGTCAATGCGGTAAATTCCCGACGAATGAGTCGCGGCAAAAATGCGGCTCGGATTATTCGGATCGAAAATCATTGACCAAACGCGGCGGCTCGGCAGTTTCATATCTTTCGTGTCCATCCGTTTCCAATTCGCTCCGGCATCTTTTGAATAATAGATTCCGCCGTCGGTTTCGAGCGCACTCGAAATAAAGATTTCGTCCGTGTTGTTCGGATTAATCAAAATACTCGTGTAATTTCCGAGCGGAAGATTTCCGCCGCGACGCATCCAAGTTTTCCCGCCGTCACGACTCAAATATAAAGTCTGCGATGTGCCGACGTAAATATAATCGGGACGTTTCGGGTCTGAAGTGATCGAACTGATCGGAACGTCCTGCGGAATTTGTGTATTTTTCTCCCACGTTTTTCCGCCGTCGTGCGAAACGATAACACCTGATTTTTCAGTGCCGACCCAAATCGTATCGGGCTTTTGCGGTGTCGTATAAACGGCGAAAATGTTGTCGCTGAAACCGTCGCCGAACGAAATTCGATCCCAACCTTTTGCTAAATCGTAACTGCGGAAAAGTCCTTTGTCCGTTCCGGCATAGATTCCGTTTTTCCCGTCTTCCGTATAAACCAAAACTTTCACTTTTTCAGTCAATGCGGCAAGAAATGTCGGCGGAGTGACGATTGTCGGCTCAACCGGCGGAATCGGTTTTGTTACTTTCGTAGCTTTTTTCGTCGGCTTCTTCGGCAGTGGTTTCGGTTTCGGCGGAAGCATCTGCGTCCACGAATTTCCACGGTCGAGCGATTTGAAAATGCCGACATTACTTGCCATATACATCGTGTTCGGATCAATTCGATCTTGAATTAAACCGAACGGCGAAACTCGAATAACATCGAGATTTTTCGGTCTTGCCCAAGTGTCGCCGCCATCGTTGCTGATAAATAAAAATCCGCCGCCGGTCGCCGTGTTATGCGTCGTCGCGTAAAGGCGATTCGGCTGCTGGATGTCAGCGGCAATCGTGTAGGTAAAACGGCTCGTAAAATTGTCGTTGGTCGGCGTGAAATTTCTGCCGCCGTCGTTTGAAACCATTACGCCGTAGTTATTCGTCCCGATAAAAACTCGGTCGGGCGCGTCCGGGTGAACGGCAATCGAATTAATTTCCAAATCCTTCTGCGTCGTGATAATCCAGCCTTTGCCGGTCGTCATCCAAAAACCTTCAGTCGTGGCGGCATAAACAATGCTTGAGTTATTTGGATTAATTTCGATGTCGCGGGTGCGCCGCGATTGTGACGGAATTCCTTGCACTTTCGCCCATTTTTCGCCTTTATCGAAAGATTCGTAGATTCCGCTGCAAGCCGATGCAATAACGTGATCCGGGTTTTTGCCGTCAATTTTAATAGCGAAAACGTCCGAATCGTCAATCATCCCGTTTTTAATCAGCCGCCAATTTTTGCCGCCGTCCGTGGTTTTATAGGCACGCCACCAAGTTCCGGCGTAGATCGTATCTGCATCGCGCGGGTCAATCGCCAGCGAGTCAATCGTCGTATCGGGCATTGTCGAAGATTCGATTTTCTGCCAATCGTCACCCGAATTTTCCGATTTCCAAAGTCCGTTAGTAGTTCCGGCAAAGATCAAATTCGGATTTTTTGAAGACTGCTCCATCGAATGAATTGATTCTTTGCGAAGTTCTTTTGCTTCCTTCCAAGTTGCGCCGCCGTCCTTCGTCATAAAAAATCCGCCGGGTTCTTTGTGGCGATGTCCCGAAGTGTAAATAATTTTCGAGTCACGCGAGTCAATCAGCAATTGGTCGAGAACAAGTTGCGGTCGGTTTAGATTAACCAGCAAACTCCAAGTTTTACCGCCGTCGGGCGAAGTGTGAATTTGCCCGTCGAGTGTGCTGACATACAGCCGGTCTTTGTCTTTCGGATCAATCGTCACGACGCGCACATCGCCGCCGTTCGGTCCGACAATATCCCAATCATTAATCTTGACAGGTTCGTTTGGCGGAGTGATTTCAGTTCCGCCGAAAATACTGACCGTCATTAATACAAGGAGTAAAGCCGGAATCAACAATTTGAATTTGGAATTTATTTCTCTTCGGATATTGTATTTCATATTTAACCTCTCGGAAGTGTTCGGGTTAGAAAATTCGGGACTTTGCGTTCAAACAAACAGTCAACCAATCAGATGACGAAATCAAACCGACTTGTTGCATTGAAAACGCAAAGTTTATCGTAGTTGTAATTCAGAAAATGGTTTCGCCTGAGCGTGTATTGCAAAACAAACTTAGTTTTAACACATATTTTGATAATTTCAAAGCAAAATTCTCTTTTGTTTGTAATTATTTACTCAGTTCTTGTTAAATCAATACTTTAAGTAAATTTTACCGGATCAAGCAAAAGCGGGAAATGTTTCAATTGAAACATTTCCCGCTTAGGAAATTTACATCTTTATTGCAGATGCAAAGTGATTAATTATTACGGTTGCGGATTATCAGCACCCGGCGGAACGATCCAGACTTTGGTATTGACACCTGCGCCCATTGCGTTTGCACCACCTCTGACAATCGTGACACGACTCGGATCAAGTTTCAAGAAAGTAATTGCTTTAGTGATTTGTTTCTCACGTTTCGCAACTTCTTTGTCAGTTCCATAGTTAATTATGTAACCTTGTGAATTCGGATTGCTTCCCAATTCTACATACAAGTTTTGAATACGAGCTTTAACTTCATCATCCGGCAAATTGCCAAATTCATCAAACTGTCTCGGAACTGGTTTCGGTTGAACGCTGCCTGTTTCAGTTTTCTGTTTTTCACAGTTAGCACACAGACCATCACCAGCAATAGTAACTGTTGCCGCAACATTCTGTCCGGCTAATCCAGTCGTATCAACACTAATTGAAGCCGTTCCTTGACCACTCGTAATTGTCCCTGCCGAAACAGTCCAATTATAAGTGATGTCTCCTGTGCTTCCACCACTCACGTTAGCCGTGAAGTTCATCGGTTCACCAGGATTAACTACGCCGCCGCCACTAATATCGAATGTCGTCGGGCAAGCACATTTCGGAACACAATCACATTCTTTAACTGTGACGGTTTCGGTTTTGGTTTGACCGCAGAAACCGCAGCCGTTATCAACTGCCGAAGTAATTGTATAAGTTCCCGGTCGTGCGCCGCTTAAATCCCAAGTCACGTTTGCGCCTTGACCGACGACGCGACCGCCTGAAACTGTGTATTGATAAACCAATACATCATTTTGCGGGTTTGTCGCCGTCGTTCCGACCGTGACAGTCGAACCGTCAGGACAAGTCGTTCCTTCACGCGGAATGTAACCTTCTTGACAACCAATGACGATTTCTTTACCGCTCAAATTTACAGCAGTAACATCAGCATTAAGTAATTTGGTGTCGCCCTTACGTTCATTGCGTCGTCCAGCCGTCAATTGGAAAATAAATCCGTGCGGGTCGGTCGAAGGAACAAATCCGTTCGGTGTGCCGCTGATTTGTGTATTAATGACAGTCGGAACGCGTCCGGCAATCGAAACAGTTCCATTGAAGTTACCGTCAAAACTGTTTCTGTCTTGTTGATTAAAGTTATAACGATATGCCGCACCCAAGCTCATCCAACTGAAAGGATAAACACGCGCACCGGCAAGACCGTCTATCGGACTGTTTTCAAACGCATTTGGAGTTCTGCCGCCGACGTATTGGGTCGAACGGAATTCCAAAATCGGTTGGAAAAACTTATTAACCGGGAAATCAACACCGATTGCCCCGTAAACTTCATCAGGACGATCCAAAATCGTAAATGTTCCGCTTGGGAAGTCCGCTTTGACACGGCTCGTATATTTGTAGCCGAGGTTGGCTGAAACATTCATCCACTTACGGACACGCGCATCGGCAAATAACACGAGAGCAACATCGCCTCTGTTTCCGCCGGCACTTGCGCCACGTTGAAGTTGATTAAAGCCGCTCGAATCGGTGGCTTTGTCGGCATACCATTGATAATAGCCGACAACACCGACTCCAATCGGATTATTCGGTTTCGTCCAACGCCATTTGGCACCGGCTGAAAACGTACTGAATGCCGATTGTCCGTAAGTTCTGTTAATAAACGGTGCATCCGGCAAATAGGTCGGTGCGGTTGTGAACACTGATGGTGCTGTTGCCGCATTGGAACAGGTAGCCGTGCCGTTTTGACAAACCGTTTGTAAAACTACGCCCGGTAAAATACTGCCGTAAACCGAACCAACGCCCGGAAAGTTAGAAGAAGCTCCCGAACCGTTCGGAGTCCCTAAAGTCGGAATCGAATTAGCCGGAAATCCGAAGATCGGTCCCGAAGGAAACGTAAATCCAAAATTACCTGCTGATCCGCCGACAAATGGGAACTGTATAAAAGGTTGGCTCCCCTGTGGGCGGAACACTGCAAAACCGGGATATTGACTTGTTCCTGTTCCTTGCGGAGCTAAAACGATTGCCGGTGCAGACTGAAATCCGCTGCCAAAATTAAATTGTGAATTAGGAAGATAAAAACTTGAAAGATTTCGCGGCGAATTTACTTTAACACCACGATAACCATCAGTTGTAAAAAATAATTCCAAATAGTCATTCAAACCGATCTGGAAACTGAGCGGCACTTCGGTAAAGTCAGCATTGCCCGGATCACGGTCGTAATTGCTGTAAGCCGCACTCAAAGTATATTCACCTTTTCTCAAGGTTTGTCCGTCATAAACCGTAAATAGACCGGTCGGACCACCGACTGTACCACCTGTACCAACAGTTGGTGCAATATTTCTCGGATCTTTCTCCGATCTTAAAGTTTGCGCCGACACCGACAACATCAGTGCCAACATCATAAGCGTAACTGCAAACGCCAGTTTAGCGAGTTTCATCACATTCCTCCGCCGAAAAAATATAAAAATTTCAATCTTCAAATGTAACCTGATTTCAAAAACAATACTGGTTTTATTTACATCAAGTTACTAAAATTATTGCATTTATCAAAAAACTCAAAACATACTATTTTTTGATTTAAACAATACAAGTAAAGTTGTTTTAACAATTTATAAGGGAGTTACGTCAAAAAGTCAATATTTAAACTTTAAAACTTAAAACTCCCTCGTAAAAACGATACTTTAGATTTGCTTGAAAATCAAGCATTTTTATTAGGTAACTGCAAATAGTTGCAATTCTTACGCATAAATACCGCGCATTCTCGTATCATAAGCAACGCGGTCAATCGCCAGCATATAAGCAGCAGTCCGCGTATCAACATCGTGTTTTGTTGAATAATGAGTCAGTTCGTTAAAACTTGCGACCATTTTTTCTTCCAATCTCTGATTAACTTCGTCCTCGCGCCAGAAATATCCCATCCGGTCTTGAACCCATTCAAAATATGAAACAGTAACACCGCCGGCATTCGCTAAAATATCGGGAATTACAAAAATACCGTTGTCGTGCAAAATTTTATCAGCTTTCGGAGTAGTCGGTCCGTTTGCGCCTTCCGACAAAATTTTACATTTGATTTTAGAAGCATTTTCCGAAGTAATTTGATTTTCCGTCGCACACGGCGCAAGCACATCGCACTCGATTTCGAGCAGTTCGTTATTGGCGACCCGATCAACGCCCGCATAGCCATCAAAAGTTTTGTTAATTTGCAAGTATTTCAGGGCTTCGGGAATATCAATGCCGTTCGGATTATAAATGCCGCCGCCGACATCGGAAATGGCGATGATTTTATAACCTTGCTCATACATTAATTGTGCGCCGATGCCGCCGACATTTCCCGAACCCTGCACGACAACGCGTGTTTTTTCAGGCGTTAAGTCGAAACGCTTGATGGCTTCGTTCGTGACGATTAAAACGCCGCGTCCGGTCGCTTCACGGCGACCGAGCGAACCGCCGAGCGCAACCGGTTTGCCGGTGACGACTGCGTTGACGGTGTGCCGCGCGTGCATTGAATAGGTGTCCATAATCCACGCCATTGTCTGCTCGTTTGTATTCATATCGGGCGCGGGAACGTCTTTGTCGGGACCGATAAAATCAATCAATTCCGAAGTATAGCGACGCGTCATTCGTTCGAGTTCACCGATTGACATTTGATGCGGATCACAGATAATTCCGCCTTTGCCGCCGCCGAACGGGACATTGACAACCGCGCATTTCCAGGTCATCCACGCTGAAAGTGCTTTGACTTCATCTAAAGTTACGTCAGGTGCGTAACGAATTCCGCCTTTTGCCGGTCCGCGCGCAAAATTGTGCTGAACGCGAAAACCTTCAAAGACCTGAATATGTCCCGAATCCATTCTGACCGGAATATAAACTTTGATTTCGCGGCTCGGCACTCGCAGGACTGCGTAAATGTCTTCTTCCAAACCTAAAAGTCGGGCGGCGCGGTCAAAGCGTTCGCTCATTGCCTCAAACGGATTTTTTTCGTCCGTTCCTTTGAACCGCCGCATCTCGTCTGCCATCGGATTAGCTTTTGCCATCGGTTTCTTTCTCCAAATTTTATCTAAAATAATTTTATTAATCTTTCTTCAAAACCTCGTTCATCGCACCGCTCCGATAACCGTTCAGATCAAGCGTAACGTAACGAAAACCGAGTTTTTTAAAATCATTTGCCAGACGTTCGGTCATTTCCAAACTCAGGACTTTTTCCAGTTCTTCCGGCGCAATCTCCAAACGCGCCAAATCATCGTGAACCCGCACGCGAAATTCACGAAATCCTATTTTGCGAAGAATCGCCTCTCCGCGTTCAACTTTTGAAAGACGCTCAATCGTTACCGGCACGCCGTAGGCAATCCGCGACGAAAGACATGGACTCGCCGGTTTATCCCACGTCGGCAATCCTTGTTTTCTGCTCAATTCTCTGATTTCATTTTTTGTCAAACCAGCTTCGATGAGCGGACTTTTGACGGTATTTTCCACCGCTGCCGCTCTGCCCGGACGATAATCGCCAACATCGTCGGCATTTGTGCCGTCAACTATATATTGAATTCCCGCATTTTTCGCAAACCCGGAAAGTTTGCCGTAAAGTTCGGTTTTGCAAAAATAACAGCGGTTTGACGGATTGGCTTGATAATCGGGATTTTCGAGTTCGTCGGTTTGAATAATTTGAAAATTCAGGTCGAATTCGCGGGCGATTTTTTGGGCTTCTTCGCGCTGAATCTGTGAAACGCTCGGCGAAATCCCCAAAATACAGAGAGCCTTTTCGCCTAATTCCTGTTTCGCAATCAGTGCGAGATAGGCACTGTCCACACCGCCCGAATAGGCAACCAACACGGATCGCATTTCGCGCATCATAAAGCGCAACTTTTGTTCTTTTTCCGGGGCAGAGAGTCGTATTTCCGGCGTGTAGCTGATTTGCGGATTAACCATTGTTCGTTTGACTAAACTAAGTCGTAAATATCATTAATTAGTGCCAAATGCTCAAAGTAAAAATCTTATCTTAACGACGGAATCAAGGCAAATGCAGGTATAACGATTTATTATTTGAGCATTTGAAAAAAAAATAGTATTTTTTACGCGGAAAGTGTTAAAATTCGGCTATTAAATCTTTTTATTTCAGCAGTGAGTTTTTAATGTCTCTATTATTTTCTCGAAAACGGATTCTAGTTTTAATTTTTGCGCTCTGGCTGAGTTTGGCAGGCGTTTCCCTGTGCGCGGCGCAGGAAGATAAGGAATCCGGCGACGCGGTTGAGATTTTCAATCAAGGTCAGGACGCACACGAAAAAGGCAATCTCAAAGGCGCGATTGAACTTTATCAAAAAGCCTTAGAAATTATCCCTGAATTTCCCGAAGCCGAATATCAACTCGGCGTTGCTTACCTTACACTTAATAAATCGGACGAAGCCGAAAAATCGTTTCGCCGCGCCATCGAACTGCGCGAAGATTGGTCTTTGCCGATGACGAGTTTAGGTTCCCTGCTGGTTCAAAAAAATCAATTTCCTGAAGCCGAAAAAGTTTTGTCCAAAGCCATCGAACTCGACGAAATGAATTCGCCCGCTTATGTCGCGCTGACCGATTTGCGCCTGAAATCTAAAGCGTCTCCCGAAACATTGAAGGAACTCTTGACGAAACTTCAGTTTTTAACTTCAAAAGCCAAACCAACCGCCGCGATTTGGTCAGCGAGAGCCGCTGTTGAAAGAAATTTGGGCGACAATGCCGCTGCAAAAATGAGCGTAAATCGTTCACTTTTAATCGAACCATCTAACAAATCCGCGCTTGCCGAACAAATCGAAATCGAACTTTCTGAAAATGATTTGTCGGGCGCACTTGAAAATGCCGTAAAATTGAATAAAATAGCATTAGACAACCCCAATTTTAAATATCTGCTGGCGCGTGTTTATGCAGAGAACGGCAAGACGGAAGAATCCTTGAAAGTTCTTGATTCGATTGCAAATCCGACGGCTGAAATGAGTGCTTTACGCGATAAAATAAATGCCAATTCAACCGGCAATGTTGCCGACTTAGAAAAACTGCTTGAAAATGAACCGAAAAACGCATTGGTATTAGGACGTTTATGCACGGTGCTGCGAACGGAAAATCCGTTGAAAGCCTTAGATTACTGCAAACGCGCGTCGGCTGCCGATCCGAATAATTTGAATTATGTAATCGGTTTCGGTGCGGCACTCGTGCAGGCGAAACAATTTGAAAGCGCGGTTTCGATCTTCAAAAAAATTACGGCTATCGCGCCTGATAATTACACGGCACACGCAAATCTGGCAATCGCGCTTTTCCAACTGAAACGATTGCCCGAAGCCAAAAACGAATATTTATGGATTGCGGAGAAACAGCCTGATTTGGCGATTACATATTATTTTCTGGGAATTATTTATGACACTTTAACGGAATATCTGGACGCAGCCGCAAATTATCAGCAATTTCAAAGGCTTGCCGATCCCGAAAAAAATAAGCTGGAAATAGAAAAAGTAAATTTGCGAATGCCTTCACTTCAAAAATTAATTAAGGACAAAAAAGGTAAAAAACAATGAAACAGTTATCAGTCATCAGTTACCGGTTATCAAACAGTGGCTTTCGTAAATTTTACTTTATGGCTTTTGTTTTTCTCTTAACTGTTAGCTGTTCACTTTTGGCTGTCAAAGCGCAGGATGAAGATCCGCCGAACGCCGCCGCGCCGCCGGTTAAAGCATTATCCAAAGACGAAAAAGTTGCTTTGGACTCTCAGTCCGATTTGAAAGTTCACACTAAATTGGCGATAGAGTTAATGGAAACCCGTCTCAAAAAGGCGGAAAACCTCAACTCGCAAGAAGCCTTTAACACGATGTTCACTGAACTCGGCGGATTTCACGCGATAATGGACGACACGATTAAATTTCTCGATAAAAACGATACCGGGCGTGGTAAGTCTTTAGATAATTTCAAGCGTTTTGAAATGGCTTTGCGTTCGTTCACGCCACGCATTGAATTGCTCCGGCGGGAAATTCCTGAAAGATTTGAATATTATGTGCGGCGACTGCTGAGAGTCGTCCGCGATACCCGCGCCAAAGCTGTCGAACCGTTTTTTGGTGAAACTGTTGTATCTAACAATTAAGTATGAAGTTAAACTTGAAACTCACAATCATTGCGTCAATTTTCTGTGTCGCGTTGTTTTTTCCGCTTAATTTACAAGCCCAAAGGCGCGATTATCTGACCGAAGCCGAGATCGAACTCGTGCGCGATGCACAACAGCCTGATTTAAGAGTTACAGTTTTGACCAAAGCGATTGACCGCCGCCTTGCCGTCATCAAAAATCAAACGCTGAAAGAAAAGGAAATCTGGGGCGAACTTCCGAAGGGAACGCGCCCCGAACTACTACTCGACATTGAAAAACTACTTCAAAAAGCGATTGATGACATAGACGAAGCCGCGACGCGGGGCAAAGACGACAAAATTTTCCCGAAAGCCGTTTATAAACTCACCGATAAATGTCAAGAATACATCCCGCAATTCAAGGTTTTTCTCGATACTGCCAAGGACGAAAAAGAAAAAGGATCGCTCCTCGGCTCAATTGAAAACTGTAATCAAGTAATCGAAGCCTCGACTAAAGTCCAGCGGGAACCGTCTAAAGTCAAAAGTGATAAGTAGTCGGTATTTCTTACTCGAAAATTATTACTTCTCACCTTAACCGATAATTTTTCGTAACACGATTAACAGGACAAATAATTACTGTCAACCCATCCGACCGCAACCCAGCGTTTGCCGCGTTTGACGCTCACACGCGCCCATTCGTCCGAGTATTCATTGACCCAAACACGCGTTCCGTGCGGCAGTTTGCCGATTACTTTGCCTTCAAAAGTTCGCACATTCAAATTACTTCGCACGTCGTCGAGGCTGACCGTGCAATATTCCATATTCGATTTGTAACCAAACCACAGCGCATTGGACATTTGCAGCTTCGCCGCCGGAATGATTTTTTGATTGATAATCTTCGCGTCGTTGGCAAAAACCGTCAAACTTGAAATAAAAAGCACGCCGATCAGCATTAAAGAACCAAATTTAATTTTCATAACTCTTCTCCTAATTTAATTAATATTGAATTCGTCAACTTTTAATAGACTGTGACCAAGCAGTAAATTTGCTCAATCTTTGCCATAATTAATGCGAAAAGTCACAAAAAAAAGTATCAACCGCTGCAAATAAATTTCAAATTACAATTTTCCGCTTTTAGAAGTGTAACCTTAAAACTCTGGTAATCATCAACTTGAGTAAAGTAAATCAATGATTGATTTTGATTAATAAGTCTGCTTACAATTGTGATTAAAATATGACATATCAAATTGATGGGAGATTAGCTATGACTGGATTCACACATTTTTTTTCAGGCTTGATTTTTGTGTTTTTGTTAGTTCCGGGCATTTTTGGCGCGACTTACACGGTGACTAAAATCGCCGACACCAACGACGGAACTTGTGATACGGATTGCAGTTTACGCGAGGCGATTGCGGCGGCAAACGGCACAACCGATGCCGATATAATTAACTTTTCAACATTTTTCAATACGCCGCAAACGATTATCTTGGGCGGCACTGATTTGATTATCACGAATGGCGGAACTCTGACAATCAACGGCACGGGCGCGGACAAATTAACCGTCAGCGGCAACAATGTCAGCCGTGTTTTCACGAATAACACCGGCGCAGTCACGACAATCAACAATCTGCGCGTGTCCGGCGGCACGGCGGTCAGCCCCGTTTCAACGGGACGCGGCGGCGGCGTTTACAACAGCGGCGGCAATCTGACGCTGAATGGTTTGGTCATCACGGGCAACACGGCGGCAAATGGCGGCGGCGCGAACAATGCCGGCACTGCGACGCTGACCGTCAACAACACGGCAATTTTCAGTAACACAGCGACCGGCGCGGGCGGAGCGTTACAGAATTTTGCGGGAAATAATCTCAATATTTACAACTCTTCGATTTACAACAACACCTGTAATTCGACCTCAGCGGGCGGCGGTGGTTTGCAGTCAAACGGCACGGTCAATATTGTTAATTCGACATTTTCGGGCAACACGGCAGTCGGAGGTTCAGGCGGCGCGATTTTTTTTAACGGGACGGTTTTGAATATTACAAACTCGACCCTTGCCGCCAATATTTCGACCAACAACGCCGGAATTACAAAAACCAATTCAAACCCGTTAAATATTCGCAATTCGATCATCGCCGGGAACAGCGGCACAGCGGCGGCTCCCGATTTCAGCGGCACGGCAAACTCGCTTGGCAATAACATTATCGGGACGGTTGGAACATCGGTCGGTTGGATTGCTTCGGATTTACAAAATGTCAATCCGATTCCCGGACCGCTCGGTTTTTACGGTGGAAACGGTTTGTCCTATCCAATTCTTGCGGGTTCGCCTGCGCTCAATGCGGGACAAAACTGCGTTGTAGATTTGACCTGCCCAGACAATAATCCGTCAATCGCTGTCACAACCGATCAGCGCGGCGCAATGCGTCCGTCTAATTCGACGGTTGACATCGGTTCGTTTGAAGCCAATCCGAATTATGTTGCCATTCTGCCTTTGGCAATTTTGAATCAGCCTTATAATTTCGCTTTAGCTAATAATTATTCAGGTTTTACCTTTCTTTTGAACAGCGGAAATTTCGGCGGAATCACGCTTTCAAGCAACGCTAATTCGGCAATGTTAAGCGGAACTTCAAGTCAAATCGGCACTTATAACGGAGTCGTTCAGATTACTAATAATTCAAATTCGACAACTGTTAATTATTCGCTGACTGTTTTGAGTGTCGGCGCGACCGTTCAGGTTAACGGCAAAATTTTCGACGCTTCGGGCAATTCCGTGCGCGGTGCAATTGTAAGTTTGACCGATTCGGGAAATGTGACTCAGTTTGCCAGAACCAATTCGTTCGGCAACTTTAATTTCAGTAACATTCCTTTCGGCGGAAATTATACTTTGAACGCGAATTCAAAAGGTTTGACTTTTTCTCCACTCGCTTTGACGGTCAACGCCGCGCTGACAACCGTTAATTTGACGGCAAATAATTCAAATTTGAGTGAATTTCAAAAGTAATTTTCTCAAATTCAGACAATTAAAAATTGAATTTATAGCCGAATCCGTGAACGGTTTGGATAAATTGCGGGTATTTCGGATTGTCTTCGAGTTTCTGCCGCAGCCACGCGATATGCACGTCAACCGTGCGCGTCGAAGGCATCGCGTCGTAACCCCAAACTTCATCCAATAGTTGATTGCGCGAATGAACCGCGCCGCGATTTTCGATTAAGTATTGCAAAAGTTTGAATTCCATCGCCGAAAGTTCGATTGTCTGCGCTCTTTTTGAAACTTCGGCGCATTTGAAATCAATCGAAACGTCGCCAAAGCTAAACGTATCAGGTGAATTATTCGCTTTCGGCGCACGGCGCAGAAGTGCTTCGATTCGCGCGAGGAGTTCGATCACTTCAAAAGGTTTCGTCAAATAATCGTCCGCGCCGAGCTTTAAACCGAGAACTTTATCAAACAATTCGCCTTTCGCCGTCAGCATCAGAATCGGCGTATTTATTGATTTCTGACGCAAATCGCGGCAAACATCGTAACCATTCTTGCGCGGCAGCATCACGTCCAAAATTATCAAATCAAAGTTTTCCGCCAAAGCGAGATGCAAACCGCTGTCGCCGTCAGCGGCAGATTTCACCGCAAAACCTTCCACCTCTAAACGGTCGGTCAGCGTCAGAATCAAACCTGCTTCGTCTTCAACGAGTAAAACTTTCATAACAATTAAGGTGAAAAGGTTGTTTGAAATTTTAGGCTAAATCAAACTCAAAAAAAGGAAAGATTAATCTATCAGTTATCAGCTATCAGCTATTCCGAATCGTTATAAATCTTAATTCGGAATAGCTGAAAACTGATAGATAATAGCTGATAGATTAAATCTAAATTCCAACGTAACAATCTTTGAAACTTACAGCCAAACTTTTTCATTCAACAATTCAATCGTAAACTTGCTTCCCTTTCCGATTTCGCTTTCCGCCGAGATTTTTCCGCCGTGCGCGGCGACGGTTTCTTTCACTAAACTCAAGCCCAAACCGTTGCCGTGAATCTGTTCGTCAACGACCGTTTTGGCGCGGTAAAACGGCTCGAAAATATGTTTCAAGTCCGGCGGCGCGATGCCGATGCCTTTGTCTTCGACGGCGATTTTCACTTTGCCGTCACCGTTTCGCGCCGATATTTTCAGCCATTTTTCGCCATTGTTGGAATATTTCAGCGAATTGAAAATCAAATTTTGAATCGCCTGACTTAATGCGTTTGCGTCGGCTTTGATCGGCGGCAGATTATCCGCGATTTGCCTTTCGACCGTAAAACCTTTCTCATCAATCAACGGCTGACATTCGCGCAAAGCGTTTTCGATAATTTCATTAATATTTTGTTCGCGCAAATCGTATTTTTTTCTACCCGAATTTGCGCCCGCAAAATCTAAAATCTGCTCGACCATTTTCGAGAGTTTTTTGCCTTCACCTTTAATCAAATCGCCGTAGCGTGAAACCTGATTTTCCTCTTTTGCCACGCCGTCCGCGAGGTTTTCGCCCGCCGAATAAATAACGGCAAGGGGTGTGCGAAATTCGTGCGAAACCGACGAAACAAAATCAATCTGCCGCTGCGCGTAAAGTTTGGCACGCTGCGCTGACACGAAAATCAAAAGAATTGTAACTGCGAGCAAACTCAAAATCCCGAAACTGATGCCCAAATTTTTATTGCGTGTTTGAGCGATAAATTGATCGAGCGAACCGGCGGAATGCTGAATATTGAGCGTCCAAATTCCGTTTGATGTTTCATTATTTTGAATAATCGTGCGCGGTTTTTCGCCGTCGTTAATCTCGATTTTGAATGTTTTGTTTGATTTTTCGTCGGTTGGTTTCGATTCAAAAGTGTGCGTTTCAATCTTTGAAATCGAACTACGCTGAATTTTTTGATTAATAATTACGCCTTTCATTTCATCATTCGGAATGCGCGGCAAATTATCACGGCTGGCAAAAAACAATAAACTGTTCGGCGCGAGATTGAAAATTTTCGCGCTCGAATCCGGCGTATTAACTTCGTGCGTCTGAAAAAATTTTTGGTCGTTTCTGTCGGTGACAGCGAGATTAAAATCATTTTCGGGGAAATTCTTCTTGACCAAATCAGGCAAAATCTGATTTTTTATCACCGCTTCGTCGAGCATTATGACCAAAAAACTTTTCGCTTCGGGCAGATCAATTTTCGTCTGCGCGGACAAATTATCCGGCGCAGTTGATTTGCGAATCACGATGCGCTCAAAACTTTTCGCGGTTTCGTGAATCGGCATTATGAGCGCGAAATTCGCTTCGTCAAAAGGCTCGAAATCATTTTTTCGCGCCGCGTTCGTTTTAATAGTTTGTAGTGAATTCGTCCAATCCGCTATCTTAAAGTCGTGCTTTTCTGCATCGTATTGCAAAAGCGGCGCGTCCGGTTTATTTTCAAAATAATAGAAAGTTTTAATCAGATTCGGATATGTCGTTTTTTCGCGCCAAAAATCATAACGCTCATTAAACTGACCCCAATCTTTTTTCTCCCAGAGTTGTTCATCGGTCTGAAAATTGAAATAAGCCGCCTGAATCTCGCGGTTAAAATCTTCGGCAAATCTTTGCGAATCGGTCTGCAAACGCCTGCTCATTCGATCTTTTTCGGCTTCGCTGATTTGCGCCAGCCAGACGTATTGCAACGCCGCCGACACGCCGAGCAGTCCGAGCAAACCGATCACTAAAAATATTTGAAACCGCGAACGCTTCATAAAAACATCGGACGTTTGACATCCGACATTTAGCATCTTACATCTTTCGATTTCTGTAAATAGTTTTACATAAGATTTTACATTCTTAACAAACTCTTTGCTTTATCTTAACCATTTGCCGTAGAATCCTTGCGATACTCGAAATCGTCATAATGACAAATCTAAAAATTCTGGAGATAAATATGAAAAGATTTATAATTTCTGTTCTGAGCGTCGCGGTGTTTTTTATCGGTTTAGGCAGTTTAATCGAACGAACCGGCGCACGTTTCAAATCCGATCCGCAGGCGTTGGAGATTATCCGCAAAGCGCGAATTGCCATCGGCGGCGATGCCAATATTAACAATGTCCGAAGTATGACGATTCTCGGCAAAACAACGAAAACGCTCGAAATCGAAGGCGTTGCGCGAACCGATCAGGGCGATTCGGAAATCAGTTTTGAATTGCCGAACAAAATGCACAAAACTCTGAAATTCGGCGCAGGCAGCGGCGAAGGTAATCAGATTATTGACAAGCAGGTTAACGTCGTCGTGATGAGCAAAGACGGCGATGCACCGACCGGCGACGGTGTGAAAAAGATCATCATCAAAAAATCCGACGGCGCGAATGAGGAAATGAAAACCGACGGCAAGCAACAAATTATCATTAAAAGAAATGACGACGATAAAATGATGAGTGACGACAAACGAATCGTTATCAGAAAAGAAGTTGTCGGCGACGGCGAAATGCCGCACTCAAACGAATTTTTCCGCACGACGCTTTCCCTGCTGCTGTCCGCGCCGGAAGGTTTGGACGTGAGCTACACATACGCGGGCGAAGGTTCGGTTGACGGCAATTCGTGCGATATTGTTGATGCAACTGACGGCGGTTCGACGATCAAACTTTACATTGATAAATCATCGAATCTGCCGCGAATGATGACTTTTCAAGGTCACAAACCATTTATTATTAAAATCAACAAAGACGAATCTAAAAACGCCGCAAATATGAATGTCAAAGTATTTACGAGCGATTCTGCCGTGCCTGATACGGCTGATTATCAGATAAAATTTTCCGATTACCGCAGCGTCGGCGGCTTGCAGTTTCCCTTCAAATGGACGCAAACCGTCGGCGGCAAAGACGACGAAGCAACCGACATCACGAGTTACGAAGTCAATCCGCCAAACATCGCCGATAAATTCAAAGAACAACCGACAAAGGTGATGATTAGAACGAAGCAGTAAAAAGGTTTAAGAGTTCAAAAGGTGTAAAAGTGAAAAAGTTTCGGTGATTGTATTCAGCAAACTTTTTCACTTTTACACCTTTTGAACTTTTAAACTTTCCAACTTTACATTGTGGCAAGAACCGCACGAATTTCTCCGTAACTGTAATCTTCGCCAAGCGATTCTTTGATCGGTGACAGTGCGCCGAGGTCGTTAAATTTGACGATTGCCTGTTTAATCGGCTCGATTTTGCTTTGCGGAACGAGGTCTTCGAGCGCGATTTCGCCACTCGGAATAAACCTGACGAGATGCGTTTCAATCGTGCTGCGCGTCATTTCGCGGAGTTTGGCGATTTCGGCAACCGAAAAACCTTCCTGAAACATTTCGAGCGAATAATGATAGGTATCTTTGCCGCTCGCGTCGCGTTTCGTGCGTTTTTTGACTTCACGTTTCGGCGACTTTAAATTGATGCGCGATTCGAGATTGTTGGTTTCGCAGTAATCTCTGATTTCGGAGATGAAATCCGCGCCGTATTTGTCTAATTTCAAATCGCCGACACCCGAAATTTTCCGCATTTCCGCTGAATTATGCGGCAGAAACGTCGCCATTTCGACCAGCGTCGCGTCGGAAAAAATAATGTATGGCGGCACATTTTCCTCACGCGCAAAAGTGTTGCGAACTTTTTTGAGTTCCTCGAACAATTCCTTGATATATGGATACGAAACGTCGGAAACGAGCGATTTTTTCTTGTCTTCCTTGACCGAAACCTTGAAAAGTTCGACGCGCTCATTACCCTTCAAAACTTCAACGCTTTTTTCGGTTAGTTGAATGACAGGAAATTGCCCGTCCGATTGTTTCAAAAACCCTTGCGCGATCAGATCACGAAAATATTCAAACCAATTTTCCTTTGAAACGTCCGCGCCGACACCGTAAGTTTTGAGATTTTTATGTTCGTCCCAAATCTTCTGCGACTGCGAACCGCGCAGAAAATCAACCAAATATCCCAAACCCATTCGCTGATTCGTGCGATAAACCGCGCTCAAGGCTTTTTGCGCGATAATCGTGCCGTCGAATCTTTCAAAATCCTTGTTGCAGTTGTCACAATGCCCGCAATCGGTCGTGCATTCTTCCGAAAAATAATTAAGCAAAAACCGGCGGCGGCAGCCTTTCAAATCGCCGAATTCGCCCATCGTATTCAGTTTTCGGAGCATTATTTCGGTTTGCGATTTGTTGCCGTCAACTTCCGCAAAGCCTTTTAATTTAACGACATCCGCCCACGAAAAAAACAACAGCGCGTGACTTTCGAGTCCGTCACGTCCGGCGCGTCCGGTTTCCTGATAATAACTTTCGATGTTTTTCGGTAAATCCGTATGAACGACAAAACGCACATTCGATTTGTCAATTCCCATCCCGAAAGCGATGGTTGCGACGATAATTTTCACCTCGTCTTTCAAGAATAATTCCTGATTTTTATCGCGCGTCGCCTTGTCCAAACCGGCGTGATACGGCAGCACGGAAAAGCCTTCGTCGCGCAAATCCCACGTTAAACTCTCCGTTCCGGCGCGGCTCAGACAGTAAATAATTCCGCTTTCATCGCGTCTTGTTTCCAAATAATCGAGAAGCTGCGCGTAAGAATTCCGTTTCGGTTCAACCTGATAAAAAATGTTCGGACGATTAAAAGATGAAAGGAAAAGTTCGGCGTTTGGAATGTTCAAACGCTCGAAAATATCTTTGCGGACGAGTTTGTCGGCGGTCGCCGTCAGCGCAATGACGGGAATGTTCGGGAAATAGCGTTTGAGTTTGCCAAGCTGAATATATTCCGGGCGAAAATCGTGTCCCCAACTCGAAATACAATGCGCTTCGTCAATCGCAAACAGCGAAACATTGATGCCACGCAGAAAATCAATAAACTGATCGCCCGACTGCAAAAGACGTTCGGGCGCGACGTAGAGAATCTTCGTTTTACCTTGTCTGACCGATTGAAAAACTTCGGTTTGTTCGCGGCTCGTTTGTGAGGAATTCAAAAATTCCGCATCAACGCCATTCGCCCGCAGCGCGTCAACCTGATCCTTCATCAACGCAATCAGCGGCGAAACAACGAGCGTCAAACCGTCCGCAATCAACGCCGGAATCTGATAACACAGCGATTTCCCGCCGCCCGTCGGCATTAAAACTACGCAATCTCTTTTGTCTAAAACACACTCAATCGCGGCTTGCTGATTCATCCGAAACGAATCATAGCCGAATTGCTTTTTAAGAATTTCCTGTGCGCGTGTAATGCTCATTTAATCTATTTTACGCGAAGCGGACTGGAGCGCAATCCGTCCCGGTTGCATTGAGCGTTTGCTTCAAACGCGAATAAGCGTTTCTTTATATTCAATTTATTATTTGCGTGATTTAAGATTAAATACGCTTTTTCGTGTCGAAGCGACACTCAAGGCAACCGGGACGGATTGCGCTCCAGTCAAAGTTTTTGCGATCATCGGCACAATTTTCTTCGGAACTTGAATCGCGCCCGCGATGTGGCGCGCTTCGGTGAAATGTCCGGCGACGTAAACGCCTGAGATATTTGTTTCAAAGGTTTCTTCGTCGTAGAGCGGAACTTCGCCGTATTTTGATCTGCGCGTTTCGACTCCGAGGTTTTTGAGCAGTCCGAGTTCAGCGTCTGCGCCGATTAAGATAAACACGACATCGTTCGGAAATGTTTCAGTTGCGCCATTTTCGTTTTCGAGAATTATCTCTTTTTCTGTAATTTCGACGACGCGGTTTAAGAAATAGACGTTCAGGCATTCCTTTGACAATTCCTGTTCGAGCGGCTGCTTGACCCAATATTTGATACAGCCTTGTTTCGGATCATTGTTTTCCCAATCGGCGCGAAAGATTGCGAGGATTGCGTTTGCGCCTTCCTGTACGAGAAAAAGCGCGGCTTCGCCCGCCGAATTTCCGCCGCCGATGACCATCGCGTTTTTCTTGACGTATGGATAAGTTTCGCGGAAAAGATGATGAACCTTCGGCAAATCTTCGCCTTTCACGTTTAATTTGCGAACATATTCCATCGCGCCGATGGCGAATAAAACTTTTTGCGATTCGTAAACGCCTTTGTCAGTCGTGACTTTGAAATGATTTTCGGCTAATTGTTCGACGTTCAAAACTTCTTCTTCGGTCTGCACATTCAGGTTATTTTCCAGCACAAACCGCACATAATACGACAACAATTCTTCACGAGTCGGCTTTTCACGCGCCGGATGCAAAGTGCCTTCGACCAATTCCAACTCGTTAACCGTCGAAAAAACCGCCAACCCGACCGGATAATTATAAATCGTGTTGCCGATCAGTTTTTTCTCGATCACGAGATATTTAAGCCCAAGTTTTTGCGCTTCCCAAGCCGCCGAAATTCCCGCCGGACCTGCGCCGATAATTATTAAATCAAACATTTAAAAATTTATTTTTTTCGCTCTTCACGAATGCTCATAAAGCCAATCAACATTTGCCCCAAACCAAACAAAACGATGATCGGCGACCAAGGAAAATAAAATCCCTGCCGCGTGTAAAAAATGGAAACTATACTTATAAATGAAAGACCAACGCCGATCACAAAAATACCTAAACCTGAATATAAAACAGCTTTGTGCATTTTCAGCCTGTATTGAGTGTTGTCATTATTTGTTTTTGCGATAGCCCCGGCTTTTATCTCATCACTCAACGGAAATTCACAAAAACGACAAACTTCGTATTTAGTTGAAATAAATTGCTGACATTCAGGACATTGAAAGACCTCGTAACTCATTTATTATTTTCCTCCAATAATTTTAATTGCTCGGTAAATTTTTCAATCTGAATGCGTGTGTTTTCGAGTTCGCGTTTCGATTCGAGGTATTTTTCCCATTCGTTGGTCGCGGTCAAAGCCTTGACGACATCTTCGTCCAAGACGTGCGCCATCACGACGAGCAAATCGCTCAACGCTTCGTTCGACTGCAAAAGCGATTGGATAATCGTGTAAGCCAATTTCGCGTTCGGCAAATCAATGTCTAAATCGGTGTTTTCTATTTGTGATTCATTCATTTTTTCTACCAAATTTCCGTTAAATCCAATTCAAAGCCTTTCAAAACATTTTCGCCCGAAATTGATTTCGGATTTTCCAAAATTCGGGTCGTTTTATCAGCGCGGTAAATATGAACTCGTTTTTTCAACGGGTCAATCAACCAACCGAGTCGCACGCCGTTTTCGATATATTCGCGCATTTTTTTTTGCAAAATCGGTAAGCGGTCGGAAACAGAACGAAGTTCGATGACGAAATCCGGTGCAATGCGCGTAAATTTTCGGGTGCGTTCGGTTTCGGAGAGCGCAAACCATCTGTCTTTCAAAATCCAAGTCGCGTCCGGCATACGTTTTGCGCCGTTCGGCAGAGTGAATTTTGCGGAAGATTCAAAACATACACCCGATTTATCTTTTTTTGCCCAAATCCAAAGTTGGGCATCAATATCTATATTTTTTATACTCGTATCGGGAAAAGGCGGCGGCATAATCTCTAAATCTCCGTTGGCGTTGGTTTCGATTCTAAAATCTTCGTTGTCCGCATCAATGCGGTAAAGTTCCTCATCGGTGAATTTACGACCTTTGACTTTGATAACGTAGAAAAGCGGCTGCGGTAATTTCAACCTGACATCACCCAATTTAATTGCTCGTTTTTTTTCAGTTACTGCTTGCATAATGTTAATATTTTAACTCATTTATTCGATAAACGGTAAATTTTTCACGGTCGCGGTTAATTCGCCGATTTTCAATTCCGTGCCTTCCGCCAAATAATCGTAGCGAACGTAAGCCAACGCGATTTGTTTTTCGAGTTTCGGCGAAAATGTTGTCGAAGTGATTTTTCCCGCATTTTTGCCGTCGGGCGATTTTAGTTCCTGACCGATTAAACTATCGGCTGACAGTTCCGACAAAACCAAGCCGATTAATTGTTTAGCGATATGTCCGCGAAAATGGATTCGGGCGATGATTTCCTGTCCGATGTAACAGCCTTTGTTGTAGCTGATAATTTCCGACAAACCGATTTCGGGAACAATCGTCGTTTCGTCCATATCAACGCCGTAAAGCGGAATTCCCTGCTCGATTCGCAGTGATTCGTAAAGTTCGTCGGAGATTTCAACGGCATCTTTTAAACTGCTTTTCAAATCCTCTGCTGAATCTTTTGGGACAAGAACGTCACTGCCGAATCTACCTTCAAAAACAATTGTATTTGTAATTTGTAATTTGTAATTTGTAATTGAAAAATACGAGTAATTTTCCGACAAATCTTCAACAAAAAAATCGCCCGCAAATGTGAATCGAAACAGATTGTTATAGACTTTTTCGTGCGTCGTTTCTTCGGTTTCAAACAAAAATCTATCACCGATTCGCATCACGCGGACGACTGCCAACATACGTCCTTGCGCGTTCGGAAAGGCGGCGAGCATCTGCGAGTTTTCTTCCAGTTTCGCCGCGTCGTTAGTAATTAAGCCGTTCAAAAACTGAACGGCTTCTTTTCCTGAAACTTCGATTAATCCACGCTTTTGTTCGTAAAATCCGGTTTCTCCAGTGCGAATTCGATGATATTTTTCTAAATCTTCGGTGTTCATTTGTAATAATTTTCTTCGAGAAAATCGCTCCAAAATTTCTCGAAATATCCGGCGATTGCTTTGCCTTTCATCACCAGAATCGGGCGTTTTAGAAATGTATATTCGTCCGTCATCAGATCAAGCATTTCTGCCTTGGAAACTTCGCGTTCGCCGAGTTTCATTTCGCGGTATTTGACCGCCCGGCGCGAAAAAAGTTCGTCTGCGCCGCCGAGCATTTTCGCTAAATTTTCAACTTCTTCACGCGTCAGAGGATTTTCCTTAATGTCGCGCAAAGTGTAATCTCTGATGCCGTGCCGTTCGATGTAGCTTTTCGCTTTTTGACAGGTCGAACAGTTCGGCAGCCAGTAAAATGTCGTGTTTTCCATAGTTTAAGATTCTTCGCGCCGGCATTGAATGCCTTTCACTGAAGACTTTTCAAATCTTTCGCGTTTGACGTTCGCTTTCCACGCCTTCAAAACTTTATATTTTTTCGTTTTCGGCTGTACTTCGGCTAAGATAATCGTGTCGAGATTTTCATTGCCGCCGATGGTGCATTGGGAACTGTATGAAAACAAAAACTCCTGATTTTTGTTCAACTTATCGAATTCGAGAACGTCTTTAACAATCCAACTCGGCACGCCTTTGGTATCTCTGTCCATGATTTTTTCGAGCCAGAGATATTCTTTTCTGCCTTTTAAGAAACGCGAAACGCCGTAATTTTCATTTGACAGCAAACCGCCGCCCAAATCCTTCGCGCCGTTCGGAAGTGTTTCGTTATAAACCACGCCTTTGTGTTTGTAACCGATAAAATCTTTCGTCTGCCCTGAGATGTTCAAAGCAAATAAAGCAATTGTGAGAACCGACAATAATTTCAACTTCATAAAAAACTTTTCCCCTTGATAATTGACGTTTCCGCCGCGCGAATTTCGGCACAACGTAATTTGATGATACTCAATCATTTTCGACGCTTCAAGCCTAACGACGGATTAATTTCGCGTTTGTTTTGAAATTAAAATTTGCGGAATAAAATGCGGAACTCAACAGATTTTTTGAAGTATAACCGAATTGGAAATTAACGATTTCAGCTATCAGTTATCAGCTATTATCTATCAGTTATTCCGAAGTTAAAATTTATGAAAGATTCGGAATAGCTGATAACTGATAGCTGAAAGCTAATAGATTCGGAACGGAATACGACGCTCACAACTTTAAATAAAACACTGTATTTTCACTTTGCCGCTCCTCGTTTTGTTTATTTGACGATAATTTTAGTAGAATAAAGGATTAACTTTTAACTTGAATTTTACACAAAGAATTTATGAACCAAATTACCGAACAAGCAGTTTTAGACAAGCTGACAAATATTATTGATCCCGATTTAAAGAAAGACATCGTAACGCTCGGCTTCATCCACGATTTGGCGATCAGCGGCGGCGAAGTTTCGTTTCGCATCGTCCTCACGACTCCGGCGTGTCCCGTCAAGGAACAGTTTGAAATTGACGCTAAACAACTCGTTGGCGAGATTGCAGGCGTGGAAAACGTCAAAGTCATAATGGACGCGGAAGTCCCGAAAGGTCGCGGAATCGCGGGCAATATGGCTTTGCCGAACGTCAAAAATATCATTGCGGTTTCAAGCGGCAAAGGCGGAGTCGGCAAATCAACCGTTGCGGTTAATCTCGCGGTTTCGCTTGCGCTTGACGGTGCAAAGGTCGGTTTGATGGACGCGGACGTTTACGGTCCGAATGTTCCGCTGATGCTCGGCGTGGCGGACAAGCAGCCGCAGGCTTTTAACGGGCAAATTATTCCCATCGAAGCGCACGGAGTCAGAATGATTTCGATGGCGGTTCTCGCACCTGCCGATAAACCGATGATTCTGCGCGGTCCGATGCTGCACGGCATTGTCCGGCAGTTTTTGACCGATGTTAATTGGGGCGAATTAGACTATCTGATCGTTGATATGCCGCCGGGAACGGGCGATGTGCAATTGAGTCTGGCGCAATTAGTTCCGGTTCAAGGCGCAGTTTTGGTGACGACTCCGCAAACCGTTTCGATTGCCGATGTTCGCCGCGCTCTGAAAATGTTTGAAACGGTCGCCGTGCCGATCTTGGGCGTGATCGAAAATATGTCGTATTTTGTGCCGCCCGATATGCCCGAAAAACGCTACAACATTTTCGGGACCGGCGGCGGACGCAAACTGACCGAACAATACAACGTGCCTTTCCTCGGCGAAGTTCCGCTCGGAATGGAAGTCCGCGAAGCCGGCGATGCGGGCATTCCGGTCGTGATTTCAAATCCCGATTCGCCGCAAGCCAAAGCCTTTCGCAAAACCGCCGAAGAAGTCGCGCGGCAGGTTTCAATCGAAGCAATGAAGCCGGATTTAGTGATTATGTCGCGGGCGAAATAGATTCAATGTTTGAAGAAAAACGGGATAAATTTTTTTTATCAACTGGCAGATTATTTTGAACGCGATTTTGCGCCGAAAAATTTGATGATTTTGTTTTGCGCCGGATTTTTCGGTAACTTAATTTGCTGGCTTGCCGTTATTTTTGCAACTGACGGAATCGCTCAAGTCTTTTCATTTATTACAGATGTGAGCGACAAAATTCTCCGTTACTTATTAATTTTCCCGTTCTTTTTCAGCTTTTTGATGGCTTTTTCAGTTTGCAAAGTTCTATTTCGTAAAAAAGATCAGCCTATCGTTTCAAAAAAAGAATTTCTAAGCGGCTATTCAGATCATCTTGTTAAAGAAAATTTTCGACGGAGTTTTTTTATTTCCGCAGCATTTGCCGCTGTTAATACGATTCTGCTTGTAATTTCAAATGTTTGGTTTCGTTAAAACTGCTTTGAATATCTAAAAATATCGCGGGCGAAGTGAATAATTATTTGAGTCTTGAGTCGCATTGTTCGATCAATTCCCTGATTTCTTCCGGTTTGGTTGAAAATTCGGAACTCAATTTATCTTTCCGGCGCAGGTCTTCCCAAACCGCAAGGCTTTTTTGATACCAAATTTTCGCTTCTTGGAAACGGTTGGCTTTTTGATGAATAGCGGCGATGTTTTCAGTAGTTTGCGCCAATTTTTCGGACAATTCGGCAAGCAGCGGTGCGGATTCGAGAAGTGCGGCGGATTGACGGTAATTTTCCGCCGCTTCGTCGGGATTATTGTCATCGGTGAACAGTTCTCCGGCGAAACTGTAAGCTAACGCCAAATCGCGCTGTAAATCAATCCATTGCGGGTTGGCATCCGCAAAACGCTGTAAAATTTTCAAACCTTGGCGGACATTTGTTCGGGCGGCGGAAAAATTCTTTAACTTGCCTTGGATATTTCCCAAATGCACATAATACAAACCGAGTTCCGAATTGAATTGGACGTTTTGCGGATCGGCGGCGGCAATTTCCTGCTGAATTTCAACGGCGCGAAGTGAAGTTTTCAAGGCTTCGGGGAAATCGTTCAATTCTTTCAAATCCATCGCAATGCGGTCGGTCGCAATCGCTGTATTTCTTTTTAACGCCGCGTTTGAAGATTCAACCGATGAAATTTCAGACCAAATATCCAACGCTTCCCGATGGTTTTTTAGCGCGGCTTGCCGGTTTCCCTTTGCCTCCAACATATCGCCGATTTTCAATAATGCGCTGCCTTTACCAAGGTGATATTTTTTTACTTCCGGCGCGGCGGCGACGATTTCCTCATATATCTCTAAGCTCAGGTTGAAACTGTCCAACGCGCCGTCCAAATCGCCGTTTCTCGATAACGCTTGTCCGATGCGATGCCTTGCCCGTGCCATCGCAAAGCTGTCTTCGACAGTGGCGGCTTCACTTATTGATAATTCGTGTTCAATTCGCAAGTCTTCAAGGTAATCGTTTTTTGCTTCGATATATTCGCCCTTTGTCCAAAACATATCGCCGATTGCTTCGTAACTTTTCGCCAAACCGCGCCTCATTTCGGCATTTGCGGGATTTTCCGCGACCAACTTTTCACGAATTGCCAAAGACTTGCGATAAGCATCAATCGCGCCTTCCATATTCCCCAAATTGCTCTGATACGGATTTCCCTGCACATCACCGACTTTTTGATACGCGGCGGCGATTTCACTCTGCAAACTCAAATCGCCGGTGCTTTCGACAGCCAGATTATCAAGATATTCGAGCGTCGTTTTAACCATATTTTCGAGCAGCGGTGTCGAACCCGGAAGTTTAGCCACCTGATCGTGATACTCAAATAAAATCGTGTGCGTAAGTTTTCTAACCTGATTAAACCGCTGTTCGGCGCGTTCCCGTTCGCGTCCGGCAATGACGGCTTGCCACGAAGTCACGGCAGTCGCAGCTAACAGCGTAAAGATCATAAAAACGCCCGCGAAAACTCCGCCGCGATGCCGTTTGACAAATTTTCCGATGCGGTAAAAAGTCGTGTCCGCAGTTGCCGAAACCGGCAAACCCGTTAAATGCCGCCGAATGTCTTCCGAAAATTCCTGCACCGATTGATAACGTCGTTCGGGTTCTTTGCGTAATGCTTTGAGAATTATGTTGTCCAAATCACCGCGCAGCGATTTGGGATTTAGGATTTGGGATTTGGGATTTGTTTGCCGTTCATCGTCCTTTGTCGTTTGTCCATCGTTTGGATTGGTTTCGCTTTTTGATTTGAAATTTGAAATTTGTAATTTGAAATTTGTAATTGCCGAAGGCTTGACGGGTTCTTCGGTCAAAATGATGTTGGCGACTTCCTGCGGCAGACGGCTTTCGATTTTGTATGGTCGTTCGCCGCTCAACAATTCATATAAAACAACGCCGAGCGAATAAACATCGCTTGTTGTCGTGATCGGCAGACCGCGAGTTTGTTCGGGCGAAGCGTATTCGGGAGTCATCTGGCGAAACATTGTCGCTGTCGCTTCGTCGGTTTCGAGTGACCAATCGGGATGCAGCAGTTTGGCGATTCCGAAATCAAGCAGTTTCGGCGTTCCGTCATCTGTCACTAAAATATTTGAAGGTTTGATGTCGCGGTGAATGACTAAATTTTGATGTGCGTAAGAAATTGCCGAACAGACTTTGCGAAATAATTCGAGGCGTTCTTCGATGGAAAAATGATGCGAATCGCAAAATTTCGTGATCGGTTCACCCTTGATATATTCCATCACGAGATACGGCAAACCGTCTTTCGTCGAACCGCCGTCGAGCAAACTTGCAATATTCGGATTTTCCAATTGCGCGAGAATTTTGCGTTCCATCACGAAACGCTTGAGAACCGCGCTGGTATCCATTCCGCGTTTGATGAGCTTGATTGCTACTTTTTTGTCAAAAGATTCGTCCGATTTGGCGGCGAGATAAACCGTTCCCATTCCGCCGTGTCCGATTTCACGCAAAATTTTATAGTCATCAATCTGTTTGCCGACATAAATATCCGTTTCGTTTTCGTCAATCAATCCGACATCTACAAACGCCGATTCGTTGATAAAATCGTCGGCATTTTCGTTGGCTTTAAGAAGATTTTTTACTTTTTGGATTATGATTTCGTCGTGCTTTTCTAAAAAAACCCCACGTTCATTTGCGGGCAAATCAATCGCCGCGTTGAAAATTTCCTTAATTTTTTGCCATTCCGCCGGATTCATATTCTGACCTGAACGTTACGCGCAAAATCTCCGCAAATCGGCTCAAACGACCGGAACGCAAGCGGCTCGCTCGAATGGAGCGCAAGCATCTTGCTTGCCCCGCACGTTCGAGGCTTTGCGAGAACAGGTGCGGAAACACCTGCTTAAAATCAAGTTGAATGTCAATGTGAAGTTCGTCCGCCTTCTCGCAAAGCCTCGAACGGACGGCAAGCAAGATGCCTCTCGCTCCAGTCATTTTTCACTAACCTTTTCAAATAGCCACGCCCGCGCAAGTGTCCATTCGCGCTTAACTGTCGCAGGCGAGGTTTTCAAAACCTCCGCCGTTTCCTCAATCGTTAAGCCGCCGAAATAACGAAGCTCGATAATCTTTGCCTGCTTTTCGTCAAATTCTTCGAGTTCCTGCAACGCCAAATCGAGTTCGATCAATTGTTCATTGGCTTTAATCGAGATTTCGCCGATGTCTTCGAGAAAAACTTTTTCACCGCTGCCGCGTTTTTCCGCCGTGTGCCGCCGCGCATTGTCGAGCAAAATACGCCGCATCGCCGTTGCCGAAAGCGCGAAAAATTGAGCGCGATTTTGGAAATTTACCGAATGTTGGTCAATTAATTTTAAGTAGGCTTCGTGAACGAGCGCGGTTGTTTGGAGCGTGTGATCTTGGCGTTCACTTTTCAGATAACTGTGCGCCAGACGACGCAATTCGTTATAGACCAACGGCAAAAGTTCGTCCAAAACCTCGCGGTTGCCGTTCGTGTAATCTTCCAATAATTTGGTGATTTCACTCATAAAAAAACTTTGAGCCAATTCTACTCCACATTGCGCGTAATGCACAGAGGAAAAAATTATGCTGAACAAAATTATTAATTTTCAGAGAAAAAACTTCAAAAATCGGGTTATTTCAATCGTCTTTTTGGCGTTTTGTATTTTCGGTTTAAATTCGACGACTTTCGCCGGTTGGACGCAGCGGCAAAAAATCACGTCAACGCCGCGCGGTGTCGGCGCACAGTTCGGCAATGCCGTCGCCGTCAGCGGAAATACGATGGTCGTCGGCGCGAGGTTTGACGGCACGACTGCATCGCAGGCGGGCGCGGCGTATGTTTATGTTTTGAGCGGCGGAACTTGGACGCAGCAAGCCGTCTTGCTCGCGGCTGACGGCACGGTTGCCGACAAATTCGGTTATTCGGTGGCGATCAGTGAAAACACGATTGTCGTCGGGGCTTATAACGACGATTCGCCTTTATCAAACGCGGGTTCGGCGTATGTTTTTGTCCGCAGCGGCACGACTTGGACATTTCAACAAAAATTGACGGCGGGTGACGCGGCGGCTTCGGACGAATTCGGTGTTTCGGTTGCAGTCGCCGGACCGACTATCTTTGTCGGAGCGCATTTTGCCGATCTTCCGGGCGGCAACTCTGATGCGGGAGCGGTTTACCGATTTACGCAAAGCGGAACGGTCTGGACGCAAACTCAGAAAATTATTCCGGTCGGCGGCGTGATTTTCGCCAATTTCTTTGGAGAATCGCTTGCCGTCAGCGGCAATAAATTGGTTGTCGGTTCGCCGGGAGCCGATATTCCGTTCACGGCTGCCGGATCGGTTTATGTTTTTGTCGAGAGCGGCGGAGGCGTTTATTTACAGCAGGACAAAATATCAATTCCGGGCGGCGCGAACGGCGACCGTTTCGGAAGTTCCGTCGCTATCGAGGGCAATACGCTGATTAGCGGTGCAACGGAATACACGCCGATTATCAGCCAACCGGCTTACGGCGCGGCATATATTTATGAATTCAACGGCTCGGCTTGGGTTTCACAAGGCAGAATCGTCGCATCCGACGGCGCATCGGTTGACCGCTTCGGCTATTCGGTCGCGGTCAGCAACAACGTCGTCGCCGTCGGCGCACGCGAAGACGACACAACCGTCGGACCAGATGCAGGTTCGGCGTATATTTTCACACGAAGCGGCACGACTTGGACGCAAACGCAAAAAATCGCGCCGACCGATACATTCAACGGCGACCGATTCGGCGTGAGTGTGGCAATGAGTTTCGGTAATCTGGTTGTCGGCGCGGCTGAAAAACAATTAACTTCGCCAAACGGTCAGGGCGCGGCATATTATTTCACCAATCTCGCAAAAACGCGGTTTGATTTTGACGGCGACGGTTTAGCCGATCTTTCGATTTTCCGTCCGTCGAACGGTCAATGGTGGTATCAGCAAAGTTCGGGTAACAACGTCAGAGCCGTCACATTCGGCACATCAGCCGATAAACCCGTTCCCGCCGACTACGATGGCGACGGCAAGACTGACATCGCCGTTTATCGTCCGTCAACCGGCGAATGGTTTGTTTTGCGAAGTTCAAATTTAACTTTCTTTTCAGTTCCGTTCGGCATTTCGACCGATCAACCCGCGCCCGGAGATTTTGACGGTGACGGATTAGCGGATATTTGTGTTTTTCGCGCTTCACAAGGCGTTTGGTATATCAACAAAACTTCCGGCGGCGTTCAAATAACGCAATGGGGAACGAACGGCGATGTTCCTGTGAATGCCGATTACGACGGCGACGGCAAATCTGATTTGGCGATCTTTCGACCTTTCGACGGCTCTTGGTGGCTAAATCGTTCAACCGCCGGATTTACCGTCACTGCATTCGGTGTCAGCACGGACAAACCCGTTCCCGCCGATTACACGGGCGACGGCAAAACCGACATCGCGGTTTGGCGACCGTCAAACGGCAATTGGTTCGTCTTGCGCTCGGAAGATTCGAGTTTCTTTTCAGTTCCGTTCGGCGCAAACGGCGACATTCCCGCACCTGCCGATTATGACGGCGACGGCAAAGCCGACTTTGGAATTTTCCGACCGAACGGCGCGAACTGGTTCGTTCAACGCTCGACCGCCGGAATACTCATCCAACAATTCGGAACAACCGGCGATTTACCAACACCGGCGGCTTTTCTGCCATAATAATTCGGATAAAAATAAAAAAACGTGTCATTAGTTACGACACGTTTTTTTATTTTGAGCTTTTTTATTTCTATTTACTTCGTTAATCAATGTCTGCGAAAATATTGTCGCGCCATTTGATTTCAGTGGAAATTATAGTTGATGACAAATCAATTTAGAAAAGGTTGAATTTTGCGCCCTTGCTCACGCTGGCTTCTGCCTCTTAACGTCAATTATTTTCTAACAAGTTATGTCACGCGCTATAATTAACTGCGCCACTTGTTTTTCGCGGGAAAATTGCGTGGCGATGAGGCGTTTTGCTTCTGCTTCGCGTATGTTTGTGAGTGCTTGGGTAATTTTTTGGCATAGTTGGCAACTTTCTTTTCGATTTCGGCTTTTGTGAGATTCACACTGGTCAAACACAATAGGCGCAAAACTGCTTTTCTACAATTGGGGGAATAATATTTTTGCAAAGATGTTAAGGCAAATGCGAAGAAGTATAGTTATTCAATGAATCAAAGAAAATATAAATTTTTAATAGTGGAACTGACTTAAATATAGCAAATCAGTTTTCAAACTAATGTGCGGACTTTATCCAAAGCGACTGAAACTGCTGAAGTTCTATTTTCAACACCGAGTTTTACATAAATATTATCCGTGTGTTTATTGACTGTTCGCGGACTTATGCCGAGCAGTTCACCAATATCTTTATTTGTTTTCCCTTGTGAAATCCAAAAAAGAATTTCGGTTTCACGTTTAGTCAGATTCAGTCGTTCAAGCATTTTTGGCGAATGTCTGCGTGATTCTTCAAATAAAAGCGTTTTTTCCTGTGTTTCGGCATTATAAATTAAGGAAATTTCGAGACTTTCTCTCTCTCTCTCAATTTTAAATACTTGTGATGGAAGCACAAATTTGTCATTGCCGAATTTACCGCATTCACTATTTAGCCATCCGTCCACTTTCTCCGGCAATGCGGCAGATTTATCTTTCTCCCCTGCAAAATACTTCTCCAACATTCGCCTTGCAAACACGCTTTCGTAAACGATTTGTTTGTCGGGATTCAAGACAATCACGCCATTAGATTTTGACTCCAAAACTGCATTCAAATCCATCTCAGTTTGCTGAAATCGTTCAATTTTATGAGCATTTAGAAAGGCAATTCGCAGATGTTGGGCAATCAGATTTACTTTCAATCGTTCTTCTTCGGAAAAATCACTTTTTGTGCGGCTAAAATTGAAAGTAATTAATGAATTTGGCGCATCTGAAAAAGCGGCGAGAAGCTGATTGTCAACTGAGCAAACTTTGAAAAACTCGTTATAAATCGCGGTTCGATGAAATTGCTGAGTTGTCAAAAAATCACTGGTTTTCATCGCGTCAAAACGTCTTTTGCCGAAGACATCGGGAGAAAACGGATGTTCGTGCGCGACGTGAGCAAAAATTTCAAAAGCGGTCTGGCTAATCGCGCCCGGCGGATCATACCAATGGTTGCCGGTATGAACGCCTTCGTCGGTGAAAAAATCAAAAGCCGTAATCTCGGCGGAAATAACTTTATTAACGGCGGCAACGCATCTTTCGCCCAAAGTGTCCGATTCGATGTTGGAATGCAAGATACTGAGCGCGGAAAACAAATTGTTCCAATCCTGATGGCGTAATTTTGTCATCAACTTGTTTCTCCTTTTTTTAATTCAGGAAAGTTCAAAACCCGACTTCCGAGAATCAAAATCAGCCAAATATTTCAATCAAAAAATACGTCATTTAACGTATTTTCAAGAATACAAAAATCTCGTATCCTCATACAAAAAACGCTTAAACACTTCTCAGTTGCGGCAATAAACACAATTTAACACTTGTTTATGTATTTTTGCAATATTTTTTTTGTAAGATTTTGGGTAAAAAAATCATTATTAAATAGCAGAGCTTGTTTACCTAATTAAAACTGCATCTTCGACTGGTTTTAGCGGTGAATGTCGTCAATATATTTCGAGTAAATTTAAGTCTTAAAACTAAAATACAGAGATTGAAAATTACGAAATAAAAAATTGTTTTGGCACAACTTTCTGACAAGGAACTTGTAAAGATATAACTTTTTTTAGTCGAAACCTTACAAAAAAATTAAAAGGAGACAAAAAATGAAAAAAAATCTGAATGTCCAATCGAAACTCCGCAAAGCGGTGAGAATTTTTACTTTCTTACTTTGCATTTTCGCTTTGCAGATATTCATACAGGCGCAAACACTGAAAGCCGATTATCAGTTTCAAGGCAATTTGAACAGTTCGGTTGCCGGTGCGCCCGCGATGACAAACTTAACCGGAAGCGGCGCAAATTCTTTTTCCGCCGATACGGTTGACGGTTATGCGCGGCAAACATTGCGCTTTCCATTCAATAGCGGCGTTTCAGTCAGCACGGCGGGTTTGATTCCGAACAACGCTTATACAATCGTGATGCTTTTCCGGTTTGACGAAATCAGTGGTTTCCGGCGTGTCGCCAGTTTCGATAACGGAACGACTGACAACGGCGCGTATATGCAGGACGGACGGCTCGAATTTGAAAGCACCGCGAACGCGGCGATATTTCCGAATACTTATATTCAGGTCGTCATTGTCCGCGAGGCTTCCGGCTTAGTTCGCGCTTACCGCGACGGCGGTTTTCGCGTTAATGTGGCAAACGACGGCGGTGCGTTTCAAATCAGCGGCGCGAATATTTTGCGCTTTTTCCAAGATGACGTGCTTGCGCCGACCGAAGCATCGGCGGGAAATGTCGCCCGTATACGTCTCTACGACGCGCCGATGACGACCACACAGGTAAGGCTTCTCGACCGCTTACCGAATGTCGGCGGCGGCGACCAACCGATTCTCTTTGTCACTGGACGCGACGGCTTCAACGAAATTTACACGATGAACGCCGACGGTAGCAATCAGCGTCGCCTGACGTTTAATGAAATTACTGAGATTAATCCGAAATGGTCACCGGACAAGACAAAAATTGTCTATTCCAGACGCGAAACCAGTGCTGACCTTTACCAAATTTGGGTGATGAACGCGGATGGAAGCGGACAAACTCGTTTGACTAACTCGCCGACGGTTGACCAAAATCCGGTATGGAAACCAGACGGTTCAAAAATTTTATTTTCGCGCTGCACGACATCTGGTGTTTGCGATCTTTTTACAATGAACCCGGACGGTTCAGGTCAGGCGGCAATTCCGCTTGTCAACACAACGGGCGATGAAGACCAAGCAGACTTTTCGCCGGACGGAACGAAAATCATTTTCGCGTGTGGGACAAATACATTTGCCAACGAAAATATCTGTTTGGCTAATGCTGACGGCAGCAGCCGCCAACAGTTAACCAATACTGTTTCACCCGTTTCAAATGCTGTTCCGGTTTATTCGCCGAATGGAGCTAAAATCGCTTTTGAACGACAGTCTAACAGTGCCGACCAATTTACTACAGAAATTTTCGTGATGGACAGCAACGGAGCTAATCAAACGAACCTGACCAACAATGCCTTTTTTGAATCGTCTCCCCATTGGTCGCCGGACGGTTCAAGACTCGCCTTTAGCAGTCAACGCGAAAGCGTCTTTGTTGAAGCTTATACGATGAACGCGGCTAACGGCAGTTCGGTTGTGCGGTTGACGGTTAACTCGGTTGGTGATGTTCCAACGGATTGGTATCGTCCTTCAACGCGCCGCGCTCCATTCGACTTTGATGGCGACGGCAAAACCGACATCGGCATCTTTCGTCCCGCGCCGGGTGAATGGTGGTATTCCAGAAGTTCTGACAATCTGACTTCTGCTTTGCAGTTCGGTCAATCAAGCGACAAAATCACACCCGGCGATTTTACCGGTGACGGACGGAGCGACATTGCTTTCTGGCGACCGTCGAACGGCTTTTGGTATGTTTTGCGAAGTGAAGATAACTCATTCTTTAGCTTCCCGTTCGGAGCAAGCGGCGATATTCCTGCGCCTGCCGATTATGACGGCGACGGCAAGACTGATGCCGCCGTTTTTCGTCCGTCTTCAACTACCTGGTTTATTCGCCGATCTTCCGACGGTGGCACAACCATCACTAATTTCGGAATCGCCGAAGATAAACCCGTGGTTGCGGACTACGACGGTGACGGCAAAGCCGATATTGCGATCTTCCGCCCAAGTGTCGGTGAATGGTGGTATCAGCGCAGTTCAAACGGAATTGTCGCCGCCCTTCAATTCGGCACGTCAACCGACAAACCCGTCCCGGCAGATTACACCGGCGACGGCAAGGCGGACATCGCTTTCTTCCGTCCGTCAACCGGCTTCTGGTTTATTTTGCGTTCAGAAGATGCGTCGTTCTTTTCATTCCCGTTCGGCACATCGGGCGATATTCCGGTCGCGGGCGATTACGACGGCGACGGCAAGACGGACACGGCGGTTTTCCGTCCATCGAGTTCGACGTGGTATGTCAACCGCACGACATCGGGAATCTTAATCACAACCTACGGCATCAGCGGCGACCAACCGATTCCATCTGCTTTCGTGCCTTAAATGTTGACGTTTCGGTTTATAACTAAAAGCAACGCAAAGGCTTCGCGCTAATATTTAACGAAACCTTTGCGTTGCTCTCCTAATAAATTTGTTTATCTCGAATTCATTCTGTGGCATCAAAGCGATAAATCAAAACTAGAATATCGTTACACAACTTTCATCGCACCAAAGCTCCCTGAATGATGCTTCCACTCCTCATAATTTAGCCGTCAGGTATTGAACGATTGCCGGACGGCTCTTTCTATTTCAAAGACATTTTTGTCAGTCCTTTGGTTTTCGCTTGTGATTTTTTTAATCGCCGTGTAAAATTGAAATTAAAGTAAAGATTCAACACAGCGAATCTTAAAATTATTTGAATATCAGGAGAAGATAAATAAATGTCAGCAGTTGCAGCACCGTCAGTGGAAATGATTGTTACCGAACCGGCTATCGCGGAGATCAAAAAGTTTTTGGCAAGCGAAGATGATTTGCCGGAAACAGCCGGACTTCGCGTTCGCGTCGTGCCGGGCGGATGTTCGGGTTTTCAATACAGTTTGAACATCGAAGAAGAATCGCGCAACGGGGATTTCGTGTTGGAAAAAGGCGGTATCAAACTTTTTGTGGATATGTTTTCCGCGCAATACTTAAACGGAATTACAGTTGACCACACAACGAATATGATGGGTTCGGGTTTCACGTTTGAAAATCCGAATGCGACCGGCGGTTGCGGTTGCGGAACATCGTTCTCAGCTTAATTAATTTGCCGGAGTCAACAAATTAGATTGAAGGTTTGAAATAAAATTTCAAACCTTTTTCCATTTTATCTGGAAAAGATTTTCGATTGAAACTGTCTATTGACATAACAAACAATCGGATGGACAGCGAAGGCGGAGAATGAGGCGGCGGGTCTTAAAAACTGAGGTTTTTAAGACTCTGCCAAAGTTTTGCCGGCGAAATTGTCAAAAAAAACTTGCCAAAACCGGCTACTTTAAAGTTAAAATGGTTTTGGTGACTTGCCTTTTAAATTCTTTTGGGCGACACTGAACAGGTCAAACCAATATTTAGACAAAATAATAAAACAATAATTTAGTTTTTAGACACCAAAATCCAACGGTCAAATACCGCGATTTCTGCATTTTTCAAAATACTGGGTTCGACTGCCGTTAAATCAAATCTTCGATTTAACAACTCTTCTTAAAAAAAAATAATCTGGAGTAATTTTTATTGATGTATTTTAAAAATCGTTTGTTTCTATCGCTTTGCCTTTCCGTTTTTTTTGTGAGTTTTGCCTTTAACTCAAATGCTCAAACCCGTTCGAGAATAGTTTCGACACCGGAAAGCCAACCGACCAATTCACAAGTTCCGACCGATAGAATTAAACGCACTGTTTTATCATCACCAGTTATTACTCAAAGACCGATTTTGATGAATAATATTGTCGTTGTCGGCGCAAATAAACCTTCGCTGCCGCTCGTCAAAACGACCGGATCAACACAGCCGATCAATTCGATTCTTGCCAGCCGAATGAATTACGCACCGAATCTTAATCAAAGATTGTTCAACTCGATTCAGTCAAAAATCGGCATTCCTTATCTTTACGGCTCGATGGGACCGAATCGCTATGATTGTTCAAGTTTTGTCTGGAAGGTTTTTCAGGAAGCCGGAATCCCGTTCACACGCACGAGCGCACGAACATTTTGGAATGAATTCGAACCGGTTTACGGTGATGACCGTTTCAAATTCGGCACACTCGTTTTCTTCAACAAACTCGGTCACGTCGGCATCGTCGCGGACGAAAACGGATTTTATCAGGCTTCGTCGAGCAAAGGTATTACTTATTCCAAATTTGCAGGCTACTGGGAAAAACGCATCGTCGGCTACCGCCGCATTCCGAATGATTACAATTTGAGATAATTGTTCACCGAAAAATATAAAATATTTAGCCCGTAGTAACAAATTACTACGGGCTTTTTTGTCAACAGCAAGCGGCAACGACCGGTATTCTTGTCAGAACAGCGAGCGGTAGCGACCTGTTAAAACTTCAATATAAATATGTCAACATTAAACAGCTCGCTACCGCTTGCTGTTCTGACCGATCAACCGACAAAACCGGGACGTGATATGTGTTCTTTGACTTCGCAGATCACGGCAATTTTATCAACGGCGACATACGCAACTTTTTCATCATCGTCGCGCAGAAACAAAACGCCGTTTTTTACATCCACGACATCACCGCGAAAAGTCGCGTTCCCGCCGCACGAAACATCAATTTTTTTGCCCATTAAAGTTTTCAAAAATTCTTCCATTTTTATATATTTCTCCTAAAATTAAAGTTATATTCGATTTGCAAATGCGGCAAGTCTGCCCGCCGTCGCCCAACGTGAAGTTTGCGATTCATTGTTTTGAGTTTGATTCGTTACCGATTTATTAGAATTCGCCAACGCCGCTGCAATCAAAGCCATATCGCGTTCGGTTTCGGAAATCTCCCGCGCTTTCTTACGCTCGTTAAAACGCGGAATAAATCCGGTGTCGAGTTTGCCTTCGATAAACTCCGCGTCTTCGACGACTTCGCGGAAAAACGGCAGCGTCGTTTTGATTCCGCCGACTTCGTATTCCTGCAAAGCACGGCGCATTCGATCAATTGCTTCGGCGCGGTTTCGTCCGAAAACGCAGAATTTCGAGATCATCGGATCATAATAAATCGAAATCTCCGAACCTTCGTAAATTCCACCGTCGTCGCGCACGCCGCTTCCCTGCGGCAGACGAAGGCGCGTAATTTTTCCGGGCGACGGCAGAAAATTATTTTTCGGGTCTTCGGCATAAACACGGCATTCAATCGCGTGTCCGTTCATCTTTATATCGGCTTGCGTAAACGATAATTTTTCGCCCCACGCGACATTAATTTGTTCGCGCACGAGATCAATTCCCGTCACTAATTCCGTGACCGGATGTTCGACTTGAAGGCGCGTGTTCATCTCCAAAAAGTAAAACGATTTATCCAAATCCGAAACTAAAAACTCGACCGTTCCCGCGCCGACGTAATTAACTGCTTTCGCCACCATTACGGCGCATTCGCCCATTTTACGGCGCAATTCTTCCGAATTAATCGGCGACGGACATTCTTCGATAACTTTTTGATGACGACGCTGAATCGAACATTCACGCTCGCCGAGGTGAACGTGGTTACCGTGTTTGTCCGAGAAAACTTGAATCTCGATGTGGCGCGGACGGACGATTGCTTTTTCGACGTAAACCGCGTCGTCGCCAAAACTTGCGGTCGCCTCACTTTGCGCGGCTTCGAGCGCGTTTTTCAAATCGTGTTCGTTTTCAACGAACCGCATTCCCTTACCGCCGCCGCCCGCCGACGCTTTAAGCATCACCGGATAACCGAAACTCGCCGCGACTTCACGCGCTTCATCGTAGCTTTTCAAAGGTTCAGTCGTCCCCGGCACGACCGGAACATTCGCCGCAATCGCAATCTTTCGCGCCGAAATTTTGCCGCCCATTCCTTCCATCGCTTCCGGCGGCGGACCGATAAATATAATGCCTTGATTCGTCACTTCACGGACAAATTCGGAGTTTTCCGACAAAAATCCGTAACCCGGATGAATCGCTTCCGCGCCCGATTTTTTGACGACTTCGATAATTTTTTCCCGGCGCAGATAACTTTCGTTCGACGGCGGCGCACCGATCAGATACGCTTCGTCCGCCATCCGAACGTGCAGCGCATTTTTGTCGGCTTCCGAATAAACCGCGACCGTTTTGATCTCCATTTCACGGCAGGCGCGAATCACCCGACAAGCGATTTCTCCGCGATTGGCGATTAATATTTTTTTGAACATAAAATTTTTATCCGAAAAAGTCTTCGCCGCTGACGACTTCGAGTTTCGGCAAATAAGGCGCAAACTGCTGAAAATCGTCCGTGTCCTGCGTCACGACGTAACATTTCGCCTGCGTTGCCGTCCGCGCGATCAGTGCATCGTTTTGAAGTTTGTGCGCGTGGGAAAGTTTCGGAGTCAATCCGTGCGAAGCCGATTTATCACCAAACCGCAAACGGCGAATCAATTTCGCCGTCTCCCACCAATCTGTTTTGTCGGGAGTCAAAAGCGTCCCGTTTTTATCGTGCAACTTTCGTAAACTCTCGTAAATATCCAAATCATCGGCTGAAACTGTTGTTGCCGTCAATTCATAAAGCACGACGCTCGAAAAGTTCATTTTAAGAGCTAAATTTCTGTCGTTAAAAACAACTTTCGAATATGAAACAAAAATATTTTGGTCAAACAAAAAGGAGTTAAATTTCGGCATTATTTTCTTCTGCGATTAGTTTTGCCAAAGCAATTTGGTTTCTACCGATAGCTTTCATTGCTTCCTTCGTTACTTTGATTAACTCCTTATCGTTTTTAGTCAAACGCTTTTTCGGCTTCAAAGTTTGAATAATCGGGATTTTCTTTCCGTTTGATTTTTTTTCTTCCGGTGAATCAACACCATTTTTAGATTTGTGATTTTTTTCCATAACTCTCACCTCTCGTCGGCATTATACCACGAAAAAATCAGTCTAAAATTGAATTCCCGTGATTTTTCGGGTCGAAACGGATGCCGACTTTTGCTCCGGGCGCATATTTCAGAGGATTTTCTTTTTGCTTATCGGTGAGAATTTCCGATGATTCAAAATCAACGCCTTGAATTTCGTAGAAATAAAAAACGATTTCGTCGCCGGTTTCAGTAGTTTCGCAGTCAATGATTGTGCCGTCGCAGATTCTGCCTTTTGTCAGCAAAAATTCGCGCCGCTGGACATCCAAATCAACTTCCGGTTTGCGTTTGAAAATATCGAAAAGTCCCATTAAATTAATCCATCACCAACGGAGGTTTTTTGTATCGTGCGCGGAGGTCGTTGACTGCGGCTAAAATCGTCGGACGCTTGATAATTTTTGCTTCAAACGGACGTTTGCCCGGAATGTCAATCATTATTAAGCCGATCAGAATCGTCAAAATTCCCTGACCGGGAACACCCGGAAGCGACAAAATTATGCCGATGCACACTAAAATCACGCCGAGAATATTTTTCAAAATGACCGCGCCCCAGCGAATTAAAAACGGACTGTCCGGCAAAAAATCGCGTTCGTAGTGCGAACTGAAATAGTTTTCGGGAACTTTGACGACGACGATGCCGATTGCCAAAAAACTTAACCCGAACGAAAGCAAAAATAACCCGACACCAAGCCCGATTTGTCCCCAAGTCAGTGATTCCCAAAATTTAGAAATGTAATTCCAAAGCCATTCCATAAAATTTCGCCGTTAATTTTCCGTTTCCAATTTTTTAAATTCCTGCCAGATAAAGATCATTCGTTGAATAAAAGTCCACATCGAACCAATTGCCAAAACCCACAAAACCTGCGGCATCCGATTGAAAAGAAAGAAGTTAGAGTTCCAATCCCAAGTTGATAACGCGCCGATAATAAACAAAACGATTCTTTCAGGACGCTGCAAAAATCCGACGTTTGCCTTAACGCCGAGCGATTCGGAACGCGCCGTTGAATAGCTGACCATCACCGAACCGATCATTCCCGCGCCCGCCAAAAAGACATTCACAATCGAATGCTGCGGGGTGTTCGACGCATAAAAAATCATTATGCCGAGAAAGCAAACCATATCGGAAACGCGGTCGAGCGACGAATCGAGAAACCCGCCGAATTTCGTGACGTTTCCCGTCAAACGCGCGACGTTTCCGTCAAGCATATCGAATAAATTAGCGACGATTAAAACAATCCCCGCCCAAAAGAAATTGCCGACACCGAACAAAACGCCGCAGCCGACATTTATCATCACGCCGATTGCCGTCAAAATATTCGGATGCACACCGGCGGACGCTAAGACGCGCACCATCGCGTTGATGATCCGCATTGCTCCACGTCCGATGCTTGCTCCAAACATATAAGTCTTTATTTAATAATGATTACAGAGTATCAGAATAATATTTGCCGTAATTCTCAAAGTATTCTATCACTTATTAATATTCCTTAAAAACAGGCGAAAGATACATTTAACGAAAAAAGTAAGATTTAGTTTTCGATTAATGATTACCGCACTAATTTTGCATCATTTCAAATCAATTGAAATTTACGGCAATATCTAAGGAAATCCTCGTCCTCAATAAACAGACATAGACAATATGAAAGCTTTTACGTCGGTAACGGCTTAAGTTACAGATAAAATTATTACTGAATTGGAGGTTAAAAATATTATGAAAATTTCTCAAAATTGTCTTGATATTATCAAGAAATGGGAAGGTTATAAGGCTGACGCATATTTAGACCCGGTTGGAATTCCGACCATCGGATACGGTACGATCAGGTATCCGAACGGGCAGAAAGTTAAACTCGGCGACCAAATTTCAGAAGTCGAAGGCGAAGCTTTTTTGAAGTTCGAGGTTGATGAATCTATCAAAAATCTCGTTACTCCACTCCAGGATATTTCGCTCAACCAAAATCAGTTCGATGCGATTGTTTCGCTCTGCTACAACATCGGTGTCGGGGGTTTTATGAGCAGCACGATTTTGAGAAAACTGAAAGACAGTGATTTCAAAGCCGCCGCTGCCGGATTTGACCTCTGGAATAAAGGCACGGTCAACGGAGTCAAAAAACCTCTGCCCGGACTGACCAATCGCCGTAGAGAAGAACGCGAATTATTTGAAAAATCAGGGAAAGAAGGTAAACCGATTGAGGTTGCCGACTCGACACAGGAAAAAGTTACACGGCTTGAAGGTTTTCGGGAAGGCACGGATAATGTCATCGTTGCCTACGCAGATGACACTGTGATTGAGATTTTGGTTTTGAAAAGTTCGATCAAGGAAGATTTAATAACGACCTTGCAGCAATACAAAAACGCACTCAAATTTGAGTTTGCTCCAACGGGAAAAGCAATTCCAGACGGTGAACGCATTGAGGTTGTCGGCAGCGGACAATCAATCCCGAAAGCCGCCGCGACACCGCCGCTTGACCGCAAACTCCTGATGTTCGGCGTACAGGACGACGATCCGGGCGTGACCGGCAACGATGTCAAAGAACTTCAACAACGCTTAACTGATTTGGGATATTACTCACGCGATATTGACGGCAATTTTGGCAAGGCAACCGACAATGCCGTCAGACTTTTTCAGACCGATTGTTTCGGAAACGCCGAAGCCGACGGCAGAGTCGGACCGATTACCTGGGGGAAACTCTGGGGCGACGAAGAAGCGAAACCCAAACCCATCGGAACTCCCAAACCGGGAATAAACTATCTGCTTCTAACAAAAACATCCCAAAAGGAAACGACCGGCTGTTTCAAATTAAAACTCGAATATTTCAAAGACGGACAAACAAGTGATTCCATTATGGTCAGATCAGGACAACCGAGCCGCCAATTTTTCCGTAAAGGCAGAGACAGCGTGCAAGGTTCTTTTGAACCGCTACCCGAAGGAAAATGGTTTGTTCACGATGTGATGTGGGCAGGCGGCAAAGATGTCTATAACGGCGCAGTTTGGAACAGCGGTCTCGGTCCGGCTAAAATATTTTTAGATTTTGTTCCGGCGAACGGGACAAAACGCGCTAACATCGAGATTCACATTGATTGGAACAAAAGCACCTATCCCGGCACCGCCGGCTGCATCGGAATTGATTCGATTTCCGATTACAAAAAATTAGTCGGTTGGCTGCGCGATACCGATCCGCGTGATCTTTTTGTAGATTGGGGATTAGGAAGTGTCCAATTGCCGTAATTGCAATGCACATTAAGAAAATAACCGGACGCGAAAAGTCCGGTTATTTTTAATTTGTCGAGCAAATATTAATTTTTTTGATGCTTGATTGACACTAGTCTTTCAAATCGTGAATTGTCTTTAGCCGGTAAATCTCGAAATTGCGAAAGCCTTTCGGCGTTTTGACTTTGACTTCCGCGCCTTCTTCTTTACCGATCAATGCCTGACCGATTGGCGAAACTGTTGAAATTAAACCTTTTTCCGGGTCGCTTTCTTCGGTTGTCACAAGGCGGTAGGTCACTTTTTCTTCACTGTCGAGATCATAGAGAATAACCTCCGAACCGTAGGCAACGCTGTCGGTCGGGATTTTCGTGATGTCAATCGAATCAACTTCACCGAGCCGCTGCATCACTTGCGCCATTCGCGCCGAAACCATAGATTGTCGTTCGAGCGCGGCTTTATATTCCGCATTTTCGCGTAAATCGCCAAATTCGCGGGCTTTTTGAATCTCCTTCGGTAATGTGAAGTGAAGCTCTATCTCAAGTTCTTCGAGTTCATCGCGTAATTTTTTTCGTATTTCTTCCATATTTTTTTGAGTTGGCAATCGGCAGTTAGCAATCGGCAGTCAAAATATTAACTACTGAAGGCTGTTGCTAACTGCCGATTTATTTATAGTTTTGCTTCATTCGGGGCGGCGAATGAAATGCCGATGTCGCGTGCCGTGCGGACAAGCTGACCGTCAATCGAAACGGTTTTGATATTTTTGACAGCTTCGGCGAGCGGCACACTGATAACTTCGCCGGCTTTTAACGCCACCATTTTTCCGGTCTGCCCGTTGGCAAGGGCGCGAACGGCACACGCGCCGAAATTTGTGCCGAGCATCCGGTCAAAAGCGTTCGGCGAACCGCCGCGCTGAAGATGTCCAAGAACGACGCAGCGCGATTCTTTGCCCATTTCCGCTTCGATTCGGCGGCGCAGATGACTGCCGACTCCGCCGAGCCGCATTGCTTCCTTGTCCAGATAAATCGGCTGTGTGCCGACTTCGACCGCGCCTTCGGCAACGACAATATTGGTAAAACGCGAACCGTTTTTCTCGCGCTGACGAATTTTATCGAACATCGAATTGACCGAAAAAGGAATTTCGGGAATCAAAATTACATCTGCGCTTCCCGCCATTCCGCAATGAAGCGCGATCCAGCCTGTATTTCTGCCCATCACTTCCAAAATCATCACGCGGTCGTGCGACGCGGCGGTCGTGTGCAGCCGATCCAACGCTTCGGTCGCAATGTCAATCGCGGTCATAAATCCGAACGTCAATTCGGTTGCCGATAAATCGTTGTCAATCGTTTTCGGAACGCCGATCACCGGAAAACCGCGCTTGTTAAATTTTTCGGCAATGGCGAGCGTTCCTTCACCGCCGATCACGATTAACGCTTCGATTTCGAGTTTTTTCAAATTATCGAGAGCTTCGTCAATCGGCATTTCGGGAATAATTGTTTTCCCGTTGACGACCTTACAAAAACTGCCGAGATTGCGCGTTCCTAAGATCGTTCCGCCGCGCGGGAGAATTCCGCTGACGGCTTTCAGATTCAGTTTAACGGTGTGCGTTTGACCTAAAATTCCTTCAAAGCTGTCTTCGATGCCGATACATTTCATCCCGAATTCGCCGACCGCCGTTCTGACAATCGCCCGAATGACGGCATTCAAACCCGGCGCGTCACCGCCACCTGTTAAAATTCCGATTTGTTTATACATAAAAAAGAAGTCTGCTAAAGCAAAAAAGTATTTTACATTATGAACCGGAAAATTTCTAAAACCGAACCTAATAATTAATAGAAAATTATTACTTTGTGATATTTTCGACGCGCCGGTTTACTTCTTCCCAATTTACATTCTGCATAAATGCGTCAATATATTTTGCTGCCGCCGCACCGTAATCCATCTGATAAGCGTGTTCATACATATCCAAAATCAAAATCGGGCGCGAAAAAGGCGCGTTGTGCGCGTGATCGGCTTGCCAATAATTGTGCAATTCCTGCGTGTGAAAATTGTAAACCAAAATCGCCCAACCCGAACCGCCGGACAACGCATTCGCCGTCTTTTTAAACTCATTTTCCCAATTCTCAAAACTTCCGAACCATTTTTCGATAAGTTTGAGCGCGTTGCCGTCGGCTTTGCCGTTACCGCCAAGATTCCCAAAATAATTTTCGTGCAGAACGACCGAACCTGTCCGAAGCAATTCTTCGCGTTTCAAATCGCCGTAAAGATATGGAGGCAAATCCTTTTCCTTGAGCATCGCGGCAAGCCTTTGTTCAACAACATTTAAAGCCTTGACCGCGCCGGAATAATTATTTTCCCAGTGTGATTTTATTAATTTCTCCGAAATTCCTTTTAGTTTCGCTGCGTCAAACGGCAATACTTTTGGCTGATGTTTTCCTTGAAAAGCGAGCGGCAAACTTTCCGTCTGGGCGTTGCCGATTTCGTTTAAAGCCAGAATTCCGCGCCGGTTCCGATAATTCCGCCGAGTGCTTCGCGCCGTGTCATTTTACTCATAAGATTCTCCTCTTTTGATAGATTTTCTTGACAAGAATTATCTAACAGTAGATAACTTAGTTGATGAAAAAACAAGTCGAATTCGCGGAAGCATTTCGTTTTTGGCTGAAGCTCGGTTTTATTTCGTTCGGCGGACCGGTGGGACAAATTGCGATAATGCAAAAGGAACTCGTCGAAAAGCGCGAATGGATCGAGCAGGACGATTTTCTTCACGCCTTAAATTTTGTATGCTGCTTCCCGGACCGGAGGCGCAGCAGTTTGCAACCTATCTCGGCTGGCGGCTTCACGGAATTCGCGGCGGAATTATCGCGGGCGCGTTTTTTGTGATTCCTTCGATTTTCTACTGCTTTTGCTTTCATATATTTACGCGGCTTACGGCAATATTCCGCAAGTTTCGGCAGTTTTGGATGGATTCAAAGCGGTTGTCGTCGCCACGGTCGTCGAAGCCGTTTTGAAGATCGCAAAAAAGGCTTTCAAAAGTTATTGGCACATTGTGATTGCGATTTTAGCGTTTGCCGCAATCTATTTTTTCCACGTTCCGTTTCCGCTGATTGTCGTTGTCGCGGCGATTTTAGGAATTATTTTACTGAAATCTCCCAAGTCAGAACCATCTGCGGCAGCGGATGGTTTAATTTTGGCAACAGAAGTCCAAAAACCAAAAACCGCTTACTAAAAACATTCACAGTCTTTTTGACATTATAAATTTTGCCGTTTCTCGCCGTCGGTTTGGCGTTTGGTTTCGACAATATCGCTTCAAAAACTTATTTATTTTTCACCCAAGCCGCGTTCGTGACATTCGGCGGCGCGTATTCGGTTTTGGCTTACGTCAATCAAGCCGTCGTCAGCGCAAATTGGGTGACTGCGGCGCAATCGGTTGACGGACTTGCTTTGGCGGAAACAACGCCCGGACCGTTGATTATAGTTTTGCAGTTCATCGGATTTATGACCGGCTGGAACAACTCCGGCGCACATAATCAAACGTCTTTCGCGGTTTTGTACGGACTGCTGACAACTTATGTAACCTTTCTGCCGTCGTTCTTTTTTATCTTCGTTGGTGCGCCGTATATCGAAAAATTGCGTCATAATCGAAATCTCACATCCGCGCTTTCAGGTGTCACGGCTTCAGTCGTCGGGGTAATTTTGAATCTCGCGTTAATGTTCGGTGCAACCGTGATTTTCCCGAATTTTCAAACAAATTATTTCGGGTTAATTCTCGCCGTTTTGTCATTCACCGCACTTTATTTTTTGAAGGCTGATGTTTTGTTAATCGTTATTCTCGGCGGATTGTGCGGATTAGCCAAATACTTTTTCATCGGTTAATTTTGCGGATTAATATTCGGAATAGCTGATAACTGATAGATTAAAGCGCGTTTTTATCTATTATTCCGAATCAATTCATCACAATTTTCAAACAACAAAATTATCTGACCTTTCACTTATTCCAATTTTGTTTTTTATTTTCAAATGCGTAACATCTATTCTTTATGGAAAAAGCATTCGTCAACAAAAAAGGCGCAAAGCGCGTTCGCGGCGGTCATTTGTGGATTTACAAAAGCGACGTTCTCAAAGTCGAAGCCGACGGCGGCGATGTCGTTTCAGTCTTTGATGAAGGAAACAACTTTGTCGGCAAAGCATTTTACAGCGATTCTTCGGAAATAACTCTGCGGATTTTCACGACGAAAAATGAAACGGTTGATAAAGAATTTTGGCGAAAAAAAATCATTGATGCCGCAAAAATCAGAGAACAAAAAACCAAAGACCAAAACCAAAAGACTAACGCGCAAAGATTAATTTACACCGAAGGCGACCTGATTCCGTCGCTGATTGTTGACGATTACAACGAAATTTTTGTCATTCAAACGCTTTCGCAAGGCTCGGACAAACTCAAGGAAACATTCGTCGAAATTCTCCGCGAAGAGTTTTCGCCGACCGCGATTATCGAACGCAACGACGCGAAAGTTCGTCAGCGCGAAAATCTTGAAATGCAGACGGGCGTTCTGTTCGGCGAAATCGCGGACGAAATTATTATCGAACAAGACGGCGTAAAATTTTACGTTTCGCCGCTCGGCGGACAAAAAACGGGTTCGTTTCTCGACCAGCGCGAAAATCATTTTGCGGTTAGGAATTACGCTTTTGGTCGCGCCCTCGATTGTTTCACTTTTAACGGCGGATTTGCGCTGAATCTCGCGCAAGTTTGTGGTGAAGTGATTGCGCTTGATATTTCCGAAGACGCGATAAAATTAGCGAAACGCAACGCCGAACTCAATAATGTTTCAAACATAAAATTCAGAACCGCGAATGTTTTCGACGCGCTTCGTGATATGGAAAAGTCGGGCGAAAAATTTGATACGATTGTTCTCGATCCGCCCGCGTTCGTCAAATCTCGTTCGGCTCTGCGTTCCGCCGTGCGCGGTTACAAAGAGATAAATCTTCGCGCACTTAAACTTTTGAACAAAGGCGGAATTCTCGTTACTTGCTCGTGTTCGTTTCACTTTTCGGAAGAGATTTTTCTGCAAACTTTAGAAGAAACTCTGCGCGATTCACGTCGGCGCGTTCAAATTATTGAAAAACGAATGCAGGCATCCGATCATCCGATTCTACTCGGAATGCCGGAAACTTATTATTTGAAATGTTTTATTTTAAGAGTTGTTGAATAAGTTCAGAGTTACGCCTTCAGGCGTGTTTGACTTTATGCCTGAAGGCGTAACTCTGAACTATTTTACCGCCGTTAATTTCTTTGCTTCCGTGATTGATTCGACGGCTTTCATCAATTGCGGATCAACTTCGAGTAAAACCTGTGCGCCGGCTTCGGTCGAATAATTTGCCGTCGCCAATTCTTCACGAATCCGCGATTTTCCGTAATCAATCTGGCTGTTAATATTTTCCGCCGTCAAGCCGTTTGCCTTTTCCGCCGTTGTGAAAGTGCGAAAGGCTTCAAATAATTTATCGTTGACGGTTAAATCGCTCGGCTCGATTGTTGCGGCGAAACTCTGTTTATCGCGCTTGAAATTTTCAAAACCTTTGATTTGTCCGGCGACGAGTTGGCGCACGAAGAAAAACGCCGATTCATTTAATCTACCAAGAAGCGGCGTGAATTTTTGCGCTTCGGCTTTTACGTCCGGTTCAATGCCGCGTCCGCCGTAAAGCGTTCTGCCGTTTGCCGCCATCACCGGACTGCCCGCCGGTTTCGGTTTGGCATCTTTCGAGTCTTCCGAATCGTCAGCGTTGCCGCCGTGCGTGTAGTATTCGTAAATCGAACCGTTCGAGTAATCGCGCTGCAACGAACGTCCGTAAGGCGTATAATAGCGCGCCGTCGTTAGAGTCATTCCAGTTCCGTAAGGTAAATCAAAAACGCGCTGAACCAAGCCTTTTCCGAAACTGTCCGTGCCGACAATCACACCGCGATCATAATCCTGAATCGCACCCGCGACGATTTCCGAAGCCGAAGCCGAGCCGCCGTTAATCACAACAACCAACGGAAAATCTTCTGTTTTGCCGCCTTCGGTCGGAAGTTCGGTCATTTTTTCGCCGCGCGTTCTGCCTTTGACTGAAACAACGGTTTTGTCTTCTGGAACGAAACGGCTGACGACTTTAATCGCTTGTTGGAGCAATCCGCCCGGATTATTTCGTAGGTCAAGCACCAGACTTTTCATTCCCTTTTTCTTCAAATCGGCGATTGCCTGATCGAGTTCGTCCGAGGTTGTTCCCTGAAATCCGCCGACGAGTCCGATGTAGCCAACACCGTCATTGAGCATAAAATAATTGCGAATCGAAGGAAGCGGAACACCGCCGCGCACGATGTTAAATTCAAGCGGTTTAGTATTACCGGAGCGTTCGACTTTGATATTGACGTTCGTGCCTTTCAGACCGCGCACGTTTTTGGAGACTTCCGAACTCGTCCAGTCTTTCGCGTCTTTGTCATCAACCAGAACAAATTTGTCGCCGTAACGCAGACCGGCTTTGTCGGCTGGCGTGTTCGGAATCACCGATTGCACATAAACGCCGTCGCGGTGCTGCTGAATCGAAACGCCGATGCCGTAAAACTCCGATGCCTGCTCTTCATTCAACTTGCGATATTCTTCATTTGAAAAAAATGATGAGTGCGGATCAAGCGTCCACAGCATACTCTGAATTGATTTTTCGGCAACGTCGTCGTGCTTAATAGCACCGACATAATTTTTATCAATTACGTCGAGTGCTTCGCGGTAATCGGCAGAGATTCGGTCGGGTGTGATTGAGTTGTCAGCCGAGGTTTTCTGAAATTTGCCGAAAACTCCACCGACTATGGCGCAGATCGCAATAAATAAAATTATGATAAAAGCGGACTTTTTGTTCATTATAAAACTCCAAATTCTCTAAAAATTATATCACAAATTAGTTGTCGAAAGTTATTTTCAGGTTGTCACCGTTCAAGGTTTCAGGTTTCGGATTTCCGTTTCCAAATTCAAAATCGGCTCTTTTTCAATCTTTTATTACATATTATGAAACTTGAAACTTGAAACTTGATACTCGAAACTCTACTATAAGGTTTTTGTTTAATGAAACCTGCAATCTCCATAGTTGTTCCCGCGTTTGAAGAAGAAAACCGTCTAACCGATCCGGTCAGAAAGATTCTCACGTTTGTCGAGAGCGAAAAACTTTCCGCCGAATTTATTATCGTGGACGACGGTTCACGCGATAAAACCTTTCAAACCAGCGAAAAGGTCTGCGTCGAATTCCCTGCAATTCCAACAAAAGTCATTCGCTACGAAGAAAATCGCGGCAAAGGTTTCGCTATTAAAACCGGACTTCTCGCCGCCCAAGCCGACATTGCAATTTTTAGCGACGCAGACCTTTCAACGCCGATTGAAGAACTTTACAAACTCGTCAAACCGATTCAGGAAGATAAATACGATGTGGCTTTCGGCTCACGCGCACTCGACCGCAGTCTGATTGGAACGCATCAACCGTGGCGGCGCGAACAGGGCGGAAAAGTAATGAATCTGCTTATCAGAACGATGTCGGGACTAAAATTTTCCGATACGCAGTGCGGATTCAAGGCGTTCAATATGAAGAAATTCCGTCCGCTGCTCGACGTGATGACAATTGACCGTTTCGGTTTCGATGTCGAATTTTTGTTCGTCGCCGATTATCACAAATTGCGGCTCAAGGAAATTCCCGTCCGTTGGAACAACGTCGAAGGCTCAAAAGTCAGCGTCTTCCGCGACACGCGCCGGATGATTACCGAACTCGCTCAAATCCGCCGCAACGCCAAACAAGGCGTTTATGATAAAATAAAAACATAATTTGAAGTGCCTTTCTTCAACCTGAAACCTGAAATTTAGTATATGACTGCGAAATTAAACGTCAATATTGACCACGTTGCGACCATTCGACAGGCGCGAAAAACTATCGAGCCAAGCATTATAACCGCCGCCGTGATCTGCGAACAGGCGGGCGCACACGGCATCACCGTTCACCTGCGCGGCGACCGGCGGCATATTCAAGACCGCGACATCGAATTGCTGCGCGAGGTCGTCACGACTTATTTAAACGTCGAAATGGCGGCGACCGACGAGATGCTGGCGATTGCCCTGAAAACCAAACCCGACGCAGTTTCGCTTGTTCCCGAATCGCCGAACGAGATCACGACCGAAGGCGGTTTAAACGTCATCGGCAACTTTGAAAACATCAAAAATATCACGGCAAAATTAAAAGAAGCGGGAATTTTCGTGAGCATTTTTATTGATCCCGATTTTGAACAAATCGAAGCCGCCGCCGGAGTCGGCGCACAACAAATCGAACTCTGCACGGCGGAATATGCCGAACTGACCCTGAGTTCACGCGCTTCGCACGGCGAAGGTCTGCGCCGCGCCGAAGCCGAAGTCGAACGTCTCAAAAACGCCGCCGCCCACGCCCGAAAATTGGATTTAATCATCGCCGCCGGACACGGCTTGACTTATCGAAACATCGCCTCACTCGCCGCAATTCCTGAAATCACCGAATTTAATATCGGACACAACATCATCTCACGCTCGGTTTTCACCGGACTTTACCGCGCTGTCGAAGAAATGATCGAAGCAATCCGTTAATTGTCGGGAACATTCTTTAAATTACGGTGTCTAAAATTTAAATGATTTCAAAGAATATCACTTTACTATTAGTTTTTGCGGTGATTTGTTTATGTTTTCCGTTAAATGACAACGCGCAAAAGAAAAGATTTCCCCGCAAAATCAAAACTTTCAAAAAATACGCAAAAAATAAGATACGTCGCAAACTAATAATTTCAGGCGGAGTTATGAACGGCAAAGCATTAAATTTTGTCAGACCCGAATTTCCTGAAGGAGCAAAATTGGTCGGTGCGCGCGGAACTGTCTTGGTCGAAGTCTTAATTGATGAAAACGGTGCTGTGATTGAAGCAAAAGCGTTGCGCGGAAATCCTTTGTTTATTGCAAATTCCATCAAAGCTGTAAAACTATCGAAATTTCAACCTTTTGTTTTAGAGGGTGGAAATGTGCTGAGAGTAAGCGGCGTTATTATTTACAATTACACATTGGATAGATTAAACTGGCTTGAAATCGGTTATTCATTCAGCAGTCCGAATTATCTTTTTTCAGATAAATTGGAAGATTTCTTGCCCGCCGATTTTACTGAGACAAAGCAATTAATGGCTCAAAGTAAATCACTATCTTTTGATGAACAAGCGGAAGTTCACCAAACCGTTTCGAGTTTGATTGAAGGTAAATTGAGTTCCAACAACAAAAATTTGTGGCTTTTTTCGGTTGGAAAAGAGTTGGGAGAACTTTCAGACGGTTATCGAAACGACAAAAATCAGATATTAAACAAAATTCAAAATTTACTTTATTCAAGTCCCAACACAGTTTCTTCAAGTTTGAAAATAAGCATAGAAAAACTGATTTTGTCGTCAAAGAAAAAACCAGACCAATTTAATAACAATCTGACAGCTTTGATTGAAAGACTTTACGGATTAGAAAATTGAGTTTGGTCAGATAATTTAAGCCCTTCAAAAAGAATTAAATCAGACAAATTCTAACCGTAGTCGTGTAAGTATCCGAATAAATAATCGTTCACTAAAATTGAATATTGAGAAAAGTAATTTGGTTTTCGGCTGATTTAAATTAATATTCGCGCCGATACAACCTTTTGCCTTTCTCAAATCTCTTTTAGAAAGCTATTAATTTCGTAATCCGGGAGAAAATCTGATGTTCAATCGAAGTATTTTACTGGTTTTATTTCTATTTCTGCTTTCGCTTAACACTTTTGCCCAAAAGAAAGATGATGTAGCCAAGGAAAAACTGCAAAAGGAATCAAGATTGCTCGAACAGATTCTGGCAGACGCGAAAAATTTGCGGCTTCCCGAAAATCGCGCACTCGTTTTTGCGCGGATCGGCAGTGCATATTGGAAAATTGACGAAAAGCAGGCGCGAAAACTTTTTCAAGATGCCATCCGCGATCTTGAAAACGCGCAAACCGAAGCCGCCAACGAAAAAGGCAACAAACAATATTTTCAAACCTTGATTTACGGACAATCGCCGCGTATTGACATTATCAATCTCATCGCTGTCTGCGATTCCGAACTCGCGCTCGAATACTTCGCCAAAACGCGCCCGCCGCAAATTGCTCTGACTCTCGCCAATTTCACCGATGACGTTTATTCGACTTTTCAACAATTTGCCCGCAACGAAATTACGACCGAACAGCGTCTGATCGGTCTTGCGGCTGAACAAAATCCGCAACTTGCGATTAAACGTGTCCGCGACAGTCTGAAAAAAGGCGTAACTTACGAAACCTTGAATCTGCTCAAAAAAATTTACGTCAAAGACCCGGAAACCGCCGACAATTTAGTCGAAGCAATCGCGCAAAAATTTCTCGACGCGGACTTTCCCAAAAATTATCAAACTCTTGAAACCATCGGCTATTTCATTAATGATTTGGGCAGACAGCGCGAACCGAACGAAAAATCTTTGAAAATTTCCGATACGTTGTTGCGAAATTTAGTCACGAAAATGACCGATTATTGGCTCGGATTAAAAAATAATCAATTTTACGGCTATGGGAATTCAACGGCGGTGGTTGAAAGATTATTTCCCGAACGCGCCGCTAAACTCAACCAAAAACTCGAAAAAGTTAATAATCAAAATCAAAATTCCGAAACTCTGGAATACAACAAATTGATTTCCGGCAACACCTCGCCCGAAGAACTCGTCGCCCAAGCCGAAAAGTTTCAAAGTGCCTACAAAAACGAGATTTACCGCGTCGCAGCCGACAAATTCGCACAGAACGGCAATATCTCCCAAGCCGAAAAAATCATTCAATCAAATATTTCCGACGAACAAGCTGAAAATTATCTGTCACAATTTTACTCAAACCTCTCGTATCAATTGGCGAATCAAGGAAAATTTGACGAGGCAAACGGCTACATTAATCAAATTTCCGACGAAAATCAGCGCGGCAATGCGTTGATAAATTTGGCGAATGTCATCTTCCAAAAGAATCCGAAGGAAAATAAAAAGCAGGCTGAACAAGTTTTAGATCAAGCCAATGCACTGATTCCAAATCCGCCCGAAACGCAAAATGAGATAAATGCGGCAATTACATTGGCGACGGCATACACTCCGATTAACGAGAAAGAATCGTTTCGGCTGATCGAGTCAATGATGCCGATGCTTAACGAACTCTCGCAAGCCAATTTTGTTTTGATGAAATTCAAAAGTTACGGCGGCTTTCGTCAAGACGAAATGCAATTGACGGCGAGCAATAATTTAGGAATTTACAATCTCGAAAATGTGCTGCGAATATTAAAGGAAAAGGATTTTGACCGCGTTCTTCAGTTCACAAACGGCTTCACACACCCCGAAATGCGGCTTATTTTTCAGCTTCAATTGATTGACGAAGGCTTAATGAATGGGAGTAATTTTATGAGCATTCCAACAATTTCGCGCCGTTCAAACTTTATTTCGATTGACTGATTATTGCTTGAAATCAATCACCAGCCGCGTCGGATTTTTCAGTTGCGAAACTCGAAATTGCTTTTTGGCGTTTAAGCCGAGGGCAAATGAACGATAGCCTTCAAACCATTCAATTTCTTTGACTTCATTGAAGACCGGCAGTTTCTGATTGCCTTTCGGTAGAATAACTTCGGCGATGTTGTCTGCGGGTTCGGGGTAAGGCATCATTTGAAAATCTACGTCAATGAAAAATTTGCCGCCGACTTTGATGAGGTCTTCGCCCGTTCCGATGAGGTCGGCGGCTTTGACAAATTTGATCTGATAGCGCGGAATGTCGCCGGTAAATTCAAAAACAATGCGGTCGAAGCCATCGTTTTTGCCGACTCTGACATTCTTTAAATACGGCGTTTGACTGCTTTCGCTGTTCTGACGCGAAAACGTCGCCGAAGTCCACATATTAAATTTCCCGACATCCTTCCACTGACCGAAAGCCGTCGAAGAAAGCCCGATTATCGTCAAAGCTGCAATAATAAAAAGTTTTTTCATAATCTGTTTTCTAAAAAAATAAGCCGCTATTCTCAAGCAGCTTATTTCTTTGACTCGAAAGTCCTTTTATTTTGCACAAGAAATGTTTAATCCGCAATATCCGCAGTCGTTCCGGGACTATCCGAATGAATTTCTTTGTGTTTCTTTTCCGCTTCGTCAAACTCCGTGCCGGTCGCGCTTTCGAGCGGCGAATCGGTCGGTCGCCAACTCGTATCGCCCGGTTGATCCGAATCCGAAACGACATCATCCGTCACCGAAGAATTTTCCGCCGGATTCATTTCCTTGTTATTTTGCCATTCGCTGTTTTCGTTCGCTTTCGATTGTCCAAATGTGTTTGCCATAATTGTTTACTCCTTGAAATAATTGAGCAAGACATTCAGATTCGATTTTCCCGTGTTTTTTTTGCCCATTTTCCGAATTCTGTTCGAAATCAAAACAAAGTGTCTTGCTCAAATTGTTATTGATGGTGGTAAATGCAAATGGCGTGCCTTTCGAGAAATAATGGCTTCATCTTTAATCTTTCGGTGGATGCCAACCGGCGGAAATCCAATATTTGCGAACAGCAACGATTCTTTCTTTGTTCAAATTTAACTCAATAACCGTTACTCTGCCGACCGGAGTTTTACCAATTATCAGTGTGTAATCATCGCTCCATTCAAAATGTTCCTTTCAAATTTGGGTTCGCGGATTAAAAATAGGAATGGATGAATTTGTTACAACATCAAATCCTTCGGTTTTATCGGATTTTGCGCGATTACAAGTTTCGCAAACCAACCAAAGATTTTCTTCATCATTTGTGCCGCCTTTGCAAATTGGTAATATGTGATCAAACTGAAAAATTGTCGGTGAGTATTCTTCTAAAAACAAACAATAACCGCACCGAAAACGGGCGGCTTGTCTGATTTTTTGTTTTAATTTATCGGAAACATTTGCTCGTTTCATTTGGGAGTTAATGGCGGAATCAACCCGCGATCAACGGCAGCACGCAAGGCTTTAGCTTTTCTTAATAACGCTTCATCATAAACTTCCATCAGTGCATCAAGTTGTTTTTTTTCAATCTCCGTGAGTTCACCCTCGCCGTTTTTGTCTAAAAGTTTGTGTAAAACTTTCTGTTGTTTGGCGGGCATTTTGAGTTTGGTTAATGCAACAACTTCTGCATCGGAGAGTTTTTCAACCTCAATTTCATTAGGAATTTTTTCAAGCCAATCAGACAAAATATCTTCGATTCGACGTTTGTTTTGCGTTGCCACCGCCTTTGCGTATAGCAAAACACTATCCGAAACTGTCAATGTGATTTGTTGATTCATAGCAAAATTATTCTATCACAATTAAATTTCAGTTCAATAAACTTTTCAAAGCCTGTCCCGTGTAAGATTTTCGCACTTTAACGACTTCTTCCGGCGTTCCGACAGCGACGATTTTGCCGCCTTGTTCGCCGCCTTCGGGACCGAGATCAATGATGTAATCGGCTGATTTTATGACATCCAAATTATGTTCAATGACGATCACCGTGTTGCCCGTGTCAACGAGTCTTTGGAGAACGTCGAGCAATTTATGAACGTCGGCGAAATGAAGTCCGGTCGTCGGTTCGTCGAGAATGTAAATCGTTTTTCCGGTCGCACGTTTCGATAATTCTTTGGCGAGTTTGATGCGCTGCGCTTCGCCGCCGGAAAGTGTCGTCGAAGATTGTCCGATTTTGATATAGCCGAGTCCGACATCAAGCAAAGTGGCGAGTTTTATTTTGATGTTCGGAATGTTTTCCAAAATTGGTAAAGCATCTTCAATCGTCGTGTCGAGCAGGTCGGCAATTGATAAACCTTTGTATTTAACCGCCAGCGTTTCGCGGTTGTATCGTGCGCCGCGACAGACATCGCACAGCACATAAACATCGGGCAAAAAGTTCATTTCAATCGTTTTTAAGCCCGCGCCTTCGCACGCTTCGCAGCGTCCGCCTTTGACGTTGAACGAAAATCGTCCTGTTTTGTAACCGCGTTCGCGTGATTCGGGAAGCATCGCGTAAAGTTCACGAATCGGCGTGAAAAGTCCGGTGTAAGTCGCCGGATTTGAGCGCGGCGTTCTACCAATCGGCGATTGGTCAATTTCGATGATCTTATCAACGAGTCCCAAACCTTCAATCGAATCGTGTTCGAGCGGTTCAATCGCCGATTTATAGACGTATTTATAAAGCGCGGGATAAAGAATTTCCTCAACCAGCGTTGATTTTCCGCTGCCCGAAACTCCTGTGACAACCGTCAAAAGTCCGAGCGGAAATGTCGCGTCAATATTTTTTAAGTTATGCGCCTTTGCGCCTTTGACCTTAATATTCGCGCCGTTCGGCAAGCGTCGCCATTCGGGAACTTCGATTTTGAGTTCGCCGTTTAAGTATTTTCCGGTCAGAGATTCTTTCGAGTTTTTGATGTCCTGAGGTGTTCCGACCGCGATAATTTCGCCACCGTGCGTTCCTGCCAATGGACCTAAATCAACGACGTAATCGGCTTTTTCGATGGTTTCTTCGTCGTGTTCGACAACCAAAACCGTGTTGCCGAGGTCGCGTAAATTCTGCAAAGTTTCAAGCAATTTCTGATTATCGCGCGGATGAAGACCAATCGAAGGTTCGTCCAAAACATACAAAACGCCGCGCAATTGGGAACCGATCTGTGTCGCCAAACGAATCCGCTGACCTTCGCCGCCCGAAAGACTTTGCGATGATCTGTCCAAGGTCAAATATCCGAGACCGACTCTTTCCAAAAATCGCAGACGCTCGCGGATTTCCTTTAAAACGAGTCCGGCGATTTTTTCCTCACGCGAATTTAGCGTAATTTCATCAAATTTAATAACTGTTTCGTCAATCGGTAGCGCAGTGTAATCGGCAATTCCCAAACTGCCGACTTTGACCGCTAAACTTTCCGGCTGCAAGCGTTTGCCGTCACACGTCGGACATTTCACGGGCGCGACCAGTTCATTTAACGCCTCACGAATTTTCTCGGACGGTGGCGTTTCCATCCGTTCGCGCATCGAACGCAGCGCGCCTTTCCAATCGGCTTCGTAAACGTAAGTTCCCTGCCGAAAAGTCAGACGTTTTTTCGTGCCGTTCCAAAATGCGTCGCGGATTTCTTGCGGCAAATCGGCGAAAGGCAAATCTTCGAGGTTTTTAGTTTTTGGTTTTTGGTTTTTGGTTTTTTGATTCGCATCTGGCGAGATTTCTTTTGCTTTGCGCTTTGAGCCACCCGCTAACGCAGATGGTTCTGACAAATCATCAACATACCGCTCGATAATCGCCGTCAAAGCCGTCTGCAAAAACTTGCCGCCGGTTTTATCGGCTTCGGCTAAAAATTTGATTTTGCTGACGATTTGCGTCTGGTCGGGCAGGATTTTGTTTGCGTCAATCTGCATCACCGTTCCCAAACCCTGACAAGTTTTACACGCGCCGTAGGACGAATTGAACGAAAACGAACGTGGTTCAAGTTGTGCGATATTAATACCGCAATTGACGCAAGCCATTCGCTCTGAATAAAGCTTTTCTTCGCCGTCAATGATCGAAACCAACACCGCGCCGTCTGTTAATTTCAGCGCGGTCTTGACCGATTCGGTTAATCTTTCCTTCACGCCGTCTTTGATTAAAAGCCGGTCAACGACAATCTCAATCGTGTGATTTTTGCGTTTGTCGAGTTTGATTTCTTCGTCAAGCTGGCGCATTTCGCCGTCAATTCTGGCACGTGTGAAATCCTTCGCAATTTTTTCGAGTTCCTTTTTAAATTCGCCTTTTCGTCCGCGCACAATCGGAGCAAGAATCATCACGCGCTCGCCTTCGGGCAACACCAAAATTCCCGAAACGATTTGCTCGACCGTCTGCCGCGTGATCGGCAAACCGCACTGATGACAATGCGGCGTTCCGATTGACGAAAAAAGCAGACGCAAATAATCGTAAATTTCCGTGACTGTTCCGACCGTCGAACGAGGGCTACGCGAAACCGTTTTTTGCTCGATTGAAATCGCCGGAGAAAGTCCTTCGACCGAATCAACATCGGGCTTTTCCAGTTGATCCAAAAACTGCCGCGCATACGCCGATAACGATTCGACGTAACGACGCTGACCTTCAGCGTAAATCGTGTCAAAAGCAAGCGACGATTTTCCCGAACCGCTCAAACCCGTAATGACCGTTAAAGTATTACGCGGAATTTCGACGTTGATATTTTTAAGATTGTGCTGGCGTGCGCCGCGAACGGTGATTTGTTTAATGCTCATTGTCTTACAGATAAAATATTCGACCTATAACGAAACAATTATTTTATCAATTCAAAATGAGCAAAGCAATGCGAACGGGTTTTCGGTAAATTTCGGTAAATATTATTTAATTTAGATCGGATTGTTTAGCGAAAGAGTCCGACTTTTCAGTTTCTTGATTCGAGTTTTTCAAGGCAAACTCTGATTCGTAATAATTCCAAAATCTGTAAGCCGCATATATTCCCAATCCGTTGACGACGATGAATAAAATTCCATTAATTTTTAGCGAATCAACAAGAGGTTCGTTATTGGCGTAATCTCTCAAAACAACAGCCGAACAACTCAGCGCAGTTATCAATAATTGCCCGAAAACAAAGTTTTTGATGTATGAGCGTTTGCCGGTGATTCTGACAATTTCCCAACTTCTGCTTTCTTCATTCGTCATTGCTTTTCGGTTTCGGCTGTAAAGAACGCAACCTCTAATCGCCGCGCCGATGAATAAAAGTAAGCCTAAAAAACTAAGCAACATATCGAGTCCGCTGATTTCATCTTTCGGCGCACTCTTAAACAGACCAATCAGCCAAGCACCCAAAACAGCCAAAAGCGCGAGTAACGTATAAGTTGCAATTAAATTTGTTTTTTTTGTCATTACTTTAACCCAATTTTTCGTTGACGAATGTAAAAATTCCGGTCGCCACGCTGACCACAATAAAGGTCGCAATCGCCCGCCAAACCGCGTCCGATTCGGTAAATTTCCAGATTGCCAAGATACATAAAACCGTGCAGGCGACCAGCGAAATTGTAATAACAGTGAAGGAAATAATCCGCACGAGTTTCGGTTCGATGACACCTTTGAGGTCGGTTTTGATTTTGACGGTTTGAACTTGTTTCTCGTTTTCCATTTTTATTAGGCTAACATTTTTGCCGTTCGATGTTCAATTTTTGAGAGTTTTGGAAACTTGTTTTTATCATTTACAACTTTAATATTTTCAGCGATTCTATACAAAATAAATTTTTACCGGAGTTATAATGCAATACAGACAATTTGGAGGAACGGGTTGGCAAACGAGTGACATCGGTTACGGAATGTGGGGAATGGGTGGCTGGACAGGTTCGGACGACGAAGAATCGCTGGCTTCTTTGCAGCGGGCGATTGATTTAGGTTGTAATTTTTTTGACACGGCGTTTGTTTACGGCGACGGTCACAGCGAGAAGCTGCTCGGTCAAGTCGTCCGCGCAAACCCGGATAAAAAACTTTTCACGGCGACCAAAGTTCCGCCGCGCAACGGAAAATTTCCGACGCTTCCCGAATATAGCGTCGCCGAATGTTACCCACCCGAACACATCGAAGAATTTTTGCATAAAAGTCTGGAAAACGCCGGAATCGAAAAATTCGATTTATTACAGCTTCACACCTGGAATGACGATTGGACGGAAGATGACGGCTGGTCGAACAAATTCGATGATTTGAAGCGACAAGGCTTGATTGATGCCGGCGGAATTTCGCTCAATCGTTGGGAGCCTTGGAACGGTGTCAGAGCGGTGCGAAGCGGAAAAATTGATTCTGTTCAGGTGATCTATAATATTTTCGACCAAAACCCGGAAGACGAATTGTTTCCGGCGTGTGCGGAAATGAATGTCGCCGTCATCGCCCGCGTCCCGTTTGACGAAGGAACGCTGACGGGAACACTGACCAAAGACACCCGATTTCCCGAAGGCGACTGGCGCAGAAACTTTTTCAATCCCGAAAATTTGTCGGCGAGTGTCGAACGCGCCGACGCTTTAAAGAAACTTGTGCCGGAAGATTCGACGATGCCGGAAATGGCTCTGCGTTTTATTTTGAGCAACCCGAATGTCAGCACGATTATTCCCGGAATGCGAAAAATCAAGAACGTCGAATCGAACATCGCCGCCAGTGACAAGGGCAGATTGACCGATGATTTGTTGAATAAATTAAAAAGCCACGCGTGGATTCGCAAAACTTGCGCCCGCTAAATAAATTTCATCTTCTGCACTTTTTAACGGGCGGTGAATCTATAAATTGTCGTTTGAGTATATTTCTGATTTGGTTTGAGAACCGTTGTCGGAAATTGCGGTTTGTTGGGCGAATCAGGATAATGCTGCGTTTCCAAACAAAACGCGTCGCGCCGCCCGTAGTTTTTTCCGTTTTTCCCTTTGATGTCCGCGAGAAAATTTCCGGTGTAAAACTGCATTGCCGGTTCGGTCGTCAGAACTTCCATCTCGCGCCCGCCGGTTTGTTCATAAACCTTCGCGGCAAGGGTTAAAGACTGATTATCTTTATTCAAAACGTAATTGTGATCGTAACCGCTGCCGAATTTTAATTGTTCGTCCATTTGCTCGATTCGCGCACCGATGGCGGTCGGCGCAGTAAAATCAAACGGCGTTGATTTGACGCTTTGCAGTGCGCCGGTCGGAATCGAAACGCTGTCGGTCGGCGTAAAACGGTCGGCGTTGATCTGCATTAGCTGATCGAGAATGTTGCCGCTGCCTGCGCCCGCCAAGTTAAAATATGAATGATTCGTCAAATTTAAAACCGTATCGTTGTCGGTGGTCGCTTCGTAGTCAATTTTCAATTCGTTGTTTTCAGTTAAGGTATAAATGACTTTTACTTTCAAATTTCCCGGATAACCTTCTTCGCCGTCTTTGCTCAAATAATCTAATTCCAGACCGGCAGCGTCTTTATCAGCTAACGGTTTAGCTTTCCAAACCACTTTGTCAAAGCCTTTTGTCCCGCCGTGCAGATGATTTCCGTTGTTATTTTGCACCAGTGAATATTCTTTGCCGTTCAACGTAAATTTGCCTTTGGCGATGCGGTTTCCGTAACGACCGACAATTGCGCCGATGTAAAAGGTGTTATTCAAATAACCTTTGAGAGTGTCGTAACCTAAAACCACGTCGTCAAAAACTCCTTTTCGATCAGGCATTTTCAGAGAAACCACCGTCGCGCCGTAGGTCATAATGCGTGCCTCCGCGCCTTTTGAATTGGTTAGCGTGTAGATTTCAACTTTTTTCCCGTCGGCGGTTTTTCCGAACGCATCCTTCTTAATTTTCGGTTTAGCATCAACACGCATAAAGTTTCCGAAAATTAACACGAAAACTAAAAACAAAAACATTTTGGAATGTCTCAATTTGAAATTATTTGTCATTTTTTATTTCCTTAAATTGAAAATTGCAGTTAAAAACCAATTGATCTAAATGTTTGAGCAGTACTCATCAACAAAATCAAATCGGCTGAATCAGCACATTTGATAAGTTTGCGTCTTTCAATTATCTTTAATCAAAATAGTTTAGTTAAGCGATTACTTTTTGCTACACTATCATATTACTCGTTAAAATATAAGGCATTGCCGTCAATGCAGTCCGGCAAAATTTTATGATTTGGGAAGAGCGTTGGCATCCTCTGCGTGAAGAATGGGTCATCATCGCGGCGCACCGGCAAAATCGTCCGTGGAGCGGCGAGATTTTGGACAGCGCGGAGAAAAACATCTCGGAATATGTTTCGGATTGTTATTTGTGTCCGGGCAATCTGCGCGTCAGCGGTTTATCAAATCCTGAATACGCGCAAACCTTCGTTTTCGACAACGATCATCCGAGCGTTTCACCCGCCGCGCCTGAAAATCGAAAACCGGCGGCTGTAATTTACCGATCACGTCCGGCACACGGCATTGCCCGCGTCGTCTGCTACAGCCCGAAACACAATTTGACTCTGAGCGAGTTGGAAACAAAAGAAATCGAAGGTTTGCTAAAGATTTGGCAGGAACAATACACGGATTTAGGCGGCAAACCGGAAATCGCACATGTTTTAGTTTTCGAGAACAAAGGCGAAGCCGTCGGCGTTTCAAATCCACATCCGCACTGCCAGATTTATGCGAACAATTTTGTGTTCAAAACTATCGAAAATGAAGCGCGAATTTCGCAAAAGCATCTCATAGAGACGGGGAAAATATTGTTTCAGGAAATAATCGCCGCCGAACAAAAAGACGGTCGCCGAATCATTGCTGAAAACGAACGCGCGATTGCATTTCTGCCTTATTTTGCGCGTTACGCTTACGAAGTTTACGTTGCGCCGAAAACAACTCATCGAAGCGTCGCCGAGCTTTCCGACATTGAATCAAAAGACTTTGCCGAAGTGTTGAAAACGGTTTTGGTCAAGTTCGATAATCTGTGGCAAATTACCTTTCCATATGTGATGGTTTTGCATCAGGCTCCGACCGACGGCGGCGATTACGGCGGCTTTCATTTTCACATCGAATTTCATCCGCCGCTTCGCAAACCTAATTTACTGAAGTATTTAGCCGGACCGGAAATCGGCGGCGGAAATTTTCTGAGCGATACCTCGCCCGAAGAAAAAGCCGCTGAACTAAAAGCGCAATCAGACGTTCATTACAAAAAGGAGTCGCAAAATTGAACGATATAAAATCGCTGTTCGAGCCGCTTAAAAAACTTCACAAAACGATTCGGCACAATGTCGTCGAGGTTTGCGAACAGTCCGCGCTCGAAGATTTGTCGCGGATCGTGGCGGACGACGAAGGCGATACGATTTTCGCGGTTGACCGGGTGAGCGAAGAAATTTTAGTCGAGTTTTTTGAACGTGAAATTGCGCCGCACACGCCGATAATTTTGATCGCCGAAGGTTTGGAAACCGGCAACCTCGTTTTGCCTCGCGGAACCGACGAAACGGACGCGATTTGGCGCATAATCGTTGATCCGATTGACGGCACACGCGGCATTATGTATCAAAAAAGGAGCGCGTGGATTTTAACCGGAGTCGCGCCGAACAAAGGCTCAAACACCAATTTGCAGGACATCGAATTCGCCATTCAAACGGAAATTCCCCTTGTCAAACAGCATCTGTCGGACGTGGCTTGGGCGTTCAAAGGCGAAGGCGCGAACGCCGAAAGATTTAATCGTTTGACGGGCGAGAGAACGCCTCTGAAATTAAATCCTTCAAAATCGCCGACCATCGCGCAGGGTTACGCGATGATTTCGAGATTTTTCCCTGGCGTGCGCGACGTTTTGGCGGAAATTGACGAAGAAATCGTGCGCGGTGCGCTCGGACTTCCGATGCACGGCAAGGCGCAGTGTTTTGAAGATCAATATATTTCGACCGGCGGACAGCTTTACGAATTGATGGCGGGACACGACCGCTTCGTCGCCGATTTGCGCCCGCTGATGCAAAACATTATGAACGAACGCGGTTTGGATTTGAGCATCTGCTGTCATCCGTATGATTTATGCACGGAATTGATCGCGCGTGAACTCGGAATTGTCGTGACTGACGGTTTCGGCAACGCGCCGAAAGATTTGCTGACTTTAGAAGATGATGTCGCGTGGATTGGTTATGCGAACGAACAAATTCGCGCTCAGATCGAACCGGTTTTGCAAAACGCATTAAGTAAGCGCGGACTGATGTCTGTAGCGCCTGCTTCAGTTGGCTAGTTTCATTGTTAATCTGCTTCGTTCAGAGTTCAAACTTCAGTTTGTTCTTCGTTTTCGCCGCGCTTCGCGGTCGAAAACCACACGCTAAAGCGCGAATTCTAAACGAAGAACTGCTCAGAAGCGAGCATATATGTATCAAATAACTCACGGAAAAACTGATAATTTGCCGGATGTCGCGGATTTTGTTGAGCGTCTGAATAGACTTTCGCAAAATTCGTCGCCCGAACTGCGCCAATTATTTGATACGTCGAACGAAATATTTATCACCCGCGCTCCCGGCAGGCTCGATGTAATGGGCGGCATTGCCGATTATTCCGGTTCGCTCGTTTTGGAAATGCCAATCGCGGAGGCAACTTTGGTTGCTTTGCAAAAATCTCAGAATCGAACTTTGAAAATCGTCAGTTTGTCGGAAAACGCCGAAGAAAATTTGTTATTCGAGATGCCGCTGACTGATTTTGAAAACGGCGGAAATCCGGTTGAATACCAAACTGCCCGCCGGTATTTTGAAAATGATTCGGACAAACATTGGGCGGCTTACGCGGCGGGAGTTTTTTTGGTTCTGATGTGTGAACGCGCTGTAAAATTCGACGACGGCGCGAAGATTTTGATTTCTTCAGGAATTCCGCTTGGCAAAGGTGTGAGTTCGTCGGCGGCACTCGAAGCGGCGGTGATGCAGGCGGTTTGCGCGGCGTTTAATTTTCAAATCAGCCCGCGTGAAATGGCTCGGCTTTGTCAAAAAGTAGAAAATCTCGTGGTCGGTGCGCCGTGCGGCATTATGGATCAGATGTCGGTGATTTGCGGCGAAGAAAATCGGCTGCTTTCGATGCTTTGCCAGCCTGCCGAATTGCAGGAAACAATTGAAATCCCGAACGAAATCGCCTTTTGGGGAATTGATTCGGGTGTGCGGCATTCGATCACCGGCGCAGATTATTCGTCGGTTCGAGTCGGCGCGTTTATGGGTTATCGGATCATCGCGGATTTGAACGGAATGACGGTGGAAAATACGAAAATTGAAAATCTTGTCACTGTTGAAGATGCGAGATGGCGCGGCTATTTATCGAATGTTACGCCGTCTGAATTAGAATTTAAATACGCCGCGCAAATTCCTGAAAACATCAGCGGCGCGGAATTTACAGCGCGATACGGCGGGACGACCGATGCTGTCACGCAGATCAATCCTGAAAAAATTTACGCCGTTCGAGTTCCAACCGCACACGCTGTCTATGAACATCAGCGCGTCCGCGTTTTCGCCGAATTATTAAAGCAGCCTTTAACTGAACGGCGTTTGGAATTGTTGGGAGAATTGATGTTTCAGTCGCACGCAAGTTACGCGGCTTGCGGATTATGCGAGTCAGGAACGAATCTTTTAGTCGAAATTGTTCGTAAAATCGGCGTGTCGCAAGGACTTTACGGCGCAAAAATTACGGGCGGCGGCAGCGGCGGAACAGTCGCCGTGATCGGTCGCCGAAACAGCGCGGCGGCAATTTCAAAAACGGTTGAAATATATCATCGGGAAACCGGACGTTTGCCGTATATTTTTACCGGCTCATCGTCCGGCAGCGCGGCTTTCGGCTTTCTGAAAACAGTTTGGTCGGAACTTTCGGAGACGACAGTTTAATAACAGAATTTTTTGGTATGTCGGTCATCGCCAATACTGTACAATTTTGATTTTAAATTTGCCGAATGTTAGACTTACGGCTATATTTTGGTTCTAAACGGGAGATAAAAAGCTGTGTATTGTTAAGCCAAACACTTGAGCTAGAGAAATACAAAGTTTCGTCTTCGTTTAGAGTTCACTCCTTCAGCGTGTTTCCGCCGCGCTTCGCTGGCAGAAGATGCAAACTGAAGTGTTCACTCTGAACGAAGCGTAATTCCTGAACAATTATGATTGTCTGTTCATCGAGTTGAGCGTCCGGCAATTTGATAAAACGATTTTTTTTGTTGGTTTGGGCAATTAAATTTTGACTCGTTGATTCCTAAAAAACTACTATTAAAGAAAACTGGAGAATAATTATGAAAAATGTTCGCATCGCACTAATTTTTTCGTGTGTTATGGCTTTACTTTCGGGCTGCACACCGCCCGCCAATAATTCGGTTGTCAACAGCGGAAACACGACCGCGCCGAACGGTAACACCGGAACGAATCCAAGTTCAGGCAAAAATTTGAAAGTGGCTTTCGTCACCAATAACGCTTCGGATTACTGGACGATTGCGCGAAAAGGCGTGGAAAAAGCCGATGCCGAACTTCCGAATGTCGAAGTCGAATTCAAACTTCCCGGCGACGGAACCGCAGCCGAACAACGCCGCATCGTTGACGATTTATTATCAAAAGGCATCAGCGGCATCGCCATCAGCCCGGTTGATCCTGACAATCAAACGCAATTTATTAACGAAACCGCGAAAAAAGCTCTCGTGATTACGCAGGACAGCGACGCGCCGACCAGCGACCGCGCATTGTATATCGGAACCGATAACGTCGCCGCCGGCAGACAAGCCGGTGAATTGATTAAAGAAGCGTTGCCGAACGGCGGAAAAATTATGCTGTTCGTCGGCAAATCGGATGCGCGCAACGCCGCCGAACGCGCTCAGGGAATCAAGGAAGCGTTGAAAGATTCAAAAGTCGAAATCATTGACACGCGCACCGACGACACCGACCGCGCCCGCGCTAAATCGAACGCTGCCGACACGCTCGTCAAATACTCGGATGTCGCCGCGCTCGTCGGTTTGTGGAGCTACAACGGTCCGGCGATTTTGAACGCCGTCAAGGATGCGAACAAAGTCGGACAGGTGAAAATTATCTGTTTTGACGAAGAAGACGAAACTCTGGCAGGTGTCAAAGACGGCTCGATTTTCGCCACCGTCGTCCAGCAGCCGTTTGAATTCGGCTATCAGTCGGTCAAAATAATGTCGCAAATTTTAGGCGGCGACAAATCGGCGATTCCGGCGAACAAACAAATCAATGTGCCGACGCTGGTGATTAAAAAAGACGGCGTGGAAGAATTTCAGAAGAAAATCAACGGTCTGCGCGGACGCTAGTCAGAACCGCCTGCGTGAGGGGGCGGGTAATTTTTCGGCAGGAAACGAGCGGTCAGCCGGAGTCATTTCAATTGACAAACTTCCCTGCCGACTGCTCAAGCCGTTCGTCATTAACACCAACCCGCCCGCTCACGCAGGCGGTTCTGACATTTGATTATGAATATACCAATTCTGCAAATGGAAAAAATCAGCAAGCGTTTTCCGGGCGTGATTGCGCTCGACGCGGTTGATTTGGAAGTCGGCGCGGGCGAAGTCGTTGCTTTGGCGGGCGAAAACGGCGCGGGAAAATCTACTTTGATGAAGATTCTCGGCGGCGTTTACCAGCCCGACGGCGGACAGATTACGATTAACGGAAGCGCGGTGACGATCAATTCCGTGTCTGATGCGGGCGCGAACGGCATCGGATTCGTTCATCAGGAATTGAATGTTCTCGACAATCTGAGCGTCGGCGAAAACGTCTATCTCGGACGCGAACCGCTCTGGGGCGGATTTCTGCGCCTCGTCAATCGTCAAAAATTACACGCCGACACCGACGTTTATTTGAAGCGTCTCGGTTTGGACATTGCCAGTCGAACGCCGCTGCACGAACTTTCAATCGCACAGCAGCAGATGGTCGAAATCGCCAAAGCACTCTCGATTAATGCCCGTATTTTGATTATGGACGAGCCGACTTCGAGTTTGACGCTGACCGAAACCGAAAGGCTTTTGCAGGTTATCAAAGATTTGCGTTCGCAGGGCGTGAGCATTATTTACATTTCGCACCGGCTCGGCGAAATCAAGGAAATTGCCGACCGCGTGGTCGTTTTGCGCGACGGCAAAAACGCGGGCGTGCTGGAACGGGCGGAAATCAGCCACGACAATATCGTTAAACTGATGGTCGGACGCGCCATCAATCGCGCCTACGTCGCGCCCGAAACAATCAGCAAGGAAAATTTCGCCGAAGTCAAAGATTATCGAACGCGCCGCTACCCGAACAAATCGGTTTCATTCAACATTCGCAAAAACGAAATTCTCGGTTTTGCCGGTCTCGTCGGCGCGGGACGTTCAGAGATGGCACAGGCGATTTTCGGCGTTGACGCATCGTTTGACGGAACGGTTTCGCTCGAAGGTCAAAACTTCAAAGTTTCATCGGTGCGCCACGCCATCCAAAAAGGAATTTATCTAATTCCTGAAGACCGTCGGCATTGCGGTTTAATTCTTGAAATGCCGATTTGCGAAAACATTTCCCTGCCCGCGCTTTCGCGTTATGCTTCGGGCGGTTTGGTCAATAAAGATTCGGAGTGCAAAACGGCGACGGAAATGTGCAAAAAATTAAACGTCAAAACGCCTTCGATCAACGTCAATCCGGTTAATTTAAGCGGCGGCAACCAGCAGAAAGTCGTGCTGGCGAAATGGCTTTCGCTCAATCCGAAACTGCTGATTTTTGACGAACCGACGCGCGGCATTGATGTCGGCGCGAAAGCCGAAATTTATCAATTGATGCGCGGACTCGCTGAAAACGGCGTGGCGATTATAATGATTAGCTCCGATATGGAAGAAATTCTGGGTGAAAGCGACCGCGTTGCCGTGATGCACGAAGGCGCGATTACCGGAATTCTGGAACGCGACCAATGCGGTGAAGAAGCGATTATGCAGCTTGCGGTCGGCAATCAAACAAACGGAAAACATTTGGAAAATTAACCACAGATGCACACAGATAAAAAAAGATTGGAACGGCAAAATTAAATCTGATTTGATCTGTGTTTATCCGTGTCAATCTGTAGTTAAAAATTCTTTGGTTCTTCAAATTAAATAAGATGAAAAAAGAACTTGGAACTTTCATTCTGCTCGTCGTGTTATGTATCGTGCTGGCGATTCTCAATCCGAGTTTTCTGTCGCCCGCAAATTTGCAAAATCTTGCGCGGCTGATCGGAATTTACGGCATTTTCAGCATCGGTTTGGGTTTGGTCATCATCACCGGCGGCATTGATTTATCGGTCGGTTCGGTGTTCGCGCTGCTCGGCGTTATTCTTTCGATTCTGCTCGTTGACTATCATCTTCCCGCGACGATTGCGGCGCATCTGACATTTTTGCCGACCTGGTTTGGGATGGGTTTCGGCGCATTAATCGCAGTTGGAATTGTTCTTTTATTAACGACCTTTCTCGGCGCGATCAACGGTTTATTAATTACGAAAGTAAAAATTCAGCCGTTTATCGTGACGCTCTGCGGACTGCTTTTTTATCGCGGTTTAGCCAGATTTATCGCCAATGACGAAACTAAAGGCTTCGGCGCGGCGACCGGCTTTGAATCGCTGCAAAGTATGGCGACCGGCAGCGTTTTCGGCGTTCCGACACCGTTTGTGATATTGATTATCATCAGTGCGATTATGTGGGTTGTTCTGCATCGTTCGGTTTACGGGCGATACCTTTTTGCGGTCGGTCGGAACGAAGTTGCGGCGCGTTATTCGGGCATCAATTCGGATTTAATCATCGCCAGCGCGTATCTTTTGGCAGGTTTATTAGCCGGAGTCGCGGGCGTGGTTCTCGCTTTTTACACGAATTCAATTTCGCCTTCGTCGCACGGAAATTCTTACGAGCTTTACGGAATCGCGGCGGCGGTTTTGGGCGGCTGTTCACTGCGCGGCGGTTCGGGTTCGATCATCGGAATTTTAATCGGGACGGCACTGCTTCAGGTTTTGCAGAATCTCGTCAATCTTTTGGGAATTCCGTCGTCACTCAATTTCGCAGTGATGGGCGTGGTTATTCTGCTCGGTGTCATCGCCGATCAACTTTTACAGCAAAGACAGGCAGCACGAATCGGCAAATAGAGAGTTTTCGAGTTCGTTCAGAGTTCGCTCTTCAGCGTGTCATTCAGCCCCGTTTCGCCGGCTGAATCTGCAAACTAAAGTTTAAACTCTGAACGAACTCGGAAAACCTGCAAATCAAACTTATGAAACATTTAATTTTAACCATTCTCTTTTTAACTCTAATACTCGTGAATTTTGCAAAGGCACAAAACAATCCGGTAATTTTATGGACGGACGGCGCACCAAACGCGGTCGGTAAAACGCCCGAAGATATTCCGACAATCACGCCTTTTCCCGCGCCGAAAGAAACGGCGACGGGCGCGGCAATCGTCGTTCTTCCCGGCGGCGGCTACTCGCATTTATCGGAAACAAAAGAAGGCAGTGATGTCGCCAAATGGCTCAATTCATTGGGTATTTCGGCGTTCGTTCTGAAATATCGTTTAGGAATGAAGTATCACGAACCCAATCAACTGCTCGACGCGGCGCGGGCGTTGCGGACGGTTCGTTCGCGGGCGAAAGAATGGAATCTGGACACGAATCGAATCGGAATTTTAGGCTTTTCGGCAGGCGGACATCTCGCTTCGACGCTCTCGACGCACTTCGACGCGGGCAATGCCGCCGCGACCGATGCGATTGAAAAAGTCAGTTCCCGACCTGATTTGTCAATTTTGATTTATCCGGTGATTACGATGGGCGAATTCGCTCACGGCGGCTCGAAAAAGAATCTGCTGGGCGACAATCCGACGGCTGTACAAGTCAAAAAATACTCAAACGAATTGCAAGTCACAAAAGATACGCCGCCGACTTTTCTCGTTCACACGATGACCGACGCAACGGTTCCGGTCGAAAACAGCCTGCTTTACGTCGCCGCACTGCGAAAAGCAGGCGTGCCGTTTGAGTTTCATTTATACGAACAAGGTCCGCACGGCTTCGGACTCGCGCCGACCAATCCGATTTTGGCGACGTGGAAAGACCGCTGCGCCGATTGGCTCGGCGTTCACGGTTTTACTGCCGTCAAAAAATAATCCGCTGTAACTGAAAACTAAAATGTACTTCTTCAAACTAAGGCACGGTTATTGCCAAATGACAATAAAATGTGCGGTTGTTGTTTTGTTTTGATACGAATCTTTGAAGGAGTAATGTTTTGTGTTTGAAAATAAAAATTCACTCTTAGTGGGCGCGGCAATCGGTGTCGGAGCATTAACGGCTTTGGCAGGTTGGAACAAATCGCGGCGGCAATTCAGCCTAAAAAACAAAGTCGCATTGATCACGGGCGGTTCGCGTGGTTTAGGTCTGGTTTTGGCGCGTGAATTTGCTGCGGAAGGTGCAAAAATTGCTATCTGCGCCCGCAACGGCGAGGAGTTGGCACACGCCAAAGAAGATTTGGAATCGCGCGGTGCGGAAGTTTTTGAAGCGATTTGCGATGTCCGAAATCAAGAAGAAGTTGACAAATTAATCGGTGATGTCTGTATGCGTTTCGGGCAGATTGATGTTTTGGTCAACAACGCCGGAGTAATTCAGGTCGGACCGCTCGACGCGCAAACCGACGACGATTTTGAAGATGCAATGGCAATTCATTTCTGGTCGCCGTATCGCGTAATCAAAGCAGTTTTGCCGGTAATGCGCGGAATCGGCGCGGGCAGAATTGTCAATATTGCATCAATCGGCGGAAAAATCGCCGTGCCGCACCTCGCGCCGTATTGCGCGAGCAAATTTGCGCTCGTCGGTTTATCAAATGCTCTGCGCGTTGAACTTGCGAAAGAAAATATTTTTGTGACCACAGTTTGTCCCGGTCTGATGCGAACCGGAAGTCACACCAACGCTTACTTTAAAGGACAAAACGAAAAAGAATATGCGTGGTTTGCCATCGGCGACGCTTTGCCGTTTTCGTCAATCAGTGCCGAATCAGCCGCACGGCAAATCATCAGCGCGGCAAAACGCGGCGACGCGGAAGCGATAATTTCAATTCAGGCTAAATTTGCCGCAAAAATGAACGCGCTTTTCCCGGAATTAACGGCAGATGTTTTGGCTTTGGTCAATCAACTTTTGCCTGCAAACGGCGGCATCGGAACTAATAAAGTTCGCGGCAAAGACAGTGAATCATTGATTGCACCGTCAATTTTAACAGCATTGGCGGACAAGGAAGTAATTGAAAACAACGAACAATTTGCAAATTAATAATAGTTTTGAGTTCCAGCTTCAGTTGGTAAAACCGCCAGCGAAGCGAGGCGAAAAAGCAAACTGAAGTTGGAACTCTGAACAAAAATAACAAGGGGAGAAAGATATGCAAGAAATCAGCACGACAAACAAAAATAAAAACGAAGAAATCAAGGATTTTTTGAAAGATACGAAACAAAACGTCGGGGACAATGAACGCGTCGCTTCGGCGGTGGCAGGCAGCGGTTTAATCGCTTACGGATTGACGAAAGGCGGAGTTTTCGGGACGGCACTGTCTCTGCTCGGCGGCGGTCTGCTCTATCGCGGCGCAACCGGACACTGCCACGTTTACAGCGCGGTTGATAAAACGACGGCGACACCGGCGGAATCGAGGATTCACGTTCAAAAATCGGTGACGATTAATAAATCGCAAGCTGAACTTTACCAATTCTGGCACAACTTCGAGAATCTACCGTTATTTATGGATCACCTCGAATCGGTCAAAGTCACCGGCGAAAAAACTTCGCATTGGAAAGCCAAAGCACCGCTTGGAACGTCAGTTGAATGGGATGCGGAAACAAGCGGTGAAGTCGAAAACGAACGCATCAGTTGGCATTCGCTGGAAGGTTCTGAAATTCCCAATTCAGGTGTCGTCGAATTTTTGCCGACCGCAAATCGCGGAACGGAAGTCCGCGTAACTTTAACGTATGAACCGCCGGCAGGAAAACTCGGTTCACTGGTTGCCAAACTTTTCGGCGAAGAACCGAGTCAGCAGGTCGCCGGAGATTTGCGTCGCTTCAAGAGTTTGATGGAAGCCGGTTTGATTATGAAAATCGAAGGTCAGCCGTCGGGACGTGAATCGCAAAAGGTTAAATCGAAAACGGCAAATGCCTAATTCATTTCGTTCAGAGTTCTAATTTTAATTTGTCTTTCTGCGTTGTGCTAAAGAAAACAAAGTAAAGCGCGAACTCTGAGCGAAAATTGGAGGATTAATATGGCACACGAATTATCAGAAAAATTTATTGATGCTTTACACAGTTTGGAAGCAACCGAAGATGTTGAAAAAATCGCTTCGCTCTTCGCGGACGATTGCAAAATCGGCAATGTAACATTAACCGAAACGATGAACGGTGTGGACGGAGCGCGTGAATTCTGGACGAATTACCGGAAGACTTTCGGTAAGGTTAAATCGGAATTTAAGAACAAAATCATCTCCGACAAAGTTTCCGCGCTCGAATGGACGACGGTCGGTTCAAGCTGCGAAGGACACGAAATCAATTATGAAGGTGTCAGCATTTTGGAATTTGACGGCGATAAAATCACACGGTTTTTCGCTTATTTCAATCCTGCCAAACTCGGACAGCAAATCACGCAGGAAAGTGCAAAAAGCAAGGAGGCTTAAAAAGTTTATGGCGGACAAATTGAAAACAGGCGACAAGGTTGAATGGGAAACTTCGCAAGGCACGACGAAAGGCACGGTCAAAAAGAAATTGACCGCACCGACCGACATCAAAGGTCATCACGTCGCTGCCTCGAAGGAAAATCCCGAATACCTGGTCGAAAGCGAAAAAAGCGGCGGTCAAGCGGCACACAAAGCAAAATCTTTGAAAAAGGATTAGAAGTAAATTAATTTATTTGAATGGGACAAAATCCCGCAGAACAAGGAGGAATTTTAAGTAATGAAAGCAGTATGTTGGAACGGAAAACACAATGTCAGCGTCGAGACGGTGCCTGATCCGGCGATTTTAAATTCGCGCGACGCGGTTGTTAAAATCACGACGACCGCGATTTGCGGGTCTGATTTGCACCTTTATAACGGCTATATCCCGACAATGCAGGCGGGCGACATTCTGGGACACGAATTTATGGGCGAAGTCGTCGAAACCGGCAGCAGCGTCACGAATTTGAAAAAAGGCGACCGTGTAGTCGTACCTTTTACGATTGCCTGCGGAAATTGTTTTTTCTGCAAAAAGAATTTATGGTCGGCTTGCGATAACTCGAATCCGACTCCGGGAACGGCTGAAACTCTTTACGGTTATTCGGGTTCGGGACTTTTCGGCTATTCACATATGATGGGCGGATTTGCGGGCGGACAAGCCGAATATGTGCGTGTGCCGTTCGCCGATGTCGGTCCGCTGAAAATTCCTGACGGATTGGAAGATGAACAGGTTTTGTTCCTCTCAGACATTTTCCCGACGGGTTATCAGGCGGCGGAAAATTGTAATATTCAGGAAGGCGACACGGTGGCAATTTGGGGCGCAGGTCCGGTTGGACAATTCGCGGTTAAATCGGCATTTATGCTCGGCGCGGAAAAAGTCGTGTTAATTGACCATTACAAAGATCGTCTGGAACTTGCGCGGCAGGAAAACGATAATTTATATACGATCAATTTCGACGAAGAAGATGTTTACACCAAACTTCTCGATTTGACGGGCGGACGCGGACCTGATTCGTGTATTGACTGCGTTGGACTCGAATCGCACGGAACTGCGCCGGACGCGCTGCTTGATTATGCAAAGGCGACCGTCTTTTTGGCGACCGACCGTCCGCACGCGCTTCGTCAGGCGATTTATTGCTGTCGTAAAGGCGGAACGGTTTCGATTCCTGGTGTTTACGGCGGATTTCTCGATAAATTTCCGATGGGCGCGGCGTTTGGCAAAGGTTTGACTTTCAAAATGGGACAAACCAATATGCACTCGTATATGCCGAAACTGCTTGAAGCCGTTCAGGAAAATAAGATTGACCCGCGTTTCGTCATCTCGCATCGCCTCAAACTGAGCGAAGCACCGATGGCTTATGACCAATTCAATAAAGAAAAAGAAACGTGGCGCAAAATCGTTTTGAAGCCGTAATTTTAGAAAAGACGTAAAATTAGCAAAGCGAATCGTGCAAAAGCGGTTCGCTTTTCTTGAAGATAATTATGACCACCGAAAATGCCGTCTTAAAAAATCCCGAACATATTCAAAATCTGCTTGAATTGATGTCTGCTTATCAACAGTCACAAGTGCTTTTTACTTTTGTCGAACTCGAAATTTCCAAACGCCTCAAAGACAAAAAACTTTCCGCCGCCGACATTTCAAAAAGTAAAAAGATTAATCGGCTGGCGATGGAGAGATTTCTCGACTGCGCCGTGACTATCGGTTTGCTGAACCGCGAAAACGAAGTTTATTCAAATTCGGAAATGACGCAACATTTTCTTCTAAAGGATACGGAATTTTACCTCGGCGGACAGATTAACCGCAGTCATCAGCGTAGTTTCAAGGTTTGGGAAAATCTCACCGAGAATCTGAAAAACTGGAAATACGGCGATGATGGAAAGTCCGTTCCCGAAGAAACCGACCAGGGCGCGGAAGCAATGGCGGAGCAGCACAATCTCGCGCTGCTGCACGGTTACGCACTCGCAAAAGCATTTGATTTTTCAAAATATAAAAAGATTCTCGACCTCGGCGGCGGCACGGGAGCAAGTTCGATTGCGCTCTGTAAAAGTTTCCCGCACCTCGAATCTATCGTTTATGAACTGCCGGAAAACGCAAAAATTGCCGAGAAATTTATTAACCAAAATAAGCTGCAAAACCGTATCGAAGTCGTTAGCGGTGACTTCAAAAATGATGAATTACCCGATGATTTCGACGCGGTTTTACTGGCAAATTTTATGTCGGTTGCCGAAGCTGCCGATAACAAAAAATTGCTCGGCGAAATTTACAAAAAACTTCCCAAAGGCGGCGTTTGTATTTTGAGCGGCTGGATTATTGACAATTCACATCTCGCGCCGCAGATTTCGGTTTTATTTTGCCTTGAAGATATTTGCTGGAACGCGCCTGATGTCGAACGCGACGAAAAAGTTTATACCGAATGGCTAATAGAAGCGGGATTCAAAAAAATAAAGTGTCAAACTTACCTTGAACCGACGAAGATTTTATATGGCTCTAAACCATAAGAAATTGCCCACGAAAGGGACAAAATGAACGAAATAAGGCAAGAAAAGATTTTTAGTTTTTGGTTTTTGGTTTTTGGTTTTTGGTTTTTAAATTTTCGTTTTTTAGTGTCTTTCGTGGGCAAATTCTTTTTACAGGATTTCCCAAATTGTCCAAAGCGAAACGAGCGAGATAACAAGCCATAAAATCACGCCTTGCAGCAGCGGTTTGATGCCGACTTTTCGCAAAGTTTCGCGCGAAAGGCTTGCACCGATGAGAAAAAGCGTGACGGTCAAACCGGCTTTGGCGAGATTGACGAACGAATCGAAAATGCTCGGCTGAATCACGTTCGGCGAGTAAGTTCGCAAAATCGTCGTCAGCAAAAACAGAAAAATAAACCACGGAATTGCGACTTTTGTTCGCTTTTCGCCGGTTTCCGAACGATAAAGAAACGAAAAAACAATTGCCACCGGCGCAATCCACAAAGCCCGGGCGAGTTTAACGGTCGTCGCAATCTGTAAGGCTTCCGCGCCGTATTTCGCGCTTGCTCCGACGACCGAACTCGTGTCGTGAATTGCAATCGCCGCCCAAACGCCGAACTGATTTTGCGTCAAATTAAGCGCGTGTCCGATAGGCGGAAAAATTATCAGCGCAATCGAATTTAAGATAAATATCGTCGCCAACGAAACGGAAATTTCTTCCGAATCGGCATCAATCACGGGTGCGACCGCCGCAATCGCGCTACCGCCGCAAATCGCTGTCCCGCAAGAAATTAACGTCGAAGTTTTGCCGCTGACTTTTAATAATTTTCCGACGAAATAGCCGAGAATCAATGTTCCGAAAATCGTCGCAATCGTAAACAAGATTCCGTCCTTTCCCGCCCTTAAAACGCTCGTCAGATTCATTCCGAAACCGAGCAGAACAACGCTCGTTTGCAGTAAAATTCGCGTCGGTTTGCCAAGCTGCCGCGCAAACGGATTGCCGATTGTCAGTGCCAAAACCAATCCTAAAGCCAAGGCAATCGGCGGCGAAACATACGGCGTGAGACAGGCGGCAATGAGAAGAAAAAAGATTAATTTTCGAGGCATAAAGTCAAAACCGCCGGCAGAAGCGGGCGGTTTAACTTTAATGTTTCGGACTTTCAGTTTCAAGTCTGAACTTGATTATAGCTTAACTCAACCATCTGCAACCGCCGATGGTTCTGACTTTATTTTAAGATTCCGAAGACTTTTTTGAGCAAGCTCGTCGTGCGGCTGATCGGGTCTTTGCGAATTTTCAGTTCTTCCTGGGCGACCATCAAAAATAATCCGTCGAGAGCTTTTTGCGTTACATATCCGTCGAGATCGGTCGCGTCGCCGCCGAGAAGTTTCGCAGCAAAGCCGTATTTACCGATCATTGTTTTATATTTGTTTGTCACGCCTGCTTCGGCAGTGAATTTTTCGACAATCGGGCGAAATTTTCCGCGCAAATTCTCCTCGCTCGTACGGCGAAAAAACTGCGTCGCCGAATCGCTTTCGCTGCTGAACAAAATCTTTCGCGCATCGTCAAACGACATTTGTTTGATGGCTTCGACAAATACGTCAATTGCGACCGGAACGGCTTTTTCAGCGGCGTGGTTCATTGACGCGACAAATTCGTCAACAACTTTTCCCTGTCCGGCAAGTCGCAAACCTTTTTCAACTTTCTGCAACGAATTCGGTAAAGGAATTTTGACGCGGACATCATTCAAAAAGCCGTTTTCCTTGCCCAAAGTGTCAATCGCAAAACGCACACCATTTGATAAGGCTTCCTTCAAACCGCCCGAAATTTCCGAATCGGCGATGGTTGAAGTTGTGTTCGTCGAAGTTGTCGTTGTCTTTTTAACAACAGTTTTTTTCTTTTTAGTTGTCTGCCCGAAAGACAAACCCGCCAGCAAAACGATACAGATTAACCCCGTAAATCCTGATTTTAATATTTTCATAATTTTTCTCCATTTAGATTTGGGGGCGAACTGCTTTTTTGATGCAAACCGCGATGCAAACAGCACCTTTTTTTTGCCTTTTGCCTTATTTCGCTTTCCCTTGATTTGCGACGGCTTCCTGCGCCGCTTTGATCGCTTCTTCGTCGCCGAGATAGTAACTTTTCGTCGGTTTCAGATTTTCGTCGAGTTCATAAACCAGCGGAACGCCGGTCGGAATATTGCGGCTGACAATTTCATCATCCGAAAGATTATCGAGAAATTTTACGAGTGCGCGAAGCGAATTACCGTGCGCGGCGACAATCAGACGTTTTCCCGCTTTTATTTTCGGCGCGATTTCGGTTTCGTAAAAAGGCACGACGCGCTCGACGGTTTCCTTTAACGCTTCCGCGCGCGGAAATTTTCCGGCTTCGATTAACGAATATCTTGGGTCTTTGCCGAGCCAGCGTTCGTCCGTTTCTTCAAGCAGCGTCGGCAAAACATCGTAACTTCTCCGCCAGACCAAGACCTGTTCGTCGCCGTATTGCGCGGCGGTTTCGGCTTTGTTCAAACCTTGCAGTCCGCCGTAATGTCGTTCGTTCAAACGCCAAGATTTCGTTTCGGGAATCCACATCAAATCCATTTCGTCCAAGATAATCCAGAGCGTCCGAATCGCGCGTTTCAAGACCGAAGTGTAGGCTTCGTCAAACACGAAACCTTGTGCTTTCAACAATTTGCCGGCGGCGTGCGCTTCTTCCTTGCCTTTGTCGGAAAGATCAATATCCTTCCAACCCGTAAAACGATTTTCCTTGTTCCACGCGCTTTCGCCGTGTCTGATTAAAACTAATTTATACATAAAATTATTGAGTCCAAACTAAAGATTTATGAATAAATTTAACGCGAATTGTAAATAAAAGAAAAGCGGGCAACCGATTTTATTCGATTGCCCTAAAAAAGTATCGCCGTCCGTCCCGGCGGCTGTCGCGGTGTGCGTCCCGCCGCCGCCGCGTTTCGATTCATTCAACATTATTTGTAAATAAACCGGCGCGGCGGGCAAGATGCCCGCCCGACAGCCGCCGGGACGGACGGCGTTACATTACTATCGGCAAATCCAATTCGAGTTGATCGAAACGGCTAACTTACCGTTTCCGACACTTTGAAAAGACGAATTCTTCGCCTGAAACGAACAACTCATCGTTGAACCGTTTTCTAAAATCAATTCGATTGTTTTTTCCTTGTTTGTCTCGAAAGTGTTGATTGTCAGTTCCGAAACCACTTTAACGCTGCCTAAATTTGTGTTCGCGTAACCGAACGACAGAAAAAGCACGACGAATATTATTGAAAATTTTAATCTCATAATTACCTCCCTTGCGACGTTTGCGGCGATTGAGCGCAAACACCGATTAATCCCTTTTTCCTTCCGTTTTTTTCCGTAACAAATAATTATTTTGTAGTCCGCAAAATTTTTACTGCACTTTTTATTGATTTTAGAAACAGTGCGTTCGCAAATACTATTTAACGCCGAACTATCTTGATTTCTCTTTTGTTCGCAAGTTAAAATTTTATGTTTTCAAAAATAAATTTATCTGCTACACTCTATAATAGTCATTTTGGCAATTTTGTCAAGGATTATTTTCAATATGGCAATTAAAGAAGAAAATTCAATCGGCTTTCGTATCGTGCAGGCTTTTAACGCGAAAGACTTAAAGGAAGTAGCGCAGATTATCGGCGAAAATTATTCGTCGCTGTATAATTGGACATCGCAGAGGCGCGATTTTCCGACAAACATTTTAATTAAAATCGCCAAATTGACAAACACTTCGATTGACTGGATTTTGACCGGCGAAAACGGCGTTCAAGTAAATTCGTCAAATCAGGGTTTTGAAAAATTACTCGAAAATAAAATCCGCGAAATTGTCCGCAGCGAAATCGCCGAAGGCACGGCAATTAACGAAAAAGTGCAAGGAATAATTTTAGCGATGCAGCCGAGCGTGAAGGAACAAAACGCCTTTAAAACAAATATTAAGGAGGAAAAAGCGGCGTGATTTTAATGGATTGGAAACGGGCAAAAACAGTGTATTTAATGGATTACGGACAAGTTGGCGCAGGCAAAATCATCGAATTTGTTCCGCGCGGAAAGCATACCGTGATGCTTCCGCACAGTTTGCGAACCGAAGGCTTGGTGACGGTTTCGGTCTGCGGTGATTCATTGCGCGACTTAGGCATCAACGACGGCGATCAGCTTATCTGTCAGACAAAAATCGAAAGAGCCGAAGTTAAAAACGGCAAACTCGTCATCGCCCAACTTCCCTGTTTGGGTTTGGTTGTCAAATTCTTTTTCCAATTTGAAAATAAAATTATTCTCCGTTCGGCAAATCCGCGTTACGAAGATTTGATTTTTGACGCTGATTTAGTCGAAATCAAAGCAATCGTCATTCAATCCGTGAAAATTTGGGATTGAATTATGATTTCAGATTTTTATATTTCTCGACAAAATTGATATTCGCAGGTAGTTTGTTTTTGTCGCCAATTTGCGCGAAAATAGGTGAGTAACTTTTTACTCGCCTATTTTTACTTTGGAGAAAATATGAAATTCTTTGCAGTTTTACTATTGATTTTTTGTTCGTTTGTGCTGATAAACGCACAGCCGCCGCAACCGCCGCAAACCGAACTTGCCAAATATATTCAGGAAAATTACACCAAACGCGAAGTGATGATTCCGATGCGTGACGGCGTGAAACTTTTTACCTCGATTTACGAACCGAAAGCACAGACGGAAAAATACCCGATTTTGCTTAGTCGCACACCTTACACAGTCGCGCCTTACGGTGTTGATAAATTTAAAGGTTCGCTCGGACCGAACGAACTTTTCGCCAAAGAAGGTTATATTTTCGTTTATCAGGACGTGCGCGGACGCTGGATGTCGGAAGGCGAATTTCAGGATGTTCGTCCTGATATTGACAACACCGACAAGTCGAAAATTGATGAATCAACCGACACTTACGACACGATTGACTGGTTGATTAAAAACACTGCAAACAACGGTCGCGTCGGAACTTACGGCATTTCGTATCCCGGATTTTACACATCGGCGGGTTCGATTGATTCGCATCCGGCACTCAAGGCTTGTTCGCCGCAAGCTCCGGTTTCCGACTGGTTTCACGGCGACGATATGCACCACAACGGCGCATTATTTCTCACTCAAAACTACCATTTCTTCGACTTTTTCGGTCAGCCGCGCCCGAAACCGACATCGGAAAGATACTTTAAGGAATTGGATTTCGGCACAAAGGACGATTACAAATATTTTTTAAACGCCGGCGGTCTCAAGGAACTTGCCGACAATTACGAAAAAGGTCTCGGCGTTCGGGTTAAATTTTGGGATGAAATGATGCAGCATCCGAACTACGATCAATACTGGAAAGACCGCAACATTTTGCCGAAACTCAAAAATATCGGCTGCGCGACGATGACCGTCGGCGGTTGGTATGACGATGAAGATTTATACGGCGCACTGCAAACTTATCAGCACATCGAAAAGCAAAATCCGAAAATTCCGTTTAATGTTCTAGTCATCGGACCGTGGTTTCACGGCGGTTGGGAACGCTCTGAAGGCGATTGGCTCGGCACGGCTTATTTCGGACAGAAAACAAGTCTCTGGTATCGTGATAATATCGAACTTCCATTTTTCAATCATTTTCTCAAAGATAAAGGAGATATTTCTAAAATTAAGGAAGTAAATCTGTTCGACACCGGCGCGAACGAATGGAAATCGTTTGACACATACAACCCGACGAACGGCACGGACACCGCGCTTTATCTGACGGCGAACGGCGGTTTGACTTTTTCGCCGGACGCTCTGAAGGCGGCAGGCGGTTATAACGAATATATTTCCGATCCGTCGAAACCTGTTCCATATACGCAGAAAATCACTTCAAATTATCCGCGTGATTTTATGACCGAAGATCAGCGTTTCGCAGCCGAACGACCTGACGTTTTGGTTTATCAAACCGAGCCTTTGACCGAAGATATGACGGTCGCGGGCGACATTAAACCGTCAATTTTTGTCTCTTCAAGCGGAACTGATTCGGATTTTGTCGTGAAATTGATTGACGTTTTTCCCGACGATTATAATTACCCCGAAACCGGCAATAAACTGCCGAACGGACAACCGGAACGCGTCAAACCGCCCGAAACATCGGCTTTTTCGGTCTTTCAACCCGGCGGTTACGAAATGCTTTTGCGCGGCGAACCGTTTCCGGCAAGATTTAGAAATTCGTTTGAAAAACCCGAAGCCTTAAAGCCGAACGAAGCTGCAAAACTCCAATACACAATGCCGGGAATCGCCCATACGTTCAAAAAAGGGCATCGGATAATGGTGCAGATTCAAAGCACCTGGTTTCCGCTGGTTGCGCGAAATCCGCAGAAGTTTATGGAAAATTATAAGCTGGCGACCATCGCCGATTTTCAAAAAGCCACCGAACGCGTCTATTATGGCGGCAAAACAAATTCAATGATTGTCCTGCCGACTATTAAAAAGTAAAGTAAGTTCAGAGTTTACATTCAAGTTTGAACTCTGAACAATAATTTTTGAGAGGTTAAAATATATGCCTTCAACGGCGATTGGCTGCGGATTAGCTTTGGTTTTACTCGGAATTGCGGGTTATGTGTGGGGAATGCTCGGCGGAAACGCGAGTATTACGGCTCTGATTCCGGCGTTTTTCGGGGTCGTGATTGCGATTTGCGGCGCGTTGGCGCAGTCGAAAGAATCAGTGCGAAAACATTTTATGCACGTTGCGCTGCTTGTCGCGCTGATCGGATTTTTGATACCGACCGCGAGACTTTTGATGAACGTGTCGAAAATCGCGCTCACGCCCGCAGTCGTTTCGCAGGCAGCGATGGCTCTGCTTTGTTTGATTTTTTTAGTAATCGGATTGCAGTCGTTTTTTAACGCCCGCCGTTCACGGGAAGTTTGATTTCAACCAATAAACCGCTGTCCGTGTTACGCGCCGTGATTGTGCCGCCGTGCGCGAACACGGCGCGTTGTGCGATTGCTAAACCTAATCCGACTCCGCCGGATTTTCGTTCTCTCGCTTCGCCGACGCGGTAAAACGGGCGAAACAGATTTTCTAGTTCGTCTTCGGGAACTCCGCCGCCGTAATCTTTAATGTCAATCACCGTGCTGCCGTTTTGATTCTTCAGCGAAACTTCGACCGTCGTTTGATCGTTCGTGTAACGGACGGCGTTTCGCAAAACATTTTCAACCGCGCTCCGCAGCAGATTTTCACTTCCCATCAAACGGCTTTCTTCGATTGCCGAAATTTTTACGGCTTTGTCTTTAACGTGTGCCTCAAAATCAGCGTCGGAAACAATTTCTTCAACCAATTTCTTTAAACTAAACTGCCTTTTGTCGAGTTCCTGTGCGCCGCTTTCGAGTTTTGAGAGCGTCAAAAGCTGCGCGAGCATTTCGTTCAAACGATTCGACTCTTTTTCGATTCGCGCCAGCATCGGTTTCGTTTCGTCATTCGATTTATTTTTGGCAATTTCCAGTGCGACGTTCAAACGCGCCAGCGGCGAACGCAATTCGTGTGAAATATCCTGCGTCAAACGCTTTTCCGAAGTCACGAGAGATTCGATTCGTTCAGCCATTTCATCAAAATCTTTGGCGAGCAGCGAAAATTCGTCGCGTCCCTTTCCGGCTTTTTCGCCGACGCGCGTTTGGAGTTCGCCGCCGGCAATTTTTTTGGTTGCCGCGCGGAGTTTGCCGACCGGCGAAGTCAGATAACGCGCCAATCCGTAACAAACCAAACCGCCGGTCAAAATAATCGCTAAAATGCGTAAAATCAGAGCGTTGAGATCAGGTCCGACATTCGGCTGAAACCGTTTTAACTCAACAATCACGACATAATCGGCGGAATTTTTCAGGCGAATTTTCTTTGCGGCAAAGGTTTCTTCCGGCAGCCGATCAAATTCAACCGCGTCGCTTTGCATCGCTTTATCAAATAATTTCAAACCGTTCGGCGGAATTTCGTCGCCGGAAACACGTCGTTTATTTTGATCGTAAAACCCGATGATGGAGATGCGTTCGGAAGATTTCAGACGCACCAGATATTCGTCCAAACCTTTTTGTCCTTCATTTTCATAAATTTGTCCGGCGGTTTGCACTTGAATATTAAATGAATCGGCAACCAAAATTCGCATTTGCCGCACAAAAGGCTCGTTCTGCGTCGTCCAACTGACAAAACTCAAAACGCCGAGCAGCAAAGCAATCGCCAACCAGAACCAGAGAAAAATTTTTAGAAATAAACTCATTCAATTTGGGATTTGGGATTTGGGATTTGGGATTGCAGAAATTAATCCGAAATCCGAAATCACCAATCCCAAATCAAATAACGGTATAAATATAGCCGACCGAGCGAATTGTTTTAATTCGTTCACTTTCATCGGGGCGCAGACCGAGTTTTTTTCGCAGATTGCTGACGTGCATATCGAGACTGCGGTCAAACGGCGAAAGCCTTCGGTCAAGAACTCTCTGGCTTAAATATTCCTTTTTAACGACTTTTCCGGCTTGTTCGAGCAGCGCAACGAGCAGATCAAATTCGACCGCCGTCAAATTCAAATCTTCACCGTTGATTTTTGCGACACGTCCGGTCAGTGAAACTTCAATGTCTTCGACTGCGAAACTTTCGGACGTAACCTGTTTATTTTCATCAACATCCTGAACGCGGCGCAGGACGGCGCGAAGCCTTGCGACCAGTTCACGCGGGTTAAAAGGTTTCGGTAAATAATCGTCTGCGCCGATTTCGAGTCCGATGATTCGTTCCATATCGTCGCCTCTCGCGGTCAGCATTACGACCGGCAGTTTTGAACTTTTTCGCAATTCGCGCAGCACGTCAAAACCGTTTTTGCGCGGCAGCATCACGTCCAAAATCGCCATTTCATACTCGCCGGAAAGTGCTTTTTGCAAACCGTTTTCGCCGTCGTGAACGGCTTCGGTCGTAAACCCTTCGACACTCAAATATTCCGCGACCAATTCGCAAAGTTCTTCGTCATCGTCAATTATCAGAATTCTACTCATAACTTCCGAAAATATTTTACGTCAAAAGCGATAGTGATGCCTAAACCTTTACATTTCTTTGCATTACTTCACGTTAAATCACGTTCGACGCGTGAAATTTTTCGTTAATCAATGCAGTCGTTTGCAACAGAACGTAAACTTTTAGTGAAATCATATTTAGGAGAAACTATGAAAAAAGCAGCAATCGCAATTTTAGCAATTGCAATTTTGAGTTTAGGAGCGATCTTTATTTTCGCGCAAAAAGGCGACAAAAAAGACGGCTTCGGCGGCAGAGGTTTCGGCGAACGCGGATTTATGCGGATGGCTGAAAAATTGAACTTGTCGGACGCGCAAAAAGCGCAGATTAAAACGATTTTGGATGATTCCAAGACGCGATTTCAGCCGTTGATGGAAAGTCTTAAAACTAATCACGAACAAGCTGAAAATTTCGGCACGGACGGTGTTTTTAACGAAGAACAAGTCAATCAAATTGCTACAACTCAAGCCGAAACAACGAAACAATTATTCATTGAAAAGGAAAAAACGAAGGCTCAGATTTTCGCAGTTTTGACACCCGAGCAGCGTGTTGAAGCAGCAAAAATGAAGGACCAAATGACGGAACGATTCAAAGATAGATTTGAAAAAGGCTTTGGCGACAAAGAATAAATTTCAGAGTCAGAAACATTTTGAAAATCATCCACAGATGAACACAGATAAACACAGATAAATCAGGAATGAAAAAAAATATTACATTTGATTTATCTGTAAAATCTGTGTTTATCTGTGTTCATCTGTGGATAAAAAAGTATTACTTTTAGTTTGCTATCTAAGTTTTTGAAGTAAAAGCTATAACTTTTTTCAGGCAATCGCGTATTTAATTATTGTCAACATTGATATAATCAAAATTATGCCGACTAATTTAACCGAAATCGAAGACGTTGAACGCGGAAAGACGATTTTGCGCGTCGAAGGTTCGCTGCTGCACGACGACGCGGTTCTTTTGGAGAAAATTGCGCTTGATTTGCGTTCTGCACGCGGCAAAAATATTACGCTCGACTTTGCCGATCTCGATTTTCTCGACAGCGACAGCGCACCGATTTTGAAGAGAATCGAACACGAACACGGATTTGAAATCGAAGGCATCGAATTTTTCCTCCAAACCGTTGTCAACGATGCCGAGAAACATCATAATTAACGAATGAAAATCAGTGAAATAGCCGAATTTCTGCGCGGAAATTTAGACGGCGACGGCGAAACCGAGATTTTACGCGTTGCCGGTTATGAATCAGCCGCTGCAAATGAAATTACTTTTTTAGAAAATACCGAAAAGGCAATACAAACTAACGCCGCTTGTCTGATAACCTTCGAAACTGCCGAAATCACTCAAAACATCCCGACAATCAAGGTCAAAAATCCGAAACTCGCATTCGCCAAAATCGCGGCAAAACTTCATCCGTTCAAGTGGCGCGACGGCTGGCATAAAACCGCTTTTGTCGCTGAAAATTCGGATGTTCGCGCCGCATTTGTCGGAGCATTTGTTTCAATCGGCGAAAACACGAACATCGGTGAAGGTTCGCAGATTTTCGACGGCGTGAGAATCGGCGACAGCGTAAATGTCGGCAAATGCACGATTATTCATCCGAATTGTGTCATTTACGACAATGTTTCAATCGGCAACGATTGTGTTATTCAGGCGGGCGCAGTGATCGGCGCGGATGGTTTCGGGTTCGTTCGTGACGGCACAAACGGTTATACCAAATTTCCGCAAATCGGGACGGTTTGGGTAGGCGACGAAGTGGAAATCGGCGCGAATTCCTGCGTTGATCGCGGCGCACTCGGCGAAACACGCATCGGCAACGGCACGAAAATTGACAATCTCGTCCAAATCGCGCATAACGTCCAAATCGGCGAGCGCGTCGTCATCGCTTCACAAACCGGAATTTCAGGTTCAACTGTCATCGAAGACGATTGTGTGATCGGCGGACAAGTCGGGTTCGGCGACCACGCGACGGTTAAATCAGGCGCGATTATCGGTTCGCAAGCCGGAGTTTTACCCGGAAAAATTGTCCGCGCCGGAGTTTGGTGGGGAACGCCCGTGCAGCCGCTCGACGAATATAAACGCCAAAACGCCCACGTCAAAGGTTTGGGCAGATTGAAGGACGAAGTTAAGGAATTGAAAAAAATAATTAATGGAAAATCTGCGTAAGAATTCAGAAATTTATTCACGATTGTTGACCTTCATTTTCTATTAACCGATAATACTCAGTATTCAGTTCGCCGTCATAAAATGCCAGATTCAAAGTTGAGCAATGATTTCGAGATTAGCTTTCACGGCGAATATCTGCGCGTTTTGCATCCTGACGATTTTGAGATTACTCCCGAAACTAACCAAAAAGTCTGGCAAGCCATCAATGAAGCCTGCAAAACTCACAAATGCCTCCGCGTTTTGAGCGAAGGAAAAATCAATCAGCGTAAAATGAAGACTTGGAACGCTCACGAATCAGGTTCGCAATCCGGCGGAATTCGCGGTTTGCGGCTTGCCTGTTTGTTTTACGATTATAAACCCGATGAAATGTCCGAATTTTTCAAAACCGTTTCGGCAAATCGCGGCGTAAAAATTGAATTTTTCACCGACAAATCGGCGGCTCTCGAATGGTTGGGCGTTAAGGAAAAGTAGTACAGTCAGTATCGGATGCGTCAATATCAAAGGCGGACGCGGGACGCGCCCAAACATCCAAGCGGAAACACTCGCGCCGCCATTCAAGCAGGACGCTTGCGTTATTTTTTAACCTTCCAATTCGCGTAAAATATATTTCGCCGCTCGTTTTGATGCGCCGCCGTGTCCTAATTTTTCAGTGACAGCGCGCAACTTTGCACGCATCTTTTGATTTGTCGCCGGTTCGAGTAGCCGAAAAAGTTCCGCCGACAAAGTTTCCGCCGTGAAATCGTCTTGAATCAATTCTTTTGCCAATCTTTCTCCGGCAATCAGATTTATTAATCCGAAATGCTCGACCGAAATCAGCGGGCGCATTAGTTTGTAATTAAACGGCGAAGTTTTATAGACAATCGCCAGTGGTGTTCCGATGATTCCGGTTTCGAGCGTCGCTGTGCCGCTTGTCACCGCCGCCGCGTCCGAAGCGTTTAATGCTTCATGAGTTTCATTTTGAACCGTAATTATTTTTGCCGAAAGATTTTTGTTTATTTTCGCTTTTGCTTCTTCGACTTCCGACGTTTTCCTTGCCGAAGCGAGCGCGATGATGAATTGAATCTTCGCGTTTTTTTTCGCCATTAAATCAACAGTTTCGAGCAATTCAGGTAAAATTTTGACAATTTCTTTGTGTCGGCTGCCGGCGAGAAGTGAAACGATTGGTTCTGTCGCGTCGAGATTATATTTCGCGCAAAATTGCTCTTTCGTCAAATTTGAATGAACTTCGCGGACGGTCGGATTGCCGACGAATTCGACGTGTGAAATTCCCTGCTTTTCATACCAATCCTTTTCAAAAGGCAGAATTGTCAGCATTAAATCAACATATTTACGAACCGCTTCGACGCGGTATTTGCGCCACGCCCAGAGTTGCGGCGAGATGTAATAGATAATTTTCAAGCCTTGTTTTTTGAGCGATTTGGCGAGTTTGAGATTAAATTCGGGAAAATCTATTAAAATTACTGCATCCGGTTTTCGCGCAATTGCTGTTTTTTTCAGGATTTGAAAATTCTTCCAGAACATCGGTAAAGCCCGCGCGATTTCAGGCAAACCGACAATTGCAAAATTGTCGGCGTTGACAACTTCCTCGACATTTGCTTCGCGCAATTTATGACTGGTTGCGCCGAAAAAATCGAAATTTGTTCCCGGTGCAAACTCGCGCAGAGCCTTTACGAGCTTCGCCGCGTGCGCGTCGCCGGACGCTTCGCCCGCGACTATCATTATCTTATATTCGTTTTTCAGCATTGGTAGCGGTCTGCCAAATGATAAATGAAATTTCGGAAATGTTAAATGAGCGACGACAACCCATTTCAACTTTAACCGCATCAAAGCAGATGTTTTTCGGTCGCAAAAACAATTTAATTTCGATACTTGCTTGCAGAACGCATTTTTTACCTTTAAAATGCAATGTTTTGTGCTAAGTAGAATTTTTTATTCATAAACCTTTTTTACGCCCTCGTAAAAATCAAATATTCGGAGGATTTTGTGAAATTTCACATTTTCGTATTATTAGTCATCATCTTATCATTCGGTAATCTTCTGTCCGCATCGGCGCAGGTAGATTCGGTTATCGGTCAAATTACCTCATCATCAACCAGTGAGTCTTTTGCAGGCGGAATCTCCGGCGACGGTCGGTTCGTCGTTTTCGAATCAGCCGGAAATTTGGCAACGGACAATCCGCGCAACTCTGACGGCAACCGCGAAATATTTCTTTTCGATTATGCCCAGCGACGCATATTTCAAATTACCGATACCAAAAGCGTTCTCACTGATACGACCAAAGACCCGACCTTCGATAACATCAAAGTTGATATTACAAATTCGCGTCCGGTTATCAGCAATAACGGGCGTTGGATTGCTTTCGGTTCAAACGCGACGACTTCGACTCCGGCGGCTCCGAATACGACAAATCCGGGGAATTTCGACGCGAATACTTTCACGACGATGACCGGCACTAATCCGCTGACGACCGACGGCAACACGGAAATCTGGCTTTATCAAGTTCCGGCTGCGCCCACTGTCAGCGATTTATCGGCAGGCGACGAAATTGCGGCGACAAATCTGGCAAGCGGAACTTTTACGCGCGTTACCAATTCACCGACCAGTCGCAATCCGGTTTCGGGTTCGACTACCAATTTACCTTTAATTGCCGATGATAATCACGATGTCAGCATTGATGATATGGGGTCCGCAGTCAGTTTCACGTCAACCCGCGATTTGATTGCAGGCGGAAATTCTGCCCCGGCGAATAATGATGAAATTTTCACTTACATTCGCGCTTCAAACACGATTCAACAAATCACGACGACTCCGCGCGGTTCGGTCGGCGCACCGATTTACAACGCAAATTCGACGATTACCAATTTATCCGCCGGCGGCTGGCGCGTTTTATTTTTGAGCAACGCCAACAATCCGATTGTCGGAATGACCGGCAACAACGCCGATCTCAACGAAGAAATTTTCTTTGCTGATCTGGATGCTTCGGGCATAATCGGCGCAAATAAAAAACAAGTAACGACAACAGCGCGGACAAATCCGGGCGATGTCGTCAATATTCTCAATTACGGCAGACGAATGAGCCGCGACGGTCGCTACATCGCTTTTGATTCTTACGCTGATTTAACCGGTGAAAACGGCGGCACGAATCAAGCCGGATTTGCGACTTTTGTTTATGACACGACGCTGACGACTGCTCCGCTTCAGCGTATTTCAGTGCGAAGCAATTCTGACAGCGCGGCATCCGGCGGCGACCTTCCGCGTTTTCCCGGATTTACCGATTACGATGCCAATCGTTCGCCGCAAACCATCGTTTTGCAAACCCGTATGAATATTCGCGGTTCTGACGGAATGATTGCGACAACCACTGATGAAGGCTTAAATACCGACCCGGTGCGAACTTCGCAAATCTATACAACTTCGCCGGTTTTTATTCCGCCGACTACTCCGCCGACACCTCGACCGTTCAAGCGGGTCACGAAATTTCCGACACCACAGTTTTTTCTCGCTTCGGTTCAGCCGCAGCCGAGCAATTCGTCCAGCCGGATGGCGTTCGGTTTATCACAGATTGAAACAGGAACCGGAAACTCCGATCTTGGCAGTGAAATTTATTATTTTATTAAGCCGAATGTTGACAATCAAACAGGCGCGAGTTTAAATTTTGCAACCGGCGCAAGCCGTATCGCAGTTTCTGCTTCGCCGGTCCCGACTCCGACGGCAACGCCGACTCCGAGTCCGACACCGACACCGACCACAACGCCTTCGCCGACTCCAACGCCGACTCCGCAGCAACCGCCTGCCGTGCAAGGTGTTTCGCCCGGAATGCTGGCGATTTTGAATTACAATTCGGGAACAAATGCGCCGCTCATTGCCCGCAATGCGGTCGGTTCGATTGACCGCCGGTTTACGCTTCCGATTGAACTAAGCGGTGTCACAATGACGATTAACGGCGCGGCAGCCGGTTTGAAATCCGTCGGGCAGCGGCAGATTGTTTTCGTAGTTCCGCCCGGTCTGAATGTTGCAAACGACGGAATAGTTTATCCGGTCGTCATTAATAATAACGGCACGGTTTTCAAGGGGAATGTGACGGTTGTTCCCGCGCGACCCGATATTTTTACGAATCTTTTAACGCCCGGACCCGGCGGACGGGCGCGTGTTTTCAATGTTACGAACCGCGTTTACACGACCGAACCTTTCACGATTACGACGTTCAGACTGCGCGGCAGCCGGCGCGTTCCGTCGGTTCTGCGCGTTTATTTAACAGGTGTCGAATCGTTGGCTGGTACGGCATTCACCATCAGAATCGGCAGCGTCACGATTTCCGGCGCAAACGTAATTACGAACGCAACTTTAGTCGAACCCGGTGTTTATACGGTTGATTTCACTTTGCCGGCAACAATTGCGGGAGCCGGAGATCAGCCGATTGTCGTTTCCGTTCTAGTTAACGGAGTCACTTACAACAGCCGTCTTGACGATACAGCACCGCGAATTTCTATTTTGTAGAAAAGACTGATTCATTCGAGGGCAAAAGTTTTGGTTATGTGATGATTAACCGAACTTTTGCCCTTTTTTTGTTAATAGATTATTCTTGAATTAATGTCATAAAAATTAACGATAGATTTGCTGAATTTTTGTTTTGTTAGTTATTTTTATTATTTGTATCTATCTAATTCATAACATTTTAAGGAGTCTTTATAAAAAATTATGTCAACAAAAGATGTTAATACTTTGCGAATCGCGCCGAAGATTTGGCGCAACGGTGAAATGATTGATTGGAACGACGCACGAGTTCACGTTATGACGCACGCGATTCATTACGGTTCGAGCGTTTTTGAAGGCGTTCGCGCTTACGAAACAGCCAACGGTCCGGCGATTTTCCGGCTCACCGAGCATATTCAAAGACTTTTAAATTCCGCTAAAATTTATCGAATGGATGTTAAATTCAATCGCGCCGATTTGTGCCAAGCAGCGGTTGAACTTGTCCGCGACAGCGAACTCGAAGCGTGTTATCTGCGCCCGATTATCTTTCGCGGTTTGAACGAAGACAAACCGGCATTCGGCGTTAATCCGTTCCCGAATCCGGTTGATTGTTACATTGCGGCGTGGGATTGGGGCAAATATCTCGGCGAAGAAGCATTGGAATCGGGCGTTGACGTGTGCGTTTCGAGTTGGACGCGCATCACGACCAATTCACTTCCGGCAGTCGCCAAGGCAGGTGCAAATTATATGAATTCGCAACTTATCAAAATGGAAGCGATTCTTGGCGGATTTTCCGAAGGCATCGCGCTTGATGATCGCGGTTTTGTTTCCGAAGGTTCGGGCGAAAATTTATTTATGGTCGCGGGCGGAAAACTGATTACGCCGCCGCTCGGTGCTTCGATTCTGCCCGGAATCACGCGTGATTCGGTCGTTGAAATCGCCCGTGAATTAAGTATTCCGGTCGTCGAAACAACCGTTCAACGCGCCGCGCTTTATCTGGCGGATGAACTTTTCTTTACCGGAACTGCCGCCGAAATCACGCCGATTCGTTCGGTAGATAGAATCACCATCGGTGAAGGCAAACGCGGCGAAATGACCAAAATTCTGCAAGAGAGATATTTTGAAATTATTCGCGGTCAACGTCCCGCACCGAACGATGCGCCGTGGCTGACTTACGTCAACGACACCGATGAAAAAAAAACGGCTAATGCTTAGTTTATAGTTTCAGGTTTTGAGTTTCAGGTTTTGAGTTTCAGGTTTCAGGTTGAGTTGACTCTCGCTTGAAACCTGAATCACTTTAAATGCGATGAAATATACGCCCGATGAATTTCTTGCCAAACTTCCATTTCCCGCCAATGAAAAGTGGCAGGACGGAGTTTGGTTCACGAGTGTTTTTGCAAAAGGTGATTTCGAGTTGGAGTTTTTTGCACCACGCGGAACTGATTTTCAAACGCCGCACGAAAAAGACGAATTTTACATCATTGTCAGCGGAACAGCGGATTTAATCAAGGAAAACGAAATTATCAAATGCACAATCGGCGACGCGATTTTTGTTGCAAAAGGCGAACAACACAATTTTCAAAATATGTCGGACGATTTTGCAACTTGGGTAATATTTTTTAGTTCGTAGTCCCGCCTTTAGGCGGTTCTGCTCTTGTCATCTATTGCCGCCTAAAGGCGGGACTACGAACTTTTATTTCAACATTGACAGCAAATCCTGATAATCCTGCATCGCCGCTTTGATAACTTCGTAGGCTTCCTCGCGTCCATATGTAAAGGCGATTTCGCATTTGGCTTCTTCGCTCGGCAGTTGTTTATAAGTTAGAAAATAATGCTGAAGCCGGTTGACGATGCCTTCGGGAAGTTCGGAAAGGTCGCCGTAATTTTCATAAATTTTATCGCCGATCAGCGTCGCAATGAGTTTATCGTCCGCCTCGCCGCCGTCAATCAGACAAAATCCGCCGATTGGTCGCGCCTTCAAAATTATGTCGCCGCGCGGAATGTGATGTTCCGACAACACCAAAATATCGAGCGGATCACCGTCGCCGCCTTTAATTTCAATGTTTTCAGCTTTTGCGCGGGCGTGATTGGCAATTTGTTCGGCGCAGTAAGTCTGCGGAATAAATCCGTAATTTGCCGGAACGACGTTTGAATACTGCTGCGGACGGTCAATTTTTAAGTAGCCGGTCTCTTTGTCAACTTCGTATTTGACCGTATCTCGCGGAACAATCTCGATAAAAACCGTCACTTCATTCGGCACTTTTTCGCCAATCGGAATACCGTGCCACGGATGCGCTTTGTTAATTCTAAACATACATTTATTATTGATGTCGGAAACAAAAATGTCTAACGCGATCATCGTCGAAAAACTCTCAAAAACTCTTATCATTCAATTTAACCATCCCGAAATCCGCAATCCGCTTTCGATTTTTGTGCTTGAAGAACTTGAGCGGTTAATTGACGAAAGCGCAGAAAACAAATCAATCGAAAAAGTTATTTTCACAGGTAAACAAGATGTTTTCGCGTCCGGCGCAGATTTGCGGGAAATTGCCGAAATAACAGCCGAAACCGCGCACGGATTTGCCTTGCGCGGACAAAATTTAATGAACAAAATCGCCGGCTTAAACAAATCAACAATCGCTGCGATCAACGGTTTTTGTTTCGGCGGCGCGTTGGATTTGGCGGTGGCTTGCGATCACAGAATCGCTTCGCCGAATGCTCAGTTTTCGCATCCGGGCGTAGGACTCGGAATTATTACGGGTTGGAGCGGAACGCAAAGATTACCGCGTTTAATCGGTGAAGCCGCCGCACTTGAAATGTTTTTGACGGCAAAAAGAATTTCGGCGGATGAAGCCACAAAAATAGGCTTAATTGAGCGTATTTCTACAAATCCGTTAAAGTGTGCAATGCTTTGATTAGTTTGCCGACACTCGCTAAAAAGTTTTTCTTATGCCGCCGTTCTTGACGCTTTTGGTTGTGAATGTTAGCTTTTTTCATTTACACTTCTTATAAATTATGTCCACAGAAAATTTGAAGAAAACACCGCTTAATGAAGTTCATCGAAAATCCGGCGGAAAAATGGTTGATTTCGGCGGTTGGGAGATGCCTGTGCAATACGCGGCAGGCGTGATTGCCGAACATCTTGCCACGCGTGAAAAAGCCGGACTTTTTGACGTTTCCCATATGGGCGAAATTTGGGTTGAAGGCGAAGACGCGATTGCGTTTGTCAATCGCATCACGACGAACGATGTCACGAAACTCGTGGACGGTCAGGCGCAATACTCGGCTTTGACGAATGAAAAAGGCGGCGTGGTTGACGATCTGCTCGTCTATCGTTTTGACGAAGGCAAACTTCTGCTCGTCGTCAATGCCGGAACTACTGAAAAAGATTGGGATTGGATCACATCACACGTCAAGGATGAAGCAATTACGCTGACAAATGCGAGCAAAGATTATTGCCAAATCGCCGTGCAGGGACCAAAAGCAGTTGAAATCGCGCAAAAATTTACTAATGTTGATCTCAGCGAAATCAAATATTACCATTTCACGGCTGATATTTTCGACGGCGTTGACGCGATCATTTCGCGCACCGGCTACACGGGCGAAGACGGTTTTGAAATCTACGCGAACAAAGATTATGCCGAACAAATTTGGAATAATCTGATGGAAGCCGGCGCGGAATACGGAATTTTGCCGTGCGGTTTGGCGGCGCGAAACACTTTAAGACTTGAATCGGCGATGTCGCTCTACGGACACGAATTGAGCGATGAAATTTCGCCGATTGAAGCCGGACTCGGTTGGATTTGCAAAATTAACAAAGGCGAATTTACCGGACGCGAAGCGATGGTGAAGTTAAAAGAAAGCGGATTGAAGCGCAAGCTCGTCGGCTTTGAAATGATTGATAGAGGCATTGCGCGTGACGAAATGGAAGTTTATGTCGGCGATGAAAAAGTCGGCGTTGTTACATCGGGTTCGCCCGCACCATTTTTGAAAAAAAACATCGGTTTAGCATTTCTGCCCACGGAATTTGCAAAAATCGGTCAAGAAATTACAATTGATGTGAGAGGAAAAAAACTAGCGGCACAAGTTGTGCCGATACCATTTTATAAAAGAGAGAAATAAATTTTAGGTTTCGGCTAATTTGTCTTGATCCCTTCTGAACTAATTAACTGTTACCTGATACCTAAAAAATTATGTCAAATATTCCAGAGAATTTACGCTACAGCAAAGATCACGAATGGGTCAAAGTTGATGGCGACATTGCAACCATCGGCATTACGGATTTCGCGCAGCATTCGCTCGGCGATGTTGTTTATGTTGATTTGCCGCGTGCAGGCGACACCTTCGGTTCGCACGAAGCATTTGGTTCGGTTGAATCGGTCAAAGCCGTTTCTGAGATTTTCACGCCGATTGCCGGCGAAGTTACCGAAGTCAACAGCGAACTCAACGACACCCCCGAAGATGTCAACAACGATCCATACGGCAACGCCTGGATGTTGAAAATCAAAATGGACAATCCGAACGAAGCCGACGGAATGCTCTCGGCGGAAGAATACGAAGAATACCTTTCTGCTAATGCTTAATGGTGAATGGTGAATGGTGAATATAAATCTTTAATTCACCATTCACCATTCACCATTCACCAATAATAATGAGATACATACCAAATTCACCCGAAGAGCGTCAGGAAATGCTCGAAATTGTCGGACTCAAATCGGCTGACGAACTTTTTCGCTCGATTCCGTCCGATGTGCAGCTTAATCGTGCGTTAAAAATTACCGAACCGCTTGCCGAACCGGAAGTTATCGCCGTGATGGAAAATCTGGCGGCACAAAATACGGCTTCACGCAAAACTTCGTTTTTGGGCGCGGGCGTTTATTCACACTTTTCGCCGACGATTGTTGACCACCTGATTCAACGGTCGGAATTTTTCACGAGTTACACGCCTTATCAGCCCGAAATTTCGCAAGGCACGCTGCAATACATTTTTGAATTTCAAACGCTGGTTGCCCAATTAACCGGAATGGATGTAGCGAATGCTTCGATGTATGACGGTTCAACCTCGATGGCGGAAGCGTTTTTGATGGCGCAGCGCGTCACGCGCCGCGATAAAGTCGTGATTGCCGAAACCGTTCATCCCGAATATTTGGAAGTTGCGCGAACCTACACGCAGCACGGCGATTTGACTATTGAAACAGTTGCGTTTGACGCGGAAACAGGGCGGATTCACGATCTTGACAAACTCGACGATAAAACCGCCGCGCTGGTCATCCAATCACCGAACTTTTTTGGCTGCGTTGAAGATTTGACGAGTCTCGCGGAAAAAGCCCACGCTGTCGGAGCATTATTAATCGTCGTCGTGACGGAAGCAATTTCGTTCGGACTTCTAAAATCTCCCGGCGAATGCGGCGCGGATATTGTCGTCGCCGAAGGTCAATCGTTTGGAATTCCGATGAGTTTCGGCGGACCGCACCTCGGACTTTTTGCCTGTAAAGACAAATATGTCCGCAATATGCCCGGAAGACTCGTCGGCATCGCCTACGACAAAAACGGCAAACGCGGTTTCGTGTTGACACTGGCGACCCGCGAACAGCATATTCGCCGCGAAAAAGCGACCTCAAACATCTGCACCAATCAAGGTTTAATCGCGCTTGCCGCCACGATTTATATGGAAGCGATGGGCAAAAAAGGCTTGCAGGAAGTCGCCATGCAAAACGCGCAAAAAACTGCCTACGCCGCCAAGGAAATTGCGAAAATCGAAGGATTCTCGATTCCCTTTTCCGCGCCGAAGTTTAACGAATTTGTCGTCCGTGCGCCGAAAAACGCGGGCGAGATTTTGGAAAAACTTCGCACCGCAGAAAATATCGTCGGCGGTCTTGCTCTGTCAAAATATTATTCCGACAATCCGAATGATTTTCTCGTCTGCGTCACGGAAACGAACACCAAAGCGCAGATTGATAATTTAGTTAAAGGCTTGCGGGAAAATGTATAAATAGATTTTTGATTCAATTTCTATGAGCAGCAAAGAAGTTATACAACCACCGACACAAAAGGTTTTGCTCGGAAATTGTCTTCAAATTCTGCCGAATTTGACGGGTATTGTTGATTTAACTTTTCTCGATCCGCCGTTTAATCAGCAGAAAGAATACGCTTCGCATAATGACGATTTGCCCGAAAATGAATATTGGGGACTAATGCGCGAAGTTTGTTCACAGATATTTGAAAAAACATCCGACGGCGGCGCGATTTATTTTATGCAGCGCGAAAAAAACTCGGAACAGGTTTTGCGGGTTTTGCGCGAAACGGGCTGGACATTTCAAAATTTGATAATCTGGAAAAAAATGACTTCTGCGATTCCCGGACAGATGCGTTTCGGCAAAGCATTTCAGGTCATTGCTTTTGCGACAAAAGGCAAACGTCCGCGAGTTTTCAATCGTTTGCGAATCAATCCGCCGTTGCTCAAGCATCACAAATACGAGCGCGAAAACGGAATGTTCGTCACCGATGTTTGGGATGACATCCGCGAGTTGACGAGCGGTTATTTTGCCGGTGATGAAGCAATTAAAACCGAAAGCGGTGATAGATTTCACAAACAACAATCGCCGATTGCGCTGCTCTTGCGAATAATTTTGAGTTCGAGTAAGGTTGGCGATTTTGTGCTTGATCCATTTGCCGGAACCGGAACAACAGCAATTGTCGCGCAGCAGTTAAATAGAAACTCAATCAATATTGAAATTGACAAAGCCAATGTCAAAAATATTGATAACCGGACAACCGAAATGCGAACTGCCGACGAAATTGAAAAGTTTTACAAAGATTATATCTTTACGGAAGAATTAGAAATGATTTGGGGCAAAGATAATTTTGCTTTTGGGAAAATATCAACAGGCAAACAAATAGCGGCAACATTATAATTTATGAGTTCTTCCATTTACCATTTCTTCAAAGATTTGGTTGACAATAAAGACACGGTTAAAGCAATTGCTAAACTTGATGATTTCACTTTTGATGAAAACATCCTTTCGTGTAAGCGTGTCGGACAGTTTCCAGATTTGGCAATTAAAATTTGTAAAGATAACGAGCTTTTTACTGGTGGTGAATTAATTGAATTAAAAGACACAAAAAATAGTAAAGGATTGAGTTATAGTATTTCTTCTTTCAATTCAACTGTTCCAACTGGACAAAAACCTATTAATAAAATTATAAAAGGTGAAAATTCTGAAGTTTTAGTTCAGATGAGACAAGCAGGGGATGATGTTTTTTCTTTGGAGTTAAGAGATGTTTTTTATTTAGTTCGCGGAAAAAACAAGTTGGGCAATAGCAAAATCGTTCTAGTTCACGGTAGTTTTTTTGAAACGGTGCAGGCTTCAGACTTGATTATGCAAGCATTTAATCAAGTATTAAAAGAGAGATTTGCACAAAGTAAAACAGTCTTTAATAAACAAACACTAGAAACTCTGGAAAAAGTTTTTTCAGAGCAGGAATCATTTAGTAAGGTTCGCCACGTTGAAAATGCTTCGGTGAGTTTAAGATTTCGGATTATGACTGAAGCAAAAGCTGAAGGAAACATTATGAATTCTAAAAAATATCCTGAAATAGTTGATAACACCTTGAATTTTATTCTTCCTTCACATAACGAAGATGAAGACCGATTAAATTTAGATAAATGAATGTGGTTTTTGATGATTTGAGTGTATTTAATATTATCCAAATAAAACACCATTTCAACGGCAATTTTTTAGTATTTCAGACAGAAATTTAATTTATGGGCATTAAAAAAGTTACACAGCATCCGACGCAGAATGAAGAGTTGATTTTCGACCGTTCGCAAACGGGGAGAATCGGTTATCGCTTGCCGAAATTGGATGTCGAAGAAACGAATCTCGACGATCTTTTACCGGCGGAACTGCGGCGGACGGATGATCTCGAAGGCGTGCCGGAAGTTTCGGAAGTTGACGTTATCCGGCATTTTACGCGAATTTCGACGTGGAATTATTCGATTGATCTCGGAATGTATCCGCTCGGAAGCTGCACGATGAAATATAATTCGCGGCTCAACGAAAAGGTGGCGCGAATTGCGGGTTTAGCGAATCTTCATCCGCTTGCGCCGGTCGAAGAAGCGCAGGGCGCACTCGAATTGATTTACGAATTGCAGGAAGATTTAGCGGAAATTACCGGACTTCCCGGAATCACTTTGCAGCCTGCCGCCGGAGCGCAGGGCGAAATGACGGGCGTGATGCTGATTCGCGCATTTTTGGATAAACGCGACGGTGAGGAATCGAAAAATCGCCGCGTGATGCTGATTCCCGATTCGGCGCACGGCACCAATCCAGCGTCGGCGCATCTCGCCGGATTTACCGTTAAAATGATTCGTTCGACTGCCGAAGGTTTGACTGATCTTGAGCATTTGAAACAACTCTGCGGCGAAGGCGGAATCGCCGGATTAATGCTGACAAATCCGAATACGGTCGGTATTTTCGAGAAAAACATTAAGGAAATCTGCACGATTATTCACGATGCCGGCGGACTCGTTTATATGGATGGCGCGAATATGAACGCGCTCGTCGGTGTCGCGCGTCCCGGCGATATGGGCGTGGACGTGATTCACCTCAATTTGCACAAAACATTTTCGACTCCGCACGGCGGCGGCGGTCCGGGTTGCGGTCCGTGCTGTTGTTCGGCTGATCTCGAACCGTTTTTGCCGACTCCAAGAGTTGTTAAAGACGGCGAAAATTATAAACTCGATTTCAATCGCCCTGAAACAATCGGTCGCGTCAAAGCGTTTTACGGCAATTTTGGAATGATGATTCGCGCACTCGCTTACATCTACACGCACGGCGCGGAAGGTTTGCGCGAAGCCACCGAAGCCGCCGTTTTGAATGCGCGTTATCTGGCGGTCAAATTGGCAGATGATTTCGACAAACCGTTCGATTCCGACCCGATGCACGAAGTCATTCTTTCGCACAAAAAACAGTCGCGCAAAGGCGTTCACACGCTCGACATTGCGAAACGTCTGATTGATTACGGCTTTCACCCGATGACGATTTATTTCCCGCTGATCGTCGAAGGCGCGATGCTCCTCGAACCGACCGAATCAGTCGGTCGCGCCGATATGGACGCATTTATTGACGCAATGAAGGACATCAACGAAGAAGCGCAAACCAATCCGCAACTCGTCATTGACGCGCCGCATTCAACCAGAATCGGCAGATTAGACGAAGCAACGGCGGCAAGAAAACCCGTTTTGCGTTGGAAAAAAGATATGGAAACTTTGAGCAAAACAGCGTAAATTTAGAGATAAATTTTGTGAATAAAAAAGCTGCAAGTTAAAAAACTTGCAGCTTTTTTATTCACATTTTATTAAATTCATTGACTTACCCAATGCTTCGATATAGAGTTGTTGAATAATTTATCTTACCTTTTGGAGTTTCTAAAGTTATGAGATTTTCTGCATATATTTTAGTTTATTTATTCATCCTTTCCTTTTCCAATTCAACTTTCCCGCAAACTTCTACTCAGTCAGGCACAGCCAAAAAAGAAATCGAAGATATTTCGATAATGCGAAACGCGCAAATAAAAGCCGATATTTTGCAGGAAATTAAATCATTGCCAAGTAAATATCAGGCGTATTATTACACGCGACTCGGAAGTGTTTATTGGGAAAGAAATCAAAAAGAAGGAATCTTTTGGCTCACAAAAGGAGTCGAACTCGGAATAAATCCTGCCACCGAATATAAAAATAACAATGAGAAACTGACTGGTTTATGGAATTTATTGAGTTCGGTTTTGGAAAAAGATGCACTTTTAAGCGATAAACTTATTTCTAAAATCAAAGAAGTTAAAATTGAAGAATCGAATGGTGACAGTTTCAAAGATGCTCACGAAACCTATATTTTAATTGCCGAACAAATACTTAACCGCAAAAAAGATGACAAGTTGGCTTTTGAGTTCGCAACGCTTTCCCTCAAAGGTAAAAATCCCGCAGTTAATTGGGACTCTTCCGAGTTTTTTGGCGCATTAAAGTTTAAGAATGAGAATTTGGCGAATTCATATTTTGCCAAATTAATCGAAATCTTGAAAACTAACGAAGATAAAAATCTTGTATCTAACTTTGTAAATTATTTCTTTGACAGTTCTGTTTCCAACTTTCCCCAAAAAGAAGCCCTCTTTAATATTTCAGACTCGCAAAGAAAAGATTTACTTGAATTTCTGCTTTCATTTATCCAAAATGATTCCGAAGAACTTGCACTCAAGAAAAAAAATCATTGTGGATCAATTGTAGGCTTTGGATTAGGATTTTTGGAAGATTACAAACGACTTTTACCCGAAAAATCATTAGTCGTCGAACAAGCAATTGCCGTTTGCCAGAATGCTCCCATCGAACCTTGGCAGAAACCTGATTTTTACAAAAGACCTCGCAAAACCAGTCAAGACTTTTTAGGACTTGCCAAAGAGATTAGTGATAAAAAAATTCAAGCAAATTATTTGGAATTTGCTGCTCAATCAGCGCGAGGTGAAAAGAATTACCGGCTCTCAACCAACATTTTGGATAGTATTGAAAAACAGTTTCGCAACTTTTTTTGGGCTTCAGCAAAAATTCAATCGGACTCAAACTTAATTGATGAACTTTTTAGAACTGAAAATTTTGCTGAAATAACTGAACTTTTGGAAAATTCTCCGCCTGAATATCGTCCATTTATAATAGTTAATTGCTTCAATTCAGTGTGGAAAGTAAATCAGAATCAAAAAGAATTTGTCTTTGATTTAATGAACCAAGCAAGAAGTGATTTCAACAAAATTGATAAATCTCCCGTTAGCCCGGGTGATTATTTCACCAATCCGACCAGATTCGGTCAACTTACACAGCTTTACGTCAAATTCGGATTTTATGATGAAGCGATTACAACTCACGCAGAATCAATAGATGCTCTCAATCGGTATGCGGATAATCTGCCGGCTAAAGTTAAAGAAAAAGGGATAGTTCCCAGAGTTTCGTCATATTCGAGATTTACGAACAGTTTTCCGCGAAGAGATATTGAATTTATCAACAAGTATTTTGATCAAATCTACGCAAATATCGGCAAAATTGAAGACACTCGAATACGCATATCTGAGCGTTTGGAACTTCTTGGACAAAATTTAGAGAAAGTTCCGAATTCTGTTTTGATTCCAAACTTTCAACCTTTTAAATGAAACCGACTGACTGACTCTTTAAATATAATTTTCGACAACTTTTATCTTCGGGTTAATAATACCAAGTTGCGTAAAAAAGAAAGAAAAACATTCATCGTTAAGCAGGCGGTCTGTGACCGCCGATGTCTGATTAAAATTGTGAACGGCGGTCACAGACCGCCTGCTTAACGAGTTAATTTTATGATTATTTATTCGCGCAACTTGGTATAGGACAACTAAAATTTGACAGTCAATGTCTAAGAATTTGTAGTATTCTATTCCAGTCTAATCAAAAAAGAGGAAAAATTTATGAAAAACGAAAGTTCGACACAGGATTCGTGTCAGAATGCGGATGTTAAGGATTGTAACGGTCGTCGTGAATTTCTGGTCAAGGCAAGCGCGATTGCCGGCGGCGTGGTTTTGAGTTTGTCCGGTTTGAATGCGGCGCAGGCGCAGAAAATGGACAAAGATAAGAAAAAAGACGGCGACGGGATGAACGAAGATTTAGTTTTGAAACTCGATTCGTCAAGTCCGCTTGGCAAAGTCGGCGGCAACCAAACAGTCGAAACCAAATCCGGCAAAGTCATTATTATCCGCACCGGTGATCTGGCTTTTTCAGCGTTTCGCGCGAAATGCACACACAAAGGCGGACCAATTAAATATGACGAAAAGAGCAAACAACTTGTTTGTCCGTGGCACGATTCGCATTTCGACGCGACGACGGGCAGCGTTTTGAAGGAACCGGCGAAAGAACCTCTGACGGCTTTTACAACCAGTTCGGCAGTCGTCGTTTCCGTTCCGTCGAAAAGCTAAACTTCAAAGGAAGAAGCCTGCGCGTGAACAAGGGCGCATAAGTAGTAAAAATTATGCGCCCTTGCTCACGCGCGGGCTTCTGCCTTTTAATCCGGCGGTAAATTTTTCAACGCCAGACGTTCGACGATATTTCCTTTTTCGAGATGTTCTTCGATGATTTCGGGAACGTCTTCGGCATTGACCTGTCCATACCAAACGCCTTCGGGATAAACCAAAACCGCCGCGCCGATTGAACAAAACCCGACCGAACTGCAATCTGTCAAAATCACTGCGCCGTGCGGATTTCTACCTTTGGCGGCTTTGCCGTAACGCAAATTTTTCGCCTGTAACTGCTCTTCAAAAGCCTTTTTTACTTCCGCGCTGCCGACTGCCGCACAGGATTTTCCGTTGCAGACAAAAACCTGCCGCTTGATCGGCGCAGCGACGACCGGCGCGAGTTTTTCGAGTTGGGCGCGGTCTTCGATAAATTTTCTTTCACTCATAGAATTATGCTAACCAAATTCGGCAATTTTAAGAAATATGTAATTTATTTTGCCATTAGAATAATTTTTACAAAATGATTTTCGCTTATGGCTTGTGCTACCATTTCGGCTGTCGGATAATGTATATTGTTAAATTGGATTTTTTTTGTAAAGAATGGCTTCAGGTATTATCATTCACATCTCGGTCGGCACGGAAAAGCGCACGGAATTTTTTTCCGAAGAGCGAATCAGTGTCGGCACCGATGAACAGAATGACATCCAAATTCATTCGGCTTCGATTGAAGCACACGAAACGTGGTTTGAACTCGAACTCAGCGAAGGCGATTACCGCATCGTTAATCTCAACAAATCCTTAAAACTAACTTATAACGGCGGTCAGCCTGTCCGCCGCTACATTGCGATTAAAGACGGCGATAAAATTGCGGTTGACTCAACTGATATTGTCTTTTCGTTCTTTTCGCTCGCTTCAAAATCTTCACTGATTACGACTAACCGCGAAACGCACGTCGCCCAATTTATCGAGGAAGCCGCGCTCGAATCGGCAGTTTCGCCGAAACGCGACGATGCGAAAGCGTTCTTGCGCGAATTTGTCCGTGAACTCTCGCGCGAAATCAGTCTGACCACGAAATTAATGGTTTTGGTTCTGACAATTGCTTTCCTCGGAGGCATTTTATATCTCGGTTTTGCCTTTAACCGTCAATTGGAACAGACTCGCAATCAAACCGAGCAGCAAAACGAAGTCGTCCGCAAACTCGAAGAAAAACTGAATTTAACCAACGACCAAATCGGTAAAATTGACCAAAGCAACAAACAGGTCATAGATATTTTCTCGCTCGCGCCGCGTCTTCGCTCGGATTACGGCAACGGCGTTTGTCTGATTGTCGGCGTGTATGATTTAGTCAGTAAATCCAACGGTAAAACTCTGCGTTATCCTGATCCGCAAGCGTCGCAACCCGATCCGTATGAACCTCAGCCGCAGGAAGATCAGGTTCCGCAAGTTCCGCAACAATTGGCTTTAACGACCGAGGGCAACGGAACGCCGATTGAATATGATTTTATCGGCACGGGTTTTCACGTCGGCGGCGGTTACATTGTGACGAACCGCCACGTTTTGCAGCCGTGGGGCGAAGACGATCTTGTCAAACAAATGATGCGTGATTCAAATGGTCGGGCGCGGGTTAAAAGATTAGTTATTTACTTTCCGAATTTTCCACAGCCGTTTCCTCTAAAAGTCAGACAAACCGGCGGACGCGAAGATTTGGCGATAGCTTCGATTGATCCGACGCTTCTTTCGCCGGACATTCCGGTTTTGCCGTTAGACCAAGGTTCGGATGCGGTTGCCGTCGGTAAAACGGTCGTTTCGATGGGTTATCCGAACGGTCCCGACCGTCTGCTGGCAATGGTTGACGATGCCGAGGCAAAAGCCATTAATTCGCGTTTTGGCAGTTCGCGGCAGGGTTTGATAACGTATCTCGCGCAAACTAAAAAAATTGTTCCGCTGACGACGCAGGGTTCGATCACTGACTTAGACCAGCGGCGAATTGTCCACGACGCGAAAACAGCGGAAGGCGGTTCGGGTGCGCCGCTGTTCGGGCAGACGGGTAAAATTATCGGCGTGAACTTCGGCGTTTTTACCGAAAGCAACGCCGCGAATATGGCGATTCCGATTCGTTTTGCGATTGATTTACTTAAACAAACCGGCTGGAAATCGCCCGAAGAATTGATTATCGAATCGCAAAATCAAACAACGGCGGCGAATCCGAATGCAAATTCAAACACCGCAACCGCTGTCAAATAGTTTCAGGTTTCAAGTTTAGAGTTGAAACCTGAAACCGATTGATTATGGAGAATTTAGTTTTTTCAAATATGATGCACCGACCGGCGCGGACGATTGTCAGCGTTTTAGGCATTGCCGTCGGCGTTTTGTTGATCGTTTTCACGGTCGGACTTTCAAACGGCACGATGCGCGAACGCGCGACGCGTGAGGCAAATGTCGGCGCAGAGATTTTCTTTCGCGCCGGTGGTTCGATTGGTCTGAGCGGTGCGGAAGCATTCAGTTTGCCGGTTGCGATGAAAAGCGAAATTGAAAAAGTTGAAGGTGTTTATGCCGCGATTCCGGTCGGTGAAACCTCAGTTAAAGCCGACACAAATACGGGAAACCGTTTGGTTGACGGCGTAAATTATGAAGAATACGCGCGCATTACGAGTCTGAAAATCATCGAAGGTCGCCCGTTTGCCGATGCGGACAACGAAATAATCATTGATACCGGATTTCAAAAGCAGAAAAAATACAAGATCGGCGACACGATTAAAATTTGGGAAAGACCGTTCAAAATTGTCGGCACATATGAACCGGCGGCAGGTGCGCGGGTCAAAATTCCGCTGTCGGTGATGCAGAATCAACTCGGCAGCGAAAGCAAAGTTTCTGTTTTTCTGATTAAAGCCCAACAGAATTTTACGCCCGAACAAGTCGCCGAAAATCTGCAAAACATATTTCCGAATAATCAAATTTTTCTCACGTCACAGCTCCCGGAACTTTATATGCAGAGCATTCCCGCGCTCAATGTTTTCCTCAACGTCATCATCGGAGTCGCCGCAATTATCTCCGCACTGGTCATTTTGCTGACAATGTACACGACCGTCACGGAACGAACGCGGCAGATCGGAATTATGAAATCGCTCGGAATGAGCAACCGGCAAATCTCGTGGACAATCACACAGGAAGCAATATTAATCAGCTTTTTCGGCATCACCGGCGGAATTTTACTGACCGTAATTTTGCGTTTTGTGCTGACCAGATTTACGACACTCGAAGTCGAAATCAGTCCGCCGGTTTTAATTATTACCTTTATCGTCGGATTGATCGGCGGCGTAATCGGCGCACTTTATCCGGCACTCAAAGCCGCGCGGCTCGATGCGGTTGAGGCTCTCAGCTACGAATAATTTAAGCAGATGACGGGATATTTTTTAACGAAACGCGAACTTTATACCATTTAGCAAAAGAAATTGTGCATTTAACCGAAACTCGGACACTCTTGTCCGTACAAACGCGGGAGCGTTTGAATCCACCCGATTATTTTTCAACTTGAACTGGAATCAGGGTTTTCAGCGTTTTTCAAACGCTTTCGGACAAGAGTGTCCGAGTTCCGTTAAAAATCATTGCATAGTTTCTAAAGGTAAATAGTATTAGTTTGCAAATGACCGGCGAACTTCAAATTTATAGAAACCTAAAATTCTTCGGCACAAACTCAATCGAAACAATTTCACCCGCGACTTTTGAATTTGCATCGGCATTCGGGCGAAACGTGACAACCGATAATTTGTCACGTTTCATCACGCCGCAGCCGAATTCGGAATCAACCATTTCCGGCTCAAACGAAATCAGTTTTAATTTATCGAAAGATTCGCCTTTCATCTGCAACATTTGGTCGTCGGATTTAATTGAATAAATAATCTGCGACGATTGGCAATCAATATTCGTGATATAACCGAGCAACCTTTTCTCGTCCTTTTTCGGCTTTCGCAAGGTTTCGTTGAGCGATTCGAGCATTGCTTTGGCGCGTCTTCGGGCGATTTCTTCGTCGCTCAGAGGTGCGTCAGTGACTTCTTCGCGCTGCTGTCGTTTGCGGTCATTTCTTATGTCTGCAAGTTGCGCTTCGAGCGAGTTAATCGTGCGAATCGAGTTTTCCGTATAGAGTTTCAGAGCGTCGTCAGGCGCAGTTTGCAGGATTTTCCGCATCATATTTCGTGCTGTCGTGAAATCTTCTTTCCGCATCAAAAGTTCGGCGTGACGCACCGCATACCACTGATTTCCGGGTGCGATTGCCAACGCTTTGTTAATCATTTCAATTGATTCGTCAAGGTTTTCGTTGCGGACAATATTGACGAATGCAAAAAGATTATAGCTTTCGGCAAAATTCGGATTGAGGCTGATTGCTTTCCGCAAACTTTGACGCATTTTGTCCGCGTCCGCCGCACTGTAACCTGAAACAAAGCCGAATTCGGTCATTCCTTCGCGGCTCAAAACGAAGGCATAACCGTAATACGCGAGATAATTTTGAGAGTCTGAGCGAATCGCTTTGTCGAGACAGATTTGCGCCTCGACAAACTTTTTCCGGCGCATTAAAACCCAACCGAGCGCGGTGTTGGCAACGCTCGAATTCGGGTCTAAACTCAAGGCTTCGTTCAATAATTTTTCGGCTTCGTCGAAACGGTTGGTATGGAAAAGCAGATCGCCCTGAAAGGCTTCGGCTTCCGCGTCTGAAATTGTAAATGACTGAATTTCATTATCGAAAACAAGTTTTTCTTTGAACGGAATAATCGTCGAATCGATTTTTTTTCGCGGTAGATATTTATTCAGTTCGGCTTCCATCGCGGCGTAGTCACATTGAAAAGCCTGCTCAAATGCGTCTTTCGGCTTAGTTCCCTGCACCAATAAATCCGCGTATTTATTAAGCTGCGAACTTCGCGTGCCGTTATTTCCCTGCAATAAAAAATGAATCAACGCCCACGATTCGGCGTAGAAAAGCTGTGCGGCTTCCTTCGTTTGGTGATTCAGCGTGTAGTAATCGGTCGTCAACAAATTTTCAAGCGGAACAGGTTTGTTTTTTTCGAGAATTCGCAAATCATTTTCATTGACCGCGCCGAGTGTGACTTTTTGATCGTTTTCAATGGCAAATCGCTCGTAATATTCGGCAATTCCCTCGTTAAACCACGGCGGAATATTTGTCCGACCGAGCGAATTATCAATCAAAAAATGCGTATATTCGTGAAAAATCGTTGAAAAATCGTCCTTCTTTTTGCCGTCAGTCGTCAGCACGATATAGTTTGAATCTTCGCCGGGTTGGAAGTAACCTGCCGACCATTCGATAGTCTTGAAAGGTTGATAAGATACTTCATCTTTGAAAACCACGACACGCGTCGGAATCGGCGAATCGAACTTCATTTGCGGAAAAAGCTGCGTGAAAACTAAGCGAAATTGTTCGAGTTTGCCAGCGACGCGGCGCAGATCAATTTCGTCGGCGTTGCCGATCAATTGAAAGTTTTTTGATTTGATGCCGTGCCATTCGTCCTTCGCCGAAACATCGAAATTCGCCCACGCCAAAACCGCGCAGAATAAAATTAACATGAATATAACTTTGGCAAACTTCATTTTTGGGGCGGAAAAGGAACACGAACTTTAGTTCGCTAAAACTTTTAAACGAGTAACCTTCTCTGTGAATAAAACAGGCGAACTAAAATTCGCGTTCCTTTTTTGCATTTTACGCCTTGCTAATATTTGATACAAGCAAATCTTTGCGTGTTGCTTTTTGCTCACGAAACCGCGTTGCGTTAAACTTTGAATATGCCGAATATTGGACTCGCCGAACTTTATTTTATCGCCGGAATGATGGTTTTAATACTCATCATCAGTTTTGTCGCGGTTTATTTTTTCTTTAAAACGTATAAGAAGGAGATGCGCGAAAAGGAATTGCGCCTCAAACAAAAAGAAGAACTTAAAAAGCAAAAATCCGAAACCCAAAATTAATATATGGCTCATCCGAAAATTTTAGATATTACAAAAACGGTATTAGTCGTCGTTGATTTGCAGGAAGCGTTTCGCACCGCGATTCCCGAATTTCCGCAAATCGTTTCGCGGACGGCAATGGCGGTGCGCGGATTTCAGATTTTGAATGTTCCGATTATCGTGACCGAGCAATATCCGAAAGGTTTGGGCAGATCGGCGGAAGAAATTCTTTACAGCTTGCCGGACGATTTTGAAGTCATCGAAAAAACTTCGTTTAGCTCTTGTATTGATTCGTTTATCGCAAAACTCAATGAATACGGCGCGAAACAGGTCGTTTTATGCGGACTTGAAACACATATTTGCGTCAATCAAACAGCGCACGATTTGTTAGATAACGATTTTGAAGTTCATCTTTTAACCGATGCCGTCGGTTCACGCTACAAGGAAGACCGCGACGCGGGACTTTCAAAAATGTTTTCGAGCGGCGTTGTTCCCGCGACCGTCGAAATGTCGCTGTTTGAACTGATGCGCGACGCGAAACACGAACAATTTAAGGAAATTCAGAACTTGATTAAATAACAAGAGAAATTAGCCACGAACAAACACGAAAAAACACGAAATTTCACGAAATTAATTTTTGTATTTTTCGTGTTCTTTTGTGTTTGTTCGTGGCTAATAATTTTTCTCTTTGACGCTTCACCAGCAAAGATTTAACATTAAACTTTCACTCAAAACTTATGGATATTTTAGCTGATTTAAATGACCGACAGCGCGAAGCCGTCACGACGACCGACGGCGCACTGCTGATTTTGGCGGGCGCAGGTTCGGGGAAAACTCGTGTGATTACGGTTCGCATCGCTTACCTCATCCAGAAAAAAGAAGTTTTGCCGTATAACATTCTCGCCGTCACGTTTACGAACAAAGCGGCGGCGGAAATGCGTGAGCGTGTCAATGCGATCCTAAAGGGACAAAATTTGCAGTCCGCGCCGCTTGTCACGACTTTTCACTCGCTTTGTGTGCGGATTTTGCGGCAGGACATCGAGCATTTATCGCAAGGTTTCAACAAATCCTTCACGATTTACGACACCGACGATTCGATCAAAGTCATCAAAGCGTGTGTCAAAGACATCGGTTTGGACGAAAAACAGCTTTCGGCGCGGATGGTTTTGAATGCGATTTCCGGCTCGAAAAATCGCGGTGAAGATGTCGAACTTTACGCTTCGCAGGTCGAATACACTGACGAGAAACGCACCGCGATTGCCCGAGTTTTCAAACTTTACGGCGAACGATTGAACAATGCCAACGCGCTCGATTTTGACGATTTGATGATTAAAACCGTCCAGCTTTTGCGCGTTTCGCCCGAAGTCCGCGAAAAATATAATAATAAATTCAAATACATTCTCGTTGACGAATATCAGGACACAAACCCTTTGCAGTTCGCGCTGATCGGTTATTTGACCGAAAAACAGCAGAACATCTGCGTCGTGGGAGACGACAGTCAGAGCATCTACGCCTTTCGCCAAGCCGATATTCGGAACATTTTAGAATTTGAACAGCATTTTCCGAACTCGAAAACTATTTTGCTCGAACAAAATTATCGCTCGACGCAGACGATCTTGGATGTCGCCGACGCGATCATCAAAAACAATCAAAATCGCAAGGACAAAAAACTTTGGACGGCGAACCCGGACGGCGACAAGATTTTTTATCATCAGGCGTATGACGGCGACGGTGAAGCGCGTTTTGTGGCGATGAAAATTGACGAACACCGACGGCGCAACCCGAAAGACCGGGTTGCGATTCTCTATCGAACCAACGCACAATCACGGCTTTTTGAGGAATCACTGCGCCGTAACCGCATTGATTACAACATCGTCGGCGGATTTTCGTTCTACGAACGCGCTGAAATCAAAGACGTGATCGCGTATCTGAAGGTCGCGCTCAATCCGTTTGACGACATTGCTCTGCTTCGCGTGATTAATACACCGACGCGCGGTTTCGGGAAAACTTCGCTCGACGAATTGCAGTTTCGCGCTAAGGATTTCGGCACTTCGATTTGGGAAGCGATTGCGATAATTACGGGTTTGGAATTTAAAGAACGGCTCAATCTAACGCCGCGTGCGCTCGAATCTTTGAAGAAATTTAAGCAGACCATCGAAAGTTTGCAGGCAAAAGTTGCCGAAGTTTCGCAGACCGACCGCAAGGTTTCGGATGTCGTCATCGCGGCGATTGAAGATACGGGTTATGCGAATATGCTCCGCGCCGAAAACACCGACGAATCGGCGCAAAGACTCGAAAATTTAGAAGAATTGGTCAACGCGGCGGTTGATTACGACAAGATGGAAGACAGCGGTTTGCGCGATTTTATTGACCACGCCGCGCTGACTTCCGACACCGACAAATTTGACAGCAACGCCGCCGTCACGATGATGACCGTTCACGCCGCGAAAGGTTTAGAGTTTCCGGTCGTTTTTCTCGTCGGTCTCGAAGACGGCATTTTTCCGCATTCACGTTCGATCAACGACCCGAAGGAACTCGAAGAGGAACGCCGCCTCGCGTATGTCGCCATCACCCGCGCCGAACGCGTTTTGTATATTTCACATTCGATGCGCCGCCGCGTTTACGGTGAAGAAACGGCGGCGGAACCTTCGCAGTTTTTGAACGAAATGCCGTTAGAGTTAATTCAAGATTTATCGCGCGGTTCAAGCTGGCTTTCATTTGCCAAAAACAACGCCAACAAGACTAACAAACACGCCGTTTCCGCGCTCAAAGGCGAAACGAATCGTGAGGAAAAACCGAAAAATCTCTACACCGGAAAAACCTACAACAGTGCCGACGCGATTGCCGATTTCTTCAACAAAAAGAAGGGCGAAAACGCGCCGCCGACCATTCAAAAACAACCGTCAGGCTTCGACAAATTGCGTGATTTGTCCGAACAATCCAAAATCCAAAACCCAAAACCCAAAATCGAACAGGGCTTCACCGCCGGCGCACACGTCCGCCACGCCAAATACGGCAAAGGTTTAGTCCTGCGCCGCGAAGGAACCGGCGATAACGTCAAATTAACGGTCAGCTTTCCCGGCTTCGGTCAAAAGAAATTAATCGAGAAATTTGCAAATTTGGAAAAGGCTTAGATTTTTTCTTGTTTTTTGTAAAAATTTAGTTTATAAATAATCCGCATATTAAGATGCTTATGCGGAATGGTTCTATATAACCCCCGAAAAAGAGTGTTATACCGAATGGTTCGGCACAATCAATAGTTCGATGGCACTTGGTTTAATCAAGCAGCGAGAAGAGGAAGAATGAAAAATATTTACTTTTTATTAAAATGTGGCTTGCTTTTCGTTATTACTATTCCTGTTCTCGCACAGACGAAAACAGTAGCACAATGTCAGTCAGCCAAAGCACCTACGTTACGCGGTTTTTATATTGGTCAAACAGTAAAGGAAATCAACGAGATAATTCCTAACTTTGCAACTATGTTCTACAATACAAAGGAGAAAGCAGGTTATTTTCCGTTAAGTGGAGTTTCTGATGATAGTGTGGAAGAAGGTAAAGAAATCGGGCTTGTTTGGATGTCCAGTAACGGTTTTGAAGAAGACGAAAAATTATTGCTTCCCGAAGAGTATGAAGATGTGGATTTTAGCTGGTATTTTTTCAACGACAAATTATATGCTTTTAGTGTGCATTATAATGAATATGAGCCTTCAACTTCTCAGAGTTTCGTGAAGCAATTAATTGAGAAAGCAAAATTTCCTGCAAAAGGTTGGTTAATCCCAAACGAGTTCTATGCAACCTTAAAATGTAGTGATTTCAAAATATGGGTTGGAATTCCTTACAGAGGAAATGCTGCAAATGTGAATATTGCCGATACTAATATAGAAGCTGAGATTAAACGCAAGGATAAGGCTATTAAGCAAAGAAAAATTGACGAAGAACGTGAGCGGATTCGCCGCGAACGTTTAAAGAAAGAAACTTTAAAGCCCTAACTAAGAAGCCATCGAACAAATAGTGGACGTGATGGCGAAGCAGCGACTTTGTTTGGGCGTTGTCCGTTGAACTCAAATGGGCTTGGTGGCGGTTTCGCCCCACGTTATCTCAACCGTTCGATGGCTTTCTTTGATGCAACCGAAAATTGCGTGTTAGAAAATATTATGTCTAAATTTTTTGTAGTCCTTTTATTTTGTATATTCTTTTCGAGTTGCTTGAGCAATTCTTTAATGAATACTTCAAAAGATTTGGAATATTATCCACTTCCGAAAAACGCTCAGTGGGAATATCAAGCAAGCGGTGGTTTGGGTTCTGACATTACAAAGGCTAGAGTTATCAGAAGCGTTGACGGTGAAATTTTAATCAGTGGAAAAACCTACACAAAAATCAAAACTTCATCGCCGAATAACCCAAAATCAGAAGGCGCTTCTTTTGAGTTTTATAGAATTGACAAAGACGGACTTTACATCATCGAAAATGATAAGCCGACAACTAAAGAGTATTTGTGGCTTCCAATACCAATTCCTGAACAAATTTCTTGGAGATTAAGTAACGGCAACGGAGTTAGCGAAGCTAAAGCAGAAAAGATTGCTGAATTTGAAGTTAACGGAAAGAAATACAACGATTGTTTAAAGATTACTGTTTCTAAAAATCAAAATGGAAATCCGATTACAGCTTTTTACTATCTTTCAAGAGGTATTGGCTTAATAAAGTTAGATACTAAAGGTCAATTTATGGGAACAGATTTGTCTGTGGAGATGAACCTTGAAAACTACAAATTAGGTAGCTGATTATTATGAAAACTCTTTTTACTCGCACACACATTTTCGCACTTTTCTTGGCTTTGTCCTTTTCGACAAGTTCGGCTTACGCGCAAATGCAAGTCGCCAATTTTTCTACTGGAGAAGAAGGCACAAAAAGTTACGAGCATTTCTCGTTCTATGTCGAAGACGGAACTAGAGCAGACATTACTTATGCTTATGGCAAAGTTGGCAGAGGCGGCAAGGAAATTAAATTAGATTATTTGGGTAGAGATACTTTAGACGGTTTGGCAGCCTTCAAAGTTGGCTTTCCAAACAATCAGGTTCTTTATGTAATTCTGCAAAAAACATATCTGAAAATCGTTGACGAAAAGGGCAAATACAACAAAATTTTTCGTTGGGAATATGAAGGACCTGTTGACGGACGCGGAACTTGGTGTGATTCTTGCACTCAAGACGGTAAAGAATCAGTAGCTTTAATCCGAAGATACTTTTTCTAATCGTTCGTGGTGAAAATAACGCGCCATCGAACAATTCAGCTATGAAAGAAGCAGTCAAGCACAGAGATTGACCTGTCCGCCGCATTTGATTTTTGCTCACTGCGGCGGACTACCTGTTTCTTTACAATGTTGCGTGTAAGAATCAAAAGGGCTTTCCGGCGGTTTCGCCGAACGTGATCTGAGGCGTTCGACATCTTCTATTTGCCCTGCCAATTTACTTCTTGGCAGTGTTATAATCTTTTTGTGAAATTTGAGTGGAACGCTGAAAAAGAGGAAGCTAATTTGAAGAAACACACGGTTTCATTTGAAGAAGCAGAAACAGTTTTCAACGACCCGTTATTTGTCATCTTTGCTGACCCTGACCACTCGTTTGAAGAAAACCGTTTTATTATGATGGGCGAATCCAATCAAAATCGGTTACTTGTCGTTTCTTACACGGAGCGACCGCCAGCAACTCGTTTGATTAGCGCACGAGAAGCGACTCGCCTGGAGCGCAAAAAATATGAAGAAGACATCTGAAATGGACGACGAACTTCGCCCTGAATACGACTTTAGTAAATTGACTGTTGTCGCGCGTGGCGCAGGCAGACGCAAGCCTATCGAAACAACTGTAACTCTAGCACCTGACGTAGCCAAACTGTTTCCGACATCGGAAGCCGTGAACGAAGCGTTGCGCCTGTTAGCCAGAGTTGCGAGAGAATCCGAGGCAGGTCTTGGACAATAACGCAATGCCGAACAATTCAGCGATGAAAGAAGTAGTCAAGCACCGAGTTCGACCTGTCCGCCGCATCTGATTTTTGCTGTTTCAAACTTTTGCTTGTGGTAATCGGTTTCGCCACACGTTATCTAAATCGTTGGGAATTTTTTTTGCTTGCTTTTGATTCCCAAGTAGCCGATAATTTCGTTATGAATTACCGAGATTTTATCACAATCGAACCAAACAAACGCGGCGGCAAACCTTGTGTGCGTGGTTTGCGAATCACGGTTTACGAAGTGCTTGAATATTTGGCTTCCGAAATGACCCAAGAAGAAATACTTGAAGACTTTCCCGACTTAACGCGAGAAGACTTAAAGGCTTGTATCGCTTACGCGGCTGACCGCGAACGTCGGTTAATGACCGCCCCAATGCCCGCGTGAAATTACTTTTAAAGGTATTGTTGCTTGTCTAACTGTAACGTCGCCCCGATACATTTGAAAATAAACAATTCAAAACTTCAGATAAAAAGTTATGCGACACTCATTTTTAGCAATTTTAGCTTTCGCGGCAATTCTCATTTCGAGTAATCATTTATGTTTCGCCCAAACAAATCCGGCGGATTCATCACAAATGAAGCAGGTTCAAACGGCGGCAAAAGAAAAGCTCAAAAGACAAGTTGAAAAAATCGGGGTTGGCGGAAAAATCACGGTCATCAGGCTCGATAAGCGTGATTTTTACGGCACGATCAGCAGTATCGAAGCCGACGGTTTTCAGATCGTCGAAGTTGATTTGAAACAAACGCTCAGTTTCAAATATACCGAACTAAAAAAAATCAAAAACGGCGACGGCGAGAGAAATCTTCTTTCTGGAAAAAGAGTGAACCCGAAAAAGGGCTGGCTTTACGGCGTGGCAATATTCGGGACGCTATTTGTCATTCTCGCCATTGGTTTATCAAATAAAAATTTCTGATAAAGGCATAGCTTTTGCATCAACCCTTTTGACAGTTTTGAAGTTGTATTAAATCAAGACACAAGTTAAAAGGAGATTTTAAAATGCAGCAGTTTATTTCGGCGAAGTTCGCTTTGATGTTTGTTTTGGTTTTGTGGCTGATTTTTGCGGTTTCTTGCGAAAAACCGGCGACTAATTCTAATGTTCAGACGACGAATCTAAATTCCAATTCCGCGAATTCTGTCTCGAACGCCAATTCGATGATGAATTCAAATACTAATTCAAACATCAATTCGACGGCGACGATTTCGGAAACTAAAGAACCGGATCAATATCAGGCAGTCGTGCAGTTGAAACTCGAAGCGACCGGCGATAAAAATGCGACGGCTTTTCCGACGATTTCGGCGAATGTCGCGCGAAGTGCCGCTGATCGTCGAATGGAATTTAATCTGCCGAACGGCGATAAAATCGTTTATCTCGACAAAGCCGGGACAAATTATTTACTGCTCCCGAACCGCAAACAATACGCGATTTTGGACAAAGATTCGCTCGGTTTTGATGTTCGCCAATTGATGGTGCCGGAGCAAATCGTCAATCAGGTTAAAAATGTCAAAGGCGTTGAGCGCGTCGGCGAAGAAAACGTGAATGGCAGACAGGTTATCAAATACCGCTACGGCGCAGTCACAAATACGCAGTCGCAAGCCGGACAAGTGGCGACCGAATCATTCTTTTTGATAGATAAGGAAACGGGTTTGCCGCTTCATTCCGAAACGGTTTCACAGTCACAGAACGGCAATGTGCAGGGTTATCAGGGTTTGCGGATTGTGACGGAAATGACTGACATAAAGACCGAAATTATGCCTGATCTTTTTACGCTGCCGACCGATTATGCGAAAATTGATGCGTCGCAGGTTAAGGCGCAGGCTGATCTGATTTTCAACACAGTCGCGTTATTGCTCAATCAAGCGATGAAGTCGGGACAAAATAATGCGGCGGCAAATACGAATTCGGCGACTCCGATGACTTCGCCGACAATGGCGAAATAATTAAATATTTTATGAGCAAGACTGTCACATTTATTGTCGGAAGTTTGGTTGGATTACTGATTGGCGGTATTTTGACGTTTTATTTTTTCGTCGGTGTTCCGCGTGCCGGAGTCACGCCGGGAACGCCGGTTCAACCGCCTGATGCGAACGGAAATCCGCCGGCGACGGCGCAAATTGTTTTGAAACAGGACTTTTTCAATGAGGTTTTGAAGACAATTTTTCGTGATATGAACGCGCCTTCTTTTCCGCTGAGTTTGACCGAAAATAAAGTTGCGGCAAACTCTGCAACGGCGAATTACGCGCTTTTTCAAGATAATCCGTGCGATGGTAAAATCACGCTTCTGCCCGAAGGCAGCGGCGTTCAAAGCACTTTGAAGTTTGATAATAATCGGATTGTTGCGCCGCTTGCTTTTCGCGGAAGTTATAATTCGATGCTCGGCTGTATTAATTTCAGTGGTTGGACGCAGGCGAACCTCGACCTTCGTTATGATGCGAATCAGCAAATCGTTTTCGGGCAGTTGAATATTGAAACGGTCAATCTGGACGGCGTTACGCCGGTTTTGAGCGGCATTATCACTCCGCTTGTTCAGGGAACATTGAATCAGCGCGTCAATCCGCTGCAAATTTTGCAGGGCAAGCAAATCGCGCTCAATTTACCGATTGCCGCGACCAACGGCAACATTAAAGCCAATGTTAAAGACGTGCGTTCCGAAATCAAAGATAATGCGCTGAACCTGTATGTAATTTACGAATTCAGCGGTAAAAATCCAAATCAAAATACTTTTTAGATTCGTCCACTTTCAAAAAAACTGATTTTCTCTTAGAATCGTGACAGCAAATTTCGAGAGAAAATTATGAAAAATAAATTTACCGTTTTACCCGCAATTTTATTAGTTTTGACCGTCGGTTTCGGCTGTAGTTTTATTCAGAAAGCAACCACCGGAAGTTCGGACAATTCTTCAAGCAATTCAGCAAATTTGAACGACAGCGCAAAAACCGGTGTTGCCGAATGCGACGAACTGCTTGATTTAATCAACAGCGATCAAAAAAACGCCGACGATAATTTCGTGACGCGAAAAATCCGCGAATACGCCGTTGATTTCGCCAAAGAAACCATCAAAAAGAACATTGAAGAAAACAAAGGCGACAAACAAAAAATCGCCGACGGCTGCAAAAAAGCCAAAGACGATTACCTGAAAAACAAAGACGACAAGAAAAACGACACGCCGAAAGATGCAGAGAAAAATAAATCCACTCAAAAATCGTAATGTCGGAACGCAGACATCCTTGCCTGCGAGTGTTTTTTTTGCATTCTAGATTTTTTTAATCAAATACGCGCAGGCAGGGATGCCTGCGTTCCATTTGGGCTTCAAGCAACTAATTGTTGATGTCGCATCATCTTTTAATCTGAGTTTTTCAGAAAATCGAATCTAACAAGGAAATCAAAAAAATGAGGATCAAACTTTTTCTCTCTTTAATATTATTGTGTTCAATTTTAATGCCGGCACAGACAAGGCTGGCAAAACAAACTCCGCCAATTAAAGCAAATTCACCGAAAGTCGAAAATAACGCGGTCAATCAACTCCCGATTCGCCGCGTTATTTTGTATTCAAACGGCGTTTCTTACGTCGAACGGCGCGGAATGATTTCGGGCGACGCAGAGGTTAATCTTTCGTTCAAACAATCGCAGGTTGACGATGTTTTAAAGTCAATGGTCGTGCTAGACCTCGGACAAGGCAAAATCGGCGCGGTTTCGTATAATTCGTCCGCGCCGGTTTCGTCGAGAATGGCGGAAATTCCCTTCTCAGTCGGCGCGATAACCGGCGAAGGCGGCGGAATTGCCAATGTTTTGGCGCAACTGCAAGGCGCAAAGGTTGCCGTTACTTCGTCAAAAGGTTTGGCGGTCGGTTCGGTTTTGACCGTCGAACGCAAACAAATCCGCACTGAAAAGGAAACAATGACGACGAGCGTTTTGGTCATCGCTTCGGAGACGGGCGAGATTTCGAGCTTTGATCTAAGCGATGTCAAAAGCGTCAAATTATTGGACGAAGGCACGCAAAAAGACCTTAACGAATTTGCCAACGCGACGGCTTCAACCAGACGGCGCGATGCGAAAACGATCACGATTACCTCGAACGGCAGCGGTCAGCGCGAAATGATCGTCAGCTACACGATTGCCGCGCCGATCTGGAAAACAACCTATCGAGTCGTTTTGGACGAAGCCGGAAAACCGTTTTTTCAAGGTTGGGCGATTGTTGATAATGTCAGTGACGAAGATTGGCAAAATGTGCAGTTATCGTTGGTTTCAGGCTCGCCGATTTCGTTTATTCAACAGTTACAAAAGCCTTTTTACCGCTATCGTCCGGTTGTCCCGACTTCGCCTGATCTGCAATTGACTCCGCAAATTTATGAACCGCAGAGCAGTCTCAATACAAATAATTCGTCATTGGGGAATACGATTTCTCAACAACAAATCCAAAACTTACCGATTAATGGAAGACAAACGAGTCAACTAGCGTTGCTCCAATCCGGCACAGTGAATAATACAACTGCCCAACAAAATTTTATGGTTACTGCCGATGCTGCAACAACAACCGTTAGTGAGGCATTACAAAACTCGTCAAGCAGTTATCAAAATACGACTGTCGGCGAAGAGATCGGTGATTTGTTTGAATATCGAATTGAGCAGCCTGTGACCGTTCTGCGCGACCGTTCGGCTTTGATTCCGATTATTCAGACGAAAATGGACGGTGAACGCGCCGCGATTTATAACGAAGCAGTTCGCCGAGACCGACCTTACAGCGGTGTTTTGCTCAAAAATTTGACGGATTTGACGCTCGAATCCGGCAGTTTAACGGTTCTTGACGGCAACGCCTACGCGGGCGAAGCCTTGATGGAACGGCTTAAACCAAAGGAACAACGCTTGATTTCGTTTGCGCTCGATCTCGGCACGAATGTTCGTGTTCGCAATAATGAAGACCGCGAACCGGCGAAAATTATCAAGGTCGTCAACGGCGTTTTTCAGGTGAATTATTTCCAGACTTCCGAAAAACTTTATCAAATCACCAATCAAACCAATCGCCCGAAGGTTCTCTACATCGAATATCCGGTCGTGGACGGCTGGACTTTGACCGACGACACGCCGAAACCGGATTATACGACGCAGAAATATCATCGTTTCCGCGTCGAACTCAGAGGTTTTGAGGAAAAGGAATTGAAAATCCGCGTTCGTCAGGGTTTAGCTGATAATTATCAATTAACTTCGCTGTCGAGAACCGATTTGGAACTGTTTGTCGCGCAAAGATATATTAATGCGGAAACCCGCGCAAAATTAGAAAAATTGATTGATCTGCGAACGAAAATTGCGGAAATCGAAAACAAACTCAGTTCGTTTGACGATGAAGTTGAAAAAATCGAAGAAGATCAAAAGCGTCTGCGCGAAAACATCGAAACTCTCTCAAAAACGCCCGAAGCCAAAACGCTGATTACGCGCTACATCGCCAAGGCAAACGATCAGGAAACACAGCTCGAAAATATGGAAAAAGAGCGTAAGTCGTTGGAAGCCGAGCAATTAAGACTGCAAGGTGAACTGGCGAATGAGATTCGTGTTTTTACGATTAAAGAATAGATTGGAGCGTAATATCGAGTTGCGCGCATAAATAATCATAAAATCTGTTCGTTAAGCAGGCGGTCTGTGACCGCCGATCAAAATATTTAACAGACATCGGCGGTCATAGACCGCCGGCTTAATAAGCTCGTTTTTTTTAATTCTTTTTACGCAACTTGGTATCAGTATCTTTGCTTGCGCTCCATTTTAAAACCTTCTCGACAAGTTGAATCCGATGGTCAATCGGCGCGGTTTTAGCACGAGATTGCTCGAATTATAACGGCTCGTCGTGCTGGTTTGCGTATTGGAAAAAGTCAGCGCAAATGAATGTCTGCCGAGATTTTTTTGGATGCCGAAACCGATTGACGGCTCAGAAACATTTTTGAATCCGGTGACGTTAAAATTATTATCGAAGATCGGGTTGATCTGTCCGAGTTTGAAGCCGGTGCGCGGCGCGAAATCAAACAGCGCGGCGATGTCGTGCGTGATTAAAACGCTTGCGCCGAAGCCGAATGACGCGCCGTTGGTCGGTAATTTGAAGCTGTTCGCAACCGTCGCCGGCGGGAAATAATCGTCTGGTCGCGGATTAAAACGGTGCTGTCCGTTGGCGTTCAGATGAACGGCGGGCGAAAAAAACAAATAAACACGTTTGCCGAGCCGTGCCGACATCATCGTTTGAAGATTGTAAGTATATTCTTCGGTAAAATTGTCGTTGCCTTCGATGCTTGCGTAAGTCGTCAAGGCAAACGGCGATTTTTTGCTTTGCGCGAGCCAATTGTAACCGAAACCGACCTCAATCGTCCGGCACAAACCGCGTTGACAGAGCGGCGAACGGCTTGCCGAAACATAGAGTTTATCGGTGATTCCATACGTTACACCAAACGATGAAACCGAAAAGCTGTCGAGACCGAGCAGATTTTTTCCGCTTTCGCTTAACGGATGAACAGGTTGCGAAAAGCGGTGCGCGAAAAACAAATTCCACGTTCCTTTCGGCACTTTTTTCGGGGTCGGAACATTGACGACTCGATAATCATACGGCTCTTCGCCTTCGTCAAAATCATAGACGCTTTCTTCTTGTTTTTTAGGTTTAATTTCAGTTTTCGGTTCATCCGGTTTGGTTTCGACTTTGGCGACTTCATTATTTTTTGGAGTTTCAACCGCCTTTATTTCAGAAGGTGCGGAAATTTGCGCGACCGTCTTTTTATTCGCGTCAATCCGAATCTTTTCACCGTTTGTTTCGACGAAAATGACTCCCGGCGAATTTTCATCGAATGTTACTTTCATCTGACTTTTTGCGGCAATAGTCGGTTTGTTTTTTTCAATTTCGACCTTCGGTTCGGAATCTTTTGAAACTGACTCCATAATTGAAACCTGATCCTGACTGCGGACATTTGAAAAACACCCGAAACAAACTATCGCTACCGACAAAATAGATTTGATGTTTATAAAAACCGAATCTTTTGGTAAAACTGTTTTAGTCATAATTTGTCCTTTTCAGAAATTAATCCGCATTTACAGATCAGGTTTCGCTACGAAAATTAATTACAGCTTGAATCGGTAAAAATCAAATTGTCAGACAATTACCGAAACATACGACTTTAATTTAGGGCAGAAAAGCAGAGGGAATCGGCTGATCGCCTGCCGCGCCGAAGTTGGTGATGAGAACTCCCGCCGTCGTTCGGTTGACGAACCAGGTGTTGTTTGACGGACGAAACACTGCCGTATCTGCCTTACCGTCGCCGTCATAATCGCCGACTGCCGGAATGTCACCGTTTGTGCCGAACGGGAACGAGAAGAACGTGTTGTCTTCCGAGCGCAGAATATACCAATTGCCGTTTGACGGACGGAAGAAGGCAATGTCCGCTTTGCCATCGCCCGTGTAATCTGCCGGAACGGGTTTGTCAGTTGATTGTCCGAATTGCAGTGCGGCGACTTGTCCGTTACTGCTGCGCTGATACCACCATTGACCGACCGACGGACGGAAAATAGCGATGTCGGCTTTCCCGTCTCCGTCGTAATCGGCAACGACGGGTTTGTCTTCGGCGATGCCGAAATTAGTAATGGTCGTGCCGCCGTCGCTTGAGCGGCGAATAAACCAGGTCGAAGTCGCGGGACGAAAGACTGCCGCATCCGCTTTGCCGTCACCGTCGTAATCGGCAGGTGCAGGAATATCGCCGCTTGATCCGAACGGAAAGCTAAAGAAGGAATTATCCTCACTTCGCAAAACAAACCAAAAGCCGGTCGAAGGTCGCCAAACGGCAATGTCGGTTTTGCCGTCGCCGGTAAAATCGCCGGGAACTATTTTGTCGGTCGAAAGTCCGAATTGAAGAGCGGCGACTTGATTGTTAGAACTTCTGGAATACCACCACTCACCGGGCGCGGGGCGAAAAATGGCGATGTCGGTTTTCCGGTCGCCGTCAAAATCGAAAGTTCCGGGACGCGGCGGAACGACAACCTGTGGTTGAATTGTCGCGGTTGCAGTGTAAATCTGGTCGCCATTGGCAGTTCCGTCGTTATTGGCTTGATTTCCGGCGGCGTAAAGTGTCACCGCGCCGATATTTGTCGTCGGGGCAGTCCAGTTAAACGTCCAAAACGCGCCGCCGGTTTGATTAATAAATGTTCCGCTCGAAGTGTGCTGAATATATTTGCGTCCGCCTGCACCCTCGCTGACCGATGAATCATTATTCAAAGTGGTAAAGTCAGCAGCCGGTGTCGAACCCGCTAAACCGGTGATTTGATAACCCCAACGCTTGCGCGTCGTGTCGGTAGTTTGATGCCGAACCGTAATTTGATAAGTCTGTCCCGGCGTGTAATTTGCCGGCGCAATGATAGTAAATTGTCCGTTTCCGACATTTGCAATATGACAATTGGTGCAGGTTGTTTCGCCCGGTGCGCCGGTGCTTCCAAGCGGCGGTCCGCTGCTGAAGGCGAGCGATTGTCGAACAAAATATTTACTGTTAAGGAACCCGAAGAGTGCCAGACAGACAAAAACCGTTAAAGACAAAACCTTGATTTTTTTTAGTTTCGAGGACATAAACTTTTTCTCCTTGAAAATTGGAACGTAATATAAAAGAAATTTTATTGCGATTAATACAACTTTATGCAGATTAATTTACAATTCTGCATTTAAATTTCGATTCTTTTAGCCGGTGGGCAAAAATTAAAAGTAAATTTAGTGAGATGATTTTCAGAATTGATTTCTATTGCGATTTGAGGCAATAATTGTGCCTTCAAAACGCAGTCAAAATTAACCTTCAAAGTTTTCAACGCCCAATATCAATTTACGTCTTTCATACAGTGTCGAAAAACTTCGGATACAGACAGTTGAATTGAAAATATTTCGTCTGACGTTAAACCTTGATATAAATTCGTTTGCGGTAGAGCAGCCACATCAATCCAAGGAAAAACAGAATAAAGCAGACCGCATACATCAGTGAAGCATTAATCGGCATTGCCAGCGGCAAAAATATCGTGTTGTAAATCCAGTTTTGCAGCGAAATATCTTTGCCGTCCGCGCCGACGATTTTGATAATTCCAATCAACCGTCCGAAAAGTCCCGAAAAAACGAACAGTGCGAGCGCGTTCATACCGAAAATCACGAATGGTTTCGCCCATTTTTTATAACCTTTAATATCAACCAACCAGTAGCAAAAACCTAAAAAACAAAGTGCAAGTCCTGATGTATAAACAACATATGAACTCGTCCAAAGTGCCTTATTGAATGGGAAAAAGAAATTCCAGCACCAACCGACCGCACATAAAATCACGCCGGCAAAGAAAATTCCGCCGACTTTTTCGGTATCGCTTTTTTCGGTTTTGAGCCACATTCCTGTCAAAACGCCGGAAATCGTCGTGACGAGAGCCGGAATCGTCGAAAGAATTCCTTCCGGGTCAAAAACTTTCGCGCTCCGCCAGATGTGATTTTCGGTGAGAATCGTCCGGTCGAGATACGCGGCAAGATTGCAAGCCTTGTCGTCAATCGTCGTCAGTTCGCAGCCCGGAACCGGCACAATTATTATTATTAACCAGTAAAAAAGCAGCAGCGCGATGCCGATAATCGTCAATTGTTTCCAGTTCGTATGGAGAAAAAGAATCGAAACAACCGCGTAACAAACCGCGATTCGCTGCAAAACTCCGGGAATTCGCAAGGTCGAGAAATTATTAAAAAACAGCATATAACCCGCCAGATAAAACACCGACAGCAAAATCGTCGTCACTAATCCAACACCGATTGCTTCCCTGTTTTTGCCGACAAGCCAAAAATAAACGGTCGCCATAATCCCGATCATCGCGGCAAATTTGGCAAACATCGGAATATTGCTTTCCGTCAAATTAACAATCGGAAACGCCGCTAACAATAATCCGAGTCCGAAAATAGTGGTGGCGCGTGTGAGAATTTTTATGTAAACATTTTTCGTAATGCCGTCCGCCAGACGTTTGCCGAGTGCCAGCGGAATCGCAATGCCGACGATGAACAGAAAGAACGGGAAAATATAATCGGTCGGCGTAATGCCGTGCCACGGCGCGTGTTCGAGCGGCGAATAAATCGCGCCCCAGCTTCCCGGATTATTGACCAAAACCATACCTGCAATGGTCATTCCGCGAAAAACATCCAATGATACAAGCCGATTTTGTCCGATTTCTGCCGCCATATTTTCTCCTGTCAATAGATTTTTTGTGGTTTTACGAATATAAACTAAAAATTTCAAGTAGTAAATCAGTGCATCGAACGGAGCGCGGACACTCTTGTCCGCTTCAGATTTGCTAACAGCGGCAAAACGGATTATTTTACAAGCTAATGAAAAAATCTTCGATTTCATCGGTTATTCTCGGTGCGGCTTTTCTGATGGCGACATCGGCGGTCGGTCCCGGATTTTTAACACAGACGACCGTTTTTACCAAGCAGCTTTTGGCAAGTTTCGGCTTCGTGATTCTGCTGTCGGTCGTGCTTGATATTTTCGCGCAGCTCAATATCTGGCGCGTTTTGACGGTCAGCGGAAAGCGCGGGCAGGATGTGGCGAACGAAACTTTTCCCGGCAGTGGATATGTTCTCGCAGCGTTGATTGCGTTCGGCGGTCTGGCGTTTAATATCGGCAATATCGCGGGCTGCGGACTCGGCTTAAATGTGTTATTCGATTTGAAACCGGAATACGGCGCGATTATCAGCGCAGGCGTGGCGATTATGATTTTCCTCATTAAAGAAGCTGGAAAAGCGATGGATTTTTTCGTCAAAATTCTCGGCGTGCTAATGCTCGGATTGATAATTTTTGTCGTTTTTGAATCACAGCCGCCAATCAGTCAGGCGGTTTACCGGACGTTTTTGCCCGAAACGATTTCGCCGCCGGCAATCGTTACTTTGGTCGGCGGAACGGTTGGCGGTTACATCACATTTGCGGGCGCACACCGCTTGATTGACGCGGGAATTTCGGGTGTCGAATCGCTTCCCGAAGTCAATCGCGGCGCAGTCACAGGAATTATTTTGACGGCGATTATTCGGTTTTTACTGTTTCTCGCATCACTCGGCGTAATTACGCTTGGTTTGGCGATTGACGATAAAAATCCGCCGGCATCGGTCTTTCAAAACGCGGCGGGAAATATCGGCTACCGGATTTTTGGAGTCGTGATGTGGTCGGCTGCGATTACGTCCGTGATCGGCGCGGCTTATACATCGGTTTCGTTTCTCAAAACATTTCACGAAAAAATCGCCGCGAAAAATAATTTCGTGATAATTGGTTTTATCATTTTTTCAACGGTAATTTTCCTTTTTGCCGGCAATCCGGTCAAGGTTTTGATTCAGGCGGGAATGGTAAACGGCTTTATTTTGCCGGTTGGTTTGTCGCTGATTTTGCTGGCTTCGAGAAAGAAAAAAATCGTCGGCGAATATGTTCATCCGCTTTGGCTGCAAGTCGCGGGTTGGGCGGTTGTTTTGATAATGCTTGGCTTTACGACTTTGACGCTTTACAATAATCTACAATAAAACCGCGAACCTTTTTGAAAAATTTTTGCATCAAAAAATTGCCGGCAATTCATTTTTTTAAACTTGTGTGAGGTTAAAAGTGAGAAATTTTATTCTATTTTCAATGTTGATTTTAAGTTTTACTTCAAACGGTTTTGCCCAGTCCGGTCGGAGAGCGACGACTGCGCCGACGACGCAGCCGAATACGCCGGTTCAGATTCAGATCACGGAATCGAATCTCCCAAAACCGGAAGAAAAACCTTATTCCGAATCGAAACCGTCAAACAGCCGCACATTTTCGACACTTCCTTCACAAAATAACGACAGTTCCAACAAGTCGAATCCTAAATCTCAAACTCAAAACACTGAAGTTTTAAGCGATTCGGATGATGATGTCGTCAAGGTCGAAACGAATCTGATCTCGATTCCGGTTTCAGTTTTCGACCGTAACGGATATTATATTCCGAATCTTTCAAAGGAAAATTTCAAGATTTTCGAGGACGGCAAGGAACAGCAAATCGAATATTTTGCGACGACCGACAATCCTTTCACGGTTGTTTTACTGCTTGACACGAGTCCTTCGACATCTTATAAAATCGAAGAAATCCAAGCCGCCGCGATTGCTTTTGTTGACCAATTAAAGCCCCAGGACAGCGTGATGGTCGCCGAATTTAACGATAAAGTTCGTGTTTTAGCCGAAGCGACGCTCGACCGCCGGAAGATTTACAAAGGGATTCAAAAAACCCGTTTCGGCGGTGGAACTTCGCTCTATGACGCGGTTGATTTTACGCTTCGCAAACGTCTCAGCAAGATTCAGGGGCGCAAGGCAATCGTGCTGTTTACTGACGGCGTTGACACGACTTCGGAAAAAAGCGACTACAGCAGCAGCGTCCGCGAAGCCGAAGAAGCTGATACGATTATTTTCCCGATCTACTTCAACACATTTCTCGATAATCAGCGCAACGGCGGAATTTTTCAACCTTTTCCGCAAATCGGTAATCGCGGCAGCGGCACATCGAGTCAGGAATATGTTACGGGCAGAGCTTATTTAAAAGATTTGTCGGAAAGCACCGGCGGCAGAGTTTTTAACGCGGAAAGCACTCCGGGCGGATTAACCAAAACATTTGAAAGCATCGCCGAGGAACTGCGGCGGCAATACTCAATCGGTTACATACCGCAGGAAAGCGGTCAAGCCGGACAACGAAAACAAATCAAAGTCCGTGTTGACCGTCCGAATCTCGTCATCAGAGCGCGTGACAGCTACATTGTCGGCGCGAACCAAGATTTACAAAAAAAGTAACAAGGCAAAGTCCGCGCTTTAGCAATGCTTTACGCCTTTTTCGATTTGTAGAGCCGTGAATACTAGATTCAAGTGACGCTTCTCTACAACTCTGCTGCAAAGTGCGCTAGAATATTCGGCAGAATAGACAACTTCGCCGCGAAATTCTACAAATATGAATCTGAAATCCGAACTGCGTTGGCTGATTTTAATCGCAATCATTGCTTTTGGCGTTTTTGCGAACAGCCTTGGCGGAGATTTTGTTTATGACGATAACCGGCAAATTCTCCGAAATCCGCTGATTCAAGATTCGACACTTTACGGCAAAGCCTTAACATCCGATGTTTGGGCGTTCAAAGGCGACGGCACGATTTCCGCGAGCAACTATTATCGTCCGACCTTTATTTCGTGGTTGATTCTGAATTTTTTGTTTTTCGGCACGAGTCCGCTAGGCTGGCATTTTCTCAATATTTTGCTTCACACAGGCGTTTGTTTGCTGATATTTTTGCTGTTGCGGCGTTGGAAAATGCCGCCTGTTTTGGCATTGGCGATAACGCTGATTTTCGCAGTTCATCCGGTTCACTCCGAATCCGTCGTGTGGATTTCCGGCTCGCCGGATTTATTATTCGGGGTATTTTTGTTCAGCGCGTTATGGTTTGCGGAAAATGTTTCGCAAAATTATCTAAAATCTGAACAATCGAAAACAAAATTAATTACGGTAAAACCTCTCGATTTGATAATTACCTTGATTTTTTATGCTTTCGCGCTCGGTTCAAAGGAAATCGGCATTTTGTGTTTCCCGCTTTTTTTCCTAATTTTCTCCCGTTCGACAAACAAAACGAACGCCGTCAAAATGACGATTCCGTTTGTCATCATCGCAATTTTATATTTCGCTGCACGTTGGCTGGCGTTGGGCGCAATCTCGCTGCCGCCCGAAGACGGTGTGAGTTTGACGGCGACAATTCGGACAATTCCTGCGATGTTCGTTTTTTATTTAGAGCAAATAATTTTCCCCGTCCGGCTCGCCGTCAATCATTCTTTGCGACCGTTGGCGGAAATAAATTTTTTCGAGTTTGCGTTGCCTTTGCTGATTTCGGCGGCGGCAATCGCGTTGTTTTGGCTTTTAGCAAAAAAGAGTTTCGTGCAAAAATTCGGCTTTGCGCTGTTTATTCTAACGCTTGCTCCGGCGATGAGTGCGACGGCGTTTCCGACCGAACAAATCGTTCACGACCGTTATTTGTATCTACCGCTGCTCGGGTTTTTGATGATGATTTTCCCGTATCTGGCAAAATTGATTGAGAAAATTGCCAAAGAAAAAGCTAATTTTGCGCTGATTCTGCTGACGATAATCGTCGGTTTGCCGCTTACCGCAAAAACTTTTTTTTACAATCAGGTCTGGAAAAACGATCTCGCGCTGTGGTCGCACACCGTCACGATTGACAAAAATTCGGCTTTTAGCTGGTCGCAATACGGTGCATTTCTAACCGAAAGCGGCAAAACCGACGAAGCAATCGCGGCTTACAACAATTCGATTGATGTGCGCCCGACCGCCGCCGCTTTTTACGGTCAAGCCCGCAACTTATTGACCCAAAACAAATTTGAAGAGGCAGTTTTCGACCTCAAAACCGTTCTCGAAATGCCGGACGAAAAAATTAATTCCTATACGCTTTACCAAGCATATGAACTGATGGCAATTGCCCTTGTTCAGCAGAAAAAATACGACGAAGCGCAAAAATATTTATTCGGGGCGCGGAAACGTCTGCCGATTTACTACGCGGCACTGACTGAAAAACTGGCGGTCGTAATGTATCAGTCAGGCGCAAAAACCTCGGCTTTACGCGAACTCGAAGCCGCTAAAAGCCAAGCTAAAACCGAACTGTTGCCCGAATCGAAAACTGTTTTACTGCGACTCGGAATGCTTTACTCCGAACTCGGCAGAAAGGCTGAAGCAAAAGCCGTGTTGGTCGAATATATGAATCTGACCGCCAAATTGCAGGATAATGTAACATTAAGCAATCGAAAACAAGCCGTTAATCTACTCAGCCAATTTCAATGATATTAAGCTAAAACAGTTCGATTTTTGCGCTCCATTAAAGTTTAGGAGTAAGTTCACCGCCTTTCGGCATTTCCTTCGATTTGGCTTCCGGCACATTAAAAATTTGCGGAAATTTCGCCCGCAGCTTCGGCGTAAAACGAAAGCCTGCATCTTCAAAAGCATTGCCAAAATCATTTCGTTCGCCGCCGCCGCGCCCGATATGGCAAATCGTGCATTTGGTTTTCAGTTCAGGCTTTGCAAATTCGTCGCGGTTGTATCTGTCCATAAACGCGGGCTTTGCGAAAACCGCTTGCGTCTGCGATAAACAAAACCAGCCGCCGATAATTGCTAAAAACCCGACCGAAACGATTATTTTTAGTTTTTTTAGTCTCACATTTATCCTCTCTAAAAAACATAAGTTATCGAACTCGAAAAGCCGTTTTTGCCGTAACCGATGTGCGGAATCGGGCTTGCGCCGAATAATGCGCCGCCGATTCCTGCCGGAGCATTCGGCACGGGACCGAACGTGCGATTGAATAAATAATTGACTTTCAAAATCACGGTCGAGGATGGCGCGATGTTTAAGCCAATCGTCGTTCGCGCCCGATTTAAGTAGAAATCCTTCAAAGTCCGATCAAGTCTGACAGCTTCGTAACGCACGACCGGCGCGATGTAACCGCTTTCGTCAAAATGTTTAATGACAAATGACGGACGAAATTGATACGAGCCTTCGACATAAAAACCGTCCTGTCCGGGCGTTCGGTCGGCGACGAAATCCGCCAACTCCTGAATGCTTTCGGGATTATTCACATCAACCGTCGGCGGCGTGAGGCTTTTACGTCTGATTCCGCCGCCGACAATGTTCGAGCGTCCGTATTCGGCGTTAATCGCCAAATTTCCGCGTCGAAACGAAGCGTCGAAAAAGACGATATTTGCTGAAATCGGGGCTTCATCTTCGTTGGTAAATTTGCCGTTGTAACCCGAAACGCCGAATTCAAATCCGCTGAATGGCGAAAATCCGATGCGTCCGACAAACGCTTTGTTGCGGTTGTTGTCCTGAAACGAAATCGCGCCGGGTTCAGCCGCCGAAGATTGTCCCAAAAGACGCGAAAAAGGTGTCGGTTCGTCATCGCCGTTCGTGCCTTGCATTCCGTTGACGACATCGAATTCGTAAGATAATTTCATCTTTTTCGGCAGTTTGAAACGTCCGCGAATGCCGATTCCGGTGTCGCGGTAGGCAGTCGGCACAATAAATTGATTAATCAGCGGACGAATCGCCGTGAGATTCAGATTCGAGTCGTGATAGACGTTGAAACGCCCGATTGACGGCGCGAAAATTCCGCCGCGCACGGCAAATTCGGGACGCACTTTCCACTCGACAAAGGCTTGCTCGACATCAATTTCCCTTGAGCCGAATTCATATTCGATTTCGGAGTTGAACACGATATTTTGCTTTTCGGACAAAACCGCTGCAATTCCCAAAACAAAACGCGGCGTAATAAAAGTCGGTGTCCCGCCGCCGTCAGCGCGTTCGCTCACGGAAGAATCGCGGTATTGCATTTCGCCGTAACCGCCAATCGTCAGTCGTTCGGAGCGCAAAAGATTTCCCGCGCCCGACAAATCGCCGCCCTGCGCTTTGGTGGCGACCGCCACACGCGGATTTTCATTCACGGAAGTTGATTGCGTCGTGCCGCTAACCGTTTGATCTGCCTGCTTTTGCGGCACAGACGGCGAATCGTTTTTTGTTTCTGCTGCGGCTTTTTCTTCGACCAACTTGCTCAAACGATCAATCTGCGAACGCAATTCGTCAACTTCTTTCCGCAACTTTTCAACTTCGTCCGGCGGTGTTGGTGTCGTCGTTTGGGCAAATTGCATAATTGCCGTAAGACAAACCAAGACTGAAACTAAAAAACTATTAAATACACAAATGCGAATCTTTTTTATCATAAAAACACTTAAATACTCGTAAACAAAAGATTTTATATCAAAATTCTTTTTTCAATAACACTTAAACTAAAGCTAAATGCAATTGAAAGTCATTTTCAATAAAGATAAAAAAATGACTCGTCCTTGTCAAGCCGGAAAAGCCTGTGAAAAGTCGTGATGAAATTATGCGAACTTATTTCGGTTGGTTCAAGGCATTTATTTTGTTGATTTTAGCTCAAATATCTTCTTCCGAAATTTGTGTAAATATCAAGAAAGGTGAGTGTTATATCAAGAACGTAAAAACCACTGAGCATTTTCGTCGCTATAGCCGGTTCGACCGTTTTTTTCGAGTAATTCCGTTTGGACAAAATTCGCTAATTCGTCAACATTGAGTGAAACATTTTCGAGAGTTTGATTTGACTTATTGCTGTAATTTATCTTGAGAAGACTTTTATTTTTCAAACCGATAATAATGTCTTTTTCAACACCAACCGTCGAACCGTATTGTGTGCGGGTTAATTGCGACGAATACATCCACCGCACCGGAGCAGGGTCTTCCATCAACAATTTCACGGTTTTTCCTGAAAGATAAGTTCCCGGCGATTTCATTAACGGCAATGTAAATCGCCACCACAAAAAATAAACCAGCGGAATACAAATCGCCAATAAACATATTCTGACTAAAATTATGATGTTTAATGAATACGCAACGCCGAGAATTACGGCAATTACGAGCGTCCAAATTAAAACATTTTTGATTACCGAACTGCTCCTCTTTTTTAGTATTTCAACAAATTGCTGTCTGTTCATAATAATTTTTATTTTTGCAAAAACCGCGCAATTCCCTGCTGACAATCTTCTGTCAAACGGGCAATCGTGTTGACTTCAGCACCGACCTCGAGTGCCGTTTCAAAATTCATTCCGTCCATTTGATAAAGCAGTTTCTTTGATAAGATAACAGCCGAGTGAGAAACTTTTTGATAGACGGAAACATAATTTTTTACGTCTTCGTCAAAAGTTTCATCGGCAAACACGCGGTTTATCAAACCGAATTTTTCGGCATCGGCAGCGGAAAATTCAAAGCCTTGCGTAATTAACTCGAATGATTTTTTCTCCGATAAATTTCGCCGCAAAATCGCCATTACCATCGCCGGGACAAAGCCGATTTTGACTTCCGGGTAGCCGAAACGCGCCGATTTACTTGCCAAAACAATGTCGCACGCGGTCGCCAGTCCGCAGCCGCCGGCGAGTGTGCGCCCTTGAACCGCCGCAATTACCGGAATTTTTATTTTGCGAATCAGCGCAAAAAGTTCCATCAGATTTTCCGCGTCCCACAGATTTTCAAGCACATCGCTTTCGGCAATTTTCTGCAAAGACGACAAATCCGCACCGGAACAAAAATCCTTGCCTGCGCCGCAAATGATGATGGCGCGAAGATTTTCGTCTCTGCCCGCTTTTTTCAGAGCGTCTTTTAACGAATTTATCAAAGCATCGTTCAAAGCATTGCACTTTTCGGGACGATTGAGTGTGATTGATGCGGTTTGATTTTCAATTTCGTAGATAATTTCGGGCATAAGTATTATTGATTTTGTTTGGTCAGCAGAACAATATTCGAGATTGTTCTGCCGCGTGTCAGATAAAGTTTTTGTTTATTAGGAGACCACGCCGCCCAATAAACACGGTCTTCTTTGGCTTCTAAGATTAATTTCGGCGGCGCACCGTCGAGCGGTTGCTGCCATAGACTTCCGCCGTCACGAAAGGTTTCCGAATCGTTATAGATCAAGTTTTTGCCGTCGGGTGTCCAGTCAAGTAAGGAAATCGGGGAAATTTCAAATTGTCTCAGCAAAGCATTGTCTGAAACATTCCGAATCGCCACCATCCAACGCTTTTTTTGTTCGTCGAGATAGCTGTATGCAAACGAATTACCGTCTGGTGAAAAACTGTAAACGCCGACATAATCCGGTGCAATTTGGACAATTTCGCCGCCGCTTGCCGGCATTTTAACCAATCGCCAACGTGCGCCGTCATAGCGTTCAAAGAAAATTTCACGACCGTCAAGCGTTTGTTTCGGGAAACTCAAAAAGGATTTTTCTTCGGTTAATTTTTGCGGATTGCGACCATCAAGATCGGTGCGCCAGATTTCCTGCGTTCCGCTGCGGCGCGAAGTGAACAATATTGATTTGCCGTCCGGCGTGACGCTCGGAGTTCGTTCGCTGTTGATCTGGGCGAAAACCGGCTGCGGATTGCTGCCATCGGCATTAACGAATTGCAAACCGAATTGTCCGTTTTCGATGTATTCACCCAAGATTCTGCCGTCGGGCAGAACCGTAAAATAACCGTTGAAATTTTGGCTTTCGGTGAGCCGCACGGTGTTTTGGAGCATCGTCCAATTCACACTCCAAAGATCGCCGTTTTTTTCGCTTTGGATCGTCAAAATCGTGTTTGCATCATCGCTTAAATTAACGTCATCATAACTCGAAACATCGTTCGTCAGGCGCGTAACTTGACCATTCGGATAATTTACGCGCCACAACTGCGTTTGCCGTGTGCCGGTCGGTTCGGCGCAGATAATCAAACCACTGCCGTCGCGCAGCCAATTTGAGGTATAAACTTTTCCGACTTGCGGCGGTAGAATTTGTCTGACTTCGCCGCCTTCCGACGAAATTTCCGCAAGTCCCCAATAACGCCCTTTTTCGGTCACATCGCTTGCCACAAAAACAAATTTTTTGCCGTCCGGCGACCATTTCGGCTCGATCAATTTGTGATTGTCACTGACCGCGTAAATTTCTTTTTCGTCGCTTCCGTCTTCGGCATTGACGATGATTAGACGGCGCATTTTGTCGGGAGTGTCGCGCACGAATGCGAGCCTTTTTCCGTCGGGTGAAAATGTTGCGGTCGAAGCCAAATTCTCGGTGATTTTGCGCGGAACGCCGCCGACAATTGAAATTTTATTTAATATATCCTGTGTTTTATTACTCGTAATCCCGTAATAAATCGAGTTATTGTCTGGCGAAATAACAATCGCGTTATACTGCACATCGTCCGGCGCGACAAGCTGCAAAGCATTCGATTGACCGATTCTTCGCGTCCAGAGTGCCTGCTTGCCGGTGCTGTCAAAGGTTGCGTAAACGACCGTTTTGCCGTCCGGTGAAATGGTCGCCTGCGAAATATTTCCGGTCGTCGTGAGTTTTTGAATCTTTATGTTTTCAAGTTTTAACTCTTCTGCTGAAACTTTCGCGCGAGGAGAGAATTTCCACGCAGCGAAACCAAGCAAACATAAGATCAAAACGATCAAGGCTGCCAGACTTAATAGTTTTCTTTGACTCCGAACTTTGTTATCGTTTCGATTCGATGTGGTTAAAAGTTTGGTTGACGGCGGCTGAATTTCAATGATTTTTTCATCGAATTCAGCATCGTAAATTTCTTCTTCGACGATGATTTCTTCGCGGATTTCTTTAACGTAAACGGGTTCGCTTTGCGGGTCGGAAATCGCGTGGACATTGGCGACAAAACTGTAGCCGCGACGTGGAATGGTTCTGATATAAAAACTTTCGTTCGGCTGTTCTCCGAGAGCCTGCCGCAGTGCCGAGATTCCTTTTTTGAGATTCGATTGTTCGACAAAAGTGCCTTCCCAAACCTTGTCGAGCAGCTCGTTGTGTTCTAAAACGCGACCTTCATTTTGGACGAGAACGAGCAGCAAATCGAAAATCCTCGACGTAAGTTTGACGCGTTCGCCGTTTTTGAATAAAGTTCGCCGCCGCGTATCAATTTTATACTCGTCGAACTCGTAATAAAGAAAATTTTCAGCTCCCATATTTTCTGTAAATAAAGAACTTAACCTCTTTCACTATTTTTCACCAATATTCACTTAAAGTTTCACTAAAGATTACCAAATATTTCACCATTTGAGAACGACATTCACCTTAATTTCTGTGAAAGTGAAAAACGTCAAAGGGAAAGTGCGCTGCCGAAAAAATTGTTCAGCGTTAAAAGTTAAAAAATGGACTGTCCCGGAAACCAATTGAAAGTAAAGGTTGAACTTAAAGTGACAATAATCAAGCGAACGAAAATCACGGTTATCAGAACCGAAACAATTTTTCTAAAGGCGCAAAACTTTGCTGACGCGGAAAACGATTTGCCGCTTCAATTAACGGATTCACTCGAAAATACCAAGCAGGATTCGGCTTTGGAAATCGAAGCCGTCAAACAAATAAAAAATAAAGATACGAAAAAGGAAAAATAAAAATGACCGACGCAATGCCGATATTCATCAATTCAATAATCCTGTTTTTAACCGGAGCAAATCTCGATAATCAATCAGAAAACTGTCTCGAAAAACCCGAAAATCAGTTTAACTGATGGATTATTTTTCCGTAAACGACAATCTTGTTACCCAAATATTTATCCAAATTAATAGATAAGATAATTGAACCAAATAGTAATTACACATTTGAATTAGAGGAGCGAAATGATGAAAAAACTACTGATTTTATTGATAACGACATTTATTTTTGCAGTTTCCGCCTTTGCCGGTGAAGTAACTCTGCTTAAACGAACGATTTATGTTACGCCGCAGAAATTTTTGCGTTACTGGAAAAATCCGAAAGCGGCGGAACCTGTTTATAACACGAACAGTTGGTATCCGAATATCAAATTCGACGTTCTCGGACCGATTGAATCGGGCAGTAAAATTTACGTCGAATTCGACCACGCGAACGGCTCGCCATGGATGAAGGTCAATATGGACACGCCGGTTTTGGAAGACGACGTTTGGGTTAAAGTTCTGCCTGAATCAATTGATTCGAGCGCAGAGGAAAAACTCGCCTCGATTGAAACCGGAAACTTCCCTTTTCGCATCAAACTGAAAAATGCTCTGGCGGGAACGGACACGGTTTTGTTCAGCGGAAAAATCAAGGTCAATCAACTTTCCCTTGATCAGGCAATTCCTGAAAATAAAGGAAAGAAAGAGTTTATGGTTGATTATGATTGGCATTTGCCGGTTGGTTATCTCTGGCTGAACCCGGAAACCGATCAGGATGTGCCTTATCTTTCGACACAGGTTTGTCTGAAAGGTAACATCGAACCCGGCAATTCGGAAGCGTATCTTTTCTACAACGGTAAACAAATCTCGAAAAGCAATTTCTCGACTCCGCAGGTTTTAACGAGCGGCGCGGACGAACCGCATCATCGTTATTCGATCTTGCAATTCAACTTTGCGAACATTCGCGGATTCAACAAAAGCACGAGTTACAACGATTATTCACAAAACTTTTTTCTCGATAAAAACGCGGGAAACTATGAAATAAAAGTGATGCGAAACAACCAGCTTTCGCGGACGGTCAATTTTACGGTCGGCAAAGACGGTCAAATCGTTGACAACAATATCGCCAAAAACGCTAAAAGCGGCGGCGTGCGAATGATCTTTCCCGCAAAAATCGCCGGAGTTTTGGATGGACAATTTAACGCCGCCGCGTGGCAAACGGACGCATTATTTTTTAATCCTTTAACCGGATTTTCGCTTCAATAAATATATGAAAACATTTATCGTAACTATCTGTATTTTATTCAGTTTAAGCGTTTTGACTCAGGCTCAAACAAGGGACGCTTTTAATCAATCCCTGCCACCCTCGACGCTTTTGAAACCGTCTTTAACGATTCGTGCCGTGCGTGATTTGAATTACTGGAAGCAGCCGAATTTGAAAAACTTTTGGAGTTGGATGCCGAAACTCGAATTTGAGGTTTCGGGTCCGATTGATGACGCGAGTTATTTCACTTACGAGTTTTTCACACCTGACGGCAAACCTTGGTTCAGCCTCGATACTGCACCGTTTTCAATTGCCGAAAACGATTTCAGGTCTTTTGAATCCGAAGCTGTTCCGAGGTGGACGGACAAGCGTTCGACGATCTTGACGGGAGTTTTCCCGTTCAAGATCACGCTCAAAAATTCCTTGCAAAACACTTCAAAATTGTTTTATCAAGGTAAATTCAAAATCGGTAAACAATTTGCCGGAACGCCGAACCCGGATTTTAAGAATCAGAATATTTTCTACGTTGATCGGGATTGGTGTCTGCCGCTGGCTTACTTAAATTTTGATGCGAAACAAAATCCCGATTCGCCGCAGTTTCAAGTCGGAATGTGGTTTCGCGGTGATTTTAACGGTAAAGTCGTCGGCTATCTTTACTATAACGGCAAACAAATTGCCAATTCTGAAGAAAACGCCGGAATTATCAGATCCATCAATACAATCGGCGACGCAGACAGCAAATTTCGCTATGAATATTGGCAACTTAACTTTTTCAAGGCGCGTTTGTTCGATACCAACGGCAATTTCAAAACGGCACATATTTTCAAACAAAATCCGGGAACCTACGAATTAAAAGTTCTGGTTGATGGAGAACTGGCACGAACCGCGAATTTTACAGTTGGAGCGGACGGCAAAATCATTGATAATGACGTGTCAATAAATAATGGATTATCGGGATTCGGACTAATTATTCCGGTCAAAGTTACGCCTGTCAAAGAAGGCGCGGTTAATGTCCAAGCGTGGAAAACCGAGGCTTTTTACGGAAATCTTTTGACGGGCTTTGATGTTCCATAAATCAATCAAAAGCTATAAAAATTGATTTCTAAAAAAATTAAAATAACAGGAGAAGAACAATGAAAAATTTAACAGGTATTTTCGCATTATTATTGATGATTTTCGCAGGCTTGGCGTGTTCCGGTGACGACACCGAAAAGGCGAACGCACTGGTTGACGAAGCCAACAAATTTGTCGTCGAAGCCAACAAAAGCGTGGATCAAGCGCAGGCTAAAGGCACTGAATTTGACAAAAAAGTCGCCGCAATGACCGAAAAGGACGATAAAAAAGCGATCAGCGAATTCAGCGCGAAAGAATTGATTCCGATTTACAATTCGATGAAGGACAATTTTCAAAAAGCCGGCGACAAATTCGCGGAAGCAGGCAAATTGAAACTTAACGCCAAATTCAAAGAATATCTCGAAGCAAAAGCCGCCGAAATGAAAAAGCGTTCGGAGTACGGCAACGAATTAAAATCAATTCCGAAGGCGTTAGATGATGCAGACACCAAAAAAGATTATGATGATGCAGTTGCTAAATCGCTCGAAAAAATCAAGGCAATTCAGAAAGACGCGCAGGATTTAGCAGATAAAGCGGCGAAAATCCAAAAAGATAATCCTGACGTGATGAAGCAAAACTAAAGAGGCACACTAATTTCGGGCAAAACAGATTTGTTTTGCCCGTCACATTTTACTTATCAATTTAATCAAATTCGCCGACCCGTAAAGCTCGACGAAATCTAATAATGAACAAAAATCTTTTCAGTTTTATGATTTCATTCGGTTCTATTTTGGCGTTAATTTTGGGTTGTTCCGAAGTCAAAAAAGCTCCCGAATGGCAAAAGGCGCAGACGCTTGCGGAAAAACTCGATCATCCGCAGGCGGTCACGACCGACGATAAATTTATCTATTACGTCACCGGCGGAACGATTGCAAGTTTGAACGAAGGCACGAGCGGAGTCTGGAAAATGCCGCTCGCGGGCGGGCAATCCACGCAGCTTTTCAAAGGTTATCAAATAGACAAAGACACCGTGATTTTGCCCGATACATTTGTGCTGGCGACCGATGACAAATACGTTTATTGGTCGTCCGGGACAATTTGGCGAACACCGAAAGACGGCGGCAAATCTGAAAAAATTACGACCGGTTCACCGACTGAAATGGCAGTGGACGACACGAAAATCTATTGGCAAAACTTTGTCGGTGAAGGCAGTCCGCCGAAGCCGATCTATTCGGTTGACAAAAAAGGCGGCGAAGTAAAAACTCTGACCGAGCCGATAATCACGACCGGCATTGTTGTTGACAAAGACTTTATCTATTGGGCGCAACCTGATGGAATTTACAAATTAGCTAAAACCGGCGGCGAGAAAGTGAAATTTTATGCCGCGCCGGAAAAACAAAACATTTCAGGTTTAGTCAGCGATACAAACAACTTTTACTTTTCACAGGGCGACGGCAAAAATGTGTTAATGAAAATCCCCAAAAATGGCGGTGAAGCAGTCAAAATCGCGCCGGAAATTAATCACGCTCTAAAATTTTACACCGATGGCAAATTTGTTTATTTCGTGAAAAACGAAGGAACATTCGGCACTTCGCTCAACAAAGTTTCAATTAATGGCGGCGAAGTCAGCCAACTCGACAGCGGTTATATCGCAAGTTTCACGGTCGGCAGCGACAAGGTTTTCGTGACCGACATCGGCAATATTTATTCACTGGCAAAGTGATTTTATTTAATCATATTTGTCGCTTTATCAATTTCATTCGCAAAATTTTCGATTGTCTGAGCGACGATAGTCATCTGCCTTGAGGCTTCAATCCAATCGCGCTGTTCGATTGCCTCGCGCACTGCCGGCAGAGTTTTCACGCCGTAACCCGTGTAAAATCCGGGCGCGTAAATTTCGTGTTTGAACCAATCGCGGCGCGGTAAGCCGTTTTGATTCGTCAAAGCGCGTTCCGATTTCATCATAATTTCGTCTAATTGTTTTTGCACCGACGGTGAAAGTTGTTTGCCGTTATTCGCGGTTTGAAAATTTTTCGCGCTTTCCTGTAATTTTCCGAGCGCATTTTGGAGCGGCGAGAAATTCAAATAAGGCACGTTTTCCTTTTGTTTCGGCACGATAAAAGTTTCCGTCGGGTCTTGGACTGATTTAAGCATTCCACTTGAAATCATTTGATTCATCAACTTTGTTTCGTCGCGCATTGTGTCGGTCAGCGTCGTAATTTCCTTCACATAAACGCCAATCGTATCGGCGAAATTCGTAAATTCAAACGGCAAAACATCGGCATCCGACAACCTTAAAGTCGCGTGACCGCAAACCTTCGAAAGCGCGATTCCGTAATCGAAATTCGGATCAATGAAACGGGTGTAGTTGTCGAACGAATCGTAAACCGAATGATATGAACCACCGCCGTCTTCGCCGCCGAAACCCAAATTTAGCGAAGCAATGCCGAGATGCTGCAAAAACGGCGTAAAATCAGAACCCGAACCGAGTGCGCCGATTCGCAAATCACTGCGATTCATTATTTCGTTTCGCACCGCCGGCGAACCATTGACGATTTGCTGGGCGCGAGTGCGTTCCCAAACATTCAAATTCGTCTGCGGATCAGGAACGCTTTTCGCCACTTCGTTAATGAATTTTTCGAGCGTGTGCGAACCGCCGATGCCCAAAAATCCACGACCGTTTGAATCGGTATTGATGTAAACCGCCGCTTTATTTTTGAGTTCGTCAGCGTGAAGTTCGACCCATTCGGTCGAGCCGATGAGTCCCGGTTCTTCCGCGTCCCAAGCCGCGAAAACGATTGTTCGTCGCGGTTTCCAGCCGGTTTTGACGAGTTCGGAAATGCCGCGTGCTTCTTCGAGCATTGCGACTTGCCCGCTTAAAGGATCGTCCGCGCCGTTGACCCAAGCGTCGTGATGATTGCCGCGAATAATCCATTCGTCGGGCAATTCCGAGCCTTTTATTTTGGCGATGACATCGTAAATCGGTTTGATGTCCCAATTAAATTCGAGCTTGAAATGCGCTTTTGTTTTGTCGCTGCCGCCGAAATGATATGTGATCGGCAGTGCGCCGCGCCAGGTTTCAGGAACAACCGCGCCGTCCAAATTTCTCAATAAAGGCAGAGCGTCCGAATAAGAAATCGGCATCACGGGAATTTTCGTAATCGTCGGTGCGTCTTTGCGGTCGAGGCGTTTTGCGTCTTTCGTTGCGGCGATTCCGGGCGTTAAAACGTCGCCGGGAAAAACCGGCATATCGGCGACCGAGCCGCGCTGTGCGCCGTTTTCATTGCGATATGCGCCTTTCGGATAAACGTCGCCTTGCGCGTAGCCGTCGTCGCGCGGATCGGAATAAATCAAGCAGGCAACCGCGCCGTGTTCCGCTGCGACTTTCGGTTTGATTCCGCGCCAGCTTCCGCCGTAGCGCGTGATGACGATTTTGCCTTTGACATCAATACCGCGTTTTTCGAGTTCTTCGTAATCGCGCGGAATGCCGTAATTTGCGTAAACGAGCGGTGCAGTCACATCGCCGTCAATCGAAAATGCGTTGTAAGTCGGAAGTTGCTCGTATTTTTGCCCGGAAGTCGCGTCTTCTTTGAGCGCGGGTTCATCTAATTTCGCGGTGAATTTTTCAGGCGCGAGCAGTTCCAAAACACGGGTTTTCGGTGTCGGAAACAACACATCAAACGATTCGATTTGCGCGTCGTAACCCCACGATTTGAACAGCGAAAGCATAAATTCCGCGTTTTCCTTATCATACGGCGAACCGACGTGATGCGGTCGCGCCGACAGACGTTTAAGCCATTCACGCAAGTTTTCGCGCTTGAGTGAAGCGTCGAATTTCGTTTCCAAACTCGTTTGTTTCGATGAATTTTCCATTGAAAATCCCATCAAATTTTTATTATTCGGCATCGTTTGAGCAATGACCGAAAAAGTCAAAAGAAAAACTGTTAAAAACCGCGAAATTGTTCGCTGCATATTAATATCTCCAAAAATTAAAATCGGTAAAATCGAAGTGTGGTTATTGTAAGCAATTTCGGTAGATTTTGGTAAGTTAGTGAGCAAAATTATTTGAGTTTAACTTTGGAATAGATGGAAGATGTGAGATGAAAACTGATAGATTTAATCTTTCATCTACTATCTTTTATCTATTCCGAATCAAATAATCGAAACTGATTCTGCTCAACCGGATAATTATGAATCATTTCCGTCCAAATTAATTCAAATTACATTTTTTTTATTTATTTTTGCTGAAAATTTTTCCGGCTTCTTCCGGTGTCAATTTATAACCGAGAATTTGGGCAGCGCGAGCCATTGCGGGATCGCGTTTATTGACAAAATCCGCAGCCGTCGGAATTAGCTTTTCGTCGGGCTTGACACCGATTTTTTCCAAACGCTGACCGTCTTTCATCAAAATATCGGCAACCGTCACGCTAACTCCGTAGGGAACAAGCGAATCCAAACCGAATGTATGATAGAACGTCCTTGACTGCATCACCGCGCCCGCCGATTGATCGCCGATTACTGTGCCGCGTTTTTCAAGCTGAATGATACGCGCAAAAAGTTCCGCTGCCGAAGCCGAATCATTACCGATCAAAACAACTAAATTTCCGGTATATATATTTTTGCCGCGCGGTTCGGCAACATATCTTTTTGTTTCCTTACGCTCGACGACTTTGCAAATATCGGTATCTTTGTCAAAAAAATTACCGACTAATTTGCCAAGAGAAACGAAATAGCCGCCGCTATTATTCCGCAAATCAAGAATAATGGCATCGCTGTCCTTTACTTTGTCAACCATTTTGTCAATTTTGATCGGTGAAACCGAGAAACTCGGCATTTTCAAAATTGACAATCCCGAAATTTCTTTGTAATAAGACGGATTTGTTCTTTCTTCGTATTTTTTTTCGTATTCAAGATCTAAATCACGAGTTTCAGGGATAAATACACTTTCATTCGTAATTTTGGCGTTTATTTTAAGTTTGTATTTATTTCCGTTCGGTTTTATTAGAAATAATTCCAGTGATGACTGCGGACTGAGAACTTCAAAATGAAATTTCAAGACGGGAAAATCCTGCCGCGTCGGAATAAAACCTTCGAGCATATAGATTTGGTCGCCGACTCTGACACCTTTTTTGAACGCATCGCTCTCTTCTTTAATTTCAGTCACGAAAGCCTTGCCGTCAACCATCGTCAATTCCCAACCGTAATCAACCGTAACGGTTTTTCTCGGCGGCATAAAATATAAATGCGAATCATCAAACGAAAGTAAAACTCTGGAAACAATATCCGACATTTCCCCCGAACTGGTCGCTTTTTCAATTAAATCCGATGCTTTCTTGAAGTTTTCTTCTATATCAATCCCGTGCATTTTCGGATCGTAATAGTTTTCTTTTATGTCATTTTTAATGGTTTTGAGAATATTCCAGTGCAAAATGCGTTCTGCCTTCAAATCCTGTGCAATAACAGTGAAATTAATTGAACACAGCAGAAAGATAAATAAAACAAACCTTTTGTCCATATTGATATTTTTGGTGAAATTAAACTTTACAAGATTTTAAGTTGTGCTACTTCATCATCCGATACTTCAACTTTCATCCGTAAAAGTGCAGTCGAAAATGTTTTCCCTTGCGCGTCGGTCATTAAACTCAAAGTTCCGCCGCCGCCGAGTGATTCGTGAAGCAGGAAATTTAAGGATTTAAGATTCGGCAGTTCAAATCTTTCGACTTCGCCTTTGACCATTTCGCCGAAGTGTTTTTTGACGTTTTCGGCAGTGACTTCGCGGACTAAAATCGGGTAAATTTCGTCTTTGAGCGCGATTACGCCGACGTTTGCCGTGTCGCCTTTGTCGCCCGAACGCGCGTGGGCGAGTTTTGTTAATTCGATTTTCATAAAAAATATTCTAAACTTTCATCATATAAAAAGAAAAATACTGAAATGCCGCAAGCACGAGCGAATGCGTAATTTTACCCGATTTTATCAGATTCGGAATCTCCATCACCGGACAAAATTTTGTGACGACAGATTCGTGTTCGTCAAATTTCACGTCGTCATTTTTCTCCGCATCGAGCGCGGCGAAATGGTAAACCCAATTATTCTGAATCGCCGGATTAGGACGCGACTTACCTAAAAGAATGAATTTATCAGAAGAGTATCCGGTTTCTTCGAGCAGTTCGCGTCGTGCGCCGCTTTCGGGCGATTCGTCGCCGTCAATTATTCCGCCGGGAATTTCGAGTGTAATTTCTTCAATACCGTGACGATATTGTTCGATTAAAACGATTTCGTAATTTTTAGTAACAGCGACGACGTTGACCCAATCGGGATTTTCGATAACGTAAAACTTTCCTTTTTTATCGCCGTTTTGTGATAGGTCTTCGCGCACCTTGAAAACGCGGCAGTCGGCAATCTTTTTTGACTCGATTCTTTCCCAAGTTTCGGCTTTTTCGTTCATAAATTGTTTCATTCACAGCGGAAAATGTGTTTCAATAATACCAACTTTGAAATCAAAAGGGGGAAATTTTATGAAAAAATCTATATTTATCGCGTTGGTGACGATTTTAATCGCGGCGTTTAATACCTTCGCTCAAATCGAGGTCGCGCCGTCCGATCCGAAGCCGACCTTGGAAACGATTTTGGCAGAAGCCCAATTAAAAAGCGAAAATTACCGCGAAACATTTAAAAATCTGTTGGCGGACGAATTAAAAACATTTGAAGATTTCGATAAACGCGGCGAACCCGATAAAAAAACGACTGTTAAATCGAGTTTTCTGGTTTATCAATCGGGCAAAAAAGCGACGGCGACAGCCGAACTTCGTAATGTTCAGGAAGTTGACGGCAAACCGATTCCTGATAGTCAAAAACGTGGTGAAGAATTTTTGGCTGAATTGGAGAAACAAACGACGCTCGAAAGCGAACTAAAAAAACTGCAAAAGCAAAGTTCAAAATATGATAAAACTTGGGATGTTTACGGCTTAACACTAAACGAAGGCAGCGTTCTCGCTTCAAATCTTCGTCCTTATTTCGACTTTAAACTGCTCGGCGCGGAAAACTATCAGGGCAACGATGTGTATGCCGTCAGCTACCAACAAACGAAAAAAAGTCCCGACATCACAATTAACGAAAAGGAAAAATCAAGTAATTCAAACGGAGATTTGAAACTATTTTTTAATCTCGACATTCCCGGCGAACTCAAAAAAGGCGACTTGTTTTTGCGCGGCAAAGTTTGGATTGACTCGAAAACCTTTCAAATATGGCGCGAAGAACGAGAATTAACGGCGCAGTCCGCTGAACCGATTGTTTTGCTTTCAAATATTTTCGAATATCAAACCAGCGATTATGGCATCCTCGTCCCGAAAAGTATTACCTTGACTGTATTCAATGCCAAAAAGGAAAAAGGCAGCAGATACTCCGCCGTGAAAGATACGAATATCATTTTCGATTATTCAAAATTCCGTCAGACAAATGTTGACGTGAAGATTTTGGACGATGAACCTGAAAAATAGATTTTCAAAACTATATTATAAAAGTTCAGAGTTCAAACTGCTGTTTGCAGTTTGAACTCTGAACTCGATTAAGAACGAGTTTAAGCGTCAATAACGGAAACCTTTGTTTCAATTAACTTTTTCGGAATCAGCGCGGGAAAATACGCCATAATTTCCTCAACTTTCGGACGACCGCCCGCGAAACCTGTGACTGACGGCGGTCCAGTTAAAATTAACGGCGCGAGTTCTTTGGTAAATCTTTCGACATCGGCTTTTGACTGTCCGCGCACGCCGAAACGTAACTGAACTTCGGGAATATCGTGCGGCGGTTCGCCCGCGAGATGCCCGTGCGTCGCGTTCACGCCGACGAATTCAGTTAAGATCACATCGAATTTCAAACCCAAATTTTCCAGTCTGGTTCGTAAAATTTTGTCGGCTGCCTGCGCTTTTTCGTAGGCTTCGGGATACGAATAGACAAGCGTCCCGACGGCTTTCCAACCTGCCGAATACGCGATTGAAACTTTGTAAAATTCAGTGTTCGGATTGCCTTTGATGCCGAAAACTTTGACGCGATTTTCGCCGTCGTCCGCCAGATTTATCGAGGTAAAATCGGCGACGACATCGGGCGTGATGTAGCTTTTCGGGTCGCCCATTTCATACAAAAGTTGTTCTTTGATTGATTGAATATTGACGCGACCGCCGGTGTTTTCGTGTTTCGTGACGACAAATTCACCGTTTGGCGACGCTTCGACAATCGGAAAACCGATATTCGCAAGATCGGGAATGTTCCGCCAGTCAAACTGACAATTTCCGCCCGAAGATTGTCCGCCGCATTCGATAATATGTCCGGCAATCGTTCCGGCGGAAACTTTATCCCAATCGGCAAACGTCCAGCCGAATTCGTGCATCAGCGGCGCAAGCGTCAATCCGGTGTCGGTCAGCCGTCCACCGATGACAACTTGCACGCCTTGATTTAACGCTTCGACAAGCGGCTGTGCGCCGAGATAAACATTCGCCGACTGCACTTTGTCGCGGATTAACGAAAGCGGCTCGCCCGTTTCCATATTGATAATCTCAACACCTTTTTCGAGAAATTCGTCGAGTTTACCGAGGATGTCGTCGCCGGTGACGATCCCGATTTTGAATTTGCCAGACAATCCGAGTTCTTTGGCGACTTCACGCACGGCTTCGGCGCAGCCTTCGACATTGACACCGCCCGCGTTTGCCGTTACTTTGATGTTTTTTTCAACACAATCCGGCAAAATCTCGCGCATCAAACCGATAAAGTCCCGCGCGTAACCGGCGCTTGAATCCCGCTGTTTCTGCTTTTGCAGGATAGACATCGTGACTTCCGCCAGATAATCGAGCATCAAATAATCAATCTGCCCGCCGCGCACCTGATTAACCGGCGCAGTCAGCAAATCGCCCCAAAAACCTTGTCCGCCCGCAACTCTAACTTTTTGTTTCATAATGTTCTGTGGCAGAGAAGCCTACATATTTGTAAGGGCGTTTTCGCATTCAACTACGCCCTTACTAACGTGCGGACTTCTGCCATTTAAATTAGAAAACAAAAAAATGAGACGGTCAACAATCGTTTTAATTTTTCAATTGCTGATCGTCTTATGACTTTAAAGTTAAAAATTAATTAAGGTTTTTTGTTTTCGTCATTACTGACAACCGCATCCTTCGTTGCATCTGCCGCTTTTTTCGTTTCAACCCAAGTTCGCTTTGTCACCCATTTTGTGCCGTCCCAAGTTGTCATTACCAACCACTTTCCGGTCGCTGCCGACTGTTCTTTGACATTATCAGTAATTTTAACCGTATAACCGCTTATTTTCTGTGCGCCTGAACCGGTGGTTTTCGCCGCGTCAACAGTTACGTCTTTCGTCTTATCAGCAGCATCAACTGTTGCGTCTTTCGTCTTTTCAGCCGTATCAACAGTCACGTCCTTTGTTTTCTCTGCTGCGTCAACGGTCACATCTTTAGTTTTGTCCGCCGCATCTTTGGTCACATCAGCCGTTTTTTTTGCGGCATCCACCGTGACATCTTTTGTTTTCTTCGCTGCGTCTTTAACTTTTTCAACAATTTGTGCATTTGCTGTTATGTATGAAAATATTGCAACTACAAAAATTGCCGCTAAGTTCAAAAATACTTTCAATTTCATCATTTAACCTCCTTGAGAAAATTTTAAGTGTCGGAATTCTTATTCCGTTTTTGTAATTTGCACGTTTTATGCCAAAAGAAAAAGGCGTTTATCGGAACGCCTTTTTGCCATTAGATTTTATTAATCATTTTATCAAATTAATAAACGATTTTTTTCGTGCGGCTGACGACTTTGCGACCGCCTTTCCAGGTCTTTTTCGCCGTCCATTTAGTGCCGACTTTAACTTTATGTGCAACGTATTTCGTGCCGTCCCAAGTCTTGCGAACTACATATTTGCCGCCGCCGTAGGTTTTACGAATAACACCTTTGCGGCGACGCGTCACTGTTACTTTCTGTTGTGCCTGTGCCGAAAACGGACTGTTGGATGAAATCGCGTCACTTAAAAAAACTATCGAAAACATCATTACAACTGCAAAAGACAAACTTACTAATTTTTTCATAAATAATCTCCTCATTCACTCAAATAAATTGTTGCCAAAATTAAAAACTGTCAAGTTTTAATACATTTTGAAACTTAATTACCTTTACTGCAAATAGTGTTCCAATATTTAATTTTGAGTGCGGACATTTTTGTTAATAAATTTTACGATTTCCTCAGTTGAAGTTCCGGGCAGAAAAACTTCCGACACACCTTTAGATTTCAATTCGACAATATCTTCCTGCGGAACGATTCCGCCGACTAAAACAAGTGTGTCGTCCATTCCATTCTCTCGCAAAAGATTAACGATTCGAGGGCAAAGCGTGTTGTGTGCGCCCGACAAAATCGATATTCCAACTGCGTCAACGTCTTCCTGCAACGCCGCCGCCGCAATCATTTCGGGAGTTTGCCGCAAACCCGTGTAAATCACTTCCATTCCCGCATCGCGCAACGCCCGCGCGATTACCTTTGCACCCCGGTCGTGTCCGTCGAGTCCGGGTTTAGCGACTAAAACTCTGATTTTTCTTTCACTCATAAACTTTAAGTATATTAACGAATAAACTTTCCAAGCAAGCCGTCCGCTTTAATAAAAGGTTTAACCTGCGCCCAAGTGAAAAAATAACGACCGTCCGGCTGCAATGCTTTGATGACGTGCGGAAATCCGGCATCGTAAAGAATCGTGACACCTTTATCGCTGACCGAATATTCATTAAAACTATCGGTCGTAAACTGTAAACCGTTAAGTTGTTCTTTAATAGAATCGTCTGTTTCCTTGTCTTCTTTACCGAATTCGCCCTTGTCTATGCGTTTTGAAATCATTGCAGTTTCGGCTTTTAATTTTTTATCGGTCATTTCCGCGAGTTTTGGCAGCGATTCCGCCTTGAATATATCATTAATACCGACCTGTTCGCCGGTTTTCAAATCCACAACCAGATCAACCGTTTGCGAATCAGGATAAGCCGCCGAACCTTCCAGCGTCAGCGCAATGTCCAAGATGTCGTTTTTATTGTAATTAACTTTATAATAACCATTATTGAGCCAATCGTTATCTTTTAGGTATTCAGCTAAAGTCGTTTCAAAAACACGCCAGTAACTAATCGTATTTTCAAGTTTTTTCTTCGCTGCGACCGGCATCGTTCCATTAAATAATGGATATGTCACGGTAAAATTTCGTTTTTCTTTGAAAGTAACTTTTCCTTTCCGCGTGTAAACCGTTTTCTTCGGCGTAATTATGACGGTTTGAGAAAAAGCGATTGAGGAAAAAGCCGCAATCGCCAATATAACGAGCAAATTTCTAATTTTCATATTTTAAGTTTGTTTGTTGATTTTTGTTGCCAGCAAAATTTTTTCTTCAAAATCCATTGCCGGCGCACCGAACAGACAGCGCAGTTTGCCATATACAGTTTTCTTGGTTTTCATCGCTTCAAAGGTTTCCGCCCACGCGTGCGAATTGATCCAAAGCCAATTGTAACTGTCAATCGGTTTGATAATACCGTAGCGAACTTCTTCGGATTCTTCAATGAACGAGCCGAATAATCTGTCCCAAACTATGAAAATTCCGCCGTAATTTTTGTCGAGGTAAGCGTCATTGACTCCGTGATGAACGCGGTGATGCGACGGCGTATTGAAAATATATTCAAACCACGCGGGCATTTTTTTGATGACTTTCGTGTGAATCCAAAATTGGTAAATCAGATTCAAACCGTGCATCGTCACAAACGCCCACAACGGAAAACCGAACATTGCGGCAGGCAAATAAAAAATCCAATGCGCGATGCCTGAAAACCAACTCTGCCGCACGGCAACCGACAAATTATATTGATTTGATGAATGATGAACGACGTGAAAATTCCAGAAAAAACGAATTTCGTGGCTAATGCGGTGAAACCAGTAATAAAGAAAATCGTCGGCAAAAAGCAGAATCGTCCACGACCACCAAACATCCATCGGCATTTTATTAGGCGTGATGTCGTAAATCCAATTGTAAAAATAACCCGTAAACAAACCGAAAACCAGTCCAAATCCGACACTGCCGAAACCGAGCGCAATATTCGTCCAAATGTCCTTGCGGTCATAATCTTCCTCGTAACGAACCGCGAGAAAAGTTTCAACCGCAATCATCAGCGCGAAAAGAGGAATGGCAATTTCAGTCGGCTTCCACATACGAAAATTATAAATCTCTTGACGAAAAAAATCTTGTGAACTGAAAGAATAATTTAACTCTCACAACACATTTTGATTCAATCGAACTCCGCGCGGTTTGCTGATTGATTTTCGCCGACGCGCCCGATTTCAATCTCGGCGCGGTAATAACTTTCGCCGCGCCCCGGAGAATCAAACATTCGCCGCAGCAAATTAATCTACCCGATGTGCGTCAAGGCATCGGCAACCGGACCTTGGAAGAGTTTTTCAAACGAATCGTTAATAGGCTGATCGGAAGCCAGATAATCGTCAAAAGTTTTGATTGTCGCAAAAAATCTCTTCGATTCCGCTTCCCAATCCAAAGGCTTTGCATCATTCCAAGACGTTTTGCCCTGCGCTATCGTTAATACCCAATCGAACAAATCGCCGATATGCGCGAGAATCTGCAAAGGCGTGCGCGTCGTTTCAAACGATTTGAAATTGGCAAAAACATCCGGCGCGTTCGCAATCGCTTTACCGCCGCGATAAGCAACCGTCGCCAATGTGTGACGCAACATCTCACATTTTAAGTCTTCCGACATATCTTATTATTCAGTGCCAATAGGAATATAATGTAGCATCTTTATTTAAGAACTTACTTCCTAATAGTTTCCTTAATATATTTGAAACGCTCATCGTCTTCTTTTGAACCGTTTCTGAACCAATCTTCGACGATTTTGGCTTGTTGTTCAACATTGTAAGAATCCCAACTGTCGCCTGATTTATATTGATATGCCCCTTTCCTTTCACCCGTTGAGATCAACGACCAAGCTTGACTCAAAAGCGAACTGAATTGATAAGAACCGTTAAATTTACTATGTTTCCCTTGCCAAACGTGAACAAGTTCGTGAATAAACGTGTTCCGAATTTTTCTTTTAAAGTCTAATGAAATATCACCGTCTGAAGTTGCATCATTATATCCCGCTACTCCGAGATGAATAATGAACCGGTCGCCAACAATTTCATCAATATATTCATACCCTGTATAAGGTGCGCCGCCCAAACCTGTTCGGTTTCCGATGTACACATTGTCAAAAGAAACAGTATTTTTGAAGACTGTATTAGCTAAATCTTTTTCCTTTTGGTTTAATTCTCGTGCGCTTTCAATCAGTATCATAGTGACAACCTCCAAATAATTGAATTTGAAAGTCTGACGAATCCACCGTAAAATTTTGCGATTTAAAAATCGGTTTTTGTAATTAATTTACATAAATAATAGACAGAACACAGACCCGTTTGATTTTGGCTTTTGAATAATTCCCACTTTTGAAAAGCGCATCGAACATTTGACGCAAAAATTTATTTGCAACCTAGATACACAGCCGTCGGTAATATGTGCCGTAGAAATTTGCGTTTAGATTTTTCCGTCATAATTTTACTGAAACTTGTTTCCGACCGTCACGCCCTGCCAATCATCCGTCCGAAAAGGCGAAGCGGGAAAACCCGCCGAATTATACAAATTCGCGTCCGTTGGCGCATCAGACCAAGCGTATCTGACGGCGACCGGATTTTTGACGTTTGGATTATAAATCACAACTCTACTGCCTTCGATTTCGGCTTTCGCGTAATAAAATTTTTTGTCCGCGCCCGCGATTTCAAAACCTCTCAAATAACCGAATTTATCTTTCGCCACCAAACCGCCGTCGGCGTATTTGAATGAGACGATTGCTTTATTATTTTCAAACTTCACGGCATCGAACATCGGACTGCTAAAAGGCATTTCCATTCCGTAAGTTTGCTTTAAAGCATTTGCCGCCAGACGTTTGCCGACATCCTGTTTGTTCGTCGGGTGAATGTCGCTGGCGTTGCCGATGTCGGTCGTCACCGCCATTCCGGTTTTCGGCAAACCGAGTGTCATCGCCTGCGCCTCGCGCAATTCCGCCCAGCCGCTGCCCGTGTTGCTGTCCTGATTTGCGCCATAACTCGACAGTTGAACAAAGTAAAAATAAAAATCGTCGTTCCATTTTTTGCGCCAGTCGTTAATCATCAAAGGGAAAGTTTTGCGATATTGATACGAGCGTCCGGCATTCGTTTCGCCCTGATACCAAAGCACGCCGCGCATCGCAAACGGCACGAGCGGCGCGATCATCGCGTTGTAAATAATCGTTCCCGCATTGTTGCTCGAATGCGCGAAAGTGTGGGGTTCGGCAAACGACGGCATCAACTTCCAATTCCCGTCGCCGAGCGGGATTTTTTCGCTTCCGGTTTTAACGAAAACATCGTCCGCCGAGCCTTGAAAACCGAGTCCGAACCATTCGGGTTCGATTGCTTTGTTCATCTTGACGACGAGCCGATTTTTTCCGCTTTTCCAGGTATTTTGCGCCAATTTTATTTCACGTTTGCCCTTCGTTGTATCAGCGAACACCTGCTTGCCGTTGATATAAATTTCGTTATAACTGTTGCTTTCCGCCAAACCTAAAACTGTTTCCTGCCCGACAAAATTTGCGGGAATTTCGACATCGCGCGCAAAAAAACCGTTGCCGCGCCACGACCAGATGCCTTTCCAATCCCATTGCCCGATTGGATTATTCGTCACCCATTTTGAAACGTCGAAATCGGGCGCGAGATATTTTTTCTCATCATTGAGCGTCGGATTTGCGTCGGCATTACCAATTGTTGCGCGTTTCACATTTCGTTCGAGCAGCGCGTCAAATCCAGCCCAATCAGTCGGCAGTTTTTCAGCGTAACTTTTAAGTTCGTCCGAGGAAAGCATTCCGTCTTTGGAAATCCAACTTTCCACCTGCGAACCGCCCCACGACGAATGAACAAGTCCAATCGGAACCTTCAATTTCTTATAAACGTCGCGGGCGAAAAAGAAACCGACCGCCGTAAAATCACCGACCGTTTCCGGTGAACTCATTTTCCATTCGCCCGACTTCAAATCCTTCTGCGGCGCAGGTTCGACAACGTGTTCGACATAAAACTGCCGAATCTGCGGATAATCGGCATCCTTTTTCTCGCCCGCGAAGTTGTCCGCCTGCTTGACCGTCCATTCCATATTCGACTGCCCCGAACACAGCCAAACTTCGCCGATCAGAATATCCCTGACCGTCACATTTCCCGATTTTCCCGTGACTTTTAACTCAAGCGGTTCGCCCGACGCTTCCATCGGCGCGAAAATTACCATCCATTTACCTGTCGAATCGGCATTTGCAGTTTTATTTTGACTATTAAAAACGACATTCACATTCTCATTCGGATTCGCCCAACCCCAAACCGGAATCGGTTTCTGCCGCTGCAAAACAACGTGATCGGAAAAAATCCGCGCTAATTTTACCTCAGCGAAAACCGTCGAACTGCCGAATACAAAACAAAAAAAGAGCATCGTTAAAATACTCTTCAAGCAAAACAAATTGTTCGATTTTTCATTCATAATATGGTTAAAATTCTAACACGTTTATAAAAAACAAAAGCCGTTTGACTGGAGCGCAAGCATCCCTGCTTGCAATGAGTGTTCGCTTCGGACGCTCACAAGCGTCGGTCAACTCGAATCTTGAGATGAAACGAAATGCGTGAATGCGGAGTTGTTACTTTTATCTCAACTCGTCAAATGACGAACGCTTTTTCGCGCAAAAAACCTGCGCTCATTGCAAGCAGGGATGCTTGCGCTCCAGTCAAACGGTTTAAGTCTTTACCGAAGCATTTTCCAAAAATAATTTAAACCCTTTTTTCATTCTCGCTTTCGCCGATCAATTTCCTAAGCCGCTTTTGCCGCGTCGCTTCCTGTTTCGCCGTCATCACCCAACTCGTCATTTGTTTTTTATACCAATTCGCCTGATTTTGAAAGAATTCCCAAGCCTTTTCGTTTGCCCTAAACTGTTTTTCAAACTCATCCGAAAACTGCATCAATTCATTTTCATAAGCGTAAATTTTCGATTTGCCTTCCTCACGCTTCGCAAACGCCGCGATTCCCGCCGGTTTCATCAGACTTTTCTCCGTCAATTCAGCAACCTTGGCGATGTTCACCGCGCTCCAAACGCTCTTGCTTTTACGCGGCGTAAAACGGATCGCATAACTCTCTGCATCAATCGAACGCCGCACGCCGTCAATCCAACCGAAACACAACGCCTCATCAACCGACTGCGACCAATTCATCGAAGGTTTCCCCGAACCGACTTTATAAAATCCGACCGTCAACTCGGTTTCTTTATCGTGATTTTCCTCAAGCCAACGCCGAAAATCCGCCTGTGTTGAAAAATATTTTGGTGTCATTTTTACGAAGTTAAATTATTCAACGAATGCGCCAATATCGCCCCCGTAATCGAATTACTTTTATAAGCGACATAACCGAAAATCAATCCGAGCAAAAACACGGTAATTGCCTGCGAAGATTGAAGATGACTGAGAAAATCACCTTGAAAATACCAACCCGGCAGATGGATTCCGAGAAAGAAAATCGCCGTCAGCAGATTTGCCGTTTTGAAATTGTAACTGCCGAGAAATCCGTTCAAAACCGCGCCGCGAAAAGTGAATTCTTCGACTATCGGCGCAATCAAAATCGCATTTATAAAAGGAAAAAATGCTTTATCAAAGAAAATCGGCTGATGATAAACAAATATCTTGCCCAAAACATTCAACCCGGCAATCAAAGTCCCGATTCCGCCGCCCCAAATTAATGCTTTCGACAAATTTTTGAAACCTAAAATATCCCGAAAGTTAATCCCCAAAATGTGTATAAAAATTGCTGACGGCAAAATCCAAATCAACAGTTTGGCAGCCATCCAAAACACAAACGAACCTTCATCCGAACGCATCCACAAAAAATTTTCGTCAAGAAATAGCTTTAATAACCACGCCGCAATCCAGACAAAATATAAAGCCGCCAAAAAATAAAACGTCGGGTTTATTTTGTGAATTGAAACAGGCAAGGTGTTCATTTTATCAAATTCAACGCGATTCCCCGAAAGCCTCAATCTTCAAACTTATACTGCATTCCTTTCGACAATCAATTTAGGTGCAGGCAAAATTCAAATTAATTTTCGCATACAAACGCTGTTGGCGACGTTCAGATACTGCCCGTAACTCGTCATTTTTTCATAGCCGCTTTTCTCGTAAAGCCTGATCGCTTCGGGCTGTTTCACGCCGGTTTCCAAAATACATTCAGTATAATTCAACTCTTTCGCCCACGCTTCCAACTCCGCCAAAATCACGCCCGCAATCCCGCGCCCGCGCACATTTTCGCGCACAAACATCCGCTTAATTTCCGCCGTCGCTTCTTCATAAGCCTTAAACGCGCCGCACCCGACCGCCGTTTCGCCTTCGTAAGCGACAACAACGTGCCGAATCGCGTCAACCTTATTAAACTGCGCGTAAAAAGCGTGTTCCGCGCCATCCCGAATCGCCAAATCAGCATCAAGCAGCGCGACCAATTCACGAAAATCCGCATTATCCGAATTTGTTCTGACCAGATTTGTCATACTGAAAATAATAAACAAAAAAACAATCAAGTAAAGACTGGAGCGCAAGCATCCCTGCTTGCAATGAGCGGTATCTTTTACCGCGAAAAAGCGTCAGTTATCAGGCAACCTAAGTTGAACCTAAAGACTTTTGAGCGTCGAAGCGACACTCATTGCAACCGGGACGGATTGCGCTCCAGTCTTTTGTCAAATTATTAAGAATCGCGTAATCCATCGCTTACTTGTTCAATATTTCCGTCCGCTAAATCAAACCAACGCTGATAACCCGGTTTCGCCAGAAGCCACGCATTTGCACCGAAAACTTTCGTTATCAATTCGCGGATTTTACCACGATTTACCAAGCCTTTTTCACGCAAAAGGTAAACTGCATCTTCCTGATCTTTGAACCGTCCGGCGATAAATTTCAGAATAACCAACCATTCGGGCGTGAGAATCGGTATCTCGTCAATCATCACCGCGTCCTTCAAAGCCTCACGATAAAAAGCCTTAAAATCATCATTACGCAAAATCCAGTCAATCGGAACTACGCGCGTTTCAGTTTCAACAGTAAAATGTTCGCCGCCCTGTTTCAGATGTCCGATAATTCGTTCTTTTTCCAAAGGCAGACGTTTTGAAGCAATAATATCAACATCTTTTGTCAATCGCGGACTCCCGTAAATCGCCATCGCAATCCCGCCGCAAACCGCCCAATCAATATCATTTTCGCCCGCCATTTTGCGGACAATATCAATTGCTTGCAAGGCATCGTCGCCGCTGATTAGATTTATTAAACCGTTTTTTCGCTCCATTGTTTATGCCAAAGCGTGTTCCAAACTTCGCTCTCTGCAAATCGTCGAAGTTTTTTTGACATCTTCGATAATTCCTTCCAATTAATCTTTCGACGCGCCGAAAATTCTTTCGATTTCCGCATCATTCAAAGTTTTGGTCGCGTAATTCAAAGCGGCTTCAAAAACTTGCAGTTCGTCAATTGAAATTTCGACTTCGGCTAACTCGACTGATGCGATTGATTTTGTTTTTAAGATTTTCATAATTATTTTAATCAAATCGTATGCAGTAAAACTCTTTCCAAAGTTTGCGGCAAAGCGACCGAATGAAATCTTTCGAGCGAATAACCGTAATCTTCGCCGCTTTCGTCAATGATGCGAATCAAACCTTCGGCTTCCGCGTCTTCATCAATGACGACCTGATAAATCTTGCCGAATTCGAGCGACGCTTCGTAACCTTGATTGTTGATACAAACTACAAATTTATGTTCTTTCATAATCAATCCAAAAACGGCAGTTTGATTTTCATCTCTTTCTTGCCGATGCCGTGCGCCTCATACCAATGAACTTCCGCGAGCCGAACTCTGCCGCTCGGAAGTTCGACATTTGCTACGCCTTTCAACTTTCGCCAACGACCTTTGCCGTGCATCCGATTCAAACGCGCCAGATCACGAATGCTTTTATTGACCGCGATAATTTCAACATTCGCAATTTCGCCTACGAGTCTAAAATCAATTATTTCATCTTAAAATTCGCGCAAACTTTCATACGAAACACCGTTGCCGTAAAGCGCAAAAGTTCGAGTTGTAAATTGCTCATCGTTTGGTTTCTTACTTTTCGTCAAATGGAATAATCAGTGCGATAATTTCTTCTTCTGATTTACCAATTAATTTGAATAATTTCATTGACTCCTTTGCTAATTCCCATCCTTTGTCTTTATCTCCGTTGTGGAAATAACATAACCCAAGATTTAATAACAAACTTGCCCTCGTATCTATTTCAAGATCGTCTTTCTCTAAAATATCTGTGATTGTTTTGATGGCTTCAATATAATTTCCTGAATAGATACCAAGGCTTGAAAGAGTAGCTTTGCATTTGCTAATTAAACTAGAATGTCCAATTTCTTCAGATACATTTAAGGCTTCTTCCAAATACTTTTTAGCTTTGTCAAATATTTTCATTGCTAGGTAAGTATTCCCCAATCCTAAAAGATTAATTGCCTCCGTCCGCTTATCTTGATTTTCTTTTGCTATTAATAATGACTTATTGATGTATTCAATAGATTTGTCATATTCTTTCAAGTCACGATAAACAAGTCCTAAATTACCCAAATAAACAGTCGGTGGAATATCGGAGCGATTAAATAATTTAGTAGCTGAGTAGCCAACCTCCATTAATGCAATATAATTTTCAGTTGAAATTTTGAGTTTAAGAGTATTACCAACGCTTCCGGCGTAAATTATACATAATGCAGCAAACATTTCCGACTGATGAATAAGCCCTTGAACTTGACTAAATTCAAAGACATTCCTTGCCCAATAAAAACCATTCAAAATATTAATTAGTTCGATTTCAATAGCATTTAGATTTTCTAGAGTAACTTCGGCTCTTGGGCTAAGAAATGTCCCAAAATAATATGAGAAACGAGATTGTGTTTCAAATAATTCATCTTCACTGATTAATTCATTTGTATAATCGCGTGTAAGATCGTGCAGATGATGGCGTTTAGTTTTCGGATTAAATTCAAGCAAATGTTTATTCACCAATTCATCACGATTTTTTTTTCCGTCTTGAATTTGCCAAACGGCTTGCATCGCTTCCAAATCAAAATCGGCAGGAAATACTGCTAATTTTCGCCAACATAGTTGCAGTTCTTCGCTCAATCTTTCGTAACTTAAATCAAAAGAAGCCTTGACCGATAAATTTTCACGATTTGGGTCGGCTAATTGCAAACGCTCTTCTTTGCGGTCGGCATATTTCGCAACTAAATCAGTGGCTTCGAGTGTAATATATTCCGCTAACATTCCGCCCAAAGGCAGCAGTGCCATTGGCAGATAACCTGCGAGATAAGCCAACGCATCGGCTTGTCCGTCAAATCTTGCTTCGTCCGCCACCGAATAAAGCAAGTTACGAGCATCGCCAAACGACAATTGCTCAACAGAAAACGGAAAACAGTCTGCAACCCTCAAATTTGTTCTGGATGTAATGACCACTAAAGCTGGAACATCTCTCCATAAAGGAATTACTTGATCGTGGTCTTTGGCATTGTCAAAAAAGAGTATAGTTTTATGCTGATTCAGCAGGGAAATGTAAAGATTGCTGATGTTTTTATCATCGAGATTAGCTGGGACATCAGGCTTAAACATTCTGATAACTTCTAATTTTGCATCATTTGCAGTCGTCGGTTTATCACTCAACCCAAACATATCAACACGGATATGTGCGGAATAATCGGCTTTAATTCCGTCAATAAACTTCAAAGCCAAATCAGTTTTGCCGACTCCGCCGATACCGTGAAGCACAAACGAAGTTTTGCCACCAGTCTTGGCTTGACGCAAAGCTAGAAGTTCAACTTCACGCCCGATAAAGCCTTTCGGCGAAGGAATGTTTAAAGGTAAGGAGAAAGGTTGGTTAGGTAAATTAATCGTCTGATTAATCGTCCCTTTATTCTCCTCAACGTAAATGCCTTTGAGTTCATTTATATCTATAGGCATAAGTTAATTGATAATTTGTTTTATTTCACCTTCGTTTTTCTCAATGTAATTTCCTTTAATTGTTTCAATGTTAGTAGTTCGTCCGCTCTTTGAATTTTCTTTCAAATCAACAATTAAGGCTTCAAGTTGTCGAGCAATGTCAGGTTGTTTAGCTAAACGATCCTCCAACTTACCAATGAGTTTGCCTTGTTCAATCGGTTCGCTGAGATGATCGGCAGATAAATTAAGCGAAATAAGTTCGTTCGGTTGGAATAAACTTTTGATTAAACCACTCGCTTTTTCCGTAGTATTTTCGCCAAGTTTCTCGCCAACTTTTTCAAATGCTTTTGTGGCAAGTGCCGTAACCAATGCAGCAGCAAGTGCTTCCATAAAAATTCTCCTTTTAACTCGTAGATAGAAACGTGAATACCAAAAATCGTGAATGACTCATTTATTCACATCCGTAATTTTTGGCTTGGTAAAATAAAACACATAAAGAATAAAATTTAAAAACTTTACTGACAAACAATTTGTTCAAAACGGCTAAAAAGCAGGTTCTTCATAAATCCCGTAAACATCTCTCAAAGCTGTGCAAATTTCTTCGACGGTGGCGTAGGCTTTGACGGCTTCGACGGTGAGCGGCATTAGGTTGACGTTTTCGACTGCGCCTTTTTTTAGTTTTTCCAACACATTAGAAACTGCGCCGTTGTCGCGGGATGTTTTGGTCAGGTGCAGACGTTCGAGTTGGTGGTCGCGGACGTTTTCGTCAATTTGGAGAATGTTGGTTTTCGAGAGTTCGTCCTGCATAAAATATTTGTTCACGCCGACGATGGTTTGTTCGCCGCGTTCGACGGCTTTTTGGTATTGATACGCCGATTCCTGGATGTCGCGCTGCGGGAAACCGGCTTCGATGGCTTCGACCATTCCGCCGAATCCGTCAATTTTGTCGAAATAATCGAAACAGCCGTCAATCATTTTCTGCGTCAAACTTTCGACGTAATACGAACCGCCGAGCGGATCAACCGTGTTCGCCGCGCCGGTTTCTTCAGCGATAATTTGCTGTGTGCGAAGCGCGATTAACGCGGCTTGGTCGGACGGCAACGCGAGTGCTTCGTCATAAGAATCGGTGTGCAAACTCTGCGTGCCGCCCAAAACTCCGGCGAGTGCCTGAATCGCAACTCTGGCGATATTATTCAAAGGCTGCTGCGAAGTTAAGGAAACTCCGGCGGTTTGCGTGTGAAAACGAAGCTGCATCGTGCGCGGATTTTTTGCGCCGAAACGCTCCTTCATCGTCTGCGCCCAGATCACGCGGGCGGCGCGGAATTTGGCGATTTCCTCGAAAAAGTCGTTGTGCGAATTAAAGAAAAACGAGATGCGCGGCACGAATTCGTCAACGTCCATTCCGCGCTCAACGCCGTATTTGACGTATTCCACGCCGTCGCGCAAAGTGAACGAGAGTTCCTGCAAAGCCGTCGCGCCCGCTTCGCGGATGTGATAGCCCGAAACCGAAATGGGATTGTATTTCGGAACGTGCTGTGTGCAGAATTCAAACGTATCAATCACCAGTTTCATCGCCGGTTTGATCGGGTAAATCCATTCTTTCTGCGCGATATATTCCTTCAAAATATCGTTTTGCAATGTGCCGGAAATCTTTTTAAAATCACAGCCCTGTTTTTCTGCAAGTGCAACATAAAACGCCAAAAATATCCAAGCCGGCGCGTTAATCGTCTGCGAAACCGTCACGTCTTCGAGGTTGATTCCGTCAAACAAAACTTCAAAATCAGCGAACGAAGAAACCGCAACACCGCATTTGCCGACTTCGCCCTCGCTCAAAGGCGAATCCGCGTCAAGTCCCATTAACGCGGGCAAATCATACGCCGTCGAAAGTCCCGTTTGTCCCTGCGTCGTCAAATATTTAAAGCGTTTATTAGTCTCTTCGGGCGAAGAAAACCCGGCAAATTGGCGCATTGTCCACAATTTGCCGCGATAACCCGTCGGATGAATCCCGCGTTTATACGGAAACTCGCCGGGAAATCCGATTTCGCTCGTATTTTCCGTGTCGGCTTCGGTGTAAAGACGGTCAACGGGTTCGAGCGAAATGCCTTCAAAACTCTTTTTTCGTTCAGCCGTTTTGTCTAAAACTCTTTGCAGCGTTTCCGCTTCCCAACGCGCTTTTGCTTCCTGTGCTTCGGTGATTGCTTCTTTTACTTCCGCCATTTTTTTTGTTATCCGTCTATAAATAAAATTTCTAAAATTGCTTTCCGCATTATTTTACACGATTTTTTGTTATCTTTGAAAATCGAATTTGGAACTCACGCGCCGTTTCAGCGTATAACTAAATAATGAATCAAAATCTGTCGGAAATCAGTATAGCGAGCGGTAGCGAGTCTGCTGCACTAACAATCGTCTGTCGGCGTAACAGACTCGCTACCGCTCGCTATACTGATGTTTTTTAAACCTCAAATTAATTTGGCTGATTAGTTATTTTGCGGTGAAAATTGCCAATCGCACGAATTATTTATAAAATCACACAATGCAACTCGCCCCCAAAATTTTTATTACTCTAGTTATCAGCGTTTTTTTCGCGGCTTGTTCGTCCGGCGAAGGCAATTCGGAAAACTCGAATTCGACTAATTCAAACGCCAATTCCGCGAATTCAAACACGAACGCGGTCGCCGTTAAAGACGATGTTGACGAATTGGAAATGACGATAAAATTGCCGTTTCACCCGCAAGAAGCCGTCTGGCGCGAAGAAAACGCAGGCAAAAAACTCGTCGGTGTCGTGCGTTTTTTGAAGGAAGATGCCAACAAAATCGTCGCGCAAGCCGGCAGTTACAAACCGCCCGCGCCTGAAATCATCAACACCGAAAGCTGGTTTCCCGCCGAACTGATCGCCCAAAGCCAAACCAGCGGCGACGAAACTTTAAAAGGTCTAAGCTACGCCGCCAACGATTTCTTGCAGCCGCCTTACTCGGACGGAAAAATTACGCGAATCGAGGGAACAGATTATTTTGTGTTGGAATTGTTTGCGAAATAGTTTATTTTTGTGAGTTTTTGAGTTGTTTTATTTCTTCACGCAAACGCTCGATTACGGCTTCGGCTTCGCTTAAATTGTGGAGAAATTCTTTAGTTTGCGGATTGAAAAGCCTGACACCTGCACCTGTATCAACAATTTCAAGCCCAAGTTCTTCACTAAAAATTCTGTGGTTTTTGACCGTTACCTGTTTAAGTTCACCTTTTTTTAAGCGATACGCGACGAGCGGTTCGGGCAGATAATCGTATTCGGGGTCGAAAATATAATATTCCTTTACGCCAAATTGCTGATAAAGCATCCATTTTTTGTTTAAATCTTCGCCCCAGGTGCTGCGCGATGAAATTTCAAAAATCACTTGTGGAAACTGATTTTCTTCCCACAATTTATAGCTTCGGCGCGGATGATTGCCGACACCTTTGACGACCATCACGTCCGGCGAAAAAACTTTACGCACATTGTTTTCTTCGTAATAAAACATTATGTCCGCCAACACTTTAACATCCGCATGTGAAGCAAAAAACGCGCTCAATGCCTGATAAAGATGAGTGATTGTTTGGACGTGGAAATCACTCTCGCCCAACGGTTTGCCGTCAGATACAGGGTAAATAATTTCCTTTTTTACTCTTTGATTCGCGCTCAAATTGACTCCATTCTTATACAAACATTTAAACTTCCTCATATTTTTTCAACTTACGGTAAAGCGTTGATAAATCAATTCCCAAGATATTTGCGGCGTTGGTTTTATCGTCGTCAACCGAGTTTAAAATCTCGACAATATAACGCCGTTCCATTTCTTCGAGCGTCGGGCGCAAGCCTTCGGGATCGCGCATTTCGAGCGAATTTTGGGCGTTTAGCTTGATTTTAGGTGTTAAACTTTCCAAATCAATTTCGTCGCCCGACAAGATAAAGGCGCGTTCGACGGCGTTTTCGAGTTCACGGACGTTGCCGTGCCAGTTGTAACTGACGAGCGCGGTCATCGCTTCTTTGGTCACGGCTTTTTCGTTGGCGCGTTGGTTTCGCGCCGATTTTGAAACGAAATGTTTCACTAATAAAGGAATGTCTTCGCGCCTTTGTCGAAGCGGCGGCAACGAAATTTCGATGACATTCAAACGATAAAATAAGTCTTCACGAAAGCGGTTTTCGGCGACTTCTGTTTCGAGATTGCGGTTCGTTGCGGCAATTATTCGCGTATCGAATTTAACAGCCGCACTCGCGCCGACCGGCAAAACTTCCTGTTCCTGCAACGCGCGAAGCAGTTTGACTTGTAGCGGCAGAGGCATTTCGCCGATTTCGTCTAAAAACAAAGTTCCGCCGTCCGCCGAACGAAATAAACCTTTTTTGTCGCCGGTCGCGCCCGTGAAACTTCCCTTCGTGTGTCCGAAAAGTTCCGATTCGAGCAGACTTTCGGGCAGTGCGCCGCAGTTGACGGCGAGAAACGGTTTGTTGGCGCGGTCGCTGTTGAAATGAATTGCTTTGGCGATCAATTCTTTGCCGGTTCCCGACTCGCCCTGAATCAAGATTCCGGCGTTCGTGTTCGCAACTTTTTCGACTAACTTAAAGACTTTTTGCAGTGAATCGCTCGTCCCGATGATTTCTGAAAAGCCGTATTTTTTGTCCAGTTCGTGTTTGAGAGCGCGATTTTCCTTCGCTAATTCTTTGGTGCGAATCGCGTTGCGGACGGTTTTGAGCAAATCTTCGTTGACGAACGGTTTCGTGATGTAATCGTAAACGCCGCGCCGCAGTGCCGCGATTGCCGAATCAACCGACGAATACGCCGTCATCACGATGACCATCGCTTCTTCGTCAATCGCCTTAATTTGCGACAATAATTCGAGTCCGTCCATTCCCGACATTTTTATATCGGTCAGCGTCACGTCAATTTCAACGGTCGGAAAAATTTCGAGCGCGGTTTCCGCCGAATTCGCCGTAAAAACGTGCCAGCCTTCTTCTTCGAGCAACTGCCGCAGAATCGAACGCATCAATTCTTCATCTTCGACCACCAGAATATTGTGTTTTGACATAAGTTTGAGTGTTAGATTTCAAGTTTAAGACTTTTCTCGAATATTTCAAATCTCAGCAAGCGTCGAAAAATTCTCTGCGCTCTCTGCGTCTCTGCGTGAAAAGTTAATATGTAGAAGTCGGAATCTCGTCCAATTACACAAAACATTTTCACACAGAGACGCAGAGAGCGCAGAGAGAAGATTGTTTAAATTTTTGGGACACAAAATGACTGCTTATCTATCACGAGGGCTTTAGTCCGGTCGCTATTGCTTGCGGTTCTGATATTCATAAACTTGAAACTTTGAACTCAAAAGCCGCTGTGTGTTAGCATCAGATTTACGTTCTATTTATTTCAATGCGTCTTCATAAATCGTTTACAAAATTATTCCTGCTCGGCGTTTTGTGCGTTTCAATCGCCTCCGCGCAGCAGACGAATCCGGTTGACCGCAAGGTTTCCAACCCGATTACCGACACGCCGAATATTGATCCGGTGTCGCAGGAGCAATCAATCAAACCGCCGAAAAAGATGGCTAATTCCGACAACAAACCCGAAGGCGGCGACGGCGATGTGATTGTTGATTCCGAAAATCAGACGGTCACGGGCGAACCGGGCAAACGCGTCGTGACACACACCGGAAATGTTGATATTCACTACGGAATATACCGTCTGCAAGCCGATAAAGTCGTGATTTATGAAGCCGAAAACCGGCTCGTTGCGGAAGGCAGTGTTGTTTTTGACCAGGGCGACGATCAGCGAATTACCGGTTCGAGCGGCGAATGGAATTATAAAACGAAGCTCGGAAAATTCGTTAATTCGACCGGATTTACGAATCAAACCAACGACGGCACGGTCATTTATTTTACGGCTGACCGCGTTGAAAGAGTTGCGCTCAACGAAGTCGTCATCACGAATGGAAAATTTACCGCCTGCGAAGAAGCCGTCCCGAAATGGAGTTTCACGGCAAGCGAAGCACGAATCAGACCGAACGACCGTTTGAAACTGAAAAATGCGCGGTTCAAGGTTAAAGATATTACGCTCGTGCCGCTTCCCTACGCTTCGATTTCGATTAAAAATGAAGACCGCGCTTCGGGATTTTTAACACCAACCATCGGTTATTCGGCGCGGAAAGGTGCGCGAATTTCAGGCGCGTATTTTCAAACTTTGGGACGTTCGGCAGATGTGACCTTTCGCGGTGATTTATACACTTCGCGCGGCATCGGTTTCGGAATGGATGTGCGGACCCGCGCCAATTCGCGTTCGTATTTCGACTTCGGATTTTACGCGGTCAGAGATCGAATTTTCGGTAAAAAAGCGAGTGCAGCCAATCCCGATCAGGGCGGTTCGATTGTTTATGCCCAAGGCGTTCAATATTTTTCCAACGGATTTACCGCCGCCGCCGATGTGCGCCTAACTTCAAATCTCGCATTTCGACAGGTTTTTTCCGACGGGATTCAGCAGATTATTTCGCCGATTGAGGTTTCACAGGTTTACGTTAATAAAAGTTGGGACAATTACACTTTGAATTTACTGGCGCGTTCACAGGTCATCTCGATTCCGAATGTTCGTATCAAAACAAAAAATCTGCCGAGCATCAATTTTGACAAACGCCCGTCGGAATTGTCATTTCTGAAAAACGTCTATTTTTCGTTCAAGACCAGTCTCGAAGGCGTTTCGCGGCGTGAGGAAGTTGACAGCAAGGAACTTTACCGGCAGCAAACCGGCGGATTGCCGGTCGTGTCACCCGCGCTCGGTCAGCGTTTCGACATTCATCCGCAAATCTCGATTCCGTTCAACTTTAAGTATTTGACACTGACCGCGACCGCCGGAACCCGTGTCACTTATTACTCGAATTCGTTCAACAGTTTACGAACGGTCATCGGACGCGATATTATTCGTAAATACGGCGAATTTGAACTCGATGTGCGCCCCGTTGCTTTAGCGAGAAATTTTTACGGTAAAAAAAATGCGTTTCGTTTTCGCCACGTTATCGAACCATATCTGACCTATCGCCGCATCGAAGGTGTCAACAATTTCAAGAAAATCATTCGTTTTGATTATGCCGATACTGAAACCGATACCAACGAACTCGAATTCGGTCTGACCAATCGTTTTTACACGCGCAAATACACCGAAGCCGTCACCGACGAAGCGCAAAAACGCCTTCAGGAAAACCCCGACGAAGCGAAGAAAAATCCGCTTTCGATTCAGCCTTACGAGATTTTCACGCTCACGTTACGCGGCAAATTCTTTTTTGATAAAACCTTCGGCGGCGCGTTGATTCCGGGACAGAGAAACCAGATTGCGCCGATTACCGCGCTGACTTTTTACACGTTCGGCGGCGTTCCGCGCCGGTTTTCGCCGCTCAATATTGACGCGACTTACCGCCCGCGCAAAACGATTTATGTTAATTCAAGATTGGATGTCGGTGTCAACCGCGACGGACTTCGCGCAATTTCGGCGACGGTCGGTTACGATACGAAACTGCTCAAAATTTTCCAGACTTTTTATTACACCCGCGCAGTTTCGCTGATTCCTTCGCTCGCCCGATACGCCGACCCGAACGGCAAAGAAGCCGGAACTTTGCGCGGCTCACAGTGGAGTCCGTCGGTCTTCATCGGCAACCGCGACAAAGGTTTATACGCCGGAACGTCGCTCTTTTTCGACTTCCAAAACCGCCGCGCTCAAGGCGGCAAACCGCTCATTAGTTCACTTTACACTATCGGCTACGCCTACGACTGCTGCTCGGTCGCGCTCCAATATTACACCTTCAACGTCGGCATCCGCCGCGAAAATCGCTTTCAATTCAGCTTTAGACTAAAAGGAATCGGCGCATTCGGCACGGAACAGTTCGGGCAGGGTTTGCGATAAAAAAAGGACGATTTTCCGTTAAGAAAATCGTCCTTTTACTTGTTAATCAAATTTCAAAAGCCTGATAAAAGTCGCCGATTGAAATCAAAACAACCGAATATCTTTTTATTTTTTGATAACCAGCCGATCTTTGCTGACAGATTTAATTTCCAAATCACGTTTTGCCGAACTTGCCGGATTTAGCTCAATTTTTAGGTTTTTGTCACCCGACTTTAATTCCCAGGTGCCGGAATCTTCCGCTGTTCCGTCAGTTGCAGCAATATTGATTTCAGTCATTTTATTACCGGACTGTAAATCGAATCCGCCGCGCCCGCGTGACAACGGAAAGTCATAGTCAGCCGGACGATAAACCGTTTCGTCGTTCGTGTCCTCTTCGTGCGAATGCAGCCAACCCTGCTGAAGATTTTTCAAAACAGTTTTCTTTTCCATAAATATTTGTTCTCCCTTATTTGTTAATAAAATCGGAGCGATTCATTTTTGCCCGGTCACAAATCGCTCCTTTTGATTTTAATAAAAAAGACTAAGGAACGAAACCGGCACGCGGACCGAGAAAAGTCGCCGCCATTCGTTCCGCCTGCCCTTTAGTGAACATAAACATCGCGTCGTCGTCAACATAATCCATATAATTAACGAACATATCACCATTCGGACCGTTATTACAGGAAACGTGCGGAAATGTCGGTTTCCCGAAATTTTTGTCCAGAGCCTTCGGCGTATCTTCAACCTTGTCGTTGCCGCTGCAATCCATCGTGTCGCCCCAGATGTGGAACAGATTGAGCCAATGTCCGACTTCGTGCGTCGCGGTGCGTCCGAGATTATACGGAGCTTTGACCGTTCCGCTCGTCCCGAACGCCTGAAAATTAATGACCACGCCGTCGGTTGTCGGATCGCCGCCGGGAAATTGCGCGTAGCCGAGCAGTCCCGCCAGATTGCAAATCCAAATATTGAGAACGCTTTCGGGCTGAAAAACATCCTTTCCGCCTTCGGCTGTGAACTTAACGGAGTTGTTCATTCCGAATTTCAACTTGTCGGTTTTGGTGCGCGTGATCGCCAAATTCGGGTCTTCCAATAGGTGAAATTCGATTCCGCAATCGGCGACCAAATCCTTCCAGACCGCCGGAACCTTACTTTTATCGGCATTTTTAGCTCGATAATCTTTGTTCAAAACTTTGATCTGACTTTTAACCTGCGCGTCCGAGATGTTTTGCCGGTCGTTGTTAAAGACAACGTGAACCGCGACCGGAATTTTAATTAAAGGAACTTTCGCGCCGCCGAGCATCTTTGCCTGCGCCGTAAACATTTCCAAGCTGCGCTGATTTTCCTGAAATCCGGGATCAACTTCCAGTTGACGATAATACATCGCCGTCGCCCCGCAACTGCGTTTTAACGGTAAATCTTCAAAATTTTCTGGCATATATTTTCTCCTTTTTTCAAAAATAAACGGCGAAAGGAAACATCTGCTGAAATAGTCGAAAGTTTCCTTCCGCGAAAATAAATAATTCCTACGGGCAGAAATTATCGGCGAGACCCATCACCAATTCGATGGCATCGGCGACCTGTTTGCCGAATTTAGGAATTAGCCGGATGAAGGGCAGAGCCTTTTGCAAGATTGGTTTGATTTTCTTGTATTCGGTGCAGGGATCAACCTTGGCACCGGCTTCAGAAGTTCGCGCCGCGTCCAATTCTTTGGCAATTTGTTCGAGATTCTTTGTGTTCTCGTCCGTCTTACTCATTGTTTTATTTTTTTCTTGACTCATATTTTACCTCTCTTTTTATTTATTTTGGTTTATGAATTATTTGGTTAATGTCCGAAAAAAAATAAGTTTCAAACATTCGCCGAATAATTCGGTTAAATGAACGGTCGCAGGAGTTTTCCATTCAAAACTATTAACTTCATATATTGGATTTCTTCATTTTATTGGCAAAAATATCATTAGCGATATTGATTCCTAATGGAACGCCGCCGATATTTTTTGTCAAATCGGGCTTGCCGTTGCTTTTGACGGCAAAGGCATCGAAACTCCAATGAACGCCGAGCCAGACGCGGCTGAAACCGTTTTCTTGGATCATTTGGTCGAAACCGCCGGTCATCGTTCTTTCGAGTTTCGGACGCACCGCGCCTTTGTTGTCCTGATTCACGCCGTTATATTCTTCGGAAATAAATTTTATCTGGGTAAAATTAACCGTTTTGCCGATGCTGTTCAGATAAAGTTCCGCTATCGTAAAAGCCGCCGCGCCGAAGGTCGCGTGTCCTGACGGGTAAGACGGAAAATTCGGCGTAAAGTTTTTCGTAACCGCTTTAGTCACCGGATTATAAGTGTTGCTCGCTGCCGCGCCGAACGGCAGCCAATTCGTATCTGGATTAGTCGGGTCTTCGCGGATGCCAACGACGGGTCGCCAGTATTCATAGCGGTATTTTTCCGTCCATGCCAAAATTCCCGCGTCGCCCATCGCCGTATTGACCAGCGCGAAAAGGCGGGCGTTCTGGGCGGGCGATAATGTAAGTTTTATCGCAATCGCCCTGACAATCTGATTGTAAAAACGCGGCGGTGTGCCGATTTGATTTGCGCCGTCATAACCCCAAAAAACGCCGATGATGGTTTCTTCGGCAAGCCGTTTCTCAACAGTCTGCGGAGGAGTGCCGATCTTGGGCGGCAGCGTTCCCGCTAATTCCGGCGCAATGCCTTTAACGTAAACCTGTTCGAGCGATTTGTTATATTTGGCATCGCCGACGGCGGGCGGCGTGTCGAGTTGATGACGCACCGCCACCGAAAAAGTTTTCGACCGCGTGCCGTAAAAAGGTGCGTAAAAGCCCTGTCCCGAATTGTCGGGGTCAACCGCGTGTTTGCCGACTCCGGTCGCCGGAAAATAATCCTGCGAACCGACTCCCGGATCGTTTTTGCGGTTATTGAGCAGCATATTAGCGACGCTGACACCAAAATCGTGTCCCGCATTCAAAATCTCTCCGGCTTCCGCCAGTTTCAAATCAAAAAACGCTTTCTGACTCGGATATAATTTCACCAAAGTCGTATAAGCCGCCGCCGCCGTTGCCGCCGTCGCCGTCGCACCGGCGGGAACTGCCGGCAAGCCCGTCATATATGGCGGCAGCGTCGCCGGCGGATTACCGGAAACCGCCGCAAATGCGTCATACATCGCCAAATGAACAATCGTCAATGCCCTTGAACTGAGTGCCGGTCCGCCTTGTTCGCCTGCACCATTCGTAAAACTCACACGATTGGCTTCGAGAGCCACATCATTCCAAAATAAAATCGGGTCCATAATTCTAAATCTCCTTTATTGTTTGTTACTACTTGTGTTGTTAATTTCAAATTCGGTTTAGCGAACTTGAAAATACGTTTCATTGATTGAATTCCCCTTGAAAGAAAAGTTTTTTAAAGTCGGTAAGCCGCCAAGTGACAAATAAGTCACTCAAAAAACACAATTAATTTTGCGGTAATTGAAAAAAGCGGCTGATCCGTTTTCACTGCAAATTTGCACGGATTAAATTTGATTTGTCTAAATTCTGTTGGCAGCCGAACAGAAGTTACTTAACCGGACTCTGGGCAAAAAGACCGATCAGAAATGCGCTGACGGTGGTAAAAATCGTCAAAAATGTCGGTTCAAACTTCTTGTCGAAAAAAAATCCGATTGCCATCACCGCGACCGTTCCAACCAAAATCGAAACAAATGATCCGATGACGATCAGCCAAATCGTGTCATTAGTCTTTGTCGTCGGCAGCGGAAAAAATCCGGCGGCTTTCTGTTGTTCGATAGTCAGTGCTTTAGCCGCATTGGTGACAGTTTCAACCTTTTTATCATCAGGCAAATTGTTGACACCATCCGCAATAGCCGACTGCCGTTGATTGACATTTAAAGTTTGAAGCATATTTACGACATCATTATAATTTACATTCGCATCCATATTTTCCTCACTATAATGAATTTCAATACCTCTTTAGATATATTTAATTTACTGATTTGTGGGCTATCTCATAAAAAATAAATCACCACTTCCTTCTCCTAATTTAGCAATATCAAACTCAAGTTCAGTATTGCCGCCATCGGTTACAGCACCTACGGTAAAAGCTCCGTAGGCAATAACATTGATTTCGGCGACATTATCAATCGGTTTTACCTCAATTTCAGGTTTAGCAAAGGTTGGATGTAGATGAAATGTGACAATATCGGTTAGCGGAAAACTAGCCGGATCAGTAGATTCAACACGCAAAATGACACGACGGAAATAATTATCGTTAGGAATATTTTCGACTTTAGCCGAGAGTTTACGGTGCGTTTTATCATCAAGAGGATTTCCGCCCCATTTCCCTCTCTGCGGATCTGTTTGATCCAAGGCTTCCGCTAAAACCTTTGCTTTATAATCTTTTATACTGTTGACTGATTTTCCGCCACCTGTTCCAAAAGCTGTAATGCTTTGCGTTACAGTATTACTCTCCTTTAACTCGTTTATTTTCTCGGCATTTTCCGTGGAAATTTTTTCTGCTTCCTTTTTGACATCTTCTTTAAGTTCCTGTTTAGCTTTTTCCAGTTCCCGAAAAACAGCTTCAAAGCCATCTTTTCCCAGTTTAAAGCTCTGGGTGAACGACGAGAACCACGGGATAACTCCTATAGCGAAGAGAACAATTTCCGCCCATTGAATTTGAATGTTGTTTACGCGATAAATAATAATTGCGAGGATTGCCATAATAGTGATTAAGTATTTTACCCATTCACCATTGGCAATTACGCTTGTCTCAAATGTTTTTTGATTATCCATTTATATTTCTCCTTTTTGATATTTAACCTTCGGATTTTCTGAGAACTCGCCAATCTCTCGTTTTCCCCTACTACGGTTGTGGAAACAGTTGATCTGCCCACCCGATTTGTTTTTTGCTCCAATCACACATTGTCAAAGTATTTTTATTCATCAGGCAATCAATCTGTTGTCCCGGAGGAAAACAGTTAATACAGTTATTATTTGGTATTCCGAGATAACCGTTTGAACCTCCACATTCGCAACTTCCATATTCATCCGCTGCACCAAAAATATGACAACTTTCATGTGCAAAAACACGGTGAATATTGTCCGGTCCCCAACCGTCGTTTTGATAGTTCATAACGACCTTTTCCCAAATTGCGTAAGCGAAGTGGTTTAATTCATATTTGGTGAAAAATGCGACGTATGACCAGTCTGTATTTTTTGAAGTTTTCAGGTCATTCGCATACTTTTGATAACCCGCACGACCGCTTTGGTAGCCCATTTTATTCAAAGCCTCATCGCGCCAACCTTTCTCCATTCTTTCGTAAGCATCGGCAGTTCCCGGATATGGTCCGGGTGCAGTCGTTACGGTTATCGGTTTAATATCATAATAAAATGAAACTTTTGCTCTTGGCTCAACTGTCGCCAACCAATTCAAAGCCAATTGCGCCTCCTGAACAATCTTTGTTTGTTCGGCGGTGGTCATTTGTTCATCTCCTTGATCGCGTGAAACAATCACTAATCCCACCGCAACTTTGCCAATCATATAAAGACTGGTCGGCGTTCCAGTTGAAAGAGCGACCTCTTCTCCAATTGGCGAGTTTTTCAAATGATTCACAATCACGGCGCGTTGAAAAGGTGATTCATAACCTTCCGAATCCCAAGGCATTCCCTCTTCCGATGTCGGCGCAGGATTTGCGTTTGACGAATTTTCCAACCAAGCCGAATAAGCCAATTGTGTCGGTAAATCCATTTCTTTCGGAACAGTATCAGTTGAGTGTTTTAGACTCTCCGCCTTAACCTGTGTGGGCAATTCCGCCACAAAAACAGTTGGTGTAAACTGCTGAACAATCCGACCTCCAACAGCTTCAACTTCGCCTTTTGCCGCTTCTTCATTTTTTGTAAATCGTAAATTTCTTTTCATAGCTTTTCTCTCCTTTTGTTTTTACATTTTCTAAATCACAGTTATTCTGAATCTCCGCAAAGAATTGATTGATCGTCAATCAACTAAATTTCAATTATTCGAGTTTAATTTTATAAGTTAGTCCCAAGCTAATTTTTTGATTTACCGCTTTAAATGATGGCGGAAGTCTGCCATTTTCATAACTTAAAGACAGACCGAAAGATTTAGTAAAATTCAAATTGAATTTAGTTAAAAGATAATCACGAGGTCCTTTCCCAATTTGAAGTGGTTGAAGTCCATTATCGTCAGTTTTCTCGAAGTAGATTTCTCTTCTCAAAAGCCATCTTCTTGTATATTCTCCTTCAAAAGAAATGTCATGAATTCCTGCTTTTTGAATTGGAAAAATTAAATTCATCGTAGTTCCAATCAAAGGTCTGTATATTATTTTTCCCTCTGCTTCCCGAACCGGATTATTTATGTTTTTGCCAAATTCCTGCCCAAGAAACGGACGAAAATAGAACGTAACAACCTTGCTAGAATAAGTTCGACTCATAAAGCGGAAGCGAGTATCAATTACAAAGTTGACATTATCCCAATCTTTTTCCGCCTCAATTTGAGGAGCATTCTTGAGCAATATGCGCCGAATTGGAAAGTGCAAGTTATCCCCTCCATACCGCCAAGCAGGAAATTCCCAATTCAAACCGAGTTTCATAGTATCGGGATCAACATCCGGTCCTTGTCCGGCTTTTAACTCAAAGAAAGGATTAAAATTATGAACCCGATTACCAATTATCTTTCTGAATGGGATTTCTACTTTAACATCGGCTGAGAAATTCGGTTTACTACCTTTGGAGGCTATAGCTTCTCCTGAAATATAGATATTTGAGTCATCACGCCCATCAGCAGCAGTAAAAGAAAGTGAGTCTTTTACATTGTCTTTTTTATCTGTTTCGGGCATTGGTGCATTGTTCACAGCATTTACGCTTTTAGCAAATGTCACGCTTTTTTGAGGCGGATCATTAGCTGTTTTTCCTTCAAACAATACGTTGAAAATGTAAAGATGATAATGCTTGTTTGGGTCAAGTCTAACACTTGGGTCAAGAAACACAGTAATTGCTCCCGGCAGTCCCGCATTGTTAAAGTTGCTTCCTGTATAAAAAGGACTACTATCGCTAAAGATATAAATAATATCTATTTTTTGACCTGTTTCAATCTCAATCAAGGAATAGTTTTTAGGGTCTTTTATAAGATTTACTTTTGGATTATTGAAATCCCTAAGATTCTGAGGGATGTTTATTCCTTTGTTAAATTTAACAAAAATTTGCCATTTGTTTTTATTTTCAGTAGTTGGCAAAGCCACTGCTTGAGTCATTGAGACATCAATCTGTGCGAATAAATTCGGACTGATTAATAAACCAATTCCTAATGTTAGTAAAATTTGAATAAATAAGGATATGTTCAGCCAACTCTTCATTTTCCTTTTTCCTCCTTGTTTTTTGATTTAGAAGTTATTTTTTTTTTACCCGTTTTGGTTTTTTTCTTTTTTATATTTTTGTTTTTACTTGTTGCAGTCAATGCGAGTTGTTGAGACGGAACTGCCTTTTCAAAAATTTCATCAGTAAGTTCAAAAAATTGAGATGCTGGGGTGAAACTTAACTCGCTCGGACCTAATTTATGTCCAAAGTTTTTAACTCCTATATCGGAGTTAGTTACAATTTCATCATTTACAGCGTCTCTAGTTTCTCCATCAACTACTCCAACTGTGTTTAAAACACTACTTGGTAAAATTGGTCCGGCAAAACCTGTTGCTTGCCGAATACAATCTCTACCTATTTGTTCCGATTGAATTGTTGTTAACATATTATTCTCTCCTCTTATTTTTATTTAAAGACTCCCATTGAAACATTATTAAGCAGTCCAAAGTCTTTGCTGACCTTCCAAGCTACCGTTGAATTTGTTGCGGTCGCAGCGTCCGATGCCGGGGATTTGGTGGGGTTGGTCGCCGGCGTTGCCGTCGGTGTATTGCCAGAGTGTGAAGGTCGTCCACGCGGGCGGGGCTTTCGGGTGTTCGCTGGAATAGCGGGCGATCCACAGGAAACAGTTTTTGAGGACGGTCGCCGTGTTGCTGCCGACTTTTTCGCGGATGAAGGCTTGTCCCGAATAGAGTCCGGGAAAACGCCCGGTTTTATCGTTGACGAGGCGGACGAATTTTTCGGCTTCGGCGAGCGTCATCGTGCCGCTTTCGCCGTTCGGTTCAAAGTCCAGGACGAGCAGATCGGTCGCGGTCGGGTTGACCGTATCGAGAAAGTGCGCGGCTTGTTCTTCGACATTTCCCTTCGTCCCGAAATGGTATGCGCCCCAGAGCAAACCGGCATCGAGCGCACGTTGGCGGCGGGCGTGATATTTTGCATCAACGACCGTTCTGCCCTGCGTCGCTTTATGGAAAACTCCGACGATGCCGCTGTCTTTTACCTGTTGGAAGCTCGCCACCGTGTTGTGATGCGAGATGTCAATGACGTTATTTAACATAGAAATTTCTCCTTTTTGATTTGTGGGCTGGAAGAATTGCGGGAATTCGGGAATGCTCAAAATAAGCCGCAGGGTATTCAGCCGTTTAATGATTCTTGCAAAAGTCGGGCGCACGAAGAAAAAGCTATCTTTTTTTTCAACTTTGAAAAGTTAAAATAGAATTTCCCCGCTGGTTGCCCTTGTTTGCTTTCACTAAGTAATGATTTTTTTTGGCAAAAACTTACACATTTTTTTTAGTTTTTATTAATTATTTTTGCGTGGTTTTGTTAAGTGCTTGCAATAACGTGATTTATGCGAACAACTTTTTTTGAGAAATTATCGCTGAAAAACGCTTTGTGCGAAGGAATTGTCGTATTCGACCGGCGCGAGGTCGTCGGTCAGGACGTTTTCCTGCGTTTCGACGGTTTGTTTGGAGAGATTTTCGAGAAGTTTGGAGATTTGCGCGTCAGTGCTTTTTAATTCGACTGAGGTTTCGCTTTTGGAAGCGACGATGATGAGATTTTGAACTTCTTCGTCGGCGCGTTCGGGGCGGACTTTGAAGAGATAAACTTGCGGAAAAACCTGTTTGTAGGTGGCGAGTTCAGCTTGCATAAACCGGCTCGCTCTGCCTTTGATTGCGCCGCCGACGTTGAAGATGACCACGCCGTCCGGTTTCAAACTGCGGCTGATCTGCGTGACGGCTTCGACGGTGGTCAGTTGAAACGGGACGGTGAAAAGCGAGCCGAACGCGTCCATTAAAACCGCGTCGTATTTGTTTGAATCGCTTTTGTTGAGAAAGATTCTGCCGTCTTCGTGAAAGATTTTGAGATTTGCGTTTTCCTGTAAATTGAAATATTTTTTGGCGATTTCCGTCATTTGCGGATCAATCTCGACGACTTCGATTTGTTTGTCGGGATAAGTCTTTAAATATTCCTTGGGAAACGAATAACCTGCGCCGCCGATCAGTAAAGTCGTCTGAAAATCGGGATTGAAATGGCGAATCAGGTGATAATATTTGGCGTATTCTGAGGCGAGTTCATCCGAATCAAGATACATTTTTGATTGAATAAATTGCGGATCAATCGCCATTGCGCGAATCTTTCTGCCGCTCGCTTCGTCGGTCATCGTGAAAACCTGAACGCGGCTGTATTCGGTATCAATGTCGTGTAAATCATTGGTTTTCAGCAAATAATAGCTTTGCAGTTCGGTCGTAAAAATACCGAAAATGAACAAAATCAAAACCGTCAGATTTGTTTTTGTGACTGCAAAAGGCGCAAGCAAAATTGATAAACCAATCAAACAAAATCCGATCAGATAAAGTGTCTTGACACTGCCGACAAACGGAATCAGAAAAAATCCGGCGAGGAATGTTCCAAAGATGCTGCCAACCGTCGAAAGCGCGTAAAGTCTGCCGACAGTTTTACCTGAATCCGCGAGCGAAGACATTTTCAATTTAACGGCGTAAGGTGTCACAAAGCCAAGCAAAACACTCGCCGGAGCAAATAAAAGCAATGCGGCAACCAGCGATTTTAACTCCAAAATCATCGAACTGTTTGCGACGATTGATAAAATTATGTCTTTGAAAAGTATTGTGACGGCGACAGTTCCGCCCGCGAGAAAGATGATCGAAGCAAGAATTTTGAGGTCAGGTTTCAAATCGGCAGTTTTACCACCAAGCCAATATCCGAGGCTCAAAGCCGCCAAAATCACACCGATCAAACTCGTCCAAACATAAGTCGAAGAACCGATAAACGGCGACAGCAGCCGCGAACCGATAATTTCGTAAATCATCACGATTGCGCCGCAGACGAAAACCGTTAATTCGAGAATGAATTTATTTGCTTTGACCGAAGATTCGTTATCAGACATTGACTAACTTTATCATTAAATATTCGGCGGCAAAACGAACGCGCCGATGTGCGGCTGATTTGTATTCAAAGTTGTTTGTAATGCAATCGTCAAAGCATCGCGCAGATTTTCGGGCGTGACAATCGCGTCGAGTAAACCTCGTGCCGCCGCGTGTTTGGCATCGAGTTCTTTTTCGTAGGTTTGGCGGACTTTTTCCATCTCGGCGAGCATTGTTTCGTCGGGCTGTTTGCCTTCTTTTTTGAGGCGTTCGATTTGTGTTCCGAAGATGGCGACCGCCGCAGAATCGCCTTCCATTACGCCCATTCTGCCCGTCGGAAGTGAAAATATAAAATCAGGATCAAAACCTTGTCCAGCCATCGCGTAATAACCTGCGCCTGATGCGTGATTAATCGTCAAAACGAGTTTTGGAACAACTGCACAAGCCATCTGCTCGACAAAATGCGCTCCGGCGCGAATGATTCCCGAATGTTCCGCGTCCGCGCCAACCATAAAGCCGGAAACGTCCTGCACGAACAAAATCGGTGTGCCGTGACGATTACAATTTTCAATGAAATAAGCCGTTTTTTCAGCACTTTCGGTGTAAACAATGCCGCCGAACTTTGGCGGTTTGGTCGGTTTTCCTTTGACCATTCCGCGATGATTGGCGATGATTCCAACGAGAATTCCGCCGATTCGCGCTGTGCCGCAGATCATTTCTTTGGCATAATCGGCTTGAAATTCGTCGAGTTCGCCGTCGTCTAAGAAACAGTTCAAAACTTCCCGCATATCATACGGCGCACGATGATCTTCGGGCAAAATTTCATAGAGTTTTTTCGGCGAATTTTGCGGCTCTCGCGGCTCGATGATCGAAACGCGCGTTTCTTCTTTTTTCGGCAATTCACTCACTAAATCGCGGATTTTTTCGAGACATTCCTGCTCATTTGCCGTGCGGTAATGCGCCACACCGGAAATAGCGTTGTGCGTCATCGCGCCGCCCAGAGATTCGTTGTCAATCGTTTGCCCGGTCGCGCCTTTCACCAAATTCGCGCCGCCGAGTCCCATAAACGAAGTTCCTTCGACCATCAAAATCACGTCCGAAAGTGCCGGAAGATACGCGCCGCCCGCAACGCACATTCCCATCACGGCTGAAATTTGCGGAACTTTCAAATATCGGCGCATTATCGAATTGTAATAAAATATTCGCGCCGCGCCGTATTGACCGGGAAAAACGCCGCCTTGATACGGCAAATTTACGCCCGCTGAATCAACCAGATATACAATCGGCACACGATTTCGCATCGCAATTTCCTGTGCGCGGAGGATTTTTTTAATCGTTTCTGGATACCACGCGCCGGCTTTGATTGTCGCGTCATTGGCGACAACGACGCATTCGCGCCCGTGAATTTTGCCGATTGAGGTCACAACCGCCGCCGCCGGAGCTTGTCCGTTGTATTCGTCGTAGGCGATTAACAAACCGATTTCTTGTTGATATTCGCTTTCATCAAACAGCAGATCAATGCGTTCACGCGCCGTCAGTTTTCCCTGTTTATGGATTTTCTCGATTTTTTCCGCGCCGCCGCCAAGTTTTAATTTATGTTCGAGGCGCGTAAATTCATCGGTCAATTCGCGCAGACGAGTTTTTTTTTCGATTTTCATTCGTGGTAAATATAGATTTTCGTTATGTTCGGCAAAGTTTTGCTTTTAATGTAATAAAATAACACAACAATTTAGTAATGAACAAAAAGTGATTTTTAAGTTTGGGTTGAAATTAAAATGTCGGCGGGCGCAAGGAAGACTTGCAACCCTTCCTAACCTGTTAATTTTTGGAACTTATCTCTATCTAATGTTTGCTGAATTAAGCCGGAATTTAAAAATATTCAAGCAACATAAAATTTCAGGTTGGGAAGGGTTGCAAGGCTTACTTGCGCCCGCTCTTTCCGACATTATCATTATTTTTTGTTCACTAACACAATTTTCACTCGCCAAATTAAAGATTATTTTGTTGCGCGTTTGACGCAAAAATTTTCCCAACTTAACATTCTCCAAGGGTTAATTTTATGATTTGTCAAAATTGTCAGGCACAGGTTGAAAATGATTTAATATTTTGCACGAATTGCGGCGAACGACTTTTTCACACCAAAAATGAATCGCAAACGGTTCTGATGAAAGATTCGATTGTGACTCAACCATCGCTTTCGCCGACAACGAAATCGCCTTCCAATTTCAAATGGATCGCGCTAATCATCGCGCTGATTGCGATTCCCCTGTCAATTTTCGGGGTGTATTTGCTGATGAATCAGAATCGCACCCAAATCACGCAAAACATCAACAAACCGAACACACCCGCTCCAACGGCAACGCGAAAGGCAAACACGAATCTGAATACAAACGCGAATATTGCCAACGCTAACGCGAACATTTCAAACGCGAATTCAAATTCCAACGCAAACGCCGAAACTCCAAAAACTAAAAACGAAATAATGAACGAGCGCATCGAAATCGCGCCGCACGAACATTACGCGCTGCCGTTTGAAGTCGAAAAAGATAACTCGACACTGCTCGGCACTGTCAAAGTTTTAGAAGGCGAAAATTTTAAGGGTTATACCTATCTTCAAACGCAATACGACGAACATTTTCCCGACGAAACCTACAAAATGTCGAGTTTTGAAGTCGAAAAATCAAAGGCGGATGTCAAACAAACATTAGTCGCCGAAAAATACATTTTAATTTTTGTCAATAATGGTGATAAACCGATGATTATTCAGGGAAATTTTTCAATTGAATAATTAACCGATTTTCGGCAATATACTAAATCTCATTTTCCAAAAATAAATCTAAATGGACGTTTTTCGTCAGCGATATTTTGATAAATCTCAAAACAATCCAACCTGACTTCGATTAATTCCTTCCGATTCAGTTTATAAATCTCTATCGTTTTCCGTGCCTTCAATGTTTCCGACTCATCGGCTTTCGGATTAACGATAATCTCACCTGTGAATGGATTAAAAAGAAAGTATCGGCGGAATTCGTAATCTTCGCGGTCGGGTTTAAGCAGATTTTTGTCAGACAAATTCCCTTTTTCCTGACAGTCATTACAACCCGGAAACAGATTTTTCCAAAAGTATGAAAGCAGCGGATTTTTTGAAGTCGGGCGAAAATGTTCAATTGTGCCTTTTTTGATTTTGTCGTCGCAAAAAGCACAATGTTTGTTGGTCGAATTCCGCAAGATCGGGAGCAATTCTGTATTAACCTTTTTACCTTTGTGAGTCGCCCAGATAAAATCGTTCTTTAAAGTCGGATTTTCTAACTTTCGCTTAAATCTTTTTCCCCATTTTTTGTAGTTTTCTTTGAGCCAGTCAGGTTGCGGAAGTCGTTCCATTTTCATCATAAATTAGAAATCTTCTCCGGTGATTTCGCTCAATTGGAATAACTCAAAATCAATTTTGCTTTTTAATTCACTGCTCTGTTTGGAAAGTTCTTCGGCGATTTTCTTTAATTCTTTTTTAGCCTTTTTCGAGTTCCCGTTTCCGGCTAAAAATGAATCTCTTTCTTTGTGAAAATCGGCTAAACGCTTTTCGATTTCAATGCCGAACTCGTTTTCAATATCAAAAGTATTTCGCAAAACATAACGATAGCTTCGCGCGTCTTCCGACCTCTCAACACTTTCAACCTTCGCCTTGCCTTTATCATCAACTTTTAATTTATAAACCCAGGCATCATCAACCGAATTAACCACAAAAGGCGAATGTGTCGAAACAAAAATCTGTGAGTTTTTGAACAGTTTCTGCACCACCGGCAAAACTTTTCTCTGCCAAGCCGGATGCAAATGCACTTCGATTTCGTCGAGCAGTAAAATCAAATTCTTTTCAAAAATCGGCAAATCGTCTTGCCATTTCAATAAATCAACTCTACCAAGTAAATCTGCAATCCAACTTATCAAAGACCGCAAACCATCTGGCAAAACATCAAAATCTAATTCCTCACCATTGACTTTGGTAACTAAATTTGTGGGTTCGGTTTCTAAATCAAATTCAACTTTCCAACCTGTAATTTCAGAAATTGCTCGTTCAATTGATTTAATAACATTTGAAAATCTTTTTGATTTTGCTTCATTACGTCCTTTCTCAATCGCGCTTTTTGAGATATTGTTTGCAATCAACTGATTAATACTTATTTGATTTTCCTGTCTGTAATCTTTTATAAATTCCAACGATTGATATAATGGATTAAAATCCTGCGGCTCTTTTATTGCTTCAACCCTTTCCCCTCTAACTTGACGATAACCGGAAAAAGCAAATACAGCATAAGTAAAAACAGACGACTCATAAATGATTCCTTCTGAGCTAACTGCCTGATTATAAAACTCACTCTGTTGTGTTCCTATCGGAAAGAACGAATGAGCGTCTTTATGAATCATTGTTTTCCTTTCTATTTCGCCATCGGAAACCACAAAATTCGAGGTAATTTTAACAAAAGAGTGTTCTCTAAATCTTTTGTGGAAATTATTGAATAAAGGATGGGAACTTTCTTGTATTGTTGGTTTATATGTGCGACCAAAATACTCAAAATTACTTGTCAGTGCCATCAAAAGAGTAGATTTTCCGCTCCCATTCTGTCCTGTAAAAATATGAATCTCCGCTTTATCCTTGGTTGGGCAGGGTTGAAATTCGATGCTTTCTATGTTGAAGCTACCGATATTTCTTAGTTGTAGTTTGCGGATTTTCATTTTTATTCTTAGTTTTCGTCAACGACAAAAAAGCGTTTATCATTCGGGGCAAATTTTCGGGCGAAAATTTACGTTTCTTTGTCGGAACTACTTGAAATGACTTTATTTTTACGACGGACATCGGTTTCTTTTTTGGCTTTCCCAAGCGAAAGGCTTAATCGCCAAAGCTGCGAAACTAATTTCAGACGACCTTTAACCGCCTGCGGCGACATATCAACTTTCATTTCCCAACTCCATTAAACTTTCAATATCACCAAGGTCTTTGTGCCGACCGCTGAGTTTTTTCATAAAAATTAAGCCTTCGCGCGAAACAGTCCAGACTTTATCATCTTCCCAGTCAATATTTTCCCGCGTTTCCCAAACCTTCTTTAAACCTTCCGTCACGAGCAGAAAATCAATCGTAAAAAGCGTTTTAGTTTCTTTGTCAATTTTGGAAATTCGGCGAATCTCAATAATTCCGTCGTCAAAAGAGAGCGGCAAACCTTCGACCCAATAACCTAAATCTTCAGCAATATTCCAAACTTTCGAGAGGTTTTCATTTGCCACAAGTAAATCAATATCTACTGTTGCGCGTGGTGCGCCGTGAATAGCCATCGCCCAGCCTCCGCAGACGGCGTAATCAATTTTCTCCCGATTGATTTTTGCAATCAAACTTTGAAACTCATCAAAAATATCAGCCATTTTACATTTGAAATTTTACCGACGATATTAATTCACAATAGCTTGTTTGTTTTAATTTTCAAACTTTTTCCTTGATAATAAACGTCGGAACCATTCCGCCGCCGCTTGAAACATTGGCGAGTTCCGATGAGGAAAGGCGCGTGAATGCCGAGCCGACTTTGCCGTTGAAAAGCAGCGGGTCGAGGTCAACGAGCTGTTCGACGAAGGCAAATTCGCCTGCTTCACCGAACAGCATTGGAAATGATTCTTTTGAGGTTTCGACGCGCTCCTGAACGAGATAGTCTTCGTCAACGAGCGCGATTTTGATTGCTTCTTCCCATTCATCGTCGCCTGAAATCCAGCCGATATAAATGCCGTGTCCGCCATAATCGTCGTTCGGTTTGAGGACGAGTTTCGATTTATTGGCGCGTGTCCAATTCACAAGATCAATTTCTTCGCCTTTGTTGATCGTTTTTTCTTCGCGGAATTTTCGTGTCCAGGGAATGTGCGCGTGAATCGCATCGAGTTCTTCCGCAGTGAAAAGATGCGCGTATTTTTCGTTGGTTAAAACGGCGAAAATCGCTTTCTTATGAACGAGTTTCGATTGAAAACTGTTTACCATACAAATCGCTCCGGCGCGATAGGCATTGAGCAAATCGGGATATTTGTCCATTATCGGGAGATATTCGTTGACGAGCAGACGTTTATAAACGATGTCAATTTTGACTCCTTTCGCGTAGAGTTTTTCGCCGTCGAATTCGAGTTCGTCGGGCGAACAAATGATCGAATTGTAGCCGTTTTCCAAAAAGTAATCGCGGAAAAGTTCAAATTCCTTCTGCGTCGGTAAATCCTTTAAATCAACAATGGCAATGACCGGCGATTCGGCAGGATCGCCGCCGCTGAATTCGTTGTAAGCCGCGAGCAGAACATTCAAAAGTTTGGAACTTCCTTCTAAACCGGCGATTTCGTAGCGTTCGGCAAACTTTTTCATTACCGGAAGATTTTTGAAAATCTCGGTTGCGGAATCGGCATACGCCACGCCCGCCGGAGATTCGCCGTTGAGTTCGACAAACGAATAAGCGTTTTCGGTCAAAAACGAATCGAGCCGCGCCGTCGGCGAAACCTGTTTGTATTTCGGGTCAATCGCCACCAAATCTTTTTCGATCTCGGTAATGCCGAGTTCGTCCAAAATCTCGTCATTACCGATTGCCGCGTCTTTTACTTTTTGCAGTGCCGACCAAATCGTTTCGCAAACCGCAACGACGCGCAGCCAATCAGATTCGACGACAAAATGCGGGCGCAAATAAGGCGAAAGTCGGCGACCGCCGAAAATCAGGCGATTTTTTTCCAAACCTTCGTCCAATTCCCGCAAAGAATTTTCGGCTAATTCGGCATCTTCGAGCAGTTCGTGATAATAGGCAACGGCTTCTTTTAACATATATTTTTTTGACTGGAGCGCAGGCAGCGTTGCCTGCATGAGCGATGTTTTTTATCGCTCACAAGCGTTTGTTATTTTTCAACTTGACCGAAGAGAAAGTCTTTTGAGCGTCCGAAGCGAACGCTCATGCAGGCAACGCTGCCTGCGCTCCAGTCATAAAATTCCTAATTTCAAAATCGTTTCAAATTCCTTTTTCGCCAAAGGCATCACGCTCAGGCGCGAATGTTTGATTAATGCGATATTTTCCAATGATTTTTCGGCTTTAATTTGTTCCAAACTAACTGATTTTGATAACTTCTCGACAGGTTTTATCTCGACCGCAATCCATTTTTCGTCTAAAGGATCGGGAAATTCAGCGCGTGAAACTTCCGCGATTCCGACGACCGATTTTTCCGAAACCGAATGATAAAACAATACTTTATCGCCCTTTTTCATTGCGCGAAGATTGTTTCGCGCCTGATAATTTCGCACGCCGGTCCAATCGGTTTTGCCGTCTTTGATCAGATCGTTAAACGAATAGGCTTCGGGTTCTTGTTTTACTAACCAATACATAATAATGGTGAATGATGAATGGTGAATGGTGAATTTATAATCACCTTTTACGATTCATCAATTGTTCAGATTAGATTTTGCAGTTTTAATTGACGCAGTTAATAATTTTTGTATTTCTTCGCAATCAGAAAATAAAGATTCTGCAAGTTTCTCATTCAAATAATCGCTGTCTCTTAAAAGTTTGATCCAATAACTTGTTTCCGACGCTTCTTTTTGTGCAATTGAAAGTTTGTGAACGAAATCAGGTTTTGATTGCGCGTGAATAGACTCCTCTATGTTTGCGCCGATTGAAGTCCCGGAACGCAAAACTTGTTTGGATAATACAAATTCTTTGTGTTCTGCAACCATAAACTTATAAAGTTTTATCATTCTCAAAGCAAATTTATAAGATTTCTCACCCAAAATATTTTCTTTCATTCACCATTCACCACTCACCATTCACCATTATTTACTTTTCTGTGCCGCAACTGCCTTCTTATTCAGCCATTTCGCCCAGCGTTCGATGTATGGACGCAGCGGTTTGAACATTTTCGAGCGGAAAGAATTTGGATTCTGCTGTTTTTCGCCCCACGCTTTGAGGTTTTTCTCGGCGTATTGACGGACTTGCGATTCGATGTTCTGACGCTTGACCGAATGCCGCAGCGTCAAATAATAATGCTGTCCGACGAGCGAAAAAACCAGTCCGGCGAGATTGCTTTTGAACGACTGCTTCGCCATCCATTTTTTCGCAAACTTCTCGGTCGGCTGCAACAACGCGCCCATCGAGAGTTCGAGAAACGCATTTTGATTGCCCATTTTCGGATGATAAAGTCCGGGCAGATCGCCCTTGATCGGCACATCCATTTTTTGCAGACGCGGATCGTTGATAAAATCCACGAGCTTGATTTTTTCGATGCCGCGCGTTTGTTCGGTCGGCAGAAAATCCAAAATTTTGTGAATCTGTTCGTCCGTGTCCTTCGGCAAATCGAAACTCGCCTGATTTTCAACTCTTAATTTAATTGATTTGGCAGGTTTTAGACCTGCGGTTTGTATTGCCATAACTTCTCTAAATTGTAAATTGTATTTGGTAAATTGTTAATTGCTGATTGCTAATTGTTAATTGTGCCACAAAATTGTGGTCGAAATACAACAATCTTTAATTCCAAATTCCAAATTCCAAATTCCAAATTATATACTTTGCGCGGCAAATTCTGTATCTGCTGTATTTTAACTTTCCTTAAACAATACGGCACGGATTTTGTATAAGTTCTTAAAATTTGAAATCTGAAATCTGAAATCTGAAATTACAAAACGTGAATCAAACAACTCTTGCAAAATCAATCGAAATCAGCGGAATCGGACTTCATACCGGCGTTGAGGTCAATTTAACTTTAAAACCTGCGCCGGAAAATACGGGTTATATTTTTGTCCGCACCGATCTGGACGATTTTGAAATTCCTGCGTCGGTCGAATATATTTCGCATTGCAGCTACGCGACGACGCTGCTTCGTAAAGGCGTTTTGCTTTCGACCTGCGAGCATTTGTTGTCGGCTCTGCGCGGCGCAAATGTTGATAATTGCTTTATCGAACTCGATAATATCGAGATTCCGATTATGGACGGTTCAAGCGAAAATTTTATCGAATTGATCGAAAACGCCGGTATAATTTCACAAAATGCGCCGCGCCATTACTTAAAAATTCTCGAAAAAGTTGAATTCGAGCAGGGCGATAGAAAAATGTCCGTCGAACCGTCCGACAAATTCGAGATCGAATGCGTGATTGATTTTCCGCATCCTTTTATCAACAAACAAAAATTTAATTTTGAACTCAAAAACGGTTCATTCGGACGCGAAATCGCTTCGGCGCGGACGTTCGGTTTCACGACTGAAATCGAAATGCTGCGAAAGGCAAATTTAGCTTTGGGCGGCTCACTCGACAACGCGATTGTTCTCACGCCGGACGGAATGCTCAACGAAAATCCTTTGCGTTTCACGGACGAATTCGTCCGCCACAAAATTCTCGACATCATCGGCGATTTTGCGCTTTTGGGAATGCCAATCTTAGGAAAAATCACCGCCGAAAAATCAGGACACGCCGTTCACGCAAGTTTGATGAGCAAATTGTTGAAGACGGAATCAGCCTGGGAAATTACGGAACGCGAACTTTAGTTCGCCGCCGCCGAATTGCGAACTGAAGTTCGCGTTCCGTAATTCTGCTTTTTCGTTCTTCATTCTGCTATAATTTGTTTATGGTAAAGGCGGCAAGCGGGACAAAAAGAGAAAAATTTACGACGCAGATACAGCGAATTTCCGCCGATAATTCTTATGAATCCGCCAATGACACGCTCGCCGTCGAAGAACCGCTGGAAATTCGGATTGGTTACGGCAAAGAACATCGCGCGATTTCGATTACGATGCGAACGCCCGGAAATGATGCCGAACTCGCCGCCGGATTTCTTTTTACTGAAGGAATTTTAGAATCAAAAACTCAAATTAAGTCAATCAAACACTGCGGCAAATTTCCCAATAATCAAAATACAATTCGCATTGATTTAACCGAAAATACGACTGTTGATTTCAATAAACTGGAGCGCAATTTCTACACGACTTCGAGTTGCGGCGTATGCGGAAAAAGTTCGCTTAATGCCTTGGCGACCGGCGCAAAGAGAATTGAAACCTCAAATTTTCCGCACGTTTCGTCTGAAATAATTCATCAACTTCCCGAAATTTTGCGTGAATCGCAGACAGTTTTTGACGAAACCGGCGGACTTCACGCCGCCGCACTTTTTGATGTTTCGGGCGAGCTAGTCGAACTTCGAGAAGATGTCGGGCGACATAATGCGGTTGATAAATTAATCGGCGCAAAATTTCTGGCGGGTGATCTTCCGCTTACCGATAAAATACTTTTTTTGAGCGGGCGTGCTTCATTTGAACTCATTCAAAAAGCTGTAATGGCGCAAATTCCAATTGTCTGCGCGGTCGGTGCGCCGTCGAGTTTAGCAGTCGAAGCCGCGAAGGAATTTAATATTACGCTGCTCGGTTTTGTCCGCGATCAACGATTCAATATCTACTGCGGCGAAGAAAGAATCCGTTCAGAGTATCGCCTTCAGGCGATTTCTACGCCAAACAAAAATCGCCTGAAGGCGATACTCTGAACTTAATAATTATGAAAAACGAACACGGGAACATCTCAGCGGAAATGCCCACAGATTTAGGCAAATTAAAGGTCAGCGAAATTTACGACACCGCTGCCGGATTTACTGCGATTTACGAATCTACGAAAGATACGATTAAAAAAGCCGGAGTCGTGCGCGGCACAAATTTGCTTCGTGATTTGAATCAAAAAGGCGGAATTGACTGTAATTCGTGCGCGTGGGCAGACCCGGACGGCGACCGTTCATTCGCCGAATTTTGCGAATCGGGCGCGAAAGCCATCGCCGACGAAGCGACGACCAAGCGCGTCACGCTCGATTTTTTCGCTAAATACAGCGTTGCAGAATTATCCAAACAATCAGATCAATGGCTGAACGCGCAGGGTCGTTTGACCGAACCGATGTTTTTGGCGGAAGGCGCGACTAATTACGCGCCCGTTTCGTGGGAAAATGCGTTCAAAATTCTCGCGGAAGAATTAAATTCACTCGCCTCGCCGGATGAAGCGATTTTTTATACTTCGGGCAGAACGTCCAACGAAACGGCGTTTCTTTATCAGCTTTTCGTGCGCCAATTCGGGACGAACAATATGCCGGATTGCTCGAATATGTGCCACGAATCAACGTCGGTCGCGCTCTCCGAATCAATCGGACTTGGCAAGGCTTCGATTCGTCTGGAGGATTTGGAAGATACGGATTTGATCTTAATTATCGGTCAAAATCCGGGAACCTGTGCGCCGCGAATGATGTCTTCGCTCCAAAAAGCCAAGGAAAACGGCGGCAAAATTATCGCGGTCAATCCGCTGCCCGAAGCCGGTTTGATGAATTTCACCAATCCGAATCCGCAGCATTACGACAGTTATCTGAGTTTTCCGCTGGCGATGCTCGGCGCAGAAAGTATCCAAATCGCCGATTTGTATCTGCCGATTCGCATCGGCGGCGATCAGGCTTTTTTGAAAGGCGTGATGAAAATTTTGCTCGAACGTGAAAAATATAGTCCGACTCCGCTGTTCGATTACGATTTTATCACCGGAAAAACCGAAGGCTACGACGAATTTGTTGCTGAATTAATCAATGTTAATTGGGAAGATATTCTCGAACAAAGCGGTTTGAGCCGTGAACAAATCGAACAAGTCGCCGAAATGTATCTCGGTGCAAAGCGCGTTATCACTTGTTGGGCGATGGGCGTGACGCAGCATAAAAAGGCGGTGGCGACGATTCAGGATATTGCGAATCTGCATTTTTTGCGCGGAAATATCGGCAGACAAGGCGCAGGGTTGTGTCCCGTGCGCGGACATTCCAACGTGCAGGGCGACCGCACGATGGGCATTTGGGAGAAAATTAATCCCGATTTTAAGGAAAAACTCGAAAAGGAATTTCACTTTCACGTCCCGAAAAATAACGGTTTCGACACGGTTAATTCAATCAAAGCAATGCACGATGGACGCGCCAAAGTCTTCTTTGCAATGGGCGGAAATTTTGCACTTGCCACGCCCGACACCGATTTTACCGCCGAAGCGATGCAAAACTGCAATTTGACCGCGCAGGTTATTACTAAATTAAATCGAACCGCGCTCGTCACCGGCAAAAAAGCGTTAATTTTGCCGTGTTTGGGACGCACCGAAATTGATCTGACCGGCGGACGCGAGCAATTTGTGACAACCGAAAGCACGATGCTCAACGTGCAGATGTCGAAAGGAATTCTCGAACCGGCGAGTGAACATCTGCGAAGTGAAACGTGGATTATCGGCAAACTCGCGCAGGCGGTTTTGAAGAGCAAAGTCACCGTTGACTGGGAAAAAATGATTAACGATTATGACCGCATTCGTGACGCGATTGCCCGCGTCGTTCCCGGCTGCGAAAATTACACCGAAAACGTCAAACGCGAAGGCGGATTTTATATGCCGAATAAACCGCGCGACGGAGTTTTTCCGACTGATTCGGGCAAAGCGCAATTTAAGACGAGCCAACTCGAAAAAATCGAACTCAAGCCGAACGAACTTTTGATGACGACGATTCGCGCTCACGACCAATTCAACACTGCCGTTTACGAACTCCACGACCGTTATCGAGGTATTTCGGGTTCGCGCCGAGTAATTTTAATGAATGAAAAAGACATCGGCGGACGCGCATTCAAACAAGGCGAAGTCGTTGATATTGTCAGCCATTTTGAAGGCGAAACGCGCCGCGCCGAGTCTTTTATCATCGTTCCGTATCAAATTCCGAGAGGTTGCTGCGCGACTTATTTTCCCGAAACTAATGTTTTAATTCCCGTCGGCAGCGTCGCCGAAAAAAGCAATTGTCCGACTTCAAAATCGGTAATCGTGACCATCGAACCACATTTGCACAACGGCGAAAGAGTTTTTTCGGGCGAATTTTAAAAATATTCTGTGGTAAATTGAACAATTAAAATGACGAAAAAAGACATCAGCAAATTTATCGAGAAAAATTTAATTGCCAATCCGAATCCGATGATTGCGACCGATGCAGGTTTAGAAGCACTCGACAAACTTGCCGTAATTGCTGAAAAAGAACAAATTATGTGGGCTTTAGTCGGCGGAATTGCGATGCACCTTTACGGCAGCCCGCGCCTGACGAAAGATGTTGATGTCATTGCTTCGGCTGTTTTGAATTTGGATTCCGAGAGAAATTTGGGTTTTGGCGGCAAACGCTATTCGGTAAAATTGGGCAAACTCGAAATTCCGGTTGATTGGATTGTTCGTAATGATACGGCGCGAAAATTCTACGAAACGGCACTCAAAGAAGCGCATAAACTACCGTCAGGTTTGCCGATTATTACGCCTGAATGGATGATAATTTTAAAGTATATCGCCGGACGCTTCAAAGATCAGCAGGACGCGGTTTTTCTTCTAAAACAAAAAGGTTTAGTCAATCGCCGCCTGCTCAAAAAGAAAATCACCGATACTGCCGGAAATGAATATTGGGCATTGGCGGCAACCGGCTTGAAGCGTTGGTATGATCTGGCGGATGGCAAAATCACGACTGAAAAGGAAGACTACGAAGCCGAAAAACTATGAATAATTTCACCGGATTCGTTCTCATCGGCGGAAAATCTTCGCGGATGGGCGCGGACAAATTTGCGTTAAATCTCAACGGCGAAACTTTTCTGGAACGCGCTGTTAAGACTTTAAAACCGATTTGCGGAAACGTCAAAATCGTTCTCAATCAAACTCAAAATATCGAAACAAATTGTGAAATTATCCGTGACATTTTCACCGAACGCGGCGCACTCGGCGGAATTCACGCCGCTTTAGTAAATTGTGAAACAGAATTTGCAGTTATTTTAGCGGTTGATTTGCCGTTTGTGACGACTGCGGCGATTGAAAAATTGTGCCAAGAAATTTTATCAGAAAAGGAATTTGCGGCAATCGTTCCGCAACAATCCGACGGCAGATTTCAACCGCTTTGTGCTGTTTATCGAGTGAAAGATTGTTTTCCGAAAGTTGAAGAAACTTTATCGAAGATCGAATCGGCTTCGATGCTTGATTTGCTTGAAACAATAGATTTTCAAACTATTAACGAGGAAAATTTAGCTGAACACGAAAATATTTTCTTGAATATTAATTTTAAGTGCGAATATGAAACCATCGTTTCTACCGAAAATTCTTGATTAAAGTTTCAATTTTCAATAGTATTTCTTTATGAAGAAATTTCTCTTTTATATTATTCTTTCGATTCTCACTTTCGCTTTTGGCGTATTTATTTATCGAATTTCTTCACCAAATGTTTCGATGGTAACACTTACAAATTACACCGCTTTTTATGACGGAAAGGAGATCGAAACAGAGACATATATTCAAGTAGAAAGTCTTAATGGAAAATATTTTTATCTCGGTGAACCTTTTGAAAAACCGGAAGCGTGGGTTTATTTAAACACAGAAGGAACGAATATAAATCTAGATTCTCTTAAAAAACAACTCATCGTAAATTTATCCAACAGACATTTCTATCGTGCAAAAGTATTTGTCAAAGGAACCGTCCGAGATAACTGCAATAAAGGCACTACCTGTTGTTTCGGCAGAACTATTACAATACTGGCGCAAGAAGTTAAACAACTTGCGCCGGTCGAAGAATACACCAGACCCGAATAATTTTTACTTATCCCAATCCGGCGTGTGAAAAGTTCCCTCTTTATCGGTTCGCTGATAAGTGTGTGCGCCGAAAAAGTCGCGCTGTGCCTGAATCAAATTTGCGGGCAAGCGTTCCGAACGGAAAGCGTCGAAGTATGACAGCGCGGACGAAAGACAGAGCGAAGGGACTTGGCTCATTGCGAATTCGTTGTTGATCTTGCACCAGAAATCGCGGTTTTTGCTGAGTATTTCGGCGAATTGATCGTCGAGAACCAAATTTACAAGCTCAGGATTTTTGTCATAGGCAATACGCATTTCTTCGAGTAATGCAGAGCGAATGATACAGCCGCCGCGCCAGATTTTGGCGATTTCAGAGAGATGCAATTCATATTCCTTTTCCTTTGAAGCCGTTTGCAGCAGCGACATCCCTTGCGCGTAGGTGACAATAAACGAACTCAAAAGCGTGTGTTTGAGGAGTTCGAGAAATTCGGCTTTGTTTGCGGAAACGTCCGCACGAACGGCTGAATCTCTTTCTTCGTCGGACGCGATTACTTTTTTGTCGCCCGAACCTTGCGCGTCAAGATTTGCTTTATGATGCTCGCTGACAATCGTTTCGGCGGCGCGTTTTTCGCGTTCGGCTTTGTCAGTATCGGTTTCGTGTTCACTTCGCACGGTTTCGCTGTTCGCTGACGGCGGATTAGTGATTGACGGTTCGCCGTCGCCGTATTTTTTAGCGATTAGAATTCGCGCTTCTTTTTGAGCGGAAATTTGGCGCATCGAAACAGCCGAATCAATCGTCGGAATCGGCACACCAAAATCCATCGCCGCTTGCGAAGTCCATTTGCCGGTTCCCTTCTGCGCGGCTTTGTCCAAAACCATTTCGACGAGCGGTTTGCCGGTGTCCGCGTCCTGTTTCTTTAAAACTTCCGCCGTGATTTCGACGAGAAACGAATTGAGTTCGGCGTTGTTCCATTCGCCGAATGTGGCACTCATTTCGGCGTAATCCATTTTCAAAACGCGGTTCATAAAATCGAATGTTTCCGCCAAAATCTGCATCAAGCCGTATTCGATGCCGTTGTGAACCATTTTCACGAAATGTCCCGCCGAACCTTTGCCGACAAATGCCGCGCACGATTCGCCGTTGACTTTTGCGGACGCGGCTTCGAGAATCGGCTGGACGTGCGCGTAAATTTCACGTTTGCCGCCGATCATAATGCTCGCGCCGTGCCGTGCGCCTTCTTCGCCGCCGGAAACGCCGACTCCGAGAAATTCAAAACCGTTGTCGGCAAGCAGTTTTTCGCGCCGTTCGGTTTCGGGAAAATGCGAATTTCCGCCGTCAATCACGATGTCGCCTTTTTCGAGATGCGAGATCAAATCGTTGATGACAATATCCACAACCTGCGCCGGAACGAGAATCATAATCTTGCGCGGCGTTTCGAGTTTTTCGAGGAATTCCGGCAAAGTTTCGCCCGTTTGCAGGTCGTAATCCTTGCCTTCTTCAAGTAAAAGTTTGCGTTTTTCCGCGTCCAAATCGTAGCCTGCGCCCGAAATTCCGTGTTCCGCGACATTGAGCAGAAAATTTCTGCCCATCGTTCCAAGTCCGATCATTCCAAATTGTGCTTTTGTCATAAGTTTTATAGTCCTCAGATTAACACAGATGAACAAGGATTTTTAAGGGAAGAGATTCAAGTTTTACTTATTTTGCTAAAATAATCTGTGTTTATCTGTGTGTATCTTTGGACAATTCTCTTTGTTTTATTATGTTATTTGTGCTGAAATCTCATTTATGAAAACTTTGCTCGAAGCTATTCGACCGACCTTTTTTATCGAATCACAAAAACTCCGCGATTATCTCGGAATTGATCTGACAATTGCATCTGAAACTTTTCAGCACACCGGCAGTTTTAAGTTTCGCGCCGCTTATAACTTAGCTCTGAACGTCGAAAACGACGAGATTCTGACGGCTTCTTCGGGCAATTTCGGTCAGGCTTTGGCATTCGCCTGTCAATTATTAAACAAAAAATGCGTCGTTGTAATGCCCGAAACTTCAGCGAAAGTAAAGATCGAAGCCGTCCGAAATTACGGCGCAATTGTTGATTTGGTTGATACGAAAATTGTCGGACGCAGTGAACGAGTCGCGCAATTAGCCGCCGAAATGCCTAATTGTTACGTTGCTTCGGCGTATGACGATTTGTTCGTCATCGAAGGAAATTCAACGCTCGGCGATGAACTTTCGCAACGAGATTTTGACGTAATAATTTCGCCAATCGGCGGCGGCGGCTTAATTTCGGGAATTTCAAAAGGTTTGTGCCGCAACGGAAATCCTGCAAAACTCGTCGGCGCAGAACCGCTTTTAGGAAATGACGCGGCAAAATCATTAAAAGCCGGAAAAATTATCGCCAACGAAACCGAACCGCTAACCATCGCCGACGGCGCGCGAACTTTGAGTTTGGGCAATCACAATTGGGAATTCATTAAAACGGGCGTGTCGGAAATTATCGAAGTAAATGAGGAAAAAATCGCCGAAGCCGTTCGTTTATATTACGGCTTGGCGAATCTCAAATCAGAACCGACCGGCGCGTTGACTTTAGGCGCAATTTTGGAAAATAAGGAAAAATTTGCCGGCAAAAAAGTCTGCGCCGTCGTCAGCGGCGGCAATGTTGACGCGGAAGTTTACCGTCAAATTTTGAGTTGAATTATTTTACAAAACGCGGTTGAATTAAACCTTTAAGTTTAGCGTATGGAATAATTACGAATTGCTGACCTTCGGCGTATGAAGCAACCTGATAGGGATCAAAAGTGAATTCCAATCCTTTTTTCGTGAGATTCCAGTTTTGATAATTCTCCGCTTTTGCACCTGCGCCGGAATTTATTGTTTCCAAATCGCCATATTCGCCGAGTTTGGTTTTAATCTGTGCGATTGAATAATCCGAAACGAATTTCAAGTATTTGGCGTTCGGCAAAAATACATCCGTGAGTTTCAATTCCCTATCGTTTTTCAAATCGTAATTGAGCGTTTTCGAGTAATAATTCGGATGAACGCCGCCTGTGAACGAGGAATTTGTAAATTGCAGACTGATAATTTCGTCATTCGCCCATTCGACGCTGTAACTGACATCGAGATAATTGTTCATATCAGGCGGAGTCATTTTCAAATCGGCGGCGGATACTCCCGACATATCTTTGCGAAATGAGGCGACATCAGCCATCGCCGTGGTTTTCGCAGAGAGATTGAATTTAGCCGAATTTGCGCCAATGAGTTCGGGATATTCGACATCAATATTGAAGCGTTTCGGTTTGTTTTTTTCGGTGAAATATTTTGAAGTAAAACTCGAACCACTCGAAAATTCGATGTTTTGTTCGGATGCGTTAAAACCCACATCTTCCGTCGAATTCGGTTTACGCCAATTGCCTTCGAGCATGATTCCGTTTAATGCCGGATCGTCTTTCCACTGCCCCGAAAACGCGCCGGTTTTTTTGCCCGCTGCGTCGGTTTCCGTCAATTTGAAATTGCCCTCAGCGTCAATTGTGCCATTTAGTTTCAAAGGTTTACCGATGCGCGTGTAGGTATAACTGCCCGTAAGGTTGCCGCCGTCGCGTATCAGCGTCAACTGCACGGGCGAACCCGAAATGTAACCCTTAAAGGTTTTTGTGACAGTTTGCGCTGACGCAGCGAGAAACGCCGCAAAAACCAAAATTGTCGTTAAAATCAATTTATTTTTCATAATTTTTGTAAAGAAAGTTTCTAAATTCAAGATTTCAAAATCTGTCTGCGTAAATAATCGAGTGCCGCCTGACTCGAACGCCACCGAATCAAAAATCTATCGCCGGGAAGAACCATTTTGAATGATTTTGTTAATTTCGCATCCGAATAGCCGATGAATACCGTGCCGACGGGTTTTTCATCTGTGCCGCCGCTTGGACCGGCGATTCCGGTGATCGAAATCGCGTAATCGGTTTTGGCTTTTTCGCGCATTCCCTTCGCCATCGCTTCGGCGGTTTCGGCGGAAACAGCGCCGTATTGTTCGATAATTTCCGGCGCGACATTCAAATTATTAATCTTTGCTTCGTTGGCGTAGGCAATCACAGCTTCGATAAAATAACGGGACGAATCCGCAATATCGGTTAATCTTTGGCTGATTAAACCGCCGGTGCAGCTTTCGGCGACTGATAGAGTTTTATTATTTTTCGCCAATAGTTTGCCGACAACTTCTTCCATCTCTTCGCCGCAAGTCGAAAAAACCGCGATACCGAGTTTTTCGACGATTTTTGCAGTGATTTCTTCATTCAACGCATGAGCTTCCGAATCAATTTTGCCCTGCGCGGTCAGATGAACTTCGACTTCGCTTTTGTTGAATAAAATACTGGTCGAAACATCTTTGTAAGCCGAATAAATCGGCGCAATTGCTTCGTCAATCGCCGATTCACCGAGTCCCGAAACCTTCAAAATGCGTTTTTTGAAAACGACTTCGCCCGATTTTTCCCTGAGTTTCGGAAACACAAAATCATTAAACATCGGCTGATTTTCGCGCGGCGGTCCGGGCAGAATTATCAACGTAACGCCGGCATCTTGCCGGCTGTCGCGTTGGCTTCCAGCCGATGAGTTTTCTGCATTTTCAAACGGGCGAGCGGGACGCTCCCCGGACAGTCGTCGGGACGACGGCGTTACATTTATCATCATCCCGACCGCTGAACCGTTCGGATTCGGCAATATTTCCGCGCCTTCGATGACATACGCCTGACGCTTGTTTATTTCCGGCATTTCGCGTCCCCACGCACGGAATCTTTCGCGTAAATGCGTGACAATATCTTCGTGAAAAACGAGTTCGCGGTCAATCGCCTGCGCGGAAATGGTGCGCGTAATGTCGTCTTCGGTCGGACCTAATCCGCCGGTCGTGATGACAATATCCGAACGCTTGACGGCATCCCGAATCGTTTCTTCGAGCCGCGCCGAATCGTCGCCGACAATCGTTTTGAGTTTGACTTCAACTCCGATTTCATTGAGTTTTCCGGTCAGCCAAAGACTGTTTGTATCTGTTTTTTCGGGAGTCAGAAGTTCCGAACCAATCGCAATAATTTCAGCAGAAAGCATATCTTCTAAAGTAAAAAGTAAAAAGTAAAAAGGCAAAAGTGAAGAAACGATTTCTTAAACTTTTACCTTTTACCTTTTTACTTACTGTCGTAAATATCGTGCAGAACCTCGGAGATTGTTTGGCGATTGGTAAACTGGTCTTCGGCGGATTTTTGTTTTTTGCGTTTTTCTTTGGACTGACCGTTGCCGTTGGTGTTTTCGGCGTTTTTGTCCTCGGATTTTTGCTTTTGATTTTGATGTTCGACTTCGCGCTGCACCGAGTCGGAAACTATCGAGACAAACTGTCGCGGCTCGTTTTGGGCGGCGAGTTCACGCTGCTGTTTTTGTTCGAGTTCGGTCACTTGTCTTTTGAATTCTTCCTTTCGCAGTTCATCGCGGCTGCTTTCGAGCAGCGTTTTGCCGCGATTTCGGCGGGCGCGCTCAAGAGCGCGAACGGCTGCCGAGGTCAGCGGAGATACCGCCGGTTCACGTTCGATTTTTCGTAGTGTTTTGACGTAGGCGCGAAGTTCGGGCGACGGATAAACAAACGCTGTTTCGTCCGAACTATCGCTTTCGACGACGAATGCAAGCTGTTTTTCGGCTGATTTGTGATCGCCGATTTTATTATAAAGTGCGCCAAGCGTAAAATTTACGAGCGGCGGCGCACTTTTCATATATTTCAAAATTCGTTCGCCGCGCCCGACGACTTCCTGGATTTCAAAACCATACCAACGGCGTTCGTCATCGCGCAAAATGTCGTTGGCAAGCAGATAAAATTCAAAAATCTCGCGCGTCCCGTTCTGCGAAGGCGCGGACAAAGTTTTCCAGATAAAAAAAGCGAGAATCGCAAAGAAGAAGATCACGAACACCGGAAAACCCGTGATGTAGAGCATCATCGCAATCACGCCAAAGGCAATCGCATACTGCGACTTTTCCTTGATTAGTTCGGTCGGTCTTTTTTCTAAACTGTTGTTTTCGCTCACTTTATTTGTCTGAGATATTAAGAAATATCATTTTCAGCCGCGCGTTTTTTCGTCCGCTTTTTTTGAGTTTTCTCTTCGCCGGCGGTTTCGGGTTCAGGTTCCGTTTCTTCCCGATGTTCGGCGGGGCGTTTTGAATTTTTGGCTTCACGGTCAAATTTCAGACCGAATCGGCTCAACAAATCAACCACTGTTTCACCGATTTTATACGGTGAATTCAGGACGAACGAAAATGTTTCCTGAAGCGCAACGGCTTCGAGTTCGACGAGTTGGGCGATCTTCCCCTGTAACGGCAGTGCGTCAAATTCTTTACGAAATTCCTGATGTTTGCGCTCTTCGTCGCTGCGCGGGTCTTTCTTTTCGTGCGTCAAAATCGAAATTTCGCCTTCTTTGGCAATTTTCGCCTGACACGACAGACGCTCGCCTTTATCGCGGCGTTCTTCGGACAATTGCTCGATTTCGGCTTTGGTGACATCGGTTAAAAATTCGCCGCCGATTTTGACCGTTACGGCGCACGAATCGCATAAGCCGAGTCGCCCGCAATCATCGAAAATTTCAACCCCAAGCCGCCGTGCCGCGTCAATTAAATAACTGCCGACAACCGCGATGCCTTCTCTGTTTTCACGTTCAAATTTGAGTTCTGCTTCCATTTTTATTTAATTCTCTAATTCCAGATTTCAGATTCCAGATTCCAGATTATTTCCCGATCCCAAATTTGGAATCTGGAATCTGAAATCTGAAATCAACTAACCATCATTGATTTTACACGAACGCGCGGCTGTGCGCCCGACGGCGTGCTGTGCGATTCGTTTTCGCGTTTCTGACATTCGTCGCAAACGCCCCACATTCGCAGGCTGTGATGAGTCGGTTTAAAGCCGAATTTATCCGCCATTTTGTCCTGCCATTCTTCGATTTCCGCCGAGAAAAACTCGATCACCTTACCGCATTCGGTACAAATCATATGGTCGTGATGATCGTGATTGTAGTGATGTTCGTAATAAGTTTTTCCGTCGCCGAAGCGAACTTCGCGGGCAAGTCCGGCTTCGGTCAAGAGTTTTAAAGTCCGGTAAACCGTGGTGTGTCCGACACTTGAGTCTTGTTTGTGCGTCAGCCAATACAAATCTTCGCTGGTCAGATGTTCTTCGGTTTGCAGAAAAATTTCCAAAATCAAATCTCTCTGCGAAGTCCGACGCAGACCGGCATTTTGGATATGCTCCAAAAATATTTCTTTTTCCTTTTGAAATTCGTCCTTTTTCTTTGCCATATTCAGAGGTTAATCAGATATATTTTATTTTAACATTTGAAATTCTTTTTCGCTAACGAAATTTCACGACGAATCTCAACAAGTTTTTCCTCATTTGCGTTTTGCTTTTCAGCAAGATGCGTCGAACGCAGACCAAGTTGCAGATAGATTTCCCGCGCTTCGTCCGAAACATTTTCGTGCAGTGCCGCGAGATGCCTTTGAAACGTCGCAACGTCGGCACGGGCAAAGGTTCCGGTCAAAGCCTCAGCAGTCGTCTGCTGTTCGAGATTTTCAATCGTGCTTTTGATTAAAGGTAAAAGTAATTCTTGCGATTTATGTTCACTAAGTCCGCATTTCTGCATCATTTCAAGCGCAACATCAATTAATGCAACAAGATGACCACAAGCCGTGACCGCCGATGCGTGATAAAGTGTTTTGAATTCGGTTGCAATTGAAAAAGATTTGCCGCCTAAATCTGCGACAATTTTTTCGGCGACTTCGACTGCCGCCGTATCGCCTTCGACGCAGAAATTCGCGCCCGAAAATCTTTTTACGCCGGTCATTGCGTTACTCAATGAAACCAACGGATGAATTGAACCGATTCGGCAGCCGACATTTTTTAAAGATTCTAAAATTTCCGATGAAAGCGAACCACTCGTGTGAAAAACGAAAGGTTTTGAAGTTAGATTTGCGGCAAGTTTTCGGGCGGCATTTTCGATTTCAAAATCTTGTGTCGTGATGAAAATTATGTCTGATGAAATAATTGCAAAATCGTCGGAAGCTAAAATCTGCGGCGGCTCAATAAATTCAGCGATTTTTCGCGCCGTTGCCTCGTTTCTGACAAATAAATTTTCAACCGTATAACCTTTTTTTGATAATGCGATTGCCAGCGCGCCGCCGACTCTGCCGACCCCGATAATTGAAATTTTTGACATTTATTGAAGTTTGATCGCCGTCACTTTCCACTGAATCCGGGCGCGGTCGTCGTCGGGTTGAAAACCGTCAATTCTGACCGTGACATCCATTTCACCTTTCGGTTCGAGAGTTTTTCGCTGCGTCGGCACGACCGTCAAAGTGTTGTCTTTGACGACTTTGTTAAAGCTGTCGAGAACGGCAACATTGATCTCAAGTCCGGTTAAAGTTTTATCGCTGTTATTGCGAATTTTGCCGGCAATATTCATCATTATTCCGCCTGTTCCAACGGGCGAAAACCACGTTTTGTCTTCGTCGTTTTCAGTGATAATTCGCCGCGTGACGACATTAAATTCGGGCGAACCTTCGCGCAGCGCGCCGGTCAGAGCCTGTTCCTGCTGTTCCTGCATCGAAGGCTGAAATTTGTAGAGCAATGAAATTCCGCCAACGACAAGCAGTGCCGCGATTAAAATTGCAATCAGAAAAGTCTTGTTCACGTTGTTTCCTTTCTCCAAATTATCGTTTCCGCGCCTAATTTTTAATTAGACAATTGTTTTCCTAAAAAGTTCCAATAGGTTATCATTTTAGATTAGTAAAACGAAAACTCTACTTCTTTAGATGCCGAATATTGCCGCGAAAGATTCCCCTTTTCCTGAATTTGTCGAAGTTGCGCTGCCCGTGCCGCTTCGTCAGACTTTTACTTATCGTCTGCCGCTTGGACTGCGCGAAAACGTCAAATTGGGAGCGCGTTTGCTTGTTCCGTTCGGTAAACGGCAGTTGACGGGTTATGCCGTCGCGCTTCACGTTCGTCTGAGTGATGAAATTGAATTTGAAGAAAGTGCGATTAAAGACGCGCTCGAATTAATTGACGAAGAACCGCTGATTACCAAAGAAATCTTAAAATTAACGCAGTGGACGGCGGATTATTACGCTTCGTCGTGGGGCGAAGTTTTGAAAGCGTCGCTGCCCGCCGGAATCAACGCGAGCGTCGAGCAAATCGTCACAATTACTGCAAAAGGACGCGACGAACTGCTCAAAGTCACGACCGCGAAAACGATTAAAACGCAGATTCTCAAACATTTAGCCGAAAGCGGCGAAATTCCCGCGCGTGAATTAAACAACCATTTCGGCACATCGGCGACTCAAAGAGCGTTACGCGAACTCGTCAAAAGCGGTTGGATTTCGACATTTCACCGAACATTAACCGCACAGGTCAAACCGAAACGCCGCAAAGCCGTGCGCCTGCTCGAAAGTGTCACGAAAGATAACGGCGTTACTAAAAAACTCACCGAACCGCAGCAGAAAATTATCGAAACGCTTTTGAAATTTGACGGTGAAATGCTTTTTACCGAACTCATCGAAATCGCCGATGTCGGCGCGTCTTCGATCAATACGCTGGCAAAATACGGCGTTCTGGAAATCTTCGTGCAGGAAGTTTTGCGCGATCCGTTAAAGGACGCGAAGATTCCCGACATTTTGGATTTAACTTTAACGGGCGAGCAGGAAAAGGTTTTACTCGAAATTGAAAATGCGCTGAAACTCGAAAAATATAAAGCCTTTCTGCTTCACGGCGTAACGGGCAGCGGCAAGACTGAGATTTACATTCGGGCGATGAAACACGCGCTCGATGACGGAAAATCTTCGATGATGCTCGTGCCGGAAATCGCGCTGACTCCGGTTTTTTCGCGCCGTTTGCGGGCGGTTTTCGGTGATGAAGTGGCGATTTTACACTCGAATCTTTCAACCGGCGAACGCTTTGACGAATGGCGCAGAATCCGGCGCGGCGATGCGCGAATCGTCATCGGAACGCGTTCAGCCGTTTTTGCGCCGCTACAAAATTTGGGTTTACTAATTGTTGACGAAGAACACGACGGTTCGTATCGGCAGCACGAAAATCCGTTTTACAACGGGCGCGATGTCGCCGTCGTTCGCGCAAATTACGCCAAAGCAGTCGTCGTTCTCGGTTCGGCAACGCCCGCGCTGGAAACTTTTCATAATTCGCAGATCGGCAAATACGAATATTTGCGTCTGCCGAACCGCATCGGCAATCGTCCGTTGGCGAAAGCCGAAATCGTTGATATGCGGCAGGTTTTCAAATCCGCCGGCAAGGACATCAGTTTTTCGCATAATCTCATCGAAGCCATCGAAGAAACTCACGCGAAGGGCGAACAGTCTATAATTTTGCTCAACCGGCGCGGCTTTTCGCAATTCGTTTTATGCCGTTCGTGCGGCGAAACGATTCGTTGCCGTAACTGCGACATCACGCTGACTTTTCACAAACGCGAATCGAAATTAATTTGCCATTACTGCAATCACCGCGAAAAAGTTCCGCACAAATGCCCTGAATGCGAAAGCCATTTTCTCTATTTTATGGGTGAAGGCACGGAGCAGATCGAAGATCTGCTGAAACGCAAATTTTCGCATCTTCGCATTGCCAGAGTTGACCGCGACACGACTTCAAAGCGCAAAGAGATGGAAAACATTCTCGAAAAATTCAGCGACGGCGAACTCGATATGCTCGTCGGAACGCAGATGCTTGCGAAAGGTCACGATTTTCATAATGTCACTTTAGTTGGTGTAATTTCGGTTGACGCAGGTTTGGCGTTGCCCGATTTTCGCGCCGCCGAGCGAACATTTCAGCTTTTAACGCAGGTTGCAGGACGCGCCGGACGCGGAAGTTTGCAGGGAAAGGTTCTGATTCAAACCTATTATCCCGAACATTACGCGCTCAAACACGCGCAGACGCAGGATTACGACGCGTTTTACAACGAAGAAATTGAATTCCGCCGCAAATTAGCTTATCCGCCGTTTGTTGCGCTTGCTTCGATTTTGATAAAACACTCGAATTACAATTACGCCTTCGACAACGCGCAGATTTTGAAGAATTGTCTGGTCAGAGCCGACACTGAAAAGATGTGCCGCGTTTTAGGAGTCGCACCCGCACCGTTAGCAAGATTGAAAAACGAATTTCGCCTGCAAATTTTGATTAAAGCGACAAACCGCGCCAAACTCCGCCAAACACTTGATTTTGCGCTTCACGACGCACAGGAAAAGTTTTGTGATTTGAAGATAATCTTTGTCGAGATTGATCCGATAAATTTATTGTAAATAAAAAAAGCGTGTAAAAGTTTCTCTTTACACGCTTTTTGATCTTTTATTCAGAATTTTTATTGAACATTGAAATTAGCAACCGGATTGTCGGTATTTGTGCCTAAAAAGAAATTGACCACCGCGCCGTTTGATGATTGATTAATCCAAAAAATACCGCTGCGCCAAATTCCGAGATCGGTTTTGCCGTCGCCGTCATAATCTCCGGCTGTTTCGCGGTCGGTCGAAGCTCCCCAATTTTGCTGACTTACTGCGCCTGTTCTGGTTAAAATATACCAGGTTTTTGCGCTGCCGACGTTTCTCACCGAACAAAAATCGGTTTTGCCGTCACCGTCGTAATCTCCCGGAACTAAAGTATCCTGCGATTGTCCGAAATTGATATACTCAACGGTTAACCCGTTTGATTTAAGCAAATAATAAAGCGTCGGCGCAGTCGAACCGGTCGGCAGTGTGCGGACGCAAAAGTCGAATTTGCCGTCGCCGTCAAAATCTCCCGGATACGGCAGCGTTTGTCCCGGACCCCAGGGAACGTAGCTGATATTGCCGTTCGGATTGTTCAAACTGCCACGATAATAAAAATAGCTTTGACTGGTCGCCAATGTGCCGGTCGCAAAAACCGCGACATCGGCTTTGCCGTCACCGTCATAATCGCCGACTACCGTCGGATCATCAAAACGACTCGCTTCGCCGAAGCGTTCAAATTGAAGCGTGCTGTTCGAGCTTCGCAAAATGTAAAAAGCCGATTGCGCCGGAGTGTTGCTGCCGCGCCAAACGGCAATATCGGTTTTGCCGTCACCGTCAAAATCGGCTGGTGTCAGAATGTCTGTCGCCACGCCCCAGTCACTGCCGACGGTTGAACCGCTTCCGTTTAAATTGTAAAACCAGCGAAGTTGATTGGGTGCGCCGCTTGCGCCGCTGCCGATGTTTCTGACGACCGACCAATCGGTTTTACCGTCACCGTTAAAATCTATGTAATGTTGAACCGGTGCGACTACTCCGCCGCAAGGTGTTGCAGTTGAAGCCGTATTGCGCGGCACAGGTGCGGTTACAACATCAAAGTCGGCGTTATTATTGTCCGTCTCGGTGCAGCCGCCGGTTTTACGAACCGAGCCTTGAGCTGAAGTCAAAGCCGCGCCGTTGTTGACGCTTACGCTGCCTTCGGCATTGTTTGAAGTTCCCCACGCGACTAAATCAATGATTCCGGCATTCGGCAAAACACAAGGTGTCGCCGTCGCGCCGCAGGTGTTCAGCATAAAGGAGGCGTTCGTAATCGCCACTTTGCCGCCTGCCGCCGCCATACTGAGATTGGTCGTGATCGCGTCGGGCATTACGGGAAGTGCGGCTCCGGCAGTTCCGGTTGCGCCGGTTTGAATTAAATAATATTGTCCCGGATTGAGCATAACGCTCGGTAAGGCAAAGGTCAGCGTCGCCGCGCTGCCCAATTGTCCGGTCGCCGAACCGTAAGTGATTGATAATCCGTTTAAGGATTGTGGAACAGACGAAATATTTTTAATTTCTACATAATCGTTCAAATATGTTCCCGTCGAACCGCCGCCGCCGCTGTCAACCTGACTGATAACCAATGTTGTCGAAGCCGCATTTGCGGTATTTAATAGAATTAGAAACGACAAAATTATGAAAATCGCCGTTGTGATATTTTTTGTTTTTAACATTTTTCTCCTCGCAAAATTGTAGATACACAAAAGATTTCCGCGTGCGGACACACGAAAACATTCCGCATTGTTTGGGTAATTAGATAAAACTTTTTAAAGATTTCTGGAAAATTTGAAGTCTTGTCTTATATAAGTTCAGGATTGTATCAAATATTGCGTGGTAATGTGAAACCAAAACTGCTGACGACGCACAGTGAGTTTTCGAGAGGAGAGTTTTGTTTAGGTTTAATGTTTATCAATAAATTAGTAAAAAAGGGGGAATGAAATTTTGATTAATCGAATTTGATTTGTGCATAAATCTCGCTCAAGGAAATCTTGCAGTTAATCGAGTCAATTGAAATCACGTCTTCACGGTTATTGTAAATCTTGTAAATCCATTGATTTGCAGTTTGTTTATGATAATGTTCGGCGCGCATATCTTCTTCTTTTATTAACAAAATTTCCCGCACGCTTTCCATCGCCAGATAACGGTCGAGCTTTTCGGTTTTGTCGTGATTGAGCGTCGCCCGCGACATAATTTCGACAATGACGGTCGGATTGAGCAAAATATCGAGTTCTTTGCCCTCGAATTTCGGTTCACCGTTGACGATGATTACGTCCGGGTAACAATAGTTATGCGGCGCAAGTTTGACACGCATATCGTTGACATAAACTTCGCATTTATGCCCGCGCAGACGGCTGCCGATAGCAATCGTCGTGTTGCTGCCGATTAGATTGTGGCGGCGGCTCGAACCCGTCGAACTCAAAACTTTGCCATTGGAATATTCCTGTTTGCCCACGTCGCGCCGTTCAAACTTTAAATAATCCTCCGCCGTGTAAATTTTCTCTGATTGCGTTAAAATTTTTTCACTCATATTTATTACTTCCTTATTTATGAATATTTTTATTTAGGTTGGACTTTTTGCAAGATGCAAAATTGAAATTGGAAGTTGTCAATTATTTTCGGCAACTTCAAAATTAAGATTATGTTAATTATAAACATTTTGTGCGAATATTTAAACAGCTTAAATTAAATTATGAAATTACAATATTTAGCGGCGTAAACCTTTACAAACAACTGTTAAAGCCAATTTCCGACTTTAATTCAAAAATAAAAAAGCCGTCCGAAATGAACGGCTTTAAATCACAAATTCCAAAATTTACCGCTCGAACTGATACTCAAAACCCTTTTGAAATAAATATGGAACAGGATATGAGGTGGTTCTTTCAACCACATTTATGTTCATTGTCGCCGTTAAAGTTCCGCGCCCTTTAACCATTCCATTAAACAAAATTTTGTCAGCCGGACACGGCGCATCAAAATCTCTAACCTGACAAACTTGAAACTGACCGGACAACGTAAACGGTTTTCTGAAAACAACCGTGCCTTTTCGTCTGGTCATTTTAGGAATCAAAAATGAGACCCGCTCAAAATTAAAATAGCCGCGATAAAAAACATTTTGATATGTTGTTCCGTTAATTATAAAAGTTCCGCCGACAAATTGATTACAATCGCCGACACAACCGCCAAGAGATACATTTGAATACTTGGGAACAGTAAAAGTCTGTCCGAAACTGCATCTCAAATAGTCGGTTATACAAATATCGAACCACGGAGAATATTGTCCGCCGAGAAAACTTGTCGCGGTAAAACCATCCGTTTGAACAATTGCGTTATTCGGTTCTTCGCCGTTCGCATACCCTTTGATGAAAAATCTACCGCCTGTAATATCAGCAGTTGTTTGACTAAAAGCAGCAGCACTGAGAAATACAATTACAATGAGTGTTAAAACCTTTTTCATAGACAAACTCCCTTAAACTAATGTTTGCCAAATTTCGGGCAAAATTCGATACTTTGAATTCGTTTTCGCAATACTATCAATTAAAATAATCAAAGTAAAGATTTTTTCAAAAGTATGAAATTACAAGATTTAGCAGCGCAAACCTTTGCAAACATTGAACAAGGCGACGGTGAAACGGAAATTTCCGGCGCGGCGGGACTCGATTTAGCCGAAATTGGAGACATAACTTTTCTGGCAAATCCGAAATACACGCCGCAGATTCAACAAACGAAAGCGAGCGCAATTTTTCTGAATGAGAAAGAAATTTGCGAACGCCGAGACATTGCGATTCTTCGCTCGAAAGACCCGTATCTCGCCTACACACGGGCTTTGCGGCTATTTTTTCCCGATGCAAAAATTGATTCGTCAATTCATCAAACAGCCGTGATTGACGAAACTGCGAAAATCTCCGAAACTGTCGAAATTATGGCGAATGTCGTCATCGGAAAAAACTGCGAAATTGCCGAAAGTGTTAAAATATTCCCGAATGCGACAATTTATGACGGCGTGAAAATCGGCGCAAATTCGGTGATTCATTCGGGCGTTTCAATTCGTGAAAACTGCGAAATCGGTGAAAACTGCATTGTTCACAACAACACAACCATCGGTTCGGACGGTTTCGGTTACGCAAAGGACGAAGAAAAACATTGGCTGAAAATTCCGCAAACAGGAAACGTCGTTTTGGAAGACGACGTGGAAATCGGCGCAAACACGGCGATTGATTGTGCTTCGGTCGGTGAAACTCGAATTAAACGCGGCGCGAAAATTGATAATCTCGTGCAGATTGGGCATTCCTGTACTGTTGACGAAGACGCGCTGATTTGTTCACAAACCGGACTCGCCGGAAGTTCCGTGATCGGCAAACGCGTCATTTTAGCCGGACAAGTCGGCATCGCCGGACATCTTAAAGTCGGCGACGATGCGGTCGTCACGGCAAAATCCGCCACGTCACACGATGTCGAATCCGGCAAAATAATATCCGGCATTCCGGCATTCGATAACCGCGACTGGCTGCGCTCAATTGCCGCATTTCGTCGTTTGGGTGAGATGGCGCGGACAATTCGTGATTTGGAAAAACGGCTGGCGGAGTTGGAGAAAACCGAATAATCAATTTTTACCATCCAAACAGACGTGTATTTCGACCGGCACTTTTAATTACGTCTTATTTTTTTAGCTCACAGGGTTCGAGACTGACACTTTTGTATTCGCCGTCCGTGCTTATATAACTGATTCTTCCCTTGACCTCGATGTTTTTTGAGAATACGGCAGTCATATCTCCCTGAAAAGCACAGGAAACATTTTTCTTGTTGGTTGCCATCTGTTCACTTGTCAGCGTCAAAAGCTGCTGCTTGCCCGACCCCGACGTTGCCGAAACAAATCCGGCAACGGTGACTTCCTTGCCTTTCCAGCCGTCTTTGCCCGCCGCCACGCTGTCAACCAAATCAACAATCTTGACGGTCTTGTCGGGCGTAACTTCGTCGGGTTTAAAAAAGGCTGACGCAGGCTCGTCAGTCTTGGTGACGGCGATGTTTGTCTTGACAGCGGTATTTTGGGTCGCAGCGGCGTTCGTGTTTTCCGTAGTCTTTCCGCAACCCGCAAGCGCGAAAATGCCGAAAGAAATTATCGTTAGTAAAAAAAGTATTTTGTTCATTTGTTCTCCTAATTTTTTAATTGTCGGTGTCTCATTTTTTTTCAAGCCAATGATTTCCATATCATGGGCATCCGAAGATTTCTTCGCTGACGCTGGAGCGATAAATTTGCGAATTGTATGTTCCGCCGCCTGCGTAATCCTGTTTGACACGCGCCGTGACGACGCTGCAATACGGATGATCGGCACTCGGATCACGGAAATAAACGCGCACGTCTTTGTAGCGGTAGCTTGGAAAATTGCTGCTGTCTTTTTGAATGTCCCAACCGGCGGTGTCGGTTCCGGTGCGGAAAATCTTGAGCGTCGAGGCGTTTTTAAACGAATCCATCAAAAGTTTTTCGCCCGCCGGATATTTGAATTGGAAACTTTTCGGCGAAGGTTTATACGTTGGAATCTTTTTCGCGGCGGCTTTCGCCAGTTCGTCCCACGCCGCATTGAATTCCTTGCGCGAATCGGCGTTTTTCAGCCATTCTTTCGACCATTCTTCGCGCGCTTTCGGCGAAATGGCGCGTAAGAGCGCGTTGCTGTCGCCGCCGTCACTGACCAAAAACAGAAAAGTTTGGGGCGTGTAGCGGTCAACTTCACTCTGCGCCTTTTTGATGTCGTCGAGGAAAACCGGCAGGCGAAAATCCGGCTTGCTGTCTTCTTCTCCGACCACACAATTTAGATATTCGCCGCGCTGCGAAGCAATCTCGGCGGCGATAGCGGGATTTTCCGTGTAATTGAGAAAAACATTCGGCGTGTTCGCAAATTTGCTTTTGATTAAACTGTCGAGCTGCGCCAACTTCGGCTGATCGGTTTGCAGTTCTTTCCGCGCTTCAGCAGCGTTCGAGAAATTCGACTCACTGAAAAAACCGTCGCCTTTCACCTTGTCTTCATTGATATTATGTTTTTTGGCGTAACACGACAGATAAGGCGCGACGTAACCTTTGTAGTCGAACATCGTTTCATCAAACGCCTGTTTGTCGAAATACGGATAAACGGAATTGAGGCTGAACCATTGAATCGCGTCCGGCTCTTTGAGTTTGGCGGTTTTGTAAGTCGTGCCGGATTTGGCGAGAATTTTCACCGCTGCGGCTTCTCCCGAATTATCAACGGCAACCGCCTGATCGCCGACGTTTAAATTGGCGTTGTAATCAGTCGGGGCGTTCGGATTTGTCTGCACGTCGTCCGGCGTAGTTTCCTGCGTTTGAACGGATTGATCTTTTTTTATTTTCGATATTTTGGGAATCGAAATCGTGAACTGTGCCGAAGCAGTCTGAAAACCAACCGCGAGAACGACTAAAAATGCGAACGATAAGATTGAATTCCTTTTCATAATATTTGATTTTCTCTGCCTTTATTTCAAAATAATTGCCGAACAGACCGTTCACGAGAAAGCTTAAAACGCTAACTCTCTCCTGATTTTTCAGCATTTTCACTTTGATAAGATAATTTGAGAAAAACATTTCATTGTTTTTATATTTTTGAAAAATTGTCTAAAAAAACTTTCTGACCGCCGCCAAATCAAAAAAACTCTCATCACTGAGAGCTTCCTGATTACAAAAAAACAGATATTGGTTTTAACCGTCAACAAAGGCTATTTTGCCAATAAAATCGTGATAAAACGGATCAGCTTTGACGGCTTCGCGTAGTTTATTAACCAGCGTTTCGTCAGGTATTCCGGTTCTGACTATCGAATCGGCAACATCTCTGGCGGGAAACCACGTTTTATTGGTGATGCCGTGACTTCTAAAGCCGAAGCCGGCGCGCTGCAGATAAACCATCTGCGCGGTATGCGCGACAACCTCATCGTCAATTTTGCTGATGGCGATTTTTCGCATATCAACCAGCGCGTGCGTTGCTTCGTGAACTACGTAACTGTTCCATTCGCGGTGTCCGAATTGGCGGCTGCCAAATCTGAATTTATTGAAATGACCTGAATAAGCGGCTCCGGCTCCTTCTTTCACCAATTCAGCATCTATCTCATCCGGCACTGTGATATGACCTTCGCGGATTTTACCGGCAATCTCCAGATAACCGCCGCTGCTGACATCAACGCCGAGCAGACGAAATTGGACACGGGCGACTTCAGGACTCTCTAAAATATTTAGGACACTTATTTCCAATGTTTGAGCCATTATCCTCCTCTATTTTGACAAATTATTACTGTCAAAAAATGTATTCCCACTTCAAACTCTTAGCTTCAAACGGTTTCATCCAAGATTTTATTTTCACAAAACCGTTTGCCTGCAATCCGGCTTGGCGGCTGTCAAAACCTTTATTATAGAGAAGTGCATCATACAAAACCAGATCATCACTGACTTCCTCTGGATTATCTTCTAATGACATCGCGCCTTTGCCGGTATAGGTCACGATTGTTCCCAGATAAAGACTGAGTTCCTGCGGTTTCCATCGCCAGATTTTTGCTTCGGGCGCGGCAACTGTTCCGATGCTGAAGTCTCCGTTAGAACCACCGGCATAATTATCTACGATTCGATAATTTCCCCAGAGCATCTGACCTTGAGCTATCCATTCGTAGAAGCGTTTGTATGTTGTTAACCCGATATCATAGTTTGACCGCAGTTTTATCGTCACCCATCTGTCATCCTGGTATAAGTTTAGTTTGCACGATGAAAACATTTTTTTACTCCTCAAATATTAATTTTCAACCTTTGTTCGAGAAGCATCTTTAGCTTCTCTTAACTTGATAAGACAATTCGGGAAAAATATTTCACGATTTTTTTAAGCGGTTCCGGCAACCGCAAGAAGTTTGTCCAAAATAAAAAATCCAACGCGGAAAAATCCACAATCTTGCACATTGTCAAAAACGGCAAGATAATTTCGGGCGTTCGCTAATTGCGATTAGCTCCGTTCGATTGCTGACTTTCGGCGTTTGGGAGAGATGGCGCGGACGATTCGTGATTTGGAAAAACGAATTGCGGAGTTGGAAAAAGACTAAAATTATTTGCGAACGACAAGAATTTTGTCCGTCGTTCGCAAATTTTGATTATTATTCCGGGTCGTTCGGGTTATTGAACAGCACCGGCAGACGAATGCTGCCGTGTCCGAACTGCGGAAAATCTTGCGCGAAACGATTTCCGGGGTCGAGATTCGATGCCGTGTCGTCGGGCGGAAACAATACAAACGATTCAAGATATGCCGTCAAACGTCTTTGCTGGCTCGGCGAAAGTTCGGCAAATTCTTCGCGTGATTCTTCCGCTTCGCCGCCGTGCCGCAAAATAACTTCCGTCAGATTGATGCTGCGTCCGTCGTGTCCGTAGGGCGAAGTCGAACCGACTCCCCAAAGCGGCGTGGTCATAAATTTCGTCCGCAGCGTGCCGTCGTAATTTCGCTCGTAAAAATTCTTTCCGAGATCGTGGCGTTTGAAGTCGGTGAAAATATTTTTAACGAGAAACGGCTGTAATTTCGGACGTTTCAGCGTCGGGAGATTAGCGGTGTCGGTCGTTTCATTGAACAACGGCGCAGCAGTCGCAAACAGATTATTAAAAATTCCGCGTTCCGGGTCATAGACGGTTTCGACATCCGCGACGCGCCGGTCACGATTGATTCGCAAATCGGGAATATGGCACTGAGCGCAGCCGACGCTTTCAAAAATTTCGCGTCCCTGCCGTGTTTCGTTCGTTTGGCGGTAAGTTGCCGCTTTGAAATAATTGAGCAGGTAAAATTCCATATGGTCAACTAAACTGGTCGGAATTTCATTCGAGATTCCGTCACTGTCCAGATCGGCGGTCGTGCTGTCGGTCGGTGGTGCTTTGACCAAATCTTTTGAGCCGTCCAAAACCATTCCTGAAGGTGTCACGAAACGCCCGCCGTTGTGCGCCGCCATCAACTCGGGGTCAACCGACTGCAAACCCATTTCGTCATTGAATGCACCAACAACGAATTCACGAATCGAAGTTGTGTCGCCGTGATGGAAAAACGGCTTGACGCGTAAATCTTCATCAATTCCGCTGATTTGCGAAGCATCAATCGTGCCATTCGGACGCGCCGTAATGCGCCCGTAATTAATTCCTTTGCTCATCAAAACCCGGCTGACATTACGATTTGTCTGTTGTGCCTGTGTTATTGCGCCTTGCTTGATATTCCGCAAATCAGCCGTAATTTCATCAGCCAACATTTCCTTTAAACCCAAACCGAAAAGATGAGGCGCGTCGCGGCTGTCGGGACGCGTTGCTACCACGCCGCCGAAACCTGCCGAACCGCGCGGACGACCGTGACATTCCGCACAACTGTCCGCCAAGCCTGCGCCTAACGCGAGATTGGTATTGATGTCGCCGATGCCGTCAGTTACTAGCGGTCCAACGCCCTGACTTCGCAAAAATTTCCTTTGAAAAAGCTGCCGCCCGCGCCGGATCGAACGAAAAGGATCACGCGAAATAATGAACGCCGACGAATCCGGTGTCATTACGTCGCCGCGCCCTGCACCGATTTGCTGCGACAAAGATTTCGCAATTCCGAAGTTTGCATTGTTCGGATTCTGCGTCCGGTCAATTAGTTGCGAAACCGCCGGAATGACAAAAACTCCCGTCACAATCATTAAAAAAATTGCGACGACCACGCCCTTTAAATTATTCTTTCGTTTCATAAACCTCCTTAAATTTTGTATTTTTTATTCAAAGCCTTCATTTCGGGAATCATTTTTAGTGTTTTAAGTATTTATTCAAAAGAACCGGATTGTTGATTATTTTTGTTAATATGATTTGTAATATTTTCTCCGACTTCTTAAATAAACATCTTCCTTCTTCTAACGAAGAAACCTATAATTGCAATAACAAATCCGAATAATCCAAACATCGTCAGACCTATATTCCACCTACGAAAACTTGAATTCGTTTCCGAGCAGGTTTTGCTCCTATCTTCCAATATTGTAATTTTGCTCTTTAGTTCTTGCGCTTTCTCCGTTTCACGCGAAGTTCCCTTTGCTTTTTCGTATTCATTGAATGTTTCGTCCGCATCCTGCTTGGCATTCTCTGCTTCGCGGCAAAAGTAAGATTGTCCGCTACCCATTAAGAAAACTTTTGCCGGGAAAAAAAGTCCTCCGGCAAATATGACAATTCCGAAAATCAACAGAATCGTTCCAAACACCATCCGACACCCGCTTTTATTACTAATTCCGTTTGTCATTGAAGAGGTTGCCAGCGGTTTGAACGGAATTACATTTGGAAAAAGATTGCCTAAAGACTGCCACTGATTCTCTCCCTGTCTAATCGCTAAATCATTTGGAGAAAGCTGACCGTTTTTGAGCATTTCCAAAACCTGCACTTCTTCAAAAGGTCTCGCCTGCTGATTGTTTTTGCTGATGTAGATTAACATTGACCGATCCTCTTCGCTCATTTATTCTTTGAAACACGCAGGTTAAAAATCTTGCACTTTCAGTGCAAGATTTCATTACGCTTTCTTTTCTATATCTGGAAAGAAAGAAAGAAGCGAATTTCATTCGCGTTCATTTTTCAAACCTCTGCGCTTCCAGTGCAGAGTGTTTTAGTTTCAGTAGGTTTATGTTTTTACAGCGTTCCCGAATATTTTGCTCAATGTGAATTGTCCGGCTAATTAATTCATTTTGTTGCAGTCAAAGAATTTCTTACTTCCTTCATCAAAATCGAGAAAAGTCTGCCCGTAAGTTCCGCCGCCTGAATAATTTTGTCGAAGTCCGAAGTCATCGAAAAAGCATTGATTTGTCGCCTGATTTTTGACAAAAACCGTGTAAGTTTGATTTGAAAAACGATATATCGGGATTCCGAGACCATTTGTTTCGACCGTCCAACTCGTTTGACCGGGCGCGGAAGCGTGAAATTTAACAATCTTCAAATTATTATTTTTGGCTCGATTCAGATACATCAACCGCATTTGTGCTTCGGTCGCAATCGGCAAAATCCGGTTCGACGGTTGCGTCCATTCAGGCGGAAGCTGTTGGTTAGCAGTCTGATTTTGATTCGCCGTTGCCGCAAAATTCTTTGTTAGTGTTTCGTAATCGGCTTTGATTTTTGCATAATTCGAGCCGCGAAATGCGAAGGAAATTTCACCTTCGACGGTCTTTTTTTGATCTTCAGGAAGCGGGTTTCCGCGAAAATCAACACCGGCAGTTTTAATTTCAACTCCAACGCGATATGTGCCTTCTTGCGTATCTTCTTTTTTCAAGAAAAGATACACACTGTCCGCTGACTCATAACCATTATTAAAATTTCTATCGGTAAAAACGACAGTTTTGGCTTTGCCGGGTTCGGGGAAAACGTCAAAATCCCAATATGTTTTATCCAATTCAGAGTCCGTCAGGACGGCATTATCGGCTAGAAAATCAGGGTAGTGCTTTTGATTGCTGCTATCCTTCCAATAAATTTTGAATGGAATCTGATATTTAATTTTGTTCGTTTTTGTTAAGGATGAAGGATTCAGAACATCGCGCACACTTCCGCTTTTCAAAACCAGTCTTCCGTAGATATATTCATCCGACTTAAATGATGTTTTGCTATTTTCCGTGCCATTTGTAAAAGGTTGGTTGGAAAAATAAATTGTTCCCAACTCATTCGTTGTTGTGGTTGACTGACGGTTTTCCGGTTGAGGCTGATTGACGGGAACATTTGAATCAGTTGATTGCGGTTCTTGCTGAGGCTGCTTATCTTTCTTGATTTTGGGCAATTTGGGAATTGTAAATTGCGCCGAAACCGTCTGAAAACCGAATATTAAAACGACTGTGAACATTAATGCAAAAATATGTTTTTGTCTCATTTTTTTCTTCCTATCCAATTTTTGATTGAATCCGATTAAATTTTTATCCGACTCATTTTTCTTTCTTACATTGATAAGTTAATTTCGGATTTGTCTGCACATTATCAGGCGCGGTTTGTTGAGTTTCAACGGGTTGATCTTTTTTTATTTTCGGTATTTTGGGAATCGAAATTGTGAACTGCGCCGGTGCAGTCTGAAAACCAACGGCGAGAAAGATTAAAAATGCGAAAAATAAAATTGAATTCTTTTTCATAATATTTGATTGCTCCTGACCTTTATTTCAAAATAATCGCCGAACAGACCGTTCACGAGAAAGATTAAAGAGCGAACTCTCTCCTGATTTTTCAGCATTTTCACTTTGATAAGACAATTCGGGGAAAATATTTCACCTGATTGTTATTCGCAGTTTTATTTATTCGCTTTGATCTTTAATTGTTTCATCCCAATCCATTGATTTTGGCGCGTAAATAATTTCGACAACTTCCTGACCGTCGCGTGCGTCAACCGCAATATCCTTGACTGTCGCATTTTTTATTTCTGCGAAATCCGCCCATCTGACGACTGAGCCATCCATCAGTTTCAAATCCATTCGGAGTCTGAAAGCCCCTTTTTTGGACTTGAGATTTTGGAATTTGCCTTTGTTTCGATCTGTCGGTTTCCATTTGAATTTGAAGGTCTGCGATTTATCTTTATGTCTTTTGACGGCGGATAAAAACTGACCTAAATCACTTGAATTTCCTTTTTCGCCGGCTTCCAATAAACCGAATATGTGTTTGTTGTCTTCCGAAGTTATGGCGGACATTGAACTGATAAAAGCACCGACTGTTTCAGAATCAACCTGCATTTGAAAATTGTAAATAAGCATTTTTTTCTCCTTATCAAAAATTTGTTACTTCTTTTTACTTTCTACTGATTCTCAAGGCTTTTTTTACCTTTCATCTTGATAAGACAAATCCGTAAAAACATTTCACATTATTTTTTCAGTCGGATAGATATTTAAAGATTAAAAACCACGAAGATTTTTGCTTCGTGGTTTTTATCAGTAAATTGCTGAAAGTATTTTATCGTTTGCCGTCTAAATTAGCCCATTCGCCGGATTGAATAAACGCCGCCCAATAGAACGGGTGTTCGCCTCCTTTTTTCTTGAGCATTTCGAGTTGAACACGGCGAAGCGATGCGCCGCGTCCCATTCCTTGTTTGAGATTTTTGTAGTAATTCGTCATCAATTCGCGCGTCACGGAATCGCTCACCGACCAGAGGCTCATCAACAGACTTTCCGCGCCTGCCATCACGAAAGCACGGCGTAAACCGTAAACGCCTTCACCGTTTCGCACCTCTCCCAAACCCGTATCGCAAGCCGATAAAACGACAAGTTTGGTTCCCCATAAATTCAGACCCGATGCTTCGAGTGCGGTTAAAATACCGTTATCATCGCCGTTTTTACGCTGATTTGCGCCGGCAAGAGCGAGTCCCGAACGGAGCAGCGGATTTGATGTGTTCGGGTCAGTAATTGCCTTGCCCGATTTGTCCGTTTCAGAATCCTGGAGAAAAAAGCCGTGTGTGGCGATATGCAAAATCTTTGGCGCAACTACTTGTTTGAGCGCAGATTCGGTCGCCTGTGCCTGCGTCAAAACGGCTGCTTCGGGGAAAATCTCCTGAATCGAACGCGCTTCCTGCGCCGTGCCGCCAAGCGGTGCAAAGTAAGTATCGGATAAATTGCGCGTCGTTGTTTTATTCGGGCGTTGATCGAGGCGCGAATTTGTTGATTTTTCGGCGATTGGCGCACCGAATAACGGATTGGCGATAATTAAGGGTTTGTTTTTGCTTTCACGCGCAACCTGCAACCTCAGCAGATCACGTCCGCTGGTCAGATAATTAAATGAGTAATTTTCGATCAAATATTGACCTTTTTCATCAACCAACGCTTCAAACGGAATCAGATTCAATTCGCCGTCGGGCGAGATCAGAAGTTGTTTTGTCTCGCCGGTCAGTGCGCGAACCGGCAACATAATTTTTTCGTCCAGTGCGCGGGCGAGTTTTTGGACATCTTCGCGTTTCGGATCTCGTAACGCCTGCCGGTATGCCTCAATCGCCGCATTAATTTCGTCCGCTGCGCCGAGGTCTTTTCCGGTAACTTGATTCTGCCTGATGACATAGACAATATAATGCGGTTTGCCGACGGCGTTTTTTTCAATTTCGTCGGAGACAAACTCGAAACCTTTAAATGAAACTGGTTGATAAACTGCGAATTCGATTAAAACGGCATTGTCAGGAATCGCTTTTTGCACGGTTTCGAGCGTTACCGGCGTTGTTTTTTGATAAAATCCGGCACTTTGACGGCTGATTCCGCTTTCGAGTTCGTCCTTCTGCGTTTCTAAATCTTTAATTTTTTTCGCCTTTTCATCGTTTGAAATGCTCTGCTGATCGTCAAGAATCAGTCCGACCAATTGTTTGGTCTTTTCGTTTAATTTGTCGAGCAGTAATTGATCCTGCTTATTAAAACGGCGGCGCAAGATACTCAGACTATCGGACATTGCATCGAGAATGCGTCCCTTGCGCTGCAAAACAATTGTCGCGCCTAAATTTGCGGCATCTTTTGAATCCGGCGCATTTTGAAAATTGAGCGTCAGAGTTTGGCTTTCGACACTTTTCAGTGTTTTCAGATAATTTAGTTTTTCTTTTTCCGAACCGGCTAAAAGATTGAGCGCGACGTTGTATTCGAGAATCGAATTTGCGCGTGCTTGAGTCGCAGTCGCTTTTGCAGTATCGCCTTCCAAGGCATAAAGACCCGCGAGATTTGCCAATGTGCCGCCGAGATACGGATGATACTGACCTTGTGTTTTTTCCCTGACCGCAATTGCGCGTTGAAACAAACTTTCCGATTTTGCAAAATCGCCGGTGTTTTCATAAATGGCGGCAAGCAGATTAATCGAATAAGCCGTCAGAGGATGTTCCGCGCCGAGCGATTTTTCCTGAATCTCCAACGCCCGACGGCTCATCGGTTCGGCTTTCGCATAATTACCGTTCAGCGCGTAAAGTTCGGCGAGATTATACAAAGTTTGTGCAATATTCGGATTGTCCGGTGCTAAAACTTTTTCCCTGATCGCCAATGCCCGCAAATAGAGAGGTTCGGCTTTTGAAATTTCGGAATAAAGATTGCCGATGTTATTCAAAGTCACGGCAACTTCCGCCGTTTCAGGTCCCAAAGCCTTTTCACGAATCTCCAAAACACGCCGGTAATATGTTTCGGCTTTGACAACATCACCTTTTGAAAAACTGACATTACCTAAATTGTTGAGAACGCTGGCGATCAACAAATGATTCGGCTCAAGCCATTTTTCTCTGATTTCGAGTGCGCGTAAAAATAATGTTTCGGCTTTAACATAGTCGCCTTTGTCTTTGTAAAGTGTTCCTAAATTATTGAGAATCAAACTGAGCGAAATATGGTCTTTGCCCAACGCCTTTTCCTTGATTTCAAGACCGCGCAGATATAAAGATTCGGATTTGTCATACTCGCCTTTATCACTGTAAATATTGGCGAGAACAATCAAAACGGTCGCAAATTCTGCATTATCCGCGCCCAATTCCTTTTCACGAATCGCCAACGCGCGTTCGGCTGGCGGCAGTGCCTTGTCGTATTCGTCCGCCCGCCATAAATTAATTGATTCGGTGAGAAGTTTCCGAGCGTCGTCGAGCGCAAAATCCTTCGCGGCTGCGTTACGCACGTCCGTCAAACGAATTTCATAACGTCCGGGCAGCGCATTTTTTTGGCGCGGTTCGATTGATAAACGATAATTTCCGGCAGATTTAACCGCTAATTCAACGACTTCTTCGCCTTTGATTCGCGGATCGGCATCGAAATCAACGACGCTTTTATTATTCGCGTCAAGCAGTCTGACGACGACATCTACGCCGCGTTGCTCGACTGTCGCTTTCGCATATTGAGCGTCAGCTAGCTTGATTTGAAAGAATTGTTTTTGTCCGCCCGCGATTTCGCGTTCGATTGGTTTGGCTAATTCGAGAGTCGTGATTTCCGGCGTTTCGGAGGTTTGACAGACGGCGTTTGAGGCAATTAAACAGACCAATACCAGTGAGAAAACAACTAAAATGTTTGACCTGCCAAGGATACGTTGAAACATCTGCAAAAACTCCGGTAAGTCGTTTTTATAACGGAATTATTGTGGCACAACTTTGAACGGATAGCTACTGACATTTTCGGGTGCGCCGCCGGCTTTAATTCCCGAAACTTCCAGTGAATAAATTTGCGGTTTGACGAGTTTGGCGGGAAAACGAATGTTCAAAACTTTGTTTGCGCCGGTTGCTTTGAGTTTGCCGCTTTGCCAGATGATCTTGTTGTTTGTTTGATTGACTAATTCTACGCGATACAACGGATAATCATCCGATTCGAGTTCGACCCGCATCGCCAAAAAATTGATTTTCGCGGGGAAATTCACTTTTTGAATTTGATTAATGCCGCGCAGCGACGGCGCGAGAATAAACGACGCGATACTGATTTTGGTCGGCGGCAAGGTTGGTTGTTTCACTTCAGCCGGTTGTTCGGGTTTCTTTTTTTGTTCGGCGATAAGCTGTTGTGATTTTTCTTTTTTCAGTTCCGCTGCGAGTTGTTCACGTTCTTCGCGCACTTTGGCGAGTTCGTTAGCGGTTTCATTATTTTCCGTATTCTTTGTTTCAAACTGTTTTTGTAAATCCTTTTCGCTTTCCGAAAGTGCCTCGCGTCTTGCCTGCAAGTCCTTTGACTGCTCGCGTAAACGATTGTTTTCAAGCCATAGCCAACCGCATAAAAACATAAAAAGCAGTGCGCTGGCGGCAAAACCGAATTGCCAAAAATTCCGCAGTTTGGCAAAAATATTGAATGCCGAAAACAAATTCGACAAGCCGTGTTGCCGTTTCACATCTTCGACGGAAGAAATTTCCTGCAAATTCTTAGCGGCGTAAACTTGTAAACATTTAGCAAATTCCACTTTCTCGCGCCGAATCGGTGATGCCAGATAAAATGAATTAAAATCTTTCAACTTCGCACCGGAAAGTTCGCCTTGAACAAACGAATCAACCAAATCTTTTTCCGCTGTATTCAGTTGCAAGGCAAATTTTGGGTCGGTAAAACTCAGTTCATCAAACTGTTCCGCCTCCGCTTCGGGTAAATTCCCAAGCAAATAGGCGGTCATCGTTTCATTATCGTAAGTTTCTCTATTCATAACTTTTAGGAGTGAGATCAAATTATCTCTACACCCATAAGACAAAATCTGAAAAATATTTCGTCATAATAGTTTAATTTTTATCCGACACATTTTTTTACGCAAATTTCCAGTTTATCCCTGATGCGGCAGGCGCGAATGCTCAATGCGTTGACCGTAATTTGCAAACTTTCCGCCAACGCGCGGCGGTTTTCAATCTTGATGCGTTCCTCTCCAAAATAATACCGAATAATAATTTCGCGGTTTGACGCTTCTAATTTCTCCACGCACTGCTCCAGACAATTCAGCCGTTTTTCCCTGATTTCAGTTTCATCATTAGGCTCGACGGCGGCAATTTGACGACCTTTTTCCTCTAAAATATGATTGAGTGAAACACTTGATTGATCTTTCCCTCGCAGCGATTCCATAAAAACAAACCGCGCGGTGATATAGCAATATTTCGCCGAAGATTCACACTCGATTTTGCCTTCTTCCTGAATTCGCCGCGCAACGCGGTTCAAGGTTTCATCAGCAAGTTCGTCCGGCAGCAGACAGTTTTTACGATCAAAATAAGTCACCAGACGCGTGCGCATTTCGAGGTAAATTTGCCCGTTAGAGTTTTTGCCTTCATCAAGCCATTCGAGAAGCCGCTGAAACGCACCCGAAGTGATTGACCAAGTTTTCTTCGAGTCCGCCTTTTGCATAGAAATTCTTTAACTCTCCGTTTTGGAAAATTCTAAGAAAATAATAATAACCTTATTGTCAAAGAATTCACATTTTCAAAAACTGTTGTAAAATCATTCCCAATACTTTTTATAATTTAAGTCAAACCGATTCAGAATGGAAAAAAAAGAAAAAGTTGTAGTTATTTTGAGTTTAGCCGCCACTATCGCTGCCGGAGTTCTGCATTACGCGGGCGTGAATGCAGTGTTATCGTTTGCGGTGACGGCGGCGGCTCTGGCGTTGTTGGCGATGCTCGTCGGTGATGCGACCGAGCAACTCGGCAGCCGTTTCGGTCCGGCGGCGACGGGAATTTTGCAGTCCGGTTTGGGCAATCTTCCCGAACTTTTCGTCTGTATTTTCGCACTTCGCGCGGGACTTCCGCACGTTGTTCAGGCAGCGTTGGTCGGCTCGATTTTGGGCAATTCGCTGTTTGTTTTCGGGCTTGCAATATTTTTGGGCGGACTCAAAAACGGCGTGCAGAAATTCAAATCGGAAACGCCCAAAATGATTGTGACGCTGATGATTCTGGCGGTTTCAGCGTTAATTATTCCGACGTTGGCGAAGCAGCTTCACACGCCTGCCGAAGCACATATTGACAAACTCGATATTGCTTTAGCGATAATTTTGCTGATTACGCTGGCGGCAAGCATTTATTTTTCGATTAAAGGTGACAAAGCGATCAGTCCAAATCCCGAAGAGTGCGATCAGCACGCCGAATGGTCATTAGGTTTAACAATCGGCATTCTGGCAGGCGCGGGCGCGGGCGCGGCGTTCGTTTCCGACTGGTTTGTCGAAGCGTTGCAGCCCGCGATGAACTCGCTCGGCATTAACGAAACATTCGCCGGACTGGTGATCGTCGCCATCGCCGGCAATGCGATTGAAAATCTGATCGGCATTCAACTCGCGTGGAAAAATCAGGCTGATTACGCCGTCAGTGTGATCTTGAATAGTTCTCTGCAAATCGCGCTCGGACTTTTTCCGATGCTTGTGCTGCTCTCGTTCGTGATTGGCGGTTCGGTGCTGACTTTCGTTTTGTCGCCGCTGCTCGTCGTCGCGCTCTGCTTAACGACGATTGTCACGGCTTTTGTAATTTATGACGGCGAATCAATCTGGCTTGAGGGTTTGGCGTTAGTCGGTTTGTATTTTATCATTGCAGCTTCTTTCTGGTGGGGTTAAACTAATTTCGGATTTTAGATTTTAGATTTTGGATTTTGGATTTTGGATTTTGGATTTTGGATTTTGGATGGATGGAATTTCCGTTTTGAAGACGAGGTTTTAAAGAAATTATGAATAAATTATTCTCAATTATAATGTTTATTGTTTTCGGATTATTTGTTAGCTTGAATGTTTCGGCGCAGAATCCGAGCGGTTATCATCTGCTGAAAAAAATCGAGGTCGGCGGCGAAGGCGGTTGGGATTATCTTTATGCTGACTCCGACGCACACCGGCTTTACATTTCACACGCAACGAAAGTTGTCGTCGTGGACACTGAAACTTCAAAAGTTATCGGTGAAATTGCGAATATCAACGGCGTTCACGGAATCGCCATCGCCGAAAAATTCGGGCGCGGATATATCAGCGGCGGACGCGACAATGCCGTGGCGATTTTCGATTTGAAAACCTTTAAAACGCTCGACACGGTGAAAGTCGGCAAAAATCCCGACTGCATAATGTATGACGCGGAATCAAAGCGCGTTTTTGCCTTTAATCGTGGTGATTCAAGCGTTTCGGCGATTGACGCGGCGACCGGAAAAGTCGTCGGCACAATGGATTTAGGCGGTCATCCCGAATTTGCCCAAGCCGACGGCAAAGGAACGATTTTTGTCAATCTCGACAACAAATCGGAAGTCGTCGCATTTGACGCTAAAAAACTCGTTATCAAAAACCGTTGGGCAATCGCCCCCGGCGAAGACAATTCAGGTTTGGCGATTGACACCAAAAACCATCGTCTTTTTATCGTCTGCGACAACAAAAAAATGGTCGTGATGAACTACGACAACGGCAAAATCGTCGCTGAACTGCCAATCGGCGAAGGCACGGATGCCGCCGGATTTGATCCGACCACAAATCTCGCGTTCAGTTCAAACGGCGAAGGTAATCTGACAATTGTCCGCCAAGACTCCAAAGATAAATACAGCGTCGTCGAAAACGTCGTCACGCAGCGCGGCGCACGAACGATGACCGTTGACACAAAAACGCACAATATTTATCTGGCAACCGCGCAATTCGGCGAAACTCCGGCGGCAACCAAAGAAAATCCGCGCCCGCGTCCCGCAATCGTCAAAGACAGTTTCGTAATTTTGGTTTACGGGAAATAAGTAAGCGGTTAGATTTTATTCATTTGGAATATTCGGAATAAGTGAAAAGTAAAAGGTGATAGGTGAAAGGTTAAAACGCTCCGAATCTATCAGTTATAACCTATCATCTATCAATTAGTCCGAATTATTTTTGTTATTATTTCTGCCGGATGACAATTGTTTTGTGCATCTTTCAGTTAATCGCATAAATCTAAATATCACATCAACAATTTTTTGGAATAAATTGTTGATGTGATATTTTTAGTTTAAGGAGATTATTTTTTATGACACCGGAAACACAAAAAGACGGACACGAATATTCGGAAAGCGGCTATGATATAACGCCGATCAGCGCGGAAAAACGCGATCAATTGGCAATGGATTTAGATGCGGAAAGCTACCGCGTGCTGCTCGAACACGGCACGGAACCGGCATTTTGCGGCAATCTGACCGACAACAAAGAATCCGGCGCGTATGCCTGCAAACTCTGCGGACTGCCGCTGTTTCGTTCGGACGAAAAGTTTAATTCGGGAACAGGTTGGGCTTCGTTTTACGCGCCGTTCGACAAAGAACACTTAAAAATTTACCGCGACACGAAATTCGGAATGGTGCGTGAAGAAATTCGCTGCGCCCGCTGCGACGGACACCAAGGTCACGTTTTCCCCGACGGACCGCCGCCGACCGGACAGCGTTATTGTTTAAACTCTGCATCGCTCGAATTTTTCCCCGAAGGCGAAGAAATTCTCCAAAAATAAAGGTGAAAAACTAAAAGTGAAAGAGTGAAAAAGTTGATTGAAAACAATCAACTTTTTCACTCTTTCACTTTTAAATCTTGCTTATTTTCTATCCTTAAACTGCTCGTAAAGTTCCGTATGGCGGCTGGTCAGCGGAATCATTCGACCGTTGATGAACAGATATTTGACGTTCGTGCGCGGTTCGAGCAGATCGCCGTCGGTGACAACGAGATTGGCGATTTTGCCCTGCTCGATTGAGCCGAGTTTGTCGGCAACGCCTAAGATTTGCGCCGGATAAAGTGTTACTGATTTCAGCGCGTCGTCTTTTGATAAACCATACGCGCCGGCGAGTCCGGCGTGATACGGCAAATCTCGGACTTCCGCGCCGTCGTTGCCGGTCGAGATGGCGAATTTTACTCCTGCCTGCGCCATTTTTGACGGTGCTTCAAATAAATAATCGTAAGCGTCGTCATCGCGCACCGGCAGATTGTAAATGTTTGTGTAAATGACCGCGATATTGTTTTTCTTCAAACCGTCGGCGGCTTTCCACGCTTCCTGTCCGCCGATAATAATTCCCTTGACTTTCGTGTCTTCGACGAATTTAATCACGCCGCGAATGTCTCGTTCACGTTCGGCGGTGAAAATCACCGGCTTTTCGCCGCGAATGTATGGAACCATCGCTTCGAGTTTCAAATCGGTATTCGGTGACGGTAAAGTTTTGTCTTTGAGATAAGCCTCGCTGACCCGCGCATAACCCTCCGCATCTTTGAAAATTTTCTTTAATTCGTCGAGCCGCGTATCGCGTCTTTTGACGGCTTCGTTGAATTCGAGCTGCGGCTGTCCGAAACCCGAAAACGTCGCAATTCGCGGAAAATTAATAACTAACCCGAATGTCGGCACAAGCGACATATCTGCCTGTGTCGCGCCCCAGAGATTAATGACCGCCGATTGTCCGGCAATCGTTCCGCCCTGCGGCATTGACATCACGGTCGTAATGCCGTTGACGCGCGTGACGTTGACGTGCGACGAATGCGGATTAATACCCGTAATCGCTTTGGCATTCGCATTCATTTCGCCGACTTCCGCGACATCAACCGAGGCATTGACACCGAGCGGAATTTCCGCCAAACCGAGCGTAGTTCCCGCGTCAATCATTCCCGGATAAACGCTCAGACCTTTGCCGTCAATCTTTTCAGCATTTCCCGGAATCGAAACATTCGCACCAACCGCCGCGATTTTTCCGTCCTGAATCAGCACTGTGCCATTCTCAATAACTGCGCCCGAAACCGTCACGATTCGCGCATTCATAATCGCAAAAGTTCCTGCTTTGCCCAAAACATTCTGCTCCGAACCGTCATTCTGCGCGAAAACGGAAGAAATTTGTCCACAGATGAACACTGATAAACACAGATTGAAAATGATTTTTACAAATTTTGAATTTTGAATTTTGAATTTTGAATTCATTAGCGGTTTCCTCCGTCGCCGAATTCGGCTTCGTCGCGTTCTTCGGCACGTTTTTCGCTCGGAATTTTCGGCTGCGTCGCGCCGCTGCCGGGCGGACGATTGATTTCGAGTTTTTCGAGTTCCTTGCGTTCTTTTTCCAAATCGGCGCGAAGCTGCACGTCTTTTGAACGGTCAAAATAAACTTCGCCCTCGATCATCGTCATTTCGGGACGCGCATAAACGCTGAACGGATGCGCGTTCCAGATCACGATGTCCGCGTCTTTGCCGACTTCGATTGAGCCGGTTCGTTTGTCAATGCCGAGCTGTTTCGCGGCGTTGAGCGTAATCATTTTCAACGCTTCTTCTTCGGGAACGCCGCCATATTTTTCAACCTTCGCCGCGTCTAAATTAAGTCTTCGCATACGTTCGTCCGAATCTGAATTGATCGAAACAACGACGCCGGCTTTCCATAAAAGGTATGCGTTATAGGGAATCGCGTCGTAGGCTTCGAGTTTGTATGACCAACTATCTGTAAAAATCGAAACTCCGGTTCCGCGTTTGGCAATTTCCGGCGCGATTTTGTAGGCTTCGAGTCCGTGCTGTAAGGTTGCGACTTTGAAACCGAATTCGTCGGCGATCAGCATCAGATTCAGATGTTCGTCCGAGCGATAACCGTGCGCGTGAACCAATCTTTTGCCTTCTAAAACTTCGACCAGCGGCTGAAGTTCCAAGTCAGTGCGCGGCGGAATTTTCGTTTTCCCTGCCTTAAAATCGTCCCACGATTTTTTGTAATCGCGGGCGCGGACGAATGCGTCACGAATCGTTTCCATCACACCCATTCGCGTGCGCGGGTAACGCGGCGTTTGTCCGGGCTGTGTCTGAACGTGCGTCCGTTTCGGGTTTTCGCCGAGCGCGAATTTGATTCCGGGCGGCGCGTCGGAGATTGGAAAATCTTCGACCGGCTTGCCGTATTTGAATTTGACAACCGTATTTTGTCCGCCAATTGAATTTGCCGAACCGTGCAGCAGATTCGCCGTCGTCACGCCGCCTGCCAGCGCACGGTAAATCGTAATATCGGTCGGATTCAAAACGTCCCTGACGGTCGTCATCGAAGTCACGGAATACGAAAATTCGTTGATCGCGTCGAGCATCGAATGTGAGTGACAATCAATAATTCCGGGCGAAACGAATTTCCCTGTCGCATCAATTATCTGCGCGTTCGCCGAAGCCTTGAGATTTTTGCCGATCTTGGCGATTTTTCCGCCTTGAATGAGAATGTCGGAATTTTCCAACGTCCCTTTCGCGGCAGTTAAAATCGTCGCATTGCGAATTAAAACTTCGGTTTTGTTCTGCGCGAAAACCGTCAAATTAAAATTTGCCAATAAAAACAAATTTACAAGAATGAAAGCCGTTATTTTTTTCATCGCTTTTCCTTTACTAACAAAACTTTGCGTCTCTGCGCCTTTGCGGGAGTATTTTTCAAACTCAAAAAGAATTTCCCGCGAAGGCGCAAAGGCGCAAGGAAATCTTTATAATGCTCAATTTATTTATGGATTTTTTGTTCCTGAAAATGGAATCGCGCCCTGCGGCGAATCAAGTGTGCCGCTGATTGAATTGCCGTTGACTTTGCCGTTGACGCTGATCTCAATCTGCGAACCGCCGTAGTCAACCGTCGCCGAAAAACTGAAACCGTCGGACGTAACTTTGCCGTCTCTGATCGGCGCGGTTCCCAATTGCGTCTGCAAAGTTCCCGATAATGTTGCGCCCTGCTGCGTCATCGCCAGCGTTCCGGGCAAAGAATTTCCCGGAATTTCAATCGTGATCGTGTAATTTCCGCCAACCTGTGCAACGCCCGGAGTTGTCGTCGTTGTCCCGCCGGTTGTCGGTGGAGTTTTCGGCTTTTCCTTTTGTTCAAAAAGTCGCCCGTCAACAAAAACGTGCGTGATCGTTTTGTCCTTTGAAAAAATATCACCGCGCACGACAGTTAAGTTTGCGATTTTGCCTGTTTCGATTGAACCTAAACGATTGTCAACGCCCAAAATCTGCGCCGAAGAAAGCGTCATTGCGCGAATCGCCGCGTCATTTGCCAAACCGTTTTCGGTCGTCTTCGCGGCATTCGTGAAAAAGTCGTTGAGATTCGTCAAACCGCCTGATTGAAATGCAAATCTGACACCGGCTTGTGCCAGACGCGCCGCGCCTTTCGGTGTTTCAGCGCGAAAACGCAGAGTTTCCAAATCTTCAGGATCGGCATCGGGCGAAATTGACGCAGTGCGTTTCGGGAAATTGAGCGACAGCAGAACAGGCACATTTTGTTCCTTCAAACGCGGCGCGACTTTCCACGCTTCTTGTCCGCCCGCGATGATCGCGTTTAATTTGAATTCCTTCGCCAAATCGAGCGCACGAACTATTTCGCGTTCCGTGTTCGCGTTAAAAACAATCGGCATCGTGCCGTTAATCAATGGATACAAGGCTTCGAGCGATTTATCGTCGTCCGGTCGTTTCAAACCTTTCGGATTCGCGGCATACATTTTTTGCCAATCCTGCAAGCGTTTCGCGTCCAACATCATCTGTCGAAACGCCGAAAAAGTTCCGAGCAAAGATGCCGGATACGCGCCGTTTTGTGTCGTCCGAAACGAAAAATGTTCGGCGAACGGCGATTTGATAACGATTTCCGAAACCGAATCACCCGCGAGATTGATCACCGCCGATTGTCCGTTAAAAACGCCGTCACGCGGCGCGGTCAGCGCGGTCGTAAAACCGGCATTGCGGTTCGTTTCAAACAGCGCGTCGCCCGCTTTTAATTGTTCAAAGACGGAAACTTCGGGCTGCATTCCGGTCGGATAATTTGAATTTGATTGCGATTGTTGCGGCGTTTGCTGTCCTCGCTGCTGCGGTTGCGGAGTTTGCGGCGCAGACAAACCGAGATTCGTCAGCGCGTCGAAAAATCCCGGATAAACGGTCAAACCCGTGCCGTCCAAAACACGCGCGTCAGCCGGAACTTTCTCTCCTGCGCCAACCGATTCGATCAAACCGTCGCGCACGACAATCGTTCCCTTTTCAATCGCCGCGCCCGAAACCGTCACGATTTTCGCGTTCGTGATCGCATAAACATCGGTGCGGGTTTGTGCTGAAACGGAAAGGACGGAAAACACACCAATCGCTAAAAGAGCGAACAAAATAGACCGGATTTTCATAAATTATAAGCGGAAAGCTGAAAAGGCAAAAGTAAAAAGGTAAAAGTAAAAACGCATTCTTTGCCCGAACACTGCCTTTTCAAATGTATATTAGAACTGCTTGAACTACTTTTACGGAAGATAAATTAAAATGTTTCAGATTGCAAATGATTTTTTTCATCAGCCATTTACCATTTACCATTTACCATTTACCATTAGAATATGAGCGCGATTATTCTTTTTGACGGAGTTTGTAATTTCTGCAACAGTTCGGTGAATTTTATTATCGAACGCGACCGTGCGAATTATTTTAAGTTCGCGCCCTTGCAGTCGGAAATCGGCGAAAAACTTCTCAAAGAAAACGGTATTGATAAAATTAACACCGATTCCGTAGTTCTCATCGAAGACGGAAAAGTCTATACATATTCGACCGCCGCGCTGCGGGTCGCGCGACGTTTGGACGGATTCTGGAGTTATTTTTACGCCTTTATTGTTGTCCCGAAACCGATTCGTGATTTTTTCTACAAACTGTTTGCCAAAAATCGTTATCGAATGTTCGGCAAACAAGATGCCTGTATGATGCCGACCGCCGAGATTCGCGCCCGATTTTTGACGACTAACTGAAGATTATGGATAACGAACAGGAAATGGATGTTTTGGTCTGCGCCTGCATCGAAGGTTTCGGACGACCGATTTACGGAAGTCTGCGCGGAAATTGTCCTGATTGCCGCCAAGCCGTCTGGATTTCCGTCGCGGGACAAAAAGCGATGCGCGGGAACAAAAACCTCAAGCCGTTCTGTATGGAATGCGCGTTTGTCCGAATGGAAGCCTCCGATGACGAGGAAATTACCGTCTCCGCAGTTCCCGGCGCAATCGAGGAATTAAAAGGATATTTTGGAAAAATAGGTGACAATTAAATTATGAAAGCAATCTGGAACAACACGATTTTAGCCGAATCAAACGACACGATTGTCGTCGAAGGAAATCATTATTTCCCTGCCGATTCGATCAACAAAGAATTCTTCGCACCAAGCGAAACACACACGGTTTGCGGCTGGAAAGGCACGGCAAGCTATTACGATGTCGTCGCCGTCGGCGCAACTAACAAAGACGCAGCGTGGTTTTATCCCGACGCAAAAGACGACGCGAAAAACATCGAAAACTACGTCGCGTTTTGGAAAGGCGTGCAGGTTGTCGAATGATTCTTTCAGTGCATCTCAATGAAATAAATTTGGTGGAATATACTAATGTCTAAATTTCTTTCAGAACTTATTGCCTGTATTTTTATTTCAGGCTTTATCAGTTTGATTTTTTCTTGGATTGGTCACGGGAACACCAATAATAATCGAATATTTTATTTTGGTTTATTTGCATTTTTATTAGCTTTGACAATTATTATTTTTGATTCTAATCGAAAAATTTACACAGCCGATGATTTTTCGGCACAAGATGTTTTTATCAAAAGTTGTTCGCTTAACTATGACAACGAAAATGAAGATTTGATTATTGCAGACGAAAATTACACTTATGAGTTAAATAGACTTCTGGCTTCGGAAATCAGGTTCTGAAAAAGAATTAGCGGAAGCAATCTGTTCGCAAAGCGAATTAAGAATCTGGATTAACCACGACAACCAAATCTTTGGTATTGAGAGTCAAAAAGTTTCTATTCCGCTCGAAATCGGAATTAAACAACACCAATTCAATCGCAAGTTTGAAATAATTTTCACAAGTATTTTTGGCTTTATTGGCTTATTTTTGATGGTAATCGCTCTTTACTATAATCGTTTAGGATTGAAATACGATATTGAAACAGGAAAACTTCGACCAATAAAACACTCAAGATTTCGATAAAAAATATGTTCTCTTTGGCAACTTTAGAATATGAAAAACTCCTCGCGCTGGTGGCGCGTTATGCGCAGACTCCGATGGGCGAAAATCGGTTTGCGGATTTGCGTCCGTTGACGAGCCGTTTGGAGCTTGAAAAAGAGTTAAAAGCGATTTCAGAAACGATTACGCTGAATGAAGAAAAACAGGTTTCGTGGAGTTTCAGCGGTTTGGAAGACCCAAGCGATGCGGTGGCGATTTTGCGGATTAAAGGCGCGACGCTCGAACCGACTTTGATGCTCGAAATTTCGCGTGTCTGTAATCAGGCACTTTTTGCGCGTTCGGCAATTTCACCCGAAAAGGATTTCGCGCCGGTTTTGTGGCAGATTGTCGAAAGCATTCCGCCGACGCTGTTTGCCGCGATTGACCGAATTAACAAAAAACTTCTACCCAGCGGCGAGATTGACGATTCGGCTTCGCCTGAATTGGCAAGACTGCGGCGTGAAATAAACAATCAGCGCGGAAGATTGCAAAAATCGCTCGAATCAACAATGCGAAACGCGGGCGAAGCGATTCAGGACGCGATTGTGACGATGCGAAACGAGCGTTATGTGATTCCCGTCAAAGCCGATTTTCGCGGACGCATCGGCGGTGTCGCGCACGGATTTTCGTCGTCGGGCGCGACCGTTTTCGTCGAACCGCTCGAAGCAATCGAGGCAAATAACGAACTTCAAAACTTAAAAGGCAAGGAAGAACGCGAAATTGCGCGGATTTTATTCGCGCTGACCGAAGATTTGCGCGAACAGCTTCCGGCAATCGAAGCGGCGACAAACGCAGTTGCGGAACTTGATTTTATCAAGGCAAAAGTAGAATTTGCGCGGGCGTTCAAAGCAATCGTGCCAAAAATCTCGGACGACGAAACACTTGATTTAATCGAAGCGCGTCATCCGCTTTTGGAAGAAAATCTGCGTAATAACGAAGGCGGAAACCCGCGCGTGAGCAAGGGTGCAAACGCGGCACAGGAAAATTATCCACAGATAAACACAGATAAACACAGATTTGAATCAAATTCCAAATTCCAAATTCCAAATTCCAAATCGAACGAAATTGTGCCGACATCGTTCAAATTGACCAAACAACATTCCGTAATGATAATTTCCGGCGCGAACGCGGGCGGCAAAACTGTTGTCATGAAAACCGCCGGATTGTTGGGGTTGATGGCGATTTCGGGTTTGCCCGTTCCTGCCAAAGACGCACAGATTCCCTTTTATAAATCGGTGTTGGCGGACATCGGCGATCATCAATCTTTGGCGGCGAATCTTTCGACATTTTCGTCGCATATTTCAAATATCGCCGGAATGATGCGCGATTGTTCCGCGCCGTCGCTCGTTTTGCTCGATGAAGTCGGAACAGGCACAGACCCGGACGAAGGTTCGGCGTTAGGCGTGGCAATCGTTGATTATTTCCGCCGAAACTGCGGCGCACAGGTCATCGCTTCGACGCATTATCGCGGACTGAAAATCTACGCCGCGAACGACGAAAACGTCATTAACGCGAGTGTCGAATTTAACGAAAAAACCTTACAGCCGACGTATCGTTTATTAGTCGGTTTAGCAGGTGCGTCAAGCGGAATCGAGATCGCGCGGCGTTTCGGAATTCGTGATGACGTGATCGAAACTGCCCGAAAAAATCTCGACATTGCTACCCGCGAAGCCGAAAATTATCTCCACAAATTATCAAACGAAACGCGCCTTGCGACCGATTTACGCATCGCTCTCGAAGAAGAACGCGAAGCAACCGCCACGAAATACGCGACGCTCGACATCGAAGCGCGAAAAAAAGAAAAGGAACGCGCAAAACAATTTGAACGCGAACTCGCCCAAACGATTGACGAATTTGAACGTCAATCAAAAGCATTTTTGATGACAATCGAAGATAAAGCTCTGCAAAACAAGCTCGACAAAGAACGAATGGCGCGAAAAGCCGAAATGAATCGGGCGGTGATGAACAAATTCCAAATTCCAAATTCCAAATCCGCCAAGTCAGAACCATCTGCGGTAGCGGATGGTTTTACTGCGGAATCGAACAAGCCGATTGCCGTCGGTTCAAAAGTCCGCACATCTTTCGGCAACATCGGCACAGTCGAAAAACTTGACAAAGAAACCGCCGAAATTATGGTCGGCGCAATGCGTTTCCGCGAAAAATTATCGAATCTCCAAGCCGTTTCTGCCGCCGTCGAAGCCGAAAACGCACCGAAACCGCAAACGCGCGGCGAAAAGTTACAAAATCAAACAAAAGATTCAAATCTGCGCCTCGACACCGAAGATATGAACGCCGAACTCAACTTAATTGGCAGAACGACCGCCGATGCCGAATACGAAATTGACCGCTTTCTCGACGAAGCCTATCTCGCCGCGCTCCCGCGTGTCCGCATCATTCACGGCTTCGGCACGGGCGCACTCAAAAATTTCGTCCACCATTTTCTCAAAGGTCATCCGCACATCGCCAAGTTCTCTTTCGCCCCGCAAGACCAAGGCGGAAACGGTGCTACAATAGCGGAATTGAAACAGTAAGAACTTTAATAAAATCCAATGACTGATAAAATTTACGACAAAAGGTGGAAAGTAATTAATTTCGGTAAACCTCTGGGCAAAGGTGGACAAGGTGTGACATATCTGGTTGAAGATTTAGAAGACGAAAATAAGGTTTATGTTTTGAAAAGGTTAATAAATAATAACCGAATTGACAGATTTAAAGTTGAAATTGAAACAATCGAAAAATTTGACCATCCGAATATTGTTAAATACATACATTCAAATTTAGAAACGGCAAAACCTTACCACGTTACAGAATACTGTGCTGGTGGAGAACTCACTTTTGATAAAGTCTCAAGCCTTTCAATTATTGAGAAACTTAAATTATTTTCAATAATTTGTAAAGCTGTCGGATATGCACACTCTTATCAACCTAATCAAATAATTCATAGAGATATAAAGCCTGAAAATGTTCTTTTGAAAGAGGATGGGAAAACTCCAATAATTACGGATTTTGGAATTTGCTTTAATACTGAAGATGGACTTGAAAGATTAACAGAAACAGTTATACAAATTGGCGCAAGGTATTATATGCCGCCTGAATTTAGAGATGGTAGAGCGGATAAAGATGAAATAACTCCCCAAAGCGATGTTTATTCACTTGGAAAATTACTTTATTGGATATTTCGAGGAAGAGTTATGGACAGAGAGGATTTTGACGATAACTTTTGGGATATAAGAAAAACCAATGATACCGAACATAGCTTAAATTTCATTCACGAAATTTTTGCAAAAACCATAGTTCGCAACCCCGAAGATAGATTTTCAGATGCAAATGAGCTTGCACAGGAGATTGATAAAATGAGCGAAATAATTGATGGTAATGGGCATTATTTAGATATAAATATACCTCATAAATGTATATTCTGCGCTAATGGCAAATATGGAGTTTTTGCTATTCCAACGGACACTTATGGTAGGGTTGGAAATTTATCTGATATGTTTTCTTACTTTCAAAAGGAAAAGGATAAGTCATTTTGTTTAGTATGCGAAAATTGCGGAAATATACAGTTCTTTACATTATCAAATACCAAGCAAAATTCTTGGAAATTTCAATAAATTAAGTAAAGTTTTAAAAAATTCAGGTTGTTTCTAATAATGCTCTACGACCAATATTTTATTGATGATTTGAAGAATCGCGCCGACATTGTGCGGATTGTGGAGATGCACGTTCCGCTGAAGAAAAAGGGCGCGAATTTTTGGGGTAATTGTCCGTTTCACGGGGAAAAAACGGCTTCGTTTTCAGTTAGTCCGCAGAAGGGTTTTTATAAATGTTTCGGTTGTTCAAAAGGCGGAAATGCGTTTTCCTTTTTGATGGAATTGGAAGGTTTGAACTTTCCCGAAGCGATTAAGCGTGTGGCGGAAATTTCGGGTGTGCCACTGCCTGAACCGATTGACGATAAAAATTACGAGCGCAACAAACAGCGCAAAAAGGATCAAAAAGCGATTGCCGATCAGGTGATTGAACTCAACCGTTACGCGCTCGAATTTTGGGAGCATTGTTTGCAGGAAAACAGCGGTTTTCAAGCCCGCGAATATCTCGAAAAACGCGAGATTCCTGATGAAATCATCAAACAGTTTCATATCGGTTATTCACCTGATTCGTGGGACGCGCTGATGTCTCTGCTCAAGGAAAAAGGCGCGGACGAAAAGTTAATCGAAGCGAGCGGTTTGGTTTCGATCAATGAAGAGAAAAAGCGCGTTTACGACCGATTTCGCGGGCGCATAATGTTTCCCGTGCTAAATATTGACGGCAATCCGGTCGCGTTCGGTGCGCGAATTTTAGCGCAGGGCGAGCCGAAATATTTGAATTCACCGGAAACTCCGGCTTACACTAAGGGCGATAATCTTTACGGTTTTTTTCAGTCGAAAGAAGAAATTCGCAAGAAAAAATACGCGATTCTGGTCGAAGGTTATTTGGATTTAATCGCGCTTTACCAATTCGGCGTGACAAACTGCGTGGCGAGTCTCGGAACGGCGTTCACTGAACATCAATCGAAGTTGCTCGGCAGGTTTGCGAAGAAAGTCGTTGTCAATTATGATGGAGATAAGGCAGGTGTCAAAGCGGCAAGACGGGCTATTGAAATCCTTCTGGCAGACGATTTTGAAATCAAAATTTTGGTCTTACCAAACGGGCAAGACCCGGACGATTTCATCCGCGCTAACGGATTCGCAAGCTATAAAAAACAACACGAAACCAACGCGACTACCTATCTCCAATTCGTTCTCGAAACTGCTGTGCAGGAACGCAATCTTTCAGTGCCGAAGCAAAAAGCCGAAGCAATCGAAGATGTGTTGCCTGTTATTTCGATTGTTCGCAACCCGATTCAGAAACGTGACAGTTTCGATCAGGCAATGAACGCTTTGCGCGTGGATGACGCGATGCTCAAGCGTGATTTGTGGAAATCGGTCAAGCTCGGCTCACGAATCGAAACCGACAATATCAAACAGCAGGTTGCCCGTGCCACTCAAGCGAAAATGACGGTCGCCGAAAGCCGTCTGCTTGAACTGCTTATCTACGACAACGAATTGCGGGAAATAATTTTGCCCCAACTGGAAGAAACCGATTACGATACGCTGGCGACTGCAAGCGTTTTTCGTGCCGTTCTCGAATTGCAAAAAACGGGCGCGGAAATTACACTTGAAAGTTTGCTCAAACTCGTCGAAGATGACGAAACGGCAAGCGATTTTGTGCCGGTTTTAATGATGAGCGAACCGCCGCGCGAGGTTGACGATGCGATTGACGAAGTTTTGCACAGTGCCGAAAGTTGTGTTTTTACACTGCGTTCGATGGCGATTTCAAATCGAATTTTGGAAATCAGCCAAGAACTGATTTTGGCGGAACAGAGCGGAAACAACGAATTGCTCGGACAACTCGTGACGGAACAAATCGGACTGGCGCGGTTGAAACGCAATTTAGAAAATTGAATTAGCGAAGACTGAGAATGTGTTTACAAATTTCAGATTCCAGATTTCAGATTCCAAATTAAAGATAAATATGGAATCTGAAATCTGGAATCTGAAACTAAATCAGAGTTTCAAGCGTTTAAAATATTTAATAAACAACGATTTACTGACGGAATTAATCAAAGATTATTTAACAAAATGGCTATGACAGACTACGACGAAAAAGAAGACTTGGTGGACCGACTTCTGGCAATGGGCAGAGGCAAGAAGTTTCTGAGTTTTGACGAATTAAATAGGGAAATGCCCGATAAAATGATGTCGCCCGAAGACATCGAAGACGTTTTGGAACGATTGGAAGGCGCGAATATCTCGGTTTCCGATAACGATTCCGTGCTGCTCGAACAAGCGTCAACGCTCGTTGACGACGAAGCCGAAGTTGACGAAGACGATCTTGATTTGGATTTATCAGCCGGAACGCTCGATAAATCGAACGATCCGGTGCGTCTTTATTTGCGCGAAATGGGAATTGTTCCGCTTCTGACACGCGAAGGCGAAGTGACCATCGCGCAACGCATCGAACGCGGACAGATTAAAACGCAAAAATCAATTTCGCGGTCGCCGATTGCAGTCGAAAGACTGATTAAACTCGGCGAAGACCTCGTTAAAGGCAAGGCAAGCATCCGCGAAACCGTGATGTTTTCCGAGCAAGCCGAATTAACCGGCGAAGAAGATAAGGTTGACGAATATCTGCGCTGGACGCTCGAAGGTATCGAAAATATCAAGGTGAATTTTACAAAAGCCTTAAAGTATTGGACAGAATTAACCGATGAGCAAAACAAATCGAAAGGTAAACCGAGCAAGAAACTGCTTGCCTTAAAACGGCAGACGGCACGGGCGCGGCTTGAAATTTCGCAGGAAATCAAAAATCTGAACTTGACCGAATCCGCCCGACAAAAATTGATCGGTGCGATTCGTAAAGTCTCGGAAGAAATCCGCAAATCCGAAAAGGACATCAACAAAGCGGAAGAAAGACTCGATTTCAAACCGAACGCCGACGAAAAGAAGGAATTAACGGCAAAAATTGCTGATTCGCGCAAAAAACTCGCTGAGGTCGAAGCAAAGTATCATCTTCCGACAGTCGAGATCAAACGTGCTTTGCAGACAATCTTAATCGGCGAACAACAAACGAATCAGGCGAAACGCGAACTCGTCGAAGCCAACTTGCGCCTTGTTGTTTCGATTGCGAAAAAATACACGAATCGCGGTTTGCAGTTTCTCGATCTGATTCAGGAAGGCAACATCGGTTTGATGAAAGCAGTTGATAAATTTGAATGGCGGCGCGGCTACAAGTTTTCGACTTACGCGACTTGGTGGATTCGTCAGGCAATCACACGGGCAATCGCCGACCAAGCGCGAACGATTCGCATTCCCGTCCATATGATCGAAACGATCAATAAACTGATCCGCACTTCGCGTGCGCTGGTTCAGGAATTGGGACGCGAACCGAGCAGCGAAGAAATCGCCAAGAAAATGGACATTCCGGTTTCCAAAGTGCGAAAAGTTTTGAAAATCGCGCAGGAACCGATTTCGCTTGAAACACCGATTGGTGAAGAAGAAGATTCGCATCTCGGCGATTTTATCGAAGACCGTTCGATTATGAATCCGGCGGAATCCGTGACTTTCGGCAACTTACGCGAAATCACCGACGAAGTTCTCGCCACGCTCACGCCGCGTGAGGAAAAAGTCATCAAAATGCGTTTCGGACTTGGAAATACAGGCTCGGAACACACGCTCGAAGAAGTCGGACAACACTTCGCTGTGACCCGCGAACGCATCCGCCAAATCGAAGCGAAAGCGTTAAGAAAACTGCGTCATCCGTCGCGTTCACGACGTTTGAAGGCATTTTTGGAAGGAAAACAAACCTAAACCGAATTGGATTTTTTGGATTTGGATTTGCGGTTTGCGATTGCTTTTTGCAGTTTCAGACCGCAAAATCGTTTTGAGGTGTAAATTATGTCAGTTTTAACTTTAGACAAACCGACGACGGCGACCGAACAACTTGTTGCACAGCTCTACCGCACCGAAGGTAAGGCGGAAATTATCAATGGAGAAATTGTAGAATTTATGTCAACAGGCTATGAACCGGGAATCGCGGCATTGAATATTGCTATTAGTTTGAAGCAGTATCAACGAAAAACTAAACGCGGAATAGCGGTTGGCGATAATATCGGATTTATTGTAAATCTTCCGCGCCGAAAATCTTTTAGCCCCGACGCAGCTTTTCACACCGGCGAAAAAACCGGAATGAAATTTCTGCAAGGCGCACCGATTTTTGCCGTCGAAGTCCGCAGCGAAAACGATTACGGCAATAAATCCGAAAGAGACATTGCTCAAAAACGCGCAGATTATTTTGCCGCCGGAACCGAGATTGTCTGGGACGTTGATCTTTTAGGCGAAAACATCATTAAATCCTATCATCGAAACAATCCGAACGAACCGCAAATTTTCAAACGCGGTGAAATTGCCAGTGCTAAACCTGCTCTGCCGAATTGGGAAATGGCGGTTGATGAGTTATTTGATTAGATTTTTTGCAACGATTTGAATTTGCGGTTTGCGATTGCTTTTTGTAGTTACAGACCGCAAAATTATTTTAAAGATGGATATTTCGACACAAATTTTCTGGCTTATAATTTTATCAATCGCCGTCGGTTCGATTGCGTGGACAGTCACACAGGAAGAAATCTTCCGCGAACCGCGTGAATTCTGCGCGGATAAGAGCGAACAGTGCCAAAATCTTTTGCAGCGCAAATTTTTCTACGTCTTTACCTGCGAATATTGTTTTAGTCATTGGGTAACGATTTTACTACTGATTCTCACAGGCTTTCGTCTATTAATTGACGATTGGCGCGGATACATTTTGGCGTTTTTTGTGCTTCCTTGGATGGCAAATCAATGGATGAGCGTTTATCGCCGTCTGCGCGTCGGCATCAAACACGAAAATTTACAGGCGAAGGTCGTCGAAGAAAAATTGGAAGGATAATTTTCACAGCATACGGAAATACTTGGTTTAATCATTACTTTTTGGTAAACTATTAGTTTGCTTTTATGAGTAAAAAAATCGTCGAAAGTTACAAACAGAAACTCGCTAAAGAGGAAGGTTACGTCATCAAACGCGGCGCGACGCTTCGCATTGCGCTGTGTTATCCGAACACGCATTCGATTGGAATGGCAAATCTCGGAATGCATACGATGTATGAGCTTTTTAATCAGATTCCCGAAGTTTCGTGCGAACGCGTTTTCCTGCCCGACGCTGACGAAATGCGCGAGTATGAAAAATCGCGGACTTCCCTGCTTTCGCTTGAAACGCAGTCGCCGGTTAAGGATTTCGATGTCGTTGCTTTTTCGATTTCGTTTGAAACCGATTATCTGAATATGGCGAAAATGCTGCAAATGAGCGGCATTCCGGTTTGGTCAAAAGACCGCAATCATTTTCATCCGTTGGTTGTAATGGGCGGCGCGGCTTCATTTTTGAATCCTGAACCGATTGCCGATTTTACGGATGTAATCGCGGTTGGCGAAGGCGAGATTCTCGCGTTTCAATTAGTTGACGCGATTGTCGAACACGGTAATAAAGAAGATATTTTACTCAATCTCGCCAAAATCGGGCGCGGTTTTTATGTTCCATCGCTTTATGATGTGATTTACAACGACGACGGCACAGTTTTCGATTATCTGCCCAAAGAAAAGGGAGTTCCGAAGCGTGTCGGACGTGCGCTTGCCGCCGTTAATCCAAAGGAAGGAACGCTGCGCCGTGCAATGAAACGCGGCGAAAAGGAATTAGCCGATTTTTTGGTAAATCAAGATATTTTTTGCCCCTCGACTGCGATTTGGAGTCCGGGCGCGGAAATGGGCGATAGATTATTAGTTGAAATTTCGCGCGGCTGTTCGCAAGGTTGCCGTTTTTGTTGGGCTGGCTACAATTATTATCCGCCGCGCGTTGTTCCGGCAAAAGATATTCTGGCAAAAGCCGCTGAATGGCGCGGTAAAACCAACAAAATCGGATTAGTTTCAACCGCCGTTTGCGATCATCCTGAAATTTCGACGATTTTGAGCGAACTGCGGAAAATGGATTACAAAATCACGGTTTCGTCACTTCGTTTAGATCAGATTTCCGATGAGTTGCTCGATGCCTTAGTTGAATCAAACGATCAGCAAATCGCCGTCGCGCCCGAAACCGGTTCGGACCGTTTGCGCCGCGTCATCAATAAAAACCTGACAAATGACGAAATCGTGGACATCTGCGGTGCGGTTTTTGATCGCGGAATGCTGACTATCAAACTTTATATGATGGTTGGACTTCCAACCGAAACACAGGAAGATTTAGACGAAATGTTCCTGCTGGTCGAACGAGTTAAAAATCGGATGCTCGAAGCCGGAAAGAAATTCGGACGCGCCGGAAAAGTCATTGTCAGTCTGAACGGTTTCGTGCCGAAGCCGAACACGCCTTTGCAATGGGACGCGATTTGCGACGAAAAGGAATTGAAACAGCGAATCAAATATGTCTGCAAATATCTCTCTAAAATTCCAAACGTCGAAGTCCGCTTTATGTCCGCGAAAATCGCGCACGAACAGGCTCTGTTTTCAAGCGGCGACCGCACAGTTTCAAAAGTCATTGAAGCAGCGGCGCGAAACGGAGGCAATATCCGCGACACGCTTCGCCAATTAAATTTCGATGACGATTTTCATATCTCCCGCGACCGCAGTTACGACGAATTTCTCCCCTGGTCAATCATTGATTCGGGATTGTCGTTTGAGTTTTTAAAAGAAGAACACGAAAAATCGCAAGCCGCACTTTCTTCAAAACCTTGTCCGGCGGTCGAAAAATGCACGACTTGCGGAGTGTGTCCGACTACTTGGCTGGCAGATGCACCGACAAATTTGGTTCAAATTCAACCCGTGAAAATCCAACAGATTTTGGCGATGAATCTTTAATCATTCACCGTAAATTGTTCAGTTAATTAAGAATTACGATTATTGTTTAGTCAAAAATCCGGTTGGTGTGGCGGTGTGGTCAAATTGATAATTATATGTGTAAATTCCAAACGGCAAAATCGGTACTGATTTCGTAAATGTGACGCGCGCCTGAAGAAGATTATTGATCTGCTTGACATCAACAATCGCATCCTGCGGAATATCATTGCTTCTTAACGCAGCTTGAATTCTTTGTTTAGCCGAATCAACCGGAGTTCCTTTTCCCGGTACTGCAAGTGCTTGTATTACCGCTGTTTGCATATCTTGTTTCAAACTTTCGCCGCTGTATGCAACCGGAATAAATTGATAACCGGCGTGTCCGATCAGTCCCAAAACAACCGCGATTATTAAAAAAGTGGTACCTGCACTGCCGCGTTCGGAATTTCTTCTTTCTACTGACTTTTTCATATAGATAATTTCCTTGAAAATTAGATTTTTTTCAGGGGCATTTACTCTTTTTTAAGACTTTATGGAGAACCTTTTGAATTGACGATTCGGGAATATCGTTGTTTGAAATTATTACCGGCTGACCGATTGCTTTTAATAAAATCCATTGAAGCGATTGTCTGATGTTTTTTTTATCAAAAGAAAATGCTTTTGTAACCTTTTCAATTTCGATGTTTTGCGTGTCCGGCAATTTGCCGACATTCTGCATAACATCGTTCAACAAGTTTAATTCATTTTCATCTAAAATTACAAGTGTTTTTGCAAGTTCGGCGGCAAATAAAATTCCGTAGCCGACGGCTTCACCGTGTTTGAAGTATTTATAATCAGTAACCTTTTCGAGCGCGTGTGCGAGTGTGTGTCCGAAGTTCAATATTTTCCGTGATTTAGCATCAGTTCTCTCCGCCGATTCGCGTTCGTCGTTCATCACGATTTCGGTTTTGAAGGCGACCTGAGCAGCAAGCAGATTCTCTAAATTAGTGAGAAAATTTTGGTCGGTGAAAAATGTTTTGAGTTTTTTTGATGGAAACAACTTCAAAAATTCCGCTGTTTGATCAAAAAGCTGTCTGTTTGAAATCGCGCCGTGTTTGACGGCTTCGCAAAATCCGGCGGTTAATTCACGGCGCGTGAGACTTTTAAGAGTATTGACATCAATCAAAACGCCGTTCGGTTGATGAAACGCGCCGATCAGATTTTTGCCGAAATCGGAATTCACGCCGGTTTTACCGCCGACCGATGAATCAATCATTGCCAGCAGCGTCGTCGGAATCTGCAAAAAGGCGATTCCGCGTAAGAAAATTGACGCGGCAAAACCGGCTAAATCACCGACGACACCGCCGCCGAGTGCAATAACTGCATCGGTTCTGGCGATTTTATTTTCGCCGACAAATTTCAGAAGTTTTTCGAGCGAACGAAGATTTTTGTATCTTTCGCCGTCACTCATTAGGAAAATAAACACTTCAAAACCTGATTTCTCAAGACTTTTTTGAATAACTTCACCGTAAATCTTAAAAACTCTCGCATTTGAAACAATCACAAGTTTAGAAGTTTTTCCGGTCAAACATTCCCGCGCCCAACTGCCGCAATTATTGAGTAAATCGTGTCCGATGCTGATTTTATATTCGTGAATATTACCGCCGAGTTTAACCGAAACTGTTTTATTTTCGCTCATTTATTAGTGATTTTGATATTTTCAACTCAAAAAAGCAAAAAGCCGTAAGTTTTAATTAAACTCACGGCTCCAAACTTTTATTTTTAAGAGCAGGCGAAGCAACATGGGAGTGTACCGCACCTGCCAATGCGTGATAACTGTCCTCACCCCAGCTACCACTAGAGACGGAGGCTCCACCAACCGTCTCAATTGAATACAGTATATCTCTTCAAAATTTATTTGGCAAGTGGTGTGAAATTTTTATCAAACTCTTGTTGAATCCCAAAAATCCTCAATTATATTAAGGAAAACTTCAGGAAAACTTTCTTCAATCGTTTCGATCATTTTTGATCCGATGTTAATTTCAGGTGAATCTTTAAGTGCTTTTTCGCGGTCTTCGATAGAATTCCATTGCGCGTAAGCATAAAAAATTTCGTCATCGCCGCGATGCAGACGTGATCCTTTTGAGCGGAAATTTTTAAGATAATATTTCGTAATTTCCGACCAAGCCTCGATGAATTGCGCTTCTTTTTCGGATTTAACGCGCCAGCGATAAAGAATTACAAACATACTCAACCTAAACTTGTTTTGATGACATTCGCCAAACGATGCGCTTGTAATTCGATTTGTATTTGATTTTCACCTTCGATCATCACGCGGGCGAGATTTTCAGTTCCCGAATAACGAAGCAACAGACGACCTTTGCCGTCGAGTTCTGTTTCAACTGATTTTGAGGCTTCGGCAATTTCAAAAACTTCTTCAAACGGGAGTTTTTCGCGCACTTTGACGTTGACCAAAATCTGCGGATAACGCGTAAAACCTTTCGTCATTTCTGACAATGTTTTACCTTTCTCATAAAGCGATTCGAGCAGAAAACAAGTCGTCATCATTCCGTCGCCGACGAGACTCTTACGGGGAAAAATAATATGTCCCGATTGTTCGCCGCCGACTGCCGAATTTGTTTTAAGAAGTTCTTCCAACACATATTTGTCGCCGACCGAAGCGCGTAAAAGTTTGATGTTTCTTGCGCTCAACGCAATCTCCAAACCGATGTTGCTCATTACGGTAGCGACAATCGTTTGATTTGTAAGTTGTTCGTGATCGGCTAAAAACTGCGCCATTATCCACAAAACTGCATCGCCGTCAACGAGATTTCCCAGCTCGTCAACAAAAAGAGAACGGTCGGCATCACCGTCAAACGCGACTCCGAAATCGGCTTTTTCAGCTAAAACCGCCGCTTGTAATTTGTCCAAGTGAAGTGAACCGCAATCGTGATTGATATTTTTGCCATCCGGCGCACAATTTATCACCACAACTTCCGCGCCGAATTTTTCAAAAAGTTGCGGCGCAAGCTGCGAAGCCGCGCCATTTGCACAATCAACGATCATTTTGAAATTTTCGAGCCTTAAATCCTTAAATTCTTCCGCCAGATAATCTAAATATGCGGATTGATATTCAATAGATTTTGACGAATCAACTTCATCAAATCTGGAATCTGGAATCTGAAATTTGAAATCATCGAAAATGTCCTTTTCAATTTTACGCTCTGTTTCACCGCCTATCTTTTTACCGCTTGGCGAAAAAATCTTGATTCCGTTGTCGTGAAAAGGATTGTGAGAAGCACTGATGACGATGCCGGCATCGAAATCAAACTCTTTGGTGAGAAACGCAACGCCGGGTGTTGTAATGAGTTCCGCTGATTCGCAATGTGCGCCTTCGGAAATCGCGCCGGAGTGAAAGGCTTTTTCAATCCACGCACCGGACTCACGCGTGTCGCGTCCTGTAATAAAACGCGGTGTTCGACCGAGTTTCTCACGAAACTGCCGCGCCAGCGAATGTCCGACCGTTTTAATCGTTTTTTTATCTAAAGGAAATAATCCCGCTTCACCGCGCATTCCGTCGGTTCCGAATAATTTTTTCATAAATCGTTATTAAATATGTCTAAAACAAACAAAATTCTTTTATACAGTAAAATTATGACTTCAACAAATTCAACTGATCCATAATTATTTTTTGTATAAACCATAAATTTAATGAAATCATTTGACAACCTTTTGCATTTTAAGCGAATCTTTATACACGCGGATTTCCTATTTTTCCGCGAAGTGTAAGTCCGATCCGCAAACAATTTGTCCGAAATCGTCATTACTTCCGAAAATTGTCCTATGAAAAGAAGTTTATTTATCATATTCTGCGTCGTCTTTTTATCAAATTCGGTTATTTATTCGCAGGAACTTAAACCTGTTCCAACGCCGACGCGCGCACGAATTGTCGGCGCAACTCCGACTCCGACACCTTCAAAAATTGTCATCATCACTAACAATTTGCCTTCGCCGACACCGACTCCAACGCCAAAACCGATTATTACCGCCGCGCCGAGTCCGACACCGATTATTGCCGGCGGTTCGACTAATCCGACATTTAATCAAACTTCCCAGACTTTCCGCTCACTGACTCTCGGACAAATAAAGAGCAAACTTGAAGAAGCAAAGCGCGAAATGGCGGCGCGACCGATTACGATTGCGCTGACTGACGGCACTTTTACGACAAATATGGTGCGAATCGCTTTTTACGATTGGGATACTAAAAAGATTGATTATCTGGTTTTGACGAAAGATTCCTTCTTGACGAAGGACGGTGAATTTTTCCTGACTTCGGCAAATTCCAAGTCAATGAAACTCAATATCGTTCGTCCGAACGGAGTCAATACGCCGGTCATTATTTCAGATTTGACGGGCAAAACGCATCTTCCTTTGATGGTTCAATATCCGGTCGAACGCGGCGGCGATTATTACGAAACGGCTTATTATATGTCCACACATCCGGGACTCGTCACGCCGGAAGTCGTCAATGCCGGAAAATTTTACATTAGAAATACGATTGATGTCGCCCGCGAAAAACTCCGCCAGAAAGGAATTTTCATCGCGCCGAAAGTGACTGACATTGCCGAACGTCTGAGCATTGTCGAACACGTTGACCATCTTCGCTTTCGCACCGAATATCATCCGAATATCTACAACGATATTTTTGCCCTGTATGCCTTGAACGAAGGTCAAACATATCGTTACTCGGTCAGTTCGGCGGGTGCAGGCGGAATGGTTCAGATGATTCCTTCAACCTATTTTATGGTTCGTTCGCGCTATTTCAATGCCGGTTTAATGCCGGATTTTGTTGAAGGAATGCGAAATCACGTTAACGCCGCCCAAGCGATGCTGCTCTATATGCAGATGACTTACGACGATTTCACAGCGAGTCCGACGATTTTTGAAGCGATTCAAAACGGCACGGCGACCGAACTTGAATTGATGTCGGCAGGCTACAATTCAAATCCCGCAAAACTTCCTGGCTACATCAAACGCGGCGGCTCAAACTGGCGCAGCCTGATTCCGCGCGAAACCCAAATTTATCTGCAAATCAATGCTTCGATGGACAGATTTGTCCCGATCATTCCGCGTACGAAGTAAAATATCGTTAGCTTAAATAATTACGGAAGACGAAAATTAAATCGCCTTCCGTTTTTAAATTTAAAATTATTTACGATTTTTAATAGTTTGGAAATATTCAATGCTGTTTAAGTTTGCAATTTTCAAACTAAATGTTAATATCGCCCATTGTTTGTGATAAATTTCGCAAACAATTAATAAATCTTTGAGAGGATACAGATAAATGAAAATGAAAAATTTTGCAATTTTGGGAGTTACCGCATTAACTGCGATGATTTCTGCTTGCAGTGCAAGCGTTACAACAAACACGACAACCCCGACAAATGCCAATAAAACTGCGGTTGTTGTTAATTCCAACACGAATTCGACAAATTCGACGACTCCCGCGAATTCGACCAATACGACTTCGACTAACGCGACCAATACGGCTGCTGCGCCGGCAGCCGACGGTCAAGTTATTAAGATTGACGAAGCCGGAATTATGATGACTGTGCCGAAAGGCTTCAAGTTCAGCAAAGACGGCGAAGATACGGTCGTTAAAACTGAAGACGAAGGCGTTGAAGTTCGTTTCACCGTTCCGAAAGACGGCGATTACGAAAAAGCCGTCAGTGCGGCGGCGACTGAATTGGATTCATATCTCGACGACGTGAAAATCACCAAAAACGGCGAAAAAATGACGATTGACGGAATGGAAGCGACTTCGCTTCACGGAACCGCTAAAGATGCTGACAAAGAAGATGTCGAATTCGATTTGACCGTCATCAAAGCACCGAAAAAACCTGTTCTGGCAACCATCTACGCGGAAAAAGCCAGTATGGAAAAAGAAGGCGCGAACGTGCAGAAATTTCTGCAAAGCGTCAAAAAACAGTAAGCGAATTTTTTTCGCAAACAAAAAAGCCGGTCGAGTTTTCGACCGGCTTTTTCTATTTCTCCATCTGAATTTTGGAATCTAGAATTTGGAATCTGAAATCACGCCCCAGCCGCTTTATAAGCCGGAAGCGTTACACGCGCCTGTTTTTCCTTCTTCAAACCCAACGCCCAATCAGCCTGCATCAGCGTATGAATGTCGCGCGTTCCCTCGTAAATAACGGCGGCTTTGCAGTTTCGCAAATAGCGTTCGACCGGATAATCGTTCGTGTAACCGTTTGCGCCATGAATCTCAATCGCCATCGAAGCGGCGGTTTCCGAGCGAGTCGTCGCCTGCCATTTTGCCAAACTCGCGGCTTTTGCCGAAGTCTTGCCCATATTTTTCAAATAACCGCATTTCAGCCACAAAAGATGTGTCATTTCATAATCGGCTTCCATATTGGCGATTTTTTGTTTGACGAGTTGGAAATTTGCAATCGTTTGTCCCTGAACTTCACGCGTATTCGCGTATGAAACCGAAGCATCACGCGCCGCACGAATCACGCCCGTCGCACCAGCCGCAACCGTATAGCGTCCGTTTTCAAGCGAAAACATCGCAATTTTAAAACCTTCGCCTTCATTGCCGAGCATATTTGCCTGCGGAACGCGCACATCTTGGAGCGAAAAATAACCAGTGTTTCCGGCTTTAATACCGAGTTTGCCGTGCAGCGTCCCGGAAGAAAATCCGGGCATTGTGCGTTCGATAATGAAACAACTGATTCCCGAATGATCGCGCACTTTTTGCTTTTCCAAATCCGTCCAACAGAAAAATAAAAAATGATCGGCAACGTCGCCTAAGCTAATCCACATCTTTTCGCCGTTCAAAATCCAATCATCGCCGTCGCGTTTCGCACTCGAACGCATCCCGACAACATCGCTTCCGGCATTCGGTTCGGTCAAACCGAACGTCGCCAATTTCTCGCCCTTCGCCTGCGGCACGAGATATTTTTGCTTCTGCTCCTCAGTTCCCCAAGTCAATAAACTCAAAGAATTCAGCCCGACGTGAACCGACATCGCCACGCGCAAAAACGTATCGCAAGCCTCCAATTCTTCGCAAACCAACCCAAGCGAAACATAATCAAAACCCGCGCCGCCATATTCTTCGGGAATACAAACGCCGAGCAGTCCCAAGTCAGCCATCTTATCAAAAACGCTCCGCTCAAAATGCGATTTTTCATCCCATTCTTTAATAAACGGAGCAACTTCGCCATCGCAAAATTCTTTGACCGTTTTCGTTAATGCAATATGTTCTTCCGATAATTCAAAATCAATCACAGTTTTTAATTTTCCTCTCTAAATTTTTTAATATGATAAAATTTGGGTAAGAATTCCAAAGAAACAGTTTATCATTTTGAAATTTTTTCCGCTAAAAGCCTTTATATGATTCCGATTTCTGAAGCTTTAAAAATTATAAAAAGTGAAACATCTTCGCTTCTCACTGAAACGATTGATCTGAGCAATTCAATCGGGCGAATATTGGCGCAATCCGTGAAAGCCGATATGGATTTGCCGCCGTTTGATCGTTCGCAGATGGACGGTTTTGCGGTGAAAAGTAATGATACAAAAAATGCGCCTGTAAGTTTGAAAATTAGCGGCGAATCGGTGGCGGGAAAAGGTTTTGACGGGAAATTATCGGCGGGCGAAGCAGTGCGGATTATGACCGGCGCACGAGTTCCAAAAGGTGCTGATTCGGTTCAGAAAGTCGAATTGACAAAGGAATTTGACGGCTTCATCGAGATTTTGGAAGCGACAAAACCCAATCAAAATATGGTCTTACGCGGTCAGGAAGTTAAAAAAGGCGCAAAGATTTTTGAGAAAGGCGAAATTATTACTGAACAAAAAATTGCCGCGATTGCTTCGTTCGGTTATGCCAATGTTAAGGTTTTTCAGAAGCCGGCAATTTCGATTCTTTCGACGGGCAGTGAGATTGTGAACATCAACGAAACGCCACAGAAGGATCAGATTCGCAATTCAAATTCGATAATGCTTGATGTTTTTGCCCGAAAACTCGGACTCGAAACCAAAGTTTTACCGCTCGTTCACGATGATTTTGAAACATTGAAAGAAACGATTGCCAACGCTGTCGAATCCCAAATCCCAAATCCCAAATCCCAAATACTTATCTTGACCGGCGGCGTTTCGGTCGGCGATTATGATTTTACAAAACCGGCTCTGCGCGAACTCGGAGCGGAGATTTTCTTTGAAAAAATTTCGCTCAAACCGGGTAAACCGACGGTTTTTGCGCGGCTGAATGACACGCTGATTTTCGGACTTCCGGGCAATCCGGTTTCGGTTGCGGTGACGTTTCTTTTATTTGTGCGTTACGCGATTTTGCGGATGCAGTCGGCGAATGATTGCGAATTGAAAAGCGGTTTCGCGGTTTGTCAGGACAAAATTAAAGGCGCAAAGGAACGCGATTCATATCTTCCTATTTCACTTTCAACCAACAAAAACGGTCAGTTGACGATTGAGTCGTTACGTTTTACCGGTTCGTCTAACTTTATCGCTTTTTCACGCGCTGACGCGCTTGTTTTTATTCCACAAGGCAAAAATATCGAAAGCGGCGAGGTCGCGCAAATATTATTTTTATGAAAAAACTTTCGCATTTTGACGAACAAGGCAAGATAAAAATGGTTGACGTTTCGGACAAAGAAACGACTTCGCGGCGGGCGGTTGCGTCGGCAAAGGTTTTGTTGAACAAAGAAACGATTGAAATTCTCAAATCAAATACGAATCCGAAAGGCAATCCGCTCGAAATTGCGCGAATCGCCGGAATTATGGCGGCGAAACGGACTTCGGAACTGATTCCTTTGTGCCATCAAATCAATCTTTCAAAAGTTGAGGTCAAAATCGAACTTAACGAAACCGGCGTTTCCCTCGAAGCCGAAGCGAAAACCGCATCGCAAACCGGCGTTGAAATGGAAGCATTGACTGCCGTTTCGGTCGCCGCGCTGACAATTTACGATATGTGCAAAGCCGTCCAGAAAGATATTGTGATTACTGAAATGCAGCTCGAATCAAAATCAGGCGGCAAAAGCGGCGATTATGAACGTCAGTAAATAATCTTTTTTAAAGGTGATTTTGACATAATTTTCTTTTGATTTATCGAACTTTACGGTAGAATAAAACGTAAAGATTTGAAGAGTTTGAAAAGGAGTTTGACTGAAAATGAAATACAAATTAGCCGATGATGCCAAACCGCAATTGACCTTACTGCTGATTGCGACCGTGATTACGTTAGCTTTGTGGTTTTTGCCGTATGTCGGGGTTTTAACTTATCCGGTGCGTCTGTTCGTGACGTTCATTCACGAAGGCAGTCACGTTCTCGCGTCGCTGCTGACGGGCGGCTCGGTGAAGAGTTTGACGATTGCTTCGGACGGCAGCGGCGTTGTTTATTCGGTTCCGTCAGGCTGGTTCGGCGCGATGCTGACTTCAAGCGCAGGGTATCTCGGCTCGACGGCGTTCGGCGTTTTGCTTTTATTTTTGATTCGCACAGGTGTTTCGGCAAAAAAAGTTCTGTTCGGTTCAGCCGCGTTTATTGCGGTAATGACACTTTTGTTCGGTATTTTGAGTCCTTTGTGGAATGTCTTTTCGCTTCAGGTCGGATTCGGCAGCATCGCTTTTACGATTGCCGCCGGAGCAGTTTTAACCGCCGGACTTTTTGCTCTGGGTAAATATTCGAGCGCGAAAGTGGCGAACTTTTCCGTCGCGTTTTTAGCAATTCAATGTTTGCTGAACGCACTGTTTGATCTAAAAACCTTGTTTTTTATCAACTCGCCAATCGGCGGAATGGATTTGCAGACGGACGCGACGAATATGGCAAATGCGACCGGACTTCCCGCTTTTGCGTGGGTTTTGATTTGGATCGGCATCTCGATTTTGATGATTTCAGTCGGGATGAGATTCTATGCTGTTCGTGCAAAATCAAATCAACACGATCTGCCTTTTGAAGATTAACAAGTCAGAACCATCGGCGGTAGCGGATGGTTAATTTAAGTTTTTAACAATTCACTTTTCCCAAACATCAACCGCCCGCTACCGCAGGCGGTTCTGACTTTATGAGAAAACTTATTCTGATTTTAGCTTTATTTTCCGCATTCAGCGTTGCCGCGCAAATTAAAAAACCGATTCCACCGAAACCGCCGATTCCCTATTCAAAATCTTTGCAAGCCGTTGTTGTCACGACCAAAGATTGGAATACGATTCAAGGCAAAGCGCAGCTTTTTGAGCGTAAATCAGCTAAAACGAAATGGAAGGCGGTCGGCGCGTCCTTTCCGGTCGTCGTCGGCAAAAACGGAATGGCGTGGGGCGCGGGACTCAACGAATTGCCGTCGGATACAGGCAGACTTTTGATGAAAACCGAAGGCGACGGCAAAACTCCGGCGGGAATTTTTTCCTTGACGGAAACTTTCGGCTCATCTGCAAAGCCTGATTTTGTCAAACTTCCCTTTACTAAACTCGAAGAATTTACCGAATGTGTTGACGATGTGAAATCATCTTTTTACAACAAAATCGTTAATCGAATGCAGGTCGGCAATTTTGATTGGGACAGTTCGGAGAAAATGCTCGCGGTCGGCGCGGAATACGATTTAGGAGTTTTCGTCGCGCACAACTCAAATCCGGTCAACAAAGGCGGCGGTTCGTGCATCTTTCTGCACATCTGGAAGGACGAAAACAGCGGTACTGCCGGATGCACGGCGATGAAACGCGAAAATCTAGAAACGATCTTGAAATGGATTGACGCATCGAAAAATCCGGTGCTAATTCAGATTCCCGAAGATTCTTATAAACAATTCCAAACAAAATGGAAACTGCCGAAAACTTAAATTTCCTTTACCAGTTGCCCATCGGCGCACGGCTTTTAATTCGCTCAAAAACCGATTGGCGAATGGCGGTCGTTTCGCGCGTCAACACCGAAAAAGTCACACTGATCGTTTGTTCGCCAAAAGGCGGAACTTACCGTTCAAGCCGCACACTTGAAACAGAGATAATTTTTGATGGATTGATTCCGATTCTGAAGTTTGAACCTGAAGAAAATTGGCGCGAAAATTACACGAAATACGATTTCCGCTGGTAAAAATTTATTAGTCAAATACCGTTTACTTAAAATATCAGCTAACTCAAATTCGATTTACGGCACAGCCAATGAGTCCGCTTAATGCAGGTGTTCCGCAAAATCTTTCGGTACATAATGGAAAAATAGCGATGTTGATTGGTGTCCGTCTGGCAAGGAATAGCGGTAATGAATGAGTTCACGTCCTTTGTAAACGAGCGCGTCGCCGCTGGCAAGATAAACCGCCGTGTTTTTATCTGCAGCTTCGCTTGCCGCCGGAAATTTGTTTGAAGTGTATTGAATCGGCGCGTTTTTTGAAAAATCCGGCTTCCATAGAAATAATCCCCACGGCGAGATATGATTTTCGGGTTCGGGCAAATAATCAACCTGAAACGAGATACTGAATTCGCATTGAGCGCGGTCGGTGTGGGGCGTGAGATCGGCTTTGTTGATGTATGAACCGACGTAAACATACGAGGGAATGACTTCCTCGCCGACAACTAAACTCATTATTTTGGTCAAATTTTGGTGAAAATGCCGCGCCAGCGGTTCGTTATGTTGATAGAAACGCTTGCTCTGCGTGTCATCGAACGGCATAAATCCACCGGCTAAATATTGCCGGTAAAATCGCCGCATCGCTTTCATCTGCGCGGACGACAAAAGTTCGCGCAAGACGACATATTGATTTTGACTGAATTGATTTTTTGCCTTTTCTAAACTTTCGCGCAAATTTTGTTCTTTTTTTGCTGCGATTTCAGATGTCGTCAAAACTTCGCTTGAAATTAACTTAGCAAGGAATTCAGGTTCGATTTCACGCGTTAATTTTTCACCCGATTTAAACGTCGAAATTATTTCGGCTTGCCCGTTTTCAAGCCAAAATCCGGTTTTAATATCCGTCAGAGGCTGTTTGATCCAAACCGAAGCGCGGTGCGGCGAGAGACTTTTTTCGTTTGCCCACGCTGCAAAATTGGCAAAGTTAAAAGGCTCGAAACGAAACGTCGGATTGACGATCAATGAATCAATATCGCCGTTGAAAGAATCCGTTTCAACGTCAACTAAATTGCACGCGAATAAGGGTTTGTCGGGAACATTTTGAGGTTCGAGCAAAACTCCGTGATTTAACAATAACTCGCGTTCTTGATCGTCAATATCTTTTTCGACATCAATAAAATCAAACTGCGTCCGTGCTAAATCCAAAAAAAGTTCGTGAAGATTTTCGTGTTCGGATTTCGTAATTTTCAGAATCTGTAAACCGCTGTTCGGTTTCGGCGCAGACAATGAATAATCGCCGCTCTCATCTTTTGCGAGAATAACTTGAAGAAACGGGTTAATAACCGGATTACTTTTCATAAATTAAGCAATGTTAATTCAAAAAACGGCGCAAAACAAGCGAACTTGTTCACGCCGTTTCCGATGCAAATTTTACTTTTTACAAATGAATTCTGCCTAATCCAATAATTTTTCCGGTTTTGTCTTCCTGGGCGAAAACGATTAATTTGAGATTCTCGCGTTTCCAAGCCGCATTGATTTGAAAAGCCGTTTCGAGGTCGGAAGAATTTTGCTGCGGAGTGAGCGTTCCGACATTTTTAAGTTCGCGCACCACCGATTGATGTTCGAGTTTTCTACCCGAATTTTCGCCGCGCGCGACGTTTGAAACAAGATTATCTTCGGCAATGGCGAGATAAACGGTCGTCTTTTCGTGTTTTGGAATTTCCGACAAATTAATTTTTAATTTGTCGTCGGTCTTCGTAAGCTCGACTTTTGCTTTTTGAATCTGCGCTGCTTCATTGATAATTTTTGCGGCTCTGCCCGAATCGTTACCGACAAACTCGCGGCTGCCGTCAACAACCATTTGCGGCGTATAAATCGAGTCGAGTTTAAATTTATCCGAATAAAAATTTTGTCGTTCGGTAAAAACCGGCGATGAATAAACGTCTTTCCAGCCGAGATAATTCCAATAATCAACGTGCAAAGCCAGCGTTATAATTTCAGCTTGATTTGACGGCTGTTCCTTTTCGAGAAACGCGAGCGCACGATCCGCCGGCGGACAACTCGAACAACCTTCGGACGTGAAAAGCTCAACCAAAACAAGCTGTTTCGCTTTTGAATTAACAACTTCCGGTTGCGAATTTTCCATTCGTTTTTGGCTTTCAACGGTATTGACCGCACAAGCCGCCGATAAAAGCAAAAAGACAAAAATAACTGCTGATTTCATAAACATATTATACTCAAACATTTTCGTTTTATTCCCGAATTTTCGTCAAATCATTAAATTTTTCTGCGTTTTGTTTCCCAAACTCAATTTGGTAAAATTGAATTTTGCTTAAACGACAGGAATTTTCATCTATGCAAGCAGTCAAGTCCAAAGAAGAATCAATCGAAGTTCGCGGCGCACGCGTTCACAATCTCAAAAATATCTCGTTTCACCTGCCTCTCAATAAACTAACGGTCGTTACGGGCGTTTCCGGTTCGGGTAAATCGTCGCTCGCCTTTGATACGATTTACGCCGAAGGTCAGCGGCGTTACGTCGAATCGCTGTCGGCGTATGCCCGGCAGTTTTTGGAACGAATGGACAAGCCGGACGTTGATGAAATCTTGGGGATCGCGCCGGCAATTGCGATCCGGCAGAAAAATTCGACGCGCAATCCGCGCTCGACGGTGGCGACGCAGACGGAAATTTACGATTATCTGCGTTTGCTGTTTGCGCGAATCGGACAAACATTCTGCTACGTCTGCGACCGCGAAGTCAAAAAAGATTCGCCCGAATCAGCGGCTGACGAAATTCTGCAAACTCTGGCGGAAGGCACGAGATTTTACGTTTTATTTCCGGCTGAAACACATCCGATTGTTAAGTCGAAAACCGCCACGCCAATCGCACATTTGATGAGTTTGATGCAAGGCGGATTTACGCGCCTTTTTCGTGACGGCGAAACTATCGAACTTCAAAAACCTGAAGATTACGAATTTAAAAACTTCGACAACACTTTCGTTTTGATTGACCGTCTCAAAGCCGACAAAGAAATTCGTCAAAGATTAGTTGATTCGCTCGAAACTTGTTTCCGCGAAAGCGGCGCGGCGGTCATTCAGACGGCGGAGCGTAACGCCGTCGTCCCGACGGCTGTCAGGGGAGCGTCCCGCTCGCCCGAATCATCAAATGAAAACGCTTCAGAAAAGAAAAACGCGTCGGCTGGAAGCCGACACGACAGCCGTCGGGACGACGGCGTTACTTTGAACTTCGCCGACAAGTTTATCTGTAAATACGACGGCACAGTTTACGAAGAACCCGAACCGCGACTTTTCAGTTTTAATTCGCCGTTCGGCGCGTGTCCGCTTTGTCAGGGTTTCGGCAACACGATTGACGTTGATTTCGCGCTTGTCGTGCCGAACGAAAATCTGTCAATTTCCGAAGGTGCAATCGAGCCTTTTAATCGTCCGCAATACGATTGGGCGTTGAAAAGTCTGAAATCATTCTGCGCGGCGGAAGATATTTCGATGAAAACGCCTTTTGCCGATCTGACCGACGCGCAAAAAAATGCGATATTTGAAGGCAAAGGCAAATGGAAAGGCGTGCGCGGATTTTTCAAATTTCTCGAAACGAAAAAATATAAACTCCATGTCCGCGTTTTTATGGCGAAATATCGCGGCTACACGAAATGTCCCGAATGCGGCGGCGGACGACTTCGCAAGGAGGCGCAAGCCGTCCGCGTCGGCGGCAAAAATCTGCCTGACACCGTAAAACTGGCAATTAACAACGCGCAAAAGTTTTTTGACGAACTCGAACTTTCGCCCGAACGCGCCAAAATCGCTGACAAATTACTGCTCGAAATTCGCCGCCGCATCAAATTTATGGTTAATGTCGGTTTGGATTACTTAACTTTAGATCGTTTAGCTTCAACACTTTCCGGCGGCGAAGCGCAGCGTATTCAGCTTGCAACAAATCTCGGTTCGCTGCTCGTCGGTGCGCTGTATGTGTTGGACGAACCTTCAATCGGTCTGCATCCGCGCGATAATGCGCGGCTTGTCAAAATCCTCGAAAATCTGCGCGACATCGGTAATACGGTTCTCGTCGTCGAACACGACGAAGAAACGATGCGCTCTGCTGACCACATTCTCGACATCGGACTTTACGCGGGCGAACTCGGCGGAAATTTGATCTACGAAGGCGATTTTATCGGCTTGATCGAATCGAACGATTCGCTGACGGCAAAATATTTACGCGGTGATCTGGAAATTAAAACTCCGGCAAAACGTAAAGAAGTCGGCAAGCGAAAAATCGAAATCGTCGGCGCACGCGAACACAACTTAAAAAATGTTTCGACAGAAATTCCGCTCGAAATGCTCGTCTGCATCACGGGCGTTTCGGGCAGTGGAAAATCAACGCTCGTTCACGACATTTTATACGCCGGAATCAAGAAAAAACGCGGCGAATGGCAAGGTCACGTCGGCAGTTTTAAGGAAATCAAAGGCGCGGAACAGATTGACGACGTAATATTAGTTGACCAATCGCCAATCGGACGAACGCCGCGCTCAAATCCGGTCACATACATTAAGGCTTATGACGCGATCCGCGAAGTTTTTGCCGCGACTAATGCTTCAAAGGCAAAAGGATTCAACGCCTCGCATTTTTCGTTCAATGTTCCCGGCGGACGCTGCGAAACTTGTCAGGGCAGCGGCACTGTGACGGTCGAAATGCAGTTTCTCGCCGATGTCGAATTAACCTGCGAAGACTGTCGCGGAACTCGCTTCAAAGACGAGATTTTGGATGTTAAATACAAAGGCAAAAACATCGCCGAAGTCCTGCAATTAACTGTCCGCGAAGCGATTCTATTTTTCAAGGAAGTCAACAAATTAGTTAATAAACTAAAAGTCATCGAAGCCGTCGGACTCGGCTATTTACGGCTCGGACAATCAGCGACAACACTTTCGGGCGGCGAAGCGCAGCGCGTAAAATTAGCCGCGCATCTCGCCACCAAAGCCAAGTCGAAAACGCTTTTCATTTTCGACGAACCGACGACCGGACTGCACTTTGAAGACATTAACAAACTGTTGACAGCGTTTCGCGCACTTATCGAAAACGGCGGCAGTCTGCTCGTCATCGAACACAATTTAGATGTCATCAAAACCGCCGATTACGTCATTGATCTCGGTCCCGAAGGCGGCAGCGGCGGCGGCGAAATTGTTGCAGTCGGAACACCCGAACAAATCGCCAAAGTCAAAAAATCGCACACGGGGCAATATTTAAAGGATTACTTAAAATAATTGAGACTGGAGCGCGGGCAGCCTTGCCTGCATGAGCGTTCGCTTCGGACGCTCAAAAACGCTCGTTGATAATCTGGAGTTTCAAATAAACCGACGCTTTTTCGCGGTAAAAATCACCGCTCATGCAGGCAAGGCTGCCTGCGCTCCAGTCAAAAAAATTATGCAAATTGAAAGCATCAAAACACCATCGCTGATTGTTGATTATCAAAGAATGAAGCGCAACGCCGAAACGATGACGGCTCGCGCTAAATCGTTAAATGTGAACTTACGTCCACACGTCAAAACGCATCGTTGTTTGGAAATAGCGCGAATTCAGACCGAAAACAACTTCGGCGGAATTATGGTTTCGACGCTTTCGGAAGCGCATTATTTTGCGGAAAACGGTTTTACGGATATAACTTACGGCGTTCCGATTGAGCGCGGAAAATTTGCCGAAGCGATTAATATTACTAAAAACATCGAACGATTCTCTGTCCTAACAGACGACGCGGAAACTGTCAGTGAATTAAACCAAACCGCTAAAAATGAAGATGCAAAGATCAATGTTTTCGTGAAGATTGATGTCGGTTATCATCGCTGCGGCGTTGAACCGCACACGCCCGAAGCGTTTGAAATTCCGCAAGTTATTTCGGATTCGTCAAACCTCGATTTCGCCGGAATTCTGACACACGCCGGACATTCGTATCACGCCGATTCGCCTGAAAAACTTCTCGCCGTCGCGCACGAAGAACGCGATAAAATGCGGAGATTGGCGGAAAATTTGCGAAGTAAAGGTTTGGAAGTTCCAAACGTCAGCATCGGTTCAACGCCGACTTTGAGCGCGATTGACGACCTTTCCGGCATCACCGAATTTCGCGCCGGAAATTATATTTTCTACGACGCATTTCAGGCGACTTTGGGAAGCTGTAATTTTGAAGATTGCGCTTTAACTGTTTTGGCGGCGATAATTCATCGTGATTCGACGCGCCGAAAAATCGTCGTTGACGCGGGCGCAGTCGCGCTTTCCAAAGATCGCGGTGCAGTCGAATTTGACGCTAATTGCGGTTACGGCAGAGTTTATGATTTAGCGGGAAACGATTTGAATCTGCGCGTCGGTTCGCTGTCGCAGGAACACGGCGAGATTTTTGTGGACGATGAAAAAACTTTCAACAGATTAAAAGTCGGCGAACGCATCCGAATCTTGGCAAATCATTCGTGTCTAACTGCCTTGCAGCATTCGCATTATCAGATTCTCGATGACGGAAAAATCATTGACCGTTGGGAAATAAATCGCGGCTGGTAATTAGATATTATAAGTTTTTGCATTTTCCAAATCGCCGTCCAAATATTCCGCCGGATAATTGAAAATCAAAACGCCGTAATCGCCCAAGATTTCCATAAACGCTCGTTTGGAAAAACCTGCAAGTTCGGCTGATTGACCGAGCGAAAGTTTGCCCTGCTCGTAAAGTTTGGTTGCTAAAATCATTACCAGTTCGCGTTCTTCAAACTTGACGGTTTTCGGTAAATTTAATGTTAACGTCGTCATATTTTTATTACTTTGAAAATTTATTAAAAAACTCCACAACATCCGCAACTTTCATAATAAACTCAATTAACTTTCCAAACTTGCTGCAAATTATCATTGTGTAAGCAAAAATAAAATAGTTTCTTACTGAAATGACAATTGCATCTAAAACTCTGCCTTTTCTTAATGCAGTTGCATATTCTTCGCGCCAATCTCCCACACTTGGATAAAAAACTTCATTACAAGTTTTGGAAGAAAATAAAAACTCGGCAACTCTTAGACATTTTGAGCCAATATTACAATTAATATAATTGATTTCGTTAGCTTTTAACTTTTCTTCCAATTTGTCCAATTTCTCATACAATTCCCCAATATCACCTATTTGATTTAATAGAGAAATTTTCTCTGTTTTGTAGCGTTTTCCCTCGTAAGCGATTTCAATTTCACGCGCCTTCAAAATATCAAGCATTCCTGAAAACTTTTCAACTTCGTGGGATTTTCTTAGAGGTCTTGAAATTATTTTTTTCGCTTCGATTTCACGAATTTGCTCCTTGTTTCTTATATATTTTGCACGAAGATCATTCATTGTTTCGTCAAGCCGACGGATTTCTTCTTCCTTCGATTTTGTAATTGCAATTTGTTCAATATAATCAAATCGCTTATTTTCAAGTAATGCTAAATCCATTAAACTAAACCTCCCCAAACTAACTCAGAATTAAAAAACTCTTTCGCTTTCAAATTTGTTTGATAAACTTTTCCCCCTAAACCTGTCGCTGAATATTTGCGGCGCGGAATGCCGATTTCGGGAAATGAGCGCGGTTCTTCGCGGGATTCGACGTAGCCTTTGTCGCCCATTCTTTGGAGTGTGACGTAGATTGTGCCGCGCGGGAGTTCGCCTTCCGATGCTTCGACCATTTCGAGACCGAACATTTCACCTTTGGCAATCAGCAGTTCTAAAATTTTGAATTCTTTGCGGGAGAGTTTTGGAAACTCGTTATTTTGACTCATAATTATTCCACTCTTACAAAATGTATTGTCGAGCCTTACTTTATGTCAGTCAAATTATTTTGTCAAGATATTTTTCTTAAAAGTTTAGAAGTGAATGCAAAATAATGTTTTATGTGCGGCGTGTTTTGCAATGATAAAGTTTAGCGGGCGCGGAAACCGCAACCCTTCCAGACCTGCTAATTATTGAATCTTGTCTTTTTTAACGATTTGTTGAATCAAGCCGAAAAGTGAAAATATTCAAGCAACAGCAAATTTCAGGTCAGGAAGGGTTGCGGTTTCCGCGCCCGCAATTTTTACATCACCATTCAAATCGCTTTTCAGAATTACTTTCCGTTCACTTCTAAAAATTTTTCCCGCTGCAATTTTTCAGTTCCGACGGGCATTCGCCGACCTGCACCCAATCGTAAAAATCGCGCGGACTGCCTTCGATGGCGTAAAAAACTTTTTTGATCGTCGGAAACTGAAACAGAGTTTTCTCGATACTGGAGAAAAAACCGCCGCCGCAGCTTGTCGTCGCCGTTCCCATTTGTTCATAGATGGCTTTATTAAAATTTATGTAGGCGGTTTTGTTTTTGATTTTGATGCTTTTCAAAATTCCCTTTGTTTCGGCGGGCGTAAAGGAAACATAGCCTTTCGCGGATTCTTCCGTCGTCACGCCTTTGAGAAATTCTTCAAGCGCGGCGTTGGCGACAGATTTTGTTTTCGGAATTTTTCGTTCGACGGCGTGAACCTTGCGGCAGTCTTCGAGGTTCGGATCGAATTTTTCATTCAGAAAATAAATTTTCAACGTCATTGTTTCGCTTTTCTGAGCGAATGAAATCATTGAAAGAACAAAAATCATCATTATCAAAAAAAAAGCTTTCATAGTTCTCCTTCGGTTTAGTCAAAAGTTTTGCGCCATTCGGGGGCGATTTGTTCGATGACTTTGCAGTCGCAAAAGCCGCCGTTGCGTTGCAGCCACGCGCTGAGTTTCGGGAAATTCAGACGGTTTTCCATCATATACTGCATTGAAAATCTAAGTGAGTGATTGCATTCTTCGCGCTCAAGTTTTCTTTCGAGAAACGCGAAAAGCAGTTCGATGTCTTCTTGTCCGGTCGGCAGTGAGTCTAAAAATTCTTCGAGTTCTTCGCTCGACATTTGCGCCAGATTATCAATTTCTCTTTTTCTTAAAATTGCCATTTTCTTATTCCTTTTTGTTTATTAATCTTCTAAAATCCGGCGGCTTCGCGGCGTTGATATAAAAATCTGGCGACTTTGCCAAAGACGATTGCCGCCAGAATCGAAAAAATAATCGCCGGGAGAATCGCCCGTTTGAGAACCGCCCAAAACATTGCTTCGCCAACATCGAATGAAGTGTTCGCCGTATCAAAGCAAAAATATGACTGTTTGAACGAGACGAATTCGACTCTTCCCTGACAGACCAGCTTCCCGACCGATTCGGTGTAAAATTGCGGCACAAAATTTCCTAATGCAAAGCTCAAGATCAAGCCGGCGACAATTCCGAAGAAAAGCGCGTATGATAAATTCATTATTTTTTCGGATTTCATTTTAGTAATTTTCTTCGGAAACTCTGCCGAGTTCGGCGCGCGTCGCTTCTTCGATTTCCCTTTGTTTAATGCCTTCGCGTCCATCGTAAGTGATAAATTTCGGCAGCAGCAGCGACGACAGCACGACGGCAACAACACATAAAATTCCGCCTGAAACAATCGCCGTGCGGACATCAAAGCGTTCGGCGACGATGCCCATTTTCGCGCCGCCGAGCATCGGTCCCGTCAGATAGCTTATCATTTCAAGACTGGCGAGTCGTCCGCGCAAATAGTTTGGAATCGTCTGATTCCAGATCGTGCCGCGAAAAATTCCCGAAATCATATCACCGAAACCTGCCATTGCGAGAAAAAACAAGGCAATCCAAATGCTGTTTGCCATTCCGAAAAAAATGATTCCAACTCCCCAAAATACGGCGGCGACGGAAACAAACAAACCGTGTTTGTGAATTTTCTTTGTCCAACCCGAAGTCAAACTCGCCGCGAGCATTCCAATCGCCAATGCCGCCGGAAAAAGTCCGAGATATTTTTCCCCGTAAATTACCGCCAATGCCGGATAGAGTGCCTGCGGAAAAGCGAAAAACATCGCGCAAATATCAATCAAATACGTTCCGAGAAGTTCCTGCCGACTGAGTGCGTAACGACAACCCGCAATAATGCTTTTCAAACTCGGACGCTCGGCATTTTCCGGTGAAGGCACGGCACTGATCGCAAAAACGGCAAAAACCGAAGCGATAAATGTCGCCAAATCAATAATATAAACAGAACTGACGGAAAACTGCGAAATAATAATTCCGGCAAGTGACGGAGCGATAATCGCGCCGAAATTGTAGCGCAGAGAATTGAGAGCGGAAACCGCCGACATCAATTCGTCGGGAATTATTTTTTGAATCAGCGATTCAAAAGCCGGACGCTGAAGCGCGGCAAGTCCGGCGTGGAGTGCCGCCGCGAGATATAAAACCCAGATATGCGGAGCAGGTGAAAGCGAATTAACGAGCAAAATGACCGTCACCAAAGTTTGTCCGATTTCCGTCAAACGCAGCATTTTTCGTTTGTCGAGCGCATCCGCAAGCGCACCGCCGATGAACGCCAGCGAAACCATCGGAATAAATTCAGCGAGATAAATGTAGCCGACCATTTCGTTGGAATTGGTCAACTTGAACATCTGCCAGGGCAGAATAATGAAGGACATCATCGAACCGAAAAACGAAATCAACTGCCCGAAAAAAAGCATCCGGTAATCGCGTGAAATTTTTAGCGGTGTAATGTCTATCAACATAAAAAATTCCGAATTACTCGATGATACCAATAATTACGCCGAAATCGCCGTCCAAATCATTTAAGTTTTGTTCGGGCAAATACATTTTCGAAACAAAACCGTCAAGATAAAGTGCGTTTTGACAGCCCAAACTCTGAAAATGCGCGGCGAAATCATAAAAATTCACTTTAAGGCGTGAAATTGAGAAAATGATTTTGCCATCAGCTAAAACACATACGCCATTTCTGACATACAAATTGTCTGATTTTTGTGTGAACAGAGGATTTATATTTCCGTCAACGAGCAGGATCGGACCGGACTGCGTGGCAAATTTTATTTGCCCGTTGTTCTGAAAATTTTCGGTTGTCACGACGGCGGCTTGGCGGTCGGCGGTGATGTAAAAAACTCCGTTCGGCTCGAGATAAAAATTTCCTTCGGCGTTTCGAGTGTTTAGTTCGGTGACGATTTTTCCGTCTGTAATAAAAAGTCCGAGCGGTTTGTTGTCTGCCTCATACATTCCGCCGTTCATCGCAAAACGCAGATGTTTGCCGTTTTTATCGGTGTTTGATTTGAGGTTGTTAATGCTCTTGAAAATTTCGTTGTCGGTGTTTTTCCAGTAAAATTCGATATTTGCAGTTTTCGGATCAACGATAAAATCATCGAATGTTTTCTTATCAGTCGAGTTTTCGCGGCAATTCACACAAATAATAATCAATCCGAACAGCGTAATTTTGATTAAAAAACTCAAATAATTCATAGCTAAACTCAAAGTGCAATTATGTTTTCGGCTTCGGCGACGGCTTCTTCCAAGTTGGTGATTTTCCCGTCAAGCTGCAACTCATAGACTGATTTGAGAATCTCGCCGAACTGTTTTGAAGGCTGTAAACCGAGTTCAATCAGATGGCGACCGAGCAAAATCGGCTGCGGAGCTTCGTTTTCAATTTTTAATTCCCGTACTCGTTCGATGAACCATTCCTGCGCTTCGGCTTTGAACCATTTTTCCTTCGGCAGCCATTCGGGGTTGCGTCCCAAACTATCGGCTTTGGCAACGCGGTAGAGCAAATCGGGTTCGACTTTTCGCGCCAGCCGCCGAAACGCGCCGTCACCCGGCTGAGATTTGTAAAACATTCCCGGAAGTAAATGATAACGCACGAGTTGGATAACCTGACCGCGAACATCGTAGCCGTCGAGCGTAAAAATTCCGAGTTTGTCGAGAAACGAAATCGTCGGTTCAACGCCGGCTTCGTCGTGCGCGTGTGAACGCCAGCGACCGTCAAAAAATGCAGTCGTCGAGGGCTTCCCGAAATCGTGACACAGTGTGCCGAGCATCACTGTAACTTTTTTTGCATATTCCAAATCGTCAATCAGTTTCCGCGCTTCGTCCGTCACCATCAGCGTATGCACGTCAACATTTCCCTCTGGATGCCACTCTTTTTCCTGCGGCACGCCGATGAGCGAAATAAGTTCGGGAAATAGCTGCGCGGCAATGTTCAAGTCGTAAAAATACTGCAATCCGATGGAAGGTTTCAACGACTTCAAAAGAAGTTTTTCGAGTTCGCCCCAAATGCGTTCTTTCGGCAAATCGGTTAAATCAATCGTGCGGCAAATCTCAATCGTTTCCGGTTCGATTTCAAATTCAAAACGCGCGGCAAACTGCGCGGCACGGAGAACGCGCAAGCTGTCTTCGGCGAAAGTTTCTTTAGAGACGATTCGCAAAATTTTATCTTCGATGTCGGCGCGTCCATTGAAACAATCAATTATTTCGCCGGTTAGAACATCTTTGAGAATTGAATTAATCGTAAAATCACGGCGTTTCGCGGCTTCTTCAAACGGCATTTGAGGATCGCCTTCGACGACGAAACCTTTGTGTCCGCGACCGATTTTGCGTTCACGGCGCGGGAGCGCGACATCCAAATCCTGCCCGACTTTATAAACTGTGAACGCTTCACCGACGGCATTGACTTCGCCGAAATTATTAAGAATTTCGCGCAGTTTTGGCGGTTCGATACCGTAAACCTCTACGTCCCAATCTTTCGGTTCAATGTTCATCAACTCATCACGCACACAGCCGCCGACGAGCATCGCGCGTCCGCCGCCAGCATTTATGATTTCGGCAAGTTCGGTAATTTTATCAGGCGTTTTCATAATAATTGCAAAAGGTATAGTGTAGAAAATTAAAGTTGAAATAAAAAGGCGAGTCCGAATAAACGGACCCGCCAAGGTCAAAGAAATGTCGTCAGAACTTAATCGTTGACGCGCTCAAATCCGGTGAAGGTCAAGAAATAAACGAACGGCGTTCCGGGCGGCAGACGGTTCGGGTCTTTAAACGATTCTTCGAAAGTCCAGTCGCGGTATGGCGGATTATAAACCGTGCCGTTCGGTTTGTGACGACCATTGCTGTTAAATGAATTGAACAGATTAATCAGCGAACCTGAATAATTTAAACGGTCGCCCGACCATGTTTCGAGAAAACGCTTGAAATTAATCAGTCCGCCGTTCTGACTTCCGGTTAAACCCTCATTCGGCGAATAGCCGGTAATTGGGTCGCCTGCGAGCATCGCAAAACGCACTTGTGTATCCGTCGCCTGCCGGCTTGCCAAATCGTAGGGAATGGCAAAACTTTCGCCGTCGTTCCAGTTATTTGATAAAACCGTCACGGCATCGCCGACGATTGATGCCGGAATATGTAGATTTCCGCCAGTTGTGCCACCTTGTGGCGAATAACGGTCGGAGGTTGTTGAAGATGTTCCGCCGGCAACGCTGACGTTTGTAACATTATAGTTTTTCCAAGTATAAACTCCGTTTTCCGAAGCAAAAGTAAATCCGGTGGTCGTTGTCGGGTTTGCCGAATCGTAATTTCCCGGCAATGTTCCGGCGTTAATCAGCCGAACGCCGCGACGGTAAAATTTATGATCGGTCGCGGCAAGGTATCCGGCATAATCCTGCGAATCCTGATTTGGAGCTTCGTTAGCGTAATCAGCCTCTATTGATCCGTTATTGTCAATATCTTCGTCAACATTAGAATTATAGTTCGGATTAACGTCCTCCATATCATATTTGCCATCGAAGTTGGCATCGCCGCGCCGGTCTGAAAAATAAACGACCCATCCGCGATTGCTCGGAACATCGGTGCTTTTCAATCCGACTCCTCCGTTGGCAACAGCAAAAGGAGTTGTAACCGGAAATTTACCATCGTAATTTCCCATTAGAAAATAACGGAGATTTGCGACATCAACATCAACCAGACTCATCACACCGTTTTTATAAACCTGATTGGTGACTGTTCCGGTCGTGCTGTTGGCGCGGTTGCCTTCGCGGACATCAAAAAGTTCAATCGGAAATGGAACAATGGCTTTTCTGGTTGCTCCACCGTCAAAACTTGCCACTTTAAAATGTGCAGTTTCGTTGGTATTGATGCTTGCCGGACTTCCATTCGTTGCCGTTCCTGCAAAAGCATCGTCAGCACAAACTGTCGGAGTTAACAAACAGGCTGCCAATTGCGCTGCTTGATTCGTTGAGTTTCCGCTCGTCGGGATATTCAGCCGCGATACATAATTATATGTTTTCGAGCCTGATACTTGTGATGAGATATATTGTGTCGAACCATTCGGAATTACGTTTCCCTGAATGGCAAAATGCTGCAATTTTACAATCGAACGTGAATCAGTTGCCGAAGTCATACCGGAAACCGTCAGTTGCGAATTACTCGAATCAATAATCGGTTCGGTGACACCCAGACTTAAAATATCCTGCGTGACATCTTTCGTAATCGGTCTTAGAAGATCATAATCGAAATCAACAAGTTCGATCTTTATCCAAACTTCACGTCCACTGACTGCCAGCCGATTACCGTTCACAGCCGTTGCCTGATAGACGGGTGATACGTCTGTCATTGCTAATGGTTGGTAGCCGAGAGCCGAGCCTAATGTCCCGTCAAGTTGAACACCGCAAGCCGTCGTGACACCCGCGCACTGCGGGAGTTTATCTTTTGAATCAGCGAGACTGATTCTGAGTCCTTCTTTATTGGCATAGCGTTCGTGGGAAAGCACCCCGTCATCTTCATCCGTCGCGGCTATAATCGTTTTGACCGTTCCGCTAAAATTTGCCTGATCCTTAGTATTTTTCGGACGGCGAATCATCTCGATCAACGGCTTGTTTATTCTCGAAACAGGTAATGAAAGAACTTTCGCTTTGCTAACAACATTGCCCTCAAAATTAGCTGAATACGATGCCCACGCCGGATTTGTCACACAATTCGGATAAGGGAAATTTCTCATCGTAATATCCTTTAAAATGCCGCCCGTTCCCGCACTGCAAGTTACGCTGCCGCGATTGGTCGGAAGCAATGTGTCAACATTAGTCGCGTTCGGCGCATAAACATTGTCGCTTGTTTCGCTTCCTGTCAGTGCCGCACCTGATTTCCAACGATCACGGATAATCTCTCCCGCGACGGTAATTTTCGATTTGAAACGAATATCACTCCCATTAGAATTCGTAAAAAAATTGCCGTTCGTGTGAACTCTGCCGTTGAAAATAAACAGCGGCGGGTCTTGGACTTCCAAATCGTCCTGATAAAACGCTCCGAATTGAAAGATCGGAATGCGGTCGTTAAAAAAGCGGCGGCGAACCTGAGTCTTAACTCCTGTCACAGTATCGGTTGCCGTAATATCAATCTGATATTCATCACGCAAACTTACCAATCCCTGAAATTGTCCTTTTGTCTGAGTGACTACTTGTGACGTTCCGACGGGCGGAGTAATTTTCGTAATGATTTTATTAAACGTATAACCGTTTGTTGAAAAATAGGGAACACTTTTGGTTTCGAGGTTGGTAATATCAGTCGCTGTCGGATTTAATTTATTCTCGATGACAGTTGCAAAATCTCTGGTCGAATCTTCGAGTGCCGCCTCTGCCGCATTAAACGAACGACTCTCCGCCGTATCATTAATCGTAATTGCGTTTTCGGTAAAAGTGCGCGATAGAACCAATGCTGCAAAACCGAGCAGCAGCGTCATCACCATCAAAGCAACGACCATCGCCGAACCGTTTTCCCTTATTTGTTTGTAAGATTTTTTTGTAAAGTTGAATAACATATATTTCAGGTTGGTTTAACTGGCTTCATAACGGAGATTTTTCGTACTGATAAATTCCTTAATCGTAATCGGTGTCGTGACTTTTAAGTTTGTATCACTGGTATCAGGCGCAATCGTGATTGTCACCTGAATCTGCACGACGTTGTTCATTTTTAACTGATTGGTTCGACCGTCATTGCCGTTCGAGGGATCATCAATCGTCGTGCCGTCTTCCATATAATATTTGATCTGAAAATTACTGACTCCATAGACGAGTTCGCGGGTTTCGACTTGCTGCGTCGCATTCGTCGCCTGATTGCCAAATTTTCTTCTGATTAAAACTCCGGCTGGTGTAATACTGTAATTAATCAGATTGAGCCGCTTGATCGTTCCGCCGCCGGGTGTCGTAATTAACAAACTTTTGTTATCAACATTTCCAACTGCTTTCTGATTGAGATTTAAAGGATCGTCGGCTCCCTGATCGAGTAAAATATTATTGCCGTCAATTTTTGAAGTAACCATCCCGATTACCTGTGTCGTTCCTGATGCGGATTCCAGCAAATAGAGATCGTATTGACTGCAACCGGCGCAGTCATTATTTAAAGTGGTGACTTTGACCACGTTTCCACTCGCCGATGCACTCGAATAATTAACTAACTTCCCGTTATTAAATGAGGAATCACGACTGACAAAGGTGATGTTATCCATTCTGACACCGAAATTTAAAGAGTTCGTGCTGACATCGTTTCCGGCAATTACCGATGTCAAAAAATCCCTTTCCGTATCGGTATCTTTAGGTAATCCGAATAAACCGAAGCCGGTATCATCAGGCATCAAACCGCCGGTGCGGTGATAGCCGAAACCGGCATTAAGCGCATCCCGGCGAATGTATTCGAGCGCGATTCGCGCACTGCGAAGTTGATCGGTGCGGGTATTGATAGTATTTTTTTCAATTGCCGCAAGCCGTGTCACGCCGTAAATCGCCGCGATTCCGATTAGAAAAATAACTAACGACATCATCAGTTCGATTAATGTGATTCCGCTTTCTCGATTAATTTTTGTTGAGTTTTTTTTGAGCATTATTTCTGTGTGAGTAAAAGAGGTCAGGGATTAATTAATTGACCGGTAGGTTGGCGACGATTGTTGATTCGACCTCGGTTCTTTGTAATTGTCCAACAAAATAACGAACGCTCACGGTAATCCGGCGTTTTCTGACGACTCCATTTTCAGGAATATCGAAAACTTCAATCTGACGTTCATACCCCGGAACAACTGCGCTCGTATTTGTATATGTCCCGACAACGCAAGCGGCGGCTGCCGGACACGCATCGTCTGCCGTCCCGAAGATGCCGTCATCACCCGGATTTTCGCGCACCGAATTCCAGCCTGATAAGAAAATTCCGCCATTTGACCCGTTCGATACCTGGATTGTATTCCAGTTGTAAACACTGCCCGCCTGCGGATCAAATGCTAAAAGGTCACGAATCGAGAAAATCGTTTCCATTGTCGAACGCGCTATTTCTTTTGACAAAACACGTTTTTCCGATTCCTGCATTGACAGAACACTGAATGAAATCGCCGTCATCGTTGATAAAATTCCGATTAGTAAAATTACGAGAGCCATTATCGTTTCAATTAACGAAAAACCCGATTCTTTCCCTGCTTGCTTCATAGATTTATTTCTTACCTTCGCCTCTCCCGGCATTTATCTGCTCCAACTACCACAAACACTTGAAACGAAAGAGCATCTGTAGAGCGAGGTATCGCCTGTCGTTCCTAATACCGTCACTGCCCTGATAACATCAGGATTTGTCACGGAAGGTTTGTTGGAATAAACATAAATTGTCGCTCCGTTAATCATACTTCCCGTGCCGATGTTGTCCGTTCCCGCATCAACAACCTGACCGTTGAGTTTGAATCGAAGCGTGATCTTATCGTCACCGTTGCTTAACGGGTAACTACTGATTGCATAAGTTGCAGCCGGTATCGGAGAAGTTGTCGTCGGTGCGCCTGAGGTATTTGTCGGCGCAGCTCCGATTACGACCTGGTTTGAAATTACAGATCTCTTGATAATTGCATCATCACTTGCTGACGCTACGTTATCGCCTTCATCAATCAGCCTGATTTCCTGCTTTGTCCGGTTAATCTCAACCCGAAATGTTTTCCGTTGATTTAATGCTTTTTGCCGCGCTTCGTCGAATACATCAATCAGTTTTCTGGCTTGATCTTCCGCCGAATACTTACGGCTGTTCCAAAATGTCATCAATGCCATTGATGACAAGATTACAATTACAGTTAAAACAATAATGACTTCAACCAGAGAAAAACCCGCTTGCATTGACCTTTTTTTCATAATTATAAAGCAGAAAGTGAGCCATATTAGAGAAATTGTGTCCCTATTGTGATGATGTGGGACAAAATAATATTAGCAAAAAATAGCCTGATAATCAACAATATTGTTTAAAACAATTAATATAGTTAAACTGTGTTGATTTATGTGATAATTTGACTTTACTGACATTTGTGATCGTTGTCCTTCATCAAAATTGACCTGATGTTTTGTTTAGAAACTGTTTAAAATCCTGACAGAATTCATTTGATCGCCGGTCGCCAGCCGATTAAATCAATGTTTTAGCGTTGTTTGGTGTTAATCAGGCGCAACAAATTTCAGTTTGTCACGTCTATTTTTATGTTTTCAAGCAGTTTCTGAGTTATCTTCGTTAGCAGAATTTGTCGGAGTGACGGGCATGTTGGAAACAGCAATCGTGACTATTTCTTTAGTTATTCCTGATTCAAGATTCAAGATTGGACTTATTTAAATCAAAATGAGACGCAGCTTTGTAAAGTTACGCCTCATTTTGGTATTTTTTACCAATAAAATACTACTCTAAATTTTTGAATTCAAAATTATATTCTGCACATTAAAAGTTAAATTTTTATCTAAACAAACGCATTTGCAGATAGCCTTTCAGTTCCGAGATTTTAACTCTTTCCTGTTCCCAAGTGTCGCGGTCACGAACTGTAACGGCATCATCTTCGAGCGATTCGTGGTCAACCGTCACGCAGAAAGGTGTGCCGATTTCGTCCTGCCGCGCGTAGAGTTTGCCGATGCCGCCGGTGTCGTCGTAAACCGTTCGCATTGCGGGCAGCAAATCTTTTTTAAGCTGCTTTGCCCTTGCGACGATTTCGGGTTTGTTTTTCGCCAGCGGCAAAACGGCGACTTTGATCGGCGCGAGTTCCGGTTTGAGTTTCAAAATGACGCGAACTTCGCCTTTATCGTTTGTTTTTTCGGTGTATGCGTCCATTAAAACCGCCAACAAGGTGCGGTTGACACCGACCGCCGGTTCAATCACATACGGGTAAAAACGCTCGTTCGTCTGCGGATCGAAATAAGATAAATCGTCGGTCGTGTCAGGATTTTTTCGCTTGCCTTCTGTGTCTTCGGGCTTTTTGGAATGTGCTTTTAAGTCGAAATCTTTGCGGTTGGCAATTCCCATTAATTCGTCAAATTGCTTTTCTTCATCGTCGCGTTCGGGGAAAAAGCGATACAAAATATCAACGGTGCGCTCGGCATAATGCGCGAGTTCCGTTGCGCTCTGTTCATAAAGTTTGAGATTCTCGCTCGAAATTCCGAGTGAATTAAACCATTCCTGAAAGCCGTCAATAAATTCCTGATGAATCGCGGGTGCGTCTTCCGCGCGGCAGAAATATTCCATCTCCATCTGCTCGAATTCTCTGGTTCGGAAAATAAAATTTCCCGGTGTCACTTCGTTGCGAAAGGCTTTGCCGATTTGGGCGATGCCGAACGGCAATTTGCGGCGCGAAGTGTCTAAAACATTCTTGAAATTAATAAAAATTCCCTGCGCTGTTTCGGGTCGCAAATATGCCAACGCGCTTTCGTCTTCGTCGGATGAAACCGCGCCGACGGTCGTTTTGAACATCAGATTAAATTCACGCGCTTCGGTCAAATTACATTCTTTATCGTCGCCCGGATGCACGCTTTGATGTTTCGGACACACGACATCCTGCAATTTGTCGAGGCGAAATCTGCCTTTACAAGTCCGGCAATCAACGAGCGGATCGCTGAAAGTCGTTTCGTGTCCGCTGTATTTCCAAACCAGGCGATTTTGGATGATCGAAGAATCCAAACCTTCGATGTCGTCGCGTTCGTGGACAAGCCAACGCCACCAACTGCGTTTGATATTGTTCGCCAATTCGACTCCGAGCGAGCCGTAATCCCAACTGCTGCCAAGTCCGCCGTAAATTTCCGACGCGGGAAAAACAAAGCCTCGCCGTTTTGCAAGGCTCACAATCGTTTCAATATTCGGTGCTGTCATAAAATAAGTTTCAGGTTTCAGGTTTCAAGTTTCAAGTTCAAGATGTGAATTTTACACTGAACGCCGCACAACTAACAACGCACGAAATAAAAAAGAGAAGAGGAAAATAAAATCTCCTCTTCTCCTTTTCTCCCTTTCTCCCTGTCCGTTTTATTGCGGCACAGGCGGCTGCGCTCCGGGCGGAACGAGCCAGATTTCAAAAGCCGTGCGCGGACGGTCGCCCCATTTGACGATTGAAATCCGGCGCGGATCAACGCCGCGCGTTTTCACGAGATAATCGAGCGTTCGTTTGCTGATTTTGTCGTAAGTGTTGCGCGTCATACTAAGTTTGTCAGAGCCTTGGTAAATAATCACATAAAGCTGTGAGTCGGGACTTCCCTGCAATTGTAGAACACAATTGTCGAAACGAGCCTTTGTATCGTCAAACGGTCCTGATTCAAATTCGTCGCATTTGAACGGCTTAATTTCCGGCTTTCGCTCGACTTCAGTCGGCACTGAATTTTTCTGAAAACAGGTTTTGCCGTAAACATCATCGGTGACATCGAGATCGGCGTGAACCGTCTGTCCGCCGAGTCCGGTCGTGTCAACCGTAATTGCCGAAGTGCCGAGTCCGCTCGTCAAGCGGGCTGATTCGGGTGAAACAGTCCAACGATAATTAATCGGAGTCGTCGAACCCGTCACACTATTGATTGCCGCGAAGGTAATCAAATCGCCTTCTAAAACTTTGTCGGGACCGTCAACGCGCACGTCATATGGGCAAGGTCTTTTGAGTGTTTCTTCGATATATTTCAAACAGACGCAGTTTTTGCGGTCTTTAATAATCTCGACATCTCTCGTGTAGGTTTTGCCGTTCGGAAATTCGATTTCGAGTTTGTGTATTCCCGGCGTGAGAAAAATTTCCGTGCCGCTGCCCACTCCCGTCATTCCTTTATATTCGCCGTCAACTTTGACCGGATACGAAACAGGTGAAGTTTTAACTGTTAAAATTCCAGTATTTTTCGGTCTTTTGTTTTTGTCATCGCCGCCGAAACCGAATGCTGAAGTCAGTCCGAGAATGAGCATTAACCCGCTCACAAACAAAAAGTTGTTCTTGATTTTTCGCATTTTTCTATCCTCAAAATTTTTGGAAAAGCGGTTTTAATTTGCAAACCGCTTTCGCTAAATTTAATTCAAATCCTTATTCTTCAGTCTTGTTCGCGTCTTTTTTACCGAATTTACGACGTGCCGCCATTCCGATTCCGGCAAGTCCCGTTCCGAACAATAAAATCGTCATCGGTTCCGGCACAGGTTCGGGCGGCGGAGTCGGCGTTGGTGTCATTGTCGGGGTCATCGTTGGAGTCGGCGTAACTGTCGGCGTGACGGTCGGTGTCACAGTTGGAGTGACGGTTGGTGTAACAGTCGGTGTGACGGTCGGTGTGACAGTCGGCGTGACGGTTGGTGTCATCGTCGGTGTTTCGGTCGGCGTATTTGCCGGTGTGTTCGTCGGAGTTGGCGTTTTGTCCTTGTCACGTTTCAAAATAAAAATCAGCGGAATCGCCGCAAATCCTAGCAAAGCCCACTTCGGAAAACCGCGCTTAACAATTTCCTGCTGCACATCGTCACACTGGCAAACTTCGTCTTCGACGACATCTGTTTTTGTTTCCGTGATGACGCGTTCGTCCTGTTGCGGAGTTTTATCATCATCGCCGAGAGTGCTGAAAGAAATGAAATTATTTACCAACCGCAATTGCGAAAACGATCCGGTTTTCGCATTTCCCGGCTTAACATTAACAATCTGGACGACCTGATTAAATCTCACGGGCGCGGCATTTGCCGTAAATGTTAATGTCAAAACAGACATCAAGCTGAATGCCGCAAGAAAGAATCTAAACTTGATATTTTTCATCATTTTTACCTGACCGAAATTAATTACTTGTAAGAAAAGACATTTCCGCAAGTCTGAACTCGTTCGACTTGCCGATCATAAAATAAAATGTCTTGGGGACTTGATTGCACAAACTATACCAAAAAATTCCTCAAAATGCACTTTTTCCTGCATAATTTATGTGAATTTTCCCTTAAATTTTACTTCAGTTTTTGACTGTCATCACTGAAAAGTTTCAATCATATGATTATTCCACAAATTATTTATTTTTTTCAATTTTTTTCAAATAAAAAAGGCAAAGGTTTGTTGAAAAACTCGGCATTTGCCAAATCTAACTTTTCACCTTTGCCTTTCGTATTTTACTCTTTAACTTTTATTCTGCCGGTGCTTTTTCTTCCTGAAGAACGGCTTTGCGGGAAAGTTTAATTTTATTGCCTTCCTTGCCGATACATTTGACCATTACCTGCTGACCTTCTTTGAGTTCGTCACGCACGTCGCGGATTCTTCTATCCGAAATTTCCGAGATGTGCAAAAGACCTTCGAGTCCGGGGAAAATCTCGACAAACGCGCCGAAATCAACGATTCTCATCACTGTTCCGAGATACGTTTCACCGATTTCGGCTTCGGCGGTTAACGCTTTAATACGGTCAATTGCCGCCTGCGCCGCTTCGCCGTCGTGCGTTGCGATGTTGATCGTTCCATCATCGGAAATATCAATTTTCGCGCCTGTTTCTTCGGTAATCGAACGAATCGTCGCGCCGCCTTTACCGATTACGTCGCGGATTTTTTCAGGATTAATCTGAATCGTAATAATGCGCGGCGCGTATTGCGAAATATCTTCGCGCGGCTCGGCAATCGCTTGTTCCATAATGCTGAGAATATGAAGACGACCTTTGCGAGCCTGTTCGAGAGCTTCTTGCAAAATCATTGCGTTAATGCCGCCGATTTTGATGTCCATCTGCAACGCGGTAATGCCTTCCGACGTTCCCGTGACTTTAAAATCCATATCGCCGTAATGGTCTTCCGCGCCCGCAATGTCGGACAAAATCGCGTAACGATTGCCTTCCATCACAAGTCCCATCGCCACGCCCGCAACCGGACGTTTGATCGGCACACCGGCATCCATCAACGATAAACAGCCGCCGCAAACTGAAGCCATCGAAGACGAACCGTTCGATTCGGTAATGTCCGAGACGATCCGAATCGTGTATGGAAATTCCTGTTCGGTCGGCAAAACCGCCTCCAGAGCGCGACGCGCCAAATTTCCGTGTCCGATTTCACGCCGTGAAGAACTGCCGACTCTGCCGGTTTCGCCAACCGAATACGGCGGGAAATTATAATGCAGCAAAAAGCGTCGTTTCGTTTCGCCTTTTTCAAGGTCGTCCATAAATTGTTCGTCGTCCTTTGTTCCCAAAGTTGACGTGACAATCGCCTGAGTTTCACCGCGTGTGAAAAGTGCCGAACCGTGAACGCGCGGAAGCCAGCCGACTTCGCACGAGATCGGACGAATTTCACTGAATTTGCGTCCGTCCGGTCGTCGTTTGTTGCCGAGCATATCTTCGCGGAAGATTTTTTCTTTCAAAAATCCGAAAACTTTCCCAGCCATCGAGCGTTTTGCCGGTTCGTCATCGGGGTAACTTTCAACAACTTCCTTTTTCAAAGCGTCGAGTCCCGCGTAGGTCGTTAATTTATCTCTGCCGGTCGAATTGAGCGCGGCACGAAGTTTATCGGTGTAATTCTTTTCGATTTCCGTCACAAGAGATTCGTCCAAAGCCGCCGCCGTAAATTCGCGTTTGGTAATTTCGAGAGCCTTGAAAAGTTCTCTCTGCCACAAACAAAGACGTTTAATTTCTTTGTGTGCAAGCATCAAGGCTTCGACCATAATCTTTTCCGAAACTTCTTTTGCTTCGGATTCGACCATCACGATTGCCTCTTCCGTTCCCGCAACAATTAAATTCAGTTGCGAATCGCGGCGTTCGTCGTAGGTCGGATTGATGATGTATTTTCCGTCAATTAAACCGACGCGAACTCCGGCAATCGGGGTTTCAAACGGAATATCCGACAAAAACATCGCGCACGACGCACCCGTGATTGCAAAAACGTCCGGGTCATTATCAGTATCAGCCGAAATAACCGTGCAGATAATTTGTGTTTCAAAACGATAACCGTCGGGAAAAAGCGGACGCACCGGACGGTCAATCAAACGACAGGTTAAAGTTTCTTTTTCCGAAGGACGACCTTCGCGGCGGAAATAATTTCCCGGAATGCGTCCGGCTGAGTAAGTTGATTCACGATATTCGACCGTCAGCGGAAAGAAATCAAGTCCTTCTCTGGCGTTTCGTGCGCTGACCGCCGTGACTAAAATCATTGTGTCGCCGTAACTGATTACGACTGAACCATCGGCTTGCTTGGCGATTTTTCCTGTTTCGACCGTCAATTCCCCTTCGCCGAGTTTGATTGACTCTCTTAAATATTTTCTATTTGCCATTATTTTTGTGATTCCTTATAAACAAAAAGCGACAGGTGCTATGCCGTGAAGCCGCCTGCCGCCTTTGAACTTTATTATTCAACGACTGTCCTCTTTTCTGCGAAAGGCTAATTACGCTGTCACGTTCAGCAACCTTCTACAAATTCTTCGAGAGAACTATTTCTGTAATGACTCGAAGCAGTCAAATCTAAGTAGTTTCAGGTTTCAGTGTTTCAGGTTTAAAATGAATTTGACCTGAAACACTGAAACCTGAAACCTAGAATTTATCTTCTCAATCCTAATTTCTCGATAATTGTGTGATATTCGCCAATGTTTCGGCGTTTCAAATAATCGAGTAATTTTCTGCGCCGCGAGACTAATTTTAATAAACCCCGACGCGAATTATTATCCTTTTTATGGATTCTGAAATGCTGCGTCAATTCATTGATGCGCTGTGTTAAAAGTGCAATCTGCACCTGTGACGAACCTGTATCCGAACTGTGTGTTTTATAATCTGTAACGATTTGTTCTTTTAATTCTGTTGCTGTTGACATAAATCTGATTTACTAAAAAATAGCCTCTCCTGTTGCTCGCAGTAACTCTGTTTTAAACAAAACAGTAACCGCGAAAATTTAATTTTTTAACTGTTAATTGATAGGTTAATAGTCACTTTCAAATTACCACAGATAGCCTCGAAAATCAATCTTCGGCTACTGCTTGAAATCTTCCATAAACTTTGTCGAAAAATCTCCCTTTTGAAATTTTTCGTCGTTCATAATTTTCAAATGAAGCGGAATCGTCGTTTTGATGCCTTCGACGACCATTGCTTCGAGCGCACGGCGCATTCGCGTGATCGCCGTTTCGCGCGTTCGAGCGTGAACAATTAATTTCGCAATCATCGAATCGTAATAAGGCGGCACGACATAACCCGGATAAACCGCCGTATCAACGCGCACGCCCGGACCGCCGGGAAGATTCAAAGCCGTGATTTTGCCGGGACTCGGCGTAAATTTTACGGGGTCTTCAGCGTTAATGCGGCACTCAATCGAATGCCCGAAAATCTGAACTTCGTCCTGCGTAAATCCGAGTTCTTCGCCCATTGCGATCCGAATCTGGTTTCGCACAATGTCAACAATCGTGACCATTTCCGTGACCGGATGCTCGACCTGAATGCGCGTGTTCATTTCCATAAAGTAAAATGAACCGTCTTCGTCGAGCAAAAATTCAAATGTTCCCGCGCTTGAATATCCGATTTCCTGACATGCTTTGACTGCGACCGCGCCCATCTGTTCGCGCTGTTCGGGCGTAATAACGGGTGACGGAGCTTCCTCCAAAAGTTTTTGATGCCGCCGTTGAATCGTGCATTCACGTTCGCCGAGATGAATCACGTTGCCGTGTTCGTCGGCTAAAACCTGAATTTCGATGTGGCGCGGACGTTCGATGTATCGTTCGATATAAACCGAACCGTTTTTGAATGCCGCAAGTGCTTCGGTTTGCGCGAGTTCGAGATTAGTCGCTAAATCTTCTTCCTGACGAACGATTCGCATTCCGCGTCCGCCGCCGCCTGCCGCCGCTTTGATAATCACGGGAAAACCGATTTCCTTCGCAATTTTGATTGCTTCGTCAGCGTCTTCAATCGGATCAGGCGAACCGGGCAGAATCGGCACACCAGCGGCGGTCATTGTCCGGCGCGCTTCGACTTTATCGCCCATCATTCCGATCACTTCCGGGCGTGGTCCGATAAATTTGATGTTGCAATCTTCGCAAATTTTCGCAAATGTTTCCGATTCCGCTAAAAAACCGTAACCCGGATGTATCGCGTCAACATTCGTGATTTCCGCCGCACTGATGATTGCCGGAATATTCAGATAGCTTTGTGCCGACTGCGCGGGACCGATACAAATCGCTTCGTCGGCAAAACGAACGTGCAGCGCGTCGCGGTCGGCTTCGGAATGAACGGCGACTGTTTTGATGCCCATTTCCTTGCACGTCCAGATTATGCGGCAGGCAATCTCACCGCGATTGGCGATCAAAATTTTGCGAATTTCGCGTTTTTTCATTACAAACTTTTAGCCACGAACAAACACTTAAAAGCACGAACAAAAATCAATCCAATTAAACTTAATGATTTTCGTGTTCTTTTGTGTTTGTTCGTGGCTAATCTTTATTTCCTAACTCCAAAAAGCGGCTGACCGTATTCGACGGGCTGACCGTTTTCGACGTAAATTTTGACAATTTCGCCTGAAGTTTCCGCTTGAATTTCGTTCATTAACTTCATCGCTTCGACGATGCAAACCGTTGTATTTTCGGAAACCTTATCGCCTTCTTCAACATACGCGGCTTTATCCGGCGATGGCGAACGATAAAATGTTCCGACAATCGGCGAAGTTATTTTGAATAAACCTTCGTCCGATTCGACGGTCGTTTCGACAGCAGATTCAGTTACCTGAACTGCGGTCGGCATTGCCGAAACAGGGGCGGAAGCCGCAACAGATTGAGCGGCTTGAACAAATTGTGGTGCTGCCGTTTTACTCAGACGAATTCGGATATTTTCGTTTTCAAATTCAAAATCGGTAAAACCGTGTTCGTTGACGAGTTCGGCAAGTTCCCGTAGTTCCGACATATTCAGCGAAGCCTCGGTTGTCGGACTTTGCTTTTTTGAAACCCCTGTGCTTTTGCGTTTACCCGTTTCCGTTTTAGATTTGGCTGAAGCCGTCTGTTCACTCATTCAGCTACACTCCTTACTTCTTTGCCGCTGCTGCAAGTTCACGCGGATTATCAACTAATTCGATAACCGCCATTTCAGCGTTGTCGCCCTGCCGACGACCGAGTTTAATAATCCGAGTATATCCGCCGTTGCGATCTTTATAACGCGCTCCGATTTCACTAAAAAGACGCTGGACGGCTTTAACTCCGGCGGTTCTCTCAATCGGTTCTTTCTTTTCGCCTTTTTTACCGCGAAAACGACTCTGTTCGAGTTTGAAAGTAGAGTTGCCGGCGTGAAAACATTTTGCCGCCTGACGACGCAGATGAACTTCCTGCACTTTTGCATCGTCGCCGGTTAAAGTCTGTGCCTTACGCGCCAGAGTGATAATTTTTTCGACATACGGACGCAATTCTTTCGCTTTCGGAACGGTCGTGACAATATGCCCCGATTCCGAATTTATCAATGACATAGCCAAATTTCTCAACAAAGCATTGCGATGCTCCGATGTTCTTCCCAATTTACGATGTGCTTTTAAGTGTCTCATTTTGATGGTGAATGGTGAATGGTGAATGATGAATGAATTTTTAATTAACCATTCATCATTCACCATTCACCACTAATTTTAGTCTAAGTCTCTTCCGCCTGATCCCGGAATCGGATTGCCTTGTTCGTCAAAATCCATTCCGAAATCGAGTCCCATACCGTGAAGCAGGTCCTTAATTTCCGTTAATGATTTTTTGCCGAAATTTTTTGTGTTGAGCATATCGCGTTCGCTTCGTTTGATTAAATCACGAATCGAACGAATGTCCGCATTTTTCAAACAGTTGTATGAACGAACCGAAAGTTCGAGTTCGTCAACCGAACGGTCGAGTAAATCATTGCGAAGCAGCGGTGGACGTGCAATGTCTTCGTATTTGAATTCGTCTTCTTCTTCCTCGAAATTAACGAAGATTGACATGTGGTCTTTGACGAGTTTCGCCGCCAAACCGATTGAATCATCAGGTTTGACCGAACCGTCCGTCCAGACTTCGATTGTCAATTTATCGTATTCGGTATTTGAACCCATTCGAGTTTTTTCAACGTTATAATTAACTTTTTTGATCGGTGTGTGAACCGAATCAATCGGAATATATCCAATTGAAAGGTCTTCGTCGTTATTAAATTCCGCTGAAACATAGCCGCGTCCAGATTTCAAGCGCATTTCGATACTGATGTCGCCGCCTGCGCCGATAGTCGCAATATGAACGGTCGTGTCGAGAATTTCGACATCGCCGTCGGCTTCAATATCCGCGCTGGTCACTTCGCCTGCGCCTTTTTTGCTGATCGTCAGTGTTTTTGCGGTTGTCCCGTGCAGCGTGAACGGAATTTGTTTGAGATTCAAAATTACGTCTGTCGCATCTTCAACCACACCTTTGATGGACGAAAATTCGTGTTCAACGCCTTCAATTTTAACCGCCGTAATTGCCGCTCCTTCGATTGATGAGAGCAGCGCACGACGTAGGGAATTTCCGATAGTCGTACCAAAACCTCTCTCAAAAGGCTGTGCATAAAACTTACCGTATTGGTCAGTCAAAGATTCTTTTTCGACCTCTAACCGGCTTGGCATCTGAAAATCTGTCCAATGATTATTTTGTGTCATATTCTTTTTAAAAAGTTTAGGAAGTTTAGGAAGTTTAGGAAGTTTAGAAGCTCAAGAGAAGATTTTCCTTCCCAAACTTCCGATAACTTCCCGAACTTCCTAAACTTCAATTATTACTTGCTGTAAAGTTCGACAATAAGCTGTTCGTTAATATTTGCGTCAACATCTTCGCGTTTCGGCAATGCTGCAATTGAAACGCTCAAATCTTTATCGCCGGTAGAAATCCAATTCGGACGACCGCGACCGACAGCAGTTTGCCACGCGCCTTCGACGTGAACATTTTTAACGCTTTTATCTTTTACGGTAATAATATCGCCGACTTTGATCTGGAATGACGGAATATCAACTTTGCGGTCATTGACAAAAATATGTCCGTGATTGACAAGCTGCCGCGCCTGCCGGCGTGAAGTCGAAAAACCGGCGCGATAGACAACATTATCAAGACGACGCTCAAGCATAAACAAGAGGTTTTCACCCGTCACGCCTTTTTGTCTTAAAGCCTTCTCGAAATAATTACGGAATTGTTTTTCAAGCACGAAGTAAATGCGCTTGACCTTTTGTTTTTCACGAAGCTGCTGACCGTAACCGGCGAGCATTTTGCGCCGCGCCGCGCCGTGTTGTCCCGGCGGATTTGTTCCGCGCTTTTCAATCGCACACGACGGTTTAAAGCAGCGGTCGCCTTTCAAAAATAATTTTCCACCTTCGCGGCGGCACAAACGGCACACCGCATCTCTATATCTAGCCATAATATTTTTTTTGCTTTCAGCAAATAATGATTTTGGATTTTCGATTTTCGATTACGGATTTTTTATAATCCGAAACTGCTAATCTAAATCGCTACTCACTTTTGCAGAAAAGTTTACGGGAGTTTTTATAATTCCCTTCTTCCTTTGATAATTAAATTAAAAATTGCAAATAATGGATTATAAATCCGAAATCTGAATTTCCAAATCCGAAATCGTCAAACTCTGCGTCGTTTCGGCGGTCGGCAGCCGTTGTGCGGAATCGGTGTCGTATCACGAATTGAAGAAACGCGAATTCCCGCCTGATTAATCGCACGAATTGCCGATTCACGACCGCCGCCCGGACCTTTGACCCGAACTTCGACTTCGCGCATTCCGGCTTCGACTGCTTTTCGCGCAACTTCAGACGCAGCTTGCTGTGCAGCGAATGGCGTTCCTTTACGCGAACCTCTAAATCCGCGTGCGCCTGACGAAGACTGCGCGACAAGATTGCCGTTTTGGTCTGTAATCGAAATCAGCGTGTTATTAAACGAAGCTGCAATGTGAACAATTCCGTAAGGAATATTCTTTCTTTCTTTCTTCTTAAAGGTTTTTTTACCCTTTGCTGGTGCTTTTGCCATAATTCAGTTTTCAGTTATCAACTATTCAGTTATCAAATTTCAGTCGGAATTGATGACTGATAACTGATAACTGCTGACTGTTGCTATTTCTTGCCCGGTGCTTTCTTCTTCGCTACGGCAGCTTTACGCGGACCTTTGCGGGTTCTGGCGTTAGTGCTGGTGCGCTGTCCGCGAACCGGCAGACTGCGGCGGTGACGAAGACCTCGGTAACATCCGATGTCCATCAAGCGTTTGATGTCCATTTGCACACGCTTTCGCAAATCGCCTTCGATGTCGCCCTGAGTGTCGAGAATCGTGCGGATTCGCGTCAGTTCGTCTTCGCTCAAATCCTTGATTTTCTGATCAAGACTGATTTGCGCTTCTTCTAAAATTGCCGTCGAACGCGATTTTCCAACGCCGTAAATATACGTTAGACCGATTTGCGCTCTTTTGTTTGGTGGTAAATCAACTCCTGCTACGCGAGCCATAATTCTCCTATCTCAATTTGGGATATTGGATTGGGATTTGGGATTTAATTTTTACAAATCCAATATCCGAAACCACAAATCCGAAATAAATTACCCTTGCCGTTGTTTATGCTTCGGATTATCACAAATCACCCGCACAACGCCTTTCCGATGAATAATTTTGCACTTTTCGCAAATTTTTTTTACTGACGGACGAACTTTCATAACTTTGTCCTTTCTTTATTTGCCGCATTTTGACGGCGTGTTATCTTAAATTTGAAATCTCAAATTTGAATATTATTTGTAACGATATGTAATCCGTCCACGATTCAAATCATACGGCGAGAGTTCGACTAAAACTCTGTCACCGGGCAGAATACGAATAAAATTCTTCCGCATTTTGCCTGATATATGTGCCAAAACCTGATGTTGATTGTCTTCAAGTGCAACCTTAAACATCGCATTCGGCAGAGTCTCAAGCACGGTTGCCGTCACCTCTATCGCTTCTTCTTTTGACATATCTTACAGAATCAACTCTGTTTCAGTTGACAAACTGCTTATGTTACCGTTTTCTAAACCAATAATCAAGTTAAGCTGCCACTCTTTCCTGCCTGTTGTTTTTCAGCGCGGCTTTCTGTGTTTTCGTCAATGTCAAAATTTCGGGACCTTCCGCCGTGATCGCAATTGAATGCTCGGCGTGTGCGCTCGGTTTGCCGTCTTTTGTAACAACCGTCCACTTATCATCCAAAGTCTGCGTTTCTTGAGTTCCGAGATTGAGCATCGGTTCGATAGCGAAACAATAACCGGGACGAATTTTTTCTTTTGTGCCGGCGCGTCCGTAATTGGCGATTTGCGGTGACTCGTGCATTGCGCGTCCGATTCCGTGTCCGGTGTAATCGCGGACGATTCCGTAACCGTATTTTTCGGCGTGCTGCTGAACCGCCCAACTAATGTCGCCGACTCTTTTGTTCGGGTAACATTGCTCGATTGCGAGTTCCAGACATTCTTCCGTGACGCGAATTAGTTGTTTGAGTTCGTCGGTAATTTCACCGACCGGCGCGGTAAACGCCGTATCACCGACAAAACCGTTATATGTCGCCGCCATATCGAGCGAAATAATATCGCCTTCTTTGAGCGGAATATCATTTGAAAAACCGTGAACTATTTGATCATTGACCGAAGCACAAATCGCAAACGGAAACGGAACCATTCCGTGCGGTTTGTAACCGATAAATGTTGGTGTTGCGCCTCGTTCACGCATCATTTTTTCGGCAACAGCATTGAGTTCCAAAGTTGTAATTCCCGGCACAATCATTCCACGCAAATTTTCGCGTACCTCAGCGATCAATTCGCCGACTTCGCGCATCCGGTCTAAATCTTTTTGTGATTTGGCAATAATCATTCTTTTTCCGAATAAAACTTGGCTTAATTTACTTAAAACCCCGCCGATTTTTGAATCTATAAACACTTTTTGTTCTTTTTGGTTTCTAGAAATTTGTTCTTTGGCTTCACAAAAAAACCAAATCCAAAAAACCAAAAACAATTCACTAAATCATCTTTTCTAACTGGCTGTAAATTTCTTCCAAACTTCCTTCACCGCTGATTTTTTTGAGCCGACCCGTTTTTTCGTAGTATGAAATCAAAGGTTCGGTTAATTCATCATAAGTTGCCAGCCGCGTCGCCACGCTTTCTTCATTGTCATCGGCACGATGAGTTAGCTGCATATCAGGATGAAAATCACAAACATTATCAACTCTTGGCGGCTTAGAATAAATATTGTAAATTTCTCCGCAAAACGGACACGAACGGCGACCTGTCAACCGCTTTAGCAATTCTTCGCGCGGAATATCAATTTCAATGGCTTCGATTTCCTTGCCTTGTTCCCTTGCTAATTCTTCAAGCTGCTCGGCTTGCACGGACGTTCGCGGATAACCGTCGAGGATATACATAGCTGAACAATCCTCGCGCGAAGTACGATCTTTAACGATTTGAAATGTCAATTTATCGGAAATCAATTTTCCCGATGCCATAATTTCCTGTACTTCCCGTGCTAACGGCGTATCCGCTTTTTTCATTTCGCGGAACATATCGCCCGTTGATATTTGCGGAATGCCGCGTCGCTCCTGCAAAAGTCGTGCCTGCGTCCCTTTTCCGACTCCCGGCGCACCGATTAAAATTATGATTTTACCCATCAAATTACCGTCCGCAAAGACAAAGAAACACAGAGTTTTTAATACTTGATTTTCTCTGTGTTGCTCTGTTTCCGTAATTCAAGTTCTAAGACCTGCGACCGCGCAGACGCGACCCCGCGCCCAAAAAGCCTTCGTAATTCCTCATCACGAGTTGTGCTTCAATTTGCGCGATTGTATCCATCGCCACGCCGACTAAAATCAAAAGCGATGTGCCGCCGAAATAAAATTGATACCCCAAACCTGTCGGGATCCAACTAAGTCCCGGTGTCGCAGTAAAAAAGTTGTCAAGTGCAGTTCCGATAAAAGGCAAACGCGCAACTTTAAATCCGCTCAAAAGCAACTGCGGAGCAAACGCGATAAATGCCAGATAAAGTGCGCCGACAGTTGTCAAACGCGTTAATATCTTGTTCAAATAATCTGCCGTTGGTGCGCCCGGTCGCAGTCCCGGAATAAATCCGCCGTGCTTTCTGAGATTGTCCGCGACTTCATCAGTATTGAAAACAATCGTAATGTAGAAGAACGTGAATAAAACAATAAGCGAAAGAAAAACTAATTCGTAATACGGATCGCCGCCGTGAAACTGTTGGAAAAAAGCGTAAACTTTACTCCAAAGCGAATTCGGATCGTACCCTTCGCTCCCCGGTTGGGCTGGCGGAAAAGCAGCAAAAAGAGTTTGCGGCATTGCCAAAACAGACGAAGCGAAAATCACCGGAATCACGCCGCCCATATTGATTTTCAGCGGCAAACTCGTTTCCTGTCCGCGAAAAGTCTGGTTTCCGACGCGACGGCTGGCATAACTTATTGCAATGTTTCGACGAGCCGATTCAACATAGACAATCAATGCAATCAACGCAATAATCACTATTCCGAGAAAGATCACGCCGAGCGTCTGCATTGCATCGCCCGCGCCGATTTTTTCTCTGATTTGCAGAAGTCCGCGCGGCAAACCAATCACAATACCCGCGAAAATCAAAAGCGAAATTCCGTTTCCGACTCCGCGTTCGGTAATCTGTTCACCGAGCCACATTACAAAAATCGTGCCGGTAGTCAGCGTCACGACGATCATTAAAGTCGCCCACCAACCTTCTGCGCCGCTGTTGGCGATAATTCCGTTTTTACTGAGCCACGTTGCTACGAAAAATGTCTGAATCGAACAGAGTAAAACTGTCAGGTAACGTGTCCATTGGTTGATTTTTTGCCGTCCGACTTCGCCTTCTTCCTGAATTTTTTTCAGCGGCGGATAAAGAACCGTTAGCAGTTGCAGGATAATCGAAGCCGTAATATAAGGCGTGACACCGAGCGCAAAAACTGAAATCGTTCGAAAGTTTCCGCCGGAAAACAAATCGAGAACGCCAAGAAGCGTTCCGCTGACTTGATTCCAAACCGTTTCAAGCTGCGCTTTGTTAATGCCCGGTGCGGTAACGTGTGCGCCCAAACGATAAATTGCCAGAAGTCCGAGTGTAAAGAGAATTCTCTTTCGCAGCTCAGGAATCTTGAACATATTTTGGACGGCGGCAAAAAACTTTTCCATAAGTCTCCTAAATCGCTAAACTTTTATGATTACTCGCCCTGTGCTTTTTCTTTGACAATTGCCGTCGCTGTGCCGCCGGCATTTTCGATCTTATCTTTGGCAGTTTTGGTAAAGCGGTGCGCCGAAATTTTCAAGGCTTTCGAGATGTCGCCATTTCCTAAAATTACCACATCGTGCTTGGCTTTTTTGATTAAACCGCGCTCGTGTAAAATTTCAGGTGTAACTTCATCGCCGACATTGAAATTTTCCTCAATTTTGGAAAGACTGATTTCGAGCCATTCTTTCTTGAAAATATTCGTAAAGCCGCGTTTTGGCAAACGACGCTGCAAAGGCATCTGTCCGCCTTCAAATCCGATCTTGCTCGAATATCCCGAACGCGATTTTTGTCCTTTGTTTCCGCGTCCGGCAGTTTTACCTAAACCTGAACCGGGTCCGCGTCCGACTCTTTTCTTTTTATGCGTCGAACCGGCGGCGGGTTTTAAATTATTTAATGATAATGCCATTTTCTTTTCCTTTATTTGTTAATCGTTAATGGTTAATTATTAATTGCAGCGGTTAGGCAAACCAATTAATAATTAACCATTAACAATCTACCATCAACGAATCTTATTCGACAATTCTCAAAATATGCGGAATTTTCGCCACAATGCCGCGCATTGCTGCATTGTTCGGGCGCGTAACCGTTTGATTAAGTTTTGTAATACCCAAACTTCTCACGATTTCCTTTTGCTTTTTGGAATAACCAATCGTGCTTTTATAATACTGAATCTTGATCGTTCCGTCGTTTGATTGTTCTGTTTTGTTTGCCATAACTCGATTTAGGGTTTGGGATTTGGGATTTGGGATTTTAATCAAATCCGCAATCCTAATTCACCAATCCGAAATTATAATAGTTCATCCGCCTGTTTGCCGCGTAATCTGGCAACTTCAAAAGGGTCTTTCATTTTGAGAAGTCCGTCAAATGTTGCACGAATGACGTTGTGCGGATTGTTCGAGCCGAGAATCTTCGTGCGAACATTATGAACGCCGAGCGATTGTAAGACCGCGCGCACCGCACCGCCGGCAATTACGCCTGTTCCTTCCTTTGCCGGTTTCAGCAAAACACGACCTGCGCCATAGTGACCGATAATTTCGTGCGGTAAGGTTCCTTCGATCAGCGTAACTTTGATTAAATTCTTTTTCGCTGCTTCGACTGCCTTTTTAATTGCGTTCGGAACTTCCTTCGCTTTACCCGTGCCGAATCCGACTACGCCGGATTCGTCACCGATGACAACTAATGCCGCAAACGACATATTTTTGCCGCCTTTGACAACTTTCGTCACGCGGTTGACCGAAATCAACTGGTCTTTTAAGTTCAAACCTTGTGCAGAAATGCTTCGTGTATTAGTTTTCATTGCTTTCTTCTTTTACTTCTTCCGCTGTTTCGTTTTTGTTTAATCCGGCTGTGCGTGTTGCATCTAAGAGAGCCTTAACGCGTCCGTGATAAAGATACCCGCCGCGATCAAATACGACATTGGAAACGCCCGCTGCAATAGCGCGTTCCGCGACTGCTTTGCCGATCTTCTCCGCCGCTTCGATATTTCCGCCGGTTGTTCCTTTCAAATCTTTTTCGGTCGTCGAAGCCGATGCCAAAGTCTTCCCGTTTACGTCGTCAATGACTTGCGCGTAAATATGATTCAGACTGCGAAACACTGCCAGACGCGGACGTGCGGACGTGCCGCTGACCTTCTTGCGAATGCGCGTATGAACTCCGCGACGAATATCTGCTCTGTTTTTCTGTGCCATAATCTTATGATTTTGGATTTTGGATTTTGGATTTTGGATTGGATTTCAACCTCCAATCTCAAATAACAAATCGTAAATCGCAAATTATTTGCCGGTTTTGCCCGGTTTCAATTTATAAACCTTATCGGCGTAACGAACGCCTTTACCTTTATAAGCGTCGGGTTTTCGCAGACGATTTAACTCAGCCGCCACTTGTCCGAGTTTTTGTTTGTCAATCCCGGTCAAAGTCAGTGTTAATTGATACTGATTGATTGATGTTTTGGTATTGACTCTTTCCGCTTTGGCTTCAATGCCTTCCGGCAAAGGGTATTCAATCGGGTGCGAATAGCCGAGCGAGAAAAGAATTTTCCTGCCCTGAACATCGGCTTTATAACCGACTCCGACCAAATCCATATCCTTTTTGAAACCTTCAGTCACGCCGACAATCGCATTATTTGCCAAGGCTCTCGCTAATCCGTGAAATGCGCTCAAGTCTTCGTTGGCGCGTTCCGCAATCAATGAATTCTCTTCCTGTTTAAAGGTCACGCCCTGCGGAATCGGCGACTTCAGTGTTCCTTTCGGACCTTTGACTTCCAATTCGTTATTGTTAATTGTCACGGTTACGCCTGACGGTATCGTAATCGGTTTTTTTCCTACACGAGACATATTTCCTCATTCGATTTGGGATTTGGAATTTACGATTTGGGATTTAATTAAATCCGCAATCCGAATTCCTAGATCCGAAATCCTTAATAAACTTGTGCTAAAATTTCGCCGCCAACTTTTTCTTGACGGGCTTTTTTTCCACTCATCAAACCACGCGAAGTGGAAACGATGTTAATTCCGTAACCGCCGAGAACACGCGGAATCTCACCTGCGCCGACATAGACACGTCTCCCCGGACTGGAAATTCGGGATAAGTGTGTGATCGAAGAAATGCCTTTGGCATCGTAGCGCAGAAAAATGCGGATAACGTATTTTATGCCTTCGCCTTTGGTTACGAAATTATTAACGTAACCTTCTTCTTTCAAAATACGCGCAATTTCCAATTTTAATTTTGAACCCGGAATGTCCACGCGGCTGTGATTCGCGGCAATTGCATTGCGAATTCGCGTAAGCATATCGGCTATCGGATCTGTCATTCTTATTAACTCCGTTAAATAATTACGGTGGTTCGGAATATTTTCCGCCTACCGCATTCGATAAAAAATTACCAACTTGATTTAGTGACACCCGGAATCTGCCCTTCAAGAGCCAGTTCGCGCAAAGCAATCCGCGACATTCCGAATTTTCTCAAATAACCGCGTGTGCGACCTGTTTGCGAACACCGGTTGCGAACCCGAATCGGGCTGGCATCGCGCGGCATTTTCTGCAATTTTATCACGGCTTCGTCAACCTGTTCGATTGAGGAATCGGGATTATTGACAATCTTTTTCAATGCCAACCGACGTTCCGCGTAATTTGCGACTATCTTTTTACGTTTGTTGTTTTTTACAACTTTACTGATCTTTGCCATATTAATTTCAAATTTCAAATTTCAAATTCCAGACTGTTTTCCTTTCAAATTTGGAATTTGAAATCTGGAATGCTGAATTATTGTCTAAACGGCATTCCGAGTGCTTTCAAAAGCGAACGTGCCTGTTCGTCCGTTTTCGCCGTGGTGACTATAGAAATATTCATTCCCCGTGTTTTATCAACTTTGTTAAAATCAATTTCAGGGAAAATTAATTGCTCACGAATGCCGAGCGTATAATTTCCGCGCCCGTCGAACGCCTTGGCGGAAATTCCGCGAAAGTCGCGCACACGCGGCAGAGCAACGGAAATCAACCGATCAAGAAATTCATACATCCGGTCGCCGCGCAGCGTAACCATCGTGCCGATGTTCATTCCCTGTCGAAGTTTGAAAGCCGCAATTGATTTTTTCGCTTTCGTGATAACCGGCTTTTGTCCGGTAACTGATCTTAATTCATCAACTGCCGTGTCAAGAATTTTGGAGTTAGCAATTGCTTCGCCGATTCCCATATTGATGACAACTTTATCTATTTTGGGAATTGCCATCGGATTTTCGATGCCAAATTCTTTAGCAATCGCCGGAGCAATCTCTTTTCTATATTTTTCTTTAAGTCTAGCCATTTTATTATTTATTGTTTGGGACCCGCTCGACACTTTTAAGTGTCAGCGTTACCAAATGCTTAAAACTTTACTGTTCGTCGGTTGTTTCCGCCTTCGCTTTGCGAGTCCACTGCGGTTCGGAAATTAATTTTCCGCTTTTCGCCACACGAACTTTATTTCCGTCTCTGACTTCATATTTAACACGCGTCGGTTTGCCCGTGTCCGGGTCAATCAAGGCGATGTTTGAAATATTAACCCACGCTTCCTGCTCAATGATTCCGCCTTCGATATTCATTTGCGGAACAGCTTTGCGGTGGCGTTTCATAATCATTGCGCCTTCGACCTTTACTTTTCCGTTAATCGGATCAACTGCAATAACTTTCGCGCGAAGCGGCTGGCGATTTCCGGCACTGTCAAAGCGGTTAAATTCACGTCCGGCGATAAAAACCACCTGATCCCCGCGTTTGATTTTACTTCGTAATGTTCCTTTCTTTACCGTTTTCATTGCTTTACCTATTTAAGTTAAAAAATTTAATATCTTCAACTTTAACTAAATGACCTCCGGTGCAAGCGAAACGATTTTCATAAAATTCTTTTCGCGCAACTCACGGGCGACCGGACCGAAAACGCGCGTCCCAATCGGACTGCCGTCATCTTTGATTAACACTGCCGCGTTTTCGTCAAAGCGAATGTAAGTCCCGTCTTTACGACGAACTTCCTTGCGTGTTCTGACGATAACCGCGTTGTAAACTTTACCTTTTTTCGCCGTGCCGTCAGGCGAGGCTTCTTTGACGGTAACTTTAATTCGGTCGCCTAAACGCGCAATTTTGCCCGTCGAACCGCCAATCGGCATAATCATTACGACACGTTTCGCGCCTGAGTTGTCTGCGACCGTTAAAGAGGTCTGCATTTGAATCATTTCTTTATCACTCCGTTTCGGTGATTAGTGGTCGGTGGTCAGTGTCCAGAAAAAATACTGTTCACAATTCACTGTCCACTGTCCACTATTTTTCTGCTTTTTGAATAATTTCAACGACACGCCAGCGTTTACGCGCTGAAAGCGGTCTGGTTTCCATAATGCGAACCTTGTCGCCGATTCCTGCACCGGTTTCATCGTGCGCCATAAATTTCTTGCGGCGTTTGATGTATTTACGGTAAATCGGATGTTTGACAACCCGATCAACCCGCACTGTAACGGTGTTCGTCATCTTGTCGGATGAAACGATCCCGACTTTTTCGGCGCGTTTGCTGTGCTTTTCGGCTGCTGTCGTGTCAGCTTCACCCGAAGAACCCGTGACGGCTGAAACAACACTTGAAACGCCTGACGAAACAACTTCGGCGACAGTTTCGACGGCTGCTGCAACTGTACTGACAACAGAATCAATTATTGATGGTTCATCAGATTCATCGGTTGCTTCGGCTTTCTTTTTACCGTCTGTTTTTTTCGGTTTTTCGTCAGTTTCAACTTCAGTTTTTGCTTCAACTACCGAATCTTCCGCCGCAGTTTCCGTTTCTTCGGTGGCTGCTTCGGTCGTCTTTACTGATTCTTCTTCACTCTTCTTTTTTGGCATTTTTCTATTTCAACCTATTTCGTTGCCTTTTTCGCGTCGGCTTCTTTTTCATTAATTAATGTAAAGACGCGCGCCAAGGTTTTTTTCTCGCGGCGAATATCATTAACCGATTCGCCGACACCCAGTGTTTTTCTAAACTTCAAACGAAACAGAGATTCTTTCAAACTGTCAGCTTGTTCTTTCAGTTCTTCAACATTCATTTCGCGGAGTTGTCCAAGTTCTTCTTTGCGCTGCATTAAACAATTCCTCCTTCCAGATCGGCGCGACTGACAAACTTCGTCTTGATCGGAAGTTTTTGAGCCGCCAACCGCATTGCTTCACGCGCCAATTCTTCAGGCACGCCTTGAATTTCATATAAAATTTTTCCCGGTTTAACGACGGCGACCCAGTGATCCGGTGCGCCTTTTCCGCTTCCCATACGGGTTTCAGCCGGTTTTTTCGTGATCGGCTTATCGGGAAACATCCGAATCCAAACCTTTCCGCCGCGTTTAATGTGACGCGTCATTGCAATACGAGCCGCCTCAATTTGGCGGTCGGTAATCCAAGCTGCTTCTAAAGTTTTGAGTCCGAAATCACCGAAATCCAACTTGTCGCCGCGTGTCGCTTGTCCGCGCATACGACCTTTCATTACTCTTCGGTGCTTGACCTTTTTCGGCATTAACATAGCTTTGTCCTTTGTCCTTCGTTTTTAGCAAAATACCAAAAACTAAAATCTAAAATTTATCTTCTGTTATCGTTTCTGTCGCCTCTGTCGCGGCGCGGCGGTCTTCTGTCACCGCGTCCTCCGCCCTGAACCTTCGGTTCATTGATCGGGTCAGTCGTTGTTCCGCGTGCAATTGAAGCATTCGGATCAAGAATTTCACCGCGATAAATCCAAACTTTGACACCAATAATTCCAAATGTCGTTAGAGCTTCAGCAAATCCGTAATCAATATCGGCGCGAAGCGTGTGAAGCGGCAGACGACCTTCCAAACTCCATTCTGTTCGGGCAATTTCAGCACCGTTGAGCCGACCCGCGCACATAACTTTGACACCTTGTGCGCCAAAACGCTGCGATTCTTCCAAAATTTTTCTCATTGCACGTCGAAAAGCGATACGTTTTTCGAGTTGCTGCGCGATTTTTTCGGCTTGAAGTTGCGCGTTGAGTTCCGGTTTAGTAATTTCCTGAATTGAAACTATTACTTCGCGTCCGGTCTTCTTCGATAAATCTTCTTTGAGTTTTTCGATTTCCGAACCTTTGCGACCAATGATGATGCCGGGGCGCGAGGTATAAATAATAATTTTCAAACGGTTGGCAGCGCGTTCAACGTCAATATGTGAAACGCCTGCACCGACAAAACGCTTTTTCAAATCGCGTTTAAGTTGTAAGTCTTCGGCTAAAAACGTCGCAAATTCTTTCTTTGCAAACCAGTGTGAATGCCAATCTTTGTTATATCCGACTCGAAAGCCGTATGGATGAACTTTTTGTCCCATAATTAAAATTCTTTACTGTTTTTCCAGTTCCTCATTTTTTTCTAACTGCACTTCATCCGCAGGCTTAGATTCATTCAGTTCGGCTGTATTTTGTGTCGAAGCATCTTTTGCATCCGCAATTTCCGCTTTGGCTTCCTGCTCAATAATCGGCGAATTCGTTTCCGGCGTTATAACTGATGCATCGGCTACCTTCGTTTCTACTTCATCAACTTTTACTTCTTCCTTTGCCGGTTTCGCAGAATTCGGCGCGTCTTTCTTTTCCTCTATTTTCGGAGTCGGCTTGGTGTTAGCCTTGACACTTTTTTCACCTGACGAATTGTCGCCTTCTTTGCCTTTTTTATTCTCTTTAATGTTTTTCTGCGGTTGTTCTTCGCTTGAAACAAGAATCGTAATGTGACAGTAATGTCGTTGTTCACGAAATGCCCGTCCCTGCGGCGCGGGACGCATTCGGCGACGATTTTTATGTGCGCCCATATCTACGAAACAGGTTTTCACCCATAAATCGTCCGGGTCAATCGCAATATTTTGCTGTTCCGCCAGATAAGTCGCATTGGCAATTGCCGAACGTAAAGTTTTTTCAATCGGATCAGCCGCTCGTTTATCGGTAAATTTCAGAATTGACAAAGCACGCGAAACATTCACACCGCGAATTAAATCAATAACCAATCGCGCTTTTCGCGGCGAACCTTTCAAATGTCTTGTTTTTGCTATCGCTTCCATATTTCAATGTTGGATTTCGGATTTTGGATTTCGGATTGGCATTTATTAAATCCCAAATCCACAATTCCATATCCCAAATCAGTTTATTTACGTTTCGCCATTTTCTCGGCTTTTGTTCCCGGATGTCCTTTGAAAGTGCGTGTCGGTGAAAATTCGCCGAGTTTATGTCCGACCATATTTTCCGTAACATAGACGGGAATATGACGCTTACCGTTGTGAACACCGAAGGTCAAACCAACCATTTCCGGTGAAATCGTCGAGCGGCGCGACCAAGTTTTAATTGCCTGCGGCTTATTTGCACCTTCGCTGATTCTCTTCAAAACTTTTTGGACACTCAAATCAATAAAAGGTCCTTTTTTAACTGAACGTGGCATATCTTTTAATTTCGGATTGCGGATTTCTGATTTCGGATTTTCCGTTTTCAAAGTCCGCGTTCAACGGATTGTTCATTGTTTTTACGAATGCAAATTCGCAATTCCAAATCCCAAATCCCAAATTTACTTGCTTCTTCTATCGCGCACAATCATATTCTGAGTGCGTTTATTTCGACGAGTTTTATAACCGCGCGTCGGTTGTCCCCAAGGTGTCACCGGATGGCGACCACCTGAAGTTTTACCTTCGCCGCCGCCGTGCGGGTGATCAACCGGATTCATTGCAACGCCGCGAACTTTCGGACGTTTGCCCATCCAACGTGAGCGACCGGCTTTACCCAGACTGACATTTTCATTTTCGACATTACCGACTTGTCCGACAGTTGCCATACAGACAACCGGAACGCGGCGAACTTCACCCGAAGGCATTCTCAATTGTGCAAAATCACCTTCTTTTGCCACAAGTTGAGCAAATCCACCGGCGGAACGAACCATTTGTCCGCCTTTGCCCGGACGTAGTTCAATGTTATGAATCTGAGTTCCGAGCGGTATATTAGCAATCGGCAAAGCGTTTCCCGGTAAAATATCGGCTTCTGCGCCACTCACAACCATTGCTCCGACTTTCAAACCGACCGGCGCAATAATATATCTTTTTTCGCCGTCAAGGTATGTAATTAAAGCAATGTGCGCCGAGCGATTCGGATCATACTCGATCTGCGAAACTTTTCCCGGAATGCCCGGTTTGTTTCGCTTGAAATCAATAATTCGGTAAAAGCGTTTGTGACCGCCGCCGCGCCGACGAACCGTAATACGACCATCATTATTACGCCCGGAGATTTTAATTTTCGGCTCCAGCAAAGATTTTTCGGGTTTTGCATTCGGAGTCAATTCATCGCGCGTCAGATACGTCTGGTATCTTCGCGCCGGTGATGTCGGTTTTAATCTTTTAATTCCCATAATTTTGATTTTTGATTTTGGATTGGTGATTTTGGATTTTAATCAAATCCCAAATCCGAAATCTCACATCCCAAATCACTAGATTGCTTCTGCGTAATCAACCATCGGCTCACCCTTTTTCAAGGTAACGTAGGCTTTTTTCCAACTTGCCCGACGACCTTCGTGGCGACCGCGTTTTTTCATTTTGCCTTCGTACTGAACAGTGCGAACCTTTGCAACTTTCACGCCGAAAATTTCTTCAACTGCGCCGCGAATCTCGTCTTTGTCAGCCTTACGATTAACCCGAAAGGTCAATACTTGAGCATCGCCTTCTTCGTTGGTTGCTTCTTTCAAAAGAACTGTCTTTTCCGTGACGACCGGCGACTTCAAGATTTCCCAAACCCCTAATTTATCCATTATCAGTCACCTCTTTAGATTCTGTTTCAACTACCGGCACTTCTTTTGCTTCTTTTTTTGCCTTTGGCTTGGTTTCTTTAATTGTTTCAATAAGCGACTGCGTTTCAACGCCGCCTTTTTCACGATTCGGATCGAGCAAATGAGTTAATTCTTCAATTGCTGTTTTGCTTAGCACAAGTTTCTCGTGATAAATCAAATCGTAAATGTTCAAACCGTAGCTGTTTGTAACTTTCGTTTTTTGCACATTGCGCGATGACAAAACCAAATTAGCATTATCAAGCGAATCAACAATCAATGTTTTCGTACGTTTTTTCGCATCGGAAAGTCCGAGCGTATTCAATGCACTTAAAAACTCTTTTGTTTTCGGATTGGCGAACGTAATTTCATCAATAACGATGATGTTTCCTTCGCGCAGTCTTTCCGAAAGAGCCGAACGCAGTGCGCCGCGCCGCATTTTTTTCGGCAAAAGTGATGACCAGTCGCGCGGCTGCGGTCCGTGAACATTACCGCCGCCTTTCCAGAGCGGTGAACGAAGTGAGGCGATTCGCGCACGACCCGTTCCTTTCTGCTTCCACAGTTTACGACCTGAGCCGGAAACATTACCGCGAGTTTTCGTCGCCGAAGTTCCCTGACGCTTGTTCGCCAAAAAATTTTTCACCGCCGTATGAATTAATGATTCGTTCAGCTCGACACCGAAAACGGCATCTGCGAGCGTTACTTCACCGACTTCCTTATTGCTTAAATTGCGAACCTTGACGGTAGGCATAATATTTAACTCCGTTTGAAGTTTTGGAAGTTTTGGAAGTTTTGGAAGTTTTGGAAGTTTTTATTTGCTTCCTTAACTTTCCGAACTATCCGAACTTTCCAAACTATCTTGATTTCTTTACTACAACCAAACTTCCGTTTGCTCCCGGAACTGCACCGCGAACCATAATCAAATTATTTTCGGCATCAACTCTTGCAACAGTCAAACCTTTAACCGTAACGCGTGCATCACCCATATGTCCCGAAGACTTGGTACCTTTAATAACGCGTGACGGATAAGCAGACTGACCGATTGATCCCGGTTCACGAACATTCATCGAACCGTGTGATTCAGGACCGCGCTTGAAGTTATGTCGCTTGATCGTTCCCGCGAAACCGCGACCTTTCGATTTACCGACAACTTCAACTTTGTCGCCATCCGCAAACATATCGGCTTTCACCTGATCTCCAATACTTTCTTCGATTTCACTTTCCATCCGTATTTCTTTAAGAATTCGGGTTGGAGGTGTGCCGCCGCCGGTCTTTTCAAAGTGTCCGCGAAGAGGCTTTGTGACGTTTTTCAACCTAATCGGATTGTCTTCGACAAGTCCTAGTTGAACCGCATTGTAGCCGTCTTTACCGTTTGCCGTTTTAGTTTGAACAACAACGCAAGGTCCTGCTTTGATGACCGTCACGGGTGTAACCGTGCCGTCTTCAGCAAATAACTGCGTCATTCCAACTTTTCTACCGATGATACCGTTAATCATCTATTTCTCCATTTTGGATTGTGGGTTGGTCTTTAATTTCCAAATCTACAATCTCATATCCTAAATCAATTTTAGCTTTTGCCAAATGCTTTGATTTCAACATCAACACCGGCAGGTAAATCCAACTTCATCAGCGCATCAACCGTTTCAGCGGTCGGATCAAGAATGTCCATCAGACGTTTATGAGTTCTGATTTCAAACTGCTCACGCGATTTTTTATCAACGTGCGGTGAACGCAGAACAGTCCATTTATTCTTAATCGTTGGAAGGGGAATCGGTCCCGCAATCCGTGCGCCCGTGCGTTTCGCAGTTTCCACAATTTCCAGTGTTGACTGGTCTAAAACGCGATGGTCGTATGCTTTCAGCTTGATGCGAATTTTTTCGTTTAACATAATTTTGATGTTGGTTTTAGGTTTTAGTTTTTTGCCAAAACCTAAAAACCAAATACTAATAACTACTCAACAATATCGGAAACAGTTCCCGCGCCGACCGTTCGCCCGCCTTCACGAATCGCAAAGCGTAAGCCTTTTTCCATCGCAATCGGCGCAATCAGTTCGATCTCCATCTGGATGTTATCACCCGGCATCACCATCTCGACTCCGGTCGGCAAGTGCGCCACGCCCGTCACGTCCGTCGTGCGGAAATAAAACTGCGGTCGGTAGCCCGTGAAAAACGGGGTGTGTCGTCCGCCTTCTTCCTTGGTTAGAACATACGCTTCCGCCTTGAACTTCGTGTGCGGTTTGATCGTTCCCGGTTTGGCAATTACCTGTCCGCGTTCAATCTCCTTGCGTTCGACTCCTCTTAACAAAAGCCCGACGTTATCGCCCGCTCTGCCTTCGTCCAATAATTTCTTGAACATTTCCACGCCCGTGCAGACCGAGTTGCGCGTGTCCTTGATCCCGACAATCTCGACCGCTTCGTTGACTTTCACAATCCCGCGTTCGATGCGCCCCGTCGCCACCGTGCCTCTGCCCTGAATCGTGAAAATATCTTCGACCGGCATCAGAAACGGTTTGTCCGTATCTCTCTCAGGAGTCGGAATAAAATCGTCCACCGCCTGCATCAATTCGTCAATCTTCGGCTCCCACGCCGGATCGCCTTCGAGTGCTTTGAGCGCACTGCCCTGCACAATCGGTGTATCGTCGCCCGGAAATTCGTAAGATGACAGCAGTTCGCGGATTTCCATATCCACCAACTCTAACAATTCCGCGTCGTCCACCATATCCACCTTGTTCATAAAGACGACCATCGCCGGCACGCCGACCTGTCTGCCGAGCAGAATGTGTTCGCGGGTTTGCGGCATCGGTCCGTCGGTGGCGGCAACCACTAAAATCGCGCCGTCCATCTGCGCTGCGCCGGTAATCATATTCTTGACGTAATCGGCGTGTCCCGGACAATCAACGTGGGCATAGTGCCGGTTCGCCGTTTCATATTCAACGTGCGAAGTCGCAATCGTAATCCCGCGCGCCTTTTCTTCCGGTGCATTATCAATCGAAGCGAAATCACGAAAAACCATCTTCGGATTATGCTTGCTCATCACCTTCGTGATCGCCGCCGTCAGCGTCGTCTTCCCGTGATCAACGTGTCCGATGGTTCCGATATTCACGTGCGGTTTGCTTCTGTCAAATTTCTCTTTGCTCATTTTATTAAATTTCCTCTTCCTGTATTTTGAAAAGGACGAAAGATTTTAAGCCTTTCCTTTCAGTCCAAACCTTATCCCTAAATTAGCTGTTTGCTCCCTTAACTTTTGCGATAACTTCTTCAGCGACATTACGCGGAGCTTGATCGTAACGCTCGAAGTGCATTGTTGAAGTCGCGCGTCCCTGCGTCGCGCTGCGTAAATCCGTTGTGTAACCGAACATTTCCGAAAGTGGAACAAATGCCGTGACGACCTGAACATTACCTGGACGTGGATTCATTCCTTCGATTTGTCCGCGGCGGCGATTCAAGTCACCATTGACTGAACCCATATATTCTTCCGGTGTGACGACTTCAACTTTCATAATCGGTTCAAGCAAAACAGGTTTTGCTTTTTTGACCGCTTCCTGAAAAGCCAAACTTCCGGCAATGTGGAATGAACGTTCGTCGGAGTCAACTTCGTGATAGGAACCGAAAACGAGTTTCGCTCTAATATCAACCAGTTCATAACCCGCTAAAAATCCGCGACGCATTGCGTCCTGCATTCCTTCCATCGTCGGTTTAATAAATTGACGCGGAATTGTGCCGCCGGTAATTTTATCTTCAAAGACAAAACCTTCACCCGGAGCCGGTTCGATTTCAAGTTCGACGTGCGCGAATTGACCGCGACCACCCGATTGTTTCTTGAAGATTTCTTTGCCCGGAGCCGGAACGGTAATCGTTTCGCGGTAAGCAACCTGCGGTTTTCCGACATTTGCTTCGACGCTGAATTCGCGTTTCATACGGTCAACGATAATCTCAAGGTGCAGTTCGCCCATTCCAGCGATGATTGTCTGACCTGTTTCGTGATCGGTCGAAACTCTGAAACTCGGGTCTTCCTGTGCCAGACGATTGAGCGCAATGCCCATTTTGTCTTGGTCGGCGCGGGTTTTCGGTTCAACCGCAACGCGTACAACCGGATCAGGAAATTCCATTGATTCAAGAATGATCGGTTTATTTTCGTCAGCAACCGTATCACCCGTCGTGACGTTTTTCATCCCGCCGATAGCCACGATTTCGCCTGCCGATGCGCTTTCCACGTCTTCACGTTTATTCGCGTGCATCAACATTAAGCGACCGACACGTTCTTTTGAACCTTTGATCGTGTTCGTCACATACGAACCTGATTTAACTGTTCCTGAATAAATTCTAACAAACGCAAGTTGTCCTAAATGCTTATCCGCCATCAGTTTGAAAACCAAACCTGAAAACGGAGCAGTCGCAGTTGCTTCGCGCAGTTCAACTTCATCCGTTCGCGGATTTGTGCCTTCGACCGCCGGAATATCAAGCGGCGACGGTAAGTAATCAACAACTGCATCGAGCAAAGTCTGAACACCTTTGTTCTTGAATGCTGAACCAGTCACAACCGGAACGATTTTCAAATCAATCGTGCCTTGACGAAGTGCTTTGCGAATTTCATCTTCGCTGATTTCTTCGCCTTCGAGGTATTTCAGCATTAAATCATCGTCAATTGCCGAAACCGCTTCGACTAATTTTTCACGCGCTTCTTTTGCAGCATCAACCAAGTCAGCCGGAATTTCGGTAGTTTCGTATTGTGCGCCTTTGGATTCGTCGTTCCAAACTAGTCCTTTCATCGTGATTAAATCAATCACGCCTTTCAGTTGATCTTCGAGTCCAATCGGAATCTGCAATGCGACGGCGTTTGCGCCGAGGCGATCTAAAATTGATTGGAACGAACGGTCGAACGAAGCACCTGCACGATCTAATTTATTGATGAAACAAATTCTTGGAACGCCATATTTGTCAGCCTGTCTCCAAACCGTTTCGGATTGCGGTTCAACACCGGCAACTCCGTCAAAAACACAGACTGCACCGTCAAGAACGCGCAGTGAACGTTCGACTTCCATCGTGAAGTCAACGTGTCCCGGCGTATCAATAATATTAATGCGGTGTTCGACACCGTTGCGTTTCCAGAAACAGGTCGTGGCAGCAGAAGTAATTGTAATTCCGCGCTCTTGTTCCTGTTCCATCCAGTCCATCGTCGCCGTTCCTTCGTGAACTTCGCCGATTTTGTGCGAAACTCCCGTGTAGAACAGCACGCGCTCGGTTGTCGTGGTTTTACCCGCGTCAATGTGCGCCATAATGCCGATGTTTCTAAATTTGTCTAAACTAATGTTTGCCATTTTCTTCAGTTATCAGTTATCAGTCGTTGTTTGTTGACTGTTATCTGCATTAGAATCTGTAATGCGCGAACGCTTTGTTCGCTTCCGCCATTCGGTGAATATCCTCACGTTTTTTGATTGCGCCGCCGCGATTGTTATATGAATCAAGCAATTCGCCGACTAATCTATCGGTCATTGTTTTCTCACCGCGCTTGCGCGAATTCGTCACCACCCAGCGAATCGCCAGAGTGTTGCGGCGATCTTTTGTAACCTCAATCGGAACTTGATAAGTCGCGCCGCCAATGCGTCTCGATTTAACTTCGAGTGCCGGAGCGACATTATCCAAAGCCTTTTTGAAAACTTTTAACGGGTCTTCGTTTGTTTTGTTGGCGAGTTTTTCCATCGCGCCGTAAAAAATCTGTTCAGCGGTTGATTTTTTGCCTGCCAGCATCACACCGTTGATAAATTTGGTTACAAGGACACTGTTATAAATCGGGTCCGGCAATACATCTCTTTTTACTGCAACTCTTCTTCTTGGCATATCTTTATAAATTACGAATAACTGTTTACGTTATTTTCCTTTCGGATTTGCTCCCTTCGGACGTTTCGCGCCGTATTTTGAACGCGCCTGATTTCTGTTGGCAACCCCCGAAGCATCGAGTGTTCCGCGAATGACGTGATACCGAACACCCGGTAAATCCTTAACACGACCGCCGCGAATCAGAACAATCGAGTGTTCCTGCAAATTATGTCCAATACCCGGAATATAAGTCGTCACTTCGATTTGGTTCGTCAGACGAACACGCGCTACTTTTCTCAAAGCCGAGTTCGGTTTTTTCGGTGTTTGCGTATAAACGCGGGTGCAAACGCCGCGTTTTTGCGGATTTGCCTGTAGTGCCGGACTCGCCGTTTTATATTTGATTCGTTGGCGACCTTTGCGAACTAATTGGTTGATCGTTGGCATTCTTTCCTCTTATTTAAAAATCCGAAAGGCAAAAGTAATCCTTTACCTGCCTCTTGCCGAAATATTTTCCGGCAGTTAGCACAAGTTTCAATACTTGTGTCTTTAATTAATGGATTAAACTAAATTTACTTAATTTCCGGTTCCGACTTTGCTGTAGCGTGGCGCGTTAAAAGAATAGTTTCATTTATGCCGCAAGTCGTTGGTTCGACTGTTTTACGCTACAATTCCTGTCATAACCTTCAAAAATCTTCAGCCCAACACTTTTCAGCATTGCCCTGTCAGCCCAGACGTTTAAGTCCGAAACTACAAACTATACGACATCGCCAAAACCAATGTCAAGCACGGTTCGCAAGTGTTTGAAAATTTATCTAAAATTAGTCTTTGCCTTTCGATTTTATGATGGTTTCCGGTGTATATGGATAGCTTTTTTCAGTTTCCGCAACAATTTGCGCCGCGAGTTTCCACTGTTTTTGCTGAATTTCTTGCGTGATCGGAAATGCGAAGTTGACATCTTCTTTTGACAAGATTTTGAAGGCACTGACAAGATTAAAGGATGTCGTCAGCAAAACCTGTTCGACGTATTTCTTCCGCAAATCAGTGCCGATTTTGCTGTCAATGTCAGGTGTCGGCAGATGATTCACAACTTTTATCGCCGAACTTGTTATCTCGAAGGCTTTTGCTTTATCAATTTTAACGGCAATCGGAACAGCGGAAAGTATTATGCGAACTTTAGTCGGCGAATCTTCCGACTTATTAATTACTTTCAAGGCTTCGTCTAATTTTTCAAATGCCTGCGGATTATCTTTTAACTCAACGAACCTTGCAGAAACCTTTAAAATTCCTCGTCCGCGCTCATTCAAATCCTCAATTTGTTTGATCGCGTAATCAGCCGCTTCAAAATCGTTTTCCCTTAAAGCCGAATCTAAAACATCATCACGCAAAAATCGGGTTCGCTCGATTTTGAAACCTTCAAAATCGAAATCGGCTTTCATTATTGAATCAACCGCAATCTGAAATTTCTTTTGTTCCAATGCAATTCTCGCCGCACTCATCCACAAATCACCTTTCAAGGCTTTGTTTTCGCTCGCTTCGGCTTCGGCAATCGTTTGTTGGAGTTTGTCTTCGCTTTCAGCGATGCGCTTGAAAACTTCATCCCTTTCGCGCTCAGCCTTTGAAGATTTGCTGTCCAAAGTTGCGTAAATCGCCGAGGCTTGTTGAAAAAGTGACGGAATTTCACGATTAATGATCGGCAACGATTCTTTCAAAACATCTCTACTCAAATGAAATAATTCTCGGTTGCCCGGTTCTGTTAACGCTCTTTGTCCTAAATTGACGGCAAAATATAAAAATCTTTTCCTGATTTCCGGCGAAGTTGATTCATTTAGAAAGTCATAGACGTAAAAATTCAACTCGTTGCCCGATTCATCAACATTTGCCGGTGTTTCGTAAAAATTCAGTAAAACATCGAGAATCCTCAAAATTGCCTGAGGATTTCTTTCACGCAGTTTTTCGATAATGCTGACCAAATCCGTCGGCATTTCGCCTTTCGACAATTTGCCGAGAATTTTATTGACAACCGCGTTCGTGTCTTTGGAAGCATTCAGTTCGGAAAAATCCGCTACCACCGATTCATCATTATTAAGTGAATACTTCTTTTCATTTTTTTTGGCGGCTTCAGGCGAATTTGCCCGTAAAAGCGAAATCATTTTACTTTTCCAGTCTAACTTTTGAGAATAATCAAACTGTTCCTGATTTTTCTCGATGTCGTCAAGACAATCAACAGCGAACGATTCAGCCGTGTCGAAATACTTGGTGACTTTGCGCTCATAGATGAAACTGACAATCTGAAACCTCAAAAAACACCGCATCGGCGCATCTTCCGCTGATTTGATGTCATTGTTCAGAAAACTCAATGCCAACGCCCGCTGCTGATTTTGATAAATTTCTTTTTTGTTGATTGTTTGTGAATTTACGATAATTTTTGTCAAAATCAGTAAACTAAAAAAGAGCAGAACTTTTTGAGATTTGAAAACCTTTCCATTCATTACCTGAATAAAACTCCTCGAAAATTTAATGCCGATTAAAGTTTATCATAACTACCCGTTTGTTTTTTATAGGTAAACTTTGTTACATTTTTTGTTTATTTCAATACAAGTATTTTAAATTAAAGTATATGACAACAACTAATTTTGAGAATTTTTTATCAAAATCCGGCGAAAAAGATTGGCTGACAGCAATCGAAAATCTCCTGCCCGCGATTCACGAAGTTGACCGTAACGCCGTGCAGATTTGGTTTCGATTTTTTCCTCTGGAACTTTTCCGCTTTTTGGAAACGGCGGAAGACAAGGCAAAAGCGATTCATAAATTCGCAATGCAGGGCAATTATGAGTTGAAGAATCAGATTGATTCGTCGCACAGATTTCTTTACGGGCATCGTTTTTGGAAGGAAACAAAAGCCGAAATCGAAACCTACGCCGCGTCCTTTAAAGATGAAACCAGCGATTTGAAAAATACTATCGAAGAAATCGCGCAAAAAGTTGCCGAAAAAACAAAAACCGATAAATCTTTGACAATCGCAATCGCGGCAGCCGGTTTGATGACCTTGACGCAAGTCGGCTTGGAGGCTTTCAAAAGTTCCGCCGGAACAATCGAAAAACCAACCGGAACCTTGTCAAAATCGCCCGAACAAATCGTCGCCGAACGCGGCAAAGACGATTCGCAGGGAATCTTGGGCTTTCTCAAAACCGTCAACAAAAAATACACGGTCGTCTGGGACGAAGCAAAATCGAACGCCAAATTTCGCATAATTTTTGACGAAGACATCGCCACCGCGTCTGCTAAAGACCAATCGCAAAACTGGAAATCAATGGACGAACGCTGTTGGGAAGGCGTTGTGCCGGTCGAATGCCGTTCAGCGAGTTGCGGAACTTGCTGGGTCGGCGTGCTTGGCGGACAGGAAAAACTGTCGGAAGTTCAAAGACTCGAACGTAAACAGATGAAAGTCTTCGGCTACAATCAGGGTGACGACGCAAAACCGTTTATGCGCCTTGCGTGTCAGGCGAAGACGAGCGGCAACGTGACCATCGTGATTCCGGCTTGGAACGGTGTTTTCGGCAAAAAGATTTACGATAACGTCGAAAAAGTCGAACTCGAACCGGCGACGACTTCCGCCGTCAAACTCCGCGAATCAATCGCCGAAGCATCGAAAAACTCAAATTAATATTTCACGACAAAGCCGCAGAATTCACGATGTTTTCACTGTGAATTCTGCGGCTTAAAAATTTTTAAGTGGACAAAGAAAATTCAAACTTTCCGCCGGTTGCCTTTGTTCTCGTCGCTGTTTTGCTGTGGTCAACCGGCGGACTTTTCATTAAATATACGACGCTTGATGCTTTTTCGGTTAATCTCGGACGCTCACTTTTTGCGGCGGTCACAGTCGCGGTTTTCACTTATCGCAAAGGCTTAAAACTCAATTTATTTACGCTTTTCACTTCCCTGCTTTACGCCGGAACGCTGTCGTGTTTTGTTTACGCGAACAAAACGACGACTGCCGCCAACGCGATTTTTCTCCAATATACCGCGCCGATTTATATCCTGATTTTGTCGCCGTTTATCTTAAAGGAAAAGTTTCGTTACGCGGATTTGATCACGGTCGTGATTTGTCTGGCGGGAATGAGTTTGTTTTTTCTCGAACCGCAAAACGGTGCAAATAAACTTGCGTCGAATGTTTTTGTCGGAAATATTGCCGCGCTTGCTTCGGGAGTTTTCTTCGGGCTTTATTTTATCTTTCTGCGTCATCCGCGCTCGCTCGAAAACAAAAATCCGGCGATTTCGGTCTTTTACGGCAATTTGCTGATCGTTTTGTTTATGCTGCCGCTCATTTACAACAATCCGCCGGAGCCGAAAATCAATGATATTTTCGCAATTTTGTATCTTGGAATTTTCCAGATCGGCATCGCTTACGTCCTTTTCACAATCGGCATCGCACGCGGCGTGAGAAGTTTGGACGCAAGTATTATCGGATTTGTCGAACCTTTGCTCAATCCGATCTGGGTTTTTCTTTTTCTCAGCGAGCGTCCGAGTATGTGGGCGATTTTCGGCGGCTTAATCATTCTCGGCGGCGTTACTTTTCACACGATCAAACAAAATATCAACAAACCTGCGCTGACTCCAATTGACTAAAACTAATGTCAGTTCGGCATAAGAATTCTTGCCTGCGAAACACGCAAAATTCGCTAAAATTAAAACCAGAGATAACGAATTTTCAACCGCTTTTTTCTTTTTTTAGTGTGTTTCGCGTGTTTCGCGGGCAAATCGTTGGCTTTAATATATTTTATTTTCTTATCCCAATCTCACGTTAAAACAAAAAAATTCATTCAATTAAAACTTTCAAACTTACAATGAACTTATCTTGTGATAAGATATGTTTATGAACTGCTTTACCGATAGCTAGAACAAGCGTTCCGAATATCGAACACGTCTATTAATTTATTGCCTTTATTGTATTTTTGCGTTAGTTTGGCAGTAAAAATTTAACAACAAAATTATTTATACAAGTTATTATTTGGAGAAAATTTTATGGCAAATTTAAACATTCCGTCGAATGTCACAAACAAAGAATTAATTAAATGGGTCACGAAAACCGCCGAGCATTGTCAGCCCGATAACGTCTATTGGTGCGACGGTTCGCAGGAAGAATATGATCGCCTGTGCGAAGAAATGGTCGAAAGCGGCACATTTATTCGACTTAATCCCGAAAAACGTCCGAATTCGTTTCTGGCACGTTCGCATCCATCCGATGTGGCGCGGGTCGAAGACCGCACATACATTTGTTCATTGGCAAAAGGCGATGCCGGACCGACGAATAACTGGATGAATCCAAAGGAAATGAAGGAAATTCTAATGGATAAATTTGCCGGTGCGATGACGGGCAGAACGCTTTATGTTATCCCGTTTTGTATGGGTCCGATTGGTTCGCCGATTTCGCAGTTCGGCGTGCAGATTACCGATTCGCCGTATGCCGTTGTCAATATGAAAATTATGACGCGAATGGGCAATAAAGCCCTCGAAGCACTCGGCGACGGCGATTTTGTTCATTGTTTGCACTCGGTCGGAATGCCGCTTGCCGAAGGCGAAAAAGATGTCGCGTGGGCGTGTTCGCCCGACCCGAAGGATAAATATATTGTTCATTTTCCCGAAGAACGCTCGATTGTTTCGTATGGTTCGGGTTACGGCGGCAACGCGCTGTTGGGCAAAAAATGTCTGGCTTTGCGAATTGCTTCGACCGTCGGACGCGATGAAGGTTGGCTTGCCGAACATATGTTGATCGTCGGTGTCGAATCGCCCGACGGAAAAAAAGATTATGTTTGCGCGGCGTTTCCGTCGGCTTGCGGAAAAACAAATTTTGCGATGCTCATTCCGCCGAAACCGTTTCAAGACGAAGGTTGGAAGGTTACGACTGTTGGCGACGACATCGCGTGGATCAAACCGGACGCGGAAGGCAAACTTCACGCGATTAACCCGGAAGCCGGATTTTTCGGCGTGGCGCCCGGAACGAATTACAAAACCAATCCGAACGCGATGGAATCGGTCAAAGAAAACACGATTTTCACGAATGTCGCATTGACCGACGACGGCGACGTTTGGTGGGAAGGAATGGACGGCGAACCGCCCGCCCACGCGATTGACTGGCAAGGTAACGATTGGACTCCGAATTCTGAAGTCAAAGCCGCGCATCCGAATTCGCGTTTCACCGCACCTTCAATTCAATGTCCGGTGATTGACGAACGCTTCGACGATCCGAAAGGCGTTCCGGTTTCGGCATTTATCTTCGGCGGTCGCCGCAATTCGGTCGTGCCGTTGATTTTGCAGTCATTTAATTGGGCATTCGGCGTTTATATGGCGGCGACGATGGGCAGTGAAATGACCGCCGCCGCATTCGGCAACATCGGCGAAGTCCGCCGCGATCCGTTCGCAATGCTCCCGTTTGCCGGCTACCATATGGGCGATTATTTTTCGCACTGGCTCGATTTAGGTCGTTCGATTCCCGAACCGCCGCGCATTTTCTCGGTTAATTGGTTCAGAAAAGGTGAAGACGGCAAATTCCTCTGGGACGGTTTCGGCGAAAATATGCGTGTCTTGAAATGGGTTGTCGAACGCTCACGCGGAACGTCGAAAGGCGTTGAAACGCCGCTTGGCTGGCAGCCGCGCTACGAACATCTCGACTGGCGCGGATTGGAAAATTTCACCAAAAAAGACTTTGACAAAGTGATGAGCCTCGACCGCGATATGTGGCTCAAGGAAATCGCTTCGCACGATGAACTTTTCTTCAAACTCTACGACCGTCTGCCGAAGGAAATGACGTTTATCAGAGAATTACTCGTTTCAAATCTCTGGCGGCAGCAAGACCTCGGCTTGGCAACCCCACGACCCGCAGACGAAACCTTCGAGAAAACCAAAAACCTCGAAGATGCCCGCGCAATTCCCGATAAAGCGGCAACAAAAGCGGAATAAGTTTTAACAAAATTTTGTTTTGATAGAGCGAAGATTGGCTTCGCTCTTTTATTTGACTAAATTTTTATTAATAATGCGAATCAAGGGTAGAACAAAATCTATGGTCTTTGAATATAGCTGAAAAAGCGGAAAAGCGGGCGCGAAGCGCAACCCTTCCCGACCTGAAATTGATTTTAGCTTGAATCTCAAAGCTAAACTTGAATTCAAGCTAAAATTAAAAGGACAAGTTAAAATTATTGACAGGTCGGGAAGGGTTGCGCTTCGCGCCCGCTAAACTAACGGCTTTTTGCACTATTTTTCAACCCTTGATTCGCATTAATACTCATAGTTGAAAATCAAAGTCAGACATAATTATTTTTCAGGAGATTAATCAGAATGAGCGACGGTGGAACAAAAATGTATTGTAAGAACTGTCAAAAAGACAGAATATGTCGGAGTATCGGGGGCGGAGATTTTGGCGGTAATCAAGGGAATTGGTTCGGTAAGTATAATGATGAACAACGTAGAAGCATTGATAAATACCCAGACCTTCCTTTTTTATGAGAGGAAGGGAATGCCAAAGCTGTAAATATAAGTTTCTTACGATTGAGATACACGAAGACGCATTAAAGGAGTTAGTTGATTTAAGAGATATTAAATCGGAAATTAACGATAAAATTTCCTACCTACCTAATGTTGAATACATGACAAAAATTAAGGATTTATTACAATACTTGGAAAAATTAGACTAAAATTATTTCAATTAAGTCTGCGATAGTTTTGTTTTGAATTATAAATGCGAATCAAGGGTCGAATAAAATTTATGTTTTCTGAAAATAACTGAAACAGCGCGAAAAGCGGGCGCGGAAGCCGCACCCCTTCCCGACCTGTCAATAATTTCAACCTGACTGTTTTAATTTGGGCTTGAATTGAAGTTTGAATTCTACATTCAAGCCAAAACAAATTTCAGGTCGGAAAGGGTTGCGGCTTCCGCGCCCGCCAAATTAACGGCTTTTCCACTATTTTTTAACCCTTGATCCGCATTATAAGTTATCTACAACGACAAGTATTTAGCCTATTGAAATATACAAAAAGAATTGCCCTCTAGCTGAAAGCGAACGACAAAGTGTTAATTTATTGGGAATGTTCAGCTTCGGAATAAACTTTTTACAGTTTCATTCATTTAGGTATAATTTTCTTAATTATGATAGTCGAAATTCCAGACCAAGTTATCGCTCAATCAGGACTTTCCGCGAAAGAGATTTTGCAGAAACTTGCGCTGATTCTATTCCAAGAAGAAAAGCTCCCGCTTGGACATGCCAGTAAGTTAGCCCAAATTCATCAGTTTGAATTTCAAAAGGAATTAGCAAAACGCGAGATTCCTGTGCATTACGGCGAAGAAGATTTTGAGCGCGATTTGCAGACCATCGGTTTCATCAGTTGAATGGATTTACAAAACACGCCGCATCAATTAAACTTTAACTGAGTTTTCAACTCCATCCCCGCATTTGACGTTTCTGAAATGTTTGATCTTTAGACGGGTCAAATCAATCTTTTAATTAGAATTCGACAATTTAAACGAAGGAGAACCGATTATGGAAAAACATAGATTTTGCCCGGGCATCTGGCTTTTGCGGGGGAAATGTTTGATTGTTTGGTTGATGGCTTTTTTGGTTGTCAGCGGAAGTTTTGCAGTTGACGCGCAGGACGATGAGAATTTTGAATCCGGCGAACCTGTTTTAATCAGCGAAGCGAATTCGACGAAGGCTTTGACGGCAAATCCTGATAACTGGAGCGGCAAACTTCCTGAAAACAACACGGAATATTTTACGCCGGGAGCAAGAGTCATCGTTTTTGTCACGAATATCAATTTTCCGAAAGACGAAGCCGCCAACGCTTTTCGCGCTTTTGCCGAAGATACGAGCGGTAAAAAATATCGTTTATCGGTCGAAAATATTCAGCCGCTTCGTAAACAGACGTGGATTTACGGTTTGACGCTGCGGATTTACGACGAAAACGGTTACAACGGACAGCCGATTGCAGGCAGCGGAGTTTTGATTCGCGTTTCGTGGCGCGGAAATATCAGCAATCCGGTGCAGCTTGGTTTAGGAAAAAATGTGAAGAAGTTTCCCGAATTTCCGGGAATGATTCCGACTCCTGCGCCGACTGCGCGTGTCGCGCAGATAGCTAATTTTGTCACTGTCGGCGACCGTGGACGCTTGATGGAACAGGCGGCTTTCGGTCCGACAAGTGCGTTGGATTTGCGGCTTAAACGAATCGGTGTGCGCCGCTGGATCGAAGAACAATTCAACAAACCTTACCCAACGATTCCCTATCCGAATTTTCCGCTCAAACCGTTTGACGGCGATGCCGGTTGCGGAGTTTACGGCACGAGTCCCGAAGTAAACCTCTGTCATCGCAATCATTATTGGGCATATAACAATCAAAAATGGCAGGTTTCTGAAGCGCTCTACGGCGACGACCAATTGCGGCGGCGGACTTCGTGGGCATTGCACCAGATTTGGGTTGTTTCGCAGTCAACGGTTTATCAGCAGCGTTGGCTTCAGGAATATATCGAAATTCTCGACCGCCACGCTTTCGGAAATTACCGCAATCTGATGGCGGAGATGACGTTCAGCCCCGCGATGGGCGAATATTTGGATATGACCCGCTCGACGCGTCAAAATCCAAACGAAAATTATCCGCGCGAACTTTTGCAGCTTTTTACTATCGGTTTATACAAACTGAATCAGGACGGCACGCTCGCCCTCGACGGTCAGGGAAACCGTATTCCGACTTACGATCAGGACAAGATCAATCAGTTTACGAAAGTTTTTACGGGTTGGTCGCGGTGTGAAAACGGACTTGATCCGGTTTGTGCAAACGCAGTCGTCGGTTCGCCGAATTTTATTGATCCGATGTATCTGAATTACCCGAACGACCACGATCAAACGGCGAAAACGCTGTTCGATTATCCGGGCGCACCGAATATGACGATTGCGGCTTGCACGAATTGCACGACTGATGCCGCACGTCGCGTATATGCAACCGATTCGATGAATAAAACGCTCGACAATATTTTTAATCATCCGAATGTCGGTCCGTATATCGGCAAAATATTGATTCAGCATCTGGTCACGAGCGATCCTTCGCCTGCTTATGTCGGGCGGGTCGCAGCGGCGTTCAACAACAACGGCGCGGGCGTTCGCGGCGATATGAAAGCCGTTATCAAAGCGATTCTGCTCGACCCGGAAGCACGCGGCAGCCGCAAAAACGATCCGACCTACGGCAAATTGCGTGAACCTTTTCAATATTTGATGAATTTCCTGCGAACCTTTAATGTGCGCGGCGGCAATAACGGTTCGGCGCAACCGCCCGCATCGTGTCAAAACCGCAGTGACGGTGTTTTCGATTGGATTACGCGTGAAATGGGACAGGAAATGTGGGGACCGCAAACTGTTTTCAATTATTATCCGCCTGATTACGTCGTGCCGGGAACCGATATTCTCGGACCCGAATTTGCGCTGAACAATACGGGAACCGCCTTTGCGCGAAATAATTATATGTTCTATCTGTCATTCGGCAATATCGGATTTTCTCCGGCGACGACGAGCGACCCGTATCCGTATGTTCCGTGCGGGACACAGATTGATCTGACCGAGCCGATTGCCTGGATGACAAGTGATCCGAGCGGCAACACGCTAATCGAAAATCTGAATATCAAAATGATGCATGGTGTGATGAGCGAGACAATGAAAACCAAAATCCGCACGGCGATAAATTTCAATGTGTCGGCTAGTGACAAAGCGAAACAGGCGATTTATTTAGTCGTTACTTCGTCGCAATACCAAATACAAAAATAGGAGTGAAAAACGATGAACGAAAATAGAAGAAACTTTTTAAAGAAATCGGGTTGCGCCCTGAGTATGCTGGCATTAGCGACACAGGTCGAACATTTTGGAATGATGAGCGCAATGGCGCAGACGGTTCAGGATAAATCGGACGATTTATCAGTTCCGACGGATTATCGTGCGCTCGTCTGCATTTTACTGTCGGGCGGCAATGACGGAAATAATCTGATTATTCCGAATCACTCGGATGCGAATATCAGCAACTATTCGCTTTACGCGGCGGCTCGATCTTCGCAGGGTTTGGCGATTCCGCAAAATCAATTATTGCCGATTACAGTTCCGCGTTTGGGAAATCTGACTTACGGACTGCATCCGAATCTTGGCGCAGTTCCGCAGGCGGGCGGCATCAATAACGGCATTCACGAACTTTGGGGACAGGGCAAACTGGCGGTCGTGGCGAACACGGGAAACCTGATTCGTCCGATGACCAAAACGCAGTATCAGCAAAATCCGGCGTGGCGACCTTTTCAGCTTTTTTCGCATTCGGATCAGAAACAGCAGCAGCAAACGTCGCGTTCCGATTCGCCGATTCCAATCGGTTGGGGCGGAAAAATCGCCGACCGGACAAACGCGGCGAACAATCCGAACGGACGAATTTCCATGATTACTTCGACCGCCGGAACGCAGCTTTTCACGCTCGGACAAAGCACGACACCGTTAGCGATTAGAGATGCCGGCACGCCGCTCAATGAAACGCTCGTGCTGGCAAGTCGAACGTGTTGCACCGATCCTTTTTCTAATGCGCGAAATACGGCTCTGGCGGAACTTCGCACGGTTGATTTGGACTCGGCACTCGTCGGTGCGGCAAGCCACATTACCGATCAGGCGCAATCGGCAAGCACGGCTCTCAGCACATTTCAGGAAGTCACCGCCGCCTTTCCGAACACCGATCTCGGCAGACAGCTTAAACAGGTGGCGCGAATCATCAAAAAACGCTCCGATTTAACGGTCAACCGGCAGGTTTTCTTTGTCGAACTCGGCGGATTTGACACGCACCAAAATCAGGTCAGCGGCGGAAACAGCCAAAACGCTTTGTTCGTTCAACTGAGTCAGGCAATGCGGGCTTTTTACGATGAAATGGGCGCACAAGGCGTTCAAAGCAATGTCACGACATTTACACTTTCGGATTTCGGGCGGACAATGAATCCGGCGGGTTCGGGCGGCAATGTCGGCTCGGATCACGCGTGGGGCAATCATCTGCTCGTAATGGGCGGCGCGGTGATGGGCGGCAATATTTACGGCAGCACCCGACCGGACGGCACGGGAAATGTTTTTCCGACGCTGCAACTCGGCGGACCGGACGACATTGACACCGGAACTGCTCCGCGCGGTCGCTGGCTTCCGACAACCAGCGTCGAACAATACGCCGGAACACTGGCGCGTTGGTTTGGCTTGAACGATGCCGATCTTTCGGCGGTTTTCCCGAATATTGTTAATTTCCCGAATAACAATCTCGGATTTATGATGTAACGGATCAACGCCGGGAGCGCACGCATCCTTGCCTGCGAGTAAATTCTTTATACACACGCGCAGACAAGGATGCGTGCGCTCCCGGCGGATGTGAAACAAAAAAGGGTGACTGAATCAAAGTCGCCCTTTTGTAATTTGATTTGCAACTTGTTAATAATTATTTCAATAAAAAAACAATTGACGCTAACTTTCTAAATCATATAGAATTTAATGGTGCAAATTCTGCATACCTTCAAACTTCAATTACACCATCAAAATTTCTAACTTCCAAATAATATGAACAGTATCAAATGTCGTCAGTGTGGATTTACAAATTGGGCAACTGCGGACAACTGTAAGAAATGTAACTCTTTGTTAGAAAGTGATTTTCAAGAAACTAATAATTCAATTCCGAAATTAATTCAATATAATCAGAAACCTTCATTCTTTAATGTAATGAAAAACGATTATCTATCGTTTCTCGCCATTATATTACCAATTGTAGGTTGGGGAATTTACATAGCCGTTGCATTTTTTGGTGTATCTTTTACAAACCGGAGAAGTGGCTCAGTTGTCGGTGGTTCAGGCAATAATTATGGTTTTATAATTATCGCCTTTGTTTTTAGTATTATTGGAATCATTTTACTTTATTGGCGTGTAAGTTCAATTCAGCAAATATTTAAATCTGGTGTGCGTGTTATAGGGAAGATTACGGATGTTTCCTTTTTTAAGGATCGCGGGCGTATCGAATTCTCATATAATTATAGCCGGCAAAATTTTCAGAAAGGTTCAGCTATTATGAAAAATTCCAAAACACAGTCATATCGAAACGGTGACGAAGTAGTTTTGATTATAGATTCAAATGACCCAAATCGTGTATTGATACAAGATTTATACATTTGAATAATAAACAGGTAATTTAAGAATAGACGGTTCTATTTGAGCCGTCTTTTTTATCGGTATAAAATAACTTATTTATGAAACAGAAATACAAAAACAAGTTGAAAAAGAAACTCCTGCAGAAGATCGAAAAAAATTATATCGGCTTTCACGTTTACCGTTCGGTCAATGAAAATCTGCCGTTTGTGTTTTGGGAAAGACTGACGGATGAGCCGATCACGGACGGAAATTTTAACGATCAGGCGGCGGCAGTCGGCGAACGATATTTTTACAAACTCACGCAGGTCGAAGTAAACGGCAATGAAAGCGCACCTTTCACGCCGCAGGTTTCTTTTACCGACCACGCCGGAAACCGGTTTGAGCAGAATCCACTGGTTGATTTTGTCGGTTATAATATGTATCGGTCAGCCGACGAAAACGTCCCGCTCGACCAATGGGAACGGCGCAACCGCGAACCGATTCCGACAACCGAATACAAGGACGAAGGCGTTCAATCAGGCGAGATTTATTATTATTACGTCCGCGCCGTTGACTCAAACGGGACGGAAAGTTCCCCGTCGGAAATCACGCGTGTGATTCGTAAATAAATCCAATCTACTTCAACCAATCTTTAAAGTATTAATTTTTGTGCTGACCGTCTTTTTTCGCCCTTATCTTAGACTGTGCGATTGAACGTCAAATTATTGACCGATACGAGCAATTTCAAGCGGATATGCAAGACAAATTTCATCGCAGAAACGTGATGATTTTCGCGGGAGACTGTGTCGGGTTTTCTCGCAAATTCAAATTGTTTCTGCGTTGATTTGTTGTCCGATAACCCGAAATACGCCTTGTTTTCAATAACTTTGATGATTCGTCGAAGTAATTAAAAACTGCGGCAACCGCTTTTTTCCCAATTCTAAGAGTTACTTCGATCAAAAAATGCTCCGCGCAGACTGCTGTGGAGTTTGTCGGAGCATCCCATTTTCCACAGTTTGTCAAAATGTCCCCAAATCAGGGACAAGGAGGGAAAAAATGAAACATTTGAGTTTTATTGCTCTTTGTATCGCAATGTGTGGTGTCATCGGACTAACCACTTATTTCGTGTTGGCACAGGAAAAGCAGCAGCAAAATGCTGAAATGCGTTCGGACTCGAAAGAAGGCAATTCACCGACCAGCGCGACTGTCAGTTTCGGCGGCTGGATGACGATGCCGTCACTCGACAGGTTTCCGAATAACAATCCGCGAACTGCTAACCACCACGCGCTGACTCCGAAAATGGTTCAAATAAAGGCAGGCGGCACGGTTAATTTTATCGTCGGCGGTTTTCACGAAGTTTTGGTTTATGACAACGGGACGCAGCCCGGCGATATTAATACCAATCTGACTGTTCAGCCGACCAATCTTCCGACCGGACCACCGCTGATTAACGACCCGAACCGCCGGATTTATCGAGGACTCGACCCAAGCACACAGTCGCAAGACCGCGTGGAAGTTGTCCAATTCGACCGACCGGGAATTTATCTGGTGATTTGCGCGGTGCGTCCGCATTTTGTCAACGACGGAATGTTCGGTTTTGTCAGAGTCACTGCCGGCGACAGAGACGACGATGTTGTCGGCAAAAAATAATTTTGCTGTTAAAAAGTTATGAGGCTGATTAAATAGAAGTTGATTTCCACGAAAGCGTCGGTAGTTTGAAAACGTAAAATAACTCCGGTAATTTTCAGTAATCAAAGGCTAAATTATTCAACCGAATCAAAAAGGCAACTCAATGAGCTGCCTTTTTTGGTTGTTAAATTGAGTAAATTTCCCTTTGATTTGCGCCGAGGAAAACGACTTCCTGCGGCTTTTTCGGTTTCTCCGTGTCTTTCGGTTTATCTTTGTCAGGAGCGACAATCACCGGCGGATCGGGTTTCTTTGGTGGTTTTTTGTCACCGTCTTTTTGCGCCATCGCCGTCATCGAAAAACCGATGCAAACGACCGCCGCAAAAAATATCTGTTTCAATGTCTTCATCATTTATAATTACCTCTTTCCTTTCATTTCGGGGGCATTTCGGGGAAAGTTGCCATTATATTCATTGCAAGCACGGTGCCACAACAGGGTTGAGGCGTATTTATCAATAATAATGCTCGAATTCGTTGACGAAACTTTACGATTTAAGTAATTTTTATACGAAATCGTCAAGCTATCAGCATTTTTTCGGTGAAAAATTAGCAAATGTGCCAATCAGATACGAATAATGTGCCTTGCTAACGCCTAACATTTGTACAAATAACGGTTCATAATTTCGTTCAATTTAAAATTTATGCCAGTATTATAACTTAAAAGTTTTGAAAACCAAGCAAAAATTATGAACGATAAATTACAGCCGATTCTTGTGATAATTGCGACTGTCGGAATGATTATTTTCAACTATTTCGCGGCGACCGGATTGTTGGGCGGCGTTTTGACAAATGTTCCTTCCGACAAATATCCGACGCATATTACGCCGTCGGGTTATGCGTTTGCGATCTGGAGTTTGATCTATCTCGGCTGTCTGGCGTTCAGTATTTATCAGGCTTTGCCGTCGCAGATTGAAAGATTTCGCGCAATTCGCCGCACATATCTTGTCAGTTGCGTCGCCAATTGTGCGTGGCTTTATTTTTGGAGTCAGGAAGCGATTGTTCTTTGTCTCGGAATTATTTTAGTGATGCTCGCAACGCTGGCGATTATCAACATCAAACTCCAAAAGACCGAAACAAACGGCGACTATTGGTTTGCCAAATTCCCTTTCGGACTTTATTTCGGCTGGGTGACGGCGGCGACGATTTTGAACGCGACCATCGCGCTCGTTTATCTCGGTGTCAAAGTTTCAGATTCAACGGCAAATTTGCTCGGCGCAGGATTAATTTTTATCGCGGCGATTTTGGGCGTGATAATTCGTTTGAAATTAACAAATTATTTCTATCCGCTGGCAATCGCGTGGGCATTAACCGCCATCGCCGTCAAACAAAGCGGGCAAACACTGATCGTCGCATCGGCAGCAGTTGCAGTCATCGCGTGTCTAATCGCAGCGATCAGTTTTGTCATGAATATGCCTTCGTCAGAAACGCGGGCTTGAGTTTTTTTTGTTTTTGGTTCTTGGTTTTTTGTTTTTTGTTTTTGGGCAAATTGCAATCACTTAAATTAAATAAAAAACTAAAACCCAAAAACAAAAAACCAAACACTAACCCAATGAACAACGGAAAAATCTGCATCTCAGTCTGCGCCGAAACCGCCGACGAACTAATCGAACAAATAAAACGCGCCGATATTCTCGCAGACGTAATTGAGATTCGTTTTGATTGTTTGAATGAAGATGGTTTTGAACAGATTGTATATAGTCCAACCGAACTTCAGAATTATCGGGGAATCACCCTAACCACTTTTCGACCTTCCGAAGAAGGCGGAAAAAAAAATTTGTCATACAAAGACAGAGAGGAATTTTGGATTGATTCACCAATTTTTGAATTTACAGACTGGGCTGATTTGGAAAATGATTTTTCTGAAAACAAGATAAATATGATTTGGGGGAAAGTTTTCAAAAAAATCATTAAATCCAAACATTTTTTTAATCAATCGCCTGAAAATCTTATAGAAACTTACAAATCTCTTTTGCAGGAAGAACCTGATGTTGTAAAGATTGCAGTTCAAACTGACGACATCACCGACGCAATTCCAATCTGGAAACTACTCGAACGCGCAAAATCCGAAAACAGACAAATCATCCCAATCGCTATGGGCGAAGGCGGCAAATGGACGAGGATTTTGGGGTTGGCGCACGGTGCGTTTATGACTTACGCCGCGCTCGATGCGGGACGAGAAACCGCGCCCGGACAAGTTTCGGCGCGAGATTTGGTCGAAGTCTACCGCGCCAAAGAACTCGACGAAACAACCGAAGTCTACGGCATTTTAGGCAGCAACACGAGTGTTTCGATGTCGCCTTATATGCACAACGCGGCGTTTAAGTTTTACGGTTTGAACTCGGTTTTTGTTCCTTTGCAAACACACGATTTAGACGAATTCATCCGCCGGATGGTCAAACCCGAAACACGCGAGATCGAATTAAATTTCAAAGGTTTTTCAGTCACAATTCCGCATAAACAAAGCATCATCAAACATTTAGACTTTATAGACGAAACCGCGAAAAGTATCGGCGCGGTCAATACCGTCAAAATTATTGACGGCAAACTGCACGGCTACAACACCGACGCGCAGGGATTTATCGAACCTTTATTAAATTCATACGGCGATTTAAACGGCGCAAAAGTCGCAATCTTAGGCGCAGGCGGCGCGGCGCGGGCGTGTGTTTACGCACTCAAACAATCGGGCGCGGAAGTCACGATTTTTGCGAGAGATATTAAAAAAGCCGAAAGTTTAGCCGAAGATTTCAAATTTCAAATTTCAAATTTCAAATCGGAAGGCGAAGATTACAGTGAATTCGATATTTTAGTGAACACCACGCCGCTCGGAATGAAAGGCAAAGACGAAGGTGTAACGCCCGTATCAGCCGAACAATTAAAAGGATTACATCTCGTTTACGACCTCGTTTACACTCCGTTTAAAACGCAATTAATGAACGAAGCCGACATCGCGGAAGTCCCGAAAATCGGCGGACTCGCAATGCTCATCGCACAGGCAATGGAGCAGCAAAAAATTTGGACAAGAAAAGACGCGCCGATGAAGGAAATGAGTCGCGCAGTTTTGGAAAGACTTAGATAAGCTCTTCCACATTAATACTTTAAAGATAAAAATCCTTTTCAATTTCGTATTCAAAAGGAATGGGGAAAGTTTTCAAAGTGTTAATTGAATTCGGCTTAAAACTTCGCATCGTGTTCCTCGTTTTATTGTTTGAAATGCTTCCCTTTTCAATTCTGACTTTGCGCGTCAGAAAATTGTAACTACGGTTTTCAACTTCGCCGCTGTTGCGCCGGACGGAATTATAATCAACACCGATCAGTGCAAATTCGGATTTTTGAAAACGGAACTTGTAAATATGACTCGAAGTTGACCAGCCGCCGGCGTTCATAAAAATATGCTGCGTGATCTGTAAAATGCCGTTTTTAATCTCGATACTGTCAAACGGTTCTTCCATCTGCGGACCGGACGCGGCGGCAATCATCGAATTGCTTTTTTCAGCCAGTTTGTAACCGTCTTTTTCACCGAATAAAACGATCAGCATTCGCGGATTTGAATCAAAGCCGTCGGGTTGGATAAATTCGCCTTTGGTAATAAATTCCGCGCTTGTTCCGATGATTGCCAATGCCGCGTCAGGAATTTTATCGCCGTTCAGATCGCCTTTTGTTTCGCCGATTATTTTCCACCCGGAAGGCACAAAATCGGCAGTTCTTTTACCGGAAACACTAATTTCCGGGTAGTCCGCTTTTTCCGGGAGCGGAAAATCCTGCGCGTTTGCTGCCTGAATCCCTGCGAGTAAAATAAAACACATTATTAATTTTTTCATAATTTTGAAAACTCTTTTTTGGATTTGAAACTTTGAGTAGTTTGCCGATTCGAGTGCTACAATTTATTTAGACTAATCTTTTGTAAGCACTTGCAGCAATTATATGATTGAAAGATACAGCCGACAAATTTTGTTCCGCGAAATCGGTCAAGACGGACAGGAAAAATTATTGAATTCACGCGTGCTGCTCGTCGGTTGCGGTGCGTTGGGCGCGTCGCACGCGGAGATTTTGGCGCGTGCAGGTGTCGGTTTTTTGCGGATTGTTGACCGTGATTTTGTCGAATTTACAAACTTACAGCGGCAAACTTTATATTCCGAATCGGATGCGAAAGAACGTCTGCCGAAGGCGGTTGCGGCAAAAAATCGTTTGGCGGCAATCAATTCGGAGATCGAAATTGACGCGATTGTTGCCGATGTCAATCATTCAAATATTGAGAGTTTTATCAAAGACGTTGATTTGATTCTCGACGGCACGGACAATTTTCAGATTCGTTATTTGATTAACGATGCTTGTGTTAAATTGCAAAAGCCGTGGATTTACGGCGCGGCGGTTTCGAGTTACGGGACGACGATGACGATTTTTCCCAATGAAACGCCGTGTCTGCGCTGTATTTTTGAAGAAATACCTGATGCCGGAAGTTCGCCGACCTGCGACACGGCGGGCGTGATTCAGCCGATTATTTCGAGTATCTCGGCGATTCAAACGACCGAAGCGTTGAAAATCTTAACCGGAAATCTCGACGCTTTGCACAAATCCTTGATTCAAATTGACGTTTGGCAAAACGATTGGCGCAAGATTAAATTGGGCAAGCCGAACGAAGATTGCGAAACCTGCGCGAAACGCTCATTTGAATTTCTCGACGCGGAATCAGCCGAATTTTCCGCTGTTTTGTGCGGACGCAACGCCGTTCAAATCGCGCCGCCGCGACCGACGCATTTAAATTTGAAAGTGTTAGCTGAAAGACTGAAACCACACGGCGAACTGAAACAAAATGAATATTTGCTGAGAATGCAGGTTGAAACCTACGAATTAACCGTTTTTCAGGATGCCCGCGCCATCATTCGCGGAACTGACGACGTTTCCGTTGCGCGTTCGATTTATGCAAAATTTATTGGATTATGAGATAATTTTCACAAGCATTTTTGTAACAAATATCGGAGGTTTTTATGGCAGATAAACCAAAGGTCGTGATTATCGGCGGCGGTTTCGGCGGACTTCAGGCGGCGAAGGCTTTGGCGAACAAAGATGTCGAAGTCGCGTTGATTGACCGCAAAAATCATCATACTTTTCAGCCGCTTTTGTATCAGGTGGCGACTGCCGTGCTGTCGCCGGGAGAGATTGCTTCGCCGATTCGACGGATTTTGCATCGCGCCGACAATATCGAAGTCGTGTTGGGCGAAGTCGTCGGTTTTGATCTGGCAAACAAAAAAGTCAAATTGCACGACGGCTCGGAAATTCCGTTCGATTACCTGATTATCGCCGCCGGTGCGCGGCATTCTTATTTCGGTCACGATGAGTGGGAACAGGACGCGCCGGGACTGAAAACCGTCGAAGATGCGGTCGAAATCCGCCGCCGCGTTTTGCTTGCTTTTGAACTTGCCGAGCGCGACGCATATATTACCGGAGTCAAAAAACACTTGAATTTTGTCGTCATCGGCGGCGGCGCAACCGGCGTTGAAATGGCGGGCGCGATTGCCGGCATTGCGCGGCTGGCATTGGCGAACGACTTTAAGTTGATAGATACAAAACGCGCTCTCGTTCAGCTTTTTGAAGGCGGCGACCGCATTTTAAGTGCATTCGACAAATCGCTTTCGGAACACGCGAAAGCGGATTTGGAAAAATTAGGAGTCGAAGTTTATCTAAACAGTTTCGTCACCGATGTCGAAGCCGGTCGCGTCAAAGTCGGCGAAAAATGGATCAATTGCGATGTCGCGGTCTGGGCAACCGGCGTTGCCGCATCACATTTGGGCAAAGATTTGGGCGTTGAAACCGACAAAGCCGGACGAGTTTTCGTCAACAAAGATTTGACCGTCGGCGATCAAAAAAATATTTTTGTGATCGGCGATATGGTCAATCTGAAACAGGAAGACGACACGCCCGTTCCCGGAGTCGCGCCCGCCGCGATGCAGATGGCGGAAAACGCCGCCGCGAATATTTTGCGCGATTTGAAAAATGAACCGCGCAAGGATTTCAAGTATTTCGACAAAGGTTCGATGGCGACAATCGGCAGAAATAAGGCGATTGTCCAACTCGGCAAATTCAAATTAACCGGATTTATCGCGTGGCTCGCGTGGCTGTTCGTTCACGTTATTTCGCTGATCGGCTTCAAAAATCGTCTTTATGTTTTGAGCGAATGGTTTTGGGCTTACCTGACCCGCGAACGTAGTGCGCGATTGATTACGGGCGATTCGGATGAACTGGAAAACGCCGTGAAATTTATCGAAGCAAAACCACTTGCAGAAATCGCGCCACCAATTAAAAAAGAAAAAATGAAAACAGCTAAATAAATTTGGATTGGATAAACATCATAAAAGGCAAGTCCTTTTTGCCTTTTACTTAACATAAACTTTTTCTGAAATATTTACTCAAATTTAAAGGCAAGTTCCTTTTTGCCTTTTTTTCGTGTATTTTTGTTTTTGGAGCCAAGTTAAAATTACAATTCAACATAGATGAAAAAATATCTTCTTTTTGCAATTCTCGTATTTAATTTTTCAATCATAATAAAAGCGAGCGAACCCGAAATATGGTCGGTCAATTCACGCGCCGACGTTTTAAAGGGCGATTCGCGCGGTGTTTCGATTGATGATAACGGCGTGATTTCGCTTGCGCCGAAATTGAACGAAATTTTCCGCACCGAACAACCTTACGTTTGGTCGAGCGCGGTTGACGCAAGCGGCAATGTTTATCTCGGAACGGGCGGCGACGGCAAAGTTTTCAAAGTTGACGCAATCGGCAAAGGAACTCTTTTTGCGGATTTAGCCGAACTCAATGTTTCGGCAATTGCCATCGGAAATCGTGGCGAAATCTTCGCGGCGACTCTGCCCGACGGCAAAGTTTATCATATTAATTCGAGCGGAACAGCGAGCGTTTATTTTGATCCGAAGGAAAAATATATTTGGTCGCTGGCGGTTTTAGCGGACGGAAGTTTGGCGGTTGGAACGGGCGAAAACGGCAAGATTTACAAAGTTAAATCGGCAAATGCAACGCCGGAAACTTCCCTGCTTTTTGACACGAGCGAAACTCATATTATTTCGCTTGCCGCCGATAAAAGTGGAAATCTTTACGCCGGAACGGATTCAAACGGTTTGGTTTTAAAATTCGGCGCGGACGGCAAACCGTTCGGCGTTCTCGATTCACCATTGCGCGAAATTCACGAATTATCAATCGGCGCGGACGGTTCGGTTTACGCGCTTGCGCTCGGCGAATCAATTTCTGCACCCAAAACCGACGCGGCGACAACAACTCCGACAACCGAAAGCAAAACTGTTTCAGTCGAAAAACCGGGCGCGGCGACAACTGAAACGCCGACCAAGAGCCGTTACGATTTAACTTCTTCAAAATCAGCCGTTTACCGAATTTTGCCCGACGGCGGCAGCGACGTGATTTGGAATTCGGCAACCGTTTCGGCATTTGCGATTTACGCCAATCAAAACGGCGTATTAATCGGCACTTCCGATAAAGGCAGAATTTACAGCGTGACGAACGCAGGGCGTGAAACACTGCTTTTGCAGTCGGACGAAGGACAAATTTCGACGATCAAATCAAGCGGAAATAAACTGTTTGCGACTTCGAGCAATCAGGGAAAACTTTATAATTTCGGCGCGGAATCAAATGCCGAAGGAAGCTACGAATCGGCAGTTTTAGACGCAAAAGCCGTTTCAACCTGGGGCAGAATCTGGTGGAATTCAAGCGGTAACGTCACGCTCCAAACGCGCAGCGGAAATACCGAAAAACCGAACGAAACGTGGAGTGCGTGGAGCGCGAGTTACACTGATGCGAAAGGCATACAAATCGCCAGTCCGAAAGCAAAATATCTGCAATGGCGGGCAATTCTGCGAAGCGCGGCGAGTTTGAGTGAAGTCACTGTTTCGTTTCTTTCGCGCAACATTGCGCCGGAAGTTTTGACGATTCAGGTTTTGCCGACAAATGTCGGTTTAGCGGCGAATCCGTTGGTGCAGATTGATCCGAACATCGAGCTTTCAGGACTCGATCCGGCGGTTTTCGGCGTGATTGTGCCGCCTTCGAGTGCGCGACGCGTGTATCAGCGCGGCGCGAAATCGCTGCAATGGACGGCGGAAGACCGCAACAGCGACAAACTCGTTTACGACGTTTATTTCAAGGAAATCGGCGAATCAAATTTCAAACTTTTAAAAGAAAATCTGCCCGATACTTTTTACACGATTGACAGTCAGGCGTTAGCCGACGGTCGTTATATTTTCAAAATCGTCGCCAAAGATTCGATCTCAAATCCCGCAAATCAAACGCTTTCGGGCGAAAAAACGAGCGAGCCTTTCGACATAGACAACACCGCGCCAACCGTTTCGGCTGTTGGAAGTCCGCAAATTTCCGGCGACAAAGCGCGTGTGATTTTTGAAGCAGCCGAAACATCCAGCTATCTGAACAAAGCCGAATTCAGCATCAACGGCGGCGGATGGCACGAAGTTTACGCCGACGATGGGATTTCCGACAGCCAAAAAGAACGCTATACTGTCGAAATTCCCGTCAAAACAGCGGGCGAATATTCGGTCACTCTGCGGGTTTTCGACACGAACGGCAACGTCGGAAATGCAAGAATAGTAGTGAAAAAGTGAAAAAGGGTAAAAGGGTAAAAGTTTTTGAAGTAGCAAATCAACTAACTTTTTCACTTTTTCACTTTTCGACTTTAATTTTATGTCTTTATCAAAAAACAGCGTGGCAGTTATCACAGGCGCGGCTTCGGGAATCGGTCGCGCTTTGGCGGTTCGTTTTGCGGAAGAAAAAATTGCCGGAATTTCGATTTGCGATGTCAATGAGCAAGGCTTGAATGAAACTTTTGAAATGGTTGAAAAACTCGGCGCAGCGGTTTCAAAACATATTGTTGACACTTCAAAACTCGAACAAATTGAACGTCTGAAAACAGAAGTTTTAGCCAAACATAATCGCGTTACGCATTTGATAAATAACGCCGGAGTCGGTTTGATGGGAACTTTTGAACAAATCTCGCTCGAAGATTTTGAATGGCTGATGAACATCAATTTTTGGGGCGTGGTTTACGGCTGCAAAGTTTTTCTGCCTGTTTTAAAGGAACAGGAAGCGGCGCACATCGTCAATATTTCCAGCGTTTTCGGACTGATCGCGCCGCCTGAACAAACGGCTTACTGCGCTTCAAAATTCGCCGTGCGCGGCTTTACCGAATCTTTGCGCCACGAACTCGAAAGCACAAATGTCCGCGTTTCGAGCGTTCATCCCGGCGGCATCAAAACCAACATCGCCCGCAATTCGCGCATCGGCGAAAAAACGCCCGAAGAATACAAAACTCAAGGCGTAAAATTTTTCGATCAAGTCGCCCAAACTTCGCCGGAACAAGCCGCCGAAACCATTATCAAAGGCATCAAATCTGAAAATCCGCGAATTTTAATCGGCAAAGACGCGCACGCCATTAATTACGTTTCACGTCTTTTCCCCAAAAAATATATAAAAGTTCTTGAAAAATTGTCGGGACACAAATTGGATTTGCGGAAGAAAAATTAGAAGCAAAGAATTGCCGCGAACTGGGGTTCGCGTTCCGCTTCTCAAATTTACTTTTTCGGCAAAGTCATGGTTTCGCCTTCGGAATCCATTTGCAGATGGCGCGTCGTTCCTTCGGTCACGCTCGGCGGAATTTCCAGTTCGCCGGTTTCGTAAATTGAGCCGCGCGGCGGTGGGACGAAATCCGGTTTTGTCGCCTGTTCGCGTTCGATTTGCTCGACTGCTTCCTTTGCATCCTTTAAACTCGAACCGAAAGTTTCACGATAAACCTTGATTGCTTCGATTTTGTTGCCTGAACGAAGTAGCTGCTTTATTTCGATATAATCGGTTTGCGACGATGGTAATGCGTTGTTTTGCGATGCGTAATTTATTGAGTTTTGTGTATTTTGCGGAGCGAATAACGCTTCTTTTTTCTCCAATTTTTTGAGCTGCACAAATTGCGCGACACCGCTGCCGAGCGCACCGAAAGCGGGAATTAACATCCAAAACCACCACGTTTGTCCGCCCGCCATTCCGGTTACGCCGAGAACGATGGCGACGATCAAAAAAGCCATTCCCGTAAAAAGTTTGGTGATCGCGGTTTCCCAACTGACCCCGCGTTTTCGGGGGTCAACAATATATGGAGCCTGCTGCAATTTACCCGATAAAGCCGCCGAAACATTGCCTAAATCCGCGCCGCAGCTTCGGCAAAATCTTCCCGTTTCAGGATTTTGTGTTCCACATTTTGGACAAAACATATATTTTTATAATTTTAAGTTTCAATTTCCTCGCTTGAAACCTGAAACTTTGAACTTGAAACTTTCTGCCTGACTGCTTCAAAAAGTATTACGCCGGCGGCGACCGAGACGTTCAAACTTTCGATCTTTCCCTGCATCGGAATTTTCACGAGTTCATCGCAATTTTCAGCGACAAGCCGGTGTAAACCTTTGCCTTCACCGCCCAAAACCAACGCGCACGAACTTTTCCAGTCCCAATCGGCGTAATTTTTTTCGGCATCGCCGCTTGTTCCGACAACCCAAATATTATTCTTTTTCAACTCTTCAATCAACCGATTCAGGTTTTTTACCTTGGCGATTTTTGTATATTCGGTCGCGCCGGCGGAAGTTTTGACGACTGTTTCGTTCAAACCAACGGCGCGGTGTTCGGGAATAAATGTGCCGTCAACGCCCGCGCATTCGGCGACGCGCAAAATTGCGCCCAAGTTTCGCGGGTCTTCAACGCCGTCTAAAATCAATGTTAAAGAATTTTGCTTGGCGATAATTTCCGTCAAAAGTTTGTCTGTGTCTGCGTAATCCGCCGAAGCCGTGAACGCGATCACGCCCTGATGATTTGCGCCGGGTTCGACCAATTTTGTCAGACTTTCACGCGGAACTTTCTGAAATTGAATGTGATTTTCCCGCGCCAAATCCATAATCTCCGAGATACGATGTTCGCGTCCGCCGTCGGCGATCAAAATCTTTTCAATCCGCCGCGAATTGGCGCGAAGCGATTCGAGAACCGGCAGAAAACCATAAATTAAACTAGGAGTTTGTGGTTTATAAGCTGCTTCCTCAATTGGTTTTCGCTCGATTGTTTTTCTCTCAAAAGGTTTTCTTTCGATTGACTTTCGATCTTCCAATCCGCGTCGTCGCGGTTCAAACTTTGTTTTTTGTCTTTTTCCTTTTGTCTTAAAATCTTTCATAAAATTTGCCGTTGCAGGCGTGAATATTTTGTAAACTGCTGTAAATTACTACTCGACGAAACATTGCTCAAGTCGAATTTACCGAATCTTTGACGAGTCAGACCTTTTGAATCCTTTCTCTGTTCGACTTCCCAAATTTCGCCTAAAACATTTCTGAGCGACAGATAATCGTCAACTGTTTTCGCGTTCGGCGCAACTGTTTGCAACTTTATAATAAGTTTTTTGATATTTTCACGCGCCAAAATTCCTTTTTCCGCGCCGAGACAGGAAAAGTCAAAACCTTTGGTCAAAATCCGGTAGCCTGTTGAATCGTCTTTTGTGTAAATATCAATTAAAATCTCGTCCGAAGCGGTTTCGCTCGCCTCTAAAATTTTGTTTTCACCTTTCTTTCGCTTTTCGAGCGATTCGACCGATTTTTCAAAAATCGCGCCTGAAACTATCAAATTCAAATCGGCAATGTTGATCTTTTCGATTTCGTCGTTATTAAAAAGAAACAGCAAAATCTTGCCGTCTTCAAATTCCAAACCACGCAGACGCTTTGGAAAATTTTCCGCATCGAGCGATTCATCACTGAAAATCAAACTATTCAAGTTTGATTCATTAAACCGATTTTGCAGGACTTCGGCTTCTCTCAAAGATTCCGTGCGGACAATCGGTAAGGGCTTGTTCGCGTCAAAAATCTTTTGCAGCATTTCATTCTCCAACCCGACAAATTTAGCGATTTGCGCGGTTGTTTCGTGATTGATATTTTCGCTGTTAGGCAAATATATCAAATTAAAACCATTTTCCCAATTTTCGAGTTTTCGCAAAACGGGGGCAATTTTCGCTGCTTGTTCAGCAGAAAGTTCGAGTTCCACGCCGCAGTAAAAGCAGTTCAAACGCGTCGGCGGATTAGTCCGCGCACAATTTTTGCACAAGATTAGTTCTTCAGGTTTAAAGGCTATTTCTTCGGTTTGAAACTGTTCGTTGTTTTCATTCATACTTTTAGAATTATACTTTGAAATGTTACTATTATATAAACAAATTGTTTGACCGATGCGTGATGCAAAGTGCAAACTATAAACGGCTTTTTGGTCTGCGATCAATTTCTGTCGAAACCGAACGAATAAACAGTTTAACAAAAATCTTTTGGAATAAAACCGATATTTAGCCAAAGCATTTATCAATTAGAAACAAGTAAATCAGCATAGTATTAAATTATAATTTTAGGAAATTTCGTTTCGCTTTTTCAGTTTTCGACTGCCGGACAAATCAGCCTTAATTTTTAATTAAGGAACAAAAAACAATGCAGTTTGACACGACTACCAGTTCGTCTTGGCAGTTTGGACATCGTGGGCGCGTGGCTGTTTTTATTGACGGCAATAATCTTTTTCACGCGGCGCGATTTCATAATATTGATATTGATTACAACAAACTTTTGCGCGTTTTATTAGGCGACGGTCGCCTGCTTCGCGCCTTTTTTTACACCGGCGTTGACGCGGGCGCAGAGCGTCAGCAAGGTTTTCTTTTATGGATGCGGCGCAACGGTTTTCGCGTCGTGCAGAAAGAATTAAAGACGTTTTACGACGGCACGCGCAAGGCAAATTTAGATGTGGAAATTGCGGTTGATATGCTGTCGCTTGCCGGACGTTACGATACTGCGGTTCTGGTTTCCGGCGACGAGGATTTTGTTTATGCGATCAACGCCGTTGCGTATAAAGGCTGCCGCGTTGAGGTTGCCGGATTCCGTTCAAATACCGCGCCGCGCCTGATTGATGTCGCGGACTTTTTTATTGACCTGGGTGACATTGCGGAACTCGTCCGCAAAGACGCTTCGCAGCCCGGACATTACGATATTCCGTCGTTTGTCCCGCCCGAAGAAATGCCGACACATAATAATTTATCGCGCAGCAGCTCAAACGACAGTTTTACGCGTATCAATAACGAAATTAATTATCAGCAGAGTTTCACTGACGAAGAACCGGATGATTTATCCGATTCCGTCCGAACTAAAGACGAACGATGAAAGTTTTCACGATTGAGGAAGCCAACGAATTATTAACCGTAGTTGCGCCGAAACTTCATCAAATTCGAGATCATTACGCCTCCGTCGCGGAGTTTCGTGAATCGTCACACGCGGCAGCAATGTCGGCGGAACTTGGCGGCGGAGGAATGGCAGGCGGCACGGAATACGTCCGCGTTCTCTACGAACTCGGTAAGTTGACCACTGAACTTCACGAACTCGGTGTTCAATTAAAAGATTACACGCTCGGATTAATTGATTTTCCTTCAATGCGCGACGGTCGAATAATTTTGCTCTGCTGGCAGATCGGCGAAGGTTCAGAACTTGAATGGTGGCACGAAATAGACGACGGTTTCGCCGCCCGTCAAAGATTGTGAAATTCATTTCTTCGGAAATAAAAATGTCGGATAAATATTATCTCCCGAAAAATTATTCCCTAAACATTAACTTTTCCTTAACTTTACTATTGACTACTTAAAGTAACTTCTGATAGTATGCACTCAGTATTGTTCATTTCATTAGGTTTCCATATTCTCGCTTAAAAGCTAATCTTTCTACATAAATCTTTTAAAACTATGAATTGTCCAGTTTGTAATCGAAATCTTGCGCCAACATTATCAATTTGCCCAAGTTGTGGAGCGATGATGAACGATTCGGTTCGTGAAGAGCTTAAAGATAAAATTTGCACGGCTTCGAAGCCGTATAAATACGAAGTAAAACCGAATCCGACTAATCTTACTCCAAAATTAAGTCAGCCGACGGTCAAATCGCCCCCGAATACGCCGATTATGAGTAAATCAATTGCATCGCCGATTCAACAACCGGCTCTTTCAGTTACTGTTAAATCAAATACGACTGAAATTGCCCCGAAACAAACCAGCCCGACGCTGGTTGAGTTTCAACATAAAAACTCGACCGTTCCCGAATGGCGTTTGCAACTGCAAAATGCCGTCCGAAAGCGCGTTGATAACGTCAATTCAGATGGTGCATTCATCGAATCCGCACCGGCAGTCAGCCGCTTGCACTTGCCGACAAGCGGCGCAAACGCGCTGAAAGCTGAATATGTCGAGGAAGCCGCACCCGTCATTGAAACCAACCTAAAGTTGGCAAATGCAATGCGCCGCATTGAAGAATCGCGCAAAAAATTTGCCGAACATACACCGGAAGCCGCGCCTAAACAGGAAGCCGCGCCGAACAAAAATTATCCGTTCTATATTGCGACCAAAAACGCGGAAGTGATGCCGAAACCGCCGGAAATGAAGGCTTCGGTAAATTTTGCGGCGACTCCGAAACTGGAAGATTTACCCGTCATCGAAACTAAAGATTATGACACAAACAAGTTGAAACCGCTGCCGAACGCGGCGATAATTTCGACGAGTTTGGAAAAAGTCTCGGGAAATCTGCCGGAAATCGAGCAGGAAACTAAAAACGCGCCGCTGATTAAAATTTCGCGTGTCAAAGCCGACGAAGAAGACATTCTCGAATTGGAGGAAACCGAATTTGCTGAGGAAACGGATGAAAACGAAGACCTCGCGCCGTTTGCGATGCGTTTTAACGCCGGACTTTTCGATTTGATTATCGGCTCTTTTACATCGCTGGTTTTACTTGCGCCGTTTATGCTTTCGGGCGGAAAATGGTTGAGCATCGCCGGATTTCTGGCGTTTCTCGTAACTGCCGCGATTGTGATGTTTATTTATCTGACAACCGCCGTCGGAATGTTCGGAAAAACCTTTGGAATGAAACTTTTCTCGCTCGAAACAATTGACATCGAGGAAAACGATTATCCGACGTTTCATCAGGCGGCGGTTAGTTCAAGCGTGTATCTCGTGTCGCTGGCACTCGGCGGAATCGGTTTTATTCCGGCTCTTTTCAATCCTGAACGACGCACCGCACCCGATTTGCTTTCGGGAACGATTGTCGTCAAAGAATAATTGGTTTCAGGTTTTCAGTTTCAGGTTTCAGGTTATTCGACTTGAAACTTACAACTTGAACACTGAAACTAGACATCGTGAACGAAAAAACCTTAGAACAAATCAGTGCCGAACTTGCGTCCGAACTAAGCGGACAAAGGTTCGGCAAAATTTTTGTCCTCGCACGCCTTAACCTCGCGGTTGATTTCCGTCTTAACGATTCGCAATTTCTTTTTATCAGCGTCGAATCTTCCGCGCCGCGAATTTATCTCATCAAACGCCGTCTGCGTGACCTTGAAAAACAATCAGGCAATCAGCCTTCATTTGTCCAGTATTTGCGGAAACGACTTTCAAACGCCGTCCTCGAATCAATCGAAAAAGTAGAAAATGAACGTGTTTTGATGCTGGCTTTTTCATCAATTACAGAACTCGGTGAATCTGAAAAATACACTTTAGTCATTCAATTAACCGGACGTTCGGCGAATCTTTTGCTGCTTGATAAAAACGGTTTTATTCTCGACAAAATGCGCGACACATTCGGCGCGGGACAAGAGATTGCCGGTAAATATTCCGCGCCTTTTCGGGAAAAGTCCGATGAAGAAAAAGAGAAAAGGAGATCGGGAGATCGGGAGATTTTCTCGATTGGCGAATCCGGCAGTTTATCAGAGGCACTGGACAATTTTTATCTCGAAAGAGAAGCAGAGAAAATTTTCCAAAATCGGGCGAAAGCGGCTGAGAATAAATTAAAAAAAGAAATTGCAAAACGCGAAAAACTCGTTCGGAAACTCGAACAGGATTTAGAAAATCACGGTGATGCTGCTGTGTGGAAACGCTTCGGCGATTTGATTTTGGCGAATCTCGCGGATGCCGTGCGGATTGATAATAAAGTTCTGGTTGTTGATTATTTTGATGAAAATATACCAACCATTGAGATCGAAATTGACGAAAACGATTCGCTGACAAACGCGGCGGAAAAGTTCTTCAAGCGTTATACAAAAGCGCGAAATGCAAAGGAAGAAATCTCAAAAAGACTGCGTGAACTGGAATCTCAAGTGTCAGATTTAAAATTACAAAAGGAAATTTTAGACGAAGCAGTGGCGGAAAAGGACGAAGGTTATTTGATCGAATTTCTCGATGAAAAACCCGACAAACCGCCGTCCAAACTACGCGACAAAATAACTGATAATTTTACCGGCGCACGGCGTTTTGTTTCGAGTGATGATTATGAAATTTTGGTTGGAAAGGCTTCCAAAGACAATGATTTTTTGACTTTTCGCGTCGCTAAATCGCAGGATTTATGGCTTCACGCGGCAGATTATCCGGGTTCGCATACTATTATTAAAAATCCGAATCGTCAGGAAATCCCGCCGAATACGCTTTTACAAGCCGCGCAGATTGCCGCATTTTACAGCCACGCCCGCGAACAGCCGAAAGTCGCCGTTCATTATACACCGAAAAAATTTGTCAACAAACCGAAAGGCGCGGCTCCCGGTTTAGTCAGTCTGTCGAGTTTTAAGACAATTTTAGTTGAACCGAAAATTAGTGAAGAAGTGAGAAATGAGAAATGAGAATTTAATTCTCATTTCTCACTTGTTTAATTATTCGTTGACGATTTTTTCGACGGTTTCCTTCATTTTATTGACTGTCGCCGCGCCGCCGCCGGTGAAAACACCGGTCAATTGTCCCTCGCGGTTAATCAAAAGACTCTGCGGAATTCCCTGAAGACGCGAAACTTTGATCATTTCGGTCATAAAGGCTTCATCCGCCCAAGCAATTTGATAATTCAATTTTTGTTTGGCGACAAATGCCATAATAGCGTCCTTCGGCTCATTGTCTGAATTTAAACCGATAATTTCAAAACCTTTACCCCCGAACTTGTCCTGCATTTCAATTAAGTTCGGCATCTCGGCAATACAAGGTCCGCACCACGTCGCCCACGCATTTATCAGGATGACTTTGCCTTTTTTGTCTTGCAGTTTAAAGGTTGTGCCGTCCAGTTTTTTGATGTCAGTGGTCATAATAGCCGACGGCGCGGGCGGATAATTGATCTTTTTCTTTTCGGGCGGTGCGTCGGTCGAATTTGCCGGCGCATTCGCATTATCGAGCGAAGCCGTTTGAGTGTTTGTGCAGGAAAAAGCAAAAGTTAGAACGATGAATAAAACCAAATTTGTGACTAAAACTTTCATAAAATTATGTATATTTGATGCGCCGATTTTACATTTATTAATCTATTTTTTCGCGCAAATTATTCCCGTCAACCGATGTCCTGCATTCTCAGAACGATCAAAGCGGCAACGACCAATATAAAAAACATTAGCATTAAAACGAGTTGATTTAAAATCTCGTCCATCCACGGATGCAGAAAATCAACATAACCGCTTAAATCTTTCGGGACTTCCTTTGCCGCGTCAATCTTCGGAACTTCTTTTAATTCAGGCTGTTTCGGCTTATCGGGTTTGGTGGATAACTGCCCGGTTTGGTATTTCCCCATATCTTCCTGATAATCTTCCATCTCCTTTTTATATTTGTCCGAATCCTTTTTCGCCTCGTCTTTGTATGAGGCGATGTCTTTTTCGGCTTTCTTGATAATCGCTTTGTTATCGTATTCGACTTGTTTATAAAGTCCGCAAGGTTCTTTTGAGCAATCTTTATTAGCTTCGTCCTTGTCGCCGTCTTCACGCAAAACCTTGAGACCTGAAAACTGTTTCATCGTGTCAAACGCCCAGGTTGCGGGCATCGCAAGTCCGACAACTTTATTTAGTCCGGTCGGAACGCCGACCAAACCTGAAAAAAGAATCTGGGGAATTAGAATTAAAGGCACGAGACTCGTCGCCATTTCCGATGTTTTGACAAGTCCTGAAATCAAAAGTCCGAGCGCGATGCCGACTCCGGCAGTCAAAAGCATCGCCCAAAATTGCGGGATTCCCAAAAACTCTCCCGGCATCGGCATTATTCCGGTCAAATCCATCAATTTCAGCGGCAAAAATAAAAACAAGCACTGCAATCCGACAATCACGCCAAGCACGAAAAGTTTTGACATTATATACGGCATCAGTCCGAGATTGACCATTCGTTCGCGGTTATAGACGGGACGTTCGCGGATGATTTCACGCGCCGACACGGACGTTCCGAACCAGACCGCGACCAACGACAACACGAAATATGCAAAATCGCGCGGCTGATCTTTGTCCATCACGAGAAAAGTCATAATGGCAATCAGCGGCGATTGGACGAACAGGATAAACAGATTGAGTTTGTCGCGGAACAAAACTTCCCAATAACGGCGCGAGAGCGTCAGAAATTGACGAATCGAACCGAAAATTCCGAGACTGCGTTTTTTTTGAACTCCGGGAGATTGCAAACTGCCGAGTTCTTTGAGCGGTTCATAGACATTTTTACGATACTGCGGCGTTTGAATAAATTTTTCTTTCCACTCGTTCGCCACCTGTTCCGTGATCTGATGCCGGTCGCCGCCCATCGCAATCCGTTTTTCCGCCGGTTCTTCGAGTTTGTCGTAAAGGTCTTTAAAGCTCGACGCGCCAAGATGTTTCAAAGCATCTTCCGGCTTGCCGTAAAATGCCAGTTTACCGCGCATCAGAATCACGATCTTGTCGAAAAGTTTGACGTTTTCCATCGCGTGCGTCGTCAAGATCACGGTTCTGCCCGATTCGGCGATTTGACGAAAGAGCTTCATAATCTTCTCTTCGGTCGCCGGATCAAGTCCCGAAGTCGGTTCGTCCAAGAAAATTACCGATGGTTTTGTGATAAGTTCGACGGCGATTGAAACACGCTTGCGCTGTCCGCCCGAAAGTTGATTGATCGGCACATCGCGGCGTTCGCTTAAACCCGTCACGTCCATCACTTCGTCAATAATCTGATTGATCTCGGTTTTGGAAACATCACCCGAAAGCCTTAATTTCGCAACATAATAAAGCGTTCGATAAACAGTCAGTTCGCGGTGAATAATGTCGTCCTGCGGAACGTAGCCGATTGATTGTTTTAAGGAATCGAGGTGCTGATAAAGGTCGAGATTGTTAATCAAAACGCTGCCGCCGGATGCGGGACGCATCCCGTTGAGCGCGTCCATAAACGTAGATTTGCCCGCGCCCGAAGGTCCGAGCAATCCGACAAATTCGTTCGGCATTATCGAAAGTGAAACATTATCGAGCAATTTAATTTTTCCGCCGCCCGAACGATTTTTGACCTCTTTTGTAATATTAACCGAATCAATTCGCGTTTTCGAGCGCGTGTCGAAGATGCCGATGTTGCCCGTTTGGTCTAACTGCAGCATAAACGAACCGATCTGCACCGCGTCGCCGGGGAAAATTCCCTGCCGCGAAACACGGTTGCCGTTGACGTAAACGCCGTTTGTCGAATTAAAATCTTCAATCGAGATTCCATTGCTGCTTTGAATCAGCCGCGCGTGGCGATTTGAAATCTGCAAACCGTCCAGCACAATGTCGTTTTCCTCGGCGCGTCCGATGATTAATTCCTGCTTGCCGCCGAAGGTCAGTGACATCAAAAGCGTCGGTTTGGCAGTGTCGGTCGAGATTTTCTGCGACATATTACCGATATTGGCAACCATCGTTTTCGAGCCGAGATTTTCTAATCCTTCGAGCGACGGCGCGATTTGGTTGGCGGCGACGGCACGTTGTCCGGCAAGACTCGCGCCTTTCGGTGCGATCCGCGACGGCAGATTAAACCGCACAATCGGTCCGCCGACTCCGAGTTGGATTTCGTCGTCGTGATAAACCGGCGTTTGCGTCGAAATGCGCTGTTCATTGACCAATGTGCCGTTAAAACTGTTGTTGTCGGTCAATAAATAATTGCCGTTTTCGTTCGTGATCTGCGCGTGTTTGCGCGAAACCATCACGGCTGACGATTCAAAAACAATGTCACACGACGGATCGCGTCCGAGCCAGATTTGATTTTTCGTGATCTTAAAAGGTGTCGAATGAATTTGCGAATCAACAAAATTAAGCTGTGCCGGCGACGAAGACGGCGGCGGCATACTCTGTCCGGTTTGCGAAGGTTTGGTCGTGACCTTTTCAGGAAATTGATTTTGATAATTCGGCGGCGCGACCGGCACATTTTGGAAAGATGTCGGCGGAATTTCCTGCTTCGGCGGAATGCTCTGCGGGGCGTTCGCTACCTCAAACCAAACGACGCGCACTGTCGGACCCTGTGTGCCGAATTGCAGAACATTACCGACGGCAATCGCCTGCGAACCGACGACGCGCTGACCGTTGACGTAAGAGCCGTAACTCGAATTCAAGTCGTGCAAAACCCATTTTTCGCCTTCAAACCGTAATTCGGCGTGTTTGCGCGAAACCATCGGATATTTGGCGTTGTCAAACGTAATCTGACATTCCAAAGGATCGCGTCCGACCCGAATAATCGGTTGATTAAAAGACTTTTCCGAGACTTGACCGCCGCTTTGCTCTTCAGCTAAAACAATTTTCATTGATGTTCAGGTTTTAAGATTTAGTGTTTCGTTAGAAAGTGCCTTAATTCTAGCCTAATCTTCAAAAAACAAAAAGCGTAAGTTCCGATTTACTTACGCTTTCGGTTGAAAAACTTGCTCTCCGATTAAAATGTCGGTTCGGGTTCAAACGATTGGAGAATATCGGCGAGTTCGCCGTTGACTCCGACTTCATCGGCACTTTTGACGGCATCGGAGAGCGAGGTGGCGAGCATCGTGATGACAAAACCGCTGCGGACTCCACCGCGTTGGACGGGAATCCATAAACGTCTGCCCCAAATTGTTACGCCGTCGCCTTTTCCAGTGATTGACGCGCTTTGAAATTTAACTTCGTAAGCCTTCCAGCGACCATCCTGAATGGTTGTTTCGCCTTCTGAAACGACCTTAAAACCATCGCCGAGACTTGCCTTTAAATCCTGATTCGATTTTTCAACGAGCTTCGGAAAATTCGGTTTATCGAGCGTCATCGTGCCGCGACTTTCATAGCGCGTAACAATCATTTGCTCGATTGGCAGGTTGTTTGCGCCGCGTTTCGAGATGTCGAGAAAATTAGTTTGGGTGTCGGCTTTTGTCCAATCAGTTGGATAATAAAGGTCGAAACCGAGAAAGTTTTTCGCCAGATCACCCTTCAAACTGTTGCGGTTGTTTTGAAAATGTTCGGTGTTCGCCGGTTGTTTTTGATTGCGCGGTTCGGGCGCAATGTCCGGGTCGCCCGAAGTCAGGGACAAATCCTGCGGCGTTTCGGTGGCGGTAACTTCGGCTTTTGAAACCGGAATTGATTGTGTTTGTGTAACTTCGGGTTGCGTCGGGCGATTCAGAAAAAACCGCCAAACACCCCAAAAAGCCAGCAAAAGCAGGCAAAATCCTAAAATCGCCAACCAGTTTCCAATCGAATTTCCGGTTTTCGGCAACTCCGGCGAGCGTTTTTCCCACGGCAGAATTTCGGTTGATTTAGCTTCGGCAATCGGCATCTCCTCGTCATCCGAATCCGCTTTTTTCGCAATGTGAATATCTGCGTCAATCAGCGCGTCAGCGGCTTCGATTTCTTTCAGATTAATCGCCGGAACAACGATGAATTCGTGCGGTTTTGCAATTTCTTGCTGCGCCGGAATTTCCCCTTTGACTTCCGCTTTTTCATCATCCGACCACGGCGCGACGGTTGACAGAGCATTAAAAAACGCATCGCCGAAATCACGCGCTTTCGGATAGCGTTCGGACGGATTAAACGCAACGGCTTTAGCGAGAATTTTATCGGTCAGCGGGGAAAGGTCAAGTCGTAAATTTGTCGGCAAAAGCGTCAATCCGGCACGCTGCGCCTTGAGCAGATCGCGCTCTTTTCTTTCATTAAACGGCAAACGCGCCGTCAGCATTTGATAGGCAATCACACCAAGCGCGTAAATGTCACTGGCAAAGGTTGTGATTCCATTGTCAATTTCTTCGGGTGCTTTGTAAGCTAGATTATCGTCCGTAATCGTGCCGTCCGACACGCCGAAATTCATCAGTTTAACCTGCTCGATTCCCGCTTCGGAAACGGTCAAAAAGATATTTTCGGGTTTCAGAGTGCGGTGCAGAATGCCGTTTTGATGAGCTTCGCTCAACGCGTATGAAGTCTGCCGAATGATTCGCGCCGTTCGCAGAGCGTTAAATTGTCCGGTTTCTTTGAGAGTTTCACGAAGAGATTTGCCTTCGACATATTCGCTAACGATAAATTCGTTGCCTTCGAGCAGTTTACCGGAATCGAAAACGCCCGCGATATTAGGATGTTTAAGATGCGAAAGCGAAACTCTCTCTTCAGCTAAAATTTTCGCGGACAAATCAATCGAATCAAGATCGCCGTCCATAAAAACGCGGACAATGACCTTTTTTCCGGGAACGATTTTGTCTTCGGCAAAATATAAAATACTGTTTTCATCGTCTTCTTCGAGCAGTTCGACGACATTGTAACGACCTTTGACGGTTTGACCGAGCAGCGCGTCGGTATTTTCCCAACTCAACGCTTCCCTGCCCGCCGGATTGATGCGGCGGTCGCCGATTAAAGCCGTTCCCGACGGAACTTCACTCTGTTTGATAATGCGCGGAAGCGGTTTCTGCGGCTCAATTTTCGTTTCGATTAAAGGCGTTGGCAAATCAAGTTCGAGTATTGAATCTTCTTCAATTTCCGGTGAAGATTTTTCAAGTTCGAGAATCTGTTCATCAATTTCGATCTTTTCGGTACTTTCAGGTTTCAGGAAGTTTTCAGATTGAAAAATTCTGCCAACGGACGGAAACGAAGTCAGTTTTTTGTCAGATTCTTCGGTTTTGTTGAATGGAATAAAGCGCGGTGCGGGTTTCGGTTTATTTTCCTGTTCGTTCTGCGGCAGTTTACCTAAAAGATTTGTAAAAACTCCGTTTGCCTGCGAATCGGCTTTTTGGGCTGACGGCGCAGGCAGCAATCTTCCGCCGTCGTTATCGCAAAATCTCTGTGTTCCTTCTTCGTATGTGCGCCGGCACTTTGGGCAGTAAAGCATTGTCGTAGTATTTTCCGTCGTAACAGTCATTTCGCCGAAACCTCTTTGTCGTGAAAATTTAGCGTTTCCAAAACGCTTGATTCACAAAAGGCTTAATGACGGCGGATTTTCAAAAATATCAGTAAAAATTCCTCTTGGAAATCCTTTGCACTTTAAAAACTTTCGTGGAATTGCAGGTATTCGCTACCGCTCATTATACTGATTAGAATATTTACTGAACTTTCGCTAATTTTTCGACCAAAATAGTTTTTTCGCTGTCGAGAGCCATCGCCTGACGATAGAGTCTCTGTGCGTCTTTGGCTTTGCCAATTCGCATAAACGAGTCGCCAACGGTTTCAAAATCCTGTGCGAGACGTTTCTTTTCATTCGGCGAAACGACGGTTAAGGCTTTGTTCAAGGCTTTTTCAGCGTCGTCGAGTTTGGCACGGCGCAGATAAAGCGAACCTAAAAGCGTGTAGGAAACAAAACTGTTCGGGCTGACTTCGACGCTCTTTTTCAAAACTTTCTCGGCTTCTTCAAATTCGTTGCGCGTCGTCAGTGCGCGTCCGAGCATATAAAGCGCGGTCGGATGTTTCGGGTCTTGCGTCAGCGCACGTCGCAAAAGCTGCTCTGATTCGAGATACTTTTGCTGTGACTGCATTACATCCGCGACCAGAATCATCGTCGGAACATCAGTCGCAAACTTGATTGATTTGCTGTAAGCATCTGCTGATTCGTCGTTTTTTCCGGTGCGCCGCAGCAGTCTGCCGAGGTGTGCGTAGGCAAGTGCGAATTCCGGTTCGATTTGAATCGCTTTTTGATAAGCATTCAGCGTTTCCTGCGAAATTATTCCGCGAAGTTCGAGCGCGACACCGAGTTGATCGTGGGCAAAAGCGTTGTCTTGATCAATATCAATCGCCTTTCGCGCCATTTTTTCGGCTTCGGTGTATCGCTCCGACAAATTTCCGACGACTATCGGCTGCGTCAAAACATAACTCAAAGCGATATACGCGCCGGCGTTGTCCGATTCGAGCAAGATCGCCTGCCGATACGCTTTTTCAGCTTCTTCCCAACGCTGCTGATCGGCGTAAATATTGCCGAGTCCGTAAATTGCCCGCGAATCGTTCGATTTAAGATTTTGGGCGCGGCGATAAGCATTTTCGGCTTTCACATAATCGCGGTCGTCACGCGCCGAATTGCCTTCGTCAATCGACTTCTCAAACATTTCATCCAAATTTCCGTTCGATGGATTGCCGACGGTAATAACCAGATTACTTTGCGGCTGTGAATCAACCACAGTCGGCTTTTTAAGTTGATTTTGCGAAACTGTTTCGCGCGTTTTCTGAACTTTTGTCGTTTTTTGCGAACGCGTGGCAGTCGTTTTAGCGACGACTTTTTTTGTCACGGGCGCGTTAGTTTTCGGTGTTGTTTTCTTAGCGACGGTTGAGGCAGTATTAGTTGTTTTTTTGGTTGTCGCCGCCGGTTTCGATGATGACGGATTCGGTGCGCGGAAAATTCCGCTGCTGCTGCCTAAATCCTGACTGCAAACATAGATTGGGGAGATAAAAAGAAAGGTTAACAGCAATAAAAATTTGTAATTTCCGAAAACTTTTGTCATAAAATCTCCAATTTCATTAATCGGAACGCACAAGGCGGAAACCGATTACTTTGTCCCGCTTGGTTATCTGATTAAAGGTGCGAAACGTCGAAGTCGCGGTCGAAATATCCTTCGTTATGCTGAATGCACCGCGCACGACGACGTGATCTTTACCGAATTTTTCCTCGACCTGTTTGGCAAATTCGGGATTCGCGCCTTTGTAAGCCGCCGCTTTTGTCGAAGTCCATTCCCAAACATTTCCGACCAGATCCAAAACGCCCCATTTATTTGCGCCGCCCGGAATCGAACCGACCGTCGAGAGAACAAGATCGCGGCGGACGACGGCTTTTTCTTCATCCCATTTATCGCCCCACGGATAAAGGTTGTTTGCACTGCCGTTTCGCGCGGCATATTCCCATTCGTCTTCGGTCGGCAGGCGATAAGTTACTTTGTCGCGCTCCGAACGCCAATCGGTAAATGCTTTGATGTCGTCAAGATTAACGTAACGAACCGGCATATTCATTTCATTTGTCAAAGGTTTGCCGTTTTCCCAATTCGAGGGAATCGGGTTGTAATTTTTCGCTTTAACGAAATCGTAATACTCGGCGTTCGTTACTTCGGTTTTGTCCATCGAAAAGTTTTTGACTTCCGATTCGTGTTCGGGACTTTCAAATAAATCGCCGCCGCTGCGTCCCATCGTGAACTTGCCGCCCGGAATTTTAATCATTTCGGCTTTGACCGGCGGTGCGGCTTGAATATTCGAGTTTGTATTGTTCGGCTGATTATTTGTATTGTCACCGCTGATGACCGTTTTTCCGCCGAAAACTCCGAACTTATACGCCGCGAACATTCCACCTGAAATAAGTATCAATAAGCCGGCAATTCCAATAATTGCCAAAATAAGCGGCGACGAAGATTTCTTTTGAATCGGCTGCGATTGAATGTAACCGCTCTGCTGTCCGGTTTGCCAGCCTTGCTGTTGTCCGGTATTTTGCATTTGCGGTTGTGAATTAAGCGGCGCAACCGCATAACTCTGCTGCATCTGCTGTTGCGAATTCGGCGAAAATTGCGGCTGCGAATTCTGCATCTGCGGCATTGTTTCCATCGGTCGCGGAATGCTTCCCGTGCCTTGCGTCAGGCTGACGACGACCTGTTGCGGCTTTCCGTCACAAACGACATTACTTTCCCAATCCTGATAACCGTCGCGTGTCACGCGCAAATGATGATTGCCGCTCTGCACACCTTCGAGCAGCAGCCAGCCGTCATTTTGCGTTTGACCGACCGCGATATTATCAACAAAAACGCGTGACTGTGCCGGATTTGTCAAAATTCTGAGCTGCGATGACGGGAGTGACGAATTGGTCGAATAGCCGATTGACGGAACTTTCTGCGAAGCCGACTGAACGGCTTTCGTTAATTCTTCGACCATCTGTTCGACGGTCTGCGTTCTGGTTTCTCGATTTTTCTCAATCGTGTGGCGCACGGCGTATTCGATCTGCGGCGCGATTTGGAGATTTAATTCGGCAAATGACGGCGGCGCGTCCGACAAATGTTTTTTCATAATCGCCGGAATCGAAGAACCCTTGAACGGCACGTCGCCCGCAATCATTTGAAAAAGCATTACGCCCAGACTGTAAATGTCCGCCCGCATATCGGGTTCTTCGTCCGCCCATTGTTCGGGAGCCATATAATACGGCGATCCCATTAAGCCGGTCGTCTGCGCCTGAATAAATGAACCGAGCAGTTCGCCCGATTTGATTTTTGCCAGACCGAAATCGAGAATCTTGACGGCTTCGGACATATTCTTTTTGTCCGTGCAGATCATCACGTTGAGCGGTTTCAAATCGCGGTGAACGATTCCCTGATGATGCGCCGCGCCGACTCCGGCACAAATCGCCGACATCACATCAAGCGCACGTTCAGGCGAAAGTTTCCCTTCCCGCGCGAGCAAATCGTGGAGCGATTCGCCTTCGACATATTCCATTACGAGAAACGGCATCGTCCCGTTGGCAACGCCGTAATCCGAAACGCCGACGACATTCGTATGACGAATCGCGGCGGCGGCGAGAGCTTCCTGACGAAAACGCGTGACAAGCTGCGGATCGTTTCCGACGAGATCGGGCAAAATGACTTTGATCGCGTGAAGCGTTTTCAAATAAGCGTGACGGGCGCGGTAAACAACGCCCATTCCGCCCTGACCGAGGCGTTTGTCCAAATGATATTTTCCTTCGAGAACAGGTTCGCCGCCGATTGACTGAATGGTCGGCATTCCGTCATCGGGACAAGTGGTGATTTGATCGGCAAAACATCTTTTACAGAATTGACATTCTTTCATCTTTATTCTTGATTAAACGACGAAAAACTAATATTTGTTCTTTATTTATCGGACGGCAATTTTATAATAATTCTACTTCAAAATGATTTTAGTTCGTTTATGTTTCTCAATCAAGGTAAAAACAAAAAACGCGAATAAAGCCGAAAGCCATTCGCGTTTTTGTCGGAGCGCGGACATTCCTGTCCGCGAGTATATTTACTTGAAGACACGCGGACAAGAATGTCCGCACTCCTTCTCTTCATCTCACGACAATATTCACCAGACGTTTCGGCACGACGACGATTTTGACGATTTGTTTGCCGCTCGTTTGTTCGATGACTTTCGCATCTGCCAACGCCAACGACTGCAATTCGTCATTCGTCGCTTCGGGCGAAGCCAGCACCCGCGAACGCAGTTTGCCGTTGATTTGCACCGGAATTTCGATTTCGTCGGCTTTGGTTAATTCCTCGATGTATTGAGGAAACCTTGCTTCGTTTGCCAAAATCCCGTCGTCGTTGCCGATAATTTGCGAATACAATTCCTCAGCCGTGTGCGGCGCAAACGGTGCGAGCATCAATATTAACGCTTCGACCGCTTCACGAATCGCGTAAATGTCGGATTCGCTTGCCGTTTCAGGTTCGACCTTGAAATCATAAATCGCGTTCGATAATTCCATCAAAGCCGCAACCGGCGTATTAAACTGCAAAGATTCAAAATTTTCCTCGATACGTTTAATAGTTTGGTGCGTTTTTTGGCGTAATTTCCGCGCGTTCAGAGTTACGGCTTCAGCCGTGCTTTCCTCGCCTGAAGGCGCAACTCTGAACTTGCCTTCCCATTTATGAACAAAACGCCAAACTCTCTGTAAAAATCTGACTGCGCCTTCAATCCCCGTTTCGTTCCAGACGAGTTCGTTTTCGACCGGCGCGGCGAACAACACGAACATTCTCGAAGCGTCCGCGCCGTAAATTTCGACCATTTCGTCGGGGTCAACACCATTGCCCTTCGACTTTGACATTCTCTCGATTGCCGATCTCAAAACTGTGCCGTCAGCAGATTTTGCCGTGATGATTTTGCCTTTCGCGTCGCGTTCAACCGAAACGCTTGATGGCGGAAAATAGATTCGTTTGCCTTTGCCGTCGGGTTCGTCCGGGTTCGGAATCTCGTCGAAAAAAGTTTCGCCGACGACCATTCCCTGCGTCAGCAAGCGTTTGACAGGTTCGTTAAATTTCACCAAACCGATGTCGCGCATCACCTTCGTCCAGAAGCGCGTGTAAATTAAGTGCATCACCGCGTGATCGTCGCCGCCGATATATTGGTCAACCGGAGTCCAATATTCTGCAACCGCCGGATCAAAAGGCATTTCCGAGTTTTGCGGATCGGTGTAGCGAAAATAATACCAGCACGAATCAACAAATGTGTCCATCGTGTCGGTTTCGCGTTTCGCCGGTTCATTGCATTTCGGACAAGTCGTATTAACGAAATTTTCGTCCTTTGCCAGCGGCGAAGTTCCGGCAATATCTTCGCTCGTCACCATATTTTGCGGCAATTCAACCGGCAGATTTTCAAACTTTTCGGGAACGATTCCGCACGTTTCGCAATAAACAATCGGAATCGGCGCACCCCAAAATCTCTGCCGAGAAATTCCCCAATCACGAAGGCGATAAGTCGTCGCGCCCTCGCCGAAATTATGCTCGACGGCGTATTCGGTCATTTCCCTTTTCGCGTCGGCGGAACTTTTGCCGTTCCACGCGCCCGAATTTTTCAAATATCCGTAATCGGTAAATGCTTCTACGATTGCTCGCTTTCCCGCATCCGCCGCAGCCAATCCCAAATCGGCGCATCCGGTTCCGGCATTTCCTTCGGCGGATTCGGTTTGTAATTCAAGATGTGTTGGTTCAATCTTTCGCTCCACGCTTCGATTTCCGCTTTCGTCATTTTCGTTTTCGGAGTCTGCGACTCCGGCTCTCCATTCGTTTCGCGGCTGATTGTTTCGTTGGTATTCGTTAATTCCATAAATAATTTTTTGCAAAACCTCCTCTTTGCTATTATACGCTTTTTCTTTCAGTTTACTTAAAGAAATTCTTTGCGGACTCTCATTCTCAATCGTTTCGTAATACAACACGTCAAAATTACAGTTACGGGCATATTCGTCCGTATCATTAAAAAATGCCTGTTGGCTGCCGTAGTGTCCGCTTGCCATATTATTCTCGGAAACGGGACGACCTTCAATTATTTGCCGTTTCAACATTCCGATAACGGCAAACTCAATCGGGCGATAAACATAAACGATCCGCGCGGTCAGCCGTTTGGCGGCAATTAAATCAATAACTTTTCGATTGCCCTCTGCACTTGCCATCACCGAATCATAGATCAAATCGGCTTTTGTATTTTCCGCGATAACTGATGATTTCCCCGAAGCCTGTCCGCCCGCCGTCAAAACAACCGTCGAGCCTTCCGGCAATTCGTTCAAACGACGCTTCAAAATCAAACGAGTCAGAGCCGAAGCCGTCGGCTGAACGGCGCGGTCATTTTCCAAACGGTTTTCGTTATAAATATCGAAAAGTTCTTTCGCACGGTCAGCGTTGATGATTTGTCTGCCGTGAACCGCGTAATATTTTTCGATCAGTTTTTCGATATTTGCTTGCAAATACGCAAAAGTATCTTCCTGAATTTTTCGTTCGTTTTCAGTTAATTTGGGATTTTCAAATAATTCGACTTCTTCATTGTAAGCGGTTTTCAGCAATTGATTTTCCGCTTCTTCACTGACAACACGGCGAATCGGCAAATCGTATTTTTTGGCAAACTCAAAATCACGCTCATCGTGCGCCGGAACGCTCATTACCGCGCCCGTGCCGTATTCGATCATCACATAATTGCCGACCCAAATTGGAATTTCTTCGCCGGAAAACGGATTGATTGCCTTGAGTCCTGTGTCAACGCCTTCTTTTTCGACTTCGGCTTCGTGATCGGTAACTTTTAATTTATCGGCTTTGATTTTTTCGATAACGGCTTTCGTTTCGTCTGAAAAGTGTTCAAAATTTGCCTCGACAATCGGATGTTCAGCCGCGACGATAATCGCATTCGCGCCGTAAATCGTGTCAATTCTGGTTGTGAAAACTCGAATCTTGTCAGAACCGTCTGCGGTAGCGGATGGTTTAACTTCGCTATTTACGACTTTATTATTGACGTTCAACAGGTCGCTACCGCTCGCTGTTCCGACAGTAGAATTACTGACATTCAACAGGTCGCTACCGCTCGCTGTTCTGACAGTGAAATCAACAAATGCGCCTTCGCTTCTGCCGATCCAATCGCGCTGACGTTTCAGAACTTTTTCCGCCCAGCCCGCTTCGATTTCCGCCATATCGTCGAGCAGTTGATCGGCGTAAGCGGTCGTTTTCAAAAACCACTGTTCCAAATCGCGCTTGGTGACGGGACGTTCGCAACGCCAGCACAAACCGCCGCTTGCCTGTTCGTTAGACAAAACGGCTTTGTCATAATCGCACCAATTAACCTGCGTCCGCTTTTTATAAGCCAAACCCATTTCATACATTTTGAGGAAAAACCACTGATCGAATTTGTAATAATCAGGACGATGCGCCGCCATTTGCCGCCGCCAATCGTAGCTCAAACCCAAACGCTGCAACTGCCCGTTCATATATTCGATGTTCGATTCAGTCCAATCGCGCGGATTCACGCCGCGCTTAATCGCCGCATCTTCGGCAGGCTGACCGAACGAATCCCAACCAATCGGATGCAGAACATTGAAACCCTTCAAACGCTTATACCAGGCAAGCGCATCGCCGACCGAGTAATTGCGAACGTGACCCATATGCAGATTCCCCGACGGATAAGGCAGCATTTCGAGTTGATAAAACTTCGGCTTTGCGTCCGTTATTTCCCCCTCAAACGCGCCCGATTCGCGCCATTTCGTCTGCCATTTATCTTCTATTTTCTTTGCAAAATATTTCTCGTCCATAAGTTTAAAGTCGTAAGTCGTAAGTCGTAAGTCTTGAGTCAGTAAGATTTGACTTCAGACTCCAGACTTAAGACCCCAGACTTGGAAAAAGTAATTTTAGCGAATAAACAGAAATCTATCCACTTTTTTAATTTGTAATTTGTAATTTGTAATTTGCGTTGCGTCGCCGCGTCGTCGAAAAACTTCAACGAGCGGCTATCTAAGGGCGAGATTGTAGCGATTCAAAATCATATTTGGATTTTACTTAAAAATTATCATTAAGTCCAATAAAAAATGCAGAGTTTAATTTTACTTTGTCACATTAAAACCAAAAGAATTATTTGCCGCGGATGAACGCGGAAAACGCGGATAAATCAAAGAAAAAAATCCGCGTTCATCCGCGTTCATCCGCGGCTAAATTTCTTTATTTCAAGTTTCAAAGTTAATATGAAAAAGTAGAATTAAACTCTGCATTTCTTGATTAAATCTTAACTGTGAATCAATTCGTCTGCGATTTTTCTTTTAATTCAAAAACTTCCTTCAAACCTTCCGCTGCGAATTTTACCGCGTCAGCCGCTTTTGAAACTGCTCCGGCAAGTCCGAAGAATTCGTGAACTACGCCGTCGAATCTTTGAAATTTAACCGAAACGCCCGCGTCGGCAAGTTTTTGCGCGTATTGCTCGCCTTCGTCGCGCAGCGGATCAAATTCCGCCGTGATGACGATTGCCGGTGGCAGACCGCTCAGATCGTCGGCGTGCAGCGGTGCAAGATATTTGTGATTTTTGTCCGCATTTTCGTCCAGATAATACTTCATAAACCAAGGCATCATCGAACTGTGAAGCGGAATCGTGTCCTGATTTTCGGCGTATGACGTTTGCGACATCGAAGAATCCGTCACCGGATAAACCAATAATTGCGCGATTGGCATTGCGCCGCCCTGATCTTTCGCCTGCAAACAAGTCACTGTCGCCATATTTCCGCCCGCCGATTCTCCGGCAATTGCGACACGATTCGGATCGCCGCCGATTTGCGCCGCGTTTTGAATAATCCACTGCGTCGAATCGTAAGCGTCGTTGATCGCCGCCGGAAATTTCGCTTCCGGCGACATTCGATAATTGACCGAAACGACAATCGCTTCCGCCGCATTGCAGAGCGCACGACACGAAGATTCGTAAACGTCCAAATTCGCAATCACCCAACCGCCGCCGTGAAAATAAACGATGACCGGCAAATTTTTGTCCGTGTTCGGCTTATAGATTCGCGCTAAAATTTCGCCGCCCTCGCGTGTCGGAATCAAAATATGTTCGATGCTTTCGACAGGTTCGGGCATTGCGGGCATCGCCACATTCATCGCCCGCGTCGCCGCGCTTTGCGAAGCCATTTCCTCAACCGCATTCTTAAAAGTCGGCGTGTTTCGTGCGTTGCCGTAATCAAGTGTTTCAATCGCCGGTGATTTAAATTTGACAAGTTGATCAACCACCGCCTGCATATCTTTATCTAAATTTTTGTTCATAAAAACCTTCCCTTTATTCGTTTATTTTTAGTTTTTCTTCATTATTCGGCGCATTGCAACTAACATAATAAAAGATTTTTCATCAAATTTTTGTGCATCAAAAAATTCTGCATACTGCCAAATGTCGAGAAATATTTTCTGCACGACATCTTCGGTTTCCGCTGTTGTCGCGGTGTGTTTTTTTGCCAAATTCCAGACAAAATCACCGTAAATATCAAGAACTTCCGCGCTTGCAGAAATTCCGTCAAGCGAAATTCTCTCCAAAACATTCGTGTTTTTCTCTGTATAAAAATCAGTCGGTTTTGAAAACTGGTTTTCGCTTTTGTCCGAAAAAATTTCACCCGATTTTAATGTGAGCGTGTTTGTTTGCATATTAAGTTGATTTACTGTTCTTTTTTGATACATAAGGCTGTTTACAATTGACATTTCAAGCAATTTTTATGCCATAAAAATGCTTTTGATTGTTGAAATTAACCGTGCGTTTGTGATAATTTTAAAAATGATTTTTATCAGGAGATTTAGCAAAACGAAATACTTGATGACAAACAAAACGCCGCAGACTGTTAAAACTTGAGCGATTAAATTCGTCATTGACCGTCTGCCCCGAAAAAAGGAGTGAACGGAAATGATTGAACGAACAAAAAACACAGTCGCACGCGAAATTGATAAACTTAACGAAAACGAGACTTTTGCAGTCTTGGATTACATTTCCGAAATAGTTTCCACCCGCAAAACCAAATCAAAAGATTCCCAGACAACCAACGACGATTTGATCGTTTCGCTGTCCGACGCTTACGAAAATAAACGTGCGCGGCAGGTTTTTGAATGGGAAAAGGCGCGTCGCCAAAACGTCCAACGCGGCGCGTGAGAATTTCAAATTCCAGATTTCAAATTTCAAATTTCAAGCGATGCGTTCGCTTGATTATTTTTCTTTGCGTCTTTTGCGCCTTTGCGGGAAAGACTTTTCCCCAAACTCTCGAAAATTTCGCTGAAATTATTCGCTCCGGTAACTCCGAACAAAAACGCAGCGCACTTTTTGAAATTAGAAATCGTCAATCCGAAGAAGCGTCGAGAATGGCGATTCCCGCGCTCAAAGATTCAGACGAAATCGTCCGCGCAACCGCTGCTTTTTCAATAATTTATTTGCCGAAAGACGAAGCGTTTGACGCACTTTCGCCGAATTTACAGGACAAATCCGAACTCGTTCGCCGCGAAACCGCTTACGCACTTGGGAAAGTTCAAAATTCAAATGCGGTCAGTCCGCTGATTCAAACTTTTCAAAATAAAAAGGAAAAATCAAACGATGTCAAAAACGCCTGTATTATTGCACTTGGCGAAATCGGCGATGTTTCAGCGATTGATTTTTTGACGCAAATCTTACAGCGTAAACCGAAAGAAACCGACGATTTCACCCGTCGAAGCGCGGCGCGTTCAATCGGGCAAATCGCGCAGATTATTCAAATCAAAGAATCTTACACGGTCACGCCGGAAAGTTTTCTGCCCGAAAAATACAAACTTTTCACGCTCGAAAAATACCAAAATCTCACCGCCGAATTCCCGCAATTTCAAAAATCTGTTTCGGTTTTAACCCAAGTTTTGCAAAATCCGAAAGAATCCGACGACGCGAAACGCGAAGCTGCCTTCGCACTCGGCGCAATCAGCGATGTTGCGGCGACGGCAATTCTGCAAAACACCTTAAATTCTAAAGATTATTACCTTGCGGAAATCTGTAAAGAATCACTCAAAAAACTTTCAAGCATAAATCAATAAAATCAGTATAGCGAGCGGCAGCGAGTCTGTTTCTCTAGGGCTAATTCAAAGTGGAAAAAACTATTTTTAATATCGGATTTCACTCCGAATCTATCAACTATTAGCTATCAGTTATCAGCTATTCCGAAGTGGAAATTCTTTAACTCTTCGGAATAGCTGATAGACTAATCCGCGAGTTTCGACTTTGAATAAACACTGGTTTCTCGACGAAAAATACTTTAAGGAGAGTGTTCGCTGACCTCGCACTTTACCGATTATTTATCAAAAATATTGTCTTAACCGCGCAAATTTGTTTTAATAATTCTATGCAGGCGACTTTACCGGAAAAATCCGAACAGACCGATTTATTAGCATTTTATAACGAAGTTCGCGCCGATACGGAAGAACTCTGTGCGCCGCTCGAAACGGAAGATTACATTCCGCAGCCGAGCGTTGACGTTTCACCGCCGAAGTGGAATATCGCGCATACGACGTGGTTTTTTGAGGAAATGATTTTGAAGAAATTCGTCAATGATTATCAAGTTTTTGACGAAAATTTCGGCTTTCTTTTCAACAGTTATTACAACTCAATCGGGACGCGCACAAAACGCGATAATCGCGGCGACCTGTCGCGTCCGACCGTTGCAAAAGTTTTTGAATACCGCAAATTCGTTGACGGTAAAATGCGCGAGTTAATTTCGCAAGATTTGTCTGACGAAGCGAGAGAATTAATCGTTTTAGGCTTGAATCACGAACAGCAGCATCAGGAACTTTTTCTGACCGATTTGAAATTTACGTTGAGCCGCAATCCGCTTTTTCCGGTTTATCGTGAAAATTACGCGCTCGAAGAAATATGCGAAATGCCGGGTAAAGATTTCGCGGAAATCAGCGAAGGAATTTACGAAATCGGCTTTCAGGGCGACGAATTTCATTTCGACAACGAACTCGGACGACACAAAGTTTTTCTAAACGATTTTGCAATTCGTAAATCTCTTGTAACAAACGCCGAGTATTTTGAATTTATCGAAGATAATGCTTACGAAAATTTCAATTTGTGGCATTCGGAAGGTTGGGATTGGGTCAATCAAAACGAGATAAATTCGCCGCTTTATTGGGTAAAACAAGACGGCGAATGGTTTAATTTCACGCTTTCGGGTTTGCGAAAATTGAATTTGGACGCGCCGGTTTGTCACGTTTCGTTTTATGAAGCAGCGGCATTTGCCGAATGGAAAGGAATGCGTCTGCCGACCGAATTCGAGTGGGAAACGGCAAGCGACAAATTCGATTTCGGCTTGCGTTGGGAATGGACGCATTCGGCGTATTTGCCGTATCCGAAATTTTCAAAACCGCCGGGAGCAGTCGGCGAATATAACGGTAAGTTTATGATAAATCAGATGGTTCTGCGCGGCGCGTCGGTGGCGACACCGATGAATCACAGCCGCAAAACTTATCGAAACTTTTTCCATCCGCATTTGCGTTGGCAATTTAACGGAATCAGACTAGCGAAATAATTCCAAATTTCAGATTTCAAATTCCATATTAAATACAAATCTGGAATTTGGAATTTGGAATCTGGAATCTGAAATCTGAAATATTATGCAAAGTTCAGGGGCAGCGAAACACGACACATTTGCCGAAGACATTCTCAAAGGTTTGACTTCGACACCAAAGGCACTTTCGTCAAAATATTTTTACGACGACGAAGGTTCGCGGCTGTTTCAGGAGATTATGAAACTGCCCGAATATTACCCGACGCGCACTGAACTGGAGATTTTTCAGACTAAAACCGACGAAATCTTTGCCGAATTCAGCAGAGATTCCGCCGAGTTCGATCTGATCGAACTCGGCGCGGGAGACGGCACGAAAACTTCCGTGCTGGTCGAGTATTTTCTCGCGCAACGCGCCGATTTTCGCTATGTTCCGATTGATATTTCGGCGGAAGCGTTGAATTTTTTGACCGAAAAATTCAACGAAAAATTTCCGAATCTCGATATGCAAACCGAGCAGGGCGATTATTTTCGGACACTCGAAACATTCAAGGAAAAATCGAACCGCAAAAAAATAATTCTTTTTCTCGGCTCGAACATCGGAAATTTCAGCGAAATACAGGCTTTGCAGTTTTTCAGCGATCTGCGCGAAACGATGAATCCGCAAGATTTGATTTTTATCGGTTTCGATCTGCACAAAAACCCGAAAACGATTCTCAACGCCTACGACGACGCGCAAAACATTACGGCGCGGTTTAATTTGAATTTATTGAAACGCATCAACCGCGAACTCGGCGCAAATTTCAACACCGACGAATTTTTGCATTACGCGAGTTATCACCCAATCGAACGCGCCGCCCGTTCGTTTTTAATCAGCCAACAGGCGCAAACCGTTTACATCGAAGCATTAAATCAAACCTTTGAATTTGAAAAATGGGAGCCGATTTTTATGGAAGTTTCGCAGAAATACAACCTCCAAATGATCGGAGAATTGGCGACACAAAGCGGTTTTGAAGTCGTCAAAAACTTTTTCGACAGCAACAATTTTTATACGAATTCATTATGGAAACCTGCCTAAAATGAATTTCACGATTCTGCGTTTCGACAAACTCGAATCAACCAACACCGAAGCGATAAATCAGGCAAAACGCGGTGCGGACGAAGGTTTGTGCATTGTCGCGCGTGAGCAGAAAGCGGGACGCGGACGACACGGGCGAACTTGGATTTCCGAAAAAGACGCGGGACTTTTTTTCAGTATTGTTTTGCGTCCGAAAATCGAAATGCGTTTTTTGACGCTCGTTACTTTGATGAGTGCCGTTGCTGTTCACGACACGCTCGAAGAACTTTACAAAATTGATTGCGACATCAAATGGGTCAATGATATTCACGTTGACGGCAAAAAAATTTGCGGAATTTTGGTGGAAACGTGCGATACTGATAAAGGTTTGGCGGTTGTCGTCGGCATCGGAATCAACTTGAAATCTTCAAACTTTCCGCCCGAAATTGCGGAAACGGCAACTTCAATCAAAGCCGAAACAAACCAACTCGCAAATGTCGAAATTTTACTGCAAAAACTCACCTTTTTTCTGTCCAAATACTGCGATATTTTAGATGGCGCAAATGGCGCGGAAAAAATTCGCGTCGAATGGATTGCGCGTTCGTCTTACGCTGATGGAAAAAGTGTTAAAGTCGTGTTGGAAAATGAAACGATTCACGGCACGACTCGCGGAATCGAAGAAAACGGCGCATTGCGCGTCGAAACAGGTTCAGGCGAAATTCGCGTTATTCACGCCGGCGTTGTCGAGCAATTAAGAGAAGATAAATGAAAAAAAGACTTTCGGAAATTCACCCGATTTTTTATCGAACGCGCATCAAACAAAAGCGTCTGTTTCGCCATCTCGCCGATTTGCCGAAAAGTTTTGCGTCCGAAATCGAGAGCGAAAATCTTTCCTTTAACTGTAAAAAACATCAATCTTTACTGCGCCGCAAACTCGGAAATTCCGCGCCGGAGTTGCAGGAAAATAAAATTGCGAATCTCAAAATCGCGTGTCCGACGATTGACGGAATTCTAATTAAACCGAATCAGACTTTTTCGTTTTGGCGACGGCTTGGCGAGGCGACCGCCGAAAAAGGATATGTCGAAGGAATGCAGCTTTCACGCGGTGAAGTCGTGCGCGGGGTTGGCGGAGGTTTGTGTCAGCTTGCGAATCTGCTTTATTGGATGGCACTTCACACGCCGCTCGAAATTACCGAACGGCATCATCACAGCTTCGATCCGTTTCCCGACGAAAACCGCACGCTTCCGTTCGGCAGCGGCGCGGGCGTTTTTTACAATTACATTGATCTGCGCTTTTTCAATCCGACCGAATTTACGTTTCAAATCAAACTTTGGCTGACGGATAATCATTTGAAAGGTGCGATTCTTTCAAAAGAAGAAATCCCGTTCAGCTATCACGTTTTTGAAAAAAATCATCGTTTCGTTCAGGAAAACGAACGAAATTTCCGCGAGAACGAAATCTGGCGTGCAATTATTGACCGTAAAACCGGTAATAAAGTGAATGAAGAACTTCTGGTAAAAAATTATGCCGAAGTAAAATATGAATTGAACTTTGCCGCGCAAGAGTGTAACTTGTAAAAAGCAAGTGATTAGTAATTTTATAACAATATGAGTAACGAATTTGATTTAGATAACGATGATTTAGGTTTTGAAGACTTTGACGGTGAATTTGAAGAGTTCGACGAATTTGATGATGATGAAACAGTTTCGGTGCGAACCGCCGTTTTATCGAAAAACAATATGATCGCGCTGCTCTGCATCAAAACTGCCAACGAAGGCGGCGCAATTTGCCGTGTTGATCCGCGTGAAGCGCAGCCGTCCGTCCAGATTTACGACAATCCCGAAGCCGCACTCGAATGGTTCAATAAAAGTCTCCGCACCAGTCACAAAAACGGCTGGAAAATCGTTTACGACGGCTTGCCGCTGCAAGGATAAATAGGTTTCAAGTTTCAGGTTTCAGGTTTCAAGTTTTTAAACCTGAAACCTGAAACCTGAAACTTGAAACTATGTTTTTAGCAATTGACATCGGCAATTCTTCCACGAAATTCGGCGTTTTTGATAATGAAACGCTCGTCAACCGCCTGATAATCCCGACACTCCGCAGTAAAACCGCCGATGAAATTTACCAATCAATTCAAGACGAATTAAACTTTCAATTTTCCGCAATTGTAGTGTCTTCGGTTGTTCCCGAATTAAAAGATTTATTTCAACAATTAGGGGAAGATTATTACAATTGTTCACCGTTTTTTGTAGATAATACTTTCGATTTCGGTTTGGTAAACAAATATTCTTCGCCTGAAACGCTCGGCGTTGACCGCATTATCGCGGCGTTTGCAGCGGTCGAAAAATACGGTGCGCCGATGATTGTTTGCGATTTTGGAACGGCGGCAAATTTTGAAGTCGTCAACGCAAAGCGTGAATATCTCGGCGGAATAATCGCTCCGGGAATTCAAACTTTGTCGGATTCTTTATTTCTCAAAACCTCCAAACTGCCGCGCGTCGAAGTCAAAAAAACTGCGAAGGTGATCGAAAATTCGACAATTTCCTGCATTCAGTCAGGCGTTTTTTACGGCTATATCGGCTTGACGGAAGGAATTTTGCACCGAATGATTAATGAACTCGGCGCAAAACCGAAAGTCATCGCCACCGGCGGATTCGCAAAATTAATCGCCGAAAACTGCGATTTAATCGAAATCGTTGACGAAAATCTGATTCTCGAAGGTTTGCGTTTGATTGGCAACAAAATCTAAACTCCGCAGCCGGTTTCAAGCATTTTGATCTCGACGGGCTTATCGCCTTTGAGTTCATAAACGCTCGAACCGCTGCCTTCGTAATATTCGCCGTAAAGCACGATTTCCAGTTTGCCGTCGCCATTCAAATCAGCGATGCCCGAAATTTCAAAGCGGTTCGGCGCACCGAATTCGATGAATTTTTTGACATATTCTTCCGCGAGAAAAATGTTTTTCGGCTTTCCGGCAACAATTTTTCGCAGCACGACAAACGAATAATTTCCCGCCTTCACCTGCGGCGAAATTCTTCCGCCGTAAGAACTCGCCGTCAGCAAAACTTCGTCTGTGCCGTCGCCGTCGAGGTCAATTTTGACGGCTTGTTCGATGACGGCTTGGCTGCGCGGCAAACCTTTTAAGCGAAGAATATCAGTGACGACTTTCAGATAAGTTTTGTCCTGCAAATTAACTGCTTTGGCGGTTCGCGGCAGCGGATTCCAGTTCATTCCCGCGCCGATACCGAGTCCTTTTTGGTCTTCCGAATCGGTTTTCACATAATAAAAATCGTCGCACGGCACGTCGGGCGATTCGATAGTCGCATCGAGGTCGCCGGATTTTCCGCCGATAGTAAAAAGCGAAAATTTTTCCGCGTCTTTAAGTTTGCCGAAAGTCGTTTTCGCATCCAGATATTTGCCGTTTTCGACACCGCCGAGCAATCCGCCGACTTTGGCATCAATCAACGGCACGATTTTGCTCTGCGCTGCAATCGTAAAACTCAAAATCAATGTCAAAAATAATAATGTTAATGTTTTCATAAAAATATTTTCCAGTTCGTATTTTCAATAACTTACCGCGCTTTTACGACGCGCTTTGAGGCTTGTTTTTGCCCAATAAGTAATATGCGAAATAAATAATCAAACCGATTGCCGCCATAATCAGCATCACTAAACCTTCTTTTGCGTAATCAACATTTGTCAGCAGCCAAACGATTAAAAGCAGCGACAAAATTGAAGCGATAATGCCGAAACGCGAAAGAAATTCTGCTTTCGGCGCGTCGGCTCGTGAGCGAAAAACCGGCAGCGAAGCGCAAGTCGTCGCATAAACGATCAGCCGCGCAATCGTCGAAATCGTCAGAGCCGAAATAAACGACGATTGAATCGTTAAAATCAAAATCAAAATCGCCGTGACGATCAGCGAAACGTATGGCGTTTTAAATCTCGCGTGGGTTTTCGCCAAAATTTGCGGCAGTTCTTTTTGTTCAGCCATCGCAAACGGAATCCGCGAAGCCGGTAAAAATCCGCCGTTCAAATTACCCAAAATCGAAACGACCGCGCCGATTCCGATAAATATTGCGCCGAAACTTCCCAGAAAATGAGCAGCGGCATCAGCGAGCGGCTTTTCGGATTTCGCCAGTTCGGGCAGATTTCCGATGGAAACTATTTGAATAATAATAAAAAGCACCGCGACAAATCCGAGCGCGGTCAGAAGCGCAAACGGCACATTTTTTTTCGGGTCTTTGACTTCGCCCGCCGGAATGACCGCCGCTTCAAAACCGACGAACGCATAAATAAGCAGCAAAATCGCGCTCGAAAACGAACTGTAATCAGGCGTAACGGCAAAATTAAAATTCGCGGGCTGAATAAAAAACAAACCGACCACCGCAAAAATAATCAGTGGGACAATCTTTCCGACCGTGAAAATATTGGTCATAATCGCCGATTCACGAACGCCGATTATATTAACAATTGTCAGCACCAAAATGATCAAACTTATCAAACCGATGCGTGTGTAATACTCATTTGCCGACGGCACGAACAGTTCGAGATACTTCAAAAGCAGATTGCAGTTGGCGGCAAAAGTCGTGATGCGAACAATCCAATAAAGCCAGCCGACCTCGAACCCGACGACCGAACCGAACGCTTCTTTGGCATACAGATACATTCCGCCGGTCGTCTGAAAACGGCTCGAAACTTCGGCGTAACAGATCACGATAAATCCGACAATCACCGCGCAAACGACAAACGCGGTCAAACTGTAACCGCCGATTTTGTCATAAACCTTTGACGGCAGCCCGAAAATTCCCGCGCCAATTACCGTATTTATCGCAATCGCCGTCAAATCCCAACGGCTGATGCCGCGCACGAGTTTTTCTTCATTCATTTTGCTTAACGTATTCAGCTTCAAAATTTAGGAGGAAACATTTTTTGATTTCGACCGATAATGTTATCAGCAATACCAATCTAAACAAATCAGGGAGAATAAATTAATGGCGGCAAATTCAGTAAATAGTGCGACAAATATCAATCCGCAAAGGTTCGATGTTTCAAATCTACGCGACGCAACGCGACCAGCCACGACCGGAAATATTAACTTTAATGTGACCAATGTTAATAACGTCACAAATCTGATTGCTTCCGCTAACAACGGAAATCAAAACGTGACACCGATTCAGGGAACGACAAAAAATGCGTCGGACGGTTCGTGGTCGGCAACCCAATTAAATGTCGGCGGACCGTTTAATGCTCCGGCGACCAATCCGTCTGCTCCCGGCAGAGGCAGCGGAGCCGCCGTTGATGCCGGATTTAACGGCAATGCTTACGAAGTGACCGGAAATAATAAGAACAATATCAACCAATCGCCGGTGATTTTTATCAACGGAATCAACACGAATTTGCCCGGAGCGCGGCAGACGGCGGCTTCGATTGCCAATCTGACCGGATCAAAGGTTGATTTAGTTTATAACAGCAGCGATCCGGCGGTCGGCGGACAAATTACGCTGAATCATTTTGACCGGCTTGCCCGTGAACAGGCGGAAGCGGCGGCATCGAAAATTCCGGCGTGGCTGCCAAGCGGTAACGGCGGCGGTTTGGGCGGAATCGGCGGCGGTTCGGCGCGGCAGGACGTTTATGACGCGACTTATCGAAATGCGCTCGGTTCGGCGGCTCTCGGTCGTGAAGCGGGAGATTGGGCGAAAAGAAATACGCTGCAAAATCCGCCAGCGGCACAGACGGCGGCAAACCTGATTTTAGATCAGTTAAATAATTCGACCGGTCCCGTTAAAGTCGTCGGTTACAGTCAGGGCGGAGCGATTGCCAGCGACGCGCTACGAAGAGTCGAAACGCAGCTTGTCAGCAGTTACGGACAGGAAAAAGCCACTGAAATGATGAGCCGCGTGCGATTTTTAGGTTTGGGCGCGGCGGCTGACGGCAATGACGTGCCGCGCGGCGTAAAATTTAACGGAGTCGCCCATTCCGGCGATGCCGTTGCACGATATTTCGGCATTACACGACAAGGCAATGGTCCGGGAGTCGGCGCAATATTTTCCGGTATCGGACAAAGAGGCAGTTTCGCGCAGCATTTGAATTATGTTGACGGTCAAGGTGGTGCCGGAAGTAAAGGCGATCCGGCATCCGAAAGATTACTGCAAAGCTGGTATAGCGGCGTTGATATTGGAAATAGAGAGATTCCGAATTTCGGAAAGTAAAATTCTTTACAATTCATTAATTAAAAAAGGTCGAGTTATTTGCTCGACTTTTTTTTGTGCTGAAAAATTGAATTACGAAATGAATTCTAAGTTTCGGACTTTTGGTTTATACTCTGAAAATCGAACTCCGCAAAAATTACGAAGGAACATAAAATGAAAAAATATATCGCTGCACTTTTTTGTTTAGCTGCCATTTGTTTCGTTTCAAATAAAATAAACGCACAAAACTCAGCAAAATTAAAGGAAATTCAGATTCCGAAAGATTATAAACCAATCGTTACCGAAAATTCGCCCGCGCTTCAAACATTGCTTGATTCCGCCGTCAGCGAAACGCTCGAAAAATTTAAAGACAAAAACCTAAAGGCTGAAAATGTCGCCGTGACTTTGATTGATTTGCGCGAAAACGACTTTTTGAAAACCGCCAATTTTCGCGGTGCGGAAAAAATTTATCCGGCATCGGTTGTCAAAATGTTTTATATGAACGCGCTCGAACGACGGCTCGAAGACGGACAAATCAAAATGTCGCCGGAAATGGACAGAGCATTGCACGATATGATAATCGTTTCGTCAAACGAAGCAACGCAGTATATTTTGGACATTCTCACCGGAACATCAAGCGGCGCGGAAAGAACGGGCAAAGATTACGAAAAATGGACGTATAAACGCAACGCCGTCAATCGTTTTTACGCCGCGCAAGGCTACCAAAACATCAACGCCAACCAAAAAACTTTTTGCGAAGACGCTTACGGCATCGAACAGCAATTTCGCGGTTACAGTCTCGGCAACAACCGCAATATGCTGACGACAAACTCCGTCGCGCGGCTTTTAACGGAAATTGTCTTGGGCAAAACCAACACACCCGCACGCACGAAAATTATGATGGATTTGATGCGGCGCGATTGGGAAGCGCAAATCGGCAAAACCGAAGACCGCGAATTTATTTCCTACGCGCTCAAACCCGGCACGAAACTCTGGACCAAAGAAGGCGACACCAGCAAAACGCGCCACGATGCCGCCTACATCGAAACGCCCGACGGTTTGAAGTTCGTCATCATCATTTTTACCGAGAATTTCGCAACCGAACGCGACATTATTCCGTCTATCGCGGCAAAGGTTTTGGATGGTTTGGGGAAAATCAAATAATCGCTTAAACTGTGTTGAATCAAAAATACGTTGGAGAATAATAATGACAGATAATCAATTTAGAGAAATTGTTGACAAAATGACCAAATGCGTCAGCGGCATTCAAAGGCTTGAAGACGGTCAAACCGTATTGAGGGCTGATGTCGCCGAATTAAAAGATGGACAAGCGCGGATTGAAGTCAGATTGGATAGTCTCGAAAAAGGGCAGGACGAATTGAAACAAGAGTTGAAACTGACTAACAAATCAATATCGGTTCTTGCCGACGATTCAATGCGAACCCGTGCCAAAGTCGAGATTTTGGAAGAAAGGAATTTATCAAATTAAAAACTCAAATATGAAAAAATTGTTTTTGCTTTTTGTCGTTTTATTATTTGCCGCCAACGCTTTCGGGCAGTATCAAAAACCGCCAAAGGAAATTGAAGATGTTTTGAATGCGCCTTCGATTCCGCAGACTTCGGTTTCGCCGGCGAAGGATAAAATTCTGCTTGCCGAACCGCTGCGTTATCCGCCGGTTTCGGAACTCGCGCAGCCGATGTTAAGACTTGCAGGTTTGCGAATCAATCCGAATACGAACGGGCAGCATCGGCAGTTTTATGCCGTCAAATTAACGCTCAAAAACATTGCTGATGGCAAGGAAATGCCGATTGGTTTGCCGCCGAACGCGCAGATCATCGCGCCGCAATGGAGCGCGGACGGTAAATATATCGCGGCGGGAAATATCACGCCGACCGGCGTTCAGCTTTGGATAATTGACACGGCGACGGCAAAAGCGTCGCAAATTAAAAACGTGCAGGTCAACACGGTTTTCGACGGTTACAGTTGGATGCCCGACCAAAAATCTTTGCTCGTCAATCTCGTTCCGACGAAACGCGCAACTGCGCCGCAATATCAAAATCTCACGCCGAATTCGCCGAATATTCAGGAAACCGCCGGAAAATCAGGCGCGGTGCAGACGTTTCAAGATTTGCTCAAATCGCCGAACGACGAAAATCTTTTTGAATATTACGCGACTTCGCAAACCGCGATTGTCGGCGTTGACGGCAAAATCAAAACCATCGGCGAACCCGCGATTTTTGACACGACGGACGTTTCGCCGGACGGAAAATACATTTTGACTTCGCGCATCAAACGACCATTTTCGTATCTTTTTCCGTTCAATCGTTTTCCGAAAGACACGGAAGTTTGGGATTTAAGCGGCAAGTCGGTTTATAAAGTTTCGAGTTCGCCACTTGAAGATAATCTGCCCGTGCAGGGCGTTCCCGTCGGACCGCGTTCGATTGACTGGATTCCGACCGAAGCCGCGACGCTCGTCTGGGCGGAAGCACTCGACGGCGGAAATCCGAAAACGAAAGCCGCTTTGCGCGATAAATTAGTCAAAATCGCCGCGCCTTTTTCGGGTTCGCCGAGTGATTTAATCAACATCGAGCAGCGTTATCAAGGCAGAATGTTCGGCGAAAAAGACGGCTTGATGCTTTTCTACGATTACAACCGCGACACGCAAAAGCGCAGAATTTACTCGATTGATTACCGCAATCCCGCCGCGCCGAAATTGATTTCCGACTTGAATGTCAACGACCGTTACGGTGACATCGGAACGCCTGTCACAAAGCGTTTGCCGAATGGTTTTAGTGTAATTCAACAAAACGGCGACTGGTTTTTTTTGAGCGGACAAGGCGCATCACCAGAAGGCGACCGACCGTTTTTGCGAGAAATGAACTTGAAGGACTTAAAGACTTGGGAGGTTTTCCGTTCGGGCAAAGCATCTTACGAAAGTTTTGTTTCTCTTCAAAGCACAGATGGAAGAAAGTTCATTACACGAAAAGAGTCAATTTCCGAACCGCCAAATTTATATCTGCGAAATGACGAAAAATGTCCGCCCGGTATTCCGTGTAATAATATCCGTCCTTATAAACCCTCGACAGAAACTGAAGAGTCTAAGGATGATAAACAATTAACCGAATTTAAAGATCCGACACCGCAATTGCGCGGCATTACGAAAAAGCTCGTGAAATATAAACGCGCTGATGGCGTTGATTTGTCGTTCACGCTTTACCTGCCGCCGAATTATCAGGAAGGGACGCGGCTGCCGACGGTTGTTTGGGCTTATCCGCTCGAATTTACCGACGCTTCGACTGCCGGACAGGTTTCGGGTTCGACGAATCGTTTCACGCAGATCAGCGGTTATTCGCATCTGTTTTTCCTGCTTCAAGGCTACGCGATTCTCGACGATACGACGATGCCGATTGTCGGCGATCCGCTGACTGTCAACGATACTTTTATCAAGCAGCTTGTTGATTCGGCGCAGGCGGCGGTTGATAAAGCCGTCGAAATGGGCGTGACCGACAAAGATCGCGTCGGAGTCGGCGGACATAGTTACGGCGCGTTTATGACGGCGAATCTACTGGCGCATTCGGACATTTTCCGCGCCGGAATTGCCCGTTCGGGCGCGTATAATCGAACCTTAACGCCGTTCGGTTTCCAATCCGAACGACGCACGTTTTGGGAAGCAAAAGACCTTTACGAAAATGTCTCGCCGTTCTTTTTCGCCGATAAAATTAACGAACCTTTGTTAATGATTCACGGCGAAGCGGACAACAATCAAGGCACTTTCCCGATACAGTCCGAACGCCTTTTCGCCGCGATGCAGGGCAACGGCGGCACGGCAAGACTCGTGATGCTGCCGCTCGAACAACACGGTTATTCCGGCAAAGAATCAATCGAACACACGCTTTACGAACAGATCAACTGGTTCGACAAATATGTCAAAAACGCCAAGCCTCGTTAGGAAACAGAAGTTCAGCGTTACGCCTTCAGGCGTGAGTAAACCGTCGCGTTCTCACGCCTGAAGGCATAACTCTAAACGGGTTTCTCAACGATATTGTCTGGCAAGTTCCGGCTTATTCATTTTTTCATAAAGCGCGGCAAGTCTTGATTTTGCTAATAATGTTCGCGGATTGTCCGCGCCTTGCGAGTTTTTTAGATTTTCGTAGCTTTCCGTTAAGAGTTTTTCCGATTCCTCAAATTTATTTTGCTCCATCAAACATTCGCCCAATGCGCCTTGGGCAAGCGATACCCAAAAATGTTCCATTGGCACAGCATCGGTGCGAAGTTTGAGAGCTTCGCGGAGGATTTTTTCAGCTTCCTGCGGCTGATTTTTACGGTCGAGAATTAATCCTTTAATAATCAAAGCCGCCGGATAATTCGTGTATTGCGTTGTCGAAGACTGTTTGTAAATTTGCAGAGTTTCGTCAATTTTCTTTTCGGCATCGGCAAAATTCCCTTTTGCGTAAAGGACTTGCGCCTGCAAACGCAAATTGTCGCCGAGCGGAATATATTGCGGACTGAACAGTTTGCGGTAAATTTGTTCGGCTTCGGTGAGATTTTTTTCGGCTTCGTCCAAATCACCTTTTTCTGTTTGAAAACTGCCTAACGCCGTTAGATTTCCGCACAATTCCGGCGTTTCAGGGTTTGCCTGTCTTTTTATTTCTTCGACTTTCGGGCGGACAATGTTGATCGCTTCGTCAAATTTCCCCTGATCGGCTAAGGTCAGAGCGTAAATTGCTTCCATTATTCCGTAAACATTTTTTGCGGCTGGCGAGATTTGTCCGCGCAAGTCCAAACCTTCGCGCAAAAGCGTTTCGGCTTCGTTCGAGAATCCCTGACTGCGCCGTAAAAGCGCAAAGTCATTCAGCGCGGCAAGCAGATAATCCGCGCTGATATTGCCTTTTTTCTGCTCGTCGTGCAGGATCGAAATTCTTTGACGAAAGATGTTTTCCGCGTTTTTCTTATCTGTTTTCGTGACAAAAAGTTCACCCAGAGCGACTAATGTTTTGAGGGTTTCAGGACTATTTTCACCATAGATTCGTGTTTCGGCTTCCAACGCCGAGCGCAGATTTCGCTCCGCTGAATCGTATTCGCCCTGCGTCAAATAACTCGTTCCGATAATTCTCTGCAACTCGGCGCGAACTTCCGGTTGATCCGCTAAATCTTCATTTTCGAGGCGTTTCGAGGCTTCATCCAAAACATCTTTGACAGTCATTCCGCTTCGTTTAGCGGTCGGCGAATTCATATTCGGATCGGAATATTCGAGCAGACTCTGCAAAAAAATATTGACCGTTTCGGCTTTCACTTTTTCGTGTTGGGCGATTCGCGCCTGCCAAACGCTGACGACGATTCCGCCGATTAGACTTAGTAAAATCAGACTCGCCGCAAATACGCCGACTTTGTGCCGTTTGATAAATTTCGATGTGCGGTATTTGAACGTATTCGGACGCGCCGTGACGGGCAAACCTTTTAAATAGCGGTCAATGTCGCCGGCAAATGCTTCGACCGATTTGTAGCGGCGCGACGGTTCTTTGCGGAGTGCCGTCAAAATTATATTGTCCAAATCACCTTTCAATTTTGGATTTTGGATTTTGGATTTTGGATTTTCCGCTTTTGGATTTTGAATTGCCGAAGGTAGCGTTGGTTCGGTGTCGCAGATCAGGCGCATCATTTCTTCGGGCGAAACGTCCTTTAATTTGAAAGGTCGGCTGCCGGTGAGCAGTTCGTAAAGGATTACGCCAAGCGAATAAATATCGGTTGCGGTCGTGATGTGTCCGCCCCGCACCTGTTCGGGACTCGCGTATTCGGGAGTCATCACGCGAAACTGCGTCTGCGTTTGCGAAAGATTATCGCCCATCAATTCGGGATTCAAAAATTTGGCAACCCCGAAATCGAGTAATTTCACTTCGCCGTCGTGCGTGATGAGAATGTTTGAAGGCTTCAAATCTCGATGAATAACAAGATTTTGGTGCGCGTGCTGAACTGCCGAACAGACGGTTTTGAACAGATCGAGACGTTCGTTAATGGAAAGCAGATGCTCGTCGCAATACTGCAAAAGCGGCGAACCTTCGATGTATTCCATCACAAAATACGGCAAACCGTCGCCGCTCGTGCCGCCGTCGAGCAGACTGGCAATGTGCGGATGATGCAGGCTCGCCAAAATCTGCCGTTCATTGCGAAATCGCCGCAAAACGTCGTCGGTATCGAGTCCGCGTTTGACGAGTTTGATTGCCACGCGCTTGCGAAATTGTTCGTCTTCACGCGCCGCCAGATAGACAACGCCCATTCCGCCCGCGCCGATTTCTTTGATGATTTTGTAATTTCCGAGCCGTTTTTCCTTGGAATTTACGCCGTTCGTGAAAACTTCGCCGACCTGAAAAACCGGCGTTTCGATAAATTCTTCGCTTTCTTCGTGCGAGGCGAGCAGCGATTCGACTTCGCCGCGCAAATTGGCATCGTCGGCGCAAACTTCGGTTAAAAAAGCCGTGCGATTTTCACCGTCCTTTTCTAAAGCCGCAAGAAAAATCTCTTTGACATTTTGCCAGTTTTTTTCATCCATCGCTTTGTCCTAGGAACGCGAGAAAATAATTTACAAGGTTTTAATTCTCAATGAATTGCCATCAGTTTTAGCCATTAGTATCTACACAACTTTGAAAAGTAAATTTCTTCGCGGCTGTGCCGCCCGATGTGCGGAAAGGCTGTGCCTTTCCGGTCGGTCTTCCCCTGATTTTGAGGCTATGCCTCCAAATCAGTTGAGGCATAGCCTCAAAGAATTTGAAACGAGTAACGGCGAGGCAGAGCCGTCGCCGCACATCAAGCGGCACAGCCGCGAAAACCAAGTCTTTTAACTTTTGCAGACAATAAGTAAGCGGACAAAAAAAATTATAAATAAAATTGGCGGCAAATGGAACGCGGACTTTAGTCCGCCGGTGGGCGACGGCGGACTGAAGTCCGCGTTCCGTGCTTCACATTCACAAAATTATTTTGTCCAAATACTTAATTGACTCAAAAGATAGCAGCAATTTATTAAATCCAAATATCAAGCCGATTTTATTTCACGAAAAAGCCACGTTTTCGCGACCGTCCATTCGCGTTTGACCGTTGCCGGAGAAATGTTCATCGCGTGCGCCGTTTCCTCGATTGTCAAACCGCCGAAAAATCTGAGTTCGACGATTTTCGACTGTGTTTTATCGAATTTCGCCAACTTTTCGAGCGCGTCGTCGAGCGCGATCAAATCAATTTCGCGCGGATTTTGACTCGGCATACTGACGGCTTCATCTAATGAAAGTTTCTGTCCCGAATCGCGCTTTTGCGCCTTTTTTTCGCGGGCGTGGTCAACCAGAATTTTTCGCATCACATTCGCCGCGACCGCAAAAAAATGGGCGCGGTTCTGCCACGAAACTTTTTCCCAATCAACGAGCCGAATATACGCTTCGTGAACGAGCGCGGTCGCCTGCAAAGTGTGATCGCTGCGTTCATTTTGCAGATAACTGTGCGCGAGCTTTCGCAGTTCGCCGTAAACGAGCGGCAAGAGCTGTTCGGGAGCTTTCCCGTCGCCGTCGTTAATGCGGTTGAGCAAAATTGTTACGTCAGAGGAATCCGGCATAAATTCAATAACTTTCTGCAATTTACAAAGATTATACGACTAATCGAAGAAAAATAAAGTTTTTTATTTTTTTGAGCTGATTTTTGTTTTTTTTCCGCTTTGTAGGGCGAAAAGAAAAATTTTTGCTGAAAACGGCAAACATTTTATAAAAGAGGAGAAAGACTATTATGAATTCACGAAATTTCTGTAAGCAAAATAATTTGAGCAAAATTTTGACGGCATTTTTGTTCTGTTTGGCGGCAAGCATCGGCATTTTCGCACAGCAGGGCGGATTGGATTTGACATTCGGCAACGGCACGGGCATCTATCAGGACGCTTTGCCGACTTTGCCGCTTCCGGCAACACCCGTGAACATCGGGCGCGGTTACGGCTTTAACGAAATTCTTCCCGACGGCAAAATCATCGTCGCCGGCAGCGCAATTAAACTTCAGTCGCCGCAAAACGCTTATTTCAGCGATTTCGTCGTTCGCCGTTTAAATGCCGACGGCACGGTTGATACGAGTTTCGGCACGAACGGCGATGTCCAAACAACTTTTTACCGTTTCGGCGCGGCTGTTAATGAGCAATCGGATACGGGCATCGGCGCGATGAAAGTTCAGTCCGACGGCAAAATTATCGTCGCCGGAATCTGCCGCATCAGTGGCACGAGTGTCCCGAACGGCACGGCTTTAGGCACTGATTTGTGTCTTGTGCGCTACAACGCGAACGGCTCGCTCGACACGAGTTTCGGCGGCAATACCGTTTTTTCTTACGGCGGAAATCCGAATTTTCCGGGAAACAACAACACGGTTGACCCGGGAAAAGTTTTCACGCTGACCGGAACAAATACATTCAACGGCGCGACAAACGGTTTCGGCGGAATTCCCGTCAAAATCAGGCTCGCGCCCGATGGCAGAATTTACGTTTTCGGGTATAACAGTCAAGACGTGCCGGCGGGCGGCGGCGGCGGCGGCAGAGGCAAAAGTTTCGTCGCCGTCTATTCCACAAGCGGAGCCGTGCAAAACATTATCTCGCTCTTCGACACGACGGGCAACCCGACGAACGGCTACGGCTTAACCCGAATCTACGACGGCGATATTTTATCAAACGGAGATTTCATCGCCGTCGGCGAACAGCAAACGCTCGTTTCATCAAGTCCGACAGTATTTTCTCCCCCGCGTTGGAAAGTTTTCACGGGCAGTTCGGGCGGCGGTTTTCTCGAATCGGACGTAAACGCCACAGGCAGTGCGCGGGCGATAACGATGCTTCGCAGCAACAAGATTTTGGTCGGCGGGCAAACCGGCGCAACGGCAACGCTTGTTCGCTATAACGGAGATTTGACGGTTGACGCGACTTTCGGGACGAACGGCAGAATCGTTTATAACGACAATTCGGGTTTCAACAGTTTTTTTTCCACTATCTCTAATTTGAAAACCCAGCCCGACGGCAAAATTTTAGTCGGCGACGTTGCGAGCGGCATCGGTCGGTTAAATCCGAACGGTTCGTTCGACCGCTCATTTGCGCGTTACCGCGAAGACATCGCGGACGCGCTCGACCGGCGCGGCTATCTGCCGAGTTACCGATACGTTACTCCGTTTCCCGTGCCTTCCGGCGGCGATATGCGAATTGTTTTCGGCGGCGTGTCGTTCGCCTCGGATGGAAAACTCGTCACATCCGGCTGCGTTGCGTGTCCCGGCAATGTAACTTTGCGCGGCGTTGTGACACGACTCAAAACCTTTTTCCGTAACGGCGGTACATTCAGCGACTTGAATAACGACGGCAAAGCCGAACTCGCCGTCTATCGCCCGACCGACGGCGTTTGGCATTCGCTCGACAGTTTTAATAACAGCTATACTCCTGTTCAGTTCGGCTTGAACGGCGACAAACTTGCGCCCGCCGATTACGACGGCGACGGCAAAACCGACCGCGCTGTCTTTAGAAACGGTGTTTGGTATATTCTGCAATCTTCAAACAATCAAGTGCGCTACATTCAATGGGGACTTGCCGGAGATTTGCCGCGTCCCGGCGATTTCAACGGTGACGGAATTGCCGACATCGCCGTTTTCCGTCCGTCAAACGGCACCTGGTATATTTCTTACAGTAACCCGATTCAGCCGGGAAATATTACAAGCGTAAACGTGCAATTCGGACAAAACGGCGACGCACCTTTGATAGCTGATTTTGACGGCGACGGCAAATCCGATGTGTCCGTTTTCCGCAGCGGTGTGTGGTATTTTATTCGCAGTTCGGATGCAAGTATCGGTATTACGCAATTCGGTTTGACTGGCGATATTCCGATTGTCGGCGATTACGACGGTGACGGCAAATCGGACATTGCCGTTTTTCGCAACGGTGTTTGGTATGTGATTAGAAGTTCTGATAACTCAGTTTTAATCGCGCAGTTCGGAGTTTCAGGCGACAAACCGGTTTCAGGAGATTACGACAACGACGGTAAAAACGATTTGGCGATTTACCGCAACGGACAATGGTGGATTTTGCGAACTTCGGACGGCGGAGTTTCGGTGACGACTTTCGGTTTGAGTTCGGATATTCCGATTCAAGCCGCTTATCTTCCGTAGAACTCAAATAATTTCGACAAGTAGAAATAGCGCAGCCGATTGAAAAATTGCCGCGCTTTTTCTAAAAACAAGATTTGATTGAAAGATTTTGTGGTAATTCCGTTAAATCACTGCACTTTTGTTACTTCTAAAATCGAATCGTTGTCTAACGAAAACGGGGTTTGGGGAATATGCCGAGGCATTTCGTAATCTAATCCGTTTTGCACTAATCTTTCGGCGGTTGCGCCGCTGACCGGCTTTGAAAAGAGAAATCCTTGTCCGAGTGTGCAGCCGAGTTCGCGCAGTCTTAAAAATTGCGCTTCGGTTTCGATGCCTTCGGCGACGACTTCGAGGTGCAGATTTTCCGCCAGAGTTAAGATCGTGCGGACGATTTCTTCGCTTTTCGGGTCTGAATCCATTTTGCCGATAAACGAGCGGTCTATTTTCAAGCGTTCAAACGGAAATCTGTGCAGGTAACTCAAAGAAGAATATCCTGTTCCGAAATCGTCTGTGCTGAGACGAATGCCGAGCGCACAGAGTTCGGACAAAACTTCCAGAGCAGTTTCGGCATTGTCCATTACCATTGATTCAGTCACTTCGAGTTTGAGAAATTCAGGCGGCAAATTGGTTTCCTGCATCACGCTTTTAACCTTTTTAATGAGCGTCGGATGCATCAGTTGTTTCGCCGAAAGATTAACGCTGACGGCAATTTTTTTGTTGTGAAAACGCTTGCGCCAACTGCTGATCTGGCGGCACGATTCTTCTAAAACCCATTCGCCAATCGGAATAATCAAACCTGTTTCTTCGGCAACCGGAATAAATTCGGTCGGCGAAATAAATCCGTGTTCGGGATGTTCCCAGCGAATCAGAGCTTCAAATTCGTGAGTTTCGCCGGTTTCGAGCATTACAATCGGCTGGTAGAAAACTTTAAATTCCTGCCGTTCGACAGCCCGCCGCAAATCGTTTTCGGTTTGCAGCAAATTCATATTGCGAACGTGCATTGCATTATTGAAAATCTCATAACGCGCCTTGCCCGATTCTTTGGCGCGATACATCGCCGCATCCGCGTCGCGCAGAAAACTTTCGGGATGTTCGTGCGCCGCGTCCGACAAAATTATTCCGATGCTTGCCGATGTAAAAACTTCGTGATTATCAACCATAAACGGCGCGGAAAGTTTTGTTTGGAGACGCTCGGCAATTTCTGTGACTGCTTCGTAATCACGAATATTTTTGAGCAAAATCGTAAATTCGTCGCCGCCGAAACGCGAAACGATGTCGCCCGGACGAACACACGATTGCAGACGTTCCGCAATGGAAACGAGCAATTTATCGCCGATGACGTGACCTAAACCGTCGTTGATAACCTTGAAACGGTCAAGATCGAGAAACAGCACCGCAAACTGCTGACATTTATTAATTTTAATGTTGGCAATCGCGCTTTGCAAAATCGTCGTAAAATGTGCGCGGTTCGGCAGTCCGGTTAATGAATCGTGCGTTGCTTCGTGCAGCAGACGACTTTCAAAGGCGCGTCTTTTGGTAATGTCGCGGATAATTGCCGTATAGTAAACGCCCTCGCTCGTTTTCCAGACCGAACCCGAAAGTTCGAGCGGAAATTCGGTTCCGTCTTTGCGTCTTCCGGCGGCTTCGATTATTTTCCCGGCGAACGGCGATAAAATTTTTTCCAAAGTGAACTTCAAACCGGCAACGTGAGTTTTTTGCGCGTATCTTGCACCCATTAACGAAGCTATCGGAAAACCTAAAATTTCATCTTCAGTGTAGCCGAAAGTCGTCTCGGCAGCTTTGTTCCAAAGTGTAATGTTGCCTTCCTCGTTGACCAGTAAAATCGCGTCGCTTGCCGATTGAATGACCGAGTGAAATTTAGTTTTGGAATTTTGAATCTCGACGAGTGAATGGGCGTGTTTCAAACTATAACGAATCGCACGTTCGAGAATCGGCGCGGCAAGTTCGCTTTTGACCAAATAATCCGCCGCTCCCGCCTGCATTGCCTGAAAATCAATTTCCTGATCGCCTTGCCCGGTCAGTAAAATTATCGGTGCGGTGCAGCCGTTTTTGAGAGCTTCCTGTAAAAGTTCTAAACCTGTCCGGTCGCTTAAACGATAATCAACCAAGTAAATATCGTAACGGCATTCGTTTAATGCGGCTAATCCATCGTCGAAATTGTTAATCCAATCGAGTTCAAACTGATTTTCCTTAAATTCATCAAAAACATACCGCGTCAGAATGTAATCTTCTTCGTCATCATCTATCAACAAAACTTTGACAGGGGAATTTATCATAATATTTTTGAGGGGTATTATAAGAAATTAAGCGTCGTTATTCGGTAATTCGACAATTTGAAACCAATATTTGCCGAGATTTTTGACCATTTCGACCAGCGATTCAAATGTCACGGGTTTGACGATAAACGAATTTACGCCCAGTTTATATGAACGGATAATATCTTCGTCAGCTTTGGAAGTTGTCAAAACAACGACCGGAATGCTGCATAAATCAGCGTCGTCCTTGATTTCGCGCAAGGCTTCCAATCCGCTTTTGCGCGGCATATTCAAATCGAGCAAAATCATATTCGGACGCAGTCCGGTTTCGGCAAATTTTCCGCGCTGCCGCAGATAATCCATCAACTCTTCGCCGTCTTCAACCGTTTCGAGAACATTGAGCAAATGATTTTCCTCAAAGGCTTCGTGAACCAGCAAACGGTCGTCCGGGTCGTCGTCAGCAAGTAAAATCATGATTGATTTATGGTTTTGTTTCATCCAGGTGAATCTCCTCTTGTTTAATTGGTAAATTTATGTAAAACGTCGCGCCTTCGCCGGGTTTGGCAGTGGCGTTGATTTGCCCGCTGTGGCGTTCGACAATTTTGCGGCAAACCGCCAAACCGATGCCCGAACCTTCGTATTCGTTGCGTCCGTGCAGACGTTGAAAGACCGTAAAAATGCGGTCGAGATATTTTTCGTCAAAGCCGATGCCGTTGTCTTCGATGACCAAACGGCAAAAATCTCCGTCGCTGTCGGTTTTGATTTCTTCGCCTTCAAGTTGAAAACTTGCGCCTGTTTGCGGAAACGTCTGCGCGTAAACTCTAACAATCGGCGGCACATCGGGACGATGAAACTTCAGGGCATTGCCGATTAAATTTTGCAAAAGCTGACGAATTTGCAACGGATCGGCATCAATCGTCGGCAAATCGCCGATTTCGACTGTTCCGCCGGTTTGCTCGATGCGAACTTCCAGATCAGACGCGACTTCGGTGGCGATTTTCTTTAAATTTGTTACTTTGAACGGCTGAGTTTTGGTTGAGACGCGCGAAAATGTCAGCAGATCATTAATCAAATTTTGCATTCTGCCTGCCGCATTTCGCATCCGGTTAACATAATCGCGCCCTTCGACGCTCAATTGCTCGGCGCATTTTCGTTCGAGTCGGTCGCCGAACGCCTGCACTTTGCGAAGAGGTTCCTGTAAATCGTGTGAGGCGACATACGCAAAATCCTGCAATTCGCGGTTGCTTCGTTCGAGTTTGACGGTAAATGCCCGCAGTTTATTTTCAGCTTCGCGGCGTTCGGTCACATCGCGCAGATTGAAAAGAATACCCGACATATTGTTGGCTTCGTCATTAATCGGTTTTGTAATTGATTCCAAAATCAGCCACGAACCGTTTTTGTGTTTGAAACTGTATTCTCTAACAAGAATTGACTGTGGATCGGCAATCATTGATTTGAAATCGTTTTTAATGCTTTGTAAATCTTCGCGCCGCGCAAATTCCAATGAATTTCGACCGATCAATTCGTCATTTTCATAACCGAGAACTTTTCTGAACGACGGACTCTGATAAGTAAAAACACCATTTAAATCGAGAATTGCAATCAAATCCGATGAATGTTCGACGAGTGCGCGAAAACGCATTTCGCTCTGTCGCGTCGTTTGTTCCGCCAAAAGACGAACATTTTCCTTGACCGCCGTAATCTGCCGGAAAACAACTAACATCGTCATTCCGAGCGAGGCAAAAACAATCAATCCGAGCGGTTCGCTCCAGTAAGGTTTCGCTTCATACAAAAGCATTCCGCAGCCGATGACGACTGCCGAATACGGAAGCCAACTGAATTTTTGTGTAATGATTTCTAATTCTTCTTCGCCATCAACCATCGCTGTTTGCGATAAATTTCGATATTGAAAATAACCGGCGATTAAAAAGATCAGTAAACCCGTGATGAAAAAATTATCAATCCAATGACCGCTCGTATAAGTTCCCTGAAGCGTAAAAAACGCAAAACCGATGTCCGCGACGGCAATATTCAGCAAGCCGAAGACAATCGTGAACAGTGCGACTTTATTGACTTTTAACGGAACGCGCAGCAAAACCGTCGCAATTCCCAACAGCAAAACCAGATCACCGACGACGTATGAAAGATTTAAGCCGGTCATCAGCCAATCGCCTTCCGCCGAAGTTTCGATAGTCGGACGAATAATAAAATTCCAAACCGCCGTCGTTCCGCCGAGCAGCACGAGCAGCACATCAATGACGAATTTCAAACGGTCTGACCCCGAATGTTTGACCGTCGGAAACGATAGCAAAGCCCACAACATCAACGGGTAAAACAACCAAAATCCGGCATCGGCAAGCGACGGAAACGGTTCGATTCCCAAAATCGAACTGTAATAAAACCACAAAGTATGACCGAAAGCGTAAAGCAGAAACGAAGCGGTCAAAACACGCCAAGCACGCCGTGAACCTTCGTCAATCAATGGATGCCGCGTCACTCGCCACGCAAAAAACGTCGCCGCAACGCTAATAATCGCCTGCATCGCATCAGCCAGCAACGAAACTTTTTCCTTATCGCCCCATTCAAAAACTTGATAAAAAATAAACAAAACGGTCAGTGCGGTCATTAAAATAACCGTTCCGCCGCTGATGCCTTTTCCGACCAGAGAAAGCGTCGAGTTTCGTGAATCAGTTGAATTTGCAGTGATTTCAAACGTCGTTTCGTTCGTCATTTAGCTCCTGAATTTAACGAATTAAGCTATAAGAAATGTAGGGTCCGTGATTGTCATAGCCGTTATTTCCGATGCTGTAGCCGACAAACAAACTGCTTTTTTTAGTGACTGCGAAGCTGAGTCCCGGTGTTAAATAACCAAAGCGATTATTGCCCGTCACCCATTGACCCGAAAAACTGATTTTTTTGGCTATCGGCTGTTCATACATAAAATTCCAGCCTTTGCGCGAACCGAAATCTTTGTTTCGACCAACGAGTGCGTACCCGCCGACGGTAAATCTTGCGCCGTTCATTTTCTCGACGGATTTACTGACATTGGTGTAAATCATCACAAAAGCGTCGGTTCCGGCACGTTTTGCGACTGGAATATAAGCGATTGCGCCGCTTGCCGCCGATATGCCGTATTTTTCGTTTTGGTAGAATTTGTATTTGACGCTCGGCTGAATTTCCGGCGGATATTCGGTGTCGTTCGGATTACTGAACGAGCCGCCCAAACCGAGTTCGACATTTTTCTTCCAACCGTAGGCAAATCGTCCGGCATAAATCTGTTCGCCGCCATTTTGATGACTTTGCGTCGCCGTCCAAAGATTTACTTCGTAATAAGTTCTGCCCTGTTCGAGCGTGTCCGTTCCGGCTGATTGCGCGAAAATATTTGAAACTGAAAACAGAAAGATTGTTGACAATATCAAGAAAATCGGTGTATTAGCTTTTGACATATATTTACCTCGACTTCCCTTAGTTGGTTTTAATTCTTTCGGAAATTTGCAAATCCGTATTACAGGTAAATGACAAATTCTGTCAATTTGACCTGTTAATTTCTGTCAGTTTGAACGAACTGCGCTGATGAAAAAATTTTGGTATTGTTTTTCGTTCGGCTTTTGTTGAGAAAATGAATTTCAGATTATCTCTCAACAATCAAGCAATGCAATCACTGTGCCGAGATTTTTAGTTCCGAAAGAGTTTATATAATCTGGATGATTTATTTTCAGGCGAACAAAGTGTTTAGATTTTCTCGCCAAATTTACTGAAAAACGCTAAACTGAATTCAAATTCAAATCATTCAAAAATTATGGAAAAAATTACCTGTTTGTTTTTACTTTTCGTTTTTTCTACTTCCCTGTTCGCCCAAACGATGCCGAAGGATGCTGATCCGAAAATCTGGGCGCAGGCTCTGAAGATTCATAAAAAAGCGATCATCGTTGACGGTCATAACGATATTCCGAGTCCGATGACGGATGACGATTATGATTTGGGAGTCAGTTCGCTCGGCAAATTTCACAGCGACGGCGATCCGTTTCATACGGATTTGAACCGTTTCAAAATGTCGGGCATCACGGGCGAATTTTTCTCGATCTACGTTTCCGGCGACACTTACGATAAGGAAAAAGGCACATATCAAGGCTCAATGCGCCGCGTGATGGATTTGATTGACGCGACTTACCGCGAAGTTGAAAAACACCCGAACGAATTGATGCAATGCACGACTGCCGACGACATTCGCCGCGCCAAAAAAACGAACAAAGTCTGCGCTTTAATGGGAATCGAAGGCGGCTACGCGATTGAAGATTCGCTGTATGCGCTGCGAAATTTTTATCGTTTGGGCGTTCGTTATATGACGCTGACGCATAACGTCTCGCACAATTGGGCGGACGCGCACCGCGACACGCCGAAAAATAACGGACTCGCGCCTTTTGGCAAAGAAGTCGTCAAAGAGATGAATCGCCTCGGAATGCTCGTTGACATTTCGCACGTTTCGGCAAAAGTTATGTCCGATGTTCTCGACGTTTCGACCGCCCCGATCATCGCTTCGCATTCCGGCGCACGCGGCGTGAACGACCACACGCGCAACGTCCCGGATGAAATCTTAAAGCGAATGCCAAACAACGGCGGCGTAATTATGATTAATTTTTACCCGTCTTTTCTTGATGCGCGAACTAACAAGGAAGAAAACGAACGCAGCGCGAAACTGAAACCGCAGATTGACGCGCTCAAAGAACAATTCAAAAACGACAAACAAGCCTATAACGAAGCCGAGCGCAAATTGCTTGCCGCAAACCCGATTTACATCGCGCCTTATACGAGAATCGTTGACCACATTGACTACATCAAAAAGCTCATCGGCATTGATTACGTCGGCATCGGTTCTGACTTCGACGGAGTGCCGTTTCTGCCTGACGGAATGAACGGAATGGAAGACTTGTGTTTGGTAACTTATGAAATGCTCAAACGCGGCTACACCGAAACTGAAATACGCAAAGTCCTCGGCGAAAATTTCCTCCGCGCCTTTGCCAAAGCCGAACAAGTCGCCAAAATCAATTCACGCAAAATCAGCGGAGACGGCAGTTTGATGAAAATCGGCAAATAATTGAGTTTTAATATGAAAAAACGAGTGATAATCGCGGTCATTCTTGTTGGTTTTGCAAGCACTGTCGGCGCAATAATTTATATTATGGGTTTGTATGATTATATTCCTCAATTGCGTGCCTCCGCCGTGAGTCCTGACGGCAGATTTAGCGTGAAAGTCTATCAGAAAAGATTGATGCCGCGCCCGTTTTTCCCGCGAATGGGTGCAACTGCTGAAGTTTACGATAGAAGCGGAAATCTTATTTACGAAAAGTTGATCTACAATGATGATGATTGGGACGATGCCGTCAGCGGATTTAATGAGATTTCTTTTGAAAGCAATGAAATCCATATAGGTCCGGGAGCTTATAATCCTGACAACATTCATAAAATCAAAATATCCGACTTAAAGCCGCAAGTTGATAAATAAAATGAAAAACATTTGTCTATCTATGTCTTTTTTAATTCTCACCGCATTTACATTTAACTTATTTGCCTGTCCGCAAACCGAAACAGGCGTTCCGGTTTGTGCATACTGGACACGCGCCGACGCGGTTCTTCTCGGCAAAATCTTAAATATCGAAAAAGTTTCGGGTAGTGAAGATTTGCCCGCCGGTTCGCGCAAAATTCGTTTTCAGGTTCTGCAAAACTTCAAGGGCGCGGACAATCCGACGTTTGCCGTCATTACAAAAGATGCGAAAACCGATTGCGGACTGAACGCGAAAAAAGGCGAAACGTGGATCATTTACGCCAGCAACGATATTGTCATCAAATCCTTCGCCGAATTTCGCGGCGTAAAAATCGAGTCGAAAGTCGAAAGCGCGGAACTTGAAACACTGAAATCGGTTGTCGCCGGGACAACTTCCGCCGCGATTTCGGGACGGATTGTTTGGCAAGCACGGAACAATATTGATTTTTATGAAGCAGAAGTAATTACGGTCGAAGGCAACGGTAAAAAATATTCCGCTCAACCCTATACAGACGGCACATTTAATATTCCCGTGCCGTCGGCTGGAACTTACAAGGTTGAATTAAAATTTCCCTACAATGCCACTTTGAAATGGGATGAAAATCTATTGGGAACGTCTTACATTCAAGGCATCCCGACTCTATTTAAATACGAAGTCCGGCTCAATGACGGCGATTGTCATTTCAGTTTGTTTGAGGTATTAAAAAAATAGTATTGAAATTTTAACAGGCTTGCCGGAACTTTTTTTACAAAAAGGAGACTAATAAACAGGTGAGGTCAAAAGCAATGCCTTTCGAGAATTTTTACGAAAAATCAGACAAAGAAAATCGCCGTCGCCATAAAAAGATTGTTTATACGGTTATTCTTTTAGCCATCAATGTTATTTCTTTTTACGGACTTTATTGTATTTCCGTAGATTATATTGATGAATATTTCAAAACAATGCAACGTGTCAAAAATGTTGAAACACTTTGCGACGGTTTGCCTAGACCCGAACAATTTTATTTTGTAGGAAAAGAAAAAGCAGTCAATCTTAATAACTCAACCGAAATCAATTATTTTTATCAATCAGACCGCAGTTTGGTTAAAATTATGCCTTCATTTTTTGTTTGGTTCGAGTCACAGGAAAGCGGTTGGAAACGTATCCCGAATAACGAAACAAGTTTTACAAAAGGCAATCAAAAAGTGACCATCAGACAAGTTGATCTATCGTCCTCAAATTACGAAATCACTTGCTCCGAAGAAGATATTTCATTTGGGATTTATGACTAATTTTTGATATGTCAACAAATCTAAATGTTTCACTCAAAACCGCATCTCTATATTGAAAAAAATTTCAGATTGCGCTACTTTAGTTTCACGCACACGAGAAAAAATTATGACCGATAACCAACTACGAGAGATTTTCGACAAACTGACCAAATGTGTCAACGGAATTCAAATTCTGCAAGAAGGACAAGCTAAACTCGAAGCCGGACAAGCCAAACTCGAAGCCGGACAAGATGAATTGAAAGCCGGACAAGATGAATTGAAAGCCGATGTTGCTGAAATCAAAAGCGATGTTTCGGAACTTAAAGCCGGACAAAAAAGATTGGAATTAGCTCAGGAAACAATTAATCGGTCATTTGATGTTTTAGCCGGCGAATCTATTAGAGTCAAATCACGCGTCGAAATTCTTGAAGAACGAATCAATTAACAGTCAAAATAATTTTCTTTTGTAGTAAATCCCAAACTCGATCAGTTTCATCATTTAATCTCACAATTATAAAATCCCGTCCAAATTTTTCAAACTTTTTTAACAAATTTAAGCAAAAACTTTTTACTGCGTCTGTCTGCCCTTTGAACCTATCAAATCTGGGCAAGAGCAGCTATGTGGTGCGGCGGCACTTGCGGCAGTCTTCCCAAAGTGCATCATCCTACCCCAAAAAATAAAAAGGAGAAATTTTTATGGCAGATTTAATCGTCAGACTCGAAGGTTTGAAATTATCGAAGGAAGCCGAAGCCAACATCAACCGCGAAGTGCAGGCAATCGTCCTGCGCGAACTCGCCAAAGTTGATTTAGGCGTAGATTATACGGTGCGGATTCCGCGCAAAGAATGGCTCGGAATCTGGATTCGCAACAAGGCTTTTGAGGCTCCGAACGTCAAACTTCAAATTAACGAAGTCAAATTTTAATTTTGGAGTAAAAGTTATGAACTCTGAAAAAAAACTTTGTCCGAGTCATAGTTGTCAGGAAGGTTCGATTCTACTTGGCATTGTTGACGGAAACGGTCACGTAGATTTTCTTCCTGATCGGATGATGGTTAATCAAGAGTTTGTGCAAATTGCCCGCGCCGGTCGAACGCCCGAAAAACGGTTTCGATTCGGCGGGCAATGCGTCACAAGCGGCTGCAAACAGTGGAGCGGAACGCGTTGCGGCGTGATTGATTCGATCACCGATACAGTCAAAATCAATGTCGAAAACGCCGATTTGCCCGAATGCTCGATCCGTTCCGAATGCCGCTGGTTCTTCCAAAGCGGCTCCGAAGCCTGCGCGATCTGCCCTGAAGTAATCACCGATCTTCGTGAACAAATTGCGTAATTGCTCGCTGTTTATTCAAACAAAAAAGGGATGAATTTTTCCAATTCATCCCTCATCCTTTATCCTTCATCCCTAATTTAGCCTTTCGCTTTTTTGATTTCTTCGACCAGAATAGGAATCGCTTCAAACAAATCGCCGACGATGCCGTAATCGGCGATGTCGAAGATCGGTGCTTCGCCGTCCTTATTGATGGCGACGATTGTTCCGGCATTTTTCATTCCGACGATGTGCTGAATTGCCCCGGAAATTCCTAAAGCAATGTAAACTTTCGGCGCGACGGTTTGACCGCTTGATCCGATTTGACGGTCAATCGGCAGCCATTCGGCATCGCAGATCGGACGTGAAGCCGCTAAATCCGCACCGAGAGCGTCAGCTAATTGCTGCGCGATTGCGATGTTTTCCTGCGATTTGATACCGCGACCGACTGCAACGATAATTCCTGATTTCGTTAGATCAATCGAGGCTTTTGCTTCCTGAAACGGCTCTTCGGCAACCATTCGGACATCGCCGACGTTGACTTCGACTGTTTCGGTTGTCGCGCTTCCCTTTTCGGCATTGTCGCCGCGAAACGCGCCCGATTGGAACGTCACGAAATAAGGCGCGTCGCCGCCGACGGTCACATCAGCATCCAATTTACCTAAGAAAATTCGGCGCGTGAGCGTTAATTTTCCACCGTCCGCTTTGTAACGAATACAGTCGCCGACAACTTCCTTGCCAAGTCTTGCCGCAACTTTCGGTGCAAAATCACGCACTTGATAAGTGTGCGCCATCACGACATACTGCGGATTTTCCTTCTTGATAATTTCTTCCCACGCATCAGCATAAGCGTCCGGCGTGTAGATATTAAGTTTATCGTTTTTCGCAACAATCACTTTTTCGAGATTATATTGCGCGATGTCACTTGCTAAACTGCAATCTTTATCGCACGGAATCACCGCCGAAACCTTTAAGCCTAAGTCTTTGCCAATCGCCTGCGCCGCCGCAATCGCTTCGAGCGAAACTTTGTTCAGGACGCAATTTTTGTGTTCGATAAATACGAGAATCATAATAATTTATTCGTTTGATTTTAATTCGTTAGTATATTTTTCAATATTTGCCAAAAACTCCCGGCGCGGCGAATATTTGCCTACTTCAATTAGCTTCGTAAGTTTCTCAACCGATACCTTCGGTAACGCCGAACTCGTGTTCGACTTTTTATATGAATCATTACTCAGCAAATAAATCGTCAAATTTTCACCGTCATAACGCCAAACTTCAGGAATACCGATTGCCGCGAAAATGCTCATCCGATTGAGCGAAGAATGTTTGACATCAATTTCAATCGTTAAATCGGGCGGCGGATCGAAATTAAGATTGACCGTTTCTTTTCCGCGCATAAATTCAGCATTTTCAATGTAATAACACTCGTCAGGCTCAAATCCGCGTTCTAAATCTTCGCGCTGAAAAGTGGTCGAACCACCGGCGAAAATCTCGATGTCGAGATTTTCGGAAAGCCTTTCAAAAAGCATCGCCAAAATCTTTTTCAAATTCTCGTGCTTGAGTGAAAGAACCATAATCTCCAATCTGCCACGGTCGAAAGTAAAGTGCGCGGGCGTTTCGTCCTGCAATGTGTCGGAAATAATTTTATATGAATTCCAACTGACATTAGGCAAAACAACCGATTGTGTTTTTTCTAAAACCGCATCCATAAAACTATAATACACGAACTTCAGATTTTAGTTTTTCGACCAGTTCGACCGCGCCCGCTTTGGCATCGCCATTGCCGAGCATTTGGGTTGTTTTGAGTTTCAAAGGCAGATAAACTTTCTCAATTTTCTGCGCTCCGGCAAAACTTTCAATTGACGGCGTGACATCTTTGATTTCCTTCTTTTTCGCCGCCATAATTCCCTTCAAACTTGCGTAACGAATCTGTGAAATGCCCGATTGAATTGTCAAAAGCGCAGGTAATTTGTAGTTGAACCATTGATACCAACCGCTTTCGAGTTCGCGTTTGAGACGTAAACTTTCCCCCAAACTGGCGCGGTCAATATCAATTACAATCGTCGCGTGCGGAATTCCCAAAAGTTCGGCTAAAATCACGCCCGTTTGCCCGTAACTCGCGTCGTCCGACTGCAAACCAGTGAAAATCAGATCAGCATTCTCTTCTTTAATCGCTTCGGCAATCGCTTTCGCAATCTGAAACGGCGAAAGTTTGTTCACTTCGTCCGAAACGATATGAATCGCGCGGTCGGCACCACGCGCCAGCGCATCCTTCAAAACCGTTTTTGCCGACTGTCCGCCGAGCGTGCAAACGACGACTTCGCCCTCGCCTTTCGATTCTTTGAGGCGCAATGCTTCTTCTAAACCGTAGCCGTCCGATTCGTTCGTCTGATGCGAAATCGTTGATTCGTCAATCCATTTTTCGTCGCTGCTCACGCGCAAAACCGCGTCTTTATTGGCGACCTGTTTCATTAAAACGATAATTTTCATAAATTAATTGTCTGAAAGTTTTGTAATAATTGATTTTATTAGCTTTAAATTGCTAATTCGATTATAAACTTTTTGAATAAAAATTCAAATGAATGAACATTCATTCATAAACATATTCCGCAAAATCCGCCGATTTTATCCGGCGATTTTACGATAGGCTCTGCCGATTTTGTCTGAGGCAAAGAAAATTTTCCCTGCCGGAATCGCGCCGAAAACTTTGTATCCGCCAATTGCCGCGAGTGCCGCCGACGCGATACAGCCGCATTGCGAACAGTCAGGCGTTCCGCCAAATTGACACGGCACGACTTTATTTTCAAGATTCGCCGTAAAATTAAGAGTCGTGCGGGCAAAGATACATTCGTCCGGTGATTTCGGCGGGTTGCGATAACCTTCGATGACAAGGCGCGGCAGTTCCATTTTCGGAAAAACTTTTTTGAAACCAGCCAGTTCGTCAATGACGTTTTTCCTGATTTCCGGCGTTAAAATCTCTTCGCCCTCCGCGCCGATCTGCGGCGTGAACAGGCTGAACCAGATTTTTTTTGTTTCTTTCTGCGCCGACCAAAATTTCAAAAATTCTTCGTAATAACCGGGACGATTCGCCGTCTGCCCGGTAACTGTGCAGTGAACGACGATTTGATGTCCTTTGATATTTCGCAAAATACGTTCATAAGTTGCTGGTTTGCGCCGCGCGTCGTGTTCGGGCTGCAATCCGTCAATCGAAACAACGACATAGAGATTTTTGATTTCGTTCCACGCCTTCGGAATTTCGCGGACGGCACTGGTCACAAGTTGGGTTGTGATACCCATTTCGCTCAATTGCGGCAGTAAAATATCGAGTTCGCGGAATCTAACGAGCGGTTCGCCGCCGACAATCGAGAGATGAAGCGGGCGATGTTCTTTGACTAATTCAAGAACTTTTTCGATTAATTCATCGCCTTTGTAATCGCTGACCGAGCGCAGATTTTGTCCGATTTCCTGAAGGTGTTCCGGCTCATAGGCATAACATCCGGGACAGCGCAGCGGACATTCGCGTGTAATTTCGATTGAAAGCGACGGCTGCCGTCCGGTTAAAATTCGTCCCCAAGCCTTGATGACATCAGACTTTTTCATACCCTTTTACTCCTTGCTCTTGACCGTTTTTTACAAACATTTGAAGCGTTACGAATAAGGCGTAAAATTCCAAATTTTTGGTCGTCTATTCCTCGTAACGCTTGAAAATCAAACAAGCATTCGTGCCGCCGAAGCCAAAACTGTTTGAAAGCACAAATTCGACTTCCGCGTTGCGCGGTTCGTTCGGAACGTAATCAAGATCACAGTCGGGATCGGGATTTTCGTAATTGATCGTCGGCATAATTTGATTTTCGACGAGTGATTTGATTGAAATCACGGCTTCGATTCCGCCTGCCGCGCCGAGTGCGTGTCCGGTCATTGATTTGGTCGAACTAACCGCGAGTTTATAGGCGTGTTCGCCGAAAACCTGTTTGATAGCAAGCGTTTCAAATTTGTCGTTATAGGGCGTGGAAGTTCCGTGCGCGTTGATGTAGCCGATTTGTTCGGGCGAAATTCCCGCGTCTTTGATGGCTTTTGTCATCACCCGAATCGCGCCGCTGCCGGTTTCGTCCGGCATCGTAACGTGAAAAGCGTCGCCCGACATTCCGTAACCAACGATTTCCGCGTAGATTTTCGCGCCTCGTGCTTTCGCAAATTCCAATTCTTCGAGAATTAAAATTCCCGCGCCTTCGCCGATCACGAATCCGTCACGTTCCGCATCGAATGGACGCGAAGCCCGTTTCGGTTCGTCATTGCGCGTCGAAAGCGCACGCATCGAAGCGAATCCGGCAACCGACATCGGCGTAATTGCCGATTCCGCGCCGCCGCAAATCATCGCGTCGGCGTCGCCGCGTTCAATCAGCCGAAAACTGTCGCCAATCGCGTGTGCGCCCGCCGAACAAGCCGTCGCCGTCGCCGAATTCGGTCCTTTTGCGCCGTGCCGAATCGAGACATTCCCGGACGCAAGATTAACAATCGCCGAAACGATAAAGAACGGCGAAACTCTGCCCGGACCTGATTTTAGTAATTTCTCGTGTTCGCGCTCGATTGCCCAGAAATCGCCGATGCCCGAACTGATATAAGTTCCGACCATTTCGGCGTTCGTTTCGTCAATTTTGAGTCCGCTGTCTTTGACGGCTTCGTCAGATGCAGCAATCGCAAAATGCGAAAACGCGCCCATTCTTCGCGCTTCTTTTTTGTCGAGGAAATCTTCGACGTTAAAATTTTTGACTTCGCAGGCGAATTTTACGGGAAAATCCGTGACATCGAACTTCTGAATAATGTCCGCGCCGCTTTCACCGCGCTTGAGAGATTCCCAAGTCGTCGGCACATCGTTGCCGTTCGCCGTCACCAATCCGAGTCCTGTTACTACTACACGACGTTTCATAAATTTGTAAATAGTAAATCGTTAATGGTTAATTGTTTCGTATGCACCGAAGCGCAATTAGCAATTAACCATTAACGATTAGCAAACTAAGCCTGTTTATGTTGTTCGACGTAGGCATACGCATCGCGGACAGCCTGAATTTTTTCAGCGTCTTCGTCGGGAATTTCGATGTCGAATTCCTCTTCAAAACGCATCACGAGTTCGACCAAATCCAATGAATCCGCGCCTAAATCTTCGATGAAACGGGCGTTTTCGGTAACTTCCGCTTCGTCAACACCTAATTCATCAACAATAATCTGTTTAATTTTATCTTGAACTTCTGACATAATATCTCCTCTCTGTTTTTAATAGTTTGGGAAGTTTGGAAAATTTAGTTAGTTTGGGAAGTTTTCGGATTTTGACTTCCAAAACTTTCCAAACTAACTAAACTTCCCAAACTTGCCCTCAAAGTATCTGCATTTTCGACGTTCAAACAACGAACGTCACGATTGATCTGGCGAACCAAACCCGACAAAATTTTTCCCGCGCCTACTTCAATGAATGTTTCAACTTCTTCTGCAAGCAAAGTTTCGATGCTCTGCGCCCAACGCACAGGACACGAAACTTGCTCGGTCAAAGCCGTTTTGACTCGTTCGCCATTAATATTTGCATCGGCGGAAACATTTTCGATGATCGGAAAGCGCAAATCGTTAAACTTTATTTTTGCTAAATCTTCGGCTAGACACTCTTGCGCCGGAAACATCAAATCGCAGTGAAAAGGCGCGGAAACATTAAGTTTAATCGCCCGTTTCGCGCCGCGCTGTTTTAATAATTCAATCGCGCGATCAACCGCTTCGGCGTTTCCCGCAATGACAATTTGCGACGGCGAATTGATATTCGCGGGCGAACAAACTTCACCTTCCGCCGCTTCGTCACACGCGATTTCGACAGTTTCAAGCGGTAAACCAAGTATTGCCGCCATCGCACCGACACCGACCGGAACCGCTTCCTGCATATATTGTCCGCGCTTTCTGACCGCGCAAACCGCGTCCGCAAAACTCATCGCATTTGCCGCAACCAACGCCGAATATTCACCCAAACTGTGTCCGGCAACAAAATTAGGAACTGTAAAACCTTCCGCTTCCATCGCGCGAAACGCCGCAATCGAAACAGTCAAAATCGCCGGCTGCGTATTCGCAGTCAAAGCCAAATCTTCCGCCGTGCCGTTAAAACACATTTCGGACAATTTAAAACCGAGCGCGTCATCAGCTTCTTCAAAAACTGAGCGCGAAACGGCAAAGTTATCGAACAAATCTTTGCCCATTCCGACTGTTTGTGAGCCTTGTCCCGGAAAAATGTAAGCTGTTTTCGCCATCAAATATTTAAATCAATTTTCGCAACTTGTAAAAATTCATTGTGCAAATGTGCAAAATCATTGTCGGTTGTTAAAAGCGTTGCATCTAAAATCGAAGCTGTCGCAGCAATCCACAGATCGTTTTTGCCCATATTTCGCGCCGTAAAATTCGATTTTCTGCCGTCTAATCTGCCTTGACTGAACGCATCAATTTCGGCGTAACAATTGACTACATCTTCCGTGTTTATGTCAACAACTACCAATCTCAAAAGAAATTCTTCCAACTCTTGAATTCTTCTGTTTCCCCATTTATTTTTTAGTGTAAATGATTTCAACTCACCGATTGTAACAATCGAAACCGATGAAGAATTATTTAAACCAAACGGATTAAAAGCCGATTCAATCTTCTGTTTCATCAATATATTTCGCAAATAAATCAGAATGATATTTGTGTCGAATAAAAAGATCATCGTTAAATATCAGCTATTTCCTTCTTCAATTCTTCCAATGAAATCTGCCAATCAAAATTTTTAACTATTTCATCTATTTCTTCCTGCGTTGAAGGTTTCCAATTTTGTTCGCGTTTTAGTTCTTCAATATCCAATTTTTTACGCATTGGTTTTGCCAATTTTTTGAGCATTTCCAACTGCTTTTCAGTCAGACGGGGTTCGACCAATTCAACCGTTTCCTCGATTTTACGCACGGCATCTTCTTTGTCCAATTTTGTAATTCGGACAATCAGATTCATTTTTCTTTCGCTTAAAGTTTCCGTGTTCATCTTAAAACCTAATCACAGTTCCGCCCCAAGTTACGCCGCCGCCAAACGCTGTCAGCAAAACTAAACTTCCTTCCTTAATTTTGCCTGATTGAATACATTCGTCCATCGCAATCGGTATCGAAGCCGACGAAGTATTGCCGTGAAAAGCGATATTTGAGTAAACTTTCTCTTCCGGCACACCTAATCTCGAAGCAACCGCATCAGTGATTCTTTGATTCGCCTGATGCGGAATCACGATGTCAACGTCTTCGACGGTGTAGCCGGTTTTGTCGAGCATTTCCTTGGAAATTTCCGCCATCGAACGCACCGCGACTTTGAAAAGCTCGTTGCCCTTCATTTTGAAAAAATGATCGCGGTTATCAATCGTTTCGTGCGTCGTGCCGAGTTTCGTGCCGCCGCCCGAAGCATACAATGCTTCTTCATAACGTCCGTCAGATTTAATTTTCGTTGCTAAAATCCCTTTGCCTTCTGCAACCGGACCGAGAACCGCCGCGCCCGCGCCGTCACCGAAAATGACGCACGTTCCGCGATCCGTGTAATCAACGTATTTCGTCAAAACTTCCGCGCCGATCACCAACGCATACCGAATCTGTCCGGTCTTGATCATTGATTCGACCATCGTGATTCCGTAAAGAAACCCGGAACAAGCGGCAAAAATATCCATTCCCGCCGCATTAACTGCGCCGAGTTGGGCTTGGATTAATGCGCCGGTCGAAGGCATAATTTGGTCGGGCGTGGTCGTCGCGCAGACGATAATATCAATATCTTCGGGCTTCAAATTGGCTCTTTCCAAAGCCATTTTCGCCGCCTTCGTGCCGAACTGCGAAGTGTATTCGTTAGCGGTGGCTTTGTGACGCTGCTTGATACCTGTGCGCGTAGTTATCCACTCATCGGAAGTTTCGACAATCTTTTCCAAATCGGCATTCGTTAAAATGCCTTCGGGAAAACTGTGTCCCATTCCGATGATGCCTGCGTTTTGTGTCATTTTAGATTTTGGATTTCGGATTTTGGATTGCTGATTTAAATCGCAAATCGCAAATTGAAAATCGCAAATTTCACTATTCTGATTCTTTAACGTCTATAATCTGGCGACCTTTATAGATTCCGGTTTTCGGATCAATACGATGCGGCACTTTCGCTTCGCCCGTGTCTTTATCTAAATAAAATTGCGGCGTTTTTAGCGCATCGTGGGCGCGGCGTTGGCGTGTTCGTGAATGGGAATGTCTTCGTTTTGGATTTGGCATTTTTACTCCGTGATTCCAGATTTCAAATTTCAAATTCCAGATTATTAATAGCAATTTGGAATCTGGAATTTGGAATCTGGAATTTATTTTAAATTCTTCAAAGCAGACCATCTTGGATCAACTTCTTTTTCAATACATTTACAATCTATCAAATTTCGGTTTGCGCCGCATTTTTCGCACAAACCTTTGCAATTCTCTCTGCAAAAAACCTGCTCCGGCAAGTTTAATAAAATCTGTTCGCGGACGAGTTCGGTGATGTCGATTTCGTTTCCTTCCAAAATCGAAACGTCCAAATCATCGGCGTTTAATTCCGCTTCTTTCGCTTCCGTGAAATTTTCCGGCGTGACGAACGCAGCGTGAAAATTCACTTCCAAATCTTTGTCAATCGCCTGCAAACAGCGCGAACAATCTATTTCAAGGGGCGCAAAAATCGTGCCTTCGACATCTATCTGCGCGATATGTCTGGTCAAAAGCCCTTTGACTGACGCGGCATTTTTCAACTTTGCCTCGTCGCTGTCGAGATCAATTTCCTCAGGCGCAAGCGAAACTTCAAACTCAAAAGGCGATTCACGCAATGTGATTAAATCAATAATCATCTCAATACAGTATAAACTTTCAATTTAATCTGCGCCGAACGCAAAGGATTTATTATAGCTTTTGTAGATTTTGTGTCAAACTCCCGTAAAGTTTCAAGGGTTTCAGTTGCGATTTGCGCTTCCGACGGCTTCGTTCAAATTTGCAAAACCTTTTTCCTTTAATATATGCGCCAAACACGAATTTATTTCACGGGCAAATCCCAAACCTTGATAAACAAAACCCGTGTAAGCCTGAATTAACGACGCGCCTGAAGCGATTTTTTCAAACGCATCCTGCGCCGTAAAAATTCCGCCGACACCGATTATCGGCAATTTTCCATTGGAATATTTATAGATTTTTTGAATGACTTCGTTTGAAACTTTTTGCAGAGGCTTGCCGCTCAAACCGCCGATTTCACTAACATTTGATTTCAAATTCTCACGCGAAATCGTCGTATTCGTCGCAATAATTCCCGCTAAATTTAATCTCTGCGCGATGTCAACAATCGCTTCTATTTCAGATTCGTTTAAGTCAGGCGCGATTTTGACGAGTAACGGTTTCAAGTTCAGAGTATCGTCTTCAGGCGATTTTTCCACCCGGTTTAATCGCCTAAAGGCGATACTCTTAACTTTATTCCGCTTTTGCAATTCGCTCAAAAGTTCTTCTAAATTCTCCGCCTTTTGCAATTCACGCAGATTCGGCGTATTCGGCGAAGAAACATTGACGGCAATGTAATCGGCGACCTCAAAAGCCAAGTCGAAACTCGCAAGATAATTTTCAATCGCTTCTTCATTCGGCACGTCTTTATTTTTGCCGATATTCACGCCGAGAACACAATTCGGCTGGATTTTCTTTAATCTTTCGACGACGATTGCAGTTCCTTCGTTATTAAATCCGAGCCGGTTAATTAACGCTTTGTCTTCGGGCAGGCGAAACATTCGCGGCTTTTCGTTGCCTTTTTGCGGGTTAAAAGTCACCGTGCCGACTTCGACGAAACCGAATCCGAGCGCGGCGAGTTGATTAACAACAACGCCGTTTTTATCAAATCCGGCGGCGATTCCGAGCGGATTTTTGAACTTTAAGCCGAATGCTTTAATTTCGCCGAATGATTCGACGGCAAATCTTTCGGCGGCAAAATTTTGCGCGAGTTTTGAGTTTAAGCCGATTTTTAACGCTTCGATGCCGAATTCGTGCGCCGTTTCGGGCGAAATATTAAAAAGAATCGGACGAATTAATTTTTCGTAAAAAGTCATCAGGCGGGAAATTCTACTAAATCATAAAGTTCGGCGAGCGGAATTTCACATTCAATCGAATCAATTAGGCAAACGGCTTCGATGCCGGAGAATTCCGTTTTTTTCCATCCGCCGTTTTCTTCTCTGGTAAAAACTTCGACTAAAAATTTATTTTGTGAAATCAAAATGTAATTTTGCAGAGTTTCGATTTGATTGGTGTAGCGCAGGTATTTTTCGCCGCGATCATAGCTTTCGGTCGAAGGTGAAAGCACCTCGAAAATCGCCGTCGGATTAGTGATGACATCTTTTGTATTATCGAGAAATGTCGGCTGACCGCATATAATTGCCAAATCAGGATACGAATACAAACCTTTTTCGTTGGTCGCAATCTTCATATTCGGCGAAAATCCGCGACATCTTTTTCCGCGTAACTGCAAACCGACGATTGCATTCAAATTGAAATAAATCGTGCTGTGATTCGGGCTTTCGCCCGCCATCGCGTAAACGCCGCCGTCGAGAAATTCATGCCGGTCAAGCTGAACTCTTTCAAAATCGAGATAACTTTCGACGGTAAAAATTGGCGAATTTCGAGATAAATTTTGCATTTTTTTTAACCTCTGCCCGAATATTTTACTCGAAAAGCGAAAAACTTAGAACTTTGGATTACAAACTTTGAACTTTAATCTTTGCAATGATACGATTTTCCCTGAAAATATGGCGGATGAATACGGATTAGTTGAAAAATCGAAAATTATGGACTCGGCGCGGATGAAACGCGCTTTGTCGCGGCTCGCGTCGGAAATCGTCGAAGAAAATCACGGCGCGAAGGATTTGTATATCGTCGGCATTCGTCGGCGCGGCGTTCCGCTTGCTGAGCGAATCGTCAGCAAAATCGCCGAACTCGAAGGCGAGAAACCGCTTTACGGCATCATTGACATCACGCTCTACCGCGATGATCTTTCGACTGTCGGCGCAAATCCGATTGTCAACCGCACCGAACTCAGCCATGACATCGAAAATAAAAACATAATTTTAGTTGATGATGTGCTTTACACAGGTCGCACGATTCGCGCCGCGATGGATCAACTAATGGATTTCGGTCGCCCGAATCGCGTGCAGCTTGCCGTCCTGATTGATCGCGGCAAGGAACACCGCGAACTCCCGATTCAAGCCGACTACATCGGCAAAACCGTGCCGACCAAAAAAATCGAGATCGTCAAAGTAATGCTCAAAGAATTTGACGACGAAGAAGCCGTCTGGATTTACGAAAAACCGTGAAATTTGAAATTGTCAGCGAAATTACACAAATTGAGACAATTGCGGAAGGAAATTCAATCAGAGTTTTGCCGATTTTGAATAGAAAATACGGGAAAGGTCGCTGGCGCAAGAAAAAAGGCATCGCAACTGTTAAAATATATGACGGAAGTTTTCGATTGGCGGAAATTCATTGGTATGAAGCCCACGGCATCGGCAAAAAAGATTTGAAAATCAAATTTCCTTTTTTAGATTAATGTTATGAATGAACCTAAATTTGTAGTTTGTTTAAATAATGAAGGTTTTTTGGCATCGCTCGAAATCGGCAAACTTTATCAGGTTATTTCCGACGAAGAAGCCGAAAAACTCGGCGGTTTGCGCGTTATTGACGAAGACGGCGAAGATTATTTTTACGATGCGGCAATGTTCTGCCCGCTGCCAGTTCCGCCGATAGTCGCGCAAACATTAATGTCGGTTTCAAAGCAAGGTTAAATGCCTTGCTTTTTTTGTAAATTATTATGGACAAACCGTTTCGCCGCCGAGATTTACTGGGAATTCGCAATCTTTCCGCCGAGGAGATTGTCGGGATTTTGAATACTGCCGAAAATTTCCGCGAGATAAATTCGCGCGAGATTAAGAAAGTTCCGACTTTGCGCGGCAAGACTGTCATCAATCTTTTTTTCGAGAATTCGACGCGGACACGGACATCTTTTGAACTTGCCGCGAAACGTCTTTCGGCTGATGCCGTCAATATTTCCGTGTCGTCTTCGAGCGTGGCGAAAGGCGAAACTTTGGTTGACACGGCTTTGAATTTAGATGCGATGCAACCCGATTGCATCGTCGTCAGGCACGGTTCGGCGGGCGTTCCGCATCAACTCGCCAAAGTGTCGAAAGCCGCAATCGTCAATGCCGGCGACGGCGCGAATGAACATCCGACGCAGGCACTGCTTGACGCGATGACGATTCGTGAGCGCAAAGGCGAAATTAAAGGTTTGGAAGTCGCCATCATCGGCGATATTCTGCATTCGAGAGTTGCGCGTTCAAATATTCATTTATTAACAAAACTCGGCGCAAAAGTCCGCGTTGCCGGACCGAAAACATTAGTTCCGAACGATTTCGCGCATCTCGTCGAAAACGACTTGCAGGTTTGCCCGACGGTCGAATCCGCTATCGAAGGCGCGGATGTCGTGATGATTCTTCGCATCCAAAGCGAACGAATGGACTCGGCATATTTCCCGACCTTGCGCGAATATTCAATTCATTACGGCTTAACCAATGAACGCCTCGAATTAGCCAAAAAAGACGCGATTGTCCTACATCCCGGACCGATGAATCGCGGCATCGAAATTTCTTCGGACGTTGCCGACAGTTCGCGCTCACTCATTTTAGACCAAGTAAAATACGGCGTTGCAGTCAGAATGGCGGTTTTATATTTAGCAACCGGAGGAACGGCAACCGGTGAATGAAGTTTTTGACGTAATCGGACAAATTTCCGAAATTGAAATAATCGCTGTCGGCACAGGCATTCGTGAATTACAACTTTTGCGCGAACAATTCGGTCGCAGACGTTGGCGAAAATTAAAAGGAATTGCTCAACTTAAACTGCAAAATGGTAGAATTAGACTTGCCGAACTGCCTTAGTATGAAGCGCACGGCATTGGCAAAAGAAAGATGAAGATTAAAACATTTTTGGATTAAAAGCTATGAATGATGAAGACAGACAGTTTGTTTTGTGTATTAAAAACGACGGTTGCGAAGATTTGGAAATTCGCAAAATTTATGAAGTTTTAGTTGACGAAAATGCTGCCAAAGACGACTACATCCGCATTATTGATGAATCGGGCGAAGATTATCTCTATCCGTCAAATTATTTTTACCCGGTCGAAATCGCCAAAAACGTCCACGAAACTTTGCTTCAAGCAGCTTAAATGAACAAAGAAACAATTACTTTATACCGTCCTGTCGGCACAAAAGAACTTGAACTGATTGAAGCGACCGACTTTAAAAAATTTCCGCCGCGTCTTCCCGAACAACCGATATTTTATCCGGTCACAAACGAAGCATACGCCGTACAAATCGCCCGCGACTGGAACGCGAAATATAACGCGGACAAAATCGGCTACGTCACAAAATTCGCCGTCAGCAAAGATTTTCTCGACAGCTACAAAACTAAAATCGTCGGTGGCGCAAACCACGAAGAATACTGGATTCCGTCGGAAGATTTGGAAGAATTCAACCGTAACATTGTCGGGAAAATTGAAGTTATTGCTGAATTTAGAGGAAATTGATTTTTCAGGTAAAATGTTTTTCAAGGAGATTTATCAGATGACACAAATAACTTTACAAAATGCCGAAAAAAGTTGGTCGGAAATGCTACAAAAAGCGTTAAACGGCGAAGAAGTCATTATCGAACGTGACGGAAAGCCCGTTGCGAAACTTTCGCCGATCAAAAATGACGAAGATTGGTTCGGAATGGACGAAGGAAAAGGTTGGATTGCCGATGATTTTGACGAAACGCCCGAAGAATTTCTAGAAAAAATCAACTAACTGATGTTACGCAAAGCTATTGCAAAAGTCGCCGAAGGTGACAAACATTATAGCGTAGGGAGAAATGAGTGAAACGAATGAATCCCTACGACAGTCACATCAATCAACCGCTCGCTGAAAGTGAGCAACAGATTACGCGGCTGATTGTTCGACACTTTCAGCGTCGGATCGTTTGACTATGAAACACCTATGGTTTCGGCGAAACGCCTGCACCATAGGCTGATATATTAGTCGCTTTCAGCGACAAAACACAAATTGCGTAGCATCAGCGATTAAATTATTTAAGAAGTAAGAATTACAATCCACAATATATGACTCAACCACGTTATCAAATTTTCGTGAGTTCAACTTTCAAGGATTTACAAGATGAGCGACAAGCAGTTTTGAATGCTATTTTGAAACTCAATCAATTTCCTGCGGGAATGGAAATATTTCCGGCGGTGAACGATACAGCTTGGGAACATATTGAAAAAGTTATCGAAGTTTCTGATTATTACGTTCTCATCATCGGCGGCAAATACGGATCAATAGAAGCAGAAAGCGGAATAAGTTATACGGAAAAGGAATATGATTTTGCGGTTTCAAAAAACATTCCCGTTTTAGCTTTTACTCGTTCAGATGAAGACAGCATACCAGTTGGAAAAGCGGAAATGTTAGAGGAAATCCGTGAGAAACTCAAAAATTTCAAACAAAAAGTCGGAAACAGACATCATTGGAATTATTGGAAAACACTTGAAGAATTGAAAGCAAATGTCGTTACAAGTTTAGCAATGTCTTTTGCGACAAATCCTCAAAAAGGTTGGGAAAAAGCTGGGGGAATTGAAAAAGTCAAGTTATTAGAGAGATTAGCGGAATTGCAACAAAGATACGACAATTTAATTGACGAAAATAATAAATTAAAAGATTCTGCATTATTTTGGGATGTTGAACAATTCTCATTTGGTGATGAAAAAATTTTTATTAAATTTAAATTATATTCACATGATAAAGAGTTTCTTAGAGTCGAAATATCTTGGAATGATTTGTTTTTCGGACTCAGCGGATCTTTATTTTCTAAATCTGTTGAATACACCGTTCGGCAGTCTCTTAGTCAAGTGCTTACGAATTACGTTGTAAAAAATCTCAGCAGATTGAAAAAAGAACATTTTAATTCTGATTCAGAAGAAGTCAAGCGTCTTGAAAGAAGAATCAGTGAATTTAATCCAACATTTCAGGTTGAAAATGAAAGTTTTATAGCAGTTCGTAATCAGTTTGTTGCATTAGAATTAGTTGAAATTTCCGAAATTGTGCGGACTTACTCAGGGGACTTCAACAAAACCCTTTCTAAAGTTGACCCAACTTGGCAACTAACAGAGCGTGGTAGAAAACTTTATCTTTCGCAAAAAGCATTTCGTCGAGAGGAATCAGTAATACCCGAATAATTTTATTACTTACAATAATTCAATGAAACTTTTAATCGCCAACGGTCATTTGATTGACCCGACAGAAGGACAAAATAGCGGGAAAAATCTGCTGATCGAAGACGGCAAGGTTATTGCGTGGCTTGGGACAAATGAATCTGCGCCGGAAGATGCGGAGGTTTTCGATGCGTCGGGAATGATTGTCGCGCCGGGATTTATTGATTTGCACGTTCATCTGCGCGAGCCGGGACAGGAGCATAAAGAAACGATTGCGACGGGCTGCGCGGCGGCGGTTGCGGGCGGTTGGACGAGCGTTTGTCCGATGCCGAATACGCAGCCGATCAATGATAACGCGGCGATTACGCGCTATATGATCGAGCAGGCGGAACGTGCGGGATTGTCAAATGTTTTTCCCGTCGGCGCGATTACGAAGTCTTCGGACGGACACGAATTAGCCGAAATGGGCGAGATGAAGGCGGCGGGCGCGGTTGCCGTTTCCGACGACGGGCGACCCGTTCCGAACGCCGGAATGATGCGCCGCGCGATGGAATATGCAAAGGATTTTGACTTGCCGGTCGTTGACCATTGCGAAGACAAATCGCTCTCGTCGGGCGGCGTGATGCACGAAGGCAGAATCTCGTTATTATTGGGATTAAAGGGAATGCCCGCGCTCGCCGAAGAAATTGACGCGGTGCGCGACATCATTTTGGCGAAGGAAACCGGCGCACATATTCACATCGCGCACATTTCGACAAAGGGCGCAATCGAAGCCGTCCGCCGCGCTAAAAATGAAGGCATCAACGTCACCTGCGAAGTCACGCCGCATCATTTTACGCTGACCGACAAAGTTGTCGAAGGTTACGACACCAATACGAAAATGTCGCCGCCTCTGCGTTCACAAGAACATCTCGAAGCGATTCTCGAAGCCATCAAAGACGGCACGATTGACGCAATTGCGACCGACCACGCGCCGCATCATTCGGACGAAAAAGCTCTCGAATACGACCGCGCTCCGATGGGTATTACCGGACTCGAAACCGCGCTCGGCTTAACTTTTAACGAACTCGTTCACAAAGGAATTATTGATTTAGTGAAACTTGTCGAACTTTTTTCAACTAATCCGGCGAAGATTTTTCGCCTGAAAGATCGCGGAACTTTGAAAGTCGGTTCAATTGCCGATGTGACGATTATTGATCCGAACCTCGAATGGACATACAAAAACGCCGATTCAAAATCGAAATCCAAAAACTCGCCGTTTGATAATTGGACATTTCACGGCGGCGCGGTTGTCACAATCGTCGGCGGAAAGATCGTTTATCGCAGATAATCTCCTTTTGACGTTCCCCCCAGACAACAATTTCTCAAATACAAAAAAAGCCGTCAACTTGCAGTCAATTTTTTATTGCAAGTTGACGGCTTTTTTAAACAAGATAAGGTTATTTATCCTCAAGAGTGCAACGGCGCGGTGTCAGGTAATTCAAAAACACATAATTTGCGACACTGCGACCGGCTGATTGTCCGGCGGCAGTGTCGGTCGGAAAATGAACGCCGCCGAAGACTCGACTGCGGGCGACTTCGTTGGTCAGAGCCGAAAAACTTCGGTAATTGCGAATCAAATTCGGAGTTCCGCCGAAATTTATCTGGAATTGAACGTCGTCGCGTTGATAAAAGAGCGCGAGCGTCGTCGCCAGAGATGCGCTTGCCGATGAAGCGTTGGAAGCATACGACGGATGCGGCGGCGGCGAAATTAACGAACTCCAATTCGGGTCTGCCGTCGTGTCGGCATTGCCGTCTTCATCAGCACGTCTAATCGCCGTGACAGGTCGCCAAAAACCGTATGTGTATTGGCTCGTAAAAGTTGTCTCCAGTGCGTCGTGATACGCCATAAAAATCAGCGCGAAAAGCCGTGCGTTTTCAACCGTTGAATTGTTGCGGGCGAGAGCGGTTGAACGAACGACACCAAACATCAAGCCGTCGGAAACCGGCGGAACCGCCCAAAGCTGCGCGGTTAATCCCTGATCGGCGGTGCGCGTCGTACTGGTTGCCGAACCGAGTTGTTTGACTTCGTTGAAAGCGGCGGCGTATTCCACGCTCGAAAGCGCAGGCGGCGGCGCAGGCAGAAATTGCGTGCTGCTTGTCAGCGCGAACGGCGTGACACCCGGATAATTTGTAAATACGGCAAAACCCGGATACGGACCCGGCGAAGTTTCCTGCCAATTGCCCGGAGTCGGCGGTAAAATGTAAGGTGTCCACGGCGCACTCCATCCGTCGTTGGCGCGATTTGCCAACATTCGCGCCGCGACAATATGCCCGATGATTCTGCCCTGAAACGCTTGATTAAATCTGATTCCATTAAGCGAATCAGCTAACTCAACGGCAAAAATCGCCTGCTGATTCGGATACAAACTCACCAAAACATCATACGCGGCTTGGGCGGCGGCGGCTTTGATCGAAGCATTTCGTGAACCTCGCGCGTCGGTTAGATAAGGCGTGTAACTGCCGTCAATCGAGTTGACCGCATCGAACATCGCCAGGTGCATCATCGCAAAACTGCGAACGGGATTAACCGTCGGCGGCTGTGCGTTCGGGATTTGAATCGTTTGACCGAGAACACGATTCCATTGCAAAATTACGTCTTCGTTGGGTGTTATGTTCTGCACTTTTATCTCTTGCGCGTTTGCCGACAAAACGGCGAAAAGCAAAAACGCGGTCAAGATAAGTTGGTTAGTAAATTGTTTTATGTGAACTGTTTTCGAGTTATACATTGCATTTATCTCCTTTCGATTTTCTAAAGTTGAAGCCCGTCGTTTTTTAATAAACCGCTTCGCGCCGGAGGAGGGCTTAATTCGACACAGCCCGAAGCGTTTGTTTTCAGTTCCGAAGAACTGAACGAGTTTTTCGCGTTAAGGCAAATTAGCTGACTGTGCAGGTTTGTCGTTCGCCAAACCGAATTGCTGAATCGAGATTCCGCTTGCGCTTTGGCGAATCCACCAAGTTCCGTCGCGGAAAATCGCCACGTCCGCTTTGCCGTCGCCGTCGTAATCCGCCGGAACGAGTGCGTCCGTTGCCAATCCCCAATTGATGATTTGGACATTGCCTGTTGTGCTGTTGCGGAGATACCAATTGCCTTCGGTCGGTCGGAAGACGGCGAGATCGGTTTTACCGTCGCCGTCATAATCTGCCGGAACGGGCGTGTCAGTTGATAGTCCGAACGGAACTTGCGTCAATCCGGCGCGGCTTTGCTGAATAATCCAAGTGCCGTTTGACGGGCGAAACACACCGTAATCGGCTTTGCCGTCGCCGTCGTAATCTGAGGCGACAGGTTTGTCTCCGTTTGCTCCTAATTGGAAAGCGTTGAATTGATTGGTTGCCAAATTATAGACATACCAAGTTGCGTTTGACGGTCGCCAGACGGCAATTTCGCTGCGTCCGTCGCCGTCGTAATCTGTCGGTTGCGGAATGTCGCCTGCCAAGCCAAATCGAAAAGTTCTAACTTGATTATTGGAACTGTTCATCCACCACCAAGTTCCGTCGCGGAAAATTGCCAGATCGGTTTTGCTATCGCCGTCATAATCGGCGGGCGCGAGTTTATCGGTTGCCAGACCGAACTGCACGGCATCGAATCCGCCGTTCACACGGTTGAGATACCAATTGCTATTCGATGGACGGAAGACTGATAAATCTGTGCGTCCGTCGCCGTCGTAATCAAAACTGACCGGACTGCGAATGACGGTTGCGAAATTCATTCCGGCAGCAGAATCGGGAAGACTGTCTGTGATCGAAAAATTCGGAACTACAGTGCCGAACATTTTTATTTTCACGCGGTTATTAGTTCCCGGTAATCCGACGGAAACGGGATTTGAACGCGCTCCGAACGCGCCAATATCATAGAGTTGGTTATTTCCGAAACGGCAGTTTCGCAGTTCGACGTTGACAGTGTTGTTCATCAGCGCATTCGGGGTGGTAGTGTTCTCCGCGCCGAGTAAAATCAGACCGCCAAGGTCAAATGGACTGAAGCCGTTGTTGTTCTCAAAAATATCGCCGTTTGCCGTGAAATTGGTCGTGTTTCCGCTTCCCGCCGCCCCAAGTGCGCCGCCGATCACTGCGCCCGCACCGTTTTCAAAGAATCGGTCGCCCGAAGAAAAAACCGTTATGCTGCCGAAACTTGTCGAGCCGGTGTTTTCAACAATCATTCCGTTAAAGTTGTTATAGCTGCGGTTGCCGCTCAGAGTTGCGACGACAACACTGCCGCTTCCTCCCTGTGTGTTGATGATTCGCAGACCCGGACCTGTGGCGAGTCGATTATTGGAAAGATCGTTATCAACGATTTCCGCTTCAAGAACATAACTTGCTGTCGAAGATGCACCGCCGCCGACATTTCGGACATCAATTCCGCGAGTGTTGCCGGTCGAAACGCAATGCGCGATGCGAACAAAAGCCGTTCCGGGTGCGCTTAAATGAGCGATAATTCCTGCGCCGCCACCAACAGAATTTTTGATTGTCAGCCATTCAACCGCATTCGTTCCCTTGCCCATTCTAATTGCGCCGGTATTGGTAATCGGCGTTGTGTATGAACTAGCCGGAAGACTTGACGCATCAATGACCACCGCGCCGCGATTTCCCACCAAACCGCGCAAAGCCATATTGTCCTGCAATTCGATTCGTCCGCCATTCGGACGCGCCGCGCCGCCCGAATCTATTGCCGAAAGAACATAAACGCCCGCCGCCAAAACGATTTGATTGCCCGCATTAGCCGAATTATTGATGGCAGCGTAAAGTTCTTCGACGTTAGCGACATTGACCGATGGTGCGTTGGCGAAATTAAACTTTGTCGGCGATTTGTCGTCGAAAGATGAATCCGAATACCCGTGCGCGGCTTGGGTTTGAACCGTCATTGAAATGAACAGTAAAAATAATTTGATAAAAATTTTCAGTATTGCAGGTTGCAGGTTGCTCATAGTTTTTTCCTTTTAAATTTTTATTGCTTAAAGTTTGCGTCGGCTGATATAATGCACGGGTTATTTAGCTTAATTACCCGAAGCCTTCAAACAACCGACGTTTTTTGCACTGTGCAGTTACACAGTAAACATCGGAGGTTGAATATGTCTTTGGAAAATTCTCCTAGTTTTCTCCTAAATTTCTCGGAGTTCAAAATGAACGGCGAAGAGAAACATTTTTATCAATTCAAGTCGTTTCGGCTCGATGTCGAGGAACGTCAATTACTTCAAAACAACTCGTCCGTCCCGCTCACGCCGAAGGCTTTCGATGTGCTTGCCGCACTGGTGACGCGCGGCGGTCATCTGATTGAAAAGAATGAATTGCTAAAACTTGTTTGGACTGATTCGTTTGTCGAAGAGGCAAATGTGGCGCGAATCGTTCACACGCTCCGCAAGGTTTTGGGCGATGACGGAAACGGCAATAAATTTATCGAAACGGTGGCGAAAAAAGGTTATCGTTTTGTCGCTCGTGTTGAGAAAGTTTGCGAAGCTGCGCGGGATTCGGAAAACGGTAATCAAATTCCATCAACTGCCGTCGAAAAATTAGCTAAAACTGACATTCAAATTCCGCTGTCAGAAACCGATAAAATTGATACTTCGATTGCTTCCAATCCGAAATACACGACGCGGATAATTCTCATCGCGGTCGGATTTTTGAGCGTAATTTTGCTTATCTCTTTGCTGGCTTTTAATCGTCAATCTGCTTCTGTCGTTAATTCAAACGAACCGAAATCAATTGCCGTTTTGCCTATTAAACCAATTAACGTGGAAAACCGTGATTTGATGTATGAACTCGGCATTGCTGATTCGTTGATTAACAAACTAAGTCCAGCCAAAGGTTTGAAGGTCAGACCGTTAAGCGCAACGCGCAAATATTCGGACATCGAACAAGATGCGGTTGTTGCAGGTAAGGAGCAACAAGTTGATTACGTTCTCGCTTCAAATTATCAGATTACCGACGGCAAAATTCGCGTTACATCGCAGCTTATCAACGTGCAAACCGGCGCAATCGAAGAAACTTTGCGAAGCGACAAAGATAACGCCGATAAATTATTAATGCAGGATGCAATCGCCAACGACTTTGGAAACTTGTTGTTAAAGCAGTTGGGCAAAACGGAAAATGCTCAAACGGTGAAACGCGGAACGAACAATGAAGAAGCGAGGGAGTTTTATCTGAAAGCTGAATATATCTTTGAAGAATTTAATGACGCGGAGATAGGAAACGCGATTGAGTATCTCGAACAAGCTGTAAAATTGGATCCGAACTACGCACAGGCGTATGTTGAACTGGCTTACGCTTACCAACATTATCAATGGATATGGAGCAAAAATATACCTTCGGAAAAGGAATACTACCTTAAATCAAAAGAAGCAATTGAAAAAGCGTTGGCGTTAGATGAGAATTCGGCAGATGCACACGCCGTTTCGGGTTTTATAAAATCCGGTTCCGAACACGATTTTGCCGGAGCGGAAAAAGAATATCAGCAGGCGATTGAGTTGAATCCCGATTCAGGAATGGCTCACGGGCTGTATGCGGGTTATTTGGCGAACGCTGGACGTTTTGATGAAGCCCTTGCTGAAAGGAAAAAAGCGATTGAAATTTACCCGGCTTCGGTTGTGGATCAAATTACTTACGGGATGATTTTATATGACGCTCATCGCTTCCCTGAAGCCTACGCGCACTTTAAGAAAATGCTCGAAAAGAATGAAAATAGTTATTATCCATACTTTTGGTTGTGGGTTGTTTCCGACGCACAAGGCAATGAAGCGGAAGCCTACGAATGGTTTATAAAATATCAAACTCAAATTAAAGCTGATCCAGAAACTATCCGGTTATATCAAACGGCTTATCAAAAATCCGGTTACAAAGGATTGTTGCGCGAGATCATCAAACAGGACGAGAAAACAATAAAACTTGATAATAATCCCGATTTACTCTACGAGGTTGCCTGTTTCTACGCCAAACTCGGAGATAAGGATAAAGCGTTTGAGAATCTCGACAGAGCCTACGAACGACGCAGGTCTTCATTAAATTTTATCAAAGTTGACCCGTCTCTCGATTCGCTTCACGGCGATCCGCGATTTGATGAATTGGTCAGGCGCGTCGGTTTGAAATAATTGCCGGTCAATGGAACTTTATATTTGTTCGGCGTAATCCAAGTTATTTATTCACCGTAATAAGCAATTTGCCGTAAATCACGGCGTAAAGTTTGTTTGCCGAATCCTCATCGAGCAGAGCGAGTTTCCGGTATTGAACGAGAGCCGATTGGCGGTCGCGGTTAAGCAGGTAAAGTTGTCCGAGAAAAAATTGCGCTTCCGCATCCTGCGGCTGCAAAACGACGACTTTCTCGATTTGTTTGATTGCTTCGGCGTATTTTTTCTGACGGCTCAACGCAAAACCCGATTGGAGATAGATTTCCGCGTTGTTCGGTTCAAGTTCAGCGGCGCGTTTAAGCGAAATAACGGCTTCTTTATATTTTTGTTGGAGACCGTAAACACAGCCCAAATTGTAATGAGCAATCGCCGAATTCGGTTCTATTTTGATGGATTGTTCGAGAACTTCGACGGCTGCGTCGTATCTTTTCAAATCAACATAAACCGCACTCAAACGGCGGTAAGCTCTGGCGAAATCGGGTTTCGTTTGAATCGCTTTGTTTAAAGCGGCGACGGCTTCCTCAAGCCGTCCGGCACGATGTAAAGATTCACCGAGATTATCATAAGCGACGGCGTAATCGGGTTGCAGGCTGATTGCCTGTTGAAGCATCTCAATCGCTTCGGCAAATTTTCCTGCTTCGGTTTTTTTAACGGCTTCTTTGTTTAACGCTCCGGCGCGAACGGTTGTTTCCGACATACTTCCGGGTGACTGCGCCATCGCTGAAACGGATAAAAAAATTATCGTCAAAAATAAAAACGTGATTTTAGAATTTTTCATTACGGTTTCCTTTTTTCTTTCTAAATATTTCGACGGCTGATATAATGTGGCGATATTTAGCTGATTTAGCTGAAACCTTTTCACAGCCGACGTTTGGTGTTTTGCAAATACACCATAAACATTGGAGGTTTGAAATGTCTTTGGAAAATTCTCCAGATTTTCTCCTAAATTTCTCGGAGTGCAAAATGAATGGTAAAGAAAAACATTTTTATCAATTCAAGTCGTTCCGGCTTGATGTCGAAGAGCGTCAATTACTCAACAATAACGAGACGGTTTCGCTAACACCGAAGGTTTTCGACGTGCTTGCTGCGCTAGTCGAGCGCGGCGGACATTTAGTCGAAAAGGAAGAATTACTGCGAGTTGTCTGGACTGATTCATTTGTTGAAGAGGCAAATATCTCGCGGATTGTCCACACGCTTCGCAAGGTCTTGGGCGAGGACGACAACGGCAATAAATTTATCGAAACGGTGGCGAAAAAAGGCTATCGCTTTGTCGCCAAAGTTGATGAAGTCCGCGAAGTTGCGCGAGATTTGGATAAAAACAATCAAAATCCATTAACCGTTGTCGCCGATTTATCTGAGATATTCGTTGCTGAATCAGCCGAAACCGACATTCAAACTCCGCCGGAAACCGATAACATCGCTTTTCCGCTTGTATCAAGACCAAAACATACAACGCGGTTAATTCTTTTCGCCGTTGGTTTTGTGAGCGCGGTTTCCCTGATTTTATTGTTATCTTTCAACCGCCATCCTAAATCTACTTTCGATCCGAACGAGGTTAAATCAATCGTCGTTTTGCCTTTGAAATCTTTGACGACGGACAGCCGCGAGCCGATTTATGAACTCGGCATTGCTGATTCGTTAATTTCAAAACTCAGAACGGCGAAAAATCTGGTCATTCGACCGATGGACGCGACAGAGCAGTATGTTGATGTCAAAAAAGATGCAATCACCATCGGAAAGGAGCAAAAAGTTGATTACGTTCTCGCGTCCAATTATCAAGTTGAAGGCGGCAAAATTCGGATCATTTCACAATTGATAAATGTCGAAAACGGCACGGTCGAAGAAGTTTTCAATGACGAGGAAAATACCGCGAACCGTTTCGCCGTGCAGGACGCGGCGGCGGCAAATATCGGACAATCAATTTTGAAACAGTTGAATCGGGAATCGAATAATTTCGCACCGAAGCGTTATACGGAGAATGAAGAAGCCTTTGGTCTTTATTGGCAAGGCACGGTTTTAGCGGATAAAAGAAATCGTAAAGATGCCGAAAAAGCAGTTGAATATTTCGAGCAAGCCGTCGAACTCGACCCAAATTACACGACCGCTTACGCAGGCTTGGCGAACGCTCATACCTTGATGGCGACAACCGTTGGCGACGATTCGCACGAACAATATATCAAAGCGAAAACCGCGATAGAAAAAGCTCTGGCGATTGATGACAATCTGGCGGAGGCGCATTCTTATTCAGGCGAAATAAAATGGGTTTGCGAATGGGATTTTGCAGGCGCGGAGCGAGAACACAAACGCGCTATCGAACTAAATCCGAACTCTTCCGCCGCGCACCGAATGTATGCGCTTTATCTCGTTTCGATGAAACGCTTTGACGAAGCCGTCGCGGAAATCAAAACTGCCGTTGACCTCGAACCGGCTTTGGGATTGAACCAACGAATTTACGGGCAGATTTTATATTATGACCGCCGCCCCGATGAAGCCATCGCCCGATTCAAACAAACTCTCGAAATGGACTCCGACTTTACTACGACTTACTTTTGGCTCATCGGCGCAAACCGTTTGAAAGGCAATGATGCCGAAGCCTTCGATTGGTTTATCCAGATGCAAACAAAAAGCGGCGACAAACCGGACGAAATAGAATCGTGGAAAACGATTAACGCAAAATCAGGCTGGCACGGAATTTTCGAGCGTCAATTTGAGAAAGCCAAGGAAGCAGAAAAAAACGGTAAACCTAATTATAATCACTTGGCAAATCTTTCGATTGAACTCGGACGGCGCGACGAGGCATTTGCCTATCTGGAAAAAACTTTCCTCAAACGCCAATGGGTAATGACGATGCTGAATGTAAATCCACGCTACGACTCAATCCGTTCCGACCCTCGATTTGAAGATTTGGTCAAGCGCGTCGGGTTGAAATAATGTTTAGAGTTACGGCTTCAGCCGTGAAACCGCCAGCGAAGCGCGGCGGTTTCTCACGCATAAATGCATAACTCTGAACGAAATTTGTGTCTTGTCACTTTTGGCGACAAAGGCAAAACTGTTTATGAATTTCCACTGCTTAAAAAATAAACCTTTCCTAATCCTGTTTGCCCTTTTGCTTTCCGCATTTTTCAGCATAACCGTTTTCGCACAATCCGGCACAACCTCAGTCAACGGAACGATTTTCGATCAACAAAGACAAATCATCTCTGGCGCGACAGTTACCTTATCCAACACTGAAAGAGGTTTTTCCCGCACGGCGACAACTAATGAAAACGGGAGGTTTTCCTTTCCGACGATTCAGCCGGACGTTTATCGTTTGGAAGTCGAACGAAACGGTTTCAAAAAATTCGAGCAAAATGAAATTCGCGCCGTGGTTGATACGCTGACAGAAATTTCGGTTGTTTTGGAAGTCGGAAATATCAATGAAACCGTTACTGTTAAAAGCGACTCAATCGGAAATTTGCGAAACACGCAGGACGCGAGCGTGGGAAATCCGTTTAATTCAACGCAAGTTACGCAGCTTCCGACCGAAGCGCGGGACGTTATCAATCTTTTGACACTTCAACCGGGCGTTACACGTTTTGGATACGTTGCGGGCGGCAGAAGCGATCAGGCGAATATTTCGCTTGACGGAGTTGATGTCAATGATCCGATATTTAACAGTATTTTCAGTCCGAATCTGCGTTTAAATGCCGAAGCGATTGAAGAATTTCGCGTGACGACCGTTAACGTCAACGCTTCACAAGGGCGTTCGTCGGGCGCGCAAATTTCGCTCGTGACGAAAAGCGGCACGAATAATTTGCGCGGCGCGATCTTTTTGACCGGACGCAGAACGGCTTGGACGGCGAACGGTTTTTTCAATAATAAAGCCGGACTGCCGCGCCCGAAATTGGATAAAAATGTTTTCGGCGGCGCAATCGGCGGCGCGATTATTAAAAAACGCATCTTCTTTTTTTACAGTTACGAAAGCGAACGCACGACGCAGGGCGAAACGGTCTTGCGCGTCGTGCCTTTGCCGAATTTAGGTCAGGGCATCATCCGTTTTCGCAATACGAACGGACAGATTTCAACGCTCAATTGCTCACAAATCACGACGGTTTTTTCCGCGACGAACGGCTGTAATCCGCTTGCGCTGGCGGTTTTTACAAATGTTGTTGCGCGTTATCCGGCAAACAGTTCTGAAACCGGCGACGGTCTGAACACCGCCGGTTTTCGCTTTAATGCCGACAATAAAGTCAAAAATAATTCACACGTTTTGCGTCTGGATTTTAATTTATCAGCCAAACAGCAGGCGTTTTTTCGCTTTAATTATATCAGCGACACGGGAACGTCCGCGCCACTGTTTCCTGATACGCCGCTGCCTTTCTTCTGGAATCATCCGACCGGATTTGTTGCCGGTCATAATTGGACGATCTCCAAAAATGTCTTCAACAATTTTCGATATGGTTTGACGCGCCACGCTTTTAGCAGTATCGGCGATTCATCCGACAATGCGATTTCTTTTACCAATGTTTTTTCGCCGAATCTGTTTCAAAGAACCAATTCAGCGATTGATTCAGTAAATAATTTAACCGACGATATTTCGTGGATTCAGCGTAATCATACTTTTCAATTCGGAACGAATATCCGGCTGATTCGCAGTCGTCTGTCCTCGTTTGACCGCGCCTACGATTCAGCGGCGACAAATCCCGCCTCTTTCGCCGGTGGCGGGAATTCGATCACGAGTCCGCTTAACAGCTATCTGCAAAATGCTTTCGGTTATCAAATTCAAAACGAAAACCTCGGCGGCGTGCAAAACGCACTCGCGGCAATCGTCGGACGTTTTTCAACGTATAATGCCGCTTTGACATATCTGCGCGACGGTTCGCTGCAACCATTGGGAACGCCGCGCAAGCGCGATTTTCGCAGTCAGGAATATGATTTTTACGCGCAGGATATTTGGAAAATTCGTCGGAATCTGACGGCGACCTTCGGATTGCGCTACGGTTTGAGCCGTCCGGTTTATGAAGCAAACGGTTACGAAGTCAAACCGAACATCAATTTGAGCGACTATTTCCGGCTTCGCTTAAGCGGCGCGGCAAACGGCACGCCTTTTAACGAACCGATTGTGCTGGATTATTCCGGTCGCGCAAACGGCAGAACTTCGCTCTACAAATTGGACAAAAATAATTTCCAGCCGCGAATTGCTTTGGCGTGGTCGCCGAACTTCGGCAAAAGTCGCTTGGGCTGGTTGTTCGGCAGAAATAACGAATCGGTTATTCGCGGCGGTTTCTCCGTTACAAACGATTATTTGGCGACGATCATTGCGGGCAGATTCGATAGCCAAAATACTTTGGGTTTCACATCGAATGCCCAAGTTCGCAATCTTACATATCAGTCTGCCAACCTCGCGCCGTCATTCAACGGCTTTAATCAAACAATCCGCAATCTGCCGAGCCTCCAAATTCCCGTCGGCAATCTAACTTTTCCGCGACAAGCCGCCATTCAAAATAACCCGACCGCCGTCGAAGGCAGTTTGGATGAAAATCTGTCCGCGCCGAATCATTACATTTGGGGTTTGACTTACGAACGCACGCTGCCCAAAGGTTTGCTCGTTTCGGTTTCATATCTCGGTCGCCGTGCGCGAAACCTTCTGCAACCGCGTGACGCGGCGGCGATTGCAAATTTTGTTGACACGCAATCCGGCACTGATTGGAACACGGCGACGACGCAGTTGGAGATTTTGCGACAGCAAGGCACACCCGTTTCGCAAATTTCACAAATTCCCTACTTCGTCAATTTGTTTCCGTCGAATTTATCCGCGCTGTTAGGTTGTTCCCCTAATTATAATCAAACGCAAGCCGTCTATTCACTCGTTTTCAGAGGTGCGGGCGGTTGCGGAAACGGCGCGGATTGGACAAATGTGCAGCGGAATTTATCACTCCGTTCGAGCCGTTTTTCCGGTCAACATATTTTCTTTCAGCCGCAATATGCCACTTACCGCGCTTGGAGTTCAATCGGCAAATCCGATTATCAAGGTTTAACTTTTTCGCTTCGCCAAAGACTCGGAACGCGGCTGACGTTGGATTTTAATTATACTTTTTCAAAATCCTCCGACGACGGTTCGGGACTGCAAACCGCTCTCAACAATCCCGCTTCTTCGATTATCAATCCGTTCAGGCAGCGAGATAATTATGCTGCATCCGATTTCGATATTCGCCACATCGTCAACGCCGATTTTATTTTCAAATTACCAATCGGACGCGGCGAACCAATTTTCGGCGGCATCAATAAATTGACAAATCTAGTCATCGGTGGTTGGCAATTGACCGGAATTTTCCGCTACAACTCCGGCTTGCCCGTTTCCGCGCCGACCGACAACGGAAACGTGACCAACGCGAGCATTAAAAGCTATACAACCCGAACTTCCAACGTCAAAACCTGCCCGACACGCGGCGGAAGCTTGTTCGGTTGCAATACTTTAGAAGCCTACCGCAGTTTCCGCAATGCTTATCCGGGCGAAACCGGCGAACGCAATATTTTCCGTCTTCCCGGTTATTCGGTGATTGATTTAGGATTCGGTAAAACCTTCGATCTGCCTTGGGAAAACCATAAACTTCAATTCCGCTGGGAAGTCTTCAACGTCATCAATACACAGTCAATGAGCGGCATCATTCCAAGTGATTACACCGTCGGACTCGACCCGAACAACGCCGCCAGCACTCCGGCAAACTTTGCTAACTTTACAGCGATTCAAGGTCAGCCGCGAATTATGCAGTTTGTTTTGCGCTATTCGTTTTAGAGCAAATTCAAGGATTAGTGAATGGCAAGGCAGAAACGCGAGTGCGAACGAGCGTGTCAAATCTCTGTTGCGACCGTACGCTCGTTCGCACTCGCGTTTCTGCCTTTGACCATCCATCTACTTCAAATCCGCTCTAGTTGTAGAAAATTGAGATAAAATGAGTTATTATCTTTCGTCTTTCAAATTATTTTGAGAAAAACCGATACTTAAACAAATTAAAAAACAATGAAAAATTACAAAAAAGTTCTGCTTTTTGTATTGATGGTCGCCATCAGTTTTTTGGTTGGCTGTCCGTCCGCCGCAAATATACAAAATACTTCGACGGCAAATGCTAATTCAAATCAAGCAAAACCTGCCGAAACGAACAAAACCGCTTCGGTGGGCGGCGAAACAACGAAACCGGCAAATACCGCAGCAACTTTGGAAAAAAGTGCGCCGGTTTACACCGATCTAACCGACAAAAGCTGTAAAACCACCGCCAAAAATGAACAGGAAGAATGGATGACCCAAATCTGCGAAGGTGTCGGCGGTTACAAACTCGAAGTTTTTGAAGGCGATTTGCGTTCGTCAATTAATGTCATCGCGCCGAACGGAAAAAAGAGCGAACTCGAATTTCAACAAGTTTCCGGCGCATTTTCAACGCTTGGCGAAAAAGCCGAATGGCGCGTCGAGAAAAAAGACGGCAAAGATGTGCCGAACGCTTTGATCGTCCGTTTTAACGCGAACAAAAGCGAAGACGAAACAAAGTCTGATTCTTACCTGATTGTCTCGAAAATCTCGGCTGAAAAATCGTGCATCACCGATGTTGTCAAACCGTCGGCAAACGCCAACGAAGAAGCGCGAAAATTAGCCGAAAACGCGGCAGCCAAGCCTTGTAAAACTAACTTTTAATGTATTTAGGAACCGTAAAAAAAACACTGAAATGTTTCGAATCGCTTTCATTTTTATCAAACCCGACACTTTATTATGACCCGGTTTGACTGTACTTTCTGCGATTATAATTTGAGACAATTTAATTGTGCGGAATAAACCAATAATATTATGAGACATTTCATCCTGACAATACTCGCTTTATTCGTGTTGATTCTAGCGGTTTCAGCGCAGCGAACGCCGGATTTTCAAACCGTCAAGACCGAAAAAGGAATGGCGGTTTTCAATTATAATCAGGCGCAGGCTTTTTCGTTTTTGGTTGCCGGCAACAATCCCGAAGGCAAACAAAATGATGACGGAAGTTTGTTGATTAAGACGGATTCGGGCGCGTTGTATGTTTATTTCGCCAAAACTTCCGATTTTCTCGATAAAAAGAAAACGTATAATGAACTTGAAACCTTGAACGCACACCGCGATCAGGATATTTTGACGCAGGAAAAAGCGTTGCAGGTAAAGTTTGATGTGGATGTTAAAAGCGAGAGCTTCATCAAAGTCTTCAACCTGACCAATAATGTTTTTCCGACCAAATTAATCAACACGGTTTATTGGAGTTACAAAACTCCGAATTCGGATAATCCGGGACGCGCTTTGTATCAAACGGTTTTGATCGGCGATTTGATTTTGATGCTCGGCACGGTTTTCGATCAATCGGTCAAAACCGCCGAAGTGCAGGATTTTTTCAAGCAAACGCTCGAATCCATTACGCTTCTGCCGCCGCAGAAACAGGAAGTCAAACCCAAAAGAAAACGGTCAAAAGAAAAAGGTAAGGAACGGTTAATTCCTTACCTTAAAAAATTTCGCTTAATAGTTATTATTTTTTCGCCTTCCATTCGGCTAATTTCTTTTCAAGCGCGGCGGTATTCGGCGGTGTCGGCATTGCTTTTGCAAGTTTCAAAGCCTTTTCTCCGGCGGTAATCGCGTCGGCGGTTTTGCCCGAATCGGCTAGAATGTTGGCTTTCAAGAAATACGCGCCGACGGTTTCCTTTCTTTGCAGCAGCGCGTCGAGCCAGCCGATTGCTTCCGCGTAATTGGCGGTTAATTTGTTGTTATAAACGTAGTTCGCGCCGTCCGTCGGTGAACGAAAATCGTCGGCTTTGACTGACTTCATTTTTTCGCGGATATAATTCAAAACCCGCGCATTCATATCGCCGACATCAATGGTGAACGGCACGCGATACTTTTCCCAACGCATCGCAATTTCGGCAGTCGTCAGTTTGATGTTTTCAAAATTGAGCGACATTGTTTCCTGCAATTCGGCAGTTTGCGGTTTCGCCGTTACACGCAGTTGGTCTTTCGCCGCATCGTAGCTGAAACTTCCCCACGCATCGTTGACTTTGCTGAAAATGATCGTCCATTCGTCTTTGTTCGGGATCATAAACAAGCCGTATTTTCCGGCGGACAGTTTTTGACCGTTAATCATCACGTCGTTGGAAACCTCGAAAGTCGTGTTTTCGTTCGCGCCCGTGCGCCAGACTTGTCCGTTCGGCACGAGACACGGGTCTTGATAATTGGCTTTCGGCACGACATCTTTCGCCTGACAGCCCCACATTTCGCGCCCTTTGGTGTTCGGACGATGATAGACAATCGAAATGCGCGTATCGCCGACCGTCTGCATCAATTCCTGCCTTTGCGAATCGCGCGGCAGAGTCAGTTGAGCAAACGCTCCCAGACTGCAAACAAAAGTCAAAATCGTCAAATAAAATAGCTTTTTCATAATTATTTCTCCAGTTTTTCCTTCGCTTTCTGCACGAAAGTTTTAATCATCCCGGCAATTCTCCGGTTCATTTCGCTGCTGATGAACGATTCGCCGGCGACACCTGCAAACAGGTGCAGTTCCTTTGCCGAATTTCGCCTGAGTTCGACCATTTGCGTAAAGCTGACCATTGTCGAAGTCGCACTTTTCTCAAAAAAATCAGCCGCGTAACGCAGAAAATTTTGCTTTTCGCCCGTTAAAGGCATCCATTCGAGCCGTTCTTCACTGTCTTCGGCAAGTTCGACGGCGAATTTTTGCGAAAACACGCCGACGAGCGGCACGGCAACGCGAATATTCCAATGCGTAATGTTTTTCGCGTCAGTGTGAATGCTTTCGACTTCGGGCATTAATTCGACAAAATTGCGAATGTCGGCGAAAAATTCGCGGACTTTTTCGATACTTGTTTGAACTTCAACCGTATCGGTATATTTAGCACGGATTGTGAACATAATTCTTATGAGTCTTGAGTCTGAAGTCTTGAGTCTTGAGTCATAAGCCTTTTTTCGGACTAAAGACTTCAGACTCAAGACTCAAGACTTTTAAAAAGTGCTGTTAAAAAGCATCGCGTTAAAAAAGGGGCGCGTTTCCGAGCGAAAAATGCCGCGAAAAAACGGTTCGTCGGCGAACAAAATAACGTGTCCCGCGCCGTTCGGTTCGTCAATTAAAGCGGCGGTTCCGCGAAGTAATTTTTCGGTGTTGCCTTCCCACGCAAAACCTGAAATCGTCAAAGGTTTCTTCGGTTTCGCGTCAAAAATCAGCGCGTTTGTGCCTTCTTTTGAAATTCGGAAAAAATAGCCGCTCGACAGCAAAACCGGCAATTCGTCCTGTTCCAAACCGTAGGTCAGATAAGTCGTCCGGTCAACCGTCGCCCGCATAATCGCGCCCGGAATACCTTCGGGAACTTTACCTGCGTTTGACGAAGGCGAAGCAATCGGCGGCAAAACCGGCGGCTGCCAATCTTGTTTATCGCTTTTCATTTCAGGTGTCGAAAGCGGTTCAGGTTCGCGCCGTTTGTTATCGCTTTTGCGGGGAGTCGGCGAAGGCGACGGCTTTATTTCGGCATCCGCACGTTTGTCGGCATCTTCGTCTTCGGGAATCTTACCCTTTTCCTCATCGTCTTCGCTGCCGACGAGTTTTGATGAAGTCAGTCCGACATCTTTCAGCGCGGCAAAGACCGACGCGCCGCGCACCGTAATCAGCGTTCCGCCGTTCTGCACCCATTCTTTCAATGTATCAACACCGCCTTTACCCAACGCGCTGAAATAACGTCCCGCCGCGCCGTCCGGCATAATCAAAATGTTGTAATTTTTGAGTGCGCCGCCTTTCGCGTTGTTGATCGTCATTGGTGTAAATTCGATGCCGTAGCGGTCGAGCGTCCACCAGATCGAGCCGAAACTTGTTTGATCAACAGCTTCGTCGGCGATGATCGCAATCTTCGGCTGCGTCAGCGAATAAACATTTTCGCCGCCGACCGGCGTGTCACCTTCTTCGGCGTAACCAGTGTTCACGGCGGTAACATTCACGCCAAGCTGTTTTGCCAGACGGTTTACGGCTTCGTGAACCGTTTCGGGATTGCGCGTCACGCGCACGACAAATGTTCCGCGATTCCAGTTGCGTCCGCCCGCATTCATCGGACGAATCGCACAATTAACGCGAAAACCTTCCTTCAAAAGCCGAATCGCCATCGCGCCCGCGCCGTCCGTATCGTATGGAATGATGTAGGCAATCTGGGCGCGACCGCTGACCGAACCGAGTTTGGCATTGGCAATAAATTCCGGCGTGACGGCGGTTGAATTGACGTTCGTCACATCTTCCGTCCAATAAGCGTCAACGCCGAACGCGAGCGGCATCGTCCAAGCCGTGATGTCATAAAAGCGGTAATCTTCGCGGACGGCTGATTTTCCGCGCATTTCGTTACGCTTAAATTTCGCCAATTCGTCGCGGACAAACGCTTCGTCCTGCGGCGTGTCCTGTTCGAGCAGAGCCTTGATCCATTTTCTCTGCGGCTGATTCAAATCAATAATATACGCGCCCGCCGGAAAAGATTTCGTCTGCGCCGCCCCGTTTTTCAAATCGTAACTGTGTGCCGTATTTGATGAAAAAGGCGCGTTTGCCACCTTAATTTCAATCTTTGCACGCTGCAAAACTTCCATCATTTCGGCGGCTTTCACGCGGTCTTTTGCCGGATCAATGACGATGCGTTTTAACTTGTCGGTTTCAGCCAGCGCGTTTTTACGAAAATCGTAAAAGTCCTGCAAACGCTGTGTTTTGTTCTTCGCCAGAGTTTCGAGTGTCGTCATCGAAGCGACGAAATGTTTCGCAATCGCCGAGCGCAAAGTCACAATCGAACCGTCGTCGCGCGTCCATTTTAAACCTTTAAATCCGCCGCCGTCGGTTTCATAAGTCATTCCGGTTGCGCCGTTGAGCGACGGCATCGAATCCCAATAACCCGGATAATAAAGGTCGAAAATGTCGCGGTTGTAAAAATCCCACTTGTTGCGGTCAAACGCGGCAGCGTTAGCGCGTCCGAAAACGTCCATCCAGCGATTCGTCACCGGCTGCGGCAGATTCGGATTGATCGGCAGAGCCGTCGGCGGGAAAAAATACTGCGAAGGCTGCCCGTGATGGTCAACTACCAACTGCGGATTCCAATCGAACAGAGCCGTCTGCATATTCCGCGTTTCCTTCTGCGTCGCGGCAATATTGTCACGGTTCAGATCGAAACGATAATGATTCAAACGTCCGTAAATGCTCCAAGGTTCGCGGTGTTCCAGTGAATTCCGGTCGGCGTTTCCGGTCGCAACAGAATTATACCAAGTTACAAATCTTTCGTGTCCGTCGGGATTTTCGCCTGTGATTATCAGCGTTACCTCGTTGTTCAAAACTTCCTGCGTTGCCGGTTCATTCGACGCGGAAAGTTGATATATAACCTGCATCATCGCCTCGAACGAAGCCGATTCGTTGCCGTGAATCGTGTAAGCCATCCACGCAATCGCCGGATTATTTTGAATTATCGAGTTTGCCGCGCCCGCATTTGTCGTGCGCGGATCGGTCAGACGTGTGTTTGCCGCCTTGATGTCGTCGAGCCGCGCGATATTCTGCGGCGACGAAATCGCCACGATGTGCTGCATTCTATATTCATTCGTCAAACCGATGTCAAAAATTCGCACGCGCTCCGGCGCAGCTTTTTGCACGGCGTTAATATACGCTTCCATCTGCGCGTAGGTCGTGTGCATATCGCCGACATCGTAGCGCAAAACTGTTTGCGGTTTCGGAACTTCCGCCCGATAATCGCCGCGCGTGTAAAAATCGAATTTTTCATCAACCTGTGCGAAGGAGAACGCGGATGTTACCAACAGAAAAAAGACAGCAAGCCAAACGCTTTTAATTTTCATCTTTAAATTACGACCGAATTTGAATTTAGAAGAACTCTTTTAGAAATTTAATGTTAAGGTCTTAAACGCAAAAAGGCAACGAAAGGTTTTGATAAGTCGGAGCGCGGACATTCCTGTCCGCCCGTCTATTTAAACAGACAAACACCGCGATTATAATAAAAGTTCGCGGTCATTGCTTCGCTCGAACGCAGGCGGACAGGAATGTCCGCGCTCCAAACTTTTTTATATTTATTATGAACGAAAAAATTTGTCCGAAATGTCACAATCCGCAAATGAAAACTTGGGAAGAATTAAACGCTGACCAAAAGTTTCTCGCCGAAAAATTGCCGATGTCAGCTAATTTATCGCTCAAACAGCGCAAAAAACATCTATTTTGTCCGCGCTGCTGGCACGAGCAAATTCCGAACTTCAACGAGTTTTGTTAAAAGAAACAAGGCGCGAAATATCAATAATTTCGCGCCTTCTTTTTCGATGAAAATTTTGCAGCTTACTTTTTCTTCATCTTTTCGCCAGCCAGACCGTGCTTTTTCATTACGCGAATTATTTCGTTAGCCACGCCGTCGGTCGCGCCGTTTGAATCGCCGCCGAAAAATCCCATAATAACATCGCCGTCAACCGATTGCTGATAAACAACTTCGCCTGTTTTTACGTCAATGAATTTCATATCCGAAATGATTTTCGTTCTGCCTGCACCCAAGCCGATCATATAACGCGCTACTCGATTCCCTTTGATATATTTGGTAATTTCGCCGGTAATTTTCAGCGTCGGAACATCTGCTGAATCTGTCGCTGCGTCAGCCATTGTCACCTGTGTAAATCGGTTCGATCTCGTGAGTGTGTCCGTCAAACTTTTCGCTAATTCGTCAATTTTGTCAGCCGGAAAATCCACGCCGTCTTTAATCGTAAATTTTTCGATAACGATATTTTGATAAGGCTTTTTCGCCGTCGTTGCGTCCTGCGCCGAAACTGCGAAAACCGCGAGTGAACACACAAAAATTGTGAAAATTATACTTCTAAATACTTTCATTTAAACCTCTTTTTTATTTTTTAGAAATGTTGTGATTTTGTTTGAAAGGAAAACAATCAGATAAGATGAATCTTTGCTTTTCAAATACGATAATACAAAATCCGATTTAATTTTATTTACCTTTCTTTTTCTCTTCGTCTTCGTCAAGTGTCTTAATCGTGACTTTATGAGTTTCAAATTCATTCATAATTTGACGAAAATTGTCTTTGTCCAGACGCATCACGACATAATCATTCGCAGTTCTGACCGAAAGCCAGTGCTGTTTTTTCTTGACAAATAAAAAAGGAAGCACTAACAAACCTGTAAAGATTGCCATTGCGACCGCGCCGCCGGTTGATAATAAAGGCTTTTTGGCATACGAATAATCAGCCGAAACAACGTCAGCATAGTTAAATTCTTTGATAACCGAGTTGTTTTTTTGATTCGTTGAAGAAAAAGTGTTTTCGGAAAATTTCAACGTCGAGCTTTGTTCTTTTGATTTTTTCCCGTCAGTAACTAATGTGTTGACCTTAAAACTTGCGCCGGTGTTAGTTTGTGCAAAAGTAAATTGCACTGATAAAGTTAAAATGCAGATGCACAGTAACATCGAAGTTATTTTCATTTTTTACCCTTGTTAGATAGATTTGTAAAGCTGTTCCATAATCAAAAGATATGGGACGATTGATTTTACTTATCTTAGCGAGTAATTACAAGCTAATTTTTCAAGTCGAGTCAATTTCTACGCAAGCAAGCTGAAATTTGCATTCCGCTGCACCATCGTAATTTGATTTTACTCTAGTTATTGCCGATCTTCATTTATATTTATTACATCGAAATTTCTAATCATAAATTCGTTTTTGAGTAAACGGTAATTATCGTTCTCAATTTTCAGAACGACAAAATCATTCTCAGTGACAAGCGTCAGCCAATGCTTTTCGTTTTCCGAATAAAACAGCGGCAAACCTGTCAAAATTGTAAAAAACGCCGCTTTGGTCGCCGCCGACATAAACGGCGTTTTTGAAAATGAGTGTTCGACGTATTTGATGTCTTTCAGGGTGAAATCTTTATAAGTCAGACCTTTTTTGCGCCGCGAGATTATTTTTACCGATTCTTTTTCAAACACCAGAACCGCGTTCACCTCGCGCGTATCTTTGCCGCCTTTGTTCGGATTCATCAGAGTTTCGACTTCGTAACGATTGAGCGAACTCTGCGCGAAAGTCATTTGCGAAAGCATTAAAATCAAAAGTATCAACAATTTTTTCATAAAATTATTTCCCCGAAACCAAATCCATTTTCTGCGTAATTTCACGCGCCAGATTGTGCGACAAACTGCCCCACGAAGTCGTTTCGCCCGCCGTGATGATTGTTCCGCTGCGGCGGTCGTAAACGCGAAAAACATAGCGGTGCGTGATGAGCGATAATGGCACAAAACCGATTTCGATGTAAATATCCGCGTCCTGTTTGTAGCGCACGAGCGTCAGATTATATTTCAGCCATTCCTTGCGTTTGAGCAGTTCCTTTTCCAAAGATTGGCGCGAAGGATTGAGCGAGGATTTTTCGATGGCAACCGTTTTCGCGTTCAGCAAAGCATCTTTCGCGCTGACAACCGTCGGCGTAAACTGTTTTATTTCACTTGTCGGCTGGTTTTCGGAGAAGTTTTGCGCGTTGTTCGGAGTTTCGGATTTGCCTTTTTCGAGCATCAGCGCAATCACTTCATCCGCGACATTCGCTTTTTTGAGTTCGATTAAAGCGTTCGTCGAAACATCAAAATTAGCTGCCGAATCGTTGATCTTTTTGAGAATGATTTGTTTATCAAGCCCGATTTTCGACATTTCGACGATCTGCGAATTGGTCAAAGTTTCCGTCTGCGCGAAGCCGTTCACAGCCAAAAACAAAATTAAAATCAGAATCCGTTTCATAGATTCAAATTTTATGTAAATAATTTTTGTTAAATTGCGCCGGTTGTTACAGTTTCTCAACTCTCACAATTGTTATTAATTCAAAATTGAGCAAAGGGTTAGCGGGCGCAAGGAAACCTTGCAACCCTTCCCGACCTGAAATTTGCAGTTTCCTGAATTCTTTTACTTTTATCTATTTACAGCAAAAACGCCAAAAAACAATTCCCACAAAATTTCAGGTCGGGAAGGGTTGCGGCTTTGCGCGCCCGCTAAACTTCGGCATTTGATTAAAATCAATTAAGGAAGCGGACAGAATAATTTTACAAATAAAATTAGTCGCCAATGGAACGCGGACTTTAGTCCGCCGCCGACTACTTGCGGACTAAAGTCCGCGTTCCGTGCTTCACATTCACAAGATTATTTTGTCCAAATACTTATCAGTCTCATTTTTTATTTACTTTTCAGGACTGTGATTTTCAACCTGAAATTAAAAACTCATTTGAGAATATTTTCAAACGACGCACGAATGTTGAGCCGGTGAAAGGTTAGTTTCTGCAAAAATTCGTCAATCGAACCGAGTTTCATTCGTTCACTGATAATTTGCAGAGCATTTTGATTCGCCATCGGCAAGCGCGTCGAACGTCCGACGGTCAGGCGCAGATTGTGATCGAGTTCGCTCAAAAATGAATAGCCGCTCGAAAAATTTGCGTAATCTTCGCCCGTTAAAGACTTGTTTTCGTAAAGTTTTTCGAGCATAAAATCGGTTGAGCGATTTTCCGCATCGTCGGGAAAATCATCGCGCAATTGCAAAAAACGCATCGCAAAATAAACGTCGAGCATTCCGCCCGCGCCGTATTTTATGTCAATTTCACGCCCTCGTTTCGAGGTTGATTTTTGTTCTTCGAGCCGTTCGCGGATTCGCTGTGTTTCGTTTTTTAACTCGTCCTGATCGGCGTTTTGCGCTTTTTCGTGAATGATTTTCCGCGCCTGTGCTTCGACGTAATCGCCCAAACCTGAATCGCCGCCCGCAGCGCGAATTTTGATGTATGCGAGCCATTCCCAGATCGCCGAACGATTTTTCAAATAATCGAGAAAAGCCGTTTTCGATATGGAAGTTGCGCCATTTTTGCCGTCGGGACGCAGCCGCAGATCAACCCGGTAGAGACTGCCTTCGCGCGTCATCGCGGAAAGCGTTGTGACGAAAATCTCGACCGCTCTGCCGTAAAATTCGGCTTGTGACAGATCGTGTTTTATCAAACTTTTCTCGTCATCATAAACCAAAATCAAGTCCAAATCCGAACCGTAATCCATTCCGCGCCCGCCGAGTTTTCCCAAACCTAACACGGAAAAAGCAAAATCATTTATTTCAACCGAATAACGCTTTTCAAGTTCACTTTTCGTGATAAAAATCGCGGTTTCAAGACTCGCTTCGGCTAGTTTTGTTTGAAGTTTTTTCGCTTGCTTTCGCGTGAGTTTTTCAAAAACATCGAAGGTTACGATTTCCAATAAAAACCGCGACCAAGTTTGCCGTAAGATTGCTAAACGATGCGCGAAATCGTGTTCCTTTTTCACTGCCGAAAGCAATATTTCAGCGTAATCTTTTTCGATAAAATCGTTTTCCAAATTTGGCAAAGTTTTAATCAATGCCGGATTTGCCGCGATAATTTCCGCAAACGGCGGCGAAACTTTCGAGAGTTTTTCGAGCGTTTTCATCAGCTTTTTGCTCAAATTAATTTTCAAATTTGATTTCTCAAGCGATGAAAGAATCGGCTGAATCGGACTTTGTGTTTCGTGATTTTGAAATTTGAAATTTGAAATTGTTGATTCAGGCGTTGATTCCGGCAAAGTTAAACCATCCGCTACCGCAGACGGTTCTGACAGGATTTCGGTTTGCGGCATTGCATCTTCGCGCCGGTGCGTTGAAAAAATTCGCGTGAAAATTCGATTAACATTCGCCGTGTGAAAGTTCAAATTCTTTTCAAAATCGTGTAAATTCGTGCAATTTATCCGTTTTGCCAAATAACTTTTTCTTTCCGCGTCTTCGGGAATAAGGTGCGTTTGCAAGCCGTTTTCCATCTGCAAAAGATGCTCTAAGCGGCGCAAAAATTCGTAAGCGTCGAAGAGTTCGGTCAATTCGTTTTCGCTCAAAAGATTGCGGTCGGCAAGGCGCGACAGACTTTTCAGCGTGTGCGAAACGCGCAGCCATTCGTCATTTCCGCCGTAGGCAAGCTGCAATGCCTGCGCGATAAATTCGATTTCGCGGATGCCGCCTTTCCCTAGTTTGACATCGAAACCTTTGTCCGACGATTTTTCGAGATTGATTTTCTCCTTTGAAAGACGGACGTTTTCAAGTGCGTTTTCGACGGTTTCATCTTTTGAAAAAACAAAATTTTCGACTTCCGTAAAGAACTTTTTAAATAATTCCGCGTCGCCTGCGCTTGCCCGCGAACGGATCAAAACCTGCCGTTCCCAGTTTCTTGCCTCGGTTTGGTAATAGCGAATCGTGTCCCCAACTGACAACGCCAGTGCGCCGACGCGACCGTGCGGACGCAGGCGCAAATCAACGCGATACGCCGCGCCTTCGCCGGTTTGCTGACCGACGAGTTTGGCGACAAATTCGGCGAGTTTGACGAAATATTCGCGGTTCGTCACTTCGCCTTTCGTGCCGTGTCCCGAAGTTTTGCCGTCCGCCGAATACAGAAAAAGCAAATCAATATCGGATGAATAATTTAATTCCTTTGAGCCGAGTTTGCCAAGCGAAACAATGCAGAATTCGGCTGATTTAGCGCGACCTTTTTGATCGGTTTCCTGCGGATTTCCGTAACGATTAGCGAGTTCCTGCTTTGCCAATCGCAGTGCATATTCCAAAATCGCGTCCGCCAGATTCGAGATTTCTTCGGTGATTTCGGCAATCGTCACAAAGCGGCGAATATCGTGCAGAAAAATCCGCAAAAGCTCGCGCCGCCGAAATCGTGCGAGTAAAATTTGCGGTTCAACCGTCGAATTTGTCAGCGAAAATCTTGCCAGAGATTCGAGTAGTTCTTCCTTGTCGCGGATTTTCGATTCGGCACGGTGACGATTAAGCCAAGTCAAATAATTCGGATTCTGCAAAACCGTCGCCGCCAGCAAAGGACTGAACGAAACGAGTGTCAAAACATCGGAAAGCAAGCCTTCGTTTTTGAGTAATTTATTATTTTGTGCCGGATTTTTTTCGCAGAATTGGTCAAGAAAACGCCGCACAGATTCTGCGTCGGGCAAATCCCGGATTAGAGAATTTAGACTGTTCATATTGCTCAAACTATTTTACGCAATCAGAACACAGAGCGGTAGCAACGTGTGAAACTAACTCGAAACACAAAGCGGTAGCAACGTGAAAAACCAATATTTATAATAATTTGCAGATAGATAAATTTTTACACGTCGCTACCGCTCTGTGTTCCGACTATCCGCGAAAACGCTTCGGAGCAATGTTGTATTTTTTAATCTTGTAGCCAAGAATTCTTTCCGTCGTGTCGAGCATTTTTGCCGCTTTTGCGACGTTTCCGCGTGTTGATTTGAGCGCGTCCTGAATCAAATCGCTTTCGTAAGATTCAATCGCCGACACGAGCGAAACCTGCGTTACCGTTCCCGTGACTTCCGCCGTTTGCAGCGTCGGCGGCAAATGATGACCGTGAATGACGTTTGAATCGCAAACCAGAACGGCTCGTTCAATGACGTTTTCGAGTTCGCGGACGTTTCCCGGAAAATGATATGACGCAAGCATATCAATCGCCGGAGTTGAAATTCGCTTGATTTCCTTGCCGTGTTCGCGCTCAAACTTGGAAAGAAAATGTTCGGCGAGCAGCAGAATATCCGATTTTCGCTCACGCAGCGGCGGCAGAAAAATCGTAAAAACATTGAGCCGATAAAATAAATCTTCGCGGAATCTGCCGTTTGCAATTTCCTCTTCGAGATTTTTATTCGTCGCCGTAATCAGCCGGACATTGATTTTAATCGTTTCCGTGCCGCCGAGCCGTTCAAATTCGCGTTCCTGAATTACCCGAAGCAGTTTGATTTGCGTCTGCGGCGACAAATCACCGATTTCGTCGAGAAAAAGTGTGCCGTTATCAGCCAACTCAAACCGTCCTTTTTTGCGCCGGTCCGCGCCCGTGAACGCGCCGCGCTCGAAACCGAAAAGCTCCGATTCGATCAATGTTTCAGGTAGTGCCGCGCAATTTACTTTGATAAACGGCTGTTTAGAACGCAGTGAATTATAATGAATCGCGTGCGCGATCATCTCTTTTCCGGTTCCCGATTCGCCGCGCAAAAGAACGGTCGCATTCGACCGCGCAACCTGCGAAACCTGATCGTAAATATGCCGCATCGGACTCGAATTTCCGATGATTTGCGAAAAATCGTATTTTTCTTTGAGTTCCTGCCGCAGATGCGAATTTTCATCCGCCAGTTTTTGCCGTTCGTCGGAAACCGCGTTTTCAACCTTAAATGCCTGCGCGACAAGCGACGCGACAACCGACAAAAATAATTTGTTCTGCTCAAAATCGAACTTTTCACGATAAACAAATTCCGCTGCGAAAACGCCAAGAATTTTATTTTCGAGAGTCACCGGCAAAACAATCAAACTCGCTTCAGTATCGGATTTTTGAAGGAAATCAAGCGTCGGTTCAAAACTGAGGCGCGGCACAATCACGGATTTTCCGCTGTCAAAGACCGTGCGGAACAAAGTCTTTTCGGCTTTTTTCTCCAAACGCCGAAAATCAGTAACATCCAAACCGTTGGCGGCAATCGGACTCAATTTGTCAGTTTCCGGCTGGTAAACAAGCAAAAAACTTCTCGTCACGGACAGTTTATCGGCAAGCACCTCAAGAACCGTCGAGAGATTCGACTTCGGAATTTGCGAATCGTTCAAAATTTGAATGATCGCCTGAATTATTTCGAGATGATTTTTGTTCATTTCCTACAAAATTGTCGGACATTTCACAATCCGAAAACTTATTGCACTAACTTAATACGATAAATACTGTCATAAAGTCAAATCAATTTACTTACAACAAATTTGTAATTAAAATCATTCATTCCCGACAAATTTGTAACTTTTTACATCATTTCTCTGATTTTAGTTTGCGTTAAAACAACAGAACATCATAAACAAAGGCGTTTGCACAACTTTTTATTTTTGTGGAACAAATATTGCAAATCTCTGTAAATGTAAATTTGAGAGTCATTCACGATTGAATTAAAAGTAAGACTATTGCCAAGTTCGCTTTTGAAATAGATTAATTTTTGAAAAGATTTGAAGTCCGAATTTCGACACGCGAAATTGGGGAAGATTGCCTTCGACGTTCGGACTTCAAAACAATTTCTCCTTCAATGCCATCGGAAAGAGGCGCAGTTTACTCCAAAGAACTGCGTCTTTGGCTTTTTTCGGCTAAAATAAAAGTGTGCCGGAAAGATACGAATTCCAAGTTACAAATAAAGATTTTAAACAAAGACTCGACGAATTTTTATGCGCCGAGTTTCCTCATTTGAGCCGGATGTATCTGCGCGAGATTGTCCGCGATGAAAAATGCGAAGTCAACGGGCGTTGGGAAAATCGCGGTTATTTGCTGAAACCAAACGATTTCGTCGAAGTCGAAATTGACCGCGCACGGCAGACTTCGATGCAGCCGGAACAGATTTGGCTCGAAATAGTTTACGAAGATGCAGAGTTTTTGGTCGTCAACAAACCTTCGGGAATGCTTGTTCACCCGACAATCCGCGTCAGAGGCGGGACACTTTTAAACGCTCTCGCGTTTCATTTGAATTCGGCGGGAAATTCGGACATTTTCAAACGCGCCGGACTCGTTCACCGGCTCGACAAAGACACTTCGGGTTTGGTTTTAATCGCCAAAACATCTCGTTCGCACCAAATTTTGTGCAGTCATTTTCAGCGTAAATTAATTGAAAAAAGATATTTTGCGCTCGTCGGAGGAAACGTCGAAAACGATTCGGGAACGATTGTCGCACCAATCGGACGTTACGCTGAAACCCGGTTCTGGGACATTAAGGAAGACGGCAAAAATGCGGTCACAAATTACCGGGTTAAAGAAAGATTTAATGACAAAACCCTGCTTGAACTCGAACCCGTGACCGGCAGAACCAATCAACTGCGAATTCATCTCGCGCATATCGGACATCCGATTTTAGGCGATATAAAATACGGCGGACGCGCGTTTTCGCGGCTTTGTCTGCACGCATTTCGGCTCAAACTTTGGCATCCGAACGGCAGTCATCAAATGGAATTTGAGTTGGATTTGCCGGAAGAAATGAAATAAAAGACTGGAGCGCAGGCATCCTTGCTTGCGAGTTTTTTTCTTAAAATTTTCGGTAAAATAAGACACGCAAGCAAGGATACTTGCGCTCCAGTCTTTAAGTGATTGCGCCGCCGTCCACGATGACGATTTCGCCGTTCATAAAACTGTTGCGGTCGCAGCACATAAACGCGGCATATTCGGCGAGTTCCGACGGTTTCCCGACGCGACCTTTCGACACCCAAAAATCGTGCATCTGCAACAGTCGTTCGGGCAGCGTGTGACCTAAATCGGTATCGAAAATTCCGGCGGCAATCGCGTTGACGGTGATGCCGAAATTGGCGGCTTCGCGCGAGAGACATTTCGTGAATCCGATCATTGCGGCTTTTGAAGTCGCGTAATGCACGGAAGTCGGCAGACTGCGAATCGCGCCGACACTCGTAATATTCAAAATATTGCCTTCCTTTTCGCGGATCATCTGTTTGTAAAAAGGTTTTGTGACGGAAAACAGACTGTTGACGTTCGTATCAACAACCCAATCCCAACTTTTGTCGGTTGTCGTCGCAAAGTTATCGGGTTTATTGACGGCGGCGTTGTTGACCAAAACATTAATTGCGCCCCACGAATCCTTGATTTCACGGGCAATTTGCTTCATTCCGTGACGGTCGGTGACGGAAACTTTGTAAGCCAAAGCCCGCCGACCGTGTGCTTCGATTTTCTTTTTGACCTCTTCCGCGAGATCGTCGCTCGAATGATAATTAAAGGCGACATCTGCGCCTTCGCGGGCAAAAACTTCGCACAGTGCCGCGCCGATTCCGCGTGTTCCGCCGGAAATAAATGCGCGTTTTCCTTCCAATAAAAGACTCAAAATTGTTTCTCCTCGAAAATTTCAGATTCCAGATTATAAATTCCAAATTAACAGTTTAATTACAATTTGGAATCTGGAATCAAATAAAAAGGTTAATGAAAATGCGGGAAACTGACAAGTCTGAAATTGAATTTATGTCAGGCGGCGACGGCTTTCGGTGGTGAAACTTCTTTTTGCGGCGGGAGCAGTGCGGCGATTTCTTCAATTATCATTTTGGTCGAATTCGGAATCGTCATATTAATCGTCGCGGCTTTCATCGTCGCGTATTTCTTTGAATCTTTGAGCAGATTCTGAATCGTGGAGACAATATCGTTTGGATTTTTAAGTAGAATTCCCGCGCCTTTTTCAGCCAGCAGATTGACCGTTCCGGCTTCCTGCGGCATCGGCGGCGTGGTCGCGTCGGCGATGATCGGCAGACGACACGCAAGAGCTTCAAACGTCGTCAAACCGCCGAGTTTGCTGACCATCACGTTTGCCGACTGCATAATTTTCTCGATTTCGTCGGAATAACCGATGACCTTAATCGGAAATTTCGCGGTTTTGGCAAGTTCTTCGGCTTCGAGTTTCAGTTCCTCATTTTTACCGGCGAGAAAGATCGCCTGAACGTCCAAATCACCGCGCACGAGTTCGCGGAAAATCTGCGGAATATTGCCGCCGCCAATCCAGCCGGCGTTGACGAAAACCGTAAATTTGTCGGGATTTAAGCCGAATGCTTTACGGGCGGTTTGCGCGTCTTTTTCGTTGACTTCGTGAAATTTGGGATGCACGGGCATTCCCGAAATTTTAATTTTTTCAGGCAAAATTCCGTAATCAATTAGCTGCCGCCGTGCGTCTTCGTTTGCCACTAAATAAAGCGAAACGTCGTTACAAGCCCAACCTTTCCAAAATCCGTAACACGGATCGGTAACAACCGTCACAAGCGGAATTTGGTCGGCTAAGTTCAATTCCTTCAATATTCTGGCGAAAATATGCTGTGTCAGCGGATGAACGCTGACAACGATGTGCGGACACCATTTTTCAAAAATCTCTTTGCAGAAACCGATACAGCGTTTCATAAAAAATTCGCGCGTTTCGGGACGAACTTTGTTAATCACCCAATAAAGATATTTCATCCAATGCTGCTTGTTTTTCAGCACCCAATTGTAAACATTAACCAGTTTATCGGTAACGTGATGCGATTCTTCGACAGCTTTGATGATGCGGACGACCGCAAAATCGTCCTTCCAAAATTTTTCCACGCCTGCCGAAATCGCCGTTGCCGCCGAACGGTGTCCCCCGCCGGTGTCGGATGAAATAATGAGAATTTTCGGGGTATTTTGTGGCATTTAAATCAAATCGGACAACGCTTTAAGATTAATTTGTTCGTCAAAACCCGCTCGAACCGGAATCTTAAACTCCGGCAAAACAACGCTGTTAATTTCGCCGCTGTTTGATTTCAGCAAAAGTTCATAACGCTCGTTTTGCAAAAAATATTGCTCGATAATTTCTTTTTCCGCGTCAACAATCCAATATTCCTGAACGCCGTGCGCTGCATAGTCCTGAAACTTCGTTTCGCGGTCATATTTTTCTGTCGAATCGGACAGAACTTCGACGATAAAATCCGGCGCGGGAAATTGAGATTGATCGTTTGTAAATTTTTCGGCTTTTTTATTTCCGAAAAAACAAATATCAGGCTCATAATCATTTCGTGTCAAGGAAACAAGCATTTTCCCGAAAGTTATTTCTCCGAGTTTATTTTTAGAAACAAAAGTCGAAATTAAATTAAGCAAATTTTTGAATGCTTTTGCTTCGTAAAAAGGCGACGGCGAATGAAAAACGATCTCGCCGTTAATAAATTCCATTCTTCTATTTTCCTGAAAAATCTCGTAAAAATGCCGACGCTTTTTCTGCTCGGCTTTCAGCGCAGACTCCAGCTTCTGCGCGAAAAGCACCGCATCGGGCATTTGTAAGGCTTGTTCTAAAGAAATTTGCATCGTCATTAGTAATTTTTAACCGGCAAGGCTTCAACTAATCCAACTGCTTGTATCTCAAGTGGAAATCCTTCAAATTTCCCATCTTGACTTAGTTTTTTGACTAATGGAAAACGTGAATCCGAAACATAGACACGAATTGTATCCTGATTGCCTTGTCGTCCGATTCCGACTCCGACGAAACCTTCTTCATTTCGACAAAGTTTGGTTAATTCTTTTTTCGCCTCAAAAACTGTTTTCATCTCAAAACCTCTTTAAGTTCCCACGATGCTCACCGTAAAATGATTCAAAACATCATCAATTCTGTTTGCAAAAGTTATTCCGGTTCCGCCTGCGAAAAGCAAACCGACCGGATTTAATTTGACGGCATCAACAATTAGCGAACCTGAATCGCCTCCGGCTGAAAACGGTAGACCACTAACTCCGATAATGCCGAGTTGGTTTTCAAACCAAGCTCTTTTACCGCCGTAATTGACCCAAATATCAACACTTATATCATCTATCACGCCAATTGTATGCCCGGTCGTGCGTCCGTGTTTTCTGACAGATTGATAGAGAGCCGCAGAAGTTGTTGTTTTGAGCGGTGAACCAATGTCAATAATCTCTTTTTCCACTAAAGTAATAGCGTCGAGTTCGGCGATTGCCGCATCAATATCATTTGCCGCACCCGTAAAATCAATTACTTTTAATTCAGATAAAGTTGCAATATTTTCGCCCGGAGAAAATCCGCCGTCCGCAGTTCCTTGTTGAATAATTTTGTCCCCGATTTCAGTAATGCTGTTACTTTTCACTAAAACGTGGTTATTACTCAAAATATAAGTTTTATCGTCTTTTTCAACTAAACAGCCGAGTGTTCCGGCAGTTATCAAAGGATGTCCGACCGAAACGCCGCACGAAGTCGGACGATTTCTTAATTGCTTATCTCCCGTCAATGTCGCAAATGCAGTCACGTCACCAATTTCAACAACATCCGTCGGCAAATTACCAAATGTCGGAGGAAAAATTTCCTCCTGACTCAGAAAGATCTGAGGAATTTTCACCCGCACATAAATTCTGACCGCTTCCTGAGAATCAGTTGAATTTCCAATTAATTTACGCCCGATGCCGATGCCGATGACATTTTCTTCAAACGAAAATGTATTATTCTGACCGCCAATTATCGCCGATTGGGCGTAAACCGGAATTTTAAAAAAATTCCTCGCGCTATTTTTGGCGACCCGCTGCTCATTGGTTAAATTGTGCATTTTCACTCCAATTTACGCCTTTACTGCAATTTCTTCGCCTTGCGGCTGATTCGTGTTCATACTTTTCGCCGCTTTTTTCATTTGTCCTTCGAGGCGTTTGATCTTGATCAAATGTCCCGGATTGAGCGGCAGACTCGGATAAAAACAGTTCGATTCGTGCGTGCAGTGACAGCCGCCGGCGATTTCCTTGCGGCGTTGATTCATTTCCGCCGTTTTCCACGCCGTTTGAAAATTCCAGTCAAAATCGCGCAAATTCAGCACGTCCGACTTATTTTCGCACGACGAAAGTGCGCCGTTATCATAGATCACCGCGCCCGCGCTGCCCGCGTAACATTTCAATTGCGGCTTGTTTTCGGCTTTCGTTTTGGCGATGATGTCGTGCATATAAATATCCACGGCGGCTTTGAAAAAGCCCGATTTTCCGCCGTAATTATTTTTCAGAACGGCGTTTTTCGTGTCTTCCAAAATCTGGTGCGACAATTTCTGATACATCGCGGGGTCAAAATTCAGTTCGTTCGGGTCTTTTGACGGCGGACGAATGTAGTTGATGTTGATCTTGTCAGGTTTCAAATCGTGTTTGAGAAAATCATACCATTCAAAAATCGTGTCCTGATTGGAATTCATCACGCAAGTGCAGGTTTGAATGTCGAGTTTCGGATATTGTTCGCGCTTCATCTGCTGCAAAGTCCGCGCCGTGTGAATCGCTTTATCCCAACTTCCTTCTTTCTGACGAATTTTTTCGTGCGGTTCCTTCACGCCGTCAATGCCGAGCGCGACCGTTACATTAAGATTCGGGCATTCATCCATAATCCGCGCGACATCGGGAAAAATTCGCGGGTGGATCTGTCCATTCGACATTAAATAAACTGAGTCCAATTTGTTATTTTCGTAGAAACTACGAACGATTTCCGGCAAATCTTTTCTGGTAAAAGGTTCGCCGCCCGCGAGAACGAGAACGCCTAAGTTTCCGCCGAGCGTTTCCGAAATCTTCGCAATTTCGTCAGCCTTCATCTGCAATTTCTTGCGCGGACGATCATCGAGTTCTTCGGTGAAAAAACAATGCGTGCAGCGCATATCGCAGACGCTCGTGACCAGAATATTCAGAAAAACCGGTGAAATCGGTTTGCCGATTAAAATGCTGGCGTATCGTTTAAAAATCTCTTTTGTTGCAAAATCCATCTTTTTTCCTCTCTTGTGAACTGTCCTGACTTTGATGCCGGAACAAATCACAAGGTTTTACTTTATCTTAACTTACGGTTTAACGGCAACAATAGTTCGTCTTCGTCGGTAATATAAGTGTAATAATTTTCCGCCGCGCCGGATTTGCGTTAGAATAAATTTATGTTTCGCAGAGTTTATTTAGACAATTCAGCTACAACACCCGTGGATAAAGAAGTTTTTGAAGCGATGATTCCTTTTTTGACCGACAAATTCGGCAATGCTTCGAGCATTCATTTTTTCGGTCAGGAAGCGCGTGCGGCGGTTGATAAAGCGCGGCACACGGTTGCCGAATTGATAAATTCACGTCCGAATGAAATCGTTTTTACATCCGGCGGCACGGAATCGAATAATCTGGCGATTCGCGGACTTGTCGAAGCCAACGACAAATACGGCAGACATATTATTACCTCCGAAATCGAACATTCGGCGGTCAAGGAAGTTTGCGAAGATTTGGAAAAGCGCGGTTTTGAATTAACTTATTTGCCCGTTTACGATGACGGAATCGTCAAAATCGAAGATGTCAAAAACGCGATTCGTGACGACACGATTTTGATTACGATAATGACCGCCAACAACGAGATCGGCACGATTCAGCCGGTCGAAGAAATCGGCAGACTCGTTCGTGAATTAAAAGAAAGCGGCAAAAAGATTTGGTTTCACACCGACGCGGTGCAGGCAGTCGGCAAAATAAATGTTGATGTCGAAGAAATCGGCTGCGATCTTTTATCAATTTCCGGTCATAAAATTTACGCGCCGAAAGGTGTCGGTGCGCTTTATGTGCGGCGCGGCGTGCGTTTGCACAAACAAAACATCGGCGGACACCAGGAACGCGAACGGCGCGGCGGCACGGAAAATGTCCCGTATATCGCCGCGTTTGCGAAGGCTTGCGAATTGGCGAAAAATAATTTGAATGATTCGGCGGAGAATTTGCGAAATTTGCGCGATAAATTTGAATCGGCAATCGGCGAGAAAGTTGACGATTTTATTTTCAACGGCGACCGCGAAAATCGTCTGCCGAACATCGCCAACATTTCGTTTCGCCGTATCGAAGGCGAAGGACTTTTAATCAATCTCGATATGAACGGAATCGCCGTTTCAACCGGCGCGGCGTGTTCGTCGGGAAGTTTAGAACCGTCGCCCGTCATTCGCGCACTCGGTAGAAATGAGGAATTGGCGCGCGGCGCGATTCGTTTCAGTTTCGGCAAGGAAAACACGGCGGAAGATGTCGAATATCTGCTCGAAGTTTTACCGAAAGCCGTCGAAAATCTACGTCGGCTTTCTCCGAAATTTAAAGCGTAATCTCTTTATTTTCCACAAAAAATGATTTTGCTCGTTTAGAGTTATGTCTATGACCGCCGCTCGTTGAGCTGAGAGAAAAAGGCGGTCATAGACATAACTCTAAACTAAATATATTTGATGAAATTTCGTGATGTAAATTTAACAGGTCGCTACCGCTCACTGTTCTGACGGGAATCTTATCCAAGCGCAGCGATTCCGGCGGGTGCGGCGATGTCATCGAAACTTAAATTGCTGGTCGGAATATTTAAGCCGACATCTTCGGGACGCAAAATAATCAAATCTTGTCCGAGGGCTTCGTTGGAAATTTCGCTGATGCGCGAAGCATTAAAGTTTTTGCCGATGACAAGAATTTTTTCCAGCGAACTTCCGCTGGTCGAAGCCAGACGATCTTTATAAAACATCAGCAGACGATAGATTTCGTCGTCGGTTTCGCTATCATTACAAGTCACGCTGCGGACGACGACGGGTTCGTCGCGGCGCATCAAAAATGCCGTAAAACCGTCGCTTTGCGAACTTATCAGCAGCGAATCGGTTTGGGAATTTTTATCAATCAGCCAATTCGCTTCGCTGACGGCACGCGGCAAAATCAGTCCGGCTTGCCAGCCAAAAGTTTCGAAAAGCGTTTCGTATTCGTCAATCACCGAGAGTTTGACGGCGGTTGCAAAATAGCGAGTTTTGCCGTCTTTGTCAGGCGAAATTTTATTGAGTGACAAGCGCAGTTCTCCGGCGGGCGCACCGAAACCGTTTTCGGCTTTCCAATCGAGAATTTCGTCCAGTTCCTTTTTTGAAGCCGGCACGGAATCGAGCGTTAAAATCGCCGTTCGCGCCGTATTTCCGGGCAGCGAAACCGACCAACGCTTTTGATTTTGCAGTCCGGCTTTGACGCAAACCTCTTCCATCAACGAAAGCATTTCCGTCTGACTGTTAATGTTTTTTTCGAGGAAACTCGGATTGAGCAGATTTTCCGGCAGTTCGACCGTTGCGGCTTGTTTAATGCCGAACTGCTTTCTGCCTTCCTTTTGCAAGGCAAGCGCGGTGATAAATTCTTTTTCCAAGCCGAGCGCGGCTTTCGGGTAATTCGGTTGAAACATTTATTTGATGGTGAATGGTGAATGATGAATGGTGAATGAAAGAATTAATAATTCACCATTCATCATTCACCATTCACCACTAAGTTGTTAATAATCTACAAATTGTTTTTCGTCGCTGTCCGTGCCTTCGGCGAGGCTTTTGATGTCGGTTAAGCCTTGTGCGCCGTCGGGTGAAAGTTTGTCTTCACCTTGGACTTCGTTCCATTCGGCTTTTTCGGTGATCGGATCAACCGGCTTTTCGTGCAGATATTTGTTCGTCACCAAATCTTCGAGCGATGCCGGAAGTTTGCCTTTGTCGGCGGCGTATTGGTCAATCGCGCGGCGCATCTGCCAGAGATTTTCCTTCAAAACGGTTTCGCGGGCGTGCTGCACGGTGCGCTGATACGCGGGCAGAGCGATTGACAGCAAAATGATCATAATGAACATTGCAATCATCAGCTCAAGTATCGAAAAACCCGTTTCTATTTTGGATTTCGGATTTCGGATTTCGGATTTCATTTTCTTTTCCCCTCTCTCCTTCTCTCCGCTTCTCCCCGTCTTGTTTCTACCAATCACTGTATTTTTCTCCATTCAAGGCTTCTTCATCCGATGTCGAATGAACGTCGAAAACATTTATTTCATCCCAACTTCCCGACCCTTTTTCCTGATATGACGAACGAAAATTCCAATCTTCTTTACCAGTCATCGGATCAACCGGCATTTCGCGCAGGTAAACTTTGGTGACTTCCTTGTTTTGATTTTTTTCGGTGGCGTTGGTGTCATCGCCGCCGATTCCGCCGCCGCCTCTTATACTCAAACCACGCGCCTTAACTTTCACACCTTTCACCAATATTTCTAAGGTTGGCGGGTAACGATCAAGATTTTGCGTGTCAAAAATTTTGCAGTTATCAACGATCACGCGGCTTCGCGGATCAGCCGGAATACTCGTTCCACCAGCACCACCGCTGGCGTTTTCATTTGAAATTGCACCTTGCGGACACGAACCGACCGTATCGCGGTGAAATTCGTCAATCGCATTTCGCATCATCCGCAAATTTTCGCGCAGACGAATTTCCTTTTGTCGTTTGACCGCATTTTGCGCGAGCGGAATTGTTCCAAGAACCAACACCGAAAGCACCGAAAGCGTGACGATCAATTCGAGCAAAGTGAAACCGATTTGCGATTTGCGATTTGCGATTTGCGATTTTTTTAACTGCATACTGCCTACCGAATTAAAATTTCACCGTGAAAGCCTTGCCGTCCGAGGAAACAATATTCATCATATCCGGGTCAAAAGCGATTTCCTGTTTGCCGTCGGCTAAGGCTTCGACTTCGATATACGCCAGAATTCCCGAAGCGTTTTCGGAAGTGTCTTTCGCCGATGAAAGCGTGACATACAACTTACCGTTTAGATTCAAAAACGGTGTCGCCGTTTTGCCCGCCATTTCGCCGTAAACTTCGCCGTAACTGATCGTGCGAACTGCGAGTTTGGTCGCGTCAAATTTCAGTCCCATTACTGTCGAACGAAATCCGGTCGCGCTCTTAATCAAGACGGCGATTTTTGTTTTTTCGCCCTTCTTCATTTCCGGCAAACTCGGCAAAAATTGAACTTCAGCTTTCGGCGTGGCGGCATTCGTTTCCGCGTTTTCGATTAACGGCAGCGTCATCGGTTTCGGCAAAACGCTCTGCGTTGAAGTATCGGAAGTCGGCGTGACCTGCAAAGTTTTGACGTTTGACGAGTCAATCGGCTGAATATTCGCCGTTTTCAAATCGGTTTGCGAAACCTGCGTCAATGCCGGTGTGTTTTCAGTTTTAGTTTCGGTATTCGTGCTTGTCTGAGTCGCGTCGGATTTAACGTAAGTCGGCGCGTCCTCGACCTTTTGATCGGGAAGCTGCACCGCCGTATTATTTCCCAAACGACGGGCATTGGCGAGTTGTTCTTCGACGACTTCCTGAATAACCATCGCTTCGAGTGAACTGCTTGTCGGGACGGCTAAACTTCCGGTCGGACGTTCAATCTCGTCTTCCGGCAAAACCGACGGAGCGCGAATCACACGCGGCGTGACGGCGATGACAATATCAACTTGCCGGTTATCTTTCGTCGGCGCAGTGAAAAGTCTGCCTAGGACGGGAATCAAACCGAGCAGCGGAAGCCCCGAACGACCGTTGCTTTCTTGATTTTGTGCGACACTTGCTAAAAGGAGTGTTTTATTATTTTGAATTCGCGCCGTTCCTTTGATTGTTCGTTCAGTAAAATTCGGCGTTAAAGATTGCGCTCCGGTGACATCCTTCGATTCGATTTCCATTGCAACCTGCACATCTTGGTTGGGAAAAACAATTGGTTTGAATTTCAAGGTCAGACCGACCTGTTCGTAATTGATAACATCGGAAACGAACCCGCTGCCGCCTCCGCTGGTGTTTGTTCCGCCGTTATTAAAACCGTTTGAAATTGTTGCCGATCTAACCGGAACACGCTGTCCGATTCGCGCTGACGAATCTTCATTATTAAACGCGTGAATTTGTGTCGAAGCAATGAGTTTCGAGTTATTATTTTTCTGTAAAGCGGAGATACTGACACTCGGAACAAGCAAACCCACTCCAAGTGTTTGTGGAATTAATGCTCCCATTGCTGTGCGAAAAGTATTTGCACTAAGGTTTGCTGTGACGACCCCGCTGGTTGAACCGCCCAAATTCGTTAGTTGTCCTTCAGTTCCGAGTTGTGTTCCGAGTTGTAGTAAATCTGTTTTATTGACTTCGTAAATTGCCACATCCATTACAACTTCGGCGCGATCTTTATCCAATGATTTAATAAGTTCGCCCATCAATTGAATGTTTTCAGCCGTATCACGAATCGTTAAACTGTTGGTTGCATCATCGGTTAAAACGATAGTCGGCGTTCTTCCCGGCTGCGCGGGAATCGCAGTTTGAACGACTTTTGCGACATCTTTCGGACTGGCGTTTGAAAGATAAAATGTCCGCAGAACAAGCTGCTGAAATTTCTGCCGCTGATTGCTGTTGGCAACCAGAATCGTGCGCGGTCCGATTTTCTGGAAAAACAAATTTTGCTGTAAAAAGATGTAGTCGAGAGCTTTTGCCGATGTCACACCTTTTAGTTCGATATTGATTTTTGGTATTGTTCCTTGCCGAAACGATTCCCCGTCAAAAATCACGTTCAAATCCAAACTCTGCGCCAAATCTTTGACCAATGTCTGCAAATCAATTCCGCCCGGAAAAGGTCCGACATTGCCGAGTTCTTCGAGTTTTTGCGGAATCACGATATTTGCCGGAATATTTTGCCCCCGATAATTCGTCTGCAAGAGTTTTACGCCGTCTTTCGGATCTTTTTTGGTCGGATTTTCGCTGTCTAAAACGTCTTTGTAGAGCCGCGCCATTCTTTCCATTTCGGCTTTGGCAAGTTCGTTCGTCGGGTCGTAAGCGTAGGCTTTACGATACGCGTCGTAGCCGCCTTTGTAATCTTTTTCATTCGCTAACGCCGTACCTTTTCGCATATACAATTGTGAAGCGTTGAACAAGGCACGCGTGTAATGCAGACGATATTCGGGATTTTTCGGATTATCCGTAATCGCCAACGCATATTGCTCGACTGCTTTGTCCCAATCTTCAGCAGTCTCGGCAGTCATTCCTACCTTGAAATATTTTTTGCCGTCGCCGCTTGCCAAAATAATGGTCGGCGAGAGCATCGAAAAGACAAGCAGGAAACAAAGCGCAAAACGAATGTAGGCAGTTTTTTTCATAGTTTTAGTTTAAGATTTTGAACAGTTTAGCATTTCAGCGAAAATGCTTTTACGAAAATTTCACACGCGCAAAATTGATCAAAGTTTCAAAAGTTTTCGACTTAAAAGGATTATGCGAAAATTAATCATTCAATTTTCAACCGTTAGGCGAAAAATTGCAAGGAATTTCGGCGATTAACAAAAGTAATATTGAACTGAAAAGGTTCAGCGGGCGCAAGGAAGCCTTGCAACCCTTCCTGACCGGTAATTTTATGAAACTCTTCTTTTCCACTGTTTGCTGAAAATCGGAAAAAGTAAAACTATTCAAGAAACTCCAAATTTCAGGTCAGGAAGGGTTGCGCGTTTCGTGCGCCCGCCAAAATTTCATTTTCATTCAAATATATTATCTTTTCACCGCTATTTTTACTTAACTTCTTCAACAAACGTCACGCGGTTTATTTCGTGCAGAGTCGTCTGTCCGTTATAAACTTTTTTGAGTGCCGAAATTCGCAGACTCGATAAGCCTTCCTTTTCGGCTTCGCGGCGGATTTCCGAACCGGGACGACGTTCAACGATCATTTCGCGGATTTTGTCCGACATATCGAGCAGTTCGTGAATCGCCGTTCGTCCGCGATAACCCGTATGATTACACGCATCGCAACCGACACTCATATAAAATTCCTGACTTTTGAGAATATTGAGGTATAATCCCGATTCTTTAATTTCCTCATCCGACGGCGTGTAGTGGCGTTTGCAGACCGCGCAGAGTTTGCGAACTAATCTTTGCGCCAACACACAATTGAGCGCGGCGACAAAGTTATATAAATCCACCTTCATATTCAAAAAACGTCCGATCACGTCAATCACGTTATTGGCGTGAACCGTCGTGAAAACAAGGTGTCCGGTGAGCGCAGAGTTAATTGCGATCTGCGCCGTTTCTTCGTCACGGATTTCGCCGACCATCACTTTGTCGGGGTCGTGCCGCAGAATCGAACGCAGACCACGCGCGAACGTCAACCCTTTTTTCTCGTTGACCGGAATCTGCATAATTCCCGTTAATTGATATTCAACCGGGTCTTCGATGGTAATAATTTTATCTTCGCTGTTGCGAATTTCGTTAAGTGCGCCGTAAAGTGTCGTCGTTTTTCCCGAACCGGTCGGACCTGTCACGAGAACCATTCCGTAAGGTTCTTTGATATAAAGCCGAAAACGCTTGACATCATCAGGGTCAAAACCGACGACATCGAGGCTCAGATTTTTGAATTCTTCGGAAATCTGCTCTTTATCCAAAATACGAATCACGCAGTTTTCGCCGAACACGGCAGGCAGAATGGAAACACGAAAATCAACCGTGCGACCTTTATAACGAACGCGAAAACGTCCGTCCTGCGGAATTCTTCGTTCGGCAATGTCGAGTTCGGACATAACTTTAATACGCGAGATTAAGGTTTGATGATAAGCAATGTCAATCGGATCAACTTTTTGGTAAAGCGCACCGTCAATGCGGAATTTGACTGAAACGTCGCGGTCATTCGCTTCGATGTGAATATCCGACGCGCGAGATTCCATCGCGTTATAAACAATCGTGTCAACCAATTTAATGATCGGCGACATATCCGAATCGGACGCTAAACGGTCTAAATCAAGGACTTCTTCGCCCTGATCGGTTTCTTTGACGAGCGAAATTTTAAAGCCGGACGCGGCTTCCTGCAAAACTCTCTGCGTCGCGTCGCCTTTTTTCAGCACGACATCAATCGCGCCCTGCGTCGCCACATACGGAATAATTCGCACGTTCAAAGCATTTTCGAGTTCGTCCAAACGGTCAAGATTTGACGGGTCAGCCATCGCCGCGTGAAGATTTCTGCCTTCCTTTTTGAGCGGGACGAAATGATTTTTGAGCATCATATCAACCGGAATCTGCGCCAGGACTTCGTAATCAATCGGCGATTGTTTATCCGGCGGCAGCAGATCAATGTAAGGCAGACGATAACGCTTGGCTAAGGCTTTCGCTTCGACCACTTCCGGCGGCTCGTTATCCATAAAATCCGTCAGCACGATTTTCGGTGAAGATTGGTAAGTTACTGTTTCGTTGGTTTGATTGTTCATTTTCTTAAATTTAGATTTGTAATCCGAAAGTGTGACGCAAAGCGTCCTCCACTTTTTCAAAATTCGGCAAACTGCCAAGCACAGAATCAATTTCCGAATCAAGAACAGTTACCAAATTATCAGTCATTATTATTGAATCTATCCTCAATCCCGAAGCAATTCCTTCAGGCGATGTCAACAAAACCGTCACGCGCGACAGATGACTCGCTCGGTTTAAGTTACTCGAAATCATTGCTAAAACCGTTTGAGGCAATCCGGTATTCAAATTATCCGCTTGAACAACTAAAGCAGGGCGGCGTTTAGATAAAGTCAGATTTGAATGCGGAAAAAGAACGCGAACAATGTCACCTTTTTTAATCAACATCGTAAATATCCATCTCCGGTCTATTCCAATCTTCGGCAATCGCGCTGAATTTTGATCTTAATTCGGCGGCTTGCTCTTTGCTTATACCGCGTTCCTGCAAATTAATTTGTTTTGTTTCGAGAAACGTCACCAAAACCTTTGATTCGGTTATATCAGAGGGCGTTTCCGTCAAAACAATTTGTCCGTTTTTATAGATTCCTTCAACTGTTTGCATAATTATTTGCCTCTGCCTGAAAATGGTCCTGATGAAATCGTTTGAATAATCGGCATATAAATCGCCAGCAAAATCACGATCACGATAATTGCCATAAACACCAGAATTATCGGTTCGAGCAAGGTCATTAACTGCTCCATCCGAACTTCGGCTTCGGCATCGAAAAAGTTTGCAACTTCGTCGAGCATTTCGCGCAGACTTCCCGATTTTTCGCCGATGCCGATCATATCGAGCGCAAGTTCGGGCATCCAACCGGCTTTTTCGAGAGCTTCGGTAAAGCCGCGACCTTCTCGAATGAGCGGCAAAACTGCCTGACTGCGGCGGCGCAGTTCGAGATTGTTAATCGCCTGTGAAGCAATGTCCCACGCATCGGGAACCGTGATTCCGCCTGAAAGCAGCGTCGAGAGCGACCGCGCAAGCTGCGCCGTCGTCATCTGCCTGATTAGATTTCCGGCAAGCGGAAGTTTGAGCAGAAATTTATGAAAGAGCAATTTGCCGCCCGGTGTTCTGAGCCAGATTCCAATTCCGAAACCCAGAATCAAAGCCATCGGCAGCAGCCACCAGATATTACCCGCAATCGTCGAAGAAATCGTTAGAACAACAACGGTAATCGTCGGCAAACCGTTTTTCGTTCCCAGACCTTTGAACAGGTCGGACATTCGCGGAATAATGTAGAGCGTCAAAAACGCGACCATAATGATCGCCGCCGTCAGCAAAAACGCCGGATACGCGAGTGCGCCGCGCAGTTTGCGCGAAACGCCGACAGCGCGTTTCAGGTAATCAACATAACGCGTCAGAACATCGTCGAGCGCACCGGATTTTTCGCCCGAAAGCAGTGAAGCCGTATAGATTCGCGGAAACATTCCCTGCGCTTCAAACGCATCGGAAAGCGGAATCCCGCTTTTGATTTTATCTTCGACATCCGTTAAAACAACGCGCAGTGCCGACGAACCGGAACGATTTTTCAGCAGACCGATTGACTGCAACACCGGAATTCCGGCGCGCAGCAGCGCGGAAAGTTGTTGATTAAAAAGCAAAAAATCGCCTTGTTTGACGCGATTCTTTTTGCTTGAACCACCCGGCATTAACGCCGACAAACCTTTTTCGGCATTAGCGACCGTAAAAACCTTAAAACCTTCCTGTTCAAGCTGCGATTTCGCTTCGCCCGCACCGAGAGCTTCGACCACGCGCGTCACAATTTCACCCGAAGGCGTTCCCAAACGACAAATAAATTCAGCCATAATTCAGTAGGCAGCGGCAGTCGGCAGTCGGCAGAACAGACTTAAACTGCCAACTGCCGTTGCCTACCGCCAACTTTTTCAAATTATATCACGCTTTTTTTTACCAAAGGTTGCAGACGGATTCAAATTCCGAAAAGTTTTTCGCGGTCAAACAACTGTTTTTAACTTCGTTACATCATAAAATTGTCTTGCGGAAAATCTGTCTGTTGCATACAATATTAAAATAAGTAAAACGGAGAAATTTATGGCTGTAAATTACGTTCAAGGTGTCAGCCGATTGGGAATCGTGCTTCGCTGGACTTCACTTTTCTTGATGCTCGGCGTGATTGCATCGCCGGCACAAACACCCACGCCGACACTGCCGCCTCAGCAGCAAACGGTCGAAGATACAGACAACCGCCCGGTCAAAGTTCCGACCGATTTGGTTACTTTAACTTTAACTGTCACAGACATTTACGGTCGTTATGTGTCCGGCTTGACGAAAAATGCGTTCTCGGTGATTGATAACGGTCAGGATCAGGAAATCACCTTTTTCACCGACACTGATGCGCCGGTTTCGCTCGGAATTTTGTTCGACGTTTCCGATTCGATGAGCGGTACGAAAATCGGCAAAGCGCGCAAGGCTCTCGAAAAATTCATTAACACGAGTCATCCGAACGACGAATATTTTTTGATCGCCTTTAACAACCGCGCTCAACTGATTCTCGACCGGACGCGTGACGGTGAAGCCGTTTTGCAAAAATTACAACTCGTTAATCCGAAAAACAACACGGCACTTTACGATGCCTGCTACTTGGGAATTGAAAAAGTCACGCGCGGCACACATCAGAAGAAAGCAATGTTGATTATCAGCGACGGGCAGGACAATGCTTCGCGCTATAATTTCGGTGAAGTGCGCCGTTTGATGAAGGAATCGGATGTCGTCGTTTACGCCGTCGGAATTATGGACGGACGCGACGCAGGCAGCAGCGAAGGAATGCAGGGACAGGCATTTTTGGACGAATTAACCAGCGTCACGGGCGGCAAAGCCTTTTATCCGCAGACGGATGTCGAAATGGATGAGATTTTTGAACGCATCGCTTTAGAGTTAAGACATCAATATTCAATCGGTTACACGCCGAAAGATTTTCAACCCGACGGAAAATATCATAAAGTAAAAGTTAAGGTCAAACCTCCGCGCGGTTTGCCGCGTCTAACGGTCAGAAATCGTGAAGGCTATTACGCAACGCCGACTACGAGTTACAAATAAAAATTCGTTTGGAGACTAATGAGAAGAAAATCTTTAATTTTGACTTTTGTTTTTTGCTTTGCCCTCGTTCCTGCGTTTATCAATTTTTTCAAAGCGGACGCACAGACAACCGTCCAGACCAAACCGTCGCCGACCCCGACGAAATCTGTTTCGCCGTCGCCAACCGCTACACCGACTCCCGAAGCTGACAATGAAGTGATTCGCGTTGACACCGAACTCGTTAATCTGAATGTTCGCGTGGTTGACCGCAATAACCGCTCGATTGCCAATCTCAAACAAAGCGATTTTACGGTTTACGAAAATAACGTCCCGCAGAAAATCGAGTTTTTCGGGAAAGCCGAAGTTCCGACCAATTATGCGATGGTTATTGATAATTCGGGTTCGATGCGGCTGTTGATTGACAAAGTTATCGAATCAAGCAAAATTATCATCGGCACAAATCGTCCGGCGGATGAAACCGAAATTGTTCGTTTTGTCAGTTCGGATAAAATCGAAGTTTTGCAGGACTTTACTGCAAGCAAAGAAGATTTGAACGACGCGCTCGACAATATGATTATCGAAGGCGGAAGCACGGCGATCATTGATGCGATTTATTTAGCGGCGCAGCAGGTTGACGATTACGAAAAATCACGCAATAAAAATGACACGAAACGCCGCGCTCTGATTCTTGTTTCCGACGGCGAAGACCGCGATTCTTATTACAAAGAACAGCAGCTTTTTGAACTGCTCCGCGAGTCGGACGTGCAAATTTATGCCATCGGATTTGTCAGCGAACTAAGTAAAGAAGGCGGCTTCATCAGCAAAAGTCCGCAGGGAAAAGCCAAAGCGTTTTTAGAAAATCTCGCTAAAGAAACCGGCGGAAAAGTTTATTTTCCCGGTTCGATCAGCGAACTGAACGGCATCGCGCAGGACATTGCCAACGAACTCCGAACGCAATATACGATCAGCTATTCGCCGCCCGGTGATGTCAAACCCGGAACATTTCGACCGATTAAAGTGGCTGTCACAGACGGTCCGAATAAAGAAAAACGCATCGCCGTCACGCGCACCGGCGTTCAAGCCGAAAACAAAAATAACGCGCCGACACTGCAAAAACCGGCGAAATCTCAATAAGCATTTAGCAATTTGGAAAAGATTAATTTCGTTGAAAATAAAAACGTGTTCCGAAAATATAAAATATTCGGAACACGTTTTTTACTGCATACTGCCGCTGCCGACTGCCAACTATTTCTCCGGCACTGAACCCGAAATTTTCTTGCGCGTCGTTTCTCCGGTTTCGATGACGGAAATGCCGTCGGCAACTTCGTCGTGCGGACGCGGAATGACGTGAACGGCTGTTACCGTGCCGATGCGTCGAGCCGCCGCCGCGCCTGCCTCAACCGCCGCTTTGACCGCGCCGACTTCGCCGCGCACGATTGCTGTGACGAGTCCCGCATCAATCTTTTCATAACCGACGAGCCTGACATTCGCAGTTTTAACCATTGCGTCCGCCGCTTCGATCATCGCCACAAATCCCATACATTCAACCATTCCGAGAGCTTCCACTTTTTTACCTCAACTGAAATTAAATCTTTTTTAGTTTACGATTTTTTTAATCGCTTGACGAACTCGAACCGCCACCGCTGTCACTCGAACTCGATCCCGAATCGGAACTTGAACTCGAATCATAACTCGGATTAGAATCGAAACTCGTGCCGGATTCGTTAATTGACCAACTGCTATCGGCGTGATGCGTATCGCCGTGATGTGAGTGTGACGCTGCGTGTCCGCCCGAATCCGCAGCGTCGTGCGCCGTTTCCCTCGGTAAATGAGTTGTCTGATTTTCAAACGTCGAATTATCCGAAGACATTTCGTTCGACGCGACATACACGGATGAAGCTAAAAAATCATCGTTTCTCGGTCGTGTGTCATCCGTAATATAACTCGTCGTGCCGCTGAAATTGCGATTTACAGGACGCGATTTTTTGAATCGTCGAACGAGAAAGTAGATCAACGCCAGCAAAAATAATACGCCGCCAAGGATTGCGAGAAAAAATACGAGTATGGCGATTTCCATAAAAATCTCTCTGAATTTGTTTCGACTATTTCAAATAAATTGCCAGATAAAAAATACCGACGACGAACAGAATCAAAATTACCGCGACCAGTAAAAACCAGATGTTCGGCGCGTTTTGATGTTCTTCCCAAATAATCTCGACTTTTTTCGGCTGAAAGACTTTGGATTTGCGGCGCATATTCGCGGCGGATTTGAGTTTTGCTTCCTGCTGTAAATTTTTCTTTTCAAGCGGTTTGTCGGCGACTTTTTCAACTATCTTTTCTTCCGACAATTTATCAGTCGGCGCGACAACCTGATTTTCAAGCACTGCGCCGTCAAGTTGGGTTGTTTTCAAATCGTTATTTTTCGCCAAATCTCCACGCAGCCAAGCATCACTGACCGAATTTTCGCTCTTCTTTTTCGCCGGTTGATCGGGTAATTCGTCCGCGACCGCGCCGCCGCAGTTGTAGCAAAACAGCGAACCCGGACGAACCTCCGCGCCGCACGCCTCACAAATTTTATTTTCCACCAATGTATCAGCCATTTTTTCAGTTGTTCAGATAAAATTTCGGAGGCAAAAATTAATTCAACGCGGCAAATATCTGTTTTTCATCACCCAAATCACGCGCCGCCGGAGTGATTATGGTTTTCGCGGTAACATAAATCTTTTCGCCTTTATCAAAAGCCGTTCGGACATCGTTTTCACTGACAAAATCAACTGCCGTTGGTTTCGCGTCATTCGCAACTTGCGGTTTCAATTCGTGAATGATCGTTTTGACGGGACTTTCGTTAGATTGACTTTCTACTCTTAACTCTTCACTCTCAACTTTTTTCGGCGGAGTTAAACCACCCGCTGCCGCAGGCGGTTCTGACAGTTTTTGACTCAAAAATTTATCAACTATCGCCGCGATTTCCGCGCGTTTCGGGTTTTGCTTAATGCTTTCCGGTTTGGAATTTGGAATCTGAAATTTGGAATCCAAAGGACTTAAAACCTGAAACTTGGAACTTGAAACCGCTTTTGTTTCAAAAGCGACTCTTTTAATATCCATTAAATGAATCGGCGAAACATTATCGGACGTGACGTTTCCGCCCCACGAACCGCAGCCTAAAGTCATCGAAGGCGAAAGATCAGTCGAAAATCCGATTGCGCCGTGCGTCGTCGGCGAATTGATAATAACGCGCGACGCGGGCATCTGTTCGCCGTAGCGAATCGCGGCTTCGCGTGACGCAGTGTGCATTCCGGCAGTGTGTCCCATTCCGCCGAACTGCAAAATTTCTTCGCATTTGTTCGCGCCCGCTTCGATTCCGTCAACGACAAAAAACGCGAGCGTCGGCGAAAGTTTTTCGATTGACCACGGAAAATCGCGCCCGACTCCGCCGCAATCAGCCAATAAACAGCGCGTTCCCGACGGAACTGAAATTCCCGCGAGATTGGCGATGTATTCGGCAGATTTGCCGACAATTTTCGCATTTAATGTGCGCTGATCGGTTAATAAAACTTTGGCGATTTTTTCGGCTTCGGCGGTGTTTAAGAAATGTCCGCCTTGTTTTTTGAACTGTTCGCGCACCTGCGATTCAATTGGCGCATCGCAGACGACCGATTGTTCCGAAGCGCAAATCGTGCCGTTATCGAAACAAGTTCCGGTCAAAATATCGCCGACCGCTTTTTCGACATTCGCCGTTCGCTCGATAAAACTCGGCACATTCCCCGGTCCGACACCGAAAGCCGGTTTGCCTGAAGAATACGCGGCGCGAACTAAGCCGATTCCGCCGGTCGCCAAGATCACCGCCGTTTTCTTGTGCTTCATCAGCGTTTCCGTGCCTTCGAGCGCGGAAATCGTCAAACAGCAAATCGCGGCGGGCGGCAAACCTTCGCGGATACCGACTTCCTTCATCACGCGCGCCGTTTCCGCAATCGAACGCGCCGCCGACGGATGCGGCGAAAGCACAATCGTATTGCGCGATTTGATTGCAATAATTATTTTGAAAATCGCCGTCGAAGTCGGATTTGTCGAAGGAATAATTGCCGCCACAACGCCGCGCGGCGAAGCGATTTCGACGACGCTTCCGTTATCACGAACGACACCGACGGTTTTTAAATTTTTGAAATGATTCCAAACATCTTCCGCCGCAAAACGATTTTTTTCACGTTTGTCTTCCGCTTTGCCGAAACCTGTTTCCTCGTGCGCCATTAATCCGAGACGCGACGATTCCGCAAGCGCAGCGTTTGCCATCGCTTCGCAGATTCGGTCAATTTTCGCTTGGTCAAATTTCGCAACCATTTTCCACGCGAGGTGCGCGGCTTCAACCGCTTCACGCGCTTCCTGCTGCGAAACTAAATCGTTATGCTCGGACATTTCGGGTCTGGGAAGTTTAGGAAGTTTAGGAAGTTTAGGAAGTTTAGGAAGCATTTATCTTTCTTCCTAAACTTCCCGAACTTCCTAAACTTCCCAAACTATTTATTTCTTGATTTGCTTCGGTCGTTCGCCGAGATTTCACTGCCCGCGCCGCCTTCGCCGAGTTGTCCGCGCGAAGTTCCGCCGAGCGATTTTTCGTCGGGTGAATAACCGACCGCGCCGCCTTTCGGGAGAACTCTTTCGACTTCGCCGTGCGGACGCGGAATGACGTGAACCGAAATTAATTCGCCGACTCGACGTGCCGCCGCCGCGCCTGCGTCCGTCGCCGCTTTGACCGCGCCGACATCGCCGCGCACGAAAATCGTGACATAACCCGCGCCGATATATTCCTTGCCGATGAGCGTCACATTTGCCGCTTTGACCATCGCGTCAGCCGCTTCGACCGCGCCGACAAATCCTTTGGTTTCAATCATTCCGAGTGCTTCAAGACTCATTATTTATTCCTCTCTTTGACAATCAATTTGTTAATTTTAATACAAGATTTGAGTAAAACCTAAAACTATCACGCGCTCCTTGTAATATCAAGCCGAAACTTCGACAAAAAAGATTGATATGATTGACATTCAGCGATTAACAAAGCTATATTTCAAGTTTAAGATTGTTAGTAAATCGAACGATGCCCCAAAGTTGCAGCGATTCTATTATTTATTAAACAAAAATGTCATTAACTCTTGGTGAAAAATTGCGGCAGGCACGCGAAGAACGTGGGATTTCGATTAGCGAAGTCGCTGAACAAACGCGCATCTCTCCGCATTATCTCGATTCAATCGAAAACGACGATTACCGCACACTGCCCGGCGGCATTTTTAATAAAGGTTTTGTGAAGTCATATGCCAAATATGTCGGCATTGACGAACAAGAGGCTTTGCAGGATTATTCGCGGCTGATCTCAAGTCAGGAAGGCGAAGTCAGCGAAGACCCGAAAACCTACCGACCCGAAGTTTTAACCGACGACCGAACATCGGCTTCGACGCTGCCAACGATAATTATTGCCGTAATTATTCTCGGATTGATGGCTTGGGGATTGATTACGCTCGTTAATTATATTCAAAATAATCAAAGTGCGCCGGTCGCTGCCAATACAAATTCAGCGGCGGTCAATACGAATGTTGCCAACGTAAATACAAATACAAATGCAAACATCGCACTGCCGGTTACATCAACAAATGAAATAAAAGTTGAGTTTAAGTCACTCGTTGATAAAATCAATATAACATCTTGGGTGGACGGAAAAATGACCAGCAAAGATGTTTTGCCAAACGAAACTTTAAGTTTGAGTCCGCAGCAAAGTGTGAAAATTTCATATTACAGAGGTTTTACGCCCGATAAAATCCAATTGATAGTTAACGGAAAGCAAATTCCTGCGCCGGCTTCGCCTGCTAAGGGAAATACTACTTTTGAAGTTAATAAGGAAAACATCGCGCAGATTATGCAAAGCGGACAAATTGCGCCGCCGGTTGCCAACAACGCAAATGTGAACGCGGCAACTCCGCGATAGAAACTTTATGCAGCTTTTTCGGAAGCTAAAAATTTTTAACTAATTAATGAGCGAAATCACGCCCGCAAGCTAAATGCGGGCTTTTTTATAAATTGGGTTCAGGTTTCAGATTTGCAGTTTGCTAACCTGAAGCCTGAAATTAACTTTTTTTATGAACATTGAAGAAATCAAAGAAGGCTTAACATTTGACGACGTTTTACTGATTCCGGCTTATTCGGACATTCTGCCGAGTGAAACGAATGTCGCCACGAAATTTTCGCGCAATATCAGTTTAAATATTCCGCTTTGTTCGTCGGCGATGGATACCGTGACGGAAGCAGGTCTGGCAATCGCGCTCGCCCAGCAAGGCGGAATCGGTGTGATTCACAAAAACTTTTCCATCGCGCAGCAGGCGGAAGAAGTTGATAAGGTCAAACGCTCGGAAAGTGGAATGATCGTTGATCCGGTGACGATTCACGACACCGCGCTCGTTTCCGAAGCCTTGCAAATTATGGAACGCTTCAAAATCAGCGGCGTTCCGGTCGTTGACGCGCAGGGCTTACTCGTCGGCATTATCACGAACCGCGATCTGCGTTTTGAACTGCGGACAGACATTCCGGTTTCCGAAGTGATGACGAAACAGCCGCTCGTCACTGTTCCCGTCGGCACGACGCTCGAACAGGCAAAAGCGAAACTCCAAAAACACCGCATCGAAAAACTATTAGTCGTTGACGACGACGGTCATTTGAAAGGTTTAATCACTGTTAAAGACATTCAAAAAGCAATTCGTTATCCGTTCGCCGCAAAAGACAATCTCGGCAGATTGCGCGTCGCAGCGGCAATCGGCGCAACCGGCGATTTTCTCGAACGCGCGGCGGCTTTGATTAATTCGAGAGTTGACGCAATCGTCATTGACACCGCGCACGGACATTCATCCCGCGTCATCGAAGCCGTCAAAAAAGTCAAAGCAAAATTCCCCGAAATCGAAGTCATCGCCGGCAACGTCGCCACCGCCGAAGCCACCAAAGCATTGCTAAATGTCAGTGTTGATGGGGTTAAGGTGGGAATTGGTCCTGGTAGCATCTGCACAACTCGCGTCGTCACCGGCGCGGGCGTTCCGCAGATTACGGCGATTAATGATTGTGTCGAAGCGGCGAAAGGTTCGGGCGTTCCGATTATCGCCGACGGCGGCGTGAAATTTTCGGGCGATGTCGTCAAAGCGATTGTCGCGGGCGCGGATTCGGTGATGATCGGCTCGCTTTTTGCGGGAACGGAAGAAGCTCCCGGCGAAGTTATTTTGTTTCAAGGTCGTAACTTTAAAACCTATCGCGGAATGGGTTCAATCGGCGCGATGAAGCAAGGTTCGTCAGACAGATACGCGCAGGAAGGAACGGTTTCCGACTCAAAATACGTTCCCGAAGGCATCGAAGGTCGCGTCGCTTATAAAGGAACACTCGCGGAAATGGTGACGCAGCTTGTCGGCGGACTGCGTTCGGGAATGGGTTATACCGGCTGCAAAAATATTGAAGAGTTACAGAAAAACGCGAGATTCGTCCGCATTACGTCCGCCGGTCTGCGCGAATCGCACGTTCACGACGTAATCATTACGAAAGAAGCACCTAACTATCGAACAGAATCGTAAAAATTTAACAGATGAATAAACGAAAGCCGCACTAAAAATTCTCATATTTTTAGTGCGGCTTTTTATTTTTTGCAGCTAAATCTTTTTAACTTTCTTTACTTAAATCTTCCCATTCATCATAGAGTTTTTGTATCTGTTTTTGATTTTTCTCGAATGTCTGCGAAACTTCGTGCAGTTTTCCGGTGTTGGAAGCAATTTCGGGCAGACTCATTTTTGTCGTGAGCTGTGCTGATTTTTCTTCGAGAATCACCAATTCTTTTTCAATTTCCTTGATCCGATTTTCAATTTTTTGCAATTGATTCTTGCTCAAACTTTCACTTTTTTCTTCGCGGATTTTTTGCGGTTCGCTGTTATTCGACTTTGCGTTTTCACTGCTTTGCGGCTGACGAACGCCGGACAACAGTTGGCGAACTTTCCAATCGTGAAACTCTGAGTAATTACCGTCAAAGATTAAGATTTCATTTGAATCTTCAAACGACAAAATTTGCGTTGAAACTTTGTCGAGAAAAAATCTGTCGTGACTGACTGCGATAATCGTGCCTTCAAAAGCATCGAGTGCGTCTTCCAGGGCTTCGCGTGATGGAATGTCGAGATGGTTGGTCGGCTCGTCCAAAATCAGGACGTTTTTATTTGAGTAGATCAATTTTGCCAATGCCAGTCTTCCCTTTTCACCGCCGGACAAATCTTTGACGGATTTGAAAACGTCTTCGCCGATAAACAAAAATCTCGCCAGAAAACCGCGCAGCGCACCGTTTTCAGCTAAAGGCGCGACGCGGCGAAGTTCTTGAATAACTTCGTTTCGCGCATCCAAATCTTCCAGATTTTGCGAGTAATAGCCGATGTCGGTTTTCGCGCCCCAGACAAGTTTGCCGGAAAGTTCGCGGATATTTCCCAGAACGGTTTTCAAAAAAGTCGTTTTGCCGGTTCCGTTTCCGCCGATAATACCCAACGCTTCGCCGCGATTGAGCGTGAAATTCATATCCTTGGCGAGAACTTTTTCGCCGTAACCGATTTTCAAATCTTCGACCGTTAAAACATTCTGTCCGGCGCGTTCGACCTTTTTAAGATTGAAATTTCCCTGCGGTTTGTCGGCAGTAACGGCTTCGACGCGCTCCAGTTTTTGAAGCATCGTGCGTCTGGATTTCGCCTGTTTGGTCTTTTGTCCTTCGAGATTTTTGCGAACGAAAGCCTCGGTATTTTTGATATAAGCCTGCTGATTTTCGTATTCGCGCTGCTGAATCTCGCGCCGTTCTTCGCGTTCGACTAAAAATTGCGAATAATTTCCCTTATATAAAACTGCCTTACCATTCTCGATTTCAACAATTCTCGTCGAAGTCCGGTCGAGAAAATAGCGGTCGTGGCTGATGATAACGTAAGTTTTTTCAAAGTTTTGAAGAAAATTTTCGAGCCATTCCACTGCGCCGACATCCAGATGATTAGTCGGTTCGTCGAGAAGTAAAATGTCATTGTCAGCCAATAAAAGCCGCGCCATTCCAAGCCGATTTTTTTGTCCGCCCGAAAGATTTTTCGTTTCGAGTGTCCACGTCTCCTTGGGAAAACCAAGTCCGAGCAAAATCGCTTCGGCTTTTGCCGCGTAACTGAAACCGTCCGCCAGTTCAAATTCGTGCTGAAGTTCACCGTATTGCTCCAGAATTTCTTCCGTGTAATCGGTTTCCATCTGCTTTTCCAGACGCTTCATTTCGGCTTCGATGTCGTGAATGCGTTTGAAGGCGGAAAGCGCGGAAGTGTGAACGGTTTCGCTATCGGCAAAATCAACGTGCTGTTCGAGCAAGCCGATTTTTAAGTTATTCATTTTGATTACATCGCCCGAATCAGGTGATTCTTCGCCCGTAATAATGCGAAAAACGGTTGTTTTGCCGGCACCGTTTCTGCCGACCAAACCGATTTTTTCGTTGACATTTACCTGAAACGAAACGCCGCGCAAAATATCGTGCGCGCTGTATGATTTATTAATATCGGAAAGTCGAAAAAGCATAAAAAAGGTAAAGGGTAAAAGGTAAAAAAGTAAAAAGGCAAAAGTTAGAACTTATACGTTACCGACAAATTTCTCAAAAGAAGATTTTGTCGAAAACCTTTTTCTATCCTTTACCTTTTACTTTTTACCTTCTGCCTTTTTACTTATTGACGTTTGTTTTCGTCGTATTCACCGCCGGTTTGTTTTCAACCTTGGTGTTTGCATTGACAGCTTTTGTATTCGTGTTTGAATTAACTGCCGTGTTTGTATTAGCGTTTGTATTCGCCGGAGTCGGCGTATCAATCGCCGCCGGACGCGCACCGCTCAAATCATTCGGATTTGCAATGACTTTCTGCGCCAGATTATTGACAATCTTGGCTTCATTCATCGCTACTGCCGCAAACGATTGAACAAGCAGTTGTTTGCGGGCATCAACCAGCGAATCAGTTACCTTTTGACGAATTCCCGGACTTTCGAGCGTCAAATTTTCGTCTTTATCGTTGCGTTCCTGAAGTTTGAGAATGTAAAACTTGCCCTGGACAGGTGTCGGCAAAAGTTGTCCGACTTTAAATTCAGGATTCATCAATGTCGCCGCGACCTGCGGTGAAAATGTTTGTTTCAATTCATCTTCCTGAACATAGCCTAAATCGCCGCCATTAACACGAGTTTGATCTTCGCTCTTTTCACGGGCAATTTGCGTGAAATCGCCGCCTTGTCTTAACTGCGCGATGATCTCATTGCCAACGCGCACGGCATCAGCTTCGTTTTTGGTGGTGTCGCCTTCGCCGTTATCAGCCGGGTCAACGACGATTGCCGCTAATTTTACGCCTCTTTTCTTGACGAACGCTTCTTTATTACCCGCGTAAAAAGCGTCAATTTCGCTGTCTTTCGGCGGTTCGATTTTGCCTGTAATCTTTTCTTCCAAGTTTTTGACCGCGAGTTGTTTTTTAACTTTTTCACGAAGCGAGGCTTCCGTTTCGTTTGCGGCGGCTAAATCTTTATCAAACTGTTCCTGTGATTTTCCGCTCGAAGTTTTCAACTTATTTAATTCGGTGGTGACATCTTCGTCCTTCGGAATTGTCCCTTCGGATTCGGCTTTTTGATACAAAACTTCGTCTTGAATCAACTGCTGTAAAACGGTCAGACGCGCCTGAGCAAGTTCGAGCGGTGAAAGTTTCGCTTCCTGCCCTTGACCTTGCTGTTTGATCAAACGCTCGACTTCTTCGAGTTTAATAGGTTTGCCATTAACGGTCGCGGCGGCTTCGTTCGGATCAATGGATGAAACCGGAGTGACTCCGCCGTTGTTGCTCACCGCCGGTCCGGGACCCGGACAACCTGTTAAAATAAACGCGGCGACTGCCAAAAAGACAACGCCTAAAATAGAAAAATTAGCTTTTCGCACTATGGAATTTACTCCTTCAAAATTAACAATCTTTATCATTGCTTGACTTGACCTTAAAAAATTTGTTATAAATCTTGTTTTTGAGTTTGTTCGCAAACTCATCTTTTATAACCTCGTTATTATTTTACTTGGAGGCTTTTAATAATTATGGCAAAACGATGCGATGTCTGCGGAAAAGGTCCGCAATTCGGAAACAATGTTTCGCACGCTAACAACAAAACACGCCGTCGCTTTAATCCGAATCTGCAATCTATTCGCGTTCAACTGCCCACGGGCGGCAACGGACGTAAGAAAGTTTGCACTCGCTGTATTAAATCCGGCAAAATTGTCAAAGCTGCGTAACTCTTTGGAGATTAAAATCTCAGTTCAAGTTGCCAAACGTGAGAAAGTTTTCACGTTTGGCTTTTCTATTTAAGTTTCAGATTATTTTACCTCTAACCTGACAACTAAATCACCGCAATACAATCAATCTCGACTCTTGCGCCGCGCGGCAAACCTGCCGCCTGCACAGTTGCGCGTGCGGGTTTGTTTTCGCTGAAATACTTTCCGTAAACTTCATTCATCGCCGTAAAATCGTTCATATCCGCCAAAAACACAGTCGTTTTGACGACATCATTCAGATTTGTTCCCGCCGCTTCTAATACCGCCGATAAATTTTTCAACACCTGTTCGGTTTGTTCGGCAACATCGCTTGAAACAAATTCGCCGGTCGTTACATCAATCGGAATTTGCCCCGAACAGAAAACCATTCCGCCGGTTTTGACGGCTTGCGAATAAGGTCCGATTGCGCCGGGAGCATTCTCAGTTGAAATAATTTCTTTCACAGTTTATCTTGCCTTTTAATTTGATTATTCAAACAAAACGCTGATTCTAACAGAAACACGAAAAATTTCCAAATTGACAGTGGAATTTGGCAATAATTATCTGCAAGGCTCGAATTTGTTAGGAATTTACTCTTTCGACATCAATCACGCCCGGCACCTGCGCGATGGAACTGACTACTTTATCCAGATGTTTTTTGTCGAAAACTTCGACTGTCACTTCGATTAAACCGATGTCGTCCTTTGAAACATTAGCGCGGGCATCGCGGATTCCGGTTTTAATTTCGGCAATCGCATTTGTAATTCCGGCAAGCATTCCGGTGCGGTTTTCGGTCGTCGCTAATAGACGAATTGATTGAATTTCTTCTTTCTCACTTTTTGCCCATTCGACTTCGACGATGCGGTCGCGGTTGACCATTAAAGATTTGACATTTTTGCAATTGCGATTGTGAACGACGATGCCTTTGCCGAGTGAAATATAGCCGATGATCGGTTCGCCGCGCAGCGGATTGCAGCATCGTGCGCGAGTCGTTAAAAGATTGTCAACGCCTTTGACGATGATCGCGTCTTCGCCTAAGCCGATAAACCTTTTGACGGCTTTGAATCCGGTTTGCAGAGTCGTTTCTTTTTTCTTTTCGGGATCAAGTTCCGCAAATTTTTCCGCGCCTAAAAATTTTCCTAAAATACTACGCGGCAAGGTTTTACCGTAACCAACCGAGGCTAATAAATCTTCGGCGCGGCTCAATCCGTATTCGTTGGCAATACGTTTTAATTCTTCATCGTTGTTAAGTAATTTTTTCGGCGAAACGCGAAATTTATCGGCTTCTTTTTCGAGTAGTTTTCGTCCCAAATCAATAGATTCGGTGCGCTGCTGTTCGGAAATCCAATGTTTGATGCGGTTTCGCGCCTTTGCCGTGATGACGTGGTTGAGCCAATCACGCGAAGGTTTTGAATTCGGTGTCGTTAAAATTTCGACAACATCGCCGTTCTGTAATTCGGTTCTAAGCGGCACAATTCGACCGCCGATTTTCGCACCGGTGCAGCGGTCGCCGACTTCCGAGTGAATCGCATACGCAAAATCAAGCGGTGTCGCGCCGCGCGGCAGTTGAATGACTTTGCCCATCGGCGTAAACGCGTAAACGTCCTTCGGGTAAAGATCAAGTTTTAGCGATTCGATAAAATCTTCGGAATCTTCATTTTCATTGGTATTTTCAACCAACGGCAAGAGCAGTTTCTCGACAGTTTTGCGAAGTTCATCGAGATTTTCGTCTTCTTCGTGTTTGCCCAGTTTGCTTTCCTTATATTTCCAGTGTGCCGCGACACCTTCTTCGGCAATTTGGTGCATTTCCTGAGTGCGAATCTGCACTTCAAACGGCTGTCCGCCATCGCCGATGACGGAGGTATGAAGCGATTGATACAGATTGTCGCGCGGAATCGCAATCCAGTCCTTAAAGCGTTCGGGAATCGGTGTCCAGATGTCGTGGATGACGCTGAGAGCGATATACGGCAGCTTTTTGTCGTTTGGTGTAATGATTCGTATAGCAATTAAATCGTAAACCTGCTCAATTGCAATTTTTTGTTTTTTGAGTTTTTTCCAGAGTGAATACAGACGTTTGACGCGGCTTTCAATTTCGATATACGGAACATCATTTTCCGTTAAACCGGCTTTGATCGTTTCCTTAATTTTTTCGAGAATCGCTTCGAGTTCCGGGCGGCGTTCTTCGACATCTTTGGCGAGTTTTTTATATTCCTGCGGGTAAAGATTTTGAAACGATAAATCTTCAAGTTCACTTCGGACTTTTCCCATTCCGAGACGATGAGCAATAGGCGCGTAAATATCGAGCGTTTCCTGCGAAATTCGGGCGCGTTTTTCCGGCTTCAAAAACTGCATCGTCCGCATATTATGAAGGCGGTCGGCGAGTTTAATTAAGACGACGCGAACGTCCGTAATCATCGCTAAAACCATTTTGCGGACGTTTTCGGCTTGCTGTTTTTCTTTGGAAAGATTGGAGATATGAGCGATTTTTGTTAATCCGTCAACCAATCGTGTAATTTCGTCGCCAAAATATGCGCGAATTGTGTCGAGATCAACTAAAGTATCTTCGACAACATCGTGAAGCAGCCCCGTTGAAACGCTTTTTTCGTCAAGTCGCATATCCGCAAGCAAATCGGCAACTTCCAACGGATGAACAAGATAAGGCTCGCCGGATGCGCGTTTTTGCCCGCGATGATGCATCGCCGAAAAAAGATATGCCCGTCGAATTAGCTCGACATCGGCATTCGGACGGTTATTTTCCACCTTTTCGATGATGTCTTCGATACGAATCATAAAAAATTATTTTAATCTGAAACAAAAAGGCGATACCCAATTAACATTGTAATTGAGCATCACCTTTCTTAAAAGCGAAATTCGTCAAAACCTATTTTTGTTTATTTGACTTTTCTTCGTCGGCTTTTTTACGAGCGTCTTTTTCCGCTTCCATATTCTTTTCCACTTCATTCAAACCGGTGAAAACGCCGCGCGCTTCGTCACCTTTAGCTTTATAAGAATCTTTGCCGGCAGTATTGCCTTCCATTTCAGAAATTCTCATTTGCTGATAAAGCAGATTTGCCTTGTATGACCAGGCGGACGAAAAGATTTTAAGCAAATCTTCCTTTTCGTTGATCTGGGCGACTGTCAATGGTTTCAAATCAACATTTTTTAATTCGTTGACTGCCGGCGGCTGTAATGCAATTGACTGGTCTATCAATTTTTGACCTTCTTCCGTACAGGATTTTAACTTCGCAAAATCTTCGGGTTTTGCAGGTTTGGTAAATTGATATACGTCTTTTCCGTCTTTTTTGACGGTTTTCTTGACCGGCTCGACATCACTGATTTCGTTGGCACAAGAATATTGACGTGCGGCAAGCGAAGTATAAGCCTCCGCCCGATATTCCGGTTTGACGTTAGTATTATTTGATCTTTCCGTAACCCACTGAAGCGATTCATCTTTCTTTTCAAGCGCATCTAACAGACTGGCGACAGCTTTAAATGAACCCTGATCGTCTGGATTTTTAGCTAATACCTTTCTGTATGATTGAATTGCTTCTTCTGCCTTCGCGGTGTTTTTACGATCCGAAATATATTCCGAATGTAAAGTTCTGGCTAAGAAGAGTTGCGCTGTATTACCTTCTAAATTTTCGGCGTTCGGGTCAAGTGCGACAGTTTTACGAAACAAATCTTCAGCGACCTGAAACTTTCTTTCTTTGTATGCCGTTGCCCCGTCAACCAAATTTTTTCTGGCAATAATGCGGTTGTAATATGAGCAGTTTGCTCCGATTAAAATTGTAAATGCAATTAAAACAATTATTCCTAAACGAGAAAATCTCATTTTTCGACTCCATTTATCGCCTGATACGGCGGAAAATTTTGATAATGTTCCGCCGTATCAAGTCTTATTTATTGTTCCAGATCATCAATCTGTAAACCGATTGGCTGCGCTTTGGCTGATTTAACAGCGTCAATAACTTTAACGACATCACCGTATTTAACTGATTTCGGAGCTTTGATAAAGACTGTTTTTTCAACCTCATTCGTCCCTTCCCGTAAAACGCCGCGACTTTCCCGATCTTTGAAAAGTGCGTCTAATTTTGCGGTCAACGGTGCGGTGTCCGAAACATCGCCAATATCATCTTGATTCAATCGCAGTTTTGCACCTTCACGATTAATAAAAACAATCAGCGTATTCGGATTCGGTTTCAAAATAACATTCTTATCTTCATCTTTCGGTTCTGCCGGAACTTTTGCCTCAAAACGGCTCGGTTTCGACGGTGTAATAACCATAAAGATAATCAAAAGCACCAACAATACATCAATTAAGGGCGTGACGTTAATATTCGGCGTTGTCCCTGATGACATTCCCATAATTTTTTACTCCCAATTTTGAATTATTTTCGGTTTATTTAGCTTCCGACTTAGTACCTTTTTTCCGGTCGGCGACTAAACCGATTTTATCAATATCCTGTTTCCGAATTTGATCAATTGCATTGACCACCGTTCCGTAGTCAACCTCAACTCCGCTCTTGATATAGACTATTCGTTTATCGGGAGCTTTATCCCTCATCAGATTCTTGATCTTTTCGCCCAGTTCATTGATAGGATACGGATTTTTCCCGATGTAAAAATTATTATTATCGGGAATTGCCACGATAACCGAGGTATCTTTGGCAATATCCGCATCCTCATCAGGGCTGTTCATTTCACGCGGCAGATTAACCGAAACTCCCTGCTGCAGAAGCGGTGTCACGATCATAAAAATAATCAACAACACCAGCATCACGTCAACCATCGGAGTTACGTTGATTTCTGAGTTATATTCATTGGATCCCCCAACAGGTGCTCCCATAACTAAAATTCTCCCTAATTTAAATTACCTGATAAGGTGTAAATTATCCTTTCAACTGACGGGTTCTTTGCTTGATGAAATAATCCACTAATTCCGAAGCTGAATTTTCCATTTCAACGCTGAAACTCGTCACTTTGTTCGTAAAGTAGTTAAACAGCCAAACTGCCGGAACTGCTACCGCAATACCGAACGCCGTTGCGACCAACGCTTCCGCGATAGCTCCGCCGACCGCGCCGATACCGGCTGTCTGATTAGTTCTTAACGCTTGGAAAGCACCGATAATACCGACGACCGTTCCGAACAAACCGACGAACGGAGCAGTTGAAGCAACCGTCGCCAGTCCCGAAAGTCCGCGTTTGAGTTCCGCTGTTTTAACGGCAATCGCACGTTCCAACGCGCGTTTCGAGGCTTCCATTTCGTCAGCCGAGATGTCGGTGTTGCCCTGATGCGCCTGAAATTCTTTCAAACCGGACGAAACAACCATCGCAAGGTGCGAATCTTTGTGCTTGTCACTGATGTTGATAGCTTCGTCAATGTTGCTGTTTTTCAACGCCTGAGCAACTTTCGGTGCATATTGACGCGATTGTTGTTTGGCTTTGCTATATGTGAGCCAGCGTTCGATACCGACGGCAATCATATAAATTGATTCGAGCAAAAGAGTTGTGATAACGATCCAACCCGGAATGGTTAAACTTTTGGCAATGTCGTAAATGCCGAAAGAAATAGCTTCGCCCTCGGCGAACATTAAAAAGAAGCCCAACAGGCTAACTAATAAAGTCATGATTTTTCCTCCAAAGAAATCAAAAAAAATTTATAATTGCAAGATTTGAGTTGCAGGCAAAGGTTTTACCGTTGCCCGCCAAATACTGAGTTCCGTTTATGGAACAAAGTTGTAAACGATTACGCCCGTCACCTTAACAGCTTGACCGGAAAGCATCGTCGGCGAAAATTTCGATGAACGCGCCGCCTGCACAGCCGCCGCGCGAAGAAGCGGATGACCGCTGACCGCACTTGCCGAAATGACGTTACCGCTTTCGTCAATCGTCACCTGAACATTGACTGCACCGGCTGCACGAACGGCTTTTGCCGCTGCCGGATACGGCGGTTTAACGAGATTGGTTGCTTTACCATTGACCACGCCGCCTGAAATTGTTTTCGGCTGAGGCTTTTCAGTCGGTTTTTCGGTCGGTTTCGGAGTTGGTGTTTTTACAACGACTTTATCATCATCATCACCATTGCCGCCGCCGCCGCCGGTATCACCTAACCCTTTCGGCGTGTCATTATACTGCTTGGACGCGTCATAACGTCCTTCATTTTTTGTTCCCAAGTCATAGTTTTTCGCATCACTTTTACTGAGAGGCGGAGCCTTTAAAGTTTCGCCTTTAATATCCTTGGGCGGATCGGTCGTATCTTCTATTTTTGCGATTTTATCAACAACCGTCGGCTTATCGCTTGCCGGACTCGGTTTATCAGGTTTGTCTTCGGGCGGCGGCGGCGGCGGCGGTGCATCTTCCGGCAGCGCAACCGGCGCAACGAGACTGGAAACATCCAAATCTCCCGTTCCCATTCCATATTCCTTATGAAACAGACTGTAAGCCCAGCCCGTCGTTAGAACGGTCACGATGACAACCATTGTTGCCAACAAAAAACCGCTTCGTCTGGTGTTTTCTGCCGAATTATTTCTTGATTCAACTAATTGATCTAACATTTTATTTTATCTCCCTCTTTCCGGTGCCAATTTAAGGTTAAGGGCTGCGAAATTTATTATTGCTTTATGTTATTTATTAAATCCTAAAGTTGCAGTCGTTAAAACCACAGACGATTTCACCTGAAAATATAAATACTTACTTTGTTTTTGACTGTTTGCTGCAAAATGCGGGATAGACGGAATTTTGCGCCGGTCTTAAATACAAAACCGCTTACAAATCCGCAACCGCTTTTTACAAAGACAACGGAAGCAAAGCAAATATGACTTATTTAATTGACCAGCAACGATGGAAGTCTAAAATTTTACGTCGAGAAAGTCAAGAATACCCGTCGAGTTTTTTTGCTATTTTTCAAATTTTATAAAATTTTTGCTTATTAATTCAAAACGGAAAGTGAAAACCTTGTATAAAAGATTTTATTATCACTTTCCGTTTTGAATAAATTTATCTTGTGACCGGTCGGCGCGTCACTGAACGACGCGAAGCCGACGCGAGTTTTTGCTCTTTCGGAATTTCAATTTCCTTGGTTTTGCCCACACCGAGTTTGCCTTGCCACCAAATCGCAATCGGACTTGCAATAGCAATTGTCGAATATGTTCCGAGCGTCACACCGACCAGTAATGCCAACGAGAAACTGCGTAAAACTTCGCCGCCGAACAGAACCAGCGAAAGCACCGACAACAGTACCAATCCGGCTGTAATAACGGTTCTCGACAGTGTTTGATTGATCGAATCATTGGTCACCTTAAACAGTGAATCACTGCGGTTGACGGCAAGGTTTTCACGGATTCGGTCAAAAATTACGATTGAATCGTTGACGGAAAATCCGACAATGGTCAAAATCGCCGCGATGACCGTTAAGTTCACTTCCCATTGAAAAACGGAAAAGAACGCCAAAACCATAATCACATCGTGGAAAACCGCAATTACCGCGCCTGCGGCATACGTCCAGTCGTAACGAAATGCGATGAAGAACAAAATTCCGAGCAACCCCAAAAGTGTTGCCGTAACTGCCTGGTTGCGAAGTTGCGAACCGGCAATCGCACCGACCGAATCGGTTCCGATGATTTTATAAGCGGAATCAGGCGCAGTATCGAGGGTTGTTTCGCCTTCGGCTTCTTTACCAAAAACATCGAGGGCTTTTTTAACCGTTCCCCGTCCCTTTTCAACCTGCGATTTCTGCGCTTGATCTTTTTCACTCGGAGTTTGTGACGCGGCGGTAGTTTCCGTATTTTGCGCCGCCGCGTTATTTTCTTCCAAAGGAATTTTGATTAAAACTTCGTCGGGTTTGTTGGTCGAATCCTGAATCACCGGATCGGCGACACCGGCTGTATTAAGCGCGGCGCGAATTTCTTCGTCGGAAGGCTTTGATCTGAATTTAGCCGTCACGACCGTTCCGCCTTTGAAATCAACGCCGAGGTTAAAAGCATCGGTTCCGCCCGGCGTATATTGCCGACCGATTGCCGAAATTAATCCGGCAACCATAATAAAAATCGAGAAAGCGATAAAAATTTGGCGTTTCCCCAACCAGTCAATATGAATATTCTGAAATAAATTAAACATCTTAAGTTAATGGTGAATGGTAAATGGTGAATGATGAGTGATTTGATTTTAATTAATCATTCATCAATCATCATTCACCATTATATTAAATACTGAGTTTCTGCATATTCGGATTTCGTTCCAAAAGCCATTTGAAAATGGTGCGCGAAACAAAAACTGCCGTAAAAAGATTAATCAGTAATCCGAGAATCAAAGTAACGGCAAAACCGCGAATCGGACCCGAACCGTATAAATAAAGGATCACTGACGAAATAATCGTTGTGATGTGCGTGTCAATAATCGTCACGAACGCGCGGTCAAAACCGAGACTGATTGATTCGGGAACTGAAAATCCGAGCCTGATTTCTTCACGGATACGCTCGAAAATCAGCACGTTTGAGTCAACCGCCATCCCGATTCCGAGAATTAATCCGGCGATTCCGGGCAGAGTCAGCGTCGAGTTGATAATCACCAAAGCCGCCATCGTCAAAAGCATATTCAGAATCAACGCGATCACTGCATTAACACCCGAACCGCGATAATAAAAGAGCATAAAGATAATCACGAAAATCAATCCGCCGAGCGACGCTTCGACACCGGCTTTGATTGAGTCCGCACCGAGACTCGGTCCGACGGTTCTTTCTTCCTGATAATCAAGCGACGCGGGCAGCGAACCCGATTTCAACGTCAAAGCCAAATCTTCGGCGGAAGTTTTTGAAAACTTTCCTTCAATCGTTCCCGTATCGAAAATCTGCCCTTTAATAACCGGCGCGGATTTTACTTCGTCATTTAAGACAACCGCCAGATATTTGCCGATGTTTTTGCCGGTCCAATCGCCGAAAGCCTGTGCGCCTGCGGGTTTCAAATTAAACTGAATATTGTAATCGTTGCCACCGCGCGTGTAGGTCGAAGCATCGCGTAGTTCACTACCGTCAACAATCGCCGGAGACTCTAACACCATCCACTTTTCGGTCTGTTTCGTTTTATCAGGAGTCGCGCCGGGTTTGTCGTCACGTTCATTTAATCTAAGAACTTTGCGATTTGACGGCACTGTTCCGCCGAGTGATTGTTCAGCAGCCTGTTTTGTCGGATAAGTTTGATAAGTATCGCCAGCGACCTTCATCAACATCAAATGCGATTCCGAACCAATTAACTGTTTGACGCGTTCCGGGTCTTCGACACCGGGCATTTGAAGTAAAATTTGTCCCGAATCGGACGAGCCAACTTTTTGCAGCGTCGGTTCTTTCACGCCGAAAGTGTTGATGCGGCTGTCAATAATTTTTAAGGCTTGGTCCACGGCTTGCTCTTTTAATTTATTTTGCGCCTGCACCGGCAGCGTCCAACTGACCGTATTTCCGCTGACGCTTTCGAGCCAGCCGGAATTTTTGAAGTCAACCTTTTTACCGATTGCATCAGCGACCGCCTGCGTTTGTGCGGGATCAGTGACGTTAACATTAATCTGATAACTGTTTTTCTCCGCAACGTGCGATGAGTCACCGACGGCAAACGGCTTCCCGTTTTCGTCCTTCGCTTCTTTTGCCGCATTTATCGCCGCATTTTCGTTGTTTTCGGTTAATTTTTGGAGGTATTCGTCCAATTTAACACGCATCAAAAGATGCGAACCGCCTTTCAAATCCAAACCGAGATTGATGTTGTTGGCAAGGTTTTGTTTAATTCCCGTCCAGGTAAAATCGCTCCCGTTCGGCACTCGGCGAGGTCCGAAAACGAAATAAATACCGATCAGCGTAATTACCAAAATAATCGCCGTTCTTATCCACAAACCACTATTTTTCATTGCTTAATGATTCCAAACTTCTAAATTCAAACTCCGAATCGAATTATGTAAAGTGTTGATTCGGACTGTCTTATTAACCTTTAACTTCTTCAGGCTTCCTTCCGATGACGGCACTTTTGCCGACTTCGAGAAACGTCTTTTCCGCGCTCAAAATAATAAAACTGGTTTCTCTGACTTCCTTTATTTTGCCGATAATGCCGCCGTTGGTGACGACTTCATCATTGATTTTCAGGGATGTAATCATCTCCTGTAAATCCTTTTGCTGCTTCTGTTGCGGACGAATCAAGAGAAAGTAAAAAATCAAAATGAGCGGACCGAATAATATCAGATACGACATAATTCCGCCGCTTTCACCTTGAAAAAATAATAAAAATATATTCATTTGTTTTTAATGCAGAAAAGAAAAACGCAATTATGACAAAGTAACGTCGAATTATCAAAGCATGGATAATTATTTACTCAACTGAGCGGCAAAATTTTGATGCTTTTTGCTTTGTAATCCTTTTTGTAAATCGCTCAAAACTTTTTGCAGATTATCTTCCAGAATTGCCTCGATATTCAATCTTAAACCTGCAAAAATTTGCTTTCGACAATTCCCTGTTTATTAGGTTCAAATCTTCGATACTTTCCGTTTTCCAAACCGAACCAATCAATTTGCCCGTCCAAAACGCGCCAAACGATGTATTCCCGCACACCTTTTTTTTCGTAAATTTCGAGTTTGTCGTGCAAATCGTAAGAAGCCGTACTTGACGAAATTTCGACAATTAATTCGGGTGAACCTTCCAAATAATCGTCGTCGTTGATCCAAGATTTTCCGCCGTTATTTTCGTTAATCCGCAAAACTGCGTCCGGCTGCGGTTCATAATAATCATTGACGATGTATGTTACGTTATCAGACAATTCGGTTCCGGCGGTGTTTGCTCCATAAACACCCAGAAAAACTATCAGTGCCGCGTGCGGTTTTCCGTGTTTTTTGACTCTGACTGGTGATGCCGTATAAACGATACCTTTAATCAATTCGGCTTTGACATTTTCGGGCATCGCTTTATAACGTCGGTGAAATTCTTCGCGTGTCAAACGGTCGCCGTTTTCTAACGGCGGAATAATCGGACGAGTATAATTTTTTGACTGCGATGAAATTCTGACTGTCATAATTCAATTATTACTCAATTTCGCCAAAAATTCACGCCGGAACTCGCCAAATTTGCCAAGTTTGATAGAATCTCTTACCTTTCGCATCAAGTCAAGGAAGAACGCGAGATTGTGATGAGAAATCAAAATCGCCGCGAGCATTTCGCCGGTTTGATAAAGATGGCGCAAATAGGCTTTTGAATACCGACGACAAACCGAACACGGACATTCGCTGTCCAAAGGTTCGGCATCACGCGCAAATTTGGCATTGCGAATATTCAGTTTTCCGTGCGAAGTGAACGCGCTTCCCGTCCGTCCGTTGCGCGTCGGCATCACGCAGTCAAACATATCAACGCCGCGCGAAACGGCTTCGAGCAAATCTTCGGGCGTGCCGACTCCCATCAAATAACGCGGCGCATCGGGCGGCATCTGCGGCGCGAGAAATTCCAAAACATCATACATCACCGATTTTTCTTCACCGACACTCAAACCGCCGATTGCATAACCGTCAAAACCGATTTCGGTCGTCAAATCAAGACTTTGTTTGCGTAAATCAAGATGTCCCGCGCCTTGAATTATTCCGAATAATGCCTGTTGTCCGCTTAATTGAGTTTCAGGTTTCAAGTTTAATGTTTCAGGTTGAGAACCGTTTTCAATCTGAAATTTGGAATTTGGAATCTGAAACTCAGCCGATAGAAATCCCGTGTCCATTCCCGAATCCTGCAATTCGTTAAACTGATTTTTCGATCTTTGCGCCCAACGCGCCGTCATTTCCAGACTCTTTTTCGTCTTGTCAAAACCCGCGTCACCCGGCGGACATTCGTCAAAAACCATCACGATTTCCGAACCCAACGCCGCCTGAACTTCCATCGAAACTTCGGGCGACAAAAACTGTTTACTGCCGTCTATGTGCGAGCGAAATTCAACGCCGTCTTCATTTAACTTTCGCAAATCGGTCAGCGAAAAAACCTGAAAACCGCCCGAATCCGTCAGCAGCGAACGATTCCACGTCGAAAATTTATGAAGTCCACCGAGTTCTCGAATAATTTCCGCGCCCGGGCGAAGAAAAAGATGATAAGTGTTGCCAAGAATAATCCGCGCATCAAGTTCGTTTTCGAGCCATTCGTAACGCACACCTTTAACCGTTCCCTGCGTTCCGACAGGCATAAAAACAGGCGTTTCGATTATGGAACGCCTCGTTCGCAAAATTCCCGCCCGCGCCTTACCTTCCTGCGCGATGACTTTCCAATCTATCGGTTTCATAAAATGCGTTTCAGGTTTCAGGTTTCAGGTTTTCAAGTTAAAATGCTCAACCTGAAACTTGAAACCTGAAACCTGAAACTTTTACTTTCTTTTTCCAATCAATGCCCAAATATTGTCTGCACCGAGCGCAGTTTCGGATGCGAATTTACCGTTTTCATTGATTAAAATCGCCGACGGCGTGCCGTGCATTCCAAGTTTTGCCGCTGTCAAATAACCTTTGTCGAGCAGAATCGGCGATTTCAAACCAATTTCGCGGTGATCTTCATTGTCACCGTCGGAAAAAACTATCAGATTCGGTTCGTCCGCGCCTTTTTCGCGGTCCCATTCCTGCAAATCACGAATCATTGTCAGGCAGTGCGGACAAGTCGTACTCCAAAAAGTCACGAGCGTTTTTTTGCCTTGAAAATCCCTTGCGGAAATTTCCTTGCCGTATAAATCTTCGATTGAAAATTCGGGAATGTTTTCGCCGATTTTAAGTGCTGTGCCGTTGGCAATAAAGATATTTTTGTTTGAACTTTCGGCTTTTATTTTCTCGATTAACTCACGAATCGCCGCGTCGCCGACCGCTGGATGACTCGCAATAATGCCGTCACCATTGACTAAAAGTGCTGTCGGAGTCCATTTTGATTTGAACAATTCGGCAATTTCGCGGCTTTCCTGCAAAAGAACTTGCTTAAAATTTTTGCCGCCGAATTTTTCGACATTTTCCGACGCTTTTCCACTGCTGATAAAGACAAAATCAACTTTGTCTTTGAGTTCGGTCTGCCAGATTTCAATTTCCGGCAATAATACCTGACACGGCACACACGCCGGACTCACAAAAAACAACAAAGTCGGTTTTGACTGCGCGAAAAGATTACTTGAAATAACAGATTTGCCGTTCAAATCAGGCAGTTCAAAATCAGGCGCAGGCGCACCGATTGGCAGAGCTTCCTGCGGACTGCCCGCGTCGAGGCGTTCAACTTCGTGTCCGCCTTCGTGCGAAACGAGTTCGATAATCTCGATGCGGCGCATAATCTGCGTCTGCTGTTCGGAGATTTTTTTCAAATAAAAAACGACTGCGCCGAGCAGTCCGAGAATCGCCAAACCTAAAAATAATTGAATCACCATTTCGTCTCTTAAATCCGCAAAACTCAAACCTTGATTGTTTTTACCGCTGACAATCAGAAAGAACGCCAAAATCGCAAAAATAATGTTGCGAATCAAACTCTTTTTTGAAACCGGCTCGCTGTGAATCGCACCGAAACAATGACAATCCGGTGCATTTCCCTGCGCCATCTGCACGATCATTCCGCCGCTGAAAATCACCAACAACAAAAAAACGCCAATCGCGCCAAGCCACGAAAACCCGACAAACAGCAGACAACCGGCAAAAACGAGTTCGGCAAACGGAATCAAAACCGCAAAAGTCTTCGCCAAATCCGCCGGTGTCCCGAAAGCCTTAACGGATTTCTCCGCGCCTTCCAAATCAAGCAATTTCCCGACCGCCGCCGTTGCAAAAATGCCGAATAGAAAAATTCTGATTAAAAGTAAAATAACTTCCATAATATTGGACTGGAGCGCAAGCATCCCTGCTTGCGAGTCTTATTATAAAAAACTATAAGAAAATAAACACGCAAGCAGGGATACTTGCGCTCCAGTCATTGCGCTTTGTATGCGCTGCTGTAAATCCAATCTTCCGGTTTTTCGCAAAGTCCGGCTTTAACCGGATTATTTTCGATATATTTAATAACATTGCGATAATGATTGCTGTTGCGAATATAACGGTCAAACGATTCGTGTTGCCAAAATTGTCCCTTCCTGTTCAAAATCTTATTCGCCGATTGTGCTGAGTAAGATTTTATCGAATGCGTAACTTTTTCCAATTCGACATTTTTCAAAGGCGACAACAAACAATGAACGTGATTCGGCATAATTACCCACGAAACTAATTTATATTTTTTTTCGTGGTAGTAAATCAAACAATCACGAACGATTTGAGCAACATTATCTTTCAAAAAACAACTTCCAACTCCCGCGTCAAGATAACTTTCAATCTTTTTTCTAAATTCAACTATTCCGCTTTCATCCATAATTTCATCGCGCCACTTTTCCAAAACTTCTTTCTGAAGCGAATCAAATAAGCGAAAAGTTATAAATTGCAAAATTTCGCCGCCGTCAAAATGCGGCAAATATCCGCGATTATACCAACCTTATTTTGAATGAAAATCCTTTGTCTGAAAGTTATAGTTAGGTTTCATAAAAAGATTGGAGCGCAAGCATCCTTGCTTGCGTGTTTCATTTATCGAAAAGTTTTAAGAAATAGACACGCAAGCAAGGATGCTTGCGCTCCAGTCAATCTTTCTCCTTACGAACTTTATGCTTTTCCTTTAAACGAATCGGAGTCGCAAAAAACTCGAATTCTTCGCGCAGACGATTTTCGATGTAGCGTAAGTAAGAAAAATGCAGTTCGTTTTTGCCTGCGCCGCCGCCTGCCGTGAATAAAATAAACAGCGGCGGACGCAATCCGCCCTGCGTGATAAATTGGATTTTCAGGTGCGAACCGCCGCCTTTTCCGGGCGTTGGAGCGGTTCCGCCGCGCGGCTGCGAAATGTTGTCTTCAAAAAATCGGTTGAGTTTCGACGTTTGAATCCGCAGATTCCGCGCTTCGTTCGCCTTAACGACGAGCGGCAGAATATTTGTCACGCGCTGACCTGTCAGAGCCGAAATCGTGACCATCGGCGACCAGTCGAGAAACTTCATCTTCTGGCGCAAATCATCTTCAAATCGGTAAATCGTGTTCGTTTCCTTTTCTTCGAGCGCGTCCCATTTGTTGACGATAAGAATGACCGAACAACCTGATTCGACGGCGTATCCGGCGATGTTTGCGTCGAGGTGTGTGACACCTTCGACCGCATCAATAATCATCAGCGCAACGTCGGCACGTTCGAGCGATTTTCGCGCCATAATGACCGACATTTTTTCCGCGAGTTCCGTCGTTTTGCCTTTTCTACGAATTCCCGCCGTGTCAATTATCAAAAATTTCTGATCGTCAACCGTCAAATGCGTGTCAATCGCGTCGCGTGTCGTTCCGGCAATCGGCGAAACAATTACGCGCTCTTCGCCGAGCAGTTTATTCAAAAGCGAAGATTTTCCGACATTCGGACGACCGATAATCGCCAGTTTTATTTCGTCGGAAACTTCTTCTTCCGTTTCCTCTTCAAATTCGAGAACGGCGAAAACCTGTTCGAGCAAATCGCCGATTGAAGTGCCGTGTTCAGCGGAAACAGGTGTCAGGTCAAACCCGAATTGATAAAATTCTCCGGCTTCTTCTTCGACCCGGCGCGTTTCGGCTTTGTTACACGCAATAAAAACGGGCTTTCCGATGTTTCGCAGGTAAACGCCGATTTCTTCATCGAGCGGCGTGACACCGGCGCGGGCATCAACAACCCAAATAATCGCCTGCGCTTTTTCGATGGCAAATCCGGCTTGTTTGAAAATATTCGCGGGAATGATTGCCTCGTCGTCCGGCACGATTCCGCCCGTATCAACGAGTTCAAAAGTCTTCGCCTTCCACTCGACTTCGCCATAAATGCGGTCGCGCGTAATTCCCGGCTCATCGCCGACGATAGATTTGCGGCTTCCCGTCAAACGATTAAAAAGCGTGGATTTCCCGACGTTCGGGCGACCGATAATTGCAACTAAAGGTAGATTCATATTAACAAAACTTAAATTTTAGCAGATAAATTGTATAATTGCCGAAATTATGAAATTTCAAGTTGAACAAGCCATCGAAATTCTGTCAAATACTCCGTCGGTTTTAAAGTCTTTGCTTGGTAATTTATCGAGCGAATGGATTGAGAAATCCGCAAATTCGGAAGATTGGAATCCGTTCGATATTGTCGGTCATTACATTCACGGCGAAGAAACCGATTGGATTTCGCGCGCCGAAATAATTTTGAGGCAAGGCGAAAATGTTACATTTGAGCCGTTTGACCGTTTCGCGCAGATGGACAATTCAAAAGATAAAACTCTGAGCGAATTGCTCGAAACATTTACGAAACTGCGTCAAAAAAGTCTCGACACGCTGAAATCGTGGAATCTGAGCGACGAACAATTGCAGTTAAAAGGCATTCATCCCGAACTGGGTGAAGTCAATCTTGAACAGCTTATTTCGACTTGGGTTGTTCACGATTTAACGCATATTCGGCAAATCGTGACAGTTTTGGCATTAAAATATTCGGGCAATGTCGGTGCTTGGAAGGAATATTTGTCAATTTTGAAATAATTTCAGAGTCGGAGCGCGGACATCTCTGTCCGCCGCGCGTTCGAGGCTTTGCAAGAACAGGCGCGAAAACGCTCGATTAGAATTCAACTTACGAATTAAGTAAGGTGTTCGCCCCTGTTCTCGCTTCGCTTGAACGCGCGGCGGACAGAGATGTCCGCGCTCCGACTGAGCATAATTTTGACTTTCTCATTCATAATTTCTATCGTTTAACTAAAGCATTTTGAATAAACTATTAAAGGGGAAAAGATGGCAAAACAAGAAGACGTGATGATTTATCGTGAATTAGGTTCGACGGGCGAAAAAGTTTCGCTAATCGGTGTCGGCGGCTGGCATTTGGGTTTGAAATATGTTGATGAAAAAACCGCGCTAAAAATCGTGGATGCGGCGATTGATCGCGGAATTACATTTTTTGATAATTGTTGGGATTATAACAAAGGCGTTTCGGAAAAGCGGCTCGGCAAAGCGTTGAAAGGCAAGCGCGATAAAGTTTTTTTGATGACGAAAATTGACGGACGGACGAAAAAACTCGCGGCGCAACAAATTGACGAATCTTTGAAACGCCTCAAAACCGACCGAATTGATCTGATTCAACATCACGAAATTTTGCGTTTTGAAGACCCGCACCGAATTTTTGATGAAAAAGAAGGCGCACATCTCGCAATGCTCGACGCGCAAAAGATGGGAAAGCTGCGATTCATCGGTTTCACGGGACACAAAGACCCGCAAATTCATCTCCATTTTCTCGAAGTCGCCGAAAGCTACGGTCACAAACTCGACACGGCGCAAATGCCGGTCAACGTGATGGACGCGCATTATCGAAGTTTCACAAACACGGTCGTTCCCGAACTCAACAAACGAAAAATGGGCGTTTTGGCGATGAAGACGATGGGCAACGGAATTATTTTGAAGTCGAAAACCGCGACTCCGATTGAATGCCTGCACTATGCGTTGAGTCAGCCGATTTCTGTTTTAATTGCGGGGATTGACAGCTTAAAAATTTTAGATCAGGCATTTGAAGCCGTCCGCACGTTTCAAGATGTCACGAAAAAAGATATTGACGTAATTCTCGCAAAAACGAAAGATGCGGCAAAACGCGGTGAATTTGAACCGTTTAAAACTTCGTCAATCTTCGACGGCACGGCGCAAAATCCCGACTGGATCGGCGACGAACCGAAGCGTCTGCAAAATTTAATGCCGTAACGTGGGTCGCGCAGTCCGTTCCGCTTACAGTAGCGTGAGCGTCCCGCATTCGATACTGCAAGCGGGACGCTCACGCTACATTCAACAGCCGGACGCGAAACGCATCTGAGAACGAAATTGTCCAAAAACCGAATCAGTTAAAGAAACTCGTAAGCAATTCTGACGTTTAATGCGCCGTTTGTAACTTCGTGTTTGATGTTGACGGCTTTCATTTTCAAACTTCCGGAGTTTTGAATCGGCACGATAAACGAAATTTTGTCCATCGCCAAAATCTGGATCGGATTAATCTTTTTATCAATCGAAGACTGCACCATTCGCGCGAGAAATCCGCCGCCGATGCCGCCCGCGCCGCTCAAATTTACATTCAAAACACGCGCCCGACCGATCAAAGCCTGTTTATTCGCGTCAAATTCCAGATCAATCGTCGTTTCCGCCACGCCCGAAAATTCGACGCAGCCGACAAACGGCGGATTATAATTGCCCGTAAAAGCAATCGGCGCGTAAATCCGACCTTCGCGGAAACGAACGGCAGTCCGCGTTCCGTCAATTTCGCGCTGCAATTTGATTGAGTCGTTACAATTAGCGGTTAGTTTTTGGTTTTTGGTTTTTGGTTTTTGGTCTTCGACGAAACTTGTAATCAACGATTTGGAATTTGGAATTCGAGATTTGGAATCATTCACCGAAAGTGGAAATTCCGGTAGATTCGAGTTTTTAAAAAGCGCATCGAGCAGCGCATCGAAAAACTGTTCGTTAAGCTGAATCGTCACTTCCGCCGTCTGCGCTTGGGCAAACGAAATAAACATCAAAACCGATAAAATCAAACCTGCAAACTTTTTCATTAATTATGCCTCGTTTTTAGCAGTCGAAAAATCTGTGAACAAAAAGAAAATCTAACGCTTTATAGAGAAAAACCGTAATAGATAAGTTGCCCTTTAAATTTAAGTTCATTTAACAAAACGAACTTAAAAATTACAAACCGCTTCGCACAATATCGTGTAATCTCAGCAAACCGACTGCCGAGTTATTTTCGTCAACGACGGGCAAAACCGAAATTTGCATCGGGCGATTTTCCATAATGTTGAGCGCGTCGAAAGCGAGCATTTCAGGTGCGGCGCAAGTCGGCGAAAGCGTCATCATCAATCCGGCGTTGAGGTTGGCGAAATTTTCGGGCGCGGTTTTTTCGATTGTGCGGCGCAGATCGCCGTCGGTCACGATGCCGATAAGTTTGCCTGAATCGTCAATGACATTGACTGCGCCGAGCGCGAATTTCGAGATGGTTTTGACGACTTCGAGCCAGTTTGCTTCGGGCGAAATATTCGGGCTTTCGTGCATCAAATTTGAAACCTTCAACGTCAAACGCTTACCCAAACGTCCCGCCGGATGATTTGCCGCAAAGTCTTCGGCGGTCAGATTTTTCGCCTGCATTAAAGTTATCGCCAGCGCATCGCCGATTGCCAGCGCAACAGTTGTCGAAGTCGTCGGTGCGAGATTGAGTGGACACGCTTCTTTATCAACCGATGCGTCGAGAACGACATCGCAGTTTCGCGCCAGTGTCGAATCAACATTTCCGACAATTGCGATCAGCGAAACTTCGCGCGACTGCAACGCCGGAAGGAGCGCAAGAATCTCGTCGGTTTCGCCCGAATTACTCAAAGCGATCACGCAATCGCTTTTTGTTATCATGCCCAAACCGCCGTGCAGAGCGTCCGTCGGATGCAAAAAAACCGCAATCGTTCCCGTCGAAGTCATCGTATCGGCGATTTTATTGGCGATAATTCCCGATTTGCCGACACCGAGCAAAACTATCTTGCTCTCGCATTCGAGCAAAAGTTTGATCGCGCATTCGACCGCTTCCGCGTTCAGAATATTCGCCGTCCGCTCAATTGCGGCGGCTTCGAGTTTTAAGAGTTCAACAACTTGCGAAAAAGTTTCGTTCACGATAAAGAGTTTGCGAATGATTGCCGGTTTTGGCAAGTCGGCGCGAAAAGATTGGAACAAATCGTTTGTTTTGGTGTCTAATTGAAGAAAGCTATTTTTCGGGAGCAAAAATTATGTCAATCGCTAAAACCTTTCTATTTCTCGCCCTAATCTCGTTTTCTGTCGCTTGTGGATTTTTTATCGGTCAGCAAACAAATGTTGCCGTCATCGCTCAAAAACAATCAACAAAAACGTCGAAACCTTTTGAATTATTGAGCAAAATCAAGGCGGAAAAAATCAAGGAAATCAAAGTTTGGGGCGATGACGATGATAAATTTTATGGAGTAATTAGTGAAGTAAATGAATCTGCGTCAAAAGACTTTGATTCGGAAACAAGCGACAAACTAAACATTTATGACAAATCGGGCAAATCTCTTTATGAAAAAAAGGATTTGGAAGTAGAAAACATTCAATCAGTCAGACTTCTCAAACCTGATTCTTGGCAAATTATGTTTGAAACAAACGGCGGCGGAACGGATAATTTTCTCAAAATTCTCGATTTCAAAAACGGAAAGTTCAATGAAATAATTGACGAACCCGAAACTCAATTGCGCGGCGGATATTTCACGATGCTGCAATATCGAACGGGCAACAAAACAGCTTATTTTAATCCGTCGCAATTAATCGTTATTCAACAACAAGGCGGCGCGGACGAAAATCCGACGGCGGCAGTTTTTCGCACCAAAGACAGCAAATTTCAAAAAGTCGGTGAAATCCGAATGCAGGAACTCGGCGATTTTATCGAGAAACAAATTGCCCGAAAAAATTAATTTTTATCCGGCGGAATCGGCGCGAAAACGTCTAAAACTATTTCCCAACGATTACCGCGCAGTTTCCAGACTTGGAGAAAATTTCCCTTCTCAACCGGCTTGTCGTTTTTGTCCGTCGCCGTGTAAGTGTTGCTGATATAAGCCAGATCCGCCGCGCCGACGAAGAATGAGCGTTTGGTAAAAATGATTTTCGATTTGTCGTTTTTGAACTCTTTGAGCGCATTTGCTTTGCCAATGATCGGCATTTTTCCTTCGCGCAACAACCGTGCGTCATCTGCGAGAAAAGTTTTGTAGGCTTTTTCTAAACCTTGTTTGGCGGCGGCTTCAAAAAACGCAGTCGAATAATCGGCGGCGGAATATTTTTTTTCGTTCAGTTCCTTGCCCGAATCACCCGGCGAAATCCATTTTGTTTCATTGTTCGGCTGCGAGTGTGAAATTCCAATATCAATCGCGGCGAGATAATTTCCGTCCGGCTGACGCTGCCAAACGGTTGCATATTCGCTGTAAAATGCCTGCAAATCGCCATTGCCTTTCGGTTTGTAGATTCCGTTGCCCGTCGTGTAAGCCAACACGCCATTTGAAGAAACATCAACAAATGTCGGATTCCAAGTCAGTGCGGCAGGCGATTTCGGGCGACTTTTCCAAAATTCTCTGCCGTTTGCACGATCAGGCACGAAAATAAGTCCGTCAGGAGCGAGAAATTCGATAAAACCTTGATTGATGCCTTTTTCGGCGACCGCTTTTTCAAAAGCTTTTTCCGTGTCGTAAACTTTTTGCAAATTATTCTGCGCGAAAATATTTGTGACTGTGAAAATTATTACGGCTAAAAATATCGCTTGTTTCATACTGGAAATATTTATCACAAATTCAAAAATTAATCATCAATTTTTATCAATTCGCTTTAAAATAATTGGCTAAAGCGGCGAATATTTCAAAATATTCGCCGCTTTAGCCAATTCAAATAATTAAACTTTAGTTATGTGTCGAATCAACCAGACAGAACCAACTGCTGCCTGAACGACCGATGTTACGCTGAATCAGCCAGTTGCGTCCGCCGAAGGTCATATTTGCAAATGAACCGTTCGGAACCTGGAATTGGAAATGTCCGAACGTATAAGCACATTTGTCGCCGTTTTCCGCGCCGCTCGAATCATACCATTCGTTCAGATCGGGATCGGTCGTCGCTTCTTCGAGTTCGTGTGTCAAAACCGAAATCGAACCGTCAATGCCCGGATTATTGTTTGGACTAACCGTTGACTGTACCGCGCAGGAACTCAAGCAGCGATTGGCGTTACCGACGTATGAAAAACGAACTTTTCCGTTAGTCAAATTACCGACCGTGTGATAACCGCAATACTGCGTACAGAAACCCGAACTTGCAGTGACGTTTGAAGATGTCATCACAAAATAAATTCCGCTTGCGTTATAAGGCAGACGATTGCTTGTAATTGCATTGTTAACAACCGCTTGAATCTGCGCGTCGGTCAACCGTGTGCGCGTTCCAGTGTCGGTCGTTTCGCCGCCGAAGAAAACATTTCCCGAAATCGGCTTGGTCGTCGAATAAGTCGAATTGAGCGCAAAATGCGGAGTTCCGCCGATGCTGTTTGCCCAATCACGAACAATCTGCTGTCCGGCAGGCGTGTCCGAACCGTTCGATTGATTCCAGTTGCCATACCAAATCAGATAAATGGTCGGCGTGTTAATGACCGGACCGCCGTGGTCAATCAAAGGCGTGGTCGAAGTCGTGCCGCCGGTCGTTGCCGCCGCGCCGACACGTCCGAAATCCAAAGTTTCATCTTTCGGAATGACACCTTGCGTGATCGAGTTCGGGTTAATGCCGAGTTTGACGATAGTTTGTTTTTGACCGAATGCGCTGAAAACCGACAGCACCACAAAAACCGCCGCTAAAAGTCCGCCGATTGGGAATTTTTTCATCTTTATTTGTCTCCGATACTTTAAAATTGATGTTTGTCACATCCTTTATATTTGAAATAAAGCTTTTTTTATAAATGGAAAATATTCTGCAAATAAAAGATATTTTATTTGCCGCTGATTCGGAAAAAAAAGATTTAGGGGGAACTGTTGTGGAACGTAGAAGTTATACGCCTCTTTCAAATCAAAGTCAATCGGCTAATCTTTTTGGTAAGTGTATAATTTTATCTTTGACATTCTGGTTTTTCAAATTATTTAGAGCAGATTCGAGATTAATATACGACAAAAATCTGATACCTTACATTAACCTTGAATTTGCTCTAAATGTAAGTTTCACTGAGCGTTATTTCTTCAAACCAGAAATAACCGAAATTGTTGCCAACGCGAGTAAATAACAGGCAGCGGCAATTATCAAAACCACTTTGAAACCGAAAGCCATTCCAATAATTAACGCCGAAATCGTGCCGATGACAGTAAAAAATCCGTTCACGCCCCACGCCCATGGAACGAGCGTTTGCGCTTCCGCGCTGACGATTCGCAAGCCTGCCGGGAACGGCATTCCGAGCAGAACACCGAGCGGCGCGAGCATCAAAACTGACAAAACGACGCGCCAAAACAGAGACCAGCCGAGCGCGAAATTAAAAATCAGCGGCGTGAGAAAAGCCGTCAGCGTCAGCACGACTAAAATTAAAGGCACGATCAAACGCAGGTTTTTTCGCGCCGCTGCGCCGAATCTTTCCGAGAGCGACGCGCCCGCGCCGGTGAAAATCAAAAGCGCGGCAAGCACGACCGCAAACGTGTAAATCGGCTGCCCGAGAAAGAGCGTAAATTGCTGCAAAAGCGCGATTTCAATCATTATAAAACCCGAACCGAGCGCGGCAAAATAGAGCAGAAAGCGCCAACAATTCGGCACGTTTAAACCGTCGTGCGAAAAACGAAACAGAGGCAAAAGAATCAAAACGGCGGCAATCAGGATTGATTGGACGAGCATAATTACCAGCGTAATTTCCGCGACCGGACGATCTTCGAGGGCAAGCCGCGCCATTCGGTTTTGTGTGAAAACATCGCGGAACATCGCCGGAGTCAAATCGGAAAAGCGCGTGTTTTGATTAAAAAAAGGTCGGTCGTCGGTCGTCGGCGCGATTTGCGAAGTCTGCGCGGCGTAGGCGGCATTCAAATCGAGTGCGGTCAAAAGCTGATAATAAATCGTTTCGGTGTGCGGTTCGTTCGGCGCGTAGAGAATTTCCGGCGTTACACCTTCGGGCGTTGACGGCGTCTTTCCGATGCCTACAACTTCGTTCATCGCCGCGATTTCTTCCGCTGTGAACGGCGATTTTTTCAACAAAAAACCGGCGGAAAATGAAAGCCGCGTTTCGCCGGGTCGAAGCATCTGCAATTGCCCGCCCGTCGGCGGTTCGCGGTAAGCGTAAAAATGCCGCGTGAAATCGCCAACACCGTGAGTTGCGAGTGCTTCGCGTCCGGTCGCAAAAAGACGCGGAATCTGGGCTTCGGGGCGCGTGAAATACAAAACGCCGTCAGGTGTAAGATGATCGAGGTAATCTTCAAACGCTTCTTTTGTGAGAACGTAATTTTCCGCTAAACTCAACGCGCCCGAAGCTATCGCCGCGTTACTGATGGTGTGAACCGAAATGATCGCGTCGTATTTTTCGGTCGAACGGCGAACGAAACTTCTGCCTTCTTCGGTCACGACTTCGACTTCGGGTTGTTGGTATAAATCGCCCCAATAATCGCGCATTTTGTATTGAATTACATCATTGATAATCGGATTAATTTCAACCGCCGTGATTTTTTCCGCGCCGTAATGAAGAGCGTCCAAAACCTGATCGCCGCCGCCCGCGCCGATAATCAGAATTCTCGGTCGCTGTTTGCCGACATAAGCGACAGTTGACGTAAAATCGTGTTTTCCTTCGAGCTGCGGCAAGACTACACGGACGTTCGGGCGCAAATCGAGCATTCCGGTCGCGGCTGTTCCCGCATCGAAAACGAACCGGCGAGTGCCACGTCCGGCATTGGCTTCGTTCGGTGGATTATCATAAACGTCAATTTTGGAAAATGTGTTCCAAGCCGTATAAATCGGCTGAATCGGCGGGTGTAATTTATTCGGCGTAACCGAAATCGGCAGTATTCGGTCGGCGAAAAATGCGAGCGCGAAAAATACAACGACGAAAAACGCGCTGACATATTTCAGCTTTTTCGTTTCACGAAAACCGAAAATGCCCGCCGCCAAACATCCGAGCGCGGCGGCGATGGAGACCGCACCCGAACCGCCGAACGCCGGCATCACGATTGCCAGAGCCGCGCAGCCGATGCCCGCACCGAAAAGATCAAAAGCGTAAAGTGCGTTAATTTTGCTTCCGCCGCGAGTGAACAATAACGCCAAAGCCAACCCCGCGCAAAAAAACGGCGCGGCGATCAAAACATAATAAAGCGGCATAAATGCCGACTGCCGCCAATCGGAAAAAAGACTGAACGGATCAAACGGAATGCGCTGCATCAGCCAAAAACAAACGATTGTCGAGATGCCGAATAAAAGTGCGAGAATGCTTAAAGATTTATCGAGCGAAAACTCTTCGCGCAAATTTCGCCAAACCGCCAGACAAACGCCCGATGCGCCGAACCCTAAAAGCGCGGTCGAAATCACCAGAAAACCGAAGTGATACCAGAGCGCAACCGACAACACGCGCGTCAGCGAAAGTTCCAGTAAAAGCGTCGCCAGCGAAAGCGTAAAAATTCCGGCGAAATATCGCCAATTTGTGTTTTCGATTGCGTTTTCCCGATTCATATTTGCTCACTCCTTTTGATCAGCCAAAGTTAAAAGTGTTTCCCGCGAAGCGATCCAACGCCAGCCTTTTTTGTTTTTTTGCCAAACGTCGAAGGCTTTGGTTTTTGTTGTTATCAACACATTGCCCGCTCCGGTTTCGACATCCGTAATCGTGCTGAAAACAATCGCCGTGCAGCCGTAAAGATTGACTTGAAATTCACTTGGAGTTGACGATCCGGCATTTTGCGAATCCGTCTTTCGAGCCGTCCAGAGTTTAATCAGGGCGGCTTTGCCGAAAGATTTGCCGCCCGCTCCGTAAAGAATAAAATTGTCATCCATCAAACGCTCCAACGTCGCCGCGTCGCGTTCGATTGAAGCCCGCGAGATTTCATTCGTCAGCCGCATCAATTCCTGTTTCGCAAGTTCTTCCTTAGAAATTTTTGCGCTCGTCGTCTGCGCGAAATTAGCAAGCGTCAAAACCGCCGACAAAACTACCGCTGAAATTATTTGCTTCATATTTCTCCAAAGTTTCGAGTCCCGCTTTTGGACGGCTGCCGGTTCGCTCTTAAAAGGAAAACTTGAAACCGTTTTTTTACGGTTCGCTCGTAAAATTTACGTCCGTCAAATCATCGGACAAACTAATGATTCTGGTCGGTTCGGCAAAGACATAGCGTTTTGAATAAACGGTCAAAACGTAAGTTTCGCCCGCTCTCAAATCGTCAAATCGGTAATAGCCGAAACTCGCGGTTTGCGCCGTTTGCTGTGCGCCCGAACCGTTAACCAAGACCAACCGCGCATTGCGAATTCCCTGTCCGTTTGCCGTCGTAACGCGCCCGCCGATTGAAACATTGGCGGCGGTCGGCGCAGACGGCGTGAAATTCCAGAATCCGACGGTCATCGCATAAGGCGTTCCGCGAATCGCGCCGCCTGCCGCCGCTTGCCCGGTCGTCGAACTCAAATTATAAGTTCCGCCCGCGCCGCCGGACATTCCGCCGCCCGCAATTGCCGTCTGTTCGAGCGTGTAAGTTTGCGCCTCAATCGCCGCCGCAAAAAGACAAAATGAAACGAGCGCGACGGGTAGTTTTTTGATTAATTTTTTCATAATTCACCTCATATTTTTACGGCGCGAAGCTGAACAAGACAACGCGGAAAACTGCGGGCGGCGGATCGGCACAGTAAGTATCGGTCGGACTTCCACTGTTGACACAGGCAGTTAGAGGAAAAACCGGTCCGCCGCCATCGCCGAATGGAAACATATTAGGCATAAATGTCACCGTAACGGTGTCGGCTGCCGAAACATACGCCTGAAAAATATACGGTTCGACCGCCACCGAAGCCGGTGTCGTCCCCGTCGCGGGAAGGTTTCGGGTGGTCATCAAACTATTGGGAATTCCGAGATAAACCGCATCGCCTAATCTCGCGCCCGGAACACTCATAGTTAAGACTTGCTGTAAAATTCGCCCGCTTCCGAAATCGAGTGTCGCCGAAGCCGTCAATATCTTTGTAATCGGCAATCCGGTGCCGACGCTCAAAGTATTTGCCGAAATTCGTCCGGTGAAATTATTGTTCGCGCCCGTGAAAGTATTTCCCGCATTCAGACGGGGAATATTACTTGAAAGCCGCGCATCGTTTAATGTTCCGGTCGCAATATTGTTGGCTCCCAGATTTGTAATCAATTCGCCGCTCGCAACCGGCGGAACATTAAACTGCGCGAACTGTGTAAAAATATTTTCTTCGTTCCGCCGCGCGACGTTGGTCGAAAGCCGCGCGTCGGCAAGCGTTCCGTTTGAAATGCTGCCGGCGTTCAGGTTTGTCAGATTCGCACCGCTGCCGAAAAGCGGTCCCTGCACGTCCAAAATACTCGACGGCGAAATCGTCAAATTGCCGCCGATATAAAACTGACTCGCGTCGCTTCGCAGATAAGAACCCGGCTGTTTTCCGCCGAAATTATCGGCATCGTCCGCTTTCGCGGCGCGAACCGATTGCAGCGAATACGGCGAAGCGGTCAATTCCTGACGCGGATTAATCGTCGTGAACGCGCCCGTCGAAATGCCCGGACGCACGGCGACCTCCAAATATCGTCCGCTGTTGGTCGTAAAAACATTCGCGCCGTAATCGAGCGTAACGGTAAAAATTCCCTGTGTTACGCCGACATCATCACGGACGAGCGTTCCGAATAATATTCCGCCCGAAGGCAAATCGTATAACTTAAACTGCAAATCATACGCGCCGTTCGCCGGACTGCCTGCGTCCGCTAGTTTGCCTTGAAACGTGAACGCCGAATTTTGTGCATTGACAGTCGAGATGCCCGACAAAATAATCGCCGTCAATATCAATGTCTTGAATGTGTTTTTCATAAATTATCTTCTCCCTTTTGGTGCGGAAAACCTGAAAGATAACTGAACTTTCAGATTTTCTTTGCTTTCGTTTTAACGACTTTTACCGGATTTCCGGCAGTTCGATGAGCGGCGGATTGAAGATCGGGCGAAAGGCGAAGAAATCGCTGCCGCCGATGAAATGGTCGGTGCGGTCGGTTTCCGTGTCTATGATCTGGACGGACGGAATCAGATTTTTCAGATCGTTATTGTTTTGAGCGCGGATTTGCGCGTAGAATTCGATGCGGTTCGGAGCGTTGCCCGAAAGCTGAAAGGTTTCGGAAACGGCTTTGCCCGATGCGACGATTTCGTTGCACAAAATCATTACTTTACCTTTATCGTCAATCAGCACTAACCGGACGGGAATTGCTTTGTCGCCCTGATTGACGGCGGAAACTTTGACGTATTGTGTCCGTAAAAGCCCGATTAAAATGCTCGCGTAACCGGATTCTGTGCCGTTTGCGTTTTGCGCGTTTGTTTGACTTTCTTCTTTTTGCAAACTTTGCGCGAAAGATTGCGTTGCCGATGCCGTTAGCGAAATTGTTAAAAAAGCCGCTAAAATTAAAATTCTCGATAAATATTCTTTCTTTTTCATTAGGTAAACTCCTTTTTTTCAAATACTTCTTGTATTGACGGGCGTATCGGTCTAAAATGTAAATCGTTCACTTTCGACATTTCAAAACGGCTTAACGCCCGTTTGCTTTTTTGTGCAGTTTTATTTTTAACCCAAGGCGAAAAATATGTCTTCGGATGTATCTTCAATTTATTATCAAGACAATATCAATTCGTCTAACCCTAATAACGACGGTATTTACAAGTTTGAAAACTTTCGACTCGATGCTTCCCACCTGATGCTTTATGAAAATGAAGCTCCGATTACGCTTGCTCCGAAGGTCATCGAGACACTTGTCGCGCTCGTCGAACGCGGCGGCGAAGTCATTTCAAAAGACGAATTGATGGAGCGTCTGTGGGGCGATTCGTTTGTCGAAGAATCGAACCTCACGCAAAATGTTTATCTCCTGCGAAAAACACTCGGCAATAATTCCGGCGGAAAACCTTTGATCGAAACTTTTCGGCGGCGCGGTTATCGGTTCACGGGTGAATTTGCAAAGTCTGTAGAGAATCAAAATACCGAAAAATCCGATGCTCAAACCGGAAATAATAAAAATGAAGCCGACAATTTTTTCGACTCGCTGGCTGTTTTGCCTTTGACGAACGAAAGCAAGAACGAGACAGCGGAATATTTGAGCGACGGAATTACCGAGAGCATTATTAACCGGCTTTCACAGCTCGAAGATTTTCGGGTGGTTGCCCGCAACACGGTTTTTCGATACAAAAATCAAAAGGTCGAACCGCAGAAAATCGGGCGCGAATTAGGCGTGAGCGCGGTTTTAACGGGCAGAATTTTACAATTCGGCGAACGGCTGATCGTTCGCACCGAATTGACGGAAACGACCAACGGCTGGCAGATTTGGGGCGAACAATACGACTGTTTCGCGTCCGACGTTTTGGAATTACAGGAAACTATCGCCCGCGAAATTTCCGACAAACTTCATCTGAAATTATCCCGCGAAGAGCAAAAGCGTCTAACAAAACGCGACACGAAAAGTTCTGATGCTTATCAGTTTTATATCAAAGGTCGCCACTTTTTGAACCGGCGTTCGATCAAAAGTATTGAACGCGCGACCGAATATTTTCAGCAGGCGATTGATATTGACGTGAATTACGCGCTTGCCTTTGTCGGTTTGGCGGATTGTTATCCGCTGCTTAGTTTATACGGCGCACTACCGCCACACGAAGCGTATCCGAAAGCCGCCGCCGCCGCCCGGACAGCCTTGAAACTGGACGAAAATCTGGCGGAAGCGCACAACTCGCTCGGTGTCGTCAAATCATTTTACGAATGGGATTGGCAGGGAGCGGAAACGGCATTTCGGAAGGCACTTGAAATTAATCCGGGTTACGCCGACGCGCATCAGCGATTCGGAATGTTTTTAATATCGCAGGAGCGTTTTGACGAAGCGATTGTCGAATTTGAATGCGCTTGCCGACTCGACCCGTTATCTTTAATCACCAAGACCATCAGCGGCTATCCATTTTATTATTCACGCCAATTTGAAAAGGCGGCGGCGTGTTTTTCGGAAGTTTCGGCGATGGACGAAAACTATTCGATGGCGCATTTCCGGCTCGGTTTAACCTACGCGCAGTCAGGGAAATTTGAAGCCGCCGCCGCCGAACTCGGCAAATCAACATTGCTCTCAAACGACCGTGATGTCGTTGCCGCGCTCGGTTATATTCACGGTTTGAACGGCGATTTTGCAAAGGCACGAGCCGCCCTCGACGAATTGGACAAACGCGAAGATAACGGCTTCGTTTCAGCTTATAATAAAGTCTTGATTTACGCGGGACTGGACGAAAATGAAACGGCTCTCGACTGGCTGGAGAAGGCTTACGAAGAGCGTTCGTATTGGTTGATCTATCTCAAATCCGATCCGTCGCTTGATTCACTGCGGACAGATTCACGGTTTATTGCATTGCAGGAAAAAATGTTTGGTGCGAAAACGAATGAAATGCCGCGTTTGTTCAATGAAAACCGGCAAATCGCTTCAGCCGAAAAACAAGTTTCGCGCCGCAACATTTGGGTTTTGGCGACCGCTTTCGGTTTACTGATTTTAGCGAGTTTCGGTTGGACGCAATTTAACCGAAGCTCGAAAAACAGCGCGGCGCAAATATCTAAACCGACGCTGAAACGTCTGACACCGGACATTAACGCGATCAATCCGGCGATTTCGCCTGATGGTAAATATCTGGTTTATATCCAAAAAGAAGAAGCCCAACGCAGTCTTTGGGTAAAGGAATTAGCAACCGGAAGCGCGAAACAAATTATGCCGATGACTGGCGAAGGTTACGAAATGCCGGTATTTTCGCCGGACGGCAACGAAATTTATTACGCGACTTCGCGCCTGGATGTGCCGAACAGCATCATCGAACGAATTCCGGCAACGGGCGGAACACGGCAGGAAATCGTCCGAAATGTGATGAGTCCGTTCACCATTTCGCCGGACGGCAAACAACTTGCTTTTGTTCGTCTGCAAAGTTTGATTATCGCCGAAACTGACGGCAGCGGCGAAAGAGTTTTAAGCGAACGCGATTATAAAACAAAATGGTTTGAATCGTGGGGATCACAGCTTTCGTGGTCGCCGGACGGCAAAACGATTGCGATTTGCGGCGGGCGCAACAAAAACGGGCAAAGGCATTTTGAATTAACTGAAATTTCCGTCGCGGACGCAAGTGAAAGAAACATTCCCGTGCCGGATTGGAACTATCTGGACAGTGTGCAATGGCTTCCCGACCGTTCGGGATTGGTCGTTATTGCTAAAGAAACTTCCGGTTCGCCGTTTCAAATTTGGCGCGTCGCGTATCCATCGGGCGAGGCAGCACGCATCACCCAGGATTTTCAGGATTATCACTCAGTCAGTATTTCGGCGGATTCACGGCTTTTGATTGCCAGTCAGGAAATCGGCAACCGCAACATCTGGACGGCACCGATTGACAATGCGCGGGCAGCACGGAAAATAACTTCCGGCACGGCGGCGAACGACGGGTATGGTGGCATTTCGCTAATGCCTGACGGTCGCATCGTCTATACGAGTCCGCGTAGCGGCAATACGGATTTGTGGATAATGAACGCCGACGGCTCCGCTCAAAAACAACTAACCGCAAATGCCGGAGAGAATGTTCAACCGGACGTTTCTCCTAATGGACGCTACATTTTTTTCAAGTCGGATCGTAATAATGCTGCACGAATTTGGCGGATTGACGCAGACGGCGGCAATCCGAAACAACTGACCGATGGAGAAGGTTTTCAGGAACACCCGATGGTCTCGGCAGACGAAAAATGGGTTTATTTTACAACCTTGAACGGCACAAAATCTTCAATTTGGAAAACCACGCCGGACGGCGACAAACCTTTCCGCGTGACGATGCGCGATAATGTTAGCGTATTTTCCATCTCACCGGACGGCAAACTATTAGTATTTCAGCAATACGATCAAAACGCGCCGAAGCCTTGGCAATTCGGCGTAATGTCGGCAGAAACCGGTGAAGTTGTAAAAATGTTCGACCAGCCGATGGCGGGACGAATGAGATGGACGGCGGATTCCAAATCGGTGATCTATATCGAAGCCGGGAAATATGTGAACCTTTGGCAGCAACCGATTGGCGGAAGCAAAGCGAACCAACTGACCGATTTCGACGCAGAGCAACTTCGCGCTTTCGACATCTCGGCGGATGGCAAAACTCTTGTTGCTTCACGCGGAAACTCTACCTTTGAAGCAGTGTTAATCGAAAACTTTTAAATAAAAAATACCTTTTATTCTTTTTTGAATGTGTGAAACAAAAACACGGAAATTATAATTTCCGTGTTTTTGTTTCAGGTAATGAAAATTTCTTATTCGACGTTCACGAAATCCGTTCCGGTTCTGCCGAATGTTTCGGGGTGATACATTTCTTCGGCTTTGGCGGGCGGGACAACAAATTGTCCGGGTGTGGTGGCGCGGGCAACATACGAATAGTTGTAAACGCCTTCCCATAAAAGCGAGCTGAAGGCTTCGGCGCGTTCGTCGCGGAAGTTTTGGTGTTCAAACCAATTTCGGCTCCACCACCAGCCGTAGCCGTAACTTCTTGAAGAATATACGTCAACGGTTGTTGACTGCGTGTCGGCGGGAATTGTTTCGGTCGTCGCCAATTCGGGATTGAGAATTTCGAGTCCTGCCGGCAGCGGATCAACCAAAGCGACGTGATAACGACGCGCCTGTGCAACCATTGTCAGGCGAACGCGAACTCTTGCGCCGGATTTGATCGTCCAGGTTCCGTCGGCGTTTTGTTTCACGTCGTCGGCTTGGTCAACGGCTTCGTATTTTCGCAAAACCGTGAATCCGTAATCGGCGGGCGCGAGTTTCAGATTCTTCGGCGCGTATTTCATCCCGATTCGATAATAAAGCCGTCCCGCGCCTTGTTTATCAATAATCAGATTCGACGTGCCGCCTTGTTCGACCAAATACGACATCGGAATATTCAGCAAACTTGAATCAACCGAGCGACCTTTGAAATTCTGATCGCCCGCGTAAGTTCCGCCCAACCAGATTTTCGTCACAAAATCGGGCGTAACTTTTTCAAATGCGTTGAAATATTTGTCCAAAGCCAACAAAATAAAGACGTTTTCCTGCGTGTTTGACCACGCGCCTTTGGTGCGATGATCGAGCAAGCCGCGAACCAATTTCGGAATCAAATCGTTATTCGGTTCGGCTTTGATTAACGCTTCGAGCAGAACGCCGTCGGCGCGTCGGTTTGAATACATAATCAACCAGCCGCCGTCGCCGTAATCCGTGACAAAATTCGCGGTCGCGGCAGTTTCGGTCGTGCGATTCATCAAAAAGCGTTTGATTGATTCGACTTCCACGGTCGAATTTTTATCGTTTGCCAAGACCGAAAGAATCCAGCCGATTGCTTCAAACGGGAGTTTTTCGAGCGTCGCTTCCTTTAATAACGCTTTGGCTTTAGCCGTATCTTTATCGCCCATCAAATCGCGGACGTAGAGCGCGTAAGCCGAAATCGTCCAGCGAACCGGCGGATATTCCTTATAATATTTGTCGTAATATTTTTCGACATTTTTGAGATAAGGCTTTGTTTTATCAATCATTTCCTGCGGAACTTTGTAGCCTTTCGCCCTCGCAAGCGCAAGCGCGTGAGCAACGTGAACCGTCAAAAACGGATATTCGTAGCGTTCACGGTTGCGCGACCACAAACCGAAACTGCCGTCCTCGCGCTGCCGACCTTTCAAGATTTCGAGGTCTTTCGCAAAACTCTTGTCGAGTGCTTCCTTCGACGGCATATCCTTGGATTTGAACGCCGTCAGCACATCGCGCAGCGCGGCAATCGAAATCATTCTCGATGCGACCTGTTCCGAACATTCATACGGATAGCGATAGAGATCAACAAACGCATCGGTCAATTCCTGAAGTTGCGTCGAACTCGTCGTCACTTCCAAACCGCCGAATTGCGGATAGACATCGCCGGGAGTTTGAACAGGCTGGAAAATCGCGCCGTTCGCATCGGTCGTGCCGTAAGTCGCAAAGGCTTCGGTCGTTGCCGGAGTCCAAACCGGCAGAGAAATTTCCGCCGCGTCAGACCAATTGCCGCTTGTGACCGCGACTTGGAAACGCGCCGTTCCCGCCATTTCAGCCGAAACCGGAAAACGAACTTCGGCGCGGTCATTGGCTTTGACCACGACGCTTTTGCCGCCGCCATTGGTTAATGTCGCGTTGGTGGCGCGAACGCCGACTTGGACATTCATATCTTTGTCGGTCTGATTTTGGACGACAACAGGCAATTCGATTTTGTCGCCGAAATTCATAAAGCGCGGCGCACTCGGGCGAACCATCAAAGGCTGCCTTGCTGTCAGCGAAGATTCGCCGCCGCCGAAGCGTTTGCCCGCATCTACGACAACCGCCATCACTCGATAGCGCGTCAGATTGTCGGGAACTTTGACTTCAACCGTTGCCTTGCCGTTTGAATCGGTCTTGACCGACGGCGCGAAAATCGCTAAAGCATTAAAATTCGAGCGCAGATTGATCGGCGTATCAGGATTCGTCGGCGAATCTTCCTCGCGTTTTTCTTCATCTTTATCGTCGCTAATTGCTTTGTTCTTCATCGCTCGCATCACAGGTGAAGCCATAGGTTTTGGCATACTTGCGCTTTTATTTGAAGAAACAGTATTCATATCTGCTCCACCAACTAAACCAAACTCTGCCTGATTCTGTGCATTCTGCGGCTTTATGTCTTTCTCATTACCCAACAAAATATCCTTCCGCGAATGATAATCGGTGACGCCTGCGCCGCGCTGTGAATAGAATAAATCGAGCGGACTGCCGATGCGATAACCGGACAGAGCCAGCACGCTTTCGTCCACCACGACAACGGCGACTTCCGAATTGGCGACGGGTTCGCCGCGATTGTCGGTGACGGCGACATCAATTTTCGTCGTGCCGCCGGGTTCGACGGTTTTGTCCTTCGGTTCGGCGGAGACGTTTAATTTGCGAACGTCGGTCGAGATGGCGAGATTGATATTACCACTCGCAAACGCCGGACGTTTCGCAAGTTTCGGATCGGTTTCGCCTTTGTCGTTCTGCCTTTCCGCCGCGCCCGTCAGATCAACCTGCGCGTAAATATTCGGCAGATATTTTTCTTCGAGCGGAATTTTCAGCGTGATTGACGAATCTTTGATCGTAAATCTTTCGGTTTTGATGATGCCGTCGCGCCTTAATGTAAGCACGCCTTCCGCGTTCGGAAACGGTGAAATTACCAGCAATTCGGCAACATCGTTCGGCGCGAAATCCTTTTTGTTCGGGATTATTTGCGCTTCTTCCTGTTCGACGGTGCGTTTCGGCGGCGTTTTTCCGCCCGGAACCCAAACCGTGAACTGCGATTCGTTCGGGCGTTCGCGGTCGTCCAAAACACGCGCCGTGACTGTATATTGTCCGCCTTGTTTGGCGACGAATTCGCACGTTTGCGCTTTGTCGGCAGACTTGATATTGCACGTTTGCTCGTCAATTACTTTTTCGATCCACGCAGATTTTTCAAAAACCCAATCCTTTAGCGTCGCCTTAATTTCGACATCGCGGTTGGCAATTAATTTGCCGTCAATGTCCGAAACGATAGATTCAATCGTGATCTTTTCGTTCTTTTGGACAAACGTGCGCGGCGTTTTGATGCCGACATATAAATCCGACGGATGAACGAGCAGCGAAGTCGAACTCGACCAAGTTTGCCGATTGACATCCTGCACCGACGACGCAGCCGAAATCGTGTAAGGTCGCAGCGGTTTGACCGATTCAAAATCAATTTTCAGGCGATGAACGCCCGCCGCGTCCGTCACGCCTTTGAAGGTTTGCGTTGTGCTTTGTCCGCCCGGACGATAGCCGCCGCCGTCGTAATCGTTGTAACTGCGCCACCACGGAACCCAAGTTCCGAACGTAAAATCTCCGCGATTCGGCGGCGTATAGTTCGTCGGCGTTGCCGTCACCGTCCAATTCGTTTCGGCGTTCGCCAGTCCGCCGCCCGCGAAATATTTCGCTTCGACGGACAAATCAGCCTTGCCGCCGACAAAATGCGGCGCGGGCGAATCAACTTTTGCCTTAACTTCAAATTCGGGACGGCGAAACTCCTGAACATTGAATTGATGATAAGTGGTATATGAACCGTTTTGCGTTGTAATTTGCAGATTCGCCTGACCGAGATTCATCGTGTCCGTCAGCTTAAATTTGAAATCGAACGCGCCGAAAGCATTGACGTTTGCCGCGCCTTTCAAAATTTCATTGCCGCGTGAATCTCTCAAAACGTAATTGATTCCGCCGCCCGCTTTATCGCCGAGCGGTTGAATATCGCCAAGTTTGCCGCCTTCGTAATAACGAATGTAGCCTTTGATCGAAACTTCTTCCTTCGGGCGATACATTTTGCGGTCGTCAAAAACGAACCAGCGCAGATCGTTCGTGTAGGATTTTTTATACCAACTGCCGTAATTCTCCCAGTAATAATCGGACTGTTCAGGCATAAACGCGATGTCTTTGCCGCGTTTGGCAATCAAAATATTCTGCGCTTTCTCTGAAACTTTATCAGGCAGCGGCAGGCGCAAAATTCCGTTGTCGGTCGTCTGATTCGTCTGCGCCGCTTCGATAATTTCGGGTTCGCTGACCGCGCCGTTTTCGTCAATTGATTGAACTTCCTTAATCGCTTCGTCCGAAGTTCCCCAACTCGTCAGCCATTCCCACCAAGATTTTTCCGTCGAAATGTTTTCGGAAACTTTTTTGCCCGTCGGCGTTTTACCGTTCGGATAGATCGAAAGTTCCGCGCCGGAAAGCGGTTTGCCCGTTTTCAGATCGGTAACGAAACCGACTAATTCCTCATTATCAACAAATGCGTCGAGTCCGATGTTCGTGCTTTGCGCCCAAACCGTGATTTTTGTGCGGTCGTATTTGTCGCGTTTCACGGTCGGTTCGATTTCGATAATCGCGTTGCCGAATCCGCCGTCCAACGCTTCGGATAAATCAATCCGCGTCTCGACCATTTCGTCGGGTTTGGTCTGAATCGGCAGAGTTTTGTTGACAACCAATCTGCCCGGAATCGGCGGACGTTTCTGCTCGTCATAATAAGCGTTCCGCATATAAAGCCGAAATTCTTCCCAATTCTGCGGCGTAACGGCGAGAACTTTGACTTTAACGCTCGGCATATTCGTTGAATAAATCGAGTAAGTCGGTTTCGCCGTCGGGTCTAAAATCACGAAACTTCCGCCCTGCGAATAAAGATTCGCTTCCGCCGAACCAACCGTGAAAGTCGCCGCCGAAGGTTTGTCCAAAAGCTGTCCGTAAATGTCCTTAATTTTATTTTCGAGCGTGACGGTATATTTCGTGCGACCTTTTTTGTAGCCTTCAAAATAGATGTAATTGCCCGACGGATAAATTTTCAAATTTTCAACCGGCGGCTCGACTTTGACTTGTGATTTATCAAAAGTCGCAGGGTCAATCGGATTTGTAAATTGCAGATACCAGCTATCCGACGGCGTGCAGGTTTTGCTTCCCTGATACGAACACCAGCCGCCGACAAATTTCATCGCGCCGAAGGTTCGGAAGTTGAAAACCTGATCTTTGATCGTCGTCAAAGGTCCTTCGGCAGACGGCGTTCCCTTCGGAATATTCACCGTGATCGCCGAATCAGCCGGCAGTGCGTCAGCCGTAAAACCTTCGTTCGTGACGGCGCGAAACGCGAACCAACGCTTTGGCTGCGCCTGTTTCGCGTAATACGAAATGCTCGTGTCTTTGTCAATTTCTTCCTGCGTGGCGAGGCGCAGGGTCAACGGTTTTCCGCCGCCTGTCACTTTCATTGCTCTTAAAACTGCGTCCGGGTTTATCTCTTGATCGAACGATACAAACATCAGCGCGTCGCGCCGCGTCACTTGACCGTTCGGAATCATCGTTTCAACTTTCGGCGGCGGCGTGGTAAATGTCCACGAAACTTCCTTTTGCAAAACTTGTCCGGTCGCTGATTTTGTGCCTGCCGGAACTCTTGCGACAAATTTCGTCGCCATCGGAAAGCGTTTCGTCGTGTCGAACATCAAGGTTTTTGTTCCCAACCAACGCCATTTTCCTTCGACCTGCGGCGTGAGTTCGACGGGAACGACTTTTGCCGCTTCTTCCTGTGAAGTAACCGCAACCATCGGCTGCGAAAACGTCACATTCAAATCCGGCGCAAGCGGAACTTCGCCCTGCGGTGAATATCTGACGACTTCGAGCGGCAATTTGCTCTGGTCAACATTCGTCGGATTAATCTGTTCCGGCGCGGGAAATTTGACGGGAATCGTCTTGCCGGTTTTCGGCGCGGGCAAACTTCCCTCGCGCTTTTTGAAATCGGCTTGGTCGTCCGTGTCGGTCTTGATTTCGGGAATTCGTTTCAAAAGCGCGTTTTTTTCGCTCTCCGAAAGCTGTTTTGTTTCGGCAAGCGTCTGTTTTTCGCGTGTTTCCGCGCCTTCTTCGCCTTCGGAAAGGCGAAACTGTAAGCCGTCGGGTAAATTTACGTTCATATTCGTTTTCACGGATGTTTGACCGCTGACCTTTTGCGCGTTTGCCGTAATCACAAAAGGCGCGATGAGATTTAAATAAAAACCGAAAAGCAATAAACCGGAAACCAATTTTTTCATTATTCTGTATCTTCCTCAATAAGGTAAGCATTTGGCGAATCGCTGCGCGTCAATCTTACTCTAAATTTTAATCTGAAACTAGCTTTCCAAAAAGCCTTGTTCGATTTCTGAACGATTGGAAATTAGAAAACTTGCAATGGATTTTAAAAACTCAATTTTCCTTCTGCGGCTAAATCAAAACAGTAACTTACAGATTAATCTATCAGTTATCAGCTATTCCGAATCATTAATAAAATTTCATTTCGGAATAGCTGATAACTGATAGATAATAGCTGATAGATTAAGAATAAAGTCCGACGCAGGCTATTTTTTCATCCTTTCAAATAAGCCCTGAATTTTACTCTGTAATTTGCTTTTTGCTATTAACTAATCTAACTTTCCTGTTATACTTAAAGCGGAATTTGCAACTTTGCGAGGCGGGCTGTCGTAAAGATTTGCGGTATCAAGTTCTTTTAAGACGATTTTTTTCAGGAGTTTGAATAGATAAAGATGGGATTGTTCGCAAGAATAGCAAGAATTTTCAGAGCCAATACAGGCGCGGCTTTGGACAAAATGGAAAACCCCGAATTGGTTTTACAGCAAACGATTCGGGATATGCGCGACCGCGTGCCGGAACTTAACAACTCCGTCGCGCAGGTGATGGCGACCGAACGGCTTTTGGCGAAGCAGAAAGACAATCTCGCCGCGCAGGTCGTTGATCTCGACTCGAAAATTAAGGCTTCGGTCAAGATGAACCGTGACGACATCGCCACCGCTTACATCGGTCAATTACAGCAGGCGCAGCTTGATTTGGAACGCACATCGCTGCAAGCTGAAAGTGCTTCGATTGCCTCGAAACAAGCATTAAAGGCGCGGGACAATTACGTTCTGAATATGAAAAAGCGCACTGCCGAAGCAATGCAGCTCATCAGCGCGTCAAAACAGGCGAAATTGCAGGAGCAATTGGCGCAAACGATGGAAACCTTTAACATCGGCGACGACGCTTCGACTTTCAACGAGATGCGCGAAAAAATTGACCGCCGCGTTGCCGCCGCCGAAGCCAAACTTCAACTCGGCACGTCGTCGGTTGATAATCAGATGCAGGACATCGAACGCGAAGCGATGGACATTCAATTACAGGACAAACTGCTCGAATACAAACAATCTATGGGACTTCTCGGCGGAGGTTCAAACAACGCCGGCAAGCAAATTTCATCGGGTTCAGAGCAAAAACAGAGCGATGTTCTCGATCAGGTTTTATTGAACGAAACGAATCAGCAAAAATGAATCTAACGGTTGCCGAAAAAAGAAAATCTCTTGTAACATTGCCGAAAACAAACGGCAAACGGGAGATTTTCTATCCTGAATCCGACGGCAAACCTATGGGCGAAACAGATTATCACATAATTTTAATCACCGAACTTTTTCAAACCCTAAGAACTTTCTTCAGTAAAAGTAAAGAAACTCGCGTTTTCAGCGACATAATGTTTTATTACGAGCAAGGAAATCCGCGAAAGGTTATTGCGCCGGATGTAATGGTCGTTAAAGGTGTCGGGAAACAATTACGCCGAACATTCAGACTTTGGGAAGAAAAAACGCCCGATGTGGTTTTTGAAATTTCCTCACGCGGAACTTGGAAGGAAGATTTGCAGAAAAAATATCTGCTTTATCAGAATTTAGGCGTTAAGGAATATTACATTTTCGATCCCGAATATGATTATTTGAAAGAAGAACCCCTAATTGCTTATCACTTGAAAAACGGGGCGTTCGAGAATATAAAAATTAAACGCGGCAGAGTTTTCAGCCCTGTACTTAATTTGGAAATCGTTGACACCGGCGAAACGCTTCGTTTGTTTAATCTTGAAACGAAAAGTTTTTTGCCGACGATGGAAGAATTGGAGTCGGAAGTTCAAAATCTCGAATCGGAAAACGAAAAATTAAAAGCGGAATTGGCAAAACTTAAACGGCAAAAATAGCATCTACATTACTTATGGCTGATTTAGCGAAATATCAACAGGAATTTAATAGATTTAACACGAAATACGTCAAGGAAGCCGTCAAAGAGCCGGTCAATTTTTGGGGTTTAGCCGGATTTGCGGTCGCCGCCGCTTATACCGGAAGCATTATTCCGCTGTTTATCGCCCTGCTTTTTGAAATGGTTTACCTCGTTGCGCTGCCGATGATTCCGGCGTATCGCCAACTCGTCAACACTCGTGAAAGAGACCGATACCGCGCACTGAACAAAGCGACGCGTGAGAAATTAATTAAAAGTTTTACGCCCCGCGAACGCGAAGCAGTCGAATATCTGCGCTGGCAAAAAGATAAAATTCTCGAAAATTATCACAAATTCACCGGCGCACGCGAATTGCCGAGCAATCTGACGACGCTCGATCAGCGTTGGGAAGATTTTGTTGATCTGCTCGACGTTTATCGCCGCCGCAAACAGCATCTGAAATCAATTAACCGTCAGGCGGTTCATAATCAATTAGCGCAGGCTTTTCGCGCCGCCGAAACTTCGCCCGACGACAAAACGCGCCGCATTCAGCAAACGAATGTTGAGATATTGAAACGTCGTTTAGCTTCGTTTGATGAATTAGAACGCAGCGTCAAACTCGTCGAAGGACAATTGCAGTCAATCGAAAATTTCTTCGGCTACCTGAACGACGAAATCGTCACGATGTCCACACCCGAAAAATTCTCTTTGCTTGATTTTGAACAGCTTTCAGATTCGATTGCGATGACCAAACAAATGCTTGATGCTACCGCCGATTCGGTCGGTGCGCTCGATTCCTACAACCGCGAAATGGGCAACTACGAGCTTCTGCCTGAAAATCGTTAATGATTAAAAACCGAACGCCAATCCTAGTTCGATACTGCGAGCAGTTCTTGCCGATGTTGCCCGCTGAAAATATGGAGAAGTTTGTATTCCGACATAGTTTGCAAGATTTGTTGAATTAAATAAATTTTTTACATTGGCGTTCAAACTCAAGAAGCGTCGCTTATCCTCTTTTTTGACACCTAAATATTTTGTCGGGAGTTTCCATCTGAAACGTAAATCAAACTGTTTCAGAAATTCCCCTCTGTTTGTGTTTCGTCCGATTCCCGCCGGACGATCATTGAAAACCGTGTCATCGTTATCGTCTTTGCCGGTAGTGATCGTATATGGCAAACCTGATTCCAGTCTGAATGACGGCGAAACATTGATCGTTTTCAAAATATCGAAATTACAACTGATGTTCAGCCGGTGTCTTTGGTCTAAATCGGTTACGCCTTTGTCAAAACGAATGTTGTAATTATCAGTCGGTAAATTCAATGCGCCGGAAAAATCGGCGGTGGTTTTTGCCAATTTATAATTAACATACAGATTTATTCCTTTGAAATAAGAATTGGTTTTTACCTCAAAAGACTGCTCCTGTAAATTGCCGCCCGATTCCAAAAGTTGAATAACTCCGAAATTTTCGTCAGGTCTGACTCCTCCAATTGGAGCGTTAATATTGCGGCTGCGAAAATTATGAAAACTTCGTTTAAAGTTATAAATCCCTTCGACCGTTAGTGATTTGTTAAACTTGTAATTAAAACCGTTTTGAACTGCGAAAATTGAGGGAGTTTGCAAATCTCCGGCAAATCTCGAAATACTCGGCGGCAGCGTCTGCGAATTTGTTCCGCCGCCTGACGGATTCGGAAAGGAAGGATTTCTGATAATTAATTTTTCTCCCTGTCGCCCGTCATTGCTAATAATGGCTGAAATTGTCGCCGTATCGAGCCATTCATAAAATAATCCGATTCCGCCTCTGAAAATAAATTTACCGCTTTTTTCGGGCGACCAAACATAGCCGAAACGCGGCGAGAGATTGTTGTTATCGCTCAAATCATTTTGCCGTTCATAGCGCAGACCCAAACTAAGCTGCGCGGCTTTATTCAACTTAAAATAATCCTGAAAATAAAATGCGCTTCTTAACCGGCTCAATCCGAATTCAGTTTTTCCCGTAGTTTGCGAAAATTGTGAAGGTTTCCTATTTCTAAATTCTGTCAGATCGAGAAATATAAATGTTCCGTTCAAATTATTCTCATAAAGACTGTGCAGTTTTTCATAAGTTATTTCAAAGCCGAGCTTGAAGGAATTTTGACGGCTGTCAAAATTCAGATTATCGGAAAATTCGATTTTGTTTCTTTTGATTCGATTTTTAGTGCCGGAACTTCCCTTATTGAAAGCGTTAAGAATTAATACAGTAGTTTCCGTAGTTTTTGGAACAATTTTCTCCAACACATTGCTAAGTGATATTTTTAAATCATTGACATAATTGTTCTTAAAAGTTCCCGACTCGGAAATACTGAATTTGTGCTGAACAGTTGTCAGGGCTGCACCTCTTTCCGGCAAATCAAATCCGCTGATGCCGATATTTTGAAAACTCAAATCGGTGTTTTGATATTTGAAATCCAAAATATGATTTTGAGGCAGATTGGTTTTTATCGTGAAAGAAGTAAATGCCAATCGTTGACCTGTTTTTTGCGGGACGATAAGACTTGTTTCAATGCCTGTTCCGATAAAATTTTGAGTTACCGTTCGATCCAGAACAAACGTCGAAAGACTGAATGAAGTTTTGTTTTTGATAAGAGGTCCCGATAAAAACGCGATCAGATTATTGGCTCTTTGCGGCTGTCGTTTGAAGTCGAAGGGATTTCTCGCGTTGAGAGTCGAATTGTTTAGTGAAAAATTGGCGAACCCGTGAATTCCGCTTGTGACGACCTTGGTCTGAATATCAATAATAATACCGGCAATTTCGTGAAATTCCGCATCGAAAGAATTGCGAACAATTTTAATCGAAGCTATTTCCGCCCGTGAAGGGACTTGCGAACCTTCAAAATCACCGTCAATCCGAATCAAAATATCATCGCCATAGCGTTTTTGTAATTCTTCTTTAATGGCTTCGCCGCTTTCCGGCAAGGCGGCAATTTCTTTCTCAGACAAATATTCGCTGAATGCCTCATCAATTCGCCTTTCTCTTTCACTTTGACTGACGCTGACATCAGCTTTCAATTCTTCTACTTCAAGCCGGACTTCAATTTTATTTTGCCCGGATTTAATTTCAATATTTTTCCGATAAAGTTTAAATCCCGGTGATTGAATTTCTAAAACATAAATTCCGACCCCGATATTTATGATTGGTATTTGAATTTTTCCAACTTCGATTTCAGCAACTTTTTTCCCTGTTGAATCAGTTAAAAATCCGAAACCTTCAGTAATTAAATCACCATTTTGGTCAGTAACGAAAATCGGCAGCATCTGCGAAACCTGAGAAAATGCCGTAATTTTCAGCATCAACAACACAGAAAATAAACCAAGCCTTCCAAGCATATTTTTTATATCGGACAGTTAATTGATCTTAAACAAATCTGCTTTAATTGGCGGATTGACTTCAAAACTTTTAATATCAATATACTGATAGCTAACCTCCGAAGTTTTTCCGGTAGGCGTAAACTTACGTTCGACCTTGATTTTTGTCGGAATCAGCACATTATCCTTTTTCTCACGATTTGAAAAATAATACCTGTCTTCATAATCCCCGAACGGATTTTTGCCTTTAGCAATCATCAGTAAAAGAATATTTGTTTTTTCATCAAAAAAGAGTTGAATCGGATCACCGTTTGGAGATTTTGTTTCTACCAAATTCGCCGTTTGCTGACCTGCCTGCGCCCGACCGATAAATTCAAGTTTCGTCCGACTCTCAATCGGACTTATGAAAATCAATGGGAAAACCGATGTCCATAATTCATTGCTAAAAATAACTTTCTTATCCGTTTGGCTAATGTCAGCTTTTTTAAGTTTGGTTTTACCCAGCACATTATTAAGTCTTTCAGTGGAGAGAGATTCGGTGGTATTGGTAACACGGCGTTCGCCGAATATTTCACTCTCCATAGTTTGACTGTATTTACTTTCGTTCCAAATAGTTGTGATTATAAAACTCAAGGAATTTCCTTTGTTGACAGACACTAAGCGTATTTTATCGGTGAACAAAATAGTTGTCTCATCTTCGCTATCAGAAGTTCTTCCCGCTCCTTTTTCATCCGCTTTTATTTGAAGTGACTTAAACAGTTTAATCCTGAGAGAACTTACAGGTGCGGAAATTCCAGCCGCTTCCCGCGCTTTGCGAACAATATTTTCTCCATCAATTGAACTTGTTTGTTTAATGTTGCTTGATTGCTGCGAAAAACAAATTGAAGTTAAAATAAATATAAAAATACTAATTCTAAACATTATATTTTCTCCTTAAAGATATTAGCGTTTCAGGAAGCAATATTTTTACCGCTTCCTGAAGTAATTTAATGATTTACTTTAGCCTGTTGTGAAAACTTCTTTAATGATTATTAGAGTTTTGATATTTGGCATTGAGATTTCTCTATTATTTTTATCAATATAGCCAAGTATCCAACCACAGCCTGATGCCATAAAAGCATCACCGACTCGATCCGCATAGCTTAACCACGATTGACAACTAGCCGAATTGTAATTGCTGCCACTTGGACCGCCGCACGCATCAGTTGCCGCCTGTGCAACTCCTTCAAGAAACTCCAGTGAATCAAGGCAATCCATACACATTTGGTTACGCATAGCCTGACCTTTTTTTACGATTGAGTTAATTTTTGCCAATCTTGTTTCGACATCTCCGGCAGAATTTTTTGCAAACTTAACGCTGATGGCTGATTGACGCAGTGCTTCCGCATTGACGACGAATGAGCCGACAAAAAGCACAGATAAACCTAACAAAAAAGTCACTATATTTTTCTTCATTTTTCTCCTGATTTTTTGTAACTTTACTTACAAAATGGTCTGAAAGAATGGGTAAATGACCGGACAAGCCGAACACGCGGACATACGCCAATTCTTGGTTATCAGTTGAATTTCCGGTGTGTTTTGCGTTATGATACAAGCCTGTTTGAAGTTCGTATCTGTTGTCCTAAACACAGCAGAAACACTCGAACACAATAGCCTTGATGATTATCTGAAGTAATCGTCAGGGCTTTAATTTATGTATTAACAGTTGAAAACTCTAAGTTGCTTGAATTCACGATTTTTTTCTGCGAATCATTGGGGGTTAATGAATCTTGGGAAGAAATTGTGAAAGTCTTAAATTTCGATTATAAAAATGGCTTCATCAATCTAAAATTTAAGATGCGTAATTGAAACATATTGCAAATATTAAGTCAAGCATTTATGACACAGGTTTTTTTTTCACATAAGTCTTTTTATTTCAACAGCTTGCAAATGTCTAAAAACGCTTTTGCCAATCGCGCATTCGGTGAGGAAAACATTTTATTCTATGAAACAAACAAGTTTCTGTCTCTAAAATCAGGCAAAGTTTTTTCTTTCTTGCCTCTAAGAGTTACTTGCGGTAAATTATTTGTTTCGGTTAAAACTGAATTTTTATACAACCATTATTAACAATATAAACAAAGGATTAACAAATAATTATGAAAAGAGTCGGTATTTTAGTGGGGCGCGAACAGACGTTTCCCGAATCAATTATTAACAGTATTAACGAACGCGGGCGCGGCGAAGTTGTCGCCGAAATGGTCAAGATCGGCGGAATTTCGATGGAAGAAGAAAAACGCTACGATGTCATCATTGACCGCATTTCGCACGAAGTTCCGTATTATCGCGCCACTTTGAAGCGTTTCGCGCTCGAAGGAACTTATATCATTAACAACCCGTTTTGGTGGTCGGCGGACGATAAATTTTTCAATTTCGCGCTCGCACACAAGCTCGGCGTGGCGATTCCGAAAACGATTTTGCTGCCGCAGGAACAATACATTAAAGACATCACTTCGGAAAGTCTGCGAAATCTCGAATTTCCGATTGATTGGGAAGGAATTGTAAATTATGTCGGCTTCCCGGCTTTCCTGAAACCGTTTGACGGCGGCGGCTGGAAAAACGTCTCGAAAATCTGGAGTCTGGAAGAACTCTGGCACGTCTATAATCAAACCGGAACGCTCTGTATGACTTTGCAGGAAGGCATCGAATACGATCAATTCGTGCGCTGTTACTGCGTCGGTAAGGAAAAAGTTTTGATTATGCCGTATGATCCGTCGCAGCCTTATTTGTCGGGAATGCAATACGTTAATGTTGACGATTATCTTTCGCCCGAACTTCACGCCCGCGTCGAAAAAGATGTCAAAACGATTTGTGAAGCGTTAGGTTACGACCTCAACACGGTCGAATTTGCGATCAAGGACGGAATTCCCTACGCGATTGATTTTATGAATCCCGCGCCCGACGCTGAATTAGCTTCGGTCGGCGAAGCAAATCACCGCTGGATCGTTGATACAATGACCGATTTCATCTTCAAAAAACTCGAAGAAGGTTTTGAAACACCCGAATATCGCTGGTCATCAATGCTCAACCCGGCAGAAAAAACCGTTGCGCCGAAAGCCAAAACCGTGAAGGCGAAAAAGACGGAAACAAAGACAACGAAAACTAAAAAGGCAGGAAACACCGAATAGATTTTAATAATTAAATCGGAATACGAAATTGAAGCGCAGACATCAACATCTGCGCTTTTTTGATTGCATTCAATATCAGTGCAGATAGATACTTTCTTTTGTAACCAATCAATGTTTTTTCTTGTCTAGTTAAACGAACAACTCAACCTTCCACAAAGGTCTTAAATTCTATCGAAAAAGAGGGTAAATTTTATGCTGAAACTAACAACCGTATTTCTAATCGTCACGATTTTCACCACCGGAACGCTTTACGGACAAACTTTGGCGACGGTCCCGAAAGATCAGGAAAGTCAATCGAATCTGAATCAGGTTATCGCCAGAGAAAACGAAAAGATTCAAAAAAAGTCTTCCGTTTTAGACTTGAAAGAACTGGAAAAATCACAGCGGCAAGTCCCGAAACAAAATTGGACGGCAAAGGAAAAGACATTTCTGATTTTGGGAATTATTGGGACGGCGGCATTGGTTTTTCTCGTAATTAAATATGGTAAAGATTGCGTCAGATACGAGAACAATTGCAATCCCGGAAGTGACAACTGTTACTGCGCCGAATACAAGCAAAATAATTAAACAAGTTAAGCAGGTAAGCAAAAGTTTTGCGGTATTATAAAAGGCTCGTAGTCCCGCCTTCAGGCGGAATCCGCCAGCGAAGCGCGGCGGAAAAACCGCCTGAAGGCGGGACTACGAACGATACGCAAAATATCTTGTTACTTTTGCTTACCTGCTTAAAAGGGCTGCACTCAAAGGCGGAAGCCCGCGCGTGAGCAAGGGCGCAAACTATTATGTGACTGCGCCTTTGCTCACGCTCGGTCTTCTGCCTAATCCGATTCATTTTCGACTAATTCATACGGAATTCGCTCGGAAAAAAGATTCAGGCTCGTTAGTAAACCAACCCAAATGAGCAGCGCGACGCTGGAGATTGCCCAACCGAGATTGGCGACTAAATCTTCGCCTGAAACCATTCCGATAATGATTGCGGGAAAGCCGAACAGCGCGATTTTGAGCGATGTTTTTTTGGAATTTTCGAGCGTTTCGAGCAGGTTGATCCGGCTGATTTCCATTTCCATATATTCTTCGTCATCGTTTAAATGCGAAAAATAATCGGCTTCGCCCTGTGTCCAACGGCGCAGGGCGGGCGTTTCCGCGAGACGGTTTGCCGCGAGAAAATTATGGATAACGTGGGCGATTTTGCCTTCGCGCAGGGCGATTTCCGCCATTCCGCGCAAACTGCGAAAGTTTTCTTCAACGCTGTCAATTGATCTTTGGAAAACCGTTCGCGCTCTGTTCCAATCGCCGAACTGAAAATAGCTTTCGCCTAAGCGGGAGAGCAATTCTTTGTCGTTGCTCGCACGTTTTTCCGCCAAACGAAGCAGCGCATTTGCCTTGCGAAGAAGTTTTTTGTCGTGTTCCGAACCGGCGAACGAATGCAGACACCGTGCCGCTTCAAACAACAGCCAAGCGTCTTTCGGGTTAATCACGAGCGCACGACGAAAGGTTTCGAGTGCCTGTAAAAGATGCCCGGAAAGCCGCAGTTCGTTTGCCAGACGGCGCAGATAATCGGCTTTTTCGAGGTCGGCGGAAACGATTTCCCTTTTACGCGATTGATTTTTACTGCTGCTCTCAAAAAGATTCGTCGAATCTTCCAAAACGTCCGCTGACGGAATATGAACGAACTCCGCCTTCATCAAAATTTCCTTGGGTTCGTTGAGATAATCGCGCAGTTCGATAGAACGATTGTCTAAAACATTTTCTGCCAGACGCGGGAAAATTTGACGAATCATCTGCCGGTATTCTTCGCCGCCGGACGCGAAAACGAACTTTAAATCTCTGCCGCGAATCGTCGTGCGGTAGCGGTAAAAAACACTGCCGCCGCGTTTCAGAGCGCGTAACGCCTGCGTTTCAACCTGTTCGATGTCGGAAAGTTTAAGACGGTAATGAAAGTTATTGAACCACGCCCACGCACGCGGCAAAATTCCCGTGCGCCGCAGACGTTTGCCGTCAAAAACAATCCGGTCGGTCAGAGCCAACGCCGGTAAAACGATGGCACACAAACCGAGCAGAAGCATCGCCCAAAAATCCATTTCGAGATAAATAAAAAACGCGGAGAAAAACGAACCGAGCATCAGCGCGGTAAAATAGCCGTTCGGTGAAACGCGAATGCTGACGTTATTTTCTGGAAACTCTGCCGAAATCGAATTTTCAGCGGTCGAAATGTCTGCCGGTTTTGCGTGTGCAATGTTATTCAAAATTAAAAACCTCGTAACTTTTTATTAATGTTACTACAAATGGCGAATGAAGTGTGAATTTTTCAAATTTGTGGCGGGAAAATAAGTTTTTTTAGGGTAGAAACCCGCGCGTGAGCAAGGGCGCAAACTTTTATGTTACCGCGCACTTGCTCACGCGTGGGCTTCTGACTTTAAAGCGGGTTTCCGCCTTCAAAAAGGAAAAGGCTTGCCGTTATCTGGCAAGCCTTTTTATTGAAAATTTATTTTCTATTTTATTGAATTCCCAAAGGCAATCCGCCGCCGCCGAATGGTGATTCGGGTTTCGGTTCGACGATCTCTTTGGCTTTGTCGGGCGCGAGTTGTTCGAGTTTCGTCTTCGCGTCGCGGGCGGTCGAAGTCATTTGAACGGGTTTTCCGTCCGCGTCTTTCGCTTCGCTGGCGGCTTTGGCGATGCTGTAATAAATATTTACCGCGTCGTCTTTTTTCCCTTGTTTTTCGAGCAGTTTCGCCAGTTCAAAATTGATCGTATCCTTGGCAACAACCGAATTATCCGCTCCGGCGAGTTCCTGATAAATCGCAATTGCTTCATCCGTTTTGCCGTCACCGGCTTTGATTTGGGCAAGCGCGAATTTTGATAATTTACCGACTTCATCGTTCGATTTCGCTAAATTTTCGAGTTCGCCGGATGCGGCGGCGCGGTCGAGCGCAATTTTATTAACGGCGACAAAATATTTGGCTTTTTCGCCGACGTTTCCGCCGAATTTATCGGCAACGGCTTGGAATTCGGCAACCGAGGCTTCGGCGCGTTCCTTTTCGGTTTTGAAGGTTTTGATAGTCGAACCGGCAGGCATCGGCGAATCGGTGACTTGCGACTGTGAAGTTTCAATCGCTTTGCCGAGCGCGGCTTGCGCCTTTGCTTCGGAACTGCGATTCCACATAAAATAAATGCCGATCAAAGCCAGCAAAGCGACCGCGCCGAGCAGTGCGTAAAGCGCGGTTTTGCCTTTGCCTTCAAATGTTTTTCCCGCTTCTTCGACGCGCCTTGTGAGCGTTGACTGAAAAGCGTCCTGATACTGGACTCTTTCCTTCGTTTCATTGACCGGAAGCGTGACTTCAGGAACTCTCTTTTTTCTTGCCATCTGATTAAAAAAAATGCAATCTTTTGAATGCGAAATCGTTATATAATTGTTTGAATGATTTTTTTAGGATTTTTCCAAAAGAGTTAATTTATCGCAAAACGAGGTCGAGAGCAAGTAAGTTTAAGGGAAAAGCCGAAATGCAAAAGTTAAATGCAAGATTTTTGAAAAATTATTTTATTTTTCGGGAACAAAATAATTTTTCCGGTGTCTAACAAAATAGTTCGCGGAAATTTCGGCGGATGAGCAATTTGAAATTTTCTTTAAGAGAGATTGCAAAGAGGCAAATGTTCTTCAGCAAGTCACTGACAATAGACGATGAAGAATTAGGGACTGTCGCGTTGGCGGCAGGAACTGCGAATGCCTTTTCATCAACCGAAGCAGCGTTCATTGAAAGATTGAAAACAGGTGATGCCGATGCGTTTGACACATTGGCAAATTGTTATGCCGCAGACATTTACAGCCTTACTTACCGGCTGACGCAGGACGCGGAAGAGGCGAGCGATTTAACACAGGAAACATTTTTGAGTGCGCTCAAAGCGATCAAAAAATTTCGCGGTGAAGCGGATTTGAAAACGTGGCTTTTTCGGATTGCGATCAACGAATCGCGCAATCGCTTCCGGTGGTGGAAACGCCGCCGACGCGATGTGACAATCTCGCTTGATGTCACAATCGGCGATAGCGACACGCCTTTATCGGAAACTTTTTCGAGCAAAGCGTTAAACCCGGAAGAAAAAGCGTTACGCGGCGAACGTGAAAAAATGCTCCGTGCGGCATTGAATGATTTGCCCGATATTTTCCGCGAAGCCGTTGTTTTATGCGACATCGAAGGTTTGAGTTACGAAGAAATCGCGCAAACTCTCGAAGTCAACATCGGCACAATAAAATCGAGAATCGCGCGCGGACGAGACGAATTGCGAAGGAAGTTGGAAGGTATTTGATAATTAATTTCAAATTTCAGGTTTCAAATTCCAGATTAAAACAATTTGGAATTCGGAATCTGAAATTTGAAATTAAAACGAGTGGATGATTGACTCGCCCCGGTTTCATACTAAAGACGAAAATCGGTGCCAACGAGAGGTCAGAGGGAAACGAAAGTTTTTTGTGAGGGTTGAAAAGTAAAATTCTAATTTTGATAATATTTGAAAGACCAGCAACAACTTGCGAACATTACCGAACAGAAATTTTACCGATCAAATCCGGCATTAAACAAACCGTTGTTTTCCGTCAAACGAAAACAGCCGGGGTCAGTCAGTTATTCACTTTTATTAGTTATTAGTTATTAGTTTTTAGATTTTGGTTTTTAGCGATTTGCAGGACATTCGGAGTCTGCTTAATTCAAAAAACCAAGAACTAAAAACCAAAGACAAAAATATGAAATGCGAAAATTTACAATTTAATTTGTCGCTTTACATAGACAATATTTTAGCTGACGAAGAGCGCGAAATAGTTGATGGACATTTGGCGCAATGTCCTTTGTGTCGTCAAAAACTGGACGAATTTGCCGCGTTGCGGCAGAGTTTGCGCCAAATTTCGCCGCCCGTAATGCCAAAGGATTTGCTTGCATCGGTCAAAACGGCGATGCGAACAGAACTTGCGCCAAGCGTTCCCGCAACTAAACATCAGTTTACGAAGAGTTTTCGTGAATTTCTGAAAATGCGCGTGATGCCTTTGACGGTTGGCACTGCCGCGTCTCTGTTTTTCGGTTTTTCTCTTCTCTGGATATTGCTTTCGGGCGTGAACAATAAGCAAACAAACGATTTTTCATTAATTGATTCAGCCGGTCAATCGCCGGTTTTAGTTGCTCAAAAATACAAATCCGATGACTTTGAAATTAACCAAGCCGATTTTGTCGCCGGACGCGGTTTGGTTTCGAGCGAATCGCCGAGCATCAATCCGCAAGGCGCGTTAGCCGCGATGACCAAAGCATTCGTCACCGGAAAATCAAAAGGTAAAGAATTAGTCGTCGTCGCCGATGTTTTCGGCAACGGTCTGGCGAATATCGAAGAAATCGTCGAACCGCTTGATAATGAACAAGCCGTTTTTGAACTCGAACAAGCGTTAAATAAAGATTCCGGCGGCGCACCGTTCGTTCCCGCCATTCTCGACCGCCGCGCCGATTCGATGCGCGTCGTCTTCAAAATCCAGCGCGTTGACGTGCAAACTTCTCAACCCAAAGCCACAAAACGATAAAATAATCATTTGCCAAAGTCAGCCTCACTTTCTCCTTTTTTATAAAACATCAAGTTCGCCGCTTATAATTAATTTTAGCGAATATCATTAATTTGCTTATCTCGTTTATAATTGTTACAGCTAGATAAAGAGGTAAAATTATTAATGAGCGAACAAAATACATTTAATTTCGACTTTCAGGAAATAGTCAAAAATTTAGAAAAAACCACAAGCAATTTTTTTGAAGGTGTCGCGGAAAGTTTCTACGGCAAAGCGGAAACTCTGCGCGACGGGACGGAACTTAATCCGCTCGATTTGCCGCGTGATCTTTACGCGCATAAGAACGCGCAGACCGAGTGGTGGTATTACACGGGACACGGCGAAACGGCTTCGGGCAAGCATTTCGGATTTGAACTCGTCTTTTTCAAACGCCGCACGGATTTGGATAAATTCTCGCTCGTGCCGCTGCGACTTTTCGGCAATCCGCTGTTTTTCGCGCATTTTGCGATTACCGAAATTGACGATAAAAAGTTTCGTTACGCGCACCGCAAATCGGCGAACGGATTTTTCGATCATCCGGCTTCGGCGAGCGAAAAACATTTTCATCTGCGCCTCGGTGATTGGTCTTTGCGCGAATCGCATGGCGCACATATCTTACGCGCGACCGCGAGCGATGTTGTTTTTGAAGCCGATTTGAAACCGACGAAACCGCCCGTTTTGAACGGTAAAGCAAAAGACGGCGTTTCATTCAAAGACGAAGGCGAAGCGTCGCGCTATTTCAGCTACACGCGAATGGAAATGGAAGGCGACTTGATTTGGAACGGCGAAACCGAGCATTTTACAGGTTCGGCGTGGATGGACCGCGAATTCGGAACGTGGACACCGACCGAAAAACAGAAAGGTTGGGATTGGTTTTCGATTCAACTCGACAACAATTGCGAAGTGATGTGTTATCAACTGCGCGATAGTGCAAACGGCGTTTCTGAGTTTTCGAGCGGAACTTACGTCAACGAACACAGCGAATTCGAGCCGCTTTCGCACGAAGATTTTACAATTGAACCGACCGGATTTTGGAAATCGCCGAATTCAAAGGCGACGTATCCGAGCGGCTGGCTGGTTAAAATTCCGAAGTATAATTTGGATTTAATCGTTACGCCCGAAATCGAAGATCAGGAACTCGACACGCGCGGCACGACGATGATTATTTATTGGGAAGGCGCGTGCGCCGTTTCAGGCAAAGCCGGAGAATTTGACGTGAAAGGTCGCGCGTATGTTGAACTTGTCGGTTACGACCGTTCGCACGATCAGCCGAATCTCGCATATTTTTTGATGGGAAATCAATTCGAGTTTCCGTCAAAATCGTTCTTCGGATAAGTCAGAACAGCGAGCAGTAGCGACCTGTTGAACTATTATTGAAAAACGATCACATATTAATTAAAAATGACATATTGCGTTCATTAAACAGGTCGCTACCGCTCGCCGTTCTGACAATTACTTTTCAATTGCCAGCCTTAGTTTTTCGGCTAAATCCGCATCAATCGTTTTGATTTCCTCGTATTGTTCACGCGCCTTTGCTTTGTCGCCTTTGATTAGATAGGTGTAGCCGAGACTGAATCGCGCCTTCGCAAAACGCGGCGAGATTTGCAGACATTTGTTGTAGGCGGCAATCGCTTCACTGTCCTTTTGAACCGCGAAATAAGCGTTTCCGAGCAAATAATAACCGTCCGAATAATCGGGATTATCCTGCGTAAATTTCATCAAACCGTCAATCGCTTTCTTATAATTTTCCAGAGCCTTATCGTTTTGCTTCAAAAATTCATACGCCCGCGCGATGTAGAGATACGATTCACCGTCGCCCGGATTTTTTCCGAGAGCGATATTGCAGTTCGTAATCGCCATTTGATACTGCTTTGTATCGTTGTAGGCACGGCACAGATTCGTGTAAGCCATTGATAGATCGGGCGCGAGATTGATCGCGCTTTTCGCCGCGATGATCGCATCCTGATAACGGTCGTTGAGGCTGTAATACCACGCCAGACTTGTATAAAGATTCGCATCTTTGGGAAAAACCTTCAAACCTTTTCGCGTCACGGTGATCGCTTTTTCAAATTCGCTCCGACTGCGGTAAATATCCGACAGTGCGTTATATGAAGCGTAAATTTCCGGCTTCAGGTTAATTACCTGTTCATAATACGGAATGGCTTCGTCAAACTTTTTCAATTTATTAAGCGATTCCGCCGCCATTAGATTGGCTTCCGCCTTAAACTTCGTATTGCGCTTGAGTGCTTCGACGACAGCAAGTGCCTGATTTTCGGTATCGCCCGTTTTTTCATAACAGACTGCGAGAAAATAGCTGACATCGGCGTTTTTCGGGTCTTGCTCGGCAGCTTTTTTGTAGTAAGGAATCGCGTCCGTATAATTTTCCTTCATCCGGTAAATGTCGCCGATTGCCAGATTGTAAGTCGCGTTATTCGGATCGAGTTTCACGGCGGCAATCGCGTCACTTAATGCCGCATCATAGTTTTTTGCCTCATAATTCAAATACCAGCGAAGTTTGTAAATCTCCAGAGGTTTATCGAAGCCCTGCGTTAAAGACTGGTTTAACTCGGTTAATGATTGGTCGTTTTCTTTCAAATAATAATGCGCGTAGCCTTTCCAAAAATGCGCCGCCGGAAAATTGGGATAAATTGTAATCGCCTGGGCATATTTTATAATGGCATTGCGGTAATCCTTCTGAGTAAACAACTGATCGCCGAGTTTCGCAACTTTCCGAGCTTTTTCAAGGGTTTTATTCGATTCCTGGGCATTAACGGCAATTGAAAAAAACGTCGGCAAAAGTATTAAATAAACCAACCAATTAAAATATTTCGTATTTTTCATTTTCTTGCTCCTCGATATTACTGCGGAATAACAGTTCCTCTCAACTTCGGTTTAGCTTCCGATTTACCGTTCGGTTTCGGCACTTTCGGTGTTTGCGGACGCGGCGTGATGACTGTCGGCTGCGTCGGTCGCTGCGTAATTACAGGTTTGACCGTCGCCTCCGTTTCAGGCGTTTGAATCGGTGTCACAACCGGCTTTATTGTTTTTTCCGGCGAAGGCGCAGTGTTGCCCGCAGAATTATTCAGATTGCTGTTCGTGACAACCTCTGAATTTGAGTTGCTGCCGCTGTTCGTATTGATGTTCATATTCGCATTGACCTGTTCGGGCGTTTGCTCCGGGGTCGGAGTCAGCGTTACGGACGGCAGCGGCGTTGGCGTGGCAACATTAGTCAAACCGTTATTTTCCGGCTGATTCATAAAATACCAACCGATTCCTAAAGCTCCGGCGGCGAGAATCAGCAGACCGAAAAGTCCGCCGAGAACGGCGAAAACCAAACCTTTCGATTTTTTCTTTGGCGGAATCATTTGAACCGGCTGTTTTTGACTCGGCGGATTCGTCTGCTGAACGGGTTCGGAATAACTATTGACACCGCGCGAATAATCTTCCGGCGGAATACTTGTTTCCACCGTCGGCACAAAAGTTTCGGCTGCCGGAAGCGAATCAAATGCCGATGCCGGCTGCGTTTGCCCGAAATCAACATTTCCGCCGTGTTCTTCGTAAGTAATTAACGGAACGGTTTGATCGCCGGTAATATTTGGCGGCGGAAGCGGAATCTGCTCTTTTTTACCTAAATCTTCGTTAATAAAATTCGGCGGCGCAGGTTCATTATTTTTTAAGAATTCGCCTGCGCCAAAATCACCGTTGAAAACTTCCGTTTTGATATTTGACTGCGGCGCGGAGTCCTTCTCAGGCAAAACCTCCGTTTTCAGTCCGATATTTTGCGTTTCAGTAAGGGCTGGCGGCGCAGAATTTACGCGAAGTGTCGCATCATAATTCTGATTTTGCTCAAATTTAACAGGAATCGGCGGAGTTTCGGCAACTTTTTCCGCCTTGTTTTCCATCATTGCGTAGGGAATCGTCTGCGCTCCCAAATCCGCCACCGGCGTTGAAAACCGTGCGGCTTGGTTAGATTGTGAAATCGGCGAAGATTGTGCTTCCTGCTGATTGAAGGCGACGGTTTTATCAGTCATCGCATTCTGCGATTCAGCCGGAGCGTTCTGCATTTTGGCGTAGGTTTCGCGCAGAATCTTCTGCATTTCGCGGGCATCGCCGTAACGCTGATCCTGACTGATGGACATTCCTTTGATGATGACATCCGAAATCGTCTTGGGAACATCGCGGTTAATCTCGCTGATCGGCGTAATCGGATCGGGCTTGCCGCTCAAAAGCGAATCGGCGCGGGAAAGAGCATCGGGCGGAACAACATTCGTCAGAAGCTGGTAAAGCGTCGCGGAAAGTGAATAAATGTCACTGCGCGGACTCGTTCCCGTGCCGCGAATCTGTTCCATCGGCGCGTAGTGCGGCGTGTAGCCGACGACGCTGCCGGTGCTTCCGCCGCTCGTCAAATTTGTTTGATTAACCGAATTTTTTGAAAGACCGAAATCGAGCAGCACGATGTTGTTTTCGTCCGTCAATTTCAAATTTTGCGGCTTAATGTCGCGGTGAATAATCGGCGGTTCGTGCGTGTGCAGATAAGCCAGCGCGTCGAGCAGTTGGTCAGCCCAGAACAAAACCCAACTGAGCGGAAACGGTTTCTGCGTCGCATTTAAGCGTTTCGCCAGATCGTCGCCCGAAATATGATCCATCACCAAATACTGATTTTCGTTTTCAATAAAGTGATCGCTGACTTTCGGCAGTGCCGGATGACGAAGCCGTGCGAGCGTTCGTGCCTCGCGTTCAAAAGCGTCGCCGAGCTGCGCGTCTTCGCCGTGCAGCGTTCGTTTGAGTGCAATCGCGCTGCCGAGCCGCTGATCAACCGCCAAATAAACTTCGCCCATTCCGCCTTTGCCGATTAAATGCACGACCAGATAACGGTTTTGTAATAGAGTATTCGGTGCTAATGGTTTCATTCGATTCTAATTAAGTTTTTGTGCTTTCAAAAAACTTCTGGAAAATTATAAACAATTTTTACCGAAAAAATCTTTTTAGAACGCGCAGAATTGCAAATTATTGGCTTGCAATCAATTTTTCCGGCGGCAGAATCGCGGTTTGCCCCTGATGCTGCCAACATCGTCCGCCGCCCTTAACGCGCCGCGAACACGGAGTTCCCTTTTTAGTTGCCGCCCCGCAATAGTAAAAAGTTTCAGCAGTAGCCGGCGCAGATTCGATTCTTTTGTCCGCCGATTTGTTTGCCGGATTTTGAACCGGCGGCGCGGATTGTTCTTTGATCCGAACATTTCCCGTCGGCGAAATAGTTGAATTTACAGTAGCTTGCGGCGTTTGATTCGGCATATATTTGCTGACATTCGACGAACCGGCGGTTAACTGTTTAGTCGAAATATTAACCGGATTTTCGCCGTTTCGCCAATAACTTCCGACTCCGAAAATACCGATTAAAGCCATTAATCCGATAAATATTTGCGGCATTCTTTCCTTTGCCACGAAATTTGTCTGGCAAACTTCGCAAAATCTTCGACTCGCCGACCAAGACCAATTTACGCGCTCAATTTTTTCTCCGCAATTACAACAATAATTCGGTTTATAGAACATTGGAAGACCTCTTTCAATCCACTTCGGACTGAACAAATAAAATTTATAAGACTGCTCACCATACTTGATTTATCAGGGTGAAAAAATTATAAACCATAAAACGATTATTGTTAAGGTATAATTTGAAACAATCGTTCGTGCAACCGCGTTTCCCAAAACAGCGTCTATTATTTAACTTTATTATGCGTTATCCAAATTTACTTTTAGTTTTTTCGTTCCTGATCTTCGGTTTTTCTAATATTGCAGCACAGACTGATGACACACCGATTACGGTTGACTCGTCAATCGTTCACTTAAACGTCGGTGTGGTTGACCGCAAAGGGCGCCCGATTACCGATTTAAACAAAGATAATTTTGCGATTTACGAAGACGGCGTAAAGCAGAATATCGCCCGATTCGAGCCGGTCATCACGCCTTTTTCAGTCGTGATGATTCTCGATATGTCCGGTTCGACTTTGGGTTTTCGTGAAACGATTCGGCAGTCGGCATATCGTTTCGTTGACGCGCTCGCCCCCGAAGACCGCGTTGCCGTGATCGAATTTTACGATAAAGTAAATTTGCGAAATGATTTTACGACCGACCGCAAAACTATCGGAAATTCAATCGGCGTGGCGAACGGACGCGGCAAAACACAGCTTTACAAAGCTCTTGATTTTGCGCTCGGCAAACTCGCTAATGAAGGCAAACGCCGCAAAGCGATCATCGTTTTGACTGACGGCGTTGACACGGCGTTGCGCGACACCGACCGCGATTTTCTCCAAAAAGTCAGCGAAAAAGATATTTTGACGGCGATCAAGCCGGAAACCAACGACAATCTGAATCGCGTTCTCAACAAAGCCGACGTGCAGGGCGTAACGATTTATCCGCTCGCGCTGCCGACCGGCGATCCGTCGAAACTCGCCGATCCGACACCCATTCAAGTCGCGTTGTATCAATCTGCCCGCGTCCGTTTGCAGATTCTCTCAGACCGCACCGGCGGCACGCTCAATGCGATTAACCGTCTCGAAGAAATGGGCAGACTCTATGCGTCCGTCGCCGCCGAACTGCGGACGCTTTACACTATCGAATACCAATCAACCAACGAAAAACGCGACGGCAAATGGCGGGCGATAAAAATCGAAGTCACCAACGCCGACCTCATTTCCAAAACGCGGCAAGGCTATTTTGCGAAGTGAGTTTTGGGTTCCAAGTTTAATGCTTTGCGAAGTCGAAACTTCAGACTTGACAGAAATGGCTAAGATTTGTAGTCTAATTATTCGCTTTACGCACCCGTAGCTCAGCTGGATAGAGTACTTGACTACGAATCAAGGGGTCGCATGTTCGAATCATGCCGGGTGTATTAAATTAAAAAGACTGCCTTTATCGGTAGTCTTTTTTAATTTGAATACACCCACCAGCACCAATTAATCGAAAAAGTTGAAAATGCGAAGCAGGTCGGAGCGCAATCCGTCCCGGTTGCAATAAGCGTTTGCTTCAAACGCGAAAAGGTGTTTGTTGTCTCACAAGTTAAATGTTTAAAAAGGCTTGTTCGCGTCAAAAAACGACGCTTATTGCAACCGGGACGGATTGCGCTCCGACCTGCTTATTGCCGTTATCACTTGTTATTTTCTCAAAGTTTTTCTTGTAAAAGTTAAAGTTATTAATTCAAGGCACAAACGCATTCGGCACAGGTTTATCGCCCGCAAGTCCGAATTGAAAAACGAAAGCCTGCGCGTTTGAAGTTTGCAGAACATACCAAACGCCGTTTCTGAACACCGCTAAATCCGTTTTGCCGTCACCGTCGTAATCAGCCGCGACCGGAATATCAGTTGTAATTCCGAACTGCGCGACCGAATAATTTTGGAAGTTCGTCAGGATGTGCCACACTCCATTGCGGTAAACTGCCAAATCCGTTTTGCCGTCGCCGTCGTAGTCGCCGATCACTGGTTTGTCGGTGGAAATGCCGAATTGAAGTGCGCCGAAACCGAGCGATGAGCGTTGCAGATACCAAACTCCGCCGCGATAAACTGCGTAATCGGCGCGTCCGTCGCCGTCGTAATCGCCAATGACAGGTTTGTCACCCGACAGACCGAATTGGAAGACGGTCGTTTGATTATTCGTTAAATTCAAAACATACCAAACGCCGTTGCGGAAAACTGTAAATTCGGAACGTCCGTCGCCGTCAAAATCCGCCGGAGTTGGAATATCGTTTGCCAAGCCGAATTGAACGGTGAAAAATTGTGAATTTGAGCTTTGGAGAACATACCAAACACCGTCGCGGAAAACGGCAATATCGGTTTTGCCGTCGCCGTCATAGTCGGCAGGCGCGAGTTTATCGCTTGACAGACCGAATTGGGTGATCGCGGTGCCGTTTGTGCTTTGCTGGAGATACCAAACGCCGTTTCGATAAACGGAAATATCGCTTCTACCGTCGCCGTCAAAGTCAAATTTCGCGGCGGAAATTCCGGCTTGGTTGATGGTCAAAGTTCGTGCGCCGATTGTCACAGTCGCACTGCGGGCGTTGCGCGTCTGATTCGGTAAAACATTAAACGTCGCGGTGCCGCTTCCGGTTTGCGACGCAGAGTTCACAACCACCCAATTTGCATTTGAAACAGCTTGCCAAAGACAGCCTGCGCCTGCCGATACTGCAACATTTCCGCCGCCGCCCGAAGCCGTAAAACTCAAGTTTGTCTGCGCCAGCGAAGTCGGGCAGCCCGAACCTTGCTGAATCTGAAAAGTGCGTGGATTAACACCGTCCGTAATATTTATCAATCCTGTTCGCGCACCGCCGAAATTCGGCGCGACTGTAAAATTGACGGTCGCGCTGTTAATTCCGCTTGTCGGTGAATCGAAAGTGATAAAAGGATTTGTCGTCGAAACCGTCCAGCCACAACTGTTCGGCGTATTTATCTGAAAATTGCCGCTGCCGCCAACAGCCGAAAATGCCTGCGCGGAAGGCGTAATCGAGTAAAGACAAGCGTTGACCGAACTTTGAATATCAATACTCCAACCGCCCGCAATCGTTCCGGCATTGCCGCCGTTATCGTCCACTACAAAAAGCGACCAAACACCATTCGGATTTGACCCGTAAAATGCACCGAGCGTCGTTCCAGTCAGGTTTCCCTGCGGTGCCGGCGCAGGAAATGTGTCTGTGTCATCGTAATTTGTCGGTCGGTAAATTCCCGAAGTCAGCGCGGAATTGTCCGGCAAATTCACCGCTGCCGAATCCGAAAATGTCAGCGACAGATTATTGACCGCCGTATTTCCGCCGGCATCCGACATTAAAATAATTCTTCTGCCGTTTGGCGCAACCAGTAAAATATCAACGTCGTCGGGCAGAGTGTGTGAAAAATTTTCGAGATTAACCGTGATTCCCGTCACCAAACCCGTCAAGCCTGAAATTTGAATATCGCCCGGATATGGATTCGCGGTGCCGGAACCGGGGATATTAATCGAATTACCATTCGCGCCGGTCGCAATTGTTTCCAGACTCACCGAATCAATCCACCAACCGACACTGGCAAAACTATCGTTTGAACCCAATCGCCACCGAAACTGAACGGCTTGCCCGAAAGTGTTTGAAGGAAGCTGCACCGAAGTCGCCAAAAAACCAATATCCGTTGCGCCGCTCCACGCTGAACGTCCGGCAAGCGGATTGGTCGAAGTATTGAGTGTCGTTGTATAACCGCCCGATAGAAAAACTCCGCCCGCCGCAATCACATCCTGAAATTGTCCGCTGCCGATTTTAATCTCCAAAACGCCGCCGTCCCAAGTGTTTTCAAGTGAATATTTCTGCCGGAAATTTAAGTTACTCAGTGCGCCCGTGACAACAATCGGCGGCGAAGTCAGTTCCGCCAAACCTGTCGTCGCAAGGTTCGGCGTGAAAACTGCATTGGGCGCAGTGTCGCTGAAATTCGTGACGGTCGCAAAATTTACGCCTGCGCCGGTTGCGCTCGTCGTCCAGCCGTTCGGAATTTGCGGAATCGTTACGCCGTCAAAATTTTCACTAAACCGAACTACTTCCGGACGATTGCGGTTTGGCTGACAGTTGCCGACGACTTGCCGGAAAACTCTGTCAACAAAAGAATTACGAGCAAAGGCAACAGACTGTAAAACCAAAATTTTTTACTTTGTAGAACGATTATTTTCGGCATTGATTTTCTCTTTTGAAACTTGAATGTGAATATTTATGACTTCAAAGTTAAAAGCATCGGGCGCGGTTGTCAATAAAAATAAGCACAAATCTTGCATTTATTGTAAAAAGCATTATAAAATTCCATACTTCTACTTTTTAAGTATTCAACAAATTTGCAGTCCGATCCTGTCTTTGATTTTTGAGGAAAATTCGATGAAAAAGTTTTCGGTTTCCCGTTTTCTGTTTCAAACCATTTGCATAAGTTGCCTTTTAACGGCTTCGATAGTAATTTCCGCCCAAAATTTGCCCGAAGACGCGCCAATCTTAATCAGTCAGCCGGGTTCGACCCGCGCATTGACGGTGAAATCTTCGCGCAAAATTGACGATTCAGCCGCGCAAATCTTTCCGGCAAGCGGCAATACGCGGATTACTTTTTTTGTCACGAATCTCGATTTGCTGGCGAACGAAGGCGCGAATGCTTTTCGCGTGGACGCACAGGACTCGCGCGGATTTCGCTATCCTTTGCAGATAATTTCGCTTGAACCGACAGCCGAACGTCCGTGGGTTTATGCTTTGACGGTGAAACTTCATTCGCAGATGCAAAACGTCGGCGATGTGCTGGTCAGAGCAAATTGGCGCGGCGTTTCGAGCAATCGGGTGCGGGTCGCCATCGGTTTCACGAGCGAAAAACCTGCCGACGATGCGGGCGCATTGCCGACACCGATGCCTGACAAAAATCCGACCGAAAATCCAACGCCGAACGTCGCCAGTTTGCCGTCCGCCGCCGACCGCGTGAGATTTATGGAACAGGCGACTTTCGGCGCGAATTCGACGCTCGAAACACGTTTGCGGCGCATCGGAATCTCGACTTGGATTAATGAACAGATGGAGGAAAAACGGGACGCGAACGGCGCGATTCGCTATTCGACATTTCCCTATCCGAATCTTGCATTGCAGGCGACTAATGTTCCGACGACCTGCACGGGAAACTGTGTGCGCGACAATTATTCGATGTATCCGCTGCAAAAATGGTTTTTCCGCGAAGCTCTCTACGGCGACGATCAGCAGCTTCGCCGCCGCGTTTCTTGGGCTTTGAGTCAGATTTGGGTCGTGTCGGGACGCGAAACGATTCAGCCTTCGCGGATGATTCCTTATTTACAGGTTTTAGACCGCAACGCTTTCGGCAATTACCGCGATTTGATGCGCGAAATGACGCTCAATCCGGCGATGGGCAATTATCTCGATATGGCGATTTCAACGCGCCAAAGTCCGAACGAAAATTACGCCCGCGAGATTTTACAGCTTTTCTCGATTGGACTTTATATGCTCAATCAGGACGGCACGGTGAGGCGCGACACACAGGGCAATCCGATTGCGAGTTACGATCAGGCGACGGTCAACGGATTTACAAAAGTCTTTACGGGTTGGGCGATTTGCGGACAGGAATGTCCCGATACGCAGCCCGGAATTCCGAATTTTCGTGCGCCTTTATCGTTAAATCCGGCAAATCACGACACGACCGAGAAGCAGCTTTTGAATTATCCGGGCGCGGTTTCGATCATTCCCGCCGGACTAAATCCGCAGCAGGATTTGGAAATGGCACTCGACAACATTTTTTATCATCCGAATGTTGCGCCGTTTGTCGGCAAAGCATTGATTCAGCAATTCGTCACAAGCAATCCGACGCGTGCTTACATCAGTCGTATTTCAGCGGTTTTTAATGATAACGGACAAGGCGTTCGCGGTGATTTAAGAGCGGTTATCCGGGCAATTTTGACCGACCCGGAAGCGCGCGGAAACTTGAAAACCGATCCCGATTACGGTCATTTGCGTGAACCTGTTCTATTTGTAACCAATATTTTGCGTCCGCTGACTCCAACCTCAAATACGAACGCCATCGGAAGTTGTAACGGTCAGAGCGACGGCACGTTGAACAGCGCGACGATTGTTTTAGATCAGGATGTTTTCAATTCGCCGAGCGTTTTTAATTATTACCCGCTGACTTACACGCTGCAAAACACTGATTTATACGCGCCGGAATTCGGAATTTTCTCGACCGGCACTGCCTTAAAACGTCCGAATTTTGCCAACCAAATGATTTTCGGAACCGGCATTCCAATCAGCGGGGACGCACCCTGCGGAACGAAAATAAATCTTTCGCGCTGGCAGTCGCTGGCTGATGCTGATTTAACCGGCGCGTTATTGGTCAACACATTGAACACTGAAATAATGCACGGTTCGCTGTCGCCAACGGTTCGTGGACATATTTTAACGGCAGTTCAGGCAGTCACGGCGACGGATTCACTGAAACGGGCGCGAACCGCACTTTATTTAGTTGCCACATCGCCACAATTTCAAGTGCAGAGATAGAGGCGGGAAAGTTTGGGAAGTTGGGAAAGTTTAGGAAGTTTTGATAGTTTTTTTACTTCCTAAACTTCCTGAACTTCCTAAACTTTCCCGACCAACAAAGGAATGTATGAAAGAATCAAGAAGAGAATTTATCGGAAAATCCTGTCAGGCGTTGACGATGGCGGCGATGGCGACGCAGATGTCGCATCTCGGTCTGGTCAGTGCATTGGCGCAGAAAAGATTCAAAAAAGAATCAGCGGTTGATAATTATAAAGCCTTGGTTTGCGTCTTTTTAAATGGCGGCAATGACAGCAACAATCTCGTCGTTCCGAAATATAACGTCGGTTATGCAGATTACAGTGCGGCGCGTTCGACGCAGGGTTTGGCGATTCCGCAAGCTAATCTTTTATCAATTACGCCACCGACGCTTGGTTTGGAATTCGGCTTAAATCCCGCGCTTGCCGAACTTCACGGACTTTGGGGACAGAACAAACTCGCGGTTATCAGCAATGTCGGAACACTCATTCAACCGCTGACCAAAGCGCAATATCTGTCCGGTGCGCCGCGTCCCGATCAGCTTTTTTCGCACTCCGATCAAGTCGCGCAGTTTCGCACAGCGATTGCCAATTCGAGCGCAACAACCGGTTGGGGCGGACGACTCGCCGACCGCACTGCGCCAATCAATATCGGCGCGGCGATTCCGATGATTTCCTCAATGGCGGGCGTAACGATTTTCAGTAACGGCGTGACGAGTTCGCCGTTAATCATCGAACCTGCGCCGACTCCGCTCAATCAGGTTTTGACGCTTGGCGGTTTCGGCACGACCTCGGACGAATTGGCTAGAAGAACCGCGATGCAGCGGATTCGCGGCGAAGATTTGGATAAAACTTTGGTTCAATCAGCCGGATTTCTAACGCAGCAAGCCGTCAATGTCAGCGAGCAACTCAGTTCCGATCCGGCGTTAACCGTGACTTTTCCGAATACGACGCTCGGCAATCAGTTGAAACAAGTCGCCAAACTGATGAAGTTTCGCACGTCGCTCAATATGACGCGCCAAATCTTTTTCGTCCAGCTTCCCGGTTTCGACACACACGGCAGTCAATTGACAAATCAGACGAATCTTTTCGTCCAACTAAGTCAGGCATTAAAGGCTTTTTACGATGAAACGGTCGCGCAGGGCATTTCGGGACAGGTCACTTCGTTCACGATGTCCGATTTTTCACGAACGCTCAATCCGGCAGGTTCGGGCGCAAATGTCGGTTCGGATCACGCGTGGGCGGGACATCATCTCGTGATGGGCGATGCCGTTGCGGGTGGAAATTTCTACGGCAGACCGACCTCGAACGGTTCGATTTTCCCGACTCTCGTCAACAACGGACCCGATGATGTCAGCAATCGCGGACGTTTCGTGCCGACGGTTTCGGTTGAAATGTATGCCGCAACACTGGCTCGTTGGTTCGGTTTGACTGACGCGGAAATGTCGTTAGTTTTCCCCTATATCGGCAACTTCCCGACTTCAAACTTAGGATTTATGAATTAACCGGTTTAAGCAGCGGAAAAGATTATAGCCACGAAAAACATCATCACAAACTGAGATCGAATCTGCATAACCAAAGAAAGGGACGGAATAAATCATCAATTTATTCCGTCCCTTTCTTTATTTTAATTATCCCTTCTATGGAATAAACGCTGCCGGCACGGGATTATCTCCGTTAATACCAAATGTGACGATGCCGACTCCGGCAGTGGTTTGGTTTAGATACCACGTTGAAGTTGATGGTCGAAAGATCGCAGCATCAAATTTTCCATCGCCGTCGTAATCGCCGGGAACCGGCAGATCGCCGCTTGTTCCAAACGGGAACGAGAAAAACGAATTATTCTCACTGCGCTGAATAAACCACTCGCCGGTTGACGGTCGGAACACTGCAATATCGGCTTTGCCGTCGCCCGTGTAATCGCCCTGAACCGGTTTGTCGGTTGAAAGTCCGAATCGGAAAACCCGGTATTGGCTGTTTGAACTTTGCAGATACCACCAAGAACCGTCCGAAGGTCGGAAAACAGTAATATCGGCTTTACCGTCACCGTCATAATCTGCCGTCACCGGTTTATCTTCGGCGATGCCGAAATTAACGATTGAAGTTCCGCTGCCTGAAGAATTCTGAATATACCAAGTGCCGTTTGACGGACGATAAACCGCCGCATCCGATTTACCGTCGCCGTCATAATCGGCAGGCGCGGGAATGTCGCCTGCCGCTCCGAACGGGAAAGAGAAAAATGTAAAATCTTCCGAGCGAAGAATAAACCATTCACCTGACGAAGGTCGCCAAAATGCAATGTCGGTCTTACCGTCACCCGTAAAATCAGCAGGCGTTAATTTGTCACTTGAAAGTCCGAACTGTAACACGCCGTTGCCGCCGTTTGACGATTTTAGATACCACCATTCACCGGCACCCGGTCGGAAGATCGAAACATCGGTTTTGTTATCGCCGTCAAAATCAAATCGGGCGCGGCGGACTGAGTTGTAATTTCTGATAATGGCTGTCACTTGCCCGGTCGAAATCGAAGCATTTGTCGGACTTGAAAGAGTCAGTGAAAATGTTTCGTCCGGTTCGAGATTGCCGTCACCATTAATGACGACACTAACATTTTTAACCGTTTCAAGCGGATTGAAAGTTAAAGTGCCGTTAAGCGCGACATAATCACTGCCGGCAGTTGCTGTGCCGTTGACGGTCGCAAAATTAACGGTGACTGTCTGCGTCGTCGGATTTGTGAGTTGGACTGTGAAAACCGCATTTGCCGTTCCGTTCGGCGGCGGTTCATTAACCGTGACATTGTTCGTCGAGATAAACGGTCTTGAGTCGTTATCGGAAATTGTCACTACCGAACTTCCCGGAAAAATAACCGTGCTTCCCGCTGACGCATTTGAAAGCGTGACATTAAATGTTTCCGGGCTTTCATAAATATTGTCGTTAATAATCGGAATCAAAATATTTTTGCTCGCTTCGCCGGGTACAAAAGTAAGGGTTCCCGAAACCGCTGTATAATCCTGTCCGGCGGTCGCAGTTCCGTCGCTGGTGCTGTATGAAACGCTGCTCGTTGACGACAAATCGCCGGTTCGCATCACATTTACCGCCGCAGTCGGGTTACTTTCCGAGGTAAAATAACCGCTCTGGGAAAGTTGTAATCCGGTCGGAATCTGACCGTTTGACGAAACTAACGCGCTTTGAATGATATAAAGCTGATTTTCCGGCGCATTTGACGAATTGACGACCCTAAAAGCCAAGCCGTTTGTCCCCCAACGCACAAGACTCAATGGAGTCCCGTTAAAACTGACCGGCAGCGTAACCGAACCGACCTTTATGAACGTGTCCGTATCGTAGGCGGTCAGAATGTTATTACTGATAAAAAACGCCCGATGAAGCGCGGCATCAACCGCCATAGTCGAACCGCCTGACTGAAATGTGCCGATCAATGTTTGAGTTTCCGGGTCAACAACACGCCCGCTGGTAGCATAAAGCAAACCGCCCGAAAATTTCATATCGGTACTGTAGCCGGAAATTAGATTACCGATTCGACTGACACTGCTCACGCCCGCAGCATTAACGGCGAATTTAACTAAGTCCCAACCCGAAGATTCGCTGCAAAAACCGTAGAGAACTGATGCGGAAGCCGAAGTTTCAACGCGATTGATCGCGTATGCGCCGCCGTTACTCATATTCGGTCGCCTGATTCCATTATCATAAATCGCCACACCGTCGTAGCGATGCGTCAAAACAAGTGATTGCGGATTACCCGGAAGCACCGCCATATCCTGCACATAAGAAAAATTATTAACTGTAAACGGCTGTTCGGCTGTTTGCGTCGCGGCATTAAATCGCCGGAACGCAGTTGCGCCGTCGAGTTTGACATAAATCGTCTGCCCGTCGTCGCCGAGAGCCAGCGTGCTTGGCTCGCTGCCAACAAAAACCGATGAACTGATTTCGCCGGTCGTTGGATTAACCTGACTGATTGTATTTCCTCTGCCGACTCCCGCAGTGCTTGGAACACTTGCATAAATTGAGCGGGTAGATTCGTTATAGACCAGATCATTGACCGGAACTTCGACACGCCGTAAAAAAGTCGCTGATGCCGGAGTCGGTGTCACTATCGGTGTCGGTGTCGGCGTGGCGGTCGGCACCGATTGACTTGGATTAACCAGTGATGTCTGAATCAGGTAAAGCCGATTTCCCGCTGCGATTGCCAGACCATTTGTTCCCCAACGCGTAAATCCGCCGGGAGTCGTCGAAAGATTATCAACGCTGATCGAGCCGAGTGGGACGAATGTATTAATATCAAAAGCGCGAATCTGCCACAACGAGTTGATGTTTGTTAAATAAAAAATCCGTCCGTTTGCCGGATCGGGGACAACAAAGGGACTGTATGCGCCGTTTGTTAAAACCTGATTTGTTCCGGCAATCGCCCCATTCATCGGATTAATAACCTGTCCGTTAGAGCCGTAAACAAGCCCATTATTATATTTAACCCTATAACCTGTAAAACTATAACTTGCGCCTGCGGAAACGCCGCTTGACGAGACCGACATTACGTTTAATGATGAAGAACCGCTTCCGTAAAGCAACGATCCGTTGTCACCGAAGACGACCGCACCTGTTCCCGGTCCGATTTGCGGTCGCTGAACACCATTATCAAAAACCGCCACGCCAGCCTGCGACGGACTAATTCCGATATACTGACGCGGAATTGCGACGAGGTTCGGATTATCCGGCGCAACCGCTAAATCACTGATCGAATACGGACCGTAATTGCCGTCCGCTCCGACTGAAAAACGCGCTCCGGCGGTGAGTGACGGAATATTTACTTTTCGCACCGCGCCTGCGCCGTCTAAACTGACATAGAGTTCCTGCCCGTCGTTAGTTAGTGCCAGATGATTCGGTTCACTGCCGACAAATACCGAGCCTTCAATTGTTCCCGTTTGCGGATTGACTGCCGCTATCGAATTTCCGTTCGCCCCGCTGCTATTCACACTCGCATAAATTTTTTGTGAGGCGGCATCGTAAACTACATCATTCGCCGCCACCGAAATTTGGCGTGTGTAAACGGCAATCGGAGTGATTACCGGCGTTGGAGTCGCGGTCGGTGTCGCACTCGGCACCGGCAGCGGATTGTTTGTCGGTATCAGCGAAGTCTGCACCAAAAACATTTGATTTCCAGTCGTCCGAAATGCCAGACCGTTTGTCCCCCAACGCACCAAAGCATCGGCATCGCCGGAAACATTATTGATAGTTAAAGTCCCAATCAACACGAACGTATTAATATCGTATGCCTTCAAAATCCAAGTATTTGTCTGTGAAGAATCGCGCACTAAATAATAAGCCCGACCAACCGACCGATCAGGAACGAAAGCATTAGTCGCAGAATTAGCGAAAGTTCCCAGTAAAGTTCGCGTTGAGGCATCCGCGACCTGTCCGCTTGATGAAAATAGATAGCCGTTATCAAACTTAATTTTTCCGCCGGCGATGGCTGACGAAGTGTTTGCTACGGTCACACCGTTTGAATCAACCGTATAAGTTTTCAATGCGCTGTAATACCCCGTTCCGTAAAGCGTCGAGCTGTTCGCGGAAAAAGCCAGAAAATCACTGCCTTCAGTGTATGCCGGACCTGTTTGCGGACGCTGAACACCATTATCAAAAACTGCCACGCCTGCTCCTGACGAACTTGTTCCAGAATTTTGACGCGCAATTGCTATTAAATTCGGATTGTCCGGCGCGACAGCCAGATCGCTGATCAGGTAATTGCCGGAATAAGTATCGCGTCCGATTGAAAATTGTTGACCGGGCGTTTGCGTCGCCGTATTATACCGACGAACGGCAAATGCGCCGTTGAGCATTACATATAAACTTTGCCCGTCACCCGAAAGCCCAAGACGACTCGGTTCGCTCCCGACAAAAACCGGTGCGCTAATTTCGCCTGTCAATGGATTAACGCGGGTGATACTGTTGCCGTTCACACCGACGCTGCTCGGCACACTGGCATAAAACGTGTTATCCATCTGATTAAAAACAAGATCGTTGATAGTCAGCGAAAACTGCCGAACACTGTCGGTCGCCATTGTTGAATTGACGACAAATTCGATTCCGTCATCGTGTGCCGAAGCAACCGGAAACGACATCCACGACGACAAAATCGTTAGAACGGCTAATAAACTTAAAAGACTGATTGAATAAACCTTTGGTGATTTGAATTTTTGCATAAACCTTCCCTTCTAAAATGTTGTAGAAATATTGATTGATTAGGACTTCATTAGTCAGTGAAAACAGTAATTAAATTAATATTATTTAAGGTTGAAATACTCGGCGACGGGGAACTTCTAATTTTTGTCAGTGCAAAGTTGAAAGCATCAATGGCTTGAAGTTTTTTACAACTCTTTACTGCCGATTATTTATGTGAAGATTAACATATTGTGAGTTTCATTAAAAGGTTTTTTTTGCAGTCATTCGGCTTATAATTTCTCAGGCAAATTTTAATAAGATTTTTGAGGAGCAAATTATTTGGGTATTCCCCGCTTCAGTTAAAACGGAGATTCATCGTCTTCGTCAAAAACTATCCGGCGTTTGATTTTCGGTTCCTGCGCTCTGCCTAAATCGTCTGATTTGATTTCCTGCAGGATCGGATTGCCCGATTCATCATTTAACAAAATCTCGATGCGGCGTTCGGCTTTGCTCAGACGCTCCTGACATTCGCGCGACAATTTCACGCCGTCTTCAAATAATTTGAGACTTTCCTCAAGCGATAATTCACCGTCTTCGAGCTTTCGCACGATTTTTTCCAATTCGCCCAGCGACGATTCAAAGGTTTGATTTTTCGGACTCATAAATGTTTTAAGTCAGAACCGTCTGCGGTAGCGGTCGGTTGAACATTGCATTAGAGATTTTAGACGTTTTACTTTAACCATCCGCTACCGCAGACGGTTCTGACTCGATAATTACTTAAAAATATCGTCGAGTTTTTTCTTCATATTCTCCAGATTCGGAATATTCATATCTTCACTCGCTTTCTTTAAGCCTTGTTTGGCGGTAATCGTAATCAATTCCTGACCGACTGTTTGGGCGATACGCGTGGCGAGAACTTCGTCTTTGATGCCGACGACGCGCCATTTGTCGCCGTTGCGTTTCATTGTTAATTCAAACTGACGTTCAGGAATTTTGCTCGTAATAATCGCCGTTTCGCCGTCCGGTTTGATGTCCAAATAATAGCTTGCGCCAATGGCGATTGCCCAATACGGAACGCTCGCAAACTTATCGGTTTTTTCTTTAATCACGCGCGGAACTTCTTCTCTGGCGCGTTGTTTGATCGCCGGCATCAGCGGAGTCGCCGCATCTTTGACCTTTGAAATTTTGTCGGCAGGCAGATTTTTGCCGTAAAGTTCGGTCGCTTTATCAGTGATTTGCGGCAGAAAACTGTCAACTACCGCATCCGTGTCAACCAATTCGTCCATCGCTTTTTGATCGTTTCGACGCGCCGCATCAACCAACAACGCCAGCGAATATTGCGGCGAAGTTTTCAATCCCTGCCAGTAAAAATAACCGACCACCGCGCCGATTAGCAAAATTACCGCCAAAACGATGCCCGAAATTCCGAGGATTCGACCGCAACCGCCGCGTTTTTTCTGCTTTTGAGAATTATCCGCCGCAACTTTTTTCACATCGGTTTTCGGCGTTTCTACTTTTGCCTTATCTTTTTCAGGTTCGTTTAAATTGACCACGAAATGCGACATCAATTCTTCTCCGTTTCAAAAACTTTGGCTTTCAGTTTGCCATCTGACAGACGAATTTGCACGTTCGCGTTTGTCTTAATTTGTGCGATTGAAGAGATTATTTCTCCTTTTTCGTTCTGCGTCATCGAATAACCGCGCTTCAAAACCGACAACGGCGAGAGCGCGTCAAGCGAAGCCATTTCGATTTTCAATTCCTCATCTTTCGCGTCAATTATTTTTTTCACTGCAAAACTTTGCCGCTCACGCAAGATTGCCAGACGCGTTTTCTTTTCGCTCAAATTTGATGCAAGTTTGAGCGGCGAAAAACGATTTTTTACCGCATCAAGCCGATTTTCGAGCAATTTTAATTTTTCCGTCAAAGCATCTTGAATTTGCTCATTTAAGTCTTCAACTTCGTAACGCCAATCTTTGATTTTCTGCGGAAACTGCGAAAACACCGGCGAAAGCGCACATTCCTGCAATTCTGAGCGAGCGCGTAAAATCTTATAACCCATCAATTGAAACAAATCCTGTTCGCGCTGCACGACAAATGCTTCGATCTGGTCTTCCGCGTGAGCGACGATTTCCGCCGCCGCCGAAGGTGTCGGCGCACGACGATCCGCGACAAAATCGGCAATCGTAAAATCAATTTCGTGACCGACCGCCGAGATTATCGGAATTTCCGAAGCGCGAATCGTCCGCGCCAATCTTTCTTCATTAAAAGCCCACAAATCCTCCGCCGAACCGCCGCCGCGACCGACGATTAGAACATCTATTCGATCTTTTTCACGCGCCGTTTCGTTAAATTCGTTCGCTAAAATTATTGCCTGACGAATTTCTTCGCCCGCCATTTCGCCTTGCACACGAGTCGGAATCAGAACGATGCTGACCGACCTTGTGCGGCGCGATAAAACATTCAAAATATCGTGAAAAGCCGCACCGTTCGGCGAAGTAACGACACCGACGCGGCGCGGAAAAAACGGCAAAGGTCGTTTCAATTCTTCGTCAAAAAGCCTTTCCTTGCCGAGTTTTAATTTAATCTGTTCAAACGCGACCTTGAGCGCACCTTCACCAATCGGTTCAAGCGATTCGACGAGCATTTGATATTCGCCCTTCGGCTCATAAACGCTCAATTTCCCGCGCACACGCACCTGCAAACCATCAAACGGCTGAAACCGAATCTTCCAATTCGAGCCTTTATAACAAGCCGCTTTTAACTGCGAATCGCCGTCGTGCAAAGTAAAATACCAATGCCCCGAACTCGCCGCCATAAAATTGACAATCTCGCCCTCAACCCAAACCGACGCAAATGCCCGCTCAATCGCGCCCTTAACCTGCGAATTGACTTCCGAAACGCTCAAAGGTCGGCGTTCTTTTTCGTCAAAAAGTGATTGTAAAAGTGAAGATTTCATTAGGATTTCGGGTAGTGAACTATAAAGTAATGTTCTTTGAAATGTTTTGATAAATTCATTTTCTAAAAAAACAAAAACCGTTTGACTGGAGCGCGGGGCATCCCTGCTTGCAATGAGCGTTTGCTTCAAACGCGAAAAAACCTATCGTTTCATTCTATTTGAAAAATAACTATCGCCGGTGAGCAGTAAAAAACACCACTCATGCAAGCACGGATGCTTGCGCTCCAGTCAGGCAACTTAAATCATAATTTGGCGGTTAATTTAGCAAATTATTACTTTTAGTTCACCACATATCTCGATTATATCACCTAAAATTTTTTCATAGAAATAAGAAAAATTCTCATTTTTTGACAATTATTCTTACTTATTCCATAATTTAATTGAATATAGGAGTAATACAATGGCAACAATGACAATTTCTTTACCTGATCCGATGCGCGAATTTGTTGAAGGCGAAGTTTCGACAGGAAACTACAGTTCGGCGAGTGAACTTTTTCGTGAACTCGTGCGCGAGCGTCAAAAACGCAAAGCCCAAGAGCGTTTGGAAACTCTTTTGTTAGAAGGGTTAGAAAGCGGACAATCAATCGAGGTCACACAAGAATATTTGGAAGCACGACGGCAGGCATTACGGGAAAAACTTGAGAAAGGAAAAATCGAACAATGAAACTTGCCTTGTTTTTACTGCCTCGCGCCGAAAGCGATATAGATTCTCATTGCGATTTTTTAGCTAAAAAGAGTGTTGAAAAAGCATTAGTTTTTGACCAAGCGGTATTTGAAACACTTGACCGTTTATGCGAAATGCCGTTTGTCGGAACAGAACGCAAATACTCAAATCCTGAACTTTCGGAAATTCGATTATGGTTCGTCAAGGATTTTGAAAAATACCTCATTTTCTACCGAGTTTTTGGCAATTACATAGAGATTGTGCGAGTTCTGCATTCAGCCCAAGACATAGAATCTATTTTGGAAGAGGAACCTGTCAATTAAACATCAAGCATTTCTTTTCGTCAAAAAGTGAATATTTCATTTAGTTTTTTTTCGTCTGACAATAATTTTTCTTTTCAGTTCAACAACAAAATCATTATTTAAAGTCGGAGTCGGCTTCGGCGGTTCGACACCTGCCGGAATCAAATAAACTTCAACCATCATATCTTCACGAAATCCGCCATCTACAATTTTTACGCGGGTTGAATCATATTTACGAAACGCCATTATTTGGTTCAAACTCTTCATAACTGCCGCCACATATTTTTTATTTAACTGGCGACTACCATAAACAACTATGTAACCTGTCGAAGCAGGTTCGTTTGCAATCTGAATAAAATAACTGTCCATTCGAGCGGCAATATCCGAATAAGGCAGATGTGAAAATTCATCGAGTTTGATCGGATATATACCGATTTCGGTTGTAGTATAAGCGTGACAATCACATTCCGGCGGCAAGCCTCGAACAATCACTGAAGCTGTGATTTTCTTCACGTCAGTTTCACTAAGATCAACATCTATTAAATTAGTGGATTGTCCGTTCACAATTTTTCCTGCTGAAGTATGCCATTCAAAAGCCAGAGATTCTGACAGATTTCTGTCTACTTCGGCAGTAAATTTTAACGGATTATTTCTGTTGTGACGAAAACCGTCGCCGACGACTTTGATTTCGGGACAATAAACGATTTCACTTTTAGCAAAAATCGGCGTTGGTTTCGGCAGTTCCACATCTTTCGGAACTATCCAAAATTCCAGCGTTGCCAATTCCCGATACCCGCCGTCAATTACAATAACTCTGTCTTTAGAAATATTGGCTGAGTAATAAATCTGGCTGCTTGCCCTTTCCGCCCAATCTTTCCCATCTTTGAGCGGATATTTTCCTTTTCTTGGATTGTAGAAAATAATAACCGCCTTTTTACTCAAAAATTCGTTTTTCATTCTCTCCGCAAAACGCTCGGTTCGATCATAGAATGAATCGCTGAATTCATCGAATTTTAAAGCAACAGGTTTGTTTTGAGCAAAAAGTTGAAACGTAAAAATAAAAAGCCAAAGGAAGATAAACTTTTTCATAATAATTCGTACTTACTTACCGCCGAAGATTTTTGTTTCTGCTGCCCAAACAATATCAATATTGAAATAAAGCGTTACTTTTTCGTTTGTTTTGGTGTTTGTCGCCGTCATCACATCAAAAGTGTGATCGTTCAAATGCTGCAAACTTTGTGATGTGAATTGAAAGCCGAGAAATTTCATCATCGTATATTCTTCATCAATCGTGATGACATAAAACGGCGTTTTTTCCGAAAGTCCGTTGTTTCCGCTCTGAATCGAACTGAGTAAACCGAGCAATACAGCTTTATAAAATGCCGCTTTTTTATCATCTTTTAATTCTTTGGCGGCGTTATAAGCAACGTAATGAGCATTTGCGTCAACGTAATTTTTTTCAAGATATTTTTCGGCTTGTTTAAGAGCTTCCTTGTAATTTTTGTCATTGAAAGGTTTGAAAAACTTTTCGCGGTCGGCTTTTTCCGGTCCGTCGTATGAATATTCTTCAGTTTCCGTAAAAGCCATTCGCAGAGTTTTGTAATCAATGTTTGTATCGCCGCCTTTTAATTTTGCGAGCAAATCCGTGTAGTCTTTAGCGGTTAATTTCGGTTGAGTTTGTTTCGTTTGGTCGGGTTTCGGAGTTTCCTGCGCTTGTCCCGCAAAGTTCAGAATCAAGACGAAAATGATCGTCAGAATAAGTTTTAATTTCATAAATTCTCCTGTTTGGGTTCTTGCGTTTGATGCCGATAAACTTCATTTCGCTGTTTCGGCGTGTTCCAAAATTATTGTGAATTTGTTTTCCTGCGCTTCTTGAAAGAGTTTGTTGAAAAATTCTTTGTCTTTGAGCGCGAAATTATTATCTGAGAAATATTTTTCGAGGTCTGCCGTTTTCGCATCACTGTTGATTGAACCTTTTAATTGATTTGAGGTTAGGCGAATCATCACGCGCAGTTTGAATGGCAGTTTACCGATTTTGACGTTGGTCAGATTCGTGTAAACCATCATTTTGACCAAGCCGTCTTTGATGTCATTTTTGCTTGGGAATTTGGCGCGTTGGCTGTGTTTTGCTTCGATTAAATAGAGCGTTTTGCCTTCGATTTTGGTTTCGTCGCAGGTGAAAAAATATTTGCCGAACAGCGCGTTGTTGATCGTGACTTTGGCTTTCGTATCGCTCGATAATGCTTCCTTCGGCTGCAAGGTTTCAAATTCGCGGTTTTGCGCGGTTTTTGATTTACTGCGCGAAAATTCGATGAATTTTTCAGGAGTTTCGGCGTATTTTATCAGTTCGTCGAGCGCGGTTTCGTCGTGCAGATAAGTTTTCGTCGTTTTGGAAATTTGCCTGTAAGACGATTTTGCCTTTTCAAACATCGGTTTGAGTTGTTTGGTTTCGCGTTCATTCCATTCGCGGGTCGTTCCTTTGAATTCAAAAATCTCTTTCAAACGCGATGAAATATAAGCATTATCTAATTTTTGCGAAGTGATTTGGTCATTGCGTTTTTCGTTTTTTTCGGCTGAATCGTAATACGCCAGAATGACGTGAACATCCAGCAAACTCAACAGCGAAATCGTGTCCCACTGCAAAAAATCTCGTGCGCCGCCCAAACCTTCGTCTTTGACAACCGGAATGATCGTCACTTTTCTCCCGTCAGCAGCGAGCGTGTCGTAAACGCGTTCATACGGGTAAGAGCGCGTTCGCTTCGGCGAAATCCAGCGGCTGACGGCGATTGTTTCCTTGTCGTTGTTGAGCAAAAACGCGCCCTGCGATTGGTTGATGTCAAAGTTTTCAAGTTTTGAAATTTTGAGATTATCGTTGACGAATTGCTTATACTTGACTTTTTCGATGTCGCCGGAAATCTCGCCAATTTCGGATTTTTTGAAATTGATTTCCCGCAAAGGAGCATAAGGCGCAAAGTAGGAAATGTTTTGAAGGAAAGTTGGCGAACTATTTCGTTTTTTTTTAACTTCGGAGACGTTTGCCGGAACTTCGACGACCGAACCTAATTTGACGAAAGCGTTGTCGCGCTTGACTTTAACTTTTAGGCGCGGCGAAGCGGTCAGTTTGTCGCTTGTTTCAACTAAATCGGATTTGAATGTTATCGAATATGCCGTGCGAAGCTGCTTTACGATGTCGTTGTAGGCTGTTTGAATCTGACTGAGCTGCGTAATCGGGTAATAAACGCCGCCGGAAATTTGGGCGAGGCGTTCGCCTTCGCCTTCGGCTTTGGTCGTTAAACCCATATATTTGGCGCGAAGCGGATCAATTTTCGCGTTCAGATCGGCGTTTGAAGCCGCAATCAACGCGGACGGAACGTAGAGCGGATAGATCAACGCGCCGCTTTCCTGAATTGAACCGAGCAGCGCGTCGAACGGTAAAAACGAATAATTGTCGTCGCCATCCGTCAAAACGACAATTGCTGTTCGTTCGCCGCGCAAAGGTCGCAGAGTTTCAGCCAAAGTGTAGGCGAGCGAGTCATAATAAGCCGTGCCGCCGCCGGCATCGAAAGTGTCTAAACTCTCGGAAAGTTTGCCTTTATCGGTCGTGAATGTCGAGATTTGTTTGACATCTTCGTTGAAGATAATGATCGCAATTTTGTCGTTTTTATCGGCAGTTTCGACAAATGCCCGCGCAGCTTTGCGAATGAAATCAACGTAATTTTCGACGCTTCCCGAAATATCCAACAATAAAACCAAATTAAACGGCGCAGTCGTCGGGACAACTGATAAAATCTCGCGGTCATCGCCGCGTTCCGAAACCTCGAAATCTTCCTTTTTCAAATCGGAAATCGCGCGGTTGTTGATGTCCGTGACGCGCACTAAAACCTTTTTGACATTTGAATTGACGGTCGGATTAATTTTAGCGGGACTTATCGAAGGCTCTCTTTTGAACGGCGGCAAAGTCGCGGTGTATTCGTTAAAATAACGCGGCGCGGCGCGGCGAATCGCCTCCGTGAGCAAGGAATCGCCGCTGCGGACAATCGCTTTCGCGGCGTTCGTCAGCGGTCGGTCACGCAGATCGGACGGCACTTCGTTCGGGTTGATGTTCAGCAAAATTATGCCGCGAGCGGTCGTCAAGTTTAGCAAAACGGCGTTCGGTTGATTTTTTGTTTTTTGTTTTTTGTTTTTTGTTTTTTGTTTTTCAGTCGTTGATTCAGGTGTTTCTTCGGTAGAATCTGAGGTTTCTTCGCCTTCAAACAATTTAACCTGACTGAATTTAGATTTCGGCGTTTCTTTGTTTGCCTTGCCGCTGATGACAAATTTCCCTGCCGATTTTTCCTTGATTTTAGCGAGTTCGACATCGCTCAAAACGCGCGGACGACTTTCGCTCCAGACAAAATTATATTTGAGATTTTCGAGCGGCACGTCAGCCGCAATCGTGCCGGTGACGGTGCGAATTTCGACTGCCGCAAAATCGCCGGAAACACGGACTTCGCCTTCGTTAGTTTGAATTTTAAGACTTGTTCTCGCGGGTAATTTGAGCGTTAAATCAATTCGTTTTTTCGCGTTCACGGGCGCGACTTCGACGCGAAATTTGCCGTTGAGATTGGTAATTTTTATTTCCGTATCGGCAAAGGATTTGTCAGAATCGGCGATCAGCAAACTTTTAATTTCAGTCTGATTTTCATCTTCGTTTTCCGCTGCCGAAACTTCGACGCGCCCGAAATTGTTGACGATTTCGACGTTTACGCCTTTAGGTAAATCCAACTCGCGTTTGAAATTTTGCGCGTTCGCCAATGCCGCCGAAAAGACGACGACGCATAAAATAAAACCGAATTTTCTCAAAAGAATTTTCATCTTTTTACGTTTTGCTGACAGTTCTTCCCGACTGCATCAAACGTGCCTGAACGCGCTGCTGCCATTTCGATTTCGGACGCTCGGCAACTTCAAATTGTTCAAGCAAATCCTGCATTGATTCGCCGCCTGCCTGCTTTGTCTTTAAGTAGAGCAACGCGAGAATAATCGAGATAAATGAGGCGACGAAAATTTGCATCGGCAGCCACAAAATCTGAATCAGTGAACCCTCAATTGTTTCAATCGCACGCGCACGCATATTTTTGCCCGGTTCGGTATTATTAATTGGCGAACTATTGTCAAATTTGAAGTGAATAGATTTTTTATCGCTCGAACTTTCGGCTTCCTCATCGTCAGTATTGAAAGTTTGTTCGGCTGCCGGCGGCGGATTCGGCGTTTTGTCAAATGCTTTGACCGAAACGAAAACAATATACCAAATCGAACCTGAAAGTATCGCCGGAACCAAAAACATTAGTAAAATTGTGGTTACTGTCGTCAAAAATGATCGCCGGACAAGCGCGGTCGAACGCTTTAACGCCTGCCAGCCGCTAAGTTTTTCCATCATTACGACCGAAGCGTAAAGCGACCAGATAAATTCGCCGACCAAAAATCCGATTCCACACGTTACGATACTGATAATGGTTTTCAAAATTCCCGTCCACGCAAACGCTTTCCATCTTTTTTTGACGGCTTCGAGTGCCGGACGAACACGCACGGGTCGCAGCGGAACAGCCAGATGCTGAACGACAATCCAGGTTGTCGCACCGACGATCAAACTCGCACAGAACGGCGCGATAATAGTGAGCAAAAAGCTGTTCGTGCCGATTAAAAAGTTTCCCCAATCTTTATCAATCAATTCACTAACTTTTAAAAAACTAAGGGTCACGGTCGCAATCGTCAGTAAAATTACCGGCAGTAGAAAAAAAGTCGTCAGACCGAGAAACTTCGGCAGATGTTCACTGTAGATAACCATCGAACGGCGAAGCAGTGCGCCGATACCTTCGGACTGTGCGCGAAGCTGTGTCGCTAACGCTTCCGCCGTCTGAGGACGTTCAATGTAGTTTTTCGATAACGCCGAGTTGACGACTTTTTTTATTTTACGCGGAATTTTTTTCGTCGTCAGCGGCGGCGGCGGCGTTTCTTTGTGCGACTCCATTACGCTCGTAAAATCGCCCTCGAACGGCGTTTTGCCGTCGAGCATTTGATAGGTAATCACGCCCAAACTGTAAATATCCGAACACGGCGAGAGTTTTTCGCCGCGACATTGTTCCGGCGACATATAAAGCGGTGTGCCGAGAACCGCACCGACACGCGTTAATTCACTCGTCGAAGTTACGCCTTTTGAATTTTTATCGGTTGCGGCAGGCGGCGACATCAGTTTTGTGCCGTCTTCCTGTTCAATAATCTGCGTTTGTTTATTCGGAAAAATCGCCGTGCCGTCTTCCGAATCAATTTCGTTCGCTTCTAAAATCGCCGTGCCTTTTTCGGAAAAATCTTTTATCGGCTGAATCAGAGTGCCGGCTTCGGCGGTCATAATTGCCGTGCCTTTTTCATAAATTGCAGTTGAATTTTTACCGTCAACAATTGTGTTTGATTGTGTTTTATCAGCAAGAGTTTCAGCAAAATTTATTTCCTGTGTCGGCATCGCGGAAATGTGAATTAATTCATTTGAACCGTCGCCGTCGTGATTTTCTTCGAGTTTGGCAATTCCGAAATCGAGAACTTTGACGGTGTAGCCGCCGCGCTGATTCGGCTCTAACCAAATATTATCGGGCTTTAAATCGCGGTGAATAATTCCCTGTTCGTGCGCCGCGTGAACCGCCGAACAAACCTGTTCGATAATGTCGAGCGTGAATGAGAGCGGCAGTTTTTTTTCTTCTTCGAGAATCTCGCCGAGCGTGCAGCCGTCGAGGTATTCCATCACGAGATACGCGACTTTGCCGGCTTTGTCTTCGGCGATTCCGAAATCGGTCACGTCCACGACGTTCGGATGGCGAAGTCGTCCGGCGGCGCGGGCTTCGCGGCGAAAACGCTCGACAAATTCGGGACGCTCCATAAATTGCGGCGCGATCACCTTGACCGCCACGGGACGCTCCGTGCCGAGATGCGTCGCCAGATAAACCGTTCCCATTCCGCCTTTTCCGAGTTGGCGTTCGATCCGGTATGTGCCGTCAATTGTTTGTCCGATGATGTTGTCGAAACTCATTTTCTTTTCTGCAAACTTTACCTGCTTCCAAATAATTATTGCAGGTTATTACGCCTGAACGCATTGGAAAGTTGTAATTTTTTGTCAATAAGTAAAATTTACAACTTTTCAACTTTCAAAAAAACTTGACGCAGCAAACACGCTCATAATAAGATAATTGCGTTTCAAACAAAAACCTGAAGGAAGTTTATGTATTCATCTTCTCTCAAAACTACAGAACCAAAACTTCACTTTCTCCCAAATGAAAGAGTGGAAATCAGCCTATGTTTTGATAGACGAACAACTGAAAATTTAATTAAACAATTAAGCCTTAAACATCAATAGAAATGACATTAAGGCTTGCGTGTTTTTTAAAGCCTCGATTGCATTTTAGAACGATAATTTAATTCAAGCCTAAGATGTTGCACTTGATTTGTATAATTATGGAGAAAAAATGAATTTGAGAAATACTTTATCAATTATCTGCACAATTTTGTTTTTCAGTGTTTTGTCTTTTGCACAAGCTAACACGAACGAAACTATAAATGCCAAAAACGAATTTATGATTTGGGGCGGCGCGTCACCTACCTCTAACAAAGTGATCGGTTCGACAAAAGATGCACGATTCGGAATAGTCGGATTGCGTTACGCGAGAATTTTCAAGCCGGGTAAAACGGTCGCGTTAAAATATACGATTGATGCGATTCCGGCGGCGGTTTTGTCATATCCGACTTTTCGCTTTGTTTCAATTGGTAATGGTTTTGGATTTGAAAAAGTTAGAAAATCAGTTTATGGTTGGGGAATCGCGCCGCTTGGTTTGCAGGTCAATTTTCGACGGGAAAAGAAATTTCAGCCATTTATCGGCTCAAGCGGCGGTTTTATTTACTTTTCAAAAAAAGTGCCGGGTGATTTCGGCGCAAAATTTAACTTTACGGCAGATTTAGGCGGCGGCGTTCAATATATGCTTCGTAACAAAAAAGCCGTCACAATCGGCTACAAATATCACCATCTTTCCAACGGCAACAGGGCAAATGATAATCCGGGATATGACTCGAACATTTTTTATGTCGGATTTTCTTTTTTCAAATAATTATGCTTACCAAATTTACTTTTTCTTAATCCTGATTCCGCCGCTTCCCGTTTTAAGATTCAGACTGCAAGTTGCGTCCGTCGTGCCAAGCTGTGCCGACATACTTTGTTCTTTTTTCAGCGCGTTTTGCAGCGGAATTTCCGATGTAAATGCGCCGAAGCCGAACCATGCATTAATCTTACAAATCGAACCGGGCGGAATTGCCAGAACGATTGAGCCGTTCGTCGTTGAAAAATTATATTGCCCGCCATCGAGCATTGCACCGTCATAAGCTGTCGAACCGCTGATCGAACCTGTTTCAATCTGGCGGTGTTCGACCGCTTGCAAAGAGATTCGTCCGCTGTTTGTTTTTGCTTTGAAGATGTCGCCGATTTCGCTCGGACTGACTTCAAATGCCGTAATGTTGCCTTCCGTATTATTTAAAATCATTCGTCCGCTCGATTTTTCAACCATCAAATCGCCGCTCGAAGTCGTCGCTTCGATGCCGTTGGCAATGTCGTTGAGCGTAATATCGCCGCTCAAATTAACGATCCAAACCTTAGCGACCGAAGCAATATTAATTTCACTTTCCAGACTTTTCAGATTGACGGTCGCGCCGCGCGGCACGTCAAGTTCGATTTCGCTGCCCGACAGACATTCTTCAGGTTTGAGTTCTTTGGTATTTGAAGGTTCAAAACCGACAACATAAACCCATTCCGGCTGACCGGACTTTGTATTTTTCTGCGCGATTTTGAAACCGACCTGACTTCCGCCGTCCACAAAAGCACGAATTTCGTCGCGTTCCCAACCGTTGATTTTGACAGTTCCCTCTTTGACACAAAGCGTAATATTGACTTTCGGCGCGACGGAAACTGATTTTTCGGCGGGCGTTCCGCTTTCATTGACGATGATTTTTTTTGCTTCCGAATTTTTCGGCGGAGTTGATCGCGGCAAAGGCACGGTGACAATTTTTGAATTCGGTTCGGTTCTCGGCGGCGGCGTTTTTTGGGCTGAAATAGTTTGAAAACTTAATAAACAAAGCATAAAAGTCAGCACAACAAGCGATGGAGTCGTAATAAATTTTACGTTTCTCACGTCGCTATCGCCCGGTGTTCTGATTAAATTACAATTTTGCCAACTGTTTGTTGTGTTGAGAATTCTCTTTTTCATTCAAATATAAACGTCCTTAACGCATACTCGCCATCAGTTCGCTGCGCTGCGTGACGGAATTAAGCAATTCGATCTTGTTTTGATACGAAGAAAACAGCACTTGTTTCGCGCCTTCGTTTTTCGGATTTTTCCTGACTTCCTGTTTCATCTTGTCAATCGTGTCGTTGACGACCGCCAAATCTTTTTCGTAGGCGAACCGCGCCGAAGGCTTTAAAACCTCGTCTTTATTGCCGTCCACCGTTTTTTCAAGCCGCGCAATCGTATTGACATAACTTTCTTCACCGTCCAGATATTGCGGAGTTTGCGGCTGCGTTTTTGGAATTACAAGTCTCGGCGTTTCAACTTCCGGCTTTCGGGATTGTTCAACTTTTACGAAATTCGCTTTTTCGACTCGAAATTGCGAATTTGCCGGATTTTTTGTTTTAGTTTCCGGTGCCGGAGTTAAAATTACGGGATCAATAATCGGCGCAGGATTATCAATTTTCGCCGTCTGAACTTCCTGAATCGCCGGTTTGTTTTCAGCAGCAACATCGCCTGAAACATTATTGTTCTTAACGGCAATTAACACCGTGACCACGCCGATAATCATTAACAAACTCGCCAAAGCCGCGACATTCGCAATATTAAATTTGAAATTTGAAATTTGAAATTTGAAATTCGAGATTCGAGTCCAAACACTGATCTTTCGATTTTGAGTTTCGATGGATTCGTTGATCTTCGTCCACAAACGATTGGTCGGAATTAACGTGTCAAATTCCCGTTCGAGCGCGTTAAAGGTGAAAGAAGTTTCTTCTTCGACTTCGGCAAGCAGTATCGCGCACAAATCGCAGTCCGCGACGTGCCGCGCGACATTTTGCGACAATTCGAGAGGCAGCTCATTGTCCAAAAAACCTTGGAGGATTATTTCATCAAAACACTTTTCCATCATTGTATTTCTTCTCTCCCGATTTTGCCGTAAAACCGGACAAATTCCTTGCGTCCACGCGCGACAAACTGCCCAATGCTCGTTTCATTGAGCGACAAACTTTCGGCGATTTCCTTATAAGACAAACCCTGCTGTTTTAGGATCAAACAGCTTCGCAAAGGTTCTTTGATCTTATTCAAAGCACGTTGAATCTCGCTCGTTGATTCACGCTGTTCATAATCTGACTCGACCGAATAAACGCTTACTTCCGCTGTTTCTTTGACGTAATTTTCGTCCCGCGTGTTCGCCCGAATATTTCCGCGCAAAGTATTTCGGGCAACATTTATCGCCACTCTAATCAGCCACGGACGGAGCATTTCCGCATCTGTAATCGAATCGAGATTGTTATAGAGCCGCAAAAAAACTTCCTGCGTGACATCTTCCGCGAGTCCCGCGTCCTGCACGACCGACCGCGCCGCCCGAAAGACAGTCCGATGGTGAAGCGTAAAAGCCTCATCAAATACGATTTTTTCTTCCTGAGCGACCGCCGCTTGCTCAAACATCGCGTCCACAAATATTTCCGCGCCTTCGTTCATTTTTCAGCATTCCAAACGTGCCTTCTGATTAAAATACACCACTGATTAAGATTTTGTGACAAATTTCTTACGGCAGAAGCCTGCGCGTGAGCAAGGGCGCATCTAAAAGGCAGAAGCCCGCGCGTGAGCAAGGGCGTAATTCCTCTCAATCATCAAACTCAACACACCCGTCAAAAGCAGGAATTATGTCACCCTGTCCATACAAAACATATTCTATCGCAAGTGCCACAAAACGCGACTTCCATAAATACCGGCGACTCCCGCCACGCGCCCAAATTTTCGTTTCCTGCTCTGCTAAAAAATTTTCGCGTAATTTTCTCGTTGAATAACTCTTAAAAGCGTTAATGATAAATTTTGATTTTATCTCCGCTGAAACGACGGCGTGAACGTGATTGCTTCTGACATTGATCGCCTGCAATTTGTAACTGCGATGTTCGCAAACTTCTTCTATTGCGATTTTTACAAGTTCTCTTTGATTTTCGGTAAGAATGAATGGATCGTGCCTGAGTTCTTCAAATATTTCTTTTTTCAAGTTTGGATTTGCATCTCGTTTTGGTGTTCCGTAAATATTAAATCGTCGGTCAATCGAAAGTTTTTCATCGCCGTGCAGCCAAGTTCCATATGTGCGAAATGTAATTAAATAGGCGATTGGGAAATCATTATAATCGTATTCGTAATCCATAATGAGTGTTTGCGCCCTTGCTCACGCGCGGGCTTCTGCCATTCGAGATGCGCCCTTGCTCACGCGCGGGCTTCTGCCTTTTAGAATTCCAATATATTGATTTTCTGCACGACTTCCGGTGAAAAATCGTTTTCATTTTGCGTCGTGATTAAAAATGTGTGACTTTTATCGCGCTCGTCGGCGATTTCATTGAGTGATTGTTCAAATGATTTGTTTTCAAAATTTTCGACGAATTTCGCGTCAATTGTCGCCAGCCGTTTGAGGCATTCGGAAAGATGTTCCCGCCCGATGCCGAATTCACCTTTTTCGCCGTCAATAACAAGTCGAATTTCAGATTGTTCTTCGGTGAAATATGACAAGAACGACGCGGTTTTGCTGACTCCCTTTTCAAAACGCTCATCGTCCGGCGTTGATTTCACGTCTTTTCGTTCGTCTTCCATTCGTTCGCGGAGTGATTTTTTCTTTTCAAAACTAGCAATTCTCTTGAGCCGTGTGTCAAAGAAAACCGTAATGCGTTTGTCATCTTCGGCGGAAAATTCGCGGATTATCAAACGATTCGTTCGCGCCGTCGCCTTCCAGTCAACGCGGCGCAGATCGTCCATCGGCTGATAATCGCGCAGGGCGAGCAAATCCTGTCCCATTCCGCGTTTATTGGCGACGAGTTTGCCGACTTCGAGCGGCAAATCTTCGATTTCTTTTTCAATCGAAACGAGTTTCGGAAAGATCACGATTTCCGCCTCCTTTGCCGAAAGCCTTCGCCGGTGACGAAAAAAGCCGAACGGAAAGCGCGTCGAAAGTTCAAAATCCTTGATAATAAATCGCCCGCGTTGGTTGAAGATATGTTCGGCTTTGTTTTCGATTTCGTCGCGGCGCGGAACATAGACGAAATAGTCGAGCGTGTGTTTGATAATCGGCGGACGCATCAGTTTTTCCGCCCATTTTGCGGGCAGAAGTTCCTTCATTTCATCGGCGAGAATTGATTTTTCACGCGCCCGTCCGCGAACTTCGGCGATCACCGAAAAGGTCGGGAAAATCCTTTTGCGGTTATGCAGACTGACCAGAATCGGAGTCGGTTCTTCGGCAAAAATCGTTTCGGGAAAACGCATTTTCACGTCCAGACGCTTCAAACTCGCACTGCCCATAAAAAATGCGACAATCAGCGACGCGGCAAGAAACGACAAAACCAGAAACAGTAAATTATTGCCCGTATTCCAAGCCGAAAAGCCGACAATCACCATCAAACCGAAAATTATCGCACCGCCGATTGTCAGTTCAAACGGCAGATTCATCTGCGAGGCTTCCGCACTCGCGTTACGGGCAAGCGGCGGCACGATAAAAATCAAAATAATCAGCACGAAAACCAGCGAAACGCCCGCCGCGATTCCCGCCAGACGAACATCACCCGACTGATGCGCCCACAAAGTAAAAATCGCCAAACCGAGTCCGCCGAACACGACAATCGCGCCGAGAATCGCATTCCGAAAATCGCGCAGGCTGAAAATTTGGCTGAGATTTTTTAGATTCATCTATCAATTAGCATTGTCATTTCATTAATAAATGTTCTAAATCGGCACATTCGTTTTCTGCAAAATATCGCGCAGAATCTGTTCGGATTCGCGGGTTTTGTGTTTGAGATTGGTCGAGCGCGAATTGACGATAATGCGGTGCGCGAAGACCGGCAGAACGAGTTTTTTAATGTCGTCGGCAATGCAGAAATCACGTCCCTCGATTAAGGCGATGGCTTGCGCGGCGCGAAAAAGTGAAAGCGTTCCGCGTGGGCTGATGCCGAGTTCGATAGTTTCGATTTCGCGGGTCTGCTCGACGATATTCAGTAAATATTCGATTAACGCTTCGTCAACGCGAACTTCGGAAACCAATCTTTGCAACTCCAAAACGTCAGATTCGCTCATCGCGGCGCGGACGAATTCGAGCGGATTGGCGCGTTCGCGGTCACGCAAAATATTGCGTTCGTCTTCTTTTTTCGGATAACCGACGTGCAGACGGAGCATAAATCGGTCGAGCTGCGATTCGGGCAGCGGATAAGTTCCGTGATGCTCCGCCGGATTTTGCGTGGCAATCACCATAAACGGCTTCGGCAGACGGCGCGAAACGCCTTCGACCGTGACTTGTTCTTCAGCCATCGCTTCGAGCAGGGCTGACTGAGTTTTCGGCGTGGCGCGGTTGATTTCATCGGCGAGAACGATATTGGCGAAAATCGGTCCCGGTTTCCATTCAAAATTTCCGCTCGATTGATTGTAAATCGAAAGCCCGATGACATCTGACGGCAGCAGATCGCTCGTAAACTGAACACGCTGAAATGTTAAGTCCAAAGCCCGCGCCAGCGCGTTGGCGAGCGTCGTTTTACCGATGCCGGGAACGTCTTCGATCAAAAGATGTCCCTTTGCCAACAGCGCGACGAGCGCGAGTTTGACGACTTCGGACTTGCCTTTAATAACGCGTTCAATCGTCGCTTGCAGACGCTTGATTTTTTCGTTTGAATCGAAAACCGGCGCAATCGGCGGCGCGGCGGCTTCGGTTTCAGTTGTTATCCAATCTCTCATCTCGTTTGTTTGTAGAACAGGCATACCAAAAACATTTTACAGGATTTGATGCTGTTTCTGCATTAAAAAGTTTCAATTCAGTTTATTAGACTGAATTTCGGTTAAAAAGTTCCGCGAAATTTGTTTGAAACTTTGATTTTTTTTCTGCCTACGAAAGACACGAATCAAACGAAAAAAAGAAAAAACTTAAATTTTGTTTTAATTTTCGTTTAATTCGTGTCTTTCGTAGGCAAATTCTTTTGATTTTAAAAAACTTGTCAAGATTGTTCGAGATTAAAATTTTATTCGTCAATTGATTTGTGATATAAATTGATTTATCAAATATTTGCAACCTTTCGACGAAATATTCGTGATAAGGTTCGGAGGAAATGTAAAGAAGAGATATGAAAAAAACACGCCGAAATTTTAAGAATCAAGCCGGGTTTAATTTGATCGAGTTAATGATCGTGATTGCGATTATCGCACTGCTTATCGGTGTCGGTGTTCCCGCGTGGCAGACAATGGTCAGAAGCGGAAACGAAACGACCGCCGCCCAAACCATTCAAACGATGAAAACACTGCAAACTCAATACGCTTCAAAACATCAGGGGAAATTTGCGTCGAGTTTCGATGAACTTATCAAATCCGTTCAGTTAGACGAAAAATTCGCCGGACAAGAGCCGGTCGTTAACGGTTACAAATTTACAATGAAGGTCGAGGAACAATCCGCTACGAAACCTTCGTTCTATTCGATTAACGCCGATCCGCAAGTCTCCGAAGGAGTGACCGCTACCGGAACACGTCATTTTTTCTTTGATTCGACGCTGGCAACAACCAAATCCACTGAAGAAAATCGTCCCGCCAAAGCCGACGATCCTTCAATCTAAAAGTCAAAGTTTCCAACGCCGACTTAGCTCAGTGGTAGAGCATCCGCTTCACACGCGGGAGGTCACAAGTTCAAATCTTGTAGTCGGCACTAATGTTTTCAATAGTTTAGAGGCGTTCCCAAACGCCTCTTTTTTAATTCCCACCTAAATTCACAGCCAAATTTCAATTTATTCCTTTAACTTTTTTTTGAGGAACAGTTAGACGGTAAATTGCTCCACATCAAAATGTTCGAGTTAATTATTTTAGCTTCAATCAACGAAGAGATTAGTCTATAAAAATTTTCTGTTTGTTCACTTGATGACAAAGCAACCTAAAAAATTAGGTTATAATAAAGACTCGGTAACAAGTTTTTATTGGTTTTGACACAACATTTTTTTAATCAAGGAGGGTTACTAGTGAAGAAGATTTATTTATTTTGTTTGATAATTTTTACGTTGTTTGCCGCGTCGAAGGCAAATGCTCAAACACGCGAAACCTATACGGGAACGGTTTTAAGCTACGGAACCGGGTTTAACACGAGAACCGTCACGCGAACTTTTACACTGACAATTAACGGTTTAACGACTGACGCGCAGGCGCAGGAAAATTTGAGTTTACTACAAGAAAAAGGTCAGGACGATGTGCTGAATGTAATTCGTAAACAGGAACTCGGCAGATTTTCTGTCGGCGAAAATGTCGGAGTTCCCGTGAATGTCGTTCGTGAAAGCATTGACGGCGATCAAAAGCGGATTTTTATCGTTTTTGAAAGATGGACGCAGTTTGCCGAATATCGCGGCGGCTATCGTTCGCTCGATTATCCGTTCGGCGTAATCGAACTGACGATTAACAATAAAACCGGCAAAGGTGAAGGAACATACATCGCCGCCGCACAGATTCGGTGGAAACAAGATAAAAAAACCAATCAGTATCAAATCGAAATCGAAAATTTTGCGACTTATCCGGCACGACTTTTAGGCGTGACGCAGCGCGACCGCAAACTGCCGTAAAATTTGACCTGATAAATTATCCGTGCTTTTTTTTGCTAACTGCGCGGATAATCTATTTCTTTGATAATGCCTTTTTTGAAGCCGTGTGGATTTTTCGGCGGCAGCGAAATCAGTGTGAAACGGTGGTTGAATGCACCGACGGCGGAAGTTCTGCCGTCGGGCGTTGCCTGCCATTCGTACTTGACGATTGCGCCGTCGGCAAATTCGTAGATGCGTTCTATTTTGTCAGATTCATAGATGGTCGGCGTTTCCGCGACGATCTTTTCACGTTCGTCGTTCATTATAATTTCGGCGTATTCGATTGTTTTTTTCATATTTTCAAGACGATTTTGCCAAACGCTTTTTCTTCAATCACGGCGCGATGTGCGTGAACTGCTTGTTCAATCGAAAAAGTTTTGCCGACTACCGGATTCAAAAATCCTGCACCTAATCCGTCATAAATTGCCGTGTGAATTTCGTCCATTTCCGCGTCCGGCGCATTAAAAAGTGCGAGTCCGAAAACGCTCGCGTCCTTACCCATAATCGCTCGCGGATTGAAATCGAGACTTCCACGATTACCGATAATCGAAATTCTGCCAAACATTGACAGAACGTCGAAGTCCTTTTGCAGATTGACGTTGGCGAGCATTTCTAAAATTATTTCAACGCCCTTGCCATTGGTAATTTCCAAAATTTCATCAAGGTAATTATCGTCTGAGTGGTCAACGACAAAATCCGCGCCTTGTTCTTTAACGAGTTTTTTTCCTTTATCCGAACTTGCCGTGCCGATGATTGTTAATCCCGCATTTTTCGCCCATTGAATCGCGGCGACACCGACTCCGCCGGACGCGCCGTGAACTAAAACCGTTTCGCCCGTTACTGCTTTCGCCTTTTGAAAAAGCGCACGATAAGCCGTCGCGTAAGGCACAAAAACGCCTGCGCCTTGCTCAAAAGAAACATTTTCAGGCAGTTTGATGAGATTTTTCTCAGCGCATAAACAAAATTCCGCGTATGTGCCGCTGACCGAATCAGCCGTTAAAACGCGGTCGCCGACTTTAAACTTTGTGACATTTGTGCCGATTTTTTCGACAATTCCCGCGCCGTCTTTTCCCGGCGTGTATGGCAGTTCGGGCTTTTGCGCGTAAGTCCCGGAGCGAATATATGAATCAACCGGATTGACTCCGGCGGCGTGAACGCGCACGAGAATCTGATTTTCGTGCGGTTCGGGTGTCGGAATTTCTTCCAACTTCATTACTTCCGGCGCACCAAAGTCTCTAACCAATATCGCTTTCATAAAATGTTTCACCCGCGAAAGACACGAAAAATCCGAATTATTTTTCGTGTCTTTCGTATCTTTCGCGGGCTAAATTCTAAATTACTCTTAAACGTATTTTTCGACGACTTTGGCAATCGCTTCACGCGAAACCGCGCCGACAATGCGTTCCTGTTCCTGACCGTCTTTAAATAAAATCAGTGTCGGAATTCCGCGAATCCCGTATTGCTGCGGGACGTTCATATTTTCGTCCACATTCATTTTAACGATGCTCGCTTTGCCGGCATATTCTTCGGCGACGGCTTCGACCGACGGCGCAATCATCCGGCAAGGTCCGCACCATTCCGCCCAAAAATCCACCAAAACCGGTTTATCGGAATTCAAAATCTCCGCCTGCCAATTTGAATCTGTTGCTTCTTTTGTAAAATTTCCCATTTTCAACTCCTAATTTATAATATTTCTGCAAACACAAATAATTAATGTTTTGCTATTTCTTAATTTGATGATAACTTGCCGTTTCCGATTTGCCAACTAATAAATATTCTTCCATTCTGGCACAGTTTGTGCAATAGATAATTTTACGTTTCACAATTGAAACAAAATCATACAATAAGGAAGTAAAATATTATGTCAGACAAAAAAATTCAAGAACACGCCGACGAAAGTAATACAATCAAAGACCCGGAAACGTGGACGACCGGCGACGAACCGATGACCGGCGCACAAAAATCGTATCTTTCGACTTTGAGCGAAGAAGCCAAAGAAGAATTCGACGAAAATTTGACGAAAGCGCAAGCCTCGCAGAAAATCGAGGAACTTCAACAAAAAACCGGACGTGGCGCATCAAATTAATAACCGATTGAGGCATAAAGGATAACGAAATCCTTTTCATTATCCTTTATGCCTTTTCAACTGAAATTTATTTCAAACTCGCCTTTAAACTAATTTCCGCGCCGGACAAAACCTGCGAAACCGGGCAAGTCTTTTTCGTTTCTTCAGCAATCTTCTGAAATTCTTCGTCTTCGATACCCTCAACGATTGCTTCCGTGACGAGATCAATATTCGGAATGACAAAGCCGTCGCCTTGCTTTTCGATTTTGACATTCGCTGTTGTATGAATACTCGTCGGCGTGTAACCGGCGCGACCGAGATTGCCCGAAAGAGCCATCGTGTAACATCCGGCGTGTGCCGCCGCGATTAATTCTTCGGGGTTTGTCGCTGTTCCTTCGTCTTCCGAAAAACGCGATTTGAATGAATACGCGCCTTCAAACGCGCCGCTGCCGAGTTTGATTTTCCCTTTGCCGTCAATAATGGAACCATCCCAATTTGCTTCCGCTTTTCTTGTAAATTGCATATTTTTTTTTAACCTTCCTTGTTTTGTTAATTTTAAGCCTTTTCGCTGACCATTTTCGTCAAGGTCAACTGCAAAGGCTCTTCCGTTATATCTTTTAACTTTTCGCCCAATTCTGCAAAATAAGGCATCGCAAAATGTTCGTCGAGCGCAGATTTGTCCGCCCAAGTTTCGTGCCAGAAAAACACGGTTTCATCATCAATCGCCTGATGACAATCGTAATTTAAACAGCCGTTTTCCGCCCGCGATTTTTCGACAATTGCCAAAGCCGCCGCCTTCGCCGCCTCAACCGCATCTTTTTTTACCTTCAAACGCGCAAACAGCACGATATTTTCTTTATTCATAAAAAATCCAAATCAATTCTTATCCACAGATAGACACAGATGAACACAGATAAAAACTGATTTTTTATTCTGACCATTCTTTCTTATCCGTGTTTATCCGTGTCCATCTGTGGATAAATTTCTTCACTTAAAAATCATTTTCCAAAACGATTCTGTATCGCGCTTTACCGCTTTCTAAATGCTCAAAAGCCTCGTTGATCTGCGACATTTTATAATTTTCAGTCACGGTTTCAATATTGTGTCTGGCACAAAATTCGAGCATTTTAGCAACAACCGTCGGACTTCCGGTTGCCGTTCCCGATACTGATTTTTGATTGCCGATCAATTGAAACGACACAACCGGAATTGGTTCGAGCGTCGCGCCGACGACGTGCAAATGTCCTTTCGGCGCAAGAGCTTCGAGATATTTGCCCCAATCGAGCGAAACATTGACGGTTGATAAAATCATATCAAATTTGCCCTTCAATTTTTCAAGTTCCGCCGAGTCGCGCGAATTCACAACAAAATCTGCGCCGAGTTTTTTCAGTTCGTCCGTCTTCGACAAATCCGAAGTGAACGCCGTCACTTCGCAACCCCATTTATCGGCGAATTGCAAAGCTAAATGTCCCAAACCGCCGATGCCGATGATACCAACTTTATCCGTCGGTTTAATGTCTAACTGCACAAACGGATTAAAAACCGTGATGCCGCCGCAAAAGAGCGGTCCCGCTTTCGACATATCAAGCGCGTCGGGCAATTTCACCGCCCAATCCCAATTGCAGCGCACTTTATCGGCAAAACCGCCGTGTCGTCCGACGATTGTTCCGACCAAATTCGGACAATTTATCTGAAAACCCGACAGACAATTTTGACAATGCCCGCAAGTCTGCGCGTTCCAGCCCAAACCGACTTTATCGCCGATTTTCAAACCTTTGACATTATCGCCCATCGCCGTAATTTCGCCGACCGCTTCGTGTCCCGCGACAAACGGATATTTCGTCATTCGCCACTCATTATTGAGCATTGACAAATCCGAATGACACAAACCGCCGTAAGCGACCTTGATTTCAACCTCTTCCTTCCCAAGTTCGCCCGCCTCAAATTCAAACGGCTCAAACCTGCCCTTCGGCTCCATCGCCGCGTATGCTTTTATTTTTTCGCTCATATTTTTTTTGACTGGAACGCAAGCGGCTCGCTTGCAACATCGCGTTTTTCAGCGATGTAACAGCGTTTGATTTCATTCAACTTGAAAGTAAACAAACGCCGTTTTCGCGCAAAATCCGCGCTCAGGCAAGCGAGCCGCTTGCGTTCCAGTCTTTTTCATCCTGTAAAATCGTAAATTAAATCTCCGTTCGTATATTCCTGATTCTCAAAAATATGCGGATAATGTTTTCGCAATTCATCCAAATATAATTGATACGGCAAATCGTCGAACGCGCCGTATTCGTGGAGATATTCCATAAAAACATTGCCCGATTTGTCGAATTCCTGAAAGATCGAATCTGCGCTGCCGTCAAATTCCAAAGGCTCGACATTTAGATATTTGCACAAATTTTTATTAAACGCGGGCGTAGTTTTCAGCCATTTGCCGTCAATAAACAACTCCGCCGCGCCGTGAAAAACGAGATAGTTTTTCTTTAATATTTTCTCAAGTTTGTCGGTCGCAATATGGTTGCGGACGATGTAAAAACTAAGGCGGCTCGGAATATCAACCGCCCGCGCCGATGCCGCCAGCAAAACCGCTTTTTCGACGCAGTAACCGCGATTTCGTTTAAGCAAATCGCTCGCCTTCAACCCTTCGCGCCGCAAATCCAAAATGTTCGGATTATACTGAAACCCATCGCGCACGGCGTAATAAAGTTTGACCGCTTTTTCACGCTCAGTTGTTGCGCCCGCCGAATTTCGCTCCGCAAATTCGCGCACGGATGCGTCGTCGTAATTCAAAAATTCAGTCGGCTGTAAATATTCCTGCATTACTTTTTTAATAAACTTTGTTGACTTTCCATCAATTGCCACTAGCTTTAGCTAGTGGTTAAGTTTAACAATCAAGAGGGTTTAGCCAAATATCTGATAAAAATCAATCATCCTTTTTGCTTTAGCACAAATTAGGCTAAAGCCGAGCGGAATATTTTCAATAAAAGATTTCGGCTAAAGCCTTACATTTACCATATCTGTCCACTAGCTGAAGCTAGTGGCAATTTATAAGTCAAAATATTTCTACCTGTTCACACTCGCCATCATCGCTTCCGGGTAACGCAGCCCCGAAACCGCGTCTTTCGGGAAAACATCTTCGATTGCCGCGAGTTCTTCCTGCGACAAAATAATATCGGCGGCATCAGCGTTTTGCTCCAGATATTTGCGCCGTTTCGTTCCCGGAATCGGCACGATGTCCTGACCTTGGGCGAGAACCCAAGCCAAAGCTAACTGCGAAGTCGTAACACATTTTTCAGCCGCAATTTCGCCGATCTTTTCGACTAAATCTAAGTTCTTTTGAAAATTTTCGCCCATATAACGCGGGCTGTGGCGGCGATAATCGACTTCCGCCAAATCTTCAAATTTCTTGATCTCGCCCGAAAGCATTCCGCGTCCCAGAGGCGAATAAGCAACAAAACCGATGTTCAATTCGCGGCAAGCCGCCAACACGTCATTGTCTTCCGGGTCGCGCGTCCACAAACTGTATTCCGATTGCAGCGCAGTGATTTTGTGAACTTTCGACGCGCGGCGCAGAGTTTCCGCCGACGCTTCCGACAATCCCAAGTATCTGATTTTTCCTTCTTCGACGAGTTTCGCCATCGCGCCGACCGTTTCCTCGACCGGCGTATTCGGGTCAATCCGGTGCTGATAATAAAGGTCAATCGTCTCGATTCCGAGCCGCTTCAAACTGCCCTCGACCGATTGCCGCACAGTTTCCGGTTTGCCGCTGATAATGCGGTTGTTCGGATCGTTCGGATCAGGATAAATACCGAATTTCGTCGCAATCACAAACTCGTCGCGCCTGCCTTTGATCGCTTTCCCGACCAATTCCTCATTCGTATGTGGACCATACATTTCCGCCGTATCAAGAAAATTCACGCCGATTTCCAGCGCACGATAAATCGTTTTCAAAGACTCTTCATCATCGCGCCCCGAATAAAACGCCGACATTCCCATACAGCCCAAACCGATTTCCGACACTTCCAAATCACTTCCCAATGTTCGTTTTTTCATATTTTCTCCATTTTCAAAAACTAAAAATTTTTAGCCACAGATGCACACAGATGCACACAGATAAAAGCAGGATAAATCAATCTGATTTTATCTTTCCTATTATTCTCATCTCTTAAAAATCTGTGTTTATCTGTGTGCATCTGTGGTTAAAATTTCTTCTCGCTTTCGTGTTTGTTCGCGGCTAAAATTATTTTGCGTTAGCCGCTTCCGATTCAGGAAAATCCGCGCCTTCCGTGACTTCCGCCCAAGCGTCGAAATCCTTTTTCAATTTTTCGAGTTTCGTCCGCGCACCGCGCATTGCGGCTTTGCCCAAAAGCAGATTGAGCGGCGGATTTTCGGATTCGACCGCTTGAATAATCGCTTTGACGGCGCGAACGGGATCGCCGGGTTGATTGCCGCTGTAACCGCGAATCGTGTCTTTATTTGCGCCCGCAGTTTCAGCGTAATCGGCAATCGTGTTCGTTGCTTCGTTCGCCGAACGTCCCGCCCAATCGGTGCGAAAACCCGACGGCTGAACGATCACAACCTTGATTCCGAGCGGCGCGACTTCCTTTGACAAGGCTTCGGAAAATCCGTTGACGGCAAATTTTGTCGCGTTATAATAACCGACTCCCGGATTGCCGACAAACCCGCCGATTGACGAAATATTAACGATTGTGCCGCTTTTTTGCTCGCGCATTTTCGGCAAAACGGCGCGTGTCATTTCCGCCAAACCCCAAAAATTCGCCTCAAACATCGCGCGGACTTCCCGTTCGTCAGATTCTTCAATCGCGCCGAAATAACCGAAACCCGCGTTATTGACCAACACATCAATTTTGCCGAAATGCTCTTCGGCTTTTTTAACAGAATCCGTAACTTGCGCCGCGTCCGTCACATCCAAATTCAACGCCAGCGCATTTTCCGCGTTAATTTTAACCAAATTCTGAATCTTGCCCGCATCTCGCGCCGTCACGACGACGCGATAACCGTTTTCCAAAAGCTGCTTCGCCAATTCGCGCCCAAATCCGGTCGAACAACCCGTAATAAACCAAACTTTTTTTTCACTCATTTAATTTTTCCCCTTAATAAATTTGTAAGGGCGATCCCTTGTGGTCGCCCGACGTTTGCATATATTCAACTTGAACGGGCGAGGACAAGTCATCGCCCCTACCAATTTTTTATCCGTTAAATTTCCGATATGAACCGTTTTCAATATCATCCAAAATCGTCTTATTTGAATTTATTTCCCACTTCAAATCGCGCCGTGCTTTTGCCGCATCGAGTTGATTATTGATTGATAAAAACTCGAACATTTTCCTGAACTGCTCACGCGCTTTTTCGCTCGAAATGCTCTGCGCTTTAACATTCAAAAGCCGTGCGACCGCTTCGTTCATTGCGCGCATCGAAACCGATTCCGCCGCGATGTTGTAGAGACCTTTCGCCGTTGATGTTTCCAATGCCAAAACGTATAAATCCGCCGCGTCTTCGACGTGAACCGCCGAGACTTTCTGTTCGCCCGATTCAACATAATTTGCCGCGCCTGCCGACTTTGCCTGAGTAATCACAAACGGCACGAAAGAACTGCCCGAACGCCCGTAAACAAACAACGGCAAACGCAAAACGATGCCGCGAATGCCCTTTGAAGAAAGCTGCAAAACATCGCGCTCCGACTCGCCGCGCAGTTTCCGCGAAGAGTTTTCGCCGAACGGATAATCTTCATCCGCTTCATACGATTTCGTGTCGCCCAAAACCGACGAACTCGACGTAACGATCAGCGGTTTATTGGTCTGTGCCAACACTTCGCCGAAAGTTTTAATAACGTCGCGGTCAAGTTTCACGGCATCGTTATAGTCGGCAAAATTATGACTAAACGCCGTGTGAATCACTGCATCGGCTTCGCTCGCGCCTTGTTTCAAAACATCGAAATCGCCCAATTCGCCGCGCAAAACATCAATATTTTTCGCTTCTAATTTCGCCGCCGCGTCATCATTCCGCGCCAAAGCCGAAACTTTGTAGCCTTTGCCTCTTAGTTTTTCCGCGACAACCGAACCGACAAAGCCTGTCGCGCCCGTCAAAAATATTTTCATAAATTAACAACGAATCTTACAGTCTTTTTTTCTCTTGCGGCATAGCCGCCCGATGTGTGGAAAGGCTCTGCCTTTCCATTAGATTTACCTCTGATTTTGCGGCTGCGCCGCCGTTTTCGAGGCATAGCCTCATCAAACTTAAAAGCAAACTCTGACGGCGAGGCGAAGCCGTCGCCGCACATCGGGCGGCACAGCCGCGAAAAACAAATCCGAATTCCGAATTCCCAAATCCCAAATCGCTAATATCCTTCCGAACCCAAAATCGCGGGTGCTTCGCTCAGAGTGATATTTTGATTATAAATCGCCGTGTTCGGCTGTTGATTTTGCCCGCCTTCGCGCAAACTGCCCGTATCGTAAGCGGCGAAACCAATTTCTTCGATCAATGTTGAGACAGTTTTCTTCGCGTCCGCATCGTCGCCCGCGACAAAAATCACGCGCCGATTTTCGAGCAGCAAATTCGTGTCGCCCAATGTTTTCAGATGCTCAAACCAAATCGTATTAAACGCTTTGACGATTTTCGCCCCTTTCAAATGTTCCGCCAATAGCTCGCTCGAAGTCGTTTCGTCAGAATCGAGTTCGGCAATCTGCCCGTCGCGGTCGGGATAATAATTGTTTGAATCAATGACAATTTTCCCGTCAAATCCGTCCGTCGGCAACTCGCTAATTTTGCCGAGCGGAATCGAAACAAACACGATTTCGCCGAATTTCACGGCTTCTTCCGCCGTGACAGCCTTTGCATTATTACCAATCTCTTTAACAACTTCCGTCAAAGTTTCAGGTCCGCGCGAATTTGCAATCGCAACTTCGTGTCCCGCTTCCGCAAACAATTTTGCCGCATTTCCGCCGATATTTCCTGCGCCGATAATTCCAATCTTCATAAAATTTAAACCTCTGTATGCGTTTTATTATCCAACTTTTCACGCCATATTAACAATTGCCGACGACTTAAATCTAAGTTGAAAAAACGCCGCGATGTTTTAAAAGCGGCGGTTTTGCTCGAAATTTTACAATTTTTATTTCGTATCATCCAAAATCGCAAACGGCGAGGCGATGATTAACAAATAACCTAAACCCTGCCCGCGCATTCCCGTCTGCGCGGCAAGCCAAACTCCACACGCGAGCAGCACTAAGACGATAAATATCCTTCCAACCAGCATTAATCTATCCGTATTTTGCGTTCCTCTAATTTCCTGACAACAATCCATTTTTTATTCCTCCTTTTTCGTAACAAATTATTTTTTGAGCAATGACAATTGACCGAAATGATTGCTCTGATGCAAAGTGCGGCTCAATAAAACATTAAGCCGATTACGGTGCGGTTCTCCGGCAAAATCTTCATCTGAAACCGCCGTATGTTTTTCAAACCATTGTTCGGGCGAAAGTTTTGAAAATTCCGCCGTAAGTTTTTGGCTGATCTCCTTCCAAAAGTTTTTCAGGTCTTCGATGGAAACGGTTTCGGTGTCTTTATTGTCGGGATTTCGCAGAAAAATTTCCTCCAATTGCGGAAACGGTCGTTCGCCCAAACCGAGAATTTCAAAGAGATTATCACCGACCGCCGCCAAATGCCCGACCAAATAAACGCCTGTATTTTTATCCGCTGAAATTTCCGCTTTTAACTCATCATCGGAAATTTCACCGAGAAACTTGTCCAATCTTTCGCTTTCCCGCTGCCACGCATCGAGAACTATTTTCACCGCAATTTCTTTTTCGTTTTTTTCCGTTTGTGTCTGCATTTTTCCTCCTCAATTTTAGGTTAAGGGATTGCAATTATTTAGATTGCAATCCCTGTTATTTGACTTTTATTACCACGGCAGTTCATTGCCGAGATGAATAAATTTGCCGGTGTAGCCGTCAGCCGAAAGCGTCGCCAGATCAACCGAAGTTTTTGCGCCTTCTTCGACCGTTAGATCGCCCTGCGGATTCATATCGGTTTTAACCGAACCCGGATGCAAAGTGTTGACTTTGATCGGCGTATCTTTCAATTCGTGCGCGAGATGCACGGCGTAGCCGTTGAGCGCGGTTTTCGAGATGTCATACGCTGGAAGTTTGTAATTGTAAATCGGCGAATTCGGATCGCTGTGCAAAGTCAGCGAACCCAAACCGCTCGAAACAAACGCGATTCTGCCCGCATCCGATTTTTTAATCAACGGCAAGAATTCCTGCGTCAGCGCGACGGTGTTGAAAAAATTCGTATCGAAAGTTTGGCGGAAAATGTCAGCGGAAGTTTCGCTCGCCTGCAATGCTTTTTCGCCGATTTCGAGATTGATGCCCGCATTGTTGATTAAAACGTCAAGTTTGCCGAAAGTATCTTCGACATATTTCGCCGCCGTCGAATGCGTTGTCGCGTCGTCAACGTCCAGTAAAATAAATTCCGCGTCGAAACCTTCGTCTTTTAATTTCGTTTCGGCTTCCCTGCCACTTTCTTCGCTTCGCGCTCCGACCAATACTTTAAATCCCTGTTGTCCGAGTTGTCGTGCGGTTTCAAAACCGATGCCGCGATTTGCGCCGGTAATTAATGCTGTTTTCTTTTCACTCATTTTATTTTCCTCTCATTTTGTTTCAAATAATTTTCACATTCACGGATGGACGAGCAATAAATAATCTTCGCCCATCCGTATTTATTTAAGGTTAAATTTTTTCACTTTTCTCAAGCATTCGCGGCGGCATCGAAATTCGTTTGAATTGCCCGTTCGCGCCAGACTGAAATGTCCTGTTTCACACTTTCAAGTTTCGCTTCGATTGCTTCAAACGCCATCAATCCCAAAGGCAGACGAAACGGCGGATTTTCCGATTCGACGGCTTCAACGATTATTTTCACGGCTTTGCGCGGATCGCCCGAATTCGGACCGTCAAACTCCGAAAAAGCGTCGGTTAATCCGGCAGTCGAAGGATACGCTTCGGGCAAAAGATTCGTGCCGAAAGCGACACCTTTTGAACTAAAACCCGTGTAAAAAGGTCCCGGTTCGACAACCGTCGTTTTGATTCCGTGCGGCGCAACTTCCGCCGCCAACGCTTCGGACAAACCTTCGAGCGCGAATTTCGTCGCCGAATAATAACCCATCGAAGTAAACGCTGAAATTCCGACCAGCGAACTGATATTCACGATATGCCCGCTTTTTTGTTCGCGCAAGATCGGCAACGCTTCGCGGATCACGTTGACCACGCCGAAAACATTCGTGTCAAACTGTTTTTGAATTTCCTCGTTGTGCGCCTCTTCAATCGCACCGACCAAAGCGTAACCCGCATTATTGACCACCACATCAATACGTCCGAATTCTTTGACCGCAGTTTCAATCGAATTTTTCACGTCCTGCAAATTCGTCACATCCAATTTCACGGCACGCGCCGTTTCAGGATATTTTTCAACCAAATCCGCTAAAACTTCCGGCTTTCGCGCCGTCGCCACAACTCTGCCGCCGTTTGCCAAAACTTCTTCTGCCAATAAACGTCCGAAACCGCTCGACGTTCCCGTAATAAACCAAACTTTATTGTTGCTCATTGTTTTTCCTCGTTTTGTTTCCATAATTGTATAGTTCTGCATATATACAATCATCTATATGTTTGCCAAAAAAAAAAAAAAAAAAAAAAAAAATTAAACCGCCGTTTTAATCTGCAAACGATTTTGCAGTTCGGCGATGTATTCGTTCATTGTTTCGTTGTTTGCCGTAAAATATTTGAATTGCCCTTTGCAGTTCGGAGTAATCAAATCTGCCTCCGTCAATTCCTTCAAATGATGCGAAACGGTCGCCTGTGCGACATCAACCGTTTCACAAACACTTCCCGAACAAATGCCGCCTCGCGCATCGGTCGCAATTGTCTGAAAAATATCAAACCTGCGCGGATCAGCGAGTGCCTTTGCTACTTTTTGAAATCTCTTGTCGTCCATAATTTCCTCGACTTAGATATATTGACATTTATCTATATATCTTGTCAAGCAATATTCAAAATTATTTTCTCGCACCCAAAACCGCCGCCCGCATCTTTCGCAATTGATGCAGCCAACGGTCGCGGTTTTCGGCTTTGTTGACGATATATTCGCCGACTTCCGTATGCGGCAGGATCAAAAATTTTTCTTCTTCCAGAGTTTTGACAACCGTCTCCGCGCATTCTTCCGCCGTAATCGAATCGGGAATCAGAAAAGCATTGTTGCCGTATTTCGGGTCTTCGATCAGGCGCGTTCTGACACCTTGCGGACACAGACACGAGATATAAATTTTATCGCCGAATTCAATCGCCAAACTTTCCGCCATCGCCACCGCCGCGTGTTTCGTCACCGAATACGGAGCCGACAAAGGATGCGTCAAAAGTCCCGCCGCCGAAGCCGTAATCATAAATCCGCCGCCGCCGCGTTCGATCATCTGCGGAAAAACCGCCCGCGCCAGATAAACGTGCGACAAAACATTGACCTTGTAAACCAAGTCCCAAATCTTGTCCGAAACTTCCAGCAAACCTTCCGCGCCGCCGATACCCGCATTCGACGCGACAAAATCAATTCGCCCGCATTCATCTAAAATTTCTCTAACAACTTGCTGACAATTCGCTTCGTCCGCGACATTAAGTTTAACAGCCGTGCCGTTTACCGACTCCGCAACCTTTTCCGCATTTTCAAATTCCAGATCGGCAACAAAAATCTTCGCCGCGCCTTCCGCGTAAAAACGCTCGCACAAAGCCTTGCCAATACCGTTCGCGCCGCCCGTGACGAGAATTATTTTGTCTGCAACATTCATAAGATTTTTTTAGCCACGAACAAACACGAAAAAAGCACGAAAAAGAATTTATATCCATCAAAAGCTACATTCAAGTTTCACATTCAGAGTTCAAACTTCGCTATCGCGTTCAGAGTTCAAACTTCAGTTTGTTTAGCCCGCCGCGCTTCGCTGGCGGGCGCACGCTGAAGCGTGAACTCTAAACGTGATTATTAAACTTCTTCGCTTCCAATACAAAATTAAAATCCGCTTTTATCTGTGTTTATCCGTGTCTATCTGTGGTTAAATTTCTTCTCTTTTTCGTGTTTTTTCGTGGCTAACTTCCCACCGTCAACACGACTTTGCCCATCGTTTTACGGTTTTCAATCGCCTCGTGCGCCTCACGCGCCTGTTCAAGCGGAAATTCCGTGACTTGAATTTTCAGCCGTCCCGCGCCGAGATGTCCGAGCAGTTCTTTAGTAAAAGCAATACGGTTTTCGACCGATTCGTTCATCAGCCAGTAGCCGCGAATGATGTGATTTTTCTGCATCAAACTTAAGACCGAAACTTTAAAATCTTCGCCGCTCGCCGATCCGTAAACCCACATCGTCCCGTGCTTTGCGAGAACTTTCAAATTCTTCGCCACGATGTCGCCGCCGACCATTTCTATCAGCCAGTCAACGCCTTTGCCGTCGGTCGCCTTCAACACTTCGTCCGTCCAATCGTCTTCCGAATAATTGATCGCGTAATCCGCGCCGAGCGACGCAACGGTCTGCAATTTCGCCTCGCTCGAAGCCGTGCCGATGACTTTTAAACCTTTGTGTTTCGCAAGCTGCACGAGCAAAGTTCCCACGCCGCCCGCCGCTGCGTGAATCAAAATCGAATCGCCCGCTTTCGTTCCGTTCAGCAATCCGAGCGCGGTCAAACCTTGAACCAACAGCGCGGTTGATTCACCGAAGCCTAATTCGTCAGGAATCGGCATCGTCAAAGCGGCTTTCGCGGTCGCGTATTCGGCATAACCGCCGCTCGAACTCGTCGCCAAAACGCGCTGTCCGATTTGCAGATTTTTGACATCCGCACCCAATTCCTCAATCGTCCCGGCGGCTTCATAACCGAGCGTGAACGGCAAATCGGGCTTCGTCAAATAATTCCCCGAACGCATCATCGTGTCGGCATAATTAATGCCCGCCGCCGCGACTTTAATCAAAACCTCGTCCGCCTTCGGAGCCGGTTTTTCCACCTCTTCGAGCGACAATTTATCCGCTCCGCCAAGTTCATTTACTCTGATTGCTTTCATAATTTTTTATTTTTTTTCAGCCACGAATAAACACGAAAAAGACACGAAATTTAAGAATATTTAACCACAGATGGACACAGATAAAAACTTGATAAAATCTTTTTGATTTATCTTCTTCGTCTTTTAAAAATCTGTGTTTATCTGTGTCCGTCTGTGGTTAAAATTTCTTCTCTTATTTCGTGCCTTTTCGTGTTTATTCGTGGCTAATCTCCTTTTGCCATCGCTGATTTTTCGCTGAAAATTTCCGCGACGATTTCGTATGAACGCAGGCGTTTTGCCTGATCGAAAACCATCGCGTTGACCATAATTTCGTCAGCGTTTGTTTCTTCCAAAAACGCTTCCAATTTGCGCCTGACCGTTTCCTTGCTACCGACAATCGAACCGCCTGTGCGCGATTGGACGAGAGCCTTTTCCTGTGCGCTCCAAATCGAATTCATATCGGCAACCGGCGGCGGAATTTTGCCGGGTTTTTGACGAATTAAATTCAAAAAAGACTGCGTTTGTGAAGTCGCCAAAAATTCGGCCTCTTCGTCGGTTTCCGCCGCGACGATGTTCAGCGCGACCATCGCATAAGGCTTTTGTAAATCGTCCGAAGATTGAAAAGTCTGACGATAAAGTTTCAGCGCGGGCAGCGTGTATTCAGGCGAAAAATGCGCCGCGAACGCGAACGGCAAACCCAAAACTCCCGCCAGATGCGCCGAAAAACCGCTCGAACTAAGCAGCCAAATTGGAACATTCAAACCCGCGCCCGGAACCGCCTGCACCTTCTGATTCGCCACCGTTTCTTTAAAGAAAAACCGCAATTCTTCCAACTGTTCGGGAAATTCCTCGCCGTCATTCGTCAAATTTCGCCGCAGAGCCAGCGTCATCGGACGATCAGTTCCCGGCGCACGTCCCAACCCCAAATCAATCCGATTCGGATACAAACTTTCGAGCGTCCCGAATTGTTCGGCGATCACAACGGGAGCGTGATTCGACAGCATAATTCCGCCTGAACCGACGCGAATTTTCTTCGTATTTCCGGCAACGTGCGCGATCACAACCGAAGTCGCCGCGCTCGCAATTCCGGGCATATTATGATGCTCGGCAAGCCAAAATCTTCTATATCCAAGACTTTCCGCGTGCTGCGCCAACCGCAAACTGTTCCGCAAAGCATCGCCCGCCGTATCGCCTTCAAAAATCGGCGACAAATCTAAAACTGAAAACGGAATATTTTTAATACTGCTCATAATTCCTCTTTAATTTTAGCCACGAACAAACACGAAAGGACACGAAAAAGAAAATTTTATCCACAGATAAACACAGGTATAAAACGGATTAAACCATTTCAAATTTATTTGATTCATCTTTCTTAAATCTGTGTCCATCTGTGGATAAAATTTTCTTTTTTTGTGCCTTTTCGTGTTTGTTCGTGGCTAAATTCTTACGCGCTTTTTGCTTTTCGCAAATCAATCGCGCGACCGTATTGCTTCGGCACATATTCAAAATTTTCGCCTAATTCCTTCGCCGCCGTGAACGGAAAATACGGGTCGCGCAGAAATTCGCGGGCGATTAAAACCGCGTCTGCTTCGTTATTTTGCAAAATTTCTTCCGCCTGTTTCGCGTCCGTAATCATCCCGACTGCGCCCGTTGGAATTGAAACTTGTTTGCGAATTTCCGCCGCAAATGAAACCTGATAATTTGGCGCGACGGGAATTTTCGCGTCCGGCACATTGCCACCCGTCGAAACGTCAATCAGATCAATGCCGATTTCTTTCAATTTTCTGCAAAGTTCAATAGATTGCTCTAAATCCCAACCGTTTTCCGTCCAGTCCGTCGCCGAAATCCGCACGAAAACGGGCAGACTTTCGGGAACAGCTTCACGAACTTTTCGCGCCGTTTCAGTTAAAAAACGCATCCGATTTTCGAGACTTCCGCCGTATTCGTCCGTTCGTTTATTCGACAGCGGCGACAGAAATTCGTGAAACAAATAACCGTGCGCGGCGTGAATTTCGATGACTTCAAAACCTGCGTCAACCGCCCGTTTTGCCGCCGCGATAAAATCGTTCGTCGCCTGCTCAATATCCGCCAAAGTCATTTCACGCGGCATCGGATATTTGTCGTTAAAAGCAATCGCCGACGGCGCAACCGTTTCCCAACCGCCGTCATTTTCGTCAACTTTCACGCCGCCGTTCCAAGGCTCACCCGTTGACGCTTTTCGTCCGGCGTGCGCGATTTGAATTCCCGCAACTGCGCCGTTTTCCTTGATAAATTTCGTGATTTTCTTATATGCCTCAGCGTGCGCGTCCGACCAGATTCCCGCGTCCGACGGCGAAATTCTGCCTTCAGGCGAAACCGCCGTCGCTTCCATAATCACAAGTCCCGCGCCGCCGACCGCGCGGCTTCCGAGATGAACCAGATGCCAATCCGTCGGCATTCCGTCCGCGCTCGAATACTGACACATCGGCGAAACCCAGATGCGATTGCGAAACTCGACATTTCTCAATTTGTAACTTTCAAATAATTTATTGCTCATAACTTCCCTCGATTCGTTTTTTGCCACGAACAAACACGATAAAAACACGAAAACTAAGAATTATTATCCACAGATAAACACAGATGGACACAGATAAAAACCTGATAAAACCGATCTGATTTTATTTTCTTATCTCTTAAAAATCTGTGTTTATCTGTGTTCATCTGTGGATAAATTTCTTCCCTCTTTTTCGTGCTTCTTTCGTGTTCTTTCGTGGCTAATTTCTTACGTCATTCCAACCCAACTTTCGTCCGCGACTTCGCGCCAGCGGTCTCGAATCGCTTCGTATTCTTCGTTTGACAGATTGCCTTCCGCGACGTATTTCGCGTTTTCCTGCCAGCGTTGCGGCTTGGTCGTGCCGACGATCATCGTGTCAATTCCTTCAATCGTCATCGTAAATCGCAAAGCCATCGCCGTCGCTTCTTCCAAACTTTTATTGAGAAAATCGAACTTCAATTTCTGAATTCGCTCCCAATATTCGTGATGATATGCTTCCGCCGGTTTTTCCTTGTGCCGCCAGACTGCATTGGCAATCGGGCGTTTGGCGATAACACCGACGTTTTTTTCTTTGGCGAGTTTGATGTTGCCGTCAATCGGCGCTTGGTCAGCGATGGAAACCGACGTTTGAAACGAGTCGAAAACATCCATTTCCAGCGCGTATTTCGCGTCCTCGTTGTCGCCCGAATATCCGATATAGCGCGTGTAACCTTTTTCCTGCGCCCTTTGCAAACCTTCGATGCAGTCGCCTTGTTTTAAAATCTCCGCTGAACAACTGTGCAGTTGCGCGATGTCGAGATGATCGGTTTTCAGATTTCTCAACGAAGTTTCAATCGTTTCCAAAATCCCTTTTTTCGACCAGTCAAAGCGTGTAAAAGCATCCAACGCGCCGCACTTGGTCAGCAAATAAAAATCGTTCCGACGCGACGAAACCGCATTCCCGATCAACACTTCCGACGTTTTATAAGCCGCCGCCGTGTCTATCACATTCAACCCCGCATCGAGCGCGGAATTGAGTAAATAGTTAACTTCCGCCTGCGTTTGCTGCGAATTATAACCGATCTCCGCGCCGCCGAAACCAAGCACGGAAAACTCCATCTCCGTTTTGCCGAATTTTCTTTTTTCCATTTTTTTATTGTTTCATTTGCTAATTGATTCATCGGTTCATTTTCAATGATTAAATGAACCGATGAATCAATGACAAAATGGATTTATTTTGCTAATTCTTCTTCAACTTTCGCCACCAGTCGCTCGTCTTCCGCCGTTACGTCGGGCGCGAAACGAGCCGCGATTTCGCCGTTTTTACCGATTAAAAACTTTTCAAAATTCCACAAAACTTCGCTCGACTGCGAACGCTTCGAGCCATAGCCGGCGAGCTTTTCTTCAAAACCGCCGTCGTTGACATCAGTATCGGGTTTTGTTTCAGTCAAATAATGATAAAGCTGATGCTGATCGTCGCCCTTAACCGAGATTTTTGAGAACAGCGGGAATTTGACATTATAATTCGTATCGCAAAAATCTTTGATCTCATCTTCAGTTCCGGGTTCCTGTCCCATAAAATTGTTGGCGGGAAAACCTAAAACTTCCAAGCCTTTGCCCTGATATTCGTCATAAAGTTTCTGTAAACCTTCATATTGCGGAGTCAAACCGCACTTCGACGCGACATTGACGACGAGCAATACCTTATCTTTATAGTCGCCCAAATTAGTTTCCGTCCCATCAATCGTTTTCACGGGAATTTCATAAATTTCGTTTGCCATAAATTTCTATTTTCTCCTTATATTTTCGACCGAATGTGCAATTGATTTTAGTAAAATGTTTTCTTGACTTAGACCAAATACTTGAGTTGCAGAATCGTTTAAGTCATTTTTAATTACAGTATAGTTCACCATTTATCCGATTTTCCGGCGATAACATTGTTAAGTCTTTTAAAAAATGCACTGACCGGCGTGATTTGAGTCGAAATATTTTCGTCTTTGACCAATTCGCCTTTTTCGTTAAATTTTTCATCAGTCATTCCCCAAATTACACCGATCACGTCAAATTCGCCGGTATCTTTTTCCTCGAAAAACAACCCGCCGCTGCCGCCGTAAAACGAGATACAGTTTGTATCAATTAGATTTTTTGAACTCGTTTCAGCAAATATTTTTATGTTGCGGCAGATTGTTAAAAGCTCGCCGCCGTCGCCTTGCCGGTCGCCGTTAAATCCGGCACAGCCGAGTTTATCGGTTTCTGCAATCATTTTAATAACCGGCAAATTCAAAAATTTCAATGGAACGATCTGATCTTTTGAAATCTTTTTCGTTAACCGAACAATTGCATAATCAGGCTTGGATTCTGCAATCAAAACTCTTTTGACGCTGACATCCTCGATTCGTTCGCCGTCGCGCGTTTTGAAAATCACTTTAGCAAAAGCGGGATTTAGTTCCTGCGATAAGTCAAATTTGACATTCGATTCCAAGAAACAATGTCCTGCGGTGACGGCGACATCTTCAGATACCAAAATCAAGGAACAAAATCTTTGACCGATCAATTTTAATTTGCCGACCGCCAGCAATGCGGGATATTTTTCAGCGTCAAAAACTTCCCTTTTTACATCTGAATTATTTTTCAACTCGGTCGCTTCAATGTAATTATCACGACTTCGGCATCCTGAAAACAAAACTCCGAATAAAATACAGCAGATGCAAAATATGCTTTTCACCTTCGCATCACTCCTTTTCTTTTCGTGTAACTAATAACCCGTCGCGCACTGCCAATAAAATATTTTCGACTCTTTCATCAGCCTGAATTTTGCGGTTGTAAGCATCGAGCGCAATCGTATTTTCGTCGCCGTTTGCCGCGTCCAATACACTGCCGCCGCGCAAAACATTATCGGCGATAATGATGCCGCCGAGTCGAACTTTCGGGAACACTAAATCGTAATAATTGGCGTAAGCCGGTTTGTCCGCATCAATAAATACAAGGTCGAAAGTTTCGTTTAGCTGCGGAATAATTTCCGAAGCATTTCCTAAATGCGCTTCGATTTTGCCGCCCAAATCCGACTTTACCCAAAAACCTTTGGCGATTTCGTTTGTTTCCGGTTCGATGTCGAGCGTAAAAAGTTTTCCGTCTTCGGTCAAACCTTCTGCCAGACAGAGCGCGGAATAACCCATATAAGTTCCGATTTCCAAGACGCGTTTCGGCTGGATCATCTTACTGAACATCGCCAGCAGACGACCTTGATAAAAACCGGACAGCATTGCTTTATCAGCGCGTTCACTGTAAGTTTTCTGCAAAAGTTCGGTTAGCAAATCGCTCTCCGCCGTCGTATGTTTTTCAGCGTAATGTTGTATTTTTTCGTCAATCATAAAAAAAAGTGAAAAAGGGCAAAAGGGCAAAAGTAAAAAAGTTTTGCAAGTCATTTTAAGACTTTTTCACTTTTTCACTTTTGCCCTTTTTCAAGTTAGGAAGCTCCGTCAACCTTCGACTCAAATCGCAAACTGACCAGAGTATTTTGATCGTCCGTGATTTCGAGCGCATCTTCGCTGCCGTCGGTGTCATATTGAACCGCAATGCCGCGCACATTCGTAATCACATCACGAGTTTTTTCAGCGTTGATTTTTCCGCGATCAATGCGGATAACTTCGACTGATTTTGCGTTGCCGTCCGATTTCAGTATCGCGTCTTCAAAGTGTTCTTCGTGCGATTCTTCTTCGGTCGCGCCGCCGCTTCGATAAACATCGAAACGCGCTCGACGGTTATTGTTTCGCGCTGAAAAGTCGCGCAAAAAGTCTTCCCAATTTTTCGGTTCGATCTGTTTAATTTCACTCATAATTTTTTCCTTTTTCGTTAAATTTTGACGACAATTTTGCCGAAATGTCCGCCGCTTTCCATAAGTTTCAAAGCGTCTTTGACTTCACCAAATTCAAAAGTTTTATCAATTACCGGCTTCAAATGCGTGTATTGATTGAAGAGACGAATCATATCTTCAAACATCTGCCGCGAACCGACATAAACCCCTTGAAGGCGCACCGATTTCATTAAAATCGAAGTCGGATTAAAATCACCTTTGCCCGATAAAACGCCGATCACGGCAACGTGTCCGCCGGTTTTGACGGCATTTACGCTCCTTTGCATCGTTCCCGAACCGCCGACTTCGACGACCGTATCAACGCCGCGTTTTTCGGTTAATTCGAGAACTTTTTTGTCCCAATCTTCGGTCGTTTTGTAATTGATCGTATCGGTCGCGCCCAATTCCTTCGCGCGTTCCAATTTTTCATCGCTCGAAGAAGTGATGATGATTCGGCAGCCGAGAACACTCGCCATTTGCAGCGCGAAAATCGAAACACCGCCCGTGCCTTGCAGTAAAACCGTGCTGTCCGGTTTGATGCCGCACGATTCGTAAAGCGCGTGATACGCCGTCACCGCCGCGCACGGCAGAGTTGCCGCTTCTTCGTAACTCAAATGTTCGGGAATGCAAACCAACCCCTGCTCGTCAAAATTTCCGAACTCGCGCAGACAGCCGTCCAAATCGCCGCCGAGCGCGGTTCGCGCTTTTGCACCGTCAATCGCGCCGTCAATCCAACCCTGCATAAAAATCGGCATCACACGGTCGCCGACTTTAAATTTTGTGACATTTTCACCGATTTTGACGACTTCGCCCGCGCCGTCCGAAAACGGCACGAGCGGCGTTTTCAGACGCGGATTATACAACCCCTTGACCATCATCAAATCGCGGTAATTCAATGATACGGCGTGAAATTTCACCAGGACTTCCGAGCCGTTAACCGTTGGTTTTTCACGGTCTGTTAATGTTAAATTTTCGATCCCGAATTCGTTTATTTCGTATGCTTTCATAATTTTTTGATGTCCGCGAAAAATCGAACAAAACTGAAATCAACAGATAGGAAAGCCGATTTCGCGCCTGATTGGGTTTTTCGCGGACAAGCCGATATTTTTACTGCGCCGCGCCGGTTTCTTTGGATTCCTGCGGCGACCACTTTTCGATTAGACTTTCAAATTCATCTTGAATTGACTGATTTTTGTCAGCCAGATACCAACGCTGGAGATTTTCCATCATCTGCGGCTTTTCCAAACCTTGATGTTTCATCTCAAGAAAGTAATCCATCGAAATCTTCGGTCGCGGTCCCCATGTTCCGATTTCCGTTTGAGTTTCCGCGTCAAGCGCAATCAGTTTCGGAATGGAGCGAGCGTTATTCGTTAAATATGCGTCCATCAATTCCAGATTTTCGTCGCGCAAAACGTAGTGCGTTTCGATATTTTCGCTTTCCGCCGCAATTTTTTCAATGATCGGAATATTCTGCGCCGCGTCACCGCACCAGCCTTCGGTGATAATCAACCAGATCATTTTACGACTGACATTTCGAACCTTTGCTTTGAGCGAATCGTTAATCACAACCGTTTTTTCCAAGCGATGAATGCGCTGACGATTGAGTTTACCGTAATTAAACATTGCTTCTGACTGATTTGTGCCGGTTGTTTTTCCGTCCATCAGCAAATCGTCAATCAGCTTAATATATTCGGCAAAAGTCATTGATTTTTCGAGATATTCATTCATATTTAATTTCTGTTTTTGTTCAATAAACTATCCAAACTCCAAGTTCCGCCGCCCGCAAAAAACAAGTATAAAAAGACAAAGCAGTAAATTACCGCTAGTTCACCTTTGTTGACCAACGGCAAAAATCCGCCGGAAGCGTGCACCATAAAATACGCAACCGCCATCATTCCGCACAGAATGAACGCCGTCCAACGCGTGAACAAACCGAGCAAAATCAGCAGTCCGCCGCCGAATTCCAAAATTCCGGCAAACGTCATAAAACCGCCGCCTCCGGGCATTTGAGAAGGCGGAAAATTAAAAAGTTTCTGGCATCCGTGCCACAAAAATAAAAACCCTGTAATAATCCGCAAAATACTTAAAACGCGCGGCGACCAACTCGTCAAAAAATTGTTCATTTCTTCCTCCGAAAATTTTAGAAATTAGGTGTTATTTTGCGAACTTTATTGAACAAGCCGCAATAAAATGTTGCTGAATTTGAGAAACCACAAATAAATGGGAATCAGCTCGGATAACAAATCGAGCAATGCAGATGAAAATTTTTTGCACCCGTCGGATTCACATTTATTCGTTAGAATTTGCGGTTTCACTTTAACTTCCCTCAGTTCGTAAAATTGTTAGATTCAGATTGTTTGGATTAATTCTTCTTTTGAAAAGCGCACTTTCGGCAAATTTGCCAGCCAATCTTTTTCCGCGTCACGATAACCGACCGCCGCGACAACAACCGCCGAATAATCAGTCAAACCGAGAATTTCATTGAACTGTGCCGCATCAAAACCTTCCATCGGCGTTGCATCAATATTCAAAAGTGCCGCTGTTTGGAGCAGAAATCCGAGCGCGATATATGCCTGACGCGAATTCCAAACTTCGACATAACCGCCGTCAACCGCCTGTTTTGCCGAACCTTTCATAATGTTTTCGTAATCCGTCAAAGTTTCACGCGGAACGCCGCGAACTTCGACGATGCGGTCAACATAATGCTCGATGTCGGCATCGGTCAGCGTCTTTTTGTGCGCGAAGACAACAATGTGCGATGCGTCCTTAACCTGCGTTTGCCCGTAAGCTGCCGGAAGCAGTTTTTCCTTCGTTTCCTGATCTGTAATAACGATAAATTTATACGGCTGAATGCCGAAACTCGACGGCGCGAGAATCATTGACTGCTCTAAAGTCGCCCAATCTTCCGCCGAAACTTTTTTTGTCGCGTCGTAGGTTTTCGTCGCGTAGCGCCAGTTTAATTTCTCTAAAATTGCTGCGTTTGATAAATTTTCTTTCCCCAATTCTGTTTGCATATTTAACTTTTTTGTAACTCCTTTTGATACAGTTTATTATAAAAATTTTACGCCTCTTCGATTGCCTCGATGACATCGCGCAAAGTATATTGACTTAGTTTTTCTTCGATTGATTTGTCTATTTCCTTTTGCAGCACGGACAAAAAAGCCGCCATATTTTTCCCGATGGGACAATCCCGGCTCGGCTCTTTTGAGTGTAGAGCAAAAACTTCGCCGCACGGCAAAGCATCGTAAACTTCTGATAAATGTATATCTTTCGGCTGTCTGGCAAGCGAAGTTCCGCCGGTTGCGCCGACTTGCGAAACAACTAAACCGACTTCCTGCAAGTTGCTCAACAATCGCCTGATGACAACCGGATTGGTATTGACACTGCCCGCAATATAATCGGATTTAACACGTTCATCACCGCCTTTGGCGAGAATCGTTAAAACGTGAACTGCAATTGCGAACTGACTGTTTGCTGCCATAACTGTAATAAGATTAGTTACAGTTAAAAACTTTGTCAAGTTTCAGATTAAACAATTTCTTTCGGGGCGTGTTTGGGTTTGTCAATCCCGCCTTGATCGTTTTCGCTTGGCGGTTCCTCAACCGGCGCAGGTTTCGGTTCATCCGACGGAAGCGGAATGTTTTCAACATCACTGCGACTGTCATTTTCGCCCTCGATGTCGAATCGGTTACCCTCATTTTCAGTTGAATTTACATCAGGATTCGGATTATTTTGCATTATTTAGCTCCCTTTTTATAAAGTGTTTAGAGTGCCTTCGCGTTCCCAGTCAAATCTTTTGAAAACAGGTTGTTTATAATTTCGAGAAGGAATTAAACGACTCGTTTTTTCATCTTTTTGCTCATTCGGAAGTTGTTTAACGGTTTCAGCATTATCCTTCCGATTTTCTATATTATTTTCATAGACGACTTCTTCGAGATGTTCTTCAAAAATATTGAATTTTACTGTTTCATACATTGCTTTTCTCCTTTAACTGCATATTGAATACGGATTTGAACTGCAAGAAATGTGCCGAAATAAAAGATATTAATTATTGGAGTTTGGTTGATGTATGGAAGAAAATGTAATGTTTTGCGAGGCGAAAATGAACGATTATCGAACATTTACGAGTTTAGCGAAGTCGTGAAAGTTCGGATAAAGATTCATCGGCGATTAATTTGAACGGACGAACATTTTGAAATTCGGATAAGTTTTTTGCCGTCAGTGAATCGCAGATAATCATCGCGGCGGCATTCAAACCTTTGCGCCAATTTTGCTCATTCGTCTCCCGAAAGATCAGACTTTCAGGTTCGATTTTTGCGGCAATCAGCATTATTTTCGAGAGATTCAAAAAATATTTCCAACCTGAAACAACGGCGATTAAGTCGTTTGCAGTCGGTCGCGTTTTGCCTTTCATCGAATCGGCAACAGAGTTTGCCTTCAAAAAAATACAATTTTTACCGGACGGCAAAACCGCGCCGATTTTTGTTTTTTCATCAAACATTGCGACAAAATTTGTGTCACGTTTTGATAAATTTTGCTCAAAGTCAGCGAAAGTAGTGCCACCGACTTCGAGTTCTGTTATCTGGCGAATTTCTTCGATTAATATTTCACGAAATTCGGCATCGTCTTCGATTAAGAAAAGCTGATTCGACGGCTGCGAATCAAAAAAACTTATTACGCGATTTTTTATTTCGGCACTTGTAAAACCCTGACTTTGCGCGGCTTGAACAAATTGCTCGATCAATTTGTCGAGCGAATTTCCTGACGCGTCCGACTTTGAATCACGAACATAAAAACCGCTTCCCTTTTTGAATTCGAGCCAACCGCTTTCGGCAAGAATTTGGTACGCATTGGAAACCGTGTTCGAGTGAATTTGAAAGCGTTGGGCAATCTCGCGCGTGCTTGGAAGACGTGCGCCAACCGCCAAATCGCCGCTCACAATACCGAGCGTAATCTGCGTGATAAGCTGTTCGCGCACCGGAACTTCCGAGTTTTTCGAGAGCCAGATTTTCATAAGATTTTCAACACAAATGACACAAAGAAAATACGGTCAACTCAAAATAAAGTTTTGCATTGGCTTGAATTAAAAAGTATCGGCGGGCGCACAAAGCCGCAACCCTTCCCGACCTGTAATATTGTGGAGACTGTCTTTTTCCGCTGTTATTGAAAATAGATAAAAGTAAAAGAACTCAAGAAACAGAAAATTTCAGGTCAGAAAGGGTTGCACGTTTCGTGCGCCCGCCGAAGTTTCAAATTCATTCGAGTTTCTTTCAACCTGATGTTTTGTTAATCACCAAAAATCTAAAACTTTGTGTCCTTTGCGGCTAAAATTAATTTATCGCGTGTTTCAAAGCGTCTTCAAGGTTTGTATATTGAAACGTAAAACCTGCGTCCTGCAATCTTTTCGGCACAACGCGGCAGCCTTCGAGCAGCAGACGTTCGCCCATTTCGCCGAATAGAAGTTTTATGCCGAATTCGGGAATCGGAATCAATGTCGGACGACTTAAAACATTGCCGAGAGCTTTTGTAAATTCTTCGTTGGTCGCCGGATTTGGCGCAGTTGCGTTGATTGCGCCGTGCAAATCGTCAGTTTCGAGCGCAAAGTGAAAAATCTTTATCAAATCGTCAAGCGCAATCCACGACATATATTGTTTGCCCGAACCGACCACGCCGCCGACTCCGAACTTGAACGGCGTGAGCATTTTTTCGAGTGCGCCGCCGTCTTTTGCCAGCACAACGCCGATTCTCGGATTAACAACCCGTGCGCCGAAATCCGTCGCTTTTTGCGATTCCTGTTCCCATTCGTCGCAGACTTCGGGGAAAAATCCAACGCCTTTCGGTGAATCTTCTGTCAAAATTTCGTCGTTGCGATTGCCGTAAAAACCGATTGCCGACGCGGACACGAGAATTTTCGGCGGATTTTGAGTTTTTCGTAAACCGTCAATCAAAACGCGCGTTCCGACCGTGCGGCTTTCCTTGATACTACGTTTCTTTTCCGCCGACCAATTTTCCGACGCGACATTATCGCCTGCAAGATGCACGACCGCATCGAAATTTTCGAGTTTCGCCTGCGCTTCATCCGAAAAACCTTTCTCAGCGTCCCACTGAATCTCGTCCGAATTTTGCGCTGATTTCCGCACCAGCTTATAAATCTCGTGACCTTTTGCTTTTAAAGTCGGAATCAAATGCGTCCCGACCAAACCGCTCGCGCCTGTGATTAAAATTTTCATAAAAAAGTTAGAAACCAAATCTTTTTCCAAATCTCTTTATATGTGAACCTTCATACTTGGATAACTCACAATTTTGACAAATGCCCTGTGCTAAATTCACCCGTAATTTTCCAGCAAAAAAATATTCTTTGCATCTCGGACAATGCCAAAACATAATTTTTAGGGACAAAACAATAAACGAGAGCCAAAAAGCAAAAGCTAAGAATGCCCAAAAGTTAGTCAATGGAAAATTTGCCGAAAGAGCCAGATATGGAATTAGTAATAAAAGAATATTCCCATACAAAAGTCTTTGATTCAAAAGTAAGCCTTTCCATTGTTTTTGATAAGGTGCATCAGTCATCTTTCTTTACCCTGCAAATCGCGTCGTATAAATTTTACCATTTTTTTGATTTCGTCATCGGTTAATTGATTTTTGAAAGCGGGCATCGGGAGTTTGCCTTCTTTGATTTGGATGTAGATTTCTTCTTCGGTCTTTTTTTCCGCTTCGCCGTATCTTAATGACGGAATTATTTTGCCGTCAATTTCCTTGCCGTTCGCCTCTTGTCCGTGACAAACGGCGCAGTTTTGGCGAAAGAGCGAGGCTTCGTAAGATTTAGAGTCAGCGATGACGATGCCGCTGTGCGCTTGTTCGGTTTCGGTGCAGGCGACAGCAAAGGCGATGAACAATAAAACAACAGCGATTTTGAGAAAATTCATTTTGTTTGAATTTGATGTTTGAAATTCGCATTTTTTTGCAAATATCCTTGATGCAAACATATTTTCGCTCGCGCTCATCGGGCGAGGACAAGCCATCGCCCATACATTTTATTTAATTGCGCCTTCAATTGGACTTGATGCGCTGGCATATAGTCTTTTCGGCATTCTGCCTGACAAATATCCGAGTCGTCCGGCTTGGACGGCGAATTTCATTGCGGTCGCCATTTGCGCGGCATCTTTGGCTTCGGCGATTGCCGTGTTCATTAGAATCGCGTCCGCGCCGAGTTCCATTGCGATTGCCGCGTCTGACGGAACGCCGACTCCGGCATCAACGATGATCGTCGCGTCGGGCAATTGTTCGCGCATAATTTTGAGATTCGACGGATTTTGCACGCCCATTCCCGAACCAATCGGCGCGGCAAGCGGCATTACGGCAGCGCATCCGGCATCAAGTAATTTTTTCGCCATTATTAGATCGTCGGTAAAATAGGGCAGCACGATAAAGCCTTCTTTTACTAATACTTTTGCGGCTTCGAGAGTTTGTTCATTGTCGGGCAGCAGCGTTATTTTATCGCCGATGACTTCGAGTTTGATCCAATCGGTTTCGAGTGCTTCACGCGCCAGACGCGCCGTGCGAATCGCGTGTTCGGCATCGTAACAGCCCGCCGTGTTCGGCAAAATCTGCATCGCGGGTGAAAGATAATCGAGAAAAGATTCGGTCGCGCGGTCAAGCGGCACACGATTGACCGCAACCGTCACCATCTCCGCGCCCGAAGCGAGATGCGCCGCCTGCATTTCTGCAAACGAACGATATTTTCCCGTGCCGATAATCAGGCGCGAATTAAAAGTTTTCCCGGCTAAATTAAATGAATCAGTCATAAGATAATTTCAAATTTCAAATTTCAAATTCCAGATGGCGGAATTGAATTCTTCATTACATAAATAATCTTAGCAAAAAAAACGTCAAAAGAAATGCGGACTGAAAATACTTTCAACCCGCAATTTTTAATTTGAAATTTGAAATTTGAAATTTTATCCGCCGCCGACAAAGTGGACGATTTCGATTTTGTCCGCGTCTTTGATCTCGATGTTTTCCCAATCTTTTTTGCGGACGACTTCTTTATTTAATTCAATCGCAATGCGTTCGGAAGGCAGGGAAAATTCTTTGAGCAGTCCGAGCAAATTTACTTGTTTGGCAATTTCTTTTGTTTCGCCGTTAATAAAAACTTTCACGATTTTAATTTTAGCAAACCAATCCGCAATCCCAAATTCGCAATCCCAAATCAACTCTGGCGGACGATTTGGCGAAGTTCGGCTTCTTCGCCTTCGCTGATCGCGCGAACGAGAATTGCGCCGCGTCCCGAACGAAATTGCGGAAGTTGCAAATGCACGACCGCGATACCTTTTTGATCGGTTTTCGCGTGAAAAATCAGCGGACGAAAACTCGAACCGAGAACTTTGACCATCACCTGCGCGTCGTTGATAAAATTTGCCGAAGTTCCGCGAAAAACTCGAATGTTGAGCGTTTTTCTCTCGCCGGCTTTGAAAGTAGTTTCATTCAAAAATTCGATTTCGAGGTTTCTGCTTACTGATTTTGCCGCGCCGTTCGGATCAGCTATAACCGCGACGGCATCCGCCGCCAAAATCGTTTCTGTTTCAATAATATCGCCGACATCGAGAACAAAATCGTCCTCAATAATTTCGAGCGGCAAGTCCCAAATCAATTCTTCCTGCGGCTGAGGAATCGGCGGCACGAATGTTTCTTTCGGCTGCGGAATCGCCGGTGCCGTAAAATTAATTTCAGTATTTTTGACCGGCGAAATTACTTCGTGAACATTTGATTGATTGACGAAAGTAGTTTTACTCGGCGGCTTCGGCAGTTGAACCTGATGAATTTCGCGGGATTTTTCTACCGGCGCGTGTCCGTTGCCGTTTAATTGGGCTTGTTTTTTTAATGCGGCATCCCTTGCCGTCATTTTTTTCAGTTCTTCGATTCGTCCGGCGCGGACGGCGGCGCAAATCAATTTATGCTGTTTCTGAAGACGTTCAGTAAGAATTTGTTCGTCAAATCCGTTTTGGATCAAATCGTTGTAAGGCGAGCGTTTACTAGCCAAAATCGTCCCACGTTCATAGACCAAAGACAAAATTAAAGGTGTTTCGAGACCTTTATCTTCGGTTTGGACGTGATAAATAACGCCGTTATGTTCGATGTCTGTGTTAAATCCGGTAATCACAATTTTAGTAAAATTTCGGTGAGAAAAGGCGAGTTGTGGACACAATATCCCACTTATGAAATTAACACACGCGATTGGCAGCGGTCAATAAAAATTAGGTGTAATAATTTAGATTTTAATTTGCTTTAATACTCTTGACTCTCACTTTAGCTTAACTTACGATTTAATTTGTGCAATAATTCTCAAATCAAACAAGTATTATTTTCGGTATTTTGCACATCTAAATTATTGTAAAAGGAAATCTATAAACTTCGATGAACGATTACAACATAATTGATTACGCGCCGATTGGCATAATGTTTCTCGTGGCGATGGGTTTTGCCGGCAGCCAACTGCTTGTGACGCAACTGATCGGACCTCGCAAACGGACGGCGACTAAGTTAATGCCCTACGAGTGCGGCAAAGACCCGGTTGGTTCGGCACGCGACCGATTTTCGATCAAGTTTTATACGGTCGCCGTGATATTTTTGCTCTTCGATATTGAAGTTTTGTTTATGATTCCGTTCGCTGTCGCCTTTAAATATTTGCTGGCACAGGAAAAAATCAGCGGCATCGCATTCGGAACGATTGCTTTTGTCGAAATTTTAGTTTTCGTCGCAACTTTAATTGTGGGATACATTTACGTTTGGAAAAAAGGTACGTTTGATTGGGGTTTACAATCCCGCGTCGAAGCTCGTGCGGAAGCCAAAGCGATGGCGAATTTAAAGCGGCAAAATGTCACGGAACTCAAAAAAGCCGCGTAGAATTTTGGAGAATTTAGAATGGGTTTAGAAAACAATCTTTGGGAATCGCTGCCAGATGTCGTTACAGTCAAACTTGATGCCGTCATCAATTGGGCGCGAAAATCATCTATCTGGCCGGCTACGTTCGGGTTGGCTTGCTGCGCGATTGAAATGATGAATTCGGTGTCGGCGCGTAATGATTTGTCGCGTTTCGGTGCGGAAACTTTTCGTGCTTCGCCGCGACAAGCCGACGTGATGATCGTTTCCGGTCGTGTTTCGCGCAAGATGGCTCCGGTTTTACGGCGTATTTACGATCAGATGCCTGAGCCGAAATGGGTGATTTCGATGGGCGCGTGTGCGACTTCGGGCGGAGTTTTCGATAATTACGCGATTGTCCAAGGCGTTGACAAAATCGTTCCGGTTGACATTTATATTCCGGGTTGCCCGCCGCGTCCTGAAATGCTCGTTCACGCGATTATGATGCTGCAGGACAAGATTATGAAAGAATCGGTCAAGGATCGTTACGATACCTTTGAAGAAGAATCGCGTCGTTCAATCGTTCCCGGAACTTTGCCGGTGACGGAAGGCACGGCACTCGAAAAGGAAACCGAAATCGAGGTCGCGCAAAACAAAGTTTCGCGTCCCTATACGATTCCGTCACGTCACGAAAGACGCAAATCATCTTAAATTGTTAATGGTTAATGGTTAATGGTAAATTGCTTCCGTTTTCCTAAAGACCGCAATTAACAATTAACCATTAACTATGAACACAGAAGTTTTATTGGAATATGTCGAAAAACTAAAAGCGGAAAACGCCGCTTGGGTGAGCGATTTCAAAGACGCTCGCGGCGAAGTGACGATTACCGTTCCGCGCGAATCAATCGTTGATGTTTGCTGGATTTTGAAGACGAAACACGGTTTTGATATGCTCGCCGATTTGTGCGGTGCGGATCGCGGTCCCGAAGAAGACCCTCGTTTTGAAGTCAATTATCATCTGTTTTCAACGACACATCACAATCGTCTGCGATTAAAAGTTTTCCTCAGCGAAGATGAGCCGAATGTCGGGACGGTCGTGACAGTTTGGAAAACCGCGAATTGGCACGAGCGCGAAACTTACGATTTGCTCGGAGTGATTTTTGACGGTCATCCCGATTTGCGAAGAATTTTGCTGCCGTCCGATTTCGACGGTCACGCGCTTAGAAAAGATTATCCGTTGCGCGGTTACGAGCCTTATAGTTTGAGTTAAATAATGATGATTAACGAACAAATCCGACAAGCATTAAACGAAGTTCGTCCGCTGCCGATTCGCTACACGGTGGACGATTTGGAGTTTATGCCCGAAGACGAAAATCGTTATGAACTTATTGAAGGAGAATTGACCGTGGCGCATTCACCGCATCTGGATCATCAACAATTAGCGTCAAACTTGAATACCGAATTTGGAATTTATTTAAAGAAAAAACCTATCGGACGTATAGTTCAAACGCCCGGAATAATTTTCAGCGAAGAAGATGCGGTCATTCCCGACCTTGTTTTTGCGACTCACGAAACCGTAAGAGTTTCAGTAATCGCCGATGGTAAAAAATTTGCGGGCAAATTTAACGCCGCCCCTGAACTCGTCATCGAGATTTTATCTTTCGGCAAAAAAGACATTGAGCGCGACCGGGTTATAAAGCGCGAACTTTACGGTAAATACGGAGTCAAAGAATATTGGGTGGTTGACGGAATGTTTAATACGATTGAAGTTTATCGTTTGGAAGAAAAAGGACTCGAACGAATTAAGCGTTTTGAAATTAACGAATCAATCGAAACGCCGCTTTTACCTGATTTTTCGTTGAAACTGACAGATATTTTTAGATTTTAATTATGGCAACAGCAGTAGAAAATTTACCGAGCCAATTGGAAGTTCTCGATCAACCGTTAGATTCGCAGATGACGCTTTCGCTGGGACCGCAGCATCCTTCGACGCACGGCGTTTTGCGGCTCGATTTGCGGCTCGACGGCGAACTCGTCGTCAAAGCTATTCCCGACATCGGCTATCTGCATACGGGAATGGAAAAGTTGTTTGAATACAAAAAATATCAGCAAGGCATCGTCATCACCGACCGGATGGATTATCTGAATCCGCTCGGAAATAATCTCGCGTATGTGATGGCGGCGGAAAAATTGCTCGATCTAGAAATTCCCGAACGCGCACAGGTGATTCGCGTTCTGATGTGCGAATTGCAAAGAATTGCGTCGCATATGGTTTGGCTTGGAACTTCCGCGCTCGATCTTGGTGCGATGAGTGTTTTCTTTTTCTGTTTCCGTCAGCGTGAGAAGATTTTGAATTTAATCGAATCGGCTTCAGGCGGACGAATGACTCCGAGTTATTTTCGCATCGGCGGTTTGATGATGGATTTGCCGGCAGGTTTTGAACGCCGCTGCCGACAGTTTTCCGAAGATTTCCCGGAAGCGATGAACACTTTTGAAACGCTCGTCACTGGAAATACGATTTGGCAAAGTCGAACGCAGGGAATTGGAATTATTTCGCGCGAAGAAGCGATTGATTGGGGTTTAACCGGACCGAGTTTGCGCGGCAGCGGCGTTGATCTCGATTTGCGTAAAGCAAACCCTTATTCGGGTTACGAAAATTACGATTTTGAAATTCCGGTCGAAAAAGACGGCGATGTCTGGTCGCGTTTTCTCGTCCGAATGCGCGAACTTTACGAATCGCACAAAATCGTTCGACAGGCTTTGGACAAATTAAAACCGGGACCGACGAAAGCCGACGCGCCGAAAATCGTTCTGCCCGACCGCGACGATATGCGAAAACATATGGATTCGCTGATTCACCACTTTTTGATCGTCGCCGAAGGTTTCAACGTCCCCGAAGGCGAAGTTTATCACGCCATCGAAGCCTCAAAAGGCGAACTCGGCGTTTATATGAAATCGAACGGCGGTCCGAAACCCGAAAGAGTTCATTTCCGAGGTCCGAGTTTTGTTAATCTGTCAGCCTTACCCGTGATGAGCGAAGGCGAAATGATCGCCGATGTCGTCGCCATTATCGGTTCGCTCGATATTGTTCTTGGAGAAATTGACCGTTAGGAGAATATATGCTGAAAAAAATTTCCGTCTGTGTCGTATTAGGGGTTCTTTTGTTTGTTGGCAGCGCAAATAATGCTAAATCACAAGATAAATCCTGTGCAGTATTGATGGAAATCACAAACAGCGGCAAAGAACTAACCGGTGTCGCCGCAACAGCATTAAATTTAAAAACTGGAAAGTTATATAAAGCCGGATTAAAAGGCGGTTCGCCTTATTTTTTCAATCTTGCAAATGGCTATTATAGGGTTACGGTCAGCAAAATCGGCTTTATGCGAAGTGCTGACGACTACAATCTCGATTGTGAAAAACTGAAAAGCGTAAACGGTGCTTGGTCAATCGAACTTTATAAAGGAAATTCAAAGCAGATTGTCAGATTATACAATCGCGGACGGATGCTTAAAGCCGCGCCGTTAAAAAAGGAAGAAAGCAGCTACTATGTAATCGGCAAAACAAGCGGTGCGCCGGAAACGACTTATCAAGACTCTGAATCAACGAAAGATGCTCCTAAAACAGTTTCCGGCGGCGTAGTAAACGGTAAGGCGATAAATTTGGTGAAACCGCCTTATCCGGCAGCCGCAAGAGCAGTCCGGGCAGCGGGCGCGGTCAATGTTCAAGTCACGATTGATGAACAAGGAAATGTAATTTCCGCCCAAGCCGTCAGTGGGCATCCGTTACTACGCGCCGCATCCGTTCAGGCAGCGCGTGCATCAACATTTTCGCCGACTTTACTGCAAGGTCAGCCAGTTAAAGTTGTCGGAATAATTGTCTATAATTTTGTTCCGTAAGAGAATTTGTTTATCACCAATTTACAGATAAAGTATATTTTTTTAAGAAACTAACTGTCCACGAAGATTATGACCGAAAACCAAGAAAAACAATTGTTTAAGACGCTCGAAACTTTAGTCAGCGGAATGCAGGTTATTCAAACGGATGTTAAAGATATTAAGAAAGTCCAAAAAGAACATTCACAGATATTGAACAAACATTCGCAGATTTTAGATAGCCATTCGCAGATTTTGGAGCGATTGGATGCAAAAACGGATACTATCGCGGAAAAAGTAATGAATCACGAAGTTCGTTTGACCAAAGTGGAAAATACTGTTGAAGAATTACGAGGCGGGGTTCATTAAATTATGGCTGACGCGGCAATTTCCGATGAGAGATTCAAAGAAGAAGTGTTGCGTCTGATGAAATCAATTGCTATTAAAGTCGGCGAAAACTCGAAAGAAATTGCACTTTTGAGAGTAGATGTTGATAAAAATACGAGAGAATTCAAGAAACTAAAAAAGGAAGTTCGTGACAATTCCGGTTCAGATAACGATGTCAGATTTAGAGTTCTCGAAATGTATAACCGGCTTTGGGAAATTGAAAATCAAGTTAGAATATTTGCTGTCGGATACCCTTATTTAAAGGAAGAATACGAGCGAATTTGTTCGGAAACATTAAAATTATTTACCGACATTGACGATAATCCTGATGCAAAAATGCAGCTTGACGAGTTGAATGTGTGGATTGAAAATTTAGAAGAAAAAGTGTTTGCATAAAATTTTATGGCATCAGCAGTTGCAACAGATTTTACTAATCAGGTTTTAGTTACCGACGAAGTGGCGGAGTTTTCGCCTGCGGTTGTCGAGGAAATGAAGGCGCATTTGGCGAAATATCCGGCGGACAGAAAGCGTTCGGCGTTGATTCCGCTGCTACTTTTGGTTGTGCAGCGTGAGCGCGGCTGGATTGACAATGCAGGCGTGAATTTTTTGGCGCAGTTTCTCGATTTGGAAGTGACGGACGTTTGGGAAACGGCGACGTTTTATTCGATGTTCAATATGCGTCCGGTCGGCAGACATCACCTGCAAATCTGCAAAACGCTGTCGTGCAAGATTATGGGCGAACCGGAAATTACCGAACACGTCTGCAATCGGCTCGGAATTCACGCGGGCGAAACGACGGCTGACGGCAAATTTACGGTAACTCTGGTTGAATGTCTCGGAAGTTGCGGAACCGCGCCGATGATGCAGATCGGTTTCGATTATCACGAAGATTTGACGGTTGAAAAAGTTGACAAACTTTTGGATTCGTTGAAATAAAATGGCTAATAAAGAAATTATCGAAAGCGTTTATAAATCCTTTTCTACCGGCGATATTCCGGGACTGCTCGGCACATTTGACGAAAATATCGAATGGACGGAAGCCGAAGGTTTTCCCTACGGCGGAACTTATCTCGGCGCGAATGAGATTCTCGAAAACGTCTTTATGAAACTCGGCGGTGAATGGGAAGGATTCAGTGCCGCGCCGGACGAAATTCTCGATGCGGGCGACAAAATCGTCACGCTCGGTCATTACAGCGGAAAATTCAACGCGACCGGCAAAAGTATGAAAGTTCCCTTCGCGCACGTCTGGACTTTGCGCGACGGCAAGATTGTTAAATTTGTTCAATATACGGATACTTTAAAGGTTTCGGAAGTTTTGTAATTATGCGAACTTTTGCTGTTTGCACAATTTTAGTTTTTTGTTGTTTGGCAATTGGTTGCAAAGGCTTCGCGTTCAGAGTGGCGACAGAAAACATGCTTCCGACCATTAAGGTCGGAGACACTTGTATCGTTAATCAATATAGCGAGTTTGAAATTCAGCGTTTTGATATTGTTATGTTTAAAGCTCCTGAAGCGGCAAAGAAAATGACGCGAGAAACTGGAGATGTTAAATATATTTCGCGGATAATCGGTTTGCCGAATGAAAAAATTGAAATTAGAGATAATAAAATTATTATAAATGATGTGTTGATGGATGAACCGTTTACTCCGATTCCTGTCGAATTTGAAAAATTGAGAAATTTTCCAGCGACGGTGATTCCAAAAGACGAGTATTTTTTATTAGGCGACAATCGCTCAAGCAGTTTTGATAGTCGTTATTGGAAACCGGCAACAGTCAAAAAGGAAGAGATTTTGGGAAAAGTCGCCGAAATTCTTCCGATAGATGTGAAAAAATAATTTTGTATGGAAATCAAAGCAATCGGGTGTGAACCGTTACAACTCAAGCGAATGCACATTAAAGACGGGCATACGCTGAAGGTTTATCAGGAAACGGGCGGCTATGAATCGCTGAAAAAGGCGATGAATATGTCGCCGGACGATATTATTAACGAAGTCAAAGCGTCGGCTCTGCGCGGACGCGGCGGCGCGGGTTTTCCGACGGGAATGAAATGGAGTTTCGTGCCGCGTCAATCGCCGAAGCAGAAATATATTGTTTGTAATGCTGATGAATCGGAGCCGGGAACATTTAAAGACCGATATTTGCTCGAACGCGATCCGCATTCATTGATCGAAGGAATGTTGATCGGTGCTTTCGCGCTCGGCGTGGAGACTTGCTACATCTATTATCGCGGCGAATATAATTATTTGATTGATATAATGGACAAAGCCATCGAGGAAGCACGCGCAGCCAATCTCGTCGGCAAAAACATTCTCGGTTCGGATTTTTCGTGCGAATTTTACACGCACACCGGCGCGGGCGCATACATCTGTGGCGAAGAAACCGCGCTGCTTTCGAGTCTCGAAGGTTATCGCGGACATCCGCGAATGAAACCGCCGTTTCCCGCCATTGAAGGCGTTTATGCGTGTCCGACGGTCGTTAATAATGTCGAAACGCTGACGGCAGTGCCGCAAATTATCGAAATGGGCGGCAAAGCGTGGCAGGAACTCGGCACGGAAAAATCAGGCGGCACGAAACTTTGGTCGGTTTCCGGTCACGTCAGAAAACCCGGCGTTTACGAACTTCCGATGGGTTACGCTGATATGGAAAAGTTTATTATGGAAGACTGCGGCGGAATGCTGCGCGACGATAAAAAGTTAAAAGCCGTTATTCCCGGCGGTTCTTCGGTTTATATTATGAACGCCGAGCAAATCGTCGGCAAAAAAGTTACAATGGATTACGAAGGTCTTGTAACAGGCGGTTCGATGGTCGGTTCAGGCGGTTTCATCGTGATGGACGAAACGGTTGACGTGATGGAATCCACCAAAAACCTGACCGAATTTTACAAACACGAATCGTGCGGCTGGTGCACACCGTGCCGCGAAGGAACGGACTGGCTCGTCAAAATTTTCAACCGCATTTCCGAAGGCGGCGGTCGTCCCGAAGACGCGCAGTTATTATTGGATATTTGCGATAATATCGAAGGAAAATCCTTTTGTCCGCTTGGCGACGCAGCAGCATGGCCTATTCAAAGTGCGATAAAAAGATTTCCTGACGATTTCAAAAAATGGCTTTTGAATAGAACGAATGGCAACGGCGTTTCCGCCAATGTCTAATTAAATTAAAAAAGAGGTAAATAATTATGGGTAGAGGCGATAAAAGAACACGACGCGGAAAGATTTTTGCAGGAAGCTACGGCAAAACTCGTCCGCAATACAAAAAGAAAAACGCGGCTAATACTAAGCAAACCGAAACAAAATCTGAAGAATAAGCGAGGGCGAAAATGCCGCAGACTTTATCAAATTTAGCTTTCGACACAACTGAAGTAATCGGAAATTTGGTAACTGAGGACGACGAACCTTTGGACATATTTTCGGGGAAGCAACAGCGGCTCTTAGTAGAATCGCTTTACAGTTCATGGAAACCGATTGATATGGAGAGCGGCAAGAAACGAGTTTTTTTAGTTGCCGCAAATGTCGGGTTGTATTTTGCTGTGCATCAGCCGCCGCTTGTGCCGGATATGTTTATCAGTTTGGATGTGGAAATGCCTTCAAACCTTGATTTGAACGCGCATCGGTCATATTTTGTCTGGGAATTCGGCAAAGTCCCGGACGTTGCGGTTGAAATTGTTTCCAATCGCAAAGGTGACGAACTGACGCGCAAATTACAGGATTACGCCCGCATCGGCGTAACTTATTATGTCGTGCTTGATCCGTTCGGAAATTTAGGCGAAAACATCCTGCAAGTTTATGAATTGGGTTTTGGAAAACGTCTGCGCCCAAAAAGTGATGCGATTTTGACCGAAGCCGGTTTGGAAGCGCGGCTGTGGCACGGCGAATTTGAAGGTTTAACTGGCGAATGGCTGCGCTGGTATGACGCAGACGGAAATTTGATTTTGACAGGCAAAGAAACTGCCGAAAAAATGGCGCAAAAACTGCGCGAAATGGGAATTGATTTTTAATAGAAACAATGTCAGAACTTATCAAAGTTACGATTAACGGACAGGATTTCGAGGTCGAAAAAGGTGCGCGTCTGATTGACGTTTGCCACGAAAAATCTTTTGGAATTCCGTCATTTTGTTATTACAAAGACCTTGCGCTGCAAGCGTCGTGTCGGATGTGTCTGGTTCGCATCGAAAAGATGCCGAAACTTCAGACTTCCTGCACGATTACCTGCACGGACGGAATGATTGTCACGACACAATCTGAGGAAATAGAAAAGGCACAGCGTTCGATGGGCGAATTTCTTTTAGCAAATCATCCGCTCGACTGTCCGGTTTGTGATCGCGGCGGCGAGTGTGAATTGCAGGAAGTTATTTTCGATTGGGGCGATGTCGAGGAGCGTTTTACCGAAAAGAAAAACGCGCAGCCCGAAAAATATCTGTCGCCGATTGTCGCTAATGACCCGCAACGCTGTATCGTCTGCAAACGCTGCACGAGAGTTTGCGACGAATGGATGGGCGAAGATGCCATCGAAGCCGGAAATCGCGGCGCGAATACGGTCATCGGCACTTACGGCGGCTGGCTGAATTGCTCGCAATGCGGAAACTGCATCGAAGTTTGTCCGACGGGAACTTTGTTAGACGGAACTTATCGTCACGAAACGCGCCCTTGGGAACTCGATCAAACTATTTCGACTGACGTTTACAGCTCGGACGGAATGCAGTTGTCAATCGGTTCGCGCGGCGGATTTGTTCACCGAATTGTTGCCCGTGACCGTTATGTTGACGGCTTGAACGGCGAATTTTTGGATGTCAAAGCGCGTTTCGGACACGGTTTTGTCAATCACGCCGACCGCATCAAAACGCCGTTAATTCGTTACAAAAAAGGCGGAAAATTAATTCCGGCGACTTGGGACGACGCGATCAAACTGGTTGCGGGTAAATTAAAGGAAAGCGGAAATAATGTCGGTGTAGTTGCCACTTCGCGTCTGACGAACGAAGCGATTTTCACTTTGAAAAGATTTGCCAAAGAAGTCGCAGGTTCTGATAATTACGCCGTTTCAGATAATTATGATCTCGCTCCGTTCTTCGATAATTTGTCCGTGCCGCTGGCGACGCACAAAGATATTCGATATGCGAAAACGATTTTGCTGATTGGCGGCGAACCCGAAGAAGAACAGACTTTGACGGCGAAACAAATGCGTCAAGCCGTGCGAAACGGCGGCGCAAAATTGATTATTGTCAACGACACGCCGATTCGTCTGGCGGCGCAGGCAACGCAATTTCTGCACATTAATCCGAATTCTTACAACGCATTTGCGTTGGCTTTCGCTGATTCGATTTCGGCTGATTCCGCCGAAAAACTCGGCATCGAAACCGACGAATTTGACGAAATGCTGAAGACAATCGGCGAAACAGAAGGTGATTTTGTCATTATGTTCGGCAGAGATTTGAGTTCGGAAGCACAGGCGGTTTTGGCAAATTCGGTTAGCGGATTTGCCTCCGAATCGCGCCGCGTTCTACTTCATCCGCTGCCGCTTCATAACAATTCGGTCGGTGCAAATGATATGATGGCGGGCAAAAAGTCTTTGTCGGACGTTTTGAAGAATTCAAAAGCATTATTAATCGGCGGAAGTTTGCAGGAAACAGACACACAACTACTTGCCAACAAAGATTTTATCGTCGTGCAGGAACTTTTTGAAACGGCGACAACTGATTTTGCCGACGTTGTTCTACCTGCCGCGAGTTTTGCCGAAATTGACGGAACTTATACGAACAATACAGGTTTCGTCCAAAGAGTTCGCCAAGCGATTGATCCGATTTATCAATCGAAACCCGATTGGGTAATCACGAGTTTGATCGCGCGTGAAATGGGCGCGGATTTTGGCTATAACTTTTCTGCGCCGATGGTTTTCAAAGCGATTGCCGATTCGGTATCTGCTTATCAAGGCTTACGTTACCCGGCATTGAAGGACGAATCAAAACCAGCTCAAGCTAAATATGTAGTGCAAGCGAAAAAGGATTTGTCGAAGGAATTAGACGCTTTGAAATCAAATGTCGAAAAACTTGCGGACACTGCCGAGAAAATCACGAAAACGCCGAAAGTTGGGCATAAACTGCATCGCCTAACGACGATGACGAGTAAAACAGCGCAGTTTCATCTGCTTGCCAACGGCAATCCGAAGCCGGAAAACTTACTCGTTTCGCCGCTCGTTCAATTTAATGCGGATGCCACGCCGAACATTGTCGAAATGGCGGAAGCAGCGACGGTCGGCATCGGTGACAGAGAATAATTGTGGATTATTCGAGTTTCACGCTAAATGATATTGAAAAAAGGCTTGAAATTGAAATCAAATCGGTTTTCGGTTTGTTTGACAACATTGAACCTGTCGCTATTTCACCGCATTTGGCTGAAACTTTGCGTGAAAACGTGCCTTTGGCAATTGCCGTCAGCACTGAAAAAGCACGTTCGGAGTTGATTGTTTCACCAATGTTGGTTGAACTGAGAAAATCGCTCAACCGTGAAATCAGCGTTTTTTCAGGAGTTGAATTTAATGTTGATTTTGAAAAGGGTTTGAACGGAGTTTGTGACTTTTTGGTTTCGCAATCAAGTCAGCAACTACTTGTTCACGCGCCAATTATTACTTTGGTCGAAGCCAAAAACGATAATATTAAAAGCGGTTTGCCGCAATGTATCGCCGAAATGGTTGCGGCGCGAATTTTCAACGAACGTGAACAATCATCTGTCCAAAATATTTTCGGAGTTGTCACGACCGGCAGTGTTTGGAGTTTTCTGAAACTCGAAGGCGATAAAGTTTTAATTGACATTAACGGCTATCCGATTGAAAATGCCGAGGAGATTTTTGGTATTCTTTTGAGTATGGTTAATGACAGCCGCTCATAATTTTGTATGAATGAAACTACGATAAACATTCTAAAAACAGCATTTCCTTTCATCGTTTTTTCGGTGGGAATTTTGCTTGCCTTTCAGGGCGTTTTGATGATCGTCGCCTACACGGTTTTAGCGGAACGCAAGGTTTTAGGCTGGATTCAAGGGCGCATCGGACCGAATCGTGTCGGACCTTGGGGCGTTTTGCAGCCGTTCGCGGATTTGTTTAAGTTTATTTTTAAGGAAGACCTCGTTCCCGACAAATCAACGAAATTCATCTATTTTCTTGCGCCGTTGGTTGCGTTGACCTGTGCGCTGCTGCCGATTGTCGTTTATCCGTTTGGACCGCGTTTGACCGACCCTTTAAGCTGGCTCGTGCCGCACGTTCAGGGTTTGATTCCAATTAATGGTGTTGACTATCTCGGCGACGCGATTGCATTTATAGCAATACAGGCGAAAAATATGCCGCTGACGATTGCGCGAATTGATGTCGGCGTGTTGTTTGTTTTGGGAATTACGTCGGTCGGTGTTTACGGAATCGCGCTCGCGGGTTGGTCGTCGAATAACAAATATAGTTTGATGGGCGGACTTCGTTCGTCGGCGCAAATGATTTCGTATGAATTGGCGATGGGCGCATCGGTCATCGGTGTCGTGATGCTTGCGGGAAGTTTGGACTTGAACGGAATTATTCAGGCGCAAATCACGTCGCCGTTCAGATGGTATATTATTCCGCAGTTCATCGGGTTCATCGTCTTTTTGATCGCCGCATTTGCTGAAACGAACCGCGTGCCGTTTGACTTGCCCGAAGCCGAAACCGAACTCGTCGCGGGGTTTCACACGGAATATTCCGCGCTCAAATTCGCGCTGTTTTTTATGGCGGAATACGTCAATATGTTCACGGTTTCGGTGATGTGCGTGACGCTCTTTTTGGGCGGCTGGTATATTCCCGGACTCGGACATATTTTAGAACCCGGCTCAGTGCTTTATGCGCTCGTTAGTCACATTGGATTCATCGTCAAGATTTGCGCGTTTCTGTTTTTGTATATTTGGATTCGCGGAACTCTGCCGCGTTTTCGTTTCGACCAATTGATGAATTTCGGCTGGAAATTCCTGCTGCCGTTAGCTTTAATTAATGTGTTTTTGACGATTGTAATGGTTTATTTTTTGAATAGCTGATTTCAATGGTGAATGGTGAATGGTGAATGATTAATTAAAGAAATTCACCATTCACCATTTACCATTCACCACTAAAAAGAATGGCTACAACTGTTTTATTTTTCGTATTCGCCGGACTCGCCATCGCGTCTGCGCTTTCGTGTGTTTATCATCGCAATCCGCTTTACAGTGCGGTGTCGCTGATCGGTGTTTTTGTCGCGTTGTCGTGTATTTATGTCACGCTTGCCGCGCCGTTTATCGCCGCCGTGCAGATTTTGATTTATGCGGGCGCGATTATGGTTTTGGTAATTTTCGTCATAATGCTTTTGAATTTGGACGAAGACAAACCGTATCGAAAGCTAAATTATCTCTACGCGCTCGGCGGATTTCTGGGAATCGTTCTACTGGCACAGACGTTTTTCGTTTTCGTCGCCGTCAACAAATCACCGAAACAACCTGTCGTCGCTGACGAAACAGTCGGCAAAACCTTAAATATCGGCGCGAATATGTATACCGAATATTTATTGCCGGTCGAAATCGTCGGTGTTTTGTTGTTAATGGCAATCATCGGCGGCGTAATTTTATCACGCCGTTTGAGCCAGCCCGAACTGATGCTCGTTGTTGATAACGAACTCGACCGACGCAACGAACCGCAGGAAAAAGGTGATTATCGAATCGAATTATAATTGAAAAATGAATGTTTCGCTCAATCAAATTTTGGAAATGCCGAACGCCGCAATTTTAGCGGAACGATTGCAGCGCGCCTTGCAGGAAGAGCAAAATAAACGCCGGCATTTTTACGAAATTATTGTCGAAGACAAAAAAATGGAGTTCATCAACGGCGAAATAATCTTTCAGTCACCGGCAAAATTGCGACATACAATTGCTATTAAATTACTTTTAAAGTTATTGGATACTTTTGTCATAAAACACAAACTCGGCTTTGTCGGCAGCGAAAAAATGTTAATTTCATTGACGCGCAATGATTACGAGCCGGACATTTGTTTCTTTGAAAAGTCGAAATCGGTGAACTTTACGCCGGAGCAGATGCAGTTTCCCGCGCCGGATTTTGCGGTCGAAGTGCTTTCGCCTTCGACGGAAAAGTATGACCGCGAAACGAAATTTCAGGACTACGCCGCACACGGCATTCGTGAATACTGGATAATTGACGCGGAACACGAAATTATTGAACAGTATTTTCTCGAAAATGAGGAATATGAACTACTTCTCAAAGCCAAAGACGGCACAATCGAAAGCGTCGTTTTGCCTGATTTTAAGATTCAAATTCGCGCCATTTTCGACGAAAATTTGAATTTGGAAGAATTGAAAAGATTGATTTGATTTTTGACAGTTATCAGTTATCAGTTATCAGCTAACATAAAAGAGATAACTGATAACTGATAACTGATAACTGATAACTGATATTATGGAACCGAGTTTAGCAAGCTATTTAGCACTTTCAGGAATTTTATTTTCAATCGGCGCGGTCGGCGTGATTTTCAAGCGCAACGCGATTGGAATGTTTATGTGCATCGAACTGATGCTCAACGCCGTCAACCTGACATTTGTCGCGTTTTCGCGTTATTATTCGGACGTGACCGGACAGCTTTTCGTCTTTATGGTAATGTCGGTCGCGGCGGCGGAAGCGGCGGTCGGCTTGGGAATTATCATCGCGTTTTTCCGCAACCGCGTGTCGGTTGACGTTGACGACGCGAGTATTTTGAAAAATTAATTTTTATGGCTGTCATTGTGCGCCGCGCCCGTTTGGAAGATGCGCGAAGAGTTGCGGAAATGGCGATAAAACTTGCCGAACAGCATCACAATTACGATTCGCGTCGTTTTTCCGAACTTGCACCGCTTGAACAGGCTGAACAATATTACGGAAGCCAAACTGAAACGACAGACGCAACGATTTTAGTTGCCGAACTTGATGGCAAAATCGTCGGCTTTACATTTATTCAATACGAGGCGAAGGATTACGCTAATTTGCTCGAAAAAGCCGCGTGGCTGCACGACATTTATATCGAAGAAACCGCTCGCGGACAAAACGCCGGAAATCTTCTGATCGAAAGCTCAATCGCCGCCGCCAAAGAGTTAGGCGCAGATAAATTGATGCTTTCCGTCGCGGCGAAAAACGAATTTGCCAAAAGTTTTTTCGAGAGTAAAGGTTTTAGAACAACAATGGTCGAGCTGATGTTGGAGATTTAACCAAAGAATCAGAACCAAAATATGAAGAGTTATTTAGCTTTAACAATTTTTCTTCTTGCATTTGTGATTTTTCTTGCGCCGACAACTTTTGCACAGGAAAAAGTCGTGAATATCGTAACTGAAAGCAAATGGCAGCAGAATAAAGTTGATGTCGCTGATATGAATAAACGGATCAGCGATGCGGCGGAACAATATAAACAATATGCGCCGATTCCGCGAATCGCTTTTTACGACATTGGTTTTCCAAAAGATAAAGCGGAGTTAACAGAATTAAATGGTTACGGACTTTTATTAATCAGTGCAATGTCACAAAACGAGGTCGAACTTCCGATAAAAAGAGTTTATGTGTCGGTCAATGGTCAGGAAATAGAACTTAAATCTTTGAAACAGATTTTAACAAAAGAAGGAAACCTGAACAGCCAAGTTACAAAAACATTCGGATTATACAGAACGGACACGCTTTATTTGTTCCCTGTTTATTTGCGAATGCAACAAGCTGAGATTTTAATTGATTTCGCGCAAAATCGAAACGGTATGAAGATAGCAAGTTTTGACGGTGAAATTCCTGACACACTGAAAAATCTACCGACGAATATAAAACCGACCGAGCAAAAATCTTTTGATGAGGCAATGCAGCGTTTTATGAAACGCGAATATTCGGGCTTTTTTAATAAATGAAGATACGGCTAATTTTGACAAATTTCTTTTTGATTTTCTTGATGATGCAAACAAGTTTTGCTCAAACTTTGCCGACAAAAATAAAGAGTTATTTGGATAAGAATTACAACGGTTGGAAATTGTCGCCTTCAAAAAAAGGTTGCGGAGAAAAGACGAACAACGGCGTTGTGAACGGTAATTTTAACGGTGATCAAAAGCTTGACTATGCAATAAAAATTACCAGCGGAAAGAAAGGCTATATAATTGCTTTTCTTGCTCAAAAACAAAATTATAAAGCATTCGTTCTGCATAATTATACAGCAGAAGAAGCAAATACAGAATATCTGACAACTTACAGAAGAGGTGAGATTTTTAAGTATAATAAAAAAAATATTCGTTTGAATTTTGATGCACCGTCTGATTACTTTTGTGAGTCGGATGATGGCGGTATTCATCTTTATCGAAACGGCAAATTTATAGGTTATTAATTTTAGACAATGACTGAAAACAATTTTTTAAGTCTAATAATTTTCGCGCCGCTTCTCGGTGCAGTGATTAACTGGCTGATCGGCGGGCGGCTGCGGAGCGAACTGTTTAGCGGCGTGGTCGCTTGTTCGGCGGTTGGTGTTTCGTGCGTGGTCGCGTTTATGATCGCGTTCGGAATCGGGACACCGCACACGGGCGCGTTGACAATGGCGGAAGGAAAACCGGTTCTTGACCAGCTTTGGACGTGGATTAAGGTTGGCAATTTCCGCGCCGATTTCGGTTTGGGAATGGATCGGCTGTCGGGAATTTACGCCTGTTTTATTACGTTTGTCGGTCTGCTGATTCACGTTTTTGCGACGGGTTATATGCACGGCGATAAAAGTTTTTATCGCTTTTTTGCGTATTTGAACCTGTTTATGTTCTCGATGCTGACGCTCATTCTGGCGGATAATTTTCTGCTGATGTTCGTCGGTTGGGAAGGTGTCGGACTTTGCTCTTATTTGCTGATCGGCTATTACATCAAACGCGACGAAGCGCGAAAGGCGGCGAAAAAAGCGTTCGTGATGAATCGCATCGGCGATTGGGGCGTTTTGATGGGCGTGTTTTTAGTGTTCACGCTGACCGGCTCGGTTTCGTTTTTCGATAAAACGGTTGACGGAACGCAAGTCCAAAGCGCATTAAATTTATTGGGCGCAATGGCGCAGGAACCGTTTGCGATGAGCGCGATTGTCGCGGGCGGCGTGACTTCGATTGCCTTTCTTTTATTCATTGGCGCGACCGGAAAATCGGCGCAGATTCCGCTTTTTACCTGGCTGCCGGACGCGATGGCGGGACCGACTCCGGTTTCAGCGTTGATTCACGCGGCGACGATGGTCACGGCGGGCGTTTATATGGTCGTGCGCTGCAACGGAATTTACCAAAATGCGCCGATGGTAATGTTTATCGTGGCAATTATCGGCTGCGCGACAGCGATTTTTGCCGCGACAATCGGTTTGGCGCAAAACGATATTAAAAAAGTTCTCGCTTATTCGACCGTCTCGCAGCTCGGTTATATGTTTATGGCGTGCGGAGTCGGCGCGTTTATCGCCGCGATTTTCCACGTTATGACACACGCGTTTTTCAAAGCGTTGTTGTTCCTCGGTTCGGGTTCGGTCATTCACGGAATGCACCACGAACAGGATATGCGGCGGATGGGAAATCTTCGCAAATATATGCCGATCACCTGGATCACGATGATGGCGGGTTGGCTGGCGATTTGCGGAATCATTCCGTTTGCGGGATTTTTCTCGAAGGACGAAATTCTTTATAAAACTTTTGCGGCAACGAATATGCCTGCGCCGTGGAATTATGTTCTGTGGGGCGTTGGATTATTTACCGCAGTTTTGACGGCGGTTTATATGACGCGGCTGATGTGGATGACGTTCTACGGCGATGAAAGATTTCATCTGGAATTGCCGGTCGTCGAAAATCCGACCGAACCGTCACGCGCCGAAGAAAACGCTTTTGCCACGGGCGATGCACACGATGCAAAGGTTTCGCACGGACACGATTTACACGGCGCAGACGCGGACGCAGCGCACGATGACGAAGACGATCACGACGAAGAGCATCACGAATTACCGAAGGATTTTCACCCGCACGAATCGCCGATCCATATGTGGCTGCCGCTCGCAATTTTAGCGGTTTTGTCGGTTGTCGGCGGACTCGTCGGAATTCCATACGCGGTTAGTTCATTGGTTGGCGCAGGCGACGTGAATGTTTTTGAACGGACGCTCGAACCGATTATTTATTCAAAAGCCGAACACAAAACAACGGAAGAAGAACCGTCAATGAAATCGGCGGCTGAATCGAAAGCAGCGAAACCAACTCTCGCGGAAAGCAAAAAGGAAGTCGTCAAAACTGAAGAACACGCGACGCATAACGCGGCGGAAATTTCGACGGAAAGAGTGTTGGCACTGCTTTCAGTTCTTCTCGCACTGAGCGGAATCGGCATCGGAATCGCAGTTTTCGGTAAAGAACCGCTTCGCAAATTGCCGCGAATTCTCGAAGACAAATGGCGTATTGACGAACTTTATAACGGTTACATTGTTGATCCGCTAACCCGATTTTCAATCAAAGGTTTATGGCAGGGATTCGATCTTGGAGTGATTGACGGCATTGTCAACGGCGCGGGATATTTCGTTTCCGAACTCGGAAATGTTGTCCGTCGCGTGCAGGTCGGATTTGTCCGAAGCTACGCCGCATTTATCTTGTTCGGCGGATTAATCGTCATCGGATATTTTATTTATTACGGATATAAATTGATTAGTTTTTAGTTTTTGGTCTTTGGTATATAGCCGAAAACTAGAAACCTAATGTAAAAAAAATGGATTTCATCACAGAAAATCTTTTAACAATTCTGATAATGCTTCCCGTTTTCGGCGCGTTTTTGACGCTCGGACACGCGATGTTTTGGAAGCAGGAAAGCCATCTGAAATGGGTAACTTTAGTTTTTACGGTTATCAATTTTCTCGTGTCTTTGTTACTACTTGGCAATCAGGCGGCTTCGGCGAACGGGTTTTATTTTGAAAAAAGTATTCCGTGGATCAAGACAATTAATGCGAATTATCACGTCGGCATTGACGGTCTTTCGCTTTGGTTGGTGCTTTTGACGACGTTTATTATGCCGATTGCAGTGCTTTCGACGTGGCACGCGGTCGAGAAAAGAAACACGGCTTTTTACGCTTTCATTTTGCTGCTTGAGAGCGCGATGATCGGCGTTTTTGTGTCGCTCGATTTGCTCGTTTTCTATCTGTTTTTTGAAGCGTCGCTCGTTCCGATGTTCTTTTTAATCGGGATTTGGGGCGGCGAAAATCGGATTTATTCGGCGGTCAAATTTTTTATCTTCACGGCTTTGGGCAGTTTGCTGATGCTCGTGGCGATCATTGCGCTTTATTATTTGTATGCAAATGTGAACGGCGGAGTCGGTTCATTCGATTTCGTGACGCTGCTTGCCGCAATGAAAACCGGAAAATTCGTGATTGCCGGAACGACGACTGCTTCGCTTTTATTCTGGGCGTTTGCGCTTGCCTTTTCGATCAAAGTTCCGCTGTTTCCCTTTCACACCTGGCTGCCCGACGCGCACACGGACGCGCCGACTGCCGGTTCGGTAATTTTGGCGGCGGTTCTTTTGAAAATGGGAACTTACGGGTTGATGCGGTTTAATTTTGCATTATTTCCAGATGCTTCGCGGAAATTTGCGTGGATTTTTATCGCGCTTGCGGTCATTGGAATCATTTACGGCGCACTCGTCGCAATGGTTCAGCCGGATGTTAAAAGATTGGTCGCCTATTCGTCCGTCGCCCATATGGGTTTCGTGGTTTTGGGAATGTTTTCGTTCACCGAATACGGAATGCAGGGCGCATTGTATCAGATGCTCAGTCACGGCGTTTCAACCGGCGCATTGTTCTTGCTCGTCGGATTTATTTATGAACGCCGCCACACCAGACAGATTACGGATTTTGGCGGTATCGCCAACGTGATGCCGGTTTATGCAACGATTTTTGTCTTTACGGCAATGTCTTCGGTCGGTTTGCCGTTTTTGAACGGCTTTGTCGGTGAATTTTTGATAATGATCGGAATGTGGAAATCAACTGTTTTGTCTAGTATGAACGGTTGGAATTACAATTACATTGCGACGATGCTTGCCGGAACGGGCGTAATTTTTGCGGCGGTTTATTTGCTTTGGATGATTCAGCGTGTTTTCTTCGGCAAGGTGACGAATCCGAAAAACAAACATCTCAAAGATTTGAGTTGGCGCGAAATCGGACTAATTTCGCCGCTGTTATTTTTGATGGTTTATATGGGCGTTTATCCGGCACCGTTTTTGAATCGTTCAAAGGAAACGGTTCTCGCCATTCAGCAGAGAGTAATGCAGCAAGCCGGCGGCACGATTGAAACCGTCGAAGTTGCGCCGAAAACCGAACATTAATGAAAGCTGCGTTTTTGACAATTTTGCTTTTGCTGTCAACCTCGTGCGTGACGAAGGCACAAACTTTCGATACTTACGAGATTGAAAGATTTCGCACGAACCGCGACAAATCATTTCGGAACGCGGGCGAATCGCCGTTGACAAAGGAAGATTTCGCAAATTTCAAAGGTTTGGAATATTTTGAAGCGAACGAAAAATTCGTCGTTAGAGCCAAACTTGAAAAAACGGCGGACGCACAGATTTTTATGCTGCCGACATCAATCGGAACGACGCGCAAGTATTTTAAATACGGGATTTTGACATTTGAGATTGACGGTAAAAGTTACACTTTGAGCGCATATCAATCGGAAAATGCGGCGAAAAAAAAGGACACATCTTTGTTCGTGCCGTTCAGAGATTTAACCAACGGGACGGAAACCTACGGCGCAGGCAGATATTTGGACATCAGAATTCCAAACGGCGATGAAGTAAATATTGATTTTAACCGCGCCTATAATCCGAATTGCGCCTACGGCAGTAATGAATATTCTTGCCCGGTGCCGCCGCGAGAGAATTTTTTACAGGTCAAGATTTTAGCGGGTGAAAAGAAATTTTCGTCTTCCGCCAAAAAACAATAAAGCGTTTTTTAACAGTAAAATGAACACGATATTTTTACAGATTCAACCATTACTTAAACCGAATGCCGATATTCAGGCGATTCTGCCCGAAACAATCGTGGCGATTACGGGAATTCTCGTAATGCTTTACGACAGTTTTTTCCCGAAACAGCGCAACGTCACGACGGCAATTTCGCTAATCGGTCTGGCGATTGCCGCGCTTGTCCTGATCTCGATGTGGAGCGGCGGAACAACGGCGACTTCGTGGAACGGGATGATTGCGAGCGACAGTTTGCGGATGAGTTTTTCAATCGTCGCGCTTTTAACGACTGCCGTGACGATTTTAATTTCGTCAGTCTGGATTGACCGCGAAAATGTTCCGGCAGGTGAATATCACGCGCTGCTGTTGTTTGCGACGTTCGGGATGATGTTTATGGCTTCGGGAAATGATCTGGTGATTATGTTTCTCGGACTCGAAACGCTTTCGATTGCAACGTATGTAATGGCTGGCTTGCGTAAATCGGATTTGAAATCAAACGAATCGGCGATGAAATATTTTATTCTCGGCTCGTTCGCATCCGCGTTTTTGCTTTACGGAATGGCTTTGATTTACGGCGCGACCGGCGCGACAAATATTACGCAAATCGCCGAAATGGTCGGCAAAGCGCATTTTCCCGCACTTCTTTTGATCGGCGGCGCGATGCTCATCATCGGTTTCGGTTTCAAAGTAGCAACCGTTCCCTTTCACGTCTGGACACCCGACGTTTACGAAGGCGCACCGACACCGGTCACGGCGTTTATGGCGGTCGGTTCAAAATCGGCGGCATTTGCTTCGTTCATTCGTGTTTTCGTGCTTGGGTTTCCGTTAATCGCGGGCGTTCAGGCTTCGGTTTATCTGCACGATGCGTGGATCACGGCTTTGGCAGTAATGGGAATGATGACGATGATCGTCGGCAATTTCGCGGCGATTGTGCAGAATAACGTCAAGCGAATGCTGGCATATTCGTCCATCGCGCACGCCGGTTACGCGCTCGTCGGATTCATCGGCGCAGGCGTGGCAAAAACGCCGGAAGCGCGTGATGCGGCAATCGCCTCGGTCGCTTTTTATATGCTGACTTACGCGGTGACAAATCTCGGCGCGTTTGCAATTGTCACGCTTCTCGGACAGAAAAACGACCGCCGCACCGAATTTGACGATTACAACGGCATCGGTTTCAAATCGCCGGTTTTGGCATTCGCACTTTCGCTGTTTATGCTGTCGTTGCTCGGTTTGCCTTTGACCGCCGGATTTATGGGCAAAGTTCTCGTCTTTCGTCCGGCACTCGAAGCCGGCAGTTCGCTGCTAAATGTTCTCGTCGTCGTCGCCGTCGTCAACACGGCAATTTCGGCTTATTATTATTTACGCCTGATTGTCGTGATGTTTTTCCGCGAACGCACGACAGATTGGTTCGCGCCAAAAATTCCGCTCAGTTTAGCGGCGGTTTTATTAATTACGATTTTCGGTGTGTTTTATTTCGGGATTTTCAGCGACAACGTGATTGAGAAATTTTCGCGGTATTCGCCGACACCGATTATCAAAGCTGAAAAATAAGAGAAGAATTCAGCCACGAATTGACACTAATTTGTTTCCTAAACAAACACTCAAAAATCATAAAAATAATTCGTGAAAATTCGTGGCTAAAAAATTCCAAGTCAAACAATCGGCGATTTGTGATAATCTGTAAGACGGTTTTTGAATATGGAAACTGCGGCAGATATTCGGGAAAATTTGGGCGATGAATGGATTCCCGCCATTTATCGTGAAAAAGTGCGCGTTCAGCGAACCCGCGCATATCATCTCGACATTGCCAAAACCGAACTTCGCGCCGACATTCAGCACACACTTCTCGGTATCGAACTCAAAATTGGCAACAAACGCTTTAGCTGTCCCGATTTATCAACCGCCAGATATTTACAGGTTTTTGCACGAATCGGCTGTCAGGAAGTTGCGATTCCCTACGACATTACGAAAATTTCACTGCTTGCCGACGAACTCGAAATCTCGTGGCATAAGACGATTCTAATGTTTGAAAAAGCGGCAAACGATAAAATTCCTTCGGCAAAAGGTCGAATGCGTTCCGCTTTAATCAAAGAAATTCGCACGGAAATCGAAGAAATCGGCGCAGGTTCGCTGATGCCCGAATTCAAACAGACAACCAAGCAACGGTCATAAAGTTAACAAGTTGGAAAGGTTAAAAGTGAAAAAGTTTGGTTAATAAATTCAATCAAACTTTTTCACTCTTTCACTTTTTTAACATTTTAACTTTATTCTTGTTACATTTTTCAGAAGTGTTAAAATAGACAGTCGGAGCATTTTTTGTTTCAATAGAAAAGTATGTTGGACGCAGGATTAGTATTAACGAAAGAAACCGAGGAAGCAGTAAATTTGCCGTTTCCCTATAACAAACAGGCTTTTTGCCGCTATGAACCGATTGAGAAACGCATCAAACACGCGAAGGTTTTGATCGTCAATGACCTTTTACGCTATGAATCCGACTTGTCTGATTTAGCCCGCAAGGAATGGAACGGCACGACCGAAACGAAACTGCGTTTTGAAAATAAAATCTCGGCAATGGCTTGCAACAACATTGCGCGAAACGTCATTCGCCTTGTCCAACAACCGAAAACCTTAACGGTTCACCTTTCGGAAATCGGTGAAGCCGCCAAATCATTCAACCCGGACGCGATTGTGATGAGCGGAACTCTGACCGATTTTGATTATTATAATCCGGCGCAGCTCGAAAAATTTGCCAAATTTATTAAAACGACTAAAATTCCGGTTCTCGCCATTTGCGGCGCACACCAACTCGTTGGCGTGTCGTTCGGCAACAAATTAACGACACTCGACAATCTCGATGCATCCGAAAAACGCACCGGTCGAATGGTCGAATATCAATATCGCTTCATCAAAATCGTTGACGACAGCGACCCGATTTTTGACGGAATCGCCAACACCGAAAGCGGCGTTTGGCAGGAATATACGACGCAGGACGACATTTTACGCGTCTGGCAAAATCACGGTTTGCAGGTCGAAGGCGTTCCCAATGGCTTTAAACTTCTCGCTACTGCGTATCTCTGCAAAAACCAAATGATGGTCAAAAACAGCGAAGGACAGATGATCTACGCCGTCCAATTTCACCTCGAAAAATCGTTTGAAGATTGGAGCAAAAATCCGACACGCTGGCAGCACGTCAACGAATCGCGCGACGGGCGCATTTTGTTTGAGAATTTTTTGAAACTTGCGCTCAACCACCGTAAACAGTAAATAATTTCCAGTTAAATTACCTATGCGTAAAAAATGTAATGATTGCAATTTCATTGCTTTTGCAGCAGATGAGATTTGCAAGAGATGTAACTCGTCAAATCTTATTGTAATTTCAAACAGCGATACATCTCAAGATAATTTATCCACACCAAAACATCAGTCCTCATTAAACACATTAATAAAATATTTTTGTTTCGCATTGTTAGCTGAAATTGTAGCACTCGCATTAACATTTCCGATTTTCGTTGCGGGTGGTATGCGGCATAGTTCTAATGCTCCCACATCCGGTTTTGAAATATTTTTTGGTTTACTGGCTTTTATTGTTCACATTCCAACAATTTTTGTTACTTATCTATTAACCTATACAGGATTTCCATTTATTGAATTTACTCCTATAACCCAAATTCTTTTTTGGATGTATTACTTTTACCGTCGAAATAATCGTAATTAATTTAGCTTTAAATTCCACTTGTAAATATTTTATTGCGATTTCGCCTTCAAGATTCGTTCAACGTGATTGAATCTTTCGAGCATTTGTTCGTGAACGTGGTCAATTTTTTCGTGAAGATGGGCGACTTCGAGTTCGGCTTTAATGTTCACGTCATATTCGATGTCCGAGCGAATGTGGTCTTTTTCCGATTGGCGGTTTTGCGAAATCAGCACGAAACACGAGAGAAAAATTGCTTCGAGTGAAACGATCATCGTCAATAAACCGAATGGAAACGGATCAAATTGCTCAATTCCTAACGGGAAAATATTAATCGCAATCCAGACTGCGAAAATCAGCGCGTTAATAATCAAAAACTGCATACTTCCCGAAAACCAAGCAATCCAATCGGCGATTCGCTGAAGCGGCGAAAGTTTTTCGTCCATCTCATCATTAACATTTTTAGAAACTCGCGTTCGCAGCAGGTTGTCGGCTTCGCGCAGCATTCCGCTCATCGCCGCGAGCATATTCAGTCCGGCATCCGGTTTTTTCTGGAACAAAAGCAGCAAATCGTCACGGTCAAGCACGAATAATTCAGTCTCGCGCAAAGCCATTGCGGTCGCTGTTCGCGGACGATTATCAAGCATCGAAATCTCTCCGAAAATCGCATTTTCACGCGCAATTTTCAAAACGATTTTTTGTCCGGTCGTATCCCTGATAAAAAGCTCCACTTCGCCGGATTTAACGATATACATTGACTCGCCAAGATCGCCGGTTTGAAACAAAATTTCGCCTTCGTTCAATCGTTTTTCGTCAATCACCCCGGCGAGTTCCGCTAATTCATCCGCATCAAAAAGTTCAAAAAGTTCCACTCCGGCAAGTTCGTCCGCATTACACGCCATTTCGGTTTATTTTCCTTGATTAATTTTATTTGGTTTAATTACGAATTTGAAGATAATGAAGTTTAAGTAAAAATTCGGAAAAAGTGAAGTGCGATAAACATTCTGCGTTGAGATTGGCACCTTTCATTTTTTCCGAACTTTGTTTATTTAATGATGTAAAGTCTGCCTTAGTCAAAGCATTTCGTCGGGACGTTTTCGAGCGTGTTTTTTATCAGCATATCAACGACGGCGTTAAAATCACCGCCGGTTTCTTCATAAACGCGAAGCTGATCGTCAGCCGAAGTTCCGCGTTCAAGAATCGTGTGAATGTGTTCGATTTCCTTGCGCGAGTCAAGTTCGTCAACGACATCATCAACAAAATCAAGCAGTTCACGAATCAAATCTTTCACCGGAACTTCTTTTTGCTTGCCTAAATCGAGTAGATTTCCGTCGAGTCCGTAACGAATCGCCCGCCATTTATTTTCCTGAATCAAGCGGCGGTGATACAGCCGGAAACCCCAATTTTTCTCGATCATCACGGATAATTTAGCGACAATCGCCTGAAAAAGTGCGGCGACGGCAATCGTGTCGTCAACACGCGTCGGAATATCGGCAATCCGAAATTCGAGCGTCGGGAAGATCGAATGCGGACGCACATCCCACCAGATTTTCGTGCCGTCCTGAATACAGTTCATTTTGACCAGCAAATCAATATAGCTTTGAAATTGCTGATAAGATTCAAAATGATCGGGAATATCGGTGCGCGGAAATTTTTTGAAAACTTCTGAACGATACGATTTTAAGCCGGTGTTGAATCCCAACCAAAACGGCGAAGAAGTCGTCATCGCCAAAACGTGCGGCAGAAAATAACGCGCCGCGTTCATTATCTGAATCCGGCGTTCGAGGTCTTCGATGCCGACGTGAACGTGAACACCGAAGATCAGCAAACTCCGCGCAACCATTTGAAGTTCCTGCACGAGCAGTTTATAGCGGTCGTGTTCAAAAATTTCCTGCTCCGACCATTTTGAAAAAGGATGGGTCGAAGCCGCGACAATTTCCAAACCTTTATTTCGTGCCAAACCGGAAATGATACAACGCAGTTTCGTAATATCTTCGCGTGCCTCTTTGATGTTCGCACAAACGCCGGTGCCGACTTCGATCATTGACTGAATCATTTCAGGTTTGATCTTTTCGCCTAACAGCAGTTTGCCGTCTTCCAAGATTTCCGAAACGTGCGATTTTAATTCGCGCGTCACCGGATCAATAATTTGAAATTCTTCCTCGATTCCAAGCGTAAATTGCTTAAACATAATTTCCCCCTTTTAATTCCAGATTCCAAATTTCAAATTCCAAATCTAATATGAAATCTGAAATTTGGAATCTGGAATCTTATCAAGCTAATCCTAATTCTTCCTTTAAAAGTTCCGCGTTTTCGTCCGAAACATTTTGAAAACGAACGCCCACGCCTTGTCCCGGATCAGTATAAACGACTGCGCCGGTCAGCGCGACTTCCTTTCCGCCGACGGTCATTTTCATAAAAACAAGCGTTCCGGTATCGAGTTTGGCGTTCGTCGTCATATATAATCCGCCAATGCCGATGTCGCGCGTATTGGCGATTCCGGTTGCGTCGCCGCCGTTAAAATTTACGTCAACAATCAGTTTTTTACGGTCTGATTGCCGCTTTTCCGAAGGCGAAAGTGCTTCGGTAAAATTATTTTCGGTCATATTTTAATTTTTTTTCGAGTTTAAAAGAATTTTGATTGCGAGTTTGTTCAAAACAAACTTCACTGCCCATTCTAACTTATTTTCGGCAAAAGAATAAAATATTTTTGAGCCAAACTGCCGCCTGATTATTTACTCATCTCTTTCGCCAATTTAAGAAACGATTTGGCGGCATGCGATAAAACCGAATTTTTGCGGTAAATAATGTTCAGTTTACGCTCCAGTTTCATTTCCTTGACCGACAGAGCGATTAATTTTCCGTTTGAAATTTCACTCTGCGCCGTCAATTTCGGGACAAGCGCGACTCCGATGCCGGTTTCGACTAATCTTTTAATCGCTTCGAGTGACGGAAGTTCGACCGAAATATTGAGTTTCGTCTGATATTTTTCAAAAGTTTCGATGACCTTTTCACGATACGGCGACTGCGCGTTATGCGCGACAAAAGTTTCAACACCTAATTCTTTAACTGAAACCGTCGAGTTTTTCGCCAACGGATGGTGCGGAGACACGATCAAAGCCAATTCATCAGTGCAAACAGTCGTCGAAATCACCGAATTATCGTTTGGTTTGAAGGACACGATGCCGAGTTCGGCTTCGCGTGCCATAATCTCCTTCGGAATCCGGCTTGCCACACCGCGCTGAACTTCGACTTTGATTAACGGGTAAAGTTTGCGAAATTCTTCAATCACCGGTAAAAGATAAAAAACCGTATGTTCGTTCGCGCTGATCGTCACCTTGCCGTGATGCAGATCGCGCATTTCCTTGATCGCCGTGTGCGCCGTCTGTCGCAAATTCAGCATTTGACGCGCATAATCAAGCAAAACTTCGCCCGCCAGAGTGAGCGTTCCGTCCTTTGATGAACGGTCGAAAAGTTTCTCGCCGATTTCCAGTTCCAAACGCCGAATCGCCTGACTGACTGCCGGCTGCGTGCGATTTAAAATATCCGCCGCCCGCGAAAAACTTTTTTCCCGCGCCACTGCGACCAAAACTTCCAATTGATTTATATCCATAAAATTATCGCAAGTTGAGTTTTTAAAGACTAAGTATATGAACTATCTAATATTTACATATATTTATCAAATGAAAATTCAGATAATTAAAAGTTTTACTATTCATTTTTAGACATTTCAAATTCCGAAACCTTTTTATATTATTATTTATTATCTTTTTATCAGAAATATAACCTTGACTTTTATTAACCGACTTTTATATTATTCAATTTTAACCAACTGCGCTTTATAAAAATCATTTTGGAAAATCTTGGAGAAACGATGAAAATTGAGAAAATCAGCATTTTTGACACGACTCTGCGCGACGGTGAACAATCGCCCGGCTGCTCGATGAATTTGGCGGAAAAAATCAGAATGGCGCGTCAGCTTGAATTTTTGGGCGTTGATGTGATCGAAGCCGGATTTCCGATTGCGTCCGAGGGCGATTTTCGCGCCGTCAAAGCGGTTTCAGAAGAATGCGAAACGGCGACGGTTGCCGCGCTTTGTCGAACTACTGAAGTTGACATCATCCGCGCCGCCGAAGCGTTGAAAAAAGCAAAGAAATCGCGGATTCATACATTTGTCGCAACATCCGACATTCATCTCGAATACAAACTGCAAAAAACTCGCGCACAAGTTTTGGAAATGACGCGAAATTCCGTTCGTCTGGCGAAAAATTATGCGTCGGAAGTCGAATTTTCCGCCGAAGACGCGACGCGCAGCGATGTCGAATTTATTTGCGAAGTTTTCAATATCGCAGTTGAAGAAGGCGCGACGATTTTGAATGTTCCCGATACGGTCGGATACACGCTGCCGAACGAATATTCAAATTTAATTCGCACAGTAAAGGAAAAAGTTGTCGGCGATAAAGATGTAATTATCAGCGTTCACTGTCACAACGATTTAGGTTTGGCAGTTGCCAATTCGCTGGCGGCAATCGAAGCGGGCGCAAGACAGGTCGAATGCACAATTAACGGCATCGGCGAACGTGCCGGAAACGCTTCCCTTGAAGAATTGATAATGGCTCTCGTTGTTCGCGCCGACAAAATGCCGTTTGCAAATAACATTGATACGACGCAGCTTTATCCGACAAGTCAGATGCTTTCATCAATTATCAGTTTCGGAGTGCAGCCGAACAAAGCGATTGTCGGGCGCAACGCCTTCGCGCACGAAGCCGGAATTCATCAACACGGCGTTTTAAGCAATCCGTTATGTTATGAGATTATGACTCCCGAATCGGTCGGCGTAAAATCAAACAACATCGTTCTCGGCAAACATTCGGGCAGACACGCCCTCGTCGCCCGTTATAACGAACTCGGCGTTGATCTCGATTCAACCGAAATCAGCGAAGTTTACACTAGATTTACAGCCTTGGCAGATAAGAAAAAGAACATCTACGATCAGGATTTATTAGCAATTTTGCCGACACAAATGCCCGCGTTAATGGCGGCTTGAATTTGTAACGCCGTCCGTCCCGGCGGCTGTCGGGGGAGCGTCTCGCTCGCTCGAACGATACATTAAAATAGACAAACTCGTTAGAGATGGAAAACGCGCCGGCTGGAAGCCGCCGCGACAGCCGCCGGGACGGGCGGCGTTACGCGATATGAAAATTACAGTTTTAGCAGGCGATGGAATCGGCGTTGAAGTGACGCGCGAAGCCGTCAAAGTTTTAAATGCAATTGCCAAAGTTTACGATTTGGAAATCGAAACTGACGATCAATTAATCGGCGGCGCGGCGATTCACGCGACCGGCTCGCCTTTTCCGGTTGAAACGATTGATTCGTGTTTGAAGGCGGACGCGGTTTTGCTCGGTGCGGTTGGTGCGCCGGAATTCGATCATCTTTTACCCGAAAAACGCCCCGAAATCGGGCTTTTGAATTTGCGAACGACGCTCGGCGGATTTGCGAATTTGCGTCCGTCAAAAGCGATTCCCGCTTTGCTCGATTCTTCGCCGCTTCGCCGTGAGATTTTTGAAGGAACTGATTTATTAATCGTCCGTGAACTTTTGGGCGGATTATATTTCGGTCAGCCGCGTGCGATTAACGAAACCGAAGCATTTAACACGATGCGTTATTCGGTTGTCGAAGTTGAAAGAGTCGCACGAGTCGCGTTTGAATCAGCGCGAAATAGAAAGCAAAAAGTTACATCCGTTGATAAAGCCAATGTTCTCGAAACCTCGCGTTTATGGCGCGAAACGGTTAATAAAGTCGCCAAAGATTATCCCGAAATCACGCTTGAACATTTATTTGTTGATGCCTGCGCGATGCACCTCGTCACAAATCCGAGACAGTTTGATGTGATTTTAACCGAAAATCTTTTCGGCGATATTTTGTCCGACGAAGCCGCAGTTTTAACCGGAAGTTTGGGAATGCTCGCATCGGCGACAATCGGCGGACAGATTGATCTTTTCGAGCCTGTTCACGGTTCTGCGCCCGATATTGCGGGCAAAAACATCGCTAATCCATTGGGTGCAATCGCTTCGGTCGCAATGCTTTTGCGCTACACGGCGAAAAATAATTCCGCCGCAGATGCAATCGAAAACGCTATTGAAAAAGTTCTCGCGGAAGGTTATCGCACGGCAGACATTTCAAACGACAAAGAAAACTTTGCAAAAACCGATGAAATCGGCGAACTCGTTGCAAAATACGCGGTCGAATTTGCAAACACTCGGTCAAGTTCACAAACTGTTTGAAAGAAATAGAACGCGGATTCGGCGGATGAAACGGATTTTCGCAGGTATTTTTAAATTAAATCCGCGTAAATCCGCCTAATCCGTTTAATCCGCGTTCTATTTTCTTCTATACTTAATTTCAAATGAAAACGCTTTACGACAAAATTTGGGACGCGCATATCGTCCACGCAGAAGCCGGAAAACCCGCGCTGATTTATATTGATCTGCACCTGATTCACGAAGTTACCACGCCGCAGGCTTTTGAAGGTTTGCGGCTGGCGAATCGCAAAGTGCGCCGTCCTGATCTGACTTTTGGGACAATTGACCACGCGATTCCGACGCTCAATCGCCATCTGCCTTTTAACGACAAAATCGCCGCGCAGCAAGTCGAAACTCTGCGAAAGAACGCGGAAGAATTCGGCGTAAAACTCTACGATCTCGACCGCATCGAGCAAGGAATTATTCACGTTTTCGGTCCCGAACAAGGTTTGACGCAGCCCGGACAGACGATTGTTTGCGGCGATTCGCACACTTCGACGCACGGCGCGTTCGGCGCACTGGCGTTTGGAATCGGAACGAGCGAAGTTGAGCATGTTTTGGCAACGCAAACTTTGCAGCAGACAAAATCGAAAAATTTACTCATCAAAGTCGAAGGCGATTTGCCTTTCGGTGTCACCGCAAAAGATGTAATACTCGGAATTATCAACGAAATCGGCACTGACGGCGGCACGGGTCACGTCATTGAATTTTCCGGCGACGCAATTAAAAATCTTTCGATGGAAGGCAGAATGACCGTCTGCAATATGTCCATCGAAGCCGGTGCGCGAGCCGGTTTAATTGCGCCTGATGAAAAAACTTTTGCATATCTAAAGGACAAACCGTTCGCGCCAAAAGCTGAGAATTGGGAAAAAGCAATCGAATATTGGCAAACTTTGCCGAGCGATGAAGGTGCGAAATTTGATAAAACAATTGTCATCAAAGCGGAAAATCTTGCACCGTTCGTGACTTGGGGAACTTCGCCCGGAATGTCAGTGAAAATTTCAGAAAGCGTTCCCGAACTTTCTAACGCAAAGGACGAAAATGAGCGTAAATCTTTTGAACGCGCCTTTGAATATATGAATCTCGTGCCGTCGCAAAAGATCGAAGAGATTGAAATTAACCGTGCATTCATCGGAAGCTGCACCAATTCACGGATCGAAGATTTACGCGAAGCCGCCCGAATTGCGAAAGGCTACAAAGTCAGCCAGACTGTCAGCGCGATGATCGTTCCCGGCTCAATGCAGATCAAAAAACAAGCTGAATCCGAAGGTTTAGCGCAAATTTTCACCGACGCAGGTTTTGAATGGCGCGACGCAGGCTGTTCGATGTGTCTCGCAATGAACGAAGACATTCTAAAGGACGGCGAACGCTGCGCTTCGACATCGAACAGAAATTTTGAAGGTCGCCAGGGTCGCGGCGGCAGAACGCATCTCGTTTCCCCGTCAATGGCGGCGGCGGCGGCAATCGCCGGACATTTTGTTGATGTTCGGAATTGGAAATTTAACGATTAGTTTTTGGTTTTTAGTCTTTTGTTTTTTGTAAAAGCCAAAAACTAAAAACCAAAAACTAAAAACCAAAAACTAAAAATGCAAAAATTCACGACACATACAGGCAAAACAGTCGCGCTTTACCAGCCGAATATTGATACCGATCAAATTATCCCAAAGCAATTTTTGAAAAGAATCGAGCGCACAGGTTACGGTGAGTTTTTGTTTTATGATTGGCGGTTTAATGCTGATGGAACGCTGAAAAGCGATTTTGTTTTGAATCAACCGCAATATAAAAATGCTTCGATTTTGATCGCGGGCGCAAATTTCGGTTGCGGCAGTTCGCGCGAACACGCGCCTTGGAGTTTGGAAGATTACGGTTTTCGCGTCGTGATCGCATCGGCTTTTGCGGATATTTTTTATAATAATTGTTTCAAAACCGGAATTCTTCCTGTCGTTTTAACGGAAGAAATTGTTGCCGAATTAGCTGACAAATCTGATGGCAATTACGAATTAACAGTTGATCTTGGAAACCAAATTATCACCGATAACCAAGGCTTTCAGACCAGTTTTGAGGTTGACGCATTCCGCCGTCATTGTCTCTTAAACGGCTTGGACGACATCGGTTTGACCTTGCAAAACGAAACAAAAATCTCGGAATTCGAGCAGCATCGTTCATTTTCCTTTGGCTAAAAAGTCACCTTTGCCGCTTGATTTGCCGCAAGAATTTTTGCGCTAAATCAGCGTGATCGTTTTCTTTAACGGCTTTCCAAAATTCTTTTTTCGCGTCGCTTAAAAGTCCGTTTGTAGCAAAAACAACGCCGCGCATAAAACCAGATTTTGTTGAAATGCGCGCCAAAACATCTATATTTTTCTGCTCTAAAACCTTAAATTTTCCGGCAAACAGTTTTGGCGAATTATCCGTTTTTTCCGTTCTGACTTCCCATTTATAAATTCGTCCGCGCTGCAAAACCGTTTTCGGAGTCCAATTCGTCGCGCTCAACGAAGGACTGATTTCGATTGAATTATTCTGCTTGTCAAAAATTTCAACGACGTATTTTTCGTTCGATGACGCAAAATTTTGCCAGTGAAATCTTGGTGAAACTTGGCGAATAGCTTCGCCGTTCGGGTCGAGCGCAATCGGTTTATTATCTGTTTCACCGCGCAGATTTATTTTTCCGCCGATCACTGAAAGAAACGCCGGAAACGCGAGTTTTTCGGACTTCACGGCAGTTTGAACCGTGCCGCGCAGAGTTTCCGGCAAACTATTTAATTCGGCTGATTTATTTTCAACAATTTCTATTTCTTTGCGGTTTTCCGGCATTTTTGAATTTCGATTAACCGGAAAATTGTTTGTGATATTTTGATTGACGGATTCGGCAACTATTTTATCGGTTGTATCCGGGTTTGCCTGAACAATTTTGTTTTCGCTTGATTCGCCGTTTGTCTGCGCTATTTTTTGCATCGGCTTTTCATCTCTCAACCACACAAAAGCAACAACTCCGAGCAGTAAAATCAACGAAAACAAAAAGGCGATTTGAAAGGTGAGGCGGTGAGATTTTTGGTGAAACCATCCGCTTATTGTTGCCCAAATGCTTGGCGAATGCTGCAAAGTTTTCTCGATTTCTCGAAGCCGCAAACTTTCCGCAAACTCGCGCAGTTCGCGCAATTCAAAAGCGCAGCCCGCACAAATCTGCGTATGACTTTCGACGATTTCGCGCGTCGCCGCATCCGCTTCGTGGTCAACAAACGGTCGCAGATGTTCGTCGTAATCGAGATGAAAAACTTCGCTTTCGGCAAACAGCGCAACGCCTTGATTTTCAGCAATCGGCGAAAGTTTTTGAACCGCCGCGAAACAATCCGCGCAGTTTTCCAAATGCAGAATCATCGCCGTCATTTCTTCGGCAGCAAGCCGCCGCGCCGCGTAATTTTCTAATTTTTCTTTGCCCGGATGTTTCATCTTTTCACTATTTATCTTTCCTTCCCGCGTTTCGACTTTCCTTCGAGTCGTCGTCTTAAATTTTCACGCGCCACTTTTCGCAAATTGGCGACTTGTTTTGCCGTCAGACTCATTTTTTCGGCGATTGTTTGATCGTTGAAGGGTAAAAGGGGCAATATTTTCGCGCATTCTTCACGGCTCAAATTCATCGCTTCGGCGATTTCACGAAGCGTGGCGATTTTGGCATTAAAAAACATCAAAAGCATTTCGCGTCCCGCTTCGTCGCGCAGATTATAGAGCAGCGCAACGCGTTGATTAATTGGAAGTTCGCGGATTTCATCCCAAATTTGTGCCAGATCAAAACGCATCTCAAAATCACTGCGCCGATATTTTTTCGACGAAAAACCGTTTTCTCGAAAATCGTCCAACGAAATATCAGGCAAATCTTCGATTGCCCAAAGCCGCGCGACAATCGTCGTCAATTCGTTGATTTTCAAAGCCGAATTCGCCTTTTCCAAAATCCCGAACAATAAATCGGGCAGCGCGGCATTTCTGAAATCCGTAAATTCTTCGCGCACATGAATCGTCAAATCTCCGGTCGAAATTTGTTTTGTCCGTCTTTTGTGAGCAAACAAACCACAGTAAATCCCGGTTTTTTCGCGCCAGACATCAAACTTTTCGCCGTGGTCAATCGCGTAACGAATCTTATTTTTTAAACTCTTCCGATTCGGTGCGTCGTCGCTCAAAAATTCTTTCCAAGTGTTAAAAGCGATTGTCGCGGCATATCCATTAAAATTACGAATCGCTTTATCATCCGGTTCATTTCGCATCGCGGCAAGTTTCTCGACCAGCCGCAAACAACTCTCGCTCGACAAATCCTCAAAATCAGCCGCCGAAACAAAAAATCCCTTACTCGCCGATTCGTGAAACTTTGTCCGCAAAGATTTTTCAATCAACGGCAGTGCATAATTTTCGATCAATAAATCCAAAAATCGGGCATAGTTTTCCTCAAACGGCTCGGAAAGATAAAGCCGCAGCAATTCATCCGCTGAAAATTCCGAAGTTTCCGGCATCAAAGATTATCGAACAAAAAGTTTTCCAAGCTAAAACATATAACAAAATTTATGGCGGAAACGAATTATTTTGAAGTGTGCCGACGAGAAATAACAACAACTCGTTTCCGCGACAAATATAATTTCAATTAAGGAATAAACGCCGCCGGAACAGGTTTGTCATTAGCAAGTCCGAATTGCTGAATCGAAACGCCGCTCGTGCTTTGCAGCAAATACCAAGTTCCGTTTCTGAAAATCGCCACATCGGTTTTGCCGTCGCCATCGTAATCTGCCGGAACAGGAATGTCCGAACCGATTCCGAAATAGATGTATTGCGGCTGATTGTTTGACGAGTTGCGGATATACCAAACGCCATTTCTGAACACGGCGAGATCGGTTTTGCCGTCACCGTCATAGTCTGCGGGAACGAATTTGTCGCTTGGAAGTCCCCAATTTTCGTAGCGAACCTGCGAATCGGAACTCTGGCGAATATACCAAACCGCGTTCGACGGACGAAAAACCGCCAAATCCGTTTTGCCGTCATTATCAAAATCACCAAGCTGCGGTTTGTCGCCCGTTGTTCCCCAAGGCAGATATGTGATATTCCGATTCGGATTATTATTGCTTCCGCGATAATAAAAATAGCTCTGCGCTCCCACCGCCGAATCACGATAAACCGCCGCATCAGCCTTGCCGTCGCCGTCCCAATCGCCAACCGTCAAAACATCGCCCGTTTGCCCGAATTGTTCAACCCGAACCGTATTATCAGCCGAATTCAAAACATAAAAATTAGCAAAACTTCCCTCACGCCAAACCGCGACATCAGTTTTCCCATCGCCGTCATAATCCGCCGGAGCGAGTTTGTCAGTCGCAATTCCCCATTGCACCGCCGCAAATCCCTGACTTGAACGATTCAGATACCAATTTCGATCACTTGAACGAAACACGGAAATATCAGCGCGCCTGTCACCATCAAAATCGAATGTCTTCGATGTAAATTCGGCAAGGGTCCAATCTGAGAATTGGGTAACATTCATGACAGTTGCTGTATTCCTCATCGTATCAAGCAATGTAGTTTGTTGTGCCGCAATGTTGTTATCTTCGATCTTAAACACTCGAAAATTGCTTTCCGCGCCGCCCAAAATATCAGAATCTACATAACTAAATGTCACGTCAGCCTGCGTCAATCTGCCATTTGTTAGAGTCCAATAACGATTTAGCCGATTGGCGGGTAAGCCAGACGGATTTGTTTGATAGCTTCCTTGATTGGCTTTAATGGTAAAGTCGCCTGTGCCAATAATATTTGATAATGAAACAGGCGAAGCTCCATTAGCTGTGCCAACCGGAAAATTAAGAGATGAAGTGTTAACACAGCGTTGCAAACTTCCGATAATGTAGCCGTTGATTGTATTGTTGATAATTGCTCCACAACCAACGGTTAACATATTGTTGCCTACGTTAAGCGTGTTACCGCCTAAGTTTAAAGTTCCGTTTACGGTGATTTTGCCAATCGCTGTGCGGTTGCCGTTTAATGTGAGCGTTGCCCCGCTCTGAATTGTCAAGCTATTGCCAACGAAGTTTGTGTCAAGAATAATGTTACGTCCGCTTGGAATTATGATGTCGTCTGTAGCACCGGGCGTGTTGCCTAAGTCGTAAATTAGGTTACTAAAATTACCGTCGGAGATTGCATTATATGTTGTGCTTAAAATTGTAATTTTATTTTCGGTAGCTCTTCCAAAGTAAATGCGTCCGCGCAATATGTCGCTGGATATTATTGGGGTTAGACTGGAAATGTAAGTTCCTGTTACTGAATTTGTCGTAGTAATCGTGCCTGTTATCGGTATGTTGCCTGCACCGAAAGTTATCGCCCCTGCATTAATCATTGTCCCGAAGTCCCACCCCGCACTCTTTACAAGAAAATTGCTGTTATTCAAAACAATTGTTCCATAGCCGCTGTTAGTAAAGGTATCAATACCGAGATACCCGATTTGATCGTTGGCAGTGCTTCCTATCAGTGAATTTAAGTTGGAAATCGTTCCGGCACATACCGATGAACCACCGCACCATGTTAAAGAACCAACATTGCGGGTTGTGCCTAAATCCCAACTTGGATTAGAGATAACAAAGTTACCGTTAGGCAACGCAATCACACCGCCCGGAATGTTGAAACCTATTCCCGGACTAATGTCTCCTGCTGTTGAGCCAACCATACTATTCGCCGCCGAAATATTTCCTCGACAACCTGCGACACCATTACAAAACGTGACGGCACCGCGATTCCCATTCCAACTACTGCTTGCGACAACATAATTGCCGTTGGTGAGTGGAGTTACGCCTGCATCTCCGATTCTGTCACCCTCATTTTGACCAATCAGTGATTCAGTAGCATTAAGAGCTGCACACCTTCCCGTTAAACCTTGACAAAGCGTTACAACTCCGAAATCAGAGATGGAACCTCTCAGGGTGTAACGACTTTGAACTACATAGTTATCATTAGTCAAAGCTGTGATGCTCGAACCTACATTTTGCACAGGTGCTATCCCAATAATACTGTTTGATTGGGCAATAGTTCCGCGACAACCAGTCAAGCCATTGCACCATGTTGCTGCCCCACTACCGCCATTACTGCTGCTAAAAGAAGGGCTTCCAACAACATAATTGCCGTTGGTAAGGGCGGCTATACCACCACTTCCAATGTAATTTCCAGCAGCGCAGTTACCAATAGTTCCAACTAATGAATTTTCTCCCGATAATTCTCCGCTAACGCCGTTTGATCCATTTCCGAAAGTTACCGCCCCCCGACAATTATTCCAAGTTTGACTATTTACCACATAGTTGCCGTTTGCCAATGGAACTACATACCTTCCAACAAAATCATCTGCCAATGTCCCGACCAACGAATTAGCAGATGAAACGATTCCGCTTACGCCACCGTTCGGATTTCCCCAAACGACAGCACCACGACTGCCATTCCATCCGGGAAAGCTAATCACATACCCACCATTGCTCAAACGATACACGATATTAAAACCAAACACATCACTAATTGCATTGCTTACCAATGAGTTAGCAGCCGAAACAGTGCCGACTGTTCCGCCATTTCCGTTTCCCCAAGTAAAAGCACCAAGCCTTCCGTTCCAATTCAAACTTGTGACCAGAAAATTACCGTTAGTCAGAGTGGTTATTCCTCCGCCCACATTGTCATTCGCTGACGAACCAGTTAAAGAATTAGCCGTAGACACGGTTCCGCCCTGTGCTACTATTGAGCCATCAAGCCAAGTGACGGCACCAACATTACTAATTGTGTCATTATCCCAATCTGGACTGGTAACAACAAAATAGCTGTTTCGCAATTCTGTAATACTTCTGCCAACTTGGTCATTAGCCTTTGTTCCAATCAGTGAGTTGTTAGCGGAAATTAGTCCTACCGTGCTTCCGGTTCCGCTACAGCGCGTAACGGCTCCAACATTAACAACCGAACCATTATCCCAAGTTTGGACAGCAACCACATAGTTCCCATTGTTCAAAGCTAATACACTACCACCAACAAAATCATTAGCCGTTGCGCCAATTAGACTGTTTGTGTTGGAAACCGTGCTTGGACAACCTACTGTTCCGCTGCACCAAGTTACCGCTCCGACATTTTGAGTTAAACCATTATCCCAACCTTGGCTTTGCACGACGAAATTTCCATTAGATAAGACGACGACTCCAGATGAACCAACCCTATCTTCCGCCGTTGTTCCCGTTAACTGACTAATCAAAGTTCCGTTAACACTGTATAAAAAAACTGCGCCAACATTCGTTACTGTTGTTGGTGATGTAAGATCATAAAGTGGATCCGTTACGACAAAATTGCCGTTTGGTAGAACTGTCACGCTAGTTCCAAAACGCTCACTTCCCGCCCCGCCTGTGATGTCGGTTTGCGTTGAGGCTTTAACCATCGTGCTGATTAAAATCAAAAAAATTAAGACTGTCGAAACATGCAAAAAAGCGCAAATCCAAACATTTGGATTTCGCCAACAACGAAAGTCATTTTTTGTTAATACCATAATTTTTTTCTTTTCGTTTGTAATAGAATTTTCCTTTTTAGATTTGGTGTGTATGAATTAAGATGATTTATATTTGGGGGTTGGTGGGAGGCTTAAATAGTGATTGAAGCAACTCTTTATAGTTATTTTTAGCTTTAGCATCATCTTCTTCTGTTAGTAGATTGTCAAATTTTCTAAACTGTTCAGTGTCCTCACATCCTTTAATATGCGGTTCAATAATGAAATTCCAATAAAACGCATATATCTTAGAAAACAATTTTTCATACTTTAGAATTAGTCCGTCTTGTCTAGCTAACTCCACCAACCAAAAAAAGTTTGGAACTGCTCTAATGTAAAATCTCGCTTCATTGTCTTCACCGACCTCTTTACTTAAAAATTCGTCTATTTCAATAAAATTCAATCTTTTACCATTGAAAACGGAGTGTTTAGCGCCATTTGGTAATAAGTATGACTGACTAATTAACCGCGCTTTAACAAAATACTCATCGGTCATTAGTGTTTTAAGTAGCTGTAAAGCTAACTGCCTCTGTTCTTTCTTTCGGTTGTTATGGATAAATATCCAATAAGTTACGCCGGAAGCCATAAGCGTAGCTGTTGCGCCGATAATTGCTCCAATTATTGTTTCCATTCGTTCTCCTATTTTTAGTTATGGCAAAAACTGATTGTTTTAAGATTTCAAGCTTTTAACTATTTCAACCGTTCTAAAATCTAAAGAGTCTGAAAATTGCGGCACTCTACCATAAGCGAAAAATAATTTTGTAAAAATTTTGCGTTTTGGTTCGAATTGTGGCTAAATGGCTTTGAAAAACTCATTGTAAAGAGGAATTTGCAGGATGAATATTCGCCCCTTTTTTTTCGTTTTCGCGTTAATTTTGTTGACGATTGTAAATCTTCAGGCACAGGATTTTGCGTCGTTGGTGATGACCGGCGAAGCGGCGCGGCAGCGCGGCGAATATAAGCAGGCGTTTGCGGATTTCGATCAGGCTTTGGCGGCGGCGGAAACTTCCGGCGATAAGTCGAAACAGGCGCAGATTTATATCTTGCGCGGGCAGATTCATTATCTGCAAGCCGAATATAATGCGGCGATTCGGTCGTTTCGGCAGGCGGAAAAGTTGGCAAATTCCGTCAAAGATTCGCGTGAAGAAGCACGGGCTTGGGCTTTTCTCGGTCAGCTTTACTGGCGCGTGACGAAGAAGGAAGACGGCGAAAGATTGCTCAAAGATGCGCTTCGGGTGTTTGAAAAAACGAATGATGAAATAAACATCGCGCTCACTTTACGATTTTTGGGCAGATTGGAAAACGGTAAGACTTCAATTTCCTTAAAACCTGTTCAGGGATTTTATTCAAATGCCAAACCTGCGTTGGATTATTACGAACGCAGTCTGGAAATTTCAAAAAGAATCGGTGATGAAGAAGGCGAATTGACGACGCTCAAGGAAATCGGTTTGATCTATCAAAATCAGGACAAATTGCCGCAGCGTCTTGAACGGGCGATGAGTTATTTTTCGCCGCTGAGAGAGCGTTTGAAAAATTCCAATTACCGGCGTTTGTATGCCGTGGTTTTGAATAACATTGCAACGAATGAATACTATGCGGGACGGGAATTTGAAAAAGTTCCGGGCAGCACGGCAACTGAAAACGATTTGGCGAAAATCGAAAAATCAATGGCAACGGCGGACGAAGCGGCGCGGATTTTTCGTGAGATCGGCGACCGGCAGGAATTGCGCGAGATGCTCGACCGAAAAGCGTTTTGTCTGCATTATCTCGAACGCTACGGTGAAGCCTTGCCGATTATTGAGGAAAGCATCAAAATCGCCGCCGAACTTTATTATCAGCCAATCGGCGACGCGCTCGACCGCAGTCTTTATTTCGAGAGTCTGATCGGTGTTTACCGGATAAAAATGGGTGTTTTATACCGATTAAATCGTCCGGCAGAAATGTTTGAAACCTACGAAGCGATGAAGTCGCTGGCGTTGCGCGACTTAATGACTCGCGGCAAAGAAAGGAAAACACGCGCTTTGACGGGCGAAGAAATTACAGAAGAAAAACGGCTGAACGACGAATTAAATTCGATTAACCGGCAACTTTTGCAAATCAAACAAACCGACAAATCGGCGAACGATCAAACTGCCGACCTCAATCGTCAACTACAAAAAGCGCGCCTTGCCAAAGAAGAATGGCAGGCGAATATTGCGGCGGAAAACGAAAAAATCAATCCGCCGATTCGCGCTCAAAACCTGAATATCGCGCAGATGTGCAGCGCGATTCCCGACAAAAACACCGCGATTATCGAGTATCACGCGAATAATAGTCAGATTGGCGAAACTTTTATTTTGATGAAAACCGACGCGGATTTCGAACCGCTCGCATTAGTCAAAAAATTGGCGGCGAAAAATTTGCTGTCGGAAAAAATCGCGCTTCCCGACGGAAACGCCTGTTCGATCAGTGTTTATTACAGCAAAGGTTATTTGGAAGATAAAAAATACACCGTTTGGCATCTGGAATTGAGAAACCGTCTGCCCGAATTCCGCGAACAGGTGGCGCGAAATTCGCCCGCTTTCAAAGCAAATGCGAAGTTTCTTTATGACGCATTTTTGGCGGACGCGATGCCGCTTTTAAAGGATATAAAACATCTCGTCATCATTCCGTCCGGCGTGATTTGCGATGTGCCGTTTCAGGCTTTGATGAATGAAAACGGGCGATATTTGATCGAAGATTACGCGGTTTCCTACGCGCCTTCGGTGACGGCTTTGGCAGCAATGCAGGAAAATCGGCGCAAATTGGCAAATTATCAATACGACGGCGATTTTCTCGCGTTCGGCAATCCGAAATTATCAAACGAAACAGTTGCACGTTTTCGTTCGCGCTATCGGGGCGGAAAACTCGGCAATCTGCCCGAAGCCGAAACGGAAGTGAATGCAATCGGGAAATTTTATCCGAATAATCGAATCCTGCTCGGCAACAAAGCGACCGAAGATGTCTGGCGCAGTGAAGCGTCGAAATACCGCATTCTGCATCTCGCCACGCACGGTTTGAGCGACGGCGAAAAGCCTTTATACTCGCACGTTTTGCTGTCGGCTGATGCGGACGACGACGGTTTGATCGAGGGGCGCGAAATCGCCGATTTGAATTTGAACGCCCAAATGGTCGTGCTGTCGGCGTGTGAAACGGCGCGCGGGCGCGAGATTGACGGCGAAGGAATCGTCGGATTGGCGTGGAGTTTCGCCGCTGCCGGAGTGCCGACCGTCGTGGCGAGTGGTTGGAAAGTAGATTCGGAAACAACCGCCGGTCTGATGGTTGATTTTTACGGCGGGTTAAACGGAAAAAGCAAAATTTCGAAAGCCGAAGCATTGCGAAAAGCGGCGATCACTAAGATAAGAAATGAAAAGACAAGCGCACCTTTTTACTGGGCTGGCTTTGTCTTATTCGGCGATTGGACTGAATAGACTTTTGCATTTGATTGCTCAAACTTTCATTCATTTTTCGATGTTTGCATTTTTCAATTCGGCAAGTTACCATAAATTCTCGTTAAAATAAGAGTTTTAATAGCCTTAAAGCAAGAAATAAGTTAAGATTTAGAGGCTTTAAGATTTTTGGCGACTTCGCAAGTTTATGGGATTTTCGACGATTGCAATTCACGCAGGTAACGAACCTGACACTGCCACCGGCGCGGTCAGCGTGCCGATTTATCAGACTTCAACTTACGCGCAGGACGCTCTCGGCGTTCACAAAGGTTACGAATATGCGAGAACGCAAAACCCGACACGATCTGCGCTTGAAACCAATATCGCCGCGCTCGAAGGCGCAAAATTCGGTTACGCATTCGCGTCCGGGATGGCGGCGACCGACGCTGTTTTGAAGCTCGTTAAATCCGGCGATCACGTTATTTTAGGCGACAATACTTACGGCGGAACATTTCGTCTATTCAATAAAGTTTTATCCAATTACGGCATTGAATTTGATCTCGTTGATACGACGGAAGCAACCAATCTCGAAACAGCTTTTAAAGCTAATACGAAAATGGTTTTTGTCGAAACGCCGACTAATCCGGTAATGTCCGTCACGGATTTAGCCGCAGTTTCCGAAATCTCGCACGCACACGGTGCAAAAGTCGTCTGCGATAATACGTTTATGTCGCCGTATTTGCAGCGTCCGATGGAGTTCGGCGTTGATATTGTCGTTCATTCGACGACGAAATACTTGAACGGACATTCGGATTCAATCGGTGGTTTTGTTGCGCTTAATGATGAACAGGATGCTGAATGGATTAAATTTATTCAAAACGCTGTCGGCGCGATTCTTTCGCCGTTCGATTCTTTTTTAGTTCTGCGCGGCACGAAAACTCTCGCCGTCCGAATGGAAGCGCACGACAAAAACGGTCGGCAGGTTGCTAATTTTTTAGCCGAGCATCCGAAGGTTCAAAAAGTTTATTATCCGGGTCTCACTTCGCATCCGCAGCACGAAATCGCTAAAAAACAACAGAAAGGTTTCGGCGGAATGGTTGCATTTGAAACGGGTTCGCTTGATAATGCAAAGAAGGTTTTGGAAAACGTCAAACTTTGTATTTTAGGTGAAAGTTTAGGCGGCGTTGAATCTTTAATTTCGCATCCGGCGACAATGACACACGCTTCCGTTCCAATCGAAAAACGCGAACAATTAGGAATTACCGACGGACTTGTCAGAATCTCCGTCGGAATTGAAGATGTCGAAGACATTATTGCAGATTTAGATCAAGCACTTAGTTAGTTTAGGAAGTTTGGAAAGTTCGGGAAGTTCGGGAAGTAAGAAAATAAACTTCCTGAACTTCCTAAACTTCCTAAACTTTCCAAACTTAGTAAATTATGTTGACTGTTGAAACACATGCCACGTCCCATATCGGACGAGTCCGAAAAGGCAACGAGGACAATTATCTTTTATTGAATATTTCCGGCGCGAAAGCGTGGATGAGTTCGCAGGACCCGGAAGAATTCGTCATCGAATCGCAAAGATTCGAGGTCAACGAAACCGGAATAATTTTAGCCGTCTCCGACGGAATGGGCGGCGCACTGGCGGGCGAAGTTGCGAGTCAATTGGCGGTCGAAACCGTCAGCAAAAAGTTTTTGGACGACGACCCGGAAAGAACGATTGCGCCGCAGAATTTCAGTGAATCTTTAATCGGAAATCTCTACGAAGCCACGCTTTACGCCAATCATTTAATTCATCAGCAGGGACGCACCGATCCGCAATATCAAGGAATGGGCGCAACATTTACCGGCATCGGCATCACACCCGAAGCAGTTGACTTAATCCAAGTCGGCGACAGCCGCGCGTATCTTGTCCGCAACGGTAATATTTATCAAATCACGAAGGATCAATCGCTTGTGCAGCAACTGATTGACGCAAATCAAATCGCCGCCGAAGACGCGGAAACGCATCCGCTTAAAAACGTGATTCTTCAGGCACTCGGCGCACAAAGCGAGATTTTTCCCGTTTCGGCACGATTGATGCCGCAGCGCAACGATATAATTTTGCTTTGCAGTGACGGTTTATCAAACAAAGTCAGCGGAGTCGAAATGCAAAAAATTGTTTTGGAACATATTGACCATCTCGAAATGGCTTGCGCCGAACTCGTTAAAAAAGCCAATGAAAACGGCGGTGAAGATAACATCACCGTGATCTTGGCGAAAATCACCGGCGATGAATTATCCGAACCTGCCGACAAAGAAGTCCGTCTCGAACTGCTCAACATCGGCAACATCCACGACACGGCAGATCAGGACACCGCTGAAATTCTCGAATAATTTTTCAAAGTAAAAAGGCAAAAGGTAAAACTTAGTTCATAGGTTTTACCTTTTGCCTCTTTACTTCTCGACTACTTTCTCCATTCCGGCAATTCTTTTTCGCTCGAAATCTTGCGGACATAAATCGAAGAACCTTTGACCTCAACGACTTCGACTTTTTCACCTTCAACCAGCGGCGTTTCGTCGTCAATCGGGAAAGCCGTCCACGTCGAACCGAAAACTTTAACCGCCGCTTCGTGAAGTGCGCCTTTGCTTGCGCCGGAAACCGTCCCGATTTTCCCCGGCAGCGAATCCATTCCGGTCTTAAAAGCATTTTCTTCGTCGTGTGAAAAATAATTAGAAAAAATCGTCCGCGACATTGCCGTTAAAGTGACTGAAACGACAGCAAATGCCAAAAATTGCCAGATAAAACTGAGACCGGCATAGCCGAGCAAAGCCGCGACAAACGCTCCGATTCCAAACCAGAACAACACAAAACCGAGCGTAAAAATTTCGGCGACGATCAACACGACACCTAAAATCACCCACAAAATCCAAGCTAATTGTTCCATTTTTTTATCGCAGTGCTTCCCTGCCAAAATCATAACACAGGCAATTATTTTTCGACATTTACATTCAAATGAAAAACTTTGCACCTTTCAATTTTGAACTTGAAACTCAGTCGTGCTAATCTTTTTTTACGTTGCTTGGGTGGCGGAATAGGTAGACGCACAGGACTTAAAATCCTGTATTCTTCGGAGTGTGCGGGTTCGATTCCCGCCCTAAGCATCATTAGTATTTTCGTAATTGACCGGATTTGCTTAAGTTCAATAGGTACTTGAGCAAATCCATTTTTCTTAGACAATAAAGAGAAATATCATTCAATTGAATTCCTAAAAATTTAATGTTCGCAGTCTCCCGACTTTACCAACTGATCCAACGTCTGCTGAAATCCGAAATATCTTTGTAAACATTGAGTCTAAAATGTTTATTGTTTTGACAAAGAGTAGGATAATCCCATTTCCTAAATTTGTCCGCCAATTTTTTGTGCAGCTAAATCCGACGTTAGTATTTTTCACCAGCTCAGAATATTAATATAGTGAAGTTACTCGTGTGTTCCCGGAAATCTATCGTGTAATGGAAACAATACCGCATTGGCATTCATTAGGCGAAATGATGACCGCGACGGCGATGGGTTATTTTGATAAGGAAATTGAAAAAGCGGTCGTGCTGACATTGTTCGTTCCGCTGATTATTTCATCGGGCGGAAATTCGGGTTCACAAGCCGCGACCTTGATTATTCGCGCAATGGCACTCAAAGAAATAACGCTGAAAGATTGGTGGTATGTAATGCGGCGCGAACTTGTTTCCGGCTTTTCGCTCGGCGCGATTCTTGGTGCTATCGGCTTTGTCCGCATTGCCGTCTGGCAGAAACTCGGCTTGTATGATTACACGAGCAACTGGGTTTTGGTAGCTGTTACAATTTTCCTGTCGCTGATCGGAATCGTAATGTGGGGAACAATTTCCGGCTCAATGATTCCTTTCGCGCTCAGACGTTTAGGACTCGATCCGGCAACTTCGAGTGCGCCGTTCGTCGCTACACTAGTTGACGTAACGGGTTTAGTAATCAACTTTTCGATTGCCGCCATTGTTTTGCGCGGAACGCTTTTGTAAAAATTGACAACCTTAAAATCCTGCTGTCACATTAATTTGCGCGAATGAACGATTATAATTTTCATTCGCGCCAATCAGTTTAATTATTAATCAAAAAGCCAATCCAAAATTATTTACCTTCGTTAGCTCCGACGATATAACTGTCACGCGCCCGAATCAGAAGTTTCGGACGATCAACACGCACTCTGATTTGTTTACGCTGACCGGTCGTGCCGGCGTTTGCCGGATAATAACCGATGCTGTATTGACGACGAAGTTCTTCGGCGATGCTTTCAAAAGCGGCGGTCAATCCGCCCGGAGTTGATTCGGGACGAAAAACCTTACCGCCCGTAACTGCTGCAAGCTGTGTCAGATACGCTCTGCCGCGCGTGTATTCCGCGCTGACCGAACTGTTTGATTGTCCGCCTCCGCCGGGTAAACCTAAAATCGGCGGCGTACTCATTGCACCGCCGCCTCCGCCGATGCCGATTGCGTTCAAAAATGTATTGTAGTAAATCGGGAAAATGACGGCTTCCGACTCTTCGGCTTCCCTGACCGTGCTTTCAAAACTCGCTCTGCCGGAGGTCGTATCAACGCCGTCAGTGAATAAAACAATTGCTTTGCGCCCGTCAATTTTCTGGAGCTGTTTTCGCAGCGAAACATCAACCGCTTCGTAAAGCGAAGTCCCGTCGCCGAAACCGGTGCGTTTAATGGCTTTATAAATTTTGTCGCGGTCGTTGGTCAGTTCGGTCAGAACGCGGACGGACGAATCGAACTCAATTACCGTCACGTTGTCCTGCGGCAGTAATTGTCCGACGAAAGCACTTGCGGCGGCTTGGATTTCTTCGATTTTATAAGCCGTCGAAGGACTGACATCAATCAGCAAAACAACCGTAAAAGGTTTGTCGGACGTGCCGAAATAGGTGATCTCCTGTTCAACACCGTCTTCAAAAATCTTGAAATCCTGCTGCCGCAAATTCGGAATATAAAAACCGTTGCGGTCATTAACGGAAACCGGAATCGTCACGAGCGACGTGTCAACTTTAATGACATCGTTTTCCTCATTCGCGTCGGTTGATGTCGGCGAAGTCGTCGGCTGCGGCGCGGGATTTTCGACAGTTTCTTTTTTAGCGTCTTTTTTTGTTGTTTTTTTAGGTTTACTCAGTTGCGGAGAAATCGAGCGCGGCGCGGACGGCGCGGATTCCGAATAACCGACTGAATCTTCCTGTTGGGCGTTTTTTATATCGCTTTGCGTTTCCTGAACTTGCGGCAAAGTTACCGGCGCGGACGGAGCAGTTTGAATGCGTCTGCCCGACTGCGCCAACCCGTCGGTTAAAAAAACTGCGAATATAATTAAAAAAACTGCGAGTAATCTCATATTAATAATCCTTCGGCTTTTGATTTTTTGGGTGAATGATTATTTGATGCAGATTAAAAGCGGAAAGAACGCCTGTTTCAAAAAAATTATTTATGATTTGAGTCAAACAGCACGCATTTTGGTTTAGAGTTCGAGTTTGAACGACAAGTTTTTTTTGCGCTTAAAACTTGTCGCTCATCATAAACGTGATTTTTCCGCCGTTCGTGATTTCCGCGTAAGTGATGTATCTTCGGTTTAATTCCTTACCGTTGAGTAAAACTTTTTGGACATAAACATTTTTGTCGCTTTGATTTTGGGTTTCGATTATCAAAGTTTTGCCGTTTTCAAATTTGAGAATCGCGCTCTTTATTGCCGGACTGCCTAGTTGATACTGATCCGAACCGGGCGCGACGGGATAAAATCCGAGCGTTGAAAAGATGAGCCACGCCGACATTTGCCCGCAGTCGTCGTTGCCGCCGAGTCCGTCGGGCGTTGGGTGATATTGATTTTTCAAGATCATCCGCACGCGCTCCTGAGTTTTCCAGGGTTTGTCCGTCCAATTATACAAATATGCGACGTGGTGCGACGGTTCGTTGCCGTGAATGTAGCCGCCGATGATGCCTTCGCGCGTGATGTCTTCGGTCGTCGCAAAAAATTCGTCGGGCAGATTCATCGTGAAAAGTTCGTCGAGATGCGCGGCGAATTTCGATTTTCCGCCCATCATTTCGATCATTTTTTCTGGATTGTGCGGAACGTAAAGACTGTAATTCCAAGCATTTCCTTCGATAAAACCTTCGCCTTCGGTTTTCAGCGGATCAAATTTCTCGACGAATTTTCCGTCGCTCATTTTCGGGCGCGTAAAGCCGACCGACGCATCATAGACGTTTTTCCAATTCTCCGAACGCTTAATAAATTCGTTGTAAATGTCTGTTCGATTCAGCTTTTTCGCCGCCTGCGCGATGGCGTAATCGTCGTAGGCGTATTCGAGAGTTTTCGAGACGGACGAAGAATTTCCCTCATCTTTGACGTAGCCGAGCGACATATACGAATCGAGTCCGTCGTAATATTTTGTTTTCGATGTTTGCACCATCGCGTCGAGCGCGTGATTCGCGTCAACGCCTGCAACATTGCCGGAAACAATCGCATCGGCAATTACCGAAACCGAATGATAGCCGATCATACACCAATTTTCGTTGGCGTAATGCGACCAAACGGGCAGCATTTTATGAACGCTCTGGTCATAATGCGCGAGCATCGAATTGATCATTTCGCGGTTTCTTCGGGGCTGAATAATGTTGAAAAACGGATGCAGTGCGCGGTATGTGTCCCACAGCGAAAAGGTCGTGTAATTGGTAAAACCCTGAGCTTGATGGACGTTTTGATCCAAACCTTTATATTTGCCGTCCGCGTCCATATAAACCGTCGGCGACAAAAATGTGTGATACATCGCTGTATAAAAATTGGTTAGATCGTCTTTGTTGTCGGCGGTGACGGCGATTTTGCCGAGTTCCTTATTCCACAAATTTTGTCCGTCGCTTTTTACTTTTTCAAAATTCCAATCGGGCGTTTCGGTGCGTAAATTATTCATCGCGCCTTCCGTCGAAACAGGCGAAAGCGCGAATTTCACTTGAATCTTTTCGTCTTTTGCAGTTTTGAAATCGAAATAAGCGCGGATTTGTTCGCCCGCCATTTCGGGGAAATTTTTCGTCTGGTCAAACTTACGCCAGAAACCTTTATACGGCGACGGCTTGAAATCTTTGAAGCCGTAATTTGTAAACGGCTTGGAAAATTCCATCGCAAAATAGACGGTTCGCGTTCGCGCCCAACCACTCGTTTGCCGATAACCGACGATTGTGTGATCGTTTTCGACGCGCACGAATGTCCAGACATTTTTATCGTCGAAGTTGTAAATGCCGTGCATTAAATCCAAGATAATATGTGAGTTATCGCTCTGCGGAAAAGTATATTGATGAAAACCGGTGCGCGTTGTCGTCGTCATTTCGGCGAGAATATTGTCGTCTTCGAGCAAAACTTTGTAATAATTCGGCTCGGCAATTTCGGTCGAATGCGAAAAGCGCGAGCGAAATCCTGATTTCGGATTATCTTTCGTTCCCGGCTCTAATTGCAGTTCGCCGACGGTCGGCATAATCAGAAAATCGCCCAAGTCGGAATGTCCCGTTCCCGAAAAATGCGTGTGCGAAAATCCGACAATTTCGCGGTCGTCGTAATTGTATCCGGCGCAGTATTTATAAGCGTCTTTATTGTATTTTCCGCCGATCAGATAGGCTTGCTCGTCTGTGTCCGGCGAGAGCTGCACTGCGCCGAACGGCACGGTCGCGCCCGGAAATGTGTGTCCCATTTTCTGCGTGCCGATCAGCGGATTGACATATTGAATGTAATTTTCCTGCTTTTGCGCCATTAAGTTCAACTGCGAAAAAAGTAAAACGAAGCCGAATAATAGTTTTTTCATTTCTTAATTTTCGAAAAGTATTTGGGATTTGCAGTTTTGATTATAACGCTTTTTGTTGAGGAAACTATATCGTGAATAAAAAATCGAAATTAAAAGATCGCCCGAAACGAATTTCTATTTTTCTTTGATAACGAGATACCGATTAACCGCCGGATTTTCGACTTTTTGGATTTTTCCGCTCGACCAGCGAATTTCCAGTATTTGAACTTTGTCTGCGTCGCCGAGTCCGGCGGCGACGCGCAAATCGTTTGCCGAAAGATAACTGCCTGCGCCGCTGACTTCGAGGGTTTGCGTTTTGCCTTTGTTGTCGGTGACGATAATTTTTGAACCTTCGCCGCGCGGTGCGCTTTTTTCGCCGCGCAGGTCAATGCCGATCCAGTTATTTTTCGTGCCGTTGTTGCGTAAAACAACGGGCGCGTCATTGTTTTGGGCGATCACAATATCGGTGTCGCCGTCGTTGTCCAAATCGCCGACTGCCATTCCGCGAGCGGCGAAATTCTTTTGAAAAACTTCGCCTGATGCGAACGAAATATTTTGAAATCCTTTGTCGGTGTTTCGCATCAGCAAAGGTGATTGTTTGTATTTGAGAAACGAAGTCGTCTTTTCAATCGTGTCGAGAACGTGGCTCTGCGCGACGAAAATATCGCGTCTGCCGTCGTTGTCGGCATCGAGAAATTTGATGCCCCAACCCGAACCCAAAACCGTGATTTGCGCGACTCCGCTGGTCTGCGTCGCGTAATCGAACAGCCAATCGCCCGCGTTTCGATAAAGCGGATAAGTCTCGTTCGAGAGTGCGGTGATAATGACATCAGGCTTGCCGTCGCCGTCGTAATCGGCAGCATCTACGCCCATTCCGGCGAATCTGCCGCCTTTGTCATTGAACGCGATTCCGGCGGGCAGCGCGGTTTCTTCAAAAGTGCCGTCGGATTTATTGCGAAAAAGCTGTTGATCGGTGCTGTCATTGGCGACGAAAATATCAGTCCAGCCGTCGCCGTCAAAATCGGCGAACGCGACACCTAAACCTTTGCCTTTCGATTCGGCGATATTGGATTTGACGCTCACGTCTTCGTAAGTTCCGTCCGGTTTTTGGTGCAGCAAAACATTGCTGATCGCCTTGAAATTGTCCGGGTGACAATAGGCGCGGTTTTTCATTTCGCCGCAAAATATCTTGCCGTTTTCAAAATCCCAAACGGCGTAACGGGCGATGAAAATATCGAGCCGTCCGTCGCGGTCGTAATCGAAAAAACCGGCGGAAGTCGCCCAGCCTTCGACATTGATGCCGAGTTTTTTCGAGACATCCGTAAAAGTGCCGTCGCCGTTGTTGCGGTAAAGCGTCGCGCCGCCGTAGCGCGTGACGAGCAAATCGAGAAAGCCGTCGCGGTCGTAATCGCCGACCGCCGCGCCGAACGAATAACCTTCGCCTTTCAAGCCTGATTTCTCGGTTACATCTTCAAAGGTGCCGTCTTTTTTCTGTCGGTAAAGCCGATTCCAAAACTTCGCGTCCGTCTTGTCAGGCGCGGCGTTTTTCGCCATCTCTTCTTTAATTAACGCGCCGTTCGTGAAAAATATGTCGGGTAAACCGTCATTGTCGTAATCAATCAGGACAACACCCGCGCTCATCGTCTCCGGCAGGTATTTCTGACTCGTCGGCGACGAATAGTGTCGAAAATTAATTTTCGTCTGCGCGGTCACGTCGGTAAAAGTAACGGGCGAAGGAAACTGCGGCGCGGTCGTCGCCGGACGTTTGATTGCGCCCGTGTCGTAGGATTTTCCGGTCGGCGTTTGCGCCTTCACGCCGGTCGGGACAAGCGCAAGAAGCAGAATTAAAATTGATAAAAAGTAAAATCTCATTCGCTGCAATTCAACAATTCAGAGTCCTGAGCGATAGCAAAAGATTAAAAAAGTCAGAACCCTGAGCGGCAGCGACGGGTTAAACTTCCTCGAAATTTAATTATAGCGAAAATTAAACAAGTCGCTACTGCTTGCTGTTCTGACTTTTTGACAGGTCACTACCGTTCCCTGTTCTGACTTTTTAATATGCGAAAGATTGATAAATTTCTTCTTTTTTCGCGTCGGCAAGCGTTTCGACGAGACGGTTGAAACGCAGCATTTCCTTTGATTCCGGCGACAGTCTTTCCCAGGTTCGGCGCGGAATGTCTATCGAAACTTCCGGTCGGAAAAGCCATCGGCGGCTGTATCCGATGACGCACATCGGGCGCGGTTCGCTTGTGTTGTTCGGCGTTCCGCGATGCAGTCCGCGCACGTCGCGGATCATCACGTCGCCCAAGTTGAGAAAGATCGCCTCAATCGGATTTTCGCCCGATTCGATTGAGCGCAAGCCTTCCCGCTTTGTCATCAGATGCGTCCGGCGCGCGACTTCAAACGGTCCGTTTTCCGCCGTCACGTCAATCAGCGGAAAGTTGACGGCAAGCTGAAAAGCCGGAGTTTCCGCGTCGTTTTCGGGAAAAAGTGGCGGCGCATCGCGGTGAATTTCCTGATATTCCGAACCTAAAAGCGGCGTGTCGGTCGCCAGTTGGCACATCACGAAATCCGCGCCGACGAGCTGTTCGACAATCGCCAAAACATCCGCGTCGGCGAAAATCGTTTCGTCAGCAAAAATATTTTCAAACGGCAAAGTCACATAAAAACGATTCGCGCCGCGATTTTCGGTTTGCCCTTGATTCGCTATATATTCACGCAGAATCGGCGCAAATTCCTCGCTCCATTTTTGCATAACAGCCGCCGGAAAATGCCCGCGCAAAACGCAGAATCCGTCACGTTTTACTTCGTCGGCGAAACTTTCGATTTCAGATTTATTGTAACGCATAACACAAATTTCAAATTTCAAATTTCAGATTCCAGATTTCAGATTCCTGTTTTCAAAGCAAAGGTTTGCTGAAAAGAAACTCATTTGAAATTTTTCAAATTAACCCCAACGATCTGGAATCTGGAATCTGGAATCTGGAATCCTATTTAACCCTCGTCAGACGATTTTGCAGAACGACGACAGCGAGTAAAATTCCGCCGCGCAGAACAAGCTGCCACCAAGGGCTGATTTGTCCTTCGAGATTAAAAATATTAAAGATCACGCCGAGCAGCAAAACGCCGTAAAGTGTTGAAATCAAATTACCTTTGCCGCCGGTTAAAAGAGTTCCGCCGACGACGACCGAGGCGATTGCGTCGAGTTCGCGCCCGACACCTTCAACCGGCGAACCCGTGTTCAAACGCGAAGCCAAAATCACGCCCGCGAGTCCGGCGAGCAGTCCGCTGAGAGTGTAAACCAGAATCGTCACGCGGCTGATATTGAGTCCCATTAGACGCGCCGCTTCGTCGTTATCGCCGACCGCGAAAACGTGACGACCAAAACGCGTGTAATTCAAAACGAGCCAGCCGGCGGCATAAGCGGCGATCATTACGAGAATCGGAACGGGCAGAAATCCGAAAATTTCGCCTTGTCCGAGCCACGAAAAACCATTCGCATCAGCCGGAATTCGCACGTTTTTTTCGTCCGTTACGGCGAGAACCAACCCGCGTGCCGCGATCATCATTCCCAAAGTGACGATAAACGGCTGAATCCGCGCTTTGGCGATAATTACGCCGTTGATTACCCCTAAAACCGTCGTTGCCGCGACCGCCGCGATCAGCGCGACGACCAATCCATACGGCGCGAGAAACGCCGCAATTACGCCCGCGACCGCGAGCAAGGAACCGACCGACAAATCAATACCGCCGGTCAAAATTACAAACGTCATCCCGACCGCGATAATGCCGAGCATCGAATTTTGCCGCAACACATTGAGCAGATTTTCCGGTGTCAAAAACGCTTCGTAACGCGCCGTCGCAATGACGCAAACCATCGCGAGCAAAATCAACGCGCCCTGTTTCTGCGCGAACGAACCGAAACGGACGCGAAACGTCCGGTCTTCGGTTTCATTCAATTCGTTAATCGTCGGGGCTTGTTCCATAATTTTTTTGGGAGTTTTAAACACATAGAAACATAGAGAACATAGATTTTAAATTTTGATTTTGGTAAATTTACCAAAATTTGATTGGCTTTTACAGCATAAAATTTATATTTATTTCTGTGTTGTCTGTGTCTCTATGTGTTTAAATCTCCTATTAATTTATTCAACTCTGAACCAGTCAAACCGCGCTCCGGCGTTCGTCCGGCTGCCGTTGTAGAGAAGGGCGACGCGTGCTTCTTCGAGGCTGCCGGAAGTCATTTTGTCGCCGACCGAAATCCGGTTTATGCCGTCCGTGCTGTATGAAAACTCGAAAACTTCGCCGTTGACAGCTTTGACGTGCAGATCAATCGCCGTCGTGCTTTTCGGAAGAGCGACGCTGCCGGTTTCGATTTGTTTGCCGCCTTCGCGCCGCCAACTGAATATCTTCCCGTTGCCCAAACTGATGCCGACGGCGTTGTCGCGCCAACTGTAAACGGAAATTCCGGCGAATTCGTCCGCTTGCATTTTGCTGAAATCAATCCGCGTCGCCGCCGTGTAATCGCTCGAAACAGTGCGTTCGGCGACGACTATTTCCGGTGATTTTTCGGCGGTTAATAGTTTATCGTTCGGTGCGAGTGTGAGAAATCCGTCTTTAATTTGCGCCGTTTGAGTGTTGAAAAATGATTGTCCCCAGAGCGGCGAAAGATAATTTTCGTCAAATTCATCGCTCAAATTCGCAAAAAGCGTCTGCTGTTTTGTGTCTTTGAACGGCGCATTCGCAGTTTTCGACGCGCCTTTGCCGTTGTTGATCGTCGCCCAACCGTTTTCAAATTTTACTTCGTCGAGCAAGGCTTCGCGCCCGATATTGAAACCTTTTGAACCTTTGCGATAAGCGTGATACAGCAAAAAATCGCGCCCGTCCGAAGTGTTGACAATGCTGCCGTGACCGGGACACTGCCACGTTTCGTTTTCGGCGAGAATCGGATTTGCCGGATTTTTCTCCCATTTGCCTAAAAGAGTTTTCGACCGCGCCACACCCATCGCGTAATTGCACGAACGACCGCAGCAGGCGTTTCCCGAATAAAACAGGTAAAACCAGCCGTCGCGCCGCAAAACGTATGCACCTTCGATGACGTGATTTTCCCAACCCGAACCTTCGTTGCGGAAAAGTTTCGTCGGTTTGCCGATTAATTTCGTGCCGCTTTCGTCCAACCCTTGCGCGTAAAGCCAAGTCGGTTTTTGGCGGTCGTTGCCGTCTTCCTTCCAGATCAAAAAAGGCTTGCCGTTTTCATCGCGCGTAAAATCCGGGTCGAGCGAACCCATTTCCTGACAGACGAGCGTGCCTTTGTCGGTGTAAGGTCCGGCAGGATTGTCGGCAGTCGCCACAGCGACGCAGAGCGTTCCTTTTTCGCCTTTGCCCTCGTTGCGCCGTGCCGTGTAATAAACGAAATATCTGCCTTTGTCTTCGGTAATTTCAGGCGCCCAAAAATCGCCTTTCGCCCATGAAGGCTTTTCATTTAACACCGAACCGACGACTTTCCAATTAACTAAATCCTTTGAATGTAGTATTTGAAAAGGCGGCATCCAACCGCCGGTCGTCGCCGTCGCGTAGAAATCATCGCCGACACGAATCACCGAAGGATCGGGGAAATCGCCGGGAATCACCGGATTAGAATAAATTTGCGCTTGCGAATTTAAAGCGAAAGCGAAGAAAATTATCCACAGATAAACACAGATGGACACAGATTTTTTAAGATTTTGGTTTTTGGTTTTTAGTTTTTGGTTTTCAGAATTTGAAATTTGAAATTTGAAATTTGAAATTTCAAATTGATTTGCCAATCTGTGTTTATCTGTGTTCATCTGTGGACAATACCTCTTTAGTTCGTTTTCGGACGCTGAATGTAAACCGCGAGCAGAATAATCGCGGCTTTGATGACGAGCGAATATGAAAACTTGATGCCGTTCATATTAAAACTCGTCGTGATAATCTGCATAATTAACGCGCCGATGACCGTTCCGATAATCGTTGCGCGTCCGCCGGTCAGAGCCGTTCCGCCGACCACCGTTGCCGCAATCGCGTCGAGTTCGATGCCGTCACCGACCTTTGAAGCGTCCGACGCGCCGAGTTTTGCCGTGTAAATTAAACCTGCTAATCCGGCGAGCAAACCGCTCAAAACATAAACCGAAATTTTCGTCCAATTGACGCGCACGCCCGCAAGCCGCGCCGCTTCCTGATTGCCGCCGACGGCAATCACATAACGCCCGAAAATCGTCGCTCGCAGCACGAAAATCGCCAGTAAAACGACCAGAATCAACAGGATAACCTGAACCGGAATGCCCGCGATAAAGCCTTTACCCAAATAGCCGAAACTCGAATTTGTAAATGGAATAAGCTGTCCGCCACGACTGATGATCTGCGCGATGCCGCGTCCGGCGATGAGCAGTCCGAGCGTACTGATAATTGGCTGAATACTAAATTTTGCGATCAAAAATCCGTTCAGTAAACCGATCAAAGCCGCCGCCGTCAAACCGCAAATCACCGCCGCCGCCGCATCCGCAATTTGCAGCAGCGCGGGCGAAATTTCCAATCCTAATAAGGCGTTCAAAAACATCGTTCCGAACGCATATTCGAGCGAAACCGCCGCAACTGCCGAGGCAATCGCCATTATCGAACCGACCGATAAATCAATGCCGCCGGTGGCAATCACGAACGTCATTCCGACCGCGACTAGCATCGTCGGCGCGACCTGCACAAGAATATTGCGGAAATTATCGAAATCGGCGAAATTATTGGTAAAAACGAGATTCAAAACGAGCAGCAAAACGAGCGCGGCAAGCGCACCGTAAGTCGGCGCGTAATCGGCGAGCCGGAAATTTTGTCGGTTGTTTGGATTTGCTTCTGCCATTTATTTCCCTTAAAAATTTGCGATGCTCAAAAAGTACTGTTTTTTATTTTGTGTCCACAGATGGACACGGATAAACACAGATTTTAATGATTATTTAAGTCGCTCGGATTGTTTTATGAAAAAATATATTTCAAAAATCATCTGTGTTAATCCGTGTTCATCTGTGGATAATTTTCTTTCAGCCTTACTTTTTTCACTGTCAAAAAATTATGTCTAAAAGGTTCTTCCGGTCACGACTTTAAATCCGCTTTTTGAAGTTGTCAGACGTTTAATCAACTCGGTTTCTTCGCGCATATAAGGCGTGCCGTCCGTGCGGAAAACGTCGTGAAACCAGACCCACGGCTGATATTCGACGTATGGTTTTTCCCACGAATCCCACGGATAATTGGTCTGCGATTTGCCCTGCACAAATCCCCAATTAATCGCGCCGACGTTATATTTTTTGGCAATCGGAAGAGTGCCGACAAACGTACTGCCGCGCGGTCGCGCCATATATTCGGTGCAGATAATCGGGCGGTTGAGTTTTTGCAGAACGACGATTCTTTTTTCAAATTCTTCGGACGAATCGTAGCTGTGAAACGTCACCACGTCGGAATTATCAATCTGAATCTGCTCAATTTTATCGAAAGTTCCCTTCGGATATTCGCTCTTCCAAACGCCGGAAGTGAGTGGCTGTTCGGGGTTGCCCGAACGCGCCCATTTGAATACCTGCGGCAGCATTTTTTCGACCAGTTCGAGCTTGTTTTTCGGGTCTTGTTTGGCGTAATCGTTGCCGTTCAAATTGTCCGGTTCGTTCCAAATGTCCCACGAATTAATGCGTTTGTCGTGCGCGAAAGTCCCGACGACATCTTTGACGTATTTTTCGAGCCGCGCCGCTTCCGACGGATTCGACAAGCCGTTCGCGCCCGGACTTTGCACCCAGCCGGAGTTGTGAACGCCGGGACGCGGTTCGCGCTGTTTGCCGATTTTCGGATTCGGGTCCCAGACCGAATCGAAAATCACGAACATCGGTTTTATCCGGTGTTTATCGGCGATTTGCAGAAATTGATCGAGCCGTTTTTTGAAACCTTCCTTGTCCTGTTCATAAGCCAGATCGTGCAGAAAAACGCGCATCGTGTTCATCCCGATGCTCTGCGCCCAGCCAAGTTCGAGGTCAATCCGCGCCGCGTCGAAAGTGTCCGCCTGCCACATTTCAAGCTGATTAATCGCCGTCGCCGGAACAAAATTAGAGCCGACGATCCACGGCTGATTTTTATACCAATCGTTCGCCCGCGCTTCCGACCAGCGCGGCGTTTGCGAAAAAACAAACGCCGCACATAATAGAATAAAAACAAATGACTGCAATATTTTTCGCATAATACTAATACTCATCAAGACTGAAACGATTAGACTGGAGCGCAAGCATTTCGGCTTGCGCTCCACTCATTACTCTTTAATATTTTCCGCCGCCTTCCGCCATTGCGTTGATGATCGCGTCCTGCGAAATTTCCGATTTTTTCAGTTCGGCGACGAGTTCGCCGTCGCGCATTACGACCACGCGCGAACTGCCTTCGACCAATTCTTCGAGTTCGCTGGAAATCATCAGAACACCCAAACCTTCGTTCGCCAATTCGTTGACCAATCTTTGAATTTCGCCCTTTGCGCCGATGTCTATGCCGCGCGTCGGTTCGTCCATAATCAGGAATTTCGGATTTTTGCAGAGCCACCGCGCGAGCAAAACCTTCTGCTGATTGCCGCCCGAAAGTTCGCGGATTTTCTGTTCCGCGCTCGACGCTTTGATGCCGAGCCGCTGCATATATTTATCAACTATCGCCGTCTGTTTGGCGCGTGACACAACGCCGAGCGAAGTCAGCGCGGGCAGTGCGGCGAGCGTCATATTTTCTCTCACCGACCATTCCGGCACGATGCCTTCGGCTTTGCGGTCTTCGGACAAAAACGCGATTCCGGCGTTAATCGCGTCATTCGGCGAACTCAGATTCAAAGGTTTTCCGTCTAAGAAAACTTTGCCGCTTTCGGCTTTGTCCGCACCGAAAACCGCCCGCGCAACATCAGTTCGACCGGAGCCGAGCAGTCCCGCCATTCCTAAAATTTCCCGGTGACGCGCTTCGAGCGAAACATTTTTGAGGCGGCGACCGCGACTTAAATTTTCGGTTTTCAGCAGCGGAACAGTTTCGGCAGCCGTTTCGACGTGTTCGCCGAACGCCGTCGCGCCTTTCTTTTCCAAATCTTCGCGCTGTTTGCCGAGCATCATACAAACCAGATCAAGGCGTTCGAGTCCGGCAAGTTCACGCGTCCCGACGAGTTTGCCGTCGCGCAGAACCGTCACCTTATCGCAAACGGCGTAAAGTTCGTCAAAGCGGTGCGAAATATAAACAATCGCCGTTCCCTGCGCCTTCAGACGATTGATTACGTCGTATAAAATACCGACTTCTTTTTCAGTCAAACTGCTCGTCGGCTCGTCCAAAACCAAGACTTTCGCGCCGAGCGAAACACCGCGAACGATGGCGACCATCTGCCGCAGCGCGATGTTCAAAGTGCCGAGTTCGGCTTTCGGATTAATATTCAAACCGAGACTGTTCAAGAGTTGACCGGCATCGGCGTTGAGCTTTTTCCAGTCAATAAATCCGAACTTGCGGGGTTCGCGCCCCAGATAAATATTTTCGGCGACGGTGCGAAACATCAGCAGGTTGACTTCCTGATAAACCGCGACGACTCCGGCGGCGTTCGCGTCTTCGGGCGAACGAAAATTGACGGGTTTGCCTTCCAAAAAAATCTCGCCGTCGTCTCGCTGATAAGCTCCGGTCATCACCTTAATCAAGGTTGATTTTCCCGCGCCGTTTTCGCCGACCAGCGAATGAACTTCGCCGCGCTGCAAAGTCAGATCAACATTATCGAGCGCGACTACGCCGGAAAAGACCTTCCTGATTTTCTGCATCCGCAGCAGCGGTTCGTTTTCCATAAATTTAAACCTCAAGCAGCGAAAAATTAAAACGCTTCGTTAACGAACTGCGCGGCGTTTGACGATTCAAAAAATCTGTCCTGATTGATAATTTTCGCGGGAATCTGTTCGCCCTTCAAAAATTTTTCGTAGGTGTCGAACGCGACCGGACCGAAGCGCGGATTGCACTCGACCGTGATGTTCATATCGCCCGCCTGAATCGCTTCGAGCGCACTTTTTTGCCCGTCAATCGAGACGACTTTGACATCTTTGCCCGGATTCATATTGGCGGCTTTGAGCGCGGCAATCGCGCCGAGAGCCATTTCGTCGTTGTGTGTGTAAACGACCGTAATGTTTTTGCCGTGCGACTGAATCAGGTTTTCCATCACCTTCTGACCTTCGGCGCGGGTGAAATTCGCCGACTGTGACGCGAGGACTTTGATGTCGGGACTCGCCTTAATCGCGTCCATAAATCCCTGATTGCGGTCACGCGCGACCGACGCGCCGGCAGTGCCTTCGAGAATAATCACGCCCGCTTTGCCGCCGGTATTTTTGACGACCCAATCGCCGACTTTCTGACCTTCTTCGACAAAATTCGAGCCGATAAAAGTCACATAATCTTCGCCGACTTTCCCGTTGGCTTCGCGGTCTATGAAAAACACCGGAATCTTCGCGGCTTTGGCTTTTTGCAGCGTTGCTTCGAGACCTTCAAACTCGCGCGGCGCAAGAAAAATCGCCGAAACGCGGCGGGCGATTAAATCTTCGACATCGGAAACCTGTTTCGACGTTTGCCCCTGCGCGTCTGTCAAAACGAGTTCATAACCGCGTTTTGCCGCTTCGTCCTTCATACTTTTCGTCTCGGCGATGCGCCACGGTCCGTTGTTTTCCATCTGCGAAAAACCGACTGTTTTTTTGCCGCCGTCACCGCCGCCGTTCGTCGCCGAATTACCGCCGTTCGCCGGTTTACGATTGCAGCCGAACGCGAGCGCGAAAGTTAGAATTGCGATCACCGCGATAAGTTTTGATTTGATTGAAAAATTCATAAAAGATTACTCCGATTGTTTGAAAATTTATTTAACAGGTTCGATTCGCAAAAATCCGAATTTCGCCGACGCGTTCGCTGCGCCGCCCGTGTAAAGCGCAATACGCACGCCGCGATCCCACGGCGGCAGAAACGCGCCGTCAATTTCCGTGCCGACATCCTGCCATTTTTTGTTGTCTTTCGACATTGCGAAGCGGAACAGATGTCCGTCACGCGCCGTCATTTTCAGGTATATTTTTTTAGCTTTCGGCAGTTCGACGATTGAAGTATTTTGCTGATTATTTTTTTCGCGCTTCCAAACGTAAAGCATATTGCCCTGAATGCCTGCGCCGAGCGCGTTTTCGTTGTCGCCGTAAGCGGAAATTCCGGCAATTCTCGCGCCGTCGGTCAATTTTTTGACATCAACTTCCGTCGTCGCCGTATAATTGCCGACGGTCGTCGTTCGCGCCATAATCGCGCCGAGTTCGTTCATCGCTTGCGCGACGTTCGGCGAAAGAATCAAAAAGCCTTTTTCGAGCCGGTAATTCGGGACGTTGTTTTGCTGCCACATCCAGCCGTAATCGAGTTTCGCGGCTTTGAAATCGTCGTAAAAATTATATTCGGCGTTGCGTTCGGCGATTCCGAGCGGCGCGTTTGCCATTTTGCTCGGACCTTTGCCGTCATTAATCGCCGCCCAATCGCCGCTGAATTTCACTTCGTCGAGCAATGCCTGTCTGCCGACGTAAACCGTATCTTTCGGGTCGTAAGCGTGATACAACATAAAAGTTTTGCCGCTCTCGTCGGTGACAATCGAGCCGTGTCCGGGACATTTCCAGTCGTCATTGCCCTTCAAAATCGGGTTCGCCGGACTTTTTTCCCACGTTCCCAAAAGCGTTTTTGAACGCGCCACGCCCATCGCGTAATTGCATCCGCGTCCGCAGCAGGCGTTTCCCGAATAAAACAGGTAGAAATAATCGCCGCGCCGCGTAATATACGCGCCTTCGACCAGATTTCCTTCCCACGAATTCGGATCGTTCCGCAGAATCTCCTTCTTTTCGCCGACTAATTTGTATTTTTTTTCGTCAAATTCCTGCGCCCACAGCGGAGTCGGTTTGCCGACGCTGTTGCCGTCCTCTTTCCACACGACAAAGAGTTTGCCGTTTTCGTCTCGAATCGGGAACGGGTCAATCGAACCGACCTCCATACACGACAACGCGCCGTGATCGGTGTAAGTTCCGGTCGGCTGATCGCTCGTGGCGACCGCGATGCAGAGGTTTCCGCCCGCTTTTCGTGCGACGTAGAAAACGTAGAATTTGCCGTTTTCCTGCCAGATTTCAGGCGCCCAATAATTACCGACCGACCATTCGGGACGTTTCGGAAAAACTTCGCCGACGATCTGCCAGTTGACCAGATCGGTCGAATGCAGAATCGGAAACTCCGGCGACCATTCGCTCGAAGTCGCGGTCGCGTAGTAATCTTTCCCGACACGAATTATTGACGGATCAGGATAATCGCCCGCGATCACCGGATTGCTGTAAGTCGCATTATTTTGCGCGGCAACGCCCAGTAAGGACGTGAAAATAAATAAAATCAAACACGCGCCGCGAACGACAGAGTTTGCCGTTGAAAATTCATTTTTTGCTTCCCTTATATTCATTCCCTATCTTTGCTCCCTAAATCGTTTGTTTAATTCTTTTACGAGTTTTCGGCAATCCGTCTTCGGCAATCCGAATTTGTGCCGGCGCAGTTGACTGCCTGATGACTAGATTTGTCGGAATTCGCACTTCCGCGCCTCTTTCCTGCGGATTATCTAAAATTTTGACGAGCATTTCGACTGCTCTTCGCCCCAGTTCATTGCGCGGCAGATTGACCGTCGTTAATGCCGGCTTGGTCAGCGCGGCAAAATCAATATTGTCGAAACCGACGACCGAGATGTCACGCGGCACATTGTAACCGGCGGCTTCAAACTCGCTGATCGCGCCGATAGCGGTTAAATCATTGGCGGCAACGACGGCGGTCGGCAAATCATTTTTGAGCGTGGTCAAAATTTCGTTCGCCGCGTTTCTGCCGCCTTCGATTTTGAAATTCCCGTAAAAAATCAATTCCGGCACATCGGGGAAAAGCTGTTTCATCGTCCGCTGAAAGGCTTCGAGCCGCCGCCGCGATGAACGAATGTCAATTTTTCCGCTGATAAAAGCGATGCGCCGGTGTCCGAGCGCGACCAGATGCAAAATCGCCTGTTCGATGCCTTCTTCATAATCCACCTGCAGATTGCTCATCTGCGTTCCCGGTTCACCGACATCGAGGAAAACGACCGGAACTTCGCGGTGCGCCAGTTCGTCAACCAATTCCTTACTCATTTCCGAAGTCATCACGGCGACTCCGGCAACTTTCCGTTCGATAAACCGCCGGACGTAGTGCGAAGTCCGTTCGGTGTCGTAGTTGGTGTTCGACAGCATCACATCATAACCGCGCGCGAAAGCGGCTTCTTCAATGGATTTCACCAAATCAGGGAAAAAAGGATTGGCAATATCCGAAATAACGAGTCCGAAAATCTTGCTTCTGCCCGATGCCAGGCTCTGGGCGTGGGCGTTCGGATAATAACGAAACTGCTCAATCGCCTTCAAAACACGGGCGCGAACTTCGTCGGATACAAATCGTGTGCCGTTAATAACGTGCGAAACCGTTGCAGTTGAAACTCCCGCTTCACGGGCGATTTCCTTGATACTGCTCATAGCTTTTTCTCCGTTGAAAAGTAAAAAATCAACTTATTGTATAGCATTAAACATCAAATGTTGTCTCGCTTGCGCCTTCGCCCGCTTCCGAAACCAAAATCGTCGGTTTGATCGCCGTCAGCCGTTGATATTCAGACCTGATTCGTTCCTTAAATTTACCGAGATTTTCCCGTTTGACTAAATTTACGGTCGAGCCGCCGAATCCGCCGCCCGTCATTCGCGCACCGAGAACACCGTCACACGTCTGCGCGATTTCAGCCATCAAATCGAGTTCTTTGCAGCTCACTTCGTAATCGTTTTTCAAACTCTCGTGCGACTGCCGCATTAATTTTCCGAACTCCGCCAAATCATTTGTTTTGAGCGCATCGGCGGCTTTAATCACCCGCTCGTTTTCAGTGACGACGTGCCGCGCCCGCCTGAAAATAACTTCGGGCAAATGTTCGCCGCAGCGTTCCAATTCCGTCAAATCAACGTCGCGCAACTCTTTAATATCAGGCAAATACTCCTGTAAAATCTCGACGGCGCGTTCACATTCGGCGCGGCGCGTGTTGTATTCGGACGCTGCCAGATCGTGTTTGATGTTCGTGTCGCAGATCACGACGGCGACTTTTTTCATGTCAACCGGCACATTTTCGTAATTCAAAGAACGGCAATCGAGCAGCAAAGCGTGTTTCGCGCTGGCGTGGGCTGATACGAACTGATCCATAATTCCGACTTTCGCGCCGACGTATTGGTGTTCGGTCTGCTGTCCGATCTGCGCGAGCGTCGTGCGGTCAATCGTCCGGTTTGAAATTTCGCTCAACGCCAAACCGACCGAAATTTCGAGTGCCGCCGATGATGAAAGTCCCGCGCCGGTTGGCACATCCGACCAAATCAGCAGATTTGCGCCGCTGATTTTGACATTATTTTCTTCGAGTCCGCGTGCCACGCCTTCGATATAATTAAGCCAAAAACCATCTTTTCTAATCGTTTCGGCATTCAAATCAAGTTCCGCCGATTCTTCGAGATTGACTGTGTAAGCCTTGATTTTCCGGTCGTTTCGCGGCGCAGCGGCAACTGCGGTTTCTTTGTCAATCGCCATCGGCAGCACGAATCCGCCGTTATAATCGGTGTGTTCGCCGATTAAATTGACTCTGCCGGGAGCGCGGAAGAGACGCTGATCACCGCCGTAAATTTCGATAAATTTTTCTTTAAGTCGTTTCCGGTCAATCATCTTTTATGCCCAAATAACCTCCTCGATTAAACCGCGCAGTTCGGCGGCTTTTTCTTCCGCCAGCGTGTCGTTGATGAACATTCCCGCCGCCGCTTCGCTGCCCGCGAGATATTTCAATTTCGTCGCGGTTCGCATCGGCGGGTAAAATTCGATGTGAAAGCGAAAATAATCGTAATCTTCACCGTCCGAAGGCGACTGCATCAGCGACATTATATACGGAAACGAAACATTAAAAACTTTGTCGAACGCCGCCAGAATCTGTTTCAAAATCGCGGCTAAAGCTATTCGTTCGCCGTCGTTCATCTGCGTTAAATCGCCGACATTGCGTTTCGCCGTGATGTGCGTTTCATACGGATAACGCGCGAAAAAAGGAATATAAGCGACGAACGAATCGTTTTCGGCGACAACTCGCAAACCGTCTTTTTTCTCTTCGGCGATAATCGCGTCAAATAAATTTACGCCTGTTTCCGCGTGATATTTTTTCGCCTGTTCGAGCTGCGTGATAATCTTCGGCGGCACGAACGGGTAAGCGTAAATCTGCCCGTGCGGATGATGCAGAGTGACCCCGATGGCTTCGCCCTTGTTCTCGAAAATAAAGACGTATTTGACGAATTCGAGCGCGGACAATTCGGCGAATCGGTCAGTCCAGACCTGTACGAGTTTGTAAATCTGCTCGACCGGCTCACGCGCCAGCGTCGAATTGTGATTCGGTGTGTAAACGATCACTTCGCATTCGCCGAAACTCTTTTTCACGGGATAAAGTTCGCTGCCCGCAATCGCCGGTTCGGGCGGATTCGGCGAAAGACTCGGAAACTGATTTTCAAAAACCACGATGTCGTAAGTCGGTTCGGGAATCTCGGTCGGAAAACCTCCGGGCGCGGTCGGACAGAGCGGACAAAAATCCGGCGGCGGCAAAAAAGTGCGATTCTGCCGCGCCGTCGCCGTCGCCAGCCATTCACCTAAAAGCGGATTCCAGCGCAGTTCACTCATCGTTTTTGACCTCGCTGTTCGATTCGTCTTTTTTCAACATTTCGCCGCCTTCAAACGTGTAATAAATTAAATATCTTTTGCCGTCCGCCATCACGACGCGTCGCTTTTTCATTTCGCCGTTTTTGGGTTTTGGATTTTCCTGTTTTTCTTTCACAATTAAACTTTAAAGCGGAACGCGAACTTTAGTTCGCCGATACGGAGCGCGAACTTATGCTCTTTGAAAAATAAATACCATAATTCTTAAATGTCGCAGAGCGACCATCAGACTTTAGCCGTGGGTTGATGATCTTTGAAAAATAAACCCGTCAAAAAGTATTTTCAAACGGAACGCGGACACTCTTGTCCGAATGATTGCCAAGCAATCAAAGTAGCGTTAGTCGGCAAATCAACTTGATTTTCTCACGCGCATTTGTGCCTTTGGCAAAGGCTTCGGACAAGAGTGTCCGCGTTCCATTCGATGACGGTATTTATTTTTCAAAAACATAAACCCACGGCTAAACTCACGAGGTTGCACACGCGACCAAACAAATTTTTATACGGCTTTTATTTTTCAAAGACCATTAGTTCGCCGGTTCACACAAATTTTCTCACCGCAAACGCATCGGCGAACTAGAGTTGGCGTTCCGTTTATTTTCACTTCGCCACGACGACGCGCGCCGAATTCCAATTATCTTCCGACGAACCGTAACCGTAAAGCATCACGCGGAACGATTTTGGCATATTTTTGATAACTTTCGTCAAACCGACCTGCGCTTCTTCGGGTTTGCCGTCGGGTTTGTTGATGATGAATAAAAATTCGTCGCCTCGCCGGACGATTGACAGATACGGATTTTTCATCTTGGTCGCCAGATTTTTATTGTCGAGCCGTTCGCCCTGACCGTCGCGGATGACCCACGCTTCGAAATTGCCGTCGCTCGTCAAACCCCATTCGACGCGGTTGCGTCCCGAACCGTCGAAAAGAATCGTGAGATTGGCGAATCCCGGCAAAAAACTGTCGCTGCCCGGATCGGGCAACGCCGCGCCGACTTTGGCGACCTGTGCTTCGACGATGAAACGGTCGCCGGTAAATGATTTAACCGAACGAACTCCGGCGCGGGTTTTATTGCCGCTGCGGATGCGGAGTTCACCGTTTTTAACTTCGAGTTTGCCGCCGCTGCCGCCTTCAAACGTAAATTTTTCCCACTTTTTTTCGTCGAGTTTGTCGGTGGAAAAATCATCTTTCCATTCTTCGACTTCGGGTTTCTTCGTTTGCGCCGCCGGTTCGGTGGTTTCCGGTTTTGTTTGCTGCGCGCAAATTTCGCCTGCGCCGCTCAGTACTGCGGTCATTAAAATTGCGAAAATAAAAAAGCGTTTCATCGTAATTCCCCTTAAAATTTAGTGTTCGCCAGCCGCCGGACGATTTCGCGGCGGTCTTCTTCCCCCTGTTTTTCGAGCGACACGTTTAATTCCTTAAATTTGGCGAGCGTCGCTTTCGATTCGTCGTTTCTTTTCAGACGCGCGTAAACCAAACCGAGTTGATAAAGCGCATCCGCCGTTTTCGGTTCGAGCGCGACGGCGCGTTCGAGCGCAGTCCGCGCTTCTTCCCAACGCGTCTGACGCACATAAAGTCTGCCCAAAACCGAATACGCCAACGCCAGATTCGCGTCGAGCGCAATGGCTTTTTTGAGTTCGCTTTCGATTCTCTCCGGCGGCGAATCCTGTATTTTCAAAAGCGTGTCGGCAAGCAAATAATGAAGCGACGCGCTTTTTCCATCAATATTTATCGTTCGCTCATAAATTTTTGCAGCTTCGTCAAATTTACCCTGTTCGGCGTAAATCGTCGCCAGATAACCGAGCGCGGGAATGAGTTTCGGATCAATTGTCAAAGCACTTTCAAAAGCCTCTCGCGCCTCGTTCGATTTGCCGATAGTGAAATGAGCCATTCCGAGCAGCAGCCGCAAACGCGCCGATTTCGGAAATGCCTTGATCGCTTCCTCAATCCTGATAACCGCCGCCGCCGGAGCTTTGGAATCAATCAGCAGCAAGCCGTAGCGGACACGAAAAAGTTCGTCGGTCGGTGACTTCTCAATTGCCAGACGCATCGCCGGAATCGCATTTTCGGGACGATTCGCGGCTTGGTAAACCTGCGCCAGAGCCATATAAATTCGCCCGTCCGCAGTGCCGCGAACGACCGCCGATTCGAGCAGTTTTCCGGCTGCCGGAATATCTTTCCGCGCGAGATAAACCTGCGATAAAAGGACTAAAGCCGACACATTTTCAGCATCGTTCGCAATTATCAATTCCAGTTCCTGCCGTGCTTCATCAAACAGATTTTTGCTCAAAAGCAGTTCGCCAAGCGTCGTCTCTTTGGAAACGATTGGCGACTGAAAATATTCTTTGAATTCCTGCGCGGCGCGTTCCTTTTCGTTCAATTGCAGCGAAATTATTACTAATGATCTCGCTATTTCGGCATCGGGCGCAACCGCTTCGGCTTTAATAAACAACTCACGCGCCGCCGTGAAATCGTTTTCCGCAAAACGAATCTGCGCGAGGTTGATTAATGCGCTCGGCTGATTCGGATTGATTTTTAACGATGCCGCAAACTCCCGCGCCGCTTCCGTTTTTTTATTTTGGCGAAACAAAACCGCGCCGTAATTGTTATGCGTTTCCGCCGAAGCCGGCGCAATCCTGACGGCAAGCGCAAAGTGTTTTTCCGCCGCTGCCAAATTATTTTGCCGCTCAGCCGTCACGCCCGCGAGAGTCTGCGCGGTCAAATTTCGCGGCTCGTTCAATAAGATTTGCCGCAAAATAGTTTCAGCACGAGCTAAATCTTCCGAAGCTAAAGCCGTCGAAGCATCAGCCAATAACTTTACACTGGATTCACGCTTTTTAGCCTGCGCCTGACTTTGAAAATCCGTAAAAAGAAAACAAGCGGCAAAACATAAACTTATCAAAAATAATTTTAAGTTTTGCCGCCTCGAATTTATCATTAAATTGTAGTTTGAAATTTGAAAGAACGGCACGAAACTTTTCAAAACCAATTTCGCGCCGCTTGGATTAAATTAGAAAACTATTCTGGCACGCAGTTGAATTACACGGTTGCCGGCTTCGTTGAGACGCGGCGTGAAGCCCTCTGCACCGAAGTTTGAATTGTTTCTATTGATATTTCCCAACGCTCCGTCCTGTTGTCCGAGAAAAGTATCGGGCGGCAGGTAAAGCACCTGATTAAAGACGTTAAAGAATTCCGCGCCGATTTCAAAGAAAATTGTTTCGGTAATTTTGGTCTTTTTCAAAATGCTCATATCAGCCGTAAAATAACGGTCGGAACGGAAATCCGTGTTGACCAGCGGCGCAGTTCCGAAAAATCTCGTCGGGTCGGAATAATAAGCGGTGTAAGCCGGATTAACCGCGCCATTGACGAGAAACGCAGGAGCTGCGTTGTATCTCGGCGGAGCGGAAAATGCCGTCGGATTGAGAACATAATATCTTCCTGCCACGCCACCGGACACCTCAGTTCGCTGAGTCGCCGCAATTGGCTGTCCGGTCAAATTCGGTCGTAGTCTGCCGAAGATTCCCGCGAGTTCCAAAAAGCTGTTCGGTTCAGGATCGAGCGAGAAAACAAGCGGTGTTCCCTGCTGAATACGGAAAATCCCGGAAACCTGAAAACCGCCGACGATGCGGTCAACGATGCTGCCGTTATCGAGAAAACGCTTGCCTTTGCCGAATGGCAATTCCGCCAGGAAATTCGTCACGAAAACCTGCGGCGAATTGGTCGGCGAAATCGTTTTAAGATTTTTAAGATCGTAGGGATTCTGCAAAACTCCATCGAGCGGCGAACCGCCGAGAATATCTTCCGACGCGTTCGTGATTAATCTCGAAAATGTGTAGGACGCACCGAATTGAAAACCGTTGGCAAAACGGCGGTCAATCTTAATTTGCAGCGCATTGTAATTGCTTGAGCCTTCGCTTTCTAAAATATCAGTAATGCGTCCGTATTGCGGAAACGGTCTGATCGCCTGCGCGACATTGCCGCCGAAACCCGGATAAACGGCATTGGCATTCGTCGGAATTGATACGCCGATACTGCCTGCATACGCTCTTTGCTGCGCCGTCACCGCATTAATATCGGTTCGCAAAATCTCGTTGCCGAGTTTAAGCTGATTGAGCGTTAGCGCATTCGGTCGTCCGAAATTGGAGCGCAGACGGTCGGCGCGGTGTCCGATGTAACCGACTGAAGCAACTAATTTAAAGGGCAGTTCACGCTGCAAATCAATCGTGTACTGAAGCGTTCTTCCGGTGCGAAAGCCTTTGCCGAATTGACCGAATGCCAAAATCGGAACGCCGGTGTTGCCGACAAACTGGCTGTTCGGATCGGTTGCCGGAATGCTCGGAAAACTCGATAAAAAGTATCTTGCGTTGCGTCCCTCCGGCGTAAACAATTGTCCGGTCGTGTTGTAGCCGATGGTTCCGGTGTTGATGTCGCCGCCGCCGTTCGTGCCGTAAAGAACCGGCGCGTAATAAAGTCCGATGCCGCCGCGAATGACGGTTTTTTCATTGAGCGCATACGCCGCGCCGAGTCGCGGACCGATATTTGATCTGTCATTTTTCGCCAATGTGCGCTGCGCCGCCTGTAAACCGCTTTGTCCACCTGCGCCGACAAGTGCGCCGAGTCTGCCGTTTGCCTGCGGGTTAGCGACGTTCGGATCAAAACCGCGAAATTGGTCGCGGGCTTCGACACGCAATCCGGGCAAATCGTAGCGCAAACCGACATTGAGCGTCAGTTTTTGGCTGACTTTAATATCGTCCTGAATAAAATAACCCTGCGTTAATTGACGGAAAGCCGGATCAATCGAGTTGTTCGAGTTAAAGGCAAATTCAGTTGCGCCCGTGATCAAACTCGCAATCGGATAACCGCCGTTGCCGTCATTGTCACTTGCCGTCTGGTCGTTGCGGAAATTGAACGAACCGCCCGGATCAATTTTTTGACGCACATTAAATTGTCCGAAGCGAACATCACCGCCAAACTTAAATGAATTTCGTCCTGTAATAAATGTCACAAAATCGCTCAATTCAAGCGTTCCGTCGCGCTGTCTGTCGGTAAAAAATGACGAACCGATATTCTGCACATTGCGCGGATCATTTCCTCCATAACCCGGAAAGGCAATACGCGGAAATGCTGCGTTCTGCGTCGCATTTGACGGCAAACCGAGCGTCGAAGTATTAAACGGATCAGTCGTGTTGCGGTTCGCAACATCAAAATAAGTGTAACCGACATTCAGGTGATTGAGCAGTGAAGACGTAATATTGTAATCGTATTGAATACGCGCAATGTCCGATTTAAAGTCCTGCTGAAAAACATCCTGATTCGTAAACGGCAGCGGTAAAACTACGGATGCGCCCGCAATTCTTACCGTGTCGCGGCGAGAGAAACTGACCGAAAGACGCTGTTTGTTTGTTAAAACAAAATCGGTTTTGATGGTGTATTGATTAGTGTCGGTCGGTCGAATGCCGCTGGCATCGTAATTTTGATAAATCCCGGCGCGGGTCGGTGTCGGGTATCTCTGCAAAATCGCTAAACCTGCCGGATCAATTAAAGGTCTGCCGTTAACCAGAACATTATACAAATCAAGCCGGTTGCCGGGAATTGCCGGACGCACATTCGACGGCAGACGCGGATCGTAAATTCTGACCGGCTGACCGCCGTTGATTCGCGCGACATTCGGGTCGGCGGTATTCAATAACTCGCTGAAATCGCCGGTTCGCATTTTCAAGGTCGGAACGGTGACAAGCGAATTTAATCCGGTGCGAAGCCGATAACCTTCGTAAAGAAAGAAGAAAAACGCGCGGTCTTTCAAACTGCGGAGAAATCCGCCGGACGTACCTTCGCCAAAATTCGGAACGTAAATCGGACCGCCGACATTAAAACCGTAATTATTGCGGTTGTCCCGGTTGCGGCACTCCGTCCGGTTTTGTTGAGCGCAAACATATATATCACCGATTCCGGCAGAGTTAAATTTTTCATTGCGAAGATAGTCGTAGCCTTCGCCGTGAAATTCGTTGCTGCCCGACTGTAAACTGAAACTGATAACACCGCCGGACGAGTTTCCGAATTCGGCTGAATAGCTGTTAGTCGAAATCGTAAATTCTTTGAAGGCATTCGGACTCGGTGTGGTTTCACTGAAAAATGTGCCGTTTTGGGTGCGCCGCGTCGCAGCTCCGTCAATTAAAATTTCCGTGCCGCTCGCCTGACCGCCGCTGACTCTGAATTTTGAAGTGTTGTTTGAACCGTCAGTTGCCGCTGAACTGACATTACTGTCAAGGAAAATAAAGGAAAGAGGCGTTCGTCCGTCCGCTTCGCCGCCCGTCAGCAAAGGTAATTCTCGAACCTGTCGTTCGTTGATGTTTGTTTGACGAACCGGCGTATCACTGTTAATCGAAACGGCTTCGGCGTTAACGGTCACGACGTTGCCGGAAACTTCGCCGATCTCCAGTTTAACTGCCAACGACTGCGTTCCCTGCACGTCAACTTTAATATTCTCGATGCTTGTACGTTTGAAACCGGACGCTTCGACCGTCAGTTGATAAAGTCCGGCTTTCAGTTCCGGGATCACGAAAATACCGCTTTCGTTCGTCGTTACGTCGCGCGTATCGCCGCGTTCAGCACTGGTTACGACAATTTTCGCTCCGGCAATCGCCGCCTCGCTCGGATCAGTCACGGTTCCGCGAATCGTTCCGCGGTCGCTCTGCCCAAAGACAATAGAGCCGGACAAAAACAGCGTAACTAACAAAACTAGAGACAAATTTAATAGTTTCATACTTCCCTCTTCAAAATAAATTTCGGTAATTCCCTTTAACTGTTAATTCAGACAACTTTTTAACACTTGAAACTGCTGCTAAACACCGCCGCCCTATTTTCTGCAGATTAGCGAAAAAGGGAGAAAGCAAACTCACTACAAAACAATTGAACTCAATGTTTGTGGTAAGTTAAGCGTTAACGTAAGCGTTTAACTGAATACAATTGTTAACATAGACTTAACGACTTGTCAACAGATTTTTAATAAAATTTAGATAGAGAGGCTTTTTGAGTTCTTTGGTATGTGGCACGAATATTGCGATTATAGGTTTGGGATTTCGAGAGGTAAAATTATGCTTACACTTAAAAATTTGTCGCGGTTCGCTTTTATTTTCGTCCTGCTTTTTTCGGCGAATTTATATGTTTTGGCACAGAGTCGGGCGGAACTCGGTGTGCTTGCCGAGGCGGAGCGAATTTCGGGAGATAATTTTAATTTTGTCGTGCAGACTCCGCGCGGCGCGACTGTTTACGGTGTGCGAAATCCGGGTTCGCAGATGCTAAGGGCGATTGATAAAGGTTTGACCGATCTTTTTGCGGTGGCGCGAAAAAATAATTATCGAAAACATCTGAATTATTCGGATTATGTGATTTTTATTGCGAATCCCGACCGGCAAAAAAATTACGAGGGAAATTATTCGCCCGATATTGCCGTTAATGCGGCGCAGTATGCAGGAACGGTTTACGATAAGGGCGGATATATTTATGCGGCGGGAATGGTCGTCGGCTATAATCCGTGCGCTTTTTTGATCGGCGAACACACGCGAGATTTCAATCGCGTTGCCGATGTCGTGCGCTACGAAGGCGAACATATTGTTCTCTATCACAATGACCGCCGACGCTACAACGAAACCGCCGACCACAGCAAAGGCGGCAGTCATCCGATTCTTCAATAAAAAAAGTGAAAAAGTGAAAGAGTGAAAAAGTCGGTTGAATTTTATTATGACAACTTTTTCACCTTTTCACTTTTTCACTTTTCAACTTTGTAACCTATATCGTGCATCCACTAAACGATATTGTTACCCGGCAATCATAGACTTTCATTTGCAAAAGCGTGTAAAATGCGACAAAACCTAAGTTTTAGTTATTTTTTCAATTTATAAACTTACAATGGCACGTCCATTGCTTTAACTCTTCGCGGATGTCGTAGTTTGATAAAGCCGCGAAGATGGAGGTCAAATATGAATATTCGTCGTAAAACGACCAATATCTTCGCTTTTCTTTTTCTGCTCTTTGCAAATTTTTCAGTCTTAAAAGCTCAGGATTCGATCTACCAACTCGAAGCCGGAACAAAGATTCGGCTTCAGATGGACACCGAAATAAACTCCGCAGTTTCCGGCGTGAATGATACTTTTACGACCAAACTTTCCGAACCCGTGAAAGTGCGCGAAACAATTGTTTTGCCGGTCGGGACGGTAATTGAAGGTCGAATTATCAAAGCCGAACGCGCCGCGAACGGCGGAAAAGGCGGCAGTCTTTCGCTAAAGTTTGAAACAATTCGATTTGAGAACGGCGAAAAACGTGAGATCGAAGGTGTTCTGGTCAACGAATTAAAAGCCGCATCTTCGCAAAAAGCGAATGTTTTAACGGTCGTCGGCGGAACGGCACTCGGCGCATTAATCGGTGCAGTTTCAGGTTCGAGCAACGGTGCGCTAATCGGCGCAGGAGTCGGTGCAGGAACCGGAACCGGCGTTGCCTTCATCAGAAAAGGCAAAAACGTGCGAATTAAGACCAACGAAAAATTTGAAATCGAATTGACTAAAGCAGTGACTCTGCCGGTTCTCGATTATTGAAAATTTTATAAAAAGATTTGGTTAACGGTGAAATATTCCGGTAATCGAATAAAAAAAATCCGATGTGAAGGGGAGAGCGCGTCGGATTTTTTCTTTTTAAATGCGACCTTTTTTACTGTTTGATTAGCGTAAATTACAAAACAAAGATTAAGATATGTTTGAAAATAAATGTGAGGAAAAAAACAAATGAACAAACTTAATCAAATCATCGCCATCGAAAAAGGTGCAAAAAACAGAATTTACTCAGGCATTACCGAACTTCATAAAAACGCTCAAAAGGCTGATTTATATTACGGTTTCAGCAAAACTTACGAACCGAAGGAGGAAGGCAGCGAACAATTTCCGCCCGAACAGAAAAAGGTTCTGCTTCGTTCGGACGATGTTCTGTCGGAAACGAAAAATCTTTTCGCGGAATTTTAGACATCACCGCGACGAAGGATTTCGCCAATGTTTCGGCGAAGGCTGACATCACAATCGGCGGAAATGTTTTAGTCAAGGATGTTCCCGTTCCGTATCTTTTGTTTTTGGAAAAGCAATTGACGGATTTGCGGACATTTATTGATAAAATGCCGACGCTTGACGAGTCGGATGATTGGCGGAAAGACGAAGCGACCGGACTTTTCAAGACCGAACCAACCAAAACACACCGGACGGCGAAGGTTCAGGAAGCAATCGTGCTTTATGACGCAACCGAAAAACATCCGGCGCAAACGCAGTTAATTACTAAAGACGTAATCGTCGGTTACTGGAATCAGGTCAAACAATCGGGCGCAATTACGCGCGGCGAAAAGCGCAAACTGCTCGAAAAAGTCGAATTGGTTTTGAGCGCGGTCAAATCAGCCCGCGAAGAAGCCAACTCAATCGAAGCTCCCGACAAAAAAGTCGGTGCGGATTTGCTCAATTATATTTTTGCGTAAAGTTATGAGTTCCAACTTCAGTTGGCTTTAATGTTTCGCCGCGCTTCGCTGGCGGAAAAGCCAACTGAAGTTGGAACTCATAACGAATTTTCGCCTGACGGTTGAAAAGAATGATTATCTTCGGGTAATCTTTACTTGAGCCGTTTGGCTCAACTTGGACAAGCTGAATTTTAAGCTGAAGTTGAAAACAAGTTTCTTGCAGGTTCGAGTTCTGCTCCCGCGATAAAAAATTGGCGCGGGATAGCGGAATTTGGCAGACGCAAATGCTATCAAAGCATTGAAACTATTAAATTTAATTTATTCCAAGAAGTTGAAAAACACGGTTAGAATTCATCTCAAACTGTCAATCAAAATTTGTCATTGTTGCGGGTTCAAGTCCCGTCGTTCCCGCCAAAAATTATTTATGGGAACGTAATTCAATGGTAGAATGGTGACACTCAGATATAAAGATTGGCATTAAACGTCGTTGGATTAGATTTAACCGGAGCAAATTAGCTCAATGGAAGAGCAATTGCCTGAAAAGCAGTTGGATGTCAGTTCGATTCTGACATTTGCAAAAACAATCGGCGGGGTAGATAGGCTACATCTACTCCGCTTTTCTTTTAATTTTAACATCGTGCGTTTGCTGTCTTTGCGTTTGCCGTCATAAAATAAAGTTTTTATTACACACAAATATTCAAATCAGAGAGGAAATTTAATTTAATGGCTGGAAGAAATAAAATTACGGTTGTCGGTGCGGGAAATGTCGGAGCGACGGCGGCACATTGGATTGCAAGCAAAGAACTTGCGGACGTTGTATTGGTTGATATTGTCGAAGGAACTCCGCAGGGAAAATCCTTAGACTTGGCGCAAGCCGCACCGATTGACGGTTTTGATGTCAAACTTGTCGGTGCAAATTCTTATGAGGAAACAGCGAATTCCGACGTGGTAATCATCACTGCCGGACTGCCGCGCAAACCCGGAATGAGCCGCGACGATCTGCTGAAAACAAACTCGGACATCGTTGGCAATGTTACTGAACAAATTGCTAAATATTCGCCGGATTCGATCATCATTATCGTTTCAAATCCGCTCGACGCAATGGCGCAAGTCGCTTTCAAGCGTTCGGGTTTCCCGAAAAACCGCGTAATGGGAATGGCGGGCGTTTTGGATTCGGCGCGGATGCGTTGTTTTGTCGCCGAAGAACTGAATGTTTCGGTTGAGAATGTGACCTGTTTCGTGCTTGGCGGACACGGCGATACGATGGTTCCGCTTCCCCGTTATTCGACGGTTGCGGGAATCCCGATCACCGAATTGATTGCGAAGGACAAGCTCGACGCGATTCTCACGCGCACGGCAAACGGCGGCGCGGAAATCGTCGGCTTGCTCAAAACCGGCTCGGCATACTACGCGCCAAGTTTAGGCGCAGTCGAAATGGCGGAAGCGATTCTAAAAGACAAAAAGAAAATTCTCCCGTGCGCCGTCTATCTCGAAGGCGAATACGGCATTAACAATCTCTTCGTCGGCGTGCCTGTTAAGTTAGGCAAAAACGGTGTCGAACAAATCATCGAAATTTCATTGACCAACGAAGAACGCGCCGCGCTTCATAAATCAGCAGGCGCAGTGCAGGAATTGATTGATGTTTTGGGAATCTAACAATTTCTAAACTATTTGAAATTTTGTATCGCCGTCCGTCCCGGCGGCTGTCGCGGAGCGCATGCATCTTGCCCGCCGCAGGTTTTATTTACAATTAATGTTGAATGAAATGAGGCGTGGCGGCGGCGGAACGGACGGCGATACTTTAGCGTAGATAAAAGACCGCTCGAATTTTAGCGGTCTTTTGTTATTTTTTATGCGAAAAAAGATTTGGCTGCTAATCGGTTTGTTTGTGATGGGAATGTCCGGCTGTCCGTCGTCGAAAATTCCCGTCACCAATGCCGCCAATCAAACGCTCGCAGAACAGGTAAATTCGGCAACACCGGAAGTTATGCCGTTTTCGACACCGCATAAAACCGCCCAAAAATATTCCGGCGTGGCGATTGGAAACCGCCAACTCTGGACTGAAAGCGTCAATACGCCGGACGGTTTTGACAGAGCTTCGCGGGCGGCAATTCTTTTATATGCGCTCGAACTCGACACGCAGAAAACTGCTGAAAATAAAGCCGCAAATCGTCCTTCGGTCAATAAATGGCTGAACAAAGAACTAAATCTGGCGCGGCAAAATTATCAATTCGCCGCTAAAACCTGCAAATCAAACGATTGGACTTGTCCAAAAAACTCCGACGATTTTCCTGAACAGGCGTTGCAGATTCCTGCTAACCTCGATGCGTGGCAGGAAAACATAGCTGAATTCGTCGGAATCTACGTCGCCGAGCAAATTCATCTGGCGGACGTTTTCCCAACGACGAGCAGTGAAATCGAACTTTTCAACGACAGCGAATGGACCGGCGACAACTTTAGCGACCGCAAGTTTTATTTAACTTTCGACGACGGACCGACGGCGGCGAACGGCAACACCGAAAAGGTTCTCGAAATGCTCGCCGCGCAGAAAAAATCGGCGGTGTTTTTCGTTCTCGGACAGAATTTTGCAGCGCGTCAAAAATCGAACGGCAACGCCGCACTCGCCGCACTTTATCGCGGGCAATGTGTCGGCGCACACGGTTGGGAACATCTTTCACACGAAAAACGCTCGAAATATGCGCTTGGCGACAAATGGCAAACTTCCGTGACCGATACGATTGATTTGATCAAAAATACCTTTGACGGCACACCAATTTTCACGCCGCTCTTTCGTCCGCCCTACGGTCAGCGCAAATCCGACAGCGGCGCGTTTTTTCAAAAGGAAAATTTGCAGGTCGCGCTCTGGAATATGGATTCGCAGGACTGGAACGCCAAAATCGAACCCGAAGACATCATCAACCGGATGGAAATTTTAATGCTCATCAAACGTCACGGCGTTTTGCTGTTTCACGACATTCATCCGAAAGCTCAAAAAGCCGTCCCGACAATCATCGCCGAATTCGGCAGCGCAGTCGAATGGGGCGATTGCCATCAGATTAACCGTTAGACTTCCGATTTTCCTTTTTCCGCATTGATTCCCAAATTTTTCATTCTTCGATATAGATGACTGCGGTCAACGCCCATTGATTCGGCGGCTTTGGCGACGTTTCCTTCAAATTCGGTGAGTTTGTGGAGGATAAATTCGCGCTGGTAAGCGTCGGTCGCGTCTTTGAATGACGGGAAGCGGAATGATGAGGCGATTGGTTCATCCGTGATGTTGAATTTCGGCAGATCGTCCGCCGTGATTTTTTGTTTTTCGACCATAATCACGACTCTTTCAATCGTGTTTTTGAGTTCGCGGACGTTGCCGAGCCATGCGTAATTTTGCAGTGCTTCGATTGATTCAGGCGAAAATTCTTTGAGTTTTTTTCCGTAGTTAAGCGAAAATTTTTGATTGAAATATTCGACCAGCGCGGGAATGTCTTCCAAACGCTCACGCAGCGGCGGAATCTGAAACGGAATGACATTCAGGCGATAAAACAAATCGGCGCGAAAATCACCGTTTTCGATCAAGCCTGAAAGCGGTTTGTTGGTTGCCGAAATAACGCGAACGTCAACTTTGACGGGCGTATTACTGCCGACCGGCTCGAAACGCTGCTCTTCCAAAACGCGAAGCATTTTTGCCTGCACGCGCGGCGACATATCACCGATTTCGTCTAAAAATAAGGTCGCGCCATCAGCAATTTCAAACTTCCCTTTTTTCGCCATCAACGCGCCTGAGAATGCGCCTTTGGTGTGTCCGAAAAGCTCCGATTCGACTAAATCTTCGGGAATCGCGGCGGAATTTATCTCGACGAACGGCAGATTTTTACGGCGCGACTGCGCGTGAATCGCTCGCGCGACGAGTTCCTTTCCAGTTCCCGATTCGCCCGAAATCAACACTCGTCCATCGGTCGGCGCGACAATCGAGATTTGTTTTCGCAACGCCCGCATCGCCACCGACGCGCCGATCATTTCGTATTCGTGGCTTAACTGCTCGGTCAATTGCGCGTTTGTGCGCTCCAAATCACGCTGTTTGATGGCGTTTCTGACAGTCAAAACCGTTTTTTCGAGCGATAGAGGTTTTTCGATAAAATCAAACGCGCCGAGTTTTGTCGCATTGACGGCAGTTTCGATATTGCCGTGTCCCGAAATCATCACGACCGCCGAATCATTGCCATTTTCGCGCAATTTTTGCAAAGTTTCGAGTCCGTCAATCCCGTTTCCAAGCCAAACATCGAGCAAAATACACGCAAAATGCGTTGTCTCGACCGTTTTCAAACAATCTTCTCCTGACGTGACGGTTTCAACATCAAAACCTTCATCTTCCAAAACCCCGCGCAAAGTCTCACGGATTCCGCGCTCGTCATCAACGATTAAAATTGAATTTGACATCAAAAATTGAAAGCAATTTGCAGGCGTGTTTTAACTTTTGTCCAATCTCTTTCAGAAAGTTCACCAATTTCAGTTATTTTGCTCTGCGGCAGAGTGAAAAGAAAAATCCGCACTGCTGAAGGTTTATTCAAATTTGCCGCTTGCCAATCCTGCAATATGTAATCGGTCGAAGACAGCGATTTGCTAACCTGACTCGTCACGACTGCGAGAACTACATCGGGACGTTCACGATGATAGGCTTCACTCGAAACAACGACAGCAGGACGACGTTTGGTGCTGACAACACCCTGAAATTCGGCGGTTACAATCGTTCCGGGTTTCATTCGCCAACCTCTTCGGAGTAATTTAAAGAAGCATTTGAAACGTCTTGCAAATCTTCGTCCGTCCACTCGTCGCTTTCGTCAATCTTTTCATTTTTGCCGTAGCGTTCGCGCAAAAAGACGGCAAAATCCTTAACTTCAACAATCTTTTCCGACGGAAGATTTTTCAAAACATCTAATATTTCCAAAGTTTGCATTTCAGTCATAATTTCCCAATTATACCGCTAAAAGCAGAAAGTTTCACGGATTTATTTCATTTTACACAAATGGAGTGCAGCAAATAAGGGAACGCGGAGCGGACTGGAGCGCAATCCGTCCCGGTTGCACTGAGTGTTTGCTTCAAACGCGAAAAAATGTTCGTAAAAAAATTTAGGTTGGATGAAATCAAACTCCTTTTCGCGTCGAAACGACGCTCATTGCAACCGGGACGGATTGCGCTCCAGTCCGCTTCGCGTTTTTACAAAATTACGGGAAGCTCGACAATAAATTTTGCGCCTTTTGGAGAATTGTTGACGGCTTTGATTTTGCCGTGATGTTCGGAGACGATTCTTTGGACGATTGCCAGACCTAAACCGGTGCCGCGTCCTTTGGTTGAGAAATACGGCTGAAAAAGTTTTTGAAAATCTGACGGCGTGATGCCGCTGCCGTTGTCGGAGATTTCCGCGACGATCAGATCACGCGCCGTGTCGTGATAGGTTTTGACGGTGATTTTTTTGTCCGTCTGTGATTCGTCAAAAGCCTCCGCCGCGTTTTCGATCAGATTGACAAAGACGCGCTTTAACTGTTCTTCGTCAATCATCGTGTTCGGCAGGTTTTCGGCGAGAGTTAATTCGATGAGCGCGTCGCGGTCTTCGTAAAGCACGGCTGACTGCTTGATAATTTCGTTCAAATTTCCGCTTTCGAGTTTGACGTTTGGAAGCCGCGCAAACTGTGAAAACTCGTCAACCATTGACTTTAGCGAACTGACTTCGCGCAGAATCGTTTCCGTTCCGTCTTTGATAACCCGCGCGGTTTGGTCATCGGTGTTCGGCTGCAGGTCTTTTGATTTTGATGTAAAAACTTCCAAAAAACTCTGCACTTTCGATTTTGGAGTTTGAATTGCATTGAATCTTTTGGCGATTCTCTCCGCTGAAAGCTGAATCGGTGTCAGCGGATTTTTGATTTCGTGCGCCATTCTTCGCGCAACTTCCTGCCACGCCGAAGCGCGCTGCGCCGTGATGAGTTCGGTTAAATCTTCAATTACCAAAACTACACCGCTGGCTTCACCGAATGAGCGCGGAAGTTCGGTTGCGGTCAAAGCAACCGGCAGATTCGCCGCATTTGTTTCTGCGTTTTCATTCGTATTTTCGCGCTGTAAAACAGTTTGTTCGCTCGCCTGTCCGATGCGTTTGGCACGATTTAAAAGCCTTTCCAAAACAGCGCGATTTTCTTCGTTGACCAGTTTTTCGAGTTCAAATCCGTCAAAATTAGCAGCTTCCAACCGCAAAATCTGCACGGCTGATCGGTTGATTGTCGTGACTTTATTATTGGCATCAAATGAGATAACGCCGGTCGGGAGCGACTGCAAAACCGTTTCGATATATTTCTGCCGTTCGTTCAGTTCCGCCGAATTTTCTTCGAGTTTGGCGGACATTTGATTAAACGATTCGACCAGCAGCGCGATTTCGTCTTCCGCCAAAACCTCGACGCGATGACCAAAATTTCCCTGCGCGATTTCGTCCGCGCCTTCCGCTAAAGCCTTAATCGGCACGGTCAAACCACGCGCAATATAAAGTGCCGTCCAACTTGACGCGAAAATCAACAGAAAAGTCAAAACGCCGAGCGTTGAAAGTCCGATTTGCCGCACCGTGACTTGTTTTTCCTTCAAATCTTCAAACTGTTTCTGCGAATTATCAAACAACTGACTAACATTTTCTTCAGCATATAAATCAGGAATAACAAGCAATTTCCGACCGTCGGAAAACGATGCGACTCCGACATCAAAACCGCGACTATCAAGCAAAATCGGCTCGTCAATACGTCCGTTTTTTACCAAATCAAGCAGTTTATCAACTTCGATCTGCTGATTTACGTCGAGATTTTTTTCGTAAAAAGTGAGTGTTTTATTAGTCGGCGAAATAATTTCGATGCGCGTCAGATTTCCGGCTTCGGCGATTTTTTGTAAATCGGTGTTCGTCAAATTGTCTCTATTCAAACTAACAGCGAGCATTTGCGCGGTTTGACTCAGTTTTTCGGCTTGGGATTTAACGGCTTGATTCTGCACTTCGCGCGATTCGCGGATCGCGTTTTCAGGAATCGAAGTGAACCAGCGTTCGAGTGCGCGATTCATAAAAAGATACGAAAAGCCCGCCATTGCGACAATCGGCAAAATACTGACGGCGAAAAAATAGAGCCACAGACGCGTTTTGATCTTTGCTCCAAGCTGAAAAGCGCGGCGTTCGCGCATCAGTTTGGTCAGATTTCTGAGCAGAATAAACCCCAGAATAACGAATGCGAAAAAGTTGAGCGACGACATTGCATAGAGCAAAATCGTGTCATTGGCAGAATCAATCGAAAAGGTTTTCCAAAGATTCGACGACTGCAAAAGAATCAAAAACGTCAGCAGCAGCAAAACCGTCAAACCCAAAAGCCACGGCAGTTTACGTTTTTTCAAATTTTGCTTCGGTTCATTCATTCGTGCAATTTTATCATAGATTTATTCGTCATTCGCCGTTTGTTGTCGGTCGCCGTTAATTCGGCTAAACTCATAGCAGTTTATGAACATCAAAAACATTCTTTTCAATGATTTCGGGCGGCTCAGAAGCGGTTTGCGGTTCACGATTTTCTTTATTTCCGTTTTTTTCACGACTGTTTTTTTGCTGACGGCGGCGATTCTCGCACTTGCCGTTACACCGTTCGGATTCACGGCGAACAGTTTAGGCGGCTATGTTTTGCAATTTGGTGTTTCATTTATAATTACGGTGTTTTTCGGCTGGCTTTACGGTAAATTTTTTGAAGATTTGCCGTTTCGCGCACTCGGCTGCTGGTTTACGAAAAATTGGCTCAAAGATTTGGTTTTCGGCTTAATTTTGGGAGCGTTTTCAATTGGATTAGCGGCATTTATCGCGTTTATTGGCGGCGGAATGAGTTTCAAATACAACGACTCGGCAGGCAGCGCGGCAATGCTTTTAACACTTGGCAGTTCGCTGTTAATCTTTATTGCGGGAGCGGCTTTTGAAGAAGCATTTTTTCGCGGTTATCTGCTGCAAACTCTTTCACGCGCCAAACTCGCAGCGGTCGGCATTATCATTACTTCATTGTTTTTTGCGACGATGCACAATGGCAATCCGGGCGCGAATCCGCTGTCTTGGCTAAATACTTTTCTGGCGGGAATCTGGCTTGCCGCCGCTTATTTCAAAACGCGCAATCTGTGGTTTCCGTTCGGAATTCATCTGATGTGGAATTGGTTTCAAGGGTCAATTTTCGGCATAAATGTCAGCGGTTTGGACGAACTTGCAACTGCTCCCGTGATGAAATCGGCGGATTCGGGACCGTCTTGGCTGACCGGCGGAACTTACGGACTCGAAGGCGGAATCGCCTGCACGATTGCACTGATCGTTTCGACGGCTTTGATCTATTTCCTGCCGTTACTCAAACCGACCGACGAAATGCTTGCCTTTTCGAGCGAGGAAAAGAAGAAAATTTTAGCCGCAGATGAACGCGGATTTCGCAGATAAGAAAATTTACTATTTTGCAAACTTCTCATCCAGCACTTGTAAAATCTGCAAAACGTGCCGGCGATTTTCGCCCAGATCGCTTTTGCCGACGCGTGAGTTTGAACGAACATTGACGGTCGTTTCGCTTTTTTCGCTGTTAAAATCGGCTTTGATTATGATGTCATCAATAAAAACGACGACTGGAACTTCCGCCTTGATCGAAGTCGAATTGCCGTTCGTGTCGGTCCCAATCAATTTCCAACTCTTTCCGTAAGTCGTCTGAGCAGCAACAATTTTTTCAGTTTCGCCGATAAAATTTTGCAAGTCGGTTTTATAAATGCGCGGTCGTAATGATTCTTCTTTCGCATCCGCCGCAGTTTCCGCGATGTTTGTCGGATTCATAATCGCCAAACTCGCCGCCCCTGCCACCACCACGCCCGCCGTGATTCCGATAATTTTTAGAATGTTCATAATCTGACTCCAAATTTCAGATTTCAGATTTCAGATTAATTTGGAATGTGGAATCTGAAATCTGAAATTATTTAGATAGTTTGTATTTTGAAACTTATATCAACTGCCCGCGCTGAATGCGTGATTCTGCCGACGCTAATTAGATCAACTCCGGCTTCGGCAAAGAAACGAACGCGGTCTAAATCCATTCCGCCGGACGCTTCGATTAAGACGTTCGGGTTCAGATTACGCGACATTTCGACGAGTTTTTCGGCTTCTTCGGGTGTTTGATTGTCGAGCATCACGATGTCCGCGCCGGCTTCGATAGCTTCACGAAGCTGCGCCCAATTCGTGATTTCAACCTCGATCTTATGCAGATGTCCGACCTTTTTCTTCGCCATCGTGACGGCTTCGGTAATGCCTCCGGCAAGCGCGATGTGATTGTCTTTAATCAAAACGCCGTCGTCGAGTCCAAGCCGGTGATTTTTGCCGCCGCCGACCGTCACCGCGTATTTTTCGAGCATTCTGAGTCCCGGTGTCGTCTTGCGCGTGTCAATAATTTGTGCGCCAGTGCCTTCGATTGCCTTGACATATTGGCGCGTCAGCGTCGCAATGCCGGACATTCGCTGAATCAGATTGAGCGCGACTCGTTCGCCGGTCAAAAGCACGTCTGAATAACCTTTCAAAGTCGCAAAAACCGTTCCCGATTTAACTTCGTCGCCGTCATTGACGTTCGATTCGATTTCCGGGTTTTCTTCGTCAAGCTGAACAAATACAGCTTCCGCAACTGCCAAACCGCAAACCACGAGGTCTTCTTTTGCCAAAAACTTCCCGAATCCGCGCACATCCGGCGAAACGGTTGATTGCGTCGTAATATCGCCGCGCCCGATGTCTTCGCTCAAAAAATCACCGATGCTCGCCAGCACGTCATTTGTTTCAAATAGGTTCATATTCTTGTGTATCTTGCACTCTTTTATCGCAAAGCGTCAAGGTTTTGTTTCAAAGCCGTCGTTTGACTCACAATTTCCGCAACTCTTTCACGGATTCCCTGAACCTTTTCGACGGGTGCGCGTTCGATGAAATTGGTGTTCGAGAGTTGTTTTTGCAACTGTTCGTTTTCCTTTTCGAGTTTGCCCACCTGATTTTCGAGCCGCGCGATTTCCTTTTCAAAATCAATCAAACCTTCGAGCGGAATAGATACAACAGCACCAAATAACACGGCACTTGCCGATCCTTTTGGATTAACCCATTCTTCAGGATTTTGGGCGGTAATATTTAATTTAGTTGCACGAGACAATTTTAAAATTTGAGATTCATTCGCCCTAAGAATATTTCCCCAATCTGAATCTTTAACGAGTTGTTGAAATGCCGGGCGCGAATCCCAAATCACATTGATTTCTACTTTGTCAGATGGCTTGACATTCATTACTGCACGAATATTGCGAACTTTTGAAATTACCGCTTGAACTCTATTCATCTCAACTTCAGCGCGTTCATCAATCAGATTTGTGTCACCTTGGAGAAAATCAGTCAGCATTATCGTCTGCTGCGCCGATTTATAAGCCGCGTTGTGCAAATCGCTCGAAACACCGGGCAGTTTTTGCCACAATTCTTCGGTCAAATACGGCATAAACGGATGCAGCAAACGCAAAGATTGTTCGAGAATCGTGATGATCCGCGTCCGCGTGTCGTTTTGTCGGGCAAGCGTTTCAAAATCTTGCAGCGAATCGTCTTCGCGCTCGTCTTCGACCAGTTCGCTGTATTTACTGCCGGTAATTTCGTCCTTGACGAGTTCGATATACCAATCGCAAAAATCATCCCAAAAGAAATGATAAAGACGCGAAACAGCTTCGTGAAATTGGTAGGTTTCGAGTGCTTTATTGACGGCTTGCGCGGTTTTGTTGAGCCGCGAAACGATCCATTTATCGGCAATCGTTTCGGTGTTTTTCAAACTTTCGCTGTCAACCGTCGCGCCTTCCGAATTCATCAGACAAAATCGCGTCGCGTTCCAGATTTTGTTGGCGAAATTGCGATAAGTTTCGATCAGCAGATCATTCCACTTAATATCCGCGCCGGTCGCAATCGAAGCGAGATAAATCCGCGTCGCATCAACGCCGAATTTGTCGAACATTTCAAGCGGATCAATCCCGTTGCCACGCGATTTCGACATCGGTTTGCCGTCTTTACCCAAAACCGTGCCTGTCACCAACACGCTTTCAAATGCGGTTTTATCAACGAATTTCTTCGTCAGCATAATCATCCGCGAAACCCACAGGAAAATAATATCGCGTCCCGTGACTAAAACATCGGTCGGCGAAAAAACATCAAGGTCAGAACCGCCTGCGGTAGCGGACGGTTGAAGATTGTCATTTGAGGAGTCTGTAACTAAAGTTAAACCATCCGCTACCGCAGATGGTTCTGACCCGTCCCATCCGAATGTCGAAAACGCCCATAAACCCGCCGAAAACCAGGTGTCGAGAACGTCCGAGTCCTGAGTCAGATCATTCGTTCCGGCTTTCTCAAACGCTTCGGCTGCGGTTCGCGCGACAAAAATATTTCCCTGCGCGTCATACCACGCCGGAATCTGATGTCCCCACCAAAGCTGGCGCGAAATCGTCCAATCCTTGAGATTTTCGAGCCACGCGGTATAAACTTTTTCGTTCGGAATTTGTGGCGAAAAATGCGGAACGCCTTCCTTTTTCATCAAATCGAGCGCAAGGTCGCGCATTTCGTCCATTTTGACAAACCATTGCTCCGACAAGATCGGTTCGACAATCGTTTTACAGCGTTCACAGGTCGGCAGAGAAATTTCGTAATCCTCAATCTTTTCGAGCAAACCGAGTTCTTCAAATCTTTCGATCACCTTTTCACGCGCTTTAAATCTGTCCAAACCTTCAAATTCCGCTCCGGCTTCCGAGTTCATCGTCGCGTCGTCATTCATCACTAAGATTTGCGGCAAATTGTGACGCTGCCCGACCTGATAATCATTCGGGTCGTGCGCCGGAGTAATTTTCACCGCGCCCGTGCCGAATTCGCTTTCGACATATTCATCAGCAATAATCGGAATTTCGCGCATTGTCAGCGGCAATTCGATAGTTTGACCGATCAAATCCTTATAGCGTTCGTCCTTCGGATTAACCGCAACCGCCGTATCGCCGAGCATCGTTTCCGGTCGCGTCGTTGCCACGGTAATTTTGCGGTCGGAATTTTTTACGGGATATTGCAGGTAAACCAATTTGCCGTCTTTTTTTGTTTCCTCTTTGACTTCCAGATCGGACAAAACGGTTTTGTCTTTCGGACACCAATTAACGATCCGCAGACCGCGATAAATCCAGCCTTCATCAAAGAGTGTGCAGAAAACTTCGCGCACCGCTTTCGACAAACTTTCGTCCATCGTAAAACGCTGGCGCGACCAATCAACCGACGCGCCTTCGCGCCGCATTTGCTCGGTGATCGTGTTGCCGTATTCTTCCTTCCAAGCCCAGGCACGGCGCACAAATTCTTCGCGCCCAATGTCGAGCGGCGATTTATTTTCATCGCGCCGAAGCTGTTCGACGACTTTGCGCTGAACCGAAATTCCGGCGTGATCCGTTCCCGGCAGCCACAAAGTTTTAAAGCCCTGCATCCGTTTGCGGCGAATCAAAACATCCATCAAGGTATGCTGAAGCGCGTGTCCCATATGCAGCGAACCGGTTACGTTCGGCGGCGGAATGACGATTGAATACTTCGTCGCGTTCGGGTTTTCGTTAATTTCGGGCGCGAAATATCCACGTTCTTCCCAGATTTTGTAATGATTTTTTTCAGTTTCTTTCGAGTCGTATGCTTTTGCAATTTCCATAATTCAGTTACCGGTTATCAGTTATCAGTTAAGAGTTTATGATAACTGATAACTGTTGACTGATGACTGTCAAAGATTCTAAAACAAAAACGGTTAGTTTTCATCTTACCGGCGAAAACTAACCATTCTCTTTTATTTTTACTTTTTACTTTTTACTTTTTACTTTTATAGTCTTCTTCCGCCATTTTTTTGATAACCGTTTCGGTCACTTGCGGAACGACTTCCCAAGCGATGTCACTAATCATTTTATCGGAAAATCTGTCCGCGATCTTTTGCGCGATGGCTTCGATCAATTCGGGCGGAAAAGATTGGATTAGCGCGTGTTCGGCAACCGTCGCCGGTTTATCTTTCGCTTCGATTTGCGCTTCGGGTTCCGGCACTTTCTCCGGTTCAGGTTCGGGCGGCGGTTCGGGTTTGGCTTCCTGAACAAAGGCTTGCGGACGAATTCCGGTTTCTTCAACCAACGGCGGAAGTTCGAGCAAATCGCCGTCATCGAAACTAATTTCGGGAATATTAGACTGAGCCAAAATCGGTTGTTCGGTTTCGGTCGGAGTATTTTGAATAGTTTCCGCTTCTTCGACCTTCGGTTCATCAACCGTTTGCGTTTCGGGTTCGGTCAACTCTTCCGGTTGATCTTCCGTGTGTGAATCTTCATTTTTTTCAATTTCGGATTCATCTTCAATTTTCGTTTCTGTTTCGCCCGAATCTTCAAACTTAAATTCATCGGTCGGACGAGTCATCGCGTCATCTGAAATCGGCGGTTCGGCGGTTTCCGTTTTCAAGGTTTCAAGATTTTCGGGTTCAGCACGAAAACTTTCGTCATCTGCCGGAGAATAATATTCCGGCTCTGAAAGTGTTGTTTTTTCCGGTTCGATTTCAGATTCTTCCGACGATTCCGAATCTATGACGTTTGATTCTTCAATCGGTAATTCGGTTTCAGACGTTTCCGCCGGTTCAATTTCTTCCGGCTTTTCTTCTACGATTTCGTCAGGCTGCACCGATTCTTCAACAGTTTGCGCGTCGTTTTCCTCCGGCGCGACAATATCGAAACCTTTCCAATCGTCTGCGCTCAAAGATTCTGTTTGAGCGAAATCGTTTGACGGCTCAGACGGAAAAATTTGATTCGGTTCGGAAGCAAACTTGTTCGCCCGACTCGTTTCGATCATTTCGTCGTCCATTCCGGCATCACCGAATTCACCCGGAATCTCGCTTTTATCATTGAGTTCGAGCGTGTCGGCAAAACTGTCAACAACCGGCGCAGTTTCCGTTCCGCTTTGGGTTGTCGCCGCTGCGACTTCGTGACGATTAAGCAAGTCGGTAACTTTATTAACGAGTTGACGAATTGACTGAAACGGTTTGGTTAAAAAATCGTCCGCGCCGACGCGCGTCGCTTCGGCTTCGTCAAAAGGCTCGAACGAACCGACCAGCAATATTACGGGAATATGGCGTGTTTCTTCGTTATTTTTAATAATTTGGCAAATTTCATAGCCGTTCAAACCCGGCATATTGACATCAGCCATCACCAAATCAGGCATAAATTCGTCGAATTTTTGTATCGCCGAATCACCGTCACCGACCGAAGTCACCTCGATTCCTTCGTCGGCAAAAGTCAAATTGACGACCTTTTGGATTGTTATCGAATCGTCTGCCAACAGCAGTTTGCGTTTTGACACAAGATACTTGCTCCTTTTGGAATAGGGAAAATCTTTTATCGAAAAAAATGTTTCGTTTTGAAAACTATCATCGCACGGTTTTTACGTCAAGAAAAATATCTCGAAATTTGCGTGTTTCTGCATTTTTGGTTTCAATCGGTCAGCTTTTTTTAACAAACATTCTGAGCATTGTTTGAAGCTGTGCATTTGTAAACGGTTTCGGCAAAAAAGCGACTGCGCCCGCCGCGAAACTGTCCGACGAAAGCCGCGAATTTTGTTCCGCCGTCATCATTATTACGGAAATTTTCATCAGGCGTTTTTCCGACTGCATATAACGGACGAGTTCGGTTCCCTGAATATAAGGCATCACGACATCAAAAATCGCCGCTGCAAACGGTTCGCCCGACTGAAGGATTTTATACGCCTCTTTGCCGTCACGCGCCGTTGTCACCGTGTAACCTTCCTTCTCGACAATCGCTTTGACCAGCCGCAAAATTGCCGGATCATCATCAGCGACTAGAATTTTAGGTCGTTCTTTTTCTGAATCTTCACTCATCTTAAAAATTTCCGCAGCTATTTCGTCTTTCAATTCATTCTAACTAATGTTTAAAAATTTTACGAACCTAAATAAAGTTTGGCGGCTAATTTTATCGCGGCGGTCATACTCGAAAATTCAGCTAAATTCTTTCCCGCGATGTCGTATGCCGTGCCGTGATCAACCGAGGTTCTGATTAACGGCAGACCGAGTGTAACATTAACCGACGCGCCGAACGACAGACATTTGACGGCAATCGTCGCCTGATCGTGATAACACGAAATAACTCCGTCGAATTCGCCTTTGAATCCGCGCAAAAAAATCGTGTCGGGCGAAAAGGGACCGAAAACTTCAAGACCGAATTTTTCACGGCATTCGTTAATTGCCGGAATAATCTCGTTTTTCTCTTCGCTGCCGAACATTCCGCCTTCGGACGCGTGCGGATTAAGTCCGGCAACCGCAATTCGTGCGTTTCTATTCAATAATTTAGAGATTTCCTGCTGCGAAAATCTGATTAATTCGACTAATTTTTCTTTTCTAACCAACTCAATCGCGTCGCGCAGACTGACGTGCGTTGAAAGCAAAACGACACGCAGCTTTTCGGCGAAAAACGACATTGCAAATTCGCGCGTATCAGTCAGAAAGGCAAGAAACTCGGTGTGTCCGGGATAATCGTAGCCGCCGAGATGGATCGCCCGTTTGCTGATCGGCGCAGTCGAAATCGCGTCAATTTTTTTTTCCTTCCAGAGTTTTACGGCAGCTTCGATATTTTCGGCAGAGGCTTTGCCGCTGCTTGCCGATTCTTCGCCGTAACGAATAATTTCCGCGATGTTTTCCAGATCATAAATTATTACTTTGCCTGTATTTAATGGAATCTCCGCGCCCTTTTTAACTTGCCGAAAATCAATGTCAATTTTCAAATCACGCGCCGTTTGCCGCAAAATTTCGCCGTCGCCGATTATTACCGGCTGACAGACGTTAAAAATATTCGGATCGAAAAGTGATTTGAGAACAATTTCGGGACCGATACCGGCGGCATCGCCCATTGTAATACCGACGCGGGGCAAACGCGGTTCTGTAAACTCTGAGGGATTTTCATTTAAGTCGGCGTTCACAGAAAATCAAATTACTATTTTGGAGGAAAAACCTTAAACTTTTTTATTTTTTACCGGCAGGTTTTGCCGGACGATCTTCGGCTTTGAACATATATTTGATGTTATGTTTCAAAAGCAGGACATTCGGTGCATCCGTCCGGTTCACCTTCAGCGCGTCGCGGTCATACCATTCGATTGTGCCTTCGATTTCTTCGCCGTCAGTCAGTGCAATCACCATCAAAGTCCGTGAGTCAATCTGCTTTTTGTAGTAATAAATCTCGGCGTTCGTCTCGTTCGGCGGCGTTTTTTTACGCGCCTCCTGATCGTTCGGCTGCCGCTGATAATTCTGTGTATCGTATCTTTCTCTCATTAAATTTCTCTCCTTAAAATTTGCTGATACCGGATTGAATACTACTTTTATAACTCAAATCAGTCCGCTTGGCGACGAATGAATGTCGGAACATTCATATCTTCTTCCCTTTCAGTCGGCGCGAAACCCGTTCTGACGCTGTATTGTCCAACAGTTTGCTGCGGCTGTTGCTGCGGCTCCGCCTGCTGTCCGCCGGACGGCATCACAGCGTATTTCTGACTGTCGAATCCGGTGGCAATCACAGTAATTTTTACCGAATCCTCCATATCATCGTTAAAAACCGTTCCCCAAATAATGTCGGCTTCGTCGTGCGCTTCGGCTTCGATTAAAGCGATTGCTTCTTCGATTTCGTTGAGCGCGGTGTTTTTTGAACTCGTGATATTAATTAAAGCACCGCGTGCGCCTTTGATCGAATTTTCTTCGAGCAGTTTTGAGTCAATTGCCGATTTCATCGCTTTGACTGCCGCGCCTTCGCCCTTCGCTTCGCCGATTCCCATCAATGCCACGCCGCGACCTTTCATTACCGAACGCACATCGGCAAAATCGAGGTTAATCACACCCGAAGTCGTAATTAGATCGGAAATGCCCTGAACGGCTTGCAAAAGCACGTCGTCGGCGCGTCTGAACGCATCCATAATCGAGATTTTTTCTTCGACATCTTTAAGTTTCGAGTTCGGAATCGTGATGATTGTGTCAACACAGCCGCGAAGTTCGGCTAGACCTTGTTCGGCTTGCGCCATTCGTTTTTTGCCTTCGACGGTGAACGGTTTGGTGACGACCGCGACGGTTAGTGCGCCGAGTTCGATGGCAAGCGAAGCAACGACCGGAGCCGCGCCTGTTCCCGTTCCGCCGCCAAGTCCGGTGGTCACGAAAACCATATCCGCACCTTCCAAAACGTCCATAATTTTTTCGTGGTCTTCGAGTGCCGCGTCGCGCCCGATTGATGGATTTGACCCCGCGCCGAGTCCGCGCGTTAATTTGCTTCCGAGTTGGATTTTCATCGGTGCTTTGGAATCGTTAAGAGCTTGGACATCGGTATTGACGACGATGAATTCAACTCCTTTGATTCCGGCTTCGATCATCCGATTGACCGCGTTACTCCCGCCGCCGCCAACGCCGATGACCTTGATTTTCGCACCTGTTACGGGAGGTTCGTCCATAAAAATTTTAATGCCGTTATTTTTCATTTGAAGACCGTCAGTCATTATAATTGCTTCCTTATAAGTGTATTTAAACGCAAAAACGTGATGTAACTTCCGGGGCTGATGCTTTTTTGTCGTTCAACAATATATTGTGCCTACGGCGAAAAAGCATACAACGATTTGCGGTGAAAAATCCAGTCCAGAAGTTACATTTATCTGAATTTCTCACGAATATTTTCAAACCACGCGGCAACCTTGCGTGATGCCGAATGTCCGCCGTTCGAGTTATCACGAATCTGCGAACGCATCGAAGTGAGTGCCAATCCGCAGGCAGTCGCCCATTCGGGAGTCTGCACTTCCGCCGCCAAACCGCCGAAATATTCGGTGTTCACAAAACCGAGCCGCGTTGGTGCGTCAAAAACCTGTTCGGCGATTTCGACCATTCCGCGAACCTGCGAACCGCCGCCGGTTAACACAACGCCGCTCGAAATTTGTGCGCCGGTTTGATTAACTTCGTGGGCGAGATGTTGAAGCAGTTCGATTGCTCGCGGCTGCATTATGTCGCACAAGATTTCCTTCGATAATCCGCGTGTTTCACTCCGTCCGACCGGCGTAATTTCGATCACTTCCTGTCGTTCTTCCGCGCCGATCAAAAATCCGGCGACGCAGCCGTAACTTTGTTTTACTTTGTTCGCTTCGGGAATTGAAACGCGCAAACCGACCGCAATGTCCTTTGTAAAGTGCATTCCGCCGAACGGAAAAACCCGTGTATGCTGAACCGCGCCGCGCCCGAAAATCATCAAACTCGTCAATTCCGCGCCCATATTTATTAAGGCACAGCCGTATTCCTTGTCATCGTCGGTCAATGTGCTTTCCGCCGCCGCGAGCGGTTCGAGAATCATATTTTCGACTTCGAGACCGGCGCGATGAATCGCTTTGACAATATTTTGTCTGCCTGCGCTCGGCGAAATAACGATGTGAACGCGGCTTTCCAGACGCGAACCGCGCATTCCGACCGGCTCGGTAATTCCGTCCTGACCGTCAATAATAAATTCCTGCGGCAGACGATCAATGATTTCCCAACCGGCTGGAAGCGACATCGCACTCGCGGATTCGACTGCACGCGACATATCTTCTTCGGAAATCTCGCGTCCCGCGCCCGCGACGGCAACGACTCCGCCTTTATTTTCGCCTTGCAGATGTTCGCCTGAAATATTGACCGTCGCCATTTGAATTTCGAGACCGCTGACGCGTTCGGCTTCTTCGACGGCGCGTTTGATCGAATCGGCAACCGCATCGGTCGTCGTGACGATTCCGCGCCGCAGTCCGCGCGATTCCGCCTGACCGATGCCGACGACGTTCATCAAACCGTTCTCCGAAGGTTCACCGATAACGCACCGCACTTTGCTCGTGCCGATGTCTAATCCAACTGCGTGTATTTCACGATTTATCATCAAGTTCAATATTGGGGCGGAAACGCGACCGTCAGGAAGCGTGTTAAATGTATTTTCGCAGACTTCCTTATCAGTCGCGTTTCTGCCGGTAATCAGTTACTTTGTCGCGGCACCAAAATCATATTTTGCCCGACTAATTTTATTCCTTGATATGTGTTTCCCTTGTTCGCAATTGCCTCGATTCCCTTCTGCAAATGTTTCCCGAAATCTTCCTTGCCCAAATCAATCAAAATCGGCATTCCTGAATCTTCAATGACGGCTTTCGGCTCGTCTATATCTTCAAAATTGACTTCTTTAACCCGTGCGGCGAGGTCGAAAGTTTTCCATTCGTCCGCCATTTTTCGATAATTTTTGACGCGCAACTGATTGTCTTTAACTGCTTTGTCGGTTTTCGATTCGTCCCAACCGCGCAAGACAAACGGCGGACGTTCATCGGTTTTACCGACCAGGGCTAAAATCGTGCCTTCTTCATCCGCCCAAAAATCGCCGCCGTTAATTCGCACAACCGCTTTCGGCACACGCTCGATCAAATTAACGCGCACGCCGTCCGGCAGAACACGCGAAACCGCCGCCGATTTGACAAAATCGAGCCGTTCGACTTTATCTTTAATATCCTTTAACTCGGCGTTCCAAACACCTAATTTTTCGGTCTGCGCGGAAACGATTTTTTCAATATCGCTTTTAGAAGCGTGGGCTACGCCGCGCACGTCAATCTTTTTGACATCAAAAAACTCGGAAGCGGTAACGGTTCGATAACCCATCAAACCCAAAAATCCGAGACAGAACAAAATGCAAAAGATAAAAAACAGCGGCACAAAGAAATTTGTAAAATTTCCGCTCGATTTTGAGGTTCGCCGCGCTGTCGGTTTCGTCACGCGCCGCCGCTTCGGTGTCGCCGCCGTTTTGTTTTTTAGGGTAGTTTTTCGTGTTCGTGTCGCCATAAATTTTTCAGTTAACAGTTAGCAGTCATCAGGTGTCAGCTTTTAGTTTTTTGATGCCTGCTAACTGCTAACTTCTAACTGTCCAACAATTTCATCGGAAAGCCGCGTAATACTGCCTGCGCCGAGAGTGATAACGAGATCGCCTTCCTGCAAAAACGGAATAACTTTGTCCGCCGCACTTTCGACATCGCCGACAAACTGCACGTTTTTATGACCGTATTGCTTGATGTTTTCGGTCAAAATTTCCGCCGTGATTCCTTCAATCGGCGGTTCGCTCGCCGCATAAATATCGGTCACAAAAAGTACGTCGGCGTTGTTAAAGCAGAGCGCAAATTCGTTCATCAATTCTTTTGTGCGCGAATATCTGTGCGGCTGAAAAACAACCACCGTTCGTCGTCCGCCCGAACCTTCTTTCGCTGCCGAAAGCGTCGCCAGAATCTCGGTCGGATGATGCCCGTAATCGTCAATCACTGAGATTCCACGCGCTTCGCCTTTGAATTGAAACCGGCGATTCGCATTTTTGAAAGTCGCAAAGGCTTCGGCAATTTTCGCAAACGAAACTTCTAATTCCAATGCCACCGCAGTTGCCGCCAAAGCGTTGTAAACATTATGTTTTCCCGGCACAGGCAAGGTTATTTCACCTAACACTTCCGCGCCCTTCAATACCTTGAAAACGGAGCCGAAATTTTCGCTGTAACGAATATCCTGCGCCGAAACGTCCGCCTGCGCGGTCATTCCGTAAGTGACGCGGCGGCGTTTGATTTTCGGAATAATCAACTGCACATTCGGATCGTCCAGACACATCACACACGCGCCGAAAAACGGCACTTTGTTCATAAAATCCGTGAAACATTGAACGACATCATCCATTCCTTTGTAGGATTCCATATGTTCCTTGTCAATGTTTGTAACTACTGAAATAGTTGGATATAACATCAAAAAGGAGCGGTCGGATTCGTCGGCTTCGGTGACAAACCAATCGCTTTTGCCTAATCGGGCATTCGAGCCGAGCGTATCTACCACGCCGCCGACAACCGTTGTCGGATCAAATCCGGCGTGACCGAGAACGGTCGCCACCATCGAAGTCGTCGAAGTTTTCCCGTGCGTTCCGGCGACGGCGACGGCATATGGTTTCAGACTCATTAATTCTGCCAGCATTTCGGCACGCGGAATGACCGGAATTGATTTTTCCTTTGCCAGTATGACTTCCGGGTTGTCATCCTTAACCGCCGACGAATAAACGACAACCTGCGCGTCGCCGATGTTTTCCGCCGCGTGACCTTCATAAATCTTGATGCCGAACAGCGTTTCCAAACGGTCGGTGTTTTTCGATTTCCGCAAATCCGAACCCGAAACAACAAAGCCGAGATTGCATAAAACTTCGGCAATGCCGGACATACCGATCCCGCCGATGCCGATGAAATGTATATTTTTAACGTGTCTGAACATTTTTATTCATTGTAGGGGCGATCCCTTGTGGTCGCCCGATGAGCTTTTAGTAAATTCAAGTTGAATGAAAACGAACGACTTTTCGCTTCGCTCAACGGGCGAGGACAAGCCGTCGCCCCTACATTTTTTTTGCCAACCCCTCAATCAAATTCACCGTCACTTCCGCTGCATCTTTTCGCGCCAGTCTTTTGGTTGATGCCTCCATCGCGGAAATCTTTTCACTGTTGTTTATCAAATCTATAATTTCGTTCGCCAAAGATTCGCCGTTCAAATCGCGTTGTAAAATCATTTTTGCCGCGCCTGCCGTCTGCAATGCTTCGGCGTTTTTGCGCTGATGATCGTCGGCGGCAGTCGGCAGCGGAATCATAATCGCGGCTTTTCCGGCGGCTGAAAGTTCCGCGCAAGTCGTTGCGCCCGCCCGACATATCACCAAATCAGCCTTTGCAAATTCGTCAACCATATTTGAAATGTATTGGCGAACATCGGAACTTGGAAACGCCGAGCGCGAATAAATTTCCTTCAGCTTTTCAAAATCAAACTCGCCCGTCTGATGCGTGATCTGCAATTTGTCCGCCGGCAATTTTTCGAGCGCGTCGCCCATTGCGTTGTTGATCGCGCGTGCGCCTTGCGAACCGCCGAAAATCAGCAAATTAACTTTTTCGCCGCGCAATTTCGGTTGAATATCAAAAAACTCTTTGCGAACCGGATTGCCCGTAACAACGCCTTTTTTGCCAAAATACGACAGCGCTTCGTCAAATGTAAGCGCGGCTTTTGTCACGAACGGCGCGAGCCTTCGATTCGTAAATCCCGGCAGTGCATTCGAGTCCATCACGAGCGTCGGAACGCGCATCAAACTCGCCGTCAGCAAAACAGGTCCCGAAACATATCCACCCGCGCCGATGACAACATCAGGCTTAAAATCCTTTATCAAACGCCGAGCTTCTAAGAAACTTTTCGGCAGAATAAACAAACCTTTGAGTTTGCCAACAAATCCGACATTTTTCAAACCCGCACTTTTTATTAATGAAAGCTGAAAGCCGTTATCGGGAACAATTTTTGTTTCAAGTCCGCGCGCCGTGCCGACAAATAAAACTTCCGAGGTTTCATCGCGCCGCATAATTTCCTTTGCGACGGCGATTCCCGGATAAATATGTCCGCCCGTTCCTCCGGCGGCAATCAAAACTTTCATCTTTATTCAACTTCAAGAATCAATCCCGAAGCATCGTAGTAACCTTCCGCGTCAGCTTGCATTAAACCTTTTCTGTTTCTAAAACACCATTTCCAAATCGGATCAATTTTAGAAAGTGTTTCTTCATCCGAAGAACGTCCCTGATTTAAAACCTGAATGCAAAAAATTGATTTCGCATTATTCAAGATTTCCAAAACTTTTGTTTTATTCTCACCTTCGGCAACTTTGAGAAACTCAATTAGTTCACCGATTTCTTCATCGAAAAGCCCGTCACCCGGCGCATTTATCTCAATCTGTCCATAGACATCTTCGCCGTGCATTAGTTCGCCGTAAGTATCATCGCCTTCATCACTTTCGATTCGATAATTTTCATTATTTTCTTTCAATGCTGATTCAAGTTCCCTTAGAGAAACCTTCTTCTCGTCAGTAACTATGAATCTCATGAAATATCCCATATTTTTTTCGGCTAAATCTTTACTTCAACCCCGTTCGACTTCGCTTCTTTTTGCGCGGCACAAAATTATTTGTTTCGACATTATTGCCGTTTGAAACAAAACCAGCATATTGCGAAATGTTCAGCAAAATTCCGACGGCGAAAAGTGTAAAAACGATTGAAGAACCGCCGTAGGAAATAAACGGCAGCGGAATTCCCTTTGCCGGCAAAATCGAAATCACGACCGAAATATTAAATAACGCCTGCACGATTAATCCTGTGATTATGCCGATGCCGAGCAGCATTCCGAATCGGTCGGGCGCAAGCAGAGCTGCGCGAGTTCCGCGCCACAATAAAAATCCGAAAGCGATGACGACACCAAGCGTCCCGACAAGTCCGAGTTCTTCGCCGATGTTGGCAAAAATAAAGTCCGAATATGGGTACGGCAAGTAGAAAAGTTTCTGCTGACCTTTCGCAAAACCTTCACCCAAAACGCCGCCCGAACCGATTGCATACAGTGATTGGCACACCTGATAACCTGCGCCCGCGCCGTTTTCCGCACTGCACGGATCAACAAAAGCAATCAGACGCGCTACTCGCCACGGCGCAAAAATCAATGCGCCGACTCCGCCAATAAACATTACTGCCGCGACCGTTGCGAGATGCAGAATCTTCGCGCCCGCCGCAAAATAAACGCAGACGAAAATCGCGCACAGCACAATCGTCGTCCCTAAATCCGGTTCGAGAAAAATCAATCCGCCGAGGAAAGCCAAAACCGCGAGACACGGCAAAACCGTTTCTTTAAGTTCGCCGACCGCGTTTTCCTTAATTGTCAAAAACCACGCCAAAAATATCGGCAGCGCGATTTTCGCGATTTCCGAAGGCTGAAACGAAACGCCCGGAAAGCGAATCCAACGCCGTGCGCCGTTAATCGCCGGAAAGCCGTAAACTGCGATTAAAAGCATTGACGTAAAGCCCAAAATGCCGAAAACGACGTATTTGTTTTGATAGATTTTGTAGTCAATCCGGCTTGCCGCAAACATCACGATCAAACCTAAAATCGTAAAGCCGAACTGCTTGAAAAAGTATTGAAACTGCGTCGCGCCGTCTGCATTATTCGCGGTTTCCTTGAGCGAAATCATCGCCGACGCGGAATAGACCATCACCGCGCCAAACAGCGCGAGCGACGCGGCAATCGCAAACAAAAACCAATCTATTCGTAACTTTTTCGCCATTCTTTCTGATACCAAATTTCAAATTACAGATTCCAGATTTCAAATTCCAAATTGGAATTTGAAATCTGGAATCTGAAATCTCACATCGCCTTGCGCGGATCGCAATTCAAAATAATGACCGTGAAATTTTTCTGCAAATCCGTCAATTCTTTATCCTTTTGCTGTTGATCTTCTTCGTCGCCTTCGATTCCTCTCGAAACGCCGCGACAAAGCGGCTCGAAAAATTTAATTTCCCTGCCCTTACTGTCAACCAATTTATTCTTTTTGTAACGCGCTTTTAGTTCATTCAATCTTTTTTCGACGGTTGTTACTTCAAACGAAACGACTTGCTTTTTGTCATTCAAAACGTCTTTTCTGACTTCTGTTTCAAGTGTAATATTCGGTGGCAGACGGTCGTATTTCGTCTGTTTTTTCGGTGTCGCCAATGCTTCGATGTTATTGTTCTGCATCGTTTTTGAATCGCAGTTCCGGCTTGTTTGCAGCAATCCGAACAGTGCGAAAATTATGATTAAAGCAATTTTCATTTTGCTCCTTGTGCCGGCGGATTCAGTTTCGCAACTTCCGCTTTAAAAACCGTTCCGCGTTCTTCAAACGAACGGAACATATCAAAACTCGCACACGCCGGCGCGAGCAAAACCGAATCATTTTTTTCAGCCGCTTCCAAACTTTTTCGCACCGCGTCCTGCATTGAATCGGCGCGAACAATTTCCGCGTGATTCGCCAATTGCGATTCGATGTTATCGGCATCTTCGCCGATTAAAATTAATTTACGAACCGAATTTTCGATCAGCGGAACAAGCGGTGAATACGGCGCGTTTTTGCCGCGTCCGCCTAGTATCAAAATCGTTTTTCCGGCTTCCTCGCTCAATGCTTCCAACGCTTTAGAAGTTGCGTCAACGCTCGTTGCCTTTGAATCGTTGTAAAATTTCACGCCGTCAATTTCGGCAACAAATTCGATGCGATGCTCGACACCTTTAAAATTTTTAACTGTTTCGCGCATCGAATCCGGTGACGCGCCGCACGCTAATCCGGCGGCAAACGCGGCGAGAACATTTTCGACATTGTGCAGTCCGCGCACGAAAATCTCATCGCGCGTCGTCAAAATCTTCTCTTCACCATTCGCACGGCAAACAAGATCGCGTCCGCGCAAAAACAAACCTTTGTCCAATTCTTTTTTGACCGAAAAAAACACGACATTCGCCCGCAAACCTTTCGCCCAACTTGCCGTAATTTCGTCATCAGCATTGAGGATTGCAACATCTTCTGACATTTGATTCATAAACAGACGATGTTTCGCGGCGGCGTAATCCGAGAAAAAATCGTATCTGTCGAGATGGTTCGGCGTAACATTGGTCGCAATCGCCACGTTTGCGCGAAAATCTTTAATCGTTTCAAGTTGAAAACTCGAAAGTTCGGCAACCGTCCAAGTTTTATCGGTCGTAACCTGCGTCAAATCAAGCAAAGGCGTGCCGATATTGCCGCCGACGAGCGTTTCGATTCCGTCATTTTTCAAAAGTTCGCCTACCAAAGTCGTCGTCGTCGTTTTGCCGTTGCTGCCTGTAATGCCGACGATTCTGCCTTTCAAAAATCTATAAGCAAGCTCGACTTCACCGATCACTTCGCCGTCTTTGCGGTCAACATAACGCGCCGGAATCGAATTTGTCGGAACTCCGGGCGAAATGACAACCAAATCAATTTGGTCAAGCAGCCACGACGGAAGATTTTCGTCAATCAATCCGATCTTCAAATCCTTTAAACTTTTCGCTTCGTCAGACCAGGTTTCAATCGGCTTTTTGTCATACAACGCGACCGTTCCGCCGCGTTCTGCTACGAACTTAGCAGCGGCAATGCCGGATTTCCCCGCGCCGAGAACTAAAGTTTTTTTGCCTTCTAAAATCATTTTGTTTTTGGATTTTGGATTTTGGATTTTAGCAAAAAACTAAAGACCAAATTGCAAAAACCATTTAACGAAGTTTCAATGTTGAAAGACTCAACAGCGCAAAAAGTATCGCCACAATCACAAACCTGAAAACGATTTTCGGCTCTTTCCAACCTGCCAGTTGAAAATGATGATGGAGCGGTGCTTGCAGAAAAATTCGCTTTCCTTGTCCGGTCGTTTTCTTCGTAAATTTGAAATAGCCGACCTGCATAATTACTGAAATCGCTTCGATAATAAAAATTCCGCCGATGAAGGGCAAAAGAAATTCCTGCTTGGTTAAAATCGCCACCGTGCCGAGCGCACCGCCAATCGCAAGGCTTCCGACATCGCCCATAAAAACTTGCGCGGGCGGCGCATTATACCAGAGAAATCCGAGACTTGCGCCAACCATCGCGCCGCAAAAAACCGTTAATTCGGCGGCTTCGGGTTTGTGCGTAATCAGCAAAATTTCCGACCAACGCGCGTCGCTCGAAACGTAAGTCAACCCCGTCAAAGCCGCCATCGCAATAAACGTGATGCTTGCCGCCAAACCATCCATTCCGTCAGTCAGATTTACCGCATTTGAAGAACCCAACAAAACGAAAATTATAAAGAACAGATAAATAAACGGATAAATTACCGTTTTACCGGTAATCGCCGATTCCTTGAAAAACGGAATGCTCAAATTCCAAGGGTAATTGGAAGCCCAATAAAGCACGCCCCAAACAACAATTGCCGTAATCAACTGCCCCAAAAGTTTCTGTCTTTCGGTTAATCCTAAACTGCGTTTCTTGACGATTTTTATGTAATCGTCCACAAATCCGATCAAGCCGAAAGCAGTTGTCGCTACCAGCGCAAGCCATAAATAAAGCGAATCAAGCCGCGCCCAGAGAATCGTCGAGAGAAAAACTGAACCGAGAATTAACACTCCGCCCATCGTCGGCGTGCCTTTTTTTGCTTGATGTTCTTCGGAAAGTTCTGCGCGGATTTCCTGTCCGATTTTCAAATCCTGAAGTTTTTTGATGACCTTGCCGCCAAATAACAGTGAAATCAGCAGTGCGGTAATCGTCGCCCAAGCGGTGCGAAACGTCACATATTGAAACACATTCAAGCCGCGATAAAAAATGGACTCGCCCGCGCCGCCAAAGCTTTTGAAAATCAGTTGATATAAAAAGTAATAAAGCATTTTCAGTCAGTTTGGGAAGTTTGGGAAGTTTGGGAAGTTCGGGAAGTTATTTATCTTCCTAAACTTTCTTAACTTCCCAAACTTCCTAAACTTCTAAGACTCCAATTCAAATTTTTCCAACAACTTTTCAATTATCCTCTCAGTCCGCACACCACGCGAACCTTTGACTAAAATTAAATCGCCTGCCCGAACTTCCGTTAAAAATTTTTCTGCGGCGACCGCCGAATCTTCGTAAAATTCGGTTTCGCGCAAACCCGCGTCATTCGCACCCTTTAATAAATCGTTGGCAAACCCTTCGACACCGAAAAGTTTGTCAACGCCGATCCCGGCAATTTTCTGTCCGGTTTCGTAATGAATCTGCGCGGCATTTTCGCCTAATTCGCGCATTGCTCCGGCGATGACAATTTTGCGTTTCGCCGAACTTCCGCCGTCAACGATTGTTTCGACCATCGAAAGCAGAGCCTTCGCGTTTGAATTATAAGTGTCGTTGACGACCGTAAAACCTTCCGCAAAATGTAAAACTTCCCCGCGCTGCGGCGGCGGCGCGACCGTGTGCAAAGACGCGGCGATTTCCTGCGCCGACATTCCAAACGAAATGCCGACCGCCGATGCCGCGAGCGCGTTCAAAATATTATGTTTGCCGTTGAGCGGAAACAAAACTTCCGCCGCACCGTCCGGCGTTTGCAGAGTAAATTGTGTTTCGCCGAATCGCTCGAAACGAATATTTTTCGCCATTACGTCCGCGTTGTTTTCGATTCCGTAAGTAATAACCGCACCTTTCGACAAATCGCGCATTGCCGCGACGCGAAAATCATCGGCGTTCAAAACTGCCGTGCCGCCTGATTTCATTCCTTCGACGAGTTCGGCTTTGGCTTTGGCAATGTTTTCAATCGTGCCGAGATGCTCGATATGCACCGGCAAAACATTCAAAACGACCGCGACATCCGGCGGCGTAATCTTGCATAAACGCGCGATTTCATTGTTCGGCGTGGACATTCCCATTTCCAAAACCGCCGCGTCGTAAGAATCTTCTTTTGCCAGATTCAAAACAGTTATCGGCAATCCCAAGCCGTTGTTGTAATTCTTGATGCTCCGCAAAACTTTTTTGCCGGAACTTTGCAAAACGTGCGCCGTTAGTTCACGCGCCGTCGTTTTTCCCGCGCTTCCCGTCACGGCAATTACAGATTTATTCCATTCGAGGTAAACGCCGTGCGCGAGATTTTGAAAAGCGACAATCGCATCGGGGGCGAAAATTAGTTTATCCGCGAATTTCTCTAATTCCGCTGCGTGTTCGGCGTATCGGTCGGGACGAACAACCGCCGCAACCGCGCCTTTTTCAAACGCCGATGCAACGTATTTAGTCGAATCTTCAAAGTCGCCGTTGAAACAATTATTTTTATATTCAGGCTGCGAAAGCGCAAAAAACACTTCGCCCGCCTGCACTTCGCGCGAGTCAATCACGAATGAATTGACTTCGGCGTTCAGCAAAGCGGGATTTAATCTCGAAGCGACCGCGTTCATAAATTTTATGGCTTTCTCAAATTTCAAGTTTCTGTTGTCGTCCTCACGCCCGATGATTTATTTTTCGGTTTTTCTATCGTCAAATCCGCTGTCTTTTGTTTCGCGCCTTTTTTGTCGCTGTTATTCGACGGCTTGGTTTCCTTTTTCGTTTCCTTTAATTCCTTCGGCTTTTCGGTGTCGGCTGATTTTTTATCCGTTTTCTCTGCCGTTTTTTCATTCTTCGGCTTCTCATTTTTAATCGCCGAATTCGGTTCGATTTCCGACGGAATTTCTTCTGCCGTTAAATTTTCCTGCCGCACATTCGCGTCCGGCGCGACGTTTAATTCGGGCAAAATCTGTTCAGCGATCTCGCGGAAAACCGGCGCGGAAACTTGCCCGCCGTCGCGTGCGCCGACCTGCGGCTCGTCCATTACGACGGCAATCACGACCGACGGATTATCCATCGGAGCCATCCCGATAAAGGACGAAACATATTTATTTTCATTGATCTTTTTCAGCTTTGAGTCGTATTTCCAAGCCGTTCCGGTCTTCCCCGCCGAAGTATAACCGTTTAATTGAGCGCGTTTGCCCGTGCCTGTCAAAACAACTTGACGCAGCATTTTCTTCAAAGAACGCGCAGTATCAGCCGTCACGACCTGCGTTTTTTGCGCGTCGGTCGAACTGAAAACTTTTCCGTCTGCACTCCGAATTTCTTTGATAATGTGCGGCTGAACTTTGATACCGTCATTCGCAATTGTCGCGTAAGCCGCCGTCATTTGCAAAGCCGAAACACTAATTTCGTAACCGATACTCATCGAGGCGAGCGAGTCGCCGTTCCAGCTTTTCGGCGAGCGCAAAATGCCGCCGGCTTCCGCCGGAAGTTCGATTCCCGTCGGCTGTCCGATCCCGAATTTCTGCGCGTAATTGTAGAAATTTTCCTTGCCGGTCGAGAGCGCGGTTTTGATTGCCGCGACATTGCTCGAAACTGCCAGAGCCTCGTCGTAAGACATTACTTTAGTCGCGTGCGGATCGTTGAAACGGTGTCCGGCGACTTCGATAAAGCCTTGTGTGCAGTCAACTTCGCCGTTCGGATTAATCACGCCTTCATTAATTGCCGAGCCGTAAGTAATAAGTTTAAAGACCGAACCCGGCGAATAAATATCGTGAATTGCACGGTTCGTAAAACTTTCGGGCGCGGCTTCGTTAAATTTATTCGGGTCAAACGTCGGATAATTTGCCATTGCCAAAATTTCGCCTGTCTGCGGAATCATTACGATTGCCATTCCCGATTTTGCATTAGCATTTTTCACCCCCTTTTCGAGTGCTTGTTCGACTTCATACTGGATTGAATGACTGATTGTCAAAACGACATCTTTCGGTGGTTCGCGTTGTTCGTCGTCACTCGATTCGTCGTAAATCCTGCCGAGGCGGTCGCGGTCCTGCCAGCCTTTAATCACCGCGCCGCGCAAATTTTCTTCCTGCGACTGTTCGATTCCGGCGTTGCCGATGTCGTCCGAATTGCTGAAACCGACGACCTGCGCCGCCAGCGAATTATACGGATAACTGCGTTTTTGCTCTTCTTTCCAGTGAAGTCCGGCGACACGCGGCAGATCGCCTTTTTTTATCTCTTTATTTTCGAGTATTTCATTTAATTTCTGCACTGCCGGTTCGTCAAGTTTTCGCACGAGCCAGACAAATCGTTTGCCGCCGTCTTTCGCTTCTTTCAAAGGTTTGAGAATATCGCTTGTTTTTATTTTCAAAGCCTTCGCTAAATCCTTCGCGGTCGTCTCAACATCGTCAACTTCGGACGGATCGGCGTAAAGCGACTTGACCTTGATGCTCATCGCCAGAGCGCGTTCCGAACGGTCGTAAATCGTCCCGCGAAGCTGTTTTTCCTTGACCGTATCACGGCGTTGATTGAGAGCTTTGCCGAGCAGAACATCGTGCTGATTAACCTGCAAATGCACGAGCCGCACACCGATTCCGCCGATCCAAAGAACGAAAAAGGCGACCACCAGCATAAACCGCGTGAATGCGGTCTGCATCGGATTTTTATTTGTTTTTTTCGCTGCGCGTTTCATAATTTGGAACACGGACACTCTTGTCCGTTAACTCTTTATCTGCTGTTTCTTTATTCGCTATTTCTTCGTAATCTGCGTCGGCGTTTTTTCCTTAGCTTCCTTTTTAACAGCTTGTACTTGATCGTTTTTCGCGCTGTCTTTATTAATTTTTTCGACTGTTTTCGGTTCGGGCGTTTTTTCGTCAACCGACGGTTTAACTTTTTCCGGCGACGCTTTGACAACCGCCGGCTTTTCCGGTTTTTCGGTAGTTTGTCCGATGACCTGAAAACTGCTTGCAGTCATTTCGGTCAAACCGAGTTTTTTCGCGGCTTTTTTAATCTCAGTCGGCGAGAGTGCGATTTCCTTTAATAAAAGCAACCGGCGTTTTTCCGATTCCAAATCCTCAATCTGTTTTTTCAGCGAGGAATTTTTAATTCCGAAATCCATTGAAGAAAAATGCAAACGCGCCGCCAAAAAAAATCCGCCGACTAAAAATACGCCGCAAACGAGTGTCAGCAAGCAGTAACGCCACGGAATCGGGTCTTTTTCACGGCGAATTTTTTCGCGGTTGGTATTTTTCGGCAGGTTTCTCTTTTTCACAGCGTCCTTCTCCAAATTAAGCTAAATTTTCTGACAAACACGAAGTTTGGCACTTCGGGCGCGAGGATTTTCGTCAGTTTCAATTTCACCCGGCGCAATGGGTTTGCGCGTTAAAATCTCGATTTTTTTTTCCGCGCCGCAGACACATTGCGGCAGACGCGGCGGACAGTCACATTTGCCCGCAAGTTTCAGAAAAGTTTGTTTGACGAGGCGATCTTCCAACGAATGAAACGTAATAATCGCCAGTTTGCCGCCGGTTTTCAATACATCAACCGCATCGCGGATAAACTTTTCCAGAATTTCAATTTCACGGTTGACGGCAATTCTCAAAGCCTGAAAAGTGCGTGTCGCCGGATGAATTTTATCCTTTAATTTGCCGCGCCCAATCGCTTTTTCAACCGTTTCGGCAAGCTCTTTCGTCGTTTTAACTGCTTCGCCGAGTTCACGTTTCCAAACAATTCGTCGGGCGATTCGCCGCGACATTCTTTCTTCGCCGTATTTGTAAATCAAGTCGGCGATTTCCGTTTCCGACAGTCTGGCGAGCATTTCGGCAGCCGTTTCGTCCGTCGAATCGGCGTTCATCCGCATATCGAGCGGCGCGTCAAACCGAAAACTGAACCCGCGTGTTCCGGTATCGAACTGCAAAGATGAAACGCCCAAATCGGCGAGAATACCGTTTACTTTTTCAACTTTTGCATCAGTCAAAACTTCTTTGATTGCGACAAAGTTGGCGTGAAAGATTTGCACTTTTTCGCCGTAGTTTCCGAGTCTTTCTTTGGCAAAAGCAATTGCTTCGGGGTCCTGGTCAATGCCGATAATCTGCACATTTTCCGCCCGCTGCAAAATTGCTTCAGAATGTCCGCCTAAACCAAGCGTCGCGTCAACGAAGATTTCATCCGCCTGCGGATTGAGCAACTCGACGGTTTCGTTCAAGAGAACTGATTTATGTAAATTTTCGGCTTGTTTTGTCAGCATATTCAAAGAACAAAACTCGTTTTCAAGACACAAAAATACTCATCGGTCACTTGATAAACCTTGTTTCAACATTATTTAATTGTTTTTGAATTTACGCTGGGGAAAACAGATTTTTTAACCGTCATTAAATCTTTATGAAAAATCCCGCGTATCATCAATCTGAAATTTTCTAAGGGGCAAACTGCTTAAACGCTTAAACATTCTGGTTGTGGAAAACTCTTTTGCCCGAATTTATTGTTTGGGGCGTTTTTCAAATACTTGCAAGCATATTACGACGTTTTTTTATCACCTGTCAAGACATTTTTGCAAAAACTTTGCATTATTCAAGTGTTTAATTCTTAATGTTAAACTGTGGAAAACTTTTTAGACTTCAAACTATATTTTTCTTTCGCGTCTAATTGGTTTAAAGTTAAGAATTTGCAACTTCTCTATGGGTGCGTCTTTTCTACAACTACTCATTTTCGGCATCGTCGCGGCACTTGCCAATGTGCTTGGCGGTTTGATTCTTTTCCCGCGCGGCATTCATCAAAACCTCAAAAAAATTCTCAAATATATTCTCGCACTCGGCGCAGGATTTATGTTGAGCGTCGTTTTTATCGAGATTTTGCCCGAAGTGGTCGAACTCTGGCAGAAAAAAACAAATATTTTCACGAGTGAAGCATTGATTTATCCGATGGTTTTACTACTTATCGGCTATTTGCTGACGCAATTTTTCGAGCATACGATTGCGCCGCACTTTCATCTCGGTGAAGAAGTTCATTCCGATCACCTGATTTCGACAAAATCGGCTTACACGGCGGTCGGGGGACTTTTAATTCACACATTTTTCGACGGTGTTTCGATTGCCGCCGCCGCGCAGGTTGATTTCAAAGTCGGCGTACTGGTTTTTCTGGCAATTTTACTGCACAAATTTCCCGAAGGTTTTACGATTGCTTCGATGATTATGGCAGCGGGTAAAGGTTTCCGCGAAGTTTTGATCGGCACGTCTTTAATCGGCTTAATGACGCTGCTCGGCGTTTTACTTTTTTATCTAATTGGCTCAAATATTGGATTTACTGTTGCTTATGCACTTCCTTTGGCAAGTGGTGTCACGCTTTACGTTGCGGCAAGCGATTTGATTCCCGAAGTCAATCATCACGGAGGCAAACGTCCGCTTGTCTCACTTTCAGTTTTCGCCGGAGTCGCGCTGTTTTTTATCCTTCATTTTGTTTTACACTCGGCTTTGGAAAGCTGAAAATCAATCAAGTCAGCAACCATCAATATCTCAAAGACGGCAGATTTCTTTAATGAAGAAAACATTTGCCGTCATTTCGGCAACGATAATTTCACGCAAATATGTTAGAACAATAAATATACATTTTCGTATTTGTTTATGATTTGGCAGAATGCTTTATAAGATGAATATGTTTCGTCCAATTTTTAAAATCAATTTCGCATTGATGATACTGCTTTTTTGCGGGATAGCTGTTTTCCCGCAGAGCAACGCGCCGTTTTCGCTTGACACTGCGCCGATTGCCAACAACGGTCAGCCGGTTAATGACTTTGCAAATGTCATTGACGATGCGACCGAACAGCAGCTTAATCAAAAAATAAAGGAATTCAAGGCGCGGACGAATCCGCCCGTCGTTTTGTCGGTGGCAACAGTCAGAACAACCGGCGACCGTCCGATTTTCGATTACTCGCTGGCGGTTGCACGCGGCTGGAAAATCGGCTCGAAACTTGACGATAATCCGAGCGCGTTGCTTTTCATAGCAGTTGACGACCGTAAATATCAAACGCAGATCAGCCGTGATCTCGAAGACGAGTTACCCGACGGTTTAGCCGGACAATTGCAGCGTCAATACCTCGTTCCGGCGTTTAAGCAGGGCGATTACGCGAAAGGAATTTCGGACACGATTGATGCGTATATCAAAACTATTGACGCTCGAAAAAGCGGCACGGACGTTCCGGCAACGACGCAGATCGAACCAACCCCGACAGGAAAGTCAAGAAATTCCTCGGAATCGCTTTCAGGCGGAGCTTGTTGTTTGATTATTTTAGTGATCCTGATGATTATTATTTTCAGTCGTTCGGGCGGCGGTAGCGGCGGCGGCAGAAATAATCGTTGGGGCGGCGGCGGATTCGGCGGCGGCGGCGGTGCATTGCCGTGGATTATCGGTTCGATTATTGCCAATAGCGGCAACAGTTCCGGCTCATCGAGCAGTTGGGGCGGCGGATCATCATCAGGCGGCGGCAGTGATTGGGGCGGATTCGGCGGCGGCGGCGATTTCGGCGGCGGCGGCGCGGGCGGCGACTGGTAATTTAGAAATTAAATATTAAGGAAATTTTATGAGCATCGAGCAGAGAGTCACTAAAATGGAACGAAAAGTTTCGACTGTTGAAGATGCAATTAGCTTGTTATCTCAACTAATTGCCAGTCATGATGATCGTCTTTATGATTCGCTTAAGAAAGACGAAGATTTAGATGCAAAAATTACAATGCTGATTGACGCACAAATTAGGAGTGAAGATAAAATTCAAAATATCAATACTGCTCTCGATAGCATTAATGAGGCACTCGATAAACTAACCGGATTGACTAAAACCGCACATTTACGAATTGACCGTTTGGAAAGTTAAAGTTTATGAATAATCAGTTTAACGCATTCATTGACGATTTGAAACAGACGCACGGGAAAAATCTGGCGGGCGTGATTTTGTATGGTTCGGCGGCGGCGGGCGATTTTATTCCGCAGGCTTCGGATTATAATTTGCTGATCGCGCTGCACCGGATTACGCCGAAGGATTTGCGAAATTCGCACGCTGTAATGCGCGAATGGACGCGGCTCGGCTATCACGTTCCGGTTTATTTTACGGTTGACGAACTGCAAAATGCGGCGGACGTTTTCCCGATTGAATTTCATCAGATGGAACGCGCCCGCAAGGTTTTATACGGCGCGGACGTGTTGGCAAATCTCAATATCACCGACGAATTTCTGCGGCATCAAACCGAATACGAACTTCGCAGTAAATTGATTCGTCTGCGCCGCGCCTACATTCCGGCTTCCGATTCGGTGGCGAGTTTGATGAATCTGATGGCGGAAAGTCTGGCGAGTTTTGCGTCACTTTTTCGCGCCGTGCTGTTAATTCACGGCATCGAACCACCGACCAAAAAGCATCAAATCGTCGCATTAATGGCGCAGAAATTAAATTTGGATGCGACACCGTTTGAAAAGATTTTTGAAATTCGTGCAAATAGTGCCGGACAGCCCCTGACAGATGTTTCCGCCAATCAGCTTTTTGCTGAATATATGGAACAGATTAAGACCGTCATTGGCGCGGTTGATAAGATAAAAAAACAATGATTTGTTAGAATAGTTTTTAAAGGAAAAGGAGAATAGATTATGAGAAGAGTAATTTTATTAACAATCGCGTTGGTTTTCGCGTTCGGTTTGTCGGGTTGCAGTTACAACGATTTGACGGCTAAACAGCAAAACGTCAAAGGAAAATGGGCAAATGTTGAAAGTAATTTACAGCGACGCGCCGATTTAATTCCGAATTTGGTCAAAACCGCGCAGACGCTCGGTGTTCAGGAACAGGAAGTTTTCGGACAAATCGCCGATGCGCGTTCCAAACTGATTAATGCTTCGGGTGCCGCACCGCAAGGTTCGACCGGCGACAAAACGCCTGAACAAAAACAGGCTGTTTTGGAAGCCAACAACAGTTTCGGCGGAACCATCGGCAGACTGCTTAGTTTGCAGGAAAAATATCCTGAGTTGCGTTCGAGTGAGGCTTTTTTGAATGTTCAAACCGAACTTTCAGGAACAGAAAACCGCATCAATGTTGCGCGGATTGACTACAATCAAGCCGTCCAAGATTACAATACGACACGCAATTCGTTCCCGACGGTTTTAACGGCGAGTTTGCTCGGATTCAAAGAAGAACCGACCTTCCAAGCCGATCCCGGGGCAAAACAAGCACCGCAACTTCCCGATCCGAGTTCGATGCGCCGCGAAAATCAACAACCTGCGCCGGCAGCCAACAAATAAACTAAAATCCACGCGAATTACACATCGCGCAATGGTCGCAAGGCTTGCCCGTCGGTTCATACGGACAAGCCTTTTCGTTTTGTAAATCGGCGATTATTTCGTCGGCGATTTCTTCGAGACTTTTGAATTTTTCTTGACTGAAGTGAATCGGTTTGGAATTTGGAATCTGGAATTTAGAATTTTCGCTGTAATTTTGTGATTCGATTTTGTCTAATCTTTGATTAATTTTTTCTAAACTAGAACGCAGAAAATCGTGATCGTTTCCCTTTTCATTTTCCTGTAAAAGTTGCGCGATTTTCGCAGCGAGATTTTGAGTATGATTATTCATTTTTTCGTTCACCCGGATTGTAAGGGCGACGGCTTGTCCTCGCCCGTTAGCCTCGAATATCGTCAACTTTTTTTTCGCTCACGCTCATTGGGCGAGGACAAGTCGTCGCCCTTACAATAAATCTATCTTATCAACCACGCCGACGATTGCCGAATCAATCGCCGCACCTTGTTTTCCGGTGGCGGCGGTTGATGCGCCGAAGCCTTCCTGAACGATCAGAACAACATCGCCTTCCCCGGCTGAAACCGAATCGAGCGCAAGACAAGTGTAATCCATATCCGCGCCTTCGGGCGTAATTTGGCGGCACAGCATAATCCGCGCTCCTTCATAACGCTGATTTTTCTGCGTCGCTACGACATTTCCGATAACACGGGCTAAAAGCATAAAGGTTTAGGAAGTTTGGGAAGTTTAGGAAGAAAAGAGTTTTTACTGACTTAACTTCCTAAACTTTCCGATAAACGTGCGAATCCGAATCAATAATGCCGACAATCGTGCAGTCGGTCGGCGTGTCGTCGCGTTTGAACGGGAAACTCGCTTCCTTGCCGCGACACCAGAAAACCAGTTCGCCGACACCTGCGCCGACTGCATCGAGTGCGACAAGCGGCTGACCTTTCGGCTGCAAATCAGCGTCGAGCGTCTGCACAATCATCAACTTTTTCGCCTCAAGCGATTCGTTTTTGATCGTCGAAACGACATTTCCAATAACCCGCGCAATCTGCATTTTTAATCTTTGTAATAACTCGTTATTGATTTGAAAACACCTAAAATTTCGTCTAATTCCGAAAGATAGAACTTTTCGCTGTCAATAATTGCGGTGTTGCCTTCGAGTTTCAAAAACTGCCAGTTTTCGCCCGTCGTGACACATCCAAAAATCGTTTGATAGCTGCTGCCGTTGCGCTTATTGAAAATTGCCGACGCGAACATTTGAGCGATACATTGCCCAAGTCCAAGTTCGATGTCATTTTTTTTTGCTTCGACAAGCGTAATAATCGGTGATTTCAAAATCGGTGTCGGATAAGTTTTCGACAAAATAAAATCACACTCGCCCGTTAGTCCGAGACTTGCATCAACATTCAAAGTTTGACCTGAAAAAATTTGGATTTCGTTGTTGGCAATTTCCTTCGCCGCCAATAAAATCGGCGCGACAATAAATTCGGAACGGGCTTTTTCACTCACAAAAGCAATTTGTTCGCCTCTTTCAAGACTATTCATCAACCATTCGGAAGGCGCAACCGGCTCGAACTGCCAATCAATTTTTTTGATGACAATTTTGAGATTCAGTTCTTTTTCAACCTTTGAAATGTCAAAATCCGTGTAGCTCATTTATTCCTTTCCGTCGAACTCGTAAGAATCAATCACGCCGATAATCGCCGAATCAACCGGACAATCTTTGTTGCCTTCGGCGAGCCGCGCCGATGAACCGGCAACAACGAGAACTTTTTCGTGAAAGCCCGCGCCGACCGTATCAACCGCGACAATATAACCGCTCTGATCCGTGCCGTCGAGATTGATCGGTTTGACGATTAAGAGTTTTTTGCCCTGCAAACGCTCATCCTTTTGCGAAGCGACAACCGTGCCTAAAATTCGTGCAATTATCATTTTCAGTTATCAGTTACCAGTCATCAGTTATCATCTTCCTGTTGACTGATAACTGATGACTGATAACTGTTATTTATTTCATTACTATCGGCAAAGTTTCGTCAACGCTCGAATGCGGGCGCGGAATAACGTGAACCGACACCAATTCGCCGACCCGACGCGCCGCCGCCGCGCCTGCGTCCGTTGCGGCTTTGACCGCCGCGACATCGCCGCGCACAATTGCCGTCACAAATCCCGCGCCGATTTTTTCGTAACCGACAAGCTGAACATTCGCCGCTTTAACCATCGCGTCAGCCGCTTCGATTGTCGCCACAAGTCCTTTTGTTTCAACCATTCCCAATGCTTCTTGCATTCAATTTCTCCTCAAAAATACTAAATAAAAATCTATTTCCCGTCATCAAAATACCAACCCGCAGGTTGAATATCATAAACCAAAACTTTTTTGAAATCCGCCGTGTTTTCGATTACTTCCTGTTGGTTAGAAAGTTTTCCTTCCAGACCTTTCTTCCAGACCTTTTTATCAACCGTTCCAATAATAAAAAAATCTTTGCCGATTTCTCTGCCGAGTTTATTGATAAATTCAGCTTTAACATCTTTTTGATGCAAAACAATAAATTCACATTTTGAACAATACCGCGCCGTTAAGCCGAAAGTTATCAATTCCGCTTTCGCAAAATGAATTAAAAAAGCAAACTTACGAAGTGCAGTAAGTTTCTCACATTTTAAGCATTTACTCGCTCGAAACCACTCGTGTTTATTATAAAAAAATAAGTATCGCGGTTTTAATTTACCTAAATGTTTCACTTTCTTTACTCAATTATACCTTGATAAATTTCGTCAACGGTCAATTCACATTCGAGCGATTCAAGTTTTAAGGTTTCGCCTTCGACGTATTCGCTTTGAAACCAAAATCTTTCATTGTGTTTGGTAAAAAGAGTAACGACTTTTTTGTCCTGTGAAATTAAAAGATATTCACAAAAACTTTCAATTGATTTATATTCGGTAAACTTTTCACCTCTGTCATACCCTTCAGTTGAAGATGAAAGCACTTCGATAATCAAAATGGGATTAACAAGCAATTTCTGCTTGCCTAAATTCTCATAAATCGGACTGCCGCATAAAGCCGATACATCCGCGTAACGATAAGGCGGCATTGTCGGAACTTTGATTTTTACGTCGGAAGAATAAACAAAACAGCCTTTCGGGTCTAACTGATTTCCCAACAGTCGGCTTAGTCTGCTGCCCAAAAGCGAATGTTCGGGACTTCCGCCGCTCATTTCAATAACTTTGCCGTCAAAATATTCGTAACGACCTTCGGCGTTGTAATCAAACTCCAGATATTCTTCGAGAGTCATTTGTTGGCTTGAAATCAGCGTTACGGACATAATTTTTTATCCGACATTTGCGGCTTGCGCTAGAAGTTCGATCAACTCTTCACGCGAGAGCGAAATTTTATCACCGTTTGAATGTCCGTTTCCAGTTTCGCACGAAATTCCCGCGTCTTCCAAATAGCCGCACGATTGACAGCGGGCTTTTTCGGTTAAATATCCGGCTTTTTCGCGGATGTTGATGAGTTTGGAAATTGCGTCTTTCGGCAAATCGTTTGCGCCGCCGAGTGCGCGGGCGAGAATGGCGATTTTCGCCGTGTGTTCCAGAGTTTCAAGACGGTCAAACGCCTGCCACAAATCTTCGCCGTAAGCGACCGCGCCGTGATTTGCCATCAAAAGCGCGTTGTGATGTTCGACAAAAGGCTTCATTCCGTCGGTCAATTCACTCGTCGAAGGCGTTCCGTAACTCGTCAAAGGCACACATCCGAGCGTCAAAATAACTTCCGACAAAATCGGCGCGTCAATCGCCAAACCCGCGACCGCAAAAGCAGTTCCGTGCGGCGGATGCGCGTGGCAGACGGCTTTGATGTCGGGACGCATTTTGTAAATCAAAAGGTGCATCGCCAATTCCGACGACGCTTTTTTATCGTTCAAAGCCTTGCCATCCAAATCCGTCAACGCCAAACCGTCTTCCGTCATCCGACCTTTGCAAGTCATTGTCGGCGTTGCCAAAACCGTGTTTTCGTCCAGACGAATACTAACATTGCCGTCCGACGAAACAACATAGCTTCGTTCATAAAGCAATTTCCCGACTTCAATTATTGTTTTTCGCGCGTTCGTTTCGTCCATCTAAAATTCGTAACACTTTTCTCTATAAATCGGATTTATCAGAGCGTTATCTGTTTGCGGATTGTATTTTCTAAAGTTTTTTAACTCTTCGAGAACACCAATTTGAACTTTCAATTCTTCAAGCTCTTTAACTTTGGCTAAACTTTGCTTTTTATTGGTATTTTTGTTTTTTTCAAGCCAGATTATTAAATCCGCCTTTTTTTGATTTAGTTCAGACATCAAATCAATACAATTCTGCGCCTTCGGCGGATTGAAAAATGTGCTTTGTGTGTTTTGACTGGATTGTTTTGAATTTGCTTCTATTTGATTAAATATACAATTACCGAAAGCCAAAACCCCAAGTCCAAAAGTTAGAACAAAAACGCCAAATCTTTTCAAAAATGGTTCACTGCACATCTTTTATTTCCTCCGTTTTTACAATTGGAGTGGATTGTCTATAAATTTGCGGATCAATTTCACAAGGTATTTTCGCAATTTTATCTACATCGTCTTCGGCTTTTGATTCCTTTTTGCAAATAGGTTTCTGAACTTTAATTTCAACGAAAGTGTCGTTTGTCTTCAAATCTTCTAATTCCGCGCTGGAAAAACCGAATATTAAAGTAATTAAAAAAACCGAAATAATCAATAGGATTTTTTTGTAACTCATTAAAGTTCCTCCGCCAAAAACTAAACCACAGATTAACACAAACGAAGAAAATCTTCATCGGTTAATCTGTGGTTGAAAATTATTTGGCTTTCAGAAAATTAACGCGCTTTATACGGAATAGTTTTCATCGGCATTGACGGCGCGACTGGCGGCGGAGGCGGAACGTCAATGTCGGGATTGATCACCCAATCGCTTCTTTCCGCATCTTCGAGACGATTTCTCAAACGCTCGTTTTCATCGCGCAGACGCTGATTTTCAAACTGCATTTGGCGATCCATTTCTTTGTGGTGATTGAATCCGCGTCTAAATTGAAAATTAGGCGCGGCAACTGTCACAAAGAAACTGGCGATAAAAAGTCCGACCGCAAAAGTCAGGAAAAAAGGAGCGATTCTTTTGATTAACGATTTAACACACATAAAAAACTACCTCTCTGAATTGATAATGCCTTGATAATTGCTGAAAATTCCAATAATGAAATTTTTCTTATTTCTTAATTCGGTTTTTCGGCGCATTTGGTTTCAAAACTTTGCCGTTCAGATTGTTCGGCTTCGCCAAAAAATACGATAAACTTTCGAGCGAAATCGTCAGATCAACGGTTTTGAGTTTGACATCGCCCGTCACGCGCAAAGGAATCGGCGCAAAATTCATTACTGCTTTGATTCCGGCTTCGGTTACTTTTTCCAAAACATCCTGCGCGAATTCCGCCGGAATCGCCAAAACCGCTACATCTATCTTATCTTTTTTGACGATTTCCGAAAAGTCTTTGATGTCAAAAATCTCGACATCGCCGACCTTTTGCCCGATTTTTTTTTCATCGGCATCAAAAAGCGCGGCAACCGTAAAATTTGACTGCGCGAAACCGTAATAATCCGCCAAAGCCATTCCGAGTCGTCCCGCTCCGATAATTCCGACACAATGCCGTTTGTCGAGTCCGAGAATTTTTGTAATATGCTTGCGTAGATCGTCAATGTAATATCCGACTCCGCGCACACCGAATTCGCCGAAATACGCCAAATCTTTGCGAATCTGCGCCGAATTAAGGTGAAATTGTTTCGCCAAACCGTCGGACGAAACGGTCTTTGCGCCGTGCGCTTTTAACTCGCTCAAACACCGCAGATAGATGCTCAAACGATTGGTGGTAAGTTCCGATATTTTCTCAACTTTCATCACTTTTTTCGGGCAGAGTCATTATAAATTAAATTTGTGAAAAATATAACTTGCTCAATTGATGAAATAATTTTTTCTACCGTTGCCCTTAAACCTTTTATCAATTACAATTTATGTTTCAAGTGTGAAACAAATGGAGGTAAATAGTATGTCTGTTTCAGTAAAAAGCGATTTGGTCGCGCTCGGCAAAAAATTTTACGATGAAAACTTAAAGGCAAAACTCGAACCCGAACACAACGGCGAATTTGTTGCCATTGAACCTTATTCCGGCAAACACTTCGTGGACAAAGATGAAGTAAAAGTAATGCTGAAAGCCCGCGCCGAAATGCCGGACAGTATATTTTATTTTGCCCGAATCGGCTATGAATATGCCCATAAAATCGGAGGTTCATGGCTCAGGAAAAAGGTTTCGTAACCGAGTATTTAGAAACTGTTTTGACAATCGAATTATCGAACGGTTCACAAATCGAATGCGTTTTAGATACCGGATTTAACGGATTTTTATTATTGCCGAGAAAATTTGTCGAAGACAATTAATTAGCTTTTCTTGGACGTGAATCCGTTATTATGGTTGAGCAAAACACGACCGAAGTTGATCTTGTCGCCGGTGAAGTTAATTGGTTAGGAGAAACACTTTCGGTTAGAATTTTAGTTAGCGAAACCGATGAAACATTGATCGGAACTCAGATGCTGATTGATTCAATGCTCGAAATTGATTACAAAAATCTGACCGTTACAATTACAAAATGATTGCACATTTATCAGGAAAAATTTTAGAAAAAGACGCGAATTTGTTGATCGTTGATGTCGGCGGTGTCGGTTATGAAGTGACGATTCCGCTTTCGACCTTTTACGAACTCGGCGAGGTCGGCGAAGACGTTCAGCTTCGCATTTATACGGTTGTGCGTGAAGACACGCTTGCGCTGTTCGGTTTCAAATCGGTGCGCGAAAAGGAATTGTTTCTGCATCTGATCTCGGTTTCCGGCATCGGTCCAAAGTCCGCGATTACGGCACTTTCGGGAATGTCGGCGGACGAAATAATCTCGGCGATTCGTCAAAATAATCTGGCGCGGCTCAATTCGATTCCAGGTGTCGGCAAGAAAACGGCGGAAAGATTAGTCATCGAACTGCGCGACAAAATCGCCAAACTTTCAGGTCTGGCTTCTGAGGAAATGAAATCGGAAGGAATTCCGCAAAGTTCGGGCGACGCGGTTTACGATGACGCGATTTCCGCGCTCGTCAATCTCGGCTATCACAGCAACGCGGCGGAAAAGGCTTTGAAACAAGCGATGCAAGAAGGCACGGAACTGAGCGTTCAGAAATTGCTGAGAAGAAGTCTGCAACTGCTTGCGAAAGGTTAAAAAAGGCAAAAGGTAAAAGTAAAAAGGCAAAAATCTTCTCGACTATGGAAATCTGAAGTTCAAAATTATGTTGAGAAATACTTGTTTAATTTTATTTATTTTGCTCGTTTTGGCTGCAAATTTATTCGCGCAAGTCTTGCCGAAATCGGCGGTTATTCTTGAAAAAGCGAGTGTTACGACGAATCGTCAGATGATTTTGTGGATGGAAAATCCGACCAAACATCCGCGCGATGAAAGCGACGATATTTACACTTGTCCTGACGAAACTCGCGGACATTACTATTCTGGAATCGCAAAAGTTACGCTCATTGACATCAAAACGAAAAAGATTATTAACACCATCGAAATTCAGGGAAGCGAAATTTTCGACGGCGGTAATAATTTGGATTTGCCATATTTGATTCATCGCGGCTACTACAGCGTTACACGCATTGATAAAAACAAAGAAGGCAAGCCGATTTTGATGAGCCTTAAAGATTATAACGCCGACGGCAAACGGCACGAATTCGCGCTTTTTGACGCGGTTGCCTGTATGGGTTTGGAAACGACTCTAATCGGTTACAGCGCGAAACAGGACAAAGTAATTCAGTATCAAACCGAACTGAAAACCGCCGAAGGAACGTCAAAAGAATATTGGATAGATTATCTTTTTGGACACAAAGTTGACAAAAACGGTGTTTGGAAATACGAAATTGATTATCGCGGACGCGCCGGAGCATTAGAAAAATACGAATTTCGCTACGACCGAAAACGCGAGATGTTTTACGGCACACGAATCAGTGTTGAAGTAGAAAAAGAAAGACCAGGCAAATGACTGGACAAAGAGCCGAATCGGTAGTTACCGATTTAATTTGAAATGACCGAAAACTTAGAAAATTACGATAACCGCGACGGAAACGCTTTGGAAGATGAAGCACAGATCGAACTTTCGCTGCGTCCGACGCGGCTTGCCGAATATATCGGACAGCAAAAAGTGAAGGACAATCTGCGCGTGTTTATGAAAGCCGCGCTCAAACGTCGTGAGGCGTTGGATCATATTTTGTTGTTTGGTCCGCCGGGAACGGGCAAAACGACTTTGAGTTTGATTTGCGCCAATGAAATGGGCGCGGAACTGAAATCAACTGCCGCGCCCATTATTGAAAAAGCCGGTGATTTGGCGGCGATTTTGACGAATCTGGCGGAAGGCGATGTGCTGTTTATTGATGAAATTCATCGGCTGAATCCGGCAATCGAGGAAGTTTTGTATCCGGCGATGGAGGATTACAATCTCGATTTGATGATCGGGCAAGGCACGGCGGCGCGTTCGATTAAACTCGAACTGCCGAAATTTACGCTGATCGGCGCAACGACTCGTCCCGGATTGATAACTGCGCCGCTGCGTGGTCGTTTCGGGATTGTTTTTCACCTCGATTTCTACAAAATCGAAGATTTGCAGACAATTATCGAACGGTCAGCAAATATTTTGAATGTCGAAATTGACAGTTTAGGTTCGCACGAAATTGCGAAGCGTTCACGCGGAACTCCGCGAATTGCGAATCGTCTGCTGCGCCGCGTTCGTGATTATGCCGAAGTTGATTACGACGGACGAATCACCGAAGCTGTCGCGCAGGACGCGCTCAACCGGATGGAAGTTGACGTGTTTGGACTCGACGAAGTTGATAGAAAACTGCTGCTGACAATCATCGAAAAATTCGATGGCGGTCCGGTCGGACTCGGAACGATTTCCGCCGCGATTTATGAGGAAAAAGATTCGATTGAGGAAATTATCGAGCCTTATCTAATTCAAATCGGCTTTCTCAATCGCACGCCGCGCGGTCGAATGGTGACGCGGCTTGCCTATCAACATTTTGATCTCGACGCGCTTTTGAAAACGAGTAATGTGCCGAGTTTGTTTGATTAAAAATGCGAATCAAAGGTTGAATCTTAAATGGCAAAAACTGTCGTTCGACTTGGCGGGCGCGAAACGCAACCCTTCCTGACCTGAAATTAGTTTAATCTTGAATCTCAAAGTTAAAATTGAATACAAGTTGAAATTAAACAGACAAGCTAAAAATATTAACAGGTTGGGAAGGGTTGCGTTTCACGCCCGCGACACCTTTTAATTTCAACCGCCATTAATTTCTTTTAAATCTTGAATGGCATTGTTAATCCTCGAACTTTTTGCGTTTGTATTCGTGTAAGTCGTGTGAATAATCCTTTAAAAAAACTTTTTGTCGGCGAATTTAATCTGAAACGATTGATGACATCACTTTTACTCATTCCGCTTTGTGTTTATCTCGGACTTTTGATTTTCGCCTATTTTTTCGCCGATAAATTGATTTTTCAACCGCAGTTTTCGAGTTACCGGGACAATTCCGAAATCATCAAACTGACAACTTCAAACGGCGAAAAAATCTCCGCGAAATTTTATCCAAATCCAAACGCGGCGCATACAATTCTTTTTTGTCATGGAAACGCCGAAGACGTCAACACCGCCGATTCGATGCTCAAGGAATTTCAGAAAAACGGCTTTGCGGTTTTGGCTTTCGATTATCGCGGCTACGGCACGAGCGAAGGTTTTCCGTCGGAAGAAAATGTTTACCGGGACGCAGATGCGGCTTACGAATATTTAACGAATGAACTGAAAATTTCGCCGGAAAAGATTATTGTTTATGGACGCTCGCTCGGCGGCGCGGTCGCGGTTAATTTAGCTTCGCGCCGGCAAGTTGGCGGATTAATCGCTGAAAGTTCTTTTGTTTCGGCTTTTCGCGTTCTGACAAATTATCAGATTACGCCTTTCGATGAATTCAAAAATCTCGCCAAAATTAAAAATATCAACTGCCCCGTACTATTTATTCACGGACGAAAAGATCAAATAATTCCCTTTTGGCACAGCGAAAAATTGTTTGCCGAAGCCAATGAACTGAAGTTTTCACTTTGGATTGACGAAGCCGGACACAACAACATTTATTTAACCGGCGGGAAAGCATATTTGCAAACGATTCGTGATTTTGCCGACAATCTGCCAAAATGAACTCGAAATCAATTTTCCGAAAACAGCTATGAATAAAATTATTTTAAGTTTTGCAATCGTCTTTTCTTTTGCTTTCGCCGTTGTCGCCCAGAACAAATTTGAAGGCTACAACATTATTTTGGACGTTCCCGAAACACAAACCAAAACAGCTTGCGCGATTCGTTATGCACCGCCGACAACAAGCATTACGATTGCCGATTTGAATTCGGCAACACCGATGAATCTCAGAGCGTGCGACGGTTCGGGAACGAGTTTGACAAAAAGTTCGGCGATGACTTTTTCGCTCAAGGCAAATCCGTCCGACTTTAAATGGTGTTTTCAGGGCGAAGACAAAAAATACCGGATTTCATTTGCCGGCGACCAGTATGCGAAAACCATCGTTTATGACTGGATTCCGACACCCGACGAAAAAACGCTCGGCAATTACAATATTCGTGATTTTGGCGCGGTCGGCGACGGCAAAACCGACGATACAATAGCAATTCAGAGTGCGCTGGCATTTATTGCCACGCACAACGGCGGCACACTTTTCTTCCCGGAAGGCGATTATCAAGTCGGTAATACGCCGAACTTCAAGGGCATTGTGCTGCCTTCAAATATTACAATCAAAGGAATCGGCGGAATTCATTCAAATGCTTCAATCAGCGATTATACGAAAAAAAATCCGAGCCGCATTATGCTGAACGGCGCGAACCGAACGCTCTTTCGCATCGGTGAATGTATGGAAAAAATCGCTGTCAAAGACATCGAACTGATTGCTGACAGCCAGCAAAATACTATCGGTGTCGAAGCCGTCGGTGCTTACAATTCGGCGCAGGATATTGATTTTGAAAATGTTTCGTTTACCACTTTTACACGCGGAATTTATGCTCACGGATTGCCCCAAACCAATCTGAGTTGGCAAGTTGATTATATTCATATTGACCGCTGCCGCTTTGTTTTCAACACGGACGCGGGAATTTATACAAACAGCCGCAACAGTGACTGGCGAATTGAGAATAGTCTTTTTACAAATCCGAAGCATACCGCGACGCAGAGAGCCGACTCGATGCACTTTGAACGCGCCGCCGGAATTTACATTGACAATACGGTCGGCGGCGGCTTCTCGAACGGACTCGGCGGCACATTTCTCGATGTTCTTGACAGCAGCAGTATTTTGGTTTCCCACTCGCAGACCGAAGCGATGACTAACTCATTTGTTTACAACGGCGTGAGCAACCCGGATGCGGGTGATTACTCCGCCCCGATCACTTTTCTCAATTCCGCCTTTGGAAATCCGATTTTTTTTAATGCTCGAAGAACTTTTGTTTCGACCGGCAACGCTTATTCAGGCAATGTTTTCAAAGCCGATGAACGTCTGCGCGTTTATTCGACCGGCGACCGATTTTGCTATGACGGCTACATCATCGGCTGCCAGGGCGCGGAGGAGAAAAATTTTGACAAAGCAACGATTATTTTTATGACCGGACAGCCAAAGGAAGGACAGGTGCAGGGACGTTCGACATTTTTCGGAACTGATGTGCAGTTCGGTGCGCCGATTCAGTTACCGACATTTCAACAGAACACTCTGCCGACCGGAAAAGGTAACGGTTCGGTCGTTTACTGCGCCAATTGCCGTCGTTCGACTACGCCTTGTCAACCCGGCGGAAACGGTGCGCCGGCGATGGTTGTCGCCGGTCAGTGGAGCTGTCTTTAAAGGGATGAGGGATGATTTAAAAAGGCGAATCGAAAGCATTAAACTTTCGATTCGCCTTTTACTTTCCAGTATTAACTTTTGCTTATTCTTCGCCTTCTTCTTCCGTAATTTCCAGTAGAGAAGCACTTGTTACCAAATCGTCTTCGCCGGTGCGAATGAGCATTACGCCTTGTGCATTTCTGCCGACCTCGCGGATTTTGTCAACGCCGATGCGAATCAGCTTTGCCTGCTGCGTGATAATCATAATTTCCGAATCGTCTTCGACCGGGAATGATGCTACGACCTTGCCGGTTTTGGTCGTTGTTTTCATATTGATAACACCTTTTCCGCCGCGTTTGGTCAGGCGATACCTGCCGACAATCGTTTGTTTGCCGAAACCTTTCTCGGAAACGGTGAGAATGTTCTCCGTTCCTTCGAGCGAAACCGCCAAAACGGAAACGACAAAATCGTCCTTTCGCAAATTCACGCCGCGCACGCCGCGCGCCACTCTACCCATCGGACGAACATCGGTTTCGTTAAAACGAACCGCCATTCCGTCGTGCGTCGCAATGAAAATCTGCTGTTTGCCGTCGGTGCGGATCACGTCGAGAAGTTCATCACCTTCGTCAATATTAATCGCGTTAATTCCGTTGATACGAATATTTTGATAATCGGCAAGCGACGATTTTTTGATAATTCCCTGCTTCGTGACCATCGTCAAATAAGTTTCTTCCGAAAAATCACGAACCGCCATTACCGCAACTAATTTTCGTTCCAATGAAAGCTGAACAAGATTAACGACCGCCTTGCCGCGTGCCGACGGATCGGCTTCGGGAATCTCGTGAACCTTCATCTTGAAAACCTGCCCGTCATCCGTGAAAATCATCAGGTAAGCGTGGGTTGAAGCGATGAAAAGATGCTCGACGAAATCTTCGTTTTTGGCTTTCGCGCCCAAACGACCTTTGCCGCCGCGACCTTGTTTCGAGTAGATCGAAACGGGCGTTCGTTTGATATAACCTTGATTCGTCACCGTAATCGCCACTTCTTCGTCGGGAATCAAATCCTCGATTGAAAGTTCAACGCCCGCGTCAACGATTTCCGTCCGACGCGCATCGCCGAATTGTCTTTTAACTTCCTGAAGCTCGTCAATAATCACCTGCCGCAACAGTTGTTCATTCGCCAAAATCGCTTCGAGTTCAGAGATGATCTTCAAAATCGCTTCAAGTTCGTCAATGATTTTCTGACGTTCCAGTGCCGACAAACGACGCAATTGTAAATCTAAAATCGCCTGCGCCTGAATATCGCTGAAGCCGATACCGCTGATGACTTTTTCCAAATCCTTCAAAAATCCGGCGAGAGTTTTGTCGGAAGCAACGCCGCGCCAGTTTTTGATTTCGTGCAAATTCGCAAAATTGCCGGTCAGGAATTGTTTTGCTTCGTCCACCGAACGCGAATTGCGAATCAGCGGAATGATGTAATCGAGCGCGTCAATCGCTTTGTTCAAACCTTCCAAAATATGCGCCCGCGCCTGTGCCTTGCGAAGTTCAAACTCGGTGCGGCGGCGAACAACTTCCTTTCTGAACGCGACAAATGCTTCGAGCATCTGCTTGAGATTCAGAACCTTCGGCTGTCCGTCAATAATCGCAATACTGATGATGCCGAAACTCGCCTGCATCATCGTTAATTTGTAAAGTTTGTTCAAAACCACCTGCGGAATCGCGTCGCGCTTCATTTCGATCACGATTCGCATTCCTTCACGGTTCGATTCGTCACGCAGTTCAGAAATTCCGTCAAGTCTTTTTTCGTGAACGAGTTCGGCGATTTTTTCGATTAACTTCGCTTTATTGACCTGATACGGAATTTCGGTCACGACAATCGCGTCTTTTTCACGTTCACCGCGCCCGATACGGTCAATTCCCGCCCGCGCCCGCATTTGGATAATACCGCGTCCCGTGTGATACGCGCGATGAATCTCGTCACGTCCATAAATGAATCCCGAAGTCGGAAAATCGGGTCCCGGAATAAATTTAATCAGTTCGTCAATCGTGATTTCCGGCTTTTTAATCAATGCAATCGTGCCTTCGAGAATCTCCGTCAGATTGTGCGGCGGAATCTTCGTCGCCATCCCGACCGCAATTCCTTCCGAACCATTGACCAGCAAATTCGGAAACCGCGTCGGCAAAACTTTCGGTTCACTCAAAGATTCATCATAATTAGTTTGAAAATCAACTGTTTCCTTTTCGATGTCAGCCAGCAAATCGTTGGTCAGCTTCGCCATTCTGACTTCAGTGTTATGATTGACAAATCCGTTGGCAACGAACGAATGACAATCGCTGTCAACGCGAATCGAATAAACTTTCTGTTCGCCGGCATCTTCAATTTCAACAATCGGATCGAACAAATAATTCGTTTGAGCAAGATTTTTTATCCAAGTAAATTCACTTGCTTCGACAACATTTTCAAGTCGCGCCAACGTGTTTCGCAAACGCGGGAGTCGGTCAAAATTATTTCGCTCGAACCAACTCGCCTGCGCCGAAACATTGGCACGAACAAAATTTGAAAGATGCGGAACAAAATCCGTTTTAGACAACGCGACACCTGAAAAAGAGGCAATGACCGTTTCCAACGCTTCACTTTTCACGATTGAAAAGAAGCCGATTTTTTCCGCAAACTTCTGCAAATTTTCAACTCCCGTTACGCATAAGCGATGTGTTTTGCGTCCGTGCGAAGCATCACAGAAAAGACTGGCGACAATGCCGAAGCGCAGTAAAACAATTTGCGTCTGTTTGAGCATTTCCGCGCTGTTTGAAGTCAAAGTAACGCGCATCAGGCTTTTGCCCGATTTTTCAACGCTTCCGTCACCTTCGTAAAGTCCGCGCAAAAATGCGGCGACAATTGCTTTCGGCGAACGAAGAATCGCTTCGGGAATTTGCTTTTCGTGCGACTTTCCGACGAAACCAAGATTTTGCAGAAGTCCGACAACTTGCTGGCTGACAATCTGCATCTGCCACCATTTTTTCACGCCGTAACTGTTCGGTTCGCGCAGCCAGCGATGCAGTTTGCAAGTCGGGAAAGTGCGTTCCCAAACCGCCACAAATTCATCGGCGAATTCGCCTTCCGCATTGACAAAATCAAGGCAGTTCTTACGGCTTGATCCTTCCGCCGTCAATGCGCCGAGTAAGAATGCTAAATCGGCGTTCAAAGTTTCCGGCGTTTCGTGAATTTTCGTGCGCTGATTTTCAAATTTCGGCAGATAATTTTCTAAAGAAATCTCCTCATTTGTCCAAAGATTTTCGCTTCGGTCAATCACGAGAAAATCACCTTTTTGAAGTTTATCAATAGTTTTCCAAACAAAATGCGGACGATTGTCCTTGCCCGTTTCCCAAACCAGCAACGGATGATTCGGCGTTCCCGTAATTTCATAACCGCGATTCGTTTTCACGCGAAAGGTCGGATGCTCACCGCAATCAAACCACTTACTTGCACGATTGATCTTTTGGTTATGCGACAGAATTTTGATGTTTATATTTTCGCTTTTGGAAAGGTTTCCAATCCGCTGCAAACCTTTGTCTGTAATCGCAAGTGCTTTGTTTGTAACACAATAGCGCATTGCCGCAGCATTGTCGCCATCAATTGATCCAAAATTTCCCTGCCCGTCAACGAGTGGATAACGGAGTGAAAAATCCTGGGCGAGACGAACGACCGTATCGTAAACGGCGGTGTCGCCGTGCGGATGATATTTTCCAATACAGTCGCCAACGACGCGGGCTGATTTTTTGTAAGGCTTATTGTAGTAGTTGCCGAGTTCCTGCATCGCCCAGAGGACGCGGCGGTGAACGGGTTTAAGACCGTCGCGCACGTCCGGCAGGGCGCGTCCGATGATAACCGACATTGCGTAGTCGAGATACGACCGGCGCATTTCGTCGTCAATATTTACTTGATTACGTTCTAAATTAATATCCATTTATTTTATCTTTCTAAGTGTTTTCTTTTTGAATTTTCGTAATTTTCCAAAGATGGCGGCAAAAGGTGTGAACATAAAAAAAATCTTGAAAAAAAACTCATTTAACTGTATTATTATTTTACAGGCAATAGACCTGTTTAGCAAATTAAAAACACCTTTGAAAGCCGCTCTCAAACAGCTTTCAGACCGAACTTAAAACTCATCTTTTCAATAACTTTACGATTCTGAGGATTAATATGTTGTCTAATATTTCTATCAGTGAAACCGAAGACCGCCGGATCAAGCGAATCGGATTGGCTCTGCCGATTCGGATCGAGGGAAAAGTCAATAAAAGCGTGGCGTGGAGCGAGATTACGCGCCTTCAAGATGTCTCCGCTTTCGGCGCGGCTTTTAATTTGAACCGTCCGATCAAACGCGGACGATTGGTGGCGATGACGATGCCGATGCCGCGTCAACTGCGCTGCTACGACCATCTCGAACCGCAATATCGAATTTGGGGTTTGGTGCGGCGGTGTCTGGCGGTAGATAACAGTATTGATCTCGAACAATACGCCGTCGGAGTCGCGTTTATCGGCAAATTTCCGCCGTCGAGTTACCTTGACAATCCGGCAAAACTTTTTGAAATTACGCAGCTCGAAGAAAAAGGATTCTGGAAAATTGTCGAAGCTCCCGAAAACCCGGACGAAAGAGATTTGCCAAAGGAACTGCGTCGTCATTCACGCTACCAGATTCCGGTTAATATTCTGCTTGAAACGCTTGATGACGAAGGCAATGTCAACGGTGCGGAAATGACCGTCACGGAAAATGTTTCTCTCGGCGGCGCGTCTGTTTTTACGTCGCTGACTGCTGATGTCGGTTCATTTATCCGCGTTTCCAGTGAACAGTATAATTCAACGATTATCTCGGTCGTGCGGGGTAAACGGCTTGGTCCCGACAGCATTCCGCGCCTCCATCTCGAATTTATTGATCACTTATTTCCACTTCAAGGCATTGAATGACAATTCAGACGCAGTAAAAATTAATTCTGTCCCCCTTGTAGATTTTATATGTTATCTACTGCAGAAAAAATACACAGAAAAGCCCGACGCATTTCAACAAATCTCCCGATCCGTCTTGAAGCGCACGAAGCCCATAAAAAAATTTGGCGCGAAGTTGCCCATTTAAGAAGCGTTTCGGACATCGGTGCGGATTTTTATTTAAACCGCTTTTTTAATATCGGTCAGTTAATATTTTTGACGATACCGCTTGAAAAAAGTCTGCGTCATTACGATTTTGATGCAGAGCATTACTGCGTCTGGGGTATTGTCCGGCATTGCTATCAGATTTCGGTCGGTAAATCTTCCGTTTATCATATCGGCGTTGGTTTTATCGGCAAAGAACCGCCGAACAGTTACCGAAAAAATCCTTTAACAATTTACAGGCTTTGCGAAATCAAAGAAGATGGTTTATGGAAAATTGACGAGGAAATTCAGATTCCCGACCATCGCCAACAATCCCGTTACACGATTCCGGTTGAAGTTTATCTTACCGTCTGCGACGAAAATGATAATATTATCGCGCACGAAAAAACCGTGACGGAGAATATATCACCGAACGGCGCAGCGGTATTTTCAAGTCTCGATGTAAAAATCGGCGATAAACTTATATTAATGAAACAAGAAGGCGTTTTTTCAACGGCGGCAATTGTCCGCGACCGGCGGGTCGGTACTGATAATCTGCCGCGACTTCATCTCGAATTTATTGACGCGCGATTTCCGCTTGAAGGAATCGGCTGAAATTAAAAAAAACTTTGAAATCTTACAAGTAATAATTTTCGGAGAAATTTATGTTAACTGTGACAAATCAAGATACACGCCGCAATGAGCGTATCTCGCTATCACTTTCAGCCGTCGTGAAAGGCAAAGAAAGTATTGATATGTTTTGGAAGGAAAATACCGAATTAATCAGTATGTCACGTTCCGGCGCGGGATTTTACCTGAGCCGCGAATGTCCGGTCGGACGTTTGATTTCGCTGATGATGCCGATGCCGCGCCATCTGCGCTGTTACGATACCGATAAAGAACTCTATCGCGTTTGGGGTTTAGTGCAGCATTGCAGTCCGGTTTCGGGTGATGATGACTCGAGCTATCACGTCGGCGTTGCTTTTACGGGCAAAAATGTTCCGTCAAGCTACGCGGAAAATCCGCTCCAATCATACCGTATCGCCGGAATGAACGAAGACGGAACTTGGAAAATAGTCGAAGCGCAGACATCGTTTGTCGTGCGCCGTCATCCGCGCTATTGGGTTTCGCTCGAAATTTTTCTTTCGACTCTGGATGCCGAAAGAAATATGATCTCGGACGAAAGTGCCGTAACTGAGAATATTAGTCTGAGCGGTGCGGCGGTGTTTTCAAATTTGGATGTGAACGTCGGCGACTCGGTTAATTTCGACTGTGTGTTGCACAATTTTTCGACTTTGGCGGTTGTTCGTAATCGCCAGACATCTGAATATGAACTGCCGAAACTGCATTTCGAATTTGTAGATTCAACCTTTCCGGTTGAAGAAGTTACGCTGCCGAATGAAGAAAACTTTTTCGACGAAGAAGAAAATGAGGGTTGAAATATGCTCCGCAGTTTAATTATTCTTGAAACTGAACATTATATTTCTTCAACAGACTGTGAAAAATTCCGTTCCTGCTAAGTATCCGCCGCCGTTTGTCATTGATGCCGTCCGTCATTTTGTCTTTGGAATCAGCAAAATTCTCTGGCGCATCAAATACCACGATAAAGAGAATATCCCGAAAAATCTACCAACCGGACTAATTATCGTCGCCAATCATCAAACGTATTTCGATCCGTTCTGGATTTGTGCGCCGATGAAGCGTAAGTATCGCTTTATGGCTTGGGACAAGGCATTCGACTGGTTTTTCGTCGGCTGGCTGATTCGTTATCTCGGTTCTTTTCCGGTTGACACGAAACGCGGCACGACGAAAAATGTCCTGCGCGAATCGCTCGGTGCATTAAAAGACGGCGCAACACTCGTAATGTTTCCCGAAGGCGCACGTTCATTTCCCGACGGCAAACTGCACGAATTCAAAACCGGCGCGGTGAGAATTGCACTCGAAGCCGGTGTTCCGATTCTGCCCGTCACGGTCAAAGGCGCAAACTGCGTCTGGTCGCAAACGATGAAATATCCTCATTTTCCGAAAGTCGAAATTTTTTATCATCCGCTTTTTTACGTTACGAAACCTGACTGCAAAGAAGATTTGCGCGAACATCTCGAAAAATTAACCGCCCGAATTGTCGAAGTTATCAAATCGAAACTTTAACTCTAATGCCGTTTGTCCCGGCGGCGAACGGCGTTAATTTATTCGGGTGTTTTTGTCGGAGTTTTCTTTGGCTGCTCTTCCTCGATTTTTTGCTGTCGGCGTTCCAATTCAAACGCCTGTTTTAGCTGCCGACGCTGCTGCGGAGTCATCTTTTTCCAAACGAACGGCGGAATTTCATCCCTGTTTTTTCGATTTTTCGGAGGTGTCGGCGGATCATCAGAATCGTCGGATAAATCGGACATATCCATTTCGTCGCCGTCATTCGTATCGTTATTCTTTACCTGATTTTTTGGTTTCGGTTCGATTTTTGAGGTTTGAACTTGTTTAATTTCCGGCGGCTTTATTTCCGCTTTGGTGAGCGTTTCTTTCGGTTTGGAGTCGGTTGAAGCATTTGTGTTAGTTGAAGTTACTGCTGAATTTAAGTTCTCGGTTTTAACCTCGGCAAGATTACTGTTATTAACCGGAGCATTGGCTGAAATCACCTTTTCTTCAACATTTGTGTTTGCCGCATTATTGTTATTGCCGAAAACTTCCGGCTGGTAAACATATATCGCCGAAGCCGCGCTTCCGGCAATCAGTAGACTGCCGAGAGCCGCACCGATTGCCAGTCCGCGACGTGATTTTTGATTTTTCGGCTCATCGGTGAGCGCGTAAATCTTCGTTTTTTGTTCCTCAAAATCGCCGGTTGCGGCAGGCGGTTTGACTTCCGTAATCTTCGACATTTCATTGGAAAATGCGGCGGTTTTAGCTTCCGATTGAACAAAATCGGACGCACCTGAATGGATTTGCGTTTTCTGTGTAAAAATGTTCCTGTCGAGCGGATTGACGGCGAGATTCGGCGCAATTTCTTTCGGCGATTCGCCTTTGACTTCCGCGAGCATCGCCCACATTTGTGCAGCGGAAGCAGGACGCTGATTGGCGTTGAGAGCCATTGATTCGTGCAGAACCCTCGAAACTCCGGCGGGAATTTCGGCGCGGATTTTGTTCGCTTCGATTAACGGATCAGCGTGTTCGCTCAAAACATTCATCGCCCGCGTCAGCGCGTCCGCCGGCGGAATGCCCGTGAGAAGATGATAAAGCGTCGCACCGAGCGAATATAAATCGCTGCGTGGATCAGTTCCCGAACCTTGAATTTGTTCGATTGACGCGTAATTGCGTGAATATCCGAAAACGCTTTTCGCGGCGGTCGCCGATTCGGTATTCGTAATATTTCCCTTTGCCAGACCGAAATCGAGCAGCACGATTTGTCCGCGCGAAGTCAATTTCAAATTTTGCGGTTTAATGTCGCGGTGAATAACCGGCATTTCCTGCGTGTGCAGAAATTCGAGCGCATCGAGCAGTTGTTCCGCCCAATTCAGCACTTCTGCGACCGAAAAAACTTTGCCTTCCTGTTCGAGCTGCTCGGAAAAATCGTCGCCGTCAATGTATTCCATTACGAGAAACTGCCCGTTTCCATCGCTGAAATAATCGCTGACACGCGGTAGTGCGGGATGTTTCAAATTGTTCAAAAGTCGCGCTTCACGCTCGAACGCTTTGCGAAACTTTTCGTCCGTAAAAAATGTTTCTTTGATGGCGACGATGCTCCCGAAACGCTCGTCGGTCGCAATATAAACCGCACCCATTCCACCTGCGCCGATCTGTTTTTCGACGCGGTAACGATTTTGTAAAACTCTGCCCGCTTCAATCATTTTGTTTTATTTCGGTTGAAAATTTTCGGAATATTTATAGTCAAATGCCGAAAACGTCCGCGCGGTTGTCCGCAAACTTTGTCATCAATCTTAAAACAACTCTGCAAAAAGTAAAAAGACAGACTTTTGCAGGTCCGTCTTTTACGTTTTATAAGTTGAAGAAGTTTATTATTTATAAGCATTCGCGCCAATCTTCGGCAAATTGTAAACGTCCGCCAGCGTATTGAGTTCGTAGCGCACATTCGCCCAATTTCTTTCCGTTGCCGCGCCGAAACGGTAATTTCGCAGATTGCGGTCAATGTCCGTGGCGATATTTAAGCAGCGACGAACTTCATCTTTGTTTTCAACCCACGCATCACGTTTATCAAATTCGCGGGAAAGTTCATCGGTCGCCGATTCTAAATCTTTGGCGCGTTTATTGAGCCAATCTTCACGACTCGTGCCGTTCAATCTGCTGCGGTCGAGCGATTTGTCATATTTACCGACGAAATTATCAACCCGGTCTTCGACTCGATTGATGACGGCTTTAACCTGCGCTTTCGACAGCAATCTCCCACGCGATTCACGCCGCCGCTGCGCGTTGCTCACGTCCGCAAACGTCAAAATCATTACGACTGCCGCCAGTCCCACAAATAAATTTACAAAATACTTTTTCATCATTTCTCTCTCCTATTTATTCTCTATAAATTAAAATTATTCCTTCCGAATCCAAATGCGATTTTTCATCGCTCGATTATTTTGACGCTGTAAATTTTGAAAAAGTCGAGTAAACTTTAAAAAGTTTTCTTATAAATATCTAAACAAAAAGGAGTTTGGCTTTTCGTCTTTAAAAACGTAACGCCGTCCGTCCCGGCGGCTGTCGGGTAGGCATCTTGCCTACCCGTTTTTCTTAAAGTTTCCTGTGCGTTAAGTATGAAAATGCGGGCAGGATGCGCCGCACGACAGCCGCCGGGACGGACGGCGTTACAAAATTAATCGTGCCATTTTTCGGTCATATCACACCAGATTGCCAGTCCGCGCCAGTCGCCGAATTTATTGTAGAAGTCTTCGATTTGCTTGTCTTCGCAGATTGTTTCGCCGTTGTGTTTTTTGTAAAACTGCGAGCGCAGCCACGAATCAAGTGCCAGTCCGTCGTAGCGTCCGACGAGTTTTAAGAGATTTTCCGCCGCGTAATCACCAACACCTTTGACACTTTTCATTTCTTTTTTAAGTTCCTTGGTCGGCAAATCCGAATCGAGCCAAGTTTCGGGATTCAGTTTTCCGCCGGCGACTTTTTCGGCGAGTTCGGCGAAATAATTTGAACGATAACCGGCGCGGATTTCGTCGCGGTAAAATTCCGCCGGAACGCTTGCCATCACTTCGGCAGTCGGGAAAGCGCGTTTGCCGTCCGTCGTCTCTCGTCCGAGTTTCCGCACCAGATTGGTCGTCATATTTTTTGTCAAAGCCCACGAACAATTGGTCGTGCAGATGGTTTTGACCAAATCTTCAAAAATCGTCGGCGAACGAAGCAGTCTGCCCGCGCTCATTTTCGCCACCCAAGCCAATCTTTTTTCCTTTTCAGTCAGGCGATAAAAATCGCTCAACTTTTCATCGAGCCGCAAAATATGTCGAATGTCGTGCAAAAACTTTTCCTTCGTCTTTTCGCCGAGATTGTCCGCGAAAATCTCGATTTCGATACCGCCGTCGAATTCGTTCAATGTCGCAGAGATTGGGTTTTCGTCCATCAAAACGCAGCTTAAACGCCAATTTTCTTTATCGAATTCAAATGGCAAAAGTTCGCACCAGCCGTGACTGTAAACGGCGGTTTTAAAGTTAAACTTCGGCGGCGTTTCAAGGATAAGTTTGGTTGTCATAGAAGAAATTTTATGACGAAATGAATTTCTTGACAAATCTTGACATTTCCTCGACTAAAATCATTTTCGATTCGTCTAAGAAATCAGGAAACTTTTTAACTAATCGGTTGATAACTTAAATTCAGGTTAAATTAAAAAATATCACTTGTTTTTTGTCGTCAAAATCTTTAAGATTGAGTTGCATAACATTTTTTAACGGCGTTTTTCCCCTTAGCCGTTGCTGGTCAAACCGATAAAAATAACAGTTCAAGATAACATTCTGGGAGGAATAGATATGATAAGCAAAAGTTCTTGCTTACTCTTTAATGTATTTATTGCAGGTTTTGCAATATTCCTGTTGGTTTTCCCCGTTTTAGCGCAAGACGATCCCAATCCTGATTCGCCGACTCCGGTTTTAATCAGTGAAACGGCTTCGACCCGCGCTCTGACGACTGCGCCGAATACGGAAAAGCGCGGAAGACTTTCAAAATTACAAACCGGCGCGTTTTCACCGGATTCAACCGTGGTTCTATATGTCACCAATATCGAACTGTTAAAGGGCGAAGACGCAAGTGCTTTTCGCGTCTATGTCGAGGATGCAAAGGGAAGACAATATCGTTTTCCGGTGGTGGATTTGCAGCCGGTTAGAGGAATGGAATGGATTTACGCGCTAAAAGTTAAACTCCACGACGAAATTGGTTTTTGGGAGCCACCGACGGCTGACGGCGATATTTTAGTTAATGTCGCGTGGCGCGGATTGACGAGTAATCGCGTGAGGCTCGGCTATGGCGCAACCGGCGGCAATATTAAAGACGACGCAGGCGCGGTGCCGACTCCCGCACCGCTTTCGCCGCCGAAGAAAGACACAAGTGCAGCATCACCTGATTATGTCGGTTATAAATATTCGGGCGACCGCATCAGATTTTTGGAGCAGGCAACATTCGGTCCGACGGTCGCGTTAGACAACCGAATTCGCCGCCTTGGTCTGCGAACGTGGCTCGCCGAACAATTCGCCGCGCCGTATCCGTCAGCCGCAAATCCGTATCCTGATGTTCCGTCAAACGCCGTCAATGTTCCAACGACCTGTGATGGCGATAATTCAGGTTTGAACAATAATCCGATTGACGTTCCGCTGACTTGTAATCGTGATACATACTCGATGTATCTGCCGCAAACCTGGTTTTACAGAGAAGCATTATACGGAGACTCACAGTTAAGACACCGCGTTTCGTGGGCATTAAGTGAGCTTTGGGTAATTTCGGGCGTTGATACGCAGCAGTCGAGTTGGATGATTAATTATCATCAGCAAATCAGTAAAAACGCTTTCGGTAATTGGCGAAATTTGATGCAGGATATGACGCTCAATCCGGGAATGGGTAATTATCTCGATATGATTCGTTCGACCAGAACCAATCCGAACGAAAATTATCCGCGCGAGATTTTACAGCTTTTCAACATCGGTTTGTTTATGCTCAATCAGGACGGAACGCTCCAGCGTGACGCACAGAACAATCCGATTCCGACCTACGACCAAACCACAGTCAACAATTTTACAAAGGTTTTTACGGGCTGGCGTGACTGCAATGTCAATAACGGAGTAACCTGTCCCAACATTACAACGCAGGGTCCTGATTACAAAGACCCGATGCTGCTCGTAGCGACGAACCACGATTTGACGGCGAAAACGCTGATGAATTATCCGGGTTCGACGACGACGAATATTGCGGCTTGCACGGGCTGCACCGGCACGGCATTGACAACCTACGCAAACAACTCGCTCAATCAGGCTTTAGATAATATTTACAATCATCCGAACGTCGCACCGTTTGTCAGCAAATTTTTGATTCAGCAGATGGTTACGAGCGATCCGACTCCGGCGTATGTCGGACGCATTTCGGCAGTTTTCAACGCAAATCGAACAAATCCGTCGCAGTTGAAAGAAGTCGTTAAAGCAATTTTGCTTGATCCTGAAGCACGCGGCAACGTCAAAACCGACGCACGCTACGGCAAACTTCGTGAGCCGGTGCAGTTGATGACGAATCTTTTCCGCCAAGTCGGTGTCACATCCGCCGACGGCTTGTCGCTGAGTGACGGGAACGTCAATCGTTTTTCGCAAGCCTTAGCGCAGGACGTTTTTCGTTCGCCGACGGTTTTCAATTTCTATCCGCCGGATTACATCGTTCCGGGTGCAGCGATTTTAGGTCCCGAATTTGCGATTTTCAACACGGGAACGGCAATCGGTCGCGCCAATTTCGGCAATTCGATGGTTTTCGGACAAATCAATGTCGCGCAGCCGGATACACCGAACGGCACGAAATTGAACTTTTCTGAATTACAGGCGTTAGCAGCGGCGGACACGACGAGCAATCAATTAATGGACGTTTTGAATCAACGGCTGATGCACGGCGCGATGTCTTCGCAAATGCGAAGTCAAATTATGACGGCGGTTAATGCGGTTGCATCAACCGACCCGCTGACCCGCGCAAAAACCGCAGTTTATTTGGTTGCGACATCTTCGCAATTTCAGGTGCAGAGATAGGAGAGGTAAAAATAATGAAACAGAACAGACGAGAATTTTTAATCAAATCAGGCTGCGCCTTGAGTATGACGGCGGTGGCAACGCAGATGCGGCACTTCGGATTGATGAGCGCGTTGGCACAAAAAGCTGACGACGCAAACGAGAATGTCGTGCCGAGCGATTACCGGGCGTTGGTCTGCGTCTTTTTATCGGGCGGCAACGACGGCAATAATGTGCTGATTCCGAATCACAGCGACGCGACGATCAGCAATTATACGGCTTATTCCAATGCGCGAAGCACCCAAAGTCTGGCATTGCCGCAAGCCTCTCTGCTGCCGATCAGCGTTCCGCGAATGGGAAATCTGGCTTATGGTTTGCATCCGAATCTTGGACCGCAGACGATTAACGGCACGAACATTGTCAACAACGGCATTCACGAACTCTGGAATACGGGCGGCGGTCAGGGCAAAATGGCGATTGTGACAAATGTCGGAACGCTCGTTGCGCCGATGACAAAAGTGCAGTATCAAAACAACACCGTGCAGAAACCGTTTCAACTCTTTTCGCATTCCGATCAGGTTTCGCAGTATCAAGGCGGACGCAGCGACATCGAATCTTTTACGGGTTGGGGCGGACGAATTTCCGATTTGCGAACGACACCCGATAATCCGGGCGGTTTAGTGCCGATGATTACGTCAATTTCGGGGGCGCAACTTTTCACTTCGGGACAGACGACTCTGCCGCTGGCGATTGCGAATGCCGGAACGGGACTGAACAATGTTCTTAATCCGGCAGGTTATAACGCGACGGCGGCATCACAGGCGCGGCTTGCCGCTTTTAATTCACTGCGCGGAATTGATCTGAGTTCGCAGGTTGTCGCGGCGGCAAGTAATGTTACTAATCAAGCGATGGCGGCAAACAATGCTTTGCAGACATTTCAGGAAGTAACCGCTCCTTTTCCGAACACGAACATCGGAAGCCAACTCAAACAAGTTGCGCGTTTGATTAAAAAACGCACCGATCTGAGCGTCAACCGGCAGGTTTTCTTCGTGCAGCTCGGCGGTTTCGATACGCATACCGGACAGCTTAATCAGCAGGGGACATTGATGACGCAGTTAAGTCAGGCAATGCGCGCGTTTTATGACGAAATGGTCGTGCAAGGAATCTCAGACAAAGTAACGCAATTTACGATGGCTGATTTTTCACGCACCTTCAATCCGGCAGGAACGGGAGCCGGAACCGTCGGCACTGACCACGCGTGGGCAAATCATCATTTCATCATCGGCGGCGGCATCACGGCAAGCGATTTTTACGGAATCAATACCTCGAACGGCACGCCGTTTCCGCAGCTTGTTTTCAACGGTCCCGACGATGCCGACAGCGGCACAGGCGCACGCGGACGCTGGATTCCGACAACTTCGGTCGAACAATACGCCGCGACTCTGGCGCGTTGGTATGGACTGCCCGACGCAAATCTGGCAGGCGTTTTCCCGCGAATCGGAAACTTTACGAACACGAATCTCGGCTTTATGCAGCCGCCTGCGCCGTAAAATTAGGGATGAGGTTGAGAGATTAAATCTCTACTGAAAAACGCGGAAGGCTTTCGGGCTTTGCGCGTTTTTCGTTTTACATCGAAGTTAAGTTCCGAAATTATTCTCTTGACACAGTTTGCCGATAAAACCTAAACTTGATGCAGAATTAAAAGCCGTGAATCTACCGAATTATCTAACTTTAGCGCGAATTGTTTTAGTGCCTTTGCTGGTCGTTATTCTTCTGACTCAGGTCTCCGAAGATTGGCTCGGCATTAGCGGTTACGCGCTCGCAATCGGTATTTTTCTCGCGGCTTCATTGACTGATATTCTCGACGGACATCTCGCCCGTAAGCGTAATCAGGTTTCTAATTTGGGCAAACTGCTCGATCCGATTGCTGATAAACTGCTCGTTTCCGCCGCTTTAATTGTTCTCGTCGAAAAGCATCTCGCCCCGGCTTGGACAGTCGTCGTGATTTTGGGCAGAGAATTTATTATTACGGGTTTGCGTTCGGTCGCGGCGGCTGACGGCATTGTTATTCAGGCGCAGACAAGCGGCAAAATCAAAATGTGGGCGCAGTGCGTAGCGATTGTCGCGCTGCTCGTTGCCGGTGCGAACGGCAATCCGCCGGTTTCCAATTTCGGCTGGAGTCTGCCGACCTTTCGCTTTTGGGAAGTCGCCGAAGTTCAGACGGCGTTTTCGCATCTTTCAACTTTTGCGCTGACCTCGAACGACTGGAAAGTCTTCGGCTACCTCGTCGGACGCGGCGGACTCTGGGCATCCGTCGTATTGGCAATCTGGTCATTGTATGATTATTTTCGCTTTTTCATCTCCGAAAACAACAAAAAACGGCAATCCGTTAAGACTGCCGTTTTTGAAAATTAAGCGAAAATTGACACTTGCGAACCAAAGTTCGCGTTCTTTTTAATTTATTTCCTTATCATATTTACCGGCGGGCGTTCCGCCTTTTTCTGCCGCGTGAATCTTCCAACCGTCTTCGCTTGTCGAGTAAAATGAACGAATTCCGGTTGATGTCACACCTTTTGAAACCGTCGGTGTCGCGCTGATTTCGCAGCTTTTTGAACCTGAAACCGTAACCGTAAACCGATAGCCGCTTTTTTCGCCGCCGGAAAGACTTTTATCAATCAAACTGTTATCAATTAATGACTGAAGATCGCCGCAGTTCCCTTTTCCCGTCGTTGACAAATAAGTATTTTCAGCTCCTGTAATTGTTCTGATCGTCAAAATTGCCGCGCCTTCATTCGCCGAACGCCGCGCCGCCAGTAGATTCGGAACAGCGATTGCTCCCACTAACGGAACAAGTAAAATGGTCATTGAACTGAGAACGATTCCGGTTACTGCCATTCCCTTTCCGCCGTATTCCTGCGGAGATTTATTCGTCCGGCGAAGCGCGACGATTCCGCTGATTAAAGCTATCGGTATCCACGACAGCGGAACCAATATTCCGATTACTCCGCCGCCGATGCCGAAAATCACGCCCAAAAGTCCCGCCAAAAATCCTATTATGACAAATAAAATCGGTGGAAATCCCAGAATGCCGAAAATTAACGAAACAACCGCCAACTTTATCTTTAAACCATTATGTTGCTGACGCTGATTTGAATGGTAATTCGGCTGATAACTTGGTTGATAACCTTGCTGTTGGTTACTTTGCCGGTAATTATTTTGTTCCTGATACCGATTCGTTTGATTATATTGACTTAGCTGCCCGAACGGATTGTTCTGCGGTTGAAATGTGTTTTGTCCGGTGTTGTATGAAGTATTATTCGCGTCAAATTGCGGCGACTGTCCCGTAAAACTTTGGCTGACGGCGGAAACCGGCGGCATCGCGGCTTCATTATTTGCAAGCGGCAAACCGCAGCGCTTGCAGGTTGCCTGCGTCGCCCAATTGGTTAAATTACACTGCGGACATTTTACTGTATTCATAATTTGGGAAATGAAAAAAGCGTCGGTATAAATTAACCGACGCTTTTTTATTTACTGCATCTCGACATAATCGCCGGTGTGAATTTCCTGCGCGGTGCGAACAATCACGGCAGTTGCGGTTTTGCCTTTGACATTAAGAATGACGACTTCGCCGACTATTTTTCGCAAATCCTGCGGACGATCTTTTTTAGCGGATTCGGTTGTTTCGACTCTGCCGTTGGCTTCATCGCCCTTCTTTCGCGCCGCCTGATTTGAAAACTTCCCGCCGCGATAGACGTTTGACTGAAAACCTTCGTTGCGTGCGCTGACCGTTTCCTTTTGCTGCTTTCTGAACAAATTGCCTTTGCCGAGCGGACGGTAAATTGTCAGAAAATCGCCGACTTTTGCGCCGTCTTCCGAACCTAAATCAATGTAAACGATCTGGTCGCGTCCCAACAATTCAACATTGTCACGCGCCATAAAAATTCTGCCCTGCGCCTTGCCGGTCGGATCGGTGAAAGTGTCAAGCACCGGTCTTTGCGAATAAAGCGGACTGGTTCGCGCCGGAATCGGCTGTAAAAGGTCGCCGAGCAAAAGATTGTCGCACGACGTTTTGACACGCGCAACAGCGACTTCGTTTTTGACTCTGATGACTTCCAAAGCACCGACTTCCTGAACGTAAAAGCCTAAATTATTCTTTTTAGTCCAGCGTGTTTCAACGCGCCCGCGCGGACGAATCACTGCAAACATATCACCAACCTTTACGCCTTTGTTCGCGCCTAAATTGATGTAAACATTATTGCCTTGCGAATAAACATTTTGCTCCTGTTCATTTTCCGCGCCGACGATTTTTTTGCTTGTATCAACCTTCTCGGTTTCGACATAACCCGCACAATACAGATTGTTTGCACCTGCAACCGGCAGGTCACTCTTTTCCTCACTAACCACCATTGTCGGCTTTTGATCTTGTGCAAAAGCTGCTGAAGAAACCACTAAGCCTAAACAAAGCACTCCGAAACTTTTCCTGAAAAAATCCTGAAAATTCACGATTGTCTCCTTTTTTATTACGATTTTTATTTGAAATTCTCTTTAGAAATTAAATTGAAAGAGGTTTTTGAACTAAATATGCCCGAAATGGCACTAACAATCGTAACCTTTTTGCAAAACAATCGTCAACAATTATTTTGTTAGTTTAACAAAATAATTTTCAAATCCGCGCTTGCACAAAATTCGAGGGTTTTGTAATATTTTCGTTTGCGGCTGTTACACAAACAGTCATAAGCCGGTGTAGCTCAGTTGATAGAGCAGTTGATTTGTAATCATCAGGTCGCGGGTTTGAGTCCCATCACCGGCTCCAAATTTTTCCAAGCGTTTCAATAATGCACTGTTCTCACTGTCATAAACCTACCGAAAGAAAAATTTACAAACATTACTCAAATAAATGTCAGGCTGCTTTTCAATACCAGAAGTATCTTGAAAATTGGAAAGCCGGACTGACGAATAGCAGCAAAAGCAAGAAATTTCCGCAAATATTAAATCACTTAAAAAGATTTCTACCGAAAAATTTACACGAAGGTAAACGCGCAATAAATGTTCATTCACTTGAAGGCGAATATTTGAGATTTATCGAAGATTGCAATTAAAATGAAGAACAAACTCTATTACGGCTGGACAATCGTGGCGGTTGCGACGCTCTCGCTGGTTGTCAGCAACGGTTTGTCAATCGGCGGAATTCCCGTGTTTTCCGAATGGATTCGCAACGATTTTATTACCAACGGCGCGATTCCGGCGGATAAAGCACAAACAATCGTTTCAAATTTCGGCGTTCTGTCGTTTCTGGTTGCCGGATTCTCCGCACCGTTTACGGGTTATTTTATTCAAAAATTCGACATCAAAAAACTGATGCTGATCGGTTGTGTGATTTTGGGCGGTGGTTTGCTGATTCATTCGCAAGCAACGACAATCGGCACGATTTATGCGGCGCGAATTTTGTTCGGAATCGCGCTCGGACTCGTCGGCGTTTTGATAAATACGGTTCTCGTATCAAATTGGTTCCGGCGCAGACGCGGGACGGCTTTGGGAATCGTTTTGACCGGCACGAGCATCGGCGGAATATTAATTCCGTTAATAGCAACACCGATAATTCTGAAATATAACTGGCGTGTGGCGATGATTTGCGTGAGCTTACTGATCTGGCTGATTTTAATTCCGGCGGTAATTTTTCTCGTTAAAACCAAACCGTCCGACATCGGTTTGTTCCCCGACGGCGACGAAACCGAACCGCCGGAAACATTTACAATTGGAGATAATCAAATTGGTTTGTCTCTTTTCCAAGCGATGAAAACGCCGCTTTTTTGGGTTTTTGCTTTTTGCGCCGCACTGATTTTTTACCCGCTTTTTGTTTCAACGCAGCAGCTTATTTTGTATATTCGCACGCCGAAAATAGGTGTTTCGCCGGAAATGGCAGGCTTAATTCAAGCCTTGCTTTCGTTCCTGAGCATCGGCGGAAAATTTCTGTTCGGCTTTATATCGGACAAAATTTCGCCGACGCGCGTGATGCTGGTTTGTTGCAGCGTGATGTTTTTAGCAACGCTCGTTTTATTAAATTTCTCCGCCGCGACTATGTTGCTGTTCGTCATTCCGTTCGGTTTCGGCTACGGCGGAACTTTCGTTTTGCTTCAAAGACTTGTCGCAGATTACTTCGGCTCAAAAGATTATCCGAAAATTCTCGGCGCGATCACGGTTATCGAAACTATCGGCGCGGCAATCGGCGGACGCATCACGGGTGCCGTCGCCGATGCTGACGGGGGCGATTATACGCGGGCTTTTTATTATGTTATCGCCGCCACCGGAATGGCTTTAATCTTGACTATCGCACTGAATTTTATAGTTAAAACCAAATACCAAACCGAATAATCCAAACAATTTAAAGGCAAAATATGCCGATGTCATTAATTTGGAAGATGGGTTAGAATACGTTCAGAAATTATGAACGAACCAATCATCCGCCAAGCAACAATTTGCACTCAATGCGGACAAGAGTGTCCGCGTTCCGTTGTTTCATAAATTATTTTGTCCTCTTACTTTAAGTGAAAACATATTTAAGATACCGAGTGGAAAGTTTCAAATTGGTAACGGTTGAAGCCAATTTTCAAGTCTTCGCACAGTTATTATGCTTTCCGTCATATTGTTCTTTTGCGAATCCGAAAGATTTTACATTCCCGGTTGCGATGTTCGATCATTATCCGCTTTTGGCTAGTTGCCGATCTAAAGTCACGGCACAATCATTGCCTACAACCTTTCTGCGGAACAATATTGTCCGCTTTTGATACGTTTTCTAACTTGAAAAATTTTTATCGAAGAGAGGTTTCCAAAAATGGCTTTAATTAATTGTCCCGAATGTGGTCACGAAGTTTCTATCGAAGCAGTGGCTTGTCCCAATTGCGGTCGTCCGCTAAATGCGCCGCCGACTCCGGTTATTCAACGGCGTGTGATTGTTGCCGAACCGCGTGAAGAAGGTTTTCCGAAATGGGTTATCGCGCCGATTGCGATTCTCGGAATTGTCGTAATTTTTCTGCTGATTGCGATGACGCGCAATAATGACGACAGCGCGAATTCAAGAAGTATTAACGTCAACGTCGCCCAGCCGCGAAGTTCGACGAGTTCGCGTGAAACGACGCGCACCGATATTCCGCCGAACCAAATCGAGGTTCCGTCAAGTTCGACCACCGTCAATCCGCCAAGCACGATCACCGCCCCGCCGCCGAGCATTCCGCAAAATGTTCCGCAGAGTGTCCCGTCGTCGCAAACGAGTGTCACAACTGTTCCAGCCGATAAAGGTTTAGTTGTGGTTGACGCAAAAGTTTCGACTAAATCGGGTGCAGTGCAAGCGGTCAAAAACGAAAAATTTTATCTGCTTGACAAAGATTTGGAAGAAATTTTGAGCGAAGCTAACCTCGAACCGATTGAAGGTCAAACTTTGTCAAACAGTTTCGGACTCGCGGTGATGTATCCCGACCGTTACAGCGATTTTAAAAATGACGCGCTCAACGCGATCAAAAAACATATCAAATACAACGCAACCACCGACGGCGGCGGCAAAGCATCAATGAAGGATGTCAAACCGGATAGCTATTACCTGTTCGGCATCACGAAATCCGGTAGCGGTTTCGCCATCTGGAGTTCACCCGTCAGCATCATCGGCGGCGAAAATAAACTCAATCTCCAACCGGCACGGATCAATGAAATGTCAGAATAAACAAGTCAGAACGGGAAGCGATAGCGACCGTGTAAACTTTTTTAAAAAACTGATTCTAAACTATTCAGAATTCGTTTTTTTGATCTTTACACGGTCGCTATCGCTTCCCGTTCTGATTTTTCTAACGATTGCGTCCAAGCTCTTCGTGCGACGAAACCCATTCGTCGGCGATGACGGCAGTTCCGAGCGATAATTCCCCGCATAAAACAGTTGCCGCGATGATTTCGGCGAATTTTTTTACGCGGTCTTTTCCGTAACAATTCATTAATTCCAGACATTCGCGCTGTGTCGGCAAACCTGTTCCACCGCCGTAGGTTGCGACAATCAATGAAGGAATCGTGATCGAAAAATAATAATCGCCCGACTTCGTAATTTCCGCGTAAACTGCTGCCGCTGAAGATTCAGCGACATTAGCAACATCCTGCCCGCAGGCGATAAAAATCGCCGTGATGCCGTTTGCCGAATGTGCGCCATTGTTGTTCACGCCCGCCAAATATCCGCCAAACTGCGACGCAAGCCGCGCTTCAAAAATCTGTTCAACCGAAACGTGCATTATGGATTTTAATTTTTCGGCGGAAATCGTCGCTTCGGCAATGACTTTTTTGCCGCGAGTGTGCAAAGTATTGACGAACGAAGTCTTTTTGTCGGTCGCCAAACTGCCTTCGAGTTGGTAGCGTTCGATGCCTTCATAAACCAATTTTATCCAATCGCAAGCAGCTTTGGTCGCCTTGCCGACCATATTCTGCCCCGCCGCGTCGCCGGTTATGTAATTAAATCGCAGGTATAAAAACCGACTCGCGGGAAACTGCTGAATGTCGCGTAGTTTCCCGACGCTCGTTGTTGTTTCGGCTTTGGCTTTTATTTCATTGAAATTTTCTTTTACCCAAACCGAAAATTTTTGTGCTTCCCGCGCCGATTTGAACACGAAAACCGGCGCACGCTGCATCGCATCGTCAACGACCGTCGCCGTCACGCCGCCCGATTCTCTTAATAATTTCATTCCGCGATTATAGCTTGCAACCAAAGTTCCCTCAGTCGTCGCCAGCGGCAAATAAAACTCACCTTTCGCATATTCGCCGTTCACCAAAAGCGGTCCGGCAAGACCAATCGGAACTTGTGCCGCGCCGATAAAATGCTCGATGTTTCCCGGCAAAACCGCCGGATCAAACGAATATTTTCCGACGTGATTTAACTCGGCTGAAGTTTGTTCCTTTGCAAATTCGCGCCGCGCATCGGCGGCTTCGCGGGTGTAGTCGTCGTCTTTATTTCGCGGAATTTTTGCGATCATTTTTTAATATTCCGTCCTTTTCAACTCGCCTGAAAGACTTTTTCCGTCCGAATAAATAAAATCGTTTATCAGCCAAACTCCTTTGTTTTTGAGAAGTTCGACTTTGTAAGTATCTACAAAATCGCCGCCGCAAACCTTCGGGTTAGAAAACTTAATTTCGACAATTGTTTTGTTTCCATTAACTGTCGGCGCACCGATTTTATAAAGATGATTGTAAAATTTGCCCATCTTGTAACATTCATCCAACGGCTCGAAAGTCAGTCCGTCGCCGAAAGCCGGTTTGTTAGTCGGATTTTTCTTCAAATATTCCTTTTCGCGTTTCAATTCGTTTTGCAGTAGTTTATTCAACTCCGCCGAAAACCAGCGTTTATGAGCGTTGACTTCGGCGGCGTTGAAAATTCCCGAACGCGCCCGCTGAAATTTGTAAAACGATTCGACAAACGCCGCCGCGTTTTGCTTTTGAGCAAACGTATTTGCCGAAAACAAAACTAAAATTATCAGTAAAAAAATGAATTTGTTTTTCATAGATTTTTACGGCAAAAAACCGCCGTCCTGTAATGCTTTTTTGAACAAACTTCGGTGAATCAGATTAACTTTAAAATCGTGATTATCAAATTTTGCGTCAAATGTAAACTTTAAGCCGAGTTTGGCATTTTCAACTTCACCAACCGCAAAACGCATCGGCTGTGGAACGGAATCTTCTTCAAACTTCAACTCGTTTTTTTTCGTCTGCGTAATAAATTCGTCCAAAACACTCTGTAAAGACTCGTTCGTTTCACTGCCGCGCCAAAGCTGTATTTTGCGAATCTGCGGAGAATTTATCGTCGGGCGAAAAGTTCGTTTCAAAAATTTTCCCGTCTTGATGCTTTTGTCGGCGGCAACTCGAATCCACGGAACAGCGGCAAAAATCGGCGCGAGATTTCCGAGCAAATCAAATATCGGCATCGCCTCTTTTCCGCCCAATTCTTCGGCGTGCCGTGCGTATTTGACGCGCGTGTGTGGAAAATAATACAACACGCCTTTTGTAACGATTAAATCTCCGCGATATTCGTTGTTGAAATATGCAGCTTCTTCAAATGAGATGGGTAATTTCATAATTTGTTAGTAACTTTATAACAGAATTTTGTCAACAAAAAGCGTGAACTCCAAAGTCGTTGCAGTTCGCGCCGACAGTTAAATTTACAAAAATCATTTTGCTTCCGCTTTGAATGTAAAAGCAGTGTTTTGTATTGCCGGACAATTGCAAAAGCAAATTTGTTGCAAGATGATAAATGCCTTTGCTTAATTAACAACCTTAAATTATTTATGTATAATGCGAATTGAATTTGCCGTCAGCAAAATTTGCAACTCTGCGCTGCAATTTGACATCAAGAAGATTGTTTTTAAATGTCGCTTTCCCCGTTTATTTATTTCAATGAAAAGAACTTTTCCGACCGGCGTTCAATCGCCAAACCTATCTGAAAATTTTTAGTTTCCTGTGGAGGTAGTATGTTTTCAAAATCCAAAATTTATCGCTTTGCGTTCGCTATCAGTCTTATTATTTCAATGCTCGGTCTGACCTTCGCCGATACGATTCGGCTCAAGGACGGAAGTATTATTAAAGGAAAAATCGTCAGTTTCGGCGAAGGAAAATTTACAATCGTGATCGGCGACGGCACACGCCAGCGGCAGATGAATTTTTTCGCCGACGAAATTGAAACAATCGAGTTTGAATCGGTGACGATGCCGACAAATTCAAATGTCAAAATTTCTCTGCCGACCAACAGCGACACGACCGCGAAAAAGGAAACTCCGACTAAAAACAACACGGTCATTACTGTCGGACAAACGGAAACCAAGCCGACTCCGCAGCCGACACCTTCAAAAAGCGTAATTATCACCGACAAAGTAACTATTCCGAATACTTTGCCGACTCCAACGCCGACTCCGACCACAACCGTGATTACAACTCCGACCACGCCGGTTAAAATTGATGTGGCGGCAAAGCCGATTACGCTGAATGTCAAGGTTTTAGCGGACAATACGGCGAACGGCTGGTCAAATTCAGGTTGGGTTGTCAAAAAAGGGCAGAAAATCCGCATCACCGGCAAAGGTCAGATCAATTTAGGCAACGGACGTTATTCGTCAGCGGCAGGTGTCGGTTCACTACCTGACAAAGATAAATTGATGCAGTCTGAACCGACCGGCGGATTGATCGCCGTGATCGGCGACGACAATAACGAATTCGTCTTCGTCGGCGCATCACGCGAATTCACGGCAACCCGCGACGGCGCGTTGTTCTTAGGCATTAACGAAGGAAATCTCGAAGACAATTCCGGCTCGTTTGAAGTCAGCATCGAAATCACGCCGAATTAAAATTTAAAAGATGTAAAGGTGAAAAAGTTACTGAAGAATTTTCAACTAAACTTTTTCACCTTTTAAACTTTAAAACGCTTGATAAAAACCAACCAAAAGCGCACAATCGGTATCTAAAGAATAAATAAGCTCCGGGAAAGTAGAAAACTATATGAAAGCCGTGTTATCGTGTCGTCCGCTTAGTTTAATCGCGTTGTTATTTGTCCTTGCCATCGTCGGTTTCGCCCAATCCAAACCGCAAAAAGTTGATCCGACCTCCGGCAACGGCAAGAAAAATACGCGTCCGCTCCCGCGAAATGAAGAAGAACGCAAGAAGGAAGAAGAGCAGCGAAAACTTGACGAAGACGAAAAAAACGCCGTTAAGGACGACGAAGTTTTGTCAATTAAAACGAACATCGTCAATGTTGACGCGGTTGTCTATGATAAAAAATCCGGGCAAATTATTACCGGTTTAAAAAAGGAAAACTTCGCGGTTTTTGAAAATGGAGTGAAGCAGGAAATCACCCAATTCGCCACGCCCGAAGCACCGATTACCGTTAGTCTTGTCGTTGAATACAGCAAATGGTCGGAGGCGTTCGGCGATGCCGGAAGTCGCGGTTTTGAATCCGGCAAGCTCGAAGTCGTTCGTCCGGTCGCTTATTTTCTCTCGAATTTTATCAAACCGCCCGACGATTATGTGTCCGTGATTGCCTTTGACATTCGCCCGACACCGATTACGGATTTCACCAACGACCCGAATCGTCTGCGCCAGACGGTTGATTTACTGCTCAGAAATAATCCGGCTTTTCGTGAGAATAATCTGTTCGATTCGCTGAAATTTGCATTAATCGGCGGTAAAGGCGACGCGGTTGTGTTGGAAAATTCCAAGGAAGAATACGCTCAATACGGCGGAATGACGGCGGTTAAAGCAAAACGCCGCGCGATTATTCTCGTTGCTTCGGGCATCAATACTTTCAGCAAAACCAATTACGACGACATTCGCAAAATCGTTCAGAAAGCCGGCATCCCGATCTATATCATCAGCACCGGAAATCTTTTCTACAAACTTTACGAAGACCGTCTCGGCGCGACCGACGGCATTGACGGAAGTCCGGGCAGACTGACGTTTTTGCAGGCACAGAATACAATGAACACTTTTGCCAAAGAATCCGGCGGCGCACATTTTCCGGTGACATTCGAGGGCGAAATTCCGAACGCGCTAAAGTCAATTAACGCGCTGCTTCGCAATCAATACAGCATCGCCTACGACGCAGGCGAAAAGCCGAAGGACGGCAAAAAATACAAACTCGAAGTCAAAGTTGACCTCAACGGCGACGGCGTTTACGAAGAAAAACAACTCGTCGTCCAGCACCGTCCTTTCTATACGGCAGAAAAAGAGAAAAAATAACCTGTTAAATTAAAAGTGAGAGGTGAGAAATGAGAAGTAAATTGATTTTACTTCTCATTTCTCACTTTTAAATGCCGTAAATCTTTAGCTTAAATTCATCGTTTGTCGTGTAAATTTCCGAGCGTTTGCCGGAAAAGTTGTGCGAATCGCGCAGGAGCATCGGCAAACCGCCGCGCGGAACGGTTGTGCCGTATTCGCGTTTCGAGAAAATCGAAGCAATCTGCGGATTCAGTTTTTGCGTGATGCCGTAACGAATTGCGCGCGAAGCCGGCGGCGAAAATCCGTTGGTGCGGCGCGGATTGATAAATTCGATGGCGTTGTCGTAAATTGTGATCCGCGTCGAAATATCCCGAATCGCCAGATCGCGGTGCATCAAGGCATTTGAAACGGCTTCACGAATGGCGAAAAGATGATAATTGCCCCGCGCCTGAACCGGCGAATCGCCCTTCGTTTTCGACTTTTTAGGCTTGTTTTTTTCGAGGTCGCAGTAACGGCTGATAAACTTCAAAATTTCTTCGTAAAGCGTCAGCAAATTGCCTTCGAGTTCGACTGTTTCAACCATTTGCGCGCTGCCGTTTTCGCCCGAATAACGGGCGACTTTAACCTTTGAACGCGGCGCGATTTTAGCAACTTTTTCGTTTTTGCCGAATAACAAAACGCCTGCCAATGTCGGCAAAAATTCGTCCGCGCCGCCGATGGCAAGCAGTAAGTCTTTTTTCAAAAACTCGGCGGTTTGATAGAGATTTTTGCCTAACGAATCGGTATCGAAAGCATCCGCAAAGCTCCATAAAAGTGCATCGTCAAAATCAGTTTCCGAAACCTGTTCCAGAGGAATATTTTCGTAGGAAAGTGGTCGCAGTTCGTCGAGCCACGCGGATAATTCGTCGCGGCTGATCTCGCGTTTTTCCGCGCCGATTCTGATATAAAATCGTCCATCGCGCGTTCTGTATGGACGACGTTTGCCTTCGATGTCGAGAACGACCAATCGCCTGCCATTGTCGAACGCAATGACATCAATCAAAGGCACGAGCGGCGGCACGATTTCCTCGCGGCAGATTTTCACCAATTCTTCCTGCACCGATTCGGAATTAACCACGCCTTCGACGCGCAGTTGATCTGAAACGCCGAAAATTATCGTGCCGCCGGAAGTGTTGGCAAGCGCGACGATGCCCTGCGTAATGCGTTCTGGATTGGAAAGTTTGACTTTGAGTTCGAGAAAAGTGTCTTCACCGCCGCGAATTAGACGAAGAAGTTCGGAACGCGTCGTGAGCGGCGCAGGTGTATTCAAAATATATTCTTGAAAGGAGCGTTCAGTCGGTGATTCAAACCGTTGGCTGTTGCGAAATTTTCTGCGCGGCATTATTAATTGCGTGAAGTTTTTTGTCAAGACGGCACACGCGTTCAAACCGCCCGAATGTTTTGTTGTAAAACATTGCTGGAATTAAATTATCAACTCTTTATATTGAAACATTCTACACCGAAAAAGTAAAAGAAGATTTGAGAAGCATTTTTCAAGTTTTGTTGATGTTTGTTTCGAGTTTAGAAACTCACAAAGTTTTATCCGATGACCACGATTAATGTCAGACGCGATTAAATTTTTACTTTTTACTTTTTACTTTTTACTTTTTACTTTTTTACTTTAATTTCATTTGCGCTTTCTATAAATTTTTCGCAAACTTAGGTTGTTTTTTCAATTTCATATAAAATTCTTTTAATAAAGTGGAAACCGAATCAATAACAGCTTACGTCAGTTTGGGATCAAACTTGGGCGACCGCGCAGGCAATCTGCTGCTGGCGGTGCGCGGTCTAATGGAAGCGAGTTTTACGGTCAACAAACTTTCCGCGATCTATGAAACCGAGCCGGTCGGCGTTTTTGAAGGTCATCAAAATTTTCTCAATATGGTCGCCGAAATTTGTATTTCCGGCATCACGCCTTCGCAAATGATGGCGCGAATGCTGCGGATCGAATATCTTTTAGGACGCAAGGACAAGTTCCTGAAAAAACCGCGCACGGTTGATCTCGATTTATTATTATTCGGCGATGTGACGAGCGAAACCGATTTTCTGACACTGCCGCACCCGCGAATGCAGGATCGCCGTTTTGTTCTCGCGCCGCTCGCGGAAATCGCGCCGCACGTCGTTCATCCGGTTTTGAAAAAAGATATTTCACGACTTCTGAGCGAAACAGGCGATTTTTCCATCGTCAAACGCTGGAATCCGAATACCGAAAAGACGTTTGAGAATAAAGATATGAAGGTGTTTTTGAAGACACTCTGATGATTTTGGATTTTGGATTTTGGATTTTAGATTTGCTGTCGCATTCAAAAAGCATTCAGTTTAATTCAAAAAGTTTTCAATAAACAGCGAGTTATACATAAAATAACTCGCTCAAAAAAGAAACCAATCCAAAATCCAAAATCCAAAATCGAATATGGCTTATTTACAACCTGACAAACCCGAAAAGGTTTACCTACCCGCGATTCGCGCGGCAAAGGAAAGCGGCGAAAAACTGGTTTGCCTGACGGCTTACGATTATCCGACGGCGCGCATCGTGGACGAAGCGGGCGTTGATATGATTCTCGTCGGTGACAGTATGGGCAACGTCATTCACGGTTACGGCAACACGATTCCAGTGACTTTGGACGAAATTTGCTCGGCACTAATCGCCGTCAAACGTGCGACCGAACGCGCAATGGTCGTCGCCGATCTGCCTTACGGAACGTATCACGTCAACGCCGACGAAACGGTCAGAAACGCCCTGAAATTAATGAAATACGGCGGTGCGGAAGCGATCAAACTTGAAGGCGGACGCAACCGCGTCGAACTCGTCAAAAGATTGGTTGACGAAGAAATTCCCGTCGTCGCGCACATCGGTCTAACGCCGCAATCGGTTTATAAAATGGGCGGCTATCGCGTGCAGGGCAGAACCGCCGAAGCCGCCAATAAATTAATCGAAGACGCAAAATTACTCGAAGAAGCGGGCGCATTTGCGATTGTTCTCGAACTTGTCCCGCGCGAAGTCGCCGCGATTATCACGAAAGAACTCGAAATCTCAACCATCGGCATCGGCGCGGGCGCGGAATGCGACATCCAAGTTTTGGTTCTGCACGATCTGGTCGGAATGACCTTCGGACGGCAGCCGCGCTTTGTCCGTCAATACGCCAGCGTCCGCGACGTGATGACGGAAGCCATTCAAAACTGGACAAAAGATGTCAAAAACGGCAGCTATCCAAATGATAAAGAGTCTTACGGCTTGACCGAAGAAACCAAGAAAGAATTGGAAATAGAGTAATTTTCTGCTAATTTTGTATTGATGATTCCAGAAATTCTGCAAAAATCGAAACGCAAAATCGCCGCCATTTGTCGCAAATATCAAATCAGCGAACTCGCGTTGTTCGGCTCACAGGTGCGCGGTGAATCAACCGAGAAAAGCGATTTTGATTTTTTAGTCAATTTTAACCCGGAAGCCAAAATCGGTTTTATCAAACTCGCAAAGATTCAATACGAACTGGAGGAAATTGTTCATACAAAAGTTGATTTAGTTCCGAAAGATGGATTGAAACCGGTTATTCGACAACAAGTTTTGACCGAAGCCGAGGTTTTATATGCGGCTTGAAGAACTATATTTGCAGGATATTGTCGAATCTGTTGCTTCCATCGAAAGTTTTTTAAAAGGTGTCGAGGAGCAAGATTTTTTATCGAGTAATTTATTGCAAAGCGCAGTTTTGCACAAACTCACAATCATCGGTGAGGCGGCGACAAATCTTTCAGGCGATCTGAAAAGTCGGCATCCGCAAGTTGAATGGAGAGAAATCATCGGTTTTCGGAATTTTGCCGTTCACGTTTATTTTGCAGTAAATTGGAAAATCGTTTGGACGACTGTGACCGAAGATACGGCTGTTTTGAAAGATCAGGTTTTGGAAATTTTGCAAAACGATTTCCCCGATTTTGAATTGCGAAACGATTCGAAATGAGCAATAAAAAGCAAATATTACTCGCCTTTTTCATTCCGCTGTTTTTGGCGATTAGTTTGTTAATTGCGAAAATGTATATTTTGCAGAATTTACAAAATGCAAGTTTTCAATCTATTGACAAAGCAAGAACAATTGGTTTTTGTGAAAGTTGTTATTTGCCTTTAGAATTCGATATTCCAAGTTTATTAATTTTAGCTTTATCTGCGCTTTCTTTTATTTTGCCGCCGTTCGTGATGATGCGAACGTATCAAGGCAGACGCAACAAACTCGATTCACCGTCAATTTTTGAATAAATGGAAATTATCAACCGTAAACAAAGAATGTCGTCGCTGGCGCGGAAACTTCGGCGTGAGAATAAAACTATCGGATTTGTGCCGACGATGGGCGCATTGCACGAAGGTCATCTTGCGCTAGTCAAGGAAGCGCGGCAGATGTGCGATATTGTGATCGTTTCGATTTTTGTTAATCCGACGCAGTTTAATGACAAAAAAGACCTCGATAAATATCCGCGTGATTTGACGACCGATGCCGCGATGCTTGCCGAATATCAGGCTGATTACGTTTTTGCGCCGGACACGGAAGAAATTTATCCGAACGGTTTTTCGACTTATGTTTACGTCGAAAATTTAACTGAAACGCTTGAAGGCGCGTCGCGTCCCGGACATTTTCGCGGTGTCGCAACGGTTGTGACGATTCTTTTTAACACGATTCGACCCGACTTTGCGTTTTTCGGTCAAAAAGACGCACAGCAAGTTGCCGTTATCAAAAGATTAACGACGGATTTGGGATTCGACACGGAAATCGTCGTCATTCCGGTTGTCCGCGAAGAATCAGGCTTGGCGATGTCTTCGCGCAACGCCCGTTTGAATTCCGACGAAAGACAAAAGGCTTCGATCATTTACAAGGCTTTGCGCGAGGCGAAATTCGCCGTCAAAAACGGTGAACGTAATGCCGTAAATCTTCACGAAATCGTGCGAAAAACCATCGAAACAGAACCGCTTGCCCAGATTGATTACATCGCCGTCGTTGATAATGAAACGCTTGAACCGGTCGAGAAAATCGGTGAAACTGCCGTTTTAATTGCGGTTGCCGTGCGTTTTGGAAATATTCGTTTGATAGACAACACGGTTTTGAACCGAAAGCAGTAAATCGGCATCAAACTTGCATCTAAATTAACGATACCGAAAGCGGTCATCAAATATATGAAACAGATAAAAATTTTGGTTGCGGCTTTAAGTTTAGTGTTTGCTTTTTCGTTTGCGGCAGCGGCGCAAAGTGTAACTTTAACGTCGCTCACGGGCGAAAAAGTCAATGTGCAGGATCAAAACGGTAAGATTGTCGTTTTGGCAATCGGCGCAACCTGGCTGCCGTTGTCAAAAGATCAGGCGATCATCACCAACAAACTGGCGAAGAAATATGCCGGAAAAGATGTCGTAATTTATTTTGTCGCCACCGATTCGAGCAATGCAAAATCAAAAAATTTTGCGGGCAATGATGAAATCAGTGCGTTTGCGACGAAAAACAAATTGAACGTACCGATTTTACGCGATTCGGATGGGCTTTTGACGCTCAAAAAATTCGGCGTTGACCAGATTCCATCATTTGTTATCTTGGGCAAAGACGGGAAACCGATCAGCGAAGCGTTCGGCGGAATTGATCCTGAGAGCGATATTTCAATCCCGATTTCAAAGGCGATTGACAAAGTTTTGTAATAAACAAAGCAGAAAAGTGAAAAAGCGGCTTGAAGAAATTTAAGCCGCTTTTTTTATGTATTTAAGGGCAGAAACCCGCGCGTGAGCAAGGGTGTTTCAAAGTGAGTATTTTGCACCCTTGCTCACGCGCGGGTTTCTGCCTCAATTTCCCAATCTTTGATCAATTCATAAACCAAACTGACCGGCAAACCGACGACGTTCCAGTAATCGCCTTCGATTTTTTCAATAAACAAAGCGGCTTGCGCTTGAACTGCATAAGCACCGGCTTTGTCGAGAGGTTCGCCTTTTTCGGCGAGAAAATTAATTTCCGCGTCAGACATTTCGACGAATTTAACGCGAGTTTTTTGAATTCCAACAACTGATCTAAATTTAGAAGTTAAACCATCCGCTGCCGCAGATGGTTCTGACTTGATGATTGCCACGCCGGTTAAGACTTCGTGCCAATTGCCAGAAAGCGTTTTTAACATTCGTTTAGCGTCGGTTAAATCCGCCGGTTTGCCGAGAATTTGACTGTCAATAACGACGGTTGTATCAGCACCTAAAACAATTGCGTCCGAATATTTTGCGGCGACGGTTTCGGCTTTTTCGCGGGCTAATCTTTGGACGTAATCTTCCGGTTTTTCGCCCGGAAATTCGGTTTCGTCAATGTCGGCGGAGTCTTTGGTAAATTCCCATCCGACCGAAGTCAAAATTTCGGCGCGGCGCGGACTGCCCGAAGCGAGAATCAATTTTGGAAGTTTCATAATTTCGTGGTTTAATTTTAGATGTCGCAAGCATTTAGATTACAACGAACATTGAACGACCGACAAACGACCGGATTATGAATGAATTGTTTCGCGCATTGCCGGCGCTGATTAAACAATTTGACGACAACGAAAACGTGCGCGAAGCGGTGACGTTTGCCGCGTGGCGCAAGATTGCGGGCGAATCTCTGTCGCCGCACGCGATTCCGCTGAACTTAAATCAAAAACATCTGACGATTGCCGTTTCGAGCGAAATGTGGAAAAAACATCTGCAAAGTCTGAGCGGGCAGATGATTTTCAAAATAAATTCGGTGTTGGGGCAGGCAATCGTGACGTTTATCGAATTTCGCGTGGACGAAAAAACGATTGAAACCGCCCGCGCCAAAAACAACAAACCGACGCTTTCCGACGAAGAATTAGAGGAACTCGCGCTCAACGAAGTCACACCGAAAATGCGCCGTGCGGCTGATTCAATTAAAGATGACAATCTGCGCTACCAATTTTTACTGGCGGCGGGAAGCTGTTTGGCGCGGAAGAAGAACTTTTTAAAGAAATAATTATGGACGTTAGAGAAGTAGCAAAACTGGCACATCTTGAAATTTCGGACGAAGAAGTCGCGCTTTACACGCCGCAGATGGCGAATATTGTCGCGTATGTCGAGCAGTTAAACGAACTCGATATTTCAAACGTCGAACCGATGCTCGGCGGATTAACGGCGGAAGGCGAAGCGACGAACACGCGCCGCGAAGACGTTCCGCACGAATCTTTGGGACAGAAAAACGCGCTCAAAGAAGCTCCGTCGGCAGTCGAAGGACATTTCCAAGTTCCGAAAGTTTTATGAAAATAATGATGAACGGTCAATGGTTAATGGTTAATTGGCGAAAGTCTTCTGGTTTTTGCCTTTTGTCTTTTGCCTTTTGTCTTGCTTCGTGTGGAAGCGTTCCGAATCTGGAAGAGCCGCAATGCACTGATTCGCGGCTGGTCGTGAAGGAATTTTATTCGTATCATTTCGGCAACGATATGAAATTTTCGCCGGAGAATCTGAAACCGTTGGAGAAATTTATCACGCCGGAATATTTCCGGTCTTTGCAGAGTTTGCAGACGGAAAACGATATTTTCACGACGAATAATATGGATTTTCCAAAAACATTTCGCGTCGGCAAATGCGAAATTGTCGAACCGGCGAAAACAAATATGCAGGTTTTGCTGCTTTGGAAAGACGATACGCGAACCGAACAAAAATCAATTAACGTCGAAGTCATTAAACAAAACGACAAATGGCTGATTAATAAAATTTTGAACTAAATTATGTCAATTCGAGAAAACATCGAAAAAACTTTAGATAACGCCGAAAAATTGAACAGCGAATTGAACTCATTTCTGTCAATCGAGCGCGAATATGCGGCGCAGCGTGCGGACGAAGTGGAAAAAGATTCGGGCGAAAAATCTCTGCGCGGTATGGCGATTGCGCTCAAAGACAACATTTGCACAAAGGATTTGCAGACGACTTGCGGCTCGCGGATTCTCAATAATTACAAGGCGCAATACGATGCAACCGCCGCGAAAAAATTAAATGACGCAGGCGCGATTATTGTCGGGAAGACGAATATGGACGAATTTGCGATGGGTTCGTCAAACGAATCTTCGGCGTTTGGCAATGTCAAAAATCCGTGGGATTTGGAGCGCGTTCCGGGCGGAAGTTCGGGCGGTTCTGCCGTCGCGGTTGCGTCGGGCGTGGTTCGTGCAAGTTTGGGTTCGGAAACCGGCGGTTCGGTTCGGCAGCCCGCGTCTCTGTGCGGTGTCGTCGGACTCAAACCGACTTACGGGCGAATTTCGCGTTTCGGGCTGGTTGCATTTGCTTCGTCGCTCGATAATATCGGGATTTTCGGTCAAACGTCGAAAGATGTCGCCGACGTTTTGGGCGTGATCGCCGGACGCGACGCGAACGATTCGACGACGGCTGACGTTGCTGTTCCGAATTACCACGAAACTTTGAATAATGACATAAAAGGCAAAAAAATCGGTGTTCCGCGTGAATTATTCGGTGAAGGTCTGCAAGAGGAGGTGAGTGAAGCGGTTGAAAAATCTATCGAAAATTACCGCTCGCTTGGTGCTGAAATCGTTGATGTCGAATTGCCCTACGCGAAATACGGCATCGCGGTTTATTACATTATTGCAACGGCTGAGGCTTCGTCAAATCTGGCGCGTTTCGACGGTGTGCGCTACGGTTTTCGGACGGAAGGCGCACACAGTTTGCGCGAAAATTATTTCAAAACCCGTGAAGAAGGGTTCGGCGCGGAAGTCAAACGCCGCATTATGCTTGGAACTTACGTTTTATCGAGCGGTTATTACGACGCTTATTACTCAAAAGCGCAAAAGGTTCGCGCCCTCGTCAAACGCGATTATCAAACGGCTTTTGAAAAATGCGATGCGATTCTGACACCGACTTCGCCAACGACCGCCTTTAAAATCGGTGAAAAATCAGACGATCCGCTGGCGATGTATTTGAATGACGTTTACACGGTTTCGGCAAACTTGGCGGGCGTTCCGGGCATTTCGATTCCCTGCGGATTATCAGGCGAAGGATTGCCAATCGGCACACAGCTTGTCGGCAATTTCTGGTCGGAAGGCGTTTTGCTGAATCTCGCTAATATCTACGAAAAAGAATTTCCGCTCGGCGCAAAACCGAAAGTTTTTGTGTAATTCAAGTCAGAACAGTGAGCGGTAGCGACCTGTTGATCGCGGCTTTTAAAGTATCCGTTAATTGTTTAATTGAGAATACAGATTGAAAAGATTAACAGGTCGCTACCGCTCGCTGTTCTGACTTTTTCAGTTCGCTAATCTCAAGTATGAAAATTCGCGGTTTTGAGCAATTATCGTCGGATTATTGTTCGGGATAATGTTTTGCCAGCGTTGGCTGTCGTCCACGATGATCTGCGCTTCTTCAACCGGCACGGGACGCGAGAAAAGATAGCCTTGCCCATTGTCACAACCTAAAATTCTTAGTTGGTGAAGCTGATGAATCGTCTCGATGCCTTCGGCGACGACATCCAGATTCAAGGTTTTCGCCAGCGCGATAATCGTGCGGACAATCTCGCCGTTTTCGCTGCCGTCTTCCATCGAACTGACGAACGAACGATCAACTTTGAGCGTGTCAATCGGAAAGCGGTGCAGATAACTCAAGGAAGAGTAACCCGTCCCGAAATCGTCTATCGAAAGTTTGATGCCGAGTGCGCGAATGTTTTTGAGCATCGTAATCGTGTTTTCGGCGTTTTCCATAATTGCGCTTTCCGTAATTTCCATTTTCAGACACGCCGGATTGACTTGCGTTTCGACGAGAATTTTGCGAATTTGCTCGACTAAATCCGGCTGGGCAAAATGTTTGCCCGAAAGATTGACGCTCATTATTAAATTTTTATTGAGCGGGGAACGAGCTTGCCATTTGACTAATTGTTCGCAGGTTTTTCGCAAAATCCAGAGTGTCAAAGGCACGATCAAACCCGTGTCTTCCGCAACCGGAATAAATTCAATTGGCGCAACAATTCCGCGCTGCGGATGATTCCAACGCATCAACGCTTCAAATCCCATCAAACTCATCGTTGCCAGATCAATCATCGGCTGGTAATAAACGAGCAGTTCGTCACGTTCGACGGCGTGGCGTAAATCCGTTTCCATTTGCAGCAGATTGACGGCGCGAAGGTGCATTGTTTGATCAAAAACAACGTAATCTTTGCTATTTTTCTTTGCCGAATACATTGCAATATCGGCATCACGCAAAATCTCTTCAGCGTCTTTATAAGTCTGACTGTTAAGCGCGATACCGATGCTGAAATTTGTAAAAACCTGTCTTCCGTTAACCGAAAACGGTGCGGCAACCTTGCGCCTGATTAAGTCGGCGACCTGCACTGCATCGTCGCTCATCTCGATATTGTTTAAGATAACGGCAAATTCGTCACCGCCGAACCGCGCTACCAAACCGCCTTTCTGCATTATTGATGACAGACGCTTGGCAACTTGCAGAATCAGACGGTCGCCCGCCGTATGTCCGAGACTGTCGTTAATTGTTTTGAAGCGGTTGAGGTCCAAAAATAATATGGCAAATTTCGTATTCGGTTTTTGCTGCGATGTTTCCAACAAAGATTTGAGTGATTCGATAAAAAAATTGCGATTCGGAAGTCCGGTCAAACTGTCGTGATAAGCGGCGTGGCGAAAAAGTTCGCGGCTCTCTCTAAGTGCGAGTCCGGTTTTTTCCTGATCGGTGATGTAATGCTGAAGTTCGATGATGTGATTTTCGGCTTCTTCAGCGCGTTCGCGTTCGGACTGCTCGGCTTTCGCGGCGGTTTCCTTAATGTCGTTCAAATAGTGGCGGTAAGTCGAATAGATTATTGCCGAAATTGCAAATGTCGCCATCACCAGAAAAGGGTCAACCCGCTGAAAGGATTTAATGACAAGTCCGGCACACGATGCTCCGGCAACATAAAAAATCAACGTATTGAAACAGTTTTTATACCAGATTTTCCAGAACGATTTACTGTCTTCGGCGCAGATCAGCGAAACGACCAGTGAATTCATTAAAAACTGTGCGACCGCCATTACGCAGAGCATTTTGACAAAATTCGTCGGTGTTCCGTTAGCAGTTACATCGCCGATAGAATCGAATATATGTCTGAGAATAAATACAGTTACAAAAGTCGTGACCGCTGAAATCGCACCGTTTAAAAACAATGTCTTTGTACGAAAATGAACACCTTTTCGCTTTAGATTTAACGAATTAAAAATTGATTCGAGAACGGCGAGAACAATTCCGACTTCGCCGCCGTAAGTCAGCAGCGCGATAAAAACCAATGTGTCTGAAACCGTTAAATAGAGATTTGTGCGCGGAATCTGAATTTGCAGATAAGAACTAAAAAATACCGTAAATATTGTAAATGCGATTAATCCGCTATCAAATTGGCTGAAAGGAATCTGGAATGCGGAGTGTCCGAAAATCAATAGTCCGACGGCTAAAGTGATCCAGGTTGGGAGTTCGATTGTTTTCGCCTTTTTCGTCATTATTAACCCTTGTTATGAAGTCAAAAGTCCGGCTGTCAAAAATTATTTTTTGTTAAATGCTTTTTAATCTTTTGATATTGCTGAGATTCTCCGGCTCAGAGTGCGATGGTCATACTTATATCAGCAATTTTCGTGCCATTTAAGACAGTCAACTTTAACATCTTGATTAAAAAACATTTATAAAATTTTCGCGGCTGACTAAGATTGTGAACCTTTCGCAAATTTACGGACAATTCATTCAAAATGACCGAATTTTTATTAATTTGACCTGAAATGAAAATGACCTTCGGAGAATTATTTAGCCAACCGAAGGTGTGTAAATTCGCGGTTTTGTGCGAGCGTCGCCGGATTATTGTTCGGAATAACATTTTGCCAGCGCATTTTATCTTCGACAATAAGCTGCGCTTCTTCAACCGGCACGGGACGCGAGAAAAGATAGCCTTGCCCGTATTCGCAGCCGAGAATTCTTAGTTGGTGAAGCTGATGAATCGTCTCGATGCCTTCGGCGACGACATCCAGATTCAAGGTTTTCGCCAGCGCGATAATCGTGCGGACAATCTCGCCGTTTTCGCTGCCGTCTTCCATCGAACTGACAAATGAACGGTCAACTTTAAGCGTGTCAATCGGAAAGCGGTGCAGATAACTCAAGGAAGAGTAACCCGTCCCGAAATCGTCTATCGAAAGCTGTACACCGATTTGTTTGAGACGCTTGAGCATCGAAATCGCCTGTTCAGGATTGTCCATCACCGCACTTTCCGTAATTTCCAGTTTCAAACATTGCGGCGGCATTTCGGTTTTAATCGTGATTTCCTGAATTCGTTCGACGAGATCGCTGTGAACAAAATGTTTGCCCGAAAGATTAACGCTCAGGAATAAAGGCTTTTGTGCCGGATCAAGTCTTTGCAGACGAACGATTTCACGACAAGATTCTTCTAAAATCCAATAAGTAATCGCCACGACTAGCCCGGTTTCTTCGGCGACGGGAATAAATTCACTCGGCGGAATCAAACCTCTCTGCGGATGATTCCAGCGAATCAGAGTTTCAAACCCGTTCAATTCCATTGTGTCGAGCGCGATGATCGGCTGGTAGAATGCACAGAGTTCGCGGCGTTCGATAGCGTAGCGCAAATCGGTTTCGATTTGAAGCAGTGTGACGGCGCGAGTGTGCATCGTTTGATTGAAAATCTCGTAGTTTCGCTTGTTGTCCTTAGCGTAATACATCGCAATATCGGCATCGCGCAGGACTTCTTCGGCTTCGCCATAATTGATGTTGCCAAACGAAATGCCGATGCTCGTATTGATAAAAACTTCCCTGCCGCCGATGTTGAACGGTGAAGAAAATTTGTAGTTGATGAGTTGCGCGAAACTGACGACATCATCGGTATTTTTGACGTTAGTCAGAATAATCCCAAATTCGTCACCGCCGAAACGTGCCAGTAAATCTTCGTCCTTAATTAATTCATTCAATCTTTTACCGACGCATTGAATCAGATTATTGCCGATAGAATGTCCGAGACTTTCATTGACGGTCTTGAAGCGGTTAAGGTCTAAAAACAGCACCGCAAAATTGAACGCGGGATTTTGTTTGTGCTTTTCGAGTTGAAATTTGAGTGTTTCGATAAATGAGTTGCGGTTCGGCAGTCCGGTCAAATTATCGTGAAAAGCGGCGTGACGAAAACGGTCTTTGCTGACGCGTAAGGCATCGCTGATTTTATTTTGATCGGTAATATGCCGCTGAAGTTCGACGATGTGATTTTCAGCTTGTTCGGCGCGGTCGCGTTCGGCTTGTTCGGCTTTCGCAGCGGTTTCCCGCATATCGTTAATGTAACGCTTGTAGGTCATACAGATCAACCCGAAAATTCCGACGACGATGGCGAATAAAAATAAATTGACCTGTGTCAGAGCCTTGACTGCGGCACCCGCAAGAAAGGCGGCGACAAAAAACATTAACAGCGCACTTAGTGAATACTCAGCCCAAACACGCAAGACAGTTTTTTCCGATTTAATGGCACTGTAAGCCGTGATTCCAACTGAAGTAACGGCAAACTGTAGGCTTGCCATTACAATCAACAGCAATACTAATCGCGTATTATTACCGGTTTCAAGCACGGTATCTACCGAGTTGAACAGATACGCGATGACAAACGCCGTCGCGTATGTTGCAGTCGCTGCGACAAAAACATTTGAAAGAATAGTTTTTGTCTTTATTTCAATTGACTGCCGACGGATACTCAGCGAAGCATAAAGTGACTCTAAAGCCGCTAACAAAACTGCGACTTGTACGCCGTAAACTAATAGTGAAAGAAAAATCAGTGCATCGGAAATTGTGATATGAATCTCAGTGCGCGGCAATTTGATGCGTAAATACGAACTCAAAAAAATCGTTACAACGGAAAATGCAATCAGCCCGTCATCAATTTTCCCGACCGGAAATCGGTAAATCGCCCAACCTGACACGGTTAGTCCAATCGGTAAAACAACCGACAAATACAGATTAATATTTCTTTCTTTTTTCTCCACTCAGTTAGTCGGAAAACAGTAGAACTTATTCAGACGTAGTTTAATTATCTAACGTAAAAAGGAAGCGCAGCTTGAAGGGCAGTATTAAGCCACCTAGTATTATATGCTAAAAGTCGTAAAATATCCAAGAAATTTATTATCACCGTGTTTACTGGGATTTTCGGCAATAAAGAGCAAAAATCCGCAAACGTGCAAGAGTGTATTTTTTTAATTCACATAAAAAAGCGGCGGAAAATATTTTCCGCCGCTTTTATTATTTTTAATGCTAAAAGTTTTACTTCGTGATTCCGACTTGGCTCAAAGCGTAAGCGTATTCAAATGCAACTTCTTTCAAACGGTCGTATCTGCCGCTTGAACCGCCGTGTCCCGCGCCCATATTTGTTTTGAGCAGGACGATGTTGTCGTCAGTTTTCATTTCCCGGACTTTCGCGGCGAATTTCGCGCCTTCCCAATACGGAACCTGCGAATCGTTCAGCGAAACTTCGACGAGCATATTCGGGTAATTCTGCGCTTTGACATTATCGTAAGGCGAGTATTGAACCATATAATCCCACGCCGCTTTTTCATTCGGATTGCCCCATTCGATCCATTCTTCGGTCGTTAAAGGCAAACTCGCATCGAGCATCGTGTTCATCACGTCAACGAACGGAACCTGCGCGATTGCCGCGTGAAAAGTTTCCGGCGACATATTAACGACTCCGCCCATTAGCAGTCCGCCCGCGCTGCCGCCTTGAATAACCATTCGGTCAGCCGACGTGTATTTATTCGCTTCGAGCCATTTTGCCGAATCAATAAAATCGTGAAAGGTGTTTAATTTCTTAAACATTCGACCTTCCTGCCGCCATTTTTCGCCGAGTTCCGAACCGCCGCGAATATGCGCGACGGCATATATCATTCCGCGATCCAAAAGACTAAGCCGCGCCGTTGAGAAACTCGGTGTCATCGAAATTCCGTAACTTCCGTAAGCGTAAAGTAGCATTGGCACAGAACCGTCGAGCTTCGTGCCTTTTTTCCAGACAATCGAGATCGGAACTTTCACGCCGTCACGCGCAACCGCCCATAAACGCTTGGTTTCATACTGCGTTTTGTCGTAGCCTGACGGAATTTCCTGCTGTTTGATGAGTTCGCTTTTGCGCGTTTTGAAATCGTATTCGTAGGTCGAATTCGGCGTAATCATCGAAGCGTAATTGTATCGAATAATCGGCGTGTCATATTCAGGATTTGTTGACACGCCCATTGTGTAAACGTCTTCGGGCGTAGCAATCCGCGCCGCCGCCCGCTTCGTTTTCAAATCCATTACCTTGAGATATTCCAAACCGTTTTCGCGTTCGGAAATGACTGCGTAATCCTTAAAGAAATTAACGTCGTCAATTTTGACCGCCGGATTATGCGCCACAAAATCCTTCCAATTATTTTCGCCCGGATCATTGAGCGGAGCGCGGACGATCTTAAAGTTTTCCGCGTCTTTGTTGGTGATGATGTAAAATTCACCGTTGTTGAAATCGGCGGAATATTCGTGACCTTCGCGGCGCGGCGAAACGATTTTCCATTCGCCAAGCGGATTGTCAGCCGGCAAATAACGATACTCGCGCGAAGTTTTGGCTTGCGAACCTAAAAGCAGCATCTTTTTGTCGCGCGAACGTCCGATACCGATATTGAAAAGCAAGTCCTTTTCTTCAAACAACAAATCGTTTTTGTCCGTGCCGACCGTGTGCCGCCAAAATTTATCGGAACGCTTTGACACGGCATCTTCCTGCACGACAAACAGATATTTGCCGTCGTTTGACCATTCGGTCGAAGTCGCACGCTCGATTTTATCAGGCAAAATTTTGCCGGTTCGTAAATCTTTAATTTGCAGAGTGTATTGACGATAGCCGGTCGTGTCAGTCGAAAACGCAAGCAGATTGCCGTCGTCCGAAACGTCGAAATCGCCGATGGCAAAATATTTAAAGCCCGTCGCCATCGCATTTTGATCGAGGAGAACTTCCGCGTCTTTGCCGTCCTTGGTTTTGCTCCGCAGATAAGTCGGGTATTGTTTCCCTTCCTCGGTGCGCGTAAAATACCAGTAATTGCCGAGTTTATAAGGAACGCTCAAATCGGTTTGCTTGATGCGACCGATCATTTCCTTGTAAAGATTGTCGGCGAACGGCTGATGCGGCTTCATAAAACTTTCGGTATAAGCATTTTCAGCGTTCAAATAATCCAGAATTTCAGGATTTTTCTTCTCGTTTCGATCACGCAGCCACGCGTAATTATCGGTAATTTCGTAGCCGTGAATCTTTAAAACTTTTGGGTCTTTTTTTGCAACTGGTGGTTTCATATCGGTTTGGGCAACAATTACTGTATTGCCGATGCATATAATTATGCCGACAAAAACGGCAAACACAAAAAGCACACGTTTCATCTTCTTTTGGAACTCCTTGAATTTTTAGTTTGGAAACTTTGATTTCTACGAGTTATTTTAGACTTTTGTTTCTGAATGCACAAAAGTAAAGCCAAATTACAATATTTTAACTGAAGTCCAAATTGCCGATTAATCTATCAGTTATCAGCTATTACCAATCAGCCATTCCGAATCGTTTATAATTTTACTCTGGATTAACTGATAGAATTAGAACGAAAACGCACCGCTTACAACTTTTCGCCTTTTTTTTCGTAATTTATAAAAAAGTTTGTTAACACTTTTTCCAAACGCCGCGTCTTTAATACCGGCAAGCAATTAAAAAGCCGATTTATACTTTTGATGAACGGCGAATCCGTTTGATATTCGTTCATTTTCATTCATACTTTTAATCGCCGTTCATCAATTTTTTGAAACTAATGCCCGACAGCGAAATGACTGCCAATATGTTTCTTTTCACGACTGCCACCGCCACGCAAAAAGTGTCCGTGCAGGCGCAGATTGTCGAGCGCATTTTGGCGGGCGACGAAGAAGCGTTCGGCGAGCTTTATAAAATGTATGCCGCGATGGTTCACGGAATTGTTTTAGCGCGTGTGCCGCGTGATGAAGTCGCCGACATCGTGCAGGAAGTTTTTTTGTCGGCGTATAAAAATTTGAAAACTTTGCGCGATAAAACTGCCGTCGGCGCGTGGCTGGCGATGATCGCAAGAAATCGCGCCGCCGAATTTTACCGAAACGCACGTCCGACCGAAGAACTTTCGGAAGATTTGCGCCAAAAGGATAATCGCAACACGGAAGCGCGGGAAATTTTAAGGGCAATCCGCAGTTTGCCCGAAACTTACCGCGAAACGCTGGTTTTACGGCTCGTCGAAGGAATGACCGGGCAAGAAATCGCCGAACAAACCGGATTAACGCCCGAATCGGTCAGAGTAAATCTGCATCGCGGAATGAAATTGTTAAAGGAAAAACTCGGAATCTAAAGTTTATGAAAGAAGATTATTTGTGGGACAAAACAGGCGAAGACGCGGAAATCGAAAAGCTGGAAAATGCTTTAATGGCATTTCGTTACACCGAAACCGCGCCGCCCGAACTTCCCGCCAAAGTTTTTGTGATCGAACGCGAAAAACCGCGCCGATTTTTCCAATTTGGCTTTGCATTCGCGGCGTTCGCGTCAGTCGTCGTGATTTTATTCGCGGTTTGGTTTCAAGTTTCAAGCAGTAAAATCGCCGTTGTTGAAAATGTTTCGGAACTTAATGAACCGAAAGACGCTGAGAAAATTGACGTTATAAATCCCGAAATTGTGCCTGTTAAAGCAATTGATAGTGAGAAGCGTTTCAGCAAACCGAATGTTGTAAAAATTCGCCAAACGGTCGCGCCGATCAATCGCGTAAACAAATTTGTCGCTCGAAATAACAAAGTAAAACCACCGACCGAAACACTGACTGCCGAAGAAAAATACGCTTATGACCAATTGATGCTCGCGCTTTCGGTGACGAGTTCGAGTTTACAAATCGTTAAAGACAAAGTTGAAGGAATTGAAGAAAAGAACGCCGTTTTAGACACGGCAAAATAGCTGTCAGTTATCAGTTTTCAGCTATCAGTTATCAGTTATTCCGAATTTAACCAAAATTTTTAGGAGAAATTATTATGAAATCATTGAGCAATTATTTGTTAAAATTTACATTTTTCACGCTTTTTGCGCTGTCGGCAATCGCGGCAAACGCGCAGGACGCACGGCTTCGTTTTGAAAAATTAAACGGCTTGGAAACAAAGGCGCGTGATGTCGTCGAAGTCAATATCGAAGGCAAACTGCTCGATCTGGCGCGGCGCGTAATGATGAAATCAAAGGACGCGGACGCACAAAAAGTCAGTGAAGCGATTAAAGATTTAAAGGGAATTTACGTTCGCGTTTATAATTTCGAGAACGAAAATGAATATAACATCACCGACGTTGACGAGATTCGACTTCAGCTTCAAAATCCGGGTTGGGAACGCCTCGCCAATGTCCGCAGTAAGAAAAACAACCAGAAAGTTGATGTTTACACGATGTTTCAGGGAGACGTGATGAGCGGTTTGGCAGTCGTCGTTTCGGAATCGAAAAGTATCGCACTCGTCAACGTCATCGGTCCGATTGACATTGATCTGCTGATGGAACTGAGCGGCAAAATGAATATTCCGAAAATTGACATCGAAAACGAACCGAAAAACAAATAGGAGGCGAAGGCAATGAAAATAAAAAAACAGATTTTAGTCGCGGCGATTTTTCTCTTTCTGGCTTTCGCTCTGAACGCGCCGACGGCAAGCGCAAAAGGCGGTGAATACGCCAAAATCGTCAAACATCTAAAGACCAAATACCACGCCAAAAAAGTTAAAATTCCGTTTATGTTTCTGGCACGATTGGCGGTCAACATCGTCCGCCCGGCAGGTGTCAAAAGTTTCAGCGTGACGCTTTTTGAAGACCTTAAATTTTCCAAAGAAACGCTCGACGCGGAAATGCAGACGGCGATGCGCGATTCGTTCGGCGCGGAATGGAGTCCGATCTTGCGCGTCCGTTCGCGCACCGGCGAACAGGTTTATATGTATATGCGCGAGGCAGGTAGCAACGTCAAAATCTCGCTCGTCACGATAGACAAACAACAAGCCGCCGTCATTCGCGCAACAATCAATCCCGACAAACTTGCCGAATTTATGGACAACCCGCAAATTTTCGGCATTTCGCTCGACGACGGCAATAAAACCGAAACGCCGAAACCAATCGAAACGCCCAAGGAAAACTAATAAACGGAACGCGAACTTTAGTTCGCCAATCAGCGGCGGCGAACTAAAGTTCGCGTTCCATTTAACCAAACTCAAACTTGCCTTGACTTTTCCCCGCCGCAAAATTCATAATTCAAATACAGTCTTTCGGCTTCCCCTAACATAATTTTACATATTGATTTACCAAAACGCGGTGTTTCCAAATATTCTATCGCCGCGCTCGAATAGTCCTTTATTTCGCAATCATACTGATTGAAATTTGCTCGAAAATAAATTTGGAGGACAACTGTAAGTGTTAAAAAATAAACTGTTTTTAGTGATCGCGCTGGTTTTGATTTCCGGCGTTTTGTCGGTTAGTGCGAAGACTTCCGACGCGGTAAGAGTAACTTTGAATTTTGAAAAAACGATGTTCGCGTATGACGAAAGCGTTCCGGTCAATGTTTCGTTCACGAACGAAGGCAAATCGAGCGTCAGAATCCTGCGATGGCTGACACCATTTGACGGCGTGAAAGACAATCTGTTCGTTGTCACGGTCAACGGCAAACCTGTTCAATACATCGGCGCGGATTATAAACGTCCGGCACCGACCGAGAAGGATTATGTTACAATCAACACGGGTGAAACATTCAATTCAACGGTTGATCTGGCGGGTTATTACGACTTGTCGGAAACGGGTTATTACCAGGTAAATTACGGCATCGAATCGGCAAACGCTTTTTCGGCGCAGACGAGTTTGCTCAAACAAGCCGATTCGTTAAAATCGGACACCGCGCAGACCTACATCGAAGGACGCGAACCCGCGCAGTTTCAAAATATCGCCGACGCGGTTTCAGGTTCGACAAGTTATACAGGTTGTTCGAGTTCGCGTCAATCTTCGCTGTTGACGGCGCGAAGCAACGCTTCGACCTACGCCGCCAATTCGTTTAATTACCTGAACGCCGGAACAGTCGGGGCGCGTTACACGACTTGGTTCGGGACTTACAGTGCGACACGTTACTCAACGGTTCGCAGTCATTATTCAAACATTCGCAGCGCAATGGACACGGCAAGCGTTACATTCAACTGCACCTGCACCGACAGCGCGTATGCCTACGTTTATCCGACTCAGCCATATACGATTTACCTGTGCAACGCATTCTGGAGCGCACCTTCGACCGGAACTGATTCCAAAGCCGGAACGCTCGTTCACGAAATGAGTCACTTCAATATAGTCGCGTCAACCGACGATTGGGCTTACGGTCAAACCGCCGCCAAAAATCTGGCAAGAACCAACACGACGAGAGCCGTTGACAACGCTGACAGCCACGAATATTTCGCGGAAAACACTCCGGCACAACCTTAAATTTTTATAATTTTTTACAAATAAAAAGGCAGAAGATTAATTTCTCCTGCCTTTTTATTCATCAATTTTTTCTGAAATAATTTGAAATAATCTCTCGCAATGCGGCGCGGCTTCACGAACTTTTTGCGGATTGATAATTTCTAAAAGTTTCGCTCCGTGTTTAGTTTTATGATATTCACCTTTCTGAGTGTTTTTTGTAGCATTTGCTAAATGATTTTCAACATCTGATTTTTTGATCTTTTCGACATTAGCATTTTTTGTAAGCGCATTACGGTTAAAATTCTGCCCGTAAAACTCAGCTAATTTGTCTTTGTCGGCAAAAAACCACGACTCCATCAAATGCACCATTAAATGACATTGATTTTCTTCTGCTTCTTGCAGATGCCATAGCGGATTTTGCTTTTGCAGAAAAGATTTCGGCGTTTCGTCTTCATCAATCGGCGCGTCGGAATCAAGCAGAAACAAAACGAAAGTGTTTTGATATTCCCTTTTGCCGTCAAGAAACTTCTTAAAAGTTTCAAATTTCGAGCCATAAGTTATCGGGCGAAGCGTCATATTTTTGCTTTTGGCTTTATCAACCAACTCACGAAAAAAACTATTGAAACCTTGCCGAAGCGTGATGTCAGTGTTTTTGCCTTTGTGTTTGGTGTCGCCTTCGATGTAGATTCTGATTTCTTTCACCATCGCGTCCCGCCGATTTCTCCTTTCAGCCACAAATCACCGAGTGAATATTCATCAAGCCACGCTTTCAATCTATCTTTTTCCAGACGCTTGAAGTGCGTTCCGTCCTCGTCTTTTTCGCAAACCAAAACGGCTTCGGGAATTTCGGAAAAAGCGGAAACGAGAATGTCCGAATGTGTCGTGACAATAAGCTGCGTTCGCTGCGAAGCCTCGATCATCAATTCGGCAATCGTCGGCAGAATATCAGGATGCAAACCCGTTTCCGGTTCTTCGATACAAATCAACGGTGGCGGCGCGGGATGACAAAGAATCGCCAGCAAACACAGATAACGCAAAGTCCCGTCCGAAAGACGTTTTGCAGAAATCGCCGTCTTGAGATTTTTTTCAACAAGATAAAATTGTAAATAATCACCTACATTTCTAACTTCATAATCATTTACATTTGGATAAAATCTTCTTAAATTTTCTATGATTTTGCTCTTTATTTCACCTTTTTTCTTTAGGTTATTCAAAATATGTGAAAGATTATTTCCATCTTCTTCCAGAAATTCATCCAAAATGTCGGGAGATTTAGGAGTTCTCAAATCAGAAGAACGGTTTGTATTTAAGTCTGAATAAATTTTAAAATCAGCTAAAATTGTTCCCAAAATAGAAACTTCATAGAAATTAGCAAAATCCCTAACTTGCGAGAAAACTGACTCTCCTAAAGGTAATTTTCCAGATAAAATGTTTCGATAATCTTTTTGTGGAGACACCTCATACAAACCATTAAGTGAGCTAAAATAATCTATTACATTTTCTGAGTTTTCAAATCTTTTATGTTCCTCTTGAAGGGATTCTCTGATTACCGATACTTTGAAGTTGATTTCAGCAAATTCAAGTTTATAACGAAGTGATGGAGGGGTTTGTGAATATTCACTTCTAACAATTCCATTAATTATTAATTCAATTGCTGTAAAATCCTCGCTTTCCTTTCCTTTCCAAATCCATTCGCTAATTCCGCCGTTTTTACTAATAAAAGTTGCCAAGCCTTTATCTTGTGGAAGCGAACGCAAAAGTTTTATGACATCAATTAAATTCGATTTGCCCGAAGCGTTTTGACCGATGATTATATTAAGAGGCTCAAGCTCGATTTCTTCGCCTTTGTCGCCGAAGGAAAGAATGTTTCGCAATTTGATTTTTTCGATTAAGCGTTTGCCTTCCATATCGTTTCAGATTATAACTCAACTTTTGAAATTTGCGATTTTGTCGCTGAAAGCGACCGACAATATAGCGTAGGGTGAAACCCTACGTCAGTTTAATCAATGACGCACTCGCTAAAGGCGAGCAACAAATTTGCGGCGCATTGTTCGACACCTTCAGCGTCGGAATATATTTTCGATTGACATAGGGTTCTCGCTCATTTCATTCGCTTCACCCTATGCTATATTATTGGTCGCCGTTGGCGACTTTAGACAGATAATCCCCGCATAAAAAGTAAAAAAGCAAAAGTTAAAGAATCGCTTCCTTACTTTTGCCTTTTTACTTTTACCTTTTGCCTTTTTACTTTTACCTTTCTTCAATCGGAACATATTTCAAATCGCGTGCGCCGATGTATTCGGCACGCGGACGAATGAGTTTGTTGTTGCCGTATTGCTCTAAAATATGTCCCGTCCAACCGGAAATGCGCGAAACGGCGAAGATCGGCGTGTATTGGTCGAGCGGAATATCCATCAGGTAATATGCCGAAGCCGAATAGAAATCGACGTTCGGGTGCATTCCTTTTTTCTCCAACATCGCCTTTTCGATTTTTTGCGACATATTGAACCATTTCATTTCGCCGCGTTTTTCGCCCAACTGTTTTGAGAATTTGCGAAGCCACGTCGCGCGCGGGTCTTCGGTTTTATAGACGGCGTGACCGATGCCCATAATTTTGCGTTTTTCTTCGAGAGCTTTGTCGAGCCACGAATCAATATTTTCTTCGCTGCCGATTTCCTTGAGCATTTTCATCACATTCGTATTCGCGCCGCCGTGCAGCGGTCCGGCGAGTGCCGCGATTCCGCCCGTGACCGCGCCGTAGATGTCGGCAAGCGTTCCGGCAATCACGCGCGTCGTGAACGTCGAAGCGTTCAGTTCGTGGTCGGCGTGCAGAATTAACGCGATGTCGAAAATTTTAGCTTCGTCGGCTTCCGGTTTTTCGCCCGTGAACATATAGAGGAAATTTTCAGCGATGCTCAAACTGTCGTCCGGCGCGATTGGTTCTTTGCCGGTGCGAATGCGTTCCCACGCGGCGACGACTGTGCCAATCTGTGCAGTTAATTTAACGGCAGTTTTGACGGCAGTTTCGCGGTCGGTTCCGTGTCCGTTTTTGTCGTAAAATCCAAGTGCGGAAACGCTCGTGCGGAGAACGTCCATCGGATTCGCGTCCTTCGGAAAGGTTTTCATCATCTCGACGAGTTCCGCCGGAATGTCGCTGTTCGCCTGAAATTGCGCTTTCAAATCTTCGAGTTCCGCTTTTTTCGGCAGACGACCGTTCCAAAGTAAAAATATGACTTCTTCAAACGTCGAATTCTCGGCTAAATCGTGAATATCATAGCCTTGATAAATTAAAATTCCCTGTTCGCCGTTGACATCGCCGATTGCGCTCTGCGCGGCAACTACGCCTCGTAATCCGGCGGTCGCGGCGGTTGATTCTGTTGCTGTACTCATAAGTGTAAATATTCCTTGTAACTATAGGATTTTTTATAGTTTAAATTTATCAAATGGTCTGATAAGTTACAAGTTTGAAAAAATCTTAGTTTATCAAGCTATAACCTTAATTTTTTGACCGACTTCGGCTTGCAGAATATCTGCCGCCGAATCTTTAAAAGCGACGATTTCTAAAAACTCCGCGCTTCCGAAAATCATAAAGATTTCGGACTTTTCAGCTTCGGCAAAATAATTTTGCAGTTTTTCGATTTTCTTTTCGCCGATCTCCAACTCGAATTTTGCGGGTAAATATTCAGCTTTCAAATTTGTGATGAGATTGCCGAAACGATCAATGTGAATAATTTGCGCCTCGATTTCGGTTTCGGAGAATTTGCGCGGGTTTGCTTCTTCAAATCTTTTGTAATCAGTTATTTCCCTGCCGAATTCGTTTGGTTTTACACCGTTTGAAAGATGTGCGGCGACGGGTGCGAAAACGTCCCGTCCGTGAAAAGTCGCGGATACTTTGCCGGCGAAAAATTGTTTGTTCGTCAATTCATAAACATTACAGGCAGAAGTCCGCGCGTGAGCAGGGGCGTTTTTTGATTCGCCGTCATTTATGCCCTTGCTCACGCGCGGACTTCTGCCTTCGTTGAAGACAAAACTCAGCAGACCGTTGTCCGGCGCGATGAAAAAATATTCGTCCGTTTCCACCAAAATCGCGCGTCTGTTTGAGCCGACTCCGGGATCAACGACGGCGACGTAAATTGTTTGCAGCGGGAAATTTCGATAACAGGCGCGGAGCGTAAAACTCGCGGAGTTTATATTTTGCGGCTCGATTTCGTGCGTAATATCAACAATCTGCGCGGTCGGATTAATTGACAGAATCGCGCCTTTCATCGCCGCGACAAAATAATCCTTCGTTCCAAAGTCAGTCAGTAAAGCAATTATTTGTGCTGATTTCGGTTCTTCCCTTAATTTATTGGTCATTCCAAAAAAATATCCACGAAACCCGGCAAAGTCAAAAAGGAGGAAAAATCTTTGCCTGTTTTCGTGGATATTAGAGACGCGAAAATTAACAGATGATCGCGCCAAAGATTAGTTGCCAACTCTAACGAATCTGCGTTTCGTAAGTTGATTTAATGCGAAGCTGCTGCGCTTTATTCAGGCGAATTTCTTTGCCGCGTTCGACGACGACCGCGCCGACTCCGAAAGCTGCGCCGACTCCTGCGCCGACGGCTAATCCGACCGGACCGCCGACGACGACACCGACCAGTGCGCCGGTTCCGGTTGCCGCGCCGACCTTGACCGAATCGCTTTTGATCGAACTTTTACCTTCGACCGTGCCTTCCGTCACTTGTTTGACGTTATCGCCTTTGACCGGCAAAACTTCCGTCAGAATCGCGTTGAAATTGCTCCAGCGTCCTTCCGTCAAAACGATGCGGTCAAACGAGAGCAGCATCTCCGAACGGCGTTTTATTCTGCCGGGTTTTTGAATTTTAGAAACTCGACCTTCGATCATCGCGCCATTTAATTCCATCGGCGAAACGATTTTTCCGGTGAATTTGTCGCCTTCCTTGCTGCGTTCCGTGCCGAGTTCGTCCGTCAATTCGACAATCAATTCGGTGTCCGTCGGAATAACAATAATCGCATCATTCGTCGGAACATAACTGACATCGTTCGTTTTTGTCTGAACCGTCGGGGTCTGTTCGATTGTATTATTGGTGTTTTCCGAAACCGTGTTATCGGTATCCGGCGTTGTTGTCGCGGTGTTGCCCGTGTTGATTGTCCCGCGTTTTTTCAGTTCGGTCGGCAGCGTTGCATCGAACGAACGCTTTTCAAATCCGGTGTTGTAACCGATTTCAAAACCTTGCTGATAACCGTCGCGGTAATCTTCGACCACGCCGTAATCTTTGTTATAAGCGCGGTCGGCTTTGGTATATTCGCTGTGGCGCGTATAGCTTTTTGCCGTGTTGTCAATGACATCGCGGTAGCCAGCCATATAACCGTCCGAATAGCCGGTGCGATAACCGCGTTGCAAAGCGATTTTGCCGTCTTGGGCGTTCGTGGTCTGAATCGGAAAAGTTAGGAAAGATAAAAAACTCAGGGAAAAAATCAGGGCAAAGCTCGTAAAAGTTCTGTTTAGCTTCATTTGACCTCCATATCAAAAAACAAGAAATGTTTTGTCCGCTATGATTTATACACTATAACTTAAGAAATTACAAGAAGAATTTTAAAATTAATTTCCAAACGTCCGGCTGTTTAAAAGAAGTCTCTGATTTGATATTCTTAACTGACAAAATTGCAGTATTTAGCATCTGTTTGTGGTGGAGAGTTAAAATTTTTCCGGTTGTCTTCGGGCAACTTCAAAATTAGAAGTAATTTCCCTTTCAAAAGATGCCAGAGCGATTTTATAAATCAGAACAAGAAGCGGTAGCGACTTGTGTAACCTACGCGATTTCACCCGTCACTATCTTTCCGGGTTCTGAATTATTACAATTTTTATCGAGGAATCTATGAAAACACTATTTTTTATCCTAATTTTTTCGCTTGCCGCCGTCGGAATCACCGCGCAGGCGCGGAAAGTTTTCCCGTATCAATATAAAGTTGACGATTTGCCGAACGGTTTGCGCGTCGTCACCGTGCCGACCGATTATCCGAATCTGGTCGCGCTTTACACGGTCGTCGGCGCAGGTTCGCGCAACGAGGTCGAAGACAAAAAGAGCGGTTACGCGCATTTTTTCGAGCATCTGATGTTTCGCGGCAGTGAAAATTATCCGCCCGGATCGTTTGACGAAATTATGAAACGCGCCGGCGCGTCGTCGAACGCCTACACGACCGACGACCGCACGGTTTATCACGAAACCTTTGCCAAAGAAGATTTAGAAGAGATTCTGAAACTCGAAGCCGACCGTTTCCAAAAATTAAAATTCACCGAAGAAAAATTCAAGACCGAAGCGGGCGCGGTTTTAGGTGAATATAATAAAAACAGCGCGTCGCCGTTCAGCAAAATGAACGAAGTATTGCGCGAAACGGCTTTCAAAGATCACACTTACAGCCATACGACGATGGGCTACGTCGCCGACATCAAAGATTATCCGAATCAATACGATTACGCCTTCCAGTTTTTCAAACGCTTTTATCGTCCCGAAAATACGACAATCATCGTTGTCGGTGATGTCAAACAGGCGGAAGTTTTGGGACTCGTCAAAAAATATTACGGCGATTGGAACAAGGGCGATTATGTCAATAAAATCACCGCCGAAAAACCGCAGAATGCGCCGCGCAAAAAGCATATAGACTGGGACTCGCAAACGCTGCCGATTATTGAAATCGCATATCGCGCACCGGCTTTTTCCGAAACTGAAAAAGACAAAGCCGCGCTCGATCTGCTCTCGATCATCGCATTCGGTGAAAATTCCGACATCTATCAGAAACTCGTTTTGCAGGAGCAGAAAACCGTTTTCGTCACCGCCGGAGCCGACGATCACATTGATCCCGAACTTTTCACGGCTTACGCGCAAGTCAAGGACGTGAAAGATATGGACTACGTTCAGGGCGAGATTTTGAAAACCTACAAACGCTACACGACCGAACTCGTCCCGCAAACACAATTGGACCAAACTCGTTCGCGTCTGCGTTACGGTTTTGTCCTCGGAATGAACAGCAACGACGCGATTGCCGGAACGCTCGCGCAATACATCGGCTTGAGCCGTTCGCCCGACACGATTGACAAAGTTTTCGCGCTTTACGATTCGATCACGCCCGAAGACATTCGCAAATACGCCGCGAAATATTTCACCGACAACAATCAGACGATTGTCACTTTAGCCACGAAAAAAGGAGACGCAAAATAATGCCAAATTCCAGATTCCAAATTCCAAATTACTTTGCGCCTTTGCGCCTTTGCGCCTTTGCGGGATTAATCTTCGTTCTGACATTCTCGGCGATTGCCCAAAAAACCAAAAAACCGCCCGTCAAAAATATGAATTCAAACATCGAGACAGTTCTGCAACCGGGCAAATCGCCGCTCGTTTCGCTTCGCATCCAATTTTTAACAGGTTCCGTTGACGATCCGAACGGCAAAGAAGGCGTTGCCGCGCTGACTGCCGCGATGATTGCTCAAGGCGGCTCGAAAAACCTGACTTTCGATCAGATTACCGAGCAGTTTTATCCGATGGCGGCAGGTTTCGGCGCACAGACCGACAAGGAAATGACGACGTTTGTCGGGCAGACGCACGTTGATAATCTGCCGAAATATTACTCGATAATTCGCCAAATGCTGCTCGAACCCGGATTTCGTGAGGACGATTTCACGCGCCTCAAGGCGGACGCGATCAATTATCTAAAAACCGGATTGCGCGAAAACAACGACGAAGAACTCGGCAAAGAACGCCTTTACAACATCATTTACGCGGGAACGGCTTACGAAAACAATACCGTCGGGAAAATTTCGTCGCTCGAAAAACTGACGATTCAGGATGTCAAAGATTTTTACGCCGCAAATTATTCGCAAGGCAATCTCGTCATCGGACTTTCGGGCGGTTTCGACACGAAATTTTCGAGCGCGATGCTCAAAGATTTTCAGCAATTACCGAAAGGCGGCAAAAAGATGCGAAAACTCGCTGCACCGCAATTAGAAGACGGAATGAAGATTGACATCGTGAAACGCGAAACCCGCGCGACGGCGATTTCGCTCGGATTTCCGATTGACGTTAATCGTTCATTCGGTAAGGATTATGCCGCGCTCGCGCTCGTCGCTTCGTATTTCGGTCAGCATCGCTCGTCAAACAGCTATCTTTACGGTCGTCTACGCGAAGTTCGCGGTCTGAATTACGGCGATTACGCCTACATCGAATATTTTCCGCGCGGAATGTTTCAGTTTGAACCCGATCCGAACATCGCCCGCAAAATGCAGATTTTCCAAATGTGGATTCGTCCCGTCGAACCGCAAAATGGCAATTTCGCGCTCCGTGCCGCGCTTTACGAATACGACAAACTGGTCAAAAACGGTTTAGACCAAAAGACGTTTGAAGAGTCGCGCAACTTTTTGACGAAATACGTCAACATTTTAACGCAGACAAAAGATGCCGAACTCGGCTACGCGCTCGACAGCAAATTTTACGGAATCGGCAATTACAACCAGTATATGAAGGATAATCTGGCGAAACTGACACTCGCCGATGTCAATAACGCCATCAAAACCTATCTTTCAACCGAAAAAATGCGCGTCGTGATGATAACCAAAGACGCGGAATCTTTGCGCGACGAAATCGTCAAAAATAAACCCGCCAAAATCAATTATGCCGCCCCAAAACCAAAAGAAATCACCGACGAAGACAAAATCATCGAAACTTATCCAATTAAAGTTAAGCCAAACGATGTGACGATTACGCCGGTTGATAAAGTGTTTGAATAGAAATTTCAAAACCGTTGATAGGACTTATATTTTTAAGTCTTATCAACGGTTTTGAAATTAATAAAATAAATATGGAAGAAAAACCAATTGAAGTTTTATCGTCTCACGAAAGCGGAGTCAGAAGTATAATTGCCTCAGCGAAAGGGCAAACTTATCAGGCATTACATTCTCTCGAAGAAGCACAAAATATTTCGGATGGAGTTGTAATTTTCGAAGGTGACTACGGCGGAACAATTTACTTAACTTGTCCGGCTGACAAAGTAAAATGCTCGGTAGAAACATTGAAACAATTGCTTGCAGACATTGATGATTGTATTTGGAATAATCCTCACGGCGCAAAAGTCCTTTACGAACGTCATCAAATAGGTTCAGGTATTGCAGGCGGAATGGGCGGCGGCATTGTAACGGACGGTGTTTGGATTCACAAAGAACTTACCGAAAAAGATTTGCACGAAAAAATTGAAGCTGTTTTAAAAGGACAAAATTCAAAATTGCAAATGCCTGAGAAGACATCAGAGTCAATGAATTCCTAAACGGCAAAACCAAAATTGCCGACAATAACGAATGGGATCAATTTTGCGGTGAATAAATTATGACACAAAACAAAACTGTTTCAGTTGAAGGAATTCGCGCTAATTTGTTGACTTTTGGTATGACCGATGGTATTACTATTTTATGAGTGTTGCAAAAGTAACTATTTCTATCGAATCGGGCTTGCTTAATAAGGTTGATTATCTTGTCAAAGAGCGTGTTTTTTCTAATCGCAGCCAAGCAATTCAGTCGGCGGTGGCGGAAAAAATTTCAAAATTGAACAGCAATCGTCTGGCGCGTGAGTGTGCGAAATTAGACAAGGCGGAAGAACAATCGCTGGCTGATTTGGGTTTGGCAAATGAGGCGGACGAATGGCTCGAATATTAAGAGGCGACATAGTTTGGGCAAGCCTCGATCCGACAATCGGACACGAACAATCAGGTTCGCGTCCGGTTCTTGTTTTGAGTCAGGATGTTTTCAACGAGCGTTCGGGAACGGTCATCGCGGTCGTTCTGACCAGCCAAAAACCGAACGCGGGTTTTCCGTTGACATTTGAACTTTCCGATCCGAAATTGCCGAAACAATCTTGGGTAAAAATCAGTCAAATCCGCGTGTTGTCAACCGAGCGTTTGGGCAAAAAAATCGGTAAAGCATCAAACGAAGAATTGGAAGCCGTGATCGAAGGGTTGAATGAAATCATCGGCGGATAAAATTTGGATTAAAGAATTTCGCGTTGGTATTAAAAATTAGTATATTGAGCGGTAGCGAACATCGTTGCACTCAAAATTGATTGAAGTGTGACAGACTCGCTACCGCTCACTATACTGATTTGTCAATTAAGATTTTATGTCACAAAACAAAACTCTTTCAGTTGAAGAAATTCGCGCTAATTTTCCGGCTTTGAATCGCGTTCATAAAGGTTTTTCGGTGGCTTATTTTGATGGTCCGGGCGGGACACAGGTTCCGCGTCAGGTTGTCGAGGCGATGACGGATTATCTTTACAATCATAATGCCAATTCGCATTGGGCGTTTCCGACGAGTGTTGAAACGGACGCGATAATTGCGGATTCGCGCCTCGCGTTGGCGGATTATTTGAATGCTTCGGCGGATGAAATCGCGTTCGGGCAGAATATGACTTCGCTGACGTTTCATCTGGCGCGTGCGCTTGGCAGAGATTTTAACGCGGGCGACGAGATTATTGTCACCGAACTCGATCATCACGCGAATGTTGATACATGGCGTTCGCTTGAAAAAGAGCGCGGCGTGAAGTTTCGAGTTGTGCCGATGGATATTGAGAGCGGAACTTTGGAGTTTTCAGAACTCGAAAATCTTTTGAATGCGAAGGCGAAACTCTTGGCAATCGGCGCGGCTTCCAATGCGATTGGGACGATTTCGGATGTCAAAAAGGCTTGTGCGCTGGCGAAGGAAAATAACACTTTGAGCTTTGTTGACGCAGTTCATTATGCGGCGCACGAACTCGTTGACGTGCAGGATTTCGGCTGTGATTTTTTGGCGTGTTCGGCGTATAAATTTTACGGTCCGCACATCGGCGTTCTTTACGGACGGCGCGAACTGCTCGAAAAAATTGATTCCCCGAAACTCAAACCGTCGCCGAACAACGCGCCGGATCGAGTTGAAACCGGCACGCAAAGCCACGAATCAATCGCCGGGGCAGGCGCGTGTATCAATTTTCTCGCTTCACTTTCGACTGGCGAAACACGGCGCGAAAAACTGCAAAACACCTTCGCCGAAATTCATTCGCGCAAAATGGATTTGTTCAAAAATTTGTGGGAAGGTTTATCGGCGATTGACGGAGTAACGCTTTATGGACAAAACGCGGAAGCGCGGCGCACACCGACAATCGCTTTTACCGTCAAAAATGTAAATTCACAAACCGTTTCGGAAAAACTTGCGACACGCGGAATTTTCACTTCAAACGGCGATTTTTACGCGACGACCGTGGTTGAAAAACTCGGTTTAGCCAACGACGGTTTAGTTCGCGCCGGCTGTGCCTGTTACACGACGATTGAAGAAGTTGAAAGATTAGTGGAAGGCGTGCGAAGCATCGCAAAGTAACGCCGTCCGTCCCGGCGGCTGTCGGGTAGGCATCTTGCCTACCCGTTTTTCTTAGAGTTTTTTGCACGTTGCGGAGAGGTGCGGGCGGGACGCGCCGCACGACTGCCGCCGGGACGGACGGCGTTACGTTTTAAAAACTCTTGCGGAAAAGATACGACGCACGGATGAAAAACGTCCGGCTGTTGCGTTCAAATCGCGGTTCGAGTTGTCCCGTAAATGGGCTGAAACCGTTGTAATTGAACGTGTCGTTATAGCCGACATAAAACGCTTTTCCCGGACTCGGATTCCAGCCGAACAAAAATTGTCCGTTCGTGCCGCGTGACAAAGTATCGTAATCGAGCCGTAAACGCGTGAAAACAAAGCGCGAAAATTGATACGTCGAACGCAGCGAAAAGATGTTCGTGTCAAAAGCTACCTGTTTGTTGTCACTGCGGCGCAGACGGCTTTTCGTGTAATCGAGTGAAAATCTCAGTGGATCGGTCGGTTTGTATTCAAAACCGATGTTCGCGTCAAATTGCCAGCCTTTGCCCGGATCGAGTCCCGGTTCGGATGGCGGTTCAGGTGCATCACCGACCGGATTAGCCTGATAAATCGCCAAAACTCTCAGATACTCGCGGTAATCAGGACTGCTCAAATACGCCCGGTAAGCGGGACTAACACGCAAAAACTTGCCGCCGCCGCCAAAATCAAAGTCGTAGGCGTTGAAGACCGAACCCAGAAAACCGTACGCTGAAAAGCGTTTACCAAAACTTTTATTGATATTGAAACTAATATACGGCTGCTTCGTCGAGCGTTCGGGTGCGCCGAAAAACGCGCCGCTGACGTTTCGCGCCGGATTGCGTTTAAAGCCGAATTCTTCTTCAAATAATCTTTCGTAACCTAGACCGACTTCGGCGTAAATAAACATATTTCCCTGCAAACTCGCGTTGATGTTTGTGCCGATAATCGCGTCCTGTGAACGCGCCTTCCAGTCATAATTGATTCGCGCAAACTGATTCCAATTAAGGCGAATGATTGTCGCCTTCGGATTGGATTTCGTGCTGAAACGATTGGCGATTAGGAAAGTATTCGTGTTCGTGCGCCGCGTAAAACCGGCATCGGCACGATAATCCCGCGTCCGTCCAGATGCTTCAATCGTCCAGCCGTTTGTCTCTTTGGTGTGGTCGAGATTGAAATAGTAACCGAATCCGTTGCCCGTGCGATACGGTGCAACGACCGCCCGCGAAAGGTCTGGATTAAAAAGAAAATTTGAATCAAAGAAGGTTTTCCGCGAATGCGTGCCGAGTGCCTGAAACGTCAAGACGGTGCTTGGATTTAGCTTGAATGTTCCGTCAAATCCGCCGACGAAGTTGCGGTTTTTCGGGAAGATTCGCGCCGTTCCGAAAAATCCGATGTTGTTGTTCGCGCCGAAATCACGTTTGACGCGCAGCACACTGAACAGCGCGTTTTTATCAACGAATTCCTCGATGCGGCAGCGTTGATTCGGATTCGTCAAACGCTGCTGTTGGCAAATCGCCAGATTGGTGCGCTCGTCTTCCGAGTAATTTCCGGGCGCGTTGTCGGACGCGGCGAGAAAACCGAATGAGGTTTTATTTATCTTGCCCGTTAATTTGACGGCAACATCCGGGTCAACAATCGTCCGTGAATAAAAAGGCGAGAGCGGCGATTCAAAAATCTCTTTGCCTTCGAGAAAGAACGGGCGTTTTTCATCAAAGAAAATCGGGAAACGCTGGTTTGCCGAAACGACCGGCGCGTCGGCTTCGATCTCGGCGTAATCAGGATTGACCGCCGCATCGAGCGTGACGTTCGGCGTAATTGTGTATTTGAGATTGACACCGATGTCTTTTTTGATCGGATCATTGACAAACTTGCCGGGTTCGCGGATTCCATTCGGATTAAAAACGCGGTCGTAAGCACCGATTGGATTAAAACCGGCTAACGGAATCGTCGTTTTGCGGCTGCCGGTTTCGGAAAGCGTCACGCTCGGCACGATTTCCAAAGTGCGCTCGAATTTTACTTCGTCGAGTCCGGTGATTTTTCCGTGTTTGATTAAAAATCCCGAAACATCGCGGTCGTCCGGCATCCACTGGTCAAATTCGTCATTGAATCGGTCAATGTTGCGGGCGACGTTGAAACCCCACAATTTGCCTTTTCCGGCGGCGTAACGCAGAGATTTGAACGGGATTTTGACTTCGACCGACCAACCCCAATCTTCAATGACACCTTTCGATTCCATCACGATGTCAACCGAAAAATCCGCACCTTGTCCTTCCGTAAAAATTCCGTCCTGCTGAATTCCGAGCGGATTAAAGCCCAAAACGTAGGCGCGGCGTTGGTCGTTATAGGTATCGAGCCACATTCGCACGTTGTCTTCATTAAAAACTTCATCGCGTTTGGCGACCGTCGCACGGATTTTGTCCTTGTCGTCCCAACACTTAAAGGCGACGTAGAGATTTTTCTCGTCATACATCACATACGCTTCGGTCGGTTTTGACGGCGCGGTGTTGTTGCCCGGACTCGTTTGATAAAAGTCTTTAAAGACGGCGGCTTGTTTCCAACTTTCTTCGTCCGGTTTGCCATCAATCACCGGCGGCGTTCCGGTTTTGGGAATTTTCATCGGACGCGCTTTTTCGGGCGGCACAATGACTTTTGATTTGTTTGTCGAACTTGTTTTCTCTGTTTTGCCGGAATCGTTGGTATTGTTTGTATTGGCTGAATTTTCGGTCTGCGCCGATAGATATATTGTAAAAATTAAAATTGCAAAAACTGCTCCTAGGGCTTTCATACTGCACCTCTTATTGTTTATGAAAAGAAAATAAAAATTCGGGAATGATCTATATAAAGAAAGTTATTTTCCTTCGACTAAAACGGTTGATAAATCAAAAAGTTTCAATTAATTATGCAGGTAAACCTGCTAAATAGAATAAAGTTCAGCGTTTAGCAGACAGTCTTCGACCGTCGTTGATTATTGATATGAACGAACGCGATCGAAAGATCAATTGCTAAATGATAAAGTTGTTTTCTAATCTTAAAATTTTCTGAATTTAATTGGATTTCAAATTGTTTGCGCTGCGGACAATAATATTTCCGTCGGCGACCGTAAAATTATAATTTGCGCTGCCATTTCCGATGCGCCAGACGGACGAATCTTCGGAAACATCGGCGGTTTTGATTCTTGACGGCGCGATTCCTTTCAGATCAACCGATTCGGTGTTGGCGCGAATCGTCGCTGATGCGTCGTCCGGCAAATTCAAAATAATGCTGCCGTCAGTCGTGGTTGCCGTGATTTTTTGAAAATCGCCTTCGAGATTCATATCGCCGTCCGCCGTCAGCGATTCGATTTCGCCTTTGAAACCGATCACGCGAATTCTGCCGTCGGCGGCGGCGATTTTGAGTTTTCCGTCAACGTCGCGGACATTGATTGATTCATCCGAGCCTTTCAGATCAATCTCGCCCGAAACATTTTCGAGGCGAATTTCACGGTCGGTACGAATCCACAAATTCGACTTTTTTGGCACGAAAACCTCCACGCGCAGACGTTCCGCGCCGCCGAAATAATCTTCATTCGACGAATCTTTGCCGCCGTTGATTCTGATTTTTACTTCGGAATCGGAATGATCCGCCGTAAATTCGAGAGGTTTTTGAGTGCGTCTTTTCGAGATTCGGGTAATCGAATATTGAACTTCGGATTTGTCCCAGCCGCGCACGCTAACCGCGCAGTTTTTCGCGTCAACCGAGACTTTCGGCGTGCCTTTAACGGTAAATGTTTCGTCCTTTTTCTCGATCACGGGTGCGCCGGGAAGAAAGTCGGCATCCGCCAGACGCGCCATTGTTTCCCGCTGTATTTTCATTGATTCGTCAATTTTCGCCTGAATTTCGGCGGTGTTGAGTTTAGCGAGTTCGGGACGGATTTTGTCCATTTCCTTCTGCGCGTCCGCCATTTCCCTTTGCGCGTCCTTCATCTGCTTTGCCGCATCTTTTTGCGATTCTTTAACGGCTTTATTGATGTCTTTGTTTATCTTATTGGTGTTAACCAAACTTTCGCTGTCGCTGTCATCGTCGGAATCCCAATCTTTTTCGTCATCTTCCTTGCTTTTTTGCGGCAAAAGATTGGTTGAAGGATTGACATTTTTACCGTCGTTTTTGCGCTTGATGAACAATCCGCCGTTGACGCTGTTGAGCCGAATCTGCACTTCGCCGCTGCCGATTTTGCCGTATAAATCCTTGCCGACATACTGACCTTTGCGAACCGGCAGACCGAAATCGTTAACGATGCTGCCGTTGACCGTATCAGCTTTGACGGTCGCGTCGGCATCGGACGGAATTGTCAAATTAACTTTTCCGTTGACCGTTTCGAGCGTGATTTTGCTCGACGACTGCAACTGGTCAAAGTTCGCTTCGACATTGCCGTTGACGGTTGAAAGATTTGCCGTCCCGCGTAAATTATTGGCGATAACCGTTCCGTTGACGGTTGAAGCTTTGGTCAAATTATTGGAATTTGTAATGCTGACCGAACCGTTGACCGTTTCGATTTCGTCTAAAATCGCGTTTTTCGGGACAGTCAAATGATATTCGACCGACAATCTGCCATAGTTTTTCCAGCCGCGATTACCACCGTCGTTTTTCCAACTGTCGTAGTTTGTTTCGATCTTCAAGAAATCTTTTTGCGCGTCAATTTGAATTTCGACTTCCGATAATTTACTTTTGTCGTCGGCGGTTTTGACGGCTTCGAGTTTAACTTCATTGCGCTCCCAAGTATCAATCGTGATCGAACCGTTGACGTTTGAAACGCTGACTCTGCCGTTCGCGCTGAGTGGATAAGTTTGCTCGAAACGCTCGGTTTCGTCCATCTGAAAGATTTTCGCCGATTCCGTATTCGTATAATTATTTCTTTGCACGGGACTCGTCGCATCGTTTGAAAAAACCATTCCCGCAAGTACTAAAGATATTAACCAGGACATAATTGCTGTTCTCCTCTGTTCGAGTTTTTTATGAATAATTCGGGAATTTTTCCCTTGTCTGAATTGAAAACACCGCGCCCTTTTGGTTTGTGACAACTTTCTTAATTTTTTTCAAAAAAGTTTTTAAAACTTTCTTTTTCATTTTCGTATGTTAAGATTTTAAACTTGTAAGACGTAACGGAAATAGCTAATTGAAACGAAAACGGACAACAGTTGAAGAACGTCGGACATCTGACGAATTTACATCTTTAGCGAGATTTAATAGTTTTACACGTTTAGTTACACTGTAACTGGAGACAAAAATGAATTTGAAACAGACGCGATTGCATATTTTGCATGAGGCTGAAAATTTAGCCCCCAAAGCCAAAACCGGCGTTTCTCTCCATTGTCATACGCAATATTCCCAGGAGATGCTCGATTTCATTCCGCACTACGCGGAAAAACTTCCGATTATAAATTTTTTCTGGCAGAGGGAACGCAAGGGTTATTTTGAACGTGAAGGTCGGGAACTCGATTTTTCGACGAGTTACTGGTCGCCGCCGATGTCGCCGCACGACGTTTACGACATCGAGAAAAAGCAGATGAACGATGCCGGTCTGGATGCAATTATTTCAATTTCAGATCACGACAGCATTAACGGCAGCCTGCTAATCGGCGAACGGCAGGAAAACGCGAAAGCCCCGATTTCGCTGGAATGGACGGTGCCGTTTGAATACGGATTTTTCCACGTCGGCGTGCATAATCTGCCGAAGGAAAACGCCGTCGAATTGACGAAAACGCTGATTGATTATAGTTTTAGCGAAAATCCGACGAACGAGCGTCTGCACGAGCTTTTTGCGATGCTCCGCGATATTCCGCAGGTTTTGGTGATCTTAAATCATCCGCTGTGGGACATCGAAATCGTCGGCAAGCAGCGTCACGAAGTTCTTCTTGAACATTTTATCAAGGAACACGGCAAATGGATTCACGCCTTTGAAATCAACGGTTTCCGCGCTTGGTCGGAGAACAAAGCCGTGATTGAAATGGCGGAATCGTTCGGTTTTCCGATTGTTACGGGCGGCGACCGTCACGGCTGCAAACCGAATACGGTTCTCAACCTGACGAACGCCGGCACATTTGAAGAATTTGTCGAAGAAATCCGCGTTGATAAACGCAGCGAAGTTGTCCTGATGCCGGAATACAAACAGCCGCTTCATTCACGTCAATTGCAGTCTTTTTCGGAGATTCTGAAACATTACCCGGAACATCCCGAAGGTCGGCAAAAATGGTTCGAGCGCGTTTATTTCGATTACGGGAAAGGTGACGGACTGAAACCGCTGTCGGCTTACGGAATGGTTAAAGGCGGACCGCTGTGGCTGCGTTGGGCGATCAAAACGCTCGCCTTTTTTGGCAGTCCGAAAATGCGTCCGTTTTTCGCAGTTGCGCGTAAAAAACACGATCTCGTCCCGCAAAATGAAGCGCAGACAAATTTTGAAATCACGCCGCGCGAAGACATTGCATCGAGTTTGGCTTCGGACGCGATTACTTAGATTTTAACGGCGGCAGATACAATTAAGCTGAGTAAAAACGGCGGGCTTGCCCGCCGAACTTTTCTTTAAATATAGTGAAAAATATTCCCCGCATCGCATTTTTTCCCGATTCGTTTCTGGAAATCAACGGCGTTGCGATGACCAGCAAAAAACTTGTCGAACACGCCCAAAATCACGGCTATCCGTATTTGTGCGTTCACGCGAGTAAAAAAACCGAGACTTCGGTTGACGGAAGCGTCAAATATCTTTCGCTTAAACGCTCGCCGCTGTCGTTTCCGATGGACGAAGATTTAAAGTATGACCCGTTTTTTCAGCGTCATACAAACCGCGTTTTGCAGGAATTAATGAAATTTCAGCCGGACGTGATTCACATTACGGGTTTGAACGATGTCAGCATCATCGGTTCATATCTTTCGTGGAAGCTGCAAATTCCGATGGTCGGGTCGTGGCACACCAACATCCACGAATTCGCGGCGCGGAGACTCACGCGAATGTTTCGCTTTCTGCCCGAAAAAATGGTCGGTTCGATGACCGATTTTGCCGAACGAAGAATTATGGACGGCGCGGTTCTCTATTACAAAATGCCGAAAGTCGTGCTGTCGCCGAATCAGGAATTGGTTGATATTTTAGCTAAAGGCACACAGCGAAGTTCACGCCTGATGACGCGCGGCGTTGACACTGATAAATTTTCGCCCGACAAGAGAACCGTCAAGGATAATATCTTTCGCTTCGGTTTTGTCGGCAGACTTCGCACCGAGAAAAATGTGCGGCTGCTGGCGAATCTGGAGAAAAAGTTAATTGAAAAAGGCAGAATTAACTTCAAATTTTTGATCGTCGGTGAAGGCAACGAACGCGAATGGCTTGAAAAAAATATGACTCACGCTGAATTCACAGGCTTTCTCGACGGTGAGCGTTTATCGGCGGCTTATGCTAATATGGACGTTTTCGTGTTTCCGTCGGAAACCGACACGTTCGGCAATGTCGCACAGGAAGCGAATGCTTCGGGCGTTCCGGCAATCGTCACGAATCAGGGCGGACCGAAATTCATTATCAAACACAATGAATCCGGCTTTATCGCGGAAAATCTCGATGATTTTGTGAGATTTTCGCTCGAATTGATGGACGATTCCGAAAAACTTGCGACAATGAAACGGCAGTCGCATCAAAATGCGCTGAAAAGTTCGTGGGACGCAGTGTTTGAAGGCGTTTACGACGCATACCGCGAAGCGATTGCGATTGCGGAAGAGGAAAATAGATTAAACGGCAAGATGAAATAAATATTTTCCGCATTTCATCCGCGTTTGTGATTTTTTATGATGAATGAAGTGACTTTTGAAGAAACTCCGGCAGTTTTGCCGACGAATACGGTTAGCGATGCGTGGCTTAGTCTCGTGCGCGATCCCGGTTTATTTATCCGCCACTGGAACTACAAAGGCGCAATCTTAAGCGGAATGCTCCGTGCGCCGATTTTTCTGATTACCTATTTAATCAGCTGTGAAAGCCTGAAAGTCGCGGTCGGCGCGGCGTTGGTGCAGTTCACATTTCGCTTTCTGTTTGCTGGAATCGGCGGCGCGATGATTCAGGCATTTCGCCGTGTCGAACCGGCTTGGAAGGCGTTGCTGACGATTTTGCTGGTCGTTCCCGTCATCAGTCATTTGTTTGAATATTTCGTGCAGCTCGGTTTTGTCTATTTCACAAACACGACCAATCACACCGACGAAGCGGTCGTTCGTTCGATCTGCGTTTCCGTCATTTCGGCATTGTTCAGCCTGTTCATTATGCGCCGCAACGTGATGATCGTCGGCGAATCGGGCAGCAAATCGCTGTTGAGCGACGTTCTGCAAATGCCGTTGATGATCTTTCACTTTGTAATGTTTATTCCGCACGAAATCGCCGCGATGATTCGCCGCCGCGATTTTGTCCCGACATTTTTCAGCCTGATCGGTTTCGGAGTTTTTTCTGAAATGATCTGTTGGGCAGTCACGAACAAACCTTTTTGGACATTCGGCGGCGGCAAATCAATTCCGCTGATCAAATTTTGGGCGGTTGACGGCTTAATTTTAATGATCCTGGCAATTATTTTTTCAATGATCGTATTTCCCCGTATAGACAAGCAATCGTGAATCAAACGCCCCTGAAATCAGTTCACATTACCAATTACTACCACAAAAATTCAGGCGGTATCAGCACGAGTTTTAATAATCTGCTGGCAGCCGCCGAACGTCATCAGAGATATGTTCGTTTGATCGTTCCGGGCGAAAAGGAAGATGTTGAAGAGGTTAATAAATTCGCCAAAATCTACTACATTCCCGCCAAGTTTTCGCCGATTTTTGATAAGCGTTACCGCCTGATTCAGCCCTGGCAATATATGGCAAGCAATTCGCTGATTCGCAAAATTTTGATCAAAGAACAGCCGGAGATGATCGAAGTAACCGATAAATATACGATTTCGATGTTCGGCGCAATGGTTCGGCTCGGCAAATTTGAGCAGCTCGGTCGTCCGATGCTCGTCCATTTCAGCGCGGAGCGAATGGATGACAACATCGCTTCGTTTATCACGAAAAATGCCACCGGCAGTTGGCTGGCGCGGCGCATAATCGGCAACTACACGCTGGCGATTTTCGATTTTCACATCGCAAATTCGGCTTACACGGCACAGGAATTTTACAAGGCTTACAAAAAGGAAGAAAACAAAAGTCGCAGCGATTGGTTTTTCAACAAGGCTTGGCAGTTTTTCAAAGCTCCGCGAATTCCCGTCGAAGAGAGAATTTACGTCTGTCCGCGCGGTGTCAACGCCGAAGTTTTCCGCGCTGATCGCAAAAGCGAAACTGTCAAAAAACAAATGCGCGAAGCCGCGAAAATTCCCGCAAACTCAACTATTTTACTTTATGCCGGACGTATTTCCCCTGAAAAAAACATCGAGCTTTTAACGGAAATGATGAAATTTCTCGCGCAGGATTCAAAACACGATTATCGTTTAATCATCGCCGGAGCAGGTCCGCAGGAAGATTTTCTAAAGGAAGAAACGGCGAAGAATTTTCCCGGCAAAATCGTCCGGCTCGGACATTTAGACAAAGAAAAGCTCGCTGATTATTACGCCAACTGTGACGTTTTCGTGCATCCGAATCCGAAGGAACCGTTCGGCATCGCGCCGCTCGAAGCGATGGTTTCGGGTGCGCCGACGCTCGCGCCCGATTCCGGCGGAATTCTGACCTACGCGAACGACACAAACGCGTGGCTCGTCAAACCGACCGGCGCAGAATTTGCGAAAGCGGTGCGCGAAATCATTGAAAATCCTGATTTACGAGCGCGAAAAGTCAACAACGCGATTTTGACCGCACTCGACAACACGCGCGAAAAATCAACCGACCATCTATTTGCAACTTACGACAAGATGTATCAAGATTTCCAAAGGCGCAAAGATTTATTTACGGATGTTGAAAAGGCGAAAGGTTTTGATTTTGTAGATTTGGCAAAATAGTAAGGGCGACGGCTTGTCCTCGCCCGTCAACACCGATTATCGTTCAGTGTTGAATTTATGCGGAATTTTTTCGCTTCGCTCATCGGGCGAGGACAAGCCGTCGCCCTTACATCAAATACAATGCTCGAATTAGTTTTAGCAAATTTAAAAGTTCGCCCGTTTCGTACGTTGATAAGTATTATCGGCGTGGCACTCGGCGTGGTTCTCGTTGTTCTGTTTACGGGTTTGGCACGCGGAATGTCGAATGATATGGCAAAACGAGCGGCGAACTGGAAAGCGGAAATCGTTTTTTCACGTCCGGGCGCGATGGAATTGACGAGTTCGCACGCTTCGGTTCCGACTGCTTACGCCGCGAAATTGAATGAAATCGAAGGCGTGCAGTCAACCGTTCCCGTCATCAAGTATATTACTTCAAACGCTAATCAGCGTTGGGGAATTCAGCAGATTGACGGCGTTGAATGGCAGCCGTTTGCCGAGATGAACGGTATGCAGATCGTGTCGGGACGCGCCGCGACTGCAAGTGACGAAGTGATTCTCGATGAACGATACGTTGAGGAACAAAACGTCAAACCCGGCGATCCGGTCGAAGTTTTCGGTAAGAAATATAAAGCCGTCGGCGTTTTTACGCCGCCATCCGGCGCGCGAATCAAAATGTCGCTCGCCGCAATGCAGGAAGCTCTCGAATCGCCGAATAAATGCACATTTATTCTCGTCAAAATAAAAGACGGCGCGAATGTTGACGAGGTGGCGGCACGAATCAATCAAACACTGCCCGGCAACAAAATTGATCTGACGCGTGATTTAGTCATTGACGCGCAGGACAGAATTCCAGCTTTGAATCTTTTTTTGAAAGTTTTAGTCGGACTTGGCGCGTTTGTTTCGACGATTTTCGTATTACTTTCGATGTACACGACGATCACCGAACGACGCAAGGAAATCGGAATTTTGAAATCTTTGGGCGCGTCGAAATCTTTCATTATCAAAGTCATTGAAGGCGAAGCGTTTATGATCGGCGTTTTCGGCGTAGTTCTCGGCTTCGTCGTTTCGTTTCTCGCATCATATATTATTGGAAAAAGTTTCGATTTGCAGTTTGAATTCAGCCGTAACTGGATTTTTACCGCGATTGCGATTGCCGTCGGCGGCAGTCTGTTCGGCGCACTTTATCCGGCGTGGAAGGCTTCGACGATTGATCCGGTCGAAGTAATGGTCAACGAGTGATTCGATTTCGGATTTCGGATTTCGGATTAGTTTCGTCCTTTAAATTTCAATTTATTCTGTTGTTTTTATTAAAACTGCAAAATTTTAGGAATATGTTGGCATTCGTAAACGCGTCAGCAAATCCGCAATCTCAAATCGAATTTATCCCGTAATCAAAATTTTCATAATCAGAAATATTGCTAACGCAACGGACACATTTCTGATCGTTTCCTTTAACTTTTCGTTACGCGAAAGCGTCAAAATCGCCGTCATAAACAGCAAAACTGATACAATCGTTTGATTTAGGTTGTAGAAATCGAAATTGTAGATGGCGATAAAGATGCAGATAACGGCAAGAATTATTTCAAACAATTTCATAAAACACCTCTAATAAACTAGAATTTACAATAAATATGAAAGCAGAGCAAGATTTGGTTCTTGGCGCGGTTAAGCAAAAGGACGTTTCTAAAAAACAGGGCGTTTTGCAGAAACTTTTCGCTGTTTGGTTTGATGCGTTTGTCTATAATCAAATTTGGGAAGACCCGCGAGTTGACCTTCAGGCACTAAATTTGGATGAAAATTCGCGTGTTCTGACAATTTCTTCGGGCGGCTGCAACGCGCTCAATTATCTGCTCGAAAATCCGCAGAGCGTAACGGCGATTGATCTCAATCGTCATCATATTTTTTTACTTAATCTAAAAATCGCCGCGCTCAAAATGCTCCCGGATTACGAAGATTTTTTTGCCTTTTTCGGTTTCGGCAAAGGCGGCAAAACGATTGCTGATTACAAAAAATTTATCGCGTTGAATCTGGATGAAGCAACACGCGATTTTTGGGACAAAAAAATCAAAATCTTCAGCAGTGGTGGACTTTACGAGCATTCGCGCAACGGCTATTTTCTGCGCTTTTTTCATAGATTTTCGCGTCTTTTGGGCTGCAAACCGGATGAGGTTTTAAGGGCGAAAACACCGGCGGAACAAGCCGAACTCTACGAAAAATACATCGCGCCTTTTTTCGATTCGTTCGTGATTAAAACAATCGGCAAAATGCCCGTCACGATGTTCGGACTCGGCATTCCGCCGCAGCAATATGACGAACTCAAGAAGGATTTGGCAGTCGGCGGAAGCATTATTGACGTTTATAAAGAACGCGCCAAACGGCTGGCGGTCGAATACCCGATTGCTGATAATTATTTCGCGTGGCAGGCGTTTGCTCGAAAATACGACACCGAAAATCGTCAGGCGGTTCCCGAATATTTAAAGGCGGAAAACTACGAAACGCTAAAACGAAACGCCCGAAACATTCACACAAAAATCGGTTCAGTCACGGAAGAAATCAAAAATCAGCCGTTTGACACTTTTAACCGTTTCGTTTTTCTCGACGCGCAGGATTGGATGAACGCGGAAATGATGACCGAACTCTGGCAGGCAATCGCCGAAAAAGGCGAAAATGGATCGCGGATAATCTTTCGCACAGCCGGCGCAACTTCGCCGATTGAAACGAATTTGCCGCCAAATTTACGCGAAAAATTCGTTTATGAAAAAGATTTGTCAAAAGAACTTTTTAAACAAGACCGCGCTTCGATCTACGGCGGATTTCATCTTTATATTTTGAACGATTAATATGAAAACTCTGTTCAAAACTATAATCATACTCGGAATTTCGCATTGGGTCGTCAGTGTTGTTGAATTTGTTTTATATCAAAAAACTTCCGGTTCACTTATTCTTGCAACTTTTCTTCTCGGCATTGGATTTGGCGGACTTGTGATTTACAACAAAATTAAAGGTAAAAAAATATTTTGAATCTATGGAAAACGAACAGCTAATTCGACATTTTTACGAATCTTTCGCCCGCAGCGATGCCGCCGGGATGCTCGCGTGTTATCACGATGAAATCGAGTTTTCCGATCCGGCTTTCGGTTTGCTGAATGGCGATGACGCGAAAAATATGTGGAAAATGCTGCTTGAACGGGCGAAAGGAAACATCAAAATCGAATTCAAAAATGTTTCCGCCGATGATAAAAAAGGGGCGGCAGACTGGACGGCGGATTATCTTTTCAGCAAAACCGGCAGAAATGTTCATAACGAAATTCACGCTGAGTTTGAGTTTAAGGACGGCAAAATTTTCAGTCATCACGACACATTCGACGTTTGGAAATGGTCGAAACAGGCACTCGGAATGAGCGGATCACTGCTCGGCTGGTCGTCATTTCTGCAAAACAAAATTCGTCAAAACGCGAAAGAATCTTTACGCGAATACACGGAACGCGGACTTTAGTCCGCTACTGCCGACCGGCGGACTAAAATCCGCGTTCCGTGATGATAAATGAACACTGATAACTTGAAAAACAAAATCCAAAATTCCGACAACGCATTTGAAAAGATGGATCAGATGTATCGTCATCAGCGATATTTCTACGATCTGACGCGCAAATATTATCTGTTGGGACGCGACCGACTGATCTCGCAAATGCCCGTCAAAAAAGGCGAAAACATTCTCGAAGTTGGTTGCGGAACGGGACGAAATTTAATTATTTTAGCGAAAAAATATCCAAATACAAACTTTTTCGGACTCGACGCTTCCGCCGAAATGCTCAAGACGGCGCAAGGCAAAATTGACGCGGCTGGTTTGAAAAACATTACGCTCAGAACTGCGCTTGCCGATGATTTTACGTTTGATAAAACTTTTGATCTGACTGATAAATTCGACGCGATCTTTTTCAGTTACGCGGTTTCGATCATTCCGCCGTGGAAGGAATCAATCGAAAACGCGCTCGAAAATTTGAAGTCGGGGAAAACTCTCGACATCGTGGATTTTTACGACCAAGCCGATTTGCCCGTCTGGTTTCAGAAGATTTTGAAAGGCTGGCTCAGACAATTTCACGTTAAATATCCGGCGGAACTAATTCCTTTTTTGGAAAATTTGGAGAAAAAAGGTTTGGGCAAATTGAAAATTTCGCCGCTTTACAGAAGATATTCGCTGATTGCCGAGTTTCAGAAAGCAGATTAAAGAAACTTCAGGTCTATTTCAAAAAACCGTTTAGAGGCGTGTCTGTGACCGCCGTTCGTCATAACTTAACGAACGGCGGTCACAGACACGCCTCTAAACCATCGTTATATTTTTTGCAATTTTACGATTGTTTGACTTCGGCACGGCGGCGCATTTCCGCCATTAACTCTTCATCGCTCATCGCGCTAATTTGCGGTGCGGCAACTTTCGGATTAATTTGTCGCTGTTGTTCTTCCATTTCCGCCTCTTCTTCAGCTTCGCGCATTCCGTCCTTAAACGCTTTGCGCGATTGTCCTAAAGACTTGGCAAGCTGCGGCAGACGCGACGCGCCGAACAGCAAAAACAAAGCACCACCGATAATTATCCATTCCCAACCTTGCGGCATAATATTATTCCTCAGTAAAAAACTCTAAAATTTTAGACGCTTGAAAAACTCAAAAAGTTTGTGCGCCGGATATTTTTATAATAACGCGAATCTAATAATGTTTCCATTGTAAACGCATTTTCCCCTTAACTTTTGCCTTTTCCCGCAAATTTGTCCATTGCTTCGACAAGCGCGGATGTAATTCCCTTTTCGCTCACGGAATGTCCTGCGTCCGCAATGACCTTAAATTCTGCTTCGGGAAAGGCGCGGTGCAAGTCCCACGCCGAAGTCATCGGGCAGACGACATCGTAACGTCCCTGCACAATCACGGTCGGAATATGGCGGATTTTATCAACATTTTCGATCAGATAATTTTCCGACGGGAAAAACGAATTGTTCATAAAATAATGACATTCGATTCGCGCCAGACTCAACGCTTCGTGTGCGCCTTCCCAATGATTCATCAGGTTTTCGTCCGGGAAAAGTTTCGAGGTCGAACCTTCCCAGACGCTCCACGCCCGCGCCGCCGAGAGCCTTACGTTTTCGTCATCACTCGTCAGGCGATTGTAATACGCCGTCATAAAATCGCCGCGTTCCTCGAACGGAATTTCGTCGCGGTAGCGTTCCCAGAAATCGGGAAAAATCTCGCTCGCGCCGTATTGATAAAACCACAAAAGCTCTTTGCGGCGCGTCAAGAAGATTCCGCGCAAAATCAACCCTAAACAGCGGTCGGCATGAGTTTCGCCGTAAGCCAGCGCGAGTGTGCTGCCCCACGAACCACCAAAAACGTGCCATTTTTCAATGTCGAATTTTTCGCGCAAAGTTTCAATGTCGTGAATCAAATCCCACGTCGTATTTTCCTTAAGTTCGGCGTGCGGCGTTGATTTCCCGGAGCCGCGCTGATCGAACAAAATTATTTGATACGCCTGCGGATCGAAATATTGGCGATACATCGGAATCAGTCCGCCGCCGGGACCGCCGTGCAGGAAAACGACCGGAATGCCGTCCGGGTTGCCGCAGCGTTCATAGTAAATTTCGTGAATCTCGGAAACCTTCAACATTCCCGACTCAAACGGTTCGATTTCTGGATAAAGAGTTTTCATAGCCTTACAATCATACGGAATTTATTTTGCCGATTCAAACTGTTTACGAAAACTGCTATTGACTCACGCCTTTTTAGATTCTAAGATTACTTTAGACGGCAAAAAGAAGACACGCTCAAATTTAAGATTCTTTTGCAAATTTCTCATAAATTTTCGTTCTCTCTTTCAGGTAATGTTTCGGTGTAAACATTAAATTAAATATTTGGCACGGGGTTTGCAGGTAAACAAAAATAGAACTTTGATTGCATTGATTCAGTTCTGTTTTATAGTTTAGGGGTTTTATGATGAAGAAGGTTTTAATTGTTGAGGATTACGAAGATACGCGCGAATTTATGAAAATTCTGCTTGAGAGTTATGGCTATAAAGTAATCGAAGCAGCGGACGGAATTGAGGCAATTGATCGTGTCAAACAATTTCATCCTGATTTGATTTTGATGGATATTTCGCTGCCGTTGGTTGACGGTTTAACGGCAACCCGCGCGATTAGAACTTTTGATGTTGATTCGAGTGTTCCGATCATTGCCATTACTGCATTTGGAAAAAGTTATTACAACAAAGCAATGGAAGCCGGATGCAATGATTTAATTGACAAACCGGTTGATTTCGATACGCTCGAACCGATTTTGAGAAGCTATCTGGCACACTAATCAATTATTTTTTTACTAACATATTCGCTATTTTTCAAATAAAATCGCCATGGCTTATCGGCAAACTCTTCGGCATAATCAATTCCGATGCGTTTGCCGATTTTTATTTCCGCCGCCGAAAAAGTTTTATAGTCTTCCAGCCAAATCCTGTTTCCAAGTAAATCTTCACCATTTAATTCACGTTTAATATCGAGCGCAATGCAAAGTTTTCCCGGTCCCGAAGTCAGATTTTTATCCGGCATTTTCGCGCCTTTGTTCTTCATCAAACGTCGTTCTCGCATAATTTCGACATTTTCGACAGGTTCGACGGCGCGAATCAAAACAACGTGCGGCGAATTTTTCGCTCCCGTCACGACGTTAAACTGAAAATACATTCCGTAAATAAAGAAAACGTAAGCGTGTCCGCCAATTGCGTAAGTGATTTCGTTTCTGGCGGTTCGCCGATTTTTATAAGAATGCGCAGCTTTGTCAATCGCGCCTAAATACGCTTCGGTTTCGACGATCATTCCCGAAACTCGCGCACCTGAATTGTCAGGCACAACCAATAATTTGCCGATCAAATCCTGGGCGATTTGCAAAGTGTCGTCGCGTAGATAAAATTCGCACGGAAGTTTCATAGAAGTGTTGGCAGCAGGCAGCGGCAGTTGGCAGTAAGAAAGTATTTTGACTGCCAACTGCCGCTGCCTACTGCCAACTATTAGTTCTCAGGATAATAGATTAACTCAACGATATTTCCGTCAATTCCCTTCGTATAGAATGACGAAGTTCCGTCGCGGTGCGGTTTGATCGGGCGATTTTCGCTCTTTGCGGCGGCTTCTAATTCGGCAAAAGTTTCGACTTTCATTCCGATATGCGGCGGATGTTTCGATTCAGGCGGCAGCAGCGCGATGCCGAAACCTTTCGCGTCGCGCATCATCGCCCAATCCTCAAAGACCGTTTCGACCGTAAAGCCGAGCCGTTTATATTCTTCGACCGATTTCGTCAAATCTTCAGTTTTGACCGCCAAATGGTCAACCGTTCCCATAAATCTTATGTCTGACATTTTTCTAAATCCTCGTATTTCATTTTAACAAAATATTTGTTCAGAGTTCAGTTTTTGTTTTAATCTATCAGCTATTATCTATCAACTTTCAGCTATTCCGAAGTAAAAACTTATCAATGATTCGGAATAACTGAGAGATGTTTCGCAAATCATTAATTTCCAAATAACTTTGCACGTTTGGACTCGCAACATTCTTTAAGTTAAATTTAAATGCTTATGAAAATTGTTTCACTTTTGCCGTCGGCGACGGAAATTGTTTGTGCGCTTGGTTTGGAAGAAAATCTTGTCGGCATCACGCACGAATGCGATTTTCCGGCAAATATTTCAGGTAAACCGGCTTTGACGGCGAGCCGTATTTCGCACGAAACGATGTCGAGCAAGGAAATTGACCACGCAGTTCGCGCACAACTCGACGGACACGGCTCGATTTACGATTTGAAAACTGATTTATTAGCCGAAATCAATCCTGATTTGATAATCACGCAGGAATTGTGCGATGTTTGTGCCGTTTCATACAAAACCGTCGAAAAAGCCGCGCGAATGTATGTCGCCGATGCACAGGTTGTGTCCTTAGAACCAAACACGATTGCAGACATTTTCGACAACATCAAACTCGTCGGCGAATTAACAAACACAACCGAAAAAGCCGCCGAAGTCGTCCAAAATTTACAAAATCGTTTAGACAAAATCAGTCAACAAATTACCCAAACAAATCCGCAATCCGCAATCCCAAATCCCAAATCCTTTATGCTCGAATGGCTCGAACCGCCGTTTGCGCCCGGACATTGGGTTCCTGAACAGGTTGAAATCGCGGGCGGTGTTTGTCTTTTAGGCAAAGCGGGAGAAAGGAGCGTGACGACAACTTATCAGGCGATTTACGAATCAAAGCCTGATGTTATCGTGCTGATTCCGTGCGGATATTACACTTCGGACATTTTGCGGCAACTCGAAAATACGATTTTTCCGGCAAACTGGCGCGAGATTCCGGCGATTGAAAATAATGAAGTCTGGGCGTTGGACGCGACTTCTTATTTTTCACGTCCCGCGCCGCGTGTTGTTGACGGCGTTGAGATTCTGGCAAAAATCTTTCATCCCGAAATTTTCGGCGAACCAATTGAATCGGAAGCCGTCAGAGTTCCGCGAGATTTGATAAGATTTGAGAAAATGGCAGAAACACGCGCGTAAGCAAGTGTGCAAAACCCTTTAAATTATGAAAATTATCGCAACCTGTTTTTGTTTATTCATTTTTTCGAATTCGCTTTACGCACAGATGCCCGAACAGGTTTTGGCGACGGCGAACGGACAAAAATTCACGGTCGCCGATTTGCCTCCGGCAGTTGCCGAAGCATACACAAATCTGTCAAAAACAGTCGCCGACACGCGCAAAGCATTGCTCGAACAGCAAATCGCCAATACGCTTTTTGAAACTGAAGCGAAATCAAAAAACGTAACTTTTGACAAATTTATCGAGCAAGCCCGATCAAAAGTTCCCGCGCCGGCTGAAAAAGATATTCAGGCAGTTTACGATGCAAACCGGACAACAATCGGCGATAAAACTCTCGCCGAAATGCGCCCACAGCTCATCGCTTTTTTGCGTCAGGAACCGGAGCGCAAGGCTTTGTTGGATTTGCTGACAACTCTCAAAACAAAATACAAGGTCGTTCCCGGCAAAGATGTCAACGCATTGAATTTGAAGCCGTCTGACGTATTGGCAACAGTTGGAACAAAAACAATTACCGTTCAGGATTTTGAAACGAAAAACAAATTGACGCTTTACGAAACAAAAGCGAAGGTCTTCGATGCCGTCAAATTTTCGCTCAACGAAGTGATTTATAACGCCCTTATCGCGGCGGAAGCAAAATCTCTGAACCTCGAAACGAGCGATTTGATCGCGCGGGAAATCACTGACAAATCGCGTGATTATTCATACGAGGAACAGCAGACGCTCGAAACAAATCTGCGCCGCAAACTCTCGCTAAAATACAAAACACAGATTTTACTCAAAGAACCTGTGCCGATTGTTATGAATGTTTCGACCGAAAACGCGCCGTCACGCGGCAATGCGAACGCGCCGGTAACGGTCGTGATGTTTTCTGATTTTCAATGTTCACACTGCGCCTTGACGCATCCGATTCTGCAAAAAGTTCTCGCCGAATATGGTGACAAAATCCGTTTTGTCGTCCGCGATTTTCCTTTAATAACGATTCACGAAAACGCTTTTCAAGCGGCAGTCGCGGCAAATGCAGCAAAAGCGCAGGGCAAATTTTTTGAATATATCGAGAAATTATACGGCAATCAGGACGCGCTCGACGCGGCTTCGCTGAAAAAATACGCGGTTGAACTCGGTTTAAATCCGTCGCAATTTGAGTTAGACTTGCAAAGCGAAAAGAATGCCGAAGCTGTCCGCAAAGACATCGCCGACGGCAACAGTTACGGCATCAACGCCACGCCGACCGTCTTTGTAAACGGCGTAAAAGTCCGCGTCACGACCGCCGAAGGTTTCCGCGATGCGATTGATAAAGCTCTGAAAAAATAGTCTTGAGTCATAAGTCTTGAGTCATAAGTCATTCGGCTTTAAGACTAAAGACTAAAGACTAAAGACTAAAGACTAAAAATTATGCGTCTTTACTTTTTAATTTTATGCGCCTTTTTATCGTTTGCGTGCAACGGCACGTCGGACAATTCAAAAAATGCGGTGGTCGTCAATAAAACCAACGCCAACATTTCAAATACCAACGTGAAAAGCACTTCTGCCGTCCCGGTTTATACATATGAAATCGTCAATACATATAAACACGACCCGACCGCTTTTACCGAAGGGCTTTTCTTTCACGACGGTTTTTTGTATGAAAGCACCGGCGAAAAATCGAGTTTGCGAAAGATTGAACTCGAAACCGGCAAAGTCGTTCAAAACTTTAATTTGCCGAAAGAAAGTTTCGGCGAAGGAACTTCGATAATTAACGACAAGATTTATCAATTGACGTGGAAGGAAGGCTTGTGCCGCGTGTTCGATGCGAAAGACTTTAAATTGCTCAGAGAACTGAAATATGAAGGACAAGGTTGGGGAATCACGACTGATGGAACAAATTTCATTATGAGTAACGGGACTCACATTATTCAGGTGATGGACCCGGAAACTTTTAAACCTATTCGCACATTCAGTGTTTTACAGCCGGACGGAAAACCGCTGTTTCTGCTCAACGAACTCGAATATATTAAAGGCGAAATCTGGGCAAATATTTGGCACTCAGAAGACCCTCAAACCGGAGTTGACGGATTAGGACAACTTCCGAATATCAGCAAACCCAATTACATTGCGCGAATCAATCCGCAGGACGGCAAACTGCTCGGCTGGATTGATTTAGGCGGCATTTCGCCGGATGATGTCGAACGCGATAGTGAAAACACGCTCAACGGAATCGCTTACGACGCGGCGAACGATAGAATTTTCGTGACCGGCAAAAACTGGAAAAAACTCTTTGAAATCAAGGTAAAACCGAAACAATAATGACCGAACAAGACAAGGAATTTATGCGCCGGGCGATTGAGCTGGCGCAAAAAGGGATGGAAACAGGCGCGGGCGGACCGTTCGGCGCGGTAATTGTAAAAGACGGTAAAATCGTCGGCGAAGGCTCGAATCTCGTGACTTCGACGAACGATCCGACGGCGCACGCCGAAGTCGTCGCCATTAGAAACGCCTGTCAGAATCTGAATAATTTTCAGCTTGAAGACTGCATAATTTACACTTCCTGCGAACCTTGCCCGATGTGCCTCGGCGCAATCTACTGGGCGCGTCCCGCCAAAATGTTTTTCGCCTGCACACACGAAGACGCGGCGAAAGCCGGTTTCGACGATCAATTTATCTACGAAGAAATCGCCCGTCCGATTGATGAAAGACAGATCAAAAGCATCAATCTACTGCGCGACGAAGGCTTAACCGTCTTTGCAAATTGGACGGACAAAATGGATAAAACTGAATATTAAAAGAGTTAATCGTAAACCTATTTTTTGAAGCCTTTATCTAAACAAAATTATGAGGAAAATTGGCTTTTGGATTCCGTGTATTGTAGGCGCATTAATGACTCCACTCTTTTTCTATGCTTCAACGCTTTCGGGCGGCGCGGCTTCACACGCAGGCGCAGGATTTCAAATGATACTTTTTTATCCGATTCCTTTCTTGTCAGCAATATTTTTGACGGGGTTTGTAAACAATCCGTCACTAACAAATCAATCTGTTAGAATTTTTTGTATAGGATTAGCTGTCATACAATTTCCGCTGTTCGGATTTGTTTTTAGTTATGCCAATTTGAAAAAAGGTTCGGTGTGTTTTTCTTTGATAAAAATTATAATCGGATTTCATCTTATTGTATCGGTGCTTTCTCTGTTGCTAGTTTTAATCACGGTAAGATGATTAAAGGAAAAGTATATTTTGTAGTGGATTTTCGATGACCAATTTTTTTAATACTTATTTTTTTATTTTTCTCGCCATACTCGCAGGAATGGCGATGCCGACGCAGGCAGTCGTCAACAGCAAATTGTCGTCTTCGATGGGCGATAATCCGATTTTGGCGGCGTTTATTTCGTTTGCGGTCGGGACAATTGCGCTGTTCATTTACATTTTGCTAACGGGCGTTCCGTTAAGCCAACTCGCACAGTCAACGAACGCGCCGATGATCGCGTGGATCGGCGGATTTTTGGGCGCGTTTTTCGTTTCGGTAATGGCGACGGTTGTCCCGCGCATCGGTGTCGCACTCGCGTTTTCATTGGCAATCGGCGGACAGATGATAATCACGCTGTTGATTGACCATTTCGGCTGGCTCGGCGTTCCCGAAAAACCGATCAACTTGTGGCGCGTTCTCGGCGCGGCATTTATTACGGTTGGTGTGATTTTGATTCGCAAATTTTAAGAATTTTTATCCACAGATAAACACGGATGGACACAGATAAATCCAAAATTGATCTTAAAAATTAAGACAAAATCATTTTCTTATCTGTGTTTATCTGTGTTCATCTGTGGACAATTTTTTCCGAATGATTAAATTTATTCTCAACAATCTAGACATCGAAACCAATTTGCCGAAAGGCTCGACGGTTTTGGATTTCGTGCGTTATCACAAAAATCTCAAGGGAACGAAAATCGGCTGTCGTGAAGGCGATTGCGGTGCCTGCACGATTATGGTCGGCGAATTGGACGGCGAAAAAGTGAAATATCGCACACAAACTTCGTGCCTGATGCCGATTGCAAACGCAAGCGGCAAACACATCGTCACCGTCGAAGGCATCAACAAAGCAAACGGCGAACTCACGCAAGTCCAAAGCGCGATGGTCGAAGAATCGGGAACGCAGTGCGGTTTCTGTACGGTCGGTTTCGTGATGTCGCTGACGAATTTTTGTGTTGACAATACGCCGAAAACAGTCGAATCGGCAATCTCCGCAATTGACGGAAATATTTGCCGATGCACCGGCTACAAGTCAATCGAACGCGCCTGCGCTTCGCTCAGTGAACAGTTATCAGTTATCAGTGAACAGAAAGATTTTCTTTCGACGGCGATTGAAAAAGGCATCGTTCCAGATTCGTTCGCCGACATCAAAAAGCGTCTCGAAGATTTACGAAACACGCCGGACGAAGATTCTGTAAAAGCGAACACACACGCGGAAAAATTCGGCGTGTCGGACAAAAGCGACGGCGGTTATCCGAAAACGATCATTAAAACTACAAAACCCTTCGTCGGCGGCGGCACGGATTTGTATGTGCAAAACCCGGAAGAAATGGTTTACGCTTCTGAAGCGGAAAATTTGTTTGACACTTCGCATCTGAGAGTTATCACGGAAACCGACGAATTTATTGAACTCGGTGCGTCGGTCGTCGTCACGGATTTGCTCGAATCGGAAGTGTTCAACCGCCTTTTCCCGAATCTTTACAAACACTTAAAACTCGTGTCATCAACGCCGATCCGAAATATGGCGACCATCGCCGGAAACTTTGTCAATGCCTCGCCAATCGGCGATATGACGGCGTGGTTTCTCGCTTTGGACGCGGAAATCGAACTTTCAACTTTCAATCACGAAGGCGGAAACCCGCGCGTGAGCAAGGGTGCAAAACGCTTGATTCCACTCAAAGATTTCTATCTCGGCTACAAAAAACTCGCCAAAACCGAAGACGAATTCATCTCGAAAATCCGTTTCCGAAAAGATTTCAAGCATTTCAATTTTGAAAAAGTCTGCAAACGAACATATTTAGATATTGCATCCGTCAACACAGGGATCAGCTTAAAAATGTCTGGCGATTTCATTGAACACGCACACGTTTCCGTCGGCGGAGTTTTCGCCACACCTCTTTATTTACGAAAAACTTCCGAATTCCTGCGCGGCAAAGAAATTTCAGCCGAAACAATCAACGAAGCTGCCGAAATCCTGCAAACCGAAATCAGCCCGATCTCCGACGTGCGCGGCTCGGAAAGTTATAAAAGATTGCTGGCACGGCAGCTTTTCACGGCGCATTTTGTGGAAATGTTCGGCTTAAAAGTTTAATCAGTTTTTTCTTGCGGCTATGCCGCCCGATGTGCGGAAAGGCTATGCCTTTTCGGGAAGTCTTAAACTCTTCGAGGCTGCGCCTCACTCTTAACAATGCGAATTTCAAAAGATAATCCGTTTTATTATCTGACTTCGGTAACTAATAATCGTCTGCCGGTTTTTCGCACAGATAAATTAAAAGAGATTACCGCTAACGCTCTCAATGAAGCGATAAAATCCGCCGATATTTTGATTTTCGCTTACGTCATAATGCCCGACCATTATCATATAATTACAGATTCATTGCGTAAGCCTTCGGAAGTTTTAAGATATTTGATCGGCATCACGGCGCGGCGAATTATTAATCATTTGAAAGAAAATAATTTGATGAGTTCGCTTGAGAAATTGAAACAGGAAACGAAAAAGCGCGAATATAAATACTCGTTGTGGGAACATCATCCGAATGTTTTTTCGATTAATAATGAAGCGACTTTGATGCAAAAGGTCAATTACATTCACCAAAATCCGGTGCGCGGCGGATTGGCTGAAACGGCGGAAGATTATTTGTATTCGAGTGCGCGAATTTGGCGGAAATGCGAGTTAAAAAATGAGCGTTTGATAGTTGATATTGATAAAATCGAATGGCGTGAAAGTTAGAAATTTATGTTTGTTAATTTGTTTTGGTGTGTAGGTTGGAAATTTTATATAGATTGGCATTGATTTCGTTTTCGCGGCTGTGCCGCCCGATGTGCGGCGACGGCTATGCCTCGCCGTCGTTATCTAAAATATCTTTGAGGCTATACCTCGCTAATGGTGAGGCATAGCCTCGAAAGCAGGGGAAACTTGGCGGAAAGGCACAGCCTTTCCGCACATCGGGCGGCATAGCCGCAAGAAAAATTTGCTAAATATTATTAAGCCAAACTAAAAATTATGAATAATGAAAATTACGAGGAAGATTGGGCGGTTTATTTCAGCACAGTTGGTGAAAATCAAATCGGTTCGATTTTGGTTGATCTTGGTTTTAATAATATTGCTCCAATTGAACCTAAATTTAATCTAATCACAATCACAACTTTTATGAATAATCCGACAGAAGACGGATTATCTTCTGCTGAAGAGAGTTCAACTCTCAATGAAATTGAAGATTATTTTATTGATTTGATTGTTTCAAAATATAACGCTGTTTATCCCGGACGTTTGAAATATGATAGTAAAATTCTCAGTTACTTTTATTGTGAAAAGACAGATGATTTTGAAAATATATTCACGGAAATAGAAAATCAATATCCCAATTATCGGTTTGAATATAATGTCAAAGAAGAAAAAGATTGGCGAGCGTATTTTGAAGTTCTTTATCCTTCACCTTTTGAAATGCAGGTTATTGGAAATGGTAAAGTAATTGAAAATTTGGAAAAACATAACGATAAATTGGAAAAAGAGAGACAGGTTGACCATTGGATTTACTTTAAATCCGAGTCTGAGAGAGAAGATTTTTTAAATGCAATTAGGGAAGATTATTTTGAGATTGTCAGTAAAGATGAAATAAGTATTGGAAACAATCCATTCCAATTACAAATAGCTAGAGTTGATAAGGTAGATTACGAAAGCGTTAATGAATATGTGATGTATTTATGGCAAAAAGCGCAAGAATTTAACGGCGATTATGACGGATGGGAAACTTTTATTGTTAAAGATTAAAAATGAAAAATGTAGATTCAAAATCGCACGTTCGCGGCGAGTCGGTTTATTTGGATGATGTTCCGTTGATTCAGGGGACTTTGTTTGCGTGTGTTTATGATTCGCCGGTGGCGCACGGGAAATTGAGATCGGTTGACGTTTCCGAAGCCGAAAAATCGAAAGGTGTCGTGAAAATTGTGACGGCGAAGGATTTGATCGGTGAGAATGAGATTGGCGGGATTTTGCCGGATGAGCCTTTGTTTGCCGATGCGGAAGTTCATTTTCAGGGAATGCCGATTGCGATGGTTTTGGCGGAAACCGAGGAACAGGCGCGTCACGCGGCGAAGTTGATTAAAGCCGAAATTACGCCGCTCGAAATTATCACGGACGCGCGTGAAGCGCAGGCGAAAGGTGAATTAATCGCGCCGCCGAAGCATTTCAAATTGGGCGATGCGGATAAGGCTTTTGCGGCTTGTGAACATATTTTTGAAGGTCGCGCCGATATTAACGGGCAGGAGCATTTGTATATCGAAACGCAGGGCGCGTTCACCGTTCCGACCGAGCAGAATGGTTTGAAAGTTTACTCTTCGACGCAGGGACCGACGGCGGTTCAGCGTTGCGTTTCGCGCGTCACGGGAATTCCGATGCACCATATCGAAGTTGATGTCACGAGGTTAGGCGGCGGTTTCGGCGGCAAGGAAGATCAGGCAAACGCTTGGGCGGCGTTGTGTGCGGTCGGAACGCAATTAACGAAACGCCCGGTGAAATACGCGCTGCACCGGATGGAAGATATGCGGATGACGGGCAAGCGGCATCCGTATTCGGCGGATTACAAAATCGGGCTGAATAAAGATTTGAAAATTGTCGCGTATCAGGCGACTTTTTATCAAAATGCGGGCGCAAGCTGCGATTTATCGCTGCCCGTTTTAGAGCGGACTTTGTTTCACTGCACGAATTCTTATTATATTCCGAATGTTTCGGCGACGGCGTATTCTTGCAAGACGAATCTGCCGCCGAACACGGCTTTTCGCGGGTTCGGCGGACCGCAGGGAATGTTTGTCATCGAATCGGCGATTCAACACGCGGCGGAAAAATTAGGCGTTGCGGCTTCGGAAATTCAGCGTGCAAATTTAATTGAATCGGGCGACGAATTTCCTTACGGACAAATTGCCGAATCGGAAGCGGCGAATTCGTGGAAGCAAGCCGACACGAAATTCGATTTTGCGAAACTGCAAAAACAAGCCGACGAATTTAACGCAAACAGCAAATTCATCAAAAAAGGTGTTGCGCTCCAGCCGATTTGTTTCGGCATTTCGTTCACCAAAACTCCGATGAATCAGGCGCGTTCGCTTGTTCACGTTTACACCGATGGAAGCGTTGCGATTTCAACCGGCGCAGTTGAAATGGGACAAGGCGTGAACACGAAAATCGCGCAGGTCGCCGCGCGTATTTTTTCGCTGCCGATTGAGCGCGTTAAAGTTCACACGACAAACACTTTGCGAATCGCCAACACTTCGCCGACTGCGGCTTCGGCGGCGGCTGATCTAAACGGTCGCGCCACGCAAATCGCCTGTGAAACAATTTTGGAGAGATTAAAAGAAGTTGCAAAAGAAATGCTGAAGGATGGAGCGTTCGGAGTCCCGTCTTTAGACGGCAACCGCCAGCGAAGCGCGGCGGAAAAGCCGCCTGAAGGCGGGACTCCGAACGAAGAAATCACGTTCGCCAACGGTTTCGTTTTTCATCATGGCGAGCCGACGAGTTTGGATTGGCTCGTTCTCGTCAACGAAGCGTATATGCAGCGCGTAAATCTTAGCGAACACGCACATTACACGACCGACGGAATAAATTTCGATTGGTCAATTGCTAAGGGACATCCGTTCGCATATCACGTTTACGGAACGGCAATCGTCGGCGTGACGGTTGATTGTCTGCGCGGAATTTACGAGATTGATTACGTCAAAACCTGCCACGATTTCGGAACTTCGATGAACACCGCAGTTGATTTCGGGCAAATCGAAGGCGGCATCGTCCAGGGTTTAGGCTGGATGACGATGGAAGAAATTTTCTACGACGAACAGGGAAAACTTCGCTCAAACGCGCTTTCGACTTACAAAATTCCCGACATTTATTCCGTCCCGAAAACGATTGAAATTCTGCCGCTCGAAACGACACGCGAAAATCTCGCCATCTTCAATTCCAAAGCCGTCGGCGAACCGCCTTTGATGTATGGACTCGGCGCATATTTCGCCATCCGCGAAGCCGTCAAAGCGTTTAATTCAGAACAATTTATAAAATTCGACGCACCTTTTACACCGGAAAAGGTTTTGATGAATTTGTATTCGGAAGATGCGAAAGCAATGAAAGCATAATTTTTACAAAAAACTCTTTCAAAATTCGCGCAACTGTTTCACAATTACAAATGTTCTAACTCAAAAACTTGGAGAAACTTGTATGTTCAAAAAATATCTGACCTTAATTTTAGCCGTTTTAGTCCTCAATCTATCTTTCAGCGCGGCGGTGTTTGCCGGAACAAAAGAAGAAAAGATGGCGAAACTTGCCGACAAAGTAAAAACGAATGTTACCAAACTCGGCACGGGAAAGGATGCGCGAATCGAAGTCAAACTGCGCGATAACACAAAACTCAACGGCTATGTTAGCCAAATCAATGAAAATAGTTTTACTGTCGTTGATGATAAAACCGGAAACACGAACGATATTCCGTATTCAAATGCCAAACAAGTCAAAGGTAATAATCTTTCGACAGGTGTGAAAATTGCGATTGGGATTGGAATAATTTTAGCTGTGATATTGGTGATTGGATATTTAGGAGCATCCAGTTGATTAAAGATTTGACTTTATTAAAATGTCTCAAAATTTACATCATAATGAAAATATCAATTGATGAACAAAGAACTCGAAATCTGGCGTTTTGCCGAGTCAAAGTTAAAGCAAAACGAATCGGTAATACTGCTCGTCGCGGAAAGTTCGAGAAGTTCGCCGGAGCAGTTTTGATAAAATTGTGCAGCGACAATTATTAAGCAAAAGAAAGCCTCAAAATAAGGTAAAATCAAAAGATGGAAGATTTTAAAGAACAATGCCGCCGACAGCTCGAACGCAGTCTTGCACAGCGTTTTAAATACGGTTTTTTCCGTCAGCACAAACCTGTTTTGGACGATGCGCCGAATCGCGTTTTTGAAACGATGCAGGAATATCCTGAATGGGCGGACAAAAATCTGCCGCGTTATCTCGGTTTCAAATTAGTCGAAAATGAGGAAAATGAATCAGCCTGACCGCAGTTATTTTCAGCTTCAACAAGCCGTCGAAGTCGCCGAAGTTTTTGCCAAACATAAAGTCGAATTTATGTTTATCGGAAAAAGCGGCGCGATCATTTTGGGCTTTCCCGCCGCGACGCAGGACGTTGATTTATTTCCCGAAAAAAGCGTCGAGAATGGTAAAAGATTGGTTGCCGCCTTGCGCGAATTGGAATTTATGATTGACGACGACATTGCCGATAAAATTGTCAGAGGCGTTGATTTTGTTCAGTTAAAACAAGGTCCGTTCGATTTGGATTTGGTATTTGCGCCTGACGGAATCGAAAGTTTTGCCGAAGCCAAAAAGCGAATGATCGTCATCGAAAATTTTCCGGTCGCCAATATCCGCGACATTATCGCCAGCAAAAAGGCTTCGGGCAGAGAAAAAGATTTGAACGATTTGCCGCTGCTCGAAGATTTCCGCCAAGTATTTGAAAAGAAAATGCGCCGCGAACCGAAAACTGCATTGGAAATTGCGATGGAAAAGTTGAAAAATCGTGAATGAACAAGGAACTCGAAATCTGGCGTTTTGCCGCTCAAAGATTGCGGCGCGGTGAATCGGTAATGCTGCTCGTCGTCGCGGAAAGTTCGGGAAGCTCGCCGGGACGACAAGGTTTTAAGATGATTGTCGCGCACGACGAAATGCGCGGAAGCATTGGCGGCGGCGTGATGGAAATTGGGCTTGTCGAACTCGCTAAAGTAAAAAGTAAAAAGGTAAAAGGCAAAAGTGAAGCGGAAATCATCGAGCAGATTCATCGAAAAAATTCGGCGAATTCGAGCGGGATGATTTGTTCTGGAAAACAGACAGTTATTATTTTTCAGTTAAATTCATCTCATTTGCAGGACGTTGAAAATATTATTCACGCCCTTGAAAATAATCAAAATTGCCGAATACAAATTTCAAATTTCAAATTTCAAATTTTAGAAAAGCCGCTTGAAGGCGGGACTCAGAACGATGGTTTCAAATTTCAAAATTCCGGCGAAAATGAGTTTGTTTACGAGGAAAATCTCGGTTTCAAAAACAAACTTTTCATCATCGGCGGCGGACATTGCGCGTTGGCTTTGTCCGAAATTATGGCGAAGATGGATTTTCATATTTCGCTTTTTGATGATCGAAGCGATTTGAATACTCTGGCGAAAAATGAGTTTGTTCACGAGAAAAAAATTATTGATTCATACCAAAATATCGGCGAATTTATCGAATCGGGCGCGAATGTTTACGTCGTTGTAATGACGCTCGGATATAAATTTGACGAGATTGTGATTCGCGCACTGTTTGAAAAAAACTTTAAGTATTTCGGCGTTCTCGGAAGCAAAGCAAAGATGAAAACTTTGCTCAAATCATTGGAAAAGGAAGGCTTTGATAAAAATAAACTCGCGCAAATTCGCACACCAATCGGCTTAAAAATCAACAGCCGCACGCCCGAAGAAATTGCAGTTTCAATCGCGGCGGAAATTATTGCAGTAAAAAACAGAGCAAATTAATGCGAGATTTCGGGTGAAAATTCCTCTTTAAAAAAGTTTAATGCTGATAAAAACCGGCAACTTTTTATAATATTTGCCGATAACCTTTTTAATACACAAATTTATTTTATCGGTTGAGGTTAAAATTCCCAAATGGCAGTCAACTCAGTTTCTTATACATCGCTTAGTCCTTTAGTTTCCAACAGTAACGGCAACGACAACCCGCAATTGTCAATCGGTGTTATCGCGCCGCACGGAAAAACGATGAATTCCGAAGAAGTCTTGCGTGCGGCGGTTTTATCGGCTCTCGGCACGAAGGATAAAACGCGAATCGAAGAATTTATTAAGCAAAATAATCTGACTCCGTCCAAGGAAATTCCGGCGAAACGGGAAAACGGGCAGGTAATTTACGAATATCCGGTTGACGAGAAATTTTACGCCGCCGCCGAAGAATTCAAAAACCGGATGCTGCCGGAAATACCTGCCGTGAATCAGCCGAAATACAACCGCAACGCTGCCAATCTCAGAGACGGAATTGACCGTTAGACGACAAATAAACAAAATCTCGACAATAAACTCGCATCTGTTAAAACGTCCGGCGCGAATCGGAATCAAACCGTCGGGCAAACTGTTTTTGACGGCGAACTGCAAATTCCGAAACAAGTTACCGAAAGTCAGGCGCGGGCGATAAGGCAGTATAACGCGGATATTTGGCAGCGCACGCGCGAGGGACTCGACGGTAAAACGATGCGGATTCCGCTTTCGCTCGCCGATCTTACGGAAATCAAAAACAATATTAAAGACGGTGACGCGCGGCTCGAAGTAATGACGAAAGGCTTGCAAAAATTGGGTTACAGCGACGAAGCGATTAAAAACGTGCTGGCGCAGGAAAATCTTTCGACTGACGGAACTTCGGGCATTCACATTTTAAGCGGCGAAACGAGTGACGCGAAAGCCGATGTCAACAGATGGCTTGACGGCACGATTGCCGAATGGAAAGACCGCGGCAGCATCAATAATATTAACAACAATCGCAACGTAACGTGGAGCAATCTGGGTTTAGACGCGGGTTTGCGGAAAAAGGTTTTTATCGAAGATTTGCGTCTGAAAGGCGGCGGCGACAGCGTGACGCTTTATAATCAAAAACTCGAACTCCAAAATAAAATTGATAAAATCAGTGCGGATTACGACAAAAAACTCGATAAAGCGCAGAATCTTCTGGAAACTTCGATTCTCGTCAACAACCGCGACGATCAGATTAAATCGGCGATTGATGAATCTTACGCGAAACTCAATCTCGATCTGCGCGGCAATCAAACGAACGGTCAGCAAACCGCTAATCAAACCGCCGATACGATTGAAAAAGTCATTCGCATCGGACTCGAAACCGATCCGACGACGAGTTTCCTATCCGAAAGTATGAAAAACCGCATCGTCAACGCCGGCATCGGACTGACGAACGGCGTAACTTATCTTGCTTCGGCGGTCAAAGGCGCGAATGATTTCGTGGCGGATCAGGCGATTGACGCAATTAATTACGGCTTAAAGCAGGTTCCGAATGAAAGAATTCAAAAATTTGCCGCCGAATTTGAAAAATCAACCACCGAACTGCGCGAAAACCGTGCCGACTGGTGGCGTTCGATAACCGATTTGAAAACCGCGAATTTATCACGTCTGGATGCGGCGTTGGACAATAAAATCCAAAGAGGTTTGCCGCTCAATGCGCTCGACATTCCGAGTTTTGAGCGCAGTGTCGGCAAAATCCTGCCGCAAGCCGCCATCCAAGGCGGCATCGCCGTCGCCACCGCCGGCGCGAGCATCGGTGCGCAAATCGCGCTGACGGCGGCGGTCAACGGCGGAATGTCGTTCGGCGCAACCTACGCGACCACCAACGACGGCTGGAAAGCGGGCAAGGAAGCCGCGATCACCGCCGCCCAAACCGCCGTCATCCCGCTGACCTCGAAGATTCCCGGCATCGGTTCGGAAGTGCTGGATTTAACGACCGGCTACGTCGTCGGCAAAATGCGCGGACAGAACGATGTTGAAATTTTAGATCAAATGCTCACGCAGGGACTGCTCGGCGCGGCATTTAAGACAGGCAGGAAGTTTGCCGATTTGACCGTCACCGAGCGTCAACAGGCGTGGCAAAGGTTTAGACAGATCGGCTACGAGGTCAGCAAAGCCGTTGATGCAAACTACGCGCTGGCTAAAAACGTCGCGCAGAATATCAAAAACGGTTTGAAAGTTTCCGACGCGCAGGTTCTGGAAGCACGGCAGACGATTCGCCGATTTACGATTCAGCAGGAAAAAGCACCGAATCTTTACACCGGCGCACTTGAACCGAAACTCATCAAAGCGCACGCAGATTTAGCACTGGCGAAGATTCAAAGCGGCATTACGAAATTCAGTGATTTTTCAACGCAAATGTTGAAAGACGCAGGCGTGAAAGTAAAACCTCAGTTGAAGTATTTGTATGAAAGTTATATAAAGGCTTCGGGCAAAACGATTGATACGGAAGGCATTGTTAAATTTCAAAAACAGAAGAGCATTGACCAGAAGAATTTTCAGATCATCGCAAATTTTCGTAAAAATGCCGGTATGCCTGAATATAAGTGGCGACCCGGTGAAACTGGAACGGTAGCTTTGACGACGATAGATGGACAGCAAGTTTACAGTCAAAATACCACGATGGAACGAAAATATTTTGGAACTGATAACAGAGCGATGCGGGAGTCAGCCTTCAAAGAATTACAGCAGGCAGGACATTTAAAGGATTTCAAATACGGAGACTTCAAGGTTTGGTTCATCACACACGCAGAAGCCGGAGCATTAATAAAAGCAAAAAATCAAGTGGGTAATCTTGAGGGAAAAGATGTAACAATTTATGTTGACCGTCTAACTTGTCCAAATTGCAAAAATTATCTGCCACTGCTTGCAGAAAATTATAAATTAAATAGTTTGCGTGTGATAGATTTGCAAGGCAACGAGTTGAACCATACTATAAATAATCGTTGAGGTTGAAATTATCTTATGAAAAAAATTGTTTTTACTGATACTTCAGGCTTTGAACAAGGAAACCCTGATACCAATTTTCTTAAAAATTTAGTTTACAATGGAGGAGACGAATTTTGGGACGGAGGTAGTGGACAGGCGGCAGTCGAGTTTTATTCAAATAATATGCGTGTTTCAGAACTTTTTATTTCTGGTTTAGAAGAATACGGCTTCATGATTGATTATGAGTACAAGGATGACCGTCCATTAGTTTTAATTGAAGGCGAACATACAGGACAAACAGTAGAAGTATATGTCGGTGGAAATCCAATGCCGTGCTTTAGAGAATATCTTGTTTCAAAAGACACTGCTTGGAAAGCAATTGAACACTTTATGAAGACAGGTGAGAGGCTTGAAGAATTAACTTGGCAGGATCATCAAATGCCTGAATTGGCTGAATATTAGTATAGTTGCTTATCAGTAAAGTTATTGATAATAAGCGTTTATTTTGTTAACTCTGGAACGACAACAAACAACATAATCTCTCTATTGTTTGAAAGTTATAATTTTAGAAGGCGAAGTTGTTAACTTCGCCTTTGCTATTTGAAAATATAAGGCAAAGCAGGCGTAAAGGCGAAGCCGCAATTGAAGTCTTTATATAAAAGTTATGAAGGCTTCGGGCAAAACGATTGATACGGAAGGCATTGTTAAATTTCAAAAACAGGAGAGCATTGATCAAAATAACATAGAAAAAATAGCTGATTTCAGAAAATCAAAATCCCTTCCTAAATTCAACCCCGATGAAGGTAAGACGGGAACAACAGCTTTTGCAAAAATTAGTAATCAAGAATTTTATGGTTTGAATTCATCAATGGAACGGGGACTTGGAATTGACTCGCTCACTCTTCGCAAGGAAGTATTTGAAAGAGTTCAAAATCAACTCGGAAAATTAAAAGATAAAAACTTTAGTCCTGATGGACAGGCGTTTACACACGCAGAGGCATATACCTTAATTCTTGCGGAGAAACAGCTTGGAAAATTACCTGAGAAAGTCACTTTATATGTTGATAGAAAGACCTGTAATCAGTGTTTGGGTAGAAACGGCTTACCTTTATTGGCGGAACTTTATGGCATTAAGGAACTTACAGTTATTGACACTAACGGAAGAAAATTGTTGATTAGACCAAATAAGCCGACTGAAATAATTGCAAGGTAAAAATTTATGAAAAAAATAACATTCTTGACCCCTAGCGGTGAAGACATTGAAAATCCACCGGAGGCAATTCTGGAAAACTTTATATATGCGAAAGATGAAACTTATTGGAATTCCAACGCTGGCGATGCCGGATTATGGTATGACGAAAGCGAAAACAGAAAAGCTGAATTGAACATCGTGTTTGAAAGAAGTTACGGCTTTAGATTTGTTTACTCATCTTATCAGGACAATGCGGACTATTTGCTAAAGTCAGACAACAATTTACAAAAAGAAATTTTGCTCTATGTAGGCGGTGAACCTATTAAGTATTCAGCAGCCGATTTTGTTAATAAAGATATTGCTTGGCAAGTCATTAAAGAGTTCTTACATTCTGGAAATCAAAGTCCGAAATTCCAGTGGAAGATTCAATAGGATTTTCATAGAAGAAATAAAGGCGAAGCAAACTACTTCGCCTTTGCTATTTGAAAACAAAATATTTACGTCGTCGGCAAAATGCGCGGGCAGAATGATGTCGAGATTCTCGACCAGATGCTTACACGAGAATTACTTGGCGCGGCTTTCAAATCAGTCAAAAAATTCGCCGATAAATTCCTGCACGTCCATATCATAAATCGGCACGTCGAATTGTGATTTCAGATAATCAAATTGCATTCCGTCGAGTAGAATCGGTTCATCCGACTTAATTGTGTGTTTTGGGATAATCACAAAATCGCCTTCGATTTTATCTTTGACGGCGAGAAAATCTTGTCCCGTTAATAATCCCGCGACCGAAACGTCGCCGCCGAAATAGGTGTTCGGAACGGCGATAACTTTTAGTTTTGAATTCAGAATGGCGTTCAATTTTTCAATTTGTTCCGTCAGAATCGGCGCAAACATTTCGCCCGTTAAAATTGTGCCGTTGAGCGATTTGGGATTCGGGATTTGGGATTTGGGATTCTCAGGCTTGATCGCTAACTCGTGAGTTCGGACGTTTTCAGTTGTTTGCACCCTTGCTAACGCGCGGGTTTCTGCCTTATTCGATTCGTGTGTTTCCGCCTTTTTTAGTAACTTTTCAAACGAATTGAGAAACGAGCGAATCATTCCAACGCCGTCTTCGATTTGCGGATAATTGCCGTAATGTCGGCGCGACGGAATCGGCAAACCGGCTTTGATGTAGATTTCATCGCCAAGAAAAGCGAATGTGACACCTAACTTAGCGCGAAATTCCTTTTGGAGTTTTTCGACTTCGGCGATTGTTCGGCGGCAAAATTCGGGCGTGACTTTGGTTAATCTTTCGTCGGTGTTATAGCGCGTCAGTGCGACGGGAACGACTGCCGTTGAAACGATTTTCGGATAATGCGCGGCTAAATCTCGGAGCGTTTTTTCAAGCTGTGCGCCGTCGTTAATTGTCGGACAGAGAACGACTTGCGCGTGAATTTCGATGTCGTTATCGAGTAGCGTTTGAAGTTTATCGAAAATATCGGCGCGTTTTTCGTCCACGCCGAGCAGATAAGCGCGGGTTTTCAAATCGGTCGCGTGAACCGAAACGTATTGCGGCGACAGACGCTGTTCGACAATGCGCTTCATCTCGTCGGGTGTGACTGACGAAAGCGTCGTGTAATTGCCGTAGAGAAAGGAAAGCCGCACATCTTCATCACGGACAAAAAGCGACGGTCGCGCGTCGTCGGGATTGCCTTTGCAGAAACAAAAAAGGCATTCGTTGGCGCATTGGCGCGGGACGATCTGCTCGAACATCAAGCCGAAATCTTCGCCTTCTTCGCGTTCGAGTTCGACTTCCCAAGTTTCGCCGTTCTGTTTTTTAACCAGAAAATCAAGCGCGGTTTCGCCCGCCGTCTGAAAGCGAAAATCGAGGTAATCGCGGACGCTGCGACCGTTGACCTTGACGATGCGGTCGTTAATTTCCAAGCCTAATTCCTCTGCCAAAGATTCGGGCGTGATTTCCGTAATGATGACTCCGGCGCGTCTTAATTGTGTTACTGCCGGTGTAACGGCGAATTCATACATAAAAAATTTTAATCGGTTTAGTTTAAAATTATTGACAAAAGGTTGGCAAGTTTTTTAATCTTGATACGTCACTTAAATTATACTCTTAACCCCCAAATTATTTATTTTCTGTAATTTGTCGGGGAGACCCTTATTCGATTGTATGACTTTACTCAAAAATAAGAAAATTTTACTTGCCGAAGATGACGTTTCGATGCGGCGATTTGTCGAGATTATTCTGCAAAAAGCCGGTTACGAAGTGCTGACGGCGGAAGACGGTTTGGCGGCGATGCAGATTACGATTGCCAACGATATTGATGCGCTGGTCGCCGATGCGATTATGCCGAATATGACCGGCTATGATTTATGCCGCATCATTCGCAGTCAATTTTCCGCGCAGAAAATTCCGTGCATAATTCTCAGCGGTCTTGCCGAAAACAGTTCGGACAACGATTTGGCTGACGTTTTTTTGGTCAAAGATACGAATCTCAAAGAGCAACTTTTGGCGGCGTTGGAAAAATTACTCTAATATTTTTTCTATTTAGGTCTGCGCCCTTGCTCACGCGCGGACTTCTGCCTTTGCGACTCGGCGGCAGATAAATTTAGCGAGTTCGCCGAATAGAAAAATTCCGAGATAATCAACCGCTAAATCGCCCCAATCGAAGGTTCGTCCGCGAATAAAAATCTGCGAACATTCTTCAAGCGTGACGACAATCAAAACGATAAAACTGCCGAATAACCAGTTTATTTTCAAAAACTTAAATGTCTTCGCGTCCAAAACCAAATTCAGCAAAAACGAAAAACCGCCCATCAAACAAAAATGTCCGAGCTTGTCGCCAAACGGAATATTGCCGACAAAATCAAGCAAATAACTCGTGCCTTTGCGGTCTGCCAGAAAAATAATAACCGCGAGAACAAAGACGTAAACAACAAGTAAAATCTTTATTCTCGCGGATTTCATATAGATAATTCCATATTTCAGATTCCAGATTTCAAATTCGGTTTGTTTTCAATCTGGAATTTGAAATCTGAAATATGGAATATTAAGCATTAGCTTTTCGCGCTCATCGTATCGCCGAGCAGTGAATCGAGCGACGTGTATTCGATGTTTTGCGAAGTCGCCACTGCTTCGTAGGTGCATTTTCCGGCGTAAGTATTCACGCCTTCTTTCAAACCTGCGTCGTCGGCAATCGCTTTTTCAAAACCTTTATTTGCCAACGAAAGCGCATACGGCAGAGTAGCGTTGGTCAATGCAAACGTCGAAGTTCGCGGAACTGCTCCGGGCATATTGGCGACGCAGTAATGCAGCACGCCTTCTTCATAAAAGGTCGGATTTGAATGCGTGGTCGCGTGTGTCGTTTCAAAACAGCCGCCCTGATCAACTGCGACATCAACGAGAACCGAACCGTTCGGAATGTCTTTCAGCATATCGCGCGTGACGAGTTTCGGAGCCGCCGCGCCGACAACCAAAACGCCGCCGATCACGACATCAGCGTGCGAAATCGCTTCGTGAATCGCATAGCGCGACGATGCCAGCGTTTGAACTTTCGACAAAAAGATGTCGTCGAGTTGGCGCAATCTATCCAGATTAATATCAATAATCGTAACTTTTGCGCCGAGTCCGACCGCCATTTTCGCCGCTTCCGTGCCGACCACGCCGCCGCCGATAATGACGACATTTGCCGCCGGAACGCCCGGAACGCCGCCGAGCAAAATCCCTTTGCCGCCGTTCATTTTTTCGAGATATGTCGCCGCAACCTGCACCGCCATTCTGCCCGCAACTTCCGACATCGGCGTTAATAAAGGCAGAGTTCCCTTTTTGTCAGTGATGGTTTCGTAAGCAACGCCCGTGACTTTTCTTTCCAAAAGCTGTTTGGTCAATTCAAGTTCCGGCGCGAGATGCAGATAGGTGAAAAGCAGTTGATTTTCACGCATTCGCGGATATTCCGGCGCAACCGGCTCTTTAACCTTGACGATCATCTCGCCCGTCTGCCAGATTTCGTCCGCCGTGTCGAGCAGTTTTCCGCCCGCGTTTGTGTATTGTTCGTCAGAAAAACCCGAACCTTCGCCCGCCGTTTTCTGCACAAAAACCTCGTGTCCCGCGTGAACCAGCGCGTTCACGCCTGCCGGTGTCAACCCGACGCGATATTCGTTATCCTTAATTTCCTTAGGTAATCCGATTTTCATTTAAAAAATTCTCCAAATTAAATTTTATACAATTTCTTGTGACTTCTTATTGATCTGAACTGCAACAACAACTCCGGTAACAATTCCCGCGACAGGAATTATATAAAGTAAGTTTAAGTACCTTGTGTGCGACTTTTTTTAGGTGTTCCAAAATGTCAATTTCTGTAAAATGATTTTGCACAAAATCTTCAATCACAGGAGTTTGACACTTTGGAACAAGATATTTTTATCATTTTTGTTTACGATTTGGTAGCTGATTTAATGAAATCTATCGAAAAACATTACAAATTTCGGCGGGCAGGTTTTCCGCCCAAACTGACCGACGCGGAAGTTATCACGATTGAAATCTGCGCCGAGTTCTTCAAAAAGAACACTGATCTGGACGCTTATAAATACTTCAAGAAACACTATTTACATTTTTTTCCGAACCTTCCGCATCGCACCAATTATGCCCGCCAATCGGCTAATTTGTGGCAAGTCAAAGCCCTCTGTCAGCAAAAGATTACCCAAATCTGTGGGCAAAGCTATGACCGGCTGCAACCGATTGACACTCTGCCGCTGCCGGTTTGCACTTATACGCGTGGCGGCAACCGCGATAAACGCTTTGCGGGGCTTGCTGATTACGGACATTGTGCCGCCAAAAAGATGAATTATTACGGCTTCAAACTCGGACTGCGAGTTTCGCGTTGCGGAATGATTATCAATTATCCGCTGCTCTCAGCCCGCACGCACGATGTCCACCATCTCGGAACCTTGCTCGAAAACTTTGCCGGGATGGTGCCTGCCGATAAAGGATTTATTGACGAGTATCAACAAAAACTGTGGCAAGAAGTCCAACAAACACAGGTTGTTACGCCTGTCCGAAGCAATATGAAAACAACCGCCGAAGAAGTCCAACTTGTCCGCCGCACAAGTTATTGGCGAAAACGGGTTGAAACCGTCGGCTCGCAATTAACCGATAGATTTGAAATCGCAAAAATCAAAGTCAAAGATCTCTGGCATTATCAAAACCGAATTAATCGGAAGATTTTATCGCATACAGTCGGAGTCTTTATGAATATTATGTTAGGCAATCAACCGCTTCAATTAGCAGGTTTGATTATTGACTGAAAAAGTCGCACACAAGGTTTTAAGTATATTTTTTGCCACCAATCCGGGGCAATCATACACATCCCATAAACTCCGGTTAAAAGACCAATGGCAAAATAAACCGCACCAAACAACATTGTTGCCGCAAACGCCGTAGCCATTCCCAGAATAACGACAGCCATTATTGTAAAACCATTATTCATTATCTTTTCAATTTATAGTGTGATAAATAAAAACTATATTTTCCGATTTTACACCGTTTTTTTCAACTCTTAAAAGACATTTGCTCAAATTTTGCATCTCTCAAAAAAAAGATTTGCAGATGTAAACTAACCATTATCATTTTCGCGGAACGAGCAGCAGTAAGAAGTTAATCGCTAAAATCACCAATCCGGCATAAGCTAAATCCTTTCTTCGGGAAAACTTCAAACTCGAAACTCCCAAAGTCGTCCCTGCCGCGAGCAATAAAAACCAGACTAAAAAATTTGCCGAAAGTAAAAAATTGCCGATAGAACCGTCGCTTTGCCGGTCAACATAAACCCATTGCCACCAATTATGCGCGAGCGCGAGAACCAATGTTCCGATTTCCAATGCGCGATAACCTTTTTCAACGGTCTTTTGCTTTAACGAAAGCGGCTGTTCCGTCACGGCTGCCGCCGGCTGAACGACAGTTGCCGAACTATTAATGGTTTTCGGAAGTTCGGCGCGACCATCAAAAAATACCGTTTCGATGCTTTTCTGATCGGTGACAAAAGATTTTGTTTCCGCCGTCGTCGGACTGTTGACGACCGCTAATTTCGCACCGTCTTCGAGACAAAACTCAATCATCTCATCAAAATAACCGGTCTGACACTGCGGACATTTTTTCATTACTTCTCGAACGGATTTGCTGAATTTCCGCCTATTTTTATTTTAATTGAGCCGCGAACAAACACGAAAATCCTTTTTAGCTTTGTTCACGTCTATTCGCGGCACATAAATTAAATTTCCACTGCGTCAATCTGTGCTTTTTGCAGTTTGCCGGAATAGTCTATGTAGAGCGATTTCCATTCGGTGAAAATGTCTAAAACCTGCGTTCCGGCTTCGCGGTGTCCGTTGCCGGTGCCTTTTGTGCCGCCGAAGGGCAGGTGGACTTCCGCGCCGATGGTCGCCGAATTAACGTAAACGATTCCGGTGTAGAGTTCCTGTATCGCGTAGAAAGATTGGTTGACATCCTGCGTGTAAATCGCCGACGACAAGCCGTATTTTACGTCGTTCACAATGTCAATCGCTTCGTCGAGAGTTGAAAATGGGATGACCGATGTGACGGGTCCGAAAATTTCTTCCTGTCCGATGCGGTGGTTGCGGTCAACGTCGGTGAAAACGGTCGGTTCGATGAAATAGCCGTTTTTGTAATCGCCTTTTGTCAGACGATTTCCGCCGCACGCGAGGGTTGCTTTGTCTTCCTTCTGACCGATTTCGATGTAGCCCAAGATTTTTTCCATCGCGGCTTGATTGATGACCGGACCGACTTCGGTTTTTGTATCTAAACCGTTGCCGACTTTGAGTTTTTTAACTTTTTCGACGAGTTTTTCGCAGAATTTTTTATAAACTTTTTTGTGAACGACAAGGCGCGATGAAGCCGTGCATCGCTGCCCGGAAGTTCCGAACGCGCCCCAGAGCGAGCCTTCGACGGCGTTGTCAATGTCGGCATCGTCCATCACGATAATCGCGTTTTTGCCGCCCATCTCCAAACTGACGATTTTGTTGTTTCTTGCACACGCTTCGGCGATGATTCTGCCCGTGTCGGTCGAGCCGGTGAATGAAATCAGGCGCGTATCTTTGTGATTAACGAGTGCTTCGCCGGGTTCGGAAAAGCCGTTGACGAGGTTAATAACACCTTTCGGAATTCCCGCTTCTTCACACGATTTGATTAAGTTAATTGTTGATAACGGAACATCTTCGCCCGATTTCATCACGACAGTATTGCCGCAAACTAACGCCGGAATCAGTTTCCACGAAGGAATCGCCATCGGAAAATTGAACGGCGTAATCAAGCCGCAAATCCCGACCGGCTGGCGGACGCACATCGCAAATTTGTTCGGCATTTCCGCCGGAGTCGTAAAGCCGTGCAAACGTCGTCCTTCGCCCGCCGTGTAATATGTGCAGTCAATCGCTTCCTGCACGTCGCCGCCGGCTTCCTTCAAAACCTTGCCCATTTCGCGCGTCATATCGCGGGTAAAAGACTCTTTGTTATCGCGCAAAATTTCGCCCAGACGAAATAAAATCTCGGCGCGTTTCGGCGCGGGCGTTCGCCGCCACTTCGTCGCCGCGTTTTTCGCCGCTTCGACTGCCTTGTCAACATCTTCCGCCGTTGAGCGCGGAAAACGCCCGACGACATCGTTTGTATCAGCCGGATTCAGATTCTCAAACCATTCGCCCGAAGCCGATTTTACCCATTCGCCGCCGATATAGTTGTAATATTTTTCAGTTTTGTTCGATTTTTTTGATTCTTTTGCTTTTGACATATTTTTCAGTTATCAGTTATCAGTTATCAGTCATCAGTTATCAATTGTCTTATGTTGACTGATAACTGATAACTGATAACTGATTTTATTGCACCGTAAATTGGACGATTTTTAACTGCAAACCGCGTCCTGAGCGGTTGTTACTGAGAACTTGCAGAACAACCGCCTCGCCGATTTTCAGTTTATTGGCGATTTCACCGAATGTTTTTAAGTCCGCAACTTCCGTGCGGTTAATGCGCTGAATCAAATCGCCTTCGTCGAGCGCGTCCGCACCGTTCGAGGCTTTGACATCGGCGATAAAGCTCGCCGGATTGATTTCCTTGACGAGCAAACCTTTGTTTGCTTCGAGTTTGTAACTCGTAATCAGAGCCGGAGTCAGTTCGCTCAAAGTCAGACCGAACGGCTTTAAAATTTCCTTTTGACCGTCAACCGGCAAAGGTCGGCGCGAACTTTCGTCGCCCACAACTTTGTTATTCGACGGACGTTCGGACAATTTGACGGCAATGGTTTTGCGCTCCAATTTCGCGCCCGTTTCGCGTAATAAAACGAAATTAACCGTCTGTTCGGGTGCAGTTGCCGACACTTTCGAGATTAAATCCTGCGCGTTTTCGACCGCTTTGCCGTTAAATTCCAAAATTACGTCGCCGGTTTGCAATCCGGCAAGCGCGGCGGCAGATTTTTTGTCGCGGACATCGAGGACAATCGCGCCTTTCGCTTCCGGCAAACCGTAAATTTTCGCGTATTCGGCTTTGACCGAATCCAGACTGACACCGAGATAACCGCGCCGAACCTTGCCGTTTTGCAGAATTTGTTTATAAACCGAAGCCGCGTCGTTGATCGGCAGCGCGAATCCGATGCCGTTATAATCTCCGGTCGAAGTCGCAATTTGCGAATTAATGCCGACGACTTCGCCGTTCATATTGACGAGCGGACCGCCCGAATTTCCGCGATTGATCGCCGCATCGGTTTGAATAAATTTCTTCGGAAAGCCGAATGTATAAGGCGTTTCGCGTTTGACCTGCGAGATAATTCCCGCTGTCACCGTCTGCACCAAACCGAATGGCGAACCGATTGCCAAAACCCAATCGCCGACTTGCGCCCGGTCAGAATCGGCAAGTTTGATAAACGGCAAATCCTTTCCGGTTTCGATTTTCAGCACGGCAACGTCAGTTTCTTCGTCCGCACCGATGAGTTTTGCCGCAAATTCTTCGCCGGACTGCAACTGCACCGTGATCCGCGAAGCGTCGTCAACAACGTGAAAATTCGTCAAAATATAACCTGATTTTTCAACAATGAATCCGCTGCCGACAGCGTAAGACGGACGGCGTTGGCGACGCAAAAAATCAGGCAAATCGTCACCCGCGCTATTGGTTTCGGGCGTTTCATTTTTAACGCTGACATCCGGGACTTTGCCTTTCGTATCAATATTGACGACCGCCGGTTCGACCGCTTTAGCGACTTCGGCGAACGAAGCGGAAAGTTTTTCGGGTATGATTGCAGCATTTCTGAGCGTTTCGGCATTCGTCTGCGCGAACGAATTAATGTTCAAAGCCAGACACGAAAGCATCAAAATCGTCAAACAAAAACTAAACTGCAGCACGGATTTTTTTTGATAATCGAACATATTGCTTTCCTTAAAACTCAAGATTCGGTTATTTTCAGTATAACAAAAATCAGTATGGTGAGCGGTAGCGAAAATCCTATATCTCAAAAAAGTTATTGATAAATAAGGTGTTCGCTACTGCTCAATATACTGATTTTCATTTCATTGACAATAACACTTTCATCACACCTTTTTCGGCGGCGCGGTTCATTGCTTCGACACCTTTGGCGAGCGGAAATTCTTCTGAAATTAGGCTTTCGACATCAACTTTATTGTTTGCCAACAGTTCCAGAGCAGGTGCGAATTTTCCGCAGCGCGAGCCGACAATTGTAATTTCATCAACGACGACGCGCCACATTTCGAGATTCGCTTTGCCTTGAAATGTTGACTTCAAAACCATTTTTCCGCGTGGCTTCAGCAAATCGAGCGCAGTTTCAAAACCCGATTCCGAACCGCTTGCCTCAACGACGACATCGAAATAACGGTTAAATTTCGGCAAAGCGTCCGGCAATAAAATCGTTTCGATATTACGTTTCGCGGCGATGGAAAGTTTTTCGCGGTGTTTGCCGATCAACGAAACATTTGCGCTTTTTAGAGAAAGTGCGAACGCGCATAAAATTCCGAGTTTGCCGTCGCCGATCACCGCGACTTTTGTATTTGCAGAGATTTCAACTTGTTCCGTAATCCCGAAAGCCGCCGCCAGAGGTTCGATAAAAACCGCCTGTTCATCGCGCACATTCGCCGGAACTTCCAAAAGATTACGCGTCGGCAAAGTCAAAAATTCCGCGTGTGCGCCGTCGCGCCCGTGAATTCCCAAAACAGTTCGCCCGAAACAATGCCGCGAATCGCCCGCCAAACATTTTTCGCAACCGCCGCAACCCGCGCTAATTTCACCGACAACGCGCTTGCCGATCCAATTTTTATCGCCGCATTCTTCGACAACACCGACAAATTCGTGTCCGATTGTCCCTTCAAATCCCGCATAACCGCGCACGATTTCAAGATCGGTATTACAAATTCCCGTCTTCGTCACGCGAATTAATGCTTCGGTTTCAGCGTTCGGCTTGGCAATTTCGGCAAGTTCCAGTTGATTATTAATAAATCTGAGTGCTTTCATAAAAGATTCTGCGGATATATTTTAATTGATTTATGACACAGTTTAACAGTTTACGATCAAATGAACTGCAAATAAATCAGCAAACCGGCGGCGACAGTCATTAGCAAAAGCGTCAAACCGCCGAAAAGGTTCGACCAGATGCCATTGGTGTATTCGCCCATAATCTTTTTGTTGTTGCAGATGTGCAGGATAAGCGCGATCAGGACGGGCGCGGTGATGCCGTATAAAACTGCCGTGTAAATTAACGCTTTGATCGGGCTGATGCCGATGAAATTTATCGCTAAACCAAGCACGAGCGAAATAATTATCGTAATATAAAAACCTTTCGCCTCGTGAAATTTTTTGTCCAACCCTTCCTGCCAGTCGAAAACTTCCGCCATCATATAACTTAACGCGCCCGCCAAAACAGGAATTGCGAGAAAACCCGTGCCGAGAACGCCGAGGGCGAACAGCGCATAAGCCATATTTCCCGCCAAAGGTTGGAGAGCCTGCGCCGCTTGCTCAACCGTTTGAACATCGTGAATTCCGGCGTTAAAAAGAACTGTTCCGGTCGTTAAAATGATGAAATAAAAGACGATGTTCGTGATAAACATTCCGCCTTCGACATCTTTGTGCATCAGGTTGATGATCTTTTTATCGAGAACGAGATGTTTTTGATGAACTTCTTCGACTTCCATCGAAGTCTGCCAGAAAAAAAGGTAAGGCGAAATGGTCGTCCCTAAAATCCCGACGAGTGCCATAAAATATTCCGACGACGTTTCAAACTTCGGCAGAAATGTCCCTTTCAAAACCGCCAACCAATCGGTATGCGTCAAAAACGGAATAAAAATGTAGCTGAACAGCACGATGCAGAGCCATTTCAAAATAGTCGAAATTTTGTGATACGACCAAACAATGATTCCATATATCAGCAAAGCGGTGAAAAGCACGGAAAAAACAAACGACGGAATCTGCGGCACAAGCATATTTCCAACCGCGCCCATTCCGGCGATGTCCGCGCCGATATTTAAGGTTATCGAAGGAAAACTAACGATTAAAATGAGATATAAAATGCGTTTGGAATAATGCTGTTTGATCACGCCCGTCAGTCCGCGACAGGTTACAAGCCCGATTCGCGCACACATTTCCTGAATCGAAACCATCAGCGGATAGGTCACAATCGCCGTCCATAAAAGCGATGTCCCGAATTGTGCGCCCGCCTGCGAATAGGTCGCAATGCCCGAAGGATCGTCGTCGCTCGCGCCCGTTACGAGTCCCGGACCGAGTGTTTGCCAGAACTTTTTAATCTTTGCCGTAACTTTTGACGATTTTTTCATTAATGGTTACAAATCTAAACAATACGCGGCATCGCAGCGCGGAGTGTGTTTTTCGTCGATTGGCTCGAATCCGAATTTTTCGTAAAGATGCACGGCTTCTTTGAGGATGGTTGCGGTTTCGAGATAGATTTTTTGGTAGCCGAGTTCACGCGATTTTTCGATCATTCGCTGCAAGGTCTTTTTGCCGAAGCCTTGTCCGCGAAGTTTCGGCGAAAAATACATTTTGCGGAGTTCGATTGTTTCATTATTCATCGGATAAAGTCCGCAAGTTCCAAGTAGTTCGCCCGCTTCGTTTTCAATGATTTCAAAAATTCCGCCACGATTCGTGTAATGCCCTTCGATGTCGGCAATGTCTTTGTCCGTGCCATTTAAGTCAGGTTTTAAGCCGTATTCGCGCAAAATGCCGAAGACGAGATTTTGCACACGTTCGCAATCGCCGTTTGAAGCGGAACGGATGAATATTTTAGCGTTTTCATTCATTCTTTCGTTGCATTTGAACTGTTTGACGTTTGATTTGAATTGTCCGACGATTGATTTTCACGGTTGTTGATAAAATAAACTTTGATGTCTTTTTCGCTGTCAATCAGCCATTTACCGTTGGTTTTGGTAACGTGAACTTCTTGTTGAACCGAACCCATCGAAGTTTTTTTGTCGTTTTTCATCGTCCACGATTTATCGAAATCAACCAGTGCCGATTCGGTTGATTCGGGCGTGATTTTCAGATTGTCCACCTGCATCTGGATCGTGTCGTATTTTTGATAAGCCCGCAAACGGTCGGCGAGAACGTGATTTTTGTCCTTGCCGCTTTCTGCGTAATAAACTTCGAGCGTGTTCGCGTAATGCGCGATGTGCGCGTCGGCATCTTTCTGCTCGTTGGTTTTCGCCCAACTTTGCATAAACGCCGTCAATTCTTTTTTGACCTGCACGTCTTGTTCAGGCGAGATCGGAACAATTGTGTGTTTCGGAATTGACGGTGAATTATCACTTGAAACAGTTTTATTATTTGAATTCTCTGATTTTGAAAACCACCAAAAACCACCGCCGACAATGATTACGCCAACCAAAACCCCCAAAATCGTGTAAAGTGTTTTGTTGGACTTTTTAAGATTGAAACTATCCGACGTTTGATTTTGCAGTGCGAGAGTTTTTGAAGACGAATTCGGTGAAGTCGTATGTTCGCTCTCCGACGCGCCCGCAAAACGCGGGTCGAGCAAGGTTTCCGCCGTGTGCCACGAATTACTGCGTTTTGAAAGATATTCTTCCAAGATTTCCTCAACGACCAGCGGCACACCGTCCGTCAGACAGAAATTCAGCGTTTCATCAGAGTATGTCGAATTACATTTGGGGCAAACTTTCATCGCATTCAAGCTAATTTAAATTGTTTGATTTGAACTTACAAGTCAAAAGGTATAACGTCAGGGGTATTTTTGCAGAAACACGCACTTAGTTAAATGTTTGAAGATTTAAGAAACACACCTAAATAAGTGCGTGTTTCTGCATTGAATGTTTAATTTCATTCCTTATAATAAAGTTTCAAATCCTTTTCACCGGCAATCAGCCATTCTCCGTCTATTTTTCGCAAATCCAATTGCTGTCTGACTTTTCCGGCGGAATAGCTTTCTTCGCCTGTAAAATTCCACTCTTTGTCGAAAACGGCGGTTGCGCGTTCGCCTGTAGCATCCGGCGTGACGGACAGATTGCTGATCGTTACTTTAATCGCGGAGTATTGGTTGAAGGCTCTTTGTTTATCGGCGCGGACGGCGGCGATACCGGCACCTTTTTTGTTATAATAATCAACACGCGGCGCGTAGCTGTCCATAAATTCGTCAAGGTCGAGCGATTCCGCCGCCGACTTCCACGAATTAATTCTCTGCGAAACATCTTTTTGAATCTGAGCCTTATCAATCGGCGCAACAGTCGCGGTCGTATCTGCATTTGAATTGCGCGTGAAGGGCGTTGCCGCCGGTGTGCTTCTCGACGAATCGGTCGGCGCGGTAGTAGAAGTATTTGCAACTGTCGTCGGATTCTGAGTTTTCTTCGCAAGCAGCAAATTTGCGTTATCATCCGGCGTTGCGCCTTTGAAGTAAAGCCAGCCGCCGATGCCGACCAGACTGAAAAATAAAAGCATCACAAAAGCCGTTAGAAAAACTGCGGTCGCCGCGCTTGATTTTTTCTCCGGCGTTTGAAAATTCGCGTTTGGCGGAAATTGATTTGTTTGCCGGTTGTTCGGCGAAGTTTCGCGCGGCGTATTGATCTGACTCGACGGACGATTTGAAACAACCGTTTCCTGTTCACCGAAATTTGCCGTCCGCATCTCCGAACCGGATTGCAGCCGCGCTCCGTCCTGCAAACAAAATTGCAAAGTATCGTCGGTATATTGTGTTTGACAACTCGGACAGGTTTTCATATTTTCACTTTGGATTGACGTTTCGTTGTTTATGATAAAGTAAAAAAGTTAAAGGTTAAAGGTTAAACGATGACAAATCACGCGTTGAAATGCAGAAACACACCCGAAGTAAGCATGTAAGATTTTAACCTATACAATTATTTCGTGCGTATTTCTGAAAAAAGTCGAGTTAAAATTCAAACTGTATTTTGCGATAAAAACATCTTTAATTAACTTGACCTTTGACGGTTTGCCTTTTACTTTTCACCTTTTAATTTATTATACTTTAACAAATTAACGCATAAATTTTCAGACAGAAATTTTTCAAAAGAAAACAATGAAGTTCAAAAACATTTCAAAAATCATTTTTACAATTTTGGCGATGACTTGTGCGGCAATAACTTTTGCTTGCCAAAACTCTTCGACAAATAACGGGCAAGTTAAAGCCCAAGAAAAAATCTCGAATAGTAACGACAGATCGAGTATATCAACCAATCCGGTGCCGGAAGTCAAACCGCCGACGATGACCGATGTGCCGGTCGGCAACGCGCAAACGCCGACAGAAGCGTATCGAATGCTTTTTGCGGCGGTTAAAAGTCAGGATTCCGCGAAAATCAAATCAATGCTCTCGAAAGGTTCGATGGGACTCGCGGAAATGGCTTCGGGACAGCAGAAAAAGCCGGTCGAGGAAGTTATCAAAAACGGCTTTTCGGAAACGACTTTCGCAGATGATTATCCGCAGATGCGTGATGAACGAATCAAGGACGATTTCGGCGCGGTCGAAGTTTATAATACTTCACGCAAACAGTGGGACGACATTCCGTTTATCAAGGAAGACGGCAGTTGGAAGGCGGCTTTCGGCGACGCGTTCGGCGGGAAATGGAAATCTCCCGGCAAAGGTCAATCGGTCATCGAACAGGAAAATGCGAATGCCAACAGTCCGAATTCAAAAATGATCAACCCATTGGCAAACTCGAATGTCAATACGGCTTTCAATGCCGTGAAAAAGTTGGTTAAACCGAAAATTCAATGATAAAAGCGGAGCAAATCGCGGAAATATTATCGCTCTATAAAAAACACGGCTGGATTTTACGCCGTGTTTTGCTTTCTGACGCACTGCGCGTAAATCTGACCGACGCGCTGCAAGATTTGTTCGGCGGCGTGCCGCTGGTTTCTTCCGATCTAAACGCCGTGTGGTTTTCGCGCACCTCGAACGCCGAGCAGGAAACTTGGGAACTGCGCCGACTGAGTACAAATCCATTTGCGCTCGTCGAAACTTTCGATCAGGACGACGAAGAGGAAATCCGCGAAGAAAGGCTTCACGAAATCGAAAATGAGATGAAGAACTCCTCAAATTAAAAGCATTCTCTCACAATGATTTTAACATCCGCCGGAATGTTTCCGGCATCTAAAATTTTCCTTGACAAGCAGAGCGGTCAAAGGCAAACTAATTTTGTTGACAATGATGATTAAAAACTTCGGTGCGCGGGTTGAAAGTGTTTGGGAAGGCTTGCGACCCGTTACAAAAAAAATGTTAGTCGGTGCGCTGCAAGCTAAAAGCGGCAGCATCGCCGGTGTTCCGGCACAGAAAACTTCTTACGATACTCAATCGGATTGGGAGTTAAGTCTTTTGTTGACTGCAATTGACGAACAGCTTACCAATGCAGATGTCAAAAAACATCCTGAAAAGTTAAACGAAATTACCCAGCTTGCCGAAACCTGTATTTCAGTTTTGCAGGCACAGAGCGAGTCGGCGGAAGTTTTTATCCAACTTGCCGAACGTGCGCTTGCCAAACGTGATTACAAGGAAATTGACCGCCTCGCGGATTTGTTGGCGGAAAGGTTTTCGGTCGGTGAAATGTGCGAAATTGCGCGTCAGACGACCAATCCGGCGATTCGCGCAATTGCTATGGAAACGCTTGCGCTGATGCCGGTTGAGGAAATCGTGCCGTCGCTTGACGATCCGATTTACGAAGACATTGCGCGGTTCGCCCTCGAACAAAAAGCCTTTGAATACGAATCCGAAGAAGCCCGCCGTGTTCTCGAAAACTGGTTCTCCGGCGACGAAATCACCATCGAATAACTACGCAATCCGCCCCGACAGCCAAAATTGTCCGCTGACGATGCCGCCGATTTTCGGTTTTTGTGCGATTAATTTCGGATCGGCGACGACATCAACTTCGCCGCCGAGAGTTTCGATTAAAAACGCGTAAAAATTTTCCCCCGACAAAGAATTCGTCTTTAATTCAAACGATTTAATTTCACCCGCAAATGTTCCGATGGGACGCACGACGCTCAAATCAATGCTCCCGTCATTTTCATCAAACGCGAAAAGACCGCTCGGCACAAACATTTTTGAAGCGTGCTGCAATTCAGATTCCTGCGCCTTTTGATAATCTTCGTCCGTATCGAAAATCTTGAAATCATTTGACGCAAACGCCGTCAGTTGAATCTCGACCGTTTGCGGAAAAAACAAATTTTCATTGCTGCGAAAATCCGGCACATCAAAAACAAACGGATAATCACCTGACGCACTCGCGCCTGCGGGCGGATTTGCCCACGCGTGAAAACCGCCGTCCAGCTCCGACGAATCGCGCTCAATTATCCGCGTCAACGAAACTTTGCGGCGGCTTTTTCCTGTATAATGCGGATTGAAACCGATCAATTCCTGCTGAAAATTTCCCTGCAAATAAATTTCCGCACCCGAAACGTCCGAAAAAATAAGGTAAATGCCGTGCGAAGATTTGACCGGTTTGGTGTGTTCCAAAACGTGCATAATCATCTCGTTGATCGCCTTGTCGTCAGGTGTCGGAAAACCGATGTCCGATAAATTGCTCATAATTTTTATAATCCTTAGCCACGAACAAACACGAAACTTCACAAAATTTTATGCAAGTTTTTTTCGTGAAATTTCGTGTTTGTTCGTGGCTAATTTTATCTAAACCGCTGAAATTGCGCCTATTTTGCCGTCCTGCAAACGGTGCGCGTAAAGCGGAAATCTTGCGGTTAATTCGGCGACTTCGCGTTTGACATTGGCTTTCACTTCTTCCGATTCGGATTCGCGGACGACTGAAGCAATCAGTTTGGCGATCTGGCGCATTTCGTCTTCCTTCATTCCGCGCGTCGTCAGCGCAGGCGTTCCGACGCGAATGCCCGAAGCCGTGAAAGGTGAATTCGTATCAAACGGAATCGTGTTTTTATTAACTGTCAGATGAACCGCGTCCAACGCTTTCTCGGCGACTTTTCCGGTGATGCCTTTGCCCGAATCGAAAACGTCAATCAAAATCAAATGATTGTCCGTGCCGCCGGAAACAAGCCGCAAACCTTGAGCCGTCAATTCGCTTGCCATCGCTTGTGCATTATCCAGAATCTGCTGTTGATAAACCTTGAAATCTTCGCGTAGAGCTTCACCGAACGCGACCGCTTTTGCCGAAATAATATGCACGAGCGGTCCGCCTTGAATGCCCGGAAAGACGGCTTTATCAATCGCTTTTGCCGATTCTTCACGGCACAAAATAAGTCCGCCGCGCGGTCCGCGTAAGGTTTTATGCGTCGTCGTCGTGACAAATTCGCAGTGCGGCACGGGCGACGGATGAAGTCCTGCCGCAACGAGTCCGGCAATATGCGCGATGTCCGCCATTACAATCGCGCCGACTGATTTGGCGATCTGCTCGATTCGCGCAAAATCAATAATTCGCGGATAAGCCGATGCGCCGCAGATAATCATTTTCGGGCGATTTTCTTCCGCTTTTTTCTGTAATTCATCGTAATCAATCGTTTCGGTTTCCTTTGAAACACCGTAATCGGAAACTTCAAAATTGATGCCCGAAAAATTCATCGGATGCCCGTGCGTCAGATGTCCGCCGTGCGACAGATTCATTCCCAAAATCTTGTCGCCGTGATTGAGCGACGCGAGAAACACCGCCATATTCGCCTGTGCGCCCGAATGCGGCTGAACATTTGCGTGTTCCGCACCAAAAATTTCCTTCGCGCGGTCAATCGCCAAAGTCTCGACAACATCGGCAAATTCACAGCCGCCGTAATATCTTTTGCCCGGATAACCTTCGGCATATTTGTTCGTAAAAACCGAACCCATCGCCTGTAAAACCGCCTCGGACACGAAATTTTCCGACGCGATTAATTCGAGTCCGCCCGACTGCCGCGCCGTTTCATTATTAATCGCTTCCGCAATAATCGGATCAACTTCCGCTAAATTTGCATTAAAAAGATTGTTCATTATGTTTCCTAAAATAAAATGAGCGGTCATTTAACTGGAAATTAAAGACCGCTTTAAAAATTATCAATGCTGAATTTTACTATTGAGTTTGTTCATTCTCAAACACGCCGTGTTCTTTCATATATGAAGTTATTTCTTTAGCAAAATCTTCTGCTTTATTTTCTTCGATAATTTCTTTATCAATCGGAATTTTGTTGAGCAGATTCTTTGCCTTGGTATAAGCATTTAAGTGTGATGAGTTTTTTGGTGCGCCAAGCAGCAGGTAAAGTTTTCCTATCTCTTTATTACCTGCAAGCGTTGTTGCTTGTCCCAAAATTTTAATTGCTCTATTTTGAATTGACTCGGCTTGTGCATAGTCCATCGTTACCGGATTAAGAATATGATGCTTTTCGTTTTTAAATGTATGTTCAAATTTCAGATCATATTCGTTTGACGAAAAATGCTTCGGTTTGAGATATTTCGTAACTTGCTTTTGAGCCAGCGGTTTATTAAAAACAGTCCACACTTCCTCATCGGAACGGCTTTTCTTTTCTTTCTGTGGAGTTTGCGAAGTTATTAACCGATAAAAAATATGTTCAGCTTCATTTTCTAAATTATTCGTAATACCCGCAAGAACATTCCCAAATTGAATACTTAGACCTAAATCCGGCACAAGTGAACGAAAAATTCCTTTTATATCTTCAAATTCTCTTTGAAATAATGAAGGTTTGAATCTGTCACTAAGCTGAGAAATAGAGTGTTCCAGATTTCTGATAACAAAGCGGTAATGGTCGCCGTCAAAATTGGCGAAAGCCGAAGATAATCGTTCGTGATGAATCTCGAATTGTCCGACAATTTGTTTTGCTTCCTCCGAAAACAAAAGAACGCCGATGTTCAGCATTTCGCCTGCCGCCGGATTATGAACGTATTTTACGAGACAATAGGTATATCCGAATTTATTCATAACAAACTCCTTTGCAATTCGAGTTCAAGACTTTTGATATTACTGACGATAGATGCAAAATGTTCACATATTTTATCAGTATAATTTCCAAATTCAAAAGGTATCTGAGAACAGATTTCTTCAATTTTCTCTTTGTTGATTTGTTTCACTTTTTCAAGTAACGGTTGCCAATCTACTTCTTTTTCTCTAGCTTTTAGATTGCTTTTGAAGATGTGTCTGTCATTGCCGGACAACCTTAGTTTTGATACTTCCCAAGGTTCTGCTACTTTTCCGACAATATTGAAAAGAAAACTCAAAGATTTTTCAAAATCAAAAGCAATTATCTTGTCACTTTTTACAGCACAATTGGGGTTTGTTTCTTTACGATCAGGATTTTGCGTAATTAAATCAAAACCATAAATCATAACCGCTTGCTCAAACTTCTCCTTCGTAAAAAACAGGTCTGATTTAACTGCTGTAAATCCTTGACTAAAATATTCACATCCTACGCCCAATCCTTCTTTTAGGATAAGATTATCTTCCCATAAAGTTTTTTGTGTAGCTCTAATGAAAGTTTCATCTATCCTAACGATAAAAGGCTTAGGTGTTTCAATTCCAAATTCTCTAGCCAGTAAATTCCCAGCTATTTCACAATATAAATTAAGATTGAATATCTGCGGAAGTCCATTGGCTTTTACAAGAAGAGTCTTTCTGACAGGAATATTTTCATCACTATATTCACATTCAACAACTAAAGGTTTGGTTGCTCCATTTCGCTTAACAGCATCAATACCAAGCGCATCGCATTTAATCAACAAAGTGGGATTCTCCTTTTCAAGTTTGTAGATTTATTCATATCGCTCAAATAAATTACTATTCAATCACGCTTTTCAGTTTTATCAAGTTTCCTGTTTTTAATCTCGTCAACTTTCCAAGCATTTTATTAATCATTTTCAGTTTGCCTTTGAATTGTAACCTTTCTCAAACCTTGATTCAAACTTTTCCTACGGCGCGATTTTTTGCAAAACTCTGACGACGCTGTTTTTCCAAACTTCTTTGTATTCAACGCCTTCGATGGTATTTTCCTCTCTAATGGAAATCACAAATTCGGGCAGCGGTCGCGTGCCGACGAGAGTTGACGAGACGTTCGTGATGCCGACGTGGTAAATAAACGGTTTTTGGCTGAAATCGTCTTTGAGTAAAAACCACAAAGGATATTCGTAATCGTTAGAATCGAGCATCAAACCGGTTGATTCAGGTGCGTTCGGCTGTTGTTTGATAAATTGGACGGCTTCCGAGTAGAGAATTTCCGCGTCGCTGAGATTTACAAAGAACTTTTGTTTGCGCGTTTGGCTCGTCAAAGCAAATTTGTAATCGTCCGAAAAAATGCTGCGCGGCTTGCCGAAAAAAAGCGGCGACCATGAGAAAACAAAAAAGATCACTACAATCCAAACGACCACTCGCGGTAAAAATCTGGCAGCCACAATCGCCGCCAAAACGCAGCCGAGAAGAAAAAGAGGCAGTTGCAGACGACTGCCGTAAATCTGCCATTTTAACACCGTCGCAAGTAAAATAAATCCCGCCAAAATAGAAAAAACTGCGCCGTAAATGTATTTTGTTTCGTTCGTCCGAATGAGCAAAACGAAAAATAATGCGACTGTTATCAACAAAATATGATAAAAATTTCCTGTCTTGTCTTCGTGTAGTGAATAAGTAATTCTGAATTCATTTTCCAGCCACGTCGAATCAGGATTTCTCAATTCCTCACCAAATGTTGAATTGATTGTGCCTTCAACAGTCAGCCGCAAACTCTCCGAATATGTTCCGAGATTGATTGCATAGTTTCGCGCGAGATTTGAAAAAACCATTTTTGCCGTCAGATTCTTATTTCTGACCTCATCGCTGCCGGAAGTAATCGGCGCACCGAAAAGTTTGTAATTTCTCGCATATTGACCAAAGTTTAGGGCGATTGCAATTATCAATATGAACCCGATTTGTTTAATGAAACGCCAACGCACTCTTTTCTCAAGAGTCAAAAAATGAACAACGACAAAGAACGCTCCAATCGGAAAACAGTAAATATAAGCCGTGCCTTTTGTTAGTAACGCCAACGCCAACGCCAGACTAACCCAGAAAAAATCCGTCCATAAATTAGATTTAACGGCGCGAATCCAAAAGTAGAAAAACGCCAAAATAAAAAGTGAAACGACCAGATCATTTTGCGTGCTTGAGCCTTGCACAATCGCGGTCGGAAGCGTTGCGGCGAGAAAAACGGCAATCGTTTGCGTCTTCAAATCCTGCCCGAATTCTCTCGTAATCAGCGAAACAATAATGCCGCACGAAATGAACGAAAACCACTGAATTAGATTTGAAAAGTAATCGCTGCCGCTTAAAATCTGAAAATGCAGAAGTGAATATTCAGCTAAAGGCGGCTGATAAAGCTGCCGAATAATTGCTGTCGGATAAAATTCGACTGAGCCGAACTGAATCCAATTTGCTACCCGCGCCAAATGATAAGTCATTGAGTCATATGTGTTTGGCGGCGAAACTAGCGCAAGTATTAAAACTACCGAATAAATAAAAATCAACGGAATCAAATAAACTTTTGGAACTTCGACAAGTTTTTCACGAAAATCCTTCCCGATTTCAACAATCGTCGTTGTAACTTTTTGACGCGCAAAAATAAACAGAGCGGCATCGGCGATTGTCCACACTGAAATTAAACTGATTTTATTTATTAGATGAAAAAGCGAGAGAATTTCGGTTGTAATTGCAGTGAAACCGAAAAAAAGCAGAGTCGTTTTGAGAAAAATCTCGCGCAATCCGCCATTCGGTTGGCGGTTGAAAAAAATCATCCATAACAAGATGTAAAATAGCGGAATGAGAACGATGAACATAATGGAAATGCTAAGATTTCTCCAAATCGCTGATTTTTTCGATTCTTGCGGCGTGTCGTCCGCCTTCAAATTTCGCGTCGAACCAGGCGCGGACGATTTTCGGGATTTCTTCGGCGGGCAAAACCCGTGCGCCGATTGAGAGAATGTTTGCGTCGTTGTGCTGCCGTGCCAATCGCGCTGTTTCTGCATTCCACGCTTGCGCCGCGCGGACTCCGTGAATTTTATTGGCGGCGATTGCAATGCCGATTCCCGAACCGCAAACGATGATTCCTTCGTCGGCTTTGCCCGCTGCGACGTATCTTCCGACCGCCGCACCAAAATCCGGGTAATCAACCGAGTCAAGCGAATTTGTCCCCAAATCTACGACTTCCAAGTTCATTTCCGCGAGTTGTTTTTTGATTTTTTCTTTGACTTCAAATCCGGCGTGATCTGCGCCGATGGCGATTTTCATTGGTTTTTGTCCTTTGCCGCTTTGTCATATTCACGACTTTAGAGATTGTAATCTTTTCAATAAAAAGCGCAAAAGACAAAAGTCCAAAAACTAAAAACGAACTGCCTTCCAAACAAAATAAACCATCAAAACACTCCGCAAACTCCACGCAATTGTCCGAATCCAGTTTGTATTGACTAATGCCGAATGCACGTTTGCGTCAAATCCGGCAGCGAGTTTTTTGTGCAGCGGAATTTGTAGGAAAAAGGTCGAAGCCCAAACAATCAAAGTCAAAATTAATCCGAGCCAAAGGATTTTTGAATCAATATTGTCAAGCGAATAAAAGATTATGAAGATTGAGGTTACGAGTTCGATAATCATCGGCGGCGCAACCACCGGACTAATCCAAAAAGTGTAATCCGCGTGATATTTTTGAAAGTTTTCCGCGCCGACGTAAGAAAAAAAAGGATACTGCACGATTTGAATAATCCAAATCACGCCGGTCATAAAAAAAGTCGCCGCAATCTGTGAAATTAAAATGATCTTCTCCATAAAAATACGAAGGACAATTGTCATCCACCCCCGTAAATGACAATTGTCCTCCTTACCCGCTTTACTAAACTTCCCCGGTTCGCAAAGGCTTAAATCGTCGGATTTAAAGTCTCTTTCTAATAACACGGGAAACTTTCCGCCCAATTCGATGTGTCTTTTCAGATTTTTAATTTATTGATGTTCAACTTCTTTCAATAATATCTTAAACCTAAATGAGCGATTTGTGCGTTTTATTTTATATATCTTTCTTATAGCTGTCAAGCATTTTTTGAAACTCCTAAATTCACTCATTCACCGGCAAAATTACATAACCTCCTCCGGTTACTAGAATTATCATTCGATCCGTTTCATCTCAATCCTCGTTAATTATTATTAAAAACAGTGAAAATCCCTTAAATTTAATAAGCAATTGAGCGTTTTAAGCGTTTTTGTGTATAATTAAATATAAATTACCGAGATCATTCCGCCCGATTTTGTATTTGGAAATCTTATTTTTTTCGCCAAATAATTTACAATCAGTATGCAAATGCCTGAACCGAATTATTTAACAACTAAAGAAGTCGCCCGGCTGTGCCGCGTCAGCGACGCAACCGTCAAGCGTTGGGAAGATGCCGGATTCCTTAAATCAGAACGCACGAGCGGCAAACACCGCCGTTTTCGCGCCGAAGAAATCGCCCGATTTCAGCGCGAACAAGGTCTCGGTGTCAAAGTTTGTCACGGCGACCGTTCGGCTTTGACTGCGACGGCACGGCGCAAAAACAGGTGCGAGGCTAATTCGACGCTCTTTGATTTATTGATTGCCGGCTGCGAAGAAGATGTGGCAAACAGAATTATCGCAGCATCTCTGCAAGGATTTCCATTGACAGAAATTTTCGATAACGCGATCAGTCCGGCGATGCGGCAAATCGGCGAAATGTGGTATCGCGGCGAACTGAGCGTCGCGCAGGAACATCTTGCCAGCCGCGCCGCGCACTATGCCGTTCACAAATTGCGAACTTCGCTGCCGCTTCCTGAAATGACGGAAAACATTGCGATCTGCGCCGCTTTTGAAGGCGATCTGCACGAACTGCCAACTTATCTCGCGCAAGTGGCGATTGAAAATGAAGGTTGGGAAGTGATAAATTTCGGCGCGAACACGCCGCTTTTTACGATCAACGAGGAAACCTTACAGCATATTCCGCAAGCCGTCTGCATTTCCGTTACTTTTCTCGGCGACCTCGAACGGCTTTCACGCGATTACAAACAGTTTCGTGAAACGGCGGTCAAACTCAAAATTCCGGTTATTTTCGGTGGAAAAGTTTTTGGTGATGAAATCATTCGCCGACGCTTTCCGGCAGAACTCTACGCCGAATCATTCGCGGATGTCGCAGAATTTGTCAGAAAAATATAACCCCTTTTCTTAGAATCTTCGGCAACACTTTTTCACTAAATTCACATCTATTTGTTAGACGCAAATAAAACCTTTATAATTCCGAAGACATTTGCTTTTAACTAACCGATGAAGTTCGCTGCTAAAACAATTTTTCTATCTATCGTTTTTTATTTTGTTGCTTATCCGGCAGCGGCACAGGACTTTTTGCCCGAACTCGTCAAACGCATTAAACCTTCGGCGGTTGCCATCGAAACCTTTGATTCAAAAGGAAATACGCTCTCACGCGGGAGCGGTTTTTTTGTCGCCGGCGATAAAATTATTACGAACCGCCACGTTATCGAAAAATCGAATCGCGCCGAAATTCATCTTTTCAACGGCAAAAAATTTCCCGTCAAAGGCGTTTTAGCGATTGACGGCGAAGGCGATCTGGCTCTTTTGCAGGTCGAAGTTCCGGCGGGAACGGCAATTCCGCTGCAAATAATGCAGCGTGTTCCGCTCGAAGGTGAATCAATCGTCGTCGTCGGAAATCCTTACGGTTTGGAAGGTTCGGTGTCGAATGGAATTGTTTCCGCCGTCCGCGAAATTTCCGGTTACGGTAAAATTATTCAAATCACCGCGCCGATTTCGCCCGGTTCCAGCGGTTCGCCGGTCGTTAATATGCTCGGTCAAGTCATCGGCATTGCGACGCTCCAAGCCGCCGAAGGTCAGAGTTTGAATTTTGCTGTCCCATCTGAGCGAATCGCGCAATTAAAGATCGGCGAACTGCAAACTTTTTCGACATTAAATAACGAAACGCAGAAAAATAAACGCTCCGCCGCGCAGAATTTTTATTCGCAGGGTTTGGCGCAGTTATCACGCGACGATTATGCCCGCGCCGCTTCGTTTTTTGAAAAAGCGGCGGAAATTGACCCGAATTACGCCGAAGCATTTTATCAAGCCGGATTTTGTTACGGAATGTTAGGACGACACGCCGACGCTCTGAAATTCTCGAAACAAGCCGCCAAACTGCGTCCCGAATGGGCGGCAACTTTTATCAATATCGGCGCGTCGAGCTTTGCTTTGAAGGAATACAAGGACGCGGCGGACGCTTATCGTCAGGCGACGAAACTCGACACGGACAACGCCGACGCGCAGTATGCACTCGGACTTTCTTTAGGAAAATTAAACCGCACGGACGAAGAAATTCTCGCCTACAAACGTGCTGTCGCGCTTAAACCCGATCACGCCGCTGCGTATGAACAACTCGGCGCGGCGTATTTCAAACAAAAACGCTACAACGATTCGATTGCCGCTTTTGAGCAATTAAAAACCTATAAACCCGACGCGAAAACCTACAATTATTTGGGCGAAAGCTATTTTGAACTCGGCAAAACACAGGAAGCCGTCGAAGCCTTCAACAACGCCGTCGCCTACAATCCCGACCTCGAAAAAGCGCGTTACAACCTCGGTAAAGCCTATCTCAAACTCGGCGACCGCGATTCGGCAAACGTCCAATACGAAATCCTGCGCGGCGCAAAATCCGATTGGGCAGACCGGCTTTATGTTCTGCTGAATCCTTAAATTACTGCATTAATTCCTGCATCAGCAAAGTCAAAAAATTGTCCTGAATCATTTTATTGTTCGGCAGATCGTTGTGAAGTTCACAGAAAAATGTCGCGGTCGCGGGAAGATTTCGCTGCGTAATTGCGTTGCGGTAATTTTGCGCGTTAAGCGTTTCGGCAATCAGCGAACGGCGCGTGACGAGCGTGTCGCCGGGTGCAAGTAGTTTGGCTTGCGCGGCTGAGGCGGTGATTAATTTGCCGCTGGAAGTTTTGTAATCCTTCGGCGTAAAGATCGTTTGCCACACGTTTGTTTTCGAGTTTTTTTGAAGAATCACGCCGTCCTGTGTTTCGTCGCAATCGCTTCCGAAGGTAAAAAACGCGAGCGACGAAGGAATGTCGGTCGCCAAATCGAGCGCATCTTGGAACGATTTTGCGCGATTTAAAACGACGGCGAAATATTTATCCAGTTCGTCCAGAGTCACGTCGGCGAACTCGCTTTTTTTGCCGTTAGCGTTTTTTGCATCAGGCTGTCCGGCGAATTTATTCAAAAACTCTTTGTCCGCGTAAGCCGACCAACCGTATTTTTTCCACGTTTCTGGATTGTAAAGGTCAACGCTCGTCAATTCGAGATTTTCGTCGTAAAAACGCGCCGTATTTTGATGCGGCAAAAGCTGAAAAACAGCGGGCGAAGTAATCGCCACTTCGCGGTTCAAAACGCCGATTTTCAAGCCGTTGATTTTATAGCCGTTGAGCAATGTTCCAAACGTCGCCATCGAACCTTCATTCGGAACGCCGAACAGAAAAATCTTGTTAAATTGTTTTGCGCCATCCCAATTCGGCATCGGTTTCGTGCCGTCAGCCGGCAAAACCGCGTCGCCATACATCGCCGCATAACGCGCAATCAGTCCGCCCATCGAATGCGCGATGACGTTGAAACGTAAATCCGCGCTGCCGATTTTTTGTTTTAAGGCTTCGATTTTGTGAACTAAAAGCTGCGCGTTTTCGACGTTATCGCGCCGCCAATCGTAGGCGAAAACGTAGTATTTATCCGCGCCGCCGTTTGTCTTATCAGGATTTTCCCAGTCACCTTTCGTGTATCCGCCGTAATTTTCCAGCGATTGAATTAATGATTCGTAAACCTTAATTTCGGGCAGCAGACTTGAAATCTTGGCGCGTTCGATGATTTGCGAGGGAATCAATTTGTCACGGTTTTGCGCCAGATTCGGCGAGATCGGCAGACTTAAACCGTCGGTTTTGGCATCGGAAAGATAAAGCCAGACGCGCTCTTTTGTTTCGGAATTGACGAGTTCGCTGCCCAAAATCCCCGGAATAATGATAATTGGACGCTTGCCTTTGCGAAGTTTCGTCTGCGCGAAAATCGCGTCGAGATTCGGAATCTTTTTTCCGCCGCCAACACAGCTTGAAAAAAAGATTGAAAAGGTCACCAACAGCGACAGATAAAATTTTTGTTGAGTCCGCGACATATTTTTGTCAGAACAGCGAGCGGTAGCGACCTGTTGAATTTCGTCAGTCGCACATCTCCATTAAACATTCAACAGGTCGCTACTGCTCGCTGTTCTGACTTTTTCGGTTAATTAAACTGGCGACAAAACCTGCGCCGAAACCGTTGTCAATGTTGACGACCGTGACGTTTGAAGAACACGAATTAAGCATTCCGAGCAGTGCGGCGATTCCGCCAAAACTTGCGCCGTAACCAATCGAAGTCGGCACGGCAATCACCGGAACTTTGACCAATCCGCCGACGACCGATGGCAACGCGCCTTCCATTCCGGCAACGACGATGACGACGCGCGAGTTCTGCAAAACTTCCCTTTCAGCTAAGATTCGATGAATTCCTGCCACGCCCGCATCCCAGATTCTCTTGACGCGATTGCCCATCGTTTCCGCTGTCAGCGCAGCTTCTTCGGCAACCGGAATGTCGCTTGTTCCGGCGGTCACGATAGCGATTTCACCGGTTCCGAGTTCGGTTTTATCGCGGAAAACGCGGATAATTTTCGCCGCTTCGTGCCATTCGGCTTCGGTATAAATGTTGCGAAGTTCGCCGTAAACTTCGGCGTTGGTGCGCGTTATCAAAACATTCTGTGAACGCGCCGAGAGCTTTTCAAAAATTCCCAAGATTTGTTCCTTCGTCTTGCCTTGCCCGAAAATCACTTCGGGAAAACCTTGCCGGACGGCGCGTGAATGGTCAACGCGGGCGTAACCGATATTTTCATAAGATAAATTTTTGAGTTTCCCGGTTGCTTCGTCGGTCGAAAGATTTCCGCTTTTAAAAGCATTTAAAATTTCTTCGATGTCGTTTGAATTCATATTTTTATTCTATTCGTTTGGATGATTTACGGCAAAAATCCGTTTTAAAAAAGAGAAAAGCGACGAAACGCTTCGCCGCTTTTCTCCAAGAAGACAAATGAAAAAAAACCAAATAACAAATCAGACAAGCAAGCCAACGTATTTGTAAGCCGCACACAATTTCACGAATGCCCACGAAACCGCGCTGTGGCTGATCAAATTTAACAATGTTCCGTTTTCTAAAATTCTCTGACTCATTACTTAACTCCGATTTTTACTTTAGCAATTTGCGTGCCGCTTTATTTTTAGATTTACTTCGCCGGAAAAACTTCCGTCTTCATTAATAAATGTGCATTTTTTTGTGTTTCGGTATCAATCTGTAAAAAATATTCACACCTGATAAATTGTCTGAAAACTGTTCATTGAGCTGTTTTAAATTGATACAAAACTTGATTGGAATAAATTTTTGCAAAAGTGTAGAGTAATTTTTATATGGAATTGACAGTCGGAATTACGGGCGCGTCCGGGACAATCTACGCGTTTCGCACGCTGCAACTGCTTGCAGCAAGCGGCGTGGTTGAAACGATAAATTTGGTAATGTCCGGTACTTCGGCAGTTGTCGCGCAGGTTGAAATGGGTGCAAATCTGAAGGACGCGAATGCCGAAAAGATCAATGAATGGCTCGGTTTGCCGGCTGATTCCAAACTTATTCGTTTTTGGCGATTGGATAATCTCGCGGCAAAACCTTCGAGCGGCTCATATAAACAAGCCGGAATGATTATCGTGCCGTGTTCGATGGGAACGATTGGCGCAATTGCTTCGGGCGCGGGAACAAATCTGATCCATCGCGCCGCCGACGTTTGTTTGAAGGAAGGCAGAAAACTCGTGATCGTTCCGCGTGAAACGCCGTATAATTCGATTCATCTCGAAAATATGCTGAAATTGTCGCAAAACGGTGCGCGAATTATGCCGGCAAGTCCGGGATTTTATCATCGCCCAAAAACCATCGAAGAACTTGTCGAACATCTCTGTTTTCGGATTCTCGATCAATTCGATATTCCACACTCGAAAAAATCGCAATGGACAGGTGAAGAGGTTAAGGAAGAATCAGTATAGTGAGCCGTAGCGAATACCTTTCGTGAAAAATCAAAAAGTGAAACAGACTCGCTAACCGCTCACTATACTGATTTTCCAATAAATCATGAAAGACACAGTTGAGAGATTTTCAAATCGCGTTGAAAATTACGTTAAATATCGCCCGAATTATCCGCGCGAAGTTTTGAATTTGTTTCGTGATGAGATGAATTTAACCGAAAATTCGGTGATTGCCGACATCGGTTCGGGAACGGGCATTTCGGCGAAAATGTTTCTTGAAAACGACAACGAAGTTTTCGGCGTTGAACCGAACGCGGCGATGCGCGACGCGGCAGGAGAATTTTTGCGCGAATTTTCGAAATTCAAAAGCGTTGACGGAACTGCCGAAAACACGAATTTGCCTGATAATTCGGTTGATTTTGTGATCGCGGCGCAGGCTTTTCACTGGTTTGATAAAACCCGAACGCGGACGGAATTTAGGCGAATTTTGCGCGAAAACGGATTTGTCGTGCTGATTTGGAATGAACGACAACTCGATACAAACGATTTTTTGTGCGAATACGAGAATCTGTTAAAGAAATACGGCACTGATTACGAAAAAGTCCGTCACGACAACCTTGACAGACGAATTTTTGAGGATTCTTTTAAAACTCAATTTTCGCTAAAAACTTTCCCGAACGCGCAAATACTTGATTTTGAAGGATTTCGCGGCAGAATCCTGTCATCGTCGTATATGCCGGCGGCGGACGATTCGCGTTTTGAGCCGATGAACATTGAACTTCAACGTCTCTTTGCGAAATACGCGGAAAGCGGTAAAATAAAAGTTTTATACAACACCAACATTTTCTTTGCACAATTGTAATATGGAAGTAAAACCTGAATTAAAACCTGAAATCAGAACGATTACCGTTGCACATTCGCCGGATTCCGACGATGCTTTTATGTTCTACGGATTGGCGACCAACAAACTCGAAACCGAAGGCTTGAAGTTTGAACACACTTTAAAGGATATTCAAACGCTGAACGAAGACGCGAAAAACGGCGTTTTCGACGTGACGGCGATTAGCTTTCACGCCTACGCATATATCTCGGACAAATACGCGCTGCTGCCGCACGGCGCGAGCATCGGCGACAAATACGGTCCGATTCTGGTTTCAAAAGAGCAATACAAACCCGAAGACATTCCGAATCTGAAAATCGCCATTCCGGGCGAAATGACGAGCGCATTTCTTGCCTTAAAGATTTACAATCCCGATTTTGAATACGTCGTCGTTCCGTTCGACGAAATCATTGACGAAGTTCTGCGCGGGAAAGTTGATGCCGGACTGCTGATTCACGAAGGACAATTATTTTACAAGCAGATGGGCTTGAGCAAGGTTCTCGACCTCGGCGAATGGTGGTTTGAGCGGACAGGTCTGCCGCTGCCGATGGGCGGAAACGCGATCCGGCGCGATCTCGGTGAAGATTTGATGCGCCAAGTATCCAAACATCTGCACCGCAGCATCGTTTATTCGATGGAAAACCGTGAAGACGCGCTCGCCTATGCAATGCAGTTTGCGCGTGATATGCCGCCTGAATTAGCTGATAGATTTGTCGCAATGTGGGTTAATGATTTAACTTTGGACTACGGTGAACGCGGCAAGGAAGGAGTGAAACGTCTTTTGCAGGAAGGCTTTGACAAAGGAATTATCAAAAATAAAGTCGAAGTTGATTTTGTCGAGTAATTTTTATCAAAAATCGAATCTTAAAGCAGTTTGGTCAATGCCGAACTGCTTTTTTTGTTGGAACAGCAAGCGGTAGCGACCTGTTGAATTTCGTTGACTGTACATTTCCATCTAAACATTTAACAGGTCGCTACCGCTCGCTGTTCTGACATAAATACAGCCCGTTGTCACTCGCTGCTGCGACAAACCAAAATTATTTCAAGCAACGAAATTAACTATTTATTAGTCTTAAGTCTGCGGCAATCGAGGTGCAAAATTGCCGGAGTTTGAAAGTGTTGAATCGGGTGAAAATTCAATGTATGATGAAACCGCTTGATTCAACCCAAAAAATTAACTGCCCTCGGAAAACTTTTTAATGCTGAACGATTTTTGATAATCGTTCTTTAAAGACACAGGAGATTCCAAATGAACAAACTTTTTAACAAAAAATCTATCTTCAGCAGTTTCGGGGTAGCTTTATTTATGATCGCTTGCGGCATTTTCGCGCAAACATTCGCGCAGGATCAAAATGCAATTCAGCAGGCGCAGGATGCCGTCCGCAACAAAATTACGCGCGACAAAGGCGGTTACGTCAATTTTACTACTAATCAGCGCGCGGAAACATTCTATATTTCCAGATCGCAAACCGGCGTGCGCGGTCAGGGAACGTGGGCGCGTGACTATGATATTGACCGGCAGGATTTCACCTACGAAGCCCGTGTTGATACGCGAAATAACAAGGTTGACAAGATCAAATACAATCTTCTCGGCAAAAACAACGGCAATGGTAACGGAAACACCGGCGGAAATGTTCCGAATTGGGCGATTGGGACTTTTACCGGCAGAAATCCGCAAACCGGCGGCAATATCACGATGACGATCAATGCCAACGGTTCGGTGACAGTCGCGTTTGAAAACGGCGCAACCAACTACGCGACCTTGAACGGCGACCGTTTGAATAATAACGGTTCATTCGCGCGAGTGACGCGCATCCGCAACGGCATCCGCACGACGAGTGTTGATAACGGCGAATATATTGATTATTTCTACGGAGATAATAACGGCGGTTACGGCAACGGCAATGGCAATGGCAACGGCAATAATAATGGCGGAAATGTGCCGAATTGGGCAATCGGGACTTTCACCGCGAGAAATCCGCAGAACGGCGGTAATATTACTTTGACGATCAGCGGCAACGGTTCAGTGACGGTCAATGCCGACGGCAGAACGAATCAGGCAACGCTGAACGGCGACCGTTTGACCAATAACGGCGCAGTTGCCAGAGTCACACGCATCCGTAACGGCATCCGCACGACGAGCATTGATAACGGCGAGTATATTGATTATTTTGCTGACGGAAACTACAACGGCAACAACGGTAACAATAACGGCAATGCCAATGTGCCGGGTTGGGCAATCGGAACATTTTATGCGAGGAATCCGCAGAACGGCGGCAATATCACGATGACGATCAGCGGCAGCGGCGATGTCACGATTGATTTCGACGGCAATATCACCTACGCGAACATCAACCGCGACCGATTATTTGTCAACGGAGCCGAATCGAAAGTAACCAAAATCAATAACGGAATTCGCACGACGAGTATTAATGGCGGCGATAGAATTGATTACCGGCGGCGTGATTATTAATTTTTGTCAAATCTTTATAAAAAAGAAGAAAGCGCAGACGTATTTGTCTGCGCTTTCTTCTTTTTTGTTTTTTGCGTTAAAATTTGCCTGAAAGCTAACATCTTAAAAGAGAAATTTTGCATCTATCTGCATAGAATTTCGTAAATTTCAGGGATAAAAAATGAAAAAGATATATTTTACCGCTTTGTTTTCAATAATAATGCTTTTTTCGGCAATCGGTGTAACGGCACAGGAGAGTTCCAATATTGTTAGAAATAATTTGAGCCAAGCCGAAATTGATAAAATCGTCAAGAAATTCACGCAAAACGAATTTTTATTTCGGCAGGCACTTGGCGTTTATGCTTTCAATCGTAACGCTAAACTTCAAACCGTCGGTCTCGGCGGACAAATTACCGGAACATACCAACGCGATTCGTATCTGACTTTCAATTCAGACGGCTCACGTTTTGAGAAAATTCTCTACTTTCCCGTTCCGACAATGAAGGAAGTCGAAATTACGGTTGCCGACATCGAAAATCTCGGCGGCATCAATCCGTTTGCCATTGAGCCGAAATTCATTGACCAGTATAAATTTACCTATCTTGGCAAGGAAAAGATTGATGAGTTGAATTTATATGTTTTCGACGTAGTGCCGAAGGTTATTCCCGACTGGAAAAAGACTACTCAAAAATTTTTCTCCGGCAGAATATGGGTTGACGATCAGGATTTGATGATCGTTAAATCAAAGGGAAAAGCCGTTCCCGAAGGCAAAGAGCGTTTTGCAGTTACCGAAACCTGGCGTGACAGTGTGGACGGAAAATATTGGTTTCCGGTCTTTTCAACTTCGGACGACGAACTCGTTTTCGATAACGGTCAGGTTGTTAAAATGAAGGTTCGCGTCAAATATTCAAACTACCGCGTCGGCAGAACCGATGTCAAAATCCTCGATGACGAACAGGAAGTCAAAGACGATCCGAAACCGTCGCCGACACCGACACCGAAGAAACCTTAGTCAACGGAAAACGGAAAATGGATAATTAAATCGAAATATTATCTGTTATCCATTTTCCGTTTTTCACTTATTAACTCACCTTACGCAATATTTGAAAAAAAGATAAAATATCCGACACGATGAAACATTTGTTGGATATTTATTCAGATTACTTGTTGGCATCATTTTCGCAAACTTCGGCGACTGGTTTAAGCAATTTGCTCGACGGCGAAATCAGCCACGATCAAGTTACTCGTTTTCTGGCGAATAAGAAACAAACGAGCAAAGATTTATGGCGACGAGTCAAACCTTTTGTCAAAAAAATGAGTTCGGCAAAAGGCGTTTTGATCATTGACGATTCAATTGAAGAAAAGCCTTATACCGACGAGAACGACATCATTGCGTGGCACTATGATCACTCGAAAGAGCGTAATATCAAAGGCATTAACTTTGTTTCGTGTCTTTATCAAAACACTTTTGAGAATCAATCATTGGCACTGCCGATCAGTTTTGAATTAGTCGCCAAAACTGACAAATACATTGATAAAAAGACGCAGCAAGAGAAACGTCGCAGCCCGACCACGAAGAACGAAGTGGCACGCGCGATGATTGCCCAAGCGGTCAAAAATCAAGTTCAGTTCGGCTATGTCTTATTCGATGCGTGGTTCTCCAGTGTTGAGAATCTCAAGTTTATCAAAGAAGTTTGTCAAAAAGATGTCATTTGTCCGATCAAAACCAATCGCTATGTCGCCTTGAGTTTTGAGGACAAAAAGAGCGGTCGTTGGACGGCAGTTTCAACGCTTGAAATCGAAGCAAACAGCGTTCTGGAAATCTGGCTCGAAGGAGTCGAATTTCCGCTTTCGTTGGCACAACAAATCTTCACAAACGAAGATGGCACAAGCGGTATTTTGCATTTGATTTCAAGCGATAGAACGCTTCTCAAAGACCGGCTAACCACAATTTATCAAAGACGATGGAGCGTGGAAGTTTACCATAAATCATTGAAACAAAATGTTAGTTTGTCAAAATCCCCGACGCAAACGGAGACCACCCAAACCAATCATTTTTTCGCTGCCTTGTGCGGCTACATAAAATTGGAAATGCTGAAAGTAGCAACCAAAACAAATCATTTTGCTTTGAAAAAGAAATTATATGTCAAGGCTCTCCAATCAGCTTTTCAAACTTTGCGGGATTTGAATCCAATTCAATTCTCCGCGTAAGGTGAGTTATTAAGTTCTTCCGCGATTGCTTCGCGCGTTTTGTTTAGAACCTTTATCAAATCGCTGTCGGCGGTTAAACCTTTTGTTTCAATCGGTGGCAGTAACACGATTTCCATTGTTCCCGCGTTTGCCACGCCGGTTTTTTTGCCCATTAAATAATCGGTATTTTTGATGCAGACCGGAATGACCGCCGCGCCGGTTTGCATTGCGACGTGGAACGCGCCTTTTTTAAATGGAAGCAATTCTCCGGGCATTGCGCGGGTGCCTTCGGCAAAAATTCCGAACGAATAACCGCCGTCCACAATTTCACGCACACGATTCATCGTTTCAACCGCCCGTTGCGGATTTGAGCGGTCAACCGCCAGAAATTTGATAAACGTCATTCCGCGTCCGAGAACCGGAACTTTCAAAACTTCCTTTTTGGCAATCAACGCAATCGGAATCGGAACGTAAGCGAACAGCGCGGTCGTGTCGAGATATGAATGATGATTGGCGATGAAGATATAAGACTTCCCTTTTTCCACATTTTCGCCGCCGGAAACCTTAACTTCCGCACCCGACGCGCGAATCCACAGCTTTGAACCCCAGACGCACAAAGGATAAAGTTTCAACCGGCGATTGAAAATCTGCAAAATCGTCATCGCCGGCAACGCAATAAAAAGCAGCAAAAATCCGGCGAAACCGAGACTCCACCAATACCTGAGTTTGCCGATTAGACTTGATTTGTTAGACTCTCTGACAGGAAACGTCATTTTTTTGTTATCTCGAATTGCTTCGATGGAAAGGTCTTGCATGAAAAACAGTTTAAGGTCTAAATCGTTTATTTCAAATTTCAAATTTCAAATTTCAAATTTTATTTGCGCTCTTTTCGCGTTTTTAATTTTATCAATTTCGATTTATGCACAGGTTCCGTCGCCGAAATCCGTGCTGGGTTTTCAGCCGACCGATGATAAAACGATTGCCGATTGGTCGCAGATCACGAATTATTTTGCGAAATTAGATGTTAAAAGCGACAAAGTTTTAGTCAAAGAAATCGGCAAAACGACGATTGGCAAACCACTGATCGTCGCGTTTATTTCTTCGCCTGAAAACATCAAAAACCTCGAAAAATTGCGGCAGATCAATGCAAAACTGGCGAATCCGAATTTGATCAAAGACACGGCGGAACTCGAAAATCTGCTCAAAAACGGCAAAACTGTTGTTTCAATTTCGTGTTCGATTCATTCGACCGAAATCGTCGCGTCGCAGATGTCTATAAATCTCGCGTATGAGCTTGCAACCGCGACCGACGCGGACACGAAAGAGATTTTAGACAACACGATTTTGCTGTTGATTCCGTCGCCGAATCCTGACGGAATTGATATTGTCGCCAATTGGTATCGCAAAACGCTCGGCACAAAATCGGAAGGCACTGCGCCGCCCGAACTTTATCACGCTTACGCCGGACACGACGACAACCGCGATTGGTTTATGCTCAATCTGCGCGAAACGCAGGCGATTACGCGCACTTTTTGGCAGGAATGGTTTCCGCAGATCGTTTATGACGTTCATCAGCAGGGACAATTTTCGTCGCGCTTTATCATTCCGCCGTTTTTCGATCCGGTAAATCCGCGTGTTTCTCCTTCGATTTTGCGCGAAGTCGGATTGATCGGCTACAAAATGGCGGCTGATTTGCAGGCAGAAAACATCGCGGGCGTGGCGACGAATTCGACTTACGATACTTGGTGGCACGGCGGATTTCGCAGTGCGCCGTATTATCACAATTCAATCGGAATTTTGTCTGAAGCCGCGAGCGCAAATCTGATGTCGCCGATCACCGTCACCGAAGACGATTTACGAAAAAATCTCCCCGTGCGCGGACTTTCAAATTTGCTCGAAACCGCGACAAATTACCCGGAAGTCTGGCGCGGCGGCGTGTGGCGACCTTCTGATATTGCGAATATCGAGATGATTGCGTCACGCGGTTTGCTTGAAATGGCGGCGAAATTTCGTCCGCGCTATTTGCGCTCATTTTACGATCTCGGCAAAGCAAATTTGACACTCAAAACGGACGAACCGCAGGCGTTTGTCGTGACTGCCGGACAGCCGAATGCCGAAACTGTTTCGCGCTTTCTCGAAATTTTGATGGCGCAAGGCATCGAAGTTCACCAAATGATGAGCGAAGGCTATTTTGCGATGGAAAAGCAAAAGCGCGAATATTTTCACGAAATGCCGCTCGGATCATTTTTGATTTTTACGAATCAGGCGCAGAAAAACAATATTTTGAGCCTTTTTGAAAAACAGGTTTATCCGAAACGTCTGCTGCCGAACGGCGAAGCGGAAGTTCCATACGATGTCGCGGGTTGGACGCTGCCTTTGCAGATGGGCGTTGAATCGGACGCGGTTTGGAACACGCGGGATTTGGAGACATTTAAAACATCGCTCAAAAAAGTCGAAAATATAAATCAAGCGCGAGCCGTTTTGAATCTCGCGCCGACGAAAGAACCTTTAGCCAAACTGCCGAATCCGCTCAAGACGAATCCGAAAATCGGACTTTACAAAGGTTTCACCGGTTCGATGGACGAAGGCTGGACGCGACTTGTTTTGGATAATTTTCAAATTCCGTTTACGTCAATTTCCGACAAAGATTTTCGCGCCGGAAACTTAAATTTAGATGCGATAATTCTGCCTGCCGACAATGAAAACACAATCGTCAAAGGATTGAACGCCGAGCGTTACGCCGAAGAATTCACCGGCGGAATCGGCGAAAACGGCGTTGAAAACTTAAAGAAATTCGTCGAGAATGGCGGCAAACTGATTTGTTTTGACGACGGTTGCGAATTCGTTATCAAACGCTTTAATCTGCCGATAAAAAATGTTCTCGACAATTTGAAACGAAGCGATTTTTATTGTCCCGGCTCGATTTTGAATTTAGACGTTGATCCGGCAAACCCAATCGCCAAAGGCTTGAAAAAACAAACAGCAGCATATTTTATCAACAGTTCGGCATTTGAAATTTCGGATTTGAGCAAAGTGAAATCAATAGCGACTTACGCGTCGAAAAACGCGCTTTTGTCAGGTTGGTTGTTAGGCGAAAAATATTTGAACGGTAAAACCGCACTCGCCGAAACCAATTACGGCAAAGGCAAAATAATCCTGTTTGCATTTCGCCCGCAGCATCGCGGACAAACTTTCGGGACATTTCCATTTATATTTAATGCGTTGGAAAAGAAATAATTAATTTTTTAAAGTCCCGCCGCCCATTTGATTGCGTTGTCAAACAACAATCCGCCGTTCGTTGTTAATGTCGCCGACGATGCCGTGTAAAAAATTAATTTTTACAAGAGGGTTTATCATTATTAGGTTGGGAGATTTTAGTTTGATACAACAACCGACTTTCTCGAACGAAGTGCGAAAAATATAGTTATAGCGGCGAGAAATCCCGGTAACAGTGTCAGAATTATATTTAATCTATCGGATGTGTAAAGAGCAACTCCAGTTATCAATAAAAACCCGTGAAATAATGCCAAAAATCCACCGCCAATATATAAAAACACAAGTCCGAAGGTGAATTGCTTAACGGCGTGAATATATGCTCCCATCGCTGTTAAAATTGATGGCAAAAATAAAAACAGAAAAGTTCTACTCAAAACTTCCCCTGCATTAAGACCTAAATTTTGATCTGTCAATCCGGGAAGAACCAGTTTGTAAAAGCCAATAAATGCCGCTATTAAGGTCGCAATTCCCGTAGAAAATTCCAATTTTTGAACAGTTTTCATAATAAATCTCCGTCTATAAAACAATCAAAATGGGCGTGGATTAAAGCCCCGCCGCCCATTTGATCGCATTGTCAAATAACAATCCGCCACTTGCCCTCAGTGTGGCAGACGATGATGTGTAGAAGAAAGCAATCCTTCGGCGTGGTGCAGTCAAGTCGGGCATTACCGAATTGGTTTTTAAGCATAACTTAAAGTTTTACGAAGACTTTTATTGAAGCCTGTCCCTATTGCTTTGAAACGCGAAGGCATTAATGATTGCAAAAATTAGCGTAAGACCTACAAAAAAACTAGGTATGAGCCAGATAATTAATCCAATGATTGCGCCCCTGTTCATTTCCGGTACTACCGACAAACTAAGCAAAATTATGTATCCGTATAAACACAAAAAAATGCTGCCAAAAAATAAGAGTATGACGAAACCCGTATTGTTTCTCTTTGTTGCGTGAAGATAAGCACCGATATATATCGCTATACAGGGAAACACGATAAAAATAAAAGCAAGAATCAAGATGATTGCCAACGAACTTTCTTCACTACGCGGCATATAAAAAACAAAGCCGATAATTTGAAAGAGTGCGGAAAATAAAACTCCAATACCTGAATAAAATTCCAATTTTTGAACAGTTTTCATAATAAATCTCCATTTATGAAACAATCAGACAAAAAGCGGAATTTATAATCCCGCCGCCCATTTGATTGCATTGTCAAATAACAATCCGCCGCTTGTCGTTAAACTTGCCGACGATGCTGTGTAGAAAAATCCGACTCTTCGACGCGGTGCAGTCAGTCCCGGCATTACGACGTTTGTTTCGTATCCTGAATTTTTCAATTTTTGAAAGGTTCTCATAAACACATCTCCAATTATAATAAACAACAAGTGAAAGTTATTTTCCACTTTCGTGATTTTTTGTGTCGGTTCGTGGCAAAATAATTATATGAAGGCTGAAACTCTTTGTGTCAAAAATAATCTCGGACTCGTCTGCATCACAAATTCTGAAGACGTGCGCTATAAAACAACGACGCGCAAGCATCTTTTGTCTTTGGATAACGCCGCGCAAGTTGAAAAAATTCGTTGGATTTACACGGAAAATACGGCGCGGTTGCGAAAAGCAGTTGAGTTTTGTCTCGCCAGCGACATCAATCTTTACCGGATGACTTCCGCGCTGTTTCCTTTTTCGGATGAAGCGATGGGCGCGGAGATTTTGGAGGAATTCGCGGACGAATTAGCCGAAATCGGCACTGATGCGCTCAATCGAAATCTGCGGCTCGTGCTGCATCCCGATCAGTTTGTCGTTTTGAGTTCCGATTCCGATGCGGTAATCGAAAACAGCGTGAAAATCTTGAAAATGCACGCAAAAACGATGGATTTGCTCCGGCAGCCGCGTTCGGAATGGGCGGCGATGAATATTCACGGCGGCAAAAGCGGACGAATTGACAAACTCGTCGCGTCAATTGAAAAACTGCCCGACGAAATCCGCTCGCGCCTGACGTTTGAAAACGACGAATACGCCTATTCTTCGGCGGAAATTTTGGAAGTCTGCCGCCGCGCTGAAGTTGCGATGGTTTTCGACGCGCATCATCACGTTTGCCGCGAAAATCTGACGGATTACAACGACAAATCGGTTGAAGACGCTTTCTGGGCGGCTCGTGAAACTTGGAAAAATCCCGAAAATCAAATGGTTCACATCTCGAACGGACGCGAGAAATTCGGCGACCGCGCCCACAGCGATTTGATCGTCACGATGCCCGACGTTTTCCGCTTCGCGCCGTGGATCGAAGTCGAAGCCAAGCATAAGGAATTGGCGATTGCCAAACTGCAAACCGATTGGCTTTAGTCGGAGCGCGGGCATCTTGCCTGCCCGCGCGTTTGAGGCTTTGCGAGAACAGGCGCGGAAACGCCCGATTACAATTCAACTTTAAAGATAAATTGGCGTTCGTCCGCTTTCTCGCAAAGCCTCGAACGGACGGCAAACTGAAGTTTGAACTCTGAACGAAGTAAAAATTTATCTTCCTGCCGATAAAGTGTTAAAATTTACAATTATGGTTTTACGTCCCCTTTTTTCGCTCGTGGTTTCTCTCCTTTTCATCAGTTTTACGACCGTTTCCGCCGCCGAAACTAACTATTTTACTTTGGCAAGTGAGCCGACCGTTCGCATTGGTTTGGCGACGAATGCGCGTTCGGTTGTCGTCACGACATCGGATTCTTCGCTCGTTTCGACAAGTGACGGCGAACCGAATAAATTACTGGCGACGAACAAGGTTTATATTGCGCCGCGTGCTTATCGTCCGCCGGAGATCGAGTTTTATAAATTTGAAATTCCCAATATCGAATCGCAGACGGAAGCCGATGCAATCGCCGCCGATTTGCGCGAAGCAGGCGAAAAAGCGTTTGCAATGCTCGGCGCATCACCAAATACCTGGCGCGTGATTATCGGCGACACGAAGGAAACCATCGAAGACGCGAATCAATACAAAGCCGATTTGGAAGCCAAAGGTTTTGAAGATGTTTCAATTATTACCGAGAAAAAAACTCAACCGTCCGAAGACGCAGTTGCGCTTTCGCAGCAAATAAGACAAGGCGGAAAGACCGAAAACCGCAGTTTAATCAAGACAACAGGCGCGACTCAACCGACGACAAATGTGCCGATTGATCCTAATGTCAAGGAAATTTTAGTTTCCGGCGGTAGCGAAACGGCAAAGTTTTCGTCGTTCAAACCGATTGCCTTCGGTTCGGTCAGCGAACGTGCTGTTCCCGTCAAATTAAACGGCAAAGCGTATCGCGGAAAAATCGAGGTTTTCGTCAATTCGCGCGGAACTTTGACGGTCGTCAATGTCGTTTCTCTGGAAGATTATCTGCTCGGCGTTGTGCCGAACGAACTCGGACTTCCCTCTTTGGAAGCGCAAAAGGCGCAGGCGGTCGCGGCGCGAACTTATGCGGTTGCGAACATTAACGGCTTTGGCAATCAAGGTTTCGATCTGCTGCCGACGGTTTGGTCGCAGGTTTATCGCGGCGTTTCGAGCGAAGGCGCGATGCCGACACAAGCCGTTCAGCAGACGCGCGGAATCGTCGCAACTTATCAGGGCAAGCCGATAAATGCGCTTTATACTTCGACTTGCGGCGGTCGCACGGAAAATTCAGAGAACATTTTTGATTTCAACGAACCGTATTTGCGCGGCGTTGAATGTTCGTTTGAAGGTCGCAAATATTTCGAGCCTTTTTTAATTAAAACTTCGCGTTCGCCCGCCAAACTGCGCGATGAAAAAAATTTAGAACTCGTTCGATTAATGTCGCTGCTCGCCGTCAACGGATTTCAACTCAATATTAATCCGATGACCGACGATTGGTTTGAAGACGCGCCGACGCAGAGCGAAATTTCCAATTGGATGAATCAGCTTGCGTCAAAATTCGGCAAAACTTACCCGAATGTGACAAAAGACTCCGCGAAACCGGCGGAACTCGCTAAACTTCTCGTCAGCTATATTTATCCCGAATCTTACGCCGACACGCTTTTGTCGGAGTCCGACATCACTTATCAATTAGCATTTGACGACGCGAACGAAATCCCGAAAGAAGCCCGCGTCAATGTCGCAATTCTGCTGCGCGACGGTTATTTTACGATTTACCCGGACTTGACGTTGAAGCCGAATAAGCCGTTTTCACGCGCCAAAATGCTGCGCCTGATTTCACAGATTTACGCGAAAAAGAAATGGACTCCGACGCTCCCAAGCGGTGTTACGGAAGCCTCCGAAAACGGTAATCTGAACATCAAACAAGGCAAATCGAAGAAAACTCTCGTGCTTCGTCCCGACGTTTTTTTGTTTCGGCAGTTCGGCGATGATTTTTATCAGGTCAAGGAAACCGCGCTCGTCGGCGGCGAAAGTGTAAATTTTCAAACCGACGCTGCCGGCGCGGTCATTTATCTCGAAGTCAAACCTTCGGCGCAGACGACCGCGCCCGAAAAAATGTCGCCTTTTACAACGTGGAACACCAATCTTTCGGCGGGCGCAATGCAGTCGCGGCTCTCGCGCTATGTTCGCGGAATCGGCTCGCTGATTGATGTCAACATCAAACAAAAAGGCTATTCGCGCCGCGCCGTCGAACTCGAAATCATCGGCACAAACGGCAGATTTTCACTCAAAGGCGGCAAAATCCGTTCGGCGTTGAGATTCAAAGAACAGCTTTTCGTAATGAACAAACGCTACGATTCATCAAACCGCGCAATTTCCTACTCATTCACCGGACGCGGCTGGGGACACGGCGTTGGAATGTGCCAATACGGAGCTTTCGGACTCGGCAAAATGGGCGTGAAATACGACGCGATTTTGAAACATTATTACACCGGAATTGAATTGACGAAGGCTTACTGATATATTTTGAAATCGCCCTCAGATTTATTAAACTTTAAAGTAACAATTATCTGCTATTAATTTATGAAAATAGTTTCGCTTTTTTCAGGTGCGGGTGGCTTTGATTTAGGTTTTATCCAAGCCGGTCACGAAGTCATTTGGGCAAATGATGTTAACAAAGATTGCGCCGAAACTTATAAGCGCAATATCGGAAATCATTTTGTTCTAGGTAGCATTGTTGATATTCCGGCTTCTGAAATTCCAGATTGCGATGTCGTTATCGGCGGTTTTCCATGTCAGGGGTTTTCACAGGCTAATATGAAGAAGTCTTTAGGCGATGAAAGAAATAAATTGTATTTAGAATTTGTTCGAGTTGTCAGAGAGAAGAATCCTAAGTTTTTCATTGCGGAAAATGTTCGCGGATTAGTCAGTTTCGATAACGGCAATGTCATTAAAGATATTGTCAAAAACTTTTCTGATTTGGGTTATAAAGTAGATTATAAAGTTTTTAATGCCGCTGATTTCGGAGTTCCGCAAAACAGATTCAGAGTTATTATCATTGGAATTAGAGAAGATATTTTCGTGGGAAATTTTCCGTTTCCAACGCCGACACACGCGCAAAACTCAAATTTGCTTCAAGAAAAATGGGTAACGATCAGCGAGGCTTTGAAAGACATTCCTGAACCTGACGAATCGCACGAATTGAAGAATCACGTTTACTCAAAATACAAAGTTACCGACCGTAATTTTACCGGACATCGCAAAACCGACCCGAATAAACCTTCACCGACTGTTTTGGCGAAAGACACTGGCGGAAATGTCGCCGTGCATCATCCTAAAAATCATCGCCGCGTATCGGTTAGAGAAAGTGCCGCGATTCAAACATTTCCGTTAGATTTTGAATTTATCGGTGGATTAGGAAGTATGTATAGACAAATCGGAAATCATTGAACAAACATTAAAAATGAAAGAACTTCCTCATAGACAAGAGTTACTTATAGCCGTTTTACAAGCCGTTGCCGATTTAGGCGGCTCTGCATCTGTTGAAGAAATCAGAGAAAAAGTTATCAGCAATTTAAAAATACCTGATGAACTTGCAAATATTCCTAGAGTTTCAAAAAGGGGTGTAACTGATACTAGAACCGAGTTGGAATATCAATTAGGTTGGTGTCGAACAAATTTAAAAGGTTTGGATTTTTTGGACAATTCGGCGAGAGGTGTTTGGACACTTACGGAAAAAGATGCTTCTCAACTGGTTTCAATTAAAGTATCTTCAATTCCGAAAGATATTTATCTTCAAGAACACTCTGATTGGAAAGGTGAAATAATAAGAACAATCTTGAGTTCTCTTGACCCAGCAGGATTTGAAAGGCTTATTCAAAGGATTTTGAGAGAAACCGGTTTTGTGCAAGTTGAGGTTACGGGTAGAACAGGTGACGGCGGAATTGATGGAAAAGGAATTGCCAGAATCAATGGAATACTAAGTTTTTATATCGTGTTTCAAGCGAAAAGATACAAAGGCGCAGTTGCCGCAAGTCAGATAAGAGATTTTCGCGGCGCGATGATTGGCAGAGCTGATAAAGGTTTATTTATTACGACAGGTTATTTCACAAGAGATGCCATTAAGGAGTCAACCAGAGAAGGCGCGCCAACGATTGATCTAGTTGACGGTGAAAAATTAGCAGAAAAACTGAAATCGCTGAGTTTGGGCGTAAACATTGAAATGATTGAAAAAGTAACCATTGATAAAGAATGGTTCAGAAATATTTGATTTATGGATAATACAATTTACTCAAGTTATTACGCTAAAAGCATTCACGAAATTACCAAATGTGATTACCAGGATTTAGAAGAAGTTGAAGATGTAATGCGCCATTCCGTAGTTCATTCAACTTTAGATTGGCTTACAGAAGAACAATTTGAAGTTGCCGCGCTAACAGCCTACGACTTTTTGAAGTCTATTCGTGAAGGAAAAAGTATTAAGCAGAAGTAACGCCGAGTGAAGGCTTGAACAATCCGTTACGTTTTTTAGGCGTTTTGCGGGCTATGTATCGTCATCAAGGCGAAATGAAAAGCACGAATGCAATTTTCACTGACCTTGAACGAATTCAGCGTGAAACCAACAAAATGACGGGCGAAAAAGTTACATTGGCGAGAACGGGCGAACGCAATTTATTTCGGAACTCGGACAGATATTGGAAAGCCGTCGGACTACTCGACCCTGAAAGCCGGACAATCGAACTAACACCGTTTGGGATAAAGGTTGCCGAAGGAAAAATCACGCAAACCGAATTTGCGATTACCGTTATTAAAACTTTGACGCTGCCGAACACAAATATCGAGAGCGATGTTTCCGAATGGAGAAAAGCTAAACTTGAAATCAAGCCTTTGGAATTGATTTTGGAAATCATTAAATCTCTGCACAAAACTTTCGGCGAAACACAAGCCTATTTGACTCCGTTTGAACTCCAAAAAATAATTGTTCCGCTGGCTGGCGACAAAGCAAAAATGACGGATTATCTGGAAGCCGTCAAAGCATTTAGAGAAAACAAACTGAATGTTAATTCGTTTCCCGACTGCGCTCCGGGCGCGAACGACAAGCGAATGGTCAGAGAATTTTTGCTTTTTCTTTCACATTACGGCTTTTGTCAGATGATTAAAGGCGAAAGCAATGCAGCCGACAAGTTTTTCCTGCAAAGCGCATACGTTAGCGAGATTGCCGAGATTACGACAATTAAAGATTCATTGACGCTTGAAAAAGTGGTTGAGGAAATTAGGAACAATCCGGTTATCATTGACGCGGAACGCCGTAAAATCATCTCTGAAATATCTGCCCGACCTGAACAAGCCAAATTCCGAAAACAAGTTCTCAAGGAATATAACAACAAATGCTTTCTGACCGGAGAAAATTTAAGTCTGGTTTTACAGGCGTGTCACATTATTCCCGTCAAACATAAAGGAAATGATGTTGTTGAAAACGGCTTATGTCTGCGAGCCGATTTGCACATTTTATTTGATGGCAAACATATTCGATTCAACCCTGACGGCGTTATTCAATATTCAGAAGCATTGAGAAAAAGTGTAAGTTACTCGAAGTTACCGAATCGCATAAATTTTCCGTCATTCGTTTCAACAGAAGCTATTCAATGGCGATATGATTATTATTGATAATCTCGCCTTTGATTAAGATATACAACACAATTTGAGCAACCGCGCAATTTCCTACTCATTCACCGGACGCGGTTGGGGACACGGCGTTGGAATGTGCCAATACGGAGCATTCGGACTCGGCAAAATGGGTTTCAAATACGACGCGATTTTGAAACACTATTACACCGGAATCGAATTAACGAAGGCTTATTAAATCAAATGTGTAATGCCCCGGAAAAAAGTCAAAAATACGCGAAGCGGACTGGAGCGCGAGCATCCTGCTTGCCGTCCGTTCGAGGCTTTGCGAGAAAGCGGACGTGCGTCATACTTGATGAAAAAGTTACATTTCCATCAAGTATCGCCAGCCGTTCTTGCAAAGCCTCGAACGGGCAAGCAGGATGCTCGCACTCCAGTCAAAACGGCTTAACTTTTACTCAAATGCAGCACAATTGAGTTACCAAAAAACTGTTTTCGTGGTAACTTAAAAGTATCCGCTAACGCCAGTAGGCTGGCATAATATTAAAAGTCTTTTCTTGTTTTACAGGAAAAGACTTTTTAGTTTATAAAAGTAGGATAATGAAAAAAAACCGCGATTCTCCTCGATATGGGTTTTGTGTTCCACAAACTCAAAAATTTACTCGGCAAACGACAATCTACAGCGATTGCAATGCGCCAATTTGCGATGGAATGTCTGGAAAAAGACGAGGAGATTTTTCGCATTTATTGTTACGATTGCCTTCTTTACGAAGAAAAACAGACACATCTGTTAAATAAAAACACGATAGATTTTGCGACTACGCCAACTTTTATAAATGGAACCAAAGTCATCGGCGACCTGAAAATAATGGACAATATTGCATTTCGTTCGGGTAAATTATCTTTTGACGGTTGGATAATTTCAAAACGTCAACAATGGATATTTTGAAAACAAACCGCGCATTTATTGATGATGACTTTACGCCCGACATCAAACAGAAAGGCGTTGATATGAAAATCGGTTTAGATGTCGCGTGGCTGTCGAGCAAATCAATCGTCGAAAGAATTATTTTGGTCACGGCAGACAGCGATTTTATTCCGCCGATGAAATTTGCCAGACGCGAAGGCGTTCAGGTAATTCTCGTCACGCTCGGACATTTGCAGGTCAAAAACGAATTAAAAGAACACGCCGACGAACTGCGCTCCGTGATATTTCCATAAAGATTTATGAGTTTTTCCCGTAATCAAATTATCGGTTCACTTATTTTGCTCGGCGTGATATTGCTCGTTGCGCTTGTTCGGGTTTTGTTTCAATGAAAAATCCAATCTATTCAATCGTCGGACCGACGGCTTCGGGGAAGACTGAAAACGGTGTTGCACTGGCTTTGCATTTGGGAAATGCGGAGGTAATTAATTGCGATTCGGTGCAGATTTATCAAGGGATTTCAATTGCGACGGCGAAACCTTCCGAAGCGGAAAAGCGCGGCGTTGTGCATCATTTGATTGATTATGTCGCGCCGAATGTTAATTACACGGCGGCGGATTGGGCGGCGGACGCGGCGGCGAAAATTGTTGAAATCGAGTCACGCGGGAATGTTCCGATTTTAGTCGGCGGAACGGGTTTTTATCTTCGCACGCTCCGCAATCCATTTTTTGAAGGTCCGAAAACTGATGAAAAACTGCGCGAAAAACTAAAAAATATCAAAGAAAAAAAAGGCGCGGAACATCTTTATAAAATGCTGCATAGAGTTGATAGAATTGCCGCCGAAAAACTTTTCCCGCGCGATTATGTCCGTTCGATGCGTGCGCTCGAAGTTTATTTTCAAACCGGAAAACGGCTTTCGGAAGTTCAGGCGGTCCGCGCCGAACCGCCCGAATTTGCTGATCGAATCAAAGTTTTTGCGCTCAGTCCGCCGCGTGAAATTCTCTACCGAAAAATCAACGAACGTGCCGCGATTCATTTTGAAAAAGGTTTAGTTGAAGAAGTGAAACAACTTCGTAATTCCGGCGTAAAAGATGACACGAACGCGCTCGGCGCACACGGTTATCGTCGGGTTTGCGAGTATTTGCGCGGCGAACGCACTTTGGAAAGCGCGATTGAACAGACCAAACAGGACGTTCGCAATTACGCCAAACGACAGATGTCCTGGTTTCGTCATCAGGAGCAGGTTACTTGGCTCGACGGCTTTGGAAACGATGTGAAAATTCAGGAAGAATTAGTAAATTTAATCAAAATTTAATCGCTTGTGAAAATTTTCTTGTCAGTCGTCTCAAATCTGTTATAATTTTAGACAACAGGCTAAATTTAAGAGAACAAACGAGAAATAGTTATGGAAAAACCTACGGCGCAAAATATCCAGGACGCTTTTTTGAATTCGGCGCGGCGCGATAAAATGTCCGTCACAATTCACCTTCTCCACGGCGCGACGCTCACGGGAAGAATCAAAAGTTTCGATAAATTTTCGGTTTTGCTGGACGCAACCGGACAAGATTTTTTAATTTTCAAACACGCTATTTCAACGATTTCGCTCGAAAGACGGCGAAATGATTCCGAATAGAAAAAATTTTGCGCGGGAAATTCATAACTTTTGAAGGCATTGACGGCAGCGGCAAATCAACGCAATTACGCCTGCTGGCGGGAGATTTGCGCGTTCGCGGACTCGATGTTTTGACAACAATGGAACCCGGCGGAACTCCGCTCGGTCGCCGTCTGCGCGAAGCATTTCTCGAAACGGAAGAAAATGTTTCGCCGCTTGCCGAACTTTTATTGTTTGCCGCCGACCGCGCCCAGCACGTTAATTTTCTCGTTAAACCGGCGTTAGAACTAGGAAAAATCGTTATTTCAGATCGCTACGCCGACGCGACCTTTGCCTATCAGGGCGCAGGTCGCGGCTTTGACGAAGAAACGGTTAATCAGGTTATCAGCCTCGCAACTAATAATTTAAAGCCGGATTTGACGCTCTTTTTTGACATCTCAATCGAAAAAGCAATTTTGCGAACCAATTCGCGCACTCATCACGAAGCCGTCAAAAACCGGATGGACAAAGAGACAACCGAATTTTACACACGCGTCCGTGACGCTTACCTGAAAATCGCCGAACGCGAACCGGAGCGTTTTCGCAAAATTGACGCAAACGGCTCGATTGACGAAATTCACGGCAAAGTTTCCGAAATTATCAAAGAGTTTATGAGTGAAAAAACGAAAAGCCTTTGATACGACTGCGACAATAAACTTTTTCACTTTTAGACTTTTTCACTTTTAAACTTTTAAGCTATGTTCGACAGACTCATCGGCAACGATCACATTAAGGAAATTTTGCGGCGGATGATTTCCAAAAATCGTGTGCCGCGTTCGCTGCTTCTCGCCGGTTTGGAGGGTGTCGGCAAAAGGCAGTTTGCGCTCGAACTGGCGAAGTCATTTGTTTGCCTGAATCCGCAAAGCGGCGAAGCGTGCGATAAATGCACGACCTGCAAACGCGCTGATGTTTTCACTTTTCCAAAACCTGAAGATAAAAAGGAAGAATTTGAAAAGGTTTTTTTCAGCGGAAATATTGATGTCGGGACGGTCATTCCCTGCCGGAACAATATTCTTGTCAATTCAATTCGGGAACTGGAAAGAGAAGCTAATTTTCGCCCTTACGAAGCCAAAGCGCGAATTTTTATCATTGACGATGCCGATAAAATGAATGATGCGGCATCAAACGCACTGCTCAAAACTCTTGAAGAACCCGCACCGACAACTTATCTTTTTCTCATCAGTTCACGTCCCGATTCGCTGCTGCAAACAATTCGTTCGCGCTGTCAGACGATTCGTTTTGCGCCGGTTGATGCAAAAAACATTGAACGCTTTCTGCTTTCAACTTCAAAATTTTCGCCGGACGACGCGGAACTTGTCGCAAGACTTTCGGCAGGCAGCATCGGTCGTGCGCTGGATTTTAATTTGGAAAAATTTCGCGTTCAGCGCGAAGCGATGCTCAAAGTTTTACAATCGGTCGTCGGAAAACCCGATCATCTCTCGCTTTTGCGAACCGGCGAAGAAATGAACGACGCGAAAAACAAGGACGACTACGACGATTATCTTGAAATACTGCAAACTTTGATTCACGATCTTTGGAGTTTGCAACACGGCGCGGACGAAAAAACGATTCTCAATATTGATCTCAAACCGCAGCTCAAAAGATTAGCCGAAACAGCCGAAAACAAACGTCCGGGACAATGGCTGACGGAAATCGAAATCTTACGCGAAACGCTCGCCGTCAACGTCAACCGCAAAATTGCGACCGACGCGCTTTTTATGCAAATGGCTAATGGTTAAATTTTGTATCGTTTTTGCGTAAACTGTTTTATAATTTCATCACACTTTGAGAGGACAGCGAATATGCGAACTAAATTTTTCTTTTTGACGCTGCTGATTTTATGCGTGAATTCAACTTATGTTTTCGCGCAGGATGCAGGCGAACCAAATAACGCAAAGCTAATTTCCGGCGGCGTATTAAACGGCAAAGCGACAAGTTTGCCGAAACCGAATTATCCGGCGGCGGCAAAAGCAGTCAAAGCAGGCGGCGCGGTTAATGTGCAGGTGACGGTTGACGAAGAAGGCAACGTCATTGCGGCAAGTGCGGTTTCCGGTCATCCGCTGCTTCGTGCGGCTTCGATCACAGCAGCGCGGCAGGCGAAGTTTTCACCGACGATGCTTTCCGGGCAAGCCGTTAAGGTAACGGGAATTATCGTTTACAATTTCGTTCTGCCGAAAGAAACGTCCGACTCTAAAAAGATGGTTTGGATGGGTTTGGCGATGTTTTTGACGGCACTCAAAGATTTGCCGATTGACAATGAAGCCAATCAAATATTACGCGATTTCGGCAATGAAATTCCGGCTGAGATGAATATTGAAAAATCGCAGTTCGACAAACTCGCCCGCGCTAAATCTTCGAGCGAGAAAGGCAAAGTCATTGATGAAATCATCGCTTCGATGCGGAAAAATCTGAGCGGAACGGACGTTTGGAATATTGATTTCGGCAAACAGTGGGGCGGCGCAATCGGCGAAGCGTATAAAATCACGGACAGCAATTTTCGTAAAGACCGCGAAACTTTTATCAAAAATCTGCAGGGAATGAATTGGCTTTTGGAGTCACCGCCAAAGGACATTTCCGATGAAACTCTGGAAAAAATCCGCGCAATCGCTTCTTACAACGACGAAACCGACGCGATTTCACCTGAATACATCAACGATTTTTTTAAGTCGAGTTTGGAATTTGTCCAATTTATGATTGACGAAAGCAAACGCGGCAATTAATTTTTCGGAGCGTTAAAATTATGAATTATAAAGTCTGTTTATTGATATTCACACTTTTTATTTGCGGCGCGGGAAATGTTTTTTCGCAGGACGGTGCGCCAATTTTGAGAAACAATTCGCTCGAATCCAGTGACGCATACAAAGTCGGCGAAGTTCGCGGCAATATCAAGCGCAAAGCCGTTAATCTACCGAAACCGACGTTTCCGCGCGAGGCGTTGGAAGCCGGCGCGGACGGCAGCGTCAAGGTCGAAATAACGATTGACGCGGAAGGCAATGTCGTATCGGCAACGGCGATTTCAGGACATCCTCTGCTTAAAAACGTCTCGGAGGAAACAGCCCGAAGCACGAAGTTCAGAAGCAGTGAAACAAGCGGAGCGGAAACCGGCATTCTCACCTATAATTTTACGATTGAGAAAGCGAGTTGGATCAGAATCGGTTTCGATTTGGCAGTTATTCAGAAAGATTCGATGCTCAGAATTTCTTCTTTTCCGCGCATCGCTAAAGCATTTGACACGGGTTGGACGAACGAATTGGAAACGCTCGGCAAATTGAGCGAAATGAGGCGCGTCGAATCGGAGATGTCGAGTAATACAAGACAAAACGACCGACCGATCTTAATTCGTGAATCTACGGTGACTTCCCAAAATTCGATCCAAAAATCAGTGACGGCGCAAATTGTTTTGCCGATTCCCGGTCAGCCAAGCGGCGAACAAATCGCGCTTTCTCAAAATCTAATTGCGGCAATTCAAAACCGTCTGGTGAACGATCAATCGAGTTTGTGGAAGTTTAATTTGGGCGTAAATTTAATAAATGCTCTTGAGACGGCTCGAAACCCGAATACGCGCAACGATGCTGTCATCATCTTACGACAATTCGCCGATAATGCTCCGGCTGATATTTCGGCGGAATCTCTGACAGCGTTGAAAGACTTGACAGTCTACTTTGGAAAATTTAAGAGAGATATGCGAGACAGTGATGAATACAGGTTACTGCCGATTATTCTGAGAATTAAATGATCGAAAAAGCTTCAAAAAATCAGCGCGGATTTGCCCTTGCCGCTGTCGCGGGAATGTCGGCAATCACATTCGCAGTCGGCTATTTTAATCCGACGACCGCCGGTTTTTTCCCCGTTTGTCCGCTTTATGCGATGACCGGATATGCGTGTCCGGGCTGCGGAATGACGCGCGGACTACACGCCCTGCTGCACGGCGACGTTTTGGGTGCGCTCGATTATAACCTGCTTCTGCCGGGAATTTTGTTTTTTTTCGGCTATTTATTCGTGTCGCTTTTTTTAACCGCCGTGCGCGGTTACGGTTTGAATTTCAAGGTTTTCACGCCGCTTGTAATCTGGGGATTTTTCGTATTTGCGTTTGTTTTTACGATTTTGCGAAATCTGCCAATTTACCCCTTCAATATCTTATTTCCTTAAATATTAAACACATAGAGACACAAAAAACCTAGATTTTTATTCAATTTCTATGTTTTCTATGTCTCTATGTGTTTAAGGAATTATTATGAAATTTGCACAAGCGGTTTATCCTGTGAAAGTGATTTTGCCGCCGCGCCTTCTTTGCGGAGGATTTCGACTTCTTTAACGAATTCTTCGACAATATCAACGCCGGCGACTTTTCGCATCGGCACGCCGTCTTTGAAAATCATTCCGACTTGCCGCCCGAATGTGATGCCGAGCTGCGAATCGTGCGCTTCGCCCGGACCGTTGACGGCGCAGCCCATAATTGAAAGGTGCAGCGGTTCTTCGACGTGCGCGAGTCTTCGTTCAACTTCCGTGACGATTTCGACGAAATTATCAACGTCCAATCTTCCGCAAGTCGGACACGCAACAACCGTGACACCGCGTTTTCTTAATTCCAGACTTTTCAAAATTTCCCAGCCGACGCGAACTTCTTCGTGCGGTTCTGCCGCCAAACTAACGCGAATCGTGTCGCCGATGCCTTCGTGCAATAAAATTCCGAGTCCCATTGCAGATTTAATCGTGCCGCCGAACGGCGTTCCGGCTTCGGTTACGCCCAAATGAAGCGGATAATCAACCTTCGTCGCCATCAAACGATACGCTTCGACCATTCGATTAACGTCCGACGCTTTGAGCGAAATGACGATGTTGTTAAAATTCAAATCTTCCAAAATCCGAACGTGGCGCATTCCCGATTCGACCATCGCTTCGGGAGTTGCCGTGCCGTATTTTCTGAGCAAATCCTTTTCGAGCGAACCGCCGTTGACCCCGATTCTGATCGGAACGCCTTTCGCTTCGGTCGCGCGGACGACTTCGCGCACACGGTCAATCGAACCGATATTTCCGGGATTCAGACGCAGTTTATCAATGCCCGCATCCAACGCTTTTAACGCTAATTTATAATGAAAATGAATGTCGGCGACAATCGGAACTTCCGTGCGTTTGCGAATTTCAACGAGTGCCGCCGCCGCGTCGTCGTCGGGAACGGCGATGCGGACGATTTCGCATCCGGCTTTCTGCATTTCCTCGATTTGTTTGATCGTGCCGTCAACGTCGGTCGTTTCGGTTTTCGTCATTGATTGGACGGAAACGGGTGCGCCGCCGCCGATTTGAATGTTTCTGACTTTAACCGCTTTAGATACTCTTTTCATTTTTGCCACCACAAAAAAATTAACAGGATAAACTTTAGATAATAACAAAAATTATCCCGTCTATCCTGTTCATCTTTGTAAAATTCAACTTAAATTTTAGAAAAATTTTGAAACGTCCAAGAACAATGTAAATACCGTCAAAAGCAGAATTATCGCCAAACCTGCCAGTTGAATCTTTTCTTTAATTGCCATCGAAAGCGTTTTGCCGAACCACGACATCACCTTTTCGATTGCCAAAACCATAATCTGTCCGCCGTCGAGCAGTGGAATCGGCAGCAGATTGAACACGCCGAGGTTTAAGCTAATGAGTGCGAGAATTGAAACCAATCCGGCAAAACCTGCATCCTTTACAACTTGCGAAATTATCTGCACGATGCCGACCGGTCCTGCAAGTCCCGCGTCCTTGACCGAACGCTGTCCCGAAAATAGCTGTCCGAAAACTCTTCCGGTCAAACGCAGAATTTCGAGATTTGAATTAACGGCAAACGCACCGGCTTGCCCGATTGTCGCCTTTTCGCGGTCTAAACTTTGATTGCTGATGTCAACGCCGATCAGGGCTTTGCCGTCTTCATTGATGGTCGTCTGCACGACGACTTCCTTCGGTTCGTTGTTGCGAATAATCGCTAAATGCAGCGGCACAGATTTGTTTGCCTGAACCAATTCCTTAAAATTATCCACGCCGCGAATCGTTTCGCCGTTGAGCGCAATAGCTTTATCGCCTTTCTGAATGCCGGCTGCCGCTGCCGGAGAATCAGGGCGCGGACTCATTATGACTAATTCGGTCGGGTCTAAATCCAATGAGCCGATAACATTTCCTTTGAAATCGGTTTTGGTCGGAGTAATCGTCAGGTCAACTCTTTTGCCGTCGCGTTCGACCGTCACGGGCATCGGTTTTTCCGGCGAAATCATCGAGTCGTTTTTAATTCTGTCCCACGAAGGATTTTCGTTGCCGTCAAATTTAACGATTCTGTCGCCGACTTTGACACCGGCACTTTCCGCCGCACCGCCCGCTTTGACATTCGCTATGACCGGCGAAGGAATCGTCGGCACGCCGTAAATCAATGCTCCGGCAAACGGAATGGCAAGCGCGAGCATAATGTTCATAAACGGTCCGCCGAGCATCACCAAAAACTTTTGCCAGCGCGGACGCAGTTCGTAAAGCTCCGAATCGGGAACTTTTTCACTGTCCGATTCGCCGCCTTCGAGTGCGGCAGTCGCTTCGTCGCCGTAAAGTTTGACATACGCGCCGAGCGGAATCGCCGACACGCGGTAATCGGTGTGACCGACCTTAAAACCCCAAACGCGCGGTCCCAAACCGAAAAACGAATACGCTTCGACGCGTATTCCCAAAAGTTTGGCGACAATAAAATGTCCGAACTCGTGAATATTGATCGCAATTCCGAGAACGAAGATAACAGCTAAAATTACTAATAATATATCGGGCATCTTATAAAATTCCTTTCAAGATAACTTTCGGTTTAGAAACCATTTTTCCAAATCGAGTTGCTAATAAAGTGTAAAACTCTCGCAGAAGATTATCAACTTTTTGCTTTTACGGCAATAAATCCGTGACTTTAATTTTCGCGTCCGGCGCGACAAGCGGAGAAACTTTGTCCGTTTCGGTAAAGATTCGGCTTTCGGTGTATATAAAACCGAGTTTTTTATCCTTTTTCGGTTGCCGATAAACCTCTAAACAACGGTCTTTCAAATTTAGAATCCAATAATCCTGAATTTTATTTTGAGCATACAGCGCGGCTTTTTTCGTACGGTCAAGTCGTAGCGTCGAGTCCGAAACCTCGACAATTAATTCGGCGGTTTTTGGATGTGAAATCATAAAATCTCTTATGCCGCCTTTAACTACGGCAATATCAGGTTCGGGTTCGCTTTGCTTGCTGAAACTCATTGGAAGCTGACTGTCAACAATATAACCTTGATTAAAAGTCTTTCTCAAAACTTCTAAAATTATTCTGACAGCCGTTGCGTGCGGCTTGTTCATCGGCGACATTTCGATAATTTCTCCTTCGATAAGTTCGACCCGCTTGCCGTCAAAAAAGCCCAATTCCGCCATTTTGTAATATTCGTCGCACGTCCATCGGCGAACTTTAACCGCTTCATTTTCAAATCCGTTTTGCTCGGTTTCAAAAAGAAAAGGCGCAGCGATTGTTTGATTTTTGGTTGTTATTTGCTGCATAAAATCTCACCTCACATTGCTGAAGCACTCATTTCAAGTTTCATTATAGCGCGTTTTCGTGCAAACTCGTCAGCCGTTAAAATCGCTTCCAAATTCGATGCATTTTGTGTTTTGTGTTCGTTCATCACCGATTCGATAATGCGCGGAATGTCGCTCAGACGAATTTTGTTGTCCAAAAATGCTTGGACGGCGATTTCGTTGGCGGCGTTTAAGACTGCCGGCATTGTACCGCCGGTTTTCAACGCTTTGTAAGCGAGCGCGAGACACGGAAATTTTTCAAAGTCGGGTTCCTCAAACGTCAAAGTCGAAAATCTCTTAAAATCTAATGGCTCAAGACAACCTGTTTTTCGAGTCGGAAAGGTCAGCGCATATTGAATCGCGTGTTTCATATCGGTTACGCCAAGCTGCGCGATGACCGAACCGTCAACCATTTCGATCATCGAATGAACGACCGACTGCGGATGCACGATCACCGAAATTTCGTCCGCGCTAAAATCAAACAACCAACGCGCTTCGATAATTTCCAAACCTTTGTTCATCAAGGTTGCCGAGTCAATCGTGATCTTGTCGCCCATTTTCCAATTCGGATGATTTAAGGCTTGTTCGATGGTCGCGTTTTCAATTTCTTCTCTCGATTTAGTCCGAAAAGGTCCGCCGCTTGCGGTTAAAATTAATCTTTTTACTTCTTTAACCGATTCGCCGCGCAGACACTGATGGAGGGCGTTATGTTCCGAATCAACCGGCAAAATCTCGGCGTTGTTTTCACGCGCGGTGCGCGTCATCAGTTCGCCCGCCATCACGAGCGTTTCCTTGTTTGCCAGCGCGACTCTTTTTCCGGCTTCCAACGCCCGCAAAGTCGGCACAAAACCGACCGCGCCGACCGTCGCCGAAACGACCGTTTCCGCTTTTTCGTGCGTCGCCACCGCGACTAAACCTTCTTCGCCAATTAAAATTTTCGGCAACTTTGTAATTTGTAATTTGTAATCCGTAATTTTGCGAAGCAAACTTTCCGCGCATTCTTCCGATTCGCAGGCGACTAATTCAGGCTGAAATTTAACGATTTGCTCGGCTAATCTTTCGACATTTTTTCCCGCGCCGAGCGCAACGACGCGAAAATCTTGGAGATGTTCGACCGTTTTCAAAGTGTTACAGCCGATTGAACCCGTCGAACCTAAAATTGAGATTGATTTCATAAAAAGACCAGGACAAGATTATCACAAACCGCCGCCGATGTTCTAAAAAAACTTTGCGAAAAGCCTTTATTTATCGAAACAAAAGAGTTACTTTACATTACTTTACACAAAAAATTCCAACTTTTAGGCGGTTTCGATTGTCTTAACTATCAGGCAAAGCAATTTTTTGCCTGAAAAAAATAGAACAAAGGGAGTAATTATTATGAAAAAATTCTTAGCACTATCACTACTTTTAGGCTCATCGGTAATGTTCGTTCCGGCAGCCGAAGCAAATACGGCGAACACTACCGCCGTCTCAATCGAATCAAACGCCGCACCGCAAATCTATAATCAAAGACAACGCCGCAACTGGCGCGGCGTGCGCGTGGTAACACAAACCAGAATCGTTCGCGCCGGTTTCCGAACTTACCGCGAAGTCGTTCAATTCAAATATTTCCCGAACGGCAGAGTCACCAGCCGCGTCATCAGCCGCACGCGAATTCGCTAAAACGCAGTCATCCATAAAAACAATCAAAGCGGGAAGATACTCTCCTCTCCCGCTTTTTTAATGAAACGCCGTCCGTCCAGACGGCAGTCAGGTCAGCGTCCCGCTGACCTGTTTTTCTTAAACTTTCTTGTGCGTTGCGGAAAGGTGCGGACGGGACGGATGACGTTACGATTTTTTCGCGGCAAAATCCTGTGTCGCTTCGAGATAATGCGCTTTGTCTTTATTTTCAGCGAGATTGCGTTAAATTCGCCCGATTGTCCGCGCGGAACGCTCAAGGTTTTCCAATCTTTGGCGCGAAAATGTTTTGCCAAAAACGTAATCTGCCCGACGTGATAAGTCGTGTGCGCGAGTGAGCGATTCATCGCCCGAACGACCGAAAAATCTTCGCCGCGAATCTGTATAGTTTTGCCGAAATCTTCAATTTCCAACGCTTCGAGCGACGTAAAAAGCGCGTTCCAGCCTGTTTCCCAAACTTGCGTCACGGATTCCTGCGTGTCCGTTTCAGTCACAAATTCACCGTCACGATTGCGGTCAGCCTTTTCGCCGTCAGAAGTTAAAAAATTAGTCCAACGCGAACGCAAATTCCCGCCGATATGCTTAACGATCACGGCAATCGAATTGGATTCCGCATCAATCGCCGCAAAAAATTCGTCCGCCGAAACCTGCTCAATCGCCCGCTCCCCCAACTTTTTATAATTGCGAAACGCCGCAATCATATCCGTTTTGTAGTTTTCGATAATTTGTTCGGTCATTACTTTCCACCTTTCGTTTTGTCGTAATAATCGTTGATATAATCCTTCATCCAAAACTGCCACCAGCCGAAACCGAACTTTTTCGCTTCGGTGTTTGCCTGTTCCGCCGTCCAATTATCCTGAGTGATGCGATAAACGGCGACGACTGTGCCGGTGCGGTCTGCGCCGCGTTGACAGTGAACGAAAACAGGTTGATTTTCGGGCGCGTTGATGAGTTTTTCGATTTCTTCGATCTTCTCGGTTTTCGGTCCGCGCCAATTATTCAAAGGTTTGTTGATAAATTTCAGTCCGGCATTTTGCGCCCAAACTTCTTCACGTTTCGCGCGTTCGTCCGCGCCGCGCAGATCAATAATCGTTTTCACGCCCATTGCCGCAAGCTGTTTAATACCCGCTTCGGTCGGCTGTCCGCCGCGATAGAGAACATTATTAACCGGATAAAAATTCGGCAAATCCTTAGTGTTCGTCGAACTTTGCGCCTGAATCGAATAACTCGAAAAAGCAATCAGTGCGATTGCCGAAAATTGTAAAAAGGTTGATTTCAAAAACTTCATAATATCAATAATTGTAAAGCAAGCAGGACGCTTACGCTACATAAGTTTGATGCCAATCATTTCAAGACCTTGCGCGGCTTTGACCGAATATTCAATGCCTTTCGGCAAGACAAAACTGCCGCCTTTTTCGAGTTGATAAATTTCGCCTTCGTCATTGGAAAGCTGCAATTTTCCCGCAATCACGAAATAGAACAAAAATTCGTCCGAATGTTTGACGCTGAAACCGGTGACGGCAATTGCCCGCAAAATACGAACGTCGGCTAAATTTCCGGTTGCTTTTGAAATTCCAGTGTCGCGTGATTCAAAACCATTGATTTCCGCGCTTTCCCATAAACATTTTTCGGCTGCGTGATGAATAAAAACTTGTCCGCCGAAGATTCTTTCGGGTGAAAATTTGTCGTTCGGCAAAGTCAGTTCGTGATCGGCAAAGGTTTCGTGAATCGCCGGACAGCCGATTTCGAGAACTTCAAAATTGTCGGAAGATTCCAAAACGCGATGCCGAATCTCCGGCGGCTGCAAAACACAATCGCCCGCTTTCATCGTAAAAATTTCGCCTTGATCTTCGTAAACGAGCCGCGCCCAACCTGCCAGACAATAAATCATCTGAAAGCGGATTTTGTGAAAATGAACGTAATCAGGAACTTCGCCGCCGACCGGAATCTGAATGTGCGAAGCGATAAATCTGCCGCCCAACCGCGACGGAATCAAGTCTCGATACAACATTCCGGCGCGTCCGACGCTCCACGAATCATCGCCGTCAAGCATCGAAACGACAAATTCGTCCGTGCCTTCGGGAATCTCGACTGATGAATTTTCATCAATTAAATTTACGCGCACACCGTCCGGCGAAACGATTTCGCGCTCGATTTCACCCGAAAAATCACCGATTAAATTAAGCGTCAAGGAAGGTTTTTCGCCTGATTCTTCGAGCCGTAAATTCAACCCGTAACCCGAAACAACCGCGACGACGGGCGAATCAGCCGGAAAAATCATCTCGACACGAAAACCGAACCGTTCGACAAAAAAATCGAGCGACCGATTCAGATTTTCGCACGGCACAACGATTTGGGCAGATGTGATTTGTGGTTTCATTATTTCTCTAAATTAATTTAAAGATAGTTTTCTAACTTAAAGATAGTTTTCTAAAAAATCTTTTTGCGGCTGTGCCGCCCGATGTGCGAAAAGGCTGTGCCTTTTCGGTTTAATTTCTTTTGGTTTCGAGGCTGCGCCTCATCATACTGAGGCGCAGCCTCGAAGAATGTATGAACAGAAACGGCGAGGCAGAGCCATCGCCGCACATCGGACGGCACAGCCGCGAAGCAACTGAACTTTCAAAGTATTTGAATATTTACGACAACCAGCGTAAAAATTCCAAACAAAACCCGATAAAATTAATCTCTTTGTGCAATCTTCGCCGCAACATCTTCCCGTGCAACAATTTCCTGTTCGCCCGTCAGTAGATTTTTGAGCGTTACTTTGTTTTCGGCGAGTTCTGTTTCCTTTAACAAACAAACAAACGGAACCTTGATTTGTTCAGCATATTTGATCGGTTTTACCTTCTGATTGGCTTCGGGAAAAACCAAAACCCGTAAATCTTTTTGACGTAATTCATTGGCAAGTTTGAGGCATTCGCCGACTAATTGCTCATCGAAACAAGCGATCATCACATCGGCGGAATCGGCTTTGAGTTTGCCTTCGGCGATCAATTTGTCGAACATTCCGCGCTCTTCCATCACGACCAAAATTCGCTCTAAACCTAAGCTAAAACCGCACGCTGGAATCTGTTCTTTGCCAAACATTCCAATCAATCCGTCATAACGTCCGCCGCCGCCGAGACTTCCTGAAAAATCACCGCCTTCCAGACGAATTTCAAAAATAGCTCCCGTATAATAAGCAAGACCGCGAGCAAGCGAAGGGTCAAGCACCAAAACTTTTGAACTTTTATTATTTCCTTCATTATATAAAGTTAATATCTTTTCTGTATCGCCCAATCCTCTAATAAGAGACTCACTATCTAGTAATTCATTAAGATTTTCGACTAAACTTTCATTGATAAATTGACAAGACGTTTCCAATGGTGTCATTTGACCTTGAGACAGTAACGCCATTACCGAACTAGCTAAGATGGAATAATTTTTAAGTTGTTCGTAATTTTTTGAAGAGTCTCTAAAGAATTTAATTAGATCGTCTCCTTTTTCAGTTTGAATGCCTCTACTTTCTAATTCTTCACTTACCCCATCAATACCTATCTTATCTAATTTATCAATAGCTATAAGCGCATCAGTATGTTTGTCTTCAGAAATTCCAAATTTGTTAAGAATTTCCGAAAGTAATTTTCTGTCATTTATTCTTACAGTGAAATCTTGAAAGCCAAGTTTTTCTAAAATCTCACAAACCGTCGAAATCAATTCTACTTCGACCATCATTGAACTCGAACCGATTGCGTCAACGTCGCATTGGTAAAATTCTCTGAATCTGCCGCGTGCCGGTCTGTCTGCTCTCCAAACAGGTTGGATTTGGTAGCGTTTGAAGAATTTCGGGAGTTCGTTTTTGTAGTTGGCGACGACTCTGGCGAGCGGAACGGTTAAATCGTAACGAAGCGCGAGATCGGCAAGTTGTTTGTCATTGACATCCAATTTTTCGCCGCGTTTGAGGATTTTGAACATTAGTTGTCCGCCTTCCTCGCCGTATTTGCCCGTCAAAGTTTCGAGATTTTCGACCGCCGGAGTTTCGAGCGGTTCAAAGCCGTAGCTTTCGTAAACTTCTTTGATAATGCCGATCACATAGTTGCGTTTGCGAACGTCAGAAGGCAGAAAATCGCGCATTCCACGCGCCGGTTGTGTTTTGTTGCTCATAAAATGTCATCAGAACAAGAAGCGGTAGCGACTTGTGTAATCTACGCGACTTCACCCGCTCACTATCGTTCGGGGTTCTGATTTCAATTTTACAGCTTATTTGCGGAAAAACGAATAATTGAGATAAAAAACATTCGCGTTAAAGCCGGGATTGTTGATTTTGCCGCCGATGTTGCCGTTCGAGATGTGAAAATATTTATAGCCGAGCGAAACGGCGCGTTTTTCATTGAGCATATACATCAAGCCGCCGCCGAAATCGCCCGTAAAATTAAAGCGTTTGCTGTAAGGCACGGGAACAGGTTTTCCGGCATAAAGCAAGCCTGCCCCGACCTGCGCGTAAGGTTTCAGACGATTTTTGGCGAGAAAAATAAACTTGAAATTAACCGGCTGAAACGCGGCTGCGTAAGTCGTTTTGCGAATCGTTTTCGGCACGTTCGGTGTCGCCGCTGCGGAAATAAATGCGGCGTTGCGGACTTCATTTTTCGTAAAAACCGCGAGCGGCGTAACACCGAACAGATATTCGTAACTGACGTTTTTTTTCGTCCCGATGATCCGTCCGAAACGCACCGTGACGAGATGCAAATCGCGCCCGTAAACATTAAATTCCTTCGGTCCGGCAAAATTGCTCGGATTAAACGGCGAGATTCCGTATTCGACCGCGACTTCCTTGTCGCCGCGACTCAGTTGGTAATCTTTGCCGTTTTCCGCTTCTCTTTGGATTTGCGATGTATAATCGCGCAAATTGTTTTTGGTTTGTGCGTATGCGCCGGAAAACAAAAACAACAAAATAATCAGCGCAAAGCTGTATATAAACTTTAAATTTCCAAACATTAACCTTCCCTCTTGTTCGTTGCAAATTATACAGAATACGGATTTTATTACTGTCCGCTGCGATACATTTGACTCAATAAAACATAATTTTGCCAAGATTTACGCAAATTATCCAATTCGTCATTCGTTAATTCGCGTTTTACGCGCGCCGGACTGCCCATTACGAGCGATTTTTCGGGAAAAACTGTTCCCGGCGTAACGAGCGAACCGGCGGCGACGAGCGAATTTTTCCCGATTCGTACGCCGTCCAAAATAATTGCGCCGATGCCGATCAAGCAGCCTGTTTCGACGTAACAGCCGTGCAGAGTAACGCGATGTCCGACCGTGATTTCGTCTTCGAGAATCGTCGAATGCGTTTCACGCGAAACGTGAATTACCGAGCCGTCCTGAATGTTGGTCCGTGCGCCGATGCGAATAAAATTAACGTCGCCGCGCACAATCGAACCATACCAAACGCTCGATTGTGCGCCGATTTCGACATCGCCGATAATAATCGCATCTTCCGCGACAAACGCGCTTTCGTGAATTTTCGGGGTTGTGTTTTGAAAAGATTTAATCATTTTAGTTTAAATTCGGATTTGTTATTTCATAAACAATTCGATACTTGACCGAATCAGCTAAAATACAAAGTCCTGAGTTCACAACAATTAAACTCAAAGTTCCCCACAAAAACCACTTCGTAATCTTTTCGCCTTTTGACTTATAAATAACCGACTGACCAAAAAGGCTCAAACCCGAACCGATCAAAATCAAACCCGCAACCGCCTCGAAAAGCCATCTGTGAAATTCGCTATCCATAACAAATCGTAGCGTTTCAAGCATTAATTCGCAAGAATTGGAATTTTTCGTGCATTCGTGGCAAACTCAGATTGAGGTTATTGAAGAAATTTTTTATGGCAAAAAAATTAAAAGTTTTGGCGTTAGCGGGCAGTCTCCGTGAACATTCATACAGCAAACGAGTCATCAAAACGGCAGTCAAAGGCGCGGAAGATGCCGGTGCGGACGTAACTTACATTGATCTGCGCGATTTTCCGATGCCGATTTACAACGAAGACGATGACAAGCAAAAAGGCTTTGACGAAAATGCGCTGAAATTGCAAAGAATCCTCAGCGAAAATCACGGGTTGATTATTTGTTCGCCCGAATATAACGGCTCATTGAGCGGCGCACTGAAAAATGCGATTGACTGGACTTCGCGCCCGAATGACGAATTCAAGATGGGCGAAGTTTTTGCGGGAAAAATCGGCGCGATTATCACTGAATCTCCCGGCGGTTTCGGCGGCATTCGCTGTCTCGGACACCTCCGCTCGATTCTCTCGATTTTGGGCGTAAATGTTCTATCGTCAGAGATTGCGGTCGGCAAAGTCCACGAATTGTTTGCCGGAAACGAGCAAATGATGACGGATGAAAAGATGAAAAATCTGCTCGAAAACTTGGGCGCGTCGCTCGTTGACACGCTCGGAAAAATTCACGGAGAAATCGAAATAGTCACCGATACGAGCAGTTAAATATTCGGTCAAAACTACACCGAAATTGTAAAATTATTAAGTATTTGAACAAAATAATTTTGTGAATATAAAGGACGGAACGCGAACTAAAGTTCGCGTCCCGTTTGCGACCGAATTTATTTGTAAAATTTTTCTGTCCTCTTACTTAATTTCCTAAAAAATGATTGATTTAAGAAGCGACACAGTTACAAAACCAACGCCGGAAATGCGGAAAGCGATGGCGGAAGCGGAAGTCGGCGACGATGTTTACGGCGAAGACCCGACGGTGAATTTACTGCAAGAGAAAGCCGCCGAGATTTTCGGCAAGGAAGCCTCGTTGTTCGTGCCGACAGGTTCGATGGGCAATCAAATTGCCGTCAAACTTCATACGAATCCGGGCGATGAAATTGTTATCGAAGAGCGCGGACATATTTTTAATTGGGAACTTGGAATGCCCGCGATTGCTTCGGGTGTGACGATTCGCCCGGTTCGTGCGGCGAGCGACAGCGGAATGCTGACTTGGAGCGAAATTGAATCGAGTTTGCACATTAATCAGCCTTATTATGCGTGTCCGACCGGATTGATCTGTCTCGAAAATACGCACAATTTCGGCGGCGGAAGCGTGATGAGCGCGGACGAAACGACGGCGATTTGCGATGAAGCACATAAATTAAATTTGCCTGTTCATCTCGACGGCGCACGAATTTTCAATTCGGCAGTCGCGCAGAATGAATCGGTCGCAAATCTCACAAAATCGGTTGATTCGGTGCAATTTTGTCTGTCAAAAGGTTTAGGTGCGCCGGTCGGTTCGATGGTTTTGGGAACGAAGGATTTTGTCGCCGAAGCGCGAATCTGGCGCAAACGCTTCGGCGGCGGAATGCGTCAAGCCGGAATCTTGGCGGCGGCAGGTTTGATTGCTTTGACCGAATCGCCGAAACGTCTGCACATTGACCACGAAAACGCGAAAAAATTAGCGGAAGGCGTGGCAAACCTCAAAGGCATTTCGATTGACGCGGAAAAAGTCGTCACCAATATCGTCATTTTCGACGTTTCCGCAACCGGCAAAACTTCGGCTGAAATCTGCAACTCACTCAAAGAAAAAGACATTCACGCCAGTCCGTTCGGCACAGCGATTCGGATGGTCACACACTGCGACGTTTCAAAGGAAGATATTGAAACGACGCTATCTTCTCTACAAAAGATTTTGGATGAATAAATGGATATTGAAGAAATTCGGGAATTTTGTCCGTCGTTTCCGCACGCGACCGAAGACGTGAAATGGGGCAGCGATCTGGCATTTTGCGTCGGCGAAAAAATGTTTGCCGTGACAAGTGCCGTGACAGGTTTTGAAACGGCTCAGACTTCTCTTTCGCTCAAATGCACGCCTGAAAAATTTACCGAACTCGTCTCAAAAAACTGTCCTAAGTAATGAAAATAAAACGCCTCTTTAATTACAAAGAAGCGTTTTATTTTTATAATTTAACTTGCACGATTAAATCAGTTGGTAGAAAGAAAACGCCGACTGGAATTTTGATCTTAAATCAAGTTCGCCCTGTTCGCCGTTTGGAAGTGCGGCATTGATCGAAAGCACCGTGTTTCGCAGACTTCCGAGCATCGTGTCAATGTTTTTAAGACTGTCGCCTTCCATTAATTTGCCGAGTTGATCTTCGACTCCGCTTTTTGCCGCGTCTTTTACTTTATCCCACGCGAAATCTCTGACTTTTCCGGCGATCTTTTCCAAATACCCCGCGCCTTCACCGCCGAGTTCGCCAAGCACTTTGCCCGCGCCCGGAACAAATGAAAATGCTAATCCGGTGAACATTTGAGCGGTCTTTTTCTGCTGCTCCTGATCGGCTTTAATCGCGCTCTTTTGATTGTCGGCGGCTTTCCAGGTAGTCGCCATCAGGCTCGACATTGCTTCGACGTGATCTTGTTGCGACCAACCGCCGTGACTCTTTTCATAATTCGCCTGCGAAATCGGCGGCTGAACGGCGGCATCGCCGACATCTTTGGTCAGATTGACCATATACGCCATCATATTGTCGCGTTGGGCATTATTACCTTCGGAAAACATCGTCAACTCAAAAAGTTTAATCATTCCGTCCCGCGTATCGGCACTGCTGATTGCTCCGTCAGGCGCAACGAGGTGCATAAAATCTTTGCCCGAATCCATAAACAGTTTGGACATTAAATCCTTTGTTTCGCTGTCTTTGGTCAATGACGGAAGATTTACTTTCGGCAAAGTTTCGACGATATTCTTGAGCATCGCGGCGCGTTCCGTTCCGGTCGCGGAATCGGCAAGCATCGCCGCACTCTTAAACAAAGCCTGAACATCAACTCCGCCGTTATCACCGAATAATCCCGGTTTGATCGTCGCCGCCTGATCCATCATCGCTTTGACGACATCAGTTTTCATCTGCGTGTTGCCGCTCTTGGAAAGCAGTTCGCCAACGGTTGTCGATTTGCCGAAATTAACATTAGTCGTAAAACTATCACCGACCGTCACTTGCGCCGCCAATTTTGCGAAATCGGCTTTTTCTTTGGAAGAAAGATAACCGTAACCGTCGCCGAGAGCCTTGCCAATGTTCTGTTTATCGGTGTCGGACATTTTATCGGTCAGACGAAGTGCGGTGAATAATTCATCGGGTTTCTTTTTATAAAGCTCGCTCATCATTTTAGCGGCGGCTTCGTCCCCGTATTTGGCTTTCAAATCGCTGACTTCCGACGCGATTTTCTGATTAACATCTTCGAGATTCCCGAATTGGTGGTCGTCAATGTATTTTGAAACATTTTCCGCCGAAGTTTTAGCGGCGGCATCGGCTTGTGATGAAAGAAGCGAGGTGCTTCCCGCCTGCGCCGAAATACATTTTAAGTCTTTGACTGTACTATCGTAAGATTGTTTTGCTTCCTGATATTCGTATTCAGCCGTTCTGCCGTTCAAACCGCCTTTTCGGAAATCCTCGATTTTCGGCGGTTTGGCATACAACAAAGCATCATCGGCAATCTGTGCGCGTTTGTTGTTGTAATCTTTGATCGAATTCGGATTAGTGCGGTCAGGCGGCGGAAGGTTGCTGACCTGCTGCTGTGCCTCATAAGGCGAAATGATTTTATTGGGATTTCGCGCCGCTTCGCCGGAATATTTTTTCAGATCATCAATCTGCCGGTCGTAAACTGTTTTAGCTTGTCCATATTCATAACTTGCCGTCGCGCCGTTTAATCCGCCTTTGAGAAAATCCTGAAACTGCGGCGGTTTGGAATTTTTGATCGTACTATCGGCAATAATTTTGACTTGCTGTTTGTAATCCGCAACTGATTTTGTCGAAGCATCATCAGGTTTCGGTAAATTATTAATTTCGTTTAATGCCTGATTTGGCGACAAATTACCGGAAGACTGCAATTTCTTATCAAGTCCTAACTTTGTAAATGACGCGTTATATTGAACTTCGTTCTGTTTGACGGTTGAAACTACTTCCTGAGCTTTCGGTTCGACTGTGACTTTCGGTTTGGGTTTTACCTCTTCGACGGGTTTGTGATATGTTTTTCCGACACCTTCAATTAACATTTCTTGCTCCTTATTAACCTTATTAAACTGAATTAAGCAGATTTTACTAATTACGGTTATCGGCATTTTTTGTCGAAAGTTTCCTGTTTTTCTCTGTTTTCAATCTGTAAAAAATCACCGTCGTAACCATTAATTATCATTATCTATTGGAGTTTGCTTTAAATTTCGACTTGCGAAAAAAAAATTTTTAAGTCAAAATTTTCACCTTGCGGAAGAATTTCAGTTTTTACCTTAAAAAATAATGATTGTCGCCATTGACGGACCTTCGGGCGCGGGAAAATCTACGCTCGGCAAAATGTTAGCCAAAAACTTGAAACTGCTTTATCTCGACACGGGCGCAATGTATCGCGCCGTCGGTTTGGCTGTTCTGCAAAATAAAGTGAGTTTTGAAGATAAAGCGCACGCCGCTGAAATTGCCGAAAATGCGAAAATCGAACTCGTCGGCGAACCGGAAAATTTGCAAATCTTTCTCGACGGCAAAAATGTCACGACGGAGATTCGCACTAACGAAATCGGGCAAGCCGCATCAATCGTTTCGGGCATCTCGGAAGTCCGCAAAATTCTCGTCGAACATCAGCGGACAATTGCCGAAAAAGCCGAAAACGGTGCAGTACTTGACGGACGCGACATTGGCAGCGTCGTTTTTCCGAACGCCGACATCAAGTTTTTCCTGACCGCAAAACCCGAAGCGCGGGCGCGGCGGCGTTACGAAGAAGATTTGGCGAAAGATTTTCGGACGACCTACGAACAAACTCTCGAAGAAATTAACCAGCGCGACGCACGCGACGTTTCCCGCGCAGATTCGCCGCTCAAAATTGCCGAAGATGCCGTCGTCATTGACACCAGCGAACTCGATTTATCTGAAGTTTTCGCCCAAATGCTCGCGGTTGTCAATAAAATTTCAGAAACCCGCGCGAATTAAGTGTGTGCCGTTTGTTGATTTTCACACTTAATTCGCGCGTGTCTCAGCATAAAAACTCTACTGAAAGAAGCGGTAAAACACTAAACGCCTTGTGTGCAACTTTAATTTCCTTTAATATCGCGGAGCGGTTATCTGAATTTAGGAAGGTTGTAATTTATGGCACGCTCTTGGTTTAGTTGATTTCCTGTCGCGTCGGCGACAGTTGATTTCTTGTCGCGTCGGCGACAACTGAATCAACATTTGTTCACTTGCCGCTGACGCGACAAATTGTCTGTTTTTCACTTTCCGTGCCTGAAAAGACACGGCTAAACTCAAAGTGTCTCCCGGCGACATTTAAGGAAGCAGTGATATTTTCAATAGTTTACAACGATTCTATTTTTCAATTAAAGTTGCACACAAGGTACTAAACGATTCAGGCAGCCGATTTTATTTTGATTTTTAACTTCAAAACAGAATAAAGTTTCCTCATTATTCAATTTCATTTTAACGAAACGCCCAAACGATATGCACAAAAATTTTAATTTTTTCGCCCCGAATTTAAGCGAAACAAGCGGACACGAGACGCTTACGCTATTAAAAAAGATGAAAAATTGTGTATAATTCCGGTTGTCGTCGTCACGACTTCAACCGATCCGAAAGACATCGAGTTTTGCTACTGCAACGGCGCGTCAGGCTACCTCAATAAGCCGGTGGATTTTGAAAAATTCAGTCGCTCGCTGCGAATTTTACTGGATTATTGGCTCGAAGCAGTTCTGCTGCCTTGATTTCCTGCGGCAGTGTATTTTCCTCACAAACTAAAAATTTTAACCGATTTAGGGAACTTCTATGGACAGGCGAAAGTATAAAATTTTAATTATTGACGACAGTGCCGAGGAGCGTGCCGCCTTTCGGCATTTTCTGCAAAAATCGAAAGAATTTGAATATCACATTCTCGAAGGGGAACTCGGCGAAGAGGGCATCGAAATTTGTCTTAGAGAATCGCCCGACTGCATTTTGCTGGATTATAATCTTCCCGACACGGACGGTTTAGCCGTTATCAAACAACTCATTACCGACGCACTCAATCCGGCTTTTCCGATTATTTTGATGACCGGCGAAGGAGACGAAAAGCTCGCCGTCAAAGCCATTAAAAGCGGCGCACAGGATTATCTTGTTAAAGGCAAAATCACTTCCGAAGAACTTGTCTTATCCATATCAAAAGCGATTGAAATCGTCCAACTGCGACAGAAAAACCGCCGCGCAACGCTGGCACTTGCTGAATCCGAAGACCGCCTGAACTCGATTTTACAGAACGCGAACACCGTTATCTATTTGATGGACGAGGAAAACCGTTTCGCTCATATCAACCGTCATTTCGAGGAACTTTTCGATTTGAAAGCCGAAGAAGTACGCGGCAAATCACTTCACGAACTGTTCCCGAAAGAATTTGCCGACACTTACGCGGCAAATAATCTGCGCGTGATGGAAACGCGTCAGCCGCTCGAAGCCGAAGAAAGCGCGATTCAGGCGGACGGCGTTCATACTTATCTTTCGGTCAAAGTTCCGCATCTCGACGCGGGCGGCAACGTGCGCGGAGTTGTCGGCATTTCGACCGACATCACGCAGCGCAAGCGACAGGAAGAACAACTTCGGCTTTACGAAAAAGTCGTAGTCAACACCAGAGACGCGGTGCTGATTACCGAAGCCGAGCCGTATGATTTGCCGGGTCCGCGCATTTTGTATGTCAACGAAGCGTTTACCGAAATGACCGGCTATACGCCGGAAGAAGTGATCGGACAAACGCCGCGTATTTTGCAGGGCGCGAAAACCGACCGCAGGCAACTCGATAAAATTCGCCGTGCGCTCGAAAACTGGGAATCGGTGCGCGTCGAAATGACCAATTACCGCAAGGACGGCAGCGAATTTTGCGTCGAATTCGACCTTAGTCCGGTCGCCGACGAAAACGGCTGGTTTACGCATTGGATTTCGATTCAGCGCGACGTGACAGATGGCAAAGAGGCGAAAGAAAAACTGCGCGTTTCCGAAGAACGCCTCAACTTGGCGATGGAAGGCGCACAAATCGGCGCGTTTGATTGGAACATTAAAACCGGCGCGATTGAATGGACGCGCGAAATCGAAGAAGCGGTGGCGATGTCTCCTGACGATTTTGACAGTTCGTTTGAAGGATTTATCAAAATCGTCCATCCCGCCGACCGCGAAATATTGCAGCAGTGCATCGAATCCGCGCTCAAAGACGGCAATTACGAATGCGAATTTCGGATGCTCAAAGGTGACGGCACGATTCGCTGGGTGATCGGCAAAGGGAGTGTTTCCTTTGATGGGGACGGGCAACCGGCGCGGCTCGTCGGCGTGGATATTGATATTACCAAGCGCAAACTCGCGGAAAACGAACTGCTCGAAAATCAACTTTTTACGCAAAGCATCGTCGAAACCGCGCCGACCGTACTTTATACTTTCGACTTAAAAACCGGCAGTCCGACATATCTTACCAGTCAGGCGGCGACGTTTTTAGGCTATTCATTTGAGGAAGTAAAAGACGATCAACCCCAATTTCTTCGCAGTTTTATGCACCCGGACGACGTAAAACTGGTAGAGAAACATTTCAAAAAATTTTCCGAAACGACCAACGGAGAAGTCTTTGAATTCGAATACCGGATGCGCCACAAATCGGGCGAATGGCGTTGGTTCCGAAGCCGTGACCGCGTTTTCAAACGCGATGATAGAGGAGAACCGGCGGAAATTCTCGGCATCGCACTCGATATTACCGAAAGCAAATACGCCGAAGAAGCCTTGCGCGAATCGGCGGAAATTTTCCGTGTTGCTTCAGATGCGGCGGCGGCTCTTGTTTATAATGTTGATTTGAACGGCAGGCGTAAAGCCATCACGCACGGAATGGAGAGCGTCACCGGATACTCGGATAAGGAGGCGGAGCTTACCGCTGAATGGTATCATTCACTGATTCACCCCGAAGATTTGCCTCGACATTTGGAAAATCTTGCGCGTCAACTGGAAGACGGCACAATTTATAAGGCGGTTCATCGTTTGCGGCACAAAAACGGCTTATGGATTTGGGTTGAGGACACCGGGAAAATTATCAGGGACGAAACCGGGCGAGCAGTCCAACTGGTCGGTGCGGTCGTTGACATCACCAAACGCAAACACGCCGAAGAGGAAATCAAAGCCTTAAGCAATTACAATCGTGAAGTTTTGGAGAGCATTACCGATCCTTTTTTCACGCTCGACCGCGATTGGCGTTTTACCTATATGAGCGCACAGGGCGAAAAAATGGTTTTTCGTCAACCGGGCGAACTGCTCGGAAAAAGCCTTTGGGATGAATTTCCGGGGGTCGCCGGCAGTCCGTTTGAAAAAATTTACCGCGCGGCGATGGCGGATAAAATCGTCGGCTCGATAACCGATTACTACCCCGACCACGAGCGTTGGTATGAAGTCACGATCTATCCCGCGCCGAACGGCATCACGGTTTATTTCAGAGATTTGACCGAGCGTAAACGCGCCGAAATGAATCTCGCCTTTTTGTCGGATTTGTCAAAAGATTTTGCCGCACTGTCGTCCGCCGCCGAAATTATAAAAAAGGCAGGCGACCGAATCACGGAACACCTGAATTTAGCACGTTGTGTTTTCGTCGAAATTAAAGAAACGGAAAGTGAAGACGTAATTCTTCACGAGCAGCGGGCGTTTGGAGTGCCGCCGCTGACAGCAAAATACAATCGTGCCGAGTTTTATACCACCGAAGAACTTAAACGGCTCGCCGACGGCGCAGTCATCAGCATTAACGATGTTCGGGATGAACCGCGCACGGCTGAGGCTGCCGCACGTTTTGAACAACTCGGCATCAGATCACTAGCGACCGTTCCGTATAACAATAAAGAACATTCAAAACTTTTTTTGTCGGTTCAACACTCACAGCCGCATCAATGGCGCGAAGACGAACGCGAAATGCTTGAAGAATTTGCCTCGCGTCTCTGGACGAGTCTCGAACGCGCCCGCGCCGAAGAAGCATTGCGCGAATCGGAAGAAAAATTTCGTACGCTGTTCGATTCGATTGATGAAGGCTTCTGCGTCATTGAAATGATTTTTGATGACCACGATAAGCCGCTTGATTATCGTTTTGTGCAGGCAAATCCGGCACTTGAACGCTTGACCGGGTTGAAGGACGCGCTCGGCAAAACGGCGCGTGAACTGGTTTCCGACCTTGAAGATTTCTGGTTTGAAACTTACGGCAAAGTTGCGCTGACGGGCGAAGCAGTCCGCTTTGAAAATAATTCGGAGACGATGAACCGCTGGTTCGATGTTTACACTTCACGCATCGGCGATGCGGCAAGCCGCCGCGTCGCCGTCGTTTTTAACAACATCACCGAGCGCAAACTTTCAGAAAAAGCTCTGCGGCAATCCGAAGCCGAATTCCGTAATCTCGCCAACGCCGTTCCGCAGATTGTCTGGGTGACAGGCACGAACGGCGTGACGCAGTATGTCAATGAGCAGTGGACGGAGTTTTCCGGCTTGAATCTCGAAGAAACCGGAAACCCTGAAATCATCGCCGCAGTGATTCACCCTGACGACCGTGAATTGTTGTCAGATGCGTGGGCGCGGGCTTATGCCGAAAACGCGTCTTTCCAGATCGAAGCACGAATGCTTAATCACAAAACGGGCGTATATCACTGGTTTTTAATCAAAGGCGAACCGGCAAAAGATGCTGACGGCAATGTTCTGCAATGGTTCGGCACTTCGACCGACATCACCGACAGCAAAAAGGCGCAGGAAAAATTGCTCAAAGCCGAACGCCGTGCAATCCGCGATTATCAAAACCTGCTGTCACGAATCGCGCCGCTCGCGCAGACGCTCGGTACCGCGCGTGACTTAGCCGTGATTTACCGCGCACTGCTTGATTTTATTAAAGTTGAAACACCGTGTGAAGGATTTTTCGTGTCGTTTTATGAGGCTGAACATCAATTGAAACGCGTCAAATATGTCTGGTGTAAAGGCGCTGAACAGGAAGCTGAAACTCTGGAAACGATTCAGCTTTTTAAAACGGAGGGTGCAAACAGCCGCGCCATTCAAAGCGGCAAAACAATTATTACAACGCGCATTTTGAATGAAATGAGCAGCGGCGATTTTCAGATTATCAATAACGAACAATTTGTCGTTCCGGTTCAAACGCTGGTGACACCGATGATCGTGATGGGACGCACCATCGGCACACTCGAAGTGCAGAATCACGATGAAATTTACCGCCGCGAACACGCCGTTGCGTTAGAAATGGCAGCGAGTCTGGCGGCGGTTGCCATCGAAAATGTTCGTTTAATAAACATCGAAACCGAAGCCCGCGCTACCGCTGAAGCGTCCTCCGTCGCCAAAGATGAATTTCTTGCGGTTCTTTCGCACGAACTCCGCACACCGCTCAATTCCATCAAAGGATGGGTTTCGATGCTGCAAAAAAATGTTTTGAGCGATCAGCAGCAGACGCAAGCCGTTGAGGTTATTTCCCGCAACGTCAATCTGCAAAATGCTCTGATTGAAGATATTCTCGACGTTTCAAGAATTATTTCGGGCAAAATGCGGCTCGAAACAGAAACAATTTCGCTCGTTTCCATTTTGCATAATTTGATAATTACCACTCGACCGATGGCTGAAAATAAGGGAATAATTCTCGAAACCGATTTTGACCCGACCGCTGCCGAAATGATCGGTGACAGTTTCCGGCTTCAGCAAATTATCAACAATTTACTTAATAACGCCATTAAATTTACCGACTCAAAAGGCACGGTCAAGGTATCTTTAACGCGTGAAAACGACACTGCGAAGTTGACGATCAGCGATACCGGAATCGGTATCGCAGCTAATCTTTTGCCGCACATCTTCGACCGCTTTCAGCAAGCCGACAGCACGAGCAAGCGCAAATACAACGGTCTCGGACTCGGTTTGGCAATCGTCAAACATCTCACCGAACTGCACGGCGGAACGGTTTCAGCGGCGAGTGACGGCGAAAGAAAAGGCGCGGCTTTTACCGTCGAACTACCGTTGATTTCAAAAACGGTCTCTTCGCTTTCAGAAGCCGATTATGCGCCACAACCTGTCCAAAAGAAGGAACAAATCAAATTACTAAAAGACTTGAAAATTTTACTGGTGGACGATGATGCCGATACTTTAGAGATGATGCGCGTTGCACTGGAGAGTTTTGGAGCCAAACCCGCCTGTGCGAATTCGGCAAACAATGCTTTGGAAAAACTTGCCGCCGAAAAATTCGATCTGCTTATCAGCGATGTCGGAATGGCGGAGATAGACGGCAACGATTTGATCCGGCAGATTCGCCAAAATCTTAATTTAAGTCCGAAAGGATTGCCGGCAATCGCCCTCTCCGGCTACGTTAGCCCCGACGACCGCGAGAAAGCCAAAGATTCGGGATTTCAAAAACATTTGGGCAAACCCGTTGACATCGAATCTCTGCCGTCGAGCATTTTAGATTTACTGCAACAAGCAGGCAGAGATTCAAAGACGATTTGACTAAAAACTTTTGAATCGCTAAGATTTTCATTCGTTCTTTTTATGCTCCCGTAGCTCAGTTGGATAGAGCAACAGCCTTTAAAGAAGAGGAGCCTGTATAGGGAATTAGTAACTTATACAGTGGAGAGTGCTATATCGGTGAATATCTAAGGGAAATGAAAATTTCCTATGACAACACCGAGGGAACTTTGTGAAAGCCTTTGGAAATAAGTAGAAATGATTAGTCATTACACGAAAAACAAAGGCGATTTAGGAGTTGCGAAAGCTTACTGTGATTTGGTTGAAAAAGGATTCGTAGTTTTGTTTCCGGCAACCGAACACGCGCCATTTGATTTGGCGGCTTATAAAGACAATCGTTTTATAAGAATTCAAGTCAAATATCGCCGAGCCGTTAATGGTTCAGTTCAAATACCGATGAAAAGTTGGTGGGCTGATATAAACGGTTCGCACGGAAAGCAGATTGATAAATCACAGATTGACGTATTTTGTGTTTATTGTCCTGACACAGACAAGTGTTATTACTTTAAGCCGGAAAATGTCGGGAAGTGTTTTACGATTCGTATCGCAGCACCTAAAAACAATCAGGCAAAAGGAATTAACTTTGCTGAAGATTACACGGAGACACCGTAGAGACTACACGCACTCAGACTGAAATGTCTAAGATATAGTCCAGACTTTCAACCGTTTTCTTCGGAAAATGTGGCTTGGGAAACCAAGTGAGGTAAGCTAAGCTGTGGGTCGCACGTTCAAGTCGTGCCGGGGGTATTATCAATTTTGGATTCGGATTTTGAATGTTTAATTTCAAACGCGATTTTATGCTGAAAGATGCAACAAAAATCTGCACGAAATGTAAATTTGAAAAGGATTTACAATCATTTCACACAAGAAAACAATCAAAGGATGGATTGGCTTTTTGGGGTCGGAAGTGCTTTAAATCCCATTGGAAAACGAGATATTATGAAAATCCCGAGCATTATCTCAGTAACCATTCCGAAAGTCGTAACAAACTTCGTGAACAAAATGCCCGGAAGGTTTTTGAATATTTAGCAAATCATCCCTGTTTAACCTGCGGTGAATTTGATCCGATTGTTTTGGAATTTGACCATCGCGGTAGAAGTGATAAGATTGAGAGTATTCCAATGCTCATCCGAAATTCATCTTGGAAGCGGATTGAATCGGAGTTTCAAAAATGCGATGTCCTTTGTGCAAATTGTCATCGCCGCAAAAATGCCGCACAGTTTAAATATAAGCGGCATTTATTTGTAAATTCGTAGGTTATGGCGGCTATAGTTCAGTGGTTAGAGCGCCTGATTGTGGTTCAGGAAGTCGTGGGTTCGACCCCCACTAGCCGCCCCATAAAATTTCTTTTCCAGTCTCACTTTAAAATAAATTTGTAATTCCCCTCCGAAAAAATTTATAATCATTTGAACAATTTTTGTATTTTTCATTTCCCGATTCGCACTGTTTAATTGAGCCGAATTTAATTTACAGCTTTATGAAAACCGTTAAAATAATATTCATTTTTGCCGTTTTATTTTCAACCGTTAATTTCGCATTCAGTCAGAAAAGCGAAAAAGCATTTGCTGACGGCGAAGTTCTAGTGAAATTCAAAAGCGGCGGCGATTTTTCGCGGCTTGCCGAATCAAATGCGTTTGCCGGTGCAAGTTTGCTCGAAACACTCGGCGATTTGAGTTGGGTGCGAATCAAACTGCCCGAAGGAATGACGGTTGAAAAGGCGATTTCAAGATACGAAAATTCCGGCGAAGTCGAAGATGTCCAACCTAATTTTTATTATCATCTGCTCGCCACGCCGAACGATCCGCAGTTTCCGAGTGCCGGAATGTATGGTTTAAGCAAAATTTCCGCGCCTGCCGCGTGGGATTTGACGACCGGCAGTTCGGCGGTCGTGGTCGCCGACATTGACACTGGTTTGCGCTACACGCACGAAGACATCGCGCCGAATGCGTGGAAAAATTTAGGCGAGATTCCGAATAACGGAATTGACGACGACGGCAACGGTTTTGTTGACGATTATTACGGCTACGATTTCTTTTACAACGATTCCGATCCTTTGGACGAAAACGGTCACGGAACGCATACCGCCGGAACAATCGGCGCGACCGGCAATAACGGTTTAGGCGTTACGGGTGTGAATTGGAACGTCAAGTTAATGGCGGTTAAAATCTACAGTCCGGCGGGAACGGACACGACTTCGGCGATGCTTGTCAACGCTTACAACTACGTTCGTCTGATGAAAACGCGCGGCGTAAATATCCGCGTGACGAATAATTCTTACGGCGATTGCGGCGAGGCTTGCGGTTACGATCAGGCGACGAAAGATGCGCTCGATGCGATGGGCAACGCCGGAATTCTGAATGTTTTCGCGGCTGGAAACGACAATCAAAATATTGACTCGTTCCCTTACGGAACTACGCCGAGTCCGGGTTATCCGGCAAAATATAATAGTCCGAGCATTTTGGCGGTTGCGTCTTCGACTTCGACCGATGCTAAATCGAGTTTTTCAAATTACGGCGTGACGAGCATTGATCTTGCCGCGCCGGGTTCCGGTGTCTTCAGTACTTATAACAGTTCAAATTCGAGCTATGCGACTTTGAGCGGAACTTCGATGGCGACTCCGCACGTTGCAGGTTCGGCGGCTCTGCTTTCGGCTTATAATCCGAATTTATCGGTCGCTTCGCTCAAAGCAACGCTGATGAATACGGTTGACCCGATTGCGGCGTGGAACGGTTTGATTAAAACCGGCGGCAGATTAAATGTCGCGCGGGCTTTGCAAAATCAGACGGTTTGCACTTTTAATCTTTCGCAAACCGATTTGACCGCGCCAACCAAAGGCGGAATTTTTACGGTTAATATCACAGTTCCGGCGAATTGCGACTATACGGCAAAAAGTAATACAAAATGGATTTCTGTCACGAACGCCGCGCCGCTCAGCGGAAGCGGTACAGTGATTTTCCGGGTTGCGACGAATCAGCAGATTTCGCGCACCGGCACGATTAATATCGGCGGTCAGATTTTAACCGTCAGGCAATCGAGAAATTAATTTTGATAAAATTTTGGCGGTTTTCCAACTTTTATCAATTAACAAGCGTCTAACAGCGCAGACCAACTAAGAGGGCAAAGCAAATATATATCGTCACCTGATAAGGTTTTTGTTTGAATATGTTGCAATTAGTCTGACTAAAGTAGTATATTTGACATTCCAGTTGTCTTTGGCGTAAATTCTGCCAAAACCTTTGCAAATATCAATTAAGTTTTAAGGATAATAAAAATGAAAAGTATTTTGACCAAATTCGGCATATTTTTTGCCATTGCATCAATTTTTGCAGTTTCGACTTTCGGACAAGTCGGTTCCGGGCAGATTAAACTGCGTCGCGCACTGGATTTTGACAATGACGGCAGAGCCGACTATACAGTGTTTCGTCCGAGCAACAATGTTTGGTATATCAATAAAACAGGCGGCGGTTTTACATTCCAACAATTCGGCTTGGCGAACTCCGATTATATGGCACCGGGCGATTATGACGGTGACGGCAAGGCGGATATTTCGGTTTGGCGCGATACGGACGGCGTTTGGTATCGTTTGAACAGTTCAAATAACACTTTTGCCGCCATCACTTTCGGACTGTCGGGAGATGAGCCGGTTGCCCGTGATTATGACGGCGACGGAAAAACAGATTTAGCGGTTGTTCGACGCACCAACGGCGCAATGATCTGGTATATTTTGCGAAGTTCGGATGGTGGATTTACAGCAGCTCAATTCGGTCTTTCGACCGACTTTACGGCTTGCGGCGACTATGACGGCGACGGTAAATTTGATTTAGCCATTCAACGTCCGGGCGCAAGTCCCACTTCACAATCAACTTTTTATATTCAAAGAAGCAGCGACGGCGGATATAATATTTCCGGTTTTGGTTTAAGCAATGATTTGGTTGTCCCGGGCGATTACGACGGTGACGGTAAAACAGATTTGGCGGTTGTTCGGGAAGGCGCAACACCGACTTCAAATTTGGTTTGGTATTATCAGAAAAGTTCTAACGGTATGGTTGTCGGTCAAACCTTCGGTCTCACCGGTTCCGACTTAAATGCTCAAAACGATTATGACGGTGACGGTAAGTGCGATATTGCCGTATGGCGCGACTCAAACGGCAGTTTTTATGTTTTACGCAGTTCTGACGGCGGATTGACGGTTGTTCAATGGGGATCAGCGAACGATTTTCCCATTGCCGCCTACGACACCCACTAATTTTTGCTGAACGGTCAAATTTTAGGGTTGGAGACTTTTTAAGGTTTCCAACCCTTTTTGTTTGTTTGGAGAATTTATAGTAATTTGTTTGTATCTCAAGATGAACAATCTTTCAGAAATTATTAAAGGAACATTTCCGCATAAAACAATTGTGATTGTCGGCGATCTGGTTGCCGATCAATTTCTGCGCGGAACGATTGCGCGGGTTTCGCGCGAAGCACCCGTTTTTATTCTCCGTCACGACGAAACCGAAACGCTCGCGGGCGGCGCGGCAAACGCGGCGGTGAATGTTGCTTCGTTAGGCGGCAATGCCGTCTTAATCGGCGTTGTCGGCAGCGACACGAACGGCGATTCGCTTTTGAAAAAAATCTCCGAGGCAAATGTTAATTGTAATTTTGTCACGGCTTCGGATAAATTTACTACAACGACCAAGGTTCGTGTGCTTGCCGGTCAGCATTATGCGCCGCGCCAGCAAGTCATTCGGATTGACTACGAAAACGAACAAGCGATTGATTCGGAAACTTTGAATGAATTAAAAAATAATTTGCTTACAGCAGCGGAAAAAGCCGATGCAATCGTAATTTCCGATTACAATTACGGCGTAGCAAATGAGGAAATAGCGCAACTTGCGCGAAAAATCACGGCTGAGAAAAATATTCCGCTGCTCGTTGATTCCCGCTTTCGTCTCAAAGAATTTTTCGGTGCGACGACAGCGACACCGAATCAGGAAGAAGTCGAACAAATTTTGGGCAAAGATTTTACCGACACAAACTGCGCCGAATTATGCCGTGATCTCGGTTACGAATCATTGCTGGTGACGTGCGGAAATAAAGGAATGCTTTTACTTGAAAAAGATAAACAGCCTTTTCGTCTGGCGGCAATCGGGTCAAAAGAACCTGTTGACGTGACCGGCGCGGGCGATACGGTGATTGCCGTTTATGCGCTGGCTTTAGTTTGCGGATTGAGTTTTAGGGAAAGTGCAAATTTGGCAAATCACGCCGGCGGCATCGTCGTGATGAAAAAAGGAACGGCTTGCGTCCACGCCGACGAGTTAATTTCTTCCGTTAATAACTCACAAACATTAGCTGAGTCAGTAGATTTTCACGTTTGATCAATCTCTGAAAATTTGCCTTAACTCATTTAATTTGTCTATTTCAGCGTGCTATTCTTTAACTGATGAATATTTTTTTTGCCCCGATTTTAGAGCGCAGTCGGCTGGTTGCGCGAGTTTCGATTGAGCGTCGAAACGGTGCGCGGATAGTTTTGGCAAACGGTTGTTTCGACCTATTTCACGTCGGACATGTTCGCTATCTCGCCGGAGCAAAAACTCTGGGCGACATTTTGATCGTCGGGATTAATTCGGACCAACAGGTCCGAAAATTAAAAGGCGAAAATCGTCCGTTTATGCCTGAACGCGAACGTGCCGAAATTGTTTCCGCGCTTAAATTTGTTGATTTTGTGACGATTTTCGATGAACCGAGCGTCACTGAATTGATTCGCGCCGTCCGTCCTGATTTTCACGCGAAAGGCACGGATTACACACCCGAAAGTGTTCCCGAACGCGAAATCGTCAAAGAATACGGCGGCAAGACAGCAATTGTCGGCGACCCGAAAGATCATTCATCAACGGATTTGATAAAATTAGTCGGCAGCGGCAGTAACAATTGGTAGAACAAACCAACTCTGCCAACTGCCAACAACTTATGTGGAATTCGCGCACAAAAACCGATCTGATAATTGAAGTTTGGGAAAAACTCGATTGCGAAAGTGTCGGTGCAAAAGAAATCGAAGCGATTGAACTCATTGTGCGCGACCGTCTAGGTGATGGCGCGGTCGAATCGCCGATGATTATTGCGCGCCTGTTAGCCGACGAAGGCGCGGAACTGCGCCACGCCGAGATTCTCGAACTCGATGTTCAGCGTCGCCTTGAATCGCCTTACGACGCGATGTTTCGCAATATCTTAAAGTTTTCCGATTTCAAAGAAACTTTAATTTCGATTCGACGGCTCGAAAATCTGCGAAGAAAGTTCGTCACGGAAAACGACAAAGAAGGTTTGCGGCTCGTGCGCGACACTGCCATCAAAGGAAAAAACCGCGCCCAAATGATTGCGAAAAATAATAAAGTTGACGAACAAAAACGCACCGAAAAAGCCGAAATTGCTGAATGGTTTACGCTTTGGATACAGTCACCTGAAATTTTTGAAAATTGGGTTGAACTGCGGCAAAATTCAAAAGATTTCAGGGAAAAGTTTTCTGAATAAATATTATGCGCCGGTTTTACGCCCCGAAAGAAAATTTCGGCAAAGACAAAATTACATTAAGTCTCGAAGAAACGCGTCATTTGCGCGATGTTTTGCGGCTTAATGAAGGTGCAAATATTAACATTTTTGACGGCACAGGCAAAGAATTTTTGTGCGAAATCGAAACGATTGCCAAAAAAGAAAGTGTCCTCAAAATTATCAAAAAAGTTGCGCCCGTTTCATCTGAATCCGACCTGGATTTAACACTTGCCGTCGCGCTTTTGAAGGGCGAAAAGTTTGATCTCGTCATTCAAAAAGCCGTCGAATTAGGTGTCACAAAATTTGTTCCGATGAACGCCAAACGCTCGGATGTGAAATTAAAAGACGCTGACAAAAAGATCGGGCGTTGGCAAAAAATCGCACTCGAAGCCACGAAACAATGCGGTCGCGCTAAATTGATGCAAATCGAATTTCTGCAAGACTTCACAAAATTAATCGAATCTTCCGAAGGCACAAAAGTTTTATTCGCCGAAAGAAGCGGCGAGAACTTTACGAAAATAAAACCGGACAAAAAAATAGCCGCCTTCATCGGACCTGAAGGCGGCTGGGACGATTCTGAACTCGAATTTGCTGCGTCGAACGGCTGTCAGATTGTGACGCTCGGCGGCAGAATTCTGCGTGCCGAAACCGCCGTTATTTCAATCGCAAGTCTCCTGCAAAATCATTTCGGCGATCTGCGTTAGATTATTTTTCGTTATCTGCTTTTGACTTGTCTTTGGGACGATAAAAAGCGTCGCCGCGCGGTTTGAGTTCGGCTTTTGTGCCGAGTGCGGCAATCACCGAATCGAGCAATTCCCGATCTTCGAGTTTGAAATTGACCAAACCTGCCGCTTCAACATCCGGGTCGTCAAAATTAATTATCAAATAGCGTCGTTTTTCCTTAATAAATCCGCCTAAAAGTCCGACGTATGGAATGTAATTTACAACTTTTCCGGTCGTTGACTGCACTGATTTCGATTGCGGAAAAACAACGAGCATTGATTTATACGGAATCGAAAATTTCTCTTTCTGGTCTTTGCCGTAAAAAACAAGGCGCGAGTTGGCATCTTCAAACTTTAGAGTGCCTTCTTCCTTTTTGCTGTAACCGAACATTCCGCCATCGTATTTTGCCGTAAATGAAGTTGGCGCAGGCTTCACCGGCGCAGTCGGCGTTTGTGTCTTATCAACCGGACGCGGCTGTGCCGATGCGAACGAGGTGCAAATAAATAAACTCAAAGCGAGAAAAAACAATACTTTTTTCATAAATTTTTATCCTAAATTTTAATCTGAGATTTGAAATCCAAACTTATAGACGCATTCCGCTCATCGTTCGTTGCCACGCGAGGGTTTGTTTTAATACGCCGAGCCGCTGTTTGTCCTGATCCGAACAGTCGAGCGAGAGTTGTTCGATAATTGATTCGAGCAAAGGCGCAGCGAAAAGTCCTGCGTGAGCAACGATTTGCGAGTAGTAATGAATTTGCAGACAATCATTTTCGTCCGTGTGAAATTTCTTCACGTCGCCGGCTTCGATTTTTATCACGTCTTGTCCGGCAGGCACGACGCGGCGCGGAACTCCGTGCGTGATCTTGCCGCTTTTGTTCTTGCCTCCGAGCAGCAAAATACCGATCAAAAAGCCTTGTTCATTGAGATAATCAGGACTGAAATTTTTCAATTCGGGTTTCGGCGAAAGTCTCGGACCGTAATTAGCGTATTCGGGATTGACCAGAATCGAATCGTAAATCACGCCGACAATCTCCGTTTCATCCGTGACCGGCAAACTGACAAACTGCGCGAAACCGAAATCTTCCGCGTCCGGCGGTTCGGCGACATCAAGCGAATCAATGACGCGCCCGACGTAATCAATATGTGAGTTTGAACTAACGATTTTTGCAATTTTCATTTGTCGAGTCTTTGGTTTTTTAGTCTTTTGTCTTTAGTTGCTTTTGACTAAACACTCAAAACTTATTTTCCGATTTCGGGAATTATGTAAAGCAGCCACCACAAAAAAATCTGGACGGCAAGAACAATAAAACTGATGGCAATACTGATTAAGGCGAGTTTGCGACCGCCGATTTGCGGTTGACGCACAGCACTAACGTAGCCGAAACCACCAATCAAAAACGTGAACGGAATGAATAAAATTCCCAAATACGGCACAAAAGAATAAACCAGACACGCCCAAGCCATCTGCGAAGTGGAATTTTTGTTTTGCTCGAACAAATCCTTAACTTCTTCGGTTTCCGGCTTTTGAAACTCGAAACTTTTCCCCTGCAAGCGATAAGAAGCGCGAAGTGTGTCGAGCGGCTGGTAATCTTCACGCAGAAGTTTGCCGCAAATCAAACAAAATTTTGCATTCCCGCGCCGCGCTTCCGCACCGCAAGCCGCGCAAACAAATGATGGAAAATGGACAACGGATAATTTTTCGTGAGACGAATCACGTTTTTCATTATCCGTTTTCCATTTTCCATTTTCCATTATCTTCTCCGTCCTTTACTTGCGGTTTTGCGCGAAACACTAAATGCAAGTTTTTCACGAACGGCAAAGTCTTGTAAAGCACGAAGGAAAATTTCGCGGTCTTTGACGGTAATTACCGCAGTTTGGTCGGCGGTTTCGAGCGGATACGGATAGCCGAGACCGATCACGCATTCGGCGCGCACGATGTCAATCACTTCGTCCAAAAATCCGTCTTTGTAAATCCACGACGGAATATCGAGACGCGCCGGCGGATTGTCCGAAGTCGTTTGCAGATAAACGAAACCGACGAGCGATTCGTCGGTGTTTGGATCAATAAAAGCGTCGAGTCCGTAACGGCGCGAATAGCAAAACGGTGTCCGGTCGCCCCAATTTTTCAAAGTCGCGGCGTGCAGAATCGAACCGTCGTCGAGCGATCTTTGCAATTCGGCTTTTTCGCCTTCGTAGGAATCGAGCATCGTCATCAAATCGCAGGCATAACTGCGGTCAACGTAACCGATTACCGGAACTTTGCAGTCGCGCGAAAGACGGGCGACTTCGACAAGCTGCGCCGTAATATTTCGCTGAAATTCGGTTACTGAGAGCAGCAGCGTGCCGTCGTAAAATGCCAGCGGCAACGGTTCGCCGTCCTTTTCCCAATCGCGTTTTTCGTGCAGAAATTCCTTGACCTTTTCAATCTCCGCTGTGAAACGACGCTCGCCGACATAAGATTCGGCTCTGCCGGTCTGCGCTTCACTGATGAAATCCTGCGGCGAAATAATCGTGAATTCGGCGTTTTTTTTGTAGCCTTTTTCGGGATTATGAGGATTTTCAAACCAGCCGACCTGAATGCCGCCGACGCGAAACGAAGTTTCCCGGTCTAAAACAATTTGGCTGCCGTCGGCGGCAAAAGTCGTGCGATTTTTGAGAATTTCAAACGCCCACCGACGCGCTTCTTCGTGATTCGTCCAACGCTCACGGAAGTTCAGCGAAAAATCATTGACCAAACTCACTTCTTCCGAAGGCATCGCGCCGCAGTCGCCGCAGTCGTGCAAAATACCGGAAATATCGTAGTAAGATTTCTCCGCGAACCGAGCCAATTTATTGACGTAATAATCCAAATCGCCCGCCTGCGATTGAGCGAACAGCGTAAATTCTTCGCGCTGTTTATTGAGTTCGTCGGTTAAGAGTTCACGAAAGAGCATAACTTTTCAGTTGGAAGTGGAAAATTGATGACGGACAATTACGGCTTTGCACAAAATTTGATTAATTTAACAGAAAAGAAGTTTTAATATGAGTATATTTTTCAAATAAAAATTATTTGTAATACTCAATCTTTCGAGAATTTTTATACACCGTCTTCAGTTCTTTATCTTCATATTCCTCTGAACTCGTTTCGGTTCGCTCAATCCAATTGCCTTGAGCGTCGAGTTTATAGTTACTATATTTGAGAAAAGAAATAAGATTCTTGATTGGTCTGTGTAAAATCAATTTCGACTCTATCAGATTGCCGGTTGTATCGTAACTGTAAATATATTGCTCATTGAGGTCTCCGCTTTCAGTGTATCGAAGTTCCTCGACTAAAACTCCTTTATCATCGTATTTGGATTTGATTTTACCAACTAAAATCCCGGTGTTGCCATACATCAACATTTCGGATCTTCGCCCTTTATCATCAAATTTATATTTATATTTTAAGAGATACCGTTCGTCTTTCGTTTGAGTAGGTTTTTGTTTTTGTTTTCTATCACTGCTGAATAAACCTTCGTTTTGCGGGGCTTTTACAATTTGTGAATATTTTGAGGTTAAATCTCCATCAATGAAAGTATAAATATTCTTTGAATTATATTCATAGTCCACACTTTTAGTTGGATCACCATTTTCATCATACATTTCAATTTTATCCCGAAGCGTTTTCAAAGAATTATCGGGATAGTTTTTAGATTCAATTTTCTGTCTAACGGTAGTAACCGATTTAACTTTGCCTTTCAGTCCGTCGGCTTCTTTTTCAGACATTTTTTGCTGCCCAAACACAGGTAGGGCGAAAAGCAGTGCTAATGTAACTGCCAAATTTCTTAGATTAAATATGTGATTTACATTCATAGTTCTATTTTACACGACTCGTTCTTCGTTTTAGAAAATCCATCAGGACGAATTCGGTTAAGTTATTCGGGTTCGCAAAATAGGCTTTGCCGCGTGTCATTGCGGACATTTGTTTGACGAATTCGACGAGGTAATAATCGCTGGCGAGCATAAATGTGTTGATCATAATTCCGGCTTTGCGGCAGGCTTGGACTTCTTTGAAGGTTTCCGCCATCACGAACGGATCATTGCCCATCGAGTTTTTATACAAAAGCCGTTTGTCTTTTTGAGTTTGCGAATAACGGCGATAATTTAAATACGCCGGATTGCCCGAATCAATAAACGCAGCGGTCGGTTTGCCGTCTGTGACCATCACGATTTGTTTCATTTCTTTGCCTTGTGCGGCGAGGATTCGGCGGGCGAGTTTTAAGCCTTCCGCCGTGTTCGTGTGATATGGTCCGACCTGCGTAACCGCGAGTTTGGCAATCGGCAATTCTTCCGCGCCGTCGTGAAACAGCACGATTTTTAGTGAATCGCCCGGATAACTCGTGCGAATCAAATGCGCGAGTGCAAGCGCGACTTTTTTGGCGGGCGTGAATCTATCTTCGCCGTAGAGAATCATCGAATGCGAACAATCGAGCATTACGACGGTCGCGCACGACGATTGATAATCCTGTTGATGAACATAAAGGTCTTTGTATTCTAAGTTTAGCGGAACGCCCAAACCTTCGCGGGCGATTGCCGACATTAAAGTTGCGTTGACATCGAGGTTGATCGTGTCGCCGAATTCGTATTGTTTTGAACTGAGCGCGGCTTCGATTCCGGTATCTAATTGCGGCGTTTCGTGGCGACCGATTGAAGATTTGCCCATCGAACCGAGCAGTTTTTGCAAAGTTTTATAACCAAGAAAATCCAAGCCTTTTTCCGTCACCTGAAAACGAATATCACGCGGCGTTTGTTGTCCGATTTCGCCTTTGCCCTGTCCGTTTTGCTGTTGCTGATTTTGCGGTTGTTCGATTTCCTTGAGGTTTAAATAACCTTCTTCGACCAGTCTTTCGATCAGTTGATTAATTAATTCTTCGAGCAGCGAGCCTTTAAATTTGTTTTCGTTATCGGCAAGCATCTGTTCGACATCGTGTTCGTCCAAAACTCCCTGTTCAAGCAGAGCTTCGAGCAGTGCCTGACGAAGTGCGTCAAGCGAATCGTCAACTTCGTTGCGCTGGCGCGAATACCAGTAATTTTCGTTGTAACCCGAATCGAGCAGCGAGTCTGACAAAGACTGCATTAAGTCGCCGAGATTTAAGCCGAAAACGTCGAAACCTTTGAATTTTGAATAACGGATAAACTTCATCTTTTCACAAATTTCCTTTCATTCAGAATAGAACTTTACAGCGCGGGTTTCAACTTAATATTTATTGAGAAAATTTAATTTGCGGAGAGCGGGCGCAGAGCAACCCTTCCCGACCTGCAATATATTTGATCTTGAATCTTGAAACTTAAACTTGAATTCAACATCAAGTGAAAGAGATAAGTTTAAATTATTAACAGGTCGGGAAGGGTTGCGTTTCGCGCCCGCTAAACCTCAATCTTTTGCAACATTCATTTCAAAGACTCAAAAGTTGAAAGGTTTAAAAGCAGAAAAGTGAAAAAGTTTGTCGTCAATCAACGATAACTTTTTCACTTTTCCGACTCTTTCACTTTTTCACTTTAGATGAACGCGAAATCGAATTGTTCCTGGTGTATATGCTTGTCGCTGGTGACATCAACCGCGCCGAGATGCGCTTCGATTTCTTCGAGAACTTCCCTTTCCGAAGTCCGCATTGCCGTCGCCACGTCCGGGTGAACGCGCAAAGTTGTCTGGCGCACATCATCCAAACCTCTCGACAAACGACGCGCTTCACCGAGAATTTCGTAGCAAACTGTCTGCGGAGATTTGACCCAACCCGCGCCTTCGCAATATTGACACGGAGCGCACATTGTTCGTTCAAGCGATTGTTTGACACGCTTGCGCGTCATAATAATCAAGCCGAAATCGTTGAATGACAGAACTTTCGTCGGTGACTTGTCGCTTGCGAGAGCTTCCTGCAAAGCCTGCGCGACCTTGTTGCGGTTGCGCCGGTCTTCCATATCAATCAAGTCGAGAACGATAATTCCGCCGAGGTCGCGCAGACGAATTTGGCGAGCAATTTCGTCAACGGCTTCCATATTCGTTTTCGTGATCGTATCTTCGAGCCGCGCATTTCCCTTGCCGACAAATTTGCCGGTATTGACATCAATCGCCACAAGAGCTTCGGTTTGATTAATGACGAGATAACCGCCCGATCTGAGCCAAACACGCGGTTTCAAGGCTTTATCAACTTCTTCCTGCACATTGTAAGCCTCTAAGATAGGTTCTTCACGCGTGTAAAGTTTGACGCGTTTGACGAGACGCGGCTGAATTCGATTGATAAATTCGACGATTCGCAAATATTCCTCTTCCGAATCTACGCGAATTGCCGTGAAATCATCGGAAAGCTGGTCACGCAAAATGCGTTGAATAATATCCAAATCCTGATGAACGAGCGCGGGCGATTTCGATTTTTCGGCTTGCTTTTTGATGTCCATCCAAGTGCGAACCAAATAACGTGCATCTTGGCGCAAATCTTCCTCGGAAATGCCGATTCCGGCGGTCCGCACAATAAATCCGCCCGACGGAACATCTTCTTCCGCCTTGATCTTTTGAATCAAAACGCGAAGCCGTCCGCGTTCGTTCGCCGATTCGATCTTGCGCGAAACGCCCAAGTGTTCAATCGTCGGCATATAAACAAGAAATCGTCCGGGAAGCGCAATGTGCGAAGTGATTCGCGCACCTTTGCGCGCAATCGGTTCTTTAGCGATCTGCACGAGAATTTCCTGACCTTCACGCAAAAGATCGGTAATCGTCGGCTGTGAACGGTCGCGTCCGCCGCGATTGTCACGATTATCACGGTTGTCACGACGATTGTTACTGCCCTGATAACCTGTTTTTGCCGCCGGTGCGCTTTCAAAATCCGCCGCTGCCATTTCCGATTCGGCGTTGACGGTTTCGCCCATTTCCGAACCTTCGTAGCGTTCCTGCGGTTTGCCCGTGCCGCCCGGATTTCCCGGTCGTCGTCCGCGTCCGCCGCGTCCGCCGCGCCGCACCGTCATTTCGGCATTTGACGAAGAATCTTTGACGCTTGCTTCGGCATTTTCCAGTTTCGGCTTTTTGATGCCGCCGCGTGCTTTTTTGTTTCTCGAACTCTTGCTCGACGGTTTCGCGTCTGCTTTCGGTTCATCGGATTCTTGTTTTACTTCTTCAGTCGGACTTTCTTTTTTGCCGCGCGATGACAATTTTTTCTTCGATTCCGCCGGTGCTTCTTCCTTGTTTGCAGTTTCGTTTGACTGTTCGGTCACGGCAATTTCGACCGTTTCACCGGCTTGCGACGATTTGTTGCGACCTTTTCCGCCGCGACTACCGCGACGATTTTTCGATTTTTTCTGTTCTTCGGCGTTGACCGTTTCAGTTTCATCTTCGTCGGCAATTCGCTCAAAATTCATCGCATTGTCAACCGAATCAATCAATGACCCGACTTCGGCGGTCGCGGTGCTTTCCATATTGAATTCAATGGCGCGAACCTGGTCAACAATCGCTTCCTGCATATAAGCGTCCTTGAACATATCGCCGGTTGTTTCTTCGTCATCAACAATTCTTTCAAACGATGAATCGTCCATCTCGAAAATAATCGGCGATTCGGTTGATGTTTCGGCGGCGTTTTCTTCTGCCGTTTGCTCCGATTCAGGTGTTTGAAGACCTTCGAGTTCGCGTTTTTCGCGTTTACGGTCACGACGATTTTTGCGTTGTCTTTTTTGTTCCGAAGTTTCCGCAGGCTGTGCAGTTTGCTTTAGTTCGACGGTTTCTTCGATTTGAGTTTGTTCTGTTTCTTCCACAATTTCGTCGGAAAATTCAGGCTCATCTCTTTCCAATTCAACGGCAGACGCGCCGCGTTCGGTCATCGGTTCGGCAATTTCCTGTGCCGCTTCCATTTGTTTTTCGCGTTCGATACGCGCTCGCGCAATTTTGTCGTCAGCCTCGCGTTTGACTTCTTCGGGCGAAACTTTTTTGCCCTTTTCCATTATAATTCGCTCGATTTCTTCTTCTTCGTCAAAGAAGTCCGAAACATACAAAAATGCGTCGCGTTCGAGTCCGATTTCGACGAACGCCGACTGCATTCCGGGCAGAACGCGCTGCACACGACCTTTGTAAATATTACCGACCACGCCGGAATTTTCTTCGCCGCCGCGTTCGATATAAAATTCGGTAACTTTGCCGTTATCGAGAATAGCGATCTTTTTCTCGCGCCCGTTGACGCTGATTATCATTTCTTTTGACATATTTCCTCACTTAATTTTGTGATCAATGTCGGCTTGGAGAATCTGATTTGGCGGATTGAAAGACGGTTTTAATTTAAGCTCTCGAAAACGAGAACTGATTTTGCGGAATTTGATTGGTTTTCGATTGTCTTCGGAAAGTGTTTAATTTTTTCCGAAACAAAAAAATTTGAGTTTTCACGCAGGAATCTTTTCCGTAAAAAGCGAAACTTCTCGCTCTTATTAAAATGCGAGGAGCAAATTTTCTTTCAAAATGCTCGACCCGCCGAATCTCTTTCAACAAAGTTGGTAAACTTAATTCAATCCTTTTGTTTGCTTCATTTAAGAAATAGTTTTACACAAAACTCCAAGCAAACTGTGGATAGTATAAACGAATTTCGTAAAATGGTAAATGATTTTACCGATTTTTCCCAAAAAAGAAAAAATTTAACCTCTTTTATTTCGTCCATTTTCGAGGTTTATGTTGAAATTGTTAGGCTTAGACGCAATTTCCGGCGGATCGAAATTTAATTCGTTCGTGGGCAAACAGTCCTAAGTTGCGTAACCGCAAACATAAAATGACCGACACGCATCTCCGAAAGTTTATCTACCTGTGTGAGTAGTGTTATTGCCGCGCGACTGATTTATGATGCTGAACACTGCCTGATCGCTTTTTACAAAGGCAGTATTCAATTATGAAAAAAGTATCTGTATCGAATTTGTTAAATGCGCGAAAAAACGCATTTCTGTTATTTATATTGTTCTTTATTTTTGCCGTCACGCTATCAGCACAGACGACGGTTTTTACTTATCAGGGGCGATTTATTGATTCAACTTTGCCGCAGCCGACGAATGGCAATTATGAAATGCAGTATAAATTATTCGACGCGGCAGGCGGCGGCAATCAGGTCGGCGCGGTGCAGACAATCTCGAGCGTTTCGGTCGTCAACGGGATTTTTACGGTGCAGCTTAATTTCGGCGGAACGGTTTTTCGTAGTGTTGATTTGTTTGTCGAGGTCGGCGTTCGTCCGGTCGGCAGTGTCAATCCATTTACGATTCTTGCGCCGCGTCAGCAGTTGACGACTGCGCCGCTGGCGATTCGCAGCCGGATTGCAAATTCGGCGGACGATTCGTTTGCGCTCGGCGGAATCGCGGCGAATCAATATGTGCAGACGAACGACGCGCGGCTTGCCGACGACCGCAATCCGCTTGCCGGAAGTGCGAATTATATTCAAAATCAAAACGCGAATTCGCAGGCGGCTAATTTCAGCGTTAACGGCACGGGCGCGGCGAATATTTTTAATGCGGCGACGCAGTTTAATATCGGCGGCAGTCGTTTTTTAAGCGGCGGCGGCGGAAATGTTTTCGCCGGGATGAACGCCGGAACCGTAACGACGGGCGGCGACAACACATTTGTCGGGATGAACGCCGGAATGACGAACACGACGGGAATTAACAATGCGTTTTTCGGCACGGATTCGGGACGCAGTAACACGGCGACGAATAATTCATTTTTCGGGCGCAGTGCCGGATTCGCTACCACGACCGGCGGCAATAATTCATTTTTCGGATTGGATGCCGGACGCTTTAATACAATCGGCGCGGACAACTCATTTTTCGGACTCAGTGCCGGATCAACGAACACGGGTGGCGCGGATAATTCATTTTTCGGACTCAGTTCCGGTTTCAGTAACACGCTCGGTTCAAACAATGCGTTTGTCGGCAGAAGTGCGGGACAAAATAATTCGACGGGCAATACAAATTCTTTTTTCGGCAATTTTGCGGGGGCGGCGAATACGACGGGCGGCAATAATTCGGCTTTCGGCAGTTTGGCGGATTTTGGAGCGAATAACCTAAATTTTGCGACGGCAATCGGCGCGGGTTCGGTCGTTTCCGCTTCAAACACAATTGCGCTCGGACGAAGCAACGGCAGCGACACCGTGCAGATTTTCGGACTCGGCGCGGCGGGCGCAACGGCGTTGTGCCGCAACGCTTCAAACCAGATTTCGACCTGCACGGCGAGCGGCGGCGGCGGAAGTTTTATCAACAATTCGACGGTTTTACAGCCGACTTCAAACTTTAATATCAGCGGCGGCGGCACGGTCGGCGGGACGCTTTCGGCGAACATCGTCAATTCGGCAACGACAAGTTATAAAATCGGCGGCGCGAATGTTTTCGGCACGCCGAATTCGACGAGCATCGTTGCCGGACAGCTTTCCAATTATACTTTGCTCGGCGCAAACAGCGCATTTTTCGGCTATAAAGCCGGACAATCCGCGAACGGATTCAGTCAGGCGAATACGTTTATCGGCAGCGATTCGGGCGAATCGAACACGAGCGGCGGCAATAATACTTTTGTCGGCAGAGATGCGGGATTTGCAAATATTTCCGGTTCGCAAAATTCGTTTTTCGGCAGCGGCGCAGGGCAAGCAAATTCGACGGCAAACGCGAATTCGTTTTTCGGCTATTTCGCGGGAAACGTCAATTCGACCGGCACGCGCAATTCGTTTTTCGGCTTTCAATCGGGACTTGCCAGCCAAACCGTCAACGATAATTCGTTTTTCGGTTATCAATCCGGCAGCGCAACGACCGGCGCGGGCAATTCGTTTTTCGGCAGTCTCTCAGGCGCGGCGAATAACAGCGGAAGCAGCAACGCATTTTTCGGAAATTCGGCGGGCGCAATCAACACCGGCGGTTCGTCAAATACTTTTATCGGCGACAATTCAGGCAGCCTGAATACGAACGGCAGCAGCAATACGCTAATCGGTTCTCAGTCAAACAGCACAATCGGCAGTGAAAATACCGTCGTCGGTTCGGGCAGTCAGGCAGACGGCAATCAGAATACGATTCTCGGCGGCAATTCTATTTCGACCGGCACGACCAACACCGTCATCGGTTATTTTACTTCAGTTGACGGCAGCAGTAACACAGCAATCGGCAGCGGAGCCAAGGTTCAATCGTTCACTCCGGGATTCCCCGGACCGACTTTTGCAACCGCCGTCGGTGCCGGTGCCGTCGCCAATTCGAGCAACTCGGTTTTTCTCGGCAGGGACATTGATTTTGTCAGAGTTCCGGGCAATCTGAATGTCAGCGGCACTGTCTTTACACCGGCAGGCATCATTACATCGTCAATTGAAATGACGGCACAAACTAAACTAACGAGCATTTCGTCGTTCACCAATACCGGAACTATCCCGCTCTGTCGGAACTCGAATAATCTCCTGTCGAATTGTCCGACCGGTTTCGCCGGCAGTTCCGCCGATTCCACTAAAGAACTAACCGCGCAACTTGAAACGCAAGCCGCGCAAATCAAACAACAAACGGAGCAAATCGCCGCGCAAGCCGAACAAATAAAAATCCAGCAGAAAAATCTCGAAGCGTTGAAACAAACCGTCTGCGCGATGAATCCGGCGGCGGCAATCTGCGGTAAATGAATTGAAAGTGAAATTTTGAAGACAAAAATTGTAGATAGCGTGAACTTTCAATATTTGGGCAAATTTGAAGATTCACAGTCTCATTAGTTTGGAGATTCAAATTCTTCGCGGCTGTGCCGCCCGATGTGCGAAAAGGCTGTGCCTTTTCGGTTCGCTATTTCTAATTTTGAGGCTACGCCTCACTCTTCGGCGGAGGCGCAGCCTCAAGAGTTTAATAAGCAGACACGGCGAGGCGAAGCCGTCGCCGCACATCAGGCGGCATTGCCGCAAGACCAATTTTTTAACAAAATAATGACGGAAATTGAAGTATCGGCAGACGTTTTAACGATCAAGTCTCAAAGAGGCTGGACGAGCAGAATCATTCATTTATGAAACAAATTCAACTGTTAATTTTCGCGGTTTTGCTGACTGCATTGTCGTCGAATTCGTTCGCGTTCACATACAGTTCGTTAGATTTCATCGGTTTCTCGAAAGACGGCAATTATTTGGCGTTTGAAAATACCGATTACGGCGGCGATGGCGGCGGCGGATTTCAGGCGACATATATTATTGATACCGCCAAAAATTTATACGCAATCGCACCGATTGTGATTGAAGACAGTGACGAAGAAACTGCCAAATCGAGAGCGGCACTTCGTTTATATACTCAAAAACTCGTTCCCGCAGCTCTGAGAAAATTCGGTATCAAACGCGGAAATACGGGAGGTCTGGTCGTGTCGCATTTATTAAGCGATTGGAGCTGCGTTACGCCTTTCGAGGAGAAAAGGACTTTTGCTGAACTTGACGGCACGACAAAAGAAGTTGTGGTGCAAAATTATCGAGACGGATTAGTCAGGCGCGACAAAAGCTACATCGAAAAAGTCATCTTCAACTCCGCTTATGATACCTACCTTCTAAATACTTATGATTTTTACGAATTGACGCTGACGACAACTCCGGTCGGCGGCGGAAAAGATGAAGACGCTTCGGAATTCAAGATGGAATTAACGCTGCAAGATAAAACGAAACATAAGTTTATCGAACCGCGAATCCTGCAAAAAGACGTGGATGTTTTGCCGAATGCACGGCGTTTAGCATACGGCTACAAAATTGAAAGCGTTTATCTTTACAAGAATAAAATCGCCGTTTTTATCAATGTTTTCGGGCAGGGATTTGAAGAAACCCAGATGGATTATATGGTCGTGACGGGAGAAATGGATTAATAAATTTATGCGGAAACTTCAACAATTAGCATTTACGATTTTAATCTTGACGGCGTTGTCGTCCATCGCGTTCGCGGACAATTATGACGAAGTAAAAAAAATCGTTATTTTCGGACGAACTTCGCTGCAAGCAGACGGGGCATTCACCCGAAAATTTTCGCCCAAATCGGCGAAACCACGATTTTTTGGGAAAAGAACTTACGCCCTTGCAGGGCTACAAAGGAAACCCACGCAGCAAGCTGACGTGGAATTCTTTTAGATTAAATATGATTAAATTTTTGTTTGTAATAGTCGTTTCGCTAGCCGTTTCCCCCTTCGCCTTTGCACAAAGTCCGAATAATTTGTCTCCTCCGGGCGCGGCGGAGGCGATGCTGAAATTTGTCGAATTAAACAATAAACAATTGCTGCAATCGGATGAGGCGCGCAAATTGTTCATCGGCGACGCAGCCAAATGGAACGATGCGTGGTTCGGTCAGGCTTTCGGCAAACCGGATAAAATCGTTTCGGTCGAGCAGAATTTTTCGGTCGCCAGAATTCTGATAATCGAGGAAAATTCGCGCACGGTTGATTTATATTTCTACTTAAAATTTGACGACGGCTGGAAAATCCGCACGATGCGGGCGATGGCGCAAACCGGATTTATCAAATCAATCAACGCCGCACTGAAAAGCAAATCCGTGCTGACGGCGGAAGAAAAAGAAACTCTGGCAAATACCGAACTGGTTCTCTCTTCGGATAAAATGCTCGCCGACTGGTTTCAAAAAAATCGCGCCGCGCTCGATAAACTCTCGACACTGGCGGCTCTCGAAACAAAAAAGAAACCTGTCAAACCAATTACACCGCGTAAAGTTAAAAGCCGAAAAAATGTCGCCGTTGCAACTGTTGAAAAAGCAACGATTGATACCGAAGAGGACGAGCCGCGAACGATTGAAACCGTCACCCGAAACACGCCGAAATTTCCGAAAACCGCCGCCGCGCTGAAAAGTTTGCATCTGACCGCGCTTGAAACAAAATCCAATGCCAACATTGAAATTACCATCGGCGGCATCACGGATAATTCCGTCGGTTTCGTCTATTCACCGTCAGGAACACCGCCGCCGATTGACGGCTGGCGTTACATTTGGGTCGAAAAAATCGCGTCCGACTGGTATCTCTATCGCACGACTTGAAAAACGATAATAGAAAACTCTTCCTCAACATAATTTCATCAAGCCAACACAACCGACTGCCGAACGCCGCAATGTAACCATTCGCGGCGAGTTCACTTGCACCCGGTAAACGCTAAAACTACAGTATTTCGTTTTAATCCGTGCCGGTAAATTTTAACTACCTGCATAAGTAGTGATTTCACCGCGCCATTGCTTTACGATGCAAGGCGTTGAGCAGATTGAAGGAGAAATCATCTATGTCGAAAATCTACGCCGTAACAAATGCGGCGGTTTTATTATTTATATTGTTTTCTGGTTTTGCCGTTACGTCGCAGGCGCAGACGACCGCCTTTACTTATCAGGGACGCTTTATTGATTCGACGCAGACGCAGCCGACGAATAGCAGTTATGCAATGTCGTTTAAGTTGTTTGACGCGGTTTCGGGCGGCACACAGATTGGCGCAACTGTTAATCTTCCGGCGGTGCAGGTGGTCAACGGGATTTTTACCGTGCAGCTCGATTACACGGCGGCGAGTTTTGACGGCGCGGCGCGGTTTTTAGAAGTCACTGTAATAAATACGGTTTTGACTCCGAGGCAGGAAATTACGCCCGCGCCTTATGCGATTACGGCGCAGAACGCTTTGACGGCGAACCGGGCGGGCGATGCGGCTCGGCTCGGCGGCATTCCCGCCAATCAATATGTGACGGGGCAATATGTCAGAAGCGTCAATAATCTGAGCGGCGATGTCACGCTCGCGGCGGGCGCGAACGTGACGATCACGCCGGTCGGAAATACTCTGACCATCGCTTCGACGGGCGGAATTAACAATCAGACGACGCAGCAGACGGGCGCGAATTTCAGCATTGACGGGACGGGCGCAGCGAATATTTTCAATGCGGCGATGCAATTTAACATCGGCGGCAGTCGTGTTTTGAGCGTTGCGGGAACAAACAATTTTTTCGCCGGAGTCAACGCCGGAACCGCTAATACGACGGGCGGCAATAACACATTTGTCGGCAACGCGGCGGGAAACCTGAACACGGCGGGTTTTCGTAATTCATTTTTCGGCACGAGCGCGGGACAAAATAATACGGGCGGCGGCAGCAATTCATTTTTCGGAATGTTGGCGGGTGTGAGCAATACGAGCGGTTCGGGTAATTCATTTTTCGGTGACGGCGCGGTTTTTTTTAATACGACGGGCGGCGGCAACTCGTTTTTCGGGATGAACGCGGGATTTTCCAACACGACGGGCATCAACAATTCGTTTTTCGGCACGGATGCCGGTCGCAATACGACCAGCGACAGTAATTCGTTTTTCGGCAGAAGTGCCGGATTCGACAATACGACCGGAAACTTTAACGTCTTTTTCGGTGTTAACGCCGGACGATTTAATACGACGGGACGTGACAATTCATTCGTCGGGACGAGCGCGGGACAGAGCAATACGACCGGAAATTTTAACGCCTTTTTCGGCAAATCTGCTGGACAAAATAACACGACGGGTTTCAACAACACATTTCTTGGCAACATCGCCGGACAAAACAACACGAGCGGCGGCAATAATTCTTTTGTCGGCGCAAATGCCGGAAATTTTAACACGACCGGCACGGCAAATTCGTTTTTTGGGACGAGCGCGGGATTTTTGAATTCGACGGGCAGCAACAACGCATTTTTCGGAATGCAGGCGGGAAACACGAACAACGGCAGCAGCAATTCGTTCTTCGGCGATTCCACGGGTTATAACAACACTTCGGGAAATAACAACGCTTTCTTCGGAAATTCGGCAGGTTACGGCAATACTTCGGGCAGCGGTAATTCGTTCGTCGGTTCAAATTCCGGCGGAGGTAATACGACCGGCGCGAGCAATTCATTTTTCGGCTCGAACGCCGGATTGAATAATTTAACCGCCAACAATAACTCGTTTTTCGGCACGGACGCGGGGCGCAATAACACGGCGAACGATAATTCGTTTTTCGGACGCAGTGCCGGATTCGATAACACGACCGGCACATTTAACGTCTTCGCGGGCATAGATGCCGGACGATTTAACACGACGGGAACATTCAACGCCTTTTTCGGTGTGAGCGCGGGCAGAAATAATTTGAGCGGCAGCGGCAATGCGTTTTTCGGTGTTAGCGCAGGCTTAAACACAACGGGCAGCAATAATACGATGGTCGGCTCGAATGCGGGTTCAGGCAATACTTCGGGCGGCAACAATTCGGCTCTCGGCAATCAGGCGGATTTTTCGGTGAATAATCTGAACTTCGCCACCGTCATCGGCGCGGGCGCGACTGTTTCGACGAGCAACACGATTGTTCTCGGACGCGCCGACGGCAGCGATAAAGTTCAGGTTTTCGGACTCGGCGCGGCGGGCAGCACATCGCTCTGCCGCAACTCGCTGAACCAAATCTCGACCTGCACGCCGGGAAATTTTACCGATTCTAATAAATATTTCGACGCGCTTCGTCAGCAAAATCTGCAAATGCTCGAACAATTAAAAGCACAGCAGGCACAAATTGAAGAATTGAAAATGCTTGTCTGTGCGGCAAATCCGGCGGCGAAATTGTGCGTGAAATAATGACCGGAGCGTTTTGACCGGAGCGCAGGCATCTTGCCTGCCCCGCGCGTTCGAGGTTTTACGAGAACAGGTGCGGAAATGCTCGTCTAAAAATCAAGTTGAATGATGCGAAGGTGCGCGTCCGCCTTCTCGCAAAGCCTCGAACGGACGGCAAGCAGGATGTTCGCGCTCCAGTCAAAACGCCTAAATTTATTGAAATAAAATTATGAAAAATTTATTCGGCTTCAAAATTTGGAAATATTCAATCGTAATCTGCATTTTCGCGGCAGTTTCAAACGCGCAAATTGCTTCGGGCGGCAATTACACTTTGACGCAGACGGCGATTGCGAACGGCGGCGCGAGCGGCGGCAGTGCAAGCGTCGGCGGCAATTATTCGCTCGAAGGAACAATCGGACAAAGTGCCGCCGGAACGAACCAGCAAAATGTTCCATACAAGTTTCAGCCCGGTTTCTGGACGGCGCAAAACTTCGCGCCGTCGGCGGCAAGCGTGACCGTCGGCGGTCGCGTATTGACCGCAAACGGCGGCGGAATTCGCAATGTGCGTGTGACATTGACGGGCGTAAACGGCGAAACGCGAACGGCTATTTCAACAACTTTCGGCTATTTCAAATTTGAAAATGTGCCGTCCGGCGAAACTTATATTTTCAGCGTTTTCGCCAAGCGATTTACATTTAATCAGCCGACGCAGGTGCGTTCAATTTTGGAAGAAACCAACGATCTTATTTTCACGGCAAACGGCGAAAATTAATCTTTTTGTTCCGAATAATGTTATGTTTATCGCAAGTTCCGCGATTGCCGATGAAAACGAAAAATTTGATTTGCAAGGTTTGGTGGATAAGTTTGCTGTTGCTTGCGCCGAACTATCTGTTCGCCGGACAGTTGGCGACGAAATCTTACACGCCCGCCGAAGGTTTGGTTCACGAGCGCGTTCGTGCGATCAAGCGTGATTCGCGGGGTTTTTTGTGGTTCGGCACGGGCGACGGGCTTTCGCGTTTCGACGGGTTTTCTTTTACCAATTACAACTCGGCGCAAGGATTACAGGAACCCGCGCTGAACGATTTGGTGGAACGGCGCGGCGGCGAATATTGGCTCGCAACCAACGGCGGCGCGATTTTATTTAATCCTCTGGCGGCGGGAGACGAGCCTAAATTTACTTTATACAGAATCGGCGACGCGACTAGAAATCTGGCGGTTAAAAGTTTTTACGAAGACCGCGCCGGACAATTTTGGGCGGCGACGGCGCAGGGACTTTATTATCTCGACGAAACAAATAATCAAAAGGAATTTCGCCGTGTCGAGTTGGGTTTTGACGCGCCCGATGTTACAAGCGTGATCGAAGACGCGGAAGGTTCGCTCTGGATTGCTGCGGATGTCGGGTTGATTCGCCGTTTGCCAAACGGCGAAACGGTCAGATACGAGTTTGCCGCATCGCCCGCCGAACGTCGGGCGGCGCGACTGCTGTTCGATGACGAAAATCGTTTATGGGTCGGTTTTCAAAGCGGTTTGCTCGTTGTTAAACCCGAAGCGGCGGCTGATGTAAAATCCGCACGACATTTGATTTCCGCTGCTCCGCAAAAGAGTTTTGCCGATCAGGGCAAACTGGTTTTGTCCGAAATTGCCGGCACGGAAACGTGGTTTGTCGCGCCGAAAGAGCCGGTAAATATTCTGGATTTGAAAAAAATTTCCGACGGCGGCATTTGGATTGCCACTCGCGGCGCGGGACTTTTCATATTCCGCGACGGCGTTTTGCAGAATTACGGAATCGAGCAGGGATTAACCGACAAATACATCAACGTCATCGAGGAAGATTCGGCGAACAACGTCTGGCTCGGCACGGAAACGAACGGCGCGATTAAAATTACGCGGCACGGTTTTACGGCTTTTCGTGAATCGGACGGCATCGGGCGGCGGTTCGTCTGGGGAATTTTTGAAACTAACGCCGGAGAAATCGGGACGATCCTGAACGCAAGCGAAATGCTGTCTTTGAACGGCGACCGCTTCGTTCCGTTCGGGTTGGGAGTCGCGCCGAATCTGGTTGTTTCACATCCTTTGGGAACGGAATCGCCGTTTCAGGATCACCTCGGCGAATGGTGGATTTCTACTAAAAACGGGCTTTATCATTTTCCGAAAACCGACAAATTGGCGGATTTGGCAACCGCGAAAGCCGACGCGATTTATACGGAAAAAGACGGTTTGCCGAATTTCGATTTTGTCGCCGTCAACGAAGATTCGCGCGGCGACATCTGGATCGGCACGAAAGGCGACGTGATTTTGACGAGGTGGGAACGCGCCACTGGCAAATTTTACAAATACGCGGAAACGGACGGCGTTCCGGCTTTTCATCAGCCGAGCGGTTTTGCCGAAACCGCGAACGGCGATGTCTGGTTTAGTTTTGCGTTAGGCGATGTGCTGCGTTACCGCAACGGGAAATTTCAACTTTTCACCGGAGCCGACGGCGTTCCGGCGGGAACTATTTCGACGCTTTTTGCCGATAGTCGTGGGCGTTTGTGGATTCCGTCACAGCGCGGCGGCGCGGCGCGGGTTGATAATCCGGCGGACGACAAACCGAATTTTCAAATTTATACGCCGTCGAACGGACTTTCGAGCATTAATACGCGCTGCGTCACCGAAGACGCGCAGGGGCGAATTTACGTCGGCACCGTGCGCGGCGTTGACCGTCTCGATCCCGACACCGAACAGATCAAACATTACACTGTCGCTGATGGTCTAAGTTACAGCGAAATCGGCACTTGCCTGCACGATTCAAAAAACAATCTGTGGTTTGCGACTTATCGCGGATTGTCGAAATTCGTTCCCGAAAACGCGGAAAACACTCTGCCATCGCCGACTTTAATCAACAATCTGCGCGTCGCCGGCGTGAATATTCCCGTCTCCGAACTCGGCACGAATCAAATTAACGAATTACAGTTTGAACCCTCGCAAAATCAAATGCAGATAGATTTTTTCAGCCTCAGTTTTGCGATTGGCGAAAATTTGCGTTATCAATACTGGCTCGAAGGCGCGAACGACGAGTGGAGCGAACCGACCGATTCGCGCACGGTTAATTTTGCCAATCTCGCGTCGGGTGATTACCGATTTTTCGTGCGGGCGGTTGATTCGGCGGGCAAATACGGCGAGGCGGCGAACATCAACTTTAAAATTTTGCCGCCCATTTATCGCCGCTGGTGGTTTTTATTATTAGCGGCATTGGTTGTCAGCGGCGTAATTTTAGCCATCGAACGCTATCGCGCGGCGCGTCTGCGCGAACTTGAAACCGCCTTCGGCAAGCTCTCCGTTTCCGAAAATCGTTTTCGCCAGATGAATGAACAATCGCCGCTCGGCATCGTCGTTTTCGCGCCCGACGGCTCGATTCGCGCCATCAATCGCGCTTACGAAAATTTTTGGGGAATTACTTACGACCAGATTAAACACTGGGATTTTTTGGCGGATGAACAACTCATCAGAATCGGTGTCGTCGAAAAACTGCGGCGTGTTTTCAAGGGCGAAACCGTCCATTTTCCGCCCGAACCTTATGATCCGCACGAAAACAGTCACGGCGTTGAATTCGTCGAAAAATCGGCGATGCCGTGGTTTGAATCGTTCGCTTATCCGGTTGTCACCGAAGCAGGCGAACTGCTCGAAGTCATTCTCGTAATGGAAGATGTCACCGACACGAAACGCGCCGACGAAATCGAACGAAACGCGAAAAGCGACCGTCTGCGCGAACTCGAACAAGTCAGAAGAAGAATCGCCGCCGATCTGCACGACGACATCGGTTCGTCATTAACGCAAATCTCGATTTACAGCGAAGTTTTGCAGCAGAGAGTTGATAAATCAAACGAAAAAGTCGTCGAACCGCTCGAATTTATCGCCGCTTCGTCACGCGAACTTGTTGACGCGATGAGCGATATTGTCTGGGCGATCAACCCGAACAAGGACTTTTTGAGCGAACTTTCAGGCAAAATGCGCCGCTTCGCATCAGACGTTTTGACGGCAAAAAACATCGAATTTACTTACGCGGCAACGCCAATCGCCGACATCGCACTCGGCGCAAATCTGCGGCGCGAAGTTTTTCTCATCTTCAAAGAATCCGTCAACAACATCGTCAAACACGCGAACTGCAAAAAGGTTAAAATCGAATTAATCATCGAAAAGGCGGAGATTATTTTGCGCTTGCAGGACGACGGCAAAGGCTTTGCGCCGAATGAACAAAACGGCGGTCACGGACTCGTCAGTATGAATGCGCGGGCGAACGGTTTAGGCGGCAAACTCGAAATCGTTTCCGACACATCAGGAACAATCGTCAATTTGAACGTGCCGCTCCTGTCAGAACAATGAGCGGTAGCGACCTGCTGAATGTTAGTGGGAAAATGCTTTCGGAATAGCTGATAACTGATAGATTAAGAAAAGTTTGCGATGTCGGAAACAAATTATCAGCTATTCGCTATCAGTTTTCAGCTATTCCGAAAAGTATTCTTGAAGCCGAAAAACTGTCCGCAAAACTTTGGCTACTCGTGTATGTAGTGATTTTATTTGCAGATTTCGTTATCGTATAAAACGTATGAACACCAACGAGGCAGCCGTCACAACTAAAACAATCAACGTCGGCATCATCGAAGACCGCCGCGAAATCCGCGAGGGTTTAGGGATGTTGATTGACGGCACGGACGGTTTTCACTGCACGGGAAAATTCGGTTCGATGGAAGAAGGTTTGCGGCGCGTCGGCGCGGATTTGCCCGACGTGGTTTTGTGTGACATCGGACTTCCCGGAATGGACGGCATCGAGGGAATTAAACTTTTGAAGGAAAAATTTCCCGAATTACTCGTGATAATGCTCTCGATTTACGACGACGACGAACGGATTTTCGACGCGCTCTGTGCCGGTGCGTGCGGCTATTTATTAAAGAAAACGCCGCCGGTTCGTCTGCTCGAAAGCCTTAAAGAAGCCGTGGCGGGCGGTTCGCCGATGTCGCCCGAAGTCGCGCGGCGAGTGATTACGATTTTCCGCGACATTCGACCACCCGAACGCGCCGATTACGATTTAACGCCGCACGAAACGCGCCTTTTGAAAATGCTCGTCGAAGGTCACAATTACAAAACCGCCGCCGCTGAAATCGGCGTGACAGTCCACGCCGTTTCATTCCATATGCGCCGTATCTATGAAAAATTACAGGTTCACACCAAAAGCGAAGCAGTTTCGATTGCACTGCGTGACCGGCTCATTAATTAATAGCGGTGAAAATATTCTCCTAACCTTCATTCATTTCCCCGTTTAGAATTGACTTTGGCAAATTTTACAATAAAGTTTGGTAAAGCAATGAACTTTTTCAGCAATAACAAATTACTTCGTTTCGGCGTTCCGTTCGGCGCGGTTTTGCTGACGACTGTTTTGCTCGAACCGTTTCACAGGGAAATAAATTCGACGACGATTGCGCTTGCATTTTTGATTATTATTCTCTTTTCGGCGACGTTTTTCGGGCGCAATCCGGCACTTTTTGTTTCCCTGCTGGCGATGCTTTGCTTTAATTATTTTTTTCTGCCGCCGGTTAGAACGTGGACGATTTCCGAGCCGCAAAATCTCGTCGCGTGGTTTGCGTTTACATTGACGGCAGTCGTCGCGGGCGAACTTTCGAGTTATGCGCGGCGGCGGGCATTTGAAGCCGAGCGCAGTAAAGTTGAGATTCAAAGGCTTTACGATGAACTGCAAGGCGCATTTGCCCAGGCGAGTCAAGCCGAAGCCTTGCGCCAGAGCGAGAAACTTAAATCTGCGCTGCTTGATGCCGTCACGCACAACTTACGAACGCCGCTGACTTCGATCAAAGCGTCGGTCACGACACTACTCGAAGATAAACGAGAAAAACTGCTCGATGAGGAAGGTCAAAAGGAATTTCTCGACATTATCAACGAAGAAACCGACCGTTTGAATGAATTTATCGAAGGAATGGTCGGCATTGCGAAGATCGAAGCGAATGCGATGCACATCAGAAAGGCTTGGAGCGAAGTCGAAGAAATTATCAATAACGCGATTCAGCGGGCGAAAAATCAACTCGGTTCCAACCATATTTTGATCAAAATCGAACGCGATCTGCCGAACATTTTCGCCGATGCGAGTTCGCTTGCCGAAGTCGTCTATACGCTGCTCGACAACGCCGCAAAATATTCGCCTGTTGCTTCAAATATCCGAATTTCGGCGCGGCGGGCGGCAAACGAAACGGTCGAAATCGCCGTCGAAGACGAAGGACGCGGAGTTGCGGAAAATATGCGCGAAAAGGTTTTCGAGAAGTTTTTCCGCGCTGAGGAAGAAGACATTCACGCGACTTCAAACGGTTTGGGATTAGGTTTAGCAATCGCACGCGGCATCGTTGAATCACAGGGCGGACGTATTTGGGTCGCCGACGGTGAGGATAATTTCAAGACGAAATTTGTTTTTAGTATTCCAATCGGTGATGATTAGTCAGAACCGTCTGCGGTAGCGGGCGGTTGAACTTTATTATCTGAAACGTCTGATGACAGACTTAAACCATCCGCTACCGCAGACGGTTCCGACAGTATGGGCGAATCGAAAAAAATATTAGTCGTTGACGACGAACACCAAATTTCGCGTGTTTTGAAACGCAGTTTGCAGGCGCATCGGTATGATGTGCGAACGGCTGCGGACGGCGAATCCGCGCTCGATACTTTCCGCGATTTTCATCCTGATCTGGTGATTACCGATTTGCAGATGCCGGAGATGAACGGCATCGAACTGTGCCGCGAGATTCGCAAATTGTCGGCAGTTCCGATTGTCGTTTTGTCAGTCAAAGGCGACGAAAAAACAAAGGTCGAAGCTCTCGACGCAGGCGCGGACGATTATATTACAAAGCCTTTCGGAATGGATGAATTGCTCGCGCGGGTGCGCGCCACTCTGCGCCGTGCGCCGAGCGAGAAAAAAGAGGAAATGCACCTCGAAGCCGGTGATTTTTCGATTGAAATCTCAACTCATCAAATCTTCGTGCGCGGATCGGAAATACATCTCACGCCAAAGGAATTTGAACTGCTCACGTTTCTCGTGAAAAATCACGGTAAAGTTTTGACGCACCGCGCTTTATTAGCCGCAATCTGGGGCGGAAATTTCACCGAACAGACCGAATACTTACGAGTTTTTCTCGGCAACCTCCGCAAAAAAATCGAGCCGAATCCGGCAAAACCTCAATATATCGTGACTGAACCTTGGGTCGGTTATCGCTTCAATCCTTTTTCGTAAATTATCAAAACGCGGCAGAAGCCCGCGCGTGAGCAAGGGCGCAAATGGCAGAGTTTCTGCGCCCTTGCTCACGCGCGGGCTTCTGCCTTTTATACTCATCTCACAAAAAACCGGGTGGAATCAAAATTGCTGCGTCTGCAAATATTGTTTATGTGTTTTGATTTGATACACAAAAATTAAGCGAAAGACATAAAAATCTTTATAAACTTTTTATAAATCATTTACCCCAACTTTATATCGCGGGTCGTATTATTTATTTAGTGAGCGAGAAAAATAATATGACCAACCAATTTTTGAACCAAACAAAAAATCCTTTGGCGGAAAATGTTTTCGCTTATCAACATAAAGAGCGCGACTTATTTGCAGAAAGTTTAATTAAGTATCGGGTCGGCGCATATATGGGATTGATTGGAGGTTTTTTAATTTTGGTCGGCGCGATCTTTTTGACCGTTTTTGAATATTTTTCAGGTGAAAAGTCGCATAGTTTTTGGTTGTTTTTGTCAATCTATCCGCTGTTTGCAATCGGCGCACACTGTCTCGACAAAATTAGTGAATTAAAGAACAAGGCAAAAAATATTTCAGACGAAAATGACAAACAAATTATTTAACAATTTTTTTATAATCGCAATTTTTATATCGGCGATTTTTTGCGGCAAATCAGCCGCGCAGCAGACGGTTTTTAATGTTCCTTCGGCGGACATAATGGACAAGGGCAAGGTTTACGGCGAATTTGACGCGAGCTTTAAGACTAATAATCAAGCGGCTCTGCGAAGATTTTCGAGTTTCGTGCCGCGCGTCGTCGTCGGCACGGGCGAAAACGTCGAAGTCGGTTTGAACATCACGGGAAATATTAATCCGGGTTCGGATTCGACAACATTGGTTCCGGCGGTCAAATATCGTTTTTATCAAAATGAGAAGAAGGATGTCGCCGTTTTTGCCGGAACGAATTTTTATATTCCGGTGCGAAACCGCGCTTATAAATTCGGTTCGTATTCATATCTTGCCGTAGCGAAAACGATTAATAAAACGCGCCTGACGGCGGGCGGATATGTTTTCTCGAAAAATGTCGTCGCCCAAAATGCGGTTCGCGCGGGCGGACAGTTTGCGATTGAACAGACGATTAATTCAAAGGTTTCGGTCGCGGCTGACTGGCTGACCGGCAAACACGCGAACGGTTATTTTACGCCGGGTTTGATCTACAAACCGACACCGAAAGTGACGGCGTATCTGGCGTATTCGCTGGGAAATTCACAGTTAAAACAAGGAAATCATTATTTCCTGTTTGAACTCGGTTACAACTTTTAAGGGAGAAAAAAATGTCGGGAGCGATTCTTGTAATTGTAATTTTCGGAGTGCTTTTTTTCGTGATCGCCTTCGCGGTCATTAAACGAAGAAAATAAATGTCACGGCGAAAATTACCTTGACAAGGCGTTTTCGGCATTTGGATTGAGAGGGGTTTCAAAAATGTTGGATTTAATTTTTATTGCGGCGATGATCGGATTTTTCCTGCTTGCGCTGGCTTATCTCGCAGGCTGTGAAAACTTACGAAAAGGAGCGAAAAGCGAATGAGTTTAGAAACTATTTTAGCGGCAATTTGTTCGGTTTTATTGTTGGTTTATTTGACATACGCGCTATTGCGACCGGAAAAATTTTGATTAACGGTGAACGGTGAATGGTGAATGAAAGATTCATCACTCACCGTTCACCACTAAAAATATGACTACGAACGGAATTTTACAAATTTTACTTTATCTCGTTGTGCTGACGCTGCTTGCGAAGCCGGCGGGAATTTATCTGACGAAGGTTTACGCGGGCGAGAAGACGTTTTTGAGTTTTATTTTTAAGCCCATCGAACGCCTTCTTTACGCGATTTGCCGCGTCGAGCCGGATGCGGAAATGAATTGGAAGCAATACGGCGCGGCGATGCTGATTTTCAGTCTCGTTTCGACGCTTGCGCTTTATGCGATTGCGCGTCTGCAAGGCGGTTTGCCGCTCAATCCGCAGGATTTTGCCGGAACTTCGCCGGAATTGTCGTTTAATACGGCGGTTTCGTTTGCGACGAACACGAACTGGCAAGCCTACGGCGGCGAAACGACGATGAGTTATCTGACGCAGATGGCTGGTCTCGCGGTGCAAAACTTCAAATCGGCGGCGGTCGGAATGGCTCTCGCCGTTGTTTTTATTCGCGGAATCTCGCGTTTTGAAACCGATAATCTCGGCAATTTTTGGGCGGATTTGGTGCGCGGAACGCTTTATGTGCTGCTTCCCTTTTCATTTCTCGCGGCGATTTTTCTTGTTTCGCAGGGAATGGTGCAAAATTTCAAACCGTATGACACCGCGACACTGACCGAAAGTTTCGTCGTGCAGGTTGATAAAAAAGATGCCGACGGCACGGTTATCACGGACGCAAACGGCGATAACGTCAAGGAAGATCAGACGATTGACACGCAGACTATCGCGCAGGGTCCGGTCGCTTCGCAGGTGGCGATTAAAATGCTCGGCACAAACGGCGGCGGATTTTTTAACGCCAACGCCGCGCATCCGTTCGAGAATCCGACACCGTTTTCCAACTTTATCCAGATGCTTTTGATTTTGGTTATTCCGGCGGGTTTTACATATATGCTCGGACGAATGACCGGATCGCCGGGACACGGCTGGGCGGTTTTCGGGGCGATGATGTTTTTGCTCGTCGTCGGGACTTTCACGTCGTATTGGGCGGAATCGAAAGGCAATCCGCTGTATCCGGCGACGGTTAATCAACAGGTTGTCGGCGGCAATTTTGAAGGCAAAGAGGTTCGCTTTGGTGTCGCTAATTCCGCGTTATTCGCGGCGGTTACGACCGGCGCATCGTGCGGCGCGGTCAATTCGATGCACGATTCGTTCACGCCGCTCGGCGGAATGATTCCGCTCGTCAACATTCTGCTCGGCGAAGTTATTTTCGGCGGAGTCGGCGCGGGAATGTATGGAATGTTGGTGTTTGTGATCCTGACGGTTTTCATCGCCGGTTTGATGGTCGGCAGAACGCCTGAATATCTCGGCAAGAAAATCGAGGCTTTCGATGTGCAGATGGCGATGCTTTACGCGCTGATTTTTCCGCTGATTATTTTGAGTTTCGCGGCAATTTCATCGGTTGCGCCGGATTTCGGTTTGACTTCGCTCAACAATCAGGGAGCGCACGGACTTTCCGAAATTCTATACGCATTTACGAGCGGCACGGGCAACAACGGTTCGGCGTTTGCGGGTTTGAATGCAAATACCTTGTGGTATAACACGATGCTCGGAATGGCGATGCTGATCGGACGATTTTTGATGATCGTCCCGATGCTCGCAATTGCCGGAAACCTCGCGCGCAAGAAACGAATTCCGCCGAGCTTGGGAACATTTCCGGTCAACACCGTGTTATTCAGCGTTTTGCTGGTCAGCGTCGTGCTGATCGTCGGCGCACTGACATTTTTCCCGGCTTTGAGCTTATCGCCGATTCTGGAACATTTCCAGATGATTAACGGGCAGACTTTCTAAATTTGTAAGGGTGACGGTTTATCCTCGCCCGACTGCGTTGATTATCGTCAACGACGGGCGGGGACAAGCCGCCGCCCTTACATTAATTATTAAAATGAAAAACGAAATTTCTATTTGGGACAGTAAAATTATTACGAACGCGCTGGTTGATTCGGTTAAGAAATTAAATCCGAAGACGATGCTCAAAAATCCGGTGATGTTCGTCGTCGAGACGGGCGCGACGTTTTTGACGCTGAAATTAATTGCGGGCGTTGCAACAGGCACAAGCGCAAACTTCGCGTTTGAATTGCAAATCACACTTTGGCTCTGGTTCACCGTGCTGTTTGCGAATTTCGCCGAAGCGATGGCGGAAGGACGCGGCAAGGCGCAAGCCGACACGCTGCGTAAAGCAAAGACCGAAACGAACGCGACTTTGCTCAAAAAAGACGGTTCAAAAGAAACCGTCGCGGCGACGAAACTCCGCAAAGACGATGTTGTTTATGTTGTTGCCGGTGAATTTATTCCGGGCGACGGCGAGATTGTTGAAGGCGTTGCGTCAGTTGACGAATCGGCGATTACGGGCGAATCCGCGCCGGTCATTCGTGAATCGGGCGGCGACCGTTCGGCGGTCACGGGCGGCACAAAAGTTTTGTCCGACTGGATTAAGGTTCGCATCACTTCAAATCCGGGCGAGACGTTTATTGACCGGATGATTGCTTTGGTCGAAGGCGCGTCGCGGCAGAAAACGCCGAACGAAATCGCGCTCAATATTCTGCTCGCCGGACTGACGATCATCTTTTTGCTCGCGGTCGTGACGTTACAGCCGTTTGCGATTTATTCGGGCGCGGCGCAAACCGTTTTCGTGCTGATTTCACTCCTAGTTTGTCTGATTCCGACGACTATCGGCGGACTGCTTTCGGCAATCGGCATCGCCGGAATGGACAGATTGGTTCAACACAATGTTCTCGCAATGAGCGGTCGCGCCGTCGAAGCGGCGGGCGATGTAAATACGCTTTTGCTCGATAAAACCGGCACGATTACGCTCGGAAATCGTCAAGCGTCGGAATTTATCGCGCTCAAAGGCATTTCCGCTGAAGTTTTGGCGGACGCGGCGCAATTATCTTCGCTTTCAGATGAAACGCCCGAAGGTCGTTCGATTGTTTTTTTGGCAAAGGAAAAATACGGCATTAACGGCAATAATCAGCTTGCTTCAAATGCCGAATTTATTCCGTTCACGGCGCAGACGCGAATGTCGGGCGTTAATCTCGACGGGCGCGAGATTCGCAAAGGTTCGGTTGATGCGATTGAAAAATACGTCGCAAACGGTAACGGAAACGGACATCAATCGTCCGTCGAACTCCGCGAAATCGTTGAAAAAATTGCGAAAGCCGGCGGCACGCCGCTCGTCGTCGCGGACAATCACAAGCCGGTCGGCGTGATTTATCTCAAGGATATTGTCAAAGGCGGAATGAAAGAGCGTTTCAATCAGCTTCGTCAGATGGGCATCAAAACCGTGATGATTACAGGTGATAATCCGCTGACTGCCGCGTCAATCGCGCAGGAAGCAGGCGTTGACGACTTTCTTGCGGAAGCGACACCGGAAGACAAAATGGCGTTAATCAAACGCGAACAAGCTGAAGGAAAACTCGTCGCAATGACCGGCGACGGCACGAACGACGCGCCCGCACTCGCCCAAGCCGATGTCGGCGTGGCAATGAACACCGGAACGCAAGCCGCCAAAGAAGCCGGAAATATGGTTGATTTGGACAGTGACCCGACCAAACTTATCGAAGTCGTCGAAATCGGCAAACAGCTTTTGATGACGCGCGGCGCGTTGACGACTTTTTCGATTGCCAACGACGTAGCGAAATATTTCGCCATCATTCCGGCGATGTTCGCGGCGACTTTCCCCGTGCTGAACGCGCTCAACATTATGGGTTTGAAAACTCCGCAATCGGCGATTTTGTCGGCGGTTATTTTCAACGCACTCGTGATTGTTTTCTTAATTCCGTTAGCTCTGAAAGGTGTCAAATATCGTGCGCTGTCGGCTTCGTCGCTGTTACAGAGAAATTTACTCGTTTACGGACTCGGCGGAGTCGTCGCGCCGTTCATCGGCATCAAGATCATTGACGTAATTATTACGGCGTTGGGGCTTGCTTAAATGTAGGGGCGGCGGCTTGTCCCCGCCCGATAAGCGAAGCGAAAAAGCATTTTGAGATAATTTGACGTTGGAAATAATTCAACGTGAGCGGGCGAGGACAAGCCATCGCCCCTACAAATTTTTATGAAAGACTTAATAACATCAATATTAATGGTAGTGGTTTTAACGATTGCGCTCGGTGTGTTTTATCCGCTGGCAGTTTGGGGCGTGGCGCAGGTCATTATGCCGGGAAAGGCAAACGGTTCGCTGATTGAAAAAGACGGCAAAATCGTCGGTTCGGAACTGATCGGGCAAAATTTCACATCAGACAAATATTTTCACTCGCGCCCGTCAGCCGCCGGAAACGGTTATGATGCAGGCGCGTCGAGCGGTTCAAATTTGGGACCGACTTCGCAAAAATTGATTGATCGCGTCAAAGCGGACGCGGAAACTTTGCAGACAGAAAATCCGAACGCAAAGATTCCGGCGGATTTAATCACGACAAGCGCGTCGGGACTCGACCCGCATATTTCACCGGCGGCGGCTGAATTTCAGATTCCGCGTGTCGCCAAAGCGCGAAATATAAGTGAAGCCGATTTGCGAAAAATCATTCAAAACAACACCGAAGGCAGAGATTTCGGCATCTTCGGCGAACCGCGCGTCAATGTTTTGAAACTAAATTTGGAACTGGATAAAGGTAAAAAGTAAAAGTGTGAAAAAGTGAAAAAGTTGGTTGAATAAAATCAACAAAACTTTTTCACTTTTATCCTTTTTCACTTTTTCACATTATTATATGTTTGTTGACACAGAAATTACCGAAATACCGAATCGCACCGATTTTCGCCCGACTCCTGAGTCGCTGCTGAAAATCGTCGAGGAAAAAGAACGTGCAAAACTGCGCGTTTATATCGGCGCGGCGGCAGGTGTCGGCAAAACTTATAAGATGCTGCAAGACGCGCATCAACTCAAGGAACAAGGCGTTGATATTGTTGTCGGCGCGGTCGAAACGCACGGACGCATCGAAACGCTGGAGCAGATCAAAGATTTAGAGATTATTCCGCCGCAGGAAATCGCCTATCGCGGAACCGTTTTCAAAGAGATGGATTTGGAAGCGATCATCGAACGCCGCCCGACGGTCGTGATCGTTGACGAACTCGCGCACACGAACATCGAAGGCGCGAAACACGAAAAGCGTTACGAAGATGTCAGCGAACTGCTCAAACACGGAATTTCCGTGATTACGGCGGTCAATATTCAGCATATTGAATCGCTCAACGACATCGTGCAGCGCACGACCAGCGTGAACGTGCGCGAAACCGTTCCCGACTGCTTTTTCAAACGCGCCGACGAAGTGATTGATATTGACGTTTCGATTGATACGCTTCGCACTCGTTTGCGACAGGGCAAAATTTACTCGGTCGAGAAAATCGAGCAGTCTTTGAATAACTTTTTCCGCAAAGGAAATCTCGCCGCGCTTCGTGAACTTGCCTTGCGTCAAGTCGCGCAACACCAAGCCGAACAAGACCACGAATACCGCGAGCGCGAAGGTTTGGAACAAGCTGCGATGCCGGAAAAAGTGATGGTTTGTATGGCTTCGCGCGGCTCGGCAAAGAAGATTCTCCGCACCGGATCACGCATCGCCGGAAGATTGGCAAACGGCGATTGGGTGGCGGTTTACGTCGAAACGCCGGACGAAGAAGCGGGAAGAATTTTGCCCGCAACCTACGCAACATTACAGGAAAATATCACCTTTGCCGAAACTCTCGGCGCAAAGGTTTTTAAATTAAAATCGAACGATGTCGCCGACGCACTGCTCAGATTCGCCCGCGAAAACGAGATCACGCACGTTATTTTCGGACAATCGGCGCGTTCGCGCTGGGAAATCTTCTGGAAAGGCTCGATCATCAACCGCTTTCTGCGCGAAGTCAGCGACGCGGCAGTTCACGTTATTCCGATTGCAAAGGAAGAATAGTGTTTGGTTTTTAGTTTTTAGTGGGCAGAAGCCCGCGCGTGAGCAAGGGCGCGTAACGCACACATTCCGCGCCCTTGCTCACGCGCGGGCTTCCGCCATTTGCGGACGTTCACGTTTCAAAAAAAAACTAAAAACTAAAAACTAAAAACCAAACACAATTTCCGCGTTTCACGGCTTCACTATTTCACATTTACGATTTACGATTTATGAAATGGAAGTTTATTTTCAGTTAATCAATGACGCGGCGGGCATTAAAAAGGCTTATGACGAACTCATCGAGGAAGAATATCTCGGTTTTGACACGGAAACAACCGCGCTCGATCCTTACGAGGGGAATATTCGGCTCATCCAGTTCAGTAACGGCAAAAACACTTATGTTATTGATCTCAAACCGTTTGCCGACAAAGGCGACCTCAAAACGATGCCCGAACTCGCGCCGCTGCGTGATTTGATCGCCGCGCCGAAACCGATCAAAATCGCGCACAACGCGAAATTTGACGCGAAATGGATTCGTCATCATCTCGGCACGGATGTCAACGGCATTTTTGACACACTTCTCGCCAGCCAATTAATCGCGGCGGGCGATCAGGACCGGCGGCACAACCTCGCGGAAGTCGCCAATTTTTTTCTCGGTGTCGAACTCGACAAAAGCGAACAGGTTTCCGATTGGAGCGCGGCGGAACTCTCGCAGTCGCAGATTCAATACGCGGCAAAGGACGCGGCGATTATGGTTGGTCTGCGCGAAAAGGTCGTCGAAAGATTAAAGCAGGACGAATTAATAAAAGTTGCGAAACTCGAATTCGACTGCGTAATGCCGATTGCCCAAATGGAGCTGAACGGTTTTTATCTCGACGAAGCGCGGTGGCGCGAACAACTTGAAAAAGTAAAGATCGCGCAGTCGAAAGTCGCGCTCGAATTACAACAAATGCTCTCTGCCGGAGTCGCGCAGGCTTCACTGTTCGGGGTCACGGAAATCAATCTCGATTCGCAGCAGCAGGTCACGGACGCGCTCAAAAACCTCGGCGTTCCGGTTCCGGCGACGACGCGCGGCTGGCAATTGCAGCCGCTTGCGCTCGAATATCCGGTCGTGGCGAAACTGCTCGAATATCGCGGCGTGGCAAAATCTCTGTCGAGTTTCGGCGAAAATATTCTCGAATTTATCAAGCCGCAAACCGGCAGACTGCACTCCGATTTTCGCCAGATCGGTGCGCCGACCGGACGTTTTAGCTGCTTGACGGGAGATGCGCTTGTTGCGACTTCAAAAGGCTTTAAACAAATGTGCGATTTACAAAATGGGGATTTGGTTAAAACATCGTTTGGTTTCAAACAAGTCTTGAAAAAATGGTCAAATGGTATTCGTTCGGTTTTTGAAGTCACTTTAAAGGACGGGAGGAAAATTCGCGCTACTGCCGACCATAAATTTTTAACCGAAAAGGGTGATGTTTGGAAAAGACTCGATGAGTTAAAACCAGACGATAATTTATTCGTTTCTCTTAAAGAAGACCTATCAAACCAAAAAAGAAAAACTTCTCTAAATTTTGATTTACCGGATTTTCACGCTCGAAAACCCGTTACCGTTCCAACATTACTTTCATCCGAACTTTGCGAATTAACAGGATTGATTATTGCTGATGGTTTTCTTGGAAAACGTCAAATAAGACCCATAATCCGTAGTCGTTGGGGAGGCAAACACGCCGTTTATGACCGGATTTATTTATCCTGTAATAGAGATGACAAAGAATTAATTGAAAAAATTAATCAGTCTGGTTTGAAAATTTTTGGTCAACCTTTCAGAGAGGTTAAATCGAGAAGTTGCTGCGTTTTACAACTGGCTTCAACAAAAGTTGCCGAGTTTTTAGCAGCTTTCGGCTTGGAAGGTAATGCCCATACGAAAAAAATACCGGAAATAATTTTAAGCTCTTCTGAAAATTTCCAAGCGGCTTTTTTGCGTGGGCTTTTTGAGGGTGATGGTCATCACGGTCAGATGGAAATCGGGTTAACAAGTGTTAATCAAAAGCTACTCCGGCAAGTTCAAATTATGCTTGCTAATTTGGGGATATATTCGACCGTTAAAATCAGAAATGACAAAAGCGGTTTTAGCGGAGCAAGCCGGTATGGACTTCATATTTCCGGCAAATCAGACCGTTACAAATTTTTGAAAAAAATCGGTTTTATTTCCAAAAGAAAAAACTGGAAACCCGATTTCACGCCGCAAATAACAGATGGCGTTGCTACACCATTTATAGTTTCAGGAGCGAAACTCTACAAAGAAGCAGTAAATCTTGGAATAGTTTCTGCAAGCAGACAAGGAGTAAAACCGTTTATTCCATACTATAGGCACAGTTTTATGAAAGCTGAAACAGTTGAAAAACTTATCAATAAATTTGGTATGCTGCCAAGTTTGAAACCGATTTGTAATTATTTAGAATCGAATTTGAGACAGGTTAAAATTCAATCAATTGTTTATGCCGGAGAAGAAGAAGTATTTGACATAACGGTAGAAGATGTTCATCAATTTATTGCTAATGGAATTGTCGTTCACAATTGTTCCAAACCCAACATTCAGCAAATCCCGCACGAAGAAGCATATCGCCGATGCTTTCTCGCGCCCGAAGGTCGCAAACTGATTATTGCCGATTATTCGCAAATAGAATTGCGAATTTTAGCGGACTTTTCCAACGACGAAAACTTTATCAACGCGTTCAAAACCGGCGCGGATTTTCACACGATCACCGCCGCACAGGTCTTCAACGTCAAACCCGAAGAAGTCTCGGCGGAACAGCGTTCATTTGCGAAAAGATTAAATTTCGGCGTGGTTTACGGCATCGGTTCACAGCGTTTTGCACTGATGACCGGACTCTCGCAAAGCCAAGCCGAAGATACGATGCGGAAATATTTCGGGACGTATCGCGGACTCGATGCGTGGCTGCGCGACGCATCGCGCAAGGTCGTCAGCGACCGACAGGCACGCACGGCTTCCGGCAGACTGCACCGTTTCCGCTTTGAAGAAGGCGACCGCGCCCAAATCGGCGCAGCCCAGCGCAACGGCAAAAATTTCCCGATTCAAGGCACGTCCGCCGACATCCTGAAACGCGCCCTGCACCTGCTCCACGAAGAATTACAAGGCACATCCGCCAAACTCGTCAACATCGTCCACGACGAAATCATCGTCGAATCAGGCACCACCGAATCCGAGCAAATCGCCGACAAACTCGAAAAAGCAATGTGCGCCGCCGGCGAAGAATACGTCAAAAAAGTCCCCGTCAAAGTTGACGTAAAAATCACGCAGGAATGGACGAAATAAGTCGGAACACAGAGCGGTAGCGACGTGTTTGATCAGCATTTTCACACGTTGCCGCCGCTTTGCGTTCTAACAAAACAGCACTTTTTTAATTTCTCTTTTCACGCCAAAATTGCCGGACGCGCAGATGATTTGTTTTCTTTTTCGCGTCGTCCGATTTCCCGATTGCTTCGGCGGTCGGCAGATTTGAGACTTCGGCGGAAAGCGTTTTCGCTTCCGCCGCAGACACGCCGAAAGCGTTTTGTAAAAATTTGGTTGCGCCCGCGTTTGACTGCAAAAGGTAGATGAATTCGAGCAGTTCGGTAAAATCGAAATCGCCCTGATCGTAATCGTCGGGCGACTGCGACATCAGGAAAACACTTGCGCCTTTGCTTCTAATCTCACGAATCAATCTTTCGAGTATCGCGTTGCGCCGTTTGTCTTTGAGAAAATGATGCGCTTCGTCTATCACGATAATCGTCCGCATTTCCCGAACACCGTCCGCGACGTTTGAATCGGGCATCGCCATCAATTCACGGTAAAGCGAATTCAGCACGAGAAACGCCGTCATCTCGCGCAAAACGGTCAGCCCGTGCAGATCAATCACGACGGTTCGGTCGGTCAGAGAGTTCCACATTTCCGCGTCGTCGTTGTTGGCAAAGATTTTGAAATCGGTCAGTTGACGGACGATTTCGGTCAAAGTGTCGGGTTTCCAGTTGTTGAGAAAAAAGTATTACGCGTCAATTTCCTGCCGGAGAATCGCAAAATCGGGAAACGGCGACGCTGTGCCGTGCATCGTTTCAAAGCCGTGAACAATCGCGTCGTTCAAACGTCGTTTCTGGACAATTCCAAGCCGTTTTTCGACCGATTCCATCAAATCGGCAAACTCCTGCGCCGCGACTTTGACCGCCGTTTCCAAGTTCACATTGACCCGCGCAAACGGGTTGAGCGGCAAACTTTCCTCCGGCAAACGCACGACTTCGGCGCGTGTCGCCTCGACAAAATCCGCGTCGTCCGCGACATCGCCTTTGGCGTAATCGAAAAAGATAAAATTGACCGCGTAATCCGACTGCCGCCGAATTTGCGCGAGCAAATCTTTCACAAACTGCGTCTTCCCGCTTCCGGGTTTGCCCGTCACCGCCAGATAACTGTTCGTCCGCCGGTTAAATTCGATGTTCACGGGCGCATCATTCTCCCAACCGATCTGCAAATTAAGCAACCCGCCGAAAGCCGGAGTCGCCGCAATCGTCGGTGCAGCTTCCTGCGTTCGCTGTTCCAATCCGGCGCGGGTCAATTCGACGAGATAATCAACATAATCGTCTTCGGACTTAAAACCGGCGGCGAAAGTTTTTGATTAACTCACCTTACGCAATATTTGAAAAAAAGATAAAATATCCGACACGATGAAACATTTGTTGGATATTTATTCAGATTACTTGTTGGCATCATTTTCGCAAACTTCGGCGACTGGTTTAAGCAATTTGCTCGACGGCGAAATCAGCCACGATCAAGTTACTCGTTTTCTGGCGAATAAGAAACAAACGAGCAAAGATTTATGGCGACGAGTCAAACCTTTTGTCAAAAAAATGAGTTCGGCAAAAGGCGTTTTGATCATTGACGATTCAATTGAAGAAAAGCCTTATACCGACGAGAACGACATCATTGCGTGGCACTATGATCACTCGAAAGAGCGTAATATCAAAGGCATTAACTTTGTTTCGTGTCTTTATCAAAACACTTTTGAGAATCAATCATTGGCACTGCCGATCAGTTTTGAATTAGTCGCCAAAACTGACAAATACATTGATAAAAAGACGCAGCAAGAGAAACGTCGCAGCCCGACCACGAAGAACGAAGTGGCACGCGCGATGATTGCCCAAGCGGTCAAAAATCAAGTTCAGTTCGGCTATGTCTTATTCGATGCGTGGTTCTCCAGTGTTGAGAATCTCAAGTTTATCAAAGAAGTTTGTCAAAAAGATGTCATTTGTCCGATCAAAACCAATCGCTATGTCGCCTTGAGTTTTGAGGACAAAAAGAGCGGTCGTTGGACGGCAGTTTCAACGCTTGAAATCGAAGCAAACAGCGTTCTGGAAATCTGGCTCGAAGGAGTCGAATTTCCGCTTTCGTTGGCACAACAAATCTTCACAAACGAAGATGGCACAAGCGGTATTTTGCATTTGATTTCAAGCGATAGAACGCTTCTCAAAGACCGGCTAACCACAATTTATCAAAGACGATGGAGCGTGGAAGTTTACCATAAATCATTGAAACAAAATGTTAGTTTGTCAAAATCCCCGACGCAAACGGAGACCACCCAAACCAATCATTTTTTCGCTGCCTTGTGCGGCTACATAAAATTGGAAATGCTGAAAGTAGCAACCAAAACAAATCATTTTGCTTTGAAAAAGAAATTATATGTCAAGGCTCTCCAATCAGCTTTTCAAACTTTGCGGGATTTGAATCCAATTCAATTCTCCGCGTAAGGTGAGATTAATTGAAAACCGTGGTCAACGTGCGCTTTAAGCAAATGCAAAAACTCGTCGTCCGACAAAGCGCGGCGATGCCTCTGCACAACCAGAGCGCGAAAAAGCGGCGTGTAATCCGTTCTGCCGCCGCTAAAATCTGCTGCGTATCAATTTTAATTATTTCTCGTATTTATAAAAACAAAACTTAAATCAATTAGGTGTGGTGTTTATGATTGAAGTCACAACATTTGGAGTAAAAGAGTTGACTTTTGGAGTATGCCTTATTTAAACTGTGGCTACTGTTTGTGTTAAGATAGTAAGTTTTCATATCAAACCAAAATTTTACAAATGCTTTCCAACAATACTTTTTCGTGAAATCGGAAAGTTTTAGCTCGAAATGAGTGCTTATGAGTTCAACCAACGAAAATTTGAATTTTGCTGGACGCGGTAGAAAAAGACCTCAGCTTAACATATCAATTGAACGATTATTTTTAGACAGCGAAAATCCTCGTTTACCTGAAAACTGGCAAGGCAAAGAGCAAACTGAATTGGTGAAACTTTTGTATCAGCAGTTTAACTTGGACGAACTTGCTGAATCAATGGAAAAGAATGGGTATTTTGATGAAGAGCCACTGATTGCTACGCCTCTAAATTTACCTAATGAACTTAAACAATTTGATGACCCAAATATCTTTAGTCGTTATCTAGAATTTATTGAGAGCGAAACAACTGAATTTACTGTTGTTGAAGGTAATCGCCGATTGGCTAGTGCCAAATTATTGCTCGACACAAATCTACAAAATGGTATCAAGGTAGCCCGCGATTTCCCGCAAGTCACACCAGAAATTGCTGACGACCTGAAAATTTTGCCCGTTATTGTTTATCCTCACCGCGACGAAGTTGTTCCATATCTTGGCGTTCGGCATATTATTGGTATTCGTAAATGGAATCCGTATGCAAAGGCTCGCTATCTTGCAAAAATGATTGAAAGCGGCTCAAGTGTTGCCGAAGTTCAAGAACAAATTGGAGATACGCAAAACGCCGTTCTGAAAAGTTATGTCAGCTATTGTTTACTTGAGCAGGCGAAAGACGAACTTGATTACAATGCAACAAAGGCAACACAAGATTTCTCTTTACTTATGGTGGTTCTTAATCAGCAACGAATCAAACAATTCCTTGGACTTCCAAGAAGACTTGCCGATGTTGATTTTAAAGCTCCTGTGCCAGAGGATAAGCTGGACAACTTAAATGATGTGCTGACGTGGGTTTTTGGGGATGGAAAACGTCAACCCGCAATTACTGATTCACGTCAAATACCAAAGTTAGGACATATTCTTGATAATAGTGAAGCTACTGTTTACCTCAAACACACAAACAACTTACTTGAAGCATATGATCGAACGAGCGGTGAAGAAGAAATGGTAGTCAGAAAAATAGCTGACGCGAATCGAAATCTTGAGTTTGCGTTAGGCGTTGCTCACCGTCACAAAACATTTGATGTTGTTGAGCAAACTGAACGGTGTGCAAAAACTGCTAACACTCTTTTAGAAATGGTAAGCAAAGAAAATGATTGAATTACCTGACCCAAATTCAAGTGAAGTCATTGCAGATTGGATTGAATTACAGCTTACGTTAGGAAACGAGATAATGTCGCGCGATGAAGTTTCGGCGGCAATCGAAGCTACTAGCGGAAGCGAGCCAAGCGATGTGCTTTTAAGCGATGTTTGGCGAGAATTAGAACGCCGACAGCACCTTTATAATTCTTTGTTATTTGAGGTTAAGGGCTTTAGTGTCGAATCGCTTTCAGAAGCTAATGAAGCAGTTACGGTTGCGGCTTATCAAATTTGTCTTTTTTTGTCGTTGTTTGGAGTTCACGATGGAAAATCTCCAGAATTGTTCGAGAGATTGACTTGCTGTGCCGTCGAGCATTATTTAATCGGCAAAGCAAAAGTTTGGGGTTGGCGTGGCGGTCTTCCAATCGGACAACGAATGGAGCAGCTTGCGTTGGATTTAAACGAACATTTTTCGGAACCACCACCAGCGCATTTTAAAGATCGTGGAGTTGATGTTGTGGGTTGGAAGCCATTTTTAGATTCACGAAGCGGGCAAGTAGTAGTTCTTACCCAATGCGCCGCAGGTCATAATTGGCGAGATAAAGTTCCAGTTCCAGTTGAAAGATGGAGTCAACATATTCATTGGGCTGCCAGACCAAGCCGTGCATTTGCCGTTCCGTGTGTTGTAACTCCAATGGATTGGAAAGAGAAATCTCCAGACTTAGGATTTTTTTTCGACCGCGCAAGATTAGTCAACTTGATTGACGAAACTTGTAACGATGTTGATTTAGAGCGCGATTTAAGCCAATGGATTATTGAGCAAGTTGGCGCAAAATAATTAGATGAGTAACAAGAAAATAAAATTCGCAGATTTATTTGCCGGTCTCGGCGGCTTTCATATTGCTGCCGCAGACTTGGGTGCAGAATGTGTTTTTGCCTCTGAAATTGACGAAGATTTACGCGATTTATATGAAACTAATTTTGGATTTCGACCTCAAGGCGATATTAGAAAAATTACTACCAGTGAAGTTCCGAAACATAATCTTTTGTGTGCAGGTTTTCCGTGTTCTCCATTTTCTAAAGCGGGAAGCCAAGCTGGGCTATCTGACACGGAACAAGGAAAACTTTTTTATAACATCATAGAAATTCTAAAAGTTCACAAACCAGAATTTATTATTTTAGAAAATATCGCGCACTTCGTTAATCACGATGATGGCGATACTTATCGAAAATTAGAAAGTGAACTCAAAAAATTAGAATACGACATACGCAAAGGTGAGTTTTCTCCGCATCAGTTTGGTGTGCCGCAGATTCGTAATCGAATGTATTTAGTCGGTCGTCATAAACAAAAAGGTAGCCTTGAAAAATTTGAGTTTCCGCAACCAGATAAAAACAAACAAGTTTCAATCAAATCTATCTTAGATGAAAACCCTGTTGATGCCAGACACTTAAGTCAACAAGTATTAGATTGTCTTGAAATATGGCAGGAATTTTTAGATGAATTTCCTTCAGATGAGAATCTGCCGGGAACTCCGATTTGGACAATGGAATTCGGTGCTACATATCCGTATGATTGTGATTCTTTGCACACTGTTGACTTATTATCACTACAAAAATTAAAAGGTTCGTTCGGACAATCTTTAAAGAATCGCAGTTTAAAGGAAATTTTAGAGCGTGTGCCAAGTCACGCCCGTAGCGAAGCCGGAACTTTTCCCGATTGGAAGCAAAACTACATTCGCAACAATCGTGAGTTCTATAAAAAACATAAAAGTTGGCTTGCTGGATGGTTGCCGAAAATAAGACGTTTCCCATCTAGTTATCAAAAACTTGAATGGCATTGTAAAGATGAGCCGCGCAATATTTGGGATTATGTAATTCGCTTTAGAGCGTCAGGCGTTCGTGTTAAGCGTCCAACTACTTCGCCCTCTTTGGTAGCGATGACTCCTGTTCAGGTTCCTATTATTGGATGGGAAAAAAGATATATGACGATGAGAGAGTGTGCGCGGTTGCAATCAATGGACACATTGAAAAATTTACCTTCGGATGGAAGTCGGGCTAATCGCGCTCTTGGGAATGCTGTCAATGTTCAAGTAGTTAAGTTGATCCTACAAAATTTACTAAAAACTGCTAACGTAAAAGTTGAAAAGAAATTATCAGCCAGTTATTAATATTTCAGTTGCTTTGTAAGAGTTTCAATCTTACTCACAACTTCAAATAGATTTTTCTTTATATCTTTCTCCCAAATTCTTATAACGCACCATCCCATTTCTTCGAGTAAAATTGTATTGCGCTTATCTCGCTTCATATTCGTTGAAATTTTCGCCGTCCAATAATCTGCATTGTTCCCTGTTTCAAGTTTTTTCTTTAATACTCGCCAATTCCGCCCATGCCAAAAATCACCGTCGCAAAAAATGACAACACGAGATTTGGAAAATACTACATCTGGCTTTCCGGGCAAGTTTTTAACATTAACTCTATACCGGAGACCTCTTTTCCATAATTCCTTTCTAAGCATTATCTCAGGCTTTGTATTGCTTTGACGATTATTGCGCTTAATTTGTGACGCTAATTCTGACGCTGGCTTCAAACCTTTATATGACGGAACTTTGATTAACACACTTAAATTTTTAGCAAATTTATTCATTTTACAGAGTTGAAAATTTAACCTTAAAATTTTCTATTGAGTAACAAATTCCTGACGCTTTAAATAATTATTCATGCCATATCAATATCTTTGAAAAGATTGTTGCGGCGCATTAGACCGCTTTTGTCTTTTTCGATTTGTAAGAGTTGCTCGACTAATTCGACCGGAACGCCTTGTTCGCGGCAGATTTCTTCGAGCAGTTAGTAGCGGCGGTCATTTGATTTTTCCTTTTAGGTTGATTTCGGGAAATTGCTGTTTTGAACGATACAAAATAACGCCGCTGATTGCAAGTTTTTGGGATGTGGCAAAAGAAACGGACGCTTGGGAATTGCGTCCGTTTCTTGATTAAAATTTACAGTCAGTTACTTTGCCGTGGCTTCTTCGGATTGTTCGCCTTTGGGTTGGATATAGAGAATCCGTGAGCAGTTTTCGCAGGTGATGATCTGGTCGCCGCGCCGGACTTCCATTTCGATATGCGGGCGCAGTTTGATGTAACACGCGCTGCACGATCCCTTAACGACTTCGGCGACGGCGATTCCGTCGCGGCTGCGCTGGGCAAAGCGGTCATAGACGGTCGCTAAATTTTTCGGCAGGGTCACGAAAACCTTTTGACGTTTCGCGGTTTCGCTGTCAAATTCCTTGCGGGCTTTGGCGATTTCCTTGTCAAAGGCGGCGATGGCGGCTTCGCGTTTTGTTTCGAGGCTGTTGATTTCCTCGGAGCGTTCGGCGAGCGTTTTTTCGACTTCATCAATCGCTGTGATCTTTTCCAAAACCTGCGTTTCGAGCGTGCTGATCTGCTTTTGCAGAGCATCGGTTTCGCGCATCGCGGTTTCATATTCCTTTTGATTTTGCGAGTGTTTCAGGTTGCGGTCGGCGCGTTCGTGATAGGTTTTGTTTTCGGCAATCTGCTTTTCCAGCGCGGCGCGTTCGGCGGCGGCTTTGTCGCGGACGGCTTGAATGTCTCGAATAGAAGAGGCGTGCTGTTCAAACTCCTGTTCGATTTCGGCACGCCTCTGGTCGGCTGTTTCAATGGCTTTTTTTAGTTTTCTGATATTGGTGTCGGTTTTTTGAAGTTCCACCAATTTTTCAAGTTCTTCTTTCACTGTTATAAAAAATCCCCTTAAATTATCTTAAATAATTATTAATATTATCTTAGCACGACAAATTTAAAAATGCGTAACGGATTTTTGGTTTCAGGTTGTTACACCGTCTTGAATGTAACGCCGTCCGTCCCGGCGGCTGTCAGGCAGGCATCTTGCCTGCCTGTTTTTTTACCTCAGTTTTACTCTCAAAAAGAAAAGAGTCGGCGGCTGGAAGCCACCGGGACAGCCGCCGGGACGGACGGCGTTACGTTTTTGCGGCGTTACATTCCGAGGAAAACTTGAAAATGCTTAATCAAATCTTTTAATTCAAATGAGATTCGCAGTCTTTCTTCGCCGACGGTGAACCAGCGCGGTTTGTCTTCAAATTTAATCAGATGCAGTTCGGCACTGGCTTTTGACATTCCGAAATGCGTAATTTTCGCAATGGCGAGCGCATTTCCGCGCATAAAACCGTCGCTCGGCGTGCGCGTCCAACCTGCTTCGACTGTCAGACATCTCACTCCCTGACGAAAACGAACCAGTGAACCGGCGAGATTGGCTTTATTTGCCGAAAAGCGGTGCGCGGCGATGTTTTCGATAATAATTCGCGCGCCTTTAAGGTTGGCGTGTTCGGCGGCGGTCGTCATTGTGTCGAGCAGCCATTTTACGCCGGTTTCACGGAGCGCATCGTTAGCAGTTTTGACCGCAATGAATTCGGCAAGTCCTTCGCGGCTGATATTTTGCGGATTTTTAACGGCTTCGGCAATAAGTTGTTCCCAAACTTCGTCGAGTTCGTGCATAGTTTGAAGCATAAAACCGCAGGCGAATAATTGCAATTTCGTGATATTATTTTGGGATAAAGGAACGCGAACTTTAGTTCGCCGCGATGAAATTTAAAGATGTGATCGAATAAAAGGTTTCAGCGAACTAAAGTTCGCGTTCCTTTATTCGAGCATATTTCTGAAATAATACTAATTCAGTTGTTATGAAAAAATTAGCATTTTTACTCTTTTTAATAACCTTTGCGCTCACGGCGTTCGGGCAGATACCAAAAAAGACTCTCAAGAAGATTCCCCAAACGGCTAAAATCGTCGCGCCGACGCTCGGCACGGAAGCCGAAGAATTTGCCAAAGCAAAGGCTCTAACCGATGCGAATGAACGAATCGCGGCGTTTCAAAATTTTATCAAAAACTTCCCGGCTTCGACCGAGATTCCACGCGCTCAAGGATTAATCGTCAGCGCACGCGCCGAACTCGCCGATAAACAATTACAGTCGGGCGACGCGGCGGCAGGCATCGAACTTTTCAAACTAGCCGTGCAGGACGCGCCGACTCCGGTTTCCGACGAGCTTTTTACAAAAGTCATTCTCGGTTTTCCAATCAGTCTTTTCTCACGCGGACAACGCGGTGCAGCGTTCGATGTCGCCAAATTAATCGAGGAAAAAGTCGGCACGAATGCTAATCAATTACTCGATTTGTCAAAATTTTATATCAATGTCGAATATGGCACGGAAGCGATCAGACTCGCGCAAAAGTCGGTCGAACTCGCGCCCGAATCGGCAAAGGCTTACCAGGTTCTCGCGCTCGCCAATCGGTTAAATTTCCGGCTCGACGACGCGGCAAATGCTTATGCCAAGGCTCTCGAACTCGACGGCACATCAGTTGCCGACAAACGAAACCTCGCCGAAACTTACCGCGCCAACGGGAAATTGGACGAAGCAGTCACGCTTTATCGTGAACTTTTAGCGAAAGATTCGACCGACATTGCCGCGCAAACGGGTTTAATTCTCACGCTTTTCAATACCAACAAACGCAGCGAAGCCGAAGCCGAAATGCAGAAATCGCTCGAAGCCGAACCGAACAACGTCAAACTTTTGACCGGCGCGGCGTATTGGTATGCAGCGCACAATTTTAACGATCAGGCAATTGATCTTTCCCAAAAAGCGATTGCCGCCGATCCTAAATTTGTCTGGGCATACATCGCGCAGGCGCGGGCTTTAACGGCGCAAAAAAAGCCGCTCGAAGCCGAACGAGTGCTGCTCGTTGCGCGTAATTTCGGTAATTTTCCGACGCTCGACTATGAACTTGCGTCAGCGCGACTCGCCGCCGGACTTTACCGCGAAGCCGCTGAAACACTAAAGAAAAACTTTGCCGTCAACAAAGAAGATTTGATCGAAACTTACTTAGGCAATCGGATTTTGGCTGATGCGCCGAGTTTTACCGAACTGCTTTCGCTCGAACGCCGCCTCGCGCTGTCGGAACAGAACGCCGCCGACAATCCTGAAAATACGGCGAAATTAAAAGCCTTACTTGAATTTAGTCAAAAAATGGAAGCGGCGGACGCGACCGAAACCGAACTCGCACAGACGGCGGACGAATTTGCGAAAGGCGATGACAATATGCGGCTGCACCGTGAGATTTTCGCGGCAAGCCGTCTGCTGCAAAAGAAAACCGCACTGCCGAAAGTTTTGGAATTGATGCAGACGGCAATCGGCGGAGTTGATTCGGCTTTGAATGTCGCCGCGCCGTCAGCGGCGGTTTTGGCTGACGAAATTTATGACAGCCGCCAATATGCGATCAGCCAAAATCTCGTTATCGTCGTTCCCGACATTCCGCGTCAGACGCTTTCGGCGATTTTGCGCGGACGCATCGAAGACATTGCCGGTTGGACTTATTATCAACAAAACAATTCGGCGCAGTCGGTCGTCAAACTCAAACGCGCCTTGAGCGTTCTGCCCGATAAAAGCGCGTGGTGGCGGGCGAGTCAGTGGCATCTCGGCACGGCACTGCAAGCCGACGGCGACGACAAAAACGCGCTTGAGGCTTACATTAAAAGCTACGACAAAGATTTGCCGGATTTAGGAAAACGCACGATTATCGAAAATCTATACCAAAAAGTGAACGGCAGTCTCGACGGTTTGGAAGCAAAACTCGGCGTGAAAACCGAAACTTCGCCAACTGTTGCCGAAACCGAAACACCGAAAATTCAACCGCAAAACACCGACAACGTAAATACGAATATCCGAACGCCGTATTCCGTCCCAATCGCCAAGCCGACTCCGACACCAAAGGCAGTGGAAACGCCGTCGCCGACACCTGAAATAAAATCAGAAATCACGCCTGAACCGACACCCGAAATAAAAACGGAAGTTACGCCTCCTGCGCCGACACCAGAAGTTTCGCCGTCGCCAACGCCTGAATTGACACCGAAAATCGAAGAAACCAAACCGACCGAAACGCCGACACCGGAAACTTTGCCGAGTCCGACACCGACCGAAACACCCTCTGCCGAAGTTAAGCCGACCACTACACCTGAGCCTTCGCCTGAAGTATTACCAACAATCGGACCGACACCGACACCTTCGCCGTCACCCGAAGAAATAAAACCAGCCGAAACAAAACCCGAACCGACTCCTGAATCTTCGCCGAATTCGCAAATTGTTTCGACGAATAAATCAGTCATCATCACGCAGTTTCCGCCGTCACCCAAAACAAATACGCCAAAACCGCTTTTCAACCCGGTAATCATTAACGTCCAGAAAACGGATTCACCGAAAACAGAGACGGATGAGACAAAGCCAATCGAAGAAAAACCGATTGTTCAGCCTGAGCCGACTCCGACCGTTACGCCGACACCGGAAGCCATAATTTCTGAGAAGACGAACGATCCGAAAATCGAATCGGGCGAAAATCGTCCGCGCATTATTATCACCGACAACACCGGCGCGAAAACCGTGACCGAAGAAATTTCGTCCTGCAAGTTGCTCGTCAATCAGGAAACGGTGACTTTGCTCAATGGCGGCGGCAGCGTCGGCGTGCTGGTCAGTTATGAAACCGACGGCGATTTGACGCAAATTACCGCAGTTTCAAGCAGTCCGAATGACGTTTCGGTCGCGCTCGAACCCGGCATCGGCGAGAGCGAAAAGCGCGTGTTTTTTATCGTCAAATCAATCAGTTCAAAATCCGGCGCGTTCAGTGTGACGTTTGAAGCCCCGTGCGGCAAAAAGGAAATCTTAATCAAGGTTCGATAAAATAATTTTCGCCTGGTGCTTTTTGCGCCTTTTGTAGCTATGCTTATAATATGACTTCTGAAAATTTCCGAAGCGGTTACGTCGCGTTGATCGGTCGCCCGAATGCGGGAAAATCTACGCTTCTTAATCGCCTCGTCGGTGAAAAAATCGCCGCCGTTTCCAATAAACCGCAGACGACACGCCATCGAATTCAAGGCATCGTCACCAAACCCGAAGGTCAAATCGTTTTCGTTGACACGCCCGGAGTTCACAAACCCGGATTTCTGCTCAACCGCCGAATGATGGCGGCGGTTCACGACGCGATTTTGTCGGTTGACGTTCTCGTGCTGATGCGCGATGCGAGTGTCGAAACGGGCAACGGCGACAAATTCGTGCTTGAACTCGTCAAAGATGCAGGTAAAACAGCCGTTCTCGTCCTCAACAAAATTGATAAAATCCGCGATAAAGGCGAGCTTTTGCCGCTCATCGAAAAATATTCAAAGGAATTTCAATTCGCCGAGGTAATCCCGATTTCCGCGCTCAAAGGCGAAGCGGTTGACAATCTTTTGAGCCAAATCATCAAACATCTTCCGACAGCCGAACCGATTTTCGCCGAAGACGAAATGACCGACCAATCAATGCGAACACTTGTTTCCGAAATGGTGCGCGAAAAAATCCTCCAAACGACCGGCGACGAGATTCCGTATGTGACCGCCGTCGTCACCGAAAAATACGACGACACCGACCCGATGGTGACGCGTGTTCACTGCGCGATTTACGTCGAAAGAAGCTCGCAAAAAGGAATTATCATCGGCAAAGGCGGTATCAAATTAAAGAAAATCGGCACGGAAGCCCGCGTTGATGTCGAAAATATGCTCAACAAAAAAGTCTTCCTCCAACTCTTCGTCAAAGTCGTCGCCGACTGGCGCAACCGCCCGCAGGATTTGGACGAGATGGGAGTGATGGAATAATGCCGGATAATAAAACTCAAAACTGGTTCGCGCTCGAAATCACGGCGAATTCGGCAGCTTCGGAAGCCGTCGAATTTGCACTCAACGAACTCGAAGCACTCGGCACGGAAATCAACAATCTCGGCAAAAATCCGTCCGAAACATTAACAATTATCGGTTATTTTAACGAAAAGCCGGACGATGAAACTTTAAATTCGCAGCTCTCGAACGCGCTCCAAATTTACAATTTTACGGACGATGCGATTAGACAAATCGAATGGCGCGAAGTCGAAAATCAAGACTGGCTTGCCGAATGGAAAAAGCACTGGAAACCGACCGTCACCAATAAATTTATCATCGCACCGCTCTGGGAAACAGTCGAAAACACCGACAAAATCGTTATTCGCATAGAGCCTTCGATGGCATTCGGCACGGGAACGCACGAAACGACGAAGTTGTGTTTAAAGGCGATTGAAGAAAACTACGCCGGCAAAATGTCGTTTCTCGATGTCGGAACCGGAACGGGAATTTTAGCAATTGCCGCATCAAAATTTCAGATTTCAGATTCCAAATTTAAAGTCGTCGGTTGCGATACGGACGAAGATTCGATAAAAATCGCGGTTGAAAACGCTGAAATCAACCAAACTCCGAACATCGAATTTTATGTCGGTTCGATTTCTGCTGATACACCCGAATTCGATTTCGTCTGCGCGAATCTGACGGCGGACGTGATTTTGCCGATTCTGCCCTTGCTGATCGAAAAGTCGAAAAATATTCTGGTATTATCGGGCATTTTGAAAACGCAGGAAGATTTAATTGTTGAAGAGTTAAATAAATTTCAGATCAACGATTTCAAAATCGAAACCGACGGCGAGTGGATTTCTGTTTTAGTTGACAGCAGACAGTAGCAGTTGGCAGTTAGTATCATTACAGGCAGCAAAATTTTCACTAAGCAATCATCAAAACTGCCGACTGCTGCTGCCTACTGATTTTCCTTTTTAGGTTCAGCAGCGACCGGAATATCGCCGTCGTCGGTGATCGTGATGAGCGGCGTGCGCGGTTTCGGTTTGACCTTTTTCGTGCTGACGCGCAGGGTCGGTTTAACCTTTGCCGTGGTCGTCGTTTTAATCGTTGAAAGTGTTTGCGAACGCCGCAGAATCGCGCCGCCGCTGCCCGCAACCCACAAATCTGAGCCGCCTAAATAAGCAATTGCCTGAAGTGAATTACTCGTCACATTCGGCTGAAATTCCCAGATTCTGCCGCCGTCTTCCGTCCGCAAAACTGCGCCGAGTTCGCCGGCTGCCAATGCTTCGTTACGCCCGTAAGCCGTGACTGCGTAAAGGTTTGTCTTCACTGCCGATTCCTGATCCTGCCACGTCGCGCCGCTGTCTTCGGAGCGCAGAATCGTGCCGCCCGCGCCGACTGCAAAACCGAATTTCTGATCGAAAAACGAAACAGCGTAGAGATTTTCCTTGAGATTAGTTTTGACTTTCTGCCACGTCAAACCGCCATCGCCGGTCGTTAAAATCGTCCCGCGATCACCGACGGCGATGCCGAGTTTTTCGTCAAAAAATTTGACATCTTCGAGCCAGTTGCGCGTTCCCGATTCGACAATTTCCCAATACGCGCCGCTCGTTTCGCTTCGCAAAATGACACCGTTCGCGCCGACCGCAAAGCCGAGTTTTTCATTAACGAAATAAACACCCAATAAATCTTCCGTCACGCCGGAAACACCTTTGCCCCAACTCGCGCCGCCATTGATTGTCCGTAAAATCGTGCCGCCGTCGCCGACGACCCAGCCTTTTTCGACGCTGATAAAATTGAGCGCGTTGAGGTTTGCGTCCACACTTGAAACGACCGGCAGCCAATCCCTGCCGCTGTTATTGGTAATCCAGATTTTGCCGCGTGAACCGACTGACACGCCGATTTCCTGATCGAAAAAAGTCAGATCGTTGACATCTTCGCGCCCGCCTTCGCTCAAACGCTGCCAACTGTAACCGCCATCGTCGGTGCGAACGACCAGACCGCTTTCGCCGACCGCCCAACCCGTATATTGATCGGCAAAAAACAGCGAAACGAGTTTCGGATTCGTGCGAATATTGAACGGCAGCCACATCGTTCCGCTGTCGCCGGTCAGCCAAACCAAACCGTTTGCATCGGTCATCGAACCGTTTTTGTCGTCGGCAAAAGAGACGGAAAGAAAGTCTGCGCGGCTGAAAATATTGATTCGCGCCCACGTTTCGCCCGCGTCTTCGCTTCGCACGATGCAGCCGCCGTAACCGACCGCGACGATTTTTTCCGCCGACAGATAAGCTGCACTCGAAATTAATGCGCCGCCGCACGGATTATTAACTTTCCAGGTTTCGCCGCCGTTATTGGTCGTCAAAACATCGCCATTCTGTCCCGCAATGACCGCTTTATCTTTATCTAACGCCGAGATTTTTAATAAATGTTCGGTGGTTTTCGCATCCTGCGGTTTCCAACTTTCACCGCCGTTCGTCGTCTTCAAAATTCGCCCGTAAGTTCCGACAGCCCAGCCCGTGAGCAGATTTTCGCCCGTAAAACTTACGCCGTAAAGATGATCTTTCCAAGCGGTTTCAACCGGTTTCCAATCTTTGCCGCCGTTATCGGTCAGCATAATCAACCCGCGCGCACCGACAATTACAATATTTTTATCGTCCCTGATAAATACGCCTGAAAGTGTTGCATCAATCGGCGGATGCTGTTTTTCCCAACGAAAACCGCCGTTTTCAGTCCGCAAGATCGTGCTGTCCGAGCCGACTGCATAGCCGATTTCTTTGTCCTTTGCAAAATAGATCGAATATAACGGATTACCCTGCGGCAGTGGATTTTGCCAAACCCAGCCAAGCGAACTTCGCTTTTGCGGAAATACCGAAAAACACGCGCCCAAAAGCACAAAAAGCACAAAGGCAATCTTTAGAAATCTATGTTTATCTGTGTTCATCTGTGGATAATTTTCTTACGAATCTTACGCGCTTTATGAGATTAATTAAAGTTCCAATACTCCGATTTCCGCAATTAGTTCATCAAACATTACTTCGTCAACTTTGCCGAGTTCGGCGGTTTTTCGTGCCAGATCGTCAACGACTTCCTGCACGTCGTGTCCGTTGTGACCTTTCACCCATTCCCACGTTATTTTGTGCTTTGCAGCAGCCTTATCAATTCGCGCCCACCATTCGAGGTTTGTTTTCTTGCGAAAGTTGCCCTGCATTGTCTGCACGACGTAGCGCGAATCGCTCAAAACGCGAACTTTGCAAGGCTCGCTCAATTGTTCCAACCCAATCGCCGCCGCCGCAATTTCCGCCTGTTGATTCGTTGCCGCGCCCAAATATTCACCAAACGCCCGCCAATAACCCTTGTAGCACAACGCCGCCGCCGCCGCCGCCCGCGGATTTCCCTTACCGTTGCCGAGTGATGAACCGTCGCAGACGATTGTTACTTCTTTCATAAAATTATTTTAATTCCGTTCGGCGCAATGAGATTTTCGACCAGATAAATTTGAATAGAAAGCCGAAAAAGAAACCGCAAGCGACGTAAATCGCAACATTAAAAACTAAAAGAAACGGATGTGCTAAATGCTCATTCTGAAACATTTCAATGGGAAAACCCCAACGATACCCGAAATGTCCAAAAAAAGGTGCTTCCAAACTTTCTCGCGCGTAGTTTTTTCGGGCAATAATATGGCTGGCAATATTTAGCAGAGTAAAGAGCAAAATATTAAACAAAACGCCCATTCTAAATGCGATGTTATAAACTTTGTTCATCTTGCTTTCCTTAATCAAAACTTTACGCAAACTGCCGTTCTTTAAATTGCCACTAGCTTCAGCTAGTGGATAAATTCAGTAAACAGTCGGCTTTAGCCAAATATCTTTTTCTAATAAAATCCTTATCGCTTTAGCACAAATTAGGCTAAAGCCAAGAGGATTTTTGTTTGAAAGAAATTCGGCTAAAGCCTTTCTCTTTTCCTTTTACTGTCCACTAGCTAAAGCTAGTGGCAATTTATCAATCAATCTCAAACGCCTTCTCTATCTTCTCCGCAATCGTTTCCCAAACAATCGCGCTGCCGTCGCTGATGTAGGCGGTTTTGGTCAAAATCTGTTCCTTTGTGACGTTGTTTTCCGTCCAGCTTTGCTTGTTGTTGTAAAGGTTTTGCAACACAGGCATTGCGCGGTCAACGGCGCGGGCATATTTCGCGTCCGCCGAATCGCCGTTTTCAAATTCGTTCCAAAGTTCAAATAATTCCGCCGCTTTTTCGTCGGGCAAAATACCGAAAATGCGTTTCATCGCCGCGAGTTCCTTTTCCTTCGCGTCGGCTCTGCCCGCGTCGTCAAAGAAAAACACATCGTCCGCATCAATTTCGCCGATGTCGTGAACGAGCAGCATTTTGATCACCTTTTCGACGTTGACCGATTCATCGGCGTATTTCGACAACACCAGCGCAAGCAGCGAAATCTGCCAACTATGCTCGGCGGAATTTTCGTATCTATCTTGCCCAAGCGGTTTTGTGCGCCGCTGAATTCCCTTCAATTTTTCGACTTCGATAATAAACTCAAAGCATTTTTCCAATTCGTCTTTCATTGTTATTCGACTGGAGCGCGGGCTGCCAGCCTGCCGTCCGTTCGAGGCTCTGCGAGAAAGCGGACGAACGCTTAAATTACCTTCAAGTTGATTCTAATGAATCGTTTCGTGCCTGTTCTTGCAAAGCCTCGAACGCGCGGGCAAGCAAGATGCTCGCGCTCCAGTCAGACGTTCACAATCATTATTTATCGTAACCTTTTCGCCGCAATCTTTTCCCAAACAAATTTGAAAATTAAGCCAATCACAAAGCTAAAAATGACTGCAATCAAAACATCTGCAATTAAACCTGACCAAATGAATTGATTTACAGTAAAAAAGCCGCCTCTTTCGTAAAAATAAAAAGGAAAGCCTAATCTAATTATGCAGTCATCACAACTAAACATATTTGCATGTGAAAAATAACTTAAATAGTTAAGTGCATTAAACAACATTCCGCTAATACAAAATCCCACAATAAAAATTGTGCTTTGAAATAATTTAGCGATTTTTTTCTTCGTAAGATTTTCCCAAATAAATTTAAAGATTAAACCGACGACGACACTAAAAATCACTCCAATCAAAATGTCTGCAATTAAACCAAGCCACAAAATTTTTGACGGCACAACAAAACCGCTGTCTTGATAATATGAAAAAGGAAATCCTGTCCGCATCTGACAGTCGAAACAAATCACCGTCGTATAATGCCTTTCAATTGCTAATGTTGAAAAAAGAAATATCGGCAGCCCACACAAAAAACCGACGATAAATATACTGCTTTTAATTAAATTTCTCATCGTGCTTCATTTCCGTTTCCCACCACCGAAACAACATTATCAACATAACCTTCAAACGTATCGTCGTGCGAAATCACAAAAAGTTGGTCAAATGTTTTGCGCTCGGTGATGTGCGAGATTTGTTCGGCTAATCTTTCGCGCCGCGCCGCGTCCATATTGGTCGTCGGTTCGTCGAAAAACGCTAATCTTACATCGGAAAGCTGTTTGAGCAAAGCCAGCCGAACCGAAAGCGCGGCTGCCATCTGCTCGCCGCCCGACAGATTGATAAACGGTCGTTCGTGACCGTCTTCTTCGAGCAAAATCCCGTAATCTTCCGTCCATTTTAAGGTTCGTTCGGCGTTTCCCGTAATCTCGCGGAACATCTGATTGGCTTCGAGCGAAACGTAATAAATATAATTTTTAGCGACAAGCGGAGCGGATTTTTTCAAAGTTTCGCGGATAAAATCCGTCGTTTCAGCGATTTTTTCGAGCCGTTCCTTTTCCTGAAACTCAGATTGCATCGCCTTGCGAACTTCAGCCAGACGCTTTAATTCATTGTCCAATTCGTCGCTGCGTTTCCGCACATTCGCCAGATTCGCCCGCGTTTCAGCCAAATTTGTTTCCGCCGTCCGCAGCGCAAACTTCTCCGTCTGATGCCGTTCGCGGTCGTAATCTTTGCTTGCCGATGCGTAATCTTTTTCGGCTTTCGCGGCGTTTTCGGTCAGATTTTTCAATGTTTGATTTGCCGTTTCAAATTCCTTTTCTTTTTCCGGCAGCGATTTAGCGAGATTTTCGTTTGTCAGAAATTCACGATGCGCGTTAGCCGTTCTGTCTCTTTCGCCGGAAAACTCTTTCCAATTCGCGTCCAAATCCTTGTAGCTTTCGAGTTTTTCCGTGTTGATTCGTTTGTCGTTTTCGAGCCGTTCGAGATTTTTTTCGATGATCGTCAGATTTTCACGAATCGGAATTTCGCGTTTCACTTCCGATTCGAGCATCTTGATTTTCGCCTTCGGATTTTCCAAAAGTCTTAATTTTTCTTCCGCGTCCGCCAAATCTTTTTGGATTTTGGACAAATCGCCGATGTCTTTGAGCAGATTTTCCTTTTCGGCTTTATAGGATTTGCCTTCGTCGGAAATCTCGGTTTCACGCTGCTTGAGAGTGTCGAGCATCGCTGAGAATTTCTCCGCTTCGCGCGAAATTCTCAGCGCGTCCGTCAAAGATTTTTGTTCGGTTTCGAGCGATGCGATATTCGATTTTATTTCGCCGAACTGACTTTTCAGAAAATTTTCGAGCGTTTCGCCGGGTTTCAGATTCAGACATTTTTGCGACAAAATCGGGCAGAGTCCGTTTCTGACTTCCGCCTGAAACTGTTCGTCGTGTTCGAGTTTGGCGCGAAACCGCGTGATGTCGCGGGTGATTTCCGAGTCGCGTTTTTGCAGCGTTTCGTAGTTTTTCGCGGTTTCCGCTTTGGCTTCGGCTTCCTTGATCTGCTCTTTGTTTTTGATAAATTTACCGCGCAAATCGTTCATCTTTTCGTCGAGTCTTTTAACTTCGGCTTCCTTCGATTTCGTGTTGGCGATCTGTTCGATGTAATCGTCGCGCATTTTTTCGAGCGTTTCCTGTTCTGCCAAAAGCGGCGTTAATTTGACGATTTCCTGATTTGCTCTCTGCGCCGTTTCGAGATTTTCCTGCAAGCGTTTTTGTTCGGCAAAGACATTGAGAAACGCCGTTTCGATTTTGCGCTGTTCGACATTCAATTTTTCGCGTTCGCCGCGTTCGCGCTCAAATTCCTTCAATTTTAGAAGTGCGTCAATATGTTTTTGATAATCGCTTTCGACGAACTTGATTTTTTCCGAAGCGTTTTTTGCCTGATTCAGTTCGTTTTCCTTCTGCGTGAGCAAAATTTCGGCGCGTGTTTTTTCGTTTGTAAATTTGTCGAGCGCGGTTTTTAATTCATTGACCTTTGCTTCGATTTCGTCGTATTTCTTAACCGTTTCGCTTTTTTCGGCGGCTTCCTTTTCGGTCGTTTCAAGCGTTTTGCTCAATTCTTCCAATTGCGCCGTGAAGATTTTCAAATCGGCTTCGACGGTTTCAAATCTTGCCAATTCACCTTCGGCACGCGCGATTTTTTCGCGGACGGACGTGATTTTCTGCTCGATAAACCGCGATGTCAGAAGCAGTTTTTCTGCGCCTTGCCGATATTCTTCGACCTTTAAAAGTTTGTCGAAAGCCTTTTTGCGTTCGGTCGGCGTTTCGAGGAAAATCGCCGTAAAAGTTCCCTGCGGAACGCCGATGGCGCGACGAAACAACGCTTCCAAATCGGTTCCCGGCTCAACGCCGAGATGCGCCCACAAAAACCGCGCAACTTCTTCCTTTTTGTCGGCAATACGATTTTTTAGCTGCACGTCATAAACGTAATAACCTGTTCCCGTATCACGATAAACACTGTATTCGCGCTCGTCCAAACCGCTTTCAAATGTCACGCGGACAACGCCTTTTTTCGCGCCGCGCCGCACAAAATCGTCCTTTTTATAATCGAGCAGATCAAACAAAGTCCACGCGACGGCTTCGATAATCGTCGTTTTCCCCGCGCCGTTTTCGCCCGTAATTGCCGTCGTTCCGCGCTGAAATTCAAAAGTCGCTTCGCGGTGAGATTTAATGTCTTCGAGTTCGATTTTGGTGATGTGCATTCTTTTTATAAATCAGTATAGTGAGCGGTAGCGAACACCTCGATTACCTGAAAAGTCGTCCGCAAGCAAACCTGCTCACTACCGTTCGCTATACTGATTGGCTTGTATAATTTTAGATTAATTTGCGGGAAAGAAAAACCTGATAAAAGAGAAAGCTGTTTCAAATTCGCACAATTTATGCCAAAATTATTCGGCGAAAACTCTTATGCTCACAAAATGTGAAAATTGTAGATTTTATGTTAGAAGGGACGATGAGTTCTGCTTTAATTGCGGAAAACAGAACCCGGCAGAAATTACTTACGGAAACTCTAAACTATTATTGAACTTATACCCGACATTTGAATCTAAACTTTTCAAATTAATTATTTCATTGTTCGTGACATTCATTTTAGTTTATTTTACAGCGAATCAATTTGTAGAGAGATTTCCTAAATACAACAGTTACATTTTGTTGATCTCTTTAATTTTGTGGATTTTATTAACTTTTGTCGTAATTTCTATTTTGAATCCTTTAGAGTTTTCAATTCCGACAGATTCGGATGCGCCGAAACTACCTGAAATTAAAAACAAAAACAACCTGATTTCAAAAAGCGAAACTATCGAAAAACGCATCTCCGAACTGAATTATCGCAGCCGCAAAATTGATGCAGTTTTAGATAAAATCAAAGAAACTGACAGCCAAAATTTACAGGAAGTGCGCCGAAAACTTCTCTCGGCGCGCACGATTGTCATCAGCCAATTTGCGCGTTACGAACTGCAAAAAAAGAAAATTGAACTCGTGCGTTTACAAAATAATGTTTCCCCTTATCTCCACAGTTTGCATCGCCTCAATGAATTTGAAACTGCAAACGGTTTGGTAACTATTGAAAACACACGCACCGAAATCAATAAACTCCGGCAAAATCTGACGAATTACGTTGCTATCGAATTCCCTAAAAAAACTTTGCCCGACAAGGAAAACTTTCTCGCGCAGCTTGCCGAAACTGAAAATTCGTGCGAAAAATTGCGTGAAGCATTGTTGAGTCGGCAAGCCGTCCGCGCTTTGCAGGACATTTCGCCAATCGAGGAAAATTTGAAATTACCGAGCGCAAAGGAAATCGTTCACGCGGCGGAGACTTTTAATATTCAAACGACTTTGACCGATTTTTCGGAGTCTTTTGACGAACTCGAACACGAATATAAACGGCTTCGGGCGGAAGAAGAAACGAGTCAAAAACTGTTGGAATCATAAATTATGGCAAAAATTAAAGCAGGCGAATCGGTCGTCGTCATTTTACAAAATCCGCGTGAAAAAATTGTCGGCATTCTGCACGAAATTAACGCTTCGGGAATTTTTGTGCGCGGTGTTGATCTGACTTATTTTGACGATTGGACGCGCTCGATTGCGAACAACGAACCGTATCTGCCGATGCAGGATTATTTTTTCCCGATGTGGCGCGTCGAGCGAATTTCAAAAGATGAAAGTTCATTTGAAATGCCTTCGATGGCGGAACAATTCGAGCAGCGCACGGGTTTGAGTTTCAACGATTTTTAGAAATCAGAACCCCGAACGATAGTGAGGCGGTGTAGTCGAAACGGTTACACAAGTCGCTATCGCTTCTTGTTCTGATAAAAAAAATCAGTATAGTGAGCGGTAGCGAACACGTTACTCATCATAAATCTGACGGTGAAACAGACTCGCCACCGTTCGCTATACTGATTTTGCAACAACCTTTCAATTTGTTTTGACCTGATTTTCAACAAAAACTTGCGATTAGTTTTAGAGGCGAAAAATTTCGCTCGAATGATTGTGTGTGAAAAATTATGAAGATAAACGATATGAAATTTACAAAACTAACGGGCGCGTGGTTTTTATTCGCGTTTTTGATGCTATTTGCGGTTTACCAAACGCTTGCCGAAACGCCGATCTGGTCGTTTAAGGGCGCGAAATGGTATTCGATGATGGAAACCGGCAATGTGATGGTCGGAATCGAAAACAAATCCGTCGCAATGATGGACGGCGCAACCGGCAAAACAATCTGGACGCGCACGGATCTCGGCGAAATCAAAGAAGACGAATACACCGAACTTGCCGGAACGCCGCTCGTTTTGTTCGCGGACAATTCCGGCTGGGCGCAGCGTAAAACAAAGCTCACGGCAGTTGATGTTTTGACCGGCGCGACTGTCTGGCAGACCGAAAAAATGCTCGGCTACACGGTCGAAGTTTCGCCGCTTTATAAAAAAGATATGCTCGTTTTTCTGACGATTCGTGACAATCGAATGAATAAGGATAAACCCGATATTTTCGCGCTAAAGATGTCCACGGGCGAACTCTTATGGCAGAACGAATACAGCGAAAAAGTTGATCTTTACGGCGTTCAAAAGAAGACACGCGGCGGTGCAAGCGCAATGTTTCTCGGTTCGGGCGGCGGACGTTCCGACCGTTTTAATCTCGACGGTGAAAATCCGCCGATTTTCGACGGCGATTCGATGTATATGTCTTACGCCGGACTGCATCGCTACAATTTAAATGACGGCAAATTGATTTGGAAATCGCTTTATGACGTGACCGACGGTTCGCTCAAAAACACGAACGGTCAGGCGATTATTGACGGCGACACGATTTACACTTCGGCGCAAGGGATAATTCGCGCGATTGATAAAAATTCGGGCGCGGTCAAATGGACAACCAAAGATTTCGGCAAAGGCGGAATCGCCGAAATGCAGTTATCCGGCGATGTCGTTTACGGGCGAATGGGCGGACAATTTTTCAGCGGCAAAAAAGGCGAATGGCAGAAAAAATCGCCGATTGGTGTCGTCGCTTTGAACAAAAATTCGGGTTCGACAAACTGGATTTATGAAGGCGCGAAAAATTCGATTACGAATATGATGCTCGTGCCGGAAGACAACACTCTGCTGATCGGCGACGAAAAAAATCTGATCGGTTTGGATTTGTCGAGTCAGGGAAAAGTGAAGGAAGCATATAAAATTCCGCTCAAATTTAAGATCAAAGTCGGCGCGGCGGCGACTGCCGGAAAGGTCGCGGCGGTCGCGTTCGGCGGCATCGGCGGTTTGATGAAAAAAGGTCCCGACACGACCGATAATCCGGTTTCGATTGTTCGACAGGAAAACGGCACGGTCGTCGTTCGCGGAATGCAGCATTTGATCGGGTTTAATCCGAAATCGCGTTCGATTGACTGGTCAACCAAATACGACGCGCCCGGAATTGACGGCTGGCAGTCAATCGTTCTGACGGCGATCACGATTACGGCGGCGGTCATTTCGCAGGCACAGGAAGCGAACTATTCCAATCGCGGCGATTATAATTCGGCGTATAGATCGAATTCAAATTTTTTGAATTTGATGCAGGCGTATCAAATCGAAGTTTCCAAAAAATACAACGCGTCGAAACAGAGCGGCAATAATTATTATGTGCTGACGACGATCAAAGGCAAAGACGACAAAGGCGCGGGACTCGTCGGCGTAAATTTATACACGGGCAAAGCCGTCAACCAAATCATCTTCAAAGACAAATCGCCCGACTACGAAGTTGACGAAACATCGGGACGACTTTTCAATATGAACAAAGGCGAATTGTCCGCTTTCAACATCACGGAACAGGTCGAACAAACCGAAAACAAGGACGACGACAAGAAGGACAAATAATATAAACTCACACGATTTTAATTTTTAGCCCGTGAAACGGGCAATAGCGTAAAGCCCCGTGCGTGAGCGCGGGGTTGAATGCAAAAAGTTACCAAAGCTATCAAAGATAGCGACAGCCGCTTAGTTAATCTGTCGCCCGTTTCACGGGCTTGAAAATGTTATTGATCCTTCCCCGCGCTCACGCACGGGTCTTTATGCTGTCACCCGTTTCACGGGCTAAATCGGAAAACTGTGTAAGGTAAATTATGAAATTATTTTGTAAAAATTTGAAATTCGTGTTGCTCGCCTCGTTAATTTTGACAACGGTATTTTCTTCAACTGCGACGGCACAAAAGCGAAAAACTGTCGTTTCAAAAAAGGCACAAATTGCCAAATTTAAGACATTGGGATTCAAGCAGTTTCAGAATAAAAATTTGGATTTAGCGATTGAATCTTTTTCAAAATGTATCGCGCTAAAACCAATTTTGAATGACGCGGACGACTGCTATTTCGGGCGCGGCACGGCTTATTTTCTGTCGGAGAAATACGAAGAAGCGATTCCTGATTTCGGCGAAGCATACAAGAGTTTTCTCGATTTTAACGCGCTGTATCTGCGCGGTCGTGCCTATTTTGAATTGAAAAATTTTGCGGACGCACACAAAGATTTCAATCTGGTCGTGCTGATCGTCGAACCCGAAAAAATCAAAAAAAGCTATCCCGAAATTTACGGTTATCGCGGCGCGACCTACATTGCGGCGGACAAGTTGGACGCAGGCATCGCCGATTACACAAAAGCTCTCGAACTGAAACCGCAGTCCGCCGAATTTTATTATGCGCGCGGTCTTGCCTACGATATGAAGGACGATTTTCCCAATGCCGAAAAGGATTTACGCGAAACTCTGCGGCTCGATCCGAGTATGAAGGATCGTGTGGAAGAGGTTTTTAAACGCATCGAGATGAAGAAAAACGCCGGCAGCAAATGATCGGACAAAATAATTTTGTGAATATTAAGCACGGAACGCGGACTTTAGTCCGCCGTCGCCCACAGGCGGACTAAAGTCCGCGTTCCATTTGCAACCGATTTTATTTGTAAAAGTTTTCTGCCTGCTTACTAAAATAATTATTTCACAACTCTCAAGCAAATTGCCCGTCTTGAATCTGCGCGATTCGCTCGGTAACTTTCGTTAAGCCCGCGAAACCGGGAAATGTTTGCAGTTTTTGCGAAACATTGCGGTCAAACCATTCGATACCTTCTGCGCCGTTGAAAAGTGTGCCGATTGTGTAATCGGTTTGTTTTTTTGGTTTCGAGCCTTGTCCGACCGGAGTCCAAAAATGTTTGACGATGAAACGCGCGATTTTTTGAGCGGTTTCGTTTTTACGCAGTTCGATTTGCGCGACGTTTGCGTAAAAGCGTGTGTGCGCCGATTCTTCGCGCAAAATCGCCTTCAAAATGTGCGTCAAAACCGGATGATTCGCCATATTTATCAGGCGGCGATAACCTTGTCCGGTGGACATTTCGTGAATCGCGCCGAACGTCATATGCGTCGCCGTAAATTTCTTGCCGATCAAACCCGTGATAAAACCAACGAGATGCGTGTTCAGAGTGTAGGAAAGCGGCACGGCTTTTTTGACCTTTTCGCGCCATTTTTCTTCGGTCGGAATTCCCGCTTCACTCAAAAATCGGTTGAGCAGTTCGCCGTGCGCGAGTTCCTCAACGCCCCAACGCTCCATAAATTTAGAAATAATCGGGTCTTTGCCGGTCGGCGTGCGGCGCATTTCCTGATAGTAAACGTCCGTCAGCGATTCGACATCGCGCATATAAAATAAAACCGGAATCAATCTTTCATCAAGTTCGTATTTTTTGACATCGTGCCACGCGATGTCGCCGACAAATTCGTCGGTCAGCGCACGCGGCTGTTTTTCATACCAGTCAAGAACTTCCTTTTTCGTTTCAAACCTCATCTCTCACCTATCAAATCAACAAAAATCATTAAAACGGAAACTTTATTGAAGATTTTGATAAATTATCAATAAGTTTCACTTCACTTTTTAATTCGATAAACTTATTCTTTTAGATTCAAGCACCTAAAACCGATACAATTATGATCTACAATATGAAATACTTGTCTTTTCTCTTTATTATAACTCTGTGTGTCAATACGTTTGCCCAAAACAACCTTCAGGTTGACGGCGAAAAACACCTGAAAAATATCAAACAATTAACCTTCGGCGGCGAAAATGCCGAAGCGTATTTTTCGTTTGACGGTAAGAAACTGATCTTTCAATCGAAGCGCGATAATATGCCGTGCGACCAGATTTTCTCGATGAACATTGACGGTTCGGATGTCAAACAAATTTCCAACGGCGAAGGTCGGACGACTTGCTCATATTTCTTCAAAGGCGGCAAAAAAGTTCTCTACGCCTCGACCTTTACGGGCAAAAAGGAATGTCCGCCAAACCCTGATTACTCAAAAGGTTACGTTTGGGCAATCTATCCCGATTACGATATTTTCACCGCCACGCCGGATGGCAAAAACATTAAAAATTTAACCAATTCGCCGGGTTACGATGCGGAAGCGACGATTTCGCCCGACGGCAAAAAAATCATTTTCACGAGTGAACGCGACGGCGATCTGGAGCTTTATTCGATGGACACGAACGGCAAAAACATCACGCGTTTGACCAACGAACCCGGCTACGACGGCGGCGCGTTTTTCTCGCCCGACAGCAAAATGATTGTCTATCGCGGCTCGCACCCGACGGACGCAAAATTGGTTCAGCGCGACAAAGAACTTTTATCGCAGCATCTAATCGTTCCGACCGTTTTTGAAGTCTGGACAATGAACGCCGACGGCAGCAACAAACGCCAGGTGACAAAGCTAAATGCCGCATCGTTCGCGCCGTTTTTCACGCCCGACGGCAAACGAATCATCTTCTGCACAAACTATTTTGCGACCGATCAGCGTAAACGAAATTTCGATTTAGCGGTGATAAATCTGGACGGAACAGGAATCGAAAGAATCACGTTCAACGAATCTTTCGACGGTTTCCCGATGTTCTCGCCCGACGGCAAAAAACTCGTTTTCGCCTCCAACCGAAACGGCGCGAAAACCGGTGACACAAATGTTTTTATCGCGGATTGGGTCGAGTAATTTGTTTTGTAAAGGCATTCCCTTGTGGTCGCCAGATTTTTTTGTAAGGGCGATCCCTTGTGGTCGCCCGAATGAGCGAAGCGAAAAAGTGTTCGCAACAATTCAACATTAAATTTAATCTTGATTCGCCATCCGTCGGTTCGGGCGAGAACAAGCCATCGCCCATACATTTGTTTTGAGGTTTTCGTTTAACTTTATGAAAAAGCAATTTTTAATTTTTCTACTTTTACTATCGTTCGCGTTCAGCGCGGCGGCGCAAAAGGCTGATGTTACCGAACAAAATTTGCGGACGAACATCGGTTATCTCGCGTCCGACCAACTCGAAGGTCGCCGCACGGGTGAACCGGGCGCGACGACTGCCGCTGGTTATATTGCCAATTTGTTTGCCAGATACAAACTCAAAGCTGGCGTAAAAGGTCAGAACGGCAAGCCGAATTATCTTCAGCAATTCCCTTTCGTTTCGGCGATGACGTTTGGCGAAAGCAATTTTTTCGAGTTTAAATCGCAGGAAAGCGGCAAAAAAGTTCGCCTCAAATTAATTGATGAATGGCTGCCGCTCGGATTTTCGGCGAGTTCCGCGCTCGAAAATCTGTGTCTGGTTGATGTCGGCTACGGCATTTCGGCAAAGAATCTGAACTACGACGATTATCGCGGAATTGATGTTAAAGGCTGTGCGGCATTGGCGATTGACGCAGTTCCTGACCGCAAATTCGACGAATACACGGACATTCGCCGCAAAGCACTCGCCGCGCGCGAAGCCGGAGCGAAGGCTTTGATAATCTTTGCAGACATTTCGCAGGAAAAATATAAAAGATTAAATTACGACAATCTCGGCGACGCAGGGATTCCGGTCATCGTCCTTTCCGGGCAAGGCTTCATTAAAACAAACGAACTCAGATTAACCAAAAGCGGTATTGCTATGAAAACGGCTGACGGAACTGAAGAAACTTGGAGAGGCGATACTTCGATCACAACCAAACCCGACGGCACGCGAATTATCAAAAAAAAGGACGGCACGACATTTACCTATAAAGTTAAAGAGACGAAGAAAGGAAATTCGGTTTACACCGAAAGACCGGACACACGAACGGTTGTCAAATATGTGGACGGCACAACGCTTGAACTTGAAAACGATTATCTTTATCACGACAAAACAGGTGCGAAGGAAGAAGATTTTACCGTTTCGATTTCCGTTGATTTGATTCGCAAAAACTCTGATGCTTACAATATCGTCGGCGTTTTGGAAGGCAGCGATCCGACGCTCAAAAACGAGGCAATCGTCATCGGCGCGCATTACGATCATCTCGGTAAAGGCGGACAAGGCTCGCTCGCGGTCAATTCAACCGAAATTCATCACGGCGCGGACGACAATGCTTCCGGCGTTTCCGCAATGCTCGAACTCGCGCGGCAATTCGCCAAAGAAAAGAAAAACAAACGAACGATTATTTTCATCGCATTCGGCGGCGAGGAAGAAGGCTTGTTAGGCTCAAAATATTACGTCAACAATCCGGTTTTCCCGCTCGACAAAACCGTTGCGATGGTCAATATGGATATGGTCGGACGCTTGAAGGACGACAAATTAACCGTCGGCGGAATCGGCACGGCGAGTGAATGGAAAGATTTGGTAAATTCAAAGAATAATCTTGAACTCAATTTAATAAGTATCCTTTATGGAGGAAATGGGAAAAGAATAGATAATTCTTCAAAAGCACAAATTCCTATGTTCAAACTCCAACTCAACGAAGACGGCTTTGGACCGAGCGATCATTCGTCGTTTTACGGCAAACAAATTCCTGTGCTGTTTTTCTTTACGGGTTCGCACGAAGATTATCACAAACCGACTGACACGGCGGACAAAATCAATTACGCGGGAATGCTGAAAATCATCAATTACGTCGGCGAAATCGTCCACGCGATTGACGCGAATCCGTTGAAACCGACTTACGCGGTCGCCAAATCTTCGGGAACGGGTGAAGGTCGGCGCGGATTCAACGTCTCGCTCGGAACTGTGCCGAGTTACGCCGAAGGCAAGAACGACGGACTTCTGCTCGACGGCGTGCGCGACGATTCTCCGGCAGCTAAAGCCGGCGTAAAGGCAGGTGATAAAATCATCAAACTCGCCGGACGCGAAGTTCGTAACATTTCCGATTACGTTTTCGTTCTCGGCGAAATGAAAGCCGGGGAAGAATACGAAATCGTCGTGATGCGCGGCACTGAAACTTTGACGTTAAAAATCATTCCGGCGGCGCGGAAGTAAGAAAGGGAAAAAAGGAGAAGAGGAAATGGGGAGAAAAACTTTAATTTTAATGTGTCTTGTTTCTGTTTTCACCGCTTGCGAAAAAAGCATTTCGGACGCGAAACCGCAAAATGTCAAAACGGCGCAGACAACTGCTGTTTCGCCTGTGCCGACGGCTTCGATTCCGAAAGACGGAAATTACGACGGTAAAGGAACGGTCACGAAAATTGACAACGAAATCGGCTCGGTCGAAGTCAATCACGAAGACATCAAAGACCTGATGCCCGCGATGCAGATGGAATTTTACGTCAAAGACAAAGCCTTACTGAAAGGTTTGGCAGTCGGCGATAAGGTTAATTTCACGGTCGAATATAAACATCCGACAGAGATTATTTCTGCTATCAAAAAGATTAATTAATCAGAACAAGAAGCGGTAGCGACTTGTGTAATCTCTATCATTACACCGCCTCACTATCGTTCGGGGTTCTGATTATGAAAACAATGAACTCAATAAATTTTTGCAAATTCCACGGATTCGGCAACGATTATGTCGTCATCGAATCGCACGAACTCGCCGAAGTTTCCGACTTGAGCGAATTCACTCAAAAATTCTGTCACCGCAATACGGGCGTTGGCGCGGACGGCATTGCGATCTTGGAAAAATTAGACGAATCGGACGCAGACTTCTCGTGCCGAATTATCAATCCTGACGGCTCGGAAGCCGGATTTTCGGGCAACGGGACGCGCTGCGCCGTCGCGTATGCTTATTGTAAACGACTTTGGACGGATGAAAATTTACGTTTGCAAACAAAAAACGGTATGAAAAATTATCAACTTCTCGAACAAAGTGAAAAAACTTATTGGTTTCGCGCCGAACTCGGCAAACCTTCGATAATAAAAAATGAAAAATTAAAATCGAAAAATCGCGCGGAAGACTTTGAGGTTACGACGCTGAATGTCGGAAATCCGGTTTGCGCGGTTTTTGTTGATGATTTTGACGCGCTCGATTGGCGTGCGATTGGACGTGAAATCGAATCACACGAGCATTTTCCCGAAAGAACGAACGTCGTTTTCGTCAAGGTTCTCGACCGCGAAAATGTCGAAATTCGCATTTGGGAACGCGGCGCGGGCGAAACTTCTTCGTCGGGAACTTGTTCGATTGCGGCGGCGGTTGCGGCACATTATATTGAAAAAACCAACCGTAAAGTTTCCGTTCACGCGGAAGGCGGCACAACCGAAGCCGTCTGGCGTGAGGACGGCGAAATGCTCATCGAAGGTCGCGCCGATTTAATTTTTTGCGGCGAATATTACGTTTGAAAATAAAAAAAAGCGTAACTTTTGTTTGTAAGTTACGCTTTGGGGGTAGTGGCAAGGGAGATGCCGGGGGCAGTTAAACGCTTCGTTTATTTTTCAAGCGATATTATCGGGGGATAATAAAACGGTCCGACGGTTTTTAAGTTTTCCGCGTCAAAATGTTTCAATGCGCCGCAATTCAGGCAAGCGCGATATGATTTTCTCTGATTGGTGAACGGGCGGCTCAGTTCTTTGTGCCAGCAGCCGAAAATCTTGCCGACGATGCCGATTTTGTCGCCGAACACGCGATTTGTGCGGTTGATTGTCGTCTGTGCGATTCGATTTTGTTCCAAAACTGTATTCATAAAACTTCCACCTTAATCTTTACTTAAACTTTGCCGTGCGTTTATGCTGTCATTTAGACGACGAATTAAAACGCTTTTGCAGTTTATTTGATGATATTTTTCAAATAAACTTTGCTTTTGACGCTAAATATATGCAAAAACACAAACTTCGCCTTTTCAAACTTTTTTTAATTCGCTAACTTCGCTAAAATCTTTGAATATAGAAAAAAATATAAATCAATGAATAAGAAGAAACCTTTGCTTTTGTGCGTATTACTCTTTATTTTTGCGCTTCCTACTTTCGCCTGGGACGATTCGGGACATAAAATCGTCGCCTATATCGCGTGGCAGCAGATGTCGCCCGAAGCGCGTCAAGCCGCCGTCAAGCTGCTGCTCAACGCGCCGGAAGATTCACAACTGCCGGCACTTTATCCGACTCCGGTTGACGCGGATTTTTCGACTTACCCGGTTGGAGCGCGTTCAAAGGAAGCAAAACAGCGCGACTTTTTTATGTTTGCAAGTTATTGGTCGGACATTATCCGCGAACGAAAATACGAAAATCGCTACAAATATCATCACGGAACGTGGCATTATCTCGATACTTTCTGGCACGAAGTCAACGGTAAGATCGAAACTTTGCCGGAAATGGAAAATGACAAGGAAAACGTCGTCGAGCGGCTTTTTGAATTCGACAAAGTTTTGCGCTCCGATGCAAAAGACGCGGAAAAAGCGATTGCGCTGGCGTGGATTCTGCATCTTGCAGGCGATGTTCACCAGCCGCTTCACGCTTCCGGCAGAGTCACCGACGAAGAACCGAAAGGCGATCAGGGCGGCAATCTGTTTCTGCTGACTCCGAAGGACGCGAAACAAAAGGAAAATCTGCACTGGTATTGGGATTCGATTGTCGTCCGCACCGTCAAACGTAAAGACGACGCGAGCGATGCCGAATATCTTTTGCCGATTGGTGACAAAATGATGAAGGAATTTCCTTTTACAAAGATGCAGAGTCGGCTCGAAATCGGCAAATTCGATGCGTGGCAGCAGGAAAGTTTTCAGATTGCGGCAAACAAACTTTATCCGAAAACATTGATTCGCAATCAGATGCCGTCGGATAATTACAAAAAAATGGCGTTCGACATTGCCGAAGAGCAAATCGCGCTCGCCGGTTATCGGCTGGGAACGATGCTCAATCAAATTCTCGGCGCACAAACCGCGCAGACGACCGCGCAGACCAACATTTCCGAAGACGTGCAGTGCAAAATCATTCGCCGCGTTTCATATCCCGTCACGCAGACGAATCCGTCATCGTCGTCGAAACCCGAAATTTGTCTGCTCAATCTTTGTCCGTCTGACAAAGGCAAAACGGCGCGTCCGCTGTATTCGCTGATGATTAATGGCGAATTCAAACAGTATGAATACGATGTCGAAAAGGTGTTCAAAACCGGAACGGAAGCCCGCGAATACGCCGCACAAAATGGAATCAAAGACGTTAGCTTTTAAAAGTTTTGAGTCTGAAGTCAAAAAAACTTCTTCGACTCAAGACTTACGACTCAAGACTTTAAATGGATAAACTTCTCGTTTTTTTTCAAAACACGCAGGAACGAATTGTCAGGCGAATTCAGCAGATCGTCGAAATAGAATCGCCTTCGCGTGACGAAGCCGGCAGCCGAATGGTCGCCGCGTGGATTGCCGGCGAAGTCCGAAAAATCTCCGCCGACTTCAAAATCGAACGGATTACAACTCAGGGTTACGGCGAACATCTCATCATTCGCGTCTTTGAATCGCCGGACAAAAAACCGATTTTGCTGCTCGGACACACGGACACGGTTCACCCGCGCGGTTCGCGGGAAAAAAATCCGACGCACAACACCGGCGAAAAACTTTACGGCTGCGGCACGTTCGATATGAAGGCGAATATCGTTTTAATCCTCGAAGTTCTGCGCGCCCTGACCGAATTAAATCTTGCGCCGAACAATCCTCTAACTATTCTTTTGTGCTGTGATGAAGAAATCGGCAGTCCAACGGGGCGCGAAATTGTCGAACGCGAGGCGGAACGCGCCGAGTTCTGCCTTGTTTGCGAACCTTCCGCCGACGGAAGCGTCAAAACCGGACGCAAAGGAACGGGAATGTTTCGCCTGAAAACACACGGAATTCCCGCGCACGCCGGACTCGAACCGGAAAAAGGCGCATCGGCGATTTTGGAAATCGCACGGCAAATCGAAAAAATTCACAAACTCAATAATTTAGCGAAAGGCACGACCGTCAACGTCTGCACCGTTCGCGGCGGCACGACTTCAAACGTCATCGCGGCGGAAGCAGAATGCGAAATTGACGTGCGTTTTACGTCAATGAAGGAAGCGACACGCATCGAAAATGCGATCAAAAGCCTGCAATCAGTTGACGAAAGAGTAAGAATCGAAATCGAAGGCGAAATTAATCGTCCGCCGATGGAACGCACGAAAGCCGTCGTCAATCTTTACGAAAAAGCGCGAAAAATTGCGGAAAGTTTCGATTACGAACTCGGCGAAACACAAGTCGGCGGCGCGTCCGACGGCAATTTTGTCGCAGCTTTGGGCGTTCCGGTTCTCGACGGTTTAGGCGTTTCCGGCGCAGGCGCACACACGCTCGAAGAATTTATTTACGTCGAAGATATTCCGAAACGCGCGACGCTTCTGGCAAAACTGATTTTGGGAAATTAACGGAGCGCAGGCATCCTTGCCTGCGCGCCTTTTCCTAATATTCACTCGCAGACAAGGATGCCTGCGCTCCCGGCTTAAAACTATGACCGTTCAAAAAAACACGCGCGCACCGCGCAACCGGACGATTGATTTGAGCGCGGAAGAATGCGAAATTTATCGCCGAAACTTGGCGACGGCAAATGATTTGAGCAATTTTCAAAACAAAATTATTCACGGCGATGCGTTTAAAGTTCTCGAAAAACTGCCTGAAAACTCGTTCGATCTGCTCTTTGCCGATCCGCCGTATAATTTGACGAAAAACTTCGGCGAAAATTCCTTTAAGCAAACTTCGCTCGATGAATATGAAATTTGGCTGGAATCTTGGTTAAAGGATTGCGCGAAACTTTTGAAGCCGACGGCATCGGTTTATATTTGCGGTGATTGGCGTTCGGCTTCGGCGATTCAGCGTGTCGGGATGAAATATTTTATATTGAGAAACCGCATCACTTGGGAACGCGAAAAAGGGCGCGGCGCAAAGGCGAACTGGAAAAATGCGTCGGAAGATATTTGGTTTTTCACGGTTTCGGATGAGTTTACTTTTAATCTCGACGCAGTAAAAACCAAACGCAAAGTTCTCGCTCCTTACACCGAAAACGGTGCGCCGAAGGATTGGGAAAAGTCGGTGGACGGAAATTTTCGGCTGACGCATCCGTCAAATTTATGGACTGATCTGACCGTCCCGTTTTGGTCAATGCCCGAAAACACGACACATCCGACGCAAAAACCGGAAAAACTGCTGGCGAAAATAATTTTGGCTTCAACAAACGCAAACGATTTAATTCTCGATCCGTTTGCGGGAAGCGGAACAACGCTCGTCACCGCGAAAAAATTAAACAGACTTTTCTGCGGCATCGAACGCGACGAAAAATATTGTCTGCTGACGCAAAAGCGGCTCGATTTAGCTGAAACCGATAAATCAATTCAAGGCTTTGCCGACGGAACTTTTTACGAAAGAAATTCGCAAATTAATAAAGCACAGAAAAATTATCCACAGATAAACACGGATGAACACAGATAAAATCAAATCTTTTCCTTATCTGTGTTTATCTGTGGATAAAAAATCTTATGAAAATCGCCACCTGGAATGTAAATTCAATCGCCATCCGGCTCGAAGCCGTTTTGAAATGGATCGCCGACACGCAGACGGACGTGGTTTGTTTGCAGGAAACAAAATGCGTTGACGAAAAATTTCCGCTCGAAGCAATCACGGATTTCGGCTATCACGCTGCATTTACGGGACAAAAATCTTATAACGGCGTGGCGATTCTGTCGAAACATCCGATTGAAAATGTCCAGAAAAATTTTCTCGACGACACAGAAGAATCGCCGAAAAGATTAATCGCCGGAACGATTAACGGTGTTCGCATCGTCAACACATACATCCCGAACGGCACAGAACTCTGGACGGACAAATTTACGTTCAAACTCGATTGGCTGCAACGTCTGCGGAAATTATTTGACGAAACCTGCGACAAATCCGGCGACGTTTTACTATGCGGTGATTTCAACGTCGCGCCCGACGAAACCGACGTTTGGAGCGTCAAATTTTGGGAAGGCAAACTGCATTTCACAAAACCCGAACGCGCCGCGATTCATCACGTCAAACAATGGGGATTTACGGACGTTTTCCGCAAAATCAACGGCGATGCGGTAGAATTTTCGTGGTGGAATTACCGCGAAGGCGCGTTCCCGAAAAATCAAGGTTTGCGAATTGACCACATCTGGACATCGAAAAGTTTAGCCGAAAAATGCGTCGGCTGCTGGATTGATAAAGAACCGAGAACGTGGGAAAGACCAAGCGATCACACGCCGGTTGTAGCGGAATTCAAGATTTGATTACGACTGGAACGCAAGCGGCTCGCTTACTCTCCAGTCTTTAATTTTATGCAAAATCAGCAATCCAAAATCCAAAATCCAAAATCGCTTTGGTTAATACGTCACGGCGAAAGCACGGCGAATATCGTGCGGCACAAAGCCGAAGCCGAAAAGTTGCCAACGATTGAATTTCCTGAGCGCGAGCCGGATGTGCCGCTTTCAGAATTTGGGAGCAAACAATCAATCGCTCTTGGCGAATGGCTGAAAACGCAGCCGGAAAAGCCGACGATCATCTGCGCTTCGCCTTACTTGCGGGCGAGTCAGACGGCAAAGTTAATCGTCGAAAACGCGAAGATCGAAAACGTCAAAACCTTTTATGATGAACGACTTCGTGAGCGCGAACTCGGAATTTTCGACCGTTTGACCAAGCTCGGCGCGATGGAAAAATACGCCGAAGAATGTGCGAAACGTGAAGAACTCGGAAAGTTTTATTATCGTCCGATTGGCGGCGAAAGTTGGTGCGATGTCGCGCTTCGGGTGCGTTCTTTTTGGCGCGATGTTTGCGAAATATCTGCCGGTGAAAATGTTTTGATCGTCACACACGAAGTCGTTATTCGCATTTTTCGATATATTTTGGAAAATCTGACGGAAGCCGAAATCTTGGAAATTGACCGCGCCTGCGATGTCGAAAATTGCGCCGTTACGTCTTATCATTTCGACGCGGACGGGAATATTCCGACGCTCAAATTGGATAATCATTTGCCGTAAAAAAAAGGCGGAAACCCGCGCGTGAGCAAGGGTGCATTTGCGGCACAGCTTGCGCCCAAGTTCGACGCGCAGGCTTCCGCCACGAGATTTATGAAGAAATTTATTGCGCTTGATTTTCAACGAATCGAAGACGAAACCGAACAAATAAACCGCGCCCAAGAGTTTTATGAAAACCTGAATCGTCGGCGAACCGTCCGCGAATTTTCAGACAAAGACGTGCCGTTTGAAGTCATCGAAAACGCAATTTTAACTGCCGGAACTGCGCCGTCGGGTGCAAATATGCAGCCATGGCGTTTTGTCGTCGTCGTGTCGCCCGCCATCAAAGAAAAAATCCGCGAAGCCGCTGAAAAGGAAGAATTGGAAAGTTACAAAAAGCGAATGTCGGACAAATGGCTTAAACGTCTCGCGCCTTTGGGAACGGACGAACATAAACCTTTTCTCGAAATCGCACCGTATTTAATCGTTGTTTTTCGGATTACATCAATTGTCGAAGACGGTGAATCCGAACCGACATATTATTCGCAGGAATCGGTCGGCATTGCGGTCGGAATGCTGCTTGCCGCGCTACATAACGCAGGTTTGGCGACGCTCACACACACGCCTTCGCCAATGAAATTTTTACAGGAAATCTTAAATCGCCCGAAAAGTGAAGTTCCGTTCGTGCTGATTCCGGTCGGTTATCCGGCGGAAAACGCGCAAGTTCCCGACATCAAACGCAAACCTCTCGATGAAATTTTGTTGATTGTTTAAATGGAGAGCGGACATCTTTGTCCGCTCAAACTGTTGAAAGAAGATCGGCTTGAGCGGACAGGGATGTCCGCACTCCATTCTTTTTACATTTTTCCGCTCATTTCTTTAATTTTTTCCTTAATCTCGCGCTCGTCAATTTTTATCGTTTCACCGGCGACGATTGTTTGGCGAATGTCGCGGGCGTTTGACGCGAAAAGTAATGTCGAATAAATGTCGTGATTCGGCATTTGCGCGGCATTTTCGAGCGAAATAATCGCAAAATCGGCTTGTTTTCCGGCTTCCAAACTTCCGATTTCGTTTTCCAAACCTAACGCTTTTGCGCCGCCGAGTGTCGCGGTTTCGATAATCTCTTTCGGCTGTAAAAATCTTTTTCTATCAGGAAAATTTCGCGCAAAAAGCGTCGCAAATCTGGCTTCCTCCAAGATGTCGCAAGTGTTGTTGCTCGCCACCGAATCGCTGCCGAAACCGACGCTGATTTTTGCATCCAGAAACTTTTCGAGCGGCGCGATGCCGTGTCCGAATTTGGCGTTTGATTTCGGGCAGTGTGCGATTCGTGAATCGGATTTTTTGATTAATTCAATGTCGCTCTCCGAAACTTTGACGCAGTGCGCGAGCAGCGGTTTTGCTTTTAACACGCCGATTTTATCGAGCATTTCGATAGTTGAAGAATTCGGACTCTGCCACGTCAAGCCGTATTTTTCGTAGATTCCCGCGAAAAACCCTGTGCCGTTGAGCATCAAACCTTCTTCCATTACCGATTCGGAAGCGTGAATCGAGATTTTGATCTCATTCTCAATCGCGTAAACTGAAATTATTTCAAAAAGCCGTGCGCTGACCGTGTAAGGCGCGTGCGGCGAAAGTCCGATTTTGACGAGATTTGTTTCCGATTCTTTGAGTTCGAGAAATTTTTCCTTGAGTTTGGCGAAATCTTCGTCGGCGGTTTTCGTATCAGGTGAAAATTCGGTTTCCTGAAAAACAACGCCGCGCAAACCGACGTTTTTCAACGCTTCAAAACCGTGTTTGCCGAAACGTCCGATGTCGCCAAAGGTTGTCACGCCCGCATTTGCGCCTTCGATTGCGCCGAGAATTGCGGCGTTTTGAACGTCTTCGTCGGTCAGTTTTTCGCCGCGGGTTTTGGTAATTTTCATCAGCCACGCGAAAAAATCCGCGTCGTGTTCGTCGGCGAATCCGCGCATCGCAGTCAATTCAAGATGCGAATGACAATTGACAAATCCGGGCGTAATCGCCGCATTGCCGAAATTTTCAACTGTTGAGTCGGGAAATTTTTCGATAATTTCCGCACTTTTACCGACCGCGATTATTTTGTCTTTTTCAAACGCGACCGCGCCGTTTTCGATTGGCGCAGACGAAATCGGCAAAACATATCGGGCAGTTAAAATTTTCATTCCGCTTTTTTATTTTTTCGGTAACGCTCCAAAATTGAAGTAACGTAAGATTTTGTCGAGGCGATATTGATACGTTCGATGAATTCGGCTTCGGGCAGTTTTGAGATGTCTGATTGCTCAGTGCTGACAAAATTGACGGCTTTCGACCATTCTTCGACGCGGCTCGGTCCGGCGTTATAGGCGGCAAGCGTCATTGCGTTTTCCGCCGCGTAGCCGCGATATTTTTCGCGCACTTTTTCGAGATACCAGCAGCCGATTTGAATGTTTCGTTCGGGGTCGCGTAAAAACTCATTGACGTTATCGGCAGTCTGTTTTTCAAATTCCTGAAAGCCGGTTTCCTTTGCCCAAATCCGCGCGACGGTCGGCGTGACCTGCATCAAACCGACTTCTTCCGCCGCGCCGATTTTCCACGCGCGAAAGTATGTTTCCTCGTAAATCACGCTCCAAACCAGTTTTTCGTCCAGACCGTAAACCTTTGCCTGACGTTCGATCAGTTCGTCGTAACGATGAATCCAGTATTGATTGAAATAATAAAGTCCGAATGCCGAAGCCGCGACGACAACGACAATAATCAGACTGAGGGGCAAAAAACGACGCATTTTGATTTCAAGTTTTTGGTTTTTGTTTTTTGGTTTTTTGATTGAATCAGACAGTCATTAACCTAAATTAAAAATGCGATTAAATCAACTAAATCCTAAAAACTAAAAACCAATCACAAATTCACTAATTCAGTTTCTTAAAACTATTCCAAAAATCAATCGTCCGCGTTGACCAGTCAACACCTTCGTAGAGTTGACGTTTGATTTTCTCGCTTAAAATATGACCTTGCAGCCAGATGTCGGCTTTGATAAACGCGCCGATTTTTAATTTTTCGCCGTGAAGCGCACGCTGATTAACTAAAATTTCAAGTTGTAATTCGCCCAAATCAACGTAAATCCAGAATAAATCGTTGCCCGACTGCGGATTACGAAGCGTGTCAAAGGCAATCACTCTGCCGCCCAACCGCCAATCATTTTGGTTTTCGATGACGTTCAGGGCGATTTCGTCATACGATTTCCAGAAAGGTTCGGTTGTTTTACGGCTGATTTCCGCGCGGTAAGCCAAACCGCACAGCCCGACGCGCAAAATCTTTTCTTCCAAAACACTTGCCCCGATTTCAGTCAAATTTTGCAGTTGAAATAAAACTTCGGTTTCCGAATCTTCGATAAAACCGTGAATGACGGCTTCGCCTTCCTCGTTGAATTCGGTCAAAATCCACGGCGAAATTTTCTGCGCGTAACGGGCGCGAAACGCCGGACGGCAATCGGCATAGAGAACTTCGCCTTTGCCCGATTCGTAGAGCATCGTCCAGACTTCCAAACCTTCGCCGAATTTCAGGCAGCGACCGTGCAAAATTCCGCTTTTACGCTGCAAAATCGAAACTTCGCCGCGCAAACCGACCGTTTCCGCCAGATCGTTAAAGGCGGTTTCATTCGGGATCTCCAGACCGATTGCGTCAAAATTTACTTCCATTTTTTATGGCGTTTGGTATTTGGTTTTTAGTTCTTGGCGATTAGTTATTGAAAATTAGACAAAAATCGTGGCAGTTAATCAAAAAACCAAATACTAAAAACCAATCCGAACTTATCCACGCTTTTTATTCGATTTGCCGTTCGGATTTTGTTTTTCAAGCGGCGTTTCAACCAAACTGAATTCATTTTTGCTGCCCGGAAAATTTCCGCCGACGACCATTTCCGTAAACAAATTTACATCATAATCAGCTTCACGCGCCATTTCCTGACGGATTTCGAGCAAAACTTCCAAAAATTTAGGACGACGATACATAAGCTATATTCAATTGTTGATTGTTAATTGTTAATCGTCAACTTTAAATCAGGGTTTAAGGTTTCAAGTTTCAGGTTCAAGTCAGAATCGGAAGCGGTAGCGACCGGGTAAACCCGGAAAACGTGAAACGTGAAACCTGAAACTCTACAAACTATGCACCAAAAATTCCGGCGTGATGATGACGGGCGAGAAAAATCCGGCGGCGGTGTTGAAAAGTTTAATTCGCGCCTGTTTGCGGACGTTTGCCAGATGCCCGAAATTCCACGTTACGAGATAGTCAATTTTGTAAAACGAAGCAATCGCAACGTGGAGCGCGTCGGCGATAAATTTGCGGTGAAAAATGCCGCGAGCAATGTAGCCGTCGGCTAAAATGGCGACTTCTTCAACGAGTTCGAGCGTTTCGAGCGGCTTGATTAATTTGAGATACCCGGTCCGGTGAGGTTCAGCGACGCGTTCGAGTTCGCGCTCGACCAGAATGGAGCTAAACGCTTGATACTCCGCGAGTTCGTGTTCCCACCAGCGAATTGTCAAATCGCGCCGAAAAGGTTCGCCGTTGTCCAAATAAGCACCGACAACGGAAGTTTCGAGATATAAACTTTGTTTCATTCTCTAAGTTTCAGGGTTCAAGTTTCAAGTTTCAAGTTGAAAACGGTTTTCAAACCTGAAACTTGGAACTTGAAACTCGAAACTCATTTCTGAACCGGCGTAAAAATCACTTTCGAGTTTTTGAAATCGAACGTCAGACGGTAATTTTTAAGAAAGTTTCCGCCCAAAATTCCGGCTTGGCGAAAACCGGAAGCCTCGTTGATAATGTCCAGATCGAGCGCGATTGCCGTGATGCTTTCGCGTGAATTACTGCCGAAAGTGACGCGCGGCAGCAGAAATGAAGAAACATCTTCGGTCACGCCCGCCGCGCCGACGACGCGCATTTTTTCGTTGCGGACGAAACGGCTAATCTCCGTCGTGTTGGCGACTTCATCGGAAATGACCGAAATACTCGCGCCAGTGTCAACGATAAAATTCAGCGAACTCGTAATGCCTTCGAGCTGCACTTCGCCGCTTAAAAAACCGCTCGAAGTCAGACGCAGCGGCAAAAACAAGCCTTCTTTTCCGGCGATATTCTGTTCGTCGGCGATGTCTTTTCTGACCAGCGTAAAGGTTTTTGCGCCGTAATCAATCGTCGTCAAAAACTTCGAAATTAAAGATAAACCGATATAGCCGTCAATCTTTTCGTCATTCGATTGAAATTCACGGATATAAACCGGCACGTTTCTGATCTGCACGTCGCCGACATTGACGGATTTCAGAAAGCCGTAAATGATCTCGAATTTTCCGTCGCCGCCGATGGCACGCGCCAAACCGCCGCGTGTGACGGCTTTGATTTTCAGTCTTTCCGCCGTTTCTTTAGAAATAACCGAGATTCCAGAACCCGTATCAAGGACGAATCTGAGCGGTTCTTTGTTTTTGTTGACAGTAAGCGTAACGACCGGACGATCTCTGAGCAGTTCAAACGAAACTTTCGTTTGCGAGTCTCCGTCTAAACCGTAAAGTACCTGTTTATTGCCCAGAAAGCGCAAAAAATTAATTAAACCTTTAATGCGGTCGCGCCTTTCGGCATCAGTCGGCGGCGAAACCTGCAAAAATCGGTAATAAGCCTCCGCCGCTTCCTTATATTTTTCAGCCCGCGCCGTCACTTGCGCGAGCGCGAAAATAAAATCAGGCTCGTCGCTGTCAAAATAAACTGCTGTTTGTAATTTATCTATCGAATCAAAAATGCGGTTCTCGTAAAAATCAAGCATTCCGAGACCTGCCCACGCGAGAGCTTCTTTTTTATTGAGAAGCCACGCGCCGACCAGAACTTTATCGGCTTCCTGAAAATTGCCGGCGTTCAAAAGCGTCGTTCCCAAAACCGCTAAAGCATACGAGTTTTTCGGTTCGTCTTTGGCAACCTCGAAAGATATATTGTAGGCTTCGAGCAGAAACTTTTGTTTCAGCAGAACGTAGGCAAGTTTCAGTTTGGCAGTCGAATTTTGCGGATCGCGCTGAAGAACTTGCCGCAAAATCTTTTCGGCTTCCGCCGGTTGTCCCTTTTTGGCGAGTTTATCGGCTTGTTTGATTAGTTGGCGTGTGTCCTCTTCGAGTCGCTGAACGTCTTCGTTTGCCCAACCCAAAACAGGCAAACCGATAACGAACAAAACGGTCAGGGCGAAAACCGCGAAACGCTTTGTTTGGAAAGGAAAACGGGAGACACTTTCATCAAGAATTCTAAATTTCATAATTTACAACTCCTTTCCTTGAATTTTTAGTTTTTTATTTAAGAATTTCGCCGGTTTTCATTGACCACAAGACCAAATCAAGTTCGTCGAAATTAATTTCGGACAGCAACGCTAAGTCTTTCAACTTATTTTCAATCGTTAGATACTTCAAACGCGTGTTTGGTGGCTTTGGGTCATCAATTATTTTCAGTTCCGCCAAACTCCGCAAAATATGTTTGTCTAAAATGGCGTAACCCTTTAAGCCGATGTTTCGCAAATAATGGCTGGCTTCTTTGTAACCTAAGCCTTTGATGCGTTTTTCCTTAACCAGCCAATCGCGGCATTCCAACGGATTTCCAAAACTCTCTAATTTCCGACGCAATTCCAGATTGCAGTGTTCCTGCAAAAAATCGCGTGAAGCGACAATGTAACCCGAACGCGCTCGCGGATAACGATGTCTGCCGACGAGCGCGTTCATCAATTCGTCGTGTGTTCCGGTCAGCAAAAGCGGACGAACGGCTTCGACCGAACGAAGTCCCATCTTCGCCGAACAGCCGCCGGTAAAAAAACAAAAAACCATTTCTTCCCAAAGTTTTTCGTCAGTTCCGCGTTTCCAAACATCATCAAATTCGGCTAAACGGGCGCGAATTTCGTCAAGCCTTTCGACGTGTGCCTGCTTTATTTTTTCAATCGTTAAGGGTGTTTGTTCTTTTTTCACAAATATCTTGATGTGATGATAATTTTATGCTCTTTAAATTGTAATTGCAATGATTTTTGGCAAATCTTGAGGCGATAAAAAAAAGTTAACATTGGAATATTTTCAAAATTTAATGAAAAAACTTTTCTTTTCGTAAACTATGATATATAAGTAAATGAAGTTGCTTCCATAACTAATTCTTAAATGCTTGCATCCAATTTTCGACAAAACACATCAAAGATTGCGTCTTTTATTTAGAGGCGAAAAGACATTTCGGACTTGAAAATTAGGATGGTTTTAGTGGTATAATGCGAATAGATTTCCTTACGAACATTTAGGAAGCCTGCCGCAAACACCAAAATTAAATTAAAATGATGAAGAGTTTTACCAAAAAGAACGCCCTTCGGCTGAGTATCGTTTTTTTGTTGTGTGTCGGTCCAATGGCGGTTAACGTCTTTGGACAACAGGTTTACACGCGACCGACAACCGTTGCGACACCTTCGCCGAAACCTTTACTGCAAGACATTCAAGTTCAAAAAACGACCGTTCCGAATCCGTCGCCGACACCTTTCATTACTAAAACGGCGATGGTCAGTCCGGCTTATCCGGTCATCAATGACGTAGCGATTCCGGGTTATTCGGGGATTTTGGTCGAAACTCTCGACGGTAAAAATATCGCTGACAGCTATTCCAATTACGCATTTAACCCGGCATCGAATGTCAAAATTGCGACTGCTTATGCAGTTTTGAAAACATTCGGACCGGATTTTCGTTTTCAAACGACGGTTTGGACGGACGGACAAATTGACCAAACGACGCGGACGCTGACCGGCAATCTTTACGTTTCGGGACGCGACCCGATGTTCAATCTCGAACACGGCGTGGCACTCGCGTATGAACTCAATCGTCTCGGTATTTCGAGCGTTACCGGCGATTTAATCGTTACCGACAATTTTGCGATGAATTATAATATGTCGCCGGTTTCGTCGGGCAGCAATCTGGCAGTCACGCTCGATGCCGGAAGACGCAGCGGCGCGGCGAATAAAGCGTGGCAAAATTATTTAACAAACTCCGGCAAATCGGGACAAATTTCGCTGATTCCGTCGGTTTCACTTGCGGGAAGCGTTTATGTTCAGCCGATGCCGAGTAATATTCGCCAACTTTTCACGCACGAATCCGCACCGCTCAGAGAAATCTTGAAAGTTACTTTGTGCTATTCCAACAACTTTTTGGCGGAACGTCTCGGCGATATGATCGGCGGTCCGTATGCCGTCTCCCGAACCGTTCAACTGAACGCCGGAATTGCGCCGCAGGAATTTATTTTGCAAAGTTCGAGCGGACTCGGCATCAATCGCGTGACACCGAAAGCAATGATGAAGGTTCTTCGCGCACTGCGCGGCGATTTGGCGAAATGGAAAATGAATTTCTCCGATATTATGCCGGTCGCCGGAATTGACAAAGGCACACTCGAAGGACGTTTCGATACGGATTTTTCACGCGGCAGCGTCGTCGGCAAAACCGGCACTCTCGGCAATACCGACAGCGGCGTGAGCGCATTATCGGGTGAAATCAATACCCGTAACGGTCCGCTTCTCTTTGTAATTTTCAATCAGAGAGGCAGCGTTCCGCGTTTCCGCGCTTTTCAAAACAATTACGTTTCGCTGATTCAGGGACAATTCGGCGGCGCAGCACCGATGTTTTATAATCCGATTTCGCTCGATGTGCGGCTGGCAAATACGCGGATCACTTACCCGGATTCACGCGCCCGCATTAATTAACGAAATTTACAATTCTCAAATCGAAGGAAGCAGCGTCGAAAACTGTTTCCTTTTTTGCGTTCCAACTTGCCGAAAATCATTTAATAATTCAAACTTTGTAATTTGCACGAAAGCACACGCAAGTTAATGAACAAAACCGAAAAAAACACCGAATCAGCCGAAGAACGCGCCGCAATTTTAGAAGAAATTCAGCCGCCGTTAATTGACGACGACCTTGCCGACTCAATCAAAAAACGCAACGAAAGCACGACGCACCACGCCTTTCTGGTCGGCGCGGGAATTCTCATCAGCCGCATTATCGGCGTTTTGCGGCAGCGAATTTTCGCCTATTATTTCGGCACGTCGGACGCGGCGGACGTTTTCAGCGCGGCTTTCCGCATTCCGAATTTTCTCCAAAACGTCTTCGGCGAAGGCGCACTTTCGGCTTCGCTAATACCTGTTTACGCTAAACTTCTCGCCAAAGGTGACAAAGAAGAATCGAACCGCGTGGCAAATGCCGTTCTGACTTTGCTCGCGCTGCTGACCTCGATTTTGGTGCTGCTCGGTGTTTTACTAACACCGTATTTGATTGATTTTATCGCGCCCGGATTCACCGGCGAAAAGCGCGAACTGACAATTCATCTCGTCAAAATACTGTTTCCGGGCGCAGGACTTTTGGTAATGTCGGCGTGGTGTCTGGGAATTTTGAACAGTCACCGCAAATTTTTTCTGTCGTATTCCGCGCCGGTTATTTGGAACTGTGCAATCATCGCGGCGATGATTTTTTTCGGCAGTCGCAGCGACCAAAACAAGCTCGCCGAAATTACGGCTTGGGGTTCGGTCGTCGGCAGCGGATTGCAGTTTGCAGTTCAGCTTCCGACCGTTTTTCTGCTGATGAAACGCATCCGGCTCGTTCTCGATTTCAAATCGGAAAATGTGAAAACGGTCGTTAAAAACTTTTTCCCCGTCTTTTTCAGTCGCGGTGTGGTGCAGATCAGCGCGTATGTTGATGCGATGATTGCGAGTTTTCTCGGCACGGGACCGACCAGTCTTTTGCAATACACGCAGAGCCTCTACACGCTGCCGGTCAGCCTTTTCGGAATGTCAATTTCTGCCGCCGAACTGCCCGCGATGGCAAGCACGCTCGGCGACGAGACGGAAATTTCATCAAAACTGCGCGAGCGGCTCGACGGCGGTTTGAAAAGAATTGCCGTCTTCATCATTCCGTCCGCGATGGCGTTTCTCGCGCTCGGCGACGTGCTGGCGGCTTCGGTCTATAAAACCGGCAAATTCGGCGACAAAGACGTTTTATACGTTTGGGGAACGCTTGCGGGCGCGTCTGTCGGATTACTCGCGTCCACGCTTGGACGACTTTATTCTTCAACCTATTACGCTTTGAAAGATACGCGCACACCGCTCAAATTTGCGGTTATCAGAGTCTTTCTGACAATCGTTCTCGGCTACGTCTGTGCGCTCTACGTCCCGCCGCTGCTCGGCTTGGAACTGCAATGGGGAACTGTCGGGCTGACACTTTCGGCAGGCATTGCCGGCTGGGTCGAATTCGTTTTGCTGCGCCGTTCACTTAACAAAAAAATCGGCAAAACCGGACTTCCCTTCAGTTTCACCGCCAAACTCTGGACAGCCGCCGCCATCGGCGCAGTCGTCGGCTGGACGATCAAAATTCTGGTGGGACACTCGCTGCATCCGATTCTCACCGCGCTGCTCGTCGCCACGCCTTACGGCATCACATATTTCCTCGCCGCTTCACTTTTCCAAGTCAAAGAAGCAAAAGATGTAGTCAGCAAAGTGCTGCGTAAAATTCCGGGTTTGAGATAAACTTTGACGGATAACTAATCAGCCAAAGATTGAAATTCATCTTCGCTCAAAACTCTCACGCCCAAACTTTCCGCCTTTGTCAATTTTGAACCGGCATCGCTGCCGGCGACGACGTAATCGGTTTTTTTGCTGACCGAACTTGAAACTCGTCCGCCGCGATCTTCGATTAATTTTGCCGCGTCGTCGCGGGTGAATTGCTCTAGTTTGCCGGTTAGGACGAAGGTTTTGCCGTTGAAATTTTCGTTGGCGATGGTCGAGTCGCCGTCGAGTTCGGTTTTGACACCGGCGGCTTTTAATCTTTCGACGACTTCGATATTTTTCGGATTGCGGTAAAAGTTGAAGACCGACACGGCGACGGCGAGACCGATTTCGTGGATTGCGTCGAGTTCTTCGACGGTTGAGGCGGCGAGGTTTTCGATGTTTTTGAAATGGCGGGCGAGAATTTTGGCGTAGCGTTCGCCGACGTGCCTGATGTCTATGCCGTATAAAAGTCTTTGCAGTCCGCGCTGTTTTGAAAGTTCGATTTGTTCGATTAATTTGGTCGCCGATTTTTCGGCTTTGCGTTCGAGCGCGGCGATTTGGTCGAACTTCAAATCGTATAAATCGGCGACGTTTTTAACCATTCCCAAATCAACCAGCATCTCGACCAGAATATCACCCAAACCTTCGATGTTCATCGCTTTCCGCGCCGCAAAATATAAAATTCGCGCCTTTAATTTCGCCGGACAATCTTCGTTTGAACAGCGCGTTACGGCTTCGCCTTCGGGACGAATCGCGGGAAAATTGCAAACCGGACAAGTTTTCGGAAATTCGTAATCAATTTCCGCGCCGGTTCGTTTCGATTTGATGACTTGCAGAATTTGCGGAATAATTTCGCCCGATTTTTCGATTAAAACCCAATCGCCGATTTTCAAGTTCAGGCGTTTGATCTCGTCTTCGTTGTGCAAACTTGCGCGTGAAACGGTCGTTCCGGCGAGCAAAACAGGTTTCAAATAAGCAACCGGCGTGAGCGAACCTGTGCGCCCGACTTGGATATTTATCGCTTCAAGCTGCGTCGTCGCCTGCATCGCCGGATATTTGTAGGCGATTGCCCAACGCGGTGCTTTGCTCGTCGTGCCGAATTCGTCTTGCAAACGAGTTTGATTGACTTTGACAACTACGCCGTCAATTTCGTAATCGAGCGAATCGCGTTTCGCCTGCATCGCGGCGATAAATTCGGCTAATTCGTCAAAGTTTTTGCACAGCGCACGATTAGGATTCGTCGTAAAACCTTTGCTTTCGAGCCATTCAAAACTTTCCCAATGCGTCGGAAACATTTTCGACGCGCCCGACAATAAATCATAAGGAAAAATATCTAATTTGCGCGATTTAACAACCGTCGAATCGAGTTGGCGCAGCGTCCCGGAAGCGAAATTGCGCGGGTTGGCGTAAGTTTTTTCGCCCTGCATTTCGAGTTCGGCGTTGATTTTGTCGAACACCGAACGCGGCATAAAAACCTCGCCGCGCACTTCGACGCGCTCTGGAAATTCGCCTTTCAACTGCAAAGGAATCGTCCGAATCATCTTTACATTACTGAAAACATCGTCGCCAACCGAGCCGTCGCCGCGCGTTGCGCCCGCCGTCAAAACACCGTTTTCGTAATGCAATGCGACGCTCAAACCGTCAATTTTCAGTTCCGCGACATAATCGAACGTCCGACCGTCCGCCAATTTTCGACAGCGTTCGTCAAACGCCCGCAAATCGTCCAAATCGTAAGAATTATCAAGCGACATCAACGGCACACGATGCACAAACGGCTTAAAACCTTCGGCGCGTCCGCCAACTCGCTGCGTCGGCGAATCAGGCGTAATAAATTCGGGATTCGCGTCTTCGAGCGTTTTTAATTTCGCCAGCAGCGCGTCAAATTCCGCATCCGCAATTTCCGGCGCGTTGTTTTGATAATAAAGTTCGTTATGCCGATTAATTTCAGCGCGAAGTGTTTCGATTTCAGTTTTAATTGGATTTGAGAAAAGTGGCAAATCTGTCATAGATAAACTTTATGCTAACAATTAACTTGATCTACTCTAATCTTGTTTTAACAAGTATGTTTTATAATCATCAAACAAGAAGAAACCGCCTAAAAGTGCGGATTCAGGGATTTTCATTGACTTTATTTTTTCCTGATATATTATACCGTTTCTTTTTTTCATTATGTCTTTTAACGAGACCATTCCCAAAGAATGAGGCTTAAATGTTCTTCCTTCGCGCTCAAATATGGCAAAACATATAGAAGTTTGTAGTTTTTTCATCAATGTTTCGAGTCCCTTCAACTCTTTGTATTTTACAGTGTAGTATCGCTTTCCATTTTTATCTTTCTTTGCAATAAAACATTTAACTTCAACTTCTAAATTTTTCAAATTTCTTACCAGAAAATCTCCTCGCTTGATATATTCATAATTATTTTTATTCAACTCAAGTGCCTCTAAATATTTCTGAAAACTTTTCTGGTCTTGTAATATTTTTTCAACAACTACCCATTTTTTATTGCTAATTGTTCAAATTCCAGTTCGGCTTCAATTCCGGCAAAGAATTTTGGCTTAAATATCCAAGTAAACAAGTTTTTAAGCGTAATTTTTTGTTTTCTTTTCACGGGAGTTTTCATATTCATAAACAGGGCTTTCCTATAAAAATAATAATTCATCAAAAATACCCAAAACTGCTCAAATAATTGAAAATTGAAAATGAATAATTGATAAATATCGCGCTGATGACGAGTAATTTATCAATTATCCATTTTCAATTTTCAATTATTTCGTTGTTTGTCATCGAATACTGCTTGTTTCATTTTTATAGGAAAGCCCTGTATTCATAAAGAAAGAACAATCCGCAAGCCTTCACTAACCTGTTCCATTTTGCCTTCGGATAAAGTGTTGACATATTCGATCAAAATAGATTTATCAATCGTCAGTAATTGCGACACATTTATTACTGAATCTTTGGATAATCCACTTTGATTTGAAGTAATCAGCACATTTCCTTTAGCTTTGGAGACGCGCGTATTTCCGGTGACTGCGGCAACAATCACAGTATTTATGACGCTTTGATTGAATTCATTGTCCTGAACAATCAAAACCGGACGGCGATAACCCGGACTTGAGCCGAGAGGTTCGGGCAAATCCGCCCACCAAATTTCTCCTCGCTGCATTTACCACTCCTCTTGCGGCAGAGAAATCAACGCCATTTTGAACAGAACAGGATCAACCGATGAGTCTTCTTTGGAATAAACTTCATTTAAGTTTGCCGTTATATCTTCTTTTTCTCTTTTATCCAAGTATTCTTCCGCTGCTTTCGAGAAAAGTTGACTGCGCGACATTTTTCTCTTCTTTGAATAGTTTTCAATTCTTTCAAAAATATTTATTGGAACTGAAATTGCCGTTTTTGTAGATTTCATATCTATAAAGTATAACTGAAGTATTACCCATAAATCAAACTTTTTTTACAACATCACCTTGCCGAATCACGCCTGATTGCACGACTTTGGCGTTGATGCCGCGCAGGTGAAGTTGTTTGCCGACGGGCGAATTAACGAATTTCATCGCGTCTAAACCGAATCTTTCGACGAACTTTTTGCAGCCGGTGTGCGGCTGCGCGGTGACTTCGATGATTGCGGAACCGATTGAAATTCGCGTTCCGGCGGGCAGATTTTCGTCGGACAAATCAATGTCAATATAAAGCTGATCGCCCGCCAGTTGCCAACGGTTTTCGTCCTGTGCGACGAGCGCGGCGGCGCGGGAATTCATAATGTTAAGCTGCATATCAGGATGCGGCGAATTGTCCGCCATACGCGAACTTCCGCGAATGTTCCAGGTGTCGCCGACGAGTCCGACGATTGTATCGAGTTCGCCCGTTTCCAAAACTTCCCTTTCACTTATTTTCGGGCGGCGCACGATCAGGCGCAAAACGCCGTCGTCTTTCGGCGAACGGCGAATTTCGTCCAAACCTGCTTCCAATTCTTCAGTCGTCAAATGTTTCATTTTTTGCGGCGAATGTTCGTTTCGTGATTTTACAAAACTTTTCGTTGATTTTGAAATCCGCTCCTATCGTTTTAGAATTTTACAGAATGAAAACTGAAGATTATCAATACCTCTACGAAGTCGAGGAAAATCTGTGGTGGTTTCGCGGAATGGAGAAAATTACGCAGGTTTTGCTCGATCAAATTTGGGCGGATTCGGGTAAGAGAAATATTCTTGATGCCGGCTGCGGAACGGGCGGAATGATGAATTTTCTCGCTCGATACGCCAGCGGCGGCGATATTTTCGGCATTGATCTGGTGCAAACCGCGCTCGAATTTTGCCGTCAGCGAAATCATCGTTTTTTATCGCAAGCCTCGATTACGCATCTTCCGTTTGCGAATGAAATTTTCGATTTAGTGACGAGTTTCGATGTTTTGCAGCAGCTTCCCGGAACTAACCTGGACACACTGGCGATGCGCGAAATGTTTCGCGTAATGAAGCCGAACGGTGTTTGTTTTGTTAGAGTTGCGGCATACGAAAAACTCAAAAGCGGACACGATGCCGCGCTTTCGACGCATCATCGTTACAATTTGGATGAACTGAAAACGAAGATGCAATCTGCCGGTTTTGAAGTCATTCGCACGACTTATGCTAACTCATATTTGCTGCCCGTGGCGATTGTCAGGCGATTGATTTTGAAAAAAATCGGTCTCGCCGAGCAAGGTTCGGATGTCAAACCGCTGCCTCCGAATCTGGCTTGGCTCAACCGCATTCTTACGAGAATTCTGGAACGTGAAGCGAAGATTTTACAAAATCCGACGGCAAAATTGTCGTTCGGACTTTCGGCAATCTGCCTTGCGCGAAAACCTTAATCGGCGGATTATATTTTCATGCGTAATTGGAAGAAAATTATCGGCGCGGCGGTGATCGGCTTTTTTGCTTTTGCGCCGCCGGGAACGATGATTACAATTTTTTTGTTTTTTGTCTGGCTGCTCGGCGATGCCCGTTTAGTCGGAGTAAGTGGTGTAATAATTGCAATTATGAGTGTTGCCGTTTTCCTATGGCGCAGACGAGCCATAAAAAGAAATCAGGAAACAAAGTCTCAATAATTCATAAATTCTGCAATCAGGCGTTGAATTGGAGCAGGCGATTACGACCGATAAAGCAAATATTTCGGATTTGTTTCGTTGCGTTCAAAACCTCTGACGATCAAGCCCTCGGCGAATGCAGTTTGAAATTCGTGTTTGATGCGTTCCTGTTCGGCGACGGCGCGTTTTGTGTCGCGCACGACTAAATCGTTCCAGTTCGGCGGAATTTCAACCGTTTTGATAATTTCGCCTTTTTCTTCAAACTTTTCGCCTTTTGAAAACGCGACAACTTTCGGTGAATCGAGCTGCCAATCGGCGAAAAGACGATCACTGTCCACGCCTTCTTCAGCGTCGCGCTGCTGTGCGCTTGATTCGGCATCGGTTCCGTAAAAGTTTGGCATATAAGTGTTTATCGTTACGCCGAGCCGTTCGAGATTGAAAAAAGCGTTCCGCGCAAGAACCGGCTGATACGTCCAGCGAATGTATTTCGCGCCGTCCGCCAAAGCTCTTTCCCGCTGCGCCCATTTGATTTTCGCGCCGATTCCGAGACTTTGCAGACTCGTGTCAACCGCCGTCATATGTGAATAAAACGCGCGTTCATTTCGTTTTTCGAGAAACATCGGCAGCGACAAAACAAACCCGACGAGCCGTTTGCCGAGATACGCGCCAATCGTGAAACCGCCTGCGTAACGCGCAACAATCAAATGACGAACCGGCGAAATTTCCATATCGGGCATCGCAAAAACCGTGCGCTGCAACTCGATACATTCGTGCATTTCCTCAATCGTTTCGACTTCGCGGATTGTTATTTCAGGTTTCATTTATAAAATTGCAGATTTCAAATTCCAGATTCCAGATTTTTATTTTTAATTTGAAATTTGGAATCTGGAATCTGAATTTACACTTGTCACATTTTCAAATCTCAAATTCACTAAACCAATCTTTTGAAACTTTCGCAATTTGTTTCGATTCTGTCAATTTGACGATTTCGTTCGTAAAATTTATCAAACTCAATTTTCCGTCAGCGCGATATTTGGCGGGAATTTCGTCGCGCAGTTGTTTGATTAACGAATCGGCGTTGAAACCGATTTTGAATAAAACGAGTTTTTCGGTGCGCGTGTGTTTCAAAATCCAATGCGTTTTGCGAATCGCGTTTTGCCCGCATTCGCCCCAGAATGCAAAGTCATTTATTACGCTAAGAGCAATCAAATCAGGCTTGTAGCGCAATCCGACCTTCGTTTCGATTTCAAGATTCGGATAATGTCTGACGAACATTGCATAACCTAAAGCTTTCATCAAAATATGTTCGTAACTCTCGCCGGTGCGCTGCCATAGCCGAACTCTGTTTCCATTCAAATTAAAATCGTGAAGCATTTTTCAATGTTAAATGATGAACTGGTTTTGGTAAATTTTTACTTAACTTTTTCAACGTAAATTTGTTATTATTAAAGACGGCGAAGATAAAAGTTTGCCTTGTCTTCCGCGCTTCATTAAATGAGTTCCCCGAAAAACTTAGATATTAACGGAAATTTGACGGCGCATCCGCTTGCCGAATTGTTGGTCGAACTGCTTCAGGCACAGCTCGACGGCTCGCTGCGTCTTTCGCATCTCGACAACAAAACAATTATTTATTTCAGAGACGGCGAAGTCGTTTTCGCGGTTTCCAATCAGCGACAGCACCGGATTTTTGAAATGCTTTTGCAAAATGGATTGATAACCAAGCAAAAACTCGTCGAGATTCCTGAATTTACTAACGATTTCGCGCTTGCCAAAGAGTTGCAGGAAAAGAGTGTGTTTTCCGAATCGTCGCTGAAATCTGTTTTCACGCGGCAAATCGAAGTAATTTTGCGCGAGGCGATTAAATGGGAAGACGGTTTTTGGACGTTCAGTTCGCTCGCCCGCATCAAGGAAGACATTCATTATAAGATTGATGTTTACAATCTGCTCGTCGAATCTGCCCGGAAGATGTCGAAAGATGCGGTCGTCGGGCGATTTAAAAGTTTTAAGGAATCTTTCGGTAAAAAAACAGGTTTTCTATCGAACATTGATTTAATGCCGAAAGAAGCATTTTTACTTTCACGATTTGAAAATTCATTTTTGAAAATTGAAGATGCTAAGGCTCTCAGCGGTCTATCCGATACTGAAACTTTGCAAACTCTTTATACGCTTTGGCTTGGCGGCTTTTTACGCCGTCTTAATTGGGATGCGGCATTTAATGAAAGTAAAGTTTCAACGATTTCATCTTCAAAATTCGAGTTGAAAAAAGAAATTTCCGCGCCGGTCGAAGCCAAACCCGTGAAACCCGAACCGCTGCCTGTTAAAGAAGAAATAATTGAAGAAACAAACGAAATCGAAACAAAAGAAGAACTGACGCTCGAAAAATATCTCGAACAGGTCGAAGCTGCCGAAACTCATTACGAATTACTGAATATTTCGCACAAATCAACCGCCGGCGAGGTGAAATTAGCTTATTTCGGCTTGGCAAAACGGTTTCATCCAGACCTTTTTCATAAGCAAACTGACGCTAAAATGCAAAGCCGCATTCAACACGCGTTCAGCGAAATTGCTCACGCTTACGAAACGCTTCACAATGAAGAAACACGTCAAACCTACAATTTCAAACTTCGTAAACTGTTGCAGGAACTAGATAAACTGACTCCTGAAGAGAAAGCGAAACCCAAAGTCGAGCAGAAAACTCTGACCGAAGCATCGGAGATTTTTGAACACGGATTTAATCTTTTAATGGAAGAGAATTACGAGCAGTCGCTTCCTTACCTGGTTCGCGCCGTTCATCTCGCGCCGGATGTCGCAAAGTATCACGCATACTACGGAAAAATGCTCTCGATGGACAAAAGCCAGCGATTCAAAGCCGAGGCTGAACTGCAAACTGCGATCAAACTCGAACCGGACAATCCGGGACACCGCGTTATGCTGGCGGAATTTTTTGTCCAATATAATCTCGTCAAACGCGCTGAGGGCGAATTAAACAGGCTTTTGGTAATCTTTCCCGACAATAAAGATGCACAAGCCTTACTCGACAGTTTGCGGCAGGCAAGTTAAACTGTTTGCACATTCCAAATTGCAAATTTCAGATTCCAGATTAAAACAATTTGTAATTTGAAATCTGAAATTTGGAATCTGGAATTTATGGAAAGTATTTTTGCAACCGAAGCGCAACTTGAAATGCCGACCGACGAACCGTTGGCGGAAATTTCCGCCGCGATGGACGAGTTTGAAGGCTACGCGCATCCGCACGGCAGACGCATCGCCGTGCTTGCCGAAGCGATTGCCGAAAAGTTTAATTTCGCTTCGCACGACCGCGCCGCACTACGCCAAGCCGCGCTCATTCACGACCTCGGCGAGATGGTGATGAACCGTGAATATATTAAAGCAAACCGGCTGCTGCGCGACGACGAACGAATTGATATGCAGCGGCACACCGTCATCGGCGAACAGGAAGCCGCCAAAAGAGGTTTGAGCCGCGCCGTTCAATTAATCATCCGCTGGCATCACGAATGGTGGAACGGAACGAGTTACCCAGACGCTTTGGAACGCGAACAAATTCCGCTTGCCGCCCGCATTTTGCGCGTCGCCGACACATTTGCGGCGTTGACCGATTCGCGTCCATACAGCGTGGCGATTTCCGCGTCCGAAGCCAAGCGATATTTGGTCGAATGGTCGGGAATCGAGTTTGATCCAAAGGTCGTCAAAGCATTTTTGTCGCTCGAAAATTTACCGGAACTCGATTCTTATTCGGACAATTAGTGTTTAGTTTTTGGTTTTTAGTTTTTGGTTTTAGCAGTTAAATAAAAGACTCGTCAGTCATTCATTCAATCAAAAAAAAAAACAAAAAACCAAAGACTAAAAACCAAAAATTAAACAAGTATGATGCAAACGAATACTACACCGCGCGGCTGGCTTGCCTTTGAATTGAACGTCTTGAAGCGTTTGAACTTTACGTCCGCCGCGTTGCCTTTTACGAGCGATGCTAATCTCGGTGCTTACTTGAAACGCTGGAAAGTGCGTGTCACCGCCAACGATGTTACGCTTTCGGGTTGGACGAAAGCCGTCGCTGCGATTCAAAACAACAGTGAAAAATTGTCGGACGACGACGTAAATTTGATTTTGGAAGACGTTTATGTTCCGCGTTATCGTCTCCAAAATCAATCACTTAGAAACTGGTTCGGCGAAACCGACGCGTGGTGGTTCGATAATGTTCGTCAAAATATCGAACGGCTTTCTTCCCCAACCGGCAAAGCGATTGCGTCGAGCATCGCACTTAATGTCGGCGATTATGTTTCGTCTTTTACAAACGACACGCTCGAACTTCGCCAGCCGCTCTCGACCGTTTTCCGCCGGTTGGTCAGTGCGCTACACGAACCTGTCAACAACGGTCAAACCAATACCTGCTCGAACAAAAACGCGCACGAATTCATCGCCGAAAACTTTTCGTCCGATTTAATGTTTCTGCGTCTGCCGCGCGCCCACAATCTTTCGCAGCGAAAATATCTCGGCTGGGCGGCGTGGCGCGAAGAATTTTTGCGCGGCGGCGACGATTTTTGGACTGATCTGGAACTTCGTCAAGCCGGCAGACTTGGCACGCTAATTGAAACAAAATCGCAGTATTTACGGCTTTTGAAGGAATCTCTGGTAACGGCGAAACACATTAAACTGTGGGCAGTCGCACACGTTGAAGACGGATTTATCTCGACGCAGGATATTGTCGAAACCATCGGACACGCCGAACGCCGCGTTGACACGATTTTCACCAAAGATTTCAGCGAATTAACCGGCACGAAAGCCGTTATAATCACAGCGTAATTTCAAATTCCAGATTCCAGATTCCAGATTTAATTTGATTCCAATTTGGAATCCGGCATCTGGAATCTGGAATCTATTTTTCCTTGTCGCAAAAACCAAACAACACCCGAACTTGCCGATAAAATTCCCGAAATTATTGTCAGCGTTTGCGGCGTTATTTCGTAAATTGCGAGACTTGCAAAATAACTCGAAAGACTAAAAATCGTCATTTCCGCGCCTCTGTCCAAAGTTGAAATTCGTCCGCGAATGTAATCGGGCAAACTGCGCTGAAACATCGTTTCCTGCACCGCGTATTCGACCCCGACAATCGCCCGCGAAACGAAACAAATTACTGCAAGCAGCCATAAACTCGGCATCAATCCGCCAATCGAAAACAAAAGTCCGTGTATCATCAGCGTCCAAAAAATAAACGCACTGTGGCAGTTTCGCCGGTCTAAAATCGCCGACGTGCGATGCGCGATCATCATTCCGGCGAATAATCCCAAACCACTCGAAAACCACAAAGTTCCGACTGCCAGATCAGGATTCCAACCTTCTTTGTGAGCGTAAAATACGCCGCCCATTCGCTCGAAAACAACATTTATCGCGCCGCCGCCGGTCGCCCAAATGATGTTCATTAACAAAATCGTGAGCGCGAACCGATTTTGCGCGGTATAGTGAAAACCTTCTTTTAATTCGCTAAAAAACGACTCCCTTTCTCCTTTTCTCCCGTTCTCCCCTTCTGCTTCACGCGTCGCTTCTTCGGGAATCAGCCAAACGGAAAACGCCGACACCGCAAAACTCGCCGCGTTAATGATAAACGCGACTTTGTAACCGAAATAGGCGGACGCAAAACCGCCGAGTGCCGAACCGAACGCCATCAGCAAAAATCGCGTCGAAAACATCAGCGCAGTTCCCGCAAGCAAGCCGTCCTTGCCCGTCATATTCGGTGTCGCGGCGTTTTTCGCGCCGTCAAAAAACGCGCCAAATGTCGAAAGCAGAACGGTTGCGAGATACGCGATCCACAAATTTCCCGCGTCCGTCACGAGCAGAAAAGCGAGCGCGACAAACACGCGCGACAAATCCGCAACGATCATCACCGTCCGCCGCGAAAATCTGTCAACAAACGTCCCGGCAATCGGCGAAAACAGCGCGAACGGCAGCAGGCGCGACACAAATAAAATTCCCGCCGCCGCCGGCGAAGCGTCCGAAACAACGCGCACCAGTCCAAGTCCGGCGATAAAATTGAACCAGTTGCCCATCTCCGAAACGAATTGCCCCGCCAAAAGATTGCGAAAATTGCGGTTATTTTTTAGTAGTTGCGAATATGTCAGATTCATAAAGCCAATGGAAAATGGATAATGAAGAAAAGATTTTGATTATTCATTATCCGTTTTCCATTTTCCATTAATAAAAAAAGCCGTCAGGCTTGCGACCTGACGGCTTTACCTTTTAATGAATTCAAATTTTCAAGTTCCCGTAAAATTCGGTGCGCGTTTTTCAAAAAATGCCGTTACGCCTTCTTTAAAGTCATTGCCTTTGCCCGATTCGATTTGTAATTCGTGTTCTAAATTTAACTGCTGCGAGAGATTGTTTGAAAATGTCGCGTTGAGCATCTGCTTGATTCGTCCGACTGAAGCGGTCGGCGCAAGCGCGAGTTTTCGCGCCATTGAAATAGCTTCACTCATCAAACTTTCTGCCGCCACGACGCGATTAATCATCCCGATTGCGAACGCTTTTTCCGCCGAAAGAGTTTCGCCCGTCATCATAATTTCCGCCGCGAGTTTTTCACCGACAGCACGCGGCAGAAAGAATGAACCGCCGCAATCGGGCGACAAACCGATTCTGACAAACGCTTCATTAAACGAAGCATTTTCCGCCGCAAAAACCAAATCACAAGCCAACGCAAAATTAGTTCCCGCGCCCGCGCAAACGCCCTGCACGGCGGCAACAAACGGAATTGGCGTTTCGCGGATCAGCAAAATCACGTCGTGCAGAGCCTTTAACGGTTCTTCTAAAAATGCTTCGATGCGACCTTCTTTCTGCCACATCATCTGCATTTCGCGCAAATCGCCGCCCGAACAAAATGCGCGACCTTCGCCCGTCAAAACAACTGCGCGAACATTATCCGAAATCGCTTTCTGAATCGCCGCCAATAAATCCTTCGTCAATTGCAGCGACAGCGCATTCAAGGCTTCGGGACGATTAAAAGTAATAATCGCCGCCGTTTCGTTCAGTTCGTATTTGATGGTTTCAAAAGTCATTTTTCGATTCCAGATTCCACAATTCAAATTCCAAATTAGAGAAAATCTAATTCCAATTTTTTAATCTGGAATTTGAAATCTGGAATTTGAAATTTATTATGCTACACGAACGCGCGATTTACTTGCCTGAAAACATTCACGGCATAAAACGGTGCGTCCGACTTTCGGCTGAAACGGCACTTGATCGTGTTTGCCGCAATTGTCGCAGACGATTTCAAATTTACCCGCACCGTTGCTGCCCGCAACCGCTTTTTTCGAGCGGCATTTCGTGCATCTTTGCGGCGACATCATATTGCGCTGATAAAAAATTTCCTGCTCTTTTTCAGTGAAGGTAAAAACCTCTTTGCACTGCACACACGGAATCTCAACATCCGGCATTTCATTTATCTCCTTGTGTGAGCAGTTTAACACGAACCTCTTGAAAACAGTAATTCGCGCAGCCTTTGGTAATTGAAGAAGTTGGCACGGTAAACATAATTTCGGCGGAGCATCTACAACATCTCCGGCTAAATCATTATAAAACTTGTGTTTTCTGGAATTATCGGTTACTTTCGACTTTCTAAAGAAAAATTAAATAAACCGTTCAAGGAGTTTTATATGAAATTCAAAAATTTCATATTGGCTGCGGTCTTTCTGTTAATTGCCGGCGCGGTCAATTTGCAGGCGCAGTTCAATGTTACAGGTACGATTCGCGGACAAGTGATGACCTCGCAAGGCGAAAATATCAGGCGTGCAAACGTCACCGTTTTGAATCTTCGCACTTTGGATTCGTACTCTCAAACGACTAATGATTTCGGAAGATTTAAGATTGATAACTTATCAATCTTCAGTAACTATCTTGTTCAGGTCTATTCGAGAAAATATCTTTTCAACTTTTCATATCAATTAGTTACCTTCTCTTCGCTCGAAGAAAACGTGATTTTTAGGTCTGAATGAGTCTCTAGCTTCGACTCAGTTCCTGAACGTGATTTTTGACCGTTTCGCCTAATGTTTCGAGATTATACCCGCCTTCGAGCGCGGAAACTATTCTTCCGCCGCACGTTTCATCCGCCCATTGTTTGACGGTGCGCGTCATCTGCATAAAATCCGCGTCCTGAAGCCGCAATTGTCCGAGCGGATCGGTTAAATGCGCGTCGAAACCCGCCGAAATTATAATCAAATCCGGCTTGAAACTATCATTAATGTCGCCGATTGCGCTTTCAAACATTCGTTTCTGTTCGCTCGGTTTCGTGTGCGCTTTGACGGGGACGTTCAGCGTATAATCTTTGCCGCGCCCGAAACCCGTTTCGCCGCGTGAACCCGTTCCCGGATACCACGGATATTGGTGCATCGAAAAGAAAAAGACGCTCGGATCATCAAAGAAAATTCCCTGTGTGCCGTTGCCGTGATGCACGTCCCAATCAACAATTGCGACGCGCTCGATTTCCTTGTAACGATTTTGCGCGTAACGCGCCGCGACCGCGACATTATTAAAAAGACAAAAACCCATCGCAGTTTCGCCCGTCGCGTGATGCCCCGGCGGACGCACGGCGACGAACGCATTTTTTGCCTCGCCCGACATCACCGCATCAACCGCGCGGCACACGCCTCCTGCACCGTAAAGTGCGGCATCGAACGATTTCATCGAGATCACGGTGTCGGCATCAATATATTCAATGCCTTCTTCAAACGCCGATTCGATTTTTTTATAATGCAAAGGCGTATGCGCCGCCTGAATCATTCCTTTGGAAGCCTGTTCGGGCGTGATTTCCAGTAAAGAATCCCAAAAACTTTCGTCGCTTTTGAGCGCGTTCATCACGACTTCATAACGCTTCGGCGTTTCGGGATGACCGATTCCCGTGTCGTGTTTCTGAAAAATCGGATGATGGATAATTGCTGTTTTCATATTAATTCCTAAAATTTTGAAAGTAGTGTATCTTCTGAGTCAGGTTTGTCATAAGCGTCGGCTTCGGTCAGATGTCCGTCTTGTGCGCTAACTCTGGTTAATTTAGAACCTTGTCTAAAAACAAGTAATAATCCGTGTTCAACTTCCCACTCGCATTCACAAGCAATTTGTAAATAAACATCTCTATCGCGTCTGTTTCTTCTGTTTATATAAATTTCAGTTGGATAAACATATTCCCAAATTTCAGATTTATTATTTATTTCTAATATTTCCTCATCTATAGCTTCTGAAAATTCACGATAATTTTCAAAAACGTATTCGGTATAATTCAATCTCTCCAAATTATCTTTTTTAAGAAAATTTTGTATTGCCTGACTAATTTCAGATAGAAAGTTTTTATCGTTTTCCAAATCTCCAACAATTGTAAATCGCAATTGTTTATTGTTCAAAAAAGGAATCGGTATCGGTTTGCTAATAAACCATTCGTCAGGAAGATCGGGATGCGGTTCTAATTTTCCAATAGATTCAATTTCTATATCTTTCATTCGTCAATAATTTGTAAAAAAGATTCGATCAATAAATTTACTGCTTCGATTGTTGCGGCATCGGAAAGTTTGCCCGCCGAATTTATTTTCGTTCGTGCGCCTGAAATCAAGAGCGAGGTGTCGTTTGAAATTTTCGCTTCGATGGTTTTCAAGACTAAAAATAAAGATTCGTGCGTTTTTTCGCCGAGGCTCGAAGCTGTAATTAAAGCCGTCGGTTTTCCTGCGAAATCGCTTGTCCCAACCGTCCATTCGAGCGCGTTCTTGAGTGCGCCCGGAATCGAAAAAACATATTCCGGCGTGCAGATCAAAACGCCGTCCGATTCACGAATTTGTCGGCGAAAATCTTCAACTTCCGCAATCGGCGCATCGCTTTCCAAATCAGGATTGAAATGCGGCAAACGCGCCAAACCAGCATAAATATTAACAAATATTCGCGCGGCAAACATTTCCGCGATGTTTTCGATAATCGTCAGATTCGTTGACTTCGCCCGCAGACTTCCCGAAATTGCCAAAATATTTTTCATCTGTTTTCAGCCGAACCGTATTTTTTGATGAGGTTAAATATTTTACGATTTATTTTCCTTAAATCTAATTTTTCGATGAAAAACTTATCGAAATGTAAGCTAACGGACAAAATCTTTCCAAATCAAACACTAGAATACAGATTTGCAGAACAGGTTACAAAACGAAAGTTCAGGGGAATTTATAATTTGTGTAATCTAAAAATTAACGAGAAGAAGGGGAGATTTTTTCAATGAGAAGACCAGTAACATTATCAATTATTTTAGCGGCTGCCTTGATCGGCGGAAGTTGTTCCAACGATTCGGGTAACTTAAATTCAAACAGTTCATTAACGGGCAACGGCTCGACATCAAACAGTTCAACATCCGGCGGCGGTTCAATGTCGAACAGCGGTTCGATGAACGGCGGCGGTTCAATGTCGAACAGCAGTTCGATGAACGGCGGCGGTTCAATGTCGAACAGTGGTTCGATGAACGGCGGCGGTTCGATGTCGAACAGCGGTTCAACATCCGGCGGCTCAATGAATATGAGCAATAGCGGCGGCAGCGGATCAACATCAAACAGTTCGTCAACAACCGGCAACACAAGTTCGACGACAAACAACCGAACATCATCGAGCAGTTCTTCAACCTCGAACAGTTCGACAACCGGCAGAACCAACGGCACGACTGCCAACCGACCTTAATTTGTAATTTTTCATTCGATTAAAAAAAAGGCGTGTGCAAATTTAATTTGCACGCGCCTTTTTTTGTTTACCGTAAATTACAAAACAGTTAAAGCTAAATAAAAGCGGTTTCGTGCAGTAGATCGCCTTTTGCAAAACGCTCGAAACTCAAACACGAAACGTCAAGAAAAGTCGCTTTGCCGTCCAAAATAATTTCCGCCAAAGCGCGTCCCGTTGCCGGCGAGTGCATTACGCCGTGACCGGAAAAACCATTGGCAAAATACAATCCTTCAATATTACAACCGCCCAAAATCGCGTGATGATCGGGCGTATTTTCATAAAGTCCGGCGCGACATCTATCTAAAATCGGCATTGTTTCAAACAAAAATGGCGAACGATGTTTCGCCTTTTCGTAAACTTTTTCGATAAAACTTTTGTCAAAATTCGTGTCAAAAGAATCCGATTCATCGGGATAAGCGAAAAGAATTTCGTTAAGTTTGGCAGGTTCACTACTCGTAAAATCTCTGGCGGGGCGAAAGTGAAAACCGCTCCCGATGTCAATCACCATCGGCAAATTCGGCGGTAAATCGGTTTGCGCTCTTGCCCAAATAATCTGCCGTTTTTGCGGAAAAACGGGCAGATCAATCCCAACTGTTTGCGCCAATTCACGCGCCCGTGCGCCGGTTGCCAAAACTACATTTTCGCATTCGATTCCGCCTTTATTAGTTTCGACCGCGACAATTTTTCCACTTTTAGTTTCGATTGATAAAACTTCCGTATCAAACTCAATCTTCGCGCCGTTTCGCAAAGCATTTTGCGTAAATCCGTTCATCACCGCGAGCGGATTGATAAAACCGTCGCGCCCGCCGAAACTTCCGCCGACAATATCTTCGCAGTTCAAAATCGGACAAATTTCTTTAATCGTTTGTGTGTCAACAATTTCAACATCATTTACACCAAGCGATTTTTGAAATTTCACGTTTTTCCGCAAATAATCGAACTGCTTTTCATCAGTCGCAAAAAACAAATACCCGCGCGGTTCATAGCCGCAATCAAATTCCCAATTATTAAAAAAATCGAGCGAGTGCAGCGACAATTTGATATTTATTTCCGTCTCAAACTGCGCCCGAATTCCGCCCGTCGCCTTTCCCGTCGAACCGTTTCCCTGCTGCGGTTCACTTTCCAAAATCAACACATCCTTCGCGCCGCGCTCCGTCAAATGATAAGCGACGCTTGCGCCGACCACGCCGCCGCCGATGATGACAATTTCACAATTTTTCATAGGATTTTAGCCACTAACAAACACGCAAAAGAGAATTTTTATCCACAGATTTACACAGATGCACACAGATAAAAGCAGGATAAAACCGGTTTAATTTTATCTGATTCATCATTTCTTAATCTGTGTTTATCTGTGTGCATCTGTGGATAAATTTCTTCTCTTATTTTCGTGATTTTCGTGTTTGTTCGTGGCTAATTTTTACTCCGAATCAACGCCCGCCGCCTTCAAAACAAAGTCAGGCGTTTTGGGTTCGTCGGGTAGAATATTTTCGCGTCCTTTGTCCAAAGCCCAACGATGAAGCCACGAAATGCCGTTTCTTTTAACGAAATTATCGGGTAATTTATACGCTTCGTCCGTTAAAGATTCTTCTAAAGTTACGAATTTATAATTGCGTTTTTTGAGCATTTTGGCGATGTCGTCAAAATAATCGGAGTTAATAAAATTGGCGTGAATCAGCAAAATTTGTTTGATCTCGCGCCCGAAAAGTTTGACCGATTGACGTTCCCAATAATCCATTTTCGCTTCGAGATACGGAACGTAAGCCGCGCCGATCTGCTTCATCAATTTTTTGTCGCCTTTGTCGAAGGCTTTGTCATACGCGCTGGCGAAAATCCAGTCGGAATTATCAATCGTGACCGGCGCAATCGTATAATTATGCTCGCTCAAAAACGCACCTAAATCGCGTTTGATGTCCAAACTCAAGCCCGTCCAAAGATACGGATGCCGAAAATAACGCATCTTCAAATTCTTTGCCGCGAGCAATTCCTTCGTAATAATTTCGCCTTTCAAAATGTCGGCTTCATATTTTTCCAAAGAATTATCGTGCAAACTCAGATGCGAAAAAGTGTGATTGCCTAGTTCGAGATTCGCGTTGAGCCACGAACGGAGCAGATCAACCTGCGCTTCGTCGCGTTTTTCGCCCGCATAAAGTTTATTTTCATTAACAAAACCAATCGTCGGAACTTTCGCTTTGGTAATATGATTCAACAATTTTTTCGTAATTTCCTGCCGGTTTTTCAAATCCTTGCGCGTCGAAACGACCGGCAAATCATCAATCGTAACCGCGATAAAGCGTTGCGGTTTCTGCGCTTGAATAATAAGAGCAAATATTAAAATAATCAACAAACAATACAATTTCTTCATTTTCTAATTTTTTAAGTGTTCCGCGTGATTTTTTTGAGCAACAGCTTTCAAAACCAATTCCGCCAATCTTTCTAGCCGCCAAAAGTATTCAGTTCCTTCCTCGTTCAAAATCGGCAACATAAAACTCGCATTGTGATAACACAATCCAAGTGTTGCGGTTTGAAAAAGGTTCAGGTTCCCATTATCAACAAAGGTTGACACACAACCTGCAATATCGGCATCAAGCATTACAAAATCTATTCCATTAATATCTTTGCCGCTAAATTCTTCCGGGAATTTTGCTTCAAGATGTTCTTTCCAAAGTTCATTAATATCTTTGGTCAAAGATTTTATGGTTTCTTTCATTGATTAATTTACTTGGCGAAAACTTGCGAAAAATCAGCAAAGGCTTTGAATTCGAGTGCGTTTCCCGATGGATCGAGAAAAAACATCGTCGCCTGTTCGCCGACTTCGCCTTCAAAACGAATTTTCGGTTCGATGATAAATTCAACGCCTCTCGACTTTAATTTTTCGGCAAAGTTTTTGAATTCATCCATCGGCAAAACAATCCCGAAATGCGGCACGGGAACGTGATCGGCATCAACTTTGTTACGATGCACGATGCCCGCATTTTCTGACAAATGCGCGACGATTTGATGTCCGAAAAGATTGAAATCAATCCATTGCGCGGAACTTCTGCCTTCTTCGCAGCCGAGAATCTCGCCGTAAAATTCGCGCGAAGATTCCAAATCTTTCACGGGAAACGCTAAATGAAATAAATTTTGCATATTTTTTTTCGTCCACAGATGAACACAGATAAACACAGATAGAAAATTGAAAAATCTGTGTTTATCTGTGTTCATCTGTGGATAAATTTAATTTCGTATTCTAAAACCTCGGATATTATTCTAACCCAAAATCACTTAACGCGGTAACTCGTCAGCGGGCGCAAATCCTTTGCGTCACCGTTTTCGTCGGTGTAGCGCAGCGGCACAATTCTCGGCTCGATTTTCGGCGCATTGCCGTTTCGATAATTTTGCAGGTCGCGCAAAATCGAATTCACTTTTTTCGGAGGAAACATTTCATTCAAATCTTTTTCGCTCAGTTCCAAAACGCTTTTCAGCGAACCTGATTTTTTCAAAAGTGCGCGGCGTTCTCTTTCGTCAATCGAAGGCAAAATGGCGGCGAGTTCGTAAAAGTGCGCCATTTCCCTGCGTCCGCGATGGATTTCGTTTGAAAGATCGTGCGCCGTGTCGCGCAAAGTTTGCAAAATCCGATGCGTCCTGCTTTCGCCGTCAAATTTGATTGAATCGCCGTTTTCGGTCAAAAAATGTGATATTTCACCGTGTTGTTTCGGCGGTTTAACAGCGGAAATAACGCTGATTTTGTCAGAATCGTCTGCGGTAGCGGATGGTTTAACTTTGCCTGCTGACTTGTTAAACTTTAAACTTAAACCATCCGCTACCGCAGACGGTTTTGACTTCTCCAGTCCTTGCAACGCGGCTTGCAGATGTGATTTTCCGCCGTCAATGAGAATTAAATCGGGGAAAGTTTCCGGTCTTTGCGAAAAGCGAAATTCGATGAATTTTCGCAGGGTTTCGAGTTCCGATTCTTCGTCAGAAAACCAAAATTCGTCTTCCCTGCCGATAAATTTACCGTTTTCCCAAACCGTTTTCGCCGCGACAAAATCCTGTCCAGAAATATGCGCGACATCAAAGGCTTCGATGCGGCGCGGCTTTTTCGGCAGATTGAAAGTTTTTTTGAGTTCGGCTTGAATTTCCGTCAAACTTTGTTCGCGGCGGATTTGTTTGAATTCGTGTTCGTATCTCGTGCGGTCAAGTGCGCGATTTGTCATCACTTTCGGAGCGTTTTCTTTGACAACGACGATCTTTATTTTGCGGTAGAATTTTTTACTCAATTCATCGGCAAGCGCGAATCTGTCGGCAAATTCGTGCGAAACGCGGATTTCCTTCGGCGCGTGAAAAAGATAAAACTGCGGCAAAATATCAGTTAATAATTCATCAGCCGTGCCGTTTTTGTCGAAAACAAACGTCCGCTTGCCGAGCGTTTTTCGTCCGCGCATCGTGACGAGATAAGCGTAAAATTCGTTGTCAGTTTCGACGATTTCAAACGTATCAACGGCATCGTCGAGCCAAAAATTCCAATCCTTTGCGTGTAAAACTTTTTCGATTTCCAGCCATTCGTCACGCACTTCAGCGGCGCGTTCAAACTCGAATTCATCCGATAGAGTTTCGATTTTTTGTAAATAATGTTTTTCTAATTGGTTCGTTTTGCGCCGCAAAAAAAGCCTGACTAATTTAACCTGTTCGTTATATTCCGCTTCATCACAAAGATTTTCCACGCACGGCGCAGAACATCTCTTGCGGTAAAACTGTGTGCAAGGCACATTAAAACTGCCGTCAATTTCAATCTCACAAGTTCGCAGACGAAAAGTTTTATTCAAAAAATCAATTAGAAATCTCACACCCGTTTCAGGCAGAAACGCGCCGAAATACTCCGCGCCGTCATCGGCAATTTTCCGCGTCGCCAGCAGTCGCGGAAATCGTTCGCGCGTCAATTTGAAATGCGGATAAAGACGCTGTTCGGCAAGTGAAAATTTGGAATTATTCATATTCTTCAACTGACGGTTTCAGCTAATTGCCTTCCAATAAATCGTGAATCGTTTTTAATGAGTCCGCATCTTTGATCGTTTTATCTTCGCGCCAGCGCAAAATTCTTGGAAACCTGACGGCAACGCCTGATTTGTGGCGCGTTGATTTTTGGATATTTTCAAATGCGAGTTCAAAAACTAATTTCGGCGTTACGCTGCGGACCGGACCGAAAGTTTCCTTGGTATTGCGGCGGACAAAATTATCAACGCGGCGAATTTCCGCGTCGGTCAAACCCGAATACGCTTTTGCAAACGGCACGAGTTCACCTTCTTCATTCCAAACGGCAAAAGTATAATCGGTAAAAAGTCCGCTGCGTTTGCCGGTTCCTTTCTGCGCGTAGAGCAGCACCGCGTCAATCGTCATCGGTTCGATTTTCCATTTCCACCAATCGCCGCGCTGCCGCCCTGTGCGATACGGTGACGATTTTTGTTTGAGCATAAAACCTTCGACACCGAGTTCGCGCGATTGTTCGCGGATTTTGGCTAAATGCGTCCAATCTGCGGCTTCGACGATTTCGGTCGGGCGGAAGATTTTTTTAGCTTCGTCGGGAATTTTATGCAAAACTTCTTCGAGAAATTCGCGTCTTGTTCTAATTTCAAACGCTCTGATGTCGCGCCCTTCATATTCCAAAATATCGTAAACCTGCAAAATTACGGGAACTTCTTCGAGCAGTTTTTTGCCGACGGTCTTGCGTCCGATGCGCCGCTGCAATTCGGTAAACGGCATCACTTTGTCATCAATCCACGGCAAAATTTCGCCGTCTAAAACGGTTCCGTTCGGCAAATTTGCGGCGGCGGCTGCAATTTCAGGAAAGCGTTCCGTGATTAAATCTTCGCCGCGTGACCACATAAAAACTTCGTCGGCGCGTTTGATGACTTGGGCGCGAATTCCGTCCCATTTCCACTCGGCTTGCCAACCGGAAATATCTCCTAAATCTGCCAAATCAAAATCAATTTGATGCGCGAGATGAAACGGAAATGGACGCGCAATCGGCGTTTCGTCCGATTCTAATTCCGGGTTTAATAAATGCGTAAAAAATTCCGCGTTCACCGTCCATTCGCCCATCAAACGCAGCGCGAGAATATCGGTCGGAATCTCCGATAATTGCGACAGCGCACGAACGACTAACAATTGCGAAACGCCAACGCGAAAACTGCCTGAAATCAGTTTGTTGTAAATCAATCTTTGCGAATAATTCATCCGCGCCCACGCCGCCAAAACTTCTTTTTTTTGCGTTTCCTCATCCGAACCGCGCAATGGCAGCAATTCGTTTTCGACCAAAACGTGCAGCGGCGTTTCGTCAATTTCGTGATTATTCGGCAGAAGCAGCGCAATCGTTTCCGCGCCGTCGCCGACTGCATCACGCGATTCGTCGAACAGCCATTCGGGGATTCCCGACAATTCCAACGCCCATTCCCGCAGTTTTTTCGACGGCACAATCTGGCGCGGTTTTCTGCCCGACAAAAAATACAAAGCCCACGCCGCATCCGCTTTTTCCGCCACCGCAAAATAATTCTTCAAAACTTCGACCTTTTCGTTGGTCTTGTTGGTTTGGTCGAGTTCGTTGTAAAGTTCGGTGAATAATTTCATAACCTTTTTTTAGCCACGAAATAACACGAAAAAGAGAAGAATTATTATCCACAGATAAACACAGATGACCACAGATAAAGGCGGATTGATACCGAGAAAATCAAAAAGATTTCATCCGTTTTACCTCCTAAATATCTGTGTTTATCTGTGTTCATCTGTGGATAAAATTTCTTATTTCGTGCTTTTTTCGTGTCTTTTCGTGGCTAATTTTCCTTTTCTTCATCTTCTTCGTCGCCGTAATTTGCTTTGAGCGGAACGGCGCGCTGCCCGTTTTCGTTGAGCCAGCGGACGAGTTCGGGGATGAATCCGTGCGTGACGTAAACGGTTTCGGCTTCCGCGCCTTTGATCGCCTGTTGGAGTTCCGTCCAGTCGGCGTGATCTGAAAGCACGAAGCCGCGATCAACTGCTTTTCTTCGCCTCGCGCCGCGCACCATCATCCAGCCGGACGCGAATCCGGTCGAATGTGCGCCGAATCTTTTGAGCCACTGCGAACCGTGCGCGGACGGCGGCGCGACGATTAAACTCCCGGCAAATTCCTTTTTATTTTCGACCGTGCCGACATATTTTGTTTCGGGCAGATCAACGCCGTGTTCACGATATGCTTCCGTCAATCTCTCGACCGCGCCGTGCGTAAAAATCTTTCCAATCGTGCGGTCAATGCCGTTCATAATGCGTTGTGATTTCCCCAAAGAATACGCAAAAATCACCGAAACTTTGTCCTTTAATTGATTCAAACGCCACCAATCGTTGATTTCCTCAAAGATAAATTCTGTCGGCTGCCAGCGATAAATCGGCAGTCCAAACGTCGCTTCGGTGATGAAATGATGACACTTAACGAATTCGTAAGGCGCGGCGGTTGCGTCCGGCATTAATTTATAATCGCCCGAAACAACCCAGATTTCACCTTTATATTCAATTCGCGCCTGTGCCGATCCCAAAACGTGACCTGCCGGATGAAACGAAACTTTGACACCGTTAATATCAATTGTTTCGCCGTATTTTGCCGTCGAAATGTTTGCGTCGTCGCCGAGCCGTATGCGCGATAATCTTTCGCCTTCCTGTGGCACGAGATAATCCTGATTTCCGCGATATGTATGATCGGCGTGCGCGTGTGTCAAAATCGCTTTTTTGACCGGCAGCCACGGATCAACGTAAAAATCGCCGCGCTCGCAATACAAACCTTTTTCGGTTAATTTGATTAATTTATCCTTCATCTTCGCACGGCTTGATGCAATTTTTATGCACAAAGCCGTCGAAGGCAAATTTTGCCGTTTTTATTCGGTAAATGCTTGGGTCTGTTCGGGTAAATTGATTTGCGAAATTTTCAAAATGTTCTGAAATAATACAGTTTGCCGAAAACGGAACGCGAACTTTAGTTCGCGCGTGTTTCTTTTGGTAATTTTTCAGGCAATAGCGGCGAACTTTAATTCGCGCGTGTTTTTTTCCGTAATTTTTCAGATAATTGCGGCGAACTTTAATTCGCGTTCCGTTTTGGCAATTTGCCGGATTGCGCCGAGGTGATATGCCGTATGTGCGAGAATTCCGAGTGCGCCGGAGATTTTGAAATCGTTCCACGTTTCGATTTCGTTAAATGTGTCGGTGACGCTTTGATATATTTTGTGGAGTTGTCCGCGCAGCGCAGTCCATTCGGCAGCGTTGACGGTTTTCGTGTTCCAACTGTCCTTCCAATCAGCCATTTTGTAATCTTCCTTGAGATAATTGTTGAGAAAATCGAGGTAAAACCGTGTGTGTTCGCAGTGCGCGGCAATCGTCGTGCTGTTTTCCGAAGCGAGATGCGAAGCCATTTCAGCGTCAATTGTTTCGAGAGTCGCAAAAAATCCTGTGTCTTTGTCAATATACATCGTGCCGAAAGTCGAGTTGACGCTTTCAAAAGTTTCTTTGAAAAGGGCGAACAGCGAACTCGTAAAATCTTCCTGATTAATTGTTTTCATAATAACTTTGGTAACGCTCAAAATATTTTTTTATCCACAGTTGAACACATATAAATTTTTGATAGCCTGAAATAGTCTATGACATTTTGAAAATCATCAAAAATCAGTGTTCATCTGTGTTCATCTGTGGATAATTTTCTTCCAGCCTTTTTCAATTCACTGCCGAAATTTTGAATGTCGAATCAATTTGTTGAACGTCCTTTTTGCGAAATATTTGCCGATAAATATTGCCGCGATGCCGATTTTTAGCTTTTGCGTTAAAATCTAATTTTTATGTCAATTGAAAATATCGAAAATTTTATTGCCGCGTTTGCTGACAGTTTAACAGAAAAAACTTTTGTCAAAATGACTCTCGGAAATTATAAAGGCGCGGACGAACATCTGCAAAAATTGCTGCTGCGCCTGATCGAAACACGCAAAGGCAGTCGTCTTTTTTTTCTTTACCGCTACAACACGCGCGACACAGCGAAAAATTATGATTTCAACGAAAGCGTGAAAATTTTGCGCGAACATCTGAGGGGCGAGTTTTTCAGCGGACATCTTTTTACAACCGAAAACGATTTTCAACTCGACATCGGACGCAAAGGCAAATCGCGTTTGAATATTGCGAAACCGACTCTCAAAACGAAACCGACACAGGCACACGACCGGGAAAAGAAAATTCAGGTCAACCAAAATGCTTTTTATCTGAAAGCACTCGGCATCACGACCGACAGCGGCGAAATTCGCGACAAACAGCACGATAAATGGAAACAGATCAACAAATTCGTCGAAACGCTCGCCTCGCTTTTCGACAAATCGCAGTTGAAGGACAGAAAGGATTTGAGCATCGTTGATATGGGATCGGGCAAAGGTTATCTGACGTTTGCGGCGTATGATTATTTTAAAAACATTCGCGGAATTGATGTCAAAATCATCGGCGTTGACGGCAAGAGTCAACTTATCGGACTTTGTAACGACATCGCAAAGGCTTCTGAATTTGAGGGCTTAAAATTCTTCAACGGCTGGATCGGCGATTTCGATGTCGAAAATGTTGATATTTTAATCGCGCTGCACGCCTGCAACACGGCGACCGACGACGCGATTTTCAAAGGAATCAAGGCAAACGCCGACTTGATCGTCGTCGCGCCGTGCTGCCATCACGAAATTCGCCCGCAAATCGTGCCGCCCGAAATGTTCAAAAACATCTTGAAACACGGCATTATGCTCGAACGCGAAGCCGAATCAATTACCGACGGCTTACGCGCACTTTTATTGGAAAAAAGCGGTTATTCAACCAAACTTTTCGAGTTCATCGCCACCGAACACACGCCGAAAAACAATATGATCGTCGGCACGAAGCAAATCAAATCGGTTGATACGGAAAAATTTAACGAAGAAATTAAAGCGATTAAAGATTTTTACGGGATTCGGGAGCAGAGACTGGAAAATTTGCTGCAAAATGTTTAGCCGCAAATAAACGCGGATTTCGCGGATTTTAATTAATTCAAAATGGACGAAAGAGTTTTTGGCACATTAATCGAATATCTTGAAAAGATTCCTGCCATTGAATCTCCGATTGGCAAAGGAAGCGATGAGAATGGTTTTTGGTGGGTAAAATTCAGCATTGATATTGAAAATCCTTTAGCGTGGCAAGTTATACAGGAACTTGGCTGCGTCGTTAATTACTTATCTGTAAGTGAAAGACTGCCGACTGTTTTCTATCCTGTTTCGCCCGCGCCTTATATGAACGGCGGTCCGCGTGATTTTTTGTCTTGGGTTATCGAAACCAGAGACAAAAACTTCAAACCGGGAACATTAATGAAATGGCTTGAAGGCAGATTACCGCGTCCCGTTGATGATTTGTCACAATGGAAAATTGACGAATAAAATTTGCCAAAAATTCAAAGATTTATTGAATTTAATCCGCGAAATCCGCGTTTATCTGTAGCTAAAATCTGCTTTAAGGTATTAGCCAACCTTTCGGCTTGACGTTTCATCTTACTCACGCATATTATTACAGTTTGCGTTTTTGAACGCCATTTTAACAAAACAAGAGGAGACCATTTAACAATGAAACCTGAAATACATCCGAATTATAACGAAATTAATGTTGCCTGCGCGTGCGGCAATACCTTTAAAACACGTTCGACAATGAAAGACGATCTGAGCATCGAAATTTGTTCGGAGTGTCATCCGTTTTTTACCGGCAAGCAAAAATTGATTGATACCGCCGGACGTGTTGACCGTTTCAACAAGCGTTACGCACGGGCAGCGAAATAAATTACTTGTTTATTCGCCAATTATAGCTAAATAAAAATCTAACGCCGACGCTTCGTTTTGCGCCGTTCAATCTTGGTGTAGAATCATTCAGGATTAAACGATTCAAAGAAAAAAGCGGCGGCGTTAATTTTTTATGCGGGGAAGGCGAAAATGAATATTTTTCTCAATTTATTTCTGAGCGTTGATTGGTATGAAAAAATTCTTAAAGTTGATTGGGATTCGGTCTTTTACACGAAAGAATCACTTTTAGAAATTTTTATTCGCGGTTCGCTGATGTATCTGGCGATGTTCACGCTTCTGCGGATTTTTCGTCGTCAGGCAGGTTCGCTCGGAACTGCCGATTTGCTCGTGATCGTCGTGATTGCCGATGCCGCGCAGAACGGAATGGCGGGCAAATCCGAATCGGTCACGGAAGCCGTTTTGCTGATTTCGACGATTATCGGATGGGATTTTTTTCTCGATTTCCTTGGTTTTAAATCAAAGTTTTTCGCGCGAATTTTACAGCCGGATGCGCTGCCCATTATCAAGGACGGCAAACTTAATCGGGAAAATATGAAGAGCGAAATGATTACCTACGACGAAATAATGACCCAGATGCGTCTACAGGGAATCGAACATATTCAAGATGTCAAACAGGCTTGTTTGGAAAGTGACGGGCATTTTTCTTTTATTAAAAAGAATAAAGACGACACGCAAAGCAACGAAAACACTAAAAGCGTCGTCAATTAAAAGATATGAAATTTAATAAAACAAAGCGCAAAATTGGTTTCTTACAAATTTTAACGGCAATGGAACGTGATCTCATCGTCGGCGGTCAAGCCGTGATGGAAGGCGTAATGATGCGGACACCTTCAGCTTACGCGATTGCCTGCCGCAAAAAGAACGGCGAAATTGTCACGACTGCTGAGAGTTTGCCGAAGTGGAGCGACAAGCATAAATGGTTGAATCTGCCGGTTTTACGCGGCGGCGCGACGCTTATTCAATCAATGGCTTTGGGCGTGAAAGCGTTAAATTTTTCCGCGTCGGTCGCCCACGAAGATATGGAAGCCGAAGAAGCCGAAAAGGTCAAGGCAACCGAATTGCAAACTGAAGCCGCTTACGTTGACGGCACAAATGATCCGAATTTTCTGAAAGCTCCGGTCAAAGTGATTATGCCGGAAAAACCGGCGGCGAAAAAAGACAAAGCGCAGGCGGCGGGCGCGGTCGGTTCGATCATTTTCGCGCTGATGTTTAATGTTTTGCTGTTTGTCGTCGCGCCGCTCGTTTTGACGAATGTTTTATTTATCGCGCTCGGCTGGGCGGCACAGCCCGCAATTGGCGAAGGCGCGTCGTGGCTGCAATCAATCAAGGCTTACGTTTGGGAAGTCAAACCCGATTCGTGGCTCGCGTTCAATTTGATTGACGGACTCGTGCGAATGCTGTTTTTCGTCATAATGATTTTCACGATGTCGCGTTTGAAGGAAATTCACCGCGTTTTTCAGTATCACGGCGCGGAACACAAAACAGTTTTCGCGTGGGAAAAAGGCGCGGAACTGAAAGTCGAAAATGCGCGTCCGATGCGTCGTCAACATCCGCGCTGCGGAACTTCGTTTTTGATGGTTGTAATGCTCGTCGCCATCGTTTTGTTTTCGGTCATTAAATTTGATGCATTGTGGTTAAACTTGCTCGTTAGAGTAGTTTTGATGCCGCTCGTTGCCGGACTTTCGTATGAAATTATCCGCTACGCCGCGAAAAAAGAATCGGGCGCAATCTTCAAATTTATGACTCTGCCTGGACTTTGGCTGCAAAATATCACGACGCAGGAACCCGACGACGACCAACTCGAAGTCGCTATCGTGTCGCTCAAAGAATCGCTGAAATTAGAACCGAGCGAAGTAAAAACCGCGCCGGTTTATGAAAGAGAATTGGAAGTTGTCGTTTGAACCTGGGTAAATTATGAGCGCAGTTTTAGAACAAACAACAAGCGGATTGATGACTGCTGATGAGTTTTTTAATTCTCCATACGCTGAAGGATTTGAACTTATCAATGGAAAAGTTGTTTCCAAAAACAGTGGATTTGAAATAAATAATATGCCAACAGGTGCAAAACACGGGGCAGTCACCGATGAATTGGAAAGCCGTTTATCTTATTTCGTTCGTGAAAATAAACTTGGCAGAGTTTTTGCCGCCGAAACAGGTTTCATTTTAGCCGAAGGAACCGTTCGCGGAATTGATACTGCCTTTGTCGGCAATGAAAAACTTGCGAAATTCGGAATTCCCGATAGCTTTTTTCCGAGTGCGCCGGATTTGGCAGTCGAAGTAATTTCACCCGGAAACAGTGTTGAGGAAATTCAAGATAAAGTCGAACAATATCTTGCCGCCGGGACAACATTGGTTTGGATAATTTACCCGAAACGAAAAATGGTTCACGTTCATCGTCAAAGCAATGTTATTAAAGTTTTAAGAGAAACTGATGAACTCGACGGCGAGGACATTTTACCGAACTTTAAGGTAAAACTGAGCGAAATTTTTGAGGTTTAATTTTTATGTTGGAAAAACTTGCACAGATCGAAAAAAATTACGAAGATTTGACCGCGCAGATTTCTTCGCCCGAAATTATGTCGGATATGAAGGTCTATGCGAAAACGATGAAACAGCATCGTTCACTGGAAGAAATCGTCTTTAAATACCGCGAAGCAAAAAAAATGCAGGACGATTTGCGCGGCGCGAAAGAATTGCTCGAAATGGCGGACGATGACGAAATGCGCGAAATGGCGCAGATGGAAATTGCCGAAATCGAGCCGAATCTTGCCGCTGCCGAAGAAGATTTAAAATTTCTTTTGCTTCCGAAAGACCCGAAAGACGAGAAAAATGTCATCATCGAAATCCGCGCCGGAACCGGCGGTGACGAGGCGACACTTTTCGCGGCGGAAGTTTTGCGGATGTATGCGCGTTACGCTGAACGGCAAGGCTGGAAATTTGAAACTTTAGATGTTTCCGACACCGGAGTCGGCGGCATTAAAGAAGCGTCGGTCGTCATCGAAGGCGACAAAGTTTATTCAAAAATGCGTTATGAATCGGGTGTTCACCGCGTTCAGCGCGTTCCCGCAACCGAAACCGCCGGACGCATTCATACTTCGGCAATCACCGTTGCAGTGCTGCCCGAAGCCGAAGAAGTTGACGTGCAGATTGACCAAAAAGATTTACGAATTGACTATTTTTGCTCATCCGGTCCGGGCGGTCAGTCGGTCAACACGACTTATTCCGCCGTTCGTTTGACGCATTTACCGACCAATGTTGTCGTTTCGATGCAGGACGAAAAATCGCAGATTAAAAATCGTGAAAAAGCGATGCGAATTCTCCGTGCGCGTTTGCAGGAACTTGAAGAACAGAAACAACACGATCTGGAATCAGCCGAGCGCAAGTCGCAAGTCGGCAGCGGCGACCGTTCGGAAAAAATCCGCACCTATAATTTCAAGGAGAACCGCGTCACTGACCATCGCATCGGACTGACGAGTTATCAATTAGGTTTAGTAATGGAAGGCGCATTAGACGAATTTATCAACTCTCTGACAACGCATTATCAAACCGAGAAATTAAAAGCCGAAGTCGCCTCAGCTTAACAATTTCAAATTGGTTCAATAATCTGGAATTTGAAATCTGAAATTTGAAATCTTCAAAATGCCCGTAACCAGACTTTATTTAATCAGACACGGACAATCTGCCGGAAATGCCGAAGGGCGTTTCGGCGGACATTCGCCCACGCCTTTGTCAAAACTCGGTCTGGAACAAGCTCAACTGACCGCCCAAAGTCTTGCTAAAGAAAGAATTGACGCAATCTATACGAGCGATCTGCACCGCGCCGTCCAAACCGCCGAACCGCTTGCCAAACTGCTCGATCTGCCAATTATCAAGACCTCCGCGTTTCGTGAAAGACACGTCGGCGTTTTAGAAGGCTTAACTTTTGACGAATCAAAAGAGGCTTTTCCGAAAGATTATTACGCGCTTGTCAACCGCAATATTCACCACGTCATCACTCAAGGCGAAAGCTATCGTCACCTGCTCCGCCGCGCCACTACGGAATTGCGTGAAATCCTGCGAAACCATCACGGCGAAAAAGTCGTTATCTATTCCCACACCGGGGCAATTTGTTTTTTAACTCTTCATTTAATCGGCGCAATCAACCGCCATACCAAACAAACTCCGTGGCTTGTCACCTCCAACTGCGGCATCAACCGCTTCGAGTTTCGCGGTCGCAACAACATCCGCGTCCTCGCCATCAACGACACCCGCCATCTTTTACAGACAACCGGCAATGATTCATTTGCCGCAATATAATTTTTAACACTTAAATGCAAAAGTGAGTTGGATTTTTCCAACTCACTTTTTATTTTAAAAACTGAAAAGTTTTCTAAAAATCATACCTGACCGCAATTTGGACAACCCGAGGTTTTCCTTGAATTTGGGTAAATCTGCCAAAATCTTCCGGCGGAGTTTTTAAATTAGGGTCAAGTGCTAATCTAAAATTAGCAATTCCCGTTAGTCTTTGCGTGTTTGTAACATTAAACACTTCCAGACGGAAAGTAATGCTTTGCTTTTCCCGAACCTTAAAACTCTTGTATAAACCTGCGTCAAGCGTGACATAATTCGGTTCGCGTAAGATATTACGGTCTCCGGCTTCGCCTGGACGAGCATTTCGGAACGATTGATATGCCGCAGTTTGATTGCTGAAAATATTCGGTAATCCACCCGAACCGTTTGCCGTTGGTGATTTTTCAAGTTTTCTAATACGGACACCGTTTGACTGCACGTTCCAATTGGTTGCCCAACGTCCGTCATCAAAAGGTTCTCCAATTGGAAAGCCCGTATTCCAACGATAAATACCCGTCAATTGCCAGCCGCCGATAAATGCATCAACCCATTTGTTCGAGTTACCGAACAACATCCGTCCTTTGCCGAAAGGAAGTTGATAAATAAAATTGGCGTTGACAAGATGACGAACGTCAAAATCCGAACTGGCGCGATCCGAGTTTAAATCGAGCGGATTCAGAATAAGCGAGGCACCCGAAGAAATTGCATTTGATGATTCATTGCCCGATGCCGTATCTATTGAGTGTGAATAGGTGTAATTAACATCAAATTGGAATCCATTTTCAAAACGCTTGCGAATATTGAATTGAAATGAATTATAACTTGAAACGCCAATCGTGGAATAAGCGGCAAATGTCGCGTATTGCGGATGAATAAAAAGATTGTTGCCGGCACCTAATCCATCATCCCAAAGCAATTGAACAAACGTGTAATCGTTTGTGTTACGTCCGTTTATACTGGTTGCTCCTTGAGTACATTGCCCGGTATTTGGATCACGCGGAGCTGCATTTGAACAGCTTCTCGCAACCCGCCGATAAGCAGCCTGAGTAGCAGTCAGCACAGTCGGCACACCGTTAATGCTGTAAGTTCCAGCCAATCCCGGAACAAATCTGTTAAACCAGGCGATATTCGGAATTGATGTAATCGAGGCATTCGCGCTTCGATAATCAAGCAATTGATTTAACACACTGTAAAATGTCTGTCCGGTCGCCGGATCGCGTAGATTGTTGAAATGCGCCGTATCCCGCGAAACAAGCAGATTTTTAGCAATTCTGCCGACGTAGCTTGCTTCAATGGTAATTCCCTTCCAAAGTTCACGTCCGTATGAAAAATTGAAATTGTAGCTGTATGGAGTTGTCAATTTATCGTCCAAGGACTGCTCAATGCGTTGGTCTTCATCAGCCGGAGTTTGCAAAGGAAATCTCAAAGTCGGAATTATCGTGATATTCGGAAGATTGCGATAATTCTGTGTTAATCCAGCAAACAGAGGACCTAATCTATCGCTGACATTATAGGTATTCGCCGCAATTGAACGGGTTGATGTGTAGCCGAGAGTCGAATTCAAATCAAAGGCGACCGCTAAAGCACTGCCGATACGGTCGTATGTCATTCGGAAGCCGCCGCGAATTGTACTTTTTCCGTCGCTGCCGAATAAGGCTTTAAGAAAACTATTCTTAAAGTTTGGTGACCAAGCCGCTGAAATAGCAGGTGCAAAGTTGTTCCAATCCTGTTTATAGTAACCTTCTTTGTTGTTAGCTTTTCCGGCTACATCAACTGACAAAAGTCCGTTAAACGGCTGTCCGTTGAAAGCCCCTGTCGTGCGCTTATCAAAAAACTCGCTTAAACTCGTGGTCGGTTTTACCTGAAGTCCGTTAGCTTCATAAACAGGAGTGGAAGTTGACCAGCGAACACCGTAGTTGACTGTCAGATTATTTAATAATCTCCAACTATCCTGGGCATACCATTCAAACTCTTGAGTTTTGAATGTTCTGGAAATACCTTTTCCCTGCGAAATTAAGTTTCCGTCTTTTCCATATTGAAGATTTACTCCATACTGCGAAAAACGACCGATAGCCGCCGCTAAAGCATCGCGTAGATTAGTCTGTGAACTATTAGCAACATTCGGAAAAATCGGATCACCGTTTGTAGAAGTAATAACATCATCCCCCGAATTATCATAAAAAGAAGGGTTGGTTGAAGCATTATCATACGATGCACCGAAGGATGTCCGGCTATTTGAAATGAGCCTGACATTTCCGCCTGCACTGATTGTGTGGTTCCCTTTTACCCAAGTAAAATCGTCCACGAAATTATGAACAGGCGTTACCCGACTCAAAGTTCGGGAAAAATTTAGCGGTTGATAAACGAAGCGAAAACTAAAAAAATTTTGCTGTGAATCGCCGCCTTGTGTGAACGAATCGCGCGTAAATCCATAATTAAATTTGTTAATAATATTATTGCTCAAATTCCAAGTATGTCCGACCGCTAATCCGTAAGGATGAATCCAGTTATTTGGAGTTGGCGTATCAGGAAAACGTGCGGATATGGTTTCATTATCGAATTGATATTGAAAACGGGCAAAAATGTCCTGTTTGTCATTTATTTTGGCATCGAATCTGGACGTAATGACATTTTGGCGAATCGGTGTTTTAGCATTAAATCTGAAACCTGAAGTATTCAGTCCGTCGCCAACACTTGAATCATTCGCCCTGTAGCGACTCGCCGCTGCCGCCAATACAGCTAATCCTGCCGGATTTACTCCTGGAGTTACGCCGTTAGCAGCCGTGTAGCAAGCATTTATTTGAAGAATTGTCAGCGTGGCAATTCCATTAGAAACGGTTGGATTACAGCCTCCGCCAACACTATTTAATGCTCCGGCGGCTACCCGATATTTAACCAGTCCTTGTCCCAAACTGGCAAGCGGAACTTGTCTTGTGACAGGAGTTTCCGTATTTTCTACAAATCTCTCGTAAAATGCTGCAAAAAACAATCTGTCTTTGATAATAGGTCCAAGAACTGAACCGCCGACATTCTCTCTTTCAATGGCGGGTTGAGAAACTCCGGCAATATTATTGAAATAATCGTTTGCCTGAAATTTTTTGCTTGGTCGATAATAAAAATACCCCGAACCGTGCCATTCGTTGCTTCCCGATTTAGTAACCAGAGAAATCTGCGCGCCCGAAGAACGTCCGAAATTCGCATCAGCATTGCTCGTTGTTACGCGAAATTCCTGTAAAGATTCGGGTGTTACGCGCAGAACACTAAAAAAGGCACGTCCGCCCTGCTGTTCATTAACATCAACGCCGTCAAGTGTCACGTTAGCCTGATCTGAACGTCCGCCGTTCACCGCGCCGCCGTTACCTGTGCCGTTATCAGGAGTAACACCTGTTTGCAAAGAAAGTAAGTCCGGCGTGTTACGGGCATTTAACGGAAGTTGAATGACTTGTTGCGAAGTAATGGCACTGCCAAGACTTCCGTTAGTTGTATTAACCTGTGCTTCGGTATCTCCGGTAACTGTAATTACTTCATTAACTTGACCGAGTTCAAGCGGAATATCAACGGTTTTCGGCGTGTCAACCAGAGCCTCGACTTTAGACAAAACAGATTTTTTAAAGCCGTTTGCTTGGACTTCAATATTATAGGTATCCGGCGGAATAGCCGTAAAAACGTATTGTCCGTTGCCATTCGTTACCTGTGTTCTCGAAAAACTTTTTTCTTCACTTTTTATAATTACAGTTGCGCCGGCGATAACATTGCCTTGCGGGTCAGCAACCGTTCCTCTTATTGATGATGTGCCTGATTGGGCATTGATACTGTTTGCAAAAAAAACAGAAAACAGCATCATACTTAAAAACAAGAAAACTTTCTTATTGCTAAATTTCATAACTTCTCCTTTTTTTGTTTCGATATATGATAGCTGATGAATGCTTAATGAAATTCGGGAAACGCATTTTGCGTTCCAACGAATGCAACACCGTTAAATCGTCTGATTTCAACAAGTACTAAATTTTTGACTATTAAAAAATTTCTAAAGACTCGGATAAAATTCAATTTTTCGGGTAAATTATTCTATCATTATAACCTTAATCACTAATTTAGCAACGAAAAAATCGCTTTCGCGGCGGTCGCACCTGTTCCGGCGGCGGTTGTGATTGTTGGCGCAAGCGGATTGGCGACATCGCCGACTGCGAAGACTTTTTCGAGGCTGGTTTGACCTTCCCGATTGACTTCGATGTAGCCGTTTTTGTCGAGATTTAGAGTTCCGCGAAAATTTTCGGTGTTCGGTTCAACGCCGATGCGAATTAAAAGTGCGTCAACTCTCAAAATTTGTGTTTTGTTCGAGACTAAGTTTTTAATTTCAACATTTTCGATTCGTTCGTTGCCGGTAATCTTTTGCACGGCGGTTTCGGTGAAAATTTTGATTTTCGGGTGTTGTTCGACTTGCTCGATGAATTCGGCGCGGGCGCGAAAATCTTTACGGCGATGAATGAGCGTCACGCGCGAAGCTGTTTCGGCGAGAATCAACGCGTTTTCAAACGCCGCGTCGCCGCCGCCGACAATTCCGACATTTTTGCCCGTGATTGACTCTGCATTTTTCTTTCCCGATTCGATAATTCCTCGATTTTTGAATTTGTCTTCGCCTTCGACGTTTAATTTTCGTCGTCTGATTCCGGTCGCAATAACAACAGTGCGGGCAGAGAATTTTGTTTCGTCGGCAAGTGTGATTTGTCTTTTTTCCAAATCAATTCCGGCAATTTCCGCTTGTAAATATAAGCTAAACTTGCGTTTCTTGATCTGTTCAAGAAAGACATCACGCATTTCGCGTCCGTTTTTGACTTCCCTACCGAGATAGTTTTTTATTTCGTTATGAGTCCAGAGAAGCTGCCCGCCGAGTTCCGCATTTTTTTCCAAAAGCAGCGCGGAAAGACCGAGTTCGTCGCACCAGAGCGCGGTCGAAAGTCCGGCAGCACCACCGCCGATAATGATTACGTCAAATTCCGTTAAGTTTTTATTTATCATATTTTTTTGTGGAAATTACCACTCTTTGTCAGTAAAGAGCTACCACTTTTTGTCACTTAATGATGTTTTTTTCGTTATTGAAACGTCCTCACTTAACTTTTTTGTCACGCTAATTGTAATTAAAAACGTGACTTAACATAAATTATATGATGTTTTCGATTAGTTGGCATTTATCTTGCTAAAGAGTTACTTGGATTTAGGCTTTTTGCGCTCAATCTACACCTAAATTTCCCTTAGATTCCCAATTTTCAATTTAGTATTCGCCAAATATAATATGAGATTAGAATTTGAACCTAACACTTCCGTTGTTCCGTTTGTCGAGAATGAGGCTGCCGATCAAGGTGTCTCTTCCGAAGTTGAAAGAATGCTTCGCGCCGGTGTCAAAGCCGCGCAGGAAGGTAAACGCGGCGATGCGCGGACTTTGCTTTTGCACGTTACCGAAGCCGACGTAAATAATGAAAACGCGTGGCTCTGGCTCGCTTCGATTAGTGAATACCCGGAAGAACTGCTCGTTTTTCTAAATAATGTCCTGCGCGTCAACCCGTCTAACGAACGCGCCCTCGAATGGCATAAAGCAACCAAATCGCTGCTTGCCAAAACACTTGTTCAGCGCGGTATTGATGCTGCCAACGATGATCGCCAAACCTTCGCGCGACAGTGCTTTACGCAGGCTCTCGAACACGAAGCCGAGAATGAAATGGCGTGGCTCTGGATGGCTTCGATTGCCGATACGGAAGCAGAAAAAACAGCTTGTTTTGAAAAAGTTCTGAGCATTAATCCCGATAGTGAAACCGCCCAGCATTCCTTAAAATTATTCCAATCTCAAAAAACACAAAAACTCTTTCACGCAGCTCTTTCCGTTGCCTTTGACGGCAATCATTCTTCTGCTCAGGAAATGCTCGAAACAGTTTTGAGCCGGGACTCGGAACTCGAAGACGCGTGGATTTTGAAATCACATCTCGCAAGTTCGTTTGAAGAACGCGCCGAATGTTTTCTCAAACTGCGCGTTCTTAATCCCGACAATGAAATGGCGAAAGCCAATCTCGCTTCGTGGCGCAGATTAGCCGATCTCGCCGCCGACCAGCCGAAAACGGAAGAAGCACCGGAAACTGTCACTGAAACCGACCAATTCGACCAACCCGAACAATCCGACCAACAGGTTTCCCCCGCCTTATTCAACAACGAAGAAGCACAGGTTTCCCCCGCAGCTTTTGTTGACCAATCCCCGACGGAAGAAGTTTCCCCGGAATTTTCAAATTATCCAACCGCCAACTCATTCGTCGAACGATCGCCGGTAAGTGAAGATTTTTCAACCGACCGCGCACCGGAAAATCATCAGCCGGAAACGGAATTTCACGCCGAACAGGAAAGTGCGTATTTCAGCGCACCGGAAATGGTCGAACCGGAATTTGCCGCCGAAGAACATTCGGCACCGGAAGAAAATCAGACCGAAGCACCGGAAAAAGTTTCTGTTTGGGAAGAATTTCAAAATGAAGAAGTTCACTTTGAATTAACGGAACCGCAGGAGAACACAAACGAATTCTTTGAAATGAAGGACGAACCTGCTTCGGAAACGCAAACTGAAGAAGCCGAAATGGACTTTGCATTTGCCGCGACCGAACAAAACACGCCATTATCCGATTATTCCGCGAATGCTAAAGAGTCGGCAGATATGCACGAACCGGAAGCGCAAAATAGTCATAAAACATTTTCGCCGGAAACTTACACTCACGAACTTTCAAACGAATCCGAAGTGAACGAAACTCCTGCCGAGAACACGGAAACGCCGGTCGAGACAACCGAAACAACAAGTTGGTCAAACACTTCGCCGAATCTGCTGGTCAATTACTGGCAGTCGTCGCCGGAGAATACAAACGATGCGCCAACCGCCGAATTAACGGCAAATGTGCCGGTCGCGGAATCCGTTTATTCGGAAGAAATGACGGCGAAGACAAACGCCCCGGAAGTTTACGAAAATCACGAAGAAGAAGAAGCAGACGTTCTCGAAGTAGCAAACGAAACCGAATATTCTCAAACATTCGCGCCGGCTGCGGAAGAATCTTACAATCTCGCACACTTAACCGAAGAAGTTCATCAAACTGAAGAAGCCGCGTCGGAATCGTTTGAAAGCGATGCGCCGGTTGAAAATCAAGTTTGGATGGAAAGCGAAGAATCAGTAGTCGAATCGCCGGTTGAAGAAACATTTAATCAGCCGAAAACCGAACCTGTTTTATGTCCTTTCTGTCATTCGGAAAATGACAAACAAGCCTTTTCGTGTGGTTCCTGCCAAACGATCCTGACGCTTTCCGATCTGGAAATGCTGCTCGGTCAACAACTTGCCAACGATGAAAAAGTCAAACGGGCGGTCGAAAGTCTCGAACGTGAAAACGAAAGTTACGGTCTCAACGCCGAACGAATGACGGATTTAGGCATCGGACACATCAATCTCAAAAATCACCGTCAAGGTTTGGGGTATTTGCAGGAAGCCGTGCGGCTCAATCCGAACAACATCATTTTTGAGGCAGAGGTAAATGCTTTTGCAATTCGTCTTTCGGAAGTCGAACAACATCAAAATATTCACGACTCAATGCCGAAAAACTGCAAGATTTTAGTGGTTGACGACAGCCCGACGGTTCGTAAATTGATTTCCGGCAAACTCGAAAAATGCGGACACGAAGTTATCTGCGCGGTTGACGGACTCGACGCACTCGAAAAAATAAATGATTTGATGCCGGATTTGATTTTGCTCGACATCACGATGCCGCGAATGGACGGCTATCAGGTTTGCAAAATGATTCGCAGCAACGAAACGACCAAAGATGTTCCGGTCGTGATGATCTCCGGCAAAGACGGATTTTTTGATAAGGTTCGCGGCAGAATGGCTGGCACGACCGGCTATATTACAAAACCGTTCGGACCTGAAACACTGATGAAAACCGTTGAAACCTACCTGAACTAAAATTCAAAATGAATAAGGCAATCCCCCAAAACGAGCCGTTATTTGATCTGTCCGCGTTAAATTTACCGAACCTCACCGACTCTTTTTTCTACGATCAAAAAGCGTCAAATTCCGATGACGAAAAGTTCCTTGTCTTTTTACTGGACGACGAACTTTTCGCCGTTTCCGCCGGACAGGTCACAGAAGTTCTGCGTCCGATACGCATTACGCCGCTGCCCAATTCTCCCGCGTGGCTCTGCGGCATCGCTAATTTACGCGGTGATATAATTTCCGTTTTGAACCTCTCGAAACTCTGCAATAAAAAATCTCTCAACGCTTCGCCGAAAAGCAAACTGGTAATTATGAAACCGAAAAATTCGGGTTCTTCGATTGCTTTTCCGGTTGACCGTCTGAGCGAAATCATCACTTTGACGAAGGAAGATATACAGCCTGCCGAAGATTTTTGTTTTTTCGGGAAAGCGGTTCATAAAACCGATTCCGTCAATCTGCTCGACACTGAAAAACTTTTTTCTTCTCTTTCATAATTCTCACAATGCTTTGCTAATTCGAGGAAAACTATGGCTCGTTACACACCGAATTCCCTTCTTAATTCGCTTAAAGGAAAAATCTGGCTGGCGACGACGGCACTTGCTTTTTTTATCTGCACGTTCGGATTGATTTCGTATCTGCTCGTTTCTTTTGTCATCACCGATACATTTTTCGCGGTTTTTATACCGTTTTTGTTTTTGGCTTTCACGGTGATGGTTTTCGGCTGGTGGCTGTCAAACGAAGTCGTCAGTCCGATTGAAAAAGTCGCGCTGCTGGCAAAAAGTCTGGAGCGCAGTTCGTCAACTTCGCTGCCCAAAACTTCCGGTTCGGCTGAAACCGATGAACTTCTCGAAACGCTTCACCGTAACAGCCAGCAGATTCAGAAACTCGTTGTTTTGATGGACGAAGTTTCCGCCGGAAATATAGATGTCGCACTGACACCGCTTCAAAACAGTGACCGTTTGACCGCTGCGTTTCAGAAATTACTCTCCAAAGTAACCGACTCGATTGATGCCAAGCAACAACTCGAAAAGCTGCAAAAATCAGTCGCGCAGATGACCGATGAAATTTCGCGCGTCCGAAAATTTAATCTCGACGCAGAAGTCACGACTGATTTCAACGATACAAAGGAAATCTCAGAAACATTGAAATTTTTGCTTAATCAGCTTGCCGGAGTCGTCACGCAGGTTCGCAACGATTCGGGACTGACACAGACTTCGGCAATTGAAATTCGCCGAAATCTCCAAACATTGATTCAGCAGGACGAAGCCAAGATTCAGGAAATGAATCAAGCCGTCACGACGCTTAAAGAAATACCGAAAAATGTTCAGAAAATCGTCGAAAGTTTTTCGGGTGCGGCACAATCAGCGAATCAGTCTATCGAAAAGGCGCAGAAAGGATCACTATCCGCCGAGAAAAACATCAATGCCGTCAGTCTTTTCCGCAAACAGTTACAGGAAGCGATGAGCCGTATCGGACGACTCAACGAACATTCGCAGGAAATCGGAAAAATCGCCAAAAACATTGAAGATTTAGCGCACCGAACAAACACGATTGCGCTGAACGCTTCAATCCAAGCCGGCGAACTTGGTGAAAAGGGACGCGGATTTGCGGTTGTCGCCGAAGAAATCGAACGCCTTGCCGGACGCGCCGAAAACACGAACAAACAAATTTCTTCGCTCAACAAATCAATTTCGGCGGACATCAGCGAAGTCGAACGCACCTTGAAATCAACCGTCTCAGAAGCTCCTAACTTATCAAAATATGCCGCCGAAACCGGCAATTACTTGAGCGAACTGGAAAAACATATTACGCAGATTTCAAGTTTGCAAGATCAATTGACCACTGATTCAAGCGAACAAGCCGCCGAGACCGAAAAAGCGTTTCAAGTTTTTGTCGGCTCAATTGCCGAAACCGAAATATCGGTCGAATGTTTGAAATTGTCGGAAAAATCAGTTACTGCATTAACCGGCAGAATGGCAAGTCTGCTGCTGTCGGTTGATGATTTCAAATTATTTCAACATTCCGTCAAAACGGAATTTCAAACCGAAAATACCGGAAGTTTCCCGCCTGTTTTTGAAAATAAAACCAACGGAATAAATCTCGAAGATAATAAAAATGTCTAAAAATCTTTCTAAGATTGCCGTTGAAAGTCGTTTTCCGCAATCTCTGACACGAATATTTACGCTCTCGTTTCCAAACCAAAAAGACCACAAGGAGAAAGTCTAAAAAATGCAAAAAAATCTATTACTCGGTTTATTAGGTAAACTTTCTTCCTTGCTCGCCCTACTCCTGCTGCTGCTCAGTGCGATCTTGACGGTCGTTTCCTATTTGGATTTGACGCAAAACAAACTTGCCGGAACGGTCACGACGCTTTTCGCCGCCGTTACCGCGATTATTTCGCTTGCCGCAATTAATTTTTACAATCTCAGACTCGGACTTCACATCAAGCAGGCGACCGAAGTCGCGCATCACATTTCAAACGGCGAAGTGATCGAGGATTTCAACGAAGAAGCTGACGATCTGCTGTTCGCGCTCAAACAATCTTCCGATTATTTGCAGGAAAAAGCCGCGATCACCGACAAAATTGCGAAAGGCGATTTTTCAGCAGAAGTCGAACCGCGTTCGGACTCCGACGCGCTCGGCAATTCACTGAAACAAATGCTCGAAAAACTCCGCGTGTCAGTTCAGACGAAGAGCGAGCGTGAAAGTCTCGAAAAATCAATCAAAAAACTACTCGCCGAGGTTTCCGAAGTCGCCGCCGGAGATTTAACCGTGCAGGCGGAAGTTTCGACTGAAATAACCGGCGCGATTGCGCGTTCGTTTAATTTTATGACGACCGAATTGCGCTCTTTAATTAAACAGGTTAAAGATGTGACTTTTCAGGTTTCGACTTCGGCAAACGCGATTAATGATACGACCGAACAGTTAGAGCGCGGAAGCGAAGCTCAAGCCTCACAGATTTCGCGCACGACATCGGCGATTTCGCAGATGGCTTTGCAGATTCAGGAAGTTTCGGACAACGCCGCGCTTTCGGCACAGGTCGCCGCCGATTCTCTCGGCAACGCGCGTTACGGCACGAAAGCCGTTCAGGACAACATTAATGCGATGATTTCGATTCGCAAACAGGTTCAGGAAACCGCCAAACGGATCAAAAAACTCGGCGAACGCTCGCAGGAAATTTCGCAGATCGTCGGATTAATTGACGACCTTTCAGACCGCACCAGTCTGCTCGCCCTGAACGCAAATTTACAGGCATCAGCCGCCGGTGAAGCAGGCAAAGGTTTCGCGCTCGTTGCTGAAGAAGTCGAACGATTAGCCGAGCGTTCAAATCGTCTGACGCAGCAAATCGGCTCATTAACGCAGATGATTCAGTCGGAAACAAAGGATGTCGTCGCCTCGATGGAGGAAACGATTCACGAGGTCGTCGTCGGTTCGACTTTGGCTGACAAAGCCGGACAGACGCTGATCGAAATCGAATTGGTTTCGACGCGGCTTGCCGAACTTATTCAATCAATTTCCGAATCGGCAAAACGTCAGGCACACAGTTCCGACGACATTTCAAAAGCGATGGGAAATATTTCAAAGGTCACTGAACTCGTTCAAACCGGAGCGAAACGCGCCGCCGATTCGGTAAAAATGCTCGTCGAACTCTCCGACGAACTGCGCGGTTCGGTCGCGCCGTTCAAACTTCCCGAAGACCGTAATTCACGCCGAATATCTCAAACCGATTCAAGTTTGTTCGTGAACTAAATACTCTATGGAAAGCCTAATTCTACAAAATTTTCTCGAAGAAGCCGAAACTTATCTCCCGATGATTCGCAGCGGAATTTTAGTTTGCAATCAGGAAGGAAACATTGGCGGCGAACTCGAAACTTCGCTCCGTTATACGCAGGCGATTAAGATTGCCGCACTTTCGGTCGGTCTCGACGAAATCGGCGAAAGCGGCGAAAATCTCGAATTTGAACTCAAAAAAATCGTTGGCAAAACCGAATCGCTTTCGGCTCTGCAAACGCGCAATCTGCTCGACAATCTTGCACGGCTCGAAGCAAAACTCGCCAACCTACACTTTAACGCGGATGATTTTTCGATGAATCTCGACGGATTTATTGACGAATCTTTTATGAATCTGGGCGTTGGTTCGGCTGCCGCAGCCGACGAAGATTTTTTTGAAGACGGGGCGGAAAATGCCGCAACTGTTGAAGAAAACGAACTCGAAGGGTTTGAAATTGACGACGAAATGCTCGAAATTTTCGCCGAAGAAGCCGACGATCTTTTGCGAAACATCAACACGCATCTCGAAGTTTTGAAATCCACGCCGAACGATCTCGAAGCACTTTTGGAGATTCGCCGCAACGCCCACACGCTCAAAGGTTCGGCGGGAATCGTCGGACTCAAACCGCTTTCCGGTCTCGCGCACCGCGTCGAAGATTTGCTCGATTATCTGGCGGAAAAGCAAATTGAAGGCGATCAGAATATTTTCAAATTACTGCAAAGTTCGACCGATTGCCTGAGTGCCATCGCCGGCGGTGAAAATTCGCCGGAACTGACGAAAAAAGTCGCCCGTCTTTACCGTACTTACGATAAAACTCTCAAATCGCTCGAAGGCGGAAAGGTTGAAGTCGAAGAAGAAAAACCATCTGAAATCGTCGAAGTTGAAGCACAAATTGCCGCTGTCGCCGCCGAACTTCCCAATGAAAATCAAGCGGCTGTCGTCAATTCAAAATCGGTCGTCCGCGTCTCGCTCGAAAAACTCGACGAACTGGTCAGGCTGGTCGGCGATCTCGTCATCAGCCGTTCGGTTTTTGAACAAAGGCTGGTCGAATTTGAAAAACAAATCGGCGAATTGCAGCACAGCACCGGACGTTTGATGCGTTCGACCAACAAACTCGAAACCGATTTTGAAGCGAATATGCTTCAAACTCCGAATTCCAGATTCCAAATTCCAAATTCCAACAATTCGCTAATTTCGCAGAACTCGGCGCACAATTTCGACTCGCTCGAATTTGACCACTACACGGAGTTTCATCAAACGACGCGCGAATTGCTCGAAACGACCGGCGACACGTCCGCGATTAATAATGAACTCGACAAAGTGCGCGGAAATCTCGAACTGCTGTTCGGCAATCAAAGCCGTTTGATCGAGGAAATGCACGACAAACTCCTGCGTCTGCGAATGGTCAAATTCGGTTCGCTTTCCGCCCGTCTTCAGCGCACGGTGCGCGTCACCTGCGAACAGGAATCGAAACAAGCCGAACTGGTAATCGAAGGCGAACAAACCGAAGTTGACACGCAGATTCTCGATTTGCTGATCGAACCGCTGCTGCATCTTTTGCGAAATTCGGTCGCACACGGCATCGAATTGCCGGACACACGCCGGATGCTTGGCAAACCCGAAAAAGGGAAAATTCACCTGCGTCTGCACAGCGAAGGAACACACGTTATTTTGACCGTTTCGGACGACGGACGCGGCATTTCCGCCGTTGCCCTGCGTGAAAAAGCCGTTAAAAATAGTTTTATTACGAAAGAAGAAGCCGCTGCGATGAATGACGAAGAGGCATTTGCGTTGACATTCTTGCCCGGATTGACGACTGCCGAAAAAGTCAGTCAAACTGCCGGACGCGGCGTTGGGATGAATATCATCAAAACGAGCGTTCAACGCGGACAAGGCACGATTGCGATTGCCTCCGAACCGCAAAAAGGCACGACTTTTACGATTCGGATGCCGATGGCTTTGGCGATTACGCGCGGATTGCTTGTCAAAATCAACGGGCAAACTTTTGCGTTTCCGCTGAAACTCGTCAAACAGGTCGGCGAAATTCCCGTCGGTGAATTAAAAAAATCAGCCGGTAATTTGTCATTCGGCGATGTTGATTATTCCGTGCTTAATCTTTCAATGCTTTTGGGATTGCCGTCACCTGATTCCAAAAAGGAAAATGTTCCGATACTTTTGCTCGAAACATTGGAAACGCCGCGTGCCTTAATTGTGGACGAAATTCTCCGCGCCGAGGAAATCGTCATTAAACCGCTCGGCGCACCGCTTCAAAATTTTTCGCATCTGCTCGGCGCAACAATCTTAGGCGACGGCAACGTCGTGCCGGTTTTAGATTTGATTTATCTCCTCAAAAATTACTCTTCGACACTCGAAAATAATACTCAAACTCAAGGAAATACCGAAGTCGAAAGTCTCGCCCCCGAACTCGATTCGCCGGACACCGAAACTCAAGACGTGATTAAAACCTTATCTGTAATGATTGTGGACGACAGTCCGAGCGTTCGTCACATCAACTCGAAACTCGTCAAAAATGCGGGATGGGAATCAATTTTGGCAAAGGACGGACTCGAAGCCTTAGAAGTTTTGCAGTCATCGGAAACTCTGCCCGATGTCGTTTTAACCGATGTCGAAATGCCGCGAATGGACGGCTACGAACTGCTCGCCACGCTGAAAAATCACGAAACTTTGAACAAAATTCCGGTGATAATGATTACGTCCCGTGCGAGTGAAAAACATCAGCAAAAAGCCGTCGAACTCGGAGTTTCGGAATATTTAACCAAACCTTACGCCGATTCGGTGCTGCTCGACGCTATTAGAACACTGGCAAATTTTTAAAATACAAAATTGTAAACCAAAGTTCCGGTTACTTTGATCGGCTTTCCTGAAAGTATCGCCGGTTTAAAAGTTGATTGATATGCGGCACTTTCAGAGGCTTCGTGTAAAAATTTATTGCCGCTGACCGCACACGCGAAAATCACTTTTCCCTGTTCGTCAATGGTTATCTGAACATTGACCGTTCCGCTGGCGCGAGAATCTCTTGCTTCCCTCGGATATGGAGGTTTGGCAAGATTTACTGCTCTTCCATTGACCGTTCCACCATCAATAATTACAGGATTTAAATTCGGTTGAGTTTTCTTTTCATCACGATTTTCCGAATTAAGTAAATTAATAAAACTTAGAGCATCATCGCCGTTATTATTTTTGACTGCCGCGCATTGATAACGATTTTTTGCATCCTGCACAGTCCAATCACTATTTCCGAGTTTTTTGGCTCTGATTTCAAAAACGCGGCGAAATATTTTCTCTGAATTTTTATAATCTTTTTGAACTTGGTAGATATTCGCCAACGACCACAGGGTATCGGCGGTTTCCGGCGCATCAGTTCCCTGCGCCTTTTCACGCAGATCAGCTGCTTTTTGATAAAGTTCGATTGCCTTTTCAATTTTGCGATCTTCAAACTTGGAAAACCCGACACTTTCCAGCATTTGCGCCAACTCAACCTGAGATTTTTTGGTCAAATCGGCATTCGCTTGATATGCCGCTATCGCCTTCTCAAAAGTTTTTACTGCCTCGTTTTTGTTGCCATTAGCAACCTGAACAAACCCTAAATTTCGCAGAGCTTCGCCTGTTTTAAGATGATTTGCACCTAATTCCGTTTCACGAAGCTGCACGACCTTTTCCGCAATCGGGACTGCCTCCTTGTATTTCTTCGCACTGAAAAGTTTGACGACTTCCGCACTGAGACGGGTCGCTTCGTCAGGCTGGGAATTTTGTGCAAAAGTTGATCCGACTGCACAAATAACGATTAACAATAAAATTAAAAACTTCATAAAATCATTTGAAATTGAGTTTGAAAGAGTTTACTTGCGAACAAAATTATAAACAATCACGCCGGTTACTTTGACGGGTTGCCCGTTCAGTAAGGTCGGCGTAAATTTCGATTTTCGCGCCGCTTCTTCGACTACTCCGACAAATTCTGAAATGCCGCAGGTCGCTTTAGCTGAAATTATATTTCCCGATTCATCAATCGTCACACTTACCAAAACGAATCCTTCCGCGCCGCGTCCATTCGGCGGATACGGCGGCTTCACTAACTTTATCGCCTTGCCGTTGACGACTCCGCCGCTGACAAGATTTGATTTCGGTAAGTTACGGAGTTTATGAAAATCTGCAATTTGATCTGAAACTTCTTTTATTTTATCTTCCGCCAGAGCTTTGTGATAGAGAAAACATTCGTAATTGCCCACGTCTTCGCGGTTTTCCTTTTCTTCCTTACTGAGAATTTTGTCGTTAATTTCGATTGCCTTCAAATAATATTCCTGAGCTTTGCCGTTTTGATTTTTCTCCCGGTAAAGATTGCCCAAAGAGTAATAAAGTATTGCTGTGTCCTTGCTTTCCGCGCCGCTTAATTTTTCGCGCAGAGACAATGCTTTGAGAAAATATTCGGCTGATTTGTCATAATCTTTTTTGTAGAAATAAGCGGTGGCGATTCGCTCGGTCATTTTTGCCGCCGGCAGTTTCGCGCCGACTGAATTTGCCTGATATGCGTCCAAAATTCTTTGAAAAACCGCGATTGCCTCTGATTCCTTTTTTTTAGTCAAATAAATTTCGCCGAGATTGGACAAAGCCGACATTACGCGTAAATCCTTCGACAAACCGTTACTGTCAATAGTTTTCTGCATTTCGAGCGCAGATTTCAAAGCCTCGTCATACTTATTCTCTTTGAAAAGCGCAATCACCTGACTATTCGATTTATTAATTTCAGCGAGAATCTTTGCCTGTGCGGTCGTGCCGGTAGTTTGCGCGTTGATCGCTAAAGTTAAAAACAGACAAACAGATACAATTAGAGATATTTTTTTCATAATCCTTTTCACTTTACTGAGTTTCGTGCTGCTTTATTTCTTCGGCGGTTTGCTCGGACGAATTTCAACTTTGCTCGGCAAGGCGCGTTCGTTCATTGTGAGTAAGTCAATCACAACCTGCGCGATGTCTTCGGGTTGAAGCTGCCACGCGTTATCTTTGCTCGGCGTGTCGCCGCCGAAAAATGTGTTGACTGAACCGGGACAAATGTAGCTGAGTTTGATATTGTCCTGTCGAACTTCCTGCATCAAAGCTTCCGAAAATCCGTTGAGTCCGAATTTTGAAGCGTTATAAGCCGCCATTCGGGGATGCGCGTTCTGTCCGGCGAGCGATGAAATATTGATAATATAACCGCCGCCGCGTTCCCGCATCAACGGCACGGCGAAATGACATGCGTAAAAAACGCCGAAAAGATTGGTTTCGAGCGTCTGGCGAAATTCGTCGCCGGAAAGTTCTTCGACGGTTTTGCCGATAATCCCGATTCCGGCATTATTAACTAAAATATCAATGCCGCCGAACATTCGCGCCGCTTCTTCGAGCATCAAACGCACCTGATCTTCCGAACGCACGTCGCAAATCTCGCCTTCGACTCTGCCCGAAGCCGAAAGTTGTTCGAGCGCACGCCGCAGTTCCGGCTTGTTCCGCGCACAAATAAACACCTTTGCGCCCGCTTCCAATAACTTTTCGGCAATCGCATAGCCGATGCCTTTGCTCGCGCCGGTGACGACGGCAACTTTATTTTCTAAACTCATATTTCTTATTTTTTAGGATTTTTTCTGGTAATTACGGGCGACTTTTTTTGTTGAATTATCTTCCACAAAATTGTCGCGTTACCCTCCGCATCTTTTTGAACAATCCGAAAAACAACCATTAAATCCTTTCGTTTATCAAAGTCAAATTCGTTATAAATGACACCTCGAATGGCGCGGAATGATTTTCCGTCGTAGGCAATCGAACGCAGCGCGAAAGTATTGCTTTCAACCGCAAAAAGAGCGCGTCGGTAGATAAAATTATCCTTTTTAATTCCGACCGAGAGTTGCGCGTCAACATTTTTGGCTTTGTCAAAATCGGGTTCGGGTTGGAAATCCGTCAAAAACTTCATTCCGGGAGTTTGCAGAGAAACTTTCTCAAGTGAAATATCGCCAATATTGACAAAAATCCCGTGCAGCAAAATGCCTTCCGCCTGAAAACTGTTACCGGTAAAAGTGATGTCCGCCAGACGCGGAATGCGGTAATTTTCCGTCCTGAACGAATACGAACTGCCTGCGCCCGGCATCGTATATTTCAAACAATCATCAGTCGCCACGACGATTTTCGTGTTTTCCGCGCAACCTTTATCATTAATCAATTTTATCAATCCGGTGTCCGGCTGACGCAAAAATTCCGTATATTTCACAAGTAAACTTTCATCCGGTGCAACGAACTTGAGTTCCTTTTTGGAAGGCTTTCGATACAGCGGAACAATCGCCTGCTGAAACACCGCAAATCGTGAAAAAACCTGAGCCTCAACACCGAAAACCCAAAACAAAATCACAAATGTCACGATTAAAAGCCTTTTCATATTTTTGAATTTTTGAATTATAAGCAGGTAAGCAAAAGTAACAAGATATTTTGCGTATCGTTCGGAGTCCCGCAAAACTTTTGCTCACCTGCTTAGATTTTCGCTTTCAAAATCTTGTTGACTATTTACAGCAATGGTCTAATTTCTCCTCGCTATTTTTCTTTTAGATCGGACAATTTCTCCGTTTTTTGAAAAATGATTTTAGGTGCATTTTGGCGTTTCAATTCCTTCCAAAGAATCGAGATACTTCCGTCTGCGTCTTTTCTGATAATCCGAAAAGCAATCGTCATATCCAATCTTTTGACATCATCCAAAAACCTGCCGCTCTCCCTGTTAAATCCTTCTGTCACAGGTGAAACGATATTATTTTCAGGATGATAAGCAATTATTCGGAGCGCGTAAGTCATATTTTCGACGGCTTTAACTCTTTTCGCATATCTAAAACCGCCCGCTTCGATGACGCTGGCAATTCGGTCAAATTGCTTTTTCATTTCCTGACTTTGTGCTTCAGGTTTGAACTCGTTTAAAAATTTCATTCCGGCACTTGTCAGTGTAGTATCTTCCAAAGACACATCTCCTAACGGAACTAAAATTTCCTGCGCGAGAAGACCATCGGCGATCAAATCTTCGTTGGAAAATCGCAGATCAAAAAATCCTTGTCCCGGATAAGTTTTCGTGCGAAAAGAATACGACCAGCTTCCGGGAATAAAGTTTGCACAATTGCCGTCAAATCTGATTACGCCTTTAAATTCGCAGTCAAAATCGGGAAATAAGCGGAACAATCCGGTTTTAGAATTTTTGAGAAAGTCCTTGTATTTTTCCAAATCTTCTTTGTTCGGCTCAAGCGAAATCTTGAGTTTTTTTAACTCTTCTTTTGTATAAGGCTTTCCGTCCGGTTTGGTCGTCGGTAGTTTTGGGATTCGAGGATTTTGCCGACCGGCGATCATCCCGTTCTCGTCCTTACCATTGAGCCGATCCATATCCTTGCGTTTTTGTTCATTTCTGACGACCCAATCAGGCAAAGGATTTGTCGGATTAGTCGTAGTAATCGGTCGCGGCAACTGGGCAAAAGCATTTTGAAACACAAATAGAACTCCCAAGCCAATAAACAATGTCCTAATTTGTTTCATATTTGCCTCCTTTTATTTGTTAAAATTCATCAACCGCCGACTAATTTTCCCTTCAAAATCTCATTCACAATTTTTGGGTTCGCCGTGCTTTGTTGCCACCACTATTATGTTTAACTAATTTTCGTTGTTTTCGGTAATTTCGTCAACAATTTTTTCGATTACCGAAAAGTTGTAAAATTGTTCAAATCCTTATTTTTCAATCAGTTTAATTCATCATTCTTTCGGCAGACGCAAGCAGCGGCAGATTTATCAAACAATTTGCGGTGCAACTGGACTGTTTTTAACTCTTTTGTAAATTTGTGACAAACCTGTGCCGATTAATCTCTTTTTATCGTGGAAATCACTATTTCGGGAGATTGCTTTCTTTGTAATTCTTTCCAAAGCAATGTAAGACTTCCGTCCTCATTTTTTTCCACCACGCGAAATGCCACAATGATGTCTTCCCGTTTATCTTTTCCCAAAGGAAAGAGTTTCATCGGCGCGGGTTTCTTTTCTTTTTCTTCGATAACAAAATAATTGTTGTAAGCAATAACTCTGAGTGCATACGTTTGATCTTTTTCAATGCTCACCACTTTCCCGTAACTTAAACCTTTGTCTTTTAAGACTTCTTCAAATTGTTTGAATTCCTTAGCCGCGTCATCCATATTTAATGAAGGTGCAAATCCGGCAAGAAAATCAATCCCTTTACTGTTTAAAGAAAGTCCTTGAATTTCGGTATCGCCCAACGCAACCAAAATTCCTTGATTCATTGTTCCCAGTGAGAAAAACCAATTATCTACAAATCCGATGTCGGCTAAATTCTCATCAACATAATCGTTTTGCCGAAACGAAAAATACTTTCCGTGACCTCGAATAAAATCAGGCGCACAACGCTTGAGATATTCCGAGAATTTCTCCTTATTGTCGCTTCCGCTGATTGTCGAACAAGATTTTTGAGATAATAATTTAACAATTCCCGTATTCGGCAGTTTTAGAAAATTTGAGTAGTTGTTTTGAATTTCAAGACTCGGAACAATATATTTCTTTGCCTTCTTCATCAATTCCATCGAGGTTTTTGATTCGACGGGTGAGCCTCTGCGGAAAGACTCAGTTGTCAGCCCTCGCATCTCAAGAAGCAGAGATTTACCTCTTTGAAGATCAACAACACGTTTCATTTCTTCTATCTCTTTTGGTGTCCGTTTTTTGTCGGCACTTGGAGTATAGATACTCGAAGGGTAATTTTGAGCGTCTGCCATTGTGCAGAAAGCGAATAAAAAGAAAATAATTGAAATTGTTTTTTTCACGAATTTAATTTACCTAGAGTTTCGCCTTCAAAATCTCATTCACGATCTTCGGATTCGCTTTGCCGTTTGAAGCCTTCATTACTTGCCCGACGAAGAAGCCGAAAAGTTTTTCCCTGTTTTAATAAAGTTCCGCTTCAATTAATTCGCGCCGTTCTTCGATTCGTTCTGAGTCGTTAAACTTCAAAATTCTTGCCGTTACCCTCGATTCTGCTGTCAGTAACTCGAAAATACCGTTTTCGTGTAAATGAAAATTTTCACTCCAAATATCTATTCGCGGATTGAAAAATCGTGTCAGATTTCTTGTTTCCAAATCAAAAGTGCCGACGTTTGTTCCTTTGTTTATGTTGCACCGCCAACACGCTAAAGCTAAATTTTCAAGCACTGTTCTTCCGCCGTGCTGACGCGGCAAAATATGATCTATATGATGAATAAAATGCGCGTCCATCTGCGGTATCAAGCAATATTCACAGACATATTTTGCTCTCTTTTCAACTGCTTCCCGAATTTTTGCCGGAATATTTGATGACATTAAGACTTTTTATTCAAAATTTTACCGGCTTGCGCCTTGAGCATTACGACAAGATGTTCGAGGTTTTCAAATTCCCGCAATTCGCTTCGTTCTTCGGAAGAAAGCAATGCGGCTTCGCTTAAAGCCTTCAGGCGATACAAACGGTCGTGTGATTTTTTCGAAGCGTGATAGCTTAAAACCTCTTTTGGTGCAGGATTTTTCTCTAAAAATTTGACTAAATCCGCAGCAGATTCCGCAGTTTTAGTGCGAAAACCTATCATCGCAATTTCCATAATCGTCGGCAGCCAATTTTTTGCACCGCCGATTTGTGCCGCTAATTTATCAGGCAAAGTTATTGTTATCTCGGTCATTTTAATTTTCCCTTCAAAATCTCGTTTACAATTTTCGGATTCGCCTTGCCGTTTGAAGCCTTCATTACTTGCCCGACGAAGAAGCCGAAGAGTTTTTCGTTGCCGCCGCGATATGCCGTTACTTGATTTTCGTTGTTTTGGATGATTTCGTCAACGATTTTTTCGATTGCCGACGAGTCGGAAATCTGCTCGAAACCTTTTTCCGAAATGACGGTCGCGGCATCTTTGCCCGAATTGAACATTTCGACGAGAACTTCTTTTGCCTGATTGTTGTTGATCTTGCCTGAATCTAAAGTTTTGATTAATTCGGCAAGATTTTCAGCCGAAACCGGCGAATTGGCGGTGTTTTTGTTTGAATTGTTTAATTCGCGCGTGAGTTCCGACAAAATAAAATTCGCCGATGTGCGCGGATTGCCCGAAGCCTTTGCCGTTGTTTCGTAATATTTCGCTAAATCTTTGTCCGCGACAATTTGCGAAGCGTCCGCGTAGGACAACTCGTATTCCGACATAAATCTGTCGCGCATTGCGTCCGGCAATTCGGGCATTTCGGATTTCGCCTTTTCGATAAATTCCGCCGTCACTTTTAACGGCTGTAAATCGGGTTCGGGAAAATAGCGGTAATCGTGCGCGTCTTCTTTCGAGCGCATAATCCGCGTTCGATTGTTTTTCTCATCCCAAAGTCTGGTCTCCTGATTAACCGTTTCGCCCGTTTCGTGCGCTTCGATCTGCCGTTCGATCTCGTATTCAATCGCTTTTTGCATAAACCTGACGGAGTTCAGATTTTTCAATTCAACTTTTGTTCTAAACTTTTCTTCACCGATTTTTCTGACCGAAACATTCGCTTCGCAGCGCAGATTTCCCTTTTCCATATCGGCATCGCTTGCGCCAACCCATTGCAGAACGCGGCGAACGTGATTGACATAATCATACGCCTGCCACGAAGTCCGAAAGTCCGGCGCGGTGACGATTTCACCAAGCGGCGTTCCGGCGCGATTCAGATCAACGTATGAATATTTATCAACTTCGGGCAGACCTTCGTGGACGTTTTTGCCCGCGTCTTCTTCGAGGTGCATCCGTTCGATGCGAATCATCATCGGCTTAAATTCAATCGCGCGCCCCGATTCATCGCGTTCGGCAGTCATAATCGTCAACATTCCGTTCGACGAAAAAGGCTTGTCGTATTGCGAAATCTGATAACCTTTCGGCAAATCGGGATAAAAATAATTCTTGCGCGAAAAGATCGAAGTTTCGTTAATCGTCAGCCCAAGCGCAAGCGCGGCTTTCGCGCCGAATTCGACGACCTTTTCATTCAAAACCGGCAGCGCACCCGGCAAACCCAAACAAACCGGACAAGTATTCGCATTCGGTTCATCCCCAAAATTCGCCGCACAACCACAGAAAATCTTCGTCTCCGTCGCCAACTGCGCGTGAATCTCCATTCCAATAACTGCTTCCCAACCTTCTTTCATAATTTATAATTTCTCAATCAAACTTTTCCCGACAATATAGCCTAAATGAACTGGAACAGCGTTGCCTAATTGACGCATTGCTTCCGTCCATGAACCTTCGATGAAATAGTCATCCGGGAAAGTTTGCATTCGTTTTGCTTCTAAAATTGTAAAATAGCGCACCGAACCGTCACGAAATCTAATCATATTTTCGCCGCCGGGAACGCCGTGGTCGCCAGCCTTGATAGTTTTTGACGGTTCATCAATATAACTGCCGGTGTGTCCCGCATACATCTTCGCCCCGTCTCTGAAAAAATGTTCTTTGTGAAATTCAGAGTTATATCGCGGATCGGGCAAATCTTGAATCGAATCACGAATAGTTACCCAAGGCTTTTGCAGCGGAGTGAACATTCCGTATTTGTTAATGAGTTTTTTTTTTTCTGACTTTAGAATTAATAAATCTTCGTCCGCAGGCATTATTTCGTGTCTGTTCCAATATTCTTCGGTAACATATTTTGACCAAAAAAGTGATTCTTCGCTATGCGTCGCATTCGGAAAACTCCAAGAGATGTTTAAATCGTCTCTGACACCGACAATCATTACTCTTTCACGTTTTTGCGAAACTCCGAAATCGGCGGCGTTAATCAGCCTGAAAATTACGTTATATTTTACTCCATCATAATTTCCCTTCGTGTGAATTTTTTCCAATTCAGATAAATGTTCCTGCCAGGTATTTAGACTTTTTCTCTCGACTTCGGGATAGGTTAGCTGCAAAATCAGGTAATTAAAATAAGTTGAAAACGATTTTCGGAGCAATCCTTTAACATTTTCAAAGATAAAGGCTTTCGGCGTGAGCGACCTGATACTTTTTATCGCGTATGGAAACATATCGCGGTCATCTTCAAATCCTTTGTGATTTCCTCCGATTGAAAACGGCTGGCAAGGCGGTCCGCCGGCAATCAAATCAATATTGGAAAATTCACGAAAATCAAATTTTCTGACATCGGTTTCAAAAATTATCTCAGGCGAATGATTAACCCGCAAAGTTTTACAGGCATCCGCGTTCCATTCGACAAATGCCTGATGCGTTGCGCCTGCTAATTCAATTCCTTTAGCCAACCCGCCCGCGCCTGAAAATAATTCCAAACTATTTACCATTATTTTTCCAATTTACCCGCAAAATGTAATTCTATCAATTTTTCTATATTTTCAATTGTTGAGGATTCGCCGACGCATTTTTCCGCCCAGTTTCGACCTTGATGCAGAATATCCCAACCTGATTTTTTCTGATTATACCGTCCGCTTCCCGGATCGTGATTTCCAAAACCGTCAATGTGAGTATTCCAAATCGGCTTATAATGGCGAATTAATTCGGCTTCGACTGTGCCGATCAGATTACTTGCACTATTTTCAAGGATCATAAATCTGCAACAAAAATCAGCCAAATCCAAATTTACAGCCTGTTCAATACTTTTGCCGTGTTCTTTAAGTCGTCCGAAAAGTTCGTGGGCAAACTTCCCTTCATTTGTATTTTTACTTTGTCGCCAACCTTTCGGAACAGCTTTACCAACATAAATCGGTTGCGAAAACTCAAGCCTGTTTATTTCAAATAAAGGTTTGTAATAATTACTTTTCCCGATGTAATAAAGAGCATAGACACCTGTTCCGTGAAATCGAACTGCCGGCGGCAAAGAATGCACGGGAGTTCCGTTAAAAAATCTAATCGTATCTTTAATGATCTCGTCAAAAGCATTTGAACTGTAAAGGTGTTTTTCACGGTCGAATTCTGTGTAATTCATTTTTATATATCCGCATTCGGTTCATCCCCAAAATTCGCCGCGCAACCACAGAAAATCTTTGTCTCCGTCGCAAGCTGCGCGTGAATCTCCATTCCAATAACTGCTTCCCAACCTTCTTTCATAAATGTTTCTCGTGTAAATACTAAAACGCGGATTAATGTTTCTATCATAATCCGCGTCTCGTATAAATTCAAGATTTATTTGAGTTTAGTCAATTTTGATTCCGGCTTGCCGTGCCTGATTTGCGAGATTTTGCCATTGGGCGAGGAGCGCGGCGCGTTGTTGTTCGAGGTAGATTAGCTGCGGATTAATGTTGTTTGATTGGTAATTGCCGCCGATGATGACGGGCGCGAAGTAGCCGCCGCGATTGCTGCTGTAACCGCCGCGAATATTGCCGCCGATACGGACATTGCCGGTTGCCTGATTGTAGATGCTCTGCGAACTCGGATACATCGCCGCGTATTCCTGAACGGTTCGCGCATTTTGCGGCAGACGCGCAATTTGCGGCAGAACCGAACGACTGCGCGGATAACCGTAAGGCGCGTAACCGTAAGAATAGCCGGAGGAATAACCGTAATTTTGATTGGAATAATTGGTGGTTTGACGGCTCAGGTAACTGATTTGCGCGTCAACTGAAATAATCTGCGAACGAAGCAAATTTGCCTGCACCGCAAAATCATTCTGCGTAATGAGGCGTCGTTGACGAAGTTGATCGGAATATTGGTCAAATTCGGCGCGGCTTTGGCGTGTGCGCCGCTCGATTTCGGCGGGTGAAGGCAAACCCAATTTCGCGTAATCGGTTTGCAGTTTTCTTTCGGACTCGACGCGTTGCTGCCGAAACTTTTCCAGATCGGAATTTGTCACCGTTTTCGTCTGTCCGAACGCCGAAATTGCCGTCAGCAAACTCAAAAATAAAATCAATAACCGTTTCATAATTTTCGCACCTCGTTTTTCTAAATTATACCACGAAGTTTGATGCGAAAAATATAAAGATTTTTTGCCTGCGAAAGACGTAGGTTTGTCGGAACAGCGAGCGGTAGCGACCTGTTGATTGTATCTTTGGAAACGATTGATAATTAAGAAAAACGATTTGTCAAAAGTATTATTCAACAGGTCGCTACCGCTCGCTGTTCTGACTAAAATCCGAAGTTCATTCCGATTCGCGCCGTTCTGCCGAAAGTGCGGAAACCGTTTTCGTAATAATCGTAATCGAAAAGATTTTCGATTGTGCCGTAAACGCGCAGATTCAATTTTTCCTGCCTGAACGGAAAAGTGTAACCGGCGGTTAGATCGGCTTTGCGATTGCCTTTGAAACGATAAATGTAAGTCGCAAAAGTCGAGTTGCTGAAAATCGGCGCGAGGTAATCGCTCGTCGCAAGGAAATCAATATTCGCCCAAAAGCGTTTGATTCGCTGCGTTGCAACCAGCGTAAATTGATGTTTCGGAATGCCGAGCGTTTCGATGTTGCGATTGCCCGAAACCTGCGGTGCGCGTTGGTCGCTGTTCGTGAAAGTGTATGACGCGAAAACGTCGGTTGAGTCGGTCGCTTTAAAATTTGCGCTGAATTCCGCGCCGCGTGCGATGCCGCCTTTCGTGTTCAAATAACCGCCGAAAGGTCGCGGCGCACCCGTGATAATTCGTGCATTGTTGCCGAAACCGATTGTCTTAATTAGTTTCGTGTAAAAATACGTCGCGCTTAATTTAGCACGATTTTTGAATAAATTTTGTTCGATGCCGCCGTCGAACGCGATTGTTTTTTCGGGTTGTAAATTCGGATCGCCGAGCGCAACAAACCGATTTGGAAACGAAAAATTATCGTAAAACGTGCCGAATCTCTCATACAAAGATGGGACGCGATAGCCGTTGCCGACGTGGGCGCGGATTTTCGTTCCCGATTTATCGAAAAAGTAGGAAGCCGCGCCGTCAAATGTGTAAGCCGTCGGCGGATTGTCGAGCGCGACGTTTTGATAAGGCGCGTTATTAACGCTGAATTCCGGCGTTTTCAAACTGAAAACTTGTGCGCGAAAACCGCCCGCGATTTGCAGTTTGTTGTTAAAAAATTGGAGCAAATCCTGCGCGTAAAAAGTGTTGCTCGACTGTTTGGCGCGGGTGAAAAAGTTGCCGAAACCGTCGAACGTGAATCCGTCGTTGCCGTATTTTTCGTGTTCAAATTCGTAGCCGAACGTGATCGTGTTGACGCGGTTCGGTGTCCAGTTAAAATGTCCGTTGGCGGTTTGAATTGTGCCGTCGAAAACGCTCGTTTCATCGCCGCCGAACGGTTGATATGGAACGCCAAGCACACCGTTCGTGTTTTTGCGCGAAGTTTTCAAGCCTGAATAATAGCCTTGAAAAACGAGTTTGTCGTTGAAAACTTGTGTCAAAACGATTTGCGCGTTGAAGAATTTCGATTTCTGAAAATTGTCTGCGTCGTTCGCGTCGGGAATAAAATTCGCGCCGCCGGAATTTGAAATTGTCGCGCCTGTTTCGTAACGTCTGAGTAAATCACGCGAAAGCGGCACAGCGTTGATAATCGTCGCGTTCGACGCGGGCAAACTCCCAATCGTGTCGGGACTCGAATTGAGCCGAACGTAAGCGTCAGAGACAAAAAATCGCGCGGAAATATTTGTTTTCGTGAACGGATTGTATTCGATGCGCGACTGAAAATTCGTATTATGCGCGTCGTCTTCGCCGTCAATCCCGCGTGTATAAACCGTGCGCGAAACGCCTAAATTGTAGCCGAATTTATTATCTTTTGTGCCATCCGAAAAATTACCGCGAAATCTCCCTAAACCCAAATTGCCGAACGCGCCGCCGATCTGTCCGTGCATTCCCGATTGCGGTTTCGGCGTTTGAAAATCAACCGTTCCGCCAATCGCATTCGTCCCGTAAAGCGACGAACCCGAACCGCGCAAAACTTCAATGCGCGAAACGCTCGTCAAAGTAAAATCCGACAAAAAAGCCGAAGCATCGCCCGTAATCGCCGAAGCGTCACGAAAACGAATGCCGTCAATCAAAATCGCCGTGTCCTGATTCCGCAAACCGCGTGTCTTAATCGTCGCCGTCCGCCCGAATCCGCCAAGCTGCTGAACCCGAAAACCCGGAATCGTTTTCAAAGTCTCCGCCAAAGCGAAATCCGCGCGGTCGCGTAATTCTTGTGAATCAATAATGTTAACGGTTTTGGAAACTTCACTTTCGGCTTGCGTTGTGCCGGAAGCAATAATGGTTACTTCAATCCTAGAAAGTTTCGCCATTGTTTGCCGAATAATTCTATCTCCGTAAGGATTTCCTGCAAGACAACTACAAGACAACTCTAAATCAACTTTTTTCTCTTCGCCCTCAATAATCATCACCACTTCGGGACTTCGGAGATTTTCTTCTTTGATTTGAACATAATATTTACCGGGCATAACATTTAGAAAGTGGTAGAAACCATTTTCGTCTGTAACACTTTCTATCTCCTGATTTGGCTGATCTTTTTTTACTAGCACAATCGTCTGATTTTTAATTCCCTTTCCGCAACAGGTTACTTTTCCCGTTAAGTTTGCGCCCGTCTGCGCCCAAATGCCGATTGTCAAAAAACAAATTAAACTTAAAATCTTTATAATTCTCATATTTCTCCTTTCCCGCCCAGCGCGGAAATTGGTTAATTGCCTCAACAAACGGACAAAGTTCCAGACTTGGGCGATTTGGGATTTGGGATTTGGGATTGCGGATTTATAAATCCAAAATCCGAATTCCAAAATCCGAAATCGCTTCACTGTTGCGTGGGCAGTCGCGGAATTTCACCGCGTTCCTTTGCATCGTTTGTCTTCTGTGTTCAGAGTTACGCTTTCAGGCGCGAAACCCGCGCTGATTACTCAGTCCGCATTGAAAACTCGAACTTGTCTGTATAGCAACGTCAATCACGCCTGAAGGCGTAACTCTGAACATTAATAAATCGTCGTGACTCGTCGCCGACGACTGACCGGATTTTCATCCAGTAATACTTTGACACCGAAAACTTGTTTGATATTGTCTTCGGTCAAAACTTTTTCGGGTGCGCCTTTTGCTAAGATCGCACCGTTTTTCAATAAAACTATCTCGTCGGCAAATTCCGAAGCGAGATTCAAATCGTGTGTGATGACAATCGCAGATGTAACGCCGGCATCTTGCCGGCTATCGCGGCGGCTTCCAGCCGGCGCGTTTTCGATTTCCAGAATACTTTCCGCGTCGGAAAGCAAATCGGGCGAGCGGGACGCTCCCCTGACAGCCGTCGGGACGACGGCGTTACATCTTTCCTTTATTAAGCGAAACATCAACGCCTGATGCGCCAAATCTAAATTCGCGGTCGGTTCGTCGAGCAGTAAAATCTTAGATTGCGTCGCTAATGCTCTAGCTAACACGACGCGCTGACGTTCGCCGCCGGAAAGTTGATTCATCTGCCGCGCTTCATAATTTGCTAAATCGCATTGTTTCAAACAATCAATTGCAATCTCCAAATCGTCCGTCGTTTCCCAACCGAACGACGCGCCGTGAGCGAACCTGCCCGCCAGCACGAATTCCAAAACCGACACGGGAAATTTTGTTTCCGTTTCCTGCGCGATAACGGCGATTTCACGCGCAATCTCGCGGCGCGAAAAATTATTCAACGGCTTGTTATTCAATAAGATCGAACCTTTTGCAATCGGCAGTCCTGCGTTAAAAGACTTCAAAAGTGTCGTTTTCCCCGCGCCGTTCGCTCCCAAAAGCGCGATAATTTTTCCTGCTTCAAGCGACAGCGAAACGTCCTGCACCACCGCGCAAACGCCGTAATTTATTGAAATGTTTTGGACTTCCAACATTAATAATTTGTAGGGGCGACGGCTTGTCCTCGCCCGAACCTTCGCAAAAATTCGATATTGATTTTACGCAAACGCTTTTTCGCTTCGCTCATCGGGCGACCACAAGGGATCGCCCTTACATTAATTTTTCCGCAACAAATAAATGAACATCGGCGCACCGATTAATGCCGTGATCGCGCCGACGGGCAGTTCGCGCGGCGCGATTGCCGTTCGTGCAATTGTGTCAGCTAAAACAACAAAAATCGCGCCCGCAACTGCTGAAAACGGAACAACTAAACGATTATCGCTGCCAACCGACAGGCGAATTAAGTGCGGCACAATCAAGCCGACGTAGCCGACCGAACCGCTTGCCGCAACCGAAATGCCGACGAGTGCCGAAGCCGCCGCAAAAACTATCAACCTGACACGACCGATTTCGACACCGAAATCAAAAGCGTCGCGCTCGCCGATCATCATCAAATTCAACGCCCGCGCCTGCGAAGTTAAAACAATTGTGCCGATAATGACGGCGACCGAAGTTAAATAAAATCCGTTTTTCGTCGCCTGCGACAAGTCGCCGAGAAGCCAGAATGTGAACGAACGAAGTTTTGCCGCGTCCAGCAAACTTGTCAGTAAAACGATAATTGACGAAAGAAATGTCGTAACAATCACGCCCGATAAAACGAGTCTTTCGACGTTCATTCCGGCGCGGCTTTTTGCCATTTGATAAACCGCAATCGTTGCCAGACTCGCACCCGCAATCGCACAAATCGGACGCGCAAATTCAAAGTTTGCGAAAAACACAAATGCCAACATCGTCCCCAAAGCCGCGCCATTTGAAACTCCGAGCAAATAAGGTTCAGCCAACGGATTCCGCAAAAGTGATTGCAGCGATGCACCTGCAACCGCCAGACTCGCGCCGACACACGCGCCGAGCAAAACGCGCGGCAAACGAATGTCGAAAAGAATTGCGGATTGCGACTCGGTTAAATTAAAAAACGATAATTTTTCACTGCCTAAAAACAACGCGAACAGAATTGCCGCAACGAGTGTTGCTGATAAAATCAAGGCTATTTTTAATTTTCGTGTCACTCTGTTTTTTCTGAATCTATCAGCTATCAGTTTTCAGCTATTCCGAATTGTCGTTTTAGTTTTTACTTCGGAATAACTGATAGATAAATCGCAATTCGCCAATTGCAATTATTGGCGGCGTTCAATCTATTTCAAAGCCTCCGCAATCTGTTCAAGCGCATCCACAATGCGCGGCGACGGACGCGAAATGATGTCGGCATTGACCTTAAAAACTTTTTTATTTTTGACCGCCGCCGAATTTTTGAAAACGTCGTTTGGTTCAAGATTATCAGGACTTTCCGACAAAATTATCGCGTCGGGATTTAACGCCAGCGCGGTTTCTTTGCTGAGTTTCGGATAAGCCGTGGCGACATCTTTTGTCACCGAAACGCCGCCGGCGCGTTCGATGATTTCGGTTAAAAAAGATTCTTTGCCGATAGTAAAAAGCGGTTCTTTTGAGATTTGGACAAAGGTTTTGACTTTCGGTTTGTCGCGCACTTGTTCATCAACCGCGCTAATTCTTTCCTGCAATTGATTGAGCAAAACGGCAGTCGGCTCCGAAGTTCCGAAAATTTCGGCGAGTTGGCGAAGATTAGTTAAAACGCCGTTTAAGTCTTTCGGATTCGTTACGAAAACCGTGATGTTTTGCGATTCGAGCGTTTTCGTAAAAGTCTCGATTTGCGAAGCCGTCGAAACAAAAACGATCTGCGGTTTCAGCGCGATAATCGTTTCCATATTCGGGTTCATCGTGTCGCCGACTTTGGCGATTTTCTGCGCGGCTTCCGGGTAATTGCAATATGTCGTGTCACCGACAAGTTTATCGCCTGCGCCGACCGCGAAAATGTTTTCGGTCAGATTCGGCGCAAGCGAAACGACGCGCTCGACCTTTTCGGGAATCTTTATTTTACGCCCTAAATCGTCGGCGATGTCGCGCATTTTTACTTCCGTTTGCGATTGCGGATTTTCGGTTTTGCACGCCGTCAACGAAAAAACGCAAACGAATAATAAAAGAAAGATTTTCCCGCAAAGGCGCGAACTCGCAAAGTTTAAGTAACTAATTTTCCGCGAAATTATAAACATAAAAAAAGTCCTGCTTAGGCTAATGTCTAAACGCAAAAGACAAGCCAAACAGGACTTTTTATTATTCAAATTAAGGAAAAAACAAAAACGACCCAATCAGCCAAAAGTCTTTACGCGAAACTGTTTCGGCTAAAAAAACTACGAGCAGGTTTCCAGACTTTACAGTTATCAGTTATCAGTTATCAGTTATCAACAAAATAAAATTGATAACTGATAACTGATAACTGATAACTGTTTCACTGTGGCGCGACCGTGCGGGATTTTCACCCGGCTTCCCCTTATTTGCGACGCTTCTTGAAAAAACGTCACCCGCAGCATTTTAGTCTGAAAAAGAACGGCTCCGGCGAACATTTTTCGCTGTGAAAAAATATTTACTAAAGAGCGAAAGGCAAATTATCACGCTTTACGCTAGAATGTCAAAGTAAGCGCGAAAACGGCTTGAAATTAGATAGCGAAAACGGCTATTGTAGAGGACGTAATCTTTAATTCTAAAAATAAAAAAGTGATTAATTTAGACCAAACTTCTATGTCTCAATACGAAAATGTCGTATCGGTAATCTTGGGCGGCGGCGCGGGAACGAGATTGTTTCCACTGACAAAGGAACGGGCGAAACCGGCGGTTCCGCTCGGCGGAAAATATCGTTTGATTGATGTTCCGGTGTCGAACTGCATCAATTCGGGTATCACGCAGATTTTCGTCCTGACGCAGTATAATTCGGCTTCGCTCAACCGGCATATTTCGCGGACCTATCGTTTTTCGTCATTTTCGACCGGCTTTGTCGAGGTTTTAGCGGCGGAACAGAGACTCGACAGTCCCGAATGGTTTCAGGGAACGGCGGATGCAGTTCGCCAGACGATTCCGCACATCCGCGATTGGCGCGTCAACACGGTTTTGATTCTCTCCGGCGATCATCTTTACCGGATGGATTACCGCAAATTTCTCCAGCGGCACGTCGAAACGAATGCCGACGTGACGGTTTCGGTAATTCCGTGCCGTCCCGACGAAGCGAAGGATTTCGGTCTGCTGAAAACCGACGATCAAGGGAAAATCATCGAATTTAAAGAAAAACCGAAAGGCGACGCGCTCGAATCAATGCGTGTTGACACGACGCAGTTCGGTTTGACGGCTGAAGAAAGCGAAAAACGTCCGTTTCTCGCTTCGATGGGAATTTATATTTTCAAATACGAACGCTTGATTGAATTTTTAAAGGAAGATGAATCACGCGTTGATTTCGGTAAGGAAATTATTCCGGCGGCAATCGAAAAATTCAATGTGCAGGCACATTTTTTCAAGGATTACTGGGAAGACATCGGGACGATCCGCGCTTTTTACGAAGCCAATCTCGACCTTGCCTCGCCGCTGCCGAAGTTTAATTTTTTCAACACCGATGCGCCGATTTACACGCGTTCCCGTTATTTGCCGCCGTCGAAGGTGCATAACTGCGATATTGATAATGCAATGATTAGCGAAGGCTGCATTTTGAATGGAGTTCACGCGCGAAATTCGATCATCGGACTGCGTTCACGGATTGATCGTGGAACGCGCATCGAAAATTCGATTATTATGGGTTCGGATTTTTTTGAATCAATCGAGGAAATTCAAAACAACGTCAACCGCAATTTTCCGCACGTCGGCATCGGTCAAAATACTGTCATCCGCCGCGCAATTATTGATAAAAACACGCGCATCGGCAATAACGTCCAACTCATCAACTGCGACAATCTCGAAACCGCCGACGACGCAAACGGCTGCTGGTATATCCGTGAAGGCATTATTATCGTCCCGAAAAACGCGACTATAATTGACGGCACAGTCGTCTAAAATGTAGTGCAAAAGTTTAGGTTACGTTTGTGCTTCTTCAGTGTATTCCTTTGGCGAAACTCCCGTGAATTTTTTGAAGGCGCGATTAAACGTCGCTTTTGAATTGAATCCGCTGTCAAATGCGATGCCGAGAAGCGGCGAATCATCGGCGTTTTTGAGTTTCTTCTTGACTTCCGCAATTCGGTATTCATTGACGAAATCGTTAAAATTCTTGTCGAAACCGTTGTTAATCGTGTAAGACAAAACCGTCGAATTAACCCCGATTCGCCGCGCCAGATCGGTTAGAGTCAGGTTCGGTTCAAGATAATTTTTTTCGACCTCCATTAGGTTTTGCAGTTTTGCCTTTAACCTTCCGAGTTCTTTTTCCGACAAAAGAGATTTTTTAGCTTCGATTTCCTCTGCCTTCGGCGTGAAATCGAGTTCAATCGTTTTCGAGCGCAAATATCCGGCAACCGCCAGATAATATGTGACGAAAGCGAGGATCAGTTCAAAATAAAAGTATTGGATATATGAAAGTTTGAAAATGAAGTTGTTCGTAAAATCGAAAATCGCGCTCAAAACAACGATAAACGTAAAAACATACAAAAAATTTCGCAGCCAATCGAACTTTATTTTTTCCGTATCGGAGAAATTTTCGTTGAGCCACGCACGATATTTTCGATAATGTTTGATGGCAAAATAGAGAAACGCGACGTTCCAGACGGTTTCCGTCACAAAGACGAAAGGATCAATTAACGGAACATAATAATTTTCGCCGAACCGATTTTTAAATTCGAGATTTTGCGCGAAAAGAATCAGTCGGAACGCAACGTAAATTGCTGAAGGAATGAAAAAGAGCAAATCTTTGCGCGAAAATTTGCGCGTCGAATTAGTCAGATAAACGACATAAAACCAGATGCAAACGCCGTAGCTGTAAAAAATCGTGAACGGAAAATACGTCAGCCACTGATTACGGTCATAGACGTTGGCAAACCCGATAAACGGCGTAATCAGCGTCGAACACAGCAAAACAAGCAGTGCGGCAAGCCACAAGTCAGCCGTTTTTTTGTGTTTGAAATAACGCGAAATGAGGAGCGCGGCAAAAATCGCGCCTTGCAGAATGCTAATGAAAACAATGATGCTTCGCGGATTAAAAAAATCCAACTCCAAGCCTTCGATGAAAAGAAATTTAACCACCGATAAAACTCATCGAGCGCGACGCGGACGCAAATTTCGTGTCATTGATGTAATGACGCGGCTCTTTTTTCAGCACGACATCTCTGATAAATTCGACGATTTCCGCACGCGTCGCGCCGCTTCGTAAAACGTCCCGCAAATTATGTTCGCCGGTCGAAAAAAGACAAGTGCGAATCTGTCCGTCAGCCGTCAGGCGAATCCGCGAACACGCGCCGCAAAACATTTCCGTGACCGGCGCGATAATGCCGATTTCGCCGTCCGCGCCGTCGGCAAACGAATATTTCCAGGCAGTTTCCGCACCGCGCGAAGTTTGTTTTAATTCAAGCGGGAACGCCTCGTTGATAATTTTGTAAACTTCCCTGCCCGGAACGATCATATTTTTGTTCCATTCGTGCGCCGAATCGAGCGGCATATATTCAATGAACCGCATCGAAAGTGCATTTTCACGCGCAAAACGCGCAAGGTCAACAATTTCGTCATCATTCCAGCCGCGCACGACGACGGCATTGACGCGAACCGGCTGTAAACCGGCACGTTTCGCGGCTTCGATTGCAGTTAAAACTTCGTCCAATTTATCAACGCCGGTGATCTTTTGAAACTTATCTTTTTTCAGCGAATCGAGCGAAATCGTCACGCGGTCGAGTCCCGCTTTTTTCAGATTTTCCGCCCGTTTTTCAAGCGAAAATCCGTTCGTGGTTAAGGCTAAATCTTTCAATTTGGGATTTGGGATTTGGGATTTGGGATTGTTCTCAGAGTCGTCAATTTGAAATTTCGACGGATTTTGGACTTTTAACTCGGCAATTTTTGCGACAAGTTTTTCGATGTCTTTCCGCAAAAGCGGTTCGCCGCCCGTCAAGCGAATTTTTTCAACTCCCAGAGATACGAAAATTTCGCAGATTTCAACAATTTCTTCAAAAGTGAGAATTGTTTCCTTGCGTGCCAGCGGCGGTTCGCCGTTCGGCAGACAGTAAAAACAGCGAAAATTGCAGCGGTCAGTCAGACTGACGCGCAAATCACGAATAACTCTGCCGTATGAATCGGTTAGCATATTTTAGATTTTAGATTTTGCGATTTAGATTGAAAAGCCGTGAAACAACATTTCAATCTAAATCGCAAACAAAAATCTTAAATCTAACGATAAGCCTCAGCGATTTGTCTGAGTTGTTGAAGTGTTTTTTCCTTTTCGACGAACGGGAGACGCGCGACGATAGTGCGAAGCTCGGCGACTAAATTATTAAATTCGGCGCGGTCGGTTACGTCGGTCGGACCGTTGTAAATTGATTTTTGCTTTGAATCGGCAACAATCGGCGACAGATAATCAGTGATATTTTTCAACGCATCCGCCGCGTTTTTGCCGTTCGGATGCAGATTCAAATATTCGCCGAAACGCATTCGCAGATCGAAAAGATAGCAGTTGACGTAGCCTTCACATTCGCCCGGAAGCGGATTATTCGCGGCTTCCCACGCAATCGAATCGGAAACCGTGGATTTTTTGTATTTGTTGTGCAAGTTCCAAAACTGATTGGAAACGACGAGCCATTCACCCGACGGTTCGCTGTAAACGACTTCGTTTTCCTGCGCTTTGAGAAATTCCTTATACGGCGAAGTTTCGCGTTTGTCCGCCGGAATCGTTTTGAGCGCGGAACGCAGCGTGAGCAGCCGTTTGACTTCAATTTCCGCCGATTTATCCGAAGCATCGAGTTCGCCGTCAACCTTTGATAAAAATTCGTAAAGTTCGGCGGCGGACGCGAAATCCATCTGCGGTTTGTAGTTTCGTTCGACTATTTGATGATAAATCACCGGCTTGTCCGACGCGTTCAAATCGCTCGTCGAATTGGCGGAAATCCAACCTGTTGAAGTTTTTCCGTTCGCCGGATACTGCACCTTATACCACGCCGTATTTTTCTCCGTGACCTTTAAAATTGTGCCGAGTTTGACGTTGGAAACAGTCGGCGCGTCCGATTTTGCGAGGCTTTTAACCGGAACTGAAACGCCTGTCACAATTATTTGAGCTAATTCAGCGGAATTTGTTTTGGTCGAAGTTTCGGTAGTATTCGGCTTAGTTTCGACAATAGTTTTCGGTTTGGATTTAGGTGTCTTTTTTGCCGTTGTTTTTGTGTCGGCTGGCTTATTCACCTGTTTTGTTTTGCTCTTATCGGTCGTTTTTGATGACGAATTTTTGTTTGAAACAGCCGTTGTTTTGGTATTCTTTTCGTTTTTTGAAGACGTTTTTTTATCCGCCGTCAGTGATTGCTTTGATTTTGAATCTTTAGAATTTTTGCTCTTATCAGTCGTTTTCTGAGCAGTTTTTTCCGTTTTTTTCGGTGTCGGTTTAGTTTTCGCCGGTGAATTTTTGCTTGGTGTCGCTTTTTTCTTCGGGGTCGGTGTTGCCTTGACGTTTTTTTTCTGTGCGCTTTCAACTGTCGTGGCAATTAAAGCCGGCGCAAACAGCAGTAAAAGCGCAATCAATAAGGCAATATTCTGGCGTGAAAATCTTTTGGTAAATCTTAAAAACATTTTTCTCTCCGTTATTTTTTTCGGCTTTTTTTCAAAGCCCGCGCGTTTCTCTGCAAACCGGCAAGTTTCGTGCGCTTCATTGCACTACGGCGAAATTTTTCAGCATATTTTTCCGGCGAGAGCGATAAAATTTCCTCTAAATCAGCCGTCACATTCCCCTCGCGCGGCGCGAATCTTCGTTCGTCAGTCGGTTTCTCAAAGCGATTCCAAGGGCAAACGTCCTGACAAATATCACAGCCGTAAAGCCAGCCGTTCAAGTCTTTCGTTATTTCGTCGGGGATAATCGGGGCGCGTAATTCGATTGTAGTGTATGACAAACATTTTCGGGAATCAACCGTGTAAGGCGCGATAATCGCCTGCGTCGGACACGCATCCAAACAAGCCGTGCAAGTGCCGCAATGATCGTCAACGATTTCTGCGTCATATTCGAGTTCGAGATTGAGCAGAATCTCGCCCAAGAAAACCCACGAACCGTATTCCTTCGTAATTAGATTGGAATGTTTACCAATCCAGCCGAGACCGGCGCGAACCGCCCAAGCCTTGTCCATTATCGGCGCGGTGTCAACGCAGATTTTCGCTTCCGCCGTCGCGTCAATTAATTTGATAAATGCCAAAAGCTCGCGCAATTTTTCCTTCAAAACATCGTGATAATCGTCGCCCCACGCATAACGCGAAACTTTGCCTTTCGCTGAATTTTCTTCGTGTTCGTGCGGCGTAAAATAGTTATGTGCGACGACGATAATTGATTTCGCTTCGGGAAAAAGAATCTGAGGATCGGCGCGTTTTTCGGGTTCGCGCTCCATCCAGAGCATCTCGCCGTGATGATTATCGGCAAGCCATTCGCGCAGATGATTTGCTTCGTGTGTCAACGGTTCGGCGCGGACGATTCCGACTTTTTGAAAGCCGATGTCGAGTGCTTTTTGTTTGATTTTGTCGGAAAGCGAAGCCACGAATAAATTATACCAATTCACCTAATCATCTCAATAATCATAAATGGATTGAACCGTTTTAAAGTTATGTGCAACCGCTCAGACTATAACGCACTCGGTCGCCGGGTTCAGCGATACTTTGCCGGAATAAAAGAGAATACGAAGTTTATTTACGACGAACAAGATGTTTCGGTTGATGATAGCTCAGGAGTTTTGACAGAATAAATTTTTCCAACCTAACCAAAAAGACGAACTCAAAAGAATCCGTCTTTTTGTTTTTAATCCGCAAAATTTAATTTTTAGAAAAATCTCACCGTATATCCGAAGCGAATTCCGCGACCGATTTCGGGCGAAATGTCTTTGATAAACGAAATGTGGTTGTAAAAGGGTTTGTTCATTAAATTATAGGCATTGACCGTGAAAATGTTCGCGGAATGTTTGCCGGGAAGAACGAAAGAACCGGCGATGTTGAAAACTCCGTAACCGGCGGTCGGTGTTTCGTTGGTGAAAATCCGGTCTTGCCGTCCGACGGCGACGAATTCGGGGCGAATGCTCAAATCTTTGTAATGCGCGTCGAGTCCGATGCGTCCGCGCAAAGGTGCGATTCGCGGCAAATATCTGCCGTCTTTGAGTTTGGCGTTGACATAATCAAAACCTGAAATGATGTTCAAATATTTGTGCGCCGTGTAATCGAGACTTAATTCAGTTCCCGTAAAACGGCTGTTTCCCTGCAAATAATCAGCGAACGGCAAACCGCTCGCTTCGTTAATTCTTCCATTTGGCGCGAGAAAGACGAAATTTTTCAGATCGTAATAATAGTAATTCGCTTCGGCGCGAATTCTGCCGCTTTGCTGGCGCAGCGAAAAATCTATGCCGTTATTTGTCTCGGCTCGTAAATTCGGATTGCCGACCTCGAACGACAGCGTTCCGTCGTGCGGACCGTTGTTATAAAGCTCTTCGAGCGCGGGCGCACGAAACGAATGTGTGTAATTTGCGACAAACGCGCCGCCTGTCCAAAGTTTGAAACGCGCTCCGACTGCGCCCGAAAATCCGGTAAAATCACGCTTGATTAAATTCGGATCAGTCGGATTGTAACGATTATTTTCGACGCGCCCGCCAAATTGAAACGTCACCCGTTCAAGCGTATATTCTTCGAGTCCGAAGACTGAAAAAGAATTTTGTTTGACCGGACCGTTAATCAAAACTTCGTCGCCGACCGTTCCGTAATTGCGGTGAAAGCCTTCAAACCCGAAACGTCCCGTTAAGTTACCGGATTTTTTTTGGTCGAAAACTCCGCGATACGAATAAACTTTGTTCTTAAATGTCGTGCCGACCTGATCGTCAACCAATTCTTGATGGCGATAATTGCTGAAATCAATCGTAAATTTCGCGCCTGTCACAAATGAATCCAAAGCGGTAAAACCGCCCGTAAATTTCAAATCGTGGCGACGCGCCCGCAAACTTCGGAGTTCCGGGTCGGCTTCCCGAAAATCGAGCGGAATGCCGTAACGATTTTGATAATAGCTGTAATTCGTCGTGAAAAAGCCTTTTTTGGCGTAATAACCGAAACCGCCGTCGCCGCTTGCGCTGCGCGTAAATGTGTTGATAACCTTTCCGAAATCGCCGCCGGCACGGTAATCACTCGTCCGTTGTCCGGTTCCATTTCCCCAAAACATCCAGTTTTTTAAGCCGTATTCGATGCCGCCGCTCGCCGCCGCCTGTCTGTTGTTAAATCCGCCGATGCCCGATAAATATCCGCGAATTCCGGGATGTGCGCCTTCGTCGTGTCCGCTGATCGCGTTGACCACGCCGCCGATTGCGCTGCTGCCGTAAAGCAGTGTCGCCGGACCTTTGACGACTTCGATTCTCTCCAGCGCGAGCGTGTCAATCGGTTCGCTGTGGTCGCCCGACTGCGACGCGAGCGAGCCAACCGAAACGCCGTCCGTCGTTACTTTTACGCGGTCGCCGTCGAATCCGCGAATCACGGGGCGCGAATTTCCCGGACCGAACGAGCGTTTCGAAACGCCCGATTCGTTATCCAAAACTTCGCCGAGTCCGACCGCCGCACGTTCGATAATTTTATTGGAATCAACCGAATTAACCGAGGCAATCGCGTCAAAAGTAGATTGCTCCGCGCCGCTTGCCGTGATTGTCACCTGTTCTTTAACGCTTGTAATTTGAATCTGAAAATCAATCGCGGCAGTTGCACCGTTGACTAAAACGACCGTCTTGGCAATGTCGGCAAAACCTTCCTGATGCGCCAAAACCGTGTAACGCCCGACCGGAATATCCGTAAATTCGTAGTTTCCCGCTTCGTCCGTGACCGCCGTTTTTTTGAGCTGAACGATCTGCACCGACGCGCCGTGAACCGCCGTGCTGTCACTGCCATAAGTTACTTTGCCCGAGATTTTTCCCGTTTGGGCAAACGCGACGACGGAACCGCATAAAATAATGATAAAAACCGTCAAAAATGAATAACCCGTTTTTTGCATAAACCCTCTGATTTGAAATGAATAACAAACTCAAGGTTAGCGATTATCGCGCCATTTATGAAGTTTTGGGCAATAATATTCAATAAACGGTCGCCTGACCGAAACTAACGGTAATTTAGATTAATGAATGGCAAACGGTTTTCCTATTTTACAAAAAATTGGGAAAGCGGGCGCGGAAACCGCAACCCTTCCCGACCTGTATTTTGTGAAACTCGTCTTTTTCAGGTTAAAATTGAATCAAGCTAAAGTAAAAGAATTCAAGATAAAACAAATTTCAGGTCGGGAAGGGTTGCGGCTTTGCGCGCCCGCCAAACTCAAACAACTTAAATTTAATCTGAAAATTACAGTCTTACTTTTCGTATTTTTCGGCAATTTCATCATTCCAACCAGCCATTGATTCGGACAGTTTTCTGACATCATTTTCCCACCACCAATCTTCATCAACCTGCAAAAGTTCTTCACAATCCATTTTGTAGAAACTGCGAAAACTCGACCAGCGGTAATCTTTGACTGAATTGCAAAGTTTTGCCTTCAAAGGATTGTTGTGAATGTAGTTGATTTTTTGCCAAATCATCCAATTGCTCCACAGCGGCAGAGCTTTGAAACTTTCCTGCCAAACCTGATTTTCGGATTCGTTTTTGATAAATCTGCCAGGTGTGATTTCAATGAGACGATGAGCAGTTAGGCTTTTTAATGCACCTGTCCATTCACGGATTTTCCCGTCGCGCGGATTGGCGATGAAATGAATATGATCGGGCATTACGACAAAAGCGACGATTTTACATTGGTGTTTGAGTCTTAAATTCTGCAACTCTTCAAGGAAAGCCAGACAGTTATTTTCCTGTTGGAAAATCGGCTGACGTTGATTGACGTTTCCGGTCACAAAATGCAGCGCACCGGGCAAATTTTTGTTTGTCCATTTTTTAGACATAAAATATTTTGGAGATTTTATGGAGGGCAGTTTGTGAAATTTAGCAGAGTTTTTTGGAAATGTGAAATTATAAGAGCGGGCGCGGAAGCCGCAACCCTTCCCGACCTGAAATTTTATGAAAATTGTCTTTTTCCGTTGTTTGTTGAAAATAGGTAAAAGTAAAAGAATTCAAGATCAAATCAATTTCAGGTCAGGAAGGGTTGCGGCTTTGCGCGCCCGCCAGACGGCTCAACTTACGACTTTTGCCGTTATTTCAAAGTTTGAGTAGCTTCGTTCGTAAAATCTTCGATTGCAGACGGCTTGAAGCAATTTCCTGACCGTTTTTCAGAGTTATCAGATAAGTTCCTCCGGGCATCGGCGAAACGCGCGAAATCATTTCTAGATTAACAACCGCACCGCGCGACAGACGAACAAATTTATCAATCGCAAGCCGCATTTCCAAATCTTTTAGCCGAAAATTGATGACGTATTTTTGGTTTTTGTCGGTCGTGATGTGAAGCAGTTCGCCATCGGCAATGATTGAAGCAATTTCGCCGACCGGAATCAAAAAAATCTCTTCGCGCTTTTTGACGGGAATTCTTTCGAGAAAATCGGGACGCGAAACTTCCCTGTAAACTTCCGCGACGTTTTTGACGGTTTCGGCTTCGATTGCCTGCCAATCTTCCTGTTCGAGCCGTTCGTGGGCGCGATTCAAGGTTTCTCTAAGTCGTGATTTATCAACCGGTTTGAGCAAGTAATCAACCGCGTTGACCTCGAAAGCCTGCACCGCGTATTCGTCATAAGCGGTCACAAACGCGACGAGCGGCATCTGCGATTTTCGCAAAAGGCGGACGGCTTCGAGTCCCGAAACTTCCGGCATCTGCAAATCAAGCAGAGCTAAATCAGGTTTGGTTTGTTTAATAATCTCGACTGCATCCACGCCGTTTTCCGCTTCGCCGACGATTGTTATGTCTTCAAATTCACGCAAAACCGCCTTCAAAAATTCACGCGCCGGACGCTCGTCGTCAGCAATAATTATTCGGAGTTTATTCATAAATTGGAGCGCGGACATCTCTGTCCGCCGCGTTCGAGGCTTTGCGATGAACGCGAAAACCTCGATTACTTAAAACTTCAAGATTGACAACGGGTTGCCGTTCGACGCTTCGCTGGAACGGCTGGCGGACAGAGATGTCCGCGCTCCGGCTTAAACTATCTGCGCCTTGACCGGCAATTTTATTTCCGCTTTTGTTCCTTTTCGGGCATCGCTTTTAATTATCAAATTCGCGGTTTTGCCGTAATAGAAACGCAGTCTTTGACGAATATTTTCCAAACCGATGCCGTCCGCGTTTAGTTTTTTCTCGTCAAATCCCGCGCCGGTGTCCGCAACATTTAAATACAAAAAAGTTTCGTTCGCCTCGATTTTCAGTTCGGCGGAAATACACACTTCGCCGCCCGATTTGGCGTTTGAAATTCCGTGTTTGACGGCGTTTTCGACAAGCGGCTGCAGGATTAAAGACGGCACACGCATTTTTTCCAAACCTTTCGGAATATTGATCTTGACCGTCAAACGCTCTTCAAAACGCGCTTTTTCGATGTCGAGATAATTTTCGATGAGCTTGATTTCTTCGCCTAAACTGCAAAATTCTTCAGTCGAACGCAGCACGCCGCGCAGCAATTGCGTCAGTTTCATCAGCGTTTCAAATGCTTTTTCCGGTGCAGTTTGGATTAAATAACCGATGGTCGTCAGCGCGTTGAACAAAAAATGCGGATTGATCTGCGCCCGCAGCGCGGAAAGTTTCGCTTCGGTCGCGTATTTGGCGAGTTTGTCTTCGCGCCCTTTTCGTTCGTAACGCTCTTCGGAAACGCGCAACGCATCAATTCGACGCGCAACGACGACGGCGATTTCTTCGAGCATTTCAACTTCGTCGGACAAAAGCCGTCTGCCGCCCGCAAAATTGCTCAAACTTATCTGATAAAAAGGCGTTTCGACCGTCGGCACGAAAATCTCCGCACTGCGCGGCGTAAAATTGACGGTCGTTAAACTCTTTTCATTGTTTGAAAACTCGTGCCAACTTGAATCTTTTGCGGTTAGCGCAAACGCGATTTCTTCGCAAACTTCGTCTAAAATTAATTGTGCATCGCTCTGCTTTTCGATTGTCCGCACAATTTCGGCTTGCAGTTTTTTGTAATTGACGCGCCGCAAAATAATTTTATCAACGAGCCAAACCGCGAATTTGTGCAAAGACGGATAAATCAACGCCGTCGCCATCCACAGCGCGAGAACCAAAACCGCCGCCTGCACGTCGTTGCGGTCGTGCGTTTCGTGCCACGCGAGCAGCGGAACGGCGACGAAAACATACAAACCGAACGCGACCGAAGCCAGAAGCAGCAGCGAAAGCGCACGTTTCAAAAACAAATCGGCAAACGCGAAACGATAATCTTGCAGTAAAATTGCGAGCGCAAGCGGCAGCGAAGATTGGTGCGCGACCAGTTCGATGAGCCACGATTTTTCTTCCTGCTGACCACTCAGATGCAGCGCGGAAACCGCAAAAACCGAGAGCGCGGAAATCCAAATCGCCTTGTTCTGAATCTTTTGTCGAAACGTAAAAATCAGCAGACCGCCAAGCAGCGCGAGCGAACCGAACGTCAAAACTTGCAGCGCGAGAGCCGACGGCGCAACTGCTTCAAAAATCGCCGATTGAAAATGCAACAGCGCGGCAAAAACGCTCAAACCGTAAGCCGCAAACGTCAGCCAACGGACATTTTTATTCTCGTTTTCTTCATTTTTCCACGCCGAATGAACAACGACCGAAGGCAAAAATCCGAGCGCGGAATACGAAATTGCGAGCAAAACCGGCGAAACCTGCCAGTCGCCGAAATCCTTCCAAAACAATGCGGCGAGTTCGCCCGTGTTCCACAAAAGCCCAAGCGCAGAAGTCAAAAGCAATAAAAAATCCGGCGCAGATTTTTCCTTCGCCTGCCGATGCCGCACAACCATCAACAGCAGAAGCGCGTAAAGAGCGATTCCGACCGTAAAACCGAGAAGATTTATAAGCGCAGCGGCATTAAACATTTCAATTTAATTAAATGGCAAAATTGATGCGGATGCAATTTTTTCACAACGGATTGTCGAAATTTGATGATGAATGGCAGAATTTGGATGACTTTAAGGCTGAAACGCGAAGCGGACTGGAGCGCAATCCGTCCCGGTTGCAATGAGCGTTTGAAGCAAACGCTCATTGCAACCGGGACGGATTGCGCTCCAGTCATTTTTAGTTCCCGCTCAAAATGTCTTTTAACTCAATCGGCGCGGACTCTTTCTTATCCACCGAGATTTTCAGCGGAATTTGCCACGCGAGAGTTTTTATCAAACACGCTCCCGTATTGTCTTCGCGGCAATAATAGACGGTCAGTTTGACCTTTAAATTGCCGTCACCGACACTCAAAGTTTGAAACGGAATGCTCAACGGAAGCTGTGAAAATTTCTGTGAACCAACCGCAATTTTGATATTTTTCGCGGCGGTCGAGATTTCGTAGCGGTTCGGCGCGTTCGTATTTAAGTGATAACCGTCAGGCAGTTTGATTTGAAACAGCAGCGAATTGTTGGCATTTGCCGCGACTTCTTTTAAGTCCGCCTTATTTTCCTTGAGATTCGGCGAAAAATCAGCCGTGTCGTTTTGCAATTCAACCGGCGTAGTTAAACCTTCGATTTTGAGCGTCGAAACTTCCTTTGTCAGCAGATTGACGACGCGAATCGCGTGATTGTTCGTGTCGGCGATGTAGAGTTTCCCGTCTGCGATTGATAATCCGGCAGGTTCGTAAAACGTCGGTGTTTTGCCGTCCGTTTGTCCCGATTTTCCGGTGCCGAGAAAGGTTCTGACCGTCCGATTTTGCGGATCGAGAATTTTTATTTTGTGGTTGTAAGTGTCGGCAATCAAAACCTTTTCACCGAAAAGCGTCACGCCGAGCGGATGCTGAAGGCGAACGTCATCTTCTTCGCCGTCCGTGTCGCCGAATTCGTATAAATCGCCGCCGGCGAGCGTTTCGACCGTTTCTTTAAGAAAATTTATCTGACGAATAATGTTCGATTCACTGTCGGCGACAAATAGATTATTGCCGTCCGAAACGATTCCCGAAGGCTGTGCGAACGCCGCATTTTCGCGTTTCCCGTCAAATCTCGCCTCGGCGCGTGTGCCGGCGTAAGGTCCGATTGTATTTTTCTCCAAATCCATTCGCCAAATCTGATGCGAACCAGCCATCGCAATAAATAAACTTTTGCCGACAATTGATAAATCCCACGGCGAACGCAGTCCGGTTTTCAAACCTTCGCCGCCTTCGCCCGTAAAATCTTCGAGTTTGCCGGTTCCGGCAATCGTCGAAACCGCTTTCTTCTTCAAATCAACGAGCCGAATCCGCTGATTTTCGGTGTCGGCAACGTAAAGACTCGTGCCGTTCAAAGCCAAACCTTGCGGACGATCAAAATTCGCCGCCGCATAATCGCCGTCCAAATGTCCTGCCGCGCCGCTGCCGATTGTTTCGATAAACTTCCCGTTCAAATCGGTAATGACGATGCGATTGTGATTTGAATCCGAAATAAACAGCCGTTTTGAAGCCGCGTCCGCCAAAACTTTGCCCGGAAACGCGAGCGGCAAATCGCCGACTTTGGCACGTTCGAGCGCAAATTTCAGCGGCTTTTCGTCGAGCTGTCCTTTTTTGCGGAAATCCGTGACGGTCGCGTCAATCAATTTATCAATTTCTTCCGCGTTTCCCTCGCCGACCGCCGTGCCGATAATGTAGCCGTTCGGGTCAATAATCACCTGCGTCGGATAGGCGTTGACGGCGTATTGATTCCAAATTTTAAAGTCCGAATCGTTCGCAATCGGATGCTCCAAACCATAGCGCAAAATGATGTTACGGATATTTTGCGTATCGCCTTCGTTAGTAAATTTCGCCGAATGAATGCCGATCACGACGAGATCATTGCCGTATTTCGCTTCGAGTTTTTTAAGGTCGGGAATGATATGAATGCAGTTAATACAGCCGTAAGTCCAAAAATCGAGTAGCACGATTTTGCCTTTCAAACCCGCGATTGAAAGCGGTTTTTCCGTATTCAGCCAACTTTTCGCGCCCGTCAATTCCGGCGCACGAACCTTCGCTTGTGCCTTGACGCTGTTCATCGTAAATGCCGTTAAAAATAAAATTATAAACCCGTAAAAAATTTGCCGCATAATATAAATGTAACGCCAGCGTCCCGCTGGCTGTCCTGATGGCATCTTGCCGTCAGTGCGCTGATAGGCGCAAAAAATGTTTATCAATAAAAACCGACCGAGTGATGAAACGAGCTACTCGCTGGCTGTCGCGGCGGCAAGATGCGCGCCGCGACAGCCAGCGAGACGCTGGCGTTACAATTGTTTTCGCCTCAGACTGTAATACGGTTTCAGGCGCGGTTTATTCCCGAACGAAAAAGAGCCGCGCTTTTTGACACGACTCTTTTGCTGAAAAATTACGGCGCGAAAATTACCACTCGACCGAGCCTTCTTTCGACGTATCAATCTGCGTCAATTCAACGCCTTCGTCAAAGAGAAAAATCTTCAGATTATCAAACAAAAAGTCGTGCGAATCGGGACTTGAAACGTCCAGACCGAAATGATTGATGAGCTGATTTTGCTTTTGCAGCCATTCCTTCCAGCAAGTCTGACAGATTTCGTTATAAACGCGCTGCCCCAAATCGTTCGGAAACGGCGCAAACTGCATCTGCTCATCCTTGCGACCACACCGCGAACACTTAAATTTATCACTCGAGAATAAAGCCATTTTATAAAATCTCCAAAGAATTATTTATCCACAGATTAACACAAATACAGAAAAGTTAGAATCAATTGGAGCGTAAACTGGAGCGCGGACATCTCTGTCCGCCGTCCGTTCAGCGAAGCGAAAACGGACGAATGCGCCGGTTTAGATTTCAATCTACTTTTAAGCAAACAGACGTTTCCGCATTCATCGCAAAGCCTCGAACGCGGCGGACAGAGATGTCCGCGCTCCGACTTTTAATTATCTTCCGCCAGCCGAATTGCGTCTAAAACCTCGTTATCGCTCGGTTTGAAAAGACTCAAACTCTGAACTTTGTGATAAGCGATGTTGCCGTTTTTATCAATCACGACCACGCCGCGCGCCGAACGTCCCGGCAGCCACGATTTCATCGCGTATTTTCCGGTCGTTTCGCCGCGCTCGTCCGACAGCAGTTTGAGCGTCAAATTATATTTATCGGCAAAGGATTTGTGCGATTTTTCTGAATCCATCGAAATTCCGACAACCTCCGCGCCCGTCGCCTGATACTGCGACCAATTATCGCGCACCGAACACATCTGCGCCGTGCAAACCGGCGTATCATCGCCCGGATAAAACAACAGCACGACAATCTTGCCCGCGTGATCGTGCAAACTCCAACCGTCGCCATTCAAATCCTTTAACGTAAAATCCGGTGCTTTTTCGCCTGTTTTCATATTTTTCTCTTTACTTTAAGAATCCATTAGTCCAATTTCTTTAACCTTTTGTGTTTGTTTATCGAACGTAATCATTATGAAATACTTTTGCAGCCATCTTTCAAAAATCGAACCTAGATCAACCGCATATTTAACCGAGTCTTCATATTCTTCATCAGGTTTTCCTAAAAATTCGGTGACTTCGCTGCGAGTTTTACCAATCAAGATTTTTTGGTCTAATAAATTGCTCGCCATTCTGCCGCGAACTCTGAAATCCGATTTTTCCCACTCGGCGTGGTTAAATTCTAAATCATTAGAATTTAAATCTTTGCACGAAATGATTATTGTGCAGATCAAAAATAAAATGATAATTTTTGAAAACTTATTCATTAAATTGAACCTTTATTATGTCATTAAGGATTTTGGATGATAACAAATTGTTGCTTTATTTATACTACGCCGAAAGGCGCAAATAGCCACGCTGCTTTAGCGCGTGGTCGAACGGTTAAAAATTATAAAGGGCGTTTTAACGTCCTTTTTATTGCTTTAGCTTTCATCATATTTTTCCAGCCTCTCGTGCGTCGAGCCTTTTTTGTGGTGTTCTTTTTGATTCAAGACGTATTTCACAACCCATTCCAAATCTTTCGTTCCAAAACTGACGATCCCGTAACCTCTCTGCCATTCCAGCATTTTTTGACCGACTAATTTGTTGATATAAAACGAACTTCCGCCTTTTAACTGTCCGATCCATTTGCTGATATGCAGTTCAGGCGTAATGCTGACCGCCAGATGAATATGATTTTCCGTGCCGCCGACAGCGTGAAAAAATGCGCCGTCGGTTTCAACAATTTTATGTTTCAAAAAATCGTGCAATTTCGCTTCGATTTCAGGTTTGATTAACGGCAAATTTGCTTTTGTGTGCCAGGTGATATGCAGATTTATCTCGGAGTATGCGTATTCGGACATAGTTTTGCTAAAGCATTTTAAAGGACGTTAAAACGCCCTTTTGAGTTTTAGAAATCGTTCGACCACGCGCTAAAGTCGCGTGGCTATTTGCGCTTTTCGGCGTTAAGAATAAATTTTTCGACCAAAATTTTGCATCCTTTACTGAAAATCTCGAATATCCTTAAACGGCTTGTCTTTATCTGTAAAATCAGGGCGATAATAGTGTGAAGCCGATTCGTATTCCTGCATAAAACCTTCTTCCATTCCCAAATTTTCGAGGATTTCGATTGCCGAAAACCATTCGCGTTCCGAGATGCGGCGCGAGAGTAGAATGTAGCGGTCGTCGGTGGCGGCTTTGTTGGTGGCGTAATATTGCGCCATCAGCGAGACGGCGACTTTGGGCGAGAGTTCGTTGCGGATCCAAGTCAAATTTTCTTCGATTCCGGCGAGATCGTTTGGCAAAACAAGCAGACGAATGACCAATCCGCGTTTTAACAAACCGTCTTCGCCGTAAACTAATTCCGCGCCGGTTTGACGAAACATTTCCTTGATCGCGGCGTGGGCAAAATCTTTGTAGCCGCGAATTTTTGAAAACTCGAATCCGGCTTCGTTGTCGGCGTATTTCAAATCGGGCAGATAAACGTCAACAATTCCGTCGAGCAATTGCAGGACTTCGACCGAATCGTAAGCGTTCGTATTGTAAACAATCGGCAGGCGCAAACCTTTTTCCGCCGCGATTAAAATTGCCCTTGCCATCTGCGGCGCAAAATGCGTCGGCGACACGAAACCGATGTTGTGACAGCCTTTCGCCTGCAATTCGAGCATCATTTCCGCCAATCCTTCGTGCGAGATTTCATTCTTTTTCTGCGTTTTCCAAGTCTGCGAGATTTGATAATTCTGACAATAAACACAGCGCAGATTGCAGTTGCCGAAAAAGATATTGCCCGCGCCGTTCGTTCCCGACAAAACAGGTTCTTCGCCAAAATGTGCCGTGTAACTCGAAACAATCGGAAGTCTGCCCGAATAACACGCGGCAATCTCGTCATTCAGGCGATTATTGCCGCAATCTTTCGGACAAACAGTGCAGGATTCTAACAATTTTTCGAGTTTTTCGACTTTTTCGGCAAGTTCGCCTGTTCGGTAAAGTTGTAAAAATTTGGGTTCAATCATAAATTCAGATTTCAGATTTCAGATTTCAGATTCCAGATTCCAGAAAAGTAGTTTGTTAATTTCAGAGATACCATTAAAATTTGGAATCTGAAATATGAAATCTGAAATCTGCTAACCTTTTGTCTTTTCAAGATTTTCGTCAATCATTTTCGTATATTTGGCGATGATTTCCTTCGGCGCGACGGTTTTGGCGAGCGTCCAGGTAAAATCCATTTCGGCGTTAATCGTCGCGGTCGCCAGACGGGTTTCGCGGAGCATTTGGACGCTGCCCCAGAACAGATACATAATGCCGATGATGCCGATTGGAATCGGCATCCAGCGGTAAGTCGTGAAAAACGCGGCGATGGCGATAGTCACGCTCGTCAAAATAAAAAATCCGAGTCCGTAATAAAATGCACTGAGCGCACGCTGCAAAATCCGTGAGCGCGTCGTCACTTTGTCAATCAGTTTGACGACCGTATCAAGCCGTTTATCGTAAAGCGGAATCGTCGTTTTGTCTTCGATTGTAATCAACTCACTAAGCCGCCTTTCCAACTCACGCGCCCGGTCAACCACACGCCCAAGCCGCGTCGAAGTCGAAAGCACGAGCGAACCCGTCGCCGAAATCAACAAAGTCGGCGTGACCATCGCCGTCAAAAATTCGATGGTCGAATTCAGCGCGTTCGGATTCAGATTTATTAAATCGCCAGCCATAATTGGTTTCAGATTCCAAATTTCAGATTTCAGATTTTAATTTGGAATTTGAAATCTGAAATCTGAAATTTGGAATTTCCCCGTTTAATCATAAAATCCAATGTTATGACTACCGACATTCAAACGCAAGGAACTGTTATTAATTTGCAGCACCGCAGCGAAGTCCTGAAAAACAATCCGCTCGGCGATAAATTTATCCGCGATGTGATCGTTTACCTGCCGCCCGATTACGATGAAGATAAATTTTATCCGTCGGTTTATGCGCTGACGGGTTTTACCGGGCGCGGCAAAATGATGCTCAACGATTCGGCTTTTACACCGAATTTCGCCGAGCGAATGGATTCACTAATCAACGACGGCAAGATCAAACCGATGATCGCCGTTTTGCCCGATTGTTTTACTCATTACGGCGGTTCGCAATACATTAATTCGACGGCGACGGGCAACTACGAAGATTATTTGACGCAGGAAATCGTGCCGTTCGTGGACGAAAATTTTCGGACTATCAACGATAAAAATTCACGCGCCGTGATGGGCAAATCTTCGGGTGGTTACGGTGCGTTAATTATGGCTTTGCGGCATTCGGACATTTTCGGTTTGGCGTGTTCAACGAGCGGCGACGCATATTTCGAGCATTGTTATTTGCCCGATATTCCAAAGGCTTTTCGCGCCGTCAAAGGTGATCCGCAGAAACTTGTGGAAAAATTCTGGAACGAAGACGCGAAAAAAGGCAAGGACGATTTTTCGGGGCTAAACATTATTGGAATGAGCGCGTGTTACTCGCCAAACGGTAAGGATTTTGATTTGCCGTTCGATTTGGAAACGGGCGAAATTCGCGCCGATGTTTGGGCAAAATGGCTCGCACACGATCCGGTTCGGCTGGTTGAAAAGTATGCGGAGAGTTTAAAGTCAATGAAATTGCTTTACGTTGATGCCGGAACGCGCGACGAATTCTTTTTGGATTTGGGCGCGAAAATTTTGTGCAAAAAGCTGCGCGATTTTGACATTCCGCACATCTCGGAAGAATTCGACGACGGACATTTTAATATTTCATACCGCCAAAATCGCTCGCTCGAATTGATTTCGGAAGCAATAGAACGCTGAAAAACGCGGATTAAGCGGATATTCACGGACAATTTTAACGGTTTCTAATCTGCGGGAATCCGCTAAATCCGCGTTCTATTTATTATTTGAAACTCGTTCGACCTCGGCGTTCATTTTGCCGGTCAGCATAAAAAACATCATTTTGTAATCGGAGATAAACGACCACAACGGATATTGAAAGGATGCCGGTTTATTTTTTTCGACGAAAAAATGTGAAAACCACGAGAAACCGTAGCCGATAATGAAACAAAGCGGAACGTAAACCCAATTTCCGGTTCGGAAAATCCACAGCATCATAAGCAAACCCAGTGATGTTCCGACAAAGTGCAGCAGACGTGTCAACGGCTGTATATGTTCCTGCACATAAAAATCCCAAAATTCGGCGTATGTTTTAATTCTTTTTTGGCTCATAATTTATTTATTCAATTTTTCGGCTTTTTCAAGGCAAATCACTTCAAAATGATATGGAGTTCTGTCGTAAATCGTATCGCTGTTGTTCGATGGCGTATTTACCGTAAATTTTCCGACCGCGATAATGCTGATCGGTATTTCGTTTAATTTGTCAATATAATCATAATCTTTATCTGAACGGAACTCGACTGAAATTGCCTCATCAATTGATTTTGAAAGATTTGGACAATCGTCTTTGTCTGATAAATAAGCACCGTGAATCATAAAACCGTAGTTACTTTTGACTCTTAATAATTTGTCTTTGAAAAGATTCGGATTTTTTCTAATTTCACATTCACCAAAACTTTTTTTGCCTTCAAGAGAAAAAATGTCATCCTCGAAAACAGGACAGGATTCACCATTTACCGAATAAAGAGGAGATTTTACGGTGTTTTGTAAAGAATTATTCTCCTCAATATTTCCATTAGAACAAGATGCACAAAAAATAACAAAAATTAAGAATAAGCCTGCCGAAATTAATCTCATAAAACTCCTTTATTAATTTAGACACCAAATTCTTCCATAAGTTCCAAATTAATTTTGTGAGAAAAGTTGTTCGTAATTCTTCTCTGAAACAGGGGCGGTTTTAACCAAATTCAAATTTTCTTCGACGTGCGCGACGCTTTTCATCCCGACGAGCGCGGTCGTCACATTCGGCGTTGAACGGACAAATTGAATGCTCGTCATCGCGTCGGTCAGCGGATTTCCCAACAGTTCGCGGATGTGCAGCGGAACGCTGTGCGCGAGTTTTCCCTGCAAGATCGAAGCACTGCACATCACCGAAACGCCCAGATTTGCCGCCGCGTCGAGCGTCGAGTAAACCTTGCCGCTGACCGCTTGGTTGCGAAAAAGATACGCTTCCGGCATCGCCAGATTGAGCGGCAGTTGAATAAATTTAAACCCGTGATTTTCGCCGCCGATTTGTTTCGCAATGCCGACCATTCTTTCGAGCGAATGATAGCTTTTGTTGTCCGGCGCAACGCGAAAACCGTTCCACGTCGCCGCGCCGTAAAACTTGATTTTGCCGCTCGCACGATTTTCTTCCAGTTTTTCAAATGCTTTGGCAAGCCGCGCTTCAAACGTATATTTATCAACCTCGCCAAGCTGCGATTCGGGATTGTGAATATAAAACAAATCAATCGCGCCCAAGTGCATATTTGCGAGCGATTGATCAATCTGCGATTGCAAATAATCGGCTGTCATACAATGACTTCCGCCAACCAAATCATCAAACGTCGCAATTCCCTTTTTAACGAAATTTTCCTCAAAATAGTTCTGCACATTTTTCGGCGGTTCATTATCAAACGGCAAATATCCACCTTTTGTCGAGATGAAAAACTCGTCGCGCCCAAAGCCTTTTTCGCTCAAATTTTGCAGCGCATCGCCGATATTTCGCTCACTGCGCTGAAAACGATAATTCGCCGCCGTGTCAATCACGTTGCCGCCCGATTCGACAAATTTCGTGATCGCTTCAACATAATTCGCGTCAGTCGCCGCATCATAATTTCCGAGATAAGTGCCGATGCCGATTGAAGAAAGCGTCAAACCTTGCGCCGCGCGAAAATGTCCGTTTGCCGCATTCGGAAATTTTTCAGCGTATTTTTTTGTGTCTTCGGTTGTTGCAAACATATAGCAAGTTTATCAAAAATCGCTTGGCAAACGAAAAAACAAAGATAAAATTTAATTATGACAACGCGAAACAATGCCCGAAAGAAAGACAAGCCGGACAATACGGATTTAGCCAAAAATAATCCGTCGGCAATTCTTTTGATAGATTCGTGGCTCAATGATACCGACAACGATGAACAGAAAAAGACCTTTGAATATTTAAAGAAGGTTTTGGACGAAGATCGTCTTTCCGACCGCCAACTTTTCAATGATTATTGCGCTCGACACCGGAATAATCGGAATTGTTACCAATCCAAAATCTTCGACCGAAAGTTTCGCCTGCACCGGCTGGTTAAAAACCAAACTTTCCAACGGTGATGGAATATTTGTTCCCGAAATTTGTGATTATGAAATTCGTCGTGAGTTAATAAGAGCCGATAAAAAACGCGGTTTGGAACGGCTTGACGCATTTAAGTCCGCACTCAATTACTTGCCGATTACGACCGATGTAATGTTGAAAGCTGCCGAATTTTGGGCAGTTACCCGACAAAAAGGCAAGCTGACCGCGCCTGATTTATCACTCGACGGCGATATGATTCTTTCGGCACAAGTTTTTGTATTAGCCGAAAATTTACAGGAAAACGTCGTAATTGCTACAACCAACGTCAAACATCTGAGCCTTTTCGCAGATGCGCGGGAGTGGGGTAAAATCTAAACAAAATTTTCAATAATCTTTACAATTTTCTGCAAACCTTCTGCGTCCGCGTCAGAAAAATCGTCGAGTTTGTCGCTGTCCACATCCAATACGCCGAAGACTTCGCCGTTTGTTTCAAAAATCGGCAAAACTATCTCGGATTTTGACGCGGACGCACACGCGATATGTCCCGGAAATTCGTCAACATTCGGGACAATAATGATTTCGCGCGTCGTGTAACAATGCCCGCAAACGCCTTTGTCAAAATCAATTCGCGTGCAGGCAATCGGTCCTTGAAACGCGTTCAAGACGAGTTGATTTTCTTTTTTGAGATAAAATCCAACCCAAAAAAAGCCGAACGCTTCCTTTAAAACTGCTGTGATATTCGCCAGATTTGCGACTAAATCCGTTTCGCCCGTGACTAACGCTTCGACCTGCGGCGCAATTTCTTCGTAAATTTTGCGCCGGTCGGATGTTTTTGAAAATGCTAAACTTTCCGCCATATATTAAAGTGTAAAACGGAAAATGGAAAATGGAAAATTAAACCTTAAATAAATACTAAAAGAGGGATTTCGTAGTTCTAAATTCAATTGTTCTTCGATATTTTCCATTTTCCGTTTTACACTTGTAAAGTAATGTTAGAAAAAGAACTCGAAACCGCCGTTGCGCTTGCCCGAAAAGCAGGAACAAGAATTTTGGAATTTTACGCGCTCGAAATCATCGCCGAAGAAAAATTCGGTGTTGATAATCTTTCCGAACCTGTCACGATTGCCGACCGGACGGCGAGCAGAATTATTGTCGAAGGATTAGCCGAAATCTTTCCTGACGATGCGATTTTGTCCGAAGAAGAAACGGACGACGCGGAAAACCGTTTGAACGGCAAGCGCGTCTGGATGATTGATCCGATTGACGGAACCTGGGGATTTATCAACAAAGACGGCGATTTCGGTGTGCAAATCGGTTTAACCGAGAACGGACAGCCGGTTTTAGGCGTGGTCTTTTTGCCGTTTCACGACGAATTATTTTACGCAGTCAAAGGCGCAGGCGCATTTTTAGAAAGGCAGAAGCCTGCGCGTGAGCAGGGGCGAGAAGTGTTTACGCAGCAACTTAAAGTTTCCGCAAAAACCGATTTTTCGCAAATGACGCTTGCCGTTTCGCGCAATCATTTGAGTCCGAAAATGGCGCGGGTGGCGAAAGATTTGCACATCGGCAGAGTCATTCACCGAGGTTCAGTCGGTTTGAAAGTCGGGCTGATTGCTTATCAAAACGCCGATTTATACATTCATCTTTCACCGCGCACGAAATTCTGGGACAGTTGCGCTCCGCAGATTATTTTGGAAGAAGCGGGCGGCAAAATGACCGATTTGTTCGGTGCGCCGCTTCGTTATGATTTGCCCGACGTGCAAAATCACAACGGCATTCTCGCGTCAAACGGTGCGGCGCACGATGAAACGATTCGGCTGGTTAAACCGCTGCTCGCTGAATTTAAGCGTTTACGTCTGAAATCTAAATTAAGACAATGAATTTATGTTGTCTTTTCTCACCACTTTTCATACACTTTAAAAACTGAATTCTTTAAATTATCCCAAAAATAAAAGAAGATTGTTAAGTCAGCGATTTTTGACCGAGATAAATTCAGTAAGTGACTTATCACGCGGTCAAAAGTGCCTGCTTAACGGTAAATTGTATTTTATGAATTTTCTTCAGGTAAAAACCGGATAATCCATCCATTATGAAAAAGGAGCAAACGGCGGAAAATTCGTCTGCATTACCGCAATCCGAAGAAAAGGATTTTCCGGTTGTCGGGATTGGTGCGTCGGCTGGCGGCATCAACGCTTTGAAGCAGTTTTTCGCGGAAATGCCGCCTGATTCGGGAATGGCATTTGTCGTCATTCTGCATCTTTCACAAACGCACGAAAGCCATCTTGCCCAAATCATTCAAACCCAGACCGCAATGCCGGTCGAGCAAATCACGAAAACCGTTAAAGTCGAGCCGAACAAGGTTTACGTCATTCCGCCGGCGAAACATCTGGAAATGATAGACGGCGTAATTGCGCTTCGGAAACCCGAACGAATTAGAGGCAAGCGCGTGCCGATTGATCTTTTATTTCGGACGCTCGGCGACGCTTACGGCAAAAACGGGATTGCCGTTGTTTTGTCCGGCACGGGTTCGGACGGAACGCTCGGCTTAAAACGCGTTAAGGAAAGCGGCGGCATCGCGTTCGCCCAGGAACCTGCCGAAGCCGAATACGACGGAATGCCGCGCAGTGCGATTGGAACGGGTTTGGTTGACTTGATTTTGCCGGTCGCGCAGATGCCCGAAAAGATCATCGCTATTCGTCAATTTGCCAAAAAACTCGGACTTGACCGCGAAGATAAAGCCGAAAAGGTTTTGCTGCCGAAAACCGATGAAGGCGTTTTGCGCGAGATTTTGAGCGTTTTGCGCGTTCGCACCGGACACGATTTTGCCAACTACAAACGCCCGACGCTTTTTCGCCGTATCGCCCGCCGTCTGCAAGTCCGCGAACTCGAAAATATGTCGGATTATTTAGTTTTCCTGCGCGAACATCCGACCGAAGTGCAATCTCTTTTTAACGATTTACTGATTACCGTGACCAATTTTTTCCGCGATAAAGAAGCGTTTGCGGCTCTCGAAACAAAAGTCGTGCCGCAGTTGTTCGCCCATAAATCGGCGGGCGACACAGTGCGCGTTTGGACGGCGGCGTGCGCGACCGGCGAGGAAGCATTTTCAATTGCGATTCTGCTCTGTGAACACGCTTCGACGCTGAACGATCCGCCGAAAATCCAAATTTTCGCGTCCGACATTAATGAATCGGCGATTCGCACGGCGCGTGAACATTTTTACGACGAAGCGATTGTCGCCGACGTTTCACCCGAACGCCTGAAACGATTTTTTATTCGTGAAGGCAACGGCTACCGCGTCAAAAAAGAATTGCGTGAACTCGTTTTATTTGCGCCGCACAATATTTTGCGCGATCCGCCTTTTTCGCGGCTCGATTTGATAACGTGCCGTAATCTGTTAATTTATCTCGCCCGCGAAACGCAGGAACGCGTGATGGAGATTTTCAATTTTGCACTGCGCGGCGACGGATTTTTATTTCTCGGCTCGTCCGAATCTGCCGAAACCACGCCGTCGCTTTTCACCGCCGTCAACAAAAAACAGCGGATTTACCGCTGTCGTCCGACGCTCGCGCATCACAAATTACCCGCGATTCCCGTTCCCGACCGTTGGCAGATGAAACTCCCTGAAACGCCTGAACGCTCCGAAAAAAACGCACCGACGGGTTCGTTTGCCGATCTGCATCTGCGCCTCATCGAACAATTTGCGCCACCGTCGGTTCTGGTCAATGAAGATTATGAAATCGTTCATTCATCACAAACTGTCGGAAAATTTTTGCAATTCGTCGGCGGCGAACCTTCGCGGAATTTGTTAAAAGTCGCTCATCCCGCGCTTCAACTCGATCTTCGCGCCGCGTTGATGACGGCAAAACAGGAAAACCGGCAGAGCGAAACGAACAACATTCGCGTTCGTCTAAACGGTCGGGAGAGTTTTGTTAATTTAATCGTGCGACCGTCAAAAGATGATCTTTTTCTCGTTATTTTTGATGAATCCGTTGACACGCCAACCGTTGAAACAAAATCAATCGCCGAAATCGTCGCCGGTGACGAGGCAATAAAATCAGTTGTTTTGCGGCTCGAAGAAGAATTGCAAACGGCGCGAAACCGGCTTCGCAACACCATCGAACAGAGCGAAACTTCGACCGAAGAACTCAAGGCATCGAACGAAGAATTGCAGGCGATCAACGAAGAATTGCGGTCGGCTTCGGAAGAACTGGAAACGAGTAAGGAAGAACTGCAATCGCTCAACGAAGAACTCGTGACCGTCAATCACGAACTCAAAGACAAAGTTGACGAGATTAGCCGCGCCAATTCCGATCTGCAAAATCTGATGGGTTCGACCGACATCGGCACAATTTTTCTCGACCGGAATTTAAATATTAAATTTTACACGCCGCCGGTTAAGGAACTTTTTAATATTATTCCGTCGGACATCGGCAGACCTTTTGAACATTTGACACACAAATTTAAGGACGGCGAATTGGTCACGGACGCGGAAACGGTTTTGAAGAATCTGAAAACCGTCGAACGCGAAATCCTCACCGCCGACAATCGCCGATTTGTTGCGCGTCTGCTGCCGTATCGAACGATGGAAGACCGGATTGACGGCGTGGTTTTGAACTTTGTCAATTTTACCGAACGCTGGCTGGCGGAGAAAAACCTTGCCCAGTCGGAAGAACGCTACCGCAATCTGTTTGATTTGATTGACGAAGGTTTTTGCGTGATCGAAATATTGTTTGATGAAAACGGTGTGCCGAATGATTTTCGCTATTTGGAGATCAATCCGACGTTTGAAAAACAAACCGGACTCGTCGAGGCACAAGGGAAAACGATTCGTGAGCTTGCGCCGGACATTGAAAAAAGCTGGTTCGAGATTTACGGGCGCGTCGCGCAGACGGGCGAACCCGTGCGTTTTGAAAACTACGCCGCACCGCTCGAACGCTGGTTTGAATGTTATGGTTTCCCGACCGACGCACCGGAACTGAATCGCGTCGCCGTGCTTTTTAAGGAAATTACCGACCGCAAGCGGAGCGAAGCAAATCTCGCATTTCTCGCTGATTTCAGTCAGGATTTAGTTAATTTGTCGGACGTTTCGGAAATCGTTCAAACATTCGGCGAGAAGATTTGTAAATTTATAAATTGTTCGGTCTGCGCCTTCGTCGAAATCAATGAAACAAAGGACGTAGCCGTAATTAATTACGAATGGCAAAAGTCGGACGAATTCAGTCTTGCCGGACATTATAAATTGCCGGAATTCGTCACCGATAAATTCCGGGAAATGATGGCGGCGGGACAAACAATCGTCGTGCGTGATGTTCGCAAAGATTCGCAAATCGAGGACCGAAAAAAATTCGCCGCACTAAAGATCGTCTCGTTTCTTAACACGCCTTTGACCAGCGAAGGCGAATGGAAATTTGCGCTCGGCATTTATCACGAGCAGCCGTATGATTGGCGTGACGACGAAATCGCCCTGATGACCGAAGCCGCCAGCCGCATCCGGTCAAAGATGGAACGCATTCGCACCGCCGAAGATTTGCGTCAATCCGAAGAAAAATTCCGCGATCTGGCAAATTCGATTTCGCAGCTCGCGTGGATGACCGACGCGGAAGGCTATATTTTTTGGTATAACAAACGGTGGTTCGATTACACCGGAACGACACTCGAAAAAATGCAGGTTTGGGGTTGGCAGGCGGTTCACGACCCCGGACACGTTGCGCGCGTGACCGAAAAATTCAAACGTCATATCGCTTCGGGTGAAATCTGGGAAGACACGTTTCCGCTTCGTTCAAAGGACGGTGAATATCGCTGGTTTCTCTCGCGTGCGCTGCCGATTCGTGACGAAAACGGTCGAATCGTTCGCTGGTTCGGGACAAATACCGACATCGAAGATGTCCGCCGCGCCGAGGAAGCCTTGAAAAATGCCGACCGTCGCAAGGACGAGTTTTTGGCGACGCTCGCACACGAATTGCGAAATCCGCTCGCGCCGGTTCGGAGCGGTTTGGAGATTGTCCGGCGTTCGATTGATAAAGAGTCGGAAGAGGGACAAATACTCGAAACAGTCGAACGACAAACCGATCAGATTCAGCGTTTGGTTGACGATCTGCTCGACGTTTCGCGCATCACGCAGGGCAAAATAAAACTGCGGCGGGAAATTGTTAGTCTGCGCGAGATAATCGAACTCGCCCTCGAAACTTCGCACGGAACTATCGAAAAATATAATCACAAGTTGACTCTGACAATTCCCGCCGAGCCGATTTACGTCGAAGCAGACTTAACGCGAATGGAGCAGGTTTTTATGAATCTGCTTAACAACGCCGCCAAATACACAAAACCCGGCGGTGTCATAAATATTAAAGTCGAAGCTGAAGAAACCGCCGCAATTATTACCGTCGAAGACAACGGCATCGGCATCGCGCCGGAAAGATTGACGGAGATTTTCGATATTTTCAGCCAATTAGCAATTGGCGAACAACCGCAGAGCGGCTTGGGAATCGGGCTTAATTTAGTCAAAAAACTCGTCGAACTCCATCACGGCACAATTACGGCGGAAAGCGAAGGTGAAGGCAAAGGCAGCCGTTTTATTCTGCGTCTGCCTGTTTCTGGTGCGCCGAAAACAAAAGAAAAACCACAAACCAATGAAAAGGTCACGGCTGAAACAAAGCCTCTGCGGATTTTGGCGGTTGACGATAATGCCGATGCCGTGCGGATGCTCGAAGTTTTGCTGTCATTTGACGGTCACGAAATTCGCACCGCTTTGGAAGGAAAATCCGCGCTCAAGACTGCCGAAGAGTTTGCGCCGGATGTCGTCCTGCTCGATATCGGTTTGCCCGGAATGAACGGCTACGAAATCGCCCGCCGTTTGCGTCAAAAAATGCCGTTCGTTTTGCTAATTGCAATTTCCGGTTGGGGACAGGACGAAGACCGCGACCGCTCGAAAAAAGCCGGATTCGATCATCACCTGGTTAAGCCGATAAAATTTGAAGAATTGCAGGAACTGCTGAAATAAAGAGGAACGCGAACTGATTGTCTTTGAAAAAACAAACCCGTCAAAAAGTATCTGCCAACGGAACCCGGACACTCTTGTCCGAATGATTGCGAAGCGAGCAAAAAAAGCGTTCGTCGGCAAATCAACTTGATTTGCCGACGACATATTTTGCCTTTTGCAAAGGCATTCGGACAAGAGTGTCCGGGTTCCGTTCGATGACGGCATTTATTTTTCAAACAACATAAGTCCGCGCCCCAGCTTACTGACTTGGCGTTGGAATTGTTTCCGACATAATTTTTCGATTACGCCGCGCATTTCGCCACAACTTAAAGCCTTCTTTTGACAAACTGAAAACTGAGCGGCGATTATCTAAAATCAATTTTACCCACGCCCACTTACTCATCTGCGGAAAGTAAATTCCGCGAAAGAACAGCCGCGCAACTAAGTGACCGATGCGAATGTCAATCGGCGAATCTTTAATCGAATTGATCGCTTCCCAGTTTCGTTCAGGTGAATAAGACCGCGCCCACGCGTTAAATGTTTCGTCCTTCGCGTCTTCAATCGTCATCTTCAGAGGATTGTGCGCCATCACGAACGGCGCGAAATCGAGCCAATGTGTCGGGCGCGTCAAACGTCCCGAATCTCTCAGACGATCATAAAGCGGCGTTGACGGAAACGGCGTTAACTGCCCGAAAACCGGCAGTCCGGGCGACCAACTTTCAATCTCGTCAACCGTTCTTTTCGCCACGCCGACAGTATCGTTATCCATCCCGAAAATAAATGAAGTAATCGCGTAAATATTGCGCCGCGCCAGACCGTCAAGCACGTCTTTGTAATTTGCCGGTTTGGAAAATGTCTTGTTGACATCCGCCATATTTGCCGGATCAATTGACTCCATCCCGATAAAAATCCACTTTCCGCCAGATTCGGCGATCAGGTCAACCAACTCTTCATCAGCCAGTAAATTTGCGCTGATCTGCGCGACCCACGGCAATTGTGCATCCGCCGCAATGATGTCACGAAGCAGCGATTTCAGACGCTTTTTGTTAATGGCGAGATTGTCGTCAATAAAGAAAACCGCAACTTGTCCCTTTTCCTTTCGAGCGCGTTTTTTGAGTCTCAAAAGTTCTTCGATGACGCTTTCATTCGTGCGAAAACGAATCGAATCGCCGAAAAATCCCGTGACAGTGCAAAATTCGCAGCCGTAAGGACAACCGCGTCCGGTTTCAATCGGGACGACGAAAAATTTGCCCCAACCCGCGCCCATTTTCGAGAGCGTTCCCTGCAAAAATTTCGGCACGAGCGAAAATTGTTCCAAATCCAGAGTTTCCCATGGAATGTGCGGATAAGGCTGCAAACTCGGTTTGATGTCATTGCCTTTGGCATCCGATTTCGGCTGATAAGTTTCCTTTAGACAGTCGTTTGCCGCGTCTTCGACGATCAACGCCCAAGTTTCGTCCGCTTCGCCGAGGGCAACCGCGTCGGCGTGGCGTTTTCCGCCGGTTTTGCCTAACGCTTCGTCGGGACATTCGGTAACGTGCGGTCCGCCCATTACGACTTTGATTCCGGCTTCGCGCAGAGAATCAGCGACGAGATAAGCGCGCGCGACCATTCGCGTCATCGCGCCGATGCCGACGAGTCCGATATTTTCGTCTTTGCAAAACTGCACGAGTTCCGGGCGCGTCATTGCTTTCGCGTTACCGTCAATTAAAATAACTTCGTGTTCTTTCGGTGTTAGTGCCTGAAGCAGAAACATCCAAAGATGCGGCATAAAATTGCGGGTTATACCGTTATCGGGATTGTATAGCAGAATTTTCATAACATTTCCTTTTGATGTTTTTTTTCAAGCGACTTTTTCTGATGGCTTCGGACACCACCGATATATTCAGAATTTGTTTGGTGAACTGACCGTCTTATTGTAGCGCGTCAGTTGCACACAAATCCCGCTTAAATCGCACAATTTCGGAACTAAGTTATTATGTGGTAACAGTTTGGCAAGACCCGAAGAAGACATTAGATGTGAATTTTGAATCTCAAATCTAATTACTAAAACGCGACTTCTTGGTAAATCTGATTATATCACACTATGTAAGCCAGATAACATAATAAATCTGGAGTTGTAATAAAAATTTAATTTCTGCCCCACACGAAACTTCTAAAAATAAAGTAAATTTTTCATTTAATTACTCAACCAATCAGGACGCTAAAACACTTTTAAGTCTCGGCTGATCCTTCGGGGCATTTTGAAATTAGAGAAAGATTTTGTAAACGCTCGCCACCTATCTTCGCATTTTTTGTGCGATTTGGCTACCTTTGAGATGTCGTTCCTTAAATTAAGGCGGCAATAAAAATGAGAGAAGCGGCAATCAGGTAATCTTAAATTATTTCAAAACCGCATCTTTGATAATTCTAAAAAATGCCCGATCCGCCAATAATTTTCGCGCCGTTAAAACCATTTTTGAATTGACCGGATAAGGTGTTGCCTGAATCGTCGGTGACTGATTAATAAATCTTTTCCGCGCTAAGTTTTCCGTCAGGCGCGTCTCACCGACTCTCTACAGGTTCGGTTTCGCGCATTTGATGAAAATTGACTGTAAGCCGTGATTGTTCAAAGATAACGCGACCCGCTAACACTTGCTATGCCGATTTCTAAATTCCTTAACTTCCGATTCAAAAGCGACAATCGCGCGATTTGCCATTCCAATAAAAAACCCCGTTTCGACAACGCCGGAAACTTGTTTTAATTCGAGCGCGAGTTTTGCCGCGTCGTCGTTTGAAAACTTTAAATCGGCGATGTAATTTCCGTTGTCGGTGATATAAATTTCGCCCGTTTTGCGCCGCAGAATCGGTTCGCCGTAATTTTTCAGCCTTGAAAAAGTTGATTCAAAACCGAATTTTACAATCTCGATTGGCACGGAAACTTTTTCGCCTAAGTGTTTGACGATTTTTGTGTGATCGGCAATGACGAGGAATTCTTTTGCCTGTGATTCGACGAGTTTTTCGCGCAGCAGTGCGCCGCCCGCGCCTTTGATCAAATCGAGATTCGGCGCAATTTCGTCCGCGCCGTCAATCGCAATGTCGAGCGTTTGTTCGCTAAAATCTTCGACAATAATGCCGTTTTCACGCGCTAAATTTTCGCTTGCGACGCTGGTTGCGACGGCAACAATGTCAGAAAGTTCGCCGTTTTTTATCTTCCGCGCAATTTCCAAAATCGCATATTTCGCCGTCGAACCTGTGCCGAGTCCGACGCGCATTCCGCTTTTGACAAACTCGACGGCGCGTTTTGCCGCTTCTGCTTTTAGATTTTCGAGATCCATAAACTTAAATTAACGCAAAAAAGAAAATCAGTATATTGAGCGGTAGCGAAAACCTTTTCGCTCAAAATTTTTATGGATAAAACAGACCTTAGAAGCTGTGTTCAAAGTCGTAACGCCGTCCGTCCCGGCGGCTGTCCGGCGTGCGTCCCGCGCGCCGCACGTTTCATTTACAAATAACGTCGAATGAAATAGAAGCGTTGCGGCGGCGGGACGCACACCGCAGACAGCCGCCGGGACGGACGGCGTTACGGTTTTCTGAGTTTTCAAACAGTTTCTTAGTAATCAACGGACAAATCTATCAGTTATCAGCTATTATCTATCAGCTATTTTGAATCGTTAAATATTTTAACTTCGGAATAGCTGATAACTGATAGATAATAGCTGATAATTTCGGAGCAAATGCCGACATTTACGACTTTAAATTAAACCTTCTAAACAGACTCTTTATACTGATTAAATATTTCAATTTTGCTATAATATTCTTATGAAATTCCTCCATATATCGGACGTGCATCTCGGCTGCACACGCTACCAACTCAACGAATCGCCGCGTGATTTTTTTGATGCGTGGATTGATGTTTTGAAGAAATACGCGATTGATGAAAAGGTTGATTTCGTCATCATGGGCGGCGATTTTTTTCATAAACGCAATGTTCCGCCGGAAACGATGAACCACGCTTTTGCGGGCTTGAGTTTATTAAAAGACGCGGGAATTCCGGTTGTCACCATCGAAGGAAATCACGATCAGAAACATAACGACAGCGAATATTCGTGGCTTCGCTCGCTCGAAAGCTGGCATCTTGTTCATCTGCTTCAGCCGAATAATGTTGACGGCAAAATCAATTATACGGAATGGGATTACGATCAGGAAAATTATATTCGCGGCGGATTTATTGACATCGGCAACGCGCGGATTTTCGGCTCGAATTGGTATGGCGCGTCGGCAAATTGGGCGATTCCGATGCTCACCGAAGCGATGAAGGAACATCACCGCGAAGGCGCGTTTCACATTCTCCTTCTTCACACCGACGTTGAAGGTCATCAAACACATCCGATTCCGGCATTGAGTTTAGCGAATTTGAAGGAACTGAAATCCGTCACCGATTACGTCGCGCTCGGACATACGCACAAGGCTTACGAGATTGATAATTGGGCGTTTAATCCGGGCAGTTTGGAGATTACGAGCATTGACGATTACCGCGAAACGCGCGGCGCGTGGCTCGTCGAAATTGACGAAAATAATCAGGTTAACGCCCGGCACATCCGCGATTATCGCCAGCGTCCGTTTCAGCGCATCGGTTTTGACGTTTCGGGTTACGCCGACACAAAGGAAATCACCGACGGCGTTCTCGCCAAAGTCAGCGGCGAAGCGCGAACGGCAAATGATTATGCAGACGGAAATGGCGACGATCCGATGCGAAAACCAATTATTGAAATTACTCTGCGCGGACATCTCGGCTTTCCGAATTCGCTTTTGCAGCTTAAAGAAATCCGCGAAGAAGCGCAGAAAATGACCGACGCGCTCCACGTCCGCATCAAAAATCATTCTGCGCCGATTGAATACGCCGTCGCCGCCGACCTCGAAGAAGATGCCAGCCGCGAAAAACTCGAACGCCGCGTCATTGAAGACTTAATCATCCGCGACAACCGCTTCAAAACAAACGTCGAAAATATCTCCGATGCCGTCATCGGCGCAAAACGAATGGCTCTGAGCGACGAAGAACCGGAAAAGATTTTGGATTTTATCGCGCTGAAAACTGTTTGATGTTCCTATTGATAAAATTTTCAGGGAAAAGATTGGAAATACAGTATTTTATAGATTTCATCTAGTTTGACTGATAATTTAAGAGTAATGAATGCAAATATTCCAAAATATAAACTTGTCGCATTAAAACCAATCGAAAGAACATTGGTAATGAATTTTTGGGATAGCTTTATCAGGCAAATACCAACTGAAGCCAATCTTTACGAGTGCAACGACGGGTCGAATATAGTTTTACATAACTCCAACGATGAAGATTTAGTTTTTGTAGAATTTCAATGTCAATTAAGTGTTACGGAACGCTCAGTTTCGTTCGGTTTGGCGGAACAATTTCTAAAATTTTGCCGAACTTATGAAAGTAGTATTCGAGTTCTTCGGAACAAGTCAGAAATTCCAGCTTCATTTGGCGCGATGTTTTCAGATATGAAAAATTCTTTGGCATTTAGAAAAGCGAGTCATTTAGCAGAACATCTATACAATATTCGCAATAAAAAATTGAGTTGATAAATAAAAATAAAGATAACTCGAAAATGACGTGCTTACCTTGACTAAGTATTTGGATGATCAGATTTTATCGCGCTTAAAACTGTTTAGATTGTTGAAAAAGTTTCGGTCGTGCTGCGATAAATGTTTGTGCCGGAATGATTTAATTTTATGATACAATTTTGGCTATGCTCATCAGCCAAATTATCTGGAAAGACCAATTCGTTGAGAAGCTGGAGGTAAAACACGGTGTATCGGTAGTGGAAGCGGAAGATGTTCTTTGCGATGAGCCGCATATTCGAAAAGTTGGAAAAGGCAATGTCAAAGGTGAAAATGTTTATGCTGCATTCGGTCAAACGGCTGGCGGACGTTACTTAGTCGTCTTTTACATTCGCAAAATGACGGGCGCAATCCTGCCCATTTCAGCCCGCGATATGGATGACGGCGAGAGAAAATATTATGGGAAACAAAAATAAAACGAAAGATATTTTGCCCGATTCGTTTGCTGACGCGGAAGAAGCCGGAGCATTTTGGGATACTCACAGTGCGGTGGATTATATGGAATACTTCGAGCCTGCGGACGACAAAATAGAGATAAAAAATCGTGTCTTCGAGGTGACAATTGCCGAGGACGTTTTTCAAAAACTGCGGCAGAAAGCCGAGTCTTCACACGAATCAATCCCGAAAGTAGTTGACCAAATCTTGCGTAAGCAGTTGACCTTAGCTTGACGAGAATCGTTGAAACCGTCATCGGCGCAAAACGAATGGCTCTGAGCGATGAAGAACCTGAAAAGATTTTAGATTTTATCGCGCTGAAAACGGTTTGATGTTTTGTTTTTTTTGGTTAAATTAAATCTCGAAAGAATTTACAAAACATTTTCCTTCAATCAGCAGTAGATTTCAACGTGATTCGATATGGCAACTTTTGAGGCAATATACATAAAAGTCAATGAAACGCCTGATGTCCATTTTTTTCAAAATATACGTTCTGTTTTACAGAAAAATGGTTTGAGATTTTCAAGAGAAGGCACTTTTCGATTTAAAGAAAATTATTCGTGGATTCAAATTCAAAACTTACCTTGGATAGAACATTTACTTGGTAAAATAAATCTTGATTTTGTGCCAAAGTTTGCTGCTGCCCTATCGGAATACTATCAAACTGAGGTTATTTGTCTTTACACTCAAACGCTTGTTGATGCGGTAGGTTATTGGCGTTTTGAAAATGGAAACGAAAAGCGGTGTTTAATACATGGCTTTTATCAAGAGCGAGTTTGGGAAACGGTAAGAGGAAACAGTGAAGAATGGGAAAATGATTTGTTTTTAAATAAAGAAGAATATTCTGAAATTTTATCAGAATCGGAAGATGATGATTTAGTCGCAGAAATTATTGAATTTTATCAAACAAAACAAATTAAGATTGGTTCAAGCATTCCATTTTTTTCAAGTTGGAATGTAAACCAAATAGGAAAATATTACAATTTACCCGGATTTTCATTCTCAAAAGATTGGAGCATTGAGGACAAAGTATAATCTGCTGGCAATAAATACCTCTTAAGTCTTTGAATTGCGCTTAACCGAAAGCGGTTGTAGAATAATCGCGGGAGTTGAAAGTTATGCAAATCGTGACATTACAAGCTCATTTTGACGGCAAACAGATTTTATTGGACGAGCCTTACGAACTTGCGCCGAATACAAAACTCGTCGTCAGCGTAATCGAAACAAAGGATGAAGAACGCGACGATTGGACGCGCTTTTCTCTGGCAAATCTGGAACGCGCTTACGGCGATGACGAACCGGAATATTCATCAGATTTAATCAAAGAGGCAAACCCGAAATATGAAGGAAGGTGATGTTGTCCTCGTCGCACTGCCGCAAGCCGACGGCAGCGTAAAAAATCGTCCGACCATTATTATTCGTGAAATGCCGCCGTTTCAAGATATGCTGGTTTGCGGTGTCAGCACACAAATTCGGCAGGAAGTAAAAGGCTTTGACGAAATTATTGCACCAACAGACAACGATTTTGCCGCAAGCAGTTTGGTCGGAAAATCTTTGATAAGATTAGGATTTTTGTCAGTCGTTCCGCAAAGTCAAATTAAAGGCGTTATCGGCTCAATTTCAACAGCACGACATCGAAGATTGTTGGAGAATTTAAGCAAATATTTAATTCAATAACGACAGAGGTTTTTTATAATTTTATGAACTATCACGACATTATCACTATCGAACCCGGTAAGCGCGGCGGAAAACCTTGTATTCGCGGAATGAGAATGACGGTTTATGACGTGCTTGAATATCTCGCTTCGGGAATGACCGTGCAGGAAATTCTTGACGATTTTCCGTATCTGACTTATGACGATATTATGGCTTGCTTGGCATTTGCCGCCGACCGCGAGAAAAATTTAATCACAGTTTAATTCTAATCTTTCTAATAATCCAAATTTGGTTTTCGCGGCTGTGCCGCCCGATGTGCGGCGACGGCTCTGCCTCGCCGCTATGATTTCAAAATTCTTTGAGGCTACGCCTCATCTGATGCGGAGGCGTAGCCTCAAAATCAGGGAAAACTTGACGGAAAGGCACAGCCTTTCCGCACATCGGGCGGCATAGCCGCAAAAAAATAGATTTTCAAAGATGTAGATACTGATGGCTCAGACTAGTGGCAATTTATTGGCTCATTTCAAAGAATATTGCTTTTATTTCACTCATCCTAAATACTTCCCGCTTTGCCTTTTACAATTTAGGTTCTTACAATAAAACAATGTCCGAAGCATCTGAAAAAGTTTTGGGAATCAGGCATTTGCCGATTTTTCCGCTGCCGCTTGTTTTATTGCCGAACGAGCTTTTGCCGCTTCATATTTTCGAGCCGCGTTACCGGCAGATGTTGAAGGACATCGGGCTGGAAAAAAATATGTTCGGCGTTTCGTATTTTAATCAAGAAGATTCGCTTGCGGATAAACCGCCGGTTGATTCGGTCGGATGCGTCGCCGAAGTGCGCGAGATGCAGAATTTGCCGGACGGACGCTCGAATCTGCTGTCGGTCGGCGTGATTCGCTATCGTCTGCTCGATTACGTCGAATCGGGCGATCCGTATTTGGTCGGCGATGTCGAATTTTTTGAAGACGAAGCGGAAGATGAAACGATTTTACAGCCGATCTCAGACGAAGTTTTCGCGCTTTTCACACGAATCGCCAAAGCCGCTCACAAACTCAGCGGCGAACGCGGCAAACTTCCCGAAATTCCGCAAGCCGAACCGCAGGCGTTGTCTTTTCTCGTGACAGCCGCATTTAATCTCGATCCCGAATTGAAATATAAAATGCTCGAAACACGCTCGACCATCGAAAGACTCGACAAACTGCGCGAAATTCTCGTCCAAGCCGTCGGCAAAATGGAAGAATCGGCGGATATTCACAAGATTTCACAGACCAACGGACATTCTAAGAAAAAGATTGACTTGTAAATTGGAGTGCGAAAATTGGAGCGCGGACATCTCTGTCCGCGCTCCAATTTTCGCACTCCAATTTCGTGTTCCAATTAAGCAGGTAAGGCAAAGTTTAGAGGTATAATGATGGAATGAAAGTGCCAACGAAATTCATCAAAACTTTGTCTCAGGAAGAACATCGCAGACTGATTGAGAATCATCAAACGAGCGCGAATTTTCGGCTTCGGAATCGTTCACAGGCAATCTTGTTATCGGTTGAGAAATTTCCGATCGCTGAAATTGCGAGGATTTGCAGGGTTGATCGTGATACCGTCAGTGGTTGGATTGACAACTGGAACGAGTTTGGCGAAAAAGGCTTGGAAGACGAAGAGAAATCGGGTCGTCCGCCGATCTTAACAAAAGAAGAGCAGCAAACAGCGATTGAGATCGCGCTTCGGAATCCGAAATTTCCGCATCGGCAACTTGAGGAAATTAAAAAGGAAAGCGGTAAAGAGATCAGTCAACATACGCTTAAAAACCTGCTCAAAAAAAAGACTACCTTTGGAAACGGATCAGATTAGGATTATGGAAGCGTCCCGATGCCGATGAGAAGGAATTTGCCCGCCGGGACTTGGCGGAGTTAACGAAGAAAGCTGATGCGGATGAATTGGATTTGGTCTATTTTGATGGATCGGGATTTAATTTATGGGCAAAAGTCGTGTATGCGTGGCAAAAACGAGGCGAGCGGATTACGGTTCCGGTGACGCGGGGGAAGTCGCAAAATGTGCTCGGCTTTCTGTGGCATCGCGGTCAAAAGTTTGAATCGTTTGTCTTTGAAGGATCAATTGATTCAAATGTCGTGATTGCCTGTTTTGACGTAATTGCTCAAAACATCACCAAAGAAACGGTGATCGTTTTGGACAATGCGCCGAGCCATCGCAGTGAGGAGTTCGAAGAAAAGATCGAGGAATGGGAAAAGTTAGGCTTGAAAATCTATTTTCTGCCGGCTTATTGCCCGAGTTTGAACAAAATCGAGATGTTATGGAAAAAGATCAAGTATGAGTGGCTCTCGTGGGAAGCCTACAGTTCAGACAAAAACTTAAGTCAGGAACTCGACAGCATTCTTTCACAAATCGGCTCAAAATACCTGATTTCTTTTTCTTAGGTGCTTATTAGTCCACATTTTAAATTATCTGGTATTTTGCATTGCCGGAATTAACCTTTTCATAATGCCGATTCAGCTTTTCTCTGGCGGTTTCAATCGAAAACTGCCAGTTGATTTTGACTGCTTTTTCGCTTCGTTCTTTGACGATTGCCAACACTTCTTTTTCCAACTTATCCCTGCTCGGAATTCTCCGATCTAAACACTGCCGCGAAATCGCTGAAAACTCAATCTCGATCATATTCAACCAACTCGCCGACTTCGGCGTGTAAATAAATTCAAACTTTTGACTAAGGCGAAACGCTTCTGCTGCCTCAAAGACTTCGTAAAATGAACTGGCATTGTGCGTATTTAAGTTGTCCAGAATGACAATGATCTTCTCGGCGGCGGGAAATTCCGCCGCAACTTTCTGAAAATGTAAAGCAAATTCAATCTTGCGGCGTTGGTCGAAAACATCCGCGATCCGCCTGCCCGTCAACGGTTCAATGGTTGCCAGCAAACTGCACGAACCGAGTTTTTCATAACTGTAATGCTCTCTGGCAATTTGCCCTTCCTTCATTGGAATGCCTTGAACCACCTCGCCGATCAGAAAACAAGGTCGCTCGTCATAACACAGAACCGGTCTTAACGGGTTATACGGAAGGCGGTAAAGCCACAATATCCGCTCCATTCGCGCGAGAAATTCCGCCGTCAGTTTGCCGATGCACCAGGTTTGTTTCAAATGCGGCTTTAATTCATTTTTTTTAGCAGCGAGCGCACTTTGCTCGGCGAAATACTTTCCACCAATTCCAATTCGACCGCTTTATCCGCCAATAATTGCAAACTCCATTTAGCTCGTCCATCGGGAGTATCGGAACAAGCTAAAGCGGTCACTTTGGCGCGTTGTTCGCCATCGAATACAATCGGACGACCGCTTCTCGGCAAATCACTCAAAAACTCTAAGCCATTTTCCAGATACTTTTGACACCAAATCGAAACTGTAAAATAGTCAACTCCTAATAACTCTGCCGCCTTTTGAAAAGTCGCTCCCTGATCCAATTGCAGCAGTCCCATCGCCCGCCGAATCACCCGCCCTTTCGCTTGACCTTTGTTCAAAAGTTCGGTCAAATACTTTTTATCTGCTTCGGTTAATCTTAGATGTTGTTTCTTCATACATCTAAGAAATTACTAAAACACCGGAAAATTTAAAAATTGTTCTACTTATTGATTCGCCGGCACTATTTCGACTGTTCCTAAAGATTGCTTAAAAAACGCAATTACGCGCTGATCGTAGGCTTCGGATTGTTCGAGCGAGGCATTAGTAATATTGTAGCCGGACGGATTTAGGTCGGTTTTTGTTTCAATTTTATTTGAATTCGGAAAACAGCGACTGAGATTAGTGGTCGTGGTTTGAAGATCGGGCGCGTCTGCTCCGGCGAGCAGCAGAATATTACGGTTGTTGAGATTTTTCGCGGCATCACAAGCCGAATCGCGGCGGTAGCAGCCATCGTAATAATATATAAATGTTCCGATCCGGGCGAGGCGCGTCGTCAGAAAACCGGCGAATGGGTAACGATTGAGCGTTGCAGTTGCCAGAATATCGTCCGCATTATTCGGCACTGAATCGAGTGCGAGAGCCTTGACGCTTTCGTCTTTGGCAGCGGTGAAAACGCCGACCAACGCCCCCATTTCCGTTCCGAAAATTCCGATATTCGGACCAACGAGCGCGGTTTGTCCGTCAGGTTTCAGTCCGCGCAGAAATTTGATTGCGGCAAGTGCGTCTTCGGTTTCACAGCCACCGAACGATGTAGATTTAACGGGCGGCGCGTCGCCGTGTCCGCGTTGGTCAGGCATTAAAATCGTGAAATCGGTCGCTTCGTTTAATTTCACGCCGAGATTCAAAACATACGAACGATCCGCCCCGTAAGCGTGAAGTAAAACCACGGCGGGCGCACCGGGCGCACCGCGCAGCAGCCAGCCGCGAGCGTTCGTGCCGTCATTACTTTGCCAGTTTTCGTCCGTGATCTGTGCGCCGCGTGAACTGAGTTGGGCGTATCTTTCGGTTGTCACGAGATACTGAGCTTTCGGCGCAATTGAGGCTTTTTGCGCGAGGTAAATGCCGGAACCGATAATTGTGCCGAAGGTGAGAATAACGATAGGAAATAGAAGACGATAAAAACTTTTGATAAGTCGTTTGGTTACTGCCATAATTTTCAACCGATTTAAAGTGAAATGATTTGCTAAAGAATATGCAACGGGAATGCTGTCTTGTGTGTCTTAGAATTAGTCCTTAAATTAAAAAAGACTTTCGGTATGCCGACTTAAATGTTACCATATTCGGCGGAGATAAAGGAAGAGTTTTAACCGATGAAAACAAAATTTTTTACCGTTTTATTTTTAGTTTTTTCACTGTGTTTAGCGGCTTTCGGACAAACCCAAGCCGTTAATGTCAAAAAATCCGATTCAAAGACTGTCACAAACAGCGCGTTTTTTCCGATTTCCGAATTGAGGGAAGGAATGCGCGGAATCGCCCGAACCGTCTTTCGCGGCTCGGAAGCGGAAGAATTCAACGTCGAAATTTTAGGCATTGTTCCCGGCGCAATCGGTCCGAAACAGGATATGATCGTCGGTCGTCTGTCGGGCGGCGGCGCGGATCGAACTTCGGTTTTCGCGGGAATGTCGGGTTCGCCGGTTTACATTGACAGCAAGCTCGTCGGCGCGATTTCATATAGTTTTCCCTTCTCGAAGGAACCGATTTGCGGCATCACGCCGATTTCGCAAATGCTTGCTATTTTCGAGCAGAATCAAAATATTAAAACGCGGGCGAAAGAGCCGCGCACCGTTTCGTTTGCCGAACTCGCGGCAACAAATTGGAAGCCGGAACTGCCGCGTTACGCGATTTCTTCAAACGCGGTTTTGCCGAATTCGACACTGCCGCAGCTTGCCGGACAGACGTTTCAGCCGATTGCGACACCCGTTTCATTTAACGGAATCGCGCCGGAGGTTTTGAATCTTTTCGCGCCGCAGCTTGCTTCCGCCGGATTGTTTCCGGTTGCCGGGGTTTCCGGTGCGGCGGCGATGACACCGCTCAAACAGCCGGACGAAAACACGCTTCGCGGCGGCAGTTCGGTTTCGATGCAATTGACGCGCGGCGATTATTCGATGGCGGCTGCCGGAACGGTTACTTACCGCGACGGCGACAAGATTTACGCTTTCGGACATCCGTTTTTGTCGCTCGGCATTTCGGATTTGCCGATGTCGGAATCGCACGTCGTCACGGTTATTCCGAACTTAAATAATTCGTTCAAACTCGCCGTGCCGGACGCGATGGTCGGTTCGATGACGCAGGATCGCGCAACCGGAGTTTTCGGCAAACTCGGTCAGGCACCGAAAATGATTCCCGTGCAGATCAATCTCGAAACGAGTCGCGGACAGACGCAGACTTTGAATTTCGAGGTTGCCAAAGACGGCTTTTTAACGCCGCTGCTGCTCAATATTACGCTCTATAATTCGCTCGTCGCCAACGAACGAAATATCGGCGAAACGACCGTCGAAATGAACGGCACGGTCGAAGTTAAAAATCAACAGCCGCTGAAAATCGAAACGCGATTCGGCGGCGCACAAGCCGCGCAATATTCCGCGCTGTCCGTCGCTTTGCCCGTCAACACGCTGATTCACAGCAATTTTGACGATCTCGAAATCGGCAAAATCACGATCAACGCGGTTTCGCGTGACGGCGACAAATCGGCAACGCTCGAACGCATCGCGGTTGACAAAACGCGCGTTAAGGCGGGCGAAATTGTCGAAGTGCAGGCGTATGCGCGAACCGATACGGGCAAAATGTTCGTGCAGAAAATCCCCGTCAAAATTCCGGTTGATGCGGCAAACGGCGCGTATTCGGTTTTGATCAGTGACGGCACATTTATTCAGCAAAACTCGATTGTTCAGCAATTCACGCCGAAGAATTTGGGCGAACTCGTCAATACGATCAATCAGGTAAAAAGATTCGATCAGCTTTACGCGCAGCTTCAGCGCACGACGAACGGCACGATCATCGGTGTCAGCGAAATGCCGAATCTGCCGCCGTCAATGCTGGCGACGATGAACAACGACCGCGCCGCCGGAGGCTTCAAACCGACGACGCAAACAGTCGTTTCCGAGCAGTTAATCGCGCCCGCCGAATTCATCATTTCGGGACAGCAAACGCTGGCGATTGAAGTAGTGAAATGAGTTTAGGAAGTTTAGGAAGTTTAGAAAGTTCGGGAAGTATTTTCCTTCTTCCTAAACTTCCCAAACTTCCTAAACTTCCTAAACTTTTATGAACAATTTAGCTAACTTACTAAAAGCGGCGAGTTTCGCCGCGAAAAAGCACAAACTTCAAAAACGCAAAGGCGACGACGGCGAACCTTATATCAATCATCCGCTCGAAGTCGTGAATTTACTGGCAAACGTCGGAAAAGTCGAAGATTACGACATTTTAACCGCCGCGATTTTGCACGATACGGTCGAAGATACGGACGCAACCAAAGAAGAAATTACCGAACTGTTTGGCGCGACGGTTTCGGATTATGTGATGGAAGTCACCGACGATAAATCTCTGCCGAAACAGGAGCGCAAACAAAAACAAATCGAACACGCACCGCATCTTTCGACGGGCGCAAAACAAATCAAACTCGCCGATAAAATCAGCAATATCACCGATGTTACAAACAATCCGCCGCACGATTGGTCGCAGGAAAGAAAAATCGAATACGTCAACTGGGGCGAAAAAGTCGTCGCCGGACTACGCGGCGTGAATGCTGATTTGGAAAAGTATTTCGACGAAATCGTCAGCAAAGCGCGAACGAAATTTGAATAAGGCAGAAGCCTGCGCGTCGAATAATGGCGCACGAGACGATAAGAAAAGGCGGGAATTTAATGAACTTTCCCGCCTTTTTTTACCAGTTGCGTAATTAATCAGAACCCCGAACAATAGTGAGCGGGTGAAGCCGTCAAGATTACACAAGTCGCTATCGCTCCCTGTTCTGATTAGAAATCAAACCTGATACCGAGTTGAAATTCGCGGTTGTAGCTTGAATTTGAATTAAACGACGGCGAACCGGAAATAAATGTTCGCGGTGTGCCGAAGTTGGTTGCCGCCGCCGATAAACGGTTCGGTAAAGTCGCGTTTGCTGCGCTGAAAGCATAAAGCGTGTTATTCACATTCTGCACATTTGAGCGGTTGAAAAGATTAAAACCTTCAGCAAAAAGCGATAAACGATAACGCTCTCCGAAACGAATAATTCTGCCGACGCGCATATCTACGATCCACGAAGCCGGAGTCGAAAACTGATTGCGTTTCGTTCCCGGAACGCGGTCGGTCGAAGTAATTCCGTCATTATTCGGGTCGCCCGAAACAAGCGCGGAATATGCAAATCCCGACTGCGCCGTAAAAATTCCGGTGAAAACGTAATCGCTCAAAAGTGCGCGAACAAATTTATTGTCGCTGTATTTGAAGGTTCCCGTTTCATAAACCGGACTGAAAATAAACCGATGACGCACATCTAAATCCGAACGTCCGTATTCGCCCGAAAGATCGAATTGATTTTCGGCAATCTTCGCATCATCGCCGCCGCCCGGCACAACCGAAGTTTGATCCGGTTTATTATCTTTGGCTTTGGAAAGCGTGTAACTCGTATTGAACTGCCAGCGATTTGAAAAACGTCTGTTTAATTCAAAAGTCAAACCTTGATAAAAGGATTTCGCCGTGCTTTCAAACAGTGAAATGCGTTGGAATATTCCAATCGGGCGCGGATTTATAAATCTTTGAAAAGTAAAAGATTCACCCGACGGCGTGGCGGCAACAGTTGCCACCGGCGCACTCAAATTCGCGTTGCGCGTTCTGGACAAATCCTGTCCGCGAAACATCGTGTATTGCACCGAAAACGTCGTATTCGCAAAAATTTCGCGTTCAAACTGCAAACGCGCCTGATGCGTGAATGGCTGTTTGTAATTTTTGTCGAAAAGATAAAGATTCGGCGTAACTGCCGCAACACTGGTCGGAATGCTCGTAAAAACATTCGGATAAGTTGGACAGGTTCCCGCCGGAGCAGTCGTGCAATTAATGTCAATGGCGACGACCTGAATGCCGTTTTGCGAATGCGCCGTGCCGGTCATAATCGCGGTCGTGCGGGCGTAAAATAATCCGTAGCCGCCGCGCAATACCGTTTTTTCGTTAAAAGCATACGCAAAACCGAGACGCGGCGCGAAGTTATTTTTGTCCTTCGGCTGAAAGCTCGTGTCAAATCCGGCGGCGAGCAGCGCGGCATTCGGATTCTGAATCGGCGGTTTGGCAATCGTTTGATAATCGTAGCGCAGACCGAGATTCAAAGTTAATTTCGGTGAAACGCGCCAATCGTCCTGCACGAAAAATCCGTATTCGCGGTTATTCGGCTTGGTCGTGCCGCCCGTCGTTCCCGCGCCCGCAAAACTCTGGCGATAACGCGAAGGCGTATTTGCCGCTAAATTTGCGTAACTCGTAAAAGTGTATGAACCGCTGAAAAGTCCGGGGAAAAAGTTGAAAATTTGGTCGAACAACAAATCTGCGCCGTATTTGATCGCGTGATTTCCGGTCAGGTAAGTTTGGTTGTTGATGAATTGATAGCGCGTAATCGTCGTTTCACGCGGACTGAAATTGTTGCGACCGAAACTGAAAGTTCCGTCGTTGATGCCGCCCGCATTTGCCGTTACCGAAACTTCCGGCGCATCGGAATTTGCCAAACCCGGTTCGCGGTCGCGCGAAAATTGGAAGCGGAATTCGTTAATCCAACTTTGCGTTAGCGTGTGTGTCCACTGCGTCGTCAACGCCGAAGTTTTGACATTGCTGTTGCCGGTGTGTTCGACCGCGCTCAGAGTTCCCGAATTTTCGAGATTCGTTCCGGTGAAATTCTGTTGATTGAAACGCACCCAAACCTGATTTTTTTCGTTGATGTTGAAATCAACCTTGCCTAAAAAAGTATCTTGTTTGCGGTCAATGTTGTAAGAAGCAGCCTTCGGTCCGAGCAAAGCCTGAACGCTTGCCGGAGCAAACGGCAGCGAACGCAGCACGACCGGATTCGGCAGATTCGAGCGTTGACCTTCATACGCACCGAAGAAAAATACTTTGTCTTTGCGAATCGGTCCGCCGAATGTTCCGCCGAATTGATTGATTTGTCCGGCGGGACGAGCGCGTCCGGCGGCAACTAAAACAGGACTTCGCGCATTGAGCGATTCGTCGCGGAAATATTCAAATGCACTGCCCGAAAATTTGTTTGTTCCCGATTTCGTGACGACGTTGATAACCGCTCCGGCGGCGCGTCCGAATTCGGCTGAAAATCCGTTTTGATTGACCTGAAATTCTTTGACCGTATCAATCGAAAACTGCGACGGAGCGCGTCCCGAACCCGTGCGTCCCGATGATTGTCCGAAAAAAGTATTGTCGGAACTTGCGCCGTCAATCTGGATGCTGTTAAAGGTTCCCTTTTGTCCGCCGACCGATAAATCTCCGCTGCGTGTCGGATCGCGGACGATTCCGGGCGTGAGAGTCACAAAATCTAAAAAGTTGCGTCCGTTCGTCGGCAGATTAATCACGCGCCGTTCGTCAACCGTCGAAGCAATCGAAGTCCGCGATGTTTCAACACCCTGACCTTCGGCAATCACATCAACAACAGTTGTGCCGCTGCCGACTGATAAAGTAATTTCGAGCGACGTTTTTCCGCCGACATTGACGGTGACATTTTCATAAGTCGCGGGTTGAAAGCCTGACGCGGCTTTGGCTTCGACCGTGTATTTTCCCGGCGGCAGAAGAACGAAAACGAAATTTCCGTCCGCGTCGGCAATGACGGTTTTGCCGAAACCATTGTCCTTATTAGTTGCCGAAACATTGACATTCGGCACGACTGCGCCATTCGGGTCAAGCACACGACCTTCGATATTGCCGGTCGTCGCCTGTGACTGCGCGAAAAGATTCGCGGTAAATATTAAAATTGTAATAAAAAACGGTAATAATTTCCGTAACATAAATTCCTCTTTGATATTGCTAAAAATAGGTGAAAAGGCAGAAAATCCGCCTTTGTTTTTCAAATTGTCGAGTAAGCAATTTAGGATAATATGTTACGCGGAAGAATAGGACAAGCTAAAAAAAGCAGAATCGTAACTTCAATTTAACATTTCTCAAGCGGCATTTTGTTCGCCTTCGATCCAGATTTCGCCGTCGGCGTAAACTTCTTTTTTCCAGATCGGAACTGTTTTTTTGAGTTCTTTGATGAGCCATTCGCAAGCCTCGAATGCAGCGCGGCGGTGCGGCGACGCGACCGAGATAACGACACTCGTTTCGCCGATTTCGAGTTTGCCGAGACGATGCACGATTCCGACATTTTCGATTTCAAACTGTTCGTGCGCCCGTGCGATGAGTTTTTCCATTTCTTTCAAAGCCATCGGTTCATAGGCTTCATAGACGAGATATTCGGTTTCGCGCCCTTTCGTAAATTGGCGCACAAAGCCGTCAAGCGTGACAATCGCACCGCAATTGACGGGAACAACACGCCGCGCAATTTCGCCGATGTTCAAAGGTTCGGTTGTAATTTCGTAAAAACTCATAAAACTAAGATAGCCGCCAATGACAAGCTAAAATATTGCCTGAAAAATGCTTCTGCGACTGGAGCGCGAGCGGCTCGCTTGCCCGCGCGTTCGAGGCTTTGCGAGAACAGGCGCGGAAACGCCCGTCTAAAATTTAACTCGAATGTAATTGAGGCGTTCATCCGCCTTCTCGCAGAGCCTCGAACGGACGGCAAGCGAGCCGCTCGCGCTCCAGTCCGCTTTGCGCCGACAATTTAACCGCCCGAAACCGCCGTAAAAATCGCCAATTCATCGCCGTCTTTGACGATTTCATCGCCGCTTGCGTATTCCTGATTAACCGCGAAAAGCAGTTTGTGTTGTGCCAGTCGCGGAAATTTACCGACAATTTCGCTGAACGCATCCGAGGCTTTGGCGTTTTCGTTTAACTCAATTTCGATTTCACGCGCTCCGGCTTCATCCGCCGTTGCGCCGAAAAATAAAACTTGGACATTTATCATTTGATTAGCTTTGCAAAATAGTTACGCAAATCTTCGGAATAGCTGATAACTGATAGCTGAAAGCTGATAGATAAAAACGCGCTTTAATCTATCAGTTACCAGCTATTATCTATCAGTTATTCCGAATTAATTCTTTTAGTTATGAACGCAGTTCGCGCTTCAAAATCTTGCCCGTTGCGCCGATTGGCAGCGCGTCGCAAAATTCGACGAGGCGCGGATACTTGTTCGCCGCAAACTGCGATTTGCACCACGCGATAAATTCTTCTTCCGTTAATTCCGCGCCTTTGTTGAGGACGACGTAAGCCTTGACTTCCTCGCCCATTTTGTCGTGCGGAACGCCGATCACGGCGACGAGTGAAACCGCCGAATGCGTCATAATAATTTCTTCAAGTTCGCGCGGATAGACGTTGTAGCCGCCGCGCAGAATCATATCTTTTTTGCGGTCAACGATTGAAAGATAGCCTTCATCGTCAAAAATTCCGATGTCGCCCGTGTGAAACCAGCCGTTTTTAAATGCTTCGGCGGTCGCTTCGGGACGTTTGTAGTAACCTTTCATCACGTTGAAACCGCGAATGACGATTTCGCCGCGTTTCCCGCGTTTCACTTCGTTGTCGTCGTCGTCAACGCATTTGACTTCAACGCCTAAAATGGCTTGCCCGACCGTTCCGGCTTTTGACGGACGCTCAAAATGATTGAATGTTGCCAGCGGCGAAGTTTCGCTCAATCCGTAGCCTTCCATCACGCGCACGCCGAATTTTTTCTCAAATGAATTCATCACTTCGACCGGCATCGGCGCACCGCCCGACGTGCAAACTTTGATAAATTTGGAAACACGCGTGACATCGAAATCAGTTTCTTCCGCGTATTTGAGCAACGCCCAATACATCGTCGGAACGCCGACCCAAAAATTCACTTCCTCGCGCTCCATCGTTTCGAGCGTCGTCTGCGGCTCGAATCGCGGCAGCAAAACAACGCGATTTCCGGCGTAAATATTCGAGTTCATCTGCACGGTTTGTCCGGTCGTATGAAACAGCGGCAGCGTAATCAGACAAGTTTTCTGTTTGTTGTCGGTGAAATCCATCACCGGCAAATGAAGCTGATAAACGGTCGCCGAATTTGAATAAATATTAAAATGCGTCAACTCCGCGCCCTTCGGCTGTCCGGTCGTCCCTGATGTGTAAAGAATCGCGCAGGTGTCGTTCGGTTTGGTCGGATAACTGACAAATTCTTCGGATTTATCGAAAGTAACTTGTGTCAGCGTTTTGTGTTCGGGCAAAGGACTCGGCGCGGCTAAATCGGCGGTCATTACAATCAAATGCTCGCACGAATCAACCTTGTCAAAACCTTCTTTGACGGCTTGCAGCATCGGCAATTCCGCCGAGCCTTCAAAACAAAAAACGGCTTTCGCGTCCGAATCGCGCAGATGATATTCGACTTCGCGCCCTTTGAATAAGATGCACAGCGGCACGACCGCCGCACCAGTTTTCAAAACCCCGTAATAAACTACGGGGAAGAAAGGCAGATTCGGACACGCGAGCGCAACCTTGTCGCCGTAACCGATGCCCATTTCCGTCAAAGCATTCGCCACGCGGTTCGCCAGCGCGTTGAGCTGCGCGTAGGTCAGCCGCGTCTTATTCCAAACAATCGCTTCCCGGTTTGGCGTAATATTCGCGTGATGCTCGATGATTGAAGCGAGATTTAATTTCGTTGCACTTTCCATTTTCACTATATTTGTTGAATTAAATTTTTGGTAAAATCATTTAACAGGCTTGTTCGTTACAATATTGAATGCCGAAAAGCGTCAAAATAATTGTCACCGGCACGGCAATTCCAACGGCAATCCCGATTTTCGCGGCGGTTGAAAGACCGTTGCCGCTCATCACTTTTTTAGTATCTGCGTAACTAATTTTAGTTGCCGCGCCTGTTTTTTTGTCGGTGACAGTAAACGAATCGTCGTCAATCGCGCTGATGTAGCCTTTAATTTTGGTCTGGTTGAGTAGTTCGACTTTGACTTTGGCTTTTTCACCTGTGCCGAATTTAGCAACTTTAGTCTTTATCTTTTGAGTCAATTTGGCACTTTTATCATTTTGCGTCCGGGCAAATACCAATCTGCCGCCGGCAAAATTAAACACCAGAACGACTAATAACAAAACCAGACATTTTTTTAACATATTTTTTTGTTCCTAATCTGAGTTAAATTTGATGAAAGTTTTTGTATCCGCGTCAATCAATATAACTTTGTTTTGCAAATTCTGCCAAACTTACAAACAGTCCGCGAGGTAATTTTTCGCTCCGAGTAATTCGGATTCAAACCAATCCAAAATTGCTAAACCGTCATTCCGCCGTCAACGGCAATCGTTTGTCCCGTCACATAACTCGACGCATCCGACGCGAGAAAAACTGTGATGCCTTTGAGTTCGCCCTCTTCGCCGACGCGCGGAATGACGTTGTTTTCCTGAATCGAACGCTCGTAAATATCAATCACTTTATCGGCAAGACGCGAGTGAAAAAATCCGGGCGCGATGGCATTGACGCGAATTCCCTTGCGTCCCCAACTTGCGGCGAGTTCGCGCGTTAAGCCGATTAATCCGGCTTTCGATGCGACATATCCGGCGTAAAACGGACCATTTGCGCTCGAACTCATTCCTGCAATCGAAGCGATATTAATAATCGAACCGCTGTTCTGTTTGAGCATTTCACGCCCGACCGCCTGCGCCATCAGAAAACAACCCGTTAAATTAACATCAATCACTTTTTGCCATTGTTCGAGCGTCATTTCTTCGGGCATCGCGCCCCACGAAACGCCCGCGTTGTTGATTAAAATATCAACTTTACCGAATTTTTCGATAGTTTCGTCAACAACCGCCTGCACGTCTGCGGCTTTTGAAACGTCGGCGGTTTTGCCGTGAACGTGAAAACCTTTCGCGCGAAAATCTTCGACGGTTTCGACAAGTCCCGCTTCGCGCCGCGCACAAAGCATCAAACTTGCGCCCGCTTCCGCCAAACCTTCCGCCATTTCAACGCCGATTCCGCGACTTCCGCCGGTCACAATCGCAACTTTTCCGGTCAGATCGAACAATTCTTTAATGTGTTTTGCCATAATTAAAGGCATCTTTGCAGATACAATTACAAATTTCAAATTTCAAATTTCAAAAATTGCCGACGAAAGACACGAAAAGAACGAAAATAAGTCAAAATATTTTGAAGTTTAAAACAGATTTAGAAACTTGTGAATGGCATTTAAAGGCAGAAACCCGCGCGTGAGCAAGAGTGCCTAACGCATACATTTTGCGTTCTTGCTCACGCGCGGGTTTCTGCCTTTTGCGAATCAAAGAGTTGGAAAAAATGTCGGTTTCTGAAAATGACCGAAAGAGCGGGCGCGCAAAGCCGCAACCCTTCCCGACCTGAAATTTGTTTTGGCTTGAAAAAGATAAGTTAAACTTGAATTCACGTTAAAATTGAAAAAGACAAGATCAAGTATTAACAGGTCGGGAAGGGTAGCGGCTTTGCGCGCCCGCTAAATTTGATTGACTGATAAACTAAAGGCTGATGAAATTAGTTTTTTGGACTCTTAATTCACATATTAACTCGAATTTGCTCTAAGTTTTAATTTTTCGTTTATTTCGTGTCTTTCGTAGGCAATTGTTTTAATTTCACATCTGCATTATTTGTAATTTGTAATTTGAAACCTGTAATTGCAAACAAAGTTTGTGCAGACAACGCGATTGCCGTTTTGATTCTCTAAGGTCGTTTGCGATTTAATAGAATTTATGAGTAAGACACAAAAAGAACTCGCGTTTCTGCGGGATTTGTATATTGATGAGCAGTGGACGCTGCGTTTTACGGATTTAGTGGACAAACACATCGGCTTTGCCAAAGAGGAAAAACTTCTGTATATCAACGCCGGAACGGGCAATCACGCACTGGCTTTGAGCAAAAAACTCGGTAAAAAAGCAGAGTTTTTTGCGACCGCCGAAAACACGGATGTTTTGACAATCGCCCGCGACAAAGCCGTCGCTATTCGCGCTAATATTGATTTTTCGATGAACAGTTTTGACGATGAAACCTTTAGCGGCGTGATCGCCGACGCAAGTTTTGTCCGTCCTGATGAGCTGCAAAATTTGGTTTCCGATGCCGCCCGCGTCGTCGAATCCGGCGGCAAAGTTGTCTTTTTTACGGCGACGGCAGGCAGTTTCGGTGAAGTTTTTTCGCTGCTCTGGGAAGTTTGTTTCAACGAAGATTTAGGCGAACACGGCGCACTGGGCGAACAATTGATTTCAGAACTTCCGACGATTTCACGAATCGAAGAAATTGCCGCAAAAGCCGGACTCGAAAACGTCGAAACGCACACGCAGAACGAATTTTTCGATTACCAAAACGGCGAAGACTTTATCAATTCGCCGCTCGTCGCCGATTTTCTGCTTCCTGTTTGGCTGAAAACTTTGAGCAAAAAAGAACAAACAAAAGCGATAAAACAGCTTGCCAAATTAATTGACGCGGAAGATCAGGATTTGACATTTCAATTTTCCGTCAAAGCAACGCTTGTCATCGGCGAGAAAAAATAAAGAAATGGAACGCGGATTTAACGGATCAGGCGGATTTTCGCAGATAAAGTTTAAAATAAAATCCGCGACAATCCGTCAAATCCGCGTTCCATTTCTTCAATCTTTCCCAATGATTTCACCGATTTCCTTCTGCAAAGTTTCGCGCTGAACGAGCAGACGCAAAAACAGCGCACGTTGGCGAAACAAAAGCCACGCCGATTTGAGCCAAATCGTCAGATCAATCAGCGTTTCCGACGAACGAAGCGCGATGTAACCGCACAAAATCGTCAGCGGAATTGAAATTAACGCGAATTGCCAACTGAAAAAATACCAGACAAATGCCGCGACAGACAGCCACGTCAGCGGCATAAAAACTATCGCCGCGACGATTTTATAAGTCGAACCTGCCGCATCCGCGCCGTGTGTTTTGAACATCAAGCCGATAAAATTCGAGAAAAGATACGCCGGCGAATGAACAATCGCACCGGCAATCGCCAACGGCGCGAGGATTATCAAAACCAAGATTCGCAAAATCAAATAGCGAAAGACATACCACGTCGGATGCTGCAAAACAGAAAGACTTTCCGCCGTCACGCCGCTCGTTTTCAAATCGTTTTCATAAGCGGTAATTTTTTCGTTCAGACGGCGCATTTTTTCGGGTTCATTTTGTCCCAAAAGTTTATATTTCTGCGCCAAATCCTGCAAACGATTAAAGGTTTGCGTGAGCGTATCTTTAAAAATCAGATTTTCGTAAACCGATGAAAACAAAGCCTCCGCCTTTAACACCGCGTCGAGTTCGCGTTCGGTTTCGAGATTCAAAGTCGCTTCTCGCAGTACATTTTCGATCTTCGCATTGAGCGCGTAAACGGCTTCGCGCGGCGGTTCATTATTTTCATCGAGCGCGACAGGCTCAACTTCAAAAATCTCACCGTAACGAATCAAAGCCTCGCTCCGAAACGCAGTTTTCGACGTATAAAACAAACCGACTGCCGCTATTTTTAACGGGAAATCAGCAGCCGTTAAATTTTCAACCGAATCTGAAATTTGAAATTTGGAATTTGGAACTCCAAGCGCACCAAGCGCAATCCGCGCCGCGCCGGTTTTCAGCGGTTGGAGTTTGGTTTCGTTGTGCGAAATGCCTTCGGGGAAAATGGCGATGCAGCGACCTTGCGCGAGCAGATCATAGCAATTTTGAAATGTCTGCAAGTTTTTCGACATATCGCCGGTCGCGTCAACGCGCCGAAAGACGGGCAAAATCTCGAAAGCCCGCAGCAAAAATCCGGCGACCGGAATATCAAAAAGTGTAGATTTCGCCAAAAACGAAACACGCCGCGCAAGTGAAACAAACACGAGTCCCGGATCAACCAGACCATTCGGATGATTCAGCACAAAAATTATCGCACCGTCCTTCGGAACATTTTCGACATTAACGGCTTCGATCCGCCGAAAAAACAGCCGCAAAGCAATACTAATAATCGCGTGAATTATCTGCCGCGCCAGCGAACCTTTGCCGAGCAAAAGCATCTGCCGCCAACTCAAAACTTTAATTGTTTCGTTTTGTTCGTTCAATTTTCTTTGACTGGAGCGCAAATTGGAGCGCGGACATCTCTGTCCGCCGTCCGTTCAGCGCAGCGAAAACGGACAAACGCCGCTTTAGATTTCAAGTTAGATTTAAGCAAATAGTCGTTTTCCGCGTTCATCGCAAAGCCTCGAACGCGGGCGGACAGAGATGTCCGCGCTCCAATTTGCGCCCGATTTACGCTCTTATTTCCTCTAAAACTTTCCGTGCCGAACCGATTAAATTATCCGTTGAAACAACAACGCGCAAGATGCCGTTTGGCGAAAATGCCGAGCCTTCGTAATCCGATAAAATCTGCATTAATTTTTCGGGCGCGACGTGCGCGTTTTCGCTTAATTTGATCGCAACACCGTTATTTGTTTTATCAACGGAAACGATTTGCATTGCTTCGGCGAGTTTTCTTAACCTTGCGTAATCGAACAAATTATTGACCGATTCGGGGATTTTGCCGTAACGGTCTTGAATTTCAGCGTAAATTGCGAGTAGTTTTTCTTCCGAATCGACACTCGAAATTCGTTTGTAAGTCCTTAACCTTTGCGAAGTTTCCGAAATATAATTCTGCGGAATCGAAACGTCCACGCCGAGGTTGAGCGAAACGCTGATTTCGTCCTCGACAGTTTCGCCTTTGAGTTCCATAATCGTCCGCTCCAACATTTTCGTATAAAGGTCAAAGCCGAGCGCGTCGAGTTGTCCCGATTGCTGTCCGCCAAGAATATTTCCCGCGCCGCGCAGTTCCAAATCGAGTGCGGCGATGCGAAAACCCGCGCCTAAATCCGAAAATTCACGAATCGCTGAAAGCCTTCGCCGCGCAATTGGAGTTAACTCTAACTCGCTTGGAATCAACAAATAAGCGTAAGCGCGGCGATTTGAACGACCGACGCGACCGCGAAGTTGGTAAAGCTGCGAAAGTCCGTAATTGTCGGCGCGATTGATAATTATTGTATTCGCTCGCGGAATGTCAATGCCGTTTTCGATGATCGTCGTCGCCACCAAAACGTCGTATTTATACGCGACAAAATCAAGCACGGCGGTTTCCATTTCCTTTTCGTTCATCTGTCCGTGCGCGATGACGATTCGCGCATTCGGGACGATTTTTTTGACGTTTGCGGCAATTGCTTCGATAGTTTCGACGCGATTGTGGATGAAAAAGACTTGCCCGTTTCGCGCCATTTCGAGTTCGATTGCCGACTTTATTACGCCTTCCGAAAACTGCACGACCTGCGTGTTAATCGCCAGCCGATCACGCGGCGGCGTTTCGATCACCGACATATCGCGCATTCCCAAAAGCGACATATTCAAAGTTCGCGGAATCGGCGTTGCTGAAAGCGTCAGCACGTCAACCTTTTTCTTCATCTGCTTTAATTTCTCTTTGTGCGCGACACCGAAACGCTGTTCTTCGTCAACAATTACTAACCCAAGTTTCGGCATTTTGACATCGTTAGACAAAATTCGGTGCGTCCCGATTAAAATATCCGTCTTGCCGTTTTCGGTTGATTCGACGACTAATTTTTGCTCCTTCGGCGAGCGGAAACGCGATAAAAGTTCGATAGAAACTGGAAACGCGGCAAAGCGTTGTTTGAAGGTTTCGGAATGTTGATACGCGAGAACGGTCGTCGGCGTGAGAACGGCGACCTGTTTGCCGTCCATCACGGCTTTGAACGCGGCGCGCATTGCGACTTCGGTTTTGCCGTAGCCGACATCGCCGACGATCAATCGGTCCATCGGCACGTCGGTTTGCATATCGTCTTTCGTGTCATCAATTGCATTTGATTGGTCAACAGTTAATTGATATGGAAAAGCGTCCTCAAATTCTTTCTGCCACGGCGCGTCGGGCGAAAACGCAAAGCCTTTGACCATTTTTCGTTCGGCGTAAAGTCGGAGCAGTTCGTCCGCCATATCGCGCATCGCGCGTTTCGCCTTCGCCTTCGTTTTCTGCCAGCCGAGTCCGCCGAGTCTGTCTAAAGATGGCTGCGCCGCTTCGCCCGAAGAATAGCGCGAAACCAAATCGAGCCTTTCCACGGGAACAAAAAGTTTCGTATTATCGGCGTAAACGAGCAGCATAAACTCGCGTTCCGCACCTTGCGCCGAAATGTTTTGCAAACCTTCAAAACGTCCGATTCCGTGGTCAACGTGAACGACGTAATCGCCCGTTTTCAAATCACGAAAATCCGAAATAAATGCACCGATGTTGGTCTTCGGTCTTTGGTCTTTGGTTTTCGGCTTTTGATATTCGGCTTGCGTCGTTTCGCCGAAAATATCGTTTTCGGTGAAAACGGTTAAATTTAATGACGGAATCTCAAAACCGCTTGAAAGGTCGCCGACAAAGAGGTTTTCAGGCGACAAATTCGCTTTGTAATCGCGCAAAATTTCGGTAAATCGTTCAACTAATCCGTGCGATTGGAAGACAAATTTGAAGTTGGAAATTTGCGCTTTTGAACTCTGCACAAATGAATTTATATCGCCGTGAAACTTGCGCGTCGAGCGCGAACCGATTTCAATTTCGACAGCTTTTTCGGCAGTAGGAAACAGGAATAATGGTTGTTTCGACATTTTATTTTTAATCTTTTGGCGGAAATAAATCGAATTCGACCCAAAGCCGCCTGACGGAAACAAGAATTTCGTTGTTGAGTTTTAAGGCTTCGACCGCGAGATTTTACTCAATCATCTTATGCAGTTTTCTGATTTAGCCCGTGAAACGGGTGGCAGAATAAAGCCCCGTGCGTGAGCGCGGGGAAGAACGAAATAAATTTTCAAACCCGTGAAACGGGTGACAGCCGGTTAAACTTGTTGGCGGCTGTCGCTATCTTCGACAGCTTTGACAACTTTTTGCATTCAACCCCGCGCTCACGCACGGGGCTTTATTCTGATACCCGTTTCACGGGCAAAAAACCAAAATTGCGTAAGTTGAGTTACTCATTTCAGTTCGTCAACCGATTTGATCAATCCGCGCCGCAACGCTTCATTGATTCCCTGCGCTTTTCGCAATAGAGCGATTCGATAAACCTGCTGAAAAAAATCCATCTCTTTTTTCTCCGAAGCGGTTAGAGTTCCGGCTTGATTTTTATACAAAAGTCGGCTGTGGCGTTCGGATTGTTTTTCGGGAATCCACAATTTCGCCGCTTCCAACACTTCTTCGTCGGAACTCGCCGTCAGCGGATTTTCCGGCTTATTCTGTAATCTTTCCGAAACTATTTCATCGAAGGTGCGCTTTGATTTTTGAGCGGATTTCGACAGATCGAGATAGATATTTTTCGGTAAATTCAGCGTAACTTCCATATTATTAAAATAACGGAAATGTAATGATTTGGCAATTTTTTACTGCGTTTGAAACGCTTCGTCGGTTTCCGCCGCCGTTCTGCCGAGAGCGCGTAATTCCAATCTTTGACGATTTTCAAATTTTGCCCGTAATTCGTCCGCCGTTAAAAATAATTCGTTCGGTTCTAAACCAATTTCGCCCGCATTTGTCACTTCGGCGTAACGATTTTCTAAATTTTCGTAATAATTTGACAGCGTTTGTTCGATGATCGGCGGTTCGTCAATCACGAAAATCGCGTCTTTCAAATAATCGAAAACCGAAGATTCACGAGGTTTCACCAAAGGCAATAAAAATTCCCAGCCCGAAAAAGATTCGCCTTCCGACGCAAAATCGGTGCGGTCTTTGACGGCGCGAAATTGTTTTTCGTCCGAAAATCTTTCCTTTGCAAAAAACGACCAATCGTTAAAATCGCTGGAATTTGCCGCAAATTCGCGCATCGGCGCGAGCGAGATTTCTTTAAGTTGTCCGACCGAAAGCTGTGTTTCCGCGTCAAACTGCCGGATCGAATCAACCGTGTCGCCGAAAAATTCGATTCGCACGGGCATTTCCGCCGTCGGCGACCAAACATCGAGAATTCCGCCGCGCACGCTAAATTCGCCGATATTTTTTAACGGTTCTTCGCGCACATAACCGCTTGCGACGAGCTTTTCGATCAAATCTTCGGGCGCAAAATCTTCGTCCCGCTTCAATATCGCGCCTAAATTTTTCATTTCACCCGGCGCAACTGTTTTTGTAATCAGTGATTTTGCCGACACGACGACAAATTCAGAGAGTCCAAATGAAAAATTCCACAGCGTCAAAGCGCGTTTTTCAAGCGTTTCAGCGTGCGGCGAAATACCGGAATAGATGTCGGTTTCAAACGATGGAAGCGTTGAGATTTGCGATTTGCGATTTGCGATTTGCGATTGTAAGAAGTTTAAATCGCATTCCCAACTTTCAAGGTCTTTGTTTGAATCGGTGACGATGACGAAAGTCTTATTTGTTTGGGTTTGAATCTGCGCCAAAACAAAGGCTTTCGACGCAATTGAGGTTAAACTGCTCAGAGAAATAACGCGCGTTCCGCGCCGGATTTCGTCGCGCAGACGTTTAATTTCAGTTGATTCTTCGGCAGCAATCGTCATTTTTCAATCTTAGGAAAATTTATCCACAGATGCACACAGATAAACACAGATTTAAGAATAAGTAAGTGAGCAAACACATTTGAGATTTGACTTCGGAATAACTGATAGATAATAGCTGATAACTGATAGATTTGAACTCTCAACTATCATCTCTCATCTTTTATCTATTCCGAATGGAATATTTGAAACTAATTTTGCTCGACTTCCGATCATTAAAATATCTTGTCTTTATCTGTGTGCATCTGTGTTTATCTGTGGATAAAAATTCTTACGGCAGCACCATTATTTTGCCTTCGCCGGTGATGAGCAGTTCGCCATTTTGGTTTTCGCAGGTTGTTTCGATGGTGACAATCGGTTTGTCTTCGCGGATTTCTTTGACGACGGCTTTTGCCGTGACCGTATCGCCGATGAAAACGGGCGCGATGAATTTCAGCGATTGGCTCAAATAAACGACTTTTTGTTCGCTTAGTTTGTAGCCTAAAACCGCCGAAATGAATGATGCGCCGAGCATTCCGTGCGCGATTCGTTTGCCGAAACGGGTTGTTTTCGCAAATTCTTCGTCGAGGTGAATCGGGTTATGATCGCCCGAAACGTCGGCAAATCGGCGGATAAGTTCGTCCGTAACTTCTTTTTCAACAGTAAAAGTATCTCCGATTTTCAAAGTCATATCCTTTGACTTTCGCACGAAAAACGCATCTTTTCAAATCGTGCGATTGCCGAGTTTTCATCGCTCGCTTATAATTTTTAATTCATTTCAAATTTCAAATTACAGATTGCAAATTTGAGAAGATTCTAAAAAAGCCAATCAGTATAGTGAGCGGTAGCGAACACCTGACTCAGCAGAGTTCAGATATTGAAACAGACTCGCTACCGCTCGCTCTACTGATTATTTTGCCAAAATTATGTCTATTGCAAATACGACCGCAAAAACAATTTTTGAAGAAAACATTATCGAGCCGAACGACCAAACCGAAGCGCGTGTCGAACATTTAAAAGCGTTGGAAACGCTCATCGGAAATTCGTATCCGAACAAATTCGAGCGTTCAAAAATCACCGGCACGGAAGATACGATTTCGAATATTTTGCATTTCGCGCCGCTCGGTGAGATCGTCGGCGAGATCAAAGCGCATATTGCGACGCTTGCCGAAAGAGAGCGTCCGAACGCCGAATTAAAGGAAAATTTGAACGCGAAATTGAAGGAATTCGGCACGGTTAAAATTGCCGGAAGATTGACGACACCTTTGCGCGGAAACTTTGTGCATCTGACGGACGGCAAAAACAAACTTCAAATTTACAGCAAACAAGGTGCGTTTTCGCTCGTCAAAAACGACGCGGAAAAGACGCTCGATGCCGAAAATGCGTGGGCGGCGTATAAACTGCTCGATCAAGGCGATTTTGTCGGCGCGAGCGGCTATTTGTTTCTGACAAACACGGGCGAATTGAGCATTCACGTCGAGACTTTGCAGTTTTTGTCGAAAGCCTTGCTGCCGATGCCTGACAAGATGCACGGAATTGCCGATCCCGAATTGCGGCGGCGGTTTCGTTACGCCGATTTGATTGCGTCGAGTCTGCAAGTCGAACACGCCGAAGGTGAACTGACGACGCGCGAGGTTTTTGAAAGACGCGCCCGATTGATTAGCGGAATGCGCCGTTACCTCGACGATCACGATTTTATCGAAGTCGAAACGCCGATGCTCACGCCGAAGGCGACGGGCGCGGCGGCGACTCCGTTTGAGACGCACCACAACGCGCTCGACATTCCGCTTTATGCCCGAATCGCGCCCGAACTTTATTTAAAAAGATTGACCGTCGGCGGTTTTGAAAAAGTCTATGAGTTGAATAGAAATTTCCGCAACGAAGGGCTTTCGATGAAGCACAATCCAGAATTCACGATGCTCGAATTCTACTGCGCCTATATGGACGTGAACGGAATGATGGATTTTTGTGAGGAAATGCTCAAAGAATCCGTGCAAAAAGCGACGGGCGGAAGTTTACTTGTCAATTACGACGGCAAAGAGATTGATTTTTCAAAGTTTAAGAGACTTTCGATGAAAGAAGCAATCCACCGAAACTTGTCGTTCAATGTTGAAGCTCAACAAATGCAAATTGATGAAGGTGAGAATCCCGAAGATTTTTATATGACTTTTAGCGATTTAACCGGAGAGAAATATGATAAATCTTGGCTTGATGACCCGCAAAAACTGCGGACTCTTGCTATTTCCACACAAAAGAATAAATCTCAAAACGCAGCGAGTGAAAATAATAAAGTTGAATGGAAATTATACTCCATATCAAAAGAGGAACGCCGAGAGGAAAACAAAAAGACTTTAGAAAAGACAAGAAAATTATGGCAAGAAGCGATAGCGGAAACACAGAAAACATTCGATGATTCTGAAAATCAAATTAACCAAGCCGCACGCGATTTGGTTTACATATTTGAAGAAACCGTCGAAGAAAAACTAATTCAGCCGACATTCATCATTGATTACCCGAAATCAATTTCGCCTTTGTCGAAAGCGTCGCCGGAGAATCCGCAGATTGCCGAGCGGTTTGAATTGTTTATCAACGGGATGGAAGTTGCAAACGGTTTTAGCGAACTCAACGATCCGCAGGAACAATACGAGCGTTTTGTTGACCAGGGCAAAGAACGCGAATCGGGTGACCACGAAGCGATGGTTTTGGACGAAGATTACATTCGCGCACTCGCCTACGGAATGCCGCCCGCCGCCGGAATCGGCATCGGAATTGACCGCCTTGTAATGCTCCTGACCAACAAACATTCGATCCGCGACGTGATTCTGTTCCCGCATATGCGACCGGAAAAGAAAGACGAGGAAAAAACGAGCGAAGAAAAGTGAAAAATACAGATGATTTTGATAAAAATGTTTGAGCGGCGCGAAGCGGACTGGAGCGCAATCCGTCCCGGTTGCAATGAGTGTTTGCTTCAAACGCGAACAAATCATTCTAAACTTTCAACTTCCGAGCAATCTCACGCTTATTCGCGTCAAAAAACGACGCTCAGTGCAACCGGGACGGATTGCGCTCCGACCCGCTTCGCGTTTTTAAACGTAAATTAATTATTAATTTTGCCGCATTAGGCACACAAATATTTTAAGAGAGAAAAATTATGGAATTTAAAGATACACAATCGCAATTGGAAGGTATTAAAGAAATATTTAATACGGCAAAAACTGAGGACAAATGGAACACCGACGAAGAAATGCTTTACAGCTATTACTTTGTTGATACGGACGTTGATAAACTCGAAAAATTAGGGCTTGAACTGGAAAATAAAGGCTACGATTTTCTCGACATTTTTGAACTCGGCGACGAGGAAACCGACGAATCAACCGGCGAATATCTGCTCCACATTGATAAAGTCGAAACGCACACGCCCGAATCGCTCGCGCAAAGAAACGTCGAATTTCAAAAACTCGCCGAAGAACACCAACTCGTCTCCTACGACGGCTGGGAATTCGGCGAAGTCGGCGATTATGACGAAGAGGAAGAGTAATGGTGAATGGTGAATGATGAATGGAAGAATTTGTTATTAACAATTCACCATTCATCATTCACCATTATTCATTGTTCCGTGCAGTCGCCGTAGTCATTGAAATTGCAGACGAAAAGATCAGGCGCGACTTCTTTGGTTTGTTTGCGGACGTTGCGCCAGACGACGGAGTTGGCGTATTTGTCTTTTGTCCAGCCTAATTGCTTGCGGTTTTTCCAGACGAATTCGTAGGCTTGTTGTTCGTCTGCGCCTTTGAGGTGCTGCGCTTCGTGCAGTAAAATGGCGGCGCGTTCGGTGTCGTCCTGCGGATATTGGAAAAAGTCGGGATAGATTGTCATTATCTCGAACGGAAAATTGGTCGCGGCGTAGGCGTTTTCCTCACGCGTCGAAGCATTCAGCCAATTATCGTTGGCGCGATATGCCGTTAAATAGCGCAGCAGAAAAACTTCGCGGTCGAAACCTTTGTCTTCGAGAATTAAAATCGCCCGTTCGACTGATTTCTTTTCATTATATTCGAGCCGTTTCGCCGATAAAATCAACGACATATAAAATCCGAAGAGCGCGATGAAAAGCGCAACAAAAAGTCCACCGGCACGCAGGAAAAGTTTCGATTTGAAAAATGTTTTTTTGGCTTCCGGCTGATTAAAATTCGAGGTTTCAAGCAAATTATATTCGCACCGCCGACAATTTTCGGCAGCCGCAAAGTTCACGAGTTGGCAGTTGGGACATTTCTTGTTCATTTGAGATGTTGGCGGCTATGTTGTGAGAACCGTCTTAATTTAAAAAACGTCGAATCGTGCGGCTTTCCATAATTTTTTAATCTATCAAGAAACGCGGAATGACTTTTCGGCATCAAAACCCAAAGTTGCATAAAATACACAATCAACATAAAATTTTCAAAAGAGTTTTTTTAAGGAGTATCCAAGTGAAATATACCAACTCCGCAATTTTTTTAATTGCATTTTTGTTTTTAACGAGTCTGACCGCGTTCGCTCAGGAAAGCGAATTGAAGGTCGTTGACGAAGTTGTCGCACAGGTCAATGACGGTGTGATTACGCTTTCGCGCGTCAAACGCGAAATGAGTTCAGTCGTTGATTCGCTCGTCGAACAGGGCAAAACACGCGAACAGGCGACCGCCGAAGTCGAAGCCAAACAAGGCGAATTGATCGCCAATATCATCAACGAAGAATTGATTTTGCAGAAAGGCAAGGAACTCGGCGCAGAAGCCGATGCCGATGCTTCGGTTAATCAGCGGTTTGTCGAGATTATGAGACAGCAAAATCTCAAAACGCTCGACTCACTCTACGAAGCGATGAATAAACAAGGCGTTGATCCGCAGCAAGTCCGCGACGGCTGGCGCAGACAATTTATCAAGGACAGCGTTTTGCAGCGCGAAGTTGACAGCAAAACTTATTGGGGTTGGTCGGCAAAGGAAATGAAAGATTATTACGAAAAACACAAAGATAAATTTACCAAGCCGGAAACCGTCACGCTTTCGGAAATCTTTTTGAGTTTTGCCGGACGCGATGAAAATTCTGTCCGCGATAAGGCAAAAATTCTCGTTTCACAGCTTCGCGGCGGGGCGGATTTTGCGAAAACTGCGGTTGATAATTCAGATCGTCAGGAAGTCAAAGATACTAAGGGAAGCGTCGGAACTTTGACAATTAGCGAACTGAAACAGATCAGCGAAAAATTTGTCGCGCCGATTGCGGCAACCAAAGTCGGCGGAATTACCGAGCCGGTCGAAGCAGTCGAAGGCATTGAAATCTTTCGCGTTGACGACCGCAAAGAAGCGACAAAGGATTCGTTCTTTGATGAAACCGAAGTTCGCAAAGCGATGACCTACGAGGTAATTCCGCAGGAACGCAAGAAATATCTCGTCACTCTGCGCGCTGATTCATACATCAAAATCAACGATACTTATCGCCCGATAGTTTCGCCGCTGCTCTCCGCCGAAGCCGCATCGGAAGAGAAAAAGCCAAGCAAGTAAAGGTTAAAAATGAAAAAGTGAGAAGGTGAAAAAGTCTTTGCTTAATTTTAAGCCAACTTTTTTACCTTCTCACTTTTTCCCTCTTTCACTTTATGCGACTTGATTTATTTTTAAAAACCAGCCGTTTAATTCCGCGTCGTTCACTGGCACAGGAATTTTGCGACGCGAATCTGATTAAAATCAACGGCGCGACCGCCAAATCTTCAAAGGAAATCAAAACCGGCGACGAGATTGAAATCAAACGCCGTGACCGCTTGATAAAGTTAAAAGTTCTCGAAGTTCCCGCGCAAAAACAAGTTTCCAAACAATCTGCGCCGAATCTCTACGAAATAATAGGCGAAGAAATCATCGAAGATAATCTCTTAAAAATGTAAAACTCTTTGGCGGGCGCAGAGCAGCCCTTCCCGACCTGCAATTTGTTTGATCTTGAATCTCGAACTTAAACTTGCATTCCAGCCAAAGTAAAACAGATCAGTTACAAATTATTAACCGGTCAGGAAGGGTTGCGCTTCGCGCCCGCTTCTGCTGACTTTGCAAATAGCGAATGCCGTTACAAATAAAAAAGAGCCGCACTTTCACGCGGCTCTTTTTTATTTGGCAAAGTTTTAAAATCCTACTTAACCAATTTATCAGTCGGTAATCCGAAAGTGATAATTCTGACCGAATTATCACTCGAATTGCGAACCGACCAAACTCCTTCTTTGTAAACGGTCAAATCGGCGCGACCATCGCCGTCGTAGTCTCCGACGATTGATTGATCGCCCGTCTGTCCGAATTTATTAGCTTCAAAGGCGGTCGTGCTGGCGTTGATATACCAAACTCCGGTGCGGAATTGGGCAATGTCGGCAACGCCGTCGCCGTCGTAATCGCCGGCAATCTGCACGTCATCTGCCAAACCGAAGCGATAAACCGACCAACTGCTGCTGGAACTGTTCAGCACATACCATTTGCCTTCCGTCGTGCGGTAAACCGAAATGTCGGATTTTCCGTCACCGTCAAAATCCGCCGCGCCCGGTTTGTCATTTGCCAAACCGAAGTTGCGAACCTCGACCGAACCGTTAGAACTGTCGCTGATATACCAAACGCCGTCACGGTAAACTGCAACATCCGCTTTGCCGTCGCCGTCATAATCTGCCGGGACGAGTTTGTCATTAGCCAGACCAAAGCGGTCAACGCGCATCGTTTGCGAAGCCGTCTGCCAGATATACCAATTGGCTTCCGACGCACGGTAAACTGCGTAATCGGTTTTGCCGTCGCCGTCAAAATCTGCGGAAACCGGCGTGTCCGATTCCAATCCGAAATTAAAGACGCTCATCTGACCGTCGCTTGACTGTAAGACATACCAATTGCCTTCCGACGGACGATAGACGACCAAATCCGATTTGCCGTCGCCGTCAAAATCATTTTTCGGACGATAGTTTTTGGCAGTGCCGGAGAAATCCTCAGTGAGCGCGTCTTCGCGCAAATTCACCAGTCTGTTTGACGGACTGAAAGAATATTTGCTGCTTAAAGCCTGCACGACGTAGGTGCTTCCGACAACTTCAGTAAATTGATAGTTGCCGTCAGTATCCGTTCTGACGATCTCCCGTTGATTGGAATTGCCGCTGATTAAAATGACAAGCGCACCGCGAACCGGCGTTCCGCCAAATACTAATTTACCTGAAATCAGAGCATTTGAAGCCGTTGGAACCGCCGTGAACGGAACATTTGCTATTCCCGGTGACGCACTTTCCGCCCCTGCATTATCAATTGCCACAAATGGAATACCGACGGTCGTGGTGCCGTTAATCGGATCAACCGAAATTGCCGTCGTCGGATTTCCCGATGTATTGGCGGGAACAGTCACGCCTGCCGCCGGAAATACCGCACAAGACGAACAAACCGTGGGAATTGAAGCCGCATTCGGATAATAAGTCGTCGCCCCGACTGTAATGCTCGTCGCATTGCTCGGAAAAGCGGTAATCCTTATGCCAGTGACAGTTCCCGGCGTGGTATCGCTCCCCGTAAATGTTGCTGCCGGAACAGTTGCGGAAACCGCGCCGCCCGGATTCGTTCGGGTTAGAGACGTATTCGTATTCGCAACCGGACGCAGTTCGATGCCGAAATTGGCATCCGTCACAGGGGTCGCCGCCACCGTCACCGGCAATAATCCGGTCAATGTGCCGCCGGCACCTGTGCCTAAATGCTCACCCACACCTGCATAACCGGCAGGTAAAGCCAACACCGGCGCAACACTTGATTCGACACCTTGATTGGTGCTGATTTGGACTCTGTAATTTCCCGGCACGACCGTCGGAAAAGTATAAGTGCCGTTCGTCGAAGAAACCGGAACACTCGCTACAACATTTCCGTTGCTGTCCAGTAAATTGGCAAATAGTCCAGTCAAAGTCGAACCTGTGCCGTCAACCGTTCCGCTGCCGGTGATGCCGTTCGGATCATTAAAAACCGTTCCGCTTAAACTAGTTGACGCAAAGGCACGGTCAAAAGTAATCTGGCAGGTTAAATTTAGTGAACCGAGACGCTGCGCTGCGCCGACGGATGTCCCGTTTGAACAGTTTATCGAAGGTGCATTAAATGAATATGTCCAGTCAAATTGGCTGACATTGACGAAGAGTGCGGCATTGGTGTAGTTGCTTCCGATCCCGACTCCAGTCTGATTTGTTGCCGGACCGGTGACGGTTGCGCCGCTCACGGTTTGAGTCGTGTTGCCCGGAGTATTAATCAAAATCTGATTTGATCCGGCACTGTAAGTCACCGACTCCTGCAAAGCCGCCCCGGTGCAGGCATTTGTTCCCTGAGTAATGCCGTCGTTGTCAATACTCGTCGCCGCCACCGTTAAGACGATTGGTGTAGTTGTTCCGGCGCGGTAAAAATTAATTCGATATTGGATGCTGCCCGACCAATTGGAAGCATTCGTAAACGTGCGCGAATCCTGCATAATATTCGGCTGTAAATTCCGGTCATAACCGTTCGTCGTCGTTTCGTCACCGACCACATCGGCAGCCGTAAAGGTTGTCGGAGTTGGGTCCATATTATTGTTATAATTGAGAACCGTAACCCAAGCGTCAATACCCGTTCCGTCGGGAGCAGTTCCGGCGTTGGCATATTTGTAAACGACATTGGTTGTATTGTCGGTTCCTGAAACGACGGATCGGCTGGTGCTTAAAAAACTGACCGAAGTCACTGAAACACCGTTACAGGGTGCGGCTTGTGGTGCCAAAGCGAGATCGAAATCGTGACAGCTTTTCGCCGAGTTATTAAATGAATTTAACGACTGTTCAATCTTCGCCAAATTGTTTTTAATCGGCGAATTGTTGTTTGTGTATCTTTGTAACGGCAACTGCGCTGTTACCGCGACGGTCAAAAGTAAAATGGTAAATAAGAATATTAATGGTTTGATATTCATCTTCTCTCCTAAGTTTTTTTAAAGGATTAGGGACTGTTGTTGGGGCAGTCGGAAGTAGAATTAAAGTCGCTGCGACGCGGAAAGAATAACTATGCTTGACAGCTCAAAATCAGTGCCGCAAAAACTTAAAGATAAAAAAAGTTTAAATTATTGGGGCAGATTTTCAACCGTTAATTATAGTCAAACCATTAAATAGTTTAACAATGCTTAACTTAGTTTATTAAGTTAAATCATTTTTTTACAAAATGCAAGTAAAAAATTTTAAAGATTATTATGAGAATTTTTGCAATAATATGCCCAAGACAATCAGTTTTGGCTAAAAACTATTTCACAATCAGAAAAAATCATTCTGATTTATTTTGAATATTATTTGGCAAAAGGAAAAGTCCGAGCAGATAAAAAATCACGGTAAAAAATTGAATATAGCCGGTCCCGGCAGAAAAACGCGGTAAATCTAAAATCCAGGTAAATGCTTCTTTCGTCGGATTTTGGAAAATTCCCTGAAGCCAACTCTCCGATGCAGGCGCAGTCAGATTGGCGAGAATCAAATACTTGACGACAAACGCCAAACCAAACAACGCGCCGAGACTCTTGAGAAGTTTTTTTGTGTCGAAATCGGCGAAAAGATTGTTCCAGAGCGTCCAAAAAAAGCAGAACGCAAACACCCAAAACGGCAAACCTTGTTCCGGCAGAAGCGCGTTAAAAATCTGCGTCGAAGCCGCAAACAACGAAACTAAAACCGCTCCGTTCGCAACATTTTTGAGCGTCGTGAAATCTTCTGAAAACCAGTCTTCAATTGAAATTAATCGGGCGCGGAAAAACAAAACCATCAAAATCGCCGCCGAAATCAAACAAAACAACGCCGGTCGCCAAAAAATAAACGCGTTATCAAGCGAAGAAAGCCGCAAACCGCCAAGCAGCGTCACGGTCAGAAAAACAAACGGTAAAAGCAGATAGGTCTTTTGATTTGAGATTTGAGATTTAGGATTTGGGATTTGGTTCGCGCCCTTTTTTTCGACGGATTTAGGTTTGACGGAAACAATTGTTTGTTCCTCATCGGTCGGCGCAATTTTATCATTTGAAGAATTAACTATTTCTCCCTCAATAATTTGAATGTCGTTTTTATCTTCAAAATCTGTGTTCATCTGTGTTTATCTGTGGATAAATTCACTTTCTTTCGCGGGTTAATTTAAGCGGATTAAAATCTTCCACCGTCACGCGCAGACCTTCTTCAAACTCGTTTTTGAGTTCGGCAGGCGTTTTCATCTTCAAATCCGCGTCGTCCGATTTGAAGTTTTTATCAATCGCAACGACGCGGTTTGTCTGTTCCAAACCTTTTTTGAAAAGCTCGTCGTCATTATAAAGTTTCCCGAAACCTTGTCTGTAAAAACTGTAAGCGATGTAAAACTGAGTTTTAGCGTCGCGCTGTTCAGGATCGGCGTTTTCAAAAAACGAACGCGCCGCGACAAAATTATCGGCGCGAAAAGCCTTTAAACCGTCGCTGTATTTCGCTGCGTCAACTTCGTAAGTCCCAATGATAATTTGCCCTTTCGTCGCCGTATTTTCGACGGTTTCCTTCGCTTTCGTCGAAACTTCCGCCAGATTTTTCGGAGCCGCCCAATACAGCCACGCGACAAAAAAACCGTAAATCACGGTTAAAAGAACGCCTAAAATCTGGATATGCTTTTCCTTCATTGTTATAATCGAAGCAGAATTTAGAATACACGATTTCGCTGAAAATTATGATGAAAAAAATTACCAATATTCTGGCTTGTATTTTAGTAATCTGTTCGTTTGCGGTTTTCGCGCAGGCGCAAAAGGAATGGCTCGGCAATTATTCGTTTGACGAAGACGGCGGCAAAACAGCGGGCGGCTCGGCGATTTTCGTTTCGCACGAAATCAGCATCGTCAATTCGGACGACGGATTAATCGCCGCGATTCAGAGTAACGGCTTTCAAACGTCGAAGGATTTGATCTGCACGACCAAAATCGAAGGCGATAAACTGCTCGTTTATTTTGACAGCTATGGCGAGAATAATGTGTTAGAGAACTACAAAAAAGGCGATTTACTGCTGACTTTACAACTTAAAAATGGGAAAAACGGCGCGGAGGTTTTAACTTATTGGGGAAAATTTCAGCCGCTTGTGCCGAAAAACGAAAAGACTGGGAAAGTTTACTTCAGAAAACTGGCGAAGGAATAAAATTTTAAGAAAATAGAACGCGGATTTGACGGATTAGACAGATTTTCGCAGATTTATTTAAAGTTTATCTGCGTAAATCCGCTAAATTCGTCAAATCCGCGTTCTATTTTCCTAATCTTCGATATGTGCGATGTCCGAAGCCGTGTCCGAACTGTTTTGGAAACTGCCGACACCTTCGGTCGGTTCGCTTTCCTCATAATTTTCGAGCGAATGATCCTGTCCGGTTTTGCCTTTTCCGGCATTGACTCCGCCGCGTTCGACGGCGTGAACCTGCTCGTCGGAAACCGTTCCGTCGCCGTCCGGCAAATTGCTGCCTAAATTCAAATCCTTTTCGTCCGTGTTAAAAACGTCGCGCGTTTTTGATTTTTCGTTGTCCTGCGTCATTTTATATTCTCCCTTTTGTTCGTAAATTTCGACCGAATTATTCCAATCGTTAATCTTATCTTCGCAAACTTACGGCTGATTTACCAAACATTCTTCGATTAAATCATAATATTTCAATAAAAAATTATGCTTGACTGGAGCGCGAGCATCCTGCTTGCTGTCCGTTCGAGGCTTTGCGAGAAAGCGGACATACACCTCATAAACTTTCAAGTTGGATTCTAATCGAGCGTTTCCGCGCCTGTTCCTGCAAAGCCTCGAACGCGCGGGCAAGCAAGATGCTCGCCCGCGCGTTCGCTGAACTCTTTTGCCGAGTATTAAACTAAACCTTGCCTGCGGTTTGTTACTGTGTAAAAATTGATTGAAAGTTTAGTAATTTAAGGAGATTTTAATGAAAAAAATTTTAAGTTTAATGATTTTAGTTTTGGCATTTTCGCTGGCGGCTTTTGCTCAGGACAAAATGGACAAGATGGAAATGTCACCGACGGACAAGGATAAAACCGAGGCGATTCCGACGAGCGGCGTTTTGAAACGCGGCGCGATGCTCGGTAATTCAAAAAAGGTTTCGCTCGCCAAGATTATGGCGGATCCGTCGAAATACGCCGGAAAAACGGTGCGCGTCGAAGGCGTGATCGTTCGTTCGTGCAAGATGGAAGGCTGCTGGATGGAACTCGCGCCGAACAAAGACGCAAAATCGGTGCGCGTTAAAATGAAGGATCACGCATTCTTTATTCCGCTCGATTCAGCCGGTGCAATGGCAAAAGCCGAAGGCGTTTTCACCGTCAAAACTTTGACCAAAGAAGAAGTCAAACATATGATCGAAGAAGACGGCGCGAAATTTGATAACGTCAACACTGACGGCACTGTCACCGAAGTTTCATTTGAAGCAAGCGGTGTCGAACTGACGCGGAAGAAATAATTTTTCCTAACCGTCTGCTCCGCAAAACAGAGGACACATAGATTTTTAATTTCTATGTGTCTTTCACTATTTTAAAGGCAGAAACCCGCGCGTGAGCAAGGGTGCTGAAGCATAAACTTTTTGCACCCTTGCTCACGCGCGGGTTTCTGCCTTTGTTTAACTAGAACTTGAATCTCAAACCTAATTGAGCTTGACGCGGTTCGCCGAAACCTGCCGAAACAGTTCCGTCGAAGTTGAACGTCAGCGGACGCGGCAGTGAACGCTGGTTACGATTGTTAAAGAGATTGAACGCTTCAAAAATCGGTTCGAGCGACACTTTTTCGCTGAATTTGAACACTTTTGAAATTCGCATATCAAATGTAAAAAATTCATTTTTGAGCCGAATCGTGTTTCGCTGAACGATATTCGGGAAACTTCCGCGATTGACGACCGAAGTCGGCTGTGCCGAACGATACTGGACAATCGGCGAAAAATTAATGTCATACGGCAGCAAAAACGTCGCAAAAGCGTTGAAACGATGCCGTTGATCGCGGTCGGAATAACCGTATTCCGGCGTTAAATTTCGCGGATCGGCGTAGCGGAACGTGAACGGATCGCGTTCGTTGTCATCGTCCGATTTATCCCACGAAAGCAGGTAATTAGCCTGAAATTGATAGCGTTCAGCGAAACGCTTGTTCAAGGTAAAAGTCAGACCTTGATAGAGCGACCGCGCCGAACTTTCCGTCGAGCGAATTTCGCCGACACCCGAACCGTTGGCGCGTTCAAAAATCGCTACGCCGTTATACAAACGCGAATCGTTTCGATTGACAAAGCGCGTCAGCCGCGTCGAATGCGCGTAATTATAGGCGACTAAAAACGATAAATCCTTGACGATTTGACGTTCGACACTCGCACTGTATTGCACCGTGCGCGGATTTTTGAAGTTTCGTTCAAAGACCGCAATTCCGGGATTAAACGGATTAAATCCGGTCGTCGGAACAATTCCCGGATAACGCGGACAGCCGCCCAAACCTGCACCCGAACAAAGGAAATTTGCAAAGAAAATATTTCCCGCAATCACGCCGTCCGTGTTTCGCGGACCTGCCAAAACGAGTCCCGGAATTCGCGCATAGAAAATTCCTGCTCCCAATCGAATCGCCGTTTTGCCGTCTTTTCCCGGCGAATACGAGAGTGCGAGACGCGGTTGATAACCGTCTTTGAAATCGGGAATCTTGCCGTTTGACGGAAAACGCGGATCGTTCAAAAATTGTCCGAAGCGCGTTGCACTCGCCGCATTAATCGCATCCGGCTGAAATTGCCCTTCCCAGCGAAAACCGAGATTCAAGGTTAAATTCGGCTTGACCTGCCAATTGTCCTGCACATAAAGTCCCGGCTCAACAACATTAAAAGACTGCGTTCCGGCTTCCTGAACCGTGCGGCTGCCGATTGGCGCAAATTGCAGATAAAGCTGAAGCGCGTTGGCGTTGACGTTGTTGATGTAATCCTGAAACCCTGAAATCGCACCGGCAATCGTCGGCGCGGCAAAAATGTAGCGACCACGCGCGAAACCGATAAAGGTTTGCGAAACATTCACGCGGTTAAAATCCACACCGAATTTGACCGAATGATTGCCGCTGACGACCGTAAAATTATCGGTGAACTGCAAACGCTTGTCGTTTGACGGCACGGGCAAAAAGAACGGGCGACCGAACCGATAGGAAATCGAACCGTCAAAAGTTCCGATGGTCGTGTCGGGAAGATCAGGTCCGTCGTAGAAACGCGGACGTTCTTCCTTCGCATATTGAAAACGAAATTCGTTCAGTAAATTGGAAGTAAAACTCGTCACGAGCTGCCCGATAAACGAATTTGATTTGTCGGTTTCACGCCCGTTTGCGCTGATGCCCCACGTCGGCACGTCGAAAGTTCCGTTGACCTGTTCGCCCCGGCTGAAATTGTGACGCAGAGTTAAAATGTTGTTTTTGTTAAGATTGATGTCAACTTTGCCAAGCACCACGTCGGCGACATTCGTGCGTTTGATCGTGCCTTGTTCGACGGAATTGAACCGCGTTCTGAAAATATTCGCCAGTGTCGGGTCAATCGAATTCGGTTTGTTGCTGCGCCCGTCGTTGCGTTCATACGCGACGAAGAAAAACGCCTTGTCCTTTTTAATCGGTCCGCCGACGTTGCCGCCGAATTGGTAATTGTGGAAATTTTCAGTCGGCAAATTGGCTTTCACCGCATCAGGATTCTGACTCGAAAGTTTCTGATTACGGAAAAATAAAAACGCCGCGCCCGAAAATTCGTTCGTGCCTGATTTGGTCACGACGTTGATAAATCCGCCCGAAGCGCGACCGAATTCAGCCGATGCGCCGACCGGCACGACTTGAAATTCCTTAACGGATTCCAAGCTGATCGTGAACGCCGGACGCTGACCGCCGCGCTGTTCGCCGAAAAACGGGTTGTTCGCATCCGCGCCGTCAATCGAAATATTGTTCTGAATTCCCTTCTGCCCGTTGATCGAAATCTCGTCGCCGTCGGGACCCTGAACAATCGAAACGCCCGGAGTCAGCAGCGCGAAACGCGAAAAATCGCGGCGGTTGATCGGCAGATTTTCGACTGATTTTTCGTTGATCTGCGTCGAAAGTTCCGTGCGGCTCGTTTCGATGCCTTCACCTTCGGCGGAAACGTCAACCGTATTGACTCCGCCGCCGATTTTCATTTCGACTTTGAGTGTCAATGTCTGTCCGACGCTGACTTCGACATTTTCATAGACCGCATTTGAAAATCCGCTCGCGGTCGTCGTCACGCGGTATTTGCCGAGCGGCAGCAGCGGCGCACTAAAAAAACCGTCCGAATTGCTCGTGACGGCTCGCTCAAAACCAGTTTCCGTATTTTTAACATTGACCGACGCGCCATTGACAATCGCGCCGTTCGGATCGGTAATCGTTCCCTGAATCAAGCCGGTCGTTGACTGCGACTGCGCGAAAACGCTAAGACTCAGTAACAAAACACCGACGATGCTTGAAAAAGCCCGTAAAGTTCGCCTCATTTTTATCTCCTTTTTTTGTTGTGTAAATAGACTTCTGCTTTAACTTAAACGTATATTGCCAAAGATTTATTCCCGAAACCTTCGCAAAATTCCGCGTTTCAAAAAGTTGAATTTTAAGTTAAATAAAAGTGAACTGCCTCTGATTATAAAAGCACCTTTCCCGTTATCACAAATTTGCGGATGTTAAATTTTTCCAATATTGTCCATTTTTTTGGACAAAGATGCCGGCGGCTTTAATTTTGTGCTATCTTTATTTCAAATTAAGGAGAGCCGCAAAAATGTTTTGGAAAATCGCGTTTATCTTGGGAATTTTCGGATTAATTCTCGGCGTAATTATTTTCGTCGTTTCATATCGGGCGTTAAATGCCACGAGCGATTCAAACACCGAAACGATTGCGCTTGCCGGCGTAATCGGCAGTATTTTGCTGACGATATTTTCAGTTTTGCTAATCTTAATCAGCATAATTTTCGTTCTCCGCAACAGCAAAAAAGAATTCGACGCGAAGAATGCGAAATAAGATTTTACTCTCTTGTCAGAACCATTTGCGGTAGCGAATGGGTTGAATTCGGCAATATAATTTCCCGCGAAAGTATTAAATGATACTGTTCAACCGCCCGCTACCGCAGACGGTTCTGACACCGACATCAGAAATTCGGTGTGTTATAATTCAATCAATATGGGTCAAATTATCATCGAAATTCCGCAAGCCGTGAACCGCACTTACCGCATCGTTTCCGAAGATTCGGCAAAGAAATTGTTGGCAAATCTCGAACGGCTTTTGAAAAAAGAAAAGGCGTTAGAAGATGAAGATATTTTGAGTTTGTGGAGTGAACCAGAGGAATTGGCTAAGAAGAAAGCTGTATAGAAAATGTTATAATTTGCGGGTTCTGGGGCAAATTACGATTCAAATTCCGCAAAATATTTATCGAAATTATCGGATAGTATCCGCAAATGTCGCCGATTTTTTTGCTGCATTTGGAAGACTTGATAAAAAATGCCGATGCTGAAGAAATTAGCGACATCAAAGCAACCGATGAAGAATGAATAAACTCAAACAACTTGACGTTGTTGCACTAACAATTAGCTTGCCTGAAGAAAAATTACGGCGCGGAGAAATCGGCACAGTTGTCAAAGTTTACAACGACGGCGAAGAGTTTGAAGTCGAGTTTGTTGACAAAGACGGACAAACTTATGGCTTGATTCCTTTACATCACGATCAGGTAGAACTTTTAAGGCGTTATGACAATTAGATTTCCACTCATCACATTTTCATTTATTGTAATCTTTTTGCTCGGAAGTTTCGAGCAAGTTTCGGCTTGTTCTTTAGGTTCAGAAACTCCAACTTTTTGTGAAATGGTTGGTAGTGCCGATGTGATTTTTATTGGAAAAGCAGTTGGTGCAAAAAAACAGAGAGTCACTGACGAAAATGGAGTAAAAGAAACTTGGGATGTTGGAGAAATTTATTTTGAAGTCCAAAAGGGATTTGTAGGAATCAAAAAAAATATTCGTGTGACCGTTAGTTCAGGAAATGAAGACGGATATTGCGGAACTTGGTTTAAGCATAACGAGAATTATCTTATTTTTGGCTACGGCAATTTAAAAAAAGGTTTCGTTGATGGCTACAGAACAAAGTTGGTATCCGAAGCGCAGGAAGATTTAGAGGCTTTAGCAAAATTGCCAAAACCGGGGACAGGTTCGAGAATTTTCGGAAACGTAACTCAAAATGTTAAAAGTTCGTTGTTGAGCGATAATATTGAACCGACATTTGGTTTAGATTTAAATATTCAGCAAATTGGAGAAAAAAAGCAATCCTATAAAGTTATTACAGACTCAAATGGATATTACGAAATTAAAGAAGTTCCAGCCGGTAAATATAAAATATTGCCTAACCTTTCAAGTGCAGTGGAGTTTCCAAATAACGAACTTGAAGTAAAAGATAGAGGATGCGTAAGTGAGAATTTTTTAATTAAAAATAGAACGAAAATCAGCGGCAAAGTTTTAGATGTCGAAGGAAATCCAGTCAATGAGATATTCATCAAACTGATCCCGATTGAACTGAATGAAAAACCTGAACCTTTTGCAGGTAAAGAAGAAGATTTAACAGATGAAAAAGGAAATTTCACTATTGAAAAAATTCCGCCCGGAAATTACGTTTTGAGCATTAATTATACAACTTCTCCAAGCGAAGACAACGCGTTTCCAACTGCTTTTTATCCGAATGCAGCGGAAAAATCCCAGGGAATGATTTTCAATATTGAACTTGGCAGTAAGAACATAGAAAACATCGAATTTAAACTTCCGCCGCGTCTTGAAACACAGGAAATAAGCGGATTTGTTGTTTGGTCTGATGGAACTCCTGCCTTTGATATTCACGTCGGCTTGCGTGATGCAGAAGACAATTTATTTACATCTGATGCACGAACCGACAAAACAGGAAGTTTTACTTTGAAAGGATTTTCAGGCAGAGAATATTTTATCAGCGCAGAAAACTACTCATCCGACAAAGAGGCAAACTTAGTATCTTATTTTTTAAGCGACAAATTTATTTTGGATAAAGATGTAAAACCTATTCGCATAGTATTAGAAAAGAAAATCAAATGAAGCCGTTTAAGATTAGAAATATAGAAATAAATCCGCCGATGATTTTATCGCCGATGGCGGGCGTGACGGATTATACTTTTCGTCGTTTGATTAAGCGGCGCGGCGGTGTTGGTTTGGTTGTGTCCGAATTTATCTCGGTCGAAGGTTTGACGCGCCATAATCCGAAATCGAAACGGCAGATGCGTTTTGATGAAGAAGAGAGACCTTACGCCGTGCAGATTTTCGGCGGACAGCCTGAACGAATGGCTCTCGGCGCGGAAATGGCGCAGGAAGTCGGCGCGGATATTTTGGATGTCAATTGCGGCTGTCCCGCGCCGAAAGTCGTCAAACACGGCGGCGGTTCGGCTCTGCTCAAAGATATGCCACGACTCGAAATTATCTTGAAAGCGATTAAAAGCGCGATCACGATTCCGCTGACTTTGAAAATGCGCGTCGGTTTTTCCGATTCGACGATTAACTGCGTCGAGGTCGCAAAAATGGCGGAACAATGCGGCGTGGAACATATTCAGGTTCACGGACGAACGCGCGAACAAGGCTACAAAGGAATGGCGAATTGGGATCATATTCGCGCCGTTAAAGAAGCCGTGAGCGTTCCCGTTTCCGGCAACGGCGACATCACGACGATTGAATACGGGATGAAACGCTGGCGCGAAACCGGTGTTGACGGCATTTTAATCGGTCGCGGCGCGATGCAGAATCCGTGGATTTTTCGCCAATTCGACGACGCACTCAACGGACGCGAAATATTTCAACCGAACCTGGCGGAAAAGAAAGCCGTTTTATTGGAGTTTTTCGATCTGGTGCGCGAAGAAATGCCCGAAATGCCCGCACTCGGCAAAATGAAACAGCTCGCCGGACAATTTACGAAAGGCTTAGTCGGCGGCGCACAGTTTCGCCAGACGCTCTATCATTCGCATTCGGCGACGGAGATTTTGGATAATATTACGATCTATTTTGAGACGCTGACGACACGCGAAACATTCGGCGACGGCTTGACCGAAGCCGACAAAGATTTGGAAATCAATTCGTGCGACGCTTTTGCGGCGCAAGAAAATACTTGCTCTAACGAAGATATTTCGTGTAATGTAGCAACAACAGCTTAATCTTTTCGCCAAGTAAATATATGAAAATTTTCAACTTGTCAGCCTATTTAATGATTATTGTGGTCTTTGTGTCAGCAGTTTTCGCTCAAAAAATGAAATCCGAAGACGTTTTGGCGAAACATCTCGAATCAATCGGAAAAGCCGAGATTCGCGCAGCGGTTAAAAATCAATTGGCAGTCGGCGATGTGTCAGTCGAATTTATCTCGCCCAAAATTCTGCCGGCACAAGGCAGAATTGTGATGGCTTCCGAAGGCGTGAAAAATTTTCTCGGAATGAATCTGAATGCGAATGATTATCCTTTGGAAAAATTTTCTTTTGACGGCAAAAAAGCTAAAGTTGCGTTTATCCGCACGGGATTTCGTTCGGTTCTCGGAAGTTTTGTTCTCTCAAACAATTTAATACTGGAAGAAAGTTTGCTTGGCGGAACGCTTTCGACTTCGTGGGCTTTGTCCAACATTGCCACTAATAAAGCTAAACTGTCATTTGACGGGACGAAAAAAATTGACGGAAAAGAGGTTTACGTTTTAGGTTATTCTCCAAAGGGCGGCGGCGATATTGATATAAAACTTTATTTCGACAAGGAAACTTTTCGCCACGTCCGCACCGAATATAAACGAACATCGTCTGCCGCCATCGGTCGCACGATTGACGAATCGGCGAGGCAAAGCGAAAGCCGTTTGAAAATCGTCGAAGATTTTTCGGACTTTAGAGATGAAAAAGGTCTGACTCTGCCGCACAACTACAAGTTAAACTATTCGGTTTCCGGTCAAAACGGAACAACTGAAATCGAATGGAAATTTGTGATGAGTCAATTTGTTTTCAATCAAAAACTCGATGCGAAAACTTTTGATGCCGAAGCAAACTAAATTATGAAGTTTCAAAGATTTATATTCACTGCTATTTTTCTCGTAATTGTTTCGCAAATTTGTTTTTCGCAGACAACGACTAAACCTAAATTAAGCTCGATTCCTGCACCGCAATTACAAAACATCAAATCGTCGCCTGCCTACGCGGAGATTATTTTGCGGAAAACCGAACTCACGTCCGATCTCGAATCGCTGCTCGTCGAATATACCGAAGATTATCCGAAGGTCAAGGAAATGCGTTATGAAACGGGATTGCTGCAAAAGGAATTGGACAAAATTCTCGTGCTGACAATGACTGATTCGGGAAAATTATCAGCGGCTTTAGGAAAGTTAATTGTGCGAAAATGCGAACTCGAAACTGATCTTTGGGGTTTGCAAAAGCAGTTTAACGATGAACACCCGGACGTGAAACGTGCCAAACGCAAAGTCGAAATCTTCGATGCGGCGATCAAAGATATTTTACAGGGCAAGATATAAATATTTTGCCAACCGGTACTAATCTTTCAACCTCTTGACCGCCAATGCCAAAAACAGCGGTCACAAACACGCCGCTAACCTGTTGTAAAGTTTAATCTAAGAGCCATTTGAACTTTCAGATGCGGCTTTTTTTGCGTAAAATATTTATTTATGAAAGTTACAATCGGACAAATAAACACGACGAACGGCGACATCGAGGGTAATGTCATCAAGATTTTGCAGGCAATCGAAAAGGCGAAACAGGACGGCTCGGATTTGATCGTTTTTCCCGAAGTCTGCACGCACGGATACACTTCGCAGGATTGGTTTCAAGACCGCGATATTGTCGAACACGCGCTCGATCCGCTCGAAAAAATCATTCCTGCGACAAACGGAATTACGGCAATTGTCGGCACGATTCGTCCGAATAAAGACAATGACGGTAGACGTTTATACAATTCGGCAGCGGTTATTTCAAACGGTGAACTGGTCAGATTTGTAGATAAAAGTCTGCTGCCCGAATACGACGTTTTTGATGATCCGCGATACTTTGAGCCGGACGAAAATCCCGACGGAATTGTCGAAATCACGACGCGCGACGGCAAAATTTGCCGCGTCGGAGTCGTTGTTTGCGAAGATTTTTGGAACGACAAAACCTTTTGGAAGGAAAGGCTTTACGACAACGATCCGACGGACAAAGTGATTCAAAACGGCGCGGAAATTATCGTCGCAATCAACGCTTCGCCGTATAACAAGGGGAAAATAAAACTACGCTGTGATATGGTCGCGCACCGCGCAAAACTGTCGAAAACGCCGATTGTTTTTGTCAATTTAGTCGGCGGAAACGACGGAATTATTTTCGACGGCGCGAGTATTGTCGCTGATTCGCAAGGCGATATTATTTTGCAGGCGACGGCTTTTCAAGAGTTTGTCGAAACCGTCGAAATAGACGATGCGCTACCCGATTCACGCGGCATTACGGGCAGCGAAATCGAAGCGATTCGACAAGCGTTGGTTCTCGGAATTAGAGATTACGCGCAGAAAAACCGTTTTACGAAATGCATTCTCGGACTGTCGGGCGGCATTGATTCGACATTGGTTGCCGCGCTTGCGTGTGAAGCAATCGGCGCAAGGAATCTGCTTTGCGTGATGATGCCTTCGCCGTTTTCGTCGGAAGGCAGCGTTAAAGATTCGGAAGAATTAGTGCGAAATCTCGGCTGTGAGTCGCGCATCGAACCAATTTCCGGCGCGTTTGAAGTTTTACTGCCGCAGTTAAAGTTAAATAAACCGACGAAAGGCGGTGAATCTCTCGCGGCGGAAAACATCCAAAGCCGTCTGCGCGGCGTGATCTTGATGGCGATTTCCAACGCCGAAGGTCGTTTGTTATTATCAACCGGCAACAAGAGCGAACTTGCTGTCGGCTATTGCACACTTTACGGCGACACGAACGGCGGTTTGGCGGTTTTGGGCGACGTGCTGAAAACCGAAGTCTGGGACATTGCACGGCAAATAAACAAAAACGCCGGACGCGAAATTATCCCGAACAAAATTATTGATAAAAAACCGTCCGCCGAACTCGCGCCGAACCAATTCGATCAGGATTCTCTGCCGCCTTACGAACTGATGGACCCGATTCTGCATCTCTATTTTGAAAATAAATGCTCGCCGTCCGAAATCATCGAACGCGGCAACGACGCGAAATTAGTTTACGAACTCCTCAACAAAGTCGAACATCCGTCAAACGAATTCAAACGCCAACAACTTCCGCCGACACTAATTATTTCAAAAAACGCGATTGGCGTTGGCAGAAGACGACCGATTACGCATAAATATCGGCGAAAGTTGGAACTATAAAAATTATGAAGAAAACAATTATACAATTTTCGATATTTCTCGTAATCGTGGCGATTTTCGGGTTTTTTATTTTCCGATTTATTGATTGGGCTGATAAAAACAAGAATGAATCAGCGGCAATAGGAACTCTTGAAGATATAGTTGCTGTGCAAAAAAAATCTGATTGCGCCTCGCTTAAAGAAATGCTTGAAAAGCAAATGATTGATCCAAAATTAAATGATGGAGAAAAAGCAGGCTATATTTTTGCAGTTAAAAAAATTGGTAATAAATGTGAACTGACGGCAATCCCTAAAAATAGTTCTAATGGAAACCTTTCTTTTTATTCTACAAATGAAGACGATTGGAAAATTCATTTCTCGAAAAACACGGATATTATGCCGGATAAAAACTCTCTAACTTTAGATACAAATAAGAATTATTGAGAAAAGTTTGTTTGAGTAATTCACCAGTGAAGATTAATTTGCAAAACGACATTATTGAAGATTTAACGAGGCGTAAACAAATTTCTCGTGAATATTTGCGTTCGCTTTCGCCGCTCGAAAAAATCGAAAAACTTGTTCAATTGCAGGAACAATATTATCAAACGCTTCAATCCGCGAATAAAGCGGCGGTCGTCCGATTCCCGACAAATAGCGAAAATGGCATAAAGCGCGTTACGAAATTTCAAACAATAAGTAAATTTCTTTCCGATCAAAAAACTTTGCAAGAAAATTTACGCGCTCCGTTCTAAAAAATATCAGGCAGTTGCCGATAAATTTTAGAACGGAGATTTTTTATGACTAAATTCGATAATCCGCTGAGTAATTTGAAAGTTGCGAGTCCGTGTTCGCAGGATTGGGACGCGATGGTCGGCGACAACCGCAAACGCTATTGCGGCGAGTGCAAATTGAATGTTTTTAATCTTTCGGGAATGTCCAAAACCGAAGCCGAAAACTTGATTATGAACGCCGAAGGTCGTCTGTGCGTCAGATTTTACAAACGTGCCGACGGCAGTGTGATTACCGCAGATTGTCCGGTCGGTTGGGCGAAAGTTAAGCAGCGCACAAAGGTTTATGTGACGGCGTTTGCTTCCCTGCTTTTCAGCTTTTTCAGTGCAATCGGTTTGGTTACGGCTTTGAATAAATCCAATGAAAATATGATGGGTGACATTGCGACATCTGCGACACCGCACCGCAAACCGACTCCGAGTAACGAAAATAAGATGATGGGAGCGATTGCAGCACCGACTCCGAAACGAACGCCAATACCGCAGGCAACGCCGAAAGAACGCCCTTTGATGGGCAAAATCGCGCCGCCGAGAAATAATCGGCAGGCAACAATGGGTGATGTTGCTGAAAATTAGTTAAGAATAATTGTGCAGGAATCTTGCTTCGTTCAGAGTTCAAACTTCAACGTAAAAGGCAAAACTTGAGTAAATCAAAGTTTCGCCTTTTTTATTTGTTTAGAATCCGCGCCTTCAAGTGAGACTTCTAACTTTTAATTTTTCACGAAATAACCTTGTCTTGCGCGTACTTTTAAGTTTTGCGGATTGTTCAGACCGACTTTCAGATTGACGTAGCGATTTACGGCAAAATCGGCTTCCGAATAATATTGAACGAGATATTGCGCCCGGAGTTCATTGGCAAGCTGGCGGAAAATCGTCGTCAGCATTTCCTGATTTTGCTTGATGTTATACGAATTTTGCAGACTATCTTTTGAAGCGATCTGCTGAAATTTCGGCAGAAAAGCTGTTCCGCCCGTATCGCCCGCGAACTTTTGCAAATTTGATTGTCCGAAGGCACTCGAAACATTCATTTGGTATGAATTGCCGCCCGGATTAATCGAGTAAAATACCGTATCGGCGTTTTGGAGTGCTTTGAGAACTTTGTTTTGCTCTCTCGATTTTGCAGCGTCACGCGCTTTGACTCGAAAATTTCGACGTTCATCGTCGCTCATTTTACCGCGAACAATCAGACTTTCCGCATCTTGGATGGCTTTGACGACTCCATTGCTGCTGGTGTCATCGCCGTCCGAAATTACGACGATAACTTTGCGCGTTCCCTGCGGCGCATTTTTTTGCAGATAATTTGCCGCCGTCGTCACCGAATCGTAAAACGCCGTCTGTTGTTTGGTCGGCTGAATATTTTTAATGGAAATTGCCGATTTATCGGAACTGTCGCGCGGTTGAATCAAATTCGCGCTTTCACCGATTGTAAAAATTGTCGCGTGGTCTTCGGGACGCATCACTTCCTGCAAAAACTTGGCGGCGGTTTCCTGTTCAAACTGAAACATCGCGTCAGTGCTTGCCGAAATATCAAACAAAATTGCGATTTCAAGCGGGACTTTTTCAGCCGGTGAAACCTGAGCGACTTCCTGCGAACGATTTTCTTCGGAAATGGCAAAATCTTTCGCCGTTAAACCTTGCACCGGCTGACCGTTGACATTGGTTACTGAAACCGGCACGACGACGAGGCGTGACGAAACCTTAATGGGCGTGTCGTCCGGTTCGGCTGCCGGTGTCGGTGTCGGTGTCTGGGCAAAAGTTGAAAATGCCAGAATTGTTATAATTGCGAATAAATAAATGAATTGCTGCGGCTTTAAGATTTTCATAACTTCAAAATATTAGTTGCTGAATGTGTAATCTTCAGTTTGCTTGTTTTTTCAAAATTTGCAATCCAAAGCAATAATTTGAGGGCAAAGGCTGAAACGATTTTTGCCGTTTCAGCCTTTGCCCTCGTTTTAATTAAAAAACTAAATTATTGTTGGTCGGTTTTTGTCGAATCGGTAGTTGTATTCGGACGAACTTCAACATTTTGATTCAACCCACGGCTGACCAATAATTTGACTTCGACACGGCGGTTTTGTTCACGACCTTCTTTGGTTGCGTTATCGGCGACCGCCTGAAGTTCACCGAAACCATACGATGTTCCGATGCGGCGAAGCGGAATATTGTGTGTTTCAACCAAATAATCAATTACTGCCTGAGCGCGTTTTTGGCTAAGAGTTTTGTTTTTGGCAGTGCTGCCGTCTGACGAAGCAAATCCGGTGATTTCAATCGTAAAACCTTTGAGCTGCATTGCCGCCTGAGCAACTTGGTCGAGCTGCGCTTTCGCATCAGGCGAAAGAACCGCACTGTTGACCTTAAAATTAACATTCGTTGCCGATTGAACGACATAATCGTCTAATGACGAAATTCTCGTGTTTGTCGCATTAACGCCGGCGATTGCAGCATCGGCTGTTTCCTGTGCAGCTTTTGCACCGCCGCGTGCGGCATTGGAAACGGCAACTAATTCATCAATTTGACCCGAAAGTCTTTGTTGATTTTCTTCAGTCTGCGTCAAACGGCTTTCCGCCGGTGCTACGCGGCTGTCAATTGACTGTGCAACACGGAAATCGTCTTTACCGAATCGAACTTTGTCGGCTGATAACATTCCGTTGCCGTCGCCGCGTCCTTCGACTTCAAGATTCAATCCGCGAACGATTTGGCTTGCCGCAATTTTATCGCCGCCGCCAAAAACTCCGCCTTTGGTTTTAATGCTTGTATTCGGTGCAATTGCTACTTTCGTATCAACGCCTGTGCCGTCACGAACAACGAAACTGGAGTCGTCTTTCGCTACGACTACACCTTTGATCTTATATTTTTGTCCGCTCGTTAAAGTGCGAACTTGGGGATCCTGTGGCGTATTCGATTGCGTGTTTTGGGCGAAAGCACCAGCCACACCGATTAAAATTGCTAACATTAAAACTGAAATTTTTTTCAACATAATTTTTACTCCTCTTGTACTACTTTGGATTCAAATTCTAAATTGCGGAATATAAATCAGACTTTACGACGTTTTGAAAGCGGCTTGGGTTGTCATAAAAATTTTAGTATTACACTGTTATAAAATTTTCTTTCAGTAACACCGTTTTAAGACTTACTACATATTCCGAATAAATTATCAATACAAACCCGTATCTACAATTATCGTGCCAAATTTCAAAAAGTTTCCTTATTTTTTTATGAACAAAGACTTTTTTGATAGATTTATGAGTTTATGCGTGTTGTTTAAGGTGAGTAAAACAGTGTTCGGTTTGCGGACGATTTTATCAAAAACCGTCCGCATCCGATTCAAATCTAAAGACTGAATTGTGTAGTTTCGAGATATTCCTTCATAAACGAAAGGAATTTTTCAGCATCTGCACCGTCAACGACGCGGTGGTCGTAGGTCAGCGCGAAATATGCCATCTGACGAACTGCAATATAATCATCACCGTCCGGTGTCGTTAAAACCTTGGCGCGTTTTTCGATTGTGCCGACGCACAAAATCGCCACTTGCGGCTGATTAATAATCGGCGTTCCGAAAAGTCCGCCGAAAACGCCCGGATTCGTAATCGTAAAAGTTCCGCCCTGAACTTCGTCAGGCATCAGCTTTTTCGTGCGGGCGCGGTCGGCTAAATCGTTCGCCGTCAACGCTAAACCTGAAAGTGAAAGCGAATCGGCGCGTTTGATAACCGGAACGATTAAGCCCCAATCGAGCGCGACTGCCATTCCAAGATTGATGTCGCCTTTATAAACGATATTTTCGCCCGAAATCTGTGAATTGACAATCGGAAATTTTCGCAAAGCCTGTGTCACGGCTTGGAAAATAAATGGCATAAACGACAATTTAGTGCCGTAACGCGACTGAAATTCGGCTTTGTTTTTCTCACGGAATTTGGCGACGTTCGTCATATCAAGTTCGTAAACGCTCGTAACGTGCGCCGAAGTTTGTTTTGAAAACGTCATATGTTCCGCGATTTTCTTTCGCATCACGGACATCGGTTCAACACGGTCGCCAACTGCCGTCGAAACCGGCGGCGCAGTAAATTGTGCCTTTTGGGTTGGCGGTGACACGATTTGCGGTGCTGCGACCGGCGCAAATTGCGGCGCGGCTTTGCCAACGAGCAAATCCTGCGGGCGCAGTGCCGCGCCGGATTCGATGAACGACAAAATATCCTTTTTCGTCACGCGACCACTCATTCCGCTGCCCGAAATTCGCGCGATGTCAACATTGTGTTCCTTGGCAATATTGCGGACAAGCGGCGAAGATTTCGTTTTTCTCAAATCTTCGAGCGACATTTCGCCGTTCGTATGACCGTTTGAGACTTGCGCGTCATCAATCGCTTCGGGACGCTGATAATCGTAACTGCGACCTTCTGTTTCGGCGATTTCGCGTTTCTCGACGGCTGGCATCGAAACATTTTGCGCCGAAGTTCCGGCACTTGCGCCCGTCGCAACGACGGTTTGTTCGACCGCTTTCTGCTCGGCAACCGGCGAAGTCTGACTGCTGACCGCCGACTGCGAACTGCCAACTGAACTCGCGCCTTCCGCGCCGACCACGCCAACCACTGAACCGACTTCGACGGTTTCACCTTCGTTGGCACGAATCTCAAGCAAAATTCCGGCTGACGGACTCGGAACTTCCGCGTCAACTTTATCGGTTGAAATTTCCAAAAGCGGTTCGTCTTTCTCGATCTTATCGCCGACTGCTTTGAGCCATTTTGAAACCGTTCCCTCGGTAATTGATTCGCCCATTTGCGGCATTACGACCTCGGTCGCTTCGCTTGATTCGGGATTCGGGATTTGGGATTTGGGATTTGATTCGGTTGATGACACGACCGCCGCTTGTGCGATTTCAGGAACTTTGGCGACAGGTTCGGGCTTGGCTTCTTCCACAACAGGTTTTGTTTCTTCAATAATTGCCGGACTTTCGGCTTTCGGTGCGGCACTGACTCCGCCCGACTCACCAACGACGGCGACGACTGAACCGACTTCGACGGTTTCGCCTTCCTGCGCTCTGATTTCGAGCAGCACGCCTGCGCCCGGACTCGGAACTTCGGCATCAACTTTGTCGGTTGAAATTTCCAAAAGCGGCTCGTCCTTTTCGACCACATCGCCGACTGCCTTTAACCATTTTGAAACAGTGCCTTCCGTAATTGATTCGCCCATCTGCGGCATTACGACTTCTACGCTCATATAATCTCCGTTTTATAAATTAATAGCTGGATAAAAATATCAAATAAATAGAATACAAGAAATAATGGTTAATTGTTAATTGTTAATTGTTAATTTTGCTGAGAAATCATTAACAATTAGCCATAAACCATTAACCATTATTCGCTGATGAGTTTCGCAATCAAAAACGCCGCACCCGCCGCGATGCTTCCGATCAGACAGGTTTGAATCGCGCTTTTGAATGGATTTGCGCCGGTAAATCTGCCTTTGACGTAACCGAAAATGAACAGTGCGATGACCGTCACGCTGACCGACCAGAGCAGAGCCTGATGCGCTTCGTTAATTAAAATATACGGCAGCAGCGGAATTAAACCACCGAATGCGTATGCGCCGCCGATGGTCACGCCGCTTTGCAGAGCGCGTTTCGGTTCGGGTTTTTCCAAGCCTAACTCGAAACGCATCATAAAATCGGCAAAATCCGTCGGGCGTTCCGCCAGCGAATCAACAATCGGTGTCGCCTCTTCCGCCGTCAAACCGTAATTTTCGAGAATCTCCAAAACTTCATCTTTTTCGTGCTGAAGCATTTTATCAATCTCGTAAATTTCTTTTTGATATTCGCTGTCGTAATGTTCCGTGTCCGATTTTCCGGCGAGATACCCGCCCAAACCCATCGCAATCGAACCGGCGACGATCTCGGCAAATCCGGCAGTCACGATAATCGAGGACGAAGCGACCGCGCCAGAAAGTCCAGCGGCAAGCGCAAACGGCACAGTCAGCCCGTCCGCCATCCCGATCACGATGTCACGGACAACTTCGCCCGACGTAAAATGTTTTTCAATATGCGGTGTTTGCGGCATAAATTAATTTCAGCCACGAACAGACACGAACTTTCACGAAAGTATTTCGATTATATTTTCGTGTTTAATTCGTGTTTGTTCGTGGCTAATATTTCCTCGATTTTTTTAATTGCCTGCTCAACCTGGTAGATTGATTCGGTCAAAACGATTTTCTCGCCTTTCTTTGTTTGAATTTCGCAGTTGATTTTGTCGCCGTTCATTTTAGAATCAACGGCTTCGATTTCGTTCCAATGCGCGGTAAATTTGCGATACGTCAAGCCATTTTCGTAAATCTTCAGGATATTTTTCCGCATCATCAGCCAGCCGAACATCGTCAGCAGATAAACGATCAGAAAACCCGTCGAAAGAAAAAAGTAAAGAATATTCTGCCACATCGTAAACATCACGAGCGTCACCATAAAAAAAACAAACGACATCACGGCAACAATCACCGCCCGCTGAATATACGCCGGTGCAATAACGTAAGTATGTTCAAGTTTTCCTAAATTTATTTCACGCATTTTTCGGCAATCAGTATTCAGCAATCAGCATTCGGCAATCAGCAGAGTGAGCGGCAGCAAACAGCTCTCTCATCAAAAATCCCACGGCGTAACAGACTCGCTACACCGATTATTTCGTCGCCTGACAATTCGGACATTTGACAACTTTAACTTCCATTGTTTTAGTTGCCCCGCAAAATCCGCAGCCGTTATCAACTGCGACGGTAACTGTATAAGTTCCCGCTTTTACACCTGATAAATCCCAAACGACTTTTGCGCCTTGCCCGATGATTTTCCCGCCCGAAATTGTATAACTGTAAACTAAAACATCGTTATCCGGGTTTGTCGCTTCGGATGAAATTTCGATTGTTTGTTTACTGTCAGTGCAAAAATTTGAATCTTTTACACAGTTAGAAACAATTTCGGTTTGATTTAAAGTAACTTTTGTTACATTGGCAATCTGATTTGGTAAAACAGTTTTTTTAGGTCTTCGTCTTGAACCGCCGGAAAACATCCAACTCGTTGGCTGACCATTAGGAACAAATCCGGGAGGAACATTTGCAAATGAACTGTTAGAAAGCGGTTTTGTAATTCCCGACAAATAATCCGTTTTCGACGTATCGCGGACGAGGTGCGGATATTTTGCACCGCCGGTGTAATTGACGGTTAAAGTGTTGCTGACGCTGCCATTTTCGACTTCGAGTTTGATTGACGATTTTTCGCTCTTGGTCGCGGCGATGGCTTTTTGGAGATTTTCGAGCGAAAAATCTTCGTCGTTGACTTTCTTGATCGTCATTCCGGGCGCGAGTCCTGATTTGTAGGCGGAAAGGTCAGGATTTACGTCCAGAATTTCGCCTTCCGCGTTGACGACAATGCCGATTGAATACATCAGATTCGCAAAACTTTTGCGACCTTCATCAACTTCGCCCTGCAAATTCGGCGTGTCGTTGTAAATTACTTTCCAGCCACCGTTCGTGATGCCGCCGATTGGCGCGTTTTTCTGAACTTTATAAACTCTGTCAATAAAAAATGTGTTCCAATCGTAAGGCACGACCGAATTAAGCGTCTGCACAATTTCCGATAAATCGTAAGTCTTAACCATCGGCGCGGAATTTTGTCCGCCGTGAAATTTCCGCAGAAAATCGTCGAGCGAGAGTTTTCCGCCGCTTTTTTCACGAATCAAAACGTCGGCTTCGAGCCAAATCAGCGAACCTTCAAAATAATAATCAACGCGGCGGCGTTCATTCATCCACGCACGCGGACTGCCGTAGGTGAACTGCACGGCACGCGCCGTATCAACGAGCGGTCGCCAGCGTCTGCCGGTTTGAAAATCCATCTGCGCGAATGTCTCGGCGACCGATTCACGGAACATTTCATCCGTCCAAAGACCGCTGCGCGTCGGTAAAACTCTGCCGAGATATTCGGTCAAACCTTCGTAAACCCAAAGCAGTTCGCCGTGCATCGGTTGTTCAAAATCAGGCGTAGTCAGCGTCAAAGGTCGGCGATATTTGCCGTTCCACGAATGCGTGTATTCGTGTCCGAGAAGGTCGCCGAGATCGAGTAGTTCGTTTTGATTGCTCAAAGCCTTTTCGCCCGTGCCGTCTTCGCTCGACTCGTGATGCTCCAAACCTTCGTCACCACCGTTGTCGCTCAAGGTCAGCAGAAATTTGTAGAAATTATAATGATGTGCGCCATACATCGCGTTTGCCTGCACGATTAGATTTTTCCAGCCTTGCAGAGTTTCGGGTTTATATTTGAGCGCGTCGGCAGTTTCGGCGGCAATGTCCATTTCGGCTTCTTTGGCGAGCGGAATTTTAGCGAAATATTTGCCGATAATCGCGGGCGAATCAATAAACGTCGTGAGATTGACGGCTTTGAAAGCAACTGATTCTTTAGTTTCTTTGTCGAGCGGCAGTGCGGTCGCGTATTTCCAGTCGTTCGGCAGTTTCATCGAAGCCGTGACCTGAATATCGTCGCTTTTCACGCCGCGCGGATATAAGATCAGCCGATTCCATTTAATTCGCGCGAGATTTGCGGTCGCCGTCGTGCCGAATTGCGAAACGTCGTCAAACGAAATTTCAAGCTGTTTCGCGCCAGCCGGAACATTGACGAGAAACGCAAACATCTCAACATCGTCGCGCTGCCACTCAAGCGGTTTGCCGTCCGCCGTGATAAACAGATTGACCAGATCGTTGATCGTCCCGTCCGGCGCGTGTTCGCCCGGAATCCATTTCGGATAAAAAAGCGCAAAATTTCCGGCAGGCGCGGGCATCGTTTCCTTAACGTGCAAAATATTTTTCGCCGCGTCCGACGCATCGAGATTCAATTTTATATTGTTCGATTGAGCAATCGCCGCCGAAACGAAAAGCGTAAGCGTGAGCGTAATCAAAACGAATTTCCGCTGAAGAGTTTGTCCGCATATTTTCATAAATTTAGCCGTTATTAAACAGTTTATTTTCAGATGATAGCAAAATAACCAACCGTAAATAAAATCAAAGAGATGAAAGACGAAAATTGGAGTTTTTGTCAGAACAGCGAGCGGTAGCGACCTGTTAAATCTGTTATCATTAAGAATTGCTCGATAACTGCTGACACCTAACAGGTCGCTCCCGCTCGCTGTTCTGACTTGTATAAAATTAACCGCCGAGTTATTTGTTTTTTCTAACTTTAACGGATTAAAATACAGCTACTGATGAACAAAAAATTATTTTCGACAATCGCGTTTTTGATGATCGCCTGCACGACAGGCGTTTTTGCCCAGACACCAAAGGTTTTTACAGCCGAAGATTACGCCCGCGCTGAGAAAATGCTCGGCTATAACACGTCACAATACATTGACCGCGCCGGAGTTCGCGCAACATTTTTGCCCGACGGCAGATTTTGGTATCGCGTTTTAACCGCGACCGGCAGCGAATATGTGTTGATTAATCCGGCGGACGGTTCGCGGAAAGTCGAATCGGATTTATTAAAACTCGGTTTGCCGATTACCGTTCCGCCGCTTTCAATGCGGGCAACACCGAATGATGTTATTTCGCCGGACGGTAAAAAAGCGGCATTTATCCGCAATTGGAATCTTTGGATGCGTGATCTTGCTTCAAATAAGGAAACGCAATTGACGACCGACGGCGTAAAGGATTTCGGTTACGCGACTGACAACGCCGGTTGGCAGCATAGCGACCGCGCGATTTTGATGTGGTCGCCTGATTCAAAGAAGATTGCGACGTTTCAGCAGGATCAGCGCGGCGCAAGCGATATGTATCTCGTTTCGACTAATGTCGGTGCGCCGAAACTCGAAGCGTGGAAATATCCGCTGCCGGGAGAACCGATTGCGACGATTCAGCGCGTAATTATTGACATCGAAGTTCCAAAAGTCATTCATTTGCAGATGCCGCCCGACGCGCATCGTTCGACGCTCTGCGACGATATTTCGTGCGACGGCGGTTTTACCGATGTCGAATGGAGCGCGGACACGTCGAAACTCGCTTTTGTTTCGACGACGCGCGATCATAAACAGGCAAATTTAAGAGTCGCTGACGCAAACAGCGGCGAAGTCAAAAACATTTACGAAGAAAAAGTTGCAACACAATACGAATCAGGTCAAGGCGCGGTCAATTGGCGTTTTCTGCCCGCGTCGAACGAATTTATCTGGTATTCGGAAAAGGACGATTGGGGACATCTCTATCTTTACGATTTAAACGGCAAGCTGAAAAATCAAATCACGAAAGGCAATTTTGTCGTGACCCAATTAGTTAAAGTTGACGATGAAAAACGAGTTTTATACTTCAACGCCAACGGGCGCGAACCGGGACGCGATCCGTATTTTTCACACTTTTACAGCATCGGTTTTGACGGTAAGAATTTGAAACTCCTCACGCCCGAAGACGGCAATCATCAAATCACGTTTTCGCCCGACGAAAAATATTTCATTGATAATTATTCAAAACCCGATGTCGCGCCGGTTTCGGTTTTGCGCGATATGAACGGAAAACAAATCGTCGCGCTCGAAAAAACCGACGTTTCGCGGCTGACCGCGACCGGCTGGAAACCGCCGACACCGATCACCGTCAAAGACCGCAACGGCAAATGGGATTTATACGGTTTAATGTTCACGCCGACCAATCTCGACGCGTCGAAAAAATATCCGGTCGTCAATTATATTTATCCCGGACCGCAAGGCGGCGGAGTCGGTTCACGTTCGTTCGCGGCTTCGCGTAACGATCATCAGGCGTTGGCGGAACTCGGATTTGTGGTCGTTATCATTGACGGAACGTGCAATCCCGACCGCTCAAAATCTTTCCACGACGCGTGTTACGGCAATATGGGCGACAACACAATCGAAGACCAAATCGCCGGACTCAAACAACTGGCGGCGAAATATCCGTATCTCGATTTGACGCGCGTCGGCGTTTGGGGACATTCCGGCGGCGGTTTTGCAACGGCTGACGCGATGTTCAGCTTTCCCGATTTCTACAAAGTCGGGATTTCCGAATCCGGCAACCACGACAATCGCAACTACGAAGACGATTGGGGCGAACGCTACATCGGTTTACTGTCCGACGATAATTACGAAAAACAGGCGAACCAACTCAACGCAAGTAAATTAAAGGGCAAACTCCTGCTCGCGCACGGCGGAATGGACGACAACGTGCCGCCGCAAAATACTTATTTGGTCGTTGACGCGCTCATCAAAGCGAATAAGGATTTTGACTTGATAATCATTCCAAACGCCCGTCACGGCTACGGTGCAGCGAGTTTTTATATGATGCGCCGCCGCTGGGATTATTTCGTCAAAAACCTTTTAAGCGCGGAACCGCCGAAGGAATACGAAATAAAATTCAAACAAGACCCGCGACTGCTGCCGCGACAGCAATAATGGCAGAAGTCCGCGCGTGTGCAAGGGCGTAGGGATATGTTACTTTGCGTCCTTGCTCCACGCGCGGGCTTCTGTTGCGTCTTTAAAGTTCAATTCGCAAACCAACCCGCCAAAATCGCGGCGCGGCGACGGTTCGATTCGGTGTTAAGCCGATGTCGTAACGGTTGTTTAAAAGGTTTTCGATTGCCGTAAAAATCTCGAAACGATTTAATTTGTAGGAAGCGAAAGTATCAAATGTCGAGTATGGACGCAGACGCAGAGCGTTGAAATCGTCTTCAAACTGCGCTGATGAAATTCGGCTTTGCAGAGAAACTGTGAGTTTCGTAGTTGGACGATAAACTGTTTGAAAAGTTAATTGGTTTCGCGCGACTTGCGGGAGAAATTTGTTAATCAATTGCAGGTTTGACGGAAATTCGGCGACGCGCGAATCAGTCAATAAATAGCTTGCTGATAATTTTAATTTTGCCAGCGGCGAATATTCCGCGTCGAGTTCAAAGCCGTGAGCGCGGGTTTTGCCGATGTTTTGGCGTTGGCGCGTAATCAAGTTCGGTGTGGTTGCTAATGTTATCGAAACGACGGGACGCGAAACTTGTGCGATAAAAAAGTTGCCGCGTAAATTTAATTTGCGGCTGAAACCCGCGAAATTTAAGCCCGTTTCAAAAGCGTCGGCGCGTTCGCTTTGTAGATTTTCGTTGGCGAGTGTTAAGACGTTTCCGACGCGAAAGGCTCGGTAGAGTTCGTTTAAGTTCGGAGCGCGGAACGATTTTGCGTAGTTTGCGACCAGCGAAAAACTGCGGTTGATTTGATAAAGCGCGGCAATTCGCGGGCTGAAAGCGTTTTCCGTGCGGTCAGGAAAATTTGTCGTATTCGTCAGATTATTTGCTAAAATCCGCGTCGAACTGAGAGCATTTTTGTTTTTCCAATAATCGAAACGTCCGCCGAAACTCAAGTTTAATTTATCCGTCACGCGCCAAAAATCCTGCGCGAATATGCCGAAAATCTGCTGATTGCCGCCCGCGCTGATGAGCGAGCCTGCGCGATTACTGACGTAAACAATTTCGTTGCTGAAGCCGCGAACCTGTTTGAATTCGACGGAAGAAGAAACAAAATGACGTGCGCCGAAACCGCGACTCCAAAACAAATTTGCGCCGAACGCCTGCGACGGAACGCGCTGAATTCTGGATAAAGTTTCGGTGTTACGATTATTTGAAATTGCCGAAAATGTTTGATCGTATGTTTGTTTTTCGAGAAAAGCGCGAAACTGAAATACGCCCGTTGTTTCGTTTGAAAAATCTGCTCCGGCAGCAATCTGGCGAAAATATGTGCGATTATTTGTCAGACTCGTGCCGTTGTCGCGGCATTCGCTAAAGATATTTGTTTTGAGGAAAACTCTTGAAATGCCGAAGTTTGCGCCATCCGCTGACGCAGATGGCACTGACAAATCCGCCGCGTCGCCAAACCTTTTTTCTATCGTCAAAAATCCGTTGTTGTGGCGGCTGTTTGCATTTGTGTCAATGATTCCGCGCTCCGTTTCAGCAGTCGGAATGTAACCCGCCGTTTGAAAAGATTCGAGTGTCAGATCAAAATTCCAACCGCGTTTTCCGTAGGCGGTGAACAAACTGCCGTCAAAAGTTTTCTGCGTTCCGGCAGAGGTTTCAAAGCGAAAAATCGGCTTTTCATCGAAGGAACTCGTTCGCAGATTGACCGCGCCGCTCAAGCCCTGATCGCCGTAAAACGTGCTCGCGCCGCCGCGTAAAACTTCCGCCTGTTCGACGGCAATCTGCGGCACACGCGACCAAAATGTCCAGCCGCCGAAAGCATCATTAAGCGATAAACCGTCGAGCAAAACGGAAGTCCGCGCCGCGCCGCTGCCCGCCAGTCCGCGCAGATTCGCGCCCTGCGTCGTCGGATTCGTCGTCCTGCTCGAACTGCGGCGAAACAGTGTAAATCCGGCAACCTGCCGCAAAGAATCGTCAACGGCTTGCGCGGCAGTTGTGTTCAGTGTGCTGCGCGGTAGCACAACGACGCTCGCGGGCGTTTCGCTCAAACGCGATTCCGTGCGCGTGATTGAAACAGTGACATCTTCGCGGACGGTTTGCGGCTCTAAAATGACGGTTAAAGGCTGATTAAAATTCAGCGGCAGAATTTTTGAATAGCTTGCGAATCCTTTTGCTTTAATTAGCAATAATGAATTTTGTGCGCCGTTTTGATTGATCTCGAATTTGCCGTCCGTGTCCGTTTTGGTTTGTGAAATAGTGATGTTTTTACTTATTAAATTTACTTCGGCATCCTGAATCGGCGTGTTTTTTCGGTCGGTGACGATACCTGAAATTGTCTGCGCGTAAATTGTTGAAGAGAAAAAAATCAACCACAAATTTACACAGACAAACACGCATAAAAACCTGATTTCTCTTGAGTTACAGGTTATAAATTTCAAATTAATTTGTAGGGACGATCTCCGTCGTAGTCGCCTGATAAGCGAGCGAAAATCATTGTGCTGATAATTATGATTTGTATCGTTCATAGTTCAAACTCCAGTTTATCAAACCGCGAACGGAGCGTTACAATTTTCGCCGGTCAAAAAGTTATTATAATGTTCAAATCACTCTGATTTGTTGGCAATTAGAATAAACTGAAGTTTGAACTATGAACGAAACTTTGCGTTCTCCGCATCTCTGCGTGAAAATATACTTGAATGACCGAAAATATTTCACACATCAAGCCATTTTACGAAGAAGCCTTTTCAATCCTTGACGCGAAACGAAAAATGCCTGAAATCGAGGTTCGTTTTTATCCGTATATCGGCATCAATCACACGATTCGCGTCCGTGACGGCAAGGTTTTCGTGCGCCTTGCCGAAATCTGCGAATCAATGCCGCTGAACGCGCAAAAAGCTCTCGCGTTTATTTTAGTCGCTAAACTTCTCCGAAAAAAAGTTCCACCACCGGCGCGTGAGATTTATTCAAACTTTATCAAAACGCAGGAAATACGCGACAAAGCCGTCGCCAATAAAAAAAATCGCGGACGAAAAATTATCTCGTCAGCGCAGGGAAATTATTACGATTTGGACAAGATTTTTGATGACTTAAACGAGACTTATTTCAAAAATTCGCTGCCGAAACCCGTTCTAACGTGGTCGTCGCGTAAGACTTTCCGAATTCTCGGTCATCACGATTCGGCACACGAAACAGTCGTCGTCAGCCAATCGCTCGACGATAAAAAAGTCCCGAAATACGTCGTCGAATTCGTCGTTTTCCACGAAATGCTCCACATTTTTCACCCGACAATTCACCAAAACGGCAGACGCTACAACCACACGCCGACCTTTCGCCGCAATGAGAAAAAGTTTGTCTATTTTGAAGAAGCGGAAAGTTGGATTTCGCGTAACGTGAGAAACTTAAAGCGAAAAGCTAAGAAATAAGGTCGAAAAGAACGAAAAATGAAATTGAACTTTAGCGGGCGCACGAAACGTGCAACCCTTCCCGACCTGAAATTTGCTGTTAGTTAAATGGTTTAACTTTCATCTATTTTCAGTAAACACTTGAAAAGACAATTTCCATAAAATTACAGGTCGGGAAGGGCTGCACGTTTCGTGCGCCCGCCACAACTTTGCAACTCAAGCCATGACATTACTTTCCGTTCACCACCAAAATAAACACATAGAAACATAGAACACATAAAAATTAATAATCTATTTTTTCTATGTTTCCATTTGTTTAAAATCACTCCTCAAACTGTTCTAAAATTTTGCCGATCAAACCGAACGGCGAAACGGTTTTGCGTTCGATTCCGTTTGCATTAAAGCGCGTTTCGGTCGTGAAATTCGTCAGCATTTGCAGATTTTCGTTTTTGCGTTCGCCTAAGAATTCGACTGTTTTTTCGGTCGCGTCTTTTCCGTAAGTGACGGCGACGGCATTGCTTTCGGTGAACTTTTTCCACGCGCTGTTTTTTGTAAAATTCTGCCCGTTTTGCTTAACCTGCAAGCATTTCAAAACACTTTCGGCATTGCCTAAAATCAGTTTACTTTCGATGAAAGCCGCCGCAATTTCGCCGTCTTTCGATTTCCAAACTTCGGCGTTTTCCAGTTTTTCGCCTGCCGTTTTGAAACTTATTTCAGCAATAGATTTTTTTAATTTTTCCGCGTCTTTCACGCTAACAATTGCGACTGATTTGTCGCCTTCCGCGTCAAAATTTGCCGTCCAAATCTCCGAATCAACCGCGCTCAGAAAAGTTTCCGCGTCCGCCACGCCGTAAGGTTCGAGCAAACTTCCTGAAAATTGAATCAGGATTTTCGCGCTCACCGCATCCGTATTTTTTCCCGCGACAAGCAATAAACTGCGCCACGCGATTTGCGGATTTTGCAGATTATAACGCGTTGCGCCGGAAACATCCGACGGCAAAAACTCGGCGAAATTTGCTTGATTCTGCGCCGCTGAAATCAAAGTTTCCTTAACAACCACCGAAGTTTCAGGCATTAGCGAAACTGAATATTTATCCTCGATTCCGGCTTCGGTTTTAGTTGCCGTCCAGAAAACTTCCTTGACCGAATTTCGCAAAATCTGCGGCAAAACTTTGGCGATAAAACTTCTGCCTTCGTCGTCGTCAGTTGCGTCCATCGCGGTCGAAACTCCGGCGAGATTTGCAATTTGGGCGATTCCGTCAGGCGCAACGTAGCCGAATGCAAGCGCGTCTTTCGCCGTGTCGCGCATTTTTGCAAGCGACTCATTTTTTATCAAACTATCGGCTTCACCGCGCGAAACCGCCAAACTTTTTTCGAGCGCAGTCTCATCGTTGCTGAAAAATATTTTGCTTTCTTTGACAAACGCAAAAACTTTTCGTCCGTCCTTTGCCGTCCAAACGAAAGATTTTCCACCGTTTTTTTCTGATGTGTCCAAGACAACTTCGCCGCCGTAAGTTTCGTTGACAAATTCGCCTAAATTATTTTCGGTAAATTGCAAAGTGTAGCGATTCCAGGTGTGCATATCGGCAATCGCCACAAAACGCGGCTTGAAATTCAGCACCGAATTTTCCGCCGTCACTTGATTTTCCGATGCTTCAAAACCGGTCACGGCGACGGCGATCTGCATTCCTTTGAGCGCGGAAAAATCGGGCGTTTTCTTCGCCGCTTTCTGAAATTCTTTGCTCATCGTCAGCGCGTCAAGCATTTTGCCCAAATCGCTCGATTCGAGATAAACGAGCGTGTCGGACGGCACGAAATTTCTTAAATCGGTCGGTGGCGAACTGCAAGATGTAAGAAAAATTATCCACAGATGAACACAGATAAACACGGATAAGAATTTGATTTTATTGCGATTGCGTTTAGTTTTTGTTCTAAAAAATCTGTGTTTATCTGTGTTCATCTGTGGACAAATTTCCTTTTATGGTAAAATCCCGAATCATTATGGATAAAATTTTCGCAGATAATATTTTACAAGGTAAAGTCGCGTTTGTAACAGGCGGCGCGACGGGAATTACGGGCGGCGTTGCGCGGGCTTTCGCGGAAGCGGGTGCAAAACTGGCGATAACTTCGCGCAAGGAAGAAAACTTAATTGCGATGAAACAATTCATCGAAGAAAACGGCGGCGAATGTTTCGTGGTCGTCGCCGACGTGCGCGATTACGCGGCGGTCGAAAACGCGATTGCCAAAACGGTCGAACATTACGGCAAAATTGATATTGTCATCAACGGCGCGGCGGGCAATTTTCTCGTCAAACCCGAAGAATTATCGGCAAACGGTTTCGGCACGGTCGTTGACATTGACACGAAAGGCACGTTCAACGTCTGCCGCGCCGCGTTTGAAGAACTGAAAAAATCGAGCGGACAAATTCTTAATATTTCAGCGACGCTTCATTATACGGCAACGCCGATGCAGATTCACGTTTCCGCCGCAAAAGCCGGAGTTGACGCGATCACGCGCAATTTGTCGGTCGAATGGGGAAAATACGGCATTCGTGTCAACGGCATCGCGCCCGGACCGATTGAAGACACCGAAGGAATGAAACGTCTTTTGCTGCCGGAACTGCGCGACAAACTTGTCAAAAAAATTCCTTTGCGAAGATTCGGACGCATCGCCGACATCGAAAATGCCGCACTGTTTTTGACTTCCGACGCGGCAAGCTACATCAGCGGCGTAACGCTCGTTGTGGACGGCGGACAATGGCTTTTGGGAACGAGTTTCGGTTAATAAATAGTAAGACTGGAGTGCAATCCGTCCCGGTTGCATTGAGCGTCGTTTTTTGACGCGAACAATCGAGTATTTACGAAAACCTTTTTTGCTTACCGACGCGCGTTTTCGCATCGAAGCGATGCTCAATGCAACCGGGACGGATTGCGCTCCAGTCCGCTTCGCGTTTTTGCCGGAAACAGACACTTGAATTACTGAACTTGAGTCGTTAATCCGATTTCAGATTCTTCTATTTTGTCTTTGGTTTTATCACCCAAAATCGCGCGAAGAATCATCATTTTCGCTAAAATGCGAACTTCGGTGCGGTCAAATTTATTGGTTAATGCTTTTGTTTTGGTGAAATCGGCGATTGCCAGACTGCGAAGCGGTGCGCTGGCAATGCCCAGTTCGCCGGTCAATCCACTGAGCAGCGAACCGCCGAATGAACCGACCTGCACTTCGCCGTCGTCAATCATTTCGCCCGAAACATCCATAAATTCGCCGACTTTGACAAATGCCGCAAGTGTGTCGTTGAGCCGATAGATTGCGTCGTCCAGTATCGGAAATGCTTTGTCAGGATCGGTTTCGGCGTAGGCACTCGCCAAAAACCAAACTTCCAGAAAATCACGATAATTTTTCGGCGACGGATTAACGAGTGTTTGCGCGTCCTTCATCAAGTCAGCGGCGAGTTCCTTGTCGCCGAGTTTCGCAACCTGCGCGGCAAGCAGACTCAACGCCATCAGTTTTTCAGATTTATCGCCGATTCCGCTGATGATCTTCCGCGATTGAGTGATGATTTTTTCGCGCTCTTCCTTCGGTAATTCCTTTGAACCGAGAGTTTGCAGTTTCATCATCATCTCCTGCTGCTCTTTCCGCGCTTTATTTTCGGCTTGAACGCTTGGCGGAAGATCGGGCGAAGTAATTTTTACTGTTGGTTGAGTTTCGTCATATTCTGCCGACTTGACGGACGGTTTAACTTTAGTTTTAATCGCAAATTTAGTGCGAATTTGCGCGGCGCGTGACGGCGAATATTTTTCAACTATATTTGCATAAGACGAATAATCCGCGCCTTCGGAATCTTCTCTCTGCAAAATGCCCTGTGCGAGAATTTCCGTCATATCGCGCAAATCCTGTTCGGTGAACATCGGTTTTTTCTTGCTATTTTCCTTTTTAAGTTTATCGAGATTATCCGCGCCGGCATTGATTAATCCGACGATATTATAGAGATCGTTGGGATTAACTTTGTCGCTTTTGATTTTTTTGACGATTTCTTCGGCGAACTCAACGCCTTTGTCATTATCTTTTTCGTAGATTTGTCTGAGCAGATCAAGGTGCGTCCAATTAACACCTTTCGCCAACGATTTGCGCCCGAATTCGACTGCTTTCGACGGGTCTTTAAGCGCGATTTTCTTGATTAACTGAATTTCAAAATAATTGTCGCGCTGTCCGATTTGCTTGCGTAATTCAGGATTGGAAATGATGCTCAGAGTGTCATAATAAAAATTATAAGCAAGCGTCGTATCGTGTTCGGCGAGACTCATCGCAATCTGCTGGCGGACGCTCATTGCTTTATAAAATTTGCGCGACAACTGCGATTTGTCTGATTGATCGCCGCCGGGGAAAAATCCGCCGCCGATCTCATTTTCATTCGGCGTTATGCCAAGCGCGTTGAACTGCGAATCGTATTGCAGCAGCAATTGTTTAAAGTCGGCGATGACCGCCTGATACATTACCGCCGCTTCTTTTTCGTCATGGAAATACATCAATCCGGCAAGTTCCGACGAAAAACTGATGCGGTTTTCGAGTGACCGCAGCGAATTTACTTCGCCGGAAGTTTCACGCAAAAATTCGACGGCTTGTTGACGAAGTTCGTCTGTCACGACTTTCGTCTTTTCTTTTTCCGTGGTTTGGGCAAATACTGTTTGAAAAGCGGTCAGCAGTAAAAGCGCGAAAAAAATCTTTTTAGAAAACATTCGATAATCATAATCCGTCCGCTGAAAATAGTAAATAAAAATTTGACTTTGAATCGTGGGAAAAATTCATTTAACATTTAGTTTTCAATGACTGAAATTTCACCGAAAACATTTGAAGACTTTCTCGCCGAAACCCAAAAAGGCAATGTCGTGCCGATTGTGCGAAGCGTTTTAGCTGATTTGCATACGCCGGTCGGCGCATTTTTGCGCGTCGGAAACGATGCCGAACAAGCGTTTTTGCTTGAATCCATCGAAGGCGGCGAACGTCTGGCGCGTTATTCGTTTATCGCGGCAAACCCGTTTATGACTGTTCGCTCGAACAATTCGCAAACGATTTTGGAAAAAGACGGTTCGCGCAAACTTTATCCCGATAGAACCTTGATCGAGTTTTTGCGAAATCATTTTAAGCGGCACAAACTGGCGCGGCGCGAAAAACTTCCGCCTTTGTGCGGCGGCGCGGTCGGTTTTGTCGCTTACGACGCGGCACGCTGGTTTGAAAAAGTTCTCGACGATAAAACAAAAACCGATAAAAACGACGCGATTTGGATGTTTTTTCGCAATATTTTAGTTTTTGACCGTTTGAAACACCGCATCGAAATAGTTTCGATTGTCTTCACGGACGAAGCCAAAGGCGACGAAACAAAACTCCGAAAACTTTATAACGAAGCCGTTGCTGAAACCGAACGTATTGAAAAAACTTTAGACGAAAACTCTGCGCCCTTGCTCACGCGCGGGCTTTTGCCGCAAAATTCCGCGCCCGAATCCGCGCAGTTTACGTCGAATTGGAAAAAGCCGGATTTTCTCGCAGCGGTTGAAAAAATAAAAGATCATATTGTCGCGGGCGACGCTTATCAAGTCGTGCTTTCGCAAAAATTCAAGCGTCAGACAAATGCCGAACCGATTAATATTTATCGCGCTTTGCGGACGACAAACCCCTCGCCGTATATGTTTTACGTCAAACTCGGCGCGGAAACTTTGATCGGCGCGTCACCGGAAATGCTGGTCAAATGTAACGGCAGAAAACTCGAATATCGTCCGATTGCCGGAACGCGCAAACGCGGCGCGACCGAACCGGAAGACTGGATGCTCGCCGAAGATTTGCGCTCCGATATGAAGGAAATTTCCGAACACATAATGCTCGTTGACCTCGGCAGAAACGATTTGGGCAGAGTTTCCGAATTCGGTTCGGTTGAAGTCGCCGAACTGATGAAAATCGAAAAATATTCACACGTTCAGCATCTCGTGACAAGTTTGAAATCGCGTCTGAAGGACGGTTTAGATCGTTTCGATGCGTTGGGCGCGTGTTTCCCGGCAGGAACGGTTTCGGGTGCGCCGAAGGTTCGTGCGATGCAGATTATTGACGAACTCGAACCGTCGAAACGCGGCGTTTATGCGGGCGCAATCGGCTATATGGATTACGCCGAAAATCTCGATACCTGCATTGCGATTCGGACAATTCAATTGACGGACGGCACGGCTTCGATTCAAGCCGGCGCGGGAATTGTCGCCGATTCTATTCCCGAAAAGGAATACGAAGAAACGATCAGCAAAGCGCGTGCGCTCGTCAAAGCGATTGAAATGGCGGAAAATTTTAACCAAACTGTTTGAGACGAGGGCAACTTCTTTATTAAGTTGCATAACTTGGAGATCAAGTTATGCAACTTGAAGACTAGCTTGCGTAACTTAGCGTTCAGACAAGGATAATCCTACAATGGAGAATTTTCCATGTTTCTTGTAAACTTGTCCGTGTCATTTCTACTTTTTGGTATATTTTTATGTAATTATGGAAAAAAACCAAGAATTTACAGTCGAAAACAAAGGTGAAATTAAACAGATTATAAGGACTTTTGTAAAAGAAGAAGAAGTAAAGCGTCAGCAAAAAACTACCGAACGCCGAGAAAAATTATATAAGACTTTTGCTTTATTATGTTTTTTACTACCTTTCCCTTGTTTTTTTTACTACAACTCTTACATTAAGGACGCTAGATTACGAGTAATGATTGATCGGGATAAAATCTACGTCAAGGGGCTTGCCGGTAAAAGAATATTAAGAGAAATCAAATTGCAAAATAATAAGTGGGTTATTAGTTCGGAGGAGAATCCTAACAGTTTTATTACAATCTTTACTCCGTTCGAGTCACCGTCAGGAAAAAATTCCATTTTTGTCTTTACAAATTCTGGTAAATTATTTTGGTTGTATGACGACAGAACCGTTTATAGCGAGGTTACATTCATTGATAATCAGTGGAAGTATAAACTGCCGAATTTAGATGAATGGAGATCATTTGCTGCCGACGAATTACTGAATTATGACGACGTAAACGAGAATCCTTGATAGGTTTGATAGGCAATTTTCAATTTTCCGTTTTACATTTAAGAAATGCTTTTAGTTATAGACAATTACGATTCATTTACCTATAACCTCGTGCAATATCTGGGCGAACTCGGCGCGGAAATGCAGATTCGGCGCAACGATGAAGTTTCGATTGATGAAATCGAAAACGACCTCAAACCTGAAAAGATTTTGATCTCGCCCGGACCGGGAACGCCGGACGACGCGGGCGTTTCGCTCAAAGTTTTAGAGAAATTCGGTGAAATGCTGCCGATTTTGGGCGTGTGCCTCGGACATCAGGCAATCGGACAAATTTTCGGCGGCAAAGTCATCCGCGCACCTGAACCGGTTCACGGCAAGCCGGTCGAAATCTGCCACGACGGGAAAACTATCTTCAATGATTTAACTTACCGATTTCGTGCGGCGCGTTATCATTCGTTGATTGTCGAACGTGAATCTCTGCCCGATTGCCTTGAAATTTCAGCGACTTCGCCCGACGGTTTGATTATGGCTCTGCGTCATAAAACCTTGAAAATAGAAGGCGTTCAGTTTCATCCCGAATCAATTTTGACGAAGGAAGGCAAAAAACTCTTGCAAAATTTCCTCAATCAATGACATAGTATTTAGTGGATTTGAAGTATCAATTTTCAGATTCCAAACTATTCTCCGCTATCTTTAACTTTTTCACCTTTCTACTTTTCTCCTTTTTCACCTTAAAATATGTTTATGTCGAAAACACAATGGTTGGTTGCCGCGCCGCTGTCGGCGACGAACAGCAAAGCCGACACACCGCTTTTCCCCTATTTAAATCGTCTGATTCGCGGCGAAAATCTGGATATTGAAGAAGCCGCCGATTTCTTTCGCGCTTTGACCGAAATCAACGCCAATCCCGCGCAAATTGCCGGTTGCTTAACCGCGCTGACGGCGAAAGGCGAAACTTTCAAGGAACTCGCGGGAATGGCGCGCGTGATGCGCGAACAAGCCGTTAAAATCAAATCGCGGCAGAAAAATTTCATTGATGTTTCAGGAACGGGTTCGAGCATTGCGAAAACTTTTAACGTCTCGACCGCCGCCGCATTTGTCGTTGCCGGAGCCGGTTTAGCGGTCGCCAAACACGGCAATCGCGCGGTGATGAGCGACACCGGCAGTGCGGACGTGCTGGCAAAACTCGGAGTCAAAATTTCGAGCGAACCGGAAGTTTCGCAAGTTAGTCTGAACGGCGCGGGAATTTGTTTTATGTTCGCGCCGAAATTTCATCCGACTCTGCGGCGCGTCGGTGATCTGCGCCGCGCACTCGGCATTCGCACTTCGCTTAATTTGCTCGGCGTTTTGTCGAATCCGGCAAATGCGCCGAAACAATTGATCGGCGTGTGGCATCCGTCGCTGCTCGAACCGATGGCGCAGGCACTCGCCGCACTCGGCACGGAAAAAGCGTGGGTCGTTCACGGCTCTGACGGTTTGGACGAAATCACTCTGGCGGACGAAACTTTCGTCGTCGAAGTTGCCGGAACCGAAATCCGCGAATTTCGGATCGCGCCCGAAGATTTTAAATTACAGCGCGGCGAAATCGAACATCTCAAAGTTGAAACACCCGACGAAAGCGCACAAATCATCCGCGAAGTCCTGAGCAGCAAACGCCGCGACGAAGCCCGTTCGCTCGTCGTCTTGAATGCCGCCGCCGCGCTCGTCATCGGCGGAATCGCTACCGAACCGATTCACGCCGCCCGCCTTGCCGAACAATCCATTGACAGCGGACAGGCACAAAACAAACTCGACCGATTGATTCAAACGACAAATAAACGATAATTTGTTAATTGCTCATTGTTAATAATTAATTGTTTTGCTGAGAGTTTTGACAATTAACCATTAACAATTAACCATTAACGAAATGCCTTTAAGTTTTCTCTACGGAAAAATTACAAACATTAGAAATTCGCTTTACGAACAAGGAATTTTCGAGTCATTTTCGCTCGGTGTGCCGACGATCAGTGTTGGAAATATCGCCGTCGGCGGGACAGGAAAAACGCCGTTTGTCGCGGTCGTCGCGGAAATTTTAGCGGCACGCGGCGAGAAGGTTTGTATTCTGACACGCGGTTACGGACGCAAAAATCCGAAGCAGCGCGTTTTGGTTTCCGATGGCGTAAATATTTTGACCGATGCCGAAAACGCTGGTGACGAGCCTTTTGAACTTGCGCGAAAACTAATTGGAAAAGCAATTGTGGTCGCTGATGCAAACCGTGTTTCAGCAGCAAATTGGGCGCGTGAGCAATTAGGTATAAGCATTTTTCTGCTTGACGACGGCTTTCAGCACGTTCGGGCGAAACGCGATTTGGACATCGTGCTTTTGGACGCGACAAATCCTTTCGGAAACTACAAAACACTGCCGTTCGGAACTTTACGCGAACCGCTTGAAAACTTGCGCCGCGCTGATTTAATCGTGCTGACACGCGCTAATTTGGTTGATGAGAAACAGATTTCAAATTTCAAATTTCAAATTTCAAATTTTAATTCCGACTCACCGATTTTCACGGCGGAAAATAAAATTACAAGGTTAATAGAGTTAAAAGATTTTCACAAAAACCAACCGCCAAAAACCAAAAACCAAAAACCAAAAACACTTGCATTTTGCGCTCTCGGCAATCCTGATAATTTTTTTGAGCAATTGAAACGCGAAAATTTTGATGTGGTTTCGACTCGAAAATTTCCCGACCATCATCGTTACACGCAAAATGATATTCAAAAAATCGAAGATCAAGCCAAACAATCCGGCGCGGAAATATTGCTGACGACTGCGAAAGATGCGGTTAAATTAATTGCCTTAAAAGTTGAAATGCCGTGTTTTGTCGCCGAAAGCAAAATGATTTTCGATGACGAAAAAAAACTGCGTGAATTAATCTACGCAGTTTTTAACTTCAAATTTAATTTATAATATTTAACCGTCCTGAGTTTTTCCACTTTGCGTCGTTTTCGTTGAAGACGGCGCGTTTTTCGGCTTTTCGGTTGGTTTTGGCGTTGGCGCGGGCGTTTTTGCCGGAGTCGGTTTTACTTCAGGCGTTGACGAAGTTTGCGGTTTCGGCGTTTCGGTCGGCGCGGGCGACGGCTGAACGGTTGTATTCGCCGCATTTCCCTTCGGCGTTTTGGTCGTCGCGGGTTTCGTATTGACGTTTGAATTCGGCGATGTCGGAACTACTATATAAATTGACCCATTACTGTCTTTATAGTATTTGTCATCGGGATTAAAAATACTGTTCGGATTGTTCGGATCAATATAATTTCCCGGCGGCTGAACATTTTGCGGAACAGGCGCACCGGGCGGAACTTTGCCGCTTTGCCAATACGGATTGCCGTCGCTGCCTCCAACTCCCGGAGGAAGAGTCATCGCCGTATTTGAATTCGACATCGCCGAATCCTGATTGATCGGCACAATCGTCGCCAAACCTTGTTCATTCATTCCGGTCGGCGGCTGAATCGGTTGAACCGGCTGCGCGTTAGCATCGGTCTGCATCGTCGTCGGATTTGTCTGCTTGACCGAAGTCGCCCAAATCATCGCGGCTGACAAAAGCAAAATTCCGGCGAGAACGACGAATGCGGTTTTCCAAATATTGTTATTAATCGGTTGATGTTCGACAACAACCGGCGTGTCCGCAACGACTAATCCGCGCTCAAAACGATTGAGATCATCAATTAATTCGGCGGCATTTTGATGGCGCATTTCAGGATTTTTCGCTAACGCCTGTAAGATTACCGGCTCGATTCCGACCGGCAAATCCTGCCGGAAAGCCGACAGCGGCGGCGGCGGTTCCTGCGCGTGCTTCATCATTATTTCGCTCGCATTCGCCGCTTTGAACGGAACTTCGCCGGCGAGCATTTCATATAAAATCACGCCGAGAGAATAAATATCCGAACGCTCATCGGCGTTTGCCGGGTCAACGCATTGTTCCGGCGAGAGATATTCGATTCTCGGCACAGAGATTTCATCATCTACCGTTTCGCTGTCGCTAACCGTTCCCAAATCCAGAATTTTGACCGAATCGTCTGTCGTCAGTAAAATATTCTCACTGTTCAAATTGCGGTGAATTAAGCCTTTCAGATGCGCGGCGGACAGTCCGGCGGCGATTTGTTTTGTGATATTGACGGCGCGTTCGGGCGCAAACATTCCTTCCCGATTAACCGCACTTTTCAGCGTTTCGCCCTGCGCGTCTTCGTAAACGATATAAACCGCGCCGTTCGCGTCCGCGCCGAAATCTTTGACGTTTAAGATATTAGGATTGGAAATATCCGAAACTTTTCGCGCTTCAGCGGAAAATCGTTTGACAATATTTTCATCAACCGCGAGGGCGGGCGAAAGGATTTTGACGGCGACCGGCTTTTCCATTAAAAGATGCGTCGCGTGATAAACCTTGCCCAACTCGGTTTCGCGCATTACCGAATCAATCAGGTATTTGTCCGCTAAAGTTTTTCCGATAAATGTATCAATCATTGCTTTATTTAACGCTCTCACAATTATACGAGTTGCAAAATATGATTCAAAACCCGCTCAAACGGTTGTAATATAACCGCAACTTTAAAGCAAATAAAATCGGCGGACAAAGTTATCTAACAAACTTTATCCACCGAATTATTTTGTGTTTTCGATTATAATTTTGCGAAAACGATCACGAGTGCGAGCAGCACGAGCGATTCAATCAGCGCAAGACCGATAATCATCATCGTTTGAACAGTTCCCGCCGCGCCCGGATTACGAGCCGCGCCTTCGACCGCACGCGAACCGATCAAACCTTGACCGATGCCGCCGAGACCGGCAGCGATACCGAAACCGAGACCAGCCGCCAGTGCTTTGTAAGAATTAACGGTTGATTCGTTATCAGCCGCGCCTGCGCCTTGTGCCATTGCCGGAATCGCCAATAAAGCGAGTGCCAGCACCGAAAAGAAAACTACTTTTAAGTTTTTCATAATATTAATCTCCTAAATCTACTCTTCTAAATTGCGAAGATTTTTCGGTCAAACTTTTCAAACTTGCGGTCTTGTTATTATTTCGCCTCACTTCCGGTATGCACTCGATTTCTACTCTCGTTGGAGTCGAGGCTCCTGTTGCGTGCGGGCATCTCCGATATAAATTGCAAGTTTTCAAATTAACTTAAAATCCTCAAAAAACTTTTTTATTAATGGATAACGGATAGTGGAAAATGGATAATTTCGGAATATTTGTTAATTATCCGTTTTCCATTTTCCGTTTTCCATTTTATGCGTGTGCCGCTTCGCCCAAATGTTCGTGGTCGGCATCGTGTTCGTGCGGCGCGTGTGAAACTTCGCTGATGTAAATCATTGAAAGCAATGTAAATACAAGTGTTTGTACGAGCGCGACGAAAACTGCGAGCGGCAACAAAATAACCGGCACGATAAACTGTGTGAACGGCGGAAACAAGTTTGAAATAATGTGTGAAATTTGTTCGTCGGCAAACATATTTGCAAACAGCCGAATGCCGAGCGTCATCGGACGAATCAAATTACTGAACAACTCGATCAGGAAAATAATCGGTGTAATAATAATCATTAAGATCAAGGGCAATTTCGGTCCGGTCAAATGCGACAAATGACCGATCAAGCCGTTTTCCTTGATGCCGACGTAGTTGTAATAAATAAACGAGGCAAGTCCGAGCGCGAGCGTCACACTGATATGCGCCGTCGGCGATTGGAAAAGCGGGAAAAGTCCCATCAGATTTGAAACTAAAATTAAAACAGCGAAGGTTGCGACAATCGGAAAATATTTGAATCCGTGTTCACCAATGACGCTGACGACTAAATCTTTGATCGCCAAAAATCCGGCTTCGAGCGTTAATTGTCCCGGTCGCGGATCGTCTTCGGAAAGTTTACCTTTGAAAATCGAAATCAAAACCACCGTCAAAATACACGCAATGACGAACATTACCGTGTACCACGGAATCGCGGTTTCGACCGTGTATGGACCGAATAATTTTTCGGCGGTCGTATGAACGCCCAATTTTCCGAAAACCCAATTCCACGCCGGAATCGAATAAGCCTTTTCAAAAGCTAACGCCGGTTCGCCCAAATAATGGTTGATAAATTCGACTATTAACGGCGCGTGTTCTCCGCCTTCTGCTAATAAAAACATTCTTAAATTTCCTTTTTGTTAGAAAAATTCGCCAATAAACGTATCAATCCTTCTATCGTGATCGCTATCGCAAAACTCATTAAGCCGAGCAAAACCGCGACAATCGGCACTAAATGCGTAACATAAATAATGACCAGCGCAAAAGCGAAAAACAAATAGCGAAAAATATAATTTGCGCCGATAAAGTGCGGCTTTTCGCCTTGCTGCACGACTTTTTCAAAAATACTTTTAAGCGATTTTCCCAACCAGTAAAAATTGATTAGAGACAAAATTCCGCCGATCAAAACTCCGAAACCGAAATTCGGCGAGACGAAAATTAAACTTGCGATAACGCCCAGAACAGTTGCCGCCGCCATCAGAATAATAATTCTTTTGTGCGAAAGCTCTTGAACATTTCGTTCTTCGATAACCGGTTCGGAATCTTCGCCCATTGCGAAACAAGTATTTTACAAAGGAAATCGGCAAATTTCAAAGCGTAAAGCGGAATTTGTGCAATTTTTCTCAAGTCTGAGTAAAAAGGCGGAAATTCCGCGCACAAGGAGGCAAAATGCGTCAGGTTTGCGCCCTTATTAAGCGTGCCGGCTTCAGCCTTGATCTTTGAAGATTTGCGAAGTGATACGATAAAACTGCACAAAGCCGATCACGCCGCCCAAAATTATTCCGCCGACAATTCCCCACGGATTACTTCCTAAAAGCCAATCGGCAAGCCAACCCAAAATCATCATAAAAACAATCGAACCGAAAAATACAATCGCCGCCGAATAAGCCATTCCGCTCTGACGAATCGTGTCAGCTTTTGACGGCGGCTTAAAATCGTTTACCGCTAAAATCTCCGGCGGTTCGGCAGTGACTTTTTCGTCAATGATTTTTTCTTCAAATGGCAAATCTTCGGCTTTAGCATCTTCAAAATCAGGCGCGGCAGTTTCGGAAGATTGCGGAGACTGCGCGGTTGATTGAGTTGGAGGCGTAAAAAACTTCGCGTCTTCAGGAATCTCGAAAGTCGGTCTTGATTCAGTGATGACAGGCATTTCCGTAACATTCACCGGCTCGCTGAATTGCGTTTCAGGCGGTGAGACAAGTTTTTCTTCGATTATGACCTGCGTTCCTTCCGGCGGTTCTTCATCTGCATTGAGTAAATTTTTTATCATTGCGGGCAGCTCCTGAGTTTGAAATTTTATCCTGATTTATTGCCGTCAATTATTTTATGCGAAATTTGCCGATAACAAAACGGGCGAACATTATTAAAAATGCCCGCCCGTGATTTCATTTCGATTTCGCCTGATTATTTCGTGATATTTGCCGACGTGTCTTCCTTAATGCCGTTGCCGTTGAGAACGCTCAAAAGATTTCTCGTGACCTTTTCATCACCCGTCAGACGATTATGTTCGGAACACGAGTCCGGCGTGCTGTTCAAAATGACATTTGAAGTTATGTTGACAAAATTTCCGAGTTTCAAAAACGACGCAAGCAGCGAACGTTTCGGAACTACGCCGTCGCCGGGTGTCAGCAGAACCTTTTCGGTTTCTTCTTTAGTTACTTTCGTGCCGTCCGATTTTGTGTAGCCGGCAGGCTCAAATTCGGTTTTCCAAACTCCTTTTTTCGTATCTTGGCGCAATATCATTCCGTCAATCGTCTGCTTACATTCTGCGCCGAGGTAATATGTCGGAACAGGATTTTTCGCGCTCGGCAGCGCATCGAGCGCGGCTTGAAACTGCTTGGCGCGCAGCAGCACGGCGCGAAAATAGGCTTTGGCTTTCGGCTGCTCACTGACACTAATTTTTTTCGTAAAATCTGCGTCCTGATAAGTCGCCCAACCGTATTTTTCCCAGGTCGCCGAACTATAAAGATCGAGTTTTACCGGTTTCAGATTTTCGTCAAACACACGCAGCGTTCCGGTATGCGGCAAAAGTTGGTAAATTGACGGAATCGTAAAAAGATCGGCGCGGCTCAGATTTTGAATAAACGGCAGATTGATTTTCCCGCTTCCGAACAATGAAAAGCCGTTAAGCATTGAATCGAGCGACGAAAGCGCACCGGCATTCGGGGTGGCGACAAGCGAAATGCTGTTGAAATACGACGCGCCTTTCCAAGTCGGTCGCGGCGTTCGCGCCGTCAAATCGGCTTTGCCATACATCTCCGCGTAACGCGTAATCAGTCCGCCCATCGAATGCGCGATGACGTTGAATTTCAAATTGGGATGATTGAGTTTGGCGCGAATATTATCTAATTTTTTCAAGAGAATCTGCGCGTTTTCGACGTTATCGAGCCGCCAATCGTAGGGGAAAACATAAAACGTGTCGGCATCGCCGCCCGTCGCCGGAAAGTCAATTTTGCCTTCGGTAAAGCCGTCGGTTGTCAAAGAGTCAATTAATTTTTGATAAATTTCGATTTTCGGCGTGAGTTTAATAAGCTGAATCTCGCGCAAAATGTCTCCCGGCACGAGATTATCTTTGTTAGCTTTCAAGTTCGACGAAATCGGCAGACGCAAGTCGTCGTCTTTCGCGCGGCGCAAATCAAACCAAACTTTATCGCCGTTTGTTTTGTTAACGAGTTCCGAACCGATTAAACCCGGAATAATTATCACCGGCAACCTGCCTTTTGCCGTGTTGACAACAGCGGTTTTCTCATCCTTTTTGCTTTCCTTTTTCTCGGTGTTTTCCTCTTTTTTTACTTCCGTTTTTTCAGCCGGCTTTTCTTCTTTTTTTTCGTCCTGCGCCCAAACGCTCTGTCCAAAAACCAGCGACAAAACAAAAAACGCCGAGAAAAAGCAGCGGCTCAACGAGTATTTTTTCGACATATTTTTTTCCCTTTGTTCGATAAAATAAAATAAATCCTGATTGAAACTCAGTCCAACAAATCAGATGAATGCAGCGGTTTATTCGTTGTATTTACGTTATTTTACGAACCGTTCACAATTTACCGCCGAGTGCAAAAGCATATTTTGATTACCGGCGCAGACTAACTATCATAATCGTAACACTTTTCCGTATTTTTGAGATTAGAATTTACAAAACCGCTCTGATAAATTAATTATTAAAACTATTGAGTTTTTGTTAAATGTTTTTTATAATAGTTTAGGTTTTTTAATAGCCTATCTCTTAGTCAATCCACAAAACAAATCTCCGACTTTATGAATAATACAACCTGTATTTTGTGCGGCATAGTCAGCAGCAATAACAACGAAATGTGCGATACCTGCCGTCAGATGATGTCGGGAAATGTCGAAAAGACGGCTGCGCCCGTTTTTAACACGTCGCCGTCTTTTACCGAAACGGTCATTCCTCAAACATTCAATCATTCGTTTCAGTCGAATCAGGATGCCAATTCAACTCAGCAGTCAAACCAATCATTTCAACCTTTAAACGAAACTCCCGCTTATCATTATTCGCCGCCGCCGCCAAATATGATACGCCCGATAACGCCGCGACCGATAGAAAGCGAATATAAGCCGAGCATCTGGAATTGGATTACCGACCTTCCGGTTTTTGTCAAAATCGGTGTAGGCGTGCTGATTTTTTCACTCATTTTTGCCGCCGCGTTGAAAGGCTTTATGAAGATGGACGTAAGCGTTGTGCAGACGGACGGAAAGGCGGCAAATATTGAAGCGCAAAAACCCTGGTTTTCCGCGTGGTTTCGGTCAAAACCGACTGCCGATGAAATCTTTGACAAATTTGAAAACGTCACCAACATCAAGGGCAAAAATGTCGGTCTGCAAAGTTTGCTGATGACGGGCAAAGGAGAATATTTGCAAGTCGGTGCTGATCCCGGCGTAGATTTAGCAGCTTTGAAAAAGGGGGCGAAACCGGCGGCGACGATTGCGCCAAATCCCAACAAAGCACAGGAATTGCCGCAAACAAAAACACAAATTACCGCACAGACTAACGATTTCGATGTCAAATTCGAGATTTCAATGAAATCTCCGAATAAAAAACTGACTAAAATGACGGAAACGCCGAATGCCGCCGGTTTCAACAGAGATTTTTTCATTTATCCGACGAGCGGATTTGACGGCACGAAAGGTTGGAAATTTACCAAATCGGTCATTAACGGTGTCACTGACATCACCGATCAAGCCTACATAAATAATAGTTTTTTGATGAATCAGACCAATGACGGCATTACACTGACCTTTACCCGTTCGATGTTTTCCAAGATAGAGCTTATCGGCGAAGCTGTGGTTGCGAACCGTAAATGTTACACGATTAAAGCGACCGATTTGGCGGGCGAGGACTCAAATTTATTTTTCGATGTTGAAACAGGTTTGATAGGTAAAGTTTCGCAGAGCAATTCTGATGTATATATTTTGGATTATCAAAATCTTGACGAAACTCTGCTGCCTTCAAAAATCGCATATCAGGCGGGTAAGCAATGGCTTGTTTTGACAACTGAAAATATGCAGAAAGATGTCCAATTGGACGATGCGATCTTTCGACGGACGGCATATCTGGAATTTACCAAATCCGCTAAGTTAAGGTAATAGTTTGGTTTCTGACGATGAAATCAAGTGATATTTGATCCCGCGCCACAAAATCTCACGCGAGAGCAGCGCACAAAAAGCATTATAAAAAAATAGTGCGGGCGAAAAAATCCAGAACGTGTTTTGCGTCCAAAATTGCTTCTTCAATTCGTATTCGTAGTTTTTCAGTATCAGTTTAACGGAATTCAAACGAAGCCAAGATTTGCCGATACTAAAGATTAAAATTGACATTAAAGCGACCAGCGAAAACCAAAACGCGAATGAATTCGCCGTGTAAAATATTAAGTTCAAAATTCCCCAAATCCACACGAGATTAAAAAGTCCCGCGCCGATAAACGATTGAATCCAGAGGTTTTGAGCATAAACGCGCGTAATTTTCATCTGCCGCGTCGTGAACTCCAAACATTCGCGCAAGCTGCAATTTTCGATTGAGGAGGTTAAGGCTTGCGGCACAAAATAAATCTGCAAATCCGCCGATTTTATTGCCCGTGTGACAGCGAAATCATCCGAAAGTGTTCCGCGCCATTTTTCCCGCATATTTATTTTGTCGAAAGTTTCACGCCGCATCGCCATCGAACCGCCCCAGCAAAAATTGCTTTTCAAATTCGCGCCCAAAGCCGACGCAATCGAGGCATTCCAAACGCTTCGCATTTCCGACGCAAAACTGAAATGTTTCGAGATAAACCAACGATAACCGGTCGCTGCACCGATATTTTCATTCTGCAAAGGCGCGATCAAATTTCGCAGCCAATTTTCCGACGGGCGCACATCCGAATCCACAAAAACGAAAATTTTAGATTCTTCGGCGACGTGCAAAACCGCTTCGCGCAAATTATGAACTTTTTGGCTTTCATTATCTGCTTTGCCCGACACAACAAGTTTCGCCTCTGCGTACTCCGCGCCTCTGCGTGAAACTTTTTCGATAATTTCAACCGATTCATCCGTTTCTGAATCAACCACAAAAATCACTTCATAACAAGGAAAATTCTGCTCAAAAAGCGCGTTCAAATTTTTCTCCAAATCTTCGTCAAGTCCGCGACACGGCGCAATTATCGAAACAAACGGCGTAAAATTGCTCAACGACTTGGCAATTTCACTTTTGAAGAAATTCAGATAATTGATCCCGCCGCGAAAGGATTTGTAGCTCAAATAAACTAAAACAATAGCAAAAAAGTAGAATACGAAGATCATAAATTGGAGCGCGGACATCCCTGTCCGCCGCGTTCGAGGCTTTGTGATGAACGCGAAAACCACTATTTGCTTTAATCTAACTTGAAATCTAAACCGTCGCATTAGTCCGTTTTCGCTTCGCTGAACGGACGGCGGACAGAGATGTCCGCGCTCCCACTTTAAAACATCTGCCGCAAGCTCTCGATAGTTTTCGCAGTTGCGCCGCGATTTTTTTGCATTACTTCGAGCGCATTTTTTGAAAGTTCGGCGCGTTTGTCCGTGTCTTTCAAGAGTTCCGTAAAAACATTCGCTAAATCTTCGACAATTGATTTTTCGTTTGTTTCGGGCAATTGGACGAGCGCGTTTTTGTCCAAAAATTCTTTAACTGCCGCCGTAAAATTCATCGTGTAAAAACCCGTCACAATCGTTTTTCCTGCAATTGCCGGTTCTAAAATGCTCTGTCCGCCGTGTTTTATCAAACTGCCGCCAACGAAAACGATCTCGGCGAGCGGATACACGGCGCGGAGTTCGCCGATTGAATCGAGCAGAATTATTTCCGCGCGTTTGTCGCGTTCCGACGGATTTTCGGAACGCCGCGCCCAATCGAAACCTGTTTCTTTGATCAATTCGGCAACTTCGTTAAAGCGTTCGGGATGACGCGGCGCGAGCAGCAGACGCGGCAGATTTTCGTTTGAATTTTTCCAAAGCTGCTTGAACGCCGCCAAAATCCATTTTTCTTCCGGCGCGTGTGTGCTGGCGGCGACAATCAGCGGCGCATCTTTTGAAACTGCAAATCTTTCGCGGAAAACTTCGGTCAAATCGCCCGTTTCAAACGATTGATCGAATTTGATATTGCCCGTTACTTTGACTTTTGAAGGATGAATGCCGAGCGACATCAGGCGTTTCGCGTCCGCGTTCGACTGCATCAGCGCAAGGTCAACATAACTCAAAACGCGGCGCATAAATTTTTTGAGATAAGCGAATCGTTTGAATGATTTTTCTGAGAGACGACCGTTGACAATTGCAATACGCGCACCTGATTTGTTCGCTTCGCGCAGAAAATTAAACCACAATTCGGTTTCGACAAGCAGAATCGCGTTTGGTTTAAAATGCCTTAAAACGCGGCGGATGGTGAACTTGAAATCCAACGGAAAGTAAAAAACCGTTTCGGCTTTATCCTGAAAAATGTCTTTGGCGAGTGTCTGCCCGGTGCGCGTCGTCGTCGAAATTATCAGGCGATGCGCGGGGAAATGTTTCGTAATTTCCTCGACCAGCGGACGCGCCGCATTCGTTTCGCCGACCGAAACGCAGTGCAGCCAGACGACCTTTCTTTCGTCCGGCACGAATTCCGGCAGAAATCCGAGCCGCTGCCGTAAACCCGAAATATATTTTTTACGTCTCAGCAAAAAAATCGGCGACATAAGAATGAAGCCGACCGCGAGCAGAAAACTGTAAAGCGTGAACAAATTAAATTATCCTTAAATTAAGGCTTAAATTTTTATCCGGGTTTTGAAAATTATGAACGAATGTCTTCAGGAATAATGAGCGGAATCTGATCTTTGCCGTTTTTGCGATAAATCCAAAAGTCACCGTCCAGCGTAAAAACACTTGCATTTCCGCTCAATTCGCTCATTCTGACTAAACAACCATCGGCAAAATCCATCGGGACGCTTTCATATTTCGTCATCAAATTTTTGACGGCTCCGACTTCTGTTTCCAATGAAAAATCTATTTTCAAAATGCCGCGTTCAATCAAATCTAAAACTGCTTCTTTCCCGTTCGGTTCAGTTCGCATCAAATGACACGCTTCGGTGATAACTGCCTCACAGGTCAAAAACGGCACGGTCAGTGAACGCATTTGTTCAACTGTCCAAACGTGATATTTTTCGCGTTTATTGAGTGCGGCAACGATGATGCCCGTATCAGCGATTATCGGTTTAATCACGTCCCAATCCTTGCAAATATTCTTTATTTGTCGCCAAATCGCCTGATCCGAAATCGTATTTGCCCAACAAATCCGGTGCGACATCGAATGCCGTCAAACTTGTTTCCAGATTACCGTTTTCGGCTTGAATCTCGACAAAGGTTACAATTACCTTAGCCTGCGAAATTTTTTCAGGCGTTTCGGCTAATTCGATTCGCCCGTTTCGATAAACTCCTTCAACTGTTTGCAACATCGCGTTTACTCCTTTTTTCAGGTTTAAACCTGAAACCAATTTATTTCACCCTTTCCATATATTTCGATTCAGACGGATTGACGCGGATTTTCTCGCCGGGAACGATAAATGGCGGAACATACAGCGTGACACCGTTTTCTAAAGTTGCCGGTTTATTGGAATTTGAAGCGGTCGCGCCTTTCATTACGGGTTCGGTTTCCGAAACGACGAGTTCCATCGAAGCTGGCAATGACACGCCGATTGGTGTGCCGTCGTAAAATTCGACTTCGATTTTCAGATTCGGCATCAGCCACTGCGCCGCGTCGCCGAGTTCGTCTTCGGTCAACGAAACCTGTTCGTAGGTTTCCGAATTCATAAAATGATGATGCGAGCCGTCGGAATAGAGATATTCCATCTGCTGTTGGTCGAGACGCACGACGTTGAGCGTGTCGTTCGAGCGAAAACGATGCTCGAACGAATTTCCCGTGAGCAGATTTCGCAGGCGCGTCTGCACCATCGCGCGCAGATTTCCCGGCGTATGATGCCGAAATTCCATCACTTTGACAGGCGTTCCTTCAAATAAAATAACCATTCCCTTTCTAATATCGTTTGCGGACTGTGCCATAAAATTCTAATAATCTCCGTTTGTTAAAAAAATTTGTTGATAATTGCAAAATTGTTAGTTTAATTTTTGTGAAGTGATTTTGTCCAGTTGGAGCGCGGACATCCTTATCCGCCAGTCCGTTCGGCGATGCGAAAACGGACGAATTACTGCGCTTTAGGATTCAAGTTAGATTTTAGCACACAAGCGTTTTTGCGTTCTTCGCAAAGCCTCGAACGCGGCAGACAGAGATGTCCGCGCTCCAGCTTAATCAACGCGAACTTTCAGTTTGAAACTCCCGCGCCAGCGGTCGGCTTTTTGGCACTCGACGACTTCGATTCGATAATCGCCGGCGACGGTCGGTGTGATTTCCCGGCGACTGTTACAGGAAGCGTCCGAGTCACCGACATATTCGCCGTTCGGTGCTTTGATATAAACTGTTATGTAATGATTTGACGATTCGCTTCTGCTTTGTTCGGTCGTCAAAGTTTGTCCGGCGCGAACGCGAATCGTAAAATAACTCTTGCTTTTATAGCCGGATAAACTTCCTGTCGTTACAGCCTGTTTCGCACCTCTTTTGAAAGTAATTCGCTGTGCCTTTTGCGCGAAAACATTCGGCAAAGCAACGAATGTCAATAAAATAAAAACGGATAAAATTAATAATTTATTTTGCATAAACTTGCCTCCAATTTATAGAGATGCTTTTTTATTTGCGTCTGCTGCATCTTTTTTGAACGGCAGCGGCGGCGGTTCTTCGCCTTCTTTGGGATAATCACGGTTGATACTTTCGTAAATTCCGATGATTTGGTCAATCCATTTTTTCGCATCTTCGTTGGTCGGATCAATCTTTTGCGCCTTGCGGTAATCGCCCAAAGCCGACGCATACTGCCGCGCGTCCGTCAATGCCAAACCGCGATTTACATACGCCGTTGCCAGAGATTTTTTCGCCGCTTCGTCCTTCGGTTTCGCTTTGAAATTCTTTTCGGCGGCGGCGATTTCCGTGTCGAATTTGCTCACGTCAATTGGATTGCCGCTCTGCGTCCATTTCGATTTTGTTTCAGAACGCGGTACGACAACTGCGTTTGAAGCATTAGTCGGCAAATTCGGTGCGTTCGTTGTTTCGCTCGAATGACTGGAAATAACCGGCGCGTTGTTCGTATTCGGCGCGTTTTTTGTCGAAATATTCGTGTTGACCGTCGTTTGGTTTGCGCCGCCGCAAGCCGTCAAAATCAATGCGATAAAATTAAAAATTAATACTTTTTTCATAAATCAGTTTAGAGTTACGCATTATATGCGTGAAATGCGCCGCATAGATTCAAGATTTGTATTCAAAGTTGAATATTTACTACGCTTATTCACGCATAAATGCGTAACTCTGAGCAGTTATTTTCTTTCGATATACGGACGCGACTGCACGATGTAAACTCGTCCGTTCATAATTCCCCATTCGATGTCCTGTTCGACTCCGCCGAACATTCGTTTGATCTGATTGGCGATTTTGACCAAATCACGCGCGAATACATCGCTCAAAACACGGCGTTTGCTCGTGAACGGAATCTCCTTCAAACCGCCGTTCGCGTCCGGCACAAACATCGTTTCCTGATCGGAGCGCGTTAAAACCTGCACGGAATTTGATTTGGGCGAAAATAAAATCTGTTCGGGAATCGCTTTTTTCTCGCTCGTGACACCGACGTTATGCCCCCAAGTCGCGCTAATGTAAACCGCGCCTTTGTTTTCCTTGTCGTATGGGTCTTTCGTAATCATCACGCCGCCGTTGTCCATTTTCACGCCGGATTGAATCAAAACCGCCATATATGTATCGGAATGTTCGACGAAATTTCGCTCACGCGCTTCGTAGGCTTTGTAGTTCCAGACCGAAGCCCAAACGGTTTTGACGGCTTCGATAATTTTATCGTCTTCGGTGACGTTTTCGACGCTCGAATACAGTCCCGCGCCGCTGAAATTGCCTGTGTCTTCAGCGTTTGACGAACTGCGAACATAAACCGGCTGTCCGCGCAGTGCGGTTTTCCACTTTTGAATAATTTCGGCTTTTAACTTTTCGTCAAAATTCCCCTTTTGAATTTTCGCGCGAAATTCTTCAAGTTTTTTGCGACGAATTGACGGATTATGAACAAAATCGTTATCGTCGCGCAATTCGTCCATCAGATCGTCAAAACCGTTCGACTCCATAAATTGTTTGTAATAAACAAACGGAATGCCGAAACCGTTCGGAACTTCAAAATCTTTGAGTTTGTTAAGGCGAATAACTTCGCCCAAATTCGCCGCTTTCGAACCATAAATAATGCTGTCTTTTTTCCGCATTTCGGCTAACGAAGCAAGTTTTGTCACGCTAATATCAGACGGCGGCGATTTGAAATTGTCCCTGCCGTAAACCGTCGGCGCGATGTTCGGTCTGCCGTCAATACATTCTTTAGTGTTGCAAGGATTGATTTTATAATCGGTCAGCGAAGTTTCCAGCACATACCAACTGCCGTCGTATTTTTTGAAAAGTTCGTTCGCATTTTTGATATACGCGTTCGGAATGTTCCAGCCTTTCGCCAGCAGATTAACGTGCGAGAGCGGCGACGAAGGCTTCGAGATAATAATTCCCGCGACCGGCGGCAGATCGAGCGGCAATTCGTTCAGCACGACGATTTCGTTGTAGCCGATTTCAACCGTGTCGTCGAGTTTGTCAATAACGTGAATTCGTCCGACACCTTTTGCCGCATTGAGCGCAAGATATTCCTGATTTTTGGAAATTTCGTCCGCCGAGATTTTCGTGATTTTCAAATCCGCACTCAAATCTTCCTGCCGGATCGAGTTCGGTTTGAACGCGACTTCGGTGTAAAACGCTTTATTTATCACATCATTCGTCAGTTTAATTAAATCGCCGGAAATCAAATCGCCTTCCCAAAACTCGAACGTATATTTTTGCACGGGAATCTGCCAAGCGATTGTCCCGACGATCAAACGCCGTTTGTCATTGATATAAACTTCCTTGAAAAAATCTTCGCCGCGCTTTAAGGAAAGATAGATCGCGTTCGCAAAATCTTGGTGAAAACGATATTTTTGCGAGTTGACGAAATAGATTTTATTGTTGTCCTTGCGGTCAATAATAAACATCTCGTGCGGCAGCGCGTAAGGCGTTTTCGCGTTATAAACACGCGCCATCGCATTAAAATCTGCTTCCGATTTAATCGCGTTTAAATATCTTTTCGACGAATCGGTTTTCGCCTTCAAACCTTCCAATCCGCTTTTTGAAGGCGAAGGCTTGCGCGACATTTGCCCGAAAGCATTCGGCAAAACGAACATTAAAATTATCAAAAATACGGTGATTTTACTTTTCATTTATTTTCATCTTTCCCGGAAGGCAAACGGCGTTCAAATCTAGCTAATTCTTTTTCAACCCACATTTTCGTCTTGTCGCTTTCGCTCTGCACGGCATAAACCAGAACATCAATTTTTGCGGATTGTTTGTTGTTAGCTTCGGTCAAACGGGCAACATCTTGACGCAGGGCTTCAACATCTTTTTAGAGTTGGTCAACTCTGGTAGTTATTGTAAAAACTTTCGCCATTAGGTCGAATAATTTTTCCCACATTTATTTCTCCAAAGGAATTCCCCATTTTTCCATACGCCGCGAAGTTCGTTCCATAATTTTTTCTGTTTCTTCCAGCTTTCGCGCTGTTTCTTCACGCAATTTGTTCATTCTCAAATCACGTTCGGGATCGTCTTTTTCCATTCGATTAAGAATTTCCAAAGTCGCATCAAGAAGTCTTTCAAAACTTTGCGCCTGGCTTTCAGTCATTTCAAATGCAATTGTTTTTTCCATTTTTTCACCTCACTTTCGACATTATTTTAACTCAATTTCCGCAATTTGAGTTAGCTTATTTCGTCTGCCTGCTTTGTCTTGAGCAAAAACTGTTTTCGCAGAGTATTCGTATCAAAAGTATTTTCCAGATGCACGTCCAAATCTCGGATAATTCCGTCCTTCAAATCGTAAATCCAGCCGTGAACCCGCACATTTTGCCTGCGTTCCCAAGCGTCCTGGACAATCGTCGTTTCGCCGACGTTCAAGACTTGTTCGACGACATTCAGTTCGCAAAGTTTGTCCAATTTCGCTTCGTCGTCTTCGATGTCGGCTAAAACCTGTTCGTAAAGATTCGCCGTGTCCTGAATATGCCGCAGCCAATTATCAATCAAGCCGTGCCTTTTGTTTTCAAACGCCGCCTTGACACCGCCGCAGCCGTAATGTCCGCAGACAATGATGTGTTTGACCTGCAAGACTTCGACCGCGAATTGCAGCACCGAAAGACAATTCATATCGCTGTGAACGACGAGATTGGCAATGTTTCGATGGACGAATATCTCTCCCGGCATCAAACCGACAATGTTGCTCGCCGAAACGCGGCTGTCCGAACAGCCGATCCAAACATATTCGGGATTTTGCTGTTCGGCAAGATCAATAAAAAAATTCGGCACTTTTTCACGAACTCTTTTTGACCATTTTTGGTTGTTCTCAAATAAATGTTTAAGTGTTTTCACAGTGAATAATTTATATCTTAGCCGTTAATTTCGTTTCTTTAAAATTTCTTCAATCGCATCACAAGCAACCTTTGTGCCGTGTTCCGTTTGAACGATTTTCGCGGCTTCGATTGCATTTGTTTTATAAGTTTTATCGGCGAGCAGTTCACGCAGATTTTTCGCCGCCGAATCTGCCGTATATCTGTCGCGTGAAATGATTTTCGCTACGCCTAATCTTTCACAACGCGCCGCGTTATCAGGCTGATCGTGCGAAAAAGGCATAAAAAGATGCGGAACTCCGGCACGCAAAACCTGCGATGTCGTCCCGACTCCGCCTTGATGAACGACGCACGCCGCACGCGGAAAAACCTGCGAATACGGCGCATAATTAAACGCAGCAATATTTGCATCGGTAATTTTCGGCGGTTCATTAAAAATCCCGTAAAGCAAAACAGCACGTTTGCCTAAAATTTGCGCGGCTTTTGCGCTTTCCTCAAAAAAATCACGCGCGTCCATCACGGCAGCTGAACCGAGCGTAAACACAATCGGAGGTTCGCCCGCGTCTAAAAATTTTGTCAAATCTTCAGGCATTTTGCCCATATCGTCCGCGCCGTCGTAAAAACAAAATCCGGTTTGGAGCGTCGGCGAATGCCAATCGGGTTGCGGTTTGCCTAAAACTCTCGAAAACATTGCGAGATTGAGCAGGTTCGATTTGCCTTCAAAAAGCGGATTGCCGTTTTCGCTTAAACCGATTTCGCGGCGAAACTCTCGGTAATCGGCAAACCACGAATCAATCATTCGCTTGACAAAACCATACATCGCCCCGTGAAATGTGCTGCCGAGAAAGCGCAAATGCCGCAGCCACAGCGCAGTCGGCGGCACGAACGGATCGTGCGCCGAAAGCAAAGTTCCCGGCGCAAGCGTCGTCGTCATCCATTTAACTCCTGTTTTTTCGGCAACCGATTGGGCGGCAAAAACGACTTCGGTCGAAATCAATAAATCGGCATCGTGAACGGCTTTGAGCAAATCTTCATACATCGGACGCAGATTCGGCAAAATCAGTTCGCGCAGTAAAAGTTCCGAGCCTTTTTTCGCGTCCATCAATTTCTTGGCGAGGTCTTTATTATTCGGATCGAGATGCGGACGCATCGGGCGAAATTCAAAACCGAGCGTTTCGATTTTTTCGCGGTAAAATTCCATCGCCGCAAAGATGATGTGATGCCCGCGTTTTTTGAGTTCGATGCCGAGCGCGTTGACCGGGTGCATATCGCCGAGCGAACCGAAGGCGGCAAAAACGATTTTCATATTTTTTGTTCGTTGTCAGTTACTCGTTGCCGGTTTTCAACCTGTTCGCTAGCAGGCATTTCATTCAAAAGTGAAGTTTCTTCCTGTTCAATTTCCTCTTCTTCTTCGCGCCGTATCTCGTCTTCCAAACGCTCCGCTGCACGTTGATCGAGTCTTTCCTTTACCTGAAATCGAATGCTCAAAAAGAACGAAACCGCGCCGCAAACGACTGAAACGAATCCCGCATCATTATTGCCGTTCCACAAAAAATAAGCGGCGATTCCCGCCAGAATCACCGCTAAAATTTGAAATAATCTTTCCATTTATAATAATTCTTAGAGTTCCTCTTTCGCAATTTCGATTGCCGTCAATTGATTGTGACGCTTCTTTAAAAAGTATCTTACAATCAGGTAAATCGGCAAAGCGATAAAAATTAAAAACGGCAAAATCGCAATTACAAACGAAACGAGTCCGAGGATAAAACTCAAAGCCGCGTCGAAACCATTCCCGAAAGCCTCTTTGAAACGATCAAAAAATCCGGTTGAGTTGTCCGTAAAAGTCGCCGGTGTTTGCAGACGGATTTTAATGGTCGAAAAACTTGATTGATTTTCTAAAAATCGTTTTCTGCCCTCGACTTTTTCGATTTCGCCGCGCACTTCCGCGAGTTCACTTTGGACATTGAGCGCGTCTTCGACCGAATTGGCGCGTTTCATTATTTCGAGAAACTGCGCTTCGAGTGCTTTTTTCGCTTTGAGTTGGGCTTCGATGTCAATAAATTCTTCGGTAACATCATCGCTTTTGACGGTTTCGACCACGACGCGGCTTGCAGTTTTACGAATTTCGTCCAACGCTTCGGTAAATTTCGCCGACGGAACGCGCACCGTCATCGTCACGACATCGCGGATTGTTGTCCGCGAATCGCTGCTGCTCTGCTGAGATTCAACAACAAAACCGCCTTTGCTTTCGGCAATCGCGGAGATTTTTTGCTGTGATTGTTCGGGCGAATCAGATTCCAATTGCAGATCGCCATTGCGAACTATTTTGCGCTCAATCGTGGTTGGCGGCGTTTGGCTGTTTTCGACTTGATTGAGCGTAACTTGCTGTGAAACTTGCTGAAGTCTGCCGCCGCCACCGCCGCCCGGTTGTGATTGCGGACTTATTTTTTCCGTTACAGCAGTCTTCTGAACGCTAATAGTTTCATTTCTGGTTGGCGCATAAACTGTCGTGTTTGTGTTGGAAACCGAAGATCCGCCTTTGCTTACACACGCACTTAAAACCGCAACCAATATTACAAACAAAATTTTCGCTTTTCCCATATTTTCTCCTTCATCAAAAACTTGATAAATAAAGAACGATTCAAGTTACCCTGCCTTGCGGGCAACTTCTTTAAAACTTTCACCCGCGAAAAATGCACGAACCGCTTTTAAAATACGCCGCAGAGCGCGAAAAACCTTCGGCGCGAACCATATAAAGAAAATAGAAAAAACCACCAAAACAATCGCAATAATAACCGGCGCAAAAACTGCCAACAGCGAACCGACGAATGCGATAATGTCTTCGACGATTGATAAAACCCAATTGGAAACAGGTTCAGGCGAAAGATTTGCACCGGCGCGAAGTGCGGTTTTTGTGCCGTGGGACGAAAGCGCAAATCCGCCGCCGAGCAGCGTGGCAATCGTCGAAACGCTCGTGTCCATATCGTTCGTCGCCGCATAAGCCATTGCCGCGCCCGCCGGAACTCTAATGAATGTATGAATTACGTCCCAAATGCTGTCGAGATACGGAATTTTATCGGCAAAAAATTCGATCAGATAAAGACCGCCCGCAATCCCGATAATCCACCAATTATCGAGAACATCCAAACCACCGGGCAATTTCGTGAACGCAAATTTTTGCAGCAATCCCAAAACCGTCACCGTCGCATAAAGATTTATGCCCGAAGTCCACGCCGAACCTAACGCCAAACTTAATGTCGAAAACCATTCCATCGCTTTTTCTCCTTTTCCGCCATCAAAATAACAGATAAATTAACGAGAACCAAGCGTGTAAAGTTGCGTGTCGGCGTGATACGTTTTCCAGTCGAACCAGTAATCCTTTAAAACCGTGACTTTTTTGAGTTGTTTGCCGGTTAATTCGCCGCTGATTGCTTTGCCCGAAAAGTCCCAAACGCTCGCGGTTTCAGCATCAACGATTTCTTTTGTGTCGGGTTTTAGTAGAAATTCGAGAACTTTGCTGTCGAGTTCGCGTTCAAAAGCGCGAACGGATTTCTTATCGTCGGCGAGAAAAATCACGATGTCTTTGCCGCCGATTGTATCGAGAATCGGACTTTGTTTTTCGATTGCCGAAAACGGATAAGCCTTTGTTTTACCGCCGATTTCCACGCCGACAATTAAAGTTCGCGGTTCGAGCGTTTTGTCCAATTCGCCGGAAATTTTGACGGGCATTTTGCCGACTTCAGATTCCCAATCAGCCGATTCGATCCTGCCATTTTCAGGTTTGAGAACGCGACCATTCGGATTTTCGCGTTTGAAAACCGCAAACGAAACTTCGTCCATTGCGACGTTTTCGAGTTTTTGACCTTTCATTACGCCTTGAATCGCTTCGCCCGAAATCTGCTGCCACCACGAACCCGTTTCTTCGTCGCGCATTATGAAATTTTGATTATTGATGCCGGCGAGATGAAATTTTAGCTGCTGCCCGTTCACGACGGACTGCCACACAATTCCCGTGTGGCAGAGCGTTCAGTAAGTCGCCGTGATCGGCGTTCCGCCCACAACTTCCTGCGCGATATGATGATACGCCATCTGCCGAACCGGAAATGCCGCCGCATCGCCGTTGATTTTGACGGCTAAAACCATTTCGTCGTCTTTGACAAAATCGGTTTCCGACACGCTCGCAAAATTCGCCTGCTTGAGCGGATTAAACATCCATTCAAAATGATTCTGCCGCGCCAACCACGCGAAAACGAAGATTATTAAAAGCGGAACAATCAGCGCGACTTTGCCGAACCAACGCTTTGAATTTTTCCAGATAAAAACGGCTAAACTAATTGCGAAAAGCGCAAAAACAATCGTCAAAATCGGCGACCAACTCTTGAGAAAATAGGAAATTTCAACCTGCGTTTCAGTTTGCGCCGAAAACGGTTTGATAAACCAAACCGGCGTAAAAACCACTGCGACAACCGCTGCAACGATTAAAAGCAAAATGAACCACGCCGTTTTATTTCCGAATTTTCCGATCATAATTTTTGTTTATTTTTAAGGAAAAAGTTCGAGCCGATTCCACTGTTCTCTCGCCTGAATCTGAAGCCGACTGTTTAAGCGTAAACGATTTATTGTGCCTTTTCCGATTTTAGTCACACCGACGATTGTATAATCATCCAAATCCACAAAAAAATGTTCGCGCCAAATGTCCTTTCGCGGATTAAAAAGTCTTTCGGTTTCTAATCCGTCATCGCCCAAACCATTTAAGAAATCGCTCTTGTAAATGTTGCACGAACGACACGCCAACGCCAAATTTTCGAGTTCCGATTTACCATTTTGAGAAATCGGAATAATATGTTCGACTTCAAACAAAAAGTTAAAGGCAATTTCAGGTGCGCGGCAATATTCGCAAAGTTTTTCGGCGCGTCTCGCAACCCGCAAATAAAAACGATTCATTTGCCTAATTTTCCTGCAAGTTTTTCGGCGCGTTTGCCCGAACCTTCCAATTCGGCTTCAATTAATCTTTCAAGTTCGTTTTTCTCATTGGGCGAAATCATTTCTTCGTGTAATTTTCCCATCAATTCCGCCAACCGTTTTTGCTGCGCCTCGTTAAAAAATTCATCGGGACGAAAATCCTGAATGTAAATTACGGCGTTTCTCTGCGGCGTAGCTAATTTTTCTGTGAGCGCGTCCAAAGCCTCGCCGATTGTTTCGCCGAAAGATTCGTTCTCGCCCGAAACAGCACGAAACGTCTTTCCGTTTTGATTATTTGGTAAAACTACAACCGTTGTCATTTAATCACCTCACGCCGATTTTAACATAATTTTAGGCTTCCTCCTCTTCCTCTGCGCCGTCGCGTTTGAAGCCGAATTTTTCCAGTCTGTATTGCAGAGTTCGGAACGTCAAACCCAACAAACGCGCTGATTTTGTAATGTTGTTGTCGGTTCTGTCCATCGCCTGCATTATCAAACTGCGCTCGACATCTTCAAAATTGACACCTTCGGGCGGCAGTTTGAAAAGGTCGTTTGACGCGGACGCGGGGCGCGAACCGTTGGTCATTTCGGGCGGCAGATCGTCGAGCGTGATCGTGTCGTTTTCACACAGCAAAATCGCGCGTTCGATTGCCGATTCAAGCTGCCGGACATTTCCCGGATAACTGTAATCTTCCATCAAACGCTTGGCATCGGACGAAAAAGAAATTTTACGATTTGAGGTGCGCGTGTGCTTTTTGATGAAATATTCGATCAATAAATTAACGTCCGAACGGCGTTCACGAAGCGGCGGAATCTCGATTGAAAGAACATTCAAACGATAATATAAATCTTCGCGGAACGAACCTTCCTGCGTCATTTTCAGCAAATCGCGGTTGGTCGCGGCGACGACGCGCACGTCCGTGTTGATTTCGCGGGTCGCACCAACGCGCCGAATCTGCTTTTCCTGCAAAGCGCGTAAGATTTTCGCCTGCAACGAAATGTCCAATTCGCCGATTTCGTCCAGAAACAAAGTTCCGCCGTCGGCAATCTCGAACAAACCTTTTTTCTCGTTAACCGCGCCCGTGAAACTTCCCTTTTCGTGTCCGAAAAGTTCCGATTCGAGCAGATTTTCGTTAATCGCGGCGCAGTTGACGGCTTGAAAAACCTGATCGGTGCGAAGCGAATTATTATGAATCGAACGCGCAATTAATTCTTTTCCCGTTCCCGATTCGCCGCGAATCAGCACCGTCGAATTCGATTTTGCGACCTTCAAAATCATCTTTTTGACCTTATCCATTTCCGGCGAACCCGAAACGATTTCTGCGTCGAGATTGGTTAATTTGTTCAAAGCGCGTGAAATTGTTTCCAATAATTTTTCGCGGTCGTAAGGCTTTTGCAAATAATCGAACGCTCCCAAACGAAGCGCGTCAACCGCCGAATCAACCGTTCCGTGCGCCGTTAAAAGCAGGACGATAATAGACTTATCAAAATCCGTCAACTGCTTTAACAAATCAAGCCCGCTCATTCCGGTCATTTTCAAATCGGTCAAAACAAGATCGAAATGCCGGTCTGCGACAAACTTCATCGCCGCCTCACCCGAACTCGCCGTCGTCACGTCGTAGCCTTCGCCCGACAGAATCATCTCCAAAATCTCGCGCTGAGATTTTTCGTCATCTACTACTAAAATTGATTTTCTCGCCATAAACTTATTCTAATATAAAATCACTGAGATTTAGATTTAGCAAAATTTTCGTTGTAATATTTGATAAATTCTTTTGTTACGTCGTCATCATCAATATCGGTAATTATAAAAGAGTTATATGATTTTGAAATATCTACAACTATTATAAATCCTTTTTTATTCTTAAATTCTTCAATTGCTCTACCAATGTTTTTTCTGATTGGGGTGAGTAATTCCGCCTCTAATTTTTCAGCAAATGTTTTGTATTTTTCAATTAAAGAATCTGTTTCTTTTTTTAATAGATTATATCTGGAACCTTGTGTGCGACTTTTTTTAGGTGTTCCAAAATGTCAATTTCTGTAAAATGATTTTGCACAAAATCTTCAATCACAGGAGTTTGACACTTTGGAACAAGATATTTTTATCATTTTTGTTTACGATTTGGTAGCTGATTTAATGAAATCTATCGAAAAACATTACAAATTTCGGCGGGCAGGTTTTCCGCCCAAACTGACCGACGCGGAAGTTATCACGATTGAAATCTGCGCCGAGTTCTTCAAAAAGAACACTGATCTGGACGCTTATAAATACTTCAAGAAACACTATTTACATTTTTTTCCGAACCTTCCGCATCGCACCAATTATGCCCGCCAATCGGCTAATTTGTGGCAAGTCAAAGCCCTCTGTCAGCAAAAGATTACCCAAATCTGTGGGCAAAGCTATGACCGGCTGCAACCGATTGACACTCTGCCGCTGCCGGTTTGCACTTATACGCGTGGCGGCAACCGCGATAAACGCTTTGCGGGGCTTGCTGATTACGGACATTGTGCCGCCAAAAAGATGAATTATTACGGCTTCAAACTCGGACTGCGAGTTTCGCGTTGCGGAATGATTATCAATTATCCGCTGCTCTCAGCCCGCACGCACGATGTCCACCATCTCGGAACCTTGCTCGAAAACTTTGCCGGGATGGTGCCTGCCGATAAAGGATTTATTGACGAGTATCAACAAAAACTGTGGCAAGAAGTCCAACAAACACAGGTTGTTACGCCTGTCCGAAGCAATATGAAAACAACCGCCGAAGAAGTCCAACTTGTCCGCCGCACAAGTTATTGGCGAAAACGGGTTGAAACCGTCGGCTCGCAATTAACCGATAGATTTGAAATCGCAAAAATCAAAGTCAAAGATCTCTGGCATTATCAAAACCGAATTAATCGGAAGATTTTATCGCATACAGTCGGAGTCTTTATGAATATTATGTTAGGCAATCAACCGCTTCAATTAGCAGGTTTGATTATTGACTGAAAAAGTCGCACACAAGGTATCTGGATTTAATTCTTCCGAGTTCAATTTCCTTATCCCAACTGTCAAGATTTCTGTCTTTCAAATTTTGAATTTGCGTATTTAGTCCTCGGATTTTCCACAACAAAATATCCAATTCGTCATTCTTTGGTTTAATTTCAGTTTCAAACCTTGGATCAACTTCAGCATCAAATTGTTTTTTGGCTTTTGCTAATTCCGGTATTCCTGCTTTTTCATCATAAAATAAATCTGTGTCAATAGTGGCAATTTTGTTCGGCGCAGAATTTTTCGGCGTTTCTGTTTGGGCAAAAGCCAAAACTGAAACTACAAATATTAAAACCAAATTACTGATTAAAATTTGAAAAACTCTCATAAAATTTACTCCTGAACTTTCGGCAGTTTCACAATAAATTGCGTTCCTTCGTTGAGGTTAGATGCGACTTCGATGATTCCGTTGTGAACGTCAACGACTTTTTGGACGATTGCCAAACCTAAACCTGTGCCGGTTTCTTTGGTCGAGAAATACGGCTCGAATATTTTCGGCAAGTTTTCGGCGGGAATTCCTTTGCCGGTGTCGCTGATTTCGATTTTGACGAATTCCGCGTCGGGCGAGATTTTGACGTTCAGATTTCCGCCGTTCGTGTTTTCCATCGAATGCACGGCGTTGATGAAAAGATTGTTGAAAACCGAGCGCAGATATTCAGCGTCGGCGAGAATTTTCGGCACGTTTTCGCGTTCGACGACGCTGATTTTGATGTCACATTCGGCAGCTTGACCTTCGACGATTCGCAGGCTGTCTTCGATGACCTTGCGAACGTCGGTCGGCTGCAAATTCGCATTCGGCGGACGCGAATAACTCAAAAAATCGCTTATTTGCTGGTTGATTCGCGCAACTTCCGCTTTTAACTGTGCGGTCAGTTTTTCAAAATCAGCGCGTTTCGTTTCATCTTCCGGCTTAAATTTTGCCCGCAAGTGATCGAGCGTTAAGTTGATGTAATTGAGCGGGTTACGAATTTCGTGCGCGATTGCCGAACCTAAACGCCCGACGACCGCCGACTTTTCGACTTCCTGCAATTTCGCTTCAAGCTCCTGTTTTTTCTCCAACTCCGCCGTCATTTCGTTAAATTGCGCGGCGAGTTCGCCCATTTCGTTCGTCTGCCCGTAATCTTTGACGCGAACACCCAAATCTCCGGCGGCAATCTGCCGCGCCGCATTCGACAAATCCGAAATCGGACGCGTAAAACGCCAGACGAGCAGCAGCGTCACGATACTCGAAAGCGAAAGCACGAGCAGCGTATAAACAAGCGGACGGGCGGCGCGGGCGGCTGATTCTTTTTTATCGCTTTTCAAAACGACCATCACATACCAGCGACCTCTGGTTGTATCTACCGGAATGACGTGTGCTTCGCCTTCGGATTCGGTGATCGAATCTAATTTCGCATTTGGAAATTTGTCGAAATCTGCGCCAAGACGAGTGCCTTCCATTAACGGCGGTAAATCTTTAACTTCTGATAAATTCATAAATTGAATATCATCATCTTCACCTTGCGGCATATAGTCAGGATTCAAACTGTCGGATATTTGCCACTTATCGTTAATAACAAGAATATCTTTGATTCGTTCAGTGGTTTTCTCATCAAAAAACGCCTGACCTTCGCGCTTGACCAAATCCTCCATATAATCTTTTGAGGTTACACTATTGGTGCCGAGAGCGAATCCGGCAACTAAATCGCGTCCTTGAACATCGCGCAGACGGTCGTTTTCTTCCTGCGTTTTCAGATTCAGATAATACTGAAAACTAAGCGTGGCGATCAACAGAAATACCAGAATTATCAGCAGTCTGCCGCGAAATGTGTTTAGGAAATTCATTTTTGGTTGTTGGTTTTACCTTTTGCCTTTTTATCTTTTACCTTTTTTCGCTCTGAATGTTATTATTGTTTTTGGCGATGAAGCAAATTATTAAGCAACTTAATCTTTTCTTGCTTCATCATTAGTCCGACTCTTCTCAAAAAGTTTCTCCCGACTAAATTATCAAAGTAAGAGGTTAATACCGATGTTTTTTGCCCCGCAAAAGTTGTATTTCAAACTCGTATCCGCGTTTTTCCTGATTTTTACCGTTGTTAATTTCGGCGTTGCTCAAAAGAAAAAACCTGTCGTCAAAGAGCCTGTTTCAAAGCCAACCGCCGCCAAAAATCAGCCGTTAATAAAAAAAACATCGTCAGTCAGAGAAACAAATCCCAAAACAAAAGTTGACAGCAAAGCGATTCGCGCCGAAGCATTACGCTTGGCGGAAGTCAAAAGAGCCGATGAAATTCGCCAACGCGCCGCACTCGAATCACAGCGCAGACGCGAGCAGGCAGTTCGTGTCGCGCAGGTCAGAAAACTTAACTTTGAAAGTAATTTGCGCTCCCAAACCGTCGAAAATATTACAGTTGACAATATCGAAGGCGAAGATTTGGAAGTTCGCGCCGCCGCCGTCAATGCGCTCGGAAATCACGCCGGAACGGTTGTCGTTCTCGATCCGCAAACGGGCAGAGTTTTAACTATTGTCAATCAGGATTGGGCGATCAAACATAGTTTTAAGCCTTGTTCGACGATCAAACTCGTCACAGCGGTTGCCGGTTTGAACGAAAATCTCATTAATCAGGAAGGGACGATCACGCAGCGAAGTTTTCCCGTAGATTTGGACGACGCGCTTGCCTTTTCAAACAACGCTTACTTTCAGACGGTCGGGGCAAATCTCGGCGGACAAAAGATGGTTTCCTACGCGCGAATTTTGGGGTTAGGTGAACCGACCGGCTTAAATGTCGAAGGCGAAACCGGCGGCAGAGTTCCGTTTAATAATAACAACGCACGGATTTATTCACACGGCGACGATTTTGAAGTAACGCCTTTACAGCTTGCCGTGCTGGTTTCGGCGATTTCCAACGGCGGAAAATTAATCGTTCCGCAGATTCCGCGCACGCAGTTTGAAAAAACGAATTTTCGCGGATTTATGAAACGTCAGGTGACGCTGCCGGTAAATTCGCTGCAAAGAGTGATTCCCGGAATGATCGGCGCGGCGAGTTACGGCACGGCGCGGCGCGGCGTTGATTCGTCGCTCGAAATCGCCGGAAAAACGGGTTCGTGCATTGGCGGCGGTTCGTGGCTCGGACTTTTCGCGTCGGTCGCGCCGATTGAAAATCCGAAATTCGCGGTTGTCGTCATCACGCGCGGACAAGGCGAACGCGGCAAATACGCGGCGGCGGTCGCCGGCAAAATTTATGATTCACTGCGAAAACGTCTGACCGGCGGCGGCAGAAATCTCGCCAAATTACCGCTGCAATTAAAACCGCAATCGAAAGTCACCGCGAAAATCTCCGCCGCGCTTGACGATGCGGACACGGAAGATTCGGACGAAAACGGAACAATTCGCCAAGGCAAAAAAGGCGATGAAGCCTCACAAAACAATGAGCCTCAGCTAAAAATCAAACCGAATCCAACGCCGAAATCGAATAAAAACGACAGTCAAAAACCGGCGGATTTATTTCCGACAATCGTGATTACCAAAAAAGACCCGATTACACGACCGCGAATTTTCAAAAATAATTAGATAACCGATGGCTTGCAGGATGGATTGCGCTCCAGTCTATTTCGCTCACTGCGCGGCATCGGCAAACAATTTGAAGTGTTGCAAAAACTGCAAAATTACTATAACTTTCCGCAATACTTTAACGAGTTATAACTCTTAACTTGACACAGGCGCGGAACTTGCGTGATTATTTACTTTTCTGACTTGTCCCGACGGATTCTCGTTCGTTATCAGAATATTTTCAGACTGATCTTCGCGCAAAAACTTGCAACCCTTTTTTTGCGCGAACCATCTATCTTTTCGCAAAACGCGCAAACTTTTATTAGTTTTTGCGGCACAAATAAATTTTAAGAATTAACACGCTTGGAGGAAATGATTTTAATGAAAACCTTATTCAAAGTTTTAGTCACCGGCATTTTATTGACTGCTTTTTCGGCTCTGACATTCGGTCAGGACAAACCGGATTTAGCCACTTTATTTGATAAATTCAAAACGGAATACAAAGCTCCGTGCGGACAGCGCGACGCGGCACTCGTCACCGGCAAACAGATTATTGACCTTTACGGCAGCGACGAACTTAACAAAGATGTGATTGATGTCGTCAAAAAGAGAATGGCGATAATCAACGATACCGATCCTGACTGCAAACGCAATACGCGTTACGATGCAGCGTATAAAGCTCAAAACTGGGCGGACTTCTTTGCTGTCAGTAAAGAAATTATTGCGGCTAAAGGCGATTCGCCGCTTTCGCTCGACGTTATGCTGACACTCGTTTCGGTTGGTTTTGACCGAACTGTTGTTGATAAAGTTGACACTTTCAACAACGACACGATGAATTACGCGAAAATGTCTCTGCAAAAAATCGAAGCCGGTAAAACTTCGCAAACAGGAAAATGGGGCGTATTTGTGCCTTTTAATACAAAGGATAATGCTCAAAGTTGGATGAATTACATTATCGGCTTTCTGATGTATGAAAAATTGGGGCAGAAGAAAGATGCGCTGACTTACTTTTACAAATCAACCCAAATAGGAACTGAAAAGAAAGGCGATTTTGCGATTTATGCAAGAATCGGCAACTATTATTTTGACGAAGCATCACGTTACGACACTTTATACAGAGATGCCCGCAAAGCCAACAACAATGTCGAAAATGACGATACGAGAAAACTTTTAGGATTAGCCCGCGCCAACGCCGACCGAGGCATTGACGCATTCGGCAGAGCTTACAAATTTGCATCGGCGGACACGAAAGTCCCGGCTGCGACGAAAACAGGTCTCAACAAAACATTGGGCGATCTTTACAAATTCCGCTTCAACCTGGCACCGGAAGCCAAAACTCCCGATCTGGATAAATACGTCGCGGACTTGAATGGTAAACCGATGGCTGACCCGGCGAGCGAAGTAACACCCGTTGTTATCGAAGAAGTAAAACCGGCGACTACGCCGTCGAATACGACGACACCGACAACCACGCCGGTTACGCCGACGACCAAAACGACAACCACGCCGACGACTACACCGACAACAAAAAAACCGGCGATGAAAGATTCAACGGAATCAACGACGATGACACCGAAAACTACCACTCCGGCTAAAAAACCGGTGACGAAGAAAAAAGGAACTCGTTAATTTTCAGCGGTTATTTCTTAAATATGAAAGTCGGATGCAAAAAACTTTGTGTCCGGCTTTCTTTTTTGATTGTTTTTTAATTAGAATGAGCGTTTGATGTCAAAAAATCTCGCAAAATTAGAAAAACTGCTCGGTTATAAATTCCAGAACATCGCGCTCCTCGAACGCGCCGTCACGCATCGTTCGTGGGCGCACGAACAATTGCCGGTCGGCAGCGACGAAAAAGTGCGCGAACTGCAAAACGAATCGTTTGAATTTGTCGGTGATTCGGTCTTGGGACTGGCGATTGCCGAACAGCTTTTTTTGCGAAATTCAACGGTCAGCGAAGGCGATCTGACGCTGATGAAACATTTTCTCGTCAGCACCGAGACGCTTGCGAAGCTCGCTTCAACACTTGAATTAGGCAGCTTTATCCGCGTCGGGCGCGGCGAAGAAAAAACCGGCGGAAGACAGAAACAGGCACTGCTCGCCGACACTTTTGAAGCCATTCTCGCCGCCATTTTTTTTGACACGGGTTACATTTCCGCCCGAAATTTTGTCAACCGCATTTTCACAGAGGAACTACGCAATGCGACACCACGCACTTCGATTGATTATAAAACTTTATTGCAGGAAACACTTCAGGCAAACAAATTGCCCGCGCCGACGTATAAAGTAGTGAAGACCGAAGGACCGCCGCATCAGCGAACATTTTTCGTCGAAGCAAAATGGGAAGGCGGCGAAGTCAAAGGTCGGGGAAATTCGATTAAACAAGCCGAAATGATGGCGGCAAATCTCGCTCTGAAAGAATTAAAGGCGGGAAAATCGAACGACGGGCGACAAACGAATTGATTTGTTTTATCCTTAATTCAAAGTCTTGAGTCTTGAGTCTGAAGTCGGAAAACGATTTTAGACTCAAGACTCAAGACTCAAGACTACAATTTATGAGTAAAGACGAAAAAGAAGTTACCGAAACCAAGCCGGTCGGACCGCCTAAATCGGTGTTTCGTGAGTATTTTGAATCATTTGTCGTGACGCTGATTATGGCGATTTTCGGAATGACGTTTGTGTTGCAAGCCGTCACCGTTCCGACCGGCTCGATGCAGAACACGATTTTGATCGGCGATTATCTACTTGTCAATAAATTCGTTTTCGCGCCGAACGGCAATCCGATCCCGTTTCTGCCGCAGCGCGAAATCAAACAGGGCGACATTATCGTTTTTAAATATCCGGGCAATAAAGTTCATCCGCAAAACGACAAATCGCGCGGCATTATTCCCTACCAAATCAACTACGTTAAAAGAGTTATCGGACTTCCCGGCGACACGGTTGAATTTCGCAACAATCAGGTTTTTATTAATGGCAATCTGCTGCCGGAACATCGAATCACCGCCGACACCCCGCGCGATAAAAACGGCGATTACGACGAGCAGGCGGCGTTGCAGGTAAAATCGGAAGAACCGCGCACCGACGATGAAAAATACGATGTTTACTACTCCGAACAAACAATGAAACTCGCCCAAAGCGGAAAAATGATGCAGCGCGAAGGCTACGAATTCGGCGTTCCGGGCAAACCGTCCGTCGTTCCTCCCAACAGCTATTTCGTGATGGGCGACAGCCGCGACAACAGTGAAGACAGCCGTTTTTGGGGTTTCGTTCCGGGCGAACTCGTCATCGGACGTGCAATGTTCGTTTATTGGTCGTGCGACCGCGCCGCCAGCAACGGCAGTATTTTGGGTTGTTTGACTAATCCGCGCCTCAACCGCATCGGGAAAATGATTAAATAAATGTTCAAATTTTCCGATGAAGTTACCGCCGCGCTTGAAGATAAAAAACCAATTGTCGCGCTCGAATCAACGGTGATCGCACACGGCTTACCGTTTCCGCAAAACATTGAAACTGCCAATAGTTTAGAGAAACAAGTCCGCGAAAACGGCGCGATTCCGGCGACGATTGCCGTTTTCGACGGTGAATTCTGCGTCGGATTAAATCAAACTCAAATTGAACGACTCGCCGACGACAAAAACATTCGCAAAATCTCGCGCCGCGATTTACCGATTGCCGTTGCCAAAAAACTAAACTGCGCGACGACTGTAGCGACGACGGCTTTTATCGCGCACCTTGCCGGAATCAAAGTTTTTGCGACGGGCGGAATCGGCGGCGTGCATCGCGGATTCGATTGGGACATTTCAGCGGATTTGCCCGAACTTGCGAATACGCCGATCACGGTCGTCTGTTCGGGCGCGAAAATCGTTTTGGATTTGCCTGCGACGCGCGAATGGCTTGAAACTCACGGCGTTTCGATTCTTGGCTGGCAATGCGATGAACTTCCCGCTTTTTATTCGCGGACGAGCGGTTTAGCGATTGACGAACGAGTCGAAAACGCATCGGAAGTCGCGTCAATTATTAAAGCGCGTGATGATTTGAAACTTCAGAACGCGATTCTGTTAACCGTTCCCGTGCCGCCGGAATTTGAAATCGAACGCGCAACGCTCGAAATAATTCTCGCCGACGCATTAAAACTCGCCGCTGAACAGAAAGTTTTAGGTAAAGAAATCACGCCGTTTTTGCTCTCGCAAATGTCCTCGAAAAGCGGCGGCAAAACATTAAAAGCGAACATCGCACTTCTCGAAAATAATGCGCGAATCGCGGCAAAAGTCGCTGTCGCTTCTTAGACTGTAACGCGAGAGTCCCAGCTTGCAGTATCGGATGCGACTTTGAATTTCTATAAGTTTATAAAACTTTTCACACGGACGCGGGACGCGCCCGATACTGCAAGCGGTGACGTTCGCGCCACTTTTCACGCGGGACGCTTTCGCTACTTTTTCGAGTGGCAATTCAATTAGGGTAAAATTTCAAACAATTAAATTTCTCTTGCCAAAACCTTTTTCGATTTGCTAGACTATCCAACACAATTAAATGTCGCCGAAGTTGCAAGTGCAACACGGGGGAACCAAATTTAGTGGGGCGCATCTGAATTTCAGAAGAAGACTTCTTCGCTTTTAGCCCGTCAGCTAACCTCGTAGGCGTTATCGAAGAAGGACACGAAAGATTTTCCGACAAGAGCCTGTGGAAACAAGTGTCTTCACAGGCTCTTTTTGTCTCGAAAAATCGGTGTCTTTGACAAAGTAACAAAGCAGTTTACGGAGGTTTTATTGTTATGAATCGAAGATATTTTTGGCTGATACCGGAATTTACAAAGTTTCGCACGGTTTTTGAAACGGCGGAAACCGTGCTTGGCGTAAACGATGAAAACGAGCATCGTCTTTTTCGCAAAGATACGGGGAAAATCAGTTTTGACGAGCGTGAAGCACTGCGTCTTTCAATCGCCAAACTGACCGATTTTGATGACGCGGAGCAATTTCACATCGAAGAATCAAGGGCAGTTTATGTATGAAAAAATCTTTCCTGCCGTCGCCGTAATCTTTTTTTGTGCCGTCTTTGCAAAAGCGCAGTTGATAACGGACGACGAAGACATACAATCGTGGAATGATGTTCAATTAACCGTTCCGCTGAATAAAAGTTTCGACTTTTATACTTCGGTGACGATGCGTTTCGGCAAAAATGTGACGCGGCTCAATGACGGCAGATACGCTATCGGAGTTGCGTGGAAACCGACGAAAGCGTTGACTATTATGCCGTTTTACTGGAATATTCAGGCGCGAAATTCGCGGAGCCGGTTTCGACAGGAACATCGCCTGAATTTGCGGGTGACTTATCGTTTTCCGATCAAAAGTTTCGGGCTGATACATCGCAGCACTTATGAATATCGTATCCGAAACGCCGGAAACACTTGGCGTTACCGCGCCGCGCTGACATTTGAAAAAGACTTACCGAAAGAATTTATCCCGAAAGCAAAATTCTTTTTCGGCGACGAAGTTTTTTACGATTCGGCGACAAACAAATTTTCGCGCAACCGTTTCAGCATCGGCATCAACAAGACGCTGAACAAAAATCTGGCGGTTGATGTCTATTATATGCGGCAAAACGACGGCTACGCGCATCCGGGCGATTTAAATACGATTTGGGTGACGTGGCGTGTGAAACTTTAGTTGATTTCAGATTTCAGGTATTTAATGTTAATTTTGAACTTGAAAATCGGAGGAAAAGATGAAATCTAGGTTCGGATTAATATTTGCATTGGCGATTTCACTAATTTTGACAGGCTGTTTGCCGAGTGCGCCGGGCGGCGAAAAAGGTGCGCGGACGATTACGGTTTACGGCTTTTCGATAATGAAGGAGTCAATGGAAAAGGACGTTTATCCGGCTTTTACCGCTAAATGGAAGGCTGAGCATAACGGCGAAGAAATTAATTTTATTTCGTCGTTTGCCGGTTCGGAAACGGTTACAAACCAGATTTTGCAGGGGGCGCCCGCCGACATCGGCATTTTCTCCATCGAGCGCGACGTTGACCGTTTAATTGCCGCCGGTCACCTTCCGAAGGATTGGTATGTCACGCCGCAAAAAGGCATTGTCAACAAAACGCCGTTCGTCATTATCGTCCGCAAAGGCAACCCAAAAGGCATCACGGATTTTGCCGATTTAGGCAAGGAAGGTGTAAAACTTATTCATCCCGATCCGGTCAGTTCCGGCGGCGCACAATGGTCTTTGTTAGCAATTTACGGTTCGGAACTTAAAAAGAGCGAAGCCGAAACCGGCACAAAGGACGAAGTGCGAGCCTTGAACACGCTCAAATCAATTTGGAAAAACGTCATCTCCACGCCCGGATCGGCGCGTGAAGCGCGCACGCAATTTGAACTCGGACAAGGCGACGCGCTCATCACTTACGAACTCGAAGCGTTGTTAATGAAAGACGCGAATGCGCCGATTGATGTCGTTATTCCGAAATCCACGATTTTCAGCGAACATCCCGTCGCTATCGTTGACCGCAATGTCACGCCTGAAGAACGCCCGTTAATCGAAGCGTTTCGTAATTTTCTTTTGACGGACGAAGCACAAAAAGCCTTTGTCAAAAATCATCTGCGTTCGGCGACCAACGAATCTTTTAATGACACAAACACGCAGTTTGCAAAAATCGAAATGCCCTTCACCGTCGAATACTTCGGCGGCTGGAGCAAGGCTTACCCCGATGTCATCGAAAAAGTTTTCCGTGACCAGGTTCAGAGAAAATAAGTTTCAGGTTTCACGTTAAATCAAGCCAACCTGAAATCTGAAACTTGAAACTTGAAACCCAAGATTATGAGCGCAAATCTTTCAAACGTCCGGCATACGCGCGGTTTTGATGCTATCAAGCCGCTCAGTATAGTTGTGCTGGTCGGCACAATGCTGCCGCTTGTTTTGCTGCCTTTGGCTTCGATTTTTATCTTCGGCACAAGCAACGGTTTGGCGAGTTTCTGGCACGCGCTGACTGCGCCGGAAGCGATTTTTGCACTTCAACTTTCGATTGTGACGAGCTTTTGGGCGACGGTTTTTAATGTCATTTTCGGACTTTTCGCGGCGTATGTTTTAACGAAATATAATTTTTGGGGACGCAATGCACTGATTGTGACGATCAGTCTGCCGACGGCGATTCCGACGGCGGTTGCCGGATTTTCGTTATTGCTGCTGTGGGGACCTTACGGATTGCTCGGACGATTTCTCGAACCGAATGGGATTCATATAATGTTCACGGCGACGGCGATTATTCTGGCGAATATTTTTGTCACTTTCCCGCTCGCGTTCGGCGTTATCAAACCGGTTTTCGACACGATGAGTCACTCGCTCGAAGAAGCGTCGGCAACGATGGGCGCGACGCGCTGGCAGACTTTTTGGCACGTCACTTTGCCTTCGTTGAGAGGCGCAATTTTGTCGGGCGCACTGCTGACATTTGCGCGCGCGGTCGGCGAATTCGGCTCGACGATTTTAGTTTCGGGCAACTTGGCGGGACGTTCGCAAACCGCGCCGCTGTATATTTTCGCCAAATTTAACGAGGGACAAGTCGAAGCCGCGAACGCGATTGCGATTGTGCTGGCGTTGTTTTCGTTCGTAATTTTCAGCGTTCTGTTCTTCGCCCGTGACTGGCTCGAAGCCGATTAAAAGCGCTTTCAAATTCCAGATTCCAGATTCCAGATTGTGATTACTTTGGAATTTGGAATCTGGAATTTGAAATCTGGAATTCTAATGACCGATTCGATTGAGAAAAACCAAACCGCCGTCATCGTCGAAGGCTTAGGCAAAAAATTCGGCGAGACGGTCGTGCTTCAAGATATTAATTTCGAGGTGAAAGAAGGCGAAACGATTGTGCTGCTCGGCGCGTCGGGTTCGGGCAAAACGACGATTTTGCGAATTATCGCCGGACTCGAAACGCCTGATTTCGGGCGCGTTGTTTTGCATAACAAAGATGTCACGAATCTGCCTGCGCGGGAACGCGGAGTCGGCGTAATCTTTCAATCCTACGCGCTGTTTCCGAAAATGTCGGTCGAAAAAAATATCGGTTACGGCTTGCGGCTGCGCGGAAAACCGAAGGCGGAAGTCGGCAAGACGGTTGACGATTTAATTACGCTCATCGGACTCGAAGAACATCGCCAAAAACGTCCGGCGCAGCTTTCCGGCGGACAGCAGCAGCGCGTCGCCATCGCCCGCGCACTTGCCTATAACCCCGAAGTTTTATTGTTTGATGAACCTTTCGGCGCACTCGACGCGCAAATTCGGACAAGATTACGCCGCGAAATTCGCACATTATTAAAGAAAATTAAAGTTCCCTCAATTTTTATCACACACGATCAGGAAGAAGCATTGGAACTCGGTGATAGAATTGCGGTTCTTAATAAAGGTAAACTTGAGCAAATCGGCACGCCTTTTGATGTTTACAACAAACCCGCGACCGAATTCGTTGCGACCTTTCTCGGAACGGCAAATATTTTGCCCGGAATCATCAAAGGAGACACTTTTGAATCGGGAGACATCCGCCTGAAATTAGAGGACGAAACAACCGCCCGCGACGGTCAATCGGTCAAACTTGTCTTTCGCCCGGAAGACGTTTTCCTACGCAAACCCGAAAATCTGACGCAAAATTATCAATTATTAACCGACGGAATTGTCGAAGAAGAAAATTTCGTCGGCGCGTTTGAAAGAGTCGTCGTGCGCCTGAATATCTCAAACAAACAAACGATTATCGTCACGCGCCCGAAAACCGAAACGACCGCTTTTCCACTCGAAATCGGTCAAAAAGTGACAATCGGATTGGTCAGATTTAGAATTTTGCCCGTTTGATTTTTGGAGCGCAGACATCCTTGTCCGCAAGTCTCTAAGCGTTTGCACACTTGCGGACAAGGATGTCTGCGCTCAGATTATTTGACCGCTTCTAATTTTTCCCTCAAAGAATCGAGCCGTTTTTGCGCTTCGACGGCTTCGTTTATGGTCGGAGATTTTGCGATAATTTCACGCCACGCTGCACCGTCGTAGTGAAAAAGTTTTGTCTCCGAATTGAAAACAAAGTTGATCCCGATTTTTTGATAACGGTCGAGGCTCGAATAGTTAAGATAAAAACTGTGCAGCGGTGCGCCGGATGCCGCCATTTCGCGGCGGCTCAGACGTTTTGCCGCTTCTGCTGAAATTTTCAGCGCGGATTCTTCAATCAAGTCACCGAACAGCAGCAAAATCGCCGGACGAAACGGCGAATTCGTAAAATTTTCGACGAATATGTGAGCGCGTTCGATCTGCTCGAAACCTTCCGAAGCCTGAATCAGCCGTGCCAGACGTTCATCATCGCCGCGCCGAAATTTACCCGCGACGGCTTCTTTTTGCAGCCAGCCCTGTGCTTTCGGGATCAAACCGACGCGGTAAAATTCCACGCCGTCGGCTTCTCTTGTTTCGTAAATCGTCACGGCACGTCCGCGTCTGATTCGCTGAATCGGTTTGGCGTAAAGACTCGGCGCACTTCGCAAAACGGCTAATCTTTCGTCAACGACAAACGCCTGATCCGAACCTGAAACATTTTTTTGAACGGAAACAGGTTTGATTTTAGGTTTGAAAATTCGTTTCTGCGCCTCACCGCTGAGAGTCGTAAAAACGAGCAATAACAGTAGGAAAAGAGGTCTTTTCATACAATTTCTCCTTTTGGTTTGGGATTATTCAGAAGCCCAAAGAATTGAAATGTAAAAAGCCTTAATAAAAATTTTATTTTTTTGATTTGGCGATATTTATCCGATTTTGCACGCCCGCGTGATGAAAATGGCAAATTGCAATTGCCAGCGCATCAGCGGCATCGTGCGGTTCGGGGGCTTTTTGGAGGCGCAAAAGAACTCGAACCATTTCCTGAACTTGATGTTTTTCGGCATTTCCGTAACCGACAACCGTTTGTTTTATCAGGCGCGGACTGTATTCGGAAATCTCCAAACTATTTTTTTCACCCGATAAAAGCACGACACCGCGCACTTGTCCGAGCTTCAGCGCGACTTTGACGTTGTTGGCGTAAAACGCTTCTTCAACCGAAATTACATCCGGCTTAAAAGTGTTGACAATCGCTTCAACGCCATCGTAAATCTTTAAAAGCCGCTTTGAAAAACTCTCCTTCGGCGAAGATTTAACCGTGCCGTAATCAACCAGAGAATACTTCAAACCGTCTCCTTCGACGACTCCCCAGCCGAGCGTTTCGCTGCCCGGATCAATACCTAAAACTTTCATAGTAATTAGTAATTGGTAATCGGTAATAAGTCAAGAGAGGTTGCTGACAATCTATGACGCACTACGCACTTTTTGTAATAATGAGGCAAGCTGTCGTTTGACGGCATCAACCTTTTTGCTTATCAGAGAGTAATTATCAGTTTCAAGATAAGCCAAATCTTTGACTAAAAGTAATTGATAATCTACTTCAAAAGCAGAGCCTAAAGCTATTTGAAGAAAGTTGGCATAATCTTTATTGCTTCCGCGTCCACAACCTTCGGCAATGTTTAAACCTATCGAAGATGAAGACCGACGAAGTTGATTTGTCAGCGCAAATAATTCTTCTTTCGGAAACTGTTTGGTTATTTTATAAACTTCAAGCGTAAGCAGATGAGTATCTTCCCAAACTCTAAGTTGTCGAAAATCTCTCATCAGTTTTCACCAATTACCAATTATTTATTACCTAATACTCAGATTCGTCAATATCAAAATTTGCATAGACCTTCTGTACATCGTCGTTGTCATCGAGTGCTTCGTAGAGTTTGAGCATTTTCTTCGCATCGTCGCCGGTCAAGGCAATGTAATTTTGCGGAATCATCGAAACTTCGGCGGCTTGGGGTTCGATTCCGGCGGCTTTTACCGCATCGCTCACGGCATCGAAACTTTCCGGTGCGGTGTAGATTTCAAACACATCGCCCTCGTCCTGCATATCATCCGCGCCGGCTTCCGTCACGATTTCAAACAATTCGTCTTCGGATTTCGCGGCTTTATCAACGACGATGTAGCCTTTTTTGTCGAACATCCACGCGACCGAACCGGCTTCGCCCATATTTCCGCCGTTTTTCGAGAAAATATGGCGAATTTCGGCGACCGTCCGATTGCGGTTGTCGGTCATCGTTTCGACCAAAACCGCGACCCCGCCGATGCCGTAGCCTTCGTAGGTGATTTCGTCGTAATTGACACCTTCGAGTTCGCCCGTGCCGCGTTTAATGGCGCGGTCAATCGTGTCGTTCGGCATATTCATCCCTTTCGCATCCGTCACGACCTTGCGTAAACGGGCGTTTTGGTCAACGTCGCCGCTGCCGCCGACCCGCGCCGCGACCGTGATTTCTTTGATGAGTTTTGTAAAAATCTTGCCGCGTTTTGCGTCCAACGCGCCTTTTTTATGTTTAATTGTGTGCCACTTGGAATGTCCAGACATTTGATTATTTACCTTCTTGATTAGATTTCAGATTTCAAATTCCAAATTTCAGATTTGGCTGATTTCAGATTTCAATTTTCCAAAGATGCGTTTCGACAGTTCCGTTTTGAATTTGAAATTTGAAATTTGGAATCAGAAATCTTGAATCTGCAATATATCACGCCGATTTTTCTTTCGGCAAATTGATAAATTTACATTTATTTTAGCGTTTCTTCACAGCGAATTCATTTTAGCGCGGTTTAATAAAATAAAAACAATGAAAAAAGAAACGACAATTTTATTAATCTCAGTTTTGTTTTTGCTTGCCGACGCACTTTGTTTTGAGCAAACATTGAATTTATGGCGAACTTTAACCGAATTTTCACGCGAAACTTTTTTGAGTTTTGAGATTATCTTTGCCCTGTTTACATTGCTGCTCGTTTTGTTGATTGCGCGAAAAATAATTTTCAAAACCGTCAAACGCCGACCGCGCTTTGAAACTTTTCAGCCGTTACGCCGTTTAATTTTATCTGTTTTGACTTTGAAGTTTGCCCGCCGGTAATTTCAACTTCCGATTTGGAAACGCCGAAAGTTTTCGCCAAAAGTTTGATTAATTCCGCATTTGCCGCACCCTCAACCGGCGGCGAAGCAATTCTAACCTTTAACGCTCCGTCCATTTCACCGACAATTTCACTTTTCGAAGCACGCGGAACAACGCGCACATTGAAAATAATCGCGCCGTTTTTTTCGGTAAAGTTAATCATTAAATGGCAGAAGCCCGCGCGTGAGCAAGGGCGCAAGTTTGTGGATCGCGCCCTTGCTCACGCGCAGGCTTCTGCCGCAAATCAAGAATAAACGAAAATATTCAATACAAGAGTCTGCAAAAAGCCGATTAAAATCAAAACGATCATCGCCGAAATATCGAACATTCCAATCGTCGGAATCAGTTTTTGAAACGGCAACATAATCGGATTTGTCACGCGCATCACGAATCCGAGAAAAGTGTTGCGCGTAAAGACGAACCACGACGAAATGAATCGAATAAAAATAAATAAAATCAATACATCGAGCAAACCGTAAATCGTCACACCGACAAATGCTTTGACGTTTCCGCTTTCTCTGGCATTAGACAAGGCTTGAATTACCTTAAAGGTTTCCGAAATAATACTGAGTGCAAAATATGTCAAAACGCCTGCGATAATTGCCGTCAAAATAGGTGCAAGCCTTGTATCAATCCGAAAATTCGCCAAAAATCGCGCTGCCGGATAAACGAATTTGTCCGTGCGCTTTTTTAAGTGATATGAAAATCTACCGACTTTCCCGAACGGATTCGGGTCTGAATAATTAAAAATCAGGCGCAAAATCAACGCCGTCAAAAATACGCAAAATGCGATAGTGACAACTAAACTAATATATGGATAAATCGAGTTCAGCATAAATTTTAATTCCGATAACTTCTTTCGCCGAAAATCGCCGTTCCGACGCGAATAATCGTCGCACCTTCCTGAATAGCAATTTCAAAATCGTGGCTCATTCCCATCGAAAGTTCGCCGTTTGGACAAATTTCATCACGAATCTCGCGCAAACGCTTGAAAAACGGGCGCACATTTTCCAAATCGTCAAAATACGGCGGCACGAGCATCAAACCGTCGAACTTCAAACATTTGCAGCTTTTCAAAAATTCGACTAACGGCGGCAAATCTTTTTCTTCGATGCCGTTTTTCGTTGTTTCTTTCGCCAGATCAATCTGCACGAGAACCGATAAACTGTGCCGATTTTCTTCAATACAGATACGTTCCAAACGTGTCGCAAGTTCGACCGAATCGAGCGAATGAATAACATCAAAAAGTTTAACGGCTTTGCGCGCTTTGTTCGATTGTAAATGTCCAATCAAATGCCATTCCGCTTTTTCGCGCCCGATTTCCGTGATTTTATCTTCGGCTTCCTGAACTTTGTTTTCGCCGAAAATTTTCGCGCCCGCGTTGATTGCTTCATAAATTGCCGCCGCCGGATGCGTTTTGCTGACCGCGACGAGTTTTATTTCATCAGGATTTCGATTCGCATTCTCCGCCGCACTTTTTATTTGTTGCCGAACTTTTGTCAGACGCTGTGCCAGATTTTCCGTCATTACTTTTTATCATAACAAAAGACGGTTTGAACTTTCATCCGACAAATTGTATTCTAGCTTTTGCCTTTTCACACGCGGACGTGGCGGAACTGGTAGACGCGCAGGTCTCAGAAGCCTGTGGGAGCAATCCCGTGATGGTTCGATTCCATTCGTCCGCACCAAAATTAAAAAAGCCGCGAGATTTTAATTATCAAAATCTCGCGGCTTTTTTGTTTATTTTATAGATTAATAATGAGAAGTTTGGGAAGTTTAGGAAGTTTAGGAAGAAAGTGTTTTCTAGTTTCTAAACTTCCTAAACTTCCCAAACTTCCCAAACTTTCTAAACTTCCCAAATAAGCTTTGTCTTCGTTATTACGGCTGCGTAAATTCAAATTCGTGAAAGTCGAGATGTTGAATCAGATCACCGTTTTCATAATTTAAGTCAACATCGAGTTTCAGCGTCCAAACACCTTTTCGCAGATTAATTTCGTTATACGGCACGAACATTGTCGCATCTTCAAAAACAGCAGTTGGATAACCCGGTTTCATATCGAACGAGGTTTCAAATTGTCCTTGGCTGTTTGAAAACGACGCGCTGCGGCTAGTCAAATAATCGCCGCTTTCTTTTTGAATTCGCGCCGTTATTTTGGAATCAACGCCTTTCAGTCCGGTAACTTCAAAATTAACGTGGAGACGCATTCCCTTTCTGCCGCCTTCCGTTACATCATAATCAACATTAATTTTTTTAACTTTGGCAGTGATGTCTTCTTTGACATCATCTCTCGTGAACTTAAATTCCTTCCAGGTCAGATGCTGAATCAGAGTTCCGCTGGCGTAATTCAAATCAATATCCAGTTTCAGATTATAAACGCCCGGTTCTACACCGATTGCGCTATATGGCAAAAACATATCTGCGTCTTTGAAAACGGTCGTCGCAAAACCCGGTTTCATATCGAATGAGGTTTCGATTTCGCTGTTGCTGTTCGAATAAGAAGTGTTGTCGGAAGTTAAATATTTACTGTCTTCATCCGCCACCCGCGCGACGATTTTTGAACTGACATTTCTGAGTCCGGTGACTTCGCAGCTAACGTGAATCCGCATTCCGTCCTCGTCGCCTTCCTTCACATCGTAGTCAATCCAAGCATCCTTGAACACGGCACTCGGCTTGAAAGAGTTTTTCGTCAAACTGTTCAACGACGAATTGTGAGTCGCGTTGGTCAAAGCCAAAGCCGGTGTTAAAGTTATAAGACAAACCGCAACGATCAATGCGATGCGGTTAAAATTTTGCATAATTGTTTTCGATACGTTCATTTATTAGAATCTCCATTTTATTTACAATGTTATTGCGTTTTGGGGAAAACTAAGATTGTAACTGCCGTTATTATTCATTAAATTACAAAAAAATCAACTTTGATTTTCATCAAAAGAACGAATGCTGAAATCTTTTTTGCAAATAATTTTATAAAACTTTCAAAGCCATTAAAATGACCGAAAAATTTATTGACAGCGTTCGGGCAAATCAGTCGGAATTCAGCTTGAGTCTTGAACAAACACAACTTGAAAAACTTGCGATTTATTACGAACTCGTGCAAAAAAACAATCCACTTCTGCATCTTGTCGCGCCGTGTTCCGCCGAAGAATTTGCCGTGCGCCACATTCTCGAATCCTTGACGCTGCTCGAATATCTGCCGCGAAACGCAAAATTTGCGGATGTCGGAACCGGCGCGGGACTGCCTTCGATTCCCTGTTTGCTGGTGCGTGAAGATTTGCACGGTGTTTTGATCGAATCAAAACTGAAAAAGACAAGTTTTCTACAGGAAGTCTTAGCAAAATGCGAATTAGTAAATCGCACACAAGTTATAAATAAACAATTTGAAGAAATTTCCAATCCTGAGATTTCTCACGTTACCTGTCGCGCACTCGATAAATTTACCGTTAAGCTGCCGAAACTTTTGAAATGGTCGAAAGGCTGCCGATTTCTCTTTTTCGGCGGCAATAGTCTGCGCGACGAACTCCAGAAAAACCGCGTGAAATTCACTGAAAAATTAATGCCTTTGTCTGAACAAAGATATTTATTTATGGGCAAAAGTTAGCTTTTTTCGATTTGAAAATACGTTTCACTTACGATACACTGTTTTATATGAAACGAGCGGAAAATAAAAGTTCAACGCCTGAAACACCTGTTAAAAAAGTTAAAGAAACGGTTGCCGTTAAAACCGTCTCGAAAAAATTGACGGCACCCGAACCGTTAAGTGTAAACAAAGCTAAAAAGCCGGTTTCTGCAAAAGTTCCCGAATTGAAAAAAGCAGTTATTAGCAAAAAGCATCCGGCGATTTTCAACGAAACACCTGCTCAAAAGATAAAAGAAGAAAATCCTTCTAAAAAGCCTGTCGCCGCACCAAAATTGAGCAAAGCAACAATAATTGATAAAAAGGTAAAATCACCAAAAGAAAAGATTGAAGTTAAAGTAAAAGCTGCAAAAGAACAATTTAAAGTTGCGGTCGAGGCAAAAACAACACCGAAAACGAAACAGACCAAATCCGAAGTTTCATTGAAAAAGGCAAAAACCATCGAGAAAAAAGTCGAAATTGTCGCTCCGCCGATTATTGAAAAACCGATCAAGAAAAAAATCAAACCAATCGGTTCGGCGGTCGTGCGCGGGAAAAGCGGACAATACGCATTTGAAGTTTTTTCGCTCGACGCGGAAATTAAAGACGGTTCGGCGATTTACTTAATTTCAAAAAGAATGACCGACAAAAACGGTCGCGGACATCACAAATTTGTCTGCATCGGACAAACCGAATCGCTGCTCGGCGACATCAAAAAGCACGCCAAAGACAAATGTATCAAACAGCATAAAGCCAATGTCGTCTGTCTTTTAAGAGAAGAGAACGAAAAAAATAGACTCAAAATTGAAACTGATTTGAGACAGGCGCACACGATTGCCTGCAATCATCAACAAATCTAAAGATAAAAAGTTTGTGCGCGGAAGCGGCGATTTTTTGTTAGAATTAAACAATCCGATTAATTATTAACAAAAATATGAATCGTCCAGAAAAAAACGAATACGCCGAATATTACGAAAGGTATGTTTCACTTGTCGAAGAAACCGATATTGTTAAAGTTTTTGAAGATCAGCATATCGAAATACTCAATGTTTTTAGAGATATTTCTGAAGAAAAATCTTTATTTGCCTACGCCGAAGGAAAGTGGACGATCAAAGAACTGCTCGGACATTTAACCGACGGCGAAAGAATTTTCGCTTATCGCGCACTGCGAATTTCCCGCGCCGACAAAACGCCGATGGAAGGTTTCGAGCAGGACGGCTACATCGAAAACAGCAATTTCAACAACACAAAACTTTCCGAACTGCTTGCCGAACTTCTCTATGTCCGCAAGGCAAACATTATCCTTTTTCAAAATCTAAAAGAAGAAGATTGGCTTCGGACAGGAATTGCCAGCGACGCGCACGTTTCCGTCCGCGCGATTGCATACATTATGGTCGGACACATTCGCCATCACCTGAAGATTTTGCGTGAAAGATATTTGAGCGAATGAAATTCGACGCAATCATCATCGGCGCAGGCGCGGCAGGACTTTTTTGCGCTGCTGAAGCCGGAAAACGCAGAAAGCGAATTTTAGTTGTCGAACACAACGCACAAGTCGGGCGAAAAATTTTAATTTCCGGCGGCGGACGCTGTAATTTCACGAATGTTCAGGTTAAAGCGGAAAATTTCATCTCGAAGAATCCGCATTTTTGTAAATCCGCACTTGCCCGCTACACGCCGCAGGATTTTGTCGAATTAGTCAAGAAAAACCACATCGAATTTTACGAAAAAACTCTCGGACAGCTTTTTTGCCGCGAAAGTTCGCGCCTAATCGTCGAAATGCTTGTGGCTCAATGCACAAAATCCGAAGTTGAAATACGCACAAATTGCTCCGTCAAAAATATTCGTAAAACCGATTCTTTTGAAGTCGAAACAAATCAAGGAATCTTTGCCGCTGAAAATCTCGTGATCGCCACCGGCGGACTTTCTTTTCCCAAAATCGGCGCAACTGATTTCGGTTACAAAATTGCGCGGCAGTTCGGCTTGAAAATCGTTGAAACCAGACCTTCACTCGTTCCGCTCGTTTCCTCTCAAAACAATTTCTCAAAACTCGCCGGAGTTTCGATTGATTCGCTTGTTTCATCGGACAAACAAGCGTTCCGCGAAAATATTCTTTTTACGCATCGCGGACTTTCCGGTCCGGCGATCTTGCAAATCTCGAATTACTGGCAAAAGAAAAAAGCGATCTCGATTGATTTAATGCCAAACGTCAATGCGCTCGAACTTTTTGAGCAAAACCGCGAAAGCAAACAAAATCTCGATAATTTTTTGAGTAAATTTCTACCCAATCGTTTCGCTGAGATTTTCACTTCAAATAATTTCCCAAACAAACCGCTCAATCAATTTAACCGCAAGGAAATCGAGAATATCGCCGAAACCTTGAACAACTGGCGGATTTTATTCGATGAAACCGAAGGCTTTCACAAAGCCGAAGTCACGCTCGGCGGCGTTGACACAAACGAACTTTCTTCGCAAACAATGGAATCTAAAAAGGTTAAAGGATTGTTTTTTATCGGTGAAGTCTTGGATGTGACGGGTTGGCTCGGCGGTTATAACTTTCAGTGGGCGTGGTCTTCCGGCTTTGCCGCCGGACAGTCAATTTAAAATTAAAGCGGGGAAACGTCTCCCACACCGCTTCCCCTTTATCCACGTCAACTACAGGGTGCAGCCAACGTGAAACTCGTATAAATTGTAGCGGAGGAACGTCTCCCACACCGTTCCCCCTATTTCCGCGCCGACTACAGGGTGCAGCCAAACGCGAAACTTAATATTTTTTAGTGTCTTTAAATTAATCGGTCACTGACCTTATTAAATACAAAAAAACCTTTGTTGTCAATTTGTTTTGGTAACAATCGTTTTGTGATTGCAATTACTTCAACAATTGTTTATTATTTTACACAGTCGTTTAAGTATGTCAAGAGTAAAATAGACAATTATGCAAAATAATAAATTTATTGAGCGATTTATTGAAGTCTGCAACAGTTCTCAGCCTGTTGAGGTTGCACGATTGTTGAATATTTCATATCAAGCGGCGAAAAATTATCTGCAGGGCAGAATACCTGACGCAAAAGTTCTCATTACAATTTCCGAAGAAACTCCTTATTCGATTCACTGGTTATTAACTGGAAACGGGGAAAAACTTATGACAAGTCCGGTAAATGAAGACACACATATACTAACCGACCAAATAAGAGCATTTGTCAGACAAATTTGCTTGGAAGTTCTCAGTGAAGCCTTAGATACTAAAAGTGATCTAACTCAACCCAAAACCGTAGTCTTAACTTCCAAAAATATTATGGAAGAGAAAATTTTGGACGAATCCTCCGTTTTCTCAGGAAAACAACAATAAATAAATCTTTATAATGTTGTCCGAAAATTATCCGAATATTGAGATCAGATAATTTTTAACAATTGTTATGAGCGAATCTTCTGATTCTTTTGAAACAATGGTTTTTTCGATCAGCGGTGTTGCAGCCAAACAATTTGACGTGCAGGTTTTTCCGCCGGTGTTCATATTTCCGTCTGCGAAAACCACTGAAGTGAAAAGAGATACTGACAAAACGACTTTGATTGTTAATTTCATTTTTTTACTCCTGAAAGGGGATTTTGGGATTTGATACTTTGGTGTATCGCGTTTATAATACCAAAAATCACACGTCTTTGCCGTTATGAAAATTTTCCACACAGAAATTGCCCTATTAGTAGGAAATTTATTTAGACTTGAAAGATGCGGAAGATATGAAGATGCTCTCTCAGAACTTCTTGATATTTGGGAAGATACTTCACAGCTACCTGATGTCAGTGAATTTCCTGATTGCGCCGCCGCCGAAATTTTACTCAGATGCGGCGTATTGATCGGATTTCACGGACACCTCAAACAAATTCCCGATTCCCAGGAAAATTCTAAAAACCTTTTAACCGAAGCGCGGAGACGATTTGAAGCCGTCAATGACATTGAAAAAATTGCGGAATGCAATAATTATTTGGCACTTGCATATTGGCGAAAAGGCGAACTTGTCGAGGCTGAGGCGTGGATCGAAGAGACTCTTTCTTACAATTTAAACAAGATTTCCGATGTCTGGATATATTGCAATCTCGTAAAAAGTTTGCTTTTAAATTCTAACGAGAAATACGAAGAAACTTTAGTACATCTTAAACCTCTTGAAATTTACTTTCAGAAACTGGGGAGTGCATTTCTTTACGGAAATTTTTGTGCGAATCTCGGAGTCGCATTAAAAGATACCGGAAGAACCCCGGAAGCCTTAAAATATCTTGAGTTATCACGTTTTTGGCATCAAAGATCGCAGCATCAGGTTTATCTCGGAGTTACTGAAAATAATCTTGCTTTGCTTTATAAAAACGTCGGCAGTTTTGGCAAAGCTCACAAAGCGATAGACAACGCCGTTAAGGTTTTCAAAAATGTGAAGGACTTTACTCGTGAAGGCTATTCCTTTGACACGAAGGCACAGATTTATTTTGCCGAAGGTAAATACGCACAGGCATTAAGGATCATTGAAAAAGGAATCAATATTCTCACGAAAAGCGAAAATATTGCTTTATTGGTTGAAACATATCTGACGAAAGCGAAAATATTGCTTTATTTAGAAGATTTAACCGCCGCCTTTTTATGTTTGTCGGATGCGGTGCAGTTTGCTAAAACGAAAATCAGTGAAGAAAGAGCAACTAATCTCATTAAAGAATTTGAAATTGCCCTGAAAGAAAAAAACTCGCCTTTGATTAATGAAGTTATCAGCGAGAAAGAAATTGTCGAGGAAAAGATCGAATTGATTTTACATCCGTCAATCGCCCATTATGAAGACTTTCAAGGCATTTGGATTAAAAATTCACATCTCGAAAATTACGGTCTGCAAAGAGGTTCGCTCGCCGTCGTCACGAAAGACAACATTAAACGCGGCGATTTAGTAGCGATTTCCGAAAATGCCGACGGTTCGGTAATGTGCGGTTTCTATGATGCCGATTTCGGAATTGTTTGTTTAGAAGGCATCAGCGAAGAGCCGCAACTGTTTGATGAAAATGAAATTACAATTCTCGGAAAAATTATCGGTGTCGGCAACTCACAAAACGAAACAGGCGGCAAAATTACTGTTGAACCTCTAAAACTCTAGTCTCTACTTCTTAAATATTGCAATTAACATCACAATAAACAAAATCACGGCAATAATCGCAATTGTCAGACAGCCGATTTTCAGCCAACTGTAAGGTCTTTCGCCCTGCACTTCGCCGGTTCTGCCGTTGACGACGATTTGAAAAACTTTGCCGTTAAAGCGATACGCACCGGCGTAAATCGGCAAAAGTAAATGTTTAAAGGTAATGTTCGAGTAGTTTGTCGAAACATTATTTATTTGCTGTTCATCGCCGCCGATGCTGCTCCGAACGTCTCCGTAAATTACGTCTTCGGCAATCTTTTTGAATTTCTCAAAGCCTTCGTCGAGCGCAACCTGATAAGTTTGCGCTTTGTGTCCCGACAAAAACGCCGGTTCGTAGGATTTTAATTCGTGCAAATCCCAGGGTTCGAGTTTGTTGATATATTTTTCGGGCAGGGATTTTGTCGCCGGAATCGTCACGTCGTCAAAATCGCGCGAAACTTCGCCTGCGACCGAATACCAATGCGTTCGCTGAATTTGCCGCTCCTTCTGTTCATCGTTTTCGTAATAAGTTTCGGTTTCGTAGTAATGTTCGCCGCGCTGACCGTCGTAATAGCTCTGTGTCGAAGCGTCGTAAGTCCAATATGGAATATAAATGCTGCTGAGTTTGTCGGCTTGCGCCATATCTTTCAACGCCGACGGCGCAAACCAGAGCGACGACAGCCACTTTTTGTAATTTGAAACGGCTTGCGGCTGCGGAATGGAAAACGGCAAAACGCCTTCGGGCGCAATCAACGGATCGGCGGCTTTTGGCTGTGCGACGATTTTCGCGCCGCAAAAATCACAGTTCCGGGCAGTTTCCGGCGGCGTAAAATTAACAATCGCGCCGCAGCTATCGCAGCGAACCTGCATCGCATTCTGCGCCATCGGCTGCAAATTCTGCATTCCGCGCTGCAAAAATTCGTAATAATCGCGCTCGTCAACCGTGCCGTCAGCCGCAATTTCCTGCGAGTAAGCGCAATACGGACAGGTCAGTTTGCCGCTTTTCGCGTCAAAAACCATATTTGCTCCGCAGTTAGCACACAAAAACCGGTTGATATTTTCTTTTTTTATTTCAGGGGCATTTTGCATAAATCTAATTAATTCTAAAGATAAACCGGATTTTTTTCTATCATCAAGCGCAACATTATTGGAAAAACATATCAGAGTTTGCAACTCTAAAAAATCGTTAAATTTAAGTGTTAGTTTGTCGAAATTCTCTTTTCATTTATAAAAATTATGTTATTATAGGCTCTTGTAAACCCGTATTCATCATAAATTTAATTAAAACTTTCAGGCTTTTTGACGAAACCGTTTTCACGAAAAGCCAACTATCAATGTAACAAATCGGATTGAGAAATTCTCGATAGCCAATAAATTTTCTAATAAGAATTTTACGGAAACTACTTAAGTAAAATGACTGACAACTCTCAAAAACTTGACTCGGAAAAGGCTTTGCGCCGGATTTTGGTCATTGAGGACAACCTCGACTCGGCTGAAGTTCTACAGACTTTTCTGGAGATTCACGGACACGAAATCAGTGTCAATTACGACGGCACGAACGGTCTCGAAACTGCCCGTCAAAAAAATCCTGATGTGATAATTTGCGATATTAACTTGTCCGGCGACCTCGACGGTTATGACATCGCTCAGGAACTCAAACGCAGCGAACAAACTAAGTCTATATTTCTGATTGCTTTAAGTGGTTACGGGCGAATTGAAGACAAAGAAAAATCAAAAGCCGCCGGATTCGATTCGCATCTTGTGAAACCGACGGATTTTGATGCACTGCTCGAACTGCTCGATAATTTCGACCGCCGGTAGTTTTTACCGAAACGCCGAAATGTCTATCCCGAAACGATCTTTAACGTATTCTTCCTGCGCTTCATTGAGATTTTTCAAATTTGTCAGCCGCCGTTCGCTCTTTTTGATGTGCGTCTTCGTGCGTTCCGCCATTTGTTTAAGCAGATTTCTGCCTTCAAGCATTTCCGCTTCAACTTTTTCGTGCAGCACAAAAAGTTCCGAAAGTTCGGCAATCAACTTTTCTTCTTTCAGTTCCTTCAAACGATTTTTTATTTGCCAAATCTGCCGAATCGCCCGCACTAATTCGTCGCCAATTGAATCGCCGCGCACCAAATCAGGCGAATCACGGAAATCTTCGACCAATTTATTCAAACGATTTTGGTCGCCTGACGAATAAGCATCGTTGAGTTTCGCCATCAATTCGTGGCGTTTTTCCTTTTCGTCAGCATCCAAAGCCAAGTCGGGATGAATGATTTTTGCGAGATTATGATAAGCCTTTTTCGCTTCGGCGGTCGGTTTCCAATTGAACGCGCAGCCTTCGCCGTTTTCGGCGTTCGCGGCAGATTCTTCGGCGCGTTTTCTGAGTTCTTCGGCGCGTTTTTTGATTTCCTCGTCGTCCGGCACGAGTTTGACTTCTTCTTCGGCGATCTGCGCTTCGATTTCGTCGAGTTCAGCGTAAAGCCGCCCGACATCCATCGTATAATTTGCCTCAAACTGTTCGAGTTCGGTGCGAAGTTCGGTCATTTCCTCTTCGCGGGTCGCAAGTTTATCCTTCAAACGCTCCAAAACACGGCGTTTTTTGTTGAGTTCAAGTTCTTCCGGTGCTGAAACATTCATAATTTGAGATTTATAACATTTATTTAATTTCTGCAATAAAGTATTATAGTTAAAATTATTATGAAAGTCCGCGAGTTGATTACAATTGACCCCGAAATTTTAAGCGGAACGCCTGTTTTCAAAGAAACTCGTGTGCCGGTTCAATCTTTGTTTTGGCATCTCGAAAACGGAGTTACGATTGATGAATTTTTGGAAGATTTTCCATCAGTCCGCCGCGAACAGATTATCGAACTTCTCGAAATCTCAAATAAAATGATGACTATGCCGAAAGTTATTCAATTCTATGAAACTTTTGCTTGATGAAAATCTCCCGAAAAAGCTTAAAAAAGATTTTTCCGAACATGAAATTTATACCGTTTCCGACAAAAATTGGAACGGAAAGAAAAACGGCGAACTGCTTTCGCTAATGTTGAATGAGGGTTTTGATGTTTTGTTGACGTTCGACCAGAATCTCGAACATCAACAAAATTTCGACAAATATCCGATAGCTGTTTTTGTTTTGGTTGCTGAAAATAACACACATTCAATTTTATCCGAACTGGTTGAAAATGTTCGCTTTGAATTAAACCAATCTCTCAAAACAGGCGCAACGAAAATTCAAAAATAATCAAATAACCCAAAACATATTTTTTGAGTCAAATTTTATGTTCATTCCGCTTCGATAATCTCAAAACTCGTCGTAATTTCTACTGTCGGGCGCACGGTCGCCGCAACCGAGCAGTATTTTGTATCTGAAAGTTCAATTGCGTCAGCGACCGCTTTTTCCGAAACACCGCGTCCGCATACGATATGGTGAATGTGCATCTTCGTAAACGAGCGCGGATGTTCATCGCGTCGTTCACCCGAAACTTCGACCTTGTAATCTGTCACGTCTTGCCGTTTTTTCTCTAAAATCGAAACGACATCAACTGCCGTGCAAGCTGCGACCGACACAAGCAGAAGTTCAAGCGGAGTCGGAGCAGATTTTCTTTCTCCTTTCGTATCAATAGTTAGCGAATAATTATTCGGTGTTGTAGCGATTAAAAACTCATCACCGGCATTTTTGACGGATGCTTTGTAGGTATTATTTGACATTAAAAAATCCTCTCTATTTTAACAAGTCTTTGGTCGGATTTTAGCATAAATTCCCTGCCCGACAATCTCCGATTTTCGCAAACAACCTTTTGGCATATAAAATGCTTCATATTCAGAGTCAAACAAACAGTTTGAGGCTTTTCGAGATTAGAAGGAGATTGATGAAAAAAATGAGCAGATTCAGAAGTGTTTTTGCAGTTTACGCGGCGATTGGTTTGATGCTCTGCGGTTTGGCGGCGCAGACGAACGCGCAAAATACGCGCAACGAACGCGAAGTTCGCAACACGATCCGCAGTTTGGAATCGAAAATTGACGATTTACGCGACAGTCTTTCCTACGGATTGAAAAATAGTTCGGTCAATGGTCAGGATGCTGACACGGCGGAAAATTATCTTTCGACGCTCGGCGGAAAAGTGCGTGATTTTGAAGATAATTTCAATCAACGGCGCGAAAATGCGGACGATGTAACCGACATTTTGAACTCCGCAAAAGGCATTAATGATTTTCTCATCAACAACCGCGTCAACAACACGGTTCAGAAAGATTGGGCAGACACGCGCACATTAATTGACCGGCTTGCCGCAAATTATAATCTTCGACCGAACTGGTCAAACGGAACTTATAATACCAATCCGACGACTTCAAGTTATCCGAAACCGAACTATCCATCTAATAATTCAAACAGTTACGGATTAAACGGAACGTATCAGATTGACCTGTTCAAAACTGAAGACACTAACGACATTATCCAAAAAAGTGGAGTAACAAGCGATATTCAAAAAGAGGATTTGCAAAGCAAACTCGATCCTGCCGATCAAATTGCGATTGAGATTCGCGGCAATCAGGTAACGATTGCTTCGTCGAAAGCCGCGCCAATTTCTTTTACGGCAGACAGTCGCGTCCGCAATGAAAATACGAACGGCAGAACGATTCGCAACCGCGCACAGTTTCGCGGACAGGAATTGATCGTTTCGAGCATCGGCGGCGAAACCGATTATACCGTTAATTTTCTTCCGACCAACAACGGCAAATCAATGAAAATTACGCGCCGCATCACGACCGATTATTTGAGTCAGACGATCTTTGCCGAAAGTTTTTACAACAAAACCGACTCGCAGGCGCGACTCGATATTAATCAAAGTCCAAACACGAATTATCCGACAAATACCACGACCACGACAACGGATGACAGCAACGGAACATATTCGAGCAACGACCAGACCGACACGCCGAACTCGAATTATCCGACTGTCAATAACGGGCGAACCGGCGATTTTATCGTGCCGAACGGAACCGTCATCACGGGAGTTTTGGATAACGACATTACGACGAAGATTTCGCAGAACAACGACCGTTTCCGAATGACCGTTCAATCGCCGAATGAATATCGCGGTGCGACGGTCGAAGGTTATCTGACGGACATCAATCGTTCGGGCAAAGTTTCGGGAAATTCAAAAATCACGTTCAATTTCGAGAAAATCACTCTGCGAAACGGTCAGACTTACGAATTTGCCGGGTATTTGCAAAACATCACTGACACCGACGGCAAAGTCGTCAAAATTGACACCGAAGGCACGGCAAAAGGTGACAGCCAAACGAAAGAAACCGTCAAACGCGGCGGCATCGGTGCGGGAATCGGCGCAATTATCGGCGCAATCGCGGGCGGCGGCAAAGGCGCGGCAATCGGCGCAATCATCGGCGGTGGCGCAGGCGCAGGCTCGGTCGTTCTGCAAGGCAAAGACGATTTAGACTTGAAAAAAGGTTCGATGATTACGGTGACGGCATCTGCTCCGAATAGATAATAAACTTCAACTTCAACTAAAAAGGCGGTTTTGTTGACCGCCTTTTTTGTCTTTAAAATCAGTCTAGTGAGCGGTAGCGAACACTTCCGATACAAATGAGTTGATCGAAAACAAAGGCATTCGCTGCCGCTCACTAGACTGATTCCTATTTTCATCCGTGCGGATTTGTGCCATCTGTGGTTTAATGCTTTTATGAAAATTTCGTTTGAGGAAGTCGAAGATTTCCGCGATAAGAAGTGGCGGCGCGAGGAAACTTTGAAGGTTGAAACGGCTTTGGAAGTTGAAGCGATGGTTGAAGATTTGGGATTTTGTCTTGCGCTGACTGATTCGCGGACTAATTTGCCGTCTGTTTATATTGCGGTTTGTGGGCGGCGTGACGCGCATTCGCCGAAAAATGTGCAGAAGGATTACGAAATGAGTCTCGCGTGGACGCTCAAAGATGAAGTAATGCAGCGCGGGAAAGTCTATTATTCAAAACTCTGCAAAGGTCGCGCGATGTTTGTTGCACCGCGAATGATTCCCTTTTTCAACGCGATTTGGGGTGTTCCAAAAAAGGAAGAAAAGGAAAAATTATCGGCGGAGGCAAACAAAGTTTTGAAAGTTTTACGAAAAGAATGGGAAATGGGAACGTCCGATTTACGCGCCGAAGCAAAATTTGAAAACCGCGCAAAACTGACGAAAGCACTCGAAGAACTGCAAAGATGTCTCAAGGTTGTGCCGCAGGAATGTCTGTATCACCCAACATTTACATACATCTGGACACTCACCGAAGCGCGTTTCCCGAAGGAATTAGCCAAAAAAATCTCACGCGAAGAAGCCGTCAAAGAACTCGCCCGTCAATTTTTGAAAATTGGCAAAATGACTTCGCTCGGCGAATTTGCGAGAGCGTTCGGTCTGACGCGCAAAGAAGCGGGCAAAGCCAATCATCAATTGGTCAACGAAGGTTTCGCCGTCAGACTGGCAACCGGAATTTATCGCTTAAAAAATTAAAGGCGGAAACCCGCGCGTGAGCAAGGGTGCAAAATATGCGGATTGCGCGAATCAAAGTTTTTTTTCTGCAAAAATTACTTTTTTTTAGTTCCAAGTTGTCGCCCAAAAAGTTAGAATAATTTATCGAAAGTGATTTGAAGTTTAATGATGAATGATTTTTAGACGTTATTTTATCATTTCAAATTGCAAAAACTTTCGTAAATAAAGAACGAACAAGGGAGATAAAATGGCGAATAAAACAGTTAAAAATGCGACAAACGACGCAAAAATCGAACAGATGTCGCGCTCAACGACCGACGCGACCGGACAGGCTTTGACGACCAATCACGGGTTAAAAATCAACGATAATCAAAATTCTTTGAAGGCGGGCGAACGCGGACCGACGCTGCTCGAAGATTTTATAATGCGCGAGAAAATCACGCATTTCGACCACGAACGGATTCCCGAACGAATCGTTCACGCGCGCGGCGCGGCGGCGCACGGATATTTTGAAGTAACCGATTCGCTCAAAGAATTTACAAAAGCGAAATTCTTAACCGAAACGGGCAAGAAAACGCCGGTTTTTCTGCGCTTTTCGACGGTCGCCGGTTCGCGCGGTTCGACCGATCTGGCGCGTGACGTGCGCGGATTTGCCGTCAAATTTTATACCGACGAAGGCAATTACGATCTGGTCGGCAACAATATTCCGGTGTTTTTTATTCAGGACGCGATCAAGTTTCCCGATTTGATTCACTCGGTCAAACCCGAACCGAATAACGAAATTCCGCAGGCGGCTTCGGCGCACGATACTTTTTGGGACTTTATTTCGCTGATGCCCGAATCAATGCATATGATTATGTGGGTGATGTCCGACCGCGCTCTGCCGCGTTCCTTTCGGATGATGGAAGGTTTCGGCGTTCACACTTTTCGTTTAATTAACGATGAAGGCAAAGCGACGTTCGTGAAATTTCACTGGAAACCCAAATTAGGCGTTCATTCGGTCGCGTGGAACGAAGCGCAGAAAATATCAGGCTTTGACGCGGATTTTCACCGCCGCGATTTGTTTGAAGCCATCGAAAACGGCGCGTTTCCCGAATGGGAACTCGGTGTGCAGTTGATCGCCGAAGAAGACGAACACAAATTCGATTTCGACATTCTGGACGCGACAAAACTCATTCCCGAAGAACTCGTTCCCGTCCGCATCGTCGGCAGAATGGTTTTAAACCGCAACACCGACAATTATTTCGCCGAAACCGAACAGGTCGCGTTTTTGCCGACAAATATCGTTCCGGGCATTGATTTTTCCAACGATCCTTTGCTGCAAGGTCGCCTGCATTCGTATCAGGACACGCAAATTTCGCGTCTCGGCGGCGTAAATTTTCACGAAATTCCGATCAACGCACCGCTCGCGCCGAAACACAATAATCAGCGCGACGGACATTTTCGACACGAAATTAACAAAGGTCGCGTCGCATACGAGCCGAACACGCTCGGCGGCGGCTGTCCGTATCAGGCGATGACTAAAGACGGCGGTTTCAATTCGTATCAGGAAAAAATTGACGGTCACAAAATTCGCACGAGAAGCGACAGCTTCCGCGATCATTTTACGCAAGCCGCGCTCTTTTTCAACAGTCAATCCGCGTATGAGCAGACGCACATCGTCAACGCTCTGAGTTTTGAATTAGGCAAGGTCGAAATCAACGCGATTCGTGAAAGAGTCGTCTTTTTGCTCAATCAAATTGATGAAACCTTAGCGGCAAAAGTCGCCGACAATCTCGGTATCGAAATTCCGTCGAAACTCGATCTGCCGATGAATATGGGTTTTCCGGCGGACGCGAATCCCGACGATTATCAGCCGATTCCGAAAAAGGACGCGAAGGTCAAAAAATCGGATGCTTTGAGTATGGCAAACACTGTCAAAGACTCGATCAAAACGCGCAAAATCGCGTTTTTGGTCGCTGACGGCTTTGACGCAAACGATGTCAAAACGATGAAAAACGCCATCGAAAAACAAGGCGGAATGGCAAAAATCGTCGCCTTGAAATCGAAATCGGTCGCGGACGCGAACGGCAGTGAAATGAAGGTTGATTATGCACTGCGAACCGTCGCATCCGTCTTATTCGACGCGGTTTACATTCCCGGCGGCGCACAAAGCGTTGACACATTATTGACGGAAGCCGACGCTTACGAATTTGTCAACGAGGCGTTTCGCCACTGTAAAGCCATCGCCGCGACCGGCGCAGGGGTCGAATTTGTCAGCACGACTTTCGCCGGCAAAGCCAAAGGTGACAAAGCCGTTATTTTGAGCGAAAAGAGCGCAAAAGACATCGCGCAAAATTTCATCAGCGCAATTGCCGAACATCGGAATTGGGAACGCGAAATGGCGCGAAAAGTTCCGGCATAAAACAATCAAAAAATAATCGGACGAAAAAGGCAGTCGTAAAATTAATTTTACGACTGCCTTTTTCATTTTTATCCTGATTTACGCTTGCATCTAACGCAGCGTCAGACTTTAATCTTGTTTTCGGGTTGAAAAATTATGAATAATTTCAGCGAAAATCTGTGGCAGACGAGACAGTTTGCCGAACTTTCAAAAGTCACGGTGCGGACGCTGCATCATTACGACCGCATCGGAATTTTGAAGCCGAAACATTACGATAAAAACGGTTTTCGGCTTTACAGCGAGCGCGAATTTGCGCGTCTTCAACAGATTACGACATTGAAATTCATCGGTTTTTCGCTCAATCAAATCAAGGAGATTCTCGCCGGCAAAGAGTTTAATCTGGCGGACACGCTGCAATTGCAAAAGAATATTATTCAAGCGCAGCGCAATCGGCTGAATCTTGCACTCGAAGCGATCAATCGCGCCGAAGCAATGTTTAATTCAAACGGCGTGACCGATTGGGAATCTTTTACAAAAATAATCGAGGTGATAAATATGGAACAAAATACTGAATGGACAAAGAAATATTATTCGGAAGAAGCGCAGGCGAAAGTCGAAGAACGCCAAAATCTGTGGTCGCCCGAATTGCAGGAAAAAGTCACAAAAGACTGGAGCGAACTCGTCGCCGACATCGAAACGGCAATTGCCGACGGCACACAGCCTTCGGACGAACGCGCACAAAGTCTAGCGAATCGCTGGCGCGGATTGCTGAACCAATTCACTGGCGGCGACAACCAAATTCAGGAAGGCTTAAACAAAATGTATGCCGACGAAAAAAATTGGCAAACCCAATGGAAAAAATCTTTTAGCGACGAAGTTCAGAACTTCATTTTTGAAGCGATGGGCAAAAAATAATCTAAACACATAGAAACATAGAAATCATATATTTTGATTTTTCAACTCTATGATTTCTATGTCCCTATGTGGTTAAAAATCAATATTTCATTAATTCCGCCGCCGCTTTTTCGACATCTTCGATTTGCGGGAGGATGAAATCTTCGACCTGCGGCGCGTAGGCGACGAAGGTGTCGGTTGCGCCGATTCTACGGACGGGCGCGTCGAGGTATTCAAAGAGTTCGTCGGAAATGCGGGCGGCGAGTTCTGCGCCGTAGCCGTAGGAAATCGGGTCTTCGTGCGCGACGATGACGCGGTTTGTTTTCTTGACCGATTCGGCGACGCGCTCCCAATCATAAGGGACGAGCGTTCGGAGATCAATCAATTCGACGGAAATGCCCTGTTTTTCGAGGCGTTTTGCGGCTTCAAAGGAACGCTGAACCAATGCGCCGTAAGTGACGATTGTTACGTCTGTGCCTTCTCTAACGACTTTTGCCTTGCCGAACGGGATTAAAAATTCGCTCGACGGATATTGCGATTTGTTGTAAACCTGACGGTATAAATGTTTGTGTTCGAGGAACATTACCGGATCATCGCAGCGAATCGCGGTTCGCAGTAAACCGTTGGCATCCAAAGCGTTAGACGGATAAACGATCATCAATCCGGGCGTGTGCGAGAACAAAGTCGTGCCGGATTGCGAGTGATAAACCGCGCCGCCTTTCAAATATCCGCCGACCGGAACGCGAATGACCATCGGGCATTTTGTGTCGCCGTCGCTTCTCCAACGAGTCACCGCGACTTCGTTGCGAATCTGGTGAAACGCCGGGAAAATGTAGTCGAAAAACTGGATTTCAACGACGGGTTTGATGCCGCGCAAAGATAAACCGACGGCGCGACCGACGATGTTTGCTTCGGCAAGCGGCGAATTAAAAACACGCGCCGAACCGAACTTTCTTTGCAGATTTGCCGTTACTTTGAACACGCCGCCTTTGCCTTTGACGGTTTCCAAGTATTCTTCGCGCGACACGTCGGCGACATCTTCGCCGAAAATCACGATGCGTTCATCGCGTTCCATTTCCTCGTGCAGACAGCGGTTGATGAGGTCAACCATCGTTCCCGCGTTGCCGGAAAGTTCCGCGCCGTCTTCGGTGTCGAAATCTTTCGATGTCGGGTCAACGTCGGGCGAAAAGACGTTTCTGAACGCGCTTTCCGGCGGCGGTTGCGGCGTATTGATCGCAATGTCAGCGGCTTCGGTAACTTCTTTATCTACTTTCTTTCTGAGCGTTTCCAAATCTTCCGACGAAATAATTCCTTCGGTCATTATGAATTCGGCAAAGGTTTTGATCGGATCAATCGCCGCGTCTTTTTCTAATTCTTCGGTCGGGCGATACAGCTTTTCATCATCCGAAAGCGAGTGCGAATACGGTCGCGTAACTTTGGCGTGAACGAACGCCGCGCCTTTGCGTTGGCGGCAAAATTCAACGGCACGAACGAATGTTTCGTAACTTTCAACCGGATTCGTCCCGTCGCATTTTTGAATTAAAAGATTCGGAAAACCCGCAACCAATTTGGAAATATCGCCGCCTGCCGTGCCGACTTCGACCGGCGTAGAAATCGCGTAGCCGTTGTCTTCGACGACGAAAATCACCGGCAATTTCATATTACACGCCGAATTTAACGCTTCCCACCATTCGCCTTCCGAAGTCGTCCCGTCGCCGACCGACATATAAACGACTTCATCGCCTTTGAATCCGCTGATTTTGTCCTGCAAACCTGCAACCAGCGACGCGCGATAACCCGCTTCCGCCGCGCCGACCGCGTGCAGAGCCTGCGAACCCGTGCAGGACGATTGCGACGGAACATTCAAATCCTTATGTCCCCAATGCGAAGGCATCTGCCGCCCGTGCGAGTTCGGATCAACTTCCGCGCCGACCGACGAATACAACATTTCCTGTGCCGTCATTCCCAAACCCAACATTAAAGCACGATCACGATAATACGGAAAAAACCAATCGTAGCTTGGTTTCATTGCCTGTGCCGCCGCGACCAAAACCGCTTCGTGTCCCGCGCCCGAAATCTGGAAAAATATCTTATTCTGACCTTTAAGCTGAATTTCTTTGTCGTCAATCCGGCGCGACATATACATCGTGCGATACATCGCAACGAGCGTTTCCGCGCTCAAACCGCCGTAGTTTTTCGCCGCTTTTGCGCCGTTCGCATTCGAGGATTTTTTCGCTTTGACGGTTTTGACCGCTTTCGCCGTTTCGATCACGGTTTTCGTTTCATTAAACCCGTCGCCGAGCGTCCGGTTTGCCGGTTCGACAATCGTTTTCGCGTTCTTTTCAGATGTTTTTTTGCTTGTCGGTTCTTTCTTCACGGTCTTGTTATTTGCTTTCGCCGTATTCGCTTTCTTTGTCGCAGTTGCCATTTTATAATTCCTGTTTGATAAAGATTTCTGATAAAAGGATAAATTTATAAAATACCAAAGTTGCACGAAACGGGCAATTTGCCAGATGAAAACTAATCGCCGTAATCCAAATCGAGTGTCATTCGATAATCGTTCGCCATCGTCGGATGTCCGTGCGCGAGCGAGACTTCGATGCCTTTTTGGTATGTTTCAATCGCCTTTTCGCGCTCACCCGTTTGCTCGTAAGCCTTTGCCAGCATTCCGTAAGCGTTGCCTTCGTCGTTCGCTTTGGCGAGATAATCTTCGAGCGTCGCAATCGTGTTTTGCCAGTCGCCGACTTTTTGATATTCGTTCGCCAAACCGAACAAAACCATCGTGTTCGACGGGTCTGATTCGATCATTTGTTTGAAAACTTCGATTCTGTTTTGCATAAATTATTTTAGATTTTTTATCCATTCGGGAATGTGCAATTGCATCTGAGGTGTAATGTATTTGGTTTCAAATTTTCCGTCACCGTCTTCATCAAAATATAAAAAAGTCAGCATAAGCCCAATATAACCCTTTGCTTCATAAGTTTTTCCGTCTTTCTTTACGGTCGTTATTCCAAAAGGAATACAATTAAAGGAATACGCGAAAGTTTTATTATTTGTGCGATAAGAAACAATACTTTCAATGTCACACGGATGCGTTTCCACTTTAATGCTTTTGTCTTCCTGATTCGAATAATAGAAATCAAAGTTGTAGGAACTTTTCGTTTCAAGAAGATAGAGCGTTCTATTGACCGCAATTCCATCTATTTGAACAATGTCTTGATCTTTTGTTTTTTCTTTGCTCAAATCAGGAATACTCCAACCATTTTGTTGAACGACTTTTTCTACTCGCACGAATTTTGAGTCGTCATTTTTCAATATTTGCGGATAAACTGAAAGTAAAAGAAAATACAGCGAAACTGCCGTTAATAGGAGTGTTTTTTTCATCGTTTAAGACCTCTGATTTTTCAAATTAACACCTTGAATCAATTAAAACAAACTTTGCTGAATCGGTAACGATTTTTCTTCGAGTTTCGCTGTCTTTTCAAACTTTTCAAAACCAAGCCGCCGAAAATTCAGTGCAAATAATTTTTGCGTGATTTCCCACTTTTCGGTTTTGCCTTGATTGCGTTCCTGATAGTTGCGATGTTGCAGATTTCCGCCGCGTTCGCGTTTTTGTTGGTTGAGAATCTTGCCGGCTTTGGTCGGGAGTTTTTCGTGAAGTTTTTCGGTGAAATATTGCTCGATTGAATCGGTGTCGAAGTGAATTAAATTGATAAACGCCTTCGTCGCGCCTGCTTCACGGGCTTTTTCGAGCAGTGTTGGAATGTCCGAATCGTTGTAACCTAAAATGATCGGCGCGATTCCGATGCCGCACTTTATTCCCGCGTCGGTTAAGGTTTTCATCGCTTTGAAACGGACTTCGGGAATCGGCGTGTAAAGCTCGAACGGTTTGGATTTTTCGGTTGTCGGAAACGGAATCGAGAAGAAAACCGTCAGATTTTTGAGTTTGGTTAAAATGTCCAAATCGCGCGTAATCAACGGCGATTTCGTGATAATCGCGGTCGGAATCTGAAAATCCAAACAAACCTGCAAACATTTCCGCGTCAATTCGTAACTCGCTTCAAGCGGCAAATATGGATCGGTCGCAAACGAAAAATCGAGATGATTGATCTTTTCACGCGTCTTCTTTAATTCTTCGCGCAAAAGAGTCGGCGCGTTCGGCTTGACGACAATCTTCGTTTCAAAATCCGTTCCCGCGCTGTAACCGAGATATTCGTGATACTGCCGCGCAAAACAATATGTGCAGGCGTGAATGCAGCCGCGATAGCAGTTGACCGTGTAGCGATGCCCGAAATCCGACGAAAACGCTTTGGTGATAATCTTTTTCGTCGTGTATTCCTCGTAAATTTCGAGTTTTGCCGTTGGCGGTTCCCCAATAAATTCGGCAGAATATTTCATATACGGATTCGGCGGATTATCAATATATCGCATAGATGAAACAATAATTCATATAAGACATAAAAGCAAGAATTTTGGCATAAAGTCCGATTTTTGTGTAATTTATAATTTGGTATTTTCCGTGTGAACAAAAATATTTCAAAATCGTTAATTTTCTTTAAGTGATTGAACAAATTTCGCATTATAAAATTTTAAAAAAACTCGGCGCGGGCGGAATGGGCGAAGTCTATCTGGCGGAAGACCAAAAACTCTCCCGCAGAGTCGCGCTCAAAGTTTTGCCAGCCGATTTTTCGGGCGAACGAAAACGAATCAACCGATTTTTGCAGGAAGCACGGCTCGCCGCCAACCTCAATCACCCGCACATTTGCACGATTTACGAAATTAACGAATCCACCGAAACGCCTTTTCTGGCGATGGAACTCATCGAAGGCGAAACGCTCTCCGAAAAAATTCAGGGCAAATCGCTCGATATTCGGGAGGTTTCAAATATCGCTTCGCAAATCGCCGACGCGCTCGACGAAGCGCACCGAAACGGAATTATTCACCGCGACATCAAATCTTCAAATATCATTATCAACCGACGCGGACAGGTCAAAGTTTTAGATTTCGGACTGGCGAAAATCATTACCGAAGAAGTTTCCGAACAAGACGTGACCCGCGCCAAAACCGAAGACGGAACGCTTGTCGGAACAGTCCAATTTATGTCGCCCGAACACGCGCTCGGCAAAAAACTGGACGGGCGCACAGACCTTTGGAGTCTCGGCGTTTTGCTGTATGAAATGGTTGGCGGAAAGCTGCCGTTCAAAGCCGTCACGCACGCCGGAATTTTTGATGAAATTTTGCACAAACATCCGATTTCACTGAGCGAATTGAATCCGAGTGTGCCTGCCGAATTTGAAAATATCATTTTCAAACTGCTCGAAAAAGACCGCGATTTTCGTTATCAAACCGCTTCGGATTTACTTGCGGACTTAAAACGTCTGCGGCGTTCGCTCGGCGATATTACTTCTGATTCGCAGGAAACTGTCAGAGCCTCAACCGCCGAAGTTCGCTCCGCCGGACAAACCGAATTTGCGCGGCGTTCGGAAATCGAAACAAAATTCATTAACAATTCGTGGATGAAATTTGCCGGGTTTTTATTGATTTTAGCAATTTTAAGCGGTATCGTTTTCGCCGTTTGGCATTTTTCGTCGTCGAAATTAACTGCGAAAGGTTTTGAAACCGGAGTTTCGACACGCATCACAAATCTTGGAAAAGTCTATGACGCGGTGATTTCGCCGGACGGAAAATACGTCGTTTATGTGACGGACGACGGTGCAAAACAAACGCTCTGGCTCAAACAAACCGCGACGGGCAGCACTGTTCAGATCGTTGCACCGTCGGAAAATGTCTATCAGGGATTGGCAATTTCCCCTGATAATACTTGGGTTTACTACGATATTTGGGACCGCAAATCGGTCGGCGAAATTTTTCGCATTCCGGCTCTCGGCGGCGCGGCACAAAAAATTGTTCACGATTGTATGCCGATTATTTCGATTTCGCCAGACGGTCAAAATCTCGCGTTTGTGCGCTCCAATGACAAAAGTAATCGCGTTCTTTTGTTGACGACGAATACCAATGGCGGCAATGAAAAAGAGATTTATTCGATGCCTCAGGATTATGTTTACACACCGAACTGGTCGCCCGACGGTCAATCAATCGCCTTCGGACTTTTCCAATCAAAAGGCGACAAACGCTTTCAGCAAATCGTCGAAATTCCGGCGGGCGGCGGCGATTTAAAGGTTATCTGGAAGGACGAAACAAATACTTTTCAGCCGAATCGGATGGTCTGGCTGGCTGATAAGAGCGGCTTGCTGGTGACGCTGAATAATTCGCGCGAATTTCAATCGCAAATCTGGAAAATTGATTATGCGACCGGAAATGCGCGGCAAATAACGACGGTTTTCAACAGTTACAGTTCTTTGAGTATCTCCGCCGACGGCAAAAATCTGGTTTCGATTCAGCAGGATTATTTATTGAGCATCTGGAACGTCCCGGCGGATAACTCGGCGCAGGCAAAGCGCATTACCGAAGGCAAAATGGAAGGCATCGGTTTAAGCTGGACACCCGACAATCGAATTGTTTACGCCTCAAATGTCAGCGGAAACTCCGAAATTTGGCTGATGAACGAAGACGGCACCGGCAAAAAACAGATTACTTCCGATAAGGAATTAAAACTGAATCCGTGCGCGGCAAACGACGGAAAATTTATTTTTCACAACATCGCCGGCAACCAAAGCGGAGGCTCGGCGAAACTCGAAATTGACGGGAAAAACTCGAAAATTCTCGGCGGCAAATGGAATGTTTTGTGCGCTGCGGGGTCGCCGTATATTTTCTACTTTGCCGAAGTCGAACCTGGCAGCAACCGCGCCGCACTTTTCCGCGATTCGGTTGAGATGAACGCACCCGTCAAAATTACCGATAAACCCGTTCAATATTACGCCGCTTCGCCGGATGGAAAAAATGTCGCATATATTTACTGGGACGACAAAAAGCTCGGTTACACGATGGAAACTCAAAATCTGGAAACGAATTCGTTCAAGAATTTTGAACTTCCCCAATCGGCGGTGCAGAAATACAGTGAAGGTCAGTTTGTAATGCGCTGGACGGCGGACGGTAAAAATCTTTCGTTCGTCAATGACGAAAGCGGATTTGCGAACGTCTGGCTGCTGCCTTTAAATGGTGACAAACCGCGCCGGATCACTAATTTTAACGACAACTTTATCTTCAGCTTTGCGTGGTCGAACGATGGCAAAAAACTCGCCGTTTCGCGTGGGACGCTGACTAGCGACGCAATTCTTTTCAAACAAGCTGAATAACAAAAAAGCGGCTCGGACATTTTTCGCCCGAACCGCTTCAAACCATTTAATTAATTTTAATTTTTCTTTAGATTTACTGAAACACTTTCCGGTCTGTTCTGTTTTTTAGCAAGCTGTAGTTCGTCTTCCCGATTTCCCTTGCGAATATTTTTTTCAGTTCCTGATTCGGTCACTTCGATTCCGGCTGAACCGCGTCTGGCAAAAATCTGCCGCAGAAAATAGCTTTGACCGTAACGATTGAAAACTAATTTTTCCTGTTTTGTCGAATCGTCGCCCGCCGTAATTTGGCTTGAAATTAACATTTTTTCGGCGGTTTCGACGTTTTTCAGCAAATATCTGCCGTAACCGAGCGTCGTCACATCGTATTTGCCCGCCGCACATTTTGCTTTACCGACCTGAAAATCAAACGAAGTTTCAAACGATGATTTGTCCTGTGCGCTTGCCGATTCTGCCGACGCGAAAATTGCCGCTAAACCTAAAATGAATGCGATTGCGAATGATTTTAATGATTGCGATTTCATAATTTTTCTCCTGAGTTTTTAATTTACCTTGCGGTCGCTGTTACTTTTGCGAGACTCGTGCCAAGAATTTATAAAACTGTGAAACATTGCAATAATTAGACTTATTAGATTTTCATAATTATTTACAGTAGTGTTGGGCGATCAAAAAGCTATCTAAAAAGATAGTCCGGCAAACTGAAAGTTTAGTAATCGGTTCATTTGAAAGATGAATAAGTCTAGTGAGCGGTAGCGAACACCTGATACGGCGGAGTTCAAATAATGAAACAGACTCGCTACCGCTCACTAGACTGATTTTCATTTTGCTCGATAAAATAATTCTTTTCGGCATTGATTTACCACGTCGCTGCTGCTCGGTGTTCTGACTTTTTTGAGAATTCGTTCTAAACTTGTAAACGATGAGCGCGAAACTGAAAATCATTTCCGAAAAAGGCAAAGGCGAAGTTTTTGAATTTAATGCCGAAAAAATTTCGGTCGGACGCGAGGCGGCGAACGAGATCGTGCTGAACGACGCATCTGTTTCGCGTCGTCATTGTTTGATCGAAAATCGCGGCGGACATTTTTTTATCAGTGATTCGGGAAGTTTGAACGGGACCACGGTCAACGGTGCAAAAGCCTTTGAAACCGAGATTTCAAACGGCGATAAGATCAGCGTCGGCGATTTTACGTTTCGCTTTTCGAAGGAAGATTTTGCGGAAGAATCGAGCGGCGTTTTTCTTGATAAAACCGAGTTTCGCCTGCCGAAAAATTCGGTTCAGATTCGCCTCGAAGAAGTTTTCGGTGCGCTGGCGCGTGATCTGACGGCGATTCTTAAAATAATTGAGAGAATCAGTGCGATTCGTGATGTCGAAACTTTACAGCGCGAACTTTTACGGCAAATCTTTGAAGTCATTCCGGCAGACGATGGCGCGATTTTATTAGTTGACGGCGAAAATGAATTTGTCGAAATTGTCGGACTTAATCGTTTGAACGAAAACGAACCGATCAATGTCAGCCAGACTGTCGTTAATCAGGTTTTGCGCGAAAAGAAGGTTATTCTGGTGGCGGATTTTGCTTCGGATGAAAATCTGCAAAACGCTGAAAGTCTTGTTCTCAAGAAAATTTCGTCGCTTTTGTGTGCGCCAATCGTGCTTTTTGAAAAAACGCTCGGCGTAGTTTATCTCGCAAGTTCACGCGCCAATTTTGACGAAGGTCATTTGAGATTTCTTACGGCAGTTGCCGGAATCGCGGCGATTTCGATTGAAAATACGCGGAACTTTGCCTTTCTCGAAAGCGAAAATGCACGTTTGCGCGGCGAAACCCTCAATCGCAATATGCTCGGCGAAAGTCCGGCAATGAATAAGATTTTCGAGATCATCAAAAAGGTCGCACCGACCGATTCGACGGTTTTAATTAACGGTGAAAGCGGCACAGGCAAAGAACTTGCGGCGCAGGCGATCCACCTCAACAGCAAACGGCGTGAACAACCTTTTATCGCCATAAACTGCGCGGCTCTGACTGAAACTTTGCTTGAGTCGGAACTTTTCGGACACGAAAAAGGCGCGTTCACCGGCGCGGTTCAGCAGAAAAAAGGCAAAATCGAAATAGCGCAGGGCGGCACACTTTTTCTCGACGAAATCGGTGAAATGGCGATCCATCTGCAAGCCAAACTTTTGCGCGTCATTCAGGAACGAGAATTTGAACGCGTCGGCGGCACGCGCTCCGTCAAAGCCGATGTTCGATTAATCGCGGCGACCAACCGCGATTTACAAACGGAAGTAAAGAACGGAAACTTCCGCCAGGATTTGTTTTATCGCCTCAACGTCGTCCAAATGACGATGCCCGCTCTGCGCGAACGAAAGGAAGATATTTTGCTGCTCGCAGAGAGTTTTGTCGAAAAATTCAGCCGTATTCTCAATCGAAAAATTCGCGGAATTTCGGCGAATGCCAAAAAACTTTTGCTCAAATACGATTTTCCCGGGAACGTCCGCGAACTCGAAAACGTCATCGAACGCGCCGTCGTTTTAGGTTCAAGCGAATGGATCACGCCTGAAGATTTACCGGAAGATTTTCTTGACATTCAAATCGAAAATTCGGAAATTTCAACCTATCACGAAGCCGTCCGCGAAAAGAAAAAGGAATTGATTCGCAACGCCTTCCGCCAAGCCAGGGAAAACTACACGGAAGCCGCCAAACTGCTCGATGTTCACCCGAATTATCTGCATCGGCTAATCAGAAATCTCCAAATCAAGGATGATTTGGATAAAGGATAACCAATCCGAATCTATCAGCTATTATCTATTAGTTATCAGCTACTCCGAATTAAATTTTATAGGCGATTCTGAATAGATGACAGATAAATTCACAAGTTTCGACTGTTGATATATTGCTTATTTTAATTGCCTCAGTTACTTTGCAGGCGATTTCGGTTACACTACTTGTTTTAGCAAATTTCGGGATTTTACAATGGATATACAAACAGAAGATTTTAATGACACATCTTTCGCGCAGTTCGGTTTGAACCGCGAATTGATGAAAGCGATTAACGAATTGGGTTATGAATCAGCTTCGCCGATTCAGCAGAAAACGATTCCTTTGCTCTTGGAGGGCAAAGATATTATCGGTCAGGCGCAGACCGGAACCGGCAAAACGGCGGCGTTCGCGCTTCCCGTGTTGCAGAAAATTGATACCTCGACTTCGCGTGTGCAGGCACTTGTGCTGACACCGACGCGCGAATTGGCGATTCAGGTCGCCGAAGCGTTTCACAGTTACGCGAAACATCTCGGTCGCATCCGCGTCATTCCGGTTTACGGCGGACAGTCAATTTCGCAGCAAATCCGGCATTTGCGAAGCGGCGTGCAGATCATTGTCGGCACGCCGGGACGCGTGATGGATCACATTCGGCGCGAAACTCTCGACATTTCCAATCTCAAAATGATGGTTTTGGACGAAGCCGACGAGATGCTCAAGATGGGATTTGCCGACGACGTTGAATGGATTTTGTCGCACACGCCCGAAACGCGCCAAACTGCGCTGTTTTCGGCGACAATGCCGCGTGAAGTTCGGCGAATTGCCGACAAATATTTAACCGAAGCCGTTAATGTCGAAATCGAGCGCAAAACGCTGACCGTTCCGACTATCAAGCAATTTTATTTGAATGTTTCGGATCGCCAGAAAACCGACGCTTTGACCCGTCTGCTCGAAACCGAATCAGTTTCAGGCGAAGCTGTTTTGATTTTTCACCGCACAAAAATCGGCGCGGCGGAATTGACCGACAAACTGCAAGCGCGTGGCTACACTGCCGAAGCGATGCACGGCGATATGAACCAGACGCAGCGCGAAAAAGTCATCAGCCGTCTGAAAAGCGGCAAGGTTGAAATCGTTGTCGCAACTGATGTCGCGGCGCGTGGTTTGGACGTTGAACGCATCTCGACGGTCGTTAATTACGATATGCCGTCCGATGTCGAAAACTACGTTCACCGCATCGGGCGCACGGGACGCGCCGGACGCGCGGGCAAAGCCGTCTTGTTCGTGACACCGCGCCAACAGCGAATGCTGCGCGAGATCGAACGCTACACGAAACAAAATATCGAACCGCTCAAACTGCCTTCGGAAGCCGATGTCGCGGCGCGGCGCGTTAATCTGCTCAAGGAAAAAATCGTCACGACTTTGACCGAACAGGACTTGGAACTGTATCTTTCATTAGTTGAAGATTTGGCGGAAGAATCAGGCTGCGGAATTGCCGAAATCGCCGCCGCCGCCGTCTTTTTATCGGTCGGCGACAAACCGCTCGAAGTCAAAATCGAACCCGAACGCCAGCAATTTTCGTTCTCGGAAGAAGGAATGGTGCGCCTGTTTATAGACATCGGTCGCCGCAATCAAATCAGTCCGGGCGATATTGTCGGTGCAATCGCCAACGAAGCCGATATTCCCGGCAAAGCCATCGGCGCAATTGATGTTAACGACCGGTTTACGCTTGTTGATGTCCCGTCGCAGTTTGTCGAACAGGTTCTGAAACGAATGCAGGGCAGCCGGATTCGCAAGGTGAATATGAATGTCCGTCTCGCTTCGACGGAAGAAACCACCATTGTCAAAGAAAAACCACGCGACCGCGAACGAAACTTCGACCGCAAGCGCGAAAGACCTTTCAACAATTTCAAGGAATTCAAAGGCAAACGCAAAGAAGCCAAAAAGCCGTTTCCGAAGCGCAAGAAAAATAAATAGTTCGACTTACGCCGTTTGATTGGAGCGCGGGGCATCCGTGCTTGCATGAGGGGTGTTTTTTACCGCGAAAAGGCGTTTCATTTACTTGAAAGTTGAGATTTATGAAAGGCTTTTTCGCGTTTGAAGCGAACGCTCATTGCAAGCACGGATGCCCCACGCTCCAGTCTTGAGGCTTAAGTGTTTTGCAATCAGTTTTGAAACGTCAAATTTCTTTGATATTTCATTAATCTGCCAATATTTCATAATTGCCGTCTTCTCGCTTGCCCGTCTGCGAATATCAAGCGATAATTCAAATAATTTCAGAGCATTTTTATTCAAAAAACAAGGAGTTATTTTAATGCGTCAAATGCGTATTTCGTGTCTGTTACTTTGCCTGTTACTCAGCGTCAATTTATTTGCACAACAAGATTCCAAACAGCAAACTTTGCCTTCACCATCGCCGAGTCCGAGCGTTTCGCCGACTCCGGCGGCAACGCCGACACCAAAGCCTGAGCCGATGTCGGTCGGGACTTTTAACGGGATGAAATTTCGTTCAATCGGACCGTCGGTGACGAGCGGGCGCGTGACGGGTTTTGCGGTTGATCCGAATGATCGGTCGAAATATTACGTCGTGGTTGCGTCGGGCGGCGTTTGGAAAACGGTTAATGCGGGGACGACTTGGACTCCGGTTTTTGAGACGGAAAATTCGTTTTCGATTGGCGCGATTGCGCTCGATCCGAAAAATTCGGCGACGGTTTGGGTCGGCACGGGCGAGCATAACGCGCAGCGCAGCGTCGGTTACGGCGACGGCGTTTATCGCTCGGATGACGGCGGCAAATCCTGGAAAAATATGGGTTTGAAGACGAGCGAGCATATCGGCAAAATCGTCATTGACCCGCGCGATTCCAATGTCGTTTTCGTTGCGGCGCAAGGTCCTTTGTGGTCGGCGGGCGGCGAACGCGGACTTTATAAAACGACGGATGGCGGCAAAACTTGGAAAGCCGTGATTACCGTCAGCGAAAATACGGGTGTCACCGATGTCGTCATTGATCCGTCAAATCCCGACATTATGTATGCCGCGTCGTGGCAGCGTCGCCGTCATTTTTACACGCTCGTCAACGGCGGACCGGAAAGCGCGATGTATAAATCGGTGGACGGCGGCAACACCTGGGCGAAAGTGCGCGGCGGTTTGCCGCCCGGAGATTTGGGCAGAATCGGCATTGCGGTTTCGCCCGTTGATACGAACGTCGTTTACGCAACGGTCGAAGCGAGCGGCAATTTGAGCGGCATTTTTCGCTCGGTTGACAAAGGCGCGACGTGGGAAAAAATGAATCCGGGCATCGCGCAGGCGATGTATTACGCGCAGATCGTCGCCGATCCGAAAAATGTTGACCGCGTTTATCTGCCGAACGTCGTTTTTCAGGTTTCCGACGACGGCGGACGAACTTTAAAGCCGCTCGGCGAAAAACTGAAGCACGTTGACAATCACGCAATTTGGATTGATCCGAAAAATACGGATTATTACCTCGTCGGCTGTGACGGCGGGATTTACGAAAGTTTTGATCGCGGCGCGAATTGGCAATTTAAAGCTAACTTGCCGGTCGCGCAGTTTTACGATGTCGCGCTCGACAACAACGCGCCGTTTTATAATGTTTACGGCGGCACGCAGGATAATAATTCACTCGGCGGACCGTCGCGGACGCGCAATAACGCCGGAATTATCAACGCCGATTGGTTCGTCACGAACGGCGGCGACGGTTTTCGTTCGGCGGTAGATCAGGAAGACGCGAACACGATTTACGCCGAAAGTCAGAACGGCGGACTCGTGAGATTTGATAAACGAACGGGCGAAAATGTGGACATCGCGCCGATTCAGGGACTCGAAGACGAATCGCAAAGATACAATTGGGATTCGCCGTTTATCATCAGCCCGCACTCGCACACGCGGCTTTATTTCGCCGGTCACAAACTATTTAAAACCGATAATCGCGGCGACGACTGGAAAGTCATCAGCCCCGATTTATCGCGCGGTTTAGACCGTAATTTACTGCCGGTTATGGGCAAAGTTCAGTCGCCCGACGCGATTGCGAAAAATCAATCAACCGCACTTTACGGCAACGCTTCGGCAATTTCGGAATCGCCGAAAAAAGCCGGATTAATCTACGTCGGAACGGACGACGGATTAATTCAGGTGACGGAAAACGACGGCGGCAGTTGGCGCAAAATCGAGAAATTTCCCGGCGTTCCCGATATGAGCTACGTTTCGCGCGTGATGGCTTCGCAGTTTGACGCGAACACGGTTTACGCGCTGTTCAACAATCATCAAAACGGCGATTTCAAGCCGTATCTTTTGAAAAGCACCGACACCGGCAAAACGTGGACTTCAATTGCCGGAAACTTACCCGAACGCGGTTCGCTTTATGCGATTGCCGAAGATTATCAAAACCCGAATTTATTGTTCGTCGGCACTGAATTCGGCTTCTTTTTCACGGTTGACGGCGGCGCGAAATGGATTCAGATGAAGGGAAATCTCCCGACCGTCGCCATTCGTGACATCGCCGTTCAGAAGCAGATGAACGATCTCGTTTTAGCAACATTCGGACGCGGATTTTATGTTTTAGACGATTATTCACCGCTCCGCTCAGTGAAAAAAGAAGCTCTCGATCAAAGTTCGATGCTCTTTCCGGTCAGAGACGCGCTGATGTATATTCGCTCGAACACGGTCTTTTCAGGCTTTCAAGGCTCGTCGTTTTACACCGCGCCGAATCCGGCTTATGGCGCGACGTTCGTCTATTATATGAAGGACGCGCCGAAAACTCTCAAACAGCAAAGGCAGGAAGCCGAGCGCGAAGCCGACAAGAAAAAACAGCCGATTCGCTACCCTTCGATTGAAGAATTACGCACCGAAACCGAAGAAGACGCGCCCGCGCTGCTCTTTACGATTACCGATGCCGATAACAAAGTTGTCCGCCGTTTGACCGCGCCCGCTTTGCCCGGAATGCAGCGCGTCGTCTGGGATTTGCGCTACACGCCGCCGTCAATTTCGGCAACGCCGCCGCGCATTCCCGAAGGCGTGACTTTGCCCGAAGGCTTCACGCCCGGACCGCAAGGCGCACTCGTGATGCCCGGAAAATATTCGGTGACAATGGCAACCCGCGTGCGCGGTGTCGTCACGCCGATGCCCGGAACGCAGACTTTCACCGTCACCGTCGAAGGCAGAGAAAAAATGACCGACGCGGAACGCCAAACTCTGATCGCGTTTCAAAAACAAATTTCTGATTTGCAGAGATCAGTCGGCGGCGCAATCGAAGTCGCTTCGGCAACTAAAACACGCATCGGATTCCTGAAACGCGCCGCCAACGAAGCACCCGTCGCCAACCAGCAATTCATCAATCAAGCGAAACAATACGACGACGAAATCAATGACATTCTCAACGACCTGCGAGGCGGACGCGAAAACACCGAAACGCCGCCGCCGTCAATTTCGTCCCGCGTCGAAGTCGTCGCCGACACGATTCGCCTGTCGTCAATCGCCCCAACCCAAACGCAGATTGACCAATACAACCTCTCCAACACGGCATTCCAACCCGTATTGGCAAGACTGCGAAAATTAGTCGAAACCGATCTCCCGGCATTTGAAAAACAACTCGCCCAATCCGGCGCACCGCTCACACCGGGAACTTTGCCGCAGTAGAGTTATTTAGCCACGAACAAACACGAAAAGACACGAAAGATTTAATTCTTTTTCGTGTTCTTTCGTGTTTGTTCGTGGTTAATTTTACGCTTTCCGTTCAAAATTAACTTCGTAATCGTCGCCAATTTATTTGAATAAAATTGCCGATCAATCCTATAATCAGCCAATCGCCAAACTCTAAAAGTTTAAGACACAAAATTATGTTTCGGGAATCCCAAGAAATCGGACAATATAAACTCATTCGCAAACTCGGCAAAGGCGGTTTTGGCGAAGTTTGGTTGGCTGAAAAACGCTCGCAATTTGTCACGAAAAGAGTTGCGGTTAAACTTCCGCTTGATGACCAGGTGAATTTTGAAGCGATTCGGCAAGAAGCGACGCTTTGGGAACAAGCCAGCGGACACGCCAATGTTTTGCCGATTATTGATGCCGATGTTTATGACGGTCAAGTTGTCATCGTCAGTGAATATGCCGACGGCGGTTCGTTGGCTGACAGATTAAAAAATCACGGCGCGTGTCCCGTAAAATTAGCGGTTGAACTGACAATCGGAATTCTAAAAGGTTTGGAATTTCTGCACAAAAAACAGATTATTCACCGCGACATCAAACCGCAAAACATTCTGCTGCAAGGCGAAACGCCGCGTCTGGCTGATTTCGGCATTTCGCGGGCAATCCAAACATCTTCAAACAGCAGTTCGACAATTATCGGCACGGATGCCTATATGTCGCCCGAATCTTTTATGGGAAAGCGTTCGGTGCAAACCGATATTTGGTCAGTCGGCGTGGTGTTTTACCAACTTCTCAAAGGCGAATTACCATTTCCGCAAGAACATCCATCGGAAAGAATGTATGCGATTCTGCAAAGAAATTTTGAACCTTTACCCGCGAATGTTCCGCAAAGTCTGAAAACTATCATCGCCAAAGCCTTAGCCAAACTACCCGAAAATCGTTACAAAAATGCAACCGAAATGCGCGAAGATTTGCGTAAAGTTTTACGTGGCGAAAATGTTCCGCCCAACAATTCGCCTGAAACCGAGACAGTTGTAAAACCAAAACCGTTGCCAAAATCGAAGCCAACTCAACCTATTCTGCCCAAACAAAATGCTAATGAAATTCACTCTGCATTGGCTGATTTTTCAAAATATGTCGAATCTAAAAAACCTGATAAAATAAAGCCTAAAAGTTCTTCATTAAAGGCTTTTGTCAAACTTTTTATTGGTGTAACGATTTTTGTTATTGGCTTAGTAATTCTTGTTAGTTTTTCAGGTTTGCTTCTAGGTTATTTTCAAGGTTACTTTAGTTTAAATAATTCTTATCCGAAAGATACTACAACACCTATTTTGAATGATCCACCCAATTCAAAACGCAAAAATCCAACGCTAACGCCAATTCCTCAAAACACCCAAGAATTTGATACAAGTCCTTCAGAAGCAACGCCACAAGTTAGAGTAATTCCCTGTAAAGGTAGAATTTACAACTTAAACGGTAATGTGAATTTACGGAGTTTTCCGGGTTTAAATGGTAACAATACGATAATGGAACTTAATGACGGCGAATCTATTCAAATTCAAGAACTTAGTTCTAATGAAAAATGGGTTCGTATAATTACATCAGGCGGCATAGAAGGTTGGATTGGTTCTCCATATTTTATTTGTGAGTAGAAATGCCAATTGGTATTTCTACTTTTTATCAAGCAATCAATATTTATTCAAGTATATCGAAAATGTAGTAAAATCATTTCTCAAAAGGAGTTTAATAATATGCTGACAGCAATCGAAACGACGGGAACAATCAACGCTAATCATCAGATAATTTTAGACGAAGAACTGCCGAACAATGCGCCGAGTCGTGTGCGCGTGATTGTTTTGTTTGATGAAGATACAGATATTAACGAAAAAGAATGGCTAAAAGCGGCTTCGGACAATGAAGTTTTTGATTTTTTGAATGACGAAGACGAAGATATTTATACATTAGAAGACGGAAAACCTTTAACCGATGAAAAATAAAATTGTTATAGTTCCGTTTCCGTTTGATGATCTTTCAAGTCAAAAAGTGCGTCCTGCTATTTGTTTGACTGACGAAATTAAACCTTATGGTCATATCGTTTTAGCTTTTATTACAAGCAAAGTTTCCGCAAATCCGTCCGATACGGATTTTGTTATTGATTTCCAAGATGCTGATTTTGCACAAACCGGTCTGAAAGTTTCGTCAACTGTTCGACTTCATCGTTTGATAACCGTGAGCAAGGGAATTATCAAACGCGAACTCGGTGAAATATCACCGAACCAGAAAATGGAAATCGAAAATCGTTTGCGAAAACTATTCGCCATTTGATTTTGCGTTGATGAATTAAAAATTTTAACGAGAATGGCATAAATGAAGTTAAAACATTCGTGCCATTCTCGTTAAAGAAACTTCTTATTTTCCGCTCATAATCAATTTTGCAATCGTCACAATCTGATATTTACAGAAGCCTGACTCCATAATCATTAAATGCGCCGTCGTCAGTCATAATCGAAAGATTTTCGACTTGCGATTGGGCAATGATAATTCGATCAAACGGGTCGCGGTGATGAAACGGTAAAGTCGAAACGCGCAAAGTATGTTCAGGCAAAATAGGTAAAATCCCGATATTTTCAATGCTGATTTGCTTGATAACATCGCCGAGAGGTTTGGCAAGCGTTAATTTGCCGACACTGATTTTTATCGCCATTTCCCAAAGTGAGGCAATGCTCACGAAAACTTCATTTTGTGAATCGCTAATGATTTGACGACGCGAATTCGCCAAAAGATTGTTCCCTTCAAGAAACCAAATCAGGATATGCGTATCAATTAATAATTGCATTACATGTAATCCTTAAAATCTTCGAGCGGCGCGTCAAAATCATCGGCAATGTGAATAACCAAACCTTTCATACTGCCGAATTTGCGCGGTTTTCGTCTCGGCTCTTCGTTTTCTTGGACTTTGATTAAATTCAAACTGGCTAAATCGTCAAGCAGTTTTCGCGCTTTCGGCTCTAAAATTGTAATGGTTAAAGTTTCCATAGCTGAATTTTAACATAAAAAACTAAGCAAAAATCAATTTGTTGGTAGAGATTGAAACTCCGCTTCTTCCTGAAGATTAGATTTTATCAATATTCGCAGCAAATCTATCTGTTCTTCGGAAATATCTCTTTTGGGTTGAAAGCGAACTGTATTATGAAGATAAAAGTAAAAATCTTCATCGGTTTCGACTACTTTGGAAATGGCGTTCCAATTGCTGAGATAATCGCCGAATTTGTGCGTTTCGTTTACGCCTTCCTCGCCGAAAGTTATCTGCCGTTCGGAATATAATATCGAATCCGGCTCAATGCTTTTAAGTCGGGCTTTCAGCAAATTCATTTCCGCCGAAACGCTGTAGACAGGAATAACCCTATAGATCAAAAAGAAACAGGTAATTGTTGATAAAACTGCGAAAAAGGCGATTCCGAATTTTCCTTCAGTCATTACAATACACGCAAAAACCAGATTTATAAGCGCGAAAACAAAGAGAAAACGGCTGCCGAATTTGATAATCCGGCTGGAACTTATTTGAAGATTTTTGAGAAAGGTTTCGGTGCGGACATAATCCTCTACCGTGTATTTTGTTTCGATTTGTATTTCATTCATAAATAGGAAAAGCAAAGTTATTAAAATAATTTGCTTTTCCTATTTTAACCGAAGCGAATATTGAAATGGAAGAAATTTATTTTCCGCTCATAATCAACTTCGCAATTGTCGCAAGCTGCATATTGGTTGTGCCTTCGTAGATTGCGCCGATTTTAATTTGATAAAATCAATTTTCTTGACTCCTAAAGTTTTAGTTGACAAATGAAACTTGATTATTTTATACTCCTAAATGTTTAGGAGCTAAATTATAATGAAAGAGAAAAATAATCGACTAACGCCGCTTGAGTTAGAAATAATGGACGTTTTGTGGGAAATTGGTTCGGCAAATGTTCAAAATGTAAAGCAGAACTTGAAACGGGAGTTGGCTTATACGACGGTTCAAACGATGTTGAATATTTTGCTTGAAAAAGAAAAGGTTGTGCGGATTTTAGTGGATAGAGCTTATTTTTATAGTCCAACTGTCAGTCGCAGTCAGATTGTTAAAAATACGGTCAACGATATGATTGAGCGTTTATTTGGCGGTTCGGCGGAAAGTCTGGTAATGAGTTTAGTTGAAACCAAACAATTGACTCCTGAGAAATTAGCTAAACTTAATAAAGCGATTGCCGAAGCGAAGGAGCAAGAAAATGAATAGCAATGCTTTATTGACATTTTTGTTGAACGCAATTTGGCAAATTCCATTAATCGCCTTAGTTGCTTATATTTGCGATTATTTCTTAATGCAAACAAACGCTCGGATTCGACACGCTTTTTGGGCATTGACCTTGATTTTGTGTTTGGGTTTGCCGATTTGTAGCATTTTTAAGTTTTCAAGTATTAATTCGTTCGGCACGCCGCCTGTCGAAAACTCCAACATTCAGCAGATTAACAATTCGGAGTTTCAAGCTATATTTTCAAAGTCTTTTGGCAATGAAACAAACCCCGTTTTAACTATCAGCGAGAATCTTTCTCTGTTTTTGTTCGGTTGTTACGCTCTTTTTACATTTTATTCGCTAATTAAATTTTTCAAGGTTTGGAAACGGACACAAGCTCTTGTAAAAACAGCGTTTATAACTGATTTATCGGAAGATATTTTGTCCGTTGCCGAAGAATGCCAAGAACATTTTGACGTTAAAGAAGTGCGAATATTATTTTCAAACTCAAATGCTTTGCCTTTTACTGTTGGATTTTTCAGACCGCTGATCGTTTTACCTGTCGAATTTGCCCAAGAAAAAGACCGAAATCTTTTACTTTCAGCTATCGGACACGAATTAGCTCATATCAAAAGACACGATTATTTGCTGAAATTGATCTGCGAAATAATCTGTTTGCCGCTTTCATTTCACCCTGTAGCGACGCTGGTGAAACGCCGAATTAAAGAAACTTGTGAATTGAGTTGTGATGAATTGGTTATTGATAAATTATTGAAACCAAGCATCTATGCTCAATCATTAGTTCAATTAGCAAATTCGGCACTGGATTTGGGTCGCAAGGCAACTATGACCGTCGGTATCAATGATGCCGACATTTTGGAGAATCGAATTATGAAAATCTTAAAAAGACCGAAAATTACCGCGAAGCGAAAAAACTTGTTACTGATTTCAGCATCAGTATTTTTTGTAGTCGCATTTTTAATTGTTTCAACATTTACGATTAGTCCGGTGATTGCTCAACAATCAACGAGCCAAGCGGAAAAACAAAAGGCAGAAGCGGAAGCTGAAAAATTGGAAGCGAAAAAACTTGTTGATGAAAAGCAGGAAACCGAAAACGCTTCAAGCGAGGAACAAATAGCCAAGCGAAAAGCCGAGCAAGAAATGATGAATTTAAGCCAATCCGATTTGGCGAAAAAAGTAACGGTTTCGATGACTCAAGCAATCGAAACCGTTACTAAACAAGAATCGGGAACTGTTTTGGAATGCAAACTTGTTTTTGTTAAGGAAGGGCAATCCGATGCCGCTTACTACGCCGTAAAAATTTCCAAGGATGAAGGCGAAAAACTTCTTTTAGTCAATGCGCTTGACGGAAAAATTCAATAAAATCAATCATTTAAAGAATGATTTAGGTGGCGAAATGTTTATTCGCCACTTTTTGCATCGGGTATTTCCTCTTATTTTCCGCTCATAATCAACTTCGCAATCGTCGCCAACTGCATATTGCTTGTGCCTTCGTAGATTGCGCCGATTTTTGAGTCGCGCCAGAATTTTTCGACCGGGTAATCTTTGACGTAGCCGTAGCCGCCGAATAATTCAATCGCTTTGGACGAGATTTTTTCGGCAACTCTTGAAGAATAGACTTTTGCCATCGCCGCTTCTTTGAGGAATGATTTACCGGCATCTTTGAGTCGTGCAGCGTTATAAACCAACAAACGCGCGGCTTCGAGGTCAATTGCCATTTCTGCGAGTTGGAATTGGACGGCTTGGAAATTGTTGATTGATTGTCCGAATTGTTCGCGTTCGGCGGTGTATTTGAGCGCGGCTTCATAAGCACCTTGAGCGATTCCGATCATTTGTGCGCCGATGCCGATGCGTCCTTCGTTTAAGGTTTCGATGGAAACTTTGTAGCCTTTGCCGACTTCGCCCAAAACATTCGCTTTTGGGACTTTGCACGAATCTAAAATTAATTCGGTTGTCGAACTGGCGCGGATTCCGAGTTTATCCTCCTTTTTGCCGACGGAGAAACCTTCAAAAGATTTTTCGACCAGAAACGCTGTAATACCTTTATAGCCAGCCGACGGATCAATCGTCGCAAAGACGATGAAAATTTCCGCTTCGTTGCCGTTCGTGATCCAGAGTTTCTGCCCGGTGATTTCGTAATAATCGCCTTTATCAACGGCTTTCGTCTTTAAAGCAAACGCATCCGAACCGCTTCCCGCTTCGCTCAAAGCATACGCGCCGACTTTCGATTCAGCCATCTGCGGCAGATATTTTTTCTTCAAATCGTCATTCGCCCAACGGATAATCGCGTTTGTCACCAAAGTATTTTGGACATCAACAAAAACGCTCGTCGAAGCATCAATTCGCGCGATTTCTTCGATTGCCAAAATCGCGTTAAAAAATGACGAACCTGCGCCGCCGTATTCTTCGGGCGTTTCGATTGCCATTAGTCCGAGGTCGAAACATTGGTCAATCAATGTTTGGTCGAGTTTGCCGTCGTGTTCCATTTTTTCGACACGCGGACGGATTTCGCCTTCCGCAAATTCGCGGATTGACGAGCGAAAAAGCTCCTCTTCATCGGACAATTGTGTTAAAGCCGGTCGTAAAATTTCCTGTTCTAAAGCTGTTGCGTTCATAATATTTATTTAATGGTGAATGGTGAATGATGAATGGTTAATTAAAGAAATTCTTAAAATTCACCATTCATCATTTACTATTAAATTCTTTCCTTTTAGATTTTGTAATAATTAGCAAATAAAATAACATCATAATAGGCGCATCAGCGAAAAGGCAAAGACGAAGTGAATACCGACACAAAAGTTCCGAATTCCAAATTCCAAATTCCAAACTCCAAATCGAAACACGTTAATCGTCTAAAGTATATCGCGGTTTTATTCACGATTTTGGGTGTTGGTCTGTTCGGCTACTTCATTTTAACGGTCGGCTACGAAGAGATTTTGAAAGGCATCGGCAAGATCGGCGTGGACGGTTTTTTGATTCTCTCGTTTCTCTATTTTTTGCGAATTCTATCACGGGCGGTGGCGTGGAAACTGTCTGTTTCAGAGCCTTACAAATTAAATTTGCGTGATACAATTCCCGCCGTAATTATCGGCGAGGCAATGAGTTCGATGATTCCGCTCGGCATTTTAATCAGCGGAACCGCGAAAGCCGTCGCTGTCCGCAAAAAAATTCCGATGGTCTCCGGTTTGTCGTCGGTCGCCACCGAAAATCTTTTTTACAGTTTTATTACCGGACTTTTTATCGTCTTCGGCGGATTCGCTTTTCTGCGGAGTTTCGACCTTGCCGACGGCTGGCGCGTGACGATTGATATTTTAATTGCCGTCGTATTCGCGCTGATCGTTTTCGGCGTTTTGATGATTGTCCGGCAATGGCATTTCGCAAGCGACATTTGCGAAAAACTTTATCAAAAAGACATCGGCAGAATCTTTCTCGAAGATTTTCGCGTGCAGGTGCGCGAATTTGAAAATTTAATTTACGGCTTTTACCGCCAATATCCGCGCCGGTTTTTGCCGATTGTGTTATTTGAAATTACGTTTCACGCGCTCGGCATTTTGGAAGTTTATTTTGTTCTGAGCCGCATTAGCGAAGTTGTTCCGACAATTTTCAATTCGTTCCTGCTCGAATCAATCAGCCGCATTATTTCAACGACATTTAAGCTGATTCCGTTCGTCATCGGCGTTGACGAAGCCGGCGCGCAATATGTCACGGAAACACTCGCATTAGGCGCAGGCATCGGTGTTACGCTGGCGATTATCCGCAAGGGACGAATAATTTTCTGGACGGCAATCGGACTTTTACTAATCCTCAAACGCGGTCTTTCGCTGCGCGAAATCGGTCAAGCAAGTCAGCAGTCGGCAGCGGCAGTCGGCAGTAAAACACAGCAAGCCGACGAAATTTAGTGATTCAAAAATCTGCCGACTGCCGCTGCCGACTGCCAACCGATATTTAACGCTTGTCAATCGCATCAACCGTTCTCTATACTAAAGATTAGCGAGTTTACTTGTTTGAGGTGAAAAGTTTGCAACCAAAAATTCATCAGGGACTACTTAACGCACAAGGCTTTCGGTTCGCGCTGGTTGTTTCGCGTTGGAATGATTTTTTAACGTCGAAACTGACCGACGGTGCGCTTGACGCACTCGAACGGCTCGGTGCAGATGAAGATTCGGTCGAAATTTTCAAAGTTCCGGGTTCTTTTGAATTACCTTTGACGGCGCAAAAAGTCGCGGCGAGTGGTAATTTTGATGCGGTAATTTGCATCGGTGTCGTCATTCGCGGCGAAACTCCGCATTTCGATTACGTTGCGGGCGAAGCCGCCAAAGGTGTCGGACAAGTTTCGATGCAAACCGGAATTCCGACGCTTTTCTGCGTCGTGACGACCGACACGCTCGAACAGGCAATCAATCGCTCCGGTGTGAAAGCGGGAAACAAAGGGTTTGAAGCAGCGATGTCGGCGGTCGAACTTGTTAATTTATATAAAGAGATGGACGGCGGAGAAAAAAAACCGGTGAAAAACCAACAGGCTTTTCCGCACGTCGTTTGATATTAGAGCAGAAGATTTTTTATGGGAACACGACGAAAAGCTCGTGAATGCGCTCTCCAGATGCTGTTTGCGGCGGACATTACCAAATTGTCCGGCGATGCGGTCACGCGCAATTTTTGGATAGAACTCGGCGAACCGGAAATAGACGAGGCAACCCGCGAATTTTCGGTTAAGCTGGCACTCGGAACTCTGCGCGAAATTGAAATTGTGGACGACCGCATCCGCACCCGCGCCGAGCATTGGCGTATTGAACGAATGGCGATTGTTGACCGCAATGTTTTGCGCCTCGCGGTTTACGAGTTTCTCTACGAAGACACTCCGCACACCGTTATTATCAACGAAGCACTCGAAATCGCCCGCCGTTTTTCAACCTTCGAAGCGACGCAGTTTATCAACGGAATTCTCGATGCGATCAAACACGATTTGGAAAAAAAAAATAGCAGTGCCTTTCCCGATTCAGGCAAAAAAATACAGGCTTCGTCCAATTAAACGCGGTCTTCTTCAAATCAATGAACGACCTTCGTCAAAATTTTCTTGCCGAATCACTTAATAATCTGGCTGAATTGCAAAAGACTTTAGCCATTGATTTTTCCGGCGAACGGCAGTGCGAAGGCTTTCGCGTAATCCACACCGTCAAAGGAACTTCGCAAACTTTCGGATTGAAAAATTCGGCACAACTCGCTGATGAACTCGAAAATCTATTAGCGAACCGCGAGTTTTCCGCGACTGAAAATTACAAAAACCTGCTGCTCGAAGGCATCGGTTTATTAATTGATTCGCTGCGCCGTGAAAACTCCGAATTCCCTGCTTCGTTTGTCGAAAAACTACATACTGAAAACCTTAAATCGGCGGCAAATACTGACATTTTACTAACCGATATTCCGCTAAAAGTCTTTAAAAATTTATCGAAATCAGAACAAAAAAATTTAATTACCGCGCTTCGTCAAAGAAAGAACATTTTCAGCGCGGAAGTCGGATTTGACGCGGCGGATTTTGCCGACAAATTCCGAAATTTACGGAATATTCTGAGCGAAAACGGTGAAATCATCGCCGCAATGCCAAGTCAAAAATCCCAAAATGCCGGGAAAATAGGTTTTCAAATATATCTGGCAAGCGATCAAGCAACAGAAAATTTGCAACAGAAAACTGAAGATTTTTCCGCTGAAGTCATTTCTTATAACTGTGATGAGAATGCGCCGGGTAATCTGAAATCAATATTTACTGAAATTGCCGCACACGGCAAAAACGTCGCCGAACAATTAAAGAAGGAAGTGATTTTCACGATTTTGGCAAACAAAATAAAACTTTCCGCCGAAAAAACAAAAACTATTTTCGACATTTTGCTGCACCTTGTAAAAAACGCACTTGACCACGCCATCGAGAAACGCGGAAATATCGAAATCAGACTTTTTACCGAAGGCAAAGATTTGTTTTTAACCGTTTCGGACGACGGCAAAGGCGTTAATCTGGAAAAACTGCGGTCACGGGCAATTGCCAAAAATCTGATTTCCGCCGAAGACATTCTCGATGAACGGCAACTGCTCGAATTGATGTTCGCCGCTGAACTTTCCACCGCCGAACATCTGACAGAGATTTCAGGACGCGGCATCGGACTCGACGCGGTAAAAAATTCAGTTAAAAAATCCGGCGGCAAGATTTCGGTCAAAAGCCATCAAACCTTTGGCACGACGTTCGAGATTTTTCTGCCGAATTAGTAAAAAGTCAATGAAAAATTTACCCGACACAAACTATTTGAAACCACAAAATTTTCAGCGGTATTTTTTACTTTTCATCTTTTACCTTTTACCTTTTACCTTCGCAATTCACGCACAGAATTTGCCGGATGAGATTCGCGGTTATAAGGTTTATAACGCGAAAATTTCCGTGACAAATCAGGTTGACAAAAAGTACGAAAATGATAAATCGAATGCCTTTGCGCGGCTCACCGAACCGCAGTTGGTTGACACTTCGCTGACCGGCTTGACGTTTGAAATTTCGGCGGAAATTGACGCTTTGGATTACAAAGGCAAGATTGATTTTCTGACGTTTAGAGATTTCAAAATCAACGGTTTGAACGTCAATGTCGAGGAATATACAAATTCTTTTGAATTCAAAAAAAACCAAACTATCACGCTGCCGAAACCGATAAAAATATTTCTCGGAACCGGGCAATTTCTAAAAGGTGCGCTTGGCGAAGTGACCGATTCAAAAGAAGATTGGGTCGTCACAGGCAAAGTTTTCGTTTTCGGCAAGTTCAAAAAATCAGGCTTTAATTTCAAGCGCGTCGTGCCGGTTGATGTCAATGTCACCATCAAAAATCCCGTTAAGAAAGAAAAAATCCCGCCTTCGATCATTCCTTCATTTTGACACAATACTTTGATTGATTCGGTCAGAATGAATGAGTCAATCAATTCACCGATTCATTGAATTTTGTCGTAAGCAGTTGGTTTTCAACAAATTAAAAACTCTTATTTCGATTGGCATATCCGTTGCTAATTCTATTCACGGCTGCTCTGAAGCAGAACTCCCTTTGTAAGATATTAGGAATTTTAGCCGAAATGAAAATGAACAAAGTTACCCCAACAAAATATTTTGCCGCATTTTTATTTTTCGCGCTTTGTCTGCAAATGTTCGCTTTTGGTATTCAGGGTCAAACTCTCAAATCGAATACAAAAAAGCAGGACGTAGCGATTGATGAAGTGACAGACGCAGTGCCGTCGAAAAATAAAGTCGCACCGGATTTAGAGGAAAAAACGAATGACCTCTCATTCGGCTTGCGTGCCGATGAAATGCAGAGAGTCATCATTCAACTCAAATCGGAAACACCTCTCAACCAAATGTTCGGCAACAGCCTGAGCAAAAACGAGCAAAATCAAATATTCAAAAACGAAGTTCGCGGTAATCGTCAAAAGTCAGACATTCTATTTTCTGATTTAGAAAAGATTAACGGCAGAGTCAAAAAGACTTTCAACAATCTCGGTTTGATGAGCGCGGAACTGCCGCTTTCAAAGGTGCGTGAACTCTCGCAAAACGAAAACATCGCCTACATTTCACCCGACCGCGAAATTTCATCTTTCGGACACATCGGCGAAACGACCGGCTGGTATAACCCCGGAATTGCTGACGCAAACGACGCAGACCCGACGACGTGGCTCGGCGGCGGTTTAGGCAGTATCGCCGTGATTGACAGCGGCATAGATACAGGTCATAAACTGCTCAACTGGACGCAGGAAATTAACAATGGTGCAAAAGTCGAATACAGTAAAGATTTTACGGGACAGAACATTACCGGCGATCCTTACGGACACGGTTCGCACGTCGCATCTCTGATTGCCGGCGACTGGGCTTTGCATAGTTCGGCGTATGAAGGAGTTGCTCCCGGCTCGAACCTGATAAATTTGCGCGTCTTGAATTCAACCGGCACGGGTTCGGTCAGCAACTTAATTGCCGCACTCGATTGGACGGTGGCGAATAAAGCAGCTTGGGACATTCGCGTCGTCAATATGAGTTTGGGGAGTGTTGCGAAGGACAGTTACAAAAACGATCCGCTGTGTTTAGCAGCCCGTCGCGCCGTCAATGCCGGAATCGTCGTCGTCGCCTCCGCCGGAAATAACGGCAAAGATTCGCAGGGAAATGTCCAGTACGGCAGCATCGGTTCGCCGGGAATCGAGCCGTCGGTCATCACGGTCGGCGCGGCAAACACAATGGGAACTGCCGGTCGTTCAGACGATACCGTTGCTTCATTCAGTTCACGCGGTCCGACGCGCGGCTATGTTACATTGTCGAACGGCGCACGCAAATACGATAATTTGGTCAAACCCGATTTGATCGCTCCGGGCAATAAAATAATCGGCGCACGCGGCTATTATAACGGCACGGAAAATTATCTGGCGCGAACTTACACGACTTTGAGAGCCGGCACAGACACGGCAAATACCGATAAATTGATGTATCTGTCGGGAACTTCGATGTCGGCTCCGATTGTCGCAGGTGCGGCTTCTCTATTAGTCGAAGTCAATCCGAATCTGACTCCGAACCTCGTCAAAGCGATTTTGATGTATTCGGCACAGCCTTTGAAAAATTACAATACTTTGTCGCAAGGGATGGGCGAACTCAACATTGACGGCGCGGTTCGTCTGGCACGATTAGTCAAACCGACGATGCCGACGACCAACGGCACGGCTTTATTAAACGGGACGCTTCCCGCCGCGCAAACGAGCGTGATCGGCGGACAAACCGTTTATTGGAGCAAAGGGATCGTCACAAATTTCGGGTTTATTTACGGCAACGACCTGATGAACAAATGGCAGGGAATGTATGCCAACGGCGTGTTGGCGGCGGACGCGACTCCGTTTTCGGGAACGACAATCTCGAAATCAGCGACACTGACCTCCGGGACACTGAGTTTGTATCAAGGTTCAATTTACAACAACGGCGTGCTGGCGGCAGACGGAACGCTCGATATGAGTGCCAACGCGATGGCGAGCAGCCCGACACCGCGCGTCAATTCGCAAGGCATTTTAGTCAGCGATGCCGTTCTCGTTTCCGACGGCATTCTCGTCGGCGACGGCGTTCTCTCAAGCGACGGAACCGCCAACGCAACCTTTGGCGACAACACAACTTGTATGCTGCCTGCGCCGTAATTTTTGACAGAAACCTCACAATTCACTCGAAACAAAAAGGTCGAACCCGAAAGTTCGACCTTTTTGTTTCGCAGCTTCCGACAAATCTTTTGCCTTACTTATATTTTATTTGCTTTTGCGCTAAAATTATTTTTTACATCTGAAGTGTAAAAAAGAGGTTATAAAAAAGTGAGCGAACAGATAAATAATATATCCGAGTATATTGCCGAGAATTTCGGCGCGAATGCGAGTTATGTCGAAGGTTTATTGAGCCGTTATCAAGCGGACGCAAATTCGGTTGATGAATCATGGCGGACGTTTTTCGGCGAAATGCTGAATGGCGGCGCGGCGAAAGCTGGCGGTCAGCAGTCAGCGATCAGCACAACGGTAAAAACTGAACCTACCAACGAAGCGGCAACGCAATCTGCTGAAGTTGAAGCGTTAAAACCTGCTCCGGCTGTTGCAATTGGCGCAGGCACGGAAGTTAAGGCTCTGACCGGGGCATCGAAAAAGATTGTCGAGAATATGGAAACTTCCCTTTCCGTGCCGACGGCGACGACTTTTCGGAATGTTCCGGTTAAGGTTTTGGAAGAAAACCGCCGCATTATCAACGAACATCTGCAATCTTCGGGACGCGGCAAAGTTTCGTTCACGCACATTATCGCGTGGGCGATTATCAAGGGGGCGAAGGCTTATCCTGCACTAAACAACGGTTTCGGTGTAGTTGACGGCAAACCTTCGCGGCTCGTTAATGAATCGGTCAATCTCGGAATGGCGATTGATATTGAGAAAAAAGACGGCTCGCGCAACTTACTTGTTCCGAATATCAAAGGCGGAAATAAGATGAATTTCGCCGAGTTTTTCGCCGCTTATAACGAAACAGTCAAAAAAGCGCGTGACGGCAAGCTCGAAATTTCAGATTTTCAAGGCACGACGATTTCACTGACGAATCCGGGAACGCTCGGCACAGTCGCGTCGAATCCGCGCCTGATGGCGGGACAATCGGCGATTATTGCGACCGGCGCAATCGAATATCCGGCGGAATATCAGGCGATGACCGCCGGTGCGCTTTCGAGTTTAGGCATCAGCAAAGTCATAACCTTGACTTCGACTTACGATCACCGCGTCATTCAAGGTGCGGAATCAGGTTTATTCCTCGCCAAGATTCACGAATTCTTGATTGGGCAGCACAATTTTTACGACGAGATTTTTAAGGATTTAGAAATAAATTACCCGCCGCTGCGTTGGGCGGAAGATTATAATCCTTCGATTTTCGGGAGCAATCACGCGAGCGAACAGGCGGAAAAACAGGCGAATGTTTTGCAGCTTATCAACGCGTATCGCATTCGCGGGCATCTGCTCGCCGACATTGATCCGCTCAATATGACTTCGCATCACGCGGCTGAGTTGGAACTCGAAAATTTCGGTTTGACGATTTGGGATTTAGACCGCGAATTTATCACAGGCGGATTGCACGGCGAAAAAACGGCAACTTTAAGACGAATTTTAGAGATTTTACGAAAGGCTTATGCCGGCAAAGTCGGCATCGAATACCGCCATATTCAGAAAAAAGAAGAAAAAGACTGGATTCGTAATCAGGTTCGTGAGCAGTTTGTTGATACGAAACCGCTGCCGGTTCAGACGAAAAAAGAACTGCTTGCAAAATTAATTGAAGCCGAGCAATTTGAGCAATTTCTCCATAAAAAATATCTCGGACAAAAACGCTTTTCGCTCGAAGGCTGCGAAACGATGATTCCGATGCTCGACCAATTGGTTGAAAATGCTTCGGCGCAGGGCGTGAACGAAATTTTTATGGGAATGGCGCATCGCGGACGTTTGAACGTGCTTTCAAACATCATTGATTACACGATGGCGGAGCGCATTTTCACAATATTTGAGGGAACTTCGCATCCGAGTTTTCCGGCTGACGAAGGCGATGTGAAATATCACCAGGGCGCAATCGGGCGACGCAAAACTAAAAGCGGCAACGAAATACTGATTCAACTTTCGTGTAATCCGTCGCATCTTGAATTCGTTAATCCGGTCGTCGAAGGAATGGCTCGCGCACGACAGGACGAGTTAAGAAACGGGCAGCAGAAAACGCGTGAAGAAGTGATTGACAAAGTTTTGCCGGTCTTAATGCACGGCGACGCGGCGTTTGCTGGTCAAGGCACGGTGATGGAAACCTTGCAGTTGGCGAATTTAACGGGTTATCGCACCGGCGGCACGATTCATCTGGTTATCAACAATCAGATCGGTTTTACGACTTCGCCGGGAGAATCGCGTTCGTCAATTTATTCGACCGACGCGGCGCAAATCACGCAAACACCGATTTTTCACATTAACGGCGACGATCCCGAAGCCGCGTTTCGCGTCATTCAAATCGCGCTCGCTTATCGTCAGGAATTTAACAAAGATGTCGTGCTTGATCTCGTCGGATTCCGTCGTCTCGGACACAACGAGGGCGATGAACCGAGCTATACACAGCCGCTGATGTATGCGCGGGTCAAAGCGCATCCGGGCGTGCGTCACCTTTACGCGCAGCAATTGATTCGTGAAACGGTGATTACCGAAGACGATCTAAAAGCGATGACCGATGAAGTCGTCGCCAAATACGAAGGAATTCTCGAACGCGCCAAACAGATTGCGACCGAACATCCGAAACGCGCCGAACTCGCGCCCTCAATTGCGGAAGAAGACGGTTCAAAAGTTCTCGACACAAATATTTCAAGCGAAGTTCTGACAAAGGTTTCTGAAAGAATCTCACTCGTGCCGGAAGGCTTTCACGTCAATCCGAAAATGGTCGGGCAATTAGCGCGGCGCGCGAAAATGGGAAGCGGCGAAGTGCCGATGGATTGGGGATTTGCCGAAGCGATTTCAATCGGCTCGTTAGTTTTGGAAGGTTTTCCGGTGCGCCTGAGCGGACAGGATTCGGGACGCGGAACTTTTTCGCACCGCCACGCTTCGATGTATGACACTTTGACCGGCGAACGCTGGTCGCCGTTGACCGAACTCCGCAACGACGCGAATCCAAAGGCGCGATTTTACGTTTTTGACAGTTCGCTGTCCGAAATGGGCGTTCTCGGTTTTGAATACGGTTATTCGGTCATCGCGCAGGAAGATTTGGTGATGTGGGAAGCGCAGTTCGGCGACTTCTCGAACGGCGCACAGGTTATTATTGACCAATATATTTCGTCATCCGAAGACAAATGGCAGCAAAAATGTCGCCTCGTGATGTTATTGCCGCACGGCTACGAAGGTCAGGGACCGGAACATTCTTCGGCGCGACTGGAAAGATATTTGCAGCTTTGCGCGGAAAATAATTTGCAGGTTTGTTACCCGTCAACTCCGGCGCAGTATTTTCACCTTTTGCGCCGACAAGTCAGACAGGAAATAGTTCGTCCGTTAATCGTGATGACTCCAAAGAGTTTGTTAAGACTTCCGGCGGCGAGTTCAACCGTTGAAGATTTAACGAATGGTGGATTTCAACCCGTGATTGACGACGCGAAAATCTCCGACAAATCAAAGGTCAAACGCATCGTCGTGTGTTCGGGCAAAGTTTATTACGATCTGGACGCGGGACGCACCGATTCGCACGACGAACGCGTGGCAATTGTCCGACTCGAACAATTTTATCCGTTCCCTGCTGAAAAATTACAGGAAGTTTTCGCGTCATATTCGAATGCGACGCAAGTTTTCTGGACGCAGGAAGAACCGCAAAATATGGGCGGCTGGACTTTTGTCGAAAATCGTCTGGAATCAATTAAAGGCGAAAAATCGCTTCGTTATGTCGGACGCGACGCTTCGGCTTCACCCGCAACAGGAAGCTACGCGATTCACAATCTCGAACAGGAAAAAATCGTCAACCAATCGCTGATTAAAGATTCCGAAGAAATTTCGGCGGCAAGCACTGCAGAAGTCGCCGCCAAACTCGCTCCGGCGGATTCGTAAACAATCTGTTTGACACCGAATTAGAAAAAAAGCACATCAGTTTTGAGTGAAACTGATGTGCTTTTTTCTATGATATGCGACTTATAACAAGTTGCGTAAACAATTAGAAGCTGAATTTAGCTCCGAATTGGAATTGGCGCGGATCATACGCCGCCGTTGAGCGGCTGTAATAACGTCCGTTGCCGGCACGCTGCCCCAAATTATTAACCGCGTTGAAGAATGGCGAAGCCGAACCTTCATTGAAGCGATTGAAAAGGTTAAAACCTTCCGCAATCAAATCAATGCGGAATCTTTCGCCGAAGTGAATTGCTCTGGAAATACGCAAATCGAATGAAGCATACGAATGCGTTCTGCCAAAATTACGCCCTAAACTTCCTGAACCGAACACAAGTTGTCCCTGAGAATTAAAATCAAACAGCGAACACGGTGCGCCCGGAGCAATCGCTCCGGCTCCGGTTGCCGGCACTGTTGCCGTACAGAGACTGCCGTCGCTTCTCACGTCCGGTCGGTCGGTTTGCGATGACTGGTCGTTATTTGAATCAACATTGGTAATTATGTTGAAAGGTCGTCCCGATGAGATTTCAATAATCGGAGCAACTGTAAAATCAGACAAGAATTTCTGAAAACCGTTGCCCGTTCTCCAGCCTTGCGGTGAACTGATCAAACCGCTGAAAACAAAACGATGTCTTTGATCAAAGAGCGAATCCGACTTTTCAGCACTGAAATTTCTTGGGTCTTGCGGAATCAAAAGCGTCTGTAAATCCGAAGAATCGTCAATCGAATGCGACCAGGTATAGCTCGCCAAAAACGTAAAGTTGTTGGCGAACCGACGTTTGAGTTCGACGTTCATCGCGTTATAGCTCGAATTTCCATCCGAACTCTGCGCGTTAACCGAACCAAACGGCGTTAAAGTTCCGGGAGTTCTTAAACTTCCGGCGAGTTGTGAATCAAGAACTGCTTTTGATACTGCGCCGCCCGTGAGAGCCGCTGCTAAAAAGTAGTTCGGCGCATTCGGACGAAAGAAGTTAGCGATTGCCGGCGCGACGACACGACCGTTCGGACATGAAGCAATGATTCCTGGAATAACCACCGTGCAGCCGACTCCGGTTGCCGTTCCTGCGGCTGTTGTCGCAATTGAGAAAGCGACTGCTTGCTGTGTGCTTGACGGCAAAGCTCCACCGAAGAATCTCTGGAAATTTTGAATTTGCAGCGCGGTGTTCGGTGAATTTAAGTCGGTCGGATGCGGAAGATGGTGTGCGCCGACATAAAGATATGAAACCGACAATGACATATTATTGGTCAACTGTCGTTCGACTGATACATTTGCCTGGGTTGCCGAAGCATATTGAAAGTCTTTCGTAATCGGGAGCGTGAAAGGCAACACCGTTCCGAATCCGGTAAAGGTTTGATCGTTAAACCGTTGTCTGCCGGATTGATACTGTGCGCTGGCTGCAAGACCCGGAGTGACACCCGGAATTGAAGTTCCCTGAAAGACCTGCGCCGCGTTCAAAAGTGCGGTCGGCGACGGACTGCCCGCTGTTAAAACAGCTTGCTGCTGTTGAGCAGCATCGGCAATATCCGAATTGAATGCCGCCGCTAAAAGCGGATGGTCGTAATATAAACCGATTGAACCGCGCAGGAGAGTTTTGCCATTGCCGAACATATCGTAAGCAAAGCCGAAACGCGGCGCAAAATTATTTTTATCGCGCGGAAATCCCTGCTGCACACCAATTGCGTCCTGCGCGGCAAGAATGTCCGACTCTGACAAATTAATATTCGTCAACGGGTCACGGACACCGACCGGCGCGATTGTCTGCGTGAATTCAAAGTCGTAGCGTAAACCGTAGTTGACAGTTAGACGACTCATTACTTTCCACGAATCTTGCGCGAAGAAAGCGACCGGAGTGTTTTTAATTGTGCTGCGCGGATTTCCAAAACCCTGAATATAGGTTGAGGGAAATCCGAGACCGTAACTCTGAACCGGCGTAAAATCAGGTGCATTTGCCGTCGCCGACTGGCATCCGGCTAAAGTTGCTCCGGTTAAACCTGAACAAACCAAATTTGATGCTGTCGTCGGTCCAAAGTTAAAAAGACCGGCAAAATTTAGTTCAAACAGTGCAGTCGGGATTCGCACAAAGTTTAAATCCGCACCGAATTTTATTGTGTGGTCACCCGCGACGATATTGTAATTATCAATAAATTGAAAGCGTTTTTCCGTCCGGGAGACCGGCGAGAAAAGTTCGCGTCCGATGAATGCCGTATCGGATATATTGAACGCAACCGCTTCGCCGTTCTGTGAACGGAAAGATGTATTACGTCTGCCGAAACTGAATCGGAATTCATTTGCTTGTGTACCGGTAATCGTCGAGTTAAGACCGACGCTAAATGAGGTATCTTTGATTTTCGTAATGCCCGTACGCGAAAAATCGTTTTGTCCAAGTGATTGATTTTGCGATTCAACCTGAATCCCGGTTAGATTGCCGGTGTTGTAACCGAAACGCGCGGTTAACTGGTTGTTAGAATTGATGTTGTGATCGCCGCGCAGCGAAAAATAATTTGCCCGTTCAGTCACCGGAAAAATTTTCTGCAAATTAGTCAGCGGACGAAAAGCAATAGGCAATCCGTTAGTTCCGGTTGTGCCGACTGGAACCGGCGCACACGTTAACAAAAATCTTTGTCCGATAACCGTTCCGGCAGTACACGCGCCGCCGGCGCTGATTAACGGGTTTGTTCCATTCAGGGCAGTGCTGCCGCCGCTTGAAGCAAGATACAAATAATTAATGCCAAGTGAAGCAGTTGTTGAACTTCCTAATAATGATTGTGCGAATGCTGCCTGTTGCGGTGTGATGTTGGTAAAAGTCTGTGTAAACGGCAAAAAAGGTGCGCCGACAGTTAATGATCCGGCTAATCCCTGCGTAACATCGCTGGTGAAAAAACCTGATTCGTCGCGGCGGCGACCTTCATACGCCGCAAAGAAAAACGTTTTGTCCTTAACAATCGGACCGCCGAGCGTTGCACCGTATTGGGTGCGGCGAAAATCGGGTTTGGCAATCGGCGCAAAAGCGTTGCGCGACTGAATACTTTTATCACGGATAAATCCGAAGACATTGCCCGTAAATTCATTTGTGCCGCGCTTGGTTACGACATTAATCACTCCGCCCGTTGCGCGACCGAATTCAGCCGTATATGAGTTTGTCGCAACTTGATATTCCTGAACGGCTTCCTGCGAAACGGTTGAACGCGCCGCATTGATTGAGTTATCGGTAAAATCCGCGCCGTCCACGTTGACCTGGGTTGAACGTCCGCGCTGTCCGCCGATGTTCAAACCGGAAGTCGGCGCAGGTCCGATTGGACGACCGTTGTCGCGTCCGACGGTTGAAAGCGTCAGCGCAAATCCGGTCGCGCTGCGTTCGTTGATCGGTAAGTTTTCGATTTTTTCCTGGTCAATCGTATTCGCAACCGAAGTGCGTGATGTTTCGATGAGTTCGACCGAATCGCCCGGAACATTAACGATCACATCGTTCGTTCCGAGTTCGAGTTTGGCTTCGAGCGATGCGCTCTGACCGACTGTCAGCTTGACGGGTGAAATGACCGTCTTTTTGAATGTCGCGGCTTCGACCGTGATTTCGTAATCGCCCGGCGGCAAGCCGATGATCGAATATTCGCCCGAATCGTTTGCCGTGACGGTGCGCGAAATTCCGGTTGAGGAATTTTTTGCGGTAACGGTTGCACCTGCGACGACCGCGCCGTTCGGGTCAACCACTGTTCCGTTTAAGTCCGCCGTGCTGACTTGCGCTTGGGCAAAAATCGCACTGACGCTGAAAATCATTACTATCGCCGACATCAGAATTCGTCGGGCGACGGTAGAAATCCTAAAAGGATTCGATTTCATAAATTTGTTCTCCTTCAATTAATTCTGTATATGTGATTCTGTCTGGAAAAGACGAATGCCTTAACGGGGCAAATTCAGCATTTGTTCATTACTAAAGATTTTCAGACACTAGAAAGTCGCTGAGTGCTTTGGAAATTTTACCGACAGATTTTTTAATATTTATCAGATATGCTTTGAAATTTTTATCCTAAAAACAGTCGAAAGGCAAGCAAACGCGCAAGGTTTTTGTAATTTTAAGTATTACTTTTTTTTATAATGCCTGATTGTCTCGTCGAACGCGCTAAAATTTCCCGCGCCGTGCGGCTTAAACTTAATGCTGAAATCACCGTCTTTGCTAGGTTCGGGACAAATGCCGCGCGGCGCATTAGTGAACAAATTCGCAATCTTTTGTGAAATTTTTGCTGAAAGTTTAAATTATAATCCGCCGCAATTCGGGCGGGCGAAACCCTGTTTTCCTTAACGATTTCCGCGAAGATTTTCGCGCCTTCGAGTGCCATCAGCATTCCGCTTCCCGTGAACGGATCAATAAACGCCGCCGCGTCACCGATTGAAAAAAGATTTTTCGCCGGATTCAAACTTTTCAACCCGAAACCGTCAACCGAAACCGCCAGCCAATCAAAAACCGGCGTTGCGTTCTCCATCGTTTCACGGGCGCGTTTGTTTTCAAAAACCACTTCTTCAACCATTAAATTGGTCTGACCAATATACTTTTTAACAATCTCCGCCTTAATCAAAAAACAATGATTCGCCAGATTATTTTCAACATAACTCAAACCGCCGTAACCGCCGCGAAAAAAGTAAATTTCGCAGCGACCTTTTTCCATATTGACGTTTTTCAAATGAGTTTTGAAGCCGACCAGACGATTTTGGATTTTGGATTTTGGATTTTGGATTTCTTTTTGCCTTTGCGCCTTTGCGTCTTTGCGGAAAATTTCTTTTTCTGTCAATTTTCCCAAGACATTCGCTCTGCCGGTCGCGTCAATCGTCAAATCTGCCGCAATTTCCGATGTTTCGCCGTTTTTTGATTTAACTTTTACGCCGCCGACTTCCCCGTTTTCAAATAAAACTCCGACCACCTGCGTTTCTTCCAATATCTTGACACCCAACTGTTTCGCTCTTTCTAAAAGCCGCAAATCCATTTCAGCACGGCTCAGACTGAGTGCGCCCTGCACATTGCCGAACCATTCGCTCGGCACGGAAACATTTCTGCCGTTCGGCGCATAAAAAACGGTTTCCGTAATCCTGTCGCCGCCGACTGAAAGCATTTCGTCCAACACGCCTAAATCATCAAAATGCACCAAACATTCGGGCGAAATAAATTCACCGCAGAGTTTGTGACGCGGAAATTTATCGCGTTCAATCAAACAAACATCAAAATTACTCTGCGCCAGACGAATCGCCAAACTCGCGCCGCCCGGTCCTGCACCGACGATGACGATTTTGGATTTGGGATTTCGGACTTGCGATTGATTTTCCATTTTTTCTCGTTACAGTTATCATAACCTTTTGAACGAGAAGGCAGAAGCCCGCGCGTGAGCAAGGGCGCATTTTCGGTATTTCTGCACCCTTGCTCACGCGCGGGCTTCTGCCTTTTATGACTAATCCAAAATATGAACATTATTCCAATCTCAGTTCCAACGCCTTTTTACGTCGGCGATGTCAATGTTTATCTCATCAAAGAAGAACCGCTGACGCTGATTGATGTCGGACCGAAAACAAAGGAAGCCGCCGAAATTCTGCGCGAAAAATTACGGCGAAACGGTGTTGAATTCAAAGATATTAAAAGAATCGTCCTGACTCACGCGCACGAAGATCATTGCGGACTCGCCAAACAAATCCGCGACGAAGCGAAAAATGCCGAAATTTTTGTGCATAACTGGGAAACCGGTCATCTTTTCGGTCGTCTGGCACGCGAAGAACATCATAAATTAATGATTCGCGCCGGCGTTCCCGATGTTGTTTTCGGCGAAATGCAGTCAATTTACTCCGAAATTTCGCTCTTGACCGATGCTTTGACTGACGGCGAATTTTCCGCACTGCGCGACGAAATGGAACTCGAATTTGCGAGCGGAACGCTAAAAGTCATTCACACGCCCGGACATACGCCCGGAAGCTGCTCGTTTGTCCGCGAAGCAAACCGCACATTAATCGTTGGTGACTGCGTGTTAAAAAGAATCACACCGAATCCGATTGTTTCGCCCGACCCGATTGATTCAAACCGGCGTTTCAAATCTCTCGCCGAATATCTCGTTAGTTTGGCGCGTATTAAAAGCTACTCGCCGACGCTGGTTTACGGCGGACACGGCGAACCGATCTACGATTTCGACGAGATTTTTAATCGTTACGTCCGCGCGATTGACGAACGCCAGCGCAAGGTCATCGCGCTCGTTTCAAAAGACGGCTTGACCGCTTTCGACCTCGCGCAAAAACTTTTTCCGAAAGCGATTTCTCAGGACGTTCACCGATTTTTGGCGATTTCAGAGTCAATCGCGCATCTCGATTACGCCGAATCTGAAAGAAAAATTGCGGTTGAAATTAAGGATGGTGTGGAAATTTATCGAAAAATCTAAAGTGTGATTGCATTTTTAGCTGACACAAACTATTATTCTCCCGTAACTTAAATTCCAATTTACCCATTTATCAGAAAAACTATTTGTTTCATTTGTGAAACACTATTTCACAAATACTTCTTTTTGTGTTAGAATCTTTTTAAGTTGTGAATCACACACAAAATAGGAGAAACATTTATGGCAAAAGAGGCGGTAGCAATGGTATCAGATGCAAAAGGCAAGGCGATTGAATCGGCACTTGCGAATATTGAAAAGAAATTCGGAAAAGGCTCGATTATGCGTTTGGGCGAACGTCCACACGAAGAAGTCGGCTCGATTTCGACTAATTGTTTGAGTTTGGACGCAGCAATCGGTGTCGGCGGAATGCCGCGCGGCAGAATCATCGAAATTTACGGACCGGAAAGTTCGGGTAAAACGACGCTCGCGCTGCAAGTCGTCGCATCGGCGCAAAAAGCCGGCGGAGTCGCGGCATATATTGATGCGGAACACGCGATGGACCCGGAATATGCCGAAAAACTTGGTGTAAATATTGACGATTTGCTGATTTCACAGCCGGATTCGGGCGAGCAGGCTCTGGACATTGCCGAAACCCTTGTCAGATCGGCGAGCATTGATGTCGTCGTGATTGATTCGGTGGCGGCACTTGTTCCGCGAGCCGAAATTGACGGCGATATGGGCGATTCACATATGGGTTTGCAGGCGCGTCTGATGTCGCAGGCTTTGCGAAAAATGACTTCGACGATTTCGAGTTCAAACACCTGTTTTATCTTTATCAACCAGTTACGCGACAAAATCGGTGTGATGTTCGGTTCGCCCGAAACGACGACCGGCGGAAAGGCTCTGAAGTTTTACGCGAGTGTCAGGCTTGATATTCGACGCATCGGCGCGATTAAAGAAGGCGACAAAATCGTCGGCAACCGCACGCGCGTCAAGGTCGTGAAAAACAAAGTCGCGCCGCCGTTCCGTGAAACCGAATTCGATATTATGTATGGCGAAGGAATTTCTAAAGAGGGCGATTTGCTCGATTTGGCGGTTGTTCACGAAATCGTCGAAAAATCGGGGGCGTGGTTTTCGTATTCGACCGAACGGCTCGGACAGGGACGCGAAAACGTCAAAAACCTGCTCAAGGAAAACAAGGAAATGTTTGGTCGCATCGAACACGATGTAAAATTAAAGCTCGGTTTAATTACCGAAGCTGAATAAAATTTTCTTTTAATTCAACCTGGAAAAGACGCACAAGTTTTCGTGCGTCTTTTTATTTGTCGAAGCTGTCTTGCGGCAGCAGACGGGTAAAAACCGCGCGATTGAACCGTTGGCTAATTTTTGTTTTTGCGAACAGTTTTGAGCATTCCGTCAACGCTGTCTTCCAAATCTTTTTCGGCTTTTGGAACTTGGGTGACTTTGTTGACGTTGTTGATCGTCCGGTTCATTTGTTCCTTTAAAGTTTTCGGGTCGGGAATGCCCGGAGTCGGCGTTGCACCTTTCGGAACGGGTGTGCGACCGATACTTTTCGGATCAGGAATGCCGGGAGTCGGTGTCGTTCCCTTCGGCATATTGTTAACATTAGCGATTTTCGGATCAGGAATTCCCGGTGTCGAATTTCCGTTCGGTGTCACCGGCACAGTCGAAAACTCCGGCGGAATATTTGCCGGATTAATATTACTCACGGAATTGGAATTTGCGCTTGGTGCATTTGCAGTCGAACAAGCGGTATTCAGTGCGATAAGAAAAACAAACGTAATCAATAAAATATTTTTCATAAAAATTAATAAGCCTCTCATTTAAAATAGCTGTGCCGGTTTGAAGGTTGCGCCTCCGGGGATGGCGGCGGCGTTCAAACCGACACGGGCAGGTATCAAACGGAATTCGGAAGGTAACATTCACTGCGATAGGCAACGCAGTTACTAAAAAATCATTATAAACCGATGAGTTAGATTGTCAACATATTTCTGTGAGATTCGCCGGTTACTTGATATTTGCAGAGATACTTTGATGGGAAGTTTAGATAGTTTAGGGAGTTTGGGAAGAAGTTATTAACTTCCCAAACTTCCCAAACTCCCTAAACTTCTCCAGTTATTTACCTTCTCAATTCCGAGCTGCCTTAAATTGCGGATTTAGTTCAATGGCTCGCCCGAAATGCTTTTCGGCGAGATCGTTCATCCCGATATTTTGCAGGCGTATTCCGACCATCCAGTGAAAAAGCGGATCGTTGGGCGTAAATTGGTCGGCTTGTTTTTGGTAGGCGGCGGCTTCGGACGGTTCGGGCGACGCGGCGGCGAGAAAGTTGTTTGCGAGCGGCAGATTCGGGCTGAGTTTGACGGCTTCTTTCCAGACGGCGACGGCTTCTTCCTTTCGTCCGAGATGCCAGAGCGATTCGCCTTTTTCTTCACGCGCCGTAATTAAATCGGGCGATTCGGTTAACGTCTGATTGAGAATCGTCAGTGCCTGATCGTAACGCCGCAGACGATTTAAAATCGCGCCTTTGTAATAGAGACTCAGGGCTTTCGACTGTCCCTGCTGATATTCGGCGGCTTTGCCGAGCAGTTTAACGGCTTCTTCGGTGTTGCCGGAGAGATATTCAAACCACGCGAGTTTCGACACGGCTTCTTTATTGACGAACAAACCGTAATCAGCCGCCGCGTGAAGATGTTTTTTGCCGGCGGCGATGTTTTGATTGTCGCCCGCACTCAGCCAACGCGCCGGATTTGTTCGCGCGAGCGCGAGTTCGTCGGGAATTTTCAAATTTTCAAACGCCTTTGCGCCCGCCGATTCGTGGTAGCGAACCCAACCGCTGTGCGCGTTTAAGCCGATCCAGATTAGCGCGAAACCCGCAAAAACTAATCCGGCTTGCTTGAATTTGCCTGCCGATTTCAAATTGAAACGATAGAACGACAAATCTTTGGCGCGAAATAATTTCAAAGTTCGGAGCGCGAGAAACGTCGTGACGGTCGCAATGCCGAGTGCCATCAGCATCGGAACAAGTTGATAAACGTCCCAGACGGCGTAAAAACTTGCCGCGAACACGACTGCGCCGATAATTTCTTCCGTCCACGTCAGCGAATAATTTTTCGTGATCTTTTTCGGAACGGTAATCGCCGGTTTGCCGAATCCGAAATAGAGCGCGTCGTTCGGGCAGACGCTGACGCAATCCATACATTTCATACAGCCCGAATCAACGACCATCCCGTATTGTTTGACTTCGGCGTGAACCAACACGTTTGAAGTGCAGACGGCGGTGCAGTGACCGCATTGATTACAAGCGTCAGTGACGCGAATTTTTCCGGGCGAAAACTTATCTGCGAGATTGAAAAATCCGCCGTAAGGACAGGCGTAAGTGCAAAAACCTTTCTGTCCGAGAAAATAGACGGTCATAAATCCGCAGACGAAAAGAAACGGAACGGCGACTGCGAACGGCGGAAAAGTTTCCCAAAAATTGCTCGTGATTAAATGATTGGTAAATTGCGGAATCAACGGCTCGTTTTTCGGTGCGGCGAAAAACCGATAAGCAGTCGGCAGAACGAACATATACAGCGCGGCGATGAGCGGCACGAAAACCAAAAGCCGCGACCGAAACGGCTTTGGCGTTAGACCGAATTTCTTTAAAAGCCACGCGCAGAAATCCTGAAGCGCGAGAATGTGACAGCCCCAGCCGCAGACGAAACGACCGAAAACAACTGTCGCCAAAATCGCTAAAGTAAAGAAGATAAAGCCCGCATTGATCGCGCCGCGCTGAAGCGTCTGCATAGATTCGGACGGCTCAATCGGCGAAACGGTCTGTCCCGTAATGCGCCACTGCACGAAATGCGCGACCATCAGCAAAGTCAAAATAATCAGCGCACCTGCCCGCCAAACGCTCGCGCCTGACTTGCGGATAACGTCTTTCGAGGCGTTGGAATTTTGTAAAACAGGCAGTTCGATGGAACGCGCTTTTTTTGTTTTTTGGCTCTCACAACCGTCTTTCATAATTTGATTTCAGTTCTGCACAGGCACGTCTGTATTAAGGAAACATTATACCTGACTTGATTAAAGCACCTAAAACAGTGTATAAAAAAAGTCAAATTCTGCGTAATATAAGTCAAATCAGAATCAAGGATTATCATCAATTACAAAGCCCGAAGCGGCTGGGAGTCAGGAAGTATGTTAAAAAAAGTTCTTATCGTTTCACTATCGTTGTTAATTTTCGTTAGTAACGGTTTCGGTCAATTGTTATTCGGTCTCAATTTGTTGGGACAGTCGAGCGACACCGGAACTCTGGAAAAGATGATCGTCGCAAACGGCAGCGTAGCGATGGATTTAAATCTTAATCAACTCAACGGAACGCGTTCAGGCGAGAAAGACCAGCCATCGAGCGTTTTGCGTTTTGAAGTGGAGCGCGATTCTTTTTTTACCGCCCTCGTTTTTAACGATGAACTGCGCGGACCGCAGCCCGGTTCAATGGGAATTATTCCCCAAAATTCGGCAGCACTTCCGGCAAAACTGAATTCGGCGTATCAACAGCTTGTCATCGAAACAACACCGTGGGGCGAGCCTTATGATTTGGTCGTGCGTGACAAAAAAACCGGATTCGCTTTTTTTAACATCGAAGGTGAAATTTTCGATTACGATTCCCGCCAGCATTTATTCACCGTCCAAATGGGCAGATTGCTTTTGTCAAAGGAGTTTGCGGCTGAATTAGGTCGTCCGTCCGAAGCCGGCGCGGTCATCGGAAAAATTGACATCAGCGCGACGATGCGCCCGATTGAAGTGACTAAATATGATAACGGCGAAGTCAAATCCGATGTCTTGCCGGCACTCAATAATTCAAATCCTTTGCTGATCAGCGGACCGGATGTGGTCGTCGGCGATTTATCGGGACTGGCGCAGTTCGGCAGCAGCAGCGGCACACAGGTCGGTCTCGCCGTGGGAACGGATTCCTGTAATTTCGGAAATGTTGACTTAGACTGGTTCGCTTTGCCAAGCAACAATCACCCGGTAATTCCGCAGAATCTTTACCGGATGAGCGGCGGCGCGACCAACGACGAACGCTTTGAACAAATCGGTCAATCGAGCGTCAAACACGCATTTACCGCTTTAACAAATAACATTTGCAGTTTGGGATGTAACGGAGTCGGCGGGACGCGCCTCGGTTCAGGCTGTTCCGATCCTTATTCAGCCGGTCTGAATGCCGGACCGAATCTCGGTTCACGCGCCTGGATCAATCCGTTTACGGGTGCTTATCCGCGCGGCGATTCAGCGGACAATCCGAATAATCACACCGGACATACGCACACCGGACCGTCGCACAGAATGTTGACTGAGATTAATGATCTGGTTCCTTCGCTGAATCCGGGTGCGACATATTATGCCGAATCGCAATACGTCACGCCGCACGAATATGTCTGGTGTCAGGCAAATCCGACGCAGTGCAATATGAATAACAATGTTTCGTATCGCCGCTATACGGTTGCCAATTCCGCCAGTCCTTTCAGTTTTTCACCGGCGGCGGCAACGGTCAGATCAAAAGCGGCAGTCACGGCTTGGACAGGAGCGTCACTTGTTGATTTTAATCCTGATCCGGTCAACGACGGCATCGGCACGATTGCCTATAAAGTAACGAATCCGTCCGCCGGAGTCTGGCATTACGAATACGCGATTTACAATCAAAATCTAGATCGCGCGATTCAGTCATTCAGTATTCCAATGTCAGCCGGCGTGACCGTCAGCAATGTCGGATTTCACGAACCTCCGCAGCAGCCCGGTTGGACTTTTGACGGGACAGCCGGCAATGCCGGATTCAGCAGCGCACCGTGGGCGCAGACCCAAGCATCCGGGATGATGACTTTCAGTTCGGAAACATTAGCCCAAAACCCGAATGCCAACGCGATTCGTTGGGGAACTCTTTATAATTTTCGTTTTGATTCCAACCGTCCGCCGCAAACCACTGGCGCGACAATCGGTTTCCTCAAAACAGGCAGTCCGATTACCGTTCAAATCCAAACTCCGAGTATTCCATCAGTTGCAGTCTCGGTATCAGGTCGCGTTGCGACTTCGACCGGGCGTGCAATAGCTAATGCCCGTGTGACAATAACGGATTCAAACGGAAATGCCCGAACGGTCAGAACCACCAGTTTCGGCTATTACCGCTTGGATAACGTCGCATCGGCGGCAGCCTACACATTATCGGTTTTCTCAAGACGCTATACATTTACATCCCGCACGATAACGGTTAATGACAACCTCGCGGACGTAAATTTTTCAGCCGCGCCTTAAAAACGCACACAAAAAGGCGGTCTTCGGATCGCCTTTTTACATTTTCGACCTCGTTTGGATATTAAAATTTACAAGCGGCAGCAATCACTTTTTCCAAAAAATACAGAAAATAGTTTTATCAGTTGCATTTCATTCCTCCATTTTCTATAATCCAAATTTCGCCTTTAGCGATTGCTAAAAAGTGAAATTCTCTGTTATTTACAACATTAAATTTTAGTAATTTAATTGTAAACAACAGAACAGGAATAAGTTACACAAGGCTTGGTAGCTCAGTTGGTAGAGCAGCGGACTGAAAATCCGCGTGTCGGCAGTTCAATTCTGTCCCAAGCCACCAGTTATATTGAACAAAAGCGCATCGAAGGATGCGCTTTTCAATTTTAGGGTGAAATTCCGGGGGTTTTCTTCCGAAATTCGACTGTTAAATATCTTTGACGTGCGAAATCAAAAGTGCCGATTTGCGGGCGACGCAAAATTTGAAAATGCCGGATGTCATTCACGCTTCGACGGCATTTTCGGCAAACTGCGCTTATTTCATCACCAATGACGACGGATTAAAACGGCTTTCAAACATCAATGTCATAAATTTGAGCGATTTATAATCTAACCTTTCCCCCTGACAATCTTTATCTCGTCATCGGTCAAATCATAGAGCCGATAAACGAACGCGTCAATTTCATTTTCCAGCGATTGCGTGTCTTTGCCTTCTTTCTTTAATTCAAGGATTCGGTCAACTAGCGCGACGAATGGTTGTTGGTCTTTTTCTTCGATTTTTGGAATTGGAATTTGCGTTACATACATTGGTTTAAATTCGTAATAGCCGCCTTGTTTGCCTGATGCAGTTTGTTGAATTATCCACCAAGTAATTGACGAATTAAGAATTGCCGCTAAAAATTTCGCGTCCGGCGAAACGCAAATATTTGTTTTGTCGTTTCCGAAAAAGCCGCTTTCATCGAGAGCAAATGCCGTTCGTTTTTCGATTGCAGGAAGAATGATTTTCGGTTGTTCAAATTCTTGCCAATATTCAGCGGCGTAACGACTCATTGCAAACCATTTAACTTTGCCCTCTTTAACTTCCGGGCGTGATTTTAATTGTTTCTCGAAAGTTTTCAAATGATTAAAAATTGCCGGATATTTTTCGGCTTCAAAATGCCACCCGACAAAGCACAACCATAAATCTTGAGATTCAACTTGCCAGCGTTTCACGTCGCGCCCGCGAATATACGGCTTAATCAATTCGGCAGAATTTGCATCTTCGGCAATCAATCTATCGCGTGTTTCGCGGTCAACGACAAACGCTTCATTAAATCCTGTTACAACGCCGCGATAAAATCTGCCGTTGACATATTCGCCGAGCGGTTCGCCTTTGCTTCGCAGTTTGGCAAGTAAATCTAAAACGTCGGTTTGTTCGAGTCGCCAACCGTTCGGTGTGAGTTCCGCTTGCGCGATTTTGAAACTGTCGGTTTTGTAACTTGCTTCAAAATCGGGAACGTCGCCGATTGTCGGAAAAGTATAAACTCGTGTTTGATTTTCGTTGCCGACAGCGAACTTTTGTAAATTAACGATGCTTGCATAAGCCGCAATGCCGCCGAAAACGGGCGCATCGCCAAAATCTATTATTTCATCGAGATTGAATTTTCCGAGATGTTCGCGCAAAACCTTTCCGTAATTGGCTCGCATAAATTTGTTTGACGTAATGAAAGAAAACTTGCCATTGTCCCTCAAAAGATTTATTCCTAATTCATAGAAATAAACCAGAATATCCGCCATTCCCGAATAAACTTGATAACTTTTTTTCAAATAATCTTTGAGCGTTCCGAGTTCTTCCTGTCGAATATACGGCGGATTTCCGATGACAATATCAAAGCCGGAAAAACTGCCGTCGTTGTCCAAAACTTCGGGAAACTCAAAACGCCACTCGAAAGCGTTTTTGTAAATCGCGTTTTCTTCGATTTGTTTGACGATTTCCTTTGCCTTTGTAATTTTGGCTTTCAAAGTTTCTTCGTCTATGAATCGTGCGGCTTTTTCTTCGTCCGTTTCGCCGAACAGAAATTGTTTGCTTTCACTCGCTTTCAGTTGATTTTCAAGATCGGCGAGTTTGCGGCGTTCCGGCGAAAAGAAAAACAACTGCGTTTTAAATTCGTCTTTGATTTGTTTGATTTTCGCTTCAAATTCGCGCTTCTTTTCGCGGTCGCGGGTTTCCTTGTAACCAAGCACGAAGTTTCGATAATCTTCGATGCTGTATTTGATTTGCTTCAAAATCTGCGTCAAATCAGCGTCCAAAGCAAAACGGCTGAGAAGCGAATTGCCTTCTTTAATATTGATGTCAATGTTCGGCAAAGTTTCGAGTTCGGCGAAATTCGCAGATTCTTTGTAATAAGCGTTTTTCAGAAGTTCAATCCAAAGACGCAGACGGCAAATCTTGACCGAATTCGGATTTATATCAACGCCGAAAAGACAGTTTTCGATCAACGTCTGCTTTTCGTGAAAAAGCGTTTTCTGTAATCGTTGCGCTTCTTTGTTCGCCGGTGTGCCGTTCGTGATTCGATATTTGAAAAACTCGCTGCGCTGCGTGTCAAAAACCGTCAATTCGTCGTTTTCAATCGTAATCTCAACGTCTCGAAACCGTTCGCCGTTCACGTCCGCCAAAATTCCGAGTTCGCATTTAATAGCGATAATTTCATTCAGCGAAGAAACCAGAAAATGTCCGCTGCCAACCGCCGGATCGCACAGATGCAGAGAATTGATAACGGCGTTAAATTCCAGAATGTCGGCTTTATTTTTGCGGTCAATCAAATAATTTTTGATGTCGGCAAACTCCGCGATGTTCCAGCCGTAAGCGTCTTTGAACTTTTGCACGACCGCCAAACGGATTGACTGCCGACACATATACATCGTGATAAATCCGGGCGTGTAAATCGAGCCGTCTTTGTAACCGTTGATTTTCTCAAAGACTTTGCCCAAAACCGATGCGTTTATCAGCGAACGATTGTTTTCCGTGATGGTTGATATGCCTTCGCTCGCAAAATCGTAAGCGTCAAGAAATTTGAACAAATATTCAAGCGTCAAAAGTTCGCCGCGCTGATTTCTAATTTCTTTCAAAACACTTGTATTTATTAAACTCAGTGTTTCATCGTTGTTTAGTCCGTTGATTTTAAGTGTCTGCTTTTCTAAATCTGTAAATTCAAAAAGCGAACTGTTCAAATAAGGAACGCGCCGAAACTTTTCTTTAACTTGCGGTATTCGTTCATCAAAGTTGATAGCTAAAACCTGATGAAACAGCCGGTAAAGTCCGTCAAAATCTTTGATCGTGTTTGCATCCAAAAAACGATATTCGCGGTCGCCGTTGTGGTAATCAACAAGCTGTGCTTCCAACAATTTGAGAAATAAAACGCGATTTGTCCAAGTCAGGCAAAGGTCTAACGCGACGTTAAAAATTCTTTCTTCGCGTGTTTCACCGTAATTCTCAATGTTTGCGATATTCGGCAATAAATCTTCAGTCTTAATTATCGTAATCGTGTTTTCGATCAAAGAACCGGCATCGCGCCGCGCTTCGTCTTTGCGCTGAATTTTGAGTTTGCTTTTGTCCTTGATTTCTTCCAGTCCGATGATGTGCAGAAGTTCCGTGTAAAAATTCTTATCGAGTTTGTTGCTGTCATCGGCGAACGGAACTTTCAAAAGATGATGCGGCGAAAGAATCTTGAAAAGTTCGATCAAACTTGCATCATCTTTCAATTCGTCATTTTTTAACGCCGTTTCATATTCTCGAATGTCGAAATATGTGCAGGAAATTTCATTTTCGAGTTTTTCGATAAAAGGTTTGGCAATCTCGTTATAAAACAAATCGGTTTTGACCGTCGTTTTCTGTTTATCGCGCCATTCCTTATAATCTTTGACGAAAGCCTTGTTCTCAAAAAAAAGTTGATTAAACACGCCTGCCTCGAAAATAAACCATTCGTTGATGTTCGTAACAACCAAAAATTTAATATCAATATTGTTTTCGTCTATCCGTTCGCGCAAAAAATATAAAACGAGTTCGTGAAGTGCTTTGCGGTTCGGATTGTCCGCCGAAATCATATCGGCTCTGTTCGCCGGCTTTTTTGCTTCCAAAATCACGCCGACTTTATCACTCGTATCTTTGCCCGTGTGAATTACAAGGTCTTGTCTGCCTTTGGTGTTTATCTCATAATCCGCTTTGTAAAAACTACTTTTCAGAAAATCGCGGACAAAGTTTTTGTGATGTTCTTCCGATTCATTCAAATTAATCTTGCCAAGCAAAATTTGCAGATTCGTTTTGAACAAATCTATTTCATCACGATTTACAGGTTGTTTAAGAAATGCTTTATTGAGCGATTGTTTAGGAGTTTGCGCGTTTAGTTTCATTGTTCAACATCAAGGTTTTTACCGATTAGCAAAATAGGTAAACTGAATGAAACTATTATAAACCGGAAATTGAAAAATAATTTAATATTGTCGGGTTAATGTAAATTTTTTCGTAAAAATGGCGTATCGCCCGGTGTCTCAAAGGTAAGAAATTAGTGGAAACAGCAGAAACACCGAAACAGACGGAAACCAACATTTTATTCAGTAAAACCCAACTTTACCAAACTCGAAAGAACATTAAAAACCACTTTTTACAACTGCCGATTCGGTAGTTTTTTTCTTTTTTTGTGTGGTATTTATATCTTTTATCTTCTCAAAATATCGGACAAATTTCTTGTCAACAAATTAGTTAAATGCCATACTTCGCTTGTTAAATTTAACTTACTTCAGGCAACGAAAATGATTTTCGGCATAGCTCAAAAACGAAACTCTCATCGGCAAATCGTTGCGTTTGCTTGGGTTGGTGCGGTTCTTTTTTTAGCCTTAATATCAAAAGCGGAACGTCTGCCGATTAAAACCTACACGGTCGCCGACGGTTTGCTGCGCGATAATGTTTCTAAAATCAAACAGGATTCGCGCGGTTTTTTGTGGTTCTGCACGGCTGAAGGCGTTTCGCGGTTTGACGGTTATGCGTTCACTAATTTTACGACTGCCGACGGTTTGCCCGAACGTCACACCAACGATTTTCTCGAAACGAAAGCCGGCGCGATTTATATTGCGACCAATGCCGGACTCGCAAAATTAAATCCGACCGGACTGGCAAATTCAAAGGACAATCCGCTTTTTACCGTTATTTTGCCTGACAACCGACGGGCAACAGCGATCAATGTTTTGCTCGAAGACGAAAGCGGCGTGATTTGGGCGGGAACGAGCGACGGGCTTTATAAATTGAATGAAAAAGACGCGCTCGAAGCGGTTGATTTGGGTAAACTGCCGGTCGGAGTCGGCGAAATTCAAATCAATGCGATCATCAAAGACCGGCGCGGCGCGATGTGGATCGGCACACAGGACAACGGTTTGGTGAGGCTTTTGCCAAGCGGCGAAGTCGAGCCGTTCACGACGGCGAACGGTTTGCCGGACGCGCATATTTCGACTTTGCACGAAGATAAAAACGGTCGAATCCGGGTCGGTCTGAGTCCGCATTACGCTTTCGGTTTGCTGCTTCTCGTCGCTGAACCGCACAAAGATCAAAATATCGTCGAGCGTTTTTACACGACGGAGGACGGCTTGCCTTCCGGTTGGATTATGGATTTATATGAAGACGAGGAGAAATTTTGGGTCGCCACGACGCGCGGTTTGTGCGAATGGCAGGAAGGTAAAAAATCCGTCTGCAAAACTTATACGAGTGCCAACGATTTGTGCGATACGGAAATTTGGACGATAACGCCGGACAAAGACAAAAATCTTTGGATGGGAACACGCTGCGGATTAAAAAAACTGACACACTACGGCTTTACGTCTTACATCGAACCGAACGGAACTGCAAATGCGGCGGTCAATTCAATTTTTGAAAATGCGTCGGGTGAATTATTTGCCAGCTATAATGACGGCGATATTCGCACGGTCAGCCGTTTTGACGGCGAAAAATTTGATTACATCAAACCACGCTTCCCGCCGGAAGTTCGCTATTTCGGATCGGGCGACAGACAAACCGTTTGGCAGGATGGCGCGGGTGACTGGTGGTTTCCGACCAGCGACGGTCTTTATCAATTTTCGCATCCGAATCAATTTGCGGATTTGGCTAAAACTACGCCGCGAAAAGTCAATCCGTTTAACGGACTAAACGAAATTTCTCTGCTTTTTGAAGATTCGCGCGGAAATTTTTGGATTTCAGCTATTCGCAGTGTCAAAAAACAAACGACATTTGAATTATGGATGTGGGAAAGAACCGCAAATAATTGGCGCAATTTATCGCAGGAAACAGGGATTGGCAAAAATCGTCTGGCAAGTTCATTTGTCGAAGATCAATCTGGAAATCTCTGGATCGGCACGGGCAGCGACGAAGGTCGGACGGCATTGATTCGGTATCGTAACAATCATTTCGATATTTTCACAAAGGCGGACAATGAATTGTTGACGGGTTGGCTGAACAATTTATTTGTTGACCACGCCGGCAGACTCTGGATTGCCGACAATATGACCGGCGCATTGCGGCTCGACGACGTGAACGCCGAACGCCTTGAATTTGTTCGCTATACACCTGCCGAAGGACTTTCGAGCATCGGCGTTTTGTGTATTACCGAAGACGAATTCGGGCGAATCTACATCGGCACGGGACGCGGACTCGACCGTTTGCATCCCGAAACCGGGCAGGTCGAAAACTTCACGACGGCGAACGGTTTGCCAAGCAGTTATATTAATATTTCTTACCGTGATAAAAAAAATAATCTGTGGTTTGGAACAAGCAGCGGTTTGGCGCGCTATATTCCCGAACCGGAACACGGACGCAAACCGCCGAATGTTTTGATTACGAATTTGCGCGTCAACGGCGAACCGGAAAATATTTCGATTTTGGGTGAAACTGTAATTTCTCCGCTTGAATTAAGTTCCGATCAAAAACAAATCAGCGTTAATTTTTTAGGTTTAGGTGCGAGTTTGGGCGAGAAAATGAAATACGAATATCGTTTCGGCGATGCGGATTGGACGCAGACCAATGAACGAACCGTAAATTTTGCGAATCTCGGATCGGGCGAATATAAATTTGAAGTTCGCGCTCAAACCGCCGACCGAATTTACAGCCAGCCGGCGACGGTTTCGTTTCGCATCGCCGCACCGATTTGGCAAAGATGGTGGTTTATCGTTTTGGCGGCGGGTTTAATCAGTTTGGCGATTTATTTTATTTATCGAAATCGCTTGAAGCGTTTGCTTGAAATGGAACGAATGCGAACCCGAATTGCGACGGATTTGCACGACGACATCGGCGCGAATCTGACCAGAATTGCGCTGTTAAGCGAAGTTGCGAATCAGCAAGCCGTCAGCGAAACCGTGAAAAATTTGCTGCCTTCAATTGCCGGAATCGCCCGCGAATCGGTCGCCTCGATGAACGATATTGTTTGGGCAATCGCGCCGGAACACGACAGTCTGCTCGATTTAACGCGCCGAATGCGCTCGTTCGCCGAAGAAGTTTTCGCCTCACGCGAGATAGATTTGTCGTTCGACGCACCGACCGATTCGGATTTAAAGTTGAGCGTCGGTGTCCGGCGCGACGTTTTATTGATTTTCAAAGAAGCCGTCAACAACGCGGCGCGGCATTCGGGTTGCTCGCAGGTAAAGATTAAATTTCGCGTCGAAAGTTCAAAACTACTTTTACAAATCAAAGACAACGGCAAAGGCTTTGCAGATGATTTAGAAAGTGACGGACAAGGTTTGCGAAGTATGTCGCGCCGTGCCAAAGCTCTCGGCGGCGATTTGATGATTGAATCGAATGGCGGAACACTCGTTAAATTTGAATTGATTTTGGCAAAAAACAGCCGCATTTAGAATTAATTTCTGCCTTTAATCCTGCTCAAATGAGTAGGGCGCAAGTTGCTTTTCTCGCTCTATAATGGAATGACAGCAAATTTACAGACTCGAATAAAATTTATGAAAAGATTACCGATTCTTTTGATCGTAATTCTCTTGATTGTTTTTCCAATTGCAGCGCAGATGAAAGGTAATGCGAAAGATATGGAAGCAGTCAAAAATATCGCGCTGAAATGGCAGGACGCTTGGAATCAACACGATATGAAGACACTCACTGCGCTCGTTGCGGAAGATGTTGATTTCATCACCGTCGGCGGCGTTTGGCAGAAAAATCAAAAAGAGTTCGAGGAATATCACGCCAAAGGTCACGCGATGCAGTTTAAGGAAAGCGTCTGGACGACGAAAAATACAACAGTTAAATTTATCAAATCCGACATCGCCGTCGCGCACATCGAATGGGCGATCAAAGGCGACAAAGACCCCGACGGAACGCCGCGTCAGCCGCGCCAAGGAATTTTTACCTGGGTTTTGGAACGGAAAAAAGGCGCGTGGCTGATCATCGCGGCGCAGAATACGAATATCAGAGAAGCCGCTCTGAGCAAATGAGTCGGTTATATTAAAAATCTCGACGGCTTAACTCAATCGTTGATTATAAATTGGTGAAAAATAGAATAATGCAAGTTGAATTAGTCGCGGCGACTGTGAATCAAAAACCAATTTTAGCTAATCTGCTTGAATTATACGCACACGATTTCAGTGAAATTTCCGACCTGCATCTCGATTCCGACGGACGCTTTGGCTATGAACATCTTCCGCTTTATTGGCAGGAGAGCAATCGCTATCCTTTTTTGATTAAGGCGGACGGCAATCTTGCCGGATTCGTGTTCGTGCGGAAAGGTTCGGAGATTTCAGATGACGCGAACATTTGGGATCTGGCTGAATTTTTTATTATTCGCGGATACCGGAGACATCGAATCGGAATGAGAGCGGCTCACGAAGTCTGGAGAAAATTTCCGGGACTTTGGGAAGTCCGTGTAACACAAAAAAACACGGCGGCACAAGCCTTTTGGAGTCAAGCCATCGCTTCTTTTATGGGTTCTAAGGTCGAGGCTTGTGGCAAGAAAATCAAGGGAAAGACTTGGAATATTTTTTCCTTCAACACGGAACTAAAAAAAGTTAGTTGAATTTGATAAAAATTAGTATTTTCATCCGGCGAGTTATATTCAAATTTTGAACGCTTGATAAATTGCAGCTTATTTTATGAACCCGACAGCAAAAATCAATCAAAACGAACCGAATCCGTCAATTTTGCGCGTCGTGCTGATCGAAGATTTGCGCGACATCCGCGAAGGTTTGTGCGCTTTAATCAACGGCACGGACGGCTTTAAATGCGTGGCGGCGTTCGGGATGATGGAAACCGCGCTGGCACGAATCGAACGCGAACAGCCGGACGCGATTTTAACCGATTTGGGTTTGCCCGGAATGAGCGGCATCGAAGGCATCAAACGAATGCGCGAGATTTTTCCCGACGTGCCGATCATCGCCTTGACGATTTACGACAACGACCGCGAAATTTTCGACGCTTTGTGTAACGGCGCGAACGGTTATTTGCTGAAAAACACGCCGCCCGCCAGACTGCTCGAAGCCTTAAAAGAAGCCGTGAGCGGCGGTTCGCCGATGTCGCCAACCATTGCCGCCCGCGTCGTCAATCTCTTCCGCACTTTTCGCCCGCCGCGCGAAGCCGATTATCATCTCACGCCGCAGGAAACCGAATTACTAAAATTATTAATCGAAGGACACCACAAAAAAACCGCCGCGCGTGAAATGAACATCTCGTTTCACACGGTTTCGTTTCACCTTAAAAACATCTACGAAAAATTACAGGTTCACTCAAAAACCGAAGCCGTCGCCAAGGCTCTGCGCGAGAAATTAGTTTAAGCAGAAAAATTCACCGTTTGACTGGAGCGCAATCCTTCCAGATTGCAATGAGCGGTGTCTTTTACCGCGAACAAGCGTTCGTAATTCGACGAGTTGAAATAAAATTAACAACTTCGCATTTACGCATTTCGTTTCATTTCAAGATTTGGGTTAACCGACGCTTGTGAGCGTCCGAAGCGAACGCTCAATGCAAGCAGGGATGCCCCTCGCTCCAGTCAAACGGTTTTTGTTTAAAAATTCATCCGCCGCATCAATTCGATAAAGCGCGGCTCGTTTCGCAGGTTGTTCCACACCGGAGCGACTTTCAGAAATACGCAGTCCACATCCCGCGCATCAACGGCGCGTTCGAGCAAAGTCAGGGCTTCGTTGCGTTCGCCCAAGACGTTGTAAACTGCCGCGATACTGGACGGCGGAACGTAATGGTCGGCTGACGCTTTCAATAATTCGTTTAATACGGTTCGCGCTTCCGCAGTTTTGCCGGATTTCGCCAAAGCGTGTGCGATATTGACATCGAATATTACATTGTCGCCATTGGATTCTTTGGCTTTTCGGGCTTCGGCAATGGCTTCGGCGAACATTCCTTTTTGGTTATAAGCATTCGACATCAGAAGATGCGCCGCCCAATTATTCGGGTCTAATTCAAAGGCTTTCTGCAATGCGGCGATGGCTTCATCGGGCTTTCCGGCAGCATTCAAACACACTCCTTCAGCCATAATAATCATCAAATTAAGCGGATCGAGTTCGCGGGCGCGTTTTATCTCGGCGAGAGCTTCGGTGTGCCGCAAACTGTTGGAGAGTAAAATCGCGTAAACCCAATGAGTGCTACCATTGCTCGGATCAAGTTCTAATGCTCTTTGATATTGATTTTCGGCTTCCTTCCAGTCCCAATTATAAAAAAACAAGACCGCGCCCAAATTTCGATGCGCTTCAGGGAGAGTATCATCGAGTTCAACTGCCTTTTGCGCCGCCGCTTTCGCTTTCGGGAAAAACTCGTTCGGCGGTCTGTCAGCAGATAGCACCGCAACACGATACGCTTCCGCAAGTCCGGCGTAGGCAAGCGCGTAGTTCGGATCGAGATCAATCGCCTGCTGATAATACGCAATGCCTTTGTTTATTTCCGGTAGTGTTGACTTTAAGACCTGAAAGCGTCCTCTGAGATAAAGTTGATACGCCTCAACGTTTGCCGTGTAGTTTTTACCGAGCTGCTTTTGTTCGGAATTAGTTAATTTCACGCGCAAATTGTTAGCGACGGCTTGCGCGATTTCGTTTTGCGCGGCGATGATGTCGGCGGAATTTTTGACGTATTGACTGCCCCAAATCTGCGAATCGTCGCTTGCGTCAATCAGGCGGACATTGATGATGAGCTTATCGCCGAGTTGTTTAATATCACCCGTTACGAGCGTTTCCACATTAAGCTGCGCGGCGATATTTTTAACGTCCGCCTGATTATTTTTAAAGCGAAACGCCGAATTGCGCGACATCACTTTCAAACTCGAAATCTGCGACAGATTGTTAATCACGCTTTCGGTAATTCCGTCCGACAGATATTCGGAGTTCGGATCGTTTCCGGCATTGACGAACGGCAAAACGGCGAGCGATTTTTTGATGTTCGCGCCCGATACCGATTTTTTTGAATTGTAAAAGTAATAGCCGAGTCCGATTGCGCTCAAAAGTAAAACAAATGAAACAAGCGCGGCAAATGACTTATTTCGTTTGATTTGCCCGGTGAAATTTCGATTTGCTTCACCTGTTAGATTATTCGCTTCGCCCGTCGTCGCCTTTAGAAATGCGGTCGCGTTTTTATCATTCGGCGAGTGCGATTTTTCCAAACGCTCGTCAAACGCGAGATTTTCACGCAGACTTTTCAAATCCGTCAGTAAATCCTTCATCGTTTGATACCGTTCATCGCGTTTTTTGCGGAGCGTTTTGACGACGATTCTGTTTAGTTCTTCGGGAACATTCGACGCAAATCTCGTCAATGGAGGCGGTTCGGCATTTATCAAATTCGCAAAAGTTTCCGACATCGAATCGCCCGCAAACGGCGTTCTGCCCGCGATCATTTCATATAAAACCACGCCGAAACTGAAAATATCGGTGCGCGCGTCAACCTTTTCGCCCTTCGCCTGTTCGGGCGACATATAATTGACCGTTCCCATTATCACGCCTTTCGCCGTCTGATTTTGTTTGACGGTCGAGGCTTCAAAACCGACGGCTTTTTGTTCGACGAGTTTCGCTAAACCGAAGTCCAGAATCTTCACGAAACCGTCGGGACGCAGCATTATATTTTCGGGTTTGATGTCGCGGTGAACGATGTGCGCTTCGTGCGCGGTGCAGAGCGCGTTGGCGATTTGGATCGAAATGTCGAGAATTTCCGATAGGTCAGAACCGCCTGCGGTAGCGGGTGGTTGAAGTTTTGCGTGTGAAGCGGCAGCGATATTGTCAACGGCTAAAATATCTGCGTTAAACCGCCCGCTACCGCAGGCGGTTCTGACAAATTCGCGCAGAGTTTCGCCTTCGATATATTCGCTGACGATGTAGTTTGAATTTTCGCTCGCGCCGATTTCGTGAATGACCAGAATATTCGGATGATTTAAGGCTGATGCGGCTTTCGCTTCCCTGATAAATCTGTTCAGGTTCGATTCGTGCGCGGCGAATTTTTCGTTGAGAATTTTGACGGCAACTTTGCGGTCAAGTTTTTTGTCCTTCGCCAGATAAACTTCGCCCATTCCGCCCGCGCCGATTTGTCTAACGATTTCATAATGCCCGAAACTCACGCCCGCCGCGAGATTTTTCGGCTCGATTATCCGGCTGACGACTTCCTTGGCAGCAGGCGATTCCATAAAACTTTCCGCTTTGTCTGACGACGCAAGCAGTTTTTCAACATCGCGGCGCAAATCGTCATCCGCACCGCACGACCGGGCGAGAAATTTCTCTCGTTCCAATGGCGCGAGTTCGCTCACGACATCGAATAATGCTTTAACTTTTTGCCAGCGTTCAGAGTCCATTTTGAAATAATTCAGCGTCGCTTTAAGATAGTGATTTTTAACTATTGGCGTTGAAAATCGTATTTCTTCGGGCTATGCCCGCAGATGTGCGGAAAGGCTGTGCCTTTCCGTTAGCTGTCTTTGATTCTTTGAGGCTGCGCCTCTTTTCTACGACACAACCGTGAGGCATAGCCTCAAGATTTATCGAATATAACGGAAAGGCACAGCCTTTCCGCACATCGGGCGGCACAGCCGCAAAGCGAAACTTTATTTCGTAATTTCCTGATAGAGCCACGCCTTTGCCGATTTCCAATCGGTTTTGACCGTCGCGGGCGAGATGTGCAGAACTTCCGCCGTTTCTTCGATGCTCAAGCCGCCGAAATAGCGCAATTCGACGATGCTTGCCTGTCGTTCGTCCATCGCGGCGAGTCTGTTTAAGGCTTGATCCAATTCTTCCAGATCAATTTCCCTTTCGCCCGAAACCGCTAATGTGACATCTTCGAGCGGCAGATTTTCGTCTGCGCCGCCGCGTTTTTCGCGGTGTCTGGCTTTCGCGTAATCAACCAAAATCCGCCGCATCGTCTGTGCCGCGATGCCGAAAAAATGAGCGCGGTTTTGCCAATTTACCGTCCGTTGGTCAATCAATTTCAGATAAGTTTCGTGAATCAGAGCGGTCGTCTGCAAAGTGTGTCCGGCACGTTCACGGCGCAGAAACCGGGCGGCTTGTTTGTGAAGTTCGTCATACACCAGCGGCAAAAGCGTGTCCAGTGCGGATTGTTTACCGTCGCTCCACTCGCGCAGAATTTCGGTGATTTCCGGTGATTTTTTTTGAAATTGCTCCATAACTTTGCCGCATTTTTCGCCTTTAAGAATATGCCTCTTGATAGTTTAAGTCAATCAATTCGTCGAACGGTAAAGTGCGCCCGAAAAATACTTTCAGCCTTTTTTCGTCTTTGCGTCGCGTTATTGATTGAAGGCGAAAAAAGAGCCTGAAAATTAATTTAATAAACAAAAGAGAGGAATGAAAATGAAAAATACAATAACAAAAAAAATCGTTGGAATGACACTGGCAGTTTTGATGTTCGCGGCGTTCGCGCAGGTTCGCGTGTCCGCGCAGGACAACACGAAAATCGCAGACCAAAACGCGGCGCAAACGACGGAAGAAATATCGGCGCAGCGCGGGCAGAACAGAACGATTGTCGGTGTCTGGCAAGTTGTCGTGACACCGCGCAACTGCGCGACGGGAATGCCGGTCGCGCCTGAGTTTCAAAGTCTGACGACGTATAACAAAGGCGGCACATACGCCGAATTTGCCGGCGGCGGCAATCCGATTCTGCGAAGTCCCGGACACGGAGTTTGGCAGCGCACGAACGGCTGGCGGAGCTATTCGCTGAAGTTTCTTTTCCTGCGCTTTAACGCGAGCGGCGTGTTCATCGGGAAACAGAGAGTAACGCAAACCGTCGAACTCGGCGCAAGCGGCGATCAATCAACATCGAGCGGCACGGTTGAAGTTCTCGACCTGAACGGAAACGTCATCGGCAGCGGCTGTGCAACTTCGACGGCGACGCGATTTGAATAAAACACGCGAAAAAACGCGGGGCAGTTATTACCTGCTCCGCGCCGACAATCAGGCTTGACGAAAATTGGAGAAGTTATGAAACGGACGACATTAAAAATTGGTTTGACAATTGGTTTAGCAGTAGTTTTGGTGTTTTCGATTTACGCGCAAACGAGCGGAAATTTCGCGCAAAAAACGGTGCGGGCGGAAGCGTTAAATAACGAAGCGGTTAATTTGCTCGAAGCCGGAAAGTTTGCCGAAGCCGTGAAATTACTGCGCGAAGCGATCAATTTGCGCCCCGATTACACGATTGCTTACGGCAATCTCGGCGACGCTTTTTATCGCGCCGGACAAATGCCCGAAGCTGTTGCCGCCTTAAAAAAAGCGATTGAACTGAAATCCGATTACGCCGAAGACTACAACAAACTCGGCGCGATTTACGCCGAAACCGGCAGCGCGGATGAAGCCGTCGCGCTGTTTGAACGTGCCGTTCAAATTCAGCCTGATTTCGCTCCGGCGAATTACAATCTCGGCTGTCTTTACACGCGGCTGAAAAAATTTAAAAAAGCGAAAAAGCCGATTGAACAAGTCGTGCGCCTGCAGCCGCAAAACGCCGAAGCGCGGCTTCTTTTGGGACGACTTTACCTGCTCGAAAACGATAAGCCGTCGGCGGAAGTTCAATATCAATGGCTCGCCGCGCTCGATCCGGTTTTGGCGCAAAAATTATACGCCGCGATGTCTGCCAATCTGCTCGTCAACGTGAGCGAAAAATAATTTGCGAGACCGAACTAAAAACCAAAATTTGAGGCGAGTTCTATGACGAAAGCATTCTGAGACGTTTGTTTATATTTTCGATGCTCGACGTTTCGACCGAACTGACGACTTTCAGGCAAGGGGCGACCTTGAATTTTCAAGGCGAGTTGTTCGACGACGCAAATCAAGCGGAACGGCAAGGTCGAAATGCAGTTCAATATCCGGGATTTGAGGTCAACATTTACGATTTTGCGTTTCAAACCCGCCTCACAACCTGCTCAAATGTGTAGTTACGCCGCCCGGTTTTATCTGCGAAAATTTGCTTTGTTCAAGGAAGCAAAACTCGGCAAACAGAATTGATTTTGAAAGTATCGGAAGCGTTACCGAGCGATATTTTTAATCGTTCCGTTTTTGGCAGTGAAAAATTATCGCAGAAATACTCAGCCTTTTTAGATTTGCCTTTCGCGTTGATAATTGAAGGCAAATTTTGAATGCGTGGAAAATACGGTTGGATAAATCGAGTTTAGGCGAACCGTCAATCGAAAAGTTTTTATCTAAACCGCCTGAAATTTGTTGGAGTTACATAAATTATAAGGAAGAACAAAGGTTATGTTTCGTAATGTTTTGAAATCAAGTTTGGGTATCGAACCCTGTGAAAGGTTAAAGGAAGCGGCGCAGGTTCCCTTTCGTTCACTGCAAATGGGTTTAGACAGCGAGACGGTTGATTTGAGTGTCAGTAATCTCGAAGCCAATTTGAGATTTATCGAGAAGAATTTCGCCGGTCTTCCTCAAAAACATCTTCCCGCGCAGCGTTCAACCCACGAACCGCCGCGAGCGTGGGGACCGTTCGAGTTTGCAACCATTCAGTTTGAGCAGGATAATTTCAACGAAAAAACATTTTTTGCCGTGCGCCGTTTCCATGGGCAAGCCGGATTAAAAGTTGACGGCAAAGCCGGAATCAAAACGCTTGGGCGGCTGGATGAAATCATTAAATTTATGGATGACAATTTCATCGGCTAAATTCCTAAATAAACTTGTAAAAGTAAGCAGCAATTATGAAAAACAGTAGAGTGAGTTGGGCAATCGTGTTATCTTTGGCAGCGTTTTTTTGGACTTCATCAATTGCCAAAGCCGCGCCGGGTGATTTGGATTTGACGTTTAATCCGCCGAGTTTTTCGTCTTCGGGCAGTTTCTTCAGCATTTATGCCAACGTCTTACAGACTGACGGAAAGATTGTCGTCGGCGGCGCGTTCACCAATGTCAACGGCATTAATCAGATCAGTCTGGCACGTCTGAACGCGGACGGTTCACGCGATGCGACATTTATTTCGCCTTTTGTAATGGGCAGCACTCAGACGACAATTTTCGCGCTGGCACTGCAGCCGGACGGAAAAATTTTGGTCGGCGGCACACTCGTCACGCCAAGCGGCACGAAAACTCTCGTGCGCGTCAACGCCGACGGTTCGCTCGACACGACTTTTGTCGTCGCGCAGTCGAGCGTTTTCGGACAGGTCGGTAAAATTGTCGTCGAACCGGGCGGACAGATTCTCGCGGCGGGAAATTTTTCGGGTGTCAGCCGCTTGAATTCGAACGGCTCGTTTGTCGAATCAATCGCAATGTTTACTTTCAACAACATTTCTAAAAGTTTCATTCTCCAGCCTGACGGAAAACTCGTGATCGGCGGAATGGCGAACTTTGGCGGCGATGCCACGCTGCGCTTTGCCGGCGCGAATATTGACCCGACATTTCGCGGCGGAACAAGTATGATTTTGCCGATTCGCGGCAATTTGGAACTTCAGCCGGACGGCAAAATTTTGATGTTCGGCGTTAGCGGTCCGGTGACGGTTGACGGCATCACGCGGCGCGGAATGCTTCGCCTTGATTCGAGCGGCGCGGCTGATCCGTCGCTCGATCTGGGAATTTCGGGCGGCGGAATTGAAGCAATTAAATTACTGGGAAGCGGCAAATTTATCGGCGGCGGATTTTTCTTTCTGCCGGGTGACACGAACGGCTACGGTTTTGCGCGATTTAATGCGAACGGCACACTCGACACGACTTATCCCGTCACGTCGCCGAGCCGCAACACAAATGAAAGCGTTCGTTCGGTCAATATTCAGACGGACGGCAAAGTTATCGTCACCGGCGATTTTACGCAGATCGCCGGAGTTTCGAGAACATTGATTGCGCGTTTTGAGGGCGATACGAGTGTTGTCCCGAATATTTCCATCGGCAACGTCTCTCTCAACGAAGGCAACAGCGGCACGACCGCGTTTAATTTTACGGTCGGACTTTCAACTGCTTCGTCGCAAATTGTGACGGTCAATTACGCGACCGCCGACGGCACGGCAACTGCGCCAACTGATTATCAGGCAGCTTCAGGAACGCTCACATTTGCGCCGGGAGAAATCAGTAAAACAATTACAGTTTCCGTCAACGGTGATACGACGATTGAGCCGACCGAAACTTTTACGGTGAATTTAAGCGGCGCGGTGAACAGCACAATTCTCGGCGGAACGGGAACGGGAACAATAATCACCGACGACATCTGCGCGTATTCGATTTCACCGACGAGCCTGACCATCGGCGCAGGCGGCGGCGCAGGCAACACGATTTCCGTTACCGCGCAAGCCGGATGTAATTACACCGCCGTCAGCAACAACGCCTTTATCACGATTACCGGCGGCGCGAGCGGCAGCGGAAACGGCACGGTCATTTTCGCCGTCGCCGCCAATTCGGGCGCGGTGCGAACCGGAACAATTACGGTTGCCGGACAAACATTCACCATCAATCAAGCGGCATCACCGACCTTCAGAAAAACACTGTTCGATTTCGACGGCGACGGAAAAGCCGACATTTCAATTTATCGCCAGTCAAACGGCACTTGGTATATTGTCAATTCAGCCGGCGGCATTACATATTTTCAATGGGGTTTCGGCACGGACAGAATCGTTCCGGGAGACTACGACGGCGACGGGAAAACCGACATTGCCATCTATCGCCAGTCAAACGGCACTTGGTATATATTAAATTCATCGGGCGGTGTTAGATATACTCAATGGGGAATTGGCGCAGATATTCCGATTCCCGCCGATTACGACGGCGACGGGAAAACCGACATTGCCATTTATCGTCCGTCAAACGGCACTTGGTATATATTAAATTCATCGGGCGGTGTTAGATATACTCAATGGGGAATTGGCGCAGATATTCCGATTCCCGCCGATTACGACGGCGACGGCAAGACCGATGTCGCCATCTACCGCCCGTCAAACGGCACTTGGTATTTACTGCAAAGCCGTGATGGATTCAAAGCGACTCAATGGGGTTTGAGTGCGGACAAACTCGTTCCGGCAGACTACGACGGCGACGGGAAAACCGACATTGCCATTTATCGTCCGTCAAACGGCACTTGGTATATATTAAATTCATCGGGCGGTGTTAGATATACTCAATGGGGAATTGGCGCAGATATTCCGATTCCCGCCGATTACGACGGCGACGGGAAAACCGACATTGCCATCTACCGCCCGTCAAACGGCACTTGGTATAGCATCAATTCGACAACCGGATTTAGTTATACGCAGTGGGGACTTTCAGGCGATGAGTTGGTTCCTCACGCTTTTATACCGTAGATCGGTAAAAATTAAATTTCGATTATCAAAGGTTAATTTGGGGAGCGCGAATTTTCGCGCTCCTTTTTGATTTTAATGTTTATGCCTTCCAAATAAAGTTTGTTAATCTGTCAAACAGTAAGACTTTTTTGAACCTGCGCCGATGCTGAAGATTTTCGCCAGAATAGCAATGATTTTGTTTCTGTGTGCCGTGCCGTTTTTGTTTTACGGGTTCGGCGGCGAAACGCTTCGGGTCGTCGGCAAAATTTCGCTGAAAGACGCGCGTTGGCTGGCGTTTTTGGCGGGATTGTTAATTTTCTTTCCGTGTTTATTTTTGGCGAAACGGCTTTTTTTGAGCGCGTGGAGTTATCTCGAAACGCTTGAACACGAATTGACGCATCTGTTAATCGGCTTATTGTTTTTGAAAATTCCGGTCGGCATTCGCGTCAGCGCACACGAAGGCGGTGAAGTTCGCCAAATCGGACTCGGCACGACCGGGCAAACTTGGGTGACGCTCGCGCCTTATTTTTTCCCGACGATTTCTTTGTTCGTCTTGATTGTCGCGTATTTTATTGATTTGAACCCGAAACTTTTTCTCGGTATTTTAGGCTGGACGACGGCTTTTCACCTCGTCACGAATTGGACTGAAACGAGTTTTCGGCAGACCGATCTGCAAAAAGCCGGAATCCTCAAAACAATTTTAATTTTACCGGTGATGAATCTGATTTCCTACGGTTCGATTCTCGCTTTCGTCGCCGACGGTCGCACAGGTTTCAGCAGTTTTTGGGTGGAAGGTTTTCGGGGAAGTTTTCGATTATTTTACGCAATTTGGCGGCGAATAATTTGAGGGTGATTTTGTCAGAACAGCGAGCGGCGGCGACCTGTCGGCGGAGCAATTGTCAGATCGCCGCCGCGCACTGTTCTGATTTATTCAAAAATCGTTTTACTGCGCGAAATTATAAACAATCACGCCGGTTACTTTAACCGGCTGTTTTGAAAGAAATGTCGGCGAAAACTTGCTTTCACGCGCAGCTTTTTCCGAAGCGGCACGAAGCAGCGGATGTCCTGAAACTGCCGAAGCCGAAACGACATTGCCTTTTTCGTCAATCATTACCTGAACATTAACTGCGCCTCCAACCCGCATTTGTTTGGCGGCAGCCGGATACGGCGGTTTTGCCAGATAAGTTGCCTGACCGTTAATTACGCCTAAAGACACGGTAGTTTTAATCGGCACAACGGTTGGTTTTGGAGTTGTTTTAACGACGATTTCATCGAATTTGTCTTCGACTTTCTCTTTTTTATTATTTTCCGATTGGCATAAACCGCAGTTTTGTTCTTCCTGATTTCCGGTTCTTCCACCGATGTTTTCAGGAATTTGATTTCGGTTGCCGACTTCCAGTTTATTTTGGTCAAACTGCCGCGCATTGATAACTTCTTTGACACCGCTGATGTCCTTTGGCGGAGTTGTCGTTCTGGAAATATCTTCATACAAATCCTTTAAGATAACTTTGTCGGGCGCGGCTTTGGATGATTTTTCAAATTTAATTTCAGGTTTCGGCGGCGGCGCGTCGTTGAGCGCGACCGGCGCGACGATGCTCGATAATTCGAGTTCACCGCTGCCCATTCCATAATTTTTGGCGAACAAACTATAAGTCCAGCCGCTCATTAAAACGGCGGTCAAAACTCCGAACGTCATTACCAAAAAACCGCTTCGACGCGTGTTTTCCGATGAATTATTTTTCGATTCGATCAATTGATTTAGCATTTTCTTTCTGTTTCTCCTCTTTTTTCCGGTGCCGCCGAGTATCGGTTTTGAAACAAAATGGGCAGTAAAAATCTGCCGCCGCCAGTTTAGACACCGGATTTCGAGATTTGTTCCCGAAGATTTTGCTAAAATGAGTTAAAATATTTTATCGGTAGATTATGAATGGAAAACAGAGAGAAAACGTCCGTCCCGGCATCCGCGTCGCCATCGTCCTGAAACAAGACCAGCGCAGCGGCAGACAAACCATCGGCATCGTCAAAGATTTGCTGACCAACTCGAACTTTCACCCGCACGGAATCAAAGTGCGCCTGACCGACGGACAAGTCGGTCGCGTGCAGGAAATTCTCGAAGAAGAGCCAAAGTGAAATGGTTTAAAAGTGGAAAAGTGAAAAAGTCGGTTAATAATTTTACGCCGATTTTTTCACTTTTTTATCTTTACCTATCTTTTCCAATAATTTTTGATTTTTAGATCGAGCATCGGAAAGGCGCAGTATTCGACGGTTCTGCCGGATTCGCGGAGTTTTTCGACCATTCGGACGGCGGCATCGGCGTTGCGTGTGTGAACGATGATCGTCGCGGCACGCTGTAAATCTTTTCTCTCGTTTAAGTATTCGGCAATCGCGTAGCCGGTGCTGGAAAAATCATTGTGATCGTTAGATTCGTAATGGTGCGGCAGCAGGTCGTGATCAAGGAAAATCGCGTCGAAGGGTTCTTCGTTGAGACAGACTTTGGCTTCTTCGACTGTTTCGGCGATAATTACGTCGTCGCCTTCAAAGCGTTTTTTGAACCAGCGGTGACGGCGATGATCGTCGTCAAGCAAAAAAACCGAAATCGGCGCACGTTCGGCATTTAGATTCGCCAACCCCAATTTGATTAACAAACTACGAAACATACTCATAAAATTCAGTAAAGATTACAATTACATAAAGAGTTAATATAGCACACGCCGACGTTTCAAAAAACAAAGCGGATATTTTTTCGCCGGATGTGAATTTATTGTTAAATGCTAAGTCTTGTATTTGCAGTAATTTGATTTTTCAAGCATTTCTTAATTGCTCAAAGCACGATGTTTATTGGTTTATAAAAGTTATAAAAAAACTTGAAATCTAAAAATTGAGTGTTATAATCCGTAAACAGCTTCAGTATTTTAATGAAACTCGTCTCTCAAAAAGAACAAGGTCATTTAGGAAATTACAAGATTTTGAATTTGGATGCCGCAGGAAAAAGCTAAAATTCATTCGCTTTTCGCCGTTCCGAACACGGTTGATGATGCGCCTGAAAAGGATTTTTACGGTTCGCCCGACGACGGCGACGAGCCGGAAGTTTGTTCAAAATGCTTCGGTTCGGGACTGGAAGTTGTGCCGGGAAAAGGCGCACGCCGCTGTGAATGCCGCAAACAAAATTCGCACACTAATCTTTTAGAAAAGACGCGTATCCCGAAACGCTACGCCGAATGTCATTTTCACAGCTATAAAGTTTTGAATCCGTCGCAGGAACGTGCCTTTAAGTATGCGTCAAAACTGACAATGGAATATCCCGCAGTTGAACGCGGCTTGCTCTTTATGGGAACCGTCGGAGTCGGCAAAACGCATCTCGCGGTTTCGATTTTGAAAGGTTTGACCGAGCGCGGATTTAACTGCCTGTTTTACGAATCGGGTTCACTTTTGAAAGAAATTCAAAATTCTTACAACGTCAACACGCAAACTTCCGAACTCAAAGTTCTCGCCCCGATTCTGGAAACGGAGATTTTGGTTTTAGACGAAATCGGCGCGACCAAACCGTCGGAATGGGTGCGCGACACGATGGCAAACATCATCAACACGCGTTACAACGACAAAAAACTGACGATCTTTACGACCAACTATCTCGACGAGAAACGCAACGAACGTGAGGAAACTCTCGAAGAAAGAATCGGTGTTCGGCTGCGTTCACGAATTTACGAAATGTGCCGCACGGTCACGATGAGCGGCGAAGATTTCCGCCGGACATTCGATCTTGTCACACCACTTAAAAAGCCCCGTTAATTTTCTTTCTCTTCATAACTTTAGCTCCGATTTTATGAATCTGGATTTGTTCCGCGATTAAAAGTTTATAATTGCGAGAAAGTTATGGAAAAAACGTCCAAACGCATTCCTTCGCTCGACGGTTTACGCACGATTTCGATTGTGCTGGTTGTCGCCGGACATCTGTTTCACGTTTTGGGTTTTGGTAATTTCGGCAATCTCGGCAATTTAGGTGTGCGTGTTTTCTTTGTAATTTCCGGGTTTTTAATTACCGGAATTTTGATAAAGGAAATCGAGAAAACCGCAACCGTCAATCTTTTGAAATTTTACTTTCGCCGCACTTTGCGAATCTTTCCGCCGTATTATTTTTATCTTTTCGTGATGCTTTTGGCGGCTCTGTTCGGAGTCGCGGCGATTCCGCTAAAATCACTTTTTTACGCGTCTGTTTACGCGACAAATTACTTTAATCCGGCTGATTGGAATCTCGGACACACTTGGTCGCTGGCGGTCGAAGAGCAATTTTACTTAATATTTCCGGGCGTTTTATTGATTTTGGGTTTGCGGAAGACGAAGTTGTTTTTGCTGTTTTTGGTTGCCGTCAGTCCGCTCATTCGGATTGCCGAATTCGAGTTTTTCGGAGTTGAACCGATTTGGGTTATTAAAGGTTTTCACGCAAATTTGGACGCGCTCGGCATTGGTTGTTTGCTTGCACTTTTTTACACCCGTCTGCATCAAACTTCGCTATATCGCAATTTTCTCGCGTCAAAAATCGTCGTTGTTTTGCCGTTTGCAATTCTCTTTTTCAACTTTCAATCCGAACATCCGCTGTTATTTCTCGGCGTAAGTTTTTCGATGATGAATTTGCTGATTGCGCTTTGTATTGATTGGTCGGTGACGAATTACGAAACGATTTTCGGGAAATTTCTCAATTCCGCGCCGATGACCGTTTTGGGAACGATGAGTTATTCGATTTATCTCTGGCAGCAGCCGTTTTTCAATCCCGACAATCCGAGTATTCTGACGCGAACACCGCTTAATTTCATCGGTTTAGCCGTGATGACAATTATTTCCTATTATTTTGTTGAAAAATATTCGCTGAAAATGCGCCAAAAGTTAGAAGTGAAATTTTTTGATAAAAAATCTCTACCTGAAACCGCGCAACTATTGAATAATGAGATTCAAACTTCCTGAACTTTCGTCTTCTGCGCTTTCGGCTTTTGCTGTAAGTTGTAAATTCTGTAAAAAAGCAAAACCGCCAAAACGATACCGAACAAAGCCGGATAAAAAACATCGGATTTGACGATCATCCAAAAATGAATCACGCCCAAAATCGCAATCGGATAAGTTAATTTGTGAAGCCGCGACCAGTTTTTGCCGCCGATTCGTTTAATCATTCCATTTGTCGAAGTGACGGCAAGCGGAATCAGCAGAAAAAAAGCGAGCATTCCGATTGCGATAAACGGACGCTGCCAAATGTCCGCGATAATCGCCGGAATACTCAGACTTTTATCGAAAATGCTGTAGGTGACAAGATGTAAAAATCCGTAAAAGAACGCGTAAAGTCCGAGCATTCGACGAAATTTCACCAGATTATTCCAGCCGAAATATTTGCGAACCGGTGTCACCGATAAAGTTATCATTAAAAAAACAAGCGTTAAAATGCCCGTCGTCCGCAGAAAAAACTCAATCGGATTCGCGCCTAAATTTCCTTGCAAAGCGTCAAAACCGAGCAATGCAAGCGGCACAAGCGCGTTTATAAAAAGTAAGATTTTGTTAAACTTTACGTCGTTCATGTTAATGGTGAATGGTGAATGGTGAGTGATTAGTGAAAAACAAAACTCACTGTTCACCATTCACCATTAAAAGTACTTTTTCAAATCCATTCCTTCATACAGCCGCGCAACTTCGTCGGCGTAACCGTTGAACATCAAAGTTTCGCGCTTTGTGTATTCGCCGATGCGCTGTTCACGCGCCTGCGACCAGCGCGGGTGCGCGACGTTCGGATTGACGTTTGAATAAAAGCCGTATTCATCGGAGGCGGAAATGTTCCAGGTCGTCTTCGGTTCGCGGTCGGTCAGCGTGATTTTGACGATTGATTTGATACTTTTGAAGCCGTATTTCCAAGGCACGACGAGGCGAATCGGCGCACCGTTTTGATTCGGCATCTGTTTGCCGTAAAGTCCGGTCGCCAAAATCGTCAGCGGATGTAACGCTTCATCAAGCCGTAAACCTTCGACGTAAGGCAGATCAATTCCCGCCGAAAACGACGACTGCATCGAATTTCTGCCTTCGGGCAATTTCACATTCGGGTTTGAAGACTTTTTGCCGCCGTAAAAGGTTTCAAACGCGACGTATTTCGCCGTGCCGAGAGGTTCGACCGCATCCAAAATCTTCTTCAGCGGAAAACCGACCCACGGAATGACCATTGACCAACCTTCGACGCAGCGGAAACGGTAAATCCGCTCTTCCTGATCGAATCTAAGAAGTTCGTCAATGTCGAAAACCTTTGGCTTATTGACTAATCCGCCGACTTCGATTGTCCAGGGTCGCGTGATAAAATCCTGCGCCGCCCGCGCAACCGAAGTTTTGCTCGTCGAAAATTCGTAGTAATTATTGTAATTCGTGATTTCTTCAAACGAATTCGGCTTTTCAAAATTTCTAAATTCGGTCGGCTGTTTGATGTCCTGAATCTCCGCCGTAACGACTTCCTTCGGCGGCGGCGGATTGAAAAAGCGATACGCCAAACCCGTCGCCAGCGTCGTTCCGGCAAACATTCCCGCACGAATAAAATTACGCCGACTCAAGTAAACTTTTTCCGGCGTGATTTCGCTTGATTTTATATCTTTCGCTGCCATATCTTTAAAGTCTTGAGTCTTGAGTCATAAGTCTTGAGTCCGATTGAATTACGACTCAAGACTTTTCCCCTACGCCTTTGCGCCGCTTTGCTCAAAATGTTTTTTGACCGCCGGTGAAATTGTTCGCGCCAGTTTCAAGTTTTCCGATTCGTCCAAATCCGAGACGACGAATACGTCTAACTTCGCGGTTTCAAAACAGGCGATTCGCAAATCTTCGATTGATTGGCACGAAATTGCGTCGCTGTTGGCGGTTTCCGTTCCGTCTTCGCGCTTTGCAACCAGCACTGATACGACACGATTTTGGTATTCGACAACAATGTGCGCGAAGCGTCTGCCGTTGATAATGCACGAATGCGCTTCGAGTAATTTGACCTTTTCGCCGAAAACTTCCTTTAACGGATTAAGGACGGATTTGTCCAAATCCCTGTTGAATTTGCCGTATTTTTTCGCGGCTTCATCCAGACTGATCGGCATTTCGGGCAAACTGAATTTCAAAGCGCAATGTTTGTGATCTTCCGCCGCGTCCGCTTCCATCTCGACGAACGATGCGCGTTGAATGTGCAAAGAACTGTTTTCGTCCGCCGTTATTATATTCGTCGGATTCGGTGTCGTTGGATTCAATTTTGATGCCTGATCCGAACTTGCGGTGCGCCCGAATTGCCACGCCAAACCGATCACCGACGACAAAACCAAAATCGCCAGAATTCCCGCGAACGCCGGATTTGTGCCGATGAAATTAGTCAAACTCCAACGCTTCTGTTTGGATGAATATTGTTCGCGCAAATTTGCTTTCAGATTCGCGGCAAAAGCCGGATTTATTTGACTTTGCGGCGCATTTTTGACCGCGAAACTCAGACGTTCGCGCAAGTCGCGGCGGGCGGCGAGTTCACGGCGGCAATCGGCGCAGTTTTCCAGATGGCGCAAAACGTCGTGATTGGTTTCAACGAGCAGTTCGTCGCTTAAATATGAGTCGGCAATTTCCCGAAAATCTTTACAATTCATAGCTTTAATTACCTGATGCCCCGCGCACATCGTTAAATCCGTAATTCTGCGCGTAAACGGCTAATTCCGCGCGAAGGAGTTTGCGCCCGCGATGCAGACGCGACATCACCGTTCCAATCGGAATCTGCAAAACGTCGGCGATTTCGCGGTAGGCAAATTCTTCAACATCAGCCATTACAACGATTTGCCGGAACTGTGCCGGAATTTTTTCGAGCGCGGTCAGCACCTCCTCATCGGTCACGTTCGGCGGTGTCGGCGGTTCAAAGGCAATTGTTTCGGCGATTTTTTCTTCAGTGTCGGCAACGAGTTTGAGTTGTCCGAGTTTGCGCCAACGCTTATGGTTGAGATTTTCCATAATCTTAACCAGCCACGCGCGGCAATTCGTTCCGCGTTCGTATCGGTGAAATGAACTTAAGGCTTGCGCGAAGGTTTCCTGCACTAAATCTTCAGCTTCCGTTTCGTTCCTGACCATCCAACGCGCCACGCGGTAAAGACTCTCTAAACAAGGCATTGCCTCGTTCTCAAAATCTTCCCAATCACTGTTTTTACTGCCTTTGCCAAAACCGAACATTTTTATAAATTTGTTTCGTTCTAAAACTCGCTCCGGTTTGTTTATACCAAATTCGATGCGTTTTATTTCCATTCGCGAAAATTTACGGAAAACTCTCGCTGCGCCGCATCATTTCAACCTCTTGAATATTGTCGAGTTTTTCTTTCAGATTCCGATTAAGTATGCTTTAATAGCTAACGAAACACAGTTTGTCAAAACCCGGTTAATAAGGAGAAAATCGTATGAAATCCGTTGTCCTGTTTGTTTTTACGGCAATGATTTGTATTTTTTTCGGCATCTACGCCGATGCACAAACTTCGCCCGCCGATTCAAAAACTTCGCCGACCGAATCTAAATCGGAAAAGGAAAAGGCGCAAAAAGAACTCGAAAAACGAGTGTTGGAAATGGTTGATCAGTCGGTCAGCGATGCTGCGACGTTAAAACTCGCGCAAAATCGCGCCATTGTTTATGCAATCGGCGGCGATTTATATTGGAAATACGACGAAAAACGCGCCCGCGAACTTTTTCGTAATTCGGCGAACGAAATTTTAGCTGCCAACACCGAAGCTGATAAGGACAAAAAGGAAAGTGACGATTTATATTCAGGCGTTTTTGAATTTACTGACATTCGTAACGATATTTTGCCGATGATAGCTAAACACGATGCCGATTTAGCTCTCGAAATTCTCGTCCAGACGCGTCCCGCCAAATTGGTCGAAGCAATGACCAAAGCCGCACAGCAGAATGCGAAACAGGACGGCGGTTTTATGAATTTCGATCCCAGCCGATTTCGCGTTCAACAGGAAATCGCTCTTGAACAAAAATTTGCGCTGCTTGCCGCCGAACAAAATCCCGACAAGGCGATCAAACTGATTAAAGATTCGCTTTCCAAGGGAATTTCGTGGAATGTTTTGCCGCTGCTGCAAAAACTCAACCAAAAAGAAGAAAAAAAAGCTGCTTCGCTGGCGGACGATGTGGTGGCAAAAATAGTTGACACCGATTTAACGAAAAAGAATGAAGATTTGAACGCGGCGATTCGATTTTTGCAATATGCGACCAATCCGAAACCGCCGAAAAATCCGAAAGATAAAGTTTTCAAGTTCAGCGAAACGCAGGTTAAAGACCTTGCCAACAAACTCGCTGCGACATTTTTACAGCCGAATAATTCGCTTCAAATGACGATGGCTTTGAATCAGGTAATGGCGAACCTCGAAAAAATCGTGCCGGAAAGAGTTCCTCTTCTCAAGCAGAAACAAACCGAAGCGATGAAAAATCTTCCTCCTGAATTAAAGCGTTTTCAGCAGCAGGAAAAAATCTGGAATCAAAATTCGACTCCCGAAGAAATTCTCGCCGATCTGCCGAAGCTGAACGAAGTCGAAAAGGCTTCGGCTTATCAATCAATAATTAACAAAATCGGGCAAATTGATGCCGACGAACGGGCGAAAAATATCATCGAACAAATTCCCGACGAAAAAGCGCGTGAACGTGCCAACGAACAATATGAATCGGCGAAAATCACCCGTGCCGCCGATGCCGGCAAACTTGACGATGCTAAAAAACTCATCAAAAATCTCAATCAAAAGAAAACGCAGATTCAAAAACTAGTAGCACTGGCAATTCAATTTTACAAAAAAGACAACGATAAAGACCGCGAAACTGCTGTCGGTTTGATGAAAGACGCGAAGGCTTTGGCAAATGAATACCCGGAAGACGAAAACGAACTAAACGATTTGATGGAAGTCGTCAAGGGTTACGCGGTCATTGACGCGCCCGAAGCGTTTCGGATTTTCGAGCCGATTGTCGAACAGCTCAACGATTTCGTGCAGGCTTCGGCAATTTTGAGCAAATATAACAAACATAGTGAAACTTTCAAAAAAGGTGAACTTTTAATGAAAGTCAACGGTTATGAGTGGGAAGGTTTATTGTTGTTTCGGTATATTGACCAAATTCAAAAACTCGGAAAAGCCGATCTCAACCGGATGAATCAATTTTCCGACAAATTTCAGCGCAACGATGCGCGGACAATTGTTCGCCTTTTCGTCGCGCAGGGCTTTTTGGCGGAAGATAAAAAAGATGGAGATAACAATGATTCACAGGGCGAATCGTATTATTTTGAATTTTAATGAGTCTGTAAAAAGTCAAAATGCGTAATTTTGCCGAAAGTTTTTTCAATTTTTTGAAAAAACGGTTATAATTTGCGAGATAAAAATCTTTTAATTCGGACGTTCAAATAAAAATGCTTTTAGTAAATGAGATTCTTCATGGTCGGTATCGGATTCTCCGCCAACTCGGACACGGCGGAATGGGCGCGGTTTATGAGGCGCACGACAACGTATTCGATACGACCTGTGCGCTCAAAGAGATAATGATCGCAGCGAACTCCCAAAACCCGAAACAGCAGGAAATGCTGCTCCGCGCCTTTGAGCGCGAAGCGAAGATTCTCGCCAAAATCAAACACGAAGTCGTCCCGCACGTCCGCGATTATTTTACCGACACGAACCGGCAGTTTCTCGTAATGGAACTGGTCGAAGGAAAGGACTTAGGCGGACTGCTCGAAGAACGTCAGATTCCGTTTCCGCTCGAAGACGTGCTGCGCTGGATGGATCAACTGCTTGACGGATTAGATTATCTGCACACGCAAAATCCGCCGATCTATCACCGTGATTTAAAGCCGCAAAATTTGAAGATCACGCCGCGCGGCAAAATTAAACTGCTCGATTTCGGGATTGCCAAAGGCGGCACTGAACCACCGAATTCGACGACGATCAATAATCAGACATTCGTTGCCGCAACGCTTAATTATTCGCCGATTGAACAGATTTTCCGCGTTCTCGATCCGGTTTTCCGCGAAGTTTTAACGCAGCGATTTGAGGCTAAAATTAAAATCGTGATGGAGCAGAACGCCGATGCACGCAGCGATTTATACGCTCTCGGCGCGACTGCTTATCATCTTTTAACGTGCGTTTTGCCGATTGACGCGCTCAAACGAACGCTCGAAGTCTGGTCGAATAAAGCCGATCCTTTGCAGAATCCGATGGCGATCAATAAACAGATTCCGTTCGAGATTTCCGCAATTTTGCTCAAAGCGATGGAAGTTGACCACGATAAACGCTACGTTTCCGCAATCGAAATGCAACAGGCTCTGCAAAATGCGGTTGCCGCTGTCAAAACCCGCGAAAATGAGCAATCTCAGGATACGATCAGGGTTTCCGACAAAGATGCTTTGCTGATTGAACAGGAACGACAGCGGCTTCTCGCGCAGCAGCAGACGCGTCTGCCTGAACAGACTTCGCCACAAAACGACGCGACGCAGCAGATGTCCGCCGAACAAATCCAAAGGATTTCGCAGCAGTCAATTTCCGAACAGACATTACAACGCGGCGACATCGGTTATCAACAGAATTTCGGGCAGCAGACTAATAATCCGCAAACTTTCGGGCAACAAACCGGCAATCAACCGCCGACTCCGACCAATAATTTCAATCCAAACACAAATCCGCCGCCGTTTAACCCGGCGAATAATCAATATCAAACCGGCGGACAGTACCAAACCGGCGGACAGCAGCCAACCGAAATGGCAAATTTTTCGGGAGTTTCGACCGGCGGCAATGTTCCGCCGAATTATACGAATAATCAAAACTTTACGGGAAATTCGGCTTACGCAAATAATCAGAATACCGGCGGCAACGCGGCGTATCTGCCGCAGCAGGTTGCGCCGCAAAAAAAATCAAGCAAGATTTTTTGGATTCTGCCGCTGATTCTTTTATTATTTTTGGGCGTTGCCGGCGCGGGCGCAGGATTTTGGTATTGGCAATCGCAAAGCGGAATTACGGAAAATGTTACGCCGACTCCGACCGCCACACCGACCGCTGTAACTAAGACTTCCGCGACTCCGGCTTCAACGCCTTCGACTTCGCCGACTGTGAGCATTGCCAAAGACGAAACGCCGAAACCGACCGCCGAACCGTCCGTGACCAAACCCGTCATAAATAATCCGACGCAAGTTAGAACGCCGCCGCCGCTGGCGATAAAAACACAGAAACCGAAAACTCCGACACCCAAGCGAAATTCGGACTGCATCTTTACCGGCGACTGTTAATGTGCCGAGGAAAACAGATTTACACGAAAAATAATCTATTCGAGAGGGGAAAATTCTGCATCTTACACGCAAGATTTTTCCCTTGATTAAAATTCGTTGGCGGATTATGATATTGAAAAATCCGCATCCGACAAAAGTATATTCATAATGAAGTAGAAAAATGTTCGCAAATTTCGACTTTGAAGTTCGTTCTAAGCAATGTATATGAAAAGAAAATTACCGATAATTTTATTGACGGGTCTGACACTGCTGAGTTTTTGGCAATTTACGACCAATGTTACAGCGCAGCAGAAGCTAACTTTAGCGATGATTCTGACCGGCTTGCAGACGAAAGGCAAAACGCCGGAAACCAGCACGTTGGAAAAACGCAATGCCTACATTACCAGAAAAGTTTTGACCTCCGGCGTAACTTTTCGGCTGACTCCCGACCTCGAAAGCGAAATTCGCAACGCCGGAGCTTCGAACGCGCTGATTATTGCGATTCGTGAAAACGGTCCTTACGTTGCGCCGACCGTCACGCCGCGCACGACGACCGCCAAACCGAGTGCGCTTTTCAAAGACCTTTGGATTGATTACGATGCGAAGGAAGGTACTGTGAACGGTTTACGAATTCACGTTAAATTTACCGTTTACGGAATGAAAAATCTGCCTTCGTATGTTGCTGTTTATTTCAAGGATGAAGCCGGAAATTTTCTCAAAGATAATAACGGGAAATTTGCCAGCAGTACCGGTGAAGTTGCCGTTTATCGTGAGTTGGATGTCAGTTATGATCCGGGAGATTATAACGATTTGACATTTTTTATGCCGTTCAGCGAACTTGATTTAGAGGACGGAAACTATAATTTGAAGATGGATGTTAAGTTAATCTACAAAGCCGGCGGTTTAATTCAACAACTGACGACGAAAGATTTTAATTACAAACAAGGCGATGCAGTCGTTAAAAAAGGTGCCGTAAGCGCGAAAGTAACGCGTACTTGGGTTGATTACAACGTCACGGAAGGCGGCAAAAAAGGAATGCGCCTGCACGTCAATTGTGAAGTCACCGGACTCAAAGGCATTGATTCGATGATTAGTGCGCGGGTTCAAAAATCAAACAACGATTTTTTGAAAAACGACAGTGCGGACTATTCAAATGATGAAGGCTTACTGCGAATAAAATTTGAGATGAAGCCCGGATTTGACACGACCGTTTTCAAAGATGCCGATTTATTTTTACCTTATAATGAGATTAATGCGCCGAAAGGAAAATCTACTTTGAAATTCGATATTGATCTCAATTACGAAAACGGCGAACTGATTCAACATCTCGATTTCTATGAATTTCAGTTTGACCGACCTTAATTGAAATTTTGTTAATCACCGAAAAAGACGAAAGTTTGCAAATGCAAACTTTCGTCTTTTTTCTTTTGGGATTCGAATATCCTAATCTAAATGCAACAAAAATACGGCTAAACATTTATTAATAAGCAGTTTAACCAAACAAACAATATTGTAAAAAGTTGTTTAAAATAAAATAACAAACCTCTTCCATTATTTATACACAATCGTTATAATATATTTTGACGGACAAAATCCACACGTTCGTTAATCCCCGAATATGCTAACCACAAACGAAAATCTACAACAAGGTCGCTATCGTATTATCAATCAACTCGGACAAAACGGCATCGGTTTTAACTACGAAGCGTTTGACACGATTCAGGAAAAAAATGTTTTGCTTAAAGAGATTAATAATAATCTTGGAAAAGTCACGACTCCCGCAAAAATGGAAGCCCATAAAATCAATTTTGCCGGCAAAGCGAAAATTCTGACTGAAATTAAACACGAATCGTTTATGCAGGTCAAAGACTTTTTTTCCGAGATTGACTGTGATTATCTGGTCACAGACCATTTTGAAGGAAACACTTTAGGCGAACTGCTCGAAAAGAAAAAAAGTCCGTTCCCTTTAACAGATGTCGCAATTTGGGCAGACAATCTGCTCGACGCGCTTAACTATCTGCATACACTTAATCCGCAGATCATTCTGCGCGAAGTCAAACCGCAAAATATTAAATTATCGCCGGACGGCAAAGTCAAACTTCTGGCTTTTAACATCATCAGAAATGCCGATGAAAATGGCGATAAAATTATTACCAATCAGACTTTTGATGCAGCCGTTTTGCCTTATTTGCCGCTCGAACAAATTTGGGGCGGTCTCGACGCGGCATCGCAGAAAGTAATTTTAACCGACTACGACGAAAAATCCGAAAAGATTTTGGAACAGCCTGTTGATCCGCGCACCGACCTTTACGCGCTTGCCGCGACGCTTTATCATTTGCTGACGGCGCAGAGTCCGGCTGATTCGCTGACGCGTTCGATTGATTTACTTGAAGGCAAAGAGGATCCGCTGCAAAGTCCGAATCAAGTCAATCCTTCCGTGCCGAAGGAAATTTCCGATGTTCTGATGAAGGCACTCGAAATCAAACGCGAAAATCGTTTCAGTTCGGCGGTTATTATGCGGCAAGTTCTGCGGACGGCGTTTGTCCGCGTCAAAGAACGCGAAGCAAAGCAAGGTAGTCAGGTCAAACCGGAAGCCGTCAAGCCGCCGGAAAAAGCCGCGCCGACTAATAAAACCGCACTGATTAATCTTGAAGATGATACGGTTTTAGAAATTCCGGGCGCAATCGTGAATGAAACTTCCGCGCCGAAACCGGCACCGAAAAAAGCCGAGATCGAAACGGATCAAATACCCCAGTTAGAATTAATCAAACAACAATTACGCGAAGCCGAAGCGCGAAGAATCGAAGCCGAACAACGTGCCGCCAAAGCCGAAGAGCGTTTAATCGAAGCTGAAAAACATATTACATTCGAGCCGGTTAGAGCTAAAGAACCGGAAATTGTCGAAGAATCAAAACCGCTTCCGCCGGTTGCAAACGCACCCGAAATAAGCGAGAAAATCGCGGTTGAAAAGTTACCCGAACCAACCGTTGAAGTTGTCAAAATTGCCACGCCCGAATATGTTCCCGCACATTCACCCGAAGAGTTTTCAGGCTTGTTCAGTGAACCGCCGAAAGAAAACGGATCGTTCAAAAAAATCGCAGTGGCGGCTGTCGCGTTAATCGTCTTAGGCGGTGCGGCATTCGGATTATGGTCTTTTATCAAGCCGAAATCTGCGGAATCAATGCAGACGAATACTTCGATTACCGCACCGGCGGTCGAACCGGCAACCGTGCCGACCGTTGAAACTGCGCCTGATTCAAATTATCAAGCGACATCCGAGACAACTGCTGCGCCATCCGTTTCAAATCCGGCGCAGACAACGCAAACAACCGCTAATCCAACAACAGCCGCTAAACCCAAAACTGCGGTGGTAACGACTCCGACACCTGCCAAAAAACAGGTCCCGACGACCGCCAAAGCACCGGAAGCACAAAAGAAAGCCGTGACGCTTGACGATTTGCTGAAAGATAATTAGGCAGAGCGATTTTACCTGCCGTTTTGCCTGAAAACTACAATAATTTACTGAGGTCCCCAAATATGAAATTTTCAACTTTCACCCGAAAAGGATTGATACGCCTGAGTTTTTTTCCCCTTTTCCTGCTGATGCCATTTATCTTTTCTTTGACGTTTCTCTCACAAAACATCGCGGCGCAGCAGCCGCAGCTCGGTTTAGTTGATATTGTCGCTGTCCTGCGTTCCAAAAAAGTGACGCTTGACGAACGAAATCAGTTGTTGACGGAAGGAGTTAAACAGCGCGGAATCACTTTTGCACTCAACGCCGAGTTAGAAAAAGAACTTCGCCTCGCCGGTGCGGATGAATCGTTAGTGGCGGCGATTCGTGAAAAAAGTCCGGTCGTCAAAGTCACGCCGACACCCCAGCCGAAAGTCGAGGTCATTCCCGTTTCGACTCCGAAAGTTCCCGATGCCGCGTTTTATCAAAATCGTGCAAACGCTAACTTCGTGATGGGCGAATACGACACCGCAATTGCCGATTACAATAAAGCCATCGAACTGAATTCAAAAGATTCGACGATTTTTTTCAGCCGCGCACTGGCACATTTCAATAACAAAAGTTTCAATCTGGCGATTGCCGATTTTGATAAAGTCGTCGAACTCGACCCGAAGGAAGCAATGGCGTATTTCAAACGCGGAAACGCACTTGAGAAAGTCGGCAATTTCGAGAAAGCTCTGACCGATTACAAAAAAGCCGTCGAACTCGACAGCGATAACGAACCGGCAAAAAACGCAATGGTGCGAGTCCAATCGGCACTGCCGAAACCTGTTGCGCCGACTCCGATTAAGGAAGTTAAGGAAGCTGCACCCGACAAAACCGCTGTTGTCAATACTCCCGTCTCTAATCCGAATGAGCCGGTCAATCTCGGTGCATTAAATCGTTTTGCCGCCAAACTTTCAATTCCGGTCTATCCGGTCATCGAAAGACAGCGCAGCACGGAAGGGTTAGTGACGGTCGAAATTACGCTCGATGAAGAAGGAAAAGTTTTGTCCGCCAAAGCAACATCAGGTCCGAAAGGCTTGCGAACATCTGCCGAAGATGCCGTTCGCCGTTCAAAATTCAAACCCGTCATCGTCGGCGACAAAGCGATCAAAGCGACCGGCTTTATCAACTTTAATTTCAAAGTCAGCTAAAATTTCGGCAGTTTTTCTTAAGCCGATAAAGAAGTAACCGCTGAATTAAAGCGAAACAAAACAATTGCCCTGTTTTATTTCGTTTGATTCAACGGTTATTTTTGTTTGCCCTTTCTAAAATCCCAAAAACTCTGTTTCGTAAAATTATCCTACGCAGAGAAGTTCGTCATAATTGCGCGGTAAGTTTCAATCAATCGCTTATTAGCAAGAAAACATCTTTTCTTTTTGAGCATTTTATTCAATAGTGAAGCAAAAGATTTTCAGCCTTTTAGTTTGCTTACCAAATGCTTACCAAAAACGAATTGCTTCAGGGACGTTATCGAATCATCCGTCAACTCGGACACGGCGGAATGGGCGCGGTTTATGAGGCGCAGGACGAACGGCTCGGTTCGTCCGTCGCGCTCAAGGAAATTATTATCGAATTAGATAAAATTCCGCCCGGAAAACAGCGCGAACTCTTTATGCGGGCGTTCGAGCGTGAAGCCAAACTGCTTGCCAATCTGCATCACGAAGCATTTCCGCGCGTGATGGATTATTTTTCCGAAGAAGACCGCCAATTTTTGATAATGGAATTGATTCACGGCGACGATTTGGGCGCACTGCTCGATAAAAATAAACAGCCATTTGCGCTCAGAGACATTCTTAAATGGACGGATCAACTGCTTGACGCGCTTGATTATCTGCATACGCAAACGCCGCCGATTTATCACCGCGACATCAAACCGCAAAATCTCAAAGCAACTCTGCGCGGTAAAATCAAACTGCTCGATTTCGGCATTGCCAAGAGTCTCGACAATGCTTCTTCGACGATGACGAATCACACATTCGTCGGCGCAACGCTGAATTATTCGCCAATCGAACAGGTTCTTCCGGCGATTGCGGCGACGTTCCGGGAATTTATCGTTCTGAAATACAGCGAAAAAGCGAAAGTCATTTTGGATCAAAATACTAATGCTCAATGCGACATTTACGCCGTCGGAGCGACGTTGTATCATCTCCTGACCAATCGAGTCCCGGTAGAATCTACTAAGAGAAGTCTGGAAATCTGGGAAGGCAACGCCGATCCTTTGCCGAATCCTTCCGGGATCAACCCGGAAATCACACCGGCGATTTCGGCTTTTTTGCTGAAAGCGATGCAAATCGAGCGCGAAAATCGCTTTGCAACGGCAATCGAGATGCAGGAAGCTCTGCAAATCATTATTGCGGAAGAAACACGGCAAAAGACGGACGAAGGAAAAACTTTGCTGTTGGTCGAGCCGTTAATTTCGCCGACGGTCAAAGAAGAGATAAATTACGCTCAAACTATCCGGCAAGCCGTGACGGAAGGAATGATTTCCGACGGTCAAACGATACCGGAAAAGATAAACGAGATGTCCGCCAACACCCGCGCCGCTCAGACACAAGCGTCGAATACGCAGTTTTCCGACATCGAACTTTTAAAGACCAAATCTCCAAAGAACGAAGTTTTCAAAACGCCGGCGGCAGGAAACATTTTCGAATCCGAAATTCCGAAAACGTCTTACTTTGCTGAAAAGCCGGTTGATGAACGGCAAACCGCGCCGGTAACTTTGATCGAACCGGAACCTATTGAAGCGGCAAGCAGCGGCGCGAAACGATCTTGGCTTTTGCCGCTCGCGGCTTTGGGAATATTAACGGTCGGTGGCATCGGCGGCGCGATTTGGTTGAACGGTCCAAGTTCGCCAGTTTCAAATAAACCGACCGCCAATGTCGCAGCTTCTACGCTGACAATTCAGCCAAGCATTTCACCGACGATTCAGCCCGGTATTTCATCGGGCGCATCACCGACGGTTTCGCCGACAACTGTTCAAAATATTTCGGAGAAAAACAAACCGAAACCGACGATTGCACCGACACAGAATAAAACGCCGGTTCAAAACACGGTGAAACCGACAACGCAAAAAACGTCGAAGCCAAAGCCGCAGCAAGACCCGAATTGTGTTTTTACAAATAGTTGTAAATAGAAATTTTTGAAATTATGATTATTAGTTTAGAGTTACGCATTTATGCGTGAGAAATCGCCAACGAAGCGCGGTGATTCTACGGCGGAAGCCATCACTCTAAACTGAGCAGGAAACTTTATTTATGAAACATTTTCGCAAGGCTTTTTTATTAATGCTTGGATTCACATTAGCTGCAGGTTTTTCAAATTGGCAAATTGCGACTGCTCAAAATAGACCGCTGACTTATCCTGAAATTAGCACGGCTTTGAATTCCAAACTTCCTAACAAAGTATTCAAAAACAAAAGTCAGTTGATAAATTGGCTGATTACGCAAATAGAAAAACGAAAAGTTGACAAGGCTTTGACCGAAGACCGCGAAGACGATTTGCGTCAAGCCGGAGCAACCGCCAACCTCCTCGAAACCATTCGCCAAAATTCGCCGTCTTTGCGGGCGCAAACTTCCGTTTCGACTCCAACGCCGTCACGGACTCCGACGAATTCAAACGATTCAAAAACTTTCAAAAATTCAATCGGGATGGAATTTGTCCGTATCCCAAGCGGTTCGTTTATGATGGGCAGTGATAACGGCGAAGCTGATGAAAAGCCGATTCACCGCGTTTCAATTTCAGACAGTTTTTTGATGGGAAAAACCGAAGTTACGCAAGGGCAATGGAAAGCGATAATGGGCGATAATCCGTCTGTTTTCAGTATTTGCGGAGATAGTTGTCCGGTTGAAAATGTCTCGTGGGAAGATGTGCAGGATTTTATCAGAGAGCTGAATAACAAAGGCGAAGGAACATATCGCCTGCCAACCGAAGCCGAATGGGAATATGCGGCGCGTGCCGATTCGACGACGAAATACAGTTACGGCGACGGCGACGGTGAAGGTTCATTAGGTAATTATGCTTGGTATGAAGCAAATTCAGGAAGCAAAACGCATCAAGTCGCCACCAAACAGCCGAATGATTGGGGATTGTACGATATGCACGGGAACGTGTGGGAATGGTGTGCAGACTGGTATGGAAACTATTCGATTAGAAGTGTGGTTGATCCGGCGAGTGCAAGTGTAGGCTCATATCGAGTATCTCGTGGTGGCAGTTGGTATAGTAATGCCGAAAACTTGCGCTCGACAAGTCGTTACAACATTTCTCCATCGTTAGGGAGTGGAAGTATTGGTTTTCGCCTTCTTAGGACGGATTAATACTTTAGCTCTTTTACACTTTTTTGTTAAATCAAGTAGTTTTAATTTGATATTGGCAAACGTAGCGAACTCGTTTATTTTGCTTTAGAAATGAAAGAAGCATAAAATAGTAGCGATGCAGGAATTATCAGTCAGCAACCAATCTGTTTCGAGACCGCGTTTGTCAATTGAGACGGCGGAAGATGCCATTGCCAAAGTCAACGGCTGGCTTCACCGTGAAGTCGGGATGGCGTTGAATGTTGATGCGGCGTATTTTGATGCAAAAACTTTTTGCTGGCATTTGTCAGTTAATCTGGCTTACGGTTCGACCGGACGGATTGGCACGGTCGGCGACGTTTATCTTCACGCCGCAACAGGCGAATTTGTCGGTGTGCCGTCAGTTGCCGAATTACAGCAACGTGCCGAAGAATTGGCACAAGCACACGGAATCGCCGAATGATCGAATGGTTTGCCCAAGAACATCCGACATCGTGAGTTTCGACTTGTTTGCGAATGGTCTTGACCACATTCGGACAAAAATACGAAGAAAGCGAAATCCGCGCATTATTGGGCAATCCGCGCTTCGGTTTGACCTTGAGCCAAGCCGTTCACAAACTCGTTGAAAACGGAGCTTTTGCCGAACATCACCAGGATTGGAATACCGACGATTTGCGTGATTGTTTGCGCGAAGGCAGTTTTCCGATTGTCGGCGTTGAGCGTCGTTTTTTCGGTCATCCAAGCGCAACGCACGCCATCGTTTTAATATCAATCAAAGCCGATTCAGTCGAATTCCTTGACCCGTTAGCCAATCATACACCGCAACTAATAAGCCGTGAAACTTTTGAAACTGCTTGGCACAGTGCAGGACGCGAAGTTTTAGTTTTACAAAGTCCGCTTCCCAATTAAATCTCAATAACTTCCCGCAACAATATTTGATTTTACGCCGCTTGCTTCCTGTGCGATTTTTACGCCGACGCTTGCGCCGATGCGGGTTGCGCCGGCTTCAAACATTGCGCGGGCATCTTCGATTCCCTTCACGCCGCCGGATGCTTTGACACCGAGCGCGTGTCCGACGGTGCGGCGCATTAGCGCGACATCATCGGCAGTCGCGCCGCCTTTGGCAAATCCGGTTGAGGTTTTGACAAAATCCGCGCCCGCATTTTTGGACGCAAGACACGCCCGAACTTTTTCATCGTCGGTTAAGAGCGCGGTTTCGATAATTACTTTGAGTAAAACGCCGTTTTCGTGCGCGGCGTTGGCGACGGCGCGAATGTCGTCTTCGACGGTGCAGTCGTCGCCGGATTTGAGTGCGCCGATGTTGATGACCATATCAACTTCGCGTGCGCCGTTGAAAATTGCCCGTCGCGCTTCATAAGCCTTAACATCCGAAAGCGTTGCGCCTAACGGAAATCCGATTACCGTGCAAACCGGAACATTTGAACCTGATAGAAATTCGCCCGCCTTTTTTACCCAACTCGGATTAACACAAACCGACGCAAAGCCGAACTGAATCGCTTCGTTGCAGAGTTTTTTGATGTCCGATTCGGTCGCTTCGGGTTTCAGAAGCGTATGGTCAATTAACGCCGCCCAATCGTGCGCCGTTGCAGTTTCGCCCAAAACGATTCCGATCCGCGACGCGCCCGCGTCAACGATTCGCTCGACATCGGCGCGGCAAAACGTCGGACAATAAGCATCGTCACCGATTTTCGCCAAAACCAAATCCGTGATCTGTTCGACAAGTTTCTCGTAATTGCCGTTATTCATAATTGATATTAAACCTTTTGTCGCAGGTTTTTGCAAAAATCCGTCGGCGGTAAAAGCAACCAAACCCCAATCTCAGGTATCTATTAAAAGTCTAAGATGACAAAAAAATACTCTAAGAGGTTTTAATTTAACTCGAAAAACTGCAGTTTTTCCCAATTTCAAAATAAGTGAGGTTTTATAATGTTTAAGAGATATTTTGCATTACTCTTAATGAGTTTTTCGTGTGTATTTTTGGGGTCAAATGTCGGATTCGGACAGGAATCCGTGACAAGTTCAACAAACAATTCAAATTCGTTCAACGCGTCGAAACAAGCGGACAGCAACGATAAAAAACGGCGCGTCGAAGTCGGTGTTCAATTTACATCGCTGTCGAGAAACGGCGACGGCGACCGCAACGGTTTTGGCGGCAGATTCGGCTATGATTTTGCGACCTTTGACAGCGGCAAATACGTCGCCACTGCCGAAGCCGAAGTAAACTATCTTCCGGGCGACAGGTTTGTCGGATTTTCATCTATCGGAGTCGGTTCGCGGCGCGACGGTCGTGTTACACAAGGATTTTTCGGGGCAAAAGTCGGACGAAAATTTGAAAAATTCGGTGTCTTTGCAAAAGCGCGTCCCGGATTTGTGCAATACAGTCGAGGTAAACAGAATTACAGCGGAACAACTTCCAATCTTCAATACAATTCCGGGTCCGAAACCAATTTTGCCACCGATGTCGGCGGTGTTTTAGAATTTTATCCGACCAAGCGAATCACGACCAGATTCGATGCGGGCGATACGATTGTTCGATTTAGACAAAGAACCGCAACCGGATTTGATTTTTTCAATCAACGATTTATTCAGGAAAATCTTCGTTCGGAAATAAAACACAATTTTCAATTCAGTGCCGGAATCGGCTTTCGATTTTAATTAAAGACTGACTCAAAAAAGGCGGAAACCCGCGCGTGAGCAAGGGTGCAAAAGATGTATGTTACGCACCCTTGCTCACGCGCGGGTTTCCGCCTTTCTATTAAACCAATTTCCAATCTTTCAAAACATCCATCAAATTCGGCAATTCTTCCCGCCACAGCCAATCAAGTTTGATCCAAAGACCTTTAATGACAAGGCTTTCAAAATTTCCGTCCGGCGAAATCGGGAGCATTTTATATTTGCGGTTTTCGTCATAGCCGTAAAAAATTGCGGTGCGCCGGTTCGGATTAATTAGCCAATATTCCTTCACGCCGGCGGCTTCGTATTCTTCAAATTTGTCTTCCGTGTCACGAATCACGCTTTCGGGCGAAACAATTTCGATAATTAAATCTGCCGGACCTTCAAAATATTTTTCTTGAATTCGGTCGAAGTTTTCAGTTGCAACGAAGAAAATATCAGGTTCGCGTCCCTTTGTTTTGCCTTTCGTTTCGATTCGCATCTGATACGGTTCGCCGTGGATTTTGCCGAGTTTTTTTTCCTCAACAAAAATTCTCAAAAGTGCTTGTAGAAAGCGCGTTAAATCATCGTGTCGGTCGGTAACTGACATATCTTTAATAATTTCTCCGTCAACATATTCGGCATATTGTCCGTCGTATTCACGCAAAAATTCTTCGTAGGTCATTTTTGACGACGAGATGATCGGGGTAGAAGTTTGAGACGAAATTTCGGCAATGCTGTTTTCCATAATCTTTATCTCGGTTTTCAAAGATTTTAGCACTAAAATAATGGTGTGTCAGTTTTTTTCTAAAGTAAAAGCGCAAGTTTATAAAGCCTTAAAAACTTTGCGCTTTTGAGTTAAAACTTTTGGCATAATGCTTCAAAAGCGGCGGGCGCAAGGAAGCCTTGCAACCCTTCCCAACCTGAAATTAGTTTTAACTTGTCTTTTTCAACCGCTTAATGAAAATAGATGAGAGTAAAACAATTCTGGAAACTGAAATTTTCAGGTTGGGAAGGATTGCGGCTTTGCGCGCCCGCTAAACATTCATTTTGGTTAGAGTTTTCTTTCAACCTGACTTTTTCCACTACTAATATTTCCATTCTAAACATTGAAACGAAAATCCACGACATCGCCGTCCTGCATAATGTATTCTTTGCCTTCGAGTCGTGCCAGACCTTTTTCGCTGGCTGCCTTGCGTGAGCCGAGTTTGACGAGATCATCATACGAAACAATTTCGGCGCGGATGAAGCCGCGTTCGATGTCGGAGTGAATTTCGCCTGCCGCCTGCGGTGCTTTTGTGCCGACGGGAATCGTCCACGCGCGGACTTCTTTTTCTCCGGCGGTTAGAAAGCTCATTAAGCCGAGCATTTTGTAGGCGGCTTTGATTAATTTATCAACGCCGCTCGACGTTACGCCGAGATCGGCGAGAAATTCCTTGCGTTCGTCTTCTTCGAGCGCGACGAGTTCGGCTTCGAGTTTGGCGCAGATTAAGACGACTTCCGCGCTTTCGCTTTCGGCGTGGGCGCGGACTGCCGCAATGTGCGCGTTTGCGGATTCGTCCATCAAAGTATCTTCGTCAACATTCGCCGCGTAAATCGTCGGTTTTGATGACAGCAAAAACCACGATTTAACAATCGCGCGTTCGTCATCCGTCAAATCAGCCGAGCGAACGGGAAGACCTTCTTCGAGAACGGGCAAGATTTTATCAATAATTACCAAATCGCGTTTCGCATCTTTGTCGCCGCCCGATTTGGCGGAGCGTTCGGTTTTATCGCGGCGTTTTTGAATCGAAGCAAGGTCAGCCAAAGCTAATTCAATTTGAATCGTTTCAATATCGCGCACCGGATTGACCGAGCCTTCGACGTGAATGATATTTTCGTCGTCAAAACAGCGCACGACTTGGATCACGGCATCGGTTTCGCGGATCGTCGCTAAAAATTGATTGCCCAAACCTTCGCCTTTTGACGCGCCGCGCACAAGTCCTGCGATGTCAACGAATTCGACCGTTGCGGGAACAACTTTCTGCGCTTTGTTCAATTTTTCAAGCACCGGCAAACGCTCGTCCGGCACGGCGACAATTCCGACATTCGGCTCAATCGTCGCAAACGGGTAATTGGCGGCAAGTGCAGATTCCTGCGCCGTCAGCGCGTTAAAAAGTGTAGATTTTCCGACGTTGGGCAAACCAACGATTCCAGCTTGTAACATAATAATTTCAAATTTCAGATTCCAAATTTCAAATTGGTTATTCTAACCTTTTAGTTTGATTTTGAGAAATTGGAAAACTGTGGCTTAATTTTGTGATAGGGCTTAATCAAAGCAGAAACTTGCAGATTTATCTATCAGTTATCAGTTATCAGCTATAAGTTATTCCGAATCGTTGATAGATTTTTACTTCGCAATAGCTGATAACTGATAGCTGACAACTGATAGATTCGGAATAAATTCTCACATTCACGACTTTTTTTACTTTGAATTAGCCCCAAGTTTTGTGAGAATCAATTTACTGTTTTCTGACGGTTCAAAGCCTTTTATGATAATCACTTTTGTCCTGCTTTTGCTGATGACCTGCGGCGGAACTGCGCTGACGTATCTTTATGAAAAGGAAGATTCGCTGCTCGTGCGTTTGGCGGCGGGAAATGTTGTCGGTTCGGCGGTTTTTGCGACGGTCGGATTTTTGATCGCCTGCGCTTTCGGGCTTTCGATTGCAACTGTTTTGATGACGCTTGTTTTGACGCTTTTGCCGATTTTGATTTTGACGAGGAAGGATTCCCACAGGTTATTCAAATCAAACTTGAACAAAGCGCGCGGCAAACTCGACGGCGCGAATTTCAAAAAAGTGTTGACATTTGCGTATTACTTGAGCATTTTTATTGTGCTGTGGTTTTTCTTTGAACGCGCGATGATTGAAACATCGGAAGGAATTTTCACGGGCGGTTCGCAGAATCTTGGCGATTTGCCGTTTCACTTGGGCGCGATTTTCAGTTTTACGGAAAACAATAATTTTCCGCCGGAAAATCCATCGTTTGCAAACGCGAAATTTACATATCCGTTTCTGGCGGATTTCGTGACGGCGTGTTTTGTCAAAATCGGCGCGTCCGTTCGTGACGCGATGCTGATTCAGAATGTTTTCTTAGGATTTTCGCTCGTCGTTTTGCTCGAAAAATTCACTTTCAAATTAACAAATAATAAACTCGCGGGAAAAATCGCGCCGCTTTTGCTGCTGTTCAGCGGCGGACTCGGATTCGTCTGGTTTTTCCGTGATTATTGGCAAGGCACGCAGACGCTCTCGCAAATCTTATGGAAACTGCCGCAGGATTACACGATCAGCGACAAATTTCGCTGGGGAAATTCGCTCGTCGTGTTATTTCTGACGCAAAGAAGTTTGCTGTTCGGAATGCCGCTGACGCTGATTGCACTGACGAAAATTTGGGGAGTTTTTTCAGACACGGAGACACGGAGACACGGAGACACGGAGACGAAAATCGCCGCGTCCCCGCGTCCCAATGTCACCGCATCTTTTCTCGTCGGCTTGCTCGCCGGAACGCTGGCGTTGATTCACGTTCACAGCCTTGCGGCGTTGTTTGTCGTCTGCGCGTTTTTAGTTTTCTTTCGGCTTGATAAATGGCGCGAATGGATCGCGTTCGGCGTTGGCGTTTCGCTCATCGCCGTTCCCGAACTTTTGTGGTCTTTAACAGGCAGCGCAAGCAATTTGAGCAAATTTATCGAACCTTTTTTCGGCTGGGATTCGGGCAAACAAAATTTCATCGCGTTTTGGGCGAAAAACATCGGACTTTTCGCGCCGCTTTTGATTATCGGTTTGTTTTTAATTTATTACGCACAGAAAGATTCGGCGGAAGACGCGCAAAAAACCAAAAACCAAAAACTAACCGCCGAAAATCTATTATTGTTTTATCTGCCGTTCGCTTTCCTTTTTCTTGTCTCAAATACGATGAAACTCGCACCGTGGGAATGGGACAATATCAAGGTTTTGATCTATTGGTTTGTCGGTTCGCTGCCGTTCGCCGCGTTCGTTTTAGCGTGGTTGTGGGAGCGAAAAGCGGCTTTGAAACTTGTCGCCGGCGTTTGTTTTTTAGTTTTGACGCTTTCGGGTGCGCTCGATATTTGGCGGACGATTTCGGGGCAGATAAATTATCAGATTTTCAACAAAGACGCGGTAAAAATCGCCGAAATTATCAAACTAAAAACCGCGCCGAACGCTTTATTTTTGAATGCACCGACGTATAATTCAGCCGTCGTTTTGTCGGGCAGACGTTCCTTGATGCGTTATTCGGGGCATCTTTCGTCCTATGGAATTGACTATCAACCGCGCGAATCGGAGGTCAAAAGAATTTACGAAGGAACTGCGCTTGCCGACCGGCTTTTGCAGAAAAATAATATCGAATATGTCATAATTTCGCCTGAAGAAACCGGCAATTTAGATGTCCGCGAGGAATTTTTTTATAAATATCCGATCATCGCCGAAGTCGGCGAATACAAAGTTTTTAAGGTTAGGTAGTCGGAGCGCGGACATGTGAAGTCCGCCCGCGTTCGAGGTTTTGCGATGAACGCGAAAACGTCCGCAATTGAAATATAACTTGAAATCCGAAGCGACACAGTTATTGTCCGTTTTCGCTTCGCTGAACGGACTTGCAGGCAAGGATGCCTGCGCTCCCGGTAAGAAAATGAACGAACAAGAAAATATCACAATCGAAAATAACGAGCGCGTTGATTATATTTGGCTCATTAGCTGCGTTTTAGTCACGGCGATTGCCTCGTTTTTGCGTTTTTTCCGGCTCGAATTAAAGCCGCTGCATCACGACGAAGGTGTCAACGGTTATTTTCTGACGACGCTTTTTCGGAGCGGCGAATATAAATACGATCCGGCAAATTATCACGGTCCCGACCTTTATTACATTGCGCTCGCCTTTACGAAAGCGTTCGGATTGAACACTTTGAGCATTCGCGGAAGCGTGGCGGTCTTCGGTATTTTGACGGTTGTTTTGGCGTTCTTTTTGAAAAAATATATCGGCAAAACCGGCAGCCTTTTCGCCGCGCTGTTTCTTGCGCTGTCGCCCGGAATGGTTTACATTTCGCGTTATTTTATTCACGAAATTTTGTTCGTTTTTTTCAGTTTCGGCATTGTCATTGCAATTTTATTTTTTATCGAAAAACGCAAAGCGGGCATCGGCGCGATTGTCTGGACTTCCCTGCTTTTGCTCATCTGTTTTCTGCCGTCCGCGCTCAATTTGGCAAATGTTTTGGGCGGCGAAAACGAACCTGTTGTCTGGCTTTTGCGCGTCGCGTTTTTCCTCGTCGAAGCGTCGCTCGTCTTTTTCGTCGTCAAAATGCTGCTCTCGTGGAACGAAGGTCAGCCGGTTTATTTAATTTTGGCGGCGGCTTCGGCGGTGCTGCTGTTTGCGACAAAGGAAACGGCTTTTATTACTGTCGGCACAATGGCGATTGCCGTCGTCTGCGTGTGGCTGTGGCGCAAAATCAATTCGCTCGAAGATTTTGCACGAAACAGATTTTGGATTTTCACGACGTTTAATATTATTGTTTTGACCGGCGCAGTGTTTCAATATAAGCGATTAAAAGAAGGTTTCACTGTTTTGTCCGAACACTTCGCAATTCCCGAAGACGCGAACCAAAACTTTCTTTTTTACTCAATCATTGGACTGATCGGAATTACAATAATCGCGTGGCTGACATTTATGTTCGTCAACCGAACGCAAATCGAAACCGAAGTTTCCGACGATACCTCGCTGACATGGACGCGCTTTCGAGAGAAGTTAACGGCTTCAAACACCTGGGAATTTATCATCGTCAAAAGCGGAGTCGGCGCGGCGGCAATCTTTTTTGTCTGGCTTTTCGTGCGTTACGCAATCGAGATTTTGATGGCTTGGAAGGCGGATAAAACGATGTCTTCGGCACTACACAAGATAGATTTAACGAATGTGGATTTTTGGATTTTAGCGGTTGCATTTTCACTCTTAGCAATTGCCGCCGCCGGTTGGCTGGTGCGTCGTCCGCAGAAATTCTCGACCGATTTTTTACTTTTAACGGTCGTTGTCATAGTCGTTTTCCTTTATGTCGGCGCGCTGTTTTTCTCGTCTTTTTTCACTTATCCCGAAGGCTTGCAAAAAGCGTTCGAGGCATACGCAATCTGGACAAAAACGGGTAAATCAGACCACACGCAAAACGGCAGATTGGCATATATTCGTTGGGGAATGATTATCGAATCGCCGCTCCTGATTCTCTCGGCACTCGGCACTTTGATCGCGCTTTACAAGGTGCGGCATCGTTTTGCAATGTTCGTTGCGCTTTGGGCGTTCGGACTTTTCGCAGCTTACACGCTGATTCCTTATAAAACGCCGTGGCTTGCGCTCTCGTTTCTGCTGCCGATGTGCATTATCGCGGGTTACGCAGTTAATGAATTGACCGCTTCAAAACATATCGCCGCGAAAGTTTTGGGCGGATTTCTCGCGGTGATTGCGACCGGCATTCTCGCATTTCAGACTTACGATTTGAATTTTGTGCGCTACGACAACGACACGATGCCGTATGTTTACGCGCATACGCGGCGCGAATTTCTCGATTTAATCAAGCAGATCGAATATTACGCCGACAAAAGCGGGCAAGGAAAACAGGCAAAAATCGAAGTCATTTCGCCCGATTACTGGTCAATGCCGTGGTATATGAATGATTATCCGAACGCCCTGTTTCAAGGTCATCCGGTTGACTCGACGACGGCGGAAATGATCGTCGCAAAAAAAGACGAGCAAGACTCGGAAGTCGTCACGCGCTACGCCGCACACTACAAATATGTCGGTGAATATCCGCTGCGTCCCGGTGTTGATTTAGTCTTACTTGTCCGTAAAGATTTAGCAGAATCCGACGCGAAAGATATTTATTCAGTGTTCTACGAACCAGTCACAGTTATGCCTGACGATAATTCGGAAGGCAGTGGAGAAACGAAAACGCCTTAAAAAGCCTCACCATTAAGAATGCGAATCAAGGGTAGAACAAAATCTATGGTCTTTGAATATAGCTGAAAAAGCGGAAAAGCGGGCGCGAAGCGCAACCCTTCCCGACCTGTCAATAATTTTAACTTGTCCTTTTAATTTTAGCTTGAATTCAAGTTTAGCTTTGAGATTCAAGCTAAAATCAATTTCAGGTCGGGAAGGGTTGCGCTTCGCGCCCGCTAAACTAACGGCTTTTTGCACTATTTTTCAACCCTTGATTCGCATTAAGAGTGGTTTTTAAATCTTTGCCGACACAGAACTTACAGATGAACAGAAACGCAAAAGATGATTCCGATGTTTGGCAGCCCGAACCGCGCTGGCACGCTTTGCTTGCCGTCGTTGCAGTCGGCGGTTCGTATTTCGCTCTGCCGGACAACATCATTATCGAACCGAAATGGCTTTATCCGGGCATCGTCACGCTGCTCTTGCTGCTGCTGGTTGTTACTCACGCGAAAAGATTTCACGGCATTGACCGTAAATTGGGTTTCGCGCTGAACACGATCTTGACGCTCGGAATGATCGTTTCGGTCGCCCGGTTGATTGATATTTTGACCGATCCGCAGAAACTCACGCCGCTGTTTCTGATGCGGTCGGCGGGTTTGCTCTGGATTACCAACGTGATCGTTTTTGCCTTGTGGTATTGGCGGCTCGACGCAGGCGGACCGCACCGGCGCGAAAAAATTATCGGACATCGAACAGGCGCGTTTCTTTTCCCGCAAATGACGATGCCGCCGGAGGAAAAACAAGAAGCGGGCAAGGAAGACTGGTCGCCGAATTTTATTGATTATCTCTTTATTTCCTTCAACACCAGCACGGCTTTTTCGCCGACCGACGTGCCGGTTCTCGACCGTTGGGCAAAAATTCTAATGATGATCCAATCGGTCATCTCACTGACCGTCATCGCGCTCCTGCTCGCCCGCGCCGTCAATACACTAGCCGTCAGCGGCAATTGAACGTGAGATTTCTTCGATCTTTTTATCAGTATCCTCTGCAAAAATAATTTAACGCATAAACTTTCGTCGAACTGCCAAAATCAGAAGTGCGGCTTGCAAAGGTGCAAATAAAACTTCAAGACCGAGAATAATCATCGTAAAAGAATTTGCAGCTTTCGGTTCGGGTCTTTGCAATGTTATGACGTTCAAACTGTAGCCAATCCAATATGAAAAGCCATATTTCTCTTTTTCTATAAAATTACAAATCGGAGTTGCATAAAGAAATGCCAAAAAAAGCCAAATTGCAATTAACCAACAGAATGCCCGAAACCATCTTTCGCCGTAGCCGCTAAAAATTCGATAGAGAAAATGTAGAAGGTCAGACGGAAAAGTTTTGATTGTAAACCAACATTTCTTTGTCGCAATTCTGATATTTGAGAAAAAACTAGAACAATAAATATCAGAATTAAATGAAGCCTTTAATTTATTTAACCAAGTCTTTCGATTTTCCTTCCTTTCTAATCTTTCAACTTCAAAAGCCATTTTGCGAAAGTTTGAAGCCTCTTCAAAGCGATTGTTTTCTTCTGCATTAACAGCAAGTTGCCTATAAGAAATTGTTAATAACCGATGTGTATTAAAAATCTTGTGTTCAAAGAACTTTTCATTGATATTTGAAACTTCGCTTTTTACTCGTTGGCTGTCCCACTTAATATCAGTAAAAATAAATTTTCTTGGGTCAACATTTATGAACCAACTTGGGTTTAATCTAACAGTGTGAAAACTAATTCTTTCGGGTTTTTCAAGTTGAGCTTTTTGTAAATCAAGTAGCACGGAATCGCCTTTAAAAACTTCATTTAGCTGACTACCTTCAAATGAAACATAACCTTCAAAAAGAACTTTCTTGAAATTACAACGTCCGTTGAAACTAACATTTCCGAAAGAAACCTTAGCAGATTCATAAAATTTAGCAGATTCAAAATTCACAGAAGATTCAAAGGTTGCAAGCCAAAAATTTGCTTCAGCTTTAAATTCTGTATAACTGAAATCAGTTTCTTTCTCAAAGCGTGAATAAGTAAATTTCGTTTCTTCATTAAACTTAGCGTATTGAAATGTGCTTTCTTTAAAATAACAATTAATAAACTTAACTTCACCTTCAAAGATTGCACCAAAAAAATCTGCAAAGCCCGAAACTCCTGTAGTATTAAAAAATACTTCAGAATTAAAAAGCGCATAGCGAAAATAAGCATTAGAAAGAGCCATTTTGTGTAAAAATACTCTTCCCGCAAAAACGGCATATTGAAAATTTAATGGAAAATCAAACGTGAAATGATTAAATTCTATTGTGTTTGGAAAAAATACAGAACGATAATCGCTCTCTTTGTTTTTGATTCTTTCGTCAAAGATTTCTTTAAATTTTTCAATATCTTTATTTATTCTTGGACAATGAAGAATACAATAAAAGTCCCCATTATTTTCACAAGCCACAGATAAATTTCGGCAAACATTTTGACGAATACTATCTTTCTCAACTTCAGTAAGATAAGTATTTATATGACATTTTTGACTTAAATTATTCTCAGGCATAACTTGATTTATAGCCGAATATTGCCAATCTTCTCAGGCTTTTTGTCCGAACCTTGTTTCAAATAAGGCATATTATGGCAAACCGTTCCATTCTTCGACTGAAATTTTGCGTTCGATTATTTCTTCGGCTTCGCGGAGCATCATTCGGAGTTGCGAGACAGAGTATTCGGAGTTTGAAGGAATTTTCAGGCGATTTTGCCCGAAAACCATAAATTGATGTTTCGCGCCGGAATATGCACCTTCAAATCCGAGTGCGCGGAGTTTTTTGACGAAATCGCCGCGTTTACACGGTTTCCATTTCATATTGAGGTTTTCCGTTTAAATCCAAATTGTCCAAAATTGGTAGAGAATGACCTAACTTCAATCCGACTAACACCCAATCTTCGAGCGTCGAACGCAGTTCCGTTTCGCATTCGCGTAAGGTCGCGGCAAACGCGACGACACCTTTGCACGAAGGAATACGCCCGAAAAACGTGCCGTCTTCGAGTTTGTCGTATTCGGCTTGCGCCAGAGCATTTTCCAGATAATCGCTTAAAATATATTGTTTCATCATAACTTTTCCCTTATATCCGAATGTTAGAGCGTTTTCGGGTCAACAGCAACAATTCCGAGGCTCGAATACCGTGTAAAATCCGAAGTGTTGAAAATCAAAATATGAGTTACTTTGTGAACCGACATTGCGGCGGCAATTCGCGCATCGTGAACCTGAACGCCGGACACGCCGAAATTGACAACCAATTTCCGCCATTCTTGATGAACATTTTCATTGTCGGGTAAGAGCGGGAAAATCTTTTCGACCAGACGTAAAGATTGATTGGCTTTTTGAACCGGAAAGCCGAATCCATTTCGATTAGAGGGGCGCGTAAAGACATTCCAAAACTCGACGCAGGTTTGCGGCAGAATATAAATTTTGTCGCCGTTCGACTTTAAATTTCTGATTGCCGAAAGCACGACTTGATGCTGTGGGTCGGTGCGGACGGCAAAACGCAGTAAAATATTGGTGTCGGGAACGTAAATCATAAATGGTCTTCGTAAATTCCCTCACGGCTCATTGCGTAATCGGAAAGCGGTTGAGCATCGGGCGGCATATTTTTTTCGACGTAATCGGCGAGTTCGTTGGCGAGTTTTTCAAATTCTTCATCACCCGAAGATTCATCTTTCGCCAAACGCTCAAGCGCGATTTCTTCAACCTTACGCTTTTTTGACTCAGCTTCATTCATAATTCCGCGATAAATGTTTTCAGGAATTTCAATAGTTAGTGAATGTGTCATATTTTTTTCCACCTCTTGAAAGCATTTTACCACAAAATCAAATCCGAATATTGCCGATTTTCTCCGTCTTCTTATCCGAACCTTGTTTCAAATAAGGTGCGTTGTCTTGGTCGCGTTTGGATTGTTCGGTTGTCGAGTGCCAGTTTAACCATTCGCTTGGTGCGTCGAAGGTTTCGCCGCCGTGTTCGGTTAATCGTTTTCTAATTCGGCACATTACGGGCGTGTTAATGCCGACACCGGAGATGACGGCTTGACCTTTGGTTAATGCGGGGAGTTCGGCGAGCATTGCGCGTCCTGCGCCTTCGACGGATTGGGCGACGGTTTGCTGGTCAATCGGATTGACGATTCGCATAATGATTTGCGTCATACATTGCGAGAGAACGTCTTGGTCTAATTTGCCCGGACGCTGCGTGATTAAACCGATGCCGACACCGAATTTGCGACCTTCGGAGAGGATTTGTTTTAAGATATTGGTTGAAACGACGCTTGCCCCGGCGGGCGCGAAACGGTGCGCTTCTTCTAAGAGCGCGAAGACGGGATAGTTTACGATGTCGCCGCTTTCTTTGGGTTTTTCGCCGCGTGTCGCCATCATTCGGGCTTTGTTGATGCGGCGTAAAAGAGTGCCGACGATGACTTGCTGTTCGTGCTGTTCGATGTCGGAAAGCTGTAAAATCGTGCAGCGTCCGGGTTTGAAAAGCTCGTTTAATTCGATCTGTTCGTTCGACGAAAAAATCGTATCGTCGCGGTCAAAGCGCGAATCCATTCGCCACAGCAAACCGTCAATCGAAGAAACATTGCCGCCGCTGCCGTCTTTTTTCGATTCGTCGCCGTATTTCTGCGCGTTCACCTCGTCGCGCAAATCGTGGTAGGCGTAGGCGTAATCCTGCCGCCGTTCGGCTTTGAGACGTTCATTCAAACTGCGAAAAGCCTGCGACAGAAAATGCGCCATTTTATCACTTGTGCCTTCGGGAAGCAGATATTTTACGTCGGCTTCCGTCAGCGTCGAAAAGCGCACCTTGATCTTGTCGGGCGTAAAAATTTTGACTTCGGGTTTGTAGCCGTCCGCGCCGAAAAACTGTTCGTTGCCCTGAATTGACTGCATCGTGTGATATTCGCCGTGCGGATCAACGATCAAAACCGCCGCGCGGTTGTAATTGTTCATCAATTCCTCGACAAAAACACCCGCCGTATAGGATTTTCCCGAACCCGTCGAAGCCAAAATCGCCAGGTGCGTCGAAACGACATCTTTGACCGATAAAACAATCGGAACTTCGCCCGAATCGCGCGTCAGCAGCGAACCGATATGTGCTGAACCCGTGTCCGCCGATTTCTTCGCACTGAGCATTTTAGAAAGTGTTTCACTCGATGCCAAAAACACCGCCTGTCCCGGATTCGGCGGAATGCGCGGATTGTTAAAATCTTTAACAGACGAGTCGAAAAAACCGATAGTTTCTACCTGAATCTCGTAAATCTCACAGCCGTCGCCGTCGATTCCGATGAGCGAAGAAACAAGCGACGGCGGCGTATTCGGATCAGACAAAAAAGCATCCGGCAAATTTCGCACGAGCTTTCTGCCCTTAATCGTGCCGATAATTTGCCTCTCACTTTCGCCGACCTTCGCCTGATAATAAACAAACTCGCCGATGCGCGTTTTCTCGTTGTCCTTGGTGATAAAGAGATACTCGTGCGGCATTTCGCCCGGACCTTTGACCGTGCCTGTCAGGAAATCTGTTGTCATAAATTCAATTTGGAAAGAGTAGTTTTTTACGAAATTATAGCACAAATCAGTATCGGCTAAGATTGGGATATAGAGTTGAGTTGTCATTTAAAAATAAAAAAGGCTTTCGGGATAATGCCTTTTTTATTTTGATTAAAGTTGCTGCAATTAATCTTGGGCAACAAAGTCGAATCCGCTCAAATCTTCGCTGACGGAAATTACTTGGGCGGCAAATGTGTATTGTTTGTGTCTGACGCTCAAAACGTATGTTTGTCCGGCGGACATTGCATTAAATCGGTAATAGCCGAATGAATTTGTCCGGGCGGTTTGCACGATTCCGTTTTGATCGGTCGAAGTTATGATGGCGTTGGAAATTCCTCTGCCGAAAGATGAAAGGACGCGACCGGCAACGGAAACCGATGCGGCGGTCGGTGCTGTAATCGTGAAATTCGCGTTGTTAATATCGAAAAAGATATTATCGGTAGGCTGAATTTTGATGCGTGCCGTTGTCGTCGGATTGTTCGGAACGGTGATCGTTTCGGTTCCGTCGTTCAGCGTGTTGGCGAGAATCGTGATCGGAAATGTCAGTCCGCCGTCGGTCGAAAGCAGAATGTTGACATTTGCCGCATTAACCGGCGCGGCGTTGGTGTTGGCAACGTCCCACGTTACGGTTTGCTGCGTTCCCGCCTGCCACGTCGCTTCGGGCGCAAACGATTCGGTTAAATTCGCCGCCGATGTGTTTTGCGTCGTTATCTGAAACGGTCCCGCGCCTGCCGCCACCGTGACGGTTGATTGCGCGTCAGCCACGCCGCCGCCGGTTGTGCCTGCGCGATTGTCGCGGACGGTCACGCGGAAGTTCATCGTTCGCGAGATGGTCGGCAATTGTTCGCCGCGCACGCAGGTTTCGTTCGTCTCGCAAACGTAGCCGTTGGTCGAACCGCTCGTCGGCGCGAAGGGCAGAGTTCCGGTGTAGGTCAGCGTCGGCTGATTGCTGCCCGCCGGACTATTGCCTGCCGGATTTAGGATGTAATACAAACTTGGAAATGTGCGTGCGCCCGAAGTCGTCGGATTATATGCGCGGAAGATCGGGCGAATCGTGCCGTTGGCATCGCTGTCAACATCCGTGTTGTTGCGCGTCGGGTTAGTATTATTGGGATTCGGCACATTCGGATTCGGAACGCTGCCGGTCGCCGCGCCGAGATCGAATTCTTCCCACAGATACGTCAGCGCATCGCCGTTCGCGTCGGTTGCCGTTGCTGTCAGCGTAAACGGCGTCAAGCGCGGGATCGTGAAATTGCCGGGCGAAGTCACGGTCGGCGCGCTGTTGCCGTTCGCGGTCGGGTTGCCGCAGCCCGGACTGGTGCCGTTCACGCCTTGAGAAATGGATTGAAACCAACCGAAGGCTTGATCGAAACTGCGGAGGTTAAAGAATTCAATCGAGTTTTTCGCTAAATTGCGCGGCGCGCAAATTCCGCCATAACCCATGATCGTGACGCCGCTCGCCGGTTCGTATGCCGAATCCGGCTCGCGCGTGCTGCACGAACCGTCAATATCATTGTTAAAAGTGTGGCTCATCGCAAACTGATGCCCGATTTCGTGCGCGACATAATCAACGTCGTAACCGTCGCCCTCCGGAACGGGTGCGCCGGTGAAACCCTGTGCTTTGGTGGACGGGTCGCATAAACTCGGACTGGTCGCCAGCCCATTCGGGTTACCCGTGCGCGAGAAAACGTGACCGATGTCGTAATTGGCGGTGCCGACAGGTCCGGGATCGCCGTTGTTGCCACTGTCCATCACAACCTGATTGCGTGTCAGCGAATCATTAGCGACGTTCGGATTGTTGGCGGCGGGAAAGCCGCCGGTTCTGGCATTGGAGAAAACGTGCGCCACGCCGGTTACGAGCGTAAATGTCGTCGCCAGATCGCGGCGATAAATCGTAATAATGCGGTTGATCGTCGTGACAATGGCGGCATATGCGGTGTTGCGGTTGCCGCCGAAGTAATTCGTGTATTCCTTGGTTGCCGAGACGGCGAGACGATAATTTCTCAACTGTGTGCCGTTGCTGAATGCCTGCGGCGCAAATAAAAATCTCATTGCATCATCAAGCCGATTCGCATTGACGGGACAGGAGAAACTTTCACGCTGACTGTCGCCGACATCGCCTTTGTAATAAACGATGTAATTTTTTTGATCGGTCTGCGAATACGGATCAATCAGCATCGTGCCGTTTGCGCCGAGAACGTAGCCGTGAAAACCGCTGACGCTAATGTCGAAACGCGCCGTCGCGGTCTGGTCTTCGATGCCCTGTCCCGAAAACTGCTTCCAGGTCGGAAACTGCGCGGCAATTTCCGGCGCGAGCATCGGCGATTCTTCGATGCGGAAATGCTGAATCGTGCCGTCCGGCAGAGGAATTTCCAATACGACCGGATTTTCCCGCGCCGATTCCGTATTTTCGAGCGGTGCAGTGCCGAGAATGTTATTCAAAAGCGTCCGGTTAAGCCGAAAAACACGATATTTTTCGGACAGGTTTAAAAATTGACCGTCCGCATTCGCGTGGCGCGGCTGAAGAGTATTTTCGTTAACCTGCTGCCAAAGCTGCGGCTGTTTGTTATTTAATTTTTGTGCGAAAACCACCGCACCGGCGGCAGTTATAATTAATGCAAACAAAAGTGTGTGTGCGAAAAATTTTGACATATTTTTGATCCTTATTATTATTCGTTCTTCGTTTAAGTGATATTTTTTCGTTCGCCCGGAACAAAAGGTTGCAAAGCCTTTTTGACGGATGAAGGGCAAACATAAATCTCATGGCAGGCAGTTTCGACAAAATGAACCGCGCCCGTTTCGATCAGCCGAAAGATTACGCGGCAGCTCAAGCCGAACGAATCCGCCGACGTTTGTGCCGAAATCATTAATTCGGCGCACTGCCCGCAAAAAATCTTTTCCTTCTCAGTTGTCTGACGCTCGCTGAATTGACGCAAAGTTTTAACCGTCAGCGTGGTTTTGCGCGTGATTTTCATTGTGTTTTTGGTTAAAATCGAATTGTCCGGCAATGGGATTAGTTTCCTTCTGAACTAAACTTACAAATTTCGCCTCGGAAAAGTCCTGATAAATGCCGGAAAATAATCGGATAAATTTCGGATAGTGATGGAAACTAAGCAAATAAAGGATTTTTACGAATTTGCGGGTTGTCGGCTGGATGTCAGGCAATGTCGTTTGACGTGCGGCGGCGAAGTGACTTTGCTCACGCCAAAGGAATTCGACGTGCTGCTTTACCTGATCGAAAACTCCGGTCGCGTCGTCGGGAAAGACGAATTGCTCAACGCGGTCTGGAAAGATACGTTTGTCGAAGAAGCGACGCTGACGCGCAACATTTCATGGCTCAGGAAAAAACTCGCGGCGCACACGGATGAAAAGGTTATCGAAACATTGCCGAAACGCGGCTATCGTTTTCTGCCCGAAATCACGAACGGCGGCGAAAATCTGACGATTATCGAAGAACAAACGATCCGGGAAATCGAAATCGAGGAAGTTATCGAGTTTGAGCCGTCGGAGATCGCGGGCGAAATTATTGACGCAAAACCGCCGGAAACCGTTAAATATTTGCCCGCCGCGCCGCCGAAAAATCGTTTCGCGCCGCTCCTGATTTCAGTCACCGTATTGATTTTGGCGGTTTTGGCGGTTTTGGCGTATCGCGGATATTTTTCGCCGCCGCAAAAAATCGTGCCGCTCGCGCGCGTCGCGCCGTTTTCCGGTTTGCCGGGACGCGAAAATTCGCCCGCTTTTTCGCCCGACGGCAAACAGATGGTTTTCGTCTGGGACGGCGGCGTTGACGGCGGCAATTTCGACGTTTACGTTAAATTGATCGGCGCGGGCGAACCCGTCCGTCTGACGCAGACGGCGGCGGACGAAATCAACCCGACCTTTTCGCCCGACGGCAAATCAATCGCCTTCGTCCGCATTTCTCCGGCGCATAACGAAATAATTTTAATTCCCGCGCTCGGCGGCGCGGAACGTAAAATCTACGAAAACGCGAGTTACGCGAGTCTTTCATTTGCGCCCGACGGCAAATCGCTCGCCGCCGCCGAACTCGATTTATCAAACAAACAAGCCGGAATTTTCACGATTAATTTGCAAACCGGCGAGAAAGTAAAATTAACCGCGCCCGAAAATCCGTCGGTTGACCACACGCCGCGCTTTGCGCCCGACGGCAAATCGCTCGCCTTTATTCGTTATTTCAGCAGTTTCAAACGCGAGATTTTCGTCGTTCCGGCGGCGGGCGGCGAGCCGCGCCAAATTACGGCGGACGATTCGCGGATTTTCAGTCTGGCGTGGAACGCGGGCGGCGAAAGTTTGTTTTTCACTTCTTATCGCGTGAACAATCAACTGAATTTGTGGCGCGTTCCGGTGGATAACAAAAGTGAGCCGCAGATGATTTCGACGAACAGTAAAAATCTACAGGATTTAGCGGTTTCGCCGAACGGCAAAACGCTCGCTTTTGTCGAAGAAACTGCCGACGCAAATATCTGGGAAATTGAAACCGATCAGCCGCCGCGCCCTTTGATTCGTTCGAGCCGCGACGACCACAGCCAGCAATTTTCGCCCGACGGCACACAAATCGTCTTCGTTTCGGAACGCAGCGGAAACTATGAAATCTGGCTCGCCGACGCTGACGGCAAAAATCAGCGTCAACTAACCGATTCGCCGAATTCGGCGGGCAGTCCGCGCTTTTCGCCCGACGGCAAATCAATCGTCTTTGACGCGCAGACCGCCGGAAGCAGCAGTATTTACATAGTTTCGACCAATGGCGACACACCTCGCCGCCTGACCGAAAACGCCGGAAATAACTCCTTGCCTGCGTGGAGCGTTGACGGGAATTGGGTTTTCTTTATCTCAGACCGTGCGGGCGACGAACAAATCTGGAAGATTCCGGCGGGCGGCGGCGAAGCCTCGCAAATCACCAGACAAGGCGCGTTTGAAATGTTCGCCGCGCCAGACGGCAAGCGGATTATCTATTCAAAAGGCGGCGGAAAACCCGGTTTGTGGAGCGTCGAAACCAACGGCGCGAATGAAAAATCGCTGCCCGAACTAATTGACGCGGGCGCGTGGCGTTCGTGGTCGGTCACGCCGAACGGAGTTTATTACACCGCATTTGCCTCGAATATCCCGCTTTATATCGAGTTTTACGATTTTACGACCGGACAAACCCGCCGCGCCGCCGCCGTTGATAAAACGCCGCTTAATTATTACGCCAATCTGACCGTTTCGCCCGACGGCAAACGAATACTCTACGCTCAGCAAGACCAAACCGATGCCGGAATTTTACTCGCCGATTTAGTCGAATAATCACGCCCGGATTTTGTTCGATTTACAGTTCACCGACTTTCGCCCGGTAATAAACAAACCCGCCGCTGCGCGTTTTTTCGTTGTCCTTGGTGATAAAAAGATACTCGTGCGGCATTTCGCCCGGACCTTTGACTGTGCCTGTCAGGAAATCTGTTGTCATAATTTTTAGCAAAATTGAGTAAATTTACGAAGTCAATTGTATCACGATGTTTTTATTAAATCTGAGTCGGTTTGTGTTAAAATGTTCCGGTTATGACTAATACTGAAATCGAAAAACGGCTTGAAATCGTCGAGGCGGAAATTGCCGTCTTAAAAAGCAAGGTTGAGCAGAAAAGCGATTCCGAAAAACCCTGGTATAAACAAATCCCGAAATTCGGCGGTAATCCGGCGTATGAGGAAGCAATGCGGTTGGGGCGCGAATATCGTGAAGCGCAAAAGGATTTCGAGGATGAAAAATGATTATTCTCGATACCGATTGCCTGAGTTTGCTGGAACGGCAAACGGTCAAGGATTACCTGCATTTGCAGTCGAAACTCAACGAATTTCCGAGCGATGAAATCGTTACGACGATCATCACTTATGAAGAATAAATGCGTGGCTGGATGGCGTTTTTGGCGAGAATGCGCTCGATTGACGAACAGGTTTTCGCTTACGAAACGCTCAAACAATACTTTGATTACTTCAAAACGCTGACCGTAATTGAATTTTATAAAAACGCCGCCGAAATCTACAAAAATCTCAAATCTCAAAAAATCCGCATCGGCACAATGGATTTGAAAATCGCCTCAATCGCCATTTCGCGCAGTGCGATCTTAGTTTCGCGCAATCTCAAAGATTTTGAAGAAATTCCCGATCTAATCGTCAAAGATTGGGCGAAATAAACAAACTCGCCGCTGCGCGTTTTTTTCCGTTATCTTCGGGAACAAATCAAATAATCCGGTGTCTAAACATTTACCAATTCTAAGGAGGAAATGTTATGGATATTAAAACGAATCTAAAACGCATCTGGTCAATTGTCGCCGTTATTACACTCGGTTTATTGGTTTATTCGTGGTTTGCGGACGAATCGCCGGGACTTTTGAAGACGATTTTCGCGCTCGACGCGGTGATGTTTGTTCTCTCTTTGCCGTGCAGTTTATTTGCTTCGGCAGTCGTGTTTTTCGCGTGGTATGTGTTGGAAATGGATCCGCTTTCGGTTGAAGGCGCGAATCTGAACACGCTCTTTTTAGCGGTTCTCGGCGCGATGCAGTGGTTTTGGATTGTGCGTATTTGGTATCAAACCGACGTAACTTTTCAAAAACTCGATTTATTAGGCAATCAAACTTAAAACTTTTTTGCCCACGAAAGACACGAAAATAAAACATACTCAAAATGCTTTTCTTTTTCGTTTCTTTCGTGTCTTTCGCGGGCAAATTTTTTAGAAAGTTCTGCCGTAATTACGCCTCAAAATCGAGCAGATTATCTTCGATTTCGGCTAATTCTTTTCGCAGATTGGCTTCCATCGAAACGGCGACTTCTTCCTGTTCGGTTTCAATTGACTGCTCATCCAGATCGTTGTCGAGCGACTTTTGCAAATCTTTGTTGACGCGGTTTAATTGGTCGTTGATTTCATCGCGGCGTTTTTCCAGTTGTTCTTTTGTTTGCTGCATAAATTATTTCATCAATCGTCTAAATTTCCGTCAATTATAACGCGACTGTTAAACGGAAGCGAATTCACGTCGAAAATTGGCGTTTTCAGTTTGCCTTCGCGCGATTTCTCAATACAATTAAAGCAATTTCGATTCTTGGAGATAAATCAATGAAAAAATTGCTGTCCGTTCTGGCTCTTTTAGCCTTTTCCGTCAACTTTGTCTTTGCCGTTGATATGAGCAAAGAAATTAACGCGGCAACCGATAAAATCTTGCCGAAGGTCATCGAATGGCGCAGGCATCTGCATCAATTCCCGGAGCTTTCAAATCGTGAATTTAAGACTTCAAAATATATCGAAGACAATCTGCGTGCGCTCGGTTTGGAAGTCAAAACCGGCATTGCAAAAAACGGTGTCGTCGGAATTTTGAAAGGTAATTTGCCGGGACCAACCATCGGACTTCGCGCCGATATGGACGGTTTGCCTGTCAAAGAACGCGCGGATTTGCCGTTCGCCTCGAAAGAAACAGGTGAATACAACGGGCAAACGGTTAGCGTAATGCACGCCTGCGGACACGACTCACACGTTGCGATGCTGCTCGGCACGGCACAAGTTTTGTCGGAAATGAAAGCTAAAGTTAAGGGAACGGTCGTGTTTATCTTTCAACCGGCGGAAGAAGGCGCACCTGCCGGTGAAGAAGGCGGCGCGGCTCTGATGGTCAAGGAAGGGGTTTTGGATAACCCGAAAATTGACGCGATTTTCGGCATCCACATCAACGCCCAAACCGAAATCGGGCAAATCAAATATAAATCAGGCTCGTTTATGGCTTCGAGTGATTGGTTTTCGATCAAGATCAAAGGCAAACAGACGCACGGCGCGTATCCGTGGCTCGGTGTTGACCCGATCACGACTGCCGCGCAAATCGTCAATGGTTTGCAGCTAATCGTTTCGCGCCAATCGGAATTGACTAAATCGCCGGTTGTGATTACTGTCGGCAAAATCAACGCCGGAATCCGCGAAAATATTATTCCTGAAGAATTGACGATGGCTGGAACGATTCGCACGCTCGATTCGGCGATTCAAAAAGACGTTCACGAACGAATTAAATTAACCGCGACAAAAATCGCCGAAAGCGTCGGCGCGACTGCCGAAGTTTCGATTGAAACGAAAACTTTGGTGACTTACAACACGCCTGATTTGGTTAAAAAGATGCTGCCGTCGCTTGAAAAATCAGCGGACAGCGTTTCGGAAACCGAATGGGTGACAGGCGCGGAAGACTTTTCCTATTACGGCACAAAAGTTCCGTCGTTTTTCTTTATGGTTGGCGGAATGCCGAAAGGCAAAAATCCGAAAGACACGGCGGCACATCATACGCCTGATTTCTACATTGACGATTCGCGCCTCGATGTCGGCGTGAAGGCGTTTTGCAACATCGTATTCGATTACAAATAAAGAGATTTTAGACTGACGCGAAGCGGAATGCGCGAGCGTCTCGCTTGCGCCGTACGAGGCTTTGCGAGAACGGCGGCGATCCTTGACGAAAAAGTAACTTTTAGATAGGCGCGGCGCACGTCCGCTTTCTCGTTTCACTCGAACGGACGGCAAGCGAGACGCTCGCGCTCCAGTCCGCTTCGCGCAATCTTAAAACCCTAATAATAAGACGGAAGGTGAGTTGAAGTTCGCGCTCCGGTGATTCAAAAAAAATTCCAACCTTTTATAGATTCTTCGCATATAGTTAAATATAGGTTTTTATTATGTTTATACAGAATGCAAATATTCCGACACGAATTATCGAAGATTCGACCAAGATCAAGGACGTAACTTGGGAGTCAATCAACAACATTATCACGGCAATAGTCGAGCGTCTGCCTTATCTTCTTGCGGGTTTTTTGGTGTTCGTGATTTTCCGGCTTTTATCGAAAGTTATTAAAAGTGTTTTTTGGACGGCTTCGGGTAAAACCAGATTGGACAATCGTTTACGGCTCTTGTTCAGCCGTTTGATCGTTGTTCTTGTGACGATTATCGGAGTATTCGCGGCTTTGACCGTAATTATTCCCGGCTTCACGTTCGGCAGTTTAGTAACGGGTTTGGGGTTCACGACTTTTGTAATCGGTTTTGCAACGAAGGACATTTTAAATAATTTGCTGTCGGGAATCTTGATTTTATGGCAGCAGCCTTTTCGGATCGGCGATTATCTTTTCGTCGGCAATAATCAGGGTAAGGTCGAAACCATCGGCGTTCGCGCGACGCAATTGAGAAAAGACGACGGTGAACTAATTTTAATTCCGAACGGCGATATGTATTCGAGCGCGATCACGATTCGCGGCGCGGGTGCTGAACGCCGGATGATTTTGAAAATCAGCATCAGCTACGACGCGGACATCGGACGCGCGAAGGACATTATCGTTAATGTCTTAGAGGACGCAAACGGCGTGGTCAACGAACCTAAACCGAGTGCGGTCGTCACTGATTTAAGTGCCGACGGTGTAAATATTTCAATCTATTTTTGGATTAATACCGACAAACACAAACCGATGCAGGTTTTCGATGAAGTTGCGACCGAGATCAAAAAGGCTTTGGATAACAGCGGAATCGAGATGTTTCCGCCAAGTTCGGTGATTTTACAAACGACTGAAAAGGATAATTCCTCAGAAGAAACCTCAAAAGAAAATGTTGAACCGAAGAAAAAAGACGATGATTTCTTTGGATAATCGCGGAGTATTTTAATTTCATTCTTTACTTTCGCGTTAATTATTGACTTCCGTCATCTTCCGGCTTTCTGACTGTATCCGGTACTTTGGTTCCATCGGGTCTTGGGGTTATTGCGCTTGTTCCCGTCCCGCGAAAAAGCGGCGTGAAAATCCATTTCGAGTGATTTTCAATGCCGTAATAGGAGATGATTGATTTGCCTTTGCTCTGGCTTGCGACACCGATAAACTGCGTGTTTTCAGTTGCGTCGTCAAATTCGGAATCTTCGGCTTCTTCGGTATCGCTTGCGCTTTTGGTATTGATGCTGTTGACCAGTGAAAAAGCATATCTGTCAAAAAATTGACGTGGTTCGGGACTTGAAGGCAACGCTCCATTATTATAATCCTGAACGCGTTTTCCAAAATTAACAAAAGCCTGACTGGTATTTTTGATCAAACGCCATTTGCCGTCTTCGCTAAGCGGATCGGTTGCCGCCGAAGGTCGCAGAATCATTCGTTTTTTCGTGCCGTTTGGCAGACCTTCGAGCAGATCGTCCATCGAATTCGGCAGTTTCGCGCCTTGATAATAGATAATGTATTGCTTGATCGCGTCGGCGATTTCCTCGCCGCGCCGGATTGATTCAAGTTCCTTTTCGCGCTGAACCTCCGTGTAAACACCCGGCGCAACGGCGAGCAAACTGATCGCAAAAATCGTCATCACCGCCAAAATTGCGAGCATTGACATTCCCTGTTCGGATTTGCGATTTGCGACTTGCGATTTGCGATTCTTTCGTTTTTTGTCTTTAATCCAAAATCCAAAATCCAAAATCCAAAATCTCTTAGTTGTCTCCATCATCATTGTCATCAACGTCCTTTTGCGGCTGCGGCGGTGTGTATGGTCTGATATTGCAGGGAATTCCCGGCGCACACGGCTGCGGAATATTCGGATTATTCTGGTAGGGGTTATAAGTTCCGTCATTCGGAAACGGCGGATTTTGATTCTGCGGTGTCGAAGAATTCTGTCCCGTGCCGTTAACTAATTTGATCGGATACGGCGCGAGAAATCCGAGATTAATGTCCTGCACCAATAATTTTGCAGGCGAAATACTGACGAGGCGAAAACGTCCGGCGATAATATCGTTCAGACGCACACTCGACGGCGTGGTTTTTCCCTGTTCCTGAATATAAGCGGTGTCGTTGTTGCCGCGTTTGCGCGTCACGACACCGAGATACTGAAATTGCGGTGTCGGCGGCTGCTGAACATTGAAAATTACGATATTTGAAAAATGTTTGCCGTCCGCCGATTTGACTTCGACGGTGCGCTGACCGCCGGCGGCGATAAAGTTAGTCGGAATTTCCGCCGACAACTGCTGCGGACTGATATAAGTCGTCGGAAGCTGTGAACCGGCGAAAAAGATGTATGTGTCAGGCGTAAATTTATCACCGCCGACATCGAGCTTAAAGCCTTTTTCACCCGCATAGACGTTTTGTTTGCTGATGTAACTGACTAAAACATTCGGCTGCGGAACGGGAATCGGAGTTGGTGTTTTGGTTGCGACAACCTTAAATGGTGTCGGACTAAACGGCGTTGGAATCGCCGGTTCGTAAAAGGCAAAAATATTTCTCCCGGCATCGGACGCAGACGGCGGATACTGCACGAAAACCGGTGTGGCGAGATACGCCGTATCAATCTCACTCTGCTTCGGCATTGCCGTCACGACCGAATTGCTTTTGGTCGAAGCCGTCGCTGTCGGAGTCGGTGAAATATTGACGGTAATCGTTTTTTTGCTGCCCGAAAAAGGCGCGAAAATCATATTGCCGAGTGCCAGCACCGCTAATGTCCCGATGACAATCGCCGCAATAATTTTATTTCTTTCCGCCGGACTTTTGCCCTCAAAAATCTTCATCTTTTTAATGCCTGTAAATTACGGTTGCACGCTTGTCTTAACGGCTTGCACCTGAGAATTAGTGCGACGAAAATACGCCGCCAGTTCAAGCCGCAGTGTGACGGTTTCGCCGCGCGTCTTGCCGCGATCAACCTTCGCCGCAACGGTTTGCGTCTGAATTTGCGGCTGTTGCGGCCGTGGAAAATTCGGATTTACGCCGGTCGGATTGCCAACTGTCGGATTACCGAATTGTCCGTTCGGCTGATTAACAATCGCAGCCGGCGGCGGTTTCGTCGGGTCAATTTCCTGCTTTTCCTTATTGTCTGAAGGTTCGAGTTCGACTGAACTGATAATCACGAATTGATCTTGATTCGTCTCGATTTCGCGGATAAACCGCCGCAGATTTTGATACGAACCATCGAGCGTCATCGTCACATAAACACCCGGATAAACGCTGATAAATCTCGAACGACCTTTCTCGGCTTCCGTCTGTTGATTATTGCGGTTTTGGTCAGCGATTTCGAGCGGCGCATAATCAGGTCCCGAAGTATTCGTCAATCCGTAAGCACTGATTAAACCGTTAATGTGTTGATAAAGCGCAGTTTTTCCGGTGACTTCCGTCTTTAAGAAGCGGGCTTCAAAATCGTCAACGCTGTTTGTAATATCGGCAACGCGCTTTTCGGTCGTCGTGATTGTGCCGTAGCGCGACTGCGCCGTTTGAACTTGTTTCTCCAGATCGTCACGTTTTGCGCGGTTGTCGGACAATTCTTTCTGCGCCGGAAGCACGAGAAAAACGAATAGTAGAATGGTCGTCAAAATCGCCAGCATTGCGACTCCGACCGTGATTAATTCAGTGTTTCCCCACATTCCCGCATAAACTTTGCGCTCCCGGTTTTTCGGCGGAACGTCAACCATCGTTTCCTTTGGAATGATGATCGTTTCATTATCGGTCAATAAAACAGTGCGGTCGGCTTCTTCTACCACGACGGTCGAATCTATCGTCGTGCCGAGTTCGTTGATGTGAATCTGCGGTTTTGTTTCTTCCGAATTTTCGCGGTTAGGATTATTATTTTCCATTACTGACTGCCTCCCTGTTCCTTCAGTGCGAGATCGGATTTATTCGCCGACGGCAAGTTGTAATAAGGCGTGTAAATCAGGTGCAGAGTGTATTCGGTGTAAGTTAGACGTTCGGTTTTCTGCAAATCCTGCCCGCGCAGTTCGGCTTTGAAAACGCCCGAATTATTCATATTGTCAATCATCGCCGCAACGCTCTGATAATCGCGGCTGAGAACCGCAAAGTTCAGTTCGGCTTTGATGCGGTCGCCGTCTTTGAAAACATTTTCGACCGTAATTCGCGACGCGCTGACGCTTCCCGGCAGCACTTGTTCCAAATCGGCAAACAGGCGCGACCAGCCAAATGCTTTGTTGGCAACGAGTTTATGTGCGCCAACGAGCAGAGCGCGTTGATCGGGCGATAATTCTTGTTGAACGAGGCTGCCTTTGTCGTTTAATTCTTTCAGTTTGGCATCCATCTGCCCGATTTCGGCTTTGACAATTTCGTTATTTTTGCGAACATCGTTCAATTTCGCAAAACACAGAATTGCGCCGCCGACTGAAAAAGCCAACAACAAAAGCGCAAGCAGATACGGCAAAGTCCGGTTGCGAAACGGGCGGCTGGCAAGATTGAGTTTGGTAATCACTTCTTTTTAGGTTTCCGGGTTTCAGGTTTCAATTTTTATAAAACAAACTCGAAACCTTTATTTTACTTGAAATTTTATCACGAAAAATTTTCCTTGTCTTTCACGACGAGGAAACCCGAAAAGTTGCAAAAAGAATCCCAGTTCACGAAAAGCGAAAATCAAGATTTTAAGGACTCACACAAAAATAAATACAACCGTTTAGCCAGCGGTCTGTGACCGCGACTCTTTATTTATAAATCGCGGTCACAGACCGCTGGCTAAACGATATTTTCGATTTGAATTAGTTTGTTGAGACGCGGGACAACCTGTAACCTGAAACTTAAAATCTGGAAACTCAAAATCAATCCGTCCGCTGCGGCAGAGGTCTGTCTATCTCTTCAGGTTTTAAGTCACGATACGCACAGACGCGGTTGCGACCTTCGCGTTTGGCGCGGTAGAGCGCGGAATCAGCCATTTCGACAAGTTCGATCACGTCGCGCGAATCGTTCGGAAAAGTCGCAATGCCGATGCTGATCGTAATGTGATGTTTTTCCGACGGCTTGCCCTGCCGAATGACGCTGAAATCGTAATTTTCAATTTCACTGCGAATTCTTTCAGCCGCGACTAATGCCTGTCCCATTTCCGCATCGAGCAGAAACGCGGCAAACTCTTCGCCGCCGAAACGCGCCGCGACATCACCGCTTCTGAGGTTTTGCGTGATGCAGTAACCGATTTCTTCGAGCGTTTTGCTGCCCGTCAAATGACCGTAAGTATCGTTGACGTTCTTGAAAAAATCAACGTCCATCATCAACACGCAAAAGTGCCGGTTATGCGCTTTGGCACGCGCCGATTCGCGCCGCAGTTCGGAGAAAAACGAACGGCTCGAAAGCAGTCCGGTCAAGTCGTCGTGCGACAGCAGGCGGTGAATCTGCCGGTGGAATTCGCGGTCAATCTCATCAAGAAATTCAAAGCGCAGAATGTGATCGCCAATCGTAATTTTATCGCCGCTCTGGAGCGTCACCTGACGAATTTTCTGTCCGTTCAAAAGCGTTCCGTTGCGCGAACTCAAATCCGTCAAAACGTAACTGATTTTTTTAGTTTCTTCGTCGGTAATCGCGTTAATGCGGGCGTGTTTGCGCGAGATTTGCGAGTCGTTGACGCGCACATCGGCTTCGAGCGCACGACCGACAATAACTTCTTCGCGTTCAAGCGGGATTGGAACGGCAAGCAAATCTCCCGTTAAAAAAACAAGTGCGGGACGTAAATCGCGCGGCGGACGTTTCGGCTCTTTCATATCTCGAAAAACAGGGGCAACCGTCAGTGATGAATGCAACTCCAATTATTATAACAATTTAATTTCAGACAGTAATTTTCAAGAGTTTTGTGAGATTTAATAAATATAACCTTAAATTGGATTTACGGCAACCGAGTTTTTCGGCTATAAAATGTTTTGCCGTCCGTTTGCGTTCCGGTCAAAGTTTGTCACCGGAACATTTCCGCCATTTGGCGAATTTCGTTTTACCAATTAATATTTAGCCTTTGCCCGCAATGAAAATTCTCTTTGTAAAACTCAGTAGTATCGGCGACATTGTTCATACTCTGCCGACGCTTGCGGCGATTCGGGCAAATCTGCCGGACGCGGAAATTTCGTGGGCGGTCGAGAAAAGTTCGGCGGAAATTTTGCGCGGTAATACGTTGATAAATAATTTAATCGAGGTTGACACGCGTTCCCTGCGCGGCGGCAGGATCATCGAAAACATCCTGCTCAACGCAAGCCGACAGTTGCGCGAACTTCGCCAATTTAAATATGACATCGCACTCGATTTTCAAGGTCTTTTGAAATCCGCAGGCATCGCCAAACTCTCCAAAGCAAAATACGTTTACGGCTTTGATAAATCAAACCTGCGCGAACCGGGCAGCCGTTTTCTGCTGACGGAAACAATCGAGATTCCGCCGCAAATGCACATTATCCGCAAAAACTTAATGCTTGCCGAAAAAGCCCTGAACATCCGAATTCCGAACGAAAATTTTGAATTCCCGATTTTCACCGACGAAACTCACCGCGCCGAAGCCGCCGAAATCATCAACCAAACCGGCGAAAATTTTGCGATTCTCAATCCGGCGGGCGGTTGGGTAACAAAACTCTGGCACGCTGAAAAATTCGGTCAGCTTGCCGATAAACTTTGGAAAGAAAACGGTTTGGTTTCAGTCATTTCAACCGCGCCGAACGAAATCGAACTGGCGCAAAAAGTTTTGCGGAACAGCAAATCAGGCAAAATAATTCTCGCACAGACCAGTTTGAAAGGGTTTTACGAATTAGCGAAACGCGCCCGAATTTATGTCGGCGGCGACACCGGACCGACGCACCTCGCGGTCGCGGCAAAAACGCCACTCGTCGGAATTTTCGGTCCAACCGAATGGTGGCGCAACGGAAGTCCAAATCCAAACGACATCTGCGTCGAACGCAGCGACATCAATTGCCGCGTGGATTGTCACCGGCGAACCTGCTCAAACTGGATTTGTCTGGATATTTCGGTCGAAACGGTTCTCGGTGCGGTGCAAAAGCGTTTGTAATTGGAGCATTAATTGGAGCATTAATTGGAGCGCGGACATCTCTGTCCGCCCGTTCGAGGCTTTGCGTAGAACGGCTTCTCCGTCCATAAAAACAGTTGTTACCGATGTCAAGGTGCGTTCGTGCAAGCGCAGCGAGAACGAACGAATGTTACTTTATTTGAAACTTCTTTAATAGCGGAGAAAGCGTTCATCGCCAAGCCTCGAACACTTGCGGACAGAGATGTCCGCGCTCCAATTGATGCTCCGATTTAAGCGAAGAAATTTTCACGCCGGTTTTCGACTTAATTTGATTTTGGGTTAAACTCTTTCGGTGGTTTCAAAAAATAAAAGACTTTTACAGCGTTTGCGGGTGCCGCTCGGATTTTTGTTTGCGATAATCTTTCTGATTTTCGCCAAGCCGGAGTTTATTACTTTAATTATCGGCGCGGTTATTTCGATTATCGGGCTTTTAATTCGGGCGTGGTCGTCGGGACATATTCGCAAAAATCAAAATCTGGCGATTTCGGGACCTTACGCCTACACGCGCAATCCGCTTTATTTGGGCAGTTTTCTGCTCGGTGTCGGATTTACGATTGCCTCCGGCGTGTGGTGGCTTGCGCTGATTTTCGTCGTCCTGTTTCTGGGCATCTATTTGCCGGTGATGCGCGTCGAAGCAGAAGATTTGACGCGGATTTTCGGCGCGGATTTTGACGAATATAAAAAAAATGTTCCGTTGTTTTTTCCGCGTCTTACGGCTTGGAAAAAGTCCGCCGAAAAATTCGATTTTCAGTTATACTTGCGTTACAGAGAATATCGCGCCGCCCTCGGATTAATTATTGCCTGGAGCATTTTAGCTGCCAAAATCCTTTTGTTCAGATAGAATTATGAAACTTAAACCTTTAAATTTACTGATATTATTTAGCTTTTTCGCCGCCTTCACCTTAAATATTGCCGCGCAAAGTTCGGCTAAATCAACTTCATTTCTGCTCGGCGAAGTTCTCAGTTATGAGGGAAAAGTCAGCAAAATTATTCAAGGTATTGCGGTTGCGGATTTAACTTTTTCCTTTTCCGATTCGCCGGACGGCAAAGATTATTTGATTAAAACCGATGCTAAATCGAAAGGCAGTTTGCTCAAACTTTTTCGCTACAGTTTTCTCCAGCAATACGAATCAACTGTCGAAAAGGAAAACTTGCGCGTCCTGAAAACAGTCAAACACGACGAACAAAAGGAACGCGTCCGCGACTCTCAAGCCGTCTTCGACTACGACGGAAAACAGGTGACGTTCAGTGAAACAAACCCTAAGGAACCAGCGCGTCCGCCGCGCAAAATCGCTTCGGAACTGAAAGGCGACACTTACGATATGGTTTCGGCAATCTACGCGCTGCGAACTTTTCCGCTCGCCGTCGGCAATGTTTACAACCTTTCGATCAGCGATTCGGGTTTGATTTACAATGTTCCCGTGCGCGTCACGCAACGCGAAATTCAAAAAACGGTCGTCGGAAAAGTGATGTGTTTCCGCATCGAACCTGAAATTTTCGGCAACAATCGCCTGATTGAACAAGACGGCAGTATGATTATCTGGATCACCGATGACACACGCCGCCTGCCCGTTCGTTCGCAGATCAACACTGATAAATTCAAAGTCGAAGTCAAACTCAAACAAATTAAATATCTCTCGAACGTGCCGCCGAAAAACTAAAGCCGTCTGATTGGAGCGCAAGCATCCCTGCTTGCATGAGCGTTCGCTTCGACGCTCAAAGATGTTTCATTAGCTTCAACTTATCGAATGACAAACGCTTTTTCGCGGTAAAAGACACCGCTCATGCGGGCAGGGATGCTCGCGCTCCAGGCATACTTCTTTTCCCTTTTCTCCCCTTCTTTTCAGCGTCGCTTGTCGTTTTTGCAAAAAAATCGCATAATTTCTCTTTATTTTATTTAACTAAAGATAATTTTATGAGTGATCACGATATTAAAAACGATGCGCCGGAAGCGGACGAAACCGAACAAGTAACGAAAGAATATATTTTAGAAGATTTTAAGTTAAATCCTTTGTCATCAGCCGAATTTATCAAGCCGAAAGACGAGGACGCGGACGATGACATACTTGAAATAATGCCGCCGCAATTATTGATTGACGAAGGCTTAATCGCACCGCCGAAAGCAAAAGTTGAAGTCGAAGCAAAGGAAATTGATCCGGTTTTCGCCGAACTCGCCGAACCGAAACTGCCCGAACTGCAAAAGGAAAATCGCGCGTGGCTGCAAATGCAGTCGCCGAATCGCCTTTATTTTTACTGGTCAATCAAAAATAATCCGTTTCAGACACTGCAAAAAGTTTTTGCCGGAAACACGGGCAATTATCAGCTTGTCGCCAAGTTCGTCAATCTGAAAACCGACCGCGAAGAAATGCACGCCGTTGACGCGGAAGGCAATTACTGGTTCAACGCCGAAGCCGACACGAAATATCAAGCCGAGATCGGATTTTACGCGACCGGTCGCCCGTATATTCGCGTGATTTTTTCAAACACGATTGAAACGCCGCGCAAATCTCCTTCGCCGCGCATCGCAACTGACGCAGATTGGGCAGTTTCGGCGCGTGATTTCGCCGAAGTTTTGGACATTTCAGGTTTTCGGCAGGACGCTTTTGAAGTCGCGCTTGCCGGCGATGATGTCGAAGTCGCGGAAGCCGCCACCGGAAATGCTTTTTACCAATTAACGGGCGAACAAAATCTTGATTTTAATTCGGAAGAAGTTCGTTTCGCGCTGCTGGCAATTGCTTCGGGCGTTTCGCTTGCGGAATTGCGCGGACAGATCAGCGAGGCACTTTTCAATTATTTAATGGCAAACGCCGATAAATTGAGCGCGGAAAACGCCCTTGCCGCACTCAAGGAACATTTCGACATTTTCGACGAAGATGTCATCGAGGAAGAAGAGGAAATCGGTCCGGCGGTTTTCGGCGCAAGTTTGCTGAATTTTCCCAAAACAATGAGGAAACGGACGATTCCCAAAACTCTTTTACCGAAAGATTCGCAAAAAGACGCGCCGCAATATCTACCGAAACTTTCGCCGCTCAGTTCATTTAGTTGGAAAAATTAGAAAGTTAATTTGAAGTTCAAGGGCAGAAACCCGCGCGTGAGCAAGGGTGCCGATGACGCACAATTTGCACCCTTGCTCACGCGCGGGTTTCTGCCCTCTAAAATGTCGAATCTGCTCTAAAATCGAAAGGTAAAAAGGTGGAAAAGTTGTTGAATAATCTCAAATAACTTTTTCACCTTTTCACTTTTTCACTTTTTCACTTAAAATCCTTTTATGCCAAACGCTTATTTCAGCCTAATTTTACACGCGCATCTGCCGTTCGTGCGGCATCCCGAATATCCCGAATTTTTAGAAGAAGATTGGCTTTACGAAGCAATCACGGAAGTTTATCTGCCGCTGATTTTCATCTTCCAAAATCAGCACGAAGCGGGCGCGAAACCGCGTCTGGCGATGAATGTTTCGCCGCCGCTGTGTGAAATGCTCGCCGATCCGTTATTGCAGGAACGCTACACGCGGCATCTCGAAAATTTATTGGAACTCGCGCGAAAGGAATTTGAAAGAGTTCAGCGCGAAGAACCCGAATTTTACGATGTCGTCAAAATGTATGTTGATAATCTCTCCGCGTCGCTCGAACTTTGGAACAATCGCTACGGGCGAAATTTGATAAATGCTTTTCGTGAATTGCAGGACGAAGGCGTTTTGGAAATCATCACCTGCTGCGCGACCCACGGATTTTTGCCGCTGATTTCAACTCACGAAGCGCGCCGCGCTCAAATAAATATTGCCGTCGCCAACTACAAAAAACATTTCGGTCGTCAACCGCGCGGCATCTGGCTTGCCGAATGCGCGTATGAACCGGGCATCGAAGATTTGCTGAAAGATGCCGGAATCGAATATTTTATCGGCGATTCGCACGCGATTTTGTATGGCGATCCGCGCCCGCGTTTCGGCGTTCACGCGCCTGTGTTGTGTCCGAACGGCGTTGCTGTTTTTGCCCGCGATGTCGAAACTTCACAGCAGGTTTGGAGCGCGGAAGTCGGTTATCCGGGCGATCCGTTTTACCGCGAATTTTACCGCGATGTCGGTTGGGATTTGCCGCTCGATTACCTCAAACCGCACTTGCACGAAAACGGCGAACGCCGGCATCTCGGCTTAAAATATTTCCGCATCGGCGAGAAAGGCGTAACGCAGCAGCACAAACAGCCGTATATTCCGTCAATCGCGCGTGAAAAAGCCGCGATGCACGCCTTTGATTTTATCGGCAAACGGCGTGAACAGGCGCGAAAACTGCGCGAAAATTTCGGCGCACATCCGCCGCTCGTCACATCGCCTTACGATGCCGAACTTTACGGTCACTGGTGGTTTGAAGGTCCGATGTTTATTGATTATTTGTTCAAACAACTCTATTACGATCAGGACGAGATTCAGCCGATTGCACCCGGCGATTTTCTCGACGCGAAGATTCCGATTCAGATTCAGCAGCCGACCGCTTCGAGTTGGGGCGAAAACGGTTACTACAAAGTCTGGCTCAACGAAGGAAATTCGTGGATGTATCCGTATCAACACGACGCGGAAAAGAAAATGACCGCACTCGCCAATCGTTTTGAACATCCGAACGCTATCGAATATCGCGTTCTAAATCAATTGGCGCGTGAATTATTACTCGCCCAGTCGTCTGACTGGGCATTCCAAATCTATCAAGGCACGACCGTTCAGTACTCATCGCGCCGCTTCCAATCGCACATCCACCGCTTTGATTTACTGGCAACAATGATCGAAACCGGCGATTTTAACGAAGAACTACTAAAAGAAATCGAATGGCGCGACAACATTTTTGCCGAGATTGATTATCGAAGCTATCGAAGTTGACTCTTGTGAAACTCGAAAGTTGAATCCGAAATAGGTCTTTACGTTAGAACCATTTTCAAGGTAAAATACATTTGCGATGAACAATTCAGACGAAACATTGAAACAACCGGTTCAAAACGATGCGGTTTTACAGGCAATCGCCGAATTATCGAAAGCGATAGCCGAATTAACGAAAAAGATTGACGATTATAAAAAAGACTCCGATGTTCGATTTGATGCGGTTGATGCTCAATTTGAATCAATTCGACAAGGGGTTGTTCACAACAGCGCGTCTTACGACCGCTTGAAAGCCGAAGTCCTGATGCTTCGCGCGGATGTCAAAGATTTAACCGAAGAAGTTCGTCACAACAAAAAAGTTTTAGCTTAAAGTTATTTAAAAAACGCTTCTTGAACCTAGCTGAAACTCGAGAAGATTCTATATTTAAAACGCGGCAGGCTTTAATGCTTGCCGCGTTTTTGTTTTTTCCGAAAATAAAGACTTTCTACGGCACGAACGCACTCGGCACGGGTTGGTCGCCGCTGATGCCGAAAGTCGTGATTAAAACTCCCGCCGTTGTGCGATTAACATACCACGTCGAACTCGACGGTCGAAAGACTGCCGTGTCTGTTTTTCCGTCGCCGTCGTAATCGCCGACGACCGGAATATCGCCCGACGTTCCGAACGGGAATGAGAAAAACGACGCGTCCTCCGATCTCAAAATAAACCAGAATCCGGTTGATGGACGGAAAAAAGCAATGTCCGCCTTGCCGTCGCCGGTGTAATCTGCCGGAACGGGTTTGTCCGTTGAAGTCCCGAACTGCAATGCGGCGACAGTTCCGTTTGAACTGCGCTGATACCACCATTCACCGACTGACGGACGAAAGATCGCAATGTCGGCTTTCCCGTCGCCGTCGTAATCGGCAACCACAGGTTTATCTTGTGAAATACCGAAATTGGTAATGGTCGTGCCGCCGTCGGAAGAACGGCGAATAAACCACGTCGAAGACGAAGGGCGAAAGACTGCCGCGTCAACTTTGCCGTCGCCGTCATAATCGGCAGGTGCGGGAATATCGCCGTTTGTTCCGAACGGGAAGCTAAAGAACGACGAATCCTCACTTCTCAAAACAAACCAGAATCCGGTCGAAGGTCGCCAGAAAGCGATGTCTGCCTTGCCGTCGCCGGTAAAATCGGCAGAAACAATCTTGTCGGAAGCCGCGCCGAACTGCAAAGCAGCGACTTGATTGTTAGAACTTCTGGAATACCACCATTCACCGGGCGCAGGACGAAAGATGCCAATGTCAGTTTTGCCGTCGCCGTCGAAATCGAACGGAGTTTTGAAAGTTTCGGTCGTTTGTCGTTCGACTGCGCCGATGTCAACCTGCCCGTTTCGAGCGAAACCACGCTGGTCAGTTGTCAAAGCAGTCAGCGGATCATTCGTTCCGCAACCGCCAACCGTCAAAACACAGTTGTTTCCGGCGTTGATTGCCGGAGAGGTTGCGAGAAGCGACATCGTTTGAGTTGTGCCACCGTAATTTCCAAGCGGTGCAAGTCTCGCCGATTGGTTCAAGATGTCCGACGATTGCCAACTGATAGGCAGATTCGTGTCGGTCGCGTTGCCAATGAGATTATTGCCGCTTGATTGGAAGGTGCCGGTAGTACTAGTACCACCGGCAGGACGATACCAGATGTCAGGGTATCCACCCGCAGCGTTGGCAGTGTTGGCGACGACAATTGTGTTGCGAATGGATATTGTGGAATTGCTTGTGCCATCGCTATAAATACCGCCGCCGGCAAATGCCGAGTTACGGCTAACGGTCGAGTTTATAATTTTCACAAAACCCTCTGAGTGGTGAATGCCGCCGCCGTATGAGGTTGGTGTCGAGTTTCCGGTAATGGTGGAGTTCATTATCGTCGTTGTTCCGCCGTGAATTCCAATGCCGCCACCGTCGTTGAAAGTCCCAACATTACCGCTGATGGTAGAGTTTGTTATTGTTAGCGTTCCATTCCAACTGGAAACACCGCCGTCGATTCTCGACGTGTTGCCGCTGACAGTAGAATTAGTCATTGTCAATGTGCTTCTGGCACCATTGCCGCCGGTGAAAATGCCACCGCCGATGCTACTGCTGTTTCCAATATTGCCGCTGATGATGCAGTTGGTTATCGTCACCACACCACCACCTTCATTAAGAATGCCGGTGCCTCTGCCATTAAGAGTCGGAAAATTATTTCCTGTGCCGTTGCCCTTTGTTACCGTTACGCCGTTAAGTATGAAGTTCGAGATCGAACTCACAAAGTTAGTGAATACAAAAAAGATGCGGCTCTGATTATTGCCGCTGATTATCAAGTTTGCCGCTCCCGTCGAATTTGTAATCGTCAGACTTCCGCCCGTCGGAGTTATATCTATTAAAAGTTCTCCACTCGTCAAAGTGATTGTGCAAACGCCGCTTGCCGTGCAGTTTGCGTCGGTTGACGGAATCGCAAAGTTAATCATATCATCGGCGGTCGTGCCGTTCGCCGTGGCGATTGCGCCGCGCAAACTTCCCGCGCCGTTGTCGCTCGTGTTTGTTACCGTGTAAGTCGCGGCTGACAACGTAGACGGGAAAACGAGTCCGGCGGCGAAAGCGGCGAATAAAATTATAAATTTAATGGTGCGCGGTGCAAGCCGCGTGTTTATTTTTGTGATATTCATTTTGTTCATAGTTTTGTAGAGTTTTTAATTTCGGGGGCAGAAACCCGCGCGTGAGCAAGGGTGCTACAAGCCGAAGCATTTTGCACCCTTGCTCACGCGCGGGTTTCTGCCCCATACATCGAATCGAATTCGGCTATTCAAAGCCCATTTTTACTCGGTAAGTTCCTTTTTTATTGCCGTTCCAAAATCTTTCCCCTTCGATCAGAATGTCTGACGCGCCCGCCTGATAATCGCTGAAACCGCCAAAAAGAAGTTTGTCCTGTGTTTTTTGTTCACTATCTTTTTCGCCGAGTTTATCGGAGGTTTGTTTGCCGTCACCGAAAAAGACCATTACGCCTTTGGCAATCAAATCGGCAACGGCGGCGGGCAGCCCGAACACGCTTCCGGCAACCAGTTTAATCGCGTCCGCGCCGACGACGTTTAAGACTTTTTTCAGATAATCGCCGAAATTTTTGTCGTGAACGTCGTAAATTTGCACACGCACCGACAGCAGATTGCCGACAAATTTCTGAATTCGGTAATTGTCAGACTGAAAACCGAAATCGTTTGTTTTAAGCCGACTCAAATCGAGTTCAATCGGATTTGCCGTCTTATTTTTAGGCGGCAGATAAAGATTTGTATTTTCTTTTTCCCACTGCCAGAAATCTTTCGTCTTCGGTTTTTCAACCAAAATCGTGATTTCCTGCATAACGCTGTTGCCGCTTACATCCTTGATCGGATTGTTGTTCGCATCAACTTTCTCAACTTCGCAAGTAACAAAATAAACCAGCCGAAAATTTTTCTTGCTGTCGTCGCCGCCGTAGTTCGGAAACCAAATTCCTTCTAAAATCAGTGTTTTACTCATTATTTTCTCCTCTATCGTTTAATTTAACTTTTCCCCTTGATTCACTAAAAAAATTGTCTCTAATGTATATGAGTTTTTTAGGCGAAAATCTTACAAAAAATTTTCAGTTTTTTATTTTTTATTTGAAATTTTAGTAAGATGTGAAAATATTTTAATAACTCACCTTACGCGGTTGTTTGATTTAACCCGTGAAGCGGGTAGCAGCATAAAGCTCCGTGCGTGAGCGCGGAGAGAGGCGAGAATAATATTTACCCGTGAAACGGACGACAGCCGCATTCTATAATCGGCTGTCGCTGTCTTCGACAGCTTTGACAACTTTCGACACTCAACCGCGCGCTCACGCACGGGGCTTTACGCTTTCACCCGTTTTACGGGTTAAAAACCAACCCTGCGTAAGGTGAGTTAATAATTAGTGAAAATAACTCGACAAAATATTACTGATAATAAGACTCTTTCGTATTTGCCTTAACATTTTTGTAAAGTTATCATTTCTCTTTCATTTCTCGGAGGAATTTTCATAAATAATGGTTGAAAAAGGTGTAGAGATCGCGCCGATTGGCGGGAAACTTGGAATTTTACTGGTCGGATTGGGTGCGGTCAGCACGACGTTTGTTGCCGGTGTCGAGGCGATTCGTAAAGGAACAGCGAAACCGATTGGTTCGTTGACGCAGATGGGAACGATTCGTCTTGGTAAACGGACGGAGAATCGTTCGCCGAAAATTAAAGATTTTGTGCCGCTCGCAAATTTGGACGACATCGTTTTCGGCGCGTGGGATATTTTTGAAGATTCGGCGTATGATGCCGCGCTTCACGCCGGGGTTTTGGAAAAGGCTCTGGTCGAAGAATTGCGCGAACAACTGCAATCTTTGAAGCCGATGAAGGCGGTTTTTAATCACAATTACGTCAAACGTCTGAACGGCACGAATATCAAGGAAGGCAAGAACAAAATGGAACTTGCCGAGCAGTTGATGGCTGATATGGCGCAGTTCAAAGAGGAAAAAGGCTGTGAAAGATTGGTGATCGTCTGGGCGGCTTCGACTGAGATTTTTCTCGAAACTTCCGACATTCACGAAACAATTGAAGCGTTTGAAAAGGCGATGTATGACAACGACGAACGCATTGCGCCTTCGATGATTTATGCTTACGCGGCGATTAAATCGGGCGTTCCGTTTGCGAACGGCGCACCGAATCTGACGGTTGACATTCCCGCTCTGACGAAACTTGCCGAACAGCACGGCGTTCCGATTTGCGGTAAAGATTTCAAAACCGGACAAACCTTGATGAAAACGATCATTGCGCCCGGACTAAAGGCAAGAATGTTAGGTTTGGACGGTTGGTATTCGACGAATATTTTGGGCAACCGCGACGGCGAAGTTCTCGACGATCCCGAAAATTTCAAGACGAAGGAAGAATCGAAATTATCGGTTTTAGAACATATTTTACAGCCCGACGTTCATCCCGATTTGTATAAAGATTTTTCGCACGTCGTCCGCATCAATTATTATCCGCCGCGCGGTGACAACAAAGAAGGTTGGGACGCGATTGATATTTTCGGCTGGCTCGGCTACAAAATGCAGATCAAAATTGATTTCCTGTGCCGCGATTCGATCCTTGCCGCGCCGCTCTGTTTGGATTTGGCTTTGTTTATGGATTTGGCGCATCGTGCCAAAATGAAAGGCATTCAGGAATGGCTTTCATTCTATTTCAAAGCACCGCAAACCGCCGAAGGTTTGTATCCCGAACACGATATTTTTATTCAACAGAAAAAATTGAAAAACACGCTGCGTTATTTGATGGGTGAAGAATTAATCACGCATCTCGGACTAAATTATTACGAATAAATGCCGAAAGACGCACGAAATAAGCGTGTTAATCATCAACAGCATACTTATTTTTTTGTGCCTTTCTGCAAAAATTGAAAATAATTAATGTTTTACCTTAACCTTTTCTTGCATAATTTCCCCTTTTTGTGTAAAACAATAAGCAGAGTCGGCAACACCCGTTACCGACTCTGCTATCCAAAATCTGGACAATAAAGTCCTCCGAAGTCCAGCCAACGAAAAATCTTTTGAAATCATCAATATAGGCAAGAACTTGCTGTTTATTTTCAGCAAGTCAGCTTTGAAAATTCGTCTATATTTTTGTTGAAACATCCGAATAATTTTCGGCGTTTCACAAATCGGCGAGGAGAGAAAAACGAATGAAAAACGAAATGGCTACTAAAAAGAAATTAACAAATGAAAAAATGGTTTTGCTCGACCCCGACCAGAAATCGCCGCGTGCCAAAGAATTTGAGGACAAACTTTCGGCACGAATCGTCGGTCAGGAACGCGCTGTCCGGCGGATGAGCGGACTTTTTCAAATCTATCTTGCCGGAATGAACAATCCGGCGCGTCCCATCGGCACGATGCTTTTCCTCGGTCCGACCGGCTCAGGAAAAACGCGAGTTGTCGAAGCAGCGGCGGAAGTTCTCTTCGGCGAACCGCACTCGGTCGTCAAGATTGACTGCGCCGAATTTCAACACTCGCACGAGATCGCCAAACTCATCGGTTCACCTCCGGGATATTTGGGACACCGCGAAACTTCGCCGATGCTGACACAGGAAAATCTCGACAAAGCGCACACCGACGATAATAAATTGACGTTCGTTTTGTTTGATGAAATCGAAAAAGCCTCCGATTCTCTGTGGCAATTACTGCTCGGAATTTTGGACAAAGCGACCTTGACACTCGGCGATAACCGCCGTGTTGATTTCTCGAAATGCGTCGTCATTATGACTTCCAATCTGGGCGCACGGGAAATGTCCGATATGATTTCCGGCGGGATCGGTTTTGCACCGACGAAAACCGGCAAACCGGCGGAAGACAACGAGATAGACGCAAAAATCTACCGCACCGCGCTCGAAGCCGCGAAACGTAAATTCTCGCCTGAATTTATGAATCGGATTGACAAAGTTGTCGTGTTTCGCAGTCTTAAAGAACATCATCTGCGGCAGATTCTCGACATCGAATTGAAGGATGTGCAAGCCCGCATTACCGAATCAGCCGGGACGAAATTCGTCTTTGAATGCACCGACGAAGCCAAGGAATTCTTGCTGAAAGAAGGCATTGACCTGAAATACGGCGCACGCCATCTGAAACGCGCCATCGAGCGATTTTTGGTTTATTCGCTGTCGAATCTGGTTGCCACGCAACAAGTTGAAACCGGCGATCTTGTTCTGGTTGATTACGACGAAGATGCGGACAAACTGACTTTCGGTAAACAGTCGGGTAAGCTAATCGTCAGCGACACCGACGAATCGGCAATTGACGAAGAACCCGAAAGCATCTCAAATGCCGTCGGAATGCTGCTTCCGCAAGTCCAAGCCGCCGCTTCCGGCAAAGGTGAAAATACCGAAAGCTAAGGCTCGAAACATTTGCATCAAGAAAAAGCGGCGTGAAAATTTCACGCCGCTTTTTCTTGATGCAAAAACTGTCTTAAATTAATTTTCGCTCTCTGACATCGTTCACGAATTGCAGCGCAGATGTAAATAAAATTGCGTTAATTCCGAATTTCAACGCTCCCGATATATTACCTTCCCGGTCGTCAGTGAACAAACATTCATCTGCCGCGCAATTCGCTTTTTCAACGGCGGCTCGAAACATTTCCGGTGATGGTTTGACAAAGCCGACTTCGTAAGACAACACAAAATCATCGAAAAATTGCAGGATCGGAAAGTTCTGTTTGATAAAGTTAAAGTGAAGTTCGTTCGTATCGGACAAAATTATCAAGCGATATTTTTTCGAGAGCTTTTCGATAAAATCTTCCGAAATAATCGGTTCGAGCAGAAAAATGCTGTTCCAAGCCGTCACGAATTCATCAAACTTTATTCGCAAACCGAGCAAAGTTTTTAATGCTTGAAACAAATCTTCCGCCGAGATTTTACCCGTTTCAAAAAGTCTGAGTTCTGCGGCGGCAAAGATTTTTTCTCGAATTTCGGTATGACTCAAGTCGCAAACCGCTTCGAGAATCTTCATCTGATTATCGAGTTCAAACGGGACGATAACTTTTCCCAGATCAAAAATTATTGTTTTTATCATTCGCTTTTTTGATTGAGAATTAAGAATTTTGTCAATAAAACTGACGCTATACCAATCAATAATCCAATAATAAATTGTAGAATTATAGTGGTTAAAATGAGTTTTTGTTCAAACTCATTCATAGTGCTAATTCCGCCACGTTGAGCGTCGCTTAACTCTAGACCGACATATAGTATCGAATTAATTATTCCGACACTTAAAGCAACCAAAAATAGTTTGGTCTTATTCGGTTTTAAAAATATTTCTGTCACCATAACTACAACTAGCGATATGACAAAGCCACTTACAATTCCCAAAAAGCCGGCGATTAATAGATCAAGTGTTTTGTCATCCCCGTAAGTAATAAATCCTCCTGAAAGGCTTATAAAACCATAGCTATAAGCGATTTTTACAGCATTATAGTAAATAATCCCGCCACAAATACTTGATAAAACAATCACACCTATATATCTCAAAAACATGTCTTTTCTCCCATCACCATCGGCATCATATTTTAAGCTGTCAACTGTTGGGTAAATCGTAATGTATAGATGTTAGCCGTCAGTATGATTTTGTGATAATTGCCTTTCATACTCGGTCGAATTGCGGACTAAAAATTTTAATAATAAAACTGATATTAAACCAGTTAAAAATCCTACGATGAATCCTAGAAACGCATCTGTTAAAATGCCTTTTATTACAAACTCATCTACTATCCCCTCGCGTTCGGTTGCCTTGCTATAACCCATACCGGCAGTTATCAAAAAATGTAATATTCCAATCACAATAGCAATCAAGAGCATTTTTAGATAATTCAGCACTGAAAACATTCTCGTTTCAGAACATAACAACAAAAATAATGACGTAAATAAGCCGGAAATCATTCCTATGAATGTCATAATCATCAATCCAAAAGTAATGTCCTCGGTAGTTGCTCCTATTCCAGCCATTAAAGAAACTTTAAGATCCATAAGTCCATAGGAACTTGCTACTTTTGATACATTGCAATTTACAATTCCACCAATTACAACCGACAAAACTATTACAGCCAGACTTCGCAAAATTTTTGTTCCTCCCATTCTTGAAAAGGCATAAGAAATTTTCCTATGCCTTTTACAAATAATTTGCTATACGCTTGGACGCGGTGCTTGTAAATCTTCAATTTGTGGATTTAAGATAATTCTGCTCGGCAGAGCTATCGTTTCGGGAATTCCATTGCCATCGGCACCAGTAATCAGACTTTCAGCCTGATTACTGGTGATTTTTATTTCGGCAATACTTCCGTTTGGAATTATCAACTCATCGTAGCGGACTATATACGACGCATCTGAAAATTCATTTATCATACCGCGAATGTCTTCAATCGCAAACGGTTGTCTGTTTCCTATAAAACGTATCGAGTAAGAATTGTCAATCGGCATAATTATTTGCTTTGGTTGCGTCAAACGACTGATTGAGGATCAAAAATTTTACCAATAAACCTGATACTAAACTAATCAAGAAACCTATAACAGACATTACAATTGTTTCGATAAAAGTAGTTTCTGTCCATATTGATGGCTTTTCTATAATTCTTTCATCGTATGTTGGTAGATTGCTAATCGTCAAACTAAACCAGATGAGAGAATGAACTATTCCAACGCCTAGAGTAATCAAAAATAGTTTTGTGTTATTCGGTTTAGAAAATATTTCGATTGCAAAAACTCCAGCTATAACTATAGCGATGAAAAAACCACTTACGACTCCAAATAACCCAGCGATTAGCAATCCTAAGCTATCATCTGACGCAGTTGCTCCAATGCCGCTGAAAAGGCTTACTTTCAAATTAATAAAATTATAGTAACTCGCTATCTTTGAGACGCTGTGACTGATTAACCCGCCACAAATACTCGATAAAACAATCACACCTATATATCTCAAAAACATGTCTTTCCTCCAAAACGAATAAAAGAGGCGGAAAGATTTAGCTTTCCGCCTCTGGTCTGATTTATCCTTGTGGACGCGGAAAATAAATAACATTAGAACGATTTCCAACATTATCTTCCGTTATAACTTCAACTCCATTTAAGAACGCACCGGGCAATGTAAATGAAACAGAACTGCTGTTTACGATCTGAAAATTGCCGCTGCATCCGCCTGCGATACATCCTTGATACATAATTCGGTTTACGCCCGAAGCATTGTCGGTTGCCGTTATCGTCCCTCTTTGGGTTTGATTTCTTTTTACCCAACTAACTGTTGCTTGCGGTGCTTGTAAATCTTCGGTTTGTGGATTTAAGATAATTCTGCTCGGCGGAATAACAGTTTCGGGAATTCCGTCACCATCGGCATCATATTTTAAGCTGTCAACTTGATTATTAATAACCTTAATCTCAGCAACCACACCATTTTGAATAACAAAATCATCATAACGAACAATATATGTCGCATCTGAAAGTTCATTAGTAACACCGCGAATGTTTTCAATTGTGGTTGGCTGTCCGTTTCCTGTGAACCGTATTGCGTAGGTATTATCAATCGGCATAATTATTTGTTTTGAACTGTCCCCGATAACCGTTTCTAAAACCTCAGGGACTTTCAGTTTATAAGCTGTGCTGATTGATTGATTTGTATTTCCCTGTAATCTGTAATGCTCACATTCTTGATACCTGTCATTGTCATATAATGCGATTCTACTTGGGTTTGAGGCGAAAAGTTATTTGGCGGCAGATGACAATCGGTTGTTTCAAAAGAAGGATTCTGCGTTATCAAACCGTCTGCAAACTTCAAGATTTGTAATACCTGCGATTGAATTTGCGGATTTTTTGTCATTCCGTTGTGGTCAGTATCCGTATCAAAAGTTTTGTCTCCGTAACATACACCAATACATCGCTTATCGTTCGCTGTCCCGCAAGTAGCGTTTAATCCGTCCGATGTATCCGTTCTACGACTAGAACTGAAATTGGAACAGTTCCATCTCCGGCAGTTGCAAAAGGAACAAACTCTTCATAAACCACAGTATTGCCGATGCCATTGTTTATTGCTCTGGTTCGCGCTTCAACCCTTCCAACCGTTTTATTGCTTGCTTGCTTCCCGTAGATGTGATAATAATTCACGCCCGTTGTATCGTTTCTAAAATCATCCTGCTGTGGCGTGTGAAAATCAGTTACCGGATCCATTTGATTTCCGGGATTATAATTTGGATGTTTTAAGTTTATCCAACTTTGAGTTTGAAGAAAGCTATAATTTGTCCCATCAACATTGAGCGGATTACCACCTAAATCAAAGTATCCCTTACTTGGTAAAAGTTGATGTGCGCCCGGAAAGCCCTCAATTATTTGTTTTATTTGGTTAGAAAATATGAAATCTGAAAAGGCAGCTTTTAACTTATGTCCAGGACCGTCATTAAAAGCTGCTCCAATAAAACTGCCTGTTTCAATCGCGTGAATCGCACGCGGCGCACCAAGCCAAGGTGAACCGATTGTTACCAAAGTTTTTACATAGTGGTTGGCTCGCCCGGGATTTTGCAGAATATAGTTTCGTGACAAAAGTCCGCCCATACTGTGAGCAACAATATGAACCTCTGTTGCCGGGTAAATTCTTCTGACACATTCGATATATTTTTTTAATTTATCCGTATTACTGCCGGGCGCATTTCCACCGACAAATATTTCTCATTGGAAGAATTAAATTTAAATCCAATTTTATAAAATAATTGTATGAGAGTATTAGCATAAAATTCCTTTCTAGCTCTTTGGAAATTGCCAAAAAACTATAGAAACAAACTACATAAGCGGATGCTTATTAAAATCGTTTAACGACTTTGGTTTTGTTTGTAGCACCATCAAGATAGATCGTTCAATTTTCTAAGTCAAGCGAAAATTACCGCTAAGTCGTTTTTTTGATTTACAAGTTCTCTTAACCTTCCCAGTTCATCGCACGTTTTACGGCTTCTTTCCACTTCATTTTTAATTCGATGGCTTTTTTCGCAGACATTTTTGGTTCGAAAACTTTATCAACTTGCCAATGACTTTTCAGTTCGTCTTTTGATTGCCAAAATCCGACCGCCAAACCTGCCAGATATGCCGCGCCGAGTGCCGTTGTTTCGGTGATTTTGCTGCGGATAACCGGAATCTGCAAAATGTCCGCCTGAAACTGTAAAAGCGAATCGTTTTTAGTCGCGCCGCCGTCAACTCTCAATTCTGTCAAGACGCTTCCCGAATCTTTTTGCATCGCTTCGAGCAAATCCGCCGTTTGATAACAAATTGACTCAATCGCCGCCCGCGCAATGTGCGCTTTGCCCGTTCCGCGCGTTAGACCGATTATCAATCCCCGCGCATCCTGATTCCAATGCGGTGCGCCGAGTCCCGCAAACGCCGGCACGAAAAAAACGCCGCCGTTATCTTCGACCGAGCTTGCCAACTCTTCGACATATGACGAATTTTCAATAATTTCGAGCGAATCGCGCAGCCATTGAACGACCGCGCCGCCAATAAAAACACTGCCTTCGAGCGCGTATTCCGTCTTTCCGTTAATCTGCCACGCAACTGTTGTCAGCAACTTATTTTCGGATTTGACAGGTTTGTTGCCGACATTTTGAAGCATAAAACAACCTGTTCCGTAAGTGTTTTTGGTGCCGCCTTTTTCAAAACAAAGTTGTCCGAACAATGCTGCCTGTTGGTCGCCGGCATTTCCCGCGATTTTGATTCCTCGCAGTTCGCTTGGTGCTTCGACTTCCGCATACACTTCCGATGAAGATGTAATCATTGGAAGCATTAATCGCGGAATATTAAAAATTTCAAGCAGTTCATCGTCCCAATCGAGAGTGTTAATATTAAAAAGCATTGTCCGCGAAGCATTTGAAACATCGGTTATATGCGTTTTGCCGTATGTGAGTTTCCAGATCAGCCAACTATCAATTGTTCCGAATAATAATTCGCCGTTTTCCGTCTGCTTTCTTGCGCCTTCGACATTTTCTAAAATCCAATACAGTTTGCTTGCGCTGAAGTATGCGTCCACCTGCAAACCTGTTTTTTGACAAATCAATTTTGCGTGATTTTTACGAATTTCATCACAGTAAGCGGCAGTCCGGCGGTCTTGCCAAACTATTGCATTATAAATAGGTTCGCCGGTTTGACGATTCCATACAACAGTTGTCTCACGCTGATTTGTAATACCAATTGCGGCAATATCCTTTGCAGTTAGATTTGCTTTTTTCAAGGCTTCACTTGCCGTCGAAATTTGCGTTTCCCATATTTCCAACGGATTGTGTTCGACCCAACCCGAATAGGGAAATAGTTGAGTATATTCGGCTTGTCCGACCGAGATAATTCGACTATTTTTGTCGAAAATTATCGCACGGCTCGAAGTCGTGCCTTGGTCGAGTGCAAGAATGTATGGCATCTTTATTCTTTTTTGCGGATTTTAATTTTTACTTTTGAAATTTTATTCTGTTTCGAGAATTTTGACAAAATCACTTTCAAGATAGTCCTTAATTTGGTCACGAATGACGCGAAACGCGTTTAGGCGCACGATTTCTCTGCCGCGAACGCTTGCCGGGTCTTTGAATGATTGGTGAATAAGTTTGGTTTTTGCCGGAAAATAAGGGCAGTTTTCTTTCGCGTGATCGCAAACCGTCAACACATAATCAATCTCATCGGTGACGAGTTCGTTGACTGATTTAGAACGGTTCCCGGAAATATCAATACCGATTTCTGCAAGGACGGCGATTGCTTCGGGGCGCACAATCGAAGGTTTTGTGCCGGCACTGTAAATTTCATATCTGTTTTGAGTTATATGTTTTAATAAACCTTCAGCCATTTGTGAACGAGCTGAATTTCCGGTGCAGAGAACTAGTATTTTTTTCATCTATTTTTCCTCCAAGAGCCATTTGAAAATCACGCTTGCCGCAACCGCTCCGAAAATTTGCGCGACTATGAACGGAAAAACGTCGTTTGGACGAATGCCTGCAAAAGTGTCACTCAAACTTCGTGCGATTGTGACCGCCGGATTTGCAAACGAGGTCGAAGCAGTGAACCAATAGGCGGACGTGATGTATGCCGCGACAGCATAGTGCGTGATTTGCGGACGAAATTTAACTGTTGAAATTATAACGGTGAGTAAACCGAATGTTGCAATAAACTCGCTGAAAAATTGTGAACTTCCCGCCCGAACCTTTGTTGAAAGAAAAAAAACCGGCAAGTCGAACATCGAATTTGCGGCACCGACTCCGCTGACTGCGCCCAGAATCTGCGCGGCGACGTAACCGAAAAAATCTTTTCCGCTTAGATTGCCGCGCCAAAAATCAATTAAACTCACTGCCGGATTCATCTGCGCGCCGGAGATTTCGCCGAATGCCGCAATTAAAAAAACAAGTCCCGCGCCGGTTGCCAAAGTGTTGGCAAGTAGAGCGATTGCAACATTTCCCTGCGCCAGACGTTCGCCCATAATCCCGGAACCGACGACAATTGCCAACAGAAAAAACGTGGCGATAAACTCTGAAACATACTTTTTCATTGAAAACTAAATCCTTGTTAATCCGTAATCGCAGTATTCAATCAGCGGACAATTTTCACATAAAGGTTCGCGCGGACGACAAATTTCCCTGCCCAAACGAATTAAATTGCGGTGCAGTGAATAAAACTTTCCGCGCGGCACGAGTTCGTCGAGCAGTTTATGAGCCTTCGCATCAATGATTTTTGCGGGCAAAACGCCCATTCTTTTCAGCACCCGAAAAATGTGCGTGTCGAGTGGAAAAACCTGCTTTTGCAGTGCGAACAGCAATGTGCAGGCAGCGGTTTTCGGACCGATGCCGCGAAACTGCAAAAGATAATCCCGTGCTTCATTATCCGACATTTTTCCTAGAAAATCGAGAGACAATTTACCTTGTTTTTCTTTTATTTGACCGAGTAAATTTTTGATAACTTTGGATTTTTGATTTGCCAGTCCGCCGAGTTTGATGACTTCCGCGATTTCGGATTCGTTCGCCGCCAATACTTTTTCCCAATTTCGGAAACGATTTTGCAGATCTTTAAAGGTGCGGTCACTGCTTGCGTCGCTCGTCGCCTGCGACAAAATGATGTTGATTAACATCGCCAACGGATCGCTTTTGCCCTTTAATTTCGGTTTACCAAAGGCGTTTTCGAGATTTTGAATAATATAGCCGAAAGGTTTTTCTTCCTTGATTTTCTCAACTTCCGCGCTGTTTTTTAAATCTCCCGCCATCTCTACAGATTAAATGACGGCAAGCGCGTTTTTCAAATCAAAAATCAAATCGTCAGCACTTTCGATCCCGACCGACAGACGAATCAAGCCATCAGTGATTCCGGTTTTTTCGCGCATTTCTTTCGTTGTATCAGCGTTCGTCATTGAAGCCGAATGCTGTGCAACCGTTTCCACACCGCCAAGCGAAGTAGCAATCGTTACAAGGTTTAGAGCATTCAAAAAAGTTTTCCCCTGTTTGATTGTGCCGACATCAAACGCGATCATTCCGCCGAATCCGCGCATCTGTTTTTTGGCGATTTCGTGGTTTTGATGCTGCGGTAAAGACGGATGAAAAACCGTTTTTACTTTTTCGTGATTAACCAAAAATCGGGCGATTTTTTCCGCGTTCTCATTGTGCCTTTCCATTCTGACGGCGAGAGTTTTGATGCCGCGCAAAACGAGCCAAGCCGTATTCGGCGACATTGCTCCGCCGAAAAGTTTCATTGTCGAATGACGAATTTTATCAACAATTTCGCGGCTTCCGACGATTGCTCCGGCGGACAGATCGCTGTGACCACCGAGATATTTTGTCGCGCTGTGGGCAACCAGATCAACGCCGAGCGCAAGCGGATTTTGATTAAAAGGTGTTGCAAAAGTATTGTCGGCAATCGAAATTATATTTCTCTCACGCGCTGATTTTGCGACTTCTGCAATATCGGTTATCTGCAAAGTCGGATTGGCAGGAGTTTCTATATAAAAGATTTTCGTATTCTCACGCGCTGCATTTTTGTAATTTTCTGCATTTGTCGCGTCAACAAAAGTCGTTTCAATACCGAATTTTTCCGCTAAGAATCGTAGAAATGAACCTGTCGTCGCATAATGCGATTCGGGTGCGACAATGTGCGCTCCGGTTTCGATAAGTCCGAGAATTGCCGTCGTAATCGCCGACATTCCCGATGCGAAACAGAGTGCGTCTTCGCCGCCTTCGAGTTCGCACAGAGCCTTTTCGAGCGCGTCCGTCGTCGGATTTCCGAGTCGGCTGTAAAAATAACCCTCCGCTTCGTAATTGTGAATTTTCGCGCCCGATTCGGCATCGGAAAATGCAAAAAGCGATGAATTATAAATCGGCACGGAAACTGCGCCAAAATGTTTTTCGGTCGTTTCCGTGCCGGCGTGAACCGCCATCGTTTCAAGAGATTTTTCGTTCATATTCAACGACTAATACTAATCGGTGTTGCCGAAACAGCGCAACCCAAACCCGTTTCATTTTCGTTTGTTACGCAGCAAAAATTCGTCGGATTGCTGTCCTGTTGATTTTCCGTGTTCTCCAAAACAACGAAAACTTCCCATTCGTTGCCGTCCGGATCGTGCGCCCATGTTTTGTCCTGCACGGCGTAACAGCAATTGACCGCCATTTCATCAACCGTCAGCAAACCGTTTTCGTGCCACATTTCGCGCATCGCCAAAACGTCGGCGGTTGATTCGACCTGAATTCCGAGATGCGAAAGTGATCCGCCGTTGTTAAAATCAACTTCATTCAATACGAGATTTAACGGCGGATTTTGAACATCGAACTTGGCATAACCCATTCGTTTTTGCGAACTGTCAATGCCCGTCCGATCCTGCAAAATAGAATGCACGGTCGTTTCGGCTTTGATAAACTTCATCGGTTCGATTCCGAAAAGTTTTTTGTAAAAATTAACGCTTTCTTCGACGCTTCGTACGTTTAATGAAACGTGCGGCTTTAGAGTCCTGATTTTTTCAATTGACATATTTTATCTCCAATTACCTTTCATATACGTTAAAACATATATGTCAGAGCAAATATATTCCCGTAAAAATTAATTGTCAAGACAAAAATCAAATTATGTGTTATTTTTCTTGTATGAACGGTGAAAATAATTTATCTGAGATGGAAACTTTGTTTTTATCTCTGGCGGATAAAACGCGGCTTCGGTTGTTGAATTTAATGCGCGGAGACGAAGTTTGCGTGTGTTATTTTACCGAAGTTTTGGGTGAAAGCCAGCCGAAAATATCGCGTCACTTAGCATACCTGCGAAATGCCGGAATTGTCTCGGCACGGCGCGACGGCAAATGGATGAACTATAAGATTGAGTTTCCACAAAACGCTTTTGCCGCGCAAATTTTGCAGGACACGCTCGAATGGCTTGCGGCACAGGATGATATGCGCGAAGATTACGGTAAATTAGCAAAAGTTTGCTGCGCCGTCGAAGTTCCGGTAACGATCAGCCGTGCGCCGATACCAAAAACATTTGTCGAAGCAAATATAAACCACGCACCGAAAGAAGAAATGGAAACATACCTTCTATAATTCGTCTTTTTCATTTGAATAAGGACAGTGACGGCAGCCGTTTTGACAGCAGTAACCGCGCTTTTCGAGAAAATGCGCGGTCAAAACCATCAAGCCTTTATCAAAATAATAATCAACATTTTCGATGAGTTTTTCGGACTGTTGTTCTTTCCGGGTTTTCTTTTCCATAAAATAAACCATCCGCTAATGCAGACGGCTCGGCAAATACAAAGCCAAAAATTCTTTATTACCGTCCGCCCCTAAAATCGGTGAATCAATCAAGCCGAAATTTTCCAAATTGATTTCAGCCGCAAAACTATTGACTTTTTCGATAACTTCAGCGTGTTTTGATTCGTCTTTAACGATTCCGCCTTTTCCGACTTCGCCTTTGCGAACTTCAAATTGCGGCTTAATCAAAACGATAATTTTACCATTTTCAGCAAGTAAAATTTTTATTGCCGGAAGAATTTTCGTGACGGAAATAAACGAAACATCCATTACAATCAAATCGAATTTTTCGTTGAAATCTTCAGGTTTGAGGTAACGGGCATTAATATTTTCTCTAGTTTCGACGCGCTTGTCGCTTCTGATTTTCCAAACGAGTTGATTTGTGCCGACATCAACTGCAAACACCTTTTTCGCGCCGTGCTGAAGCAAACAATCCGTAAAACCGCCGGTTGATGCGCCGACATCGAGACAGACATATTCGTTTGGGCAAATATGAAATTTTTCAAGAGCCTTTTCCAGTTTCAAACCGCCGCGCCCGACATATTTTATTTCATCGCTTTTACCTTTGATACGAATAACCGCATCACGCGAAAACATTTCCGAAGGTTTTTCGACGCGTTTTTCGTTGATAAGGACAACGCCGGACATTATCAGTGCCTGCGCTTTTTGCGGCGAGTCGGTAAATCCGAATTCGACCAATAAATTGTCAATGCGTTCCTTTTTCATCAACTATAAAACGGCTATTGTTCGATGCTTTCGGCTTGAAAATCAACTAATTCAAAATCTTCCGCCGTATAAAAAATCTGAATCGGACGACAGCAGACTTCGCAGTCTTCGATGTAATTTTGCTCCGCAACCGACAAATCAAGCACGAAGGAAATTTCCTGCCAACAATACGGACAGGTAAAAAAATGTTCAATTTCCATTTAAGTTATTCTAATTTTTTGAATCATTCACGAAAAAAACTTTAAGTGATATTCTGAATTTATCAAAATGGACAGAGAAACAAAACTTTCAGGATTTGCAAAATACGCGTGGTGCGTTTTGGCTTTTAATATTCTCGTCATCCTTTGGGGAGTATTTTTGCGGGCTTCGCTGTCTGGCGACGGCTGCGGCGAACACTGGCTGACGTGCGGCGGTGAGTTTGTTCCGTCCGCGCCGCAACTAAAAACTTCGATTGAGTTTTTCCACCGAATCACGAGTTCGCTGGCGGGCATTTCGGTGATCGTTTTGTTAATTTGGGCGATTATGCGTTGGCGTTCGCAAAAATCGAGTAATCCGGCTTTGATGGTCAGAATGGCAATCGCCTCGCTGACCTTTATCGTAATCGAAGGCATTCTCGGCGGCTTGCTTGTTTTAACGGGCAACACTGCCGCGAACTGGACACCAACGCGACCTTTTTGGATGGCGGCACATCTTGTCAATACCTTTACGCTAATTGCAATTTTATCTCTGACGGCATATTTTGCAGGCGGCGGTAAACCTTTTAATTTCAATGCCCCAAGAAAATATTTATTAATGCTTGCGGTCGCCGTCGCCGGAATTTTTCTGATCGGGATGAGCGGTTCGGTCGCGGCTTTGAGCAGTATGCTTTATCCGTCTTCGACTTTGAGCGAAGGCATCGCCAAAGATTTTTCGTCAACGTCGCATATAATTTTGAGACTTCGCGTTTTTCATCCGATTTTATCAATTTCAGTCGGTGTATTTTTGGTATTTCTGGCAGGTTGGTTTAAGGCAAACGCTAAAGAGAATGTCGGTGTCGTGCGTTGGTCAAATGTTTTGTCAATTTTGGTTTTGATCCAATTTGCGTCGGGCGCGATTACTCTGCTAACGCTTGCGCCGATTGTGTTGCAGATTATTCATCTGTTTTTAGCCGACGCGGTTTGGATCGCATTTGTTTTGTTGACGGCGAACTTTTTAGCTGAATCAAATCATAATTTTGAAAGAAAACTTTTATGAACAATAACAAATTGCTAAAAATCTCATTATTTTTTTCGCTGGCAATTTGCTTATTTAATTTGTCAGTTTCTGCCCAAGACGATCAATTTGAAAAAATTAAATCCGTTAAAACAGTGAGAGGGAAATTTATCAGGTTTCTGGTCGGTGATTATATTCACCCGGAGATAAAACGAAGCAACGGAGAACTCCAATACTTTTTTCTTGACAGTTATGACTTGCAATATTTTTTAGTCGTAAATCGAGGTAGAAAAATGACTTTTATTTACGAAGTAATTGAGATTCGGGAAGATCGCGGACGAAGGGTTATTGAAAGAATGAAGTCAGCCAAAATCGGAAATTTAACATTTGAAAAATGGTGGAAAGATTTACAAAAAAAATTTACCGAAAAGCAGATTAAGAAAATGTATGATCCGTTAGTAGATAAATATACAAAATACTAATAAAAGTAGTTGAAGAAAAAGCAAAAAGGCGATTCCTTACAAGGAATCGCCTTTTTGCTTTAAAGTTTCAGTTGATTATTTAATCAGCCGAATCGCAGTTTTTCTGTCAACTTTGCGCTCTTCATCGCTGGCAGTTTCAGCAACTGTAGCAAATTTTTCGCCATAGCCTTCTGTTTCAGGAATTTGCGCTCCAACTCCGGCTTTATCGAGTGCAGTTTTGACAGCTTTGGCTCGCGTGTCAGAAAGTTTTAAGTTTCCGGCATCATCGCCCTTCTTATCGGTATATGCACCGATTTTCATTTTAAGATCGGGGAAAGCCTTTAAGATGGCAACAATGTTATCTAACTGACGCTTCGATTCGGGCGCGAGTTCGGTCGTTCCAAACTTAAAATTAAGATCGTCAAAACTGAACCATTTATTTTTCAAAGTCTCGGCAGTTCCGTTCTTATATTCTTCAGAGCCGATGAATTTGACCAACTGATCTTCGATGCCGCCCGGATATGCTTCAAGTTTCGTTCCGTTCGGAAGCGTCACTTCAGTCAATTTTCTTTCGCCGGTTGTAATTGCATTTACATTTGTATTTGAAACGGGATTGGAATTAACATTCGTCATATTGGCATTGCCTTTGTTAGCAATACCGTTATTATTTGAAACGGTTGTCGTCGTCGGTGTTGATTTACCGCAGAACCAATAACCTAAAACGACCAGTAATCCGAGAAGTAGAAGCGGAATCAGCCATTTTAAGATTCCGCCGCCGTCGCCGTCACCATCCAAAGTGTCGCCGACGCTGTTTAATGCCGACGAAGCTCTGCCGCCGACTGCGCCAGCCGCGTTGCTGACCGAATTGATGCCGCCGCCGAGAACGTCTTTGCCTTTGTTGTAGGTTGCGCTTGCCGCGTCACCGACTTTATCGGTCGCGCCGCCCATCGCCGCGCCAGCCATTCCAGCCGCGCCGAGAACCGCACCGCCGACCGTTCCGCCGATGCCGCCTAAAAATCCGCCGATTCTCGAAAGTAGACTCGCTTCGTCGGGAACTTCGCCGTCCGGTGTTAATGTGTCAACAACGTGCGGTGTCAGATAACCGAGAGCCGATGTCGCCGTGTTTCTGTCGAGACCCGATTGCTTGGCAACCGAGTCAATCGTGTCTGCACCGAGAGCGGATTCGAGTTGTTCATTGGAAATCGGCGTATTGTCGCCGGTGTTCACCCACGAATCAACCAAACCACCCAAACCGGCGTTTCTAAAACGCGATATGAACCCTCCGAAACCGCCGTTTGCCGGATTGGCAATCAGCCCTAACAAAGATGAGAGCAAACTTCCGCCTTTGTCACCCAAATTAAACTTCTTTTGAACGTCGTTAATAATTGAATCAAACATATATTTTCAAATCTCCTTTTAAAATCGTCAAAACTGCCTGAGACAGGCTCAAAGTGAATTATAACGAACACATCAAAAACAGATTTTTGAACTGTTATAATTGGGGCAAATTAGATCGGGGGGACTTTGTGTTTTGAACACTATAAAATAGTATCCCGCCATTGTTTCCCAAGTTCGACTAATTCGTCAAGTTTGCGTTGCAGTTCTCCGCGTTTTTTTTCAATTATTTCGTCGTTTGAGGTATTTTCAACATAAATAGGTTCGCCGTAGAAAAATCGGGCGCGGCTGAATGGCTTCGGAATCTGTAATTCGTCCCAACTTTTGATCGTCCAAAACTTTTCCGCTTCGACCGAAAAAGGCAGAATCGGATTGCCGGTTTTCTTTGCCAGCAGACACGCGCCGGATTTGGCGATATAGCGCGGACCTTTCGGACCGTCAATCGTAAAAGCCGTCGCCAAACCCTGTTTCATTAAATGAATCATCTCAACCAGTGCGCCGACACCGCCGCGTGTCGAAGAACCGCGCACCGTTCCGAAACCGAAGCGCGTCAAAAACGCGGCGATGTATTCGCCGTCGAAACTCTGCGAGGTAATCACGACGATTTTGCGGTTTCGCAGGTAGTAAGTTCCGAGAAAAATCCGGTTGTGCCAGACTGTATAAATCGGAATTTTACCGCTCTTTTCGACGGATTCGAGATGTTCCGCGCCGATGGTTTCAAATTTAACTGTTTTGCAGATGAGTTTGATAAGCAACGTAAACGACCAATCGGCGAGCCGAATAATCGCTCTTTGTTTCAGAGAATAAGCCGATAAATCCGCTTGTTTGAAAACTTGCTGAATTTTTTCTTCCATCAGATAGCAAAAGTTTGGCGGTTTGGTTTATGATATGCAACAAACAAAGCTATTTTATCGTAGTTCTTTGTTGAGGGCTGTAAAATCGGGAGAAAAATGCAAAAAAAAATCTTGATTGTTGACGACCACGATGATTTGGCGAGCCTTTTAACGAAAGAATTTACCAAACTCGGACACCATGTTAAAACTGTAGAAAACCGCGCCGCAGCCGTCGAATTGATTGACGGCGAGCATTTTGATTTGATTATTTCCGACCTTGACGGCGAACAGCTTGTCGTTCAGAACAGCGAAAATAACGTCGAATGTCTGCCTGCCATCGAAGATGCGCGAAGTTTGATTAAGGCTTTTAAAATCTGTGTTTCAAATTATAAAAAAGATACTTTCAGGGAAGAAGAACTGAAATTGCTAGTTGAAAAAACGCTCGACTGCAAAGCAAAGTGTGTTGACAAAAAAGAACTGATTCAAAATCTCCACGAAAAAATCGAGTTTGAAGTGCCGAGTGTAATTTCGCTGATGCACGACATTTTGGATTATTTAATGAAGCGCGTCGAAAAAGTCGGTGTCGTCAATCCCGAAACTTCAAACCTGTTCGTCGCGCTTGATGAAGCCTTCGTCAACGCCGTCAAGCACGGCAATAAATTCGATGCCGGAAAACTCGTCCGCATCACGGCGGACGTTTCGCCCGAAGAAGCGCGTTTCACCATCGAAGACGAAGGCGACGGCTTTGATGTCGCCCAAATTCCCGATCCGCTCAATCCCGAAAATCTCTTCAAAACATCCGGTCGCGGCGTTCTGTTCATCTACAATATTATGGACGAAGTGCGCTACAACGAACGCGGCAACCGCCTGACAATGGTTAAACGCAAAAATCAGCCGATGCCGGTCGAGACTTTGTAAACTGCTAAATAACTGATGTTACGCAACTTTTGGTTTTGTCGCTGAAAGCGACCGATATTAAAGCATCTGGTGCAGGCGTTTCGCCGTAACCATATGCTTTGGTAATTAAATCTTTCGACGCTGAAGGTGTCGAACAATGCGCCGCGTGATCTGTTGCTCACTTTCAGCGAGCGACTGATTAACTTGACTGACGTAGGGATTCATTCGTTTCACTCATTGCTCCCTACGCTCTAATATTTGTCACCTTCGGCGACTTTTGAATTTGAAATAACTTTGCGTAACATCAGTAATTGAGACTTTGCTTTTCATCGGTGGAAGCCGGCGCGTAAGGGTGCAAAGCGATCTGTTGCTCTCTGCGCCCTTGCTTACGCGCCAGCTTCCGCCACGCTTCAAATACCTCAAGTCAAAATTTGCTCTGGATATTTTTAGTTTTGCAGTTTAATTTCCAGTTTCTTTCCGTCTCGTGAAACAGTAAGTGTTTTACCTGAAAAGGTTTTGTCAAACTTTGTTTCCGAAGAGATCGGCTGGTCGTCAATTGCCTCGATAACATCGTCTTTTTTCACGCCCGAACGCTCAGTCATTCCGTTTAAAGTCAACGATTTAACCGTCCATTTTCCATTTTCAAGAGCAGCTTTGATGCCGATTTCAGTTAAGATATTTTGAATCGAAGTCGGAGTCGTTTTCATAAAACTTTCGGGAATTCGCGGAGATAAATTCGAGTTAAACTTTGGTTGTTCAACCGTGTCGTTCGTCGAAGCAAAATCCTTTGAGCCGCCGTGATTATCTTTTGTCTCAAACGATTTTGTTTCGTGTTTTGCTTTAATCGGATTGCTTTGAGCAATTTGATTTTCAGGTGATTTTGGCGATCTAGGAGCCGGAACGATGATGTTTTGACTATTAGAATCGAGTAAGGACGGAGAAGTTTCAACGGCGACAAAATTATTTTCAGGTGGTTTCTCACTATTTTTTACTGCATTACCCGGCGCAGCCGCAACAGATTTGTTTTCTGCCGCAGACCAAAAACTGCTGTTGTAAGCAAAAATCGCCGCCAGCATCACAAACGCCAAAACGGGCAAAGCGTAGCGAAAAGCCCAGCCGAAACGCGGCTGAAATTTGCCCGGATTTGTCTTGGCGATTCGCGCTTTGAGTTTGAAATCAAAGTCGTTCGGTGCGTCAATTCGTTTGAGGGAAAGACACATTTCGCGGAGTTTACGGTCATCCGCGCTCAACATTTCCGATTCGTTTTTTACTTCTTGTTCGTTCATTTCTAATTAAAATAGTGTTTCAGTTTATCGCGCAGAAGTCCGCGTGCGCGGCTGATGCGCGATTTTGTCGTGCCAAGTCCGAGTCCTAAAATCTGCGCGATTTCCTCGTAACTGAGTTCTTCGATTTCGCGTAAAATAATCGGTGCGCGATATTTGTCCGGCAGCGTCGCAATCGCTTTTTCAATCGTCTTGTTGCGCTCCGTTTCGATCAAATCTTCGTCGGGCAGAGATTTTTCATCAGGCGGATTAAATTCCTGCATTTCGCTGTCATCGCCGCCCTGAAAAAAACTCGTCAGCGAGAGCAGTTTGCGCCGCCGTTTTTTGCGGATTTCGCTGATCGCCAAATTTGTCGCAATCCGGTAAATGTAGGTCGAAAACGCATAATCCGTATGATAGCGGTCAAGCGCAAAATAGACGCGAACGAATGTTTCCTGCGTTAAATCAACGGCTTCTTCGTAATCGTTCAGCATCCGAAAAATATAATTTGTCAAAGGATTTCGGTAACGATTAACGATTTCGGCAAAAGCCGCTTCGTCGCCGGTTTTGGTCGCTTCGATCAATTGATGGTCGGACACAGCTTTAACAGACACGGTTTTTTCGCGCACCTCCGCGTCTGAATTCGTGAATTTGTCCAAAGCCATACACTCATACTTTTTTACAATAGAATTTCAATCAAAACAAAAGCCGCCTGACGTTTTGATTCACGCACGGCGACTCCAAAAGTTGCAGTTTTTTCGGTTTCAGGTTTCAGATTAGATTTATTTTCTACCTTAAAAATTTAAAGTTTTACTCGACAGGCTTTGCCGTCAAAACTAAAAACATTAGTTCGTCGGGTTTAGCAGTTGCCAGACTTCCGATCAAAGTCGGTTCATTTTCGTTCAAACTGCTCCGCGTTGTTGTAATACCGATTGAATAGTAATTGATAATCGGACTTGATTTTCCACTTTCGTCTTTGACGTTTCCGGTCGTGACCGGAATTCGCACACCGAATCGAAAACTTTCAAATTGGATAACATTTCGACCTTGAGCGTTCGGCATATTTTTCATATTTCTCATCGTCCAATCCAAAAAGACGGGCATATTTTTGTCCTGTGTTTGAACAAAATCACTGAGCAGACTTTTATATTCAATCGAATCCGAAGTTCTTTGAAGAAATGTCGTGGTCAGACGATAATCAGTGAAATTGTAATTTGTTTTGAGTTTTTTGACGACATTTGAAAGCGCGGTCGGAACCGAATTTTTGTCAGCCGCGTTATTTGAAGCAGTCAAAAGCTGCAAAATTACTTCGTAACACGGTTCGGCTTGGATCGGTTTATTGTTTGTTTGAGCGAAGGAATTGCTGACGCTCAAAATTGATACAAAAAGAAAGAGTTTAAAAATAAAATTCGGCTTGTTCATCGGTTTTCTCCTCAAGAAAAGAATTGGTTTGTAACTTAAACCTTTTCACCGACAAGCCGAAATAAAGTTGCAAAATATTTTAATTTAACCTGCCTGAAACACTCCTTCTTCGACTTTTTGACCGAAAGTAACCGTTTGAACTTGAGTTTCTTCGATCTGTTTGTCGTTTGCCCACAGCACCGAACGATACGGGACGAGTGTGCCTTGTGCGTAGTTGTAATCGTAAAATTTGCGTTTGTATTTCACGCCCGATTCTTCGTATTCGAGCATCATCACGCGGTAGCTTTTTGCACTGACGTAAAAGCGCGTCTTGCGATTCTGTTTATCGGTGACATCTAAAAGATAAAAATCTACGCCGGAAAATTTTTCATGTCCCGCTAATTCGACTTTCGATTCGTTTTCTTTGAAACGTAAAAGGGCTTCGAGTCCGTGCCAGATTTGATTTTGGAAGTTGTTTGAAGCATCTTCGCGCGGCGTGAAAACTGAATCGTTATAGAGTCCGAAAATCTTTTCGCCGTTGTAGATGAGCGCGTATTTTGCGTCGGGAAAAGTTTGATCAAAACGAACCTTTTCCTTGTCGAGTTTGTCGCCGCGCAAAATCCAGCGTTCGTAATTTGCCGCTTCCGTTTTGCCGCTTGCATCCGTAAAAGAAATTTTGCCGCGTTCGAGCGTCGTTTTGCGAATCTGATTGAGATTTTGTCTACCGAGCAAACCGCCGTAAATATAAATTGCGGATTCGGCAATCTGCTCCGCCGTAATTGCCTTCAACTCGGTATTCGGCTGCTTATCTTTTAATTTATCCTGCTTTTCCTTTTTAACGGGTTTTTCCTTGCTGACGGTAATATTTTGAGCGGTAGTGAGCGAAGCACTCGTCAAAACAAATAAAGTGAACAAAATAATGGTTCTAAAACTCAAAAACACTTAAATTTCTCCTTCGGGTAGTTGTTCGGTTTTGGGCGACTAAATGCGGATTGTAGCACAATCCTTTCTTTTCGGCACAAATTTCCACATTGAATCAAAGTAATTGATGAAAATCTTTGCTAAAAAGATGCACTGTCATTCAAAGTTTTAAGTTTCAAGTTCCAAGTTTCAAGTTTCTGGTTTAACTTTTACCTTTTTACTTTTGCCTTTTTAATTTTTACTTTTTATTTTTAAGAGATGCTGCATATTGCTTTAGTCGAACCTGAAATTCCGCCGAATACGGGAAATATTGCGCGGCTGTGCGCGGCGACTTTTACCGATTTACACATTGTCGGCGTGACCGGATTTCGGATGGACGACCGCACGCTGAAACGCGCCGGACTCGATTATTGGAGCGAAGTTCGTCTTCATCGCCACATTGATTTAGACCGACTTTACGCGGCTTTGCCGGATTCGCGTTTTTTGTATCTGACGACGAAAACGCGAAAATCTTACACTGATTGGCAATTTGAAGAAAATGATTGTTTAATCTTTGGACGCGAAACACGCGGATTGCCTGAAGACTTGCTCAAAGCCAACAAAGACCGCTGTTTGACGATTCCGATGCCGAATGAAAACGTCCGCAGTCTGAATCTCGCCAACAGCGTCGGAATCGTGCTTTTTGAGGCTTTACGTCAATTAAAATCGAATAATTAATCTATACTTTTTTGTAATCTTTTGGCATCTTTTTTGAACCTGAATTCATCTTATAAGCGTCAACAAATTTGAAATTGAAAGAATTTGTTAGAGGAGTAAAAAGATGAAATACGTTAGAAATTTTTTAATTATATCATTTGCATTTTTATCGTTCTTGGCGTTTGACGCGCAGGCGCAAACTCCGCAAAAGGGTCTCGAAAGACAGGTTTTTAAAGAGTTGATCAAGCTGCCTTACTACGGTGTTTTCGATCACATCGCCTACAAAGTTGACGGCAATAACGTCACGCTTTTCGGTAAGGTGGCGAACGCTCGAAATCGCAAAGACGCGGAACGCTGGGTGAAAGACATCAGCGGTGTGGGAAACGTCGTCAACAACATTGAAATTTTGCCGCTGTCGGGTTTTGATAATTCGATTCGGGTGCGAACATTGCAGACATTTGCCAACTCGGGCGGACTTTACAGATATTTTTGGGAGCCGAATCCGTCGGTCAGAATCATTGTCGAAAATGGTCATACGACGCTCGAAGGCTACGTTGCCAATCGCGGTGATTACAACCTGATGAATATTTTGGCAAACGGCGTGAGCGGAGTTTTTAGTGTTAAAAATAACTTAATTATTGAAAAGGAAGCGCGTTAATTATTCGCCTATTTTTCAATCAGATACGAAAGACCGGATAATTTGTCCGGTCTTTTTTTGTTTGCGTATTTCTGAATGATGATTTTTTTGGCAACTTTGTCATTTTAATCGGCAACTTAACCCATAACCCTTTACTACAATTTAGGAATTATTCCATTGATGTCACAGAGAGACTCCGAATTTGTGTTTTAAATTCAAGAAAAAGGAGTATTTATGAGTAACAAAACAAATAAAAAACAACAAAGCATCGTTGTTTTGACGGTTCTAACGATCTTAGTTTGGGTATCATTTTCATTTGCCGGATTCGGAACGGCGCAGGCAAACAACAATTTAGATGATTGTCCGAACGGACCATTGCAGGCGGATTTGACAGGCGATCCGTCCGGCGGCGGTGCGGCAACCGGAACGGCTGGTTACAGGGATAAATCCAACAAAGGATTGACGGTAACAGTGCGTTCGGCGAATCTTGCCGCCGGAACAAAACTGACAGTTTTCATCGGTGAAACGAGTGTCGGCGAAATTTTGATCCCGAAAGACGGCAACGGTCAGCTAAAGGTTGATTCCGCCGAAGGAATTGCGGAAGGCACGACGATCAGCGTCAAAAACGGTGAGACGACGATTTTATCGGGCGTGTTCATCTGTGCCGGTAAAAGCGATGGCGGCGGAAAAACCACTCCTTCACCGACCGCAACAGTTTCGCCGAGTGTTTCCCCGACGACAACACCGACGAAGCCGCCGACAATTCAAAAGTGATTTCATCTTTAAATAAATCGAAGACCGGATGAATTTCAGATTATCCGGTCTTTTTCTTTTGAGGTTGCGTTTTTGCTTCAAATCGGTCATCATTTTCGTTTGTCTTAAATGACAGATTTACATCTATGATTACTTCAGAAAAAATTCGCAACATCGCAATTATCGCGCACGTTGACCACGGCAAGACGACCCTGGTTGACGCGATGCTCCAACAATCCGGCACTTACCGCGACAATGAAACAGTCGTCGAACGCGTGATGGATTCGATGGATTTGGAACGTGAGCGCGGCATCACGATTATGGCGAAAAATACGTCGGTGCATTACGGCGATTACAAAATCAACATCGTTGACACGCCGGGACACGCCGATTTCGGCGGCGAAGTCGAGCGTGTTTTGAAAATGGTTGACGGCATTGTTTTGCTCGTTGACGCGGCGGAAGGCTGTCTGCCGCAGACCCGTTTCGTGCTTCGCAAAGCATTGGAACTCGGACTGCCCGCGATTGCGCTGGTCAACAAAATTGACCGTCAGGATGCGCGTCCCGAAGAAGTTTTGGACGAGATTTACGACCTTTTTATTGACCTCGGTGCGGATGACGAACAGATTGATTTTCCGGTTCTCTATTCGATTTCGCGCGACGGCATCGCCAAAAAGAATCTCGCCGACGAATCGAAAAACCTGATTCCGCTGTTCGACCAAATCATCGAAACCGTTCCGCCGCCGAAGGCTCTGCGCGACGATTCTTTGCAGTTACTGGTCGCCAACATTGATTACAATGCGTTTGTCGGACGGCTTGCCATCGGTCGAATTTATTCGGGTGAGATTTCCAAAAGTCAAGAAGTCATTGTTGCCAAACGCGACGGTTCGACACAGAAAACGCGCGTCAAAGAGCTTTACATTTTTGAGGGTTTAGACCGTCAAGTAACCGATTCCGCCGGAGTCGGCGAAATCGTCGCGCTTGCCGGATTTGACGACATCAACATCGGCGAAACGATTACGCTGGTTGATAATCCGCGTCCGTTGCCGGTAATTAATGTTGACGAACCGACGATTGGAATGATCTTCGGCGTGAACACTTCGCCGTTTTCGGGAACCGAAGGCAAATTCGTCACTTCGCGCCAAATCAAAGACCGTCTCGAAAAAGAACTGCTCGGAAACGTCGCCCTGCGTGTCGCCGAAACGGATTCGCCCGACAGCTTTAAAGTTTCAGGACGCGGTGAATTGCAGCTTTCGATTTTGATCGAAATGATGCGCCGCGAAGGTTACGAACTGCAAGTTTCAAAACCCGAAGTCATCACGAAAAAAGGTGATAACGGTGAACTTCAAGAACCGATTGAACTGGTCGTGATTGACGTTCCCGAAGAATTTATCGGCGTTGTCACCGAAGCACTCGGACGGCGCAAAGGTCAAATGACGAAGATGATTAATAACGGTTCGGGACGTGTGCGGCTCGAATACGAAATTCCTTCGCGCGGTCTGATTGGTTTTCGCGGTGAATTTTTGACCGAAACGAAAGGTACGGGACTGCTCAACACGATCTTTTTGCGCTTTGACAAATGGCAGGGCGAAATGAAGGGACGCGGAACAGGTTCACTCGTGTCCGACCGTATCGGCGAAGCGACGACTTATGCGCTTTACGCTTTGCAGGAACGCGGTTCGCTCTTTATCAAACCGCAGACGAAGGTTTACGAAGGAATGCTCGTCGGCGAAAATGCCCGCGCCGTTGATCTTGATGTGAACGCGATTAAAGAGAAAAAGCTCTCGAATATGCGGACGACCTCGACCGACGAAGCGATGCGCCTCGTTCCCGTTAAAGATATGTCGCTCGAAATCGCTCTGGAATTTATCGCTGATGATGAACTCGTAGAAGTTACGCCAAAATCAATTCGTCTGCGGAAAAGAGTTTTGAAGGCAAATGAGCGACCGAAGAAATAGAAAATGATTTCGACAATAGAGTTAAAAAAAATTGCATCTGCAAGACTTAAAGATGCTGAAGTTTTATACAAAGATAGTCGTTATGATGGGGCGGTTTATCTTTGTGGTTATGCAATTGAAATAACTCTCAAAGCTAAAATATGTAAAACTTTGAAGTGGGGTGGATTTCCTTCAACAAATGCGGAATTTAAAGGTTTGCAAAGTTTCAAAACTCATAGTTTAGAATTGCTCTTGAGTTTATCAGGGCAAGAAGTCAAAATAAAAACTGGTTATTTAGCTGATTGGTCAATTGTTGTTAATTGGGATTCGGAAACAAGATATTCCGTTATCGGAACAGCAACTAAAACTGATGCGTTTAATATAATCGAATCTGCAAAGATAATTATCAGAGCTTTAAAGTGAGTAAAAGAAATGATTGGAATAGCAGAAAATAGAATATCTAAAGTAGTCGAAAAACTCCGTCAAATTGAGCTTGAAATTTCGACGACAAAAGGGAACTTTACTCTTTTTGCTTTAATTGAGCGAGAAGATTCTTTAGGGAAATGGGATGTCGTAGTTTCAGTTCAATGGGTTGATGCTACGGAGAAAGAATTAATTAACAATATTGCTTTTAATATTCACAGCAAATTGACGAAAGAAGAACAATTAATGCTTTCTCGAATTGTAGTTTTACCTTCGTCAGACCCACTTGTTCAAAACTTAAATTTGATTGGTGTAGAGCATGGTTCTGTAAAGTTATCGAATAATACTTTCAACGGAATAGTTATTAAAGAGGCTTTTCTAATAACTTCAAAAAGGTAATGTCCGTTTGTGAAAAAGAGTTTTGTAAGTTTAGAAAATTTAATCAATAAGTAGGTGCATTCTTTAGTTAAAAGTTAATTGTATTTCTTTTTTATCCATTCAAAGCGGCGGCGAGAAGATAATAATTTTCCCCGCCGCTTGATTATTTGCATCAAACAAAACTACCGAAAATTTTGAATAATTTGAATAATCGGTTGATTAATAAAGAGTTAAAGTTACAAGCTGATATTTTTATTGCAAATGCGTCAGTCCAAATATTATAATTTAACTTTTAGACAGAGGGGTTATGAGAATTTTTTCGATCTTATTTTGTTTGCTGTTGGTGATTTCACCCGTTACTCTTCCGGCACAGTCGGAGAAAAATTTTGTCAGCGTTCCGGTGACGGTCAGCGACCGGCAGGGGCGTTATATCTCAGGTTTGAAAAAGGAAGATTTCAGGATTTTGGAAGGCGATCAGGAGCAAAAAGTTACTTTTTTCGCTACTGAAGACGAGCCGATCAGCGTTGCTTTACTGCTCGACACGAGCGAAAGTACAAAGGATGTTTTAGACAAAATTCGTGATGCCGCGAAAGATTTTGTCGGACTTTTAAATGCGAACGATCAGTGTCTCGTGGCGACATTCGACTCGGATGTCAAAATTCTCAGCCCGTTCACATCCGATCACGGCGACCTTAAAAAATCTCTTGACAAAATTCAAACCGCCGACCGCGAAGGCACAGTTTTTTTCAACGCGGTCGAACAGGTTACGCGTGATTATTTCGTTAAAGTAAAGGGACGCAAAGTTATCGTAATGCTGTCGGACGGCAAGGATTACCGGAGTTCGATTACCAAAAAAGAGTTGTTAAGTCATCTCGAAGAATCGGACGTGTTGATTTATTCGATCTTTTATCAAACCGGCAGAGGCTTTGAAAAAGTCGTCGTTGACGCGGACGGTGCAGTCAAAGAAGGCGCAAAGCCCCAGAAACAAGAAAAACCCCCAAAACCGGAAACACCTGCAAAAGAAGAAAAGACTCAAAAAAAGAAAAAGAAAAAACAATACACGATTCAAATCGGTTTGCCGCGTGATACCTACACGCCCGAAGAAATTAAACTCTCCGACAAAGTGGCGAGCATCGAAGCAATCGGGACTTTGCAGGAAATGTCCGACACGACCGCCGGCAGATTTTATTTGAGCGACACGCCGAATCTGGGCAGAATTTTTAAGGAAATCGCCGCTGAACTACGAGAACAATACAGGTTAGGATTTTATACGAAAACCCCGGATAAAGACGAGACTGTCAACAACATCATCGTCAGGGTCAACCGCCCGGACGCGGTAGTTCGCGCACGGGGCAAATACCGGGCGAAAAAGCTATAACGTAAACACTTTATAAAGTTAATTCTTAAGGGTCAAAGGGAAGGTTTGATGAACAAATTATTACGGTCGCTGGTGATTATCTTGCTTTTAAGCGGCGGCGTTTCTGCCCAGGATTGGGTGTGGAAAAATTTCAGTCCGCCGAGTAAGGCGTGGAGCATTCTTGCGCCCGGAACGATGCTTCCCGATCAGGAAGCGCAGGAAGCCGGCAGCAAAGTCGGAAGCTACGCCTACAGCGATTTTTACGGATATTTTGCGGTGGTTTACCGTGATTCAAACCTGAGTTTTTGGTCGCTCAGACCCGATTACAGCAGTTATTACGAAAAAGTCCGCAACGATTTCATCAAGACCAATAAAGGTCAACTTCTCAGTGAAACAAAATTCATCAAAGGCAAATCTACCGGGCGCGATGTCGAAATAAAAATTCCGGTCGGACAGATTGTTGGACTCGAAGGCAATTCGATCACGAAGTATCGAATCGAACGAATTCGGATGTTTTTTGTCGGCAAGCGTTTTTATCTGCTGCTGGCGGTTTTGCCCGAAGACATCATTGATACTGCGGCGATTGATAATTATTTCAGTTCATTCACGACGAACAGCGCACCGGATGTCGTTGCCGATTCATATTCGACCGATGAAGACACGTTTTTGACCATCAACGGCGCAAATGGCGTTTTAGCCAATGACAGCGATGAACAAAACGATAAAATAACCGTCGCGCCCGAATCATTAACGACGCAGACCGCGCACGGAATTCTCAAACTCAACGCCGACGGTTCGTTTATTTATTCGCCCGAGGCGAATTTTAACGGACAGGACAGCTTTACCTACAAAGCGACTGACGGGCAGCTCGATTCAATTCCCGTGACCGTCACGATCAAGGTTAATCCCGTCAACGACGCGCCGACGCTCGGCGAACTGCCTTCGTCTTCGACTTTAGACGAATTGACGACTTTAACTTTCATTGCAACGGCAAACGATATTGACAATTCGGTAAATTCACTGCGATTCAGTTTGAGCGATGCACCGGCAGGTGCGGCGATTGATCCGGTTTCAGGCGTTTTCAAATGGACTCCGACCGAAGCGCAAGGTCCCGGAAATTACTCATTTAAAGTTAATGTTTCCGACGGTTCGCTAACCGCAAGCAAAACCGTTAGTGTTACGACGAACGAAGTTAATGTCGCGCCGCGTCTTTCAAATGTTCCGGCTTCAGCGAACATTAACGAACTTTCCGCTTATACATTTACCGCCGCCGCGACTGATGCGGATATTCCGGTGCAGGCTTTAACATTCTCACTGATCGATGCCCCGGCAGGCGCGTCAATCAATTCTTCAAACGGTGTGTTCAGTTGGACACCGACCGAAGCGCAGGGCAATAATTCGACCTATAATTTCACCGTGCGCGTTTCCGACGGCGTGGTCAACACTGATTTGCCGATCAAACTGACGGCTCTCGAAGTCAACAGTGCGCCGATTTTACCGGAAATCGCCGCGCAAAATATTGACGAACTGAAAACGCTTTCCCTGACGGCAAACGGTTCTGACACGGACATTCCGGTAAATACTTTGACTTATTCGCTTGGCGAAGGCGCACCTGCCGGAATGATGATTGATGCGGCAACCGGCGCAATTTCGTGGACACCGACCGAAGCGCAGGGACCGGGCGATTATTCGGCAACAGTTCGCGTCACCGACAACGGTTCGCCCAATTTATCAGCAACACGGACGTTGAAAGTTCACGTCAACGAAGTAAATCTCGCGCCGGAACTTCCCGCTGTTGACAATAAAATTGTAGATGAAGAAACTGCGCTGAATTTTGCGGTGCGGGCAACCGACGCTGATTTACCGGCGAACAATCTGACTTATACTTTGAAAAATGCTCCAGGCGGCGCAAATATTAATCCGACGACCGGCGCGTTTAGCTGGATTCCAAACGAAGCGCAGGGTGCAGGTGATTATCCGATTACAATTGTCGTCAACGATAACGGCGCACCGAATCTTTCCGCGTCACGGACTTTTAATGCTCACGTCAACGAAGTAAATGTCGCCCCGAAATTCAACGTCATTGGTAACAAAACCGTTGACGAAGAAACTCCGCTAACATTTACGGTCGAAGCAGGCGACGCTGATTTACCTAAAAACACGCTGACTTTCAGCCTGCAAAACGCCCCGTCAGGCGCGACGATTAATGCGTCAACCGGCGTGTTTATCTGGACTCCGAATGAAGCCCAAGGCGCAGGCGATTTTGCAGTAACAGTCCTCGTCACTGACAACGGTTCACCGAGTTTATCGGCATCGCAAACATTCAATGTCCACGTCAACGAGGTAAATGTCGCTCCGCAACTTTCAGCAATCAGTGATAAAACCGTTGATGAGGAAACGCCTCTGACATTGACAGCAAGCGCGACCGACGCTGATTTACCGGCTAATTCACTGGTTTACAGCTTAAAAAATGCTCCTGCCGGAGCTTCAATCAATCCGTCAAACGGCGCATTTATCTGGACTCCAACGGAAGCGCAGGGCGCAGGCGACTATTCCATTACAATTGTCGTGACGGACAACGGCTCACCGAATTTGTCAGCGGTTCAAACTTTCAAAATTCACGTTAATGAAATAAATGTCGCGCCGAAATTCAACGCAGTGGGCAACAAAACGATTGATGAAGAAATGTCTTTGTCATTCACAGTCGGCGCGGCTGATGCGGATTTACCGGCAAACGCACTGACTTACAGTTTGAAAAATGCTCCGGCAGGTGCAACTTTCAATCCAACGACCGGCGAATTTAAATGGACACCGAACGAAGCGCAAGGTCCGGGCAATTACACCGTGACTTTCGGCGTGACGGATAACGGCATACCTGCACTGTCGGCAGAAGAAACCGTGACGATTACGGTTAAAGAAGTCAACATTGCTCCGACTGCCGACAACGCTCAAATAAACACTAACGAAGACTCGGCACTTTCGTTTGTCTTAAAGGCGGGTGATGTTGATTTGCCGCCGAATAATCTGACTTATTCGATTGTCACTGCGCCGGTAAACGGAACTTTGAGCGGGACTGCGCCGAATTTGATTTACACGCCGAAACCGGATTTTAACGGTTTGGACAGCTTTGTTTTTAAAGTTAATGATGGCAAAACCGATTCAAAACCGGCGACCGTTTTAATCAAAATCGCGCCGGTCAATGACGCGCCGAAGGCAAATCCCGACGCGGCAGAAACTCTCGAAAATACTCCGATCAGCATCAATGTCACGGCAAACGATACGGACATTGACGGTGATAAAGTCGTTTTGTCGGATGTTTCTGAAGTAGTCGGCGGCACAGTCGAAATCGTCAACGGAAAGGTTAAATTTACGCCGAATCAGAATTTTCGCGGCAGCGGCGGCTTTAAATATAAAATCAGCGACGGCAACGGCGCAACGGCAATTGGTTCGGTGACAGTCACCGTTAATCCGTCGAATAAGGTTAATTAAACAATTTCAAGGGGCAAGAGTATGAGAAATATTATAAAAGTTGTGATTTTCACATTATTTTTCGCTATTTCAACTTTCGCGCAGCAACAGCAGGCGGAAGTTAATGTTCCGTCAACTTACCTGCGAAAGTCGCCAGATTTCAGCGCGGAAAAACTTCAAACACTGCAAAAAGGCGAACGTGTGACGCTTGAAAAAGGACGCGAAGCCGGCGGTTGGTTGTATGTCTCAATCTCCGAAAGAACAATTAAAGGCTGGATTCTGACGAGAACTCTGCGAACGCTGACCAAAGAAGAAACGGCGAATGTTCCGAAACCGGCGCAAACTCAGGCTGCTTCGACAAATATAACTCCGAGAATGCCTGACCCGATTCCCGCAAAGACCCAAACGCCGGTTGAAAATCCGGCACCAACACCGATTCCGACGAGCGATAAGGTGGAGAGCGACAACGAAGTTCTCAAAATTGATACCGAAGAAGTCAGTCTCAACGTGCGCGTCATCAATGGAAACAATCGTCCGGTCAGCAACTTGAATTCCTCGGTTTTCAGAGTTTACGAAGACGGTGTTTTACAGCCGATTACCGCCGTGACAACCGCCGAAGTTCCGCTTTTTAATGCGTTGGTTATTGATAATTCGCGTTCGCTTCGCACTCAGCTTCCGAAAGTTATCGAAGCCGGAAAAATTATTATCGGGACGAATCATCCGCAGGACGAATCTACCGTCGTGCGCTTTGTCAGTGCGGATAAAATTGAAGTCGTGCAAAATTTTACGTCCAATAAAAATTTACTCAACAACGCGCTCGACAATCTCTTTGTCGAAGGTGGACAGACGGCAATCATTGACGCGGTTTACCGGACGGCGGAAATGATTGAAAAATATCAAAATTCGCAGAAAAAGGAAGACGTAAAACTGCGAACACTGATCGTCGTTTCGGACGGCGACGACCGCAGCAGCAGCTACAACGAAAAAGAACTTTTTGAATTACTGCGAAATTCTTATGTTCAAATCTACGCTATCGGATTTACAAATGATTTGAACGATGTTTCCGACACGGAAACCGGCATCAGCCGCCGCGAGAAAGCACGGGCATTTCTCACACGCCTCGCTGAAGAAACCGGCGGCAAAGTTTATTTTCCCGACTCGATTGATCTTTTACCGAAAATCGCCGCTGAAATAACGAAGGAACTCCGCACCCAATACTTAATTTCATACACGCCGACCAACGACGTGCGCGATGGCGGTTTCCGCAAAATCAGAGTCGAAATCGTCAATACGAGTGATGCCGAAAAAAGAACCGCTATCACACGCACCGGCAGAAACGCCGCGAAGAATAAATAAAGGTTGGTAGTAAATATTAAGTAATACGGCTTAATTCTACTTTGTCAAATTAAAAGGTGTAAAAAAATCTGTGTAAATGGCAACAATGAACATTTTTATTAATGGAGGAAAATGATAATGCCAATTACCAAAGATTTACTTGACCAATTATTGAATGAATATGAGAAGCCGGAGGATTTGCTCGGCGATCAAGGGATTTTACAACAGTTGACGAAAGCTTTGGTTGAACGCGCTTTGAAAGGTGAGTTGACGCATCCGCGTCGGTTATCGAAAGCACGCTTTGACCGGGAATAACTCCGGCAATTCGAGAAACGACACTACGCCAAAGACAATTAAAAGCAAACGCGGACAAACAGAATTTGATGTTCCGCGTGACCGTAACGGGACGTTCAAGCCGCAATGATTCAAAAGAATCAGACACGCTTTGACGGTTTTGACGAGAAGATCCTTTCTTTGTCTGCGCGAGGGCTGACGACGCGTGAGATTCAGGGGCATTTAGCGGAAATCTATGGCACGGAGAGGCTCTGGTTTCATCAGCCACCGAAGCGGTTTTAGAGGAAGGGCGGGCGTGGCAGACGCGACCGCTCAATACGGTTTATCCGATTTTCTATCTGGACGCACTCATCGTTAAGGTTAAAGAAAACGGGCGCGTTATTAAAAAAGCGGTATATCCGGTGATCGGAGTCAATTGGCAGGGTTTGAAGGAAGTTATCGGTATTTGGGTCGCGGAAACCGAAGGCGCAAAGCTCTGGCTGTCAATTGTCACCGAACTGCAAACACACGGAGTCGAGGACGTTTTCATCGCTTGCGTGGATGGCTTGAAAGGTTTCCCGGAAGCGATTGAAGCAGTATATCCGAAAACGCAAGTCCAGCTTTGTCCGGTGCATCTTTTGCGGCATTCCTTGAGTTTACGCCTCCTAAAAAGAACGTAAAGAAGTCGCTTTTGATCTGAAAATTATTTATCAGGCTTCGACTTTGGAAGAAGCCGAAAACCGGCTTTTGGAATTTGCGGAAAAATTGGAAAAGCAGTATCCGGTGGTCACCCGCTCGTGGCAGTCCAATTAGGCGCGAATCGTCATGATGTTCGCCCTTCACACCGGAAATCAGACGTGCCATTTATACGACCAACGCGATTGAATCGTTGAATTTCTCGCTGCGGAAAATCATTAAAAATTGTGCGCTGTTTCCGAATGAAGAAACGGTGCAGAAAATTCTGTTTCCGGCATTGCGCGCACATCGCTAAAAAATGGACAATGCCAATACCCAATTGGAGCGCGGCACTGAATCAATTTACCATACTTTTTGAAGAACGAGTGCCGATGAGCGGATTCGGCAAAAACTCATTTACACAGATTCTCTAACACCCTCCTTAATTTACTAACGCAAGTAATCTTCCAGTTTCGTCGAAGCATCGGTTTTTTCGTCGCGGTATTTGACGATGATCGGCGCGTAAATTGATAAGCCGTTTTCCTTGCCGAAACCGCTTGTAATTTGGCGTGAACCTTGCACGACGACTGCGCCAGCGGGAATTATTAGAGGTTTATCGCCGTCCGATTTGATAATCGTGTTATTCACCAAATCGAAAACCGGAGTCGAGCGCGTCAGAATTACGCCCGAAGCCAAAACCGCACGTTCACGGACAATCGCGCCTTCGTAAACGCCGGTGTTGCCGCCGACGAGAACGTCGTCTTCGATCACGACCGGATTCGCGTTAATCGGTTCAAGAACTCCGCCGATTTGCGCCGCCGCCGACAGGTGAACGCGCTTCCCGATTTGCGCGCACGAACCGACGAGCGCGTGCGAATCAATCATCGTGCCTTCGTCAACAAACGCGCCGACATTGACGTAACACGGCGGCATCAACACGACATTTTGCGCGACAAATGAACCGTCACGAATCGTCGAACCGCCCGGAACAATGCGAATTTTGTCATCCAAATTCATCGGTCTGAGCGGATAGGTGTCTTTGTCGAAAAACTGAAAAGTCTCGCCGCTGAACGACATATTAACCATTTTGCCCATCTTGAAACCAAGCAAAATCCCGCGTTTCACCCACGCATTCGCCCGCCAATCGCCGTTTTCATCTTTTTCCGCCGCACGAAGTCTGCCTTCGCGCAGTTCGGTTTTGAATGTCTTAAAAGTTTCGTGGTCGGCGGCATCAAATTCCGTTTGTGTAAATAATTGTTCGATTTTTTCTTGTAATGTCATAAATCAAGATTCTATGTTATCGCAAAACAATTTGCCGGGAGTTCTCGCTGTTTGATATTTGAAATGATAGCAAATTAATTTTCACAAAAGAAAAGACTGCCCGAAAGCAGCCTTTTCCCTTCGATAAAATAACGCTTACCAAATTTTGCAAATATCGGTTCGCACCATTTTTGTATTTTGTTTACAGCCGAACGCCTGCGCGAATTCGGGCATATTCGAGAGCGGACCGTTGACGCGAAAACGGGCGACGGCGTGCGGATCGTTTTGTGCCTGATACGCTTCGCCCTGCGGCGTGGAAACTTCCGCCCAAGCCTGCGCCCAACCGAGGAAAAATCGCTGTTCGGGCGTTAATCCGTCAATATTTGCCGGACGCTGTTTCCCTTCGAGTGATTTTTCAAACGCGGCAAAAGCCATCGTCAAACCGCCGAGATCGGCGATGTTTTCGCCTAAGGTCAGCTTGCCGTTCATCAAAATATCGCCGCCGACCGAATATTTACCGAACTGACCGACGACGCAGCTTGTTTTTTCGTCGAAAGCCTTGCGGTCGGCTTCCGTCCACCACGATTTGAGGTTGCCTTGCGCGTCGTATTTGCTGCCTTCGTCGTCGAAACCGTGCGTGATTTCGTGTCCGATGACCGCGCCAATGCCGCCGTAATTAATCGCGTCGTCAGCGTTTTGATCGAAAAACGGCGGCTGTAAAATTCCCGCCGGGAAGACGATTTCGTTAAACTGCGAATTGTTGTAAGCGTTGACCGTCGGCGGTGTCATTCCCCATTCGGTGCGGTCAACCGGCTGCGTCGCCTTTTCTAAATTACGTTTGATCGAAAATTCGCCCGCCTTCAAATTATTGTCAAAATAAGATTTGCGCGAAACCTCTAAACCTTTGTAACCTTTGAGTTTATCGGGATAACCGATCTTGCGCGTGTAGGCGGCGAGTTTTTCAAGCGCACGTTTTTTCGTCGCGTCGCTCATCCAGTCGAGCGTTTGAATGCGTTCTTTATATGCCGCGAAAAGATTGTCAATCAGTTCATTCATCCGCTTTTTGGCAGCGGGCGAAAACGAAGTTTTGACGAATTCAGTGCCGAGCGATTCGCCCAAAACGCCGTCAACTTCCGCCGTGCAAATTTTCCAACGCGCCTGCTGTTCCTGAACTCCGAACAGATATTTCGCGGCGAAATTAAATTCCTCGTCGCGGAAAGCCTTCGGCAATTGCGAAGCCGAACCGCGAATCGCCGCCCAGCGCAGATATGTTTTCCAATCGTTGAGCGAAACGTCCGTCAGCATTTTGTTGAAATTTTCAAAAAACTTCGGCTGTCCGACGTTGATTTCTTTGACAGACGAAACGCCGCGCGTCGCCAGATAATCGTTCCACGAAAAATTCGGCGTTAATTGGGCGAGTTCGGCGAGCGTCTTTTTATTGTAGTTCGCTTCGGAATCGCGCAGTTCGACCGGCGGTTTCGCGGCTGACGCAAACTGTTTTTGAATCGCGGCGACTGTTTTCGCGTTTGCTGCCGCAACTGTCGGCGAATCGCCGGCGAGCTTGAACATATTCGTCATAAATTCGAGGTATTTTTGACGTGTTTCCTGCGATTTGGCATCATCCTTAAACCAGTAATCACGGTTCGGCAAACCAATTCCGCCCTGACCGATATTGGCGATGTTCGCGTTACTGTTTTTGTCGTCCGTGCCGATGTAAAAGCCGAACACTCCGCCGAATCCGCGATTGTGAAAGAGCGCGATTTCGCGCTGTAAGTCCTTCGTATTCTTAATTTTAGCGACTTCCGCCAAATAAGATTTGAGCGGCGCGGTTCCGGCTTTTTCAATCGCCGCTTCGTCCATACAACTCGCGTAATAATCACCGACAAGCTGCGCGTCGGAGCCTTTCGCACCGCTGTTTTTCGCCGCATTTTCGACGACTTTTTTCAAGACATTCTGATTATTTTCATAAACAATCGTAAAACTGCCCCACGACGGATATTCCGCCGGAATCTTTGTGTTTTTCAGCCAAGTTCCATTGGCATACTGATAAAAATTGTCGCAAGCCTCAACCGAAGTATCCATCCGACTCGTGTCAAAACCTTTGCTCTGAGCAAATGTCACCGTCGAAATCGAAACGAGCGCGAGGAATGCCGCCGTAAATCTAAAAAGTGAACGCATTATTAAAAATCTCCATTAAATTATTGATAAATTTAGACAAGTTATTTTACGGTCAAAATTGGAAAGAGTTTCACAGTCAGGAATGATAAAACGCGGAAAAACTCAGTCTGCGCGTTTTTTGCTTTTGAGTGAACAAAAATTAATGTTTTGGCTTGGCTTGAATTGCAAAGCGTCGGCGGGCGCGCAAAGCCGCAACCCTTCCCGACCTGAAATTTTATGGAAATTGTCTTTTTACTTGTTTGCTGAAAATAGATGAAAGTAAAACAATTCAACTAACAGCAAATTAAAGGTCGGGAAGGGTTGCAAGGCTTCCTTGCGCCCGCCAAAGTTCAGCTCCATTTAAATTTCTTTTCAAAATTACATTTTGTTCACTACTGAAATTATTTTATTTTATCGAGCGGATTTTCCGGTTCGACATCGGCAACGGCAGCGAGAACTTTTTCAAAAGATTTGCGTGTGTTGCGTTTTGAGGCTTCGCGTTTGATTTGTTCGAGAATTTCTATTTGCGACATTTTTTCCGCCGCTTCGACTAAGATGCGGCTGATCGAAACGCCGGATTGTTCGGCGATTTTTTCGAGTCTTTGACGCAGTTCATTCGGTAATTCAACAGTTACGACACTCATACTTTCCTCACTAAATTCAAAAAATCTTTCGGCGCAATCGCTTCGATGCCGAAAAGTTCGATGTTGCGAAAATCTTTCAGGTTAAAAGTTACAATGTAATCAACCTGCGAAGCAATCGCCAACTCTAAAATCATATCGTCTTTTTCATCCTTCAACCAAGGTCGCCACAGAAAATAAATGTTTTTTGTTTGAGAATTGAGTAAAATTTCATCAACAAAATCGGTAATTTCAGCGTCGGATATTCCTTCGGGTTTGATTTCGGGACGCATTAAAACGTCCAAATATTCCATATAAAGCGGCAAAGATAATGATAATGCAAATTTCGGCGAAGGAATCATCGAAATGAGTTGAAACGACGCGCCGTTTCTCGAACGCAAAGCTGCCGCCAAAACATTGGTATCGAAAATAACGCGCCAAATTTTATTGATCGGAAACATTTTTTATCTCCTCAACCACTGACGGATTTTCCAACGCGGACAAATCGCCTGCGTCTTCGCCTAAATATGCCGAGCGAATGACGCGGCGCATTACTTTTCCGTTGCGTGTTTTTGGCAAGGCTGAAACAAAATGAATCTTCGACGGCGCGAGCGGTTTGCCCATATCTTTGGCGACGAGTTGTTTGAGTTCGGCGGCGAGATTTTCCGTCGTCTCGTTCTTTAACACGCAAAATGCGATCATTGCCGTGCCTTTTAGTTCGTCGGGAACGCCGATGACGGCGGCTTCGGTGACGAGTTCGTGGGCGACTAATAAACTTTCGACTTCTGCCGGACCGACTCGTTTACCGGCGACTTTGAGCGTGTCGTCGGAGCGTCCGAGGATGTAAAAATGTCCGTCCGCGTCCTGCATCGCCCAATCGCCGTGAACCCAAATATCTTTGAAGCGCGACCAGTAAGTTTCCAAATATCTTTCCGGTTCCTGCCAAAATCCTCGTGCCATTCCGATCCACAGTTGGCGGATTGCGAGTTCGCCGACTTTGCCGCGTTTCACTTGTTCGCCTTGATCGTCCAAAATCGCTACATCAATTCCCAAACACGGCGCGGGAAACGAACACGGTTTAATCGGCAGCAGCGGATTTCCCATCAAGATTCCGCCCGAAATTTCCGTGCCGCCGGAATAGTTGATGATCGGTAATTTGCTGTCGCCGACCTTTTCAAACAGCCACCACCACGGCGCGGGATTCCAAGGTTCGCCCGTCGAAGCAAAAGCACGAAGCGCAGATAAATCGTGCTTTTTCGGCAAATCGTCGCCTTTTGTCGCCAACGCACGAACAAGCGTCGGCGAGATTCCCAAAATCTCGACTTTGTGTTTCGCGCAAAACTCCCACATTCGGTCTGCTTCAGGAAAATCGGGCGCACCGTCATACAAAACCATCGTCGCACCGTTAATCAACGCGCCGTAAATCAGCCAGGGTCCCATCATCCAACCGAGATCGGTAATCCACGAAATGCGCGTGCCTTTGCCGACATCCGTGCCAAAAGCCATATCCTGCGCCGCTTTGATCGGAAATCCGCAATGCGTATGCAAAATGCCTTTCGGCTTGCCCGTCGTGCCGCTCGTGTAAAGAATCATCAGCGGATCGGCGGCGAGTGTTGGTTCAGCATCACTTAACGTGAAAATTTCCTCTACATTATTTCTAAAATCTCCGTAATGAATTTTCACATTCGGTAAATTGTCAATAATCGGTAAATCAGCAAGAAGAAACCCTGTTGGGCGACGAAAAATTATCAAGTTTTTTACAGTTGAACAATTTGCGACTGCTTGGACTGCGACGTTTAGCGCATCAAATTTCTTTCCGCGTCTTGGAAAATTATCGCAAGTGAACAGTGCTTTGGCTTCGACCGCGCTTAAACGACTGGCAATTGCTTCAATTCCGTATCCTGAGAACACCGGAACGGCAATTGCCCCGATTCGATTGATTGCTAAAAGTGCAATAATTGTTTCAATCATCATCGGCAAATGAATCCCGATTGCGTCACCTTTGACAAAACCTTCAACTCTCAAACCTGCCGCACACGCTTCAACTTCACCAAGTAATTCTTCATAGGTCAAAGTTTCAGTCAGACCTTCTTCGCCTTCCCAAATTATCGCCGGTTGATCGGCAATTTCGCTGTTTGCCCAACGGTCAACGCACATTTCGGTGATGTTCAAACCGCCGCCGACGCACCATTTTGACCATTCGATGCCGTCAGAAGTGTCGAGTAACTTTTCATACGGCGGATCGAATTTGATGTCTAAAAACTTCAAGACTTCCGCCGTGAAATCTTCGGGCGATTCGATTGATTGTTGATAAACTTCGTCGAAGTTTTTCGCGCCTGTCTGCCGCATAAAGCGCGTCAACTGTGCCTTTTCGATAACGTCGGGCGAAGGTGTCCACGCGATTGGCTGATGCTCAAAAGTGTTTTGGTCGTTCATAATGTTCGTAAATGTATTTGCCGCTAAGTCTGAAGCGCGAAGCGGACTGGAGCGCAATCCGTCCCGGTTGCACTGAGCGTTTGCTTCAAACGCGAAAAAGCGTTAATAGCTCGAAAACCGGCGGCAATAAAGGAATGTCTATGCACAGACGGACTAGGTTTATACAGTCTTGTCCGACAGCGAACGCTTTTTCGCGGTAAAACCCACCGCTCAGTGCAACCGGGACGGATTGCGCTCCAGTCCGCTTCGCGCTTTAGTCAAAACGCTTTGCCTGAATCACAAATTATTTTATTTGATAATTTTGTGATTTCAACAGAATTAAGGCATATTTTATATCATCACGGCAATCAAAAAAACTATGAAAATCGCAAAAGACGACGCGGAACGAAAAGCTCTTGCCAACATCAAAAAACACGGACTGCACGTTATGCACGTTTTCGGCGATGAAAAGAATCCGCCTTTTTCTTATTCGGTCGGACTTTTTGAAAATTATCTCCATCCCGAAATCGTGATTATCGGTTTGAAATACGAGCTTGCCCACGTTTTGCTCAACAATATGGCGCACGACATCAAAAACGGCAAAAATTTTACCGCCAAAGAATTTCACGAAGGCGTGTTGGACGATTTTCTCTGTTACTTCGGTGAAGTTCCGAAAACCGATTATAAAGAATATGTCGGTTGGGCGATCTGGTTTTACGAAGGCTACGATTTTCCGCTATTGCAGTGCGTTTATCCGACCGTCAAAGGCAAATTCCCGTGGGAAAAAGATTTTCCCGAAGACGCGCGATTTTTTTGTAAAATGTTAATTGAGCCGCCAAAGGAACATTGAAATTTATGAACGAGAAACCTGTCGAAATCAAACTTCCCGCGAACCTTTTTGAAGGCAAAACCGCCGTTATTACCGGGGCAAGTCGCGGCGTTGGTCGCGCCACGGCGCTGCGTTTAGCCGAATCAGGCGCGAATGTCGTCGTCAATTATTTGAAGGAAGCAGAAAAGGCAAACAACGTCGTCGCGCTGTGCAGAGAAAAAGGCGTTGACGCTTTGGCAGTTCAGGGCGATGTTTCCGTTTGGCAGGACGCGCAAAATTTGGCGCAAAAAGCGATTGAAAAATTCGGCAAGATTGATTTATTAGTTCTCAACGCCGGAATTTGGGAAGGTGCGCCGATTGAGGAAATGACGGAAGAAACGTGGAACAAGGTTTTGAACACGAACCTCAAAGCGGCTTGGGCGATGACAAAAGCGTGTGTTCCGTCAATGAAAAAACAGCCGAACGGTTCAATCGTCCTGATTTCATCAACCGCCGGACAGCGCGGCGAAGCCAATTTCTCAAACTACGCCGCTTCAAAAGGCGGACAAATTTCATTTACAAAAGCATTAGCAAGCGAACTCTGCCCAAAAATCCGCGTCAATTGCGTCGCTCCCGGCTGGATCGAAACCGCAATGTCGCGCACCGTTTTTGAAGACGCGGATTACAAGGCAAGTGTTTTGAAATCAATTCCGCTCAACCGAATGGCAGCGACCGACGACGTTGCGCTGTCTATCTGTTTTCTGCTTTCCGATTGGTCGCGCCACATCACCGGCGAAGTCTTAAATATCAATGGCGGCGCGGTTTTGTGCGGTTAGAGATTATCAAAACGGCAATCATTATTTTGACGTTTGACAAGTTTTAAAAATTTGTTTAGCTTAAAAACTACTTAACAGATGAGCGAACGAAATTTGCAAATTGATTTTTGTTGTCGCATTCGATAATGCGGCACGCTTCAAACTGTTGAGATTGAAAATTAAAAAGCGTGGCGATTTAAGGCAACTTGCTCCACGATAAAAACTGCTAAAGACTAGTCGGCAAAACCCGATTTAAAACGAAAGGATCTAAAAAAAACCTTCGTGCAATCTTTGGCACGAAGGTTTTTGTGTGTTGGGCAAAATACATTTAGCCACGAACGAACACGAAAATTCACGAAATCTTTTGGATTTATTTTGTGTCTTTTCGTGTTCGTTCGCAGCTAAAAAAGGAGAAATAAAATGGCGGAAGAAAATAAAGATTATCATTTCAACACTTTAGCACTGCACGGCGGACAGGAAGTTGACAGCGCGACCGGCTCGCGTGCCGTGCCGATTTATCAAACGACATCGTATGTTTTCAACGATGCCGACCACGCCGCGCGTTTGTTCGGGCTGCAGGAATTCGGCAATATTTACACGCGTTTGATGAACCCGACGACCGATGTTTTTGAAAAACGCCTTGCCGCGCTCGAAGGCGGAGTCGCGGCTTTAGCGACGGCTTCCGGTCAGGCGGCGGAAACTTTGACGATTATGACCCTGGCGAAAGCGGGCAACGAAATCGTTTCGACGACTTCGCTTTACGGCGGAACTTATAATTTGTTTCACTACACTTTGCCCAAGTTCGGAATCAATGTGAAATTTGCCGACGGCGCGGATTTTGATGCAATCGAAGCCGCGATTAACGAAAAAACACGGGCGATTTACACCGAAACCGTCGGTAATCCGAAACTCGATGTAATTGATATTGAACGGCTTGCAGAGATCGCGCACCGAAACGGTCTGCCGCTCGTGATTGACAACACCGTGCCGTCGCCGGCTTTGTGTAATCCGATCAAATTCGGCGCGGACATCGTGGTTCATTCGGCGACGAAATTTATCGGCGGACACGGCACGACTATCGGCGGCGTGATCGTTGACGCGGGAAATTTCGATTGGAAAGCGTCGGGCAGATTCGCCGATTTCAGCGAACCCGATCCGAGTTATCACGGCATTTCCTACACCGAAGCGTTCGGAAATCTGGCGTTTATTTTGAAGGCGCGGGTGCAGGGGCTTCGTGATACGGGCGCGGCAATTTCGCCGTTTTCATCGTGGCAATTGCTTCAGGGAACGGAAACTCTGCATCTGCGCGTCGAACGTCACTCGGAAAACGCACTGGAGACGGCAAAATTTTTGCAGAATCACGAACTCGTCGAATGGGTTAATTACCCGAAGCTCGAATCGAGCAAATATAAGGATTTAGCCGATAAATATCTGCCGAACGGCGGCAGCGGAATCGTTACGTTCGGCATCAAAGGCGGCTTCGCGGCAGGCAAAAAATTCGTCAATTCGGTCAAACTTTTCTCGCTGCTGGCGAACATCGGCGACGCGAAATCGCTGGTCATTCATCCGGCTTCGACGACGCATTCGCAGTTGACCGAAGAAGAGCAAAATTCGACCGGCGTGACGGCTGATTTGATTCGCCTGTCGGTCGGCATCGAAGATTTGCGCGATATTTTAGCGGATTTGGACAACGCCCTGAAATTGAGCCGGACCGAAACGACGCAGATCGCGGCGGCTTGAGTTTTGCCGTAAAAGCGCGATAGACGCGGAGTTTTCCGGCGAAACCGAACGAGTAAGTTACGCTGTTCCTGTCTTCAAATTCGGCGGTTTCCGCGTTTTTACGGTGAAGGAAATCTAATGAAAGTTTTCGAGATTGACTTCAAATTTAATGAACCTTTCGCGCTCGAATGCGGGCAAATTTTGCCCGCGCTCGATTTGCGATGCGCGATTTACGGGCAGTTGAACGCCGCTAAATCGAACGCGGTTTTAGTCTTTCACGCGCTGACGGGTTCATCGAAAATCGCCGAATGGTGGAGCGGAATCCTCGGCGACCACAAAGGTTTAGACACTTCGCGGTTCGCGTTTATCTGCGTGAACTACATCGGTTCATGTTACGGCTCGACGGGCGCAGATTGTTTTGCATTCCTGGGAAAGAATAACAAAAAAGAATTTGCGCCCGTCACCGTTCGTGATATTGTCCGTTCGCAGGTTTATCTGCTCGAATATCTCGGCATCAAAAAATTTGCGGCGGTCGTCGGCGGTTCGGTCGGCGGAATGTGCGCTTTGCAGTTCGCGGCAGATTTCCCGGAACTGTCAGAACAGTGCATCGCCATCGGCGCGACACCGCTTTCGGCTTTCGGACTGGCACTTAACCACATTCAGCGCAAGGCTTTAGACATCGAAAACGATGTCCGAATCGCCCGCCAAATCGCCACGCTTTCCTACAAATCACCGGAACTTTTTGATGCCCGATTCGGTCGCAAACCGAATCGCAACGGCGAAAATCCGGGTGAAAATTACAATTCGCGGTTTGATGTCGCCGGTTATCTCGATTATCAGGGCGAGATTTTTACGAAAAGATTTAACGCCGACAGCTATCGGATTATTACGAAAGCGATGGATTTATTCGATTTAAACGACGCGGAAATCAGTCGAATCACGGCGAAAGTTTCGCTCGTCGGAATTTCGAGCGATTGGCTTTTTCCGCCGCAGGACGTGGAAAATTTAGCGAAAAGATTTCAGTCGAACGGCGTGGAAACCGATTATATCGAATTCGTTTCGCCCGACGGACACGACGCTTTTTTGAGCGACACGCCGCAGATGAGCGCGATTTTAGAGGAGATTTTTGCCAGGTCGGAACCGTCTGCGTCAGCGGGTGGGTTGTGTGTCGGCACAGGTGTCTCGTAATCACCGGAAAACCCGCCCGCTGGCGCAGGCGGTTCTGACATAAAAAATATGAGCGAAAAAATTGTTAATAAAAAACTGCCGAATTATTTACTGCAAGGAAAATCAGCGATTGTCACGGGTGCGTCGCGCGGCATCGGGCGGGCGACGGCGATTCGTCTGGCGGAAGCGGGCGCGAACGTCGTCGTTAATTATTTTCAGCACGAAGCAGAGGCAAACGAAGTGGTCGCGGAATGCGAAAAATTCGGTGTCAAAGCAATCGCGGTGCAGGCTGACGTGGCGATTCCGGCGGACTCGGAAAAATTAAATTCAGCGGCGTTGGAAGCATTCGGCGGCGTTGATATTGTCGTGGCGAACGCCGGAATCTGGGAAGGTGCGGCGGTCGAAACGATGTCGGAAGACCTTTGGGACAAGGTTTTGGACGCGAATTTGAAGGGAACGTGGACGGTCTGCAAGGCGGCGATTCCGCATTTCAAGGAGAACGGCGGCGGTGCAATCGTCATCGTTTCGTCAACCGCCGGACAGCGCGGCGAAGCCGGTTATTCAAATTACGCGGCATCGAAAGGCGGGCAAATCGCGTTCACAAAAGCGTTATCGAACGAACTCGCGCCGTCAATCCGCGTCAACTGCGTCGCTCCCGGCTGGGTTGACACGAACCTCAACGATCCGGTTTTTCACGACGAAGATTTTGTCCACCGCGTGATTGACGGCATTCCTTTGAAACGCGTCGCCACCGCCGACGACGTTGCGCTTTCGATAGTTTTTTTAGCATCGGACTGGTCGCGGCACATCACGGGCGAAGTCATCAACATCAATGGCGGCGCAGTTTTGTGCGGCTAAAAATTGAAAATGTGTGTGGAATAAATTCGGCATTTATAGTTTTTAAGTCAAAAATGTGTGAAGGAGAGTTTATAAAATAAACTCTCCTTCACACATTTTTGACTTAAAAACTTCCTATACTCAGGCTAAGGAATAATCTCGATTTGCTCGATGCCGCCACCACCACCGCCACCGTCGCCGCCCGGTTGATTACACGATTGATTTGAGCAGGAGTAGTTACCGTTTGTTGCACATCGCTCATTCAAAGTGCTGGCTTCACAAGAGTATGTCACCCCGCCAATAACTTCGGTTGAAGGAGTTCCTTTGCATTTCTGTTTAGCACAATCAAGCATTTCTGATTGCGGTGCTAATTCGGATTTTATATCAGGTGACAATCCATCTTGACGTTGCCAGATAGAATCGTCACTAAAACGAACATCTTCGACTCTCAAATCAATAATGAAGTCTCCGTTCAGCCGATTTTCTGCTAAAAAAGAACGATAAAAATCATTCAAGCCGACAACCGGAAATTTGATAAATCCTCTTTGTCCCGACAATAATTCTTTACGAAAATTGAGTAATTGGGTCGTGCCTTGTTTGACTATTTTATTTCTATTTTCGTCTTGATATACCAACCAACTTACTTTTATTGCTTTAACCGACTTGTTTGAGATGTTCACAATATCGAATCGTTCGGCTCTGGCTTGATTTGACGATACCGAAAAAAGATAAATCGGTGAAAAGTAATCAGTCTGATAAGGACTGATCGAAATAGACCAATTGCCTTTTGGCAATGCCCCATTCAAAGCAGCTTTTTCCTCTTTTTTCAATTGTGACTGACCTTGTGAAAAACAATTTATTGCGAAAAATGAACAGATAAATAAAACTGTTATTGTCCGCAGAAATAATGATTTTTGATTTTTTTTCATTGAATCCTCTTAGTATATTTGGGTGTTCTACTCAAAGGAAATAGCTTAAAAATTTGTGTTATTTTCAAGTTTTTCCAGCTAACAGTTAGGAACACTCCTAGCCGGTAACTTGCGATGCTCGTAACAATTAAATATTACTGAGTTGCGAGTTGCGAGTTGCGAGTTGATCCTATACCTTTCAGAATAAAGAGTCAAGAAAAACCTTTGGATAAAAGTTGTTGCTTTTGCGTGGTCGGAAACTGTAAAATGGTTTTGGCTTGCACAATTTTTTCCGCAAACTTCCGATAATGAAAAAAGTAAAAATAGATCAGCGAATCGAAAATGCCTTTAACGCATTTTTTGAAACAGAAAACGATAAAACCTTAACTGCCTTGAGTTACGGCGGCAAAACCGCGCTCGTGCAGAATGTTTCAATCGAAACTTTCACGCAGAAAGCCGACAATTGGCTCGGCATTTTCAAAAAAGCATTTTTATTTTTGCCCGGAACATTCGTTTTGTTTTTCGCCACATTATCGAGCGTCTTTTTCTATGACATTTTCGGAGTAAATTTGTGGATGCTTTTTTGGCTTGCTTCGGGAAGTTTTATGGTTTGGGCAGGACTCGGCGACTTGAAAAACAAAAAGCATCTTTTGATGCCGTTATCCGTATTTTCAATGACCTTCGTATTTGCGATTCTGCTCAGTTTGCTGCCCGAATCAGTTCAACCTTCCGGCTTTTTCGAGTATTCGATTTACCTGTTTCCACTGGTGTTAATCGCGCCGATTTTAGTTAAAAACATCTTAAAGGAAGAATAAAAAACTCACTGCGTTCTCTGCGCCTCTGCGTGAAAAATCACTCTCAGACACAAAATACTTCATATAAAACTTAAAATATTTTCACGCAGAGGCGCAGAGAACGCAGTGAGAAAACTTGACAGCCGGAGATGCAAAGTTTAGTTTATGAATTTCGCGCAGATTGATTTGCGGCTAATTGTTACTTCAAAAATTAAATGTAGAGGCGCGGTTTTCAAGAGTAATTTGCGCGGAGAGTTTTGAAGGCTCGTCCGACGCGCAGATGAAAGGGACAAACCGCCGAAATTTGTGATCTTCTTTAAAAGGTTACAGGTTGGTTATAACGGCTAAATCCGTTAAACTGTCAACGAATTTTCGTTGGTGTGCTGCGACTGTTTTAATCAGGATTTTGTTTACAAAAACAAGTCAGTCGTGTGCGTCAACGGCTGGCTTTTTTGTTTTTTGAGAATTAATTATCCACAGATGAACACAGATAAACACAGATGATTTATTTGATTTTATCTGTGTCAATCTGTGTTTATCTGTGGATAAATTTCTTTTGTTAAGGTGAAATTTTGAGCGATATTAAACCAACAGTAATGAAATTCGGCGGAACGTCGGTGCAGGACGCGGAAGCGTTTGCGCGGGTTGCCGCAATTGTCACGGGCGAGAGCGCAAATTCGCCCGTTGTCGTCACTTCGGCAATGTCAAAGGTGACAGATGCGCTGCTAAATGCTTTTGAATTAGCGAAAAAGGGCGAAGTTGAGAACGCGATTCTCTCACTTGAGCCGCATTTTGAACGGCATAAATCGGTTTCGCGTGAACTGACGAACGAAGCGCAGCAGAAACTTTTTCAGGTTGAATTGGACTTTGCCGAACAGGAATTGGGCGATTTATTGATGCGCGTTTCGCGTCGTTCTTTACCGCTGCAAATGCTCAAAGATGCGATTGTTTCCTACGGCGAACAGCTTTCATCGCGCTTGCTGGCATTTGTCTGCGCGGCAAAAGGCTTGAATGCACGACACGCCGATTCGCGCCGTTTAATCGTCACCGACGACGAATACGGTTCAGCCGTGCCGATTTGGGACGAAACCGAAAAACTGATTCAACTCGAACTCCAAACGCTAATCAACAACGGCGAAATTCCCGTGATGGGCGGATTTATCGCGGCGAGTCGCGGCGGTGAAACGACGACTTTGGGGCGCGGCGGTTCGGATTATTCGGCGGCACTCGTCGGCGCAGGCTTAAAGGCACGGGAAATTCAAATCTGGACTGACGTGACCGGCGTTTTAACGTGCGATCCGCGAATTTGTCCCGCAGCGCGAACGCTCAAAACTTTGTCTTACGAAGAAGCCGCCGAACTTGCCTATTTCGGCGCAAAAGTTCTCCATCCGAAAACGATTCAGCCGGCGGTTGATCTGCAAATTCCCGTGCGCGTCTGCAATTCGCATCAGCCACAGGAAAAAGGCACGATGATTCTGCCTTCGTCGCAAACCACGCCGCGTCTCGTCAAATCAATCGCCTACAAAAAAGGCATCACGATTCTGCACATCACGTCCGCGCGAATGCTCGGCGCGTATGGTTTTATGAGCGCGATTTTCCAGATTTTCGAGCGTCACCGAACGGTCATTGATGTCGTCACAACTTCGGAGGTTTCGGTTAGTTTAACGCTCGACAACACTGGCGCGCTTGATTCGGTCGTCAAAGATTTACAGCGCATCGGCACAGTTTCAATCGAACCGAACCAAGCGGTCGTCTGCGTCGTCGGCTCTGGCTTACGCGACACTTCCGGCGTGGCAGGAAAAATTTTCACGGCGATTTCAGACTTCAACATTTCCCTAATTTCACACGGCGCGTCATCAGTAAATATGACTTTCGTCGTCGAACAAACAGTCGTCGCCGAAGTAATAAAAAGATTGCATAATGAGTTTTTTAATAAATAAGATGAAAACAGATAATTATAAAATCTGAAGTTCTTCCACTTAAAGACGTTTCAGAGAACAAACTTTCAATTTTTTGTTTAAAGACTTTTCGGGAGGCTTGATAGTCTTTTGGGCGACGCGCAGATCGGTGAAATATTCGTTGTCAATGCTGAATCTGAACAGTTTATTTTACGACTACTTTTCTGCCGACAAGCAGGATGTGATTCAGCTTGATGCGTTTTTTCTTAGTAATTGTTCCGGTATTTTCTAAATATTCGTAGTCAAAGGCGTAGTTATAATGACCTGTCGAGAGTTTTTTGCAAATTTCTTCGGGCAGATGAAACAAAAAAGCGTCGGCGTAATGTCCCAGACTTTCATCGGCGAAACCGATTTGTTCTTCCATTTCATTTTCCAAAAAGACCGGAAGATTTTCGACCGTCTCGCAAAAATTATAAAGATCACCCAATATATTACGGCGTTTGATAGCTAAAGGACTGTATGCCATAAATTCAGTTTAACACGTTTCCGGCAAATCGGCGACATTTTGGGTAACTAATTTGTAACATTTGTTTTTTGAACAATTTTGATCTTCACGCCGAAAGCATTCTGTGCGGCAATCTTCGTTAATTCCGTGTCGCCGGTCGTGTAAAAAATATCGGTTTCCCCTTGCGGCAAATTCCATTGCGCGATTCTATTAACTAACGAATGCGCCGGATTGATGAAAACAGTTTTGGCGGAAACGAAATCTTTTAGAACATCCGTAATCGCCGGGTAATGTGTGCAGGCGAGTAGTATATGTGATGAATTTTTGACGGGCGCGAGAATTTTGCGGGATTCGGCGCGGAGTTTTTCTGATGAAACATCACCGCTTTCAATCAATGCTGACAAAGGCTGCGCGATTCTTTGATTAATTTCAATTCCCTTTTCAGCAAATTTTCGGCGATAAATTCCCGATAAAATTGTCCGCCGACCGCCGATGACTGCGAGTTTTCGCGGCTTGAGTTTCGCCGTCATTTCAACTGCGCTTTCGATCACGCCTTCGATTTTTATATCTTCGCTGTTTAAATAAGAAATCGCCGTGCTTGCTGCGTTACAGCCGATGACGACGTGCGTGACTTCTTTCGATTTGAGAAAATTTATAACTGAATTCAGCCTTTCCACGAGTTCAATACGCGACATTTTGCCGTAAGGCGTTGCGCCCGTGTCGGAAAAATAAACGACCGAAACCGCACCGAGTTTTTCCTTGACGAGTTTGTAAACGCTCACGCCGCCGATGCCCCAATCTAAAATGCCGAGTTTTTTGTTCAGTGTCATAATTATTTATCCACAGATTCACACAGATAAATCTTTTGATAATTCACCTGATTTTTGAAAAGTCTTCAACTATCCAAAAAAATCTGTGTTTACGCGAAGCGGAGCGTTCATCTGTGGATGAACATTCTTACGGATATGACATTTTGACTTCGACACCTTTTTCGACTGCGCCGGAATCGAACGCGACGAGCCGCGCGTTCCAGCCGAGATTGATGATTTCTATTTTGTTTCCGGGAAAACGGCTTTCGAGATACCATTTCATTTCGTGTTCGGAGCGAATCGGGTTGTATTCGAGCATCTTTTTCCAGTCGGGATGACTGACGAGTTTTGCGAGATTCGCGTTAAATTCCTTGTTCGCCTTTTGCCCGAACATCGTCCGAAGTTTGTCCGAGAGCAGTTTCGGATATTCTTTCGCGCTGACGGGAACTGTCACCATATCGAGAATTAAAAATTTTCCGCCGGGTTTGCAGACACGCTTGACTTCGGATAAAAGCGGATCCCAATCCAAATATCTAAACGACATCATCGAAATCACAACATCAAACTGCCCGTCGGCAAACGGCAAAACGGGACCGTCAATCGCGGAAAAAGTCAGTTTTGAAATGCCTTCGTTGCGCTTTTTCGCCTGCGCGATCATTCCGGCGGATTCGTCCACGCCCCCGCCGGTTTTGATTCGGTCTTTTAACGCATTTAATAACGCGCCGTTACCGCAGCCGATGTCGAGAACGTCAATATTTTTGTCTTCGGGCAGGTGTTCGTTGATCCATTTCCATTCGTCTTTACGGACGCGAATGTCCTGAAACGCCGCGTCGTAAAGTTCAGCGACGTGATTGTAGGAAGTGTCGCCCGACGGCGGTTCGGGCGCGAAACTTTTCATTTCTTCGGCAGGCATTACACCCGCAAACTTCTTGACGGATGCGCTCAAACCATGTGATTTGCGACCTTTGCAGCCAATTGTATAAAGATCGCCGTCTATTGAGTCGCCGACGTATTTGTATTTCGTTTTACTTTTGGAAAACGTCGTATACCAGAAAAAACCGTGTGCCGTGATATTAAAAGTCCGCGCAAAAAACGGGGCGAACCAACGTGCCGAACGACAGCAATGAAAATACGCCGAAGCATTTTCCGCAAACGGAATTTCCGTCGTTTCCCATTCGTAAGGACTAAACTGTTCGGGAAATTTGACCGTCCCGAACATCGGTCCATACATTCCCGAATGCCCGACGAAGTGAAATTCTTTGATTAGTTTGTTTTGTTGTTTGAGTTCGTCGAAAATATGCAAAACTTCGCGCTTACTTTCAACGGCTTGCGTAATAATTTCGCCGTTAAATCCGTTTGCTTTCTTCTCTTTCGCAAGTGTTTCTGCGACAACGGGAAACTGGTGTCCGCCTTTGCGGTAAAGCGTCGTGTAAACAATCACGATGACGTTGTTTTCGGGCATAAATGATGATTTTTGAATCGGTCAGATGAATTGTAAATCAATTGAGATTTTACGGCAAGAAAATCAACATATCTAAACAACTTGAAGGTTCTATAACAATATATTTTTTGAAATCAGGCAGAAGAGCGGGCGCAAGGAAGACTTGCAACCCTTCCTGACCTGTAATTTGCTTTTTCTTGAATTTTTATATTTTCATCTATTTTCAAGAAACAACGGGAAAAGATATTTTCCATAGAATTTTAGGTCAGGAAGGGTTGCAAGGTTTCCTTGCGCCCGCCACACTTGATTAACAGTTTTATTAACGGTTTATGAGATTAGTTTTTTAATTTTTGATTTGCATAGATTCTTAACTCGTATGATCGAGAATTATTTTCCAACCGTCCTTAAATTTCCTGAAATTGAGCGTGAACATTCCGGTCGGTTTGTCCGCGTCGCGCACGAGCGTAAAACGTCCGAGAACGACCGCCGAATCTTTGCCTGTGACCGTAATTTCCAGTTCCGAAAAACTCAAAACGCCCATTTTCGCGCGTGAATCGTAAGATTTTTTGTAGCGTTCGAGCGTCGGCTGCCAGCCTTTCGTGACATTGTTGCCCGACACAAAAGTCATCTGCGGCGAATTCCAGTAGCCTTTCATAAAGCCGTCAATGTCGCCTGTGTTCCACGCCGCGACCTGTTCGTCCATCACTTTGCGAACATCCGACTTAATTTTTTCGTCTTTTGCCTGCGCGAAAGTAACGCTCATCGCGCCAAAAATTAAGAACATCACTAATAAAATATGTTTCATAATTGAATAAAAATACCACAATTTACGTCAAACCAAAATAAACTTTCATTTCCCTTTTGCCTTTTTACTTTTTACTTTTTACTTTTAAGAGTATGAGTATTGCAACCAAAACAGGCGATAAAGGTAAAACCGCTTTGATCGGCGGCGAGCGCGTTTCAAAGGCTGATTTTCGCGTCGAAACTTACGGCACGATTGACGAATTAGGCGCGGCGATGGGTTTTGCGCGTTCGATTTGCGGCGACAGTGAAATCAACGAATTAACCAAAAAAATCCAGCGCGAACTGTTTCTCGTCGCCGGTTCGGTGGCGAATCCGCGCTTTGAAGACGCGCCGAAACCTTATGTCGAACCGGAAATGATCGAGCATTTATCGGCGGAAGTGACGCGCATCGAAACAATGGAAGGCATTTTATCGGATTGGAGTCTGCCGGGAGATGTTTCGTCCGCCGCCGCCTACGACATCGCACGGACAATTTGCCGCCGCGCCGAACGCTGCGTCGTCCGAATGAACGAATCGGGCGAAAATGTTGACACGCAAATCATCACATATCTCAATCGTTTGTCTGATTTGCTCTGGCTGATCGGCAGATTACTGGAGATGAAAGCGGGCGTTGATTCGAGTTTGCGCGACGACGAACACAGAGGCAACAAATGGTCGCGGGCTTGGTAGAGATGGCAATTTTCCCATAAATTATAGAATAGTCTTAAGGATTTTCTTCGCGGCTATGCCGCCTGATGTGCGAAAAGGCTGTGCCTTTTCGTTAATTTTTCTCTTGGTTTTTGAGGCTATGCCTCACCTGTGCGGGAGGCATAGCCTCAAAATTTATATAAGACAACGACGGCGAGGCGAGCCATCGCCGCACATCAGGCGGCACAGCCGCAAAACCGAAACAACCCTCTATCTTTGCAAACACAAAATATTTCCCATGTAATCCCCAAAACATTGCAAAAAACAAGACTTTATGGCTTCATACATCTGACGGTTTTGTCAGAACAGCGAGCGGTAGCGACCTGTTTAATTTCGTCAATTGAATTTTTCCAATAAAATCTTTAACAGGTCGCTACCGCTCACTGTTCCGACTTGGCAAAGTCTTTAAAATGCAAAATACATCCGCCCTGAAAATTGAAAAACGAACTCACACGCGACCGCAGGCTTTTGTTTTCCAAGTGAAAGCCTTTTTGCTTCAATTAAAACGAGGCACGGAAAATCTTGTAAATTCCGAAATTAAACGATTTCCAAAATCCGAAAACTTAACAAATCAACCGAGCATTGCCGAATCGAAAACGCCTTTGTGGACGGAAAGTGCGCCGCAGGAACAATTTCTGCTCGCGGGAAAAGTTCATAATTTGCGGCTTGCTGTTCAAAGATTAAACGGCTTGGAGATTCCGGCGAATCAGACATTCAGTTTTTGGAAACATCTCGGTCGCGCCAACTCTTTGAAAGGTTACGTCGTCGGGCGCGAACTGCGCGAAGGCTGCATCGTGCCGAACGTCGGCGGCGGGTTATGTCAGATTTCAAACGCGCTTTACGATGCGGCTTTAAAGGCAAATTTCGAGATTGTCGAACGCCACGCGCACACGCAAATCATCGCCGGTTCGCTCGCCGAAACGGGGCGCGACGCGACGGTTTTTTGGAATTACGTTGACCTGCGCTTTCGTTCGCCAAACGCTTTTCGCATCGAAGCCAAACTCGGCAAAGACCATCTGCGCGTTATTTTCAAAGGCGAAAAGCCACAAACCAAAACTCTGTTTCAAATTTCAAAACGCGCCGCACTTCACTCGCCGCAGCCGAATAGCTGCGCGACTTGCGGTGTCGAAAGTTGTTTCCGAAGTTTGAAAGATGACGCAAATATTGATTTTGGGCGAACCGCATATTTGCTCGACGAATACGCGCCGGAATTTGACGAATATGTTCAAAAGGCGCACACGACAAAGGATTTTCTCTTTGTTCCGCTCGATGGCAAAAGATACAAAAAGGCAAATTATGCGTGGAACTCAAACGGTTTTGCGGAGATGAAACAAAGCTTTTTCGTCACGCTGATTCGTTCCTACAAATCACGCAAATTAGCGGCGCAAGGCGCACAGCGTCAAAAATCTCTGCTCGAATCGGCGGAAAAATTGGCGGAAAGTTATGCTGAAAAGCTGACTTTTGACGCGACACACATTGTCGTTTCGCAAAATCTGTTGCCTTTTTTGTGGAAGAACGGACATCTTGGCGGCAGAACTTTTGATGTTTTGATGAACTCTCTGCCGATGGCGGAAATTCAAAAACGGCTCGACTTCGCGTTCTCGCTAAATCCGAACAGCAAAACGCTCGGCGATTTTCGCGCTGACGAATTACTAATTAAAGCCGAGACAGAAGCCTTACAAAATGCGCGAAAAATCATCACGCCGCACACCGAAATCGCCGTGCTGTTCGGCGAACAAAGCAAATTATTAAACTGGAATTTGCCGCAAGCAAAGGAATTTACCAAACAACCGAACGCGAAATTTACCATCGTTTTTCCGGCTTCGACCGTCGGACGAAAAGGCTGCTACGAACTACGCGAGGCGATTCGTGATTTGAATGTCAAAATTATCACGCTCGGCGCGACGATTGAGAATTCAGACTTTTGGAAAGGATTCGATTGGGAAAAAGGCAGCGACGATTGGCTCGAAATCGCCGATTTAGTCGTTTTGCCCGCATTCGTCGAACACAAACCGCGCCGGATTTTGCTCGCCGCCGCGCACAAAATTCCGGTCATCGCTTCAAACGCTTGCGGCGTAAAAAATGTCACGGGAATTAAAAGCGTCGAAACCGGCGACGTGCTGAGTTTGCAAAACGAGATTGAAAATGCTCTGAAGCCGGAACACAAAGTTTCAAAAATTGAAGTGCGAATCTTTGCCTGAAATAATTTTCGGAGAGTAAGAAATAGAACGCGGACATACGCGGATTAGGTGGATTGGCACGGATAAAATTGAAGTATTAGTGAAAATCTGCCAAATCCGCGTTTGTCCGCGTTCTATTTTTCTTTCAATCTTATCCTGCCGAACAAATTCAAAATTTTCAGCATAATTTTTCGCGCCGTCAAGCAACTAAATTCAAAGTTGGCGCACCAAGTAAGGGCAGGAAATAGTCTGAAATCGGTTGGTTCGGAGTTACCCAAATGAAAATCGTTTTTATCTCATTGCTTTGCTGTTTATTTGCTTTCAGCGCATTCGCACAAACGGACGAAAAAACGCCGGAGTTGCAAAAAGTCGGTGTTGAAGAAATGTTTCTTGCCAAAGACGACGGCGCAGGCAAAATGGGCAATGTCGCGGAAAACTTCTTAACGACCGACATTCCGATTTACTGCGTCGTGATGCTTGATTCGACCAAACCGGCAATCGTCAGAATGAGTTTCGTCGCCGTCAACGTCAAAGGAGTCAAAGCCGAAACCAAAGTTTTGAGTATCAATTACAAAACCAACGGCAAACAAAACCGCGTTAATTTTACGGGTAAACCCGAAGGCAACTGGACGGCGGGAAATTACCGGATAGATATTTTTATTGACGACAAACTTGCGCGCGGGCAAGCATTCGAGATCAAAAATTCATCGTCTGAAATTCAAAAAACCTCCAAAACCGAAAATTTTGTGCCGCCGAATCCGAAACTGAAAACGAAAATCGTTCGCCAGACTAGAAAAAATTAAAATCTGCACGATTATCAAACGCTGCTTGACGACGAATTTAGAACGCATTTGAGAAAATAACTGAAATTTAGTATTGGCACATTGGTTGCAAACTCTTTTCTGAAAAATCAGAAAGGAGTTTTTTATTTATGAGTGATTCAACAGCAACAAAAGTAGATTCGGATTACTCGCCGCACGGCGAAATGGGACAAAAATATCTCGCATCGGGTGTCAATATAGCGATGCGTCTATGGGAAAACGAAGAGCCGAACGACGATAAGGAAGCGCGTTCGCGCGATTATGAAACGGTTGGCTACGTCATCGAAGGGAAAGCCGAACTGCATCTGGAAGAACAAGTTTTGACGCTGCAAAAAGGTGATTCGTGGGTTGTTCCGAAGGGCGCGGCGCACACCTACAAAATTCTCGAAACTTTCACCGCAGTCGAAGCGACTTCGCCGCCCGCTCAAGCGCATGGACGCGACGAAGAGTAAAAACTTACAATTATGAAAGTCGGCGGGCGCACGAAACGTGCAACCCTTCCTAACTTGAAATTAGTTTAATCTTGAATCTTTGCTTTTTATTGAATTCAAGCAAAAGTTAAAAATACAGGTTCCAGAAATTAACAGGTCAGGAAGCGTTGCACTTTTCGTGCGCCCGCTAAATCTTTTGAATCAGAAAAAGCCTTCGACATTTGCCGAAGGCTTTTTTTACTTAATTTTTACAAATTACCAACGACCGCCGCCGCCGCCGCCGCGATTTCCACCGCCACCGCCGCCGCCGTAACCACCACGACCACCGCCACCGCCGCTTCCGCCGCGACCGCCGCCGCCGCCGTAACCGCCGCGACCGCCGCCGCCGCCGCCGGGACGATTTTCACGCGGTTTTGCTTCGTTGACCGTCAGACTGCGACCGTTGAGGTCTTTGCCGTTAAATTCGCTGATTGCGTTTTCGCCTTCTTCTTTCGACGACATTTCGACGAAACCGAATCCGCGCGAACGTCCGGTTTCACGGTCTTCGACGACGTTTGCCGATTGAACCGAGCCGACTTGACCGAACAATTCTTCTAAATCTTCGCCGGTTGTGCTAAAGGAAAGATTTCCTACATAAAGTTTCATTTGTCTTATTATTTCCTTGTTCCGCCGCCGGAAAACGGGGAACGTCAATAGAAGTGTCGAAATCGTAATAATCTTCGGGAAACGGTAAGTCTGTCGAAGTATCGCGTTCGGATGCTTTCGGAAAAGCAACTTCTGTAACCTAAAAAAACTGCCTGCTCCCGAACTATCCAAAACGCCGTCAAAAGAAACTCTGTCTGTCGGGGCGCACCACCGTTGATGCACAAGAGAAGGATTAACAAATTCAATAATGCACGGTTTGGCAAAGGGTTGCAAGCGATTTACTGCAAAACTGCGCCAAAAATTCAAAGCCTTTTATTGACCGAACTAAAACGGAAAATCGTTCGTAATGATTTTCAGATTGATTTGCGGTAAAATTTGGCGAAGAAAGGAGATTTAACAAAGATATGTTTTGTCCGGGTTGCGGAATCGAAGAAAAACAATTTAATCAATTTTGCCGCGCCTGCGGAACGGATTTGCGTCCGGCGCGAAAGGTTTTGGAAATGCCCGACATCATTACGGCTTCGGCGGAAACTGCGCGGGAGGAAATCGGACGCGCTTTTGCGATTAAAATCAGGGACACAGAAACAGCGGTTGATCTCAAAATCGTCGCGGAAGACGTTCTGCCGCAGATCGAAAAATTTCTCGAATCGCCCGCCGAAAAACGCCTGCGCCGCGTCCGAACCGGCGTGATTACTTCATCTGTCGGTGTCGGAGTCACAATTTTGCTGTTCTTTTTAGGTCTCAATGACCAAAGCGGTCTTTTTATGGGTGCCGTCGGATTGATCCCATTTTTTGTCGGTCTTGGATTGATCTTAAACGGTTTTCATTTCACCGTTCCGCACAAAGAATTGTCCGATAAATCATCCGAAGCGAAAAATCAGCAAGCACTCGACGCGAAAACGAACGAACTCGTTTTGCCTGAATCAAATCAAGTTTTTTCTTCCGTCACTGAAGGAACAACTCAGCATCTAAAGGAGAAACAACCTGTTTCAAGAAACTGATTCAGATTACTTTGCTTGATTTTCAATTTGCTTTCTTCTCAAAAAATACAGCACAACGCCGGATAACAAGCCAATTACGACGATTCCGAGATGCCGCAAATCGGTTTCCGAATCGCTCAAGGTCGCGTAAATTACTGTCAGCGCGAAACTCATCGGTGCGATTGTGATTAAAATTAGAACGAACCAGCCGCCGCGAATTTTGAACGGTCGCGGCAGATCGGGCATCGTTTTTCGCAAGACTAAAAGCGCGATGAATTCAAGAAAAAGTTCGGCGGAATAAAACAAAATGTCTATCACGACGAGTTTGCCGAACGGCAGCGCGGCGAAGATTGCGGCGAGCAAACAACAGGCGATCAACGCATTCGTCGGAACACCGGTTTTCACATTCGTTTTCGCAAAAAACTTCGGCAGCCAGCCGTCGCGCGCCATCGCAAACGGCAGGCGCGAGGCGTATAAAAGCTGCGAATTAAATAAACTCCACGCCGAAACGAGAGCCGCGCCCGCCAGCAAAATTCCTAAACCGTAACCGCCGAGTTTTTCCGCCAGAACCGGAAAACCGGCAGATTCGTTCCAGATTTCTTCGCTCGTCGTGTGTCCGATGAGGGCGAAAACCGGCAAAAGATACGCGCAAACCGACAAACCCAAAGCCGTGAACAACGCTCGCGGATAATTTTTGGCAGCGTCGTTGACCTCGCCCGCAAACGTCGAAACATTGTCCCATCCCGAATAATTCCACATCACGGTCGCCAGTCCGACAGCTAATAATCCGGCGTTTATTTCACTCGAAAAACCGCTTTTGAAAACCGCGAGCGACTTGGAAAACCCGCCGTCTTCGTGTGTCAACGCGAAATATGTCAGTAAAATAAACGGTAAAAATATGACGAGCAGAAAAAATGTTGAATTGTAACCGACGGCTTTCGCACCGTTCCAATTTAAAACGAGCGCGAGAAAAATCACCCCCGCCGCACACGCCCAACGCGCGAGAAAAACTTCCCAATTCAAGTTTCCATCAGCATCCGGCTGTAAAAACGGCACGAAAAACGCGAGGTAATTGACGAACAAAACCGGATAGATCGCCATATCAACCGCCGTGTAGCAAATCGTCCACCAGCCTTCCTGAAAGCCCCAAAAATCGCCAAGCGCACGTTTTACCCAGACGTAATAGCCGCCTTCTTCGGGCATCGCCGCCGAAAGTTCGGAAACCATCAAAGAGATCGGCAGACTCCACAAAAGCGGCGTGATAATTATCAGCAGAATTCCGAAACTCGCACCGACTTTATCAATTAACGGCTCGATGCCGAACGCGCCGCCGCAAACCGTAAAAAAAATCACGCTCACCAAAGCTAAAAAGCTCAGTTTGCGCGATGTCGGCAGTAGTTCAGCGATGCGAACTCCCGAAAATGTCGAGTGAATTGCCTGGGCTTCTTTCAATAGATTTTTTACCTTATTTTGAAATGAATAAAACGAGATTTATTTGTAACGAAAATTTAACGCAAGTGCAAATGGAGCGCGAAATGGAGCGCGGACATTCCTGTCCGCCCGTGCGAGGCTTTGCGAGAACGGCAGCGTCGCTTTGATAATCAACAATCTTCAAAGACGAGAACGGCAACGGCACTTGATTACTTAAAACTTTTAAGTAATCGAGAGGTGCGTCCGCTTTCTTGCTGCGCTCGAACGGACGGCGGACAGAGATGTCCGCGCTCCAATTAACGGCTTTTACAAAATATGCTACTTCACATATTATAAACGCATTATGAAAATAAATCGCCGTGACTTTCTCGTGCTTTCTTCGTCTGCCGCGCTTTTGTCGCAAAACTTGCCGACCGCCGAAGCACAAACTAAAAAGAAATCTCCGTCCCCTGTGAAACCTTTTTCTACTGCCAATAAAAAGGTGACGATTTACACGACCGCCGAGAAAAGCGATTATCGAATTTCGGCGACCGGCACGGCTGAATTCAAGCAGATGGGACAGCCGCTCGAAACACAGATTTGCGTGTTTGTTGATCCGTCTAAAACTTATCAAACTTTTTTAGGCATCGGCGGCGCGATTACCGATGCTTCGGCGGAAACTTTTGCGAAAATGCCCGCCGACCGGCAGCAGGAAATTTTAACGGCTTACTTCGATGCGGAAAAAGGAATCGGCTACAACCTCGCGCGAACGAACATTCACAGTTGCGATTTTTCGAGCGGCAGCTATACCTACGTTGACGAAGGCGATAAGGATTTGAAAACCTTTAACGTCAATCACGACAAACAGTTTCGCATTCCTCTGATTAAAAAAGCAATCGCGGCGGCAGGCGGAAAAATGACGATGTTTGTAAGTCCGTGGAGTCCGCCGGCGTTTATGAAAACGACCGGAACGATGCTCAAAGGCGGCAAACTTAAACCTGAATTTAACCAATCGTGGGCAAATTATTACGCAAAATTTATCAAAGCGTATCAAGCCGAAAACATTCCAATTTGGGGACTTTCGATCCAAAATGAACCGATGGCGACGCAGAGTTGGGAATCGTGCGTTTATTCGGCGGAAGAGGAACGCGATTTTTTGAAAAACTTTCTCGGACCGACGATGAATAAGGAAGGCTTGGGCGATAAAAAAATCATCTTTTGGGATCACAACCGCGATTTAATTTATCAGCGCGCCAGCACGATGCTCAATGATAAAGAAGCCGCCAAATATGTCTGGGGCATCGGTTATCACTGGTATGAACCGTGGAGCGGCGGTGAGCAGATGTTCGATAACGTGAAACTAGTCCACGAAACTTATCCCGACAAAAATCTTATTTTTACCGAAGGCTGCGCCGAAGCGTTCAAATTTGAGAACATCAATAGTTGGAAATTGGGCGAACGATACGGCAATTCGATGATTCAGGATTTTAATAACGGCACGGTCGGTTGGACGGATTGGAACATTTTACTCGACGAAACCGGCGGACCGAATCACGTCGGCAATTTTTGTTTCGCGCCCGTTCACGCGGACACGCGAACGGGACAAATTTTATACACGAATTCGTATTATTATATCGGACATTTTTCCAAATTTATTCGTCCCGGAGCGAAAAGAATCGCCAGTTCACCAAGCCGCAGTGCGCTGATTTCGACCGCTTTTATCAACACCGATAACAAAGTCGCCGTCGTCGTAATGAACAAAGGTGACAAGGAAATCCCGTATTTTATCTGGCTTGACGGCAAAGCCGCCGAAGTCAAAAGTCCGCCGCATTCGATTCAAACACTCGTTTTTTAAGGTATAAATAAAAAATCGGAGCGCAAACATTTCTGTCTGCGCTCCGATTTTTTATTTGAATTTTAGAAGTTCAAAAATTAATAACGACCGCCGCCGTAACCGCCGCGACCACCGCCGCCGCCGCTTCCGCCGGCACGATTTTCACGCGGTTTCGCTTCGTTAACGAGCAGTTCACGACCGTTAAGTTCTTTGCCGTTGAGTGCCGAAATCGCGTTTTCGCCTTCTTCTTTGCTCGACATTTCGACGAATGCAAATCCGCGCGAACGTCCTGTTTCGCGGTCTTCGATGATATTGGTTGATTCGACCGTGCCGAATTCGCCGAATGCCTGTTCTAAATCTGTTGATGATGTGCTGAAGGAAAGATTTCCGACATAAAGTTTTGCTGACATAAAATTATTTACCTTTTTTCCCCTGTAAAGGGAATTTCAAAAGAAGCGTCGAATCGAGTTGGACTTCGGAGAAAAACGGTAAACTGCGAAGAGTCGGGTTTCGGTTGCTCAAATTAAAGAGCGACTTCTGTAGCTATAAAACAAACCTGCTCTCGAACTTATCCAGAAAACCGTCTTTGACGAGCGCACCGGAAAACCGATGCAAGAGAAGGATTAACATTTTCAACAGTGCGCCTTTAATTCGTTAATAGCAAATAGAATTTAATGTTTATGGGCAATTCAATCTATTCGCCTTTTTTTTCGACGCTGACGGGTTTTGTTTCAGCCGGGATAATTCGCAAAATTCTGTCGTCGGCGACCGCCGCGTCGCCGCGCCCGTCGCGGTTGGAAGTCGAAAAATAAATCGAGCCGTCGGGAGCTTCGGCGACTTCGCGGATTCGCCCGTATTTTTTTTCCAACAAATTATCACGCGAAACGATTTTCCTGCCGTCAAGCACAAGCCGCACGATCATTTCGCCTTTCAGTGCGCCGAAAAAGAAATTATTTTTGAATTCGGGAAACAGATTTCCGCGATAAAACATTCCACTCGCGGGCGCGACGGCGGGCGAAAATTCGATAATCGGCGTTTCCATTCCGGCTTTCGTCATATTGTGGCTGATCTTGTCCCAACCGTAATTTTTGCCGCGTTCGACGATATTTACTTCATCGCCGCCGGTTCTTTTAAACAGTGAAACGCCGTCAATCAGTGAAGGTCCGTGTTCGGTCTGAAACATCAGACCCGTTTCCGGCTGAAAATCCATTCCCTGCGCGTTGCGGTGTCCGTAAGTCCAAATTTCGGGTCGCGCGTCTTTTTGATTGACAAACGGATTGTCGCCCGGAATCGTGCCGTCGTCGTTCAGACGCAAAGTTTTACCGTTAATCAAAGATAAATTCTGAGCGCGTTTCTGCTTGGTCGCATCGCCGGTCGTGATGTAAAGTTTCGCATCTGGACCGAATTTCAGACGAGTTCCGGCGTGATATTTCGACGCGGGGATCGCTTCGATAATCGTTTTCGGCTCAACAAAAGTTTCGCCGGTTTCGCGGTATCGCACGACGCGTACATTCTGCTGTTTCGCCGCATCCTGATACGCGTAAGCCAAATAAATGTAATGATTATTCGCAAAATCGGGATGCAGCGTCATTCCCATTAAGCCGCTTTCGCCCGAAAGTTCGATGTCGGGAATGACAAAAAACGGCTTCTCGCGCAGTTTGCCGTTTTCGACCACGCGCACTCTGCCCGGACGTTCGGTAAAAAAAATTCGTCCGTCAGGTGCAAAAACGATTGACCAGACGATTTCCAGATTTTCCGCCACCGTTTCGACTTTTAGCGGCGGCACATTTTTCGATGCCGGAAAAACCGGAAAATCAACTTCGCCGTCCGCCGCTGAACAACTCGTTACGCCGAAACAAACAAACGCCGCTAAAATGATCTTCGCTAAATTTCTTTTCATCAATTTTTCACCTTCGTCGATTTCGTTATTGTAACTCAGGTGTCCGGCAGACCAAGACAATCAGCCGACAAAAATTTACCGCGTTTTTCAAAAAGGAATAAAATTTGCTTGTGTCAAATTATAATGTCTTGTTTTAAGACACGATTTTACAATCAATAAAGGAAACGAATTTATGACGGAGTTGACGACCGAGCGAAAATCGAGGAATTGTAGAGTGCGGTTTATCAGGCTTGGTTTCCGAAAGGTTTGGATGATCCGAATATTATTTTGCTCAAAATTAAAATCGAGCAAGCCGAGTATTGGGATGCGACTTCGAGTTCGTTGGTCGAAGCGTTTGGGTTATTAAAATCATTAGTGACCGGCGAACAAGCCGTCGGCGGCGATCACGCGATGGTTAGTTTGGCGTAATACAGACAGATAAATTTAGGAGTTACCGGTTATGAATTTAAAGATGTTTTGCCTGCGAAAGACACGAAATATACGAAAATAATAAAAGTAAATATTTTATCTTTTTTCGTATGTTTCGCAGGCAAAACATTTTTGTAACTGCTGAATTGGTTAAATAAAAATACAAATTAAGGGAAGGTTAAAAATGGAAGATACAAGACAAGAATCAATCGAAAAATTAAAAGGTTTACTCGAAGATATAGATTTTGCGATGCTGACGACGATGGCTGACGGCAAGTTTCGCAGTCGTCCGATGTCCACGCAGGAAATGGACGAAAACGGCGATTTGTGGTTTTTCACGAGCGACGAAACACACAAAATCGAGGAGATCGAAGCCGACAGCCGCGTGTTGGTCGCTTACTCACAGCCGAACGACAATACTTACGTTTCGGTTTTCGGACGCGCCGAACTGGTTAAAGACAAGGCGAAAATCGAAGAACTGTGGAATCCGATTTTAAAGGCGTGGTTTCCCGACGGCTTGGACGATCCGCATTTGAGTCTGCTGAAAATCTCGGTCGAAGAAGCCGAGTATTGGGATTCGCCGAACTCAAAACTCGTGCAAATCGCCGGTTTTGTCAAAGCCTTAGTCACCGGACAGCAAGCCAAAGGCGGCGATCACGGCACAGTGAATTTGTAAATAATTGAAAACGATTACTAAATAATGGATAATGAAGCGAAAGTTTCATTATCCATTTTCAATTTCGGAGATAATTTTATGAAAAAACTCTGCTTGGCGTTTTTCGTCGCAATCGTTTTTTGTCTGTCGGTTTTCGCGCAAAATAATTACACGATTCAGCAATATCTTAATATTCGTTCGGCAAGTTCGCCCGCGCTGTCGCCGGACGGAAAGCGTTTGTTTTATTTGACGAATGTGACCGGAACTTCGCAGATTTGGATGATTGATTTGCCGAACGGTGCGCCGAAACAGATTACGAATTACGACGACAATATCGGTTTCGTGCAGTTTTCACCGAAAGGCGACGGCGTTGTTTTCGGCAAGGCGAAAGGCGGCGATGAAAACACGCAGTTTTTCTGGATGAAGGCGGACGGCAGCGGAATCAAAGAATTAACCGCGAGTCCGAAAGTGCGTCATAACTTCGGCGATTGGTCGGCGGACGGCGCGAAGATTTATTACGCCTCAAACAAACGCGATAAAAATTTCTTTGACGTTTACGCGATGAACATCGCCGACGGCACGGAAAATTTGCTTTATCAATCTGACGGCAACAACGATTTTGCCGCCGCCGACGATGCAGGCAGACGAATCATCGTTTCGCGTTCGGGAACGGAATTGAGTCTGGACAACAACCTTTATTTGATTGATGTCGAGAGCAAAAAAGAAACGCTTTTGACCGCGCACGAAAATTCGGCGCAGTTCGGCGCGGTGCATTTTGTCGCTGACGGAATCGTTTTCGCGCACAACGACAAGCGCGAATTTTACAGCCTCGCGCAGTTGAAACTGAAAAACGCGGCAGGTAAAGACTGGTCGGACGCGAACCGCGAAGTCAGAATTATTGACGATACGAATTGGGATGTGGACGACATCGAAGCCGACGGAAATATGTTCGCCTACACGCTCAACCGCGAAGGTTTTTCAGAGCTTTATTTGCGAAAATTTGAAACCGGCGGCAAACCGCTCATCACGACGATTGATAAAAAAGCCGAACTGGTCAAACTTCCCGCAAACGGCGTAGTTGGCGGTTTGAATTTCTCCGAAAACGGCAAGTTTTTGGCATTCACTTTCAATTCGTCGAAAAACAATGCGGACGTTTGGCTTTATGATTTGGAAAAGAAATCGCTGACGCAAATTACCAAAAGCGACCGCGCCGGAATTGACGCAAACTCATTTGTCGAACCTCAATTGATTAAGTTTAAGAGTTTTGACGGACGCGAGATTCCGGCTTGGTATTACGAACCTCAAGGTAATGCAAGTGCTGAAAATAAAGATAGTGAAGAAACACCTTCGGCAACAAAAGAAAAAAAACCGAAATCCGCTTCTATCTATGAAACAGAAAAAAGAAAAACTGAGATAAAAGAGATTTACAAAAAGTGGCTGCAAAAAGATGTGACATACTGGATTGAAACTAAAAAACTTCCCGTCATCGTCAGCGTTCACGGCGGACCTGAAGGTCAGGAACGCCCGACGTTTAATCCGCTTTATCAATATTATCTGTCGCGCGGTTACGCGATTTTGGCGACGAATGTGCGCGGTTCGACGGGTTACGGCAAAACTTACACGCATCTCGACGACGTTTACAAGCGCGAAGATTCGATCAAGGATTTGGCTTTTGCGGCTGAATGGTTAAAGACTTCGGGCGGCGCGGATGCCAAACGCATCGGCATAATGGGCGGCAGTTACGGCGGTTACGCGACGCTCGCGGCAATCACGCTTTATCCCGAAATTTGGGCGGCGGCGATTGATACGGTCGGGATTGCAAACTGGGAAAGTTTCTTCAAAAACACGTCCGGCTACCGCAAACGCCAGCGCGAAGTCGAATACGGAATGGCGGACAAAGACGCGGAATTTCTGCGCTCGATCTCGCCGATCAATAAGGTTGACAAAATCAAAACGCCGCTTTTTGTCATTGCCGGAAAAAACGATCCGCGCGTTCCCTACACCGAAGCCGAACAAATCGTCAAAGCCTTAAAAGACCGCAACGCCGTCGTCCAATACAAACTCTATGACGACGAAGGTCACGGCATCGCCAAACTCAAAAATCGTTTAGATTTATATCCGCAAGTCGCCGATTTTTTAGATAAATATATGAAGTAAATGCCGCTCATTTTAACCTTAAAAATTGACCGCGATTCGTTCGATTATTTTGACGAACTGCGCCGTCTTTACTTTCCGCCCGCACGAAATTTTCTGGCGGCGCACGTTACGCTTTTTCATCATCTGCCGGACGAAAGTTTAATAAAAATCAAAGACGAACTGCGAACCTTGAGCGGCGCGACACGGGTTTTTCCGCTTGCGTTTACGCGTTGGCGGTTTCTCGGCAAAGGCTCGGCGATGACGATTGAATCAGCCGAACTCATCAAACTTCGCGTTGCTCTCGCTGATCTGTGGCGCGAAAATCTGACCGCGCAGGACAAACAGAAATTTCAGCCGCACATTACCGTTCAAAACAAGGTCGCGCCTGACGAAGCCCGCCGTTTGTTTGAAGATTTATCGGCTGATTGGACGGCGAAAACCGGCGCGGCGGAAGGTTTGACGCTCTGGCATTACGACGCGCCGCACTGGAAATTTGAGGAAGAATTTTTATTTTCGCAATGAGCGGCGGGCGCGCAAAGCCGCAACCCTTCCTGACCTGTAATTTGCAGTTTCTTGAATGCTTTTACTTTTACCTATTTTCAGCAGACAGTTAAAAAGACAATTTCCATAAAATTTTAGGTCGGGAAGGGTTGCAAGGCTTCCTTGCGCCCGCCGCAGCTTTACAATTATTGACCATCCGGCAAAAATCATCACAGCACGAAACTGCTCAATTTCTTTTCCCCTTGGGCAAATACAACCGATTTCAAAACTCACTGCATCATACCCGGCGACCTCAAAAAATCAATTTCTTCGATTCGCAGTTTGATTATGAATGCTAAACTTTCGGTTTGTCTGCTCCTCGTTTCATCAATTTGGATCAATCTTTTCGCACCTTTGGCGGCGGCTCAAAATTCGCTTCCGCCGACTGAAGAAGCCGTTAAAGGCTTGCAGTTCAGTCTCCGCGAAAACACTGAAAAAGCCGCTGTGCAGTCTGTTAAAACGCCGCCTGCCGCACAAAATCTGAGCGACGCGGAAGCGAACGCGATTTTCGAGCGTTTGCCGCCGATGCCCGTCAAAACGGACGATCAAGCCGATTTCAAAATGCGTGAAGCAAGTCTTCGACCGCCGCGCACCGGAAATATTATTCCGCTCAAATTCCCTGCCGACGAAGTTCGCCGTGCGCCGAATACGCCGCAGACAATCGCGCAAACTCTTGAAATCGAACGGTTTGCCCCGTCGGGCAAGGCATCGTTCGTGACCGATTTGAGCGTGACGTTTTCGCAAGCAATGATCGCCGTCACGTCGCAGACGCAGGCGGGCGAAACTGTTCCCGTCAAACTGTCGCCCGAAGTCAAAGGAAAATGGCGTTGGCTCGGCACGAACACTTTGATTTTCGATGCCGCGACGCGCTTTCCGATGGCAACGAAATATACTGCGACAATTCCAAAAGGAACAAAATCGGCGAACGGCGAAATTTTGCAGAATGATTTTTCGTGGACTTTTGAAACGCCGCCGCCAAAGGTCGAAACATTTCAGCCGAGCGGCGAAATCGTCAGACATGACGCGATTTTGCTTGCAGCTTTTAATCAGGAAATCAACGCCGAAGCCGTTTTGCAGAAAATTAATGTGACGGCGAACAATCAAAAAATCGCTTTACGAATTGCTAATGAAACCGAAATCAAGAGCGACAAAATAACTTCCGAAAAAATAAAACAACTTGTGCCGAAGCATTGGATTGCCTTTCGCGCCGCTGATTTGCTGCCGCCGGATGCGCCAATCAGCGTTATTGTGGAAACCGGAACGCCGTCGGCGGAAGGAAGTTTGACCAGCATTTCGCCGCAAAACTTTTCGTTTGAAACCTACGGTGATTTGAAATTTGAAAAATCACACTGCGGCTACAATGAGCGCGAAAAAGAGTGTCAATCTTACGAAGATTTGGAAATCGAGTTTAATAATCCGATTGACGCGCAAAGTTTTGACAAATCATTGGTTAAAATCGAGCCGAAGATTGAGAACGCGGAGATTTCGTTTGAAGGAAGCACCATCGAAATCAGCGGCGGTTACAAAAAAACGCGAGCAACATATAAAGTGACGATTTCTGCCGCGCTGAAGGACGAATTCGGGCAAAAACTCGGCACGGATGTTTCGGCGAAATTCAAAATCAGCGCGGAAGCGGAGAGTTTAGAAGCGGAGAGTTTATATGACGAAAAGCAAGGCAGCGATTTCATTACGCTCGACCCGAGCGCAAAGCGGTTTTTTTCAGTTTATTCGATCAATTATCCGAGTTTGAAGGTCAAACTTTACGCCGTCAAAGCCGAAGATTACGGTGCTTTTAATCATTACAAAGAAAGCGAATCGAAGGAAATTCCGGCAATCGGAAAGTTAATTTCCGACAAAGTTATCAAAATAAAATCAAAACCCGACGCGCAAACCGAAACGAAAATCAACATCAGTCCGGCGTTGACGAACGATTTGGGACACGCGATTTTAATCGTCGAAACGCCGCCGAAAAAGGACGGAGACGAAATTCAAAGAATCGTCGTTTGGCTCGAAGCAACGCAAATCGGCGTTGATGCGTTTGCCGATTATGAGCAGTTGACCGTTTACGCAAGCGATTTGAAAAGCGGTAAACCATTGAACAATGTCGCCCTGCAAATTTCAAACGGAGCGGCGGGCGTGACGGGCGAAAACGGTTTGGCAACTCTCGAATTGCCGCCGAAAGATGATGAAAGGGAAAATTGGCTGATTGCCGGACGCGGCGCGGACACGGCGATTTTGTTTGCGGATAATAATTACCAGAGCGAAAAAACTTGGTCGCGCGAACCGCAATTTGACAGTCTGCGGTGGTTTGTTTTCGACGACCGCAAGATGTATCGTCCGGGCGAAACCGTTTCGATCAAAGGCTACATTCGCAAAATCGCGGGCGGAAAAACGATGGATGTCGGCGAATTGGGCGATGCGGCAAGCGGGTTAAAATATATTTTGAAAGATTCGCTCGGCAATGAAATTCTCAAAGGCGAAGCCGATCTAAATGTTTTCGGCGCATTCGATTTTCAAATAAATCTGCCCGAAAACATCAATCTCGGCTATCAAAATCTGCGCCTGATGACGAAAAGCAATATTGAAAATTACGAATTTACGCACAGTTTCCAGGTGCAAGAATTTCGCCGACCGGAATTTGAAGTTTCGGCAAAAGTCGAAAGTGCCGCGCCGTTTTATGTCGGCGATTCGGCAAACGTCAGCGTCGAAGCGAAATATTATTCGGGCGGCGCACTGGCAAATGCCGAAACGAATTGGAAAATTAACGCAAAACCGACTGATTATACGCCGCCGAACCGCGACGATTACACGTTCGGCAAATTTATTCCGTGGTGGAAAGATTATTACGAAAACGATGGCGACGAGCAAACTTCGCAGGACTTCAAAGGCGCGACGGACACAAACGGTAAACATCGCGTGGCAATTAATTTTGCGGCGGCAAATCCGGCTCGTCCCTTTACGGTCAACGCCGAAGCGCGTGTGCAGGATGTCAACCGCCAGACTTTTGCGGCTTCTACAACGCTGCTGGTTCACCCGTCGGAGCTTTACGTCGGCATTCGCACGGCGAAAACATTCGTCGCTAAAGACGAGACTTTTAAGGTTGAAACGATCACGACCGACATAGACGGAAACGCCGTCGCGGACGCGCCAATTTCGATTGTCGCCGAACTCAAGGATTGGGAACAGGTCAAAGGCGAATGGCAGGAAATAATCGTTGACACGCAAACCTGTCAAATAAAATCGGGAACGGACGCGGTTTCGTGCGCTTTCAATGCAAAACGCGGCGGCACATTTACGATTAAAGCAAGCGTTTTAGACCGCCAACAACGGCGCAACGAAAGTGAATTGGAAGTTTGGGTTGCAGGCGCACACGTCGAACCGAGCCGCGATGTTGAAAAGGAAACCGTTGAATTAATTCCCGGTCAGGAAGAATATACGTCCGGTCAAACGGCGGAAATCCTCGTCAACGCGCCGTTTTTTCCCGCCGAAGGTGTGCTGACTCTGCGGCGCAACGGCATTGTCAAAACCGAACATTTTACGATGAACGAATCTTCGACCGTGCTGAAAATTCCGATTGAGGAACGCTATCTGCCGAATCTGCACGTTCAGGTTGATTTGTTCGGCGCGGCAAAACGGATCGTTTTCGACGATGAAACTGACGCGAAATTGCCGAAACGTCCGGCGTTTGCGAGCGGCGAACTTAATCTCGACATTTCGACCGATTCGCGCAAATTAAACGTCACGGCTGAACCTGTTGAAAAGACGCTCGAACCCGGCGGCGAAACTTCGATCAATATTGCCGTCAAAGATAATAACGGCAAACCGGCGGCGCAAACCGAAGTCGCCGTCGTCGCCGTTGACGAAAGCGTTTTGGCTTTGACTAATTACAGAATCGAAAATCCGCTCGGCACGTTTTACCCGCAAATCGAAGCAGGCACGACCGATTATTATTCACGCGAAAACATCTTGCTCGGCAATCCCGAAGACCTCGGCGTTGATCTCGGAGACATCGGATTCGGGCGCGGAAGAGGCGTTGGATACGGCAACGGCAATGGAAACGGCGATAGTGATTTTGATATGATGACGGTTAAGAAACCTTTGTATGCGCTACGAATGGCAACAAATGGAAGCAGAATTTATAGTGCGAAGGAAAATCCGAATCAAATTAGAATTCGTCAAAACTTTAATGCCTTAGCGATATTTTCGCCGTCGGCAAAAACGGACGCGGACGGCAGGGCGACGGTGAAAATAAATTTGCCGGACAATCTGACGCGTTACCGAATTACCGCCGTTGCCGTGACGAAATCGAAGCAGTTCGGACTTGGCGAATCTGCGCTGACGGCGAAACAATCTTTACAGATTCGCCCAAGTGCGCCGCGTTTTATGAATTTCGGCGACCGCGCTGAACTTCCCGTCGTTCTGCAAAATCAAACTAACAATCCGCTGACCGTCAATGTCGCCATTCGCACGAGTAACGCGATTTTGACCAACGGCAACGGTAGAAAACTGACGATTCCGGCGAATGACCGCGTGGAAATTCGCTTTCCGGTGACGACCGAATCGGCAGGAATTGCGCGTTTTCAAATTGGCGCAACGAGCGGAAATCTGGCGGATGCGGCGCAATTTGAATTTCCGGTTTACACGCCCGCGACTTCCGAAGCGTTTGCGACTTACGGAACGACCGACGCGAATGGCGCGATTGTTCAGCCGATTCTCGCGCCGAAAGACGTTTATCCGCAGTTTGGCGGTTTGGAAGTGACGACGAGTTCGACGCAGTTGCAGGAATTAACCGACGCGTTTATTTACCTGCAAAGTTACCCGTTTGAATGTTCCGAGCAGATTTCGTCGCGTATCTTGTCGGTCGCTGCGCTGCGCGATGTTTTACAGGCGTTCGAGGCGAAGGATTTGCCGTCAAAGGAACGAATCGAAGCGAAAATGCTGTCCGACATCGCGCGTTTGCGGAAACTCCAGCACAGCGACGGCGGTTTCAGTTTTTGGCGCAGCGATGACGAAAGTTTGCCCTATCTTTCGGTTCACGTCGCGCACGCGCTCGCCCGTGCCAAACAAAAAGGCTATGACGTGCCGAATGTTTTAACCGTCAATTTATCGTCGTATTTGAAAAATATCGAAAATAAATTGCCCGCAACTTATTCGCCGGAAGCGCATTGGGCGATTTCGGCTTACGCGCTCTACGTTCGTGATTTGATGGGCGACAAGGACGCAGCAAAGGCAAAAAACCTATTGAACGGCGCGACGCTCGAAAAACTTTCGCCCGAATCAATCGGTTGGATTTTGTCGGTTTTGGCGAATGACAAAGATTCGGTGAACGAAGTCGAAACTATCAAACGGCATCTCCTCAACCGCGTCACGGAAACGGCGGGCGCGGCGCATTTCGTGACAAGATACACCGACGGCGAATACGTTTTGCTGAGTTCCGACAGGCGCGCTGACGGTGTGATTTTAGAAGCACTGCTCAAAGTCAGGAGCGCGGATTTGGAAAATCTACTGCCGAAAATCGTGCGCGGTTTACTGGCAAATAAAACACAAGGTCGCTGGTCGAACACTCAGGAAAATGCGTTCGTGCTGCTTGCGCTCGACAAATATTTCGAGACTTACGAGAAAGTCACGCCAAACTTTGTCGCTAAAGTTTGGCTCGGAAATACTTACGCCGGTGAGCAAACTTTTGCGGGACGCTCGACCAATTCAAAGTTAATCAACGTCCCGATGAATTATTTGCAAACTCAAAGCGCGAATCAAAATTTGATCCTAGATAAACAGGGCGAAGGACGGCTTTATTACCGAATCGGTTTGAAATACGCGCCCAAAAATTTGAATTCGGCGGCGGCTGACTACGGTTTCGCCGTTTCGCGCCAATACGAAGCGTTGGATGACGCAGCAGACGTAAAACAAAATGCCGATGGAAGCTGGACGATCAAAGCCGGTGCGCGAATTCGCGTTAATGTCCAGATGGTCGCGCCAACGCGCCGTTACCACGTTGCGCTGGTTGACAATCTGCCTGCCGGAATCGAGATTATCAACCCGGAATTGGCAGTTTCGGGAAGCAATAATTTAACCTATTCCGACGATCAGAGCCGTCGTTCGTTCTGGTATAACCACCAAAATCTCCGTGACAACCGCGCCGAAGCCTTCACGTCGCTGCTCTGGCAGGGCGTATGGAATTATTCATATTCGGCGCGGGCAACGACACCCGGAACATTTGTCGTCCCGCCCGCCAAAGCCGAAGAAATGTATGCACCGGAAACCTTCGGACACAGCAAAACGGATTTTGTGAGAGTTGAATAGTTTTTGCAGAAACTCGCTACGCAAATAAATGAAATGTATTTAATCGGGTAGATTTTCGCTTAAAAGTTTGACGACATTGCCGCCCATAATTTTGGCGATTTCTTCGTCGGTGAAGTTTTCGTTTAATAATGCTTCGGTGATTAAGGCTTCGCCGCCGGTGTCGAACGGTGCTTTTACTGAGCCGTCAAAGTCTGAGCCTAAACCGATATGTTCAACACCGACAATGTTTGCGGCGTAGCGAATTGCTTTGGCGATGCTCTTTGCGTCCGTCCCGCAGACTGCCGTGTCCCAAAATCCGATGCCGATGATGCCGCCGGTTTTGGCGATTCCCGTGAGCTGTTCGTCGGACAAATTTCGCTGATTGTCGCAAGTTCCCTTTACGCCGGTGTGCGACACGACAACGGGTTTCGTCGCAATTTTCAGCACGTCGTCAATCGTTTTTGCCGAGGCGTGTGAAACGTCCACGAGCATTCCTTTCGCTTCCATTCGCCGAATCATTTCCCTGCCTTTGTCGGTCAAGCCGTATTTTTCAACGCCGTGCGCCGAACCGCCGATGTCATTATCGAAAAAGTGTGTCGGCGACATCATTCGGAATCCGGCGTTGTATAAAACGTCAATATTTTCAAGGTTTCCGTCGAGCGCGTGGGCGCCTTCGATGCCGAGCCAACCGCCAACTATTTTTTCAGTCTTGCAGCGTTCGAGAAAGTTTTTCAAGTCGGTTTTTGTCTTTATCAAAACCAATTGCCCGTTTGAATTTTCGCTGTATTCCTTTAATTTATTCGCTTGATAGACGGCACGTTTCATCAGGCTCGAAAGATTTTCAAGCGGCTGTCTTTGCGCGAGTGCGAGCCAGAAAATATTATCGGTGTCAGGTGTATTGCGTTCGATATTTAAGCCGCGCGGAGTTTTGGTAACGACCGTAAATGCCTGGAGCGCGACGTTTCCGCGCAGCAGTTTCGGTACGTCAACCTGTGCAATCGGCGAATCTTCATTTAAATCACGATTCCACAAAAGCGCGTCCGCGTGAAGGTCGGCGACGATTAATTTGTCGTGTAATTGTTTAGCTTTTTCGCTGACTTGATACGGCGGTTTGTTGATAACAGGATTAAGCGATTTCTCAATATACGACGGAACAAAGCCGAAGAAAAAGATGAGAAAAGCGACCACTAAAACCAATAATACAAGCAGAATTCGACGAAGCCATTTCATAATTTTTGTAACGCCGTTCGTCCCGGCGGCAGTCAGGTAAGTGTTCCGCTAACCTGATTTTTTTATCATCTTGAAATGTTTGCGAGAAGCGCGGGCGGGACGCGCCGCACGACAGCCGCCGGGACGGACGGCGTTACGCAAATTAAAAAGGCGAAAGGCTTAACGACCTTTCACCTTTTATTTTATGACCTTTCCGTTAATTCTACGGATTTTGCCGCGTTGGAATCGGGACATCGCCGCTCAGTCCAAAGGCTTGGACACGCGCCACGCCGGTAGAACTGTTCAGAATATACCAGTTTCCTTCGCTTGGACGATAGACAGCGAGATCGTATTTTCCGTCGCCGTCATAGTCTCCGTGCGCCGGAATGTCGCCGGGTGCGCCGAAATGTTCGATGCGGAAACCGCCGCCGCTTTTGAGAATATACCAATTTCCTTCGCTCGGACGATAAATCGCAACGTCGGCAAGCGTGTCCCCGTCATAGTCGGCAACAACCGGAATGTCGGTCGAACCTCCCCACGAATAATATGCGACCGAGTTGGTCGAACTTTTGTAAACGTAGAAATCGGTTTCGCCCGCGACATCCGAACCGCGATAAACAGCGAAATCGGCTTTGCCGTCGCCGTCGTAATCGGCAGGCTGCGGTTTATCGGTGGAAATCCCGAATTGCAATGCGCCAAATCCCTGCGTACTGCGATTGACATACCACGTTCCATTGCGGTAAACACCTAAATCGGTTCTGCTGTCGCCGTCGTAATCCGCCGCTGCCGGAATATCGTTTGAAAGTCCGAACTGCTCGATTCTGACCGTCTGATTTGAAGTATTTAAGATATACCAAATTCCGGCACGATAAATTGCGTAATCGGTTTTGCCGTCGCCGTCGTAATCGCCCGGTGCCGTCGTATCGCCGTTTTGACCGAAATGAACGACTTGATAACCGCTGTCCGAACTGCGCGAAATATACCAGTTGCCGTCGGTCGGACGAAACAGCGAAACATCGGTTTTGCCGTCGCCGTCAAAATCGGCAACGACGCGGCGGTTTTGAACATTTAAGTTATATTCCCAAATTCCGCGTCCGTGCGTCGCAATCCGCAAAACGCGATTGGTCGGCTGAAGTTCCATTCCGAAAACCGCGACGCGCGGCAGATTATCGCTGAACGGCTGCCAGCTTGCGCCGCCGTCGGTCGAACGAAATACGCCAATGTCCGTTCCCGCATAAAGCGTATTTGAATTTGCCGGATCAACGACGAAAGCATTCGTCGGAACATCAGGAATGCCCGTGCCGGAAGCCGTCCACGTCGGCGAAGCGGCAGTTAAATTTGTCGTTTTCCAAACGTGCTGTCCGGCGGCTAATCCGAAACCATTGAGCGCAACGTAAGCAATATTTGAATTTGCGGGATCAATTGCGATACGTCCGACATAACGCGCCGGAATCGAACCGGTAATGTCGGTCATCGTCGTTGCGCCGGCAGTCGTCGAAACATAAATTCTTCCGGCAGTTGTGCCGACCAGACGAATATCATCATTTTGCGGAGCAATTCCGATTGCACTGATTCGCGCCGGCAGAGTTCCGCTGACGCTCGTCATTGTCGTTCCTCTGTCCGCCGAGCGGTAAAGGTTCGTCGTGCCGAAGTAGAGCGAATTCGGATTGCCCGGACCGCGTACCATCGGCGCATAAAATAAAGTTGCATCAGCGCAGTTAATTCCGTTTGCCGTGCCGCCGCAGCCTAAAAATTCGTTCCAGTTCGGATCGCCGGGAGCAACTGTCGTCAGGGCGCGGGCAAAGCCGATTTGCGAGCCGGTCGAATTAAAATAAGTATGATAAGCCACGACATTGCTCGTATCCGTCGCATTTTGGTCAATCGCGGAAAATCCGCCGTCGCCGCCGTCCGAACGAATCCACGTTATTCCGTCCGGCGCGAGAAACTGCGTGCCGTTGTCCTGCGTTCCGCCGAGCAAATAATTGCGGTCGGTCGGATGCAGCGAAAGTCCCTGAAATTGCGTCGCGCTGAATGTCGAATTATTAAGAGTCGTCCAAACAATCGGAGTCGCACTCACATTAGTCGTTTTCCAGATGCCGCCGTCGCTGCCGAAATAAACCGTGTTCGGATCGGACGGCGCAATCGCAAAAACCTGCGTGTCAACGTGCAGTCCCGAAGAACTGTTTGTAAAACTCGTGCCGCCGTTCAATGAACGTCCGAAAGGAAGCGTCGGTGAGCCGCCGAGATAAACTTTGTTTGCGTCGGTTTGATCAACCGCAACCGCGATGTCATAAAAACATTGCGGATTACAAAAACTATTGGCAATCGCCGTCGTAAATGTCACGCCGCCGTCAATTGATTTAGAAAGAGTTCCGTTACCGGTTCCGGTCGCCGCATAAACCGTCACGACTCCGCCGACTTTATTAGCGGCGAGTTCCGCACGTCCGAGTTGTGAGCCGTCGCCGGTCGTCAAAGTGCGCGTAAAGGTCGGAGTCGCGTCGAGGGCGTTGGTCGAAAGATAAACGCCACCGTCGCCGCCGCTGCCGATAATCGTCACGATCAGACGCGCCGGATTGTCCGGTTCGATTACTGCGTCAACCGCCGAACGGCTCGATGCGAGCGTTCCCTGAACCGCCAATTTTTCAAAAGCCGGGGTTGCCGCTAAAGCATTCGACGTGCGATAAACGCCGGCATCCGGGAAAACTACGCCGGCTGATGAACCACCGATGCCGGCAGTGCCGCTTGCAGTGGTTGCGAAAAGCTGATTCGGATTTGTCGGATTAACGACAATTTTGCTGACCGAACGACCGGTAAAAACATCGGCATTTGCCGCGTTTTTGTTCAGCGGACCGGAAATTGTCGGAGTCGTGTCAGCGTTTGTAATCCGGTAGATTCCGACACCGAAAAAACTGTCAGCGGAAAACGCCGCCTCGCCCGTGCCGACGAAAACCGTCGAAGGATTTGACGGAGCAATCGCAATTGAACCGATTGCCAGACTTAACGCGCCGTCAAGCAGCGGTGTCCACGTCGCGCCGCCGTTCAGCGAGCGATACAAACCGCCCTGCGCCGTGCCGACATAAACGATATTCGGATTGGTCGGGTGAACTGCAATTGCCGAAACGCGTCCGGAGTATGAAGTCGTTCCGTTAACCGGAATCGGCGAAGGTCCGAGCGGCTGCCACATCGCGGCAAGCGGCTGATCTAACGCGGCACGTTCCTGGGCGGCACTTAATTCGCTCCGCCGCATTTGGGCAATCGCTTTTGTGCGCGAATCCTGTTTTGCCGTGTCAAAGCCGCGCAGAAACCAAAGCTGCTCGTTGCGAAGCTCCATATATTCTTCTTTGTCAATAGTTGCGTTTGCCGGCATATCGGCATCCTCTTCTTCGCTTTCGACGGATTTCGGATTAAGCTTACTTTCAGCCGAAACGTGCCAAAAAACTGATGCGGAAAATCCCGCGATCAGCAAAAATAAACAGACGAGTTTTGTAATTTTCATAAAGTCTTCCTGATTGTTGTTGAAAAGTTCCCTTATTCAGTTTGTGAAATTGTGACAAATTATTTAACCATATTTAAATTGAAAAACGTAGCCTGCTAGTAGCAATCTACGTCGTAAAATCGCATTTTCTTTCGGCTGAAAGTCGGAACGCAAACTTTAATTAGCTGCAAACTTTTCAATAAAACCCGCTCTTTGAATTGTTTACGGCAAACTGAGGTTTGCGTCCCGGCACATAGTTATTTTAATATCGGTTGATAATTTATTTTAACGAGCTGACCGCTTTCGTTTGATTCGTGCGCCGCATCCAACACTTTCTGAACATTTACGCCGTCTTCAAACGTCGCGGCGTGTTCGATTTCGGTTTTGCCGTGCCGAATAGCTTCGACAATCTTCGGAGCAAACGCCATAAACCCGCTTGGAAAACCCGAATCGAAGATTACGCCCGGAGTTTTACCGACTTTTGTTTCAATTTGCGTCCAGTCTGACGCGTCCGATTTCGCCAAAAATAAATCGCCGCGATGTTCGATGCGAATCGCACCTTTTGTGCCGAAAAACTCCAAACGGTTCTGATAATTCGGATATTCGACCATTGAAGCCGAGATTATTCCGGTCGCATCTTCGGTTAAATCACCGTCGGCGAATCGCACAATTAAATTTGTTTCGTCGTCGGTCGTTACGTCACGCAATTCGCCGTTTGCGGCTTTTCGTTGTTTGACGTGCGTTTGAAGCTGACAGAAAACTTCGGAGATTTGCGCGGCGAGAAACCAGAAAAGCGAATCAACCGAATGCGAAACAACCGCGCCGAGTGCGCCGCCGCCCTGCAATTTGTCCGACCACCAATTCCACGGCAGGTTCGCGTCGCCGCGCTGCGGAGCGCGAAAATTAGATTTGACGTGACGCACCTTTCCGATTTCGCCGTTTCGCAGCATTTCAAACGCTTTTTGTCTGCCGTCCAAAAATCTGAGTTCGTGGTCAATCAATGCCAACACGCCTTTTTCACGCGCTTTTTCGGTCATTTTTTGCGCTTCATCGAAGTTCATCGCCATCGGTTTTTCGCCTAAAACGTGCTTGCCGTTTTCAAGCGCACGCATCGTCATTTCATAATGCGTATCCGGCGGCGTGGTGATACAAACGAGATCAACCTCTGCATTATCAATAGTTTCACGCCAATTATCAGTGAAATGTTTGATCCCGAATTCGTCCGCCGTCGCTTTCGCATTGGCAGCTTGACCACTCGCAACCGAAACGATTTCGACATTTTCGCATTCCAAAAACGACGGAATCTGCACGCGCCGCGCAAATCCTGTTCCGATGACTCCAATTCCGACTTTTTCTTTCATTGTTGTTAATTTGATTAAAGTATAACAAAACAAAAAGCGTGAAGAAATAAATCCTCACGCTTTTAACTTTTAGACAATCGCAAATGCCTTCAGCCTTTATCAATGCCTAATTCCAAACTTCCTTTTTTCAGTTTACCGCCATAGCGCAGAAAATATTCATAAGCCTCTTTGTTTTCCCTCGTAATTCGCGTAATCTTCGCGCCGACCAAGTATCGCGCCGTTGAAATATGCTGCCCGACCTGTTCGTATCTTTGCCCGACAACCTCCATCTGAATTTTCCCGCTCGGCAAATCGAGTTCGGCGTGGAGTGTTCGTCCGTCGCCGACCAGATAATTTTCCTGAATGCGAATCGCCGTGACGATAAAGGCAATGCCCGAATAACTTAAATCTTTAGTCTCACCCATTATGACCAAATTTTCGACGGGCAATTTTAATTTTCCGGTGCTTGAATTCGGCTCGAACCAGAGTTTTATCGGGACTTCGTAATTTTTACGCGGCGATAAGACACGTTCAGTTAAAGATTTATTAAACTTAGAAACCAGTTTTCTTATCATTTTGTGTTTTGTTTGTCGGTTGTATTAAATCTAGGGGCAATTCAACTTATAAACCTTTTTTTTCAAAACTTCAACAAAAAATTATTAAGTTTACAAAGAATTTACTTCTTAACTGCTTTTACCTGGTTATCTTTAGAAGTCAGACGCGGATTATTTTTTCCGTCAAATTCCAAAAAGAACGAAAGTTTGCCGGTTTTTCCGTAAACGGCAGGTTCAGCAGTTGCGGAATATTTCTTCTTATCGGAACTCACCGAAACATTATAATTGTAGCCGGTTGAATCAGCAGTTTGCGCGTCTTCGGGTAAAAATCCGCTTCCGATCAGCGCGGTCATTTCGCCGTAAGTTCCACCGTTTTGCAGTGCGTAAACCATCTCCGCTTTTGAGATTCGCTCCATCATCGCTTTGGCTTCCGATTCGTGCGTTTCCAGACGCAGATTGAAAAAATATTGATTGCCTTCTTTTTTAACCGAGTCTTCCGCCTTTTCGTCAACCGTCAAAATTATCCAATAATCGCCGGATTTTCGCAGACGGATTTCCTGTATTTCGATTTGTTTCGATTCGTTGTCGGGAAGTTTTGCCGTGACGGTCGCATAATTTCCCGAAATAATTTCGCCGTTGATCTCGATTTCAGCCGGAATTTGTTGAGCAATCGGCGCAAGATCAAGCTGCAAATCGGCGAGTTCCGTGTCGGTCAAACCTTCGATTGCCGGACGCAGATTCGTTAAAAACATCGCGTCGCGGAAACGGTTTTCGCGCAAATCCTTATAAAAAACGCGAACCGTGTCAGCCGGTGAATTCGTTTCGATTTCGATGCTTGCACCTTTCGTCGTTTTTACGTTCGCTTTCACGTTCGGACCGATCTCGGCATTTTTGACGGAAGTTACTTTGTCCGTATCAGTGATTTTGGCGGCTTCGACCGCGCAGCCGCTGATCGTCAAAACCGAAGTAATAACGGTTAAAAGACAAAAATTTGAAACACGTTTGAATTGGAAAAATACTTTGGACATTGAATTTGTTCTCCGAAATATAAAAGATTATTTGGAATTGAAAAGTTTTTTGAAGGAAAACGCGTCAAAAAATTGGAAAACGACACGCTTTAATCATTATAGCGCATCGTGTATAAAAAGGTAAAACGAAATTTTACAATTTTGTTATATTTTTTCAAGCAGAGTAAAACTATTCTTCTTCAACCGTGCAGAGCAGCGGATATTCGTGGGCTTTTGAGATATTCATTGCTTTTTCGGCTTTCATATTGGCGATTTCAAAAGGATAAATTCCGGCAATGCCAATGCCCTCGTTATGGACTTTGAGCATAATCGTAAAGGCTTCCGCGTCGGAACGAAGAAAAACCTGCTGGAGAATAAAAACGACGAATTCCATAGTCGTAAAATCGTCGTTGTGAAGAATTACTTTAAAGAGTTTCGGCTTTTCGAGTTTAGTTTCGCTCTCGGTCAGCACGTCGCCGTCTTGTTCAAAATCAGGAAAATCAGACATATTTTTTATTCTGCCACAGACTTCAAAAATTACAGAAATGAATTATCCACAGATGAACACAGATGAACACAGATGAACACAGATAAATCATTTTCTTAAATCTGTGTTCATCTGTGTTTATCTGTGGATGAATATTCTTAAAATTTCTTGACCTCGAAATAAGTTTTGATCGCGTTGTATTTGCCTGAATTATTCAGAATGTCGAAAACCTGCGCGTAGTTTTCCAAACCTTCGATTTTGTGTGTCAGCATTCGCGCCAGCCAGTTCGGATACATCGCCTCGCAGAGCGCGAAATCTTTTACACCCATTTCAAAATGTTCGCGGTTCGCATTGACCGTGCCGACCATCGCACGATTTCCCAGCACGAACATTTGATTGATTTTATCGGACGGAACTTGATCGGTTTTACGCGTCCCGCCGGTGACGCTTGCCAAAATCAAAATGCCGTTTTCATTCAAAGACTGCATCGCGTCGAAAATGATCGGCGAATAGCCGGTGCATTCAAAAATCAGATCGTATTCGCCGTATTTCTGCGCCGAATCGAAAACGGAAATGTCGTTGGTCGAATTATAAGTCGCGCCGATTGCTTCGATTAAATCGGCGTTCAGATAATTTTCGCGCGGACTTTTGCCGAAACCGTGAACTTCGTAGCCGCGCATCCGCAGAGCCATAATCGTCAGCAAACCGACGTTGCCCGTCCCCAAAACCGCCGCCGTTTTCGGCTGCCAGATGTCGAGCCGTTTTTGAATATCTTCGGCTTGTTTCAAACCTTTTTCGATAATCGAAAGCGGTTCGAGCAGCACAGCGATTTCGGCAATTTTTTCGGGAATTTTAACGAGAAAATCCGCACTTTCGGCGTAAAATTCCGCCATATAACCGTGCAGACGCGAGATTCCGCGTTCCCAATATTCGGAATCGGTCGTAAAATCCTGCTGCCCGATTGTGTCATAAATACTGTGACCAAACGGACGGCGCACGGTGGCGACGACAAAATCGCCGACTTTTAAATCTTTGACATTCGCGCCCGTTTCGACGACGCGCCCGAAATTTTCGTGACCGAGAATCAGAAAATCAAAACCTTCGGGCGCAACGCCGTATTCGCCGTTGTTGATTTCCCGGTCAGTCCCGCACGCGCCGACGCGCAAAACCTCGACCAACACACCGCGCCCGTCTTTGATGTCGTCAATCTTCGGTTTGTCTGTTTCGACCAGATGAACACTATTTTCCGTTTTCGGTTTAACTGCAACTGCTTTCATATTTCTCCTAAAATTTTAATTTCACTGAATTCTTTTCAACTATCTCTGCCGAAAATTATTTTCTATAAACAATTCTATTGACAAATATTTTTATTTAAAGTCTTTTTGTTCATACATAATCTCTTTATTCAACATATTTACACCAAATATTCCGCGACGGAACAACTTTTTCTATAAACAAAAATTGATTATTCAAGGTGTTTTTATTCATCAGCATTTTCAGATTTACGAACATCACCGAGTTCGCTTGTTTCGGTGTAACTGCCGCTGTCTTCATCTCTGTATTCTCCGATTTGCTGTAACAATTTGCCGATTAAACCTGTCCAGCCGGTTTGGTGGCTCGCGCCTAAACCTGTGCCTTTGTCGCCGTGAAAATATTCGTAAAAAAGTATGTGATCGCGCCAGTGCGCGTCGGTTTGAAATTTTTCGACGCTGCCGTGAACGGCGCGTCTGCCGTCTTCGTCGCGCAGGAAAATGTTTGAAAGACGTTTGCCGAGTTCCTGCGAAACTTCCCAAAGCGACATCATTACGCCCGAACCTGTGGGAAACTCGACCTTAAATTCTTCGCCGTAGTAGAAATCGAATTTTTGCAGCGATTCGATTAAAAGATAATTCATCGGAAACCAGACCGGACCGCGCCAGTTTGAATTGCCGCCGAACATTCCCGAACGCGATTCCGCCGGTTCGTATTCGACGCGGTATTCCGTGCCGTCCAATTTCAGAACGAACGGATTATTTTTGTAGTAATGCGACAGCGCACGAATGCCGTAGTCGGACAAAAATTCGGCTTCCGAGAGCATTATGTGCAGAACCCGCGCCAGACGCTGTTTATTGACCAGCGCAAGCAGCCGCCGATTTTCCCTGCCGCCGCTCTGCATACAGGCGATTTCATCGGTCAAATCAGGGCGATTAAGCAAAAACCATTCGGTGCGGCGTTTGAAATCGGGCAGTTTTTCATAGAGTTCTTCTTCGATGGTTTCGACGGCGAAAAGTGGGATCAGACCGACCATCGAACGCAGGCGCAGCGGAATATTTCGTTCGTTCGGCAGATGCAGAACGTCGTAATAAAATCCGTCGCGCTCGTTCCAAAGTTCGGTGTTTTCGTTGCCGACATTGTTCATCGCGTCGGAAATATAGACGAAATGCTCGTAAAATTTACTCGCCACGTCTTCATAAACATTGTCTTCCTTCGCCAATTCGAGCGCAATCGCCAGCATATTGAGACAATACATCGCCATCCACGAAGTTCCGTCCGACTGCTCAATCGAGCCGCCGGTCGGCAGTGCCGCGCTTCTGTCAAAAACGCCGATGTTGTCGAGTCCGAGAAAACCGCCTTCAAAAACATTGTTGCCTTCTTCGTCCTTGCGATTCACCCACCAGGTAAAATTAAGTAAAAGTTTATGAAAGATTTTCTCCAGAAAATCGCGGTCAGCCGCGCCGCGCCGTTTGGCTTCGATTTGATAAACGCGCAGTGCCGCCCAAGCGTGAACCGGCGGATTCACGTCGTCAAATTTCCATTCATACGCCGGAATCTGCCCGTTCGGGTGCATATACCATTCGCGGAGCAGCAAAATTAGCTGGCGTTTCGCAAATTCCGAATCAACGAGCGCAAGCGGAACGCAGTGAAACGCCAAATCCCACGCGGCATACCACGGATATTCCCATTTGTCGGGCATCGAAATCACGTCGTCGTTGTAGAGATGTTTCCAATTGTGATTTCGTCCCGTTAATCTTTCCTTCGGCGGCGCACCGAATTCCGCGTCGCCGTCGAGCCATTCTTTGATGATGTATTGATAAAACTGCTTTGACCAGAGCATTCCCGACAAACTCTGCCGCATCACGTTTTTTTCGTCCGTTGATAAATTATTCGGGATGATTTCCGTGTAAAATTCGTCCGACTCGGCAATGCGTTTTTGGAAAACTTGTTCGCATTCGCTGATAAATTCGTCGTGTGATGAGAAGTTTGAGCCGGTCGCTATCGCTTGCGGTTCTGATTTTCGCAAACGCAAATAAATTGTTTCACACGAATTCGCCGAGATGTCGAAAACGTAATGCGCCGCCGCTTTGGTGCCGGATTGCTGTGGATTAACGGCGGCGTAATCGTTGTTGACGACAAAATCATTGATGCCGTCTTTGGCGTAAACCGATTTATTTTCGCCGCCGTAGAGTTTTTTGAAATTCGTTTCGTTTTCGCAAAAAAGCATCTGCGGCGAACCTTCGCAGATCATTTCATAATCGCCTAGGTTTGATTCACGCAGATTGATAAACGAAAGCTGTCCGGTGTGCGGTGCGGCTTTTTGCATTGAAGGTTTTTCGATGTTCGGAAACCACGACCACTTATTACGAAACCAAATTGTCGGCAAAATATGGAGCGGCGCAGATTCATTTGCGCGGTTGTGTGCCGTGATTTTAATGCAAATATCTTCCGCTTCGGCTTTCGCATATTCAATAAAAACGTCGAAATATTTGTCTTCGGCAAACGCGCCGGTATCAATCAATTCAAATTCCGGCTGATTTTTGTCGCGCTTTAAGTTCTCTTCTTTCAGCCATTTATACGGATATTCGGCTTGCGGATATTTGTAGAGATATTTTAAGTAACTGTGCGTCGGCGTGTTGTCGAGATGAAAATAATATTCCTTGACATCTTCGCCGTGATTTCCCTGATTGCCCGCCACGCCGTAGAGTCTTTCCTTCAAAATCGGGTCTTTGCCGTTCCACAGCGAAACGGCGAAACACAGATGCTGTTTGCGGTCGGAAATTCCCGCAATTCCGTCTTCGTTCCAGCGATACGCCTTTGAATGCGACTGCTCGAACGGAAAATAATCCCACGCTGAACCATCTGCCGAATAATCTTCGCGGACCGTTCCCCACGCGCGTTCGGAAACGTAACATCCCCAAAACTTCCAGTCAATCTCGCGCCGGTTTGCCAGATCGAGCCGCCGTTCTTCTGCCTTTAAATTATTTTCGGACATATCTTTTGATAAAAGAATGACATACAAACGGCTTTTTCGTCTATTTAATTTTACGAATTGCAGTTGAAATTAGACGCGGACGATTTTTTCTGTTAAATTCCAAATATCAAGTATTTTCTTAACTAAAATTACCCCTTAAAAAAATTTTGATTTGTTGCTGAAAATCTGTATTGATTAGGCGTTTTACTTTCGTAATCAAGCAATGAGTAACTATTCAGTTCTGCCCAAATCCGATCCAAAATCGAAGGATGTTCCTGTATTCGGAACAACCGTGAAGCTGTATTCGGTCAAGCCGAAAAACCACGAACAGGAAAAACAAGCGAAAATCAATGAAGTTTTTAGTGTCGTTAAGCAAAAACTAACCGAAGGTTTATCCGTCGAAACCGAATACATCCTGCGCGAAGCAATTGCCAAACAAACGCACACGCCCGAAAATTTAGCTAATCTCAAACGATTTTTGTCTTACGCGCTCGAAACGCTCGGACGCTATCAGGAAGCACTCGAAGTCGTCGAAAGTTACGAAAACGAAGAAATACTGAATACGCTCGGACTCGAAACGCAACTTAAAGTAATTACCCAGTTAGCGATTTCCTACAGTAATCTTTCCGAGTATCCGAAATCCGTCACACTTCTCAAAAAAAATCTCGAACGCGCTCAAATTGCTGAAATAACAGACATTTATGGGCGCATATACATCGCGCTGTCGCGCGTTTACCGCAAATTAGGCGAGTATCCAATCGCCCGCGACCACGCTGAAAACGGTTTGAATTATTTTCGTGAAAACGGTAAATGGCGCGGAATGTCAGAGAGTTACAGGGAGATCGCCAATTCATTTTACCAGCAAGGCAACAGCGAAAAAGCCCTCGAATATTTTGAACTTGGGATTAAAATTATCGGTGAACGAAGTGCGCCTTATCTTCTCGGACTTTTGTATTCAAATATGTCCGGCGCGTATTGTCTGCTGCGGCGACCGCACGAAGGTATCGCCTGTCTCGAAAAATCAATCAAGTTTTTTGAGAAAACCGAGCATAAATTAAACTCCGTCGTTGCTTACAATAATCTCGGAATGAACCTGATGCTACTCGGCGATTGGACACGCGCCGAGACGATGATGAAACGTGCGCTCGATTTGGCAATGGAAGCCAGACACGCGCATATCGCCGGAATTTTGGATTCGATAGGCGAACTGAAAATGCTGCGCGGCGCGTTCAGAGAATCACAGGAATTACTCGAACAAGCCGTCAAATTTGCCGAAGACCGCAAGAATAAGTTTTACGTTATTCAATCTATGCGAAATTTGGCGCGAAATCTTTTGGCGCAGGGAAAAACCACCGAAGCCATCGAAAAAGCACAGGCGACCATCGAACTTTGCAAAGAAATCTCTGAAAAACAGACGATTCACTCCGCCGGATTAGTCTTGGCGGAAAGCTATCTGCGGGAAGGGAGATTAAAGGAGTGCGAATTTAAACTGCAAAAAATCGAGGAACACGATCTTTCCGCCGACTTTTTCATTCTCGGAAGTATTCAGCGAATTTACGGTTTGTTGGCAAATGAACGCGATGATCTGGAAACGGCTGTCTATCATTTTAATCGCGCTTTAACGATTTTTGAAACGGCGGAAGATGTTTATCATATTGCTTTGATTCGCTTTCTGCTCGGCGAAAATCTCGCTCAAACAAATCCTGAACGCGCAACGAAACATTTAATTTCCGCAAGCCAGATTTTTCGTAAACTCGGCATCGAAAATTTTTATCAGGCGTGCGAAAAGTTGATTGCAAAATTACAAACCGATGAAGAACCGCACAAAAAGACGAAGGTTTCGGCAACTTCGCAGCTTTCGATGCTGCGGTTGGCGGAAGCGACCGCTTCACGCGAACTTCTTTTCCGCGAACTCGTCGCCGTTTTGCAGCAGGAAAGTAAAGCGCGAAAAATAATCGTCGCTGAACTCAACGATCAACGGCGTTACTTTCCGTTCATCGCGCACGATTACGCGCCGAGCGAAAGTATGGCGTTGATTGCCGAACTCGATCAGGCGCAGAGCAAAAAAAATCTCGAAGAATTTGCCAAAACCAAAAATCTGAGCGTTTTTCCGCTTCGTGCGCCGAACGCGCCGCCGGCGATGCTGATTGTTTCTCCGCGTGCTGGTGCGACGCTCAATGACGGCGGTTCGATTCAGCCGCTTTTGAGAGTCGTTTCGCTCGGAATGGACGTTTGCGCGCTGCGCGATAAAGATAAAACTCCGCCGGTCGAGCAAGAATCGAGTCCTTACACATCGAACAGTTTAATGCCCGGATTTATTCATTCGAGTCCGGCAATGGCTTCGCTCGTCGAGGAAGTTTATAAAATTCGTTCGTCGGATGTGACGGTTTTGGTGACAGGCGAATCGGGAACGGGAAAGGAACTCGTTTCACGGGCGATTCACGCGACTTCAAACCGCAAAGACCGCGTTTTTATTCCGTTCAACTGCACCGCCGTTCCCAAAGAATTAGCCGAAGGACATCTTTTCGGCTATCGCAAGGGCGCGTTTACCGGCGCAGTCAACGATTCGCCCGGAATGATTCGGGCGGCACACGGCGGAACTTTATTTTTGGATGAAGTCGGCGATTTGCCGCTCGATGTGCAGCCGAAACTGCTCCGGTTTTTGCAGGAAGGCGAAGTTCAGCCGATTGGCGAAAAATCTCCGATCAAAGTTGATGTCCGCGTGATTGCCGCGACCAATATGCCTTTGGAGCAAAAAGTCGCCGACGGCAGTTTCCGCGAAGATTTATATTATCGCTTGAATGTCATTCGGCTGCGCGTTCCGCCGCTTCGAGAACGCCGTTCGGAGATTCCGCCGATGATTAATTACTACATTAATCATTACTCGTCGCGCTTCGGCAAACGCAACATTACAATCACGCCGCAGACGATTGATTTATTGATGGTTTGCGAATGGGAAGGTAATGTCCGCCAGCTCTGCAACGAGATTCAACGCGCCGTCGCCCGCGCCGAAGACGGTGAAGTCATCACGCCGAACCATCTTTCGCTCGACCTGAAACGCAACGCGACACCGATTTCCGCGCTCGAAGAACACGGCAATGTTCGTCCGATCACGAGTTCCGGCGTAACGGGCGGCTACACAATCGGAATGCAGGGCGGCACACTCGAAGCCGCCGTTTCCGAACTCGAAACACAAATGATTTTAGATTCGCTGCGCCGCCTCGACGGAAACATCTCGAAGGTTTCCCGTGAACTCGGCTTAACCCGTCGCGGTTTATACTTGAAACTCGCACGCTACGGAATTGAGAAAACAGCCTAAAAAGCGGAAGCCGGTGCGTGAGCAAGGGTGTTACCCGTCCACGCCCTTACTCACGCACCGGCTTCCGCCGTAGATTTACAAACAAAAACGCTTAGTCCCATCAAAATATAAAAAACCATCGCCACTTCGCCGTCGCCAAGATTGTAATGCACCAAGCCGCTCGTGAAAAAGCCGATTAAGCCGCCGAGACAGCCGAGAATTATGCCGCGTTCGATTTGGGATTGCGGATTTGAGATTGCGGATTTTACATTATCTTTGTAATTTGTAATCTGTAATTTGTAATGACGCATCAGCGTCCGCACGTAGATTCCTAAAATCGTCAGCCAGATTATCAGCGACGGCAAACCGCGTTCGACGGCGAGTTGGACGAGCGTTGAATGAAAATGTCCCTTCGGCTGCCAGCCTTTGTCGTATAAACCCCATTCTGACCAATAACGCTGAATCGAATCCATTCCGACACCGAAAACAAAATTTCGCGGGCTTTCCGTCCACAAACGAGTGCCGTCACGCCACATCATCAGCCGATACTGCGTCGAATTATCGCGCGAATCGAGAAATCCGATGCGGCGCGATTGCTGCAAAAAAAGCAATCCGCCAATCGCCAAAGGTAAAATTATTACCGCTAATGTGAAGATAATTTTGCGGTTGCCGTTAAGCAAAACGATTACGATGGCGGAAACCAAAAACGCCAACTGCGAAGCGCGTGTCACCGTCAAAAACAATGCGAGAGCCATTCCAGCCAAACAAATTCCGAGAAAAATTTGCAGTTTTAGATTTTGGTTTTTGGTTTTTGGTTTTTGGTCTTCGTCGTCGTTTTGCTCAAGATTTTTATTGCGGGCAAAAAATTTGTGTTTGGAAATTACAACAATAAAAAGTCCGAAAGTCAGCGAAATTATCAATTGCAGGGCTTCGGCAAAAGTCGTGAAATGCCCGTAAAAACCTGCCGCCCGCCAGTTATGGCTATGCGTCCAACGTCCGATTCCCAAAGATTCTTCGGGCGTTTCGGCAGTTTTGATTCGTTCACGCGGAATGTCAACGAGCGTATAATTGTCGGTGCGGTAAATCTGCACTTTGAATTGCGGTTCGTTCGTATTTTCAAGGATTTTCTGCCGGACTTCTTCGAGTGAATTAACTTTTTTGCCGTTGATTTGCAAAATAGTGTCGCCTTCCTGCAAACCGATTTGGTCGAATGCACTGCCGCGAAAATCGTAAATCTGCACGCCGCGCCCGATTACTCGCTCAATCGGTGTCCACAAAACTGCAAACATCGTCGAAAACATCAGCGCGAAGACTAAAAAACGCGCCGCGCGAATTGTCCGTAAATTGTTATAAACAAAATAGAAAATCAAAAACAGCGAAACGCCGCGCAGTTTGTCGAGCGAAATATCCGGCGCGTAGGAAAACGCGGACGAAACGACGCTCCACGCAAAAAATGTCCAAAGCGCGTAATCAATCGCCGTCAATTTGAACTTCGGGCGCGGCGTAAAAAAAAGACGAATTACCCACGCGAACATTCCGATCAGCCACGCCGACTGCGTGACGGCAATCGAATGCGGCGCGAACAGAATCATTACCGTCAAAAAGATAAAGGCGATGCGTTCAAGCCATAAAACAGCGCGATTTTCGGTCGTGAGATTATTCAGTGCGTCAATTTTTCCAAACAGTTCGTTTATTTTCATCGTGCGTGTGTCTGCTACAACTTATTTTTGCTAAACTTTCGATATGTTGCAACAGGACTTGAATTTAACCGCCGAAATTAAACTCTACTATGACCTTTTTGTTCCCGAAAATGTTAAAAAAAACGCTCCGCTGCTGATTGCCGTTCACGGCTACGGGGCGCATAAACGCTATATGATGCGCGAGGCACAAGGAGTTGCGCCCGAAAATTTCGTGATCGTTTCGATTCAGGCTCCGCACCAGCATTTTCGCAAGACCGACAGCGGTTTCAAGATCGGTTTCGGCTGGCTGACCGAATATAAAGCGGAAGAATCGGTCGCTCTTCATCATAATTTTGTCCTTGAAATCATCGAAAAACTTGCCCGCGAACAAATCATTGACGCTGAAAAAGTTTATCTTTACGGATTTTCGCAGGCGTGTGCGCTCAATTTTCGCTTTGCCTTTACTTTTCCCGAAAAGCTGCGCGGCGTGATCGGCGTTTGCGGCGGCATTCCGGGCGACCTCGAAACAAACGAAAATTATAAAACTCTCGATGCCGAAACTTTTTATCTTTACGCAGACGATGATGAATTTTATCCGCTCGAAAAATACCGAACTTACGAAGAAAAATTAAAAGCGCGTGTTCCGAATCTGCAAACCAAACAATACGAAGCCAAACACATCATCACCGACCCAATGCGCGAAGACATCAAAACGTGGCTCAAAAATCTGCGATGATTTTATTTAATATTTTTGTATCAAATTATTTTATTTGAGCAGAGATTATTTAGTTTCAACCGACCAAATCGCCGTTATAGAAAGTATTATCGCCAATGACCACCAAATCATCAAGATCATCCAAATTAGTGTGGAAATTCCAAAATCTTGCCGGTAATTATATTCACTGATCGAATAGAATTCTTTATGAAAAATGTAAATATTTATCAAAAGAGGCAAAGCGTTTAATAAAATTGTTCCAACCCACATTCCTAAAACTTTTTCTTCGTCGAGTTCGCCCCGTGAATGCTTGATATATTTTATCGCCAAGATGATTCCGGCAACGCAAAATGTCAATATAACAATAAGTGCCGGAATAAAAAAAATATAATTCCTGTCAAAATTGCAATTCCTGTTAAAATAACCATTGCCGTAACCATAAAATAATTGGTAATTTCAAAAATGCGAGCAATTTTTTGTGAGTATGTTTTTTTTGAACATCGTGTTTCAACTCTCGGAGTTATAAAAATTTTTTGTATCTCTCTATCGCAAAGGCTTTCAGCGAAGTAGCGATTGCCGCGATATATGCCAAAACAGCCGCAATAGCGATAAAAAAAACCCAAACTTCGTTGCTGTTGTTCAAACCTTCGGAACTCATTTTCTGATAAATCGTCGCCGTCCAATACAAAGCCGGCATTAAAAATACAAAATTATAAACAGCAGTCGTGATCCACAAAGCGGAAATGTATTTTGAATTTAAAGTGCCACGCGAATGTTTGAAATAGCCTACGAGCAAAACAATGCCCGAAATCAGCATTGCGTAAATCAACAAGGCATAAAAAACTGAATACGCGAGAAAAAACAAGCCCGTCAAAGCACCGACAGCGGCAGGGAGCAGTAAAAAATAATCAACAACCTCAAACGCTCCGGCGACTTTTTGCGAATATGTTTTTTCCATAACCTTTTTCTCACCTCGAAATCTTTTGACGATTTCCGCAAAAGTTATTTGCAAAGTTTAGACCATTTGACGAAGTTAAGAAAGACTTTTATTTTGTTACATTTCACTAAAATCAAACTTTGCATTTTGCCGAAATACACAATATTTTTTTGCAATTCGAGATTTTTTTTGGCAACGCTTCAAAAATCCGACTCATCACAAAGCGCGTTACGAAATAAATTTCACTCTCCTCGAACACAAAATAAAGAAAGAAAACTTAGGGGGAAATTTAAAATGAAAAAACTTATCGCATCATTACTGATGATGTCATTTATGGCTATTGCTCTGCCTTTGTCAGCAGATGCACAGAGACGTTGTTCGTGTTCGCCAAGACGCTCTTACAGTTCGCGCAACTATCGCACACGCAGCTACCGCAACCGCAATTATGTCAGTCGCAATTATCAAACACGCGGCTACACATATCAACAACCGAGTTTCTATCGCCGGCATCGTAACATTATCAATTTAGGACTTGCCACCGGCGGCGGCGCATTTATCGGCGCACTTCTCGGCGGCAAAAAAGGTGCATTACTCGGCACCGCAATCGGCGCGGGCAGCGGCGCACTTTACACCTACGGAATTAACAAAAAAAGACGACGTTACTAAATTTTAGAGCGAAATCTTCAACCGAAAAGCCGTGACATCAGCAAATGTCACGGCTTTTTCTTTTGCTGCACGATATAGCTCATTGGCAAACGATTTAGTGTTTTACGAACTTGTAAAATCATCAAAATATTCGCTTAATCCTTGCAATAATTAACATTTACCTTTTTGGCACACGGCTTGATATGTATCTAAGTGAATGAAGAATAAAATCTTCAGACAAATTTTAAGAGGGAGAAACAAAGCAATGAAAAAATTTATAACAGCATTAATGATGATGGCAGTATTGGCAGTGATGATTCCTTTGACCGCAAGTTCGGCGGACGCGCAGACCTATCGAAAACCGAGCATTTACCGCCGACACCGAAATCTGATTAACATCGGTATCGGAACCGGCGCAGGCGCAATTCTCGGCGGATTAATCGGCGGCAGACGCGGCGCAGGAATCGGAGCTTTAGCCGGCGCGGGCGGTTCGGCACTCTACACCTACAAACTGAACCCGAAAACCCGCCGATATTACCGGGTTCGCCGCTACTAATCATTTAATCAATTCAGCCTCACCAAAATAGAAAGCCGTGATGTATTTTCATCACGGCTTTCTAGTTAGACGGCTAGTTCTGAAATAAAACTTTCGTTTCACTCATCAATCTTCAAATATACGTCTGTTCCAATTGGAACATCTTCTTTGTTCAAATCCTCTACCAAAGCTGTATGAACTAAAAAATTTCTGACTTTATATCTATCGGCTACGACTACTTGGGTTTCGATCTCACTTTCGTCCGGCTTCAATAGAATTATAGAATCTCCGGCTTTAAAGTCTAAAAATTCTTTGTTCACTCTACCGGCGACAACAAGCAAGCCGCTAACGGTATATCCTATATGCTCGGCTTTGAATAATTTTCGCCCCATTAATTATAACCTTCAATATCCGTGAAATCCTCATAAATCATTCCGCGACGGTCGCGTTTGGCTTTGGTTGCGGCTTCAAATCCGCCTTCTTCGTTGCGCGAGATTTTGTTTTGGGCGTATAAACCTTCCAACACGAATTCGCACGCTGAAACGAGTTTTGCCTTTTCATCACGCCCGAATTCGAGCGGCACGAGCGTTGAATCAATCAAGTCGGGAACGCTTTCGAGCAGATAAACACATTCTTCCGCCGAAGCCGTTTCACTCAATAAAATTTTATTGCCTTCGTCAAACCAGCGAACGGTCGGCGCAAAATCAATTCCCAAAAAGAAACCTTCAAAAATCACTCCCGCCGCGCGTTTGATTAAATCTTTCGCAAGCCGCGTCGCGCCGATTTGTTCGCCTTCGTATTCGAGTTCCATTTTGCCCGTCATCGAAGGCAGCGCGGCGTAAATGTCCGAAATTCGCGGAATAATTTCACTTTCATTCGTGATTAATGCACGGCGTTCGGCGTTTGAAATCGCGCTTTCCAGTGCCGTAATCGGAAATCTCTGCGACACGCCCGAACGCTTGTCAATGCGCTGATCGTCACGCGCTTCAAATGCAATCTGCTCGATTGTTTCGGCGATAAAATCGGGAACTTCGACTGTAAAACCGTCAAAATCTGCGCGTTCAACCCACGCTTCCTGTTTGGTAATCGCAGTTCCAAGCCCGATATTATTCGGATAATGCGTCTGAATTTCCGAACCGATTCGATCTTTCAGCGGCGTAATAATTTTTCCGCGAGCCGTGTAATCTTCAGGGTTTGCCGAGAAAACCAGCATTACGTCAAGCGGCAGACGAACCGGATAACCTTTAATTTGGACATCACCTTCCTGCATAATGTTGAATAGTCCGACCTGAATTTTCCCCGCCAAATCCGGTAATTCGTTGATTGCAAAAATTCCGCGATTTGCTCTCGGCAGCAAACCGAAATGTATCGTCAATTCGTCGCTAAGAAGATGTCCGCCTTTTGCCGCCTTGATCGGATCAACATCGCCGATGATGTCGGCAATCGTCACGTCCGGTGTCGCAAGTTTTTCGACAAACCGATTTTCGCGTTTCACCCACGCGATTTTCGTTTCGTCGCCGTCGGCTTCGATCTGCTGACGACCAAACGCTGACAGCGGCGCAAACGGATTATCGTTAATTTCCGAACCCGCGATGATCGGCATTTCTTCATCCAATAATTCGGTTAATTGTCTGATAATACGGCTCTTCGCTTGTCCGCGTGTGCCGAGCAAAATTAAATTATGTTTCGACAAAACCGCATTCACAAGCTGCGGAATCACCGATTCTTCATAACCTAAAACGCCCTGAAAAAGTTTTTCGCCCCGTTTGAGTTTTGTAATCAAATTCGTCCGCATTTCGTCCTTCACCGAACGAGTTTGATAACCGCTTGTTTTTAATTCACCCAATGTTACTGCTTTATTCATATATTTTGATTTTAGTTTTCAGCGGCGAGATTTCAAAGCGCGAATCGCAAATCTGTAGTTTATCTCGCTAAATCTTTTCGCCAACTAAATAAACGACCGGCACTTCGCTGACGACACGCGCCGAATGGTAAATATTTGCGGGCATAAAATCGCGGTCGCCGGCTTCGAGAACGACTGTCCCGACACGTTCGATTGTTAACTCCAACGCGCCCGAAACGATCCAGTGCGATTGGTCTTCAGCGTGTTTGTGATTGACGTAAATCGCTTCGGGCAAATCGCTCCATTGAAAAACGCGGTAGTTTTCCGTGACCAAAATATATCGCAGCATCGCCGCGTTCGGCGCGTAAATTTCACGCCATTTTTCAATTCGATAATTCATTTTTTAATCCTCGCAATTTTATTGTGACAAAAATTTTGTCAGTAAAATTTAAATTCACGCAACATTTTTTAAATGTCACCGATAATATCCATAGAACAAGTTTTTCAATCATAAATTTTACAATTAAAAGCAATGTCTTTGGCAAAGACGCGCCGTAGAAAATCAAAAAAAGAGGATAAATAAAATGGGTGCATTTTCAGTAACATCAACAACCGTTAATTTTTCAAACAATTCTGAAACGAATTCAAATAACAGTCTTTCGACCAATACGAACAGCAACTTGGATTTCGGAGACACAAGCCGTTTGAATAATCTTTTCAATAGCAACAGCGAAACCCCGGCAAACACGAATAGTTTTTGTGCGGACAATCAAACGCAAAAGTCTCCGATGATGGATCTTTTCAAATCTATGATCGGTAGTTTTGCCAAAATGCTCGGAATTGATCCGCAAAAATTAATGCAGTCTCTCGGGTTCGATCAACAGCAACAGCCGAACAATACACAAAATTACAAAACCGGAGCCGGCGCAATTAACAACGTCGGCGGAAAGGCGGCTGACAAAGCCAGCGATCCGATGATTAAAGAAGCGATGGATCAGATGCAAGCTGAACAAGCCGCAAATCCGGGTAAAGCAGTGAAAAAGACCGTCAAAGGCAGCGACGGCAAAAAATATAAACTTTCGCTCGACGAAAACGGTCAAATGAACATTAAAAAGAAAGGCGGCGGTTTTCTCGGTGGTTTGTTCAAAGGTCTCGGCAATCTGTTCAAAACCGGTTTGAGCTTAGTTAGTAAATTCGGCGGTTTCATTCCGGGTTGGGGAACTTTGGCTTCGGCAGGTTCGAGTATGTTGTTAGGTTTAATGAACAAAAAGTAAATTTCGCAGAGAATTTATTTCAAAAAGGCTTGCTAAACTTTTAGTAAGCCTTTTTTAGGTTTAGGAAGAAAGATCGAGTTTTGCAAACTTCCCAAACTTCCCACACTTTCTGAACTTTCTGAACTTCCCAACATTTTCCAACAAGTTATTCCATCTACAATGATTATCAAATTCCTTTAATCATAACTCTATATTACAATTTTCGTATGATTCAAACAGTTTCGGGCGCACTCGAAAAATTTCAAAATTCGGTCGGCATCAAGTTTCAGCTTTACAACAGTTTATTTCTGTCGCTGCCCTTTTACGGCGTTGATAAAACCGGAATTTTGCTGTCGCTTTTTAATAATGAATGCGAAGCCGGTTTTGCGAAGGGAAAAAGTCCGGCTGAGATTATCGAGAGTTTTTTTGAAAATTATTCGGAGGACGAAAAACTCGCGTTTCTCTTTCGTTTTGTTCAATATACCGAGCGTCAAGTCGTGCTGTTTGACGCGCTCGAAGACGCGGCTTTTACGCAGTTAAACGATCCGAACGGTGCGGGAACTCTGACGCAGCTCGAAGCCAGAGTTTTACAGGAAAACAAGGGGAAAGAATTTGCCGAAAAGTTAAATAATTTCAGCGTGCGCCTCGTTTTAACCGCGCATCCGACGCAATTTTATCCGGGCGCGGTTCTCGGAATCATCAACGATCTGGTCGAAGCAATCGAGCAAAATGATGTTTCCTTAATCAATACATATTTGCAGCAATTGGGGCGAACGCCGTTTTTCAAAAAACAAAAACCGTCGCCTTTTGACGAAGCGCAAAGTCTGATTTGGTATCTCGAAAACGTCTTTTACGAATCAATCGGCAACATTGCTTCGGATTTGAAAACGGCTTTTGCGGGCGAAACTTTTGACTTGAGCAATCTCGTTAAAATGGGTTTTTGGTCGGGCGGCGACCGTGACGGGAATCCGTTCGTCACCTACGAAACGACCCTCAAAACCGCCGACGCGCTCAAACGCTCGATTCTCAAATGTTATTACCGCGACGTGCGAAAACTCAAACGCCGCCTGACATTTACGGGCGTTGACACGGCTTTGGCGGAGCTTGAAGACCGGCTTTATCAAAACGCTTTTCAAGCCGAATTCGATAATTTGACAAAGGACGAAATAATCGAAAATTTACAAAAAATCCGCGCCACAATTATCGAAAAACACAACGGATTATTTGTCCATCTCGTCGAAAATCTGATCGAAAAAGTCGAAACTTTCGGACTCTATTTCGCCGCGCTCGACGTGCGGCAAGACAGCGGCGTTCACCGACAGGTTTTAGAAGATGTTGCCGCAAAAGGTTTTCTGCCCGGAAATTACGCGACACTTTCAAATGATGAAAAAATCGAAACGCTTTTAGCCGTCAAACAAACTGCCAGTTTAGAAGATTTCACCGATGAATTAACGAAAGATACCTTGCAAAACATCGCGGCGATCAAGCAAATTCAAGCAAATAACGGCACAAAAGGTTGCGAACGCTACATCATCAGTCACTCGGAATCTGCGCTGAATATCATCGAAGTTTTCGGTTTATTTTTGCTCGGCGGTTGGACGGCGGACGATTTGAGCGTTGACATCGTGCCGCTTTTTGAAACGATTGTTGACCTCAAAGAAGCCGCGAAAATAATGCGCGAACTTTACGAAAACAAGGCGTATCGTGAACATTTATCGCGCCGAAACGACACGCAGACGATTATGCTCGGATTCAGCGACGGCACGAAAGACGGCGGTTATCTGATGGCTAATTGGAGTATTTACAAAGCGAAAAAAGAATTGACGCAATTGGCGAAAGATTACGGGATCAACGTAATTTTCTTTGACGGGCGCGGCGGTCCGCCGGCACGCGGCGGCGGCAAAACTCACAAATTTTATTCTTCGATGGGCGCGGAAATCGCCAGCGAATCAATCGAATTGACAATTCAGGGACAAACCGTTTCATCAAATTTCGGCACGATTGATTCGGCGCAGTTCAACATCGAACAGCTTCTCCACGCCGGAATTTACAATTATCTTTTCGCGGAACGGAAAGAAACTTTCACAACCGACGAAGAAAATTTAATGCAAAATCTGGCGGACGCGAGCTTTCGCGCCTACGATAAATTGAAAAATCATCCGAACTTTCTCGATTATCTTTCAGACGTTTCGCCGCTCAAATTTTACGCCGAAACCAACATCGGTTCGCGTCCCGCCAAACGCGGCGCGGGCAAATTAACTTTGGACGATCTACGCGCAATTCCGTTCGTCGGCGCGTGGAGTCAGCTCAAACAAAATGTTCCCGGATTTTACGGAGTCGGCGCAGCGTTGCAGGAATTAAAAGAGAATTTGGGCGAAATCCGCGAACTTTATCATTCAAATTTGTTCTTCAAAACGCTGATTGACAACTGCGAAATGGCGATGCAAAAATCGGATTTCAACTTGACGGCGTTTCTGTCCGAACACGAAATTTACGGCAAAATCTGGCGCAAAATTCACGACGAATACAATCTTTGCCGCGAATATTTATCACAAATCACCGGCAAAAACGCGCTGATGTCCGATTTCCCCGTCGAACAGCAATCCGTCCAAACCCGCGAACGAATCGTCCTGCCGCTGACAACAATTCAACAATATGCGCTAACCAAAATCCGCGAATCGGACGACGAAAATGTAAAAAACAGTTTGGAAAAATTAGTGATTCGCTGTTCATTCGGCATCATCAACGCGGGCAGAAATTCAGCGTAAGAATTTTTCATCCACAGATAAACACAGATGGACACAGATAAATCCATTTCTTAAAATCCGTGTCCATCTGTGTTTATCTGTGGATAATTTTCTTAAAAGTTTTAATCAGTCACCGCGCCGAATTTGGCGGACGAAACTAATTTCGCGTATTTGGCGATCACGCCGCGTGTATATCGCGGTTCAGGCATTTTCCAATTTGTGCGGCGTTTTGCTAATTCTTCATCCGAAATGTTCAATTGCAAAAGCAGTTCGTCAGCATCAATCGTGATCGAATCGCCGTTTTCGATGAGCGCGATGTTGCCACCGACCGCCGCTTCGGGTGCGACGTGACCGACGACCATTCCGTAAGTTCCGCCGGAGAATCTGCCGTCGGTGATTAGCCCGACCGAATCGCCTAAACCCAAGCCGATAATTGCCGAAGTCGGCGCGAGCATTTCGCGCATTCCGGGTCCGCCTTTCGGTCCTTCGTAACGGATGGCGACGACATCGCCCGCCGTAATTTGTCGCCCGATAATTGCTGCCATCGCGTCTTCTTCCGAATCGAAAACCTTCGCGTTTCCGGTAATTTTGCGGCTTTTGATGCCGGTAATTTTAGCGACGGCGTTTTCTTCGGCGAGATTTCCGTTTAAGATTGCGAGATGCCCTTCGGCGTAGAGCGGATTTTCCCAACTTCTCACAACATCCTGATTTTCTGGAACTTCGCCTGAAACATCCTTTAAATTTTCAGCAATCGTTTTGCCCGTAATCGTCAAACAATCGCCGTGCAAAATTCCTTTTCCAAGCAAAATTTTCATCACGAGCGGAATGCCGCCAACCTTGTGCAGATCGGTCGCAACGTATTGTCCCGAAGGTTTCAGATAACACAAAACCGGAACTCTACGGCGAATCGTTTCAAAATCTTCGATGTTCAAATCAACCTTCATCGAATGCGCGATTGCCAATAAATGCAAAACCGCGTTCGTCGAACCGCCGGTCGCCATCACGACGGCAATCGCGTTTTCAAACGCTTTGCGCGTCATAATTTGCGACGGCAGCAGATTATTTTCGACCGCTTTTGCCAAAACCCGCGCCGATTCCTTAGCGTTTTCACGTTTTTCCAAGTCTTCCGCCGCCATCGTTGACGAAAACGGCAGACTCATTCCCAACGCTTCGATTGCTGATGACATTGTGTTTGCGGTATACATTCCGCCGCACGACCCCGCGCCCGGACACGCGTGTTTTTCGACTGCGTTCAGTTGTTTATCGTCAATTTTTCCCGCGATATATTCGCCAACCGCTTCAAACGCTGACACGACCGTCAAATCTTTACCGTCAAGATGTCCCGCTTTGATCGTGCCGCCGTAAACGAAAATCGAAGGAATATCGAGCCGCGCAATCGCAATCATCGCTCCCGGCATATTTTTATCACAGCCGCCAATCGCAACAAGTCCGTCCATTTGCTGCGCCTGACAAACAGTTTCAATCGAATCGGCAATGACTTCGCGCGAGATTAAGGAATATTTCATCCCCTGCGTTCCCATCGAAATTCCGTCTGAAACCGTAATCGTCCCGAAAACCTGCGGCATCAAATTTTCACTTTTCGCCGTTTCAATCACATCTTCGGCAAGTTTCCCAAGACTTAAATTACACGGCGTAATCGTGCTGTAACCGTTCGCCACGCCGATGATCGGTTTATTAAAATCGTCATCGCCGAAACCGACTGCACGAAGCATCGCCCGATTCGGCGACCGCTCAACTCCCTGCGTAATAAATTTACTTCTAAAATTGTTTGGCATATTTTTATTTATCCACAGATAAACACAGATTTTTTAATGATTTAGACGAGCAAAGTTATTTTAGGTTTAACTTCGGAATAGCTGATAGCTGATAGCTGATAGCTGATAACTGATAGATTTAATCTTTCATCTATCAGCTCAAATCTTTCATCTATTCCGAATCAAAAAACCGAAGTTCATTAATTTCAAATATTTATCTTGATTTATCTGTGTCCATCTGTGTTTATCTGTGGACAAATTTTATTCCCTATAAAGCGTGACTCTTTTTTCGTAAGTTTCCCGAACCATTCGCACGTCTTCCAAAAATAATGGTAATTCGTTTAATCTCAACGCTTGCGGTCCGTCAACTAGAGCAATTCCCGGCTCAGGATGAAAATCTACCAAAATCATATTTGCGCCCGCAATCACGCCCTGCGCCGTAACGTGCATTACGTCCAGAATGTTGTCCGAACTGCGCGAACGTGAGCCGACAGAATGCGACGGATCAATGCAGACGGGCATTCTCGTTAATCTTTTGACGACCGGAACGTGCGCGAAATCAACGAAATTTCGATGCGGATCGCCGACGTTGGTTTTCATTCCGCGCAGACCGAAAACGACTTTTTGATTGCCTTCGCTGGCGAGATATTCCGCTGCGTGGAGTGATTCGTCCAAGGTAATTCCAAAGCCGCGCTTTAACAAAACCGGAAATTCCTGCTGCCGTCCGACTATTTTCAGCAGTTCAAAATTCTGCGTGTTGCGCGTTCCGATTTGAAGCATCACGCCGGTCGGATTGCCCAAGCCTTCAAGTGTTTCGCGGATTTCGTTGACGTGCGATTCGTGCGTTACTTCCATCGCAATTACCTTGATGCCGTATTTGCCCGCGAGTTCAAAAACGTAGGGCAGACAATTTACGCCGTGACCTTGAAAAGAATACGGACTCGTGCGCGGTTTGTATGCGCCCATTCGGGTGCAAACCTGTCCGTTTTCCTGCAAAATTTTCATCATCGTCTCGACGCTTTTCGGTGAATCAACCGCGCATAAACCAGCGAAGACATTGAGATTGTTCTGGCTGAAAGTGACACCGTTGTAGCTAAAATTATTCGGTCGGTGATCGTCTTTGTGGCGACCGAGAACGCGATATTCTTCGGAAACGCGGACGACGTGATCCACGCCCGGAAAACTTTTCATCTCGTCGAGCGACAACGCCGCCGTGTTGCCGATCAGGTAAATTTCGGTCAAAACCTGCTCCGCGCCCTGAACGTGATGGACGCGCATTTCGATATTCGGCAGATTTTTCAAATGCGTTTCAAGCCGCTGAAATTCGCGCGTTTCGCCGTGAATGTATGGTTTAAGAATAATAATCATCGTAATTTTGTAAGGGCGATCCCTTGTGGTCGCCCGTTTGTAAGGGCGATCCCTTGTGGTCGCCCGTTGCGCCGCCAATGTCAACTCCAATTAATTTGGTTGACTTATTGCAAACGCATTTTCGCTCGCGCTCATCGGGCGAGGACAAGCCATCGCCCTTACATTTCGTTGTTGCCGTTGATCGTCGGGTAACGCCCCAAATAGCGAACTTCCTCCGCCTGCGCCTGAATTTCTTCGAGTGCGCCGCGTAGTTCGCTTTCCGACGAAGGCATTTTCAAATCAAAATAAAAGTTAAATTGCCACGGTGCGCCCTTGATCGGTCGGCTCTCGATTTTCATCAAATCAATGCCGCGCCGCACGAACGGACGAAGCGCGTTGTGCAATGCTCCCGGCTGATGTTTCAACCTGACAATCAGCGAAATTTTACTTCCCGAATCGTCGCCTGCGTTCGGCGATAAAAGCACAAAGCGCGTGTAATTTTCCGCGTGGTCTTCGATATGTTCGCGCAAAATCTTTCCGCCGTAGATTTCCGCCGTTCGTTTTCCGCCGATTGCGGCGCGTGTTTTGTCGCCGCTTTCGACGATCCGGCGCACACTTCCAGCCGTGTCATCCGCCGCGACACCTGTCAAATTCGGATGCGCGGCAAAAAATCTCTCACACTGCGCGAGCGCGACCGGATGCGATTCGACCGTCGTGATCGTGTCTAAATCCGCGTCAGGCAAACCGACCAAAAAATGCGAAATCGGCAAAATTATTTCTGCGACGATGTGCAGAGAACTATGCAGTAACAAGTCGTAACAGCGATGCACCGAACCGACCAAACTGTTTTCGAGCGGCGATAAAATATAATCGGCTTTGCCTTCGTCAATCGCTTTATATAAATCTTCAAATGTCTGACACGGCACGGTTTGACAGTTTTCGCCCAAGATTCCGAGCGCGGCGGCTTCACTAAAACTTCCGCGTTCGCCTTGAAATGCAACGCGCGATTTTCCCGCTAAATCGGCAATTGCTGCTTTAGTTTCGTCCGCTGTTTCAAGCGGTTTGCGATACGTTTTCTGCTGCAAATGGAGCGATTCGTCAATGATTCGCTGAAAGATATTTTCGATGCTCTGCTCGTCAAACGGACCGGAATTTTCCTTTGTTAATCGGCTCAAAACCTCGCTTTCACGCTTCGGATCGCACAGCGAAGTATCTACGCTCGATTTCGCCGCGCCGACGCGCAAAGCGATTGCGGCGCGTTCATTCAAAAGCCGCAAAATCTCGCCGTCAATGCGGTCAATTTCCACCCTCGGATTGTTTATTTTCGGTTCACTCATTCAATAAATATAAACCAATTTCATCAAAGACAAGAGCGATATGACTGGAGCGCAAGCATCCTTGCTTGCATTGAGCGTCGTTTTTTGACGCGAAAAAGTGTTGGTCAACTCGAAACTTGAACGAAGCAAAAGGCTTTTTCGTGTTTGAAGCAAACACTCATTGCAAGCAAGGATGCCCCGCGCTCCAGTCAAACAGCTCAAGCTATCGCAAATTCTTCAACTAAATGCAGCCATCTCGCAAATCTTTCGTCGCGTCCGTTCACCGCATCGAAAAACGTCGTTTGAATTTTTTCCGTAATCGCACCGCGTTTTCCTGCGCCGATGATGTGTTCGTCAACTTCACGAATCGGCGTGATTTCTGCCGCCGTTCCGGTAAAAAACGCTTCGTCGGCGTTCAATAAATCATCGAGTTCGAGCGATTTCGCTTCGACAGTCAAGCCTAATTCACGCACAATTTCAATCGCCGCCGAGCGCGTGATGCCCATCAAAATCGAATCGTCGGCTTTGTTCGTGTAAATTGTTCTGTCTTTTATCACAAATAGATTTTCGCCCGAACCTTCCGCTAATTTTCCGTCAATATCTAATAAAAGCCCTTCATCAAAACCACGCGAGAAAGCGTCGCTGACGGCGAGCAGCGAATTCAAATACTGTCCGCAAGCCTTCGCCGTTGTCGGCATCATCGAAGAATGAAATTTGCGCCACGGCGAAACGGTTACGCGAATGCCTTTTTCCAAACCTTCCGCGCCCAAATACGCGCCCCACGCCCACGCCATAATCGAAACTTCGGTTGGACAGCTTTTAGGGTAAACGCCTAAACTCCCGCTTCCCATAAAACAAATCGGGCGCACATAACAGCTTTTAAATTCGTTGCGGCTGATGAGTTCGCACGTCGCTTCAATCAATTCTTCGACCGAATACGGAATTTCAAAACCGTAAACTTTCGCCGATTCGTGAAAGCGTTCGTAATGTTCCCGCACGCGAAAAAGTGCCGCGCCATCCGCCGTTTCGTAACAGCGAATTCCTTCAAAAACGCCGCTCCCGTAATGAAGCCCGTGCGCCGAAACGTGAATTGTTGCGTCCGCCCACGGCATAATTTCGCCGTTTTTCCAAATCCATTTGATGTTATCGAAAGGCATAAATAAAAATGTAGGGGCGACGGCTTGTCCTCGCCCGATGAGCGTAGCGAAAAAGCGTTTGCGTCAATTCAACATTAAATTTGACCGAAATCTTTTTCGTTTATTTCGATGTTGAATTTTGGCGAAGTTGCGGGCGACCACAAGGGATCGCCCCTACAAATCACACCGCCCAAAGGTGATTGTCCGTGTTGTAATGCAGCCAAAAATCGCTGTTTTCGTTCCATTCTGGACGATAATTGGTTGCGACGACGGCGAGCGTTTCAGCCAGAGCGACCGATGAATGTTCGACATTCGGCGGCACGACGAGGCTCTGATTAGCTTCGAGAACGAACACATTTTCGCCGAGTTTGACCTGCCATTTGCCCGACACGACGTAGATAATTTCCTCGTGCGCGTGACTGTGCGCGGCGGTCATCGCGCCTTCGTCGAGTTTGACGTGCGCCATCATCAATTTTTCGCCGACCGCGACTTCGCGGCTGTAACCGTCCGTCGTCGTGCGTTTATCTTCTCTGTTCCAATCGTATTGCTTCATAATTTTTTTTGAGTGGAGAGTAAAGAGTGGAGAGTCGAGAGTTGAAGATTTTTCTCTCCACTCTCGACTCTTTACTCTTTACTAATTCACCTGTTTATTGACTAAAACTTTTTCCTTCATCCACGGCATCATTTGGCGGAGATTTTTGCCGACTTGTTCGATTTGATGGATTTCGCCGGCGGCTTCCATTTGTTTGAAATTGACTTTGCCGTTGTCGCATTCGCTCATCCATTCGTCGGCGAATTCGCCCGATTGGATTTCGCTTAAAATCTTTTTCATCTCTAACTTTGTCTGGTCGTTGACAATGCGTTTTCCGCGCGTCAGATCGCCGTATTCAGCAGTGTTTGAAACGGAATAACGCATATTTGAAATGCCGCCTTCATACATCAGATCAACAATTAATTTGAGTTCGTGCAGACATTCAAAATAAGCCATTTCGGGCGCGTAACCGGCTTCGGTCAGCGTCTCGAATCCGGCTTGCACGAGTGCCGTCACGCCGCCGCACAAAACGGCTTGTTCACCGAAAAGATCGGTTTCGGTTTCTTCCTTAAACGTCGTTTCGATCACGCCCGCTTTGCCGCCGCCGACTGCCGAAGCATAAGACAGCCCGACCGCATTCGTATCGCCCGAAACGTCCTGATGAACCGCCAGCAAACACGGAACGCCGCGTCCGAGCGTGTATTCGTGGCGCACGAGATGTCCCGGACCTTTCGGCGCGACGAGGAAAACATTGACATCCGACGGCGGCACGATTTTCTTAAAATGCACCGAAAAACCGTGCGCGAACGCGAGATATTTTCCCGCACTTAAAAACGGCTCGATCTCGTTGCGATAAACCGTCGGCGCGAGTTCGTCCGGCACCAAAACCATCACGACATCAGCCATTTTCACCGCGTCGGACGTGAACATCACTTCGAGTCCGGCAGCTTTTGCTTTTGCCCAAGATTTGCTGTTTTGCGGCAAACCGACGATCACGTCCGCGCCCGATTCCTTCAAATTATTCGCGTGCGCGTGTCCCTGCGAACCGTAACCGATGACGGCAACCCGTTTGTTTTTAATTAATTGCGTATCAGCGTCTTTATCGTAAAATACCTTCATTAATTTTCCTCTTTATTTTTAATACGAAGAAATTTATCCACAGATGAACACGGATAAACACAGATTTTTAAATCTTTTACTAGCTGAGTAATTCCTGATAAAAATTTTCATCATCTTTCTTATCTGTGTTCATCCGTGTTCATCTGTGGATAAATTTTCTTAAATTCTTACACTTTCGCTTCCAAACTTTTCTCCAATCCCGACAGCCGATTGATGGCGACGCAACCCGTGCGCGTGACTTCGTTGATTTGAAAAGGCTTGAGCATTTCGATAAACGTATCAACCTTTTTCCAATCGCCCGACAGTTCCAAAATCATTTTTTCGTGCGAAATGTCCACGACTTTGGCGCGGAATATACTCACTAAATTCATCACTTCCTGCCGTTCTTCGCCCGCTTTGATGCTGACATCAATCAGAGCCATTTCGCGTTCGATATGCGGCAATCTTGTCACGGCGCGGACTTCACGGACACGCGCCAGACGCGAACACTGCTTGATAATCTGCTCGATCACTCGGTCATCGCCGTAGGTCACAATCGTGCAGCGCGACCACGCCGGTTCGAGCGTTTTGCCGACGCAAATCGTTTCGATATTAAATCCGCGCGACGAAAACAGACCGACAATCCGCGATAATTCGCCCGCCTCGTTCGCCACTAAAATTGAAATCGTATGCTGCATATTTTTTAATGGTAAATGGTGAATGGTGAATGATTAATGTCGGATTTTCTTAATTCACCATTTACCATTTACCATTCACCATTACTTAAGAATCATATTCCGCGTGTCTTGTCCCGCCGGGATAATCGGGAAGACGTTTTCTTCTTTGCTGACGACAATATCGAAAATCGTTACGCCTTTGAAACTCAAACCTTCTTCTAAAACTCGGCGTAAATCTTCGGGTTTTTCGGCGCGTAAACCTTGTGCGCCGTAGGCTTCCGCCAATTTGACGAAATCGGGCGAGATCGAAAGATCAACTTCCGAATAGGCGCGGTCGTAAAACATTTCCTGCCATTGGCGCACCATTCCGAGGTAGCCGTTGTTCATAATGATGACTTTGAGCGGGATTTTGTATTGAATTGCAGTGATTATTTCCTGATTCGTCATCTGAAAACCGCCGTCGCCGACGACTGCGACAACTTGGGTGTTGGGACAAGCGAGCTGCGCGCCCATCGCAGCGGGCAATCCAAAACCCATCGTGCCGAGTCCGCCGCTCGTCAGCCATTGACGCGAACGCTTGAACGGATAAAACTGCGCCGCCCACATTTGATGCTGTCCGACATCCGTCACGATTATCGCTTCGCCGTTCGTCACGCGATAAAGTTCTTCGATAAGGTGCTGCGGCTTGATTTCGGTCGTCGAATATTCGCACGAAAACGGCACGGAATCGCGCCAATCGTTCAATTTATTCCACCACGTTTCACGTTTCGCTTTGCCGTCCGCAATTTCAGATTTGTCGGCATTTTGTAGTTTTTCGGCGATTTTCGACAAAGCTGTTTTCGCGTCGGCGACCAATGAAATATGCGCTTTTTTGATTTTGCCGATGTTCGCCGGGTCAATGTCTATGTGAATAATTTCCGCGTGCGGCGCGAATGTGGCGAGTTTTCCGGTGACGCGATCATCAAATCGAACGCCGACCGCAACAAGCAAATCGCTTTCCGAAACCGCCATATTTGCCGCATAAGTTCCGTGCATTCCGAGCATTCCGAGGCTCAAATCGTGCGCCGTCGGAAATCCGCCCAAGCCCATCAAAGTCGGTGTCACAGGTGCTTGCAAAATCTCGACAACGCGCATCAATTCGTCCGCCGCGTCCGCCGTCACCACGCCGCCGCCGACGTAAAAAACCGGCTGACGCGCGTTAATTAATCGCTCAACAACCGTTTCGAGCGCGGCTTCATCAATCGGCGTTTCGTAATTTTCAAATAAATATTCGGCGTGAATCCGGCGCGGTTCAGCGCACAATTGCGCCGTAATGTCCTTCGGAACATCAATCACGACCGGTCCCGGCTTGCCCGATTTCGCAATCTGAAACGCTTCGTCAATAATCGCTTCGAGGTCCCGCACATCCTTTACCAAATAGCTGTGTTTGACAATCGGCAGCGTCACGCCGAACGTATCAACTTCCTGAAAAGCGTCCGTCCCGATCATCGTGCTTGGGACTTGTCCGGTAATCACGACGAGCGGAATCGAATCCATATAAGCCGTCGCAATTCCCGTCACCGCATTCGTCGCGCCCGGACCTGACGTAACCAACGCCACGCCGACTTTCCCGGTCGCCCGCGCATAACCTTCCGCCGCGTGAACCGCGCCCTGTTCGTGCCGCACGAGATAATGCGTTATCTCGCTCCGAAACCGCCAAATTTCGTCATAGATATGCAAAACCGCACCGCCCGGAAGCCCGAAAACCGTATCAATGCCGTTCTTTATTAAGCCTTTAACAAGAATCTCCGCACCACGCGGCGCAACCTGCAAAACTTCTTCCGCGATTAACGGAACGGTCACTTTTGAAACTGTCGGCACATTTGCAACGCTTGTCATAGACACCTTTTCATCTTCACGAGCCATAAAATCAAAAAAGTCATTATCCTCAAGTTTCCCGGATAACGACTTTTCTCTAGATTTCAAAATCTTTCAAAAGCCATCACCCACCAAACAGAATAATGACGCTAAACCTAATGTTAATAATAATTGCAAAAGGCAAAAGCCTTTCGTTTTTAGATTCAGTTGTAAAATTTTTCATTAGCATAAGTTTTGCTGTTTGTAAGAATATGACTTTTATTTATATCTGTCAAGAAAATTATGGAAAATGTTATTAAAAAATCAAAAGCTTTTCGATTTACAATTAATTGTCTGATGTTACGCAATGTTTGGTTTTGTCGCTGAAAGTGACTGATAACATAGCGTGGGGTGAAGGCGTTTCGCCGTAACCCTACGTCAATTTAACCAAATGATCCGACGCTGAAAGTGTCGAACAAAAAACTGCATTATTTGTTGCTCACTTTCAGCAAGCGGTTAATTGATTAAATTGACGTAGGGATTCATTCGCTCTCGGCTCATTACTCCCTACGCTATGTTATTTGTCACCTTCGGCGACTTTTGAAATAGATTTGCGTAACACCAGTAATTATAAATCTTTGGTTCTTCAAACTTGCGTTAAATTTTGGTAGTGAACCAAAATTAATGCTCTGAAATGAACTTTCCCGTGAGAGACAAATCGTAAATCGCGTGGCTATTAACAAACATTCGGCTGAAGCAAAGGATTTAGTCGGTATTACTTCTTTTCACTACCGCAAAAAAATCTTATTTGGAGACTTTCAGTTCAATCTCCATTTTTTCGGTGAGACGCAGGATTTCCATAATGAATGCTTGGCGGGCGGCGAGTTCAAAGCCGAATTCGTCGTTTTTGAAGTTGATTTCGACGCGCACGACGACTGTCGGGGGAACGATGTCGAAGATGTGCAGTTTGTAAATTTCATTGTTTAGCGAGTCGCTCTGTTTGATGATTTTTTCGACTCCTTTGCAAAAATCTTCGAGCTTTGTCGTGCCGTTTTGGTATGGAACGGCGAGTTTTACGATCCAACTGCGAAATTGGTGAAGTCCGTCGTTGACGATGTTCGATTTGACGACGTTTGAGTTCGGAACCGTCACCAGCGAATCGTCAAAAGTTTGAATTTTGGTGCTGCGAATACCGACTTCTTTGACCGTGCCTTGGACACCGCCAATCGTCACGCGATCTGATGCCATAAACGGTCGCTCGACCATCAAAACCAGTGAACCGAAAAAATTGCTGAGAGTTTCCTGCGAAGCCAGCGCAATCGCAATTCCGCCGATGCCGAGTCCGGCAATCAAGCCTGTAACATTGAAATTCAGATTTTCCGCCACCACGATCAACCCGATAAAAACTATCGTGATCCGAACGATCACGCTCAAAAACGGCACTAAAAGATCGTCCGACTGCGACTCGGTTTCAAGTGCTTTCTGTTGCAGCCGCAGAGCAACGGCATCAACAATCTTGTAAATCAGCCAGACAATCGCAAATGCCGTCAGCAAAAACATCGTCGTCCGCAAAAATCCGAGCGCACTCTGCGTCAAGGCTAACGACCGCAAACCTAACCGAAATATAGCGGTAAACGCCAAAAGTCCAATCGGCGCATAAAGAATTTTGACATTTTCTTCGGTCAGCGAGGTGTAGCGTTTTCTGAGAATTTTTCCGAGCGTCCACGAGATTACAGTTTTTACAATCAACCCGAAAATACCGCTCAATATCAATAAAACAAGCAGTCCGAGCCATTGCCAGCGTTCCAACCCCAAACTTTGCTGCCTTAAAAAGTTCGGCATTTTGTCGCGTATTTGCGAACCGACGCTATCGGAATGAGTGAGCGTTGCCGAACCGAAATTTTTTCTTTCTTCTTCAACCGAAACCAACAGCAACGGCACGGAACGAACCGTTTCCTGCGTGAAAAGCCACTCGCCGGACGGCTGTTTGGCAATGACGATTTCGCCGGCTTGAGAGCGATAAATCAGAAAAGGTTCGCCCGTGACCGCATTCGGCGCATCTTGAATGTGAAAATTTTCGACCGTATCAATGATTTCCAACAACTGCGAAGAAATCTCAAAACCTTTTACTTCACGGTAATCCGCCGGCATCGCCTGTAAATCCAAACACCTGATCGCTTCCTCAATCGGATCGGGCGAAACGCCGACGCGCGGCTTTTTAAACGCCGCCATAAAAGTATTCAGCGTCGCCTGCGGCGATTCGCGTTTCGGATCAACCGGCTGCGAATTTCTGGTTTGCCCCAAAAGATTAAGGGAAACAGCTAGAAAAATGACCATTAAAGTCAGTATTTTTTTCATAAATTGTCGGATTGAAAGTGAATTCCAAGAATTCTTGCACGAATCCGGCTTAATTACAATCAGCAATTAATTTTAATCGAATCCAAAAGACTGGAGCGCGGGTCCGTCCCGGTTGCATTGAGCGTTTGCTTCAAACGCGAATAAGCCTTGGTTGATATTTAACTTGACTGACAATAAACGCCGCTACACCGCTGAAAAACGCGGCGTTTGCAACCGGGACGGATTGCGCTCCAGTCCGCTTCGCGTCTTCTTTCTTTTCAATTTATATTCACGCCTGAACCAAGAACTAATTTTCTCGAAAAAAAAGTCCGAAGACTTTCGACTTCGGACTAATCTGTAATTTGAAATTTGTAATCTGAAATTTCTAAAAAACGTATTTGTTTGCCGCAATCAGCGTGTCGGCGATTCTCTGCCGTGCCGCGATTGTGTTGACGGGCGAATTGTTTTTCGTGAAACGCTTTAATGCGACGAGCATCATTTTTGTTTCGTCGCCTTCGGTGATGGCGGCGAGCGTGTTTTTGGCTTTGGCTTCGACGCGCTGGATTGCGTCGTTGCAGAAAACGCTTGCCATATCAATTTGGTTTGCGGCATCGCCTTTTTGCGCCATTTTTTGTGCGCGTAAAATTGCCGTTTCCATTTGATACGCTTCGATAATAATGTCCGCCGCGTTCATCAGAACTTCCTGTTGATTTGAAAGTTCCGCCATATATTTCTGCGCCGCTGTGCCGAGAATCATCAGCGCGACTTTTTTGGCGTTTTGCGCGAGTTTGATCTCGGTCGAGAGAACGCCTTCGTCTTCGTCAAACGACATTTGCGGATTCAGGATTTCGTCCTGCAATGCTTTCGCGGCTTGCAGTAAACCTAATTTCCCCTTCATCGCGCGTTTCATCAATTGTCCGGGAATGAGCATTCGATTGATCTCGTTCGTGCCTTCAAAAATGCGGTTGATGCGCGAATCTCGATACGCTTTTTCCGCCGGATAATCCGCCGAGTAACCTGCGCCGCCGTAAATCTGCACCATTTCGTCAACGACGTAATCGAGTGCTTCGGAGCAGGCGACTTTGTTGATTGACGATTCGACCGCGTATTCTTCAATCGAGCGCAATTTCTTTTCTTTATCGCCGCCGTCTTCGCCGATCAGCGCGTCAATCATTCCGACCGTGCGATATGTGATTGATTCGGCAACCCACGTTCTAATCGCCATTTCCGCGATTTTGTGTTTCATCGCGCCGAAAGATGAAATCGGTTTGTTGAATTGTTGCCGTTCGTTCGCGTAACGAATCGCGTCGTGCATCGCCAATTTCGCGCCGCCCGTCACCGATGCGCCGAGCTTAAATCGTCCGACATTCAAAATGTTAAAAGCGATCTTCGCGCCGTCGCCGACTTCGCCGATCAAATTTGAAACGGGAATTCGCGCATCCGACAAAATCAAAGGTGTCGTCGAACTGGATTTGATGCCCATTTTATGTTCTTCCGCGCCCGGACGACAATTTTCCGAACGCTCGACGACGAACGCCGAAAACTTCGCTTTTTCGCCGTCAACCTTCGCAAAAACGATGAAAACATCGGCAAATCCGCCGTTGGAAATCCACATTTTTTCACCGTTTAAAATGTATTCAGTGCCGTCTTCGGAGAGTTTCGCGTGACATTTTGCACCAAGCGCATCAGAACCCGAACCTGATTCGGACAAACAATAAGCCGTCACGACTTCGCCTGAAACGATGCGCGGAATCCACGCTTTTTTCAATTCTTCCGAGCCGAAATAAAGAAGCGGAAGCAAACCAATCGAAGTCTGTGCGCCGAAAGTCGTTCCGAAACCGCCGCCGCGACCGACCGCTTCGGCAATAATCACGCCCGAAGTTTGATCTAACGCCGCGCCGCCGTATTCTTCGGGAATATTCGCGCCCAAAAGTCCGAGTTCGCCCGCCTCACGCACCAATCTTTTCGCCGTCGCCCAATCGTGCTTTTCCATCGCCTCAATGTTGGGACGAACCTCGTTGTCCATAAATTCGCGGATAGTATCACCGATCATTTTATGCTCGTCGGTAAAATCTTCCGGCGTAAATACTTCACTTGCCGCACGGTTCTCGATCAAAAACGCGCCGCCTTTGATAAAATCTTTTTCCATCTTTGCGTCCATAGTTTGCTCCTCTCTTTTTGTAATGAATGAATGCTCATTCATTTATAGGTTTTTTTGATAAAAAAATCAAGTGTTTTATTGATTTGTAAATTTTCTATCGTGATTTTTAAACGTCTTGCGGTCTAACGGCTTTTATCTCGGTGAAACGCTTAAAATCATTTGGATTAAGCGTTAAGATATTTTCTATTTTATGAACAATCATCGCCGCGACGATGCGCGTGTCGTGCGTCGGTTTACCGCTGACTTTGTGTTTTACAACAAGTCTTTTCCATTCCTCAAAAATTTGCGCGTTTTCGGGCAAAACGGTGAAAAGTTTTTGCAATTTTTCCAACTCTTTTTCAACATTGCCGGTTGTCATTCCCAAACCGTTGACATCGGTCGGGCGGGTTGCAACGACCCAAAACTCAACTAAAATCTGCGGAACAATTACAATTTGTTCGCCGCTTTTTCTAATTTCCGACAAAGCATTCAGAACTGTCTGATAAATTGGCAAATGTGGTTGTGCCAAACGAAGCACGATGCTCGTGTCAGATAAATAAGCCATAATTTAATAGATGCTTTCACGCCGCGTCGCCTCATCAGATAACGGCGGAGTCGTCCGGTCGTGGCTTTCCGCCCATTCTTTAAGTTCGGCAGTCCATTCTTCATCTGTCGCTGTTTCGGAAAAAGTTTTTATTTCTTTCAGATTGTCTTCGATAAAAACCTCGATAAAAGTTTCCATCGGTAAGCCGTTTTGTCTTGCTTTCTCCGCCAAACGCCTTTCAATTTCAGGTTTTAGTTGGATTGTCACTGTCATAGTTTTAATTCTTTCCCCAAAATTCAGCCGATTCTATTTTATACTTCTCCCGCAAATCTTCAACTAATATTTCTTCACTTGAAATAAAGTAAAACCAAGGCAAATCTGCCTTTTTCAACTCAGGTTCACAAGGCTCATAGCAATCTTGCTTTCCATTAATCGAATCTTCACGTTTGCATAAACCGAAAGCTCTCCCGCAACTTTTCGCTTTTTCGCTCCAAATAAAACAAAATGTTTGCGGACAGATACTTGCCGATGGTTTTACTTCTTTCTTCCAACTCATTTAATCCAATCTTTCAAAAATTCCTGCCGCGCCCATTCCGCCGCCGACGCACATTGTGACCATTCCGTAGCGTCCGCCGGTGCGTTTTAATTCCTGCAAAATCGTCGCGGTCAGTTTCGCGCCGGTGCAGCCGAGCGGATGTCCGAGAGCGACTGCGCCGCCGTTGACGTTGACTTTTGCGGGGTTCATTTCGAGGACTTTCATCACCGAAAGACCTTGCGCCGCAAATGCTTCGTTTAATTCAAAAACGTCAATGTCTTCGAGCGTCAGACCGGCTAATTTTAACGCTTTCGGAATCGCATAAACCGGACCGATGCCCATTTCTTCGGGCAAACAACCGGCGGTTGCGAACGAAACGAAACGCGCGAGCGGCTTCAAACCTAATTCATTCGCTTTGTCCAAACTCATCAAAACCGCCGCCGCCGCGCCGTCCGACATTTGCGACGAATTTCCGGCTGTCACCGTTCCGTTAATGTGAAAAACTGGTTTCAGTTTCGCAAAACCTTCCATCGAAGCGTCATAGCGCACGCCTTCGTCCGTGTCGAAAACGATTTCTTTGCGGCGCACACGACCTTTTTCGTCGAGTTCGTCAACAAACACATTCATCGGCACGATTTCGTCTTTGAACTTTCCGCCTTTGATTGCCGCCGCCGCTTTTTGGTGCGATTCGAGCGAAAACTGATCGGCTTGCTCGCGCGTGATTTCGTATTTTTTCGCCAAATTTTCAGCCGTCAAACCCATATTCAAATAATAATCGGGATAGTTTTCCGCGAGCGACGGATTCGGACGAAAACCGTTACCGCCCATCGGAATCATCGTCATCGTTTCGAGTCCGCCCGCAACAATCACGTCCGCGCCGCCCGTTTTAATGCGATCCGCCGCCAGCGCAATCGTCTGCAAACCGCTTGAACAATACCGATTTACCGTCATCGCCGAAGTTTCCACCGGCAAACCCGCCAAAATCGCCGCCGTCCGCGCGACATTCATTCCTTGCTGCGCTTCGGGAAACGCGCAACCCATAATCACGTCGTCAATCAGCGAAACGTCCAAACCTTCGACGCGATTAACCGCTTCCTTAATCGCCGCTGCGCCCAAATCATCAGGACGAGTATTTTTCAAAGTCCCTTTCGGTGCTTTCCCGACTGCCGTTCTGACAGCCGATACGATAACTGCTTCTTTCATAATTTTTTCCTTATTTTTTCTAACAAAAATTTTGCCCTCAAAATATCAGGTTCAATCAAATCAACCTCAATATTTTCACTACTATTTGAAAGTTCAACTGCTTCATGAAGAAGTTTTTCAGTTGTTTCTTTTTTATTTTGTTCAAAAAACAATTCAGCAAGAAAGATTTTTGCTTTTATAAAATCAACGGTTTGGAGATTTGAATCTGCAAGTGCAATTGATTTAATCAATAAGTCAATCGCAGCATCAAAATCATTTTTCAAATCAACTAAAAGAGTCGCTTTATGAATTGCTTTTTGTAATTCCATCAGCTAAATCTACTTATTCTGAATCTTCTTCCGTAATAACTGCTTGTTCCCAAATATAATGAAATTCACATTTCTCACTTGGCTTTATTGTTCGGCTTTGCCGCCAGCCATTCTCAATTTTTGCCAATCCGTTTCTGGTTGTTGAATTATCAAATTGTGGAAAATTGTTAGCTAAAAGTTGTCCGGCTTTTTTACCTGTTAATTTCTTATCGGAATCTCTATCAATCCAAACTGTGCGAACCAATTTCGTTTCGCCTTTTGCATTGTTTTCATGAAAGATTTGAATTTTTACCCGACTCATACCTTTTTCTTTCAGCCTGTTTCAACAGGCTTTCCGCGTTTCGCGGTTTTAGCCACGTCCGTTCACGGCGTGGTATGCGAATCGAACGCGCAGGGCGTTTCAACGTCCTTTTTCTTTGGCTTAAGCCGGTTGAAAGCACGTTAAAACGCGCTTAATTTCATTTTCAACCATATACCCACGCGCTCAAGCGACGTGGCTAATTGCCCTTCGGGAAAGCCTCATAAATGAGGCTGAAACAAAATTTAATTCAATTGCAACAATGCCTTTGCTTTTGCGATGCGAACAAGATGCTCGACAAATTCATAGCTTGCCCAAGTTTGTTCTTCCGCTTCGCTCAAGCCTTCGCGCCGATTTTTTTCGAGTAATTCGTCAATCTTTTCCTGCATTTCCGCCGACGGGCGCAGAGCGAGAATTTCATCGGGCGCAGGTAAATTGACGAAAAACTCTAAAACGTCGGCGACGCTTTTGTAACCGACCGAAGAACTCGCCTTAAATTCGCGCAGACCGGCTTCAAAAATCTGCGGCAAATTTTGTCTGTTAGTTTGTAGATAAACTGCCAAATTTTCAGGTAAATCAATCGTAACTTGCATAATTTTTTATTTTACCGCTTTCACTTTTCTTTTTGTAATTCCGGGCATCTCAAATCGCCGTTTGAATTTCATTTTGAAAAATGAGTGAATGTTCATTCATTTTTACAATATACACAAAACCTGCAAATTTTGCTATTAAAATCTTCGGTTTTTACTTAATCTTTGTCGTAATATTTTCCCGGCTCATCTGCTTTGCCGTCCGCCAAACTGCATAATCTTCTAAAATTCGCCAGAGTTGCCAGCCAAGCATCTTCATTGGCGACGCGGATGATTGTTTCTTTGATTTTTGAGCGGTTGACTAAATCTTTTTCTTTGAGCAGGAAAATGGCATCGTCGTAATCTTTTTGTCTGCCTGCAAAGAGTTTTAAAATCACCAGCCATTCGGGAGAAATCAGGCGCATTTTGTTTGGGAAAACGACGGCTTCGGCTAATGCGGCGCGGTAATATTTGGCGTAACCGTCATTGCGGACGATCCAGTCAACGGCGACTTTGTATTTGCCGACTTCGACGATGTAATTGTTTCCGCCGAATGTCAGCGGGGCGTTTGCTTCTAGTGAAACAATATTGGAAGCAATAATGTCAACGTCTTTGGTCAAGCGCGGCGAACCGTAGAGATACATTGCCAAACCGCCGACCAACGCCCATTCGACGTGTTCATTTTCGGCGATTTTACCGATTTTTTCCGCCGCTTCGAGTCCCGTGTCAGTCGAAATCGTCGGGCTTTCGACGTTCTTTTGAACCCGCTGAATTATTTCGTTATCACTCATATTTAGAATTTATTAAACGAAAAAGGACTGGAGCGCAATCCGTCCCGGTTGCAATGAGTGTTGCTTCAACACGAAAGAACATCCCTCGTCGAGCAATTCCAATTAAACCACTTGATTTGTTTAATTATAAACACTTTTTCGCATCCGAAACGAATGCTCAATGCAACCGGGACGGATTGCGCTCCAGTCGGTTGCAACATTAATAATTTATTAAACCTCGCGCGTCATTTTCATATCTTCGGGACGGCAGACGACAATCGGGACTTTTTCGATGACGACGTTGCTGGCATCGAGTCCGTAGGCTTCGTCTTCGCGGATGCTGAACCAGCGGCGGAGGAAATAATAGGAACGCATCACGACGTTTTCTTTGAATGACAGTTCGTTTTCATAAGATAAAAATGAACTGTGCAGAACGAAGCGGACATCGCCGTCAATGTTGTATTTTTCGAGCGCGGGATGGCGGCTCGTGATGTTGACATCGCCGCTTTTTTCGAGTTCGTGGAGCGCGAGATCGAAGAAATAATTGATGCGCGGTTCGATGCGAAAACCTAAGGTTAGAGTCATAAAATACACGTCTTCCTTTGCCAGCGTTTCGACTTTGTAAGTCATCGTGAACGGCTCGTTGTCGTTCTTAACGTGCAGAAACCAATAGACATCGGCGCGTTTCGGCGTTTTTTCGACGACCGAGCGAATCGTTTCCTGCTCGATTTTTTTCGGCGAATCGGACGCAGTTAAATAGACGAGATGCGTCGCGTATTGCGGCAAAGTCGTGTCGTTGCTGAGTTCTTTGAGCGTTTCGTAAAACGGCTCGGTTTTCTCCATCACCGTTAAATTGCGCCGCAGTCGTCTGCCTTTGTGCCAGAGCCACATCACCGAAAACAGCACGAATCCGACACCGACGGAAACGTAACCGCCTTCCGGGAATTTTTCGAGATTGGCGATAAAAAATGAGATTTCAATCGTCAAAAACAACGCAGTCAGACCGTAAACCGCAATTGCCGGAAAACGCTTGGAACGCATATAAACGTAGATCAAAAGCGTCGTCATCAGCATCGTCAGCGTGACCGAAAGCCCGTAAGCGGCTTCCATAAATTTCGATTCGCGGAAGTATAAAACGATGAAAATACAACCCGCCATCAACAGCCAATTAACCTGCGGAATATAAAGTTGACCGCGAAAATCAGTCGGGTAAATGATCCGCTGGCGCGACCAGAAATGCAGCCGAATCGCCTCCCCGATCAGCGTAAAACTCCCTGAAATCAACGCCTGCGAAGCGATAATCGCGGCGAGCGTGGCGATAATAATGCCGAGCGGCAAAATTGACGGCGGCACGATTGAATAAAACGGCGTGATGCCTTCCAACTGCGTTCCCGTTTTGCTCATCAGCCACGCGGTTTGTCCGGCATAAGACAAAATCAGACAAATTTTGACGTAAATCCAACTGAAGCGAATGTTGCCGCGTCCGCAGTGTCCCATATCCGAATACAGTGCTTCTGCGCCCGTCGTGCAAAGGAAAACCGCGCCGAGCAGGAAAAATCCCTTCGGATATTGCGTGAGCATCGCGTAAGCATAATAAGGATTAAACGCCTTCAAAACCGAAAAATCGTGTGACAGCGCGATTGCGCCGATGACACCGATAAACGTAAACCAGAGCAGCATCACCGGACCGAAAAATTTGCCGATAAGCTGCGTTCCGAACTGTTGCGCGACGAACAAAACCACCAAAATCGCAATCACAATCGGAATCGTCGGCAAATCGGGCGAGTAAATCCGCAATCCTTCAATCGCCGAAGAAATCGAGATCGGCGGCGTGATAATGCCGTCGGCAAGCAAAAACGAACCGCCGATAATCGCCGGATACAAAAGCCATTTCCCGCCATAGCGTTTGATCAGCGCATAAAGCGAAAAAATCCCGCCTTCGCCGTTGTTGTCGGCACGCAGCGCGATAATCACATATTTCAAAGTCGTCTGAAACGTCAGCGTCCAAAAAATCGCCGAAAATCCGCCCAAAGCTAACAGTGGATCAATCGTCCGCGTCCCGATAATCGCCGAAAAAGTATAAAGCGGCGAAGTCCCGATGTCGCCGAAAACAATGCCGATAGCAACCAGCATTCCCGCCGTCGTCACCGCGTTAAGATGTTCCGAATGATGATCTTCGTGTTTTGCCATTTTGTTGAAAGTCAGGGGTAAAAATTTTTGTCCTTTAAATTTACAATGATTTTGAGAGTAAAGCGATTGCAAATAAAGATTTTTAGAAACAAATATTTTTTTTATTAAATAATTTAGTTTCCACATTCTTTTGAAAAAGCTAAAATAACAAAATGGAAAGAGCAGTTGCCAAAATCCCTTTTGAATTGCATCTCACCGCGTCAAACATCGAAAACGGTAAAATTGACAGCTTTGTTGCGCTCTGCCAAAAACTTGATGGGAAACCATTGCTTATCGAGTTGGCTCAGGGAGATTTCAGCCGGCAGCCGATGTTTGTCAAAAATTTGTTTGGAGAAAAATTAACGAGTATTTTGCAGGATGCGGAAAAATTAGCGGACATTTTTAATTCGGCAGATTTTGACATCAAACGAATCAAAATCGAAACCGACTCGAAATACGCTGAATTATTCGACAAAAGTGAGGAAAACTATTTTGAATGGCACGGCAAGGTTAATTTAGACAATCTCGAAAGCATCTTAAAGTTGTGCGAAAAACACAAAGCGCATCTTTCAAAAAACAGTCTGAGAGACGATGAAAACCTTCGATTTATAACGCTTCGAGAATTTAATTCAAGCGATATTTTTCAACATAAACTGTTGAAATTAAAGACTGATTTGCAAATAAACGGAATCGAGATACTTAAAGAATCTTCCGAGTTTTGCCTTTATGATGACAATCGAATTTTAGATAAAGGCTGGCTTCCCGATTAAAAAATATGGATAAAGAAAAGGAAATGATCGTATTTGAAGCCTTTATTCGCCGCGCTTCGCAGCTTAATTTGCCTTTTATGCTCAAAGGCAGCTACGTTACCCGCCAATATTTTTCAAATCCGTCGGATAGACTAACTAACGATCTTGATTGGGTTTATATGGAAAAATTGGCAGACGTTGATTACACAAAAAAGGTTCTTGACGACTGGGCGGTAAAAGTTACCGAAACTCAAATTACTGATGAAGTTAAATTCCGAAGTTTTACCGAAAATGCTTTTTGGCGAATGATTGATTATGCGATGTCGGAAGATTTCCCAACCGTCAATACGGATATTTTATCGTATTATGCCGACGAAATTTTTGAATTTCCGCTCGATGTTTCGTTCAATTTGGATTTGCCTCTGCCGCCGATTCCTTTGAATTATCAACCGATGCAAGGCGAATCTTTTATTATTCCATACACTGCGCCATTGCCTTTGCAGATTTCGTGGAAACTTCATCAAACTCTTGTCAGACCGAGATTTAAAGACATTTTCGATCTCATTCATTTACTCAAACATCCGACATTCGATGCGGAAATGAGAGAGCAGGCGATCAATGCTTTAGTTGCCGAATGTTTCGCCGACAAAATAAATCCGAAACGACTCGGTTTAATCATCGAAGCGAATCTCAGAGAAATTTTTAAACCATTTTCAATTAATAGAGAATGGCTTTTTTGGAGAACCGGCGAAAATCTTGGTAGTCATTCGAGTTATGAATCGGCAAAATTTGTCACCAATCCCGAAAGTTTACCGAACGATTTAGAAACATTTCAAACGGAATTAAGAAATTCTTTCGAGCAAGCCGGATTTACATCTGAAATGGCGAACAATTTACCTTTGCCGACAAATTATGTTGAGAAAAAGCCGCAGTTAATTTCCTCAATCAGCGGTTTTTCGCTAATGAATGACGAAGAATTAAAAGAAGTTATGCCTTTGTTGTCGGAATATGAAGAACCGAAAGAAAAGCCGAGTTTTTTTGATGCTTTGAGAAATCTTTTTAAGTAATTGAATACTTTATAAGGCTAAACAATTCGCATAGGACATTGGTTAATCAACAATTCCAACCTCAACCTTTTGAATCGGCAAAACTTTTTCTAAAACCGATGGCGCGATTTCAACCAGAAATCCGCGCTTGCCGCCGTTGATGTAAATCTTTTCCAACTCAAAAATCGAGCTTTCCGCATAAACCGGCATTTTCGTTTTCACGCCGAACGGCGAAGTTCCGCCGACCAAATATCCAGTTAAATTATTCGCTTTCTCAATCGCAACCGGCGCGACTGTTTTAACTCTTAAATGCCGCGCCAGATTCTTGGTCGAAACCTTGAAATCGCCGTGCATCAGCACGATCAAAGGCTTTCGCTCGTTCGTTTCAAAAATCAAAGTCTTAATCACCGAATGCTCATCAACGTCCAAAACCTCCGCCGAATGCTTCGTGCCGCCCTTTTCGACATAATCAAAAACGTGCGGTGTAAATTCAACTTGATGCTCGCGCAAAACACGAATCGCTGGCGTAATCGGATAATTCATCAAACTATTTTGAGTAAAAATGCAGTCCTAAAGCAATCAACAGCAAAACTATTGAACCGACATCAATCAAAGCGACTCTTTGAATTTCGGAAGTATATCCTGTCGAAGTAAACGTCAAAAAATTAAACGCAAATTTACTGATAAGTGCCAAACCAATTGCCAACAAAATATATTCCGACTTAAACGCCGCAGTTATCAAAGCAATGCCGACCAAACCGAGCAAAACGCCGCGATGCCGCATCAAAATTATCAAACTTTCGCCCTCAATCGGAAAGCCGTAAAGTTTCACGGTTTTGCTCGGATCGAAAAACACGATAAGCGGCAAAAGGTTAATTATGCCAACAATAATCAAGATAATCGAAACAATTTTATCCAACATATTTATTCAGGTAAAAGCGTAAAACTTTCGCAATGCTTCGGCTTAAAAACGCTGAAATGCCGCCGGTCAACCGTCAAAATCTTTTCGATTTCAAGCCTTTCGGCAATCGCCACAATGCAAGCGTCAACTAGATCAATATTGTTATCGTTATATTTTTCGAGAATTTCGGCGGCGCGTTCCAAATCTGCTTCGGTCGTGCGAACCAGTTCAAATTCGCCGCTCGATACCAACCGCAAAAATGTGACTAAAGCCTTGAGATTCAGTTCGCGTTTTATCAAATAAGCCAATTCGGGCAGGACGACATCAGGCAACAAAGCATAATCCGATTCAGCATCGTAAACACTTCTGCACTGTTGATGAAAGTTGTCTTCTTCATTAAAAACGGCAAGCAAAAATCCCGTGTCAAAAATTGATTTTTCTTTCACGGCAAACTCCAACCTTCGCGTTTATTTGCGCCTTCGGCAAGAATTTCGTCCACGCTAGTTGATAAATCTTTGCGCCCTTTGGCGATTCCGACCATACTCATCAATTTTTTGTGACGCTCTTTTTGTTTAGCCTCAACCAATTCATCGCCGTTCATCTGCCGATTTTCGGAAATCTCGATTTCCTGCACATACTCCAAAACCTTCGCCTGCTTTTCCGGCGGCAAAATGTGAATTTTTTCGATCAATGTTTGTTCTAAATTCGGAATCATAGATTTTTAACCTCACAAGGTAATTATATTGCCAAGTTCAATAAGCACAACTTTTTTCCCGCTCAAAATAAGAATGGCGGGCGTAATTAGGATAATTCATTATTACCAATCCTAAGGTCTTCAAACCTTTTGAAATTTATTATTCGAGGTTTAAGAGTTGGATTTTAATACGCCATTTTTATTTTGCTTGTTAATTTAAAGCATCAGTTGTTGTTGTATCTTTTCCCAAGCCGTAACTCTTCGATGTCCTTTTCCTGCATATTCTCAAATAATTGTTGAACAATTGGTGATGATTTTATGCTGTCTGTAATTTTTTTCTTCTGTTCAATAGAAGCGTCATTACAAAACCCGACTTCGGTGATGTCAAACTTATTGACGCTTCCAGAGTAATCAATGCGGCAGACTCCATCCGCAAAAGTGAAATAATTAATGCCATTTATTTGTTGACCTATTTTCTTTAAATTTGTTTCCTCAAACTTTTGTTTTTCTTTTTGTGTCGTATTGTTTTTGAAAACAATAACAATTGAATTGTTAATCTTTGATTCAACCGGACGTGAATCATAATCTTTATTTGCTTCTATGCTTGGCTGGGTGTATTTTGCGAACTTTGTCCATTCCATTAATTTTAGAAAACTTATAGACCCAATAGGCAACAAAATTAGGCTGATCACTAAAGCGAATCCATAAACTTTGTAATTCTGAATTGAAAAACAAATAATGGAAGCTATTATTGAGATAATTCCTATTGGTATGCCCAAAAGAAAGAAAACGATATAAAATATAACAGTAACACCAAATGAGTTGGTTGATTGTGCCGCCCAAAACGCTATGAGAAAACTTACAATCAAACAAATAATAATTGTTGTTAAAAATATTTTTTTATTGCTGTGTTTTATAATTTTACTGCTCATCTTTTAATTCATTATATCGAAAACACGAAACCAAATGATCGTTGACCATTCCGGTCGCCTGCATAAACGCATACATAATCGTCGAGCCGACAAAATTAAAGCCGCGCCGTTTCAAATCTTTGCTCATCGCGTCGGAAATCTCGGTTGACGCGGGAACTTGTTTGAAGTTTTCCCAAGCGTTGATAATCTGTTTGCCGCCGACAAACGACCAGATATATTTATCGAACGAGCCGAATTCTTCGACAACTTTCAGATAACATTTCGCGTTCCGAACAGCCGAAGCGATTTTCAGGCGATTGCGGATGATTCCGGCGTTTAATAAAAGTTCAGCACATTTCGCTTCGTCGTAAAGCGCGATTTTCGCCGCATCGAAATTATCAAATGCCGCGCGATAATTTTCGCGTTTCGCCAAAATCGTGTCCCAACTCAAACCGGCTTGTGCGCCTTCGAGAATCAAAAATTCAAACAATCTTTGATCGTCGTGCAGCGGAACGCCCCATTCGCTGTCGTGATATTGAATCGCTAAATCGTTTTTCGCCCAATCGCAACGCTGCATAATTTTTGTAAGTTTTTCGCGGCTGTGCCGCCCGATGTGCGGCGATGGCTGTGCCTCGCCGTTACATTTCCTCTTAAATTCTTTGAGGCTGCGCCTCGCCCGTGTGGTGAGGCATAGCCTCAAAAATCAAGGGAATTCAAACCCGAAAAGGCACAGCCTTTTCGCACATCGGGCGGCACAGCCGCAAGAAATTAAGAGCCAAATTTTAATTTGTTTCCGCTTGCGATTTGATTTCGCTCAAATACTTTTTCACCAATTCCTGCGGCTTCAAATTAGTAAAATCATCGTGCGCTTCGACGACAGAATCGAGATGCAAAATATCTTCAATCGAATTAACCGTCGCAATCCCGATTGACTTCATTCCGGCGCGATGCGCGGCTTCAAAACCGCCGATGGCATCTTCAAAAACAAGGCAGTTTTCAGGCGCGACGTTTAATTTTTCGGCTGATTTCAAGAAAATTTCGGGGTTCGGTTTGCCTTCCTTTACATCGGCGGCAGTCACAACTGCCTGAAAAAATTTTCGCAAATCCAAACCGTCGAGAATAAATTCGACGTTCATCACCGGCGCGGCGGTCGAAACTGCCATTTTCACGCCTAATTTTTTAGCTTCTTCGAGAAATTCGATCACACCTTTCACAACGGCACGATGCGGCAGAAACAATTCCTGATAAAGCGATTCTTTGCGATGTCCTAATTCGGTAATTCTCTCATCGGAAATCTCGCCGAAAACCGTCGGCAGAATTTCGCGGTTCGTCTTTCCCGCAGTTTTGACGAGAAAATCGTGCGCGTTCATTTCAACGCCGTTTTCGGAAAGCATCTTTCCCCACGCCTCGGTGTGAAAGTGCATATTGTCAACTAATGTGCCGTCCATATCGAAAATGAACGCGCGTGTTTCATATAAATTCATCGGTTTATTTTAACTCAAAATCAAAACTTTTGAGACTGTCGCGTAAAAACAGGAGCGTAAAGACTGGAGCGCGGGGCATCCCTGCTTGCAATGAGCGCAGTTTTTTACCGCGAAAAAGCGTTTGTTATTCGACAAGTTGAAATTAGACTAATGTCTCCGCGCACGAGCGTTTTAGCTCAATTTAAGATTCGAAATAACTATCGCTTTTTCGCGTTTGAAGCAAACACTCATTGCAAGCAGGGATGCTTGCGCTCCAGTCAGACGTTGAATTTTTATTTACCCGGCTTTTCTTAGTTTGACGGGCAAATGTTTGTGAAATGGCGTTTTAGTCAATGGTTCGCAATTATCGCTTGGTGTCAGCAAGTTTAGCTGCGGACCATTTGGCTCGCCGTTTTTGTATCTCAAGCCGTAGCCGTTCGGCAGCGTGACCATTTTCAGGCGAACGCTTGCGTCAATTTCGGCGAAGACATTGATGCTTCCGGCAGTTGATTCGCAGACGACTTCCGCGCCGTTTTCGATGCCGAGTTCTTTTGCGTCTTCAGGATGAATTCGCATCGTGCCTTGCTTATCAATTTTGCGCCATTCGGGATTGCGGTAAATCTGATTGGCGTTGTAACTGCGTCGTTCGCCCGCCATCAAAATAAACGGAAATTCATCGTTTGTTAAATTTTCGTGACGCAGTTCGCGCAAGGCTTCGAGCATTTCGGGGATTTCCAAATAAATTCGTTTGTCCTTGTTTCTTATTAATGACCAAACTTCAGCGAATTCGTGTTTGCTGATTATCACGCCCGATTTATCGCTCAAAATCGCGTCAAATAATGTGTTGCCGAGATTTCCCTGATAACCGGCGGCGGTAATTTGTTTCGGATATTTGGCGGCGTAGGCAAGCGTCAAACCCAGCAACGGCGCGGCGGATTCCGCGTTTTTTGGCAGAGTTTTTCCAAGCGTCCGATACATTATCGAACTCGCGTATTTTTGCAGTTTCGGCTTTCGGGTGAACAAAATTTTCATCGCCGCCAGATATGCGACGCGCGAAACAGATGCGGCGATTCCCAAAATCGGGAACTTGCGCGGTATCAAATCCATCTTTTCGAGCAGCCGCGTGTAAATTTCAGGTTCGGGCAAAGATTCTTCAAACGGCTCAAATAAAGAGTGACGCAGATGAAAAAAGTTTTCGGGGAATTCGAGATTAAAACCGCTTGCTTCCAGCTTTTCAAACTGCGAAGCGGCGGGCAAAACGTAATCGGCAACCCGCGCCGTTTCGGTCATCGCCACGTCAACGACGACCAGCAAATCGAGTTTTTCAAAGGCTGAAATATAGGCGTTAGAATCGGCAAAAGTCAGGACGGGATTTGAACTATCAACCCAAACGGCGCGAATCCGATCTTCGCCCGAATGATTGATTTCGTCGGGCAAAATATTCGGCGGATAAAGTCCGCCAATCGGAAACATCCCGTGTTTCGCCGTGCGAATTCCTTTTTTTCGCTCGTCCGTATCGCTGACCAGCGGAATTAAACTCGTGTGCAGATTGTTGCCGCCTTGCTTACCAAAATTGCCTGTAATTAGATAAAGGAGTTTTTCGAGATACGCATTTAAAGTCGTGTGAAGCGTGTGCTGTGTGCCTAAATCAACTCTTACGCAAGCGTTTTTGGCAGTCGCAAAATCTCTCGCAACTTTAGCGACCGTTTCAAATTCCACGTCGGCTCGTTTTGCATAATCTGCAACGTCAATCGCCAGCAATTCCTTCTCTAAAATTTCAAACCCCGTGCAATGTTCCGCTAAAAATTCCTTATCGTGCAAGTTTTCCCGCACAATAATCGAAAGCATCGCCGACAGCAAAAAAGCGTCCGTTCCCGGTCTGAGCTGCAAATGAATGTCCGCCATTTTCGCCGTTTCCGTAACACGCGGATCAACGACCACCATTGTTCGCTTGTTATCTTTTTGAAGTTCGCGCAAAGTGTTGCGGGCATTGACGATGCCGTGCGCCTGATACGGATTCGTGCCGATAAACAAAACGTAGTCGGCGTGTTCGACATCCTCGGTCCCGTGACATTTCTGATTGCCGAAAAGCCGCCCGTTGACCCAAATATCGCCGGTTTTTTCCTGCGCGAGAGCCGTGTAAATAAACTTGGAATCCATCGCCGCCAGAAGTTGTCGGCTATACATTCCGCCCCAATGATTGCCCTGACCGCCGCCGCCGACAAACGCAAAAGCCTTTCCGCCGTGCTGTTTGCGGACATTTTGCAGCTTTTCGGCAATCTCGGAAAGTGCCGTGTCCCACGAAATTTTCGCAAAACTTCCGTCCGCCTGACGTTTCAACGGATGACGAAGGCGGTCATCGTGATTCTGATAAAATTCGAGCCGCGCCGCTTTCTGACAAATGTAACCAAGGCTTATCGGATGCGCTTCGTCGCCTTTGATCTTGACGAATTTCCCGTCATTGATCTCGACTTCCAAACCGCAATTTCTCGAACACAAAATACACGCTGTTTTTTCCGTTGACATTTTTTAGCTCCCTTCCAGAAATATTGTTGAAAATTAACCGGGTAGAAATTGGAGGCATTGATTCAATTTATATGATAATGCGATTCACGGCGAACAGCGGAATCAATCAGATCACCGTTATCAATACCGTTATTAATTTAGTCAAACCTCACAGGCAATCGTAAAACTTCTTTTAGTTCTACTGTTACCAGTTTCCGCGCCGGTGATTCGAGACCCACCGATACATTCCGAGAATGTTCAAGATGTGCATTTGCTCGTAGGCAGTCCATTTTTTTACTTCATCGCTGAATTTGACGTTTCGGTATAGTTCGTCCCAACTTTGACCTTTGCGGGCGAGATCGAGAACCTGTTGATGCAGATCAACCAGATAAGCGCGTTCAGCCTGAATTTCCTTTTTGGTGGCGGGCGTGTAATGACCTATATCAATTATTTCGACATCCTGCGCCAGCACCCAATCAAGCGTTTCCACCCAACCGTCATAGTAAAAATCGAGAAAATCGTTGTAAGGCATTGAATTGTTCTGGCAGACATCCGTGCATTGAAGGGCTTTATATTTCGGAAAGCTGACCATAATCATACTGTCCGAGTGGCTCGGAGCAACGCGGTGCAGCAGAATGGTTTCGCCGCCCAGAGTGATTTTCATATCTTTGTCGAACACGCGGTTTGGAATCGCGGTTGCCAGTTTTTCGCCGACAATCGGTTCGAGCGCACGCATATTCGCCACGACAATCGCTCCTTCTTTCTGAAAAACCTGTCCGCCGTAAATGTGATCGGCGTGGGCGTGCGTATAAACGACATATTTCACCGGAACTTTGAAACGGGTTTTAATTTCATTTAAGAGCCAAACGGATGAGCAGGTCATCGCCGGATCAATAACCAGCGCACCTTCCGAAGTAATCAGGACAAAACCGCTGTGGACAGCCAATCCCGCGCCCGTCGTATGCCGGTATAAATTGCCCTTAACCTGAGTCAATGCCTGCGGATTATCCGGTTTTGGACAGGCAGTAAAATCCGGCAGCATCTGACGATTGGCATATTGAGCAGCGTCAACTTGGATGCCGTTATCCTGAGCCGAAACGGTCACTGATAATGCAAGCAGTATCAGAAAAAAACAAACTATCGTAACTGGAGTTTTTGTCATTTTATTATCCCTATATTCGTAATGTCATTCAATTTCTACGATACGAAATCTGTTTGGAAACTTCAAAGCCTGCCGGCAAACGCGCGAAGAAGAAAAAGTTTTAATCTAATCTCTTTTAATCCGCGTCCATCCGCGTTCATCTGCGGCTAAATTTTCCTTAAATCATTTCCCGCTGAAATTTCCGTCGCGGCGTTCGATGAATGACTGCACGCCTTCTTTCGCGTCTTCGGATTTGAACAATTCCAAAATCTGCGGCTGTAAATCGTTTTTCGCGGATTCAAAGCCTTCCTTTTGTAATTTTCGCGCTGATTTGAGCGTTGCGTAAACGCCCAAAGGTGCTTGTTTCGCAATCGTTTCGGCAATTTCGACTGCTTTGTCTAAGACTTTTTCATTGGCGACAATTTCCTGCACCAAGCCGATTCGCAATGCTTCGTTTGCGTCAAATTCGTCGCCCGTGAGCAACCAGCGCATCGCGTTTCCCCAACCGCTGCGTTCGGGAAACCGCAGAGTCGCGCCGCCGAACGGGAAGATTCCGCGCTTGATTTCGATCTGCGCGAACGTCGCATTTTCCGCCGCGACGCAGATGTCCGCTGCCAAAATCAGTTCGATGCCGACGGTCAGACATTTGCCGTTGACCGCCACGACGACAGGTTTCGTGCGTTCACTGTAAAGATTGAGCGGATCAATCGAATCCGCGTCAAACTTCAAAACGCCGTTCGATTTCATCACTTCGGGCGCAACATTCGCCAAATCGAGTCCCGCCGTGAACATCTCGCCGTGCGCGAACAAAACACCGCAGCGCAGATCATCCGAATTTTCGAGTTTCGTATAAGCATCCGCGAGTTCGTTGAGCATCTGAATATCAAATGCGTTGCGTTTGGCGGGACGATTCAGCCCGATTAAAAGAATATGTCCGCGCTGTTCGACCGAGATTCTTTGTTCGTTGGTTGGTGTCATAATTTTTGATTTAGTTTAGAGTTCGCGCTTCAGCGTGTTTTCGCCGCGCTTCGCTGGCGGGCAAACTAAAGTTTGAACTCTGAACTTGGAAAATCGTTCGTTTGCATCACTCTTTCCGCCTGCCGAAAATGGCGTTTTTCGTGTTCGACGATTGCCTGAAAACCATCTACCAATTTATAAGTCATCAGCGGCATAAACGGCGAAGTGATTTTAATTTTGTTCCAATCCGCCGCTTCCGTCAGTTTGATTTTGCCGATCAATTCCGTTTGATGCGCGGCAAATTTTTCAATAATTTCCGCATCAATCTCGCTCGGCGGCACGATTTTCTGCGTCGGAGCTTTACATTTACGCGAATCCTTTTTCAGCGAATTAATTAAAAGATTACCGAAAAACCCGGACAGCGGCGAGAAACTTTCGAGAAAAGAATGTTTATGTTTCCCGTCCGCAATTTCGTCTAATTTGTCGAAAAAAAGTTCGTTCGACTTTATCAAATGCTCGAAGCACTGCCCGACGCTCCAACCTGTTTCCGACGGTTTCCAGTTAATCTGTTCAGCCGAAAGTTCGCCGAAGACACTTTTTGAGTCTTCAGAAATTATTTGAAGTTCGGGAATCAAATTCGGAAATTCTTTGTTCATTTGTTAAAAGTATAAAATACCGACTTTAGAAATCATTTGCCAACACCGCTCCAAAATTATCGCTTACTATGAACGCGGCTTACTAAAATTCCATTCCATTGTCGGTAATCTTCAAGGTGTCAGCAGATTTTCCAAGATATTGTCTGAGCATTCGCAGAGAAACTTCTTTAGTTTTCTTCTCATCTTTCGTTACGGCAACATCGAGCGTTTGCACGCCGTCCAAAATTATCTTTTCAGCCAATTGCTGTTTGGTTTCATTATTCGCATTTTTAAAACTATCGGCTTGCAGTAATTTTTCCGCGAATTGATTATAAATTTTCTGAAGCTGATTGGTTGGAATGCTGCTTTGCCCGCTGTAAAAGGCATAATTTAGATAGACAATGTAAGTTAAAGCAACGGCGACATCGTTAAGATTCTCAAAATCTTCGCCGATTGTTTTGGTATAAAAATTGTATGCTTTGGCGAAATTCGGGTCGCTGTTTGTTTTGGCAACTCGATAAGCCATCGTCGGATTGGGAGTAAAAGTTGCGGAATTATTATCTGTAACCGTCTTATTCTCCGTGGTTAGAGGCAAAGTAGCTTGAGTTTGATTGGTCGTAATCCAACTAATATATGGTCGGATGAAAACAAGATTGTTTCCTGTTTTATCTTTCAACATACTCGCTTTTTTGCCATCCGCACTTAACAAAATAGCGGTGTATTTTTTAGAAAAATTTGCATCAGCCATCATAATTGCAATTGATTTTCCATCAGGACTCCAACTGACATCGCTAATTCCGGTTGTGGCAAAATCTAAGCCAACCTCGGTATTGGTAAATTGTTTTTCGTTACTGCCGTCAATATTTATCGTAAATAACTGTGTTCCTTTTTGAAAAATTATCGTTTTCCCGTCAGGACTCGGTTTGGCAAATTGGACTTGTTGATTATAGATTGTGCGGACATTTCCAAAGCCTGCATCGGTAATATCAATTCCGCCGCCTTTATGCGGAATTACCACGCCGCCATTTGATAACCACGAAGCAGACCATTTATTTTGAGCATCACTCAAAAAAGTTTTAATTTCATTGCCTGTTTTGATGTCAATGACCGAAAATGCGGGGTCGCGTAAGGCTCGATAGTTATAATCGGCAGTTCCGATTTTTTCAAAATGTCTGCCCGTTAAAAGAAATTTGGAATTATCAGGCGAAATCATCCCGTAATCATAACCGCCGATTTCCCACGCTTTTCCGCCTTTAGACTTCCCTTCGTAGCTCGATGAAATATTCCCTTTGTAATCTCTGATTTCAACCACCGGGTAATCTTTTGAAGATGTAATTTGGTTTGCCTCTTCGAGATGAATTGTAAAACCCGTATTACTTGATTTTGTGTTTCCCGAATATGAAAATGTGTTCGTCGTATTGCTGTTTGCTAAATCAATATAATCAACGCTTTGATAGGCTAACGAGGCGACAATAATTCCCGTAAATCCAGCGTTTGGCTTAGTTAGCGGCTTATCTGGAGTGTTACTTTTCCCATTGACGCAATGAAAAGCGGATTCTTGATATTGAATAAAAAACTCGTTAGATTTATAGCCCTTGACCTTCATTATTTTCAAGTCCCCGGTAGTAAAAGTCACGGTTGAGGTTGCTTTATTAAATGAATAAGTTCCGCCAGTTGGTCGTCTGGTCATTCTGTAATTTCCTTTTCCGTCAAGAATTATATTACCGAAAAACGCAGGCTGAACAGCTATCGGATTTATTCCGCCGGGACTCGTTTCAAGGGTTGTCGTATAGCAATAATATTCGCCGACTTTAGGTGATAAATCCTGGGCAAAAATTTCATTAACGCCATAGATTGAAATAATTATAAACCCTAACAATAAGTTGATTCTTTTCATGCGTTTGGCTCCGGTTCAATTTCCTGCTTATCTTTTGTGCAAATAATCTCGACAGGTTACTCTAAATTTCCGCATTTGATTCTCGATTCAACCGCTCGACCCGCAAACTTCAAATTTGTTTTCAGCTTCGGCAGAGATTTTCTATAATTCGGAAATATTTGGCTCATATTTTTATTTCAGCCGCGAACAAACACGAAATTTCACGAAAAAAGCGAAGAATTTTTAACCGCAGATAAACACAGATGGACACAGATAAAGACAGGATATTACCGATTTGATTTTATCCGATTTATCTTTTCCTAATCTGTGTTTATCCGTGTCCATCTGTGGTTAATTTCCCTTTTTTTCGTGTCTTTTTCGTGTTTGTTCGTGGCTGTTTTCCTAATTTCTCAAAGGCTTGCCCGTCTTCAACATTGCCGCGATGCGCTCCTGCGTTTTGCGTTCGCCGCACAAACTCAAAAATCCTTCGCGTTCCAAGTCTAATAAATACTGTTCGGAAACATAAGTTTGATGATTCAGTTCGCCGCCGCATAAGATTTTGGCGATTTTTCTGCCGATTAGCGCGTCGTGGTCGGAGACATAGCCGCCGCGTTGCATCATTGTCAGGGCGATTTTGAATGCCGCCATTCCTGCTTCGCCCATTGCTAAAATGTCTGTTCTTTCAACCGGCTGCACATAACCTGTTGCTGCTAAAGCTAAAACGTCGGCTTTCGCGTCGGCAATTAATCGGTCGCCGTTCATTGAAATTTTGTCGGAATCACGCAGGAAACCGAACGAACGCGCTTCCTGTGCGGACGTGGCGACTTTGCCCATTCCGATAATTTCAAACGTCTTTTTGAGGAAAACGAGCGGATCGGCATCCGGCGTTTTCTGCGCCAAATCCATCGCCCGCAAAGTCATTTCCTTCGTTCCGCCGCCGCCCGGAAGCAGTCCGACACCGACTTCGACAAGTCCCATATAAGTTTCGCCCGCCGCCCGAACTTTGTCGCAGTGCAGCGGAATTTCGCAGCCGCCGCCCAAGCTCAAACCGTAAGGCGCGGCAACGACCGGTTTTGACGAATATCTGAGACGCATATTCGCATTTTGGAACGTGCGAATCATAATATTAATGTCGTCCCATTCCTCTTCCTGCGCCGCGAGCAGAAGCATCATAATATTCGCGCCCGCCGAGAAATTTCCGCCCTGATTTCCGATGACGAGTCCGACGTGATTTTTCTCGACTTCATCAATCGCAAATTTCATCATCGCCGTCGTATCGCCGCCGATTGAATTCATTTTCGAGTGAAATTCCAAACAAGCCACGCCGTCGCCAATGTCAATCAGCGACGCGCCTTTGTTCGATTTAATCACGCCGGTGCGATCTTTAACCGATTTCAAAAATATAACGCCTTGCTTGTCGGCAATCTCTTTGTAACCGCCGTTGACCAAATCGTAAAACGAGCGCGTGCCGTTTTCGTATTTATAAAAAGTTTCTGCGCCCGAATCGAGCATTTTCTGAACATTTTCGGGAATTTTCTGACCTTCCGCTTTCATCCGCTCGACCGATTGACGCACACCGATTGCGTCCCACGCTTCAAAAACGCCGACTTCCCAGCCGAAACCCCATTTAATCGCGTTGTCAATTTCGACAATCGTGTCGGCAATTTCGGGAATGCGGTCGGCGGCGTAACGCGAAATGCGCGAAGTCGTTTTCCACAAAAATTCACCGACTTTATCGTCGCCCCACGTCAAAGTTTTAATGCGCGAAGGCATATCTTCAATCGCTTTCGCCGCATCGAGGCTTGGAAATTTCGTTTTCACCTGCGGTTTGTATTCAAATGTATTTAGGTCTAATTCCAAAATCGCGCGTTTGCCTTCCGCGTCCTTCGATTTTTTGAAAAATCCGCCATTCGTTTTGTCGCCCAAAATGTTTTTGTCCAAAAGGGTTTGCATCATTTCGGGAGTTTGAAAAACGTCGCGGTCGGCATCGTCGGGAATCGCCGGATACAGATTTTTAACGACGTGCGCCGTGACATCCAAACCGACCAAATCCGAAGTTCTAAACGTCGCGCTCGAAGCGTGTCCGATTGCCTTGCCCGTAATTTGGTCAACTTCCGTCGGAGTCAAACCCATTTCGATCATCTCTTTAATCGTCGCCATCATCGAAAAAACGCCGATGCGGTTCGCAATAAAATTTGGACGATCCTTCGCCGGAACCACGCCTTTGCCGAGTCTTTCGTCAAGGAAACCCGAAATCTTACAAGCAATTTCGCCGTCCGTATCAGCCGTCGGAATCACCTCGACGAGCTTCATATAACGCGGCGGATTGAAAAAGTGGATGCCGACAAAATGCTTTTTGAAATCGTCGGAAAACGGCTCGGCAATCGAAGCAATCGGAATTCCGCTCGTATTTGAAGCGATCACCGAACCCGGTTTGCGATGCTTTTCGACCTCGGCAAAAAGTTTATGTTTAATGTCCAAACGCTCGACCACCGCTTCGATCACGAAATCGCAATCTTTCAATTTCGCCATATCGTCGGTAAAATTGCCGACTTCAATCAAATTCGCATTTCCCGCCAACATAAACGGCGCAGGTTTTAACTTCTTCGCCGCTTCAAAAAGCGATTTGACAATCTTGTCCCGCGATAACTTATTGTCGTCCGCATCCGGCGGCGCAATGTCCAACAAAAGCGTTGGAATCCCTGCATTTGAAAGATGCGCCGCAATCGCCGCGCCCATTGTTCCCGCTCCTAAAACGGCTGCTTTTCCGATGTTCATAGATTATTTTGTCCTTTATTTAATGAATTTTCAGTTGGAAAGATTATAAATGAATGAGCATTCATTCAGCAAGAGGATATTAGTTTTAATCAGTTATTTTAGAAAAATTCAGAGTATTATCCGTCATTCCGCCCAACCGTCTTGAGGATCGCCAAAAGCTAAAACACTTTTTTCAATTTCACGGGCAACACGAATAATGCTGTCAACCAAAGCTGAATCAACATCAATAATGCCTTCATATTCCGCCAAATTACGCTTTCTGTGTGCTTTATCAAGCACACGCCATTTTTCAGGCGGAAGATTCGCGGTATGCTCCAAACATTGAAAAACCGGATACCGATTATTCGATCTGTAACCGTGCCAACGGAGCGCGGCGAGAGAAAGCGCGTGAGTCGAGTTATAAGTCAGATCAAAACGGCTTTCCAGACTTAAACCTTCATTTTCCACATCTTCAAGCGTCTTTGTCCCGAAATAACTAAGCCGTTAAATTCCTCCTTTGACGGAATCCCGGCTTTGAGTTGATTGATGCGTTCCAGATTTTGTAAATGTTCAATAGCCATCGGGTAATTCGCCAAATAATAAAACAGTTTCTCCTTTCAATACTCGCATCAGGAAAGAATTTTTGCTTTGAAGCCGTGTCTCAAACTCTGCTTTCGTGTAAATGGTCGGATTAATTTTTCTCGCCAACTCTTTTTCGACATCGCTCAATAAAACATAAACATCTTCGAGAGTCATTTCATCCGAAACAATCAGCAAATCTACATCGCTGTAGGCGTTTTCGGATTCTTTGGCAACCGAGCCGAAAACCAATGCAAGCTGCAACTTTTCACGACACGAATTTAAAGCATCTCTCAAAGGTTCGACTAACCCGATTGTTTTTTTAATCAATGAGCATAATTCTTCAAATATCGGTGAATCAGGATTAGCTTGGTAGTGCTTTTGATTTCCTACTTGTGAAATTGTCACTAACCCGCTCTCGGAAAGTCTTTCCAATTCTCTTTGCACCGCCCCTGTACCGGAACCCACTAACGCAATTATCTCATTAAAAAAGAAACTTCGACTTGGATTGCCAAACAACACCCCAAGCACTTTTTTACGAACCGAAGAAAAAAGCGCATCAATCAATGCCCGTTTTTTTTTATTATAATTTGACAACATCTTCACACCCAACTTGGGTATGTTAGCACCCAATTCGGGTATTATCAATACTTCTTTTCATTACGGAGCTGGATAGTTTTTGCACAATCGAAAATCGTTAGTTTTTTAAGAAAATTGTACGCGAAGTACACAAAAAAGAAAGAGTTTCAAAAATATTCGGTTTTATTTTCGCGTCTTTCGCGTGTGTCGCGGGCAATCTTTTCTTATGTTTTAATATCCGGCAATTATTAGACCACTTAGTAATGACTTCTTTTATTTTGTTGACAAAAATCATTTTGCTTTCAAAGACCGGGTTTCACCAGAATAATATGCCTGTTGTAACAGAACAGACATTTATTAAAGGTAAGCAACAATTACGCTATTCATTTGGCTTTTTGGAGTTTAATGTCGAAACGCTCAACGACCGCTTCGATCACAAAATCGCAGTCCTTCAACTTCGTTATATCGTCAGTAAAATTGCCGATCTCGATTAACTTTGCATTGTCCGCCAACATAAACGGCGCAGGTTTCAACTTCTTTGCCGCTTCAAACAGCGATTTCACGATTTTGTCCCGCGCCAACTTGTTGTCGAATGAATGTTCATTCAGCAAGACTGAAAATTGTAAATTTGCCTTTTGGAAATGCAATATCAATCGCTGTTTAATTTAAATAGGTCTATGAAAATATCAGGGCTTTCCTATAAAACTTGAGAACAAGGCGGCAAATAGTTATTTTTTATAGTGACGAAACTTTAAAAAGTAACAAATATGCCACCTTGTCAAGAAAATAGTAGAAGTTTTTTCGAGAAACTGCAAAACGCCGAAGGTTTGGATTTACGGGATAATCGCGGGAAAAGACACGAATTAGCCGTTGTTTTAGTTGGAGTGTCGCTTGCCGTTTTGAGTAATCGGGATGGAAGTTTATCAAGCATTCAGCGGCATTTAAAGAATCATTATGAGAAATTAGTTGGAGTTTTGGGAGTCGAAAAAAAACGAGTGGTTTCGCGTTCGCAATTGGCTTTAATTTTAGAAAAAGTAGCGTTTCAAGTGTTTGACAAGTTGTTGTTTGAAAGTTTCGGCATCAAATTGAGTGCGGCAGAACGAAAATGGTTTGCGCTGGATGGCAAAGAACTGCGTGGAAGTATTGAGAAAGGCAGCAAACGAGGAGCAGCCGTGGTGCAAGCGGTTGCCCACGAGAATTGTCAAACAGTTGCTCAGGATTATTATTCAGGAGAGAAAGAATCAGAAGTTCCTGCGTTGCGTAAGCTATTAGAAGAAAGTGAGTTAGCTTCGCAGAAGATAAGTTTGGATGCCCTCCATTGCAAACCTTTAACATTGGCAATAATTAGCGAAAGTGGCGGGAAATATCTGGTTGGACTCAAAGAAAATCAAAAAGAGTTGAAGAAACGAATCACTTGGGCAATGAAAAATCAGGCAATTTTATTCAACCTCGAAAAGTTGGAAAAGAGTCACGGACGAATTGAGGTCAGAAAATACGAATTTTATGATGTCTTGGAGTTAGACAAAGATGAAAGATGGAAAACTTGCCAAATTAAGACAGCCGTCAAAGTCACAAGAAACAGAGAGGCACTAAAAAATGACAAAAACGCCTCGGAAGAAAGTTATTACTTGACGAATAAGGTCGGAAATTACGAAGAATTGGCGCAAGCCGTCAGAGGGCATTGGCAAGTGGAAACCAATAATCACATTCGAGATGTCAGTTTGAAAGAAGACGAAATGCGTTCAAAAAAAAGAGTTTACAGAAAACAATGGCAGGCATCAGAACTTTAGCAACGACTATTTTGGAGAAAACAGGGTGTCAAAACAAAAAAGCCCAATTAGAAGATTTTGCCGATGATTTTGACAATCTGATTATAACATTGAAAGGGATGAATTTTTTATAGGAAAGCCCTGATGAAAATATTAACCTCTTTGAAAAACCACTATGAAAAGACTTGAAATAATCCCTGTTTTATTCTTTATGCTATTTGTGATGCTAACTCCGCTGACAAAACTTTATGAGGTTTATAAAGTTACAAATACCTACCGGGAAACAAGAGGTAAAATATTAATTTCTGAAGTTGCCAAAATTGAACTTTCGGATGATGGAGGAAAATATTTTGCTTACAAGCCGAGTATCCAGTATGAATATGAAGTTGACGGAAATAAAATTACAGGCGGTCAATATGATCTTGAAAAATCACATTTTGAAAGAAAATTCGAAGCTAACTTAATTGTCAACGGATTCAAACCACAGGACGAAGTAAAAGTATTTTACAATCCATCTGCTCCGTTAGAAAGTGTTTTAACAAAGCAAGTTTCACCTTTTTATTATGTAAGTTTTATTGCTTTAACTTTTTGGATGCTGCTTTTGGCGGCATTGTGCATTTGGAATTACAAAAAAGAATAAATGTTTAATAATTTGAGAATTTTATTTTCCGGCAAATCGAGCGGCTGCAAAGGTCGAAGAACGCCGTTTTCGTAGATGCCTTGAATATGTTGATTCATAATGCGGTTATTTTAGCGGATGTTTGCGCTTTCACAAATAATTTTATTCCCAAAAATCTTCTATTGAACGCCTAAACCGTCTGCCAGACGATTGACGAAGGCGTAGTGGGCAGCGACTTGGTTGATGTCGAGAATGGCTTCGTCGGTGAAACCGTTTTGGCGTAAATTTTCAATATCGCTTTTTTGTATCGTCCAAGGCTTTTCGGTCAGTTTGGCGGCGTATTCGAGCATTGCTTGGTCGGCTTCGGAAATCGCGGCGCGGCGAAAATCTTTTGTTAATCGCTTGACTAAATCATTGTTTTTCAGCAATTTGCGAAGTCCCGCCCCGTGATGTCGCAGTCAGTAATGGCAATGATTGATTGACGAAACGACGACTGCAATCATCTCACGTTTTACTTTTGATAAATGTTTGCTGCCGCGCATTACGCTTTGTAAAGATCGAAATGCGCCTGCAAAGATGCGGGATTGAGGCTGTGAATTTTCAAAATATTATCCACGCCGCTCCAAGGTTTGACCATTTTTGCGTCGCGGACTTAAATGCCGGAAAAAGAATATTACATTATTTCTGTATCAGATTTTTATAAATCGTTCCGCCCTTCATTACGAATTCGACGTTTTCCAGAACTTTTACGTCCAGCAAAGGGTCGCCCGTGACGGCGATGATGTCGGCGTATTTTCCCGCTGTGATTGAGCCGACTTTATCGTTCCAGCCGAGCAAATCCGCGCCGTTGACGGTTGCCGCCTGAATCGCCTGCATCGGGGTTAAGCCGTATTTGACCATATAGAAAAACTGTTTGCCGTTCCAGCCGTGCGGATAAACGCCCGCGTCCGTGCCGTAGGTCGCTTTGACACCGGCGGTGACTGCCTTTTGGAAGTTTTCGCGCTGAAGTTTGCCGACTAATTTTTCCTTATTGATAATCTTTTCGGGATAGCCGAGTTTTGAATATTCGGCGAGAATGTAGTCGTCGTTGTAAATGTCGGCGGACAGATAGGTGCCTCGTTCCAACATCATTTTGATACCTTCCGCGTCAATCAAACTGCCGTGTTCGATAGACGCAACGCCCGCCTTGATCGCCATTTTGATTGCTTCCGTGCCGTGCGCGTGAGCGCAGGTTTTGATGCCGTGAAGTTTCGCTTCGTCCACAATCGCGTTCATTTCTTCCTGCGTAAATTGCGGTGCGCCGACGCTCGCTTCTTCGGACAAAACGCCCGCGCTTGCGCCGAATTTAATGACATCCGCGCCGTATTTGATTAAATATCGAACCTTTTTTCGGAGCGCGTCGGGACCATCCGCGACACCCGACATTTCATCCGGCATTCGTGAATCTAACCACGGCGAAAATCCGTTCAAATCGCCGTGACTGCCCGTCGAACCGATGTAATATGTCGCCACCTGCATTCTCGGTCCCGGAATTTTGCCGTCGTTGATCGCGTTTTTGAGCGCAACGTCAACAAAGCCTTCCGCGCCGACGTTGCGAACGCTCGTAAATCCTGCATCGAGCGTGCGTTTCGCGTAAATGTGGCAGGTAATCGCGCCATCAACAAACGATTTGCGGAAAATCTCTTCATAATAATTTCCGCCGCTGCTTGGGTCGCCCGTCAGATGAACGTGCGTGTCAATCAATCCGGGCAAAACCGTCGCATTTGAAAGGTCAATCACCTTTGCGCCCGCCGGAATCGGCAAATTTGCGCCGACCGATTTAATCATTTCGTTTTCGACCAAAATCATCTGATTCGTCAAAACTTTTCCGTTTACGGTATCAATCAATTTTCCTGCTTTGATTACCGTTACGACCGAATTTTGCGCGTTGATATTAAAAACTGCGCTCAGACACAAAACCGCTGCCAAAACCGAACTGATAATTTTTCGCATTTTTCCTATTTCCGCCATATTTTTTTGCAAATTGCTAAAGAATTCAGTTCCAAATTAACCGTAAAACCACTTGCCGTCAAATAAAACGCCGGTTTGCTGCGGTTTTTGCGAATAAATTTCCCTGAGTGTTTTTGTTAAGATCGAGGCACAAAGTTTGCTCTTTAGCAGAAATGAGATAATTTTTGGATTTGTGATTTTGAGAGCGATTTATGAAAATTCCGACACTTCAAGGCGTTATCAAACGCAGAATTTTAGTTAATTACCGTGCTGAACCTGACGCAGTTCAAGCGATTTTGCCGAAGCAGTTTCGCCCGAAACTGCACAACGGAAAAGCCGTCGCGGGAATTTGTCTGATTCGGCTCGAACATATTCGCCCGAAATTTATGCCTGAATTCATCAGACTTTCGAGCGAAAACGCCGCGCACCGCATCGCAGTTTTGTGGGAAAACGAATCGGGTGAAATGTGCGAAGGCGTTTACGTTCCGCGCCGCGACACCGATTCGTTTATCAATTCGACCATCGGCGGAAAACTCTTTCCCGGCGAACAGCACAAAGCCGATTTTGAGGTGAAAGAAGACGGCGGCAAAATAGATTTTTCGATGAATTCGGATGACAAAAAAGTTTCGATCAAACTTGCCGGAACGATTGCCGAAACTCTGCCGCAAAATTCGTTTTTCGCTTCACTCGCCGAAGCGTCCAAGTTTTTTGAAAAAGGTGCGCTCGGTTATTCCGTCACCAAAGACAATAAAGAACTGGACGGAATCACTCTGGAAATCAAAGATTGGGAGGTCAAACCGCTGACGCTCGATTTTGTCGAATCGAGTTTTTATGACGACGTGAGCGTTTTCCCGAAAGGCTCAATCGAATTCGACCACGCATTAATTATGCAAGACATCGCTCACGAATGGCACAGTGCGCCAAGTTTTGAGTTACAACAATAAAATTTCGTTTTTTCTTGGTAGAATGTCTTGGGATGAAAAGTCAGAGTCTAAAATTTATTGATTTATTCTGCGGACTTGGCGGCTTTCGCGTTGCCGTTGAAAATATTCATTTAGAAAATGAATGCGTTTTTTCGTGTGATTTCGATGCTGATTCACAAAAATCTTACGAGGCAAACTTTAGTGAAAAGCCTTTCGGCGATATTACAAAAATTCACGAACGCGAAATTCCCGAACACGATGTTTTATTTGCCGGTTTTCCGTGTCAGGCGTTCAGCATCTGCGGCGACGGCAAAGGTTTTGAAGACACGCGCGGAACTTTATTTTTCGATATTGCACGAATTTTGAAAGCGAAACGACCAAAGGCTTTTGTTCTCGAAAACGTCAAGCAACTCGTCTCGCATAATCAAGGCAAAACTCTTGAACGAATCATCGAAACGCTCGAAAATCTGGGTTATCAGGTTCATTACAAAATCTTAAACGCGCTCGATTTCGGCTTGCCGCAAAAACGCGAACGAGTTTTTATCGTCGGTTTTCGTGAATCGAAATATTTCGCTTGGAATCTGCAAAAAAAGCCGATGAAGCCTTTGCGCGAAGTTTTAGAAACGGAAGTTGCGCCGAATTATTACGCTTCCGAGCAAATCAAACAAAACCGTCTGCGAAGTGTCGAAAATAGAATTATCAAAGACGATTTAACGATTTGGCACGAAAACAAAGGCGGCAACATCAGTCCGCTGCCGTATTCGTGCGCTTTGCGTTTGGGCGCGTCTTACAACTATTTATTGGTCAACGGCGAACGGCGTTTGACCGAACGCGAAATGCTGCGCCTGCAAGGTTTTCCCGAAGATTACAAAATCGTTGTCGGCTATCAGGCAATGCGAAAACTGGCGGGAAATTCGGTCGCAATTCCGTGCGTCGAAGCGGTTTTGCATTCGGTTTTTGATGTTTTAGAAAGACCGATTAAAACAAATTGTGTCGGGCGGAATTCAACTTGGTGTAAAATTAAAACAGGAGAAAGTTATGCAAGTTACAGTTGAACGAGTAAAAAATGATGTCAAGCAACTTTCGCGGGAAGATTTACGGAAAGTTCAGGAATTTTTGGACACACTTTTGAAAACAGAAGAAGCGAAACCGACGATGACCGAAGAAGAATTTGAGAAACATCTCGCGGAAGAAGGTTTTATTACGGAATATAAGCCGCCGATCACGGAGTTTTCAAGCTATAAAAATTATCAACCCGTAACGATTACAGGCGAACCAATTTCCGAAATGATAATCAGGGAGCGACGCTAAATGTCCGTTTTCTTTTGTGATACGAGCGGTTTGGTCAAGCGATATGTGAGCGAAACAGGTTCAAGTTGGCTGACTTCGCAGATTGATCCGGCAAACGGCAGCCGCGTTTATATCGCGCAGATCACGATTGTCGAAGTCGTTTCGGCGATCACGCGCAAAGAACGCGGCAATCATCTTTCGGCGAATGACGCGGCGACAGCTTTGCAGACTTTTGAAACCAATTGTTTATTCGAGTTCAGCATTGTTCCGCTTTCGACGGTTTTGGTTAATGAAGCCGTCAGTTTAGCGAAAAAATACGCACTGCGCGGTTACGATGCCGTCCAACTCGCCAGTGCGTTACAGACTCAAAATAAACGTGCAAACGCAGGTTTATTTCCGCTAACCTTACTTTCCGCCGACACGGATTTGAACACGGCGGCAGTCAGCGAAGGTTTGACGGTTGATAATCCGAATAATCATTGAGCAGTTTGGGAGTTTAATTAACGATGGATATAAAAAAAATTATTGAAGCTCAACATCAATTAGATGATTTAACAGGAGCAAGAAAAGCTCAAAAGGAATTGTTAGAAAGATTTGACGTTAGAAGTCTTTCTGCGCTTTCTCATCATCGTGACTTGATGAATGAATTATCGCGCAATCATCTTTCAACCTTTGCAAATTCTCCCAGTTTTCAAGAAAGTTTAAGATTAGCGCAGAAATCAGTTAGTCAATTAGCTTTGGAAAATCTTCACGGTTTTCAAAACTCTTCAATACAAAATGCAAGAAAATTAATACAAGAAACTTTTCAACCTTTTTTAAGAAATGATTCTATAAGCAACCAATTGAAAGCTAACTTTGAGCATCTGCGTGAAAGTTTATTAAATCCCTATCATTCTCAAAGTTCAGAGATTATTAGAGCTTTTGAGCAAGTCACAAAAGCAACGACCTTTTCTAGTTTAGAAACTTTATCGAGAACTTTTGCACAGCAAGCCAATATCTTCAAAAACGAAGGTTTTTTAAGGCAAATATCAAATTCTTTGATTGGTTATGACCGTTTTGCTAACGAAACTTTAAACAGGCTTAGATTTGATATGGATAAACATATCTCATCTGCTCTTAAAGGAAGTTTGATATTAGCAAATGAACAAGTTTTGCGTTCTACGAGCGTTATGCAGTCATACATCGAAAACTCAGATATTTCCGATGATGCTGATTCAAATTTATATTTTAACAGAGAATTTCCAAGAATTAATCGTTATCGTATTCAAAAACAAGAACTGCTCCGTCGAGACGATGTAGAAGAAGATGAAGATTATGGAAACTTGATTATAAAATCTCCGACAGCAATTTCTTTCGATTTAATTGTGAATTGTCTGAAATTTGTTGGTATGTGTAATGAAACTTCACAAACTACTAAAGGTGATACGATTTTTACATTAACAAATTCAGTATGGTCATATAGCTTTGAGCTATTACAGACTGTTCCTACAAACAAAGAGAAATTTGCAGAAATAATTGATTATCTCTATTTCATTCTTATTGAAGGTGCAGGAGGGAAATTCTTAAGATTTGTTGATTATAGAGACGAAAAACATTTTGGATATTTTACAAATGCAGAACCAGAAGTAGAAGTAATTTGGAAAATAAAGCATCTGCGTAATAAGTGGCTACGTCACGATATAGAACATGGATCAGATTCCGATATTAGAAAGTCCTATCAACTAAGAAAAGAGGCATTGGAATGGTTTGGAATGGAAAGAGTTCCTCGGTCAAGAGAAGAATTTATATTTTTATATAACAATCTAATGTTTAAAGTTGAAGAATTCCTAAAAGTTTTACTTGATAGAGTTTCAAAATTCTCGAATTAAAATTATGCAATTTTCATTTGATACAAATTTAAACAAAATCGCCGCAAAGGTTGAAGCGAATGAGCGTTTGACCTTTGATGACGGCGTTGAATTATATAACACCGACGATTTGAATGCGCTGGGGAAATTGGCGGATTCGGTGCGGCGGCGGAAGCACGGGCGGACGACTTATTACAACGTCAACCGGCATTTTAATCACACGAATATCTGCGTCGCGGACTGCAAATTTTGCGGGTTTTACAAACGCGCGCGGCAAGAAGGTTCATACACGCATTCGATTGACGAAGGCATTGATATTGCCCGAACTGCGGTTGCCGAAGGCGCGACGGAACTGCACATCGTCGGCGGCTTGAATACGAAATTGCCGTTCGAGTATTACACCGATTTGTTTTCGTCTCTGAAACGCGAATTTCCGCGTCTGCATTTGAAGGCGTTGACGATGGTCGAACTCGATTTCTTTGCCAGATTTTACAAAATGTCGGACGAGGAAGTGATCGAAAAACTGAAAGCGGCGGGAATGGATTCGTGTCCGGGCGGCGGCGCGGAGATTTTCGCCGAACCGACTCGTTCGCGCATCTGCGACCACAAATGCGACGGTCCGCGCTGGCTCGAACTCGCGGGGAAAGTTCATAAAGCGGGATTAAAGACAAATGCGACAATGCTTTACGGGCATATCGAAACCGTCGAAGACCGCGTTGACCATTTCGTCAAACTGCGCGAACAGCAGGACAAAACCGGCGGTTTTCAATGCTTTATTCCGCTCGCGTTTTACCCGAACGGCACTGCTTTATCGAGTCTTCCGGGACCGGACGCGATTACGAATCTGAAAACCATCGCCGTTTCGCGCCTGATGATTGACAATTTCGACCACATCAAAGCGTATTGGGTGATGCTCGGCAAAGCGACGACGCAGACCGCCCTCCATTTCGGCGCAAACGACGTTGACGGCACAATCACCGACGGCGGCGAACTGACGCACGCCTACTCGGTCGAAGAAGGCGGCGAACAGAAAATGACGAAAGCCGAACTTATCACGATGATCGAAAACGCCGGTTTTGAAGCGGTTGAAAGAGATACGGTTTATAATCGAGTGGAAAAAGTCGCGGCTTGATTTAGGTAATAGCAAAATGTTTGAATTCAAAATTCTGATATTAACAATCATTTTAGCATTCAATTTTGGATGCAATTCTACTGACAATTTAAGTCTAGTCAAAAATGAGTCAGAAAGTTTGAAAATTGAAGAGCCTAAAAATCAAGAGAATGTCAAAAAAATCATTGATGAAATTCCAAAAGATTTATTAATCACGCTGGATAAACCACAATGTCAAGGTTTTGAAGTTTGTCAGATTTATAAAATAGCTATCAAATCAGACGGTTTAGTTTTGTTTGAAGGTATAAGAAACACAAAATACAAAGGAAAAACAAAAGGTAAAATTAGTGATGATAAAGTTAAGGAATTGATAAAGGAGTTTGAGAAAGCTGATTATTTTAACTTGAAAGATGATTATAATCAGACAACCTGCCCGAATTCATTTACTGATGTTCACGATGTCAATACTTCGATCCAATTGAATGGCAAGAAAAAAAGCGTTAACCATTATTTAGGATGTAGCGGATACAAAACCGAATTTGAAAAACCGCTAAATGATTTGACTCAATTGGAAGACAAAATTAAAGAAATAAGCGGAGCAAAGCGTTGGATTGGAGAAAGAAAATGAGTGCAATTCCAAAATCGAAAATGACCGCCGCCGAATATCTCGAATTCGAGCGAAAGTCGGAAGAAAAACACGAATATTTTGCGGGCGAAATCTTTGCGATGGCGGGCGCAAGACGCAATCATAATAAAATCACAACAAATTTTAATGGCTTAATTTGGCAGCATTTGAAAGGCAAAAATTGCGAATCATATTCAAATGATATGCGCGTTTTTGTTCCCGAAACAGGTCTTTACACTTATCCCGATTTGGTTGTCGTCTGCGGCGAGCCGATTTTTCAGGATGATGTTTTCGACACGCTTTTGAATCCGGTTTTGATTATCGAAGTCCTTTCCGAAACGACCGAAAATTATGATCGCGGTAAAAAGTTTCGGCATTATCGGAGCATTGAAAGTTTGCACGAATACGTTTTAGTTTCAACGGACGAAGCCCGAATCGAAAAGTTTGTAAAAACGGGAGATGGTTTTTGGTTTTTGTCGGAGGCAGTCGGAGTTGATTCGGAAATCGAATTAACCTCAATAGAATGCCGAATTCCGCTTGTTGAGGTTTACGACAAAATAGATTTTTCTGATGAGTAACATTCAAAATTTGAATATTCCGATTATTGACGGCGAACACAGAAAATGACGAAAGCCGAACTTATCACGATGATCGAAAACGCCGGTTTTGAAGCAGTCGAACGCGATACGGTTTACAATCGGGTGGAAAAAGTCGCAGCCTGATGAATAATGCCCGTTCAAATCTGATTCATATTTTGCAAAATGCTCACGCGGGCGAGTTGGCGGCGGCGTATGCTTATCGCGGGCATTGGAAATCTTTGCGGAAAAATTCGGCGGAACGCGATGGAATTAAGAAAATCGAGGCGGAAGAATGGGTGCATCGTGAAAATGCGGCGCGTTGGCTGGAAAAATTAGGCGCGAAACCGCGACCTTTGCGCGAGAAGGTTTTTTGGACGATTGGCAAAACTATCGGCATCGCGTGTTATGTTTCAGGCTGGTTTTTTCCGATGTATTTTGCGGGACGACTGGAAAGCGGAAATGTGCAGGAATATCTGGACGCGGCGGAGTTTGCGCGGGAACTCGGAATGAACGAATGTGTTGACGAATTGATGGAAATGTCGCGCGTCGAAGGCGAACACGAAGAATTTTTTCGTGCAGTTGTTGCCAAACACCGACTTTTGCCGATCACACGCAAAGTTTTTCGTTGGAGCTAGTTTTTGTTCAGAGTTACGGCTTCAGCCGTGAAGTTTCGCAAAAAATCACGGCTGAAGCCGTAACTCTGAACTTTTTTATGCCTAAAAAAAGAAGTAATCTGCAAAATAAATCCGAACTTCTCGCGGTGCGTTCATTGCTTGGCGCGATTGGTGTGCTGCCGCTTGAAACTTCGATGAAATTCGGCAAATCGGTCGGCAGGTTTTTTGCGAAACGGTTTCCGAAACTGCAAAAAACAGCCAGACGAAATTTGGAAATCGCGCTGCCCGAATTGTCGGATGAAGAAAAAAGCAGAATCGTTCACGGCACGTTTGAATCTTTGGGCAGACATCTCGGTTTTGTATCGCATTTCCGTAAATTCAAACACGAAGACATTCGCAGTTTAGTCGAAGTCGTCGGGCGCGAACATTTTGACCGGACGCACGAAAAAGGCAAAGGCGTTTTGTTTTTCACGGGACATTTCGGCAGTTGGGAAGTATTTAATTTACTGCCGCCGGCGTTCGGGTTTGATATGAATATTCTCGTCCGGCGCATAGATAATCCGCTTGTCGAAGACTTTGTGGATACGATGCGGACACGCTTCGGCTCAGTGACTTTGGACAAGAAGAAATCAGCCAGAACAATGTTTCGCGTGTTGAAAAAAGGTCAGCTTTTGGGGATTCTCGCCGATCTCAACGTGCAGGAAAAGGAAGGCGTGTTCGTAGATTTTTTCGGCGTTCCGGCTTCGACGACAACGAGCATTGCGAAGTTGGCTTTGGCGACAAACGCCGCCGTTTTGCCCGCATTTGCTGTTTGGGAAGAATCGAAAAAGAAATACGTCGTTTATCTCGAACCCGAAATCGAGTTTGATGCGAGCGATAATTCCGACGAAAACGTCCGCGAATTAACTCAAAAAATTACAACAATTGTCGAAAAATACGTTCGCCTTTATCCCGAACAGTGGCTCTGGATTCACAAACGGTGGAACACACGACCGAAAGGCGAAAAAGGTTTGTATTAATTTACCAACTTGCCGTCATAAATTCGCCGATTTTGAGGTTCCGCCATTCTTCGCTCAGTTCGCTCATCCGCGCTCTGACTCTGGCAAAATTATCTTTCGTATAAACTGCTTTTTCGTTCGCTGACATTTGATTGAAAACACCTTCGGCATTTTTTTTCATTTCTTTGGCGCGTAATATTAATTCTGCATCTGAAGAATTTTCCAGCCAATTTTGCCAGCAAATATAGGTTGCTCTTTCAGATTTCGCATAATCTTCGAGATTTTCCTTGACCATTTTTTTGCCCTTTTTGGCGGCTTTGCGGCGTTGGCGGGAATCATTTTTACTGTTCGCGCTTTCCGAAGGCGCGTTTCTGAAAGTTCCGGCGGTTCCGTTTCCGGCAAGTTGTGCGAAAATCGCATTTTCGATATTCAAAACCTGTTCGACAATCAAATGACACAGATCGTGCGGCATCAAATCGTCAAATCCGGGCGCGGGATTCATCTCAAGCACGGGTGAATTTTCGCGTAAGATTTTGACGGCATATCTTCGTCCGGCAATTTTATGAAATTCGACTTTCATAAAATCATTTTATTGATTTTTCTTAAACCATTCAACAAATTTTGGAATTCCCTGCTCGATTTTTGTGGTCGGATTATAATTTAACAATTCTCGCGCTTTTGAAATATCTGCAAAAGTAATCGGAACATCTCCCGGCTGCATTTCCTGTCTTTCGATGATTGCTTTTTTGCCTAAGTTCTTTTCTAAAAGTTCGATTAATTCTTTTAATTCAATAGTTTGCGATTCACCGAGATTGAATATTTCGTGCATTGATTGCTCGTAATCAATCGCGGCGCGAACGCCTTGAACAATATCGTCAACGTAGGTGTAATCGCGGCGCGTCGTGCCATCGCCGAAAACCGGAATTGATTTATCTTCCGTAATCAATTTCGCAAATTTGTGAATCGCCAGATCAGGACGCTGACGTGCGCCGTAAACGGTAAAAAAGCGCAGACAAACCGTGCGAATGTCGTAGAGATGCGAAAATGTGTGACACAAAAGTTCGCCCGCCGCTTTGGTTGCTGCGTAGGGCGAAATCGGTCTGGAAACATTCGCATCTTCCGCAAAAGGAATTTTGGAATTGATCCCGTAAACGCTCGAAGATGAGCCGAACACAAACTGCTTCACACCGAATTCTCTTGCTGCATCAAGCAGATTCAAAGTCCCGTCAATATTAACCGCCGCGTAAAGTTTCGGATTCAAAAGCGACGGTCGCACACCTGCCCACGCGCCGAGATGAACAATTGCGTCAAAACTGTTTTCGGCAAAAATCCGGCGGAGTGTTTCCGCGTCGCAAAAGTCGTTTTCGTAGAGGGAAAAAAGCGGATTTGCGAGATGCGCGGCGATGTTTGCACGTTTGATTTCGGGTGAATAAAAGTTGTTGAAATTGTCTATAACGGAAACTTGCCAATCGCCTTCGGCAAGCAAATTATCAACCAAATGTGAGCCGATAAATCCTGCGCCGCCGGTTATTAAAATACTTTTATTCACAATTTGTTTGATGGAAGAGTTTCGCTTTCAATCTAAAAAATTACACGTTTTTTATAGTAATCGCAAAAACATTAATTTAAAAATCTCTGTCGCGCGTGAAATCGGTGAAGAATTTCTTCGAGAAAACCTTCGTAGGTAAAAGTCTGTAAATCATAGTTCGGTTTGAGTTTATACATAATCGGCAGCGCAACGCGCCACGCCATCCAAAGCCGTTGACGATCTTCCAAATCCCAGCGGCGGCGCAAAAAACTCTCGACGACTTCGATCTCGTCTTCGGTCAACAGGCTGACGTTCGCCTGAAAAGTCGTCGGTCGCTGGACACGCCGAAAAGCCGCGTCGCTGACCACATTAGAAAAAGTTTCAGCAAAAGTCGGGGCTTCGTCGGTGCGTTCACGGATGACGACCGTGCCGGCAAACAGATCACCGATACGCTGGTCGCGGTTACTCAAAAAAATCGTAATCAGACCGACCGAGTAAATCGGAAAAACAAACCACGGCACATTATCAAAAATCCGCAGAATATTCCGTGCAATCGCTTCCCAGAGCGTAATCGGGCGACCGTCTTCGCGGATCACGCGCAGTTTCATCAAACGCTTTCCGGGCGTTTGTCCATTCCAAATCCATTCAAAAAAGATAAAATACCCCGCGAAAATCAGGAACAGAAAAATTATCAACAAAGCAATCGTCCATTTCGACATTTCACCGAAAAATTGTGCTGCCGTTTCACTGCCTTGCCCGAACCCCGTCCAACTAATAAACGCCCAAGTCACGATAAACATTGTCAGAAATTGAATAAAATGGTCAATCGCCACCGCCAGAAAACGATTTCCGATAGACGCGAGCGCAAACGCCAGCGGCACACGCTCCGGCGTTTCGATAATCAAGGTTTCTTCGGTTTCGATGATTGAATGATTCATTTTTTATTTAGCAAAGACAAAAACAGATAAGCGAATTATACATTCTAAATTTTATATTGAGTCGAAAACAGCGGGCGCACGAAACGTGCAACCCTTCCTCACCTGAAATTTGCTGCGGCTTGAATATTTCTACCTTTCAGCTTAACTCACCAAACATTTAAAGCAGACAAGTTCCAATAATTAGCAGGTCAGGAAGGGTTGCACGCTTCGTGCGCCCGCCAATTCTGATTGCAAACTAAGCCTTATCACATAGGTTCTTGCTGTGTTAAGCAGTGCAAAGTTCCGAGTCCCCAAACTAAATCTACCGCGTGAATGCCGACGATTTTTCGTGTCGGGAAAAGTTCGGCTAAAATGCCGAGCGCGATGCGGTCGTTTTCATCGTTAAATGTCGGAACTAAAACTGCGCTGTTTGCAATGTAAAAATTTGCGTAAGACGCAGGCAGACGCTGTTTGTTGAAAATCAAAGGCGCAGGCATCGGCAAACGGACGACGTTCGGTTTTTTGCCGTTTTCTAATTTAACGCCTTCGAGACGTTCGCGGTTTTCTTCTAAAATTCGATGATTCGCGTCTGACGGATTCTTTTCTTCGGCGAGAATGATCGTGTTTTCGTCCGTAAAGCGGCAGAAATCGTCAATGTGTCCGTGCGTGTCGTCGCCGACGATTCCTTTATTGAGCCATAAAGTGTTGGTTGCGCCCAAGTTTTCGCGGAAAATCTGTTCGTAATCTTCGCGCGAAAGATGCGGATTTCTGACTTGAATTTTGTCATCCAATAAACATTCTTCGGTCGTCAAAATTGTTCCCACGCCGTTCAGGTCAATTGCGCCGCCTTCTAAAACGACTTCTTTTTTGTCGTATTCGACGTGAAAAATTTTGCGTTTTTCCTTTTCGGCGAATTTGACGGCGACTTGATTGTCCAATTCCCAATCGTCGTATTTTGCCCAAGCGTTGAACTTGAATTTTATAACTGCCGTTAAATTTGTCGCGTTGTTTTTAACAAACATCGGTCCCGAATCACGCATCCAGCCGCGATTGTGCGGGATTTGGTGAAACTCGATTTTCGTAAAATCCGCGCCCGTTTTGGTTAAAATCTGTCGTGCTTTTGCTTCGTGTTGCTTGTCCTGAACTAAAATCGCAACTGTTTCGCCGCCTTCGATCAACTTGCGCGTAATCTCGCCGTAAACCCAATGAATCGCGGCGATCTTGCCCGGAAAATCGCTCGTGTTATAACACCAGCCAATCCAAGTCGCGCGATGTTTTTCCCATTCGGCTGGAAATTTGAAACCGGATTCGAGCGGAGTTTTTTTCGACATAAATTCCTGATGTGAAAAAGTGGAAAAGTGAAAATGTGAAAAAGGGAAAAAGTTGACTTGAATAGATACGAGAAAACTTTTTCCCTTTTTCACATTTTCACTTTTCCGCTAATCAATAAATCGCTTTTGTAAATCGCCGTAATTTTCGATTCGTCTATCGCGCAAAAATTGCCAATTTCTACGCACGTCTTCCATTCGTGCGCGGTCAATTTCGGCGATTAAAACTTCTTCTTTATCATCACTCGCCTGAGCAATTACAACGCCGAACGGATCGGCGATGAAGCTGTGTCCCCAAAATTGGATGCCGTCCGAACCTTCGTTAAAAACTTCGTGTCCGACACGGTTCGCCGCCGCGACAAACACGCCGTTGGCAATCGCGTGCGAACGCTGAATCGTCTGCCATGCGTCCTGCTGTGACGCGCCGACTTGCTCCTGTTCATACGGATGCCAGCCGATTGCCGTCGGATAAAACAGTATTTCCGCGCCCTGCAAAGCCGTCAATCGCGCGCCTTCGGGAAACCACTGATCCCAACAAATCAGCGTCCCGATTTTCGCGTGTTTTGTCTCAAACGCCTTGAAACCCAAATCTCCGGGCGTGAAATAAAATTTTTCGTAATACGCCGGATCGTCCGGGATGTGCATCTTGCGATAAACGCCGGAAATCTCGCCTTTTTCGTCCAAAACAGCGAGCGAATTATGATGAATTCTGCCGCCGCGCCGCTCGAAAATCGGTGCAATTACCGTAACATTCAATTCCTTTGAAATTTTCCCTAAAAACTGCGTCGAATCGCCGTCAAGCGGTTCAGCGAGATCAAACAGATCAACATCTTCGCGCTGACAAAAATACTGCGACCGAAACATTTCCGGCAGACAAATAATCTTCGCGCCCTTGCCCGCCGCTTCACGGACAAACTCGCCCGCCCGTTTCAAATTTTCGTCAACGTCCGCCGACATCGCCATCTGCACTAATCCGATTGTATATTTATCGCTGTTACTCATATTTTTAGGATACAAAACTATTCCCGCGAAGCCAAAGAAATAGAACGCGGAGAAACGCGGATTAGACGGATTTTCACGGATTATAATTTAAATTAACTTAAAAATCTGCGGCAATCTGCCGAATCTGCGTTCGTCCGCGTTCTATTCCACATTTTTTTTTCCAATCAAACGTCTGGCTTTGCTGATTTCTTCAACCAAAATTTCTTCACTCGGCAGAAACATTTTGTATTCCGATGCCAAAACTTGGTTCGGCAGATTTTCGAGTGTGTAATGGGCGAGAGCCGTGTTATTTTGATCGCATAAAATCAAACCAATCGGCGGATTTTCGCCTTCCATTCGCCAGTGTTCGTTGGCGTAACCCGTGTAGAGCAGCATTTGCCCGATGTCGTCGTGCATCAATTTGCCGATTTTCAAATCAATTATCACCAGACATTTCAAACGGCGATTGAACAAAACCAAGTCAACACGATACCATTCGTCGCCGATTCGCAGACGCATCTGCCGCCCGACAAACGCGAAACCCGCGCCCATTTCGAGCAGAAAACTCTGTAGATGTTTGATAATCGCTTCTTCAAGTTCGAGTTCGGAATATTCGTCCTTTAAATTCAAAAACTCCAAAATAAACGGGTCTTTGATCTCTTCGTCGGGCGAAACGTAATCTTCCTTTTCCGCCTTTTCGCCTTTTTTGAGCATCGCGGCTTTGTTTTTGGAGTGCATCGTCCGCGTATAAAACTGCGAATTTTTCTGCCGCTTCAACTGCCGCACCGACCAACCGCCGCGCAAACTTTCCGACTCGTAAAATTCGCGCTCCATTTCATCGCGGCACGAAAGAAGTTCGACATAATGCGACCACGGAAGCGGAAAATGCTTGCCGATTTCAGCCAGATCGAAAGATTGTCCAGACAGTGTTTGGACAATCTCGAATTCGGCAGACAGTGTCTCGGATTTTGTGGATTTGCTAGACACTGTCTGGCTTTTGTCAAATTTCCGAGACAGTGTCTCGGAAATTTGAACCGAGTATGTTTGATAAAATAACCTCATATTTTCGAGATTATCGGTCGAGAAACCGCGCCCGAACTTATCGGTCAAATCTTTTGAAAGTCTCTTCAAAAGTTCTTTTCCATATTCGGCACGTTCCGCGCCTTTCTGTTCGATTTCGACGATGCGCCGACCGATTTCCCAATACGTCGCGGTCATAATCGCGTTGACCGAACGCGCGGTCAAGCGGCGCGATTGTTCGAGCAATACGCTTAATTGCGATAAAACCGAGTCATATTCGCCGGTTGTTTTAACGAGTTTTGTTTTCTTTTCAGCCATAATTTTTCAACTTTGTCCTCAATTTATTTTTGCGGGGGCAAATTTGAAATGCTTCTGAAAGATAACTCAAACAGCTTTTATTTTCAAAAACTTACGCTTGCCGACTTGTAATAAAATTTCGTCCTTCAATTCGATTTCCGCGTTGACGTTTGAGACTTTTTCGCCGTTTAATTTCACGCCGCCTTGTTCGATTAAACGCTTTGCCTCCTTTTTCGACGGTGCGAGATTTGTTTGGACGAGTAAGTCCGCCAAGTTGTAATTTCCAGCCGCCATTTGCGTTTCCTCGATTTCGTCGGGTATTTCCTTTTTGACGAAACGCGCAACGAAATCGGCTTCGGCGGCGTTGGCGGCATCAACTGAATGAAAATCTTTGATAATTAGTTTCGCTAAATTTACCTTCAGATTACGCGGATTTTCGTCGCCGTTTTTCATCGCTTCGATTTCCGTTGGCGTTGAATCGGTCAAAAGGTCGTAATATTTCCACATCAAATCGTCGGTGATTGACATCACTTTGCCGAACATTTCATTCGGATTCTCGTCAATTCCGATGTAATTGTTCAGCGATTTCGACATTTTATTTACGCCGTCCAAACCTTCGAGAAGCGGCGTAGTCAAAATAACTTGCGGCTCTTGCGAATACTCGCGCTGTAAATTTCGTCCAACCATCAAATTAAACTTTTGATCGGTTCCGCCGAGTTCGACATCTGCCTCAAGCGCGACCGAATCGTAACCTTGCGTTAATGGATAAAGAAGTTCGTGTAGTGAAATCGGACGTTCTTCACGCAGACGCTTTTCAAAATCGTCGCGCTCCAAGATTTGTTTGACCGTCACACGCGAACACAATTTCACAAAATCAGCCGCCGAATATTTGTCCATCCATTCGGAATTGAAACGAATTTCAGTTTTTTCGGGGTCGAGCAATTTAAAAATCTGCGTTTTATATGTTTCGGCATTAACCAAAATTTCCTCACGAGAAAGCGGCGGACGAGTCGCGTTTTTGCCCGACGGATCACCGATCATTCCGGTAAAATCGCCGATCAAAAAAATCGCCGTATGTCCGAGTTCCTGAAACGCTTTGAGTTTACGAATCACGACCGTATGCCCGATGTGAATGTCCGGCGCGGTCGGGTCTGCGCCGAGTTTGACACGCAAAGGCTTGCCAGTTTTGACGGAGAGTTCGAGCTTTTTCCGCAAATCATCTTCGCGGATTAGATCAACCGAGCCTTTTTTAATAAATTCGATTTGTTCGTCTATTGTCATAATTTTGGTAAATTGTTAATCGTTAATTGTTAATTGTTTAGCGTTTAATTTCAAGAAACGAAATAAATTTTACTGGTAAAAAAGCGGGCGCGGAAACCGCAACCCTTCCCGACCTGCAAATGGTTTTACAGGTCTTTTTAGTTTATCGTTGATTTAAGTTTAATTTGAATATTCAAGATAAAAAAAATGACAGGTCAGGAAGGGTTGCGGTTTCCGCGCCCGCTGATTCACAGATTTAACTTTATGAAAAATAATCTAGCACACACTAAACTCGCATTCATCGGCTGCGGCGTGATGGCGGAGTCAATGATTGCGGGACTTTTACGAAAAGAATTGGTCGCGTCACAGCAAATTGTCGCCACGCATCCGCGCGAAAATCGGCGGCGCGAATTAAGCGAAAAATATAAAATCGAAGTTTTCGCGGAAAACTCGAAAGCCGTCGAAATTGTCCGCGAAAGCGAAAATTCAATCGTCGCGCTGTGCGTCAAACCGCAGCGCATCAAAGGCGTGTTAGACGAATTAACGTCGGTCGTTATGCCTGAACAACTGATCGTTTCAATCATCGCGGGCGCGAAAATCGAAACTCTTGTCGAAGCCTTGAACAATCAAAAAATCGTCCGCGCAATGCCGAATACGCCTTCGCAGATCGGCGCGGGAATTACGGCTTGGACTTGCACGGAAAGCGTTTCGGACGCTGAACGCGGCAACATTAAATCGTTGCTAACCGCGCTCGGCAAAGAGGTTTACGTCGAAAACGAAAATATGATTGATATGGCGACAAGTCTGAGCGCGACCGGACCGACGTATATTTTTATGGTAATGGAAGCCTTGACCGACGCGGGCGTTCACCTCGGATTTTCGCGCGAAATGGCAAAGGAATTAGTGCAGGAAACAATGCTCGGCTCGGTCAAATTCGCCATCGAATCGCACAAACATCCGGCGGAACTCCGCAATATGGTGACATCTCCCGGCGGAACATCAGCCGACGCAATCTACCAAATGGAAAAAGGCGGACTCCGCACCGTTTTATCAAAAGCCGTTTACTCTGCATATCAAAAAGCCGTCGCGCTCGGCAAGAAAAGGTAAATAAATTACTGCGTTGCGGGCATTATAACTAAACCGCTTTTCGATTTTATTTCGCCCGTTTTTGTATCTATCCGCACAGGATTATCAACAAATCCCTGTATTTCAGCATTTTGAATTTGGTAACGATTATTAGAAGTCAAAGTATTTGTTTGCCACATAATTGCTCCGGCAATCATAAATGAACCGATTAAAATACAAATCCCTAAAAATTTAGTGCTGTCCATAAAATTAAAATCTCCTGATCTTTTATAATTTCCGATACATTATATACGCATTTGTCAGACCGTTTTCCTTGTGTTGAAAGGCTTTGGGGATTTCGCCGATGATTTCAAAACCTAAACTTTGCCAGAGTTTGACAGCTTTTTCGTTTGATTTGACGACGAAGTTGAATTGCATTGCGTGGAAACCGAGTCGTTTTGCTTCCGTGATGGAAAATTCGCCGATTTGTCTGCCGATGCCTTTTTGACGCGCTTCGGGTGAAACCATATAACTGCCGTTGGCGATGTGTGAACCGAGTCCCGGTTGATTAGGTTTGATGTAAAATGTGGCGACGATTTTGCCGCTCTCAACCGCAACGAAAGTGTGTTTTTCCGCGCTCAACCAATCAGCGAGCATTTCTTCACGCGACGAATCGGGCGCAAGCGTGAACGAATCGCCTGCCGCGATGACGAATTTGATAATTTCCCAAATTTCGGGTTTGTCTGTTTCGTTTGCTTTTCTGATTTCCAGCATTTTAGTTTTTACCGAGTTCCGAATTTTCGCTCTATGTTGTGCGTTAACAGAAACTTACCACGTCGCTATCGCTCTGTGTTCTGATTAAAGTAAATTTCCAGATCATTCTTTTTTGCGTTTCGTCGTAGATGTATTTGCCTTCCGCAACTTTCCAAAATCCTAAAAATTGCCAGCTCCCGACTTTTAGTTTGTTGAAAAACGGGACGGCGTGTTTCGATTCTATCGCATTAAACAGTGCCTGATTAAATGAATCGAGTTTTTGATCGCCGCGTCGTCCTGCGCCGGTGTAGAAAATCGTGTCGCGCGTGTCGCCGTGAAAATCGGGATAGCACGGATTAATTTTACCGAAATCGGTCAGCAGCGAGATTAATTTTCCGTTGCGCTGATAGATACCGTTGCGGATTTTGTGGATTTCCGAAACTTCGTTCCACGAAAAAATCCTGCCGATGTCTTCATTTGTTAAAAAATGTTCGAAAATTTTCACGTTTTGTTCGCTCACTATTGGGATATTTTACATTATTTCTACCTGATTCCCTGCAAATATATATTCGGAATAGATGATAACCGATGGCTGATTCATAACCGTATAGAAAATATTTTTTGATGCGTCAACGGCGTGACAGGACTAACTTATCAGCAAGCTGCAATTCCGCCGACGACGACGAGCGAAACTTTAATTTGAACAAAGCCGCCGCCGGAGTTTATTCGCAAAAATCGCTCAATCTATCAGCATCTAAAGGTCAAACCGTCCGCGATCAATTTACTTCGACGACGGGCAGTTCGGCGATTACGACCTTCCGCGTTGATGACACTTCGCTCAAATAGAGCATTGTTTTGTGTCCTCGAAAATGAAGAGAGAACGATTCAGTCGTTCTCTTTTTTGAATTTCAAGCTGATTTTTATTATGCGGTGGACTTTTAATCTTTAAGTTTAAGACTTAAAACGGTTTTGTAAATCTGCTGGAATTTACTTGTGTAAAAAATCAACTTTGCCTAAACTGCTTATATTAAAAAAAACTTCAACTTATAGTTACATTTTGTCTGTTTATACTTGACACAACTTTTGTTGATAATTAAACTCATTTTACTTTCCTAAAAAGTTTTGGAAATTCGAACAGTTCTTTCCGGGTTATTTCAGAAAAAATTTCCGCCCTTGTTTTTTCGTGAAAAACTTAATGTTTTTTAGCTCTAGGTTTGTAATTTTTTATACATACGGCTTGATATTTTATCGGCAAATACAAATTTAAATTTTAAGTCCCAAGGAGATTAAAGAGCGTGAAAAGATTTTTAAGTATTTTGGCTGTTTTCGGCGTGGCAATTTTTGTCTTCGGTCTGATTTCTAAAAAAGCAGATGCGAATAAACCTGTTTTCAATACAGGCGCACAAGACGAACTCGACAACGCGAAACAGATCAGTTTAGACATCCTGCGCGGACGTGCAGCGCAGCGGGCAGTCGGAAATGTTGACGAATTTCAGGTTCAAAAGGTCGAAGTTGACAGTTTGAAAATGGCGCATACGCGCGTCAGTCAAGTCGTCGGCGGCGTTCCTGTCTGGGAAGGCGAGGCGATTGTTCACCTGCAATCGGACGGTTCACTGGCGACTGTTACCGATTCTTTGAAGGAATCGGTCGCGGTCAGCACCCAACCGAATTTATCGGAAAGAGACGCGATTAATTTGGCAGTCGGAGAAAAGCGCGGCAGAACAAAATTAAATCAAGAGCCGTCGGTAGATATGTGGATTTATCGCGGCACTGACCGCGATCATCTTGCTTACCGCGTCAGAATTGACGATTCAAGCAATCAAAAAACACCTTCAATGCCGGTTATTTTTATTGACGCACAAACCGGCGAAAAAGTTTTCAGTTACGACAATTTACAGACCGGAAGCGGTTCGTCGCTTTACAGCGGAACTGTCACGATCAACACCAGTTCATCCGCCGGAACATTCTATCTGGAAGATTTAACCCGTAAACAAGGGACTTTCAATATGAACAGCACCGGCAACGAATCAAGCGGAACGGGCGGCACACAGTCACGCTATACCGACGCGGATGATGTTTGGAACACGACGATTCAACGCGCCGGCGTTGACGCGCATTACGGCGCGGCAAAAACCTTTGATTATTATCAAACGGTTCACGGACGCAACGGCATTGACGGTAATTTCGGTCCGGGTTCGACAACCGCCGCCGCCAACAGTGCCGTCAGTCTGCTCGTATCGCGTGTTCATTTCGGCAGCACCGGACGTTATAACAACGCTTTCTGGAACGGCAGCACGATGACCTACGGCGACGGCGACGGCACGACCTTTACGCCGCTGACGACGATTGACATCTGCGGACACGAAATGACGCACGGTGTCACCGAACGCACCGCGAATTTGACTTATGCCAATGAATCGGGCGCATTAAACGAATCAACTTCGGATGTTTTCGGCTCAATGGTTGAACTCTATTCCGATGGCGGCGTAGTTTCAGGCGATACATGGAAAATCGGTGAAGATGCCTACACGCCGGGAACGGCGGGGGACGCGCTCCGTCGAATGGACAATCCGAATGCGGTCGGCGATCCCGACCACTACAGTGTGCGGGTTTATCAAGGTGCCTGTTCGCCTTCAAATGCCAATGACCAATGCGGAGTTCACACGAATTCGAGCATCGTCAATCACGCCTTTTATTTAATGGCGGCAGGCGGCACAAATCGTGTCAGCGGTGTCACCGTAACCGGAGTCGGCACATCACCGATGGAAAAAATCTGGTATCGCGCACTGACCGTTTATATGACGGCAAGCACGAATTTTGCGGCGGCACGAACCGCGACTTTGAATGCGGCGACCGATCTTTACGGTTCGACCAGCGCACAATACAACACGGTTGCAACCGGCTGGTGTGCGGTCGGTGTCGGCGCGTGTCCGGGCGGCGCAACTCCGACTCCGACCCCGACTCCGGGCGGCGGCGGCAGTGAACTGCTCTCCAACGGCGGATTTGAAACAAGTGCAAGCCCTTGGGTCGGTTCGGGAACGGGTTACTTCTATACAAATGCCGGAACCTATCCGCACGGCGGCACGGGTTACATCTATTTCGGCGTGAACAACAGCGTTTCGGGTCAGTCTTATCAGCAAGTGGCGATTCCGACGACGGCGACCGGAACACTGACCTTCTGGCTCAATGTGACTTCGAGTGAAACCGGTACGACGGCGTATGACAATCTTTACGTCGAAGTCCGCAGCACTTCGGGAACTCTGCTCTCGACATTGGCAAGCTACAGCAACGCTAACAAAGGCACTGCCGGAGTTTACACGCAGAAATCATTCAACCTGGCGGCTTACAAAGGTCAAACTGTCAGGATTCAGTTCCGTTCAACAACGGACAGTTCGGTCACGACAAGTTTCCGTGTTGACGATGTTTCTTTGAAATAAAAATCAGTTCGGAATTCAATTGGAATGCAAAAAAGGAACGATTTCGGTCGTTCCTTTTTTATGCTGATTTTAACGATTAATTTAAGGCACGAAGACATTCGGGGTCGGTTTATCGCCCGCTGTCCCGAAATTCGTAATTAAAACTCCGCCGCTTGTGCGGTTGACATACCACGTCGAACCCGATGGTCGAAACACGCCCGCGTCCGCCCGTCCGTCGCCGTCATAATCGCCTGCCACCGGAACGTCGCCCGAAGTTCCGAACGGGAACGAGAAGAACGAATTGTCTTCACTTCTTAAAATGAACCATTCGCCCGTCGAAGGTCGGAAGATTGCAATGTCGGTCTTGCCGTCGCCGGTATAATCGGCTTGAACAGGCTTGTCCGAAGAATTTCCGAAGGTCGTCGCAATCACACCCGCATTTGAACGTGCAATCCACCATTGACCAACTGCCGGACGATAAATGGCAATGTCGCTGCGACCGTCACCGTCATAATCGGCAACGACCGGGACATCGCCCGTCGTGCCGAATTGCTGAATGAGTGTGCCGCCGGTTGATTTTGAAATATACCAAATGTTGGTTGACGGGCGATAAACCGCGACATCGGATTTGCCGTCGCCGTCAAAGTCACCGACGACCGGCACATCACCGTTTGTGCCGAACGGGAATGAAAAAAACGAATTGTCCTCCGAACGCAAAATATACCAATAACCGTTCGACGGTCGCCATAGTGCGACATCCGTTTTGCCGTCGCCGGTAAAATCGCCGGGAACGAGTTTGTCGGCGGAATTACCGAACTGAAAGGCAATGGTTTGCCCGGACGAACTGCGGTTGAGCCACCATTCGCCGGTCGAAGGTCGAAAGATGCCGATGTCGGTTTTGTTGTCACCGTCAAAGTCGAATGGTGTTCGCGCGGCGATTCGCTGCGCCAGACAACTGTTATTTGCCGCAACAAAATTGGTAACTTCAGTGCGCGAATAGGAACAAAAAGTAAAGGTTGTGTCAATTGACAATTGAGCCGCCATCAGCGTATTGGCACAGTTTGCCGCGCTGTCCGAATGGGTTGCGCCAAGGTTGTGCGCGATTTCGTGTGTCGTAATCAGAAAATTCGCCGCTTCCCAACCCCAAGCCGTGTTGACTCTGCCGCTTGCGCCATATGCAAACGACGGGTTGTTGCAGATCGTCCCGATGTAGGCTAAACCGCGCGCCCAAACATTAGGTTTATAACTGAAAATGTGCGCCGTGTCGCGCGGATACTGCGCCGCCGGAAAATTCGTATTCCAGTAACTGATAAACGAATTCAAAAGCGTATCAATACTCGTTCCGTCGTAGCTGTCCGCCGTTGACCAGGTGTGCTGAAAAGAAACTCTGACGGTCAAACCGAGTTCGTTTTGATAAACTCCGTCAACCATATTTAAGATGCTCAGAATCTTGGCGTTTGCCGCACTCGCGCCGCCGTTGTTTGAATTGACGAATTCAAAATCGGCTTCGGTCGCAATTTCAACGACGCGAAGTGTCGTCACGGCTGATGAAATCTGCGAATTGACGAGTTTTTTGCCGTCTTCGATTTGTTCGGCAAGGTCTGATTTGCAGTCGAAACCTTTATCCCGCAAAACATCTTCCGCCAGATAAACGAGCGTTTCGCCGTCTTTGGCGAGTTTTGAATAACGGTTTGCCGGTTCGACAAAATAGCGTTTGCCGTCCGCCGCGAAATAACCTTCGACGGTTGCGCCGTCAATCATCAGGCGAACCTGTGAATCCGTTTCGCCGGAAACTTGTCCTTTGAACAGCGAAACCGGCGGCTGTTCGAGATTGTGAATGCCGTTGGCATCCGTATCTTTCGCCACATAGTTTGCCGAACGCAGATCGTTCGGAGTTAGAGATAATTCAAAAGTTTTGTTTGATGTTGGAATTGAAAGCGTTTGACTTGTGCCTGTTTCACGCAGCGCGTTACGCGTATCGAGACGGACGACGCTGACTTTTTTGAATGCGCTTTCTAAATCATTTCGCAGCGCATCGCTCTGCGCCGACGCATTGATAAATAAGGCTGAAATTAACGAAATGACAAATAAAAAACTTTTCGTCATTGAACCCTCCGGTAAAAAAAATTAAGGTTTTATCTGAAAGGAGATTTAAGGAGAAATCTCTTTGACATAGTTAATAAAGTTTTAACGCTGTTTATCTTCCACGAAATAAAACACATTTAACTGTCCAAAAATCAATGGAAATCTATATAAAAAATTGTTAGGGGTTATCGTCGGTAAAATCTGGAGAAAAATGCCGAGCCGTTTAAGGCTGCAAATTATTCGCGTTACGCAGAAAAAATTTACGGCATCCGTCGGAGTAATCATAACAAATTCGGACGGGAAAATTCTACTGCTCGAACATATTTTGCGCCCCGGTTCGGGCTGGGGAATTCCGGGCGGATTTATCGAACACGGCGAACAGCCCGAACAAGCCGTTCACCGGGAAATGCGCGAAGAGACCGGAATCGAACTCGTAAACGTGAAAATGCTCCGCGTTCGCACACTTAACCGTCACATCGAATTTCTTTTCCGCGCCGAAAGCAATGACCAAGCCGAAGTCAAAAGCCGCGAAATTAAGAGCCTCGATTGGTTTGCGGTTAATGAAATGCCCGCCGAAATGAGTCCGATTCAAAAAACCATAATCGAGAAAGTTTTGCGCGGCGAAATTTGATAAAAACATTTACGCCGTTTAGACTTATAAAGATAAAACTTATCAGGAGAAAGAAAATGGTTGATTTGATTCCATCGGCAGAGTCGGTGATGGGAATTTTGCAGGAAACCGGCGCGTATCGCAAAGGACATTTCGTTTATCCGAACGGCAAACACGCGTCGCATTATTTTCAGATGCCGCTCGCGTTTCGCTATTACGACAACGCGCGGATTTTGTCGGTCGGTTTGAGCCGGATGTTTCGGATGGAAAAAGCGATTTCGAGTCGCTTGCCGAAAGTTTCGATCATCAGTCCGAGTCCGGGCGGCATTATGGTTGCCTTCGGTGTCCGCGAAGCCCTCACCGCCGAGCAGATTTACTGGGCGGAAATGGAAGACGGCAAACGCCAATTTCGTCAATATATCAGTTCCGGCGACGTGCATCCGGCGATTATTGTTGACGATATTCTGCGTTCGGGCAAAGCGATTGCCGAAACAATCGAACTCGTTAAAGAGTTGGGTTCGGAAGTTATCGGCATCGGCACAATCGTCAAATTTGACGACGCGCCGACCGAATTTAACGGAATTCCGGTCAAAAGTTTGGCAACATTCGACGTAAATTTCTACGAAACCGAAGACGAATGGAAAAAGTCGCGCAGTGCCTCGGAAGCGGAAGAACAAAAAGTAAGATTTTAAGGTGAAAAAACGAAAAAGTTTAAGAGTGGAAAAGCTAGTTGATTGAATTCAACCGACTTTTCCACTTTTTCACCTTTAAACTTTTTCACTTTTAATCTTCTCGAACAGACTGCGCCTTTCCGCAAGTAATCTCAGAAACTTTTCGCGTTTGAGATAAAAGATCGAAATCGCTTTGAGCCAACCGCTCAAATCGCTGATTTCTTCAAGAACTCGTAATGCGATGTAGCCGCACAAAGCGGCGAACGGAATCGAAATGAGCGCGATCAGCCAGCCGAAATTAAAATCCAAAATCCCTGCGAAAACCAGCCACGTCAGCGGCATCAGGACAATCGCCGAGAGAAACTTCATCGTCGAAGCCATATCGAAAAAGCCTTTTTTAATTTGCAGATACGCCAGTAATTTGGCGATTTGGTATGCCGGAAAGTGCAGAATTATGCCGAAAATTGCGAGCGGCGCAAGCAGCAGTAAATGCCACGTCCGCAGAAAAGCCTGTTTCAAAACAAACTTTTTGGAGTAATCGGCAAGCGTCAGAAATTCGGATTCGATGCCGAGTTTGTCGAGTTTTTTGTCATATTCGGCAAGCTGCTTTTCGAGTTTCGCATCCGATTCGACCAACGGTTCGGCGACGAATTTTTGCAGAAACTCCAATCTTTCTGCGAGATTTTCCGTGTGCGGCGTGGTCGAGGTAAAAACTTCTTCGGCGATTCGCGCAACGGCGATTTCCGCGTCGGATTCGGCATTCAAAGTCACTTCGCGCAGTGCATTTTCGATTTCATTCGTCAGTTTTTTAACCGCTTCACGCGGCGGTTGTCCGTCTTCGTCGAGCGTGACGGGCAGCACCGGAAAAGGCGTTCCGAAATGCAGCAGAGCCTCGCTCCGAAACGTCGTTTTGTTCGTGTAAAAAAGTCCGACGGGAACGATCTGTAACCTGAGTGAATCGGGATTTTGACCGCTTGAAACCGCGCCGAGAGCAATGCGCGCCGCACCGGTTTTGAGCGGCTGAAGTTTGCTTTCGTCGTGCGAAACGCCTTCGGGAAAAATTGCAATCGCGCCGCCGTTTTTGAGTAATTTTCGGGCGACATCAAAAGTTTCCTGATTTTTGGAAACGTCCGCGCCGGTATCTTTTTGACGATACAGCGGCAGCGCACCGACCGTCCGCACGAGATAGCCGATGACCGGCATTTTAAAGAGTGTTGATTTGGCTAAGAAGGCGATTTTACGCGGCAGAGCAATAAACAAAAGTGCCGGATCAATGAGCGCGTTCGGATGATTGCTGACAAAAATCAAGCCGCTTTTCTGAGGCAGATTCTCCGAATTGTAAAGCTCGATACGCCGAAAAAAGATACTGATCGCCACGCCGAAAATAAAGTGAATCAGCCACAGCGCAAACGATTCGCGCCGCTGAAAGACCACTTCACCAAGCCGCATTTTTTTTACTTTCGTCTGCATCAAAAATTAGTTAATAGTTTGTTTCGGCAATTGTCAAAGGCTTCTACGGCAAAAAGAAAAGCGAAGCCTGCGGGCTTCGCTTTTCAACTTTTTAACTACCGAACATTTTTAGGGTGCGGCACTTAAAACCAGATCAGTAACCGTATCGGAAACGCGGACAACTTGGGGAGCAAATTGATAGCCTTTCGATCTGACACTAACCGTATAAGTTTCACCGGCAAGAACACTGCCAAAGCTAAAGTTGCCGAAGATGTTTGAAATAACCGACTGCGACGCACCTCTGCTATTCGTTAAAATAACAGTTGCACGGGTGACGGCATTTCCCTGACTATTCACCACCTTACCCGAAACAGCGACATTCGCCGCCGTCGGTCCGGTAATTTGAATTTGTCCGTTGGTAACGACCGCTGACGGTGTTCCGCCGTTAAAGATAAACGGATCAAACGTCAGAGGCGACGTATCGCCGGCATTACCGACCGCCCGCCAAACTATCTTCACCAATACGCCCGATCCGCTGAGCGGATTAATGCCGGATGCCGATACTGCCAAGCGTCCGGGCGATACGATATTCGCAACGACCGACATATTGCTCGACAAGGTGCTGTTCTTGTCAACCAGCATCATTGTCGGTTCAACGACTGCCGGATTGTAAATAACGTCAAAATCGTAAGAAGTGACGTTTTGACCGGTCATATCACCGACAGTGACATTTTGGGTGACGGTTGTGCCGGCGGAAATTGTTCCCGTCGGTAAAGCAACGCCAATGGCAAGCGGTGCAACATTCGCCACTTCGGGTTTGACATATTCCGTCGGGAACGATTTTTCGTCGGATTTTTCGCTTTGCGTCGGATTGGTGTTCACCAACGGGGAACCCGGAATACGCCAAGTGCCGTTAACGTCGCCGAGCAGAAGCGCGGTGTAGTTTTCAGCAGTTTGCGGTGTCCGAACAGTTGTATATGTTTTTGAAACATCCGTGAAATTCCACTGTCCGGTATGATTCAGCGCATTTGGAATTCCTACGCGGAATTGTTGGATCAACGCCGCGTCAAACGATTGAACGAATCCGTTCAGGTCAACGTCGGCTGCCGCTTCCATTTTCGGAGTCCAAGGATCTAAACATGCACCTGTATTATCGAGCGGAATCGGACACAATCCAACCCGATGACGTTGAATATAACTGACATCATCCGGCAAGATCGAACTGTTCGAGTTTGCCGTTGTTCTGGTTTCATTCGGTTTTGACGGCGTAACCGTATAGCTGCCATCGCCGAAGCCGGATAAAGTGTAAACGCCTGAGCTATCCGTCAACACGCTAAATGGAGAAGAAGAAGGCAACGGTAGGTCTGCTGCCGACAGTGTTACGCCCGGAACAACCCGTCCGTTGTGGAAGTTTCTAATAGTTCCGCTGATGTCGCCGTTGATAACGGTGGTTGATAAGTTACTGACGGGATTAGCCGCAGGCGTTCCCGAATTGAACGTGAACGAACTGATCGTGAAATCACCGCTGCCTCTGTTGCTGGCAACGAAACTAAAGCTTACCAATGTTCCCGAACCCGACAGATACGTTCCGCCGGCGGTTTGAATCGTGACATGCAGCCTTCCCGATGAAGGATTCGTTGTCGTCACGATTGAACATCCGCTTACCGCCACGCAGGATGACGGAGTTGTCGCCGGTGTCCAAACTGCCGGATTATACGTCAGATCGAACGATACCGAACTAATCGCGTGGAAACTTAAATCGGAAACCGATACCTTAAAGGGATAAGTTTCACCGTGATAAAACGGCGTTGTAGTTGGAGATTGAAGCGAAACGCTCCGATCTGTCGTGTATGGAATGACGTTGAACGACTGCTGAACAGGCATTGCGTCATTGTAATTGCCGTCACCGAGTTTGCTCGCCGTAATCGTGCATTGTCCGTAATAGACGAGATGCACCGTCGAGCCTGAAACCGTGCAGACCGAAGTCGTCGAAGAACTGAACGTCACCGGATTCGTCGAACCGCCACTCGTCGGTGCCGTCACCGTCGCCGACACGTCAAAGTCAGCCGAACCGATTAACATATTGGAAAGCGCGGCAAAGTTAATACTTTGATCCGCTTGGGTAATGGTCAAACTGCCGTCAACAAACATAAAGCTGTAATTGTTGGAGGTCAGTGTCACCGGATTTCCCTCTGAACAGGTAATCGCAACCGGCGAATTAATCACCGGAGTTGTCGGCGTTGCCGTTGTCGTGCAACTCGGCGAACCGACGACGCTGTTTGACACCGTATCAGGAGCAATAAAACCTGTAATTATTGTCGTGAAAGCCGGATTATCTGCTCCATACGAACGGGTCTTGTTGTCAGCCGTTACCGTCAAAGATTTCTGGGTAATATTTGCCATCGTCGAAGCCGTGCCGCCAAACGAATATTTTCCGGCATCCGCACCGCTCAATACCAAGCCGGTAACGCTGACGGGTTTGTTACTTCCGGCAGATGCGGTGTTAAAGGTCGCCGTCGCTAATGAGTAGTCCACCGTGACTATATCACCATTGACGATACCGTTCGGAGTGCTGCTCGTAATGGTTGCCGCCGTCGTTGTGTCATATTGCTTGTCAGAAACGACAACGCTTACCGAAATCGGTTTTTGTGAAACCGTAAAGGATTGGTCAACGTCAGTCGCCGCGCTGTAGGTAGTGGAATCACCGCCCTGCGAAGCTCTGATGTTGCACAGTCCGTTTGAAACGAGGTGAACCGACACGCCGCTTACGGTGCAAACAGACGTAGTTGTTGATGCAAAGCTCACGGTCAACCCCGAACTTGCCGTTGCGCTAACGTCAAAATCAGTGTCACCATAAGTTTTACCTCCCAAACCACCGAACATTATTGTTTGAGTAGCCTGCGAAATCGTCAGCGTTCCGTCAGCAAAGGTCGGGAAACTGTAGTTCGATGCGGCAAGCGTTCCGATTACGCAGGTAATCGGATATGTGCCGACCAAACTCGTCGGTGTTGCCGTTGATGTGCAAACCGGCGCACCTGTCACACCGCTGCTCGCTGCTCCGAATACTTCACCGTTGACGTAGCCGCTGATGGTCGCGTCAAATGTCGGATCAGTTGCACGGTATTGGCGTGTTTGTGGATTTGCGGTCACGGTCAACGGAGTTTTTGTGATCGTGATCGAAGCACTTCCGACGGGACTTGCGTTGTGCGTATCGTCACCCGCAAAACTCGCCGTTGCCGAACAGCCGTTAGTTGTTGTTACGTTTTTACAATCACCGCTCGGAGTAACTACTGCCGCCGGCGTTGTCAACGTCGCGCCTGTTCTGTTTCCCGTAACGGTTGCGGTTGCCGTATATAGGGTTCCCGTATATGGGAACGGACTCGAACCGAACGAAACGGTCGTCGTCGTATCTTCGGCAACGCAAACTCTGCCGGTGGTTATAGTGACCGGATTCGTGTTGCCGTTGAAGAAGAAAGTATTCGGACTGCCGAAAGTAATATCGGAACAACCGATGCTGTTTGCGGTAAATTGCAATAAAAGCAATCTGCCGCCGGTAACGGGACTCGACAACGGAGTTGTTCCGCTGCCCGAAACCGCCAATCTGCCGTTTGGCGAAGGATTTGACAAGACATTTGAAGTAAAGCCGAATGAAGATGCGACATCTCCACTTGAAATGACCACCGGCAAATTAGGCGAAGAAACCGTCGAAGCCGCCGGAGTCAACAAAGTCGAGTCATAACTCACGGTAAAATCGAACGACGTGAATCCGTGATTTGTCACATCGCCAACCGTAATCGGAATATCTATTGTCACCGGACCCGACGGAGGCAATGTCGCCCGCGTCACATGTGTTACAGGGTCCGTAATCGAAACGCTCACGTTATCGGTATTCGTTAAAATCGTGAACGTGCTTGATTTGTCCATCGCAGGATTATAATTACTATTGCCTGCCTGATGAGCCGTAATCGTGCAGCGTCCCTCACCGGCAATGTGGACTCTTGTTGTCGGATTACCTGATACCACAACAATGTCACACAAACCGGGTAAAGGTGTGCCGTCTAATCTCGTGCTTGTTGCCGTGAAAGTCAAATCCAAACCCGATGTCGCTCTCGGAGTCGGAACTAACGCGAGTAAATCAAAGTCAGGACTACCGAAATACTTATCAGGTATTGACTGCGGAGTCTGGGTAAAGTTCTCAATAGTTTGATCTGCTTTGTTAATCGTAATCGTCGCCGGACTGCTGCTCGTCGCCGAATTATAATTACCGTTTTCGGCAAACGAACCGCTGACCGAATACGTTCCAACAGTAACCGGAGCAGACGAACCGCCCGGTGCGTATGCGAATACCGGAGTTGCGATGCTCACACCGCCGACACCTAACACATCACCCGTCGCCGGATGCGCGAAGGTATCGAAGAAGTATGTTCCGCCCGTTACCGTAACGGTCGGAGTAAATTTCGCAACCACGAATGATCGGTCAACCGCATTTGCCGCTTCATAGTTGTCGTTTCCTGCCTGTATTGCGTGAATTGTGCATTCTCCCGCGCCGACGATGTGAACCGTCCAACCGCTGACTACTACACTGGCAGGTGGCGGAATAACCGTGCAAACTGATGGTGTTAATGACGAGAAACTTACCGCCAGACCTGCATCCGACGACGCGCTGATCGAAAAATCAGCATTACCGTAAGTTTTGCCGCCAAGCGCACCGAATGTGATTATCTGGCTTGCCTTATTGACGCTGACCGTTCCGGGAGCATAGCTGATCGAGTAATTCGGATCAGCCGCGCCCGAACAACTTGACGAATAAGTCGAACCCGAAACCGGCGAGCCTTGCGCGTAAGTTGTCAAACAAGTCGGCAGTGTCGCAGGAGCAGTATCGCCATTAACGAAACCGCTGTAACTTGCTGTGATTGTCGGAGCAGCGTCGCCGTAGCTGACCGTGTGACTCGATGCCGTTATCGTCAATAAAGCCTGATTTACAGTTACTGAACCGTTGGCATAACTAATCGAGTAGTTTGTGCTTGTTGCTCCACTGCAACTTGATGGATAAGGCGAACCTGAAACTGATGCGCCTTGCGTATAAGTTGTCGAGCAAGTCGGCTGCGTCGTCAAAGAGGCGAATGTATCGCCGTTGACAAATCCGCTGTAACTCGGCGAAATTGTCGGAACGGCATCACCGTAACCGACTGTGTGACTCGATGCTGTGATTGTTAACGCTGCGGGATTAACTGTCACCGAACCGTTTGTATAACTAATCGTATAGTTTGAATCAACTGCACCGCTGCAACTTGACGAATAAGGCGAACCTGAAACAGGCGAACCCTGCATATATGTTGTCGAACAAGTCGGCTGCGTCGTCAAAGAGGAGAATGTGTCACCATTGACGAAACCACTATAACTCGGTGTGATCGTCGGAGCGACAGCACCGTAGCTAAGTGAATGACTTGATGCCGTAATTGTTAAAGCTACCGGATTGACGCTGACCGTTCCGGGAGCATAGCTGATCGAGTAATTCGGATCAGCCGCGCCCGAACAACTTGACGAATAAGTCGAACCCGAAACCGGCGAGCCTTGCGCGTAAGTTGTCAAACAAGTCGGCAGTGTCGCAGGAGCAGTATCGCCATTAACGAAACCGCTGTAACTTGCTGTGATTGTCGGAGCAGCGTCGCCGTAGCTGACCGTGTGACTCGATGCCGTTATCGTCAATAAAGCCTGATTTACAGTTACTGAACCGTTGGCATAACTAATCGAGTAGTTTGTGCTTGTTGCTCCACTGCAACTTGATGGATAAGGCGAACCTGAAACTGATGCGCCTTGCGTATAAGTTGTCGAGCAAGTCGGCTGCGTCGTCAAAGAGGCGAATGTATCGCCGTTGACAAATCCGCTGTAACTCGGCGAAATTGTCGGAACGGCATCACCGTAACCGACTGTGTGACTCGATGCGGTAATTGTCAGTGAAACTGCCGCGACCGTCACCGTTCCGTCAACATAGCTGATGGAGTAGTTTGGATCAACCGCGCCGGAGCAGCGGCTTGCGAAAGGCGAACCTGAAACTGATGCGCCTTGTGTATAAGTAGTTAAACAAGTCGGCTGCGTAGTCAAAGACGAAGATGAATCGCCGTTGACGAATCCGCTGTAACTTGGCGAAATTGTCGGAGCGGCATCGCCGTAACTAACTGAATGACTTGATGCCGTAATTGTTAACGGAGCCGTTAGGACGTTAATTGAAACGTCTTTGGTTGCCGTAGTGTAATGTGTCGTGTCGGTTGGCGTGCAGGTTACGGAAAGTGTGTGCGGACCCGCGCTGAGAACATCGCCAGCCGCAGGTGTATAATCGCACGAACCCGGAACTGCAAAAACCGCATTCAACTGAGTCGAACTCAAAGCCGTTCCGTAAACGATGTCTGCGGGATTTGCCCAAGTAATCGTCGGAGTTGCTTTGTTAACGGTGTGCGAAAATGTATCTTCAGAACCCGGCGTAGTTGGGTTGCCGCGATAATATGCTTTGATCGAATGTGCGCCGACTTCTAGCGGCGAACTCAACGAAGCAGTTGAAAAACTTGCCGTTCCCGAACTCAGCGTTTGGCTGGATAAAAGCGTCGAGCCTTCATAAAAATCAACCGTGCCGGTTGACACATTCGGCGAAACCGTCGCGGTGAAAGTTACGCTGTCGCCATAGCTTGAACTCGAAGCCGCTGAAAGCATCGTGGTGGTCGAGCCGGAAACGACGTGAATCTTTTGCGAGTATGATCTCTCAAAAATTGCGCTGCCCGGACAAGCCGATTGGTTGATTCTGAAATTTGAATCGTAATCGCCGGAAGCCGACGGCGCGGTAATCAAAAATGGTTCCGTAAAAGTGCCTGCTCCGTGATCGTCTGTATCGGCACAGGCAAAAGGATCGGTTTCCGTGTTGGAAATCCGCCACGAAGTGCTTTGCCAGACGCTCGAACTGCCAACCTGCACCGTTGCGGAGGCATTTAAGGTTGCCCCGGCACTAACGTAAAGATTACTTGTCTGCACTCGTAATTGGTTTACTCTGACATCAACGCTGTCAATTAAATTACTAACCGGCGTTTGTGCTTTTTCGCCGGAGATTGTGCCTTTTGCGGCGATCAAGAGTGTTCCGGTTATTTCTCTCGAACTAAAACCGTCGAAACGAAATGCGCCGTTTTCGTCCGCCTGCACGGGGAAGCGCGGGAAATTTCGGTTATTCGGATTTTCGGTTTGGTAGAAAATGAGTTCGACGGTTTCGGACGGCTGAAAGCCTTTGCCCGAAACAACAACTGCGCTGCCTACCGGATAGCTCAGGTTTTCGGTCGTGATCGCCGCTTTTGAACCCGCGAAGATTTGTCCGGTTTTCAAACCGTTCCCGTCGCTGTAAACCAATGCTTGTTCGGATTGCGGAAGCTCAACGAAACTTTTGCCAATCACCGCTGCGCGGGTCGGTGAACTCATAATATCGTTAAAGAGTTCGGGAAAATCGTTGCCGTTCGCCGGAATTTTGACCGCCGCGCCGAAAAGATTGGCGTTCGGATCGAAAACTTCCATCGAAGGCTCGTTTGCGCCGCCGATGATTTGAATTTTACCGTCGGGCAGTGCGCGTAAAGATGTGTCTTTGCGTGCTTTGACCATTGCGGCGGCGGCGGTAAATTCGGAGGTCGAAGTATCGAAAATTTCCGCTGATTTTAATGATGCACCGTTTTTGTCAACGCCGCCGACAATCAAAACTCTGCCGTCATTCAACAAAATTGCCGAGTGATTTTCGCGTGAAATTTGCATTTTTGCGCTGACCGAGCTGAAAGAATCGGTCGAAGCGTCGTAAATTTCCGCGCTGTCGCCGCCAGCGATCAGGATTTTACCGTCAGCCAAAACGGTTGCCGAATGTCCTTTGCGAGCAACATTCATTTCTGCTGCCGGGGTGAAACTGCCCGTCGAAGGATCAAAAATTTCGGTCGAACGGAGCGCACCTGCCCCACTGCCGCTGCCGCCCGTAATCAGAACGCGCCCGTCGTTTAGACGAACGGCGGCGTGATTTTCGCGCGGCGTAATCGGTGCGCCGGTCGCGCCGAATTTGTCAGACCCGGCAAAATAGATTTGCGCTGAACCGCCGCTGACGATTAAGACATCGCCGTTTTCGAGCGCGGTGGCGGTCGGTCGGTTCTCTTTTGCCAGAAATTCATCGCTTTCTAAAACAAGCTGATTCTTTTCTGAAACCAATTGATTTTCATCTGATTTGAGACGGGCATTTGAAGTCTGCTCTTTTTTTGCGTTTGGAATTTCGATGTTTTTTTGACCGGCGGCTAACGCTTGAAATGGAAGCATCATCAGCACAATCGAATAGAGCGTAATCAGTGCCGATAGCTGACTGATCCAAACTTTTAAGTATTTTTTTCTAAATTTTCGGTAACGGTCTTCGGTCACGACCGGCATCACCGTTTTTGTGATAAATAAGCGCATATAGTTTAACATTTGATCCTCCTGAACTTCTCAGTTTTAATAGATTAAAGTCTTCGAGTATTTTTTTTGCCTGACCGCTTCGTTTACGTTGAATTGATTCCGCATATTTGTCGGTTGATGATAAACCACTCAATTGAAGAATTCATCAAAAACCGCTATACCATCAATAGTCTTGAAACTTGATTGTCAGCAATAAAAACCTGATTTTAATTGATTTATATTTAAGTTCGATTGAAAGCGTTCTGGAAATGCGCTATGATGCAGGGTGTCAATCTCAGCATCAGACGGCGCGTTTTTTTAACGCTTTCGTTTGATTCGGAAAGATGGGACTGAAAGGTTATTACCAGTAACTTTTCAGTCTTTTTATTTTTCCCGATTCTTCAAAATTAAATCTTTTGACCGGAGCGTATCCGGTTATTAAAAAGCCGGGAAATCAAAGTTTTCGACGGTTGACACACTTTGACCGTTCGTTTTTCTCGAACGAACTGAAAATAAACGGATTTTTGGGGAAAGACGGGAAGCAACACTTCGTTGCCCGCTTTTGCAGTCCCTTGCTTGTTCCTTTATTTCGTGAGTCCAAACCATTTCTACTTGATTCCCTTATTTACCTGCCGGAAATGTGTAAAGCTAAATTCTTTCCGGCATAATTTGCAGGTTGGATAGTCTTGGTGACTACAACAAAAACCTGCATTGCCAAGGTTGTGCGGGCGTGGGTAATAGTTTCGGATGAAACCGGCACAATTTCTTAAAATTAAAGGTTAACGATGATTATCTTCCGGTAATTCGTAAAATAAGTCGTCACCCAAACGGGTTACTTGAAAAAATTTTACATCTTAGTCAAATTATTTCTTTTGAAGTTAACCGGACTGCTGCTCGTAATTAGCTGAACCAGTTCGCTTTGACGGTTTGTCTCGGTCTTTGAAAAAATTCTTTTCAGATGGGTACGAATCGTATTCGGCTTGATCTTGAGCATTTCGCACGCCTGATTTAATGAATTTCCCTGCGTTAAAATCGCCGTGATCTTTGATTCCGCCGCCGTCAAACCATACATTTGACTCAAAATATTTTCAGAGGCTTCGACCTTTTGCTCCGGGTCACTGATGAACAGTAGAGCAAAGGTTTCCGAATTAAAATCAATATTGTTCTGTTCGTAAAAGGGCGAAACCATTATTGATAACGGTCGCAAATCCGAAGTCCGGGAAATTTGCAAAACTCCGCCGAAATTCTCTGCTTGGTTGATCTTCGGTTCAAAAATACTTTTTAGAAAACTTTGCAGTTTTTTTGTTTCGTGCGCCGTATTTGTTATAAGCGTGCCGTTGCGCCCGATGTGCAGAGCATTTTTTTCATCAATCAATTTGTTCGCGCCGGAATTGAGAAAAATGATTTTTCCGTATTTGTCCAAAACTATGACAGCCTGCGAAATTGATTCGAGACATTCCATCATAATTTGTTTTTCACGCTGAACTTCGGAAAACTTTAAATAAATCTGAAAGGCATTTTGCAGATGCGGAATGAGCAGGCGCATCGCCTTGATTTCTTCTTCATTAAAGTTTTTCATCCTCTTCGGGCGTGAGAATGAAATGCCGCCGGCTTTGCCCGAATTTTTGAAAAGCACGCGATATTCGTAGTTGAAAATGTCCTGCTTTTTGAAATAATCGCGGTAAATCTCGGTTTCGGCAAATTCTTCGTCGGAGAGCATTTCAGCGCGGCTGAATCTTTCACCGGCGTTCATTCGGACAATGTGACTGCGAAACGGGCTGATGTGCTGAAAGTAATCATTATACTGCGAAACCGAATCTTCACTGAGCGTCGAAACGACCAGTTCAAAGCGTTCTTTATCCGGCAGATACAAACTCAAACCGCCCGGACCTGACGAAAACATCGCCGACATTTGTTGATAAATGTCGAGCCACGCATCCGTTGACTGCATTTGCGCGGCTTCATAAAATAAGCCGACGACAGCGAGCAATGTTTTAGAAGAAATAAGGGACATAATCTTCCGCCAAAATTTTAATTTGTTTACAGTTGATTAATATCAAAATCATTGACAGGCGTTAAAGTTTTTATACTAACCCAAACCTTGAAAATGACTTCTGGATAAAGTCAATCCTTTACTTAAACAAACAAAAATTAAATACTTTCAAAACTAAACCGACGACAAAGACAGATTTTATTTCCTATATTTAAGGAAATTAAAATCTTTAAGTTGTCTTTGTCGTCGGTTATTAAAAAATCTTAAATGTGATTATAGGTAAAAAAAAACGACTGTCAAGTTTTTATTTCAATTTAATCCGCCGTCAAACCTTCTTTGGCTGGTCGGCTTGCCGTTTATGCCCATATAATAAAATTGTGTATTATGACAAATATTGAGTTTAGTCGGGTTAAAAACTTGTGTGCAGTTGTTCAAATAAAATTCTTTCAAGTTCGCGTTCTAAAAAAAGTCCGGCAAATTTGATTTGCCGGACTTTTTTTAATTCATTTGGAAACGTAACAAAAACTTAAATTTCGTGGCGGTTTGCCATCGCTTTGTCCATCGTTACTTCGTCCACGAATTCGAGATCGCTGCCAACGGGCATTCCCATCGCAATTCGCGTGACGCGCACGCCGAGCGGTTTTAGAAGTCTGGCGATATAATTTGCGGTCGCTTCGCCTTCGGTTGTCGGGTTGGTGGCGATGATGATTTCTTTGACTTCAACGCCGTCATTATTGTTCGGCATCAGGCGCGGCAATAAATTTGCCAGCATTAATTCGTCGGGACCAACGCCGCGAATCGGCGAAAGCGAGCCGTGCAGAATATGATACAAACCTTTATAAGAGCGCGTTTTTTCGATGGCGACGAGATTGTAAGGTTCTTCGAGAACGCAAATCTGCGAACGGTCGCGCGTCGTCGAGGCGCAATACATACACGGATTGATGTCCGTCATATTGTTGCAGACCGAGCAGAAAACGATTTTTTCCTTGACTTCGCGCAAGGCTTCGACAAAATTTTCGACTTCCGCAGTCGGGCGGCGCAAGATGTGAAAAGCCAATCTTTGCGCCGATTTATGTCCGATTCCGGGTAGCCGTTTAAATTCGTCAATCAACTTGGCGACAGGTTCTGAGTATTCAAGCATATTTCAGTTATCAGTTATCAGCTATCAGTTATCAGTTAAAAAAATCATTTTGATAACTGATAACTGTTGACTGTTTACATAAGTCCGGGCGGGAGCATTCCGCCGAGTTGTCCTTTGAGTTTTTCTTCGACCTTGCGGCGGGCTTCGCCGAGTGCCGCCATCGTTAAATCCTGAATCATTTCAACGTCGCCGTCTTTGACCAGATCGGGCGAAATCGTCAGTTCGAGAACTTCAAAATCGCCGCGCATTTTAACCGCCACCGCGCCGCCGCCCGCCGAAGCGTCAACGACCGTCGTTTTCATCTGTTTGCCCATTTCTTCCTGCATTTTCTGGGCTTGTTTCATCATCGAATTCATATCAAATCCGCCGGGGAATTTCATAATTTTTTACACATCCTTTAATAAAATATTGCAAACAAAACTGTTTCGATAATTATAACATTTCGCTTTGGCAAATGTCTTTTAAACAAATCAGTATAGTGAGCGGTAGCGAGCAGGTTTCTTAATATTCAACTTTAAAGTAGGCACAGATGCTCGCTACCGTTCACTATACTGATTAACTTATTGCGCTTTTAGTTTTTAACCCGTGAAACGGGTGAGAGCATAAAGACCTGTGCGTAAGCGCGGGGAAAAACGGAATAAATTTTCAAGCCCGTGAAATGGGCGATAGCCGATCAAACGTAAGGCTGTCGCTGTCTTCAACAGCTTTAACAATGTTCCGTATTCAACCCCGCGCTCGCGCACGGGGCTTTATGCTTACACCCGTTTCACGGGTTAAATCAAAAATGTGTTAGACGAGTGATTATGACAATTACTTCATCGAACTCGAACGAAGCCGCATAAATATCTGCCAGCCTTGATGATTCGTGCCGCCGTAATATGACCTCAGCGACGACGGATTTTGGTAAAAAGTCGTCTGTGCGCCCAAACCCATCGTCAAGTTTTTGTTCTGATAAATTTCGCGCAAGTAACCGATGGAAAACAATCCGACGTTGAAAATTTTATCTTCGTCTGCCTCGTCCAAAACCAATTCGTGTCCGCTTTTTTGAACTCGTTCAAAGCGACCGAAAACCGCATTTTTGAAAAAATCGTAATTACTTTCAAAAAGATACGCGTTCGTCCGTTCGCGGTTGCCGTAATTTTGCCCCCAAACAAACGAATTCGCCCAGTTTTTATTCTCGTTAAACTTCTTATTGTAAATCGCCGAAGCTGTCGTGCGGCGTTGAATTCTTAATTCAGGTTCACTCGGTTCGGGATTTTTCAAATATCCGTGCGAAATTTGAAACGACCAATTTTTATTCGGATTCCACGAAACCCGTGCGCTGAACGAATTCAGTTTCGGCGCGTCAAAATTCCAGCGATTCGCGTCCGGCTCGGTTCCTTTGAAAACGGAAGTTTCAAATTTAACTTTCCCGAAATTATAACCTGCCGTCAAAACGCCCCAAGTAATGTGCGTCGAATCCTGCCAGTGATGTCCGATTGGCGCGTCCGGGTTGTTCATCGCCGACAGCCGGTGCATAAAAGTCGGCGGTCCGAGCGCGGGTTCGCCCGGATAACCGGCATAGAAATAAAACGATTGTTTGTCGTTGACTTTGTAAGAATAAGTCGCCGAAAGTTCGCTGAAAAAATCGTGCGGATGCTGCCGGTCGTGAATCGGTTGATTGCGATACGATTCGCCCGATTGATACAAAAGCGGATAGCCGAAACCGCGTTCGATGATCGGATCAAGACTCATCATCACACGAATCCCAAGCTGGGATTTATTGGTTAAAGGCTTACTATACATCGCCATAAACATCGAAGGCGCGTCGAATCGCGCATTGTCGCCGCGACCGCCGACGGACAGATCGCGCTTCGTGTTAATGTCCGTGTAACGAAAAAACATATTGCCGTGCAGCATCAACATCGAGCCGTCGCTGAACATTTTCATATTCATAAACATCGGCGTTGATTCGGGAATCCAAGCCGTCCCCGAGCTCTCGCGCGTCATCGGCGAATTGATGTCCGAAACCGCCGACATTTTCATCGCATCGTGCGACATTCCGGGCATATCCATATCCGACATCGAATCCGATTTTTTGTCGTCCATTTTCATATCGGACATTTCATCGGGCTTTTTGTTGTCGGGCATTTTCATATCAGACGGCATTTTGTCATCCGGCATTTTCATATCGGGCATTTTGCTGTCAGCCGGTTTTTGCTGATTTTTCATATTTTCATTGGGTTTGACACCAACAAAAATGTTGCTCCACATTCCACCTTTGGCGTGTCCTTTGACCGAGCAGAAATATTTATACGCGCCTTCTTCGCTCGGTTTGATGACGATTTCTTCCGCCTGCATCACGCCGTCTTCGGTCGTGTGTGCGAGCCGGTTTGTGCCGACGGTTTCGGCGGTTTTCGGTTCGATTCCGAAATCCGCGATGATGTGTCCGAAACGAATATCGTGCGTCATATCTTCATCCGAATTGACAAACAAAATCTTCAAAACCGCAGTATCGGGAACGACCAGATTCGGATTTCGCACGCCTTGAATGCGATACGAAAGCATATCGTCTTCGGGTCCGGTTTTAACGATCAAATAAATTTCGTTTTCGGTGAAAGTTAAATTTTGACCTTCTTTTTTGCCGAGCGTCCGTGCTTTTTCAAGCTCGATCAGATCGGCTAATTTGATAGTTTTCTTTGTGCTTGAAACGAGCGTAAAAGCCTCGTGCGCGAACGCATTCACGCCGAAAACAAACGTGAAAAATAATAGCGATATAATTTTTTTCATTAATAAAATCTCCAAGTTCGTGAACAATTTCCAAACCGCGAAAGACAACAAATACATAAAATTTAAAGCTAAAAGTCCTTTAAAGGATGTCTGAAAACTAGAAAATCGTAACGCCGTCCGTCCCGGCGGCTGTCCGGCGTGCGTCTCGCGCGCCGAACCGCTTCATTTCCTCTCGATGTTGAATATAATCGAAGCGTTCGCGGCGGCAAGATGCCACCACGACAGCCGCCGGGACGGACGGCGTTACGTCCTAAACACGGCTTTTTAGCGTTTTTTCGTATTTTTCGCGGTTAAACTAAATTTAGGTTGTTTCTCGAATTAAAGAAACGGCGGGGCGCGTGGAGATTTTATGTTGTAAAATGAATCGGAGAAATAAAAAGGCTTTTCAAAATAAGTATTTTCGACCGCAACAATCGTCGCAACCGCTTCGATTTCGATTCGCGTGAACGGCAAAACCGCTGCCTGTTTTTCGATTTTTATTGTTTCGGATTTTGAAAAGACACGCGGCGCAGGCTGAACGCAGCAACAATCTTCGTCGGCATCTAACTGCTGTATATTTTCGTCCGTCTGCATTCCGTCATCCGGCATCGTTTCCGAATATTCGTGACACGATTGAGCCGCAACCTCAATATTTTCAGGATGATGCGAACAAATACAAACTGCCGTCGCAGACACAAAAAACGACAGGACGATCAAAAAACTTGCGCCTAATTGTTTTATCCTGCCTTTGCTCATAATTGGTTAATCGGTTTGGATTCCATCTATCAATATAGTTTTGCACGGCAAATTTAGCAATCGTAAAAATAAAAGCATTAAGCCAAACATCATTGCATTCCTATTAAAACCAATCCGGCAATCTTTTTTTAACCATCGAAGATGGTGACAGCATAAAGCTCCGTGCGTGAGCGCGGAGAAGGCACGAAACAAAAGCCAAAACCCGTGAAACGGGCAACAGCCATTGTTTGATGAAATCTGTCGCCCGTTTCACGGGCTTTCATTTTCATTATAATCGAACTCCGCGCTCACGCACGGAGCTTTATGCCGCCGCCCGTTTCCACGGGCTAAAATGGTAATTTGTAATAAGTTGATTTAGGATCAAATTTTACTGAAAAGCATCGAATCTACCGCTTCACTCGTGCCGGTTAGTATTTCCTTACTTGCTTTTTGTATTCAACTGGATTACAAATAAATTTAATGGAAATCGTCTGGAATTCACACACAAACGAATCGCCGTATCTGTTTCGTCAAGTTGTCGAATGGACGGGCGTGAAAGTTCATCGCGCACGGGTTTTGCCCGGAAGAATGCCTGAACAAACTTCCAATTCCCACGAAATCAACATTTCGATTGCGGGCAACCGGACAACCGAGAAAATCTCGTCGTCAGGTAGATCGGTCATCACCTGCGGCGGCGCGGGGAATCTTTGTTTGACACCTGCGGGACAGACGGTTGGCGCGTATTGGAACAAACCGATTGACAATATGGGAATCATTTTAAAGCCTGATTTTGTCAAAAAAACGGCACTTGAGAACCGTTTTTCCAGCGATTTTGAATTTAAGGAAGTTTATAAAAGTAAGGATTCTCTGATTCAGCAAATCGGTTTTGCGCTGCTCGAAGAATCTTCTGCCGAATCGCCGTCCGGGAAACTTTACGCCGATTCGCTGATTCAGACGCTGACGCTGCATCTGCTCAAAAACTACACTTTGGCAAACAATATTCAGGAAAATCACGGCGGACTTTCCGGCTACAAACTGCGCCGTGTGCAGGAATTTATCAACGCCAATCTCGAAGAAGATTTGTCGCTCGCAGAAATCGCCGAAGTCGCCGATCTGAGTCAATTTCACTTCGCCCGCGCCTTTCGCAAATCAACGAATCTGACACCGCAGCAATATTTAATGCAGCAGCGCATCGAACGCGCCAAAGAACTTCTGGCAAAAGATAACTTACCGATTGTCGAAGTCAGCCTTTTAACCGGCTTCAAAAACCAAAGCCATTTCACGACGCTTTTCCGCAAATTCACGAAATTCACACCAAAAATGTGGCGCGAAACTTTTGTCAGTTAGCAGTTATCAGTTAGCAGAAGACTTTTGCAGATGATAACTGATAACTGTTGACTGATAACTGTAAAGCGCAATTTGAGAACACAAACCGCAAACAGCCGAAAGATTCTTGCCCGACGCATTTTCTAAAATCGTTTCAGACTAAAAAAAGTCTGAGGAGATTTAAGGGAATGAAACAAATAATTTTCAGCATTTTTGTTATTTTAGCGGCGTTGTCTTTGAGCGTTTCGGCGCAGACGACGGCACAAACGGCATTTGAAAAAGGAATGATTTCGGCAAGCGGCGGTAAGTTTGAAACTGCACTTTCCGAATTTAAAACGTCGCTTGCGTTTGCCGAAAACGCTGACACAAACAACGATTTTCGCGCCAAAATCCATTTCAACATCGGCGTTTGTTTTTACAAATTAAAGCGCAACGCCGAAGCCGTCAGCGAATATGAACGCACCGTAAAACTTAAAACCAATTACGCAAAAGCCTTTTACGCGCTCGGAATGGCGCAGGCGGAACTACAAAATTGGCAAAAAGCCGAAACAGCTTTTCGCGGCGCGATTCGCGTTAATCAACAAAACGGTGAAGCGTGGTTTGATCTCGCATTCGTTTATCTGGCGCAAAAAAATTACGACTCGGCGCAAACCGCATTTCAAAAATCAATCGAACTCGGAAGCGTTGATGCGCCAATCAGTTACAACAATCTCGGCGTGATTTTAGCGTTGGGCGGCGATGTCAACGCGGCGGTCAAACAATTTGAAACGGCTCTGCAAAAATCAAACGGCAAACTATCCGTCGCCGAACGAAATTTGCAATTCTGCAAAACATTGGGGCAAAATTTGTCGGCAAAGTTAGAATTTGGGAGAAATCAATAATTATCCACAGATAAACACAGATGCACACAGATAAGAAAAAGATTTTGTTTTTGACTTTATCTGTGTGCATCTGTGTTTATCTGTGGACAAAATTTTTAGGAGAAAATTATGGAAAAACAAAATGATGTATTAGCGATTTTGAAACTTTACGAACTGCGGCGCGAGCCTGAAATGCGGGCGGCGCGGCAGTGGTATTTTTCAAACTTCGCGCCGAAATCGGCGATGGATATTATCGCGCTTTTTCGCGGCGGTGAACGCACGAGCGCGAATTTTCGGATGATTACTTCTTATTGGGATATGGCTTCGTCGTTCGTTCTGAACGGCGCGATTGACGAGAAAATGTTTTTCGATTCAGGCACCGAACATATTTTCGTCTATTCCAAGATTCAGCCGTTTTTAGCCGAAGTCCGGCAGTTATTTCACGATCCCGAATTTTTGATAAATCTCGAAGCTCTGGCGATGAAAGTCCCGAACATCGAAGCCAAACTCGAATCGAGAAAACGGCTTGCAGTCATTTGGACAAAAGACGAAAAAGAACTTTCGGCGAGCGAAAGCAGCTAAATTTACTAAAAATGTGAATGAATTGTTAAATTAATGCAAAAATCTGAGATTTGGCGGGCGCACAAAGCCGCAACCCTTCCTGACCTGTAAATGGTTTGATCTTGACTTTTGTCAGTTACACTTGAATTACGATGAAGGGTTTAAATCAAATCGCAAATATTAACAGGTCTGGAAGGGTTGCAGCTTTGCGCGCCCGCTTTTTCGGCTTTATTACAAAGATTATGAAATTTTACCATTGATTCGCATTAAAATTAATTTCAAATCAAAGCCTTTGCCAAACTTATTCGGCAGAGGCTTTTTGCAATGTTTTATATCTAATTTTTTCTGTGTTAAATTTGTTCTGTGAGGTGAATTTATGGCGAATCTCGAAGTTCCGACCGAAAATCTTTTGAATGCCGTCGTGCGTTTGCCGGCGAAGGAATTTGAACGCTTTTTTGAACAGGCGAAAAGACTTCGCCAAAATTCAATCAAATCGCGTTGGACTAAAAGCGAAATTGAAATGATTAGAAACCTCAATAACTGCGTACTTTCATCGGAAAAACAAGCGCGATTTAACAAACTCGTCAAAAATCGCCGCGCCGAAAAAATTACCGAACGCGAACTGGCGGAATTAATTACTCTGAATGACGAAAGCGAATCGCTGAACGTCAAACGAATCGAGATTCTCGCTAAATTGGCGACTGCCAAAAACAAAACTTTGCCGGAAATAATGGATGAACTCGAAATTCGTCCGCCGCAAGTGATATGAGCATTTCGCCCGCCAAAAGAAAAGCGGTTGCCGAAAGAGCGCAGTATCTTTGCGAATATTGTTTTTCGGCGCAGAAATATTCACCGCAATCTTTTTCGGTCGAACACATTCATCCAATTTCAAAAAAAGGTTCTGACGAGTTGGAAAATTTGGCTCTCGCGTGTCAGGGCTGCAATAGTTTCAAATCCGACAAAACTTCGGCAATTGATCCGTTCAGCGGAAAAAAAGTCGCGCTTTACAATCCGCGAAAAGATATTTGGGACAAACATTTTGTGTGGAGCGAAGATTTTCTGGAGATCGTCGGTTTAACCGCCAAAGGTCGCGCGACCATAAAACTTTTAAAGCTCAATCGTGAAGAAGTTGTCAATCTGCGAAAACTACTCTATTTGTTTGGTGAGCATCCGCCGAAGTAAAATGTCAGTATGACTTTAGAAGCTCTTATCGCAAATATAAATAAACTTTTTTATTTGCGAGAATTTTCTTTTTCACGAAATCAATTTACGCCTCATCAAGAATCTGAATTAGAGTTTTCTGATAGTGTAATTTGGCTTGATGATTTACTTATAACTTTGCAGCTTAAAGAACGAAACACTTTGAATTCCCACACAGTCGAAACAGAGATAAGTTGGTTTAAAAATCAAGTGTTGAAAAAAGCAACAAAACAAATTAAAGATACTCTAAGGTATTTAAATACATATCCAAAAATTGAAATAACAAATGGACGAGGCACTTCCTTTGACATTATCAGGACTGACATAAAAAAGAATCATAATGCTGTTATATATTCACCACATATACTTTTACCTAATGAGTTTAAGTGGAAAAAGTTTCATCGCAGTTCTACCGCTGGATTTATTCATTTGGTGATGGCAGAAGATTATATAGGTATCTGCCAAACTTTGTTTACTCCCGCAGAAATCAGTGAATATCTAAATTTCAGAGAAGCAATCTGTTCTAAATATGAAACAGAAGCAAACAATTTGCCTGAACAATCACTGCTAGGACAATTTTTGAAAGGCGATTTAACTGCAAAACCTCAATATGAATTCCACAATTACTTAATAGTTCTAAACAAAGAAACGAAAGAATTTGATCTCTTGCCAATATTGCATAATTTTCTTGAAAAAACTGTTAGAAATATTTATGAGCCTTTTGATTACTATCGTATCTTGAAAGAATTAGCAAAATTGAAAAGAACTGAATTGAAGGAAGTAAAAGAAAGATTTTTTTTATGTGTGGAAAAGAGCAAGGAGAACAAAGATATCAAACCTTATAGAGTAGCATTTACTAGAACAGACTGTGGTTTTATGTTCTACATTGTTCCTAAAGAATGGGTTCACAAAACAATAGTTGCTCTTGAAAATTATACTTATGCCCACAAATATGACCAAAAGTTGTCAAAATGTATTGGAATTTCTGTTTACCGAGACGGTGAATATTTGGACGTTGGATGGTGTTTGATTGATGAACCTTGGAGATATGATGAAATAATGGAAAAAGCATTAAAAGAAAATTTTCCTTTTAGAGAAGTCAAAAAAACAAAAGTTTTTACTTACCATTTTGAGCAGGAAAATCAATGAAAAAATACGTCATCAAACGCGATGAAGACTCTTTGCCGGAAAAACTCACTCGTTACCGCGAGGAGTTGAACGCTGAACAATTTCGCGTTGTAACGGCGAAACCGCAGGCGAGTTTGGTCGTTGCGGGCGCGGGAACGGGTAAGACCAGAACGATTACTTATCGCGTGGCTTATTTGATCGAGCAGGGCGTTTCGCCGCAGCGAATACTGCTTGCGACATTTACGAATCGGGCGGCGCGTGAGATGCTGCGGCGCGTCGAAAATTTGACGGGTTCGCAGAATGTTCACCGGATTTGGGGCGGAACTTTTCACCGGATTGCGAATTTGATTTTGCGAAAACACGCGGTTTCGATTGGCTACAATTCAAATTATTCGATTTTGGATTCGGAAGACGCGAAGGAATTTATCAACGTCTGCATTGACGAAGCCGGCATTGATACGAAGGCGAAACGGTTTCCGAAGGCGGAAGTCATTCAGGACATTATCAGTTACGCCAACAACACCGACGCGCCGATTGAAGATGTCATTATCAAAAAATATCCGTATTTTGAAATGCTTTCGCAGCAGATTCGGCGCGTTGATCTGCTTTTTCAGGAGCGAAAATTAGAGCGCAACGTGATGGATTATGATGATTTGCTGCTCAATTGGAAAAAACTTCTCGTTTCAAAACCGGAAATTGCCGATGTTTACGCCGAACAATTTGAGCATATTTTGGTTGACGAATATCAGGACACGAACAAACTTCAAGCCGAAATAATTGATTTATTAGCGGTCAAACATCGCAACGTGATGGTTGTCGGCGACGACGCGCAATCAATTTTTGCGTGGCGCGGCGCGGAATTTACGAACATTTACGAATTTCCGAAGCGTTACCCGGAAGCCGTAACTTATAAACTCGAAACGAATTATCGTTCGACACCCGAAATTTTAGGTTTGGCAAATGTTTCGATTGCGAACAACCGCAAGCAGTTTCCGAAAATGCTGCAAGCGGTCAAAAAATCGCGCGAATTCAAACCCGCGCTCGTGCCGTGTTCAAATGTCGAACAGCAATCGGCGTTCATCGCGTCCAGAATTTTAGAACTGCGCGACGAAGGCGTTTCGCTCGAAGACATCGCGGTTTTGTATCGTTCGCATTATCATTCGCTCGAATTGCAAATGGAACTCACGCGCCGCAACATTCCGTATCGCGTCCAATCCGGCGTGAGATTTTTCGAGCAAGCGCATTTGAAGGATGTGATTTCTTACCTCAGAATTATCGTCAATCCGCGCGACGAACTCGCGTGGAAACGAATACTGAAAATGATTCCGAGCGTCGGAAACGCAACGGCGAACCGCATCTATGAAAGTCTTGCATACGCCGAAAATCCGTTTGCGCTCATCAAAACTACCGTCAACGAAGGCGGAAACCCGCGCGTGAGCAAGGGTGCAAACGATTCAGAAATTAAAACCGACATATCCAAAATACAACCTGCGACCTCGCTCACGCGCGGACTTCTGCCTATTTCGCCGAGTCTTCGCAGTAAATCCGCGTGGCAGGAATTCGTTAAACTCCTCGAAATTTTGACGACTGACGAAAACCGCAACAATCCCGCGAAACAAATCGAATTAATCTTAACGAACGGCTACGAACAGCATTTGCAGGAAACTTTCGAGAACGCCGAAGCTAGATTAGAAGATTTGCGACAATTAGTTTTATACGCTTCAAAATACGATTCAACCGAGAGTTTTCTGAGCGAATTAGCCTTGCTCTCAACCGAACGATTCAAAGAACCGACCGGAATCGCGGGCGAAGATGTCATCCAAGGCGGCGAAGAAGACGAACTTCTCACGCTAACATCTGTCCATCAGGCAAAAGGCGCGGAATGGAAAGCCGTCTTCATCATCTGGGCGGCGGAAGGCAAATTCCCAAGTCCAAGAAGTTTGAAAGAAATTGATTCGGAGGAAGAAGAACGCCGACTTTGGTATGTGTCTTTAACCCGCGCAAAAGACGAACTTTATTTAACTTATCCGCTGATGATGGTTGATTATTCGCGCCAGACAATCTTGCAAAAACCGTCGCGCTTTATTATGGAATGTCCGCCCGTTTTGTTTGAAGTCTGGAGTTTGGAAGAAGACGCGCCGCCATTTGACGCGCCGATAAATTTTATTGATGACGATAAACCCGAATTAATCAATTAACGGGAGCGCAGGCATCCTTGCCTGCGTGTCAATCAGATCGAAATAAACACACGCAGGCAAGGATGCCTGCGCTCCCGGCTACATTCCGAATTCATTTTTCAAAACACTTTTCGCTGCGTGATAGCCGCACATTCCGTGAACGCCGCCGCCCGGAGGCGTGGATGACGAGCAGATGTATAAACCTCTTGACGGCATCGAATACGGGTTGATTTTAGCAACGGGGCGCGTGAAAAGCTGCGATAAAATTCCCGCGCCGCCGTTGATGTCGCCGCCGATATAGTTGGCGTTGTAGCTTTCGAGATCGGCTGGAAATTTGACGCTTTTGGCGAGGATGCAGTCCCGAAATCCGGGCGCGAAACGCTCGATTTGGTTTTCGATGATTGCGGTCATATCAACCGGCGAATTGTGCGGAACGTGGCAGTATGCCCAGCCGACGTGTTTGCCGGCGGGAGCGCGCGAAGCGTCGAAAAGCGAGTTTTGCGCGACGAGGACGAACGGTTTTTCGGAGATTTTCCCGTTGTTGTGGTCGTGTTCCGAAGCGGCGATTTCTTCAAAAGTTCCGCCGAGATGAACCGTTCCGGCTTCAAAACATTCCTTTGCCCGCCACGGAATCGGCGCATTTAGCGCAAAATCCATTTTGAACGCGCCGGAGCCGTACTTGAAATTTTCGAGCCGTTTGCGGTAAGAATCAGGCAGGCGGTGTCCGGCGATTTTGACGATTTGGCGCGGTGTCAGATCAAACAAAATCGCCCTTGATTCAGGCAATTCGTCAATGTTTTCGACGCGATGGTTCAATTCGATTTTGCCGCCGAGAGCGCGAAAATGTTTTTCTAATGCCTCGGCGATTTTATACGCGCCGCCGCGCGGAAATCCCCAACCGACGGCGTGCGCCGTCAGCAGCAAAACCAGCCCGTAAGCCGCGCTCGGAATATCTTCAAGCGGAATCAGCGAATGCGCCGCGTTTCCCGCAAAAAGCGCAGGGGCGCGGGTTCCGGCGAAATAAGCGTCGGCAAGCTGTTTCGCCGAACGAAACGCTTTTAAACCGAATCCGGCGAGCAAAAACGGGTGATTCGGAATCCGCAGCGGCGCGAGAATATCAGGCATCAATTGATCCCATTTTTCGGTTAAATGTTTGACTAAAGTTTGATAATTTGCACTGTCCGCGCCGAGATTCGCAGCGGTTTCTTCGACTGATTTTTTGAGTAAAACCGCTGTTCCGTCGTCGAGTGCGTGCGCGACCGACGCATTTGGCTGAATGAATTCCAAGCCGTATTTACCAAGCGGCAAAGTTTGAAAAAACGGCGAAGCAATCGTCAGCGGATGGATCGCCGAACAAATATCGTGCGTAAATCCGGGCAGCGTCAGTTCCGCCGACCGCATTCCGCCGCCGATTTCATCCGCCGCTTCGACGATCAAAACGGAAAGATTATTTTGCGCCAGATAAATTCCCGCCGCCAACCCGTTTGGTCCCGAACCGATAATTAACGCATCATATTGAGAATTTTTCATAAACTTTTGACCGAAGCGCAAAGCCGGGAGCGCAGGCAGCCTTGCCTGCATGAGCGGTGTTTTTTACCGCTCAAAAGTGCTTGATTACTCGAATCTGGTTGAAAAAGAAACTTGCAAACGACCAACGCCTTTTCGTGTTTGAAGCAAACACTCATGCAGGCAAGGCTGCCTGCGCTCCCGGCTTTATATTAAAATTCTTCGATAAAATGATGGCAAAATTTCTCCCATTCGCCGTTTTGAATTCCGAGATACGTTGATAAATTGACCGCGACATTGCGGATTGATTCGAGAACATTCGCGGTTTCGCTCGTGTTTTGCTTTTCGCTTAAACCGATGACGTATAACCGGACATTTTCGCGCTGTCTCGAAAGACAAAAATTATTGTTTGATTCGTCGGTGAAAAAGTGTGAAATCACCGATTTATTAATTTTCTTTTCGGTCGGATCATAAGTCGGCTGAACTGTAATTATAAATTCGTCCGTTGCTTCGTAAATGTCTTTAACCTTGATCCAGTCATATTTCATCGTGCCTTTAAGCGAAATTCGGATGAATTTGCCAACGGTAATTTGTTCGTTTTCGACCGCACTGCCCTGTTCGTCAAAAACCTCGTAAGTTGAAAGCAGCGAGTGAGCGTTCCATTCATTAATATTGAATAGTTTCGTTTTCAGACTCGAAAAAACCTGTGCCGCCCGCGCTTCGTCCGCAAAAGTTTTGTCGGCGCAGCTAATTGAACTTTCGTTTTTGTTCTGTTTCGCTTGTGCTAATAAATCATCGGTTTTCATTTGCTTATTAAGTTTCTCCAGGCTTTTTTCGCTTCAAACAGCGACAGTGCGGCAATGCCGATGTTTGCCGCCGCGCCGACGATGCAGTAGCCGCACCATTTTTTCTCTTTCGTCGGCATTTGATAAAAATACCAGCCGGCAACTATCGCTTCGGCGGTTGATTTTGCGGCAGCGGCAAGCGGCACAAGCGGCATCGTTTCCGCACGATCTTCGCCGCCAAAACTTGCGAGCGGAATATTTGCCGCCAAACTTGCGAGCGACATCGCGCCGTCCGGCACGCCCATCGCGTAAGCCGTATCGGACGAATTTACCTTATCAGAATCAAAATCCGGCAGCGGCGGATCAGGAAGATGTTTGACAATTCCCGTCTGCAAAAGTGTTACCGCCGTCATCGCGCCCATCCCGATTAACGAAAGTGCGATGATGCCGCGCCGGTAATTTAAATCTTCACTCGTGCCGTTCTGTAATTCTCGGCGTAACTGTTGCGTGTCTTTTTTAATTAACGATTCCATTTTTAACCCCTTGATTTTTATTTTTTTTGATGCAGAAACATCCGTGAGTAAGTGTTTCTGCATTAGTTCAAATTAAATAGTATAAAATTATGAAATAGGAAACAATTAATTTCTTCAATCATTTGGCAGGTAAAAAGAAAAGCAGTCGGTATTGAAAATCAAAATGATTCAATGCCGACTGCTTTTTGAAATTGAATGTATGCCCTCGATAGGATTCGAACCTATAACCAACAGATTATGCTTACCCGCTACGGCTTTCGCCGCCCGTTTCCGGTTTGTGGTCTGGACTGTCTCTTCTCTTTACGAGTCTGCCGTTCAGTCTCTACGCCTTCCTCATTTCTGAGGCTTGGTTCGGGATTGCCGTGTGTTTTTCGACATTTAGGTTTCCCCGAATTTGACAGATTCTACTAAAATGCTTCTGTAAACAAATTAGCAACCCATTTTACTTAAAACCGTATGGAAAAAAATTGTCTGTCTTGTAACATTTTGCTGACAGGTCGCCAAAGAAAATTTTGTTCGACCAAATGTAAGCAATCACAAATAAACCACAAACATCAAAATTACGCCGCCCAACAACTCAGAGGTCACGAACGCAAAATCCGGTTATTAAAAATGAAAGGCAATTGCTGTGAAATCTGCGGTTATAACAAAAACTCTTCCGCGCTTTGTTTTCACCATTTGATTCCAGCAATCAAAACTTTTCAAATAGACATCAGAAGATGCTCTAATGCTTCTTTGGACAGAATTAGTTAGAGAAGCTGAAAATGCCAACTTCTCTGTTTAAACTGTCACGCCGAAATTCATAACCCGACCTTTTCCACTTAGGTTTCACGTCGCTTAAGTCTGCTGCTCTAACCGTTGAGCTACAAGGGCGTGAACTTTTTTAGTTTAGTAGAAAGTTTTTCGTTCGGCAAATGCGGTTAGCCACAATCGGGCTTTAACATTTTTTCGGCGATTTGCTGAAAGGCTTCTTCGACGCGTTCGCCTGATTTCGCGCTCGTGCGAAACATTTTCCAACCGTATTGAATCATTTGCTCCATCTCCGTCGGCAAAACATCAAATTGCTCCGTCAAATCGTTTTTGTTAAAAAGCACGAGAAAAGGTAGTTTGCCGACTTCGCGTTCGACCATTTGCTGAATCGAAAATGCCGTCACAAAAGTTTCGTGGCGTGTCAGGTCAACGACGATAAAATAGGCGGACGCACCGCGCAGAAAAGCCGGACGAATCTTGAAAGTTTCGTCTTCGCCCTGCAAATCCCAGAGCAGCAGATTGACTTCCGTATCGCCGACCGTAACTAATTTTTTATCAATTTTAACACCGATTGTCGTGTGATATTTGTCTGAATAAATGCTCTGCACAAATTGGCGGACGAGGCTCGTTTTGCCAACGCCGGTCGCCCCCAACATACAAATTTTCTTCTGCAACGCCATAAATTATTTTCTGACAACTTTAAAACTTTTTACGCCCGCCAAACCTTGCGCGATACTTTGAGCTTCGAGATACCAATTGTTTTCCGCGCTGCCGTGCGCTTCCAAAACACCGTCCTGAAATTTCAAAGTAATGGTCGGCGGCGGATTGAGTATTTTCTTCGCGCGTTCCAAAACGAACTGCGGCTCTAAATCCTGAAATTCCCGCCACTGCGATTTTACATTATTCGCGTCGTATCCGTATTCGCTCAAAAGCGTTTTCGGTTCAATCGCCAGATCGTCACGCAGACCTTGAATTTCGTGCGTAAACCAACCGCGATTTGCCTGCGTTACGACGATTCCCGGTTCGTTTTTTAATCTCTCCACATAACCCGACCAGTGCCAGTAATCACGAACGTAAAAAAATCCGGCGATTAAAATCAAAATGCCTAAAATGCCCGCTAAAACACTGAACGGCGTGATTAATTTCGCTTTCGGCTTTTCTTTTTCGCCCAATTGCATTTGCAGACATTCCTGCAAAACGGGTTTCGTGTCTTCAAAAACGCTCGTGTCGCCCTCGAATAACTGCAAATCGCGTCTTTGGTCAAACTGAATCTGCTCGACTGCTTCGAGAAATATCTCACGCAAGTTAAGCGGCGCACTGCCGCGAATGACAGCGGCTAAAATCGTGTCGGGACTGTTTTCGATCCAGACGGAAAGGTCTTTGACCTTGAGCGCGTCAAGCGTCGCGTCTTCCGAAGTCTGAAACGAATCGTGAACAAAATCCTGAATCGCGGTGAGCATTCCCGAAACCATTTCACTGTCGCGGGTTTCGGCAGAATCAATCGCAACGTGCTGAAGCAAAATTCCGGTTTTTTTATGAATCAGAAAAACCTGTTCGACGCGGTAGAGCAGACTGTTCAGCATCACGACTTCGGCAAACGGTCTGCCGGTCTGCATTGCCTCTAAACGCCATCTTAAACCTTTCGGCGAAAGGCTGTTTTCGAGCGTTTGATTGAGCGACTGTACCATTTGTCCGAGAGCTTCGGCAATTGCCTTGCGAATTGCCGGACCGATGATCGGGAAAATCGCTTCGGCTAAAATGCGTGGATTTCTTTGGATTGATTGGCGGATATTTTCTTCGACCAGCGGCAGTGTCGCTTCGGCGAGTTGATTATCCTGCTGTGCGCGTCTTCTCAGCGCAGTCGGCAAAACGTCACTCACTTCTTCAGGCTGAATGAGAATTTTTCGGAGTTCGCTGAGTTCATTCGGGAGATTTTCGCCATTTAAGGATAGTTCCGGCGATTTCGTATTATTCAGTGAAGTTTCAACTTCTTTTTGTGAAATGCTTTGGGGCATTTTGAAAACGTAATTAAAATTTGTAGGGGCGGCTTGTCCCCGCCCGCAAACATTGCAAAATTCAATGTTGAGTAATGCAAAATACTTTTTCTCTTCGTTCAACGGGTGGGGACAAGCCGCCGCCCCTACAATATTTAATCCGCTTCCGGTAATTTAAAATCGTTGGTCAGACGCATCGCCATTTCCGTAAAAAGTTCGGCGAGCGCAGTGCGATCCGCTTTATCGTCACGGATTTCCGAAGATTCGCGCTCCAGCGAGCCGAGCAAATCGTTGTGACGTTTTTGAATTTCGTCCGAAAGGTTTTTCGAGAGCGTTAAAATTTGCTGGCGCAGATCGCTTTCCGATTTCGCGGCTTGTTCATTAATGTTCGTCGCTTTTTTATCCAAGTTATGCGACAAATCTTTGAGTTCGCCGGATAATTCCTTGACGGCATCGGCACGCGAATTTTGTTCGTTCATCAGGCGGTCGGTCAGTGATTTCACTTCCGATTTGATGTACTCTTCAAGCGCGTCGAGTCGTTTCCGCGTGTCATCGCGCATATCCGAAAATTCTTTGACAAGACGCTCTTCCATTCGTCCGAAACGTCGTTCAAAATCGCGTGACTGCGAACCGAATAAAATATCCCGAATCTTATCTATGTTACCGTCTTCCGGGGTTTCCGTGGTATTTGGTTTTTGTTTCTCGGCTTTCATAAATATTCTCTTGAATAGGTTTGCTGTTTGACTTCGGCAAAATCGTGATTAATTTCGACTAACAAATTTTCGATTTTCTGCCAACTTCCCGAACCGAGAAAACTTTCCAGAATTTCAAAATCTTCGGCTAATTTTTCGAGTCCGGTATTGATACTGCTGCCTTTCAAACTGTGCGCCCGACGTTCGATTGAATCCATATCGCGGTTAAGAAAATCGTTTTGCAGTTTCAAAATTTGCTCTTCGGCATTTTGACAATAAATCTGCAAAATCTCGAAAATAAAATTTTTCTCACCGCGCGACTCGATTTCCAAAAAAGATTTTAATATTTCGGGTGCAATCAGTTCAGCTAAAGAATGTTGAACGATATTCTGTTTTAAGTCAAGATTTGGTAAGACCTTTTCGGTCGAAAAATGTTTATTTAACATCCAGACTAAATCATTTTTAGTTACGGGTTTGGACAAATAATCGTCCATTCCCGCCAGCAGACATTTTTCGCGCTCTGTCACAACCGAGTTTGCCGTCAGCGCGATAATTTTCGGGCGATGCGATTTTTCAGTTTGCCGAATCGTTTTCGTTGCCGTTAAACCGTCCATCAGAGGCATTTGGCAATCCATCAAAATCAGATCGTAGTTTTCTTCGGCGGATTTTTTGACCGCTTGTGTGCCGTTTTCCACCGTTTCGCATTGATAACCGATATGTTCAATCAGTTTCCGAATGACTTCGCGGTTAATTTCATTGTCATCCGCGATCAGAATTTTTATGGTTTCAGGTTCTACATTCAAAGTTTTAAGTTCTTGACTCTGTTCAGTAGATTTAAAGTCTTCAATATTTGCCGACTTATCTTCACTTGAAACCTGAAACCTGAAACCTGAAACCAACCGCACCGTGAACCAGAACCGCGAACCTTTCCCGGCTTCGCTTTCGACACCGATTTCGCCGCCCATCATTTCGACAATCTCTTTACAAATCGCTAAACCTAAACCTGTTCCGCCGAAACGTCTGGTTGTCGAAACGTCGGCTTGCGTGAACGGCTGAAAAAGCCGCAGCTTTTCTTCTGCATCAATTCCGATACCGGTGTCGGCGACTTCAAAACGAAGAGTATTCTGCTCTTTATTTTCTTCGAGTTGTGTAATTGAAAGTAAAATTTTGCCCGATTCGGTAAATTTTATCGCATTATTAAGTAGATTATTGAGAACCTGCCGCAGACGATTTTCGTCACCGCGAAAATCATCAGAGATGCCATTTTCAATCGTAACATTTAAATCGAGATTTTTTTTATTTGCCGGAACTTTGAATAAATTGATAGATTCTTCGACTGTTTCGCGCAAATTGAAATCAATCGCTTCAAGCGCGAATTTACCGGCTTCGATTTTTGAAAAATCGAGAATATCATTGACCGTTTCCATCAATAATCCGACACTTTTTTGGAGAATTTGCAAATAATGACGCTGTTCTTCGGTGAGATGAGTATCGAGCAGAAGATTTGCCGTGCCGACAATTCCGCTCAAAGGCGTGCGGATTTCGTGACTCATATTAGCGAGAAAAATGGCTTTCGTACGGGCGGCTTCAAGTGCGGATTCACGCGCCTGTGAGATAATCGCCTCGATGTCGCGCCGTTCCGTAATATCCTGAAAAGTCACGACCGCGCCGGTGATTTCCGCATCCTCAAAAATCGGAGCGCAAACATATTCGACTAGAAAATCGCTGCCGTCAGCGCGATAAAATGTTTCGGTATTAATATGCGAAGTCGTGCCGACGGTCAATGCAAATTGAATCGGGCAAACGGCTAAATCTTCTTCTGAAAGAGTTTTGTCTTGATGAAAAAAGATGAGATCGTAGTTTTTTTCGAGCAGTTCGGATGTTTGACAGACGAATAGACGCGCCGCAGCGGGATTGGCGAACGTGATTTTTCTCTCCGCGTCAATGACACAGATTCCTTCCGACAGAGATTGCAGGATTAATTCACTGCGATCAGATTGATTTTGCCCGTATTCGTTTTGTTTTCTTTGAATCATCACGAAAATCCTTATGGTTTCAAAGATAGCGGTTTTCAATTTAATTTACTATAAAAGAAAAGCGAGACGATCACTCGTCTCGCTTAAATTCGCTCAGTTCCGAAGGGTCCTGACGAAACTGAGCCTGCGAAAATAAGGGCTACCCCCTTCCCTACGTTCCGCATTGTCTTACAAACTAAAATTAAAAACTTCTATTTACTGCTTTAAGTATTGCAAGGACGTTTCCTTCTTCGAATTCTTCTGCCCCCAAAAAAAATCTTTTGTTAGAAACGACCCTTGCTGATTATTACTATTACAAGCCGCGTGCCACAATTTTTCAGTCTGTAAAATAACCCTGAAACTCAGTATTTGTAATAGTTTAGCTAAATTCTTCGTTTTTCTGAAGTTTCAAATGACTAATATGAACAGGAAAAATTGTCCGACAAAAAAGTCTTATTATGACATTTTGTCAGATTCAATTTCGTATTCATTTAGTTTTCGGTAAAGTGTGCGTGAAGTGATGCCCAAAATAACGGCGGCTTTTTCGCGGTGTCCGCCGACATCCTTCAAAATTTGTAAAATGTGGCGTTTTTCGAGTTCGGCAATCGTCACCGGCGGCGAATCCGGCGAACCGGACTGTGAAGCGGGCGTAAAATTTTGGTTCTCTAAACCATAAATTTCTTCAATATAATCGTTCGGCGAAAGCGCAGCGGTGCGTTCCAGAGTGTTGCGAAGTTCGCGGATATTTCCCTGCCACTGATGATTTTTGATTTGCCGTGCGGCATTTTCCGAGAGTTCGAGACGCGGACGATTGAACTGGACGCGCAATTTTTCGAGAAAAAAATCGATCAGTGCGGAAAGGTCTTCCAATCTTTCGCGCAGCGGCGGCATATAAAACGCGATGACATTAAGACGGTAATATAAATCGGTGCGGAATCTTTTTTCGCGGACTTCATCAGGTAAATTTTTATTGGTGGCGGCAATTACGCGAACATCGGATTGCCGGTCACGCGTTGCGCCGACGCGCCGAAAATTTCCGTTTTCGAGAAAGTGCAGCAGTTTGACCTGCATTGTCAGCGGCATTTCGCCGATTTCGTCGAGAAAAAGCGTCGAACCGTCAGCCGCTTCGATTAAGCCGATTTTCTGCCCCGACGCGCCGGTAAACGAGCCTTTCTCGTGTCCGAAAAATTCCGATTCAAACAGATTTTCAGGCAGCGCACCGCAATTAACCGAAATCAGCGGCGAATCCGCCCGCGCACTGTGCGAATGAACCCACCGCGCCAGCACATCCTTGCCCGTTCCCGATTCGCCGGTAATCAGGAGTGTCGTATCGAGTTTAGCGACCGTCGCGGCTTGCGCGAAAATCTGTTTCATTAACGGACTCTGATGAACCGGTTCGACGACGAGATTTTTGTTCTGCTGGCGAACGACGACGCGAAAGCGTTGATTTTCCAGCACGAGCCGTCGTTTTTCAAATGCTTTGCGAATAAATGTTTCGACTTCTTCCGGGTTGGCAGGTTTCGTGATGTAGTCAATCGCGCCGCGCCGCATCGCCTCGATGCCGGTTTGCAGAGATTTATCTGCCGTCAGCATTATAACTTCGGGCGCGTTTTCCGTCTGACGAATCGCCGGTAAAATTTCGATGCCGGAAATGTCCGGCAGATTGACATCGAGTAAAACAATGTCGAAATCCGCTTCTTTGAGTTTGCTCAGAACTGTTTTTGCACTTTCCGCCACCGAAAATTCAAAATCGTCCGACGAGATTTGAGATGGCAGCAAACGCCGCAACACCGGATCATCGTCAGCGAGCAAAATTTTTATCTTTTGCCTCATATTATTTTTCAGAATTCGGGGTAGATTTGCAGTCGAGTGTTTTCGGACTCGACACTAAGAAAATCGTCCAACCGTTTATACTTTTCGTCAATAGAAACGATGAGTTTTATTTTTATCAAGACTTCAAAAGGGGTTGAAGAATGACTGCTTTCTGTAATTTTTCGATGCGCTCCGACAAATTTTCGACAACTCCGGTGTTATATTCGTTTGCTAAAATCGTTTGAATTTCATTCGCCGATTTATCCTGCAAAAGATTTTCCAGTACCAATAAGTCGGTGTCGTCAAAATTTTCAATACCGAGCGCGTTCGGAATATTTTGCCCTAAAACGCGTGTTTGTGCCAAGTCGAAAATCCAATCGAGAACTTTATCGAGCGGTTCTTTGTCGGGAAAACGCTCTTTGACGAGCGCGAGAATCTGTTTTTTGCCTTCGACATTTAACAGCAAAGCGAGGAAAAATCGCTGTTCCGGCTCGGTCACATAACTCCGGCGGCGCAAAATTTCGTCGAGTTTTTCCTGATGCGCGAAAATCTGCGGGAAAATATTGGCGCGTTCACCGTGCCGTTCCCTGACAATTTCCATTAATTCATCAAAACGATTGTGCGGCGTATCGAGATTGAAAAATCGCTCAATCTGATTTGATTCGAGATGATGGCGCACGTTTGAAAGAATCTGAAAAGTCGTCTGAAAATCGGCGGTTTTCAGCCAATCGCCGATCAAACGGTCGGTGTCGGGATGTTTGACACGCATCAAAGCCATTACGCACTGCATTTTTTTCGTCGTGTTCGCTTCTTCAAAAAACGGGTCAATCGCCAAAAAAGGTTTGTGATAGGAAAACTGCGGCAGAAACAGCGGACTTTTATGTGTTCGGACGACAATCGTCGCCGACGGCTGTTCGAGATGAAAAAGCGAGTGAACATACTGTCGTCCGGCATCAATTGCCTGCACGTCGCCGACACTCAAAAGTTCACACAATTTCAAATTGATATTGCCGATTTCGGTGAACGAATTGACCGCTTCGCTGCGCTCGAAATCATACCAACTGTGAATGCTCGACCCCAACAGAACCTGAAACGCGCCGCAAAACGAATGCTGATGAATCGCCGTCGTGCCTTCGAGCCAGAAATAAACGTCAATATGAAAACGCGGACTGTTGTAAATCGTAATCGGCGGATCCCCGAATTTGCCAGACAAATCCTGCTGAACAGGCAGATTCGTCTCGCTCATCGTCCATTCGATCACTTCCCACGCCGAAATTTTCGCCGGTAAATTTGCAGCTTTTAAGGCGTTTGCGGCGATTTCGGGAAAAACCTCTTCGTCGTAATTTTTATCACGCCAGAGAATCTCGACCTCTGCGCCGAGTTTATTAAACAATTCCATAAATCTATTCTAACTGTTTTGATAAAAATCCGGTGGCGGTGGTGAAAATTGTTGGGTTGCCGCAATTTTATTAAATCTTTGTTCCTGTCTTTTTGTAACACCTTTTACAATATAGATTATTAAAATTGCGGCAGCCATTTGGAAAATTCCTGCAACAATCATCACTACCGGAAAGTAATCCGATATGTTTCCGGCTGAATCGGTCATTTTATTGGAGATATTATTGATTATTCCTGAAATCAGGAAAGTCGCCCACCAAAATCCGACGACTTCCGGTGTTCCGCCACCGGCATAATGAAAGACCGCTTCTTCATCGAAATCAGGATCGCTTTCATTCCAAAGTTCACGAATTGCTTGAAAAGGCTTAACTAAATTTGCAAACGGAATAAACCACCAACCTACTGACCAACCCGGCGAAAACTCTAAATTTCTTGCCTTTAATGCTGAAAGATTATTGAAACTGCGGTATTCCCAAATTAAAAAGAAAACTATTGAAAGAATCCGCAGCAGACCTTCCAAGATTGCCGCCAAACCGATTAAACCGATTCCGACATGAACCGAACTGCCGTTCGCCATTTGCATTCGCGCATCCGGGAAGGCAATTGTTATAACGCTCATCACGATATAAAAAGCGGAGCAAAGCGCAATTCCGCCAAACAGCGTCATTACAATATACGAAAAAGGTCTTGCCGGACGATAAATATCATTTCTAAAAGTATTAGCCATCAAATTTTCCTCATAGAGTAATTTTTATTTATTAGAGATTTGAAGTTTTGATCCATTTAAATCAGCTTGGAAAATTAAAAAACCTTTCTCATCAAAGCAATAATTAAATAATTTTCTGCACAACTGACATCTTTTCAATAAGTTTGTCACATCAAACTTTTAATTTCGGGCTTTAATCTGTTATATTTTGCCCAACTTCTATTCAAAATTCAAAATTCAAAGGGGAAAATTTAATGAGTGTGGCAATTGATGAACTAGAACCGAAAAACGGTCGCGGCTTTTTCGGTCATCCGTGGGGACTTTCGACGCTGTTTTTTACGGAGATGTGGGAACGCTTCAGCTTTTACGGGATGAAGGCGATTTTGTTTCTGTATATGACGGCGAAAATCGAAAACGGCGGTCTCGGCTGGACGGAAAAAGATGCGGGACCGATTTTCGGACTTTACGGCGCAAGCGTTTATTTTTTGCCGCTGATCGGCGGCTGGATCGCCGACCGTTATATCGGAGCGAAACGCGCGACTTTGATCGGGGGCGTAATTATTATGCTCGGACATTTCACGCTCGCCGTTCCCAGTCTGACAACTTTTTATCTCGGTTTAGTATTGGTTTCAGTCGGCACCGGATTTTTGAAATCGAATATCAGCGCGATGGTCGGCGGACTTTATTCCAAAGAAGACGTGCGGCGCGATGCCGGATTTTCGGTGTTTTATATGGGCATCAATCTCGGCGCGTTTATCTCGCCGCTGGTTTGCGGTTATTTGGCGAAAAACCCAAATTTCAAAAGTTTTATCGCCGGTTTCGGCTTTAGTCCCGAAACAAGCTGGCATTTCGGATTTGCCGCCGCCGGTGTCGGAATGCTGATCGGTTTGATTCAATACGTTTTGGGCGCGAAAAACCTGAAAGGCATCGGTGAAGCTCCGGTCGCAAACTTTACAAATGGCGAAAAACCCGCAACCAGCTCTACTTATTTGATTCAAATGCTGTCAATCATCGCCTTAGCAATTATCGCTTTGATAATTTCAGGCTTTATCGGCAGTTCGATTTTTCCGAATTTGGTTAGCGACCAAGATTATATTATGTCAATCGGACTGAATATTTCGATGGTTTTGAAATACTTTTTGATTCCGATTGTCGTTGTCGCCGGACTCGCGGCGGTAATTGCGACAGGAATGCAGGACAAATTAACGATTGGCGACTGGAAACGGATCGGCGTGATTATGATTTTGTTCGCTTTTTCGGCGATGTTTTGGATGGGATTCGAGCAAGCCAGCACGAGTTTGAATTCTTTTGCCGATAAATTAACGGTTACGCGCATCGGCGGCTGGAATTTTGAAGCAAGCTATCTGCAATCGGTCAATCCGCTGATGCTCGTCTTTTTCGCGCCGGTCGTCGGCTGGATTTGGCTCAAACTCGGCAATCGTCAGCCTTCGGATGCAATAAAGTTTGCCATCGCTTTGTTTTTCGGCGGACTCGGTTTTGCAACCGTCGCGTATGCCGCGTCGCTGCTCGGTGCGAATCCTGATGCAAATGAAGCAAGCAAAGTAACTTTCTGGTGGCTCGTGTTGGTTTATTTCTGCCTCACGATGGGCGAACTTTGTCTGAGTCCGGTCGGTTTGAGTTCGATGACCAAACTCGCGCCGTCAAAAATGGTCAGTTTGATGCTCGGCGTATGGTTTCTTTCGATTTCGCTCGGAAATTACATCGCCGGACTGATTGCCGGCGAGTTCGTCGCCGATTCAAAAATTTTAACCGGAATTTTTACCAAAGTCGCCGTTTTTATGATCGGCGCGGGCGTAGTTCTCGCCATTCTCTCGCCGTTCGTTAAAAAACTCTACTCGAAACCCGATGTAGTCGTCCCGACCGAACCGGCGTAACCAAATCGGAACAGCGAGCGATAACGACCTGTGAAAACATCACAGAAGAATTTCAAAAGCACATTATACAGGTTGCTATCGCTCGCTGTTCCGAAAAAAACTATTGACCGCGCACGCCAAAATAAATTACAATTTCTCATTCTTTCGAGTAAATTTTTACAGCTAATTTCGACTCGGAAAATCTCAATCTCGAACTAAGGGTATAAAATTAATGAACTTTAACATCAGGGCGATAAGTTTCGCCGTCTTTCTGCTTTTCACTGCCGCCAATTACGTTTCCGCCGGAAACGATAAGGAATACACCGGACAATTTGACACCGCGCTCGCGGCAAATGTTGAAGATTTTGAACAGGTCGTCTTCAAAAATGTAACCGCCGCACAAGTTAAAGGCACGGCGACATTCAGCGAAAACGCGCATCTTGCCGCCGGAAAACTTTATAATCCGCAGACCGGAAAATTTTCGGTAACGGCTCTGCTCGTTGAAGAAAAGAACGAAAAACCGCAGATTTTTGTTGACTTGAACGGCGATAATCAATTCGGCGATGACGAAAAATTCACGCTTAATCAGCAGACGGAAGATGATTCGTATATTTTAGCCGCGACGGTTAATCTGCCGGTCAAGGATAATCTTTTCACGGCTTGCCCGCTTTTCGTGCGTTATTTCAGGACTTATAAGACCGAAAAAATGACCGACGAAGACCGTTTAATTACACAGTCAACCGACGTTCTCGCACGCGGAAATGTTGACGTTAACGGCAAAAAAATTTTGGTGCAATACGCATACAGTTTTGAGAACAAAACGATCAATCCGCAGATCGGCTGGCTCGGAATGGACGGCAACGAAGACGGCAAAGTTGATATGGACAATCTCTCGCCCGAAGCCGCGAAAGCCGCGAAGGAAACCGTCGTTTTCCGCGTCGGACAGAGTTATTTTTCGACGAAAAAAGTTGATGTCAAGAAAAACCAAATAACCTTGCGCGAACACGAAGCGAAGGATTACAAACGCATCGAACTCGGCATCGGCAAAGCATTTCCCGACTTTCAATTTACGGATATGAAGGGCAAAAAACACGCTTTTTCCGAGTATCGCGGCAAATATATTCTGCTTGATATTTGGGGTTTATGGTGTCCGCCGTGCCGCAAGGAATTGCCTTACTTACGCGAATCTGCGAAACGCTTTGCGGGACGCAACCTCGAACTTGTCGGCTTAAATACCGATACCGATTTTACGCCCGACCAAATTCAAAAAACTCTCGATGAAAACGGGATGAAATGGACGCAGGCAAGGCTCGAAAGCGTTTTCGACTTTCTCAATGTTCAGCTTCGCATCGAATCCTTCCCGACGACGTTTTTAATTTCGCCCGAAGGAAAAATTCTCTCGATGAGCCGCGACGAACGCGGCGAACCAGACCTGCGCGGCAAAGATTTGCTCGAAACACTCGACGAAATTTTGCCGAAAGCAAATGACATTATCGAGTTGAAATAGGATTTAACCGTAACGCCGTCCGTCCCGGCGGCAGTCGTGGTGGCATCTTGCCGCCGCGAACGCTTCGATTGCTTTCAACAATATTTGTAAATGAAATGGTTCGGCGCACGGGACGCATGCCGGACAGCCGCCGGGACGGACGGCGTTACATTTTAAAATTTATCTGCTCGCTCGTCGAAATTTCCGCGTCTTTTTGTTGAATGGAATGAACGCGGAATTTTTCATCGCGTTCGGGAAAATCGTTGCGAAAATGTCCGCCGCGAGATTCTTCGCGCCAGAGTGCGGACGTGGCGACAAGTTTTGCCAAAGTTACGAAATTGCGCGAAGAAGTTGAAAGATTCGACGACAAGATTTGCTCGAATTCCTTCAAAGCGCGTTTTAGCGAGTCTTTATCGCGCAAAATCCCGACGCGTTCCCACATCACGCGCTTGACGCGCTTTTTTACGGCGGTTGAAATTTCAGATTTCAGATTCCAAATTTCAGATTCTTTGTTTTCCAACTTGGAATTTGGAATTTGAAATTCGGAATTATCCGTTATCATCGCTTCGCCCGCCCGTGCGCCGAAAACTAAGCCTTCCAATAACGAATTTGATGCCAAACGGTTTGCGCCGTGAACGCCGGTGCAGGTCACTTCGCCAGCCGCGTATAAGCCTTGAATCGTCGAACGTCCGTGCAAATCGGTGCGGATTCCGCCCATACAATAATGCGAAGCCGGGGACACCGGCAGCAAATCTTTGGCGATATTTAAGTCATAAAATTTGCAGGTTTCATAGATTTTCGGAAATCTTTCGCGTAAAAATTCTTCCGACAAAGCCGTCATATCGAGGAAAACATTGCGCGTTCCGGTCTTTCGCATTTCGGCGACGATGGAGCGCGAAACGATGTCACGCGGCGCGAGTTCGAGCCGTTCGTCGTAATCACCCATAAAGCGCACACCGAATTTGTTTCGTAAAATTCCGCCTTCGCCGCGCATCGCCTCGGATAACAAAAAGCGCGGCGCGTTTTCCAAACTCAGCGCGGTCGGATGAAACTGCACAAATTCCATATCAGCCATTTCCGCGCCCGCAAAATAAGCCATCGCCATTCCGTCGCCGGTCGCAACCGAAGGATTTGTCGTGTGCAAATAAAGCTGTCCCGCGCCGCCGGTGCAAAGTATCACGGCTTTCCCGAAAATCTCACGCGGCGCACGCAAGATAGGATCAAGAAAACGAACACCGACGCATCTGCCGTCCTGTACGATCAAACTTTCCGTATTTGCAAACGGCATCAGCACGATCTTTTTTTCCTGACGCGCCCGCGCAATCAAAGCGCGGACGATTTCCTTGCCGGTCGAATCGCCGTGTGCGTGTAAAATTCTCCGCCGCGAATGCGCCGCTTCCTGCGTGAACGATAATTTGCCGCCTTCCTTATCGAATTCGATTCCCCATTCGATCAACTGTTTGATATATTTCGTGCCGTCAGTCACGAGCGTTTCGACCGCTTCGACATCGCACAATCCCGCGCCTGCAATCAACGTATCTTCTTCGTGAAGTTCGGCGTTATCGTCATCCGACAACACGACCGCCACGCCGCCCTGCGCGTATTCGGTGTTTGATTCAGACGCTTTATCTTTGGTTAAAACCGTCACCCGCGCACCCGATTTTGCTAATTCAATCGAAGCGCGAAGTCCTGCCACGCCGCTCCCGATCACAATAAAATCCGTTTCCAATGACATATAACAAAATTGTGAACTTTTGCACAGAAAAATTCAAATTTAGGCTGTTTTAATTAAAATGAGTGTCAAAAAATAATCTAAGTTTTTTTGTTTGCAAATCATTATTTCTTCGGCTCTAAAATGGTTTTAAGCTGCCAATTTTTATCGGCGAATTCATCCTTTGATTTGATAATGAGCCAATTTTTTTCGTGATTCCAGAATTTGACGAGCGTAAATTCACCTTTTAATTTCGCGCCTTGAAAAGTAAAAATGAGTTTGCCTTTTTGCAATTGCGATTCGGCGTTTTCAGCTTCAAAATATCCTTTATCCCAAATTCTGACTTGCCCTGCGCCGTAAGTTCCTTCCGCCAAAGTTCCTTCAAAATCAATGTAGCCGACCGGATGATCGGGAACGTGAACGGCTAATCTTTTGTCAGACGGGTTCATCGAAACGCCTTTCGGCACAGCCCAACTTTTTAAGACGCCGTCAATTTCAAGCCGCAGATCAAAATGCAGCCGCGTTGCGTGATGTTCGTGAATAACAAATCGTTTTCGCATAAATTTTAAGTTTTGAGTCCCGCCTTCAGGCGGCGTTCCACCCGCGCAACGGAACAGAAAAACCATCTAAAGACGGGACTCAAAATAATTACCGCAATCTATCTAAGTAAGCGGACAAAAAAAATATAAATAAAATTGGCAGCAAATGGAACGCGGACTTCAGTCCGCCGGTGGGCGACGGCGGACTTCAGTCCGCGTTCCGTGCTTCACATTCACAAAATTATTTTGTCCAACTACTTAATACGAAATCACTTTATCCGTAATCTTCCTGTTTTTGATGCGGACAATCCAGATTTTGCCGTATTCCGAATCTTCCGGCATTTTGTATTTGCTCTCTTTGAGCAGTAAATTAACCAGTTGAAACGTCGTCGAATTGTGACCGACGACGGCGATGTTTCGCTGATCTTCGGATGCCAAAATTTTTTCAACGAGTAAATTCATTGCGCCGGGTTCGTAAAATTCTATCGGCAGATTTTTGATCCGTGAAAGCGGCGTAACGGTCTGAATCGTGCGCGGATAATTTGTCGAAAAAAGTCGTGTCGGTTTGTATTTATCGAGAATTTTGACCAGCCGAATCGCTCTTTTTTGTCCTTCGATTGAAATGTCCGGCTCGGACGTGTCGCCTTCAACCGGCGTTTCTTTGTCGGCGTGTCTAAAAATAATGACGGTAATTTTTCGCTTCTGCGCGAAGATTTCTCCGTTCGCAAAATTAAACAAAAATAAGCCGAGAAAAAGTGAAAAGACAATTTTCATAAACTTAATCTAATCAAATCACACCGGAAAACAAAAGTCTCCGCGACTGTCGAAATGCCGCTAACACGGAACGCGAACTTTAGTTCGCCGCCCCTAAATCAGATAAACCAACTGCTTAAAATAGTTTGCGGCGAACTAAAGTTCGCGTTCCGCTGCCTGAGTATATTTTCAAACATTTGCCCGAAAAGCGCGGTCTGTTAAGATAATAAATTCGCAGATGACAATGAATACACAAAATAAAAACGATATTTTAACTTCGCTGGCGCGGCTGCTTGGCGAGCGCAAAAACGAAATTATCGCCGCCAACAAACTCGACATTGCGGCTTGTCCAAAAGACGATTTAGTGATTTTTGACCGTTTGAAAGTTGACGAATCGAAAGTTGAAAAGATGGTCGCGTCGGTTAAAAGCGTGATTGCGGCAAACGATCCGGTCGGGAAAATTATTTCTACGCAAACACGCGAAAACGGTTTAAAAATCGAAAATCGGACAGTTCCGTTCGGCACGATTTTGATAATTTACGAAGCGCGTCCCGACGTTTCAATCGAAGCTGCGATCATCGCACTTAAAGCCGGAAACCAAATTTTACTAAAAGGCGGCAAAGAGGCGCGAAATACGAATCTTTTATTAGCAAATCTCTGGCAAATCGCGCTCGCGGAAAACAACGCCGACGTGAATTTCGTCAAATATCTCGACATTTCGCGCGAAGAAACGCAAAAATTAATCAACGGCGACACGGAAAAATTCGATCTTGTCATTCCACGCGGCGGCGAAACTTTGATTGATTTTGTTGTTAAAAATTCAAAAGTTCCAGTCATCATCAGCGGTCGCGGCAATAATTTTGCATATATTGACAGTGAAGCAGATTTTGAAACGGCGTTAAATATAATTCTTAACGGCAAATCGCGTCTAAGCGTCTGCAACGCACTCGACAAGGTTTTGATTGATGAAAAAATCCCCGAATTGGAAGAAAAAATCAATCGAATTGTTGAAGCATTACATTGTGAAAGCATCGAAGTTCTCGGCGATTCGTCAGTTCATCACGTCAATCCTTCCGTGCAAATTTTCGGCGATGAAGAAACGTGGTTTGAAGAATTTTTGTCGGCAAAAATGGTCGTCGCGGTTGTGTCGAATATTGATGAAGCCATCGAAAAAATCAACAAATATTCCGGCGGACATTCAGCGGCGATTATCACGAAAAATGTCGAACGCGCCGAAAAATTTATGCGCGAAGTTGACTGCGCGGCGGTTTATCATAACGCTTCCGTGAGATTTACCGACGGCGGCGAATTCGGTTTAGGCGCAGAAATCGCTATTTCGACGCAGAAATTACACTTTCGCGGACCGCTCGGCGCGGAACATCTTTTAACGAATAAATGGTTCGTTTACGGCGATGGTCAAATCAGGGAATAAAAATAGCAAAATCAGTATAGTGAGCGGTAGCGAATACGTTTCACTTTAATCGAGATTGAGCGCGGCGGTGTTCGCTACCGCTCACTATACTGATTTTTAAAATAATTGATGAAAAAAAAACTCGTTCTAAAAATCGGCACGTCAACACTGACAAACGGCACGAAATTAATTTCACGCGGCAAGGTCGAAGACATCGGTCGGCAGATTCTCACGCTGCAAGATGAATATGATATTGTTCTCGTTTCGTCGGGCGCGATTGCCGCCGCTCGTCAGCGCATAAATATCAGCGATTTCGGTAAACTCGTCGAATCGAAACAGGCACTTTCGGCAATCGGTCAGCCGCTTTTGATGCGAATTTATAACGAGATTTTCACCGATTTCGGCATTCGCACGGCGCAGTGTCTGATGACTTACCGAGATTTTGAGAATGAAACTTCGCGCCAAAACACGCTCAACACGCTTCAAGAACTCATCAAATATTCATACATTCCGATCATCAACGAAAACGATACGACCGCCGTCGAAGAAATAATTTTAGGCGATAACGACAAACTCTCCGCGCTCGTCGCCGCGCTTATCAAAGCCGATTTACTCGTTCTTGCCAGCGACATTGACGGCGTTTTCGACAAAAATCCTCACCTTCACGCGGACGCAAAACTCATCCCCGAAATCAAAAATATTACGGAAGCCAAATCACTCGTCGAAGAACGCGATTCAGGTTTAGGCACCGGCGGAATGAACTCAAAACTCGAAGCCGCGATGATCTGCCAGCAAGCCAACATCGAAACGTGGATCGTCGGCGGCGGCGTAAATAATTTTTTGGTAAACGCAATCGAAGGAAAAATCTCCTACACAAAATTTCAGATACCTCATTAAAAATTCAATAAATCTATGAAATCAACTTACAAGCAAATAAAATGATGTCTTGCAAAAATTCTCGATCTACCCCCGTGAATCGAAAATTTTTGCAAGACACCAATATTATGACCCGTTTTCAGTAATGAATTACTGTTCGATCATTAGCATTATGATACCAATGGTAACACTTGTCAAGAGAAAAATGTTACCATTGGTAGCAGTGTAAAAATTATTTGTAAAATCTGTGTGTTAAAATTGTATTTGGAATGAATAAGGCGGGGCAAAATAAAAATACGGCAAAGAAAGCGGCGGTCAGACGCAATGCTCACGGCGAAATTCCCTACGGGCGGGAAGCCGTTAAAAAAGCGATTTTGGATGCGGCGGAAAAATTATTAGTCGAAAAAAGTGCGAATGAAATCAGCGTCCGCGAAATTGCCGAAGTCGCTAACATCAAACATCCGCTCATTTATCGTCACTTCAGCACAAAAGAAGAAGTTATTCGGGCAGCACACGCTCGCGGAATCGAAAAGGTCGAAAGAGTCGTCACGAAAATTGATAATTTACAGGGAAACGCCGGATTTATCTTTGAAGCGGTCAAGCAGAACAGGTTTCGCCAGATCGCTCTTTCACGCGCAATGCTTGACGGAGTTGACTTGAGCCTCGTTCAAACCCAATTTCCCGTGATGCGGCATTTGCTCGAATTGCTCGAAAAAAGAAAGGAAGAATCCGACTCAGAATCTAATTTCGATCCGCAGATTATGACTGCCATTCTCGCCGCTTTATCACTCGGCTGGTTTCTCTACGAACCTTTTCTGCTTGCCGCAACCGGAATCGAAGACCAAAATAAAGAAGAGGTTCAGCAAAAAGTCATTGATATTCTCGAAGATATTATTCAGAAACTTTGCTAGTTCGGAACGCAGGCAGCCTTGCCTGCGAGTGTTGATTCATAATATTTGAGTTTTATTAAAAGTGGACTCGCAGACAAGGCTGTCTGCGTTCCAATAATGAGTCGAAATCTTTGAAGACTTTATTTACGCCTGCCTTTGATTACAACGAAATTTAGTTTAGTTTATCAAATATGGAGCATTTTGACGTATTAATTGTAGGAGCAGGGCTTTCGGGAATCGGGGCGGCGGCGCATTTGAAGATGGAATGCGCGGGCAAAAGTTTTGCGATTTTGGAAGGTCGTGAGGCATCGGGCGGAACGTGGGATTTGTTTCGTTATCCGGGGATTCGTTCGGATTCCGATATGTTCACGCTCGGTTACCGGTTTCGCCCGTGGACTGATCCGAAGGCGATTGCCGACGGTCCCGCAATTTTAGAATACATCCGCGAAACGGCGCGCGAATACGAAATTGACAAGGAAATTCGTTACAGCCACCGCGTCGTCAAAGCTGCGTGGTCAACCGACGACGCGCTTTGGACAGTCGAAGCGAAAGTCGGCGAAGAATCAGTTTATTTCACCTGCAATTTTCTCTATTTCTGCACCGGCTATTATGATTACGAAAACGGCTACACGCCCGATTTTTCCGGGATGAATCAGTTTCGCGGACGAGTCGTGCATCCGCAAAAATGGACAGACGATATTGACTACGACGGCAAAAAAGTAATCGTCATCGGCAGCGGCGCGACGGCTGTGACGCTCGTTCCCGCGCTTGCCCAAAAAGCCGCGCACGTCACGATGCTCCAGCGTTCGCCGACCTACGTCGTGTCGCGTCCCGCCGAAGACAAAATCGCCAACGCACTGCGCTCGGTGCTGCCGCCAAATGTTGCTTACGCGCTATCGCGTTGGAAAAATGTCTTGCTCGGAATGTTCTTTTACGGTGTTTCGCGCAAGCGTCCGTCAGCGATGAAGCGGCTTATCGCCAAAGGCGTGAAAAAACAAATCGGCGCGGAACTGGCGGAAAAACACTTTAATCCGACTTATAACCCGTGGGATCAAAGGCTCTGCCTCGTTCCCGATTCCGATTTGTTCCGCGCCATCAGCGAGAAAAAGGCTTCCGTCGTCACCGACCACATCGAAACCTTCACGCCAAACGGAATTCAACTAAAATCCGGCGAACATCTCGACGCGGATATTATCGTCACGGCAACGGGTTTGGTAATGAAAATACTGGCGGGAATGACGCTCGAAGTTGACGGCGAAAAGGTTGATCTGTCGAAAACGATGACCTATAAAGGAATGATGTATAGCGACATCCCGAACGCCGCGTCCGCGCTCGGCTACACGAACGCTTCGTGGACTCTGAAATGCGATCTGACCGCGCAATACGTCTGCCGGATGCTCAATTATATGGACGAAAACGGCTACGCGATCTGCACGCCGCGCCTCAACGACCCAACCGTCAAGAAAATCCCCGTCGTAGATTTCAACTCCGGCTACATCCAAAGAGCAATCCAAACTCTCCCCAGCCAAGGCTCAAAACACCCATGGAAACTACACCAAAATTACGTCAAAGACCTCAGAATGCTCCGCCACGGAAACCTCGAAGACGGCGCAATGGAATTCAAACCGAAACCAAACCGTTCACGCAGTTCGGTTTAGATTTTCAAATCGTCAATATCTCTGACATTAACGCTCGAATCTATATTTTGAAAATCGTCCCAATCGTCGCTCAATAAATCGGCGTTGACGTATTTGGCGGAAGCGAGAATGATCGCGTCGGGCAGTTTTATTTTTTTGGATTTGTTTTTGCGGTAGATAATCGCTTGGTCGGCAATTTCTTTGTTAATTTCGACAATTTCAACGCTTTGGAAAAATTGATCTATCAAATCTTTTTCCGCCTGGATGACAAATTCATACGCATACACTTCCATATAAGTGATAATTGAAACGTAAAATTTATCGTATTTTGAGCGCAATTTTGCGAGGTCAATTTTTCCTTTGGAGAAAAAGATTATCAAATTGCTGTCGAGGATAGATTTATTCCCATTCATCTCTTAGTTTTCTTTGCCATTCGACCGGATTTTCAACGTCCCGAAACATATTCGCCTTCTGCATTTTTTCAAGCACGGCAAACAATTTCTCTTTTTTCGATTCGTCCGAAACTTTCGGTTCTTCATCCAAAATCGTCACCAACGCCCGCTGCCGTTTTTTCAGACGAATTTCCGTCAGCAATTCGATTTTGCCGCTTTCGTTCACAACTGCTTCTAATGTCTGAATCATAATGTTGAAATTTTAACACAAAATTTCACGACTTATCGAAACATCTTTCTCGGATTTAGAATGAGATTCTGATGGTTCGATTTTAGCTATGAATTCACGCGATCTGATATTTTACAAATTAACTCAAAATTTGTATTTCTTCAAAAATTCTTTCAGATGAGTTTCCATAAAAGATTCAACAACTAAATTTTTGTAAGACATTTTCTCGGCGATTACATTATTTTTTAATCTAAGTTCTTCAGCCTCTTCGACTTTTCCCGCAAAACTAAGCAATTCTGCCAACATGCCTTTTGTCTGAACAATTTCATAATTCTTTCCTAACTGTGTCCATATTTGTATTACTGTTTTTATTATTTCCTCTCTAGCTTTAAATTCTTGTGCGATAACCTCAAAGTTTTGTCCGAAACATTGGCAGAAAAATTTTTCTGATCTTTTTGAATTAAGCCAGTGTCTAACATCATATTGTCCTATTTCTGCTTGTTTAGCCGAGTTATTTGTTGCTTTAAAGAGAATATTTGCTTTTTCATACCACGCGACGTTTTGCGCGTTAAAATTTACGATTTCATCGAAAAGCGTAGTTAAATAAGTTAATTTAGGAAATTGCGAGGCAATTAGATTGCCAACAACATTGTTGTGAAAAGAACAGTATTCGCTTAAAAACTGCTCGCTTTCGCATCCCAGAAGCGTAATTTGAATTCCTGTTTTCGTTTCATCTGATACTTCATTGTGTAAAAGAATTTCATCAACTAACATTCTTAGCTCTTCTAACTTATCAACACGGTTTTCTTGATGTGTTTCGCCACGAAAATCACTTGATAGATGATTAAATTCATCAAGAATTGGATTCTCAATTGTTTTCCTTTCTGATATGTCTTTCAACTTATTTTTGTGTTCTTCATCACTAATGATTCCAATTTTCCAGTTACAGTTATTCTCAATCATTTCACAAAACTGTGTCTGCTTCTTTGTAAAAGTTTCACCCAACAACTCTATTGAGCCAAGTATGTCTAGAGCAGTTTTATAATTTCCTTTACTATCTTCTGCCGCCGCTTTTAGTAAAAGTAAGTTTATATTTTTTTTGTCAGCATCTGTCAGTAAGTTATATTTTTCTAGAATAAGATTTTCATACCCTGCATTTAATAGTTCGACATTGTGATACATCAAAAAGTTTTTTGCCTGTTTTGGATCGGTAATTTCCAAACTTGAAGGATTCAGTTCTATTCTAAAATTACCTTCCGAATTTGAATTGAATACTTCTTTTATTTTTCGATGGAATAATCCCTCTTTCGTTATTTGCGTATGTATTTTATCAGCGGCATCTTCATCCAAAATTTGATTGAATCTCAATGTTACTTCGCCTTGCTTTTGCCAATTAGGATTCTCTTTATCCAATCTATTTATCTCATCTTTCAACCAGACAAAACGAAGTTCTTCTCTCGGTTGTATGTAAAGCACATAAATTGATGTCAAATTGTTCCAAAGGTATCTTATATTTGACGTTTCTATTGAAAACGAAACACTTCCATCTTTATTTATCTCCTGTTCGTAAGTTCCTTTCAACTGAATTTGAGCGCGAAAATTTGTGAAATCCTCATTCTCATCTATGACTTCTATTGAACTATCAACACCTTTGTCTGGTTTGTCTTCTCTAGATAAGAATTTTTCTACGGATAGAATACGCTCTAAGGCACGATTGCTGAGACGTTCTAGGCGTTCATTTCTATCGGACTTTGGCAAATTGTTGTGAGTTTTAGTACTCATAGCTTAACTTAAATAAACATCTTGCCCGGATTCAAAATGCCGTTCGGGTCGAAGACTTTTTTGATGCCTTTCATTACTTCGAGCGTCGGTTGGTCAATTGCCATATCGAGATATTGGGCTTTGACGTAGCCGATGCCGTGTTCGCCGCTGATTGAGCCGCCTAAATCTACTGAGAGTTGGAAGGTTTCTTTGACGCATTCGCGGGCGCGGGCGATTGATTCGGGATCGTCCTTTTCGCACATAAAATTGACGTGGATGTTGCCATCGCCGGCGTGTCCGAAGTTGGCGACGAAGGTGTTGTGAGCGCGCCCGATTTCTTCGATTTTGTGGATGAGTTCGGGAACTTTGGAACGCGGGACGACGACATCTTCGTTGAGTTTGAGGGTGCCGTATTTCATCAAGGACGGCGAGATGGCGCGGCGCACGTCCCAAAGTTTGTCTTCTTCTTCTTTGGTGCGCGAGCGCAGCGTGTCGAAACCGCCGTTTTCCTGCAAAATGCGTTCGACCATCGCCGCGTTGCGCTCGACTTCTTCTTTGAATCCGTCAACGGCGACGATCAAAATCGCGTTGGCATCTTTTGAGAGACCGAACGCGAAATTCTGCTCGATTGCGCCGATGCAGTTGCGGTCAACGACTTCCATCGCCATCGGCAGCAAGCCTTCGGGCGTGAATTTCGTCAGGACTTTGCACGCAAGCTCCATTGATTTGAAACTGGCGCGAACGGTCGCGGTCGCTTCGGGCATCGGCAGCAGTTTGAGCGTTGCTTCGGTGATAATTCCGAGCATTCCTTCCGAGCCGCACATCAAACCCGTGAGATCGAAACCGACGACGTTTTTGACGGTTTTGCCGCCCGTGCGAATGATTTCGCCGGTCGCTGTCACGATTTCCAAACCCAAAACCGAATGCTTCGTTACGCCGTATTTCGGAGTCCGCATTCCGCCCGCATTTTCCGCGATGTTGCCGCCGATAAACGAATCTTTGTAACTCGCCGGATCAGGCGGAAACAGCAAACCGTGTTTCTCGACCGCCTGCTGCAACTCAAAAGTCGTTAATCCCGGCTGGCAAACGACATACAAATCATCGGCTGAAATCTCGATGATTTTATTCATCCGATCAGTCCCGACGACAATCCCTCCATCAACCGGAACCGCGCCGCCCGTATAACCGACACCGCCGCCCCGCGCCGTCACGGGAAACAAATATTCATTAGCGAGCTTCAAAATCTCACACATCTGCGCCGTGCTTTCAGGAAACACCACCGCTTCCGGCGGAAATTTTTCTTTAACCGCATCCGCGCCGTAAGGCTCAACCTTTGACGGTTCGACTAAAACATTTTCCGCGCCGACGATTGCTTTTAATTTTTCGATTACTTCGGGTTTGGAAGCGTTCGTCGTGGCGCGTGGTTTTGATTGGAAATGGATTGATGAATACATAGATTTGCATCAAGAAGTTTTTTGTTTATAGATACTTCTTCAAAATTGATTCTTTCTGCTGTGGAATCGCCGCAATTTCGTTTTCCAACGCGGCGATTTTGTTTTCGATTTCGGTGGTTTGTGAAACGATTTTTTGTTGTTCGGCGAGTGTCGGAAGCGGGATTTGGATTGACGACAGCAAAGTTTGATTCAAACTTTTGATGTTCGAGCCGCCGCTTTCGGTGATGATTTTGTTCCTGACAATATCCGTCCGCAAAAAATAGCACAGAAATTTTGCGTCAACATCGCTGTTTACCGGGCGGATTCTGATGGTGAAGCCGGAGAATGAAGTTTTGTCCGTCAGCCTGTCAATAAACAGAAATCTTCCGACCAAATTTGCCGAACCGTTCGATCTGACGACTAGAATATCCATCGGTTTTAAGACAAAATCATCGGATAAATTTCCGTCAATTTGAGTTTCTTCCAGCAAATCCAACACGGGCGAGAAATTATCCTGAAAATCTTTTACGCCGACTATTTTGATCGAATCTCCGACGCTGCTTCGTGAATAGTTCAGCCCGTTTTTGAAAGTTGCGATGTTTCCCAGACTTTGTTTCGTGAAATTTAATCCGGTGAATTTGTCCGTGATTAACTTCTTTTGTTTCTCAATTTCCGCTTTCGCGGCAGCTTCTTTCGTTTCTAAAACTTCAATTTCGGCGACGATTTTTTTCTGAATGTCTTTTGGCGGAAGCGGAATTTTGAAATCAGCTATTTCTGACTTTGAAATTTCTGGATACGTCATTCCCGAAGCTAACGTAGCAATATTTTTAGCTTGATTTTTTAGAATAAGATACAAATATTCATAATGGATTTTATCTTTATTGCAAACAAAATTTTTATATCCTTGGTTTGTGCAGGTCTCTACTTTATTGATGCAAATATCTCCAATTGTCGCACGAGAAGAAAATATAACTGTGTTTACTGGCAAAACTACCGCGCTGCTTTTCTTTACGCCTTCCTCAGTTATTTTTCTTTCAGTATTCGAGAGATATTTGCTCTTGGTATCAACTAAAGTTACCCAATTAATTTCACCGTCCCAATAATCTTGATTTTTTGTATCGGGAGTTCCACCGTTGAGAATTTCAGAAACGTCCCCTAATTTAACCAAGTCCCATTTCGTTTCAATTTTTACTTTTTTTTTTAAGGCGAGCGAGATTTCTTTTCCAAAATCAACGCGGTCAAAGGTGAACATATCAACCAAATTTTGACGTGAAATATGTTCAGTAAAACTTTCGTCAATCGGCGTGTCAAAATCGCCGTTGAAGGCGTGATAAATATACGTCGAGGCTTTTTCGGGATTGTCGAAAACGTCTGCGTCGAACAGGCGTGTGCATTCGTCAATCGCTTTGCCGCGCTGAATCGGGTGAATGCCTTCGCTTCCGCGCCGGTTGCTGAATTCGTAGCCGAGAAATTGTTTTTCCGCCTGTTTTTCACCGCTTTTGATTAGCACGATTTTTTGTTTATAGGCGAGAATGAAATAAAACAGTTTTTCGGTTTCGATTTCGATTATTTTATCCCACTTTTCAGCATCGTCTTTGGCGGTGATTTTCCTTTTGTATTCCTGATAAATCTCGTGATTTTTAATCGTTTCGTTCGGCTGTTTTTTGAGCAAACTCGCATAATCGCTAAACGAAATGCCGTCCCAAACGTGCGCGGCGTATTTGCCGAAAGATTTTTCGATGCCGTTAATCGTCAGGTCTTTCGCATCGGCGACCGCTTTTTCGATTGATTTTCTGATGTTGATGCTTTCGTAATTATTCCGGCGGCGCAAAAACAGCGTGACGGTGTTTGTTCCGGTCGCCATAAACGTATTGCTGCCGAGTTCGGCAATCGCCACGATGTCGAAATACTGCAAAATTATCTCACGCGCCTTCGTGTAAATTCCCGTATTGCTCAAAATGCTGCTCGGCAAAATAATTCCCGCCGTGCCGCCGTCTTTGAGCAGTTGTTTCGTGCGTTCGATAAACAAACATTCGATTTCACTGCTCTGATCGGTCAGTTTGTCGTAAAGCTCGAAATCATTCTTTTTGTAAAACGAATATGCCGCATTTTTAAAAGCAGAAACAGAATACGGCGGATTTGAAACGACAATATCAAACTGCTTATTGTCTTGCGGAAAATCTTTGTCGGTTGCTAACAATTTTCCTTTGTAATCAGGATGAGAAAAACCGGCTAGACCGTCAGAATGAATGACGTTTGCTAAACCGTCGCCGTGCAGATAACAACCGACTTTGCCAACTTTGACTAAACGATAATCTTTTTCTACGCCGTAAATATATTGAATTGCCCAAGAAAAATGGTCATCCTGCCAATTTCGTATTTTTTTTGCGACACTCGGATTATATTTTTTATCGTCTTTTTGCTTAATCAAACGCTGCATTTCGTGCATCATTTCGGTTAAAAAATGACCGCTTCCGGCGGCATAATCCATTACATACGGCAGCAAAGTATCATTGTCAATTTTTGCAGATGACAGTTTAGATTCTAAAATACTGTCAATCGGCAAACTTTTTATTATAAACTGAGCAATCGGAACAGGCGTAAAAAATTGCCCTGATTCCTGCTTTAATCCAGTAGTTAAAAGCAACTCGAAAAAGTCTGAAAGATATTGTTGTTTTTTCGTGTAGCGAAGTTTGTATTTTTCCAAAAGTTGGACAACTTCTTTAACGACAACGGCGTTTTCGTTAAAAGACTGCTCATCGTAAACATCTTTTATAGCGAATTCATTGTTCTTTTCAAGTCTGATTTTATTGAATTCGCCTAATATCGAGTTTCTTAAATTTTCGTCCAAGTGTTTGAATTTATTGTTAAATTCTGTTTCCGAAAAATCAGTAACCACTTTTTCGAGAAATTCATACATTCCGTTTTTATACAAATCAGTCAATCGTAATTGGAAGGTTCGATGATCTTCGCCTTCCAGCCACTGGAAACCGAGTTCGTTATCTGTTCCTTCATTCACTTTTTCATCATAAATTTTACAAAGAAACAGTGTAAAAATACGGTTAAACGCATTTCCCTTGTCGGAAACGACATTATGCCGCAAAATTTCCAAAAACTGATTAAAAATAAAACTGCTGTCTTCCTGCTTAATATCCTTTAAGGCGTTTATAGTCAGTGCTTTACTTTGAAAATCATACGGCGCAACCCATTCGTCAAACACGCCGTTGTTTTTCGGAAGTTTGTTCCAGCGGTCGTAAAAATCTTTAACATTTCCAGTCTGCCGGTAATCGTCTTCGATTTTGACGATTTCGTTGCGATAAATTATCTCGCTGCCACGCAGTTCCGAAGCGTAAAGCATCAGAATTTCGGCGTTTTTGTCCTGCTGAAAATATGTAAAAAGCTGTCCGCCGTCTTTTTTGAGTTTGTTAAATTCTTTGTCGAATTCCGCGCCGTAAGTTTTGCATTCGATCATCAGATACGCCGTTTTGTCGTCGCGCGAAACTAAAATATCGAGCCGTCCGCTTGTGCCGTGTCCCGAAGGATAGACTTTTTCCAAACTGATGTTTTTCGGCGCGTAACCTTTTTCGAGCAGACGATTAACGCACTCCAAAACCACCCAATTTTCGGTTTGCGAAAAGTTCTGCGTCGTTTTGCTTTCGGATTTGATCAAATCACCGAAATTAATCTTCTTATTTTCAAAGTCAATTTCAATCGAATAACCGTTGGCATACTTCTTTTGAAATATGTCCGAAGTATTTTCTTTTGGCGTAAAACCAAGTGTTTGAATGAGTTTAAGGTTTGACATCATTTTACGAATTAAAAAGTGAATACTATCACAAAAGCATAAATCATTTGAAATACGGAGTTGTAAATCTAGTCTGTATCACACTCATTTTGGAGCCTGCTTAATACATATTTTTATTCTAAACCGCCGTTGATTTTAGATAAAGTTTAGCAAATCGAATAAAGTCGGCTCTTGACATTATTTTGCCGAATCTGATAGTTTAAGAATCTACTTCGACAGGGGAGTAACTCGCCGCACGGGAAAAGCGGTATCGCAGATGACGACATACTGATGCTTTGAAAAATGGGCATCCGCGCTGCGGGCAAAAATTTTAAGATTTTGTGAGCCAGACCTGTGAAGACGATAGTTCGATTGAATTGTCTTCTTCACAGGTCTGTTTTTTTTTATTTGGTTCGAGGAAAAATTATGACAGCATTTTGGATTTCGCTGATTTATGTTTTTGTTGCCGAGATGGGCGATAAAACTCAACTTGTCGCGCTGGCTTTTGCGACAAAATTTAAGACTTCAATTGTTTTGGCGGGAGTTTTCGCCGCGACTTTTGCGATTCATCTTTTTTCGGTGTTGCTTGGCGAAGCCGTCGGTTTCGCGCTGCCTGTTTTTTGGATCAAAGTCGTCGCCGGAATCAGTTTTATCATTTTCGGTTTGTGGACACTGCGCGGTGATAAACTCGACGATGAAGAGATACCGAACAAGAGTAAATTCGGTCCGTTTCTGACAGTTGCCACGACGTTTTTTCTTGCCGAACTCGGTGATAAAACGATGCTGGCGACGATCACGATTGCCAGTCAGCAGCAAAGTTTTGTCGCAGTTTGGCTCGGCAGCACAATCGGAATGGTGATCGCCGACGGTTTGGCAATTATTGTCGGGAAAATAATGGGTAAAAATCTGCCCGAAAAATTAATCAAATACGTCGGCGCAGCGATTTTTTTGATTTCGGGTTTGTGGACTTTGTGGGAAGCGTTTCAAAATCGGTAATTCGATTAGACTGGAGCGCAATCCGTCCCGGTTGCATTGAGTGTTTGCTTCAAACACGAAGAAGCCTTTCAATTTCTTCAAGTTAAAAGTTTGCGAAACGCTTATTCGCGGTAAAAAACACCGCTCAATGCAACTGGGACGGATTGCGCTCCAGTCCTTGCGCTTCAGTCTTTTAGAAATCGCCTGCCAAGCCGAAGGTTTCGTAGCGCGGTTCGCCGTTCGAGCTTTGGAGAATAAAGAAAACACGCTGTCCGTTAATTGCGCGTGTAACAGCCGCGTCCGTGCGTCCGTCGCCGTCGTAATCGCCGAGTTTAACGACATCGGAACTTAATCCCCAGCGAATAATCTGTAATTGATTGTCGGAAGAGCGCAAAATGTAGAAGACGCGTTGACTGCTTTCGTTGCGAATGACGGTAATATCCGCCGCGCCGTCGCCGTCCCAATCGCTTCGCCCGGTGAAAAATGCGTCGGAACTCAAGCCCCATTGAATTGCGTAAAATGCGCCGTCGGAACTTCGGCGGACATACCAAACGCGCTGTCCGTTTTCGCTTCGCGCGACGGCTAAATCGGCTTTGCCGTCTTTGTCAAAATCGTTCGGCGCGGGCGCGTCGCCTGATTTTCCGAAATATTCGTAGCGCACATTTCCCGTCGAACTCTCGATAATATACCAAACTCCGGCGCGAAAAACGGCGAGGTCAAACGCGCCGTCGCCGTCATAATCAGCGGCGGCAAAAAAATCTCCAAGCGTCGAACTTCCCCAACGAGTTTCTTCCAAACTTCCGGTCGAACTCTTAAAAATTCGCCATAAAACTTCCGAATTATAACGAGCCGTCGAAAAATCGGAACGTCCGTCGCCGTCGAAATCAACCGTCAGCGAAACCGAATCGCCGGGTTGTCCGATCTGTTTTTCGGTGAAATAACCGTTCAAACTGCTCAAAGAATAAAACGAATTGTTCGAGTTTCGATAAACGGTCAAGTCGGTTCGTCCGTCGCCGTCAAAATCGTTGTAGGCACTGTTCGCCAGATGAATCTGTCCGCGAATCTCCGCCGCATTCTGATTATTTATGTAAATATAGGTCTGATTGGCTCGTAAATTCGCAAGCCTTTGCGCGGTTAATCCGAAGGTAAAAGAAACTGTGCCGCTTTGTCCGCCGTTATTTATTATTGTTGCGATGATTGATGAACCGATGCCGCCGACAGGTGCGCCGAAACCGACTCCTGCGACGGTTGCGTTAGCAGTCAAATTTTCGTATCGGCAAGTGATCGAAAGCTGTGTTTCGGTTTGGTTAAGCGTCAGAAGACAAACCGCTTTGCCCGGTGAACTGCTCGGCGGAACAACCTGCAAACCCGAAAGATTAGCGACAAATTTTTGCTGTGCGCTGACCGAAATTGAAAAGATAAAAACGAGTAAAACTAAAACTTTTTTTGACATAAATTTATAAAATAAGTTGTAAAAACGCGATCAAGAGTTAAGAAAATCGTTAAGATATTGAGTTTTGGCGGGCGTGGAAGCCGCAACCCTTCCCGACCTGAAATTTGTTGTATCTTGAATGTTAAAACCTCTACTTGAATTCAAGATAGAAGTGAAAAGACAAGTCAAAATAATTAACAGGTCGGGAAGGGTTGCGGCTTCCGCGCCCGCTTTTTGGTATTTATTTTAAATACCCTTGATTCGCATCAAAGATTTTTTATAACTCTATTAAAACAATTTTAAGCGGATTTTTACAAGGATTATTTGTGAGTAAAATGAAAACCGGCAGAGCAGTCAAATCACAACGGCAAACAGACTCGCCCATCGACTGATTGTTTTTTTACCCGAAAAGACTCGGCTGTTCGTCTTTTTTGGGTTCGTAACCTTCGGGAAACCAGCGATATTTTTCGAGATCGCATTTTCCCTTGTCGTTGAAAATAACGCCTTCGTCTTCGAGAATTTTTTGTTGAATGTTGTGCGGTAAAAGCAGTTTGTCGGTCGAACATTTGCCCTGTGAATTAATAACTCTTTGCCACGGAACATTTTCGGTTTCCGCCGCGTGCATCACATATCCGACCGTCCGCGCCGTGTAGCCTTCGCCCAAAATATCGGCGATTTGCCCGTAAGTCATCACGCGCCCCGACGGAATTTCACGGACGATTTTATAAACTTTTTCGCGGTAGCTTTTTTCGTCAACATTCATAGGTTTTCAAAGGACATCTAAATCATCGTTCTCTCTTACATCTTTTAATTTTGATAAAAAATCATCAAATGAATCGGCGATTTTTATGATTGTTGCATAATTAAACTCATCTGAAACTATTTGGTATAAATTATTCTGAGAATCACTCAAAATTTCTTCCGCGTTTGGATAAACTGCTGAAACCTTATCAATTCTTAATTGAAAAAATTCTTTACTCCAAGGATATTTCCAATACCAATCCCAATAGAAAATTTGCCCGAAATCATTTTTTCGTAATGAAAGACAAACTAAACTATTTTGAATGCACGAAGCAATTGCAATCATTCCCAATGGCAAAAAATCTTCAGCCGCATATTCTTTGGCAGTTTCAATTAAATCTTTTGGAAACTCTTCTCGTTGATTCTTAGACGCGCAAATTCCGAAAAACTCGATCACACAGTCTGTCTTTGATGGATTATTTACCTTTTCCGTTATGTATGGAATTCCTGTTTCAAAAGTATATTTAAATTCTTCGGCAAAACCGCCATTCGTATTATCTAAAAACTTTTTATAATCCTTCGGCAAAGCATCAAAGAAACTCCATACTTCATCAGAAGTTTTGTTAGATAAAATCATTGGAAATGAATTTTCAAGTTTCATTATTATCTTTTGATTCAACGCCGATTTCCGATTAGCAAACGTAGCTCACGGAGTTTCAAATCCAGTTCGTCGGATGACATTTCCGCATACTTTTCGGGCAAAAGTTTGCGGTTCGAGCATTCAAAAACGGCGAGATGTTCCATAAAACTGAGCATCGTCGTGTCGCGGCTCGGGAAATAATCGGTGAACGCGGTTTGCAGATTTTCGGCGGAAATCTCGCACTCGGTTTCGGAATCACGCGCCGCCGTTTCGCCCGCCAAAAGCAAAACGGCTTCGATGTCGGCGGCACTGTAGCCGATCATTTTTTGCCAAATATCGCTTGCGTCGAGCGTTTCGGCGGCGATGTTCAGTTTGTTTTTTCGCGCCGTCGCTTTGCCGATTGCGGCGACTTCCGTCTCGGTTTGCGGGTAGAAAAACGGGATTTTGCGGTCAATTCGTCCGGCGCGTTTGAGGTCAATGTCTATTTGGTCGGGGCGATTCGACATCAAAATGAACAAAACCCGTCCGCGATTTGAAGTATCGGACATAAATTCCTTCATCTTGGCAATGATCCGCGAAGAAGTGCCGTCGTCGCCGTCAGATTCGCCGCCATTGCCGAAACTGCGGTCGGCTTCGTCAATTATCACGATAACCTGTCCGATTGCTTTAATTACGCTCAAAACTTTTTCGAGGTTTCCCTCGGTCGCGCCGACCCATTTCGAGCGGATATTTTTCAATTTAACGGCGGTCATTTTCGCTTCGCCCGCGAAAGCCGTCGCAAAAAACGTCTTGCCCGTTCCCTGTGCGCCGGTGAAAAGCAAACCCATCGGCACGCGGTTGTAAAAACCTTCGCGCATATTGCGGGCGATGAAGTTCAAATCTTTTTTGACGGCTTCCTGTCCGCCGACGACCTCGAATCCGAATTTCGGTTCGACGAATTCGAGCAGTCCGAAACATTCGCGTTCGATGATTTCGCGTTTGCGCTGAAAGATCAGTTTGTCGCGTTCGTTTTTGGCTTTTTCCTGTAAATCTTTGGCGGTTTGAACGGCGGAATCCTGTTTGTCGGGCGCAAGAAGTTTAACTATTTCTTCATTTGTCTTCTCTAACGTGAGCGCGGCTAATTCTTTGGCGCGATGCGCCGTGTCTTCGCCGCCGCCGAGCAAACCGGCGATAAAATTTGTCCGTTCTTCGATGGTCGCACCGTTCGTTTGATGCGGCGTGAGAATCGAAGTAATCTGCAAAAGTTTCAGTCCGGCGGTGATTTCGGCGTAACGATTTAGCGAATTTTCGCTCATCGAATTATCTGTCAGCGCAATCGCTTTTTTGCGTGTTTCGGCATCGGGCAGCGGCACTTCAATCGCCGCAACGCGCGGATTCGCTACGATTTTCGGCGACAGTTCGGACAAATTTTCGGTCAGCAGAATAACGATATTGTCCTGCTGCTGAATGTTCGGCAAAAACGACCAGCGATGGAGCGTGACAATCGCCGCGCGGTCGGTGTCCGCCTGAAACGACGGATCGCCCGAAGGTGCAAGCGTTTCGGCGTATTCTAAAATCAAAGCGTTGCGCGAAGTCGTAAAAATGTTCGTTCCCGTCAGCAAAACTTCCAAAGCTTCGAGCCACTGAGTTTTTGAATGCGAAGTCGTTAAACTGCTGAGAACATTGAGCGTATCTTTTCTGCCATCGTCGTAGTTTTTGCGATACGCGATGCGAAACCCTTGCGAAACATTGAAAACGCCGACCAAATCTTTATTGGTTTTTAAGACCTCATTAACCAAAAAATCGGTCAGTGCAAGCAGTTTACCGTCGTGCAGAATCGTGTCGTAAACATTGCCGTAAAGCACAAAAACTGACGCTTCGCCGCGCAAATACCGGCGTTTCAATTCGTTTGTCCACTCTGGTAAATTCGTTTCACTCATAAGTAAAAAGTAAAAAGGCAAAAGGTAAAAAGCAAAAAGATTCCGAACTTTTACCTTTTTACTTTTGCCTTTTGCCTTTATTAATCCACGTCGTTTCCCGTTGTTACCGGATTCGGTTGACCTTCGAGCAGCGGGACGATGATTTCCGCGAGCCGTTGTTCTTCCTGAATGCGGCGCGAGGCGAAGGTGTCTGCCTGTCGTTTCATTTCCGCCGTTTCGGTTCGCAGCGCGTCCATTTCCGAGTTTTTCTGTTCGAGAAACTTTTTGACTTCTTCATTGATTTGCTGAATCGCCTGCGAATTCTGCGCTTCGGCGGCGGATGCCCGCGAATTCAGCATTTTTTGATATGCGTCGAGCGCACGGTCGCGTTTGACAGCATCGTTAACCGGAACTTCGGGCGCGACGTTCTGCGCTTTCAGAGCCATTTTGACGACCAGTGTTTTCGTCGCCAGCGGCTGATCTTTGAGCGTCGGGTCTTGCAATAATGTCAGCAGTTTATCAACCGTAAAAGCCGAATCATCAACTCCGGCTTCGGCATAAATGTCCGCGAAAACTTTGCCCGACATATCATCGCTGTCAACCGTAAATTCCGGCACAGGTTCGGTCGAAGCCATTTCCGAAACCGTGTTCGGTGTCGGCGGCGGAGTTTGAAAATGCTGATTTTCGTCCTCGACCTTCGAGATAAAAAAGCCGCCGATCTTGTCTAAAAACGACGAACCTTGGTGCGCTTGTCCGGTTTGTTCTTCGGGTTCATTTTCCGGCACAGGCGACGGCGCACTGCCCGTCAAACTGTCAACTTCGCGTAATAATTTGTCTAATTCTGGATTTCTTGGCATAAGTTTAATTTAAATGACTGGAGCGCAATCCGTCCCGGTTGCATTGAGCGGTGTTTTTTACCGCGAATAAGCGTTTCGCAAACTTTCAACTTGAAAATATATGATCGTTTTTTCGCATCGAAGCGATGCTCATTGCAACCGGGACGGATTGCGCTCCAGTCCGCTTCGCGTTTTTTTTCAAATTCTTTGATCTCATTTTAATCTTCTCGCATTCGATTGTCTTTGCGCCTGCGCGTTCGGATTTTGCTGACTTTGCGGCGCGGGCAAAGGAATTTTGGTGTCGCTGCCTAAAACGTCTTCGTAGGTCGCTTTTAATTCTTCGTCAATGTCCAAAGTTAATAATAAATTATCAACTTGCGACGAAACGCTCGTCGGATCGGCGATTGAATAAACTTCGTCGTGCAGCAAGTTTAACGAATTTTTGACGACCGAGAGACGCGCCGCGAGCAGTCTTAACAAATCGCCGAGCTGCATCGTTCTTTGCAGACGTTGTTTGATAATGCGGACGTTTTGCGCGAGAACTTCGCGGACTTTCGGCGATTTTTCGCGTTCAAATGCAGCTTCGTTTTGGTTTAATTCTTCCTGCAAACGCTGGACGAGTTGGGCGACGTTGCGATTTGACGAAAGACTGTGGGCTTGCAGCATCCGCGCGTATTCAAAGCGAAACGCGCCGAGTTTGTTGATTAAATCCGAGAGCAGATAATTGCCCTGATTGCCCTGCGATTTCCAGCGTTCTTCGATTTCGTCGCAGAGTTGTTTGACGCTTTGAAAATCGTTTTGATACTGCGGCGGCAGATTCAAAACCATTTCCTGTTCCTTGAGTTTCGAGTTTTTCTTGTCGTCAATTTGCGCTTTCAGGCGAATGTAATGCTGCACGGCGGGAACCTGCGCGATCAGCAGCGCGAGAATTTCGCCGCCGATCAGCAGTGCGCCGAAACCGATGAAATTAACGATCACCATCAGCAGAAACATCACGCCGATAAATGCCAGATTCCATTGGCTTGAAAGAATTTCTTTAACGTAATTCGGCTCGGAATTCGCCATACAAAATTATAAAATCACTGAGAACTTCGCTTAATTTTTCGCAATCACCAACTTTGGAAAATGGACGTATTTGATCTCTTTTCTAATCGCCTGAAAACGCGGCAAATCTTCGATATTCGGCTGATACGCCAAACCTTCTTCGATCAAATCGTAATTTTTGACAAAATACGCGCCGCCTTTTTCGTCCGTGTCGTTCGGTTTGCCGAGCAAATGAACGTGGTCGGAAATAATCATAGCAGAAGTTATATCGTGTGTGACAATAATAAATGTGTTGTCGTCGTGCCGTTCGGCAATCGTCTGGATAAGATTAATGACGTTCGCAATGTTGTTCGGGTCGAGTCCCGAAAAAGGCTCGTCTAAAATGATGTAGCGGCGTTCCTGAATCAACTGCTGCGCGATGGCGACGCGCTGCCGCTGACCGCCCGAAAGCTGCACCGGATAAGAATTTGCCTGTCTCGATAAGTCGAATTCTTTGAGATATTGAACGGCTTTAGCGCGTGCTTCGTTACTTTTCAAACCGCCGTTAATCGCCGGTTCGGTCAGATTTTGCAAAACTGTCCGGTCGTCGAAAAGCGGATAACGCTGAAAAACTACGCCGATGTCGCCGACCGTTACCTGACGCAAACCGCCGCCGTTGCCGTCTTTAATGACAACTCTGCCGGAATCCGGCACGTCGAGTCCCGCCAAAATTCGCAAAAGCGTTGTTTTGCCGCCGCCCGAAGGTCCGAGAATGCTCAGAATCTGCGGCTTTACGGGAATATTCAAAATTTTCAGATTAACGTCGGACAAAACCTGCAAAAGATTGCCGTCGTTGAGCGGAAAACCTTTCGATACGTTTTCGATGGTTAAGAGTTCTTCCATTTTTTCAGTTATCAGATAACAGTTATCAGTTATCAATTTTTTCTATGCGAACTTTTTTGATTATTGAAAATAAGATTTTGGCGATTTCATCGGCATCGGTGTGCATACTTTCAAAGGATTTTTCGGTAATGTAATCAGTATCTTTCAATAAAGACAGCCAATATTTGGTTTCCAGACATTCTTTATATGCGATACTCATTTTACTTGAAAAATCCGCATCTGAAATTGCGCCGTTTGCCTCGGCGACATTCGCACCGATTGAAGTTCCGCTTCGGAGCATTTGTTTCGACAAAACATACTCCTTTTGTGTTTCCTGCAAATGCTTAAATGCCTTCACAATCCTGACGGCAAATTTATAGGCTTTTTCATAAACAACACTATTATTCAACATATTTTACAGTTATCAGTTTTTTACAGTTATCAGATAACAGTTATCAGTTATCAAATTCAAAACCACCTTGCCGTTAATTTCTCAATAATTATCAAACCGATAACTGATAACTGATAACTGATAACTGTTTAAGCTCGTTCGGCGATTTTTGTGTAAGGAAATAAAATACGTTTCAGCCAATAGAAAAACTGGTCTTCCAACACCGCGATGATGCCGATAATTATTGATAACTGATAACTGATAACTGTTTAAGCTCGTTCGGCGATTTTTGTGTAAGGAAATAAAATACGTTTCAGCCAATAGAAAAACTGGTCTTCCAACACCGCGATGATGCCGATAATTATCAGATACACATAGACTTCGGCTTTTTGGTTGGTTGCCGAATACGAATAAATCGCCGCGCCGATGCCGCCTTCGGTGCGGTTAAAAGTTTCGATGGCGACGATCATCACCCAACCCATCGCCGCACTTTGCGCGACCGTATCAATCATCGCGGGCAAAGTCGGACGCACGACAACCGTCCAGAAAACCTTCCAATCGCTGTAATTCAAAACCCGCGCCAACTCGTATTTCAGACGCGGAATCTGCGCGATTTCCGCCGACATCGAAGTAATCAGGAAAAACGCCATTCCCGCCGTCAGCATCGCCACCTTCATTGACCAGCCAATCGTAAAAATCGAGAGAAAAACTAGATTGAACGCGACAATCGGCAAATATCTGAACCACTGCAAAATCTGATTAAAAGGCTGAAGCAGCGGTAAAATACTGAAATATGCGATAATCAGCGAAATCACCGAAGCGAAAAAAAGTCCGACAATGTTGAGTTTAACGGTCGTCCAGGTGTTGTAAATGAGATTGCTCGAATCATTTGCGGCGGACGCGAACATTCGCTGAAACGCCGTCAAAACCTCGCTCGGATAAGGAATTCCCTGAATCGGCGTGAACACCCAAAATAGGAACAAAACCAAAATCCAAATGACAAAAAGATTGGCGCGAACAAATTTTGCAGGACTTCCACAAAAGCGAAAAGCCTCGCGTAGATGACTTTGCCACAAACCGGCATTAACAGGTTTAATCTCGGATTCCATATATTTTCAGGACTGGAGCGCAATCCGTTCCGGTTGCATTGAGCGGTATTTTTTACCGCGAAAAAGCGTTTCATTTTCTCGAAAGTCAAAAAATTAGAAAGGCTTTTGAGCGTCCGAAGCGTGCCGCTCATTGCAAGCAGGGATGCTTGCGCTCCAATCAGACGGCTTTAGTTTTGCGCTCCGTTTATTTCAAAATGATCGTCACGCGGCGATTTTTTGCGCGTTCTTCGGTCGTCTGCGCGTCCTTCGTGCCGGCGACCGGATTGAGCGAACCGTAGCCGTCAACTGAAATTATGCGCTGATCGTTGATGTTGACGCGCGATTCGTCCGAAGCCTTGAGCCACGTCCAGACCGATTGCGCCCGCGATTTCGACAATTCGATATTTTTTCCGGCATCGCCCGCGTTGTCAGTGTGACCTTCGACGATGATTTTCGTGTTCGATGCGCGAATCAGCAAACTTCTGATTTCATTGAGTTTAGCAAGTTCCGCAGGTTTTAGTTCGGACGAACCGCTGTCGAAATTTATCTCGAAATTAGCCTTGACGACCGTATCGGCGGAGTTTGTCTGCGTCGAATTTCCGGTTTCAGTTTTGACCTGTCCGGTTTCGTCCGCCATTTTTTTGATAAACGTCAGATCAACGACCTGATCAACCGGCGTGATCGTCGGCATTCTGTCGGGCAGCAGTTTTTGCAGGCGTTTGGCGTGTTCGTTGTAGGAAATTCCGAAAACGCTGTCGGTCAAACCTTTTGTGCCGTCAAGCCCGAAAAGATGGCGGTTGTCGGCGATGTCGTTGACCCGCGAACCGCCGAGACTAACGCCGTTTTCATTGACGACATCGTAATATTTCGCCCAAAATGACGGACCTTTGCCTTCCATATTAAAGACTTGCGCGTTGAGCGCGGCAACGCGCGTTTTAAAGTAATTCGGATCGCCTTTGATTTTCGCACCGGCGCGGGCAAAACAGCGGAGCAGCGTTTCAACGTATTCGGGATGTTTTTTGATGAAATCTTCGTTGGCGAACAAAATATGCGGCATCATCGCCGAATATTGCTCAGTCGAAATAATTTTCTGTAACTTCTCCGACTTGCTTTTGTAATCAACCGAACTGCGCCCCTGCGCCGCCATTACGTCGCCGGGAGTCCACGTCGCCACCGCGTCAATGTTGCGGTCTTCCATCTGATTTGTTTTGACGTTTTTCAGCGAAACTTTCGCGTTTGAAATAAATTTCTGCGAGGCTTCGATATGGTCGGACGCATTGACGAAATTAATCGCGTCCGGGTTATAAACTTTTTCGTCGGCGTTGACGGGAATTTTATTGTCCGCCGCCCAATTGACCGCGACGTTAAAATCGCAATACGGAACAGCCGTCACAATCAACGCGCCTTTCGCGGCTTGCGGGTCTTTTTTCCAGGATTCGGGTCCCATCAAACAATCTTCGCCCGACGAGTATCCGCCGCTCCAGACGACTTTCGCCTTGTTGCCGCGCAGCAGTTTGTTTGCGCCTGCGATGTCAACCGCCGCCTGATCGCCGGTCGTCGTGACGAACTGCATATTGTTTGAAGCCAACGCCTCAACCTGTTTCGACGTATCGTTTTCAATGACGATGCGCGTGTTTTTAATTCCGGCTTGATACAGCAGACTGTCGGGATGATCACCCGATTTACCGACACCGCCGACGGCATCAATAATCGGACTCTGCGCCTGCCAAGTCCATAAACCAATCGTCACTTCCGGGTCGTCTTTGGTCGGTGTCGGCGGTTTCACGTCGGTCGCGGGCAGATTTTCGCGCTTGATGTCTTCGGTGCGTTCGATGGTTTGTTCGGTTTTGCTGACATCCGTTTTCGGTGTCAGTTTTTCCATAATTCCGAATTGCCGCGCCGCAACATACAAACAACCTAAGATTAGTGCCAGCGCAAGAATAATCGCGCCCGGACCGAGTTGATAATTACCGATTCTAATAGCCATATTTTTTGATTTTGGATTGCGGATTTCGGATTGCGGATTTTTCGTTTTCCGCGCCGAAATTCCAACCCGTAATTTTATTTGTGAACTGTAAAGAAGATTGAAATCAAACCATTTTACACACTACATTTTACACTTTATATTGAATTCAAAATTCAGATTTCTTTTATGCAGTTTAGTGTAAAGTGTAAAATGTAGAGTTTACACTTTTTCATTCCGCGTAACGCACAATTGGAAATTCAAAGACGACTCAGAACTAAAAATCCCAAATCCGAATTCCCAAATCCAAGTTACATCGTTTTGTTCGTGCCTTGTTGACCCTGCTGCGCGGCGACGTGCTGTTTGCGGAGTTCTTCAAACTTGCTTTTCGCCTGCACGTTGCCGACCTGCGATTTGATTTTTTCGAGCCGCGCGTCGAGCGAACTTTCGTTGAGTTCCTTGCCAAGATCAGCCGCCGCGATTCGATTTTTGATGTGCGTGCGAACATTGTCGAGTGCCTTGACATCGCTGTCCATCGAGAGTCCGTCGAGCTGTTCCTGAATCTTGACACGCGCATCGGCACTCGCAAGTTTGCCCATCATCCGGTCTTTTTCGGCGATCAGTTTGCTGCGTTCCGACTGAATTCGGAGCAGCGCGGTTTTCACGTCGTCCGCGTCCTTTTTGCCCTGCTCGTATTCGAGATTTAAATCCGAAACTTCCGACTGCAAAGCCTCCAATTTCTCGACTAAAAGCGTCCCGACTTCTTCATCGCCGTTTGTCACGGCGACCTGCAATTGCCCTTCCGTTTCCTTTAATTCGCGCGTTTTCGTTTCGTATTTGTCTTCGAGTTCATCGCGCCGGCGGATAATCGCCGCCGCCGCGTTTCTGAGCTGCACGGCTTTGACGGTGATCGAATCAATCGAATTTTGATAAACGATTTCGGGATGTTCGGTTTCGACTTTGGAAACAAAAAGCGCGAAAAAACCTTTGACTAAATTTAACAAGCGTCCCATCTTCAATTCTCCTTTTCGGTTAGTTTAGAAACGCCAACTTCCGATTATTAAATAACAAAATCTGCCAAAAACTCTAACAGTATAGGTGAAAATGAAATTTCACGTCAAAAAAATGTCCGAAACATTTTGCCGGACGCGGTGATTTTTAATCGTTCATAAAAATCAATACGAAAAAACGAATTCCGCGTTCCAAAATTCGTTTCAATTCTCACAAATGTTATAGCTTTAATTTCAATTTCTTTCAATCCGCAATTTTGTTTAGACGCAGTTTTTTCTTAAATTTGCCTTCACGCGCTTTCAGCCATTCGCGCCATTCTGCAATTGCCGTTTCACGTTTTGCCGACGAACCCGCCGGTTGAAAATTCAGTCAAACGCCAGTCGCGTCGCGCAGACACATCTCGGCAAAAAACCGCGTCTGCAAATCTTCGGCGGACAGCAATTCGATTAATTCATCAATTGATTTTTGCGCCATTTCACGCCGCTTTTCAACAAATTCTTTGCGATTCATTTTAGTTTTCCATTATTTGAATATATTTTGTATTTATTTCAGCTTGGCTATATTTACTATTACCATCTATATCAATTTGCGGAGAGTCAAAAACAATCCAAACAAAAATTATTTCGCGCTTTCCTATTTTTATTTTCCTAAAATGATTATTGTTATAGTCTTTGAAGAAATCTATTTTCGGCGGCAAAGCAATTTTCCCAGTAAAATTTTCTTTCCAACCTCCATTTTTAGAAATTAGAACTTTTTGTCCGATAAAGAATTCTTCTGTTTTTTCGCTCATAATACTTCCAAAAACTTCGGCGGCACTTCTTCAACCAACCAAACACCATTCGCCGAAACGTAAAATTTGAAATTTTCCGTGAGCATTGCGCCGGTTTCGATCTTGAAAATCACAGGCTTGCCGTAACGCGTCCCGACGATTCGCGCTGTTTCCGTGTCAGCCGAAAGGTGAACGTGATGCCGCGCCATTTTCTGCAAACCTTTTTCGAGAATCGCTTTGACATTTCGCTCCGCTGTTCCGTGATAAAGAATTTCGGGCGGCAGTTTTTCTTCAAAACCGACATCAACATTTAAAGAATGTCCTTGGCTGGCGCGGATTTTAGTGTTGGTTTCGTCAAACGCGAAACGCCTTTTATCGTTCGTTTCAACAACTTCGGCAAGTTCTTCAAACGTGAATTTATTTCCCGCCTGTGCTGATTTTTCGACCAGTTCGGCGACATTTGCCCAACCGTTTTCGTCCAACTGCAAACCGACTTTTTCGGGTTTGTGCCGCAAAATGAGGCTTAAAAATTTACTGATATGAGTTTTACGTTTCTCGTTCATATTAAAACCGAGATGCGAACTGAAATTCGCGTTCCGTGGTTAGTTTATTTCTCTTAAAATCGCCCGCGCCGGTGCGCCGTCGCCGGTTTCACTGATGATTTTGAGCGGCAGACAGATTAATTCGTAATCGCCGCCGGAAACTTCGCGTAAATCCAACCCTTCGATGATGACGATTTCCTTTTCCAAAAGCGTGATGTGCGTTGCAAAATCGGTCGAGCCGAATTTTTCGACCGACAGGTAATCAATGCCGACGAGTTTGACGTTTTTTTCGGCTAAAACTTTTGCGGCGGCGGGCGAAATGTATGTAAAATCTTTGCGAAAACCTTGTTCGGGCGCGTTCCAGAATTGTGAATTGCGCGTTTTAAATAAAATTCGTTCGACCGTTTCGAGATTTTCGAGATGTTCCGGCTCGACCGACAGCGCATTCTCGTCCAATTCGACGACGCGGCACTTGCCGATTAATTTTTCGAGTTCGATTTCGTGAATTTTACGCGCTCCGTCAATGAAATGTCCGGGCGCGTCAACGTGCGTCGCCGTGTGTGCGCCGAAACAGAGCGACGAAACATTTGCCGCGTCACCTTTTTTAATCGAATGCGCGGTTTCGATTTTGACATTCGGATCGCCTTCATAAACCGGCGTTTCGTTTGAAATCGGAAACGTAATGTCGTATATTTTCATATTTTCGAGGATAATCTAAAATGAATTCTCAAACAAGATTTGCATTTCGGGAAACTTTCTTTGTAGGCTAAAAGCAGGATGAAAATTAAAAGACAAGAACACGGAAAAAACGGCGCGTTCTTCATCGAACAGGAAGGCGAATGGGTGGCGGAAATGACATACGTCCGCGAAGGAGCGAGAAAACTCGTCGTTGATCACACGGCGGTTTCCAAAGAGTTGAAAGGCAAAGGCATCGGCAAAGCTCTCGTCGAAGCGGTCGTTAAATTCGCCCGCGACAAAAATCTATTAATCAAACCGACTTGCCCTTTTGTCAAAAAAGTTCTCGAATCTTCGGAAGATTACGAAGATGTGTTGACCAGATAAATGCAGCAGACGCGAATTTCCGCTTCGAGTTATTCAAACACCGCGCCGCTGATTTGGTCGTTTCTCTACGGGACAAATCGCGGCAAATTTGAGTTGATTTTAGACAATGCTCCGGCGCGTTCCGCCGAACTTCTATCGCAAAACCGCATTGATGCCGCACTCGTTCCCGTCATTGAATATCAGCGAATAGATAATATTTTGCTCGTTCCGAACGTCTGCGTCGGCGCACGGGAGCGTGTGCGAAGTGTTTGTCTGGTAACAAAAGGCGAAGATTTAGCGGATGTCAAAACGGTCGCGCTCGACGTTTCATCAAAAACTTCCGTCGCCTTAACAAAAATTATTTTCCGCGAATTTCTCGGCTTTGAACCGATCTATAAACAGGCGAAACCGAATATAACTGAAATGCTTTCAGATTCGGATTGCGCTTTACTTATCGGCGATCCGGCGTTGATGATTCCAGATTCGCCCAAAAACCAAAGACCAAAAACCGAAAACCAATTCAGAAAATTCGATCTGGCGGAAACTTGGCGCGAATTTACAAATTTCGGCTTTGTTTTCGCAATGTGGATGGCGAACAAAGACAAGGCGGAAACTGCAAAACTAATTAATTTCGCCGCCGCGCGTGACGAAGGTTTGGCACATCTCGACGAAATAATTTCAAACTACGAAAGCCAAATAACTCTGCCGCGCGATGATTTCAAAAAATATCTTGCCGAAAACATTTCGTATTCGATTGACGATTCGATGCAGAAAGGCTTGGAACTTTATTTCAAACTCGCGCATAAACACGGCTTATGCGCCAACAATTCACCGCTGCGCTTTCTACATTCGTGATTTACTGACGAAAAAATTGATGAGATTGATGCCGATAACGATGATTCCGAAAATCCAAACCGGCGCGAAATACAGATAACCGCCGAAGTTTTTGCCCATCAGCCAGCCTTTTTCGTTTCTCTTCAGCAGACGCGCGATCAGATCAATACCGATCAGCGCAATTCCGCCGACGATCATCACAAATACGTCGGGAAGTTTCAGTAAAAAATGACCGATGACGACGATGATTCCCGCGATAATAAACATCCCGAAACCGATTAAATTTCCTTGAATAAGCATAAGTTTCAAATCTCCTTTTCTCGGAAGAACGCTTGACGGAAACTTAATTGCTCTAAAAAACGACAAAAAGCTCATTCTAAAATTTTAGAAACAAGCATTTTTGAGATGTTACTGAATGAAAGCGAAAGATATTACAGAATCTGCGCTCGTGCCGAAATTTTAAAAACGGCTTGCTTAAACATTTGATTTAAGCGAAAATAATTTCGCCCTCAGCCGATAAATAATGACGCAAAACTCGAACGGAAATCTGACACAGATGCTCAAGGAAGCGCAGGCGGGAAAGCGTGAAAGTCTCGACGAATTTTTGCCGCTCGTCTATGACGAACTCAAAAAAATCGCGGCTTACAAACTCGTTTCGGAGCGCAAAAATCACACTTTGCAGGCGACTGCGCTCGTTCACGAAGCGTATTTGCGGCTGATAGATCAACACTCGGTCAACTGGCAAAACCGCGCACATTTTTTCGCCATCGCGTCGGAAATGATGCGCCGAATTTTGGTCAATCACGCCGAAGCGCACAACGCGCAGAAACGCGGCGACGGCAAAACGCTTGTTTCGCTCGACGATGTTGATAATCTCGCAGGCGATTCGGAAGTTGATCTTATTTTTCTCGATAACGCTTTAAATGAATTGGCGGAATTTGATCCGACTCAGGCGAAAATTGTCGAACTGAAATTTTTCGGCGGCTTAACCAACGAAGAAGCGGCGGAAGTTTTCGGCGTATCGGAATCAACAATCAAACGCGAATGGCGAATGGCGCGGGCGTGGCTGACGACAAAATTGACCTGATTTTCTGAAAACTTCTGCGAGTTAGATTGAGGCGGAAACCCGCGCGTCAGCAAGGGTGCATTTTTTATCCACAGATGAACACAGATGAACACAGATATTTTTGATGATTTCCCAATCAATCAAATTATCAACATTCATATTGATCGCTGATAAATTATCATAAAAATCTGCCTTTATCTGTGTTAATCCGTGTTCATCTGTGGACAATTTTTTCTTATGTCACCCGAAAACTGGCAAAAAATTAAAGCGATTTTTAACGAAGCGGTCGAACTCGGTTCAGCCGAATGCGAAGATTTATTAAAAAATCAGGCGGACACGGAGATTTTAGCCGAAGTCCGCAAACTGCTCGCGGCGGAAAAGCAGAATAATTTTGCCGCGCCAATCGCCAATCTTTCGCATCTGTGGCAGGACGAACGCGCCGAAGATTTTATCGGCAAGGAAATCGGTAACTACAAAATCACGCGCGAAATCGGGCGCGGCGGAATGGGCATCGTTTTTGAAGCGTCGCGCGAAGGCGCGGATTTTTCGCAGATTGCCGCGCTTAAAATTCTCAAACGCGGAATGGATTCGGACGCGATGCTGCGGCGTTTTCGCTTTGAGCGGCAGATTTTAGCGTCGCTCGAACATCCGCATATCGCGCGTCTGCTCGACGGCGGAATGACCGCTGACGGTTTGCAGTTTTTCGCGCTCGAATACGTCAAAGGTCAGCCGCTCGACGAATACTGCGACGAAAAAGATTTATCAATTAACGAGCGTTTGCGCTTGTTTTTACAAGTTTGCGCGGCGGTTTCATTCGCCCATTCGCGGCTTGTCGTCCATCGTGATTTGAAACCGTCAAACATTCTGGTCACGCCCGACGGAACGGTCAAACTGCTCGATTTCGGAATCGCTAAAATCTTAACGCCCGATGAAGATTACAAGGCGCAAACCGTGACTGCACTCGGAATGATGACTCCGGCGTATGCTTCGCCCGAACAAATTAAAGGCGAAATCGTTTCGACCGCGAGCGACATTTATAGCTTGGGATTAATTCTTTACGAACTTTTAACCGGCGTTTCGGCTTACAATTTCCCGAACAACCGACCTGACGAAATCGCCAAAATAATCTGCGAAACCGAACCGCCGAAACCTTCTTCAGTTATCAGTCAACAGTTATCAGTCAACAATTTGAGGACGGATGACAACGAACGACGGGCGACGAATAGCGGACAAACGACCAATCCAAAATCCAAAATCCAAAATCCAAAATCCCTAAAGGGCGATTTGGACACGATAATTCTCAAAGCGTTACGCAAAGAAACGGCGCGGCGTTATGCCTCGGTCGAGCAGTTTGCGGGCGATATAAAACGCCATCTCGACGGTTTGCCGGTGATTGCGCGTCCCGATACTTTTTCGTATCGTTTCGAGAAATTCGTTTCGCGCAACCGCGTTTCGGTTCTCGCCGGAGTTTTGGTTTTTCTGGCTTTAGCAGGCGGCATCGGCGCGACAAGCTGGCAGGCAGTCCGCGCCGAACGTGCGCGAAAACTATCCGAACAGCGTTTCGGCGAAGTCCGCCAACTTGCCAACAACATCGTTTTCAAATATTACGATGAAGTCGAAAAACTGCCGAACTCAACCAAGGTGCGCGAAATGCTCGTTACCGATTCGCTCAATTATTTTGACTCTCTGGCACGGGACGAAAACGCCGACGACGCGCTCAAAAGTGAATTGGCGCGTGCCTTTATTCGCATCGGCAAGGTTCAGGGCAGAGCGTATTTTGCCAATCTCGGCGACGTTGCGGGCGCGATTGAAAATTACCGCAAAGGCATTAATCTGCTCGAACCGCTTGCCGCCAAATCAGGTGATTTGAAAATGCAGTCGGATTTAATTAATGCGTATTCCGACCTTTCGATCACGCTGCGGCGGCAGGGAAATTCCGCCGAATCAGACGCGCTTTTGCAAAAGGCTCTGACGCTCAACGAAAGTCTGGTGCAGGCAAACCCCGACGACATTTCGCTAGCTTTTCGGCTGGCGACAAATTATCTCGTTCTCGGCGATTCGCTGCCGGTCGGCAAAGGCGCGGACGAAAATATCGCGGCTTACCAAAAATCAATGACGGTCAGCGAAAGCATCTTAAAGCGCGATCCGAATCACGTTCGCGCCAACAATATTTTTGCCGCCGCCGCCGACCGTGTGGCAACCAATTTGCTGGCATTGGCAAAAAGCGCGGTCGCTGACGAAGATATGAATTCCGCAAAACAACTCTGGCAAGAAGCCGCGCCGATCATTTCCCGAAACATCGAAATCAGCAAAAAACTCGTCGCTTTGCAGCCGGAAGAAACGGTCAATCAGGCGATTTTGGACGCGGCGACTGCCAATTACGGAATCTTTCTTTCCGAATCCGGCGAATACGCGGAAGCCTTGAAAGTGCAGCTCGGTTCGGTTGAAACCTTTCGTAAAAACGCGGAAAAAGACGCGGATAACAGCGAACAAAAAATGCTCTACGCAAGCGTCGAATATGTTCTCGGCGCAACTTATTCACGGCTCGGCGAAATCGAAAAATCGGAACAAACATTTCAACACGCGCTTGCGCTTTTTGATGAATTAGTTAAACACGACGCGCAAAACTTCGATTACCTGCAAAAAAGATGCGAAGCGAAATTCGCCTACGCCGATGAATTATTGCAGCGCGGCGAAATAGAAAACGCCCGCAAAACTTACGAAAAAGCCTTTCTCGAAACTGAAAAAGCCGCGCACGAAAAGGATTTTGCCTATGGCGAATCGCTGCGCGGAATTTATCTCGAAAAAATCGGAAATTGTGATCTGGCGACTGCCAAAAAAGCCAATCAAACGGCGGCAAAACAAATCGAATCAATAAAAAATGCACTGATTAATTACCGCCAAACCGCCGAAATCTGGAATCAACACGGCGCACGGAGCATTTTAGGAATCAGGCAAAATTTTCAACTTTCCGTGCTTGAGCGAAAAATCAACCGCACTCAGGCAATTCTTGAAAACGGAACGCGAACTTCAGTTCGCCGGTCGGTTGCGGCGAACTGAAGTTCGCGTTCCATATTGTTAATTTAATTGATTAACGAAACAAACCCGACTGAAACAATAACAGCCAGCCGGCAACAATGACGAATAAAATTAAACCTAAATCACGACTTTCAAAATAATTTTCCCGATCTCTCATTTGATAATTCCTCTGGTAAAAATTCCCTTTCCTTTATAATCGCGGAAAATAGAACGAAAAAGGATCACGTTTTGGCACAAAATTTGTAAATAATTTTGTTATCTAATCTAAAATTCGCTAAAAACGCGGTTTTAGATGTTGTGAACGTGAAATTTTTCGCAAAATGCGACCTTAATTTGCAAAATGAAAGAAGATTTAGCCGCGAACAAACACGAAAGAACACGAAATTTTGTCGTATTTATTGTTCGTGTCTTTTCGTGTTTGTTCGTGGCTAAACCTTTCGTGATAAAATAATTTTGAATTTATGAGTAATATTCAACCGATTTTAGATAAAGTTTTGGCGGGCGAAAGAATGTCTGCCGAAGATTGCACCGCGCTTTTGGAAAGTTACGACATTGCGAAGATTGGCGCGGCGGCGGACGAGATTCGGATGCGAAAAAACGACGCGGAAATTGTTACATACATCATTGACCGCAACATCAATTACACCAATGTCTGCAACGTCGTCTGCACATTTTGCGCGTTTTATCGTCGTCCGGGAAAGCCGGAAACCTACGTTCATTCCATCGAAGAAATCGAAAAACGGATTGACGAAACGATTGAATTGGGCGGCACGGGCGTTTTGATGCAGGGCGGACTTCACCCGGATTTTAATATCGAATGGTATGAAAATCTTTTGCGGACGCTTCACGCAAAATATCCGAATTTTCAGCTTCATTGCTTTTCGCCGCCGGAAATTCACAACATTTCGCTGATCTCAAAATTGGATTACGAAACGATTATGCAGCGGCTGAAAAATGCAGGTTTGAACTCGCTTCCCGGCGGCGGCGGCGAGATTCTCGACGACGAAGTTCGCAAGCGCGTTTCGACCAAATGCAATACGCAGGAATGGCTCGACGTGATGCGTGCCGCGCACAAAGTTGGTCTGAAAACGACCGCGACGATGATGTTCGGAATCGGCGACAACATTTCACACCGCGTCAAACATCTCCAAAGAATCCGCGACGTGCAGGACGAAACCGGCGGTTTTACGGCGTTCATTCCGTGGACATTTCAGCGCGAAAACACCGCTTTGGGGCGTAAAATCACGGAAGAACCGACCGGCATTGATTATCTGAAAATGGTTTCCGTGTCGCGTCTTTTTCTCGACAATGTTCAGCACATTCAATCGTCGTGGCTGACGCAGGGTTTGCGTTTAGGACAAACCGCGCTTCGTTTCGGTGCGGACGATATGGGTTCAATTATGATCGAAGAAAACGTCGTTTCAGCCGCCGGCGCACACACCGAAGCCAACGAAAAAGAACTCCGCTACCAAATCTCCGAAGCCGGCTTCAAACCACAGCAGCGCGATATTTTATACAAATACATCAACCGCGAAACAAGCGAAAATCTGGACGAAAGAAATTCAATGCCTTTGAAACAATTAAGTGTGGCATTTGCCGATTGACTGGAGCGCAAGCATCTTGCTTGCAACATCGCGTTTTCCAGCGATGTAACGGCGTTTGCATAAAATTAACTTAAATTTACCTTAAACGCCGGCTGTCTTTTTTAAAGACACGCAAGCAAGGATGCTTGCGCTCCAGTCAATCTTTTCAATTTAAGGTCGGTTCGTGTTATTTTGTGTTTGATTGGAGAAAATTATGTCAACAACCGTCGAAGAAATCGAAAAAACCGAAACCAGCCAAGACAAAAAAGACGAATTGCTTTTAGACTCACTCGAAATCAGAGGCTACCGATGCTTTGAACATCTGACAATCGAGAAACTCGGTCGTGTGAATTTGATTGTCGGGAAAAATAATGTTGGCAAAACAGCTTTGCTTGAGGCTTTATGGATTTATGCAAATGGAGGTTACGAACATTTGCTTTTTGAAATTTTAAGAGAAAGAGATGAAATACCTCCATTTCAAAACGGAAACTTATTAGTTCAGCCACAAAGTAGTAAAGGATTGCGAAATTTATTTTTCAAACGTCCAAATTTTGATTTTATACCCGGTAGTAATCCAGTAGATTCTGACAATAATCTGGAATTTCGAATTGGTAAAATACTTGATATTAGTGGAAGTGAGCCACAACTTGTAGATAAAATTTTACAAGTAACCGGCTTACGTCCAAATTCAAACGATATTAATGATGTTCCTGCAACAAGAAGATTTCCAACTTTTCCTAGAACAGTTAACAATTATTATATCAAAGCGATAGGAATCAAAAACGAAAAATTAATTGAGTTTTGGGACTTGGTTACATTGACCCCATTAGAAGATGAAGTGATTAGAGCATTACATCTACTTCTTCCTAAACTATATAGAATTGATTTCATCGGTTATCCAAACGGCTCAAAAGAACGTGTTCCCGTAGTAAGGATTAAGGATGAAAAGGAGCGAGTTCCTCTGAAAAGTCTTGGGGAAGGAATGACTAGACTTTTGGGATTATCACTAGCTTTAGTTCAGTGCCAAAATGGAATGCTTTTTGTTGATGAAATAGAAGGTGGTTTACACTATTCAGCTTTACTTGAAGTTTGGAAATTGATTTTCAAAACAGCGAAAGATTTGAATGTTCAAGTTTTTGCGACAACTCATAGTTCAGATTGTATTAAGGCTTTTACTCAAGCGGCGATAGACGACAAAGAATCTGATGGAATAGTCATTCGTTTGGAAAACAAAGACGGCGTAATCAAAGCCGTAAATTTTAACGAAGATGAACTTGAAACCGTCGAACGAAGAAACATCGAGGTGCGCTAATAATGGCTGAAAATCGAGTTTTGTTAGTCGAAGGAATTGATGATTTGCACGTTTTAGGTCATATTTTTCTGAGTCAGAATATTGAGGTTGTCACAGATAAAAGAGTATGGAAAGTTGAGGAAGAGAAACGCATCGGCAGAATTATAATTCGGGAACAGGAAGGCGTTGATAAACTCAAAAAAAGATTTGACGAAAATATTTTCGATAATCTTTTGGAAGATTTATCGGTCGAACTCAAAGGAAGCGAAGTCATTGCGTTGGGAATTATTGTTGATGCCGACCTTGATATAAAAGCGCGTTGGGAAAGTTTGGCAAATAGATTAAAAGATTTGAAGTATGAAAATGTTCCCGATCTACCTGAATCTAACGGAACAATTTGCACAGGTAAAGATTTGCCGAAAATTGGAGTTTGGCTAATGCCCGACAATACTTTGCCCGGAATGCTTGAAGATTTTGTTAAATTACTTGTGCCTGATGAGCAGAAAAATCTTCTCGAAAAAGCGGTTAATGCCGTTGAATTGATTCCAAAAGAAGAAAGATTGTTCATAACTGAAAATTCCGACAAAACCGCCAAAGCGCAAATTCATACTTATTTGGCTTGGCAATCGCGTCCCGGAGTGCCTTATGGCGTTGCCATTCGTGAAAAGTTTCTGAAAGCCGATTCGCAACACGCTAACAACTTAATGAATTGGATCAGTGAATTATTTAATTTGTAACCTTATCTTCCCAAATCTTACAAAATTCTTACGTTCGCCTGTCCGCCGATTTATTATTCTTAGAATCTCTTATTTTGCCCGTCCGTTAAATTTATTGAATGGAAAATGTTAGCCAACTCGAAGCTGTTGAGCATTGAATTTGCGGATTAATAAATTCACAAAAGAATAAGTGACCGCAGAAATAGGATGTTTCTGCGGTCGCTTATTTTTTAATCAAAACAACTTTATCAATCGGCTGTAAAGTTGAATTCGTTGCTGTCATCCGTTAACGAGATGACTTGGCTTGATGGGGAAAAACTATATTTTTTATGATTGACGGTTAAAATATAAGTTTGTCCGATCTGCATTTCCGGGAAAATATAGTTGCCGAATGTGCCGGTCAGCATCGTTGTGGTTCTGCCGTTGGAATCGGTCAGCGTCACGACGGCGCGGGCAATGCCGGTGCCGTTTGATGTTAGCACACGCCCCGCAAGCGGAACTCGTGCCGCCGTCGGTGCGAGTTGGGCGAGTGTCCAATCGGAAAATTCGGAAACATTATTGACCGTCGCCGTGTTAGCTGTGGTGTCAATTATCGCCGTTTGCTCGAATGGTGTATTTTCTTCGACTTTGAATAATTTGAACAGCGATTCATTGCCGACGACATCCGTTTGTAAATAGTGAAACGTCAGATTTGCCTCGATGAATCCTTTGCCTGCACGGTCTATCGTCCAGTAGCGATTGATACGGTTCGGCGTGTTCGCAAAAAGCGGCTGCGGCTGCTCGACGGCTTTGATTGCCAGCAGTGCGCCGAATCCGGCTTGCGGATTAACGTCCACGGGCGAATAGCCGCTTGCCGTGCCGACCGGAAAGACAAACGGCGCGAGTGATGAGCCGAAATCTTTGCGGATTTTGCCGAAGACATAACCGCCGTTCCCGTCCAAGTCGGCGATTCGGTTTGCCGTTGCGGTGTCGGTCAAATCGAGGAGTCTGTCTCCCGTGTCCACAAATCCGCCGAGCAGCCAGAGTTTTCCGGTCATCGGCAAATCACGATAAAGCGTCAAGGTGCGGTCGTCGGAAACGGTTAAGTTATTGACAATAATACCGATGCCTTGCGGATTATAATTCGGATTATCAAAGCTATTGCCGGTGTATGGCACATAAATCGAATCGTAATTGCCGGGAATTACGCCGCCGTTCCAGTTGTTGGGCGAATCGAAATTGTTGTCGTCCGCGTCCAAACCGTTCCAGATGCGGCAGCTTGTCGGTTCGCCGTCTGCGCTCAGTTCGGCGAGATACGAATGACGATCCGTGCCGTTGGTCGTCAGTGTCAGACAATCGAGCGCGATGACTCTCTGAAAATCGCTCGAAACAAACATCGTGCCGGTTGCCGGATTGTATGCAATGCCGAGCGGATTGTAATTATTTTCGGTTTTGCCGCTATTTTCAGCGGACGGATTGCCGATGACGATTTCGCCTTCCGAACCTGCCCCGGCAATCGGTTTGGCAAAATCGAAATCACCGTTTGCGTCGTAGCGGGCGATGAACAAATCTTCGCCGCCGAAACTCGCCAGATTTTCGACATTCGGCGTGCCGTCGCCGAACGCGCCGCCGTCATAGAAAGTGCCGACGACGTAAACTCTGCCCGCGCCGTCAAGCGCGAGCGAGTCGCCGATGCCGCCGAATTGTTTCGCCCAAACAAAATCGCCGTTCGCGTCCATTTTCGTCACATAACCGCCGAAACTCGCTTCGTCTTCCGTTGCTCCGCCTTCCGTTTCGGTTAAAGTAGTTACGCCGAATGTCACCGAATTGAAAAAATAGCCGGTCATAAAAATTTCGCCCGCCGCATTGACGGCGATTTGCGAAGTGCCGACGGCAGTATCGTTGCTGATGTCTTCCGTCCAGAGATTTGCGCCGGTCATATCGAATTTGGCGATAAAAGTGTCGGTCGAATTTCCCTCGAAACTGTTCGGATCAGCCGGATTGGTAAAAGTTTCACCGTGCGGAAAAGTAATCGAAGGCGAACTGAAATTGCCGATTAAATAAAGATTATTCGCCCCGTCAATCTTTAAATCCAGACCGTTATCGTCATCCGTGCCGCCGATAATCTGTTTCCAGACAATCGCGCCGTTTGCCGGATCGAGTTTTGCCAGCAAAATGTCCGACTGTCCCTGATTGGTGAACACCGAACCGAGAAATTGATTGCCGGAAACGAAACCGCCGATGTATGGATTTCCGTTTGCGTCGAAAACTATCCGGTTAATGCCGTTTTGTCCGGTTTCGAGGTTGTCGGGATTTTTCGGGCTGTTCGTGTTGCCGCCTTTCGCCCATAAAAGATTGCCGCCGCCGTCGTATTTAGCGACGAACGATTCGTAATTAATGCCCGGTGCGCCGTTGTCGTTGAGCGTGATATTCGCATTCGCGCCGCCCTGCAAATTCAGCGTTTTGACGAATGAGCCGCCGAGATAGACATTGCCGTTCGCATCAACCGACAAAGCCGTCGCGCCTTCGACCGCCAATGATGCGGGAATAATGCCGCTCGTCGAACCGCTCGCCTGCCGCGCCCACAAAGCGTTGCCGTTTGCGTCGTATTTAGCGATGAACAAATCGAAATCTTTGTTCGCCGTCAGCGTCGTCGCGCCGATGGTCAGCGTTCCCGTAAATCCGCCGTTAACATAGCGATTTCCTGCCGCATCGAAAACCGGCGCACCGATTTGCGTCGTGCCGCTGCCGCCGATTTCCTGCGTTGTTTTGAACACGGGTTTACTGGAAGGATTAATCAATCCGCTCATTAACTTTTTATTCGGTTTGTCGCGTTTTCCCGCCGCAACCGTTGTCGGTTTGGTCAAAACGCCGCCGACAATCGCCGCCAAAAATAAAAAGGCGAACGCCGACAACGCAAACGACGGCTTGAATACCAAATCACGAACTTTCGCTAATCGCACCTTGTTCGGTTGGCGGCGTTTGCCGAATTGATTCCGCAGCAGCGCGAACAAAGTCCAGAGTCCGCCTGACAGCACAAAAATTGACGCGAAAAAAGTAAAATTCGAATGAGTCGGTGTTTCGCCGGTGTTCAGTCCGCCGTGCGGCGGCTGTTTGCGCTCATTTCTGATTTGCGCCGCCGCAAAATTCGGCTGCGGCGTTGGAGTAGGTGTCGGGCATTCCGGCGGCAGAGGAGACCTTAAGCACGGATCAGTCGGATTTCCGCCACTGACAATGTTAGCACCGGCAAAAGCCGGACTAGCGGTTAAAAACAGCGGAGCGATCAAAAAGAACGCCGCGAACAGAAAAGTAGTAATGTTGATTGATTTATAGTTGAACATATTTTTAATCGTAAATTCAGTATCAAATTGGAACGACGAACTGTTGTGACTTTTTACCGACAACTGATTACTTTTCTGCACAATCGCTGTTGTTGGCGCGGTCAGTATATTTCCGGCAATCGCCGCCGCCAACAAAATGCCGCCGATTGACAGCGAAAAAGTCGGACGAAAAACAAACCGCGCGATGGTTGGCAAAGAAGCGCGAACCGCTCGAAGTTGATTGCCGAATGTTTGTCCGAGCAACACAATCAACAGCCATAAGCCGCCTAACAGCACGAAAATTGACGCGAAAAATGTGAAGTTCGAGCGTGTCGGTGTTTCGTCGGTGTTGAGTCCGCCGTGCGGCGGCTGTTTGCGCTCGTTTCTAATTTGCGCCGCCGCAAACTTTTGCTGCCGCATTGGAGTAGGTGTCGGGCAGGTCGAAGGCGGATTCCGGGTATCGCACGGATCAAGCAGAACGCCTCCGTTAGTTCCGCCCGGACCGGCAAAGACCGATTGCGTTGTTAAAAACAGCGGAGCGAGCAAAAAGAATGCTGTTAATAAAAGGATAGCAATATTGGTTGATTTATAGTTGAACATATTTTTGAACGAAATTAACAAGTTCGTAAATTTCCGTTTTATCAGAAATCGGGCGAAACGGATTTTCAGCATTTCGTCGGGGGTTGAAAATCCGTTTCGCCGCTATTGAGTCAAAACAGGGGACATCTATCTGTCGCCGGTTTTTCCCCAATAATAATTTCGCAGCAAACCGTTGGAACTTTGCAGGACATACCAGACGTAATTGCCGTTTTCGGTGCGGATTGCTCCGAGATCGGTTTTACCGTCCCCATCGTAATCGCCGAATCGCAATACGTCGTTGGCAATTCCCCACTGCGTAATGCTGACCTGACCGTCGCTGCTGCGGAGTGTGTAATAATAATGATTTCCGCCGATGGTGCGGCGAACCGTAATATCGCTCTTGCCGTCGCCGTCAAAATCCGAACGGTTTAAAGTTGTATCGGTCGTCAGACCGAACGGCACATAGCGCGGCTGCCCGTTCGACGACTGGAAAATATACCAGACATACTGCCCGGATTCGTCGCGGATAACGGCGAAATCACTTTTGCCGTCACCGTCAAAATCTCCCTGCGCCGGAATATCACCGGCTTTTCCCCAGTTGAAATAACCGACCGCCCCGTTACTCGATTGAATGAAAATCCATAAACCGTTGCGGAAAATGCCGACATCGAATTTGCCGTCGCCGTCAAAATCACCCGTGCCGATCTGATCGCCGAATGCGGCGTTGCCGAACTGTTCGACACGCACCGAATTGGTTTCGCTTTGCAGAATATAGGTCGTTAATTGTCCGTTGGTTTGATTGACGCGAATCGTCGCATAGTCGGAAAGTCCGTCGCCGTCAAAATCAAAGTTTTGCGCCGTAATATCGGTGCCGAGTCCCCAATTTTGATATTTTACGCCGCCGCCGAGACTTAATTGGCTATACCAAATGCCGTCGGACGGACGAAAAACTGTCGGATCGGTTCTGCCGTCGCCGTCGTAATCATTGTATGCAACATTTGCGATATGAAGCTGTCCGCGAATTTCGCCGTTCGGATTGTTTGCGGTGTGGATGTTGGCATACATCTTTTGGGCGCGTAAATCCGCGACTTGTTGGGCAGTTACGCTGAATGCCGCCGGCGTGATCGTGCCGGAAGTCCCTGAAACCGTGCCGAAATTAAATAAAACCGGCGCGGTCGCGCCGACGCTTGCGTTGCCGTGAATATGCGCGGCGTTGGCACTGCTCGAAAGTCCCGAATAACGGCAATTAACCGTAATCTGCGTTTGCGCGGCGTTCAAAACGACCTGACAAACGCCTTTGCCGCTCGTCGAAACGGCGGGAACTTCCTGTGCGCCCGAAAGGTTGGCGACAAAAACCTGCTGCGCCTGCGCGATTGCCGCAGTTGAAACGATGAATCCGATCATCATCATTAAATACTTAAAATTTTTACTCATTTTTCTCTCCTGTAATTTATTTTGTAAAGTCTTACGACTGAATTTAGTGAATTTGTCAGAACAGCGAGCGGTAGCGACCTGTTAAATGTTAGTGAAATTCAACCCGTCGCTATCGCTCAGGCTTCTGACTGGTTCTTAACCGCATTAACCGATTTGCCTAAGATAAATAAAATCAGCAAACCGACGATTAGCAAACACAGTTTCGGCAGCCAGTCGCCGAAGCGAACATAAAAAGTCTGCTCGTTTGAAAGTGAAACTTTTGTCCGCAGAATCTGCTCCGACCAGCGCGGAACTTCCGCCGTGATGCGTCCGAATTTATCGGTCGTGCGCGTGATTCCGGTCGCGGCGGCGCGAACTGTTGCGCGGCGCGTTTCAATCGAACGAAAACGTGAAAACGCGGCGAGTTGGTATTGTCCCTGCGAATTGGCGAAAAAACCTTCGTTGGTGATCGCCGCTAAAATTTGTGCGCCGTCGCGGACGGCATCGGCGGACATTTCCGGGTAGAGATTTTCGTAACAAATCATCGCGCCGATTTTGACCGATTCGCCGTCTTTTGTTTGAAAGTCAAAAGTCTTCGGAGTTTCGCCGTAACTGAGGCGCGGGCGCGTGCCGATGGGAATAATTAAATCAGCCAGAAACGGGTATCGGTCGGAAAACGGAACGAATTCGAGAAACGGCATCAGGCGGCGTTTGAGATACAAATCCGACAAATTAACGGGCAATTTTCCGTCTTGAATCTGATCCGGCTGAAACAGTGCGGCGGCGTTGAAAAATTCGCGGTCGCGGTTTTGCGCGATGAGCAATTGAGGGCGCGTTTCGCCTTCCGCGTAATCTTTTACTTCGATCAATCCGGTCAAAACCGGCGTGTTCCATTTTTTTAACTGCTTGGCAAAATAGATATTTGCCGCCGCGTTATCCGACAAAATATACGGCACGGCGACTTCGTTCCAGAGAATCAAATCCGGCGCGTCCGCTTTCAAAACTTTATCGGTCAGCGCAAGCTGTTTGCCGAAAATATTCGGCAGATTTTTCTGAGAATAATCGGCAAGCGGCGAAATATTCGGCTGCACGGCGGCGATTGAAATTTCCCTTTCTAAATCTTGCGGTTTAAGAAATGTGAACGCTGCATAAACAAGCGGAAGCGCGAATAATGTCAGCGTAAAAATGCTTTCGGGCAAAACACGCAATAATTTTCGGCGGTTAAAATTCGGCGTAACTTCAATTGATTCAGTGAGTTTTGCAGCCAATAGGTAAATTGCGACGTTAACCAAAATGAGCCAAAAAGTTACGCCCTGAACGCCCGTCAGATCGGCGTATTGAATCAGCCACAGCAAATCGCTCTGCGTGTAGCCGAGCCGCACCGCGCCGAATGAAAGCGGCGTTAAATGATAAAGCCATTCCCACGCCGTCCAAAAAAACGGCAGCGAAACGAGCGCGATTTTCCAATTAAAATACCGCCGCACAAAATAAAACCACACAAACGGAACTGTCCAAACCAAAGTTCCGACAAACGTCGAAGCCAAAAATCCGTAAACCGAAGCGTTGACCACCCACAGCGTAATCATCGAAAAACCGATGCCAACAGCAATCAAAGTGCGCCCGATAAAAGCGGAAAACTTTTCGGTTTTCCTGAGTTCAAAAAACAGCGGCACCATCCACGCCCACGCCAGAAAACCGAGCGGCGCAAACGAAAAACACGGCACGGACAAACCGAGCAGCAGTCCGCTTAGAACGCACAAATAAATCGGGCTGTTGTTTGCTTGATCGGAATCTTTTATCACTTGCTTTCTCAAAATAATTTTTCGCCTCTATTTTGTTAACGCGACGGTTTTGAAAAAACAGGAACATTTTTTTTATGAATTAAAATTAATTTGCTTGAAATTGTTTGGATAAACTGAAGCCGTTTGACTGGAGCGCAAGCATCCCTGCTTGCAATGAGCGGTGCTTTTTACCGCGAAAAAGCGTTCGTCATCAGACGGGTTTAAATTAAGCAAAAGCCTCAACGCACAAGCCTTATATTGGATTTAAGATTCGTATTGGCAAACGCCTGTGAGCGTCCGAAGCGAACGCTCATTGCAAGCAGGGATGCTTGCGCTCCAGTCAGACGGCTTATGTTTTCGGCTAACGGCAATTTATCGAAAGCGTTGCCTTCAGTTTATCGTTTAATTTTTTCCGAATTGCCGCTAAATTTTTTCAAAACGCCTTTGCTTTGTGGTAAAATTTCACTCGAAATCCTCTATGTCTGTTATAAATCCAACTCCAGAAGAAATAACGGTGATGCTGCGCGAATTAAACGGCGAAACGAGCCGCGACACGCTCGACGCGCTGCTACCGCTCGTTTATGACGAACTGCACCGGCAGGCGCATCGCTATCTGCGCGGCGAACGGCGCAGTCATACTTTGCAGACGACAGCTTTAATTAACGAGGCGTATTTGCGGCTGGTCGGGCAAAAATCGGTCGAATGGGAAAACCGCGCACATTTTTTCGGGTTGGCGGCGAATATGATGCGGCGGATTTTGGTTGATTACGCGAAAACCAAACAGCGCGTCAAACGCGGCGGCGCGGATGAAGATTTACCGCTCGAAAACGCGCTTTCAATCGCGGCGGAAACGACGAGCGAAGCCGTCAAAATTGACCTGATCGCGCTCGATACCGCGCTCGATAAACTCGCCGCGAAAGACGAACGACTCGCACGAATCGTCGAACTGCGCTATTTCAGCGGCTTAACGGTCGAAGAAACGGCGGAAGTTTTGAAAATCTCGACAATGACCGTCAAACGCGACTGGAACGTCGCCAAAGCGTTGCTATATAAAGAGATTCAAAAGTAAAACTAAAGCCGTGTGACTGGAGCGCAAGCATCCGTGCTTGCGCTCCAGTCACACGGTTTTAGTTCAAACAAGGGTTGTATTTAGATTTTGGAATCTCACTGGGAAAAAGTAAAAGATATTTTTCAGGCGGCGCTCGAAAAAACTTCGGGCGCGGAGCGTGAGCAGTATTTGAATGAAACGTGCGGCGCAGATGTCGATTTGCGCGGTGAAGTTGACGTTTTGCTCGCGTCATTTGATGAAGCCGACGATTTTCTGGACGAATCGCCGATTGGCGAAGTCGCCGAAATGATGGTCGAAAGGCGCGAAAGTCTCGCTGCCGGACAGCAATTCGGGCGTTACCGAATTGAAAGAAAACTCGGCGCGGGCGGCGCAGGCGAAGTTTTTCTCGCCCGCGATGTTGAACTCGAACGGCTTGTCGCATTAAAGATTCTTTCCGCCGAATTTTCCGGCAATCCCGATCACATTCGCCGTTTTTTGCAGGAAGCCCGCGCCGCGTCCGCGCTTAATCATCCGAATATTCTGACGATTTACGAAAGCGGACAGATCGAAGATGTGCGTTTTATCGCCGCCGAATACGTCGCCGGTGAAACTCTTCGGACGCGACTGCGCCGCGCCCAAATAAATTCTAATGAAATTTTCGACATTTTCGCGCAAACCGCCGCCGCGCTCAATGCCGCGCATCACGCCGGAATTGTTCACCGCGACATCAAGCCGGAAAACATTATGATTCGCGCCGACGGTTTGGTGAAAGTTCTCGACTTCGGACTCGCCAAACTTGTCGAAAAAGATTCCGCCGAATCGCAAAATATCAAAAAAACTGAATTCAAAACCACGCCCGGACTCGTGATGGGAACGGTCGCGTATATGTCGCCCGAACAGGCGCGCGGGCTTCCGACCGATGAACGCACGGACGTTTGGAGTATTGGCGTGTGTTTGTCGGAAATCGTCTTCGGCAGACAGCCGTTCGCGGGCGACACGGTGAGCGATCAAATCGCCGCGATTCTCAAAAGCGAACCCGAACCGCAAATGACGGATGCGCTGCCCGAACTGCGCCGAATTATCAATAAATGTCTGGAGAAAAAGGTTGAAAATCGTTATCAAACGATCAGCGATTTTCAGAAAGATGTCAAGAATTTTCACCGCGAATCCGAATTTTCAAACGACACCGGATTTACTTTTGCCCGGACGAAAACGATTTCCGCAAACGGCGAACAAACTTCAAGAAACATTTCCGCGCAGCCGAATACTTCAAGCGTCGAATACGTCGTCAGTGAAATTAAAAGCCACAAATTACTTATGCTGGCGGCACTGTTTTTTATTTTCGCCGCGCCGGGTCTGATCTTATATTTTTCGTTTTTTAATTCCGCCAAACCGATTCATTCAATCGCCGTGCTGCCGTTCAAAAACGAAAGCGGCGACGCGGACGGCGAATATCTGTCGGACGGTTTGAGCGAGAGTTTAATCAATAAACTGTCGCAGGTGTCGCAGTTAAAAGTCGCCACGCGCAGTTCGGCGTTTCAGTATAAAAACAAGACCGACGACCCGCACGAAATCGCCAAAACGCTCGATGTCGAAACGATTGTCAACGGTCGTGTCGTCCGTCGCGGCGACGATCTGCAAATCAGCGTCGAACTGATTAATGCCGCCGAAAACACGCAGATTTGGGGCGAAACTTACCGCCGGAAAGTTGCGGACACGCAGACAATTCAGCAGGAAATCGCGCAAACGCTGCTGCAAAAGTTACAAATTAAAACGGCGAACGTCGAAGCGCAAAATATTAATTCGCCGATCACGACCAACGCACAGGCGTATCAGCTTTATCTGAACGGCGTTTTCTTTCGCCGCAAAAACGGTCCCGAAAACGTCAACAAAGCCATCGAATATCAAAATCAGGCAATCGCGCTCGACCCGAATTTCGCTTTAGCTTACGCCGAACTCGGATATAATTATTATAATCTCGTTTCCAACGGCGCGGCAGACCCGCAAACGGGAATGTTACCGGCGCGTCAGGCAATCGAAAAAGCCTTGAGTTTGAACGATGCACTCGCCGAAGCACACGACATCAACGCGAGATTAAAGGCGGCGGAATTCGATTGGATGGGCGCGGAAACGGAAATTCGCCGTTCAATCGAACTGAATCCGAATCTCGCTTCGGCGCACACTTATTATTCCGAACTGCTTTCCGAAAGCGGACGATTTAACGAGGCTTTGAATGAAATCAGAAAAGCGCGGGAACTCGATCCGCTGAGAATCAATCTCGTTAATTACGAAGCCGAAATTCTGTTTCGCGCCCGCCGTTACGACGAAGCGCAGACGACCTTTGAAACCGGCAACCCGGAAGCGGTCAATGAAACCTTCGGCTTGATCAGCCACGCCCGCGTCGCGGCGGCAAGAAATCAATATCCCGAATCGCTTGCTCTGCTGCGAAAATCGCTCGGAAAAGACGACACGACGAAAGGTTTGGTGCATCTCGGTCGAATCCTCGCGCTGACCGGCGACCGCGCACAGGCACTGGTCGTTCTTCAACGGCTGAAAGACCTCGACGGTCCGAAAAAAGAACCCGAAAAATTTGTTTCACCAGCCGAACTTGCAATTTTATATAACGCACTCGGAATGCGCGAACTCGCCTTTGAAAGCCTCGAACGCGCCTTCGCCGAACGCGATTTTCAGTTGCCTTTGATAAATGTCGAACCGGAATATGACACACTGCGCGACGATCCGCGCTTTGCCGATCTGCTGCGCCGCACCAATCTCAAAATTTCGGAGTAACACCGAAACCGTCAGTTAAAACCGAGTAAATGATCTGAAATCACAACTCTTACAAAACTCTTACGTTCGATTGCCCGCTAATCTGTTAATCTGAAAATGTCTTATTTTAATTGTTCTAATATTATTAAAATGCAAAATGTTATCGAATTTAAGTCTGCGCGCCGGGGAATCAATTGGAAAAATATGGCGATGGTGACATCGTTTCACCTGTTGGCGATTCCGGCTTTGTTTATGTTTAGCTGGCAGAATGTGCTGGCGATGCTCGTCGGCAATTGGATTGTCGGCAGTTTGGGCGTTGGTTTAGGTTATCATCGCCTGCTGACGCACCGCAGTTTCAAAGCTCCGAAGTGGCTCGAATATTTTTTGACGACGCTCGGCACGATGTCTTTGCAGGACGACGCGCCGCGCTGGGTGGCGACGCACCGCATTCACCACGCTTTTACCGAAACCGATAAAGACCCGCATTCGACGAAGCCCGGATTTTGGTGGGCGCAGATCGGTTGGGTAATTTTCGGCACGGCGCAGGATCACGACCAAAAGACGTTGCAAAAATACGTTCCCGATTTGATGAAGGATAAATTTCACGTCGCGTTAGCGAAATGGTTCGTTGTTCCGATTATCGTTTCAGCGTTTATTTTGTTCGCCATCGGCGGTTGGGGAATGGTTTTCTGGGGAGTTTTCGTGCGCGTCGTCGTCGGCTGGCACACGACCTGGTTCGTCAATTCGCTGGCGCACATCTTCGGCGATAAACCTTACGAAACGACGGACGATTCGACGAACAACTGGTTTGTCGCAATCTTGACGTTCGGCGAAGGCTGGCACAACAATCACCACGCCTTTCCGACTTCCGCGCGGCACGGTTTGAAGTGGTATCAATTCGATATGAACTGGATCACGATCCGCATTTTTGAAAAACTCGGCTGGGCGAAAAACATCAGGCTTTTTGACGTTGATAAGCCGCAGTATGAAATGAAGAAAGCCGCATAGAATAGCTTTTACAAAACTCTAGCAAAGCCGATAAAACATAATCTAATAAAAATCAATGTTTATCGGCTTTCTTTATTTTGTGTCTTTTGCGTGTGTTTATTTATGCAAATCACGAACTTTCAATGATTTGTCTTTCGTCTGTTGAAAGATCGTATAAATCATAAACGAGATCGTCAATCCGGCGGTCGAGCGACGCGCAACAACTCAAAGAAAATTTCGTTTTTTTACCCACAATAATCTTGTTATGAGTAAATTTGTCGTTTTTTTACCCACAATAATCTTGTTATGAGTAAATTTGTCGTTTTTTTACTCATAATAATCCTGTTATGAGTAAATTTGTCGCTTTTTAGTAAATTGCTAATTCATTGATTCAATCAGCGGCACATCTTCAAAATTTTCTTCTCCGTGATGAGCATTAATAAATAGATCAAACAGCGGTTCATTTAAGTAGAAGTTACTTGTTCCAATTTTGATTAATTTCAAATAACCATTATCAACCAATATTTTTAGATATTTTGAAGCGGTTTTTCGATTTACGCCGAGTTCATTTTCGACAAATTCGATTTTGGTATAAGGATGCCGGAAAAGATTGTTTAGAAAGTCTTGACTGTATATTTTCGGAAAATCGGCTCTTAGCCTCTTTTTATAATCTGCCATCATATTCCGCATTTGTTCGATTAAAGTAATAGTTTGAACAGCAGTTTCTTCAATCCCTTTAAGCATAAAAACCAGCCAGTTTTCCCACTCGTTTTTATCCCGAACATTTTGCAGAAATCTGTAATAATCGGCTTTATTTTGAATAATATAGCGGCTCAAATATAAAACCGGAAGGTCAAGTAAGTCTTTGATGACCAAATACAAGATGTTAATAATTCGTCCGGTTCGCCCGTTGCCGTCGTAAAAAGGATGAATGCTTTCAAATTGATGATGGATGATTGCCAGTTTTACCAGAGAATCGAAATCCGAAAGGTCGTCGTCGTTAATAAAATCACTCAGATTTTTCATTAGCAAATTGATTTCATCAAAGTTTTGCGGCGGTTGATAAACGGTTTCACCGGTTTGCTGATTTTTTAATTCCGTTCCCGGCAATCGTCTGTAGCCGGCTTTGTTTTGTTCGAGAATTTCCTGCATTTCCAGAATATGATTATCCGTTAAAATCTTGTTGCGGCGAACCAGTTCAAAGCCTTTTCGTAAAGCGTTGGCATAATTTTGAACTTCTTTTGCGGCGGGACTTGTTAGCTGTTCGATAAACAATTCGGCTTTGAAAAGTTCGTCGTGTGTGGTGATAATGTTTTCAATTGCCGAACTGTCTTTTGCTTCCTGCAAGGTCAGCGTATCAATCAAAATTCGTTCATTCGGAATCGTTCGCGCCACGCCTTTCAATTCGGCTAACCGGCGATGCGCGGCGGCGGCTCTTTTCAAAACGGCTTTGGTTTCAACATCTTGTTTCAAAGGCAGTTCGGGAATTTTATATTTATTCATTTTCAGTTTTACGCACTTTCGATAATTTGTCTTTCGTCTGTTGAAAGATCGTATAAATCATAAACGAGATCGTCAATCTGACGATCAAGCGACGCGCAGAAACGATCAAAGAAAGTTTTGTCTTTATCGGTTTGCGCGGCTGCCAGCGATTTTTTCGCTTCGAGCATCTTTTCAACCAATTCAACCATTTTATCGTGCGCCGCTTTTTCTTTCGGTTTGCTGAAATCTATTTTAGGAACAGGTAAATTTCTAGTTTCTTTCAGAACTATTTTTGGAAAATCATCTCTTTGAGCAACATTAGATTTTAAAAGGAAATACCACGACATTAGTTTGCTGTTGATAATTGCTAATAGAAAGTTCAATTCAGGAGAATCAGGAAATCTTAAAATACTTTGAAATGATTTGTTCGTTACAAAATCATCATTGACTTTAATTGCTTGAAGTTGAAACTGCCGACTTATTAGTTCTCTGAGAATAATTCTTTCGCCGATGAAATATCTTTCAGGCTTGAATTCTGCTAATGAATCATCGAAGCGAATGAAACATTTTCTTTTGAATTCAATTGAATAACGTCTCAATGATCCTTCAAAAGCCGAACGACTATTTAACGCAACGGGTTCATCACTCAATTTAAAAGGCGTAACTCCTCGCTGAATGTCTGCAAAATCTTGTAACGGTCTGCTTTGACTCTCAATTTTTCTCATCAATCTAATTGTTGATGAGTTCGTATATGTCAAATAAATATCGCTTTCATCAGTAAACCAATCTGTAAAATTAACTGATTCTAAATCAACGTAAAATTCTGCTGTTCCTATAATCTTTTGGCGTTTTGGAAATGTGCGAATAAATACAGCCAAGTCATCCGTTCTTCGCCAACTGGCAATTTCTTCACGCTTATCAGCAACAAATACAGTCGTATCTACCCAAGCATCAAAAACGTCGTATGGTAAATTTACAAATAATTCAGGATTAAAATTAGATGCGAAAAACTTTCTGAATTGACTGTATTTAACGCCGCTATACCAACCAGTTGGAACAATTAATGATAGTTTTCCAAATGGCTTTAAAATCTTTTCAGATTTTTCTATAAATAAAGCATAAGTATCAAGTTTAGTTGCCGAACTTAAATAATTATCACGAAGATATTTTGTAGTATTTACATTCAATTCTGCGCCATAAGGAGGATTGCCGACAATCGCATCAAAGCCGCCTTTTTGGAAAACTGCGGGAAAGGTTGATTGAAAGTTCATCGGATTGAGTTGTTTGAGTTCGCGTGTGTCAAACAACATTCCGTCCATAATGTCGTAATCAATCAGCGAATTTCCGTGAACGATGTTTTTATCGAGTTTTGGCAGAAGCTGTTCGCGGAAACCCGTTAAAAACTGCTGTTTGGTGGCGGTCGTTTCTTCTTCGAGCAGTTTCAGGTAAAGCGACAACTGCGCGACTTCGACGGCTTGCGCGTCCAGATCAACGCCGTAAATGTTGTTGGTCAGAATCTCGCGTTTGTATTGGATTGACAGTTGCAGAGTGCCTTCGATAGTCTCGCGGCATAAACCTTTTTTTATTGCTTCTTTACGAATGTCCTTTGTTCGGCTGTGATATTCGACGTGATAAGCGATTAAATAATCGAACACGCCGAGCAGAAACGAACCCGAACCGCAGGCAATATCGGCAAAACGCATTTCGGCGATTTCTTCGGGAGTTTTTGCACCCTTGCTCACGCGTGGGTTTCCGCCTTTGAGCAGTTTGCCGATGGTATTTTCGACAATGTAGCGGACGATATATTCCGGCGTGTAATAAACGCCGCCCGCTTTGCGGACTTCCGGCTTGTCTTCGACGGTGGCGCGTTTGTCGGTGGCGACGATGGTTTTGCCTAAAAATCTTTCGTAAATGCTGCCGAGAATGTGAATCGGAATCGAGTTGAAATCATACGGCGAATTAAAATGCGATAACCAATCGCGTGTTTCTTCAAACGCTCTCGCGTCCGGCGCAAAATTCGGATCGTCCAAAATCGAATGTTTTTTGAAAAGCGTTCCGTTGTAAACCTGATTCAAACGCGGCATTTCGCCGATAAAATCGCGCCACGCGCTGCCGCTTTTTTTGCCGAGATTATCAATCACCGCGTCCGGTTCGACCAATTTGTCTTCGAGAAACCGCAGAAAAACCAGCCGGTCGAGCGTCCGCTGCGTAATTTCAGTGAGAGTTTCGCCGTCGAGTTCCGCGTTACGATTCTTGAAACCTTTCGCCAAAACAACTCTCTGCTCGTCGAGTTCCGATAAAAACTCTTCGTCCATCGGCTGAATAATCGAAGTATTGAAAAGTTTCGATTGCCGTGCGCCGCGTCCGCCTTTCAGATTTTTGGCAAAAGTTTCAAGCGAATCGTTGACAACGGCTTCGCGTGAAAAAAGATAATAAATTTCGCGGAATTTTTCTTCGTCGGCGTAATCCGTATAAGTAAAACTTTTTTCGCGGATAATGCGCTGCATCGCCGTTTCAATCGTCGGTTTGTAGCGCGAATCAAGCACGAGAAACTGCTCGAAATCGGTCAAAACAGAAATCGGCGTGTTCGAGTTCCAGCCGTAGCGAATCGCCTGAAAACAATCCTGTGCGTTTTCAAGTTGTTTCGACGGTTTTTTGGCTTCCGCCATAAATCGAGCCTGCGCGAAATTCGGCGCGGTATAAAAAGCATAATCGGCACGTTTGCCGCGTCCCTGCACCATCACGGATTTTTCGATTCTGACTTCGCGCTCGTAAGGATTTTGATTTTCCTGATGATAAACATCCCAACCGAGTGCGACGAAAAATTTGTCGAGAAAATCCTGCCGGACTTCGGCTTCCTGATATTTCGGTTTGAGATATTCGTTGATGTCTTTATGAAATGTTTCAACTAATTTTTGAACGGCAATAAATGATTCGGTGAAAGTTTTGGCGATCATAATTTTTACGGCTTTTTTGTGCGCGGTTATTTTATCACGCGCCGGATATTTTTTCGACGCTCCTCAAAATCCCGAATTTTTCCCGCACATCAAAGCCTTAATAATGTCCGCGCATCAAATTACAAAACTCTTGTAAAGAAGTCTTTACGTCTTTCTCTTGAACTCCAATAAATTAGGCGTTTTTGAGATATTCGCTTTGTCTGAAAGATTGTTTTTGTCTTTTCTTTGGATTAGGTATTGTTCAAAGCCGTCTAAACTTTCCCTTAATGTTTCTTTTGAAACGTGAGTGTAACGGTCTGTCATTGATAATTTGGAATGTCCAAGCAACATCTTTTGAGCAAATGCCCCAACTTTGTATTTATCGGCTCTTGTGCTGAATGTATGACGTAACGAATGAATAGTTAAATCATTAAATCCAAGTTCGGAGCAAACATCCCGAAAATGTTTGCTCAATTTTCCCGCCTGTGATTCCGCGCCTAAAAAAATTTCTTTCAAAGGTAAAGTCTGTTCTACTTCACGATGAAGACTTTCAAAAATATCTTTGACGTTGGAAAGCATTGGAATTATTCGTGCCTTTCCTGTTTTTGTAATCTCTTTTCGGATATTTATAAAACCGTTTGCAAGATCAATATCCCGCCATTCTATTTTGAACAGTTCACCGCGCCTCATTCCCGTATAAAGTAAAATTTCAATTTTTCGGCTTAAATCTGTTTTATCGTGAATACGGTCAAACAACATCGTTTCTTCATCATCGGACAAAATGCGCTCTCGTGATGGAAGATTGCCATAATACTTTACATTACTGACCGGGTTTTCCTTTATTTCGCCAAAATCTTTAGCAAGATTGAAAACAGCAGATAAAACAGCAACATCACGATTGACCGTTGCTTTTGACCTGATAGTTTTGCGTAATGTAAATTCTGTTGCCCGATGACGTTTGAATGTTTCAACTTCCTCCGGCGTAATCTCGCAAAGCCGATATTTACCGAATCTTTCAATCAAAACATTGAGAACAGAACACTCGACCGAATAGCCTTTTTTATGTTCTTTAGCATAAGGTTTGTAACTTTTTTCAACGAATTCGGCAAATAGTTTTTGACCGCCGATGCCGAAACGATTTTCGTAAATCTCATTTCTCAAAATGCGTTCGGCTCTTTCGGCTTGCCGTCTAGTTTGCGCCTCTTTTATCGCTTTCCTAATCCGCTTTTTGTTAATCGTTATACTTAAATACCAATGACCATTTATTTGATGAACTGCCATTTTGCGCCTCACATTTTAGGTTTTGCTGTTGCTAAGTGTCTTGCGCGTGATTATCTTACCACGCGAAGATTATTTTTTCGACGGCTCTTGATTTTCTTATCCTTTGCCCAAATCAAAACTTCTTCGTAATCAAACTGGACGCGCTTCCTTCCCAAATGAACAACCGGCATTCCCTCGCTCTGTAAGTTGCTGACAGTTCGGACAGAAACGCCAAGACGTTCGGCAAGTTCCTTTTGATTCAGCAATCGGTTTTCAATTGCTACCGACGACGGCAAAACTTTTCGGTCTGTTCCATCATCAGCAAATATAATCAAAGCGTTTTCGGCGATTGATTCGAGGTTATCAACCGCATCTTTCACAACTTCACGAACTTGGCGAAAGACAAGGCTTAATTTTTTAACTTGTTCGACTGTCATTTTATTTCCGGCAGGCATCGCTATTTATGCCGATACTTCAGCTAAAAACTCTGTGAAACGACCGGCGCAAAGTTTCGCAGCTTCTTCACACTTCAAAACAAACGATTCGCTTTCGCTTCTCGGAAAATCAGTGGACAAGGTAGGTTGTCCGAAATGAAAAGTTTTCCTTGGTAGCCATCGGCATAAATAACGATGCCCGATCACTTCGCAAGATCGCATCGCCATTTATACCGATAATGCCGTCGGCACATATTTCAATTAAAAAGTTTCGCCGTCTAAAGTTTTGAACGACGCAAAAGGATATTTATGACGCAAGATAGTCCTTCGGTATTCCCACGTCTTTTCGACTTCCAACGTGAGCCGCTCCAAATAACTTTCAAGTCCGAAAACTTCGATATGTTCGCGCCAGTTTTGTTGTCGCTGACGTTTTTTCTTTTCAAACGGCGGCGAACATCCCGAAAACTCATCAAAACTCGAATCTATGCCGTCAGATATGTGCTTTGTATCAAGAATAGTGTCTGTGCCGTCGTTTTCGATTATTTCTTTGATTTTTTTGAGAATCTGTAAAACAAGATTTATCAGTAAATAAGTGATGAACGGATGCCGAAAACCCAACACTGCATTAGCGTTTCGTTGTTCGCGGAAATAGCCTAAAAGTTCAAACATTCGCGGAAAGCGTTTGATTGAAGCAATCTCAAGCAAATCTTTGTCCGGTATCTTTTCCCAACTATCCGACTTTGTAACGTATTTGGCGACTTCCTGAATTGCGCCTTTCAAGCCATTATTTGATGAATTAACGCTTTTGACGACGACCGACAACAAACCGTCTTTGTTGTTGACCTCGAAAGGCGCGTTTGCTTCCCGATGGGCGATTTCGGCGCAGCTTGTCCATTCGGTTCTCAATTTGTCGAATGACAAGAATCTAGTCACGCAAAACAAATGATAATGATAGTGATAACCATTTTCCGTGAATGTAAATTCTTCACTCTTCGAGCTGCCGCGAATGTGTTTGGTATAAAATTCGCGTTTGCGGAAAAGTTCCCAAGTCCGATCTAAAATCGCTCTCGTTTTGAGCAATGTTAGATTCGGATTCGGAATTGTTAAAGTGATAAATTTGTAACTTTCACCGACGAAAAGTTTCTGATTTTTTAAGGCAAGTTTTAATTCGTTCCGGGAACGATTGGCAGCTTTGGCGACACACGACGGACAAAGTTTCGAGCCGCACGCTTTCAAGATGCCGTTTCCGGCGTATAGTTCGCCTGTGGCTTCGTTGTGCAGGTCATCGCCTATCCAATGATTACCCGGCAAAGCACACGCTTTCAAACGGAAATATACGCCGCGAATCATCGCGTCAGACGATTGATTTTTGATAATCGCATCACGCAAAGCCAACGCTGTCGAGTTACCGAACGAAATTCGGGTTTGAGCAACTTCCTCACGATTTTCAAGACTTAAAGTAACAGCCTTATGTTTCAGCAAAGTATTTTCCATTGATTTTTACTTTGCTAAACCAATATTTTTCTTTGTTTTATTTACTTTTCGAGTTGTTTTTTGTTCTTTGAGGTTTTTGTCGCGTGAGGCTCTGCGGGTGTTGAAAGCAAATCCTTCGGGAGCTTCGCGCTGAAACTTTTTGCTTTTGATAATTTCACCAACGGAAAACATTTTTTCATCGCTTTTCATAGTTTTTTATTCCTGTGAACAACCGGCGAAGTTTTGTGATCGAGCATTCACATTTAAGTTTTATTGCCCAAAAACAAAAACATCGGCATTTTCTCTAGCCGATGCGTTCCGTTTTGTGATATATTGCTTTCACAACGTCGCGCTAATCGGCGTTTTGTCCGAATCAAATCGGACGGATGGGCGATGCTTCTAACATCGCTTTTTTCTTTGGCTGGCTTGTCGTGTGAATGTTTTGGCGAACGGAACACGACAAGCCTTTTCAATTGCTACTGCCTTAAAACCAACGACTGATTTGTTTAATAGTTATATCTATAACTTCCCATCCACTTCTTCTGAATGAAGCCTTAATTTCTTCTTCCAGAGGCACTCCACTACGATAAGTTTTCCCTAAAACAAGAGTCATTTGTTGTTTTAAAGCATTGTGAATACTCATAGGATTTACCTTTCCAACCCCTTGTAAAATCCTTCCATAAATGGAAGGATTTGGATATATAGCGACAGTAACTGATATTGTCGCTCCACGTTCAAAAGACATTCTCTTTACCTCTCAATTTATTTTTTTGTTAAAATGAAAACTCAATTACTTTCAGCAATTTCCGTCATTAGCGTTCTGACTGCCGTTTTTAAGTTTTCCAAATATTGAATTCCTCTCTCATTTAACGCCTGTATTTGAGTTTGATGGCTTTGCTCACAAACGCCTTTTAACATCTCGACAAGACTTTCAGAAGGCATCTCAAACATCGCTAAAATTTGCGGTGTTTCCGGTCTATCTCGCAAAACAAATTCATCAATAAAATCAGTTGCTAAATCGTTTGCGTCATTCTCAAAAAGTAAATCCTGCATAAGATTTATTAAAAGTTCATCGGCGGACATCGGATCGTCAAGTTCTTCCTGACTTTCAGTTAAATTTTCATCAACCATTTTTATTACCTTCCTTTTTGTTTTTGATATTTGCTAATAAACCGTTTAGTTCACCTTGTTGATTGCCATTGTTTGTTCTTGGCTGGGTCGCTTTCGGCGGCATTCTTGTTTTGCCGGTCAAACCGTTTCCCTGTTTATTAAAGAACATCGGAATAAATTGTCCGGCGTTACGTCCAAGCGAATCTACAAGTTTTGCAGCATCGCCTAGGAAACTTACGCTTGATTCGGTTTCCTGCGGCGCGATTTCTTCGCTGATCGCTTTGGCTCTAGTAACGATGCCTAAACTCTTTTCGAGTATGCCCATCGCTTGCGTCGTCGCGTCCTGTTGCGGTTTCTGCGACTGCGAAAGCATCATCATCATTAACTCGCGTTGTTCACGTCGGGATTCTTCCAAAGCCGAAATTAAAGTTTGCATCTCGCTTTGATTGCCTGATTTTTGTCGGTGTAAGTCATCTTCAATCCGTTTCAGACGTTCTTTCAATAAAAGATTTTCGACTTCTACCGTTTTCATTTGTCCGGCATTTGACTGAAACTCATATTCTTCCGACTCATCTTCAAAATCTTCCGGCTCATCTTCGACAATATTTTGTCTTCCGGTTTCTTTTCGTTCGGGTTCGGTAGCAATTGAAAAATTCATTGTCTTTTCAAATGCGCCGTTTGCCTTACGAATATCAGCCTTTATTTGAGCGATTCCGTAGAATATTTTTCCGAACATTTCTTGAGCAAAAATCGGTATTCGTCTTTCTAAAGGCGTTCCGACAACGCTTTCGGGAAATTGCCCTAATTTTTTAGAATTATCACCCTCGATCAAATAATAAACGACATCTCTTTCTGCATTGCGCTTACGCGGTCGGCGCGGCTTTTTTTCGGTCGTTTCCTCGTCCAACTCTGTTTCTGTGTTGTTCATAATCGGTCTTTCTTCCGTCAGTTTTTCGGCTTGTCGCCGTCATTATGGTTTGATTGACAATACGCGGACAAAGCAAAAACTTCGTTGATTCCGGCTTTGTGCCGTCTATCGCCGTTTGATTCCCGCCCAAAGCTACAATCGAAGTGCAAAAGTTGGAGTGTTATTTTTCAAACACTCCAACTTTTTGACCAGAATTTATTCGTCATCGTCGTTATCGTCGTCATCGTCGTCTTCATCGTCTTCGTCAGATTGCGCTGATAAATATTCAGAAACGGCATCTTCAAAGCCTTTGCCGAAAGCATCGCCCAAAGTTTCTCTTGCGCTGTCAAACGCTTCGGACATACCGACACGCGAGCCGTCCGCTTCGTCTAACGTAGCTACTGCCTGTGCAATTGCTTCCTCTAATTCAATTACTCTTTGTGATTTCGCCATTTTTAATTACCTCATTTTTAAAGATTCGGCGGTTTTGTCGCCGTCTGAATTAACAATGAAGTAAATATTTCCTGTGCGAAATACCAATAAATAATTTTCGGTATCCTGAAAATACTTTTCAGAAGATTTTTGCTTTGTTTTTTTAGCTTTGTGATATTGCAAAGACTTGCCTATTCTAATTTTCTTTTCTTCAACGTAATCTTTATTGAATTTCAAGTTTGCAGCGGTTATAGCTTCTGATTCGATCATACCTTTCTCGACTTTTTGTTTAATCCAGTTTTTCTTTTCTTCATTAACAATTTCGATAGCCAATTTTTTTGATGTAAGAGATGGATTGTGATTTTTTAGGGCAAGTATTGTTTCCATTTCTGGGTCTATTGGTCTGCCGCCTTTATGCTCTTTTATTTTGTTTAGGCTTTCATCAGCTTTCTTCTTTGAAACTTTTTGTGGGTTCAAATAAGAAATCACAAATAAAGCAAAATCTTTTTCAGCGTTAAAAACTCTTGAACTTTTCAATACTTTCTCAAAGTGCAATTGAAAATCTTTTAGTAATCCGTTCGGACATTTAATTTGTTTAATTCGTAATTTGGAATCTCCAAAATAGTTGTTAAAAAAAATGATAAGGGCAGGTTTAATTTCAATAATTTGAATAATCTCCTCACAGCTTTTTGATTTCATAAAAAACTCAAATCCTTTTTGATTTTCTCTAAATACCGTAAACAAACTTTTTATCTCTAAATTTTGTCTCGGAATAGTTTCTTTAATTTTGGTCTTTTTTGAATTTTTAATTGTCTTAATAACTGGATTTTTCATAGTAGAATTTGATCTGTTATCATTTGTCTTTTTGATCTAACAACTCAAAACGAATAGAAAAAGTTTTAACCTTTTCCAAATCACAAGATTCTAATAATTCTGCTGATCGTCTGATATAACTCTCAAAATTATCTTTTTCGCACTCGACTACAACAGACAAATGAACGGCTTTTATACCTTTATTTGTGATTACAGTTTGTTTTTCTGCCTTGCAGTATAATTTGTGGTTTTTAGATTTCATTATTATGTAAATTATTGGAATTTTTCGGCTAAAATCTTGTTTTCGATAAACTCCAAAACTTCCATTACAGAAAAGCATCTCGGAGTAGATTTTTTCGTTTCAGGCAATCCGTTTTTCTGGAATGTTCCGCAAAAACCGTTTGCGTCTTTGTCCCGATGCGTATAATGAATCTGAATGCAATAATCCATTAACGCTAAATTCGCCCATTTGTTTTCGATGTCATAATTCATAATCAATTCTGTTTTTACCGCCGGACCTATCGCCATTTTTAGCGATAGGTCCGGCGGTTATTAAAAAACTTTCTCTTTCTTTGGTCTTCCCGATTTTATTGGTTTGTAAGTTAAAATATCTTGACAATGAACAAGTCTTTTCCCGAATATTTCTTTGCTTCTTACGCGATTACGTCTTACTAGCTGACACACAGATTTAAGACTTCTTCCCGTAAAATTGGACGCATCTTTTTGAGTGATCCATTCAGATAAATTTTCTATCATTACACACTTCCTTTGAATTAAAACTTAATATACTTATAGTCTTAGTCCACAAATAATATACTGTCAAGTCCTTTTACATCAGACAATTACAGACAGACAGCGACACTTTATTTGTTGCTGTCTGTCTTATATTCTTGGTCAGGAATTGCCGAAGATATTTTTTTCGCTTTAATTTCTGCCAGCATTTCTGAAACGATTCGACCGGGAATTCTTCTTTCCCGACAATCTACACAAACCTCTAATTCGATTTTGCGTGTAAGTTCTTGCCCGCGAGTCCTAAGCGTAAAGTCCTCAATTCGCGTTTCAAAATGAATGCAAAAACAAACCACATCATCAATATAATTTCGCACTATCCTTTTTCTTCTATTAAATTTGTTCCTTTTCTTATTACTCATCAATTTATAGTTTTTAATGCTTTTGGTGTGAAATTTTAAAGTTTGATCGAATCATATCTCACTATTTGTAAATGGTGCGATGTTTGACAAATGGGCAAATGTGAATCAGCTGCGAAAATCTCTCCGGGACGATTCACATTTTGATTTCTTAATAAACCGAATTTTCAAAGACTAGCTGACAAATCCGGCTTTTTTAGCCATCGTGAAATATAGTTTTCTCGAATAATATTTAATTTGTTTGGGAAGTCGTTTGAAAAAAGGCTCTCTAAGATTGTGATTATGTTCTAAACAAATATAATGTTTCGGCTGTCCACACTGTTGACAGCAATGTCTAGTGATTCTTTTTCGACGGTTTTTTCGTTTGACTTCTTTTCTTTCTTCGCGTCTTTGCTCAATTGTTTCTCTCGAAAGTTTCATTGGTTGTTCAATCATATTTTTCTCCAAAATAAAAAGTGTGAATGACCGGGAAACATTTTTACCCGGTCATTCACACTCAAAACTGTTTTGTCTTTTTTGTGTCTAAAATTTATGCCGTTTGATGCGCGACAGTGCATCACGGCACACTTAGCAACAGCAAGTTTAGTTAAGTAGTTTCTGCTTTTCGCACAATCACGCATCAAAGGTAAAATTACCAAATTACAAAACTCTTACATTTGCACTGCGAAAAACCTGTTACGATTACATCTAAACACGCGGAAAGGCATTTTCCGCACAAATTTTAGTAATCATTAGAGGTTTATAAAATGCAGAACGTCATCGAATTAAATCAAGCACATTCATCAAAAATTCAATGGACAACGATTACCGCCGTGACGATATTTCACGTTTTGGCGATTGTCGCGTTATTTACATTCAGTTGGTCAAATCTGATCGCCGCACTCATTACCTGGTGGATTGCGGGCAGTTGGGGCATCGGCATCGGTTATCACCGTCTGCTCACGCATCGCGGGTTTAAGGCTCCAAAGTGGCTCGAATATTTCTTTACATTTTGCGGCACGCTCGGACTGCAATCGGGCGCGATCAATTGGGTAGCGACGCACCGGATGCACCACGCCTTTACCGAGACCGAAAAAGACCCGCACAGCCCGCGCACCGGAACTTACTGGTCACATATGGGCTGGATTTTTCGTGGCACGGCGCAAAATCAGCCGGAGTCAGCGCAGCTTCGTTACGCGCCCGATTTGATGAAGGACAAAGTTCACGTCTTTATGTCGAAATATTACTGGGTGACACCGATTATTGCAGGCGTGGTTTTATTCGCTATCGGCGGAATCTCGATGGTTTTGTGGGGCAGCATTCTGCGTCAGGTGATCGGCTGGCATTCGACGTGGCTGGTTAATTCGGCAACGCACCTGTGGGGAACGCGCCGGTTTGAAACCCGCGATGATTCGCGCAACAACGCACTGGTCGCCGCGCTCACATTTGGTGAAGGCTGGCACAACAATCACCACGCGAATCCGCGTTCAGCGAAACACGGTTTGACGTGGTTTGAGTTCGATGTCAATTGGGTGCAAATCAAATTTCTCGAAAAACTCGGTCTGCTCAAAGACGTTCACGCCTTTGAATTTGAAGATCAGGAAACCGCCGCCGAACCGATGCGAAAAGCGGCTTAGTAAAGTCGAAAAGTTCAAAAGTGAAAAGGTGAAAAAGTAATCGGCTCAGGGAAAAAAGCCAAACACTTTTTCACCTTTTCACTTTTTCACCTTTATACTTGAGAGATGCGCCGCCGGAAAACCACAATTTTCTTTCTCGTCTTCGGAATATGCCTGATTATTCTGGCGGTTGCGCTCAATGTCGGCTGGATTTTGCTCAATTTGCGCGAAGTCGCGCTGCTTGTTTTTGGAATCATTTTTTTCGCGGTGATTATTACGGGATTGGTTCTGAATACGACTTTTTTGCTGCGCGAGATTCGCCGCAACGAACAGCAGGACGCTTTTCTAAATTCGATGACGCACGAACTGAAAACGCCGATTGCTTCGATTAAACTTTATCTCGAAACATTGAAAACGCGGAACGTCACGGACGAAAAAAAGATCGAATTTTACGATATTATGCTCGCCGACAGCAATCGTCTCCTGAACACGGTCGAGCAGGTTTTGCAGGCAAGCCGCACGCGTGAGAAAAATCGGCAGTTGAATATTACCGAAATAAATCTCGGCAAACTGCTCAATGAATCAGTAAAAATTGTCCAGACGCGGCATAAATTAGACGAATCGGCGATCAAATTTACCGAACCGGCGGACAGCGTAAAAGTTTCGGGCGATGCGGCGGAATTGCAGACGGTTTTTACAAATCTGCTCGACAACGCCGTCAAGTATTCCGACGAAACGCCGAAAATCTCCGTGCGGCTTAAAAATTCGAGCGACAAAAAAGCGCAAATTTTCATCAAAGACAACGGCATCGGACTCGAACCCAATCAACTGAAACGCATTTTCAAACGATTTTACCGCGTCGCCAATCTTTCAACGCAGGAGAAAAAAGGCACGGGTTTGGGACTTTTTATCGTTAAATCAATCGTCGAAAAACACGGCGGAAAAATCAGCGCGGTCAGCAACGGCGAAGACAAAGGAAGCACATTTATCGTGCAGTTACCGAGAAAGTCTTGAGTCCTAGGTCTTGAGTCCGAAAAATTTACTCAAGACTCAAGACTCAAGACTCAAGACTTTTTTATGAAAATTTTAATTGTCGAAGACGAACAACATCTCGCCGACGGTCTGCGGTTCAATCTCGAAGCCGACGGTTTTGAAATTGAAACTGCGTATGACGGTGAAGCTGCTTTGCAAATACTCGAAAACTATAATTTTGACGCGATTGTTCTGGACGTGATGATGCCGAAAATGAACGGTTTTGAAGTCGCCAAAACTTTGCGCGAAGCCGAAAATTTTACGCCGATTCTGATGCTCACCGCACTCGGCAAACCTGAAGATGTTCTCAATGGTTTTGAAGCCGGCGCGGACGATTATCTGCCGAAACCGTTTGAACTAAACATCTTTCTCGCCAGAATTAACGGACTGCTGCGCCGCCGCAAATGGTTTGCACAGGAAAAAGATTCAGCGAAAATAAACGCTGAAAATCTGCAAATTTTCGGCATCAACGGCAAAACGATAGACTTTGACAATCTCGAACTGCAAGGCACTGACGAAACGATTCGGCTGACCTTGATGGAAGCCAAACTGCTGCGTTACCTGATCGAAAACGAAGGCAAACCCGTTTCGCGGAAAACGATTCTCGAAAAAGTCTGGGACCTGCACGAAGACACCGACACCCGCGCGATTGATAATTTCATCGTCCGCCTCCGCAAATATCTCGAAGACGACCCGACCAAACCGCAAATTCTCCAAACCGTGCGCGGCATCGGCTATCGTTTCATCGGCGAAAAATAGTCAGTTTCATTACGATTGAAAAATCTGTGTCTGTCTGTGTTCATCTATGGACAATTTTTTCTCTCCAAAGTCTTCAAATTTTCGCGCCAATTTTCCGCTAAGTTGAAACGGTTGAATCAGGTCGGCAAAGCTGCAAACGACCCGGTATTCGGGGTTAGTCTGTCGCCATTCGTTCAAGTGAAAGTCTGTTTGACGAGTTTTAATCGAACCGAATACGGCGGATGTTATCTTCTTGATTTGAGAAGTTCAAGTTGCGGCTTAATTTCACTCTCATAACACGGCGGACAAATGCTGTGACTGAATTTTGAATCCGTGTGTCTGGTGATATAGTTTTCGACTGTGTGCCAATAGTCTTTATCGTCACGAATATTTTTGCAATAAGAGCAAATCGGTAGAATTTCCCGTAGTTGTCTGACTTCAGCGAGAGCCTGCCGCAACTCGAATTCGGTATTTTTCAGCTTCGTGATATTAACGGAAACAAACAGCACCGTTTCGACCGCGTGGTTTTCGGAGTCAAATTCCGGCGTTGCACTGGCATAAAAATAACTTGCTTCCGGTTTCATCAAATTTTCAATTTCGATTTGCACGGCTTGTTTTTCATTAAAAACTTTCCCGACGGTTGATTCAATTAAATCCGAGACTGCATCTTTAATGCCGAGGTCAGCGAATGTTTTCCCGATTACTTCTTCTGTCGGACGACCGATTTCATCTTTGACGCGGGAATTGACGTAAAGATGCCGGCATTTTCGGTCAAATCTGACAATTACGACCTGCGTTTGATCAAGCACCGAACGAAGCTCGCTCTCCCGACTTTGTAATTCTATTTCGAGCCGCTTCTTTTCCGTTATATCCTGAATCTGCGAGATAAAAAAGAGCGGTTTTTGTTGCTCGTCACAAACCAGCGAAACCGTTAGAAGAATCCAAACGATATGCCCTTTTTTGTGAAAATATCGCTTTTCCATTTCATAAAAGGAAATTTTGCCGTCGAGGACTGCGTGCAATGAGGTGAGGTCTTTTTCCAAATCGTCAGGGTGCGTAATGTCCTGAAAAGTTTTTTTCAGTAATTCTTCGCGCGTGTAACCCGTGATGCGGCACACTGAATCATTGACCCGCAGCCACGCACCATCGGTGCCGACGAGTGCCATTCCGATAGAGGCGAAATCAAAGGCGGAACGAATCAGATCGTTTTCCCCAAACGGAAAAGGGTTGGCTAAATCTGTCATGGTGTTTAATGTTTAATCGTCAGATTAGTTACAGGTGGGTAGTTTCACCGAAAGCAGTGAAAATAAATAATATCGGGAAAGACCGATAATGTAAATTCGCCTAGTTAAAAACTTAAGTTGCTATTTTACTTTCGCTGATAAATTTCAAGCGCAAACTTATGAAATGTTTGGTATTTGTTTATAAACACTATCTTTTTCTCTCCAAAACCTTCAGATTTTCGCGCCAGTTTTCGGCTAAATTAAAGCGATGAATCTCGATTTCGTCGGAGATTGTCCGCGCCAGAAACGTAAAATCACGATGAAAACTCAAAGTCGGCGCGACGAGATAGACAATCGCCGGTCGGTCGGCAATTTCCAGATCGCCGAAAAGTTTCGACTTTTGCAGATTTCCCTTGCGGCGTTGGAGTTCGATTTTGCGCCAGTAATCGGCGGCTTGAAAAAGCATTTCGCGGTCGGTTGCCACCTTTAATTCGATAATTACGAGCCGCCCGTCCTTTCGCACGGCGAGCAAATCAATTTTATCGCGTTCGGCGCGAAATTGGTGATAAAGCGGCGACAGAATGAGGTTTGCGTCGAGCAGTTTGATGTTTTTCCGCAAAATCGCTTCGAGCCACGATTCCGGCGCGGTTTGAAAGAGCAAATGCTGCTTATTCGGCGAATCGAAACGGCGAAAAGTCTTGAGATTTTCGAGCAGTTCGTCAAATTCGTCGAGATTGTGTTCCGCCAAAATCTGCCGCGTTTTTTCAACGCCGAACCGGACTTTTTCCTCGTCGAAAACCTTTCGCACACGCGCAAACGGCAAACCGTGATAACGCAGATTTTCGCCGTGTTTGCTGAAAACTGTATCAGTTTCGTCGGGCGAAAGTTCAATAATTTTCCGCGCGGTTTCACTTGATTCAAAATTTTCGCCAAGTTTAATCTCACCTGCCTTCCCGCGCCACAAATCAGCGATTTCCAAACTTGGTAAATCTTTGATATTTTTCTCGCTTTGCACCTTTGCGCCTTCGCGGGAAATTTCTTTAACAAAGATTTGCGACTTCCAACTTCCCTTTAACAAAGCGTGAAGTTTTTGCAGTTTTCCGGCTTGTTTCTTTTCGCCTAAAATCCAAACGGTTTCAATCGAATTTTTCCGCCGATTCTGTAATTTAACGAGCCACAAAATCGCCGTCGAAAGCAGAAATTCAGGTGTGAGATTTTCGGTGACATCGGCTAAAACGGCAATTTGTTTGCGTTGTGAATTTTCAAAAACAATTTGCGCGAAACGTCCGTTTTCCTTGTTCAGTTCGACGCGGATAAGTTTTGTTTTCGGGAAGGTTTCTTTGATTGTTGCGGCGATTTTGTTGGCTTTTTCGAGCCGCGCAAGCTCGACGTTTTCGGTTAATTCACGCGCCAAAACTCTTGGAACAAGCCGCAGTTTATCGTGTTCGTTTTCAAAATTGCGCGTCAGATTGAGTAAAATCTCATTGTTTTTCGTCTTAAAATCTGTGATGCGCCACGTCTGGAAACCTTTATCATCGAGAAAGCCGAGCAGCAGTTTATTGCGCTCAAAACTAATTTCGATTTCCGGTTTTTGAAGCGAAAAACTCTTTCCCGAAGCGTGAATCAAAAGCCATTCGTGATGTTCGTCAAGCAGATTTTGCAGTTCGATTTGCAGAGTTTCGGGATTGTTCATTTTTGAGAAAAGGTAATTTTTCTTTGATAGACGCGCAAAATAATTTTAGATTTAACTTCGGAATAGCTGATAGCTGATAGCTGATAACTGATAGATTTGATTTCTCATTTGTCACTTTTCACTTAATTCCATTTTTTCACCATTGATATTTGTCCGCAAAAAATTCGATCATCCGTTTTGACCAAGCCGTGTAGCCTTTTTCCGACGGGTGAATTCCGTCCGCCCAAAAATCTTGCGGAACTTCGGTCGGTTGATGAAAATAAAAGACTCGCGGCATTTCGGCGGTAAATTCCCGCGCGTTTGCGTCGTGCAAAGCGGAAAGATGTCCGAGAATAAATTTTATCGGATTCGGCAAAACCGGCGAAAGGCGAACGGCGGGCGCGTTGGTAATAAAAAATGTCGCATTCGGATTTTTTTCGCGCATAATGCTTAAAAGTTTGGTCATATCGCGCCGAAAACTGATCGGACTGCGAAGTTTCAGAACTTCGTTGCCGCAGAGCGCGAGCAGAATATAGTCGAATTTTTCGTCGGGGATTTTCGGGACGAGTTCGTCAATTGTTTCTTTAATCGTGATTCCGCTTCTGCCGACGACGTGCCATTCGACGGATTTATTGATTTTTTCGCCCAAAAACCTCGAAAACTGTCCGGCGAGCGCAGTTTCGTGCGTTCGTGCGCCCATTCCGGCAGCGGTTGATTCGCCGAGAACGAGCAGTTTGACGCTCGGTTCGCCATTCTCAAATTTGCCGGTTGTGTCGCCCGCCGCATCTGGAATTCGCCCGATTTTACGGCGAATATATTTACCTTGCAGATATAAAAACGGGAAAAGCGGCAGAAGAATCGCGCCGCCCAAAACATAAATTGTTTGCCAGAGAATCAAATTCATCGTGAAATAATTTACCGATTCTATTGTTTTCAGTTCCTTATGATAAAATTACGCTTCGCCAATGTTTTCGTTTAATCTTACCAAATTTTTCACGGTTTTCGCGCTAATTTTTTTGCTTTTTTCGGCTTGCCGTTTTTGGCAAACGGACAACAATAACACTTCAAATAAAACGCCGACGGTTTCCGAAGATTTGAAAAGCGCGATTCCTTTTTCTGCCAAAGAACCCGAACAATTTCAAGCTGAAATCGTCATCACAACAAACGAAACCGAGCGCAAAACCTTTGTTGCACGAAACGGCGTAAACCGTCGTCACGATTTTAACTTCGGCGCGAAAAATCAGTTGACGAATCTGCAAACGGACAAAAATTATTTGCTTTTGAATGACCGAAAAATTTACGCGGAAAGTGAAACGGCGCAGAGCATTTCGACCGACGATTGGACAAACTTTTTGACGAATGAATGGTTGAGCGAAAAACACGACGCGAGTTTTGAAAAACTCGAAACGATTGATAATCTGACGAAATACCGCGTTAAATTAAACGCCGCCGACAGTTCCGAAATACTGATATTTGTTGACGAAACTGTCGGTTTGCCGATGAAACAGGAATTTTATACAACAAATAACGGACAGCAAATTTTGACCTACACGGTCGAATTAAAAAATCTGAAGCTGCAAACGGACGAAAATTTATTTGCCGTTCCGACCGATTTTAAGAAGGTTTCGATTGAAGATTTTCGCAAGATTTTACAAAGCGAAAATCAGGCGAAATAATAAACATAATGAAAGTAGAAATTACCGAAGCACACAAACAAAAGGCGGCGGAAATCATCAAAACCATTCCATATTCGCGGCTTCTCGGCTTTGAATTGGCGGATTTGAGTGCGGGCGTGGCGACAATAAAACTGCAAATGCGCGACGAATTGCGGCAGCCTTACGGACTGCTTCACGGCGGCGCGACGGCTTCGCTGATTGATACAGCGATGGCGTTTGCAGTCAGAACTTGCGTCGCCGATGAAGATGTCACGACGACAATTGATTTGACGGTGCATTATTTGCGCCCGCACAACGAAGGCGAAGTGACCTGCATCGCCAAGGTCGAACGCGCCGGAAAACGAATTTTGACCGTTTCGGCGGAAGTTTACAACGAACAGGAAAAGCTGATTGCGACTGCGCTTTCGACTTATACGAAGGTTTAATACGGGGAGCGCAGGCATCTCTGCCTGCCAGTCCGCCAGTGCGAAGCAGGAACGGACAAAAGCGGGGTTTCGGACTTCGAGTTACTTTTCAGTGATGGACATTTTAGCGTTCGATTGCTTCGCTCCGAACGCTCGCAGGCAGAGATGCCTGCGCTCCAATTTTATGGAAGAAATTAGAAAATTTTCGCGTTATTTTTCGCCTTACAAATGGAATATTTTGTTCGGCATCCTGTTTATTTTCTTCGGGATGCTGTTCGGTTTGTATGTTCCTTATTTGATCGGCGGCGCGATTGATGACATTAAGATCAGCGTTTACAACAATGATTTGACGATTGCGAAAATTAGTTTCCACGTCGGATTGATTTTGGTAATCAGCGCAATCAGTGCGGTTTTTCTGTTCTGGCAGCGACGGCTTTTGATTGATACTTCGCGGCATATCGAATACGATATGCGCCGCGATTTTTATGCCGCGCTCGTTAATCAACCGCTCGAATTTTTCCAGAATAATCGCGTCGGCGATTTGATGGCGCGGGCGACGAACGATCTCGGCGCAGTGCGTCAAATCGTCGGACCGATGATCTTGTATTCGTTTCAGGCGATTTTTGCGCTGATTATCGTGCTGCCGATTTTGCTCGGTTTCAATGTCAAATTGACGCTTTTTATGCTGATTCCGCTGCCGTTTGTTTCGTTGACGGTCAAGTTTCTCGGCGATCAGATTCACGTTCGGTTTGAGAAGATTCAGGAATATTTTTCAGGAATTACGGCTCGCGCACAGGAAAATTTGTCGGGCGTGCGCGTCGTTCGTGCCTACGCGCAGGAAGACGCGGAGGTCGAAAAGTTTCAGGAACTCAACCGCGAATATGCCGCGCAAAATCTGCGCCTCGTCAAATATGCGGCGGCGATGCGTCCGCTTTTGTTCTTTTTTATCGGTTTGGGTTTCGTGATTATCGTCGCGGTCGGAGTGCCGATGGCGGTGCGCGGCGAAATTACGGCGGGAAATTTTACGGCGTTTATTTTGTATCTCCAGCGGATGATCTGGTATCTCATCGCGCTCGGTTACGTCGTTAATCTGTATCAACGCGGAACGGCTTCGTTAAAGAGATTTAACGCGATTCTCGAAACTGTTCCGACGATCAAAGATAATGCCGAAGCTAAGGAACAACCGACAATCAAAGGCAAGATCGAATTTCGCAATCTGACTTTTGCCTACAACGGAAAACCTGTTCTGGAAAACATTGATCTGACCGTCGAACAAGGCAAAACCGTTGCGCTCGTTGGTAAAACCGGCAGTGGAAAATCAACGCTTGTGACGCTCGTGCCGCGCCTTTTAGACGCGCCTGAAGGCTCGGTTTTAATTGACGGAATCCCGATTCGGCATTACAAACTCGAACAACTCCGCCAATCAATCGGCTTTGTCCCGCAGGAAACTTTTCTTTTCTCGGACAGCATTGCCGAAAATATTGCGTTCGGCGTTGATTATTCCAGATTTCAGATTCCAGATTCCAGATTGGACGAAAAATCTGGAATCTGGAATCTGGAATCTGAAATTAAGAGATCAGCCGAAATCGCCGGTTTAGCTGACGACATCGCAGAATTTGAATACAAATACGAACAGCGCGTCGGCGAACGCGGCATCACGCTTTCGGGCGGACAAAAACAGCGCACCGCAATTGCCCGCGCCATTATGCGAAATCCGCGAATTTTGATTTTGGATGATTCGCTGTCGGCGGTTGACACCTACACCGAAGAGAAAATTCTTCACGGGCTTCGTGATGTGCGCGAAAATCGCACGACGCTGATCGTTTCGCACCGCATTTCGACGATTCGAGATGCCGATTTGATCTGCGTTCTGCACGACGGACGCATCATCGAACGCGGAACGCACGAAGAATTATTAGAATTCGGCGGCGAATATGCCGACCTTTACGAACGTCAACTTTTAGAAGAAGAACTCGACGCGACGAATTAATCAAAGTGTTGAGTCTTTGACTTACGACTCAAGACTTATAAAAAATATGAGTAAAAATATCGAACAAAGTTACAAACTACTGATAATGATCTGGTTTGCGCTCCTTTTTTCGCAGGTGATGTTTTTAGCTGTCGTTTTTTTCGCCAAGCCGGAAGTTTTTCGATTCGATTTCAATAAACCTTTGCTCGGTGAAAATTCGGCGATTGTCCTTGCTTTTGCGGCACTCGCCATTACTAATTTCGGACTTTCGTTCGTGATGAAAAAGCGTTCTTACGAACAGGCATCTGCCGAACAAAAAATCGCTTACGTCCAAACCGGATTGATTCTCGCCTGTGCTTTTTGCGAAGCGATTTCCCTGCTCGGCATAATATTGGCGTTCGCATTTTCGTATCAGTATTTTTTTCTATGGCTTGCGCTCGGAATCTTGGGAATCCTTCTGCATTTCCCGCGCCGTGATGATGTGATTGCCGCCGGCTACAAAAAGTAAGTAATTCAGGTTTTCGTTTTTTAACGAAAATTATACTTTTTACCATCAAACAAACTAAAAATCTTCTTATTAGATTATTAATAATAGACAAATTCCAGAAAATTAGTTTAGAATCATTTTAGAAATTTGGATTTTTTTTCAAAGAACGGATTTACAATAATCCTAAGTTTAATGATAATTGCCTCGTCCAAAATTTTTGACGTAAAATCCAGTATAAAAAAGACAAAGTTTAATGAGGAGTAAATAATTATGGAAAACCCTTCGTTTATAGAAAAAACATTCAGAATATCAACTTATTGCATTTTTTCGGCAGCCATCGTTTTGGCGTTAATCTTTACGGCAAAAGCGCAAACCGTTACTTTTGCACAATTTAATAACGACTTATCGCAACAGATTGTATTCACGAATAATACAACCAACGCGACATTCGGCACTGTCAGCGGCGGTGCGGCAGTTTCATTTCGTTACCAAAACATCAGCGGTCTGCCTCCGTCATTGACGGGTTTTCAGTCTGCCCATTTGACTATCACATCAACGACGACGACACCGGCGACGACCGCCGCCGGGAACATTACACAATCAATGAATCAGACGGTGACAATCGCTATTATCCGCGATACCGCCGCACCTATTTTGACCGGCACGGGTTCGCGCAGAAATCTGCTGACTGCTGTTGTTACGACCAATACGAGTCCCCCTGACATTGTTGGCGGCACAGGCGGACAATCGGCGACATTTTCGGCATCTACGACACCGCAAAATGTGACTTACTCTTCCGATTTTATTAATTTTAGTACGACTACCCAAAGAAATTTTAGTTTCAGTTTTTCGGCGGTTTCGCCTGGTCTAAATTTAGGTGCTGGAAATTTTCTACAAAGTTTCACGGCGGATGCTACCGGAACATTTGCGTCTAATCCGGTGCCGACTTATACACCGCCGACCGCAGCTTCAGTAGTTATCGGTGGTCAGGTTTTAACCGACTCAGGCATCGGTCTGAGAAACGCTAATGTCACCTTAATCAAGTCTGATGGAACACGATATACCACCACGACCGGCAGTTTTGGCAGATACGAATTTTCGGGTGTCGAAGCCGGACAAACCGTTGTTATCAGCGTTAGTTCAAAACGATACAGTTACACACCGCGCGTCGTAAATATTCAGGAGAGCATTGCTAATCTGGACATTACTCCTGATTTATAAGGGCTTTTGATAAAAATCCAACCTTGATAAAAAGACGATTGTGTGCAGTCGTCTTTTTACTTTTTTGCAAGAAACAACTGACAAAATTTTTGCCTGATTTTTTTATAATCACTTTTTTTCCGCCGCAAGAAACCTTTTCAAGACTTTGGAACTCTGGATTAACATAGATTGAACTAATATTTTGCTGACCAATTTGCAAAAAATACTTCGATTGATTTCGATGAACTCAAAACTGAATTGCCGAAAGAAACGAAAATTAACAAAAATTAATCACGGCGCATTTTTACGCGGGCTTGGCGAAGTTCAGAAGTCCGCGTAAATTTATTTCGGTTTCGCACTGATTATAATTACCTCTGTTTCCATTCGTTTATCCTCGAATTCAAAAAACATCATATGTAAAAAAAAATGTATCTTTTTTCGCGGCGGAGTGCTAAATTCGATTTTGCAGGCAGTTTTTAATACAAATAAGGGAGGGTAAAATTATGGCAGCAAAAACAGAAAACAAAAAATCTACGAGCGCGAAAGCAGACTCAACAAAACCAAAAACAACTAAAAAATCACCCGCAAAAAGTTCGCCGGCTTTAGAAAAAGTTAAAGAAGCGGCGGGCGAAATATTGGTCGGCGCAGCGGCAGGCGCGGCAGTCAGCGCACTAAACGTCGCGGCTGATGCAGTTAGCGATTTGGTCGGCGAAAGTGAAAAAGGCGGACCCAAGAAATCTCCGGCAAAGCCGTCAGCGAAAAGTGCGGCAAGTAGCAAAACAGCTCCTACAAAATCGAAAAGTTCGACTGCAAAAAGCGCGGAAACAAAAACCAAAACTAACGGCACAGGTAAATCTGTAAAATCAGCCGACAGTTCAGCGAAGTCTTCGACGGGCGTAAAAGCGAAAGCCAAATTGCCTTCAAAACCCGGAATAGCGGCGAAAAAGTCTAAGACGACAAAATAATTTTTTAATAACACGAAATTTAATGGCGGCTAAATAATGACAAATCTCATTATTTAGCCGCCGATTTTGTCTTTTGAGCCGCGTTCAGCCAGTCGCGTGTTTGGGAAAATTGCAGTTTGAGTTCGGCATTTTCCGCGTCGCGGGCGGCGAGTTCCTGAAACGATGCAAAGGCTTTTTTTAAATATTCCAGACCTTCATTTTGTTTGCCTTTGAGAATTAAAATGTTGCCGATATTAGCATTTGCCCGCGCCAGATCAGTTTTGGCTTCGCTGTTGTCGGTGTCGCCCTGCACGACGTAATCGCTTAGTTCGGCGGCGCGGCGAAAATTTTCGAGAGCGGTCGCGGATTGGTTGCGGCTCATTAAAAGTTCACCGAAAAGAATGTGCGTCGCCGCCGAATTGCGATGATAACCGAAGTCTTTCGGACTGCCCGCGAGCAAGTTTTCAATTAATTTAACCGATGTTTGGAGATGTTTGAAAGTCGCATTATTGTCGCCGCTGCGCTGAAACGTATCTGCCAGACGACGGTTGATCGCCCATATATAATAGTTAATGCTCGTGTCGTTACCGTTTTTCGCAAGCTGCGTTTCATATTTGCCGAGCATTCGCCGCAAAACTTTAATCGCCGGTTTGTATTCGCTGCTGCGCGCTTGTTCAGCACTGATTTCAATTTGAATTTGATCAGTCAGCGGAACTAATTCCGGTTCGTTCGCGTCCAATTTTCGGATTTCTTCGATCTCCGCCACAGTCTTTCGGCTGTATAGTGAGGCATCTTCGATTTTTCCTTCCAGAACATAAACCGTTGCCGTATTTATTAAAATGTATGCCAAATTAACGTGGTGTTCGACGCTATTCGGCTCATTTCGGACGATTTGTTCCAGCATCGAAACACCCGTTTGGTCAAATTCGAGCGCGTCGGCAAGTGAACCGCGAACTTTTGAAATGTCACTGAGCGCACCGTAACCCAACGCCATTTGTTCCTGATAATGAATGTTTGAAGGTTCAGCGGCAACGAGTTTGCCGTAAATCGCAATTTCCTTACGAAGCGTTAAATCTTTTTCCGTCAAAGACATATCCGGCAACTGTGCCGAACTGTAATATGCCTGCGCGAGTTCGTCCTGCAACGCCGGATTGTCGGCGGATTCGGCGGCGAGTTGGTCGAGCTGTTCGACGGCGTGACGCATCAGCATTTGACGCGCCGGCAGACTTCCGGGAAGATTTTCAATCGCGCCGTGAATTTCTTTCGTGAACGAATCGGACATTTTTCTCAGATCGCCCAAACGCCGTTCGGCGGTTTTGCGTTCACGCATCGCGGTTTCGCGTTCGCGGTTGGCAGTTTGCGACTGCTTCAGTATTGCGGCAAAACTGATTAGCAGCGCGACGATAAAAAGAGTTGAAACGGCGGCGGCGAAACGATTGCGCTTGAGAAATTTGGCGGCACGGTAGGAAAAAGTATCTTTCCGGGCAGTCACCGGCAAACCGGCGAGATAAAGGCGAATGTCTTCGGAAAATCGTTCGACCGAACCGTAACGCCGCGCCGCATCTTCGCGCAGACTCATCGCCAGAATATTATGCAAATCGGTGTTCAATTTTTGTTTGGAAAGAGTTGAAAATTGATGTTCGGTCGTTGGAAATTTCAGATCCTTAAAGTTTTCGCCGAGCAGAATTTCCGCCAGAATCTTTCCTAAACTGTAAACATCGCTTTTCGTGTCAACCGCTTCGCCGCGTATCTGTTCGGGCGAAGCATACGCCGGAGTCAGCACGCGCTGGTTCGTCTGCGTTTCGGCGGCGGTCGAATCGAGCAGTTTGGCGATGCCGAAATCAAGCAGTTTCGGCGTGCCGTCCCCGGTCACGAGAATATTCGACGGTTTCAAATCGCGGTGAACGATTAGCTTTTGATGCGCGAAAATCAATGCTCCGCAGACTTTGCGAAAAAGTTCGAGTTTCGCGGTTTCAGGGAGATCGTTTGTCCGGCAGAATTCATCAATCGGGATTCCTTCGACATATTCCATCACGAAAAAAGGCAGATCGTCAGCCGTCGTGCCGCCGTCGAGCAGCCGCGCGATATTCGGATGATTGAGTGCGGCTAAGATTTCGCGTTCACGGCGAAAGCGTTCGAGAATCGCGTCCGAATCCATTCCGCGTTTGATTAATTTGAGCGCGACCTGCTGACGAAAATCTTCCCGCGCCGCCAGAAAAACCACACCCATTCCGCCGCGCCCGATTTCCTTTTCAATGCGGTATTGATCAATCGTCCGTCCAATGAAACTGTCGCGCCGTTCGAGCGAGTCGCGCACGCTGTCGGCGGCGGAAACGTCGTTCAAAAATTCACCGGCTTCCGCGCACGAATCAAGCAAAGATTTGACTTCGGCGATGACATTTTCGTCTTCGTTCATTCGCCGCAAAAATTCCGCGCGTTTTTCCGGCGCGAGATCGAACGCGGCGGCAAAAAGATTGCGGACTTTTTCGTAATTTTCGGCGATGTTCGGTGAAGACATAAACAGAAAGGTAAAAGGTAAAACGAAAAATAGCGGGCGCGGAAACCGCAACCCTTCCTGACCTTAAATTTACTGTTGCTTGAATTTTTACTCTTTTCGGCTTAGTTCAACAAACAGTTAAAAAAGATAAATTCCAAAAATTAACAGGTCTGGAAGGGTTGCACGCTTCGTGCGCCCGCTAAGCTATTCATTGCAAACCGCGCCACACATAAAACATTACTTTCCGTTCCCCACTCAAAATTATTTTTTCAATTCACGGTAAAGCCAGCCGCGCGACAATTCCCAATCACGTTTGACGGTCGCCGCCGAGATGTTCAGAACCTCAGCGATTTCTTCAATCGTCAGTCCGCCGAAAAATTTGAGTTCGACGATTTCGGCTTGGCGCGGATTGTTTTTCGCAAATTTTTCGAGCGCGTCGTTGAGTTCGAGAATTTCGACATTCTGCGTGCTGAGAAAATTTATCGCATCGTCAAGCGCGATGATCGTGTAATTTCCGGCGCGTTTTTCGCGGTTGTGCGCGACGGCGTGATTAACGAGAATCTGCCGCATCGAACGCGCCGCGATGCCAAAAAAATGAGCGCGGTTCTGCCACGAAATTTCTGTTTTTTCACCGATCAGCCGCAGATAAGCCTCGTGAACGAGCGCGGTCGGCTGCAATGTGTGTCCGGCGCGAAATTCACGGCTGAAAAGCGCACAGGCAAGCGAATGCAGTTCGTCATAAACAAACGGCAAAAGCATTTCGAGCGATTTTTCGTCGCCGCTCTGCAAAAGTTTTGTGATTTCTCCCGGATTCGTCATTGAGTATTTTCAGAGTGAGCCAATTCATTTTACAGGCACACGAAAAAATTGTCGAAAAAAAAATGAGCCGATTCAGCAAAATACGTTGCATATTTCATTAGAGCCAAAATTTAATGTAAATCGAAGAAATAATCTGCAATTATGAAAATTAAGACGACAAAACAAATCAACCAACAACGGCAATTTTTATCGTTAACCGTAATCACAGTATTATTTTTACTCGCCGCATTCGGCTCGACGTTCGCGCAGGGCAAACTCGGCAAAAAATACGGCTCGCGTAATCCGCAGCCGTGTAAAAAAGTTGCGTCGCCGGGAAATACAAACGCCGCTGCCGTCAAAAAAAAGCCCGTCGTCAGGCAGGATAATAAACAAACTGTCACCACTGCAAAAACCGATCCCGCCGACAGTAAAGACGAAAACGGCTTTCCCAAACCCGATTTTTCCGCGCTCGAAAAGTGGTATCAAATCATCCGTTACGAATACAAACCGATTGAGAAAAAGCTGTATATCTATTTCAAAACGGACGTTGCCTACCGCGAACGACCTTCCGTTTTCAAAATGGAATACCGCAATAAAGACGGAATGTTGATGCTCGACACGACGCTTTCCTGGATGATGGGATTCCCGAATGCCGAAGTCGGCGAACCAACGAAAGGCTACGTCAATATGCCGGACGAAAGTACGATAAAAGAAGTCGTGACCGTCAAAGCCGTCAGAGTTGTCGAATAACAATTAAAACGCATTGTTTGCCGCCCGAAAGCGTTTTCGCTCAACACGCGGCAGATGAGTTTCGCTTTCGAGCGACAGAAAAATTGATTAAACCAAAAAAGGAAAATATTATGAATCACCAAAAAACATCTGCTTTTCGGCGCGTCACGGCGCGCTTCACATCAATTATCAACTCATTTGCCCGTCCGATTTTTTCGACGTGGCTGATATGTTTCGCTGCGTTCGTCTTCGGCAGCGTCTTTCAAACTAAAGCGCAGACGGCGGGAACGCTCGACACGACTTTCGGCACGGGCGGAAAAGTCGTGTCGCCAATCAATGCCAATAATAATACTGAGCAAATCAACGATTTAGCATTGCAGCCGGACGGGAAAATCATCGCCGGCGGGTTCGTTAACGGCAATACTTCGACTCCGCCGACTACGCAGGATTTCGGCGTAAAACGCTATAACCCGGACGGCACTCTGGACACGAGTTTCGGCAGTGCCGGAAGTGTCGCGTTAAATTTCGACCTTTATCTCAGCAATCCGCCGAATCCGGCATCAACCATCGGAACCTTAGATAATATTACGGCGATTGCTTTACAGCCGGACGGGAAAATTCTCGCGGTCGGTTTCACCTACAAAACCGCTGCTGCCGCGTATGACGGAGTTTCTTACGCCATCGCCCGCTTTAACGCCGACGGTTCGCTCGACACGACTTTCGGCACGAACGGCAAACTCAAAACAAATTTCGGCAACGCTTATAATATTGATGTAACGCTCGCTCCGCCCAGTTTGGTATTGCAGCCGGACGGGAAGTTTTATGTGGCGAGCGCACGGCAATCAATAGCTTCCAATTATGTAGAAGTGGTTCTCAGCCGATTTAACGCTGACGGTAGCGGAGACACAAATTACGGCAACGGCGGCACGGCTTCGACCCGTCTATTTGCGAACCAACCGGGTGCTTCGGCTTATGCCTACCGCATCGCGCAACAGCCGGACGGCAAAATCGTTCTCGGAGGAAATTTTCGCTACGACCCGGCAAGCGGCGGCAGACACGCCGGCGGAATCTTCGCTCGTTACAATACCGACGGTTCGCTCGACAATAATTTCGCCGACGGCGGAGTATTAATTTATGAATCAGCCGTTAACCGACAATTAGATTACGTTACTGATGTCCGAATCGAACCCGACGGCAAAATCATCGCTGCGGGCGGCGGCTATCTCGGCGGCGGAAAATCCATCTTAGTGCGGTTAAACGCCAGCGGCACATTTGACACCAGCTTCGGCACGAACGGTTTTGTCACGACATCGCATCTTCCGGCAACGACGGCACTTATTCGACGACAGGCAGACGGCAAATACATTCTCGGAAGCAGCGACGACAGTAATAATGTAGATTTTATAGCGGCGCGATATAACAATAACGGCTCGGTGGACACGAGCTTCGGTCCAAACGGTCAGGGCTTTATCACGACCAATTTCAACGGCGGTCAGGATGAGGTCTATGCAATGCTTCTACAGCCGGACGGAAAAATCGTGCTTGGCGGTTCGGCATTTTTCCAAGGCGGACAGCATTTTGCGCTCGCCCGCTATAATGCGGGAAGCATTGTCACGCGCCGCACACCGTTCGACTTTGACGGCGATTCAAAGACAGATATTGGAATCTTCCGACCATCAAACGGACAGTGGTGGATCAATCGCAGTTCGACCGGACAGACGAATGCCTTGCAGTTCGGCAATGCGAGTGATAAACCGCTGCCGACTGACTTTACCGGCGACGGCAAGAGTGATATTGCTTTGTTTCGTCCTTCTTCGGGCGAATGGTTTATTTTAAGAAGCGAGGATAATTCGTTTTATTCCTTCCCGTTCGGTGCATCCGGCGATATTCCGCTGGTCGGCGATTTCGACGGCGACGGCAAAAGTGATCCGACGATCTTTCGACCTTCAACTCGTGAATGGTTCGTTTCCAAATCTTCGGGCGGAACTTTGATTGTCACATTCGGCGTGAGCGGCGACCAGCCCGTTCTCGCCGATTACGACGGCGACGGCAAAACGGATTTCGCCATTTATCGTCCGTCAGTCGGACAATGGTGGATTTCCCGCAGTTCAAACGGTTCGGTTTACGCTTTTCAATTCGGGACTTCGACCGATAAACCCGTGCAGGGCGATTACACGGGCGACGGCAAAGCGGATTCCGCATTTTTCCGTCCTTCAACGGGCGAATGGTTTATCTTGCGAAGTGAGGACAGTTCGTTTTATTCAGTTCCTTTCGGCACTTCGGGCGATCTGCCTGCGCCCGGTGATTACGACGGCGACGGCAAAACGGACACGGCGGTTTTCAGACCGTCGCAGAACACTTGGTATGTCAACCGTTCGACGGCGGGATTGCTGATCGCGCAGTTCGGCATCGCAGGCGACAAACCACTGCCCAATGTCTTCGTTCCATAAATAGCCGTTTGCAAAAGCCCGGATACCTCGCGGCAATTCGGGCGTGAGGTATCCGGGTTAAACAAACGGTGACAAACAAATTACGGCATTTGTTAACAATCAAAAAATATAACTATGAAGAATCAAAATCATCACGGCTGGCAAATGTTTTTGTCGGCTTCAATTGTCACAATGATTATTTTCAGCGTATTCGGTTCGACATTCGCGCAGAAAAAAGGCGCAATTACCGAAGCCGAAGTTAAAGCCTATTTCACCGATTGGTGGACGCACGACTGCGAGAAAAGCGACGATTGCCGCGTGACCTTCGACAGCGCGGTCAGAATTGCGCCCGCCGTCCGGCATACTTTTCAGATTCCGCCCGCGACCTATTTAACTTATCCGGTCAAAGTTGAGATGACGACGCACAGAAACGGCGGCACGTTTCATTTGCAGCATTTGACGCGCGGCGTTTATTACTTTTACCGCAACTCGTTCGGCGATTGGGAAATGGGCAAAGAAGACGAACGAATTACACAGGAAAAAGACGATCACCAGGACGGCGGCACGACCAAAGCACCGCCGAACAATCAGCCGAAAACCGGCGGACAAACAACGAAAAACGAAACAGTCGCCCAAAACAAAAACGATGCGCCAAAAGGAGACGGTCAGCCAAAAATTGATTTCAGCGAAATGGAAAATTACTTTGAAGTCGTGCGCTACGAATACCCGACACCGCCCGCCAATGAGATGTTTTTCTATCTCAAAGCGAAAGTCGAAACCGGTGCGAGACCGCAATTTTACATTCAATTCCGCGACAAAGACGGCATTCTCGTCGGCGCACAAAACGATTACGGCAACGGCATCTCGATGACCAAAGTCTTCTACACCGCCATCGGCGAAACGGGCGTAGCGTCCGCCTATATTCCGGGCGAAAAAGAAATGGAAAAAGTCGTCAGCGCGAAAATCGTCAGAATCAAGCAATAAAAAAGGAGAAACGAAAATTATGAAAAAACAAAATAACCGGCACTCAAAATATTTTTTACTAACAATTGCCGCAATCATTATTTTCGGTGCGTTCGGTTCGACATTCGCGCAGAAAGGCATCGGCGCGAAATACGGTTCGCGTGATCCGCGAACCTGCGCGGACAGCAAATCGCCGAAAACAGGTGCGCCTTCGCCTTCGCAAGCCGCGCAGTTTGTCGTTTGTAGTTCCGAACATCAAATAAATGATTTGTATCTCGTCGAAAATGTCAGCGTTCAGGTTGGCAAAGGGCGACCTTACAATATTCGTGAAGACATCAATTTTCCCGATATTGATACGAGTTTCCCCGTCTATCCGATTCGCGGCAGTTTGACGAAATACGATTGCGGCGTGATTTATCTCGACCGTTCAAACTTAAATCGCAACTGTTCGGTTTACAGTCAGCCGAATGCGAAAGGCGCGTGTTATAAGGATAATTTCGGCGATTGGCGATGTGCAATGACCGACGCTTCAGGGCAGTTGACCGCCGAAAATCAACCGCCGCCCGGAGCCGCCGCGACAACGCCGAAAGATAACCAACCTGCGCCGAAAAATCAGCTGAACACCGAAAAACAAACGGAAAGTAAGGATGAAAACGGCTATGCGAAACCGGATTTTTCCGCGCTCGAAAAGTGGTTTGAAATCGTCCGTTACGAATACGCACCGCTCGAAAAAACGATGTATGTCTATCTCAAACCGAAAGTGGATTATCACAATCGTCCGACCGAATTTCAGATGGAATTCCGCGACAAAGACGGATTGCTGATGCAGGACAGAGAAGTTTCATATTTTCATCAAATGCCCGGAACGAATGAAGGTGCAGTCGGCGAAACCGTCAAAGTTTACGTTAATACGCCGACCGAGAAAAATCTCGGCAATATCGTTTCCGCCAAAGTTGTCCGGGTTGTCAGATAAAAATTCGGAGAAAATAAAATTATTTTGAGCTGATCTGTTTTGAAATCCGGCAAGTAATATTAAAGAACATTTTCATACTCTGAAAATTAGAGATAGGAAAATCTATGAAAAACACTGTCAAATCAACGATTCAAACGTGATTGTGCGAACGGTGAATTCGACATTCAGGTATTATCAACTTACGGAGGTGACGGCAGGCGCGACCTTCTTTGTCAGCGCGAACGTCAAACGATATACGTTCATAAGTCGTTAATACCATTGATGATACCAGCCGAACTAATTCCTTCAGTAATTGAAATTAAGCACGCAAAGCTAACGGAAATTGTGATTTTTTATTTCATAATTTCCGTTTTGTATTTGATTAACCAGCCAAGTTTGCTTCGACAATCCATTGCTGACTGCGGTGATAGAGTTCACCGAGTTCGTCTTTTTCGATCCAGAGCAGTTCGTTTTCCGCGTCGTTTTTTACTTTGTCGAGGAGTGAAATGCGGTAAAAATTGCCGATTTTGGCGACGTGTTGGTCGTGAACTTCGATGTAGTAATATTCGGTTGCCGCGCCGATTTTTTCGCCGACTTCGATTTCGTAGCCGATTTCTTCGAGAGTTTCACGCCGCAGGGCTTCGATTTCCGTCTCGCCGCTTTTGATACCGCCGCCGACCAGAAAATACTTGTCGAAAATCGGCGATTTGATGACGGCGGCGCGATTATTTTCGATCAACACGCCGTAACTTCCCGGTCTGACATAATAGTCAACGTCCGTCTTTTTCTCGCCGAATTCACGCATTTGATAATCGTAACATTGTTATTTACCGGCGGAAATCTTGAGCGTGTATTTTTTGAGTTTGCCCTCGCTGAATTCGTATTGCGCCGAGTAATCAAATTTATTCGTTTTGCCGGCGGCGTTTTCATCAGCGATTTCGATGTTTGGCAGATTGTAAACAAGCGTTTCTTTTGCTTCGTTTTTTAAGTCTTCGGTCGGTGCGCCCATTTTTTTAATGACGGTTTTCGGTCCCGTCATATCTTTGCCGTCAATATTCGGAATGCCTGTAATCATCGAAGCGGTGGATTGTTTGTAGCCGATAAAAATATCTCTGTCGGTTTTGAAATACGCTATTTTTTCGGCTTGGAAATGCGGCGCGGTATAGCTTTTGTTGACCTTGTAAACTTCGATTTCGGTAATAAAATATTTGTCGGCAAACGACGCGCCAGTCAGTTTCATTACCTGATTGGCAAATTTGTTGTAAAAGTAAAAAATCGGTCGTCCGAGTTCGTCCTGGCGTGCCTGAAAATCGCCGAGAAAAGCCTTTGCCGACGCGCGATTGCCGAGTTTAATGCCGACCACGCTCAACGCCGCCTGCGCCGTTTTCGCTTCCTGCGCCTGCGCTGCAAAACCGAGAACCGCAATCATCGTCAGGCACAACGCCAGACGGTAATATCTTTGTTTTAACATATTATTCGTAAATCCTTTTAGTTGTTTGATTTAATCGGCTTTTTCGGGGGATTGAGCGGATTATGTTTTGGAATTTATCTGCCCGTGAGAGTCGTAACAGATTCTTTACTTTTATATTTTAACAAATTATTGAAAAGTGATTCAAGAAAAATTAGACTATTTGCCGCCGTTCGATTTATAATTTTTTTATCGGACAAATTCGGCATTAAATAACTTGAACCAATCCGAAATTTAACGAACAAGGGAAAGGGAAAATTAATGAACAGACGCAACTTTATCGGCAAAACTGCCGCTGCCGCCGGCGCACTTGCGCTGACGCACAAAGTTTTCGGCGGCGAACCGGCTGCTGAAACATTACCGACAATCGAATTCGACACTCCTAAAACAACTCTCGAAGGCGAAATGATTTACCGCACGCTTGGCGCAACCGGCGAAAAGGTTTCGGCAATCGGACTCGGCGGATTTCACCTGAGCAAACCGTCAACCGACGAAGAAGCCGTTAAAATGATTCGCACGGCGATTGATCGCGGTTTTACATTTATGGACAACTGCTGGGATTACGCCGACGGACTGAGCGAAATCCGCGAGGGCAAAGCGTTAAAGGACGGCTATCGCAACAAAGTTTTTCTGATGTCGAAAATTGACGGGCGCGACAAAAAGACGGCGGCAAAACAGATTGACGAATCGCTCGCGCGGCTCCAAACCGACCACGTTGATCTGATGCAGTTTCACGAAATCATCCGCTTTGAAGACCCCGACAAAATCTTTGCCGAAGGCGGCGCGTTTGAAGCGATGACGGAAGCCAAAAAAGCCGGAAAGGTTCGCTATATCGGTTTCACCGGACACAAAAATCCGGCGATTCACCTGCAAATGCTCGAAGTGGCGGCGGCACACAATTTCAAATTTGACACGGTGCAGATGCCGATTAACGTGATGGACGCGCATTTTCGTTCGTTTGAAAAACAGGTTTTGCCGAAACTCGTCGCGGACAAAACCGGCGTTCTCGGAATGAAATCAATGGGCGATCCGTTTATTTTAGACAGCAAAACTGTCACGGCGCAAGAGTGTTTGAATTATTCGCTTTCGCTGCCGACTTCGGTTGTCATTACGGGCATTGACAAGATGGAATATCTCGAACAGGCATTCACCATCGCCAAAAATTTCAAACCGATGACGAAATCAGAAATGACCGCAGTTCTCGCTAAAACCAGAGACGCGGCGATGACCGGAAAATTTGAGAAATTCAAAACCGACAACCGTTTCGACGGCACCGCCAAAAACCCGAAATGGCTCGGCGGAATGCCGGAAGGCGCGTAAATTACCAGCCAAAAAAGCGGCACATTCAAAACGTGCCGCTTTTTTTCACGGAACGCGAACCTTAGTTCGCGTTCAATTAATTCGTGGCTAACTTCTTCCCGCCAACATTTCTCTGGCGTGCTGCCGCGCCGTGTCGGTGATTTTTTCGCCCGCGAGCATTCGCGCGATTTCTTCGACCTGTTCGGTTTCGTCGAGTTCGCGGACGCGGACTTCGGTGCGGTTTTTGACTGATTCCTTTCGCACGACGAAATGATGATTAGCCAAAGACGCGACTTGCGGCTGATGCGTGACGCATAAAACCTGCTGTGTTTTGGCGAGTTCTTTGAGTTTCAAACCGACCGCTTCGGCGACTCGTCCGCCGATTCCGGTGTCAATTTCGTCAAAAACCATCGTTTTCGCGCTCTCCGAAAGTTTCGTCGTCGTGTTCAAAATCAGCATCAGACGCGACAGTTCGCCGCCGGAAGCGACTTTGCCGATTGGTTTGACACTTTCGCCCGGATTTGCCGAAAAATAAAATTCAACCTTGTCGAAACCCTTTGCCGTGAATGTTTTATCGTCGTCCGCGTCCGCCGAAATCCGCACTTCAAACCGCGCTTTTTCGAGTGAAACGGCTTTCAGATTCGTTTCGATTTCCTTTTCGAGTTTCTTGGCAGATTTTTCGCGTTTGTCGTGCAGTTCACGCGCCGATTTCAAATAATCTTCACGCGCTTTTTGCAGTTCCTTTCGCAGTTCGGCTTCGCGCAAATCAGCCGTTTCGATGTTTCGCAAACGCTCGGAACTTTCGGCGAAATGCGCCAAAACCGTTTCAATCGCGCCGCCGTATTTGCGTTTCAGCCGCGAGATTTCCGCCAGCCGATCTTCGATTTCCGCGAGTCTTTCGGGCGAAAATTCGAGCGAACCGCGAAAATCTCTGACCGCAAACGCCAAATCTTCCAAAACCGCCTGCGCCGTCGCTAAACCTTCGTTGTATTCGGCAAATTTCGATTCGTATTCGGATAGTTCCGTAATGCGCCGAATCACTTTTTCGAGCGTCGTGACCGTCGCTTCTTCGTTTTCATAGAGCAAAAGATAAGATTCTTCGCTCAAAGATGAAAGTTTTTCGACGTTGTTGAGTCGTTTTTTTTCTTCTTCCAACGCTTCGTCTTCGCCGGTTTGCAGATTTGCCTTGCCGATTTCGTCAACCTGAAACTGCAAAATATCAAGCAGTTGAAGTTTCTGCGCTTCATCATCGCGCAAACCCTCAATTTCGCGCCTAATTAACGCCATTTTTCGATACTTCGCGCCGACCGATTCGATCAAACCGGAAACACCCGCAAATTCGTCGAGCATTTCCAAATGCGTCGCGGCATTAAACAGCGTCGCCTGTTCGCCCTGCCCGTGAATGTCCACGAGAAACGCGCCGATCTTCCGCAAAAACGTCTGCGTGACAAGCTGATTATTGACAAAAATCCGGTTCTTGCCCGACAAAGCCAGTTCGCGCCGCACGATCAAATCAATCTCACTGTCATCGCCGAGTTCGATGCCGCCTTCATAAAAAGTTTCGTGCAAATCGGCATCGGCGCGAACCGTAAAAAGTCCCTCGATCTGCGCCTGCGTCGCGCCTTCCTTAATCAAATCCGACGAAACGCGCTCGCCCGTCAACGCACCCAAACTGTCCACGATAATTGATTTCCCCGAACCCGTTTCGCCCGTCAAAAGATTCAGCCCCGCAGCAAATTCGAGTTCCAGTTCATCAATCAAAGCAATATTTTTTATTTTCAGCAGAGAAAGCATAATCCAATTTTAGATTTTGGATTCTGTATTTTGGATTGTAAAGTCAGCAAACGATTTACGAATTTTATTTCAAATTAAATTTCGCAAAATATTCATCAATCTCGCCGCGCAGCTCAATGCCGACGCACTCTATTAAATAAATCTGATTTGCAGATTGAGTTTGATAAAAAACTCGCCGTTTTCTTGGTAAATGTTTCCGAAATCATGCCGAGTTGTGCTTGGCGTGTCGAATCTCGTGTTATTGAAGAGGTAGTTTTCAAATTGGTTGCGGTCGTAGATGTGATAGCAAATTACGTCGCCGTTTTCTTTGACGATCAGATAACCGCCTGTTGCTTCGTATTTGCCGCGCCAGACGGTTGTTCCTTTTAAGCCGAGAGTGCATTCGGTTAGAAGTCTTTTTACTTTATGCTCGTAAAAATCCTGATCGTCGGAATAATCGAAGTTCAAAGGATTTTCCTGTTTGACTCGCTCGGTGATTTCTTTGATTTTTGACAAGGGCGTGCTGTAATAAAGAAAGATCATTCGGGCGAGAATCGCTGGAAGATGTCCGTCGGCGTAATTGAGATTGTTTCGCAGAATCTTTCCGACAATTCCCGCAAACTCGATTTGTGCGTTCAATTCGCTCAATCTTTGAAACTTCGGCTGAAATAATTTAATCATCGAATTTATCCGCCGCGCATCATCGGCGGAAATGCCCGAAATTCGATACAGAAAATTTGTTTTGTCGCCGTTCGTATTAAAAATCGTCGAAGCCGCGCCGACTTCCGATTTAATGCTGAAACCAAGCGTCGGCTCTAATCCCGTCTATAAATCGTGAATGACAATTTTTATATCCGTTTTGTCGCTCGACTTTGCTTTTACGGAGTAACAATGAATTGATTCTATAAAATTTTTATTTCTCGAAATAATAACCCTTTACACCGTAGTCAACCTCATCCTCTTTATAATTAAGTTCACCATATTTTTTAGCGTATCTGCCGAGTTCTTGAACGCTTTCCAAAAGGTCAAGCGATTCCGCAGACCACATTTCCAAAGTTTGTTCTTCAATTTCCCAATAAAGATTCTTTGTTCGGAAATCGCCTTCCTTTTCAAGAAAATTTTCAAAAGTATCTCCTGCATTGGCAGTTTCACTCAAAAAGAAAATTGCTCGTTCATAGGAATTTGCACCAGCGAAAATTCTAAATCGGCATTCGGGCGGCATATCTTCTTGATAAAAATCTTCACGAACAACATAAACTCTTGAAGGCTTCAAAATCTCAATGATTTCTTCAGATTGTTCATTATCTTCAATAATATAATTTTCATTCCAGCCTTCTCCGTCTTGGATTCCTTGAATGTAAGCCTGTTTTTCCTGCTCTGTCTTGAATTCTTTGATGCGAATATTTCCGTCCGTTTTATCACGAAAACTGTTAATGATAAATTGATTTTCATCGGGTGCATTTTCAAAATCACTAACTGAATCTTTCCCGTGAATGACTATTACGTTCATTTTTTGAAAACCTCCTCATAGTGATATTCCAAAAACTCTTTTTTCGGCAGAAACTTTTCAGGCAAATCAATAGGAAAGTTTTCGTATTTTGTGAAAAGTTCTTCGTTCGCTTTTGAGTTGAAATCATCAAAATGTTTGGAAGTTTTTACTTTGTAGTCGGTTGTTATTGTGATGTAGCCTTTGTCGAAAGCCTTATCGTGAAGCGCGTTGAGACATAAACCGTTTTGCGGATTGGTGCGATTTTCAAAATCATCTCTCCAAGGTTTGATATGACTTGCCACTAATAATTCTGGAATGTTCAATCCCGTAATGCAGCATTTGAATTGATATAAACCGAGAACCGAACTTCGGAAGAAATCTTGATTGACGCGAGTTTTGACAAGTCTTTCCTTATCTCTGCCGACAGGAAGTTTTGAAATGTCGAAATCAAAAGTTTGTTCGACTGGTTTTTCTTCAAGATTGGCAATAAGTATTTCACTTTGAAACGCGAGTTCGTCCCAGTCAGCGTTAAATTCTTCCCAAATTTCTTTATCCAAACGGCTTGTATTCGGTAATCCGCCGATTCCGCGTTTCTTTAATTCTGGATCAAAACTGCCGAAATTGCCGAGTTTGAAAGCGACGGCGGACGGGGTTCGACCGATTAAATTTGCCGTTTTGACAACTTCGGGATTTGTTTTAACACTTTTGCTGAAAGGAATTTTGCAATAAAGATTGAAGGTGATAATTAATTGCTCTCGTGTCCAATTATTTGCCATATTGGATTATTTGTAACACAAGAATTTTGAAATGTCCGGTCTGAACATAAAACTCTCCTAACAATCAAATATAAAATGCCCAACAACTTATATTTACAAGTTACTTTTTTGATGTTATTTATTAATTTATGCAAGAACAAGAACCTGAATACCCTTTTGATAAAGAACTTATTGAAGAAGAATTACCATCTTCTTTAGACGATGATTCTGATGAATTACCACCAAGCGATATTGTCGCTTACAACGAACTAAGGTCTTGTGCAGATTTAATACGAATGCACGAAAAGAAACAACTCAAAATTAATCCCGATTTCCAAAGAGAATTTGTTTGGAAAAGACCAGATCAAACAAGATTTATTGACTCTTTAATAAAACAACTTCCAATACCAAGTATGTGTGTCAGCTATGATTACAATACCGATGAAAGATTAGTAATTGATGGATTGCAAAGAATTAGCACAATTATTTCATTTCTAACAAGTGATGAATATAAACTCTCAAATTTGGACGACATTGATTCTAATTTAGCAGGTAAAACTGTATATGAAATAAAGGTTAAACATAAGTCCTTGTATGAAAGAGTAGAAAATCTAGTAATCCCAATAACGGTTATTAGGTGTGATACCAAAAAGCGTTCCCACATGGATTACCTATTTACTATTTTTCACAGACTTAATTCAGGTGGCGCAAAACTTAACAATCAAGAAATTAGGAACTGCATCTATAACGGCAAATTTAATACCCTTTTGAAAACCAGCATCAAATACGAAAACTATCGAAAATTGATGGAGATTGACGACAAAAAGATTTACAGATTTGCGTTTGAAGAGCAAAATCTTAGATTTTTTGCTTTTTATGACAATCTTGAAGAATATAATGGGAAGTTTGCAAAATTTCTCAACGATTATATGTTTGATACAGAAAAGACAAAAAACAAAATTACTGATGAGGAGATTGAAACTAAAAAACAAATCTTCGAGAAAACGATTGATTTAACGTATGAAAAAATTTTAGGCAAAAAGAGTTTGAAAGGAGTAAGTAAAGCAGTTATTGATGCTTTATTTGTTGGAGTTGCTAACAATATTAATTTTATAGAAGCAATTCAACTTGAAGAGGCTTTAACTTTTTATGAGAAATTGAGAAATGACGATTTATTTAGCATTGAAAATCTAAAAGAAGGTATCGCCCAAACTAATAAGGTTAAGAATCGTATTAATCGAGCAATTGAAATTTTCGCTGGTAATTAAAAGTGATTGTCAAAACCCACATATTAAAAACACTTAAAGATTTAGATAGGCGATTTAATGCCTCACCTTCAAATTTTGAAGCAACTTATTATTCAAAATTAGCAATAATTGAAGGGTGCGGCTGGATCGAACTGACAATGGATTACATTGTCAAATCTTATTTTGATAAGAAAATAAAAACTGTTCAATTTTCAAAAATTTGCAATTCACTTGTAAAAAAAAATTATGGGTTTCAATACGAAGATAACTTCAAAAAGATGCTGATTCCCATAATTGGGGTGAAGCAAGTAGAAAAACTTGAGGTGAAATTGAATAAAAGAGGACTGATAGATATTTTAATTGCTGAACTTGAAGCATTGAAAATACATAGAAATGATGCTTCTCATACTTACATTAGAGCAACAACCAGTTATCCATCTCCTTCATCAGTAAAAGGACAAATAGAAAAGATACATCCCATTTTAAAACAGATTCATTCAGAAATTAAAGCTCTTTGAGCCATTGCTATTAACGGCTTGCATGTTTTTGCGGCGTTGCTCTTTGGTGAGTTTGTCCATTGGAAATCAGTTCAAAAACGGTTCGGCATCAAAAGTCTCGTTCACGGTGCATTCGATTGTTTCAATAACAAACTTTTCGTTTTGGCGATCTTTAGCAGTCGAAATATCCTGCACATCGCTTGTGTAAAATTCGGCAAAATATCTTGCGTCCCGTTCGTTTTCGGCATTAATCGTAACTAAAAAAGACTTGGTTAAAGCGACACGGAAAGTTTTCATATCGGTAAGATACAAATAAATTCAAAACTTTTCAAACGGCTGCCTGATTCGCTTAAATTTTAGTTTTTTTTTGAGAGAACGCCTTCGCCGGTTCGCCATTTTCCTTGGCTGAAAATCGCGTCGGGCGGGACAGCGGTTTCGAGATTTGGGGTTTTCCAGTCAATTTGGCGTGATTTTTTGTAGAAGAGAAGTTCGCCCGCTTCGCCGACTTTTAGTTTGCCGAAGCGCGGGACGAGGTAAAAGTCGCTCGCGTCGTATTCTTCCAAACCGGTCAGATTCGGTAATCCGCCGATGTCGCGGACGTAGGTCGGCGCGATGAATTCGGCGCGGCGGCGTTCGCTGTTGACGGCGACATCCGATGTGAACGGCGTAATCGTTTCGTCGGCGTAATTGATAATCGTCGCTTTGCGAAACATAAAATAAACGAGTTTGCCTGAACCATTGAGCGGCAAAAGGTCGTAATTCGCCGCGCTTAATTTCGCTTCCGTGCCGTCGGCGACTGACTGCAAAGCCGACAGAAACGCAACGAAATTCATTTTGACGAGAAACATTTCGTCCTTGCCGTAGAGTGCGCCGGTTTCGATCAAAATGACGGGCGTTCCCCACGCCGAAAAATTATCGCCGAACGCGACCGCGTTGTAATCTTCGTCGTAGCGTCCGATGTAGCCGCCGATAAACCCGTTGAGCGCGAACGTCATCGCCGCGATAATTCGTTTGCTGCGCTCATTTCCGGCGTTTGAAATGCCGTTCGGATCGCCCGAAACCGCGAGAAACGAAATCGCCGCCTGTCGCGTCGTGTTTCCGGCGGTCGTCAAAGACTGCTGATTATGCAGGTTGAAACCGATCTGCGGCGACCATTCATCACGCAGTTTTTTGAGCAGTTGACCTTCGGGCGTTTTCAAATCAACGGCATCGCGGTTGATGTCTATGCCCTGCAAATTGCGCCTCTGATAAAGTTCCGCGCCGTCAGGGTTGAGCATCGGCACGGCGCGAATCGTAAAGGTTTCCGCAAACTTTTTCACCCATTTTTTATCGCCGTTTTTCTGCAAATACGCGAACATATCAATCAACGCGCTCGTCGCCGTCGGTTCGTCGCCGTGCATCTGCGACCACAGAAAAACGCGCGTCGTGCCTTTGCCCCATTCGATTTGATAAATCTCACGATTGCCGAAACTGCGCCCGACTTCCTCGACTTTTAAGCCTAAATCTTTAAGCTGCGCGAGATATTTTTGTAAATCTTTGTGCCGCACATTCGACGGCGCGATGTTTGAAACGTGATTTTTTTCCCAGATGTCGGCAAATTCCTTCGCCGTTTGCGCGTGTGTTTCGATGTTCATCAGCAAAATAAAAAGTATCGAGGATAGCAGCAGAACTTTTGGCATATTATTAAAGATAAACTGCTTGAGCGGATTTTGGCAAGAAAATTTCGTGACGACTGGAGCGCGGGCTGCCAGCCTGCCGTCCGTTCGAGGCTTTGCGAGAAGGCGGACGCGACGATTCATTTATATTCGAGTTGATTTTCAATCGAAAGAAGTTGATTTCTAAGCGAACATTTTCGCGCCTGTTCTCGCAAAGCCTTGAACGCGCGGGCAAGCGAGCCGCTCGCGCTTCAGTCATTGCGTTGAAAATGATTGATTTCGGGCAAAATAAAACGGCAAGTTTTTGCAACTTGCCGCGAAATTATGGTGGCTGGAGGGAGACTTGAACTCCCAACCTCCGGGTTATGAATCCGACGCTCTAACCAGTTGAGCTACCCAGCCACGAATTATTGATTATAGTTCTAACGAGGAAAAAATCAAGCGAATTTTGTTGAAAATTGCGTTCGATTGTATGATTGATTAATACTTCTGATGGAAACTCTGCAAATCGAACAAATTGAATTATTGATTCTCGTCGGTGCAATCACGGCGATTGTCGCGCGGCGTTTGCGGATTCCATACACGGTTGGTTTGGTCGTCGCGGGAGTAGTAATTGCGATTTTGAATATCGGAATCAAAGTAGATTTCAGCAAAGATTTACTGTTCAATGTCCTGCTGCCGCCGCTGATTTTTGAAGCCGCGCTTTATATTAACTGGAAAGAACTGCGAAAAGATTTGCCGGTCATCGTGACCTACGCGACTGCCGGAGTTTTGCTGTCGGCGGGTGTTACTGCCGTTTTTATGCACTTTGCGGTCGGCTGGTCGTGGCAGGCGGCGATTTTGTTCGGGACGCTGATTGCGGCGACCGATCCGGTTTCGGTGATTGCGACATTTAAAGAAGCAAAGGTCGAAGGCAGACTGCGGCTGCTCGTCGAAGCCGAAAGTTTATTTAACGATTCGACGGCGGCGGTCGCTTTCGCGGTCGCGCTGGCTTTTGCGGTCGGGGAACAATTGAGTTTCGGTTCGGCAGTTTGGCAGATGCTCGTGTCGGTCGTCGGCGGAATTTTGTGCGGTTTGAATGTCGGCGGTTTGGCGATGCTGCTCGTCGGCAGAACGAAGGACAACTTGGTCGAACTTTCGATGACGACGTTCGCCGCGTTCGGTTCTTTCTGGCTTGCCGAACATTTTCATCTTTCGGGAATTTTAGCGACGACTGCCGCCGGTTTGCTTGTCGGCAACACGACCGCGTTCGGCACTTTTACCGAAAAAGGCGAAGAATCGGTCGGACATTTTTGGGATTTCGCAGCGTTCGTCGTTAATTCGGTAATTTTTATTATCTTGGGAATTAACGCCGCCGCGCAAAATTTTCGGACGGCGATTGTCCCGATTTTCGTGGCAATTATCGCCGTCATCATCGGCAGAGCGGTCGCCGTCTATCCGTGTTCGTTATTGTTTGCGTGGTCGCCCTTGAAGATTGACGGAAAACATCAGCATATACTTTTTTGGGGCGGACTGCGCGGCGCGTTGGCGTTGGCATTGGCGTTGGGCATTTCCGGCGATTTGCCGTATCGTCAGGAAATTTTAACCGTAACTTTCGGCATCGTCGCGTTCAGCGTCTTCGTGCAGGGCTTGACGATGATTCCGCTTTTGCGCCGCTTGGGACAAATTCCCGATAAAAATGTGAAGGCGGAAAACGCTGAAATTTCAGATTGAAAAATTATGCCTTTTCTTAAAAAAACAAGAAGAGTTTTTCGTCTGATCGCATCTTTGGCACGCGGCACCGACACGGAAGGCACGATCCGCGAAATTTCGGAAAATGTCGTTTTGCGCGGCGCGAATATCTGGATGCTGATCTGTTCGGCGATTCTCGCTTCGATTGGTTTGGACGTTAATTCGACCGCCGTAATTATCGGCGCGATGCTCATTTCGCCGCTGATGTCGCCGATTCTCGGAGTCGGTTTGAGCATTGCGACGAGCGACCGCCAACTTCTCAAAAAATCACTTCAAAATCTGGCATTGGCGACCTTTATTTCGCTTTTGACGAGCGCGGTATATTTTTTTATCTCGCCGCTCGGCGAACTGACTTCGGAACTTTCAGCGCGGACGACACCGACGATTCTCGATGTCGGTGTCGCTTTTTTCGGCGGCATCGCCGGAATCGTTTCGGGTTCGCGGAAAAACAAAACGAACGCGATTCCGGGCGTAGCGATTGCGACTGCGCTGATGCCGCCGCTCTGCACCGCCGGATTCGGTCTTGCCAAACTCGATTCGACCGTTTTTCTCGGTGCGTTTTACCTGTTTTTTATCAATTCGGTTTTCATCGCGCTGGCGACTTATCTGATTTCGGTGTGGCTGAAATTTCCGAAACACGAACATCTCGACGGCGGGGAAAAGGCGAAAATTCAATGGTTTATTATCGGTTTCACGATTCTGACGATTATTCCGAGCGCGTTGATTTTTATCAATGTTCTCTCCAAACTGCGTTTCAATAACGGCGTGAAAAATTTTATCAACCGTGAAGTGCGCGGCGACGCACATCAGCCCGTGCAGTGGGAAGTTTTAAATTCGACCGCGCCGCAAATTTTGAAGATTTACACGGTCGGCAAAGCCGTTTCGCCCGCCGAAAAAGCGCAGCTTCAAAAATCGCTCGCAAACTACGGAATTGCCGGATTACAGCTCGATATTATTCAACTCAATATTTCGCCCGATGCTTTTGAGCGGCTGACAAACAATGTCGAAACGACGCTCACCGACAAAGTTAAAATTCTGCAAAGCGTCGAAGATGAAAGCAAAAAGGAGATCGAAAATTTACAGCGCGAAGTTGCCTCTCTGCGCGAAGACATCGAGCCGAACAAGAAATTTCTGCTTGACGTTTTGCGGCTTTTCCCTGAAATTAAAAATATTGAATGGCAAGGCGCGACAACAGAAAACGGCGCGGTGACATCAAACGAGGTCAGAACAATCGCGGTGATGTTCAACGAAAATGTTTCAACTGCGGCTAAAAAAACGATCAATGCGCGAATTCTGCGGCTTGCCCAAACGAATTTGCGCGAAGATCGGTTCACAATAGTCGAGCAAACTCCCGTTGCGCCGCCGCTGACGAATACAAACGGAACTGAAAATAATGCGAACACGAATTAAAAATTTTACGGTGATTTTATTTTGTATTTCCTTGAGTTTTCTGACGATTTCAGCGCAGAAAACTTCTTTGCGAAGCCTGACGGTTATTTCCGAACCGAACGCGGGCGTTTGGATTGACGATGTAAATTACGGCAAAACGGACGCGGGCGGCAAACTTGCGCTTAAAACTTTTCCGGGCGGAACGCACAAAATTCGCGTTCGCGCCGGCGGATTCAAGGAAGTTTCGCAAAGTTTATTGGCAACACAAAAAGGCGATCTGAAAATCGCGCTCGTCAAAACGACCGACGAAGCCGAACTCGCTTTTCAGCAAGCCGAAGCCGAATCTGACAAAGAAAAAGCCGTCACGCTTTATCAAAAAGCGATAAAACTGCGCCCGAAATACGCTGAAGCGCAACTCGGAATGGCTCGCGCTTATTTAAGTTTGAGCGATCTGTCAGGCGCACACAAAGCGATCAACGCGGCACGAAAAGCGCGTCCCGCTTACGCCGAAGCATCCGCCGTCGAAGGCAGAATTTACCAAGCCGAAAGCGAGGAAGATAAGTCAATCGCGTCGTTCAAACGCGCCGTCACCGAAGGCAAAGGCGTTCAGCCGGAAGCGTTGACAGGTTTAGGTTTGCTCTACAAAGACCGCGCCGAAGGTTTCGGCGGCAACGGCGATTTTGAGAACGAAAAAGCCAATTATCTGCTCGCCGCCGAATCGCTGAAAAAAGCCGCCGCCCAACTTGCCGGTGCGCCTGATGCGATGACGATTTATCAACTGCTCGGCGACTCTTACGAACGGGCAAAAATGTATCAGCAGGCAATCAAAGTTTACGAAGATTTTTTAAACCTTTTCCCCGAAGCCGACGAAGCCGAAACTTTTCGTTCGTTTATCGTCCAACTGCAAAAACGGATGAAGGAAGATCAGTAAAACATTAAAACATCGTATTATCATTCGCCGATGTGTCGGGAATTTCCTGTAAAACGTCCCAATGCTCGACGATTTTGCCGTTGTCGTCAAAGCGGAAAATATCAATTCCCGCCCAATCGCCCGAACCTTGCCATTGTTGGTAACAATGGAGAACAACAAAATTTCCTTCGGCAATTACACGCTTAAATTCGACTTGCTTGACCGGATATTCCCGCGCCATTCGCTCAAAATATTCGATAAACGCCGCTTTCCCGTCGGCAACCGACGGATTATGCTGAATATAATCGTCGCCGACGTATTTTTCAATCGCTTCACGCGGCTTGCATTGATTGAACATTAAATCGTAAAACTCAAGCGCATTTTGTTTGTTTTGTTCGGTTTGCGTCATAATTTTTCAGCCGATTTTCACCGACAACATCGAGATCGAACCGCCGTCAAAGCCTTCGACCGGAAACGAAACTTTTTCACCTTCTTTTTGCAAAGCCAAAATATAAATCAGCGGCAAATAATGTTCGGGTGTCGGCGTGGAAAGCAGCGCGTCTTTGCCTAAAAGTTCGTAATCAATCAGCGGTTCGTGGCTGCCGCTTTCGATCATTTCACGCGCCGTTTGTTCAAATCGCAACGCCCAATCGAGTGGTTCGGGCGTGTGTTTGCCCCACGCGAATGCGTGAAGATTATGGACAATATTGCCGCTACCGATAATTAAAATCTCTTCATCACGCAACGGCGCAAGTCGTTTGGCGAGTCCGTAATGAAACGTCGCGGGCTGCGTTTCGTCAATGCTCAGTTGGATAATCGGAACATCAGTTTCGGGAAAAACGTGGCACAAAACCGACCAAGTTCCGTGGTCGAGTCCCCAACGCTTGTCTAATTTAACTTCAGTCGGCGCAAGCAATTCCGCAACGCGATTTGCCAACTCAGGCGCACCCGAAGCCGGATATTGCACCGCAAAAAGTTCAGCCGGGAAGCCGCCGAAATCGTGAATCGTGCGCGGATTGTCCATCGCCGTCACCGCAGTTTCGGGAATAAACCAATGCGCCGAAACACACAAAATCGCCTTCGGACGAGGAATCTCGCGCCCGATTTCCGCCCATTTTAGCGTCCAATCATTCTGGTAAAGCGCGTTCATCGGATTGCCGTGTCCGAAAAAAATTGCCGGCATTGTTTCTGACATAAAACTTTCGTAACTAAACTTTTTCTAAAATGTGCAGATACTCCGATGTTCCGACGGCTTTGTGATTACGATTTTCAGTTTTGTCGGCTTTGAATCTTTGATATTCGGTTGTTGCCAAATCGTAATTACCGTATTTTTTCATTATCTTTTCAACTTCGGTTTTGCTCATCAAGCCTTCATTGTTGTAGCTGAGAAAAATGTATTTGAAAGCGGCGTTTTTGATGAGATTTTCAAAAACATTAGCGACTTCCCGGCTTTGGCAGTAAAGTGAACGCTCGTAATTTCGCAAACCTGTTTTGCCGTTCGGTGTGAAGTTGTCGTTTTTGGCGATTGTATTCAGCAGATGGTAATTCGAGCCGTATTGCCGCGCATTATACGGCGGATCGAGATATAAAACATCGCCTTCAATTTTATTTACCGTTTTTGGGTTTCACTTTCACCGCATAACCCCATCTTTCAAGTCCAGCCTCACCTATTTCAAGACCTTCAACTTCCCAACTAAAAGCCTTATTATCTGCAAATTCTTTTGGATTTGAATAGTTAGTTCGATAATTTGGGTATTTTTTTCCGATATTTTTTTCATCAACTTCTATCTCAATTTCATATTTAAATATCATAATTTAGTCTTCCGCATAGTTCTGATACAAATATTCTTCAATTTACATAAGATGAAATCATCCTTGAAAAATAATTTTTCGATGATATTCAAGAAATTCTTCTCTTCCTGCTATATCAAAATGATCGAGGTCTTGATTGTTTGAAATATTCAACCTCACTATATTTTCTTGTGAGATTTTACTTGATATAAGAATTTTCTTATCAAGAGTAAAGGTAATTAAGCCGATGCTTTTATCAAATAATTTATCAAACAGCGGAGAAAGTAATATTCCGTTCTTTGTATTTACTCTTTCTTCGTTGCTGCTGTGAACCCAAGGTTTTATATGACTGGCAATCAAAAGCCTTTTATCGTCAATTCCCGTAATCGGACAACTTTTCATTTCGGATAAAAGTTTTTTCCGAAAGTATGATTGTCCGATTCTTACTTTTTGATTAACAACTGTTTCCGTTTTTTCGAATTTCTTGGCTTCTACAAATTTCTTCGTTTCTTTAAAAACAACTTCATTTTTTTCGACCGTAAAAAATCCTAAATCTTCCTTTTCTACCTGCTCTAAAAATTCGGTAAGCGCATAAACACCTTTTGCTATTCTTGTAAATCTTGGATCTCTTTGAACTCTTTCCTGAACTGTAAAATCTGGAGTTTTACCGACAATTTTCGATTTATCTTTATAGTTCCAAATATCCTGATAAAGAAGTTTCAGCGGTGCGAAATAATTGTTGTTCCGCATTACTTTTTCGATAGCTTCCGAATATGTTAAATCTCCGCCTCTATTCATTAATTTAAGATATTATTTTGCCCTATTTTTCCGCGATTGCCTTCGATGTTTTTGACGATAATGCCTTTTAATTTTACTGCAAAATTGCGCTTAATCATATCCATACAATAAAACGCCAGCGGCAAAACTTCGCCGTTTTTGTAAACGTCGCCGACGACAATGGCGAAATATCTGTTTTTGTCGAGATATTTCAAAGAGTTATCGCAGACGACTTTAAATTTACCGACAAATTCTTTCAAATTACCGATTTTCGATAAATCATTTCCATCATCGGTAAATTTCACAATATCCAAATATGGCGGGTGCATCAAAACAAACTGCGAACTTTTAACGGATAACTTTTCAAACGCACGACTGAAATTCAAATCAACTTTTGCCGAATCGAGCGAGTTACATTCTTCAATAAAATACTCGCTCTCAGCACTGACCTTTTGCCGAACGTAATCAACGATTTTCGGATTTATATCAAAACCGATATATTTTCTGCTCAACTTCTCACATTCAAAAAGCGTCGTTCCGCTTCCCATAAACGGCTCGAAAACGGTTTCGCCTTTTTTTGTGAAACGTCTGATTAGTTGATTTGGAATTTGCGGAACAAAATTTCCGTGATAAATGTTCGTGTGCTTTCCGCTTTTGTCGCGTTCGTTGATTAGCCATAACGAATCGGTATTGATGTCGCAATTTTGCCAATTTTCAATCTCCAAATCATTATGTTTCATAGATTATTTCTTCCGCAATTCATTGATGCGTTTCAAAAGCTGCGGCATTAATTTTGAAGTTTGAAAAAGCGAACCTGTGGCAAAATATTTGGCGAATCCGCGAAAGGTTTTGATGGCGTTTGTGCCATAAGGCATCCACCACGCGTTTGGCAAAATCGCCAGTTTATTGATGTGTATGTGCTGCGGCTGAACGAGTTCCATCAAACCTTCGATGCCGTGCGTGCGTCCGTTTCCCGAATTTTTGAAGCCGCCCCACGGCGTTTGTCCGATGCCGTGCGTGTATAAAACTTCGTTGACGCAGACGGTTCCGGCTTCGATTCGTTCGGCAATACGCTTGCCTTTTGAAAGATCGCGTGTCCAGACGCTTGCCGTTAAACCGAATTCGGAATCGTTGGCGAGTTTGACGGCTTCTTCTTCTGTGCGAAAGGTCGCAATCGGCAGCGTCGGTCCGAAGGTTTCTTCCTGCATTGCCCGCATCGAATTGTTTGCGCCGCTAATTACGGTCGGCTCGAAAAACAAGTCGTGCGATTTTCCGCCCGTGAGAATTTTCGCGCCTTCCTGTTCAAAACTCGTAACGTGATCTTTGACGATTTCGAGTTGTTTTTGCGAACTCATTGCGCCGATGTCAACGGTTTCGTCACTGCCCGCGCCTTGTTTTAATTGGTTGGTTTTTTCGACGATTTTGCGCGTTAATGCTTCGACTGCGGATTCTTCGACATACAATCTTTCAACCGACGAACACGATTGCCCGGAATTGCAAAACGCGCCCCAAACCGCCGCGCCCGCCGCGAGTTCGAGATTTGCGTCGGCGAAAACGATCATCGGGTCTTTGCCGCCTAATTCTAAAACGACGCTCGTTAAATTTTTCGCGGCGGCTTCGGCGATTCGTTTGCCTGTCGCCACGCTTCCCGTGAACATAATTTTGTCGGGCGCAGAATCAACTAACGCCGCGCCGGTCGCACCTGCACCGGTGATAATTTGAACGACATTTTCGGGAAGTCCTGCTTTTTCAAAGATTTCACCAATTTTCAACCCGATAAAAGGTGTCAGTTCCGAAGGCTTCAAAACGACCGTATTTCCCGCCATCAAAGACATTACGGTTTCGCCGAGCGGAATCGAAAACGGATAATTCCACGCCGGAATAATCCCGACCACACCGAGCGGTTGATAAACGATTTTCGACGTTCGCCCAAGTGTCGCGTAAAGTCCGATGTTAATTTTGCGCGGTTTCAGTAATTTCTCCGCCTTTTTCGCAAAAAACTGCATCAAGTCCAAAACCGGCGCGATTTCCATCGAAAGTGCCTCAGCAATCGGTTTGCCCGATTCGTCGGAAATAAGTTTTGCAATTTCGTCCATTTCCGCCAAAATCAATTCACGCGCCTTCATCACAAACTTTCTGCGCTCGGCGAACGAAGTTTTGCGCCACGTTTGAAACGCCTCACGCGCGTTTTCGACGGCGATTTTGACTTCGGCGGCAGACGTATTTTCAACGCGCCCGAATTCTTCGCCCGTCGCCGGATTGTATGAAATTATCTCGTTATCGTTTTGCAATTTTAGAACTGCGCTCATCTCTTTATTCCTCAATTAACAGATTAACCCATTGTTTTCGATAAATATAAAACAAAAGACGCGGAAACCGTTAATTGCCGCATTAATAATTTTTAAGATTGAAGCGTTTCGACTGGAGCGCAAAGACTGGAGCGCAGGCAGCCTTGCCTGCATGAGTGTTTGCTTCAAATACGAAAAAGCGTTTGATCCCACGAACGCCAATTTAAACGCGAACGATGCAATTCTACGCAAACTCGCCTGACAATAATCGCTTTTTCGCGGTAAAAGACACCGCTCATGCAGGCAAGGCTGCCTGCGCTCCAGTCTTTACGTTGTATTTTCTCCGAATAAAAATCGCTTGACAAACTAAATTCCGTATATTATTCTCTAAAAAGTAAGATTAGCAGAATGATTAATGATATTGACAAACAAATACTGAACATTATTCAGACGGATGCGCGGATTAGCAACGCCGATATTGCGCGGCAGGTCGGGCTTGCGCCGTCGGCGGTTTTGGAGCGCGTTAAAAAACTCGAAGAACGCGGCGTGATTCGCGGCTATGCGGCGGAAATTAACGCGGCGGAACTCGGCTACGGTTTGACGGCTTTCGTCTTTGTCAGAACGAGTTTTTGCGGCAGCATCGGCGGCGTTTTGGCGGCGATTCCCGAAGTTTTGGAAGTTCACGACATCGCCGGGGACGATTGTTATTTATTAAAAGTCCGCGCTAAAAATACGGACGAACTCGGCAAATTTTTCCGCGAGAAATTAAAAAATCTGCCTGAAATAATCTCGACAAAAACGACGATTGTTTTGCAGACGCTCAAAGAAACGACGGCATTGCCGATTGCCGAAAGTGCAGCGGAAGACCAAAAACGGCGCGGCAAATAATTAGAACGGAAAGCAAACACTCTTGTTTGCAATGAGTGTTTGCTTCAAACGCGAAAAAGCGTTTCATTACACGAAAGTCAAAAGAAGCACGAACGACTCAGTTTTAAGCAAACTCGTCTGAAAATAACTCTTTTTCGCGGTAAAAACACCGCTCATTGCAAACAAGAGTGTTTGCGCTCCGTCGAAAGGCTTTAGTTTAAGAGGTTTGAGATGAATTTAGAAGTAGTAAAATCCGATAAAAAACAAAATATCGCGCTGTTGATTGCGGCGTTTGCGGCTATTTATATTTTCTGGGGTTCGACGTATTTGGCGATTAAATATGCGATTGAAACGCTGCCGCCGTTTTTGATGGCGGGAATGAGATTCGTGATTGCCGGTTCGATTTTAATGATTTGGGCGCGGTTTGCCAAAGATTACGAACGCCCGAAAGCGGTGCATTGGAAGTCGAGTTTTATTGTCGGAACGCTTTTATTGTTGGGCGGAAACGGCGGCGTGGTTTTCGCCGAACGCTATATTTCATCGAGTCTTGCTGCGCTGCTTGTCGCTACCGAACCTTTTTGGATTGTTCTTTTGAGCTGGCTTTGGTTAAAAGGCGCACGTCCGAATTTAAAGGTGATTCTCGGTCTGACAATCGGATTTTTCGGCGTGTGGCTACTGATCGGCGGACAACCTGCGAACACGGCGGAAAGTTCGGGTTCGATGCAGCTTTTCGGGACGTTTGCGGTCATCGGCGCGGCGATGTGTTGGGCGACGGGTTCGATTTACGGTCTGCGTTCGCCCGTGCCGAAATCGGCGATTCAAACTTCGGGAATGCAGATGTTTTCAGGCGGTTTGGTGCTGTTGTTGGTGAGTTTGATTTCGGGTGAAATGTCGAGATTTAACATCGCGTCGGTTTCGTCAAATTCGTGGTTCGGCTTAGTTTATTTAATAATTTTCGGCTCGTTAATCGGTTACACTGCTTACAGTTGGCTGCTCAAAAACGCGCAACCGGCGATGGTTGCGACTTATGCGTATGTTAATCCGATTATCGCCGTTTTCTTAGGCTGGCTGATCGCCAACGAATCCTTCACCGCGCAAATGCTGCTCGGCGCAGGCGTGATCGTCGGTTCGGTCGTCCTGATAACTTCGCACGACGGCGACAAAAATGAAGTTGAGAGTGATGAAATTGATACAACCGATTGCCAAACGGCTTTAACTTAATTTGTCGGAACGCTAACTAATCAGTTAGCGTTCCGTTCTCTATAAATTAAAAGACATTGCCCGCCAAATAAAAAAAATGCTAAACTCTTTTAGGCAAACGCGCTTGCTTTCTCAATAATCTAAAACCGAACGAGAAACGATAAGTTTTCCTCTTGCTTATTCTGCCAATTTTAGATAAATTCCCCCAAGAACAATGAGAAATCATCTTTTTTCGCAAAATTCTTACGGCTTGAATTTTGTCGCTATCGGCGGCGGAAACGGACTTTCGACGCTGCTTTCGGGACTTAAAAGATTGGTTGGCGCGGATGAAACGGAATCTGTCTGGCTCAAAAATCTATCGGCGATTGTCGCGGTTTCTGATGACGGCGGAAGTTCGGGCAGGTTGCGCGACGAACTGCAAATGCTGCCGCCGGGAGACATTCGCAATTGTATGGTCGCGCTCTCGGAAGATTCGCATCTTTTATCGAAATTATTTAAACATCGTTTCAGCGGCGACGGCGAACTTGGCGGACACAGTTTCGGTAATCTTTTTCTCGCGGCTCTGACCGAAATTACCGGCGATTTTACTGAAGCCGTTAAACTTTCGAGCGAAATTCTCGCCAGCAAAGGACATATTTATCCGGCGACCGACGCGGACGTGCGGTTGGCGGCGAAACTGAATGACGGCTCGATTATTCGCGGCGAAACCAATATCGGCAAGGTTGGAAATTTCATAAAACGGCTCTATCTCGAACCCGAAAATTGCCATCCGCTGCCGGAAGCATTGGCGGCGATTTATGATGCGGACGTAATTACAATCGGTCCCGGCTCGCTTTTTACGTCGCTTGTCCCGCCGATTCTGGTGCGCGGCGTTTCCGAAGCGATTGCCGAATCTGCCGCCGTTAAGATTTTTATTTGTAATTTGATGACGCAGCCGGGCGAAACCGACGGATTAAATTCGCGCAGACATCTCGAAATTGTCCGTGAATACGCGCCGGAAATTGATTTCGATTACGTCGTCGTCAACACTCGTCCGATCCGCGAAGAGCAGTTAGCGCGTTATGCCGAAGAAGGTGCGGAGCAAATCGGCGTGCGCGGTTCGATCACGCCCGAAACGATTGAAGGCGCAGAGGTTGTTTATGGTAATCTATTGGACGATGGCGAAAAGGTGCGCCATCATCCCGAAAAATTAGCGCAGGTTGCAATGCTTTGCGCTTTACAGCCGCGAAAAAGGGTTTTGTTTTAGATTTTTAGGAAAATGGAACGCGGACAAACGCGGATTTAGCGGATTGACACAGATTTTTATAAATATTTTATCCGCGACAATCAGCCGAATCCGCGTTCATCCGCGTTCTATTTCTTTGTAATTTATGGAAAATATTTCCAACGAACAAAAAACGCTCGATGTTCTGATTTTAGCTGCCGGTTTGGGAACGCGAATGCGCTCGAATCTGGCGAAGGTTCTGCACAAACTTGACGGTCGTCCGCTGATTAATCACGTTTGCCGGACGGCGACCGCGCTTGCGCCGCGCAAAGTTTACGTCGTCATCGGACATCAGGGCGAAGATGTCAAAACCGCCGTGTTGGAAGAACTCGACACTGCACACGCCGAATTTGTCTGGCAAAAAGAGCAGCTCGGCACGGGACACGCCGTTAATTCCGCCCGCGAGTTTTTGGAAAACGAAGATTCGACGCTGCTTGTTTTATCGGGCGATGTGCCGATGATTCGCGCTGAAACTCTTGCCGCGCTCGTCCAACAGCACCGCGCTCATCGCGGCAAAGGCGCAGCTTGCACGATTTTGACGGTTAAACTCGATGATCCAATCGGTTACGGGCGCATCGTCCGCGACGATGCAGGACTTTTCGACCGAATCGTCGAACAAAAAGATGCGACGGAAGAGGAGCGCAAAGTTAAAGAAATCAATTCGGGCATCTATTGTTTCGACACGCGCAAACTTTACGACGCGCTCTCAAGCGTCAAGAACGAAAACGCGCAGGGCGAGTATTATTTAACCGACGTGCCAACCGTTTTGCGTGAACGCGGCGAAGACATTGCGATTTATCATCACAGCGATCCGCACGAAATCGAGGGCATCAACAACCGCGTCCAACTCGCCGATATGGAACGTATTCTCAGCCGCCGCGTCATCAAACGCCTGATGCTCGACTACGGCGTGACGTTTATTGACCCGAAAAATTCATACATCAGCGAACAAACTTCAATCGGGCGCGACACCGTGATTTATCCGAATGTCACCATCGAAGGCGAATCGTCAATCGGCGACGGCTGCACGATTCGTTCGGGAACGCGGATTACCAATTCTAAAATCGGTCACGCCGTTGAAATTTTGGATAATTGCGTGATAACCGATTCGGAAATCGGCAATCAATGCACCGTCGGACCGATGGCACACCTGCGCGGCGAAGCGAAATTAGAAGAAAAAGCAAAAGTCGGAAACTTCGTCGAACTCAAAAAAACCATCTTGGGACGCGGTTCAAAAGCGAGTCATTTAACCTATCTCGGCGACGCGACCATCGGCGAAAAAACTAACATCGGCGCAGGCACAATCACCTGCAACTACGACGGCAAAAACAAACACGCGACAACCATTGGCAACCACGTCCGCATCGGTTCGGACACAATGCTCGTCGCGCCTGTAAAAGTCGGCGACGGCGCAGTCACCGGCGCGGGAAGTGTTGTGACTAAAGATGTCGAAGCCAATAAATTAGTCGTCGGCGCACCGGCGCGAGTGATTAGAGATTTGAACGAAGATGAATAATTTGGAGGACGAAAACATTCCCAAAGAGGTTCAGGAAGCTATTGAAGCCTATGAGAAGGAATATGCAAAGATTAGAGATAAAGTAAAAGTTCACAGGGCAAAGTATATTGGAACAATTTACGAAGATTGTCCACCACTTTTAGATGAAGGGCTAAAGTTTTTTGTTAGATATGCCGACAGCGAAAAGGAAAAAGAACTACTGAAAGAAAAATACGGGAAATGTTTAACGGAATGGGCAATTCGGGTAACTTGGTGGAAAAAACGAATCACTAAATGAGAATAGAAAAAGATATTTTAAAGCAAGGCTATTGGTGGCTTCCAGAGAAACCTGATGATAAAAAGGTTGGCACTTTACAAATTTCTGATGGTGGCGAAATTTCCCTTGACCTGGTAGGAATTTTTAATAATCCGCTCGAACAAAATGAGGTAACGGAAATTCACTTTGGAATAAATTCTATTGATACTTATGAAAGAATTGAGGGAGTTCTGGAAGATGGTGAATATGTTGTTTTGGAAAATTGTTACAATGAAGGCAGTTCATTTAGAATCGGGCGAGGTTTATCAAAGTCAGTGATTGACGCTAGATTTGCTTTCGTAGGTGAAGCGGTTGAGAGAATAAAAGAGATAAAATTTTCAAGAATTATTTTTTCGGTTGAAGGATTGTATGACTGGCTTGATGATTTTTCCGGTGTTGAAACTGTTGTCAATTGGAATGATGAGGGTAAAAAAATTACTGGTGGTGAAGTTCATTTTGAAAGACCAACAAGTCTTAATTTTGAACTTGAAAATGGCTACAAAATTTTTTTCGATATTTCAATCAAACCAAACTTTACATACAATCTTTCCGAAGTAAAGATTTCTCAAGAAAAGTTATTAAGAATAGATTTTCAAGAAACATTGGAGTTACCTGAAATAATTGGAATAATAAATAAAGTGAGAAATTTTTTCAGTTTCTCTATCGATAAAAAATTATCTATAAAATCAGTTAAAATTTTTGTTGATGAAATTGAAAATCAGTCTAATTATGTGGATTTTTATTATAAAAGCCAAGTAACAGAAAGAAGTGAAGAAAAATTTGATATTCATCAAATGTTATTCCATTTTTGTGACATTTCCGATTGTTTTCCTAAAATTCTAAACAACTGGTTTAAGTATTATGAAATTCTTGAGCCGACTTTCAACTTATATTTTTCAGTAATTTATAATAACCCAACAATACAAACTAGATTTTTGCTAATTGCACACGCTCTTGAATTCTTTCATAGAAAAAATTATGAGGGAACGTCAATGCCAGTTGAAGACTTTACCGAACTTTCCAAAGCACTTCTTGATTCGGTAAAATATAATGAAAACTTTCAAGATTGGGTTACCGCTAAAATTGAGCATGGAAATGAGCTTTATCTTGCACAAAGAATAAATCTGTTAATTGAGCCTTTTAAGGAGTTTTTTGGATCAAGAAAAACTATTAAATCTTTCGTATTTAAGTTTTGTGTGACTAGAAATTGTCTTACCCATTTTAGCGAAAACTCTTGTAAAGATGCTTGTAAAGGTGAAGATTTAGTCAATTTGTATAATAAATCAGAAGCTTTACTTCAATTGCATTTACTAAAACTCATTGAATTTCCTGAAAACAAATTTGAGGAAGTTATAAGCAGAGGAATTACAAGGAAAATCAGACAAGAAGCGACTTTCGTATAGATAAAATTATAAAATATTATGTGTGGAATTGTTGGATACGTTGGAAATAAACAAGTTGTGGTAATATAAAGCACTGCCCCGCATCTGTCCGAAATATGCCGAAACTATTTTTGATCGAACAATATCTCGATTTTCGAGAATCCTCACAATTTACCAAAAAACTGCACAAATACCTGACCGATGAAAATTATTTTGAACTGCAAGAGTTTCTTTTAGCTAATCCCGAAAAAGGCGATATAATTCAAGGCGGAGGCGGTTTGCGAAAAATCCGCTGGCGGACAGGCGGACGCGGGAAAAGCGGCGGTGTTCGGATTATTTATTACTTGGCATCATCGCAGGGCTGCATTTATTTTTTTGATATTTACGCCAAAAACGAAATGGCGGATTTGAGCAAAGAGCAGTTAAAAGATTTGTCCGCGTTGGCGAAAGAGTGGTTAAAGCAATGAACGAAAAGGATTTTAATAACTTAAAGCAAAGTGTCGTCGAAGTCGGTTTGATGATGCGCGGCGAACTTGAACCGAGCCGTGAATTCAAACTTAAAAAAGACGAACGAAATGCGGAAAAACTCGAAACCTGGGCAATTTGCGTGAGCCGCGAAGACGATGAATTAGTGCCGCTGAAACTTTATCGCGTTGAAATCTATCCCCGTCTTTCAAAAGTTTCCGTGACGGACGAAGCGGGCGAAACGCTCGTCTGTCCGCAAGATTATTTTTTACCCGTTAAATTTGAAGAGGAAGTTACCGATTACTTAAAAAAAGTCGCCTGATAAATTATGTGTGGAATTGTTGGATACGTTGGAAATAAACAAGTTGTGCCGTTGATTATTGACGGACTACGGAAATTGGAATATCGCGGATATGATTCGGCGGGCATTGCCGTTGTTGATGATAATAATCATCTCGAACTGCGCCGCGCCGAGGGGAAACTTCGCAATCTCGAAGAGTGCATTCGCCTGAATCCGCTTGACGGAAATTACGGCATCGGGCATACGCGCTGGGCGACGCACGGGCGACCGACCGAGGAAAACGCGCATCCGCATCGGGATTGTTCGGGCAGAATCGTCGTCGTGCATAACGGAATTATCGAAAATTATTTGACGCTAAAAAAGCAGTTACAGGAAAAAGGTCACGAATTTAAGACTGAAACCGACACGGAAATCGTCGCGCATTTGATTGAAGAACACATCAAAACCGACGGCTTGAATTTTGAAGAAGCGGTGCGAAAAAGCGTTCAGCAATTAAAGGGAATTTTCGCGCTTTCGATAATTTCGTCGGACGATCCTGACAAAATCATTGCCGTCCGCGAAGGTCCGCCGGTTGTGATTGGTCTCGGCGACGGCGAATTCTTTGTCGCGTCGGATATTCCCGCAATTTTGCAGCACACGCGCGACGTTTTTTATCTCGGCGAAAAGGAAATTGCGATTCTGACGAAAGATTCGGTGCGCGTGACGGATTTTGACGGCAACGTCGTCGAACCGAAGCAGCAGCGCATCACCTGGGACCCGATAATGGCGGAAAAGGGCGGCTTCAAACATTTCCTTTTAAAAGAAATTTACGAACAGCCGCGAGCCGTCCGCGATACCGTTCGGGGAAGAGTTTCGCTCGACACGGGCAAAGTTTATCTCGACGCGATGGACATTTCCGAAGAAGATTTTCGCGCTGTTCGATCAATTAAAATCGCCGCCTGCGGAACTTCGTGGCACGCCGGAACCGCCGCGAAATATATGCTTGAGGAGTTGGCGCGGGTTCCCGTCGAAGTAGATTACGCCTCGGAATTTCGCTATCGCAATCCGGTTTTGGACGAATCGGATTTGCTTGTCGTTATTTCACAATCGGGCGAAACTGCCGACACGATTGCCGCAATGCGCGAAGCCAAAAAAGCGGGCTGCAAGGTTTTGGCGATTTGTAACGTGCAGGGTTCGATGATTACACGCGAAGCCGACGGCACGATTTTAACGCACGCCGGACCGGAAATTTCAGTCGCTTCGACCAAAGCGTTCACGTCGCAAATCATCGCGCTCTACATTTTCGCGCTTTATTTGGGCGAACTTCGCGGCAAATTATCGGAAGAACAAGTCAAAAAACACGCGCAGGAATTGATCGAACTGCCGCTCAAAATCGAAGAAGTTTTAAGCGAAGCCGACACAATTGAAGAAATGTCGAAGGAATTTTTCCGCTCGCAGGATTTTCTATATCTCGGTCGCGGAATCAATTTCCCGGTCGCTCTCGAAGGCGCATTGAAACTGAAAGAAATCAGCTACATTCACGCCGAAGGTTATCCGGCGGGCGAGATGAAACACGGTCCGAACGCGCTGATTGACGAAAAACTTCCCGTCGTCATCATCAACACGCGCGAAACGGGCAACGAAGGTTCGGAATTGCGCTACGAAAAAACGCATTCAAACATCGTCGAAGTAAAGGCGCGTGACGGAATTATTTTTTCGATTCTGACAGAAGGCGACGCGATGAGTTCGCTCGTCTCCGATCACGTCATCGAAATTCCGCAGGTTTCCGATCTGCTCGCGCCGATTCTCTCGGTCGTTCCCTTGCAGCTTTTGGCATACAACATCGCCGTCCGGCGCGGCTGCGACGTTGACCAACCGAGAAATTTGGCAAAATCTGTGACGGTCGAATAGAATTTTTGGCAGATTTGGTTTATGTTAAGCGGAACGATCATAATTTGTTCCGCTTTTCTTGCAAATAATATGAACAAACATCAGGTTGTTTGGCTGATAATCAGGTTGGTCGGCGTTTATTTTGCATATTTGACGATTGTTTCGCTGCTCGGTTTGGTCGGCGCGATTCCGGCACTTTTTACTCTGCCGAAAATTGACGTGAATTCAAAAAATGTAAATGTCGCGGTCAATTCAAATCCGGCGTTTCGAGTTCAGCCGATTTCGCCGAACGCTAATTATAATATGCCCGAAACCGCCGAAACTAGTAGGGAAAAAACGGACGAAAACATCACCGACAAATTCAAAGGCGAAAACGTCAAAAACTTCGTCTGGTTTTTATTTTTCACGGCAATCTACGGCGCGGCGGCTTGGTATTTGCTAAAAGACGGTAAAATTCTTTATGATGTGCTGAATCGTGAAGCACCCGACAGTTCGTTAAAAAAAGAAAGAGAAGCCGAAGTTACCTCACTGAATCTTTCGGACAAGCAAAATTAAGATAGGTTTTAACATTAAAGCCGACGGATTTTTTTTATTTATGATGAAGCGCAAACAACTGACAATCATTTTAACTCTAGCTCTCGGACTTTTCACTTTGCCGTCGTGCGAGATGAATAAAGTCAGCAGTCAGGAAGCGAACAAATCCGTCAAAATGCAGCCAACGCCGGAAAAATCGAACAATAAAGAACCTGTCACGATTGCCGCCGTCGGCGATATTATGCTCGGTTCGACTTCGATCAACGATACGTTTCTCCCGCCGAAAGACGGTGTTGAATTGCTGAAGGACGTTACGCCGATTTTGTCCGCCGCCGACATCGCTTTCGGCAACCTCGAAGGTCCGCTGCTCGAAGGCGGAAAAACCGAAAAATGTCCGTCTAATTCGACGCGCTGTTTTGCTTTTCGAGTTCCGACACGCTACGGCAAATATTTAAAGGACGCAGGTTTCGACGTGATGAGCGTGGCGAATAATCACGCCGGAGATTTTGGTGATTACGGGCGCGAAAGCACCCGCAAAACTCTCGATGCGCTCGGCATCAAATACGCCGGAAGCGATAAGGAACAGTTTTCGACGACGATTGTCGAAGCCAAAGGAAAGAAAATTGCGTTCATCGGTTTCGCGCACAACAACATCGTGCCGAACGTCAATGATCTGGAGTTTGCCAAAAAATTGGTGATTGATGCCAAAAAACGCGCCGATCTCGTCGTCGTTTCGTTTCACGGCGGCGCGGAAGGCACCGATCAGCAGCACGTTCCGAACCGCACGGAGATTTTCGGCAATGAGAAACGCGGCAATCTGCCGGCTTTCGCGCACACGGTGATTGACGCTGGCGCGGATTTGGTGATCGGACACGGACCGCACGTTATGCGCGGAATGGAAATCTACAAAGACCACCTGATTTGTTATTCGATGGGCAATTTTGCGACTTACGGAATGTTCACCTTGAGAGCTGAAACTGCACTGACGGCGATCTTTGAAATAAAAATCGCCGCAGACGGCAAATTCGTCAGCGGCAAACTCTACGGCGGCAAACAATTCGGTAAAGGCGGACCTGTTTTAGATAAATCAGGCGATTCGATTCGCAAGGTGCGCGAACTTTCAATCGCCGACTTCGGCACAAACGCTCCGAAAATTGCCGACGACGGAACTTTTACGAAATAGTGAGAATTTTAAAATGATAGTCAGCAGCTTGGAAAAAATTGCAGCGGCAGGCGCATTGATTTTTCTGGCGGCGATTTTCAGCAGCGCACAAAATATTGATGTCGCTCAAGTGCGGGCAAATAATTTAAACGGACAAATTATTCAGCCGCTGCAAAAAATTCAAAGTAAAGCGGTTGTTTTTATATTTGTCCAAACCGAATGTCCGATCTCGAATCGTTACGCGCCGGAAATTAAACGGCTTTATGAAAAGTTTGCGTCAAACGGCGTGACTTTTTGGCTGGTCTATCCTGATAAGGAAGATTCGGCGGCGGCGATTCGCCAACATCTCAAAGAATACGGTTACAAAATGGACGCGCTGCGTGATTCGCGCCGGGAACTGGTCAAAGCGACCGGCGTGAACGTGACACCGGAAGCGGCAGTTTTTGTGCCTTCGGGCGACGGCGCGCGGATGGTTTATCGCGGACGAATTGACGATCTGGTAGCGGCTTTCGGAAAGACACGATCTGCGCCGACGACGCACGATTTGGACGAAATGTTGGAAAATATTCTGAGCGGAAAACCTGTCACGAATAAAACGACCGTGGCGATTGGCTGTTCGATTTCCGATTTGGATTGAAGTATGACGGCAAAACTTTTTGTCAAGATTTTTATGCTCGGCGGCGCGGTTGTTTTCGGCATCGTGAATTTTTGCGGGCAGGCACAGAAAGTATCGAGCAAAGCGAAACCGCTGACTTTTAATAAAGACATCGCGCCCGTGATGTTTGAAAATTGCGCGGTTTGTCATCATTCGGGCGGCTCTGCGCCGTTTAGCCTGGTGACTTTTGAAGATGTCAAAAAACGCGCCGCACAAATTGCCGAAGTGACGAAAAGCCGTTATATGCCGCCGTGGTTGCCGGACGAAAGCAGTCACGGCGAATTTGTCGGCGAACGCCGTTTGACCGAACAGCAGATTATAAATTTGCGGCTTTGGTCTGAACAGGGAAAGCTCGAAGGCGTTCGCGCTGATTTGCCGACTGCGCCGAAATTCAACGAAGGCTGGCAGCTTGGACAGCCGGATTTGATCGTTAAAATGCCGAAACCTTACACTTTGCGTGCCGACGGCAAAGACGTTTTTCGTAATTTCGTGATCCCGATTCCGCTCTCGAAAACGCGCTATGTGCGAGCCGTCGAAATTCTTCCGGGCAACAAAAAAATCGTTCATCACGCCAATATTTTGATTGACCGCGCTCAATCTTCGAGAGCGCAGGACGGCAAGGACGGTGCGCCCGGATTTGAAGGAATGACCGTCGCCATCGAGTCCGAACGATTTGACCCGGACAGCCATTTTCTGTTCTGGAAACCGGGAACGCCGCCGTCTTTTGAGTCCAAAGAAATGACGTGGCAGCTCGACAAAGGCACCGATCTCGTTCTCAATATGCACCTGCAGCCGTCGGGCAAACCCGAAACGATTCAAGCCTCAATCGGGCTTTATTTTTCCGACACGCCGCCGACCAAGTTTCCGATGCTTCTGCAGCTCGAACGCGACGGCAAACTGGAAATTCCCGCCGGAAAAAAAGATTTTGTCGTGACGGACGAATACCGTGTGCCGGTAGATTCGGACTTGCTCGGCATTTATCCGCACGCGCATTATCTCGGCAAAGACATTGAATCTGTCGCCACATTTCCCGACGGCACGAAGCGCGAACTGATTCACATCAAAGATTGGGACATCAATTGGCAATCCGTTTATCATTACGTCAAACCCGTTTTTCTGCCTGCCGGAACGGTGATTTCGATGCGCTGGACGTATGATAATTCGACTGAAAATGTCCGAAATCCGAATCAGCCGGTGCGCCGCGTCGCTGCCGGAAACAATTCGTCGGATGAAATGAGTCACCTTTGGTTACAGGTTTTGCCGCGCGGTTCGGCGGACGAGCGTCCCGTTTTGCAGGAATCAATGATGCGGCACTGGCTCGACAAATATCCGACAGATTTTACGGCGCATTTTAATCTCGGCGCGGTTTTGCAGTCATCCGAACGGCTCGAAGACGCGCTCAATGAATATCGCGCCGCGCTCCGCAGCAAATCGGGCGATCCGGCGACGCTCAACAGTCTCGGCACGACGTTTCAAATGTTGGGGCAGTTTGACGAAGCCATTGCTCAGTATCGGGAAACCTTGCGCGTCAATCCGAATTACGTCGCCGCGCATTACAATTGGGGAAATTCCCTATTGGCTCAGGAAAAACCCGCCGAAGCGATCACACATTTTCAGGAAGTTTTGCGTGTCAACCCGGACGACGCGGACGCGCACAGCAATCTCGCCACGTCATATCTGCTGCTCGGTGATGAAACGCACGCCGCCGAACACTACGAACAGGCGATTCGTCTCAATCCCGACCATCCGCTCGCGCACAGTAATTACGGCTATCTGCTGGCGAAACAAGGAAAAGTTAAAGAAGCGGTCGCGCAATACGAACAAGCCGTGCGCGTCACGCCCGACGACCCTGACGCGCATAACGAACTCGGCAAATTATATCTCGCGCAAGGTCAGCGCACCAAAGCCGCCGCACAATTTGATAAGGCACTACAACTCAACCCGCAATTGGACGAAGCGCGTGAAAATCTTCGGCTTGCAGGAGAAAAACCCAATGATAAACGATAGCGAAAAATGACGAAAGGTCTTTACAATCTTGACTATACGGTCATCAATCCAGAAATTAACTTTCAGTTAATTAGAAGTACTCAAAGCAAATTCGAGATATTTTCAAGTTCCTTAAATTCTAAAACAGCGGGAACTATAAAATCATAGTTCCCGCTGTATGCACTTCACAGATTAAAAATTCAAAACTAATTCGTCTTCTCTGACTTCGACTGAAACGCTGCCGCCGTCAGCTAATTTGCCGAAAAGAATCTCGCTTGCCAATGGCTTTTTGATTTTATCGTGAATCAGCCGCGCCATCGGACGTGCGCCGTATTTCGGGTCGAAACCGTTTTTGGCAAGCCATTCTTTCGCCGGTTCATTGAGTTGGATAAGAACCCGTTTTTCGGCAAGCTGCCCGTTCAGTTCCTTGATAAATTTATCAACAATCAACTTGATATTTTCCAAATCCAACGCTTTGAACGGAACCCAAGCGTCGAGCCGATTGCGAAATTCGGGCGAGAATGTGCGTTCGATTGCGCCTTTTGCCTGTCCTTTTGTCTCCGATTGGTTGCGGAAACCGACTCCGCCCGACGACAATTCACGCGCTCCGGCGTTGGTCGTCATAATCAAAATGACATTGCGAAAATCGGCTTTTTTGCCGTTGTTATCGGTCAAAGTCGCGCTGTCCATTACTTGCAGCAGCAAATTAAACAAATTCGGATGCGCTTTTTCGATTTCGTCGAGAACTAAAACAGCGTGCGGCGTTCGCATAATTGCTTCGGTCAAAAGTCCGCCCTGGTCAAATCCGACATATCCCGGAGGCGCACCGATGAGCCGCGAAACCGTGTGCGCTTCGGCGTATTCGCTCATATCATAGCGCATAAATTCGATGCCGAGCTGTTCCGCTAACTGCTTTGAAAGTTCGGTTTTGCCGACTCCGGTCGGTCCCGAAAACAGAAATGAACCAACCGGTTTTGACTGATGTCCGAGTCCGGCGCGGGAAATTTGAATCGCGTCCACGACTTTATCAATCGCGTCGTCCTGCCCGAAAATGACGTTTTTCAAATCCGGTCGCAGAGTTTGCAGACGATCTTTTTCGTCGGCAACGACGGTCTTCGGCGGAATCTTCGCCATTCGTGCAATCGTATTTTCAACCATCTGCACGGAAATCATTTTCGGGCGCGTTTCTTCGGGCATCAATTTCGTCGCCGCGCCGACTTCATCAATCACGTCAATCGCTTTGTCAGGTAAAAATCGGTCGTTGATATATTTCCCGGCAAGTTCAGCCGCGACTTTTAACGATTCGTCCGAATATTTAACGCCGTGATGTTCTTCGTAAAATTTCTTTAAGCCCTTGAGAATTTCGTAAGTTTCATCAACCGTCGGTTCGCCGATTTCAATTTTTTGAAAACGCCGCGCCAGCGCACGGTCGCGTTCAAACGCCGCTTTATATTCGCTAAAAGTCGTCGAACCGATACAGCGCAGATCGCCGTTGGCAAGCGCGGGTTTTAAGATATTCGACGCGTCCATCGAACCGCCGGAAACTGCACCTGCGCCGACAATTGTGTGAATTTCGTCAATAAAAAGAATTGAATTTTCGTGTTTTTTAAGTTCGACGATAATCGCTTTAAAACGCTCTTCAAAATCGCCGCGATAACGCGTTCCCGCGAGAACCGCGCCCATATCGAGCGCGAAAATTTTGGCATCCTTCAACACTTCCGGCACGTCGCCTTCAGCGATTTTGAGTGCGAGACCTTCCGCCAGAGCCGTCTTGCCAACGCCGGGTTCGCCGACATAAAGCGGATTATTTTTCTTGCGGCGGCACAAAACCTGAATCGTCCGTTCGATTTCCGCCGTGCGCCCGATGATCGGGTCAATCTTGCCTTCCCGCGCGAGTTTGACGAGTTCTTCGGTAAACGATTCGAGCGGTTTTTTACGTTTCGGTGCAGTGCGTTCTTCGGGAAATTCGCCGTCCTCGAAACCGTCGCCCGGATTTTCAAAATCCGGGAAATTGTCAATTTTTGAAATGCCGTGCGCGATGTAATTTAGAATATCGAGCCGCGTTACGCCGTTTTGTCTGAGCAGATAGACGGCATAAGATTGCTCGGCTTGAAAGAGCGCGGCTAAGATGTTGCCGCCGTCAACCGCCCGCTGTCCGCTGCCTTCCGCCTGCAAAATCGCGTATTGAATCGTGCTTTGAAAAGTCGCCGTGAGTTCCGGCATCGTCTGGACACCGACCGGCATTTTCTCCAAAGTATCGCGGAAATATTCTTCCAAAGACAGCGCGAGTTCCTCGATCTTCGCGCCGCAATTAAACAAAATATCGCGTGCCGAAGTGTCTTCGAGCAAAGCAAAAAGCAGATGCTCCAGGGTGACATATTCGTGTTTATGTTTGACGGCTTCATCAACCGCGTAGCTCAATGTTTCTTCTAATTCTCTGGTCAACATATTATGAAAACTCTTTTGATGATTATCTCACAAAATTCGTTCAAATTATTTTTGCATAAACTCACCCAAAAAGTGTATTTTCACCGGCTCATTCGGGCAAATTCAATATTAAACATCTTCCAAAATAAAGACGGTAATTACTCAACTTAACAAAAAACTTAAATCTCCTGACTGGAGCGCAGGGCATCCCTGCCTGCATGGACGGCGGATTTTGCCATTCAAAAGCCTTGAGCAATCATCAATCTGAAAATAATCAGACAACTTCCCGACACCGAAACCCTGGACACTCTTTAAACTGCGAGATTATGGAGGCTTTTTCGCGTTCAAAAACGAACGCTCAGGCAAGCAGGAATGCCCCGCGCTCCAGTCAAAACATCCTTCTATTTCGGAAAGCTGTTTATTGACAATTTCACCCGATTTAACAAATTTCAATTTGGCATACTTAACGAAATCGTCGTTGTTTCATTACTTTTGACCGAAACAGGTTGGGCGTTTTTGGTGAGGTTTCTAAACCATTGTTCGATTTCCTCTTTGCTTTTCGGAGCGTTTTTGAAGGAATAAACAAAGATCGAATATTCACCCGGCGCGGCTTTGATTTCAAAATCGCCGGTCGGTTTGATCTGCGCCGAAAAACTGCCGTAGCGCGATTGATCCTGATCTGCACCGGGTTTAATCATCACAACTGCCGCCTGTTCCTTCCCGTCGTAGTTTGCAATTTTGCCCTTAACCGTTCCCATTTCGGTTGACAGAACAACCTGCAAACCTTTTAGTTCTTCGCCTTCTTTAATTTCGATTGGCGAATTTGTGACATCTCTGCCGCCGAGCGTTGCCGATTTCAGATAAAAATTTTGTCCGAAAAGAATCACCCGGTATTTTCCTTCTTTTAACTTTCCGATGCGAAACACTTTTTCCTTCACAGACTGTTGATTTTTGTTCTGATATTGACGGTAATCAATCTCCGGGTAATTCAGTTCTTTGGTTTCCTCGTTAGCTGCATAAATTCGTGTTTCGAGCGGAACTTCTTTGCCGCCTTCAACAATAATCGTGCCGCTGATGCCTGATTCGTTCGGCATTTCAAAATTTACGTCGGCGAGATTTTTATCGGTAATCTCTATTTCCTTTGACATATTCGGGTAACCCGGCTGTGGTTTGTCCGTTTCTTTGTTCTGTTGATTAACGTAGCCTTGCGACACCGTGATCCGGTATTTCCCTTTCGGCAGACTTTTCAGTGACCATTCACCGGCTTTGTTTGAATTGACCGAGTTACCTCCGTAACTCTCTGCCACTAATTCGGGACGTTCGGGAATTTTGAAATAATTAATCGTAAAATTCGAGAGCGGTTCGCTTGTTTGTTTTTTCAGAATTTTGCCCGAAACTCCGTAGAGCTGACGTTCCGGCAGAGTAATATCAATCGCCGTTTGGTCTTGCCCCGGCAAAACTTCTATTTCCTTCGCGTCAACCGAACTCTCGCCTGTCGGATAGTAAGTTTTGAGAATCGAATCCTGATTTCTTTGACTGTCATAAAGATATTGCGCCGAAGTTTGACTCTGCGAAACAGGTTCGACGACGCGCACGAGATATTGACCTTCGGGCAAACCCGCGAGCCGGTAAAATCCACGGTCGTCAGTGTTGACCTTGCCGACGCTCGTCTGATTTCCGTAAACCGTCGAAGCATTCGAAAAACGTCCGTCTTCCTTTCGCAACGCTTCGACCTTGACACCGACTGCCGCTTCGCCGTCCGCAAAAAGAATTCTGCCGCTGATCGAACCGCCGCGACGGGCGCGGACAACGACTTGAAATTCGCCTAAACCGCCGATGACTATTTTATCAAATTGACTCTCTTCAGCCTTTTGAGCTTCGCTTTGACCACGGCGTTGATAGGAAAATTTGTATGAATCGAGATTCAAAATGCCGTCGCTTTTAATATACGGAATATATGTTCCGGCTTTGACGTTTTTGATGACAAATTCGCCGTTTTCATCGGTTTTAGCAAATTTTGCAGAATAGCTCGAATAGATGGCGGCGTTTTCAGCGGTCAGCGTCACCAAAACGTAGCGCACCGGGCGACTCGTATCTTCATAGATAACGCGACCGCGCACGGTCGCGCCCGTGACTTTTGAATCGTCTTCATCTTCACGGTAATAACCGCTGCCGTTACCGCCTCCGCCGGTCGCTACCGACCTAACAACAACCTGCGGCGCGACAATTTCGGGTTTGTCGCTTTTGGTTTGCGCCGTGACTAATCCGCAACAAAAAGCCGTGATTAAAAATAAGTGAAACGTATTCGATTTGTATTTTGCCATCTGAAAACTTCCCTTAAAAAATGAGTTGTCCTGTGATTTTAGCACAGAACAACTCATTTAAATAGAGGTTTTTTCGCGGCAGATCAGACGTTATTTTTTCTGCCTGAGAGCAGCATTTCGCGTCCGACGAAGTAGAGAATGATCGCCAGAATTGCGAACGGGATGATTGCCAGAAAATCCGCGCTTGCACCGTCGAAGAACGGATTGCCGGTTTTCGCCCATTCTTCAAAATTGCCTTGCAGAGTTTTCAGTGCCGGCACGACGGCGAAAACCGCGATTAAGATTCCGGCGATTGCGCCGCCCGCGATGTAGCCGGAGGCGAGCAGCACGCCGTTCGACTTGTCGGTTTCGGCGATTACTTGTTCTTCGGTCAGATTGCGGCTGGCGAGTTTGCGTTTCAGATATTTATCAACCGACCAGCGCACCATTCCGCCGACGAAAATCGGCGCGGACGTGGAGATCGGCAGATAAATTCCGACGGCGAAGGCGAGCGACGGAACGCCCGCGAGTTCGAGCATAATCGCAATCATCGCGCCGATAATGACCAATCCCCAAGGCAAATCCTGACCGAGAACGCCTTTGATGATATAGCTCATCAAAGTCGCTTTCGGCGCGTCGTAGCGTGTCAGTTCTTTGCCGTCTTCGTCTTTTTTGATCACGCCGTTGATGCCCGGATCAACGAAATACGCGGGTTTGCCCTGCATATCAATCAAGTATTTGCCGACTTGTCCGGCTTTCGGATCGGTGTTTTGCCAGACGCGGTAGGTTGCCGTGTCAACGCCTTTGTATTTGCCGTTCGTGACCTGTTCGGCTTGAAGCTGCCCGTTTTGACGGAAAAGTTTATCTTCCGTCAATTGGACATTGGCAAGCGGCGATGCCGCATCAATCTTTTGATAATAAGTTTCGGCGTTGTTCAAAAAGATGAGCAGTGAGCCGAGAACCAACGCCGAAGCGAGTGCGCCGACGAGAATTGCAATCTGCATTCGCCAGGGCGTTCCGCCGACCCAAAATCCGGTTTTCAAATCCTGCGAAGTCGTGCCGCCGTTCGATGCCGCGATGCAGACGATGCCGCCGATGCTCAAAGCTGTCACAAAATACGGATCAGCCGCCGTCCAGCCGAGCGCGAGAAACACGAGCGAAGTAATAAGGAGCGTCGCCACCGTCATTCCCGAAATCGGATTTGAACTTGAACCGACTTCGCCCGTTAAACGCGACGAAACCGTGACGAACAAAAAGCCGAGAACGATAATCAAAAGCGCACCGCCGAGAGAAACCAACGGGCGCGAAAAAACGCTCAAGCCCAACTGCGGCGAAAGCATAATCGTGGCGATTAAAATAATCACGCCGACGACGACCCATTTCATCGAAAGATCGCGGTCGGTGCGCGGAATGCTTTCGCTGTCGGCGTTCGCGTTGCCGCGCAAATCCGCCAAGCCGCCTTTCAAACCGTGCCAAATCGTCGGCAGTGAACGCGCGAGCGAGATAATTCCCGCCATTGCCACCGCGCCCGCGCCGATATACAAAACATACGCGCCGCGCACGCCGTCCGGCTCCATTTCGGAGATGAGTTTTCCCGTTGCCGGAGCAACCGGTGAAGTCATCGCGCCGCCGAAAAACTTAATCATCGGAATTATCACGAGATACGACAAAACGCCGCCGCCCATCATTAAACCGGCGATATAAGGACCGATAATGTAACCGACACCGAGCAAAGTCGGATCGTTGGCAAGCGAAACCGAACCGCCTTTGAGCGTTGAATCACTGAATTGTTTTTCGGGTGTTTCCTTCCAAAAACTGAAAACCTTCATCAGCGAATTAAAAATGAAGCCGATGACGAATCCGATGGAAATGATTTTTCCGCCCTGCAAAGCCGCGTCGTCGGTTTCGGCGAGATTGCTTTCCGTCGAGGCTTCGCGCGATTCTCTGGACGCGCCCGCCTTTAAAACTTCCGCGCAAGCCGTGCCTTCCGGGTATTTCAAAAAGCCGTGCTGATCTTTAATCAAAGCGCGGCGCAGCGGAATCATCATTAAAATTCCGAGTAGTCCGCCAAGCACGGCGACGAGCATCACACGCGTAATTTCGAGGTCGAACCCCAAAATCATAATCGCCGGCATCGTCACGCCAAGCCCGAACGCGATTGATTCGCCCGCGCTTCCGGCAGTCTGCATAATATTGCTTTCGAGAATCGTCGCGTCCTTGAGTCCGAGTTTCGAGAGCAGACGGAAAACCGTAATCGCAATCACGGCGACCGGAATCGAAGCCGAAACGGTCAAGCCGGTTTTCAGCACAAGATAGAGCGACGACGCGCCGAAGACAATGCCCAAAAGCGTGCCGATAATGAGCGGCAGCGGCGTTAATTCGCGCAGTTTTGCCGCATCGGGAATATACGGGCGAAAATTTTCAAGAAATGGATTTTTTGCCATAACTAAACGGAAGAACCTCCAAATTTTTATATGTTCAAACGGAAAGAGTTTTTTGAATTGAATCTTGCGTTAAATTTACATTGCAAAACCGTAATAAGCAAGTCTTTTACGAAATTTTTCGTCGTAAAAATCGGTCAACTCCTGACTGGAGCGCGGGGCATCCCTGCTTGCATGAGCGGTGTCTTTTACCGCGAATAAGCGTTCGTTATCTAAAAAGTTTAAATATGAGTGAGGTGTTTGAGCGTCGAAGCGACACTCATGCAAGCAGGGATGCCCCGCGCTCCGGTCTTGAGGTGCTTGTTTCAATTAAACTTATTTTGTTGAGACGGTTGGTTGTCTTGTGCTAAATTTGTTGCATCTTAATCTTCGAGGTTGCTTCAAATGCTTGTCAAAAAATCACTTAAAATCTTTGCGCCTTTGCGCCTTTGCGGGATAATTTTACTTCTCGCTTTATCAATCGCCGCCCAAACTAAAATTCCCGCGCCGAAGGATGTTCTCGGTTTTACGCCGGGAGATGATCGAAAATTGGCGAGTTGGGCGCAGGTCGTTGATTATTTTCAAAAACTCGATCAAGCGTCTGACCGCGTGATGTTTCAAGAAATCGGTAAAACGACGCTCGGCGCACCGTTTGTTTACGCGACGATTTCATCGCCCGACAACTTAAAAAATCTCGAAAAATATAAACAAATTCAAGCGAAACTCGCCGATCCGCGCCTGATAAAATCGAATGATAAAGCCGCGCAGGATTTAATTAAGCAGGGCAAAACGATTGTGCTGATAACGTGCGGCGTTCACTCGAACGAAGTCGGCAGTTATCTGTCTTCAATGCTCATCGCCGACAAACTGGCGAATGCGGCGGACGCGGAAACTCAAAAGATTTTGGACAATACAATTATTTTGCTCGTGCCGTCGCTCAATCCCGACGGCGTGGACATTATCAAAAATTGGTATGACAAAACGCTCGGAACGCCGTTTGAAGGCACTGATCCGCCGGAGCTTTACCACAAATACGTCGGACACGACGACAACCGCGATTGGTATGCGTTCACGCAGGTTGAAACGCAGTTGACGGTGGACAAAATCCACAACGTCTGGCATCCGCAAATCGTCAACGACATTCATCAGCAAGGCGCGTTCGGTGCGCGTCTGTTTCTGCCGCCGTATTTGCCGCCCGTCGAACCGAATGTGCCGAAGGAATTGGTCGAAGGCTTTACTGAACTCGGCAATTACATCGCCAAAGATTTGCGCTCGCAAGGGTTGTCCGGCATTACGACCGATTCGACCTACGACGCTTGGACACCTGCCCGCGCCTATTCGCACTATCACGGCGGCGTGCGGATTTTGTCGGAAACCGCATCGTGCAAATTAGCGACACCGATCACGGTCAAGTTTGAAGATTTGCGAACCGGCTTAGGCTACGACGCACGCAAGGAAACGCCAAACTTCGCGCCCGTCTGGAAAGGCGGCGAATGGCACCTGCGCGACATCACCAACTATATGACGACCGCCGCGTTCAGCATAATGAAACACGCTTCGGACAATCGGCAGAAATGGCTGACGAGATTTTATGTGATTGGAAAGGAAGCTGTCAGACCGCGAAATAAAAGTGGTGAACTTTACGGATTTAGAATCAAAATTGATGATAATTTTCCAACATTATTGGACATTCTTCACAGAGCAGGAGTTCAACATGGATTTCCGAAAGGCGAGAAAGAAACTAAAGTCAATGATTTAAGTTATTTTGATTCCGTCACAACTTATCCGTCCGAATCAGTGATAATTCCGCTTGAACAACCTTATGGCGCGTTTGCCAAAGCGATTTTAGAAAAGCAAGTTTATCCGAATTTGTTAGACGAAAAAGGTATTCCGATTCCGCCTTATGATGTAACGGCACATACTCTTTCTCTTTTGATGAACTTGAAAATAAAAGAAATTAAAGCACCATTTAAGCCAAACTGGTTGAATAATGCTCGCACTAACGGCTCAGTTTCAGATTGTCAGCTCGGCGGAAATAAAACTGGAATTTACAAATCGCATATTCCTGTAATGGATGAAGGTTGGACAAGATGGACATTAGAGAAAAAAGGAATTTGCGAAGAATTTGAAACTGTAATTGATAAAGAAATCAGAGCCAACAACTTTGAGCAAAAAGAAACACCCAGTAGAATTCGCGCCATGAATATCGGCAAGAAAGACGTGGAAAATAAATATCCTTACAAAACAATTATTTTTCCCGATCAATCGCCGAATCAAATCTTGAACGGTTTTGCGAAAGGCTCGATGCCCGACGAATACACGGGCGGAATCGGCGCGGACGGCGTGGCGAATTTGAAGAAATTTGTCGAAGCGGGCGGCACACTCGTTTTCTTAAACCGCGCTTCGGATTTCGCCATCGAACAATTTAATCTGCCCGTCAAAGATGTCACCAAAGGCTTGCCGCGCAAGGATTTTTACATTCCCGGCTCGATTCTGCGAACGGAAATTGACACAAAACACCCAATCGCCAAAGGAATGCCCGCGCAGTCAATCGCGTGGTTTGAAGATTCGCCCGCGTTTGAAATAACCGATCCGACAAACGCCAAAATCATCGCCAAATATCCGCAAAACCCAAAAGATATTTTGCTTTCAGGCTGGGCATTAGGCGCGGAAAAAATCGCCGGAAAAGCCGCGCTCGTCGAATTCACAATCGGCAAAGGCAAAATAATTTTATTCGGTTTCCGCCCGCAATATCGCGGACAGAGTTTAGCGACATTTCCGCTTTTGTTCAATGCGATTGCCAACTAAGTGTTGATTTTCTTTGCGTCTTTGCGTCTTTGCGGGAGAAGATTGTATTTCCCGCAAAGACGCAAAGACGCAAAGTTATCAAATCCGGCTTCAATTTTTGTTTTGCATAATTCAGGAAACTTTTTCCGCAAATTGCCGATAACTTTGACAGATAAAATTCAATATTTTCAGAGGGATTTTTTATGTCGAGAATCGAGGACAACAGAAGCGTCAAAAATACATATCAACCGCCGGTTAAACCGAAAGTCGTGCCGCCGAAACCGGAATTGCCAAAGCCTGCGCCGGTCGTCAATGCCGCCACTAAAAAGACCGAGACGCAAAACCTCGCTAATCAGCAAAAAATGCGGATTAATCAAAAACTCGAACGCGACAACAGTCCGCTCATCGGCGGAACTGCCGGCAGCACTGCCGCACAGTTTACCGTCGGCGAGAATAATGTTCGTAATTGGGGAGATATTAGAATCAAAAATACCGAATTGAGTTACGATTACACCAATCATCAATTCATTAAAAACCCGAATCCGAACACGTCAGATTTTGTCACAAAAACGACTGCGGATTTGAACCGCATCGCGCCCGGAACACGAGTTGTCGGCAGACCGAACGATCCAATCGGAGGATTTATCTGGGACGCTTGGCACGGAAAGGACACGGCGGCAGTCGTCAAACCCGCACCGCTGCAGGATCGAGTCGGCGGACACGATGCCGGTTATCGCCTGATTGACCAACTCAAAAATAATCCGAATGAAATCGCCATTCATAAATATCCGACGATGGACAATGCTTTTGCCGCGCCGCGCGATTATCAAAATTCGCAGGGAAACGTGACAAAACCGGGCAAAGGCAGCGCGGTTGATGTTTCATATAACCCGGATGCAGTGATTAATCTTGCGGGGAAAAATTCTAACGGGCAGTTTGTCACGTCACCGACTGATCCGGCGTTGATTCTCGGACACGAATTTAACCACGCTTCACATATGCAGCGCGGCACGAACGATCCGGTCAGCGGAAACGGCGGCAAAAATAATGTTTTCAGTCTCGACGGCAAAAATTTCATCGAAGCCAACCGCACAGACATTACACTGCGCGAAGAATTTCGCACGGTCGGAATGAAAAATTACAGTTACGGAAAAGAGCCGACCGAAAATTTACTGCGGACCGAACTCGGCGTTTCCGAACAGCGCGTTTCTTATCAGGATCAGACGGCGCATCAGCCAATCGGCAGGACGCAGGCATTGTTCGAGAATACTTCAAATCGTCTGCAAATGACTTCGGATGCAGTTGTTGACGGCGTGAAAGGTTCGCGCAACAGCGCAATGATCGGTGCAGGTTTCGGTGCAATTACGGCAATCGCTCAGGGCAAAGACACGCAGGGAGTCGTCACGGATGCGGCACTCGGCGCGGGAACGGGTGTTACACAGGAAGTCATCCAAAAAGTCGTTAACGGTCCTCGCGCCGCGACGATTGGAATGACCGAAAACAGTTTTCGCGCGGCGGCAAGTCAGGTCAAGGGCGCGGCAATCGCCGGTGCCGTCATCAACACCGGATTTGCGATCTACGATAATGTTGACAATCTCAAAAACGACGCAACCCGTTCGCAGGCAATCGGCACAATCGCCGGTGAAGCAGTCGTCGGCGCGGCAGCCGGCGCAGCGGGCGCGTATAGCGGAGCATTGGCAGGCGCGGCAATCGGTTCGATTGTTCCGGGTGTCGGCACAGTCATCGGCGGCGTGGTCGGCTTTGCGGTCGGCGCAGCGGCTGGTTATCTCGCCGACAAAGGCTTGCGCGGTTTGGGCGTTGATACTTTAGTCGCCAAAGGCGTAACCGCCGCCTACGACGGAATTTCAAAAGGTGTCGGTGCGGTTGCCGACGGTCTTTCAAGCGCGGCGAACACCGTTGCCGACGGCGCAAAAAATTTGTTCGGCGGCGCAGTTCACAGTTTATCTTCGATTTTCGGCTGATCTGCGAAAACATAATTTCGACCGGAGACTTTACGATTTTTTTTCGTGATGTCTCCGTTTTTTTGATGTAAAATGATTTTATAATGCAGTTAGAGACGGAAAACAGCGAACAACTTCGGCGACAAAACTTGTCGCTGCTCGAACTGAATTTCTCAGCACTCGATGTGGAAACGCGCCGTGCTTACCGGAATTTTTCGCCGCCGTCTTTTGACGAAGTGGAAAAACACCGCGAATCAACCGGCGAAATTCATCCGAAAGTTAAAGAAATGCTCGCCGGAAACGCCGCCCAAAAACTCTATGCCGTAATTTTGTTGAGTGAAATTAAAGGTGCGACATCTGAATCGGTTTTGAAGGAACTCGCCGGCAGCGCGGAAATTATCAAAGTTCAAAACAAAATCGGTCACGGACTGGTTGAGATTCCGGTTAAATTCGCCGCGCAAAGTTTTCTGAAAAGCGGCGACATCAGAAAAGGTTTGATTGAAAAAGCCGAACAACTTGAGAAATGGAAAATCGCCGCCGCGCACGAATCGAAAGCCAAAAATAAGTTTTTCGCGCCGGAAAATCTGCCGTCGGCGGAAGAAGTCATTGAAGCCTTGGAAGATGAAAACAAAAAGAGCGAACTGCGCCGAAAAATGGCGGCACTATCAGGCGACGAAATAATTTCACAACGATTTTTCGCCGCGACCGTTTTACAGGAAATTGACGAAGCGGCGGCGCGGCATATTTTAGAAGATTTGCAAACTAATGATACACCCATCGCAGTTTTATTCGGCGACATAATGCACGAGATTCCGGCGCGTGAAGTCGCTTTGTCAATTCTCGAAAAGCGTCTAATTGTATTTGGAAATCAAAACAGTGAATCGCCGGAATTGACCGGAAAATTCATTAACTCGATCCGCGATTTACTTTTCGGCAAAAAATAAACATAAACAACAATATGAAACTGACCGCCACCGAATTTACGACTTCCTTTCCCGATGAATGGCAAGACCGCACGATGATTACCCTCGTTGCGCCGTTCGCTCCCGGCGAATTTGCCGCCAACTGCGTGATTACCAAACATTTCGTCAACGCCAACGACAGTCTCGAAGATTTTGTCCGCGAACAATTAAAATTGATGGAACAGTCACTGCCGAATTTTGAGGTTTTGGATTATCGCGTGAACACCGTCAACGGATTTCCGGCGTGTCAGCAACTTCATCGTTTTCAGACCGAAAACGGTTTTTTGCAGCAGGTTCAAACATTTGTGCTTGCCAATCTAAAAGTCTATGTCATTACGGGAACTTCAACAGTTGCAGCATTTGATCGTCACCTCAACGCTTTTCGTGAGATCGTCGAAAATTTTGAGATTTCGGAAATGTGAGAAGTAAGAAATTATTTTTCTTACTTCTCATTTCTCACCTGATTAATGTCCGCCCGGACCTGCGCCGGGTTTGTTTTTCTTGAGCAGAAAGACGAGCGGCATCGCGCAAATAATCAGAATCATCAGAAAATAAAACGCATCGAGAAACGCGAGCATCGAAGATTGTTTCAAAACCTGTCCCCACATAATGCCGCGCGCCTGATTTGCCGCATCAATCGCCGACGCGCCTTTTTGCTGTAAAATCTGCGTCGCCCGGTTCATCCATTCGACGTAATTCGGGTTGTATTCAGTCGTGTAGTAACCGAGCGTGTTCGTGTGATATTGAGCGCGGCGCGAGAGAATCGTCGAGAGAATCGCAATCCCGAAACTGCCGCCGAGGTTGCGCGATAAATTCATCAGCGCGGAAACATTATTTGTTTTTCCCGGCGGCACGCCCGTATATGAAGCAGTATTAATCGGCACGAACAAAAACGCCAGACCGAACGCCTGATACGCCCGCGCCCACGCGAGACCGGAATAATCAACGTATAAATTAAGCGTCGTCAAATGCCACAAAGCGAGCGCGGAAACAAACAACCCGAACAAAATCAGCCAGCGCACCTGCACGCGCGAAATTAAAACTCCGCCGACGAGCGGCATCATCAGCATCACGACAAAACCGCCGGGAGAAATGACCATTCCAGCTGTCACCGCGTCATAACCGAGCAAGGTCTGCGTCATCAGCGGCAGCAAAAACGTCGAGCCGAACAGAATGAAACCGACCGCGAAAAGCAGTATGAACGAACTCGCAAAGTTACGATTCAAAAGCATTCGCACGTCAACCGCCGGATTTTTATGTCTGTATTCCCAAATTACGCCGGCAATCAGCGCGACCGAGCCGACAATCGCAAACCTGATAATAAAACTCGACTGAAACCAATCTTCGCGGTTGCCTTCGTCCAGCACGATTTCGAGTGCGCCGATGCCGAGTGCGATCAATCCGATGCCGAGCCAGTCAATTCCAACCCCTTCCTTTTTGATGCGTTCCTGTTCGATTGCCGTGCTTTTCGGTTCGGTAACGAAATACCACGTCAGAAAAAGCGACAGAATTCCAATCGGCACATTGATAAAAAAAATCCAGTGCCACGAATAATTATCCGTGATCCAACCGCCGACCGTCGGACCGATGGCGGGCGCGAAAACCACGCCGAGTCCGTAAATCGCAAACGCAATGCCGCGTTTTTCCGGCGGAACCGTGTCGGCGATAATTGACTGTTCGCTCGGCGCGAGTCCGCCGCCGCCCAAACCTTGCAGAACGCGAAAGAAAATCAGCATTCCGAGGTTTGTCGAAACGCCGCACATAAATGAACTGACGACAAACAAAACGACGCAAGCCATATAAAATCGCTTGCGTCCGAAAAATGTGGCGAGCCAGCCGGAAATCGGCAAAATCATCGCATTGGCAACCAGATAAGAAGTCAAAACCCACGAAGCCTCGTCCTGTCCGGCGGACAAACTCCCGGCAATATGCGGCAGCGAAACATTCGCAATGGAAGTGTCGAGAACTTCCATAAACGTCGCAATCGTCAAAATCACGATGATCAAAATCGGATTGATGTTCGGACGCGAATTTTCAGCATTTGTCGCCATATTTTTACATTATTAAAATCAGTATAGTGAGCGGTAGCGAGTCTCTCCGCATTCTCAGAAGTTTAAGCAAACATTGCAGTCAAATTTTAGAATAAGTAAAGTATTTGCCGCCGCTCACTTGACTGCCTGCCATCAGACTCGCTACCGCTCGCTATACTGATTTTTGCTCAAACTGCTACGCTTCTTGTTCCGATTTTAATGCGCTCCCGGTGGCGGTTTGGCGTTTTTGACCCTCTTGAACAAAAACGCCGCCGGAGCGCAGATCAAACAAAGAAAAGCGAGCAGACGAAAATTATCAATATACGATAAAACCGCCGCTTGTTTGATGAGCATTCCGTAAACAATGCCGTATGCCTGTTCCATACTGCCGCCGCCCAAACTGTTTTGAATTCGCGCGATCATCTCTTGAAACGCCGGATTATAATCTGACAAATTCGGCGCGAGCGCGGCTTGATGAACTTGTGCGCCGCGCGCGAGAAACGTCGTCATCGCGGCAATTCCAATGCTGCCGCCCGTGTTTCGCATCAAATTATAAATGCCCGAAGCGTTGCTGATTTGCTCATTTGAAAGCGTTCCCATCGCCATCGTCGTCAGCGGCACGAACACGAATCCCATCGCAAAACCGCTGATAATCATCGGAGTTATAATATTGCTCTGCGCGATTTCGAGCGTGATTCCGGTGAAAATATTCGTTGAATACGCCAGCACCAGAAATCCGAACGCGATCAGATAACGCCCGTCAACCTTGCCGACTAACCGCCCGACGATCAACATCGAAACGACCGAACCAAGACCGCGCGGACTAACCGCCAAACCGCTTTCGACTGCCGGATAACCCAAAAGAGTTTGCAAAAACAGCGGCAAAAGCGCGGTCGAACCGTAAAGCACGACTCCAACCGCCGCGATCAACACCGTCCCGACCGCGAAATTTCGATTGAGAAAAACCCGCAGATTAACAATCGGCTCCGGCGTATAAAGTTCCCAAACAACAAAACTGACGAGTGCCGCAACCGCCGTGACCGTCGTCAAAACAATCGTCGGCGACGAAAACCAATCACGCTGCTGTCCTAAATCGAGCGTCAGTTCGAGCGCGGCAAGTCCGAGAGCCATCAAACTAAACCCGATATAATCAATGCGTCCCGGCTTCTGATTTCGCAGATACGGCGGGTCTTCGACAAACCGAAAAGCCATAAAAGCCGCGAGAATTCCAATCGGCAGATTGATGTAAAAAATCCACCGCCACGAATAATTATCGGTAATCCAGCCGCCGAGCGTCGGACCGATGATCGGCGCAACAACCACGCCCAAACCGTAAACCGCCATCGCCGCACCGCGCTTGATCGGCGAAAAACTTTCAAGCAGCACCGATTGAGCAATCGGCTGCAATGCGCCGCCGCCCGCGCCCTGCAAAATTCGCGCGACGATCAGCATATTGAGATTCGTCGCCGCGCCGCAGAGTGCCGAAGCAATCGTAAAAATAATGATGCAGACGATTAAAAATTTCTTGCGTCCAAAAACGGTCGTCAGCCAGCCGGTCGCCGGTAAAATAATCGCGTTGGCGATCAAATAACTTGTCAAAACCCACGTCGCTTCTTCAGTCGAAGCCGACAAATTTCCCGAAATATGCGGCAGCGCGACATTTGCAACGGAAGTATCGAGAACTTCCATAAACGTCGCCAGCATCACCGACGCGGCGATCAGCCACGGATTAAAGCTCGGTGTCCAGGTCTGCGCCGCCGGTTCGGAATCTTCCGCGTCTCTCTCTTTTTCAGACTTCCCTTGTCCGTTCTTACTACTCAACTTAATCCTGCCTTGTAAAACCGTCTCAAAATAAAAATACCGTTAAGCAAGCGGTCTGTGACCGCGACAAATTCAGTCAATCCGACAATTTATATTTTTGAAACAGCCCATAATTTTCTATTTAACCTTGACACTCGGCTCGACCGACATTCCCGGCGCGAGCAGATGAACATTGTCGGGTTTTTCGTCAAAGACAATTTTGATCGGCACGCGTTGAACGACTTTGACATAATTTCCCGTCGCATTTTCTGCGGGAAGCACCGAAAAGCGCGAACCTGTTCCGACTTGAAAACTTTCGATTTTACCTTTGAAAGTTTCGTTCGGATAAGCGTCAACCTTGATCTCGACCGGCTGACCGATTCGCATCAGTTCAAGTTGCGTTTCCTTGAAATTGGCGACAACCCAAATATCATCCGACAGCGAAAGTGCCATTAACGCCGCGCCGGGTTGGACAAGTTGCCCTTCTTCGACCGTCTTGCGCGTCACGAATCCGTCTTCCGGCGCGTAAATTTTCGTGTATGTTAAGTCTAATTCAGCCTGACGAACGGCGGTTTGCGCTTGTTCGATGCTTGCCGCGCTCGTATCAACCTGCGATTCGCTGACGGCGATGCGTTCCGGCGCGGCTTGCGCGTCCTGCAATCTGCCTGCCGATTCATCAACCTGTGAGCGTGTCAAATCAATCTGCGCCAATGATTGACGGTAATTATCCTGCGCCGTCACGACGTTCGCCTGCGCTTCACCAATCCGCGACTGCGCCGCGTCAACCTGTTTTCGCGCCGCATCAAGCTGCGCCTGTGCCGTCTGCAAAGTTGTCGTCGCCTGATCTAATGCTTGTTTGGAAATGTCGCCGTTATTAAAAAGCACGAGGCGGCGATTATATTCCTTTTGCGCGAGATCGAGATTTGCCTGCGCCTGCGGAATTTGCGTTCTGGTTTGCGCGAGATTTGCCTGCGCGGTTTTGACGGCAGATTGCGCCTGTCTGATCTGCGATTGTTTCGCGTCCGCCGCAACCTTGGTTTGCGTGACGTTGCTCTGCGCCGTCTGCACGTTTGAACGCGCCTGTGTTTGGCTTGCCTGCGTCGTTTTTCTAGTTAAATCAACATTCGCCTGCGACTGACTTTTCTGCGCCTGCGCCGTTCTGAGCTGCGCTTTCGCCTGTTCCAGCTTCGCTTCAAAATCCTGCGTATTTAATTCGACCAGCAAATCGCCTTTTTTAACTTTTTGGTTTCCCTTGACATAAACCTTCGTCACATACGCCGCCACTTTCGGACTGATCTGCACGACATCGCCGTCAATAAATGCGTCGTCGGTTGATTCAAACTGCCGCGCGTAAAGCCAGTAAATTAAGCCGCCGATAATTGCGATTAAAGCAACTGCGCCGACAATTACGAGCGGAAAACGCCGCTTCTTTTTCGGTTCAGCTTCTTCACCTTCCGCTTCGTTAGTTTCGCCGACCTTTTCAGGTTCTTCATTTCCGGCTGAAACTGCTTCCGACGTTTTTTCGTCGTTTTCTTTATCTTTTGGAATTGTCACTTGCCCGTTTTTATGTCCGTTGCCATTGCCGTTTCCATTTGTCGAAACGCCTGTTTTTGTCTTTTTATCTTCCACTTGCTCGCTCATTTTTAACCCTTCACATCTAAGTTAGTAAATACTCACTTACATATATTTTATCTCATTTCAAAAATGATTTGTCAAATTTTATGATCTTAAATAAAACACTTTTGAGATATTTTTCACAAAATACACAGCCGCGATTTTTTGTGTTACGATTTTATTTTGCTTAATAAAATGAAAGAAAATATCCAGACGACCAGATTTGAAAACGGTCTGACAATTCTTACCGACAAGATGCCCGATGTCCGCAGCGTCACGCTCGGATTCTTTTTCAACAAAGGCTCGCGTCACGAACCAAACGAATTAAACGGCATTTCGCACTTTATCGAACACGCCGTTTTTAAGGGAACTACGAAAAGAACCGCGCTCGAAATTGCAATTGAAACCGATAGATTGGGCGGCAATTTAGATGCTTTCACGATGCACGAAGAAACCGGATTTGCGATCAAAGTCGTTGACAACCAACTCGAAAAAGCCTTTGACCTGCTCGCCGATATGCTGACAAATCCGCGTTTTGACGAAAAGGAATTAAAGCGCGAACAAAAAGTCATCATTGAAGAAATCAAGATGACCGACGATTCGCCCGAAGACATTTTGGGCGAGATTTTCAACGAGCAGCTGTTCCTAAATCATCCGCTCGGACTCTCGATTGCGGGAACGCCAAAAACGGTTAAAACCTTTAACCGCGAAGTTACACATAACTATCACGCCGAAGTTTTCAACGCTTCAAATTTAATCATCGCCGCCGCCGGAAACCTCGAACATCAACGAATCGTTGAATTGGCGGAGCATTTTTTCGTAACGCCGTCGTCCCGACGGCTGTCCGGGGAGCGTCCCGCTCGCCCGTCTTTGTCATTCGCAAAATCGAATGACAAAGAAGAAAACGCGCCGGCTGGAAGCCGCCGTGACAGCCGGCAGGATGCCGACGTTACGCCGCGCATTTCCGCGCCGATCATCATCAAAAAGAACAAAAATCTCGAACAGGCGCACCTGATTATTGCCGCGCCGTTTGTTGACGCGAAAAGCGAGCAGCGATACGCGGCGGACATTTTGGCAAACGCGCTCGGCGGCGGAACATCGAGCCGTTTGTGGCAGAAAATCCGCGAAGAAAAAGGCTTGGCATATTCCGTCGGCGCAAGCGCGGCACTGTATCAGGACTGCGGCGTTTTCCAAATCTACGCCGCCACCTCGCCGAAACAAACCGAAGAAGTTCTCGACATTTCGCTTAAAGAATTGCGAAAAATTGTCCGCGACGGAATCACAAACGATGAACTAGAACTCGTCAAAGAGCAGTCAGTCGCCTCGATTTTATTGGGTTTGGAAGATTCGAGCGTTCGTGCCGGAACGCTTGCACGACTCGAAATGGTTCACGGTCGCCAAATTTCAATCGAGGAAACATTAGAAAAAATCGAAGCCGTAAAAATCGAAGAAGTTCAGGAATTAGCGCGAGAATTTTTCCAAACCGAAAAAATCGCATTCGGCGCATTAGGCAATTTGAACGGCTTAAAAATTAAAAGAGAAAGACTCGAAATATGATGCGAAGCGAGATTAAAACGAAAAATTTGATTTTGCGAAAATACGAAGCGGATTTCGCGCCGCTGCTTTACGAAGCGGCAATCGAATCGCAAGGCGGCGAATTTTCGCGTTGGATGCCGTGGTGTCATTCCGATTATAAAATTGAAGAAAGCCTCGAATTTATCGAAAGAGTAGAGCAAAGCTGGAGCGAAGGCAATATTTGGAAAAACGGAATTGAATTGGGTTATGCTATTTTTGATTCAAATACCGGAAAATTTCTGGGCGGAATTGGTCTGAATTGCCCGAACGAGAATCACAAAATGATTAATCTCGGCTATTGGGTTCGCACATCGGCACAAAGTCGCGGCACAGCAAGCAAAGCGACACGCGCTCTGGCAAAAGCGGCGTTTGAAGACTTGCCGGAAATCAACCGCATTGAAATTCTATCGGCAGTCGAGAATATTCCGAGTCAAAAAGTTGCCGAAAAATCCGGCGCAACGCGTGAAGCCGTTTTGCGAAGTTATCTTCACATTGGCGGCAGAATTCACGATGCGGTGGTTTTTTCTTTCATCCGCGAAGACTTTCAAAATGAATAATCCAATCGAATATTTCGGCGAAATTGATATTTATCTGTTCGATCAAATATTAAAAAATCGTTTCACGCCGGAGATGAAAATTCTCGATGCAGGTTGCGGCGGTGGGCGCAATCTTGTTTATTTTCTGCGTGAAAATTATCAGGTTTTCGGCGTTGACAGTAATTCGGACGCGATAGAATATGTTCGTTATCTGGCAAAATCGCTCGCGCCGGAAATCTCAAAGGAGAATTTTCAAATTTCAGCAATCGAAAAAATGTCCTTTGCCGGTGAAAGTTTCGATTGGGTTTTGAGCAATGCGGTGCTGCATTTTGCGGAAGACGAGAAACAATTTAACGAAATGCTGCGGGAAATGTGGCGCGTTTTGAAGACTTCGGGAATTTTATTTGCGCGGATCGCTTCGACAATTGGGATTGAAGACAAACTAGAAAAAATCGCCGAACGCCGCTATTTACTGCCCGACGGCAGCGAGAGATTTTTGGTTGACGAAGAAATGCTGATCGCCGCGACGGAAAATTTAGGCGGAATGTTCATTGAGCCGATCAAAACGACCAACGTGCAAAATCTACGCTGTATGACGACTTGGATTGTGCAGAAAGATTAGACTGGAGCGCAATCCGTCCCGGTTGCAATGAGTGTTCGCTTCGGACGCTCAAACGCCTTATTAATTTTCGACTTTCGAGATAACAAACGCTTTTTCGCGTCATAAAACGACGCTCAATGCAACCGGGACGGATTGCGCTCCAGTCTTTTGTCATTTGTATTTTATCGGATCAATCTCACCCGCGCGTTCAAATCCGCGCAGACGCAGCGCACACGAATCGCACGTTCCGCACGCAAGGTCTTCGCTGCGGTAACACGACCAACTCAATTCGAGCGGCGCGTTTAATTCGATTCCCTTTTGCACGATTTCGGCTTTTGAAAGTTCGATGATCGGCGTGACGATTTTAATATTAGTTTCGGGTTTCGTTCCCGCGTCAATCGTCTTTTCAAACGCCGCGTAAAATTCCGGTCGGCAGTCGGGATAACCACTCGAATCTTCGGCAACTGCGCCGATATAAATTGCATTTGCGCCAAGAACCTCCGCCCAGCTTGTTGCAATCGCCAACATATTCGCATTGCGAAACGGCACATAACTCGTCGGAATTTCGGTAGATTCGAGATCGGCTTCCGTGACTTCGATTGACGAATCGGTCAAACTTGAGCCGCCGATTTTCGCTAAGTATTCAATCGAAACTTCGAGCCGTTTTTCGACGTTGTAAAAGTCCGCAATGTCATTAAAAGCCTGCCGTTCGCGCCGTTCCGTGCGCTGTCCGTAGGAAATATGCAGAAACGCGATCTCGTCATTTTCGGCTTTCGCTATTGCCGCCGTGACGCACGAATCCATTCCGCCGGAAACCAGAACGATAGCGAGTTTGGATTTTGGATTTTGGATTTTGGATTGATTCATAAAAAACTTTGCGAACTTTGCGACTCTGCGCCTTTGCGGGAGAAAAATATTCAAAATTTCCCGCAAAGGCGCAGAGTCGCAAAGAAATTTTAAACTCCGTGAACGTCTTTGCCCCAAATGTATTTGTGCAATTGCAGATTAAGGCGAACTTTCAAACCGCTTCGTGAAATAGTTTCGGCGATTTGCGGTAAATTTTCAATGCCGAAAACGGGCGAGATCAAAATCTCTTTCGCGTTAGTTTGTAAGTCATATTTTTCGATGATTTGCCGCGCAAATTGCCAATCATTTAGATCAGCGATGACAAATTTCACTTCCGTTGTTTCGCGGTTTAATCTTTCGAGATTTGCCCAATGATTGCGTTCCGATTCGCCGGATGCGGGGCATTTTACGTCTAGGATAATTTTCGCGCGAGAATCAACTTTTTCGGTCGAAACATAGCCGCCGGTTTCGATCAAAACTTCGTAGTTTTTATCGCAAAGTTCTGTAATAAAAGGAAATACATTTTTCTGCGCGAGCGGTTCACCGCCCGTCACTTCGACCAGATTGCAGCCGAAATCTTCCAACTGCGTGAAAATTTCGTCAAAACTCAAACGCTTCCCGCCCGTGAAAGTGTATTCGCTGTCGCACCACACGCAGCGCATCGGGCAGCCCGTCAGACGCACAAACGCGCACGGTCGTCCGGCGTGCGAAGATTCGCCTTGAATCGAGAGAAAAATTTCGGTAATGCGAAGCGTTTGGTTTTTAGTTTTTGGTTTTTGGTCTTTTGCTGAAATCAAGTTCATTCCCTTCGCCCCAACATAATTTAGCATTTTTGCGAGTTTTAATTTCCGTGCTTAAAACCCCATTAACATATAACCTCAAATAACCGGCTTCGGCTTCAGGCATTCCGATTCCGAAGACTATTCGATCACTTTTTATACTTCCCGCGAAATCAAGGTATCCTATTGATTGTTGGATTCGTCGGGAATTATAAAATGATTTTTCACCTTTCATCGCTCCGCCAATGATCACCAAATAACTATCGGGCTTTGCATTTTTTGTAAAGTCGTTTATAGCATTCCCCAATCCGGCAATTATTATTTCGCAACTAGCAAAAATAACCTTATCTGATTTTTTATTTTGTGCTTCTGTGTTAAAAACACAAAAACAAACGATAAAAATAGTCAGCCAAAATGTTTGAAAAGTAAAATCTTTAAGATTTGAAAAAAGCATATAACCTCTTGCAATTTTATTTGAGTTTTAACCGTTAAATAGTCCGAACCAACTATAATAATTGAAAATTTCGCCGATGCCGAATGACGCGAGATTTGCGAGAATAATGGCGACAAACGAGCGAATCCAATCGTTTGTTTCAAGCAGATTTTTACCGCGAAAGGCGAGCCAGAAAAAGAAACATTCGCCGACCGGCGCAAAGGTTTCGGCGACCGGCAAATAATACGGATTGTTGGAATAATCGCCGAACAACGCGGGCAAAACCAGCACGACAATCGGGTATGTGCAAGCCGTCAGCCAGATGCCGCAAAGGAGTTTTTGCCTGAACGAAATTTTCGGCGGAAGTCCGAAAATCAGAATCGGCGTTTCGATCAAAATCGTTGTCAGATAACCAATCGGCAAAAAATACCACAAACGGTCAAGCGGCGCGTTTTTCACAAATTCGATGGCAGGTTCGTCAAAAATCATTTTATAATGGTGAATGATGAATGGTGAATGGTGAATGAGTTTTTAATTAATCATTCATCATTCACCATTCATCATTCTCAAAGCATTTTTACCAAAAATGGCACTTCCGCCAAAACGTGCGTGATGGCGAAGGCGAAATAAACGTCGCGCGTGGTTGTGTAATCAATCGAAAACCCGAACCACAGCGCGAAAATTAGCAGCAAACTGCCCGCAAAGACAGCAAGAAATATTTTCGGGAAACCTTGTTTATTCGCAAAAAGTGGAATTTCTTTGAGCTTCCACGGAATCGCACGTTTATCAATCAGCGGAATCAGCAAAATCCAAACCGTGTAATGAATCGTTTCAAGAAAAACGTGCGCGGCGACTAAAAAATGACTCGAAATATTCGGCAAAATTCCGCTTCCGGCGTGTTGCGTGATGCGCCAAAAGAGATTCGTTTCGTTTGATAAATCGGGCGAATTGGCAAAGGCAAAATATAGAATTATGACAAAAACCGGAATCGTCAAAAGACAAAAACGGTAGCTTTTGAGCCATTCTTTTTTTGTGCGGCGAATCTGTCTTTCGAGAAACCACATCGCCACGAACGGATGCAGATAAACGAGCGAAAGTCTGAAAAACGACGGCGCAAGCCAGACAAAAGCGGCGACCAAAAACGCAATCGCAAACGCCCAACTCCAATCAGCAATCGGCTTTTGCCGCCCGCGAAGATAAATTAAAACGCCGATCCACAAAACGAACGCCGTGTTCCAACTCGAAACTGCAATCTGCCAACTGTCCGCGTTCCAAAACCAATTGCCGCTGCCGAAATAAATCGCCAAATACGCCGAAGTTAAAACTAAGACTCCGCCGATTCCGACGCTGTAAAATGTCCGCGATTTGCCCCAACGCACAGGCATTCGCGCCGCAAAATAGCGAAACTCGAAAAAGTTGTGAACACCTGCAAAAAGAAAAATCGTGACAATCGAAAGCTGCAAAGGAAACGCGCCGATTAAGACTGCACAAAATATGCAAAACGCCAAAAACCCGAACGCGAAGATTTGCGCCGAAGTAATCTCAAATTTTGCCGTTTGAATTTCCTGCATTTGGAGAGTTGAAAAGTGAAAAGGTGAAAAAGTTTGCTTGATTAACAAAACACTTTTTACTTTTTACTTTTTACTTTTTACTTGGTTTCCTCTTTGTCGGGAACGATTAATTCGACATTGCCGTCGCTGTCGGAGACTTCGATTTTGACTTTGCCGAAAGCCGAATTCCAACCTCGAAAAGTATCTTTGTTAAATAGTTGGCTCGAAATGCTTCGCAGTTGCGGCGGCGGTCCGGCGTTGGCAAACGCAATTGTCGCGGCTGAACCGACGAGCAAAACAACGACTCCGGCGGCAATCGTTTTATTAATTTTACTGTCCGTTTTTCGTGAACGCGAAAACCACACGCCGCCGAAAACTATCGCCAAACTAAGAAACAAACCGCTGACAATGGTTTGCGTTCTGGTAATATTCATCGCCGTATTGCCGCCGTTATCGTCCAAACTTTCCAGTTCGGCGCGAAGCTGTTTGATCTGGCTTTTCGGGATAATCAGACGCGCTTCGGTCGCGTTTTTATCAAGCCGGATCGTCATATTCGCGTCAATCGTCTTTTTCTGCTTCGGCGCAGGTGTCGGCTTCGGCGTATCGGGCTGACGAATATCGGCAAAAGCCGCGATTGAAAACATTGCTAAAATCGCAAATAAGCTAAAAATTCTTTTCATATTATTGTTCTCCGTTTCGGGTAAATTTTGGAAATTATAACAGGTCGGAACACCGAAGCGGTAGCGACGTGCGAAAACAGTTTCAAGTTTCAGGTTTCAGGTTAAAACCGCGAACTTTGCAAACAAACATTTATCACGTCGCTAGCGCTCGGTGTTCTGACTTTTCGGTAAGTTTGCGCTACAATCTCAACAATTAGGAGAAAATTATGCGAAAACAACTGAAAGATTTTATCGAACACATCGGCAAGGACGCGATTGCGATTATTCCGGCATCGCACGAAATGACGCGCAGTTACGACACTGAGTTTAAGTTTCATCAAGACCCGGATTTTCATTATCTGACCGGATTTCCCGAACCCGACGCGATTGCCGTGATCGCGCCCGGAAATAAAAAAAATCCGTTCACGCTCTTTGTGCGTCCGCGCGATCCGTTGATGGAAACGTGGTATGGACGGCGCGAAGGCGTTGACGGCGCAAAGAAAAATTACGGCGCAGACAAAGCTCTGCCGATTGAAAAGTTTGAAAGCGAATTTCCCAAATTAGTCAACGGACACGAAAAACTTTTCTATCGTTTCGGCGTTGACAACAAATTAGACCAAACGATTTTGCAGTATCTTTCAGGTCAGCGTTTTCGTCGTTTGAAGACGGCTTATCCGCCGCACACGATTATTGATCCGACGATTATTTTGGGCGAAATGCGTCTGCATAAAACTCCCGAAGAAGTCGAATATATGCAGAAAGCCGGCGACATTGCCGCCGAAGCGCACGTTTTGGCGATGAAAAATTGTCAACCCGGAATGAACGAATCGCAAATCGAAGCGATGATTGAACATCATTTCCGAATGTCCGGCGCGTCGGGCGTTGCCTATAATTCGATCATCGGCGGCGGCGACAACGCGACGATTCTCCATTACGTCGAAAATAATATGCCGCTCAAAGACGGCGATTTGTTGCTGATTGACGCGGGCTGCAACTACAAAGGTTACGCCTCCGACATTACGCGCACATTTCCCGTCAACGGCAAATTTACCAAACCGCAGCGCGAAGTTTACGATGTCGTTCTCGAAGTTCAAAACGAATGTATCGCCGCGACCAAAAAAGGCAACACCGTCAAACAGCGTCAGGACTTGTCAATCGAACTTCTCACCGAAGGAATGAAGCAGCTTGGCTTGCTCAAAGGCAAAACCAAAGAACTCATCAAAAAGAAGGAATACCTGAAATATTATATGCACGGAGTCGGACATTATTTAGGTTTAGACGTTCACGATGCAGGCAGATATTTCACCGAACAGCAAGCCAAAAACTCGCGCCCATTCGCGCCCGGAATGGTCTTAACCGTCGAACCCGGACTCTACATTCCGCCCGACGATAAATCCGCGCCAAGCAAATATCGCGGCATCGGCATCCGCATCGAAGACGATGTTTTAGTTACCGAAGACGGCAACATCAATCTCACGTCAAAAGTGCCGAAAGACGCGGACGTGATTGAAGAATTGATGAATGCAAGTAATCTTTAAAGATTAATTACTTTTCTTACAGCGTTGAATTTTTAAAGATTCAACGCTTTTTTACTGAAAAATTTCTATTGATTTTTGCGTTGCAAACGATTATTTTAGTTGTAATTATAAAATATTAATTTTTATAAACGTCGAATTTATTCAAGGTAAAAACTCAAAATAATATGAACCCACAACCTCCGAATGAACGCATTACAGCGACCGTCAATGCGTGGAAAAGTAAGCTGCTTGACCTTTCAAAACGCAATCGGGCTTTGAATTTTAAGATAAATAAAGTCTCGACCGTAACAGTTATTGACGAACTGCCGACCGAGATTTTTCGACTGCTTTGCAGGGAGAAAAAATCGCTCAAATTCAGTCCGACCGACGCACCGGAAACGAAAGAGGAAAAGGACGTTCTCGAAAGCGACGTATTGTTCGATGAAGATGAATCGGCAGATTTGTCGAATGAATCTGAAAATCATCTCTCGCTTTTCGCGCCGTATCAAACCGAAAGTCTCGCCGCCAATTTTACTGACGACGTTTTGCAGACGAATTCTTCGGCGGAAAATTTGGACAAATCTTTGCGGCGCATCGAAGAACAGGCGCGTTCAATCGTCGAAGAGCAAGGCGTGAACTCGCTTTTTCTCGCGCTCGGAATGCTGCATTACAGAGAAAGCAAAGACTCCGAAATCGTTTTTAAAGCACCGCTGATTCTCGTTCCGGTCGAACTCGCGCGGCGTTCTGCCCGCGAAGGTTTTACGGTGAAAATGACCGATGAAGAAATCATCGTCAACCCGTCGCTAATCGAATATTTACAGCGTAATTACGCGATTGCGCTGCCGGAAATTTCCGACGATGAAAATTATAACTTGCAGGATTTCTTCCAAAACGTGAACGCAGCGATTGCCGCGCAAACGGATTGGAAAGTCTCAAATGAAATTTACCTCGCGCTCTTTTCGTTTCAGAAATTGGTGATGTATAAAGACCTTGAAAAAAATTTCGGCAAGGTCGCCGCGCACAAGATTTTCCGGCAAATCATCAATAAACAGGGCGATACTTTTATCGGTTTGCCGAACGAAATCCGCGAGCTTTCACTGGACAAATATTTTGCGCCGGAGCAATGTCTGCAAGTCGTTGACGCGGATTCGAGCCAGCTTCGCGCGATTGCGACCGTTTCGCAAAATTACGACCTTGTTTTGGAAGGTCCACCCGGAACGGGCAAATCACAGACGATTACGAATCTGATCGCGCAGGCACTTTCGACGGGCAAAAGCGTTCTGTTCGTCGCGGAAAAAATGGCGGCACTCGAAGTCGTTTATCGCCGTCTGTGCGAAGTCGGTTTAGGAGAATTTTGTTTGGAACTTCACTCGACTAAAGCCAATAAACGGAGCGTGATGCAGGATTTGAAAAACACGCTCGACGCTTCACTGCAAAGCATTTCGACAACGCAAACCGCGACCGAACGCCTTCCCGTCGTGCGCGAATTATTGACGAATTATGTCAACGCCGTTCATCAGCCTTACGGCATTTTGAATATTTCGCCGTATCGCGCTTACGGCGATTTGGACAAGGTTCTCGACGCGCCGAAAATGCTTTTTCAAGCCGATATTTTTCAAGCGACGGCAACGGATTTGACGGACGTTTTGCGCGAGATTGATGATATTGTCGCGGCGGCGGAATTTGTCGGCTCGCCCGCCAAACATCCGTGGCGCGAAACCACGAAAACCTTCTATTCGGAAAACAATCTGGACGAAATAAAATTGACGGGAACGCAGATTATCGAAAAATTGAAGGCATTTTCCGTCGAAGCCGAAAAGCTGGAAAGCATTTTAGGTCTGCCGCATTTGAAAACTCTCGCCGACATCGAAACGGCAAGCGTCGTCGCTTCGACACTGGCGCGTTCGCCGGGTGCGCCGTTTCAGGTTTTGGTCAGTGAAGCGTGGAACAGCGCACCGCCGCAAGCAACCGATTTGATTGAAAAAGGACGCAAAATCGTCGAACTGCGAAAACGCATCGAACAAAATTTCACCGCGCAGGTTTTCGAGCAGGAACCGTCCGAAGAAATTTCATACGTCGAGAAAAAATCAACCGGCTTTTTCAGTTTTTTGGCTTTTCTCGACAGCCGTTATCGCGCGATCAAAAAGCGTTGGCTCGCGCTGCGTCTGCCGTCTTACGACGCTTCATTAATCGAACAGGCGAGCGAGATGAAACTTGTCACCGAATATCTTCAGCGGCAAAGCGATTTGAAAACGCAGCAACAATTAGGCGCGGAACTTTTCGGCGCGTTGTGGCAGGGCGAAGCGTCGGATTGGAATGCGCTCGAAAGATATGTGCAATGGGTTTTGGAGTTTCGGCAAATTTACGTTCGTCAAGGTTTGAAGGAACAGGCGATTTCAACGGCGACGAAAAATGCGCCTGATCTCGGTTTCGTGCAGACGCTGCGGCAAAACGCTTTGGAAATTAATGTCTTGCTGAAAAAGTTATGCGAATTGGTCGGTTGGCGTGAAAATTATTTTGCGAATGCCGAAGTTGAAAGGATTTTCGGTCGCGTCGAGGAAATCGTCAACAATCTTTCACACGCTAATCGTTGGGCTTCGTTTGAATCGGTGCGGCAAAAACTTGAGCGGAGTTTTGCCAAAGAAATTCTAGGTTGGGTTTGGAGTGAACAGATTTCTTTTGCTGATTTATCCGTTGCTTTTCGCCGTGCATTTTATCAAAAATGGTTGACGCAGGTTGTCGGCGAACGTCCCGAACTGCGCGAGTTTCACACACTGACGCACGAACAGCGCGTCAAGGAATTTCGTGATTTGGACGAGAAGGTTTTGCGGCAGAACCGCTCGAATTTAGTCGGGCAAATGCGCGGGCGTTTGCAAGCGAATTTGCAGCAACCGTTGATCCGTGAACAGATGCTGACGCTTCGTTCGCAGCTTAATCGTCAGCGCGGTTTGATGCCGCTTCGTTTGACGATGAAAAAATGTCTGAATGCGGTTCATTCGATCAAGCCGTGTTTTATGATGTCGCCGCAGACGGTCGCGCAATTGCTCGATGCGGACACAGCGCAGTTCGATTTGATTTTGTTTGACGAAGCCTCGCAATTGCCGACCGAAGATGCCGTCGGCGCGATAATTCGCGGCAAACAACTCGTCGTGGTCGGCGATCCGAAACAACTTCCGCCGACCAACTTTTTCGCCGTCGCCAGCGGACAGGTCAACGTCGAAAAGGATGAAGACGGACTGCCTTTATTTGACGATTCGCAGAGCATTTTGGAAGAAGTGATGAGCAGCGGCGTGCCGAGCAGTCGTTTGAAGTGGCATTACCGCAGCGCACACGAATCGCTGATAACATTTTCAAACGTCAGTTTTTACGAGTCGGATTTATACACCTTTCCGAGCGTCGAAACCGACTCTTACGATTCGGGTCTGCATTTTGAATTTGTCGCCGAAGGCATTTACGAAGGCAAAGGCTTGAACATCGCCGAAGCGCGGCGCGTTGCCGATGCGGTCATCGAACACGCGAAGAAAAATCCGCAAGTTTCGCTCGGTGTCGGAACTTTTAATATGCGCCAGCAGATTGCGATTCAGGATGAACTCGAACAACGCCGCCGCGAAGACCCAAGCATCGAATCATTTTTCGACCGCAGCAAACGCGAGCCGTTTTTCGTCAAAAATCTCGAAAACATTCAAGGCGACGAGCGCGACGTAATTTTCCTGAGCGTCACCTACGCCAAAGCGCACGACGGTAAACTGCGCTACAATTTCGGACCTTTAAACGGCGAAAACGGCTGGCGGCGAATGAATGTTTTGGTCACGCGCTCGAAAAAATTGATGCGCGTTTTTTCGTCCATCAAAGCCGAAGACATCAATCTCGCGGCGACGGCTTCACGCGGCGCGAAACTGTTGCGGGATTTTTTGATGTATGCCGAACACAAAAGGCTCGACAGCCCGATTGTTTCGGCAATCAACGAAACCGAATCGCCGTTCGAGCGCGAAGTTTTCGAGGAATTATCGAAACGCGGCTTGTCTTTGATTCCGCAGGTCGGCGCGTCAGGCTATCGCATTGACTTCGGCGTAACCGATAACGAAGCGAAAGGTAAATTCGTCTGCGGAATCGAATGCGACGGCGTTTCGTATCATTCGTCGGAAACCGCCCGCGACCGCGACCGTCTGCGCCAACAGGTTTTGGAAGGACGCGGCTGGGAAATTCACCGCGTCTGGTCAACCGATTGGTTCAAAGACCGCAGCGGACAAATCGAACGCTTGCTCAAGTTAATCGAACAATCGCGGGAACGCGCCAAACGCGAAAGCGAACAGGAAACCGAACGACAGACGTTTCTCGAATCCGAATCCGAGCGTCAGGCGCGGGAATTTTTGGGCGAACTGAACGAAACCGAAATCGGTAATATTTTTGAAAATCTCGAACAAAAAAACTACGTTCGTCCAATCGCCGAGCCATATCAAACCGCGCAAATTGACATCGGATTCAGCTTTCAAACGCTTCTCGACGCAAGCGACCAACAAATCGCCAAAGTCTTAATGACAATCATCGAAACGGAAGCACCGATTCACGTCAAAGAAATTTTCACGCGCACTGCGTCAGTTTGGCAGACGACTGCCGGTTCGAGAATACAGGCGCGAATAATTGACGTTTTGCGCCTGATGGGACGCGCCAAACTAATCGAAATTCGCGGCGAATTCATCTGGAAAACTGACGGAGAAGTAAAAATCCGCTCGCGCAACGGCACAAACATTCCCGCCGAACGCATCGCGCCCGAAGAGATCCGCAAACTGATTCTGTTGATCCTGCACGACGGTCATAAATTTAACAAACAAAATTTGATAAACGAAGTTCGCACAGTCTTTGGATTCAACCGCACCGGCGCGAGTTTGCAGCAAGCGATTGAGCGCGTGATTGACAATCTACTGCACGAAGAAGTCGTGGGTGAAGCAAGCACAGGTATCGGACTACGACAATAATTTGGCATTATTGAATTTTCAGGAGATAAATATGGATGAATTACTTGGACTATTCGAGCAGATGTTGCTCAAACTCGATGATATTTCCGATAAACTTGGAAGTATTTCGGACAAACTCAATAATGTTGACGGAGCATATAGTTTAGATGAGGTTGCATCAAAACTGGATGACGTAACTTCGGCAATAGATAACGCAACAGATAAAATTAGAGGGTCAACAAGATATGACTTAACTGATATACACGGCGTTCTAACCTCTATCGAAATGAAAGATTGAAATTGCAAATAAAATTTTCAAGAAAGTATTTAAGTAAATATGCAATTTCAAAATCTCGCGGCATCGGCATTAGAATCGAAAACGACGTTTTAGTCACCGAAGACGGCAATCTAAATCTCACGTCAAAAGTCCCGAAAGAGCCGGAAGCAATTGAATCATTAATGAATGCAAGCCAATAAATGCAAGAAATAAATCTTGCCGCTTCTGCGTTTCGGTTGTGACCTGAGAAATTAATTTCAAGAGGAATTTTGTATTAACAGTAAGTATTTAACCGAAGCGCGGCGTTATTTACCGAATGCTGACGAAGCCGATTTGCAGAAGTTTGTTGAGCGTCAACTTTCGGCACGGCGGCGCGTTTCGCGGTTGAGAGAGTTTTACGGCGGGAATTTTTGCCGTTTGACACGGCTTCATCTTTTGGCGGCTTATGCAATTGCGCTTGGCAGATTTTGCGGCGTTTCGGCGGTTTTTGATGAAATCGGCGAATCGCTAATGCCTGTTAATAATGATAATCAAACGACTTCGGAAGATTGGAAAATGTATGTCGAAGCGTGTGAAAACAAACTGCCTTTGGAAGTCCGCGACGAACTTTGGCTGGCGGCGCATTTCAAAGACATCGAAAAAGTCCGTGCCAGAAATCTCGAAGAAAAGTTCTACGCCGAAGCCGAAAAACACGAGACTGAACCGATTTGGATTTTACTGAAACAGCATCTCGAAGTAACTCTCGGCGTTCGCCTGATGGACAAATCGGCGATTGCCGGACTGATTCCGCACGAAACGGCGATTGCCGACAGTTTGGCTTTAACCGTCAAAAAACTTTCAACCGTTTGTTTGCAGCTTGTCGGTCGCTACACTTCGGAATCAGCCCGCGCCGTGTTCGATTTTTCGGGTGAATCCGACAAAAATTTGTTGAGTTATCGCCGCACCGCTTTTGAAATGACGCGTTGTTTTGCGCTTTCGATGAGCGTTTCTAAAATTTTTCGACGCGGAATTCGTGAACGTGAACGCGGACGCAAAGCCGAAACCGAAAACTGGAATCTACTCGAAACCGTTCTCGGCGAACGAGTTGCAGAAATCAATCCGCTGATTCGAGAGTTTTACGCCAATCCTTCGCGCTTTGATGTGACGGCGACTTTGAAACTCGAAACTCTGCCCGCGAAAATGTGGTCGCGGCTGCTGACTTTATTGTTTGGGCAAGGTTTATTTGAATCCGATTTAACCGAAATTCCGGCGCGTTTCCGCATCTTTGAACGCAAAGACGGCTCGATGCACTTCGTCCGCGAACTTTACTGCGACGGCAAATACCGCGTTTTCGATTCGGATTTCGTCGTCGAAAACGGCAAACTTTACGAAGTTTTTACGGATTTAAAAGCGTCGGTCGAAATGCACGTCGAACCGCTTGGAAACGGCGGATTAGCCATTCAAGGAAAGAGAATTTTGTTTCACGGTCGAGCAATGCCTTCGATTGGTTTAACGGTCGAATTTCAAAGCAAGGTCGAAGGCGAAATTCTGAAGATTGACGGACAGTTAATGATGAAACCAAACACGAAATTCGGCGAGTTTTTCGCGCATAAAATCCTGCGAAGACCGCAAAATTTGGGAAGCATTCATTACACAGCGCGGCGCAAAATTGCTTAATCATCTAACTCCAAAAGAGTAGTTGAATCGTTTTTTTCTGAGGCATCAGCAAGAGCTACAGTAACTATTGATAAGACTACCGAACTGTAAACTAACATACCCCAAAATATCCCTAGAAAAATTAAAACGGCAAATCCCCAAGCACCTAAAAAAATCATTACACCTGCTGCCCCAATCCAAATAATATTCATTGCTTTAGCACTTCCTCGTGCGTGAAAATAAGCACCGAAAGCAACGAGTAAAGATAAAAACCAAATAATTGCGAAAGAAATAAGCATTCCTATATGTAAACCAGATATTCCTTGGTTTAACTGTTCTCTTCTGTAAATTACATCATCAATAGTAACTTGAATAATACCGTAATAAATATATATGAACGCAGCTATCGGAGTAGCTATACCCGCAATAACCTCTAATTTTTGGATGGTTTTCATAAAATAATTTTTGAGAATCTTATCTTGTATGAATAAGCGGTTCTAACTGCAAATTCGTTTCCTGACCGCTGCCGATCCAGCTTTCCGCTTCGTCTTTTTTAGGCGCGAAGCCGAAATATCTTTTGATTAAAAACGGTATAAATCTGAAATATGAGCGGCGTTCATTCAGCAAATTTTTAATTTCAGGTTCTTGTTCCGATAATTTGGAATTCGCACACCAACGTCGCAGAGTTTCAAAACTCCATTCGGTCGCCAATTGCATCATCGGACGAAAGAATATGCGGTCAAGCATTGCGCCGAAAACGCCGTAATTCGTTTCGTAATCGTAAACCGTCCGAAAATAAGTTCCTTCCGCGCAAGGCTTGTATTGCCAGATGCCGCGCCCGATTTTGATGATGGATTTCCAGTCGTCGGATTCAAATTCAAACGTCGAATGTTTAAGCGGCGAGTTTTGCAAATATCGCCCGATTCCCTTTATTTCCAAGCCGAAACCGATTTTCGTGCGGTAATCCATCAATTGAAATCCCTTCGCGTCCAATTCTTCGAGATATTTAATATGCGAAAAACGAATGTCCCAGAGAATGTGCAAATCAGGTTCCTGCGAACGCGCCCAGAGCGTTTCGACATCGCACGGAATAATTGCTTCGACGACGATTTTATTGGCTTTTTTCATAAGAATTAACGAGTCCGGTAGCGGATGATTGGACGTGATAAACTCAAAACTTCAATTTACAAACTTAAACCATCCGCTACCGCAGATGGTTCTGACCTGAAACTCAGCCATTTATAAAAATCGTAAGAAAAGGTTCCAAACGCGATAATCCCCATCGCGGTCATATAAATCTGCATAATCACGGGGATTTGCGGCGGCGCGTAAACGATTGCGGTTTCGAGATTTCGATCACTCCAAACCGCTTGAAAAGTCGCCATCAAATAAAGTCCGATGCCGACGCTCAACGCGACGTGCATAAAATACTCGCCGCGCGGCAATCCGCCCTGTGATTTGCGGCTCGCGTTTTCTTCCCAAACATCCGACCACGCGACGAAAATATCACACGCATAAAGCACGCCGAGCAACGCCAACGCCCACCCGTGAAAGCGAAAATTTGCCACCCAAATAAATTGCAATCCGTAAATCAAATGCCGGATAACGTGCCAGAAAACTTCGCGCTGACATTCGGGTCGAAGGTGAAGTTTGCACTTATAAATATGAAAATAAAGCACGTCAAACGCCCCGAAATGCGCGACAATCAATAGCAGATAAAAAGAAGTTTCCATAAAATTCGCTCCGTCAGAATTTCCCGAAATCGTCTAAGCAAAAGACATTCCACGCTGAAAACAGTTGATTTTGTTAGGTTTTGTGAAAGAATTATTGGCAATGCGCCAAATGATTTGCAAAAAGCAAGAGAAAAAGCCTGTTTGAGAAATTAAACAGGTTGGTGATTTATTTTTCGGTAAGTTCGTTTCGGACGGGTTTTCCCTCACTGTTTTCTTGAACAAATTGAATAACTTCAGGTAATTTGCCTTTAGTCACTTTCCCGCGAAGCACGATTTTTTGATTTTCCTCTGTAATTTTTATTTCATCGAAGCCTCTCTTTCTCAACTTTTCTTCTATTTTTGCGGCAAGATTACCTGACAAAAACAAATTATTTTCGGAGGATGACTTTACAGAAATAAAATTAACGGCATTGTTTAAGTAGCTTTGTTCACTACGGATAAAAGTTGGTTTTTCAAATTGCTTTAAAAACTTCCAGAAAATTATCAAACTTCCGTCTTTATCTTTGCGAATGACTTTAAAGGCGACCAAAATATCCCAGTCATCAAATTCAATCGAACGCAACAAATATGTATTTCCGATTACATCTGGAACGCGGCTTTTGTAAATCAAACCATCGGCTTCATAGTTATATGCTTTTTGGGCTTCATTTCTCACTTCGGATTCTTTTGCCGGCGGTTTATAGTTAAGCAAAAAATTTGCTTCAACAGTATTTTCCGAAACTTCCGATAAGGGAATCGTCCCCAAATCATAAATAAAACCGTAATCCGCTCCGGCAAAACCGACTGTTAAATTATTTTGCTCCAAAGAAATATCTGAGCCGCGACCGTATTCTGAAGTTTTGCGCGTGAAGGAATAATACGCGCCGCCCCCGTTGATAGTTAATTTATGATCATATTTTTCACGCGGCATCAGCCGGAAAACTTCAAAACCTTGTTTTGCCGCCTGTTTCAAATCTTTGGCACTAGGCAAAAGAACGTCAGCTTCCAAAATCTTGATCTGACCGTTTAATTCGTCAATCTTTTGCAGTTTTTGTTCGCGGCTCAACTCTTGGCTGAAAGAAATTGAAACAAACAATAAAACCAATCCGAATATTTTGAAATTGAAACGCATAAAACCTCCAAAAGAAAAAGCACCTTGAAATATTTGCTCAACGCAAACATATCAAAGTGCTTGATTAAATAGCAACAAAAATTTTACTCGGACGGAATGGTTAATTCCTGTCCCGGATGAATTTTGTCGGGGTCATTTAATTTGTCGCGGTTGGCTTCAAATATTTTCATATAGCTGATGCCGTATTTTGAACCGATTTTGCTCAGGCTGTCGCCCGATTGAACGGTATATGTATTTGCCGCTGCTTCCGGTGCGTCAATGTTTAAGACAAGGTCGCCTGAACGGTAATCAGGATCAATTTTTGCATATTCGTCCCATAAAGCCTGTTTCGCTTCGGCACTCGCCGCTGTTCCTTCGATTTTAATGAAACCTTCGCCTTCGGTCACGTTCAAGCCGGAAATGCCGGATGAATTCGCTAAATCAATCAGTGATTGATATTTTTCTTGTAAAGACATTTAATTTTCCTCCTTTTTTTCCGTTACTTTTCGGTTACTTCGTTTTTGACAGGTTTGCCGCCGTTGGCTTCCTGAGCAGTTTGGACAACTTCCGCTAATTTGCCTTTGGCAACTGTTCCGCGAATGGTTGCCGGTGTCGTTGAAACATCAACGGTGACATCGGTAAATCCTTTTTTCTTCAAGGCATCTTCAAGTTTTGCTTTGAGTGCCGGATCGGTTGCCGCTGTTTCGCTGGTTTTCACGACCGGTGTCGCGGTTGCCATTGTTTTATTGGCATTGGCATTTGCATTAAGATTTGCGCTGTCGCCTTTGCAGGCACTCAGGAACAAAAAAGTTGACAAACATAAGACTAATAAAATTTTAATTTTCATTATTTCCTCCAGAAATTTCTTCAAAGTTTCTTTTTATTGGAACGGTCAAAATCATAATTTTCGATTGCGATTTTGACATAATTTGTTCACAAATATTTTCCAATTTTGTGAACATACTAAGTTATTCGGGGCATGTCAATACAGATTAAACTATTTTCAAAAAAAATCCAGTGAAGTCGCGTCAACAAAATTTAGCTTTCTCAAAAACATCAAATTTCATCGTGATTTTTCTCTAATTTATTTTTTGAATTCAGGTTAAAAAACATCGAATAAACGGTTGGTGTGACGACCAGCGACAAGACGAGCGCGAACACTAATCCACCGATCACCGCAATCGCCAGCGGCTGCAAGAGTTCCGAGCCTGCGCCGAGTGCGAGGGCGAGCGGCAGCATTCCCAAAATCGCGGCGAGTGAAGTCATCAAAACGGGACGAAAACGGCGGCGACCGGAAACGATTAAGGCTTCGGTCAGATTGTCGGTGTGAGCCAGATTTTCCTCGACCGCATCGAGCATTAAAATCCCGTTTTTGGCGACGATGCCGACGACCATAATCATTCCCATCAGGCTGACGACGTTGAGCGTCATTTTCGTAATAAAAAGCGCGAATAAAACGCCGCTCAACGCTAAAACCGCGCCGGTGACAATCGCCAAAGGATGCGCGAACGAGCGAAATTCAATCAGCAAAACTAAAAAGACAAGCACGATTGCCAATGCCAGCGAGGTCGCCAATTCTTTGAAAGATGCCTGCTGTTCGGCGTAAACTCCGCCGTATTCGATGGTCATTCCGGCGGGCAGTTTGACATCTTTCGCCAATTGCGACTTGATTTTGTCAATCGTCGTGCCGAGATCGCTGCCTTCGATTCTGCCCGTCACGGAAACCGATTGGCGCAAACCGTCGCGGACGATTTCGGTTTGTCCTTTGTCGTATTCGATGGTCGCCACCTGATCGAGCCGGAATTGTGCGCCGCTTGCAGAGCGAATCTGCAAAGCCTTGAGCGCGTCGAGCGAATTTTTTGCTCCCGGCGGAAACGTGATGCGGACGGTGATGAGTTTTCCCTGCTGCAAAATCGCCGAAGCCGCGTTGCCGCTCATCGCGGTTTCGACGGCATCGGCAACATCGGTCGCGTTCACGCCGAACTGCGCCGCCGCCGCCGGATTGATTTTGAAGGTAATCGCCGCGCCCGAAACGACCACGCCGTCGAACGTATCAACCACGCCCGCGACTTTTTTGATCGAATCTTCGACTTCCGCCGCCTTCGTTTCGAGAGCTTTTTTGTCGTCGCTGAAAATTTTGATTTCGACGGGTTCGGGCGAACTCGCCAGATCGCCGATCAAATCGGACAAAATGCCGATAAATTCGACTTCGACGGTCGGTTCGCTTTTCTCGATTTCCTCGCGCAAATCAGCGGTTACTTCTTCGGTTGCGCGGGTTCGATCCGCTTTCATCTTGACGGCAAAATCGCCGGTGTTCGGTTCGGTTACGCCCGCGAGTCCGAGTTGTGCGCCGGTGCGCCGCGAAAAACTTTCGACTTCGGGTGTGTCCTTGAGCATTTCTTCGATGTGCAGCAACACGCGGTTCGTTTCTTCGAGCGATGCTCCCGGCGGCGTTTTATAATCGAGAACAAACGCACCTTCGTCAAACGCCGGCAGAAATTCCGAGCCGAGATTCGTATAAACGATGTAAGAAGCAACGACGAGCAAAGCGCAAACCGCCAATACAATCAACCGCTGACCGAGCGCAAACCGCAAAAGCCATTCGTAAGGCTGAACGATTAATTTCAAAAATCTGCCTAATTCTTCCTCGTTTTCCGTAGATGCCTCTGTAACGCCTGCGTCAGTGACGCTCGCGCCACTTTCATCAGGACGGACGTTCGCGTTACCTTTTTTGCGGCGTTTAATTTTAACGAATTTTTCGGCTAAAACCGGCGTAAAAGTTAGTGCTAGAAAGAGCGATGTGAGCAGCGCGACCGCCATTGTCAGCGCGAGTGAGCGAAAGAAAACGCCGGTTACGCCGGTTAAAAGCGTCAGCGGCAGAAAGACGACGACGGGCGTAATCGTCGAACCGATGATCGGCACGGTGATTTCGGAAATTGCTTTTTGAATGGCTTCGGCGCGTGATTCGCCGTGGAGCAGATGCGTGTAAATGTTTTCGACGACGACAATTGCGTCGTCAATGACCAAACCGATTGCCGCCGCAACGCCGCCGAGCGTCATTAAATCGAACGACAACCCGACAAGATACATCGCCAGAAAAGTCGCCAGAATCGTCACCGGAATCACGAGAATCGCCACGAACGTCGTGCCGATATTCCGCAAAAAAGCATAGAGAATGATGATCGACAAAATCAGTCCCAAAATTATCGCGTCGCGCACCGAATTCATCGAATCGCGGACGAGCAGACTTTGATCGTAATACGGCGCGAGATGCACGTCCTTCGGCAGAGTTTTTTCGATTGCCGCAAGTTCGAGTTTGACCGCATCCGTGACGGTTACGGTGTTCGCGTCGGGTTGCCGCAGGACGTTTATCAAAACCGATTCCTGACCGTTCGCGGTGACAATCGTGTAATTCGGTTCAGTGCCTTCTTTGACCGTCGCCACGTCGGAAATCAGGACGTTCGCGCCGTTTGAATTGGCGACGACAATCGAATTTAACTGATCGGGCGAAGTCGCCTGACCGCTCACGAGAGCCAGTTCGAGTTGATGATTTTCCTCAATCAATCCGGGCGAAGCGACGATATTTGCGTTCTTCACCGCGTCCGAAATTTGCTGAATCGTGATATTTCGCGCCGAGAGTTTTTCGGGATTGATTTCGATGTGAAATTCGCGCACCTTGCCGCCCTGAACGTTGACTTCGCCGACACCTGAAAGCCGCGCCAGACGCGGACGGATCGTGTAAGCCGCGATGTCGTGCAAAACGGTCGTGTCGCGTGTTTCCGAAGTCAGACTGTAGCCGACGACCGGAAAAACCGCGAACGTCAGGCGGTCGGCGCGCGTAATTTTCGCCGTCGGCGGCAGCGCGACTTCGGGCAGACGCGCCTGCACGAGTCCGAGCGATTCCTTCGGATCAACCGACCAATCGAAAAACAAATTCACTTCGGACGCGCCTCGCGCCGTCGTAGATTTGATGCGTTTGATGCCCGGAATTCCGTTCATCGCCTCTTCAATCGGGCGCGTCACGGCGACAAGCATCTGGTCGGCGGGAACTTCGCCGTTATCAACTGTAATAATAATGCGCGGAAAATCAGTCTGCGGGAAAATCGCCGACGGCAGTTGATACGCCGCGTAAATTCCGAGCAGACACAGCAAACCAACCACGACCATCACGGCGCGTTTTTGCTCTGAAATTGTGCGGGCGAAATTCATAAAAACTCAGTATAACGGGCGGCGAATCAGTTTCGATAAATCAGCGGGCGCAGAAACTGCAACCCTTCCCGACCTGTTAATTTTTGAAACTTGTCTTTTTTAACTTTGGTTGAATTCAATTGAAAGTAAAACATTCAAGATCAAACAAATTTCAGGTCGGGAAGGGTTGCAGTTTCTGCGCCCGCTGATTTTGACAGTATTTGATTACTTTTCAACCCAAATTTCAACCGTAAAAATTTTCATTGCCCTTCAATATAATTTTTGGCAATTATTTTTCTTCATCTTGCTTTTCTTCTTCTTTCGCAACTTCGACTTTCGTGCCGTCGGGCAAGGCGTAATTGCCTTCGGTGACGACGGTTTCGCCGCCTTCCAAGCCTTCAACGATTTGAATTTTGTCAGCCTGTTTGATGCCGACTTTGACCTTTGTTTCGTGCGCGATAGATGCGTCGTTAACGGTCATCACCGTGCCTTCGTCGGCGTTTGAAGCGTCGAGCGTGACGGCGGAAATTGGCACAACAACCGCGTTGTCGGCAGGTTTCGCGGAAATCGTCATCTGCACCGAATCGCCGGCACGAAGTAGTCCGCGACCGTTTTCAAAATTCGCCGAAACTTCGACCGTGCGGTTTTGCACGTCTGCCGAACGGCTGATTTGCGTGACTTTCCCCGCCAGATGTTCGTCGGGCGCGGACGGCAAACTGATCGTCACGGCATCGCCCGTCTGCAAATCAGCAACGACCGTATCGGCAAAATTCGCTTTGATAATCACCGAACCAATCGCGGAAATCGTCAAAAGTTTTGCGCCCTGCGATGCAAATTCGCCTTCAAACTGAAATTGATCGGTAACAACGCCCGAAATCGGGGCGCGAATTTCCGCGAGATTCGTCTGCGTGTCAATCGAATTAATTCTCTCCTGCGCCTGCCTGATTTTGTTTTCGGCGATGGCGCGTGAATTCGGATTGACGGCGGAAGTGTTGAGTTTTGAATTTGCCTGCGCCAGACGAAAAGCGTTTTCGGCGTTCTGCAAAGCAAGCTGCGATGCTTCCAATTCTTTTAATGAAAGTCCGCCTTTATCGTATAAAATCTTGCGCCGCTCAAAAGTTGCGCGGGCGTTATCGGCATTCGCTTTCGCGTCGGACAAATCTTTTTCGGTTTGCGCTCTGGTTTGCGGAATCGTGACTTTTTGCAGTGTTTCGAGATTCAATTTCGCTTCGTCGAGCGTGGCTTTTGCCTCATTACGCTGCGCCTGTAAATCCTGTGATGCAAGCACGGCGAGAACATCGCCTTGGCGCACAAATTGATTTTTGAGCAGACGCATCTGTTTGATCTGCGCCGAAATCGAAGCCGCGACGGTTGACTGTTCAGAAGGCGCGACCGTGCCGTTTGCCGAAAATTCCTGCGCGATTGATTCCTTTTCGGCTTTGGCGACTTTGACGCTGACGACCGCAGCGGATTTTTCTTCGTCGGTTGTCGTTGCGGCGGCTTCGTTTTGATTGCGGCGTTCGACATAAAAATAAACGCCGATCAGCGCAAACACGAGCAAAACCACGCCGAGAATCGTCAAAAACTTACGACGCGGCGAAGATTCGTTTTCGTCAGTTTCGGCAGTTTCTTCAGTCGAAATTTCATCATTCTCGACGTTTTCTTCCGATTCTTTATAATCTATTTTTTCCTCATTCATCTTTTTCAATCGCAAATCGCAAATTGGAAATCACAAATTTCATCATTGTCCAATCGCTCGCAACAGACGCGCCCGCGCTGTTTGATAATCGAAAATCGCCTGATAGAGCGATTGCCGCTGCGTAATCAGCAGATTTTGCGCGTCGGTGACTTCGACAATCGTCGCTTCGCCGGAACGATAACGCGCCAGCGAAACCGACAAATTCGTTTCCGCATCCTTGATCGTGTCGCCGAGTTGCCTTATGCGCGAAGCGGCGGAAATCGCCTGCGTCCGCGCCGTGTAAAATTGCTGAACGAATTGGCGTTCCGCTAAAATTCGATTATTTTCCGTTTGCTGAATTTTCAGACGCGCCTGTGTTTCACGCGATTTGCTTGCGCCGCGATCAAACAGCGGCAGCGTCACGCCGATATTTGCCTGCACACCCGTCGAATTTCCGATGCGATTCGGACGCAGCGAATCAGAAATAAAACCGCCGCTGACCGAATAAGTAAGTTGCGGTTTGCGCTCCGATTTGGCAATTTTTATGTCCTGTTCCGCCACTTTTCTGTCCGCTTCAAACTGTGCGAATTCGGGACGCGAAGCAATCGCCGTTTCCGTATAACGATTGATTTCGTCCGTTTGCGGCAACTGAATCAGCAATTCTTCGACGGCAAGCGGCGTATTAAAATCGTAACCGACGAGAAATTTCAGCGCGTCCGCCGCGACGGTTTCATCCGTCTGCGCCACCGCGAGTTCGTCGCGTCTTTGCGCCGTTTGCAGACGCGCCCGGACGAGATCAACCGGCGCGACTTCGCCCGCGTCGAGCTGTAATTTCGTATTCGCTTCAAAACCTTCCGCCGACTGCAAATTTTCCGCCGCGCCGCGCCGTTTCGTCGTCGCCAACGCGAGATTAAAATAAGCGTCGCCGACGGATTGAATCAGTTCACGCCGCGCAATTTCGCTGCCCGCCCGAGCCGATTCGAGCAATAATTTACTGCGCTGAAGAGTCGCCTTCAACTTTCCCGACAAATCAATTTCGCCCGCTGCATTAATCACACCTTGATATTCGGTAATCGCATTCGCCCCTAAAAACGACGGCGGACGTTCCGAAATCGCCGTAATATTGCCGTCCGTCACGCCGACTGTCTGCGTTCTGCCGAACGACGGCGAAGTGTAAATCAGGTTGGGCAGCACGGCAACTTTCGGATAAAATCCGGCTTTCGCCTGACGAATATCTTCCGCCGCGATTTGTTCGTTGATTTGCGCCGACTTGAACGCGGAAGCCTGTTTGAGTGCCAAATCAATCGCTTCCGCGAGCGTCAAAGGCTGTGCGCCGTCAACATTCGTCCGCGTTTCGTCCCGTGATTTGCTGACGGAAACAATCTTTGGCGAATCGGTCTGCGGAAAAACGCGCATCGCCAAAAGCAAAATCAAACTGATGAAATAAATATTTCTGCCCGCCAAATCAAACCTCAAAATTACTAATACTTTTTTATCCACAGATAAACACAGATTTTTTCGATTTAGCCCGTGAAACGGGTAATAGCGTAAAGCCCCGTGCGTGAGCGCGGGGAAAGATAAAACAAGATTTTTTAGCCCGTGAAACGGGCGACAGCCGATTAAACTTGTCGGCGGCTGTCGCTATCTTCGATAGCTCTGATAACTTTTTGCAACCAACCCCGCGCTCACGCACGGGGCTTTACGCTATTACCCGTTTCACGGGCTAAAATACAAAATCGCGTAGGTGAGTCAATAAATATAACTTTTATAAATATTGTCAAAAAATTATCTGTGTCCATCTGTGGATAAATTTCCTAAGAATTATTTTAGTTCAGTCGAACTAATTTTTCTTTTTCTCCATTTTTTCCTGTTTTTTCTCGTCGGCTTCTTTCCGTGCGTTTTCTTCCTGAACATCAACTACTGCGCCTGTATATGCGTCAATGTTGACTTCGGTGATCGTGCCTTTCGAGTTGCGAATGTCAAATGAATAGATCCATTTGCCTTTTTCATTTTCGAGTTCCGAACTTTTGATTTTACCCGATGCCTGTTTCATCGCAATTTCACGGGCGCGTTTCATCCCGATTTTTTTGCCCTGCGCGTCGGCAGTCAAATTAAACATCAAACCGAAAACCATCAATGCGGTCATTAATACTAACTTTTTCATAATTTTACTACTCCCTAAGTTTATTCAAACATTTTGTTTGTAATTCTACTTTATCAATTAAAAATGAATAGACGATTAACGCGAAAAATCGTGAATTATTTTTTTTCGCCGCGCCTTTTTTTAATCAGCGAATCGGTCAAAGCGACCGTCAAAACCCAGAAAAAACCTGCCGCATAACCCGCTAAAACGTCGCTCGGATAATGAACGCCGAGATAGACGCGCGATATGCCGATCAGTAAAATAATCACTGCCGCGACAATCCAAATTAGAATTTGCATCACGCGATTTTCGATGCGGCGAGTAATCAGCCACGCCAACACGCCGTAAAAACAGAACGAGCCGAGCGCGTGTCCGCTCGGAAAACTGTAGGTCGAAGGCAGCGGATAATTGAAAAAAGGTTCGGGGCGAATACGCTGAAAATATAATTTGAGCGCGAGTTCGAGCAGCACTTCGCCGATCATCGTCAGCACCAAAAAAATCGCCGCGTGCCGCCATTTTAAGCGCAGAAAATAATCGCTGCAACAATAATCGCGCCGACGACAAACGCAACCGAGCCGATAAACGAGAAAAAAATCATCGTCTGCGTCAGCCACGGCGCAGCGTATTGATGAATCGCCGAACGCACATTTTCGTCGAAAGCCTTTGTTGCGCCTTCAAAAACTTCGTCCGCCAGCCACAGAAACAAAATCAGCGCGGCGACCGCGACGGCAAAACCCGAAAACAGATATTTCAGCGCGAAATTTTTAAATTCCCTGCCGATTTGCGCGAACGAACTGAATTTTGAATTTGTCATTAAAAATTAATCTACCAAATCAGTATAGCGAGTGGTAGTGGACGGAAAGTAATATTCTAGGTGCGAAAGATCAGCGGGCGCGGAAACCGCAACCCTTCCCGACCTGTTAATTTTTGAATCTTGTCTTTTTTAACTATTTGTTGAATCAAGCCGACAGGTAAAAATTCAAGCAACAGTAAATTTCAGGTCGGGAAGGGTTGCGGTTTCCGCGCCCGCTATTCTCCCAACATTCAAATCTCTTTTCAGCCTTATTTTCCGAACAGGCTTCTTAAAATTCAATTTGAAGACAAGCGAAGGTGTTCCCTACCGATCACTATACCAATTTAAAAATCACGGCAAAAACGCTTCCTGTTTCGTCCGATGAAACGAGTTCGATTTTGCCTTGATGCAGTTCGGCGATCCACGCGGCGATTGCCAAACCTAATCCTGCGCCGCTCGTTTCGGTTTCAACGGTGCGGCTTCGCGCTTTATCGGCGCGGTAGAAACGCTCGAAAATTTTCGGCTGTTCTTCCGTTAAAATGCCGATTCCGGTGTCGGCAAATGTGATTCGATACTCGTCATTAATTTTTTGCGCGGCGATTTTTATCGTGCCGTTTTCGCGGTTGTATTTGACGGCGTTGTCGAGCAAGTTTAAGAACATTCGATGCAAAAGCTGTTCGTCGCCGTGAAAAAGCATTTCTTCGGCAGCTTCAAATTCGATTAAAATATTTCGTTTTTCGGCGAGAACGCGAATTGCGCGAACGCAGTCGGCGAGAATTTCGTCGAGATAAACTTGCGCGAATTTGGTTTGAAATTGTCCCGCGTCGGCGCGTGCAAGAGTGAAAAGGTCTTCGACAATGCGCGTCAGACGCTTGCTTTCATCGTGAACAATTGCCAAAGATTCGCGGTAATCTTCAGGTTTGCGATTGCTTTTTGACAGCGCAACTTCCGATTCACCGCGCACAATTGCAAGCGGCGTGCGAAGTTCGTGCGAAGCGTCCGCCATAAATCTTCTTTGCAGCGCAAACGAATTTTCAAGGCGGCTCAAAAGCAAATTAAATGTCGCGGCAAGTGTGCCGAGTTCGTCTTTTTCATTCGCCACCGGCAGACGTTCGTGCAGATTCGTCGCGCCGATATTCGAGGCTTGTTTGCTCATTTCGACAATCGGCGCAAGGCTTTTTCGTGCCAGAAAATAGCCGCCGATTCCGGCAAAAAGTAACGCCAGAGGAACAGCGACGAGAAAAATTCGCGTCAGGCGATATTCAAAAGTTTGCTGTTCCTTGAGCGAATGAAAAATCAGCAGGCGATATTGATTTTGCCCGCTTTCGAGCGGCGAAACATAAACACGAAAAGTTTCGCGCCCAATTTTTGCATCGCTCAGAGTCGGCGAGTTTTCGATGCCTGCGGGCAAAACGAAATTAACGGTCGAAGCGATAACGCGCCCGTCTTTCGCAAAAACCGCGAATTGGTAATCGCGGAAACTGAATTCGTTCAGAGCTTCGCTGATAACCTGATCGGGCGGACGATCTTCATCTTCGTCGCCTTGTTCGGTTTCAAGTGCGGCTTTAAAGTTGCGCGGCATTTCTTCGAGCCGCGCATTCAAATCAAGATCCAAAACCCGGACCGTAAAAAAATACGTCAGCACCGCAAACGCAATTATCACCAACGCCAAAATTGCGACATACCAAAGCGTCAGCCGTGTGCGAACCGAATCAAACATAGGAATCAAGGGGGAAAAGTTTAAAAGTGAAAAAGTTTAAAAGCTATGGGTTTTCTATAATTTCGGTTCTGATACACTTCAAACTTTTTCACTATTTCACTTTTTACCTTTTGGTTTTTCACTTTTTACACTTTTTCACTTTTTACACTTTTTCACTTTCTAACTTTCCGCGTCCAAAATATAGCCTGCACCGCGTCTGGTGTGAATTAATTCGACTTTAAAGCCTTCGTCCATTTTCGAGCGCAGACGTTTGACGTAAACCTCGATCAGATTTGAAAAAGCGTCGAAATTTTCGTCCCAGACGTGTTCGGCAATCTCGGCGCGACCGACGACGCGACCGCGTTCACGCGCCAGATATTCGAGCAACGAATATTCTTTGGTCGTCAACGAAATTTCGCGTCCTTCGCGCCAAATTCGCTGCGCCGACGTATCAATTTCCAAATCGGCAATGACGATTTTGGCGGGACGAATTTCTTTATTGCGGCGCAGAAGCGCACGAATTCGCGCCAGTAATTCGTTGAAGGCAAACGGTTTCGTCAAATAATCGTCCGCGCCGAAATCGAGTCCCGAAACCTTATCTTCGACTGCATCACGCGCCGTCAGCATCAAAACCGGCGTTTTGTTATTTTTCTCGCGTAGTTCGCGGCAAACAGCAAAACCGTCCTTTTTCGGCAGCATTACGTCGAGAATTATCACGTCGTATTCGTTAATTTCAGCCTGATAAAGTCCCGCTTCGCCGTCCGCCGCCGTGTCAACAGCATAAGCATTTTCGCGCAAACCTTTAGCGACAAAATTGGCGATCCGAACATCATCTTCAACCAGCAAAACGCGCATTTTGTGATTATACACAACGAAAAATGAATGCAGGATTAATTTAGTGTAAAAAACCGGAGCGCAAAAGACTGGAGCGCAAGCATCTTGCTTGCCTCGCGCGTTCAAGGCTTTGCGAGAACAAGGCGCGAAAACGCTCGATTAGAAATAAACTTTTAAGGAAATGTGGCGCACAAGTCCGCTTTCTCGCAGAGCCTCGAACGGACGGCAAGCAGGGATGCTTGCGCTCCAGTCAAACGGCTTTAGTCTTTAATTTACAGTGAATGAGAAAACTTCCTCGGCGATTTGTTTGGCGACTTCAAAGGAATTGAGTTCGGGTTTGATGATGAAATGCCAGTCAGCGAGGCAGTAAACACGCTGTCTTTCTTCAAACAGGCGAAATGCGTCGCCTTTGTTGGCGGCGAGCGGGCGCACGCGCTTTGACGCGGAAATGTTGAGCCAGCAGTGTTCAAAAGTTGATTCGAGCCAAACTGTCGTAAAGTTGTGCGATTTTATCAGGCGGCGATTTTCCGCCATTGTCCACGCGCCGCCGCCGAGTGCGATGATTTTTGCTTCCGATTCGAGAATCTGCCGTAGATTTTCGGTTTCAATCCGGCGGAATTTTTCGATGCCTTCCTGTTCAATAATTTCGGCAATCGTGCGGCTTTCGCTCTGCTGAATCACGCCGTCGAGGTCAATCCGTTCGCAGCCGAGCAAATAGGCGAGATGCTTGGCAACGGTTGATTTGCCAACGCCCATAAAGCCGGTCAGGATGATGCGTTTTTCGATATTCACAAAGTTTTCGACACGAACGTAAAAAGAAAATTATCCAAAGATTAACACAGATGGACACAGATTTATTTTTGATTTTATCTGTGTTCATCCGTGTTCATCTGTGGATAATTATTTTGCCACAAGATTGAGCGTTTCAAAAAATGCCGGAAACGAAACCGCCGCGCATTCCGCGCCTTCGATTTCCGTTTCGCCTTCCGCAAAGAGCGCGGCGACGGCGAATGCCATCGCAATCCGGTGGTCGCCGAACGAATCAACGGTCGCGCCTTTCAAATTCGATTTGCCGACACGCAAACCGTCTTCAAATTCTTCGACTTCCGCGCCCATTTTTCGCAAATTTTCGACGACCGATTTGATGCGGTCGGATTCTTTGACGCGCAATTCCGACGCTTCACGAATCTCGATGCCGCCTTCGATCTGCGTTCCAAACACGGCGAGAATCGGGATTTCGTCAATTAAATTAGCGATAATTTCGCCGCGCAGAATATTTGATGAAGTGCGCGATTGCAGATTTCCGTTGCCCGAAACGCGCAAATCGCCAATCGGTTCGTTGCCGATTTCCCTTTCGTTCAAAACTTCGATTTCCGCGCCGAATGAGCGTAAAACCTCGACGACCGCGTTGCGCGACGGATTTAACCCGACGTTCGGCAACACGATTTCCGAACCTTTCAAACAAGCCGCCGCAACCAAAAAAAACGCCGCCGAAGAAACGTCCGACGGAACTAACAAATCACGCGCCGTCAGTTCGGCATCGCCCGAAACCGTGATTAAATCGCCGGAAACTTCCACGTCAACGCCAAACCAGCGCAGCATTCTTTCGGTGTGATCGCGTGTTAATGCAACGGCGGACTTTACTTCCTGACGAATTAAACCATCCGCTACCGCAGACGGTTCTGACACGCTCGTTTTACCATCGGAATTGAGTCCTGCCAAAATCACGCAGCTTTTGACTTGCGCCGAAGCGACTTTCGGCTCGAACGAAATTGCTTTGAGCGGATTTCTGCCGAAAATTTTCAGCGGCGCGTGATTTTCGGTTGATTCGATGTGGGCGTTCATTTGCGATAAAGGCTCGATCACGCGCTTCATCGGGCGCAGTGACAAACTTTCGTCACCAATGAGAATTGAATCGAAATTTTGTCCTGCCAAGATTCCCGAAAGCAGGCGCATCGTCGTTCCCGAATTGCCGCAGTCAAGTGGATTTTCCGGTTTTTGAAAACCTTTTTTGCCGACACCTTTAACGTAAATCGTCGAATCTTCGCGCCGAATTTCAACGCCGAGCTGCTCTAAACACGAAAGAGTCGAAGCGCAATCCGCGCTTGTCGCAAAATTTTCGATGCGCGTTTCGCCCGTCGCCATCGCCGAAAACATTCCGGCACGATGCGAAATAGATTTGTCGCCGGGTAAATTTATCGTTCCTTGCAGATTATTTGCAGGTTGTATTTTCATATAAAAATTTGTAGTGAACAAAACGAAATCAACAGATTCAGCGGGCGCGGAAGCCGCAACCCTTCCCGACCTGAAATTTTATGAAACTCGTCTCTTTTATACCGCCGCCTGAATAAAGTTAAAAGTAAAAGAATCCAAGAAACAGCAAATTTCAGGTCGGGAAGGGTTGCACGTTTCGTGCGCCCGCCACACTTTCAGTCTATTCAAATTCTCTTTAGCCTTATTTTTTAAGACCGAAAATTATCCACAGATTAACACAGATGAACACAGATTTTCTTTGCTTTTAGCTGTATCCATCTGTAGATAAAAAGCATTACTTCAAAAATTTGATTATAATTGCGATTGATGTCATCGCTTAAACTGCATATTAAAACTGCGCTAATAGCTTCGGCGGTTGCGCTTGTTTTGCTGATCGTTTCGTTTCTCGTGATTAGCGCGAATATCGCGTCGCAAATTCAAACCGAGCAAAAAGATTTGGCAACGCTGCAAGCCGCCAATCTCGCCGAATATATTTCACTTTATTCGGATCAAATAAACGCCGACGATTTACAGCAGCTAACGAATTTTGTCAGCAATTCGCGTCCGAATCTTATCACGGCTCGTGTTTGGAGACTGGAAAATAATAATTTTGTCGAACAAAGCGCGTCGGAAGACAGTTTGCCTTCCGAAAAAATTCCGCCTGAAACCTTAAATGCTCTGCTTTCGGGTGCGCCTTCGCAAGTATTCAACTCACAGCAAAATAATTCAAACGATTCGCTTTTTCGCATTTTTACGCCGATTGTCATTAAAAGCAAAGTTTCCGGCGCAGTCGAAGTCGTCGAAAAACTCGACACGGTTTCGACTATCGCTTCGCGCTACGCGGCAAGTCTGATCTGGATCGCGCTGGCGACAATTGTTTTGATGACCGCCGCGTTTTATCTGCTTTTTCAAAATCTCGTTTATCAGCCGCTCGAAAAACTTTTGACGGCAATGGGAAAAGCCAAAACCGGAAATTTATCGGCGGAAATTTCCGAGAAAATCAAGCAGGACGAGTTCGGGCAATTATCCAACAATTTCAATTCGATGATGTCGCAAATCCGCGAAATGACCAATGAGCGCGAACATCAAAACGCGTATTTACAGGAAAAAGTCAGCGAGGCAACCGGCGAATTAAAACAAAAAAACGAACAGCTCGAAACCGCCAATCTCGAACTGTTTCGCACGACGCGAAAAATGACTGAAATGGAACGCCTCGCCGCCGCCGGACAGACCGCCGCGCAGTTCGCACACGAAGTCGGCACGCCGCTTAATTTAATCAGCGGTCACGTTCAACTGCTGCAAACCGCCGTCGAAAAAGAATCAAAAGAGGCAAATCGTTTGCAGACAATCAGCACGCAAATCGAACGCATCGAACAAATTGTCCGCGAGATGCTCGACCGCACACGCTTCGGTGTAAGCGAACACGTTCCGCTCAATCTCAACGATTTACTGCAAAAGATTTTCGACGCGATTGAACCGACTTTGGATGAAAGCAAAGTCGAATTAACTACAAAATTAGACAAGGATTTACCGCCAATTTCGGGCGACGCAAATCGTTTGCAGCAAGTTTTTCTGAATCTCGTCAACAACGCGCTCGACGCAATGCCGACGGGCGGAAAACTCGAAATTTCAACCGTGCTTGAGGGCGAAAAAGTCGTCGTCGAATTTGCCGACAACGGCATCGGAATGAGTGTTTCAACAAGCGCGAAAATCTTTCAACCGCTTTTCACAACCAAAGAACGCGGACGCGGCACAGGTCTCGGCTTAGTCGTCGTCAAACAAATCTTGCAGGAACACGAAGCCGAAATTACCGTCACCAGCGAACCCGAAAAAGGCGCGAAATTTCGTTTAATTTTTAATTGATAAAGTTTAAGTTCTTTTTGGTTTCAGAGATGTCACTGGTATTTCAAGCTGCAAATTCTAATTCTTTTACTTCATACTCAGAAAATGGAATGTCCTTAAATCTCCAGAGAGCATCTTCCTCATTAAAAAACGATTGTGGATTGACAAATATCTTACCGTTTTTTCGCAGTAACTTTATGTCATCTAATTCTAATTGAATTAGAGCATCGCCCTTTGTATATTTCAGGACGTTCATATACAGATTCAATATATTTCGCATTCCTTCTTCATAATAATCGTTGTCGTGCCAACATCTGATATTTAGATTTGTGTGAATGCCGACACTTTCAAAAATTAAGTTTTTTATGTTTTCATTAACTTCATAAATCCAAGCGACAAAACCTCTTCCGTAAAAATCTCCACCATCGGAATCTTCATTTTTTACAAATCCATTAGTTTTGACTAAATAGTCAACAAATTCACGAGGTTTGTGTGATGTGTTCAGCCGTAAATAAAATTCCAACGCCATAAAAATTGCCGCCTTAACTAATTATTAAACGGAAGGAAATGTATCACTTTTCCGTCTTTAATTAAAATTATCTCTTTCAATCCTTCCAAAGGAAAATCTTTGAACTGTTTTGTCATTTGTTCAAGTGTAAGTTTTGACTCATTCATATTAATAACAAATCTGTCTGCTTGTTTCGCACCCGTTTTTGGATTTGTCATTTTTTCCTGAAGAGTCGTCCATATACTTCTTGCGCTTGTCTTTCCTGCAGGCGTGTAATTATCGAAAATTTCCTCTTCTACTTTAAAGTCAGGCTTCTTTTCTCCTTGAATTTTTCCTTTTGTTTTATCAGATAATTGCTCAACCTTATAGCCATTTTCAGCTAAAACTTTCGCCGCCTCATTCTCTCCTTTTGTTCCGCGAATATTATTTACGTCAGCGTCTTTCGGATCAAGAATTTTTGGCTTTCCTTCAGGAATTCTTGTTTTATCGGGCGAAAGAGAAGGTTTGGTTCGGCTTGACTGACTAAACTCAGATGTTACTTGCGGTTTAGACGGTTCAGTCTTAGCCGGTGTCGTTCCATTTATCGGTTCTTCGCCCTCCATTTTGAGAACATTCGAGCCTTTCGTGTTCGTTGGCTCTTCAATCGGAACACAAACTTTGACGCGCAGACCTTCGGGCGTGACCATTTCGACGACGCGCGTGTTCGGCAGTGTGGATTGTTTATGTTGTTAAGTGGAAAATTAAAAAATTATTCGTCATTTGTGAAGTAAAGCATTTTCAAAAAATCATTTAAATCCTCGGCAATAAATTTCGTGTGAGGTTTTTTTTCATCTGAAAGGTCGTGATCCCATAAAACTACCGCCGGATTGTGAGGTTGCTTTGCATAATCGAAACAAAGAAAATCTCCCGCAAATAACGCGGCAAAGGGAACAAGATAACTATTCAGCCTGTCTTCGATTTGCGACCAGACGACACCGACATCATACGCGCCGTCGGAATTTGTTTTATAATCTTCCAGAATACAAAGAAATCTTTCAACGACTTTTGAATTGCCGCCGACATCAAAATACCTTTTTCGCGGACTTCCGCCATTACATCGTTTCAAAAATTCAACATAATCGGAATTTAGCCGTTGTCCGATCATTTTCTCAATTTCCGAAACTGCCTGCGGTTTTAACTCTCCCGCGCAGGTGTCGTCTTCTATTTCCAAATCAACATCCATTATCATCTCTCTGCCGACTTATCTTTTACCCAAAGCCCAAACTGTTCTGCCGCCATTATGATTGGTAATATTATGAATGCCAAATTCAACAAGCTGCATTCTGCCCGAATCCTGATGATGATGCCAGGTATATCCTTTCGGTCTTCCGCCAATTTGCTTATCGAGCCAACGGAATTGAACGGCATCCGATTTATTCCACATTTCTCTCGGCAACTGAACTTCTTTAAGCACATATTTATCGAAGTCTGCAAACCCCGTGTTCGCGTCAACTTTGATTTTTGGCAATAATCCTTTTTCGATTGCTAATTTTTTGATTTCGGCTTTTTCTGTTTCCGTCAGAGTTTCAGCAACTTCCGACCATCTCCAGGGCTGGTTTGATTTCACTAATTCTGCGTATTTACTTGCTCTTTCCGTTCTTAAACCGACATCGGCGGCGAGTTCCTGAGGTGTGCGCCGCGATTCCAAAACATTCGAGTTTTTCGGAGCAGTCGGTTCTTCAACCGGAATGCGGACTTTGACGCGCAGACCTTCGGGCGTGACCATTTCGACGACGCGCGTGTTCGGCGGAAGTTCGCCGCTTTTGATGGATTTTACGCCTTTGTGAATGAGCAGTGCGGCGAGTGCATCAACACCGACAGTTGCCGTTGCTTTAGCGAGACTCTGCGCCGCCGCGTCGAGGTCGGCTTCGTTTTTTGCACCTGCCGTTTTCGTCGCAAAATTAACTAAATCGCCCATTACGTTCAAGGCTTCACTGCCGAGTGAATACGCCGCCAAGCCCAAAACCGCCGCGTCAACGATGACATCCAAAACCGGAACGCCCTGCACGGCGATCATTGCCCCGGTCGTGACAACCATTATGGCGATGTTTTCCGGTGTCAGTAATTGCTTGAATTTCTCCGCCGCTTCCGGTCCGAGATGTTCGAGGGTTTTGCCCAGAACGATTTGCAGTTTTTCCGACATTCCCATTTGCGAAACGTCTTTTACGCTGCCCGTTTTTTGAACAGGTGTCGGTGCAGGCAGTTTATTTTGTAAATTTGCGCGAATTTGCGAACTTTGATCAATTCCGGTTTTTCCGGCAATCGTGTAATTCGGATTCGCGTTCGGCGTTGGAGTCGGAACAGATTGCGGATTGTTTTTGACGGCTTTGATTTGCGAAAGCATTGCGTTTGAAATCGGAATTTGAACCCTAAAATAGCCGTTGCCGATTGGCTGATGTGCCTGTTTATTATCTGATTTTGAAAAACTTTGCGATAGAGACCGGCGCAGGTCGTAGCCGTATTTGCTCTTAAAAATCTGTTCGTCGGCTTTTGACAGCCCGAAATGTTTGATGATCGCGTCGGCGTGTGCGTCCGGCGTGGTGCCTTTCATTGTGACGGTAATCACGGGATCACCCTTTTTGCCGGTCGAATTTGAAGTGTTCGCGTAACTGTTCGGATTGCCGCCGTTTTTGATTGAGTCTAACGCCATAACTTAAGAACCACCTTTCTTATATTATCGGCAAAACTCTTCAATTGTTTCTTAACATTTAAACGTAATTTTCACACTATTTCTTGAACCGTCTATTCACGCAGCAATTTTTAAGCAGACGAATCTACTTCTCCTGCATTCTCACGAGTTCCGCCCATTTACCGTCGCGCAGTTCGTCCGATTCGGCTTGAACGGTGCATCAATATTCAAAGACTTTCTTCACTGCATAAATTGAGTCATTCATACTTCCGCAAAAAGGACGTGGCATTTTTGCGAAAAAATGCCGGAATGCCACAGTTTACACATTCTAAAAATCATTATAAACTCAAATAATTATTGAGTTTGCTCTGGCACTATTGTTGCTTATTCAAATTATTGCCGTAATATTTTTCGGCATTTATATTTTTTTATTTTTGAAAATTTACAGTAATGTCAAACTTACAATTGCCTGTTTTTTATGCCCCCAACGGCAAGCGTTGGAAGAGAGCGCGGCTCGTCGCCGTTTCTTTATCAACAATCATCATACTTTTAATCGGAGTTTTCTTTTTCAGTCTTTATGCAACACCGTTTATGCCGTCGTTCAGCATTCGCGCCAAGCCGATTTTGTCGCAAAATAACGCCGCGCCGGTTCCTGAAAACACTGATCCAACCAATACGCTTTCAGAGTTTCAAACTAACTTAAACGAGAGCGGCGATCATCCGAAAACCGTCGGTTTTTACGTCAATTGGGATGATACGAGCTACGCTTCGCTCAAACGAAATATAGATAAAATTGATTGGCTTTCACCGGAATGGGTTCGCTTGCAGGACGGCGACAATCCATTGGTTGTAGATTTTGACCAGAAGGCTCTGGACTTAATTCACAAAGAAAAACCGGCGATGCCGATTCTGCCGCTCGTCCAAAATTACAAAGACGAAGTTTGGAATCCGCAAATTTTGGCGCGGCAGGTAGCGACCAAAGAATCGCGCCAAAAATTGATTGACGCGCTGACAAAAATGGTCGAAGACAACAAATTTGCGGGAATCACCGTTGATTTGGAAGAAGTCCCGAAAACATCACAGGCGAATCTTTTCGAGTTTATGAAATCGCTTTATGCGGCGTTTCACGCCCGCAATTGGCTGGTCGCCCAAGCTGTTCCGTTCGATAATCCCGAATGGAATTACAAGGCTTACGCTGACTTTTCCGACTATCTGATGCTGATGGCTTACGACGAACACTGGTCGGACGGACAAGCCGGCGCGGTCGCTTCGCAAAGCTGGTTCGAACAGCTTTTGGCGAAGCGAATGAATGAACTCGATCCGTCGAAAATCATCGTTTGTATCGGAAATTACGGCTACGATTGGTCAAATAAAGAAAAGGAAGCAAAGGAAGTTTCGTTTCAGGAAGGCGTGCTGTCGGCGCGTGATTCCGAAGCGAAAATTAATTATGACGCGGCTTCGCAAAATCCTAATTTTTCTTATGACGAGGACGACGGTTCGCATCACACGGTTTGGTTTTTGGATGCAGTGACGGCTTTTAATCAAATTCGCGCGACACAGAAATTCAAACCTTTCGGTTACGCGTTGTGGCGTTTGGGTTCGGAAGACCCAAGTTTGTGGGATGTTTTCGGCGGCGCAAATACGACTAATCCGAAAGTCGAAAACATCAAAACGCTGCGCTACGGTTACGATATTGATTTTGAAGGAATCGGCGAAATTTTGCAGGTCATCGCCGAACCGCAGGACGGCAGCCGCACTTTTAATTTTAACGATAAAGGTGCGATTATCAATGAGATTTACACGGCAACGCCTTCGAGTTACGTTATTCAGCGAACGGGCGATCATCCGGGAATGGTCGCGCTGACTTTTGACGACGGTCCCGACCCGGACTGGACACCGCGAATTTTGGATGAATTAAAACGAGAAAATGTTCCTGCGACGTTTTTCGTCGTCGGCAGCTATGGACAGGAAAATCCCGAATTGATAAAAAGAATTGTTGCCGACGGTCACGACATCGGCAATCATTCGTTCACGCACCCGAATCTTGGTGAAATTCCGAGCGGCGTGACGACGGTTGAATTAAACGCGACGCAAAGACTGATTCAATCATTGACCGGACGTTCGACGACGCTTTTCCGCGCACCGTATTTCGGTGATGCCGAACCGACGACCGCCGATGAAGTCGAACCGATTGTCGAAGCGAAAAAACTCGGCTACATCACGGTCGGACTGCACATTGATCCCGATGATTGGCAAACGCCCGGAACCGATGAAATCGTCAAACGCGCCGTTGACGGAATTACAAATCAAACGACCGACGAGGACGTGCGCGGTCAAGTCGTGCTGCTTCACGACGGCGGCGGCGACCGTTCGCAGACGCTCGCGGCACTGCCGAAAATCGTCGCAACGCTGCGGGCGAAAGGTTATAAATTCGTGACAGTTTCGCAGCTTGCCGGACTTTCGCAGGACAAGACAATGCCGTTTGTCGCGGCTAACGAACAGGCGATTACTGAGGCTGACGGAATGGCTTTTTCGATGTTCTGGCTGTTCGACAAAACGATGAAATGGCTTTTCTGGCTCGGAATCATTTTGGGAACAGGGCGGCTTTTGTTTATTGCGATTCTCGCTTTGCGGACTCGTTTTGTTAAGCCGAAACAGATTCTAGACGAATCATTTCAGCCGTTCGTGTCGGTTATCGTGCCGGCTTTTAACGAGGAAAAAGTCATCGTCAAAACGATCAAAAGTTTGCTCAAATCCAAATATGTAAATTTTGAGATTCTCGTCGTTGACGACGGTTCGACCGATAACACAAGCCAAGTAGTTAAAGAAAAATTTGGCGGTGAACCGAAAGTTCAGCTTTTCACGCTTACCAACGGCGGCAAGGCGGAAGCCTTGAGTTTCGGACTGAAACGCGCAATCGGCGACATAATTATCGGACTTGATGCCGACACGGTTTTCACGCCGAAAACGATTTGCGAATTGGCGAAAAAATTTGCGGATGAAAAAGTTGGCGCGGTTGCCGGCAACGCGAAGGTCGGAAATCGTTTGAATATGATTACGAAATGGCAGGCACTCGAATACATCACGTCGCAAAATCTCGACCGCCGCGCGTTTGCCTCACTGAACGCGATCACGGTCGTTCCGGGCGCGGTCGGTGCGTGGCGGCGCGAAGCATTGGAACGTGCCGGAGGCTTTGAATCGAACACGCTCGCCGAAGATCAGGATTTGACCTTGCGCGTGCGGCAACTCGGTTATCGCATCGCTTACGCCGAAAACGCCGTCGCTTACACCGAAGCACCGGACACGTTCAAAAGTCTGGCGAAACAGCGTTTTCGCTGGTCGTTCGGAACTTTGCAATGTATGTGGAAACACCGCCGCGCATTGTTCAATAAAAAATTTGGCGCACTCGGTTTTGTCGCAATGCCGAACGTCTGGATTTTTCAGATTCTGTTTCCGCTCGTCGCGCCTTTAATGGATTTGATGTTCGTCTGGACGATGATTAATTACCTCATTCAAAGACTCGAGCATCCGCACGAATTCATCGCGTCGCAAGTTAGCGAAGTCGTTTTCTATTACGTTTTCTTTCTCGTCGTTGATCTGCTCGCGGCTTCAGTCGGATTCACTTTCGAGCGCAAGGAGAACTGGAAACTGCTCGCGTGGTTGCCAGTTCAGCGTTTCGGTTATCGCCAGGTGATGTATTCGGTGATGTTGAAATCCGTGAAAACCGCGTTCAAAGGTGTCATCGTCGGCTGGAATAAGGTCGAGCGCAAAGATACTGTTTCCGAAACGATTTAGAAAAAGTTTATTTTGATGCTTTAACAGAAGAAATATGCAGTTGATTTAGTTATTATATTAGTTCGACAACTCTGTTTTAATCGAATTTAGTTGCGAAAAAACTCAAAAAATATAAAATAATTTACCGCACCTTTGCTTTAAAGTAATTAAAATTATGTCGAACAGATCGCCTAAATCAGTTCATATTACGAATTATTACCACAAAAATTCTGGTGGTGTCAGTACGAATTACAACAAACTGCTGGAAGCGGCGCAGCTACATCAAAGATTTGTCAGTTTGATCGTTCCGGGCGAAACTGATGCAGTCGAAGAAGTCAACGAATACGCCAAGATTTATTATGTCGCCGCGCCGCCTTCGCCGGTTGTTGACAAGCGTTATCGTTTGATACTGCCGTGGCATTACATCCAAAGTGAAACTCCGGTGCGGAAGATTTTGATGAATGAAATGCCGGATATTATTGAAATTTATGATAATTATTCGCTGACCTTGCTTGCCGGACTCATTCGCAAAGGCAAATTCAAACAACTCAAACGCCCGATGCTCGTCTATTTTACAGGCGAAAGATTCGACACGATTATTTCTTCGTTCGTTTCAAAAGGCAGATTGGGAAAATGGTTTGCGCGGCGTTTGATGGGCAATTATAATCTGGCGATGTTCGATTTTTACATCGCAAATTCACCGTTCGTCGCCGAAGAACTCTACGAATCCGTCCAAAAAGACTGCAACACGCATCGCTCCGATCTGTTTTTCAATAAATGCTGGAAATTTTTCCGCGCCTCGAAAATTTCGTTTGCGGAAAGAGTAAAAATTTGTCCGCGCGGCGTTGATATTGAAAGGTTTAACCCGCAAAAATCGTCTGAGAAAATAAAACGCGAAATGCGCGAAAAAGCCGGAATTCCTGAAAATTCGGTTGTGTTGCTTTCTTCGACGCGGCTTTCGACCGAGAAAAACATTCAGATTCTGCCGGAAATTATGCAAATCTTGGCAAAAGATACGACCAAAGATTATCGTCTTCTCGTTGCCGGCGGCGGACCGAAAGCGGATTGGCTGAAAGCCGAAACTGACAAAAAGTTTCCGGGAAAGATCGTTTTAATCGGACATCTTGATAAAGAAACACTCGCCGATTACTATGCCAACGCCGACGTTTTTCTGCATCCGAATCCGCGTGAACCGTTTGGAAATGTCGTGATGGAAGCGATGGCTTCGGGCGTTCCGGTCGTTGTGCCGAACGCGGGCGGAGTTTTGACTTACGCCGCACCCGAGAATTCATATCTAGTTGAACCGACCGGCGCAGGTTTTGCCAATGGAATCCGCGAAGCCGTCGAAAATCAGACGCTTTCGCGGGCAAAAATTGAAAATGCTTTGCAGATTGCTCGCGCTCATACAACTGAACAGGCGACCGATTTGCTTTTTGCGACCTACGATGAGATGTATGAAGATTTTCGCCGTCACCACGAACTTTTTGCTTATCAAGATTCATCCAAACAAGATAAATTTACGGAATTGGCTTATAATAAGTTGCCCGTAGTATGAATCTTTAACAAATTTTGATGGAAAACAGTCAGCACGAAACCGTTGTCGGAGTTTTGAAATACGCCGCGAAACATCCGATTGAGATATTATTTTGGCGTTGGAATTGGAAATCTGCTTTTTTTGCGGGACTTTTCAGAGGTTCGATCTATCTTTTTACGCATTTGTCGGAAGGTTGGCGGGCGGCACTCGGCGCGATGAGTGTTGAATTCATTTTCCGCGTTATTCACGGCGGCATCAGCGGTTCGCTGATGCAGTCGCTCAGAAAGGCTTCACCGATTTGGTTGGGAACGCTGTTCGTGATGGTTCTGATGCCGATTTACAGTCACACGATGGAATACACGCTGCACACGCTGCACGGCGATCAAAACCGCAACAAAAGTCTGGCGATTTCAATCAGTTTTTCAATTATTTCGGCACTGTTTAATCTGTTTGCAATGCGGCGCGGCGTATTGATTACCGGCGAAGACAACGAAAATGAATCGTTATGGGCAGACCTCAAAAAATTTCCGCGCATCGTCGTAGATTTTATCGGATTTGTGCCGGTCAAACTCTGGCGTTTGTGGCAGAACGGTTAATTTTGTGTTTCAGGTTTCAAGTTTCAGGTTTCAGATTAATGCGTTATATTAATAGAAATGAAAAAAATCCTTGTAGTTGATGATGACAAGGCTTCCTGCGAACTTCTGAGCGAAATTCTTTCGGCGCACGGTTGGGAGGTTTCGATGGCAAATTCACCTGAAAAAGCCCTGGTTTTGTCCAATCAAACAAAATTCGATCTCGTCATCAGCGACATCAATCTCGAAGCGAATCTTTCAGGTTTGGACTTGCTGCAACGTCTGCGCGAAAAATCGCCCATCATTCTCGTCACGGGTTTCGGTTCGCTCGAAACCGCTATCGAAGCAACCCGCGAAGGCGCGTGGGATTTTATCTCGAAACCTTTCAAAGTTGACGAAATCGTCGCCACTGCCAAACGCGCACTCGAACAAACTCACGAAAAAGATGAAATCGCGCACGAAACGATTTCGTCCGGCGCAATGGTCGGCAGTTCGCCGAAAATGATCGAACTTTACAAGGAAATCGCCCGCGTCGCGCCGACTCGTTCGACCGTTTTGATTCTGGGCGAATCAGGCACGGGCAAAGAACTCGTCGCCCGCGCGATTCATCAAAATTCGCCGCGCAAGGACAAAAATTTCGTCGCCGTCAATTGCGGCGCGTTGACCGAATCGTTGCTTGAAGCCGAACTTTTCGGGCATACGAAAGGTTCTTTTACAGGTGCGATGGCTGACCGTCGCGGACTTTGGGAAGAAGCCGAAGGTGGAACTTTGTTTTTAGATGAAATCGGCGAAACGTCGCTGGCAATGCAGGTTAAACTGCTTCGTGCGCTTCAGGAAGGCGAAATCCGCCGCGTCGGTTCGACCAATAATCGCAAAGTTGATGCGCGAATTATTACCGCGACCAACCGCAATCTCGAAGAAGAAGTCAAAAACGGAAATTTCCGCGAAGATTTGTTTTATCGTCTGAGCGTCGTCACTTTGTCAGTTCCGCCGCTCCGTGAACGTCCGACCGATATTGCAGTTTTAGTTGATAAATTCTTGCTTAAAGCGCGAAAGAATGTCGGTAAGGAAAATCTGCGTTTTTCGGAAGACGCACTCAAAACTTTGCAGATTTATGAATGGAAAGGCAATGTCCGCGAACTCGAAGCGGCAGTCGAATACGCCGCACTGCGCGCTCGCGGCAACGAAATTTTAACGGAAGATTTGCCGGTCAAATTGCTTTCCGACGAATTCAAACACGCTGCCGAAAGATTTCATTTATCACAGCTTTACGGCGATTTGCCGAAGCTCGAAGAACTCGAAAAACGATATTTGCTGCACGTTCTCGAAAAAACCGAAGGAAATCGCACACGCACCGCCGAAATTATGGGAATTGACCGCCGCACGCTTTACCGGATGGCGGAAAGATTCGATATAAAATTAGACTAACGCCGCCGAACTTTTTTTGACGTTTGAAATTCAACTTCACGCATTTGATCGTTATTTGAATTAATAACCGGAGCGTGCGTCGTGATCGTTTCGACCGTCGGTTTTTCGGTAAATGCCGATAAACCGTAGAAAAGAAGCAGCAACAGGCACGCCGCCAGAACGAACCACCAAAAATGCCGGTGAAAAATTCTTTTCAATTTTTTAAATTTTCGATTAAACCTGCTCATTAATTTTCTTGAAAAAGCAAGGCGCAACTTTTTCAGTAAGTTACGCCTTGCTTTTGCTTTGAGAAGAGAAACGATTTTTTTCTTTAGAAACTTCTATGCTCTGTAATTTTTATAAATTTAATTCCTCCTTTTACTTACTTGTTTTGTCCGGGGTTGTCGTCATCGTCGAAGACTTTTTCATCATTTTTCGTTTCGTATGACGATGATGTTTTTTCTTCTTTTTAGCCGCCGAATTGCTAACTTTAGCTTTCGCCGCTTTATTAATGGAAACTGTTCCCGGCGAAGCAAAGGCTGAACCGGCAATAACCAAACTTAAAATCAACGCAGTAAAAATTCCGAGTTTGTTTTTCATTAAATCTCCTAAATTTATTAATTTTCAATTTTTTATGAACGGAAGAAAAGTTTACTGCCTGTTTTGTCTTCCGATAAATTTATAAACTTTCCTTTCGTTCACGTTTTTAGTAAATACAAGCCGTGTGCCAAAAATATAATTTGGTTAAATATCTTATTTTCAATAGTTTAATTTAATTAATAAAATAATTGTTGGGGAGTTATTCGTAGCGATTTTGCGCCTTCCGACATAATTGCCACAATCATTAGCGGCAAAATTGGTAAAAGCCGATTTTTATGATGTTTCAGTTGTTAAAATTTTTTGTTAAAAAGGGCTTAGTTCTTGACATAAACACTAATAAAACGCAAACTTACACTAAAGTTTTTTATATCAACACGCGAGTTTATCGGCTGAAAGAGTGGGCGAAAAAGAAACGAAATATCACATCTCAAGCAAAATCGAAGCAATTGACGAAGCCGTTCAAAAAGCAGTCGCTTTTGTCTCCGCAACGGGTTTCAGCGACGACGCACTTTTTGCGATTGATATGGCGGTGCGCGAAGCCGTCGCCAATGCCGTCAAACACGGCAATAAACTCGACGAAACTAAACAGGTCGAGATTGCGTTAATCAATCACGGCGACAAAATTGAAATTACAGTCAGGGATTTCGGCAAGGGTTTCGACGTTGAAGAAGTTCCCGATCCGACAAACCCTGAAAATCTGCTGAAAGCATCGGGACGCGGCATTTTGTTTATGCACAATTTTGTAGATCAGGTCGAATGGCAGCGACACGCGGAAGGCGGAATGATCGTGAAAATGATAAAAAATCACTAAGACCTTTGTTTTACTTGGACTTTTTTGGTAAATTTCATCTAAAATTTGCAATCAATTATTTAATTTTTTTTACGAAGGAGATAAAAATGGCTGAACTTAATTTAACGGAACGTCAGGCGGGCGATATTACAATTCTCGATTTGGACGGAAAAATCACGATTGGCGAAGGCAGTGTTGCACTTCGCAACGCGATTCGCCGATTGCTCGGCGAAGGCAAAAAGAAAATCATCTTGAATCTCGGCGGAGTCGGCTACGTTGATTCGAGCGGCATCGGCGAATTGGTTTCGAGCTTTACCGCCGTCAACAAAGAAGGCGGCAGTCTGAAACTGATGAATCTGATGCAGAAGATTCAAGATTTGCTGGCGATCACCAAACTTCTCACCGTTTTCGACGTATTTGAAAACGAAGGTGAAGCGTTGAGCAGTTTTAATTAATTGGGATTGTTAGTTTTTGGTTTTTGGTTTTTGGTTTTTTGACTGATTCAAATAACCGGCAAAAGACCAAAAACCAAAAACTAAAATGTATTTACATATAAAAAGGATAAAGGTTAAACTCATACGTTTTCCTTTATCCTTTTTTCCAAAGGCATCTTTGAGATTAAACAAAGCATCTTTAAAGATTGAGCAAAGGCGCAAAATTTTCAAAGAAAACCGTAACTTATTCCCCTGAATAATCTTTGTTGATACCGCGCCTTTGCTTATTTCAAAATTCGTAGTCCCGCCTTCAGGCGGAATTCTGCGTGCTTTGAGATTCCGCCTGAAGGCGGGACTACGAACTTTTGCCGAAATATTTATCAAATAAAATGAAACGAGTTTTTCTTCTTACCCTGATTTTAGTTTTTTCGGTCGGCGTTTTCGCGCAAACGCCTTCGCAGGCTTTCGATTTGTCGCAATACGGTGTCAAGATCGAACCTGACCGCCGTTTGATCGTCGTTCTTGCATCGCTCGAAGCCGCCGGACTCGAAACTTCGCTGACCGCAAAAGGCGCGGATTTTCGCCAAAAATTGCAGACCGATTTTGTAAGTTTAAGAGTTGTTCCACCAGAAGGACAAACAAGTTTGGTTCAAAAAATGAAGTTTTTTATAGATCAATATAAAAAACGCCATCCTAAAGCGAATAATGCCGAACTCGTTGCGCCGTTTATTTCAATGGCTTATACACTCTCGCCGGTGCCTGATTTAGCCGAACCGACGCGCGCGACCGATTTGCCCGGTGATTTGCTCGAAGTTCTCGATTTTTCGCCGTATATCCGGCAATTTTACCGCAGTCCGATTAAGGTTTCAGATAACGGAACTGAAAAAACGACGACCGTCGGTGCGCGAATCGAAGAATATTACAAGGAATATCAAGCGACCGGTGACGCACTGCGACCTTCGACCATCCGAATGGTGCGCGATTTGCTCGATTATCTGCACACCAAACCGCAACTGACGATTATCGAACAGATTAAAACTCAGGTTCAAAAAGGCAAAAAATCAAAACTCGAAAGAATCGAAACCCGCGAACGAACGCGCCGATTTTATATTGTGCCTGATTTACTGGCACAGAATGAAACGATCAACTTTCGCAATATCGGCGACGAATATTACGCGATTGTGCCGCCTGAAACTGATTTGAGCGAATCGGAAGTGCGGCGGGCGTATCTCCAATTCGTGCTTGATCCGGTCATTCTCAAAAATGCCAAGGACATTGCAACATTCAAAGACGGCATCAAAGTTTTGCTCGAAGAACGCCGCAAAATTAATCCTGATATTTCACCGGATGTTTTTCTCGCCGTTTCGCGCTCGCTGGTCGCGGCGACGGATGCGCGGCAGATTTATTATCAGCAGTTTCAGGAAGCGACCGCCGAAGCACGACGCAATGCCGGACGCAAACCTCTCAGCGAAACGACCGACGCACAAGGCAGAAAAGTCGTGAGATTGACCGACGAACTTTATTTGATTGACGGCAAATTTGCGATGCCGGCGGCGGAAGATGAAATGATGCTCAAACTTTCCGATGCTTATGAAAAAGGCGCGGTGCTGTCATTTTATTTCGCCCAGCAATTGAAGGGTTTGGAAGAATCGCAGTTCGACATCGACAGTTCGCTGCGCGATATGGTTTTGTCACTCGACCCGACGAAGGAAACCAATCGCTTGTCGGAAACCGCTGATGCGCGAAAACGTGCATTCGCAATGCGTGACGAACGCCGCAAGATTGCCGCAACCGTCGTCGAAAATCCTTTATCGAAAAAACTCAAGGAAATCGAACCCTTGATTCAGGCGCAAAATTATGCGGAAGCCGTAACTCAGCTTAAACAACTTTTACCGCAAAATCCGACTGAACCGCGAGTTTTCTACGCGCTCGGACGTGTCAAAAGTCTGTCGGCGGCAACAATTACCGAACCGGAAAAGCGCAAGGAACTTTTGGATGAAGCTAGGGAATTTTATATTAAAGTCGTTGATCCGAAAGCTCCGCAACAGGCGGATGCCGCTCTGATTTCATTATCTTTTGTCGCGCTCGCCAGAATTTACGAATATTACGACCAAAATCAATACGCCGTCAAAATTTACGAGAAAGTTATCTCAATGGGTGATATGAAAGGCGGCGCATATCAGGAAGCCATCGTCGCGCGCGAACGTTTGTTGAAGCAAAAATAGCGAAACGCGAACTGAAGTTTGCATTTCGTGTTAAAAATGATGCGAAAAATTATTTTCTTTACAGTTTTGATCTGTCTTTCAGCGGCGGCAATTCACGCGCAGAAAACTCCGGCAACTGTCAAAAATATTCCGTCACGAGTGCCGTTTGAGTTAAAAACCGTAACGGAAGTTCCCAATACTGACTGGAATAATTTAGCGGCTGCGCTCGACAGTGAAGACTGGAACAAATCGGCGGTTTTAGCCGCGCAATATTTACAGAATCTCAAAACCGATAACGATAAAAAACAACTTGCCCAACTTCGTTACCTTTATGTTTACGCATTGGCAGGTAAAATCCTCGCCGCCAACTCGCAAAATAACTCGCTTGAAGAGGAGAAAAATTGGGCTGAACTCGACCGCGTGATCGAAACATTTATCGGCAAGGAATTCGTTTTGCCGCCGCGCCAATTCGTTGAAAATTGCAGCAAGGCACTGAACGTGATTTGTCAGGTTAAATCAAATTCAAACGCACTGCGAACGACGGCGACGAACCGCGAAGGCAATGCAATTCACTCTTTCGATTACGTCGTTTTCGACCAAGCTGTGAACATCAATGAGTTTAACGCAAAACCGACTTTTCTCGGCGGAATTTTGCGAAAAGCCGAATATAACGAAGATAAATCAAAGCCCTGGGTGATGCGCCTATTCTTTAACAAAGGCTTTATTCGCATAATTTTACCAAAATCATAAATTAAAATAAATTTAGTTTCTACGGCGTTGTTTTTTGGGAAAATGTATCGAAGACGTAGCCAAAACGGTGAATATCAAAAAAAAGAAAGCATTTGAAGAAGTCCGAAGTGGAAAATCGAAAAAACTGTGTAATAAAATCCCGAAACAACCAGCCAATGCGCCGATTGCAGTACTTAAACGAAAACGATCAGTTTCAAAACCAATTGTTTGGAAACCTTTTTTGAACAACAGAAAAATGAATGTGACAACACAAAAAAATCCGGCGATTCCCGCATCAGCCAAAATTTGCAGATAATCATTGTGCGCCTGTTCGACCCGCAGATTTCCGTTCCAACTGTCATATTGCGGAAATGCTGTGCCAAAAGCATCGAAACCTGCGCCTAAAATCGGATAATTCTTAAAAATTTGCCACGCCACACTCCAAAAATGAGTTCTGCCGCTACTAACATCAATTTGACTGGTAAAACCGATCCCACGCATTAAAGATGCGTCACCACCCAACAGAATCACCGCCCCAAATAATCCTACAATCAATGCCAATGCACTACCAACAAAAAACAGCTTGTACCGGAGATTTGTTTGTTTGCCCTCTTCTGAGAAATCTTCATCGGTTTTTTTCCTTTTCAAAAAACTTACCACGGAGACAAATCCAATAACGCCTAGAAGACTTAAAAGTCCCCCGCGAGAACCCGTTAATATTATTGAAATGCCCATTAACGCAATGGCAAAAACCAAAATTATATTTTTATCCTTAGTTACCGCCCTTCCGATTAGCAATGCCAGAGATAAACCAATTGTCATTTCCATAAGTGCGGCGAAATGATGCTGATTAACAAATGCTGAAAATGGAATTGCCTGTGGTGTAGGTCGCAAACCATAAATTCCTTCAGGATTGGCGATTCTCTGTAAAATTCCGAAAAAAGCCATCGCCGCGCCGAAAATTATAATTACTGCGACGATTCTTCGCAATCGTTTCGGACTATTGATAAAAACCAACGCGGAAGCAAAGAAAGATAAATAAATAATTAGTTGCACAACTGCCAAACGTGTCGCATAAGGATTTATTGAAAGCGTGTTAACTATCGGTATTGATAATATTTTGCTTGAAAAATTAGAATCTCCAAGCGGCAAAAGCTGCACCAAGCCGATCACAATCAAGCCGATTAGAGGAATCTGCAAAGGACTCGTGTCAAACTCAAATCTGCTTTTTTGAAATGAGTCTAATAACCATAAGATTATAATAGTACCGTTAAGAATCGAAAGAAACCCGAACGCCCATGTATCCACAGATCCGTAAGCCAGCGTCGAGAAAATCAAAATTCCACAAAATACGATAAATATCGCTCCGTTAAGGCGTGAAGTTCGTTCTGTCGTATCGTCTGTTTTTGCCAAATCAGACTGATTTGGCATTTTTGACAGATGTTTTTCGTTTTGCATCAAATTTTCAGGTTTTACATTTCAAATTCCAAAAATCTTGGATTTGAATTCTAAAATTCATTTTATGGATTGTTTAAACTAAAATCATCGAACCAAACTTTGCCGGAAATCGGGCAAAGTGTCGAAGCGCAGGTCACACGAACCAAACGAATTGTCACTCCTTCAACCGTTTCCGGCACGATAAACTCCGCTTTTAAGCTCGTCCAATCGGCGTTTGTCGCAATAGCTTCGGTTGTCGCCAGTGTTTTGCCTTCTGACGCATCAACAATCTCCCAACGAACTGTCGTCAAAGTTTTCAATTCCGCTTTGTAGAAACTTTCAAAAACATACCTTTTGCCGGGTTCAACTGCAACCGTTTGTGAAATATTACGAAATACTTTGCCGTCAGAACTAGCAAAAATCAACTTCAAACTAGTGTTTTCACCGTGTTTTTGTATGTTGTCAATACCGATTTGCGGCTCGACACCATCTGCTATTTGCCAATCGAAAACGCCTAGAGTTTCGCTTGCTTCAAATTCAAAACCGCCGTTCGTAATTTTTCCGACTGCTAATCTTTTATCGTCCAAACCGAAAATCTGTGAGTAGATTTGTAAAGCAGAGCGATATTTTTTCGCTTCAATCATTTTTTGATAGATATTTTCGCCAATTACTTTAAGGTCATTTGTTTTCAATTCTTCAGGTAAACTGTTCCATACTTGTAAAGCATCGTCAAAGCGTTTTTCCTTTACTAAAACTGCCGCGAAAGCCGCCCGCAAATTAACGGAATTGCCGACATAATTCTTAATCTGCGCCGTGTCGCCCTGATAAATCTGCCACGCACTCATAATCGCCGGATTCGCAAAAGCCGGGTCGCTTTCTGCCGCCCGGCGAATCTGGGCGAAGGCTTCGTCGGATTTCCCTTCGCGCAAAAGGATATTTCCCAATGTCCACTGAACTTGCGAATAATTCGGCGCGAGTTCGAGCGATTTTTGCAATGCCGCCTCTGCGCCTTCCGCGTCGCCGTTGCGTTCACGCGCCTTGCCGAGTTCAAACCACCAGCGAAAATCATACGGCGAGAGCGCAACCGTTTTTTCGTATTCCGTGACCGACTTCGGCAAATCGCTGAATATGAAACTTTTATCGTAGAGAATCGCTGAGGAGAGATGAGATTCCGGGTCGTTCGGAGCTAAATCAACCGCTAGATCGGCAACTTGCTGAATGTCGGCGTGTTGGGCTATTGTGTTCGCAAAAAACCATTTGGCGAAAAAATATATGACAATCACGCAAATTATCGTCAAAATCGGAATGATTACGCGCGAAGCAGTCGGATTGAGTTTAATTGATTTAATCGCCATTTCTTTTAATTTTAAGTTTCAGGTTTGTTAAGAATATCGAATTTACCGGCATTTTACTAACCGGAAAACTAAAACCGGAACTCGAAACCTATTCAAAATCAATCGGTTCGATTTTAATCAGAGCGCGTTTTAATGAAATATTCGCGCTGTCACAAATGGTTCTGACTTTCCTTAGTCTTTCGGGCGAAAGATTACGGAACGACACTAAAATTTCCTGTATTTCATTTTGACGGCAGATTTTTTCAAGTGAGCCGTTGCCGCCGTAAACTTTGAGTCCGTTGATAACTTTGTCCTTTTTCAGCGGGTCATCGTCAACAAATCCGATTGGTTTGTAGTCCCATTCGGGATTGTTTTTCAGTTCGCGCAAGATCATTTCGCCGCCGTCACCGGCACCGTAAATCAGGACGTTGCGACCTTCGCCCGAACTTGGCAACGGCAAAAGAATTCGAAATAAACGAAAAGTCATCCGGCTTGCCGAAATGACAAAAAACAGAATCAATCCGTCAAGCACAAAAACCGCCCGCGAAAAATTTTGAAAACGATAAAAGAGTAAAACCGCAACAATGCTCAAAATCGAACCGATGACAATTCCCTTGAAAAATGTCACGAAATCGCGGATTCCCGTGTAACGCCAGATACCTCGATAAACGCCGATAAAGAGAAATGCGAATAATTTTAAGACAATCAAAATCGGCAAAGTCTGGATAAAAAGTCTCCAATTACCACTTTTTTCAAACGAACCGAACATCAAAACATAAGCCGTGTAATATGAAAGTGTAATCAAAATCACGTCCAAAATCACTTCAAAAACGCGGCGTTTGTGCGACAGATTGAGCAGAAATCCGAACGCGGCATTGTTCAGCAAGGCAAGTTCTTCGTCCTGTTCTTTATAAACCTTAACCTTTGCCAGATAAACACCGACAATCGTTAGAACAACAGTAAATCCTGCGATTAAAGCGAGGCTTTGCGATACTTCGAGCGTGTTGACGATAAGCGCGATGCCGCCTGCCAAAATCGCAAAAGCATAAAGCATCAAAACCGCGCTGCGTTCCGAAAGTCCGAGCGCGACCAAACGGTGCGAAGTATGGTCGCGTCCGCCTTGCGAGGCTTTTCTGCCCCAGAGTTTTCGCAAAATCGTGACGAAAGTCGTATCGAAAATCGGCACGAAAAGAATCAGTGCGGGAACCGCCAAAATTGTCAAAACGCTGCGTGAACGTCCGCCGATTTGATTCATCAAAACCGAACTTGCCAGCAAAAATCCGACGAACAGCGAACCGCAGTCGCCCATAAAGATCGAAGCCGGATTAAAATTGAACACCAAAAATCCGATTAATGCTCCGATAAATGCAGTAATGAAAATCAATTCGTTAAGTTGTCCGCTCGTCCCGAACGCAGTCGCCAGCGAAAATGCGGCAATCGCCGAGATTCCCGCCGCGAGTCCGTCCATATTGTCGAGCAGATTAATCGCGTTGGTAATCCCGATCAGCCAAACGAGTGTGATGGCAATGTCGAAAATTTCATAACCCGTCCACGGCAGAGTCAACCCGAAACCGATTACAATCGCCGCGCCGATCAGTTGTCCGACAAGTTTTTGATACGGTTTGATATTTAGAATATCGTCAAGCAGTCCGACCAGAAACATAAATGAACTGCCGCCGATAATCACTAAAGATTCAATTGTTTTCGGAACAAATAAAGTGTATATGAGAATTGTCGTTAAAAAAATGGCGACACCGCCCATCATCGCCGTCGGCTTTTTATGCCAGCGGTCGGCTTTCGGCGCAGCGACAAATCCATAACGCCGCGCCGCGCCGCGCACCAAATAAGTGAGCGCAATCGCTGACACAAAACTGATTATCGCCACCCAACTCGGATGGTTGAAAATATTTAACATAGAGGTATCGCGGGAGAAATTTTAATACAAAAAACTATCTCGGTAAATTTGAAATTATTATTTTGCACACTTACTTCGTGTGCGTTTGTGCATAATTTGTCAAAAAAATATTACAAAGTAGTTTCGCCGCAAAATCAAGTAAATTTTGATTAACTTTGAATTAAATCACGGTATAAAGCGGATATATCTTTGATTAGACGTTCTTTGCTGTAATTATTCTGCACAAATTTTCTGCCTTTTTCGCCGAGCGTTTTTCTTAAACTTTCCTTCTGCGTGAGATAATTCAAACCGTTGAAAAATCCTTCCGAATCGTCGGAATTTGTGCAGATGCCGCGTTCACAAATTTTAAAATCGTTCTTATCTTCAACAATTTTGCCAAGTAAATCAACCACGCCGCCGACTGCTGTCGAAATCACCGGCTTGCCGTTCGCCATCGCTTCGATTAAAGAAAGCGGCGTTCCTTCGTTCAGCGAGGTCAGCGCGACAATATCGAGACCACTGTAAAAAACGTCTGAATCGTTGCGGTTGCCGAGAAAGGACACAACCTCTCGAATGCCGAGTTCGGTCGCTTCCCTTTCCAGACTTTCACGCATATTTCCATCACCGATGATAACAAATTTCAGCTTTGATGAGTCGGTTTGCCGTCGTTCTTGGTAAATTTTCGCCGTTTTTAGAAAGAGCGAAATATTTTTAATTTCCGTTAAACGCCCGACAAATCCGACGAGAATTTCATCGGTCTTCACGCCGATTTCTTCGCGCAGAATTTGGTATTTTGAATCAGCCGCCGCGAACGGCACAAGATCAATGCCGAGTTGGATGACCTGAAACTGCGACGGTTTGCCGACACCGAATTTTTCGTTAATCTCAAATCTTTGCTGCGAACTGATGGCGATAATTTTATCGCAAAATTTAGCGAGAGTTTTTTCGATTAACAGAAAAATCCCGGTTTTTCGCTTACCGTAATAACTGTGAAAAACGTGTCCGTGATAAGTGTGAATCATTTTGACGTTTTTCCACGCCAGCCAGCGGTAAAAAAATCCGGCGATGCGTCCGATGGTTCCGGCTTTTGCCGTGTGTGTGTGAATAATGTCGGGTTTTTCCTGCCAAATGCGGCGAAAAACTTTCCAGAGTGAAACAACGTCCTTTGCCGAGAGTTCGCGGCTCATTTCGGGAATATAAACCGGCGCAACATTGTTCTCAACGGCGAAATAACTCATATCTTCTTCACCTTCGGGAACTGTTCCGGTCAGCAAAACAGATTTAAACTCCGCTGTTTGTAAGGCTTTAGTGAGCCAGACGACGTGCCGCGCCGGACCGCCGACATTGAGCCTTGCAATAATTCTAACGATCTTCATTCATTAAAGATTTAGCCACAAAAAGCATAAAAAAAACAAAACCAAAATCACTTTAGTTTTGCTTATTTTGGTTTTGAGTCGGCGGACGGCAGACCGAACACGGCTTTTATATTTCAAAAAGTGGTATTTAATCGTGCGATTGTGCGGGATAACCGCTGCCGCCCGCCGACATTTGTCGTTCAAAATCGTTTGGGTTTTGAACTAATTTTAATCATCCATTCTAAAAATTGTGTCGGGATCGTCTTCGTGGCGGATTTCGTCAATTTTTTCCTTTTTGCCCGCGCCCATAAACAGACGGTTCGGACAATTAATAACCACGCCTTTTTCCGTCGCGCTCGTGTTTTTATAAGCGTGAACGATACCTTTCGGAATAATCACGGCGGTCGGATTGTCTTCACCGACGATCATCGTCAATACATTTCTAAAGGTCGGCGAATCGGCGCGATTGTCCCATAACCTTAATTTGAAATTTCCCGTGCCGATAAAACAAAACAAATCGGCTTGGTCAACGTGTTCGTGCGGACCGCGCTGAATATTCGGTTCAGTCACGGAAATATACGCCATCGCCGGATAAAACTCTTCCGCTAATTCGTCGTGACGAAAAAGCTCCGCCAGCCAACCGCGCTCGTCGGCGTATTTTTTAAGCTGATAAACAACGACATCTTTGATTTCGCCGATCTTAAAATCGCTGTTTTTTTGGCTCGGTTGCGTCATAGTTCAAAATTAAGAATCGAATTGATAAATACCATAATTTGCCTGTTAAATTCAACATTCGAAATTTAATAAACGATAATTTCGCGTCGTTTAATTAAGATAATTTTTTAGATGACAAACTTTGTTTAATTATGTTATTATTTTTTGTGTCTCTCACCAGACCTTCTCGCAATCGTATTTTCTCTGCTTAAATTCCGACAGACATACTTAAAATTAAATCGCATTTTTATGGAAAAGTTAAACGATTACCTACAAACACTGCTTTCTACTTGCAGCTACGAATTACATCTGGAACCGAACAAAAACCCGTTTCTAGTTTCGGCAAACGGCTCGAACGATGTCAACAATACGCCGCTTTTAGGCACCCAAATCAGTATGATGGTTTTTCCGCTGATTCCGAATGATGTCAAACAACTGCTGCCGAGCAAAGCCGAAATCGAATTTGTTCACCCGCATAATTTGGGAAAATTCAATTTCCACGTCAGAAAATCGCCAGCCGGATTTAACGTAACGATTCGACCGCTGCTCTCGGACGCGCCGCCGTCGCAGCAACAGATTGTCGAAAGTATTTTGCAGACATCTTCCGCACTTCCGCCCGCCACGGAAAAACCGCCGGTAATGCCCGCTGACGCGTATTCTTTCGATCCGCCCGCGAACGCTTTCAATCAACAACCGCCTTCTTACACATTTGAAAGTGCCTCATCAGCGTTTGAAAATAACGCGAATATTACAGCGACCGGTTTTACGCCCGACCTCGAAATTGAAGAGCCGAAATCTTTTCAAAATGAAGTGCCGAATTATATGCAATCGGAAATCGAGATTGTTTCGGTTAACGATCCCGAATTTCAAACGACATTTTCCGATACTTCGACCTACGAACCGCCGATGAAACGCACCGAATTTGAATCGGGCGAATATGTTCCGCCAACTTCAAACTTCGTTCCGCCGGCTGAAGAATTTAAGTATCAGAACGATTTGCCGGTTAAGCAGGAAACCTTTCCGCAATCGCAAAACTTTGTCGCGCCGCAGCAATTTATTCAGCCGCCGGTCGAACAGTATCAAGTTTCGCAGGAAGCCGCTTTCGTTCCCGCGCAAGCCAATGCACCCGCCAAGTCACGAATGGACGCATTATTTTACAAAATGGCGGAAGTCGGTGCATCCGATCTTCATTTGAGCGTTTCGATGCCGCCGATGATTCGCAAAGACGGCAAAATGATGCCGCTTCAATGCAGTGAAACGACGCTTAATCCGGCTTCGATGAAGGAATTGCTTAATTCGATAATGCCGTCTAAAAGTCAGGAAGAATTTGCCGAGCGCAATGATGCCGATTTTGCTTATGAAATCCCCGGACTCGCCCGGTTTCGCGCCAATATTTTCGCCGACCGCAAAGGAATGGGCGGTGTTTTTCGTATCATTCCGTCAAAGATTCTGACCGCGCAGCAACTCGGACTTTCGCACGCAATTATGAATCTTTGCGATTTGTCGAAAGGTTTGGTCGTCGTCACCGGACCGACCGGCAGCGGAAAATCAACGACGCTCTGCGCGATGGTTGACCACATTAACAAAGTCCGCGAAGACCACATTATCACGATTGAAGACCCGATTGAATTTACGCACGAAAATCAAAAATGTCTCGTCAATCAGCGCGAAGTTGGCAACCACACGAACAGTTTCAAAAATGCCTTACGCGCTGCTTTGCGCGAAGACCCGGACATTTTACTCGTCGGCGAAATGCGTGACCTCGAAACGATTTCGATTGCGATTGAAACGGCTGAAACGGGACACCTTGTATTCGGAACTTTGCACACAACGACCGCCGCTTCGACGGTTGACCGGATCATTGACCAGTTTCCCGCCGACCGTCAGCAGCAGATTCGCGTGATGCTTTCCGAGTCATTAAAAGGCGTAATTGCCCAGACGCTGCTGCCGAAAAAAGGCGGTGGACGCGTTGCGGCACTGGAGATTTTAATTGTCACACCGGCAATTTCAAATCTGATCCGTGAAGGCAAAACATTTCAAATCGCCTCTTCGATGCAGACGGGGAAAAATCTTGGAATGGTAATGCTCAACGACGCACTTTTCGAGTTGGTGCAGAAAGGCATCGTCGAACCGCGCGACGCATACATCAAAGCCGTTGACAAAGCCAATTTTGAAACGCAACTGACACGCGGCGGCTTCAAAATTTAGAAAACATTCACAATTCAAACGAACAAAAGAGGCTTGCAGCAACAAGCCTCTTTTGTTTTAAGGGGGTGGAAGAGAACTCTTCACATCATCAATACGACGCTGCTCATTTTTTGTTTTGCGTAAGTTTGCCGGTAAAAAAATAAAAAATCCGGTGGAAATTTTGCACATTAAAAACTGTTTTCGTTTTTTTGTTTTTGTTCATTGCAGAAATCGAAACACAAAGGTATAAAATTGTATCTATTCAAAAAATTTTACGAGGAATAATATAAAAATGCAGGAAATTACCGCAACCGAACTGAAAGCCAAAATGGATGCCAATGAAGATTTTCAATTAATTGATGTGCGCCAGCCGGACGAATATGCGTTTGCCAGAATCGAAGGCGCGAAGTTGATTCCGCTTGGCGAAATAATTAATCGAATGGACGAACTCGATCCGACGCGCGAAATTATTTTCCAATGCAAAGCCGGCGGACGCAGCGCGATGGCACTGCAAGCACTCGAACGCGCCGGTTTCAAAGGCGATATGAAGAATTTACGCGGCGGCATCACGGCTTGGTCAAACGATGTTGACCCGAAAATCCCGAAGTATTAAAAGTGAAAACGTGAAAGAGTTTAAAATGTGAAAAAGTTGGCGTTTGCGTGTGCAAGCCAACTTTTTCACATTTTCACTTTTAATACTTTTTCACTTTTGAATTTTCCAGTTTTTGTATGCGCCGTCGCCGTAAACTTCTTGATAATTTTTCACGGCTTCGTCTTCGGACGGCAGACGCAAACCGTCGGTGAAACGGTTCATAAAGGCGAACGCGCCGGTTTGCAAAACGACCTCGACTGCGCCCTGTTCGCCAAATTCCTTTTTGAGTTTTTCAAAATCCGCGTCCGTGACGGAATTCGGTTGAGCTGTTAATTTTCGCGCAAATTCGACTGCGGTTAATTCTTTCGGCGTGAGCTGCGAATCGTCCTTTTTCATCGCCAGCAATTTTTTCGGATCAACGCCAAGCCTTCGCAAACCTAAAACCTGATGCAGCGTGCAGTAACGACAGCCGTTTGCCATCGAAACGGCGAATGAAATCTGCAACTGAATATTGCGGTCAATCGTCCAACTCTGACGGTTTTGAAAACCGAAATCGCGCCACGCCTGACCGAGCGCGGGAACACGAAGGAAAGCACGCTGCGAATTGGCAATACCCAAACCCAAACCTTGCGCCGGAGTTTGTGTCTGTTTCGCATTTTCCAAAATCGTTTGCGTTTGCGACATTTCAACATCCGAAACGAGCGCGACACGCGCCATCGGCGAAACGGTTTTGTTGATCGAATCGGCAATTTTCGGCGATTTATCATTTAAAACCCAATCTTCGACGGGCAGATTCGTCGCTTCGACAAAACGGACAAAATGATTGAAAAAACAAACCGTCATCGTCAATTCGATCACCTGCGAATCGTTATAAAAACCGCGTGTCCGCGCAAAATCTTCGTCCGAAACGCCGTGAATATCGTTGGTTAATTTCTCGGCATATTCGAGCGCGATTTTTTCGGCTTCGGTCAAAGACTTTTCATCATTCCAATTCTTCAGCAGATTTTGACCTTTATCACTTGCGCGAAGCCAGCGATTTGTGTGGGCGAAAAGATAACCGCTTTTGTAAATCAGAGCAATCTTGAGTCCCATCGCCATTTTCGTTTCGGGCGCGACCGTGCCGCCAAACAAAAACGTCTGAACCATATTCGCAAACTGCGGCGCGGCTTTCGTGTTCTGCGCGAGAGCCTTAATGTAATTCGGCACATTCGCCGTTTCAAGCGCGTCAGCGTTTTTGATTTCTTTAACTTCTGCCAAGGCGACACGCGGCTCGGCGTTCACTTTTTCTTTAGCAAGTTTTTCTGAATATACCCAATTAGGCGATGAAATATTTGTCGTTCCGGGAAAATTTGTCCTATCTTTTTCTCTTTGAGGAGCTACAACCGTATCTTTTTGTCCCAAACCCGCGACGACAAACGATAAAATTAAAATTGCGATTGATAAAACTTTCATAATTTTTCTGACTGGAGCGCAAGCAAGATGCTTGCGCTCCAGTCTTTACTCCAAAATATATGCGAACGTGAATCTGCCGATGTAAATTTTGCCTTGTTTCGCAGTCGGCGGCGCGATTAGAAACGAATAAATCGCGCCTTTTGTTTTCTCGACCTTTGCTTTGGTTGCGCCGACGAGTTCGCCTTCTTTTGCGCGATAAAAAGTGACGCGCAGAGTTTCGGCATCGAGCCGTTGATAGCCGAAAATATATTCGCCCTTTGCCAGACTCAATTCGCCAATCTTGATTTTCGCGTCCGTTTTGAAAAAATGCGTATATTTTCCGTCAGCCTCGTAACCGGCGGTGATGACGACCACGCCGAAAATATTGCTTTTTCCGTCAGTGATTCCCGAAGCCGTGCGAAATTCGGTTTCGATGTTTTCCTTGATGACCGGAGCTTTTTCGGGAACGATTTTTTGCAGTTCGGCTTCCGTCATTTTGCGCCAATCACCTTGCGCGAAAACATTGAACGCGAAAGCCGAAACGATGAATAAAATTGTTAAGATTTTCATAATTTAATGGAACGCGGACAAACGCGGATTTGGCGGATTGGCACGGATAAATCAATTTATTAAATCTGCGGAAATCCGTAAAATCCGCGTTTGTCCGCGTTCTATTTCTTAAATTCTAAAATACAAATTTCGCGCTTGCCTGCAATGTGCGCGGTTCAAAGGCTTGGGTTGATTTGCCGAAATTTGACAAACTCAAATCCGCGTTCGGCAGGTAAAGATTGACGTTATTGAGCGCGTTAAAGGCTTCGATTTTGAGCATCAATTTTTTCTTTTCGCCAAACGAAAACTGCCGCGCAAGAGAAACGTCGAGCGTTACATAATGCGGACCGCGAAAAGTGTTTCTGCCCAAACTGCCGTTTGTTCCCGGCGTTGGCGCGGAAAACGCGGTCGCGGGAAAAAGTCCGTTCAAGAAACTTTGCCGGTTAAAATTCGTGTTGACGTTTCCGATTAAATTCGGGCGGTCATAAAATCCGCCGCCGACTGCGCCGCCGCCGCCGTCCAAGTTGTAATCGCCGCCCGTGAATCCGGTAATTTGTCCGGCGGAATTGCGCTGAATAATCGAAGCCGCGCCGTTCCAGACTGAAAAAGGTCTGCCCGACTGCGCCGTGAAAATTGTCGAAATCTGCCAATTCTTCGTTAAAACCCGCACAAATTTATTGCCATCCTTGAAGAAATTCGGATTCCAAACACCGGCAAATGAAAAGCGGTGCGGAATATCGAACAACGAACGGGCGCGTTCGCATTTCAGGCAATTGATGTCCTGCGCTCCTTTTCCCGGTTCGGAATTGTCGGAAAATTGTCCGGTCGAAGTGTCGCTCGACGTGTCGAGCCATTTTGAAAAACGATAATTTGTTTGCAGAGAAAAGCCTTTTGTAAAACTCTTGCGAAGCTCGACCGTCGCGCCGTGATAAGTCGAAGTTACGCCGTTCGTCACGAAAAGAAGTGTTCCGAAATTCGGATTCAAACGATTTTCTACGCCGTCGAGCAAATCGCCCGCGAAACGATTAATGTCGTCAATCCGTTCCAAATTCACACCGATTGTGCCGTTGTAGCCGATTTCGGCAATCCAGCCTTTTCCTAATTGCCGTTGAATATTGGCGAAGAAACTTTCGCTGTATTGCGTTTTGATCGTCGGATTGACGACAAAACCGGTCGGACGCGGCGCACGTTGTCCGGGCAAAGGATTAATGCCGCCGAATTGATTTAGCCCGCGAGCGAATTCGGGATTGAACGGAACCGGAATGTTATAAAGAATCTGTGTGCCGAAGCCTTGCGACGGATTTGCCGCGTTCGGCTGTGCGACAATCGCCACGGCATCCGGCGACAACGCCCGCGCACCGGCGATTGACTGCCCGTGATGCGGCTGAAACGCAAGTGAGAATCCGGCGCGAATCGAAGTTTTATTGTCGCCGAACGGGTCGAAAGCCAAACCGAGACGCGGCGAAAAATTGGTTAATTCGGGTTTGTAAAGTCGTTTGACGCGCCCGATTGCCGCATTGGTGATTTGTTCACGAAAACTGCTGCCGCTGCCTAAAATTATCGAAGAAAGCAAGCCTTGTTTTTCCTTCGCGTCGCCGAAATAATCCCAACGAACACCGAGATTCAGGTTCAAACGCTTGTTCACCTTCCAATCGTCCTGCACAAAAAGTCCGGCTTCGATAACGCGAAAATAGCGCGGAAAAGCGGTCGGTTGTCCGGTCTTCGGGTCAACCGTCAAAGTTTGTCGAAACGGTGCGTCGTTGATAAAACTCAAAAGGCTCGTAAAAGTATAATTTCCCGTCGAAGCCGGACCGATTGACAAACCTTTGAAGATTCTGCGACCTTCGCCGCCGAAACGAATCGTGTGATTGCCTTTGACTAAAGAAAAAGTATCGCGGATTTCGTAAGTGCGAAGTTTGGTGCGCGAATTGAAAATATCGCCGAACGGCGCGGTGATTCCGGTGATCGTGATTTCGGGAACAACCGCGTCGTCATTGCCGCGATTAGTATTGGTAAAACCCGCCGAAAAGCGCAGATCGTTCGCCGCATTTTTTAGAATTTTTGTATATCCGAAATTGAAATTCCCGAACGCGCCGTCAAAAAAACCGCGCTCACCGCGCACCGCTTTGCCGTTTGTCGCCGCCGAAGAACTCGTGCCGCCCTGATCTTTTTGATATTCGGCAATCCATCGAAACGTCAGTTTGTCGTTATCGGTTAATGAATGGTCAATTCTCGCAAGATATTGATCGGAGCGAATGTAATCGCGCAAATTAACGGAAGCCGTTCCCGTTGCCGGAATTGTAAGTGTGCCAAATGTTAAATTTGTCTGATTTTGATAACCGCTGCCTGAACGATTCGGAATCGGCGCGGCAAAGTCGCGGAATAAACGATTGGCAATCGAATTTGGTCGCGTGTTTGCTACATAAGCGCGAAGTTCCGGCGTTTCGACCTGAAAAGAAAGTGCTTTGGCGAGAGCATATTTCGAGCCTTCATAACTGCCGAAAAAGAAGGTTTTCTTTTTGATAATCGGTCCGCCGAACGAGCCGCCGTATTGGTTATAAACCTGCGGTGCGCGTTCCTTTGCAAAGAAATTTCGCGCATTCAGCGCGGCGTTGCGCGTGTATTCCCAAACTTGTCCGCGAAAAGCGTTCGTTCCCGATTTCGTCCGCATATTGACGACCGAACCGTTGCCGCGCCCGAATTCGGCGGAGAAATTCGACGTTTGCACCTGAACTTCTTCGATCACTTCGACGCTCGGCACAATCGCCGGTTCGCCCGTGTTGTTCGCGTTGACATTCAATGCGCCGTCGAGAACGTAATTATTGCCGCGATAACGATTGCCGTTGACCGTGATGACTGGCGAATTCGTCAGTTTTGTCGAATTTGCCGCGCCCGGAATCGCCGTCGCACCCGCGCTTAATTTCGACAAAGCGAAAACGTCGCGCTGCGGAATCGGCAGTTCGGTAATTGATTGGCGCGTGAAAGTGTCGGAGATTCGCGCTTCGGTCGAAACCTGCGTCAGATTCTCGTTGCCTTCGACTTCAATCGTCGCGGAAACTTCGCCGATTTCGAGTTTGATCGTTAATTCGGAAGTCTGCCCGACATTCAATTTCAGATTCTTTTGCTCGTAAGTCTTAAAACCGGGAACGCGCACGAAAATTTTATAGCTTCCCGACGGCAGAGTCGGAAAAACAAACTCGCCGTTGTCGTTGGTCGTCGTCGTCAAAATCTGCGCCGTCGCTTCATTTTGCGCGACAACTGCCGACGCGACAATGACATTTCCCGTGCTGTCCGTAACCGTTCCGCGCAGAGAAGTTTCGGTTATTTGGGCGTTGGCAAAATTGCTGTTTAAAAATAAAAAAGCCAAAATAAACAACATTTTGACGAGTAAATCTAATTTTCTCATCTTTAATTTTTTGAAAAATCTTTGAAATTTTAGGAATGTGAACTTTGTTGTTATACCAAACAAAAGCAGTAAAAGTCAATTTTTATAGGATGATTTCTTTGTTCAGGCGAATTATTTTCATTCCTTCTTCGACTTTTGTGCGGCACGACAAAACGGCTTTTTCTTTTTCACCGTTTTTTATCCAAACCTGACAGTTCAAACAATCGCCGTTCCAGCAAAAATCACCGAACGAAATCGTTTCAATGGAAAGATACTGAAAACAGCGCAGCAGCGAATTGTTTTCGGGAACTTCGCGCACTTCGCCGCAGATTTCAATTTCGACGAGCTTTTCAAACGGCTCGAAAATGTCTTTGTAATCTTCTAAATTCATAAAAATAAGGCAAAACATTATTTATCCACAGATGAACACAGATGAACACGGATAATTTTAGGGATGAAAAATCAATCATAAACGATTTTAAAAATCTGTGTCTATCTGTGTTCATCTGTGGATAAATTTGTCTTTTGCTTTTTTTATATTTAATCGGTCTCAGTCTATCGCTGCGCTTTGCAGTTTGTTTTTGTGTTTGATGACAAATTCGGTAAAGGCGCGAATCGGCGCGGACTGTGCGCCTTTGAGCGAAACCATTGCGACCGAGCGTTTGAGTTCGTGTCCTTTGATTTTAATTTGCGCGAGTTTGCCGTTTTTTATTTCTTCACGGACCGCCCACGAAGGCATCAGCGAAACGCCTAAACCGTGTTCGATCATCAATTTAATAAAATATGTGTCGTTTGATTCGAGCGCGGTTTCGGGTTCGATTTTGACCTTTTTGAAAAAATCGTCGGTCGCCCGGCGGATTGACGCGCCGCGTTCAAACAAAATCCAGCGTTCTTTTTTTAAATCTTTAATCGAAACTTCCGTCTGTTTGGCGAATCTGTGTTTTTTGCCGACGACCAATGAAAGTTTATCGTCAAAGATTTCCGTGACCTGTAAAACCGGCGAATAAACGGCAAGCGACGCGAAACCGACATCGGCGACACCTTCGAGAATGTCTTCGACGGTTTGTTCGGTCGAAACCGTGGTGCGAAAAACGAGTTCGATGGTTTCAAACGCATCCATAAATTCTTCAAACAGCGGCGCGAACAGGTAAACCAACGCCTGCGTCGCCGCCGCGACGCGCACTCTGCCGGCGAGAGCTTTTTCGCGCCCGGTTACTTTTTCGCGCATCTCTTCAGCTTCTTCCAAAATTCGCCCGGCATAACGGAGCGCGACTTTGCCGGCATCGGTTAAGACAACGCCGCTTTTCGCGCGAATAAACAGCGGCACGCCAAACTCTTCTTCGAGTGCTTTGATTTGGTGGCTGACGGCTGACTGCGTCAGGTGCAATTTCTCCGAAGCCTTTGTAAAATTCAAGGTTTCGGCAATCGCGGTAAAAGTTCTGAGCTGCCAAAGTTCCATCTTTGTAACTATTTAGAAACATTAAACTGATTCATCGCACCGATGAAAAATAAGAGTTGGTAATCATTAAGCAGGAATGATTATACTTAATTATAGCCTTTGATAGCGAAGGCGATATTTATATTTATCAATTATATTTTATTGATTGAACGAGGGAGTTATTATATGTTTTCTTATAGATTGGATTATACGATAGAAAAAGTTTTAGAGAGCGTTCCGACCCGCGAACAGAGTTTGTTAAAGGAATATTTGGAACAGGATTTTCAAAAAATGGAAGCAAAAACTTTGTGGGAACGAATCGTTGACCACAAATGGTATGTCAGCGAACGCCTCAAACGCGACATCGGTTTTCGCGTCGCGGCGATTGATTATGTCGAAAATTTTTATGAACCGGGATTTTCGCAAAACCGTAAGAACAATTCGCAAAGTTCGTTTCGGCAGTTTTTGAAGCTGCTCTGGAAAATGGATTTTCTCAGACCGAAATCGCTTTAATTTGCGATAAAATTTAATCAAGGGTCGTTTGGTTTTCGATGGAAAGCCGCGACCTTTTTTCTTTTAGTTTTGCTTGTCATTTGTGAAATTCTTCATAATTGCTAAACTATGTATTGAGAGGAGAAATTTCAAAAAAATGTCTTTGGTAATGTATGTTAAACCGGGCTGTCCTTATTGTCAGAAAGCGCGGGATTATTACAACGAAAACGGGGTGAACTTCATCGAATATGACGCTCAGAATGATAAGCTGAGACAAAAGGAAATGCTGGAATATTCGGGCGGTGATCTGGTCGTGCCGTGCATCGTCGAAAACGGTGAATATATCAGTTCGGGTTGGGGAAACCCGCCGCGCGGCTGAACGATCATTCCAGATTAATCGGCAGTTTGCCGACCACACAATTTGGGATTTGGGATTGCAGATTGCGGATTTTCAAATTCCGGTTATAATATCAAGTTTTGACGAGGATTGATTTGAGGATTATTTTAGGAAATCCGAAATCCGAAATCATAAATCCGAAATCCGTATGATTGGTTCAAAGATTAACCAATATTTAATTCAGGAAAAACTCGGCGCAGGCGGACAAGGGACGGTTTACAAAGCCCTCGACACGAAACTCAACCGCACGATTGTCGTTAAAGTTCTGCCGCCGGAATTAACCGCTAAAACCGCTAACTTCAAACGCTTTGAGCGCGAAGCGCAGCTTTGTTCGCAACTTGACCATCCGAACATCTGCACGATCTACGATTTTCACGAAGCCAACGGAATTTACTATATTGCGATGCAGTATATCGAAGGCAAAAACGTGCGCCAACTCGTCGCCGGTCGTCCGCTCGAATTGAAAAGTGCGCTTTCGATTGCGATTCACACCTGTGATGCGCTCGCCTACACACATTCGCGCGGCATCATTCACCGCGACATCAAAGCCGGAAATATAATGGTGACGAGCGAAGGCTTAGTCAAAGTTCTTGATTTCGGTCTGGCGAAACTGCTTCAGGATGATCCCGAAGATTTACCGCGCGGCACGAATCGCGCCGATCTGACGGAAATCGGAATCCCTTATGGCACAGCAACTTATGCCGCGCCGGAACAAGCCAAAGGCGAACGTGCCGACCATCGCGCCGATATTTTTTCGACCGGCGTTCTGCTTTATGAAATGCTCACGGGAATTTGGGCGTTTCAGGGGAAAACGGTGATTGACGTGCGTCATCAGGTTCTGCACGGCACACCGAAACCGCTTGCGCTGATGCGAACGAACGAACCGCTGCCGCCGCAGCTTCAACTGATTATTGATAAGGCTTTAGCCAAACAACCAAAAGATCGCTATCAAAAAATTGCGACGATGCGCGACGATATTCGCGCAGTTTTACAGGATATTTCAGGTATGCCCGTTTTACAAAACGATACTTACGCGCCGCGACACGTTGACAACAACGTCGTCAAACGCGCTTGGAACTGGATTAAGGGAAAAGGCTCGGAAAATTCGACGAGCCGCAATTCTTTGCCTTCAAATCCGCCGCTGACCAATTCTTACGCGCCTGAAATAACAATGACGGCAACCGGAACGGAAAAGAAAAGTATTGCGATTCTGCCGTTTAAGAATCTGAATCAGGATCAAAAATCGAATTTTTACGAATTTGCGTTGGCTGATGCCGTCATTACGGAACTGGCTCAATTGAAATCGTTGGTTGTGCGTCCGAGTTCGGTGATCGCCAAGTATCAAGGTTTGGAAGTTGATCCGCGTGATGCCGGCGAAGAATTGCGCGTGAATGCTGTTTTGTCCGCCGGATTTATTCGTTCGGGCGACCGGATGCGCGTGACGGCGCAGCTTCTCGATGTTGCGTCGGGCGAAATCTTATGGAGTGACCGGATTGATGCCGAAGGCGGCGACATTCTCGCTTTGCAGGATATGATCGGACGACGGATTTTGGAAGGCTTGCGGCTCGAACTTTCTGAAAACGAACAGGAAAAACTCGGTCGCCGACCAACCGACAATGCCGAAGCGTGGGAAGAATACTTACGCGGACGCGACAATTTCGGACGTTTTATTTTCCGCACTGTTTCTAACGCTGACTGCGAAGCCGCGATTCATAATTTCAAACACGCCATTGATTTAGACCCGCAATTCGCACTTGCCTATTCGGGTTTGGGTGCAAGCTACGCGAACCGTTTCTTAAAAGGTTTGGGTGAACCGGAAGATTATACGCTGGCGGAATCGGCATTCACGAAAGCATTTTTCTATGACCCGAACGTCACCGAAGCGCGGGTTTTAACGGTGATGATTTATCTCGCTCGCGGCGAAAAGAAAAAGGCGCGTGCCGAGATTAAAACCTTACAGGAACAGTTTCCGAACGAAGCACCGCTTTATTTTGTCAAAGGAATAATGCACCGGCTCGACGGCGATTATGACCAATCTTTAAAGGCTTTTGAGAAACTGGCGCGGCTCGATCCGGCGGCGCGGGTGATTGCGGCATACAACCGCGCACGAATTTTTCTCTATCAAAAACGCTTTGAAGAGGCGATGAAGGAAATCGAAAAAGGCATCAAGGTCGAACCGAATCATCCGATGCTCCGAATTTTTCACGCGGCGACGCTGTTTCATCGCGGCGACCGTGAAATCGGAATCCTAATGCTTGAAAAAGTAATTACGGAAAATCCGCAGATGGACGGCATCCGCCCGCTGCTCGCGGCGTTTCTCGCCGCCGTCGGTAGAAAAGAAGACGCACTGGCGCAGCTTAGTGAAGAAGCTCTCGCGCTCGCTAAATCAGATCACGATATGGCTTACTGGGTCGGTGAAGCGTATTCGCAGCTTGGTGATATGGACTCGGCGTTTCGCTGGCTCAACCGCGCCCTCAAACTCGGCAACGAAAATAAAACTTTTTATCTCAATGACATCTGCCTCGCGCCGATTCGTGATGACGAACGCTTTGCCGAATTGATGACGCAGATGGAAAATAAAAATTAGAAGGTAAAAGGTAAAAGGTAAAAAGGTTTTGGAGATTGAATTCCAAAACCTTTTTTGATAGTGAACAAAATTATTTCGTATATTTCGCCCGAATCTTCACTGCTCTCTCAAGTCCGTCCACATTTTCCAAAATTTTCAGCCGCAAATCTTTATCCAAATTCGGATTGTCCGCCAGAAATTTGTTGACGACGGAAAGCGATTCTTCGCTTTTTTGTCCGCCGATGAATGCGCCAAGCCAGCCGTTGATGAAGAAGATTTTGCGGTTTCGTTTGAGGTTTGGCAGTTCGGAGAGCGCAGTTTCGAGATAAATTGCGGTCAAATCCGAATGACGCACAGAATTGAACGGCACAAATGCGGCTTCGATCCAGCTTTCGGAGATGTCTTTGTTTTTGATGAAGTCTTTGAAATATTTCGCTTTGTTTTCGGCTGTCCCGATTCCGGCGCGGGCGGCGTAGGCGTAGCGTTTGGCTTCGTCGGATGTTTCGGTTTTCTCTAAATTCGCCAGCAAAACGGGAGCGTCTTTGTCGCCCAAAATCAGCAGGCGCGTTACGATGTCAAATTTGTCTTTGGTCTTTAGTTGAAAGACAGCGACTTTTGATTTGCCCGCTAAAATGTCTTTGAGAATCTGCGCCGACTTTGCGCTCGACGCGAGATTGAGAAAGGCGCGGTAAAACGTGATGCGTTGTCCCTGCGTTTCGGCGTTGGCGATTTTGTCAATCAACATCGCTTCGATACGCGGCGCGAGTTCGTCGCGTTGTTTGTCGGATAAATAATAATTCATCGCGGTTGAAACTCTGCCGAGAAGCGTTTGAATCGTGCTTTCGTCGGTTTCTACGTTCAAGTTTTTGATGACGAGTTCAACATAATCTCTCGGCGCGAGTTCCGTTTCCCTGACCGAATCCCACAACGCGCCCCACATCATCGTGCGGAGAAAATCGTCTTTTTCCGTCTGGATATTGGCGAGAGCATAAGCGCGGCTTTTCTCGTCAAGCAGAAAGATGCCGTAGCCGTAATCTTGGTAGTTTGTGAAAATAAATTTCGGTGGTTGTAAATCTCTTTTTGCTTCATTCGATTCCTGTCCACGAAAATTTATTCCCCAAAGTTCTTCGATGGCTTTATCGTTTTTTCCAAAATTCACCGTTTCAATTCTTCTTTTTCCATTATTATAAATGTATAAAAACTGTAGTTTTTCTTCCCAGCTAGGCTTTTCCTTGAGAGCATTGTTTTGTGAAAAAATGAGTTTAATATCAATCGGATCACTCGTTAAATTTATCCTTGGTTTAGGATTTATGACTTCCATCGTGAAAATTGGCATTCCGCGTTTTGTGACCCAACTATTTGCCCAAGCCTTTAAATTTAGATTGCTTGCAGTTTCAAATTCCTTCACCAAATCCGTCCATTCGGCGTTGGCGAATTCGTGTTTTTTCAAAAATGCGCGGACGGCGGTTTGAAATTTATCTTCGCCCAGATAGAACTCGGCTTGGCGCAGAAACGACGGGGCTTTGCGATAGACGATGTTGCCGTAGGCGGATTTTGCCGATGAAAGATTCGGGATTTCCTGATAGATCGGCGTGGTGCCTTTGGTTGAATCTGTCAGATAGGCGGATTGTTTGTTGCGCTCGTAGAAGATTTTCCAGGCGTTGTATTCGGGCATTACTTTTTCCAAAGTTTTATACGCCATAAACTCGGCAAAGCCTTCCTTGAGCCACAGATCGTCAAACCATTTCATCGTCACCGTGTCGCCGAACCATTGATGCGCGGCTTCGTGAAAAATGACGTTGGCGCGTGAAACATAATCGTTCTTAGTCGGTTCGGACGGAAAAATGACGGAAGATTCACGCAAAAAAGTCGCTCCTGCGTGTTCCATTCCGCCGAACGGAAATTCGGGAATCAACACCAAATCGTATTTCGGAAACGGAAATTTGTAATCAAAATAGCTTTCGAGATATTTAATGCCTTCGCGGTTGAGGCGAAAGACTTCGGCAGAATGTTGTTTGAATTTCTCGGCTTGCGATTTGCGAACGTAAATTTTGGTTGACAGGTCAGAACCGCCTGCGGTAGCGGGCGGTTTAAGTTTCGCATTTGAGACGTTCGCGTTTTTATTCGAGTTTTCAGTTTGCCGCGTTAAACCATCCGCTACCGCAGATGGTTCTGACATTTCTGCAAAATCGCCCGCCGCAAACGCAAAAACGTATGTGCTGATCGGTTTGGTTTCTTCAAAACGTCTCAAACCGTATATGGCTTTCGAATCATCATAAATCGTGAAAAGCGGCTGCTGAACATTTGAAATTACTTGCCAATTAATCGGCGCAACAACATTGAGTTGAAAGCGAGCCTTCAAATCCGGCTGGTCAAACACTGGAAACGCCGTGCTTGCGTCGGACGGGACAAACAACGAATAGATGTATTCCGCGCCGTCTTCCTTGTCAACGTAGCGCGTGATTGCCGCGCCGCTTGTTTTTATCGGTGAAGCAAATTGAATTTTGATGACGTTTTCACCTGTTTTCAAAAGCCTCGGTGCAATGACAAGATGTTCCTTATCAATCAGATAAGCATATTTTCCGCTGTCCAACAATTTCTTTATCAGCGATTCATTGACCGCGACGACATCGGCGAATGGTTTGTCTTTATCATTCGCAAACTGCGTCGTCCGCCAATCTAAAATCAAATCGTTTTTCGCGCCTTCGTCCGTCAGATTCACACGAATTTCGATCTCGCCTTTCATCAGCGGTGCGCCTTTTTCGAGTGTGATATTGAGTTTATAACGCACGTCCGAATAATTCGCCGCCCGCCATTTTGCCAAGGTTTGCGACACGCCCGGTTCAAGCGGCGGAGTTTGTGAAAAAATTGCCATTGCCAATAAAACGATAACAAACAGAATTTTCAAAAGCATATTTGTATTGTAAAGCGTTGGAATTGAGTTTGATAATCAAATCAATTGTTTTTCAAACAGAACGCCGTCCGAACCGGCGGCAATAAACGCTCATTCAGCGTTTGAAAAGATATTCGATGATGAAATTTGATGCGGCATTTGCACGCGAGGGCGCGTGCGTTCCGACAATTCAACATTACAAAATTAGTTGCGAAACATCCGCAAACGGTTGCGATGCGGCAAAATAAAAGGCGGACGCTTTTCACCAAAAGCATCCGCCCGACAATTTACGAAATTATCCACAATTTACAGATTAAAGTTAAAACTCAAAAATCCGGTTGCTTTGACCGGCTGACCGTCGCGGACAAACGGCTTGAACTTCCACTTTTTCACCGCGTCTTTTGCCGCACTTTGAAGCAGCGTCGGTCCGCTTAGATTCTGGACGGTTGCAACTTTGCCGTTTTCGTCAATGACGACTTCGAGGCGGACAACGCCGGTTTGCCGCAGAGTTCGCGCCGTCGCCGGATAAACCGGATTTTGACGCTCAACCGCATATTCAATCAGCGAACCGACACTCATCGGCGAATTCGGATCGGCGGTTTCGGTCTTCGCTACCGTGTTGTCGTTTTTATTTGTGTCTTTGTTTTCGTCGGATTTATTAACGAGACGATCACGTTTTTTCTGCGTCGTGTCGTTGTTTGCCGGTATGTTGTCAGTCTTCGGAGTTTCGTCCGGTTTCTTGACTTCCTCCCTTTTCGGAGTTTCTTTAACAGGTTCTTTGATGACGGGTTTGTCGTTTTTCGCGGTCAAATCAATGTTCGGTTTCGTTTCTTTGACAGGTTTGAAAACCGGCGTTTTATCGTTGTTCGATTGGTCGTTATTCGGCAGCGGCAGTGTGTTTGTCGGAAGATTCGGTGTGTTGTTTGACGCAACGGTATTTTGCGGAACAGTCGTATTCTGAGTCGGCGTTTCGGTCACTGCACTGAAAATTGTGCTGCGCGAATTGGCTAAACTCTCGCGTGAATCGGCAACTTCGTCCTTCCAACGCTTGGCATCGAAATCGTCACGCGCGATCAGGCTGCGGGCGGCGGTCGTACCTTCGAGCAGCGCGTAGGCATCCGAAGTCTGTTTCGCGTCCTTGCCGAGAGTCCGCGACTGCTCGATCACTTTTTCGAGCGTTTCGCGCATTTTTTCCAGATCGGTCGTCGCTTCGGGCGGTAGATTGCGGTCGGAAACCGACAACCCTAAAGCCTTGTAGCGGTCGGATTGGTTGCGTGCGCCTTTGATAACCTGCGCCGCCGAGGTGTAATAGTTTGCCGCCGCGTTCGGTTTGTTGGCTTTGATGTCGTTGAAAAGTGTGGCGAGAAAATCCTGAGCGCGTTTGTAGTCGCCCTGTTCGAGATAACAGTTGACGAGCAGCACATTCAAAACTCCGTGAACGGTTTGGTCGCTCGTTTCACGGCGAATGTTTTCGAGTTCGTAGATCGCGGCGTTATAATTTTTCACCGCGATAAACGCTTTTGCCTTTGAGATTCTGCCGCGCATCACTTCGCCGGAAGTCGGCGCGGTCTGCGCGTTCAAAATAATAAAACTAAATACTACTAAAAATATTGAAGCCAAAAACCTTTTGACGTTTAGCGGCATTTTCAGTCCTCCTTAAATAATGATTTCCTGATTAAATTTCCCGCAAAGGTCGAGCGAACAACTTAAAAGGCTCACTTTGTAAGACCTGCAAATAATTTATCTATTATGATTCGTAAATTCTTTAAAGCCAAGTTGACCGCCAACTGACCTATTTACTCTTTAAACTATTGATGATTTTTTCTCGGTAGAGGTTTGCGTCTTTCTTTATAGCATTTTCATCGAGCGTGAGCAAGCGTTTATCGCGCATTATGACTTTTCCGTTGATGACGACCGTTCGCACGTCTTCGGCTTTCGTCGCGTAAACCAATGTCGAATAAACACTATACGACGGCGTTTGGTTAAGACTGTCAAAGTCAACAATGACAAGATCGGCACGTTTTCCGGTTTCGAGCGAACCGATTAAATTTTCCAAATGAAGTGCGCGTGCGCCGCCGATTGTTCCCATCATAAAGGCTTGCTCGGCGGAAACGACTTTCGGGTCTTTCGAGAAAACTTTGTGCAGTTTTGCCGCCGTGTCCATCTCTTCCCACAAACTCAAATCGTTATTCGATGCCGCGCCGTCCGTTCCCAAACCAAGCCGCAAATCCATTTTGAGCATCATCGGCACAGGCGCAACGCCCGCCGCGAGCTTCATATTCGATTGCGGATTATGCGCGATGCCGACACCGATTCGTTTCAAAATTTCAAGTTCCGCTTCGTTCGCCTGAATGACGTGTGCGGCAATCACTTTGTCGCTCAAAAAACCGATTTTTTCGACATATTCAATCGGTCGCATTCCTTTGTGATTTTGTTCGATAAACGCCGTTTCGGTTTCGGCTTCGGCAAGGTGAATGACGAGCGGTGCGTTTAATTTGTCGGACAGCGCACGGGTTTTTAAAAGATGTTCCTGCGAAACAGTATAAGGCGCGTGCGGCGCGATTGCCGGAATAATCAGCGGATTTCCCTGCCATTTTTTGACGTAATTTTCGGTGTAAATTAGCGCGTCATCAAAAGTTTTGTTGTCCGGCGCGGGAAAATCAATCAGCGTTTCGCCCAAGACTCCGCGAACGCCGGCTTTGGAAGTTTCGTCGGCAATCGCGTCTTCAAAATAATACATATCGCAGAACGTCGTCGTGCCGCCGCGAATAAATTCTGCGAGTCCGAGCCGCGTTCCGGCGCGCACAAACGCTTCGTTGACGTTCTTCGCTTCCGCCGGAAAAATGTATTTTGTGAGCCAGTCCTGTAAATCAAGGTCGTCGGCGATGCCTCGATAAAGACTCATCGGAACGTGCGTGTGTGTGTTGATTAAGCCCGGAATAATAACTTTTCCGTCAGCGTTGATTGTCTGTTTGGCGCGGTAAGATTTTGATAAATCGGAGCTTTTTCCGACGGAGACGATTTCACCGTTTTTGACGGCAATCGCGCCGTTTTCAATGACATCCCGGTTAGCGTTCATCGTCACGACAGTTCCGCCGACAATTAATAAATCCGCAGTTTGATTTGAATTAGACAAAGTTTTGTTTGTTTGAGCAAAAAACGTCTGCGGGAAGACCAAAAGAATTGCAATAAAAACGCTTAAATAAATTTTCGACTTTTCCATAGCTGAATTTACTACAAATTTGTCTGTAAAAGCAATTAAGCTAAAACGCGAAGCGGATTGGAGCGCAATCCGTCAGGGTTGCAATGAGCATCGCTTCGATGCGAAAACGACCGTTATTAAATAAAAACGTGATTAAAAAATAGTGGAAAAGCTTTTGGTGCGGCGGGCGCGAAGCGCAACCCTTCCTGACCTGAAATTTGTTCCATCTTGAATCTCAAAATTAAACTTGTATTCAAATTCAGGTAAAACAGCCAAGTTAAAACTATTAACAGGTCAGGAAGGGTTGCGCTTCGCGCCCGCTTTTCCGCTATTTCAGTTATTTTCAAAAAACGATAGATTTTATTCTACTCTTGATTCTCATTAAAACTTTTAAGTAAGAAAACGCTCAATGCAAGCGAGCTGCTTGCGCTCCAGTCTGCTTCGCGTTATTTTACAAATATGAAAATACCGAAGTTTTTAATTCGCGGTTTTCGTTCGCCGCACGAAGCATTTATCGCCTCGCTCGGTAAACTCGAACGCGATACGCTTGCCGAAGTCTGGCGGCAAAAAGAAGTCAGTGTCCGGCAGGTCAGCGATTCACTCGACCAAAATCTGGCTTATACAACCGTGATGACGACACTTGATCGTCTGTATAAAAAAGGACTTTTGACGCGCCGAAAATCGGGAAAATCTTATTTATATTCACCGCGATTTTCCGCCGAAGAACTCGAACGCGGATTGACAACCGATGTGATCGGCACACTGCTCGATGCGGGAACGGCGCAGATCGAGCCGGTTTTGGCGTGTATCGTTGATGCCGTCAGCGAACGTGATTTGGAGTTATTGGACGAACTCGAACGGCTGGTGCAGGAAAAACGCCTCGCACTGCAAAATAAAAATTAGTCTGAAATGTATTTTTTTCTCGGAATATCGCTGCTCTTCGCTCTGCTGCTCGCACTTAACTTTTTAGTTTCGGCGGCGGCGACCGTTCTGTGGCGCGTCGTTGAAAAACCGGCGCAAAACTGGTCGGCGCAAACGCGGGCGCAGGTGATTTTTTCGTTCCGAATCTTTCCTTTGTTGGCAGCGATAATTTTAGTTTTCGCCTTCCTGCTGCCGTCTTATATTTTGTTTGAGCCGCGTTCACCGGACGAAACGGTCAGCGCGAAATTAGCGATTTTAGCCGTGATTTCACTGATCGGAATTGCCGCCGCATTTTACCGGATTTTCGGAACTTGGTGGCGCACGCGCCGTCTGGTGAAAAGTTGGATGCGGCGTTCCGAGCCAATTTTCATCGAAAATCTTCGCGTTCCGGTTTATCGGATCAATCATCCGTTTCCGGTAATCGCCGTTGTCGGAACTTTTCGGACGAAAATGTTTGTCGCCGAACAGATTTTCGATTCGCTCGACGAAAAAGAATTCGGCGCGGCAATCGCCCACGAGTGCGGACACCTTGCCGCGCGGGATAATTTCAAACGAACGCTTCTCAGAATCTGCCGTGATTTGCTGGTTTTTCCACTCGGCAAAACGCTCGACAACGCGTGGGCGGAAAATGCCGAATCAGCCGCCGACGAATACGCCGCCCAAACCGGCGGCAACACGACGGCATTAAATCTCGCCGCCGCGCTCATCAAAATCGCCAAAATCGTTCCGCAAAATTCTTCGCCGGTGATGCCTCTGGGCGCGTTTTTGATCGAAAAACAAAGTGCGGACGTAACTTGGCGCGTGCGTCGGCTCATTCAACTTGCCGACAACATAAACGCGCCCGAAACACAATCTTCAAACAATTTCAAAATCATCTTCCAAACCTGTTTCGCGCTCGCCTGCGCCTTAATTTTTCTTTTAGCGACAAACTATTATTTTCTCTCGCAAGTTCACATTGCTTTGGAAAAATTCGTCGCAATCGTTCAGTAAAATCATTTCAAAAATTTCGTATCGAAGGCTCGCGGCAGGAGTTCGCTCATTTGGACGATTTCGCTTTTTCCTTTTAAGTTGGCGAAAATGACGGGAATATCGTGGCAGAATTCCCAAATTATCTGGCGGCACGGACCGCACGGCGGCGTGAGTTCGTCGGTGTCGGCGACGACGGCGATTTCGGTAAATTCCCTTTCGCCTTCGGAAATTGCTTTGAAAATTGCGGTGCGTTCGGCGCAGATCGTCAATGAAAAAGTGGCATTTTCAATGTTGCAGCCCGTGTAAATTTTTCCGCCTTTCGTGCGAACCGCCGCGCCGACTTTGAATTTCGAGTAAGGTGCAAATGCTCTTTCGCGCACCTCAATCGCGGCTTCGACTAATTCTTTTTCAATATTTTCCATTTTATAAAGTGGAAAAGTGAAAGAGTGAAAAAGTGGAAAAGTTTTGATCATCTTGCGACAAAAACTTTTTCACTTTTCCACTTTTTCACCTTTAAACCAATATTCCCTCTTCGACCTTGCCGCTGATTTCTTCGCGGATTTTGCTGCATATAAATTCGATGCCGATGTCGGTGTTTGCGCCTTCGGGAATAATGATGTCGGCGAAGCGTTTCGACGGTTCGACAAATTCGTGGTGCATCGGGCGGACGGTCGCAAAATACTGCTTGATAACCGATTCGACCGTGCGCCCGCGTTCGACAATATCGCGCTGAAGACGGCGAATAAACCGAATATCGTCGGGCGTATCCACGAAAACCTTGACATCGAGCAGCACGGAAATTCGCGGTTCGGCGAAGATCAAAATGCCTTCGACGATAATTACGGGTTTGTTTTCGAGATGAATCGTTTCGTTGCTGCGAACGTGATTTTTGTAATCATAAACCGGCATTTCGATTGACTGTCCGAGCTTCAGACGCTTCAAATGATTCATCAGCATCTCGCTGTCAATCGAATCGGGATGATCGAAATTCGCCTGCCGCCGTTCGTCGAGCGGCATATCTGCAAGGTTTCGATAATACGAATCCTGTTCGACAAGAATCACATTCTCACGCCCGACGGATTCAATAATCCGCCGTGCCAAAGTCGTTTTTCCCGAACCTGTTCCTCCGCAAATTCCAATAATCATAAAGTCTTGAGTCTTGAGTCTTGAGTCTTGAGTCTTAGTTTTTGACTAATGACTCAAGACTTAAAACTTCAGACTATTTTCGTAATAATTCTCACTAACAGCTCTTTGAAAATATCCGCGACTCGTGCGCCGGTTTCCATTACTTCGGCGTGATTAATCGGTTCGTCGCTCATTCCGGCGGCGAGATTCGTGATGCACGAGATTCCGAGAACCTTCATTCCCTGATGTTTCGCTGCAATCGCTTCGGGAACGGTTGACATTCCGACCGCACCTGCGCCGAGCAGTCGAAACATCCGAATTTCGGCGGGAGTTTCGTAAGTCGGACCCGACAGAGCGCAGTAAACGCCGCGCCACATAAACGAGGTCAATTCTTTGGTAAAACCGCTTTCAAATCTTTCCCGCGCCATTTTTTTGGATTCGTCGTAGGCGATTTCCTGCAAGGTTTTATCGTAAACTTCGGTCATATCCGGGAATCTTGGACCGAAACGCTCGTCATTCGCGCCGCGCAGAGGATTAACGCCCATCAAATTAAGATGATCGCGGATCAACATCAGATTTCCCGGCTTAAATCCGGTTCGCACACTGCCCGCCGCGTTCGTCAGAATGACTTTTTCAATTCCCATCAACCCGAAAACGCGCATCGGAAAAATAACCTGTTCCATCTCGTAACCTTCGTAGAAATGAAAACGACCTTGCTGAACCGCTACCGACACGCCGCCGACTTCGCCGAGAACAAGCTGTCCGGCGTGACCTTCGACCGTCGAACGCGCAAAATGCGGAATTTCCTCATAAGGAATCCGCACCGCATTCTCTAAATCTTCGGCAAACGCGCCCAAACCGCTGCCCAAAACGAGCGCGATTTTGATCTCTTTATTATATTTCGAGCGAATAAACTCCGCCGCTTCCAATGCTTTTTCGTAATTCATATTTAAGCCTGTAACTTATGTTAAAGGAATTATTTTTTACCACAAAAGATAGAGTTTAAGGAAATTAAGATTGATTTATTTGCAAGGTAATACAAAGTTGCGTGAATAAATAAAAATAAAATTTACTCGTTAAGCAGGCGGTCTGTGACCGCCGTTCATCATTTTTGACGGACATCGGCTGTCATAGACCGCCTGCATAACGATGAGTGTTTTTTTGTATAGATTTTTAAGAACCGAGTCCTTAAACTTGTTTTTAATCATCTATCTCAAGCGCGATTTTTAAGGCTTGATTCAATTCTTGAATTTTCTTTTTTGAAAGTGTGGCAATAAAATTGGTTAGTTTGTATTTTTGAATACTTATAAGTTCGTCACAGCGAATTGCGCTGTCGTGCTTTAATCCTTCTTCAATTCCAACGTAAATTTCTGTTGGTAAATCATTGCGATTTGTGTAAATCGGAGCGCAAATTACGGAAGCATAGCGCGTTTCAATAAATTCCTGACGGCTGACAATAACGACCACACGAAAACCTTTCGGATCGCGCGTGGTCGGTTTTTCGACTCTGTAAAGTTCGCCGCGTTTTACCAATCGGTCTGATACTCCAAAGTTTCCAAAATTTCTTCCCGTTGTTCATCCGCGATGCGATTGAGGATCGCAATTTCCTCTTCTCGTGTTAATCTCGGTTTTTTTTGCTGTTTCTTGCGTTCAACCAAATCACGCAATGCTTTTTCAACAAACTCGGAGCGATTACGAAAATCTTTGGCAAAAATATCAACCTCGTTTAATAAATCCTTCGGAATAGTTATCGTCGTTTTTACTTTTGTGTTCATACTTCAAAAATACTGCTAATTAACGGCAAAAGCAATTATTTTTCCTTGCTATAAGGAATGCCTAAAGCCTTTGGCGCACGCGATAAGCCGATGAATCCGGCGAGGACGATGATCGTTAAAACATACGGAATAATTTGAACAAATTGCACCGGAATATTTTCACCGCTTGCCAGTTTGTAGTTTGCGAGCGGAATCGTCAAAGCCTCGGTCAAGCCGAAAAACAAACAGGCGAATAGCACCGGAACAGGTTTCCATTTTGCCAAAATCAAGGCGGCAAGCGCGATGAATCCGCGTCCCGCCGTCATTCCGCGTGTAAAGAGCGATGATTGTCCGATTGACAGATACGCGCCGCCCGCCGCCGCTAAAACGCCCGATAAAATTACCGCAACGTATCTTAATCTGATGACATTCACGCCCGCCGCGTCCGCCGCCGCCGGATTTTCGCCGACTGCGCGAAGCCGCAAACCGAACGGCGTTTTATACAAAACATACCAACACAGAGGCACGAGCAAAAACGCGAAAATCGAAGCAATCGAGATACTGTTGAAAAATTCGAGCAGCAAAAACTGCTTGTCAATCTGCGGAGTCGAACCCGACGAATCGTAAATTGCACCGCTCAAAAGCTGCGGCAGTCCGAGCATCAGAAAATTTATCGCCGTTCCCGCGACGACCTGATTCGCTTCAAATTCGATCACGGCAACCGCGTAGATCAACGCCACAAACGCGCCCGCCGCCATTCCGCACAGCAAGCCGAGATACGGATTGCTCAGTTCGTAAGTCATCGCCGCCGCCGTAAATGCACCCGCCAACATCAAACCTTCGAGCGCGATGTTAATAATCCCCGAACGCTCCGAAAACATTCCGCCGAGAGCCGCCAAAATTAACGGAGTCGCAAGTCGAATCGCCGAAAAAATAACGGCTAAAGTAAAAAGTTCGCTCATACTTCAAAAAGTTCCTTCGGCAAACCTGACTGCCGAATAATTGACTGCAAAGTGCCGATTTTGATTTCTCTGTGATTCGGCACGGGAACGGTAATAGTTGAATTTTCAGTTCGTTTTTGCATTACGATATGACTGCCTTTTTGACGAATCTGCACGAAATCGTGTTTTGCCAAAATTCTGCAAATTTCGTTTCCCGAAAATGTTCCGAGTTTACCCAACGGCAACCTCTAATTGGGTCACGAAAACTTCGGTATGCAGACGATTTTTAATTTCTGTTTCGTCCGCTGTTTCCAAAAAAAGCTCAATGGCTTCGGTCAGATTCGCCTTTGCTTCTTCGACCGAATCGCCTTGGCTGGCAATGTCGAATTCGGGACAAAGCGAAACATATCCGTCGCCTTCGCGTTCGATAACTGCTGTAAATCTTTGTAAATGCATAAATTTATTTCTTGGAGTATTTTTGCAGACAAGCGACGAATAAAATCGCAATTGCCTGCAAGATCAAGCCAATGTCTTTGGAAACGTAGCGCGTGAATGCGTCAACGAAAATCTCGCCGCGCATTAGAACTGCGAAAAATATCGCCGCGATGAACACGCCAAGCGGATGATTTCTGCCGAGAAGCGCGACTGCGATTCCCAAGAATCCGAGTTCCGCCGAAAATCCGTCGTAGTATAAGTGACGATTGCCGAGAACTTCGTTGATTGCCACCATTCCGGCGAGTCCGCCCGAAATCGTCATTGCCGTAATAATCTGTTTGCGCGGTGAAATTCCGCCGTATTCAGCCGCCGAAGCGTTTGCGCCGACTGCGCGGAGTTCATAACCCCATTTTGTTTTCCACAGAAAAACATAGACGACGAAACACATCAAAACCGCCAGCAAAAATGCAAAATTGAGCGGCACATCCTTCGGAATAAACGATAAATATTCGTGAAGCTGCGGAATTTGGGCGGCGTTCCCAATCGGCGCGGTTTCCAGAATCGCGTCGCCCGGAACTTTGAAATGATACTGCGTAAAATAACTGACCAGCGCGATGCCGATAAAATTCAGCATAATCGTATTGATAACTTCGCTTGAGCCGAATTTTGCGCGTAAAATGCCCGGAATCGCGCCCCAGATTCCGCCCGCGACAATCGCCGTCAAAATACACAGCGGCACGAGCAAAACTGCCGGCAGACTCATCCACGACCAATCTTCCTGTTTACCGAAAATATCAACAACCGTCCCGCCGAATTTGATGCCGACCCACGCCGTCGCAAACGACGCGACATAAAGCTGACCTTCCGCGCCGATATTAAAAAGTCCGCAGCGAAACGCGACCGCAACTGCCAAACCCGTAAAGATCAGCGGTGTCGCCAAAAAAAGCGTCCAACCGATGTCGCGCACCGAACCGAACGAATTAGCGAGCAAAATCCGATACGTTTCAAGCGGATTATCCTTAATCAACAAAATGATAATCGCCCCGACAACAAAAGCCAGAAAGACCGCCACCAACGGCGAAATTATTTCACGAAGAATTTTCATTGTGTTTTTATATATTTTAGATAACGGAATTTTTCTTTTTGCTTTAGACGAATTTATAAAAATGTGCAATCCATATTAAAAGACTGTAAGGAAAAGAGCAACGAAGAATTGTAATGAATTGGAATACGATTTATCAATTTTTCGGTATAAAGAACTTCATTTATTACGTCGCGTTTATTACGTCGTGTTCGCTACTACTAAGAGATGCCGCGTGAATTGCAACGATTAACAAACTATCAAATAACGAAGCAATCAAAAATCAACATCAACGGTAACTATTCCACTTTGCCGTCCATAAAGTTTATTAAACTATTTTTGAAATGGTTTCAATCTTATAATGAAACACGCCGTTATTTATATTGCAGTCAACAAAGATATTTGATGACAATAATAATTGTCGAACATTTATCCATTTTTTTGGATGTTTTCCAATAATTTGCTTTTATTAGTTTTTAATATTCGTCAATTATAATAACTACTTAAACAAATCATTTACTGCTTTTGTGATTTCAAAACTGGAATAAAATTTGCTTATCGAACCAATTACATAGAGTTTTATTTATCTTAAATTATATTTTTAAGGTAAGTTATCCCTAGTTCGGTGAATATTCAATCAAATCTTAGTAATTGAGGAAAATAAATGAACAACAAACTATCCAGCAATGGAACATTGAAAAATATTATTCAAGTTCTAATACTTTCGTTTGTCGTGTTTCCGCTATATGCCTTAGCACAGCAGGAAACAGGTCAAATTATCGGAACTGTAATAGACCAGAATGGAGCAGCAATCCCAAATGCCTCTGTTACAGTAAAAAGTGTGGACCGAGGGAACGAGGTCAGTATTGTCACCAATTCCGACGGAACATATCTTGTAACTAATCTGCAACCGGGTCTTTACAATGTGACAATTAAAGCACAGGGTTTTCAAGATAAGACTGAACGAACGCAGGTAACGGTCGGAGCTAAACTGACTGTCAACACACAACTTGGAGTTGTCGGAACATCAGGTAATGTTGTTGATATTGTCGCCGGCGGCGTTGCTGAAATTAACACGACCGACCAACAACTCTCCAGTGTCGTGACAACCAAACAAATTTTGGAACTTCCGACCCTTACGCGCAATCCATACGATTTAGTCGCACTTTCGGGAAATATTTCGGATGGCGATCCGGGCGGCTCAACTGGGCGTGGAGTCGGCGCATCTATTAACGGGCAGCGTTCGTCAAGTACCGATATTCTGCTTGACGGTGTTGAAAATGTTGATACTTTCGTCGCCGGCATCGGGCAACAAACTCCGCTTGATTCGGTCGGCGAATTTCGCGTGATTACTTCAAATTTTTCAGCGGAAAACGGGCGTGCTTCCGGCGGTATTGTTAATGCGGTTACTAAAAGCGGCACGAATGAATTTCACGGAACGGCATACGAATTCAATCGAAATTCTAAATTTGCGACAAATAGTTTTGACAATAATGCCAATAATGCCCCGAGAGCAAACTTTAACCGTAATCAATTCGGCTACTCGGTCGGTGGTCCGATTCTAAAGAACAGATTGTTTTTCTTTAACAGCACCGAATGGACGCGCGTCAGAAGTCAGGATACATTACGCGTATATGTTCCGACGGCAGCTTTCATTAATGCTTCGAGCATTAATACCCGAAATTTTTTCAGCCGATTCGGAACTCTCGCTTCTAACGTGACCCCTACCGGCAGAACATTTCTTGTTGATCCCAGAGTCGGAGGCGGTAATACTCCTTTATTCCAAGAAGTTTCCTTTAGTATTCCGGCAGATGCCGGCGGCGGTTTTCCAACGAATAGTTATTCGACGGTAACGCGAATTGATTATAATTTGTCGGACAAAACACAAATTTTCGGGCGTTACGCTTTAGAGAACAACAAACCTTTTACGGGAAACTATGATGTTAGTCCGTATCAGGGATTTACAGTCGGAACGACAAGTATAAATCAAAATGTTCTGTTGTCATTAACGCAGCAATTTTCATCGAAATTAGTTTCACAAACAAAAATTGCATATAGTCGTCAAACCGGAAAAAACACAGTTGGGGCAGATCCAAGTACTCCGACCTTAACGGGTAACTTCGGTGGTCCGAATGGCTTACCTATTTACTTTCCCGGCTTTCTTTCGACTCAACCCGGCGCGGGTTTGCCGACGAGTGGAACACAGCATTTCGGTCAAGTCAATGAAGATGCGAATTATACTGCCGGAAATCACAACATTAGATTTGGCGGACAGTTTATTTACATTCAAGACAACAAAACTTTTCCGGCTTTTCAAAATGCTCTCGAAACTTTAGGTGCCAACTCAACAACGGTTATCAATAACTTTTTACTTGGAAGGCTGACATCCTTTCAAGCGGCAATCAATCCTCAAGGCAGATTTCCGGGACAAACGATCAGCACACCAATTGCCCCGCCTGATTTCTCTCGAAGCAACCGTTACAGTGAGTATGCTTTCTATGGTAATGATTCGTGGCGTATTAGTCCGCGTTTAACTTTAAATTTCGGTCTTCGTTATGAGTTTTACGGAGTGCAGCACAATAAAAATCCGGCGGTCGAATCGAACTTTTTCTTTGGTTCGGGTTCTACTTTTCAAGAGCGGATTCGTAACGGTTCGGTTAAAACGACCACGCAAAGCGGTGGATTGTGGAACCCGGATAAGAACAACCTTGCTCCTCGACTCGGAATTGCATGGGACGTTTTCGGAGACGGAAAAACTTCCGTGCGCGGCGGATATGGAATCGCCTATGAACGCAATTTCGGCAACGTCACTTTTAACGTGATTCAAAATCCGCCGAGCTATGCAGTTTTGGGTATTACTCCGGCTGATACCGGCGGAACTCTTCCGATTTTTACAACCAGTGCCGGTCCGTTAGCGGGTGCCGGTATCACGAGAACTCTGCCTAGAGTTACTTTAAGAGCAGTTGACCCAAACATCAAAAACGCATATACCGAGTTCTACAGTGCATCGGTCGAGCGGGAAATAATAAATGGCACAGTTGCATCAATTTCTTATTCCGGTGCGCTTGGCAAAAACCTTTATTCAATTGCCAACATTAACCGCGCCGGTTCAGGTCAGCGATTCTTAAATTCAAATGCCACCAATTGTCCGGGACTGACCTCTACCGACCGCCTGACTTGTCAGTATGGTAATATTAACTTTCGCGGTAACGAGGGTTATTCAAAGTATAACGGCTTTACGTTTGCCTTAGACAGTAATAATCTTTTTGGGCAGGGATTGACTTTAACCAATCGTTATACTTTTGCACATTCAAAAGATAATTTGAGTTCTACCTTCAGCGACGGTTATCAAGGCAATTTCGTTTTGGGTTTTCTTGATCCATTCAATCCTTCGCTGGATTATGGTGATTCGGATTTTGATACTCGGCATCGTTTTGTATCAAGTTTTATTTGGGATGTTCCCTTTGGCAAAAAGATTGAAAATGGAGCTGTTAAAAAGGTTTTAGACGGATTTCAAATAACCGGTAGAGTGAATATTCAAAGCGGCACTCCATTTACCGTTTATGATTGCACAAATGCCAGTTTGACGACCTGTGTTCGCTTGACTCCGACGGGTCCGCTTTCTTTTAAAGCTCCGGGCAAATTACTTTCGACCGGCAATCCGAACGGATTTATCTACACGGACTTGAGAAATCAAAGAGTAGGTACGTTTAGCGATGTTTCCGGTGGAACAGAAGTTGGTCCATATCCAACAGATTTGAGTCCGCGCAATTCTTTCCGTGGACCCGGTTCGTGGAACGTTGACTTAGGTTTCCTTAAAAATGTAGATGTCACCGAGAGATTCCGAATTCAATTAAGAGCGGAGGCTTTTAATGTTTTTAATCACGCGAATCTTGCCATTAATTCTGGCAGTCTTGATATCTCCAGTTCGATTGTAGATCCAAATTTGGATTTTAATGATCCTGTTAATACTGCCACTAGATATGTAACTGCTTCCAAAACCGCAAGAAGAAATCTTCAATTTGCCATCAAATTTATCTTTTGATTTGATAATTTACAGATAGTTAAAATAAAAAGGGAAAACTAATTTCCTTTTTATTTTTCATCCAATTTACTTGGATGTCTAAGTATTAAAATGGAATCTAAAATGCTCTGCTAAATTAGCAGAGCATTTTTTGTGAATTTATATTTCTCCTTTTTATAAGACTTGACAATAAGACACTCATATTTTATTATCAATCAAGACTTAAAATTGTATTTATAAAATTATTATGAGATTTGACAGATACACAATTCGCGGACAGGAAGCGATTCAGGAAGCAATCGGAGTTGCCGAAAAAAATCAGAATCAGCAGGTTGAACCGGAACATCTGCTCGCTTCGATGCTTGAGCAGAAGGAAGGGACTTTGCGCCCGATTTTAGGTAAGATCGGCGCGAATGCACAGACGATTTTGAATGACGTGACGGCGGCGATTGCGCGTTTTCCGCAGGTTGCGGGTGGTCAGCAGTATTTTTCGCCGCGCATCAACACGATTTTTCAGGAAGCGCAGAAGGAAGCCGAAGCGATGCAGGACGAATATATGTCCACCGAACATCTGCTTTTGGCGATTGCGTCTGAAAAAGCGGGCGATGCCGGACGAATTTTGCGCTCGAACGGAATTACGAAGGAAGACCTCGAAAAAGTAATTACCGAAATGCGCGGCGGTGCGCGGATTACCGATCAGAATGCTGAAGAAAATTTTCAATCGCTCGAAAAATACGCGGTTGATTTGACCGAAAGAGCGCGAAAAGGAAAGCTCGATCCGGTGATCGGGCGCGACGACGAAATTCGTCGGACGATTCAGGTTTTATCGCGCCGGACAAAAAACAATCCGGTTTTGATCGGCGAACCCGGCGTTGGTAAAACGGCGATTGTCGAAGGTTTGGCGCAGCGAATTATTTCGGGCGACGTGCCGGAAACTTTGAAGGGAAAGCGTTTAGTCGGTTTGGATTTAGGTTCGATGCTCGCGGGCGCAAAATATCGCGGTGAGTTTGAAGACCGTCTGAAAGCGGTTTTGAAGGAAATCGAAAAATCCGACGGACAGATAATTTTGTTTATTGACGAACTTCACACGCTCGTCGGTGCGGGCGCGGGCGAGGGCGCGATTGATGCGTCAAATATGTTGAAACCGGCACTCGCGCGCGGAACTCTGCGCTGTGTCGGCGCGACGACGCTTAACGAATTTCAAAAATATATTGAAAAAGATAAAGCGTTGGAGCGTCGTTTTCAGCAGGTTTATGTCGGCGAACCGAATGTCGAAGATACGATTGCGATTCTGCGCGGACTCAAGGAACGCTACGAAGTTCATCACGGCGTTCGCATTACCGATGCGGCGATTGTTGCTGCCGCGACGCTTTCAAATCGTTATATTACGGACAGATTTTTGCCCGACAAAGCAATTGACCTGATTGACGAAGCCGCGTCGAAACTTCGGATCGAGATTGATTCGCTGCCGGTCGAAATTGACGTGCTTGAACGCGAAATTTTACAGCTTGAAATTGAAAAACAGGCATTAAGCCGGGAAACCGACGAAAAGGCAAAAGCGCGGCTCGGAGACATCGAAAAACGCATCGCCGATTTAAAGGAAAAATCCGGCGGAATGAAGGCGAAATGGCAGTCGGAAAAAGATGAGATCGGCAAGATGCGAACCGGCAAAGAACAGCTTGAACAGGCGAAATTACAGCTTGAACAGGCACGACAAGCGGGTGATTTAAACAAAGCCGCCGAACTGCAATACGGCACGATTCCGACGCTCGAAAAGCAATTGGAAAGTGAACAAACGCGCCTTGCTGATTTGCAAAAAGACGGCGTTTTTCTCAAGGAAGAAGTTGACGAAGAAGATGTTGCGGAAGTCGTCGCTAAATGGACGGGCGTTCCCGTTTCAAAAATGCTCGAAGGCGAAATGCAGAAACTCGTTTCGATGGAATCCGGTTTAAGCAAGCGCGTAATCGGGCAGGACGAAGCGTTAAATGCTGTTGCTAATGCAGTTCGCCGCGCCCGCGCAGGACTGCAAGACCCGAATCGTCCGATTGGTTCGTTTATTTTCTTAGGTCCGACCGGAGTCGGCAAAACCGAAACTGCCAAAGCGTTGGCGGAATTTATGTTCGACGACGAACGCGCTTTGGTTCGCCTCGATATGTCGGAATATATGGAGAAACACGCGGTTGCGCGGATGATCGGTGCGCCGCCGGGATATGTCGGTTATGACGAAGGCGGACAATTAACCGAAGCCGTGCGCCGTCGCCCGTATTCGGTTGTTTTGTTCGACGAAATCGAAAAAGCGCACCCGGACGTTTTCAATATTCTGCTGCAAATTTTGGACGACGGACGTTTGACCGATTCCAAAGGCAGAACGATTGATTTCAAAAACACGGTTTTGATTATGACCTCGAATTTGGGTTCGCGTGAAATTCAGTCGTCGGCGTTGGTTGATACGCCGATCAAGGATATGATTACCGACGTTTTGCGGAATCATTTCAAGCCGGAATTTCTAAACCGTATTGACGACATCGTGATTTTCGGACAGCTTGACCGCAAGGAAATCGAGAAGATCATTGACGTTCAGCTTGAAAAACTGCGAAAGAATTTAGCCGAACGCGGAATTGCAATCGTGTTGGAAGATTCGGCGAAAGCGTTACTTTCGGAAGAAGGTTACGATCCGACATTCGGTGCGAGACCTTTGAAACGCGCGATTCAGACACTGATTCAAAATCCGCTGGCGATCAAACTTTTGAACGGTGAAATCCGCAGCGGCAGCGTCATTCACGTTACGGCGGATGGCGAAGCATTGAAATTCACACCCGAAACGGCGACGGCTTCGGCGTAAGATTTTAGCCACGAACAAACACGAAATTTCACGAAAGATTTTTGAAATTTGAAAATTACATTTTAATTATGGCTTTTGTTTTAATTTCGTGTTCTTTCGTGTTTGTTCGTGGCTAATTTTTCCCAAAAGATAAATGGTTTGTTAAACTGAAAGGTGCAAATTATTTATTAAAATTTATGAGTTGGTTTTATAACAAAAAGATGAACGAGAAAGAGTTTAACGACGAAGAATTGTTGGAAGATATTTTAGATGAAAACGGCGAAAAAATTCCCGTTTTCGACAAACGTAAATTTAACGCGGACGGCGAAAGATTGAACGCGGAAACGGACGAACCGAAACAAAACGTCAAATCAATGCGCGAAACAGACCTCGAAAACAGGCTCAAGGAAGAAACGATTCGCCGCGAAGCCGCCGAAGCAAAACTCGTCGGCGTGCAGGCGAAGTTTGAAGAGATCAAAACGCAGATGGAGCGCGAAACTCAGGAAATGCGTTCGCGGATGCAGAAAACTTTGGAAGACCGCGCCAAGCAAGGTCAGTTTAGTTTTCTGACGACACTTTTGCCGGTTTTGGATAATTTGAATTTAGCGATTGACCACGCCGAAAAAGATTCGTCGCTCGAACATCTTTTGGGCGGCGTGAAAGGCACGGCGAGAAGTTTTGAACAGGCATTGATGAGCGTCGGAGTCGAAGCCGTTCCGTCAATCGGCGTTTCATTTAACCCGGAAATTCACGAAGCGATTGATATGATCGAAACCGATGCGGAAAACGACGGCAAGATCACTTCGGAATATTCGCGCGGCTACAAATTCGGCGACAAACTTCTGCGTCCGGCGCGTGTCCAGGTCGGCAGAGGTTTGGCGCAAAAAGCAGGTGAATAAATTGAGCGAAACAATTCCGATTGCCTGTTATTTAACCGACAAGGAATTACAGGCGCGGCGCAAAAATTTTCTTGATAAAGCCGCCGAATCGTTGATTGATTTGGCGGAATTGTCGGACGGTTTTGTGTTCCGCTTTCCGCTTCGGGAATCAATGCTGCAAGATTTAGCCGAAATTATTGATTTGGAGCGAAAATGCTGCCCGTTTTTGAGTTTCAGTTTGAATTTGGAATCGGGAAAAGATACTGTTTCGCTCGAATTGACCGGCGCGGATGGCACAAAAGAAATGATTAAATCGCTGTTTAATTGGAAATGAATTAAAAACAAAAAAACGACGGCGGCGGTGAATTTAAAGTATGGACTCACAACTTTTAAGATCAGAAGAACTCGGCATCAGACTTGAAATTGTCGCAGGTTTGCCGATTTGGGAAGCGTCGCCCGTAATTCGTCATCAATTGGCAATTGATAGAATTCGTGAATCTATCACAAATAATGCTGACGAAAATTGCGAATGCTTTCATATCGCCAATATTTATGTCGAATTTCCCGACGGTTCGTTAAAACGTCCCGACATTTCCCTTTTTTGCCAAACTCCGCAGGAAACCGACGAAGCCGTCAAGGAAATCCCTGAAGCTGTAATTGAAATCATCAGCAAAGGTTACGAGAAGAAAGACTTGGAAATCGGCGTTCCTTTTTATCTCGCAAACGGTGTCAAGGACATTGTGGTTTTTAATCCATACACGATGGAAGTTTTTCATTTTCGGCAGGAAGGAACGCGAAATTTGATTTCGCCGGTCGAAATCGAGTTTGAATGCGGCTGTGTTTGCACGGTTTAGCGGATTTGAGAAACGCGAAAAAGTTAATTTTGCTAATGTTTCCGAAAAATCTTTTCGCTGACAGCGGCAAAGTGATATGATAATTGAGGCAGATTTTTTCTGCCCTTTGGCATCTAAAGTTTAAGTTTTTATTAAAAGAGAGATTTATGGCAGATATAGACGCATACAAAGACAAATTCAGTGAGAGCGGACGGCGTATTTTGGAAATCGCCTTGGATGAATCGAAAAAGCGCGATCAAAATTATATTTCGATTGAGCATATTCTTCACGCGATCACCAATGAAGAAGCCGATCTTTTCAATTCGACGATGCGCGATTTGGCGGTTGACCCGCGTTCGGTCAAACTGCTGATCGAAAAGCGGATGGAATCGGGAAGACAACACACGGGCAAAGGCTTTCGCATTGCGCCCGAAACGACCGAACTTTTCAAACGCTCGATGGACCGCGCACGTTCGCAAGGTCGTCGGGTAATTGATGCCAGTGATATTTTTTATGTTCTTTCAAACGATGAAAGAAGCATTTTAAATGACGTTCTGCAAAATTTGGGAGTGCCGTCCGATGAAGTCGCGCAAACGGCGCGAACGCGGATTCACAAACGCGAAAAGGAAGAGGAAAGAGTTCGCCAAAAATACGAATTGCCCTCGTATCTGCGGCATTTCGGCGTTTCGATGAATAAACTCGCACGGCAGGACAAGATTCCGCCGACCATCGGACGCGAGAAAGAAATTCGGCAGATGATCGAAATTCTCTGCCACCGCGAACGGTCAAATTCACCGATGCTCGTCGGTGAACCGGGCGTTGGAAAAACGGCGGTTGTCGAAGGTTTGGCAAGATTAATCGAACTCGAACCGGAAAAAGTTCCGGCAAGATTGCGTGACGCACATATTGTGCAGCTTCAAATGGGCGGACTCGTCGCCGGCACGATGCTGCGCGGAATGTTTGAGGAACGTATCAAAGGCATCATTGACGAAGTTAAGGAAAAGGAAAATCTGATTCTTTTCATTGACGAAGCGCACACGATTATCGGCGCGGGTGCGGCGATGGGAACTTCGTCGGATGCAGCGAATATGTTCAAATCTTCGCTCGCTCGCGGCGAACTGCGAATTATCGGCGCGACGACAATTACCGAATACAAAGAATATATCGGCGAAGACGAAGCACTTTCGCGCCGTTTCAGATTGGTCAAAGTTGACGAACCGACGATTGCCGAAACACGCGAAATTCTTTTAGGTTTGCGACCGCGATTAGAGAAAAATTATTCGGTGACAATCTCCGACGAAGCCATCAACACGGCTCTCGAAATGTCGCCGAAATACATTCGCAACTTACATTTACCGGACAAAGCAATCGGCTGGCTCGACACGGCTTCGGTCAAGGTTGAAATCAACGAACCGGAAGCACTCGTCGTCAAACCCGAACACATTATCCAAGTCATTTCGCAGGAATCGCGGATTCCGCAGGATATGATTTACCGCGACACTTCCGATAGATTTTCAGCAATGGAAGTTGATTTAGCTGATCGCGTGATCGGACAAAAAGACGCGGTTCGCGCCGTTGCCGAAAGATTGCGGCTCAACAAAGGTCCGCTCAAAGAAAATCATTACGCGCCCGACGGCGTTCTGCTTTTCCTCGGACCGACCGGCGTTGGCAAAACCGAATTGGCGAAAGCGGTTGCCGAATTTATGTTCGGCGACGAATCGAAAATGGTTCGGATTGATATGAGCGAATACGGCGAAGGCACGGTCGGCATCGAAAAACTGATCGGGATGCCGCGCGGCATTGTCGGCTCGGAACGCGGCGGAATTTTGACGGAACAGCTCCGCGAAAATCCATACACCGTTCTTCTTTTAGACGAAGTTGAAAAGGCAAATCCGTATTTGATGAATATTTTCCTCCAAGCCTTTGACGAAGGCTGGCTGACCGACGGACGCGGCAAGAAAGTTTATCTTTCGGACGCAATCGTCATTATGACTTCAAATTTGGGTTCGGATAATTTCAAAAAATACGAAAAACCGCTCGGTTTCGGAATGAAATCGCGCGGCGAGATGAAGGAAATCAAAGGCGACGTGATGAAGGCGGCAGAAACGAGATTTTCGCCCGAATTCCGTAACCGTATTGACGAAATCATTATTTTTTCGCCATTAACGATGGACGAAGTTAAGGAAATCGCCAAAATTTATCTGGCGAAACTCAAACGCCGAATGGAACGCCAGGGTAAGCTCGTCGAAATCACCGAAGGTGCAATTGACGCGCTGACGGAAAAAGGTTTTTCGCCCGCTTACGGCGCACGTTTCCTGAAACGCCACATTGACCAAAAAGTAAAATTGCCGATCACCAACGAATGGAAATCGTCAACGCGCTTTCTGGTTGACGCGGAAGACGGCGAAATCGTCGTCAAACCGATGGACACGTTCAGTTTGAATTAAAATGCAGAAAGAATTGACCATCAATTTGAGTGATGAAACTTATCAGGGTTTGATGAATCTGGTTGGCGAAAAAAACGCCAGCCGGTTCATCGAATCGGTTTTGCGTCCGCACGTTTCCGAATCAATGGAAGAATTTGAAGTAAAAATTCCCGGCAAAAATGGAGATCGAATTTTCAAAATTCTCAGTCCGCATTTGGTAAATCCGGCTGATGCCGAACGATTAAAGTTGGAGATTGTCGAGGAATCTTCAAATGTTTGATTACAATTCCGAGTTATTTAATCCACCTGCCCCGATTGCCTACGTTACTCTCAGAAACTCTGAAAAGAACATCGAAATAACAAATGTGCCGATGTTAATTGATACCGGCGCGGATGCAACACTTCTTCCACAAATCTTTGTCGAAAAAATAGGTATTGATTTTTCATCGGCAGATGAGTTTTTCGAGTTACAAGGTTTTGATGGAAACAGAAGTCAAAGTTCAGTGGTTAGACTGCAAATGATCTTTGAAGGTAAAAGTTTTCGCGGTGAATTTTTAACCATCAGTCAAAATTACGGAATTATCGGGCGTAATGTTTTAAACTCGATCACAATTTTATTAGACGGACAAAATTTACAGTGGAAAATTTTATAGATTTATAATCATAAATCGTCGTCAAACCGATGGACACGTTCAGTTTGAATTAAACAACCTGAAAAAACTTTTCGCATCTAAGGCTTTGGTGATAAAATTTCATCGAAGCCTTTTTAATTATGAAAATCATTTTTTTCTCTCTTTTAAAAACCGTCGGTTTATTGCTTTGCCTGTGTGTTTTAGCGATTGGGATTTCGGCTCAAAAAACGGATGAAAAAGCTGAAGCGATTGTCAAAAAAGCTGTCCAGATTTTGGGCGGCGACAATTATTTGAAGGTCAAAACGCAGATTGGGCGCGGCAAATTCAGCGTTTTGCGCGACGGCGTAACGGGTTCGTTTCAGAATTTTATTGATGTCATCGTTTTTCCCGATAAGGAACGCACCGAGTTTAAGGTTCTCGGCGTAAAAACCGTGCAGACAAACGTCGGCGATACGGGTTGGATTTTTGACGGCGAAGCGCAGGTTATAAATGTGCAGGGTGAAAAACAAATCAAGGATTATCAGCGCGGATTAGACACCAGCCTCGACAATCTTCTGCGGCAAAACTGGCGCGGCAAGGCGAGTTTGACTTACGTCGGCAGACGCGAAGCAAGTCTCGGTAAACGCAACGATGTCGTTAAATTAACGTATCCTGATTTTGAAGTCGAATTTGAATTTTCAGCCGAAGGTTTACCGGTCAAAGCAGTTTATAAACGCGTCAATCCTGACGGCGAACTACAGAAAGAGGAAGACCGCTACGCGCAGTTTGTCGAAGTTCAAGGCATTAAAACGCCGTTCATCGTTGACCATTTCTCCGGCGGCGTGCAGACTTCGCGGATCAATTACGAGACGGTCGAATTTAATAAATCGGTATCAGATTCGATTTTTACGAAGCCGACGAATCCGAAAGATTTGAAAAAAGATTTGAAGCCGTAGAGTGAAAAAGGTGAAAGAGTGAAAAAGTTATGTTGTATATTACCAACTAACTTTTTCACTCTACGGCTTCAAATCTCCAAATGAACTTCGTCGCTTTCCTCAGCTTCGATTCTTCCCTTTTTATTATTGGCAAAACCGCTCACCAGACTGACAAAAATGTCTGATTTTTCTTCCTGCGGGACGTGTCCGCAATTTTTCAGGACGACAAAGCGCGAATTTAAGATTGCTCTGTAAAGCGTTTCGCCGTTGTGAATCGGAATCACCGTGTCTTCTTCGCCCCAAATGATGAGCGTCTGATGATTGACGAGATGCGCGTCTTCCTCGATACGGTTTGCGTCCCAATTTCTGCCGGACTGCAAAACCGAATTGTGCGCGTCTTTCGCGTGAAGTGGACGAATAACCGATTCGATACGGTCTTTCGTAATCAGGTGATGATTCGCCGGCGCAAGCGTCTGCTGCATACGCTTTTTCATAAGTATTTTAGAATCAATAAAAAATGGTGTCAAAATCTCACCGACTCCGGGAAGATTGGCGAGTTTTAAGATCGTCAAATTTTTTACTTCATCGTTGATAACCGCGTCAACCAAAACGAGTTTCTCGACTCGCTCCGCGTAATCGAGCGCGAGCGTCATCGCCACCGCGCCGCCGTAAGAACTGCCGACAATTGTCGCCCGACCGATTCCCAGCCGATCCATAAACCGCGAGATCATTCGCGCCTGTGAAGTAATTTTGTAATCGAACCACGCCGGTTTATCCGAGTAACCGAAGCCGATTAGATCAACCGCGACAACGTGAAAACCTTCGTCGGCGAGTTGCGGCGCGACCGTTCGCCAAACATAAACCGAAGCCGAAAAACCGTGAATCAAAAGCAGTGTCGGATCACTGCGGTCGCCGAATTCCTGAAAATGCACGGTCGCGCCGTCAATCTCGACAAAGTGCGAATTTTCGGCGTGAACAATCTTATCTGAAACATCGTGCCAATCAACCGTCTCCGCCCGCATCAACATTTTCACCGCAACAAGTGCGCCGATTGCGCCGCCGACTCCCAAAGCGATATGTTTTGTTTTCATAGATTTAAGTTCTGAATCCCAACTTTAGTCGAGCTTCGCCAATGGAAAAATAGTTTATGAATTAAGATTTTACACCAAAACGAGTTTCGGCTGCACTGTTTTTTCAGCTTCGTTATAGAAACCGATTGCCAACAGATTTTCGTCTTTCGTCAGACGCAAAAAATCGCCGTCTTTTGAATCTTTTAAGTCTTTTTGCAGCTTCACGCCGTTTTTAATTTTGGCGACATCTTCAGTTGATAATGCAACTTCCGCGAGATGCGAAACGGCTTCGTTGGTCGAAATTAACACTTCCGCAAGTTTATTTTCCGCAATGATTTCCTCTAATTTTTCGAGCGTGACGGACTTTTCAATGCTAAATTTTCCGGCGCGGGTTCTTCTTAATTCAGCCAGATGTGCGCCGATATTTAATTTTTTCCCGATGTCCTCCGCTAAAACGCGAATGTATGTTCCGGCAGAGCAAAGAACGCGAAGTGTGTGGTCTTTAGTTTTTAGTTTCTGGTCTTTGGTTTGAAGATTTTGATTCGTGATTACCAATTCCGCAGAGGTTAAACCGGTCGCTACCGCTCGCGGTTCTGACTTTGACTCCAATTCGTAGATATTGATTTTGACGGGTTCTCGTTCGATTTCGATTCCCTGTCGCGCGAGTTCGTAAAGTTTTTTGCCGTCAACTTTTTTCGCCGAATACATCGGCGGCGTTTGCATTATTTCACCGCGAAATTCATCTAAAACTTCCTCAATCTCTTCATCTGAAATTTGTAATCTGTAATCTGTAATTGCCGAATCCTTCGGCGTTCCCGTTCGGTCGCCGGTGTCGGTTGCAAAGCCGAATCTGACAATCGCTTCGTATTCCTTTGCGTCTTTGTCCAAAAATCGGGCAAGCCGCGTCGCTTTACCGACGAGAATGACCATTACGCCGGTCGCAAACGGATCAAGCGTTCCCGTATGTCCGATGCTTTTTGTCCGCAAAATCCGGCGGCACCGCGCGACAACATCGTGCGAAGTTATTCCTTCGGGTTTGTCTATAATTAAAATTCCGTCCATATTGTCAGAACCATCTGCGGTAGCGGATGGTTTAAGTTACTCAATTTTCCCTACGAAATACACGAAAATCACGGAATAAACGTAATCTTTATTTTCGTTTAAAGTTTTCAAACGGCTTCTGATAAGCCGGCGTAAACCATCCGCTACCGCAGATGGTTCTGACATTAGATAATCGGAAATAAAAACTTCAAAACTTCGCCGAATCTTGCTGCCCACGCCGATTCTTCGTGGCGGGCTTCGGGAATTTCAAAATAAGCCAGATCGAGATTTTCCTGCCAGCCGTTTGCCAGCAGAATTTCACGCAGAGCGCGAACCTGATGTTTGATGCGCGTTCCTTCTTTTTTGCCGATGTCGAGCCAGATTCTGAGCGGCAGACGCTCGCCGATCATCGCGGCTTCACGAATAATTTGATTATTTGCCCACCAAACCGCCGGTGAAATGACGGCGAGACGGCTGAACACATCGGGACGCTTCAAACCTAAATGCAGCGACACCAAACCGCCGAGCGACGAACCGCCGAGCGCGGTAAATTCGCGTTCGGGTTTGGTCAAGTATTCGTTGTCAATAAACGGTTTGAGTTCTTCGATAATCATTCGCCCGTATTCGTCGGCTTGTCCGCCGCGACCGCGCATTCTGCCGCCCGCACTTTTGACGGGCGTGTATTCGTCAATGCGTTTTTCGCCCGCATTATAAATGCCGACAATAATTAAAGGTTCGATTTGCTGCGTTAAAATCAACGCCTGCGCCGTTTCGTCAACGCTCCAAGCCACGCCGCCGAAAGCGTCTTCGGGATTCATCAGGTTTTGCCCGTCGTGCATATACAGCACCGGATAACGCTGTTCGGGATTCGCGCCGTAACCCGGCGGCAGATAAACAAGGACGTTGCGCGGCGCGTTCAAATGATTCGAGCCGAAGTTTTCGTGGATGCGAATTTGTTCAACTAACATAAACAATTAGTTTATGAAAATTTTGATTTAACAAGCAATCGGGCATAATAAATAATAGGACAAAATTATGTGGCGTAAAAGAGTGGAAATCATCAACGAAGAAGACCGTGTAATCAAAAACCCGGCAAGATCACGCCAGAAAACATTTGACCGCGCCGTTAATTTGCTGACTTATAAACCGCGTTCGATTAAAGAATTACGCGAACGGCTGCTTGAAAAAAAATGGACAAATGCAGAAATTGTTGACGGTGTGATCGAAAAGCTCAAGGAATATAATTACCTCAACGACGCGCAGTTTGCCAAGAGTTTCGCCGAGTCGCAGATTCGTCAAAAACCGGTCGGAAAACGAGTTTTGCAAATGAAGCTCGCGCAAAAAAAACTTGATAAAGAAACCGTCGAAGCCGCTCTCGAAAAAGCGTTGGAAGAAACTCCCGAAGAAGAAATAATCGAACGCGCCATCGAGAAAAGACTTCGTTTGAAAGGGAAACCCGGAACCCGCGAAGATGCAAAAAAGTTTTACGATTACCTTCTGCGGCAAGGTTTTTCTTATGATCTGGTGAGCAAAAAAATGCGCGAAATAGCTTCGGGAAATTACGACGAAGAGGAAGAATAGAATCATTCGTCGCCCATTTCGGCTTTACGTTTGTCTTCATACGACAGACCTCGCTGATTGTATGCTTCAGCAAATTCGGGGTTAATTTCGATGGCTTTTGTAAATTCGGCAATAGCTATGTCGTATTTCTCTTGATTATAGTAAATTAACCCGCGACCGTAATAGGCTTCGGCAAAATCAGGCTCTAATTCTATCGTTTTTGTGTAATCGGCAAGAGCATCTTCGTCTTTTTTCTGTTCGTAATAAGCAATGCCGCGATTGTAATAGGCATCTGCAAATAGTGGATTAAGTTCGATAGCTTTAGTAAAATCAGCAATCGCGGAATTATTTTCATCTTCATTCATATTTGAATAATTCTTACACAAATCAAAGAAATTTAAAACCTTTTACAAAATTCAGCGTATAATTAAAATACGAGGGCAACGCTTGGAAGATGGTTTTAGTAAAATCCGAGCGCATTGCTTGGGCAAAATGCTCATCCTTTTTACAATTTTAGTCGTTTTATCGGCTGTCGCGCTTTTTGCAATTTCAGGCAAACGGCGCAGATCAAACCTTTTAGAACAAAATCCGCCGAAAAATCTTTCCGCCGCGAGTTTTCGTCCGCTGTTTCAGCCGACGGAAGACGATATTCGTGCGTTTGAACTTGAAAAAAAGTTACAAGACGAAGCAAAAAAAGCGGAAGATGCGCGTCGAATTTTAGAAGAAAAATTTGAAAAGGTGCGTGAATTCAAGAAAGTTTGGCGCGAATTGCCTGACCGAAAGAAGACAATCGAACTTCTCTTGCTGGCTTCGCAGACCGAAAGCGCGAAAACATTTAGCGAAATTTCGGGAAATGTCATAGAATTTTGGCGAGAAAACCGGATAGAAAATTTGCATTTGAAAGATTTGGCTGATTTGTTGGACAGCCATTTTCGCACTCTTCCCCAACAGGAAAGAACTTCGGGCGTTGGTTTTTGGTTAAAAGAAGAAATCGAAAAACTACGCACGCAGTCAGAGGAAAATGTTTGAAAACAGTTAAAAGAAGCGTGAAAAGACAAAGAGTTTTCTCGATCTTTTCAACCTGTAAAATTTTCTTGAGGAAAATAAAATGGATCAAAATTTAATTTATTTAATCTTTGTGATCGGTTTGGCAATCGTTTTGCTCGGCGTTATTTGGTATGTCGTGACGCGATTTTTGGTCAACATCGGCGCAACCGAAGTCGGTATCAAAGAGCGTCGTTATATGGGGACGAAAATGGCGCAAGGTCGCGTCGTGGCGACCGACGGCGAGATTGGTATTCAAGCCGAAGTTTTGAAGCCGGGACTTCATTTCGTGCTTTATCCGGTTGAGCGCGTGATTCAAAAAGTGCCGCTTGTCGAGATCGGCGCGGACGAACTCGGCGTGATCGAAGCGATTGACGGCGAACCGATGCCGATGGGCAGCAATTTCGCGCCCGACCGCGCACAAAACGCGCACAATAATTTCCAAGACCCGATTGCATTCATCAAACAAGGCGGCGTGAAAGGTATTCAACTGCGAACTCTGCCGCCGGGAAAATGGGCGATTCACCCGTATTTGTTTAATGTTTCGATTGCGAAAACAACGATGGTTCCGCCGGGAAAAATCGGCGTGATGACTTCCGCCGACGGCGCACAGCTTGAACCCGGACGACTGCACGCGAGCGCGATCAAAGGTCACAAAAATTTCCAGGACGCGGAAGCGTTCGTTTACAACGGCGGTCAGAAAGGTCCGCAGGTCGAAACTTTAACGCCCGGAACTTATCGTATTCATACGCAATCGGTCGCCATTCGCGGCGGCGAACAGCGTCCCGGACTTTTTACCGTTAGACTTTTTGACGCGACGGTGATTTCGGAAAACCAAATCGGCTTGGTCGAAGCTCTCGACGGCGCACAATTAGACCCGCGTGATTACGTCGCGCAAGCCTTTACCAATCACGATAATTTTCAGGATTCTAATACTTTTATCACCGGCGGCGGACAGCGCGGACCACAAAAAGACATTCTGCTTCCCGGAACTTATTACATCAATCCGTTGATGTTTAAGGTTATTCTCGACAAGGCGGAAGAAGTCAAACCGGGTGAAGTTGCAGTTATTGTTTCCAATGTCGGCAAAGACCCCGGCGAAGAAATCCGTCGCGCAATGGCGGAAAAAATTCGTCAAAGATTAGAGCGCGAAGAAGAAGAACAAGTGACAATCGCGGCGGAAAAATTGGACAAAGTTGACGGTGACGATTTGACGATTGACCAGATCAAAGCTGAATTAACCAGCGATCCGGCGGATAAACGTCTCGACAGCGGAGCGCACGAAGCCTACGTTGTTCCCGAAGGTTATCGCGGCATTCAGGAAACGGTCGTCGGTCCGGGACGCTATTACATCAATAATCTGGCAAAAACGCCAATTATTATCCCGACGACGAATATGACCGTCGAATGGACGGCGGAAGAAGTCGGCAATTCGTTTGATCCGTTTTCGGTGATTTCCAAAGACGGTTTTACGATGCAGCTCGAAGTTCGCGTTGTCTTCCGCGTCAAACCCGAAGACGCGCCGTTTATGGTCGCCAAAATCGGCAGCACGGAGAAGTTGGTTCAGAACGTGATGCACCCGTTGATTGACTCGATTTTCCGCAATCAAGCGTCCGAATCATCGGCGATGGCTTATCTGCAAAATCGCCACGAAGAACAGGAACGCGCCGAAGCCAGAGTGCGGATGCACCTTTTGAAATATCACGTTGATGTTGTTAATGTGTTGATCTGTCACATCAAACTGCCCGAAGAGTTGATGAAAACGCAGACCGAAAAGATTTTGGCGGAACAGAAACAATCAATGTTCAATGCCCAGCGCGAAGCCGAAATCAAGCGTATCGAACTCGAAAAAACCAGTTCGCAAGCCGACAATCAGCGCAGCCTTATGGAAGCGACGGTCGGTGTCGAAATCTCCGCCAAACGCTCGGAACAGCGCAAACGCGAAGCCGACGGCGAAGCCTATTACATCTCGGAAACGGGTAAATCCGAAGCCGAAAAAGTCCGTTTAATGGGCGAAGCGCAAGGTGTCGCCTACAAAGAACAAGTCGCGGCTTTGGGCGCAAACGGCGTTGCTTTGGTCGAAACCCTGAAGGTCATCGGCGAAAAAGGCGTTCGCATCACGCCCGACATTATGGCTTCGGGCGGCGGCAACGGCGACGGCGGCGGCGGAATCGGCACACTTTTACTGTTAAATCTGTTCCGCGACCAAATGCAGAAAAACGGTGACGCGCCAGTGGTGACTGCACCGACGAACGGCACGAAGTAAATTAATGAAGGCGGAAACCCGCGCGTGAGCAAGGGTGCGAATGCGACAATGAGAATGAGCGACGGCGAGACAAAAAGATTTTCTCTTTGTCTCGCCGTCACTTTGTCACAAAATCTTGAAATGCACCCTTGCTCACGCGCGGGTTTCCGCCTTTAACTTTTATACGAATCGTCAATTTTATCCAATTTCCTCAGCAAAGCCGGAAAAACCAAATCCGCGCCCATTCCTTTGGTGACGGCGGCGACCTGCGCCTGTGCGCCGGCGATGATCGGTGCAGGAACTGAAATTAAATCCTTGCCGCCCGATTGCGCGAGTATCTGAATGCGGCACGCGCTTTCGAGAATATACATAGACAAAAACGCATCGGCGACCGATTTGCCGCACGTCAAAAGTCCGTGATTTCGCAAGATCAAAAAGTTGTTCGCGCCTAAATCGTTGACCAGACGCGGCTTTTCTGCTTCGTTGAGCGCAACGCCTTCGTAATTGTGATACGCCAGATTCGTCAGCGGAAAAATTGACTGCTGCGAGATCGGCAAAAGTCCGTCGGCTTGCGTCGAAACCGCCACGCCGTAGAGCGAATGAATGTGCAAAACGCAGGCGACATCGTGGCGAACTTCGTGAATCGCGCCGTGAATCGTAAATCCGGCGGGATTGATCGGATGCGGCGAATCGAGCAATTTATTGCCCTCTAAATCAATTTTCACCAGGCTCGAAGCCGTAATTTCATCAAACAAAAAGCCGTAAGGATTAATCAAAAACTCGTTTTCCGTATCCGGCACACGCGCCGAAATATGCGTAAAAACAAGATCGTCCCAACCGTAAAGCGCGACCAGCCGATACGCCGCCGCGAGTTCGACGCGAGTCTGCCATTCATCCGCCGAAACACTGTCTTTAATCGAAACTGCCGCTGCTTTTGCCATAAAATTCACTCCTTTTTTCTTAATTTATTGGTTTTACGCAGAAAATTCTACTTGCGGCTATGCCGCCTGATGTGCGGCGATGGCTGTGCCTCGCCGTTAGACTTCAATATCCGAGGTTACGCCTCACATTCGTCGCAAAAATGAGGCGTAGCCTCGAAGAAATGAGAAATTACCGGCGGAAAGGCAGAGCCATTTCCGCACATCAGCGGGCATAGCCCGAAAAAAAGGTTTTTGTCTAACGTCAATCAATTATATGCTTCCTGCAATTTTTTTGAAGTATCGAGAGTTCCGTTTTTCAATTCATCGTATCTTTCATCGTTTGATTTCAACTCTTTTTTGCCGATTAATAAACGAATTAAATTGCCGCCCGTGAAATAAAGCCTTTGTTCTTCCGTGCGAACAATTTTCGGCGGCGGGTTCATCCCGATTTGCGTGTCGTATTTGTTGAATTTGACGAACGCGAAGATCAGTTCTTCACCCGAATAATAAAATTCGCTGGTCGCGTTGTAAGTTTCGCCAAATATTGTTGTGACGATCTTTTTCAAGCCTTTTCCCGAAACGTAATACGTCGCTTCCGTGCCTTCGAGCGAAATATTTTCGACGCTTTTCTTTGTCTTCGTGTATTTTGCTGACGCTTTATTGATTGCCGCAACTTCGGCTCGAATTGCCGTGAGCTGTTTATCGGTTTGAGCGAAAATCGAGTTTCCGAAAACTAATATTAATGCCGTCAGTAAAAATATTTTTTTCATAATTCGGCAATTGTAATTTTTTTTGAATCCAAAATCATCTTTTTTACGAATTTAATTAACAAGACCGAAGTTCTTTGCATTTGTCAGCGGTCAAATATACGAATCAGGGGAAAAGTTACAGAAGGGTAAAAGTGTATAGCAGACTTTCCTTGACCAAAATCTGCGCCGATCATTTTTTGACAGCGTAGTAATTCAATGTAGTTAATCTCCTTTTCTACATTGAAGCCGGATGCTTTGGCGGCATCCGGCATTTTTGCATTTGTTCTAAATAATTTTTATCAAATCGCCTTCGCCAAAGCCGCGCGTGTCAGCGGTCCGTAAATACCGTCGGCGATTAGATTTTGACTGCGTTGGAAAGCGCGAACTGCCGCGTCGGTGCGCGTTCCGAATTGCCCATCAGCCGCGAGCGGATAACCGATTTTTGACAAGTATTTTTGAAGCTGCACAACATTTGTGCCGCTTGCACCGATTTGTAAACGATTTGAAACCGGCGTTGTCGAAGTCGTCGGCACACTCGTTCCGCCGACGTTTTGATAACTTTTATTGACATCGTTCCAGATCGCCTTTAGATTTCCGCCGTTTCGATTGTATTGCGCGTGCAGCGACGAAACGCTTCTGCCCGCCGTCAACTGAAAATGCGGACGGTCAACAAAACCTTTCCAGTCGCCGCCCCATTCCAAACCCTGCTTTTTGCCCGCCGCGCCGATCTTTTGCCAAGTGCTGTTCGGCACGTTCCAATTCGGCTGACCGTTTGCGCCGAGCGGCACGACATCAACCGCCAAACCGTAATTATGCAGCGATTGTCCGCCTTTCGCCTTCGTCACAATCGGTCCCGGCTTTGTCCGTCCCTGCGCGTAGAGCGCATTTTGCTGCGCGAAACTGCGATAACTCGAAGTCGCGCTGATTTTAATGCCCTGCGCCCGCAAATCCGCCGCCATCGAACGAATGCGGTTGGCGACCTGCGGATTAATTTTCGCCAGATTTGCTTCCGAAGCCGCGTCCATTCGCGGAATCGCCTTTGCCTGCAAAGAGATTTTTGTCAGACCGGCTTGATTAAAAAGCGTTTTTTCCTGCACGGTTTGCTTCACCAATCCGGCGTTTCCGGTTGTGTTTTTCGGTTTGGATTGATTGGTTTGCGCGTTGTTGGATGAAACGGTTGAAACCGATTTACTTCCGCTGATGCCGCCGACATTTCCCATTTTTTTGTTTCCTGTATTGAAAATTTGAAGTCTTAATCCAAGTTATCGGTAAATAACGAAAAGAGTTTCCTGTCTTTGCAGTGAATTTTTCGTTTCGTTATTCGCGGCGCGTTTGTGATAAAATTTCCTTTCGAGTTTTTATCCGAATAAATTTATGAAAGGCAGTGAAATCAGACGCAAATTTTTAGAATATTTTGAGCAAAACGGACATAAAATCGTCCATTCATCGCCGCTGTTGCCGGCAAATGATCCGACGCTTTTGTTCACGAACGCGGGAATGAATCAATTTAAAGACGTTTTCACCGGACAGGAAAAGCGCGATTACAAACGCGCCACTTCGAGCCAGAAATGTATTCGCGCGGGCGGCAAGCACAACGATTTGGATGAAGTCGGCAAAACAGCCAGACATCACACATTTTTTGAAATGCTCGGCAATTTCAGTTTTGGCGATTATTTCAAGGAAGACGCGATTCGTTTCGCGTGGGATTTTCTCGTCAATGAATTAAACTTAGCCGAAAATCGTCTCTGGTTTTCCTATTTCGGCGGCGACGCGGAAGTTCCGGCAGACATTGAAGCGCGTGATTTGTGGATTTCAATGGGCGCGAAACCCGACCGAGTTTTGCCGTTCGGACGCAAAGATAATTTCTGGCAGATGGGCGACACCGGACCGTGCGGACCGTGTTCGGAAATCCATTATTATATGGACGAAGAACCCGACAACCCGGAAAAAAATCACCCTCGTTTTGTGAATGGCGAAGGCGATACGACGATGGAAATCTGGAATCTAGTCTTTATGCAGTTTGAACGCAACGAAGTTTCCAAAGGCGTGTTTGAACTCACACCATTGCCCGCGCCGTCGGTTGACACGGGCGCAGGTTTAGAAAGAGTCGCGGCGGTTTTGCAGGGCGTAAAGACAAATTACGACACCGATTTACTGATGCCGATTGTCGAATTTACGGCGCAATTATCACAGGGAAAATAGATTTGGTGGACATTGAGAGGATTAAAAATGAAAGTTGATATGTCGCCCGAAGCCATTACGAATCGCTTGAAAACAATGGAGCAACTTTGGGAATTGAGCGTTAATTTGATGCAGGCGAAAGAGATTTCGGAAACCGCTTTATTGAGCGAAAAATCTCTTGCAAAGGATTGGAACGAGCCGCGAGAAAATGAAGCGTGGCAGCATTTGGACGAACTTCCGGCAAGTTAAAATTTTTATCGAACATCGTTTTATTTTATCGAACATCGTCTTATTTGGTTTTGTCGCTAACGGCGACCGACAACATAGCGTATGGAGTAATGAGCGAAAGCGAATGAATCCATACGTCTAGTTTAAAAATTCCGCCGCTCGCTGAAAGTGAGCAACATTTGTTCGACACTTTCAGCGTCGGAAAACCTTTTACTTTTTCATAGGGTTGCGTTCGTTTTACTCACTTCACCCTATGCTATGTTGCTTGTCGCCGTTGGCGACTGTTGACGAAACTATTGATTTTAACCGTTGGCGATTTTAACAAAATTATTGATTTTATTTGAGTTTATTTATGAGCGTTTACGAAAATTTTGATGAACAGAAACAATTTGCCTGCCGCGTGATTGCCGATCACGCGCGCGCGACGGCGTTTGCGATTGCCGACGGAATTTTACCCGGCAACGAAGGCAGAAATTACGTTCTGCGAAAAATTATGCGCCGCGCCATCTATCACGGGCGCGAACATCTCGGCTTTGACGGCTTATTTTTCAACAAAGTCTGTGATTTCGTCGTCGAACAAATGAAGGACGCTTATCCTGAACTCGAAATTCAACGCGATTTCATCGGCAAAATGGTGCGTCTTGAAGAAGAAAGATTTGGCAATACAATGACTGTTGGTTTGAAAAAATTAAACGAACTTTTAGCCAAGAGTGATTTCGACTTAGACCCAGAAGAATTAAAAAATCCGTTTGCAAAATTGCCCGGGACTGTTCAACTTGGCGGACTTGCGAAATTATATGACACATTTGGACTTCCTATTGATTTAATGTATGTCGTTTTGAAGTCAAAATATCCAACTCATCCCGATTATGATCCATTAGATAAGTTTAGTTTTTGGACATTAGAAAGAACTGTTGGCTCGGAATATACAGGAACAAAAGAGCAATTCTCAGTCGTCGAAACTCTTGGTTATTTTGCAGATAAAACTGATGAAAGCAACGAAAGTTACGAAGTCTTGCCTTACAATTCAATTAAGTTCATAAATGAAGAGCAGTTTAGAGTATTAATTGAAGAAGAGTTAAAAATAATCCAAGCAAATTCAGAAATTGGCAAAACGAAACAAGCCGACAAAATCAATCCGATTTATGTTGCGCTGGAAAGAACTTCCGTCAAATCAAATTTTCACGGCTACGACAAAACGGAAGTCGAAGGCGCAAAAGTTTTGGCTTTGGTGAAAAACGATCAGAAAGTTGATGAGTTAAAAGAAGGCGATGAAGGTTTGATTGTGTTGGACGAAACGCCGTTTTATGCCGAAGCGGGTGGACAAGTCGGCGATGCCGGGACAGTTATCAGTTATCAGTCAGCAGTTAGCAGTGATAAGACTGACCATTTGGCGAAGGCGATTGTGTTCGATACGTTTGCGCCGATTGCGGGAATTGTTCTGCATAAATCGAAGGTTGAGAAAGGAACAATCAAAGTCGGCGATGTCGTGACGGCGACGGTTGACGCGGCTAAACGCGATGCGACGCGGCGGAATCATACGGCGACGCATCTGGTTCACGCGGCTTTGAAGGAAGTTTTGGGAACGCACGTTAAGCAAGCCGGTTCAGTCGTCGCGCCGAATTATTTGCGATTCGATTTCACGCATTACCAGCCGATTTCCGAAAGCGAGTTGCGGGAAATCGAGGATTTGGTTAATCGTGAGATTTTGAAAAACGATCCGGTCAATACGGATATGATGAGTATCGAAGACGCGATGCGTTCGGGCGCGATGGCTTTGTTCGGCGAAAAATACGGCTCGACGGTCAGGGTTTTGTCGGTCGGCGGCGGCACGTTTTCCAAAGAACTCTGCGGCGGAACTCATGTCCGCGCCACGGGCGACATCGGTTCGTTCAAAATTATGTCGGACGAAGCAGTCGCGTCCGGCGTTCGTAGAATTCGCGCAATCACGGGAATTGACGCATTTGAGAGATTTAGAGAAGACGAAAAACTGATTGCCGAAGCCGTCCAAATCGCCAAAGCGCAACGCGACAATCTGCCGTCGGCAATCGAAAAATTGCAGGAAGAACTCAAAAAAGCACGGCGCGAAAACGACGAATTGAAGATGAAAATTGCGACCGGCGCAATCGGCGGCGCGTCTTCAAACGGTGACGAAGCCAAAGATATAAACGGCGTAAAGGTTATCGCCAAAACAGTTGACGGCTTGGACAAAGGCGGAATGCGGCATTTGTCCGATACGCTGATGGCAAAAATAAAATCCGGCGTAGTCATCGTCGCCAAAGCCGAAGACGGCAAAGTTTCGTTTATCGTCCGCGTGTCAGACGATTTGACGAAAAAAGTTTCAGCCGGACGCATTGTGCAGGAAATCGCACCAATCGTGTCGGGACGCGGCGGCGGCAAACCCGATATGGCGGAGGGCGGCGGCACGGACGCGGGCAAATTAAATGACGCTTTGGAAGCAAGTTACGGCGTAATCGAAGGAATGCTGGGTTAAATTTTCACGGTTTTTAAGAATTATTGTCCACAGATGAACACAGATAAACACAAATTTTAAGAAAGATCAATTTGATTTTTAATCTTGTTTTCATCTGTGTTTATCTGTGTTCATCTGTGGATAAATTTCTTCTAAAAACCTGAATAATTATGCAACTTTCGACGGTCAAATTCATCTAACAAATTCAAGCTAAACTGTTGATTTATATGAATTTCGACTTCAAAAAAATATTCGTTCAGCGTTCGATTTACAGCGATTTTATCTGGCGGCTGAATGCGGAAAATATCATTGCGCGTTTTCCGAACGCGGAGATTGTCGAGGTTGAATCGCACTGGCAGATTCCCGAACTTTTCGCAGCAGAGGCGAAGGATTGGATGCGGAATAAACGCGAAAATCTGGTGCTTGGCATCAAGTCGGGTTTAACGCATCAGAAAAACGGGCGTTCGGCTGATTTTATCGCAGCTTCCAACTCGAACGGCTGTCTGAGTTCGTGTCAATACTGCTACGTCGCGCGGCGCAAAGGCGGCTCGAATCCGCTAACGATTTTCGTTAATATCGAAGAAATTTCTGCTTCGATTCGCAAACATCAGAAAAAATTAGGCGCGAAACCTGCGCCGAATCAGTGCGACGAACGATTTTGGACTTACGACATCGGCTGCAATGCCGACATCACGGCTGATTCTTTTATCTGCGACAATCCCGCTTTTTTAATCAAAGAATTTGCGACGATGGAATTCGCCAAAGCGACGTTTGCGACGAAAACCGTCCGCGACGATTACTGGCTAAATCTCGATCCGCAAGGCAAAACACGCATTCGTTATTCGCTGATGCCGCAGACGGTCGCGCGTTACGTTGACATCGGAACTTCGCCAATTTCGGAACGAATCGCCTCCGCCAACAAGCTCGTCGAAGCCGGTTACGAAGTCCATTTTTCGTTCGCGCCGATCATCGTTTACGGCGGCGAACAATGGAAGCAGGACTGGCGCGAACTTTTTGCGGAGATTGACGACACGCTCACTGAAAAGGTCAAAAAACAACTCAAATGCGAAGCGTTTTTCCTGACGCATTCGGCTGATTTGCACGAAATAAATATGCAGTGGAACCCGAAAGGCGAAGAATTTCTCTGGTCGCCCGCGCTCCAAGTGCCGAAGAAAACTGCGCCCGACACGCTCGTTTACGATTACAATTTTAGAAACCGTGAAATCGCCGCGTTTGAAAGAGATTTACTTAAATTTTTACCGTATTGTCCCGTCAGATATTCGTTTTAAGGACGCAGAATCACCATCTTCTAAAAAGGTTAAAGCCGATTACGACGTTTTTCGGTGACAGGACGAGATTGCTCGAATTCGAGCGGCTGGTCGTCGTCGTTTGCGTGTTGGAGAGCGTCAGCGTGAACGAATGCTTGCCGATATTCCATTGAAAACCGAAGCCGATTTCCGGCTTGGAGATATTTTGAAAGCGAAGAACATTAAAATCATTATCGAAAATTGCGTCAATTCTTCCGAGTTTGTAACCGATGCGCGGCGTGTATTCAAACAGCGCGACGTGCTTCGGTGAAACCATAAAAGCCGCGCCGAAGCCGAATGAAGCCGTGTAATTCGGCAGACGAAAATTATTCACCGCTGTGGTTGCAGGCGGAAAATAATCATCAGGACGCGGATTAAAACGGTGCTGTCCGTTTGAATTCAGACTCAAAGCCGGCGAAAAAAACAGGTAAACACGCTTTCCAACACGCCGCGACATCATTGTTTGCAGATTGTAAGTGTATTCTTTAGTAAAATTATCATTGCCTTCGACGCTTGCGTAAGTGGTCAGCGCAATCGGCGATTTTTTGGTCTGATCGAGCCAGTGATAACCGATGCCGAGTTCGATTGTCCGGCACAAACCACGCTGACAGAGAGGTGAACGATAGGCGTTGACATACAATTTATCGGTAATTCCGTAACTCACGCCGAACACCGAAACTGAAAAACTGTCAAAACCGAGCAGTGCTTTGCCGCTTTCCCGAATCGGGTTGATCGGCTGTGAAAAGCGGTGATTGAACGACATATTCCAGGTGCCTTTCGGAACGCTTTTCGGTGTCGCCAAATTTATCAAACGATAATCATACGGCTCTTCGCCTTTACCAAAATCGTATTGACTTTCTTCCGGTTCGTCCGTTTTAGTTGTCGGTTCGGGCGCGGATTTTGTCTCTGCAACAGCTTTCGATTTTGGCATTTCCATTTCGGCTGAAGTCAGTTTTTCAATCGTTTTCCTGACCGAATCAACACGGTATTTTTCGCCGTTCGATTCGATAATCATTACGCCCGACGCGGTTTCATCAAAAGTCACCTTGACGTTATCCGGCACTTTCGGCGCGTCGGTCGTTTGACCAAAAGCATTGAAAGAACACGGAAGAATCAAAGAAACTGCGACGATAAATATTTTACTTCCAAGTCCGACCAATTGTTTGATGATTTGCGCTGACATAATTTTCTCCTAAAGTATTTAATCTTCGGAATAGTGAATAACCGATAGCGAATAGCTGATAAAATGAGTTATTCGCTACCGGTTATTCCGAAGAAACATTATTTTATTGAACATAGAGATACGGCACGGCAGTATCTGAATTCAAGCCGAAATACTGCACACTCAATGCCGAATTAATGCTCGTTCTGATATACCAAACTCCGTTTCGATAAACGGCGGCATCGGTTTTGCCGTCGCCGTCGTAGTCGCCCGGAACCGGCACATCGCCGGAAATTCCCCAGTAAATCGCGCCGTAATAATTATTGTTGACATCGGTTGACGTGTACCAAACTCCCTGCGAAGGTCGGAAAACCGCAATGTTTGTCGAACGGTCGCCATCGTAGTCAGCCGGAACCGGTATGTCGCCCGACACACCGAATTGAAGCGAAATAAATGTTCCGTTGGAACTTCGGCTAACCCACCATTCGCTCACGCCCGGACGGTAAATCGCCAAATCCGCCTTACCGTCGCCGTCAAAATCGCCCGCCAGCGGTTTGTCGGTTGCATTGCCCCACTGCTGAACGCCGACACTTCCGTCCGAAGATTTTTTCAGCCACCAATTTCCTTGTCTGTAAATGCACAAATCGCTGCGCCCGTCAGCGTCGAAATCACCGACAATCGGCGTGTCGCCCGATGCGCCGAATTGATCTGAACTGACCGTGTTTGTTGACGTTTTGAACGTCCACCAAATTCCGCTGCGGTAAACTGCCGGATCGGTTTTGCCGTCACCGTCGTAATCTGCCGGAACGAATTTGTCAGTTGCCAAACCGAACTGCTGAATCGAAACGCCCGCCGTTGTTTTCGCATACCAAACCGCCGAATTATTTTCGTTGCGGATAATTGCCGGATCGGTTTTGCCGTCGCCATCAAAATCGGAAACAACGTGCGTCGCGGCAACCGTCACTGCCGGTTGAATGACCGCCGTTTTCAGATACGTCTGATCGCCGCTTTCGCTGCCGTCATTGTTTGCCTGCATTCCCGCCGCGTAAAAAGTGACCGTGCCGATATTGGTTGCAGGAGCAGTCCAGTTGAAACTCCAAACCGCGCCGCCTGTTTGGTTGATGTAAGTTCCGGCGGATGTGTGTTCGATATATGTTCTGCCGGTGCTTGCGCTCGATTTCAATTGAGTTGTCGCATTGATATTCGTAAAACTTCCCGCCGTTCCGCCGGTGCCGAGTGAGGTCATCTGAAATCCCCAACGCTTGCGCGTCGTGTCGGAAGTCGTGTTCCGCACCTGAATCGAATAAGTTTGTCCGGGCGTATAATTAGTCGGCGCGGTGATTGTAAATTGACCTGCGCCGGCGGTCGCATTATGACATTCAACGCAACTCAATTCACCGGGTGCGCCGGATCGTGCCGCCGGCGGTCCCGCAATATTCGCGTGAGTTTTTTCGACAAAAATCTTGCCGGATAACAAAAACACGCCTGCCAGTGCAGTAAAACTCAATAGAACAAATAATTTTAATTTTTTGACCGTCATAACTTTTTACTCCTAAAATTTGTAAAACTTACTTTCTGAATCCGCGCACAAAAGTCATCAACGCCTTGATTTCTTCGGCGGACATATTTTCTTTGAAACCCGGCATTAACTCTTTTCCGTTGGAAATAATCTTAATTCCGGCAGCATCGCCGATCTTGCTTTTGGTCAGATCGGTTGCGCCGGTTTGTTTGCCTTTCGCGGTTTGCGAATGTCCGTCCGCGCCGTGACAGCGATTGCAATACTTCACATAATTTGCAGACGCATCACCGAAATTGGCGGCAAGCGGCGTAAATTCGGCTTTGTTCATCGTCGCTTTCGGCGCGGCGAACGAGACGAGCGCAACTAAAATTACCGGGATCAATGCGACGGTTAATTTAACCGCCGCAGACGATTGATTTTTCATAAAATATCTCTCCTTTTGCCGGAATCGGGCATCGAATTTTGTCGTGAATTGTCAGAAATTTCGGGGGAATTCAGTAGGTTTCCGATAATGAGTAGTCCGAAGGAAACTGACAAAAATACATACCTTTTATCTTTTTTAATAAAAAATTATGTAATCTTTGAAGTGTTTAATTGTCTTTAAAAAGCCTTGAGTCTCGCTTTCAAATATTCATAACCCCCGAAACGCCTATTTGAAATTGAGACCCAAAACACTTGTTGAAAAGAAAATTGTTTATGAATTGAATAGTGAAATGTCGCGGATTTCGATCAGCGTGTCGGCAGAATTGATTCGCAAACCGTAGATGCCGTTTTTGACAGGTGGAAAAACGAATTCGCAATCTTGATTGAGCGTGACTTTCTCGCTTGTTTCTACGGAAAAAAGTTCAGCGGTTGCGTTTTGACAATCGGGCAAAATCTGTCCGCTGACCTGACATTTTTCGCCGGTGAAATTGAGCCGTAAATCAATGTCGAATTCGTCCGTATTGTAAAGCAGTTGCCGCGTGTCTGACATAGTAAATCTTTCATTCAAGACAGTTTGCCAATCGTCAAAGGCAAGCGTCGCAATTAGTTTTTTAACAAAAGATTCGCCCTTCGCTACCACTTTTTTCGGTTTATAAATATTCAAAAGATTTGCCGTCACTGCTTGCGGAACTTGTTCGTAATCACGTTTTTCAACATATCCGAGAAAAATTTCCAGTTTGCGCGATTCAGCCGCGCAAGTTTGACAGTCGCGCAAATGTGCGGCTGTTTCGTGATGTTCGTCAGCAGGCAATTTTCCCTCAAAATGTTGTATGAGAGTTTCAAATTCCGTGTGTTTCATAGCGTTCTCCGAAATAAAATCGGTTTTCAATGGTTAAGTCAGTTTGACCGACGAAAAAATACATCGAAAACTTATTCGGGTATAAATTTTAGTAATTTCTGCAAACAACGCGCCCGCGTCGGTCCGATACTGCCAAGCGGAATGTCGAGCAATTCGGTAATTTCGGCGTAAGGAATCTGCTCCGGTTCGAGATAAAGCATCGTTAGCAAACGGCGGCAGCGCGTCTCGATTTGATTAAATGCGGCTTCGATCTGATTTTCTCTTTCGAGTTGAACTAAAACATCATCGGCAAGCGGCGCACGGTCAGGAAGCTGGAAAGCAACTTCTCCTTCGTCGTGGTCAATGAATTTCGGTCTGCCGCGTGTTTCGCGTTGAATTAAATGGATTGTTTTGTGGCGCGTCGTCGTGGTCAGCCAAGCACGCAGGAATTCGGGTTTTTCGAGCGAATCGAGCTTTAAAAACAGCGTCGTAAATACTTCCTGCAAAATATCGGCAGCCAAATCCCGACTCAATCCGGCGCGGCGCGGAATCGAATGCAGCAAATTTTGATACTTGAAAACAATCGTTTCCCAAGCCGCTTCGTCGCCCTGACGACACGCTTTGACTAATTCTTCGTCGGATTTCATTTCAAGATGTAATGCCGTCCGTCCCGGCGGCAGTTGTGCGGTGCGTCCCGCCCGCACTTTACGCAATCTTACAAAAAGATAAAAAAGTCGGTAAGCGGGACGCTTACCGGACAGCCGCCGGGACGGACGGCGTTACGTTTTAAGGATTTCTCGTGACCGCCTGCGCCGCATCTACGCGGTGACTGATTAATCCGCCAACCGGAACGGAAGTTATGCGAATTTGGTCAAACACCTGATGAGCGTTCAAATTCGGGAATTTTGCCCGCACCAAAGCCGCGATGCCCGACACAATCGGAGCCGCCATCGAAGTTCCGCGCCACGTCGCATATCGTCCGCCCGGAATCGCGCTGACGATTCGGTCGCCCGGAGCCATTAATTCAACCCAATCGCCGCGCGTCGAAAAATCGGCTAAAGAATCGGTCTGTGTGCTTGCGCCGACCGCAATGAGTCCGGGAACATCTCGTTCCGCCGCCGGAAAAATTCGGGTTGAATTGCCCGTATTGCCTGCCGCCGCGACAATCACGATTGACGGGTGATGAATATTCGGAAAATCGTCGTCGTCAGGTGTCGTGCCGTCGTTGGTTTCCGCCGCGACGAGTTTTTTAATCAAATTTGTTGTCTGCGTCGTTCCCAGACTCAGATTTATGACATCAACGCTGTCAATATTGTCGCCGTCGCCGTTCGGGTCAGCCGCAAAAGCCAAACCTTGCGCCAATCGCCACATCGTCCCGACACCGTTTTGGTCAAGCACGCGAATCGGCATAATCCGTGCGTCGGGCGCGACCATCGCAATAATTCCGGCAACGTGTGTGCCGTGTCCGAACGCGCCCTGCCGATAAGTTCCGACTTCGGTCGGATCATTGTCGTTATCAACAAAATCGAAACCGGGAAGCAATTTTCCCGCAAAAATCGGGTGCGTCGGATCAATTCCGGTATCGATCACCGCGATTTTTCTTCCCTGTCCGCGTGTCACCGCTTGCGCCGCCGCGAGATTAATTTTGCTTTGCATCCACTGCGTCGAATAACCTTTAATGCTGCTGCCGATGCTCCAAGAGATGCCAATGCTCCACGAAATCCCCTGATTCCAGGGAATAATCGTCGAAATCGGCGAACCGAAAAGAAAATTCGGCTCGGCAAACGAAACGCGCAAAGCCGTATCGCCCTGCAATCGCGCGGCAACTTCGGGAACTGTTTGATTATTCGTGATTCGCAGACGATAGATCGGTCGCGTCCCGAATTGCGCCAGCGGATTCGGGTCTAAACCGTATTGCGATGCAACCTCCGCAAGATCGGAAGCCTGATTCAATTTGACGACAATCTCCTGCGGAACATAAAGATTATTCGCCGTCTGCGCCGAAATCAGCGAACCGGCGGCGAAAATCAGAGCCGCAAAAATCGCATTGACAAAAACGCCGATAGTTATTCGCTTGTTCATATTTCGATTGCTTCTCCAGAATCGGGAACTGATTGAATATAGTATGCCCCGTGAACTTAGTCCACGCGCCGATACAAAAAATACATCAAAGCGAAAAATATTTTTTTCACCAACGTCCGATCAACACAAAAGGCGACCAAAAATACGGGTGTGAATTTTCTTTAAGCAATTGAATTTGCGCGAGTTGCAAAGATTTTGACGGATTGTTTCCGCCGCGCATTTCACGATAAAAATTTTTCATCAAACGAAGCGTTGATTCGTCATTGACCGTCCACAAGCTCAAAAGCAAAGAACTTGCGCCCGCCGCCAAAAATCCGCGTGTCAAACCGATCAACTCTTCGCCCGAAACGATTTTATTCAAACCCGTCTCGCACGCGCTCAACGCGACAAATTTATTATTCAAATTTAACTTTTGCGCGTCGCCGGCGGTCAAATTTTCATTAAACAGCGCAAGCGACGAAAATGCCGGATTATCGAGACGAAACGTGCCGTGACAGGCGAGATGCAGAACATCCGCCGCTTCGAGATTTTGGCGCAGATTTTTGAGCGTCGCTTTTTTATCAATCAGCTTCACGGAACTTTCAAAAAGTTCGCCGAGCATTTCGATTTCAGTTTTGATGAGCGGCGTAATTTTATCGGCAACACCGACGAGCAAAGCATTTTTCGGTGCAGTAAAATCTTTATTCAGAGAGTTTTGCAAAACTGCCGCGCTCGGCGCAAAACTTATTTCAAAACGCTCGGTTAAAAATTGCTTGCCGTCGTGCAGAGCCTGAAACGGAAGATAATGCAGTAGATTTGCCGCGACAAATGTGAGGCGTTTTCCGTTAAAAAGACGCTTCATCGGACGCAGCAGCGTGTCGTAAATTTTCTGCGAATGACGCAGCATTCTTTCAAAAGCGAACTGCCGATTTTGCGCGGAAAGTTTATCCTGAAAACGCGCCGTTTTTATCTGAAAAAGAAACTGCCGGATTTCGACATTGATTTCCGCTTCGTCGGCGAGATTTTGAACGACTTCGAGAGTTTTATCGGTAATCACAAACGCCGAAATTTTGCCGTCGAAAATCGCAAATTCAACAAGCGTTGTTTCGGTCAGATTTTTCTGCAAATTTTGTAGATCGAATTCGTTGGTTTTACCGATTCGGGCGTTTCCATTTATCTGCAAACGGCGGGAAAGTTCGGCGTAATCTTTCTCGCGTCTTTCGGCGATTTTTCGTAAGTCGGCGATTTCCTTTCGCGCTTCTAAACCGCTTGAGGATTGGCGATTGATGCGGCTGTAATACCAATTTAATTCTTCGCGCATTTCAGTTAGTTTTTTATCTTGCAGTGAATTTTCCGGCGCAAAATTCATCGCTTCGAGCAGCGTTCGTGAACGTGAACGCTCGTGCCAGACAAACGCTTCGGCATAATCTTTTGCAACAAGTTTAATTTCAACCAACTCGTTATAAGGCAGTAATTTATCCGATAAAAATGTAGTGCGAAACTCTTCCGCCGCGAGCAATGAGCGCGAATTTTCGACGAGTTCAATCGCTTCGAGAAAATACGTTTCATCACACGAAATTTTACCAAGTGAAACGAGGCATAGATATTCGATTTGCCTTGATTGATTTGCCGCAAGTCGGCGCGTTTTTTGAAATGATTTTCGCGCTTTTTCGGTTTCGTTACGCCCCAAATAAATTTCGCCGAGCAGCCAATGCGCAAACATTGCAAACCGCAAATTGCCTTCATTGAATATTTGCAAAGCGTTTTCGGCTTCGATTTCCGCGCCGTCAAAATCCGTTTCGCCGAACAGAATCTGCGCTTTCGCAAGTTTGACCGACGCGGCGGAAATTTTATTACCTTCGGCGGCGAAAAGTTTTTCAGATTTGTCTAAAAGTTTTTTGGAAAGCTCACTTTCTCCAAGCAAAAACAAAGCTTTTGCGTGATTCAAAAAACTTCGTGCGAGTTCCGCCTGCATTCCGAATTCGGTAAATTTAGCTTCGGCTTTTTGGTAAAAATCAATAGCTTCCGGTAAAATGTTTAATTCGAGATAAATGTCGGCGATGTCGAGTTCGTTCGTCGCGGTTTGATGCGGCATCTGTAAAATTTCATATTTTTGCCGCGACTTTTCCATAAATTTCAAGGCAAGATCAAATTTGCCCTGAAACAGATAAAGATTGCTGATGCTGGCTTCGATGTCGGCTTGAATTGCCGTTAAATTGTTGTCTTCGCATCGTTTAAGTCCTTGCTTGTAAATAGTTTCGGCTTCACGAAATTTATTTTGCGCCGCATTTGTAAACGCCAGATTGTTCTCAAGCATCGCCGTCTGCCTTTCATCGCCAATCTGCAAAAAACGTGAATGTGCCGAGGCGAGATAAGGTTCGGCTTCGCGGTAAAAATCGCGCCGCAGGTAAAGATTACCGATGTTGTGTTCGATTTTCCCGACCGAATAAATATCCGCAAATTCGAGAAAAACATCCCGCGCACGCAATCCGCAGGCGACCGCTTCGTCGTAACGACCGAGCAGCGCGAGAGCGTAAAGTTTGCTGATTTGCGTCGTCGCGGCAACGTGATTTTTGTCCAAACTCTGAAATAAAGTTTCGGATTTGTCGAGAAAATTTAAACAATGTTCGAGTTTACCGTTAACCAGATGTTCAATCGCTTCAGTCCAATACTTGTATGCTTTGATTTCTTTATCATTATTAAAAGCAACAATTTCGCGCAGGATTTCGACAATTGCCGAAACCTTTTGCGGCTCGCTCGTCCAGATTTCATAGCAGATTTTCTGCAAAGATTCGGCAAGTCCGGCATCGCAAAATTTTGTATTTTTTTCGAGCAGAATTTTACGTTTTTTCTGATCGCTTGCAGCTAATTTTTGAGCAAATTTTTGACGGTCCATTATTAGGTTTGAGTAAAAATATTATGTGCTAAACAAATTTTTTCGACAAATCAACTTAACGCAAAAGAATTCGTCTTAATTTATATTTCAAGACAAATCATAAATTGTTGATTAGGTTATTTGTCAAAGAATTGAGATAAATCCACAGTTTTGTGTCAATGCGGCAAAGTCGGTGAATAAATAAAAACTTTAAAACTTCAAGCGCACAAAAAAACACTTGAAGATTGTATCTTTAATGTGTTAGATTATTAATTGATTTGCCGAAAAGCTCGCCCGGCAGATTCTAAATAATCCACAAATAGTTGTTTTGAAAAGCAATCTGCTTCCGACCTCTATTAACCAAAATTCCGAGAGAGAAAATAGTTTAATGGTAGAAACCACCGTCATTATACACGAACATCAGTTCCTGAAAATCAAAAACGTCCTGGCGCGGCTGTGCGTCGAATGCGTCGCCCGCGTGGTATTTTTGGTTGACCGCGACGGTCAGCCGATTGCGTTTCACGGCGACATCGGCGATATGGACACGACGAGTTTTTCATCTCTCGCCGCCGGAAATGTTGCCGCCACGACTTCGATGGCAAAGCTCATCGGCGAAGACGTTTTCCCGGCAGTCGTTCACGAAGGCGAACGCGAAAGCATTTTCATCAGCGTTATCGGCAGAAGTTTGCTGGTCGTCGTTTTTGATGAACGCTCGACGCTCGGATTAGTCAAACTGCGAACCAAAAAGGCAAGTCACGAGATTGCCGCCATCCTCGAAGCAATAAAAGTTGATTCCGCTAACGGACGACTTGACGAAAAATCATTTTTCGCCGAAATTACAGATGAGGACATTGACAGCTTATTTAGTTAATTGTAAATAGTTAATTGTTAATCGTTCTTTCAAATTGCGATTAACAATTTACAATTAACCATCAACAAATAACCTTTAACAAAATTATGACATTTATTAATTACGCTTCACGCGAAATTAACTGCAAAATCGTATATTACGGTCCCGGACTGTGCGGCAAAACGACCAATCTCCAATATATTTACGACTCAACCGCACCGCAGGCGAAAGGCAAACTGATTTCGCTGGCGACGGAAACCGACCGCACGTTATTTTTTGACTTTATGCCGCTCGAACTCGGCACGGTGCGCGGTTTCAAAACGCGTTTTCACCTCTACACCGTTCCCGGACAGGTTTATTACGACGCGTCGCGCAAACTGATTTTGAAGGGCGTTGACGGCGTGGTATTTGTTGCCGATTCGCAGGAAGAAAGAATGGACGCAAACATCGAATCGCTCTACAATCTCGAAGAAAACCTGCAATCGCAAGGTTACAACCTGATGGATTTGCCCTACGTTCTCCAGCTCAATAAACGTGATCTGCCGAACGTCATCCCAACCGACGAACTCTCCGCCGAACTAGCCCGCAAAGGCGAACCCGTCTTCGAAGCGACCGCTTCGCAGGGTGTCGGAGTATTCGACACGCTCAAAGCCGTGGCGAAACAGGTTTTGACTGAACTCAGAAAAAGTTAAATCTCCCGAATTTTATGTGGATTCGTAAATCAAACCTCGGAATCCAAAGTCTTCTAGCCGAAAAGGAAATTAGAAACAAAAGCCTGAAACCTCCGATTATTCTCGGAACGGTTTTCGGGCTTTTGTTTATGGCGTTTCATTATTTCGGTTTTCGAGGCGGCTCATTGCGTTACGGTTTTGCTTATACTTCCTCTATCGGTTTTAACGGGCAAACCATCTTTTTCGGAATTTTCGGGTTTATATTCTTTTTCATTCTCGCCTTTTATCATCAAAAAAAAGGTTGGTCATTTCTTTCCGACGGCGATAACATTCTTCGCTGTAACTCTTGCAAAGAACTTTCCCGGATGAATGTGCAAAAATTATGTCAATGCGGCGGCAGACTCGAACCTTCCGAGTTTTACACTTGGGAAGAATAGATCAAGCATCAATAATTCAAAAAAGCCTTTAAGTTTGCAGCTTAGAGGCTTTTTTGAATTATAATCGGTGTGACAAATTACTCTTCAAAAATCACATAGGCGGTCAGACTTGCTACCACTCAATATACTGATTACTCTGCAATTTAGAGAGTAATTGCCCTCAATCTTCCTCAGCCGGATCACAAGCTACGCAGTGTTTTTGGACTTCCGTAATTTTGTCACTGACATCTCTTGCCATTTGATTGCAGGTCGGACAAAGCGCGTTTCGGTGGAAACACGCCAGATTATAAGCGGTGACTCCGTTATATTCATTGACAAAATTAACCGCGACATCCTTTTTACAAAACGCGCATTTCACAATCGAACCTTCTTTAATTTCAGCCATAATTTCTCCTGCCAGATAATTTTGTTGACGATTCTATCACGACTGACGGAAATTAATAATTAATTTGCTTACAATTTGAGCCTTTCGTATTGTGCAAACAGCTTGGTAATTTCCGCATTGAGCGTTTGTTTAGCCGCCGGATTTGTTTCTTTGTCACGGCGTTTGACGAGTTCTTCGATTTGCACCTGAATAACCTCCTGTTTTGTTTCCGGCTTTTTTGGTTTGCTGATTTGGTATTTGTTATCCATAAAACGATTTTATACCAATTTGCTCGATGACAATTAATAAACTGTTCTGAAAATTATTGTCCGTTGGAATATCCGATTTCCCTAATGGTTTGAATTCCTTCTGAAGAGGCACTGCCGAGAGGTTGCCCCATTCCGTCGGTGATAACGACGGATTCGACTTTGATCTTTGGTGAATATTCCATTAAATCTTCGAGATTGCTGCGCTGCGCTTCAAAACTGAGTTTCTTCCACGAGTCGCTTGCCGTAACGAAAAGCGTCCCGGATTGCCGGTGCGCCGTTTTCCAAAAATCACCACCGGGCAGAGTTTTGACGTTAAATACCTCGACATCTTTCGCTTTGGTAACGACCGGAGAAAAGAAAGAGGCGGACGAATATACGACGACTGACAAAATTATCGCTAAAACAGCAGCCGCGAGCAGCCGGCGATTAATCGGTTTACGCTTGACTTTTTGAACCGGCGGCTCGGCTTTTTTAAACGGAATGATGATAACCTGTTCGTCTTCCGCTTCGGTTTTTTCAAGATAGCTGCGGCTCTGTTCAACGATGGCGCGTTCGAGCCTGAGACGAGTTTCGAGCAGTTGATTTGATGCAATAAGCAAAATGTTTTGCGTTTCCCGGTCAGCAGTCGGAATTTTCGTCTGCATTTTTTTCGCCAGAAACGACGTTTGTTGAATTAGTTTGGTAACTTCGGAATGTGTTTCGGTGTCGGAATTTTCCGTTTTGAAAAGTTCTTTTCGGCGAATGTCTTCCGCCTGTAAAATTACGCTGAGAACTTCGCGGCACAAATCCGGCTCGGATGAATCGAGAAAAGTGTTGAAATCCAGCGAACGGAGCGTTTCACTGTTTTGCAGGTAATTTTCGATAAGTTGTCTGTCGGGAGCTTCCGACGCAAGTGTTTCAAGCACCGGCGCAACCGGTACATCAGCCGATTTTACGTCAAATTCTGATTCATCCGTTGACTCTAAATCAAATTCGGTATCGAGACCGATGATTCGCAGCCATTCCAAAACCTGTTTCACGTTGGCGGCGGATTTATTCTCAGGATTAACGGCGTTGCTCCTGATTTCCTGTAAAGTCAGCGAAGCATTCTGACCTATTTTGGTCGAAACATCGTGAAACATCTCGGCAAAATCAATTTCGGGCATCAACTTCAAACTCAGCGTTTCGTTGGTTTCCGCTAAAAGTTCGGCGAAAACATTGCCGATCACAATGTTGCATTCGACGGCGGCGGCAGTGATCGGAGTTTCATAAAACCTTTCGCCGAGTCCGTGTTTGCAGATTCGCAGACGGTCAAACAAATTGCTTTTGACGATTTCTTCAAATGTTTCCAAATGCCGAACTTCTCCGATAAAATTGTTAATCTTTTCCACTTCCTGATCTATTTCAATCGAAATTTCCTGCGTTACCAATGATGTTTCGCCGTCCCATCTATTGAAAAGTTTATGAAGGTCACAACTTATCTCTTCGCGTTTCAAACGCATTTGTCGCTTCGTTTTATTTTCCGCGAAACTGTAAAGGCGCGTAACGGCGAAATCATACTTGCTCTGAACCGTCGTCGAATGCGGCAAACTCCGATAAAATCTCGTCAACGCTGCAAAAAATTTTGTATCTAACGGCGTTTCGAGGCTCTCGCAGAAACGCCGTAAGTGATAAGTTTCAATATTTTTGTCGCGTTCCGCCAACAAATACCGCCAATTGTTTATTTTTCTTTTGAGCAGAAATTCCACTTCAGAAAACGCTTTGACCGAATAATTTTGGGCTTTTTCCATCTCTTGCAGATATGGTTTGATCTGCTTGATGTCAAAGGCGAGCGAAGAAGTTTTAAGCAGTTGGCGTTCAACGGCGGCGAAAAGACTTTCGACGGTGTGCCACGACTTAATTTCTTCCTTCAACTGCTGACCGCGTAATTTTATATCGTCGAATTCATCAATCAGAGTCAAAGTTTTTTGGTCGGTAGAAGTTTTGTTTGTTTTATTGTTTTCCATAATCACCTCGTATCCTTACGGAGTTTTGAAAATTAAATTTACGTTTTGCAAAAAAATCGGCTCATTTTCCAATTCGAGCGTTACTGTCGTTTTTGTGCCGTCAGGCAGAAACGCCTGCACGATTAATTCACCGGATGGAAGATTCCTGAGTAAATATGCGCCGTTTTCGTCAGTTTTTGTCTCCTGTTTGCCGGCGATAATTTTAGTATTTCGGACGAGTGAATCAGTTTCCGCGTCAAACTGTCCGTTGTCGTTGCGGTCAATAAAAACGAGTCCGCGCACGGCACGCTGCGCGGCAAGCGGAATATCTCTGTAAAATCCTTTGAGCGGCGAAACGGTCACAAGCCAGCTTGTTTCAAGCGGAATTTCATAATTTTCCGGCAGCGATTCGGGCAAGATTTCCAAGAGATATTCTCCCGGCGGCAGCATCCGAAAATTAAACTGCCCGCCGCCGTCGGTTTCCTGTCTCTGCGCCGGAGCGGACGACGCGCCGTTTTTATTGAGCGGTTGAACTTTGACTTTGACAAAACCGATACCGGGAAAGGCTTCTACATTTTTGCCGTCGAAATTTAAATCGTTGAAAATTCTTCCGGCAAGAAAGCCGTAATTATTGAGTCCGAAATTAATTTCCGCCGACTTTTCCGAACTCAAATCAATTGTTTGCGAAAGGCTTGAACCTGCCCGCCAGATTTTGCCTAAACCTTCGACATCGAAAACAATCTGATGAGTCTCCGCTGTCAAACCGGAAAAAGAGAATTCGCCGTTTTGGTCGGTGACAGCCGTTCGGCGGTCGTCCAATCTGATTTTGACATTGGCAATTCCCTGTTCGTTTTCATCAATTCGCCCGTTATTGTTGCGGTCATCGAAAACGCGTCCGTGCAGTGCGCGGCTTTTGCGGTTAAACAACTTGGAAAATTGAAATCCGCTAACCGCACCGAATTGATGCGTGTAAGAGAAAACCAAATCCGTCGCACGATTGAAATTTCCGGCGTTCAGCGTCTTGAAAAAATAGTTTGAAGTCCGCAGACCAATTGAGTTCGCGTCGTCAATACGCCACACCGCACTGCCGTTCAGCGTCATTCCCGACTGCGAAAAACGGCTCGACGCGCCGCTTAAAATACGCGCTTCGCTGTAAAAAGTCCAACGCTTGAGATTGGCTTGGTAACGTCCGCCGAAATTGCTTTGCCGGTTCGCCTGTAAATCCAGCCGCAGAAAAATACGGTTGAGCAAATCGCGCTGTTCGGTTAAAAATAAAATCGGATTAGCGAGAAATGCTTCACGCAGAGGTGTCGGCAAAATCGTCGGATTGCGAAGAATCAACCCGACGGGCGAACTTTGATTTTGAAGCCGATTATAAAACGCCGTGACCGATGAATTGCTCCAACTGCGCTGAAGTTCATAGTTGAACGAAAAGCCTTTTTCAGAGGTTGCGGAAGAAGCCGTCTCGCGGCTTTCGGAGAAGGAAGTTTCGAGCCGCTGCCGCCAGCGTTTCGGAAAAACACCTGCCGTGTAAAATGCGTAAACTCTCGTTCCGAGATCAAAATTAAATGCGGTATTGGCTAAATTAAGCGAAGTTTTCTGGTCGCTGAAACGCGCCCCGATTTGCCAATTGTCAGCAAAACGATAACTTGCTCCCGCCTGAATAATTTTTTGATTCGGCGCAAAACGGCGGGTTTCGGTAATCTGCAAACTTTTAGTTTGATTGAAACTCGCCGAAAATCCGAGCCGGTTTGTCGGCTGCCAGTTAACTGCGCCGTCCGCGTGTTTGCGTCCGGCAACCTGTGCGCGAACGCCGACAAGCGGCGAATTTGCCGCGAGAAATTCGGTTTCTCCTGAAAATTCAACTTTATCGAAACTCTTTTTAAAGTATCCACGCCACGAAAATTGATTTTTGGCGAACTGCGTTTCACCTTCAAGTGTCAGCCGTTTGTTGGGCGCATAAGCGGCTAAAACCTGAAAAACCGCGCCGCCCGGAGAATCCGAAGGCAGTTTGCGGCGCGGCGCAACAAAGTATGCGGCGGCTTTAACCTTTAATTTTTCATTTGTCGAAAGCGGTGCGATAACACCGAAAACTTTGCTTTCGGACGGCTCGAAAAATTTAAATACGGAGCGCGTGATTCCGGCAAAAAACTCCGCACCGCGAAGTTTTGAATTTTCAGCCGCTGCCAGACGGACTCCGCGAATCGAAAAATTATTGAAACTGAGCGGTGAAACGGCGATTTCGCTGTCGAGCAGATCAAGCTCTCCGGCGGCGGTTTCGACACCGACATTGAGCGTTTGAATCTGTCGTCGCGGAGTCGTAAAAATATTCAAACGGTCGCGTGATCCTACATTTTGCGTCCATTCGGCATTAATTCGCAGTTGTTTTTCAGCATTCAGGCGGCGATAATTCAATTTTTGCTGAATGACCGAACCGTTCGCCGCTGGGGAAAAAGCTATGTTCGCGTTATAAAATCCCGTCCCGCGCGAAGATTTCCGGGTGTTTCGCTGCTTTGCCGATAATTCGGCAGCCGTCGTAACCGGCTGTCCGACGACTTCGACAACGAAAAATTTTCGCCCTTTTTCGGTCGTCACGGCAATCACCGTTTCGCCGAAGTCAATGCCGCGAATCAGCAAAGTGTTGCCGCCGATAATTTCCGCCGCCGCGACCGATTCGTCGGTCGGCGTAACGGCGATAATATTTTCCGCGAAAACAATTTTATGTGTCCGGTTAATGATTAATTCGGTTCTCTCAGCATAGTTCGGCGAATTTTCCTGCGCCTGCGGCTTTGTAATCGCAAGTAAAACGATGCCGGTCATTGCCGCCGGAAAAACAAATATCCGCAAAAATCTTCGGGGAGAAAATATTTTCTTCTTTTTATTTTTCATCGAAAATTTGGGCGGAAACCGGGAACTAAAATTATTTAACCTCGAACGGAATTTCCTGCACGAGCGAAGCCGGTTCAAATCCGGCGCGGTCATACGTTAAAGTCAGTAAAGCCGTATATTTACCGGATACGAGACTGCCCGTCCACGGCGCGTTGAAAGTGTATCGTTGTTCGGGAAGGAAACGATTTTCCTCGATTTTGCCGCGTCCGACGACTTTGCCCTGCGCGTCTAAAAAAGCGAACTGCCCGCGCAGACGAACGTGTGTATTTCCGCTATTTTTGACATCGAGTGAAATATTCAGCGGGCTGGAAATAGTCGGCGCGGCAACCTGACTTTTCAAAACCTGAATGTCATAGATCGAAGTTTTTTCAGTCGCCAACATCATTAAACCACCCATTCTGATGCCGAAAGTCGCCCGTGATACAGGCTGATTTTTCGTTTCTTCCGCACTCAAAGCCGGTTCGCCTTCAAAAATCGGAATCGTGTAATAACCGCCGATTGCTGTTTTCGGAACACTGATAACGGCTTTGACCGTCGCCGAACTGTTCGCCTCGATAATGACTTCAGAAGGCGAGAAAACAACCCAGGTTGAAAATGAGTGCGGCAGCGTATCGGGACGACCGAACTGTGTTTTATTTTCCGCGTCGTACCAGTAATCAAGCGTCGAACATTGGAATTTGAGCCGCGTTGCAGTCCCGTTTGAAATCGTGAATTCTTGTGTATAAGTTTGTCCGGGTTTGATATTCGCATCAATAAAAGCCGGGGTTAATCCGAGTGTCTGGCGCGGGTTTGTAATGTTTTTATCCGCCATCTGCGCGAAAACGCCGATATTTAAAAACAGGAATAGTGTGAACAAGCGAAATATAATACTCATCTCGTTTTTTATAGTTAAGTTGTTTTGGGATTAAAGGAAGAAGATTGAAGGGAAATTGTCAAAGCAATTACAAAACTGCCCGGACTTTGAAAAGTTATTTGAAGGCTCAAAATAATTGATAAATTTTCAATATTGCGAGCCTTCAAACAACTCTTTGGAAACACTCAACCGAATCCGGTTAAGGAACGGTGATTTGATAAACCAGACGCGAACTCATCGAACCGTTGACCGCCGCGCCGCCGTTGGCGTTGCTGACAAACATCCCGACATTGCGCGTGATCGCCGTACCGTTCGATGCCGCCGTCGTAAAGACATTCGGAATCGTCGTGCTGGGCGCGACAACAGTCGCCGCCGTTGCGCCTTCACGCGTTCCGGTGCGACCGATTGAATTACCTGCCGTTGAATCCAACACTACCGAAACACTTGATGAAGCGGTTGAAAAACCCGAATAACGCGGAGTCAATGTGACCGGCGAAGTGTAAAGTGCGCCGCCGCTTTGAACCGCAACCGTTACGCCGGTCGTCGGTGTGCCGAGACCCAAACCGTTGACATTGCCGAAATCAAGACTGAAAACGCCGGTCGAACTGTTGCCGGTCGCGCCCGTCACGGTTGCGCCGCTGGCAGCAGTCGAAATATCAATCTGCAATGCTGTTTGAGCATTTGCCGATAAATTCAACTGCGAACTGCTGGAATCCGAGTTGAGCTGCGGTCCGAGATCGGACTGTGCCGAAACCGAGATGACGGCGATCATCATCAATACCGCAACTGATAAATAAGAAAAAAGTTTGTTTAGTTTCATTTGTTTTTTGAACTCTCCTAATTAATTTTAAGTGTCTAACTGATACCGATTCACATTTGAATCGGTAAAACTGTTGTCACGCGCAGAAGAAAATTTAATAGTTCAACGGAGTTGGAACTCCGCTCAGAACCTCATTAATAGAACCGTCTTGTGCAATCGTGAATTGGGAAACGGGAACGCCGCCTTCGTATTTAGTGGCGGCAATCGAATATTGATCTTTCAGGTAAGCATTGGTCGGTGATACTGACGGAAACATCACATAAACGTAATCGCTTTTCTGCAAAGTCGGACCGGCAACCGTGCCGATCAGACATTGAGAATTTAGCTCGCTCAAGCGGGCAAAACGTCCGTTTGTCGAGTAAAAACCGACCTGACAGTTATGGGCTGTCCGTAAACTGCTGATCGTGGCACTTCTCATTGCGGCATCACGCGCTTTAACGTATGAAGGAACGGCAATCGCTGCTAACACCCCGATAATCGTGACTGTTATGATTAGTTCGATTAAAGAGAAACCGGAAATATTTTGTTTTGCAGTCATATAATTACACCCCTTAGCTTCATTTAGAAGCCAAAAGTCATAGGTCAACCAAGACAAAAATTGTTATAAACAAATGACACTATTTGTCATTCGCGCTAATTTAAGATTTCAAACGAAAAACTTAAATTTAGTCCCTAATGCCTTGTTCTTTTACTTTTATTGAGATTTTTTGTTTGGGATTGGTAAAACTTGATTTGATAGAAGCAACTTGTATGCCAGAGAAAAAATCAACTAAAACAGTTCGCAAAAAAGCCGTTGAGTTTAGCTAAACTCAACGGCTTTTTTTATCTTAATGGCGGAGCCGACGGGACTCGAACCCGCGACCTCCAACGTGACAGGCTGGCGTTCTAACCAACTGAACTACGACTCCGCAAACTTTTCAAATTTGGTGGGCACGAAGGGACTCGAACCCCTAACTTCCTCCTTGTAAGGGAGGCTGTCTACCAATTGACGTACATGCCCGAAAATCTTTCTATTTTTTCAACAAACGGCACGTTTATTTCAAAAAAACTCGCTCGTTTTTTCAAAAGAGCGAACTGTCATACTACGAAAATTCGGCTTTGCCTGTCAAGTTTGGCAGACAAATTTTTAATAATTGCGCTTTTGCATTGTCGGTTTGACGAGTGCCTGAGTTTTTGAACTTTGATCGTCGTAAACCAAAATTGTCCCACCGAAACCGACAGCAAAACCTTTTTTGCCGACGAATAAAATCTTTTCGAGTTTGTGCTTAACACCTGTTTCTTCGACATTCCAGATGTTTCCGGCGGTTTTCGTGTGAAGAATTATGCCGTCAACGCCGACTGCCCAGCCTTCCGCCGTGTTTGGGAAAAAAACATCGGTCAAATCACTGCTTACGCCAGATTTTTGTTCGCGCCACATTTTGCCGCCGTTTTGTGTTTGGAAAATTTTGCCGTTTGCGCCGACTGTCCAGCCACTGCGTTGGTTGGCGAAAAAGACGGAATTCAGTTTTGCCGTTTTGTCACCGAAAATATTTGCCTGATTCCAGTTTGCACCGACATCTTCGGTGAAATAAATACTGCCGCCCGCGCCGACGATTGTGCCGTGAGTTTCATCTGAGAACACTCCGCCGAGCATATAATGTAGAGTCGGCAGCGATGATTTTTGCCAGGTTCCGTCTGCTTGAAATTCAAAACTCGTCCCTCGTTCTCCGATGGCGAAACCTTTGCCTTTTTGATTGAAAAAGATTTTTGTAATGCGCGCCCGACCTACGTCCTTGAAATCTACTTTTTCCCAATTTTCGCCGCCGTCGCTCGTTTTCATCAAATATGACAAGGCATTTGCGCCGCGACTGAAAACGTCGCGCTCGCACAAAAGCCAGCCGTTATAGTCATCAGTAAAACTGATTTGCAGAATTTTGTCTTCGGTAAAACTTTTGCGCTTTGCCCAAGTTTTGCCGCCGTCTTTTGTTTCGAGAAATGCGCCGTTTCCGCCGACAATTAAACCGTGGTTATCGTTAAAAAAATAAATATCGTGCAGCCACGCGAGCGTGTTCGCGTTTTGCTTTATCCAATCGGCTTTGGCAGTTTGAAAACTGACTAGAAAAAGCAAAAAAACAAAAATTGTTCGATACTGAACCATTTAATTCCTAAAAAAAAGCGATTAACGATTGAAGACCAATCGCAAATCGCAAATCTAAAATCGCAAATTCATTAAAACGGACTTCCGAAGAGCAGACGGACGACGCTCGCCTTCGATAAAATATCCAAAACCGTGTTGACGTTCAGCCGAAAACCTCGGTCGGGAACAAAAACCTGGTCGCCCGGATTGAGATAAATCATCTCGCCTTTACCGCGTTCGATGGCTTGCAGATCAACGACTTGCGGCGTTAATTTCCCTTGCGCGTCGAAACGGTAAAGCGTCACGCGTTTTTTATCACCTTCTTTCGTGATGCCGCCGGATTCGACAATCGCTTCGTAAATGCTGACCTTGCGATCCATCACCCGCACTCCGGGCGCGGCGACTTTGCCGAGAACGCTGTAACGAACCGACATCGCTTTATCGAGTGTGACCGTGACTTTCGGTTCGATAATATATTCGTCGAGGCTTTTGGTAATCTCGTCGGCAACCTGTTCGACGGTTTTGCCGCCGACCAAAATGCCGCTCCGAATCAGCGGATAGGAAATTCGCGCCGTCGGCGGAACGGTAATGCCGGTTTTGCAGTAATCGGGACACTGCCCGAAAACCTCAACCGTAATCACGTCGTTCGGTCCGAGCCGGTATTCTTTCAAATAATTGTTGTAATACGGCAGAATTGTTTCGGCTTCGTCGGTCTTCGGTTCAACGGTTTTGCCATCGCCGACGAGCGGCGTTGGAGTCATCAGTTCGGGTTTGACCGTTTCGGGTGAATCTGTTTTAACTTCCGTCGAATCCGTTCTGGTTTCGGGCGCGTCAGTTTTAACTTCGTTCGGCGCGATTCGGTCGCGTGTTTTCGGATTCTCAGTCTGAGCGAAAACGCCGAGTGCGAGAATCGAACCAATCGTTAAACCTAAACTTACTTTTTGTAAAATTGTTACCGCTTTCATCTTTCTTATCTCCGTTTTAATAAACGTCTATCTGATTTCAAATTCCAGATTGCAGATTTCAAATTAGGAAACAAAAGATACGTTCATAATCTGGAATATGAAATGTAAAATTTGGAATTTGAAATCTGGAATCCCAAATCATCTTCCGCCTTTACCGAATAAAACCGTTTTGACCGTCTCAAAGACGATTACAAAATCAAGTGCCAGACTCTGATTTTTGATGTAATACAAATCGTATTGCAGTTTCTGGCGCGCGTCTTCGACCGACGCGCCGTAGGGATATTTGATCTGCGCCCAACCCGTTAAACCGGGCGCGGCGAGATGCCGATGCTCGTAAAACGGGATTTCTTCGGCTAACTGCGCGACAAAATGCGGACGTTCGGGGCGCGGTCCGACAAAACTCATTTCGCCTTTGATAATGTTCCAGAACTGCGGAATCTCGTCAACGCGAATCTTGCGGATAACTCTCCCGACGCGCGTTACGCGGTCGTCATTGGAAGTCGCCCAGATCGGCACGCCGTCTTTTTCCGCGTCCGTCCGCATTGAACGAAATTTGATAACTTTGATAATTCGACCGTTTTTGCCGACTCTTTCCTGTTTATAAAAAACCGGACCTTTTGATTCGAGTTTGATTAAAATGACTGCCAGCAAACTGATCGGCAGTGAAAAAATTAATCCAATCAAACCTAAGCTGCGATGAATCACATCGCGGAGAGCAGTCGTCAAGCGCGTGTCCTTCGGGCGACCTGAAAAAATCAGCCACGAAGGACGCAGCATATCAATATGAACTTGTCCCGTCACTCTCTCAAAAAACGAGGTGCATTCTTCGATATTAACGTCGCCGGTCAGACTCATTTTCAAAAGTGCCTCGGTCGGAAAAGTTCCGCGCCGTTCGCGCACCGCAATAATTATGCGGTCAATTTTTTCTTTACTGACAATTTGTTCGAGTTGGTCGGTCGTCCCGATGACTGTCGTTTCGCCTATTTTTGTATTCGGTTTAATGCCGTTCTCAGTTACAAAACCGATGATTCGATAACCTGCATCGCGTCTTTCGAGAACGGCTTCGGCAGTGTCACGCGCCGCTTGTCCAGTGCCGACGACGATGATTTTCTCGCCGATTTCGGGATGTCCGGTCAAATAATGAATCAGAATTCGCCAGCCTAACAGCAAAAATAAAACAAGCGGAACGGAAATCACCGAAACGCCGCGACCGATCAAAAGTTGCGGCACGAAGTAAAACAGCAGCGCGAGAAACGCCCAAGCGATGCCGAGAGCCTGCACGAGCCGGAGCATCAACTCGCGCCGGTTGCCCATCACGGTAAAATCGTAAAGGTCGTAGAAATAGAGAATCAGTGTGCAAATCAATGTTGCCAGAGCGATTTTCAGCCAGCCGTTTCTTTCATTCAATTGATACGCCGAACCTTCAACGCCCAAACGCAGATAAACCGCGAGAACGATGCCGCCGTAAATAATGGCAACATCGGCAAGCAGTAATCCGATTGTTCGGAGGCTGAAGCGGTTTCTGTTCATCAGTTTGAAATCAGTCAGCAGTAAAAATCAGTTGGCAGTTGGCAGTAAAAACTTTAAATCAGTAAGAATGCACTGCCAACTGCCGCTGCCGTCTGCCTACTTCTTATAATATCCGTAGTTATAATGCGTTTCTTCCAAAACGTCTTCCGATTGATTGAGAACAACGCCCATCATTCGGTCGCGCGGCAGCGATTCGAGAATGCGGTCAACATCGCTGTATTTGGTGCGTCCGGCGCGAACGACGAGCATTGCGCCGTCGGCGTGATTAATCAAAACGGTCGCGTCGGTAAAAATTCCAAGCGGCGGCGCGTCAATAATCACATAATCGAACATTTCACGCGCCTGTCGCAGAATTTCTTTGAATTTCGGTCCTGAAATCAGTTCCGCGACATCGCTCCGCGCTTCGCCGCCGGGAAGCAGATAAAGTCCCGACGGTTCTAATTTGATAATCGAGTCATTCAAACTCGCTTTGTCCGATAAAACATCCGACAAACCTTTGTCGGTTTCGATACCGAGATAATCCGTCAAACTCGGCATTCGCAGATCGCTGTCAATGATCAAACATTTCACGCCATCGGTTTGCGCTAACAGCCACGAAAGATTGAGCGCGGTAATTGTTTTACCTTCGCTTGGATTGACACTGGCGACGACGACCGACTGTAATTTTTGGCGTTGGCTTTTGTGCAGAATCTGCGTTCGCAGGTTGCGGTATTCTTCGCAATAGGTCGAGTGCGGCTGAGTTATTGCGACAAGTCGTGGCTCGACGCGCTCTGCTTCGACGTTCCAGACGGTAAAGTCCGGCAGACGTTTTTCGACAGAGCGCGTCGCTCCCGTAGCGTTCAAAGTTGCCCCGGCAGTGATTTCAGATAAAGCGTCAGGGAGTGCCGTCCCGACCAAAGAATCTGACTGCCCATTGAACGCCGAACCCGGTGTTCCGATCTTAAAATTATTATCCGCAAACATTTCAGGCGGTTTGCTGAGTTTGACACTGCTGCGGTCAACGCGCTCGAAAGGAAGAACCATCCCCTTCGGAGATTCCGCGTCGCTGTTTGTTTCTTCGGTTTGTTTTTTTTGTAATGCTCTTAGAATACTCATACTTTTAAGTTTCAGGTTTCAGGTTTCAAGTTTCAGGTTCAAATCAAACAACTTGAAACCTGAAACTTGGAACTTGAAACTTTTTAGTAGAATCCGCCAATTTCTTCGATTTCGAGATTTACGTCGTCTTCCAAATCGTCAAACGGTGATTTGCCGTTGCCGTTTGAATTTCCGTTTCCGTTACCGTTGCCGTTAGTTTTAGGCGTTTCGGCTTTGAACATCGGTTTCGGTTTTTCGGTGCGTGACTGGTTATTCCATAATTCGTCACGCGCTTCCGAGGTTAAAACTCTCGACGAACCGACGTTTTCGACGGCTTTATCGTTAGCGAATAATGCTTCCCGGCGCGGCAGCATATCGAGATTGTCGGCGACTTCTTCGATCATTTGTCTTCCGATAATCTGTTCGCCCGCCGCGTAAGCCGCGAGCATCGCATTATCACAAATATTATTAATTTGGCGCGGAATGCCTTCCGAACATTGAAAAATAAAATCAATCGCGCCGGGCGTGAAAATATTCGGCTGATCGCTGCCGCCGATCAAAAGACGTTCGGTAATGTATCGTTCGACTTCATCAACATTCGGAAGCGCGTGCATTTTACAGCGCAGTGCAACACGTTGTTTGAGTTGGCGCAGATTCGGCTGATTGAGTTTTTCGCGCAGTTCGGGTTGTCCCGTCAAAACGATTTGCAGATGTTTCGCGTTGTCTGATTCAAAATTCATCAACAAACGAATTTCTTCCAAAACGTAATCGGAAAGCTCGTGCGCTTCGTCAATAATCAAAACCGTGCGAAGTCCGCGCCGGTGACGTTCTTCCAAAACCTTGCCCATCACTTGCAGCAATTCGGCTTTGTTCGTCCAGTCTTTGATGTTGAGCATCTGCGTAACGTGATGATAAAACTCGTCAATCGAAAGACGCGGATTGAAAACATACGCCGCCAACACGCTCGAATCCAAACGGCGCAAAATCCATCTCAGCGCGGTCGTTTTGCCCGTGCCGACTTCGCCCGTCAGGACGATCAAGCCTTTGGCATTTTCGAGTCCGTAATACAAACTCGCCAAAACTTCGTTATACGACGGCGTGAACACGATAAAACGCGGGTCGGGTGTCAGCGTGAACGGCGTATCTTCTAATCCGAAAAATTCTTTATACATTTTCTTTTCCTCAATTGATTTCAAATCCCAAATCCCAAATCTGAAATCCCAAATCGCTATGAAACCATTCGTTCAAAAATTCTGGTTGCCTGCAAGATCATCGTAATCAGCGGAATCGCGCCGACGGCGATGATAAATCCGGCGGCAAGCCGCAGCCATTGCGAGCGTTTAAGCCAGACTTTTTCCTCGTGCGAGAGCAGCGGCGGCACGGATGCTAAAATCGGCAAACCTGTGTAATGCTTGGCATCTTCGATATTTTGAATCTTCAAAACACGCGGCAGTTCAAACATCGCCGCTAAAAATAATCCGATGGCGAGACCGATTCCCGCGCCCAGAGCCGTGAGCAGCGCACGTTTCGGCGCGACCGGCGATTCGGGCAGATTTGCCGCGTCCTGCACGCGAATCGTTTCGCCCTGCGCGTTTGATTCGCGGTTGACTTGGAGCGACGCGTCGTTGATCTTTTTGGAAAGATCGTCATATTTCTGCTTCGCCGATTGATACTGTGAATTAACGCCTTCGAGCGCGACTTTGACGTTCGGAATCGTGTTGATCTTCGATTCGAGAATCGAAATTTGTCCGGCGTTTTGCTGGACTTCTTGGTCTTTATATTGAACTTGCTGTTCAATTTGTCCGATTTGATTTTGAATCCGCTGATTTTCGAGTTCGAGATTTTTTCTCTGCAATTCGGATTTGCGGCTGCTCGATTGACTGGCGACCTGCACTCGTTTGTCGGTGTTTTTTCGCAAATCCTCGATTTCATCATTGATTCGCGCAATTTCGTCTTTTTTAGCCAAAACGTCCGGGTGTTTCTCCTTGAAAACCTTTGTAAGTTTGTCGAGCTGCGCGGAGAGTTCGGCGCGTTTGTTGACGAGTTGCGCGTATGCCGGCGTATCTTCGATCTGCGATGCCTGCCGCGCCGCGTCCTGCGTTTCCTTTTCGCCGAATTCGTCATAGACGCGCATTTGCCGATTGTTTGAACTGATTTGGTCATTGAGCCGACCTTTTTCCATTGATAAAGTTTCTTTTTCTTTAACGATGCTGTCTTCGCGCTTTCGCAAACCGTCGAGCTGCGCGATCAAACCCTGCGAAGATTCGGGCAGCGTTTCAACATTCTGCATCATTATCGTCAGGCGTTCTTTTTCCTTCGTATCGAGTTCGTTTTTCGCTAAATTCAGTTCGTTTTGCAAAAAATCACGCGTCGTTTCCGCGCTCTGCGTCGAAGCCAGAACCTGCGCGTTGACGTATTTGGCGGCAAGTTCCGCCGTTACGTTGCGCGTCGCCTGCGGGTCGCGGTCGCGGTAGCTGATGCGAAATGCAGCAAGTTTTTCGGTGTCGGTCTTTTCGGGTTCGACAACGATATTCTTCCGCATCTTGTCAATAATCAGAGCCATATCCATTCCCGAATTGCGCTCCAATTTGAAAAGATCGTATTTTGTGACCATCGGTTCGAGCGATGAACGCGACATAACTTCCTGATTAATAGTTTGCAGACGCTGCGACAAATCTTCATCAGAAAGTGCCTGCACTACTCTATCAGGAATTTGCGGCGGTTTGACCGTCAACAGGGTTTTCGATTCATAAACGCTCGGCAATTTATAAACGACATAGCCGATTGCCGCCGTCATCGTCAAAATCGGCAAAAGAATAAACCACTTGCGCCGTTTCAGCATTTTAATAAATTCGCCTGCCGTTCTTTGTCTGAATTCAATACTCATTTTCTTTTTCCGAGTCTAAAATCTTTTAAGCTAAAGTTTTGTGTTCCAGTCCGTCTATTTTTTCGTTCGCGCTCTTTTCGATATTTTTGAAAAACCAGCGCAGACCGACCGCCAATAGAACCAATCCGACACCGAAAATCAGCGTTTGGAGCGATTCCGGGATAAAACCAAATAGGAGATTTTGCATTGCCGCCTGAAATATAAATAGTTGTAAAATCATTTTAATTTTCTCTACTTAAAGGAACGCGAACTTTAGTTCGCCGCAATCTGCTCAAATAAAACAACTTTTCGGAAGTTACCGGCGAACTGAATTTCGCGTTCCTTCTATAAATTCGCCAACAAATTCTTCGCGTCCTGAGTTTCTTTTTGGCTCAAACTCTGCTCGTTCGCCAGCGAGTTTTCGACTTCTTTACGCGCCGAAAACTTATCACCGGACGAAGCGAGCGCAGTTCCGAGACGCAAACGATATGCCGAATTCGGCTTTGTGCCGCTTCGTTTCGCCTCCGCTTCGTCGAGCGCAACCGCTTTTTTCAGTTGCTCGACCGCCGGTGAAAACAAACCTTTTTTGAAATAAATCCAACCAAGTGTGTCGTAATAGCCGGCGACGTTTGAATTTTTGTTGACTGTTTTTTGGGCTAACTGCAAGGCTTCGTCAAGGTTTCCCTGTCCGCCGTCTGCAATCAGCCACGCCAAATTGTTCGCCGCGATTGGCGATTCAGGGGCAAGGTCTAATACTCTGCGATAATTTTTCTCGGCTTCCCGCGAATTTTCGCGGGACTCCTCAAGCATCCCGATTAGTGTATAAATCGTCGCCGAAGGTTGCTTTTGAACGGCGAGTTTATATTGCTCGACTGCCGTGTCAATTTGATTTTTACCGATCAACAGCGACGCGTAAGTCGAATATGCGGGCAAATAATTTTCGTCCGCTTCCATCGCTTTTTTAAGTTCGGCTTCGGCTGAATCAGTATTTTTTTCAGCAATAAAAACGTCGGATTTAAGATAATGCAACGCTGCCGAAACATCTTTTCGATCAGCATTTTTCGCCAAGAATCCGTCAATTTTCGTGTGCGCCGCCGCGAATTGTTTCTGCTGATTCAAAACATTAATCGCGCCGCTTAGTGCGTCAAAATTTTTCTCGTCGGAAGCCAGCGCGTTACCATAAAGTTTTAACGCTTCATCATAATTCTTTTCGGCAATCGAGATTTTCGCCAGATTGACCATCGCGCCCGAAGATTTCGGCGAGGCTTTCAAAACTTCCTGTAAATCGGCTTTCGCTTCGGCAAATTTACCAAGCTGCAAGTTTGCCAAACCACGCGCCGACAACGCCCGAATGCGAAGTTCGTTGATTTCCTGCGTCATCGTCCCGGCGTTCAGAACGATTCCTTTCGACGTTTCAAACAGTTCGTTCGACAATCGAAAGGCGCTTTCCGCGTCCGAATCCGCGAATGCCGCCTGAATTTTGAGAAGTTTGGTTTTTAAGTAATTCGGATGATATTTTTCCAAATCGCCGATAAACGCCCGCGCCTGATCGGTTTGTCCGAGAGCAAGCCGCGCTTCGGTCATAAAGAAAAGCGCGTCGCGGTGACTCGGCATTTTTTTGAGGATTTCTTCCAAATCCTTGACTGCGATTTCCGCTTTATTGTCCTGTAAATTAAGCCGTGCGCGAAGCAGTAACGCTTCCGCGTCCTTGTCGTTAATTTTCAAAAGTGCTTCGATTTGTTCGGTGACTTTGGCGGTTTCTTTTTGATCGAGGTAGATTTCGCCCAAACGATAACGGGCGCGAACATATTCGGGTTTTTCCGCCAGAATCTCGCTGAAAATTTTAACGGCTTCGTCTTTGCGTCCGTTGTTGGCGTAAAAATTCGCCAATGAAATGCGGCTTTCGGGACTATTTTCCTGAACTTGAACTAAATCTTTGTAAGCAATTTCGGCTTTGTCGAATTGTTTCTGCGCGACGTAAAATTCGGCGATTGCTTCACGCGCTTCGATGTTTTTCGGTTCGACTTCGGTCGCTTTTTTGAATTGCGCTTCGGCTTCATTCGCGCGGTCGGCAAAACCTAAAAATCTGCCGTATTCGACATAACCGACGGCGGCGTTTGCGTTGACCGCAATGCCTTTTTGAATCGCAGTTTCGGCATCTTTTGCCTTTTCCTGCTTCATAAAGTAACGCGCTAAACTGATGTAAGATTCGGTGCGGTTCGGGTTGAGCGCGATTGCCTGATTCAAAACGGCGAGAACTTCCGCTTCGGGTTTGCCCTGTGTGGCGAGCAGCGAGGCTTTTAAGATATGACCTTCGATAAAGTTTGCGTCCTTGGCAAATATTTCGCTCAAAGCCTTTTCGGTTTCGGCGATCATCGGCGGCGAAACGAGCAGAAAATAATTACCGAGTTTCGTTTTCGCTTCGAGATTGTCGGGTGCGAGTTCGGTCGTTTTTCTTAATTCTTCGATTGTTTCGTTAAATTGTCCGAGATTTTCAAAAGCTCGTGCCAGTCCCCAATGCGCTTCCGACGAATCTTTATCAATATCGGCGGCAGCGCGAAATTCCATCACGGCTTCCTGAAATTTGCGTTTCTGCAAATAATCTTCGCCGCGAGCAATGTGTTTAGTTTTTGATCCGCCGCAGGAAACAAGAAAGATGAGCAAGCCGCACAACGCGATTTGGAAAAGGAATTTGGGTTTAAAAAGAAGGCACTCTCGTAATATCATTTCTTTAAAAGACACTTTTCCCGAAAAAATATTCGACAATTGTTTCGCCTGACCGTCGGGCATTGACCGTCAAACATTAATCGTCAATTTTGTAAAAAGGGGCAAACTCTTCACAAAATATTCAGGAAAACTTAGTTTTCAATTTCACCGGTTTACACCGGCATTGAAGAAAAAAGTTTAATCAACGCTAAATTTCAGAAAAAATTACGTTTTCCGCCGTTTAAAGTAAAACTTCGGCGCACGAAAACGCCTTGTTCACTTAAAACGGAATCTAAAATTTAATTTTAAATTATCAGGGACAAGCGAGAGAATATCATAGATTTTGAGATTTACAAAAGGAATTTATTCAGGAACAAATTCGCTTAATTTATCGGCAAGCTGCGCGGAGAGGTCAATCGCGTCTTCGGTGGCGCGTTGTTCGTCAGTGCCGACCGAAGTCATCACGCGGACAAGTGCGCCGTCACTGCGGCGGCGCAGAACGCTGTCCCAAACCGTGTTGATTTTGTCTCGGTATTCGTTCGCCTCCGTGCGTCCGCGACCTTGATACCAGTAAATCATTATCGCGTCATAAACGCCGTTTTCGACGTGGTAACGATTCGCCGTAAATACTTTTCCGCTTGGCGTTTTGATCTCGATAATCTGCGGTTCGCGCATCGTCCAACCTGCGCCCGGAAGACAGTTTTGCGGTGAATGATACGTCGCCCCCGAACGCTGCGAAGCATAATAGCCGACATACAAATTGCCGCTCCGATTGTCGGGCAAAAGATATTCGCGCTGCGTGTAATCGGTCACGCGCAGAATGCTTTCAGTCGCTTCGCCGAAACGCATTTCATCGCCTTTCTGCCGCCAATCGCCGAGCATCTGCGGCAATTCGGCAAGCGGTTTGCGCGCTGTTTCCGCTTCACCGCGTTTTTCAAACCAATTGATAAATAAACCGCCGATGACGAGAACGACAACTAAAGCAGAAGTGGAGAAAGTGAGAAAGGGAGAAGAGGAGATTTTGTCCTCTTCTCTATTTTCATTTTCGTTCTCGTTTTCGCTTTTAATTTGGAATTTGGAATCTGAAATTTGAAATTTCTTCAGCGAATAACTAACCGCAAATAAAAGTCCGAGCGCGACGACGTAAACAGACCAGCCGAGAACTTCGTGCAGAGTTCCTTCGGTTGCCTGTTTGCCGTAATAATAAGTCAAAACTCCGGTCGCCGTAACCCGCGCCGCATTCGTCAAAACCGCAATCGGAATCGCCGACAGCATCAAAATTAAGGTTCGCCAAAAGTCTTGGTTTTTCAAGAAAGCAAACCAGTCTTTATCAGCAAATGACCGTTTCGTCCGCGTAAAATAAGCCAAAATCAAGGCGAGCGTCATCAGCGTCATCAAACTGCGGATTCCGCTGCACGCTTCGACGACTTCGAGCGCGATTATCTGCGTTGCACCGTCCGGTAAAATCTCGAAAACATTACCTTTACGAACCGTCGGAATGCCAAAAAGCCGGATTCCCCAAACTGCAATCTGCGAAGCGTAAATTTGCAAAGGAAAGGCGATTTTGTTGAAGATAATCTGCGGAATCGGAATCGCCAAAAGCAGTAAAACAAACGGCACGATGAGCAACCGCAGAATCTTCGTGCCGAAAAAATAGATGACGATTCCGACTAAAATCAACACCAGTGAAATTCTCTGCGTAAAAAGTTCCGCGCCCAAAGTTCCGCCCAAAAACATTAACATCGCAACCAACATCACGCTTCCGCCAAACCAAAACTTCGGCGTTTTGACAATTTTTTGAAGTTCATCAAATTCCATCCAAACAATAAATCCGATAACAAACGGAACAAGTAATCCGTGCGAATAATTTTCGTCCGTCCACCAGTCACGACCGAGTTTTGTCAAAACCCCGGCATACAAAAACGCCAACGCCAAACCAATCAAAATAGGTTTCCAGAGATATTTCAGATTAATCGAATTTGAATTCATCGGCTTAGAAAAACGGCAAATCAAACAGGTTTTCCGCAATTCGTAGATTATCACAGATAAAAAGACATCGGCTAAAAATTTAAGACGGAGTTAATTTTCAAAACCTTTCTAAGATTTTCGCCGGAGAATAAAATCAGCGATTTCGCGTAAGATTTCGGTCGGTTTTTCGAGATTGTTTAATTCTTTAATTGCTTCGGCGTGGACTTTTTCGGCTAAGTTTCGCGTTTCCGCGATGCCGTAAATGCTCGGATACGTCGCTTTTTCCGCCGTTAAATCCTTGCCTGCCGTTTTGCCTAAAACTTCGGTCGTTTGCGTAATGTCGAGCAAATCGTCGGTGATTTGAAAAAGCAGACCGAGTTTTGATGCGTAATTTGTGATCGCGTTTAATTCGGTTTCGTTTGCTTCGGCGATAATTGCGCCGCTTCGTGCCGCAACGGAAATCATCGCGCCGGTTTTATTTTGATGGATTTTTTCGAGGTCTTCGAGCGAAATCGTTTTTCCTTCCGCTTCCAAATCAAGCTGTTGTCCGTCAACCATTTTCGCGGCTGAATTGGCGAGTTCGGCGATTAATTTGACGCGAATTTTATCGCTTAAACTTTCATCTTCGACGATTGATTGAAACGCTAAACTCTGCAAAATATCGCCGGCGAGAATTGCCGTCGCTTCGTCAAATTTAACGTGACAGGTTGCACGTCCGCGCCTTAAATCGTCGTCGTCCATCGCGGGCAAGTCGTCGTGAATCAGCGAATATGTATGAATCATTTCGATTGCCGAAGCGGTGCGTAAAAGTTTGTTTTCGTCCGCGCCGAAAGCCGCGCCGACCGCCAAAACAAGCGCGGGACGAAAGCGTTTACCGCCCGCGAAAACGCTCCAGCGAACGGCTTCATAAAGTCTTTCGGGCGCGGTTTCAGCCGACGGAATCAGTTTGTTTAATTCTGCGTCAACAATTTGACTGCAATGATTGAAGAAATTTTCCAAGTCGCTCATTTATAAAAGAATAACGGCAAATTTCGATCTTGCAAACCGCAAAAGTTTTGAGTTCCGGCTTTAGTTGGGTATGATTGAGCGAAAAGCCAACTGAAGTTGGAACTCAGAACAAAAAATTATGAAAAAATGCCCGCAATGCGAACAGGTTTACGGCGATGAAACGAATTTTTGTTTGTCGGACGGCGCGACGTTGCTTTCGTCCGCCAATTCGTTTAATTCCGAAACGCCGACCGTTTTCCTCGGCGCAAATTTCGCGCCGCCGAATGCCGCCGTCACAACCGAAACGAAAAAAAGCAATACACTTTTAATCGTTTTGCTCGGTGGACTTTTCGCGCTCGCCGCCGTCGGCGCAGTCGCCGGTTGGCTGATTTATAGTTATTCCGCCAAAAAAGACACGAACATCGCGGCGAACAACGCAAATTCCGCCGACAAAACAAACAAAAATGCGGTTGTCGAACAAAAATCGGACAATGACAACCTCGCCGCAAATCTAAAACAGCAGCAGGACAAACTCGAAAGGGAAAAGCAGAAACTCGCCGACGAACGTAAAATTCTCGAAGCCAAAAAGAAGGAAGCCGCCAATACTTCGCCGACTTCCGACACAAAGACGGCGACGATTATTGATCCGCCGACCAACATTCGCGCCGCGCCGAACGGCGCAATTATCTGCATCGTCAAACAACGCACGTCCGTCAACATTCTCGGTTCAACCGGCATCCGCGATAACAACGGCACCTGGTTTTACACCGATGCCTGCGGCAAACAAGGCGTAATTCATTCGAGTCAGATAAAATTTTGAATGTATTGGTAAACAACTTTTCAGACTTTTGCCGAATCAAGAAAAAGTATGAAGCATCTGATTTTTATAACAATCCTTATTCTTTTTGTATCTTCTATAGCTAATGCTCAATCTTACGAAGTAATAAGTGAACTCAAGCCGATTCCTAAAAAGTTCAAAAAGTTTTCAAAAAAGTTGCCTAAATCGTCTTATAGTATTGTTGACGAAACTAAATTTGATTTTGAATCTCAAATAGATTTTGTCGTTCTGCCGAATAACAAAACAGGAATAGCTGTAAATGTAAAAACCACTTACTATGATTTGATTTTCGAGCCATTCGGCGAAGAAGGAAAATTACGAGCGAAAATGAGAATTTTCGGGCGCGTAATTTCAGAGGATAAAAAAATGTCCGGCTTTTTTCAAGACAATTTAGCTTTTGAAATGACTCAAGAGGATTATGAAAAATCAAAAAATACTCCAATAATTTTTCGCAAAGTATTCGCTCTTTCCAAAGGAAAATACAAGGCTGATATTATTGTTGAAGATTTTGCTTCAGGCAATCGAGGTATTAAAGCAATTAAGTTTCAAATTCCTTAATTTGAATTGTCATTGATGTTACGCAAAACGCGAAGCGGACTGGAGCGCAATCCGTCCCGGTTGCAATGAGCGTTTGCTTCAAACGCGAAAAAAACTCAGCCATTTTGAAACTTGAATAAAAACCGAAAATGTTTGAGCGCGAAAAATTCGTTTTAATTCAAATTGTCGAAGGATAAAAGCTTTTTCGCGTCCCAAAGCGAACACTCATTGCAACCGGGACGGATTGCGCTCCAGTCCGCTTCGCGCTCAATTCCTGCGTAACATCAGTTATCATCAAGCATTTTCTGTAAATCGTTTTCGTCGAGCGTGTAAATATTACTGCAAAATCCGCAGGTCATTGTCGCGCCTTTGTCTTCTTCGAGCATTGCGGCGACTTCTGTTTTGCCGAGTGATGAGATTAGCTGCACGGCGCGTTCAAACGAGCAGTTACATTCAAATTTGACTTCCTTTTCGCCCAGGATTTCGTAATCAATAATGCCGAGCGTCATTTTCAGCAAGTCTTCGGCGGTCGCGCCTTCTTTGATCGCCGCCGTCAATTGCGGGGCGTGTTTGATCGTGTCTTCGATCATTACAGCGACATTTGGATTTGCCGTCGGCAGCATTTGAATCATTACGCCGCCCGCGCAGGTCACGAAAGGTTCTTCCGGTTGCAGCAGAACACCGAGCAAAACGGCTGACGGAATTTGTTCGCTTTTCAAAAGATAATGCGCGAAATCTTCGGCAATTTCGCCGGTTTCAATCGGAACACTGCCGATATACGGCTCTTGATGAAGTCCGACATCAAAGCCCGATTCACGAATAACGACGAACATTCCTTTGCCGATAATTCCCGCAACATCAAAAGTTCCGTCCGTCTTTTGCGGCAAATCTACAAACGGATTTTTGACGTAGCCGCGCACTTTTCCGTCGCCGATTGTTTCGGCAATAATTCCTTCGACCGCGCCTTGCGCTTCGATTTTTACCGTCAAACGATCAAAAGTTTTAAGGCTCGAACCGAGCAAAAGTGTTCCCGTTAAAACGCGCCCCAGAGCGACGGAAACCGTCGGCGATGTTTGATGCCGGCGAACGGCTTCGCGCACGGATTCGGTCGTGATTGCCGCCATCACGCGCACGGTTGCGTCGGCGGCGATGCCGTGAATAAGTTTGTCCATAGATTACAGTTTCGGAAATTTTAACTTTAGTTTCAAGTTGAAAATTCAGGCAGAAGCCTGCGCGTGAGCAAGGGCGCGGAGACGCTCAAACATTTGCGCCCTTGCTCACGCGCGGGCTTCTGCCTTTTTGTCGAAAGGTTTGAATTTTTTTTCAAGCGTGAAACCTAATGAATTACTTTAAGTTACGCTGTATTTGGCTAAATTTTGATTGGGTAGCACAATATATTGTGTCTTTTTCTATTGACAAGCGGATTTGAGTTAGGTTATATTTCAATTCGCTCAAGAACAAAAAAACTCTGCTTCCTGAGCGAGAACCCGAAAAAGGTCATCAATACCCGCATTTCAAAATGCAAAAAAGAAGAGTAAAATTTAACTAAACATAGAATTGTGTCTTTATAATAGACATCAGAGGAGATTTATCGAATATGAGTGTAGTCTTTGAGCCTGTCGGTGTGGGCGAACTTACAGCCAAAAATGGAAAATCGAACGGAAACGGCGCGGGAACCTCTCCCAAACGTCAGGAAATACAGCCGGGTTTGAACGCCCAAAAAGTCATCGGCAAACGCTATTCATTAAAAGATTTGAACGGCGAACCGCTCGAAACTTGGGGCGACATCGTGCGCCGCGTCGTCGGTCACGTTTCCAAGGCGGAAAGCGATTCGGTCAAGCGCGATTACTTCTACGATTCGATGATGGAAGTAATGCTCAAGCGCGAATTTGTCCCGAACACGCCCTGTTTAGTTAATGCCGGAAAACCGAAAGGACAACTCGCCGCCTGTTTTGTTCTGAACGTGCCTGATTCGATTCAGGGCATTATGGAACACGCGCAAAACGTCGCCATCATTCATCAAACCGGCGGCGGAACCGGAATGACTTACGAATTTTTGCGCCCCGCCGGTTCGATGGTTAATTCGACGCGCGGAGTCGCTTCGGGTCCGGTTTCGTTTATGAACATCGTCAACGGCACGACCGAAGTCGTCAAGCAAGGCGGCGTTCGACGCGGCGCGAATATGGGAATTTTGAGCATCAAACACCCTGACGTTCTGCGCTTTATTCACGCCAAAAACGATCAGCACAGCTTAACGAATTTCAATATCTCCGTGACCGTCACCGACCGATTTATGGAAGCGGTTGACGCGAAGGAATGGTTTCAAACCGAATTTGACAACGAGCCGTGGAATCAAACGATTTTTGATGCCGTGACGGGAACCGATTACGTCGTCTATCGCCGTCCCGACGGTTCAACCGCGACATTCGCCGATAAATTAGCGTTTGAAACCGCCGATTTATCCGACTGCACCATCGAAAATCCGCCCGCGCCCGGATTCGTCTATGCGCCCGACATCTGGAATCGCGTCATCGCCTCGGCACACAAATACGCCGAACCCGGAATCATCTACATTGACGAAGTAAATCGCCACAACCATATGATCTCCTCGATGGGACCGATTCACGCCTGCAATCCGTGCGTAACCGGAGAAACTTTGGTTTCGGTCGCTGATGGACGCGGCAATGTGACGATCAAAGAACTTGCCGATGACGGTCGTGACGTTCCCGTTTATGCCTTGAGCGAAAGCGGCAAACTTGTTGTTCGCACGATGCGTAATCCGCGAATTACGGGCTACAAACAACCGATTTACAAAGTTACTTTAGATGACGGTTCGACCGTCAGAGCAACGGCAAATCATAAATTTTTAATCAGAGGCGGCGAATATAAACGCGTTGACGAATTGCAGAAAGGCGACAGTCTGCACATTATGACGCGCTTTCACGCTTCACTTAAAGACTTATTTCCGAGTGCGAATTCGCGTTCACAAGACTACGTTTGGATTAATAACGGCGGACAAAAAAGCCATAAAGCCGAACATCGCCTGATCGCGCAGTTCCATCAAAATCTGGAAAATATTCCGGCTGGTCACGTCGTTCATCACAAAGATTTTAACGCTCAAAATAATCGCCCGGAAAATTTGCAGGTAATGAGCGTCGAAGCTCACGACCGCCTGCACGGCGATTTGATGATGGGCGAAAATAATCCGATGGTTCGCGCTCAGACCGAATGGAGCGAAGAAAAATGGGCAAGTTACAGCCAAAATATGTCCATCGCCGTCAGCGGTGAAAACAACGGCAGATTCAGCGGTTTCAGCAATGAAGATTTAAAGGCTTGTGCGCTCGAACTGACTGAACAATTAAGACGTAGATTTTCGGCGAAGGAATGGGCAAATTATGCCGGAACACGCGGATTACCGACGCAGTTTTCCAAATGGCGCAACGATCATCTCGGCGGTTTGCTTGGCTTCTCGAAATGGGCGGCGGCTGAATTAGGTTTGGAACATTCCGACAAAGACCCGCGTTCAGTCCGTCTTTATCTGGATTTGACGGCGCAGGGTTACGACTGCGTATTCATTGACGGATGCGTTCACATCAATAAAAACTGCGAAGTTTGCGGCACTGATTTCGTCACCAAACCGTTCCGCCGTGAAAGCGGAGTTTGTTCACCAATCTGCGCTCTTAATTCATACCGCAACACTGTTCCGAATTGGGAAGCAGACCGACTTGCAAATTCCAAAGCCGGACACGAACGCAGAAAAACAGGTTTGAGAACCGAACAGGTCGAAGTATTATTGGAGTGTCAGGCAAACGGCAAAACGCAAAAGAAAGATTGGATTGACGCTTGCCGCGAGAAAGGAATCAGTTTTGAAATTTCAAGAAAAACGAGTCCGTTTCGCTCATTTGAGTCATTAAAAGAAGCCGCTTTGATGACCAACCATAAAGTTATTTCGGTCGAATTCGACGGCGAGGAAACTGTCTATAACGGCACGGTTGATGAATTTCACAACTTCTTCGTCGGCGGTTTTGAATCGCTGACTGAAACCGGAAAGCCAATGTTTTCATACATTAACAACCGGCAATGCGGAGAGCAGATGCTCCATTTTAATAATTCGTGCAACCTCGGTTCGATTGATGTGGCGAAGTTTTATAAAAAGGTCGGCGACGGGACGAATGCGGATGAATGTGTTGATTGGGCGCGGCTGGCGCGGGCGACGCATCTTTGCACGCAGTTTTTGGATAACGTCGTTGATGCGGGACATTTCCCGCTGCCGGAAATTGATGATGTCGTGAAACGCACAAGACCTGTCGGCTTGGGAATAATGGGTTTTGCTGATTTGTGTCTCGCGCTCAAAGTAACATACGGCAATCAGGATTCGATTGAGTTGATGGAAAAAGTGATGGGCTTTATCCGGCGCGAATCTTGGATGGCTTCGCTTCGTTTGGGAGCGGAAAAAGGCACGTTCCCCGAATTTGAAGCGAACCGCGAAGATTACGCAAAATTCCTGTATGAAGAAATCGGAATTCCGCGCGATATGCCGCTGACTCCGCGTAATTATGAAGTGACAACGATTGCACCGACCGGCACGATTTCGCTCGTCGCGGAAACTTCGAGCGGCATCGAACCGAATTTCTCGTGGGCGTATGTGCGCCGCGACACGCTTGGCGAACGCTATTATGTCAACAGTTTAGCGGCGGAAGCGTTGGGCAAAACGGTTGATCAATCGGATGAAAATTCGATTCGTGAAGCGGCTGAATTCGTCGTCGAAAATCTTGATAAATTGCCGTCTTATTTTATTTCGGCGATGGACATTACTTCGCATCAGCACGTCAAAGTTTTGGCGGCGGCGCAGAAACATACCGATAATTCGATCTCGAAAACCTGCAACGGATCAAACGACGATACGGTCGAATCGGTTGACCAGCTTTACCGGATGGCGAAGGATTTGGGCTGCAAAGCCGTTTCGTATTACCGCGACGGAAGCCGCGAAGGTCAAGTTTTGACCTCGATGAAAGCGGAAGCTAAGAAAGAAGAGGAAACAGTCGAAGAAACCGAAACTTTGGAAACAACGACTGCGGAAACCGAAACAATCCAAAATCCAAAATCCAAAATCCAAAATCCGCCCGTTCACATCGAACGTCCGCGTGAACTTTCGGGTTCGACGTGGCGAATTCCGTTTGACGGCACGAATCTTTACGTTACCGTTAATCACAATGGCGAAAAAGTGATGGAAGTTTTTGCAACCGGACCGATTTCCGAAGGTGTCGGATTGCTCGCTTCAAAAATGCTGCGCGGTGGTTTCGATGTTAAAGAAGTTTCGCGCAGTCTCAACAAAGTCACCGGCACACACGCCGTTTGGTTTAACGAACGTCTGCTGACTTCGCCCGAACAGGCAATTGCCGAATGTCTTTTGCTGATTGACCGACGCTTAAAAAATCTGCCTTCGTCGGAACGCGCAATGAGCAAAATGGCGGCGGGAAAAGTTGAAACCGTCGAAGCAAGCGAACCGAAAATGTCGAGCTTAATCGGCGAATGTCCCGAATGCAAAGGACAACTCGAACACGCTTCAGGCTGCGATTTTTGCAGAGATTGCGGTTATTCAAAATGTAAATAAGGTTTAAAAGTTTAAAAGCCGAAAAAGTGAAAAAGTTGGTTGATTATCATTGACCGACTTTTTCACTTTTAAACATTTTCACCTTTTCACTTTTAAACTTTTCCACTTTTTGCCCGAATGTTAAGATAAATCTTCACTTATGGAATTAGCTGTCGAAAAATACAAAGTCAACAACGAACCTTATTATTTACCGATTCATCAGGAAGTCGAATTGTTTGAAGCGGCTTACGCGGCGAAATTGCCGGTGATGCTGAAAGGTCCGACGGGCTGCGGCAAAACGCGGTTTGTCGAATATATGGCGTATAAAATGAATCGCCCGCTGATTACGGTCGCGTGTCACGAAGATTTGTCGGCGACCGATCTCGTTGGGCGTTTCCTGCTCGAAGGCGAAGAAACCGTCTGGCACGACGGACCTTTGACAACGGCTGTTCGTTCGGGCGCGATTTGCTACCTCGACGAAGTTGTCGAAGCCCGCAAAGATACGGTCGTCATTATCCATCCGCTGACCGACGACCGCCGCCGTCTGCCAATCGAAAAACGCGGCACGGTGATCGAAGCTCCGCCCGAATTTATGCTCGTCGTGTCATATAATCCGGGTTATCAGTCAATCTTAAAGGATTTGAAACAATCAACCCGCCAGCGTTTCGTCGCAATGGAATTCGATTACCCGAACGCCGAAGACGAAGCCGCCATCGTCGCCAAAGAAGGCGGAATTGACGCGCAAACCGCGCAAGACCTCGTAAAAATTGGTCAAAAGGTTAGAAACCTGCGCGGACACGGACTCGAAGAAGGCGTTTCAACGCGCCTGCTAATCTACGCCGCCCAAATGATCGCCAAAGGAATTTCCCCAATCAACGCCGCCGAAGTCGCGCTCTGCTCGCCGATTACCGACGATAGAGAATTGCAAAGAAGCATTCGGGAGATTGTGACGACGATTATTTAAATATGTTCAGAGTTACGCCTTCAGGCGTGAAAGCGATAATTAGAAATTCGCCGGATTAAGCCGCGAGAGCGGCATCAAGATAATAGCCGGATGTGCAACGTCTGGTTAGATTAATCAATCATTTCCGCGCTGAAAGTGCGAAAGAAAACTTTCTGAGCGCATCTCCAATGCGCGAAATTCTGTTTTGACTTTCCAGAGGTTTCATCTCCGGCTACTTTCTTAATGCGCTTTCAGCGCGAATTGTTGTTATAATCATAATCAGTTTTGCTATGAACACGGTTAAAGCATACGAAGAAGTTGTTGATTTTATCGCCGCCGGAACGACTCCGCAGAATGTGATTGCTTTTCGTCCGTCGGAAGCATCACAGGCACGGGTTGAAGATTTGTTGGCGCGTGAAAAAGACGGCGAATTATCATCCGCTGAAAAGAGCGAACTCGACCATTATCTGCAAATTGAACACTTAATGCGTCTGGCAAAGGCTCGCGCCCGCGATTTTCTCCCGAATGAGTAAAATCAATCCCGAAATTCGCCAAATTGTTGCCGTTCGCGCTCATCACGTTTGCGAATATTGTTTGATTGCGGAAGAAGACGCTTTTTTCAAGTTTCAAATCGAACACATAATCAGCCGCAAACACGGCGGTTCGTCGGAACTCGAAAATCTCGCGCTTTCCTGTGTTTTTTGCAACCGTTACAAAGGCAGCGACATTGCTTCTTTGAATCCTGAAACAAACGAATTGGTTCAGTTTTATAATCCGCGCACGATGCGTTGGCGCGAACATTTTTACTTAAACGAAGTTGTTATCGAACCGCTCACCGAAATCGGCGAAGCAACGATTCGAATTTTGCAAATGAACGCGGACGAACAAATTCTCGAACGCCAAGTTTTACAACGTCGCGGACGTTACCCGAATCAAAATGCTTTGCTGCTTATTACAGAGCATTAATTTTTTTTACAGTTCCTCAATAGAAATTGCAAAGAAGCATTCGGGAAATTGTGCCGACGATTATTTAGTGAATTATGAAAGATACCGACACTAAAAAAATTTTAGAACATTTGAAAAAAAATCTTAAATCATTTGTCCCAACGAAACCTTTTATTTACGCTATCGGCGTTACTAATGCGTTGGAGTTTCCATTAATTTCGACAGAAGTTAGAATAAAACCTAATGACATCATATACATCGGTATAACTAAGAAAAATCAAACATCAAGAATTGGAAATACACATTTTGAAAGTGGCAAAACTGAAAGCTCTACTCTTCGCAGGTCTTTAGGAGCTATTTTAAGAGAAGAATTGAAACTCAAACTAACTCCGCACACAAACTACAAATTCACTCCTGAATGTGAAATAAAACTTACGAAATGGATGATAGAAAATTTATCAGTATCATATTGGGAATTGGATGACTCGAAATCAGATTTGGGAGCGACGGAAAAGAAAATAATTGAGCAAGAATGTCCAATTCTAAATCTTCAAAACAATTTAAATAATCTTTGGAAAAAAAAGATTGAAGAGTTAAGAAATGATTGTCGAGATTCAGCAAAATGAAACAAAAATCTTTGTAAATAAATTACAGAATTAAACTAATCTCGAAAATTGATATTCTTTGAAAATGTAATCTAACAATCGCGGCTATGCCGCCTGATGTGCGGAAAGGCTATGCCTTTCCGAGTGTTGCACCTAATTTTTTGAGGCTATGCCTCAGCTTCGATTAGTCGAGGCATAGCCTCTTGTTAATTAAAAAATTCTCGGAAAGGCACAGCCTTTCCGCACATCGGCGGGCATAGCCCGAAAACAATTTATAAAGTTTTGTCCGAATTAAAAATGCTCAGAATCTCCGAAATAAAACTTCCGCTCGATCATTCGGAAGATGCGCTTCGCGGCGCGATTGTCGCTAAACTGCAAATTTCGGATGACGAATTAATAAGTTTTACGATCTTCAAACGCAGCTATGATGCGCGGCGGAAAAGCGCGATTATTTTTGTTTATATCGTTGATGTCAAAACGGCGAAAGATGCCGAATTACTCAAAAGATTTCAAAGCGATCCGCACGTTTCCGAAACTCCCGATTCGACTTATAAAATTGTCGCCCGTGCGCCGGAAGGTTTGAAAGTTCGCCCGATTGTGATCGGCACGGGACCTTGCGGATTATTTGCGGGATTGATGCTGGCGCGGATGGGTTTTCGCCCCGTTATTTTGGAGCGCGGAAAATCGGTGCGCGAACGGAGCAAGGACACTTTCGGTTTCTGGCGCGACGGCGGACTCAACACCGAATCGAACGCGCAGTTCGGCGAAGGCGGCGCGGGAACTTTTTCCGACGGCAAACTTTATTCGCAGGTTAAAGATTCAAAATATCTCGGTCGCAAAGTTTTGACCGAACTCGTCGAAGCAGGCGCGAATGCGGAAATTCTCTACATCAACAAACCGCACATCGGAACTTACAAGCTCGTCAAAATCGTCGAAAATATGCGCTCCGTCATTGAGAGTTTAGGCGGCGAGATTCGTTTCCAAGCCCGTGTCGAAGCAGTCGAAATCGAAAACAACCAAGTGCGCGGCGTAACGCTCGCAAGCGGCGAATTTGTCGAAAGTTCGCACGTCGTTCTCGCGGTCGGACACAGTGCGCGAGATACTTTTCAGATGCTTTTTGAGCGCGGCGTTTACATCGAACCGAAGCCTTTTTCAATCGGATTCCGCATCGAACATCCGCAAAGTCTGATTGACGAATGCCGTTTCGGAAATTTTGCGGGCAACAAAATGCTTGGCGCGGCTGATTACAAACTTGTCCATCACGCAAAGAACGGGCGTTCGGTTTACAGTTTTTGTATGTGTCCGGGCGGAATGGTCGTCGCCGCCGCGTCCGAAGCCGGAAGGCTCGTCACCAACGGAATGTCGCAGTATTCACGAAGCGAAAAAAACGCCAACAGTGCAATCGTCGTCGGCATCACGCCCGAAAAAGATTATCCCGAAAACGCGCTCGCCGGAATCGAATTGCAGCGCAGATTAGAAGAAAAGGCTTTTAAGTTAGGCGGCGAAAATTACAACGCGCCGGGGCAATTAGTCGGTGATTTTCTCAAAGGTCGCCCGTCGAAAGAATTGGGAAAAGTCATTCCGTCATACACGCCCGGAATTCATCTGACAGACTTGAGCGAAGCCTTGCCGCAATTTGCGATTGACGCAATTCGTGAAGCAATTCCCGCCTTCGACAAACAGATCAAAGGTTTCGCAATGCACGACGCACTTTTAACCGGAATCGAAACGCGCACGTCGTCACCGATCCGCATCAAACGCCGCGAAGACGGTCAAAGTCTCAACACCGACGGCTTATTTCCGGCAGGCGAAGGCGCAGGTTACGCCGGCGGAATTCTCTCCGCCGGAATTGACGGCATCAAAGCCGCCGAATCCGTCGCGCTGAATATTTTGAAAACTATTTAATTTCCGAGTAGGTTAAAGTGCCGCGCAATTTATATGTTTTGCCGTTGTAGGAAAACGGTCTGACAACCCATTTTGATACTTCCTGTTCAGCTTTGAGGCTGAGTTTTTTATCTTTGTCGTCAGCCGTCGCTTCGATAACTTTGCCGTTTTCGTCAATTACGACTTTAACCGGAACTCTGACTACTTTAACTGAAGGATTAATATTTCTTGCGGGCAAATTCTGAGAAATTCGTGAAGAATGTGCAACTGCGTCCTTTGAGCGCACCTGAAAATTAAAACCGTCAAAACCGTCAACTTGCTTTTTCTGCGTAATTTCTTCGAGCTTTTTGATTGCATCCGCCGTTTCCTTGTCTTGGTAAGTGGCGTATAAAATCGAAGCGTAGGATTGCAGAGCATTTACCAAATCGGGATAGTTTTTAGCACCTTTCTTTTCGGTTGTTTGAATATATCTTTCGTAAAAAGGCAAGGCTTTCTCCAAATTTACATAACGCTTATAAAAGTCACCTGTTTGCAAAACGACGGCGAGCGTTTGGTCGGCATCTTTACCTCTAACTTGTTCGTTTAACGCCAGCGATTCGGTCAATAGTTTTTCCGCTTCATCAATTCTTCCGCGCGCATTCTCGACTGAAGGCTTGGCTGCCGGATTATATTTCTGCACCAACATCGCCAGTTCGCTTTTGACATCGGCTGTTTGCCCGGTCTGCGCTCGACCACCGCTTTCATTCAATTTTAAGGCTTGTCGCAAGAGCGTTTCTATATCATCGGCGATTTCAGAATTTTTCTTGTAGATTTCAATCTTTTCACGCACCGTCAGATTTTTATCATCAAGTTTATTCTGCATAACGACGAGATAACCCTGTTTCATTCGCGCCGCATTAATTAACGAAATAGCGTATGAAAGCGTGTCCGCAGATTTATCGTCTTTTTCCATTTCAACGACTTTCTCCGCCAATTCAATCGCTTTTTCAAATTTTCCCTGCTGATACAAAACAAGAGCTTTATCGGTCAGAGTCTTTTTCGTTTCCTGTGAAAATGCCTGACTTGAGAACAACAAAATTGCCAACACAAAAACAGTTAAACCTTTTAACATAATAATCCCCTTAATCGTTCAAAAAATAATATTACTTCCAACGCTTTTCTTTCTTAAATCTCGTAATAATCATTTCGCGGCGCATTTTCGGCAGATGATCTATAAAAAGTTTGCCGTCGCAGTGATCGGTTTCGTGCATAAAGCAGCGGGCGGCGTAGCCTTCCGCTTCCGCCTCAAACCATTCGCCTTTAACATCTTGAGCGCGGAGTTTTGCCTTCATCGGACGCACCACGACTGCCGGAAATTTGCCGACTGACAGGCAGCCTTCCTGCGAAGATTGTTCGCCGCTCGTTTCAATAATTTCAGGATTTGCGGCAATTAATTTAATGCCGTCACAATCCATCACGAACAGGCGCAGATTCAACCCGATTTGCGGCGCAGCAAGTCCGACACCTTCCGCTTCATACATCGTTTCATACATTTCCGCGCAGAGTTTTTCCAAGTCTTCGTCAAAATTTTCGACAGGTTTGCCAACCTGCGCCAAAACTTCTGCGGGATATTCGGTGATTTTTCTAATAGACATAAGTTGGATTTCAAATTTCAGATTTCAAATTCCAAATTGCTTTAATTTGAAATCTGAAATTTGGAATTTGGAATTACCTCGGAATAACCCCGCGCCGCGAACTGCGGTGAAAATCACGTTTCGCGTTAAAGCCTTTTTCTTCGCGCTGCAAACATTCCCAGCAAACATTTTTCACTTCGTTGGATGGCGAAAGAAAATTATTGTAGTGCGTCATTTCGCGGTCGCATTCGGAACATCTGACGGCAATTTTGTCCGTTTCCTTGGTATCAACTGATTCAGTCATTTTACTTTTTCCTTAAAAGTCGAACTTTTTCTTTATAAAAATCTTTTTCTTCGATAACAGTGTAATTCGCCGCGACGAAATTTTCCAAAGGCAGACACGCATCTTTAACCGTGCATTTTTCGTTGGTCAGCAGCCAAATTTCCGGCGCGTCCGGCGGAATTCTTGAAATAATAAACTCGGTCTGCCTGCGCCAACTGTCTGCGCTTCCTGCCGGTGCTTCAAATTCCCAATCAAAAAACTTCTCGTCCGGCAAAATCCGGTTCGCGCCCTTGTAATTATACGGCAAAGCTATCGCATCAAAAGCCGTAAAAACAATTATCGGCTGATTTGGTTCTTCTTTCTGCTCCAAAAACGCGCCAACCCGCGCCCAATCGCCGCGCTTCGTCAAATTCGGATAAAGCGCGTAAATCGAATACCCGAAAAAAATTATCAATAAAATTATAATTGAAATTGCCGCAATGAATTCAAATTTTCGCACCTTTGCGCCTTCGCCCCTTTGCGGGAAAAACTCTTTCAACACAAGCGCGGCAAACAAAACAAAAGGCACAAAAAGCACCGCCGCGTGACGAATCTCGACGTATATTTCGCCGAGCAAAAAATAAGCGACCAGTAAAAACGCGAAAATCACCGCGCTGATTGTGCCGAACACGAGAATGGTTTTATCAAAAATTTTGCGGCTTCGGATAAGCAAGATCACCGCTGCCAAAATTCCCAAACGAACCAGCCAAACTCTCACGAACGAAATATTCGTCGCTGTTTCGGGCGGAAAAATCTCGGTTGGCAGCACGAATGTCAAAAAATAATTCCAGAGAAATTGCAGCCCGACGGTCAAGGTTTTAGGAGTCTGGAACCTATTCGTATTGACCGCGAACTGCATTTTTATCGCCCACAAAAGCGGAAGAATCGAAATGCCGACGAAGATCATTTGCAGAAAATAACTCTTTGCTTCGCGCCATTTTCGCAAAACAATCAGCGCGAAAAAGTTTCCGACCAGCAAAAATCCCAAATAATAATTCGTGTAAAGCGCAATAATTGCCGTCAAAATATAAAAAATTTCTTCGCGTTTTTGAGTTTTCGTGTTTTCACGGGAAAAATACGCCTCAAACCAAAATTTCAGCAGCAATACAGAGAGTAAAATAACCAGCGAATAAACGCGAATTTCTAAACTTGCCCAAATCAAAAACGGGTGAAACGCAAAAAAACCTGTCACAAAAATCGCCGCCTTTTCGTCAAATAGTTTTCGCGCCAGATCGTAAAAAACTTTGATCGCCAAAATGCTGAAAACAACCGAAAGAAACCGCGCAAAAAAAATCGAATGACTGATTTCGCGCCAGACGCTCAACACCAAAAAATAAAGCGGAGCCTGTTTTTCATCGGCAAAAACACTGTGAAAGCTCGCTATCAAACCGTTTTCAGTCGTGTAGAGCGACGAGGCTTCGTCAACCCAAATATTCAAAATGTAGCCGAGCGGCAAAGCAATCGCCAAATGCAGCGCAATCAAAATGAACACGAATTTAAGCCGATTTTGAGGCATTGTAAAAGTTATGTTTTTCGATAAATTGCCCAGAACAAATCTTCCGACGGATACGGAAAGTTGAGTTTATCTGGTATGAGTTTGAGCAGAAAGTTGTCGCCCAGACGATACTTTAAAAGTGATTTAGCGTGTGCGCCGGAGATTTTTTTGGACGGGCGACCGTGCGCGATTTTCTCGAAACCAAAGTCTTTCAAGAACGCGGTCAAACCGTCGAGCGAAAACCACTGCAAAACCGACGGCGGCGAATATTCGTGCCAGTTTTTGCCGAAGATTCGCGCTGAAAATGATTCACGATTCCACGTTTCGATTAATAAAAACCCATTTTCATTGAGCAATTCGGACGCTTTTTGAAACGCCTTGGCGGGAGCGTAAAAATGCGCGGCGACCTGAATCATTGAAATTAGATCGAATTTTTCGTTCGTTTCAAATGATTCGAGCGAACCTTGCCGGATGTCCAAATTATATCTCTCACGCCCGGTTTTCGCCATTTCCGCATTCGGTTCGAGTCCTTTGCCATTCCAGCCTTCATCAATAAATCCCTGCAAAATAAAACCTGCCGCCGCGCCGACATCGAGAATTTTACCTTTCGTTGAAGTGAATTTTTCGAGTTTTTCGGCATACATTCGCCCGCGATTTTTGAGCATTTCGGCTTCCGCCAGATAATCCGTATAACCTGCGCCGCCGCCTGAAAAATACGAATCGTCATAAACTTCGGCAACATGCGTTTCGTCCGCCGCGATTTCGGCAAAACGGTGCGAGCATTTCAGACAGTCGCGCAGAGCAAAGCCTTTGGCTTCAAAGGCGAATTTCGATTCTGATTGGCAGAGCGGACAATTCATAAAATTTTTTGCCACGAACAAACACGAAAAAGACACGAAAAAAACTATGAATTCACAGATAGACACAGATTGTTAGAGGTAAAATTATTATGGTTTTATCAAATTATTATCTGTGTTCATCTGTGGATAAAATTTCTTAATTTCGTGCTTTTTTGTGTTTGTTCGTGGCTAATTTCCTTCCAGATCAAACACGAAAAACTCGTCGCATTCGCCGACAAGTGCGAAGTTTTGTTTAAGTTCTTCGGCAAAATTCGTTTTCTGTGCGACGATTGATTTTTGCGCGACGAAATACTTTGCACCTTTCGCGGCAAATTTGCGGACGTTTTCGACAGACTGATCCTCCACACAAATGTTAAAGCCTTTTTTTGCCAGCCAGTAGAACATAAACGAGGCATTATAGGCTCGCTCGTAACCGTCCGCGTCGAAACAATGGCTGCCCGAAACCAAAATCAAGCCGTCTTTCAGCGTTAAAGATTTCAACTCGACGGCACACACAAAATTTTCGTCAGGCTTTCGGTTCTGCAAAATTTGGGCGCGAATCTGTTTGGCTTCGAGTGCAAATGTCGCCAATATTGCGAATGCGACGAATGCTAAAAGTAAACTTCTTTTGAGTTTTTCAACCGGCGAAAAATCACTGAAAAAGTTAAAAAGACTGGCGAAACAATCGAAAAATTTGCCGACTCCGAAGCCGAAAATCAACGCGGCGGGCAAAATCGAAAAAATGTGATAATAGCTTGCCCAATCGTCGGCGGTCGTTCGCGCGGCGATCAGATACATCACGAAAATCGAAGCCAGCCAGAGCAGTGCGAGTTTAATAATTTGCTCCCGAAAGCCTTTCCAAACCGCGAAAACACCGATTGCCAAGCCGAAATAAAGCCAGACGACCGAAAATTCATTAAACAAAATTCCTTTGATAAAATACGAATTCGTAAAAAAATCTGCGCCGATCCAGTGATATTCATTCGACACGCCGAGCGAGTTGCCGTAGTTTTTCCAGAGACTTTTCGCGTGGGCATACCAAAAAAAAGCAGGCAGTAAACTTATCAGTCCGAATAAATAAACTTTGCCTTGTTTGATGACTGCGAAACCGTATTTCTGCACCAGCAAAACCGCGAAAAATAAACCGATGTGCGCCGCCGTCGTCTTTGACAAAAGCGTCAAAGACGTAGTAACTGCCGCCAGCCAAAAATCTTTGTTCGCTTCGGCTTGCCGCCATTTCAAAAAATAATAAACACTTGCCGTATAACATAAAATCATCAAGCCTTCAGGCTGAATTGACGTGGAAAACTCAACGATCAAAGGATTAAACGCGAAAAAGGCAAAGGCGAAAACAAGGCTGAAATCACCTAAAAATTCACGCGCCAATTTGTAAAAAAAGAGCAGCGTCAACAGCGAAAAAATGAATGCCCAAATTCTGCCGAAATAATCGTGAACGCCGAAAATTTTGTATGTGACCGCAATCAAATACGGGTAGAGCGGAAACTCCATTTCGGCGTAACCCGGCGACGTTCCGCGCCAGTCAATGCGCGGGTAAAACGGATTCATTGATTCACGTTCGTAGTTTCGCGCAATCGCGCCTAAATCCGATTCGCGCCACGAAGCGCGGTTAATCGGACGCGCGACATCAGCACAGCGAAGACCTGCGCCGACGAGGAAGATGAAAATCAAAATCAGCTTGATTTTACTCATTAAAAATGAATGAATTTCGGTAAATAGATAACCAAACCCGCCGTCAAAATCCATAGAATGAGATTCAGCAAAGTCGGTCGGTCACGAAAAAGCAGATGCACGGGATCGCCGCCGGTTTTGCGTTCGTGAATCAAAAATAAATAGCGAAAAACGCCGTAAATGACGAACGGAATCGTAATCAGCATCGCCCGCGAACCAACCCGCGCCACCGTTTCGTCCGCCCGCGTGTAGAGCGCGTAGGTCAAAATCGCCGCGCCCGCGCAGATGTTCATCGTCGAATCAAGAAACGAAAGCGAATAATCCGACAGACTGCGCCGGTGATTTTCCGCCGCTGATTCGAGCAAAACGAGTTCGTGCCGCCGCTTGCCGAAACCGACGAGCAGCGCAACCATCGAAGTGCAAAGCACAAGCCATTCGGAAACTTCGACCCCGATAATGACCGCGCCGGAAATCGCCCGCAGAACAAAACCGCTCGCAATCAAGATCACATCCAAGATCACGATGTCCTTTAATTTGAACGAATAAGCGAGACACGTCGCCAAGTAAATTCCAATAATGAGCGCGAAAGAATGATCGAGAGACAACGCGCCGAACGCGGCGATTGCGAACAGCACGACCATCACAAAACGCGCCAAATTGACATTCAACGCACCCGACGCAAGCGGACGCGTTCGTTTAATCGGATGTTCGCGGTCTTCTTTAAGGTCACAGAGATCATTGAAAAAATACACGCCGCTGCTCGCACAGCAAAAAATCACGAAACCGAGAACGCAAATCCAAATATTATGCGCGTCGGTCAGCGAACGCGAAAAAATCAACCCCGTGAAAACGAGCAGATTTTTCGTCCATTGCGCCGGACGCAGTTCGATAATCAAGCCGCGCAAAGTTTCGCGCATCGAAACTCCGCCGGCTTTTTCTACTTCCGTCACAGGTGAAATTTCAATTGATTTCACTTTTAATTAATTCCACTTTTGCAGCGTTCAAATCCGCCTGACGAACTTCCAGATTTCCCTTCGCCGCCATCTGTGCGTGTTTTTGCATATTCAAGATAGAAAACGATTTACCGAAATATTCCAGAATTTCGCTCAAAAACTCCAGTTTTTTCTCGATTGGCAGATTCATCGCCGGAAAAAATTTGAGTTCAGGCGCGTCTTCACCCGATAAAAAATCGAGCGGATGAAGCAGTAAACTTAGTTGTGTGCCGCTCATTTTACACATTTCGACGGCGGTTTTCCAGTAGGAACGCGCCAAAACTTTGGAAAATGTCGAAAGATAAATAACGTAGGAAGCGTGAATCGGTGTTTTGAACAGCGGCAGCGTCGTCACCGGAATTTCGATCAAAGATTTTTCCCCGATCTGCCATTTATAAGGTTTCAGGGATTGAAAACCGTCGGAAAATTTGCCGAAAAGTTTTTTGCGTTTTTCCTTTTCTTCGGCAGACATTTCCGGCGATTTGAAAAAATAATAAGCGCGGGCGAGCGGTGCGATATAGGTCGGCAGAGTCGAGCAATCATACTCGTAATTGCGTTCCGCCAAAACTTCCAAAACCGTCGGCGACAGCGAATAACCCGGACCGCGAAAACCTTTCGGAATCTGTCCCGTCGCTTTTTCGAGCGCGTTTTCGGTGCGTTCAAATTCCTCGACCAATTCCTGTTTTGAATATAAATGCAGCCAGGGTTCGTGACGAAACGAATGATTGCCGATCTCGTGTCCGGCGTTAGAAATTTGCCCGATTGACTCGGCATTTTTATCCAAATCTGCGTCCTGCCCGACAATAAAATAAGTAATTTTCAAATCCCGCTCACGCAGAAATTCCAACGAACGCGGCACAACCACGTCCAAATAAGTCGGAAACGATTCCCAACCCGCATCGCCGTGCGTTTTCATATACGACCATTTATTGTCGAGGTCTAAACTAAGACTTGCAATCATAATTAAAAGTTAAAAATTAAAAAAGTTATTTTTTTGAGGACACTATTATTGCGCCGACAATTTTCTTTATTTCTTCCGATTCTTTGAGCAATTCCGTGAGTTTATCTTTTGGCAGCATTTCGCTTGCGTCCAATAATCTGAGCCAATAATTAGTTTCACGCGCTTCCTTCAAAGCGATTGCCATTTTATGGATAAAATCGGAACGGCTTTGTCCCGCCTGCGCTTCTTCAACATTTGCGCCAACCGAAGTTCCCGAACGCAAAAGTTGTTTCGCCAAAATATTATTTTCCATTACATAATACTTATTCAAAAATTGACATAACTTAATGATTCTCAAGGCAAAATCGAAATTTCTTTGGGTAATATCGTTCATAAGTTAAAAGTTAAAAATTAAAAATTAAAAATTAAGAATTAAAAATTAAGAATTAAAAATTTATGGATTTTGCAGATAATAGCAGATTTTAAGATAAGACTTTTTTAATTTTTAATTTTTAATTGGCGGAATGTTTTTTCTGCTAATTGAATCGTTTCGTTCACATTCAAAGTTCCGTTCGTGATTTGCGCCGAATTGACGATAAATAGATTTTCAATCGAAGTTTTTACGCCCGGAACATTCGCGGAATATGAAAGCGTCGGCAGCGGAAAAACCTGTCGAACGCGCGAGATTTTGAAATTTACGACATCTTCTTTTTCAAAATGAGCATACATTTTTTCGAGCGCGTCCAAAAATATATCTTCGATTTCCGCGTCCGATTTATCAAATAATTCATCGTCCGGCGCGACGTATTTCGGCAGATAAACGAGTGTGTTGCCGCCGAACTCCGATTTATCAACGAGCGCGGACATTTCGATAATTCCCGTGAACGGAGTTTCGTCGGTGATGTTTGTCACATAGAAATTTGAGAGCGATTTTTTCATCAAAACCGACGCGCAGACGATGCCTTGATATTTGATGTTTTCGAGTTTTCGCTTTTCGTCAACGGTTAATTGCGGACAGATTTTCGCGGCGACGTTTGACGGACAAGTCAGGATAACGGAGTCGAAATCGTCTGCAAAGTTTTGAGTGTCTAAACTTAAACCACCCGCTACCGCAGGCGGTTCTGACACCGCAATCGAATCTTTTCCGCTCTTCAATCTGTGTCCATCCGTGTTTATCTGTGGATAAATTTCTTCTTCGCGCCTTTGCGCCTTTGCGGGAGAAATTTTTAACTTTTCATCAATTTTCTCAATTCTTTCAACCCGCAAATTCAGTTTAATCTCAACGCCTTTTTCTCTCAAATGCTCGCCGAATCTTTCCAAAACTCGTGCATAACCGCCGCGCACATAGCCGAACATTTCCTTTTTAAGTCCCGAATTTCGCGCCGCATACATTCGCTGAATAGTTGACCAGATAAACGCGGCGGACGTTTCTTTATACGCTTCGCCGAGTTTTGCTTTTAATAAAGGCTTCCACATTTTTTCAAACGTGCGTTTACCCGAAAGGCGCGTCAGCCAATCTTCAACCGAAATTTTTTCGAGCGATTTCCAATCCTTCACCCGCGAAGCATAAAAAATCGTCGCGCCCAAACGAAATTTACTAAATAAATCGAGCGGCGGAAACTGCAAAAATTCGAGCGTGTTCGACATTGAAACTAATTGTCCGTCGGTGTAAAATCCGGTTTTCGTTTCAACCCATTCAAACTCGTCCGCTAATCCGATTTCTTCGACAATCTTGCGCGTGAATGAATCCGACAAAAGCGTAACGTGATAATGTTTGTCCCAAACCACATCGCCGATCTGCCACGCGCCCGCCAATCCGCCAATCTCCGGCGCGGATTCATAAACGGTAACTTTCGCGCCTGATTCTGCAAGACGCAAAGCGAGCGTCAAACCGAGAAATCCGCTTCCGATGATGGCAATTTTTTGAGACATTACATTCGTGTAGGGGCGATCCCTTGTGGTCGCCCGACGTTGACATACATTCGACGTAATGGGCGAGGACAAGCCGTCGCCCTTACAAATAATCAACCCGTCCGACAAAATCCCAATTCTCCAAATTCTTTTTCGCCGGATTGTTTTTGATATATTTCACGCATTCGGCAAAATCCGTTTCGTTGCGGACGATATGATCGTAAAAACTTCGCTGCCAAAGCGTTCCTTTATCGTATTTCCAATAAATCCGCGTCGTCAAACTTTTGAATGCGCCGCAAATTCCACCTAAATCTTTTTCACATTCGCCGATGCCGATCAGCGCGTGAAAATGGTCGGGCATCAGGCAGTAACAATACAAATTAAAATTCATTTTTCCGCGCAATTCAATCAAACAATCAATCACGGCTTTGGCAAATTCTTTGTTGTAAAAGAGCGTTCGTCTGCCTTCGACATTGATCGTTACAAAATAAACGCGGCTTGATGAATAGTCAAAACCTTGCAAACGAAGTGATTTTTTGCGCTCATAAAGTTCATCGGATTCATCCATATTTGTAGGGGCGATCCCTTGTGGTCGCCCGTCTTTTTTTGTAAGGGCGATCCCTTGTGGTCGCCCGTCTTTTTCTCAATTTCAAATATTTGTAAGGGCGACGGTTATCCTTGCCCGTTACGTCGTGTGTATGCCAACGTCGGGCGACCACAAGGGATCGCCCCTACACTTCTCGCACGTTTCGATTCTCAATTTCGTATTGCAAACCGCAAACGCATTGTAGGGGCGATGGCTTGTCCTCGCCCGTTTTGTCAAACATAAAAAAAAGCTGACCGCATTTGCAGACTGCGCCGATGCTTCGCGCCGGACTTCCTAAGACGAGATGAAAATCGGGAACGCTTTTTGTAACAATCGAACCCATTCCGACCATCGCCCAGCGTCCGATTTCGAGGTCGTTGCCGATGACGCAGCCCGCACCGATGGTCGCACCCTCGCGCACGAGCGTCGGCAGAGTGTGTTCGTCAGGCTCGCTCGGACGCAGAGATTTCAAATCGGGCATCGTCGCACGCGGGAAACGGTCGTTGGTAAAAATCGTCCCGGCGGAAATCATCACGCCGTCTTCAATCGTCACGGCGGCGCAGATATAAACCATCGCGTTGATCTTCACGCGGCTGCCGATTTTCACGTCGTAAGCGATATAACTCTTTTCGCCAACGATACATTCTTCGCCGATCTCCGCGCCGTGCCGAATATGCACACTGTCCCAAACGCTCGTGCCTTCGCCGATTTTTACGTCCGTTTCGATAATTGCTGTCGGGTGAATTTTAATCATTTGCTATTTTTTAAGATTTCTAAGTAAGTTTCTTCCGTTAACCAACCTAATCCTGCACAAAAGAAACATTTTCCCGGTTTTCCTGTTGATAAGTCTTTCGACTGTTTCCATATTCCAGAACCGTTGCAAATCAAACAGGTTTTCGACTCATCAGAACGATGCGGAATAAATTCGGCAAGTTGCGGATAACGTCTTTTTCCTGCGACGAGAACGCGAATCAAACTTTGCAAATCATTTGAACTTCCAACATCGCCTTCGTTATCATCCCAAAGAACTTCGCCGTTTGAACTTAGGAAGACATAGCTAAACAAATCTAATCCAATCGGCAAAGCATTATATTTAAGCGCAAGTCTATATTCCGCCGCGTCGAGAAATTTTTCGGCTTGAAGATTATCTATCAGGTCTTGAACAGTTCTTTGAAATTCAGACGTTACAATTTCCATTTCAATTAAAACAATAAATTCAAATCAGGATTTCGCGGAACGTATGTCATTTTTTCTTTGCCGTCTATTCGGCGATGAAGCGACCAAACCCGTTTTTCAGTCCAAATCACTACGTTTCCATCTTCATCAATCCACATCGCTTCAAATTTGTCATTGTCGTAAGTAAAAGCATAATCATTCCAATTCACGATAAACCCGACTTTTTTCGCAAGTTCAGGATTATAATATCTTTCGATTTCGGGAATAGCATTTTGAGTATCAAGCCTTTCTTCACGAGTTTTGACTCTGTTTGAATCTGACGGATAAACGACAAAATCAATCCATTCTTTGTAAAGCATTTTGATTTAAGTCGCTAAAGGCGACAAACATTATAGCGTAGGGAAAGCGAGTGAAATGAGCGCATCCCTACGAAGATTGCAAAAGGTATTCCGACGCTGAAAGTGTCGAACACGCTTTGCACGATTGTTGCCCACTTTCAGCGAGCGGGCATTTATTTTCAATGACATAGAGTTGCATTCGCGTTCGCTCATTTCACCTTATGCTATGTTGTTGGTCGCCGTTGGCGACAGGAAATTACGAACATTCCACGAGAATAAGAAATTTTTAACCACAAATGGAAATAGATTTACACAGATTTAAGAAAGATAATATCAAATCGGTTTTTACCCTGATTTTTATCCGTGTCCATCTGTGTAAATCTGTGGTTTCAAAAATCTTTTTCGTCTCTTTTTCGTGTTTGTTCGTGGCTAATTCTTCGCCGTTTCTACTTTCTCGACGACTTTTTGCCAGAGGTTTTGGTTAAGCGATTTATACGCAGCTTCGATGACTTCGACAGAGGCGAGCGCGTCGGCGGGTTTTGTCAAAAGTTCTTCGCCGTTCAAAATCGCGTTGCGGAAATTTTCGAGTTTTGATTTGAACGCCTGAACTTTGTCGTAGCCTTTGCCGAAAATCGTCCAATCGGGCGATGAATTTAATTTATACTTCGATTCGCGCCAACCGATGTGAAGAGTGCCGTTCGTGCCGTAAATGCTGATAAAATTGGGTAATTCTTTGTTGATGCCCCAAGTCAGATCAACGCTTGCCGCGATTCCGTTTTCGGTTTTCGCTAATAATTTGACGTTTTCGTCAACCGATAAACCTTGCGTTCCGCTTGTTTCCAAAGCTAAAACGTCCGTGATCGCGCCGAGAAAATAACGAATAATATCAACCGAATGCGTCCCGTTGTCCATCAAAACGCCGCCGCCGGAAACTGCAAAATCCGAGTTCCAACGCTTCGACATATCAACTTTGGCGGTGAACGCATTTTCAAACTGGACGACTTCGCCGAGAACGCCCGACGCTAAAATCGCTTTAGCTTTGACGACATCGGAACAATAGCGAAACTTCGTCGCCATCGTGAAAACTACGCCGGTTTTTTCCGCCGTTTCGATCATCTGTTTGGCTTCCGATACCGACAAACACAGCGGTTTTTCGCACAAAACATTGACCTTGCGATTCATAAAATACATCGCAATTTCCGGGTGCGTATTCGGCGGCGTGGAAATTATCACAGCATCAATCTCACTCGATTCGGCGAGAGTTTTGTAATCGCTAAAACTTTTCGCGCCGAACGGTTCGGCAAACGCCTTCGCCGATTCCGTTTTGATGTCGGCAACCGCAACTAATTGACAGCAATCGCTTTGCTGAAACGCCTGCGCGTAAGTTTGGGCGATGCCGCCCGTTCCGATAAGCGCGAAGCGGAGACGCGGAGACGCGGAGACGCGGAGACGCGGAGATGCGGAGATTTCTTTGTTAGATATGTTGGTTTCTTTCATAATTAGTTGTTTGTTGTTTAGAAATTGTTTTTAAGCTGTCTTCTTAAAGTAAATTTACGATTCTTAATCTCCGCGTCCCCGTGTCTCCGCGTCTCCGCTTCTCTCCGTCTCTCCGCGTCGCTCACCGAATCGTCCATTTTTCCGGTTCTGAAATCATCCTGACAAGTTGCCCGATGATTAGGTCATAATTTGAATCGAGTTCGTCAAATGTGGCTTTATTAATATATTTACAACGCAGTGCAAACTCCAACCAAACTCTTGTTTCTTCGGCTTCGCTTTCACAATCTGAAAGTTTGCTGACAAAATGTGCGGGATAGCGGCGTTTGCGCCACGCTTCGGCGAGATTCGCACAAACCGAGCGCGACGAACGCCGCATTTGGTCAACCATCGAATATTTTTCTTCGGCGGGAAAAGTCTTTGTAAATTCAAAAATCTTCATCGCCGATTCAAATGCGTTTTGATAAACGCGAAGTTCTCTGTAACTTCGGATATTCGACATAAATTATTGCTGACAGACATTCCCGCCGCAAACCACACAGCCGCCGTCTTTTCCTTCCTGTCTCCGCGTCTCCGCGTCTCCCTCTCTCCGTGTCGCAAGCACGGCTTCGCGGATTGAATCCGCCAAAAATTCAGCGTGTTTCGCTTCGTATTTTTCGTTGATCGGCAGGACGAGAACGTCGTGCAAGCCTTTGATCGTGCCTTGGAAATTGTCGTCGTTGTAGTCAACGGCTTCGGGACGCGCTAAATTGAACGGAAAATGCGAATCGCCGAGCGTGTTTTGGTCGCGGAAAACCATACATTTATATGCCGGTTTGACGACGTAGCGCGGCGCGGACGCGACATCGTAAACCTTTAACGCTTTGGCTAATCCGACTGAGCCGTCCTGAATTTTCGTGTCGTCAACGCGCAGACAATATTTCCAGTAAACGTGCGTCGCATTCGGGGCAGATTTGTAAACTTCGATGCCGTCAATTCCAGCAAGTTTTTCGTCCAAAATCTTCGCCATCGCCTGACGCTGTTCGACGCAGGCATCGAGTTTTTTCAACTGCTCGACGGCAAGCGCGGCTTGCAGTTCGGTCATTCGATAATTGAGCGCGGAAAAATAATGGTCGGCGTTTGCGTCGCCGTAACCCCAAGCCTTATTGATAAAAAGATACATCCGACGCGCGATTTCGTCGTCATTTGTGACGACAATTCCGCCCTCGCCCGTGGTTAAATGTTTGCCCTGCTGAAACGAAAACGCGCCGATTTTGCCAATCGTGCCGACGTATTTTCCATCAACTGTCGCTAATGGAGATTGCGCCGTATCTTCGATCACGGGAATTCCGCGAGCGTCGGCGAGTTCCATAATCTCTTTCATCACACACGGATTTCCGAACAGATGCGTGACGATAATCGCTTTCGTTCGTTCACTTAACACGGCTTCAATTGTCTGCGCCGTGACGTTCAGCGTCTTCGGGCAAACGTCCGCAAAAACCGGAATCGCGCCCTGAAACATAATCGGAGTCAGCGCGCCCATATCGGTAATCGAAGTCGTGACGATCTCATCGCCCGGATTTGGATTAATCGCCGCAATCGCAACGTGAACCGCCGCCGAACCGCTGTTGCAGGCATAAGCGTATTTCACGCCGAGCCGTTCGGCAAAACTTTGTTCGAGCTGTTTGCCGTATTTACCTTTGGTCGTAATTAACACGCCCGTCTGCAAAACGTCCGTGATCGCTGCGATCTCTTCCGCGCCGAATGTGCGCCCCGAAATGTCCTGATCCGATGGTAATTTTATGATTTCTTTATCTAAACTTGGTGTCATATATTTTGGTAGTGAAAAAGTAAAAAAAGTGTAAATGTGGAAAAGTTTGTTGAAATGTCGAGTAAAAAAACTTTTTCACTTTTCTACTTTTTCACTTTTCAACTTTAAATTTTCCTTTTGTAATGAAGTTTCAATCGTTTGCGATTTCCCGAAAACGCGCATTTTCGAGAGTTTTGAGAGCAGTTTTAAGTGTCCGAAAATTGTCCGCGCCGTTTTCATTTTGGAAAATCCGAACAGGCGAACTTCTAAAACCGCCGGATATTCGATAATTTTTCCGCCGTTGAGATCAATTCGTCCGAGCATTTCCGCCACGCCGAGAAAACCTTTTTCTTCGAGCGGCAAATCAACGACTGACGAACGACGATAGACACGAAAACAACTCGTATAAGTCGAAAGTTTCGCCTTTAAAGTCCGCCGGTAAAGCCACGACGCGCCTTTTGATAAAAACAAACGCCAATTCGGAACATTTCGCACACCGCCGAGTTTGTGATACGGCGAAGCCGTTACTAAATCCACATTTTTCGACATTAGCGGCAGCATTTTAACGAGTTCGTGCGGGTCGTAAGTGCAGTCACAGTCCATCGAACAAACGATGGCTGTTTCGGCGGTTTTTATTCCCGTCATAATTCCCGCCGCGACACCTTGATTTGTTTTGTGACTGACAATTTTGACGTTTTCGCGCATTCCGAAAAGCTCGTTTAATTTTTCGAGCGTTGTGTCTTTCGAGCAGTCGTCAACGAAAATAAAGTTTGTTTGATAGCCGTTATTCGACAAATTCGCTTCGACGCTTCGCAAAGTATTTGCTAAGTAAGGCAGCGACGCTTCTTCGTTGTAACACGGAATGACGACCGAGATTGGAATGTCAGAAGAAGGTTCTGCGGTAGCGGGCGGTTGAAGATTGTTATTGAAGGCGATTGCGGGCAAACCCAAACCATCCGCTACCGCAGACGGTTCCGACTTGATTCCCAAAAATTCCGCCGCGTCGCAGAAATTGTAGAGTTTGAGGTTTTCCTTCAAAATCCATTCCATTTTGTCGAGTTTGCGGTAATGACGAATGCGATTGTAGCGCGAGGCGGCGTTGATGCGCGGCTGCGCGGGGTCGAGTTCCCAGACGTGAAAGTAAAAAACGAACGGTTCGTCAAAATCTGCGTCCCATTCGCTGACGGCTTTTCGCATCAGCGTGTATGGAAATTGGCGAAAATAATTGCCGCCGGAAATCGGCAAAAGACCGACTCCAAAATCGCGCGTCGAATACGGAAACTCCCAAACCGCCTTGCCGCTCGTGTGAATCTGATGTGCGAAACGCTTGTTTTTATCGTCCTTTTTCGCCGGTAAAAACGATGCGTCATAGACAAAACCTTCTTCGGCGAGAACGTCGAAAATCCACGAATCCTTTTCGTAATTGAGTTTTTCGGCGGAACGATAACCGATGATTTTTTGCCCGGATGCGTCTTCAAGTGCGCGATTCGTGCGGCGCAAATCTTCACGAAATTCTTCGTTGGTCAGATTTTTCAAACTGCGGTGATAAAAACCGCGACTCGCTACTTCGTGTCCGCGTGAAACAATTTCACGAATCAATTTCGGATTTTGTTCGGCAATCCATCCAAGCACGAAAAACGTCGCTTTAGTATCAAATTCATCGAGCAAGTCAAGAGTTTTGAGTGTGTTTTGTTCGTAACGCGGTTCAAAATTCGACCAGTTTCGCTGCTGAATCAAATTCTCGAACGCGCCGACGTGAAAATAGTCTTCGACCAGCACTGTCAACAGATGTTTTTTATTTGGGGGTGTTTGAGTTTGATTCACTTTATTTTAGACTTTGGCTTTGCGAGACACTTTCGGATTCAATTTTTCCTCGATAATTCGCGTGATTCGTTTAGCGGATTTGCCGTCGCCGAAAGGATTGGCGACTTCGCCGACCGATTTGATCCACGTCGGAACCGAATAATTTTCTTCGAGCATCAATTTGAGTTTGCGCGGATTTCCGCCGACGAGTTTTGCGACACCCGAACGAATCGCTTCCGGTCGCTCGGTATTTTCACGCAGGACAAACAGCGGTTTTCCTAAACTCGGTGCTTCTTCCTGAATGCCGCCCGAATCCGAAACAATCAGCCAGGACGCTTTCATCAGGGCAACAAAGTCGGTGTAATCGAGCGGTTCGAGCAGATGAATTCGCGGTTGATCGGACAAAATTTCTTCGGTCACGGCGCGGACATTCGGATTCGGATGAACCGGAAAAATCAGGCAGACATCTTTGCGTTTTTCGACAAAATCGCGCAAAACTTTAAGGTTTCCGCTCATCGTTTCGCCGAAACTCTCGCGGCGGTGCGTCGTCAGCAAAATTCTTTTTTGGTCTGTTGTGGCTTCGATCAATTCATCAATTTTTTTGCCGGGTGCAAGTTTTTTCAAGATGAAATGAAGCGAATCAACAACCGTATTTCCGGTCACGAAAATTTTTTCGGTCGGAATCTGTTCGTTCACCAGATTGCTGCGGTTGCTCTCGGTCGCGGCAAAATGAAACGACGCAATCTGCGAAATCAGGCGGCGATTCATTTCTTCGGGAAACGGACTCTGCAAATTACCGGAACGAAGTCCGGCTTCGACGTGACCGACCGGAATTTTTCGGTTAAAACCTGCCAGCGCACCGGCAAGCGCGGTCGCCGTATCGCCCTGAACTAAAATTAAATCAGGTTTTTCGGCTTCTAAAACCGCGTCGAGTTTCGCCAGAACGCGCGAGCAAACCTGCGAGAGCGTCTGGTCTTTTTTCATCACGCGCAAATCGAAATCAGTTTCGATTTCGAGCATTTTCAGAAAAGGTTTGAGCAATTCCTTATGCTGACTCGAAGAAACGACGACGGTTTGAATAAACTTTTTTTTCAGTTCGTGAATAATCGGCGCGAGTTTGATCGCTTCGGGGCGCGTCCCGAAAAGCACGAGAATCTTCAGCCGCCAATCAACAATCTCGTGCGGTTTTATTTTTTTACCTTGCGGAATTCCGTCCAGCATAATTATTTACAGTCGAACTTCGGATGAGCGGGAAATTTCAGATTCAATATACAACGAAACGCTAAATATTTCCTCAATTTCAGTGTTGTTATAATATTTTTTAGGTTCGCATTGAGTTTTTAACCGGAAATTGAGTTTGCCGACGGCGGCGCGGACATTCGCAAGAGAATGAAAAAATATTTGAAAATAGCGCAAGTGAAAGAAAAATCGAGGTCAACGCGGCTTTGTCACGCGCCAATCGCGCGGCTTTTATAGTTTAGTCTGAAAACACCGTAAAATTCAAGGATTTTTTGTCAGAATAGGTCGCTACCGCTCACTGTTCCGACAAAAAAGGCGGACTAAGAGAAGTCCGCCTTAAAAATTAATTTGTAGAATTTTTTTATTCGGGCTGACCTTTGCAGCCGGCACCGAATAGCGCGGGTTGTTTGACCGAGATGATCGGATAATTTTCGGCTTCGGTATTGATTTCCACCCAATTCAAATATTCTTCCGGGACGGACATATCCGAAAAAATCGCTTCGACCGGACATTCCGGCAGACACGCATCGCAGTCAATACAGGTGTCGGGATTGATTAAAAGTTTGTCGGGCAGTTCGTGAAAGGCTTCGACCGGACAGACTGCCGCGCAGTCGGTATATTTACATTCAACACAGGGTTCGGTAACAATATAAGTCATTTATTTCTAAAAATCTCCTCGGATTTTTTACAAGTCAAAATAAAAAGCTAAAACAGCACGGCGAACTTGTCAAATGCCGTCCGTCAAGTGATAAAATGCCTTCATTATCAAAATTTATTAACAGATAACATTTTAAAGGAAAATTAATGAAAAACAACAAAGCAGAACGTGAATTATCGCTTGATTTCCTGCGCGTGTGTGAAGCGGCGGCAATCGAATCGGCAAAAACAATGGGACAGGGCGACCGCAAACACTCGGATCACGTCGCCGTCGAAGCGATGCGCGAAGTGATGGACAGCGTGCCGATGCGCGGTCGAATCGTGATCGGCGAAGGCGAACGCGACGAAGCACCGATGCTCTACATCGGCGAAGAAGTCGGCGGCAAGGATTTCGGCGAAGAAGTCCGCGCAACCTTTCCCGAAATTGACATCGCCGTTGATCCGCTCGAAGGCACGAATTTATGCGCTTTGGGCGCGAATAACGCGATTGCCGTTCTCGCTGCCGCCGAACGCGGCGGACTTTTGAACGCGCCGGACATTTATATGGACAAGATTGTCGTCGGTCCGTCGTGTCGCGGCGCGGTTGATATTGATGCGCCGGTCAAGGACAATCTGAAAAATATTGCGCGTCGTCTGGGGCGCGACATTGACGATCTGACTGTGATGTGTCTCGACCGTTCGCGGCATAAACAGCTTATCGCCGACGTTCGCGCAACCGGCGCACGAATTCGCCTGATCTCGGACGGCGACCTTTCGGCGGGAATTTCGGCGGCAGTCGCGGGAACGAATATTCACGCGCTGATGGGCATCGGCGGTGCGCCCGAAGGTGTCATTACCGCCGCCGCGATGAAGTGTCTAAACGGCGAAATTCAGGCAAAACTCGTTTTTGACGCGGAAAAACTCGGCGTTGATAAATCGAAAGTTCCGCCGAAGGAAAAATTGATGGAACGCCTTCAATCAATGGGCATCACCGATCCCGAAAAAATCTACGATACGAACGATCTCGCGCCCGGTAAACGAATTATCTTCGCCGCAACCGGCGTGACCGACGGCGCACTGCTGCGCGGCGTGCGATTTTTCGGCGCGGGCAAACGCACACATTCCGTCGTGATGACGACCGATTCAAAAAGCATCCGCTTCGTTGACACCGTTCACGTCGAAGGCGGACCGGACGCAGTAATTCGATTTTAAGAAATAGAACGCGGATTTAACGGATTTGACGGATTCTCGCAGACAAATTTAAAATGCGAATCAAGGGTAAAATAATTCAAAAATATCAGGTTTGGCGGGCGCGCAAAGCCGCAACCCTTCCTGACCTGAAATTAATTTTATCTTGATTTTTGTCAGTTATACTTGAATTACGATAAAGGGTTTCAGTCAAGCCGCAAATATTTACAGGTCAGGAAGGGTTGCGGCTTTGCGCGCCCGCTCTTTCGGTTTTATTTCAAAGACTATGAAATTTTACCTTTGATTTGCATTTAAAGTAATTTTTTAAAAATCCGTGAAAATCCGCTTAATCCGTTAAATCCGCGTTCTATTATTTTTTGCATTCCAAATTTATTTTATGAATAATTCAAAACCCTTTGTAATGGATTTGAGCGAGGTCAGCGCGGATGATGTCGCGCTGGTTGGCGGAAAATGTTCGAGTTTGGGCGAGCTTTTTCGTGAATTGACGACGCAGGGCGTTCGCGCCGTGGACGGTTTTTCGACGACGAGCCACGCTTACGAAGTTCTGCTCGAAACGGGCGGTTTGCGAAAAAAACTGCGAAAACTTTTGAAGGATTTGGATGTCAACGACCTTAACGAATTGGCGCGGGTCGGCGCGGAAGCCAGAAATTTGATGCTCGAAACGCCGTTTCCGAAGGAAGTCGAAACAGCGATTTTCGAGTCTTACAAAAGATTGGGAACCCGCATCGGCAAGCCTGTTTTTGAAGTCGCCGTGCGCTCAAGCGCGACTGCCGAAGATTTGCCCGACGCTTCGTTTGCCGGACAGCAGGACACGATTTTGAACGTGCGCGGCGAAGCGCAGTTAATCGAAGCGTGTCATCAATGTTATGCGTCTCTGTGGACTGATCGCGCAATTTCGTATCGAACGGCAAAAGGTTTTGATCATTTCGACGTTGCGCTTTCAATCGGAATTCAGCCGATGGTGCGCTCCGACATCGCCTGTTCAGGCGTAATGTTCACGCTCGACACGGAAAGCGGTTTTCGTGATGCGGTCGTTATCAATGGCGCGTGGGGACTCGGCGAAGCGGTCGTTCAGGGAATGGCAACGCCCGATGAATGGATTATTTTCAAACCGACGCTGAAACTCGGATTTCGTCCGATTGTCACGCGAAAATTGGGTGTCAAAGAAGTCAAAATGGTCTTCGCCGACGACGGCACGGGAACTCAAGTAAGAGATGTTGTCGAATCGCAGCGCAAACGCTTTTGTCTGTCGGGTTACGAAGTTTTGCAGCTTGCACAATGGGCTTGCGCGATTGAAGATCATTACTCGAAACGCGCCGGAAAGCCGCAGCCGATGGACATCGAATGGGCGAAGGACGGAATCACCGGCGAACTTTTTATTTTGCAGGCACGCCCCGAAACCGTCCACGCACAAAACACCGAAAATTTCATCGAAACTTATAATTTGTCCGATAATCATGGCGCACCGCTCGTCACGGGAGTTGCGGTTGGCGAACGCATCGGACAAGGCACGGCGCACGTTTTGCTTGACTCCGATAAATTAACGAGTTTTAAGGAAGGCGAAATTCTCGTCACGACAATGACCGATCCGGCGTGGGAGCCGATTATGAAACGCGCTTCGGCAATCGTTACGAATCGCGGCGGACGCACCTGCCACAGCGCGATTATTTCGCGCGAACTCGGAATTCCGTGCATCGTCGGCACGGGCAACGCGACCGAAATGGTCAAAAGCGGAACCGAGGTGACGGTTTCGTGCGCGGAAGGTGATCGCGGAAATATCTATTACGGCAAAGTGGATTTCACGATTGACCGCCACGAAATCACCGATTCGGAACGCCCGAAAACACAGGTGATGATGAATGTCGGCGATCCCGATCACGCATTTTCCGTGTCGCGTCTGCCGAACGACGGCGTTGGTCTGGCGCGGCTCGAATTTATCATCAACAATCATATCGGCGTTCATCCGATGGCACTCGTCAATTATCCAAACTTAAAAAACCGCAAAGATGTCGAAACGATTTCCAACCTGATTCTCGAAGAAGACCCGAAGGAATTTTTCGTGAGAAGTTTGGCGGAAGGAATCGGACGAATTGCGGCGGCTTTTTATCCGAAACCCGTGATCGTGCGAATGTCGGATTTTAAATCGAACGAATACGCGCGGCTCATCGGCGGACTTGAATTTGAACCGATTGAAGAAAATCCGATGTTAGGGTTTAGAGGCGCATCGCGTTATTACGACGACCGCTACAAAGCCGGTTTTCGGCTCGAATGTCTGGCGATGCAGCGCGTCCGCGAAGATATGGGTTTGACCAATGTCAAAGCAATGATTCCGTTCTGCCGCACCGTCGAAGAAGGCGAAAAAGTCATCGAATGTATGGCGATGAACGGACTCGTCCAAGGCGAAAACGATCTCGAAATTTATGCAATGTGCGAACTTCCCGCGAACGTCGTTTTTGCCGATGAATTTTTGAAGGTTTTCGACGGTTACTCCATCGGTTCAAACGATTTGACGCAGCTTGCTTTAGGATTAGACCGCGATTCGGAAATGGTCGCGCATCTTTTTGACGAACGCAACGGCGCGGTCGAAAAGATGGTTGCAATGGCGATTGACGCGGCAAAACGCAACGGCAAAAAGATCGGCATCTGCGGACAAGCTCCGTCGGATTATCCCGAATTCGCGCAGTTTTTGGTCGAACGCGGCATCAACTCGATTTCGCTAAATCCCGACACGGTGATTGCGACGACGCATCATATTTTGGAAACCGAGAAAAGTTTGAAAAAATAGACTGGAGCGCATACTAAATTTTCAGGGTTTGTTATTATTCTCTATTTTTGAGCATTATTGCTGTTAGTTTCAGGCAACATTTTTTTTCTAATATTACAAGTTGGAATCAACATTGCAATGATTACTAAAAAGAATATAACCGTAAAAACATACTCCGAGAATTTGGGTTTTCTCCATTTAATCATAATCTTAAAATAAATTGTGATATAAGATTTATGAATCATAAATGATTAATGATAAATCAGCCAATCGAAAATTACATTCCGCAAAATCTAACCGCGTATTTTCGGCGGCAGGCGTGGAAGGTTTGGTTTATTTCGCTGCTTGTCGTTTTCGTGTGGGTGTTTCTGATTGTGCTTGCGCCGGTTGCCAAAGCGAACGGTTTTGAACATATCGCCGCGCCGGTTTATAAATTTTTCGGCTACATTTGTCATCAAATAGATTCGCGTTCGTTTCACGTCGAAGATCATCCGTTCGCGGTTTGTGCGCGGTGTTTCGGCGTTTATTTCGGACTGCTTTTTGGTTTTGTAATGTATCCGCTGATTCGTAAAGTTGACGAAATCGAGCCGCTGCCGCGCTTTTGGCTGTTTTTGGCGATGATTCCGATTGCGGTTGACTGGTCACTCGGCGTTTTTAATATTTGGGAAAACACGCATCTTTCGCGGTTCGTTACGGGAATGATTTTGGGAACGGCTTGCGCGGTTTTTATCGTGCCGGCACTGGTCGAGATTTTCCGGCTTCTAAAACGAAAGTAACGCCGTCCGTCCCGGCGGCTGTCCGGCGTGCGTCCCGCGCGCCGAACCGTTTTATTTCCAATAAATGTTGAATGAATCTGAAGCGCAAGCGTCGGGACGGACGGCGTTACATCTAAATCAAAAAGGCTGCCTGGTGACAGCCTTTTTATGTAAATTTTATTTTTGATACTGATCTTTGATATTTTGTTGGCAACAAACCGAACCGTCGGCGAGTCCCTTGATATTAAATTTTATTGTAAGCAAGTTTTTTTCGGATGGCAAGTTTTATTTGTAAAGTTTTTTAATTCGTCTATTTACGGCTAAATGTCGAAAATATTTAACTTAGCCGTAACGCCCGAAGTTTTCCACAGGTGGAAAACTTTTTCGCCTTAAAATGTTTATTGACTAATCCTTTAAATAGTAGGAAAATTATCTCTGCAACCGACTAAAGCAAAATATGAAATTTAACAAAGAAAGCGCAATCGAGAGAGCCAAAAAAGATTTGGCGCAGCGTTTGGGCGTCAAGGAAAGCGCAATCGAGTCTTCTGCGACCGATGTTGATTTTCCCGATATGTCTCTGGGCGCACCTGCGAGCGATGAAATGTCCGCGCAGATGATCTCGACCGGCTGGCGCATAAATTTGAGCGCGGACGGCAAAAAATACGAATATCGCGCCGACAAATATCAGCTTCGTTTGCACGGATTCAAAGGATCAAATTACATTATCGAATCGTGAGATCAAGGTGGAAAATAATTTTCTTTCAGGGAAATTGTTCCGCCTTATTTTTTTGGAGTTAGAAATATGAATCGTAATAACATTTGGATACATCTTTGCATTGTCGTCGTTCTCGTAACGATGGCGGCGGTTTGGGGACAGCTTCGACGCTGGCAATCGGTCAAAAATACTTATACGACGGAGAAAACCGTCAAAGTCGCACCGCCGATTGCGCCAAAGCGTTCAACCAGCGACAAAGAGCCGGAAGTTTTAGTCAAATTTCGCCCGAACGTGAGTTTGGCGGACATTAAAAAGTTGACTCAGAAAAATAATGACCGCATTGAAGACGAAATCGAAACTGTCAAAGGTTTAGTGGCGATTGACGATCTCGACAACGCCGACGCGCAGAAAGTCGCCGATCAATATTCGGCGATGAGCGACACAGTGCTTTACGCTGAACCGAATTTTCAAATTAAATTGGACGATCCGGCAAATACTTCCGCGCCGTTTGATTTGCCTTCGCGCGAGAACGATCCGGCAGGACCGAATGATCCGATGTTCAACGATCAGTGGGCTTTGAACAATCTCGGACAAAGCGGCGGCAAGCAAAATGCCGACATTTCCGCGCTCAAAGCTTGGCAGAAAACGACCGGCAGCAGCAAAGTCGTTATTGCCGTTCTCGACAGCGGCGTTGATTATACGCACCAAGACCTCGTTTCAAATATCTGGTTTCGTCCCGACAACATTCCGCAATACACCGACAGCGAACTCGGCACATTTAATGACGAACACGGCTTTAATTTGACCGACAACGTAAGTGATCCGATGGACGACAACGGACACGGAACGCACTGCGCGGGAATTATCGGCGCGGAAGGCAACAACGACGAAGGCATCGCCGGAATCAATTGGAATGTTCAGATTATGCCGCTCAAATTTTTGGGCAAAGGCGGATTCGGCACGACAAAAGATGCGATTGAAGCGATTAATTACGCGATTGACCGCAAACAAAAAGGTGTCAATATTCGTGTTATCAGCGCAAGTTGGGGTTCGACGCAATATTCAAAAGCGTTGGAAGACACGATTCGCGCCGCCGGCGAAGCCGGAATTTTATTTGTCGCCGCCGCCGGAAATGACGGCACGAGCAACGATAAACGCCCGCATTACCCGTCAAATTACGATTTGCCGAACGTCATCAGCGTCGCGGCAACCGACAAAAACGATCAGCTTGCTTCGTTCTCGAATTTCGGTGTGAAAACGGTTCACATCGCCGCGCCGGGCAGAGAAATTCTTTCAACGTGGCTCGGCGACCAATACCGTGAAGCGTCGGGAACTTCGATGGCAACGCCGTATGTTTCAGGTGTCGCCGGATTGATTTTAGCCGCTGAACCTGATCTAACGGTCGCCAAACTCCGCGAACGTCTTTTGAAATCGGTTGATAAAATCGAGTCACTGAATGGCAAAATCGAAAGCGGCGGACGGTTGAACGCTGCGAAAGCATTAGGCAACTAGGATTTTCACAATTTGTAATTAAAAAAACCGCGACATTGTTCGCGGTTTTTTGTTGTCAAGTCGTTCGGCATTCCAATGTTTTCAACATTCTGCGTTGAAACTTTAACCATTTGGAACATCTGCGCGATAAAAAATCCGAGATTCAAACTTTCCCGGCATCTCGTCCTGCCAGTAATTTATTGACTAATAACAACTTAGCTGACTTGTATAATTCTCCGAAAATTTTGGCACATACTTTGCTATTTCAATTGCAGGGGCGACGCAGATTTATTGAAATGTCATTCGCTGCCGAAAAGAACTTTCGATGAGGAGAATTAAGAATGAATCGGATTAAAAACTTGGCTGCTTTTTTTGCTTTTTCCGTCCTTGTTTTGGGTTTGCCGTTGCTTGCTTCGGCACAGTGGACTAATCGTAACGGCAACGGCAATTACAACGGTAATTTGGAATCAACGGTTAAAAACTTGAAAAATAACAGCAAATCGTTTGTTAAAAGAGTTGATCGTGAACTCAAGAATAGTCGTTATAACAATCGCAATCGTCAGGATCAGCTGCTGAATCTGGCGAAAGATTTCAAGGATGCCGCGAATCAACTCGACAAGAAGTATGACAACAACGGCGATTATAACCGTAGTTCATACGAAGCGAATCGTGTTTTGCAGCTTGGTCAACAGCTTGATAATGAACTTTACAATTCGGGTTTGAACTACAATTTGCAGGGCGATTGGAATAATATTCAACAGGATTTGGACGAACTTGGAGCTGCTTACGGTTACAACAACCGGAACAATCGCAATAACCGCAACAATCGTAACAATCGTAACCGCAACGGAAGCTGGCGCGACCGAATTCCCTTTCCGCTGCCGTTCTAATTTTTAACGAATATTGAGTATGGCTTAAATCCAGCCCTTCCGAAACCAACCAAAGCCATACTTGATCGAAGCCTGAGCCTTAAAAACTCAGGCTTTTTTCTTTTGCGGCAAAATTGTTTTACGATTGACCAATGACCGGAACACTTTATCTCGTCGCTACGCCAATCGGAAACTTGCAGGACATCACGTTTCGCGCCCTCGAAACGCTCAAAACCGTTGACATTATTGCCTGCGAAGACACTCGCCACACCCAAAAACTTCTCAATCATTACGCGATCAAAAATCGTCTGGTCAGTTATCACGAACATAACGAAAATGAACGTTCGCATGAATTAGCCGAATATTTGAAACAGGGAAAATCAATTGCGATTGTGTCCGACGCGGGAACGCCCGCGATTTGCGATCCGAGTTTTAGAATCGTCGAAAAAGCCAATGAAATCGGCGCGAAAGTCGTGTCAATTCCGGGCGCGGTCGCTTTTGTCAACGGATTGATTGTTTCGGGTTTGCCCACAGATTCCGTCTTTTTCGGTGGGTTTTTGCCGTCAAAAAAAAGCGAACGAATCAAGCGTCTCACCGAAGTCAAAGAAATTCCGGCGACACTCGTCTTTTACGAAACGCCGCACCGTATTGAAAAATCGCTTGTTGACTGCCTCGAAGTTTTAGGCAATCGCCAATCCGCCATCGCCCGCGAAATTACCAAAATGCACGAAGAAATTATTCGCGGAACTTTGACCGAAATTTTAGAAAAATTTTCCGGCAACCAAATTAAAGGTGAAATCGTCTTAATTCTCGACCGTCAATCGAATAATTCGATACGGTTGGATGTGAACAAGGCGGGAACGCTGAAATCTCGCTTAACCGAACTTGAAGGTGAAGGACTTGAACGCAAAGCCGCGCTCAAAAAACTCGCTAAAGAGTTTGGTTTAAGCCGTTCAGAAGTCTATCGAAGACTTCTGATTGATTAAAGATTTCCGGCGTAAAAGATTTTGATACTCAAAAAATTACTCTCCGGTCAGATTCCCCCGCTGAATTCAGATCAAAATTATAATAATGGTTGTTCTCAGTTTAGCAGCCATATTTTTTATTTTTGGGAGTAATTAAAAATGAAAAAATTAATAATTAGCGGACTTATGTCTATCCTTTGCGCTTCGGTCGGATTGGCGCAAACCACATCAGACGATTATAAAAAATCCGAATTTTTCGTCGGTTATTCAAACAATCAGGTTGATACCGGACTCAACAGCAATAGCGGAAATAATTTCCAGAACTTTTTCAACAACCGCGAATCTTTCAACGGTTTCAACGTCACGGGAACTTATAACGTCTCGCGCTACGTCGGCATTACAGGCGACGTTTCGGGAACTTATAAAAACAAAAACTTCAACATTCCCGTCACGAACGGCAGCGTCAACTTTAAAACCAACAATTCGTTGTATAACTTTTTAGGCGGCGTGCAAGTCAAAGATAATTCGTCGGACGCGAAAGTCAAACCGTTCGGTTATGCTTTGGTCGGCGCGGGACACGCCCGCACGAAATTCAAAAATGTGAGTTGTCCGACGGGTGTTGACTGCACATTTTTCAACTCGAATAATTCCGACACCGGTTTAGCCGGAGCATTCGGCGGCGGTTTGGACGTGAAAATTAACGACAAAGTTGATTTTCGGGCGATCAAGGTTGACTACAACCCGATCAGGCTCAACGGCAGCACTGATAACAATGTCCGCATCGGTATCGGCGTTGTTTTCAAATAAAACGCAGATTTGATTAAACAAGAAAAGCGGCAAGTTTTTTCAACTTGCCGCTTTTCTTGTTTGAGTAATTTTTATCTTTGCGATAATTCGGGTGGAAGTTGTTTATCAATTTTAGGACGTTCCTTCAAATTTGAAACTTCTAAAAGCGTCAGACAAATCGTTCGCGCGATTTTTTCCATTTTCGCGTAGTCAATCTTCTGCGGTTCGTCGCCGGGTTGGTGATAATCTTCGTGAACGCCGTCAAACCAAAAGACAATCGGAATGCCGTTGACCGCATAATTGAAATGGTCGGAACGGAAAAAGAAGCGATTCGTGTCTTTCGGATCATCATAGCGCAAATCGTAACCGAGCTTCAAATACGCGTCGTTTGTTCCCTTCGTAATCGCACCGAGCGTCGAACTCATCATTTCCGAACCGATTACATAAACCGAACTTTCGCCCGACAAGTCTTTGTTTTTCGGATTCGTATCGTCCGTTTTGCGGCTGCGCCCGATCATATCAATATTAAGCTGCGTGACGACGTTTTTGATATTGACGGTCGGAAATTTGTTGAAATATTCGCTGCCCCACAAACCTTTTTCCTCGCCGCAGTGCCAAACGAAAAGCGTCGAACGCTTCGGTCGTTTCGGTGCTTTTGACAGGGCTTCGGCGATTGATAAAACCGAAACAGTTCCCGAACCGTCGTCGTCCGCGCCGTTCCAGATTTTATCGCTGCCGGGAGCGTTCGGATTCGTTCCGACGTGATCGTAATGTGCGCCGATGGCGACGTATTCGTTTTTCAAAACCGCGTCCGAGCCTTCCCAAACCGCCACGACATTCTGCGTCGCCGCCTTTTCGGTATTGGTCGTAACAGTCATTGTCGCCGTATTGCCACTGCCGAAATTAAATGACGGCATCGCTTCGGTCGAATTATAAATCTCAACGATTTTGCCGAAGTTGTTCGATTCATTTTTGAATAAGTTTTCGGCAGCTTTGCCTGAAATATAAATCGTCGGGAAAGTTCCGCCGGAAGCATTTTCCTGTAATTTGTCCACGACAAAATTGCCGCGCTCACGTTGCCGGCGAATTGCTTCCCAATTTTTTTCAAGATTCGGTGTCGCCACAACAATCACGCCGACCGCGCCGTTTTGTTTGGCGTAAGTTACCGGATCAGCCCACGCTTCGCCTCTTTTTCCGCCGGCGAACATTTCCTGAAAAGACACGCCGCGCGGAAAATTGTCGGCGTAAATCACAACGACTTTACCTTTCGCGTCCACATCTTTGAGCGGTTCGAGATTTTTCGATTTGACCATCCAACCGTTGCCGCCGAAAACCAGCGGCGCGTTTGAAAGCGTTCCGGCGGAAGCATTCGCCAAAAAATCAGTTCCGTAAACGAGATTTTGCCCGTTGAGTGCAGCGGTCGTACTTGAAGGATTGATAACATCGCGGCGCAAATCTATTTTTTGATAGAAAGTGCCGTTGTCGCCCGCCGGTTTGAAATTCCAACGCGAGAGCATCGTGCCGATAAATTTTGCCGTCAGATCGAGTCCGTTCGACGGCGTATCGCGTCCACCCATTTCGTCCGAAGCGACATAATACAAATAATCTTTGAGCTGCGCCGCCGTAATATTTTCGACGATCTTGCGCTCTTTTGAATCAATTTTGACCTTCGTCTGCGCTAACACAAACGACGGCAAAAAAAACGTAAAAACCAATAATAAAGCTGATAAATTTTTCTTCATTTTTCTCCGAAATAATATTTATGCTAATTTGCGTGAAAAAAGAAGGAAACCAACTCGTTTAGCAGGCGGCCTGCGACCGCCGATGTATGTTTAATATTGCGAACGGCGGTCACAGACCGCCTGCTAAACGATGCGGGATTTCCCTTCTTTCTTCAAATATACTTGTATTACTTAATGGATAACGCAGAAAATTCTATAATTTGTAATTTGTAATTTGAAATATTTTTCCTGATGAATTTTCCTGTTATCTGCGGTAATTTCTGTTGTTTCTACGCAAATTATTGTTAATTTGTTTCGCTGTGAACGGCAACGACGCAAATTTTATGGTCGTTGGCGAGTTTGAGCATCTCTTCGCGGTCGAACATCAAAGTTTTATTCGGCGTGAGGCAGAGGCAGGTCGCCCCCGCCGCAATCATCGTCTGAATCGTCGGAACGCCGACGACCGGCACGTCGAAACGCATATCCTGATTAGGTTTGGCAACTTTGACGACGGTTAATTTCCCTTTCGCCAATTCACCGGCGCGTTTGATCACCGCGTCCGTTCCTTCCATCGCTTCGACGGCGACACACGCTTTAGCGCGAACGACAATCGTCTGTCCGAGATCAAGCCGCGCAATTTCGTTGGCGATTTTTAATCCGTATTCGATGTTGCCGCGTTCGGTATCGTCGGGTTTGCGCTTCGTCAAAACACCTTTCTGCGCGAGCCGGTCTTGAATAAAATAAGTCGAATCAATCAATTCGATGCCTTCGCGTCCCATTTCGTCGGCAATTCCGCCGATCAGCGCATCGGTGTTTCGCTGCGGCAGATTCCAGAGCATTTTAATCATTCGCAAATCAGGCAGCGCACCCGAAAAAATCTGGACGTGCCTGACCTGCCCCGCCATAATAACTTTCGACACACCTTCTTTTTTGAAAAATGAAATCATCTTTCCAAGCTGCCCGATGCCGACCCAAATCACTTTTTCCGCGATTTTTTCAATGCTTTTATCCGTTTCTTCACTAATCGCCACGACCGCCAGCGACGCGCCCGCCTTACGCGCACCTTCGACGACCAAGAAAGGAAATTTACCGTTACCGGCAATTAAACCGAATTTCATAATTTGCTGAAGAATTTAGTTTTTGGGACGGTTTCGTGTATGTGAACGAACATATGTTCCATCCCTGCGAAAATACCCACGAACACGAACGGGACCATTATAATTCAAAGGAGTATTTGAAGTAGCATTGGAATTATCAGTTTCGTCGGCTTCAGAAATTTCACTGTAAATTTCATTTGTATTTTTGTTAAAAAAGACATATTTAGCCGGAATGAACTTAATAGTATTAAGAATTTCTTCATAGCCAACAGGAACGCCATAGACAGCTAATGCAATATCTGGTTTTTCTTTTTGTGCTTTCTCCGTGGATATTTTGAATTGCAAAAACTTTATTTTATTTGAGCTAAATCTTCCGTATGACCAAGCTACGAAGTCAATCCTAACCCCTGAAGATTGCATTAAGTAAGGAAGCACAGAAAACTCCTGATTTTCAGCATCGTAGCGAAGTTCTGGAGAAAAAATCAGAACTGTGTCTTCAAGAGGCTTTTCGTTAAATTTTGTTTCACTGAAAAACAACTCAAGTCTTCGTAGATATTGTTCTTCTGTTTCAAACTCGCTTTTTTCCAGTTTACTTTTGATTGTTGGTATAAACTTAGCCAGTGTTTTTATATCATCTCCTACAATTTTGGTATCGGAACTGGCAGACTTATTTTCTGTAGGCTTTTCTGAAAGATATTCCCAAGTTTTATCGGATTTGAGAATAACCTTTTTACCTTCTTCTGTAATGGCAATGGTTTGTGCAACCAGATGTAAGGGGCAAAATAAGAACAATAAGATGATTAAACAGTTTTTGAACATAAGGTTTTCTCCTTTACACTAAACTTTGCTTATATGTTAAATGACTCCGAAAAGATAAGCAAAAATTTTATGATTGAGTTATGAAAAACTTCAAACCTTCAAAAGAAGATTTGCGCGACGCGGTGAACCGGACGACCGAGGATTTGATTGACGATAATCTTAAAGTTTTGTTTTGCGGGATTAATCCGGGAATATGGTCGGGCGCGACCGGATTTCACTTTGCCAAACCGGGCAATCGTTTTTGGAAAACGCTTCATCTGGCAGGTTTTACCGACCGGATTCTGCATCCGTCGGAAGAACACGAACTGCTCGAAAACGGCTATGGAATTACCAGTTTTTGCCGCCGCACGACCGCTCGCGCTGACGAATTGACGACGGAAGAATTTATTGAAGGAGGCAAACTGCTCATCAAAAAGATCAACCGATTCAAGCCGCAAAACTTGGCTGTTCTGGGCATCGGCGCATATCGGACGGCGTTTCAGCAGCCGAAAGCGCAATTAGGATTACAAACCGAAAAAATTGCGGGCGCAAATGTCTGGCTGCTCCCGAATCCGAGCGGACTCAACGCGCATTATCAACTAAAAGATTTAACCGAACTCTTCAGTGAAGTGCGGCAGAACATTTGAATGAACGACTGAACGGGCAAACATCCCTGCTTGCCCGTTCAGTCAGGTGCAGTAAGAATTAACGAGCGCATACATTATCAATAACTGTTTTTAGCGGCGAAAAAGCCGTTCATTGCTTCGCGCGAACGGGGCGGACAGAGATGTCCACGCTCCCGGTTAAATCAATTTTGCTTAATGCTGTCCAAAATCCCGTCAATCGCCGCCAAAGTTTCCGCTGACAATTTCACGCCCGAAGCCGCCGCGTTATCTTCAACCTGCTGTGGTTTGGACGCTCCGATAATCGCCGATGAAACTCGTTCATCGCGCAAAACCCACGCTAAAGCTAATTGCGCCATCGAAAGATTTTCGTTCTCCGCAATCGGACGCAGTTGATCAACCGCCGTTAAAATTTCGTTGCTCAGTAAATTGCCGATAAAAACATTCATCGTGTCGCTGGCAGCGCGTGAATCTTTCGGCACGGTTTGTCCGGCTTTGTATTTCCCCGTCAAAACGCCTTGTCCGAGCGGCGACCAGACGATTTGCCCGATGCCGTTTGCCGCACTGATTGGGAAAACTTCCGCTTCCGGTTCGCGCCACAACATCGAATACTGCGGCTGACTCGACACAAATTTCTCCACGCCTGCCATCTCCACGGCGGCTTTGATTTGCGCCGCGTTCCATTCGCTGAAACCGATGTATCTTGCTTTTCCAGCCTGAACGACTTCGGTCAGAGCCTGCATCGTTTCTTCGAGCGGCGTTTCTTCGTCGTAGCGGTGACATTGATAAAGGTCAACGTAATCGGTCTGCAAACGACCGAGCGAGGCATCAATTTGCTTATAAATCTGCGCGGCGGAAAGACCTTTGTCGGTAGCACTCATCGGAAAATAAAGTTTCGTCGCCAAAACGTAAGAATCGCGCGGTCTGTTTTTCAAAAATTCGCCGAGAAAAGTTTCGGACGCGCCCGTGCCGTAAACATTCGCCGTGTCAATAAAATTAATACCGACCTCGAACGCTTTTTCAACACACGCCTCTGCCTGTGCGCGTTCAACGCCGCCCGAATAGGTCAGCCACGAACCCAAACTGATCTCCGATACCTCTAAATCGCTGTCGCCTAACTGTCTATACTTCATAAAAAATTCCCCCCTTATTTTAACAAATTGCCGAATATTCTTCGTGTTTTAACAGTTTTCCGACCAAATGGATAAGTCCGTCAACGTCAATTGGTTTTGAAAAATGTTCCTGATAACCGGCATTGAGCGCGAGTTCGCGGTCTTGCTGACTGGCGTAGCCGGTGAGCGCGATTGCCGGCATTCGTCCGCCTTTTTCGGGCGGCAGTTGGCGGACGCGGCGGATTAATTCGTAGCCGTCCTCACCGGGCATTCCGATGTCGCTGATTAAAACGTCGGGTGTTTTTTGATTAATCGCCGACATCGCTTCGGCAACCGACGAAACAGTGTTGATTTCGACATTAAACTGCTCGAAAAGAACTTTGAGCATTTCGCGCGAATCGGTGTTGTCCTCAACAAGTAAGATGCGAACTCCGGCAGGCAGTGCGTCCATTGTCACCAATTCAACTGTTTTGGAAGAATTTTCGGGCGTTGCTGATTCGTGATTTTCCAAAACCGGCAGTGTTACAGAAAATGACGCACCGAGATTTGTGCCGCTGCTGCGAACATTGACGCGTCCCCCGTGAATCTCGACGAGGTGGCGGACAATTGCCAAACCGAGACCGAGACCGCCGAATTTTCGCGTGTAGGAACTATCCGCCTGACGGAAACGCTCGAAAATATACGGTAAAAATTCCGACTCGATGCCCTCTCCCGAATCGTTGATTTCAACTTCGACATTTGCGCCTCTGAGCATTACGCGAACGTCAATCTGTCCCTGCGGCGGCGTAAATTTGACCGCGTTTGAAAGAATGTTCCAAAAAACCTGTTTAAGCCGGTCTGCGTTGCCCTTAATCTTTTTGTCGTCAGTTTCAAAAAATGTCCGCAACTTTAATTCTTTGGCTTTGATTGACGGCAGCATCATTTCAACGGCTTCCTGCACGACGGAAACAACATTTACCGGCGTAAATTCAAGAGAAAGTTTGCCGGTGATGATCTGCGAAACAAACAAAATATCCGAAATAATTTCCGACTGTGCCTTGGCATTGCGCTCAATTACTTCGAGACCGCGATTGGCATCTGTCTTCCCCGAATTGTTACGAAGCAGTTGAATCCAGCCGAGAATCGAATTGAGCGGCGTTCGCAGTTCGTGCGAAAGCGTCGCTAAGAATAAATCCTTCTGACGGTCGGATTCTTCCAGTTGATTGAGCAGATTACGCGATTGATATTGCCGGTCACGGGCGCGAAGTGCGCCGCGCACGGCACTGATGAGCATCGGAATCCGAATCGGACGTTCGACAATCGTCGCGTTAAAGCGTGTGCCGACGGTCGCAGAAAGAATTTCGGCGTTTTGCGCGTTGCCCGCAAACAGCACGACCGGCAGATCAGACCAAACCGGCTGCGCGTCGAAAATATTGGAAAGAAGTTGGAGCGTGCCGCGTTCGAGAGCTTCTTCAGCGAGCAAAATCGCGCCCGCGCCCGCATTGATTTGCGCGGTTAAATTCTGGGCATCAGCGCACGGTTCGGCGGCAATGCCGACCTTTTCGAGCGTTGCACAGATTAAATCAGCATCGCGTCCGGTCGGCATCAGCACAAGAACGCGGTTTTCGAGATTTTTATTTTCCGTCGCTGCCATTGCGTTCCATCAATTTTTCGTTCTTGCCTTCGTAAACCGGAACGCCGGTCAAAACGCCGCGAAAATCCGACAGCGGCTGACCTAACCGCACACCGCCTTTGTCAATGCGAAACTCGCGGATTGTCCGTTCGTGTTTGCCGGTGCGTTTTTTCAAAACTGAAATCGCCTGCCGCACTTCACCTTCGGCTTCAAAATATCTGAGCAGCACGACCGAATCCGCCAGATAACTCATATCAATCGGCGACTGCATCGTGCCGACCAGACCGTATTGCCCGACGACGAGAATGCTGACCACGCCGCGCCGGTTCAAGTAGCCGAGCAGTTCGTGAAACTGCATCGTCAAAAAGCGTTCCTGCGGCGTGGACATCAGATAGCCGTTCACACTGTCAATGACGACGACGCGCGTGTTGTTGACCTCGACATCCTGACTGACCATATAGGCAAGTTCGCCCGGAGTCAGTTCGGCGAGTTTGATTTGCCGCAGATTTATCAAGCCTTCTTCGACATATCTTCGCACATCGAGATTGAGCGCGGCGGTGCGTTTGTATAAAGTTTCCACGCCTTCGTCAAACAAATAAATCGCCGAGCGTTCGCCTTTTTCGGCGGCGGTACAGGCATACATCAACGCCATCGTAGATTTGCCGATGCCCGCCGGTCCGGTCAAAATGGTGCTGGTTCCGTAATCGAGTCCGCCCAGAAGCTGTTCCAAATCTTCCGAATCGGTCATAATCGTTCCCGGTTCAAATGTCTTGAAAGTTTCCGGCGAACCGAGACGCGGAAAAACGACGATGCCGCCGGTTTCGATATTAAAATCGTGCGAACCGGATTGAAAATTTACGCCGCGCATCTTCACGACTCTTAAATTATGTCTTTGTTTGCCGTATTCGGTCGGAACGTATTCGAGCGTAATGACACCGTGCGCGATGGATTCGAGTTGCCGCTGCGAAGTCTGCACGGTCAGATCGTCAAGCATCATTACAGTACATTGCCGCCCGTTAAAATACTGTTTGAGCGCGAGAATCTGCCGCCGAAACCGCAGCGGTTCACTCGCCAGCATTCGCATTTCAGAAAGCGAATCAAAGACAATCCGCGAAGGATTAATGCGCTCGACCTCGGTTAAAATCTTTTTCGTCGTTTCGTCCAGCTCGACTTCCGACGGATGAAAAACCGTGTAGCGCGAATCATCAAGCAGAGTATCGCCGGAAATCGTCAAATCAAAAATATTCAATTTTTTCAAATCCCAATCGTGCGACCTGCCGACCGCGATCAACTCATCCTTACTCTCGGATAAAGTAATATAAATCCCGGTTTCACCCTTCGCTTCACCTTCGAGCAAAAACTGCAAACCCATCGTCGTCTTGCCCGTTCCCGGATTTCCCTGAAGCAGATAAAGTCGGTCCTTCGGCAATCCGCCCCGCAGAATAAAATCCAAACCTTCAATGCCCGTCGAAACTCTATCGGGTGTATAAATTTCCGTATTTTGCATAATCTCAGAGTCTCAAACGCTCTATAACTATATTCTTACACAAACACTTCGATTGTTTCAAAACATTTTAAGAATTGACCGTTTGAATTTCGAGATTCAGACAATTGAACGATGAGATTTGAGGCTCAAGGTTGACTTAAAGCTGACAAAACGTAAATTACCAAAAGCGACAAACATAATTTATGCTCACCCTTTTTAATTTTAACAAAATAATGATTAAACTTTCTTTCCTTCGTGTTCCTTCGCGGATAAATTCTTTAAATTTTTACACAAGTTCCGCGCTTCAAAAATTGCCCGTCGCCTTGGTTGCCAGTGTGTTCGCCGTTTTCGATGACGACTTTGCCGCGTGATAAAACGGTTTCGACTTTGCCTTTTACTTTCCAGCCTTCGTAGGACGAATAATCTACCTGCATATGTTCGTGTGCCACGCCGAAAGTGTGTTCTTTTTCGGGGTCGAAGATTACGATGTCGGCATCCGATCCGACGGCAATCGTGCCTTTTTTCGGGAATAAGCCGAACATTTTCGCGGCGGCGGTCGAGGTTAATTCGACGAAGCGGTTCAGCGAAATTCGGTTTTCGACGACTCCGCCGTTGTAGATTAGCGACATACGATTTTCCACTCCCGGTGCGCCGTTCGGGATTTTTGAAAAATCATTTACGCCCAATTCCTTTTGCTCCTTCATACAAAACGGGCAATGGTCGGTCGAGATGACCTGTAAGTCGTCCATTTTCAAGCCTTTCCACAATTCCGCCTGATTGTGTTTTTCGCGCAAAGGCGGTGTCATCACATATTTCGCGCCTTCAAAATCGTCGCCGTAATCTTCGATTGAATGAAACAGATATTGCGGGCAGGTTTCGGCAAACGCGGCGATGCCTCGATCACGCGCTTCGCGGACTTGGTTGAGCGCGTCGGTGCAGCTTAAATGCACGATGTAAACGGGCGATTCCGCCATTTCCGCGATTCTGATGGCGCGATGCACGCCTTCGGCTTCGGCAATCGTCGGGCGCGTCAGCGCGTGATACTTCGGCGCGGTTCTGCCTTGTTTCAAAGCACGTTTGATAATCTCGTTGATGACGATCCCGTTTTCGGCGTGCATACAAATCAAACCACCGCGATTTCCCGCCGCCGACATCGCCCGAAAAATCGTTGCGTCGTCCGCCAAAAACACGCCGGGATACGCCATAAAAAGTTTAAAACTCGTAATGCCTTCGTCCATCAAACGATACATCTCGCGCTCGTCGCCGTCTTCAAACTCGGTCGTAATCAGGTGAAAACCGTAATCAATCGCGCATTTCCCCTGCGCCTTGGCGTGCCACTTGTCCACGCCCGAAGTCATCGTTTCGCCCTTGGTCTGCACCGCGAAATCAATAATCGTCGTCGTCCCGCCAAACGCCGCCGCCCGCGTTCCCGTAAAAAAATCATCGCTCGAAGAAGTCCCGCCGAACGGCAATTCCATATGCGTATGCGGATCAATCCCGCCCGGAAAGACGAGTTTGCCGCTCGCATCAATCGTCAAATCAACTTCCATTTCAAGCGTTTTGCCGATCACCGAAATCTGCTCGTCTTCGATCAAAATATCCGCGCGGTAATCGTCAACCGCCGTGACAATTCGTCCGTTTTTGATTAGTGTTTTCATAGCTTTTTAACTTTTCCACGATTCCGATTTTTGAACAATCTCCCAATTCTCCCCGTTACTTTGTAACAAATAATAAGCTCCTTCTGAACATAAGGCAGTGCATACATAATTAAACATAACAACTGCCTGTTTCCCGTCATCGCTAAAACCTACCCGTGAGAAAACATAATATCTGCTAAGGTTCAAATTCTTTTTTTCAAATTCTGCCTTGTTTAATATTTCATAATCAAAAGGAGCGACGAATTCATTTTCGGCATTAGTAGCTTTAGAATTAACCTTTGCAAAATTATCAAAAGTATCATTCTGCAAACCTTTCAAAATTTCTTTTAATTTACCTATGCTGATTTCGCCGAAAACTCCTACTATTGATTCGTCTATTACAACGATTTCCTTGGACTTATCTTCTAAAATAGTTTTATAAATCTTTAATTCTCGTGCGGTTAATTGGTTAGTTTTGTTTTTTTGACAACTTAAACCAATTACTGTTAACACCAAAATTATGGTTGCAAATAGTGCTTTCATTTTAATTAAATTTGCTCAACCGCCGTTACAATTCGTCTGCTTTTCATTGTTCAATGTCAATAAATCAAAAAAGTCCGCCGCCGAAAAAGCCGAACATTTCCTCTTTTGCCGCTTCGATTGTCCGCAGATCGTCGGTTTGACGGAGTTTGATGTTGAGTTGCTGATTGAAACCTTTGAGCAAATCGAAAACGTCGTCGTGCGCGACGCGGATTTCCTGCGGTCGGACTTCTAATTTTTGCAGCGATTCGAGCAGATGACGAGCGAGTTCGGCGAAGTTTTGGTCTGCGTCTTCCTGCGGCGCGATGATCTCGAAACCGGCGATCATTCCGCTCGTTTTGTCCGCGAGCATCAGCATTTTCGGAATGAACGGACGTTTTCCCTTTTCGGCAATTGGAGTCGGCGCGTAAAATAAATCAATTTCGAGAACTAATTTTTTCGCCTGCGGAAGAACTTTGATTTCGTCAACCGAATTTTGCGGAATTTTGACCGCAAATTCTTTATCGGCGGGCGGCTGAATTTCGCGCATTTCTTCGCGCCAGACGAGATTGACGGCTTTCATTTCCGCAAATCTCATCAGACAAACTTCGTTTTCCGTGTCGCTGTCATCTTCCAAAATGTCTTCGTTTTCACGGACGCGCGGCGTGACTTCGAGCGTTTGTTCGATGGCGTAAATCAACATTTGCGCTTCTTCGGCATCAATAAACCACGGCATAAATCCGGGTTTGATACTGCGAAACAACGGATAATTTTGTGCGCCGCGAAACTTCAAATCGAGTTTTTTGATGATGTCGCGGTCTTGTTTTTCCAATGCTTCGCGGTCTTCAAACGAAACCTGTAGCTGCGGAATTTCAAACAGCGCGTAAGGCTCAACTTCGAGTCCGACTTCCTGAAAATCCCAAAATCCGTAAAGCCCTTTCGCGCCGCGATAAACGCCGATTGACAGATGTTCGCCCATCATTCCCATCGCGCTGATGAAACCCGTTTCCTTCGTTTCGGGATTTTCCACGCCGAAAATCATTGTTTCGTCCATCCATTCCCACGGCGCGAGTTTTTTAAGTTCGGCGGCAAGTTCGTAAAGTCGTTTCCATTGGTCAGTTGTTGGTTGTTTAAATTTAGCTGTCATAAATTTTAAGTTGTTTTGATGTCAAATTGGTTTTCGATGACGGTTGGTATGTCACCGGCTGGTGACGTTTCCGCTTCTTCATCAATGTCTTTTTGCACCTGTTCGGCGAGGACGGTTTCGGCGGCGACGGCGATGCGTTCTTCGATTTTTTCGCTCGGCGCGTCGTCCGGGTGAACGTCGCCGGCGTGGTAGAAATGCGATGCCTGATAGAGTTCGCGGATGAATTTGAAGAAAACTTTGGCGATGGCGATTGATGGAATTGCTAAGACGATGCCGAGCAGTCCGAATAATTTTCCGCCGACGAGCAAGCCTAGAAAAACAGCCATCGGATGTAAATTTAAACGGTCGCCCATAATTCGCGGCGTTAGATAATAGCCTTCGAGACTCTGGACGGCGGCGAAAACTCCTAAAATTGCGGCGATATGCCCGAAGTTCGAACCGTTAGCAAAGCTGAATCCGCAGGCGAGAATAATGCCGCTGATCGTGCCGACATACGGCACAGCGTTTAATAATCCGGCGATTAAAGCGATGCCCGCCCACGCCGGAACGCCGAGAAACCAAAAGCCGACGGCGTAGCAAACTGCCATAATCGAACCGATCAAAATCTGCCCGCGAACGTAGGATTCCAAGATTCTGCCGGATTCGTCGAACAGTGCGCTGAACGGGTCACGAAAGCGCGGCGGAATCAGGCTTTCGAGCGATTCGCGCCATTTTCTAAAATCAATCAGCAAATAAAAAACAAAAAACGGGACGAGAAACAGATCGAACCCCGAACTCAAAATTTCGAGAATAAACGAACCGCCACCGCCCGTCGCTTTGACGCTTCCGGTTTCGTCAACGGTCGTTGCGGTCGAGACGTTTTCGTTGTAAAAAGTCAGCGGTGCGCTCAAGAATTTCTCAATTTTATCACCTGCTACTTTTTCGAGCGCAGGCGAATAACGTCTCAAAAAATCTCGCTGCCGTTTAGCGTTTTCCGGCGTAAAATTCTCTGAAATCTTCGCGCCTGCCTTAGAAGTTTCCGCCCACAAATCGGGAATCACATACGCCATAAATGCCGTAATCACGAGCGTGACCAGCAAAATCGCCACAATCGCCGAAACGGTGCGCGACAAACCGCGTTTTTCCGCCTGATACACAATCGGATTGAGCAAATAAGCGAGCGCGAACGAAGCCAAAATCGGGATCACCGCGACGCTGCCGACAATATATAAAAAGTATAAAACGAGAACCGAAACGACAATCGTCGGAACCCATCGAAACCACCAGATCGGCGACCGGTCTTCGGGAGGATTTAATTTGAGCCACGGTGTTTTCATAATTTTTTGCCGCCGAACCGAAAATAAAACAGTTAATCAAAAAAATCGAATTGCCGGTTTTTTCATAAGTAGCCGGACAAAATTAAACTATAAATCGTTTTTTAACACGGATGCACACGGATTTTTGCAGATGAAAGAAAGATACCTGGTCGAGCATTGCCCGCTAAATTACGCGGAATTTAATTATGCCGCTAAGTCGGTTTCATTGATTATTTTCGCGCCTTTTCTCGAATTAAATCTTTTGAGCGCGAGTTCCTTTGCTTCTTCCTGACTCAAATCCTGACGCAAGCCTTGCCCGATATATAATTTGAGCAGAGCTTTGAGCGGTAATTCTTTGCGCTCGGCGATTTTTTCGAGTGCTTCGATTGTTTCCGGCGGAATGCCGACTGAAATTTCCTGCGATCTATTTTCCAAAGTTTTTTTCTGCATATTCATCTCTTTCCTGCGAAGTCGCCGGACGCGCTGAAATTATTCGCGTTCGCACATCGCGTTCAACAAAAACCACAAATAATGTTTTTTCTACAAACGAAAAACCCAAAATGCTCTCTCTTCGTTCTTCCTCAACCGAGGCATCATCAAAAACGCCCAGCGGATCAAAGAAAACTTCAGCGGCTTCTTCAAATTTTACGTTATGCTTCCAAAGATTGACAGCATATTTTTCTTTGTCCCACTCAAATTCGATGCCTTGCAGTTCAAAAGTTTTATCCATAACTAAACGGTTGCCAAACCTTGATCTAACGCATTTATAAGCTCGTCAACATTATCCTTCGTCGAATTGAGCATCATTCCCGTGCGGATAACATTGCCGTAAAGTCCGCCTTTGCCGATCAGAACGCCTTGTTTTTTGGTTTCTTCAAAGACCTTCAAAACTGCCTGCGGATTCGGTTCTTTGGTTTTTCGGTCAGCGACTAATTCGATTGCCTGCATCAAACCCATTCCGCGCACGTCGCCGATAATGTCATATCTTTCATACAATCCGCACAATTTTTCGCGCAGATAATCGCCGACGATTTTGGCGTTGGTGCGTAAATCTTCTTCTTCGATCATTTTAATTACCGCTAAACCGGCGGTCATCGAAACGGGATTGCCGCCGAAGGTGGCGAAGGTGATGCCGGGGAATTTGTCGGCGACTTCCGCTGTGGCGATTGTCCAGCCGATTGGTGCGCCGTTGCCCATTCCTTTTGCCGAAGTCATAATGTCGGGCGTGACGTTCCACTGCTCGATGCCGAACCATTTTTCGCCCGTTCTGCCCCAGCCGGTTTGCACTTCGTCGGCGATGCAGAGTCCGCCGTAATTTCTGGCGATGCCGTAAGCGATTTCAAAATATTCGGGCGGCGGCACGATAAATCCGCCGACTCCTAAAATCGGTTCAGCCATAAACGCCGCGATTTCGCCCGTCGTCGTCGTTTGGATAATATTTTCGATGTCGGTCGCGCAAGCCACGCCGCAGCTTGGATATTCCAACTTGAACGGACAGCGGTAACAATACGGTGCGGCGGCGTGAACCATTCCCGCGACCTGCGCTCCAATCGGTCGCCACGAAGCCTGACCGACTGCCGAAAGTGCCGTCGCGCTTCTCCCTGAATAACTATGCCGCAACACGACGATTTCCTGTCGTCCGGTCGCCATCTTCGCCGCCAAAATCGCCGTATCATCGGCTTCCGTGCCGCTCGAAGTAAAGAATGATTTCTTCAAATTTCCCGGCGTAATTTCCGCCAATTTCTCGGCAAAATCCGATTGCAGCGGATTCACATAAAGCCCCGAAGTGTGCGAAATTTTATTGATCTGCTCGATCACCGCCGCATTAATCGTCGGATTCGCGTGTCCGACGCTGACCGTCAAAACGCCGCCGAAACAGTCGAGATATTTATTGCCGTCCTCGTCCCAAACATATTCGCCTTCGCCGTGCGTTAACGCGACGGGTTCCTGATAATAAGTCGCAACGGCGGGAAAAAGAAATTCCTTATGCTTTCGCACGGCTTCCGAAACGGTTGATTTTTGTTCTGTTGAATTCATATTTTTTTCAATTTTGGGAGTGTTAATTTGTCGTTCACTGCTTATTATACTTTTGAAATTGAACAAAAAGCACTGAATAAATTGCTGTGAACTTTTATTATTGTCTGAATAAGTCCGACGAACTCAGTTCTTCGCGGCTGTGCCGCCTGATGTGCGGCGACGGCTACGCCTCGCCGTCACCGTTCTTCTAAACTTTCGAGGCTATGCCTCCGCCGGAATGAGGCATAGCCTCGAAAATCAAGAGCAGATTAATCGAAAAGGCACAGCCTTTTCGCACATCAGGCGGCACAGCCGCAAAGAAAGATTTCAATAACCGAGTTCACTTTCTTTACTCTTTCTGCTTCTAATTTCAGCCGCAATATATTCGAGCCGTATTTCTTTCGCACTCGATATTTGTTTACCGCTTTTAATTTGCCCGACTTCGCGTTTGAGTTCTTTCAATAACCCTTCCGTCTCCATACTTCTAACATCATCGCGTTCGCGCAAAAGTTTCAAACTGTCGCATAACACTTCGCTGATTGAATTATACCGACCGGAATCAACCATTTCGTTGACTAATTTTTGATGTTCGGGTGTTAATGAAATTTCCATATCTGCAATAATACCTTTAAAAAGTCCGAGAAAATTAATTTTTACGTCATCAAATTCATAATTCTATTTCTTCGTCTGCTCGTATCTCTGCATCATTTCCTTCATAATTTCGGCGTTGGTTTTCGGCATCCAGCCGTGTCTGCCGGTGCGCGAATAGATAATCGAGCCGTTAAATTTCGGTTCGGCTTTCGAGATGAAATCGTCGAAAAGGTGAACGCCGTTGTTTAAGAAATAATCGTCCGCTTCGCCGACCCAAATGTGGAGTTTGCCGTCTAATTTCGGCGCGAGCGTCTTCCAGTTTTGTTCGACAATCAGGCGCAAATCGTATTTTTTCCACTGCTCGGCAACTTCGTGATTGATTTTTCCGGTTTTCGCGTCCCAGAGTGGAACAGGCTTTCCATCTGCGCCGCGCGGACTGTAAGCTGCATTCCACGCGCCCCATTGTCCGCCGGACATTGTGTAGCTGTCGCCCGCGCCGAGGACGTTTTCCTTCAAACATTCGAGCCGCATCGTAAACTCGGTATCGCCGTTCGCCTCACGCGCCGACGGTCGCTCAAAGCCGTTTTTATTGACGTAGGCGTTGTCGTCCTTGTAAATATCAATTAATTGGTAAGCGCGAAAATCCATCGGATCGGGAAAGCCCGACCACGAGCCGTTGAAATAATCGGGATAAAAAATTTGCAACGCGGACGAAACCCAGCCGCCGGTCGAGCCGCCCGTCAAAAATCTCGACGCGGGCGTGCCGACAGCGCGATAATTTTTCTCGATATACGGAATCAACTCCTGCGTCAGCGCGTCGCCGTAAGGTCCGCTGTTCGCGGAATTTAACTGATAAGAATCGCCAAACGGACCGTCGCCGTCGAGATAAACGCCGATCATTCGCGGCGTGTCGTCCGCCAGCCAAGTTTTGCGAAACGACGATTTTTCATCCATCGCCCGCTGAACACGGTTAAATTTCGAGCCGTAACCGCCGATATTTATCAGCAGCGGATAACGCCGCGTCGCGTCCACCGCATAATCACGCGGCAAAATAATTCCGACGCGCAAGAAGATCGGACGACCGTGAAATTTTGACAACATCGGCGACTGCATTTTGATAAATTTCACATATTCCGTATCGGCGGGCATTTGTTCAGGCGGCACGACTTTGTTTAATTCGAGTTTAATTGTCCCGCCTTTTTTCGCGTCAAGCGTCACTTTCTGCACCGCGCTGTATAAATTTCCCGGCGCATTGAGCGAGCGCAAATCATTATTCGTATCAAACAAAGCCTGCACAAAATATTCTCCGGCGGGCAGTTCTGCAAGATTTTTTATCGGGTAGGAAATCGAACTATTATCAATCACGGCTTTCGTTTCACCCGCCTTAAAATTCAACACATCCTTCGCCAAAATCGGCGGCGCGTCAAACTCGACATCACCGTCATCAAACGTCAGGCGCGGTTCGGCTTCGCCCTTTCGATTGAGCAAAATAAACAAACGCCCGTTCTGCACGGCGGGAATCAAGCCTTTCGCAATCGTCGTTTCAAATTTCAGCGCGGTTGTTTGCGCCGAAATAATTACCGGAAAAAATAAAACAACGAATATTAGGAAAAGAAACACTTTTTGTTTGCGTCGGACATCGGAAACGGTTGGTCTTTGTTCTGTTGGATTCATATTTTTTATTTAATTTATACCCTTTACCTTTAAAGAATATGCAATAGAAAAGGAACTCGGACATTCTTGTCCGAACAAATACTCTCGCGTTTGAAATTGCCTAAGCAGTCTTTAACTTGAACTATCACTATGGTTGGGAGCGTTTTTCAAAGGCTTTCGGACAAGCGTGTCCGGGTTCCGTTAAAAATTAGTTATTGCATAGTTTCTAAAGGTAAATGGTATTATTAAGTGAACAAAATTATTTTCAAGACGGAGCGCGGACACTTCTGTCCGCCAAACCAGCGAAGCGAAGTTTGAATTATATGCCAACACTCATCTTCGCCGAAAAGACGCACGGCGTTCTCGCTTCCCGCTCGCGCCGTGCGGCGGACAGAAGTGTCCGCGCTCCGTCGTCTTAAAAATTATTCCGTCCATTTACTTATATTAATTCTCTGCGCCGAAAGTCAGCGAACGAATGCGCCAGCCGCGTTTTGTTTTGAAGGTGTCGAAAGCGACGGATAAAAGATCGTCCGACGCGTCTTTGTAAATGCACTGAAACAAACCTTTTTCGGTGTCCGATTCGTCATTGCAGCCCGCAAATTTCCATTTCGGCTGAAATTTCGCGCCGAATAATTTATCAACCGCTTCGTTGTCCGCCGCGCACCGCGCCTTTTCTTTATTCTTGGTGCGCCACGCCGAATATAACGCGGCGGCGGCTGACTGCGGCGTTTTGAAGGTAGTTTGAGCTGCTAGATTTGAGACTGCGACGGCGAAAAATATCACTGCCGATAAACTGAATTTCACGATTTGATTGTTATAATTTTTCATATTTTTCAGAATATTATTTAGAGGATTAAAACAGAGGACCTTTGTCATTCGCGCCCATCATCGCTTTTCTGACGAGCGGAATCGGCGGACCGCCGTATTTCAAAAATTCGTCGTGAAATTGTTTCCACGCGCTTCGTCCGCCACGCGTTGCCGTCCAGTCTTCGCGGAGTTTGCGAATCATCAATTTGCCCATCGTGTAATTCAAATACGCCGGATCGAATGTGCCGCGTTCGGATTGCTGTTCGGCGGAGCCTTCTTCCTGCAAGCCTTTTTCGAGAAACATTTTCTTTGATTCTTCGACCGACATTCCTTTGGTGTGCATCCCGATTGCCGACAGAAATCTGACGTTTCTGAGTAGTGCTTCCTGCAATTGCCCGATGTGCAGTTCGGCATCGCCCGCGCCCAAACCTGCGTCATACATCATTTCTTCGGTGTAATGCGCCCAGCCTTCCGCAAACGCGTAGCCGACGAAAACCTGCCCGAATTTCGACTGTGAGCGGTTGGCGTGTAAAAACTGCACGAAATGTCCGGGATAAACTTCGTGAACCGATGTAAACAAAAGACTTCCCTTGCCCGGAATGTAGCTTTCCTGTTTTTCCTTAGACCATTTCGGGTCGGGCGGTGAAACGTAATAAGTCGAAGGCTGATTTGTTTCATACGGTCCGGGAATATTGATATATGCAAAATTCCACGCTTTATACGGCGGCGCGAGTCCGACTTTCGCTTCTTCGGTTCCGGGCATTGAAACGATGTCTTTGTCAACGATAAATTGGCGCAGAGTTTTCAGTTGATTGGTCGCTGCGTCAACGACCGTCGCGCCGGGTTCTTTGTTTTTTCCGGCTTGCGTCATACATTCCTGCAAGGTTTTTCCGGGCGCGTATTTGTCGCATTCGGTTTTCAGCGCGGCGAGATTTTTGTCCAAATCCTGCTGACCGATCTGCTCAAGTTTATCGAGCGGGTAATCAACGCCTTCGGTCATTTTCAGCATTTTCGAGAATTTATCCGCGCCGAGTGCGAAATCAGTGGTCGCCGATTTTTCATTCTCGCCCAAATACGTGTCGAAATCTTTCACGGCTTTGATCGCCGCGTCGTTTGCTTCCTTGAAATCTTTCTGCGACTGCTCATCCTTGACGGGTTCAAAAACCTTGACGACATCTTTTGCGTAAAAATCAGCGAGTCCGCCAATCGTCGTGCGCCCGATTTTAATCAAAGTTTTCGCCATCGGCATTTTCAGATTTGCTTTGATTTGGGCAAGCGCGTTCGGCACGTTTTTGGCATAAGTCGTGTAAGATTTGATTCGCGTTTCAAGCGGTGCATAGTTGCGCGAAACATAAACGTCAGGGTCAATCGAATCGGCGTAAAAATACGGATTCGTATGCGGCTGATTGGCGGTTTCGCGCCAGAAAAGGTCTTTATCAATCTGCGAAATCAAATAATCGCGCTCAAATCTTTGTCGTTCGTCGAGTTGTTCGTCTTTGAAAGCGGCGGCTTTATCGCGCTCCGAATGGAGTCGCGCAATTTCCTTTTTTAAACCGTCTTCGCTCCAATCCGGCAGTTTTCCGTCAAACTCGTGTTTGCCCTGCACGACCGCAAAATCGGGATGCGCGGCGAAATAATCGTTCAAAAACTGTTCGACATATTTGTCCCAATCAGCATTTGTCGTGGATGTATTCGCGCTTGTATTAGTATTTGCGTTCGTATTTGGTGTTTGATTGCTACCCGTCTGCGGCTGGCAAGCCGTCAGCACGATTAAAGATACTAAAATCAACCCGTAAAAAATATTCGTTTTTATGAATTTCATAACTTTTTTCTCCGCCTTTTTGGAATTTAACCGAAGGAGCAAAATCGCTGTAAGTGCAGTAAAATATACGCAACATAAAGGCAAAAAGCAACTAAAACCCGACAAGCGACCACCTCTCAAAAATCTCAAAAGTCAACCAAAACCGGGCAACATCCCACCGTAATTAATTTAGCCGAAAGTAATTTGCAAACAGATTCAAAGAAACTGCCGATTTAAAGTTTTGTGTAGAGAACTAAGTTTTGCGGGGCAATTTAAACATCGCCTGATAAACTTTCGATTGAGAGGTTGCGTATTGCGCCGTTTTTTTGATATAAATTTTATTCGTCTCTGCACGGCAAACTTCGCCGCAAAGAGACCTCCGCCATCCTAGCTCAGCTGATAGAGCATTCGATTCGTAATCGAAAGGTCGTGGGTTTGAATCCCATGGATGGCTCCATTATTTTCAACAACTTAAAAAAGATAAGGCATCAATTTTGATGCCTTATCTTTTAGTATCCTTATCTTTATCCTTACAGCTTTTCATTTAACCTTTCAAGTTTCCGCTGAAACTTCCACCAAAATGGGGTTTCATCAGCTTTTGTCACAAGTAAGAATGAGTCTATTTGCTTGATAATTGCCTTGCGTTCGTTTTGATCGGCTTTTTCGTATCGAGCAATCATTTCCGCTTTTTAGTTGTTGGGAACAGCTTGTTTCGCGCCGCTTTGGTTCTGTGTTAGATTATTTGTTAGTTACTCCAGTTGAATTTTTATTGTTAGTTGAAAAGAGAGGCTTAGACGGGTGCAACCATCTAAGCCTTTTGTGTCTATGAAGTTTGATGTTTCAAACCCTGCCGATAAGTATTGACTGCTGCTTCCACTATTATGTGACGTGGTTCAATAAAAGTGAGAGAAAACTATCTTTGGTAGAATATCAAGGACGATACAGTTTGAAAGGAGTTGAAAATATAAAGAGCAGAGAGAGGTTTGTGTCCAGAAAACCTTTATTGTCTGAGAATCCTTCGGGACATCTGCCCGCCACGTTTGAACGCCGCGCGAAGGACAATCCGACCTTTGACAACTATTACGAAATGCCCGGAACCAATAAAATACAATACAAAGAAGGTATTTCAGTCGTCTGTCGCGGTTACGAAAAAAATAACGTCAAACCGCTGTTCCCGTTCGGATTCGGTTTGTCATACACAACCTTCAAGTATTTAAATTTAGCCGTTAAATTGCTTGGCGGCGACAAATATGAAGTCTCGTTTGATGTTACGAACAACGGTTCGCGCATCGTCATCGAAGCCGGCGGCGGGTATGAAACTTTAGCCGTTTCGATTCTGGCGAATTGCCAATTGCCGGTGTCAGCGGTTAATCGGAAGCATGTTCGTAATTTTGCCAAAGGACTTGGCAAACCGGCGAAAACACAGTGCATTGATTCCGCGCTACTTGCCGTCTTCGGAGACTAATGGCTTGAATTGTTCTGAATTTTGAATTATTTTACGATGCTCCCCTGCCTGGTATCGTCTATTTTGAGAGAAATTATCGCTTTGCGGCGGTTGATTTGTTATTGATGTAAGCAATTTGCTGTTATAATAGCCTTTACTGCACTCCGATAAGAATGTCTTCGCTAATAAAAATCAATATTCGTTTAGAATTTTACAAACGAATATTGTTTGATTTTGCAAAGAGCGTCGTTACATTCAGGATTATTTTTTAACCTGCTTGTGCATTAAATCTTCAAAATGAATTATCTAAATATTTACTTATTTTGTCACGGACATCTCTTTGCGGTTGTTCGGCTACTGATTTTATCTGTGGTTTTCAGCAATGGTTTGATGTTTGTTTATGGACAAAACAGCGTCCCGTTAGTGCCGGCAAAAACGCCGGTTGACCGGACTCGTCTGGAAGTTAGCGAAGAGTTGTCGGAATCGCTCGCTAATGACGTTTTGACGCTTTCGGTCGCGGCGCGTGATCGTGATATGTCGTCAATGGCAAATTATTTTCCGCCCGAACTCGCGGCGAAACCGTTTCCTTCAAAACCGGCGGCTACCACGACCAAAGTTAAATGGATCGGCGCGCATAATTGGGAAGTTTCGGACGGCAAAGCGGCAAACGCTTCGGGCAGAGTGACGGGCGAATCGTTTTTGAATAGTTGGTCGGAGTTTTTGAATCATTTTTCGGAAATCGAAGACGCGCGATTTAAAGTTAAAGAAGCGAATTTTGACGAGACGGCAAAAGCGGTTTTGGGCGCGGAACAGCCGACGGCGGAGATCGGCGCGACCGGAAAGGCGCGAATCGCTTTTTACGTTATCGGGCGCGACTCGGACGGCAAACGCGAATGGGCGCGGGGCGCGTTTTGGGCGAACGTCCGCGCCGATAAAAATAAACACTGGCAGTTTGATTCATTCGATTTAATCAGTTTTGATTCGTTGGTCGCGGAAAAAGATTTGTTCTCGGAAGTCGGCGTTCCGGCGGGAGTCGGCGCGGTCACGGCGGCGTTCGGGACACCGGAAAACAGCGGCTTCGTCTGGCACGGCGCGGCTGCCGGAGATTTTAATAACGACGGTTTGATTGATTTGTTTGTCGTCGGCGCGAACCGCAATTATCTTTATTTGAACGACGGCAAAGGCTCATTTAAAGACGTTTCCGAAGCGGCGGGCGTGAAAATTACTTCCGCCGGAACCGCGCCGCTGATTCTCGATTACGACAACGACGGCGATGAAGATATTTTTATTTCGGCGGTCGGACAGCAGATACTGCTTGAAAATAAATTTAAACAAACCGGCAAATTAGAGTTCGACGACGTATCTTTGGAGTCGGGCGTAGCAAAAGATGCCATCGGATTTTCGGCGGTTGCGGGCGACGTTAACGGCGACGGGCGGCTCGATATTTACGTCGCTTCCTACAATCGCTACGGTCAAATCACGCCGGATTCGTGGTTCAGAGCGACGAACGGCACGCCGAATCTTTTATTCGTCAGTCAGCCGGACGGCAGCTTCCGCGAAGAAGCCGCAAAATGGGGCGTTGACGATCACCGTTGGAGCTACGCGGCGGAATTTGCGGACATCAACGGCGACGGCAAAATTGATTTATACGTCGCCAACGATTTCGGCGAAAAGGCGATGTTTATTAACAAAGGCGACCGATTCGTTGACGAAGCAGCAGAGCGGGGCGTGCTTGATCCGGGCAACGGAATGGGCGTTTCGTTCGGCGATTATAACAACGACGGGCGTTTGGATTTACACGCGACGAATATGAGTTCGACCGCCGGAAATCGAATTTTAACGCGCCTGTTTCCGAATTCGAGCGTCAAAGACAACGTGCTGAAAAAGCTCGCGGCGGGCAATAATTTATACGAAAATACGGGCGATGGACACTTCAAAGATGTCACGGCGGAGGTCGGCGGATTTTCCGGCGGCTGGGCGTGGGGCGGCGGATTCATAGACTTTGACAATGACGGCTGGGAAGACATCTACACGCCGAACGGATTTATTTCCGGCAAGTCTATGAAGGACACCTGAAGTCAGTTCTGGCGGCAAGTTGTGTCGCAGGACAATAGCGGAAAAGCGGAAAAAGGGGCGTTGCGCTCAGACCAGAATAAATTGATGTTCGGACAAGGGTTTTCATTCAGCGGATATGAACGCGACCCTCTGTATTTGAATTTAGGCGGCAAAAAGTTCACCGATATTTCGGGCGTTTCAGGTATAGATTCGATTACTGACGGACGCGCCGGCGTGTTCGCGGACTTTGACAACGACGGCGATCTCGACGTTTTTTCAACGACGATTCAGAATCAGACGCATTTACTTTTTAGAAACAACGTCGGGCAGGACAACAATTTCCTGCGCGTCGTTTTGGAAGGCGACGGCAAAACCGTTTCGCGCGACGCTTTCGGTTCGGTCGTGCGGGTGAAAACGTCAGCCGGAATCGAAACGAAAATCAAGTCGGGCGGTTCGGGTTTTATTTCACAAAACGATCCGCGTTTGCTGTTCGGATTAGCGAAAGACACTCGCGCCGAATCGGTCGAAGTAACGTGGGCGAACGGCGTAGTCGAAAAGTTTGCAGGCGAAATGACGGCGAATTCGACGCTCGTTTTGAAACAAGGCAGCGGCAAAATCGAAACTGTCAGTTTGGCAAAATCAAACTTGCCGAATCCTCTGACGAAAGCTGAGATTTTCGCACAGACTTTGAAAATTAAAATCGGCGAACCGCTTCCCGATTTCGCCGTCAAAACGATGACCGGCGCGGCGAGTTCGATGCGAAAAAACTTCAAACAGGGACGACAGACGCTGGTCAATATCTGGGCGACTTGGTGCATTCCGTGTGCCAAGGAAATGCCCGAATTGGAGAAAATGCGCGCCAAACTCGCGGCGAACAAAGTTGATTTAATCGGGCTGAACGTGGACGCGGAAAAAACCGCGAACGTCAAAGGCTACGTCGCCGCAAAGCGCGTCACCTATCCGGTTTTGGTCGGCGGCGTGACGGCAATCGAAAATATCTACGCGACCGACGAACTCGCCGTGCCGCTGACGATTCTGGTCAATGAAAAAGGTATCGTGACGGATTTAATTCCCGGCTGGTCAGCGGAAACGCGGCGTAAATTCGACGAATTAAGCGGCGTAAAACCTGAAATTCCCAAGCCGGTGATTTCGGCTAAAACCAAGAAGTAAATTGTCAATGGCTACTCAAAAAAAGCGTAAAATCGCGGTCGTGACAACTTCACGCGCCGATTACGGGCATCTCTACTGGACGCTTAAAGAGCTGCGTAATCGGGCTGAAATTGACTTAAAATTGATTGCGTTGGGCGCGCATTTTTCGCCGGAATTCGGGCAGACTTTCAAGGAAATCGAAGCGGATGAATTTGCGATTGACGAGCGCGTTGAATGCTTAATCAGTTCCGATTCCGATGTCGGAATGGCGAAGACAATCGGCGTGGCGACGCTTTCGCTGGCGGATGTTTTGGGCAGAATGCGCCCCGACATTTTGCTGCTGATCGCCGATAGATATGAAATGCTCGCGCCCGCGTCGGTCGCGCTGGCACTGCGGATTCCGATAGCGCATATCGAAGGCGGCGATGTCAGCGAAGGTGCGATTGATGATGCGGTGCGAAACGCTTTGACGAAGATGAGTCATCTGCATTTTACGACGAACGAAAATTCGCGCCGACGGGTGATTGCGATGGGCGAAGAAGCGTGGCGCGTCCACCTCGTCGGTTCGCCGTCGCTCGACAATCTGCGCCGCCGGAAACTGTTTTCACGCAAAGAGATTGAAGCTAATTTGGGTTTGGATTTCTCACAAAAAACCGTTGTCGTCGCATACCATCCGGTGACGATTCAGCGCGACACGGTTTCCGAGTCGGACGCGGTTTTTGCCGCTTTAGAAAAACTTTCGACGCAGATCGTTTTTTGCTATCCGAACTCCGACGCGGGCAGTCATCAGATCATCGAACGCGCTCGAATGTTTTGCCAAAATCATCCGAACGCGCATCTTTTCGTCAACTTAAATCATTTGAAATACTGGAGTTTGCTCAAATATTCGGACTTGCTCGTCGGGAATTCGAGCAGCGGAATTATGGAAACGCCGTCAATTCCGCTGCCGTGCGTCAACGTCGGAATGCGCCAAAAAGGACGCGATCAGGCACGGAATATTATTGATGCCGCGCCGAAAACAGAAGCGATTTCGCAGGCGATTGAGAAAGGTTTGAGCGCAGAATTCCGCGAATCATTAAACGGAATGACAAACCCTTACGGCGACGGACACGCCTCGGAAAAGATTGTCGAAATTTTAGTAAATGTCGTTTTGGGTGACGAACTTTTAATCAAACGCGCCGTGCCGCTCGAAAATTTACAAGCGCAGGAAATGCGCTAAGACTGGAGCGCAATCCGTCCCGGTTGCAATGAGCGTCGGCTTCCGGCGCGAAAAAGCGTTCTTCATTCGACAATATTATATGAAACGAAAATTTTCTGAACGCGGCTTAGTTACTCTTCGAGATTCGGGAAGCGCAAGGCTTTTTCGCGGTAAAAAACACCGCTCATTGCAACCGGGACGGATTGCGCTCCAGTCTATGAAATAAAATGAAAATCCCGCTTTCCGCACCTGACATTACCGAATCTGAAATCAATGCCGTTGTTGAAGTTTTGCGTTCGCCGCGTCTTAGTTTGGGTCCGAAATTGGAAGAATTCGAGCGCGATGTCGCCGAATATGCGGGTGCGAAATATGCCGTTGCGGTTAATTCGGGAACAAGCGGTCTGCACTTGTGCGTTCGTGCTTTGAATTTAAAATCAGGCGATGAAGTCATCACCACGCCGTTTAGTTTTATCGCGTCAGCCAATGTTTTACTGTATGAAAACGCGATTCCGGTGTTCGTTGATATTGATCCGCAGACGCTGAATATTGACGCGAATAAAATTGAAGCGGCGATTACCGAAAGGACGAAAGCGATAATGGTCGTCCACGTTTTCGGTCGTCCGTCGCCGATGCGCGAAATACGCGAAATCGCCGATAAATACAACTTGAAAATCATCGAAGACGCGTGTGAAGCAATCGGAGCGGAATCTGAAAACCGCAAAGTCGGCAGCATCGGCGACTGCGGCGTTTTCGCGTTTTACCCGAACAAACAAATCACGACGGGCGAAGGCGGAATTATCGTCACCGACGACGATAAAATCTACGAAAGTGCGAAAATACTGCGAAATCAAGGACGCGACGCGGCTTCGGAATGGTTTGAACACACGCAACTCGGTTACAATTATCGCCTTTCGGACATCAATTGCGCGTTGGGAATCGCACAACTTAAACGCCTCGAAAACATTCTGCATCAAAGAGAAACGGCGGCGCGAAAATATAACGAGCGTTTGACTAGCAATTCGCATCTTATTACACCTGAGATTGATCTTAAAAACGGGAAAATTAGCTGGTTCGTTTACGTCGTTAGACTGCGCGAAAATTTCACGCGGGCGCAGCGCGATTCGATTGTTAATCAAATGAATCGTGCCGAAATCGGATGCGGACGATATTTCGCGCCGATTCATTTGCAGCCGCTTTATGTGAAAAAATTCGGTTACAAAACCGGCGATTTCCCGAACGCCGAACACGCCGCCGAACGAGTCATCGCACTCCCGTTTTTTAATCGAATCACCGACGCGCAGATTGATAAAGTTTGCGAAACGCTTAATGATTTGACCGATTCGCAAAGACAAGAGCGTTAAGACTGGAGCGCAAGCATCCCTGCTTGCAATGAGCGCAGTCTTTTTGCGCGAAAAAGCCTCACACTTTCTCGAATCTCGAATGAAGACGAAACCACGTTTAGAAAATTTTTTTGTTTAATTTATTATTGTCGAACGACGAACGCTTTTTCGCGCCGAAGCGACGCTCATTGCAAGCACGGATGCTTGCGCTCCAGTCAAACGATGTCTGTTTATGAAGTAAATTAACGCAAAACTGCTATTATAAATTTATGAAATCGCGCTTTTATATTTTCGCTTTTCTATCAATTTCGTTTTTGACGCTGCTTTGGTTGGCTGATGATTTTGCACAGGTTTCGGCTGAATCCGACGTGCCGGTTTCGGCGGCGAAACGTGAGGAAGCGTATCGCGCCAACAACGTCGGCGTGGCGCAGTTAGAGCAGTTTAATCACAAAGAAGGCGTGGAAACATTTCGCCGCGCATTGGAACTCGACCCGCAGTTGAAGATCGCGCAGATCAACCTGGCAATCGCGCTTTTTAACGCACAAGACCTCGATGGCGCATTCCAAGCCGCTAATCTTGCCGCTGAAAATTCGCCCAATCAACCGCAGCCGAAATACATTCTCGGTCTGATCGCCAAAAGCCGCAACAACACCGACGATGCCGTCGCCGCCTTCAAAAAGGTTCTTGAAGCTGACCCGAACGATGTCGGCGCGAACGTCAATCTCGGTCAAATCTATATTCAACAGCGCAAATATTCCGAAGCCGTCAAGGTTTTTCGCATCGCTTTAGATGCCGAACCGTATAATTCAACGGCGATGTATGCGCTGGCGACCGCGCTTTTGCGCGATAATGCGCGGGAGGAAGGTCAGCAGCTAATGACGAAATTTCAGGCTTTGCGGCAGTCGGGCGCGGCGACCAATATCGGGCTAAACTATCTCGAACAGGGACGTTACGCCGAAGCCATCGCTTCGACCGGCGCGGAAAATGATCTGGTTGATAAATCTGCGCCAAAAGTCGTTTTTCAAAACGCGAACGTCGGTTTGCCAATCGCTAAATCGCCGGTTCGCAATGCGAAAAATGCGACCGCGCAAACGACGGCGACGCTGTTTGATTTGGATAATGATGGCGATTTGGATTTGGTGCAAATCACTTCCAATCCGTCGCAAATTCACCTCTACCGCAACGATAACGGCAAGTTTACGGACATCACGAATGCGTCGGGTGATTTGAACAAACCTTTGAATTTACAGGCTTTCGGCGTGGTCGCAGGCGATTTCGACAACGACGGATTTGCCGATTTGCTCGTTTTCGGAAACGGTCAAACGACGCTTTTTAAAAGCAATGGCAAGGGTGCGTTTCAAAATGTCACGGCGGCAGCAAAAATTCCGGCGAGTTCGATAACTTCGATGTCCGGCGCATTTGTAGATGCCGATCACGACGGCGATTTAGACATTTTCTTGGGCGGTTACAGCGATAAAACTAAAAAATCGGACGAGTCTGCCGCGAATCGGCTGTTGCGAAACAACGGTGACGGGACTTTTACGGACATTTCCGAAGCCGCGAAAATCAATGCGCTGAGCCGAGCCGTCGCCGTCGTGCCGACTGATTTCGACAATCGCCGAGATATTGATCTGCTGGTTTTGAATCGCGGCGCAAAACCTAAACTTTTTCGCAATCTGCGTGACACGACGTTCAAAAACGTAGCCGAAGAGGTCGGCTTAAACCAAAGCAGAAACTGGACTTGCGCGGCGGTCGGCGATTACAACAAAGATACTTACACCGATTTCTTTTTCGGCAGATCGGACGGCGCGGGCGTGTTCGCCGTTTCTGACGGGCGCGGCAAATTCACTTTAAAGGACGCGCCAAGCGGCACGGAAAACGCCGCTTCCGCACAGTTTTTAGATTACGACAACGACGGTTTATTAGACTTAATTGTCAACACGGACAAAGGTTTCGTCGTCGTCCGCAATCTCGGAAATGGATGGGCGAAAGCCGACGTATCCGCGTTCAAAATCAAGCCCGACACGAACGATTCGCGGCAGATTTTAGCGGGCGATATTGACGGCGACGGTGACGTTGATTTGTTCGCGTTCACCAAAAACGGCAGCTTGAATTACCTCGAAAACACGGGCGGAAACGCGAATAATTCGGAGGTTTTCAACTTAAAAGGTCGCGTCAGCAACCGCACCGGAATCGGCGCGAAAATTGATCTGCGGGCGGGCAGTTTAACGCAAAAACTCGAAACTTATTCGGCAAGCCCGATGCCCGCGCCGTCCGACATTCATTTCGGTTTGGGGAAACGCGAAAAACCCGATGCCGTGCGCGTCATCTGGACTTCGGGAACGGTGCAGGCGGAGATTGATTTTCCCGAAAAAACGGCAAATCAAACGGCGAAAAATTATCAATCATTCAAAATCGAAGAACTCGACCGCAAACCGTCGTCGTGTCCGTATCTCTATACCTGGAACGGCGAAAAATTTGAATTTATTACAGACTTTTTAGGCGGCGGCGAGATGGGTGACTGGCAATCGGCAGGCGTTTACAACACGCCGAATCCGGGCGAATTCGTCCGCGTTACATCCGACCAATTGAAACCGAAAAACGGCAAATACGAAATTCGCGTGACTAACGAACTCGAAGAAGTTTTGTTTTTAGATAACCTGAAATTAATCGCCATCGAACACGACGCAGACGCGGAAGTCTATCCGAATGAAGGTTTAGGCATCCCGACGCGCGGACAAAGAATTTTATACACGACGAAAAATGAACACGCGCCGCTGTCCGCTGTTGACACGAACGGCGGAGATGTTTTGCCGAAAATCAAAAAACTCGACCGCGTTTTTTACGACAATTTTAAATCGCTGCCGATTCGCGGTTATGCTGAAACGCACGATTTGACGATTAAATTGGACGACAAAAAAGGCTACAACGGCAGAACGCTTTTGTTGCTCACAGGTTGGACTGATTACGCTTTTTCGTCGGATAACGTCGCTGCTTCGCAAAGCGGAAAGTCGCAGTTTTTCCCGAAATTGCAGGTTAAAAACAAGCGCGGCGAATGGCAAACTGTCATTGACAGCATCGGAATTTCCATCGGTCGTCCGCAAACCGTCGTCGCCGATTTGACCGGAAAATTCCTCTCCGACAGCCGCGAAGTCCGCATCGAAACGAACTACAAAACATATTGGGACAAAATCGCCGTTGACACTTCGGACGCGGCGGAATTGAAGAAAATCGAACTAAATCCGACCAACGCCGATTTGCACGAGCGCGGATTTTCCGTCGAAAGCGTCGTCAACAAAATGATCGCGCCCGATTACGAAAAAGTCGTCAGCGACGGACGCTGGAAATATTTCGCCGGACATTACACCCGAACCGGCGATGTCAAACCGCTATTAAATCAAATTGACGACGTTTTCATCATCTCGAAAACCGGCGACGAACTGGTTTTGAGTTTCGACGCTTTGCCCGAACTTCCCGCCGGAAAAAAATATACGTTTTTACTTTTCGCCGACGGTTACAGCAAGGAAATGGACATCAATTCCGCATCGCCCGAAGCCGTTTTCCCGCTGCCGTTCAAGGGAATGTCGAAATATCCATACGGTGCGGACGAGCATTATCCGATGACTGAAGAGAAGCAGAAAATTTACGATGAATACAACACTCGTTTAGTCAGAGGATTTTTGCCGCGAATGGAATTAGGAGTAAAATAAATCTATGCCGACGATAATTGAATCCGTTCCGAAATTACATCAGTTGCCGCCTAGTTTGTCGCGCGAAAACGCGGTTGAAATCGAACTTGAGAAAAATGTTTTGATTTTCCGCGCGACTGAACATACGCAAAACAGAATTGAAGATTTACTGGAAAAGCAAAAGAAATTCGATTTAAGCGAAGTTGAGAAAAGCGAACTGCGACAGTATGAAGAGATAGATGATTATCTGAGTTTTTTGAATCGTTTAACCCGCAATTTAGCTGAATCTCAGAACGGAGAAGTTTCATAATGGCGAGGAAAATCGCCTCTGAAATTCGAGAGATAGTAAGACGGCGGGCGAATTTTCTTTGTGAATATTGTCACATCAACGAACGCTGGCAATACGTTCGCTTCACGGTTGACCACATCTTCCCGAACGACGAAAATTCACCGGCAAATCTGGCGTTGGCGTGCTTTCACTGTAACCGCCGAAAATCAAACAAAATCGAGTCGGTTGACCCGGAAACGGGCGAATCAGTAGAAATTTTCAATCCCCGCAAACATCTCTGGAAAACGCACTTTTCGTGGTCTTTTGACCGTTTACGAGTTGTTCCTTTAACTTCTATTGGTCGGGCGACCACCGCTCTACTGGAATTAAATCGAGAGAGAATCTTACTCATCAGACAAGCCGATGTCGCTGTCAATCGCCATCCGCCGCCGGAAGATTTAGATTAATTTTATGGAACACATTCGATACTCAGCCGCCGCGATTCAGACGGATTTTGCCAATCCGACGAACCGTGCCGCGATGCGGAAAAACACCGACAGAATTTTGCAGCTTATTGATTCGGCAGTCGAAGGCAGTGCGCCGTTTTTGCCGGTCAAACTCGTCGTTTTCCCCGAATTCGCGCATTCCGCGCCGGTTTTCCCGACGGTCAAAGAACTGCGCGAAAAGCTCGCCGTCGAATTGCCGAACGAACACACCGAAAGGCTGATTGCGAAGGCGAAGGAACACAATATCTACATTCAAAGCGGCACGTTTTTAGAGATTGACAAAAAATATCCCGGACACGTCTTTAACACGACTTGTCTGATTTCGGGCGTGGGAATTTTGTATAAATATCGCAAAGTGAACCCCTGGATTCCGTTTGAAGTTCACTCGTCGCCGCACGACATCGAAGGTTATGAAGAAGAGCTTTTTCCGGTTGCGAAAACCGAGATCGGCAACATCGGGACGGCGATTTGTTACGACTGGCTTTTCCCTGAAACTCTGCGTCAATTGGCGATGAACGGCGCGGAACTTCTCGTGCGCGTGTCGGCGTATATGGACCCGTGGAACGCGACCGAGCCGATGGATTGGTGGACAATTATCAACCGCTGCCGCGCACTCGAAAATATGTGCTACGTCGTCGCCTCGAACCAAGCCGCGAGCCTCAAACATTACCCGCCGTATTCGTGGTCGGGCGGTTCGATGGTCGTTGATTTCGACGGCAGAATTTTGACTAAAGCATCGGAAGGCGCAGGCGAAAAAATCGTCGTCGCGCCGATAGACATTTCGGCTCTCAGACACGAACGCCAAACCCGAAAAGGTCATCATCTGCTCGCGCATCTGCGAACGGAGGCGTATCCGGTTTACGGCAAACACTTTTACCCGCCGAAATTAGACGACGAACCGGAAAATTCCTATGAAAATAACAACGGATTGATTGAAAAATCAAAGGATTCGCTCAAACATTAAAGCGGTTTGATTTGCGGATTGAGTTTTTTTGCTTTCAAATAAGCGGTGTTTGATTCGGCAAGTTTGCCTTTTGCTTTCAACGCTTTGGCGAGATTGTAGAAACCTTCGGCGTTGTCGGGCGTGAGTTTCGTGACTGTTTCAAACTGCGTGATGGCTTCGTCAATTTTTCCGGCTTTGAGATTAGCAATTCCGGTGTTCATTGTGAACATTGCCGATTGATTGGTGGTTTTGATGCGGTTGAGTCTGGCGGCTTCTTTTAGTTCGGCGGTCGAGCCTTCGGCATCGCCTTTTGAACGCAAGGTTGCGCCGAGCGTGTTGTGAATTTCAGGCGCGTCAGGCAGGAATTTCAGCGCGGCGCGAAAAAGCGCAATCGCTTCGTCCAATTTTCCCTGCTGCTGTTTGACCGAGCCGAGCGTGTAGATCGCTTCGCCGTAATCAGGTTTGATTTCGGTCGCTTTGAGAAATGACGCGGCGGCTTCGTCGAGTTTCGCCTGCTGTAACAAAATCACGCCGAGCGTGTAATGCAGTTCGGGCAAAGTCGCGGGTTGGAGTTCGATGGCTTTGTTTAAGGCTTTGACGGCTTCGTCGAGTTTGTCCTGATTTTTCAGGGCGAGGGCGAGATTGTAATAAGCGACGGCATCGTCAGGCGCGAGTTTGATTAAATCTTGGTAATTGACGACCGCCGCCGCGAAATCTGATTTTTGAATGAGCGCGATGCCCAAATTGTGACGAATCGTCGTGTTGTTCGGCTCAAAATTCAAACCTTTTTGAAAAATCGTAATCGCTTCGTCCGGCTGCCGTTGATTGACGAGCGCGAGACCGAGATCGCTGTAACCTTCGACAAAATCCGGTTTTAGTTTGATAACTTCGCGGAGTTCGCCAATCGCCGAATCTGAATCGCCATCCGCCACATACGCCTCAGCCAGTGACTGCCGGATTTCGACAGCTTCCGGCGCGAGTTTAATCGCCTGCTTGAGCGACGCAATCGCCGAAGTAAAATTGCCCGTCTTGCCGTAAGCCAAACCCAAATAATAATGCGCGTCAACATTTGTCGGCACTAATTTCACCGCCTGCGAAAGCGAGGAGATCGCGCCGGTTAAATCTTCCGAAAAAAACTTCGCCGTGCCGAGATAATAATGTGCCTGCGCCAACGTCGGCTTGAGTTTGATGGCAGTTTCAAATTCCTTGATTGCGTCGGGAATCTGATTCGTCGCGGCTAAAACAAAGCCGATTGCCGAATGCGCTTCGGCGTTGCTTGGCGCAACTTTGGCGGCTTCGCGGTATTCGGCAAGTGCGCCGTTCGCGTCGTTCTGCTGTTGATAAAGCGAACCTAAAAGCAGATGCGGCTCGGCTGATTTCGGTCGCAAAATAGCGGCGGCTTTAAAAGTTTCGGCGGCGGAACTGAAATCCTGAATATGCTGCTGCGTCAAACCGAGCGCGATTAACGCTTCGTAATATTTCGGATTCGCTTTCAACGCCTTCTGAAACTCCGCAATCGCGCCGCTGTAATCGTCCTTCTTCGCCAAAGTCACACCTTTTTGGTAAGACGCGACGGCGGAATTGCCTTTCTGCGCGTAAATCGGCGCAAAAATAATGATTAAAAGAAGTAACGCGAAAACGACTTTCTGAAATATTTTTGACAACATAATTCAACCTAAATTAAAAAATTCAACTGATGACTGGAGCGCAAGCATCCCTGCTTGCAATGAGCGTCGCTTCGGCGCGAAAAAGCGGTCGTTTTTTGACAATGTTCAATGAAACGAAAAATTTACTAAACACGGCTTAATTTTCATCCGAGATTCGGAAAGCGCAAGGCTTTTTCGCGTTAAAAAACAACGCTCATTGCAAGCAGGGATGCTTGCGCTCCAGTCTTTACGCGCTCGTTTTTACTTTTTGCTCAACAAACCAACGTCTTCTTTAACCGTCATAAATTGATTAACGGCGACATTATCTAAAGTATCAATTTGCCCGCTTGTCCATTTTATTTCGACTTTTTTGACGATTTTGTTCGTTCCAAGACCAAAATTAAGCCGTGAATCGTTGCTCGAATAATAGCTGTTGCTCGTTCGGGCTTCGTCCATCTGCGTGCCGTCTTCGGTCGTGACTTTAACGCGTGCGCCGATGCCGTCGCGGTTTGATTTTGTGCCGATCAACTTAATTTTCAGCCAATTATTGCCGGATTTTTGATCGTTGCGAATCAATTCGGGCGTGGAATTAACCGTATTTATTACGACATCAATATCGCCGTCATTGTCAAAATCGCCGAACGCCGCGCCGCGTCCCGCCGTGTTTTCCATCACCGCGCCGCCGACTTTGACCGACACGTCGGCGAATTTTCCGTTGCGTAAGTTTTGGTATAAAACCTTGCGCTGCGCGTAACCGGCTTCGGTTGTCAGTTTTTCGACTTCGGGGTAAACGTGTCCGTTAACCTGAAAAATATCGAGCCAGCCGTCGTTGTCGAAATCGGCGAAACCCGTTCCCCAACCGAGCCATTTCGTGTTTAATCCGAGTCCCGCCGGGAAGGAAACGTCGTCGAAAATCGCCTTGCCGACGTTATGATAAAGCGTCGTCGTGTCGCCCGCAAAATTCGTTTTGACGAGATCGAACCAGCCGTCGCGGTCATAATCGCCCGCTGAAACGCCCATTCCCGCCTGCGGTTTGCCGTCAACCGAATAAGCGCAGCCGGATTCGAGCGCGATGTCGGTAAAAGTCCCATTTTTATTGTTGCGGTAAAGCGTCGCGGGCGCGGAGTCGTTGGCGACGTAAATGTCCGACCAGCCATCGTTATCAAAATCCGCAACGACCGCGCCGAGTCCGTAAGTGCCGTCGGTTTTACGCATTCCCGATTTTTCGGATACATCCGTAAAAGTTCCGTTGCCATTGTTTCGGAACAACATATTCACGCCGCCGATTAAACCCGGCGGACCACAGGCGACGGTCAAACCTTTATAAAGGCAAGGTCCATTTTCGGGAAGCGGCGCGGTTTTCAAATCCAAATCTATATAGCTCGCTACGAATAAATCAAGAAATCCGTCGTGGTCGTAATCTAAAAACGCCGCGCCCGAACCCCATTTTGATTTGTTGTCGGCGACTCCGGCTTTCTGCGCGACTTCGGAAAAAGTGCCGTTGCCGTTGTTGTGATAGAGCGCGTTTTTGCCGAAACACGAGATAAATAGATCATCGAAACCGTCATTATCATAATCGCCGACGGTTACGGCTTGCCCCCAATTCGTTCTGGTCAAACCGGCTTTCGACGTGACATCTTCAAACGTGCCGTTGCCTTTGTTGCGGTATAAACGATTAGTCGGCGGCGTTTCGCCTTTCGGCAGCGCGTCAAGACGTGTACCGTTAACAAAAAAAATATCCTGAAAACCGTCATTGTCATAATCAATAAAAGCCACACCAACTCCGGTCGTTTCAAGCAAATAACGATTTTTTTTAACATCGCCGTAAACCGTCGTAAAATTCAATCCGGCTTGTTTGGAAATATTTGTAAGCGTTACGGGAAACGAATTTTGGGCGAAAACCTGAAAACCGCTAAACAGAAAAGCGATCAGGAAAAACAAACGCGTGAAGACTGGAGCGCAAGCATCCTGCTTGCAATGAGCGTCGTTTTTTGACGCGAAAAAGCCTCGCGCTTTCCTAATCTCGAATGAAAATGAAGTCTTGTTTAGAAAACTTTTCGTTTCATTTAACATTGCCGAATGACGAACACTTTTTCGCGCCGAAGCGATGCTCATTGCAAGCAGGGATGCTTGCGCTCCAGTCTTAAATTGTCTTGTTTCATTTAACATTAATTCTATTTCACGATTCCGATGCCTTCTTTGATACTGATAAATTGATTGCCCGCGACGTTTTTGATCGTTTCGACTGTGCCGCTTGCCCAACGGATTTCGATTGAATCAGTCTGTTTGTTCACGCCCAAACCGAAGTGCAGACGAAAATCGTTGTGTGAATAATAGCTTGTCTGCGCGGTTACTTCCTGCGATTGAATTTGCTCGCCGGTTTTGATGATGACGCGCGAACCGATTGCCGAACGATTACTTTTCACGCCGATTAATTTCAAACTTATCCAATTATTCGACGACTTCAAATCGTTCCTGAGCAAAAGCGGTGGCTCATTCATATTCATCACGATAACATCTACGTCGCCGTCGTTGTCAAAATCGCCGAACGCACAGCCGCGACTTGATTTCGGTTCGGTAATTCCGCTTCCCGAAGTTGCCGAAACGTCTCTAAATTTGCCGTTGCCCAAGTTTTGATACAAAAGTCGCGGACTGCGGTGCGGATATTCTTTGAAAAACTTTTCGACTTCCGGGTAAACATTGCCCGTAACAGTCAAAATGTCCTGCCAGCCGTCGTTGTCAAAATCGGCGAAACCCGTTCCCCATTGGACGTAGCGCGTGTGATCGAATCCCGCAAGACGTGAAGCATCGTCGTAAAAATCTTTGCCGCTATTTTTATACAAAATCGGCAGGTCGTCGGCGAAATGTGTTTTGAAAATGTCGGGAAAACCGTTGTTGTCATAATCGCCGACGGTCACACCCATTCCCGCCTGCGCGTTGCCGTCTTCGTTGTAAGCCGTTCCAGATTCAAGACTTACATCGGTAAACGTGCCGTCTTTATTATTGCGATAGAGCGTCGAAGCAGTCGAATCGCACGCGACGTAGATGTCCGTCCAACCGTCGTTATTGTAATCGGTAACGACCGCCGTCATCGAATATCTGCCGGTCACTTTTGAGATGCCGGATTTGTCGGACACGTCCGTGAAAGTGCCGTCGCCGTTGTTTCGATAGAGCAGGTTCGTGTCGGTCGGCAAACCTTTCGGACCGCAATTAATCGGAATTCCCTTCCAAAAACAATTATTTCCTTTGCCGGGTTCGGGCGCGGTTTTGACATCGAATTTCAGATAATTTGCCACAAATAAATCTAATTTCCCGTCCCGGTCGTAATCAACAAAAGTCGCGCCCGAACCCCAACGAATATTGCCAATCGGAAATCCCGCTTGCTTCGTCACATCCGAAAAAGTGCCGTTGCCGTTATTGTGATACAAAACATTTTGCCCGTAATAAGTTAAAAATAAATCGTTGAAACCGTCGTTGTCATAATCGCCGACGGTCACGCTCGAACCCCAACCCGAATGCCGCAGGTTCGCTTTGTCGGTGACATCCGAAAAAGTGCCGTTTTTATTATTGCGGTAAAGATGAATCGTCGGTTCTTTGCCCTTCGGAAAACCTTCGAGTTTCGAGCCGTTCATCACAAAAACATCCGTCCAGCCGTCGTTGTCGTAATCAAAAAAAGCCACGCCGCAGCCGTTCGTTTCGATGATGTATTTTTTAGAATCAACGCCGCCGTAAATCGTCGAATCCTTCAATCCCGCCTGCGCCGCGATGTCGGTAAAAGTCACCGGAAACGACTTAATTTCGCCGGTTTGCGCGAAAATTTGGGCAGTGAAAATTATATAAAAAACGAACAGCAGTTTTTTCATTCTTAATTTAAGAAAATTGGTCAGACCAATTTAAGGCAGTTTATCATTATTCCCGCGCAGCTTTTCCGCCAGCGCGAATTCGGTTTTCGATTCTTCCGCCTTGCCCGTTTGCTGCAAAACCTGCGCCAATAGATAATGTGCGCCGAAATTGTTCGGGTCAATCGTCGTCGAACGCCGCAGCATACTTTCGGCGTTGCCCAAATCCTGCTTTTTCAAATAGACCTTGCCTAAAACAATATAAGGACCGCTGAAAAAAGGATTTAACCAGATTGATTTTTGCAGCGGCGGAATCGCTTCGTCCCATTTCAATTGTCTCGATAAACCTTCGCCCAAACGATAGAAAGCCATCGAATTCGACGGATTAAGCGCGATTTCCTGTTTCAACAATTCAATTCCTTTATCAATCTCCGCGTGATAAATCGCCAGTTCACCCAACACAAACCGCACATCGGGCAGTTTCGGATCGAGTTCCAGAGCTTTGTTCAATTCAACTTCCGCCGCCTCTTCAAATTGCTGACGCATCTGCATTTTGGCATTTAATAAATACGCCGACGCGGAATTTATTGGAACGCTGAACAATTTTGCGAAAGTCTGCCGAGACTTCTCCGGCTGACGCGTCTGAATATAACAAACGCCGAGCGCGTAGGCGATTTCGTTATTTTCCGGCTGCCATTGCGTCAACTTTTCAAAATTCGGAATCGCTTCAGCAAGATGCCCTAAAATATAGTGCGAAAGACCGAGCATCTGGACAATTTGCATTTGTTCAGCGGAATTTTTCGGAAACTTATCTGCTGAAACAGTTAAAGTTTCAATCGTTTTTTGATAATTCCCCTGCGCGTAGAAAGATTTCCCCAGCCAAAATTTAGCCGCCTCGCTCTGCGAATTATTTTGCAAAGTCGTCTGCAAAATTTTTATTGCGCCCGCCGCGTCGCCTGTCTTCAACAAGTTTTGCGCCGCCGTTATATTTTCCCGAACGATTGCGCTTTCTTCGGGTTTATTTTGTGCCGCTAATAATATTGCCGTTGACAATATGACAAGTAAAACTATCGGCAAATTTGCGGATTTCATAGATGATTATTGATTTTAAGTAAAGTATTAAAGGGCAGTCACGTTTTTGATTTTAGAATACTCTTTATTATAAACATTTTCAAAACATTAGGATAAAGTTTAGATTCATCTCTCCAAAAAAATGAATATTTTTTCAAATAATTGCTTTACTTGAAGATTTGTATTGAAAGAAAAGACGAAACTCTTTCGATACCGAATGAATTATTATATTAATTTACAACAATTATTTAGCTAATTCAGATTGATTCCAAGTGGATTCCGAATTTGGATTTAAAGTTGCCTTACAATTTATGTGAACCCCGATGTTTAGCAATATTTATTTCGATATTAATCAAAATTAATTTTTCGTGAGTATATAAATACAGTTCCTAATTAATATTCAAGTTCATTGTTCGATGGATAAGTTTTTATAATCTTAACGATTTTGACATAGTTAAAGATTTTACGATTATCTTCTGAAAATCTTGATATTATGTTGCAAAAATCTATAAATTAAGTTAGTTTGTTTTCCGAACAAACTAACAAAGTCAGTTTTCACAATTATATTTCCAGCAAGGGCGGGTCATTTTTCCAATAGGCTTTAGTAAATAAAATTTTAAATTTAAGAGGAGGTTTTTGGAATGACTAAAAATCGTTTGCTTATGTTATTCACAATCTTTGCATTGTCTCTAACATATTTAACACAACAAACATCGGCACAAGCAGTTTACGGAAGTGTGTCGGGAACTGTAACTGATGGTTCAGGCTCGGTCGTAGCCGGTGTCACCATAACAATTACAAGCGTCGAAAGAAAGACGGTTGATACGGTGACAACAAATGCCGACGGCTACTATCAGAAGGATCGCCTTCTTCCGGGCAGCTACACGGTGAGACTCGAAAAACAAGGTTTTAAAGTTGGTATTACCAATGATGTTACAGTCAATGTTGATACACAAACAAAAAACGATATTCAACTCGAAACCGGACAAGTTACGGAAACCGTCAATATCGAAGGTGACAGTCAGTTGTTAAAAACCGACCGTGCCGACGTTGCGACGACATTTGAAACTCGTCAAATTAACGATTTGCCGATTCTCGACCGCAATTTCACCAAACTGATTTTGTTGACACCGGGAACGGTTCAGCAGCAATGGGGACACGCTGCCAGCGAAAATCCGCAAGGTTCGACGCAAACCAGCGTCAACGGACAAACATTCAGCGGAACCGGATTTCAATTGGACGGAACCGATAACCGTGATCCTATTTTGGGTATTATCGTTATCAACCCGAACTTTGAAGCCATCGGCGAAACCAAGATCACGTCGCAAAACTACGACGCTGAGTTCGGTCAAGCCATCGCCGGTATCGCCACGGTGCAAACCAAATCAGGCACGAATCAATTACACGGAAGCGTCTTTGATTATCGCCGAAGCGATGCACTTCAAGCACGAAATCCATTTTCTAATTCAAAAATTGACAGTGTTACCGGACGAGCTTTAGCGGCAACTTTGCGTAATCAGTTCGGTGGTTCAATCGGCGGACCGATCATCAAAGATAAAATCTTTATTTTCGGTGATTATCAGGGAGTTCGCAGCAGACTTGGCGGTACCCAATTACTGTCTGTTCCGACGGCTGCGGCTCGCGCTGGTGATTTTAGTGCATATGGAACAGCTATCTACGATCCTAACTTGAGCGTTGTTAATTCAGCCGGTGTTGTTACGGCGGCTACGGCATTTGCCGGAAACAGAATCCCAACGGCTCGTTTGTCGCCGCAGGCACAGGCGTTGCTGAGACTTATCCCGTTGCCGAATTTAGCCGGATCAAATAACGGCACAACAAACAACTATGCGGCATCGGGTAACGAAACATTCAATAATGATACTTTCGACATTCGTGGTGACGCGCGTTTAGGTCAAAGCCTAAACGCTTTTGGGCGTTATAGCTACGCCCGCTACAACCTCGACGGCGGACAAGCCTTCGGAGCCGGCGGTGGAGCGCAATTCGTCTCATTGGGCGGTTCATCTAAAGTTCGCAACCAAAGTTTATCAACCGGATTCGACTACACGCTGTCGCCGACTACGGTTTTAGACGTTCGTTTCGGATATTTCAAATATGGAGTAGATGTTAAACCAAACGATTTTGGCAAAAGAGCGGCTTCCGATTTGGGAATTCCCGGATTAAACTTTGATGATAATTTCACATCGGGTCTGCCGGGTATTTTTATTCAGGGAGACAGAGGTGTCAATTTCGGCACGGCTCTCGATATTTCCCGCTGCAACTGCCCGTTGATTGAAACCGAAAAGCAGTATCAAATCGTTTCCAATCTGACGAATGTTGTCGGCAATCACACCATTAAATTCGGTATTGATGTCCGCCGTGCATTAAATCTACGCGTTCCCAGTGATTCCCATCGTTCGGGTCAACTTTTCATAAATGCTACACGGACAGGTGGAGTTGGCGGCGCAGGCGGCTTGGGACTAGCCACTTTTCTTTTGGGTGATGTTTCATCGTTCAACCGTTACGTTAGCACGACAACTACTGCTGCTGAACGGCAGTGGCGGCATTATTACTATGCCCAAGATACTTGGAGAATAACATCCAAATTGACTTTGGCGTATGGACTGCGTGCCGATGTGATTAACCCTCAAACGCTTAACGCAGCGGGTAACGGCGGTTACTTTTCGCTTGATACTGGACAAATCAGTGTCGCCGGTATCGGCAGCACCAATCTCGCCGGTAACGTCAAAAATAAAGTTAATTTTGCTCCGCGTCTCGGCGTATCTTATCAAATCAATGATAAGACCGTTATTCGGGCAGGTTATGGACGCAGTTATGACACAGGCGTTTTCGGTTCTGTTTTCGGTCACTCGGTGACGCAGAATTTGCCTGTGCTGGGACAGCAGCAGTTATCGCAAAATAACATTCAAAGTGTTTTCAACCTTGCGGTAGGTCCGCCTAGATTTACAAACTTTTTTGGTTTGAACGCAGCACCGAATCGCGGTGGAGTTGCAAATACTTCGCTTCCTTCAAGCGGCACATTCTATCTGCCGGATGGTGTTTTTGCCCGTGCTTTAACAGACAAGCAGCGTCTGCCGCAGATTGATGCTTATAACATCACTTTGCAACGGCAATTAACCAAAGATATTTCCTTGGAAGTTGCTTATGTCGGTAACAAGGGAACGCATGCCTTTATCGGCAATGGTCCGGCGGCAAATGTCAATCAGGCGACCTTGCAGGGAATTACTCAAGGTTTAAGCAATAACCAACGTAAACCTTTATTCCAAAAATTCGGTTTGACGCAGGGTATTGATTACTTCTGCAACTGCGCCGACACACGCTACGATGGTTTGCAAATCAAACTGACGAAGCGTTTTACCAATGGATTGTCACTGCTGACGCACTATACAATTCAACGCGCTCAAGATAACAGCGGCGATTTATTCTTTACTAATCGTGCTTATAATCGCGGCGTGAACGACTTTGACCGCAGCCGGGTGTTTGTTTTGGCGGAAACGTATGAATTGCCTTTTGGACGCAACAAAAAGTTTTTCAGCGGCGCGTCCCGTCTGGCAAATACGTTTCTCGGCGGATTCCAAATCAGTTCGACGACGACGGTTCAAAGTGGTGTTCCGTTCAATGTCGGAATTGATACACCTAACGATACAGGTGGAAATCGTCCGAATTTTAACGGTACTGTCACATACGGCAATACGCGTGACGCAAGTGGACAGGTAGTTTACTTTACTGCTCCGGCAGGAACATTTACGACCCCGACACTTGGAACTTTAGGTAACTTAAAACGTAATGCGCTGCGTGGTCCCGGCTTCTGGCAAACAGATGCCTCGCTCATTAAACGCTTTGCGATTGACGAAACTAAGAATCTGGAATTTAGAATTGAAGTTCAGAATTTGTTTAATCACGTCAATCTCGGACAACCTGAATCCTTTGTCGGAAGCGGTAATTTCGGCAGAATCGGTAATACAAATGGCAACGCTGTTCAACGAAATGTGCAATTCGCAGTTAGATTTGCATTCTAGTTGATGGCTTAGACCACGCATTGCATAACCGCAAACGCGCGGATTTGATTAAAAAGGAGAGGTTCTGAAACGGGACTTCTCCTTTTTTTAACTCAAACTTTTTGATTGATCTGAGTTTGCCGGACTTGTCTGCAAATTGAGATTAGTTAAAAATAGAGTTCACAATTCGGTAAATAATCGGCAAAATGGTTGAGATTATTAATAAAGCCGCGACATTCACACAAAAATTTACGTCAAGCAGTTGGCTGTTGGCGGTGTGTCTGATTTTCGGATTCGGGATTACAATTAACGCTCAAAAGACGGTCGAAACAAAATATTATCAATCTGATGGCACGGCGAAAATGGCGAAACTTTTGCGGGAGATTTATGCCTCGCAGGATTTTAAGATTGACCCGAATAAAGCCGCCGAACGCGCTGAATATTATCGCGGAATTTTGACGCAAAGTTTAGATATTCGTTCGGAATTGAAAGTGCGCGTCGCGCTGGCGACTGAACTTTTACGTTCCGGTGAGAGCGAACAGGCAGTTGAGGAAGTTGAAAAACTGCGAACGTTAATTAAAGAAAAAGGCATTGTTCCCGCGCCGTTTTTTGTCAGGCAGATTCGAGAACTGGCGGCGATTTCCAACTTGCGTTTGGGCGAACAGGAAAACTGCCGAATGCACCATAACAACGAATCGTGCATTTTCCCGATTCGCAGCGGCGGCGTTCATCAGATAAAGCGCGGTTCGACGGCGGCGATCAGCGAATTTACCGCGATTTTGGGCGACGATCCGAATGATGCGCGTTCGCGCTGGCTGTTGAATGTGGCGAATATGACGCTCGGCGATTATCCGCAGAAAGTTCCCACCGCGTTTCTGATTGACGAAAAACGATTCGCCTCCGATTACGACATCAAACGATTTGAAGATGTCGCGCCGAATGCCGGTTTGGACGTGACAGATCACGCGGGCGGAACCGTAATGGACGACTTTGACGGCGACGGTTATTTTGACATCGTGATTTCGGGACAGAATCCGCTGGACCAACTGAAGTTCTTTCACAACAACGCTGACGGCACATTTTCAGAGCGCACGAAAGAAGCTGGTTTGACCGGCGAACTCGGCGGTTTGAACGTCATTCACGCTGATTACAATAACGACGGATTTCCCGATTTACTGGTTTTGCGCGGCGGTTGGTGGGGCGAAAATGGCAAATATCCGCTGTCTTTGCTCAAAAATAACGGCAACGGAACTTTCGACGACGTAACCGAATCCGCCGGTTTGATGTCGCCGCATCCGACGCAAACCGCCGTTTGGTTCGATTATGACAACGACGGATTTTTGGATTTATTCGTTGGACACGAATCGAGCGTTTTGGGCAAACATCCGTCGCAGCTTTTTCACAACAACGGCGACGGAACTTTTACGGAGACGGGCGAAAAACTAGGTTTAGCCGATCTCGGATTCGTCAAAGGCGTTGCGTCGGGAGATTTTAACAACGACGGACACGCCGATTTATATGTTTCGATCAAAGGCGCGAAGAATCGCCTGTTTCGCAACGACGGCGGCAAAGTTTGGACTGATTGGAAATTCACCGACGTGACGGATTCAGCCAAAGTCGGCGAGCCGATTCACAGTTTTGCGACGTGGTTTTGGGATTACGACAACGACGGTTGGGAAGATATTTTAGTCGCCGGATATTACGACGAAACGGACAATGACATCGGCGCGTTTCAAGCCGGATTGCTAAACAAAGCCGAAACGCCGCGACTTTACCAAAACAATCACGACGGCACTTTTGCCGATGTGACCAAGGAAATGAAACTCGACCGCGTGATTATGGCGATGGGAGCAAACTTCGGCGATTTGGACAACGACGGCTGGCTTGATTGTTATTTCGGCACCGGTTCGCCGGATTTCGCCGCGCTTTTGCCGAATAAAATGTTTCGCAATGATAACGGCAAAGTTTTCCAAGACGTGACGACTTCCGGCGGTTTCGGGCATTTGCAAAAAGGTCACGCCGTCGCATTCGGCGATTTGAATAACGACGGCGCGGAAGACATTTTTGAAGTCATCGGCGGCGCACTTCCCGGCGACACATATCAAAGCGTTTTATTTGCCAATCCGGGAAACGCGAATCATTGGATTTCGCTTGATTTGGAAGGCGTAAAGTCCAATCGCAACGCCATCGGAACGCGCATTAAGGTTACGGTCAATACACCGACTGGGATGCGCTCGATTTACCGCACGGTTCGCTCCGGCGGCAGTTTCGGCGATTCGCCTTTCCGCCGGCACATCGGCTTGGGAACTGCCGTTTCAATCAAAGAAATAGAGATAAATTGGCAAAATTCAGGTAAGATTCAAAAGCTAACAAAAATTAAATTCGATCAGACATATCATTTGAAAGAAACAGATATTGTGCCAAAATTAATGCTGCTCAAAAGTTTTGCTTTTCCCAAAAATAAAATGAATCCTGAAATGAAAATGGACGAATAGTTCTAATCCTTAAAGATGAATGAAGAGCAATTTACAACCGTCGGACTCGGCGAAGTTTTGTGGGACGTTTTGCCCGACAGCAAGCAACTCGGCGGCGCACCGGCGAATTTCGCGTATATTTCAAACGCACTCGGCAATCGCGGAATTGTCTTGAGCCGCGTTGGTGAAGACGAATTCGGACGCGAAATTTTGGACGAATTGCAGGCAAAAAATCTTTCGACAAAAAACATTCAAATTGACGGCGAAAAGCTGACAGGCATCGTCAATGTCAAACTCGAAAACGGTCAGCCGACTTATGAAATTGTCGAAAATGTCGCGTGGGATTTTTTGGAATTTTCTGAGGATTGGCGCGAAATCGCTCAAAATTGTGACGCGGTTTGTTTCGGTTCACTGGCGCAGAGAAATGAAGTTTCGAGAACAACGATTCGCCGGTTTGTCGCCGAAACACGCGAAAATTGTTTGCGAACTTTTGATGTTAATCTGCGCCAAAAATACTTTTCCGACGAAATTTTGCGCGAATCTTTAAGCGCGGCAAACATCGTCAAACTCAATCACGAAGAACTGCCGTTGATTTGCCAAATCTGCGAAATCGCGGCAATGAACGACATTGAATCAGTTGAAAAATTACGGGAAAAATTAGGCTTAAAATTAATTTGCCTGACGCGCGGCGCAAACGGCAGTCTGCTCGTCACGGAAAACAAACGCAGCGAAAACGGCGGCATAAAAATCACAATCGCCGACACTATCGGCGCGGGCGATTCGTTCACGGCGGCGATGACACACGGCATTTTGCGCGGTTGGGAATTAGATAAAGTCAACGAATTTGCTAACAGAGTCGGCGCATTCGTCGCGTCGAACACGGGCGCGATGCCGTCGTTTGGACATTTTGAGACAGATGAAATATAACTTCGAGGAAAAGTCACTTTTAGAACAATCGGCAACTTGGAATATGCCGAGTTTCTTAAATGCTTATACTCTTCAAGATTCTTCTTTACTTGAATTTCTTGTCAAACCTTCGGACGGTTTGATTGTTTTTATTGATTGGGATTTACATTGGAACAAAGCTATTTCTCCAGAATTTAATTTATTGGTCATTCGTTTTGCCAAAGTTTATTGGATGAAATGGTTGGAAGGAGGTTGGCAACAACCGACGTTGAGTGGAGCAGAATCAAAATCATTTCAGAATCCGAACGTGAGCAAATGTTAAATGACAGTCGTTTGATTTACAAGCCTACCAAAATCAAAATAATGACGCACCAATGATGGATGCAACTTTAACAAGCACGGTTTTGAATTTGATGAATTGGGGTGAGTGCGAGATTTTGCACGGGCAGAAAGTTAGTTTTGGGTGTTTTGATGAACTGGGGAATGTAGGACAAATAAAATTTGAAAATATATTTGATGCTTGAAAAATTTAGCTGTCAATTAGGAGAAAATATGCTGAAAAAAATATTAACCGCCGCAGTTTTAATCACCTTTTTCCAAACCTTGATCTTCGCGCAAAATGCGAAGGACGAGGCGCGGGTCGAATCAATTTTGAAGCAGATGACGCTTGAGGAAAAGGTTGATGCAATCGGCGGCGTGAACGGGTTTGACGTTCCGGGATTGGCGCGGCTGAATCTGCCGCTTTCGGTAGCGGCAGACAGTCCGTTCGGCGTGCGAAGCGGCAGTCGTTCAAATGTGATGGTCGGCGGCATTGCGCTGGCGGCGACTTGGAATCCGATGTTGGCGCGTGAAACCGGAATGCAGATCGGGCGTGATGCGCGGTCGCGCGGTGTCAATTATTCGCTCGGTCCGGGCGTGAATATTTATCGTTCGCCGCTTAACGGGCGCAATTTTGAATATCTCGGCGAAGACCCGTTTTTGGGTTCAAAACTCGTCGTGCCGTTCATCGAGGGCGAGCAAAGTCAGGGCGTTTCCTCGACCGTCAAGCATTTTCTCGGTAACAATTCCGAATATTGGCGGCATACATCCGATTCGGTGATTGACGAACGGACGATGCGCGAAATTTATCTGCCGATTTTTGAAGCCGCCGTCAAAGACGCGAAAACAGGCGCGGTGATGTGTTCGTATAACCTCGTCAACGGCGAACATATGTCGGCGAATTCCGCAATAAATAACGGGATTTTGAAGGGCGACTGGAAATTTCCGGGCGTTTTGATGTCGGATTGGGACGCGACTTATGACGCGCTCGCGGCGGCAAACGGCGGACTCGATCTCGAAATGCCTTCGGGTAAGTTTATGAATAAACAGAACTTACTGCCGCTCATCAAATCCGGCAAAGTTTCCGAAGCGACGATTGACGACAAAGTGCGTAGGCTTTTGAGAACGGCAATTCGTTTTGGCTGGCTCGACCGTCCGCAGGAAGATAATTCGATTCCGCGTCTCAATCAGCAGGGCAGACTCGTCGCGCTGAGGACGGCGCGTGAAGCGATGGTTTTGCTCAAAAATCAAAACAACATTTTGCCGCTCGACAAAACGAAGACGAAAAACGTCGCCGTCATCGGTCCGAACGGTTATTACACGCCGGTTTTGGGCGGCGGCAGCGCGTCAATCGCGCCGTATGAAACGGTTAATTTCTTAACCGGCATCAGCAATTATCTCGGCACAAATGCGAATGTCACATTCGCGCGCGGCATTAACAATTACGGAAATTTAGCTGGTCGAATGAAATTTGACGGCGAAGTCAAAGCTGAATATTTCGATAATATGGAACTTTCAGGCAAACCCGAAAAAACCGAATCAAAAACGAATATGATCAACGGCACGATGTTTAATTTCGCCGATTTTGCGACGGGCGATAATGATTTTTCGTTTGCTGCTTTCTCGTCCCCGAAGCCGATGTCGGCGCGTTTGACGGCGAATTTTACGCCGAAAACAGCGGGCGATTACGACATTTTCGTCCAACAGACGACAGGTTTCGGCGACAGCAATTACCGGCTTTACGTTGACGGAAAAATGATCCGCGACACATGGGAAATTCCGATTGCGGCGATTGAGGAAATCTCTCTGCCGCTCGACTCGAAAAAACACAAAATCGTTTTGGAATACAAAGCACAGGGCGGAATCGGGCAGCCGCTGATTCGCGTCGGAATTATCAAAAAAGACGAATGGGTCGAAGCAAACGCGCTCGAACTGGCGAAAAACGCCGATGTCGTGATCGTTCCCGTCGGTTTTGACGCGACGACCGAAGTCGAGAGTTGGGACCGGACATTCGCGCTCCCGCCGGGACAAGTCGAATTGATCGAAAAACTCGCGGCGGCGAATAAAAATGTCATCGTCGTGATAAATTCCGGCGGCGGCGTGGAAATGTCGCCGTGGATTGATAAAGTTTCGGGCGTGATCGAGACGTGGTATGCCGGACAGGAAGGCGGCACGGCGTTGGCTGAAATACTTTTCGGCGATGTCAATCCGTCGGGCAGATTGCCGATTACGATTGAAAAACGCGCCGAAGACAATCCGACTTTCAACAACTATTATCCGCAAAACGGCATTCACGTCGCCTACAAAGAAGGCGTTTTCGTCGGCTATCGCGGTTACGAAAAAAATAACATTGTGCCGCAGTTTACGTTCGGTTTCGGGTTGAGTTACACGAATTTCAAATACGACAATTTATCGGTTAAACCTACAAACGACGGGCATTTTGAAGTTTCGTTCAGCGTCAAAAACACCGGCAGCCGGGAAGGTGCGGATGTCGCGCAAATCTATGTCGGCAGTCTGCAAAATTCAAAAATCGCACGTCCAATCAAAGAGTTAAAAGGTTTTGAAAAAGTCTTTTTGAAACAGGGCGAATCGAAAAAAGTTTCGATAATTTTGGACAAACGCGCGTTTTCGTATTACGACGTAAATTCAAAAAATTGGCGGGCAGATGCGGGAGATTACAACATTTTAGTCGGGCGTTCATCGGCGGAAATTGTATTGCGCGGCAAGGCAAATTTGAAAAGCGAAATGACGAGCGAGAGATAAAAATTTATCCACGAAGCACACGAAGTTTTCACGAAGTTTTTTAGATTCCCTAATTTGTCTTACTTCGTGTTTCCTTCGTGGACAATTTCTTGAGGTATTATGAAAAAGCTAATCTTTGTAATTTTATTATTTGCGGTCTCGGTTTCGGCGCAGTCTTTGCAGTCGCCGAATGGAAATTTGTCTTTGAATTTCAAACTTAATGAGAAAGGCGAGCCGATTTATTCGCTGATTTATAAGCGTTCGGATGTCGTGAAACCGAGCAAAATGGGGTTTGAAATAAAAGATCAGCCCGATTTGCGCGGCGGTTTTACGATTGTTGACACGAAAAAGTCGGAGTTTAATGAAACGTGGAATCCGGTCTGGGGCGAGGTCAAAACGATTCGCAATAATTACCGCGAACTAGCCGTCACGCTGGAGCAAAAAGGCGAAAAATTAACCAAAAAAATCGTCGTGCGGTTTCGGCTTTTCGATGACGGTTTGGGTTTTCGATACGAATTCCCGGTTCAAAACGATCTGAAATATTTTACGGTCAATGACGAGAAAACCGAGTTTAATTTGACGGGCGATCATAAAACTTTTTGGATTCCGGGCGATTACGATTCGCAGGAATATGCCTATAACACGACGAAACTGAGCGAGGTCGCCGAGTCGAAATCGAAATATTACGATCCGAATTCGGACAAGAAAGCCTACGCCGAAAACGCCGTGCAAACGCCTTTAATGATGAAGTCGGCGGACGGACTTTACATTAATATTCACGAAGCCGCGTTGGTTGATTATGCGGCGATGTATCTGAATGTTGACCGCGCAAATTTCAGTTTGGTTTCGCATCTTGCGCCGAACGTGGTCGGAAGCAGCGCGTTTTTGCAAACGCCCGCGAAAACGCCCTGGCGGACGATTGTCGTGAGCGATAAGGCGACGGATATTCTCGCGTCGAAGTTGATTTTGAATCTCAACGAGCCGACGAAATACACTGACACGAGTTACATCAAACCGCAGAAATTCGTCGGCGTTTGGTGGGAAATGCACATCAACAAGGGAACCTGGAATTACGCGGATTTGAGCAATGTTAAGATTGACGAAATTGACTGGAAAGCCGTCAAACCGAACGGCAAACACGCCGCGAACACGGCGAACGTCAAACGCTATATTGATTTCGCCGCCGCCAATAATATTCAGGGTGTTCTCGTCGAAGGCTGGAACATCGGTTGGGAAGATTGGTATGGAAACTGGAAGGAAAACGTCTTCGATTTCGTCACGCCGTATCCCGATTTCGATGTCGCGGAACTGCACAAATACGCCGCGTCGAAAGGCGTAAAATTGATAATGCACCACGAAACTTCCGCTTCAACGAGCAATTACGAACGGCGGATGGATGAAGCGTTTCGGTTTATGAAAGCCAACGGTTACGACGCGGTGAAAACCGGCTACGTCGGCAAAATCATCCCGCGCGGCGAACATCACGACAGCCAAACGCTCGTTAATCATTACTTAAACGTCGTCAAAAAAGCGAACGAATATAAAATTTCGGTTGACTCGCACGAGTCCGTTCGCCTGACCGGATTACAGCGCACATACCCGAACTGGATCGCCGCCGAAGCCGCGCGGGGCAATGAATACAACGCCTGGAGCGAAGGCAACCCGCCGGAACACGAAACGATTTTGCCCTTCACGCGGCTGATGGGCGGACCGATGGACTACACGCCGGGAATTTTTGAAACGAAAATGAGCAAGTATGACCCGAAGAAAACCAATCAGGTTCATACGACGCTGGCAAAGCAGCTTGCGCTCTATGTGACGATGTATTCGCCTTTGCAAATGGCGGCTGATCTGCCCGAAAATTACGAGAAAAAGATGGATGCGTTTCAATTCATCCGCGATGTCGCCGTTGATTGGGACGACACCAAGATTCTCGAAGCCGAACCCGGCGATTACGTCACGATTGCGCGAAAAGCGAAAGGCAAAAACGACTGGTTCATCGGCGCAATCACCGACGAAAACGCGCGAACCGCGAATGTAAATTTAGATTTTTTGGACGGCGGAAAACAATACGCCGCGACCGTTTACGCCGACGCGAAAGATGCCGATTGGGACAAAAATCCGCAGGCTTACGAGATAAAAAGTTATCTCGTAAATAACAAAACCGCGCTCAAATTAGCTCTGGCAAACGGCGGCGGCGCGGCGGTTAGCATACGTTATGCGAATGCCGAAGACTTGAAAAAGCTAAAGAACTACTAAAGCCGTTTGACTGGAGCGCAAGCATCCCTGCTTGCAATGAGTGTTCGCTTCGGACGCTCACAAGCGTTTGCAAACTCGAATCTTTAATTGGAATGAAATGTGTGAGCGCGGAGTCATTGGTTTTATCTTAACTTGTCGAATTATAAACGCTTTTTCGCGGTAAAAAACACCGCTCATTGCAAGCAGGGATGCTTGCGCTCCAGTCAGGCGGTTTTAGTTTTATTTGGAATTGAATTTATGATGAGAAATATTAAATTAGGTCTGTTGTTCGGTTTGCTTTTATTACAGTTTTGTATAGTCACAATGGCGCAAACCGTGAACCAATTTATCCCGAAAAAAGAATTGCCGAAAAGCCGTCTGATGCTGACGCGGAGGACGCAGAACGGTTCGTTTTATGATGTCGTCGGGCGCAAATCGGCGGCGTTCGGGTATGAGCATCGGAATATGGAGGCGTGGGTTTATCCGCTCAAAATTTTGGACGATTTCGCGCTCGATTTTCAGATCGAAGGTTACAATCTGCCGTTCGCGGGCAAAGACCTTTTGACGAATATCGAGGTGCGTCCCGAAGCGACGATTTTTACTTATTCGCACGCGGCTTTTACGGTTCGCCAGATCGTTTACGCGCCGGTTGACGAACAGGGTTTGATTTCGCTTTTGGACATTAATACGAAGCTGCCGATGACGGTTGCCGTTTCGTTTCGTCCGAAATTAAAATTGATGTGGGCGGGCAATATGATGACTCCGTTTGTCGGGCAGGACGACAAGGACAAATATTATTTTATCGGCGAGGAAACGCAGAAATTTTACGGCATCGTCGGTTCGCCGAACGCGAAAGATGTGTCATTAAATCCGTATCAGGAAGAGCCGAAAGACATTCCCGTCAAATATATCTTGCAGATTTCGCCCGACGAAGCCGCGAAAAATTTCATCCCGATTGCGATTTCCGCCAGCACCGAAGGGCGCGCGAAAGCCGTCGAAACTTATAAAAATCTGATCGCCAACGCGCTTCCGCTCTACGAAAAAAACGTCAAATATTACGAAGATTTTTTGAGTCGCACGACCGATGTCCAAACGCCTGATGAGCGTCTGAACACGGCGTTTGCGTGGGCGAAAATCGGCGTGGAAAAAGGCGTGGCGACGAATCCGTATTTGGGAACCGGATTGCTCGCGGGTTTTCGCACATCGGGTGAATCGGAACGTCCCGGTTTCGCGTGGTATTTCGGGCGCGATTCGATGTGGACTTCGCTGGCGATAAATTCCTACGGCGATTTCAATACGACCAAAGACGCGCTCAATTTTCTCAAAAAATACCAGCGCGACGACGGCAAAATTCCGCACGAAATTTCGCAGAGTGCCGCGCTGATTGATTGGTGGAAAGGTTATCCATATGCGTGGAATTCGACTGACGCGACACCGCTTTATGTCATTGTCAACGCCGATTTTTACCGAATGAGCGGCGACCTTGCGTTTATCAAAGCGAATTGGGATTCGATTTTGAAAGCCTACAAATACGAAGAAGCGACCGACACAGACGGCAACGGTTTGCTCGAAAACACGAAATTCGGTCACGGTTGGGTCGAAGGCGGCGCGTTATATCCGCCGCATGAAGAGATTTATTTGCAGGGCGTTTGGATCGAAGCGTCGAAAAATATGGCGGAAATGGCGGACGCGATGAATGATAAAACGCTCGCCGACAAATGCCGCGCCAACGCCGCGAAAACGAAAGCCGCGATGGAGAAAACTTACTGGTTAAATGACAAAGGTTTTTACGCCTACGCGACTCAAATTCCGCGCAAAGAGGCGGTTAAAGCCGAACCCGGACCGAATCTCGAACGTCGCCAAAAACGTCTGAACGAACTGCAAACGGCGACGATTTACGACGAAGACACCGTTTTGCCCGCCGTTCCGATGTGGTGGAAAACGCTCGACGATGCCAACGCGCAAAAGGAAATTGACCATCTGGCAAGCGCGAAAATCTCGACCGATTGGGGCGCGAGAATTATTGCTAACGACAGTCAATTATACGATCCGCTGTCGTATCATTACGGCTCAGTTTGGGGACTTTTTACCGGCTGGCAATCGGTCGCGGCTTACAATTACGGTCGTCCGCACGTCGGCTATCAGGCGTTGATGGCGAATAGTTTGCTGACTTATTCAAACGCGCTCGGCTACGTCACCGAACTGCTTTCGGGCGATTTCAACGCGCCGTTCGGTCGCTCATCGCATCATCAAATCTGGTCGGAAGCGATGGTCATTTCGCCCGTTCTGCGCGGAATGCTCGGCATCGAAGTTTCCGACTCAGGCAAAACCGTCAAATTCGCGCCAAATATTCCGGCAAACTGGAACGAATTAAATGTCAAAAATGTCCGTGCCGGAGATTCAACGATTGATTTCGCGCTCAAACGCGGCAATGGCAAAATGAAAATTTCAATCACTCAAAAACCGGAAAATCTTTCAAATGGTGTCAGACCGAAATTGACAAAATTGCTTCTATTGCCGACCTTTCCGCTCGATGCAGTGGTCAGAAACGTCACGGCAAACGGCGCGAAGATTCCTTTTCAAATGAAAAATTTCGGCGACGTTCAGCAAGCCGAATTGACGGTTAATTTAGCGGACGCGCCCGTCGAAATCACGTTAGATTACACCGAAGGCAGCGAAATCTATCTTGAAATGCCGATGCTGACGGCGGGACAGGAAAATAGCGGTTTGCGAATTATTAAATCACAAGCGCGAAAAGACGGTTTATACCTGATGCTCGAAGGTCGCGGCGGTCAAACTTATTCAGTCGGCGTTAAATCACCGCGAACTTTTAAGGAAATCGAGGGAGTAAAAATGATTTCGGGAAGTGAGCAGAAGCTGCAAATTTCCTTCACAGGCGCGGCGGACTCGTATGTCAAACGTGAAATTTTATTACCATTTGCGACGCGGTAAAAATTAGAGCGATTAGACCGGAGCGAGGGGCATCCTTGCTTGCGTGAGCGTCGTTTTTCGACGCGAAAGAGCCTTTTGAATTTTAAGATTTTTGAGCAATGAAATACTTTTTCGCAACGAAGCGATGCTCACGCAAGCAAGGATGCTTGCGCTCCAGTCCGAAAGGCTTTAACTTTTAATTAACTCTTTCTGAATTTACTAAAAATTATGAAAAAAATACTTTTATTAATTGCGGCATTATCAATTTTTCTCTTTACCTCGTGCATTTCAAACACGACGACGCAGACCAATACGGAAGTGAAAAAGCCGAACGGTAAGATCATCATCGGATTTTCGATGGACACGCTCAAGGAACATTGGGTCAAAGATAAAGAATTGGTCGAAAAACGCGCCGCCGAACTCGGTGCGGAGATTATTGTCAGTGTCGCTGAAAGCAACGATACAAAACAGGTTCAGCAAGTCGAAGATATGCTGACACGCGGAATCAGCGTTTTGATTATCGTTCCGCACAACGGCAAAATTGCTGCGACCGCTGTTGAAAAAGCTAAAAAATTAGGCATTCCGGTGATTAGTTATGATCGAATGGTTGAGAGCGACGACATTGATTTATTCGTTTCGCATCTTCATTCGACTGCCGGACAAATGCAGGCGGAATACGCTCTGAAAAGTGCGCCGAAGGGCAATTATATTATGATTTACGGGGCTTCGACCGACAACAACGCGCAGATTATTCAAAAAGCACAAATGGAAGTTTTGAAACCGGCGATTGACAGCGGCGCGATCAAAATTGTCGCCGAACAAAACGCCCGCGAATGGTCGCCCGAAGAAGCGTTGAAAATTGCCGAAAACGCACTGACGCAAAATCAAAATAATATCGCGGCGATTGTCGCTTCAAACGACGGCACGGCGGGCGGCGCGGCACAGGCTCTGAAAAGTCGCGGATTGACCGGCAAAGTCGTCTTAACCGGAATGGATGCACAGATTGACGCACTCCAACGAATTGCCGAGGGCGAACAGTCAATGACCGTTTACAAACCGATTCAGCCGCTTGCCTACGCGAGTGTCGAAGCCGCCGTCAAACTGGCAAAAGGCGAAAAAGTTGAAACGACCAAGACGATGAAAGCCGTCAATAAAGAAATTCCGTTCATCTTCATCGAACCGAAAACGATTGATAAATCGAACCTGATGGAAATTGTCAAAGACAACTACGAATCTTACGAAAATATCTTCAAAAACGTGCCGGAAGATCAGCGACCGAAGAAAAATTAGAATTTCAAACGAATGCGGAAATACTCATTCCGTGCGTGTTTCCGCATTTTTACTTCGCACGACCAAAACCGAACACGGCGCGTGATGGACGAGCGCGTCCGTCACCGAACCGAGCAGCATTCGTCCCCAAAATCCGCGTCCGTGCGAACCGACGACGATCAAATCGGCATTCCAATCCTTCGCCGTTTCGAGCAAAATCTGTTCGGGCGTTCCCATCGAAATTTGCGTCGTTAAATCAATATTTGAATCGGGAAATCTCTCACGAACCAACTCAGCGGCTTGTTCGGCAAACTCTTCCGCCTGCCTTTGCGCCGATTGTTCGAGCTTTTCCGAAAATTCCGTCGGCGCAGGAAAAGCATCCATCGGCACGGGAATCTCATAAACCGACACGATCTTGATCGCCGTATCTTCAGGCTTAACAACCATTTCGCAACATTTTCTGACCGCCGCTTTGCTAAAATCGGAACCGTCCGCAGTAATTAAAATTTTCATTGCTTTGTTCCTCGAAAGATTTGCAATAAGTAACCCGACATTATATTTATTTAAAGCGATTAGGCGATTTGAGTCGCTGAAGACGCGGTAAATAAGTAGTTGATTTTAAGGAGATCAGTGGAGCGAACGGTGACGAAACTCACTACCGTTCGCTCCACTGATCTCCTTAAAGAAGGTTTTACCGCACAAAAACATTCGGAATCGGAATATCACTGTTTATTCCGAACGTAATTGCTTCAAATCCGTTTGCCGACTGTGATTTATACCAAACACTGCTTGACGGACGGAAAACTGCAAAGTCGGTTTTGCCGTCGCCGTCGTAATCTCCGGGCGCGGGAATATCGCCGCTTGTGCCGAACGGAACTGAAAAGTATGAACTATTTTCCGAGCGTAAAACAAACCATTCGCCGCTCGAAGGTCGCCAAACGGCAATGTCCGCTTTTCCGTCGCCCGTGTAATCGGCTTGCACGGTTTTATCTCCCGCTTGTCCGAATTGAAAAACGACGGTTCCGCCCGCGCTTTTGTTAATCCACCACTGCGAAGTCGAAGGTCGAAAAATAGCCAGATCGGATTTGCCGTCGCCGTCGTAATCGGCAGCAACCGGTTTATCTTCGGTGATTCCAAACTGCTGAATTCGCGTTCCGCCCGTCGAATTCGAGATATACCACGTTCCGTTTGACGGGCGAAAAACTGCAATGTCCGCTTTTCCGTCGCCGTCAAAATCACTTGGCGCAGGAATATCACCGCTTGAACCGAACGGAACTGAAAAGTATGAATTATCCTCAGAACGCAGCACAAACCATTCGCCGGTTGACGGTCGCCAGACCGCCAAATCGGTTTTGCCGTCGCCCGTAAAATCCGCCGGAACTATTTTGTCGGTCGAAACACCGAATTGAAAAACGCGATTAGCCGTATCGCTTGAACGCAAATACCACCATTGACCGGACGCAGGACGAAAGATCGAAATATCCGTTTTGTGGTCGCCGTCAAAATCGAAAAGTGTTTTGCCGCTCGGAATAAGCGTCGGTAATTCTTCGCCGACAAAACGCCAGACGGCAAAATCGGTCAGCGTTCCGGCTGCGCTCGAACCGACCGCAACTATTTTACCGTCCGGCTGCAAAGCAATCGAATACGCAAACTGCTCCGTGCCGTTAATATCCGCCGTTGTAACTCCGTTTGCTCCGAAAGTCGAATCGGGCGCACCGTTCGGGTTGTAACGCGCAATCAGAACATCGCTCTGCGTTGCCGTATTGGTGACTGCGCCGCCGCCGACAATTTTGCCGTCCGGCTGAATGGCAATCGAAGAAATTGCGGTCGGTGCGCCGGCAGTCGGCGGTTGCGTGAAAACTTTGCCGTCGCTGTCAAATGTCGAATCTAATGAACCGTTTGGATTATAACGAAAAATCAGACCGTTGCCGGCGTTGCAGTTACCGTCCGTGCAGTTTACGCCGCCGATCACGATTTTGCCGTCCGTCTGCAATTTGAGATCGGCGGCAATATCTAAAAATGCGCCGACTTCGGTGGTCACTTTTCCGCTTGCGCCAAACGAAGTGTCAATCGAACCGTTGGCGTTGAAACGCGCCAGCGCAATTTGCCCGTTGCTGCCCAGATCAAAATTTCCCGCGCCTGATGCAACGATTTTGCCGTCTGCCTGAACTCCAATCGAAAGCGCAATATCGTTGCCCGCACTGAACGAAGTCGCCGCCATTCCGTTTGACCCGAATGTCGTGTCGGGCGAACCATTCGCGTTCAGCTTGAAAACGGCAAATTTTAAGAGTTGGGTCGAAATATTTGCCGTCGCGCCCGCAATCACGATTTTTCCGTCCGGCAAAACCGCGATGTCCTGCCCCAAACCACCGCCGTTAAATACACTGATGACAGTTTGACCGCTGTTGCCGAAAGTTGAATCGGTCGAACCGTTTGAATTGTAACGGGAAACAAATAATCCGGCATTGCTGCTGTCTTCAAAATTTCCGACGATGAGAATTTTCCCGTCCGGCTGCAGCGCAACGGCGGTTATTTCGCGCGTGTTTGCCGAAGGTGAATTTAAATAAACAGAACCGGCTTGATTGTTAAAATTTCTGTCTAAACTTCCGTTCGGTTCGTAACGCGCCAAAATTCCGTTGCTATTGCCCGAATTAAACACAAAATTTCCCGCCGCGAGAAATTTTCCGTCCGGCTGCAAAACAACTGATTTTGCTTCATACGAAAGATTTGTGCCGATTTGAAACTTATTCGTCACATAACCGAAAACGCCGAATTCCGGTGCAGGTATGCCGTTTTGATTATATTTCGTAAAGGCAAACGCATTGCCGGTGAAACCGCCGCCGAAAATATCACCGTTCGGAGCGATTGTCAAAGCGTTCAGTTCGCCGCTTATTTCTTCCGAAACGCTCGTATAAATCGCACCGTTTAAACCGAAATTAACGTCTAAAGTTCCGTTTGAATTAAAACGAACAAGCGTGAAATCCGCGCGTGAATAACCGGAAGTTCCGCCAATCAAAATCTTGCCGCCGGTTTGAATCGTGACCGCATTGGCGCGTTCAAATGTATTCGGTCGGGTCTTGAAGATAAGTTTGCCGTCATCACTGAAACTCGGATCGAGCGAGCCGTCGGAATTATAACGGGCAAGCGCAAAAGATTGTTCGGCGGTTGCAGTATCGGCATAACCGGCGGCGACGATTCGTCCATTCGAGTCGAGCGCGATTGACTGCAAAAATTCGTTTTGAGTTGAATTATCAAAAGATGTTTGAACAATTCCGCCGCCGCCGAATGTCGGGTCAAGCGAACCGTTCGAGTTATAACGAACGAGCGTGAAATCTCTTCCGGTAGCTGCAAACTGACTCGTTCCTCCGACGATTATTTTTCCGTCCGGCTGAATTGCCAGCGTTTTGCGTAGATTAGTTCCATCAATTACATCACCGATAGAGGTATTGACTGTTCCGCTGCCGTTAAATGTCGTATCGAAAGTGCCGTTCGGATTGAGCCGGGCAGCGGCAAAACCGTTAGCAAAAGGCGCGTTCCCGGTTCCTCCAACGACGATTTTTCCGTCCGCTAAAATCGCAATTGCACTCCCTAAAAGACCAACCGCACTCTTAAACTTTCCATTGTTTCCGAAACTTGAATCGAGCGAACCGTCCGGGTTATATCGAAAAACCGAGAAAAATGTCCCGTTGATCTCACTCGTTTTTCCGGTTATGACAATTTTTCCGTCCGCTTGCAGAGCAACCGCATTTGCCCGACCCGCTTCATCCAAAATTTTGCCGTCGCCGTCAAAAGTCGTGTCGAGCGAACCGTCCGCATTGTAGCGGATCAAAGTAATTGCCGAACCGGAATCTTCATTGCGGTTTCCGACCAGAATAATTTTGCCGTCCGGCTGGCGGACAATTCCGTAACCGCGATCATACGCGCCGGTGATTATTGTAGTCTTGAATCCGACGTGACCGAATGTTCGATCTAAATCGCCCGGAGCAGCAAAAATACCCGATGTCAGAACTAAAATGAACGCGAATAATTTTAGATTTTTGTGAAAACGCATTGATGAGAAACTCCTTGTTAGTAAAACTTTGACCCCGACATTTTGAAATTTTAAGAAAAATTCTTTATTGAATAATTATAGGCTAAAAATACAGTTCTCGTAAGGAATTATGACACTTTCCGAACTGTCACAATTTATTTTGCCGACACGATTTAGATAAAATTTATTAACGGCAAGCCGGAATGTTTCAGCCGCAAAAAAAATTTAATTGCAATTCTTTTACGGCGAATTTTTAAGCCGTTCCGAGAAATTGTGATTACGTCTCAATTAGAGAATAATCCATTTATAATTGTCAAGAAATATTTGATAAAGATAATGTTAAAAGCCGACTTCGCGGGCGCGCAAAGCCGCAACCCTTCCTGACCTGTTAATATTTTTAACTTGTCCGTTTAACTTTGGCTTGAATTCAAGTTTAATTTTCAGAATTCAAGAACAAACTAATTTCAGGTCAGGAAGGGTTGCGGCTTTGCGCGCCCGCGAAGCCGGCTTTTAGGAATATTCTTTTAACTATTCATTCGCACATTTGACCTGAATATCTTTACTCCCATTCAATCGTGCTTGGCGGCTTCGATGAAATATCATAAACGACGCGGTTGATGCCGCGAATTTCCGAAGTGATGCGCGATGAAACGGCTTGGAGAAATTCGTGCGGCAGGCGCGACCAGTCGGCGGTCATTCCGTCGGTTGACGAAACGGCGCGGAGTGCGATTGTTTTTTCGTAGGTGCGGAAATCGCCCATTACGCCGACCGATTGAATCGGGAGCAGGACGGCGAAGGCTTGCCAGACTTCGTTGTAGAGTTTGAAATTGTGGAGTTCTTCGATAAAGATTTTGTCGGCGCGTTGCAGTAATTCGACCTTTTCGGGCGTGATGTCGCCCAAGATTCGCACGGCTAAACCGGGACCGGGAAACGGATGACGCTGCAAGATTTCGTCGGGAATTTTCAAATCTTTGCCGATTAAACGCACTTCGTCTTTGAATAATTCACGAAGCGGTTCGATCAATTTCAGATTCATTTTTTCGGGCAAACCGCCGACGTTGTGATGCGATTTTATCGTCACCGACGCGCCGCGCAGCGAAACGGATTCGATTACATCAGGATACAAAGTTCCTTGCACGAGCCATTTCACGTCGCCGATTTTGTTCGCTTCGGCATCGAAAACGTCTATAAATTTCGCGCCGATTGCCTTGCGTTTCAACTCAGGATCAACGACATCTTTCAGCACCGCGTAAAAATCTGCGGAAGCATCAACGCCGATGACGTTCAAATGCAGTTTATCTTTGTAAAGTTTGAGCGTTTCTTCAAATTCACCGGCGCGAAGCAAGCCGTTATTGACGAAAATACAAGTTTGTCGGTCGCCAATCGCCTGCTGCATCAAAACCGCCGCAACCGTCGAGTCAACGCCGCCGCTCAAACCGCAGACGACATTATCGTTTTCGCCGACAATTGCACGGATTTTCTCGACTTCCTCGGCGATAAACTGTTTCGATGTCCAATCGCCTTTGCACTCACAAATATTAAACAAAAAGTTGCGTAAAACATCTTTCCCAAGCGGCGTATGCGAAACTTCGGGGTGAAACTGGACGGCGTAAATCCGCCGTTCTTTATTCTCGATTGCCGTTACGACATCGCCGGTCGTCGCCGTCTGCCGGAAACCTTCGGGCAGCGTCGTAACGTGGTCGCCGTGACTCATCCACACGTCGAGAATCTCCGGCAGATTTTCAAAAAGTTCGGTTTTCCCGCTCAACCGCCGAAGTTTTGCGTGTCCGTATTCGCGCTTGTCCGAAGGCGAAACGACACCGTTCAAATCTTTGGCGAGAAGCTGCATTCCATAGCAAATACCGAGAATCGGCGCATCAATCGCTTCGTAAAAACCGTCCGAAACCTGCGGTGCATCCGTTTCATAAACCGAATTCGGTCCGCCCGAAAGAATCACGCCTTTCGGGTGTTTCTCTAAAATCTTCTCAAGCGCGAGATGAAATGGCGCGATCTCGCAGTAAACGCCCTGTTCACGCACACGTCTGGCGATAAGCTGCGTGTATTGCGAACCGAAATCTAAAATTAAAATAAGTTCGTGCTGCAAAATAAAATCTCCTGAATTATCGAATCTGAAACTACAAGTATATTTTGTTTCAGAAGATTAGAAAAACAGCCGTTGTAAAGTATAAATATTTCGGCTCTCTTAAATCGGAATAAAACTATTTTTGCCTGCGAAAGACACGAAATTTACGAAAAATTAATACAAAAACAGCCGACTTGACGAATTCTATTCGCAAACACTTTTATCTGCACTGATCTTCCGCTAAAATTTTATCAATATGAAAAATCGTTTTTTCCGCTTCTCTCTGCTTTTGGTTTTTGTTGTTTTCCCAGTTTTTGTTTTTGCCCAAGATTACAGCGAAAAACTCGCCGAAATTGATGCTTATGCCAACAAAGTTCGGACGGATTGGAATGTTCCCGGATTTGCAATTGCGATTGTCAAAGACGACAAAGTGCTGCTGACAAAAGGTTACGGCGTGCGCGAACTCGGCAAAACGGACAAGGTTGATGAAAATACTTTGTTCGCCATCGCATCGAACTCAAAGGCTTTTACGACGGCGAGCCTTGCGATTTTAATTGACGAAAAGAAAATCGGCGGTTGGGACGATAAAGTTTCCAAATATCTGCCCGAATTTCAAATGCCGGATGCGTATGTCACGCGCGAAATGACGATTCGTGATTTGGTTTCGCACCGCAGCGGACTTGATACGTTTAGCGGCGATTTGCTGTGGTATGAAACGACCAATTCGACCGACGAGATTTTGCGCCGCGTTCGATATTTGAAGCCGGCTTCGAGTTTCCGTTCGCAGTTCGGCTATCAAAATTTGATGTTTATCGCCGCCGGCAAAGTCATCGAACGTGTTTCGGGCAAACCTTGGGGCGAATTCGTCAAAGAACGGATTTTAACGCCGCTCGGAATGACGCACACCAACACGAGCATCCGCGACGATAAAGATAATTTTTCAATGCCGCACAACGAATCGGGCGGCAAACTGCGCGTTTTGAAGCAGGGAAATGTTGACAGCGCGGCTTCGGCGGCAGGATTAAATGCGAGCGTCAAAGATTTGTCGCAATGGCTTCGTTTGCAGCTTGGGCGCGGCACGATTGACGGCAAACAGATTTTTTCAAAGGAGCGTTCGGGCGAAATGTGGGCGCAAAATACAATTATCGGCGTGAATCCGTTCCCGGCAAAAGACGCGCCGAATCAGATTTTTTCGGGTTACGGTTTAGGCTGGTTTCTCGCCGATTATCGCGGTCACAAAATTGTTTCGCACGGCGGCGGACTCGACGGAATGATTTCGGAAACGGCGATAATGCCTGACCTGAATCTCGGTTTAGTTGTGCTGACCAATTCGGAAACGTCGGTCAATACGATAATGCAGAACAAAATTCTCGACGTTTTTCTCGACGTTGCGCCGAAACGCGACTGGTCCGGCGAACGACTGACAAGAACAAATCAGGCGAAAGTTCGTCAAGCCGAAGCCGATAAAAAGATTGACGACGCGCGAATTTTGAATACGAAACCAACGCTTGCAACTTCAAATTACGCCGGAACTTATTCGGGCGAAATGTATGGCGATGTGGCGATTACGGAAGAAAACGGCAAGCTCGTTATGCGCCTCGTGCCTGCGCCGAACTTTGTCGCCGACCTCGAACATTGGAACTACGACACATTTCAAATCCATTGGCGACGATCAGTTCCGTATAATTTCCCGCGCGGTTTCGTGACTTTTACGCTCGATAAATTCGGCAAAACCGACCAACTGAAAATTGACCAACCGAACAACGATTTCTGGTTTTACGAACTGGAATTGAAAAGAAGCAAATAACCCGGGAGCGCAGGCATCTCTGCCTGCCGTCCGTTCGAGGCTCTGCGAGAAAGCGGACGCACCGCCGCGATTACATTCGAGAAAAGTTGAATTTCGGGCGAACTTTTTCGCGCCTGTTCTCGCAAAGCCTTGAACGCGCGGACAAGCGAACCGCTCGCGCTCCAGTCTGCTTCGCGTATCATTTAAGACTTTTTATTGAACCGTTGAGAAAAGAACTAATAAAACTCGACAATCTTTTGGCAAAATGTAAGAATTTATGTATTATTAACAATTTTATTAGAGAAACAATTTAAGGAGATTTTTTAGTTAGATGTCAGAAAACGCAACAGTCGCGGCGGAAGAAACGACCGCTGAAACAACAGAAAATACAAATACGGAAACAACGGAAGAAACGGCGGAAAATACGGAAGATGTTTCGTATCACGCAGTCGAAAAAGACGGCTCGGTGACGGCGATTTGGGAAATGCAGGGACAAAAACACCTTCGCACGATTGACCCGCGCTCGAACGAAGGCAAACAAATTTTAGCTCTGTTTGAAACCGCAGGTTAGTTTCAGGTTTCAGGTTTCAAGTTCCAAGTTGTGAATACCTTTTCTAACTTGAAACCTGAAACTTGGAACTAATCAAACCTTTCGACTCCTTCGATTTCAAGAATTAAGTCTGCCCCGTAGCATTTCGCCGGAGTTTGAAATCCGGCGCAAAAATTCCCGTTTAAAGTCTTTTCAGCAATTTTCAGCGCGGTCAGTGCCGTCGTTGTATAACCTTCCGCGCCTTGTTGTCGCGCTTCGACCTTTTTTCCGTCTGCGTCCGTTGCTTCTCCCCAAAGATAAGTTTTGCCGTTTGCGCGTTCGTCGTCGTTCGGTCCGCCTGCCGGAATTCGGCTTTGCAGAAGATTATTGATCGGCTTGACCGCGAGCAGCCAGCCGAGATAGCGGCTGAGTTTGAGCAAACGCATTTGCGGTTCGGGAACGACTGTGTAAACTTCGATATTCGGAATGCCGGTCGAATAATACGCCGTCGAAACGTCGCCCCAAGGAATCGTCACGCCGAGTTTTTTAACTGCTCCGAAATCAATTTCACGCGTTTTGTAAGCCGCCGGAACACTTGTGATCTTGCCGTCTTGACGAATCGCGCCGCCGCTTCCGACATTCATCGTCATCGTCGCCTGCGTCCCGTGCGAGATTTTGCCCAAACCGTAAAACGCGAGCGTCAGATGCGTCGCCGACGGCAGACGATCTTTCAAATGTTTCGCCAGACAATCCGACGGAACGACATCAAAACCGACTCCCGGCATAATCATAATTCCCGCGTCCGCTGCACGTTTATCAAGCTGCGCCATCGCTTCAAAAACCGCGATTTCGCCCGTAATATCGAGATAATGCCGTTTGGAGCGCAAACACGCTTCGACCATTTTTTGCGAAGTCAGCGAAAAAGGTCCGGCACAATGCAGCACAAATTCGACTTCGCGCAAAGCCGCGTCGAGTTTTGCCGAATCATCCAAATCAAACACGCGAAACTCGAAATTATACTGCTTCGCCAACGCTTCGACTTTCGCCTGATTGCGTCCCGCCAAAATCGGATTCAAGCCGCGTTCGGCGGCGTATCGCGTAATGAGTTCACCCGTGTAGCCGTTTGCGCCGTAGATTAAAAAATTCGACATTTATTTCTCCAGAATCCGCATCAAAAACGCGATTTGCCCAAGATGATAGGCATTATGATCGGCAACCAGTAATGCTTCACGAAAAATCGTCTGCCCGTCGCCGTGCGAAATTTTCGCCGGTAAATCGTTATTTTCGTCGGCGATTAAATCGCGCATTTTTTGTAAATCGCGCAAAACCTGTTCACAGGATTTTTTCCAATCTTCCGCCGTTGCGGCAATTTTGTTCCAATATCCATCGGGAAATTTCGGCGAAACGTGCTTTGAATTATAGCTGAACTCGACAATATCGTGCTGCGCGATTCGCAGATGTTCGAGCAGTTCCCAAGCCGTATGCGGTGCATTTTCGATTCGTGTATTGATTTCCTCAACCGGAAATTCGCGTAAAACCGTTTCCAGATCAATATGTGCCGATTTGCCTTCGAGCAGTTCGAGCAAGTGCGACCGTAATTCTTTTTGCGTGTCCATAATTTCTTAAAATAACACTAAATTCAACTTTTGCGTTTCTTCGAGTTTGTCCAAAAAGTCTTCGCGTTCGAGTTCTTCTGCGCCGAGAACTTCAAAATGCGGAGTCATCACCTGAATATCGAGCCACGTCGCGCCGCGTGTTTTTAAGTGTTCGACCAAGTGTAACAGCGCAAATTTTGAAGCGTTCGAGCGAGTGTGAAACATACTTTCGCCGCAAAAAACTCCGCCCGCGTCAACGCCGTAAAGTCCGCCGACAAGTTCATCGTCTTCCCAAACTTCGACGCTGTGCGCGTCGCCCACCGCGTGAAAATCGCAGTAAGCGCGGATAAATTCGTTTGTGATCCAGGTTCCCTGACCGTCGCCGCGTTTCGCTTTTGAGCAATTTTTGATAACGGCTTCAAAAGTTTTGTCAATCGTAAGAGTAAAGCGCGTTTTTGCCAATTCCTTTCGCAAACTTTTCGGAATGTGAAGCTGGTCGAAATCCAAAATCGCGCGGTTTTCGGGACAATACCACGGCAGCGGGAGACCTTCGACGTGCCACGGAAAGATTCCTCGCCGGTATGCGTTTCGCAAATTTTCAAGCGTCAGATCGCCGCCGAAACCGATAATGTCGCGGGCATTGTAATAATAATCGCCGAACAAAACCCATTCGGAAAATTCGTGCGTGCGCGGATTTGGAAAAATTATTTCTGACATTTTCGGGAACAAATCTAAAAAAATGCTGTGTAACGAAAATAGCAAATCTCGGAGGTAAAATAAATGAAAAAATTCGTTGTCAGTCTATTTTCCAATCGTTTCGGTATTGTTTTAACCGCAATTAATCTTTGTTATTTGGCGGGCAGAGGAATCGGTTTATTTGATTTTTTGCGAAATCCTTCAGCAAAATATTTTCTCAGCTTAAATTTTCCGGCAGTAATTCTTGCAGGCTTATTTTTCAAAATCTCACATATTGTTTTTCCCGAAATTTCATTTGAGGCGCAAACCGCGCTAAAAGTCAGTTTCTTTGCTTCTTTTATCGTCCTCCAATGGCTTTCCATCGGCTGGCTGACCAAGACACTCGCGGAAAAGTTACGGAACGCGAACTTTAATTCGCCGCAGACCGGCAAGCTAAAGTTTACGTTCCGTGAACAAAAAAATTATCTATAAACGGAACGCGGACTTCAGTCCGCCGGTGGGCGACGGCGGACTGAAGTCCGCGTTCCATTTGCCGCCAATTTTATTTACATTTTTTTTGTCCGCTTACTTATATTTTCGTTTCGCTGCTTAATTCACGGAAAAACTAAAAGATGCCCGGTTAGAATTTGCTTTCTTCGCGCATCTTTTCTATTTTGTAAGAAAATGGCAAAATCCAAAATCCAAAATCCAAAATCCAAAATCGAGCCGATTGTGGCGATAATTATGGGCAGCACGTCCGATTGGGAAACGATGAAAAACGCCGCCGACATTTTAGAAGAATTCGGCGTGGCGCACGAATCGAAAGTCGTGTCCGCGCACCGCACGCCCGATTTGTTGTTTGAATTCGCCAAAACCGCCGAACAACGCGGCATCGAAGTCATCATCGCGGGCGCAGGCGGCGCGGCACATCTGCCCGGAATGTGCGCGTCGCAAACCGTTTTGCCCGTTCTCGGCGTTCCCGTGCAGAGCAAAGCGTTGTCAGGGATGGATTCGCTGCTTTCAATTGTGCAGATGCCCGCCGGAATTCCGGTCGGAACTTTGGCAATCGGCAATGCAGGCGCGAAAAATGCGGCACTGTTGGCGATTTCGATTCTGGCGAATTCGCGTCCTGAATTGCGCGAAAAATTGCACGAATTTAGAAAGAATCAAACTAAAACCGTGTTAGAATCCACATTGGAGTAAAAATTATGGAAACGCTTCGAGTTGAAAAAGTTATTCAGTCAAACGGAACGATTGTTCTGGAAAATCTGCCATTTGACGAAGGCGAAAAAGTGGAAATAATCATTCTGAAATCCAATGCGGAAAATGCTCGCTATCCTCTGCGCGGAACGGTTTATAAATACGAGAATCCATTTGAATCGGTAGTTCCGGCGGAAGATTGGGAAGCGTTGAAATGATTATACTTGACACGCACGTTTGGATTTGGCACGTTCAGGGCGACAAACGGCTGACGGCTAATTATGCGGCAGTTATTCGGCAATATGAATCAATCGGGCTTGGCGTGAACACGATTTCGCTTTGGGAAATTGCCAAAGCCGTCGAACGCGGCGGGCTTTCGTTTTCGATTCCGCTTGAAGATTGGTTTTCAATCGCGTTAGCTTATCCGGGGATTTCGCTTCTGCCTTTAACTCCGCAAATTGCTATTGAATCTACAAGGCTTCCGGGAACATTTCACAAAGACCCGGCAGACCAAATTATCACGGCAGCCGCGAGAATTTATAATTGTCCGCTTGTTACTTATGACACAAAAATCGTAAATTATCCGCACGTTCAACTTTTGCCATAAGAATTTTATCAATGACTCCAAAAGAAATTTCAAAATTGATCGAAAAAGAAATCAACGGTGATTGGTCAATTTCAAATATGCACGGCTGCGATTTGAAGAAATGTCTGGTTCGTCCGAAAAGAAGAAAGTTACTATTTAGGGGTGAAGTAAAAGATTTTTGGATTGTTTTAGAAGAGAAACCGGAAACGCTTGAAGGCTTTAAGGTCTTTTTTGATGATGAAACTAAAAAATTCGGTTTGGCAGATTCTTCAGAACCTTACGGTTATGTTTGCAATTCTCACGACTCTTTCTTAGCAGCTTTCAAATCAATGTAAATGACCGCTGTCGAAATCATCAAAAACCTCGAACTGCTCGAAAATCCTGTAAATATCGCGGGAATGAAGCGGTTTGGAATTGTTGCGAAAAAGGCTTTCGGCGTTTCTGCACCTCAGTTAAAGGAACTCGCCAAAGACATCAAAAAAGAAACTGAAAATCATCACAAACTCGCGCTTGAACTTTGGGAAACAGGCATTCACGAAGCGCGGATTATTGCGTATTTGATTGATGATCCGAAGCAGGTGACGGAAACGCAAATGGACGATTGGGCGAAAGATTTTGATAATTGGGCGATTTGCGACGGTGCTTGCGGACATCTTTTTTGCAAAACTTCTTTCGCCTATCAAAAAGTTTTTGAATGGTCGGAGCGTGAAGACGAGTTTATCAAACGCGCCGGAATTGTTTTAATTGCGTGGCTTGCCGTTCACGATAAAAAGGCGGACGATGCAAAAATCGCGCAGTTTTTACCGATTCTCGAAAAACACTCTGACGACGAACGAAACTTCGTCAAAAAAGCGGTCAACTGGTCGCTGCGGCAAATCGGCAAACGAAATTTGAATTTGAACAAACTCGCCATCGAAACCGCTGAAAAAATAAAGTTGCGAAACACCAAAGCGGCGCGTTGGATTGCGGCGGACGCTCTGCGCGAATTGACCGATGCAAAAACAGTTGAAAGATTAGTAATGAAAAGAAAGTAAGGCGGGAAAAAAATTATCCACAGATAAACACAGATGAACGCGGATGATTTTTTGAGAGACAGTTTATTGATTAAGATGACTTTGATAACACTTTAACAATCATAAAAAATCTGTGTTCATCTGTGTTTATCTGTGGATAAAAAAATTACTTCCCGTTCACCACTGATAGGTTTAAAGATCCGACGCTATTTTGTCGAATGATGAATGAGTGCGAAAAAGTTTTGTTTGTAGGTTTCGGAAATCGGGATGATTTTATCTTTGATTTTGATCCGGTCTTTTTCGATTGAATCAATGTGCGCGGGCGCAACCATATAAGATTTGTGGACGCGGCAGACGATGTTCGGCGCGATTTGGCGTTCAAATTCGGTGAAGGTTTGGAGCGTCATAATGCGTTTGTTGACGGTGTGAACGCGGCGGTAATCGCGCATTCCTTCGATGTAGGTTATTTCGCGCAAAGTTATTTTTTCGAGGCGGTTTTCGGTTTTGACGAAGATGAAATTCTTGGCGGCGACAGTTTGTTTTTTCGGCAAACCACTCTGCACGCGGTCAACCGCTTGGATGAATCTTTCAAACGTGAACGGTTTCAGAAGATAATCTGCGACCTTCAAATCAAAACCTTTCAAGGCGTATTCCTGATACGCGGTCGTGAGAATTACCTGACTCGAAACGGCGGAAGTTTCGAGTAATTGAATGCCCGAAAATTCGCCGAGATTGATGTCCAAGAAAATCAAATCAACCTTATTCGACTTCAAAAAAGCTAAAGCGTCGAGCGCATTATCAAACGTCGCGCACAAATTCAGAAACGGCAATTTCAGCACATATTCCTTCGTCCGTTCGAGCGCGAGCGGCTCGTCTTCGATGATGATGCAGTTAATTTTCATTTAACGAATTTTACAAAATCATTCTTCAAAAGCAGTCTTTTTAGACTAACGAAAGACAGAATTTATAAAATTATCAACAACCATTTAGTTTTGTTTAAGCACATAAGTCTGCCATTTTACGGTTACATCTTTCTCTTAAATTCTCGCCAAAAATGTTTTCGCTTGTTGGATTTTCAAGGTCTTGTAAATACTTATTAAATTCTTTAACCAATGCTTTATGAAAAAGTTCTCTATTTATAATTAGACCATTTTCAGGATTATCAACATCTGCCAATTTAACCATTTGTGATTCTTTAACATTTATTAGTGAATCCGCTTTGCTTTGTGCTTGATGTAATAATCCACACCTTATTTGCTTATAAAAAGTATTACTTACAATTTCATTCTTAAAGTCTGGGAAAAAACTGCTATGTAAAAAAAAATCTCTAAATGCTTGCTTGTTATATCTATAAAGTGAGTCAGCATTATCTCGGTTATACATCTCTTCTGAAGAATAAAGTCCTAAAAAAAATTGGTTTAATGTTTCGATAAGTAAACAGTCAACTGACATCACCAAAAATCCGCAACTATATTTAATTTTGCTGTCTTTACTGTTCATTAGTTCGTTAATAGGATTAAAATAGCGGCTTTCAAATCTCTCTCGAATAATTTGTATTCCTTTTGTCCAATTTGGTGAATTAATGTCCGCTAAATCAGGTGTCCAATCATTTGAACTATGTTGATGTGATATTTGTTTTGTCATTGTTTTTCCTTAATTTATTGAGTATTTTACATTTTCTAAATCATTGCAAGAAGTGTGCAATAAATTATAAAGATATATCTTTTTATATCCAACAATGCAATAAATACAAAATACAAATCATTATTGAATTAAATGTGAATTCCATTATCTTAAGATTCTAAATTTGTTATTTCGAGCGACAATTTCACCTCATAAACTCCGTCATAATCCGCCGTTTCGAGCGAATATCTTTCGGGATATAATAACATCAAACGCTTGCCGATCAGTTCGTTGCCCAAGCCGCCGAATTGTTTTTTGGCGTTCGCGTTGTTTTGATATGTGTTTTTGCAGGTCAATTTTACGCGGTCTTTTTCGATGACGATTTCGATATTAATCGTGTTGAGACTTTTGTTGTTTTCGGTGTGTTTGAAGGCGTTTTCGATGAACGGGAAAAACAGCATCGGCGCGATTTTCAGGTTGTGCGGTTCGCCTGTAATTTTAAGAGTTACATAGTTTTGATTGGTCGTGCGGATGCGCTGTAATTCGAGGTATTTTTCGATGTATCCGAGTTCTTCGGCGAGCGCGATTTTTTCGGTTTTCGCTTCGTAAAGCAGGTAGCGCAGAATGCCGGAAAGTTTGTTTAAATACTCGGATGCCCGCGCTGCGTCTTTGGTGATTAAAACGTCTATGTTGTTGATAGTATTGAACAAAAAGTGCGGATTGAGCTGCGATTTTATCAACGCTAATTCCATTTCGTAATTTTTGGCGGCGAGTTCTTCCTTCAACTTTATTTCGTCATACCAGGTGATAAAACCTCTGATAACCAGCGCGATAATGCCGTGAACGGCGGCGATTAAAAACAGCGGAATCGTCAAACTCACAAACTCGCCCGCGTCGTTAAAAATCGGTTGGTTTAACCCAAACCGAATAATCGAAAACAGACTGCCCGACAACGCGGCAATCAGACAGGCGAATGCTCCGAAAATAATCAACGCGACAAACTTTTTGCGGTAAAGAAATTTTGGAAAAAGCAGCAAATAAAACGCATAAAACGAAATCAGATTCGGCAAAATATAAAGCAGCATCAACGGCGAAAGCAGCGAAATTCCCGGCATCAACGGTGTCTTTTTGAACTGCAAAGTAACGGCGGCAAATATCACCGCCAACAGCAGTAAATACATCAGCCAATAGCCGCAATGCAGTAAAATTGTGAATGATTTTTTCATTTTATATCCAATTTTCCCACTAAATTTATTTTGCTATAAAAATTAAAACCGTCTGACTGGAGCGCAAGCATCCCTGCTTGCAATGAGCATCGTTTTTTGATGCGAAAAAGCCTTGGTCATTCGATAAGTTGAAATTAAACTGAAGTTTCCGCGCTCACGCATTTCTTTTCAATTTGGGATTCGAGTTATCAAACGCTTTTGAGCGTCCGAAGCGAACGCTCATTGCAAGCAGGGATGCTTGCGCTCCAGTCAGACGGTTTAACCTTTTTCCTTTTTCGTCACATAAAGCACATAACTGACCATCGTAATCACCACAAAGTATGTCAGCGCAATCGTTTGCAGACTAACCGGCAGAGTTCGCGCCATATTTTTTGAACCGATCAAAAAATCCATCGTCGAATGAATATACGGAAAAACGTAGCTGTATTCCCACGCGTTCATTCCGAGTCCGAGAAACCAGATCGCCAAGCCAATTCCAATCGGCGTGAGAAAGTTTTTGAACTGCAAACCGAGCAGATATTGGAGAGCCAGAATCGGCAAACAATCTATAAAATAATTGACGTTGCCCTGCAAAAATCGCGCGTAAGGAATCGGCGCAGTCGGATACGGAACATTCGCAAAAAGCATCGCGGGAATCACCGCCGACAGATACATTGCGATATTAAACAGCACGAAAACTTCGATCATCATCACCAAAATCACCGTCATTTTCGCCAGAAAAATCGTCGTGTAACTCTGCGGTGTCGTGTGAAGCTGCTTCCACGCGTTGTTTTTATATTCAAGCTGCGTAATCAAACCCGTCGCCAAAATTATCCCGATTGGCAACAGAAATGCCGCCATTGATTCCCAAGTCTGATCCCACAATTTCACCCAAGAATCGTCCGCAAGATACAGCGCAGACAGTTTATCGTGATTTTTAATCCGCGCCGCCAATATTATCAGCGGCGTAAAAAACGCCCCGGCGACGACCAGCCACGATGCCAGACTGCGCTTTTTCTTGAGCCATTCACTTTGAAAACTGTGGATAAAATTCATAAATTTTGGTGAAATAATTTTCTGCTTTTCTGTTACTTTGAATAAAATAATCCGGCTAATTTCGCCCGACTTTTGCTTTCGCGGCTGTGCCGCCCGATGTGCGGAAGGGCTATGCCATTCCGTTTTCTTGCTCTTCTTTTAGGCTATGCCTAATCTTGGCGAACGGCTCAAGGCGCAGCCTTTCGCAGATTATAGTGGCGATTATTTCGGCGAGGCACAGCCGTCGCCGCACATCGGGCGGCACAGCCGCGAAGAAATCAAACTTTATTTTTCACTCGCCGATCACGTCAAAAAATATCGCTTCCAGATCATTTTTGACTGTGCTGATTTGATAAACTTCAATGCCGCTGTTGACGAGTTGTTGATTGATTTTCGCAACCTTTTCTTTATCCAAAATCGGCAATAAAACTGCGTTCGATTCAATTCGCGCCGTCAAATTTTGTTCTTTAATAATCTTCAAAGTCTTCTGATTATCGCTCGTCTCGAAAACGATAAACGAAGACTGCTGCTGTTTGGCGATTACTTCGGCAAGCGTTCCCTGAAATAATAATTTGCCTTTGTTGATAATGCCGACGTGCGTCACCAATCTTTCAATTTCGCTTAATAAATGACTCGAAATCAAAATCGTGATGCCGTGTTTTTGATTCAGATTTTGCAGCAATTCCCTGATCTCTAAAATGCCGTTCGGGTCTAATCCATTGGTTGGCTCATCCAAAATCAAAAGCGGTGGCGAATGCAGCAGCGCAATCGCAATGCTCAGACGCTGTTTCATCCCAAGTGAAAATTGGCTCGTTTTTTTGTTGCCCGTATTTGCTAAACCGACTAATTCCAATACTTCCGCAATCCGCGTTTTCGGGCATTGGTAAACTTTCTGCAAAATCCGCAGATTTTCAACCGCTGTCAGATGTTCGTAAATCGAAGGACTTTCAATCATCGAACCGATTTTTCGCAGACACTCGACGCGGTTTTCCGCAAACGATTTCCCAAACACCGTAATCTCGCCGTGCTGTTTTTTGAGCAAGCCCAAAATCAATTTCAGCGTCGTCGTTTTTCCCGCGCCGTTCGGTCCCAGAAAGCCATAAATGCTGCCTTCGTTTACCTGCAAATTAACGCGATTCAGCGCGATTTCGTCGTTAGCAAATTTATGTGTTAAATCAGTTGTTTCGATACAGTAGGTCATCACGCTCAAGAATAATCCGAAAACGGCGCAAAATATAATTTGCTGCAAATCTATTCTGCAAAACATAATTTTCAGCCCGCGAAACGGTCATTTCATTGAGCAAATTCTTTCTCGGCTTGTGAATATCGAATAAACAAGCTAAGTTTAAGTCAAGGTGCCAACCCTGGACAGACTTAGGTCTGTCAGAAAATCGGCGCGAAATATTTATTGTTTCGCGCCGATTTGTTTTGAGTTTGAACCGAATTTAATTGTTAAAATTCAATTCCCGAATTTGCAACTATTCGGCTTCGCATTCAAAATATAGCTTTCAAATTCGGACATTTGTGCAAATTATCAGTCTTTGCGTGATTTTATGAATCAAATCTTGCCAAATTCTACCATCGGCGTTTTCGGCAGCGGACAACTTGGGCGAATGTTTGCCATCGAAGCGCGAAAAATGGGTTATCGCGTTCACACATTTTCGCCCGCGTCGGACACGCCGACCGGACAGGTTGCGGATTTTGAACTCGAAGCCGAATATGACGATCTTCGCGCCGTCAAAGATTTTGCGCGAACGGTTGATGTCGTAACTTTTGAATTTGAAAACGTGCCGTCGGCGACGATTGAAACTGCCGCGCAGTTGGTCGAAGTTTTCCCGCGCGGCGAGGTTCTGCATATTACCCAAAATCGTCTGCGGGAAAAGACTTTTCTCGCTCAAAACAACTTTCCGCACACGCCTTTTCGACACGTTAAAACTATCGAAGATTTGAATAAATCCGTCGCAGAAATCGGTCTTCCGTGCGTCCTGAAAACCGCCGGATTCGGTTACGACGGCAAAGGTCAGACGAAGATAAATTCGTTTGAAGACATCGAAAAAGCCTTTGCCAATCTAAAAAATCAGGAAGCCGTTCTCGAAGCATTTGTCGAATTTGAAAAGGAAGTTTCGGTCGTCTGTGCGCGTGACCGGCAGGGCAATTTCGCGCATTACGGCGTGATCGAAAACGAACACGAAAATCACATTCTGGACATCAGTTTCGCACCCGCGATTTGTTCGGAAAAAGTCTTTCACGAAGCCGTCGAACTTGCCCGAAGCGTTGCTGAAACGCTCGATTATGTCGGGACTTTGTGCGTCGAATTTTTTCTCACGAAAGACGAAAAATTACTGATTAACGAACTCGCGCCGCGTCCGCATAATTCGGGACATTTGACGTTTGATGCGTGTGTCACATCGCAATTCGAGCAGCAATTACGGGCAGTTTGCGGTCTGCCGCTCGGCTCGACCGAATTTTTTCGCCCGTGCGCGATGGCAAATTTGCTCGGCGATGTTTGGCAAAAAGGCGAACCGAAATGGCAAAACTCTTTAGAATTTTCAAACGTCAAACTTCACCTTTACGGCAAAGCCGAACCGCGTTCCGGGCGCAAAATGGGACACTTGACGGCAATTGCGGAAACGGCTGAAAGTGCGGTTGAATTCGTTAGAAAAGCCAGAGAAAGTTTGACTAATTTTTGATCAAAATTTTCGCGCCAGCCAAACGCCGAAAACTACGCCGATGAATCCGACCGACACGCTTAAAAACAAATAAAAAAACGCCGTGAAAAACTGATTTTCACGAATCAAACTCCAAATTTCCAGTTCAAACGTCGAAAACGTCGTGAACGCACCGAGAAATCCGACCATAATTGCAAGACGCAGATTTTCGTTAACCGATAATTTATCGGTGAAAAGTATCAGCAGAAAGCCGATTAAAAACGAACCTGTGATGTTGATAAAAAATGTCGGAACCGGAAACGGTTTGAGGTAGTTTTGCAAAGGCGAAATGCTTATCAAATATCGCGCGACCGCGCCTAATGCGCCGCCGACGGCAATTGATAAGATTTTTGTGAAGGTTTCCATTTAAGTTTGGAATTTGAAATCTGAAATTTTCTTTACCGAATCGCTTTATATTTTTTTGCCAACAGACGCGGCGGCATCCCGAACCAGTAAAGACCTTGAAAAACCGACCATTTTGTAAAAGTCCAGAGAAACGAATTGTTTTGAAAACGGCGCGAAGAGGTCGTCACGGCTTTGTTGAGAAACATAAAATCACCCTTCTTTTGCAGGCGTTTGAAAAAATCTACGTCCTCGAAAAGCGGCAGAGGTTTGTAGCCGCCGATCTTTTCGTAAGTCGTCCGCCGCGCAAAAATCGCCGAATCGCCGTAGATCAAACCGATTGATTTCAGTTGCGGATAAAGCCACGTCAAAAACCGCGCCCAACGACTGCCGCCGTCGAAAATCACCTGAAAATTTCCGCCGACGATCTCGTCGTAATTCATATATTTTTTGATCTCCTTGGCACAGCCCTGCGCTGGACGCGTGTCGGCGTGAAGAAACCAAAAAATCTCGTGCGTCGCGTGTTTCGTGCCTTCGTGAAGCTGTTTGCCGCGATTCGCTTCGCCGAATCTGATAATTTTCAGCGGCTTTTTGAATCCGTAATTTTCGATAATTTCAACCGTTCGATCTGCGCTGCCGCCGTCAACAATAACGACTTCATCAACATTGACGAGCCGCGAAATCGCGTCGAGCGTTTTCGCAATCGTCAATTCTTCGTTAAATGTCGGGATAATGACGGAAAGATGCATCAAGTAAAAGGTAAGATTTCAAAAGTAAAAAAGCAAAAGGTAGAAGGCAAAAAGCCGCTGAAATTTCGCGTTTTTCTCTGCCTGTTAAGATTATCTTTTTATTAAACTTACACTTACTTACGAAATTAGGTTGCAACTATTCACTTTAAAGGGCATCCTATTAATGTTAATCCTTCTCTTGCATCAATTTTTTGGTGCGCTCGTCAAAGACGGTTTTCTGGATAAGTTCGAGAGCAGGTTTGTTTTATAGTTACAGAAGTCGCTCTTGAATTTTTTTTGAGCATCCGAACCCCGATTCTTCGCAGTTACCGTTTTTCTCCGAAGTCCATCCGATTCGACACTTCTTTTGAAATTCCCTGAGTGGGAAAAAGGTATATAATTTTATGTCAACGAAACTTTATGTAGGAAATCTTTCCTTCAATACATCAACCGAAGATTTGGAACAAATCTTCGCGGAAATCGGAACTGTTCAATCGGCAAACATCATCGAAGATCGTGAAACAGGACGTTCGCGCGGATTTGCATTCGTCGAAATGTCGAGCAAAGAAGAAGCCCAAAACGCAATCGCAACTCTCAACGGCAAAGAAATTGACGGACGCGAACTGCTCGTCAACGAAGCTAAACCGCGTGAAGATCGCGGCGGAAGCGGCGGCGGCGGTCGGGGCGGTTACGGCGGCGGTGGTGGTGGTCGTGGCGGAAGCGGCGGCGGTGGCGGTCGTGGTGGTTACGGCGGCGGTGGCGGCGGAAATCGCGGCGGCGGCGGCGGCGGTCGTTGGTAATATCTGAAAACGATTTTCAACATATTGTGTCTCCGGTTAAAATATTAATCGGAGACACTGTTTATTTTATAAGTTACTAAAACAGTTAAAAAGGAATCTAAATAATTAATGAAAGAAGAATTAATTGAAGTTGGTGGTTTAATTATTGATAAACAGCGCGATGCCTGTTTCAAAGTAAAGGTAAATGACAGCGACCATATCGTGATGGCGCAAATTTCGGGCAGAATGCGCCGCAACCGGATTCGTATTTTGATCGGCGACCGCGTGGACGTTGAAATGTCGCCGTATGATCTGACTAAAGGCAGGATCACTTATCGCCACAAATAAATCGCTTTATTTTGTGACTGCAACATTTGTTTGTTCGATCAAAGTATCTTTTGACAGAAGTGCGTAAACGGCTTCGAGCATTTGGCGTTGGCGAAAATAACCGCTTACGCCGTCGGCTTCGAGGCAGATATAAGCAATAGATGTTTGCGCCGAATAGACCGAAAGTGATCCGTCATCAATCGTGCATAATTTAGATTGCAGACGCGCCAAAGGTTTTTGGACGACAACATTAAAACCTTTTTCGGCGAAATAACCGATGTGCGCGGACGTTGAAAGAAAGACGAAATTGTCTTCGTCCGTTTCCGTATTTGAAAGAAAAACGCCGTCCGCCTGCGCTTCAAACGCACCGTGAATCAGATTATTCGTGCTTTGACCTTTGATAAACGACACGGCAGTTAAATCTTGTGTCTGTGCGTCTGCCGATTTCGCTGAAACATCCGTGTTGTTATGAACAGCGACAATAAAGCGTTCATTAGCGCGTAAAGTCTTGCCGTCAGGTGTGAGTAAGATTTGCAAAAGCCGGTCGGCAAAGTTTTTGACAATCGCGTCAATTTCGCTAGAGACGTTACAATTTCTGCCGTTATCAGTGTAGATTCGATTCGGGTCAATCGTATAATTTTTGCCGCCGTAATTGAATTTGAGATAGCGCATCGGATTTCCTTTTTCATCCGCCGATTCAACCTCAACCAAACGCCCGCCGTTTTTATTAACAAAATCCTTCGCCAAATTTAAACCGATCTGTTAGTTATGATGCGGCGCGAAAAATGTGATATTCGCACCCGTATTTTCATAAATATTGACGCTAACTTCGCTGTCGCCAAGCTGTATTTTTTGTGTGGATTTAACTGTCGCGGCTTGCGTTGCAGCGGTGGTAAGTAAAATTGTGATAAATATTTGCGCTAATTTCATCGGTTTTCCTTTTTCGATAAATTACTGACCGATATTTAACGCGCATTTTTGCCGTGCAAAGTATCAAAAAGATTTTTAGCCACGAAATAACACGAATTTTCACGAATTATTTTTAGTATTTTTCGTGAAAATTCGTGTTATTTCGTGGCTAAGTTTTACCGCCAAATCTTTAAATATCGCGCAAACCATTTTTGCACGAACGGCGATTGCAAACTTTCGAGCGTTTTTTCCGTGACGACGGCTTGCGTGATTTTTGAAAGCGTCGGATAGACGTGAATCGCTTTGTTCAAATCTTCGAGCGAAAGATTTAACCGCATTGCCAGCACAAATTCGTGAATCAATTCGCCGGCGCGAAGTCCGGCAATGTGCGCTCCGACGATTCGTTTGCCGTGCAGAATAACTTTCGCAAAACCTTCCGTTTCGCCTTCAGCGTGGGCGCGGTCGTTTTCTTCAAATTGAACTTTGATAACTTTAACCTTGCCGTATTTTTTCTTCGCATCGCCTTCTGTTATACCGACGCGCCCGACTTCGGGTTCGGTAAAAGTCGCCCATGGAATCACCGAATAATCGGCTTTTTTACGGAAAAGGAAAGGCACGAAACAATTTTGCAAAACGATCTGCGCTTCGTAATCAGCCGTATGAGTGAACTGAAAATGATTTGTCACGTCGCCTGCCGCAAAGATATTTTTCGCCGTCGTCCGCAGATATTCGTCTGTTTCAATGCGCTTTTCGTCGAATTTCACGCCCGCACGTTCAAGGTCTAAATCTTTCACATTCGCCTTTCGCCCAAGCGCGACGAGAATTTCATCCGCGACAATTTCCGACTGCTTTCCGTCTTTTTCAATCGTCAAAACCTTTTCGCCTTTGGAATTTTTATGCGCCTTGACTGCTTTTGATTTGGTCAAAACTTTTACGCCTTCCTTCTCGAAAATTTCTTCCATAAACGCGGAAACTTCCGTGTCTTCCTTCGATAAAATCACGTCCGCCATTTCAACAAGCGTCACCTTTGCGCCGAGTCTTTGAAACGCCTGTCCCATTTCCGCGCCGATTGCGCCGCCGCCTAAAACGATCAATCTTTCCGGCAAATCTTTGAGATGAAAAATATTTTCGTTGGTAATAAAACCTGTTTCGTCCAAACCTTCAATCGGCGGAACAAACGGCGACGAACCCGTCGAAATGCAGAAACGCTTTGCCGTGAAAATTTTTGTTTCGCTTGAATCTTTGAGTTTGACTTCGATTTTGTCTGCACTTAAAAATCGCGGAGTTCCAAAGATGACTTCAACACCCATTTTCTCGAATCTCTCCGGCGAATCGTGCGGCTCGATGTTTTTGATGACCTGTTGAACCCGATTTGTAATCGAAGCGAACGAATCATTTTGGAATTTGAAATCTGAAATTTGAAATCCGAACTCTTTTGCGCGTTTGATGTCACTCGCAAATTTCGCTGAACGAATCAAAGCCTTTGACGGCACGCAGCCCGTGTAAAGACAGTCGCCGCCGAGCAGATTTTTCTCGATCAAAGCAACCTTTGCACCCAAAATTCCCGCGCCGCCCGCCGCAACCAAACCCGCCGAACCGCCGCCGATGACAATCAAATCATATTTTTCCTGCATAATTTTTTTTATCCACAGATGGACACAGATTTTTAAGATATTAAGAACAATTTATCAAAAATCATCTGTGTTCATCTGTGTTTATCTGTGGACAATTTCCGAAAATTTCACGCTTTATCAATCTGTTTGCGAATTTTCTTGAGCGTCGAATATGCGCCGATCACAATCAGCAAAATTACCGCGCCGTAAACCCAGAACGGCACATTTTTTCCGGCGAAAATTAGATAAATATAAGCCGAAATAAAGAAAAACATTGCGAACATTGCGGGTAAAACAATTGATTTCCCCTTGCGGTAATTTCGGATCAGCCAACCGATTGACAGTGAAAAAAATGGAATTGCACCAACGTAAATCGCCCCGAAAATCAGCGGATTCACGCCGTAATTTTCACCCAAACTGAAAAACCAATTTTGTATCGCTTCCCAACTCATATAATTTTTCTGCGCCTGAGTATTAGTATTTCACAAAAGAAATCATTTGCGCTAATAAATTTATTCCCGACAAAAAAATGACGCGCATAAATTCAATTTTATGCGCGTCATCATATTCATCAAAGTAATAAAATTAGCTTGCCAGAGAAATAATTTCCTCCGTTTTCGGAACTTCAAAACCGAAATGCTGATAGGCAAGTGGAGTCACAACGCGACCGCGCGGCGTGCGGTTTAAGAATCCGGTTTGAATCAAATACGGCTCGATGACTTCTTCGATTGATTCGCGGTCTTCGCTGATCGAAGCGGCAATCGTCCCGATGCCAACCGGACCGCCGTCGAATTTTTCGATAATTGACATCAGTAATCTTCGGTCAACTTCATCCAATCCGAAACGGTCAACTTCCATCTCGTCGAGAGCTTTTTGCGCCATCGCGCCGGTGATGCGTCCGTCGCCTAAAACTTCGGCGTAGTCGCGCACACGTCGCAGCAAACGATTCGTAATTCGCGGCGTTCCACGTCCGCGTCTGGCAATTTCCGTCGCGCCCGACGCTTCCAGTTCGATTTTCAAAATCTCCGCCGAACGATGGACGATAATTTCCAAATCCTTGCGCGGATAAAAATCGAGATGGTTGACGATGCCAAAACGTCCGCGAAGCGGCGCGGAGATCATTCCGGCGCGAGTCGTTGCGCCGACCAATGTAAATTTCGGCAGATCAATTTTAATCGAACGCGCCGCCGTGCCTTGACCGATCATCAGATCAAGGCTGTAATCTTCCATCGCCGGATAGAGAATTTCCTCGATTTGCGGACGCAGACGATGAATTTCGTCAATAAAAAGCACGTCGCCTTCTTCGAGATTCGTCAAAATCGCCGCCAGATCGCCACCTTTTTCGACCGACGGAGCGTGAACCGTTTTCAGACTCGCGCCGAGTTCGTTTGAAATAATCACCGCCAAACTCGTTTTGCCGAGTCCCGGCGGACCGAAAAACAAACAATGGTCGAGTGCTTCGCTGCGTCGCAGTGCCGCCTTCAGAAAAATTTTTAAGTTGTTGACGATTTTCGTCTGTCCGATGTATTCATCCAAAGATTTCGGGCGCAGACTCGGCTCGCTCTGCACGTCTTCGATGGTTGCCTGTCCGATTGTTAAATTGTTTTGCCGAACAGGACTTTCGACTAATTCTAAACCCATTTTGATATTCCTCTTTTATATTTTGTAGGGGCGACGGCTTGTCCTCGCCCGAAGCGAATTCAATTACATTCAATATTGAATTAACGCAAAACGCTTTTTCGCTTGCGCTCGTCGGGCGAGGACAAGCCGTCGCCCCTACATTTTCTTAGGCTGCCAATTTCAAATCGCTTTGTGCTTTTTCCTGTCGTTTTTCTTCCATTGATTTGACGTTATCAATGAGCGGTTTGCTCAATTTATTGACAATCCACAGTCGGTAAACTTCGGCTTCAGAAAATTTACCCGTCCAGCGGGCGCGGTCAAGCATTGTCAAACCCATTTCGAGCGTGTGATGCTGTCCGGCGCGGTCTTGCATTTTGTCGAAATAACGATACGATTCTTCGAGATTTCGGACGCTTCGACGCGCTGTTTCGACATCCTTGAATCCGAGTTTCCCGCGAAAATGTTTCGAGTAAATATTCATCGGATAATTGGTCGAAGTGTAGAGATCGAAATAATTATCAATTAATTTCGCCTGCTGCAAAACCGAACCGACATAACTCGGCTTTGCGCCCGAAATTGCCGCAATCGCTTCGATTTCGGTCGTGCCGTTTGCAAACAGCGATAAAATCATATCCTTTTTGCTCAAAACTTCTTCCTTTTTGTCGAACTCGATGACGTTATTTAATGGTTCCGTATTCATCTTACTTCCTCCCCTTTCTTGTTTGATTAGATGTTGCATCTGTGAAACAAGTTGTCTTTTCAGTATAGAAATTTTTGCCATAAAAGTAAAGACAAATCTCTTATTTTTCAACAATTTAATGTCAAAAAAGATATGTCTTTTAATTACCGTTTTTATGCGCTATACTTTAAACAAATTTATGAACAAGGAAGGGTAAAAGAGATGAAAAAGCAGGACGTAACGCCGATTTTCGACGTTTCACAGGCGCGGCAGAGAATCGAAAACGGCAAACGTGCGAAATGGTTTCAGCGGAAAGGTTCAAAGGCGAAAAACTTCAAATATTTCGACTCGAAAAACGCGCAAATCAAGGACGGAACGCAGCTTGAAAGAATAAAATCGCTCGTCATTCCGCCGGCGTGGAAATTCGTTCGCATTAATCCGTCAGCAAACAATAAAATTCAGGCGGTCGGAATGGATAAAACGGGGCGAATTCAATATATCTATCACTCGAAGTTTGCCGAGAAACAGCAGCGCAAAAAATTTGCGAAAATCGAAAAATTCGGTGAATACCTGCCGAAATTGCGGCAGGTAACTAATGAGCATCTCGCGCTCGAAGGCTTTCCGCGTGAAAAGGTTCTGGCGATAATGACGCGGCTGATTAATTCGCTTTACATTCGCGTCGGCACGGAAAAATCGGTCAAACATTATAAGACTTACGGAATTACAACTCTTCAAAACCGGCATCTCGAAATCGGCAAAAATGGCGAATTAGTTTTTAGTTTTGTCGGCAAACATCACATTAAACACCGCAAAGTGCTGGTTGATGAAGAATTGGCGACTCTGATGAAAGACCTGAAATCACTCGGCGGCGCACGCAAACTTTTTCATTATTTGGATGCGGAAAACAAACCGCGCCCGGTAAAACCGAACGACATCAATCAGTATTTGAAGGCGGCAACCGCGCCCGAATATTCGGCAAAGGATTTCCGAACCTGGGGCGGAACGCTGCTCGCAGCAGTCGAACTGGCAGAAATCGGATGTTGCAATGATGAAAAATCACTCAAGAAAAATATTCTCAAGGCAGTCAAAAAAGTTTCAGAGCATCTCGGCAACACGCCGACCGTCTGCCGTGGTTCATACATTCACCCGACGATTATCAAATCTTACGAAAAAGGTGTGACTTTAGAAGAATTTACGGAGCGGAAAAAGCGGCGAATCAAACGTGACAACAGCGAATACGAACCTGAAGAAAAGGCTTTGATCAAGTTATTTCAAAATAATTAAGTATGTTCAAGTCAAAGGCAGAAACCCGCGCGTGAGCAAGGGTGTTTTAAGCCGCACGTTTGCACCCTTGCTCGCGCGCGGGTTTCTGCCTCAAAACTTACTTTCTTAAAAGCACGACCGGCGATTGTTCGGCTTCGCGCATTTTCGAGTAGAAATCACGCACCGAATTGTATTTTTCAACCGGCACAGTCGCGCGATTTATGGTTAATGACCGCGTGAAGAGTAGTTTTCCTTCCTTAACTTCGTAGGTCGTCGAATACTTACCGAACGGCGTTTCAAGATTAACCGGAGTCGGCATTTCATCAACGATAAAGCCTTGCGGCAGAGTGAATTCGGCGGTTTCCTTCATTGATTGCGAATCGAGCATTACGGGACTGACGCGGCTGTTTTCGGTTAATGAAAGTCCGTTCCGGCGACCGACAATTACGGGTTTGAAAACGAGCAGGCGATTTTGCATCAATTGTGCATAACGCGGAGCAATAAATTCGACATCCAATCCGAAGGTCGAATCCGCTTTTTTGTCGTTCGATGTGTATTTGACGAGCTGCGCTCCGGTTGCGCCGCGTGTCAGCCAGCCTTCGAGAGCTTTTTTGTAATCAGGCGCGGAAAGTTGGCGAACTTCCTGACGGAAATTTGAAGACATTTGACCGTTTGCCTGTTCACGAATCGTTCCGTTGACTTCGCCGTCAGCCGTCAGATTTGCCGTAATTCTTCGCTCCAAGGTGTTACTTTCGGGCGGTGTGATCGGCATTTTTATTAATCCGCCGTTGTCGCCGGCGATTATCAATGCGTAACTTCCCTGCAAATAATCGGGCAAATCGCCGAGCGAGGTGTCCGGGTCAGTCGCGTCAAAAATCAACAATCGTCCGAGTTTCGCGTCATTGATAACGGTTGGCGTATTTGTCGCATCGCTGACTTTGACGGCGATGATGCAGTGATTAAACTGGGCGGGCGAACTCCATTCTTCACGCACAAAGGTTGGATCGCCGGAGAAAATCGCAATCGGATAGGCTTCGATTTTGATCGCTTTGAGCAACGCCCGCATCAGATTCGCCTTGTCTTTGCAATCGCCGTAGCCGCGATTAAGAACGACGTTTGAAGGTCGCGGACGATAGCCGTTGCCGCTGCCGACACCGATGTCAATCGAAATATACTGAAGATTTTGAACGAATCCGGCAATCGCTCGAATTTTTTCGAGTTCGGTTTTGGCATTCGCCGTCAATTCCTGAGCTTTCGCGGCAACTGCATCATCAACAATTACTTGCGAATCGTGCAAACTGCTTGCCCAACGTGAAACATCCGCCCAAGTCGCAAATGAATTGCCGCCCGACCGCGCGGCGTTGTCAGGCGCGTAATTGACCGCGACCCACGGAACCATATTTTGGAACGAAGGACTCAGCGGTTCGTGTTTGATGTATGGCAGATTTCGGAGTTCCCAGGTATAGCTCGTTCCGCTAACCTGCGGTGCAATCGCCGCGTGATTGAACGTGATGCCCGAAGCCTTCCAGCCCGAAGGCAGATTGAGCGTGTAGCGTGACATCAATGTCGGCAGATTGTCCTGCGAAAACCATTTTTCCTGAAAATAGAGCGGTCGGTCTTCGGAAACAATCGTGTAGCCGAAAACATATCCGGTGTCGGCATCGTTCGATCCGTCAATAATTTTGACGCGGTATTCGTTATAAACATCATCCGGGTCGGAGATTATGTCCAGCACGTTCTTTTTATCGTAGTTTTTGCTCGTGCCGTCAGGACGAATCAGCCAACCTTCGATGTCGCGCACCTTACCCGAACTGACGAGATAGAGCGCAGTCGCAACGGCTTTTTTTCGACCTTCGCGCGACAATATTCTGACGGCATAATTTTCCGTCGTCGTCATCACGCCGTCATTGCCGAGCGTCACAAGCTGTTCGTTATAAAGCACGACTGCCGAAACTTCCTTGTCATACGACGGCACGGAAGCCGCTGCCGCCTGTTTCATCCACGACGGCGGCGAATCATCGGCAAAAGCCGTCAATGCAGCGATAAAAATAAAAATCAACGAACAAATCAAACGAGGTGTATATTTCATAAATTCTCCCTTTGTAAACCCTTACTACGTTTGTTTAAGCGTAATTATATGCGTATCAGCCTTATGATACTGGTCAAAAAAGCCCTTTAATAAGTCATAGGCAGTCGCGGGGAAAAGAATATTTCCACCGCCGCCGAAGTGAAATTTTCGCGTGTATTTCATAAAGGTTTGCTCTTTATTAACTTGGATTGAAATTTTCAGTGACCCGATGTTTTTCGCATCTGTAATATCAGCCGGACGATCAGGATTATCAAGCGCGAATCCAGACGGCAAAGAAATTGTGATGTCATCATCCTCTGACCACGGATAATTGAAAGCAATATCATATTTTCGCGTTGCGCTGGAAAAAAGCGGACTCGTTCCGTATTCAAAAAATCCGGGTTGCAAAAACAATCGTTTGCCGGTTTTCTGTGCGTAATTTGGTATATAGATTTTACAGGAAATTTTGTAGTTTTTATCGTTATCATCCGAGTTTTCAAATTTGACATCAGAAATCTCTGCCGTGCTGATTCTTTCCTTAATTTCGTTCTGAAAATTTACTTCGCGCATTTGCGGCGTTTCATCTGCATCATTGACTTTTTTATTCACATCAATATAACCGCTGTATTCGATTTCTAATTTGCCTTCGAGTGTTCCATTTTCAGACAAAACAAAATTTCCAAGACGTTTTATTTTATTCTTTTCCGGCGTGGCTACCGGAAGAGTAAACCATTTCGCCACCGTTTCATTTGCTCTTAAAGCAGTAATTCCTTCGTAGTACCAAGGCAGTAAGCCGAATGGAAGATAACTTTCTGATGGCAAAAAATACCGCCAATCGTCACCGACTTTTATTAAGATTGCAATGGGAACTAAATCAATATCAGACTTATTTTGAGAGTCAAACAAATACTCGCGGCGGTCATAGCCGAGAACCAATTCCGGCTCAAACCCAAGAGATTTAGTCATCGCCGCAAACATATTGTTAATTTGATATGAAGAACCTTGTTTATTTTCAAGTAGTTCGCTTAATTTATTGTCATTTTTGGAAACTTGTTTATAAAATTGTTCACTCGTTAATGTTTTGTCATTAGCCAAATTCTTAATTTCCTTTCGACAAAAATTATAAAGACGTAAAATTTTTTCTTCATCGTTTGTGGCATTCGCCGTCAATTCACGAGCTTTTTGAATTATGTCTTTTTCCTCTGATGCTTTTTTTATCAAACGAAGGCGAGGTTTAATATTAATTCTTGAAAGATTCCAAACGTCGTCATCACTTTTGGAAGATGTTTTATAAATTCGTACAGATTGTTTAACCTCACTGTCAGGCAGCATCAAAGATTCTCTTTTGAACATCGGAACATTCGTTCTCGTAAAAATATACTCGCTGCGGTTTTCGCTTGACTGAACAGGTTCAATATCCGACATATTGTGCGGTTTGGTTTGCCATTTTTCACGTCCGCCGTCTAGTTTGAGTGTATAAGAAATCTGCTGTGCCGCAATATCAGTCTGAAACTCCAAATTGTATGATGGAGGCGGCAAAGGAAAGTTGAGATTCACCCGTGAATCTCCGCCGACCTGATCTAGAAAAGGCAGGGAATTATACAATAAGAAAAACGAAATTGAATTTTTTAAGTGAACTTCTTCAAACTTATATTCGATTATCGAACCAATCTCCAAGTTCGGTATGGCGAAAGATTTTGTTTTGTAGCTTGAAAAAGACGTTTTTACGACAACTTTATCAAAAATATCCTTTTTGGCAATTTCCGAAATTTTTCCGTCCGGCGCAATCACACGAGCAGCAACATTTCTGATTTCATTTTTCTTGGCTATCTCAATTTTGCTGAATTGTTCACGTCCGTGTTCGGTAAAAACTTTGAGTCGAACGTAATAGGAGTAAATCAAGTTATCTTCTTTGTAATCAATATTAACCTTCCAGAAAATGGCTTCGGCATCTGCACCGGATTCTACTTGAGGCGTTTTCATTTGCAGTTCCGCCTGGGACACCGGCTGCCACAACTTGCCCTGCGCTGGAGAAAATTCAACGAGCGCAAAAAATAGAATTATAAAATAAATTGAATGACTAAGTAATTTCATAAAAGCCAAAAGCTGAAACGAGAATGTTGCTTATTTTTGTTTAAGCGAAATCGTGTGCATATCAGCGGTGTGAAAAGCGTCGAACATTTTTTTAATCGGCTGATAGGCTTCGACGGAGAAAATAATGTTTCCGCCGCCGCCGAAGTGAAATTCGCGTTTATATTTCAAAGTATTGGTCGTTTTATCAATTGCCATAACGATTTGTGATAAACCGATCTTTTCGGGGTCGGCGATTGAAGCAGGCGCGTCGGCGTTGTCGAGTTCAAAGTTTTTCGGCAATTCGATCTCGATATTGTCGGACTGCGACCACGGAAATTCAAAGTAAATACCGTATTTTCGCGTCGCGCTCGAAAATAAAGGACTTGTTCCGTATTCAAAAAATTCCGGCTGTAAAAACAATCGCTTACCGGTTTTTTGCGCGTAATTCGGGACGCGAACTTTGAATGAATAGGTGTAAGGTTTTGACGGATCATCAAAGTTTTCAATCGAAATTGCTGAAATTTCCGCCGCACTGATGAATTCTTTCCAACCTGTCTTGATGCTTTCTTCGCGTTCGTTCGGTGATTTTTCAAACAAATCGCGGCGGCGCAAAGTCGCCTGCTGACCGTAATGCTCGACCTTGATCGAGCCTTCTAATGTTCCATCTTCGAGCAGTTTGAATTTGCCGCTGCGCTTTGAAATATTCTTCGTATAATCGGTCATCGGCAATCGAACCCAATTATAACCACCGCTCCCGGTGATCATCGTATAGACATTTTCCTCATACCAATCAACCATTCCGAATGGCATAAAAGGTGTCCCCGGATTATATGGTTTCCACAAATTTCCCTGCCGCACGGCGATTCCCGAACGATGAATATATCGCGGATTGACATTTCTTTCGGGATTGAAAAAGTTTTCGCTGCGGTCGCCGGAAAACATCATATTAACGTCGAATCCGGCGGCTTTGGCGAGAGATGCAAACAAAAGATCAACGTCTGCCGCATCACCGATTCCGCGTTTGAGCGTATCGGACGCTTTTTTGTTTTTCTTAAAATCTTCGCGCTGAACGTCGGTCAAAGATTTGTCGAAAGTGATGTTTTTGATCTGAGTGCGAACGAAATTGAAAAGAATTTTCAGTTTTTCTTCTTCACCTGTCGCATTGGCGGTCAATTCCCGCGCTTTTTGTTCAATTTCCTTGTTCGGCTTGATTATTTCGTCGAAAGCAATTGCAACCTGATTACCGAAAAGACTCCATCTAAACGACGAAAAAGAGTCGTAGGAAAGCGAAACAGTTTGACGAACTTCGCTGTCGGGCGGCATTTGCGGTTCTTCCTTAAACGCCGGAACATTTTCGCGGGTGCCGACATAAAAGCCTTCGCTGTTCAGCAAGAATCGCATCTCAGGCATATTTTTGTAATTGAAATTAAGCGTCGAGCCTTTATACGGACGCACCGAATAGACGACCTTTTGCATCGGAATATCGCGCTGAAACGACAGAATTTCGCCGCTCGCAGAATCGTTTTTGATCGTTTCCTTGTATTGGTATTCGACGATTACGCCGGGTTCGATGTTCGGCACGGCAAACGATTTTGCCTTGACTGAAATCTTCCCGGCTTTGAAAATCTCGCGCTCAAAAATATCGCCGGGTCGAAGTTCGGTGATCGTGCCGTCCGGTTTGATGACCCGCGCCGCGACCTCTTCGACCTTTTTGCCTTTGACGAACGGAATATCGAATTTGCTGAAGCGTTCACGTCCTCGTTCGGTGAAGATTTTAACGCGAACATAGTGATTATAGAACATTTTGCTGTCTTTTTTGTCGTCAAGCCGGACTTCCCAAAAGATCGCTTCGGCATCGGCATCAGGTTCGACTTTCGGCGTTTTCATCTCAAGTTCGGCTTGTGTGACGGGTCGCCACTGAACTTGAGCAAAGGCGTTTTGCAATCCGCCAATTAGAAAGATGACAAAAACCGCCACGAAATAAATTCGTAAAAAAGAGGGATATTTTTTCATAATCGGAAGAGTTTTCGGCGCGGCATCAGCCGTTTTAATTTAATGAAAGACGAAGCGGTAAAACCTCGTCTTTCATATTTTCAAACTACTGTTTTTGTTTCAGCGTAATCGTATGTGCGTCTGCTTCGTGAAACGCATCAAACAAACCCTTCAAAGGCTGGTAGGCTTTTACCGGAAACAAAACATTGCCGCCGCCGCCAAAATGAAACTGACGTTTATATTTCATAAAAGTTTGTTCTTTATCAATACCGATATTAATGACTAAAGAGCCGATTTTGCTCGGATCGGAAATATCTCCCGGCTGTTCGGCATTGTCTAATGCGTAACCTTGCGGCAGAGCGATCTCGATGTCGTCCGACTCCGACCAGGGATATGTAAAATAGACATCGTATTTGCGGGTTGAGTCTGAGAACAGAGGACTCTCACCGTATTCAAAAAATCCGGGTTGAATAAATATTCGCTTGCCGGTTTTTTGCGCGTAATTCGGAACTTTTATTTTGTATTGATAAACAAGCGGTTTTGAGGCATCGGTAATATTTTCAATGGAAATATTTGAAACTTCCGCCGCACTAATGCGTCGTTTTACTTCTTCCTTCAAAGCCTCTTCCCGTTTGCCGGGTGATTCTTCGTAAATATCAAATCTGTTGGCTAAAGCACTTTGTCCGTTATATTCAATGCGGACGTTTCCTTCTAATGTTCCGTCTTCAGTCAGGGTGAATTTGCCAGTGCGTTTGGCAAGCGATTTTTCAGTTCCCGTAATCGGTGTTTTCTCCCACGAAAACTGTTTTTCACCGATCAGCATCGCCCAAACATCTTCTTCATACCAAACCAACATTCCGTAAGGCAGAAAGCTGACTCCGGGATTAAAATACTTCCAGTCGTTTCCGATTTTTACGGCGATTGCCGCCGGATGCACGAATGATTCGACCGTCATTCCCGGATCGAAAAACATTTTACTGCGATCTCCGGCATAGACAATGCGGTTTTCAAAACCGAGTGAATTAGCCATCGCACCGAACAACATATCAACATACTGCGAACTGGCGGTTTTATACTTCAAAACATCATCCAAATCTTTAATTTTAGGCAGCTTTTGTCTCTCATCATCGCTCAGTGAAGTATCGAATGTTGTGTTTTTTACCTGCGTTTGAACGTATTCGTAAAGTTTTTTCAGTTTATCTTCATCGTTAGCGGCAGATGCGGTAACTTCCGTTGCGACTTTTTTGATCTCCTTGCTGGATTTGTTCATAAACTTTACTAATCCGGCGTGTTCTCCGCTGACCGATGACCAAAATTGGCTCGGATTACTTGGGTCTTTGACGGTATAACCGATTGAAAAATCCGAAACGCTGGTGACATTTACGCGAACACCTTTGAGCATCAGCCAAGGCTTAACCATATCTCCCGGCGGCATTCGCGGTTCTTCCTTAAATGCGGGAATATTCGTTCGGTGCGCTAAGTAATAACCTTTTTCATCTTTAACAAACTTTGTGTCGCTGAAATTAAATGATTGATACTGCGGCTCATTTTTCGTGTATGGCTTGTAGTAATAAGACAGGTCTTGAACGGGAATGTCCTTTTGAAATTCCAAATCCATTCCGACCGCGCCGCCGTCTTCGATGACTTCGCGGTAACGATATTCGACGATTACGCCCGGTTCAATATTCGGAATAGCGAACGACTTAGCTTTAATCTTAACTTTATTGGCTTTGATGATTTCGCGTTCAAAGATGTCTTTCGGACTTATCTCAACCATTGAGCCGTCGGCTTTAATAACGCGGGCGGCAATGTCTTTGATTTTAATGCCTTTAGTAAAAGGAATATCAAATTTACTGTATTTTTCACGTCCGCGTTCGGTAAAAATTTTGACGCGAACATAATTGTTCATTGCCAATTCATCGGAAGAACTGTCGTCAAGCCGAACTTCCCAAAAAATCGCTTCGGCATCGGCATCGGCTTCGACTTTCGGCGTTTTCATTTGCAGTTCGGCAGGCGTAACTTCGCGCCAAGTGTTGTCGCCGGCAAAAACAGTTTGTAAATTGATTAGCAGCAAAAAGGCAAGAAAAAGCATAAGCGAATGCTTTTTAACAGATAAATTCATATTTTAACCCCAGATTATTAGACTTTTTTCACGTTGTTTTAACGGTCAAAACTTCCGAAAGTTGCAAGAAGGGCTTAAGCAACCGTTCGAATTTTGTAACTATGGCAGAATTCTACACAAACATTCGACAGACTACAAGAGTTTTTTTCGCCTAACATTTAAAGATTATGTATTTTGCAAATTTATTCCATTATAAATCTTCTTAATAATCAGCCGGAACTTTCATACGGCTTAATTTCAGAAGCGGGTTTTATGGTATAATTTCGGCAAAATCAGTTTGCTTTAATAAAAATTTATCAAATTCAGGAGATTATTTAATGGCTGTTGACTACAGTAAAATTCAGGAACTTTTAGGCGACGACGGCGAAACTCTTTTAAATTATTCGACTCCGAAGATTTCAAAAGAAGATTTATATGTTCCGTCCGGTGATTTTGTTGACCGCGTGTGGCTTGATTCCGACCGCACGCCGCAGGTTTTGCGTTCTTTACAGACGCTTTTCGACAACGGACGGCTGAAAGGTACGGGTTATCTTTCGATTTTGCCGGTGGATCAAGGCATCGAACACAGCGCGGGCGCGAGTTTTGCGCCGAATCCGGTTTATTTTGATCCGGCGAATATCGTTAAATTAGCGATTGAAGGCGGCTGCAACGCGGTTGCTTCGACTTACGGCGTTCTCGGCGCGGTCGCGCGAAAATACGCGCATAAAATTCCGTTTATCGTCAAAATTAATCACAACGAACTCTTGACTTACCCTAATAAAGCAGATCAGATTTTGTTCGGAACGCTCAGAGAAGCGCGTGATATGGGCGCGGTTGCTATCGGCGCGACGGTTTATTTCGGTTCGGAAGAATCCGGGCGGCAAATCATCGAAATCGCCAAAGCCTTTGCCCACGCGCACGAACTCGGAATGGCGACGATTCTCTGGTGCTATTTGCGGAACAACAAATTCAAAACGCCGCAGGGTGATTTTCACACTTCCGCCGATCTGACCGGACAGGCAAATCATCTCGGCGTAACGATTCAGGCGGACATCATCAAACAAAAACTGCCGACCAACAACGGCGGCTACAACGCGCTTAATATGGAGAGCAGTTACGGCAAGACGAATCCGAAAATCTACACGGACTTGACTTCGGACAATCCGATTGACCTTGTGCGTTATCAGGTGGCGAATTGCTATATGGGACGCGCCGGATTGATTAATTCGGGCGGCGAATCGAAAGGCGAAAGCGATCTCGCGGATGCCGTTCGCACCGCAGTCATCAACAAACGCGGCGGCGGAATGGGTTTGATTTCGGGACGCAAAGCATTTCAGCGTCCGATGACGGAAGGCGCGGCACTGCTCAACGCGATTCAGGACGTTTACCTGTCGAAAGAAGTAACGGTCGCCTAAATTATTCTTTTTCTTTCTGCTCAAGATCTGTCGAAGTAATTTCACAATTACTTCGACAGATCTTTTAAATTTAATATTTTTTATTTTCTTTGAAACCGATTTCGTAAATCACACGAAAACAATATCAAAGGGTTATTTTTACCTTTAATTAAATTTTAAAATGTTTGGGGAGATTATGAAAAAATTATTATTTGCAGTATTTGCATTGGCAATTACTTTCGGTTTCGGAGTCAATAATACATCAGCACAAGATAAAATGATGATGAAAAAAGGCGACAATCCGATGGTCGGCGGCGCGATGATGTACAAAAACAAAGACATCGTTGATAACGCGGTTAACTCAAAAGATCACACGACTTTGGTGGCGGCAGTTAAAGCCGCCGGTTTGGTTGATACTTTGAAAAGCAAAGGACCGTTCACGGTTTTCGCGCCGACAAACGCGGCTTTTGACGCGCTTCCGGCAGGAACGGTTGACACGTTGCTGAAACCGGAAAACAAAGATATGTTGGCGAAAATTTTGAAGTATCACGTTGTCGCGGGAAATTATGATGCAAAAGCGATTATGAAAGCCATCAAAAAAGGTAACGGAACAGCGACATTTACAACCGTTGCCGGCGGTAAATTAATGGCTAAAATGGACGGTTCAACGCTCGTTCTAACCGACGAAAAAGGCGGAATGTCGAGAGTGACGATTGCTGATGTTAAGCAGTCAAACGGCGTAATTCACGTTGTTGACACAGTTTTAATGCCTAACTAAGCAAAAGAGTTTCTCTTGTTCAATTAGGAAAAAGCGCGTTTGTTCCGCAAGACAAACGCGCTCTTTTACTTTTTAAAGTTACTTTTTGTTGACTGTATAGCTTTTATAAACCGTTTCAATCCACATCTCGGTTTTGATAAATCCGCTGCCGTAATTTTTGTATTTATCAGGCAAACCCATCTTTTTGATTTCGTCGAGTGTTTTCTTTTTCTTCATCTCATTTTGGACGATTTGCGCCGTTTCCATCAGTGTTTGATGATAGTTTTTCAAATCATCAAGCGTCGAAAGTCCGCCGTGACCGGGAATAAGTTTCGCGTCCGCCGGAATTTGTTTAATCAGCATCCCGACATTATTAATCAATCCCTGCACACTGCCGCCGTTTTCGAGATCAACAAATGGAAATCGTCCGGCGAAAAAATGATCGCCGAGGTGAACGACATTCGCGTTTTTAAAGAAAATTACCGAATCGCCGTCCGTGTGGGCATTCGGGTAATAGACGGCACGAACTTCTTCGCCGTCGAAATGAACTGTCATTGATTCGGTAAAAGTAATCATCGGCAGCGCGGCTAATGCGTAAGGCTGAACCGCTTCGCCGAAAATCGAATTGACTTGTGAAAGCCTTTTTCGCACGTTAGTTTGCGCGATAATAATCGCATCTTGTCCGAAAACCTGATTTCCTTCCGTGTGATCGCCGTGCCAGTGTGTGTTGAAAATAAATCGCGGCTTTTCCGAACCTAAATCTTTAAGCGCGGCGCGAAGTTTCTCACCGACGACTTTGTAATCGTCGTCAACGATTAAAATTCCGTCGCTTCCGACCAGTGCGCCGACGTTTCCGCCACGACCTTGGAGCATATAAACATTACCGTTGACCTTGGTGGTTTTGACCGTTATTTCCTGCTGATTCTCAAGCTGATCGTCGCCGTCGTGGGCTGAAATAAGCGGTGCAAACAGACCGGAGAAAAGAATAGCCGCTAAAAACTTTTGCATTTTTATACCTTCCGAATTGAAATTTGAATATCACAAAAATCATAGCAAATTTTTTGAATCCGGTTTGTCTGAAATTGCGAAAAACAACAAAGGAATTTTTGAGCAAATCTGACTTTTTGTCTGATTTCGAGTCATTGATAAACCATATCGGATGTTTGAAATGCGTTCAGCAGCCAACAGCAGATATTTTTACGAATCTTTGTTTTGTCTTTTAGTCAATAAACATTGAGGTTTTCTCTATACATTTTCAGTAATCTGACGAAGTAACATTGATGGCACATAGTTTGCTGTTACGTCCGCGAACAGAGAGAAAACATTTATGAATAATCTGACAACAATCCAAAACCTATCGCCGGACAGTTTTATCGAAGAAAAACAGAGTATCATCAAGAGAATTTTCGGCTGCTGGCATTCGCGGATGAGTAAACCCGTAACTTCCGATAACACGACTTTTTGCTACTGCAAAGACTGCGGACTGAGAAGAAGATACAATATCAAAACATTTGAACCGCAAGGCGTATTTTATTCGGCGCGTCCGGTAAAAACAGTTTATTTCGTTTAATACTTCACAAAAATCTCCCTCGTGACATTTGATAAACGCCGGTCAGAAACGGATTTGTCGCTATTTCTCTGGCAATCGTCGTTTCGCGTCCGTGTCCCGAATAAACGGTGAAATCATCTCCAAGCGTTAATATTTTACTGTTTATCGAATCCATTAATTGTTCAAAACTTCCGCCCGGTAAATCGGTTCTGCCGATTGAACCTTCAAATAAACAATCTCCGACGAAAACTTTTCTCTCGGTTTCTTCCGCCATTACGATATGTCCGCGTGTATGTCCGGGACAATGCAGAATCTTAAAACGCAAATCACCGACTTCGTAAATCTCGCCGTTCTGCCAATTTCGCGTGAGTTGCGGCGGCGGTTCATATTCAAAACCGAGAACTTTTAGTTGTCCACGCGGAATGCCCAAAAACAGAGGTTGCTGCGGCAATCCGTAATAAAAATCTTCATCGTCTTTATGAAGCAGGATTTCCGCTTGTGGAAATCTTTTATGCAAAGCGGAAGTTCCGCCAATGTGGTCGAAATGTCCGTGCGTCAGTGTCATCGCCTGTAATTCAAAATTGTTTTCGTTCAAAAACAATTCGATTTCCGGCGAATCCGCGCCCGGATCAATACACACAGCTTTGCGCGTATTTTCGCAGACGACGACGCGGGTATTTTGCTGAAAGGATGTTAAGACAAATTTTTCGATTATCATTGATTTACCAGGTAATTTTAACTAATGTTTTCGCGGTATTCTTAGGATTTGGAATATCTAATGAGTTTTTATCGTCCTTAATTTTGACGCAGGAATCACATTCGGCTTTAATGTTATCTTCTAATTCTCCAACACTGATTGCTTCATTTTCGTTTGTTCTCCAAATGTAAGCTCCGTTGTTTGCAACTAATAATCCTTGGAAAACTACGGTGTCTGCTATCTTCTTATTCAAATCAATATAGAAATGTTCAAATTCCGCAACGTGTATGAATAAGTAATTTTCGTGTCGAAAAACTAAGGCATTTTTAACTAAATTTCCCTTGTAATAGACATTTGCTGTCTTTACCTTATCCCATTTATATTTTGAAAGTTCTTTGTAATCAGCCGGAATATTGAAAAAATCGTCTGTGACATCAAAGGAAATTTTGACTAATTTCTGAATTGAACTTTGCCGCTCACTGATAATTTGCGTCGCCATTACCAAATTTTTAAGGTCTTCTGCAACATAAAGAAAAACCTTCGGCGAAAACGAATTACTCTTTGCTTCAATTTTTAAGCATTTATGCCCATCAATAACAATCGCACCCAGAGCATTAAATGTTATGTCATCAAAACTCAATAAATCTACCGGATTAATGCCGGCACTCGGCGTAACAAAAACTTTCCGAACACCTGTTTCTATTTCGTAAGTCTTATTTTTATACAGCCTGATATCAGGCTTATTCGGTTCCGAAATAACTGTTACAAATCCTGTATCAATTCGATTTCGATTGTTTTTGCCGGCAATTTGTCTGGATGTGCTAAAGCCGCCAAAACCTTCGTCAAAGAAAAAGCCTTCGGTGGCAATATAGCTTGGCTGATTGGCAAGAACATTTTTAATATCCAGTTTCTGTTCTTCTAAGGTTAGCGCTATAAGTTTCGGTTCCTCTCTTTTTGATGAATCAGTCTTCTGACCCAAAGATAGATTTGATCCTAGAACAGTTATAAAGAGAATTGTGAAAACAATATTTTTGTAATTTTGCATATTTTATTCCTTGAATTTAAACTGTTGCAAATATATTTCTACATTAAAATCTTCTGTTTTTCTATCTTTCAAAATAAACAAAATCGCCTGCCGGTAAGTTTCAGCGGTCGGCATTCCGGGAAAACACGGCGTTTCGATTTCCGAAATACTCAAATAACTCAGCACAATACTCAAAAGCATCCACAAAAGAGTTTCTTCGTATGTGCCGATTGGATTATGTTTACGGATGGCTTCGCGGTCTTCGTAGATTCCCCTACAGATTCGAGAAAATTCTTGTTCGGTGATTTTTGCCATAGATTAAATTAAAACACATTTATATATTGAGCAAATGAACGAAAATCAGACATTTTTATAATTAAATCCTATTAGTGTATTAATTTGATACACAATTAAAGTTTGTGTATCAAATTAATAAAAACGCTAACTTATTTCATTTCAACAAATTAGTCTGTTCCACCTGATTTATCTTTTTTGGCACAGTGCTTGCTAAAGTAAAATTGCCAAAGATGGTGAATTGGTTTTATCTCGGAAGGACAACTAATACACTTTTACAAAGAGCAAGGGGCAGGTAATCGAACAAGGGAAGGTTAGTCAAAGGGTTTGACAAGTTAGGGTTAACAACTTCAAGGGTAAATTTTTATGGCAAACGAATTAACGAAAAGCACTTTTCAGTTAATCACGAGCTTGCTGAACAAGGGCAGTAATTATCAGGGCAGCAGTTTTGACAAGAATTTTTCCGGTAAAAAGGTTGGTTTATTTTTAAAAATCTTTGGATGTAAGCATCAGGATTTAAGCCGACCTTTTTCAAACGGAAAATTGGGTTATAGAGTTTGTTTAATGTGCGGTGCGCGTAAAAGTTTTAACGCCGAAACACTTGAGACTTTCGGCAGTTTTTATTTTGCTCCGGTTGAAAAGCCGGATTTGAAAATTGGAATTTAGTTTTGGAAAGTAATGCTGTGAAGTGCATACAATTAAATTATCGGGTGAACGTTTCATTTATCTTCTATCTCATATTCAACTAATTACACTTTGCAGTTTTGCTTTTCAATATTTTTTAGCCGAAGTCAGAAATTTTCGACTTCGGCTTTTTTCCTTTTTAAATCATCTCTTCATACATCAAATAATGCGAGGCTTGCATTCCGAGTTTTTCATAAACTTTTTGCGCTGAAACATTTTCCTTTTCAACATACAGGCGAAATCCGCAAACGTCTTCTCTTTCACGCGCCGTCTGCTTAACAAAATCATAAAGCAGCCGGTAGATTCCACGCCCGCGAAATTCGGGAATAATATAAACGCTCTGAATCCACCAAAACCAACCGTCGCGCCAATCGCTCCATTCAAAAGTAATCATTAATCCGCCGACAATTTTTCCGCCGTCTTCAGCAACCACATAAAAGCCTTTATTTTCATCGTGAACGACCGCTTCAACACCGCTTTGCAAAATCTGCGCGTCAAGAGTTTTGCCTTCGGTTTCAAGAGCCATTGCCTGATTAAAATCAACCATCGCCGCCGCATCTGCGTTTTCCGCCAACCGAATATTCATAAATACCTCTTTTCAATACTTTACGATTAACTCAAATGTAAAATGTTTTGTCGTTTAATTCAAAAGATTCTTGCGTTTTTACCAAAAATGGAGTTACTATTAGCTTGCATTCCAAAATAAGTAGTTTGACAAGTTTCGCCGGCAGAGTTGAATGCCTTTTTTCGGGATTTATTGATCGTGCCGGCAGACTTTGGAAGTTTTAACCTTTTCAAAATAAAGGAGGAAATAAAGCATTATGAATGCTCTCTTAGCTTTGGTATCTTTGATCGTCGCGGTCGCTTCGTTTTATTATTTTCAGGAAAACGGGAACACTTTACTGTTAGTTGTCGGTATTGTTTTTGCGATTTTAACTGCTGTTTTCGGCGTGATCTTCTTGTCGAGCAGACTTAATAAAACGGACGATATTCATATTACCGAATAATTGCCGGATAATTCCGATCTAATTTATAACAGGCGGCATTTTGTAAGAACGCCGCTTGTTATTATTTAACGATTTTTACGGTAAATATAATCGTGCCTTTTTTTAATCAACAATTTTCCACACAATTCTCTCCAAATTTCGCAATAATTCAAACAATTTAGTGCCATCTTATAAAATCTCCTTGTTGTGTCGTTACACGACACAAAATTATGCCGAAGGTAGTTTTGTTTTTATGGTATCAAACTTTAAATGAGAGTAATTATTAGTGCGCCCACACTGCCTGCCTATTCACCAAGACCATTTCGCCTATATAACTTCTTTATCTGCAAGGTTTAGATTTCGCAAAAAGAAAAAGAAAACTGCTTGACAAACCTCACCTAAAGTATGTATGATGCCAGCGACTCAAATTTTAAAATACAGTGTGTTTATGAATCTGTTTTGTCTTCCACAATTCATACTTAACAAACTCATTCTTCTGAACGAGTCGGCGAGATGTGTATTGAATAATTTGAGAGAAATTTCGTTCAAATGATTAAGCCGTTTGGTTGCTAGTAACAACCGAACGGCTTGTTTGTTTTAAGTGCTTCTGCTGTGTTTGAGACAACAGATGCGAACTCTCGACAAGTTCCATTCTAACGCAAAACACGGTAAAAGCTCAACTAATAACTAAGAATTAGATATGTGTCTGCGGTTTTCAGGTTGTCTATTCATATTCTAATTCTTCAACAAAACTATGAGGAAAATAATGAAGAAAAATTTATTGACGTTTTTGTTTTTAATTGCGTTCATCTGCGTTGGAGTCTCTGTTGCAAGTGCAAAGAACTCTTCGTCATCTGGGAATTTAGTTGCGATGTCGAAAAGACTCTCGCCTGCTAAAGCCATTTCCAATAAAATCAAGGCTCTTGAGGCAAAATGTCGGCTGGTGCCTTGTCAATCCCAACTTCAGGATTTATTAGAAGCCAACTTTTTTTACGGGATATGGTGTGCTGATGGTGGCTACCAAGTAGGTTGTTCACCCGCTGAAGAAGCATACCTTATTCAAACGGCAGAAATTTATGAGTTTTGTCTTTATTGGAACGGATATTTATAAACAAGACTATAAATCGAATAAGAAGAAAGTATTTAATGGATAAGGTTTTAGGAAACTCCTTGCAGGAGTTTCCTAAAACAGGCAATTATGAATAGCTGAGAATGTCGCTCAACTATGCGACACCTAAAAGGAGAGGAGTATATGTTTAAATTAATAATGGTTATCTGCATTTTTGTTTCCCTTGGTTTTGCCCAGCAAAATAATGCGAAAAAGCAGGCTAATCAAACCGAAGGGGAGGAAATTATTCAAAAGGCTCGTCAAGCACTTGGGTTGGATAAAAGTGGAGAACTTTCATCATATTTCTACAAATTTAAAACAACACTTATAAGCCAAAACTTTAATTTAGAAAGCTTTGAAGAAGTAAGTATTAAATTGCCCGGCAAAATTCAGGCAATTTATAGTAAGGCTTCTCCTTCGTTCCAATTAAACAGAACTTGGAATGATAGTAAGTATAAATCAACTTATCAGTCAGAGTCTTCTACCGGACAGCGAACTTTTAAGGACATGACAGCAGCAGAAAACAAACCACTATCGGAAAATGTAAGAAATGCTATAGGGAAACAAACAACAACGGCTCTGCAAAATTCTCAGAAAGTTGACCCAAAATACATTTTTTCGGAGTCGCTCTGGACTTCTATTTTCCCTTTAATTTTGTCGCATCCGTTTGAGAAAAATATCGAGTTCAAATATGTCGGAAAAGCAAAATCGAATGATAAAACGGCAAATGTTGTGGATGTAAAACCTTCAGATGGGAAAACTTATCGGCTTTTATTTGATTCAGAAACTAATTATCTGTTGATGATGATTGTTAGTCACAAAGAAACTAATGAGAGGTTTGTCGGAGATGTCGAAGCGAAATATTATTTTTCAGAACGCGAACTTATTGGCGGAATTTTAATTCCAAAGAAAATAAAAGTTGAGAAAAAAGCAACTCCTGTGGGGAAATCTCCAATAACCGGATTTGCAAATATTGAGATTCTTGACTTTAAGCTAAATCCAACACTTGATGAGAAAATCTTTGAAATAAAGTAGCCAAGACAGCTATGCTTAAAACTCTCAAATTACAATTTCTTTGGTTGATATTTTTAGCTTTTCCGCTGTTTGCTCAAAGTTTAGAAACAATTTCAATCGTCATTACTGACCCAAATGGTGGTTTGGTGACGATTGGTTTTGTTTCTGTTACAGATACGAATGGAAAAAAGATAATCGAAATCGAGCTTGGGAAGAAAAAGCCTTCTTTTAATCTCAATGCGGGAAATTATACTTTAGAAATCAATTCGCCCGGGTTTAAGGTTTATAAAAAAGACTTTGAAGTTAAAAAAGATCAGAGCAATTTTGATGTAAAACTTGAATTAGAAGATATAAAAGTCAATGTTGAAATTGACCGAAGCGAAAGAGAAAAACGGTTTGATGAAGTAATCGGCGGATATTTATCAAAAAAAGAAATAGAATCGCTGCCCGAAAACGGCGAAGATATTAAGGAAGAATTAAAAAGACGTTACGGTGATGATATTTTGATTCAGATTGACGGCGATTTTGAAGGTTCACAAGTTCCTTCAAAAGCTGAAATATCTTCGATAAAAGTTATCCGCAATACTTTTGATGCCGAATTTCATGAAGTCGGGCGGACGATTATTGATATTCGGACAGGTGCAGCTGCGGTTGGATTTCACGGCTTCAGCAGTTTTAACTTTAACAATTCAAAACTGAATGCCCGCAATCCGTTTGATTTAATTCGTCAGCCGGCAAATTCAAGAAATTTGTTGCTTTTTCTTTCAGGACCAATTGTTCAAAAGAAAACTTCTTTTAACCTTTCAGTAATTAGTTTTGGAAGAAACACAACCCAAAGATTTATCAGCACAGGGATTAATGAATCAATTGCGCCGCAAAAGATTGGCAGTTCAATTTCTATTACCACTTTCGGCATTAAACACAATTTACCGAAAAATCATCTGCTCAATTTCAAATATCAAAACATATACAATATTCTCAAAAATATTGGTTTAGGCGCATTTGATTTGCCGGAAAGGGGATCAGAGGGAAGCAATATTCAACATAAATTTAGTTTAATTGAATCAGGCACTTTCAAAAATAAATATGTCAACGACATAACATTTGAATTCAGTAAAAGTATTGAAAAAACTACGCCGAAGAGCGATGAATTAACGATACTTGTGCTGAGTAATTTTAATCGGGGAAGTTCGGGAATTAGAAATCAAATTGACCGAAATAAGTTTAGATTTGCCGACACTTTACTGTTTGGTAAAGACCGGCATTCAATAAAACTCGGAACGGAAATCGAATATGAAAGAGTCAATAATGTTTCTGCCGCTAACCTGAACGGAACATTTACGTTCTTAAATCTCACGGATTTTAACAACCAAAGACCAACGCAATTTTCGCAAACTTTGGGCAGAACCGAATTTAATTTGAGCCAATCGAGAAGTGCCTTTTTTATTCAGGATGATTTTAAAGCAAGTAAAACCGTTCAACTAAGTTTGGGTTTGCGTTATGAACGGCAAAATGATGTTGACGATGACAACAATTTTTCGCCGCGATTGGGATATGTCTGGTCGCCCGAAAAAAGCGGAAAATTTATCGTCAGGGGCGGAATCGGCGTGTTTTACGAATGGTTTGATGCACAGACGCGATCTGCGATTCTCAGCAATGACGGAAGACAGGGACAAAAAATAATTATCAGAAATCCGGGTTTTCCAAATCCGTTCGATGGCGGCGGAACATCGCAGCAGCTTCCGAACAGCATTTCAAAATTAGCCGATAATTTATCAACGCCGTATGTTTTTGTCGCGCAAAATGCTTTTAATTACAAAGCCGGTAAAGCCGTCACGTTTGAGGGAATTTATACATTTAAGAAAAGTCTGCATAATTTTCGCAGTCGAAACATCAACGCCCCAATCAACGGAATTCGACCGAATCCGAGTTTCGGCGTAATTCAGCAGTTGGAATCGAGCGGAAATACGACGGAAAATACATTTGAATTAAAGGTCAACGGTTATTATAAAGGTGTAAATATTTATGCCAATTATGAGTTGGGAAAAGACATCTCGGACTTTTCAAACGCATTAGCTTTGCCGGTTGATAATTACAATCTTCGGCTGGATCGCGGAATTTCTAATTTAGATCAAAGACATAAGCTAAATATCAGTTTAAATTTTGAGATTTTAAAAAAAATTACCGTTTCGCCGTCATTCAGATTGGAATCGGGTTTTCCTTATACGATAACGACCGGAAGAGACGACAACGGTGATACTGTTTTTAATGACCGACCAAGCCAAGTTTCAAGAAATACCGAAAGAGGCGAGTTTCTGAAACAATTTGATTTGCGAATTCGGTGGAAATTGCCGAAGAAGTATTTTGGAATCAATAAAACCGATAACCGAAAAAGTCTGGGTTTAAACACAAATATCAGAAATTTATTTAATACAGCCAACCTTATCAACTATGTCGGCGTTCAAACTTCACCATTTTTCAAACAGGCAACATCGGCGAGAAATGCTCGCAGTATTGAAGTTGGTTTGTCATTTACATTTTAACTTTCACTCATTTAGTTACCACAATCACAACAATTTAAGAGCAATTTTGTAAACCAATTATCAGGTTGATGATTTTTGTTTCAAGATGCGATATAATGTTGACTAAAATGTAAAGATTAACTTTTTACATTTTGAGTTATTAAAGAGAGTTTAAAAAAATGCCGAAAATAGCAGATATACAAGAAACACCGAACCCGAACGCCGTTAAGTTTATTTTAAAAGAACCCGTTTCGCACGGCACTTCGCATTCGTTCAAGTCGCCGGAAGATGCCGGAAATGATAATCTCGCCAAATCTATTTTTGATGTCGGCGAAGTCGTTTCCGTCTTTTATATGGACAAAATGATTACGGTCGAAAAGACCGACGATGCCGATTGGGACGAAATTTTACCGACTTTGGCGGTCCCGATTCGCGCCGCAGAGTCGGTTGCCATCAAAAATGGTAATGGCAACGGAAAAGCGGCGGCGGCGGCGGTCGGCGGCGCAATTGCCGCAGCAGTCAGTGATGATCCGAAAATCGCGCAAATAAACGCACTGCTCGACGAAAAAATTCGTCCGTTTTTAGCAAGTGATGGCGGTTGGCTCGAAATCATCGGACTCGAAAACAGCACTTTGCGAATTCGTTATGAAGGTGCGTGCGGAAGCTGCCCTTCGAGTTTGACCGGAACATTAATGGCGATTGAAAATATGATTAAGGAAGAAATTGATCCTGAAATTGAAGTTGTCGCAATATAATCAGGTTTTCGAGTTTCAGGTGTGAGATTAAAAAGAAATTAACTTGAAACTCACTTAAAAGTTTTTCTTGACATAAAAGCACAAAATTGTTCATAATCTTTAGGTGGCATTTCGGAGAGTGCCTCAATCTCGTCTATCCAGGGTTCAAAATCTACACCAGAACCAACAGAATTTTCATTCCGAAAATGCTGCGTTTTCAATATTACGGAGGAGAAATATAGTGAATAGTGAAGAACTCGAACAAAGTTTAAGAACTGAATTCGAGAGTTATCTCAAAAATGTCCTTGCCGATATGCGGCAGGAAGTGTCTGAATTTCAAAAACAATTTGAAGATCAATTCGAGAAACACAAAACTCAACTCGATGAAGTTTTTCAAAATTTTTCGGCGCGGGTCGCTCCCGATAAACAGCTCGATGCGAATTTCTCGGAGACGGTGATCGAGCATCTGCGTTTATCGCGTGACGAAGGCGCACGAATTACCGCAACGGCAATTGCCGAAGCGGAAGAGATGGAAAAGGAAAATGCCGCCGCGAATGTCGCTGCCGTTATGCCTTCCGTCGGAGTCAGCGAAATTCGTGACGCGATCAATGACATCAGCACCAAAACCACCCAATCGGCAATACTGAAAACTTTGGTTCAACAAGCGGCGCAATTTACGCCGCGCGGAGCTTTTTTCATTATCAAAAACGAACATTTCGTCGGTTGGCGCGTCTTCGGAAAAGACGGTGAAAATGTTGACGAACAAGCTGTTCGTGAAGTATTTTTCCCCGTTGCCGCATCAACTGTTTTGGGTGAAGCCGTGAGGTCTCTATCGGCAGTTGAGAGTTCTTACGGGACATATTCCGATGACTCGATTTATCTTAACAAACTAGAATTTGGTCAGCCCGAAGAAATGTTTGCCGTGCCGCTCATTGTGCGCGGACGCAGCGTTGCCGTGCTTTATGCAGACCAAGGTTCAGAAGGCGAAAAAGTCAACGTCGAAGCCTTGGAAACATTAGTTCGCGTGGCAAGTCTGACGGTCGAGATTTTAGCTTCTTCACGCGGAGTGCAGACTCCGGCGGAAGAATCAACCGCAACCGCAGCCGTTCAAAGCAGCGATAATCAGGAAGCCATCCAACCGCAATCATTTGAAACTTCAAACGAAAGCAAACCGGAAGCGGTTGCCGAAACACAAACCGAAACACCCGTTGAAGAACCTGCGCCAACTGAAACCGATTCGCATCAATTTGCTGAAACCGACATAGCTGATGATTCACATCAATTCGGCGAAACCGAAACAGTTGATGACTCGCACCAGCCGGCGAAAACACCGATATTTGCTGAAGCGGAAGAAAAACCGGCTGAAACGGAAGAATCCGTCGAGGATGGTTATTCCTACAAACCTATCGAATATCCGACCGAATCTTTTGAAGAACCGGTTTATCAAACGCCAATCGAGAGCGACAGTTTTTCCTTTAAACCAAGCGTTGAAGAAAAAACCGCGCCGTCCGAGTTTGTTTCAGAAGTTTCGGATCAACAGTTTGAAGAGATTCCGACACCGAAACACGAATTTGAAGCAGATGAAGAAAAATTTCATATTTCTCCTGAAAGTTCGCAAACTTTTGAAGAAACTCCGGCATGGAGTCAGAATGTTGCAACTAATGATTATTACTCGGATCAAGCTGCCATAGAATCGGACACTCCGACGTATGAAATTTCCGATTCGGAAACATACCAAACGGTGATGCCGGCAGCGGAAGTCGAACACACACCGGAACTGAGCAATGATTACCAGTTTGAAACCAGTCAAACTTTCCAATCAATGCCGGTCGCCTTTGAAGAAACTCCGTCGCAAACCTTTGAAACGCCGTCATACCAAACGCCGTCATACCAAACGCCGCAGTATGAAGCCGAAATGTTTGCACCGACTAACGGAAGTTCCTACAATTCCGTTGTTACTGAAACTGCTCAGACAGAAAGTTACGTTCCCGCCCCTGTTGAGGCAGTTGTCGAACCGGTCGTCAAACAGCCGACAAAAAGCCGTTTCAGCGAACGAAATGTTGATTTACCAATCGAAGTTTCGGAAGACGAACGTCGTTTGCACAACGATGCGCGTCGTTTTGCGAGATTACTGGTTTCGGAAATTAAACTTTACAACGAGCAAAAGGTCAAAGAAGGACGCGAATCAAGCGAACTTTACGAAAAATTGCGTGAAGCGATTGACCGTTCGCGCGAAATGTATGACAAACGCGTTCAGCCGCCGGTCGCTGCGAAATTCGACTATTTCCACTATGAATTAGTCAGTAATTTAGCCGAAGGCGACGAGAATAAACTCGGCGCATCTTATCCGGGAACGGGCGTTTAGAACGGAAAAGTAAAAAATGAAAAAAGAAAGGATGGAAAAATTTCCATCCTTTCTTTTTTGTCAGCACCATCGGCGGCAGCGGATGGTTTAACTTTGATTGGAGAATCTCCGGCGAATATTTAACCGGTAATCTTAAACCATCCGCTGCCGCCGATGGTTCCGACTTATTCGCTGATTTCAAATTGCACGAATTGGGTAGAGATTTTGCGCTTTTCCTTTGCCAGATTGTCGGTAATGATGATTTGCAAAATATAATCGCCCGACTTCATTCCGGTAGCGAGATTGACCGCGCCGGTGGCTTGGATTCTTTCCAAATCCGTTTGTCCTCCAGTTTCGACCGGAAGAGTTTTACCTTCAAAAATCATCTGTCCGTCGTGAAAAACACGAATTTGAGAAGTCAGATTCGGTTTTTTTGCCGCATCGAGTTTCGCGTTGTAAACTTCAAAACCATACCGCAAAATCGTTCCGCGCTTAAATCTTCGCAAAGATGTATCGGTCATCGGATTAGTCGCGGCGGTTGGCACGTCTGTTTGTTTACCGGCAGTTTCCGGTGAACCTGATAAAAGTGCTTTCAGTTGAGTTTCACTCAAATTTTCGAGAACGATTCCCGAAAGCGTCAAACGATCTTTTTTCAAATTCGGGACTTCAATAAATTGCGAAGCCGAACCGACTTTTTCGCCCTGCACATCACGAATCGCCACGCGAAACTGGTATGCGCCCGGTTTTTTGATCGGCAGCGTAAAATAATAAACGAATCCGTCTCTTAAAATTCTTTTGTAATCATCGCCTTTCGCCTTGATCGTATAAGATTTGCCCACTTGATCTATCGGTACGCCGTTATCGCCAAAGGTAACGGCTAAAACCTCGAAGACCGCTTTTTTTATTCCGTCAGTTTCGTCGGTAAATTTCAAATCCTGCGCGTTAATATGTAAAAGCGGGCGCATAAATGAACCATTCTTCGCGTCGTTGCCAAACAACGCATTGAGCCGCAGAGAAATGTCATTGACGGCAAACGGTGAAATCAACGCGGTTTGAATTTGTTGAAGCGGCGTTTGCTTGATCGTTTTTTTAACGACGTTTTCGCTCGCCACATTAAAAAATCCGCTTCGATAACGCACCCTTAAATCCTTATTCTTGACTTTGACTTCGAGTTTATTAAACTTGCGGGTCTTCGCATCAAAAGTATCCGAATCGGGCGCGTAGGCAATCAAATAATAACTTTGATCGTCAAGAATTTTGCGAACGCCGCCACCTAAATCGTTGTTATTAATGACGGCAAATCCGCCGGTTTGCTGCGCCAGATAAGTCAAACCTTCCTGCGTATCAATGAGTTCGCCGCTTCTTTCGGACAAAACCTGCTGAAGCCTCTGCGGATCGGACGAAACGCTGTCTTCCGCCGTAATTCCGGTTGTTTGCAGACCACGCGCATCAATCGTATAGAAAACGACCGACGCGCGATTGGCAGTGTCAACGAGTTGACGCAGAAAATTCAGAACGCTTCCGGTTTCATTGAAACCTTGCTCATTCCGCTGTAAAAGTTTGAAACCGTCACTAAACAAAATCACCGATTTGCGTCCGGGCAGTTCGCCCATTCCATTGACGATAAATCTCAACGCGCCAAGTGTGCCGGTCGCAAAAGTTGCGCTTTGAAAATCTTCAAAGGCGTTTTCGGAGTCTTCACGCGCCTTTTTGTCTTCCTCGCTTTCATTGTCATTTTGAATTTTTTCATTATCTCTAATCGGCGCAAACGCGCCTGTTCCGCCGCGCCCTAAAGGATTCCAGAGAACTTTTTCAATCGCTGCGTAAAGCTGTCGTTTATCGGAAGTAAATTGCTGAAGTGCGCCGATGCCCGCGCCGGTACGAATGATTGCGACCAGATCGCCGTCCTGCATTTGTTCGTCAACAAATTTTTTGAGTGCGCGGCGCACTTGATATGCGCTCTCGAAAGAAAGCGATAAATCGTCCACGACGAGCGCAAAAGTCCGCCTTATTTGATCGGCTTTTAACTCGGTCGGAGGAATCGGAACGGCAGTCTTATCATTCGGATTTTTGATCGGCTCGTTTTTTTCCCTGACGCTTGAAACAAACGATAAATTCGTGATTTTTTGCTTTTCGCCGTTTTCGTAAACTTCAAAATCTTCGGGTTTCAGTCCCGTCACAACCTTGCCTTTTGAATCGGTCACGGTTACGTCAAGTTGGATCAAAGTCGTCGAAATCTTGACAACATCATCGTCAGGCGGAGTCGGTGTCGGCGTTTGCGAGATTGCTGATAAAGCCAAAACCACAATAAAAATCGGTGCGAGAATAATTTTTTTCATTTGTTCACTTCCCTTATAATCAGAACCGAAAGCGGCAGCGACCGGATAAATCTGATATTACATAAACAGAATCTTTTTTATAAAACATTTTCGCTGCACACGGAACGCGAACTTTAGTTCGCCGGTCAGCGGCGGCGAACTAAAGTTCGCGTTCCGTCATAAAAGCACACTACGGCAAAAATGAATATCTAAACCTTCTCTGCTATGATATAACGAAATTCGCCTGCTTGAAAGATTTTTTTGCAGTTTGCGGCAGGACAAATTTCCTCAAAAAATTCGCATCAAATTTTCGGAGTTTTTATAATGTCAAAATTCAAATTTTACCGCTTTGATTTTCATTCCTTTTTAATTTTTACAGTTTCCGCTTTTGCACTTTTAACCGTTCCATTGACGACGAGCTGCTCGGCAATTGTCCGAACTATGACAGACGAAGATGCACTGAAAACTCTCCGCGATCTGACCAAAGACGACAAACTGCCGCCTGAATCGGTCGTGCTGGATATTGAAAATCGTTTTGCGAAATCGAAACCCGGCGCGTTGGCAAAACTTCTGCGGGCGCGAATTAGGTTTCAGAATTCGGATTTTGACGGCGCAGCGCAAATTCTCGATACAAACGTCATTCGTGAAAAAACAAAACTCGGCGATTACGCGCTCTGGCTGCGCGGTCGCGCCTTGCAATCAGCCGGAAAACACGCTGACGCAATGAAGGTTTTTTCGCAGCTCACGCAGGAATTCCCGACTTCCCTGCGAACGCGTGAAGCAAAAATCTTGTGGGCAAATTCGGCTTTGCAATCAGGTCAAGCCGCGCAGATTCCAACATTTTTGCAGGATTTGAACGACAAAAATCAGCCGGACGCACTTCTTATCACGGCAAAATCCTACGAAACAAACGGCAATCAAACAGACACGATAAAATTTTACCGAAAGGTTTATTTCTACGGCGCAGGAACGAACGAAGCGAAGGAAGCCGAAGCGAAATTGAATTTTTTGAGCCAGTCTTTGACACCGCAAACAGCCGAAGAAATCACCGTTCGCGCCGATAAACTTTATGCCGTCAAAAATTACAATGATGCAAGTGCTGCTTACGGCACATTAATTTCAACTTTTCCGAATGCCGTCACGTCGCCAATTAATCTCAAACGATTGGTCACATTTTCAAACGTGCGGAATATGACCGAAGCCCAAAATGCTTTCAATTCAATTCCGCTTTCCGCCAAAGAAAAGGAAGAAGCCTATTACAATCTCGCGCTCGGTTACGCGAAAAACAAACTCTGGGCAAATGCGCGAACGACGGTCGAAGAAATGCGCCAAAAATTTCCGTCAGGTAAACTAACGCCGAAAGCATTTATTGATGTCGGAATGGCGGCGCGTGACGCGAAAAATTCGGTGGACGAAAATTATTTTCTGCAATCAGCGGTTTCGGGTTTTCCGAGTGCGATTGATGTCGCCAAAGCTCAATTTGAACTGGCGTGGATGCAGCACGACGGCAAAAATTACCAGATTTCGTCGCAGATGCTGACCGAACATCTCGCGCGATACGTTGACAAAGATTCGACCAATCGCGGCAAAGCCGGATATTGGGCGGCGCGTGATTCGGAACTTGCGGGGAAAACGAACGAGGCGTGTGCGCTTTACGACGCGGCGGTTTATCGTTACGGCGCGAATTGGTATGGTTATCTGGCGATGCAGCGTCTGGCAAATTTACGCGCTTTGAGCAAGTGTCAATCGCCGCCGAATTTTCCCGCAAATTCGCTGATTCCGAAAGCCGTCGCAAACTTGAAAGTCGTGACGGTTGCGGCGGAAACTTCGACGGCGAAGGAGTTGGAACGCGTTGAAAAATCGGAGGACTTGAGCATTGTCGGACTTTACGACTGGTCAATTGATGAACTCAAAGAAGCACAGAAAACCGCCGGAAACAGCCCGAAAGTCAATCTCGCGCTCGCCAAACATTATCGTTTGAAAGGCGATCAGGTCAACGCGCTGTTGTCTCTGGCAAAAAGTTATCCTGATTACGCACAGATGTTTCCCGAAGAATTGGGACGCGATGAATGGGACATTTTTTATCCCTTAACAAATTGGAAGGACATCAAATATTGGGCGGCACAGCGCAGGCTTGACCCGTTTCAGGTCGCCGGATTTATTCGTCAGGAAACGATTTTCGATCCGAAGGCGAAATCCGGCGCGAACGCTTACGGCTTGATGCAGCTTTTGATTCCGACGGCGCGTGTCGTCGCTAAAAAATATAATTCTTCGACAACTTCGATTTCCGCCGACACGCTTTTTCAACCCGCGATCAATATCGAACTCGGCACGGCATACATCCGCGATCAATTCGACAAATTCGGTCGCGTCGAATTCGTCGCCGTCGCCTACAACGCCGGACCGGGACGCGTCGGACAATGGACTTCGACTTTGCCCGCCGAAATGGACGAATTCGTCGAAGCGATTCCGTTCAAAGAAACAAAAGGCTATGTGCAGGGAATCATCAGAAATTCGGCACAATATCGCAGACTTTACGACGACAACGGCAATTTCAAATCAAACGTCGGCATAAAACCCCTGCGCGGCGAAATTGATTCAAAACCGCGCGAACAATTCACGGCGGAAAATCCTGATATTGATGTGCAGGACAGTTTAAGTGAGTGAGTAAGCAATATGGAAAAGGATTTCATAGAATTGCCTTGGTTTAGCGATGGATTTATTTGTGATTTTTGTAAAAAAGAACATTTTTATCTATTCCAATATTGTTCAAAGTGTGGAAAGAAAAATGACTTAACTGAAATATTAGAATCAAAATTAAAAGAAAGTCATCCGTGTATTTCAGACATCGAACAGCTAAAAGTTATTTTTGAAGAGCTGCGAGGTCTTAAAATAAGATTTTGGGACTATTCAATTTCTCACGCGACAACTCAGCTTCGGATAGCTCATTGCGATGCAAACGCACAGGAAAACAGATTCAATACAGTAATTGTGTCGGCAAACACCAAGCTAATTTCCAGTTCAACAAGCAGTTGGAATTTAGATTTAAAGATTGAATCTTATAAAGGCGAATACGGAACTATTTATAAATTGATAGATAAAAAAGCAGGCTTTTTACTTGAAGCATCATTTGTTGGATTATATCAGCAAATGCCTGCTCGTTTTTTTGGTATTTAACTTCTAGCTATCTAACTGATGTTATGCGATTTGTATTTTTGTCGCTGAAGGCAACCGATATTAAAGCATATGGTGCAGGCGTTTCGCCGTAACCATAGGAATTTGTCGAAAAGATTTTTCGACGCTGAAGGTGTCGAATATTCCGTCATGCCATCTGTTGCTCACTTTCAGCGAGCGATTGAATATTTCGTTTGTCATATGGTTACATTCGTTTCACTCATTTCACCCTATGCTATGTTATTTGTCACCTTCGGCGACTTTTTATCACGATTTGCGTAATATCAGTTACTTAACTTCAAACTTTAAAGGCGCAATTACAGCTTTCGCTTCTTCGTTGTAATAATCTTAAATCACCGAAGCTGGAGTTTGCGCGTTGATGCCGTAGCGCGGTTTAAATGAAAAATTAAACTTTGAGCCGCCGGCTTTTGCCCACAGATAAACGATAATCCGGTCGGGCAAAATGTCGTAGCGGCTTAAACTCCAATCGTCCGCAAACGCTTTTTCCAGACTTTCGCGTAAAACGTCCGCTCCGGGCGGAATCCCGATTTCCGCGAGCAGCATTCCGTAACCTTGGAAACCGACGCGCTCGGCTTCGACGCTACAATTAACCGTTTCCATAATTTTCGCCGCCTGCTTGTCGCATTTGTAATCAAGCCGAATCGCCCGCGAATCGTTGACGTTTCGATTCGAGATTTCCGCGTTTTTCCAGTCAACGTAATGCGTTTTGACGATTTGCGACATCACTTTCGAGTTGCCCGAACTCGTAATTTCGACGCGGTTCGCGTTCGTCAGTTTATCGCTCAAATTTATAATGATCAGTCCGAAAGCAGATTGTCCGAAGCGATCACGCGCAGCTCGAAAATATCGCGGATAATCTGCGACAGCGAAACGATTCCCGAAGCGTCACCGATGCGCCAGCGAAGCCGAAACCACGCGAGATCGTTTTCATCTTTCGACAATAAATCGCCGAGCGGCAGCGTCAGATTATATGATTTTTTGCCGTTTTCGAGGCGAACATTTTCTGCGGTTTTCGCGCGAATTTTGCCTTCTGCATCAAGCAGTTCGAGTTCGATTTTGTTGTCGAAAGTCCGGTTCGGATTTTCGACAACGAGCGAAATATTAGCCGAATTTTCATTAAAAATCGCGCCTGATTCGGCTTCGACAACCGTTTGCGCTCTAACGGAAAGCAGACATACAAAGCACACCACGAACAAAAGGAGGAGTTTTGCCGCATAAAATCACCTCGAATTTCGGACGGAATTTAGAGTTTTGAGAAACTGTCTTAAAAGATGCCGCGAAATTTTGAATTGGTTGCTTTTTGGAAAGAACAAAACTGACAAATCTTCCATTGGGCAAAAAATCGGCTTCTGAAAACGGGATACGATTTTGCGGATCAAAAATATCATCAATCGAAAGCATCTTTTCCTGCGCCTGTGCGAGCGAAGAAAAAACAATTATTGCGATAAAAAGTCAATAGATTTTTTTCATATTTTAAGAATCGGGAAAGAATTTGTTTGGCGAAAGTATAAACGAAAATAAAGCCGGAACGCACGCGGACGTGCGTTCCGGTTATGCTTTCGGATGCGCGTTGTCGTAAACTTCGATGAGTTTTTCCATTGAAACCTGGGTGTAAATCTGCGTCGTTGAAAGCCGTGCGTGTCCGAGAAGTTCCTGAATGTCGCGCAAGTCCGCGCCGGAATCTAATAAATGAGTGGCGAACGAATGGCGCAGGCTGTGTGGTGAAATATCGCGGTTAATTTCGGTGCAGATTTTGATATATTTATCAACCATTCGACCGACTGATCGCGTCGTAATGCGTGTGCCTTGATAGTTTAAAAAGACTGCTTGATCATCTCTTTCGGTTGGCGGACAATTATTCAAAAAAGCGGCGCGGGTTTCGTTGAGATAAAACATTAATGATTGGAGTGCGGGTTCGCCGAACGGCAAAATCCTTTGTTTCTTGCGTTTGCCGGTCACGCGGACGAGTTTTTCGCGGAAATCAATGTCTTTCAAACTCAAATTGACGAGTTCGCCGACACGCATTCCGGTCGCGTAGAGAAATTCCAAAATCGCGCGGTCGCGTCTGCCTAAATCCGTATTTAAATCGGGTGTTTCGATAAAGCGCACGGCATCTTCCATCGAAAGATGAGTCGGCAGTTTGCGCTCGACTTTCGGTGTCGCGACGAGTTTTGCCGGATTATTTTCCTGCACGCCTTCGCGCACGAGAAACTGAAAAAACGTCCGCAAGGAAGCTAATTTCCGCGCAATCGAAGTTTTCTTTTTGCTCTCGCCGTGCAGATTCGACATCCATTCACGAATCGTCAAATGGTCAATTTCCGAAACCGGAATGTCGGAAACTTTGCCTTTAGTCAGCAAATAATCACGAAATTGCTCCAGATCGCTCGAATAATTTCGCAAAGTGTGCTGGCTGACATTGCGCTCGTAGCGCAGATGTTGGAAAAATTGTTTCAAAAGTTCTTCAAGCATATTCGTTAGCTGTTAATTGTAAATCGTTCGACGTTAATTGAAAAACGAAAAACAATTTAACTGTTAACGATTTATCTGTCTCGGAACATAATAACCTTTTCGTGTGCGAACTGTCAGGTTTGGGCGAGTTTTGACGGCGAGTGAGATCGTGCGAAATTCGCCGCGTTTGTCGGCTTCGTTTTCGGGGTAATAACTCAAGACATACTGCTGCGCGAGTTCGGCGGAGATTTGCGCGAAGGCTTTGTCTAATTCGTCTTCGTCAATCGGCGAATAGACTGCACCGCCGGTTTGGGCGGCGATTTCCTGCATTCGGCGTTCGGCGGAGAGTTGGCGCAGATTTGCGCTGCCCGTGCGCTGTCCGGTGCGTTTGGCGTTTTCAAAATCGGTGGTTTTGACAACATAAACCTGACAATTATCAATCTGTAAATATTTCAAAGTGTCATCAAAAGTCGCATCGCTGACCGTATCGTCACCATCGGAAACAATCACGATGACGCGTCTGCCGTTGGCTTCTCTCAAATATTGCGCGGCTTCGATAATGCCGTCAAGCAGCGCGGTCGCACCCGACGGCGGCGCGAAATTTTCAGTTGCCTGCACAAGCAGCGAAACGTCTTTTGTCAAAGGCTGTTCGAGCCGCGAAACTGTCGCCACCGAAAAAAGCGCGACTAAATCTTTGTCGGGACGAATAACGCGCTTGAAAAATCTGACGGCGGCTTTTTTCTCGAATTCGCGGGCGATGGTCACGCTCGACGAATTATCAAACAAAAGCGCGAGTCGCACCGGCGTTTCCGAGCGCGAAAGTTCGCCGATTTCAACGGGATTTCCGTCAATTTGGAGCAGAAAATCTTCGAGTTTCAAATTTCCGACGGTTTGCCCGTTAGCGTTCAAAACGGAAGCCGGAATCGGAACGAGATTAGATTCGACCTTGATGATACCGTCGTCATCGCCGTCGTTATTAATTTTTTTTGGTGGAGTCGGCAGCGGATTTACGGCAATCGGGATGACTTTTTCGGTCGGCGAGTAACCGCCTAAACGCTTCGGAGTCGGCGAAGGTGACGGCATTTCCGACGGCTTATTGCGTCCGCTCTGCGCGGAAATATTAAGCGCAAAAGTCAAAATTAAAATTGTGAGTAAAACTTTATGAACCATACCAATCCAAACCGTTCGGTAAATCGTCCGCTGAAAATTCAAAATGTATGACACGCCGGTTTTTCGGACTCGCGGCAGCAGACGAAGAATGTAAAATTAACGGGCGCATTATTAAACAGTCGCCTTTTTTGACGCTGCAAACGTGCGTTTCGTTTGCCTGCCACACGGATTTAATTTCTGCCGCGCTCAAACGTCCGTTTTGGTGCGATTTGGGAATGACTTTTAACGCGCCGTTCGATTCGTTCGCGTCATCAAGATGAAAGCGCAAAGTCAGCATTTTTTCCAAAATTTCAACCGGCGGCTGAACGTGCTGAACTCCGGCTTTCCGCGTTCAAGCAGTGAAGCCTTTGGTTTCGCGTTTTTCCCTGACGGCAATCGTCAAATCCTGATGCCACGGCACTTTCCAGTTTGCACCGGCAGTTTTGTCAAAGAAAATTGCGCGAACGATTTTGGCATTTTTGCCGAGAAAATCTTCGGTGATTTTCTTGACCGGATCGTTCTGCGAAAATTCTTTAATTGACGGCAAAAGGTTGAGCAGATTTCGCACGCCGTAAACTGTTTCGTTTTTTCGGCTGACCGAATTTGAAGGATTTAACTTTGCTAATTCATCTGTCAAAAATGAAACGGTTTGGGCATCAATCGCGTTTGCTAAAATTCTGAAACCTTTTTCGTCAAAATCTGCAAATTCCATAATGTTACTGCCAATTCGGTGGCGTGTTTCCGAATTGCGGCGTGGTTTGCCCGTTAAAAATTGTCTTGACCGATTCGCGCGTCAACACAATGATCGTAAAAACTCCGAGAACCGTGCCGAGCGGCATCCAGAGACAGATCAAACAAGCGATCACAAAACAAAATGTGTAACTGTTCTTTTTTGACAAATTGCGTCCGGCTTTGAGAATCAGAACACCCAAAGTTCCGAATATCAACACCAAAAACAATCCGATAACAATGAAAATTCCGCCGAAAAGTGCCGGCGGCGGTTCGCCCGGACGATGCGGAATGTCGCTCGAAAACATTGCCGCGCCGAAGAAAAGTCCCATAATCATATAAAATAATCCGAAAATTACGGGAAAAAGTGTTAATCCTGACAGAACGTAAAAACAAATTGAGAGAATTTTCAGATGTTCGACATCTTTATTTACTTGGTTATTCATAATTTTTCTCCTTTATGTAAAAATCAACTTCGCGCCCGCGATCAACAAACCGAATGCCAAAACGCGCCGCAGAGTCAGCGAATTAAAACGGTAGCTGCCCATTGTCGCACCGATCACGCCGCCGATAATTGCCGCTATTATCCAGACGAAAACGGCGGAAGAAAGTTGCCGAACCTGCGCGTAATTTCCGAAAAGTCCCGAAATCGAATTGACAAGAATAAAGAGCGCGGAGATTCCCGCCGCTTTTTTCGTTTCCGTCCAGTTCATCAAAAGCAAAATCGGTGTGAGAAAAATTCCGCCGCCAACGCCGACGAGTCCCGAAACAAAACCTAAAATTGCACCGATCAACAGACAAATCCAAAAATTCGGCGTGTTTGTTTCGTCATCCGACTTTAAATTTATCGCTAAACGAATCGCCGCGATCATCAGCGCAACACCGAGAATTATTTTATAAACGGTCGTCGGCAGATGAATCATCCCGCCTAGATAAGCCAATGGAACAGAACCAATTGCAAACGGGAGAAAGATTTTCCAGTCAAAATTTCCGGCGCGGTAAAACTGCACAAAAGCGATTGACGCGACAAAAAGATTCAAGATCAAAGCCGTCGAGCGCGTCACTTCCGGCATCACGCCAAGCAGAGCCATCACCGCCAAGTAACCCGACGCGCCGCCGTGACCGACCGACGAATAAAGCATTGCAACGGCAAAAACGGCGAGAATTATTAAAATTTGGGTTGTTTCCATTTAGATAAATTTGTATTGCGATATCTATGAAAAGCGGGCGCGGAAACCGCAACCCTTGCCGACCTGTTAATGTTTTTAACTTGTCTGTATCACTCCGGCTTGAATTCAAGTTTGTCTTTAAGATTCAAGCTAAAACTAATTTAAGGTCAGGAAGGGTTGCGCTTCGCGCCCGCCAAACGGATATATTTCTTTCGTCCGCCTTCATTTTATTCTCTCCCAAATTTCACGCGGCAACCTCTAAACTTTAGACGCGGAGCGGACTGGAGCGCAATCCGTCCCGGTTGCATTGAGCGGTGTTTTTTACCGCGAAAAAACCTTTAACAATTTGAATACCTAATGAAAAATGCGCGACAGCGAATGCGCTCTATCTTTTGCAACTTGAAATTAATCGGAGGCTTTTTCGCGCCGAAGCGACGCTCAATGCAACCGGGACGGATTGCGCTCCAGTCCGCTCCGCGTTTCAATAAAAAAGCATCAACCTGTGTCAACTGAATTTGCCGTTAAATAATTCGCCGATTTGCAAAAGTAAAGCAACACTTTCATAAAATTCTAAATTATTTCAACTTTATCGTATAAGAATTCAGCGGCAAACCGGTTCCGTCGTCAAATTCAGCGGCGACTTCGATGCCGATTTTGGCGATGTCTTCAGCTGATTTTGTTTCGTCGTCGTAAACTGCCCGCATCGCGCCGATGGCGTAATCGCAGCCGCTGCCGAATGCCGTGAATCGTTTGTATTCATTGACCGAACGCAAAACTCCGACCGCGAAAATGCCGTTTGGATTGGCGATTAAAACATTCATCCGTGAAGTCTCAAATTCATCCGAATCTTCGTCATCGGGACGCAGAAAATATTTGTCTTTTAAGTCTTTGTGAAAGGACAGCCACGAATCGAAAATATCTTCAACACTGTCTAATTTCGGTTTGCGTTTTGATTTTGCCAACCAATGTTCGATGACGAGTTTAAAGGACGATGAGCCTGTAAAAGCCAGATAATTGTCCTGAAATTTCAAGATTTTTTCGCTGTTTTCAATGTGCGCCGCCGACTCTTTCATATTGCCCCACATCGTCAGAGTATCGGCGGCAATCGCCGCAAATCCGTTCTTTTTTACCGCAACAACTGTTGTCATTGATGCGCCTCCAGAGCGTTTTTGTTGATCGCCGAAAGCCAATTGTCCCAATCTTTGAGCGCGATTTCGACTTGAATATTGTGGCGTTCGCGTTTGTTGCGATACTTTTTGCGAATCTCGACCGAAACCGGCGCGAGCAGTCCGAAAGTGATATTGACGGGCTGAAAGTTTTTCGTTTCGACGTTTGAAACGTAGCGGCAAAGTGCGCCGATTGCCGAAGTTTCGGGCGCGATTAATAATTCTTCATTTCGCGCAACTCTGACCGCATTGAGTCCGGCAAGCCAGCCTGTGCCGACCGATTCGACATAGCCTTCAACGCCCGTGATTTGTCCCGCGAAAAATAATTTCGGCTGTTTTTTCGTCTGCAAGGTTTCATTCAAAATCTGCGGCGAATTAATAAAAGTGTTGCGGTGAATCTGCCCGAATTGCAGAAATTCCGCGTTTTCGAGTCCCGGAATTAATTTCAAAACACGTTCCTGTTCGCCGTATTTCAAATGATTTTGAAAACCGACGAGCGAAAAAGCGTCCGCCATCAAGTCTTCCTGACGCAATTGAACCGCCGCGTAAGGTTCGCGTCCCGTCGCCGGAACGGGCAAACCGACCGGTTTCATACAGCCGAAACGCAGAGTGTCAACGCCGCGCCGCGCCATTTCTTCAATCGGCAGACACGCCTCAAACCATTTCGTATCTTCAAAACGCTTGAGCGGAACTGATTTCGCCTCAATTAATTCCTCATAAAATCGCGCATATTGATCGCGGTCAAACGGACAATTGACGTAATCGTCGCCGCCTTTGCCGTAACGTGCCGCTTTGAAAGCGATGTTCATATCAATCGAATCGGCGGCGACAATCGGCGCAATCGCATCGTAAAAATAAAGCTGATCGTCGCCGGTAAATTTCATTATTTCCGCCGTCAACGCTTCGGATGTGAGCGGTCCGGTGGCGATAATCGTGATTTCATCTTCGGGAATCGTTTTGATTTCTTCACGAATCAATTCAATATTCGGATGCGCTTCGATACGCTGCGTAATCATTTCCGAAAACTTCCCGCGATCAACCGCGAGAGCCGCGCCCGCCGGAACTTTGGTCGCGGCGGCGACTTCCATCACGAGCGAATTTCCGCGCCGCAATTCTTCTTTCAAAAGATACGGCGCAGAACCGACTTCATCGGTTTTCAGCGAATTCGAGCAGACAATTTCAGCTAAATTTTCCGTGCGATGTGCGGGCGTTTGTTGGGCGGGACGCATTTCATAAAGTTTAACTTTCGCGCCCGAATTTGCGGCTTGCCACGCCGCTTCGACTCCAGCAAGACCGCCGCCGATGACATTTATTTCTTTCATAATTTATAGATTTAATTTTAACATATCGAAAAAAAGTTGCGCGAAAAATCAGTATAGTGAGCGGTAGCGAACACGTTACTCAGCAGAATTCAGATAGTGAACCAGACTCGCTACCGCTCGCTATACTGATTTTTAATCGAAAAGCGTTGGTTGCGCGATGTTCCAATCCGTAATCTCTTCAACTTCGTAGCCTCGCTTTTCAAGTTCGGTTTTGATGACGCGGCGGTGGCAGTTTTCTAAACTTTCACATTCACACATCAAAATTACGTTTGTTTGCCACGACTCAATCAGACGAATGCCGATTTCGAGGTTGTGAATTTGAATTCCGCCGGTTTGGGCAAGGCGATTTCCGAGCTGCATAACGTGGCGGTAACGATTTTTGAGCAGCAATTTCAGATAATTTTTGCGCCATTCGAGATCAGGTGAAACGGGTGCGAAACGAATGTCGGCGAGAACCGCTTCGTGAAAGTCGAGCAGTGCAGAAAGCTGTTCAAACGCTTTGCCGGTGTAACCTGTCGTGTAAATTTTCATAAAAAAAGGACGCGAAGTTTTCACGTCCATTTTATCCGACAAATTCTACGGTTTAAAGTTATTTTTTATTTTCGTTAATTGCCGTTTCGACTGCCGCGATCATTTTGTCGAACGGTTCGACGAAAAGACGCACGGCATCAATTAATAATTTATCGGTTGCCGCTTCAAGCGAAATGCCGGATTTTTCCAAATCTTCGAGCGTCTTTTTTGCGCCCTCGACATCTTCCGTCAAGCTGTTTCGTAAGTGTCCGTGATCGCGGAAAGCGTCCCACGTTGCGGGCGGAATCGTGTTCACGGTGTCTTTGCCAATCAATTCTTCGATATACAAAACGTCGCTGTAATCCTTATTTTTCGTTCCCGTCGAAGCCCACAAAACGCGCTGCGTCTGTGCAGCCTTCGCTTCCAATTTTTCCCAACGCGCGCCTGAAAAGATTTCTTCGTAAGCCTGATAAGCGAGTTTCGCGTTGGCAATCGCCACTTTTCCGCGCAGAGATTCGAGTATTTTTTTATCTTCGCTTTCCGCCGTTTTCATTTTTTCGTCAATCTGCGAATCAATCAACGAATCAATTCTCGACACGAAAAAGCTGGCGACCGAGGCAACATGGCTCAATTCTTTACCTTCTTCGGCACGTTTTTCGAGTCCGGCGACAAACGCTTCGGCGACTTTGCGGTAAGATTCCTGCGAAAAGAGCAAAGTGACGTTGATGTTAATGCCTTCGGAAATCAACTGCTTGATTGTGTCGAAACCGACCACTGTTGCCGGAACTTTGACCATCAAATTCGGACGGTCAACGGCTTTCCACAAACGACGCGCTTCTTCCAGCGTTCCCTCCGAATCATCGGCAAGTGCGGGCGAAACTTCGAGCGAAACATAGCCGTCGCGCGTTTCGGTCGCGTCATAAACGCCGCGCAGCGCGTCCGCCGCGTGTTGAATGTCTTCAATCGCAATTTTTTCGTAAATCGCCGTCGCATCCAAATCTTTTTCCTGCGCGAGTTTGGCAATCGAATCTTTGTAATATTCACTGCCGATGGCTTTTTCAAAAATCGCCGGATTCGAGGTCATTCCCTTCAAACCGTCTTCGTCAATCAGGCGTTTAAGTTCGCCCGTCGTAAACAAATCGCGTCGAATATAATCGAGCCACGGCGACTGCCCGTAAGCGGCAAGTTCTTGCAGCGGATTTTCCTGTGTCTTCGTTGTTGCTTCCATATTTATTTCTCCAAAATTGTAAAATTTCCGTCCTGAAGATTATTGTAACGCGCAACCGGCGATTTGCTAAATTTGCTATTTATCCACAAACTTTTTCTATCGCCTGAAAATATAATTTTGCCCACAAAATTTAAGATAATGCCGACATTCCTGTTCGCTAAGAGCCGCCTAAACACAGAACTCTGAACAACTAATTTTTATTTTTAGCCAATTGTTCTAATCCGTCAGATTCGATTTCGAGCGGAATATTGAGTGCGTTGTAGAAATGTTCAAACGCATTGAGCGCGATGATTTCGACGATTTCGGTGTCGTTGAAATTCGCTTTTAAGGCGGCGAAAGTCGCGTCGCCCGTGCGTTTTTCATTCGCGTATTCCTTGATAAAATCGAACACGGCGCGTTCTTTTTCGGTGAAAGAATCGTGGTTTGATTCGTCTGTCAGCGCGGCGAACTTTGCCGTTCCGATCTTCTCTTTAACGGCTTTGGCGAGCGCGATGTCGGTGCAGAATGTGCAGCCGTTATTGGCGGCAGCGGCGTATTTGATAAAAATTCGCAGTTCGGGCGGAAGCGAGTTTTGCTTTTCTTCAAATTTCGTTATTTTCATCGCAAATTTGAGCAGTTCGGGCTTTCGCGCGTAGATAACTTTCATCGGCGTTAAGACTTTGCCGAACTGCTTTTTGCTGAACCAATAAGCGATTTTCAAAAAAATTCCCGGCGGATTTTCGATTTGCTGCAAGCGCATAAATTACTCTCCATATTGCTCTTTTAACAACTTCTTTCAATGTTAGAGCGACTTCTTTTGGCAGAAACCCGCGCGTGAGCAAGGGTGTAAAATGCTCAACTTGAAGCACCCTTGCTCACGCGCGGGTTTCTGCCTTTTGTCGTAAATCTCTCATCTTCCATCATTTTCAAATCACTAACGCGGCTGCAAAAGCGGATAAGTTCCGAACGGTCCGGTGACGACGTGCGGTTTTATATAATCGCCGAAATGTTCCGGTTTAATTAAATCTTGGTGCGAATCGGGTGTTAATTGAACGTCCGTCACGCCGGAACGCACCGAGACGACCGAGACGAATCCGTCGTTGCCGTTTGCCTCCATCCAATCGCCGCAGAGAATTTCCGAACCGTTGCCGGCGAGAACCGAAAAGTATGTGCCTTTGCGCTCAAAGACGAATTTGTTGAATGTTTTCATCTCTTCCGGCATCAATTCGTCGGCGACTTTGAAGTTTGCGCCGAACTTGGTTTTCTTCAAATCCTGAGCGCACGGAACGCCCGCGTTCGGCGTGCCGAGCATCATAAAATGTTTGACGGTCGGGCGTTTATCAGGTTGCATTTCCATCTGTTTGTGAATGTAGAGCCGCCCGACGAGTCCGCCGCTCGAATGCGCCGCCAGATCAACGTGCCAAGCATTGTCTTTCTTCTGCGTCGCAGTGACGAATTCGGTCAAGTCGTCGGCATCGGCGTAAACGGAAGTCGGCTGTTTCGGAAAAATCGCCGCCTTCCAAGCGTAGCTGTGCGCGGAGGTCAAAAGGTTTTGGTAAATTTGAAAACTCTCGACGGTTGAATAAACGCCGGGAATCAAAATCAACGGTTTCGGCGCGATTCGCAGATTTTCGACGAGCGAATCTTTGAGCGCATCACTTTCCCAAGCCTCGGCGCGAAACATTTGTCTTGGGCGCGGGCGACCGTCGTCATACCACGCATAGCCTTCGGATTTCCACGAAATTTCGACCTCGCGTTCTTCGCCCGCGTCGAGTTTGACGACCGGAGCTTCGGTCAAACCGCCTTGAAGAGCGCGGTCGGGTTTTGCGCCGTCGTATTTGTCGCCTTTGTAAGTTTCAAAAAATCTGACCTCGACGTATTTCGTTTCGCCCGTCATATTCAAAACCGACGCTTTGATTTTGATTTCGTTGCCGTCAATCGTGGATTCGTATTCGGAAACTTCCTTCCAATTGTTCCACGTCGGAAACTTCATATCTTCAAATTTTACGTCCGTGACGAGAATCTGCGCCGGACAGCGCGTAAATTTCCACGTCGCCTGATAGACAAAAGTTCTGATTTGCCCCGAACCGTCGTCGCCCCAAATTTTCGTTCCCGACAAAACATCAGGATTTTTTGGATCTATTTTCTCGTCGTCAACCGAAAAACCCGATCTTTCAACTTTCGTCGGCTCGTTGGTCGAACGGTCGTATGGCTCATTATTTTTCGGCTGGCAATGTCCGCTGCGCTTCGTGTGTTCTTCGCGTTTGTAGGTGCCGTCAATTTCGGGAAATGCCGCGCTGAAACTGTAATTTCCCGCCGCTTCATTGACCTGCAAATTAAACGATTCCGCCGAACCGCTCGCCTTTGCCTCGGTTTTGCGGTCGTCGGTGCTTTCGATGATGAACCAATGACCGTTTTCCGTCGCGCTGCAAGTATCGAAAACTTTTTCCTGTCCCCAATTCAAATCGTTGTCGGTAAAATTAATTTTAGTTTTGACAACCGCGTTTTTCGGATCAGTCCCATCAACGATGGCGCGCACCGTGTAAGTATAATCGCGCGAAGTTTTATGCTTGATGCGGTCAATGCTTTTACGAATTCCCGGCTCATCAGATTCAAGCGAATCTTTGAGAGTTTTTTTGTAAGTAACAACGCCGCTCCAACCGCCCGCGCAGCCTTTTTTCTGCGTCGCCGCAATTTGATCGGTTTTCGGCGGAATCGTTTGCCGTTTCTGTGCCGAAACGGAAAATGCGCTCGAAAGAACGCTTATTAGTAAAATGAATGAAAATATCCGACGGGATAAATATTTGATTAAAATGACGCTTTTCATAATTTTGCGAACTGTTTAAGAATGTAATTCGCCGAAAATTATTCGGCTTCTGACATCTAACGCGGAAAATTTGAATGATTAGTATCAGTTAAATATCTGCAAATGAATTATTTGCCGCTGCTCGATAAAACCTTTCAAAATGAACAAACTATCGGTCAATCTGACTTGAAACAATTTTAACAGTTCTCATATTGTCACTAAATACCTAATATGCAGCGATTTGGCGGACGGCATACGGTTTGCTAAGGGGAATACTCGACTGCTCCTGTTTAGGAAAGAAAAGCAGAATATTAATTGGAAAACTAAACAAATGATAACTTCAAGAATAAAAAAACTTTTGACCGTCGCCGCACTAGGCTCGCTGCTGTCATCAACTTCACTGGTCAGTGCGACTTTAGCGAAAGGCGAGACAAAAACGAATATTAAAACTTCTACATCGTTTGAAGCAGATTCATATCTGCAAGACCTTTCATTGGGGACAAGTGGAGAAAAAACCGGAGACTTTAAAGAAGCGACCGAAAAACTTCTGGCGAGTTTCAAATCCTCAAAAAGAGGCGTAATTATGGTTGACCGCAGCCGCACAGCGCATCAAGAGGTTGTGGATAACGCGGTTATCACATTGAATAGCGAAAATGCCGCGAAAAACATTCCGGGCAAAAAGATTTGGAAACTCGATTTGAATTCGGTTTTCGGAAATTCAAAAACCGAAGCGGAAGCGATGTCGAAACTTTCGCAAACATTCAAACTGGCGGAAAGTTCAAACGGCGAAATGGTTCTTTTAATCGAAGATTTATTCGCCGCGTCCGACGCACAATACGGCACACAAGCCGCTGCATTTATCAACAAAGCAATCACCGAAAATAAAGTAAAGATTATCACGACGGCGACCTCCGATGAATACGATTTGGAAACTGCCCGAAATTCGCCGGTCGCGGCAAAGTTCGGCAGAATCAACATTGACCTCAACAAAGACGACGCGGACACATTCGTCGGCGAAAAAATCTCGCCCGACTTGCGAGAGTTGATGAATAATTCACAACAGAATGACCGCGTTCCCGTCATTCTGCAAAGTTCCGACATCAGCAATCCGAAACTGAAATCACTTCTTTCGACTAATCAGGCGAAAGTTTTATCCAAAATGCCGAGCTTGAATACGATGGAAGTCGAAGTTCCGGTGTGGGCGTTGGAAGGACTTTCAAATAACGGCGTGGTCGGACATCTTTCGGCAAACCGCTCGCTTTCCGGTCTCGGACATATCGAAACAACCACCGGCGCAGCGGCGGCGCGGCAAACTTACGGAGAATCAAACTTAAACGGCAGCAACATTGGAATCGTCGTGATAGATTCGGGTGTCAACCGCTATCACAGATCATTTCAAACTCTGGGTCAAAACGATTTGGAAACTTCGCGCGTGATTTTTGAAAAGAGTTTTTTGCAGTATAACAGCAATCCATACGACGAAAACGGTCACGGAACGCACGTTGCAGGTTTAGCTGCTGGCGACTGTTTCGACGGTGATGAAACTTTAGCCGACTATCGCGGCATCGCGCTGCGGGCGAAAATTATTTCGCTGCGTGTTTTGGATTATGCGGGCGAAGGCAGGTCTTCCGATTTGCTGGCGGCACTCAACTGGGTTTATGACAACCGCAACAACCCGACTTACAATATGAAAGTCGTCAATTTAAGTCTCGGCACGCCGGCGATGGAATCGTATCGCAACGATCCTTTATGCCGCGCCGTTCGCAAATTGGTTGATGCCGGAATCGTCGTCGTCGTCGCTGCCGGAAATGACGGCAAAACCGCCAACGGCGGGAAAATTTACGGAAAGATTCATTCGCCAGGTAACGAACCTTCGGCAATTACGGTCGGTGCTTCAAACACTTTTCAAACGGATGTGCGAACCGATGACGGCGTGGCGACTTACAGTTCACGCGGACCGACGCGCAGCTACTACACGGATGCAAACGGTGTCAAAAAATTCGACCATTTGATGAAACCGGATTTGGTCGCGCCGGGAAATAAAATCTTTTCATCGTTTTCACCCGGCGGAAAATTTGACGAGGATCATCCTTCATTAGTCCAGAATCAAACCAGAGTTCCGAATCAAAAATTAATCAGAATGAGCGGTTCATCAATGGCGACACCGATTGTTTCAGGGGCGGTCGCGCTTCTTTTGCAGGCGAATCCGAAACTGAAACCGAATATGATTAAGATGATTTTAGGCTACACGGCGCAGCCGCTTGCAAGGTTCAATCAACTCGAACAAGGCGCGGGCGAACTAAATATCGAAGGCGCAGTGCGTCTCGCCAAAAACATTCGTCAAGATTTACCGAATCCGACCGCGCTTGGCACGAGAATGCTGACGACGACGACTTTACCGACTCAGTTCACAACAATTACGGGCAATCGTTTTGCGTGGTCTGGCGGAGTAATGCTGAATACCGGCTATGTCAAAGGCACCGGTTTAATTCAGAAATATCAAAAAATTTATGATCTGGGAACGATGCTCAGTGACGGCACGATGTTGTCTGACGGCACAATGTTATCTGACGGCACAATGTTATCTGACGGCATAATGCTCAGTGACGGCACGATGCTCAGTGACGGCAGAACAATTTCCGACGGGTCTGTATTTCTAGATTACAGCACAGCTTTTAGCAGCGGAACAATGCTCAGTGACGGCACAATGCTTTCCGACGGCACTATGCTTTCCGACGGCACTATGTTAAGCGACAGCACACAAAATACAGCAGTTTTGAGCGGCGGTGACTAAACTTCCGACAAATTGCTTTTAATACAAATAGCGGAAGAAAAGATTTTCTTTCGCTATTATTTTTATTTTGTTGAATTTACCGAAAAATTGTTCTATCCTAATAATGGTAGAGAACAGCCAACTTAACCGGTCTTCGCTGCCTCCTCTCTAATCCTGTCTTTTTTCACCAATCATAAGGGTCTTCAGATGAAATTTCGTCAAGCAAATCACAAACTACTTTACTGGGTTGTTGTCCTTGGAGGATTTGCTTCCATTGTTTTGTCTGCGATTTACTCTCCGCCGTCAAAGATTGATTGGCAGGTCATTAGTCTTGCTTTAATAACGATTTTTTTTAGCGCGAAACTGCACTTTCAACTTCCAAAAACAAAAATTCATTTCTCAATCGCCGATGTTTTGATTTTATTTGCTTTACTCAACTATGGTGGGACGGTTTCAATTTTTCTCGCTCTGTTTGAGTCTTTATTTACATCTTACTCGTTCAAACGAAAGGGAATTCCGATCAAGCCGAAAACTTTTGCTCTCAATGCGGCAATTCACACTCTGTCAATCTTTGTCACATTCTGTTTTACATATTATCTGTTCTCTCCGATTGATAATGTTTTCAACAGTTCATACTATAATTCGATAGTTTTATTAATGCTGACTATGAGCGTTACGCAATATGTCAGCAATTCGACTTTGGTAGCAATTTTCGCCTCGATAAAATCCGGCGAATCTATCTGGAATACATGGAAAGAAACTTATTTGAATTTAGGCTTACTCTACTTTGCCGAAGCGATTTTAGCCGTCTTGTCTTATAAACTGATTACACAAACCAATTTGTTTATGGTTCTTGTAATATTTGGTTTGGCGACAGTAGTTTATGCCACATATCGAAGATACATAACTGAAATAAAACAAACATCGGCATTAGCGGAAAACGCCGAACGTGAACGCGCCGAATCGGAAAGACTTCGCGCTGAACAAGCCGAACGGCACGTTTTTGAATTGACCGACTTGCTCAGTGAACAGGAACGCATCGGTCAGGAACTGCTCGAAAGCAAAAATCAGTTCCGCCACGCGGCTTTTCACGATAATCTGACCGATCTGCCGAATCGAAATTCGGTCATCGAAAATCTATCGTTACTCTACGAAATCAGCTATTCAAACCCGGATTACAAATTCGCCGTTCTGTATATTGACCTGAACAGTTTCAAACACATCAACGACAGTCTGGGCTATCCGTTCGGCGATCAGATTCTCAAACAAGTCGCCAAGCGGTTATTAAATATCGTCACGGAAAGAACGATTGTGGCGCGTTTCGGCAGTGATGAATTTGCGGTCGTGATAAGTGAAAACGCCACCGAAGAAAATGCCGTCGCGCTCGCTAATCTTATTCATCAAAAACTTTCCGAGCCGTTTAGTCTTCAGGGAAGACAGATTTTTACGACTCCGTGTATCGGAATCGCCAACAGCAGTCCGCACTATGAAATAACCGAAGACATTCTGCGCGATGCCGAAATTGCAATGTATCAGGCAAAACAGATGCAGAAGCCGTTCGTCATTTTTAACCGCACAATGCACGACACGCTGCTCGAACGCATCGAAGTTGAAACCGATTTGCGGCAGGCGATTGAACGCAGCGAGTTTTGTCTTTATTACCAGCCGATTGTTAATTTGGAAACGGTGCGGATTATCGGATTCGAGGCTCTCGTCCGCTGGAATCATCCGCGTAAAGGAATGGTCGCTCCCTTTAAATTTATTCCCGTTGCCGAAGATACCGGATTGATTATTCCGATGACCGAATGGATTTTGCGCGAAGCGTGTCGTCAAGTGAAAATTTGGCAGACTGATTTTAATCCTGACCTGACCATCAGCGTGAATATCTCCGGTAAACATTTCGCTCAATCTAATTTGATCAATTTGGTCGAAAAAGTTCTCGCCGAAACAAAATTTACGCCTGAAAAATTAAAACTCGAAATTACCGAAAGCGCGGTGATGGAAGATGCCGAAAAAGCGATTTCGATTCTCAAACAGCTTAAAATGCTCGGCGTAAAATTGATGATTGACGACTTCGGCACAGGCTATTCCTCGCTCAATTATCTCCATAAATTCCCGATTGATACGTTGAAAATTGACCGCTCATTCGTCAGCACAATGGAAGACGGCGAGGACAACAGCGAAATCGTCAACACGATAATTTTAATGGCGAAACACTTGCGGCTCGACGTAATTGCCGAAGGAATCGAAACGATTAATCAACTTTACCATCTGCGACAACTCCGCTGCGAAAGCGGACAAGGCTTCTTTTTTTCAAAGCCGGTGACGGACAAACAAATCGAACATCTTTTACAGCACACGTCGCCCTGGCAGGAAATAATTCAAACTCAAAAGAACATCTTTATTCCGCCAACCGGTAAATCGGATGCCGGAAATTTGAAATTAAATTAACGCGAAGGAATATCTTTGGTAAAAATTTAAAAGACGGTTTTGCATCAGCAAAACCGTCTTTTTCTCTTCTTGTTTATCCCAAAATTATTTGCCGACCGCTTCGACAATCGCCTGCGCCGCTTGTTCGACGATTGGCGAGATAATGTCTTCGCCCGCCGATTTTGCTTTTGTTTTGAACTGTTTCGTCAGCGCAATTGTCGCGCCGTTTTGCAGTTTAATGTCGAGCGTTAATTCGTCCTTCGGTTTGATATTTGATGTCGCCGCGACGATTGACTGTGAGGCGACTGCTCCGGCGACGTTTGCCGTTGTGTTGCCCCACGCGCCGCCGCCGGTTTGCGAAACGACCGCGCCGAGAGCTTTGCCAAATCCGAAACCGCCGCCGCCTTTTTTGTGCGAAACAGTCGCGTAAAGCACATAATCACAGTCTTTTTGTTTGGCTTCCGCATCAATTGTTGATTGCAGTTTGGCTTCGAGCGTAACGATTTCGACTTTTGTGTTTTTCAGAAATTGCGGTAAGGAATTTTGAATCGTACTTGCCAAATCCGCTGCATTGACACCTTCGCCGACCGCGCCGGTTTTAACGCCCGCTAAACCGATGCGAATTGTTCCGGCTTTTTTCGCTTCGAGTGTTGCGGAAGAATTATTACTCGATTTCTGCGAATTCATCGTGCTGATTGTCGAATTTAACTCTGAATTATTCGTCGAATTTTGACTTGTCGAATTTGAACTGTTTGAAGACATTGAAGAATACATACTTTGTGCGTCTTTGACTTCGCGCCAGTCTTTCGGAATTTCAAATAAAGCCTGATCGAGTGTCGCGTTCGCCAGTTCGACAACCTCGTTCGTCATCGTGAAAGATTCCTTGCCGTTTTCGTCAAACATCGTCATTTTTTCCAGAACCGGATAACCGCGTTTCGCCGTCCCGATTTGTTTGACATTGTATTTGTCCTGACAGCCGCCGGATTTTGCATTGTTGCCGTAACCGGCGAGCATTCCGTAATCGCAGTCAAGCGCGAAAGCCGCGTCAATATACCAGCCGTCCGTGACCATTTTGGATTTCAACGGCGTGCAGGCATCCGGCGAGGCTTCGGTTTCGGTCGTGATAATCAAATGACGCGCCGTGTAGCCGAACATTTTTTTCGTTTCGCCGGTGTCTTTGGTCGTAATCGTTGTGGTAATCACGCCGCCTTTTTTGACTTCGGTTTTGGTGCTGCCCGAAACGGTTGTCGTCGCCGGAGTCGTCGTATCGTTTTCCCACGCATTAATGATATAAACCTGCGTTTGCGGATTGAGCTGAATACTGCGTTTAAGGTCGCACTGCGTCAGCGTGACGGTCGTTCCCGCGCCGACATTTTGCTCACTGCGCTGGCGTTTGCCTTTGATATAAGTCGTGTTTTCATAAGTTTGCCCGCTCATCGTTTGACGGATTTTGACTTTGACATCGGCGAAAGTGTTGATTGATAAAATTAAAGTTAAGATTGCGAATAAAATATATTGAACTGAACTTTTCATAATTGCTCCTTTTTTTCGGCTGAGTTTTGCCTTCGATACATAACGCGCAAAGTTTTCAAAAAAAGTATCATCTCGTTAATTTTAGTTGGCAGTTGGCAGTTGGCAGTTGGCAGTTGGCAGCAGCAGTTGGCAGTAATTGTTCAAAATCAGACTGCCAACCGCCAACCGCCGCCTGCCAACTGAATTTAGATTGCAGAAAAAGCCTTTATTCCATATACTTTATTTACGATTTTAGACGTTCAAAAATAATTTAATTGTGCCGACAACCCCTAACAATGTTACGCAATTACTCGTCGAATTGACGGACGGCAAGACGCAGGTTTTGGAAAGGCTTTTGCCGATTGTTTACGGCGAATTGCGCGTCCTGGCGAATAATTATCTGCGCCGCGAACGCGCCGATCACACGTTGCAGCCGACCGCGCTCGTTCACGAAGCATATTTAAAACTAGTTGACCAAAAAAATGTGCAATGGCAAAACCGCGCCCATTTTTTCGGGGTCGCGGCAAATATTATGCGGCGGATTTTGGTTGACCACGCCCGCAAACACAACGCCGACAAACGCGGCGGCGAATTTTCAAAGGAACAGCTCGAAGAAGCAATCGTCGTCGTTTCGGACGAAAAATCGTTTGAATTGATTGCGCTTGACGACGCGCTTGAACAACTCGCCAAGATGGATCCGCAAAAATCACGCATCGTCGAACTTCGATATTTCGGCGGATTATCGGTCGAAGAAACCGCCGAAGTAATGGGTGTCAGCGAAATCACCGTCAAACGCCACTGGAAAATGGCGAAGGCGTGGCTGTTTGGGCAAATTTCAAGGCAGTAGGCGGTTGGCAGCGGCAGTTGGCAGTTGGTTTGAGTTTCAACATACACGTTAAAAATGAGTGGACACAAAAGTTTGAGGGTTTATCAATTGTCGTATCAGTTAGCGATGGAAGTTTTTCATTTGTCGAAAAAGTTTCCGCCGGAAGAAAAATATTCGCTGACTGACCAAATTCGCCGTTCTTCACGAAGTGTTCCGGCGAACATTGCCGAAGGTTATCGGAAAAGACAATATTCAAAGGTTTTTGCGAATAAAATGTCGGACGCGGACGGCGAAGCAACCGAAACAACTGTCTGGCTTGATGTTGCGAAAGATTGCGAATATCTGGAAATAGTTGATTATCAAAAGTTAATGAATGGTTATGAAGAAGTGGGCAAAATGCTTGGCAATATGATTCTGCATCCTGAAAAATTCTCTCCACGATAAACAATAAACTGCCAACTGCCGCTGCCTACTGCCTACTAAAATGAGTCCTGAGCGATGGCAAAAAATTGAAGAAGTTTTTCAGGCGGTCGTTGACCTCGCGCCCGAAGAGCGTCTTGCTTATCTGACTAAAGATCACGCCGATGATGAAGATTTAATTACAGAAATAAATAAACTTATCTCTGATTACGACGAAGCCGGAGATTTTATCGAATCGCCGGTTTGGACGGATAGTTTTATGCTCGGCGAAACGATTCGTGACCAGATCAGCGATTCGATAGACAGTGAGATCAACCACGATAACGGCGCGATGATCGGCAGACGTTTGGGCGTTTATCTTTTGACAAAGGAACTCGGACGCGGCGGAATGGGCGCGGTTTATCTCGCCGAACGCGCCGACGGCGAATTTCGCCAGCGTGTCGCGCTCAAAGTTATCAAACGCGGAATGGACACGGATTTTATCGTCCGCCGTTTTCGCAACGAACGACAGATTTTAGCTTCGCTCGATCATCCGAATATTGCGCGGCTGCTCGACGGCGGCACAACTTCCGACGGTTTGCCGTTTTTCGTGATGGAATACATCGAAGGCGAACCCGTCTATCATTACGCCGACTCGCAAAAACTCAATATCAACGAGCGTTTGCAGTTGTTCCGGCGAATTTGCGCGGCGGTTGACCACGCGCATCGGCGGCAAATTATTCACCGCGACATCAAACCGTCGAACATTATGATTACGGCAAACGGAATGCCGAAACTGCTCGATTTCGGGATTGCGAAAATTCTCGATCCCGAACTTGCCGCCGATTCGATTGACCCGACGGCGACGGCGATGCGGATGATGACTCCCGAATACGCTTCGCCCGAACAGGTGCGCGGCGAACCCGTCACAAAGGCGAGCGACATTTATAGTCTGGGCGTTCTGCTTTACGAATTATTGACCGGACATCGCCCGTATCGCTTGAAGAATCGCGCTTTGCACGAAATCGCCCGCGTCGTCTGCGAAGAACAGCCCGAAAGTTTGAGCGCGAGTCTGACGCGCGAAGATAATATCGTTTCGACTAGGGAAAGCGAAGATTTTACGCCGCTCGAATTCATTTTTGAGAACCGCAACGCCAACCTCGAAGCCCTGCGCCGCGAACTTTCCGGTGACTTAGAAAAAATCGTTCTCAAAGCAATGCGGAAAAATCCGACCGAGCGTTATCAATCCGCCGGAGAATTTGCCGAAGACATCTTGCGTTACCTCGAAAGCCGTCCCGTAATCGCCGAAGTTTTTCACGCGGATTCGATAAAACCTGAGAAACACACGCTGAAAACACGCTCCGACGAAATTTCCGTCGCGGTTCTGCCATTGAAATTGCTCGGCGCGGCGCGGCACGACGACACGGGCGACGAATATCTCTGCATTGGTCTGGCTGACGCTTTAATTACGCGGCTTTCAAACGTCCGCCGGTTTATCATTCGCCCGACAAGCAGCGTTTTGAAATACGGAAATTACGACATCGAACCGATCACGGCAGGCGCGGAACTCGGCGTTGATTATGTGATTGACGGCAATATCCGGCGCGTCGGCACGAAACTGCGCGTCACCGTCCAGCTTTTGAATATCGAAGAAGGCGCGGCGCGTTGGGCGGAAAAATTTGACGAGGAATTTACCGATGTTTTAAGTCTCGAAGACTTGATTTCAGAAAAAGTCGCGCAGGCAATTTTGCCGCAAATCACCGGCGACGAACGCCAAAGCGTCGTTGCTCGCGGCACGGACAATGCCGAAGCCTATCAAGCATATTTGCGCGGACGTTTTCACTGGCACAGCTACACGGTCGAAGGTTTGGCGAAATCGCTGATCTGTTTTTATCAGGCAATCGCGCTCGATCCGAATTTTGCGGCGGCGCACAGCGGCGTGGCGGATTATTATAATTTTCTCAGTATTTTCGGAATAATGTCGCCCGTCGAAACCTTTCAGGCGGCAAAAGAAGCCGCGCTGAAAGCCGTCGAACTCGACGAAAATCTGGCGGACGCACACGTTTCGCTGGCGATTGTCGCGCTCGGTTACGATTGGGATTTTGCGGCGGCGGAAAAACATCTCGACCGCGCTTTTGACCTCAACCCGAATTATGCCGAGGCATTCGTCTGGCGCGGACATCTGCTGTCACTGCAAGGCAGACACGACGAAGCGATCAGCGCAGTTCAACGCGCCGAACAGCTTAATCCGCAATCGCCTTCGCTGCTTGTTTCTTTTGCAATTATTCTCCGAAACGCCCGCCGCTACGAAGAAGGACTCGGCAAGATTCGCCGCGCACTGCTTTTTCAGCCGAAAAATCCGACAGCTCTCGCCGGATTTACATGGTTTGCCAAACCGCTCGGAAATCACGAAGAAGCCGAAAAAATGTGCCGTCAGGCAGTTGAAGTCAGCAGCCGCCAAAATCTGCCGCTCTGCGCCTACGGATATGCGTTGGCGGTTGCAGGAAAACACGACGAAGCACGGGAAATCGCCGCCGAACTGGAACGCAACCGCGAAAAACAATATGTGCCGCCGATCTATCTCGTCTTTATTTACACCGAACTCGGCGAATATGATTTAACCTTTAAATGGCTCGGAAAATCGTTTGACGAACGCGATTTTTGGGCGATCTGGCTGCCGGTTGACGCGCGATTTGATGTTTTGAAAAATGATCCGCGTTACGATTATTATTTGGGCAAAATCAAACCGGCTGGCGAAACGAAAGACGATATTCACGCTTCGCACATCGCCACGCGAATTCTTCCCCCAGTTTCTACAACCGGAAACATCCAGGAAAAAACTCCGACCTCCGAAACAAAGGATTTTGCGCCGGACGCGACGAAAAAGCCGCGCAGAAATTTATTGGCTTATGCAATTGCGGGGGCAATTTTGTTGGCGATTGTCGGAATTGTTCTGTTTCGAGGAACCAGAACAATTCCCGGCGGCTACGAATTTTCATTCGGCGCACAGAAAGAAAATCCGCCGGTCGCGCCAACTCCGCCAAGCATTTCAAAGCAAAAGAAAATCGCCGTTTTGCCTTTCAAAACGGATTCGCAAGGCGGCAAAGAGGAACAACTCGGTTCGGGTTTAGCCGAATCTCTGTATCGAAAACTCGGACAAATCAAGGAACTTTCCGTCAGTCCGGCGATGATTAATCTGCCGCGTGAACAGACTCCGAAAGAAATCGGCGCGAGCTTCGGCGTAAGTTATATTTTGCGCGGAACGCTCCACAACGCGGGCGATCAATTGCAGGTTTCGGCGGAATTGATTGACACGATAACCGAAAAAATCCTCTGGGCAGAGACTTTTGACGAAACTCTCGACGATTTGCCGAATCTGCAAGTTTCGATTTCCGACAAGGTGTTAAAGGCTCTGACGATTGAACTTACCTCTGCCGATCAGCGCAAAATCAACAAAAGCTATACGAGCAATACCGAAGCGTATCAGCTTTATCTCGGCGGACGTTACCTGATGAAAACGCGTTCGGCGGACAATATTCACAAAGCGATTGAACTTTTTAACAAATCGCGTGAAAAAGATGTGAATTATGCGCTCGCCTATTCGGGTTTGGCGGATGCCTATGCGCTGCTCAATCTTTACGAAATTCCGCCGCCCGAAGATGCCTACGCAAAGGCAAAGGAAAACGCGCTCAAGGCACTTCAAATTGATGATAATCTCGCCGAAGCACACGCTTCGCTCGGCTATATTTTGTTTTACGGCGAACAAAAACGGAGCGAAGCCGAAGCCGAATTTCACCGCGCTCTCGAACTGAATCCTTCGTATTCAACCGTTTATCACTGGTCGGGACTCGCATATGCGGCGATGGGCAAAGCGGACGAATCAATCGCCAATATTAACAAGGCGATGGAACTCGAACCGCGCTCGGCAATCGTTCACAGTGCCGCCGGATTAGTTTATTTTTACGCACGGCGTTATGACGAAGCATTAACTTTTACGCGCAAATCTCTGGAAATTGACAACGGATTTGTCCCGGCGCACAAAACAATGCGCGTCATTTACGAAGCCGTCGGAAACTACGACGAAGCAAACAACGCTTATCAAAAAGAACGCCTTTTCGCCGGAAATTCCGACGCAAACGAACCCGGCTGGCTGATGATTACCGCGCAGGTCCAAGCGACCGGCAGCAAACGCGACGAAGCACTCGCCAATCTGAAAAAGGTTTCCGCCTCGAACTTTATCAAAAATAACCCGAAAGCCTACGCCTTTGAAGTCGCCATCGCCTACGCGCTCTTGGGCGAAAATGACAACGCGATTTCGTGGCTCGAAAAATCCGCCGCTGTTCATTCGCAAGGCTTTAATTTCGCCAAAGTTGATGCCCGCCTCGACAAAATAAAAGACGACCCGCGCTTCCGCGAAATCGTCAAAGTTTGGGAATAAAGGAACGCCGTTCTACCCGGCAGTAGAATCTTCCTTTTATTTTACTCTGAAAATAACCGGAACATATTAAAACGAATTCAAAATTCTTGCCCTATAATAAATTATTGACTCTTTATTATTGGTTAAGTTAATCTTGTAAAGGGTTATATCACCTCGATATTAATTATTAAATCCTTCAACTTCTTACTTCTTTTGTATCCCAAACTATTATGTCTGTTGATAAATCTTTAATTTCCCTATTGTCTTCCGCCGTTCAGACGGATTCGCAAAATATTGCTTTGCGAATTCATTTAGCCTCGCTTTTGTTTAGCGACGGTCAATTTGATCTGTCTTTATTTCATTACCAGCAAGTTTTGAATCAGGAGCCTACAAACCTCGAAGCCCTTGAAAAAGCGGAGCAATCCGCCGAAAAATCAGGCGAAACAAAAAAAGCCGCCGGTTATCGTAAACTTTTTAATGCCTTAACAGGTAAATCCGAGCCGAAAGAGTCGGTCAATCCCGCATTACCCGATTTGAGAAATACAACAGTTTCTAATGATGATTGGGCAGAGATTTTGAGCGAAGACGAAACTGCCGAAAAACTTCCTCAAATGGAATGGTCAGGCAACGACGGTTTGTTTGATCTTGAAGATGATAATTCGCCGTTTGAAATTGAAACGCCGGAACTTCGTTTGTCAGATGTCGCCGGAATGGAACAGGTCAAGCGAAGGCTCAATCTGTCTTTTCTCGCGCCGTTAAAAAATCCCGAAATGATGAAACTTTACGGTAAATCTCTGCGCGGCGGACTTTTGCTCTACGGTGCGCCGGGATGCGGTAAAACTTACATTGCGCGGGCGGTTGCCGGCGAGTTGGGGGCAAAATTTATTTCTATCGGACTGTCCGACGTTTTGGATATGTGGATCGGCAGCAGTGAGAAAAACATTCACGAAATTTTCGCCCGTGCGCGACGAAAAGCACCGTGCGTTTTGTTTTTTGATGAAATTGACGCGCTCGGCAGAAAACGAAGTCTGACACGGCATAACAGTCACGGAGTTATTAACCAACTGCTTGCCGAACTCGACGGTGTTAATCAGGAAAACGAAGGCGTTTTTGTCCTCGCGGCAACCAATCATCCGTGGGACGTTGACACGGCACTGCGTCGTCCCGGCAGACTTGACCGCACGGTGCTTGTCCTTCCGCCCGATCAGATCGCCCGCGAAACGGTGTTGAATTTCAACTTAAAAGGTCGTCCGATTGAGAACGGCATTGACGTTGCCGCCATCGCCAAACAAACCGGCGAATTTTCCGGTGCAGACCTCGCGTATTTAGTCGAATCCGCCGCCGAATTTGCGATGGAAGACTCGATCACCACCGGAAAGGTGCGTTCGATTACTCAAAATGATTTCAAACGAGCCTTACGCGAAGTCCGCCAAAGCACGCGCCCGTGGTTTGAAGTCGCCCGCAACTACGCAATGTTCGCCAACGAAGGCGGAGTTTACGACGATCTTTTGGACTATCTAAAAATCAATAAGCTGATGTAAATTTATGTCTCAACCCACAAATGAAAATTACCTTCAACGCGCTGAAAAATTAATGGAAATCAATCGTTTCCGCGAAGCGATTCCGGTTTTGACTCAGGCACTTACGCAGAATCCTCAAAATTACCAAGTGATTTGTTCAATTTCCTATTGTTTTTCGCAGTTGGAAGAAAATGATAAATCTCTGCAATATGCTGAAAAGGCAATTGTGGTTGATCCAGAAGCAGAATGGGGTTATCGCCTAAAAAGTATCGTATATGGGCGCAGGAGAGATAGAAATAACGCTTTAGAATTTGCCCGCAAAGCCGTTTCATTAGACCCCGAAAATGAATTCGCACTTAGCAATTTTGTTCACGTTCTTATATACACGGAAAAATTAAATGAAGCTCGGATGACAGCGGAAAAAATTTTAGAGATGTCGCCTGATTCTGCACAAAGTCATTATCTGCTAGGACTGGTTGAAAAGGCATATCAAAATTACCCCAATGCTGAGAAGTGTTTTCGACAAGCTCTTGAAATTGCTCCACATTATGCTGAAGCAAGAAATGGTCTGGCAACATCTATGTTGAAACAGACACCAAGAACATACGAGGAGAAAAACGACGGATTTGAAAACCAAGCCCTAGAGCATTTAATTGATTCACTCAAAATTGATCCGAATAATCAAAACACCATAGATAATACCTTGTGTGCAACTAAAAAGTTAGTGTTCCAAAAAGCTAAATCCTTGTAAAATGAAAGTGACAAAACCCAATTTTACAGGAGTTTAACTTAATGGAACGAGATATTTTTATCATTTCTGCTTATTGTTTGGTAGTCGAAACTATGCAAATTATCGAAAAAACACATAAATTTCGCACCAAAGGCTTCCCGCCGAAACTGACTGACGCGGAAGTTATCACGATTGAAATCTGCGGCGAGTTCTTCAAACTGCACGAAGATACGGAGATTTACAACTATTTCAAACGTCATTATTTGCACTATTTTCCCAACTTGCCCGACCGCACTACTTTTGTTCGGCAGTCGGCGAACCTCTGGCAGGCGAAATTGCTCTGCCAATCCTTGCTGGTCCGAATGGCTGACCAACAGCACGACCAAATTCAATCAATTGACACACTGCCGCTGCCGGTTTGCACTTACACGCGCGGCGGTTTCCGCGATAAACGCTTTCCGATGGTGGCTGAATTTGGTCATTGTGCCGCCAAAAAGATGGATTATTACGGCTTCAAACTAGGGCTTAGAATCGCTCGAAGCGGGATGATTACTCATTTCCCGCTGCTCTCAGCCCGCACCCACGATGTCAATCATTTAGGTTCTTTGATTGAAGGCTTTTCGGGAACAGTTCCTGCTGACAAAGGCTTTATTGACGAATATCAGCAAGGTTTGTGGTCGGATACCCAACTTACACAAGTAGTTACGCCGATTCGCAAGAATATGGAAACGTCGCCCGAACAAGCCAAATTAGTCAAAAAAACCAAGTATTGGCGCAAATTAGTGGAAACCGTTAATTCACAATTAACCGAAAGATTTCAAATCACCAAGATTAAAGTTAAAGATTTATGGCATTATCAAAATCGAATCTTTAGAAAAATAATGAGCCACACAGTGGCAGTCTTTTTGAATATGCAAATCGGCAACAAGCCGCTTCAACTGGCTCACTTAAATGATTTTTAAGTTGCACACAAGGTAGATAATGTAAAAAAACAATTTGATAATACGTTGCTGCAGGGCTTTCCTATAAAACTTGAGAACAAGGCGGCAAATAGTTATTTTTTATAGTGACGAAACTTTAAAAAGTAACAAATATGCCACCTTGTCAAGAAAATAGTAGAAGTTTTTTCGAGAAACTGCAAAACGCCGAAGGTTTGGATTTACGGGATAATCGCGGGAAAAGACACGAATTAGCCGTTGTTTTAGTTGGAGTGTCGCTTGCCGTTTTGAGTAATCGGGATGGAAGTTTATCAAGCATTCAGCGGCATTTAAAGAATCATTATGAGAAATTAGTTGGAGTTTTGGGAGTCGAAAAAAAACGAGTGGTTTCGCGTTCGCAATTGGCTTTAATTTTAGAAAAAGTAGCGTTTCAAGTGTTTGACAAGTTGTTGTTTGAAAGTTTCGGCATCAAATTGAGTGCGGCAGAACGAAAATGGTTTGCGCTGGATGGCAAAGAACTGCGTGGAAGTATTGAGAAAGGCAGCAAACGAGGAGCAGCCGTGGTGCAAGCGGTTGCCCACGAGAATTGTCAAACAGTTGCTCAGGATTATTATTCAGGAGAGAAAGAATCAGAAGTTCCTGCGTTGCGTAAGCTATTAGAAGAAAGTGAGTTAGCTTCGCAGAAGATAAGTTTGGATGCCCTCCATTGCAAACCTTTAACATTGGCAATAATTAGCGAAAGTGGCGGGAAATATCTGGTTGGACTCAAAGAAAATCAAAAAGAGTTGAAGAAACGAATCACTTGGGCAATGAAAAATCAGGCAATTTTATTCAACCTCGAAAAGTTGGAAAAGAGTCACGGACGAATTGAGGTCAGAAAATACGAATTTTATGATGTCTTGGAGTTAGACAAAGATGAAAGATGGAAAACTTGCCAAATTAAGACAGCCGTCAAAGTCACAAGAAACAGAGAGGCACTAAAAAATGACAAAAACGCCTCGGAAGAAAGTTATTACTTGACGAATAAGGTCGGAAATTACGAAGAATTGGCGCAAGCCGTCAGAGGGCATTGGCAAGTGGAAACCAATAATCACATTCGAGATGTCAGTTTGAAAGAAGACGAAATGCGTTCAAAAAAAAGAGTTTACAGAAAACAATGGCAGGCATCAGAACTTTAGCAACGACTATTTTGGAGAAAACAGGGTGTCAAAACAAAAAAGCCCAATTAGAAGATTTTGCCGATGATTTTGACAATCTGATTATAACATTGAAAGGGATGAATTTTTTATAGGAAAGCCCTGTACGTTGCTGTATTTCGGAATGATTTATTTTTTGCCGATTTTCTTCGTTGGTTTAGTGATAACCCCTATTATCACTATTTTGTTCTCAATATTCGTTTGGGGAGTCTTTATACTTCTAATTAAACAAAATAATCGTCGTTTCGAAAAACTGTCTCCCGAAACGAAAAGTCTTTTGAAAATAAGAAATTACCGCCAATATATCAAGGAGCAAATTTTTTTATTTTTCTTCGCCGGATTTGAGCTTTTTAAAGTAGTTTGGATTCAATATTTAGTTGCGCTCGCAATCTTAGTTGGATATTTGTCTATTTTATTTTTTTCTTTTCAAGAAAACATTACCTACTTTCTCAAATTATTATTTTGGGTAAATTTAATTTGGTTGTCCTACCAAATTGCAAAATTCGGTGAACCCGCAAAGTCATAAACTACTTTAAAGCCCAATGACTGAATCTGCTGATTTACATTATCAAAGAGCATCACGTCTTTCGGAAATCGGAAGATGGCAGGAATCCATTAAAGAAGCTCAAAAGTGTCTCTCAATCGAACCGAATCATTACCGCGCATTCTGTTTGATTTCGCGCTCTTTTCTGGAACTTGAAAATACTGTCAAATCTTTGGAATTTGCTGAACGGGCGATTGCGATTGATCCGCATCAGGAATGGGCGTATCGTTTGCAGGCACACGTTTATCGAAAAAAGAAAAAATTCAAAAAGGCTCTTAAATGTGCGGAACAAGCCGTCAAAGCCGACCCGGAAGGAATTTATCCGTTGAGCAGTCTGGCAAGTGTTCAGTTGGACTTAAAGAAATTAAAAGACGCGGCAAAAACAGCGGAGTTGATGCGGTCTGTTGCGCCTGATTCTTATGAAGCGCACGAAATGTTGGGATATGTCGCGCTTAACAGATCGAAAATAAAAGAAGCATTAGTTCATTTTGAAAGAGCTTTGAAAATCAGTCCCGAATCGGCTGAAACATTGAGTATTTATGCCTGGGCATTGTATTGCAAAGCCGAGAAAACAGGTGCGGGAAGGAAAAAGCGCGAACTTCTTAAAAATGCAATTGACGTTTTTGAGTTGTCCCTGAAAGTAAATCCGAACAGCATTTCGACCAGAGCCAAATTGAAACGGGCGATTGATCTTTATCTGATTACCGACAACTTTTCCATTATAAGCCTTTTAAGTATGGCATTGATCGGCGGAACATTTTTTTTTATTCACAAACTTAAAATCGAAGTCCCGGCAGCGTTAAATATCCTTCAAAAATCTCCCGATCTTGTTTTCGTGAATATCTTAATGCTCATCGAAATTCATATTTTAGGATTCATCATCGGCGGCAACCGCGCAGTTCAAACTCTGCCCGCAACCAGTCGTAATTTTATAGAAAGCCAAAGTCAAACAATCTATAAACTGCCTTTTTTAATTTTATATGCGTTGTTTCTTTTCGCTCCGACGGGAATTTTTATCTGGAGAATTTCAGTTTACGGATTCGTTTCTCTCAACGAATTAACTGTTTTTGATTGGATTTCGATGCTGATCGCCTCGGCTATCTTCGTTTATTATTTAAGATTTCTATTGACGAAATTTAAGAAGTCAAAAGTTTACGAATAATTGAAATCAATACCTGAAAATAATCTTGCGCCATTTTATATGAATGAAGCTACCGAAAATTACTATCAAAAAGCCGTTTATTTGACCGAAATTAAAAGATAGCAAGAGGCAATCCGCGAAGCTAATCTCTGTTTGTCAATTGATCCTTCTCATTATTCTGCACTATGTTTAATTGCTAATTGTTTGCTTGAGCTTCAAGAGATTGATAAAGCATTTCAATTTACTCAAAAAGCGATTAACTCCGATCCGCATCAGGAATGGGCGTATCGCCTGCAAAGTTTTGTTTATTACGAAAAAAACGACAAGAAAAAGCATTTTGAAGCCGCATTGTCGGCGGCGAATAAAGACCCTGAATCGGTTCCCGCTTTACAAACTCTCACATTTGCTCAATTTCATCTCAATAAATTGAATGATTCACGAAATACGGTGGAGAAAATTCGTCGTTTAGCACCGGATTCGGCACAGGTTCACACAATATCCGGGATTGTCGAAGTATTTAGCCGTAATCCCGATGAAGCCGAAAAATATTTCCGTCACGCCTTAAAATTAGAACCGGCAAATTATGAGGCATTAAACGCGCTCGGCGAATTTTTGCTTGGTAAATATATCGGTTCAGGTAATTTTGAGGAGCGAAAAAAACTCCTGAATGAAGCGACGGATTGTTTTCGCCAAGCCGTCATTATCAACCCTCAAATGTCAGCGGCGAAAAACAATTTAACCCGGGCAAAAACTCTTTCCGGCTCTACCGGATTATTTATTCTCGCTCCGTTTCTCGCACTCATTGTTGTGCTGATCGTTTGGGTTCTCAACACGAAGGCTTATCAGTCTTTCCGACCAGAGTTTCTAAATATTGATGATAAACCCATCGAATTACAGATTTTGTATTATCTGTCAGGCATCTGTATTTTGAACACTTCATTTATGATGGCGGTCATCAGCGGAGAGAAAAATCTTTCCGAAAACAACAAAACGGTTATCGAAATAAATGAAAAAATTAATTTTTCGGATAAAATTGCGACGGCTCTGTTGCTTTTGCTTTCAGCTTATCCGTTGATTTTGATAGTTTGGAAAACTTTCACTGATAGAGCAATATTTAAAACTTTTCAAGTCTTCGATTGGATTACGATTTTGATTGGTATCGCCGCAATGCTCTACAATTTTTTGGTCATCAAGCCGTACTTGTTCAAACGTCCCAAAAATTAACTCGTTCTTTCCTTCCAACTCTGCGGATTGCTGCCGTCGTCCAGTCTCACCATCGAAATCGCTCCTGGTGAAGGGCAAACCAACGCGCACAAATTACAGCCGACGCATTCGGGTTCATCCACAACCGGAAAACGATTTTCATCAAAATCGAAACATTGATGCGCGCCGTCTTCGCAGGCGACGTAACACAAATTGCATTTGATACAATTTTCGGGATTGACTCGCGCGACTACTTTGTAATTTAAGTCTAAGTTTCCCCAATCAGTGACGCGGCTGACGCTTTTACCGACGATTTCGTTGACCGACGCGAAACCTTTCTCGTCGAGATAATTATTCAAACCGTCAATCATATCTTCGACGATTCGATAACCGTAGTGCATTACCGCCGTGCAAACCTGCACATTTCCCGCGCCGAGAAGTAGAAATTCAACCGCATCGCGCCAAGTATTTATCCCGCCGATGCCCGAAATCGGGATATTGAATTCTGCGTCACGCGCCAATTCGGAAACCATATTGAGCGCAATCGGTTTGACCGCCGTGCCGCAATAACCGCCGTGCGCCGCCATACCATTGACGTTCGGATAAGGAATCATCGAATCAATATCAACACCCATCACGGAATTGATCGTATTTATCAACGAAACCGCGTCCGCACCGCCTTTTTGCGCCGCGCGTCCCGGCGGAACGATGTGCGTCACATTCGGCGTGAGTTTCACGATTACGGGCAGATTTGAAACTTCCTTGACCCATTCCGTGACCATACAGGTATATTCGGGGACTTGCCCCATCGCCGCGCCCATTCCGCGCTCCGACATCCCGTGCGGACAACCGAAATTCAGTTCAAATCCGTCGCAGCCCGTGTCCTGCGTCCGCTTTGTAATTTCCTGCCACGCTTCTTTTTTAGATTCAACCATCAAAGACGCAATGACCGCGTGATTCGGATATTTCTTTTTGCACTCAGCCATTTCCCTGAGATTAATTTTCAAAGAACGATCCGTAATCAGCTCGATATTATTTAAACCGATCATCCGCAGCGCACCCGAATCAATCGAAGCCAGCCGCGACGAAACATTCACAATCGGCTCGCCCAAAGTCTTCCAAACCGCTCCGCCCCAACCCGCATCAAACGCCCGCTCAACCATCGAACCCATATTCGTCGGCGGCGCAGAAGCCAGCCAAAACGGATTCGGCGATTTGATACCCGCAAAATTTGTCGTTAAATCTGCCATAATTTTTACAATGAAAAATAATAATCCCTGATTTTCAAAGCTATCTGTTTTCGACGCATTGTTAAAAATTCAAAATAATCTTCAACGCTCATCTGCATTATTTCAACCGGAACGCAGTTCATTTTCAAATTTCCCAACACATCTTCTTCGGTTGAAATTCCGCTCAACTGCAAATTGTTTTCAGCGATCTGCGTTTTAATTTGCTCAAAATAATCTCTTGGCGGTTTATTGCCGACCTTGATGTTTATTTCCGACTGCATATAAACGTAGTTTGCAATCTGGTTGTATTTGCCGCTTTCCAACCCGTTTTTCTTCAAATAATCTTTTGGAAACAGATGATGAACATCGCCTTTGATTGAAATCAAATCGCTGACCAAAACATTTTTTGACAAAAAACCTTTGTCATTTGCCTTAACTTGCGAAGCCAAAAACACATTAAAATAAGGACTGCTCGCCACCGAAGTATCTAAACTTTGAGGCAGAGCGGCATTCCAAAAAGCATCGGACAATTCGCCTTCTTCTTTTTCTTTCAAGTATTCGTCAAAAGGCTTTTCGGCGATTTGTTTAATATCGAAATCAAAAAACGATTCGGACGAACCTGAATATCTGCCGGTCAAAATCGAATAAACGAACCAGCGCGGAACATAACTTTCGATTTGAACTTTGTTGACTCCCGAATCTTTGAGTTTGAGATAAAGTATGTAGGCAAAGTTTAACGAGTTTTGAGAGCGAATAAGTTTTGACGAGATAAAGCCTGCTGATTTGATAATCATCAAAAACTGTTTGAAGTTAGTTTCGTTGATGAAGTTATTTACACCGTTTTTGAGTTTTGCAAACGATTCTTCGGCAATCGAATCTTCAAAAGTTCTGCTCTCAAAATTCCGTCCTGAAAGCAGACTGACTAAATCCGATATTTTTCCGCGATTGAATTGCGAAGTAAAAGCAACCCGAATCAAATCCGTATATTTCGGGTCATACAAATCATCGTTTTCAGTTTTCAGCCAACGCATCTTTTGGAAAAAATCGGTGTCGGCAAAGTCTTTATCATTATCAATAATGTGTTTGTAAAATTCGGGTGCAACCGCTAAATGACAAAAATAATCTATCGCTTTTCTTAGTTCGTTGCCTTTGTATTCAGTATTCGTCGCAATTTTGCTCATCGCAAAATCCGCCTGACTTAAAACCACGCCTTTTGAATTGATGCGAATAAAAATTTCCGTCACAGTTTCAATATCCAAATCGTGCGCGAGTTCGATAATTCCGACAGGTTTGTTCGTGATATTAATGAGATTTGTAAAAGCATTTCTAACTTGTTTTTTATCAACTTCGGGATTCGATTCAAAATAACTTTCCGCTATTTCAAATAAATCAATCTTTCCGCTGATTGCTTCCGAAATGTCGTGTAACCAAGTCTTATCTTTTAGAATTGCCGGATTTTGAACTTCAAATTTCTCGCTCAAAGGATTAAAAGCGACTTTGATTTTTACTCTTTGATAAGTTTTGTCAACTACATACTCGCCCAAAATTGCGGCGGTTAAAGCTGTAACTCTTTGTTGTCCGTCAATCAGTATTTTCTTGCCTTCGCTCATACTTCCATCTTTCAGACGCACATTCGGATTTTTCCAAGCGATGACATAACCAATCGGATAGCCTTGATAAAGACTGTCCATCAAATCCCGCACTTTTGAACTATCCCAAACAAATGGACGCTGAATCTCAGGAATAGCAATTTCGCCGGATTTCACCCAAGCTAAAATAATTTGAATAGGTTGTTGATTTACTGAGTATTTCTGCATAATTTTTGCTTACAAAGTATTGAGGAAATGTTTGCTGTTGAAATACCAAATCAGAAAATGCGTATCCGTGACAAACATTAAAGTTCCGCCTCAGTTCGATTTAAGGATTGATTAAAAAGATTTGCAATTTCACGGCTTCCTGTCTCCAAATCTTCATCAATTATTTCAATCGAACCGACCATTGATTCGTTGTTTTCGACAATTTCGTCATCTAAAATCGTCAGCAAAGCGCGGCGCACCTTACCGGTTTTGATTTTTTCCTTCAATGAAACTCGCCCTTGTAAATCTATTACCGCTTCCAAAGTCTGCATCATATTTTTTTACCTCACGAAAATTTTATCACACCCGATTTTGAATCAAATGGATAAAATATCTCTAACCCGCATCAAATGCCCGCTCAACCATCGAACCCATATTCGTCGGCGGCGCAGAAGCCAGCCAAAACGGATTCGGCGATTTGATGCCCGCGAAATTTATACTTAAATCTGACATAATTTTTACAAATATAAATTGATAACGTGATGCCAAACGCCTAAAATCTCCTTCAGGTCGGTGTAGATTTTGTTATCAACGTAATAAATATCATTTTCGAGTTTCATAAACTGCCACTCGATTCCCGTCGTCGCGCAGCCGTAAATAAACGGAGCGGTTTTGTTGCGCTTTTCGTTAAAGTATTTCGCACCAAGCATTTGCGCGGCACATTGCGCGATTCCCCAATCCATATCTTCGTCTTTGGCTTCGGCAAGCGAGATAATCGGCGCATCGAGATAAGGTCGCGGCGGCTGTAAGGCAAAAAAGAAATCACATTCGCCTGCCAGATCATCTTCGGGTTTAATATTGATTTGTTCGCCCGAAAAAAAACTCACATTGGCGGTGTAATTTTGCACAACTTCCAGTAAAATTGGCGAAATAATACGCTCGGCTTTGGCTTTTTCGTTGCGTAACGGAAAAATTTTTGCCCGATCAAGCGTTTCAAGCAACCAATCACTCGGATTTACATTTTGAATCCCGCCGGATTCAAACAATGAAACAAAGCGCATCTCGAAATTAAACTTTTCGACAAATGTCTCGATTTTTCTGAAATTGCTATAACCCATTTTACTTACCTCTCGGATTATCTTAACAAACTAACGGATTCGGCGATTTGATACCCGCGAAATTTGTCGTTAAATCTGCCATAGTTTTTCTTTAACTACTCAGCCATTATTCTTCCTAATAACGATTCAGCTAATTCTTTGAAAGGTTTTTCGCTTAAAGTTGCTTTTAATCCTATTGCGATACATTCAAAAGTGCTGTCGTGAAAAGTGAAAATAAAATGTTGCAGAGATTTATAATCGGTATTCGGAAAGTTAACCTGATTTTGTCGCTCAATTGATTTAATCCATTCTGAATTTTCCACTCTGAAAATATCGTAAGCACGAAGTCCTTTTGAATAGAGTGGATGTCCTTCAATAGCTTCATCATTCTGATAACCAAATTTTGTAATCTGACAAATTTCAAATTCAATAGTCACCTTGAATCCGAAAAAATTCGTTTCATCATCAAATAAACTGCCTGATCTGCTGTTATGCTGCAAACCATTGAAATTTAGAAAGCAGGAACGATCCGTCTGTAATAAAAACGGACCTGATACTGCTGCTTCGGGTCTCCATTCAACATCCACCGGAACAACATTACCATCATCATAATAAGACGGCGGACGAAACGGAATCGCACATTCTTCCCCTTTTGCCAAAGCGATTTCTCGCTCCAAAGAATCAAATCTATCGCTCGCAATTTCCCAATCTTCGCTTCCGATACCTCGCAAAGCATTATCCAATGATTGTTTGGCGATCACGAGACGTTTTTCTAAATCTCCAATACTCATTTCCTAAATTTACAAAGTTGATTTTAATCTGAAAGGCACAAATCTAATTTTCACTTAACCGCTTCAAGTTTTCCTTCAAAACCCGCAAAAATCCTGCGTTGTTCAAAATATCTCATCAAATCATTCGTTAATCGCCTTCAAAAACTCAATCGGCGTAACGATGCGAAACTTAAATTTCTTTTTGTCCGATTCGGCAATGTCTAAAAGGTCTTTGTCGTTGGTTATCAGAAAATCCGCTTTGCCGACGAGTGCGGTTGCAAGAACTAAATTGTCACCAATGTCGCGGCTTTCGGTCGGGATTTTGCCGAGCGAAACTTTTGTCACCGTCAAACGCTTTTCGATTCTCTCCAAAAATGTGTCAATTCTTTTTTGCGGAATATTCACTCGTTCCAAAATTTCAAGATATTCCGCAACTGTTTCCTCGCTGACAATTAGTTGCAATTTCCGATGGATGCACCACAGTCCGAAGATTTTCCGAACCGCCGATTTCAGATTTCGGCTCAAGTAAAAAGCAATCAAAATATTAGTATCAAAAACAACGGCGATGCGTTCTTTACGAGGCGGCACGTTCTTTTTTCTCCCGTCTGAGTTGGCGGACGAGTTCTACTGCATCGTCTTCCGTGTAACCGCTTTTTTGCGCGTCCCGGCTGATTTCTTCGTCAAGTTTTTCGTCTTCCCAAATTTCAATTTGCTCCTTCGCATAATCCAATACGAGTTTAACCGGATTACGCCGACGCTTTTTCGCTTCGGTCTCAAATTGTTTCCAAACAGGCGATTCGTCAATTGTTTTTGTCGTCATAGCAAGCCTATTTTATCCTTTATTCAAACCGTTTCAAGTTTTTCCTTCAAAGCCCGCAAAAAATCCGTGTCGTCTAAAATGCCCGGTTCGAGTTTGGCTTTGCCGTTGGTGTCGGCTTCAACGATGCGGCGCAGTTCGTTGTTGATTTGCGTTTGATACGGCGCGGCATCGGGCGATTCGGCTCGTTGGCGGAAATATTCCAAAATGTCGGCATCGAGATACATCGAGATTTTTACTTTACAGTTTTTTAGATCGGTCGCGCCTTTTTTCGGTTTGAAACTTCCGCGCGGCAATCGCTTCATTTTGTCGAGTTGCAACTCTGTTTCTTCTTCAATCGAAACTTCCTTTTCAATTATTGTCTGCATACATTTCCTCCATTCTACGACTTGCTTTGCGGGCGGAAATAATCCGATAATTTTCGCCTCTGAACGTAAACGAAATAAAAACTAAACCAATTTTACACATTCCGATTAAAGCATAGCGCGTTTCATTTTCGTCGCTGTGTTCGACATCCTCAAGCGGAATCGCCAAATCGTCATCAAAGGCTTTAACGGCTATCTCAAAACTAATGCCGTCGTGATTTTTGATGTTTTCGAGATTTTTGTTTTCGTCCCATTCAAATTCCATTTTTAATTATACCGACATATCTATACATATCAAGAAATTTATCGAACAAAACCAATTCGGCGAAAAATCAGGCTTTCCGTTAGAATAAAATCTGTGATTGACTCAATGCGAAAAACAGATTCAGGAAACATAAAAATTACTGACTTCGACGCGCAATATGCCGACGATGTTTTGGAAATTCAAACCGAATGCGGTTTGAGCGTTTGGTCGAAAAACGATTACACGAGCGAACTCGAAAGGACTGATTCAATTTTCAAAATCGCGCAGACGGCAGAGCAAAAAATCATCGGTTTCGCGCTTGTTCGTCTTTTGATCAGCAATTCAAACGCTTCAAATATGCCGTTTGATTCGTCGGAAATTCTCAACATTGCCGTTCGCCAATCCTTTCAACATTGCGGCATCGGACAGATGATTTTCGATGAGTTGTTGCGCGAACTTAAATCAAAAAACATTGCGGAAATCTGGCTCGAAGTCAGACAATCGAACTCGAACGCGATTAATTTTTATCGTAAAAACAGTTTTGAAATGCAGTTTGAAAGGAAAAATTATTATACGAATCCAACCGAAAACGCTTGTGTTTTGCGAAGTTTGATTGATAACAACAAATCTTGAAATTCGGGAGAGTGCGAGGTCAAAATTGCCTGTCAACCACCACTTATTTCAAAAGTAAAATTTTCAAATAACGGAAGAATTTTAATGCGAATCAACAATCAAAAAATCTATAAAAATAAGTTTTAGCGGGCGCGCAAAGCCGCAACCCTTTCTGACCTGAAATCGGTTTATCTCGAATTTTTAACCTCAAGCGTGAATGAACATAAAGTAGCTGAGACGAGTAAGAGCAAATTTCAAGTCAGCAAGGGTTGCGGCTTTGCGCGCCCGCTCTTTTCAGAAATTTTGTTTTACTATTAATAAGCATTTGAAAAATAGCAAAAATCCCTTGCGGCGGTATTTCCGCTTTTGACTGCTCAATGCGCGGGAATTTTTTCGATTGGAGCGACTTTTGCGCCCGCGAACGAAACAGTTTCGCCCGTCAGCGAAAAATGAATTCCCTGCGCGGCGAATTTGCCCATTTGCGCTGCGTCAACGGCTTCTGCGCCGCCGTTGACGCAATCGCCGCCGGCGAAGATTTTCGGGTTTGAGGTCTGCATCAGTTCGCCAACGACGACGCGCTGTTTTTCGTCTAATTCGATGCCGAGGCTTTGGAAAAATGCGGCTTGTTTGGTTTGTCCGATGGCGAGAATGACGGTTTCGCAAGGTAAATTAAATTCGTTTCCGTCAATTTTGCGGCATTTTAACGCTTCGACTTTACCGTTGCCCAAAATTTCGACGGGTGCGGTTTGCCAGACAAATTCGATGCCGTCTTTTTTAGCTAATTCGAGTTCGTAATCGTAGGCGGGCGCGTCTTTTTCGGTGCGGCGATAGACGAGGTAAACGTGGTCTGCGCCGAGCCTTTTCGCCTGCGTGACGGCATCAATCGCCGTATTTCCTGCGCCGATGACCGCAACTGATTTGCCGATTTCGATGTCGTTCCAATCGCGTGTTTTGACCTGTTCGATAAAATGCAAAGCGTCAATCACGCCGTCTTTGTCTTCGCCTAAAATGTTCAAAGAATTGGTTTTTCCGAGTCCGACAGCTAAGAAAATCGCGTCGTGTTTGCTCAAAATGTCCGAGCCGTCCGAGAATTTGACGAGTTGCGCCGACTGCTCACCGCCGAGTGCGGGCGGCGACTGCATTACGGCGATTTCCGAGTTTAATTCAAATTTCACGCCGAGCTTTTCGATCTGCCTGACTTCAGCGAGCGAATCGCCGCGCGTCATTTTATATTCCGCCATTCCGTAAGTGTCGAGTCCGCCCGCAAATTCGCGTTTTTCGTAAACCGTCACATCGTAACCTAAACGCGCTAAATAAGTTGCTGCACTTAAACCCGCCGGACCCGAACCAATCACGCCGATTGATTTACCATTCGACGCGCCCGGTTCAAACAAACTTTTGTCCGCCATCAAAGCGAATTCGGTCGCGTAACGCTGTAATCTGCCGATCTCAATCGGCTTTTTGACGAGAGTTTTTTCGACGCACGCGCCTTCGCACAAAACTTCGACAGGGCAAACCTTCGCGCACGACGAACCAATCGGATTCGCGTCAAAAATCACCCGCGCCGAACCGATTAAATTGCCCGAAGCTATTTTTTTAATAAACGACGGCACATCAATATGCGTCGGACAAGCGTGCGTGCAGGGCGCGTCAAAACAATAAAGACACCGATTCGCTTCGACAACAGCTTCGGCTTTATTCAAAAGCGGATGAATCTCCGCGAAGTTTTGTTCGATTTGTTCGTTCGTAATTTCAGACATAATGTTTAATTTCCGAGATATAAGTAGATTTATATGCTAAACGGCAAAAACTTATTTAAGACCTCTCAGCAAAACTGCGTCGTGCTGCCAATTGCCCTGCACGACGGCAAATGTTTTTCCGTCAGGCGCGGCGGCGAGGCTTTTGATCTGATCGTCGCCTAAATCGGCGATTTTCTGCGATTCCGCTTTTTCCAGCGGCTGAAGCCGTAAAACATTATTCCGGTATTCGGCATCGGCTAAAATATACACCAAACTTTTTCCATCAGGCAACCAAACGAGATTAATCGGCAAAAAACCGTTCGTAACGGCGAAAGTTTTGATTTCGCGCTTGTCTTCGAGCGAAATGACTTTGATGATTCGTTCATCACCGCGCCGCGCAAAAAAAGCGAGGCTCGCACCGTCCGGCGGGAAGGCGTAAAAGGTATGTCTTTCGTTTAAAATCTGCTGTTCGCCGCCGCCCGCCGTCGAAGCCCGCCAAAGCGTCGCGCCCAAAGCCGAGCGGTAATAAATCCAAAGATTATCGGGCGAAACGAAGATTGACGCGCCGCCGACCGTCTGCGTAATTTGTCTTTTATCGCCGCCGTCCGGGTTCATCCGCCAGACTTGCTGTGCGCCGGTTTGATTGGACGAATAAAAAATAAATTTTCCGTTCGATGAGACAACCGGCGCGACTTCTTCCGCCTCGTTATTGGTTAGCTGCCGCTGTCCGCTGCCGTCGGGTTTTATACTCCAAATTTCTTCGTTGCCGGACATCGGAGAAGAGAAAACGATTGTTCCGTCGGGCGCGAAGGCTGCCGCCGAACTGCTGCCCAAGACCTTTTTTCCCGCCGGATTGTCAGTTTGAATAACCGACAGACGGAAATCGGCTTTAACCTGCGTCGCTATGAGTGCGTTTGCCTGCTTATCGAGATTCAAACCGGAATAGTTTTCAGAGTCTTTGGTGAGCGGCATTGAAACGCTCCCGTCAGCGGCAACCCGCCGGATACGGTAATTATTTTCCGCCGCTTTTTTCGCCGTGATCAGCCAGCCGCCTTCGGGAAGTCTCGATATTGCTTTGATGTCGAAAAATTTTTCGTTCGTCAGTTCGCGCTCACGACCGCTTTCGATTTCAACTTCCGTCAGCGCAAATTGATCCGCCTGATTTTCCGATTGTCCGACTGCAAAGACGATTCGTTTGCCGTCGGGCGAAAATTCGTTATCGCCGATTCTGAAAGGCGGTGCGCGAACGACCATTTTTTTCTCATTTTTGCCGTCCGCCGCGTCCGCCGTCCAGAGCGAGCAGTTTTCGTCTTGGCGGTAATCACAGCGGACAAAGGAAAGATTCGCGCCGTCGGGCGAAATCGCCATCCAGCCCTGCGCTCCGGTCACAATTTTTTGCGGTGCGCCCCCGAAAATCGAAGTGCGGTAAATGTCCGCTTGCCCGACGGCGTTTTTCGCGTTGCGGGCAAAGTAAAGAAAGTCGCCGTTTGGCGAGAGTGCCAGACCGAAATAAAGATCGTCAGATGCCGGAATTATCTCGACATTATTGCCCGAATCAATCTGCCGCAGCCAAACGCTCGATTTGCCGCCCGTTTCGTTCGTGTAAATAACCATTTTTCCGTCGGGCGAAATGACGGCGTGAAAAACTCTGCCGCCGGTCGTCAATTTCTCCGACGCGAACGGCGCGGACAAAATCGCCGCTGACGGTTCGCGCTTTATAAACCACGCGCCGAAAACAATTGCGCTTAACGCCAAAACGCTGAATATCAGTGCAAAAGCGAGCCGACTTTTAAATTTTGTCGCAGGCGGCGCGGCGGATTCAGCGTTTGCCGCCGCGAAGTCTTCGGGTTTCGATTCGCCGGTTTCGGAAACTTCTTCGACTTTGGCGATAAAGCGAAAGCCGCGTCCGCGCACGGTTTCGATAAAGCGCGGATTGTTGGCATCATCGCCGAGTGCTTTGCGAAGCATTTTGATGTTGAATGAAAGATTGACTTCCTCGACAAAACGATCCTGCCAGAGCCGCTTCATAAGTTCGTCTTTTTCGAGCAGGCGACCGGCATTTTCGAGCAGAAGCTGGAGCGTTTCAAAAACCTTCGGCGTAATTGGAACAGGCGTGCCGTCGCGCAGCAAAAGCCGTTCCGACGGATCGAGCCGGAAATTTTCAAAAACGTAAAAGCGTTTTGTTTTCAGCAACATAAAACTCTCAAGAAAATCTCAAACAAATCTCCGATTAATCTCAAGACAATTTTCGCAAAAATTTTTTAGAGTTGAAGTCTCACCGGCGGACTAAAGCAAATATAGCACAATTTCGGAAAGTGCCGAAAGTAATTTTTGCGCTTAGTTATGTTGAAAAAAAGGAGAACAAATTTAATGAAATTCATTTTTGCGAACTTATTTTTATGCGTCTTTTCAATCTTCGTCGGCGGGCAGACGGCACAGCCGAAAACTGTGACTGATTTTTATCTTTTGCTGCCGGTCAATCTCTTTGCGACCGAATCGAGCGGCAAAACATATAAATCGAAAGCCGATCTGGAAAAGTTTCGCCGTTCGATAATCACTATCGAAGACTTAAAAAACGGCTATTTGGCACTTGACGGATATTCGGAAGGATGGGGCGAAGTAGCGATTTTCAAGAAAACGGACGGAACGTATTTAGTCGGTGTCGCTGAAGCGGATTGCGCGATAATTTGCGACGGAAATGTTCAGTTTTTCAATTACCGAAACGACACTTGGACGGACATTACGACGCGGGTTTTTCCGATGCCGACGAGAAGCGAACTGAAAGCCGCGTTCAAAGTTCACGGCTTGGGCAAAACGGGCAGTTCTTATTATTTTCGCCTGCCGCGATTCGGTCGGACAGTGGAAATAGACAGCGACGAAGACACTTCCACGAGAGATGAAACGCTTTTGCTGGAATACGAATGGAACGGTGAACGCTTCACCGCGAAAAGATGACGAATGTTTCGTGTTTTGAACTCTAAAAAACGATTTATCGAGCAGTTTTCGGTTTTGGCGATTTGTTTGACGTGCGCTGACTGCCAAAAACCGGCGGCGCATCCTTCAGTTGATTTCGTCCGGCGAAGTGATGTTTTTGAGGTGCAAAACTCTTTTCGGAGAGATGATTTGCGGCTCGTCATCGAAATCGGCGGAAGCGGAAAGGTCAAATTGAACAAGATCGAAACCGGCGCGGTTTCCGATTTGTCGCTTCTGACGGAAAAACTCGAAGTAATTTTTGCAGACCGCAAAAGAGCCGGAATCAGCGCGCGGGAAACAATCGTTGATCCGTCCGAAGATATTAAAAGCAGGGATTTGGAAAAAATAATCGAGGCTCTGGCAAATGCCGGTGCATCGCCGATTTTGATAGTTAAAAACGATTTATGAAGGTTATGAAAATGAAAAAAATTAAAGAAATATTCAACGAAGATTCGGCAAAACCAAAAGCGTCGGCGTTGTTTTCAGTTCTCCGTCTGCTGACGATTATCGGTTTATTGGCGGCGGCGGCTTTCGGGCAGACGACCGCGTTCACTTATCAAGGTCGTTTGACCGACGCTTCGATGCCGGCGAACGGCAATTACGATATGCAGTTTCGCCTGTTCGACAACCCGAATGCGGGACAAGGAACGCAGCAGGGCGCGACGGTAACGAATCCGACGGTCGCCGCCGCCAGCGGAGTTTTCACGGTCACGCTCGATTTCGGAGCAGCGGCGTTCGCTGCCGGAACGCCGCTATATGTGGAAATCAGCATCAGACCGGCGAACTCGACAGGCGGTTACACGAGCCTCGCACCGCGTCAGGCGATCACGTCCGCGCCGACGGCGATCAAAGCCTTGAGCGCGACGAACGCCAATCAACTCGGCGGCGTGAACGCGGCGAATTATTTGCAAACGACGGGAAACGGCACGAATTTGACGAATCTGAACGCCTCGAACATCACGAGCGGGACATTGCCGGACGCGCAGCTTTCGTCAAACATCGCGTTTCGCAATCAGGCGAACACTTTCACGACCAATCAAACGATCAACGGCAATTTGTCGCAGACGGGAACGACGACGGATTTGAATTTGACGAACGGTTTTGTCACCAGAGGCACATTTAATTCCGGGCTGATTCCGGCGACGGGCGGCGGAACGCGAATGATGTTTTATCCGAAGAAATCGGCGTTTCGCGCCGGAACTGTTTTCTCAACGGAATGGGACGACGCGAACATCGGCAATGACTCGATTGCGCTGGGTTTCGGCACGACGGCGAGCGGCGGCGGTTCGACCGCATTAGGCGATTCTACAGTTGCAAGCGGTATTATCTCGACTGCGTTTGGCGATGGAACATTTGCGAGCGGCAACCGCTCGACTGCAATGGGAAGCGGCACAATTGCGAGCGGCAATTTCTCGACAGCGTTGGGAAGCAACACGAGAGCGAGCGGCGATTTCTCAACCGTAATGGGCAGCCTTGCTTCGACCAATAGTTTCCAAGGCAGTTTCGTCTATGGCGATACTTCTACGACAAACACCGTCCTTGCGACGGCAGCAAATCAATTCGTCGTGCGGGCGGCGGGCGGTTTCCGTTTTCGCACCAATGCGGCTCTGACGACCGGCTGCGATTTGCCTGCCGGAAGCGGTTCGTTTTCCTGCACTTCGACCAAATCGCAGAAGGAAAACTTCGCCCCGATGAACGGCGCGGACGTTCTGCGCCGTCTGCGGCTCGTGCCGGTTAATTACTGGAATTACATCGGCGAAGGCGGCGGCGTTCGTCATCTGGGAGCGTTTTCTGAAGATTTCTACGCGGCGTTTAATCTTGGCACGGACGACAAATCAATCGGTTTGCTCGACGCGGCGGGCGTAAATATGGCGGCGGCGAAAGCACTCGACGAAAAAACCGAAAACCTTCAATCGCAGATCGAAGCGCAGCAGAAAATTATCGAACGCCAACAGCAGCAGATAGACGCGCTCGTCAAATCAATGTGCGCGGCGAATCCGTCGGCGGAAGTTTGCAAACAGGAGAATAAATGAACGTAAAAAGTAAAAAGGTAAAAGTAAAAAATCGGTGGACGATTTTCGTTTATTCGATGTGTTTCGGAACTTTGATTTTCAACGGTGCGGCACATTCGCAGACGGGCGGCAGCTACGCCGTCACGCAATCGGTAATCGCGGCGGGCGGCGCATCAAATTCGACAGGCGGCAGTTATTCGATTGACGGCACAATCGGTCAAACCGTCGCCGGACAAACGACCGCCGGAACGCCTTACAGATTGAATGCCGGTTTCTGGACTCCGGCGAATCTCGCGCCGACGGCGGCGACAGTTTCCATCGGCGGGCGCGTGATGACGGCGGACGGACGCGGAATCCGCAATGCGAGAATTATCCTGACCGGCGTTGGAGAACCGAAAACCGTCTTGACCGGCACATTCGGCTACTATCGTTTCGACGAAATTCCGGCGGGCGCAACGATCATTTTATCAGTCACGAGCAAGCGTTTCGCCTTCGATAATCCGACGCGCATCGTCAGTGTTTTTGAGGAACTCGCCGACCTCGATTTTACGGCTGCCGATCAATAAAACTCGAATTGATTTACGAAAACCAAATTCAGGAGAAAAAATGTTGAGAAGAGACCACGAAATAATGTTGGAACAAGAGGACAAATCTGCGAACATAATTTTAATTGACAAACAGGAAATGCCGGACGGCAGTTTGGTGTCCGGCACTTGGAAAAGTTCTTACAGCCGTGAAATGGGAGTATGGAACACCTACAACGATAAGGAAGTAGTGTTCACGAGTGTCAATCCGCAATATTATTATTGGGAATGGAGAGGACCGCATCAAGCTGACATTAATATCGGCGTAAAAATGGGAAGAGCATCGCACAAAGAAGGTGAGGATGAAATATTTCAGGTTTTAATCACGCTTTATAACGCCAGACGGCTGGCAACCGGAAAGTTTGAAGCGGGAACACTGCTTCGGAAAAAATTTGCCGGATACGAAGTTCCTTTGGGCGGCGGCAGGTTAATGAATAACGTCGGCTCTGATTTTACCGCCGGAAGCATCAATTGGACTATGACTTCTTATATGGGTGCCGCATAATTTATGAAGGAATTCCGTAATTCCCGAAATAAATTTCGTTGTAACGAAAGCACATCAGAATTTTTCGTTTCCAGCAAAGATGTTTTATGCAAAATCAATTTTATAACCAATCAGCGGTTAATTGGGCGCGGCAAAATCTACCGCAGCCCGTTGAAATCAAACTTCTTTTTGGCGGACGCTGGCAGCGGATACTCGTTTACGCTCTGCTGTTCAGCATTCCGCTTTTGATTATTGCCGGTGTTATCTTTTTGAAATTGACGGGCGGCAACCAGACAAGTTGGTTCGGGGTATTTTTGTGCAGCGGTGCTTTGCTGTTGCCGTGTTTCGTGATCGTTCTGGTCGGTATTTTCACGCGGCAGAAACTCGTCAAATCGCTCGCTGCGTCGGGCGTGAAATCTTCGATGGGACGCATATTTTTGTGGGAAAATCTTTATTACATTGACCACGTTTCCAAAATCTTCCGCGCGGGCGGCGTGACGCGCAAAATCGAAGACAATCAACTCGAACTCGTTTTCGCCGACGGCAAGGCAATCATTCCGCCGCTGATTAAAAACCGCGATCAAATTTGGAATCTGATAAATTCGATTCCCGCACAAATCAAAGACGACGGACAAGTGAGAGCCGCGCCAGCCGATCCGAGAATTGAAGACTTATTAAAAGCATTGAATAAAGAATAAATGCGCTTGATTCGAAAAAACTTTTTAAAGTTCCGCGTCGGCTTCGATCTCGATCAGCATTTGCGGATCAATCAATTTTGAAACTTCAACCATCGTCGTCGCGGGCATAATCTCACGAAAAAATTCGCCGTGCGCTCTGCCGTATTCTTCCCAGCGCGAAATGTCGGTAACAAACATTCGAGTTCTGACAACATTTTCGAGCGTCGCGCCCAACGCCTGCAAAGCCTTTTCGATATTTTTAATCACCTGAACCGTCTGCAAATAAGCGTCGCCGACACCGACAATATTTGAATTTTCATCGGTCGCCGTCGTTCCCGTCACATAAATTCGCGTCCCGACTTTGACCGCCCGCGAATAGCCGACGATGGATTCCCATTTCGCGCCCGACGAATATTTTTGTCTTTCCTGCATAATTTTATTGTCCACGAAGGACACGAAGGAAGCACGAAGTTAAGAAAAGAAATAAAGGCAAATATTTTTGACCGAAACTGATTTTGTGTTTTATTGGCTGAAAATCTATTTTAAGTTTTTGTTTTAGATTTACTTCGTGCTTCCTTCGTGTCCTTCGTGGATAAGATTCAATCCGCCACAATCGCGCCATAAGCGTCGGGTCTTCGGTCGCGGTAAAATTGCCAAGTATTTCGCACTTCTCGAATCGTGTCCATATTCAAATCGGCGACGATTAGTTCGTCCTGATCGCGTGTGCCGACGGCGAGCATTTGTCCGCGCGGATCGCAGAAATAGCTTTGCCCGTAGAATTCGCCGATGTTCCAGGGTGCTTCCGTGCCGACGCGGTTGATTGCGCCGACAAAATATCCGTTGGCGACGGCGTGTGCGGGCTGTTCGAGTTTCCAGAGGTATTCCGATAAACCTGCGACGGTTGCCGACGGATTAAAGATAATTTCCGCGCCGTTCAAACCTAAACATCGTGCGCCTTCGGGAAAATGGCGGTCGTAACAAATGTAAACGCCGATTCGCGCAAACGCCGTATCGAAACACGGATAACCGAGATTTCCGGGGCGAAAATAAAATTTTTCCCAGAATCCGGGCGCGACGTGCGGAATGTGCGTCTTGCGATATTTGCCGAGATATTTCCCGTCGGCATCAATCACCGCCGCCGTGTTGTAATAAACGCCCGAAATTTCTTCTTCGTAAATCGGCACGATCAAAACCATTCCGTGTTCTTTGGCGACGCTTTGCATCATTTGAACAGTTGCACCGTCAGGAACTTTCTCCACCGCTTCATACCAGCGCGTCTGTTGCTCGGCGCAGAAATACGGAGTGGTAAAAATCTCCTGAAAACAAAGCATCTGCACGCCTTGTCTCGCCGCATCTTCGACCATTTTCATCTGATTTTCGACGTTCGCTTTCTTAATTTCCTCAATCGGCGCATTCACATCACCGACATTGTGCGCCTGAATCAATCCGCATTTTATTATTCTCGACATTTTATATTCTCCAAAAAATTATTGACCTCGTAAAATCTGTTTGATGTCGGCGTTTTCAGGATCAACGTCAATCATCAAATCGCCGCCGCGTCGTCCGACGTAATCTTTTGCGCCGTAATGGACGCGCCACAGCCAAACGCCTTTGGCTAAATGCTGCGAAACGGTTATCAGGCTTTCTTTGACATCAACGCCTAATTCTTTCGCTTTACGATTCGCCGAAGCCAGAATCTGCGCGACTGAAACAGCGATTTCGTCCTGTAAAGTTTCGTTGCTTAGAACTGCTGCCATAATTTTTACCTCTCAAAAATTTCCCGTGTTTGACCGAAAATATGAAATTCACCCGAAGGTTCGATCAGATAAATATTTTGCTCTGAAATCACGAATTCGCCAAGATAAAATTCGCCTTTCAAATCAAAATCGTCCCGCACGGCGCGAAGATCGGTCAAACTCGGTTCCTGCTGAAAATCTTCGCCCGTGTTCGGGTGCGTATGAAACGACGCAACAATATCTTTACCCTCAACGAAACAATTTTTGTGCGGCGGCAGAATTATTTCGTTTTGCGTTCCTTTCGTCCAACGAACGACACTCAAACTCTTAAAATCATCCGCGACGATAAAACTGCCTTCTTCGTGTCCGCCTGAAATATTCGGTTCAGAATCAAACCAAGCCTTTTTCAATTCGTCTAAAACCGTCTGATTTTCAATAATTTCGACAATTTCCATTTTACTTCATCGTCGAACCAAACTTCGCATCATCAATTGCCGCGTTTATTTTCACGTCTGTAATTTTGCGCGTCCAACTGATATTCGGCATCGCGTATCGAATGGTCGTCGGCAATTTTACGCCGCCGAAATCTTTGTAATCGTTGTAGTCAACCTGATACTGAAAAAATCCCAAAACCGTCGGCGTTGCAGCAATGCGGCGGACAAGCAAACCGCTTGAAGCGTCGAAATAAAGCCGTTCGCGTTGGTTGTCGGCGGTTGTTGCCGTCACCAAAAATACTTCGCGCCCGTCAATTTTATCAACGAATCGAAATTCCGTTTTCGCGTAAATCGCCTTCAGCTTCGGATTCGCAAACAGTTGCGCTTCACGTTTGATCTGCTCCATTTCGTCAGCTTTCAAATCAATTTTCGTGCCGTTACCGAATTTCGCGGCGGTCGTCCCGTCAAAAATTTCTTTGACCGAATAATTGCCCTGTTTCGATTCGTAAACGGTTGTCACGGACATTTTTGCGTCTTTTTGCAACACTTCTTCCGTTTCAAAAGTCTTGCTGTCGGGTTCGACGCGCTGCGCTTTGATCGTGCGCGAAGTTATTTTGTCGAGATTCGCTTTGCCGCCGAGCGCGGTTTCATATTTCGCCAAAATCTCGTCAATCGTCGGTTTCTTTTCAGGCTGTTTCGGACGCTCTTCCGCGCCCGTCGGATTGAGATTGATCGCCGACTGCGGATGCTCGTGTCCCTGATGACAGGTGTTGCACGAAATTTCGGGGCGACCGTTGAAATAATCTTTGTTCAGCCCGAACGTCATTTTTATCATCTCACGCGCCGATTCCTTTTCTTCCTTGCCGTCCTTTTCAAAATCCGCATCGTTGGAAACGTGGCAAAAATTACAGTTCACGCCCAAAGATGCCGAAAATAGATTCATTACCTTGCCCATCTGATCGGCAGGCATCTCGTTCAAAACCTTGATATTCTTAAACTTCTGTCCGGCAGTTTCAACCTGCTTCGTCTGCATCTCACCTTTCGGCACAAAAAAAGCGAGCGCGAAAAGCGCGAATGTAAAAATTGCGATGCTTTTAATTTTTGTCTTCATAGATAATTTCAAAATTTAAATTAAGAACTTTTTAATCCTTCAAAGATATATCCAGTCCGATACTTTGCAATTCACTTACAGCACTTTGTAAATCATTATGAATATCCGTTAAGTTATATCCTGTTTCGCCCCTCACATCACTTGATGCTTCGTCAATTTTTTGAGCTATTTCGTCTAAAGAATATGCACCCGAAACATTATTGAGTTTGGATGATATATCTCTCAATGAATCGGATATATCATCCAATTTGAATACTATTTGTTCAAGTAATCCAGTTAATTCTTCCATATTATTTTTGTTTCACAACTTTTATTATGAGTCTCGCAAAGCGATTCCCAAACTTCCTTCGCCGATTGAACCTTTTATCAAAAGTGCGTCAACCGCTTCATTGATAACCTGTTGAAGTGCCGCGCCGGTGCGGTTGAAGCCGAAAACGGCGCGGGCTTCGTTGACGAGTTCGGGACGCGTGAAACCGCTTTGTCCGGCGCGTAAGACCTGCAAAATGGCTTCCTGAACTTCTTCGGGCGCGATCCTTTCAGCCGGAATTTGCGTTCCGTTGCGCGAACGGAGTTGAACATCGCCGTTTAGTTTCCAGATGAAATCGCCGCGCAGATTCAGACGATTTGCCTGCTGCAAAAGTTGAACGATTTCGGCAATGCGGTTTGTAATTCGGCTTCCGGCGCGTGTTCCCCAAGCGGTTGCCGCGCGAATCGTCAAATCTTTGAAATGAATCGGCGATTCGATTTCGACGATTTGCAAAACGGCTTGAGCAAGTTGCGCGGTCGGCGCGTCGAGCAGAGATTGCCACGAAACAAAGTTCGATATTTCAGCAAATTTGTATTCCGATGCTTCGGGGCGAACATAATTGTTTCCGCCGACATTGGCAAAAATTCCGTCAATTTCACCGTCGGAAATTTCGCCTAAAAATTCACGCGCCAGTTTTTCGTTTTCTGCTTGAATTGATTTTTCGCGTTCGCGTTCTTCGTCGTGTTCGCGGCGGGCATTTTGGCGCGATTTTTCGATTAAATTCAAAAGCCTTTCGATTTGACCGTGGCGGTCTTTGAACCAATCGGTTGACCAGATGCGGTGAATTTCCCAACCGCGCGATTCGAGAACCTGCTGACGCAAACGGTCGCGGTCGCGGGCAGTAGCCGACGAATGATAAGCCACGCCGTCGCATTCGATTCCGCACACGAAACGACCTTCGATTTCCGAATCTAAAACGCCCAAATCAATGCGATAACCGGAAACGCCGACTTGCGGCACAAGGCGGATTCCGCGCCTTGTCAATTCCTGCATCACGTCGCGCTCAAACGGCGATTCGGTTTCGGCAATCGCCGACAAAACCGGACTGTCGAGCCGTTTATGTTCGGCGTAGGTCAAAAAATCCCTCAAAAGTTGTGCGCCTTGCGAAACGGTCGCAACCGGATTTATGTCTTCGCCTTTGATTGACGAAAAAACGCGCATCAATTTTCTTGCTCGCGTCGTCAAAACATTCAATCTGCGCCATCCGTTTTCGCCGTTCAGCGGTCCGAAATTATAGCGTAATCGTCCGTCGTGCGCTTTGGCGTAAGTTACGCTCAGAAAAATCGCGTCGCGCTCGTCGCCTTGAATATTTTCAAGATTCTTGACGAAAAACGGTTCGCTTTTTGAGCGGTCGAAAAACGATTCGAGCGACGGATCAAGCCGTCGGCGTTGTTCGAGTTCGTCCAAAACGGCAAGCTGTTGGCGCATATTAAAAGTTCCTACGCCGAGCGAAATTTCGGGCTTCGTTTTCGCGTGTTCAACGACCGCATCGGCTACGCGCCGCGCTTCGATGAGATTTAAGCCTTTGCCTTCATAAACGCCGTCTTCGACAAATTCAAAATGCAGACCCGTATCGTAACTATCGGTTTCGACGCTTGGAAAAGTGTAAAGATCGCCGTCGTAAAAACTGACGTTTGAAAAAGTAATAAGCGATTCCTGTGCGCTTCGGTAATGCCATTTCAGGCGCGAATTCGCCACGCCCGCGCCCGCGACTTCTTCCAAAATACTTTGCGAATCGTCATAAAGCGGCAAGCCGTCTTCGTCGTATTGCACATTGACCGTGCCGCTCTGGACAGCGAAAAAATTGGTCGGCGGAAGTTGTTTCGGATCGCCGACCACGACCAGTTGCCGCCCGCGCAAAATCGCGCCGACGGCTTCTTCGGTCGGCATCTGCGAGGCTTCGTCAAAGATAACGACATCAAATTTGTCTTCGGCGTTTTCGAGAAGCTGCGCGACAGTTTGCGGACTCATCATAAAACACCGTTTGATAGCCCGAATCGCCCGAAAAGCGTGTTTCATAGTCGCGCGCAGCGGCGCGAGTTTGCGCTGTTTGGCAAGCTGCCCGCGCAGGAAATTCATTGCCGTTCGCATCTCCGGTTTTTGCAAATCGGCTTGCAGTTTTTCGCGCAGACTGCCGACGAGTTCGGCGCGGTTTTCGCTCAAAACGCGCTCGTCGAGTTCTCGAAATTCCTTAACTCGCTGCTCGTGCGTCAGCGTTTGAAAATGCAGTAATTCCTCTCTTTCCTGCACAACCCGCGCCAACCATTTTTGATAAAATGCGCGCCTGAAAATCGCTTCCAAATCCGCGAAAGCGAATCTTTCGTTCATCGCTTCGTTTAATAATTCGGCGGCAACGCCTTTCGCCGCCTTTTGCCGCATGGTTTCAAACGCCGCCCAACGCGAAGCAAGATTTAAATTTTCGGTCAACTCCGAAATTCGACCGAGAATATTCGGCAAATTTGCATTTTCAAAATAATTTTCGCGCCAGCCGACAAGATTACAAAACTGCGCTAAACGATTTTGAATTTCCTGCGCTTCCTGCGCGAGCAGTCGAACATTTGTCATATCCGGCGCGGGACGACTCGCGGTTTGCGCGGCTTGGTCACGCAAACCGTAGCCGATGCACAAACGCCGAAACTCCAAAACCCACGAAATATAATTTTCGAGCGACGAAAAATCCGACGCTTCGCCCCGCCACAACGCGCCGAAAAGTTGCGAACCGGAAACTGACTGTGCTTCTATATTTTGTTTTGCCTTTAAGTAATTACTAACGGAATTGAAATCTCTTTCTAATGCCAGCCAAAAGGCTGAATAAGTCTGCAAAAGATTTTTAGCCTGCTGATATTGAAGGTTTGTTATTTGGCTAAATTTACTTTCAATCAGATAAAGCAGATTCTTGATTTCTTGATATTTGAGAATAATCGCTTTGATTTCTTCAGCCTCTTCTTCGAGCCTATGAAGTTTTTCAATATTTTTTGCAGAAGTATTTTTCCAAGACAAATCAGATTTGTGTAAATTGTTATCAATACATAATTGACGAAAATCTTTTGTCCAAGAAGTGAATTTTTCGAGCGCATTCCAATTTGAGTTTTCGCCTTCCCAGAGCGAACCGAAAAATGCTGTTCCGGTTGAATTCTGCTCTTTCAATTCTTGCCTTTCTCGAAAATATCTATCTAGTGTTTCTAAATCTTTCTCCATTGTCTCCCAATTCATTAAATAATTTTGAGAGAGTTGATTGGACTGTAAATGTTCGTCAAAATCTGCGCGTATTTCCTTTGCTTGATTTTTAATCAGCCTAATGTCGGCAAAATTAGAAATACTCTTGCTTTCAAAACAAAGATGGCGAAATGCCAAAACCCAAGCAACATATTTTTTCAACACACTCCAATTTGAATTTTCACCTTCCCAAAGCGAGCCGAATAAACTAATGCCTTTAGAGTTTTGTTTTTTCAATTCTTGGCTTTCACGAAAATAATTTCCCACAACTTTTAAGTCGTTTTCCATTATTTTCAATGAGGTTAAATAATTTTCCGATAAATCTTTGGTCTGTCGGTAATCATTAAGAATTGAATAAATGTTAGATACCTTTGTTTCAAGCAAGTGCAGGTCTTTTAAGTCATTCTCAAGATGATTTGTTTTAACTAAATCTTCGTATAAACCACCTTCAACACACAATCTTTGAAAATCTAGAATCCAAGCGACATAAGTCTGAAGTATGTGCCAATTTGAATTCTCTCCTTCCCACAATGACCCAAAAACTTCGAGTCCAGCGGAATTCTGTTTTTCCAATTCTTGTCTTTGACTCAAATATTCTTTCGCTAACCTTAAATCTTTTTCCATTGCCTCCCACGAAGCCATATAACTTCGCGGCAGTTCTTTAGCTTGTTGATGTTCTGTCAGCTTTGCACGAATTTTAGATGCTTCATCTTCAAGCAATAGAAGATTAGCTATATTTGCAGTAGAACCGTCTTCGAGAAAAAATCTTCTAAAATCCAAAATCCAATTAAGAAAGTTTTCGAGGGCTTGCCAATTTGAATCTTCGCCTTCCCATAATGAACCGAAAATTTGATGTCCCAATATAGATTCGGCTTCAAATTTTTGCCGTGTGCGCCAGAGATCAGCTACCATTTTCATCTCAGTTGCCTGTTCGATGAGAGTTGCTTGATAAGATGGCAACCGATATGAAAGCCAGCGTTTTTTAATGGCTCGAAAACGCCCGTCAAGAAAAGCCAGAAAACCGAAGAACCCAGAAGATTTTTGTTCGACATAAGAAATATCATCAGCCGGATTTTGTTCGCTGACGGCTTTATAAAAACTCTTATCTATCAGCTCACACAAACCAACAATTTTTCGTCCCTTCTCAATTAGCTGTTTCGCTTGAAGTCGTAGTTGCTCGTAGATTTCGCTTGTTAAAATTTGAGTTTCTCTGAGTCGTTCACCTAATTTATTTGTTTCACGCCCTTTTTCAATTAAAACAGCCGCTTTATAGTCAAAGTTTTTGTAGATTTCATTACTCAAAATTTGTATTCGCGGTATTTGACCCCGCAAATTATTAGTTTTAAGTCCTCTTTCAATCAAAGAGTGAGTTTCAACTACAAAGTTTTCACCCATTTCATCAGTCAAAACTTTGACCTTCAAAACTTGTTCGTGAATGTTTATGATTCTTCGACCTTTTTCAATTAATCTCACAGCTTCCAACGAAAGACGTTCATAATCTTGATTTCTCAAAAACGGTGTCTGCGCTGCTTGTTCGCCTAATTGAATAACATCTCGCCCTTTTTCAATTAAATTTTTCGCTTCGGGCGGCGGTGAATTCCACGCTTCGCTTTTCAAAACATCGAGCGGCGCACCCGGCGATTGCGCCAATACGGAAGCGATTGACGTGGCGGTTTCGATGTCGGCAAATTTACGAATCGGCGGCAGACCGAAATTCGTTTCGACCGAGTTTGCCAGTGCAATCGCTTTTTCCAGCCGAGTTTTCAAATCCGCGCCGAGGGTTTCGATTTGGTCGAAATCGCTTTCCGTGTAAAAAGTTTTTGTCGTTTCGCGCCAAGCGTGTTTGGCGGGCGAACCAACCGCTTCCGAAGCGACCGATAAATCTTTCAAATCGCGCAGAACATCGGTTAAATCGGTTTGCGAAACATTGAAAACGTCTGCTTGCAGCGCAAATTTCGGCGCGTTTAAAACCGTGCCGAGTTCGCCGTAAATGCGATACGGCGAAAGATTCAATGCGCCGTAAACGGCGTGAACAGCGCGAATATAAGCTGTTAATTGTTCGCGCACGACAGGAATTCTTTCGGTTGAACTACGCGTTCCGGCAATTTTTTGGAGCGAAGCGTCAAGCGCGTTACGGATTTCCTGCATCACGGCGCGTTTATTTGCTTTGGTCGAATGAAGTTCCAGACAAAATTCGCCCAAACCGGCGGCGACAAGGCGGCGATGGACAACTTCCAGTGCCGCCATTTTTTCCGCCACGAAAAGAACGGTTTTTCCGGTTGAAAGCGACTGCGCGACAAGGTTTGTAATCGTCTGCGATTTTCCCGTTCCGGGCGGACCTTCCAAAACCAAATCGTAATTTTTGGCGACCGTCGAAATTGCTCGAAGTTGGCTCGAATCCGCGTCAACAACCTGCGCCGTCGCTTCGGGCGGAAAATCACGGTCGAGCGACATCTCTCGGATTTCGTCAGGCAGACCGTTGATTTGCTCGCCGCTTTTGCTGACGATTTTGCCGATGATTTTATGCGCGGCAAGGTTCTCAGCGTTCCGTTCGAGGTCTTTATACATCACCAATTTCTGAAACGAAAAAAGCGCGAGATAAATTTCGTTTTTAATTTTCCATTCCGTCTGATTGGAAATCGCATCCGTAACCGCAGCGAAAAAACGCTGAACGTCGTAATCGTCCGTCAACTGGCTCGAATCGGGAATTTCGGGCAAAGCGATGCTGAAATTTCGCCGCAGAAATTCGATTAAAGACGGATTGATAATAATTTCGTCTTCGGTCGCTTCAATCGTAAAACCGCCGCGTGCCGATTTACGCGAAAGTTCGACGGGAACGAGAATGAGCGGTGCTTTGTAAAATTCCTTCGAGTCGCGGCTTTCGTTATAATGCAAAGTTCCGAGCGAAAGAAATAGCGCGTTCACGCCTTGTTCTTCAATCACCGAATTAGCCTGTTCTTCCAAACGCCGCAAAGATTTATCGAGTTTTTCAGCGACGGAATTGGTTTGCAACAATTCGTCCGTATGACGATTTGCCAAATTTGCCGCTTCGTAAGGCATAAAATCCGGCGCGGGCAAATCGTTTTCCGATTCTTCTTCGTCCGTTTCATTCGTCTGCTCGTCCGGCGCGGTTTCCGCCGCGATTTGCGGCAGAAATTTTAACGCTTTCTCTTGCAGACACAGCAATTTGAAAATTTCCGAAGGCTCTTCGTCAACAATCGTAACGGTCGAAACTTTGTTGACCTTAAAATTCAAAGCCCGATTGCGTTTGGAAAGATCGAGCAGTTTGCCTTTCCAATTATTGATGGTGGTTGTAAATCTTTCGTTTTGAGTGAGCGGATTCATCAATGTTTCCCCATAAATTCAAAAATGCTATGACATCCAATTAACGCCGGCTTCCGCATTCCATTTGGTCGTCGTTTTCTTTAATTTCGTCCAAAATTCAATCGAACTTTTGCCTGTAATATCATTCGCGCCGAATCTTGAATCGTTCCAGCCGCCGAAGCTGAAAGGTTCGCGCGGGACGGGAACGCCGATGTTGACACCGATCATTCCGGCGGAAGCGTGTTCCATCACATAACGCGCCGCGCCGCCCGATTGCGTGAAAACCGAAGCCGCGTTGCCATAAGGATTGGCGTTTTCGATTTTCAAGGCTTCGTCCAAATTTTCGGTTCGCATAATCGAAATCACGGGACCGAAAATTTCTTCCGTGGCGACGGACATTTCGGGCGTGACGAAATCAATCACGGTCGCGCCGACGTAAAAGCCGTTTTCCTTACCTTCGACCGTCGCGTTTCGTCCGTCAACGAGGATTTTCGCGCCCGCGTTTTCGGCTTCCGAGATGTAATTTTCGATTCGTTCCTTCGCTGCTTTTGAAATCACTGCGCCCAAATTTTCGCCCGGAATTACCTTTCGCGCTTCCGCGCAAATTTGGTCAATAATCGAATCAACATTGCCGACCGCGATCATCGCCGAAGCCGCCATACAACGCTGTCCGGCGCAACCCGACATTGACGCGGTAACATTCGTCGCCGTCATCTGCGGATTCGCGTCGGGCAGCACGAACAGGTGATTTTTTGCGCCACCGAGCGCGATGCAGCGTTTCAAATTGTGCGTAGATTGCTGATAAACGAGTTTTGCGACTTTGGTCGAACCGACAAAACTGACGGCTTCAATATCCTTGTGAGCGCACAAACCTTCGACGATTTCGCGTCCGCCGTTGATGACGTTAAAAACGCCGTCGGGAAGTCCGGCTTCCTTCAGCAATTCCGCCATTTTCACCACCGAAAGCGGCACGAGTTCCGAAGGCTTCATCACCATCGTATTGCCCAAAACGAGCGCGTTCGGCATCGTCCAATTCGGAACCATCAGCGGAAAATTAAACGGCACGATTGACGCGACGACACCAATCGGAAAATGCTCCGTGCGGCATTCGACACCTTTGGAAACTTCCAAAATCTCGCCCGAAACAAGCTGCGGCATCGAACACGCAAACTCGGTCAATTCGATAGATTTTTCGACTTCCGCCTTCGCCTCATCGTAAGTTTTGCCGTTCTCTTCCGACACCAATTTCGTCAGTTCGTCCAAGTTTTTTTCGAGCAAATAACGATACCGAAAAAACACCTGAACGCGCTCTTTGATCGGCGTTTTGCTCCAACTTTCAAAAGCGTTTTTGGCAGATTCGACCGCTTTATTCAATTCGTCAACCGTTGACATCGGAACGCTGGAAAGCAAATTCCCGTCAATGGGCGAAACGATGTCTAACGATTCACTCGCGCTACTTTCGTGGAAAGAGCCGTTGTAATAATTTTTAACTTTTTCGTATTTCATAATTTTATTTTAGCCGCGAATGGACGCGGATTTCGCCGATTATTTAAATAGGATAACCGATTTCCTCGATGTCTTTCTGCAAATCTTCGATTGAAATATCTTCGGTGAGACTTTTCAATAATTCTTTAGTCAATGATTTTTGCTGATAAATATGTTCAACTGATGAAAGAGCAATCTCTTTTCCAAAATAATACTCCACCCATTTTTGATACGTTAAAGGATTATTATCTAAAATCGCCAGCAATTCACTCATTCCGTCTGGATCGTTTTCTTCTGGATAATCAACTTCTCCGATCTGCCAAGTTAAATCTGAAAATTTCCGCCAAACGCAAAACGTGGTGCTTTCCAACGAAAACGCAGGTTCAGACAAAAAATCTTTGAATTCAATCGGCACGCTTTCTAAAACACCTTTCCAGACCTCGATAGGTTGATTGACATACGGACTCATCGAAGATTCGTGTGCAAAACCTTTGATAATTGCTCCTTGAGAATTAAACAAAATAAAATAATCGTCACCCGAACCATCGCGCATCGAAGCCATCATTTCGCCTTCGTTCCATTTTGAATTGAACGAATAATATCTGTATTCCCAATGCGGCGACATTATCGCATCCAACATCGCCAAAGATTGAGAAAGTTTTTTTAATGTTTCAACATCAGGCAAACTTGATAAAAGTTCTCTCATAAAATCGCGTTATTCGCTTTCATCAGCGGCTAAATTTTCTTCCGGGGAAAGACTTTAATCAAAGCGAAATGGACAATAAAAAAGCCAAAACCAATTTTGTATCTACAATACTTTTATCGTCACCGTCGGCGCGTTTTTGGCGGCTTGGTTGGTCATTCCTTTATCAAGCGTAAAAAGTTCGACAGTTTGAGTTTTCGCTAAATCTTCGGCGAGCGCGATGTAAAGACTGTCTGACGAGCGGCTGCAACCGTAGGTTTTTCTGATTTCAACGGCTCTTTTTACCAAAGAAGTTTCATCGTCGCGCGTTTCGACAATCGTCATATAATCGAGAAAAGATTCGATTGCCTGTTCGTATTCCGCTTCGGTCAAAATGCCCGCCGCGAGTTTTTGACACAGGGCGAACATTACTTCGGCGACAATTACGTTCGGCGCGAAAAATTCCCAACCGTTTTGAGCGTAAAGATTGAAAGCATTTTTGGCGGCAAGATAGGTCGCCGTCTCTTTAGACGCGATTGAAACGAGAATGCTGGCATCAACGACGGCGTTTGCGTTACTCATTCGATTCAATCCCAAACATTTCGCCCGCCCGTCCGCGACGAATTATGTCCACGCCGCTTTCGCCCGTCGTTTCGCGCATATTTTTTTGTCTTTCGGAAACTTTTCGGATAATCGCCAAAGCCTTTTCATTCGGCTTCGGTTGTGCCGATAATTCTTCGTCAAGAACGGTTACGCGCACCTTTTTGCCGACCAAACTTTTCGCGTGTTTGGTGATTTCTTCCCAAGTGCCTTCTAAAACTTGTGTCGCCATAATGTTTTGATTTTAACACAGAATTTTGTTCGCGAAGGACACGAAAATTTCACGAAGTTTTCCGGTTTTTACTTCGTGCTAACTTCGTGTCCTTCGTGGATAATTTCCTGCGGCGGTGCGACTTTCATCAACGCCCAATGCACGAAAAACGAAACGCCGAAGCCGACGAACCAGGCGTAATCATAAAGGATTTTCAACGGCTCGAATATCAAACCGATCCACGCGAAAAAGCAGCCGAGCAAAGTTGCTAAAACTGCCCGCCAATTCCAGCCTTGATAAATTCCTTTGGTGCGATATAAATCGCCGAGATTCAAGTTTTTGCGGCGCACAAGCCAGTAATCAGCAATCAAAACTCCGGCAATCGAACCGAGTCCACCCGAATATCCTAAAAGCCACGAGAAAATATAACCGCTCGGATCAGCTAATAATTTCCAAGGCTGCATCAGGATTCCGATGATTCCCGTAATCAAACCGCCCGTGCGAAATGAGATAAGTTTCGGAAAGGCGTTGGCGAAATCGTTGGCGGGCGACACAACATTTGCCGCGATATTAACCGACAAAGTGGCGACGATAATCGTGAACATCGAAACGGCGACGACGAGCGGCTGTGAAAATTGTCCCACTAATTTCACCGGGTCCCAAAGCTCATCGGGTTTCATATTGGGGAAGACGACGACTGCCGCCGAGGTGATTAAAATTCCCATCGCGGCGAATAAAATCATCGTCGTCGGCAGCGCGACGATCTGCCCGACGGCTTGTTCGCGCTGCGACTTTCCAAAGCGCGTAAAGTCCGGCATATTTAGCGAAAGCGTCGCCCAGAATCCGATCATCGCGGTCAGGCTGGGAATAAAAATCTTGAAAAATTCGCCGAAGGTTTGAAATTTCCCCGGCTCGTGCAGCAGAAATCCGATGCCGCCTGCTTGCCATAAAATCCAGACTAATAAAACGGCGGTCATCACCAAAACAAACGGCGCAGCCCAATTTTCGACGTGGCGCAAAAGGTTCATTCCGCGATAGACGACCGCGATATTCATCGCCCAAAATATCAAAAACGAAAGCCACTCGGTCGGCGTATGTCCGCCGATTGCCGCGCCGAGCAGCGTGTTCCAGCTAATGTCCCAATTCTGAAGTAGTGAACCGAAAAAAATATGAATCGCCTGCCCGCCGATCCACGCCTGAATTCCGAACCAACCGCACGCGACAATCGCCCGCATCAACGCCGGCAAATTTGAACCGTAAGTCCCGTAAGCAGCCCGCGCAAAAACGGGAAACGGAATCCCGTATTTCGTCCCCGGATGCGAATTGAGCAGAATCGGCGCGAGAACAATCACATTGCCCAAAAGAATCGTCACTAACGCCTGCCACCAATTCATTCCCGCGCTGATTAATCCCGAAGCCATCATATAAGTCGGAATGCAGTGCGCCATCGAAATCCACAGCGCGGCGTAGTTATACGTCGTCCAGTTGCGCTTTTCGATTGGCACGGGCGCGAGGTCTTCGTTATAGAGTGGGGATAATTTGATTAATTCTAAAGCGTTTGCATTTAGTTCGACCCGCCCGTCAGCGTGCTGAATAGTTTCCATATTTTTTAGATTTTTATTTCCTTAGTATCAGAAACATTGATTGACCATCGCTGTAAATCGTCGGCTTTTTTCGCGTTGTCAGTTAGCAAAATAACCGATACGACTTTTAAATCCGCCAAAATCCCCGCTGCCGGACGAAATGAACGTGCGTCTGCTTCAAACCCGACTTTTTCGTAGGCTTCCGATTGTTTTATTCCCGCTTTTTTGTGCGGAATACTCGCCATCAGCGCGAGATGTCCGTTGCCTTTGCCTTCCTGATTTAAGTAAATAACGATGCCGCGCCCCGCTTTTTCAATTAACTTCTGCGACATTTCCATCTGCTCGCGGCAATCGCATTCGACGCTGTTAAAAACGTGCGCCGTCAGGCAGCTCGAATGAACACGGCATAAGACATCCGATTGATTTTCGACGTTTCCCATCACAATCGCAACAGATTCTGCCTGTCCGTCGTAATAAAGAATCTCTCGAAAATCTCCGAATTTAGTTTTTAATTCTCGTTCTGCAAGTCTGATGTTCATTCGCTTAATTTATAATCAATTATCATTCGGCAACAATTTCTTTAACATTTCAGAAATTCTTTTTTATTTCTTATCAACATAAAACATTTCGTCGGTCGGACGCAGTGGACGAGCCAGCCATAAAGGTCTTCGCAAGCCGTTTGGTCCGGGCGCGGGGCGTGTCATTGCCAGCCATTCTTTGTAGATTGCGAATGATTTTTCGGTGTCCACAAACACGTCGCCGTATTGGTCGCCTTCGTGGGCGGGTTCGACGCGGACTCGTTGATGCCAGCAGTGCATTCCTGAAACCGGATCGGGATGGACGGGGAAAGTGATGTTTTGATGAACGCCGCCGTCCGACCAGAAGATGCGCGAAGTATCGGGATCGGAACTTTTATATGCGCCGATGCCTTCCGTCACGCGCATTTTCCATTTGCCGTTTTCGACTTCCGTGATGGTGACTTGGTTGGTTGACCAGCGATTATTTTTCGCGTCCTGTTCGCGCCGCCAGCGTCCGATGTGGTGCGAACACGCGACGATTCCGGGTTTGATGCCTTCCGTCACCCACGCGCGATTGATGAAATAGCCGATGTCGGTCGAAACGCGCACGAGATCGCCGGTTTTAATGCCCCAGCGCGTCCCGTCCGATGTGTGCATCCAGAGCGGATTGCGATTGGAGATTTCCGCCAGCCATTTCGCATTTCCCGAACGCGTGTGAATCAAAGTCGGTAGTCGAAACGTCGGCACAAGCACGATTTCGTTTTTGCTTGCGTCCAAATTTTCGGGGTGAATGTGGCTTTTAACATAAGTCGGCACTGCGTATTCAGACCACCCCCAATCTCTGGTCGTCGCCGAATAAAATTCCTGCTTGCGCGACGGCGAATTAAATCCGGTGTGCGCTTTGCCGTCAATCATCACACCGATAATTTTGCCGTTTTTGCGAATATCGCCGTTTTCGTTTGTTTCAGAATCTGCTAAATCCGCTTCGGAAAGCGCGTTTAAGTGTTGATTATAAACTGCCTGCTCGACCTCGAACGCGCCGTATTTCCGCATATAATCGAGCGCGGTCAAACCTTCTGCGGCGGCTTTTTCGGGCAAGCCTTTCGTGTTTTCAAAAATATACCGGTAATATTCGTCAATCGTGATTTTTTCGTTTTCACGATACGGCGAAACGAAATGTTTGCGAATTCCCAAACTTCCGTCCGGGTCAATCCGCCACGAAAGTTCAAACCAAAACTCGTCTTCTTCCCAGACTTCGCCCGGATTTGTTTCGTAGGTAAATTGAGTTTCGCGTCCCATTTTTCGCGCCGCTTCGCGCAGAACCGGCTGACGAAACGAAATCCACATTCCCGAATGCGTTTCGTAACTCGTCAAATCGTGCCGTTCCGAAGAATGTCCCATCGGCAAAACGTAATCGGCAAAATACGCGGTTTCATTCCAGGTCGGCGTGAGCGCAATGTGCATCCCGATTTTCGATTCGTCCGACAACGCTTCGATCCAGGTAAAACCGTCAGGATAAGTCCACACCGGATTGAAAACCCGCGTGAAATAAACCGCCATTTTTCCGCGTCCTTCTTTCAAAAAATGCGGCAGCAGGAAACTCATTTCGTAGTGTGAAAGCGGGTATTCGAGCGGGAAATGCAATTCGTTCCAAAACTTCTGCGCGGGCGGCGCGGAAAAACCTTTCGGCTTGAATTTGTTCCACGCCGACGGCGAAGTTCCGCCGACCGTGCCGACGCTGCCCGTCAAAACATTGAGAAAATGCAGACATCTCGCCACTGCCCAACCGCCGAGATTTCCGCTGCCTGCGCTGCGCCAATTATGCGCCGAAAACCGCGAACCGGCGCGTCCGATCTGCTGCGCGACTTCCCGAATCATCACTGCCGTGACACCGCTTTCGGCTTCGGCAAATTCGGGCGTATATTCGGCGTAAATCGTTCGCAGTTCGGCGATAAAATTTTCAAAAGTCTGTTCGACGCTCGGATTTAACTGCTTCAAAGAATCGCGCCAATTCACCCAATTCTGCAAAAATTCGACATTGTAGAGATTTTCCTGCAACAAAATATTGGCAATCGCCAGCAAAACCGCCGCTTCGCTGCCCGGATAGCTTGGCATCCAATAATCCGCCATCGAAGCCGTATTTGAAAGTCGCGTGTCCATCACGGCGAGCTTTGCACCGTTCATCATTCCTTCGATAATGCGCTGCGCGTGCGGGTTAAAATAGTGTCCCGATTCGAGATGCGCCGAAATCAAAAAGATAAACTGCGCGTTGCCGTGGTCGGGCGAAGGACGATCCGCGCCCTGCCAAATCGCGTAGCCGAAACGCGCTCCGGCGGAGCAAATATTCGTGTGCGAATTATGTCCGTCAACGCCCCACGCCTGCAAAACGCGATCCATAAAACCTTCGTGACCGGGACGACCGACGTGATAGACCACTTCATTACGACGGTCTTCAATCAACGCCGCACGAATTTTCGCGGCGATGTCGTCCAAAACTTCGTCCCAAGAAACGCGTTCCCAATCGCCCGCGCCGCGTTTTCCGGTGCGCCGCATCGGATATAAAATCCGGTCGGTGTCGTTAATTTGATTGATCGTCGCCGGACCTTTCGCGCAGTTGCGCCCGCGACTTCCCGGATGATACGGATTGCCTTCAAACTTGCGAACCTGCATCGTTTCCTTATCAATATAACTGAGCAAACCGCAGCCGGCTTCGCAATTAAAGCAGGTCGTCGGCACGATCATATAATTTTTCTTCTCGCGCCGGTTGCCGCTTTTTGCTTCGTATTCCGTCCAGTCGTCCCACTTTTCCGGCGGCGGATAATCCGTCAATTCGCCCGGTTCGTTGAGGCGCGGAAGCTCTTCTTCTTCAAATTTATGGAGGTTTTCGATCAAACCGAGTTTTTCGGCGATGCTTTCAATAAATGAAGGTTTATGTTTTTGCATAATTATTTTTGGTAAATTAAAGAATTCGTTTTTTATTATGAATAATTATCCACTTAACACAAAACAAAGTCTGATACTTTGCCTAACTTTTTCAAAGAACCGGCGAAAAATAATGCGCTTCGATAATTATTCCCTTTCGTAAATAAAATCGGTGCGCGGCGGCAATTTCAATCAGTTTTTCCGGCTGTAATTTAAGATGTTTTGCGGAACGGAAATTCCGCTTTTCAGCTTTTCGTCATTAATCGGTTTGCCTGTCGTCAAGTTTAACGGAAGCACGCCCGCCCAAACGTCGAGATTATAATCTTCCTCATCGTCAACCGGATTTCCCGTGCGGATTTTCGCCGATGCTTCGTTTACCGGCAGCGACAAAACCGTCGTCGCCTTTAACTCTAAAGAAGTCGGCGGTCGCACATCGTTCCAGCGGTTCGGGACGATATGTTCGGTAAATGCGCGTAAAGCCGCGTATTTTTCGCCTTCATCCGCAACAATTTTCGCCTTGCCGAAAATGACGACCGAACGATAATTCATCGAATGATGAAATGCCGAACGCGCTAAAACCAAGCCGTCAATCAGTGTCACCGTCACGCAAACGTCAATTCCCGCGCTCAAATCTCTCATCATCCGGCTCGCCGCCGAACCGTGAATCATCAACCGATCATCAATTCGCGCGAAACTTGTCGGAATGACGAACGGCTGATTATCAACCGCAAATCCGACGTGACAAATAAACGCTTCATCAAGAATTTTGTAAATCGTTTCGCGCTCGAAATTTCCGCGTTTCGGCAGTCTTTTTAGTTTCGTCCGTTTTGTTTGTTCGATTTTATTGCTCATAATTTAATTTTGCTTTTCGATAATTTCGACTTTCCGTTCGGCTTTTAATAAAACAACGCATCCGTTGTCAGTGCGAACGGCGTGTAAATTGTTCGGCGCGGTGAACAAATAATCACCCGCAAAAAGATGATCTTTGCCGAGATGAATATCGCCTTCGAGAACGAAAATTTCCTCGCCCGCCGGATGCGAATGAAGCGGATAACGCGCTCCGGCTTCAAATTTCAAAAGCATTGTCGGCGCACGATTTTGTTCTTCGTCAAACATCAAAGACTTAACAAAAACGCCCGCCACGCCTTCTTCCGCCAACGGTTTCCATTCGATTTCATTGCTTTTGACGAGTTGATTGTGATTCATTTGTTTCATAATTTTTGTTGAAATATAGGAGCGTTTACTTAATTTTCGGTTTCTTCGGTACTGTGAATTATCAGGCTTTCCTTTTTTATAACCAAACTTTCCAGTTTAGTTATTAATTGACGCTGGTTCGCTTCAAATTCTTTTACCTGCTTCTGATAAACCGTTTCGTCATCGAATCCGGCAATTGTTACCAAAAGATTTTCGTATTGAAACGCCGGAAGTCGCGGAAAGTCGTTTTCGGAAAGTTCACTTTGCCAGAAAGTTATGTCTGCATCCGTTAATTTCTTAAAATCAGTCTGAAAAGCGGTAAATAATTCGCCGAGTTTTCCGTCAGCCGCGAAATAAAAATCAATCGTCATCACGTTTTTCTTTCTAAATATTTGCTCATTGTTTGTAGGTTTTAAGAGATAAACATTGTCCGAATCAATCATCATTTCATTTGCTTCGCCGCCGAATTTTTTCCAAACATCACCGTAATAAAATTCCGGCAAAAAACGGCTTCGCGCCTTCATATCTTCAAAACCGCGAACCCAAAAAAAATTATCCGGCGCATCTTTTAAAGTAAATTGTCCCATCACATAACCGCCGCGCTCATTTTGCGATTCAACAAAATGTTCGGCGAAATAACGTGAAAAACGCTCACGGGTATTCGTCTTCAACAAGTAATTTCGCAGTTCGATAACTTCTAAACATTCAACAGTTTTCATTGATTTATCCGTTCCCTCTAAAATACATAAACCAATTCCATTCCCACGTTTCGCCTTCATCCGTGGAAAACGCCTGACTCCAAATCGGTGTGTCGGCATCGGTCGCGTCCCATTTGAATTTGACGATAATCGGTTTTTCATCAAAAATATCACGCGCGTAAAATTCGCCGATTTTCCCATCAAAAGAGCCGATTTGCGGAATGTCCAAAACGACAAAATTGCTGTCCGCCCAGTAAATACTCCAGAGTTTCGTCTGCGGATTGAATAGCCGTAAAGTCAGTCCTTCAAACGGGTTGCCGTCAAAATCAGTTTTGAAAGAATCTATATTTCCGAAACCGTTGAGGATTTTGCGGCATTCGCTCAACGCCTCAAATTCCGTCCATTCGTCACAATTTGCCAGACGTTTATTCAGTTTTCGGTTATGAACCTTCCAGTTTCCGATAAAAAAATCGAAATCGTCCGCTGACGAGGTTTCTGATGGAACGATCTTCAAATCTTCCGTGCTTTTTGCTTTTTCCGTAATCATATTTTTTCCTCTTGCTTTTGAGTTTATATTAGACCAAAATTGGAGATACTAAAATATCCATTTCAAGAGTTTTTGATATGACCAATTCAAATAAATTAGCTGAAAACATTCCGTTTATAATGCTCGACGGTAAAGATGCGAATTTGCCTTTTTATCGTCAGATTTACGAAGCGATTCGCCGCGCAATTTTGAGCGGAAAGTTGATTTCGGGAACTCGTCTGCCCGCGAGCCGCGTTTTGGCAAAGCAGTTGAGCGTTTCGCGGATTACGGTCGTCAACGCCTTTGAACAGCTTTTAGCGGAAGGTTATCTGGAAGGGAAAACTGGCGCGGGAACTTTTGTCGCGTCAAAAATTCCCGAAGATTTACTGCAAATTTCGCAAACAAAAAGCAAAAATCAAGCGTCAAACATTTTGTCCGAAACCGTCAAACTTTCCGCTTTTGCCAAAATTTTGACTGAATCACGAAGCAAAATCTCGCGTTTCCAAAGTTCGTCAAACTCCGTGCCTTTCAAAAACGGTTTGACCGCCGTCAGCGAATTTCCGTTTGATATTTGGGAGAAAATCGCTGTCCGCGTTTATCGCGGGTCGCGTTACAAAATTTCGGGTTACGGCGAAGCGGCTGGTTATTGCCCGTTGCGCGAAGCGGTTGCCACACATTTTGCCGCGACACGCGGCGTTCATTGCGACATCGAGCAGATTTTTATTACGAACGGCGCACAGCAGGCGTTGGATTTGATCGGTAGAATTTTGCTCGACGCGGGCGATAAAGTTTGGATCGAAGACCCGTGTTATCAGGAAGCTCTCGGCATTTTTCGCTCGAACGGAGCGCAGATAATTCCGGTCGCGGTTGACGCGGAAGGGTTTGATTTGGCGCGAGCCGAAGCGGAAAGCCGCGCGGCGAAACTCGTTTACATCACTCCTTCACATCAATATCCGACGGGTGTTACGATGAGTCTGGCGCGGCGTTTAAGCCTTCTGGAATGGGCGCGAAAAAACAGTGCGTGGATTATCGAAGACGACTACAACAGCGAATTTCGCTACGCCGGACGACCGCTTGCATCGCTGCAAAATCTCGACAATTTCGGGCGCGTGATTTACGTCGGGACATTCAGCAAAACGATTTTTCCCGCGCTGCGGCTCGGCTGCCTGATCGTGCCGAAAAATCTGGTCGAAATTTTCACGGCGGCGCGTGCGCTTTCCGATTGTCATTCACCGATTTTCGAGCAGGCAATTCTCGCGGATTTCATCGCCGAAGGACATTTTGCAAGGCATCTGCGGCGGATGCGAACGCTTTACGAAAAACGTCAAAATATTTTGGTTGAAGAATCGGAAAAAAATTTGAGTGGACTTTTAAAGGTTTCAAAAGCCTCGTCAGGAATGCACTTGATCGGTTGGCTGGCGGAAGGTTTTGATGAAATTGAGATTGCCGAAAGCGCGGCTGAAAACGGGTTAAATGTCACGCCGCTTTCGTCTTACTGCATCGAAAATAATCTGCCGCCGGGAATAATTTTGGGTTATACGGGATTTGACGAAAAGCAGATCAAGCAAGGAATTGGAAAGTTAAAAATGGTTTTGGAGTCAATTTAAGAACGGAATGCGAACTTCCGTTCGCCGCAAATTTTCCGGCAAATATTTCAGAAGGGCGAACTAAGTTCGCGTTTCGTTTTAACTCAGCGCAAGTTCGTTTTTATGTTTTTCGCCGAGTCCTTCGATGTGTTTGACGACTTTTTTAATTAACCAATCGGGCGTTGACGCGCCGGCGGTAACACCGACTCTTTCGACTCCGCGTAAATCTGCGGCGTTGATTTCTTCTTCGGTTTCGACCAAAAAACTTTGCGGGCATTGTTCCAGACAAACCGCGAGAAGTTTGCGGCTGTTCGACGAATGCCGACCGCCGATAATGTAAAACGCATCAACCTCGCCGGCTAATGCCCGCGCCGCGTCCTGACGGTCGCGGGTTGCGGAACAAATCGTGTTGACAATCTGCACTTCGTCATCGGTTTTTGTCTTGACGGCTTCGGCAGTATCAAAAAAAGTTTTTGCTTTGATCGTCGTTTGAGAAACAACCAGCGGATGCCGCAAACGCGGCAGACCGGCGACTTCGGTTTCATCTTTAATCACAAAGGCGTGGTCGGGCGCATAGCCTTTGACACCGATCATTTCAGGATGGTCGGGATTTCCGACGACGATAACGTGGCGGTCTTGTTCGGCAGCACGGGCGGCGAGTTTTTGAACGCGCGTGACAAACGGACAAGTCGCATCAACCACTTTCGACGCTTTTTCTTCCAGTTCGCGCTGAACTTCGGGCGTGACACCGTGAGCGCGAATGACAGCCGTCTCGCCGCGTTTGATCTGCACAGGTTCGCTGATCGTCGTCACGCCGAATTTGCCGAGCCGCTGCATTTCCTGTTCGTTATGAATCAGCGGACCGAGCGCACGAACCGTATCGCCTTCCGCGAGAGATTCTTCGACCATTTCAACGGCGCGTTCGACACCGAAACAAAATCCCAATTCGTCTGCCAGTAAAACTTTCATACTTTTGGTGTGTCACCGGAAATAAAATCGGATGACCCCTCGTGAAAATTTTAACAAATAAACCGCTAAAATAACAATTAAAAACGGCAGACTACCGCTGCTCCTTGTTTTTGAGAAAGAATAGTTGAAAATTTAGCAGAACACAGTAAAAATGACTGTGTGCCTTAAATTTGGGTATTGCAATATGTTTATGAAATCTCCGATTCGCCTTTTAATCGTCGAAAATCAAACGCTTGTCAGAATCGGTCTGACAACGATTATTCGTTCGCAAAATGATTTTGAAATCGTCGCCGAAGCCGCAAACGGTGCGGAAGGTTTGACGCTTTTTCGTGAGCTGAAACCGGATGTCACGATTCTGAGTCTGCGCCTGCCCGATTCTTGCGCGATTGATGTTTTAGACCAATATTTCGAATTCGACAAACGCGCGAAAATTCTGATTCTCGCCGAACACGCGGGCGATTCGGAAATCTCTCGCTCGCTGAAAAAAGGCGCGGTCGGCTATATCTGCAAAGACGTTTCCGAAGACGAATTAATCAAAGCGATACGCGCCGTCGCTGCGGGCAAAAAATATATTCCGAGCGACATCGCCGAAATATTATCGGAAAACTACGGACAGGAAGAACTCACGCCGTCGGAGCGCAAAATTTTGCAGCTAATCGTCGCCGGAAAAGCGAACAAGGAAATCGCTTATGACTTAAACGTGTCGGAAAACACGGTCAAAACACACATTAAAAACGTCTTTGAAAAACTCGGCGTTTCCGACCGAACTTCCGCCGCAACTTTAGCGATAAAACGCGGCTTGGTGAGGATTGATTTATGACTGGAGCAGGACTGGAGCGCAATCCGTCCCGGTTGCAATGAGCGTCGTTTTTTGACGCGAAAAAACCTTTCATTACTCGAAACTTCTTTCTTCTGACGGAAGTTTTCGCGTTTGAAGCAAACACTCATTGCAACCGGAACGGATTGCGCTCCAGTCAAAGATAATTTATGAAAAGACGAGACTTATTGAAAAGCGCAGCGGCATTGCCATTTTTGGCGCAGTCGGTTTTGAGCGAAAACCGCGAATTTACAGGCAGGAAAAATACCATTAAACCCAAAAGATTAGTGATAGGCGAGACGGTCGCCGTCATCGCGCCTTCGAGCGGTGTTGAGGCGGCGGGATTTGAAAAAGCTCTGCAAAATCTCGCCGATTTAGGCTTCAAAACAAAGGTCGGAAAAAGCGCGCGAAACATTAAAGGATTTCTCGCCGGAACCGATAAAGAACGGCTCGATGATCTGCACCAAGCGTTTGCCGACAAAGAAGTTAACGCCATCTGGTGCGTTCGCGGCGGCTACGGCGCATCACGTTTTTTGCCGGATTTAGACTTTAACTTGATTAAGAAAAATCCGAAAATTCTTATCGGTTATTCGGACATTACGGCTCTGCATTTGGCGATTCATCAAAACACCGGACTCGTCACATTTCACGGTCCGGTCGCGGCTTCGACGTATTCGGATTACGCGAAAAAGCACGTCGTCAACGTGCTGATGAATCCGCCTGCGCCGTATAAAATCGAACTTTCGCCCGACAACATCGCCAAAGAATCGAACCTCTTCAAAACCGAAACGATCACGAAAGGAAAAGCTCGCGGCAAACTCATCGGCGGTAATTTATCTCTCCTAACCGCGATGGCTGGAACGCCGTTCGCTCTGCGCGACACGAAGGGCAAAATCCTGTTCACCGAAGATGTCGGCGAACAGCCATACCGCGTTGACCGAATGCTCACACAGCTTCGCCAAACCATTGATTTAAGGCAGCTTGCCGGTATCGCGCTCGGTGTTTTTGAAGACTGCAACCCGAAAGATACAAACTCACAAAGTTTAATCGAAGTCATCAAAGACCGTCTCGGCGACCTTGGAATTCCGGTTATTTACGGACTTTCCTTCGGACACATCCGCGACCAATTCACTCTGCCAATCGGCATCGAAGCCGAACTCGACACTGAAACCGCGACGATGACTTTTTTAGAATCGGGCGTAAGTTAAAAGCACTGCCTACGAAAAATACGAAAGATACGAAAAAGAATTTTCCGGCTCTTTCGTATTTTTCGTGTCTTTCGCAGGCAAAATATTCTTTTTATTTCTTTTGAGAATCACCCAAAAGTATGAGAAAAATCTCGCTGCGATTGATGATTACAGCATCGAAATTATCATATAAACTTGAATCATAAATTGGATTACATCCAAGCAAAAATTGAGGAAAAAATTATGATTAACATTAGACGAAGCAATGATAGAGGCAAAGCAAATTACGGCTGGCTCGACACGAATTATACGTTTTCGTTCAGTAATTATTACGATCCGCGCTTTATGGGTTTTCGTTCTCTGCGCGTGATAAACGAAGATTTTATCGAAGCAAATCAAGGTTTTCCGACGCACGGACACGCGGATATGGAAATTTTGACGTATGTGATGAGCGGCGAACTTTCGCACAAAGATTCGATGGGCAACGGCGAAACGATTCGCCCGCACGAAGTCCAGCGAATGACTGCCGGAACCGGCATCACGCACAGCGAATACAGTTCGCCGACGGACAAAACTCATCTTTTACAGATTTGGATTTTGCCCGAAGAAGAAAATTTAACGCCGGGTTATGAACAGACATTTTTTGCGCCCGAAGAGAAAAAAGGCAAACTGAAACTGGTTGCATCACGCGCTGGAACTGACGGTTCGGTGACGATTCATCAGGACGTTTCGCTTTACAGTTCGATTCTGACGAAAGATGAATCGGTCGAACACAATCTGGCGGAAAATCGGCACGCGTGGATTCAAATTATTAAAGGTTCGCTCGAACTAAATGGCGAAACTTTAACGCAAGGCGACGGCGCGGCGGTCAGTGATGAAACAAGGCTTAAAATAAAATCGCTGGCAGACGAAACCGAATTTTTGCTGTTCGATTTGAATTGATAAAAACTCAAAATCATTTTAGCTGCGGATTATGCGGATTTCACGGATTAAATCAATTATCTTAGAATCCGCGTAATCCGCTTTAATCTGCGGCTGAATTTTGTGCTAAAGTCGCAGGAAAGATTTTTTTTCGGAGCAAAAATGGAAGAGATTTTTTCGTATGACGTGATGCCGTATCCGAGCAAGTTTTTCTTGCAGACGAATCCTGATCGCCTTGCGACGCAGGCGACGTTTTTCGGGATGAATCCGGCGAATATCCAAACGTGCCGCGTTCTCGAACTCGGCTGCGGCAACGGCAGCAATCTGATTTCGCACGCTTTCAATCTTCCGAACGCCAAATTCGTCGGCGTTGATCTGGCGGAAAATCACATTACGGACGCGAAAAAATCGGCTGAAGCGTTAAATTTATCGAATCTCGAATTTTATCAAATGGACGTGATGGAAATGTCGGTTGCGAATTTCGGCAAGTTCGATTACATTATCGCGCACGGACTTTTTTCGTGGGTTCCGAAATTCGTGCAGGAAAAAACGCTCGCGCTCTGCCGCGAAATGCTCAACGAAAACGGTGTCGGCTACATCAGCTACAATGCTTTTCCGGGCGCACATCATCGTCAAATGGTGCAAAAAATGCTGCGATTTCACACGAAAAATGTTAATGAGCCGATGGAAAAAGTCGGCAAATCAATCTCGTTTCTCGCCTTTCTCGCCGAAAATTCAACCGAAAAGGAAATTTTTACGCCGATTTTGCAAAGCGAATTAAAACGTCATTTTGAACACGACGCGGCGGACATTTTTCACGATGATCTGTCGGATTTGAATGTCGCTTTTTACTTTCACGAATTTGCCGAACTATTGAAACAAAACAACTTGCAGTATCTCGCCGAAGCCGAACTTCACGCGATGGGAACGCAGAGTTTGTCAAAAGACACGCGTGAATTTGTTGAATCGCTTGAAGATATTATTGAAAAGGAACAATATCTCGATTTCCTGCGCGGGCGAATTTTTCGACAGACTCTCTTTTGCCGTGAAGAAGTCGAATTAAATCGCGCACCCGAACCTGCCGTAATGAACAAATTTTTGCTGTCATCTTCGATTCGCGCCGTTTCCGAAAAGCCCGAATTGGCAACGCAAAAAGTCGAAAAATTTGTCGGAATGAAAAGTGCCGGAATCGAAATTGACCATCCGCTGACAAAAGCCGCACTCGTTCATCTCGGCGAAATTTGGGGACGTGCGATTTCGTTCGGCGAGTTGTTGGAAAAAGCAAAGCAAACTATTGTTGCACAAGGTTTTAAGACGGAAAATTGGGACGAACAATTTTATGTTTCGAGCGCGATTTTGCTGCAAATCTGTCGCGGCACGAGCCTCGTCGAACTGCATCTTTTTCAGCCCGACGCGCCGACCGAAACAAGCGAAAAACCGCAGACAAACGCACTCGCCGTCTGGCAGCTTCCGCAGGCGAATAACGTCACGACACTGCTAAATCTCGACGTAAAAATCGAAGACGAAATCTCGCGCCACCTGCTTGAAACCTGCGACGGAACACGCAATCGTGACGAAATTCTTGCGGAAATGCGCGAATTTATCGAACAAAGCGAAGACATCGAAGATAAAACTGAAATTTTGGAAAATTTGTCGAATTGGCTCGACGAAAGTTTGATGCAATTAGCAAAATTAGGAATGTTTGGAAAATGAGTTTCAGGTTTCAGGTTGGTTTGATTTAACCTGAAACCTGAAACCTGAAACCTGAAACCGATTAAGAAACCGTGAATCAAAAAACTGCAACGCCGCGCGACGCTTCGGCGATTATTTTATTAAACAGCGACGAAACGAAGGTTTTGTGGGCGCAGCGTAATCCGAAAATTGCTTTCTTAGGCGGTTGGCACGCTTTTCCGGGCGGCAAAACGGACGAAACCGACACACAAATTGAAGTTAAAAATGGTGACGATGCAGAGTTAGAAAAATTTATCGTCGGTGCGGCGCGTGAGTTATTTGAAGAAGTCGGCGTTTTGCTCGTCCGCAACGGCGAGAAATTGACGAAGGGACAACGCGCGTCCTTGCACGATGATTTGATTTCGGGCAGAAGCAAATTTGCGGAAATTCTCACGCACTGGAATTTATGGATTGATGCCGAAGATTTTTCATACACCGGATTTTGGACAACGCCGCAGTTTTCGCCCGTCAGATTTAAGACGCGGTTTTTCATCGCCAAATGTCCGCCGAAACAAACGCCTTACGCGCCGACTTCGGAGATGCTTGCGCCCGAATTTATTGCGCCGAAAGATGCCCTGCGACGTTGGAAAAACTCGGAAGTTTTGATCTCGCCGCCGGTTTTAATTACGCTGCAAGTTTTGGCGGGCGAAGAAAATTTGTCCACAGATGAACACGGATTAGCACAGATAAAAACGGATTTTGAAACCAAAAATTTAAAGACCAAAACGCAAACGCTTCTTGAGAAATCGAAAAACTGCGACGGAAATATTGATTTTATCGAACTCAATCCGCGCATAATTTGTTTTCCGCTACGAACAGAAACGCTGCCGCCGGCGACGCATACGAATTGTTTTATCGTCGGAAGACGCGAATTTGTCGTGATTGACGCGGCGGCAAAAGACGAAGCGGAACTCGCCAAATTATTTGAATTGATTGATTCGTTAATCGAAAAAGGCGCAGTTTGCCGTGAAATTATTGTTTCGCACCTGCATAAAGATCATTTCGGTGGCGAGACTTTTTTGCAGAAACATCTGCGCGAAAAATTCGGTTTGGAAATTCCAATTTCGGCGCATAAAATCACGGCGGAAAGTCTGCATGGGCAAGTCGAATTTCAAAAGTTTATTGAAGATGGCGAAGTTTTTAATTTAACGGATGACGCAGGCGAAAGTTTTAAAGTTGCGGCACTTCACACGCCCGGACACGCTCGCGGACATTTATGTTTTCACGACACGGAACTTGGATTTTTGCTCTCAAGCGATAACGTCGTCGGCGCAGGAACGGTTGTCATCGCGCCGCCCGAAGGCAATTTGAAAGATTATCTTAACTCGCTCGAATCTATGAAAACTTTGCCGAATCTGCGTTTCTTGAGCGGTTCGCACGGTTCGGCGATTTATGATGCGAAAGGCAAAATCGAAGAATACATCGCGCATCGTTTCGAACGCGAAAAGCAAATTTTAGCGGCACTTGAAGCAGGTGCGGAAACCCCGGAGAAAATCGCCCAAATCGTTTATCAAAACGTCAAACCCGAAATTTTGCCGCTTGCCGTCAAATCGGTCGAAGCGCATCTGGAAAAATTAAAATCGGACGGCGCGATTTGATTTAACAGTAACGCCGTCCGTCTCGCCCGCGCTTTCTTACGCACACTTATTAGATAGCCGAAAACGGGTAGGCAAGATGCCTACCCGACAGCCGCCGGGACGGACGGCGTTACTTTTCGGCTTCGAGAACAAGGCGGAAAGGTGCGCGGCGATTGACTTGGATGTTTTTTAGATCGGCTTTTTCGGCAAAATCTTTTAATTCCTGCGGTACGAATGAGCGGAGAATCGAGAGCGAACCGTCTTCGCGGACCAGCGGCGAAATGCGAAAGGCGCGGCAGAAAATCTGATATGAAAAATGCGCGGTTTTGTGGCGGTGCAGGTCAATCACAAAGATTTTACGCCGCGCGACACGCGCCATTTCAGAGAGAATTTTGATGACGTTTTCATCCGTAAAATGATGCGTGAAAAGCGAGCAAATCGCGTAATCGAAGGCGTTCTCCGCAAACGGCAGATTTAATCCGTCGCCGCTGATTGATTTTATTTCGGCAAAATCGCGCGATTCTTCCAAAATCGCCCGCGCTGAACGCGGATGAAGTTCGAGACCGAAAAGTTTCGCGTTTCGCTTTTGTTTCCGCGCCGTCCGCGCAATCAAGCGCAGAAATTCGCCCGAACCCGCGCCGACATCCAGAACTGAAAATTCGCGTAAATCTTTATCTTTCACCTCGCGCAAAAGTGAATTTTTCAAAGCGCGGTTGTCGCCCGTCAGACGATTGACCAGACTGATTTCGCGTAAGAATCTCTCGTATTCCTGCGGTGTATAATCGCCCGTGTCAATGCGTTCGAGTTTATAACTGCGTTTTTGAAAATCTTTTTCCACCTTTTACATCTTTGCACAATAAAGAGTTAAAATGGAATTTTGAAACTAAACAAGGGGTTTTATAAATGGCGGACAGCCTGACTTTACCAAACAACACAGACACCGCAACGGCGGAAAAAACCAAACTTCCGGCGATGTTTCGCGCTCTCAAAAATCGTAATTATCAATATTTTTTCGTCGGGCAGCTTTTGTCTTTGATCGGGACGTGGATGCAGTCGGTCGCGCAGGCGTGGCTCGTTTATCGTTTGACGGGTTCGACGGTTTTGCTCGGTTTGATAAGTTTTTCGGGGCAGATTCCGGTCTTTCTGCTCGCCCCGATTGGCGGTGCGATTGCCGATAAATATAATCGTCAGCGGATTTTACAGATCACGCAAACGACGGCGATGGTTTTGGCAACTGTTTTGACGATTTTAACTTTAACCGATTCGATTCAGGTCTGGCATATTTTCGTGCTTTCGGCTTTGCTCGGACTAACAAATTCGTTTGATATTCCGACGCGGCAGGCGTTTATCGTTGATATTATTAAGCGCGAAGATTTGACCAACGCGATTGCGCTCAATTCTTCGATGTTCAACGGCGCACGAATCGTCGGTCCGGCAATCGCCGGATTATTGGTCGCATCGGTCGGCGAAGGCTGGTGTTTCGGCATCAACGCCATCAGCTATATTGCCGTTTTGACCGGACTTTTTCTCATCAAAATTAACGCGCAGAAAAAAGTTCCGATGCCGGGATCGGCGATTTCAAATATCATCGAAGGCTTTCAGTTCGTCGCCAAAACTTCGCCGGTTCGTTCGCTGCTGATGCTTCTCGGCTTGATTAGTTTAATGGGTTCGCCGTATGCGGTTTTGATGCCGATTTTCGCCGACAAAATCTTGAACGGAGGCGTGAGCGGACTCGGAATTTTGATGGGCGCGTCGGGTGTCGGCGCACTCGCGGGCGCGTTGGCACTCGCGGCGCGAAAGAGTTTGAAAGGTCTCGGACGCTGGATCGCATTTGCGTCGGCGGGCTTTGGAATCTGCATTATTTTGTTCTCCTTTTCGCGGTCATTTTGGCTTTCCGCCGCACTGCTCGTGCCTGCCGGCTTTGCGATGATGATTCAGATGGCTTCGTCAAACACGCTCGTGCAGTCAATGGTTCCCGACAAACTGCGCGGTCGCGTGATGGCGGTTTATTCGATGATGTTTATGGGAATGGCTCCATTGGGAGCGATTTTTGCGGGGACGGTCGCGGACAATATCGGTGCGCCTTACACGGTTGCCATCGGCGGAACGATCTGCGTCATCGGTGCAATAATTTTCGGACTAAACCTGAGCGAATTTCGCACCGAAGCGCGTGAGATCATCATCGCGCTCAATATGGCAAGCGGTTCAATCGTTGACCGACCGACCGGCGAAAGCGCGATTTTAGCAATGCAGGAAATTGAAGATGAAGGACACGAACTTTCTCCGCAAGCCGTTAGATAGAATTGAAATATTTTAGCCACGAATTTTCACGAATTTTCACGAATAAATATAAAAATAATTCGTGAAAATTCGTGAAAATTCGTGGCTAAATCTTTTGCTTTTTTAATTTTTAACTAATTTTCAAAGCGCGATGCGAAGCCGCAATCGTCGCATCCAAATCTTCTTTGCTGTGCGCCGCCGAAACGAACCACGCTTCATACTGCGACGGCGGCAGATAGATTCCGCTTTCGAGCATCGCGTTGAAATATTTCGTAAATTTCTGCGTGTCGCTGAGTTTTGCAGTGTCAAAATCAATGACTTTCGCGTCGGTAAAAAATATTGTGAGCATCGAACCGACGCGATTGAGCGTGAAATTTAGGTTCAATTCCTTCATCGAATCACGAAAACCATTTTCGAGATACGCGCAGTTTTCTTCCAGTTTCGCGTAAAAATCAGGCGTTTCATCAATGATTCGCAGTGTTTCCAAACCTGCCGTCATCGCCAATGGATTGCCGGAAAGCGTTCCGGCTTGATAGATCGGACCCGACGGCGCGATCAATTTCATAATTTCGGCGCGTCCGCCGTAAGCACCGACCGGCAGACCGCCGCCGATGATTTTGCCGAACGTCGTAATGTCGGGGAAAATGCCGTAGAGTTCCTGTGCGCCGCCTTTTGCCAAGCGGAATCCGGTCATCACTTCATCAAAAATAAGGAGAATATTTTCACTCGTGCAAACGTCGCGCAGTTTTTGGAGAAATTCTTTATCGGCAGGCACACAGCCCATATTTCCGCCGACGGGTTCGATAAAAACAGCGGCGATTTCGTCTTTGTTTTGCTCGACAAGCGTGTAAACTGTTTCGATGTTGTTGTATTTCGCGTTGAGCGTATCTTTCGCCGTAGATTTCGTCACTCCGGGCGAATCCGGCAAACCTAACGTCGCCACGCCCGAACCGGCTTTTGATAAAAAAGCGTCGCCGTGACCGTGATAACAGCCTTCAAATTTGATGATTTTGTCGCGCCCCGTAAATCCGCGCGCAAGCCGCATCGCGCTCATCGTCGCTTCCGTTCCCGAATTGACCATTCGCACAATCTCGATTGACGGCACGAACTTTTTGATGAGTTTCGCCAGTTCGATTTCACGCTCGTTCGACGCGCCGAAGCTCGTTCCCGACAGCGCGGTTTCCCGAATCGCTTCGATCACTTTTTCCTGCGCGTGTCCCAAAATCATCGGTCCCCACGAACCGATATAATCAATAAACTCGTTGCCGTCAACGTCCGTCAATCTCGCGCCCAAAGCCTTCGCAATATAAAGCGGATCGCGCCCGACCGACTTAAACGCCCGCACGGGAGAATTTACGCCGCCCGGAATATGTTTCTGCGCTTCCGCAAATAATTCGCTGCTTTTTGTTGTGTCTATCATTTGATTTGTAGGGGCGATCCCTTGTGGTCGCCCGTCTTTCGCTTATTCAAATTCGATTCCATTTCCGCCGACAACAAAATGATTTTCTTCGTTTGTCGGTTTGAAAAATCGCCAAAACTCTTTGGGCAAACTATCATCCGGGAATATTTCCAATCTAAAATTCCCGCTAAATTGCAGATTCAAACTCCCGAATTCATCGGCAGTTATTTTTTCTACGATCAGAGGACAATCAACGTGTTGTTTAATTAACTCATTCGTTTTTTCATCGCATTTGTTTGCACCAATTACATCCCAATTCCAATTTTCAGGTTCTATTTCATAATCTCCGCTGGGGTAATACATATCATTTCGACCGACGAAAATTTTGTTTGTTGATGTGATTCGCCAAGTGCATTGCAAATGAACCGCATATTCGCCAACTTTTCGCGCTTCTTCTTCGGGATCATCAACCCAATTTCCAAAACCGAACATTTGCATGGATGCGGCGCGGCTTGCACTGATTAACGGTTCACCAATTAAGGAATTAAGATGATATTCAATTTCGTCTTTCATTTTTTGACTCGTGCGAAATGCGGGAAACGGGCGAGGACAAGCCATCGCCCCTACAATAATTTAATTGCTTCCTTGGCAAAATAAGTAATAATCACGTCCGCGCCTGCTCTTTTAATTGCCGTTAAAGTTTCCATCATCACTTTTTCGCCGTCAATCCAACCGCGTTCCGCCGCCGCTTTGACCATTGAATATTCGCCGCTGACGTTGTAAGCCGCGATTGGGAGATTGAAATTTTCTTTGGCGCGGCGAATGATGTCGAGGTAGGAAAGCGCGGGTTTGACCATCACGATGTCCGCGCCTTCCTGAATGTCGAGCGCGATTTCGCGCATCGCTTCGTCCGCGTTGCCGTAGTCCATTTGATACGATTTGCGGTCGCCGAACTGCGGCGCGGATTCCGCCGCTTCACGAAACGGACCGTAAAAGGCGGACGAATATTTCGCCGCGTAAGCCATAATCGGCGTGTCGTGAAAATTATTTTCGTCCAAAACCTTGCGAATCGCGCCGATGCGCCCGTCCATCATATCCGAAGGCGCGATAATATCCGCGCCATTCTGAGCGTGTGTCAGAGCCTGTTTCGCCAGCAATTCAAGCGTCGCGTCGTTCTGCACAAACTCGTTTTCGATCACGCCGCAATGCCCGTGCGAAGTGTATTCGCACAAACAAACATCCGTAATCACGAGCATTTCAGGAAATTTCCGCTTAATTTCACGCGAAGCCTTCTGCACGATTCCTTCGTCAGCGTAACCGCTCGAACCGACTTCATCCTTAAAATCAGGAATCCCGAACAGCAAAACCGCGTTAATCCCAAGCGTCAGAAGCTCCTCGCATTCGCGTAAAACATTATCAACCGAAAGCTGAAAAACATCCGGCATCGAAGAAATCTCGCGCTTCACATTCGCGCCTTCCGCAATAAACAGCGGATAAATAAAATCGTTGCGCGTCAAATGCGTCTCACGAAACATCTCGCGCAAACCCGCGGTTTTGCGAAGTCGCCGCAGACGCGAAACAGGAAAATTCGGTAAATTAAAATTGCTCATTTTTTATATTTTTGAGTTTTCGTTTTATCTCAACCATTTCATTTGTCGTAAAAGAATATCTCTGATGTTTTTATATTATTCCAAACTTTGTTTAGATTTCATATCAGACAACGCTTTCCAAATGATCGCAAGACTTCGTATTTCGCCGTATTAAAACTAAATCTTACTTTTAAGTTTTTGCAAACTACCGAAGGCATCCAAAATAATCAAAATCGAATTAAGTTTATTGAGCAAGTCAACGAAAACAGCCAAAGATTTTCGGGCAACAGCAATGCCGGTAAAAATTCGGTCGGCGGAAATTTGTCGGAAATTATTCTCTGTAATATTGCAATAAAATAAAAGGTTTCAGCCAGGTTATTCTCCGACTCGCAGATTACGGAATCAAAAGTTCCTGAGAGTTACTCAAGATCAGTTTGTGTAAGAAAGATACTGCATCGTGTTTCGTGACGATTTTCAGAAACCGAACCACAACCGATTTTTTGACCCTAAAAATTCTCTCGCTTCCCGTCGTGTCCTTTGTGGATTATCTCTTGTCATCGCGGTAAATTTCCCCATTTTTCATCACGAATTTTACGCGCTCAAGTTCGGTGATGTCTTTTAGCGGATCGTTTGCGACGGCGATGATGTCGGCGAATTTACTGGCTTCGATAGTGCCGAAGTCGTTTGATTTTTCGAGCATCTCTGCTGAAACGGTTGTCGCCGATTGAATCGCCTGCATCGGCGGCATTCCGTATTTGACCATATAAGAAAATTCTTTCGCCTGATTTTCCGTCCACGCGAAACCGCCCGCGTCAGTGCCGTAGGCGATTTTCACGCCTTTTTTGTAGGCGATGCCGAACGCTTTCGCTTCCAGATCGCGCATCGAAAGCCAGATCGGTGCGCCTGCCGCCGCGCGACCTTCGGCGACGTAAACACCGACGTAAATCGTCGGACACCAATATGCGCCCTGCTTGACCATTCGGTCCATCAACGCTTCGTCCAATCCGTAGCCGTGTTCGATTGAATCAACATTATGGCGCAAAGCCGCGTCAATTCCGTCCCAGCCCATCGCGTGCGCGGCGACTTTCTTGCCCAAACGATGCGCTTCCGTGACCATCGCTTCCATCTCTTCGTCGGTAAAATTTACCCACGAATGCAGTGCGCCGTCCTTCAAATAATAACGGCGGTCGGCGTAAAATTTGATCCAATCCGCGCCGTATTTCGCCTGTTCGCGGACGGCTTTGCGGATGTCGTCCGCGCCGTCAACGATCTGCACGCCTTCGGGCAGCGTCAGTTCCCAAGAATAACCGCTCAACGGATACATTCCCGTCGGCGCAAATGCGCGTGTGGCGACATACATTCGCGGTCCCGGAATCACGCCGCGATTGATCGCCGTTTTGATGTCAACGTCGGCATACATCGCGCCTTCGGTTTCGACATCGCGGAAGACCGTGAACCCGTTCATCAATCCGGTTCGCGCCGCCATCGTTGCGCGGATCGTGCGATAAGGAATTGATTCCTTCAAAAGCTGCACGTCGTAATCTTCCGCCGTGATGTCGCCTTGAAGCAGAACGTGCGTATGACAATCGGCAAGTCCCGGCAAAACCGTCGCGTTCGATAAATCAACGACTTTTGCGCCTTTCGGAATCTGCATATCCTTCAACGCGCCGACCGATTTAATTTTTGCGCCTTCAACCAAAATACCTTGATTTTCTAACACTTTGCCGTTACGCGTATCAATCAAACGTCCGGCTTTGATAAATGTCAGCGGCGTATTTTGCGCGAAAACAGCAAAATTAAACGACATTAGACAGAATCCGATCAACAAATACAGAGAAACGATTTTCTTCATTTTTCCCTCAACTAAAATTTAGATTTTGAAACAATTTTCAGTATTGAATAGGCAGCAATGATTTTATTTTATCCACAGATGAACACAGATAAACACAGATTTATAATTCGGATTTTATCTGTGCCTATCTGTGTTCATCTGTGGATAAATTTTCTTTAGCTTTACTTTTTATTTACCACCCAATTTTCTACTGCGGAAAACCGACGCGCCGGAGCAGAGACGGAAATCGTGCGTCGGAACGCAATTCGTCGAAACGCGGATCAACCTTCAGCAGCACGATATAATACTCACGATTTTCGTAGGCTTTGTTCAATTCGTCAAATGCCTTATCCTTTTCGCCGAGCTTGGCATACCACGTCGCCAGCGAATACGAGGTTGTGTTCGACAGACGATTTTCGCCGGTCATTGTTCGCAAAAATCCCTCAAAGCCGCCTTTGGCAAAGCTCTGCCGGATGATTGCCGCATTGCGTTCTTCGCCGATCATTTCCTGAAATTTGGCGAATTCTTCGATGGTTTCCGGGTATCTGCCGGTCAATTGATAAATCAGGCTGAGACTGACGTGCGCGACGACAAAACCCGGATCAAGGTCGAGCGTTTTTTTGAGTTGGCTAATGCCGGCTTCGTATTTTCTCGCGTAAATCATACTTTCGCCGTATTGCCGGTTGATAATCAGGGACAGCGGATCAATTTCGAGTGCGCGGCGAAATTCCGCATCCGACTCTTCGCGGCGATCCAAATACATTAGCAGTTCACCGTAAAATTGATGCGCCGTCGCATAATTCGGATTGATTTCAATCGCGCGTTTGAATTCGCGTTCCGCACCGTCAAAATCGTAATCGTAAGTATTTAAAATCAGTCCGAGCGCGGTGTGCGCTTCGACTAATTGGTCGTCGAGGGCAAGGGCTTTGACGGCATATTCACGCGCTTTCGGCATTGATTCGACAGGAGTGGCGGCGAGGTATGGCGAGAGCAGCGCGTAGGAATCGGCAAGTCCGGCGTAGGCGAGCGCGTAGTTCGGGTCAATTTTGACCGCCTGCTCGAAATACTCGACTGATTTCAGCAAATCCTTCGCGGTTCGCTTGTTCCAGTAAAAACGTCCCTGCAAATAAAGGCGATAGGCTTCGGTGTTTTCCGTGTAATTTTTCGCCAGCGTCGTTTGTTCTGCGCCGGACAATTTGGTTTTCAGCTTATTAGAAACGTCGTAGCCAATTTCGTTTTGCAGTGAAACGAGATCGGTTAATTTCCGCTCGTAGCGTTCGCCCCAAATTCGATTTCCGGTGCTTGCTTCGACCAATTCCAGATAGAGTGTCAAATTGCCGTCGCGCTCGGTCACGCGTCCGTTTAAGATTGCCTGCACATTCAGCTCACTGCCGATTTGCTGCGGAGTTGCGTCCTTTCCTTTGTAGCGAAAAACGGAACTGCGGGCTTTAACGGCGAGGCGCGGCAACTGCGAAAGACTGTTAATCAGCGATTCGGTCATCCCGTCGGAAAGATATTCGACCTCATTGTTTCCGCTTTCGTTGACAAACGGCAGCACGGCGATTGATTCGATAGGCGACGACGCGCCGGACGAACGATTATTAAAAAATCGAATGCCGAAACCGACCAGCACGACCAGTAAAATCAAAGCCGCGCCGCCGAAAAACAGTTTGCGATTATTACTCGAAATCGTCGTCGCGGCGGCAGTTTGCCTACCCTGATTGGCGGTCACGACTCCCGGTTTCAAATCTTGCGTCGGTGATTCGGAGGGAAAGGGCAAGAAGTTTTCCGCCGTCTCCGCAAGTTCCAGTTGACGACGAACTTCTTTCAAATCTGCGAGCAATTCCCGTAAAGTTTGATAGCGGTCATCACGGTTTTTTTGCAGACATTTTTCGATTATTTTCCGCAATTGGTTGGGGATTTGAAAATTTGTCAGCGGAGCGGCTTCGCGGTGCAGAATCGAACCGATAGTGTCGAGCTTATTTTCGCCCTGAAACGGACGCTTTCCCGCCAGCAATTCATAGAGCATCACGCCGAAACTGAAAATATCCGTCCGTGCGTCAACAGTTTTGCCTCGCGCCTGTTCGGGCGACATATAATCCGCCGTGCCGATAATAATTCCGGGCGCAGTGCTGATTTTAATGGTCGTTGCATCCGTCGCGCCGGATTCGTTCGGAAAATTATCCGCCGCCAGTTTCGCAATGCCGAAATCGAGCAGTTTGACCAGTCCGTCCGGGCGAATCATTACGTTGTCGGGTTTGATGTCGCGGTGAATAATGCCCGCCGTGTGCGCCGCATCCAACGCCGAAGCAATCTGGATCGCGGCATCTAACGCCGTTTTGAGTTTCAGCGAATCGCTCTTGGCGTATTCGTTCAAGGTTTTGCCGTCAACAAATTCGGTGGCGATAAAATGCGTGTCTTCAAACTCATTAATTTCGTAAATCGTAATAATGTTCGGGTGATTGAGTGCCGATGCAGATTTCGCTTCACGCACAAAACGGCTCATCCGGTCTTTATCATCGGCAAATTTTGACGGCAGAATTTTGAGCGCGACCCGCCGGTCGAGCTTCGTATCTTCGGCAAGATAAACCTCGCCCATCCCGCCCGCGCCGATTTTTGAAACGATGCGGTAATGAGCAAACGAAGTTCCTTTTTCCAATCTGTCCGCCATTATCTGTGCATTAAAGTTTCACACATTCCTGCCGTAAATACGATTTATTTACTCACCTTACGCGATATTTAGTTTTAGCCCGTGAAACGGGCAATAGCGTAAAGCCCCGTGCGTGAGCGCGGGGTTGAGTGCCAAAAGTTGTCAAAGCTATCGAAGATAGCAACAGCCGATGCAAGCGGCTGTCGCCCGTTTCACGGGCTTGAAAATTTATTCCATTTTCCCCGCGCTCAAGCACGGGGCTTTATGCTAACACCCGTTTCACGGGTTAAATCATAAAACTGCGTAAATACAATTTATTTATTTAGAAGCCTTTTAGAACTTAGAATTTTGCGTATATTCTGTCTTTCTTCGTGAAAATTTCGAGTGCATTCTCAGGTAAATTTCTTTCTATACTTCGCTAATCAAAGCCAGCAAGTCATCCGCTGATAATTTACCGCTCGAATCAGTTCCATCTAATAAACTGTCCGCCAAATCGCGCTTGGTTTCGTGAAGTTTCAGAATCTTTTCTTCAACCGTATTTTCTGTCACCAAACGATAGACGGTCACGGGACGCTGCTGTCCAATGCGGTGAACGCGGTCGGTCGCCTGATCTTCGACCGCCGGATTCCACCACGGATCGAGGTGTATGACGTAATCAGCCGCCGTTAAATTCAAACCCGTTCCGCCCGCTTTTAGGCTGATGAGAAATATCTCGCCGTCGCCGCGCTGGAAAGCGTCAATGCGTTCCTGACGAATGTGCGCGGGCGTGCTGCCGTCGAGGTAATGATATTTAATTTGTTTACTTTGCAAATATTCCTCGACGATTTTCAGGTGTTTGACGAATTGGCTGAACACTAACGCTTTGTGTTTATTTTCGAGCAATTCTTCCAGAGTTTCACCGAATAATTCGAGTTTGCTGCTGCTGATCGGCACATTTTCGTTGACCAGTTTCGGATGACAACACGCCAATCTGAGCCGCGTTAATTCGGCTAAAATTCGGAAGCGTTTGTCCTTCGCTTCGCCGTCGGTTGATTCGATTTTCTCTAATGCCTCGCGCCGAATCGCTTCGTAAAATGCGCGTTCTTCCGGTGACATTTCGACCGTCAAAACGATTTCGGTTTTTGCGGGCAAATCGTCTAGAACTTGATTTTTACGCCGCCGCAGCGTAAACGGTTTGATTAATTTTTGCAGAGTTTTCCGCGCCGTTTCGTCCCTGTCTTTTTCAATCGGCGAGCCGAATTTTTCGTAAAAGAAATCGTGATTTCCCAAAAGTCCGGGATTGATAAAATTAAACAAATTCCACAGTTCGCCCAAGTGATTTTCAATCGGCGTTCCCGTTGTAATCAGCCGGAAATCGCCTTGCAAAGCCATCACGGTTTTCGAGCGTTTCGTGTTGCGATTTTTGATCGCCTGCGCTTCGTCCAAAACAATCGTCGCAAATGTTCGGCTCGTAAAAAGTTCTTCTTCCGACTGCAAAAGACTGTAACTCGTGACCAAAACATCGTATTTTCCCAGAGTTTCAACCGCTGCTTTGCGGTCGCCGCCGCCGAAAATCTGAAAGTTTAAAGTCGGCGCAAAACGCATCGCTTCCTTCACCCAATTGCGGCAAACACTGACCGGCGCGACGACCAGTGCTGCACCTTTTTCGGCTCTTTCAACCAAAACCGCCAAAGCCATAAGCGTTTTTCCTAAACCCATGTCATCCGCCAAACACGCGCCGACACCCCAATTTGCAAGGCGCGAAAGCCAATCGTAACCGTCAATTTGATAAGGACGAAGTTCGGCTTCAAACGTCGCGGGCAGTTCTGGAACGAATTTATTGGCATCCTTTATTTTCGCCAAATGTTCTTTCCAGGCTTTGTCCGCTTTGAAATTTTCGAGTTCTTCGGAAAATTCTTCCAAGATTCCCGAACGCAGATTATGCAGACGATTTTTGTCGTCCATTACGGCGGTCAGCGACTGCAAATGCTTTCGCAATTTTTCCGTGATCGCAATGAATTGTCCGTCGGAAAGTTCGATAAAATTCGTATTTTCCGCCGTCAAAAGTTTGGTCAAATCCTGCATCGAAAGCACCAAATCGTCACTGACTTTTGCCTCACCGGAAACTTCAAACCAATTGTTCGTTCCCTTAACTTTGAGCGAAAAATTCTCGAAACTGATGTTGCCGAGCAGTTTTAATTTTTGTCCTTTCGTCCATTCGACAACGAGTTTTCCAGCCTTGCGCGGCGTTTCCAGTTCGCTCATTGCCGTCAGGCATTCTTCCGCGCCGGACAAATTCCACTCGTAATTCTGGCTTTCAAATTCGGCTAAGAATGGACACGATTCTTCGATTTCGTCGAGCAGTTTGCGTTCGTTTTTCAGATCGCGTTTGGTGCGTGTCCGCACGCCTTCGAGGTCTGCAACGACCGATTCACTTCCTTTACCCGGTTTGAAATACGGCGGCACAGTGCCGAAAGGTTTGACGAAAAATTCGAGATGAAAACCTTCGCCGATTGGTGTGATGAGCGCGTGAATCCGGTTTTCGGCAGGGACGGACGGCAGCGTTTCAAAATGTTCTTCAAGGTCGCTCTGAATCGCAATTTTCGTCGAAAGCGGCTGAATCGCCTTCATCAACGCTTCCCGACCTTTCGCCGGAATTTTCAGTTTTCCCTGCTGAAGCGAGTCGGCAATAGCGACGTGATGTTTGGTGATTTCGACGACTTTGTAGCGTGTTTCGGTTTCTTTTTGGACGACAAAACCTTCGTCGGTGAATTTGAAATCGAACGAAATTTCGAGATTATCCTTGATTTCTTTGATGACCAACGCCGGTTCGCTTTTGATTAATTGGACATTGATCGCCGGATTTCTGAGCAAAAACAGATTCGGATGCCCGACCAGTGCCGACATCGCTTTTCCCCAGTCAAATTTATACGAATCGCCGCCGTAATAGTAATAAGCGTCGCGGCTCATCGAGTTTTTGACAACCGCAATGTCCTGCTCGGTGAGATTTTTGACATCGCGTTCAAACAGTCTTTTGAGCGCAATATTCCGCCCGTTCGTCCAGCCTGTTTTGCTGAATTTCTGCTCGACCGGTTGAATTTCACGATGTTCAAAACCCAACAGCCACGCGATTCGCGTTTCATTAACCTTCGCGCTCGATTCTTTTTTATCGCCGATGTTTTCAGCAACTAAGGTTAATATTTTTAAGACCCGTTCCCAATCTTCAATCGGCGGAATCAGGTTTCCGATTGGCTCGAATCCCAATTCTTTTTGCAGTTTTTCGACCGATTCTTTGGCTTGATTATTTTGCGGTTTTTCTTTCAGCGCGAGCAAATTATTGAGTTCGAGTTCAATCCATTGATAACCAAGATCACGATTTTTCGCGGCAAAATCCTTCGCAAATTCGGGCAGACTCAGCGACGGAATAACTGCCGCGACGAGACTGCCGACAAGTTTGTCAAAAAAATCGTCCGAGTCCATTTGATTCGTGACGATTTTTGCCAGATTGTCATTGTTTTTCAGAAAATAATCCAATCCTTTAACTGCCCGGAACGCCGGTGAATAAGGCTGATTTTTCATTGAATACGCATACAAATCTTCGGCAAAAGCGTAAAATTTCGCCTCGTCGGTTTTGAAAAGTGCCAGACCGTAGAGAAACATCTGCCAATTATCGGGAAAGCCTTTTTTCTTGCTGAAAACCTTTTTCCAGAGCTTGATCGCCGCTTCAAAATAGCTAACCGATGCCGCGTAATCTCCTTCAAACAAAGCAATTGTGCCGCCCGCGATAATTTTCGGAAAAGTGTCGGGCGTGCCGATCAACTTCTTGGCTTTTTTAATTTCGCCGCGATAAATTAATTCATCAAGCTCGAAACTATTGATGATCGCGTGTTCGATTTTATTCTCGCGCACATATTCCCAAAGTTCGGCGGTTGATTCGGATTTTTGATACGCCTGTTCAAAAAAAACCGGCAAAATCTGCGTCTGAAATTTATGGTCAAAACGGCTGAGAAACTCTTTTTGAAACGGATTTGAAAAAATTCGCAGAACGATTTCGGTCGCTTCGTCAACGAGGTCGTTTTCGACAATTTTCTCGAAAATTTCCGCCGTCTGCTTCATCTTATTTTGATAAATACTCAGCCGATAATCGCGCAAAAGGCGGTATTTATAGCGTTCGCTGTTGTAAGACCAGCGCGAAAATTCGTTTAAACTGAAATGCGTCTGAATCGTTTCGACGGTTTCGGCAAACCAACTTTCCGCTAATGCTTCGCGGGTTAAAAATTCCTTTAATTTTTCGTCGGCGATCTGAAAACCGCTGCCCCAATATTGTTTCGTATTGTGAAGAACGCCTTTATGAACCAGCGAATTTCGCAAAAGTGAAAGATATTGAGTGGAATAGCCGCGACCTTCAGGAGTTTTTAAGTCGAGATGTTTTAACAAAGCCGCAAATTCCTGCGCCGTGATCTGCTCCCAAAAAATCGAAAGACACTGCAAAATTCTTCTTTCATTAGGTGAAATTTTGTGTAATTTTTTTTCAAAACCGAACATACCTAATGATACTACACGAATTATTCAAGCTAATAATTGCAGAAACACGAACGAAATAATTAATCTATAAATTAAATTTTCGAGTGACTTTATTTCACGGATGCTTCGGGGATAAAAATTCTTCAATCTTATCAGCAGTTTTATAAGCGTTTTTCACGCTGTCGCCGACGGAGATGCCTTTGTAAAAATTACTGCAAAAGTGGATTCCTTGGTTATTTCTTTCAAATTGTTCGATGCCGTTTTCGATCTTTTCGTAACCCAAAAGATATTGCGGAATCGCCTTGCGCCAGCGTTTGATGTGCGTGAATTCGGGTTTTTCGCGCAATCCTAAAATGCTTTTCAACTCCTCAAACACAATTTCAAACAATTCGTCGTCCGACTTTTCAAAAAGTTCCGCATTCCGCGCACCGCCGACAAACGTCGTTAATAAATGATAACCGTCCGGCGCACGATTCTCAAAAACGGCGGAATTCCAGATCGTTCCCAAAATCTTGCGCCGCTCAGAACTCGGCACGAGAAAACCGAAACCGTCGAGATTCTGCGCGAGCGATTCTTTTTTCACACCAAAGAAAACCATCGCAACCGGCGGATAATAAATTTGTGCGAGTTGTTCGCTCAAATTTTCATCGAGATTTTCAATTAATTTTGCCGCAGATTCGGCGGGCGTAGAAATTATCAAAGCATCGAAAATATCTTCGGCAGAATTAGTTTGAACGCGCCATTTGCCATCCGCAAGTTTTTCGATATTTGTCACTTCCGTGTTCGTCCGCAAACTTTCGCCCAAACTCGTCGCAAGTTTGTCAGTCATAGTCTGCACACCGTTACGAAACGAAAACGTGCGCGGAAAATCTTTATCTACCTTTTCCGCTTTTGAACGAAGCGAACCGATCAGCAGACTTCCGTAATTCTTTTCCAATTCGTAAAGTCTTGGAAAAGCCGCTCTGACGCTCAAGTTTTCAGGACTGCCCGCATAAATTCCCGCGATAAACGGATCAGCCGCGCGTGTCAAGATTTCGCGTCCCAAACGCCGTTCAAAAAACTCGGCAACCGATTCGTTCTGCGGCGATTTCGTTCGCACAAAAGGCTCTTTCAACAGCCGCAGACGCGCCCGCCAACTAAAATAATCATCCGTCGCCATTTTCGCAATCGTCATCGGCAAAGATTTCAAACGCCCTTCGCGCAAAACATACCGTTTTTTATTCACCGCATTCGCCGCCAAAACTTGCCGTTCAAGATCAAGCGTCTTAATCAAATCAACCAGACGCGGCGATTTCAGCAAACTGTTCGGCGCGTATTCGATCTTAAAACCGTCAACCTCAACCGTCTCGATATTCCCGCCGACGCGCCCCGATTTCTCAAACAGCGTTACCTCAAACCCTTTACTTTTCAGCAAAAAAGCGGCAACCAATCCCGAAATGCCGCCGCCGATGATGCCGATTCTACTCATTTTACAATCTCAAAATAACTTTCCAACCTACAAATTTCATTTATTGCCAATGCTCATCAAACCAAAAAATGTGTCCAGGTAAAATCATTCTAATTTCTGCGCTATTTATTCCGACACCGCGAAACCCGCCTTCGCCTTCAAGTTCATATTCATCTGTCTTGCTTTGCGGCAAAGCGGCGTTGAGCAGCAACTCTGCAAACGAAACCATTCCAATATCACTACCGAATATTTTCACAGTGTCGCGCTTATTCCATTCTTCATCTGTATGAGGGAAAGCATCAATATAAGACAAACTGAAACAAGGTAAATGTTCCGGTTTGACGCATTTATCAAAAGGATGTTTCCAGTAAATTGCCGGATAATATTCAAATGCAAATGGTTTTGTATGAAAACCGGACGGCAAATTGATTAATTCTAAATGCGGAAACTCAATTAAAAAATTTGTGATGTCCGATTCGGGGTGATTCAATTTTACTAAAACATTTGAAGGTTGCGGATGAAAAACTACCGATAAAATTAAAAGTCCTAAAAAACGGTAAGTTTCTTTCTGTGCATTGAAATGCAGCGAATCGTATCTGCACGAATCGTTATAAATATGTTGCGACTTTTTGATATAAAGGTTTTTCGTTTCAATTTCTTTAGATGAAACTGGAAGACTTTCGAGTGAAAATGTAAAACTTTCGTTCCCGTCAGTTGTAAGCGGAAGTTGTTTAGCTAAACTACTAAAAATAATTTCTAAATCACAATTACTCATAATCGCTATTTTTTCGCCGCATTACTTTTCGCCTCAAAGTTTTCCGCTTTCTGAATAGCGAGTTGCGCGAGCGCGTCAATGAATTTTGGAGAATAATTTAAGCCTTCCGTGACTTCAAATTGTTCAACGCCTTTATGTTCGGCTTCGTGGCGGAATTCGATGCCGACTTCAAACAGTGTTTCGAGGTGGTCGGAGGCGAAGGCAATCGGGACGAGGAGCATCATTTTCGAGCCGTTTTTCGCCAGTTCGTCAATTGTCGCGGGCGTTGACGGCGTGAGCCATTTTTGCGGTCCGACTTTTGATTGAAAACACAGGCGATGCGGATTTTTCCAGCCGCCGCGTTCGCGCACCGCGCAGACGGTTTCGCAGATGTGACCGGAATACGGATCGCCTTGGCGGACAAGTTTCATCGGCGTTCCGTGGGCGGAAAATAAAATATCTACTTCGTCGCGCTTGTCGGCGGGAAATTTTTTCAAGCCTTGATTGATGCGCTCGACGCAGGCTTCGATATACGGCGGAAAATCGTAATAATGCTCGACCAATGTCCATTCGATTTTGCTGTCGCGCAGTTTGAGATGTTTTTTCCATTCCTTAACGCTCGATTCGGTCGTTGCCATCGAATATTGCGGGTAGAGCGGCAGCAGAATAACTTTCGTAATTCCTTCGCGTTCGAGTTCGTCCAAAACTTCTTCGGTGAACGGATGCCAGTAACGCATCGCGGCGTAAACCTTGGCGGGAAAGCGTTTATTCAGTTCGATTTCGAGCAGACGGCATTGTCCGAGCGTAAATTCCTTGAGCGGAGATTTGCCGCCGATTTGTTTATACTGCTCCTGAATCTTCGGATGCCGGCGGCTCGAAATTTGTTTCGCCAGCCATTTTCGCACCAGAAAACTGCCCGGAAAATTGATAATGTCCGGGTCAACAAACAAATTATAAAGAAACGGCTCAACCGCTTCGAGCGAGTCGGGACCGCCGAGATTTAATAAAACTACACCGATTTTTTCAGTCATAAATCAATTTTTATCCACGAAGGACACGAAGCAAGCACGAAGTAAACCCAAAAATCAAAAGATAAAATTTATTTTGATTAGACAGCCAACTTTACCACTCAATTTATTAAAAAAAATAATGTTTTCCTGTCTTGTCTTACCTTCGTGTTCCCTTCGTGTCCTTCGTGGATAGTTTTCTTAAACTGTCTTGGAAAACACAGGTTTTTCCTTCATCATTTTCTCTAAATACGCATCGAAACACATCGCCACATTGCGGATAATCAAAATGCCCGCGCCGATAATTTTGATTTTATCTTTATCGTTTACTAATAAACCTTCATCAATAAAAGTCTGCAATTTTGGAATATCGGCAGCGAAATATTCTTCAAAATCAATGCCGAATTTGCTTTCGATGCCGCGTTTGTCAATTTCGAGATGGCACATTAATTGGTTGATCGTTTCCTTGCGAACGTGGTCGTCGAAAGTCATTCGATAACCGACGTTCGTTGCCGGATTTTCCGAGTCAACTCGCGTGTAATAATCCTTTAAGTTCTTTAGATTCTGCGCGTAAATGTTTTGAAACTGTGAAATCGCCGACACGCCGAAAGCGTAAACGTCGCAGCCGGCTTTGGTCGAATAGCCTTGAAAATTGCGATACAAAGTGTTGTTTTTCTGCGCGATGGCGAGTTCGTCGGTCGGTTTGGCGAAATGATCCATTCCGATATATTCGTAGCCGCTTCCGACGAGTTTTTCAATCGTCATTTTTAAGATTTGCAGACGTTCATCAGGCGACGGCATCGCTTCCGAAGACATTACGTTTTGATGTTTTTTAAGCCACGGAACGTGCGCGTAATTGAAGACGGCAATGCGATTCGGGGAAATGTCTATGATTTTTTCAACCGTCACGGCAAACGATTCGAGCGTCTGAAACGGCAGTCCGTAAATCAGATCGAGATTGACGCTTTCAAATCCGAGTTCACGCGCCCACGCGACGGTTTGGCGCGTAATTTCTTCGGATTGGACGCGATTGATCGCTTCCTGCACCTGCAAATTAAAATCCTGCACACCGAAACTCGTCCGGTTAAAACCGATTTCGCGGAACGCTTCCAAGTGTTTGCGCGTCAGATTTCGCGGATCAATCTCGACGCTCGCCTCGATGTCGTCCGCAAAGTTAAATTTCGACTTGATAAATGAACCGATGTCGCGGATTTCGTCAGGCGTAAGATACGAAGGCGTGCCGCCGCCGAAGTGCATCTGCTCGACTTTGCGATGCTTTGAAATCATCGGCGCAAGGCGTTCGATTTCCTTTTTCAGATAATCGTTATATGTCGCAATCTCCGTGCGCTTCTGAGTTACGAGCATATTACAGCCGCAGAAATAGCACAGCTTTTCGCAAAAAGGAAAGTGAAAATAAAGCGAAAGCGGACTCGAATCATCGCCTTCATTCGTGTTCAAAACTTCATTTTCATAATCGTCCGCAGTAAATTCCTGCGAAAAAACCGGCGCGGTCGGATACGAAGTGTAACGCGGTCCCGGCTGATTAAATCTTTTCAGCAACTCAATATCAATTTCGCCAAAATCTTTCATTTTAATATTTTTTCACTCACTAAAATCAATCACCATAGCAAGGACATTTTGCTCCGTTGGGATATTCGCAATCAAGATCGTTTGGGTTTACATTAACGTCCCCACGATGGGCTTTGATTAAACCTTTTTCATCCACATAATACATTTCCGCTTTTGTAAAATTGTTTGGAATAGCTGTTGCAAAATATCCCGTTTCAGTAAGTTTTATGCTTTGAATATATCCAGAGTTTCTAGCGAAATTATCTTCAACTAATTCATCTTTAACTAATTCTTCAAGCGTTCCATAACGTCCATTTTTCTTAAAAAAGGCTTTCTCACCACGACAAATAGCTGATATTTTGCTTTTTCCTCCTTCCTCACGCGGTTCTGACTTACAAGCAAATAAAAATACAGATATTATCGAAAAACATAGTAATTTAATTAACAGTTTTTTCATTTATAATGTTCCTTCAAACTAACTTTAGCTAAATACTAAAAACTTGGTTTTTTTAATCCTTCAACTACAACCTGAAATGTTATAAAAATCTGTGTTTATCTGTGTTCATCTGTGGATAAAAATGCTTTATTCTTTGTTTATTTCGTATCTTTTTCGTGTTTATTCGTGGCTAATCTCTTTCTTCCGAGTGATATTTCGCGCTTAATTCCTTCACGCATTCGACAAAATACTGCGTATTTTCGACCGGCGTTTTCGGCGTGATGCCGTGTCCGAGATTGAAAATATGTCCCGTGTGTTTGCCGTAACTTTGCAAAACTCGTTCGGTTTCTTCGCGGATTTTCTCTTTTGGAGCGAACAAAATCGTCGGGTCGAGATTGCCCTGCAAACCTTTTGCGCCGCCGATTTCTGCGCGAACGTCGCCGATATTTCGTGACCAGTCAACGCCGAGAACGTCGCATTTCAGTTCCGCCAGATTTTTATACGAACTCACGCCTTTCGCAAAAACGATGACGGGCGCGCCATTTGTTTCGAGGTTTTCGCAAATATAACGAATATATTTGAGCGAATATTCTTCAAAATCGTGCGGCGAAAGAATCGAAGCCCAAGTGTCGAAAATCTGCACGGCATCGCAGCCGGCGCGAATTTTCGCGTTTAAGTATTCGACGACCGAATCAGCCAAAAGTTGAAGAAGTTTATGCGCCGCCGCCGGTTCGTTATAAACAAAACTCTTGATAATATCGAAGTTTTTCGACCCCTTGCCTTCGACCATATACGCCGCAAGCGTCCAAGGAGAACCCGAAAAACCGATCAGCGGCACGCGATTATTCAGTTTTTCCTTCGTCATTTTGACGGCTTGCATCACATAATCGAGCCGTTCGAGAAAACCTTCAAGCTGTAAATTTTCGATTTGCTCAACCGAGCGAATCGGCACGTCAAACACCGGACCTTTCGATTCGATCACGTCAAGGTGCATTCCCATCGCTTCGGGAATCACCAGAATATCCGAAAACAAAATCGCCGCGTCCGTCTTAATAATATCAATCGGCTGAACAGTTACCTCCGACGATAATTCCGGCGTTTTGCACATCGTCATAAAATCGTGCTGTGCGCGAATCGCCCGATATTCCGGCAAATATCGCCCCGCCTGCCGCATAATCCAAACCGGCGTGCGCTCCGTTTTTTCGCCCTTACAGGCTCTGATAAATAGTGAATCTTTCATTTGTTTTTAGCCGCGAATTAACACGAATGGACACGAAAATTAAGAATAATTGTCCACAGATAAACACAGATGAACACAGATAAAAGCAAGATTAAATCTTTTTGATTCATCTGCTTTATCTCTTAAAAATCTGTGTTTATCTGTGTTCATCTGTGGATAAATAATGTTTTATTCCTTTCCTATTTCGTGTTTTTTTCGTGCCTGTTCGTGGCTAATCTCTTCCCTTAAATATTCAATTAACTCAACCGCAAAATGTTCCGCCGTCGCTTTTGATGAAACAAAATTGACCTGCAAGTTTCGCGCTTCAAAAAATTCTGCCGTCGTTTTTCCAATCGTCGCAATAATAGTTTGATGCAGAATTTCCGCGCCAAACTGTTCGATAAAACTCTGCGCCGCGCTCGGGCTGAAAAAACATACGGCGACAAAATTAAACTTTTCGCGCAGTTCGTTTATTTTATCAACTTCAACCGCGACGTTTCGCGTTTTGTAAACAATCGCTTCGTCAACCGACGCAATTTTTGATAAAAATTCCGGCACGATTCGCAAAGATTTGTCGCCGCGAATAAATAGAAAATTTTTATCTTTCAATTCGTCCGGCGCAATGTTTTCCAACATTTCACGCGCTGTATTTGCCGATGCGTCAAAGTGCAAATTAAAATTCGTGTCCTTTAAAATTTCATAACTGCGCCTGCCCAAAACGTAAACTTTGCCGCGATAATTTGTCTTTAACTTTGCTCGAAAAATTTCCGCCGCCTGTTTACTCGTCAAAAATACGCCGTCGTAATTTTCTATCGCTTCTAATTCGTTCGAATCCTCAATCGCTACCGTTTCAATCAGCGGAAGATTGATAATTTCAAAATTATTCGCCGCTAAAATTCGGCTGAAATTATCAAATTCTCTGATGACTAAAATCTTTCTCATAAATAACTAAAACCGTTTGACTGGAGCGCAAGCATCCCTGCTTGCAATGAGCGTCGTTTTTTGACGCGAAAAAATGTCTGCCAACGAATAAGTAAAAGGACAACGATTTTTCCGTGTTTACGCACTTTTTTAATACTAACTTTCGAGCATCACAGGCTTTTTCGCGTTTGAAGCAAACACTCACTGCAAGCAAGGATGCTTGCGCTCCAGTCAAACGGCTTTAGTTATAACGCTACAGACTTTACTCTCAAATTTAAATCACTTCTTCCTCAGTATTTTCAACTCTTTCGCGTGTTTTTTCTAACAATTCATTTGCGCCTTTTGCGATTAAAGTTTGTGCCAAACGCTCACCTAATTTTTCAGCATCGCCAACCACGCCGCCGATTTTTTCGCGCCAATTGATGCTGCCGTTCAAACTTCCAACCATTCCTTCGAGATGAATTTCGCCGTTCTCAATCGTCGCGTTTGCACCAATCGGAACCTGACAGCCGCCTTCGAGAGTTCGCAGAAATGCGCGTTCTGCGGTCACGCAAGTTTCGGTTTCCAAGTCATTCAAAACTCGTAAAAACTCTTTCAATTCAACATCTTCCGAGCGAATCTCGACCGCCATCGCGCCTTGTCCGACGGCGGGAAGCATAATTTCAAACGGGATAATTTGCGCGATGTGTTGATCCAGATTCAAGCGATGAACGCCCGCAAATGCCAGAATCATTGCGTCCAAATCCGATTCTTCAAACTTGGCGATGCGCGTCGGGACGTTGCCGCGAATCTCGAAAATTTCCAGATCAGGGCGATAATTCAGAAGCTGTGAACGGCGGCGCAAACTACCTGTAGCGACTTTTGCGCCGTGCGGTAATTCGTCAATCGAAGCGTATTTTTTAGAGATTAAAACATCATTCGGCGTTTCGCGTTTTGACACCGCGCCGATGACTAAACCTTGCGGCTGAACGGTTTGCAAATCCTTTAGGCTATGCACCGCCAAATCTATTTCACGCGATAACAGCGCGGATTCGATTTGTTTCGTGAACAACCCTTTATCACCGATTTTCGCCAGCGCGACATCAAGCAGTTTGTCGCCGGTTGTTTTGATGATTTTTATTTCGAGATTTATCGCGGGAAAATGCTTTTCGAGCATCGCTTTGACGTGATGAGTTTGCCAGAGAGCGAGTTCCGAGCCGCGTGAGCCGATGATGAATTTACGCTTTTCAGGCATCCAAACCCTCAAACGCTTCACGCTTCATCGCCTGTAGTTTTTCGACGAGCGCGATATGATTTTGCAGATCGTCAGCCACGTTGCCGCGACTCTGCATCGCTAATTTGTGGAGTTCGGAGACGTTTTTGATGAGAAATTCTTTAATTCTCAGTATCTCGCCGACGGTTGCGCGGTCGGGTTTCGTGTAAGTTTTCTGGAAAACGGGCAGCAGCGGCAGCGAATAATACCACGTTAAAAAATCGCCCATCTCCTTCATAATAATTCGTTTAACGTGCGGCAAATCCTTGGTGCGGCGTTCGTAATTGCGGTCAACGATGGCGTGCAGATCGTCTATATTTTTTAGAATCACCACTTCGTTTTCGCCGACTTCCGGCGCAATATCGCGCGGAATCGCAATATCAATCAAAAGGATTTTATTCGTCTGATTTGCAAAATCAGTCGCGGTCAAAATCGGCTCAATCGCGCCGGTCGAACTGATGACAATATCTGTTTCGTTCAAATGATTTTTGAAATCGTTAAAGTCAACTATTTCGCCCTCGAAATGATTGCTTTTCTGCAAATTCGTCAAAAGTTCTTCGGCATTTTCGCGCGTTCGATTAGTAATTTTAATCTTGCCGACCTGTCTTTTCAGCAAACATTCAGCCGTCAATTTCGCCGTTTCGCCCGCGCCGATGATTAGGATATTTTTATTTTGCAGGGAACCGAAAATTTCAACCGCCAATTCGACCGCCGCTAAACTGATCGAAACCGCGCCGCGATGAATCGTCGTTTCTGTTGCGGTTTTTTTGCCGATTTTGAACGCGCGCTGCGAAAGCTGATTTAAGATTCGCCCCGTCGCGTCCAAATCTTTCGCCGTGTGATAAGCGGTTTTTAACTGCTGCAATACCTGCGTGTCGCCGATAATTTTGCTGTCAACGCTCGTCGCCACGCTGAATAACTGCTGGCACGCGGCGCACGAAACGAAGGTGAAAAAATGTTCTTTTTTGACGATTTCCGAAGCATTTTTGAACTTAATAACGAGGTCTTTATAATAATCGAGATCAACGTCCGCCGAACCGCAAACGCCGTAAATCTCCGTGCGGTTGCACGTTGACAGGATAAAACATTCGGGCAGAGTCTCCTTTAATTTTTCCAAAAGAGACGGAATCTCAGCTTCGTGAATGAAGAGTTTTTCCCTGACTTCGATTGGTGCTGTTTTATGATTGATGCCGAAGGCAAACAGCATTTCTTGTTTTTTTGTCGTTTCCAATTAGATACTAACCTCGTATAATTAGACTCTTTGCAGCCGCCATCGGCTACACTTTATAAGACAAATTATTTACCGATAAAATACCTTTGACCTTTAAGTTTTATTTGCAATAAATCATTTATTACCGGATATAATGATTATACCGAAAAAACTCCAACATAAAAGAATACAAATAATGAATAACGCCGCAGTCATTTATTAGAATCATTTATAAATAAGTCGCGCACTGTCAAACTTTCAGTAGGAACTTTTCGATCTGCCGCCGGTGATGCAAAATGTTCAGAACGGATTGTTCGATACTGTTAGCAAATTCAAAAAGTTTGGCAATTTGATTTAAAAGTCGAAGCAATTCGGATGTTTTGATAATTGAAAATGAATTTGCCAACAGTATCAAATTCGAGCCGGAACCAAATTTTGGAGTTCATTATAACACAAGTTTATGTGCCGGATTTTTCGGCGACGGTTCAACGGTCAAATCCCGATTCGCACGACTCCTTTAACTTTTCGTAAAGACAGCGGGCTTCTTCGGGTTCGACCTTGTTTTGAATCGTGATCTGCGGTGCGCTCTTTTGTCTGTTCTGAGAGTTAAGCCGGTCATTCTATTGATTGGCGAATTTGTTTCTCAGAGAAATCAGCGGCGGCGATTCGATCTCCGCCATTGTCCTACGCCCGGTAAATTTCACCGCTCGAAAATCAGGCTTGAATTCAGACTGGCGCACTTAAATAGTTTGCCGCCGATTTTTTAACTCTCAAAACTATCGTCCGAGGAGTCCGTCGGATTTGCTTCCAGAACTTCTCGAATTTTCAACGCCAGCGTCGAAGGCGAAAACGGTTTCGAGATAAAGTTTACGGCATCTTTCAATACGTCGCTCCGAGAAATTATGTCGTCGGTGTAACCGGACATAAAAAGAATGGAGGTTTCGGGATGCAGAGTTTTTATTTTTTCGGCTAAATCTCTGCCGTTCATTTTCGGCATTATGACATCGGTCAGCAAAAGGTCAATCGGAGCTTTATACAATTCGGCGAGCTGAATTGCCTGATTGCCGTCTTTCGCCTCGAAAATCTGATAACCGAGAACGCTTAGAACTTCGACGGCGACGCGTCGAATCTGTTCTTCATCTTCAACTATCAGGATGGTTTCATTGCCGGTCGGAATCTCGGAGACATTTTCCGAAGCCTTAGTTTTGACCGGCTGCGAAATACGCGGAAACTGAATTTTAACCGAAGTTCCTTTATTAATCGCGCTGTCCACCCAGATAAAACCGTCCGACTGTTTGACGATTCCGTAAACCGTCGCTAATCCCAGACCGGTTCCGATGTTGGTTTCTTTAGTCGTGAAAAACGGCTCGAAGATATGTTTCTGAATTGATTCGTCAATTCCTTTACCATTGTCGGTTACGGTGAGTTGAATATATTTTCCTTTCGGCTGCGCTTTGTGTCTGACCGATTTATTGTCAACCGTAATATTAACGGTTTCGATTCTGAGTTTGCCGCCGTTTTCCATCGCGTCTTTGGCGTTGACGGCGAGGTTCATCAGCACCTGCGTCATCTGGTTCGGATCAACGAAACACACGCCGAGATCAGGATCAAGATGCAGTTCGACCTCGACATCCGCGCCGATCAGCGGACGCAGAATCTTGATAAATTCCGTGACGACACCGTTCAGCACGACCGGATGCGGCTGCAAAGTCTGTTTGCGGCTGAAGGCGAGCAGTTGACGCACCATTTCGGCGGCGTGATTGGTGACGGACTTTATTTCATTGACGCGGTGGCGAAGCGGACTGTCGCCGGGAAGCTGTAAATTCAGCATATCAACCTGCAATAAAATAACCGCCAGAAAGTTGTTGAAATCGTGCGCGATGCCGCCCGCGAGTCTTCCAAGCGGTTCGATTTTTTGTGCCTGCCGCAGTTGTTCGCCGAGTTCTGTAAAAGCCATCTCGGTTTTTTTGAACGCGGTGATGTCGCGTTCGGTTCCCCACGCGCAGACCAGTTTTTCGTTTTGAATCACGCCGACGAGGTTGTTTAGAAAATATCGGTTATTGCCGTCGCGGTCGGTTCTGATCGTTTCGGAATCGGTGATTTTATAACTCGATTCGATAAATGTGCGGAGATAAATTTCGTCGGACGAATCGAGCGAACCGAAGGAAACGAGCAATTCCGAGAGAGATTTGCCTTTCAATTCCTTCGCCTTCGCAAATCCGTATTGCCGCGCCATCGCGTCGTTGCATTCGGAGAGAAATCCGTGCCGGTAAAGCAGCCGGATTTGTTCGTTGACCGGAAGATTGACGGAAAACGGTTCGCGGATCTGAAAGCACCAGATGCCTTCGGTGCTGAGTTCGATAAAAGCCTGATAATGTTCTTCGGATAGAATTGAAACGGTTTCCATTGCTTTTTGGGACTCGAATATATCGGTAATGTTTTCTTTAGGTTGAGTCATTTGCCGCAATTACTTTTTTGAGAAGCTACTACTATAAAACTTAATTTTTGCCGCATTTGGCAAGCTGTCTAATCGTTTTCAATCGTTTATCTGGATTTCTGACGAAAAACATACGCGAGAATCTCTGCGACCGCGCCGAAAAATTCGACCGGAATGATGCGGTTTGGCTCGGCAATTTTGTAAAGGGCGCGTGCCAGCGGCGGATTTTCATAAAGCGGAATGTCGTTCTGTTTGGCGATTTCACGAATTTTCGCCGCCATCAAATCCGCTCCTTTAGCGACGACGACCGGCGCGGCATCTTGATCGCGGTCGTAGCGCAGCGCGACGGCAAAATGCGTCGGGTTCGTGATGATGACCGAAGCGGTCGGAACTGCCGCCATCGAGCGTTTTTGCAGAAGGGCGCGGGCGGCATTGCGACGCTGATTTTTAATTAGCGGATCGCCTTCGTTATTTTTATATTCGTCGCGGATTTCCTGCTTCGACATTTTCAGAGATTTTTCGTGTTTATACCACGAATAACCGTAATCGGCGCACGCCAGCGCGAGCATTAGCAGACCGCACCGCAGAGCCAGCGTGTAGAGCGTCTCGCCGAGCTTGCCGGAAACCGTCGCCAGCGGCGCGTGCAAAAGCGTCGGCGCGTCAATCGCCAGCGGCGATAAAACGCCGTAGGCGACCCAAGCGAGAAGAATTAGTTTGATGAGATTTTTTGCTAAATTGACGACCGAATCGAGTCCGAAAATTCGTTTGAGGTTGTTGACCGGATTAAATTTATCGGCTTTCGGTGTCAGAGCCGAAGCTGTCAGCGAAAAACCACCCTGCGCGAAATTTCCCGCGACGCTCGCCGTCAGTGCGACGAGAACAATCGGGACGGCGACAAAGGCGAGAATCTTCGCGCCTTCGACGAAAAGCGTCTGCGCGTCGGAGATGTCGAGAGTTTTGGCTTCAATGATTTTCTGCGCCGTTGACTGAATATATAAACCGAGTCTGCCGATAATTTCGCGTCCGAGAACCGACACGGCGATCAACGCGCCGAGAAATCCGAGTGCCGCCGGAAGCTCCGCGCCGCGCGCGATTTGACCTTTGAGCCGCGCGTCTTCGCGTCGTTTGGGAGTAGCTTTTTCGGTTTTTTCCTGTGACATCGCCGGTTAAATAATCAAATTCACATCACGCCCAGAACTTTTGATAAGCCGTGATAAATACTTCCCAGAACGTCCCGGAACGCGGTCGGCAAAAAAAACAGCGACGCGCCGATGAGCCAGAGTCCGACCCCGATTTTCAGCGGAAAACCCAGCACGAAAACCTGAAACTGCGGAGCCATCCGCCCGAAAAACTCCAGCGCAAATTCGACCGACAGCAAAACGATAATCGCCGGAGCCGCGAGCGTCACACCGACGACCAGCGCATCGCCCGACATTCGGAGAATAATGTCGAGCAATTGCGGCGACATCGAAAAACTTCCCGGCGGCGTGTGAATAAAACTTCTGACGGTCGCCGCCAGAAACCAGTGGTGACCGTCAATCGCCAGCAAAACCATCAGTCCGAGCATCTGCGCGATGGTCCCGAACGCCGTCGTCTGCGCTTTGGTCGAAGGATCAATCACGCCGGCGAGCGAAAACCCCATCTGCGAGGCGACGAGGTGCGCCGCCAGTTCAAAACTGCTGAAAACGATGCGCCCGACGAAACCCAAAACCATTCCGATCACGATTTCGCTTAATAAAATCGGCAGTAATTGATAAATCTCCGACGGCGGCGTTTCAATTTGCGGCGCGGCGACCGGCGTTAAAATCAATGACAGCACGACCGCTAAAATAACCCTGATTTTCGGATTCGCCGCCTGATGCGACCAGAACGGCGCAAAAGTGACCAAGCCGCCGACCCGCGCCAGAACGACGAGAAAAATCAGAATCGGAGATAACGGAACGATCAGGTTTTCCACTTTTTTATCAAGTTTGCGGGAGAATTTTTACAGTCTGAAATTGTCTAAGAAATCGGGGTTTTGCCTGCTGATTATAGGAAGCGCGGAACGCGGACTTTAGTCTGCCGCCGGGAGTTGCGGACTGAAGTCCGCGTTCCGTTTGCGATTCTATTTTCTCTTTGTTTTGCGGGCGAAAAAAATAGTTTCAAACAAACTCTTAAAGTTCGAGCGGCGGATTCATTTTATAAACTGCGTAAAATCGCTGAAAATCGAATTAGTGAACGTCAGCAAAACTTGGAGAATCCAGGGGAAAGCCACCAGAAAAACGATGAAAATAGCGATCAGGCGCGGCGCAAACGAGAAGGTTTGATCCTGAATCGAAGTCAGAGTCTGAATCAAACTCATCAGCACGCCGATAGCAATGGCGACAATCAGCATCGGCGCGATGATCCACATCAGGGTCGCCAGCGCGTGCTGCATCAAAGCATTTATTAAAGCATCCGACATATTTTTTACATTACACTTTTGACCAGCGAACCGATGATCAGATACCAGCCGTCAACCATCACGAAAAGCAGTATTTTCAAAGGCATCGAGACAATCACGGGCGGAAGCTGCATCATTCCCATCGAGAGCAGAACGCTCGAAACCGCGAGGTCAATTATCAGAAACGGCAGAAAAAGTATGAACCCGATTTGAAACGCCGTTTTCAGTTCCGAAATCATAAACGCGGGAATCAAAGTGAGCGTCGGCACGTCGTTCATCGTGTTCGGACGCGCCGCTTTCGACAGGCGCACGAACAGTGCCAAATCGCGTTCGCGCGTGTGTTTGAACATATATTCGCGCAGCGGCACGATGCCTTTTTCGAGCGCGTCCGTCTGCGACATCTCGCCTTCGCTCATCGGTTTATACGCGTCGTTATAAATTTGCGTCAGCGTCGGACTCATCACGAACAGCGTAATAAAAAGCGAAAGTCCGAGCAAAACCTGATTATTCGGCGTTTCCTGCGTGCCGAGTGCCTGCCGCAGAAAGTGAAACACGACGATCAGGCGCGTGAAACACGTCATCGAAATTAGAACCGCCGGAATAAAACTTAACAGCGTCAGCAGAACAATCGTCTGCACGGGTAAGGAACTACCGACCGTCTTGCCTAAATCAATGGTTTCCCCGGATTTTTTGGTGTTGACGGTCGGAGTCGGTTGAGTTTGAGGTTGGATTTGAGGTTGAGTTAGAGGTAGCTGTTGAGGTTGTGTTTGAGGGTAGATTGTGAAGGTTGAGCCGAATAGAAATATAAAGGCGGCGGATAAAATTAACTTTCTCACGAAATTTGTCCTCCGTTTTCCTTTCGCAAATCGTAATTTGCCTGCGCCTGCGCGAATTCCTGCTCGAATGATGAATCTTCTTCGGCGAGCATATCGGCGACTGAGCGCGTTTTCGGTGAATTGATTTGTCCGCCGCTTTCGTCCGCCAGCAAAGTGAAAGACTGCGCCGTCGAACCGATTAAGAGCGTTCTTTCGCCGAATCTGACGACAGATAAAGTTCGTCCGCTGCCGGGTGAAACCGACGATAAAATCGCCAGTTCGGGCGCGTTTTCAACCGCGTTCGGCGACGTGCCGCCGAAGCCGAATTTCTTCAAACCCCACGCGCCGAAAAATATAATTCCGACGATTAAAAGCATCGCGCCGAGTGTTCGCAGCAGCAGACCGCCCGAACCGGAATCCGGCGCGACCGCCGTTTTTTCGTCCGGCATAAACGGCAGACGCTCGTTTTCGCCTAACATTTCCGCGTTTTGCTGAGGAGTTTCGGCGGCGGTCTGAGCGAGGTAAAGCGGCGCACAGAGATTGCTGATGAGCAAACACAATAAAATTTTTAAGGCTGCGGCTTTCATTATTTTTTCTCGGCGATAATTTCGCTGATGCGAACTCCGGCGTGGTCTTCGATGACGATGATTTCGCCGCGCGCCAGCGGCAGATTGTCCGCGCGGACATCAACGCCTTCGCCGGATGAGCGCGACAATTTGATGATCGAATCTTTTTTCAGATCGAGAATCTCGCGTATTTTCAAATTCGTTCTGCCGAGTTCGATGGCGAGCGGAATCGGGACATCGAACAGGTCGCGCCAAGATTCGATAATGTTTTCGCTGGCTTCATTCATAAGGATTTAGATTGTCGGGAAGGGAATCGGAAGAGCGGGAATTCGATTAGAGTTGAACGATGAAATCGGTAATGTAGATCGCTTCGACTTTCGGTTCTTCGGAGGCGGCTTGAGCGGCTTGGAGCAGTTCTTTACGAAGTTTCGTTTTGCCTTCGACCGAGAGGACATCTTCGGATTTTTTGACCGATAAAACTGCCAGCATCGCGTTTTTGACGCGCGTCATAAACAGCGGAGAAGGCTTTTCGTCGCCGCCGCCGCCGATTCCTAAACTGACCGACAGCCGCAGATAACGCGCTTCTTCCGAATCGGCGAGATTGATGATGAACGGCTGAAGTTCGACGACTTGCTTAACTTCCGAATCGTCGGGCAGCGCGGCTTTCAGCGTCTCTTTGGTCGAAGCTCCTTTTTCATCTTTACCGCCTTTTTCATCGGTTTTCGCTTCGTCCTCGCCGTCGGTTTCGGATTCTTTCACGGCGGATTTTTTCTTCTTATCGGATTTATTTTCAGCCGCCGAAACCGAAGATTTACTGATGAAATAATAGCCGCCGCCGCCGCCCGCTAACAGGACGACGACCAAGCCGATGATGATATATAACTTCTTGCTTTTTTTCTGTCCGCCCGAACTTGTCGAAGCGTTTGTTTCATTTGAAGGTTCTGACATAGTAATCTCCCGTAAATGCTTTAAGCGAACTTTGTGCCACGCTGTAAAAGTAAAAAAAAGCCGATTTTTACTGGAAAAACCGGCTTCGTTAAATAAATTAACGACTGATTTTTGTCATCAGCGTCAACAATCCGACACCTCCGACGACCGCGTTTATTGAGGTTTCCGCTCGCGGGTTTTAGGCGCGTCGGGAACCTTGTCAGGTTCGCCGATGGTGACTTTGCCGTCCTGCGCGAGTTTGGTTTTAGCGGCATCGTTCGCTGGCAGCAGTGTGGCTTTCGGAGTTTCCGACGGTTTTTCAGCGGGAGTTTCCTTCGGCTGAACTTTCTCCGGCGCGGAAACTTTCTTTTCAACTTTTTTGTCGTCTTTTGAATCAGCTTCGTTGGTCGCCGGGTTAGACGGATTTTGAGTCGCCCCATCCCGCACGCGCATAACGGTAATGCTGATGCGCCGGTTCGCCGGTGCGTAACGGTCGTTCGGATCAATCGGATCGGTATCCGCGTAACCGATAATTTGCAGAATCTGTTCGGGTTTGACGCAGCCGTTCTGTAATTCGCGGCGGGCGGCGTTGGCGCGGTCGGCGGATAATTCCCAATTGGTATAGCCGTTGTCCGACGGAAAAACGCGGCTGTCGGTGTGACCGCCGATTTTTATCGAATTCGGCAGCGTGCAGATTGCCTGTGAAATCTCAGCTAAAATGGCTTTCGCTTCATCGTTGAGCTGCGCGTTGCCGACTGCAAAAGACACGCGTTCGGCTTTGTCTAAAACCTGTATGCGTAAACCTTCTTCGGTCACGTCAATTTTGATTTGATCTTTATATTTCGTAAATTCCGGGCGCGTTTCAAACTTTTTCTGTAAATTTTGCCCGATATTAATCAAAGATTGTTCGTCGTCCTGCGAGGTTATCAATTCCGGTGCTTTACTGACTTTTTTCGCGCCCGGAAGAATGCCGCCTTTCTGCGTATTGAACACGCCCGGCGAACGAAAATAGCTGGCGATTGATTCTTTAAGCTTCGTATCAGCCTGCGAAACCAGCCACAAAACAAGGAACAAAGCCATCATCGCCGTCACGAAATCCGCGTAAGCGACCTTCCACGCGCCGCCGTGATGTCCGCCGTGACCTCTCGATTTTTTGACGCGCCGCCGTGGAGGTTTCGCTTCTTCTTCTTTTTTAGACTTTTTTTCTGTCTCAGCCATAACGAATTAAACGGATTAGCGCGGTTTGATTTCCTTTAATTGCGGTTCGAGTTCGGTCGTCGTCGGACGGTCGAAACTAAAGACGGTTTTGCGGGCGAATTCAACCGCCGTCGAAGGCGAAGAACCGTTGGCAAAAGCGACTAAACCGGCTTTCAGACAGCCGTAATATTTGGCTTCGTCATTGGCGAGATTTTCGAGGTTGGCGGCAATCGGCGCGAGAAATCCGTAAGATAAAAGCAAACCCAAAAATGTTCCGACGAGTGCCGCGCCGACGTGATGACCGAGTTCTTCGGGCGGACCGTCGAGATGCTGCATCGTCACGACGATGCCGAGAACGGCGGCGACGATTCCCAAACCGGGCAGAGCATCGGACGCACGCTGAAGTAATTGCGGTACAATCGCCCCTTCTTCGTGGTGCGTTTCCATCTCGGCTTCGAGCATTATTTCCAGTTCTTCCGGCTGACACGCGCCGTTGACCAGCATCTTCATCGCGTCGCAGAAAAAATCAACGGCGTGATGATTTGCCAGAAACGAAGGATATTTCGTGAACAGCGGAGAAGCCTGCGGATTATTGACATCTTCTTCGACCGAGAGCAAGCCGCCCTTTTTTGAATTGACGAAAACGTCATACTGCATTCGCAAAACTTCCGAATAGGTATTCTTGTTAAAGGGCGAACCTTTCAGCGCGACGGGCAGTGACGCGAGGATTCGCATCAGGTATTTCAAAGGATTGGCGGCAATCGTCGCACCGATTACTGCGCCGCCGATCACCACGAATTCCGATGGCTGAACCAGCACTCCGAGCGGTCCGTTAATCATCAGAAAACCGCCGATCACGCAAGCCATTACAATAACAATGCCGATTATAATAAACATAAAATTGTTCGGTTAGAGAGTTTTGAAAAGACCGACCACAGATAAACGCCAAGCCGGATTTGTTCCGTTTCTTTGTTTATCTGCAGTCAAAATTCTTTGAAGAACAAAGATAATGCCTGATATTCGGGAAGTTTATCAGGCATTCAGCCCTAGTAACTTATCGGCGAAAAACCGATAAACTTTAGAGAATTTGTAAAATGTCCTGAAAAGTTTGATTAACGGTTGAAATAACCCGCGAATTTGCCTGAAAGCCGCGTTGGGCTTCGATCAATTCGACGAATTCGTTGGTGATGTTGACGTTGCTCTGTTCGAGATAACCGCCGGCAATCGCGCCGCGTCCGCCGGTTCCGGGTGCGCCGATGGTCGGCTGTCCCGAAGCGATGGTTTCACTGAGCGTGTTGCCGCCGTTCCGCGTTAATCCGTCAACCGATTCAAACGTCGCCACGGCGTATTGACCGATAACGCGCGACTGTCCGTTGGTGAAAACGCCGTAAATATTGCCGTGCGCGTCAACCGAAGCACTGTTGAGTTGTCCCGCCGCATAGCCGTCCTGCGTCGTTGAAGCGACCGCCGAAGGACTCGCGTAGCCGGTAATATTGGCGGCTCCGGGCGTGCCGTCGGGATTCGTTTCACGCAGATTGACGGCAATCGAAGGCAGTGTCGCGCCGTCAAGTCGGGTCTGATCGGGAACGATTGAAAGACTGGTCGGTGATGTTAGATTACCGTTCGCGTCAAACGTGAATCCGACCGGATTGGTCGAAGTTGCGCCGCCGTTCGCGCTCATCTGAACCGCGTTGCCGTCGAGTGTGCCGGTCGCCTGAAACGTGCCGTTTGACTGCCGCGTAAACGTCAGATCGAGATTTCGCTGAGTTCCGAGTGAATCGTAAACCTGCATCGTCGCGTGAAATTGTGCGCCGGTTCGCGCTTCTGAATTCAAATTCATTCGCAGAGTGCCGTTGGTCGTCGCCTGCGGCGGAAGCGTCTGTCCGATTGGAATATGCAGCGAGGTCAGTGTTCCGCCCGACGGAATCACGCCGTTCTGTGCCATATAACCCTGCACCTGTGCGCCGCTGTTCGTCACGATGTTGCCTTCGTTATTGACGGTGAAATCTCCGGCGCGCGTGTAGCTCTGCGAACCGTCGGCGTTTCTGACGGCGAAAAATCCGTTGCCGTAAATTGCCGCGTGAATCGGCGAAGATGATTCGGTCAGATTTCCCTGACTCTGATTCGTATGAACCGCGCCGGTTTGAACGCCGCCGCCGATTTGCAGCGAATTGCCCGCGCCGTTCAAACGTGCGCCGAGCGAATTAGCGTAAACATCCATAAAAGTTATCGAACCGCTGCGGAACCCGATGGTATTGGCGTTGGCGATATTGTTGCCGATGACGCTCAACGCGGCTGAACTGGCGTTGAGACCGGATAATGATGTGTTAAATGAAAATGACATAAATTTTACTCCTTAGTTTGCCGTCTCAACCATCGGTGTCGTTGGATGGACGGGCGTGATCGGACCGTGTTGGATAGCCGTGATTAATTGTTCGATTGACTGGCGAATGCCGACCAGTTGATCAAGCGAGTTAAACTGCGCTAACTGGGCGACGAATGCCGTTCCGTCTTGCGGCGCAAGCGGGTCTTGATTTTTAAGCTGCGCGACAAGCAGAGTCATAAACAGACTGCGTTCGGAACCGCTGCCGGTCGTCGTGCTGACGGTTGACGAAGCCGTCGAATTAGTCGTTGAAATCGGGTTAGTATTCATTTTTATTTCCTAAATGCGCGGTTTAAGCCCGCACGCTCAAAAGACGGTTTGACGGGTTTTGCTGCAAATCGTCCGGTTTATCGGCACTGCCGCCGAAACTTGTTCGTTCGTTGAGACGACTTTCGCCGTCGTTTTTCCGCGCCTGATTTTCGCGCTGTTGTTCGCTGCCGCCCGACAAAAGCTGGTTGGAAACTATTTCCATTCGCTCAACCTGCCAGCCGGAATTTTGCAGAGAAGTTTTTAACTGCTCGAAACTTTGCGCCAGAATGTGACGCGCCGCTTCGGTCTGCGTTTGAAAATGCACTTTGATCGCGCCGGTTTCGGTTCGTTCGAGTTTGATCTCGACTGTGCCGAGTTCGGCGGGATGCAGGCGCAGTTTCAAAATTTCAGGTTCATCGGTTTTCGCGTTCAAAATCGCCGCCTGCATCAGCGGTTTTTCGATCTGCTCGAAAGCGTCGGCGGTTACGGTCGCAGGCGAAAGCGTCGTTCCCGTGATTTTTTGATCATTTTTGATTGCCGCCGAAATTTCTTCAAAGAACATCAAGGGCGATTCTTCCGATTGTCTGAGCGGTTTTTCAGACGTTTTGATTATCGTTTCCGGCTGAATTTCCGACATCTTTGAAACTCGTTCTGTCAGTGCATTCGGCGATTCGACGGCGATTTCCGTCGAAGCCGCGTTTTCGGGAAGATTCGGCAGAGTTGAAATTTTGACGGCGTTTTCCGTCTGTGCCGACGGTTTCACGGGAAAAATCGGCGAATCGTTTGAAAAAAGTTTTTCGGATTTCACGGAAACCGCTGCGGGAAGATGTTCGGCATTCGGATTGAAGATCGAAGCCTTTTTAACTTTGCCGAAAATGGTCGCCGCCGCGAAAATCTCGCGTTTCAGAGGTAAAATCGTTTGTCCGGCGGCAGGCGAAACGTCGCTCAAAACCTTTTCAAACGGCGCGTCGGGAACTTTATTAAAATCAAAAACGGCTTTGAACGGCGTTTGTTCGACCTGAACAACTTTGGTGTTCGGCTGAATTTCAGACGGCGAAATTGTCAGAACCGACGATTCGACAGTTGCCGGTTTGACCGCCGGTTTCGGTGCGTCGAAAAAATTAGATTCAACCGCCGGCTTTGATTCGGAAACGAATGTCTGCGGCATTTCATCCGGCGTGATTTCCGCCGTCGAGAGCATTTTTTCAAAAGATTTTACCGCCGGTTTTATGTCCTGCGTCAGATTTTCGGACGGCTGAGTTTTCTCCGGCGCGGCGAAGGTTTGAGCGGCGGAAAACGGCTTGTTATTCGTCAACGCCTCGGCAAACGACGGCGCGGAAGGCGCGACTTTTTCGGCTGAAAACTCCGCCGTTATATTTGCCGCGCCGGTCGAATCTTCAATCGGCTCCGGGCTTTTTTGAACGGACGGCGGCAGCATCGGAAAAATCAGCGCGGTGAAAAGCTCGTCGAATTTAGTCATTTTCGATTCGGTTTGCTCCGATGATCCCGCGAGATTTTGCCGGTCGAAAAAATCGAAGGTGTTTGAGGAAGTCAGATTGATCATAATTTTTTGGTTTGACATCGCTTCGATTCAGGACATTTGACGGGCGAAATTAGCGCAGACGATTTCGTCGAGGGCATTTTGTTCGTTTTTCTGAGTCTCGTTTTGATGGCGAATCTGCTGTGTTTCGCGTAATTTTTCGGTGATTTTTACGGCGCGTCCGGCGGCGGCGACATTAATGCTCTGCGCGGCGGCGGTTCGTTTAGCTTGTTCCAAAAACTGCGCGGCTTCGCGCTGCAAGCGGTCGAGATTCGAGATGTGATTCGAGGTTAATTCGAGTTCCAAAGCATTCAGACTTTCGCCTTTGCCCAGTTTTTCGGTGTAATTTTCGATTGCCCGAAGCCGCGTCTGTTCTATTTGCGCGACGCGTTCGGCGGCTTGCTGAACATCGTTTCGCAACTGCGTCAAAATCATCTGTTCTTTTTCCTGCCGCATTTCGCGGACGTTGTGAACGGTCTGTAATGTGAATTTGAACTTTTTCATTGTGTTTTAATAGCGAGCAGTTGTTCGACGGATTTTTCAAACGACGCTTCTTCGTCCTGCGCCTGTTTCAAAAATCCCGTAATTTCTTCGTGCCGCGCGATTGCCAGATCAATCGCCCGATTGCTGCCCGTCTGATACGCGCCGATATTGATTAAATCTTCCGCCTTTTCATACGCCGCGAGCAGTTCGCGGACACCGCCCGCCTGCGCCCGATGTTCCTTTCCGGCGACGGTCGAAAACAGGCGCGACGCGGAATTCAGAACGTCTATACACGGATAATGATTTCGCGCCGCCAACTGCCGCGATAAAACGATGTGACCGTCGAGAATCGAGCGCACCGCGTCGGCAATCGGCTCGTTCATATCGTCGCCTTCAACCAAAACCGTATAAAATCCGGTGATCGAACCGCCGCTCTGAAATTTTCCGGCGCGTTCGAGGAGTTTCGGCAGCAGCGCGAAAACCGACGGCGTGTAGCCTTTCGACGACGGCGGTTCGCCCGCCGCGAGTCCGATTTCACGCTGCGCCATACAAAATCGCGTGACCGAATCCATAATCAACAGAACATTCGCGCCGCCGTCTTTGAAATATTCGGCGATTGCCGTCGCCGCCAGTGCTGCGCGAATTCTGACCAGAGCCGTGTCGTCGGAAGTCGAAACGACGACGACCGAACGCGCCATTCCTTCTTCGCCGAGTTCGTTTTCGATAAATTCGCGGACTTCGCGCCCGCGTTCGCCGATCAGCGCGATGACGTTGATGTCCGCCGCCGAACGCTTCGCCATCATTCCCAAAAGCGTTGATTTACCGACTCCCGAACCGCCGAAAATACCGATGCGCTGTCCCGCGCCGATGGTCAGCATTCCGTCAATCACGCGCACGCCGGTTTCGAGCGGCGCGTCAATATTGGCGCGGCTCAGAGGATTAGTCGCCGTGCGATTCAAAGGATAAAAAGCATCGCCTTTGATCGCGCCCAAACCGTCGAGCGGACGACCGAGCGCGTCAATCGTTCTGCCGAGCAGATTTTCGCCGACCGCGATTTCGCTTTTGACACCGGCGGCGACGATTGAATCGCCGACGCGCACCGGCGGCATCTGTCCGAGCGGCATCAAAAGGACGTTATTGTCACGAAATCCGACAACTTCGAGCATCGTGTCACGCGAATCGGCGGCGGACGGCAGATAACATAAATCGCCGACCGAAACCGCCGGTCCCTGCGATTCGATAATCAAACCGATGGAACGCGTTACGCGCCCGACCGATTTGATCGGGTCAATCGCGGCTAATTTTTGGCGGTAAGCAGTCAGCATAATTTTTCGGCTAATAGTCGGGAGCGCAGGCAGCCTTGCCTGCGAGTCAAATTTTTAGGACATTCTCGCAGGCAAGGCTGCCTGCGTTCCCAAGGAAAACATTTTCAATTGCGGCGATTAACGCTTCACTTTCCCAATAATCCGTGTGACATTTCATCGAATTGCGATTCGATGCGGGCATCAATATCGCCGGTTTCGGTGTGAATCAGGCAGCCGCCGGGGGAAACCGATGCGTCGGCGACGAGTTCGAGTGCGCCTTTGAATTCGAGTTTGGCACGATTGGTTCGGACATATTCGTAATCGTCCGGGTGCAGATGAACTTCGGCGGTCGAACGGTCGTGCAGTTTGTTTAGTGAGACTTTGACCAGCGCGACGGCGATTTCGCGGTCAATCGTCACTTCGCGCCCGACGATTCTTTTGGCGATTTCCAGAGCGAATTCGACCAGTTCGACTTCGACGCGGGCGGCGATGTCGGTCTGCAAACCGGCGATGCGGTCAATCGTCGCGGTCATTTGCGCCCGCAGTTCGTCAACCTGCGCCGCCGTCTGCGACTGCACTTCCGAACGTGCGTCCTGCAAGCCGCGTTCCCTCGCCGCCGCTTCGATCATCGAAGCGTTTTGCTCGGCTTGCGCGACGATGTTTGCGGCTTCCTGACGGGCGTTTTGCAGAATCTCATCGGCAGTCGGCTCGAAAAATGTTTCGTCGGCGTGATTAAAATCACGCGCGACTTCGATTACGCCCGGAAAAATAAAGCTCGCCCCTTTTTCGTATTCCGGTTTCGCCGTGCCGATTTCGGGAACGGAAAACGGCGCATAACCGCCGACCGTGTGATTTTTAACGACTTTAGCTAACATATTCGTCCGCGCCTCCGCCCGCGCCGCCGAGACTGATCACTCCTTCTTCGTCCAATTCGCGCATTATTTCGACGACTTCGCGCTGTGCGCCGGTCACTTCTTTGAGTTTGACCTGTCCCATAAAATCCATCTCTTCCTTCATCATTTCGACGGCGCGGCTCGACATATTCGTGTAGAAACGCTCCTGCAATTCCTCGACCGTGCCTTTGAGCGCGAGGGCGAGAATTTTCTTGTCAACGCGCTGCATAACTTCGCGGATGCCGATGTCGTCAACGAGCAGAAGGTCTTCAAACGTCACCATCAAGTTGCGAATTTCCAGCGATAATTCCGGGTTTTTATCTTCGATTTGATCGAACATCTGCCGCATCGTTTCGCGGTCAAGCCGGTTGCAGATGTCCGCCACCGAGCGAATGCCGCCGATAGTCGTGCGGCTCATTCCGCTGACGCTCGTCAATTTTTGATTGAGAACCTGCGAAATGCGCTTGACGACATCGTGCGAAACGGTCTGCAAACCAGCCAGCCGCAGAACAATATCGCCGCGCATCTGTTCGGGCAGTTGTTCGACGACTCCGGCGGCGGTCGCCGAATCGAGATGCGCCAGCACGACTGCGACGGTTTGCGGATGTTCCGACTGAAAAAGTTTGGCGAGATTTTGCGGATCAGTCTTTCGCAGCGCGTCGAAACTCGCCGGAGATTCGAGCGAATGAACGACTTCTTCGGTCAGACGTTTCGCCGTATCCGTTCCAAAACTGCGATTCAAAAGGCGTTTAGCGTATTCGACTCCGCCGGTCGTGACGTAGCTTCGCGCCGTCAAAAGTTGGCTGAATTCTTCAATCACGCTGTTGGTGATTTCCGATTTAACATTCGGCAGCATCGCCAGTTCTTTCGACAGAATCTGCACTTCGTCCTCGCTGAGATGTTTGAACAACGCCGAAGCCGCTTCTTCGCCGAGCGAAAGGCACAGAATCGCCGCCTTTCGCACGTTGGTCAGTGCGTCTTTCTTCGTCGTAATCGCCAGCGATTCGGACGTTTCGACCGTTTTCGCGGTTGTGTGTTCGATAACTGTTTGAGTTGATTGAGCCATAATCCAAAAATTTCAAGGTTAGTCGCGCAGCCAGCTTCGCAGCGTGCCGACGACGACATCCGATTCACGAATCGTTTGTTCGACTAAATTTTTCTTTACCAATTCGATTTTTTGCGCCGGAATATTGACCGCTGAGTCGAGTTCGGTCTGCATTTTAGCTTCGAGTTCGGCGACCGTCATCATTGATTCTATTTCCGGCATCTCCTGTTTGTTTTGGACGGTCAGAGCCGTTTCGTCGGCGTTGCGGCGTTCGGCTTCTTCCGACGATTCGGGCAGCAATTTCGGCTCAATCGGCGGCGCGATTGCCATCTGTAACGCTTTTTTCGCCGGACGCATCACGAAGAAAAGCAGCAATAATGCGACTAAAACCAACGCGCCGTATTTGACGGCGGAGTTCATCAACTGCTTGTTTTTTTCCAGCCACGTCGGAGCGTTCGCGCCGAGTTCCATCTGCGATTTGTCGAACGGCATCGTCTGCACGACGACCGAATCGCCGCGCGTTTCGTTCACGCCGACGGCGGCGGCGACCAAATCCTGAATTTGTTTGAGTTCGTCGGCGGTTCGCGCGACCTGCACGTCGTTGACGAGTTTGTGGTCAACGACGACCGAAACCGTCAGGCGGTTGAGCCGTCCGCCGCCGCCGACGGTGCGTTTCGTGGTCTTGTCAATTTCGTAATTAGTCGTTGTCGAATCGCGCTGATCGTTGCCCGTCTGCTGATTTTGCTGCGACGCGGCGTTCGGCTGCGTTGTCGGATCGTTCGACCGTGCGCCGACCGGTGTCGCCGGATTGCCGCTCGTCGAAGTGCGTGCTTCCTTAACGCTTTGCAGTGAACGGACGACCTGCGACTGCGGATTATATTTTTCTTCGGTTTGCTCGACCTGACTGAAATCAACGTCCGCCGAAACATCGGCGCGAACGTGTCCGTCACCGGCGACCGGCTCAAGCAGCGAAATAACGCGGGCGGCGGTTTCCGTTTCGTATTTTCTTTTCGCGTCGAGCTGCGCGTCGAAAGTTCCGGCTTCGTTGAGTGCGCCGGTTTTACCGCGTCCGGCGGTCAGCAGTCTGCCGCGCGTGTCCATCACGGAAACGCTCGACGGATCGAGACCTTCGACCGAACTGGCGATTAAACTGACAATCGCTTCGGTGCGTTCGTTCGACAATTCCTTGCCCTGCCGCACGCGAATCATTACCGAGGCTTTCGAGCCTTCTTCCTTTTCGGTGAAGACCGATTCCTTTTTCGGCGTGATGTGAACACGGACGGCTTCGAGTTCATCCATTCCTTCGAGCGTCTTGGATAATTCGCCTTCGAGAGCGCGGCGAAAATTAACCTGCTGCGCGAAATCGGTCGCGCCGAAATTAGTTTTATCGAACAAATCAAAGCCGACGTGACCGCCGGACAAAATTCCGGCACTGGCGATTTGCAGCCGCATCTCGGAAATTCGTTCGGTCGGAATCTGAACCGTCGTGCCGTTATTGGAAAGCGAATACGGAACATTGGCGGCTTTGAGTTTTTCGACAATCGTCTGCGCGTCCGCCGGTTTCAAATCCGAAAACAAAACGGAATATTCGCTCTGCGAGCCGTAGAAAATAATCGCCGCCAACAAGCCGAGTGTCGCCACCGCGCCGCCGATTGCGGCAATGCGTCCGCCCATCGGCAGGCGCGACCATACTTCTTTGATTTGAGTTAACGGAGAAGCCATTTAATTTGGGGATTCGGAGTTTCAGAAAGGCTGAGTAGTTAAAAAAATGACACGGTTGTGCGCCGCGATTCGAGCTTAAAAAGTTTTCAAACCTGCATTCGCATTACTTCTTCATATGCGCCGATGACTTTGTTGCGAACCTGCAAGCCGAGCTGAAATTTCAAATCGGCGGTCTGCATTTCGATAATCGTTTTGTGAATGTCGGGCGATTCGCCGGTGACGGCTTTTTGAATTCCGGCTTCGGCTGATTTCTGCGTGTTGTCAATTGATTCGACGGCGTTTTTAATCATCGCGCCGAAGTTTTCGCCGCCCGCACTCTGAATCGAAGCGTCGTCGGTCGCAAGCGATGAAATTCCCTGTGATGGGTTAATCGCGCTGAAATTTATAGACATAATAATTATGCGTCTCCCAAGTTGAGGCTGACACGGGCGATTTCTTTCGCCGTGTTAAAAACGGTGGCGTTGGCTTCAAACGAACGCGCCGCCGACATCATATTGACGGTTTCTTCGAGCGGATCAACGTCCGGCATTTTGACGTAGCCGTTCGCGTCCGCGTCCGGGTGTCCGGGCTGATACTGCATTACATACTGATTTTCGTCCGCCAGTTTAATTTCCGATTTCACGCCCTGCGGCGCATTGTTATTGACATCGAGCAAGCCGCTGCCGGCGGTGTTGTTCGTCCATTCGTCGTTGAGGTTCTGCGCGGTGAAAATCACGTCGCGCCGCTGATACGGCTTGCCGGTCGCGGTGCGCGTCGTGTTCGCGTTCGCCAAATTTGCCGATGCCGCTTCGAGACGTTCGCGCTGCGCGGTCATCCCTTGCGAAGAAATTTTGAAGATCGAAAATATAGACATAAATATTATTTTATTAAAAGTTATTATTTGCCTTCCCGAATCGCCGTCCGCAGAAGTTTGAGTCGTGATTGGAGCATTTTCGCGCCGAAATTAAAACTGCTGCCGACCTGCGCCAGTTCCGCCATTTCGCGCCCCGTGTCCACCGTATTACCGTCGAGACCGACAGCACCGGCTTTTTGTTCGACGACGCGCGGTTCGTCCAAACCGAAATTCGATTGATTTGAACTGTCCGATTGCGCGGCGCGGCGCAGATAATCGTCAAATTGGAGTTCTTTGGCGACGTATCCGGGCGTGTCGGCGTTGGCAATGTTGCCCGCGATGATTTCCGAACGGCGGCTCTGCACATCGAGATATTTTTGCAGGAGGTTGGTGATGTTGTCGTTAGTTACTGAAGGCATAGAGGTTTCTCCGCAATTACGATTAGCAACCGCCGTGCCTTAAGACAAATTTATTAAAATCAGATGTTTAGAGATTTTGCGCCGGACGATTAATACTGCAAAGCGTCAAAATAACCAAGTCAAACGTCATTTTGTTGACACTCGTTGTTTAAAGATGTTATTTTTTATATGGTTAATTGTTCTTTTAAATTCGTTCTAAAAATTGGTTCATCGGTTCTCTTTTTCTGGAACGAACATCAATAGGGTTAAAATCAAAAAGTTTTATAAAGCTTCCACTACAAGTTTTTATAAAACTTCCACCACTCCTAAATAATGAAAACTAAAGTATTAGTCGTCGAAGATGATAATCGTTTACGAAGACTGTTAGTTGAATCAATCGAACTAGAGGGTTATCAAGCAAAATCAGCAACATCCGTCGAAGAAGCAATCACACGTTTCTCCGATGAACAATTTGATATTGTTTTAACTGATATTAATCTGCCGGGTAAAAGCGGTCTGGAATTAATACCAGTGTGCCTTTTGAATAATCCGAACGCTTACGTTTTGGTAATGACCGGCTACGGTTCGATTGACACTGCCGTTAAAGCGATGAAGCTCGGCGCGTCGGATTTCTTATGCAAACCGATTGCGCTCAATGAACTATCGAGCGCGATAAAAATCGCCGCCGAAAAAGTCGCCGCTCCTTCCAAATCATACGCCGGTTATTCCAATTCGGCTTCATCAATCATCGCCGAATCGCCGCCAATGCTGAAACTGCTCGAACAGGTCGAAACGATTGCGCCTTTCAAAATAAATGTGCTGGTGACGGGCGAAACCGGAACCGGCAAAGAGCTGATCTCCAGAGCGATTCACCAGTCAAGTCCGCGTGCGAAAAACGCGTTTGTCGCCCTCAACTGCGCCGCGATTCCCGAACAATTACTGGAAGACGAACTTTTCGGACATATCAAGGGTGCCTATACCGGCGCACAGAACGACCGCAAAGGACGTTTCGAGCAAGCCGACGGCGGCACGCTGTTTATGGACGAGATCGGCGATATGAATCTGTCTTTGCAGGCGAAGCTGCTGCGCGTTTTGCAGGAAAGCGAATTTGAAAAGCTCGGTTCGGCTAAAACTCTTAAAGTTGACGTGCGCGTCATCGCGGCGACCAGTTCGAACCTCGAAGAAAAGATCGCCGACGGCAGTTTTCGCCCCGACCTTTATCATCGTTTAAACGTCGTTCATCTGCGCGTCGCGCCGCTTCGTGAACGCGCTGCCGATATTTTACCGCTTGCCGAAGGTTTGCTCGAACGCTTCTGTCAAAGTTCGGGACTGCCGCCTAAAACCATCGCCGCCGAAACGCTGCCCGCGCTTATTTCCTACGGCTTTCCGGGCAATGTTCGTCAATTGCAGAACGCGATGGAACGCGCCGCCGTTTTTTCCGGGATAAGTTCGCAGATATTGCTCGAACATCTGCCCGAGGAAATCAAAAATCAGAAGAATCTGTTTCAGACATTACCCGCCGCGAATTATTTTTCCGGCGCGATTCCCGATGAAGGAATTGATTTTTCCGGCATCGTTTCACAGGTCGAACGCGACTTGCTTTTGCAGACGCTCGATAAAACCGGCGGTAACAAAATGCAGGCGGCGAAACTTTTGAATATGAAACGCACGACGCTGGTTGAAAAAATCAAACGTCTGCAAATCGAATGCGATGAAATAGAGGTCGGGAGCGAAGAACACCTGTTCATCTCTTCAAACGTCTAAATTCAAACGTAAAAAAGGCGCGGCAATTATATGCCGCGCCTTTACCCAATTTCACCCTGTTCGATTAACTTCCCGCCCTTGTTTAGAAATTTCGGTTATAAGCCAAACCCTTGTTCCCGCTGTGTAAATATGCGTTCGCGCCGCGCTGCGATTTTTCCAGATGATTGAGTTCACCGGCGGACGTTTCACGCGCGGCGGTTAAAAGCAACTTCGTTTTTCGATCCTGCGCCAGAGTCAGATTAGCGATTTCAACAATCCGCATCGCCGCCTGATTATGCCGCGCCGACGATTCGGCGGCTTCCAGATTTTCGCGGAAATGGCTGATTTGCCGTTGAAAAGTTTCGAGACGACGCGAAATTTCGCGTCGCTCGGAGACGATTTCCAAAATCGTTTCAAAGTTTCCCTGTTCGGCGGCGACGGTTTCCGCCCGCGCCAACGCCAGCAGTTTTTCCAGATCACTGCACTGCGCCGTCAATAATTCGATTATTGAATCAGATTTTTGTTCTATCAAACCGGCGTTGAACATAAAATTTCCCAATTTAAAAAGCCTGCGACAGTGCGGCGGAAGACATCTGAAACGAAGCTGAAGACGGCATCGCCGCCGCCAAAGATTCAGTAAGCGATTTCTGTGCGTTGGTTTCCCAAGCGTCACGCACCGGCGCGAGCAGGTTGGCAGCGCGGCGCATCAACACCGGATCGAGTTCCGCGCTGGCGCGTAAAACCAAAACCATAATACGCCGGTAAAGATTATCTAAAACGACGGCAGTTTCTCCGCCGCGTTCAAAATCCAGAATTGACTGCAAGTAATTGATGATGTCGAGCGCACGGTTTGAATGCTCGGCTTTGGCGACTAAATCGTTATTTTCAATGTCGGCGGCGGTCAGATTCAAAAATTTAATCGCGCCGTCGTAAAGCATTACAATTTGTTTCAACGGATTGGTTTCCGTGTTGGCAATTTTGCCGTAATTGGCAAGTCCGTTTGTTCGTCCGTACATTTAATTTTTTCCTTGTTTCCGGTAAATTTACTAACCGGTAAACTTATCGGCAATAATCGGCGAAACTTTAATTATTGAGGCGAGATTTATGAAAATTAATTCGTTTTCGGCTCCAGCGATTTGATGATGCTGGTGAGAGCCGTTCCCTGTCCGTTGAGCTGACCGATGGCAGCATCGGCGGCGGAGAATTGTCTGGTCAGGGATTCGCGCAGACGGTTGATATTTTCGAGACGATTGGAGATGGTTTCGTTCAGCGTTTTGATTGAGGTTTCGTAGCCGCTGATGGCGGTTTGGACGCTGCCGGTGACGCTGTTGCTCAGACCGCCGGAGACACTGAAAACTCCCTGAAAAATTCCTTTTTGCGAAGCCGTGCCGCCGAACAGAAGCGCACGCACATCGTTCGGACTGGTTTTCAACTTATCGTTAAAAACCGTCGAATCTATCGCCAGATAACCGTCATTATTGACCGTCACGCCGATTTGCGAAAGCGCGTCGAGCGTTCCGCCGTTGTCTCCCGAAATCGCGCCGACGGCGGCTCGTATCTGCTGCTCGACGTTTCGCAGAGTCGCGTCGCCCGCCAATACGCCGGTCGGTCGTGATTTGGAATCTTTTTTATACTGTTCGGCGACAAAATCCTGCACGGCGTTATAAGCGTTGATAAAACCGCGCAGTTTATTTTCCGTATCGGTTGACTGCGTAATGTTGATTGCCGCCGCGCCGGTTTTTTTGAGTGTGAAAGTTACGCCCGAAACCGCGTCGGAGATTTCGTTGGTCGAACGCGAAAGAGTCAGACCGTTGACCGAAAAACTCGCGTCAAGTTTGGTGAAATCGTTGTCCGGCGGATTAATCGAACTTAAATTCAAGTCCGCGCCGGTTCCGGTCGCCGTCGTTTCGACCAGTTCGACGCGTCCGCTGCTGCCGGTCGCTTTGGAACTCAAAACGAGTTTTTGCTGTGTGCCGTCGCCGGTCACGTCCACGATGCTCGCCGTCACGCCCGCGTCCGGCGCGGCGTTGATGGCGTTGCGTAAACCTTCGAGCGTGTTGTTGGTCGAATCAATCGTGATCGAAACGCCGGATGTCGCGCCGCCTTTGCGAAGCTCAAATGTTGCGCTGTCTGCTCCGCCCGTAATAATCGGCGCGGTTTTTGACGAAAACCCGCGCGAAGTCTGCGTCAGCGTCGTCGCAAGGCGCGTTACATTCAAATCAAAACCGCCGAGATTTGCCTGCGCGGTCGCGCTCGCGGTCGCCACCGTCGCGTCGCTGGTCGCGGTGTTGCGCCCGGTTCCCAGGTCGCGGTTGGTCAGAGCCTCGCTCGCGGAAGTCAGTGTCGCCAGCGCACTGTTAAGTTTTTTGAGCGATTCGACGCGATTATTATAACCCGCCGCTTTCGACTGCAACTGCGTAATCGGACGCGACTTCTGCGTTAAAATCGCGTCACGAATCGTGCCGAAATCAATTCCGCTGCCGACGCTGCTGAAACTCACGCTGCTTGCCATAATCTTTTTACCTTCTTTTAAGTAATGGCGGTTGGAAATCGAATATTCCGATTTCCAACCGCCGGTTTTTAGTATTTCTTATTGACGAGTTTGCCTTGTAAACCGGCATAAATCGCCGATAATTTGAGCGAAACATCCGACGGCGTTTGCCGCAGAGATTCACCCGTTTGATTGTTCACCAACTCCACGACCAGTTCGTTGGTGTCCCGGTCACGACTGAATTTAAGCGATGTGTTTTGCTTGACAGATGCGACTTTAACCGACACCGCTTCTTTGATTTCAACTTGATCCCTCGTTTCTTTCAGTGGTTCTTTTTGGCGATTATCCGCTGCCGGATGTTCGCTTTTTTCAGCACCGTTGCGACTCGGCAAATTGAAATCCGTCGTTTGGTTGACAGGATTAATCTGCATGATACACTCCTGTTTCTTCAACTGCCTTGCCCACAGACGAATCAGATATTGTCAATCGGATACGTCTGCGGGCAAAAACAAAGGTGAGAGAATAAGGTTTATCAATTAGCGAAGCAGTGAGAGTAATGCCTGACTTGATTGATTAGCCTGTGCCAAAGCCGAAACACCGGCTTGCTGTAAGGTATTCAAACGGGCGAGGTTCGATGCTTCGGTAGCGATGTCTGCATCACGAATAGCCGATTCAGCCGCTTGATAGTTGGTGATTTGAGCCGAAGCCAAATCAATCGCCTGACTCAGATTGTTCTGACCGGCTCCGACTTTACCCTGTGTTTGTCCCAAAGTCGCCACCGCCGCTCTGATCGCCGCGATTGCGTCTTTACCCCCTTGTTCGCCGCCGGTTAAGGTTGCGCCCGTGACCGCCGTCTGCGTCTGCAAAGTATCAATGTTGTTGTTGGCAGCGACTGTGGAGGTGCTGCTCACACCGAGATTGAAACTCTTTAACGAAACGAAGGAAACGCTCGAACCGTCGGCTTTGTTCTGAATAGCGAAGACACCGGCAGCCCGTAAATCAACATCGTTGTTGACCGCGTTGGTTGCCGCCGTCGCGCCCGCCGCCGCCGTTGCCGCCGCTGCAAACGTCACGTTTTTGGATGAACCGGCATAACCGATTTTTTCACCCGAAAAACTCAGTGTCTGCGTCGCCGGTGCGGTTGCTCCGGCTGAAACCGCCACTGATTGTTTGTTCGCCGCGCCCGTGATGGCGACATCGTTCGCCGCCGCGCCCGTGCCGCCGACACCGGTTTGTCCGGCACCGTCCGCAACGCTCGAAGAAACCGCGAAAAATTTCGCCGAACTTAAAACGAGTTTTCCGGCATTGTCCAAAGAAGCCTTAACTCCGGCAGCCTGAACATTGGCATCGTTATTGATCGCGTCCAGAGTGTTGGATGAAGACGCGCCAGCCGATAAATTAACGCTGAACGAACTGAGCTGACCGCTGGAACCGACTGTCTGGAACGACAGAGTTTCCGATGCCGTCAAACCGCCCGAAATATCCTGTGCGCCGGTTACGCTGCCCGTGCCTTGACCGATGTTGATGTTGTTCAGGTTGAGACCCGTTTTATCAACACGACTGTTGGAAAGATTAACTGAAACCGCATTGCCCGCCGCTGTTGCCGACGATCCGCCGCCGATGTAAACGTCAATGGATTTGTTGAATTTTCCGTTGTCCGTTCCCGCCTGTCCGCCTAAACCGATGTTCTGCGCCTGACGATCAATTTCCGACAAAACGCTGGTCAATTCCGATTGGAGTGTGTCGCGGTTGCCCGAAAATGTTCCCGAAGCCGACTGCGCGGAAAGCGATGAAGCGCGGTCGAGCAATCCCGAAATCGTGTTCAAGCCGCCGTCAATGATCTGTAAGGTCGAGAGACCGTCGTTAGCGTTGCGAACGCCTTGCGAAAGGACGCTGATGTCGCTTCGGAAGCTGTTGGCGATTGACAATCCGGCAGCGTCGTCGCCCGATTTGTTGATCCGCAAACCCGATGAGAGGCGTTGCAGAGTTTGATTGAGTTTACCGCTCGTACCACTTAATTTGCTTTGTGCTGAAGTTGATGCGAGATTATTTACTAATGAAAAGTTTGACATTTGATGTTGTTCCTCCGTGAACTTTTTGTTTAATTTTTCGACTTCCGCGTCCTTGCTTCCGTCGTTGATAATGACTATTTATTAGATCGGAATCGCACGCTGCGTTTCCACACATTTCTCTTATCGGTTCGCCGCCGGAAAACTTTAGGGCATTCCGAAAAAAAATATAATTTTTATAATCGTGAAGATTCGAGAGAGTTTTCAGCGGTTCAGAATCACTACGTCAACGCGCCGATTCTGTGCGCGACCTTCGGTGGTCGAGTTGTCGGCAATCGGTTGAAAGCCGCCGTAACCGGCGGCGGAAAGACGTTCCGGCGCGATGCCGCGTTCGAAAAGACGAATCAGCACCGAAGCGGCGCGGGCGGTCGAAAGTTCCCAGTTCGACGGGTAGCGAAGGTTGGAAATCGGTGTCGAATCGGTGTGACCTTCGACGCGGATATTGGATGAATTATTTCGCAGATTTTCGGCGATGTTCTGAATCAATTCGTCGGCTTCCGGGCTGATGACGGCTTCACCGGGCGCGAATAATCCGGCTTCGGAAAGCGAAATTATCAAACCGCGTTCAGTCTGCCTGATTTTCGCCTTCTGCATTAAAAGCGCGTTTGCCGAGAGTTTTCCGGCGAGTTCCGTTTCATCGGTTTTGACGGCGTTCGCGGCAGGCAGAAGTCCACTGCCGCCGTTGTTTTGTTCGGCGAAAGTCTGCGCGATGATTTTCGCCTGCTCCTTATTGCTCGCGGCATACATCACGATAAACAGTGCGAGCAGCAAAGTTACGAGGTCGGCATACGAAATCAGCCAGCGTTCGCGCTGTTGATTTTCGGCTTCGATTTTTCGGCTCCGGCGGAAACTCATTTGCGTAAGTTAAATTGATTGATAATCGCTTTCGGCGTTTGATTGGCGGATAAGCCGAGAATGACGGTGATGATTTCTTCGCGGCGTTTCATTCGCGCGTCGTGCCGATGCCGCAGACGCGCCGCCAGCGGAAAGAAAAAAATGTTCGCCAGCCCGATGCCGTAGATCGTAGCGACGAATGCCGTCGCAATGCCTGCGCCGAGCGCGGCGGGCTGGTCTAAAACGCGCAAAACTCCGATTAATCCAAGCACCGCGCCCATAATGCCGAACGTCGGCGCGAAACCGCCCGCCGCGTCGAGCGTCGCCGCGTCCTGCGCTCCGCATTCGTCTTCCCATTCGAGACGGCGCGTTAAAACTTCCGTAATTTGTTCTTTACCGGCGCGTTCCGCCAGCAGAATCATTCCCTGCGAGACGAGCGCGTCGCCGCAGTTGTCGGCGTGACTTTCAAAAGTTTTGATGCCGTTTTTATGCGCCGAACGCGACAGCCACGCTAATTTGGCAAGCTCGACCTGATGAGCTTCTTCGCCGCCGTCTTTCAAACGAAGCTCCCAAACCGCTTTAACGGCGTTCGTTACACCGTCGGTTCCGCGCCGGATGATGACCGCGCCGAGCGTGCCGCCGCCGACAATCAAAGCCGCCGTCGGATGCCACAAAAAGCCGAGGCTCAAGCCGTCGAACCACGCGCCCGCGATGACCGCCGCCAGTCCGACGAACGCGCCGAGCCAGATTGTCCAGTCAAACCGCTTCATATTTTCTGTTTGGCGAGAACGTGCGCCGAAAGATTTTCCAAACTTGCCTGTTCGATTTCTTTCGAGGCGATTTCGGCAGCACGATTTGCTTCCTGAATTTCTGTAAAAACTTCGTGACGATGAATCGAAGTAGCGAGCGGCGCGACGATGCCGACGCGCACGCCTTCGCCGCTGACGGACAGAATTTCAATGACGATTTCGTTTCCGATAACCAGTTTTTCACCAATCCGGCGCGATAAAACCAACATAGTTTTTTAAGTTTGCGGCAGAGCTTCCGCCAATTGATAAGTGCTTTCGGTGAGAACGCATTGCGCTCCGCGCTTCTTTTCTGCGTCAATAAACACCGGTGCGCGCAGGTTGATCGTGGTTTTCGTCCAGTCGGTCGAAACCTTGACCATCGCCAGCGTTTTCGCCTGCCGGACGGCTTCCGGCGCGAACGGCTGATAATCCGCGAAAATTTCGTGCGGATTGACGACGATAAAACGATTTTTTTCATCGTCGAGCGAAGCCAGCCAGCAAAACGGTTCGCATTCCGGCAGCGGAATCAAAACCGCGCGGCGCATCTCCGGCAAGCCGATCAGCCCTTCGGCGAAATTGATAATTTCCCGTTCGTCGTAAAAATATTCTTTTTCCTGAATCGTGATTGTCTGCATAAAAATTAGTGATTAGCAAAGTATTGAAAATCTGTTAACCGAGAAAATCGAGCAGTGAACGGCGGTTGTTGGCGGCGACCTGAAGAGTCGCTTCCAGTCCGCGCTGCGCTTCGGAAAGTCCGACGGCGGTTTCGGCAAAATCAGCCGATTCAATATCGTTGAGCCGCGTTTCAAACGACAGCGAATCGCTGTTCAAACGGTCCTGTGCGAGTTCCGTGACCTTCGCCGCCGCGCCGTTTTCGGCGTGCGCGATTTGCGCGAGATTGGAATAGACGCTCAGACGGCTGATCGTGTTTTCGAGCGCGGTGCGGTCGTTCGCCGGGTTTCCGGTTCCGCGCAGAGCGTTGACGGCGTTAGTTAAATCGGTAAAAATCGTCGAATTCGCGTCGGCGAACACGGTGTTCGCGGTCGTGCCGACGGCAACGGCATTCGTTCCCGGCTCAAGCTGCACAAATTGTCGCGCGGTCGGCGCGGCGGCGGGAGTCGCGGTCGTCTGATCGAACGGCGGCACATTCTGCCGCGTTCCGCCGTAGAGATATTCGTCGCCGAATTTAGAGTTGGCGACGTTCAAAATTCTGCCGCGCAACGCTTCGATTTCGGTCGCCACGGCGTTTTTCGCTTCCTGCGTCGCCGTTCCGCTCAATCCCTGCGTGACCAGTGATTTCACGCGGTCTAAAATATTCTGATAACCGTTGAGCGATTCATCCGTCGCCGACAGTTTCTGATTGGAAGATTCAGCGGTGCGTTTATACTGTTCGATTTCGCCGAGCGAAGTTCGCAAGTTAAACGCGGCAGACGCGCCGTTCGGATCGTCCGACGGGCGATTGATTCGTTTTCCGCTGGCGAGACGTTCCTGAAGAACGCTCAACTGATTGCGCTGGCGGTTAATGCGGCTTGACAGATTGGAACTCGTCGTTTGTTCGGTGATTCTCATAATTCTAATTTAAAAGATTGGATTTTTTCGCCGGTGATTCAGCGCGGATTATTGAGCGAGAGACAAAATCGTCTGCGTCATTTCGTCGGCGATTTTGATAAATTTCGCGGCGGCATCGTAGGCTTTCTGGTATTGCAGCAAATTGACCGCTTCTTCGTCGAGCGACACGCCGGAAACCGATTCGCGCTGCGCCGTCGCCTGCGCGATAATCACCGACTGAAGATGCAGCGCGTCGTCGGTCGAGCGAACCTTTTCGCCCGCTTCCGCCACTATCGAACCGAAAATCGAGCCGAATGAGCCGGTGCGCGAACCGACCGTCGTTTGCTGATCGGTCAGTAAATTGGCGATTTCACCGGCAATCGTGCCGCTGCGTCCGGGCTGCGTCAAGGGCGACGCGGAAATGAGGCGCGGATTGTCTGTAATCGCGGAATTGACGGCGATATTAGCGGCGGTGACGGGCGGCGTATCGTTAAAAAACTTGACGGCGTTATTGCCGTCCAAATCTGTGCCGGAAGTGTGCAGAGTGTTGACGCGGGCGACGATTTGCGCCGCCAGACCGTCGAGCGCACCGATTTGCGCGGTCGTCTCGGTGACGGCTTCCTGCAAACCTTTGACCGTTCCCTGATCGAACGCCGCCGGTTCGCCGTCGAGTGTAATTTCTCCCAAACCGAGCGGCGGCAAATTGTTGACGTTAAGTTGATGAGCGGTGTCGCCGGAAACAATCGCGCGTCCTTCGCCGATGGTCAGCGTCAGCGTGCCGTCGCTGTTTTCGGTCGAACGCGCGCCGGTCAATTCAGAAAGCCGGTTGACGAGCGTGCCGCGCTGATCGCGCAGAGCCGAAACATCGCCGCCCGAACTTTCGGCGGCGCGAATCTGACCGTTCAGATCGGCGACCTGCTGCGTGATGTTATTTGTTTCCTCGACGGTCGCGCGAATTTGCCCATCAGTGCCGCGCCGAATATCGTCGAGCCTGCCGCGCGTCGCCTGAAATGCGTTTGCCAGACTCGCGCCTTTCTGCGCCGTCACCGACCGCAGGGGAACCGAATTCGGATTCGCTTCGAGGTCGCGGAATGAGCCGAAAAACGCACCCAGAGAATTTTGTAAATTACTGTTTTCACTGCCCTGCAAAGCCGTTTCGACCTGCGAAAGCGCGTCGCGTTTGGCGTTCAAGCGTCCCGCGATGCCGGTTTCGGTTTGAATCCGGGTTTCGATGAAACGATCCCGGAACGCCTGTACACCGGCGACCGTGACACCGGTTCCGACCGAGTAATTACCGAAATTATTCGGCGCGGTTTCCGACAACTGAACGTGCTGCCGCGTGTAACCGGGAGTATTGACGTTGGCGATGTTCTGTCCGGTAATGTTGATGCCGACCTGATTGGCGTTCAGGGCGCGGCGACCGATTTCAAAGGCTGAAAAATTAATGCTCATCGGGTTACTCCTTCGGCGGGTCGCAGCACCGGCGCGTTGTAAGTCGTCGGCGGCACGCCGCATTGTTGAATACAGGCGGAGGCAAACGACGAACCGCTGAGGGCGAGATTTTTTATTCGGGTTGCGAGTTTTTGAAATTTACCGGCGTTTTCGAGCAGGTGTTTCGCCGTTTCTTCAAATTTTTCACGCGCCGCACCGTCGAGCGGAATTTTCTCTTCCTGTGCCGCGCGCAGTTCGGCGAAAACCGTCAGTGCGGAAGTGATTTCAAGCAGACGCGCCCGCATCCGCAAAAGTTCCGTGTCGCCGAGCCGCGTCATCGTTTCGATGTTCTGAGGTTCACCGCGCAGAAGCGCGGCGGAAAGCTGGTTGGCGACCGATTCGAGCCGCGTGTAAGCCGCGCTCTGTTCGCTCATTAAATCGGCGACTTTTATGATTAAATTATCCTGCATAAACTTTTTTTTCGATTCGGGGCGGTCTATTTTTCGTCGTTCAAAATCGCGTCGGCGATGTCTTCGCCCGAAGGGTTGAATTCGCCCGCCGCAATTTTTCCGCGTAGGGCTTCGACGCGTTTCTGACGTACATCGGGCAAATCTTTCAGCTGGTCAACCAATTTTCCGACTTCCGACGCACGGCTCGAAACTTCTATTTTGTCTTCACCGCGCGAGATTTTTGGCTCGTTCGCCGCGATTTTGTCTTTGTCCGTCGTTTTCACATCGCCGCTTTGACGCGGCTGTCGAATTTGCTCGAATTCGTTTGTTTGATTAATTTTCATACCGTTATATTACCCCGTGATAATCGAAAAAGTTTACACCTTTTTACTTATCGGCAAACTTCGGCAGAACTTTAGACAAAAATTTGGAAGGATCAACCGGCTGACCGTTTTCGCGGACTTCAAAGTGCAGATGCGGTCCGGTAGATTTGCCGGTTGAACCGACGGCGGCAATCGTCGTTCCGGCTTTGACGGTTTGACCTTCTTCGACAAACAGGCGGCTCGCGTGCGCGTAAAATGTTTCCGTGCCGTCATCGTGCGTGACGATGACGACATTTCCGTAACCCTTTTTGACTCCGGCAAACGTGACGATACCGTCGGCGGCGGCTTTGATCGGCGTGCCGATTGGCGCGGCGATGTCCATTCCGGCGTGAAATTTCATCCGGCGGTCAATCGGGTGAAAACGCATTCCGAATCCCGATGAAATTCTGCCGACGGTCGGCATCTGTCGCGTCGAAACGGCGGAGTTAATCGGCTGGTTCGATTCGACCGAAAGCAGCTCTTTATTTTCCGTCAGAGCGGCGTTTGGCACGATACGCGGGCGCGTCGAATTGATGAGCTGCCCGTTATACATAAACGGTTTCAAACCGTCCGCGCCGTCTTCTTTGATAATGTCGTCGGCGAAGGTCGAAATAACTTCGGCATCGTTCGGATCGCCTTTGAATAATTGACCGGAAACCGAATTTTTCACGGATTTGTCGGTTAAGCGCGAAACGTCGGCTTTATTGATAATTTCAACGGGCGCGTTATTGTTTTTAATGTCTCTGACCGCCGCGATGACTTTCGTCAGACTGCCGTTTGCGCCAATCGTCGGTGACGACTGCTTCGCGCCGTATTGCTGCATAATCGAATCAGCGAGACCGATGCCGCCCGAATTGGCGATGGTCGTCGCCATTTGCTCGGAAAACATTTTCTTCGCCAAATCCGAACCGCCGTCGCTGCCGAAAAGCGCGTCTTCGTCCGCTTCGCCGGTGCCGTTCAAAGCCGAAGTCAACTGCATCAGCAGCACCGCTTCAAACTGCACGGCGGCTTGCCGCAGAGCTTCAGGCGAACCTTTCGACGGCGCGGTCGGCATTTCTAAATTTTGGACGGCATTAAGATTCATAATCACGGTATTAAAAGGCAATAGAGAATTTGGTGGTGAACTAAAAGTAATGTTCTTTGAAATGTTTTAATAATTTCAGTTTCTAAAAAAACTAAAGCTGCCTGACTGGAGCGCAAGCATCCTGCTTGCAATGAGCGATGTTTTTTATCGCTCACAGGCGATAGTTATTTTTCAACTCGAACGCGGCGAGAGGTTTGTTCGCATCCGAAGCGAACGCTCATTGCAAGCACGGATGCCTTGCGCTCCAGTCAGGCGGCTTCAATCATAATTTGGCGGCTAATTTAGCAAAGCATTACTTTTGGTTCACTGCCGGGAATTTAATTTTTCCCGAAAAGTGAGAGTAAGTTTGGCGAACGTGTTACTGCATTTCCAGGTCGGCGTTCATCGCGCCGGCTGATTTGATCGCCTGTAAAATGCTGATAATGTCGCGGGCGGACACGCCGAGTGAGCGCAGACCGCGCACGACTTCATCTACCGTCGCGCCGTCTTTGAGAATGACGGACGCGGGTTTCTTTTCTTCGACATCTACGGTTTTGCTCGGCACGACGGTCGTTTCACGGCTGTTGGTGAACGGCGGCGGCTGGTAAACGTCGTATTCCGTGCCGACGCGAATCGTCACGCCGCCCTGTGAAATGGCGACGGCGGCGATTCGCACTTCGCGTCCCATAACAATCGTCCCGTTGCGTTCGTTGATAATGATTTTGGCGATTTTTTCCGGTGTCAGCCGCAGATTTTCGAGTTCGGCGATAAAGCCGACGCGATTGTCGAAAAAATTCGCCGGAAGATTGACTTCGACGTTGCGCCCGTCGAGAGCCTTCGACGTGCCGCTGCCGAATTTGGCGTTGATGACCTGATTGAGTTTCGCGGCGGTCGAAAAATCTTCGTTGCGGAGAATTAGAACAAGTTGATTATTAGCGGCGAGTTCGGTCGGCACGGTCTTTTCGATAATCGCGCCGTTCGGCAGTCTGCCGACCGTCGGATGATTGATTTCGACCGAGTTGCTTTTATCGCCCGCCGAAATGCCGCCGATGGAAACCGAGCCTTGCGCGACGGCGTAAATTTCCCCGTCAATGCCTTTGAGCGGCGTTAAAATCAGCGTTCCGCCCTGCAAACTGCGCGCGTCGCCGATGGAAGAAACGGTGACATCGAGTTTCGATCCCTGCCTTGCGAACGGCGGCAGACTCGCCGTGACTAAAACGGTGGCGATATTTTCCGGCTTGAGCGTCGCGGTGTCGGTCGAGATGCCCATTCGTTCGAGCAGATTCTGTAAAGTCTGCCGCGCGTAAAGATTCTGCTGAACGCGGTCGCCGGTGCGGTTGAGTCCGACGATCAGCCCGTAACCGAGCAACTGATTCGAGCGAACGCCTTCGATGTCCGCCAAATCTTTGACACGCACCGAGTATCCGCCATCGGTTTGTTGACAGCGAATATTAAACGGCAAACAGACTGTTAAAAGTCCGATTGCCGTCAAAACCAACAGGTGCTGGAAGATTGTATTTTTAATATAGTTGAGCATTTATAGTGGTTCGGAGCGTGTTTATGAATTTTGTGCGACTTTCGCCGACCGAATTTTCACAAACTAAAAAGGTGTAATTTTTTCAAAAAGCCGGAATAACCAACCCGGTGCATTATCTGCTGATGCAACTCCCTTGCCATTAAAATCTACGCGCAAATCGCCGATGAAAGTCGTCGGGATGGAATTGTCCCGCGCCACGTCGCTGATGCGAACGATGCCGGTCACGGCAAGCTGTTCGGTCTCTTTATTTATCTTGACGAGTTTGACCGCTTCGATGCGTAAATCGCCGTTCGGCAGCACTTCGACGACGCGCGCCGTGATGCGCGAACGCACGTCGGAACGCCGTTCGGTCGAACCTTTGCCTTCAAATTTGCGCTGTCCGAGTTGGCTGACGACCGCACCCGCCGTTCCCGCGCCGTTCACCGGCAAAGCGTTGATTAAAGGCACGATGCCGCCGAGATTGCCCGAATCACGATTGCGTTTCGCGCCGGAAGAAACGGACGCGATGCTCGTTTCCACAACATCAACGAAAAGCAGATCGCCGACGCGCCGCGCTTTGAAATCGCTCAACAAATTACCATTGACCGAATTAGCCGTAAAAAGCGAACCGTTCGCGGGTTTCGGCTGTTCAACGGGCGCGATTGGCGGCGGCGGTTCTTCGATTTTGGCGACCGCCAGTTTCGGCTGCGGCGACTTTTCCTTTTTCAGTTTTTCGATTTTCGATTTTTTGGTTTTCTCCTTTTTCTCCTGCGCCGGCACGCTGAAAACGGCGAAAATCGAAATTAAAAGTAATGCGAAAGTTTTGAGTTTCATAAATTAAAAAAGAATTTTGACCAAGCCTTCATCAACGACGACGGCTTGCAAAATAATATTCGACTGTGAATTTTTAACGGCGATGCGGTCGCCGATTTTTCCGTTGGCGCGGGCTTCGCCGTTGACGGAAAGCTGTAAATCGCCTGATTGTCCGACAATTCGCACCGCGTCGCCGAACTTGACGACCGTTTCGGCGGCGAAATATTCATTGACCAATTCGCCGCCATTTGAAACATTTTTGACTAATTTCAAACCGCGTAAATTATTTGCGTCACGCAGATAATTGACGAACGGTTTTCGCAGACGGCGATTTTCGAGCCGCACGTCTCCGGCGGCGATTTTTTCGTTTGCCGTCAAATCTTTCACGGCGACTAAAACATCGGCGAAGGCTTCGATTTCGACGTTCGCCGCCAAACGTCGCACGACGGCGTTATTGAGACGAATCTCAATCGTCGCGGTGAACGGCGCGAAGTAATTGCGAACGCCGCCGAGATCAACCCGCATTTCGATTTCACCGACCGGCACGTCAATTTTTAACGGCACATCGAGGCGAACGATTACCGTCGAAACTTCTTTGCCTGTGAATAAATCGGCGATGGTTTTTTCGACGGCTTCGCGGAGCCGCGTCTGACTGATTTCCTGTCCGGCGCGGTGAACGGAGACCGCCGGCGTAGAAGAAAGTGCGATTTCGCCTGCTGCAAACCCGGCGGCGGCGATGGCGAGCGCGATTTTTTCGCGTGTCACTTCGCGCGTCATTCCGACATTCGGCGCGTAACCGAGCGAGATATTCTTCAGCCGTTCGACGCGTTCCGATTGGTCGCCGCCCGCAATTCGCGCGAGGTCGCCGAGTTTGATTAATTCGCCCTCGACGTTCGCGTCCGAAACAAGCCGCACGCTGATTTTACTCTGCGCGAAAACCGCCGCCGTCAACATCAAAATTGACAGCGCGGCGGCGAAAAATCTATGCGAATTTCGGTTCATTATGAAACGGCTTGATTGATCGTTCCGAGCATCCGGTCGGCGGTCGTGATGACCTTGGAATTCGTTTCGTAGATGCGCTGCGCGGAAATCATATTGACGAGTTCTTCGACGACGTTGACGTTCGAGCCTTCGACGAAACCCTGATTAATGCGCCCTAATCCGTTGGAATCGGGCGAACCGACGGTCGCCTGACCGGACGCGCCGGTTTCTTTGAAAAGGTTGCCGCCCATCGCTTCGAGTCCGGCGGGATTAGCGAAAATCGCCGTCTGAATCTGCCCGACGTTCTGCGCGTTCGTCTGTCCGGGCAAAGTGACGGAAACCGTGCCGTCGTTGCCGATGGTAATCGAAGTCGCCTGCGTCGGAATCGTGATCGCCGGTTCGACCGATTCGCCCGCCGCCGTCACGACCTGACCCTGATTATTCAAGTGAAACTGTCCCGAACGCGTGTAGGCGAGGTCGCCGTTTGCCTGCCGCACCTGAAAAAAACCGCTGCCTTCGATAACCATATCGAGCGGGTTCTGCGTTTGTTTGTAATCGCCCTGCAAAAAGATTTTTTCGCTGGCGATGGAACGCGCGCCGAGTCCGATTTGCAGACCGACCGGCAGAGGAGTCGAAGCATTCGCCGCGCCGCCCGCCGCCCGCAGATTTTGATACAGCAAATCCTGAAATTCGAGCCGCGTGCGTTTGAAGCCGACGGTCGAAGCGTTCGCTAAGTTGTTGGCGATGTTGTCCACGTTTTGCTGCTGCACCTGCATTCCGGTCGCCGCCGTTAATAAAGCTCTGTTTGGCATAATTTTTTAACTCCTTTATCTACTACATTTTTCCGATTTCGCCGGAAATTTTGCGTCCTAAATCGTTCATCAAAAGTGAGACTGATTTTTGAAGCGAATCGAATTCGCGGTTGTTGTTAATCATCGCCACCATTTCGGTAATCGAACTGACGTTGGATGATTCGAGCGCACCCTGTACGACTTTTGAATTCGTCGCGGCGACCGGCTGTTCCGCGCCGGAGAGCGCGAAAAGCGCGTCGCCTTCTTTGGTCAAAGCCGCCGCCGGATTATTAAATCGAACGAGTTTGAGCTGTTCAAACGGCTGGCTGCCGCTCGCTAAAGTGCCGTCCGCGCCGATGGAAATTTCACTGTTCGGCGGAACCGTAATCGCGCCTTTTTCGCCGACGACGAGATCGCCGTTTTTCGTCACGAGTTGACCTTCGGCGTTGAGTGTCAGATTTCCCGCGCGCGTGTAACGTGCGCCGCGCGGAGTTTGAATTTGCAGAAACGCGTCGCCGTCAATCGCCACGTCGAGCGACCGCCCGGTCGGACTGATCGAGCCGTTCGAGAAATCGGTTCCGTTACCGGCGAGAACGCCCGCAATCAAATTTTGACTGCTGCCTTCGCCTTTGCGGTCGGCTTCAAACGAACTGTAAAGCATTCGCTCGGCTTTGAATCCGGTGGTTGACGCGTTGGCGATGTTGTTCGCCTGCGCGTCGAGCGTTCGCTGCCGCGCGCGCATTCCTAAAAATGCCGTGTAAAGTCCTTGGTTCATAATTTTATTTGGATATTGCTCAACAGATACGGAACTCGGACACTCCTGTCCGAATGCCTTTGCAAAAGGCACAAATGTGCGTTCGAAAAGCGGGTTGATTTGTAGGCAAACGCTTTTTTTGATTGCCGGACAATCATTCGGACAGGAGTGTCCGAATTCCGTTATTCACTTAGACGAAACTCGTCTGACGGCGGTTGAGATTCATCACGAGCTGCACTTCACCGGGCATCATTCCCAAGGTTGAAGCAATCGTTTCGACGTTCTGCCCGCGTGAGGCGAGCGTTAGGATGCGGTGTCGCCGTTCGGTGATATTCGACTTCAAAATGTCGGTCGGTTCCGCCGTCATAATTTCTTCGGGAACCGCCGCTTTTTCCACCGCTTTCGGCTGTCTGATGCGGGTTTCGAGCCACGCGATACGGCGCGATTGATCTTTAATTTTCAAGTCGCCGGCTTCGCGCTGCGAGCAATTTTCCGCGAGTGTCAATTCCAAATCTTCGACCTGTTTAGCGGTAAATTCCAAAAGTTCGCGGCATTTCCGGCTGTCGGCGCGGCTCGACCACGCCAGCACGATTCCGAGTATTCCGCAGAGCGTCGCCGCGAGTGTCATTCCTAATTCAAAAGTCATTTTTATTACCTCCAAAAATCAGAAACGCGCACGAAGTAAGCGTGCTAATTATTAAAAACACGCTTACTTCGTGCGCGTTTCTGATTTTGCTAATTTTCGTTGTTCAAAAAAGTTTGCGAACGCATTTCGGGCGATTCAACTTCAGTTATTCGCACGCCGTAATAGCCTTCGACGACGACGACTTCGCCGCGTGCGAAAGGAAAATTGTTGACCAGCAGTTCGACGGGTTCGTCCACCGCGCGGTTGAGTTCGATCATCGAACCGACTCCGAACCGGGCGACTTCGCGCAAAGGCATTTCCGTTAATCCGAAACGCACCGTGACATCCATTTCCACGTCCAAAAGGCGTTCGATATTTTGATTTAAAGTGTTTTCCGACATAAGTTTAAAGTTCGCCGTCCGGTTCCTGATTTTTAATTTTTCGCCCCGCGTTCGGCATCTGATTTTCCGTCACCTGCACGACCATTCTGCCGTCGAGTGCCGCCAATCTACCCGCGAATTTTATCGAGCTGCCGATGCCGACGTTGACTGATTTTTCGATCCGGTGATTGGTTCTCAAAACATCGCCTGCCGTCAGATTCATTAAATCGGCGACGGCGGCGCGAACCTTTGAAAGTTCGGCGGAAACCGGCAGACGAACGGCGGCGAGCGTGTTCAGCAAAGCCTGCGTCGCTTCCGGCGAAGTCTGACTGTTTTGCGTGTAAGCCGAAGAGTTAAAGTTTCCGACGACTTTTTCGAGCATCGCCACCGGCAGACAAAGGCTTAACGCGCCCTTCGCTTCGCCGATTTGAATTTGATAGACGACGACCGAAACGATCTCGTTCGGCGCGACGATTTGCAGAAGCTGCGGGCGCGTTTCACGACCGACTATTTCGGCTTCAAATTCGACGGTCGGCTTCCAGGTTTCACGATAATTATCAATCACGACATCGAGAAAACCTTCCAAAACTTTCAATTCGATTTCGGTCGCGGCGCGTGATTCGTTCAAGGCTTCGCCGCCGCCGCCGAGCATCCGGTCAATAATCGGAAACGCGATTGACGAATTCAGTTCGATGGCGAAAATGCCGCGCAGTTTCTCGGCGGAAATGCTGAAAATATTCGTCGGGTCGGACAATCCGCGCAGGTAATCGGCGTATGGAAGCTGTTCGACGCTGATCAAATTAATCTCCGAAATCGTCCGCAAAAACAGCGGCAGACTGAGCGAAAGATTGTGCGCGAAAGTGTCGTGCAGCAGATAGAGCGAGCGCACCTGTTCTTTCGATAGACGGTCGGGGCGGCGAAAATTATACGGCACGACGCGCCGCCGCTCCTGCGGCTGTTCGTCGCGTCCGTTTTCCGGCAAAAGCGCGGACATTTCTTCATCGCTTAATAATTCTTTGTCGCTCATTCTGTTATTTGGAAATATTTCCCCGCAGACGGATCAACGCCTGTGTTCGCAGTTGTGAAACGCGCGATTCGCTGACGCTGAGAACGTCGCCGATTTCTTTCATCGTCAATTCTTCGACGTAGTAAAGCGCGACGACCTGTCGTTCGCGTTCCGGTAATTTGTCAATCGCGCCGGCGAGCAGCCGCCGATTTTCGCGTTTCTCTAATTCTTCGAGCGGCGACGCGCCGTTGTCGCGCACTTTGTCCATTAGGGTCAGTCCGGTTTCATCTTCGCGTTCGTCCAAATTCGTCAGCGTCAAACCGCGCAAATCCTGTAAATTTTCGCGCAGTTCGGCGACCGGAATTTTGAGTTGTTCGGCGACTTCTTCTTCGGTCGCGGCGGAACCTTTGCGCTGTTCAATTTCGGCGAAAGCCGTCTGTATTTCTCTGGCGCGTTTGCGCGTTGAGCGCGATGCCCAATCGAGCGAACGGAGATTATCTAAAATCGCTCCGCGCACGCGCATTTCGGCGAAAGTCGTAAAGGCGATGCCGCGCGATTCATCGAATCTTTCGACGGCATCAATTAAACCGATCACGCCCGCGCCGTATAAATCGTCGCGTTCGACCGACGGCGGCAGTTTGGCAGCCATCCGGTCGGCGATGTATCGAACCTTGCCGAGATGCGCCGTAATCAGGGCTTCGCGGTCGGCGACCGCGAAGCCGGCGGGCGCGAAACGAGCTGATTTTCTAAAGGTTGCGGGTGATGAATACTGAAGCATTTTTCAGGTGAAAGCGAATTAAAATTATGATGATTTAAGCCGTCTGTTCGGACAGAACGCGCCAAAAAGATTGAAGCTGCATCGGGAGCGGTTGCACCGTCTGTTTCTGAAGTTGTTTGGCGATCAAATTAATGGCGCGGCTGGCGGGCGAAAAAGGCGCGTATTGCAGCACCGGAACCTGTTTTTTAACGGCTTCGACCAACTGCAAATCGCGCGGCACCATTCCGAGAAATTCGATGCCGCGATTGAGAAACCGGCGGGTCGCGGCGTTGATCTGCTGAAAAACCTGTTCTGCGTCGCCGACTCCGACGACGTTGTTGACGACTATCGAAATCTGTTTGTCGGGTGCGCGTTTCAGAATGGTTTTGATCGTCGCGTAGCCGTCCACGACCGAAGTCGGTTCGGGGGTGACGACGACGATTACCTCTTCCGCTGCAAGTAATACTCCGATGACGTTTTCGCCGATTCCCGCCGCCGTGTCAATCAGCATAAAATCGAGATTTTCTTCGAACGTCTGAAGTTTTCGGAAAATAAACGTGTTGGCTCTAACCGTTAAATTGGCTAATTCTTCGATGCCGCTGCCGCCCGGAATCAGTTGGACGTTTTTCGCCAGCCCGATCATAATTTCGGTCATTTGTTTCTGACCGGAAATAACGTGACCGAGATGAAACGAAGGCGACACGCCGCAGAGCAGATCGGCGTTCGCCAGTCCGAAATCGGCATCGAGCAGGTTGACCTGTTTGTTTAATTCGCCCAAGCCGAGCGCGAGATTAACGGCGAGATTGGTTTTTCCGACTCCGCCTTTACCGCCGGTGATCGCTACGGATCGTAACTTGGCGCGGGTGTTTTGAACTGCGATATTCGGCTGCATATAGGTATGTTCGGACGGTATGAGATGTGATGCGATATGTCTTAAAGTTTGTGCTTGATCGTTCATTTTTTAATTTGGCGCGGCGAAAACAATAAAGCAAACCATATTTTTTGGTCGCCGGAAATTTTATCAGCAGGTTTCAGCGAATAATCTGGTTGGCGAAAGTCTCCGGCGTTGCCAAATATAAATCTTCCGGCACGCACTGTCCCATACAAAGATACGTTAGCGGCAGACCGCTGTTCGCGCTTAATTCGAGCATCGCGCCGGGACGCGTCGTTTCGTCCATTTTGGTCAAAGCCAAACAATCAACTCCATACATCCCGAATTTTTTGATCGCCGCCATTCCGTCGAGCGGATGCGTCGTCGCCTGAATCGTCAGGCATTTGCGAATGGCTTCGTGCCGTCGCAGATAATCGGAAAGTTCGTGCTGATCGGCTAAATCGTGCGGATTTCTGCCCGTCGTATCAATCAAAACGCTTGCGTCACCCGGCAGACGATGAAGAACCGCATCAAGTTCAAAAACCGAACGAACGACGTGACAGCCCGCGCCGATGATTTCCGCGTAAGTTTTCAATTGTTCGACGGCGGCGATGCGGTAGGTGTCAATCGTGACGAGTTCGACGCGGCGTTGTTCGTGAAGCGCGACGCGGGCGGCGATTTTTGCAATCGTCGTGGTTTTTCCAACACCGGTCGAACCGATAAAAGCGATAATCGCGCGTTCCGTATCTTTCAGCGGATCGTGGGCGAATTCGATCATCGTCGAAACCGCCTGTAAAATCGCCAGCTTCGTGACCTGATTGACCGGAACGGAACCTTCGCGGAAGTGTGAGCTGACATCGTTAATCAATTTTTGCGACAGTTCGGGTGAAATACCGATTGCCGTCAGGTCGAGATACGATTCGTAAAAAGGCGAGTTGAAAATATCTTCGTGCGCGGCATTGTTACCGCCCTGCCACGTTTGCGCGTTGTGACGATTGGTATAAGTTCCGAGCGAGAATTTGATTTCACGCATTTCGGCGCGGAGCCGCTCCAATTCGTGGTTGGAAAACGACGGTGAAGCGTTTTCGGCGATGTTAACGGAGGTAACATTTTGCACCGGAGCAGCCGGTTTCGGTTCTTCCTTTTTTTGGTGAACCAGACGCGGCGCGTTTGCCGATACTTCGGCAACTTCGATTGTTTCTCTAAAAGTTCCTGTGTCTTCCGAAAAAAACATCGGCGCGGGAGGCTGAATCGCTTCTAATTCTTGAGCGGCTTTCGCTTCTCTTTCGGCGGTGCGGGCGTTCAGCGCATTGATTAAAATATTTCTGCTGTTTTCGTTATTTGTTTCAATAATCTGATTGGAATTTTTTTCCCGGTCAAGGGTTTGATTGGAAACCTTCGGTGCTGCCGGAGTGTCTTCTTTCAGGTCGAGAATGCTGTTGTATGACGAAGACGGCGCAGCGTGTTTCGCCGGTGCTGCGGCAGTCGTCTGAGGGGAGACGTTCGGAGCGGCGGCACTCATTTCGATCTGCATCTCGGAGCGCAGACCGAAAAATCCGCCGCTTTTGACTTGTTTGGTTTCCAACACAAATGCGTCTTCGCCTAATTCTTTTTTAATTTGTTCCAAAGCCTCGCGGGTTGTCGCCGCCCGATATTTTTTGATGTTCATCATATAATTTTAATGCCCTCGATAGATGTTTGAGATTTCCTTACGCGAAACCTAACTGACCGTTCCCAGAGATACCAGCCGCACGTTTGAAGCGACTTCGCCGTGGGCGATTACTTCAAGGTCTGGCAAGAACCGTTCCGTAAGTTTTCGGAGGTGCGGACGCACCATCGAAGAGCATAAAACTATCGGCTGTGACATCACCGCCGCGCGGCACGCGGTTTCGATTTTTTCCAGTAATAACTTGCCGAATTCCGGCTCCAAAGCCTGTTGGGTCGCGCCTCCGAGCAATCCGAAGCGTTCGGCGATCTGCGCTTCGAGACGCGGATCGAGCGTCAAAACCGACAGTTCGCCGGTCTCGTTCGCCAGACTTGCCGAGATGGTTCTGGATAGAGCGGAACGCGCCGATTCCGTCAAAGCGTTGACATCTCGTGTCACCACGCCGACATCGGTAATCGCTTCGAGAATCGTCGCCAAATCCCGAATCGGAACTCGCTCGCGGAGCAGATTTTGGAGAACGCGCTGAGTTTCGCCGAGCGAAAGAACTTTCGGAGTCGCTTCTTCAACCGTCTTCGGATGCGTTTCGGCGAGCGCGTCGAGCAGTTGCCGCGTTTCCTGTCTGCCGAGCAGTTCGTGGGCGAATCTTTTGATGATTTCCGAAAGATGCGTGCAGATAATCGTCGTCGGATCAACGACCGTGTAACCGGCGGAAATCGCGCGGTCGCGGTCTTCCGAACGGCGAATCCAAACCGCCGGCATTCCGAACGCCGGATCGGTCGTTTCGACACCCGGCATTTTTTCGCGCACCGCGCCCGGATCAATCGCCAGATAGCCGTCCGGGTGAATTTCGCCCTGCGCGATTTTTTCTCCTTTGAGCAAAATTGCGTATTCGCGCGGCGCGAGCTGCAAGTTGTCGGTAACGTGAACCGACGGCACGATAATACCGAGTCCGATTGCCGACTGACGGCGAATTTCACGAATGCGGTTGAGAAAGGAATCGTCCGCACTGACCAGTCCGACAAGACCGTAACCGACTTCCAGCGCGAGCGCGTCGAGCTTGAGCAGACTCTCGATTTTTTCAGGTATTTTCGCGGTTTCCGCCGCTTTTTCGGCACTTTCCGCCGCGACATCCTGCGTGTCCTGTTTCGCCGACTGCATCGAGAGATAACCGACGCAGCCGACACCGACCGCCAGCGATAAAAATGCGAAGTGCGGCATTCCCGGCAAAATGCCCAGAAAACCAAGCACTGCGGCGGAAATAATCAGCGGGCGCGGATTGCTCAGAAGCTGTGCGCTGGCATCGGCTCCCATACTCTTGTCGGTCGCCGCGCGCGTCGTGATGACCGCCGCCGCCACCGAAATAAACAGCGACGGAATCGCCGCCGCCACGCCATCGCCGACCGTTAGAATCGTGTAAGTCTTGATCGCATCGGCGAGCGACAAACCGTGCTGCAAAACGCCGATGGCGAAACCCGCGCCGATATTGACCGCGATAATGATAATCGAAGCGACGGCATCGCGCTGCGTAAAGCGAATCGCGCCGTCCATCGCGCCGTGAAATTCGGCAGCCTGCGTAATGTCTTTGCGGCGGTCACGCGCCTGATGTTCGTCAATCATTCCGGCAGCCAGATCAGCGTCAACCGCCATCTGTTTACCGGGCATCGCGTCGAGCGTAAACCGCGCTGTCACTTCCGAAGAACGCACCGCGCCGTGATTGACGACCAGAAACTGAATCGCCAGCAGAATCAAAAAAATCACCACGCCGACGACGTAATTTCCGCCGATGACGAATTCCCCGAACGCCTTAATCACCGCCCCCGCAGCGGCTTCGCCAGAGTTGCCTTCCGACAAAATCAGACGTGAAGTGGCGACGTTCAAAGCCAGCCGGTAAAGCGTCGTGAGCAGCAGTAAATTCGGGAACGACGTGAATTTGACAGGCTCCGCGATATACATCGAAACCAGCAGCACGACGACCGAAATCATCAGGTTGAGACTGATCAAAATATCGAGCAGAAACGGCGGCATCGGGATCAGCAAAACCATCAAAATGGTCACTGCCGCCATCGGAACCGTTAAATGGGAATAGCTGTTCGCTTTGTTGAGAAAACCTACGAGTGGCAAATTTTTCATTGAAATACCTGTCTGTGGATTGAGCCGAAAACGCGGAAAATGACGCTTTCACAATCGAGTCAAGCAATTACAATGCCGTGCAGTCTGCCGGTCGCACAAATAAGATTTTAGAAAGGTAAATTTCGTTGATATTTATTTGTGAAATGCGTGAAACGATAAAAGAAAATTCGCTGGCTTTGCACAAATATTCTTAATCAGCAAAGAAGCGGCAAAACTCATTTTTTTTGTCATTCCGACCAACGAAGAACTGCTTATCGCCCGCGATACCGTACAATTGATTGCTACAAATGTCCCGACTTAAATTCGTATTAGATTAACTGGCAGAATAATATTTATTATTTAACTTTTGCCTTTTCGTCCTTTTGGACTACACGCGCTCCACAGACGATTCTAATTTTATTTTGTTTTTAATAATTCCGGCACTATTTTTCGACATCGCATTTTAGACCTCTCCTTTTCTGAATCGTCTTCTTAATTTTGCGGAAATTTATAAAACAAAAGATCAGTTTCAAGACCAATCTCGGACAAAAACAGATGTGTTTTCTCGGTGAGGAATGCTTCATCGAAACGAAATAAATCTGCTTTTTAATTCATCAAAAGGACGTTTCTTGATGAAACGTCCTTTTTCCTGCGATAAATATTTTTCGAGTTGATACTTATTTTCGCAAATCTGCGCCTTTAAAAAGTAGCGAATAAATTTTCGCCGTTAAAATTAATCAGTAATAATACCATTTACCTTTAGAAACTAGGCAATAACTGATTTTTAACGGAACTCGGACACGCTTGTCCGAAAGCGTTCGGAAAACGCTAAAAGTTCTCGTTTCAGTTCGAGTTGAAAAATAGTCAGGGCGATTCAAACGCACCCGCGTTTGTTCGGACAAGCGTGTCCGAGTTCCTTTTCTATTGCATATTCTTTAATCGTAAAGGGTGTAATCAGGAGTTAATATTTTTATGAACGCAGCGACAAACCAACTCGAACAATCGCAAATGCCGCCACAGGCACTGCTCGCGCAGATGACTTTCGGCTTTATCGTGTGGCAATATGATGCGCTTTTGGAGTGGAACAGATTCAAATTAACCGATATTTATTCGACTCTTTCGCCCGTGCAAATCGTCGAAGCCGTCAAAGTTTAAACAAAAAATAAAATTAAGGAGCAAAAAATTATGAACATCAACCTTCGTCCCGTAACTGCCGCCGATACGGAAAATTGCGGCAATATCATTTACAAAGCGTTTTGCGGAATCGCCGACCGGCATAATTTTCCGCACGATTTTAATTCGGCGGAACACGCGCAAGGTTTAGCGCAGATGCTTATTAATCATCCGGCGATTTACGGAATCGTCGCCGAAAATGATAGCAGTAAATTCGTCGGCTCAAACTTTTTGTGGGAACAAAACGAAATCGCCGGTGTCGGTCCGATTACGATTGACCCCGACGCGCAGGCGAAAGGTGTCGGCAGAATGCTGATGCAAAATGTGATCGAACGCGGGCAAAACGCCAAAGGAATCAGGCTCGTGCAGGACGCTTTCAATACGACTTCGATGTCGCTTTACGCATCGCTCGGTTTCGATGTCGTCGAACCGCTTGTTTTGATCGAAGGGATAATTTCCGGCGAACTGCCCGAAAATGTCGAAGTGCGTTCAATTAGCGAGGAAGATTATGCCGCGTGCGATGAATTGTGCAAAAAAGTTCACGGTTTTTCGCGCGTCGAAGAACTTCGCGGCATCGCCGGAATGATGCCTTCGTTCATTATTCTCCGCGATAAAAAACTCGCCGGTTACGCTTCCGCTCCGAACTCTTGGCAGATAAATCACGCCGTTGCCGAAACTTCGCAAGATATGGAAGCATTGCTCACCGGCGCAGCAAATTTGACCGGAAAACCGCTCTCATTTTTGCTGCCGACGCGCAACGGCGAACTATTTCGTTTTTGTCTGCGAAAAGGACTAAAAGTTATCAAACCGATGACTTTGATGAGTATGGGAGAATATAACGAACCGCACGGCTCATTTCTGCCTTCCGTTTTATACTGATGTAAGTGCGATCCCTTGTGGTCGCCCGACGTTTGTATATATTCAAGGTAAGCGGGCGAGGACAAGCCATCGCTCCGACAGTTTAGCTAACAACAATTTTCTCCGTCACCGCAGATTTCGCCTGATAAATCGGTCAAATTATACTCTAACCCCTTCGATTCGCGCGGATGACGTTTGGCAGTTCGGCGGCAATCGAATTCCTTTGCATCGTCAAGCTTGATGTTCTCAAGCGGTTCGACAGCGATAATTTGCGCGGCGTAAGGTTCTTTCGCGTAAATTTGAAACGTCTTATCGCAAACCGCCATTCGTGCGCCGCGTTCGAGAATGTGTCCGTCGTCGTCAATGACTTTTTTCCAAGGTCCGCGATAAATGACGGCTTGATTGCGCTCAAAGCATAAGCCTTGTTTGCCTTTGTAGGCGACAATCGTGACTGAACGAAATTCGATTCCTTCGACGACGCGCCACGGTTTATCGTCGCGTTTGACGATCTCGATTCCGTAAAATCCGGCGCGTTCAAATGCCTCGACAAATAAATCTTCACGAAACGCGCCCGAAATGCAGCCTGACCAAAGTTCAGAATCATTTTGCAAATGTTCGGGAACATCTTCGTCAGCGACAATATCCGAAATCGCCACTCGTCCGCCGCGTTTTAAGACGCGAAACATCTCGGCGAACATTTGTTCTTTGTCTTCCGGTTTGACGAGATTCAGCACGCAGTTCGATAAAATTACGTCAATCGAATCGTCTTCGATCAACGGATTTTCCGACTTTGATTTAGTAACAAAAGATTCATACGCGAAAAAGTCGTCGGCAGTTTTAATTGGATTAGATTGCAGATATTCGTCAACCAAACTCAGATTCAATTTCAAATCCTGAATCTTTCCGTAACGAAATTCCGTGTTGCCGTAACCGATTTTCCGCGCCATTTCGCCGCGATATTTATCGGCAAGCGCGAGCATTTCCGTATTCGTATCAACGCCGATAACACTGCCCGATTCGCCGACGATTTGCGATGCAATGTAACAAATCTTGCCGCCGCCCGAACCTAAATCAAGCACGATTTCCCCCTCTTTGACAAATTTTGAAGGATCGCCGCAGCCGTAATCGCGTTCGATAATTTCGGCAGGCAAAATCTTCAGAAACTGTGGGTCGTATTCGACCGGACAGCAAAGTGCGTCTTCTTTTTCCTGCGATGCCGCGCCGTATCGCGCCCGCACCGCGTTTTCCACATCAAATCCGTCAGCCATAATTTACCTGTCTATACGAAAAAAGCTAAAATTTATTCCGAGATGAAACGTGCGATTATTATTATGACAAAAGTTCCGCAGGCGGGAAATGTCAAAACGCGTCTGCAAAAAATTCTTGCGCCCGAAGGTTGCGAAAAACTCGCCGAAGCGTTTCTCAAAGATGCCGTCAATAAAGCGAAATCCGTTTGCGAAAATGTTTTTATCGCATTTTCTCCGCCAACCGAGTTTCAAAGATTGAAAGAAATTTTGCCCGATGAATCAAATTTTATCGAACAAACAGGCGAAAACTTGGGCGAAAAAATGTTCAATGCTTTTCAATTCGCGTTTAATCAAAAAACAGATTCAGTCGTGATGATCGGCACGGACAGTCCGACTTTTCCCTTCGATTTTATCGAGCAGGCGTTTGAATTTTTGGAAACAAATTCTGAAATTGTCTTGGGAAAAACCGAAGACGGCGGCTTTTATTTGATTGGTCAGAAAATTTTGCGACGTGAGATTTTTGAAAACGTCGCGTGGAGTTCGCCGCAGACTTTTGAACAGGTTTTTGCGAATATTCAAAAACTCGGTCTGCATCTGCGCGAAGTTCCAAGTTGGTATGATACTGACGAAGAAGCCGATTTGATTAAGCTGAAAAACGAAATTCGGCAAAGTGAAAACGCCAAATGCCGTGCGCCGCACACGTCCGAATGGTTAAAGCAAAACTTGTCTGTATAAACTTTCGGTCTTATCAATCATTTCTTTCAGAGAGAATTTTTCTTCTGCAAAAGTTTGTGCGTTTTCAGCTAAAGAATCGCGCTTTGTCGAATCATTCAAAAGCGTTTCGATGGCTTCGGCAAGTTTGACGGGTTCTTTCATCGGCACAAGCAACGCCGTTTCGTTGTTTCGCAAAATTTCCTTTGCGCCTTCGGTTTCGGTGGCAACAATCGCGGTTTTGTTCGCCATCGCTTCGAGAATTGCCAAGCCGAAACTTTCGGAATGCGAAGCCGAAACGAAAATGTCGAGGCTTGCCAGCAAAGTCTGCATATCGTCAATCCAGTCAAGCCATAAAAAGCGTTCCGTTAAATCAAAAACCTTGACCATTCGTTTCAAATCGCGCCGGAATTGCTGATTTGTCGAATTATCTTTGCCGACAACCACGAAAAAGGCGTTGTCGTTACGCTTGGCGATTTCGCTTGCCGCGAGAACAAAATCGCGTTGACCTTTTAACTCTTTCAGTTCGCCGACCGTTCCGACAACCGGCGCGTCAAACGGAATATTGTGGAGAAACCGGAATTCTTCGCGCAATTTTCGGCGATTTTCGTCAGTTAGATTTTTCGTATTAATGCCGTTCGAGATTATTTTAACTTTTCCGAACGGAAAGATATTTCGCAGATTTTTTTCAACGGCATTTGAAACGGCAATCGCTTTTGAGAGATTTCCGAGTGCGTAACGGTGAAACGGCTTCATCGGAAAAAGAACGTGGCGCGTCAGCACGAACCTTGCGCTGTTCGATGTCCGGCAAACCAGACTCGCCGGAATGTAGTCGCGCGCAACGTGCGCGTGAACGATCTCGACATTTTTTTTATTGACAAAATTAGCGATCTTTTGTGCGCTGAAAATCCCGAAAGCATTGCGAATCGAAGAGTGGAAAATATTCTCCGGCGGCAGAAAATCAAGTTTGCTCTGCCACTCATTCGACGGACGAAGCACGACAAAAACCTCGTGTCCGCGCTCAGTCAAGCCGCGACACAAATCAACCAGATGACGTTCGCCGCCGCCGAAAGTCTTTGCCGATGATATTTGCAAAATCCGCATCGCCTAAATTTTTTCACGTTCCGCCCGAAATAAGCAAATAAAAAAGGCACGCTTCACAAAGAAGCGTGCCGTCAAAGGTTTTTCCGATGAGGAAAAACTAAAACTGGAATCGTGCGGCAAATTGAACCTGACGTTCACGATACAAAGTGCTGTCTGTTGATGTAACCAAGCCAAAATTGGCACTTGAACACAAAACATTGTTCGTCGTTGTCGAAAGAGGACAGGTAGAATTCAAAGTGTTTCCCGAAGTCGGGCTAATTTGATAGAGTCCTGTGTTTTCGGCAAAAACCTGTGTTCTGTTAAAAGCATTAAATACTTCACCAAGCAATTCAAGGCTATATCGTTCAGTAAATTTGAAACGCTTGGAAAGTCTCACATCCAAATTTGACAAACTTGGCAAACGAAACGCATTGCGTTTCAAAAGCGGAAATCTCGTATCGCCGTTTGTCCCGTTGATACTGGTGCTGCCGCCAGTTGTTGAAAGTAAAGTTCCGTCAAACGGACGACCTGAGTAAAAAGCATAAACCGGAGCAATTGACCAACCATTCAATAAATAATTGTAGAAAGAGGTTTTGCTTCCTTTATACGGATTCGGCGCATAAACTGCGTTGACGACGAATTTGTGACGAACGTCGTTATTGCTCGGTCCGGCATCAAAACTCCTGTCAAAAACATTCAGCGGACTGTTGTTCTGGGTAAATGTCGCCGAGTTTTGGTTAGTGTCGGTTGATTTAGCCAAAGTATAACTGGCTTGAAACTGTAAGCCCTCAGTAAAGCGGCGATTAACCTGCAAAACTAAAGCATTGTATTCAGATTTCACCGAACTCTGAATTTCAGTTATTGCTTGTCCTCCAATAGAGCGACTATAAACGGGAAACGTAAAAGTTTGTCCAGCAAATGCTCCGTCAAAAACAGTATAATTTCTGATACTGCTCGGAGTTGAATTGAAGTTTTGGTCAATAAAAGTCGGCAAATTACGTCCTAAGCTGCCTAAATACGAAATCGAGGCGACAGTGTTTTTGCTGATTTGACGCTCGACAATAAAGTCGTATTGGTTAATCAAAGGAGCTTGGAAATTTTTCTGAAAATACTGAATAGCTCCAATCGGTGCAGTCGCGCCGCTGCCTGCCAAAATACTCAATGAACCGCTTACACAAGCAGGATTAGCGGCTGTTGGGACTGAAACCGGAGTAGCTTGAACAGTCGGGAAAAGCGGCGCACAGGGATTTTGCACTTGAACGGTTCTCGGTAGTGCAGGAGTCGAATTTGCGGCAGTAATATTTGTTAATACGGATGCCGTATTAACCTGGAACTGTCCGTTTGCACTTCCGGTGTTCAAAAGTGCATTGGAAATTGTCGAATTAATAATACGACCGTAGTAAATCCCGTAGCCGCCGCGAATCGAAGTTTTACCGTCACCGGTTAAGTCATACGCGAAACCGATGCGCGGTCCGAAGTTATTCTTATCATTTGGCAAAGTTGAGGTTGCATCAGCAAAAGTTCTTCCGACATTAGGAATGAGTGCGCTGCTGTAACCGGTGCCGGTATTTGCAAAGACTGCTTTAGGCAATTTTTCGTATTCATAACGTAAACCCAGATTGACAGTCAAACGCGAAGTAACGCGAAAATCATCCTGAGCAAAGAAATTGTAATCAAACGTATTGAATTTAATTCCCGGATTCCCGAAACCCTGCGAATAGTTGCCTGAATAGCAGCGTCCCGCAGTTCTGGTTCCCGAAAAACCTGTCGGAACGGTGTTAGTGCCATTACTAATTGTAGAAAAACACTGCGTAGTTGCCGGAAGACCGCCCTGAGAAAACAAATAATCAATAATGAAATCATTGATGTTTGTATAAGCAAAAGAACCCGCTTGAAAACGTAGATTTTCCAGATCGTCGGAAACGCGATTTATATCGCCGCCGAATTTGAAAGTATGACGACCTACAGACATCGTAACTGTATCGGCAAATTGAAGTCGTTTCTCGTCAGGATATTTTCCACGTTCCAAAAAGGTCGGTGTCCCAAAGGCAAAAGTCGTATTTCCATTGAAAGAAAGACTGACATTCGGTGATCGTTGTCCTTGTGAAGTCGCTGCCGTTGTCGGTTCGCCCGTTATTGGAGACTGACTCGTTTGGAATTCTAAATCGCGCGAATATTGAAAACGTGCTTCATTGAGAATCGTCGCGGAAATCGTTGACTGTAAGCGCAAGTTCACCGTATCAATATTAACAAAATCGTCTCCGAAACTTCGGCGACCTAAGAAATTGACTGCTTGTGTTTGAATACCGGCAGGTGATTTCCAGCGCAAACGATTGTAAGTCGCAGTAAATAAATTGTTGTTATTTATCTGCCAGTCAATTTTCGGCAAAAAGAGTTTTTGATTTCCGGTGCGCGGAGTTTCTCCGGTTAAGGTATTCAAAAATTGAATCGTATTGCCGATTTGCGCGGCGGTTACGCCTCTGGCAGTTAAGGTTGTAGTATTTGCCGAGTTTAAATATCCCGGATCTCTGATCGCAGCAAGACCGGGGAAATTTCGTTTTTGTTGGTCATAGCTGAAGAAAAAGAATAAGCGATTTTTGATAATCGGACCGCCGATTGTGCCGCCGAACTGTTGACGTAAATCAATCGGCTTGGCTGCCTGCTGAGTCGCTATACCATTAACTAATACAGACCTGAATGCTAACGGATTACGCGCACCGTTGCGGTTGTTGCGGTTGTAGTAAAATAAGTCGCCGTGAAAGTCGTTGGTTCCGCTCTTGGTAACGGTGTTGACAACGCCGCCGGCGGCGCGTCCGTATTCGGCTGAATAGTTTGAACCGTTGACCTGAAATTCACGAACTGCCGATTGGCTGATCGAATAATTGATGCGGGTGCGTCCGCGTTCTTCCGAGAAGAATGCCTGATTGTTGTCGCCGCCGTCAACGGTGCTGTTGTTCAGCAAACCGGAGATACCGCGAAATGAAATTAATCCGAAGGTTCCGTCGGGAACAGTCGCCGGAGTCAAAATAACGAAGTTTGAAGCGCGTCGCCCGTTGATCGGTGCTTCGTTGATCGTTACTTGGTTAATGTTGGTCGCATTTGCGTTATCGTTAGTATTGATAACCGGAGCATCAGCCGTAATTTCAACGGTTGTCTGCGATTGTCCGATAGTCAAAACAGCATCAATCGGAGTGATTGTTCCGACTTCAACGACAACTCCGGTTGCTTTATAAGGAGAAAAACTTCCCGAAGCAATATCAACTGTATATGTTCCCGGAAGCAGGTTGCTGACGCGGAAAACACCGTCTTCAGATGTGTTGACTGTTTCCGCTTTGTTTGTGCCGGTGTTTGTAACTGTAACTGTCGCATTCGGCACGATTGCCGCCTGCTGATCGGTAACTTTTCCGCTGATACCGCCTGTCACTGTTGACTGGGCAAAAATTGGTGCGATGCCCAAGGTCAAACAGAACATCGTTGTTATTAAAAATTTTATCGAAAAACTTTTATTCATTTATCTTTTTCTTAACCTCAATATTTAATAAAATCTATGGAACAAAATTGCATTGTTTATGTTTGATTACGCAAAACTATCTCGAATTTCGGATTTTGCATTTTGAATTTTGGATTTTTTATTTATATAGTTTTCCAAATTTCATACCAAAACTGCCGGCATAATTTCACAGTAACTGTCTAATTGTTGAATTATCACACGATCATTTAACTTATTTTTTAGCGTTTCAAAAGCCGCTGATTGAGTCAATGCAATTAGACTCTTGTTTAATAAGCAAATTGAGTTCCGTAAATTTAGTTATAGACTTGTGCCGTTAGAAACTTCTTAATTCGAGGTTAAATCCGTGTTAAAAGTTTTAATTGGCGGCGATTGAATTGTTGAAACAGACGGGGCTGAATAAAAAAAGCCGTCAAAAACACGATGTTTCCGACGGCAAATAAGAAGGTAAAACGATGAACTAACTGACCAATTGTAAGAGATGCCCCATTTGCAATTTTTTTGTCGTCAAATATTTGAGTGTGTTTTTTGATGGTTTGAATTCAAGCGGGACGCGTTCGACAACTTCTAAACCACCGTCGCGCATCGCCTGAATTTTTTCGGGATTATTCGATAGAACTCTAACTTTTTTCAATCCCAAATCGCGCAAAACTTCGACGCACTGATCGTATTTACGCAAGTCAACACCGAGTCCGAGCTGTTCGTTGGCTTCGATAGTGTCAGCACCTTTGTCCTGCAATGCGTAGGCGCGAATCTTATTAATGATGCCGATGCCTCTGCCTTCCTGCTGCTGATAGACGATTGCGCCGCGTCCGTCTTTTTCAATTAATTTCATTGCTTGATGAAGCTGCGGACCGCAATCACATTTGATCGAACCGAAGACATCGCCAGTCAAACATTGCGAGTGAATCCGCACGAGCGTCGGAATATTTTCATCAAATTCGCCCTTATATAAAACGACGAATTCTTCGTCACTGATGAGCGAACGATAACCGGCGATATGAAAATCGCCGATTTCTGTCGGAAGCAGTGCTTCTGCAACCTTTTCGACACTCGGAACGTCTTTATAAAACGGCGTGTTTGCGCCACAGTTTTTGAAATTTTGAACGATCATATTTGCTTTGACAAAATACGTCATCGAGAATGAAAAAGTTCCGAATGAGCGGTTTGTGCGATTTCATCTAATCACTTTCTATTGCGGATTGTCAAGGATTTATGAAATTAAGCAAAATTGTTGTAATATATTGATTTGAAATAAAAATATCGTTTGTGCGGTTTGTGCGGTTAATACATACTTGACATTCTTTTAAATGTGGTTTAAATTTATCGCGCAATTAAATCAATTTGATTGTCTTAGTTGCACCATACTGAAAGCGAAAAGGGGGATTTTGGATTATGTCATATTTAGAACATACTACACCGGCAAATAAGTCGCCGTTTAATCACCGGATTATGGCGAATTTGGCAGTGCAGGCAAGTTGGGTAGATTCGGTCAGCGGGGAAACAATTCAAGTTAACGGAGTCACGGAAAACGTCGGGGAAAACAGTACGTTAGTTAATCTCGAAGTTTTACCGCCGGTTGGGAGCGAAGTTCAATTACGAATTTTTGAAGAGGACGAACAAATTATTGAAGTTCCGACTCACGTTATTCGTGTCGAACGCGATCCGAGCCAGCCGTTAGCCGCGCTTTCCATTTCAGATAATTTGAAGAAGTGGAAAACAATCGTCCTGACTGCCGCCCAAAATTGGGTGACACGGCACTGGCAGCTTAACTACGAAGAAGAGTGGGTTAATTAATTTATTTCATTCGGCTTTATTTTAACTGGAAAAGCGGAGAGATTTTTGCGAAAATTTCTCCGCTTTTGGCTTTTGCAAAAGCAAACTTCCCGTTGTTCAAAGCATCTTTATAAAACAATGAACAGATTTCTTTGCATTATTATAATTTTAATTTTATCGAGTTTTGTGTTCGCGCAGAACACGGCGGTTCAGCAAACTCCTTTGACGCAAGCCGAATACGTCAAATTGCTTTATGATTTGCAGAAAAATCCGGGCAAAGCCGACGAGTTAATTGAAACGATTCGCACACGCGGCATCGGATTTGAATTAACGGACGGAATACGCGGACTGACGATTTCCAAAAGCCGCAGCAACCCGGAACTTAAAAGAACACTGGAAGAAGCCGCACGTCGCCGCGCAAATCCTGAAGCCACAAAACTTCCAAGCCAAAAAGAAATCACCGAAATTCTCGCCAAAGCGCGTGAAGCAAACCTCGCGGCGGTCGAAGAGATGCCCGATTTTGTCGTCAAACAACAGGTTCAGCGTTCCGCCGCCTACGCCGGAACGAATAATTTTCGTAATCTCGACCGGCTGGTCGTCGCCGTCAGCTACCGCGCCGAAGGCAAGGAAGAATATAAAGTTTTGTCAGTCAATGGCGTTTTGCAGAACAACGCACAAAACAAAAGTTCCTACGAAGAAACCGGCGGAACGAGTTCGACCGGCGAATTTGTGACGGTTCTGGCAAAAATTTTCAAATCTGAAAGCGAGACGAAATTTGAAATCGCCGACACGGATTTGATCCGCGAACGCCGCACAGTCGTTTTGAATTTTTCGATTGAGCGCGATAAAGCGCAGCAGGTAATAACTTCGGCGGGAACTTTTACCGATTCGACGATTACGGGGATGAAAGGAAAAATCTGGATTGACCGCGAAAATTTCCGCGTTTTGAGAATCGAAAGCGATGCGACCGAAATTCCCGAAAGTTTCCCGATTCGTTCGGCAAAACGTGTGATTGATTACGATTGGGTGACGATTGACAAGGAAAAATATCTGCTGCCGTCGTTCTCGGACGTGCGCCTGACAATCCGCGAAGGTAAGGAAGTTTATGAAACGAGAAACGTCATTCACTTTAAAGAATATCAAAAATACGGTTCGGAAGTTAAAATTTTGGACACTGACGAGGAAGAGGTCAAGGACGACCCGAAGCCGAATCAATAAGTAAAAATTAAGAATTTATATTTTATTTCTTGGCAGTGAGCCAAAAAAGTTATTTGAATCAAGCATTTGGCGGGCGCACAAAGCGCAACCCTTCCCGACCTGAAATTTGCTGTTAGTTGAATTGTTTTACTTTCATCTATTTTCAGCAAACAATTGAAAGAAAAGTTCCATTAAATTACAGGTTAGGAAAGGTTGCGCTTTGTGCGCCCGCTAAAATTTACTCTTTATTTTACTGTTTCGATCCATTTGATGAAATCAAAGCCGAAATAAGCCGCGCCGAAAAAAAGTGCGAGCCAGATTAAGCCTTTGATTAAAAAAAACAAAAATCCTGCCACGCCGAATCGTTTAAGCCATTTGGCGGCGGGATTTTTCTCATTTTCCGGCATTTCATTCATCTTTAATTTAAAGTTAAACTGTTTGATGTATCTTTTCAACTGTTTTCTTTAGTCAATCCACGATGAAAAAACTTAGCAATGGATTTACGCTGGCGGCGATTTGTTTTATGCTTTTCGTGCAGGCGTTTGCTCAAAACAAACCGCCGCCGGAATCAAACAAACGTGAGGCTGATTTGCTCGAACTCGTCAAACTCGATAAAACCGTCAAACTCGATATTCGCTACGCCCGCACCGATAATTTTGTCGGCAAAGTCGTTTACAAAGAAGCACGGGCTTTTCTCCAGCGTCCCGCCGCCGAAGCCGTTATTCGTGTTCACAAACTGTTGAAAACACAAGGTTTGGGAATTGTCATTTTCGACGGTTATCGTCCTTGGTCAATCACAAAACTCTTTTGGGAAGTCACGCCCGACGACAAACGAAAATTCGTCGCCAACCCGAAAACAGGTTCGCGCCACAATCGCGGATGCGCGGTTGATTTGAGCATTTACGATCTAAAGACGGGAAAACTCGTCCCGATGCCGTCTGATTTTGACGAATTTACGGAACGCGCTTCGCCGAATTATCAAGGCGGAACCGCCGAAGAAACCAAAAATCGTGAACTGCTCCGAAAATTGATGGAAGCCGAAGGTTTCACCGTTAACAATAATGAATGGTGGCATTTCGATTATAAAGACTGGCAAAGTTACGCGATTTACGACATCTCGTTTAACGATGCCGGAAGCCTCGATAAAAAGCCTAAAAGAGCGAAAATCAAAGAGAAAAAAGAGTTGAAAAAATTCTTTGACGAAGCCGGAGTTTCGGGCGGAATTTATATTTACGATCTGAACAAAAACGAATATACGATTTACGACCGCAAGCGTTTGGACGCGCAGTTTGTTCCGGCTTCGACTTCAAAGATTATTCATTCGCTGATTTTTCTTGATTCAGGTGCGATTGCCGACGAAAACGAAGTCTTGAAATGGGACGGCGTAAAACGCTCGGTAGAAGCGTGGAATCAAGACCAAAATCTGCGTTCGGCGTTAAAGGTTTCGGCAGTTTGGTTTTATGTCGAGGTTTCAAAACGGCTCGGTCAGGAAAAGATGCAGAAATATTACGATGCGGTCGGTTACGGAAATCGCAGCACAAATAATTTCGGCGTTGATTACTGGAACAAAGGCGATTTGCGCGTGACTCCGCGCCAGCAGATCGAATTTCTCGTTAAATTTTATCAAAACCGCCTGCCGTTTTCGCCGCAGGTCATTTCGACAGTCAAAGAAATTCTCATCGAAGAAAAAACCGACAAATACACACTTCGCGCCAAAACCGGCTGGTCGGATGCCTATTCGCCGCAAGTCGGCTGGTGGATCGGCTACGTCGAACGCGGCGCAGACGTTTATTTTTTTGCGACGGAAATTGATATAAACAAAAACGAAGACGCGGCAAAGCGTAAGGAAATCACGCGCAATATTTTGAAAAGTTTGAAGATTATTGAATAAAAAGAAATATATTGAGCGGCAGCGAAACCGCTCAATATATTGATTTATTCGTTTTTCTTCGCCGTAAAGATTCGTGAACCGAACTCGAAAGAACGACGAAAATTAAAGCGCGGCGCGTTGATGTTGTCGGTGATTTCGACGCTGTTTGCATTCAGCGTTCCGCCGGTGACGAGTTGGAATGTCGAAATCGCTTTGTTGAGCGTCGTCTGCGCCTGAAGCTCGCTGGCGCGGGCGGCAATCAGCGAAGTCTGGCGTTGAAAAACGAGGAAAACGGTCGAAGTTCCGGCGCGGAACTGACGCTGTTCGCTTTCGTAAAGTTGTTCGGCTGAGGCGCGTGTCGCCGCCGCCGATTGCAGACGCGCTTCCGCCGAACGCAGGGATTGCAGAGAGTTTCGCACGTCAGCTTCGATGATTTGTTCCTGCTGCGCTTTTTGATTGACGATCTGACTGCCTTCGGCGAGCGTTCTGCCCAAATTCGCCTTCGCCGTCGTGTTGCCAAACGGCAGACTGATCCGCACACCGACGTTATAAGTCGGATAATCCGCCGTAATTAAATTCGTTAAAGATTTGAAATAACCGCCGACGAGATTCGGCGGAACAGCCGTTGTCGTCGTCGTTGTCGTCGGCAAAAGCGGCAATCCGGCAAGCGCGGAAAGTTCGTTGACACGCGCCGTCAGAGCCGAAGTGTTCGTCGTCGTGCGCGGCGGCGTAACCGTTCCTGCAAGACCGTTTCCGGTATAAGTTCCGACTAAATCAACCTGCGGTTTCGTCTGATCGCGGTAAAATCTTTCGTTAATTTTGTTGATTTCCGCGCTCGTCTTTAATTGCGCGATTTCCTGACGATTAACTAAAGCCGCGCTGATCGCCGTTTCGAGCGGAACGTGCGGCACTTCGATTTCAATCGGCGAAACCGGCACGAGGGCGCGTGTCCAAATTTCATTCGTGCGTTCGGGCAGCATCAGTGTTTTCAAAGTATTTTCCGCCTGCGTGATCTGTTCCTGCGCGGTATAAACATTCTGCTCGAACGTCGTGATTTGCCCGTTTGCCGCGATAATGTCAATCGGCGCGAGAACGCCTTTACTGACCAAACGCTGATTGCTTTCAAGTTGCAGACGCGCCTGTTTGACGGCATCAATCTGCACCTGCAAATTCCGCAGAGCGTAAGCCAAATCCCAGTAAGCCGTTTCGACCTGCGCGATAATTTCGATGGCTTTTTGCCGAAACTGCGCGTCGGACAAACTCAGATTCTTTTTCGCAATTTCAATCGTTCGCCGGTTGTTGTCAATGCGCCGTCCGCGAAACAGCGGCTGCGTGTAACTGAGCGTCAACACGGACGGAAACTGCGGATTGAGCGTCGCGTTTTGATTAGTCGTCGAAGTGCGCGACGAAGAAAAATCCGCGCTATATGAACCGCCCTGAAAGCGCGAAAAACCGTTCACGCCGAAACCGCCCGTCAAACTTCGCTGCGTGACCGAGCCGTTCGTCGCGCCGCCGATGGTCGAAGCCGTCGGTGTCGTGCGGTTTTCATAAAAGTTTTCGGAAACAATCGCCGGATCGTAAATGCCCTGCGCCGCGCGAAGATTGAATTCGGAAATCTGGACACCGATGCGCGACGAATCAATGTCGTTATTATTCTGCAAAGCCAGCGTAATCGCGTCCTGCAATGAAATCGGCAGTTGATTTGAAACGTCAACGCCGACACGCTCGGCAGACGGTAGCGGGCGAATGGGAGCTTCAAAATTCGGCGCAATCGGCGGCGGTTCGTCAGGCAGAACAGCCGGTGCAACGCCGGTCGAATTGCCGACCGACTGCTGCGGTGTGAGCGTCGTTGTCGTCGGATTCGTCTGCGTCGGATTTGTCTGATTCGTCGGCTGCGGATTTTGCTGTGTCTGCGACGGCACGCTTTGCGTCGTGCTGTTCGGATTCTGCGTCGTCGTCTGCTGAGTTTCGGTATTATTCCGCTGCTGCTGCTGCGTCTGCGGATTTTGCTGCTGTTGATTTTGCTGCTGCTGCTGCTGATTAGGTGTTGAGACGGTCGGCGGTGTCGCCGCTGGATTCGGCGTTGAAGTGGTCGTCTGCGCCGAAGCGAAAACCGCCGCGCAAAATGTCAGTGCCGTGATTAAAACTAAATTCTTCATATCTGTAAAACCTTTGTGTAAAGAAATTATTTTCTAAACAAAAATTTTTCCAATATCGCCAACGGCGATTAACTACATAGCGTAGGGTGAAATGAGCGATAGCGAATGTAACCCTACGTTGCCTGCAAAATTTGTTCGCTCGCTGAAAGTGAGCAACAATCAAGCGATATTTTTTGTTCGACACTTTCAGCGTCGAATATTTCTTTTCAATTAACGTAAGGATGCGCTCATTACATTCGCTTTCCCTACGCTATGTTGTCGGTCGCCGTTGGCGACAAAAACAACCACTTTTATTCATTCGTTTGCGGTTCGTGAAAACCGTCTTTTTCGTCCGCCGCTTTTTTCGGCTCGGTTTTGCGCCGCGTGAAAAGCGATGTAACATCGGCGAGTTTTTCGCGGACAGGTCGAAAGATTTTGCCGATGCCTTCAAATCGTTTGCCGAATTTTTGAAAAACGTGCGATTCCTGCGCGTCATCGAAAAGCGAATAAAACACGGGAACTGCCAAAAGTGTCAAAAGCAGACACAAACTCTGTCCGCCGACGACCAAAATTCCGATTGAACGATTAGTCGCCGCACCCGCGCCGCTGCCGACAATCAGCGGAATCATCCCGGCGACAAGCGCAATCGTCGTCATCAGAATCGGGCGCAGACGGTCACGGTTTGCCTGAATAATCGCGTCGTAACGGTTCATTCCGCGTTCGCGCAGAGTATTTGTATGGTCAATCTGCAAAATCGCGTTTTTCTTGACGATTCCGAATAAAAGCAGGATTCCGAGAGCCGAAAAAATATTCAAAGTTTGTCCGGCAATCGCCGTTGAAATGAGTGCAAAAGGAATCGAGAGCGGCAGCGTCAGGAGAATCGTGATCGGGTGAACGAACGATTCAAACTGCGCCGCCAAAATCAGATACATAAAGACGAACGACAGCAAAAACGCATACAAAAACGATTGATAAGCGCGCTGTAATTCCTTTGATTGTCCGGTGACACCAGCCGTATATTCCGCCGGTAGATTTAATTGTTTGACCAATGATTCGAGCTTCGCCGCCGCGTCGGATTCCGAAGCGTTCGGCGGCAAACTCGCGCTGATCGTCACTTGCCGCTGACGATTCAAACGGCTGATTGATGCCGGACTCAGACCATCTTCAATCTTAATTAATTTTTCCAGACCGACTGTGCCGCCATTCGTCGAAGCAACCGTAAAATACTGTAAATTATTGCGGTCGCGGCGGTATGAATCGTCCGCCTGCAAAACGACATCGTATTGCTTATTATTCTGGCTGAACGTCGTGACGCGCTGACCGGCGGAAAAAGTGTTCAAAGCAGTGGCGACATCGCCCGCTTTGACTCCTAGATCAGCCGCTTTGTCGCGGTCAATCGTCACCTGAATTTCCGGCGTTCCCGCATCGTTTGAGCTGTCCGGGTCACGAAAAGTTGGGTCTTGGCGCATTTTTTCGACTAATTGGTCGGCGTATTTATTAAGCTGCTCCAAATCGGGACCGGCAATGTAGTAACCGATGCCCGAACCGCCGCGACCTAAACCCAAACTGCCCGAAATCGAAGACTGCGCCGAAGCGTTGATGCGGTAATCCTTCGACTGATATTTTTTAAGAATCGCCCGCGTTTTGGTAATCAGATCAGCCTGCGAAAACTGCCGCTGATCGGTCGGCACGAGACTGACATTGACGTTGCCCGAATTGGATGAAGTGCCGCCGCCGCCGCCGCCGAAACCGCCCGCCTGCACCAGAGTATTTCTGACACCGGGAAGTTGTTCGCGGACATCGCGGGCGATGCGGTCAAGAATTGACTGCGTTGCCGAGAGCGAAGTTCCCTGCGGACCCCGCAAGCTAATTGAAAAAGCCGATTCGTCTTCGTCCGGCAAAAACGCCATCCCGACATATTTGAAAAGCGGATAAATCGAAGCAATTACCAAAACACAGACTAAAACAATCGCCCATCGAAACCGCATCGAAAGTTTCAGAAGCCAAGTGTAAGTGCCGTCAATCTTGCTGTAAAACCACGATTCTTTACTGTCATTAGATTTGGGATTTGAGATTTCGGATTTCGGATTTTCTTCATCCCTCATCAACATTCCGTCGCCGTGAATCTGAAGCGGCTGATTTTCAGAATCCGAATTTGATTCATCCTTCATCCCTTCGCCCTCATCCTTTGCTTTGATCCAACGAGCCGCGAGCATCGGCGTTAAAGTGAACGAAACAATCAACGAAACGGCAATCGCCGCCGCCGAAGTCAAGCCGAAAGACGACATAAATCTGCCGACAATTCCCGTCATAAATCCGACCGGAATAAACACGGCGAGCAGCGAAAGAGTCGTGGCGAGAACAGCCAAACCAATTTCGCGCGTGCCTTCGATTGCCGCCTGAAAAGGGTTCATTCCTTTTTCTTCGACAAAGCGGTAAATATTTTCAAGCACGACAATCGCGTCGTCAATCACGATTCCGACCATCAAAGTCAGGGCAAGCATCGTCATCTGATTGAGCGAATAACCGAGCGCGGCGATGATCGCAAATGCCGCGATGATCGAAGTCGGAATCGCCAGTGCCGCGATAATCGTCGTGCGAATGTTCCACAGGAAAAGAAAAACAATGATCGCCGCGAACAAACCGCCTAAAATTAAATGTTCTTCAATCGCGTGAAGCGAATTTTGGATAAACTCCGATTGGTCACGCGTCACGACGACCTTCATTTCCTTCGGCAGCGTCGGAATAATCTGGTTCATTCGTTCTTTAACGCCATTAATCAATGCAATCGTGTTCGAGCCGGATTGTTTGCGAACCGCCAGATAGAGCGACTGCACACCGTCGAGCGATGCCGCCGAAGTCGCGTCTGCGCCGCCGTCCTGCACACGCCCGACATCCTTGATTTTGATCGGAAAACCGTTGCGCGTCGTGATGGCGATTTCCTGAAATTGATTAACATCGGTTAGTTTACTAATCGTCCGAAGTCCCGATGTTTTCGTGCCTTCGATTAAACTTCCGCCCGGAAGTTCGAGATTTTGATTGCGAATTGCGTTGGAAACATCCGTGATCGAAAGGTTATATGCCCGCAATCGTGTCGGGTCAATATAAATTTTGATTTGGCGGGCGCGTCCGCCGAAAATAATGACTTCGCCGATGCCGTCAACCGACTGAATGCGTTCCTGAATATTCGTTTCGACAAAATCGTTGAGTTCGACCAGACTCATATTTTGCGGCGCACTGATGGCATAAACTAAAACCGGCTGCGAGTCGGGATCGGATTTGCGAACGACCGGCGGATCAGCCGTTTCCGGCAGCCGATTAACGACTGTCGAGATTTTCTGCTGAATTTCCTGATACGCCTGATCGGGATTTTTGTCGAGATTAAACGTCAGCGTGACGTTAGAACTGCTGCGCGAAGACGATGAAGTCATCTGGTCAATCCCCGGAACGGTATTGACCGCGCCTTCGATAATGTCGGTCACTTCCGTTTCGATTTCCGCCGGAGCCGCGCCCTGATTCGAGGTCGAGATCGAAATCGTCGGCAAATCAATTTTCGGAAAACGGTCAACGCCGAGCGTGAAAAAACTGAATCCGCCGACGACCGTCAAAAACATCACGATCACGGTCGCAAACACCGGACGATGAACACAAATTTCAGCTAACCATTGCATATTAATTATGAATGGTGAATGGTGAATGGTGAATTAAATATGATTTTTATTCATAATTCACCATTCATAATTCACCATTAAAAAGTCACTTTCGCGCCTTCGTAAAGTTGTTGCAAATTGCTTGTCGCAACCGTTTCATCGGCATTAACACCGTTTAATATTTGAATCGTGCCGTTTTCTTCCGTCCCGACCTGAACGGTGCGAAGTTTGGCGACACCTTCGACAATCACGAAAACGCGCTGGCTCTGCGTTGCCTGATCGTTGAGAACGGCTTCCTTCGGCACAAAAATTCCGACACTTCCACCGTCACGCGTAATTTTGACGGTGGCGAACATTCCCGAACGAAGCGCATTATCGCTGTTTTCGATTTGCGCTTCGACCACTGCCGACCGTGAAGTCGTTTCAATCGAAGGATTAACCGCCGTCACAGTGCCGCCGAAAGTGCGGTCTTTGTAAGCGTCAACCTGCAACGCCACGCCGCGTCCGAGTCCGATATACGGCACATCCGATTCGGCAACCTGAATCTGAACTTTAATCGGATTTGTCCGCAGAATCGTCGCAATGATCGAAGCCGACGAAACATATTCGCCGACCGCCACCGGACGCGCACTGACATAACCCGAAAACGGTGCGCGAATAATCGTATCGGTGACGGCTTGTTCGGCGATTCCGACTTGCGTTCGTGCCGCTTCGACCGCCGCCTGCGCCGATTTAATCGCTTCGTTGCTCTGACGCGCCGCATTAAGTGCCGCATCGCGCTGCTGTTTCGCACTGTTCAAACGCGCCGCCGCCGTTTCGACGGCAGACCGCGCAGTATCACGAACGGCGCGATATTGTTCGTAAGTAATCATCGGAACATCGCCGGTTTCAACTAATTCGCGGTAACGCTTTTCATTAACTTCTGCTTGATGCAAAGCAACTTCCGCCTGTTTCAGTTCGGCTTGCGCCTGTTCGACATTCGAGCCAGCGGCGCGCACTTCGGGAATCGTCGAAGCCGTAAATGTTCCGTTCGGCGAAAGTCCGAGCCGTGCTTCAGCCTGGCGCACACCCGCTGCCGCCTGCGTCACACCGGCTCTCGCTTCCGCAAGGCGAAGCTGAGCGTCTTTGCCGTCAATCCTGGCAATAACATTTCCCTGCGTGACAAACTGACCGACACTCGCCGAAACATTAACAACCTTTCCGGCAACCTTTGGCGCAACATCCGAAGTTTCCTGTGCGACCAAACTGCCTGTCGCCTGAATAACCGAAGGAATCTGCCGCGATTCAGCTTTCGCGGTTGTGACTTTGACGATCTGTTCCTCGGTTTTGACGTTCGCATTTGCATCCAAATTCTTCGACTCCGAACGATTGCAGGCGGCAAACAACGCCGGAATTATCAAGGTTAAGATAAATAATCGGACGGTTCTGACGCGTCCGAACTTAGAAAAATTCATAATATTAAAAAGCGGAGCGCGGACACTCTTGTCCGCAAACATTCACGGACAAGAGTGTCCGCGCTCCGTTTAATCTTCATAAAAATAGACAGTCCGTTTTCGCAAATGGTTACAAAAAACTGTTTCGCCGAAAAATTAACATCTCTGTTGTAACCGTTTTGATTGTTTTTGTGTCTTAATATTTTGAGAATGAGTTAAAGTTTTTTGAAAAAAGAGCGTAACGCGCTTAAAATTGTTCTGACGGTGAAACGATAAAATATTTTATTTTGAGTTATTTGCCAGACATTCGGGACGAAAAAAAGTGGCGGACGATTACCGAAATTTATCAGATGCGGAACTGGCGCAGGCTTCCGTCGGCGGCGACGAATCAGCCTTCGGCGAGATTGTCCGCCGTTACAGTCCGCGAGTTTTTAGTTTTTCGTCAAGATTTTTTCGCCGTTACGATTTGGTCGAAGAAGCCGCGCAGGAAGTTTTCTTAAAAGCCTTTACGCAGCTTAAAAATTACGAAGGTCGCGGTTCACTCGAAGGCTGGCTGACGCGCATTACGGTCACGACCTGTATTAATATTTTGCGTTCGACCAAGCCGCAAAACGAACTGATGGCGGCTGATTTGACTGAAGACGAAACGGCGTGGCTCGAAAATAATATGTCGAACGCCGCCGCGATCAATCATCGAAACGAAGAAAATAAATTGATTGCCGCCGATTTGGTTAATCGTGTTTTAGACACTCTGCCGCCCGAAGATTCACTGATTTTACAGATGATCGAAGGCGAAGGCGCGTCCATCAAAGAAGTTTCGGCGGCGATGGACTGGAGCGAATCGAAAGTTAAAATCAAAGCGTTTCGCGCCCGAAAGCGAATGCGCGAAGCCGTCCAAAAGTTGCTCGACGCGAAAGACGGACAACTATTAAAACCCGAAAAAGCAGTAAAATGAACGACAAACATATTTTAGAAATTCTCGATGAAAAGAGATTCAGCGAACTCGGCGAAAATGAATTGAATGAAATTCAAATTCATTCCGCCGGATGCGCTTTGTGCCGTCGGGCGTTTGAAGCCGCGCGAGTTTCTGCAGTTTTGCTGAGAGTTCGCGCTGAAAATCCGGCAGTTGAGCCGTCGCCGTTTTTTCAGGCGAAAATGATGAACGCGATTCGCGCGAAACAAAATCTGCGGAAGCCGTTTGAAGCGTTTCGGCGTTGGTGGCAGGCATCGTCCGTTTTGGTCGCTTCGATGCTGCTGCTCGTTTTTGCCTTTGCCGCGCTGACGTTTCTCGCACCGAAATCAAAACCAGACGAAGCCGTTTCGACTTATAATTTATATTCGACCGACTCGGTTATTCTTAATCAAAAGCCGCGCAATCTGACGACGGAACAAACTTTGGAAGTAATCTACAACGAACGCAAAGATTCGCCAAAAAGATAATGAATATCGAAAGCAAAAGTAAATGGCAGATTCGTCTGGCGACGTTGATTATCTTTTTTCTCGGTTTTGTCGCTGGGGCGTTCGCGCTCAATTCATACTATTTATGGTTCGGCGCGGCGAAGGAACCGACGAAACAGGAAAAATACGAAGAAGCCTTTAACAAACTGGAATTAAACGAAGCGCAGAAAACGGAAGTTCAGAAAATCTTCGGTGAAACCCGCGAAAACATCCAAAAAATACGGCAGGAAACCGACCCGAAACTTCAGGAAATTCGCGCTCAAAACGACGAAAAACTGCAAAAAGTCCTCGCGCCCGAACAGTGGCAAAAATTTCAACAGGAACGCGACAAAATCCGCGAAGCCGAAAAACAGCCGACACCAACGCCGCGACCTCTTAATTTACAATAAACAAATTTGCTTTCAAAACAATTAATTTTTTTTCTTCTTTAAAATATTTTTGCTCAACAGTGAGCTAATAAATGGGAGGAATAGAGTAATGAAAAAAGAATTTTCTGAAAAACTTCAGAAAGCAATTGAAAGCGGAAAAATAATAATTCACGAAAGTAAAAAACTGGCGATAATAAATAATCCAGTTCTTTTTATGAGTGAAAACTGGGGTGCGGAATTGTGGAAATTCTGGTGGAATTTGGGGATGCAAGCTGAACTTCAATCCTATGATTACTACGTTGTAATTGAATAAATTTGAATTCTAAAGAAGAAGGCAAAGCCTTTCAACTTTGCCTTCTTCTTTAGAATTATCTCCAAAACTATTCCGTTACCGGATTGCCTTCCGTATCAAGAATCGTCAGCGGATAACCCAATTCCTTGAGTCCGGGTTCGATTGTTTTACGGTCGCCGACGATGACGATTGCCATTTTCGACGGGTCGAGATATTTATTTGCGACACGATTGACATCGGCAGCCGTGACCGCGTTGATGTTGCCGATAAAATCGTTAAAATAATTATCCGGCAAATTGTAGATGACGAGATTTGAAAACTGTCCCGAAATTCCTCCGACGGTTTCAAAAACACTCGGAAAACGACGAATGATGGATTGTTTATTAACTTCGAGTTCGGCAGGTGTCACCGGACGCGCACCGCGAATGCCATTGAGTTCCTTCATAAATTCCATCACGGATTCTTTGGTCGAAACCGTTTGAATCTCGCCCGAAGCGGAAAACGGTCCTGCACCGCGCCGGAAAACAAAGCGGCTGTAGGCACCGTAAGTGTAGCCTTTGTCTTCGCGCAGATTCATAAACAAACGCGCTGTTCCGCCGCCGCCCAAAATTGAATTCATCACCTGAATCGCGTAAAAATCAGGAGTTGCCCGTTCAACGCCGACTTGTCCGATGGAAACCGAAGACTGCGCCGCACCCGGTTTATCAACGAGATAAATTCCGGGTTTCGCCATCATTGTTTCACTACTCATCTTGTCCGCCATCACATCCGAATTATTAGCCGATTTCCAATTAGCAAAGGCTTTTTCGAGTTTCGGCATCAGCATTTTGGTCTCAACGTCGCCGACGACGATCAAAGTCGAATCGTTCGGACGATATTTGGTGCTGTAAAAATTAACCAAATCGTCGCGCGTCAGAGCTTTGACCGATTTTTCATCGCCGGAAAGCTGGCGGCTGTATGGCTGATTTCCGTAAAGCACTTTGTTATAAACGACATCGGCAACCGCCGTCGCACTGGCTTTGCGCTGCGCGAATCCGACAATCGCACGGCGGCGCAAAATTTCAAACTCGCTTGCCGGAAATGACGGATTAGCGGTCACATCAGCGAAAATATCGAGTGCCGGATCGAGATTTTTCGTCAGCGTCTGCATCGTGATATTGCTCGAATCCCAACCTGCGCCCGCATTGACCGACGCGCCGATTGACTGTAACTGATTGGCAATTTCGATTGCCGAACGAGTCTTTGTTCCCTGCGTCAGCATCGAAGCAGTAAACGAAGCCGCACCGGATTTCTCTGCCGAATCGAGTGTGCCGCCCGCGTTTAAAACTAAATTCATCGAAACAATCGGCAGTTCGTTTTGTTTGACGATCCAGACATTCATTCCGTTCGAGAGTTTGGTTTTCTCGATTGCCGGCAGCGTAAATTTCGGATTTGCCCCGACCGGCGGCAGCATCGCTTCCTGTTTGGCGATCAGCGCATCGTCTTTTTTCTTCGGCGCAACGGAAGTCGGTTTGTTCGCATCCGGTTTCGGCGGCATCATCGTGCCTTTGCCCTGAACGTAACTCATCACCAGCCGATTTGCCGTCAGATATTGATTGGCGACGCGCTGCACGTCCGCCGCCGTAACCTTGCGGTAACGATCAATGTCAGTTTGAAAATAGTCCGGCTTGTTCAAATATCCGGCGTAAGCGGCAAGCTGCGAGCCTTTGCCGAAAACGGTTTGGAGTCCGTAAATCGCGCTCGATTCACGGATGTTCAAGGCACGCGCCATTTCCTCAGCCGTCGGCGGTTCTTTTTTCAAACGCTCGATTTCGGCGTTGATTTCCTTTTCGAGGTCGTCGAGCGGTTTGCCGGGTTTGGCAAACGCGGTAACTTGGAAAAGTCCGCCGATTTCACTCGTGCTATTAAATGCGCCGACTTGTTGCGCGATTTCCTTACCGTAAATCAAATTGCTTTGCAGGCGCGAACCCCTGCCGGTCGAGAGAATCGAACTTAAAATATCGAGCGCGGCTTCGTCCGGCGTATATGCGGGCGTGCTGTGCCAGACCATCGAAATACGCGGCAGCGGCACGTTTTCCTCGTAAGTTTTACGAACCTCGCCGCTCAGTTTCGGCATCGCCGGATTCGGACGCGTAATATCCGCGCCTTTCGCAATCGCTCCGAAATATTTTTCGATCCACGCTTTCGCCTGCTTCTCGTCATAATCGCCGGCTAAAACCAACACGGCATTATTCGGCGCGTAATACTGACGGAAAAATGATTTTACGTCGTCGAGTGAGGCGGCGGACAAATCTTCCATCGAACCGATCACCGACCAATGATACGGATGCCCAACCGGATACATAATGTCGCCGATGCGTTCCGACATTGTTCCGTAAGGCACGTTGTCAACCCGCTGACGGCGTTCGTTTTTGACCACATCACGCTGATTGTCGAGTTTTTCCTGCGACATCGCATCGAGCAGATTGCCCATTCGGTCGGATTCGAGATACAAAACTCTTTCGAGCGTATTCGACGGCACGACTTCAAAATAATATGTGCGGTCCTGATCGGTCGTCCCGTTGACATTGCCGCCGAGTTCGTCCACGCCGCGATAACCGTCAACGTAATTTTTTGAACCCTGAAACATCATATGTTCAAAAAGATGTGCGAATCCGGTTCTGCCCGGTGCTTCATTTTTTGAACCGACGTGGTAAAACAAATTGACTCCCACGACCGGCGTTGATTTGTCTTCGTGCAGAATCACGCGCAAGCCGTTTTTCAAAGTGTATTCCTTAAATTTGATCGGCGGTAATTTTTCGCCTTTTTGAGCTGAAATAATCGTTGTCATAAACGAAATTAGAACAAATAGCGCAACAAAAAATCTACTGAAATTCATCACAAACTCCTTTAATTTTCTTTAAAATAGACAAAATACAAGAATCATAATTTTTTCAAATTGTGATTTTCGATTTCGGGTCAGTGTTTTGATAGACGCAGGAAAGTAGATTTAAGTTTCAAAAATTCCTAAATGCGGAAACACGCACGAAGTAAGTGTGCCGCACAAATAATTACACACTACTTCGTGTGTGTTTTCGCATTGAGTATCGGTAAGTTTTTCGATTTTTCTATTCTGCGTAGATTTTATCAATCACGTCTTTGTATTTTTCGTTGACGATGCGGCGTTTTACTTTCAGAGTCGGAGTTAATTCACCGCCTTCGACGGTCATTTCATCTTCGAGCAGCGCGACTTTTTTGACTTTTTCGTATTTCGACAAATCTTTGGTCAGTTCGTCAATTTGTTTTTCAAAGAGTTTAACGATTTTTTCGTTCGCGCAAAATTCCTGCGGCGTTTTCAGATTTAAATTTTCGGTTTTCGCAAAGCCCTCCAGTTGATGAAAGTTCGGAACAATCAGCGCGGCAGGAAATTTGCGGTCGTTGCCGACAAGAACGACCTGGCTGACATACCGCGATGATTTAATCATTTGTTCAATCGGCGAAGGCGCGATGTATTTGCCGCCTGAAGTCTTGAAAAGTTCTTTTTTGCGGTCGGTGATTTTCAAAAAGCCCTCGTTATCAATCTCGCCGATGTCGCCGGTTTTGAACCAGCCGTCAGCCGTAAAAGTGTCGCGCGTCGCGTCGTCTTTTTTGTAGTAACCGAGCATCACGTTCGGTCCCGAAACTTCGAGTTCGCCGTCGGCGGCAACGCGCACTTCGACATTACGAATCGGTTTGCCGACCGTGCCGAGTTTGACATCAATCGGATTGCTTGAAGTAATCACGGGCGAAGTTTCCGTCAAGCCGTAGCCTTGCATAATCGCCACGCCCGCGCCGTTGAAGATTAAATAAATATCGTTTGAAAGTGCCGCGCCGCCCGTAATGCAAAACCGCAGTCTGGCGCCGAAAAACGCGCGAAATTTGGCAAAAACGATTTTATCGGCAATCGAATGTTTGACCGCGAGAAAGTATGAAATATTTTCTTTACGCTCGGTTTTCAGCGCGTAATCTTTGCCCGCGTCAATCGCCCAATCGAATATTTTTTCCTTGAAAGGACTCGACTGCGCCGCCATTAATTTGGCTTTTGCATAGACTTTTTCAAAGATTCGCGGCACACCGACAAAGATCGTCGGGCGAACTTCGCGTAAATTGTCGGCGACTTTATCAATTGATTCGGCGTAATAAACCGACATTCCATTAAAAATGTAAAGATACATCGCCGAACGCTCGAAAACGTGCGACAGCGGCAGCACCGAAAGCGGCACGTCTTTTTCAGTAAATCTGTATTTTTCGCCCGCGTCTATGACGTTTGAAACGATGTTTTCGTGCGACAGCATCACGCCTTTCGGTTCGCCTGTCGTGCCTGATGTGTAAATTAAAGTTGCGACATCATCGGGCGCGATTGCTTTGATCAAATCTTCAATTAATTCGGGTTTTTCGGCTTTGAGTTCTGCGCCGATTTTTTCAAGTTCCGCCAGCGACATCGCGTTTTCCGCCGTGATGCCTTCCGCGTTAAAGAAAACCAACTTTTCAACAGTCTGACATTCGGGGATAATTTTTGAGATTCGCTCAAACGTCGCATTGTCCTGCAAAAAGAAAATCTTCGTCTCTGAATCGTTGATGATGTAAGCAACAGAATTGTCGGCAAGCGTCGTATAAATCGGCACATTAACGATTCCGGCAAATTGACAGCCCGCGTCCGTGATTGTCCATTCAGGCGAATTTGCCGCCAAAATCGCCGCTTTATCGTCCTTTCGCAAACCCAAAGAATAAAGACCGAAAGCGATATTTTCAGTGCGCTCAATTACTTCAGCGGACGAAACTTTTTGCCATTTGCCGTCTTTTTTGAAATTAAGTGCGTCGGCAAGGTTGTGTTTTTTGAATGATTGCCGAAAAAGTTCCGCGAGGTTTTGCGGTTCGTCCGCAAAAAGAGGAAGCCTTTTAACGTCGCGTCTGATTTTAGAATTAACTTGGCTGGACATTTTTTTGCTTTAACTTTAAATCTTCGTGCCGCCGAAAAAAACCTTTAAAACTTCATCCGCCATCGGCGCAAGCGGATATGCCTTCTGCGAGAGAATCCAGTTCGTGACCATTTCATCGAGTGCGCCGTAGAGAATTTTCGCGCAGACGACCGGCTTTAGATCATTGCGAAAGACACCTTTTTTCTGACCTTCCTCGATGGTTTGCTGAATAATCAAAAGATATTCGGCGAAACCGGCGGCGGAAAATTCACGCATAAATTTGGTCGAGCCGCGCAGCTCGACCTGAAAAACAATTGCCAGATCGCGGTCTGCGCCGAGCCTTTCGAGATGCAATTGCGCGATGCGGCGCAATTTTTCTTCCGGTTTTTCCAGTTCGGCGAGTTCCTTTTTGCCTTCGGCAATAAAATCTTCCATCGCGCGGTCGAAAAACGAATGCAGAATCTCATCCTTGCTCTTGAAATAAAGATAAACCGTGCCGTCGGCGATTCCCGCTTCTTTGGCGATGTCGGCGACCTTTGAATTGAAATAACCTTTGCCCGCGAAAACCTTAATCGCGGCACGAAGAATCGCCTCGCGCTTATCGCTCACAAAAGCGCGTGCTTCTCCATTTGTGCGTGTTGAACGTGCCATAATTGAATTTTGCATTTGCGATTTCGGATTTCTTGATTTCGCAGTGCCTGAATGAAGCATCATTCATTTTCAGTAAAGTTATAACAGATTATTCGATTAAATCAAAAAAATTTCGGCGCATTACAAAATTTTTTACATTCAATGGCGAAAATAATTCGGCAGAAACCGGCGCGTCAAAATTGAGTGCCGACAACACGCTGATTTCTGCCTCGAATTTGCCTCGTGAATTAAATGTTTTCGATTTGCTAATCTAAAATCTAAAATCTAAAATCCAAAATCAAGATGAAGATTTACAATCTCAGCGCGGGACCGGCGATTTTGCCGGCGGAAGTTTTGGAAAAAGCGCAAACTGAGCTGCTTTCTTTGAACGGAATCGGGATGAGCGTGATGGAAATCAGCCATCGCTCGAAACATTTTGCGCCGATTTTGGAATCTGCCGAAAACGGGATTCGTGAACTGCTTCAAGTTCCCGAAAATTACAAAATTCTCTTCCTGCAAGGCGGCGCGAGTCTGCAATTTTCGATGATTCCGATGAATTTTTTGAAGCGCACGGCAGATTACGTCGTGACCGGCGCGTGGGGCGAAAAAGCCGTTAAAGAAGCGCGCAAATGCGGCGATGTCAACGTGATTTTGACGACTAAAGAAAAGAATTTCAAATCTGTTCCAACGCAGGATGAACTCAATTTCAGCCGAAACGCCGATTACATTCATTACTGCTCGAACGAAACGATTGACGGCGTGGAATTTAACTACGACCTCGACGGTAAAGGAATTCCGGTCGTCTGTGATGCTTCGTCAAATATTTTGTCGAAACCGATTGACATCGAAAAATACGCGCTCATCTATGCCGGAGCGCAAAAAAACATCGGACCTTCGGGCGTGACTTTGGTCATCATCCGCGATGATTTGCTCGAACGAGTTCCCGAAAATCAATTCGCAATGCTGGATTACCGCGCGATTGCCGCCAATGATTCGATGCTCAACACGCCGAACACCTGGGGAATTTACTTAATAAGTTTGGTCTGCGAATGGCTCAAACAAAAAGGCGGCGTAACGGCGATGGCGAAAATCAACGAAGAAAAAGCCCAAATTCTCTACGACGCAATTGACTCAAGCGACGGATTTTACAGCGGACACGCCGAAAAGGAAGCGCGAAGTTTGATGAATATCATTTTCCGTCTGCCAAGTGAAGAACTCGAAAAACAATTCGCGGCGGAAGCAGCGGCAAACGGCTTCGACGGCTTAAAAGGACACCGCAGCGTCGGCGGAATCCGCGCTTCGATTTACAATGCTTTTCCGAAAGAAGGTGTCGAGGCGTTAGTCGAATTTATGCACGATTTCACGCACAAAATGTAACGCCGTCCGTCCCGGCGGCTGTCCGGCAGGCATCTTGCCTGCCGTCAGCAAATGCGCTTCGCTGTTTGCGGAGAATGCGGGACGCATTCAGGACAGCCGCCGGGACGGACGGCGTTACTTAATTCAGATAAATTGCCGAGCCGAGATTTTCGTCGTCCGTGCCGAAAGCGATTCCGCCGTCCGCGCCGGAAACGAATTCAAAGGCTTCGACTTTGTGATAATCGAATGTAAAAAGGTGCGTTAAAACCGGCGATTGATTAAACGTAATTTTTTGAGAATTGGCAAGATTGAAAACTCCGGCGAAATAGAAAGCCGACGAAAACGGTCCGTCGTTGCCCGGATCGGAGGCGGACGTGATGAAAAGTGCGCCGCTTCCGTCAACTTTTACGTCGGAAATATGGCGCGTGTTGCCGATTGGATATGGAACTTTAAGTTCGACCGAATCAACTTGCGTAAAAGCATAATTTGCCAAATCAAATCTGCTCCAAAAAAGCCGCGCGGGTTTCGCGTCCAAACCGCGATCAGCCCAAATCGCCGTTAACACACCGTTTATTTTCTGCACACAAAAGCCTTCAAAATCAGGCTCTTTCGGAATTTGCGGAACGTCGAATGATTTCAAAACTTTAACGGAATTGTCCGCCAAATTGACTTCGATGTGAAAAACTCTGCCTTTTGCCGTCAATGCCATAAAATTATTCGGCGTGTCGGGAACGCTCGAAACGGCTTCAAAATCAGTTCCGATGTCGTTGCCGAGCCATTTGAGCGGCGCGTATTTCGGCGCATTGCGACCTTCGACCGAAACGACGGCGGCGTGATTTTGCTCCGGTTTTTTGTTGTCGTTGATAATGAGAAATGAAGTTTTTTTCGCGTCGTGCGCGATCAACGCCATTCCGCTGATGTTGTCGTGCCGCGCACCGCTGACGGGTCGCCATTGATTCGTCTGCGCGTCTACCGTTTGCCGCGCGAACAGCACTAAAATGAACAATATCGAAGCCGAAATAATTTTTTTCATATTCTATCCAATGAACATATTTTGCACGGCGGCGTTTGATTATCAAAACTCTTGCGTTATTTGATTTTCGTGATTCGGCAAAGATTCTTTTTTTGCATTGGCAGCAGTTGCGTCGTTCCTTCCGTAATCGAAATCCGAGCCGGCGGCAGGAAATCGGTTTGCGCGACGGAGATTTTTGATGGAGAATCAGCGGGTGATTCTTTGTCAGTCGCCGGATTAAGTGTGCAGTGAAGGCGGGCGATGCCGAAAAAGCTCCACAAAATTCCCATTTTCGTTGGCTGAATTCAGTGAAATTTGCAGACGTTTGACGTGCGAAAGCGCGTTGCCGACGATGAATTTTTTATCGTCGGCGGAAAGTTTGGTTTTCCGTTTGGCGATCAATAAAGGCTGTTCGTTTTCGACTAAGTAACCGAGTTTTTCGAGCGCGGATTTCAAACCGGCGCAGGTGCTTTCAAGGTCGCCGATAATAATTCGTTTCGCGTAATGTTCGGTGAACCCGACTTTTTCACTGCCGCCCGTCGGCATTATCAAAGCCGCGTCAGTTCCTTCCATTTAATCTTCCTCAGATACTTTTAATTACGGCGGCGAAATTCAAAATGTTTCATTGAGCATAGCCGGATTCGGTTCGTTCAATTCGCTTTTCAAAGATTCGATGGAGCTTGAAATACCGGGAAATTTGCTGCCGAAATCGGCGGCACTTTTTAGTTTTTGCCCCTAAAAACCTGAACGGCGCGGTCAGGATAATCGGATATTATTCCGTCAATATCCAGTTTTTTGAGTGCTTCCATATCGCTTGTTTCATTGACCGTCCACGGAATAACTTTAATTCCGTGTTCGTGACAGTATTCGACCATCGCTTTGTTAACGAGCAGATAATTCGGGCTGTAAACGGCGGGCTGAAAACCGAGTTTTTCGATATTTTTTTCGACTCCTTCCCTATTTTCAACTAATAACACGAGCGGCATTTTTATTTTGAACTTTTTGAATTCCTGCAAAGTCCGCGCGTCGAACGACTGAATCGTGACGCGCTTCTGCATTTTGTTTTTGACGATTTCATCGTATAAAAGTTTGGCGAAAACGGCGGGTGCAGGCTGAAAAATGTTGTCGCCTGCGGGCGTAGATTTCGTTTCGATGTTATACATAACGGGTTTTAATTTGTGTTCTTTGATGTATTTTCGCGTTTCCCTGAAAACGTCGGAAAGAAGCGGTTTAACGACCTTCATTTTTTGCTGTTCAGGAAAGTGTTTGTTGCCGAGACTGCCGACATCGAAAAGTTTGATTTCGTCATAATTCATTTCAAAAAGGTTAAAAGTCGTCTGTTTATCAGCCGGAATCGGTTTGCCGTCTTTGTCGAGCGAAATATCGGCGGAAAAATACGGATCGTGCGAAACGACCAATTTTCCGTCCTTACTGACAACAGTGTCGAGTTCGAGCGTGTTAACACCGATTTCAAGTGCCTTCAAAAATGCCGGAATCGAATTTTCCGGCATCAATCCGCGACAACCGCGATGTCCTTGAATATCGAAATCCGGCGAAATTGTTTGTGATCGGACATTGGCAAATAACAGAAAGCACAAAACAAAAGCCGTCAAGATTTTCATAAAAAAATATTTCATTAATTTTAGAGTTAATTGCGAAGGCAGAAGCCCGCGCGTGAGCAAGGACGTTAAAACATTACACTCTGCGCCCTTGCTCACGCGCGGGTTTCTGCCACCGTTGCCATAGCTTCAGGTCAAATTCACCTAAAAAGATACTTTGACGGCAACCTGAATCTGGCGCGCCGGAAATGCGCTGGTGATCGTGCCGAAAGCGGCGTTGCCGAAAGTTCCGTTTGCCGCCTGAAAATTCGTTTTATTGAACAAATTAAAGAATTCGGCACGCAATTCGAGGCGCGTAAATTCGTTGATCGGCAGACGAAATTGTTTCTGCACACCGAGATCAAAGTTAAAATAACGGTCGCTGCGGGCGATATTTCTTCCGGCACTGCCGAACGGCGCATTTGCCGAAAAAGGCGCAAAACAAGCCGCGTTGAAATATCCGGCGGTCGGATTCGGGCGGGCTTCGCGGTTCGTCGGATCGCAGATAATATTCGGACGCAGCGCGACTCCGCCCAAAAATGTCGGCAGATTATTTGTCACCGGCGACGCGGAGGAAACGCGTAGGTTGATCGGCTGTCCGCTCGTCATCGTGTTCACGCCGCTTAAATTCCAGCCGCCGAGAAAAGCGTCAACCATCGAATTAAAGTTGTCTCCGAGCCAGCGTCCGCGACCAATCGGCAATTCATAGACAAAACTGGTTGTGTTGTTAAACGGCTGGTCGTATGCGCCGATGCCTTTATCCGCCGCGATGTTGTAATAATTTTGCGGCGTTCCGGTGTTGCCGTTCGGCTCTTCCAAAACCTGCGAGCCATTGTCAATCGCCTTCGACCAGGTGAACGAATTAAGCAGATATAAACCTTTACTGAAACGTCTTTCGAGTTTGATTTGCAGCGCGTTGTAATTTGAAAAGCCTTCAGGAATCACGCCCGAAATCGAACCGAATCCTTGAATCGGACGACGCGCCTGAAGCGGTGTATTTTCGCCCGGAGCATTCGGACGCGCCTGATTTATGTCGGCGAGCAAAACTAAATTTTTGGCGCGGTTGCCGACGTAGGCAACATCAATGACAAAATTAGCGAATAATTCGCGCTGCACAGAAAGCTGCCAGTTTTGAATGCTCGAAGTCGGCGTATCGCGCGGAATATAAAGTGTCACATTGTTCGGCAACGCACTCGTCGGATAACCTTGCTGCGTCGTGCGAAAACAATTTGCGGCGTAAACGCTGCCGACGCACTGCGGATTCGTCACCGGATTCGGCGCGATCTGCGCGACCGCCGCGCGAGTGATAATCGGAAAATTGGTTCCCAGAATATTCGCGCTGCCGAGACGATTAAGGAAAACATAACCTATCCCGTAGCCGCCGCGAATAACGGTTTTATCTGCAATATTGTAAGCAAAACCGAGACGCGGACCGAAATTGTTATAATCGGGATCAACCAGACTGCGATTATAAAGCGAGCCGCTTTTTGCAAAAATAATCGAATTCGTCACCGGATCATAATTCGACAGACGATTGTCCTTTTCGTAATAAGGCGTGCCGAATTCGTAGCGCAACCCCAAATTGAGCGTCAATTTGCGATTGACTTTGAAATCGTCCTGCAAATACGCGAAATGAAATTTTTGCCGCACCTGCGCGACGGTCAGATTTGCCAATTCATACTGACTTCGCAGACCGAAAAAGAAATCGGCGAGATTGTAAATATTGTTCGCCGTGCCTGCCACACGACTGAATTGTCCGCTGTAAGTATCGAGTCCGAGCAGCGGATTCGTATCCTGAACCGCCGTATTGACGGTCAGATATTCGTAACCGGCTTTCAAACTGTGTTTGCCGAGCGTGAAGGCGTAGCTCAAACGAAAATCGTGATTCGTCGGATTTTGAAACTGCGGATTGGTTGCCTGTCGTCCGAGTTGGGAAAATCCGCCGATGGTCTGCGTCGTCAAACCGCCGTTAATGAGCGGATCGTCGGGCAATCCGGTGATTCCGTAAAGCGAAAAAACGCTCGCGCCGCCGATCAGCGGCGGGCGTTTGCCCGCGTCAATTTTTGAAAAAGCATACCGCGCATCCAAAACCGAAGCATTCCCGAAAACGTAAGTTCCGCCTAGAGTTAATTGTTTATTCAGCGCATTAACGAAACCGTTTTGATTGCTGCCCGACGGTCCGGGAATATTCGGAGCTTCGAAAGCATTCAATTTGCGATAACTCCATCGTCCGAAAATGCTGAATGTGTTGTTAAATTTATGGTCAATGCGGACATTGTATTTATTGCTGAAATTGCGGTTTAAAACCAATTCCTGATAATTATTCGCCTGCACTCCGGCGACGGCGGCGAGTCCCGGAACATTGGGAGCAGGCAACTCGCTCAAAACTTTTCGCGCAAAAGGCGTGAGCGGTATCGGCGTTCCGGCGGTATAAATTTCCCCGGTCAGCGGATTGCGAACGTCGAAACCCAAAATTCCCTGTCTTTGCAAAAGCGTCGGCAATGTTGAAAACTGGACGTTTTTTTGAATCTGCCGAAAACCTTCGTAATCGCCGAAGAAAAATGTACGGTCTTTGATGATCGGACCGCCGAACGTGAAACCGAATTGATTGCGGATGAGCGGCGGTTTGATGCCGCCGACCGGCTTGAAAAAACCGACCGCGTTTAAAACTTTATTGCGATGAAAGTCCCACGCCGAGCCGTGAAACTCGTTTGTTCCGCTCCGATAAGAAGCGTTGATGACCGCGCCGCCCGAACGACCGAACTCCGCGCTGTAGGTATTTGTCTGCACTTTAAATTCGGCGACCGCATCGGGCGAAACCTGCACGACCTGACTCGAAAAACTTTGATTACTCGTCCCGTAAGCGTTATTGTCCACGCCGTCAAGCAGAAAATTATTAAACGTCGCCCTTAAGCCGTTGACATTAAACGCGGCTTCGCGTCCGCCCCCGCCAATTGAACTGTTGGTTGAAGATTCGCGCACGCCCGGCGCAAGCAGCGCGAGATTGGCGTAACTGCGACCATTTAACGGCAGCGCGATGATCTGTTTGCGCTGAATGACCTGACCGAGATCGCTCGAATCGGTTTGCAAAGGATTTGCCGCATCCGTCACAATCACGGTTTCGGTTGCCGCAGCAACTTTTAAAGTTAAATCAACGCGCTGGCGGGCATTGACCGTGACGTTCACATTATCGGCAACCGTGCGGCTGAAACCGTTTGCTTCGACGATCACCTGATAATTGCCGATCTTGACATTGACGAATTGATAATCGCCGTTCGCGTCGGTCGTCGTTGTCTGCGAGATGTCGGTGGCGATGTTTTTCAAAGTAACGGTCGCGTTCGGCAACGCCGCATCGTTTGAATCGCGCACCGATCCCAAAACGGTCGCCGTTTCAAACTGTGCGTTTACGGTCGTCAAACAAAGCGCGAATAAACCTGCGAAAAATAGTATCCGACTGCTAGAAATTACATTCTTTAACATTTGATAATTTTCCCTGCTTCCTTAAAGATTTGATTTGTTGATGAATCGAAAGATCGAATCTAACAATTAAAAGTTAAGTCGAGATGTCGGTAACTTTGAGGAAGTATTAAATTACCGTGAATTTTTTGTAACGAAATCGGCACGACACTTTCTGAATTAAATTTGCGGTTGGTTTTACTTGAGGATTTTTTGAAATCCGTCTGCTTCGGTCAAGCCGGGGTATTTTTCTATTTGAACGGTAAGTCGCTGTCCAAATAGAGGCTTTCTGAGATTAGTTCGCTATTAGAGACTTGATAATCTATCTTTAATTTTAAGCGCAGGCATTGATTTTAAAGTTTATTGACGATTCACCGGCAAGTTCAAATAGTTCCACCGAAAATTTTGGAAGCGTATTAAAAGCAGGCGGTCAAAACAAAAATTAGTTATCAAATTTAATGCTGAACGGAAGCAGGGAACACGCCGAAAACTGTCAATAGTTTTCGGCGTGTTCCCTGCTTCCGGCAATTTGAATAAATCATCAAAAAGTAAAGCGCACGCCCAATTGCAATTGCCGCGCTCCGCCGAAACGGGCGGTTGACGGTGCGGTCGTCGGCTGCTGTGCGCGAATGTTGGGGAAAAATCCTGCCGGACAAGAAATGTTCAGCGGATTGGTCGTGTCTGCCAATGCCGAATTTCCCGTGCAGAAATTGGCGAGCGAATCCGCGCCGAAACCTTTGTTGGTGTTGCGCGTGACGTTAAATGCTTCGGCGGAAAATGTCAGCCGCTTTGTTTCGCTAAAGTTGAAACTCTTTAACAAACGCAAATCGAGATTGAAAAATTTCGGCTGGCGAAAACCGAATCTTTGCGAGACGATGCCGCCCACAATCGCGCGTTCGTTCGCGTCGTTCAAATCGTTATTCGTGTCCGTGCCGTCCTCAATTAAAGCCGTGTATGGAAAACCGCTGCGCGTGATGACGATTGCGCTCAACGTAAATCCGTAGCCGACATCAACCAGACCGCTGACATTCAAATTGTGGCGCACGTCCTGTTTTGACGGACCTTTTTCGGCTTGCAAATTGAACGGATTAAGCGTCGTTTCACGCGAAAAATTGCGCTCGTTCGAGTCGTCGTCCTGCGATTTGGCAAAAGTGTAATTGGCTTCAAACTGAAATTTCTGCGCGAAACGGCGGCGAAATGAAACGGTCAGACCGTCGTAATTTGAATGAGCCGAAGATTCGTTGATTTCAAGCTGCGAAATCGTCGTGTTCGGGCGCGTCGCCGAAAAAATCGGGAAACCGCTCGGCTGCAAAACCGGCGGAAACAGGTTGCGGTCAACGCGCCGCTGCAAATTATAAGTCGAATTGTGAATGTAGCCGACGGTCGCTACATAATCTTTGCCGATTTTTTGTTCCAGTGTTGCCGACACTTGAAATGAACGCGGATTTTTGAAATTCGGATCGAAACCGAAAACTCGCGGCTTGACGATAAACGCTGTCGGGATTGCGCTTAAACGATTCGGATAAGTGACAATCGCGTCCGGTCCGCGCAGACGGCAGCCCGCGAGATTGACAACAATCGAATTGCGGCAGGCAGTCGTTTCGGCGATTTCGATTTCCTGCGTCGTCAAACCGTTGTCGGTCGTCACGCGCTGAAAAAGGTTCGCAGGCGTTCGCGCCGTGAAAATTCCGGCGGAAAATCTAATCACCGTATCGCTTTTGCCGTTCACGTCGTAAGCGAGACCGAGACGCGGTTGAAACTGCTTCAAATCGTTCGGAATGAGCGCGGTTTGCGCGAAATTCGGATTCGGATTTTTCGGCTGCGGATTATATTGACCTTCCCAGCGCAGTCCGGCGTTGAGCGTCAATTGCTGCGAAAGTTTAATTTTATCCTGCGCGAACAGTGCGAATTCCTTGACCGTTCCGCGATAAATCAAATCTGCCGGGTTGTTGCTGACGGGAAAAGTCTGCCGAAACCGACGCGGACGAAGCGCGATAAAATTATCTAATCCGGTCGCAATCGTGACACCGCTGACGGCGCGGCTTTCAAAATCGAAACGCGGCTGCGTGTTCGATTCACGCTGCTGGCGAACCTTATTAATATTGACATCTACGCCGAAACGAAAATTATTTTTGCCCGTGTCGTAACTGACGTTATCGGTAACTTGATAGCGCGTCGTCTCGAAAAGTCGCGGTCTTGCGCGGTCGCCGCCGAGCGTTCCGAAACCGGCGACAACTGCCTGTCCGTCGGTCGTATTCGGTGCTTCAAAACGATTGTCGGTGGCGACTTGGGCGCGAATTTCGTTGATGATCTTCGGATTAAAAACCGTCACGAGCGAGCCTTTCAAACCGTTGCTCGAATTTTTGCGCGTGTAATTTCCTTCGACCGAAGTGTCCTGCCGCGCCGTGTCAAAGTTGAAATTTTCACCGCGAAAGCGCGTGTATGTATATTGCACATTGAGCGTATTCGCCTGATTCAGCACGAAATCCGTGCGCCCGAAAATCGCCGTCGGATTATTCGTCCCGCGCTGTTCGCCCTGCAAAGCCGTCAGCGCAGGTATCAGCGCAACGCCCGGAACTGTTTGAAACTGCACGACAAACGGCACACGCAGATAATTTTGTTCGAGCGCGAGGAAGAAAAACGCACGGTCGCGGACAATCAGACCGCCGATTGAGCCGCCGAATTGATTCTGCGCGTTATTCAATTTTTGCCCGAAAGCGTCGGGCGAAGTCAGTTTTTTGTTGCGATTAAAGTAAAACGCCTCGCCGCGAAAATTATTCGTTCCCGACTTTGTAACGACGTTGACGAAACCGGCGTTTGTTCTGCCGACTTCGGCATTCGCGCCCGAACGAACGACTTGAAATTCACGCACGGCGGTTTGCGGAAAAAAGAACACCGATTCATTGCCGCCGCGCTGATTTCCCTGCAAAGCGTCGTTAAAATCCGCGCCGTCAACTGCAATATTCGAGTTAATCGAACGCTGTCCCGCCACCACCAAACCGTTGCGATCCGATTCCTGCACGACCGCCGGAGTCAACGAAACAAACTCGGTAAAATTGCGCCCGCGAGCAGGTAAATCTTCAACCAAACGCTGCGAAATAATCGAGCCGGTGCTTTGCGTTTCCGTGTCCACCGATTCAGCGTTACCGTCAATTGTCACGTCACCCATATTTGCGCCTCGAACAAGTAAAACGATTTCAACCGGCGTAGTTTCACCGACGCGCAAAATAGTTTTGAGAGAAAATTCGGCAAATCCATTTGAATTAACCGAAACATCATAATTTCCGACCGGCAAAACGCTTACCGAAAATGCGCCGCTTGAATCGCTCGTGACGGTTCGCGTCAGATTCGTTTCGGTGTTTTTGACAGTCACTGCCGCGCCTTGAACAACTGCGCCGTTTTGGTCTTTGACCGTTCCTTCGAGCGACGCGCTGCCGTTTTCCGACTGCGCCCGCGTGACGGAAACAAAAGCGATTCCGAATGATAAAAATAACGCGGCAAATTTGATTGCATTAAATAAAAAAGGTCGGCAAACGCGCCGGGTTTTGATAAATTTCATTTTGATAAGTTTCTCTCCTGAAAGTTTGTAAATCGGTCAAAAAATTAAAACGAAAATTGCGCCGTTCGATAAGAAAAGCGGCTGACTTTAAATCTCGAATTCATTTGTCGAAGAATTTTCGTAACTAAAATTCAGATAGTAAGGAAAGGAGAATAAGACAGGAATATTACAGCGAGATTAAGCGAAGGTTAATAAAATATTAATTGTTAATTCAAACTTAAATTATAAGTGAGGTTAGGAGTTTTGCCAGTGAACATCTCGAAAATGCGCGACTCATTTTCGGCAGTAACTCAAACGATTTTGACAAAAAAAGACTCCGCTTAGTCAGCGGAGTCTTCACTTCGATATACAATGCTTTCCTAAAGAAGGCGTTGAATTATTAGTTGAGTTTATGAGCGAATTTTCGCAGAAAAATGGATAACGACGGCATTGCCGCAGCGTAAACTTGAGTTAGAGAATTAATAACTACGATATTTGGGGGCGCGCCTTGAAGCATTTTTAGTTTCGGTTGTGATTTTAGGAAAGATTAAGATGTGATTCTGATCGGAGGTCGTGATCCGTTTGGCATTACCCGGTTATTAGTTTGGTTGGACATTATTGCGTTCATAACTTCGTTTGTAACGTCTTTTCCGCCGCCGAGATTTGTAACAAGCGACATAATCGTGTAAATCGGTCCCCAAGGAAAACCCCACCATCCGGCAATGGCTGAAAGTATTGTGTATGTATAACTTTTGCCAAACGTCCCTTCGCCCGGTCTGATAAAATGAATCGCCGAAGGTCGTTTTAAAGTGATGATAAGCAATGAGATACAGTATTCGAAAATTACAAATTTACCGCCGCGCTGGATTTCGTAATTAATTTGAGACTGACTCATATTTTCTATTCCGTGAATTTCCATAGTTTTATTTTTTAAGAGATTTGTAGGGTAATAGCCGAAAGCAGCTATATTTGAAATCATAACTTAGTTAAACATTCTTTTACAAGAAAAATGTTAAGGTGACGGGCAAGAGTACATTAACCATAAAAAGTTTTCCCATAATACCTAACTCGCTTATTACAGAAAATTTGAGGTAAGCATAAGGTATTACTCTGCTTACGCGCAGTTTCGCTCTTCTGGAATTTTTTAATTTAGGCTTGCTAAAATCTCTAAAAGTTCCTCTTCTTCATTTTCAAAAACTGTTCGCAAATCCAGCAAAACTTTATCTTCCAAGATTCGCGTAATGACGGGCGGTTTTGAGGAGCGCAGTTTTTTTTCCAATTTGCTGACCGACATTTGCGAATGTTTTAGAGCCAAAAGTGTTGTCGCAGGCTGAACATCAGGTGCGGAACCGCCGCCGATGACGGAATTACCGTCGGTGACTTTAAGTTGAAGCGCGGAATCTGTACCGAGAGCGTCGTGCAGTTTGTCGGCAAACGCGGCAGTTCGTTTCATTAGTTCGGCGTGACTTGCGGAAAGCATTTTCAGGACGGGAATTTCCTGCATAAAGTTTTCGCGGCGAAAGGCTTCGAGCGTGGCTTCGAGCGCGGCGTAGATTAATTTATCAACTCTAAGTGCGCGGTAAAGCGGATGTTTGCGGATACGTTCGACGACTTCGCGCCGTCCGACAATTAATCCCGATTGAACGCCGCCGAGAAGTTTATCGCCGCTGAATGTCACGACATCCGCGCCGTGAGCGATTGATTGTGAAATTATCGGTTCATCCGTCAAATCGTATTCCGCGAAGTCGAACATCGCACCTGAGCCTGCATCTTCATAGAGCAAAATGTCTTTTCGATACGCGAGTTCGGCGAGTTCGGATAATTTCGGCGCGGCGGTAAAACCGATAATTCGATAATTCGACGGGTGAACTTTCAGCAAAAGCCGCGTGTTTTCGTTGATTGCGCTTTCATAATCGGAGAGTTTTGTTCTGTTTGTCGTGCCGACTTCGCGCATTGTCGCGCCGGATTGTTCCATCACGTCGGGAACGCGAAAATCGCCGCCGATTTCAACGAGTTCGCCGCGTGAAACAATCGCTTCGCCGCCTTTTGCCAGCACGGTTAAAACCAAAAACGCCGCCGCCGCACAGTTGTTGACGATTAACGCCGATTCCGCGCCGGTCAATTCCGCAAGCAGGTGTTCGGCATAACTACCGCGCTTGCCGCGTCCTCCGGTTTCGAGGTTGTATTCGAGATTGCAGTAGCCGGAAACTTCTTCAAAAATCGCCTTTCGCGCATTTTCCGAGAGCGGCGCACGACCTAGATTGGTGTGAACAATCACGCCGGTCGCGTTGATAACGCGCTGCAAACTCGTATTTTTTTCGGTTTGCCACACGCTTGTGAGAATCTGTTGGGCTTTAATTAAAAGGCTTTCGCGTGAAAGCTCATCCGAATTCACTGCTGTTCTCAGAATTTCGCGGCGCAGCACGTCAATCACGACACGCGCCATAATCGTCAGATGTTTCACGCCGGTTTCGGGCAACATTTTATTCGCCGCCGCCGAACGTAGTAGCGCGTCAATTGAAGGCAAAAACCGCAAATTTTCGATGTTCGGTGACGTTTCCGAATTGTTCATAAAAACATTTTAACCGAAAACACAAAAAACGTCGGAATATTTTCGGCTTTGGTTATTTACTTTAAACGGACAACTCTCTCCAAAACTCAAAAACGCGGGAACAACTGAATATGGCACTTATCGGCAACAAACTTTACCGGCAGGCAAATACCAAACAAGAAGAAATCTACCAAACGGATCAGCAAATTGTGCGAATCGAAGACGATATTCGCAAGTTGAAGATTGATTTCGACATTTATTTTAACAACGGTGCGAAACGTCCGCCACTCGAAGCACGGGCGCGGCTCGAATCTGCGCTCAAACGCCTTGCCGACGACCGTAATCTAACCTACGCGCAGCGTTACCATTTCAACACGCTCGTTTCGCGTTTCACGTCCTACCGCGAACTCTGGCGCAGAATGCTCAAGAAAAAAGGCGAAGAGTTGATTTAGTCGCTATCGCTCGCTGTTCCGACAAAAAAGTGGCGCATCATTTTTTTGATGCGCCACTTTTTATTAAAACCGTCCGGCTCTAATCTAAAACCGAAAACGATCAGACAGTTTAATTTATTCCGCCACCTTCATCACGTTTTCAGCCTGCGGTCCTTTCGGTCCGTTAGTGACTTCAAACTCGACTTCCTGACCTTGAATCAAGGTTTTATACCCGTCACCGGAAATCGCGCTGTAATGCACGAAAATATCCTGTTCGCCGGGTTGTTCGATAAAACCGTAACCTTTCGCGTTGTTAAACCATTTGACCTTACCGATTGTTGCTTTAGACATATTGTTTCTAATTCCTCCTACAAACTTCAGTGAATTTAATTTCAAATCGTTGCCGATCCGTTTCTTTCTCAAATTTTCAGCCGGACGTGTTTTTAGTAACACACAGGCAAAAAACACAAAAATCCGTGCCTTATAAAACCTTGTCGGCTTCATTGTCGGGGGATAATAAGAAATGTTGAACTAACCATTTCAAAACAATAGAAAATCTTAAACTGCAAGACTTTAGGGATTTTTATTTAGTGTTGTTTTTTTGATAGAACGACGCAAAATTTAGCCGAAAATGAGTTCAATGTCAAGAAAATTTTCGAGATTTTTTTGATTTAACGAAAAATATCTCGAAATTGACTTAATTTGACCGATAAATGATTATAATCTTTCAGGTTTCAAGTTTAATTTGCCTGAATTTTAACCTGAAACCCAAAATCAATTTTATGCCTGAATACGGAAAAAATCCGCCGCTTTCTTACAATAAATATCTGAAAGTTCCCGAACTAATCGGCTTGCAGGAAACTTTGTCCGCGCCGACGAGTCACGACGAACTGCTTTTTATCGTCATTCATCAAACCTACGAACTCTGGTTCAAGCAAATTTTGCACGAAATAGACGCGACGATAAATTGGCTGAAAGAAGGTCGTGCGTTTCGCGTCAATCACAGTTTACGCGCCGTTACAGCAATCGAAAAAGTCATCGTTTCGCAGATTCACATTCTCGAATCAATGGCGCAGATCGGCTTTCTCGAATTCCGCGACAAACTCAATCCGGCGAGCGGTTTTCAATCAATGCAGTTTCGTGAACTCGAATTCGTTTCCGGCGCGAAAGATGAAAATCTTCTGAAATCTTTCGAGTTTGACGAATTTGCCTTTCAAAGACTGACCGAAAGATTTAACGCGCCGACGCTCGCCGACGAATTTTGGAATCTGCTGGAAAGAAACAATTTCGACGTTTCGACCGAAGACGCGAGAGTGCAGACAATCGTCGAAATTCTCGCCAAACCCGAAAAATATCCCGATTTTTTCAATATGCAGGATTTACTCATCGAACACGACGAAAACATCGCCCTGTGGCGTTATCATCACGTTCTGATGGTCGAGCGAATGATGGGAATGAAACGCGGAACAGGCGGTTCGGAAGGCGCAGGTTATCTGCGAACAACTCTCTCGAAGAAATTCATCCCCGAACTCTGGGAAGCGCGAACGCATTTGAAAATCTGAGAAATTGCGCTAATTTTATATTTATGTCAGTTGCAACCGCTTACGAACATATCGTTTTGGATCAGGCAGGCGTTCCGATGATCGAAGGCACGACGACGAAGATTGTCGAAATCGTCACGGAAATGCAGGCTCACGGCTGGAGTCCCGAAGAAATTCATTTTCAACATCCGTATCTTTCGCTCGGACAAATTTATTCGGCTTTGGCTTATTATTGGGACAACTCGGACGAAATAAACCACGATATAAAGGAAAGAATGATAAAAATTACTGAAATTCGCGGACAAATCGGCTCTTCTGAAATTAAAATGTGAATTGCAAAAGCAGGTTTCGCGGGCGCGGAAGCCGCAACCCTTCCCGACCTGAAATTAGCTTTGGCTTGAATTTCAGACCTAAACTTCATTTCAAGATAAAGTAAAAAAGATACGCTGAAAATATTAACAGGTCAGGAAGGGTTGCGGCTTCCGCGCCCGCTATCCCAATAATTTTCAAAACTACGACTTTCTTCTAAATCATTGATTCGTATAAAGATAAACTCGTCGAAAAGGTTTAGTTTATTAGCAAATATATCAAAAGACGCAGCAAACCGCATCAAGTTTATTCCGTTCTAATTGGCAGCGCTTTCATTACCCAATCTATCAACACTCGTCACAATAACTTTCTCAATTTTTCTGTCAGCCGAGAGCAAAATTGATTTTTCCGTCGCGGGCAAAATCGAATAATTCCAACCTTTTTTGTCCTTTGTGTAAACGATAAACCAAAACGCTTTTTGTTTGCCTTGTTCAGTCCAATTGGCGCGTATGAATTTCTCATCTTTGATAATTTTCACTTTCGGCGCGAGAATTTTGGCGGTTTTGATCCACGGCGAAGCGGGAATTATTGCATCTTTCGTGTAAGATTTTTCGTGCAAGGCAGTTTGAATTTTATCAAAATCACTTCTCACTGACTTAAAACTGAATTGGATATTTCCGCTCGTTTCTTGAATTTCGCGTGTGTAGGAAATCTGTTTGACAATTTCGTCCGCACTGAAATTTTCGGTTTTGCTCGGAATTTTATAAGTTGCGATGCCCGCCCAAACGTGACGTTTTTTGACATTGATGCTTTCCCAAAATTTTAGTAAAAGCGGAAATTCGCGCTGTGGTCGGTCGCTTTTCCAATAAAGCTGCGGCACGAAATAATCAACTGTTCCGTCGCGCAGCCACTTTTCCGCGTCGGCGTAGAGATTTGTGAAATTTTCTTCCGCGACACCGAACGGCGAAATTCCATACATAATTTCGGGCTTGATTTTTTTGATTTCGCGCCCGACCGATTCGATAAACAAATCAACCTGCCAACGCCGCCAAACGTCCCGGCGCAGCGGCGTGAGTTTTTTCTGAAGTTTGCCGGTCGCAATCATTGCCCTTTGCACATATTTTTCGTAATTTTTGTCGTCGGGAAACTCGATTTTGCTGCCGTTCGCGTCTTTTTCGGGATACGGATAAAAATAATCGTCAAAATGCACGCCGTCAATATCGTAACGCCGCACGACATCCAAAATGACGCTTAACGAATACGCCTGAACCTCTGCGTCCGACGGATCGAGCCACAGATATTTGCCGTATTGCCGAACCAGATCGGGACGCTTTTTGGTGATGTGATTTGGCGAAACGGTTTTTGCCGCCGGATGATAGGCGCGATACGGATTAAACCAAGCGTGAACGAGAATGCCGCGTTTGTGCGCCTCTGCCGTGATAAATTTGAGCGGATCAAACGCCTGCGATTTGCCCATTTCGCCCGTCAAAAACTCCGACCAAGGTTCGATTTTCGATTCATAAACCGCATCGCACATCGGGCGAACCTGAAAAATAACGGCGTTCATTTTCAAAGATTTCGCAAGTTCCAAATCGTTGATAATTTCGGCTTTTTGCTGCTCAATTGTGAGGTTTTTCGCGCTCGGAAAATCAATATTATCAACCGTCGCAATCCAAACCGCACGAAATTCACGCGCAACCTTTGGCAGAGTTTCGGCTTTGACGGAAATGAATATTGAAAAGATAAAAAGAACTGTAAAAATTCGTGCAAACATTTTTAGATTTAGTGTAAGCAATAAGGTTCGGAGTAGGCAAAATCTCCGCTGACTTCGGCAACCTTTTTGCCTTTGATAAATTTTCGCAAAGTTCCACGCAAAAGTTTCTCCTCATATTTACCCATTGCTTTGTTTTTAAAGAAATTTCCTTCAAAACGATATTCGATACCTTTGAGTTTTTTGGTTTTGAAACTTATTCGATTATCACCAATTTTTGTCCAAATGGCTTCGGCAAATCCTTCGTCAATATCTTCACTCAATCGTGTGTAAATACCTGCGTGAATATCCGGGGTTTTAGTTAAAATACCGTCTTCATAAAAATAACTTACCCATAACTTAATCATTTCTACTTCGGGCATCTTTTTGTAATCGTCGAGAGAATACCAAGCGTTGATGTTTTGAGTAGTCGCATCTTCAACTACTTCGACATCCTCCGTTTCATTGATTGGTGGTGTTTTGGATAACGAAGTATTAATAATTTCTTTTTCAAAAAGCGGGTTTGGCATTGGTATTTCTTCAATGCGGAAAACTCCTACTGTCAAAATTCCGCAAAAAAATGCGATGAGCGCAATCAATAAACCAAGTAAGGATTTTTTCATAAAACTTAACGTCTAATGCGAAAATTTACGCTTGATGTCGGGGAAAGTCAAGAAAAATTTTAGCAGAAACTCATCGTTTATGATGAAGAGAAAACATTAGGAATAGGTGATAGATGATAAGTGAAAGGTGAGCGATAAAGCGGAAAAATCTATCAGTTATCATCTTTCATCTATCATCTATTCCGAAGTAAAATCATTCGCTGTAAAGTCTTGGGTTAGTGAAAAAAATAATGTTTTGCTCTGGAAAAGGTTTGGCGGGCGCAAGGAAGCCTTGCAACCCTTCCCGACCTGTAATTAGTTTTAACTTGTCTTTTCAACTTTTTGCTGAAAATAGATGAAATTAAAACAATTCAAGAAACTGGAAATTTCAGGTCGGGAAGGGTTGCAAGGCTTCCTTGCGCCCGCCAAAGATTCAACTGCATTTAAGTTTCCTTCAATCTGACATATTATTCGACTCTTTATTCTAAAATTTTTGAAAACAAGTATAATCGAATCGCTGTCAATATTTCATCCGCTTGGAGAATTTCAATGCTTCGATTTCGCTTAAATTTATTGTTTTTGCTTGTTATTTTCACGCTTCCGTCTTTCGCTCAGAATGTCCGCATCACGATTTTGCACGTTAACGATGTTTATCAGTTTATGCCGGTTGACGGCGGAAAACGCGGCGGACTTGCAAGATTAATAACTTTGAAAAAGGAAGCGTTGGCGGAAAATCCGAACACGATTTTTACGTTCGGCGGCGATACGATTTCGCCTTCGGTCGAGACCAGAACGTATAAAGGCGCACAGATGATTGATGCCTGGAACGCGGTCGGGATTGATTATGCGGTGTTCGGCAATCACGAATTCGATGTCAAAACCGATGTTTTGCTTCAAAGAATGAAGGAATCGAAGTTTCAATGGCTCGGCGCAAATGTTTTTGACAAGAAAACAAACAAGATTTTCGCCGATTTGCCGCCGTTTGTCATCAAGGAAATCGCGGGCGTGAAAATCGGTTTTATCGGCTTGCTGCTGCCTGAAACCAAGCAGACTTCTTCAATGGAAGACAGTTTGCAGGTCCTGGATTTTTGCAAAACGGCGAAAAAACTCGTTAAGCGGATGCGTAAAAAATCGAAGGTCAACGCTGTCATCGGCTTAACGCATCTTTCGATGGCGCAGGATAAACAACTCGCCCAATGCGCGGATTTTGATTTGATTTTGGGCGGACACGAACACACGCTCCTTCAAAGTTCATCGAACGGCACGCCGATTTTCAAAATGACGGCTGATGCGCGTGAATTGGGTGAATTCAATCTGAATTTCGATTCGGCAAAACGCTTTGTAAGTTTGGACTGGAAAATAATTCCCGTCACCGACCAAATCGCCGACGCGCCCGAATTTCTTCCCGTTTACGAAAAATACAAGCCGCTGCTCGAACAATTGTCGGTCAAAATCGGCGCGACTTCGGAAGTTTTAGACGCGCTTTCGCTGTCAAACCGGACAAAGGAAACGAACATCGGAAATTTTGTCGCCGACGCTTATCGAAACGCCGCAAATGCTGATGTCGCGCTTGTCAACGGCGGCTCGATTCGCGCCGATCTGACGTATAACGCGGGCGTTTTGACGAAACGCGACGTGCTTTCGATTTTGCCGTTCAATAATCCGATTGTAAAGATCGAAATCACGGGCAAAACATTGAAAGAAGCATTGGAACACGGCGTTGCCCGAAGCGCAGTCGGCGAAGACGGCGAACCCGGACGTTTTCCGCAAATTTCGGGAATGTCGTTTAAGTTCGACACAGGCAAACCTGCCGGAAACAGAACTTCGGAAATTCTTGTCGGCGGAAAACCGCTTGATGAGAATAAAATTTACACATTGGCGACATCAGACTTTTTAGTTTCGCGCGGCGGCGACGGCTACACGATGTTCAAGGACGCGAAAATTTTAACAAACGCGGCGGACGCGGCAAAGGATTCCGAAGTTTTTGAAAAAGCCATCAAAGATTCGCCCGACCAAACAATCGCGCCGAAATTGGAAGGCAGAATCGTCAAGATAAAATAGAAATGTCGCTGAATTTATGTCGGTTAAATATTGGGGAATGAAGGAAATTTGAATGAAATGTTTGGCGGGCGCAAGGAAGCCTTGCAACCCTTCCCGACCTGAAATTTAGTGATTCTTAAATGATTTTGCTTTCATCTATTTTCAAAAAACGATTGAAAAAGACAAGTTAAACTAAATTTCAGGTCGGGAAGGGTTGCGGCTTTGTGCGCCCGCCAAATCTTTTCAATTCAAACCACACATTTTACAAAACATAACCTGTCACCAACCGCTTTTCACCTCTTCCGAATTTATTTCCGCAAACTTAAATTTTACGATACGCCGATAAAATAATTGTTTGGATTTCCAACTTCAGTCGGCTTTTCGTTAATATAGAAAGCGGCTCAAAATGAACGAAAGAGCCGATTGAAGTTGGAACCTAAAACGCCTAATTTTGCGATGTTTTTCGAGCAAGAAATAATTAATCCCGACAAACGCGAAGCCGTTGCGCTGTTTAATGAAGCCTACGAAGCGCAAATGGCGAAAGATTATAAACTGGCAATCAAACTTTACAAGCAGTCAATCGAGACTTTTCCGACCGCCGAAGCCTACACATTTCTCGGTTGGACGTATAGCTTTGAAGGAAATTACGATCTCGCAATTTCTCAATGTTTGGCGGCGATTGCCGTTGACCCGGATTTTGGTAATCCATATAACGACATCGGCAGTTATCTGATGGCGAAGGGAAACTATTATGATTGCGTGCGCTGGTTCAAATCAGCGATGCAGGCGACGCGTTACGAAGCGCGGGCTTTTCCGCATTTTAACCTCGCAAATGTTTACGAAAAACGCGGAAAATTGCTCGAAGCCGCCGAGCATTACGGACTTGCGCTCGACGAACAGCCCGGTTATATGCAGGCTTACAAGGCTTTGCGGAAATTACAGGAAAAGTTGAATTAGTAGATGAAGCGCACGCCTTCCGCCTTCTTAACCCATAGATCAAATAGAAATCTGCTCTAGTAAAAACTCCCATCTAAAATCACTTCCAGATTGATTTCAGTTTCCAAGCATTTAACTTCTCAACTCCGGTGTTTCCGCCTTCGCTAAAAATTTTGTACTTACTAAAATCTTCAGTCGGAAAAAAGATGTCGGTCAAAGCCGTCTGCCCGTTATCGGCAAAAAGTTCGACGGACGCGGCATCGAAAAACAGGTGAAATTTAACGATTTTATCTCTGCTCGAACGCGGCGCGAAATGTTTTTTGACCGCGAATTTATCGGAGAAATCAGAGTTTCCGGCGCGTGTCCGGTCGGAATAAAAAGAGTTTTGAGTCACGTCAAAACCGATTCTGTAAACCTCGCCTTTTGAGTTGCTTAACTCGATTCCAAAATTTTTAGCCGTCGTTTTCGAGAGGTTGATTTCAAAACTCATCTCAGTCAGGGGCGAATTGACAAAATCAAGTTTTAACTCATTTTGAACCTTGAGATTTTTATTGATAATCAATGCTTTTTCGCGCAAAAGATTTGTTTCAGAAACCGGATTTTGCACGAGCCGCAAGCCTTTTTCGGTTTGCCGCAAACTTAATTCACGCGGCAGAGTCATCGCGCTGCGCCATTTTTCGGTCGGGACATTTTGCGCGTAATCCCAATTGCTCATCCAGCCGAGAAAAATACGGCGGTTGTCGGGAGTGTTCGACCAGGTTATGCCCGCGTAGTCATCGCGTCCGCTGTCGAACCATAAAACGGTTTCAGGTGAATTATCGTTTTTGAAAGTTTTACCGTCGAAATCGCCGACAAAATACTGCGTCGCGGAACCGCCATTCGGTCCGCCGGGATTGATGCTGACGAGCAAAATCCATTTGGTTTTGCCGCCGATTTGCATCGGGAAAATGTCCGGGCATTCCCAAACTCCGCCGTGTGTGCCGTCAGTTTTGCCAAATTCGCCGGTCATTTTCCAAGCTTTCAAATTGGGGGAATTATAAAACCGAACGTGATCGCCGACGGCAAAAACGACCGACCACGATTTCAATTTTTCATTCCAAAAAACTTTTGTGTCGCGGAAATCCTTAATATTTTCGGTATTCGGAATGACGGGATTTTTATCGTATTTCGTCCACGTTCGACCTTTGTCATTTGAATACGCGATGCCTTGATATTGAAAATTCGTGCGTCCCGCCTGCTCGCCTTCCATTAAATGATAAGTGAACATTGCGACCAGCGGTGGATTGTTTTTCGTGCCGAAACCCGACGAATTTTGTTTATCCAAAACCGCGCTGCCCGAAAAAATCAACCCTAATTTATCGGGATAAAGCGCAATCGGCAGATTTTCCCAATGCACCAAATCTTTTGATACGGCGTGTCCCCAGTGCATCGGTCCCCAGACGGTCGCGTTCGGGTAATATTGATAAAAAAGATGATATTCCCCGTTCGCGTAAACCATTCCGTTCGGATCGTTCATCCAATTGGCAGGCGGCGAAAAATGGATTTGCGGGCGATGCGGCTCGTCGTATTGCGCGAAGATATTGATGGCAAAAATCAGGATGAAGAAAAGAATTTTCATAGTTTTGTAAGGGCGGCGGTTTAGCCTCGCCCGCTCAAGTTGAATTTACGCCAACATCGGACGACCCCAAGGGATCGCCTCTACAAAATCTCTAAAATCACGGCTTGATACGGCTGCAAAATGCCGTTGAAATCGTCGTAATTGCCGAACAAATACTTCGCGTCTTTTAATTCAAAAGGAACATTTGCCGTCGCTTCGGTTTCTTTGAAGTTGATTAAAATCAACAGTTTTCTGCCGTCCGATTCTCTTGAATAAGCGAATATATTTTCGTTTTCGAGATCGTAATATTCCGCGTCGCCGTAGATTAACGCTTGATTTTCCTTGCGAAATTTAATCATTCGGCGAAAATAATTGAGCGGCGAATTTTCGTCTTTTTCTTCGGTTTCGACGTTGATTTCTTTGTAGTTCGGATTGATTGCAAGCCACGGTTTGCCGGTCGTGAAACCGGCGTTTTCGGACGAATTCCATTGAAACGGCGTGCGTCCGTTGTCACGTCCGATCAGTTTTTGCGACTCCATAAATTCCTCGATGTCGCCGCCTTCTGATGAAATTAGTTTGTGAAGATTAACTGTCATAATGTCCTGATAATCTTCGATATTTTCAAAGCGAATGTTCGACATTCCGAGTTCGTCGCCGAAATAATAATACGGCGTGCCGCGCATTGTCAGCAGAAATGTCGTCAGCATTTTTGACGAAATCTCGCGGAATTCGGGCGCGTCATTGCCCCAACGCGAAACCATTCGCGGAAAATCGTGATTGCCGAGATAAACCGTTCCCCAGCCTTTATCTTTGAAAACGCTGTCCCATTTAACGAAAATCTCTTTGAATTCCTTAAAACTCCAGCCTTCGGACGACATCAATTTTTTCGCCAAATCTTTATGACCGAGATTGCTGATGTCGAAATGATACGACATATTGAGTTCGTGCCGGTCTTCGTCAACGAAATCGAGGACGTTTTCGACGGTCGTTCCCGGACCTTCGGCGACGGTCATAATATCGTATTTCGACAAAACTTCGCGGTTGAATTCCTGCAAATATTCGTGCAGTTTCGGACCTTCGGCGTAATACTGCACAAAATTTCCGTCGTATTCGGCGGGCAATTCTTTGAACGGCAAATCTTTGGAAATAAACGTGATAACATCCATTCGGAAGCCGTCAACGCCTTTGTCGAACCAAAATCTCACCGCGTCGTAAATCTCCTGCCGCAGTTTCGGGTTTTCCCAATTCAAATCGGGTTGTTTGACGCTGAAAATGTGCAGATAATACGAATTCGTCGCTTCGTCAAACTTCCAAGCATTTGCCTCGACATCGAAAAAACTCCATCGTTTTGGCGGCGCACCGTCTTCGGCATTCCACCAGTGATAGTAATCACGATACGGATTATCACGACTTTTTCGAGATTCTTGAAACCAAAAATGTTCGTCGGAAGAATGATTCGCCACCAAATCTAATACTACTTTGACACTGCGTTCATGAAAGCCTTTGAGCATTTCGTCAAAATCTTCCATCGTCCCGAAATCTTCCATAATTCCGCGATAATCGCTGACATCATAGCCGTTATCGTCATTCGGCGAACTGAAAATCGGATTCAGCCAGACGACATCAACGCCCAAAGATTTGATGTAATCCAATTTCTCGATAATCCCGCGCAGATCGCCGATGCCGTCGCCGTTGCTGTCCTTAAATGAACGCGGATAAATTTGATAAACGACCGCTTCCTTCCACCATTTTTTCTGTGATTCATTCATAATCAATAGATTTTCTTAAAATTTATTCTTAATTTGTCTTCAAAGATTGCAGAGCAAATTTCGCAAGAGCTAGATTTGAAATTGTTGTGTCACTTGAAACGATTAGATTTTCCAAAATAGCGACAGACTCATCTGTTCTATTTAATGAATCAAAAATGAGTGATTTGTTTATCATCAGTATTCCTTTGGTTTCATCATCCGGCATCAATTTCAATCCTTCATTAATAACTTCGAGTCGCTCAATAGGGTCTTCTAAGAAATTAGATAATTCTTTCCAAGCGGGAGCAAATGTCGGAACTTTTTTCGTGATATTCTTCGCAATTTCCAATTTTTCTCTTTCGGTTTCTGACCACTCAATTTGCATATAATATAAATATAAACCTTTAGGAAAAATTTCCTTCTCTTCACCTTCTAAAGTATAAATAGCAGTTTTAGTGGTAAAAAATCCTTTTGGCATAAGTTGATCGGTCTTTTTATAAAATTTTAGAGAAAGATCGAACTCATTTTTTAGTAGGTAAGTAAATGCCAAATCATAATAAGGATATGCCCACTCAGGTTCGATTTGTATGGCTTCAGAAAGTTTCTGTATTGATAAATCATATTTCCCCTGCTGACCATAAAATCTCGCTTCTTGATGAAGTTGATTTGCTCTTTCATTTATTGGCTTTTCAGTCATATTTTTAATTTATGTTTTACCCACGAAATACACGAAGGAAAAGAAAATAGATAAAATCGGCTTTTAATTTTCTTTTCCTTCGTGTATTTCGTGGGCAATAGTTTTACGCCTCGTTCATCGCCATTCCGCGAGTTTCGCCTTCAAAATCATCGCCTTCGGTAACGTATTTCGGCTCGACATCTTTGGTGATGAACATACACGCACCTGCCGCTAAAAGCATACAAATACCGCATAAAACCAGTGCATTGCGCGGATCGCCTTTGAGCAGTGAGTTGTAATAAAAACCGACCGTCAGATTGTTCATAATCTGCGGAATACAGATAAATGCGTTGAGCAATCCCATATAAACGCCGATTCTTTTGGGTGAAATAATCGAGGTCGTCATAATAAAAGGAATCGTGATAATCGCCGACCAAGCGATGCCGACACCGATCATACACGCCAAAACCGCGTAAATATTGGTGAACAAAAGCATCGAAATAAAGCCGATTCCGCCGAAGACTAAAAGCACCGCGTAAGTCATTCGCGTGCCGATGGCGCGGACGATTGACGGGATTAAGAACGCCATCACGACCGTCGTCACATTCATCACGACAAATGCCGGACCGCCCCACGATGAACCTTCGGCAAAATTCGGCGAATCGGGCGACGGCGCGTTAAATGAATGCCGCGCAATCGAGAGTGAAAGATACTGCCACATAAACGGCAAGCCATACCAGGTGAATAATTTAACCCACCAAATCCGCCGCAAGCCTTGCGGCATATCAACGACGGCTTCCCAAATATCCTTAAAAGCGTGACCGATTTTGCCGAAAAATCCACCTTTTGCGGCTTGTTCGGCGCGAAATTCTTCGAGATTGTCGGGCGGATATTCGTCGGTCGTGAAATTCGTCCAAGCCATCGTTGCGAGCATTGCGACTACGCCGATGACGAATGAATATTTGACGATATTCGGAATATGATGACCGCCTTGCGTATCTGACGAAATTCCAAATGACAAAAGCAGCAAAGGCATCAGCCCCGCCGCGATTTGTCCGCCGGCGATCATAAAAGTCTGCACGGAAAACCCGATTGTGCGCTGTTTGTCGTTGAGTTTATCGCCGACCATTGCGCGATACGGTTCCATCGCCGTATTCATCGAAGCGTCCAAAATCCAGAACAAACCGACCGCCATCCAGAGCGCGGACGAATAAGGCATCAGCAAAACCGCGACGCTGCCGACCAACGCGCCGACCAGAAAAAACGGTTTACGCCGACCGAACCGCGTCCACGTTCCGTCACTGATCGCGCCGATAACCGGCTGAATCAGCAATCCCGTGACCGGACCGGCAAGCCATAAAATCGCCAGTTTCGATTCGTCCGCGTCGAGATAACGGAAAATCGGACTCAGGTTCGCCTGCTGCAAACCGAAGCCGTATTGAATGCCTAAGAATCCGAAACTCATATTCCAGATTTGCCAAAAGGAGAGCGTTGGTTTTCGTTGTGTGTTCATAATTTTTATGTTTTCCGAATAAATTAAAATCTATTGACTGGAGCGCAAGCATCCCTGCTTGCAATGAGCGTCGTTTTTTGACGCGAAAAAGCGTTCGTCATTTGGTAATATTGCGTAAAATTTACCCGTTTGCGCTCAGACATTTTATTTACTCCAAACATTCGAGTAACGGAGGCTTTTTCGCGTTTGAAGCAAACACTCATTGCAAGCAGGATGCCCCGCGCTCCAGTCAAAACGCTCCAGTCAAATTAATTCGCCAATTCCATCACAACCGCTTCATACGGTTTCAATTTGCCGTCGGTCGAAGGCGCGGCGTAATTTCCCAAAACGACTTTGCCTTTCGACAAATCCAAACCTGTGTTCGCGGCTGCTTCCTGCGCTTTGAAGTTCAGCATAATCAAAAACTTTTTGCCGTTTAATTCGCGTGTGTAGGCATAAACGCTCTCGTTGTCCGCGTCCAAAAGCGTGTATTTGCCGTAAACCAAAACGAGATTGTCTTTCCGCATTTTCGTTAATTTTCTAAAATAATTGAGCGGCGATTCGGGGTTTGCTTCTTCCGCCGCGACGTTTATTTCGGTATAGTTCGGGTTGACTCTGAGCCACGGCGAACCGCTTGAAAATCCCGCATTTGCGGTGTTGTCCCATTGAAACGGTGTGCGTCCGTTGTCACGGGCGGCGATTTTTTGCGATTCTAAAAATGTTTTTAAATCGCCGCCTTCATTTTTGATTGCCTTATACCAGTTGATTGATTCGATGTCTTTGTAGTCTTCGATTTTGTCAAATTTGATGTTGTTCATTCCGAGTTCGTCGCCGAAATAATAATACGGTGTGGCTCTCATCGTTAAGAGAAATGTCGAGAGCATTTTCGATGAATAATCACGAAATTCGGGCGTGTCGTTGCCCCAGCGAGTGAGCATTCGCGGCTGATCGTGATTGCCAAGGTAAATCGTTCCCCAACCTTTTTGATCGAAATTATCGCTCCATTTCGAGTAGATTTTTTTGAATTCGGTCAACTTCCATCCGGCTGGATCAATCAACTTTTTGGAGTTCGGCAAGTAACCGAGTCCAACGCCGTCGAAGTGATACATCATATTAAGTTCGCTGCGGTCTTCGTCCACAAAATTGTGCGCGTCTTCGGCTGAAACACCGATTTCGCCGACGGTCATAATGTCGTATTTCGACAAAACTTCCTTGTTCATTTCCTGCAAATATTCGTGAACGTGCGGACCGTGCGAGTAGAATTTGCCCCAATCGTCTTTGTATTCAGGCGGAATCGGCGGGAAGTTTGTGTCTTTCGAGATGAACGCGATGACATCCATCCGAAAACCGTCAACGCCTTTGTCGAACCAGAATTTGAGCATCGAATACATTTCCTGCCGCAGTTTCGGGTTTTCCCAATTCAAATCGGGCTGTTTCTGCGAAAAAATATGCAGATAATAAGATTTCGTCGCCGCGTCATACTTCCAAGCGTCGCCGTTGACATCGAAAAAACTGACGCGTTTATTGGGTTTGCCTTTTTCTTCGTCCCACCAGTGATAGTAATTTCGATACGGATTATCACGCGATTTTTTCGCCTCTTGAAACCATTTATGCTCGTCGGAAGAATGATTGGCGACGAGATCGAGAACGATTTTCAACTTGCGGTCGTGCGCCGCTTTGAGCAGCGCGTCGAAATCTTCCATCGTCCCGAAATCCTTCATTATGTTCTGATAATCGGAAACATCGTAACCGTTATCGTCATTCGGCGACGAGAAAATTGGATTGAGCCAAATCACGTCAACGCCCAAACTTTTTACATAATCGAGCTTTTCCGTGATCCCTTTCAAATCGCCCACGCCGTCGCCGTTCGTGTCTTTGAAAGAACGTGGATAAATTTGATAAACGACCGATTCTTTCCACCATTTGCGATTCGGAATATTATCGGCGGTCGCCGTGTTGGGATTGGTTTGGTTTGTGTTCACGGTTGTTTGATTGGTGTTCGTGACCGTATTTTGACACGCGAAATTTGTAAGAATCACAAAAATTAAAATCCCATAAATATAAGTTTTTTGATGCAGCATATTTTGTTTCTCCTTGACGACTGAAACGTAAAGACTGGAGCGCAAGCATCCCTGCTTGCATTGAGCGGTGTTTTTTACCGCGAAAAAGCGTTCGTTATTCGACGATATTGCGTTAAACTAACCCGTTTGCACTCAAACTTTTCATTTACTTTAAACATTCAAGTAATGCAGGCTTTTTCGCGTTTGAAGCAAACGCTCATTGCAAGCAGGATGCTTGCGCTCCAGTCAAACGGTTTTAGTTTTAATTTACCAACTCATAAACAACCGCTTCGTATGGCTTCAACTTTCCGTCCGTCGAAGACGTTTCGTAATTCCCCAGAACGACTTTCGCTTTCGACATCTCAACGCCCGTGTTTGCCGACGCTTCCTTGTCGGTAAAATTTAATAAAACCAACATTTTCTTACCGTTAAGTTCGCGCGTGTAGGCGTAAACGCTTTCGTTCGGCTCATCGAGCAACGTGTATTTGCCGTAAACCAAAACCAAATTCTCTTTCCGCAATTTCGTCAATTTGCGAAAATAATTGAGCGGTGAATTCGCGTTTTTGTCTTCGGTTTCGGCGTTAATTTCGGCGTAATTCGGATTGATTTTGATCCACGGATTTCCGGTTGTAAATCCTGCTTTTTCCGTATTGCTCCATTGAAACGGTGTTCGTCCATTGTCGCGGGCTTCAAATTTGATTTTCTCGAAAAACTTGTTCAAATCCGCGCCTTGATTTTTCTGAAACTGATATTCATTGAGCATCGGCTTATCTTTAATATCTTCGATTTTCTCGAATCCGGCGTTGGTCATTGCTAATTCGTCGCCATTGTAATAATACGGCGTGCCGCGCATCGTCATAATAAATGTCGAAAGCATTTTGGACGAATAATCACGAAATTCAGGCTTGTCGTTGCCCCAAAATGAAACCATCCGCGATTTGTCGTGGTTCGCCAGAAAGATCGAAAGCCAGCCTTTTTCGGCAAAATCTTTGTCCCATTTGGAAAAAACTTCCTTCATTTTCGAGAGTTTGTAACCACCGAACTTCGCCACGTCAACGCCGTCAAAGGAATACGCCATCGAGAGTTCCTTGCGGTCAGCGTCAACCAAATCGTGCGCGTCCTTAACATCTCGTCCCGCACCTTCGGCAACGCTGAATACGTCGTATTTGCTAAAAACCTGCTCGTTCATCTCCCGTAAATAATCGTGAATATGTTCGCCCATTTGATAGTTGCCTAAACTCAATTCCGTGCCTTTCGGTAATTCGGGAAACGACGGGTCTTTCGCCACAAACTGAAACGCATCGAGCCGAAAACCGTCCGTGCCTTTGTCCGCCCAAAATTTCATAATATCGTAAACTTCCTGCCGCAATTTCGGGTTCGACCAGTTCAAATCGGGTTGTTTCTGCGAGAAAATATGCAGATAATAAGCATTCGTTTTCTCGTCGTATTTCCACGCATCGTGGTTGACATCAAAAAGGCTGTAACGCGCCGGCGGCTTGCCTTTTTCGGCGTTCCACCAGTAGTAATAATCTCGATACGGACTTTCCCTTGAACTGCGCGACTGCTTAAACCACTCGTGTTCGTCCGACGAATGATTAACGACAATATCCATTACGAGCTTGATGTTTCGTTCGTGCAAACCTTTCGCCAGTTCATCAAAATCCGCCATCGTCCCGAATTCCTTTAAGATATTCCGATAATCCGAAACATCATAACCATTATCATCATTCGGCGATTCGTAAATCGGATTAAGCCAAACCGCCGTCACGCCCAAACTTTTAATGTAATCTAATTTCTCGATTATTCCGCGCAAATCACCCACGCCGTCGCCGTTCGTATCTTTGAACGAACGCGGATAAATCTGATAAACGACCGCTTCCTTCCACCATTTGTGGTCGGCAATTTCGCTCGTAACCTGCGGCGCAGGCGAAGTGCTGGCAGTCGTTTGATTTGTTTTATTAAGCGAAGTTTGACAGGCTGCGGCGATTAAAATCACGGCAAAAATCACGATTGAAATGATTAACCTTTGATTTTTCATATATCAAAACACAAAATATTCTGGAAAAAATTAAAAGTAGAGACCGGAGAGTTTGAGTCGGAAAACAAAGTTGCCGAAAAGCATTTTCTAAATTGAAAACGACCTGACGATTAAATTTTGAATTTAATTTAAGTGCTTTTTTGTTTGACCGAAACATAAATTAACATAAGTTTGTTGGGAAGTCCAACTATGTTTTTTGCTGACGCGGTATTTTACTGAGTTAGTTATTAATCCGTTTACTTTTACAGAGAATTTGATTGAATTTGCCAAAATTTCACAAAAAACTATGACCTTTAATATTGGGCAATAAAAAGATAGAATTAACCAAGATTTAAAAATGCGAAAAGCATTAGTCGCAGATCGTCAAAAGAATAAGAGTAAAAATGACAAAAACCAAACCAATCAAAAAACGAATCTCCAAAAAATCATTGAGTCTCACCGAATCGGTGATTCGTGAAATGTCGCGGGAGGCGGCAAAATATGATGCGGTCAATTTGGGACAAGGTTTTCCCGATTTTCCCGCGCCCTTTGATATTAAGGAAAAGGCGATGGAGGCGATTGCCGCCGATCATAATCAGTATGCGATAACTTGGGGCGTAAAAAGTTTGCGCGAGGCGATTGCCGCGAAAACTAAACAATTTTTGGGTTTGGATGTTGACCCCGAAGCCGAAATCACCGTCACTTGCGGCTCGACCGAAGGAATGATTGCGGGAATGATGGCGTGTATTGACGCGGGCGAAGAAGTCGTTTTGTTCGAGCCTTTTTATGAAAATTACGCGCCGGACGTGATTTTGTCGGACGCGAAACCCGTTCACGTTCCGCTTTATCAAAAGGCGGACGGCGATTGGTATTTTGAAAAAGACGAACTCCGCGCCGCTTTTAACGAACGCACGAAAGCGATTATTATCTGCACGCCGAACAATCCGACGGGCAAAGTTTTTTCGCGCGACGAGATGGAATTTATCGCCGATCTTTGCAAAGAATTTGACGCGCTCGTGTTCACTGACGAAATTTATGAACACATCGTTTATCGCGGGACGCGTGAGGCAGGCACAATGACGATGGCGACGAACAATCCGCAGCATATCTGTATGGCGCAGATTGACGGAATGCAGGAGCGCACGATTATCGTCAATTCTCTGTCGAAAACTTATTCAGTGACAGGCTGGCGCGTCGGTTATGTGATCGCGCCGCCGGATATTACGAACGCGATTCGCAAAATTCACGACTTTTTAACGGTTGGCGCGGCAAATCCTTTGCAGCACGCGGGAGCGTTTGCGCTTTCGCTGCCGAAAAGTTATTACAAAGAATTACAGAAGGAATATCAGCGAAAACGCGATTTTATCGTGCCGATTCTGCAAAATGCCGGCTTCAAATGCGGCGCACCCGAAGGCGCGTATTATGTGATGACGGACATTTCGGGCTTCGGTTTTGCCAACGATATTGAATTTACCAAGTTTATGATTCGTGAAATCGGGGTCGCCGTCGTGCCGGGTTCGTCGTTCTATCACGATAAATCTTTGGGAGCGCAAAAGGTTCGATTCTGCTTCTGCAAAAAGGACGAAACCTTGCAGGCAGCGGCGGAAAGATTGCAAAAATTGAAAAAAGGTTAAGGAAAAAGTTAGCCACAAACAAACACGAAAGGACACGAAAATTTAAATCAAAATAATTTCGTGTCCTTTCGTGTTTGTTTGTGGCTAAAATTCTTACGCGCCTTCGACTTTCGCTTTGTTCGGCTGCGGCGTGATTCGCAAATACGGTTTTACTTCCTTCCAGCCGTTTGGGAATTTCTCCTTCGCCTGCTCGTTTGTCACTGCCGGAACGATGATGCAGTCGTCGCCGTCTTTCCAATTAACCGGCGTGGCAACGCTGTATTGCGAGGTCAATTGCAGTGAATCAATGACGCGCAAGATTTCATCAAAATTGCGTCCCGCGCTTGCCGGATAGGTCAGCGTTAATCTGACTTTTTTTTGCGGATCAATAACAAAAACCGAACGGACGGTAAAAGTATCGCTCGCGTTCGGGTGAATCATATCGTAAAGATTGGAAACCGTTTTGTCCGCGTCGGCGATCATCGGGAAATTAACTGCCGTTCCTTGAGTTTCTTCGATGTCCTTCGCCCAGCCTTCGTGCGAACCGAGCGGATCAACGCTCAAGCCAATGATTTTGACATTGCGCTTGTCAAATTCGGGTTTCAAACGCGCCGCCATTCCGAGTTCGGTCGTGCAAACCGGCGTGTAATCCTTCGGATGCGAAAACAAAACGCCCCAACTGTCGCCTAAATAATCGTAAAAATTTAATTCGCCCATCGTCGTCTGCGCCGTAAAATTCGGTGCTTCGTCGCCTAATCTGATTGCCATAATTTTTTATCTCCTTTAAGTTTTGAGTTCCAACTTTAATTGGCTCTTAAAACATATTTACAAATAAATTTCGGTAGTGAATCAATGTTATGCCTTATAAAAATGATTTTCAAGTTTCGCCCCAAAGCAACCTTTCAATTCGGGCGTGCAACCTAAATTGAAAGAAGCGCGTAAAACAATTTACAAGAAAATTTCTCCCGTAAACAATTCAAAATTGGAGGTTTTATGTTACGAAAATTATCTGTTTTTATCTTGATGGCAACTTCGAGCTGCGTCGTTATTTATTCACAAAAAACTCCCGAAGCACCGAAACAACCGAAACCGTCGGTTTGGGCGTTTCAATTTGACGGAAGCTATCTCGGCATCGAACCGCAGGAAGTTACCAAGGAAAATTTCGGCAAATTCGGTCTAAGCAGTGTGCGCGGTGTGGCTGTGGAAAAAGTTGTGGAAAACTCGCCCGCCGCCCAAGCCGGAATTCAATCGGGCGATGTCATCGTCAAATTTGAAGGCGAAGAAATCACGAGCGTTCGCAAACTAACCCGTTTAATTTCAGAAGTTGCGCCCGATCATCAGGTCAAATTAACCATCTTACGCAACGGCAGCGAACAGGAAATCACCGCGACAATGGGCAAATTTACAACGGCTGAGTTACAACAAAAAGAATTAAAAAAACTTTACGGACTGCCTGGTATTCCTGAGTATCGTAATGTGCCGGTGCCGCCTCAAGATTTGACGACTCCGTTTCCAACGTTTGATAAAGACATTCAAAATCTTTTTCTTCTACGCGGTAATCTGCGTCAAATCGGTATCAGCGTAATGCCTTTGACCAAACAACTCGGCGAATATTTCGGCATTGAAAGCGGCAAAGGTGTTTTGATTAACAATGTCCGCGAAAATTCACCGGCAGCAAAAGCCGGACTGAAAGCAGGCGACATTATCGTCGAAACCGACGGCAAAGCGGTTTCAAACAACAGCGAACTAATTCGCACGATCAACGAGAAAAAGGAAGGCGACGTGACATTGACGATCATCCGCGACCGCAATCGTCAAACAATTTCAGTTACGCCCGAAAAAATAAAAGGCGAAATTACGCCGCTTTTTGACGGAAATTGACCGACAATGAACTGAAAAAAGTGAAAAAGGTGAAAAAGTGAAAAAGTTTTGTTGATAAAATTCAGCAAAACTTTTTCACTTTTTCACCTTTTTCACTTTTTCACTTTTTCACTTTTTCACTTTTTCACTTTTTCACTTTTGCGATTCAAACTTTCCCGCGCCAGACGGTTTGCTTCTTCGCTGAGTTCGCGTGCGCTTTGGACGATTTCCTTGAATTTATCTTCTCTTTGCTTGAACGCGCCGATGACCTGTTCGCGTTTCGCGGCGTTTTTCGGGTCGTAGCCGTCGCGCAACAGAATCGCGGCTTGACGGCGTTCTTCAAATGCCTCGACATATTTTTCCAAAGCCTGAATCTTCAAATTCAGATATTCCTTATAATCTTCGTTGATGTTTTTTTCCTGCGCGACGCGAAGTTTGTTGATTGCGTCTTCGCCGACTTCGGTTCCGGCGTTGATTTGCGTGACGAGTTCATCGGCAATTTCGCGGACTTTTTCGGGATTTTTCCCCTTCATCGCGGCTTGCAGTTCGTCGAGACGATTTTCGTTTTCCTTAAAACGCTGCTTGATTAATTTCAACTGATCGTTTGCCTGTTTGACTTCGTTTCCCGCTTCGTCGGTTTGGTCAAACGACAAAATTCCGCCCGTCTGCGGCGAACTATTTGTTTTCGGACACGCTGAAAAAACTAGCGTAAAACTCAAAATTAATAGAATTTTTTTGCTCATCTCAATCAATCAGACGAAAATTCGCATTCGATTTTCTGCGCCAGATAAATCCGTCCAAAACATAATGCGTCAACTGCGGCACGGCAAGCAACGGCACGAGATAAATTTTCCAGTTTTGCCAATCGAAATCCGCGCCGAAAAGCCATTGTTTTTCGTGCCAAACGCCGCGATGCCAGAATAGTTCTTCGATATAAGCCAAAGCCCAAAGCGTCGCCAAAAACACAAACCAATTCGCCGAAATCGTCCGGTAAAATTTGGACGCAGTTTCGCGTCTTGATTTTGCGTAAAAATAGATCAAAGCAAAATACGGAACGCCGTGAATTATCACATTCGTCACCGTAAAAGCGTAATCCGAATTAAAATAAACAATCCCGCCATACCAGCAAATTGCCGTCGTCGCCACGACAATATCTTTCCCGATATTCAAAAAACCACACGATAAATAAAGATAAAAAGATTTCGCAAAATACGCGGAGAGAGCCAAAACATATACCGGAAATAGAACCTTTTCAACAATTTGCGGCAACCCGATAAAATCATTCTGCACAAACCATTCAAAATTGCGCGGCAAACGAGTCATCCAAAACGCGAGCGGATAAATCGTCGCCAAATAAACCGCAACCGCATCAATCCACCAAGTCCAATTTGAAGTTTCGCCCAATTTCCGCCGGTAAAGCGCAACCCAACCATACTGCTGACGCACAAAATGAAACACCGCGACCAGCGCAAGAAATTTCCAGAACGTCAATTCGCCTTCCGAATAAAGCGCAACGCCGACAAAATAACCGAAAACCGGCACCAAACTATAAAGCCAGCCGCGTCTTTTAAGTTCTTCACGGTCAAAATAAACCCGAAACGAAGTCGCCCAAACGTGCGCGACATCAATCAACAACACGGCAGAAACCCAAGTCCAATCCGGCGATTCGTCATTCAAAATCCCGAACTGCCAGCCAACCGCCAACAGCAAGAGCGACACAACCGCACTGCCGAGAAAAACCGACAAATCAATTTCGCGGGAAAAAAGCCAGTAATTTTTGTTAGAAGAAATTTCTTCCATTTTTATGTTTGGAAATACAACGAGGTTGTATTTTGTATTCTAATAGAATACAATTTGTATAAATCATCACTGAACGGGCGAAAGCTCTTCAGTCCCCCCGCAGTTACGATTGCGGGGTTTTTATTTTATACTCTCAACTTATGATTCGCACATCTTTTCTCATTGACGGTTTCAATCTTTATCATTCAGTCAAAACAGCCAGCCATGATTTAGGCTTGAACGGAAGTGGAACTCGTTGGCTCGATATTCGTTCAATGTGTCAATCGTATTTGCATTTGATTGATACGACGGCGCGATTATCTGAAATCTATTATTTTTCCGCACTTGCCAAACATCTCGAAATGCGAAAACCGGATGTTACCGTTCGCCATCAAACCTATATTCGATGTTTGGAACATTCAGGTGTTATTGTCGAACTCCACCGCTTTAAAAAGAGTTTAACTTTTTGTCAGAAATGTAATCAAACTTTTAATCGTCGTGAAGAAAAAGAAACCGATGTTGCAATAGCAACGCGCCTGCTCGAACTTTTATTTCTCGACAAATGCGACACGGTTGTTTTAGTTACGGGCGACACTGACATTGTTCCTGCCGTCAAAACTGCACAAAATCTATTTCCGAACAAGGAAATCGTTTTTATGATGCCTTACAAACGCCATAACAAAGAACTCGCCAATTTAGCTTCGAGACATTTTGATATTTCAAGCAACAATTATACGAGACATCAATTTGCCGATCCGTTTATTACCAAAAAAGGTAAATCAATAATCAAGCCTTCAACTTGGTAAAATCTCTTTCGCAACACGAATACCGTGAAAAAACGCTTCTTCAAAAAGCGCGATACCGCTTAAATCGGAGTGCGCGAAATGAATATTGCGAAACGGTTTTTGCGCCTGTTCGCGTGAGCCGTTCCATAAAAAATTAGTGCGCGGCGAAATCATTGCGTGTCCCCAGCGTATTACGTCAATTTTTTCGGTCAGTTCGCGGATGTTCGGATGAGCGCGTGAAAGGTCGGTCAAAATTATATCGGCAAGCTGCGGATGATCGAGCGCGAAAAGTTTAGCGCGTCCGTTTTCTTCGGCGCACATCGGGTAATAATAGGTAAAAACCGCCGCTCCGTAATCAATGCCTTTTTGATGCGTCGAATTCACATATCCGAGCGACGGACTTTCATAAATCACGTTGTCCCACGCGAGCGGAAAATCCTTCGCAAAACGATTTTTCGGGCGGTCTTTTAAGAACAAATTCGCCACGAACCACGCATTATGCTGAAACTCGTTAACAAATGGCGGCGGATTAGTTTTGAAATCCCGAATCAGATATTTCGCCGTAAAAATCGGCGCGGCAAAAATCGCTTTTTCGGCGTGAATGCCGCGAATCTCGTTTGTTTCCGTGTTTAAATAAATTATATCAACGCCCGTTTCGTTCGGAGTTATTTCGAGCGCGAGCGTGTTGAGGCGAATTTTATCTTTAATTTTGTCAGACAAATAATTGACAAATTTGCCGTTGCCTTCGGGAAAAGTGATGAACGGCTGCGATTCTTCGCCCGATTTACGAACGCGCGAACAGAAATAAAAAAGTCCCGCCCACGCCGAAGCGTTGTCGAGTTTCAACCCGTAATCGTCGCGCGTTGCGTAGTCGCAATACCAAAACAAACGCTCGGACGTGAAACCTTTCTGCCGCAGCCAATCGCCGAACGAAATTTTGTCGAGCGCGAGAACTTCCGCATCGTTCGAGCAATTCGCAACGGGCAATGTAAAAGCACGTTTGCCTGAAACATCGCGCCAGTTCACCCAAAAATCAACTTCCTTTTGAAACAACTTATATTGATTTTTGTCGTCTTCGGACGCGCCGACATTTAAGTATAAACCTTCATACCAGCGACCTTTGTAGAAAACGCGCTCTTCGGGTTCGCGGCAGAGAAACTGTTCCTGAACAATAATTTCACCGTTTGCGCTTCTGCCTTCGGTCAAATTCATTTCGTCTAACAGCGCGATTAATTCGGCATTTTCCTGAAACGGCACGGGCAAATAATGTGCGCCCCACGGATAATTTACGATGTCGGAAGTTCCGCTCTGCGCCGTGCCGCCGATTTTGCTTTCCAATTCTAAAAGCGCGAAATCGTTGAAATTATTCTGCCGAAATTTCCAAGCCGCGCTCAGTCCCGCCGCGCCGCCGCCGATGATGGCGACTTTGACGGTTTCCCAATTATTCGCCGGAACTTCGACGTTTCTGTTTTCACGCAGAATATGTCCGACATTGACATTCGCGCCGACGATTTCGCCCGCAACCGCTGTGTTTTCAGAGTTCGATTTACACGCGGTAAGCGCGAAAGGCATTCCTAAAAAGGCGGTTAAAATTTCTCGGCGGGTGAGATTCATTTTGGCAAAATATATTCGGAATAACTGATAGCTGATAGCGAATAGCTGATAATCAAAACGGCTATTCGCTATCAGCTATCAGTTTTCAGCTATTCCGAAAGTGATTTTTTACTCAGATTTTTTAGCTGTTTTCAGCGATGAAATCAACATTTTTTGCAGTTCTTCACAGTCATCAAGCAGCGACTGCGCTTGTTTTTCGCTCAAAAATCCGCCGTCGCGCAACAGTCTTAGCCAAAAGTTCGTTTTGAATGCTTCTTTGTTGGCAATCGAATATTTTTGCAAAAAGTCGGTTTTGTTTTCGCCCTGCTTTGCTTCTTCGATCAAAACGCCGATTGCCGTCCCCGAATCCAGAATCTTTTTCGACAATACGAATTCGTGTTTTTCGTCGTTTAAAAACTGACTCAACTTAACGATTCGCAATGCAAATTTATACGATTTTTCCTGTAAAATATTTTCACTCATATAATTTCTAAAGTTATCAGCTATTCGCTATTAGTTTTCAGTTATTCCGAAAGTTATTCTCTTAAAATGTAATCTTCGGAATAGCTGAAAGCGAATAACTGATAGCTGATAATTTACTCGAATCTCCGCCATTCCGCCTCGTAATATCGCACCAAAGATTGATTATCTAATCTATTTATTTCAATCTCCTCATCCGGCAAATTCGTATCAGCCGAAAAGTCGAACATTGCCGCCAGAGTTTTGTCGTTCAAAAATTTCAACTCGATATTTTCGGGTAATTTCGCGGGCGTTTCAAACGGCTGCATTTTCGCCAGCGCGTAACCCCAAACGCCGAATGACGGCACGGTTGTTTGATAAGGTTTGACGGTAAAACCGACCGCTTCGAGCGTTTTAATGATGCACCAAAAAGACTTACGCGCCATCAGCGGCGAAGTTGTTTGAATCACGACCGCTGAATCGGGCGTAAGTTTTTTTTTCAATAAATTATAAAATCGCGTTGTGTAAAGTTTCCCCAAAGCGAAATTATTCGGGTCGGGAAAATCCACGATTGCCACATCAAACGGTTCGGCTTCGACCGAATCGAGCCAGACAAAAGCGTCGGCGTTGGTAACGTGAACTTTCGGATTGTCGAATGAATGTTTGTTCAGATCGCCGAGTGCAGGAACTGATTTTGACACTTTCGTCATTTCCGGGTCGAGGTCAACGAGTTGAATATATTCGACCGAATCGTATTTCAAAATCTCGCGCAGAGCCAAACCGTCGCCGCCGCCCAAAACTAAAATTCGCTTCGGATTTGCGCCGAATGCGGCAAACGGCGGATGCACCAGTGCTTCGTGATAACGATATTCGTCGAATGAATTAAATTGCAGATTGCCGTTCAAAAACAGCGAATATCCGGTTTTGCCTTTGGTCACGATAATCCGCTGATACGACGAACTTTTGGCGTAAATGATGTTGTCGGTAAACAGCGAATCTTCGGCGAGCGAGGTCAAATAATCGGCTTTGATAAAGGCGATGAGCAGTAAAATTATTAACGCAAAACCGCAAACGCGCAGGAAAGTGATGCTTTTTTTAATTAACGGTTCAAGCAGCCACGTTCCCCAGATTCCGACTGCCGCGTTGAGCATTCCGAACAATAACGAAGTTCGCGCCAGTCCTAATTTCGGCACAAAAAACAGCGGAAACAACAGCGAAGCGACGAGTGCGCCGATGTAGTCAAAGGCAAGAACGCGCGAAATTAAATCTTTGAATTCGAGTTCGTCCTGCAAAATCCGCATCAACAGCGGAATTTCCAGCCCGACCAAAACACCGATGCCGAAAACGATTCCGTAAAGCACGAACGCGAAATACGAAAGTTTGGCAAACGCGAAAAATAGCAGCGGCGCGGAAAATCCTCCCAAGACTGCTACTCCAAGTTCGATTTCGACAAACTTTTCGGCGACGTTTTTGCCGATAAATTTCGATAAATAAGAACCGACACCCATCGCAAACAGATAAACGCCGATGATGATCGAAAACTGCGTCACCGAATCGCCCAAAACATAACTAGAAAGCGTCCCGGCGAGCAGTTCGTAAATCAAACCGCAGGTGGCGATGATGAAGACGTTGAGAAAAAGTAAAGGTGTGCGGTTCATTTTGAGTGGAGAGTAAAGAGTGGAGAGTAGAGAGTGCGATTCTTCTCTTCACTCTTTACTCTCCACTCTCCACTAATTTTAGTTCCCCTGAATCGCCGCCGAAATTATCAATGCCACGCCGATAATGATTGCGCCGATAATGATTGCAAGTGCCGTATTCTGGTCGTCTTCGATTTCTTTTTTCACAGAAAACGGTGCGACTTTGACGACGATAAAAAATGCGATGGCAAAGACAACCAAGCCGATGGCGACGAAAATCACGGTCGTTAGTAGAACCGGCAAAAGTTCTTCGAGTTTAACGATAAAAGCAAACGGAATGATATTTGATAAAAGATTCAGCATTTATTTTCCTCCACGAAAACCGCCGTAAATGAACGGCATTCCAAGTCTTGAATTACTTCCCGAATTGGCAAACTCCCAGCCAAACCACGAAGCCGACGCATACATCAGAACTACTCCGATTCCGAAAATTAAGAAAAGTGTTTTCATCATAAAATTAGTCTTGAGTCTTGAGTCATAAGTCTTGAGTCAAGCCGTTTTTCGACTTCAGACTCAAGACTTATCACTCAAGACTTTTATTCATCATCAGAACTGCTCGAACCTGTGCTGCCGAACATACTTTCGCTCCAGCGGCGCGATTCAAAGGCGAATTTTCTGAACAGTGCGAGTATCGGCAAAATCGCCAAGACGACAAACGCACAGCAAAAATTTACGCCGCGTGCGACGTTTTGCTCGACTTTGACGGCAACCGGAATCGGCTGTTGAAAGTTCTGCCACGTTCCTTCGACACGCAGAGTATATTTTCCGGCGGGCAGTGACGAAAGCGTCGCGTCTTCGGTTTGATTTCCTTCCGTCCACGCGCCGTCGCTGTCGCTGCCCGTATAATATTCGATTGGAATATTGACCGATTCGACTTCCTGATTTTGTTCGTTCACCAAATCAATGTCCAAATCGGCATAAGCGTTGTTGACAGGCGCATTTGCCGTGATTCGGACGTTGCGGTTTCCTTTTAATTCAAAAGGCTGACTGAAAACCGTCTGCGGTGTCGTCGCGCTTGCCGTCGGCTGCAAAGTTATCGTTTCGTTCAAAGGCACGTTGCCGAAACCACCGACAATTGTTGATAAAAATGCCACCAGACACAGTAATCCGAGTAATCCGAAACCCCATTTGATATAAAATCCGCCCGTAAATGGCTGATTCGGCGCGACCGACCAGGGCTTTGGTAAATCCGTGATATTGAACGCTTTTTCGATGTCCGCGTTGGTTTGATAAACGCCGACCGACCAGTTTATCTCGTTGCCGGTTGATTCCTGCGAAAGCATCAACGGCGCAGCGACATAATCAACGGCGCGAACAGTTTCTCCCTGTTCGACGCGCCAGTAAAATTCGCCCTGCACGAATTCGACCATCGCCGGCGCGTCCTGAAAAATTTTGTAACTCTGCCCGTTGTAATTGACGGTCGAGCCTGTGCCGTAAATTTGTGTGCTTTCAACATCCGCCGGATTGACGGGTTCGACAAAATTCCAATGATTATCGGAATGAATCAGCCAGCGAAAACCGATCAGCGGATTGTAGAGCAGATATTCGTGCCAGAAATATTTAATTCCTTCGATGGTTACGCTGCGAACGACCGCACCGATGATTCGGAATTTCGCGTCGTTCATAAAAACGCCTTCCATTCCGATCTTCAAGACAAAATCGGGCGGAACGGGCGGCGGATTCAAGGCTTTGAGCCACGTTAATTTTCCTTGATTAACATCCAATAACGAATTGCAATACGGACAAGTAACGCGCTCGGCTTTGTCCGGCGCGGTCAGAGTCAGCGGTCCGCCGCAGTTCGGACAACCGACACCTTCGGTCGAAACTCTCTGCGCCTCGCGTTTGACGGATTTTGCCTGTCCGAGTCCGATTTCTTCGAACGAAACCTGACTGCCGACAAATGTCCACGGCGGATTGATCGAATAATCAATCGTCCCGAAAGCATTGTTTTTGCCCGACAAATCGGCGTAATTGCTGCGTTCGTTCGGTTCTAATCTATACGGAATTTCGCCGTCCGCTGCAACCGAAGTCGCCGTGCCTTTTTCCGTGACCATCAAAGGCGTTTGGCTTGGAATTGCCGTCACCGGCTGACCTAATTGGAGTTGTTCAAATGACGGAATCTGTGCGCCGTTCGGTAAAGGTTGATAAAAAGTTAAGTAAAATTTCCCCTGCGCTTCGGCGAGCCAGCCGACCCAGCCGTTTGAAAATGTCGCATACCATTCGTCCCAAACGCCGCCGAGTTCGTGGCGCATCTGGGCGCGTCCGGTCAGTTCAAAACGCTCGCTTTTATATTGTCCTTTGAGTCCGAGTTTGAGCGGCGATTCGGAATCCATAATCTCCGCGACCTTGCCCAAATCGCTCAAACCGCGATCAGTCCGCGCGACCGCCGAACGGCAAAATGGACACACCAAAACAATCGTTGAGCCTTTTTGAAACTCCACGAGCGCGGCGCACGACGGACAATTTGCTTTCAGAACGCTCAAACTTCACCTCCGACAGTTTGTGACCTTGGATTTCCTCTTTCAATTTTACGAATATTGACAATTTTCGCATTGAGTAATTCCGTTAAATTCGCTTCCCAGTTCCATTCGGCGCGGCTGCGGCAGCAGTATAGATTAAAGGTTGCGGTGTTGTGTTCCGGGTATGTGTGGCAGGCAAGATGCGATTCGGTGAGCATTACTAAACCTGTCACGCCGCCTTCGCCGCCGAATTTGTGCCAGAGCGGTTCGCCAAGTGTTTTCAAGCCGAGATCATTGATGATGCGCGAAAAAACTGCGCGAAGAATTGATTCGTCACGCAGCAGATTTTCGTTACATTCTTCGGCTTCGACCAGCCATTCGGTTCCGACAATCATTTTGGGGTATAACCTAAAATTCTCTTACGACAAATGCGCGAAAAAAGTTTATCGAACTTCGTTTAACGCAACTGCGTTATAATCAGTTTGGTGAAGTATGCTGCAAAAAACTATAACTAAATTTTCTGCGTTTGTCATATTATTTTCGCTGCTTGGTCTGCTTTTTTCAGGCTGTTCGTCGGTTTTTTCAAGCAGGAGCGAAAACGGCAATAAAACAGGTGCAAATAACAACTCAAATTATGACAAACCAAAGGTTATCGGCAAAATCGAATCAAAAGAAATAACCGAAAGCAGCGGAATTGCCGCGTCAAAATGTCAGCCGGACGTTTTATGGACGCATAACGATTCGGGCGACGAAGCCTTTATTTTCGCGCTTAATTCCAAAGGCGAAAAACTCGGAACGTGGAAGGTTTCAGGCGCGAAAAATTACGATTGGGAGGACATCGCCGAAATAAAAAATCCGAACGGCGAATGCGTTTTATACATCGGCGACATCGGCAACAACACGCGAATCCGCGACGAATTTACGATTTATCGTGTTAAAGAACCGACAATTTCGCCTGAAAACAAATCTTCGAGCAAGAAAAATCCGCTGGCGACCGAAACTTCGGAAAGCATCAAATTTACCTATCCCGATATGCGCCGCGATGCCGAAACTTTGATGGTTCATCCGACTTCGGGCGATATTTATATTCTTTCAAAAAGTCTGAGCAGCGCGTCGGCGGTTTACAAACTCAAAAGCGATTTCGATTTAGACAAAACCAACAAACTCGAAAAAATCGCCGACTTCACAGTTCCCGCAATTCCGAACGGATTCTTAACCGGCGGCGATATTTCGCCCGACGGCAAACGCATTATCATTTGCGATTATTTTGACGCTTACGAATTAACCTTGCCCGCAAACGCGAAAAATTTTGACGAAATCTGGAAGGAAAAACCTGTCGTGATTGAACTTGGCGCACGCGAACAGGGCGAAGCCGTCGGCTATTCGGCGGACGGAAAATCAATCTTTGCCACCAGCGAAAAGAAAAATTCACCGCTTATCGAAGTGAAAAGTAAGTTTTGAGTTCCCCTTTATTATTACAAAAGCCGTTTGACTGGAGCGCGAGCATCCCTGCTTGCATGAACGGCGTTTTTTGCCGTTCACAAGCGATTGTTTATCGAAAACTCGAAGAAAGAAAATCGCGTAAGTTTTAAGATTTTATCGGAGCTGCAAATGAGTAACGCTTTTGAGCGGTAAAAAACACCACTCATGCAAGCAGGGATGCCCCTCGCTCCAGTCAGACGGCTTCCGGTTTTATTTATGGCTCTCAAGCGGCGAAACCGCCCGCACTTCGGCACTTGAGAGCGTGAACTCAGAACTTTTGGTATAATTAATCCAAACAAATTTCAAGGAGAATTTTTTAATTTCAATGGCAAACGAAACTTTAACTTTTAACACCGCAAACGGTGAAACGACCGCTTATGCCGTCGCACCGGACAATGCCGACAACAAAAAAGCCGTTATCATCATTCAGGAATATTGGGGTTTGAATGATCACATCAAGGACATCGCACAGCGTTACGCCGACGAAGGTTTTTTGGCAATCGCGCCCGATCTTTATCGCGGGAAAATTGCCAAAACTTCGCAGGAAGCCGGCGCGTTGATGCAGGAACTCAAAACCGAAGACGGTGTGGAAATCATCAAAGCCGCGATGGAAACGGCGCGTGAAAAATACGGCACAACGCATTTCGGCATCACGGGTTTTTGTATGGGCGGAACTTATTCGCTTCGCGCCGCGTGTCTTTTGGAAGGCATCAGTGCCGCCGCGCCTTTTTACGGCGACATTCCCGAAGAAGACGTTTTGAAAAATCTGACCGTGCCGACGATTTTTGTTTCGGCAACCGAAGATAAATGGATCAACGCTGAAAAAGTCGGCTATCTTGAAGAAATGACCGAAAAATACGAGTTGCCGGTAACAAGCGTAAAATACGAAGCCGACCACGCATTTTTCAACAACACGCGCCCCGAAGTTTACAACGAAACCGCTGCCGAAGACGCTTGGGCATTGGTCGTCGGATTATTCAACGACAAACTTTAAGAGGATTAGCCACGAAAAACACGAAAATACACGAATAAAGTCAAAAATATTTTCGTGAAATTTTGTGTTTGTTCGTGACTAAAATTTATTATTGAAATTCATTGCTCTAACAATTTTAGGCTTCGTCGGCTTGGAGATTTTTTCCTATGTCGTGCATCGCTGGCTGTTTCACGGCGTTTTGTGGCGCGTTCATCAAACGCATCACGTTGCGCGAAAAGGCGCGTTTGAACTCAATGATCTGTTTTCGATGATCTTTGCGGCGGCTTCGATTTTGCTGATGATTTTTGCCGAAAAGCCTTTTCTAAATTCGGTTTCGTTTCCAATCGGTTTGGGCATTGCAATTTACGGCGCGGTTTATTTCGTCGCGCACGATCTTTTTACGCATCGAAGGTTTTCGACTTTCAATTCAAACAACAAACTGCTTTTGACAATCCGCGCCGCGCATCAAAGACATCATCAAACTGTGGAAAAAAGCGGCATCGAACCGTTCGGTCTATTCATTTTCGATTACGCGAAGTTTTTTGCGAAAAATTGCCGAACCGACAACGAAAGTAGAAGTTGAAACGACCTTTGCTAAAACATTCGAAACAGAAGTTCGACGAAATTAATCACAGCCGTTCTAATAATCAAGCGAAACGCGCCTGAACCGTGTAATACCTAAATTAGCAAAAACGTAAAAATTGATATACAAACAAGAGCTAAAGCAAACGTCCAAGCGGTCGGCGATTTAACTTTGTATATTTCGTCCGATCAGTATTCATAATTTAATCTTTTTTACTCTTCAAATATTTTTTCGGAATCGGCGTTTCCGGCGTTTCGCCCTGCCAGTAGATTGTCATGACATACCAGCGCGTTCCGTCATTGAAAAGTTGAAAACTGTTGATGCCGCGCTGAAAAGGTTTTTTGTCGGAAAGGCTGTGATACGATTCGTAGGTCGAAAAAACCTGCGCGATATTGCCGTAGATTTCAACGCGGCGCGCTTTTTCGCGTTCGTAAAAGCCTTCCTTTTCCATATTTGCCGAGGCGCGTGTGACGTAATCTTCGACCATTAGCGAACGTGCGCCGATCACGCCGGTCGTCGGATTTTTTCCCGAAGGAATGAGTCGTGCATCTTTGTAGAAAAGCGAGCGAAACCGGTCCCAATCGCGCTTTTGTCCCGCATCGCCCGAAATTACGTCATAGACCGATTTCATAATCGCGTCGAGCGATGAAACGTCCGCCGCATTCGCTTCTTTTGTCTGCGCCATAACTGTTTGAAAAACTAATAAACTCAGGAGACAAGCCAAAAATTTTCTTCTCATAATCGGTTTGTTACGGAATAGAGAAAAAAATGTTTCGCCCGTCGGCACAAGTTATTTGACGAACCTCAAACTTAATGTAAAATACTCGCATCAGTCCCCGAAGAAACTCTTTAAAATAAGGAAATAAAAATATGGCAGAACCGATTTTAGTTGCGAAAAAAGACGCAAAAGAATGTTATTTGTTGCCCGACAAAGCAAATCGTCACGGTTTGATTACGGGCGCGACCGGCACGGGAAAAACGATTACCTTGCAGAGAATGGCGGAAAGTTTCAGTCACCTCGGCGTTCCGGTTTTTATGGCGGACATTAAAGGTGATTTGACGGGCGTGTCGCAAATCGGCGGCGGAAACCAGCGTGTTGACGACCGTTTGACGATGCTCGGAATCAAAGAAGGCTTTGAATTTTCAAATTGTCCGGTGACGCTGTGGGACGTTTTCGGCGAACAGGGACATCCGCTGCGGGCGACGATTTCGGAAATGGGACCGATGCTGCTGTCGCGGGTTTTGCAATTAAACGACACGCAGGAAGCGGTTTTGAATCTGTGCTTCAAAATCGCCGACACAGGCGGTCTGATGTTGCTTGACTTTAAAGATTTACGCGCACTTTTGCAATATGTCGCCGAAAACGCGGATCAGTTTCAAGCCGAATACGGCAATGTTTCAAAGGCTTCGGTCGGCGCGATTCAGCGCGGGCTGATCGAACTGGAAAATCAGGGCGCGGAAAAATTCTTCGGCGAACCGGCGGTTAATCTCGGCGATTTTATGCAAACCGTCAGCGGCAAAGGCGTGATTAATGTTCTCGCGGCGGACAAACTTTTTAATTCGCCGAAACTTTATTCGACGTTTTTGCTGTGGCTTTTATCTGAATTATTTGAAATGTTGCCTGAAGCCGGAGATTTGGAAAAACCGAAACTCGTGTTCTTTTTTGATGAGGCGCATTTACTTTTTAACGACACACCGCAGGCACTCGTTGATAAAATCGAGCAGGTTGTCAGATTGATTCGCTCAAAAGGTGTCGGCGTTTATTTCGTCACGCAAAATCCGGTGGACATTCCCGAAAGCATTCTCGGACAACTCGGCAACCGCGTCCAACACGCGCTTCGCGCTTTTACGCCGAAAGATCAAAAAGGTGTTCGCGCGGCGGCGGAAACATTTCGCCAAAACCCGGAAATTGATGTCGCAACGGCGATTACCGAACTCGGAGTCGGCGAGGCTCTGGTTTCGTTTCTCGACGACAAAGGCATTCCGTCAATGGTCGAACGCGCCTTCATTATTCCGCCGCATTCGCACATCGGACCTGTCACGCCTGAACAGCGGCAGCAACTTTTAGCAAATTCGCTCGTCGCCGGACAATATGAAACGGTCGTTGACCGCGAATCGGCGTATGAATTATTAAAGGCGAAATCGGAAACTGCGGCGCAGGCGGCGCAGGCGGAAGCCGAAGCGGAAGCGGCAGCGAAACAAGCCGAAATTGACGCGAAAGAAGCCGCCAAAGCCGAAAAGGAAGCGGCAAAAGGCAACACGGCGACCGATGCCTTCGGCGCATTTGCCAAAAGCGCATCAAGAGCTATCGGCAGCAACGTCGGACGTGAAATTGTGCGCGGCGTTCTCGGCGGACTATTCGGCGGTTCATCAGCGAAAAAGAAATCTTCGTGGTGGTAAAAATTGAATCTTTAACTTTAATTAAAAAAGGCTCTAGCCAAATTTGGCTAGAGCCTTTTTCACAGATGCGAAGCGGACTGGAGCGCAATCCGTCCCGGTTGCAATGAGTGTCGGCTTCCGGCGCGAAAAAGCGTTTCTTTTCTAATAATTCAAACTACAAAAATCTTTCGCGCCGATGCTCTTTATTTTTAACCAAATGATTAGATTGCTTAGGCTTTTTCGCGTTTGAAGCAAACGCTCAATGCAACCGGGACGGATTGCGCTCCAGTCCGCTTCGCATTTTTATTGTGAAAAATTTTGCCGGTTATCGCTTTTCGTTTCGAGTGCGTCCTGCAATTTTTGCGGCAGATTCGAGAAAAAGTTGTCGCCGGTTTTTTGTTCGATTTGGCGAACGGTTGTTTTATAATCGCGCCAGTTTTTTTCTTTGATGCCGCCGATATTCGGCATATCAACAGCAATGACGCGCGTGTTAGCGTTGATTGACGCGGCGTTTGCTCCGGGCGGAATGACGACGACGATTTTCCAGAAATTTGTCGGAATCGTAATTTTATTTTTCACGCGGTTACTGCCGCCGTAATTTCCTGCGATAATATACAAATTTCCTTCGCGCCGCGCCATCGAACGCGAATAGGTTTCGAGTTTTTCCCACGGACCTTGATTTAGTTCCGGCGTTTGCGGCGTGATGTTCGTCATCAAAAACGTCGCGCTGTTTGCCTCGACCGAATTTGAGCGGTCAGCCGACGGACATAAATGACCGCGATCAAAACCACTTCCCGTGTAATCCGAAGGCGTAACGCGCGTCCAGCCGTCGGGCAAACGGTCGTCGGGACGAAAATTGTTTTGCCGCGAAGCCTCACCTAAATCGTTTTTCGTCAAACGCCACGCCGTCCAATTCGGAATCGCTTTATCACGATTATATGAAAGCGTGTATGACGGATTTTCCATCAAATAATTATTTGCGTTTGAAGTATTTGCCGTTGCGTTGCTCGGATTTCCGAACGGCAGATTGCCTTCGTTCGATGCGGGGTTTTGTCCGTTCGGCTGATTCGGCTGATCGTTGGTCGGTGCGTCCGGGTTGATTTCGGACAGTTTTTCGTTGATTTTCGTGCCTGCCCAGATGCAGAAAAAGATTGCCGCGATGAGCAGAATTAGAGCGATAATGCCGCCGATTAATGCCTTCGATTTCATATTTCAAATTTAATTTATCATAAATCATCAGGAATTATTTTATCCACAGATGAACACAGATGGACACAGATATTTTTCGACAGATTTTTCAACTACTTTTTATTTTTTCATCTGTGTTTATTCGTGTTCATCTGTGGATAATTTCTTTCGTTTTTATCAAAATATTCGAGTGATATGTTATCTTTAAATTTGAAAGTAAATGAATGAATCGAACGAGAAAATTCATCTGACCGCGTTCACGCCCGGAGAACTTGTTGATTTTGCCGCATCAATCGGCGAGCCGAAATACCGCGCGAAACAGATTTTCAAGCAACTTTACGAACGCCGTTTGCAGACGTTTGACGAAATGACGGATTTGCCGAAAGCGTTGCGCGAAAAGTTAAACGAAACGGCGACGGCGACGACTTTGACGGTCGAATCACGTTATGTTTCGACCGACGGAACGCGCCGTTTTCTGATGAAAACGCACGATAATTTCCCGGTTGAAACGGTTTATATTCCAACCGAATCGCGCGATACGATTTGTTTTTCTTCACAGTCGGGTTGCCCGCTCAAGTGTGATTTTTGTTTGACGGCAAAGCTCGGATTACTGCGAAATTTGACTGCCGGAGAAATTGTTGAGCAGATAATTATTGTCTTAAACGATGTTTACGGAGTCGGCGCAGAAACACCGCACGGCACGAATCTCGTCGGGATGGGCGCGGGCGAGCCGTTTTTGAATTACGAAAATTTAATCAAGGCTCTGGGAATAATGGCGGACGAAAACGGATTATTTATAGTGCCGAACCGTGTGACAATCTCGACTGCCGGAATCGTGCCGAAGATTTACGAGTTTGCGAAGCTCGAAAAACGTCCGCATTTAGCGATTTCATTGAGTGCGCCGACGAACGAACAGCGCGATAAATTGATGCCGATTAATAAAAAATGGAACATCGAAGAACTTTTCGCGGCGGCAAAAGAGTTTGAAAAATCACTGAAGCGCGGCGAGAGATTTACGTTTGAATATGTGCTGCTCGGCGGTGTCAACGATTCGGACGAACACGCGCACGATTTAGCGAAACTATTAAGGAAATACGATTTAACGCGCGTCAAAATAAATTTAATCGCGCATAATTCCGCCGAACCGCTCGAATATAAACCGTCGAGCCGCGAACAAATTCAGCGGTTCAAAAATATTTTAGAATCAAAAGGCGTTTCGGCATATTTGCGAACTCCGCGCGGACGCGACATTTACGCCGCCTGCGGACAACTCGCGGCAAAGTCCGAATCCAACTTAGTGCGGATTGCGAGGTGAAACGGAAAATTATCCACAAATGAACAGGATAAACACAGATAAGAAAAATACTTTTCAGTTTTATCAATAGTTTTAATATATGTGTTTATCCGCGTTCATCTGTTGACAAAAATTCTTATGGAAATTCTGATAATCGGCGTGTTCGTCGTCGCGTTGATGATTTACACTTCGACCAAAATTAAAAAAAGCGCGGCGGAAGCATACCAAGAGGAAATAGTTGAAACGGACGAATTTTCGCTCGTCAAACCCGAAGGTTTTTTGAACCCGATTCGCCGTGAATCCGAGTTTGCGTTCGAGTCGTATTCAAAGGATTACGGCGAAGACGACGCGGAAACGATCCGGCAGGGAATGATGACCGTCAAGGTCTTTACAAATCAGAAATTCGGGAAGGTTTGCAAATTGGCGCGTCAGTCGGTTGACAAAGTTTCGTCGGAGGAAAATATTGATAACCGGACGTTTTGGCTGACCGGTGAAAAAACGGAAAAGGATGTTGACACGAAAATTCATCATAAAATCATTGCCAATAATCAAAAGATTTTTGATCTTAAAATCACGATTTTAGCCAAAGTCGAAGCCGATTACAGCGAAAGAATTGAGAAAACGCTTGAAAGTTTTCGCGTCAAATAAAACATCGCAGTTTGGCAACCATTATCAACAAAAAAGCAGAAACTTATGAAAAAATTATTATACAGCGCAATTTTATCTATCGGATTTATCTTTTTGACAAACATTTTTGCGAACGCGCAGACGGTTACGGGTTCAATCGGTTCGGTCACACGCGGAGGTTCGACAAAAGGCACGGTCGTTCTCTCGATTCCGGGCGGTTTGCACGTTAATTCGAGTCGTCCGAACAGCCAGTTTGCAATTCCGACGACGGTCAAAATCAGCGCAGTCGGCGCAAAAACGAGCGCAGTCAGCTATCCGCGCGGCAAAAACCGCAAATTCCAATTTTCCGAAGACACGCTCAATGTTTACGAAGGCAACGCCGCGTTTTCATTTAATCTGACCGTTCCCGCAAATTTTAAGGGAAATGTCGTCAAAGTCAGAGCCGTCGTCCGTTTTCAGGCTTGCACCGAAGAAGTTTGCTATCCGCCGAAAACGAAGGAAGTGACATTAACGGCGCAAGTTAAATGAGCAAATCCGTAAATATTTTATTGTCGGCGGCGGTAATCATCAGTTTGTTGATTACTGCCGTTATTTTTTGGAATTATTTGCGCCAGCCGGATGCCGAACAAATCGCGCAAGTCTTCCCGAATAATTCATATCAAATTTTTAATCGTGGTGAGAAAATAACTCTTTATTCGCTCGAACCCAAAGAAAGCATTGACGGAAACGAGACATTTCACGGTTACAAGATTCTAAAAGAAACTTTGATTGACAGTTCGAGTAAGCAGTTTTTGTTAAAGCGTTCGTTGACCAACGGAATGATCGGCAGTCATGGCGCAGCGTGTTTCAATCCGCGCCACGGCTTACGAATCGTTGATGGCGAAAAAACAGTTGACATTGTAATTTGTTTCGAGTGCGGAAATTTTGTGACACACTACGACGGCAAAACGGGTGAAGGTTCGGTTGAAAGTATTCCTGCAGAATTTTTCTACCGGCGATTTCTTTAAAGCATTCGACAAATAGGGCGAATTATCCGCCGGGAATGAAATAATTTACGCCGACAGCGCAAGTTAGATGAAGAGAGGAGAAATGCCAACCCCTGAGAATGATATTTCATCAATAATCTCGAATACCGAAAAAAGATATTCTGTATTCGAGATTACTGGAATAAGTATCGTCATTATTTCGAGCATTCCTGTTGTTTTCGTTCTAATTTTTGTTGCTTGGCAAATTCTTATTAATGTTGGTTTAGACGTTGCACCTCGATAAAGTGTTGAAAATCATTGCCATTAAATTAAAGCTAAAAGGTGAAGAAAGCATATTTCTTCACCTTTTTATTTTATTATTTATTCCAATTTAAAACTCTTCGGTACAAATTCGAGTGAGATTAGTTCACCGTTTTGTTTGTCTTTTGGATTACTGCTTGGGCGGTAAGTAATGACGGTCGAAATCGGCGGCAGCGTGACACCGCAGCCGAAACGCATCTGCGCGGCATCAGGTGTGAAAGACATCATTTTTACGTCCTGCAGCGAATTGGCTTTGAATTTCAGCGATTGCGTTGCGGTTTTTACGCTGAAAATAACAATTTTTCCGCTGCATTCGATCTTTTCGACAATTCCCAGTTCGCGTTTTTCACCATCGAGCGGTTTCCGCAAATTTTCACCGATCCCGCGCAGCATTGCTTCCCGGCGACGTTCGTCAAATTCAGTTTGACTCGGAACATTCGGAACATTCGGCGTTTCGGTAATCGTTTGCTCTTCTTCCTGTTCGACAATAACTTGTTCCGATTTAGCGAGTTCTTCCTCTGTTTTCATCCGAAAATATTTCGGCACGAAGGTCAGCGCGAGCAGAGTTCCCTTTGATTTTGCTTTGGAATCAGCATTCGGACGATAGGTAATGACCGTCAAAAAGCCTTTTATGTCGGAATCGCAACCGAATTGGACATTTTGCGCTTCTTCGACCATCGCATTTAACGACAGATTGGTAAAATCCTTGCTCGTCAGCGGAAAACTTTCGGTTTCCGTTTTAACCGCATAATTTATCTCGCCTTTGATACAGGCAACTTTTTCGATGTATCCGACGACCTGTTTCTCGTCCGCTTTCGGTTTTTCGATATTGCGGTTGAGATTGTTAATCTGATTCTCTTCGTTGATTTTTTTCAACTCGGCTTCAGTCAGTGGTTTGCTGGTTCTTCTAACCAAAATCGTTGGGCGATTTGTTTGACTAACAGCCTCGTTTTGCTGTTTTTGATAAAACGCCCTGCTTTCCTCAAAACGATTAATCGAGTCAAGCAGATTTTGCGCGTTTGTCCGCAACTGCGGTTCATCGGCAGTTTTAACGATTTTTTGCGCGATTTCTTTGGCTTCCGCATATTTTTCCTGCCGCATATAAATCTGCGCGATCAGAAATGCGTAATCCTGATTGCCGGGTTGCAGCGCGAGACCTTTTTTCAAAAGCACGAGCGATTCATCCAAACTCTCGTTACTGACCAGATTAATAAAGCCGAGCAGACGATAACTTTCGGTAAAATTCGGATTAATTTCGATTGTTTTATGCAGCGATTCGCGCATTCTTTTTAACGATTCAAGCGGAAATTTGCCGACATAGCCGAATTCGTCCATACTTTCGCGGCTCAGAATGTATGCGTAATTAAAATGCGCGAGATAATTTTTCTGGTCGTCCGTCATCGCTTTTTCGAGAAACTTTTTGGCTTCGTCAAATTTTCGCTGGTGCATTTTGACCAAACCGAGCGAAGTGTTCGCAATACTCGAATTTGCGTCGAGTGCGACCGCCTTTTGCAGATAAGTCTCGGCATTTTCAAATTCGTGCGTGTGATAGAGCAAGTCGCCGAGATAAGCGTTAGATTCGGCTTCGGATAGCGGAAGGGTTTTCATTTCCGCGTCGAACGTCAGTTTTTGCGGAAGCGTCACGAGAGTACCGACAAAAGAACGCTGCTCGACATACTTTTTCAGAGTCTTTTCCATTGTCGCGTAATCGGACTGAAAAACTTGCTGAAAGGCTTTTTCCGGCTCGGCTTTGTTCATCACGAGGTTGAGAAATTTGCTCATATTTCCCGTATTCGCGCCGTTATTTGCCTGAATCAAATAATGGATTAATGCCCACGCCTGCGCGTAAAAAATGCTCCGTGAATGATTGCCGTTTTGATGAAGCGAGTAATTATCAATCCCGAAAAAATCCTTGAGCGGAATCAATTTATTTTGCTGTAAAAGCCGCAAATGATTGTCCTGCAAGTTACCAAGATAAACTTTTTGGTCTTCCTTGATCTGAAATGTTTGATAATATTCCGCCAAACCTTCGTTAAACCACGGCGGAACTTCGGATTTGCCGAAATTCGTATCAAGCAGAAAATGAACGTATTCGTGAAAAATCGTTCCGTAGGTGTCTTCTTTTTCGCCTTCGGTCGAGAGCGTGATGTAGTTTAAATCTTCGCCCGGCTGAAAATATCCGGCGATGCCGTCGTCGGGTTTGCCGTCGGCGCGTTTCGGTTTAAACGGACGATACGACGAATCGCTTTTGAATACGACGACGTTCGTTTGAATCGTCTGATTAAATTTGGCTTTCGGAAAAAGCAAACGGAAAGTTTCGCGGAATTGTTCGAGTTTGGTCGCCACGCCGCGAATGTCTTTTTCACTCGCGTTGCCGATTAGAAAAAAGTTTTTCGAGCGAACATTAATCCAGGTATCTTTCGCCAGACTTTGCGTGTGAAAAGACAAAAGCAACGCCGCGCAAACGAGCGTGAGGTATAAAAATCTTGTTTTCATTAAATAAAACTCCCGATGAACGAATAAAGTATCGAAACGAAATTTTAGTGAATATTGAGTTTCAGGTCAATAACTTTTTTGAGAGTTTGGCTAACTTCTCCCGATTACCGACATCAAACGTCCGGTTTTGCCGTAGAGTTTTTTTTCTTTGCGGTATGAGAAAAATAAATCCGTGCGCTCCATTGTGCAGAGCGGGGCTATGTAGATGTTTTCGGGTGAAACTCCGACGCTCAGGAGTTGTTCTTTGTTGGCGGTGTGCAGATCAACCAGCGCGTGATTTTCTTTGGTTGGCGTGAAGAGATGTTGGGAGTTTGGGAATTTTGCGCGGAATTCGTTAATTACGTCTTGTCCGATTTCGTAATTTTGGCAGGTTGCCGCCGGACCGATGGCGGCGATTAAATCACTTGGAACAGTGCCGTAGTTTTCGCGCATTTTCTCGATGGCGTTGAGGACGATTGAATTGACAGTTCCGCGCCAGCCGGCGTGAATCGCCGCAAATGCGCCGGTTTCCACATCGCCGAGCAAAACCGGCACGCAGTCGGCGGTTTTTGCGCCGAGCAAAATGCCTTTCACGTCAGAGACAATCGCGTCCATTTTATAATTGCCGTCGTCCGCGTCCGCTAAATTTCTGATAACGCGAACGTCCGCGCTGTGAATTTGCCAGACGGACGCGAGTTTGAAATTACCTTCAAAAATATTCAAAAAACGGCGGCGATTTTCGGTGATATTTTCCGCCGAATCTTCGTCGTAACCGGCAAGATTGAGCGAATTTTCAGGGAAATCGGAAACGCCGCCGAGTCGCGTCGAAAAGCCGTTCGTAAAACCTTTTTCTTCCAAAGCGCGATTAATTAAAACTTTTACGCCGTCTTTTTCGCGCCAGTAAAATCCGTTTTCGGTTAATTTTTCATTTTCGGTTATGATACTTAAAACATCCGCGACCGCAGACGGTTCTGACTTTTGATTAATGATAGTTTCCATCGGCATAGACATTGTTGAAGTTTATCGTATCCGCGAAACGATTGAAAGAACGCCGCGTTTTGCGGAGCGCGTTTTTACGCTGAAAGAACGCGCCTACTGCGATTCAAAGTGCGCGGCTTCGGCGCAAAGTTACGCAGCGCGTTTTGCCGCGAAAGAAGCGTTTTTGAAGGCGTTAAAAACAGGCTGGCGCGGAAAAATAACGTGGCAGGATATGGAAATCTTAAACGATTCGCAGGGCGTTCCGAATCTCGAAATCAAAGGTGAAGCGCGAAAATTATTAGATGATTTAGGCGCGAATAAAATTCACATTTCAATCTCGCACACGACCGACCACGCGGTTGCTCAGGTGATTTTGGAAAGAATTTAGCCACGAACAAACACGAAAGGACGCGAAAAAACTTTAAATGCGAATCAAGGGTTAAAAGTAGTGGAAAAGTTATTTGTGCAGCGGGCGCGGAAGCCGCAACCCTTCCCGACCTGTTAATAATTTTAACTTTTCTGTTTTACTTTGGCTGGAATGCCGGTTTAAGTTTGAGATTCAAGATTAAACCAATTTCAGGTCGGGAAGGGTTGCGGCTTCCGCACCCGCTTTTCTCGTTGTTCCAGTAATTTTCAAAAACAATAAATTTATTCAACCCTTCATTCGCATTTAAAGTTTTTTCGTGTCCTTTCGTGTTTGTTCGTGGCTAAAAAATTATGGCTGCTTAATTTTCTCGCTGTCAAAAACAGGTCGCGTCGTGTCCGGGTTGTCGGGCGATGTGTGGAGGTGAACGGCTTTCCATTCTTTGCCGATTAATTTGAAAACGACGGTCATTCTGCCCGAAGCGGTTTCGAGTTTGCCTTTATATTCCTGCTGCTGTTTCCATTTACAGGTTAAATACGCAGCGTTGCTGCCGAGCATTTCAACTCTTACGCCGGTTGTTTCGAGAGTCACATTGGTAATCGTTTTATATGATTCTTCGCGGTTGGTTTTCATCGTTTCCCATCCGCGCGTGACCGAACCGTTGTTGTTAAAGAAAAGTATGTCGTCGCTTTTGTTATAGACGCTCATCACTTTTGCCGCGTCGGATTGTTTGATGCCTTCGACCAATCTGTCGAATGCCGCGCGAACGTCTTTTGATGAGTCCGTTTTGACCGTTGTTTTTTTCTGTCCGAATGCCGAAAATGTTAAAGCTAAAAGTATGAATCCGAATATTGTAAATTTTTTCATTTTATCTGTCCTCGTGTAAATCAAATGTTTACCGGAAATTAAGTTTATAATCGAAGAATCTTAGTTGCAAAAGCGACGTGATAAGTTTTCCAAAAAGAGTGGTGCAGTCCGTCACGGCTGCCTGATCGGATGCGTCCCGCTTCCGGGTGCGACTTTGAATTCGATAAGTTATAACATTTTCCAGACGGACGCGGTACGCGCCCGATACTGCAAGCGGTACGCTTGCGCTAATCGTTGAAATATACGATTTCGTATCTTTAAAGTTTTCGCGCTGCACGATTTGGTTCAACGCCGAAAATCTCTCTTCATAAAACTTCGATATATATTGAATAATATTCATTGCTATAACTTTTACTTATCAAGGTATGAAAATTGCTGTAAGCGCAAGCGATAGTTGAGTTTTTCGCCCAACTGCTCTTCCCAAAAGCAAAGCAACATATTTCAAGGAGACAAAATTTTTATGCGTTTAGCGAAGAAGTTTCTTTGGGCAGGTCTTTTTCTATTGCCCCTTATATTTTTAAATCCCGGAAACGCTTTCGGCGTGGTCGTGGACGATTCTATCCCGGAAGTGACGGCGCGGGTCGCGCGAATCAGTTTCGTGCGCGGCGACGTGCAGATCAAGCGCGGCGGCGATGACAAACAGGATTGGGAACGCGCCACGCTCAATCTGCCGCTGGTTGAAGGCGATGAACTTTCAACGGGCGCGAACACCGTCGTCGAGATTCAACTTGACAGCTACAACCACGTCCGCCTGTCGGAAAATGCCTATTTGAAATTTACGACTTTACGCGACGAAGGAATCGCCGTCAGTCTGCCACAAGGCACGATGAGTCTGCGCTTTTTGAATTTCGATAAATCAAGAAGTTATTTCGAGATTGACGCGCCAAGCACGACTTTTTCGGTCGAACGCGCCGGATTGTTTCGTATTGACGCAGGCGACACCCGCAACTCGGAGATTCGCGTGACGGCAGCCGAAAACGGCGAAGCGAAGGTTTATACGAAGACTTCGGGTTTTACGCTTCGCAGCGGTCGGTCGGCGCAGATTTATATCGAAGGAAATTACGCGGGCGATTATGAAACGAGCAATATTTCACGGACGATTGACGAATTTGACGATTGGGTTTTGCAGCGCGACGCAGTGATCGCTAAACGTCTAAAAGATGCAAGTTACGACAAGTATTACGACCGCGATATTTACGGTGCGGAAGATTTGAGCGAATTCGGCGACTGGATTTACACGAAAAAATACGGCTACGTCTGGAAGCCTTACACAAATACGGTTTCGGGTTATGCCAACTGGTCGCCGTATCGTTATGGACATTGGCGTTGGGTTCCGGTTTACGGCTGGACGTGGGTAAATGATGAACCCTGGGGTTGGGCGACGTATCATCACGGACGCTGGGTTTGGGATAACGGCGATTGGGTTTGGACACCTTACGGTTATTATCGTTCAAGCCGCAGTTGGTGGTCGCCGGCGATTGTCAGCATCACGACCTGGAACGGTTCGACAATTTGCTGGTATCCGCTCGGTTACGACGATTATTACTACGATTACAATCGCGGTTATCGCCGCAACGGACGCTACAATAACAACACGACGATTATCAATAACAATACAACTGTGATCGTCGTTAATCCGACACCGACACCGAATCCGTCGCCGACACCGCCGGTTTTGTCGCCGGAAGAAATCAACGCGCAGCGCACTCGAAATTCGAGAACACCGACATTTCAACGGATTCCGGCAAACGCCGTTGTTGCCGTTAACGCTGAAGAGTTCGGCAAACGAACACGCGGTTATGAAACGGCGCCGCTCGAAACAGCGAAAGTCGTGCTATCAAAAAAGAATGACGAAAATCAAACGCCGCCGATTTTGCCAAATTACGAACAGGTCAAAGGCAAGATCAGCACACAGATTCTGATCGAAAATCCGCGTGATAATAAAGCCGAAAGAGAAGTTCAAACTGGCGCAACGCAGCGCGAAAATGGCAAATCGCTCGACCGACAATTGGAAAAGGAACGAATTTACGGAAACCGTCAAAAAGTGGAAGAACAAACCAGAACCGACGGCAATGTTGATTCGGGCAATAGAGAAACGCGAAAAACCGGCGCAGTGACGCGTCCGCCGATCATTAAACAGGACGAAGAAAAACAACAAACGCCGGACTGGAATCCGCGCACTCCGAGTGGCGGAAACACCAACAACGACGAGGAACGAAAAAACGAACGGAAAAATATCGAGCGTAAGAAGCAGGAAGATGAAAATCAAACTCCGCCGATCTTTGAGCAGCGTCGTGAAGAGGAAAAACAACGCCGCGAGGAAAATAATCGACAGGAAGAAAAACGTCGTGAGGAAAGCAACCGCCGCGAAGAGGAAAAACGCCGCGAACCGCCGCGTGAAGAACCGCGCCGTGAAGAACCGCGCCGTGAAGAGCCAAGACGCGAAGAGCCGAAACGCGAAGAGCCGAAACGCGAAGAACCGCGTCCCGAAAAACCGCCGCAACCGAAAACTGAGGAAAAAGACGGTTAGTTAAGCAAAAGGTAAAAAGGCAAAAGAAAGGATTAAATCTCCAATCTTTTGCCTTTTTTTTTATTTAGTCGGTGATATTTTAATTTCGTTCAGTGTTTGCATTTTCGGAGGCAAAGGCAATCGGCAAATTTGAACTCTGAACATATTACTTAATCGGCACGAACATCGCGCCTGAATAACACGGATATTCTTTGACTTTATAGACTCCATTTTCAATCACTGATTCCGCCCAGCAATATTCTTTTCCTTTCGTGTCATCGTTTTTCAGTTGGGCGACATACCAGAAAACGAGCGGCGAGTTTTGGATCGGTTCAGGCGCAGGTTCGATAAACTTTTCGGGTCCCTGTTTGTAATCGGTGTTGCAGCACGAAGCGATTGTGACCAAATCGGATTCACCTTCGTCACGGTCGGGAGCGTTGCGCGTAATGTATGTAAAAGCGTTGTCGCCGCGTCCGCCGTCGCTGAATTGTCCGCGATTGGCTTCGACGTAAAATCCTTGATTATTGGAGTTAGCGATTCGGTATTGAAAATTTTCCTTCGTGTAAGCGGTTTCGCTTTTCTGCAATTGCCACGCTTCGTTTTGCCAGTGTTTCCAATCATTTCCCGTCCATTCGGCAAAATTATTTTGTGCGTCGGCAAAAGCGATTCGCGTTACGGGACGATAAGTTCCGTCGTTGCCGCAGCCGCGTCCCAAGCTTCCCGCAACGACGCGAAAACGTCCGTCGTTGTAAAAATCGAAACGCTGTTCGTAGGCGTAATTGCAGGGCGAAGGATAACCTTCGCTGTAATATTTCTGCGTCAGCGAAAAGCCGTCTTTGATGTCGGAAATTTTCGGTTCGATTGCCGCGACGACCGCCGCCTGCGAAAAATACGGGCAGCCAACCGCGTCGGAATAGCCGAAACCTTCGGTATTTGAATAATTAACGTGCCAGTCAACCAATTTCGCGCTCGTCAAAACAGGTGTTCCATTGAACGAAACATCGGAAATTTTCAAGCCGTCGGAATTGGTCAGCATAAAATTCAGCTTCCAGCCGTTTTTCTCCAAAGGCGTGTTTTGTTCGCAGTATTTTTTGGTCAAAACCGCGTTTTGCAGAGATTTTTCCGTGACCGCTTTGCCCGTCGAACCAACCTGCGTCCAACGAATTCCAACTAAATTTAAATCAGTCAAATCAACGATTGCCCAGAGAGCTTTTTCGCCCGACACAACTGTCGGCGCGACGCATAAATGATTTGAACGCTCACATTTAGTCCGATTGAGCGAAGTTTTCGTGTTCGCCATCAGTGGATTTTCGGCAGTTCCGTTGAGCGCGATTTTGACTTCCTTTGCATTAGTCACAATATGCGTCGCAAGTTCAGTCAAAGCAGGCGGAATATCCGGCTGCGAACCCGGAATTCGCGTCACGACCAAAACTTTTTGGGCATTCGTGTCAACAACTGCATTCGTCGTCAGATTCAGCGCAAAATTATACATTTCGACGCGGAAACATTTGCTTTGTTTGCAGGTCGCGGTTTGCTGAATAAAATCACTCTCACGCAGCGGATAAACGCCGAAAATTTCGTTGAGCAGCGGTTGATTCAATTTTGTATCTTGAGTTTCGCGCAAAAATCTTTCGTCCTTAATTGCAAGATTTTGCGCGGCATTTTGCGTTTCGTCTAAATTTTCGAGAAGTAGAACCGGCGGATTTTGACGAAGCGAATTTTGAATTTTTTCAACTCGCGCTTTAAGAATTGCATCGTCAAATCTTGCTGCGTCAGGCGCGGCTAAAATATCAATTTGATTTGCATCGGACGTATTTGAATCAGTCGTTTGAGTGCGTTGACAGGCGGCGGAAAACACGGCAATCGCCAATAAAATCAGATAAATAAGTTTTTTTATCATATTCACGGAAACTGCCGAAGTTAATGACGAATCTTAGCATTCTCAAATATTGATGGCAACTGTCTTTCAGTTGGAACGCGGACACTCTTGTCCGCCGTTCGCGCAAGCGCAGTGAGAACGAACGAGCGTGACATTATTTCCAACTGTTTTCAGTCGCGGAGAAGTCGTTCTTCGTAAAACCTCGAACGGGCGGACAAGAGTGTCCGCGTTCCAATGATGTGATATTATTATTGAAAAATCTTCGGAAGTTTATCGTTATGAAAAAATTGCTTTTTTTGATTTTGGCGATCAGCATCACAACCGCTTTATTTTGGGGATTTTCACGCACGACCGCCGAAAATAAATCTTCAACGGAAAAACTTTTCACTGAATTAAAACCGCAGAGCGTTCAGACATCCGCGTTTGCTGTCTCGCCAAAGGTGAGCAGTTTTGCCGATTTGCGCCAAAATATTAAACCGTCAGCGAACAGTCAAGTTCGATTCGTGTCGGAAAATCAGATTTTGCTTCCGCAAGGTGAAAACATCATTCACGATTCCGACAATAATACTGCGTCAATTTTACCCGCGCTGATGCCGCTGCCAATGCTTTCCTTTGACGGAATTTCAAACCACGATAACGGTGATGTTTTCGGGTTGTATTTTCTGCCGTCAGATACGAACGGCGATGTCGGTCTGAATCATTACGTTCAAACCGTCAATACTTTAACGCGAATTTACGACAAAAGCGGAAATCCCGTCACGCCGCCGTTCAAATTAAGCGATATTTTCGCGCCACTCAATACGCCGTGTTCGCTTCGCAACGACGGCGAAGCGGTTGTTTTGTATGATACGCTCGCCGACCGTTGGTTTTTAAGCCAATACTGCAATGCTTTTCCGCCGTTTCGACAGATGATTGCCGTGTCGCAAACCGGCGACCCGACCGGCGCATATTACCTTTACGAATTCGTGATGCCGAACAACAAACTCAATGATTACGCAAAATTCGGCGTGTGGACGGACGGTTATTATATGTCCGATGACGAATTTATCGGCAGTGATTATGCGGGAACGGGCGTTTTCGCGTTTGACCGCGCGAAAATTTTACGCGGCGATCCGACGGCAAATTATATTTATTTCGATCTGCCTTCAAACTCAGCAGTTCGCACCGGCGGACTGCTGCCTGCCGATTTGGACGGATTGAATGCGCCGCCGGCAAATGCGCCGAATGTTTTTGCCGGTTACGCCGCGACCGAATACGGCGACGCGCAGGACGCGGTTCGCCTGTTTAATTTTCACGCCGATTTTCAAAATCCACAAAATTCGACGTTTATCGAACGCGCCGAAAGTCCGCTCGCGGTTGCGCCGTTTGATCCGACTTCGCCCGACGGACGCGCCGATATTGCCCAACCCGCGCCCGGAGATTTTCTTGATTCGCAGAGCGATAGATTGATGTATCGCGTCGCGTATCGAAATTTCGGAACGCACGAATCGCTCGTTTTCAATCAAACGGTTCGCACCACGCCAATCGGTTCGACTTACCGCGCCGGAGTTCGCGTTTATGAATTACGGCGCACGAACAGCGTTTTCAGCATTTACGAAAACGCGACTTTTGGGGATAGCGAAGTCTCGCGGTGGATGGCGGCGGCGGCGCAGGATCATCAGGGAAATATCGCTTTTGAATATAGTTTGGGCAATGAAAATAAACGTCCTTCGATTTTTTATTCCGGGAAATTGGCAACCGAACCGGCGGGAATGTTTCGCGCCGAAGAAGCCTTAATCGGCGGTTCGGGCGTGCAGACGGCGTTTGGGTTTCGGTGGGGAAATTTTACCGGAATGACCGTTGATGTCGTGGATGACTGCACGTTTTGGATGACGAATCAGTATTACAGCGCGGCAAGCCAAGCCGAAAGTCCGTTCAGTTGGCTGACGCGCATCGGTAAATTTAAGTTTGCCGAATGTGTGAACGCGCCGCGCGGCACGATCAGAGGAATCGTCACAAACGCCGCAAATTCTTCGCCGATTCAAAACGCAATCGTGACGGCAAACGCGGTTTATTCACGAAACACCAACGCGCTCGGAAATTACAGCAGTTTGCTGGTTTTACCGAATACTTATACGATTACGGCTTCGGCGAAAGGTTTCAGAGCGCAGACTTTTACCGTGACGGTTGCGGACGGGCAGATTTCGACGCAGAATTTTGCGCTCCAACCCGTTGCCGTTTTGGAAAATTCGGGAACAAATCTGACGGCGGAATCTTGTGCGGTCAATAATGCGATTGAGCCGAATGAAACCGTCACGCTGAACATCGCACTTCGTAATACAGGATTGAAAAACACGACGAATTTAACTGCGACTTTGCTTAATTCGGGCGGCGTTTTGAATCCTTCGGCGGCGCAAAATTACGGTGCATTGACCGTGAACGGTGCAAGTGCGGCGCGTCCGTTTACGTTTACCGCTTCGCCGAATCTGACTTGCGGCGCGGTGATTACGCTGACTTTACAGTTACAGGACGGCGCGGAAAATCTCGGAACGGTCCCGATAAATCTTAATACGGGCGCGAAACGCATTGCCTTTCAGGAAAACTTCGATTCGGTAACTGCGCCGAATTTGCCGAACGGCTGGACGACTTCGGCGACCGGCGCACAGCAAAATTGGACAACTTCCGCTGCAAGATTTCAAACCGCGCCGAATTCCGTGTTTTCGCCGGACCCGAATCAAATCGGGTTAAATGAATTAACTTCGCCGGGTTTTTCTGTCAATTCGCCAAATGCCGAACTCGAATTTCGTAATTGGTATGAACTCGAAACGACGTTTTTGCGAAACCGGCTTTATGACGGCGCGGTTTTGGAAATCAAGATTGGAAATAACGATTGGCAGGACATCGAAACGGCGGGTGGCACGTTTCTGGCGGGCGGTTATGATGGCACAATTGACAGTTGCTGCCAAAATCCGCTGATGGGCAGACGCGGCTGGTCGGGCAGAAGCGGCGTAAATCAGACTTCGGAATTTATCACGTCAAAAGCCGAACTTCCCGCAGCGGCAGCGGGGCAAAATGTCCGGCTGCGCTGGCGCGTCGGGACGGACATCGGCACGTTTCGCACTGGACAATTTATAGATAATATCAGCGTTTCCGACGGATTCGTGTGCAGTTGTCAAAACACGCAAACAACCCGCGCACCGTTTGATTTCGACGGTGACGGCAAAACTGATTTGAGCGTTTTTCGTGGTACTGACACACCGAATCAGCCTGATTTTATCGTCGAAAACAGTTCAAATAATTTGCCGAACAACGCGTTATGGGGAAGTGCCGGCGACTTCGCGGCGGACTCCGATTACGACGGTGACGGCAAAACAGATTTTGCAGTTTTTCGTCCGTCAAACGGTGTTTGGTATATTTTGCGAAGTTCGGATAATGCAGTGTCCATCGTCAATTTCGGACTTTCAAGCGACAAATTAACGCCTGCCGATTACGACGGCGACGGCAAATCCGACATCGCCGTTTATCGTCCGTCAAGCGGCGTTTGGTATATTTTGCAAAGCGCAAACGTGCAAGTTCGCATTCAAAAATTCGGACTTGCGGAAGATTTGCCCGTCCAAGCCGATTACGACGGCGACGCAAAAGCGGATATTGCCGTTTTTCGACCGTCGGACGGAAATTGGTATGTCTTTCAAAGTTCAAACAATCAGGCAAGCGTCGTTCATTTCGGCGCAAGCGGTGATAAACCTGTCAGCGGCGATTACGACGGCGACGGAAAATCAGATTTTGTTGTTTTTCGTCCGTCCGACAGAAATTGGTATCTGCTCGAAACAACGCAGGGTTTCAGCGTCGTCAGCTTCGGTCTGACAAACGATAGACCGCTGCAAGCCGACTTTGACGGCGACGGCAAACGCGATGTCGCGGTTTACCGTCCAACAACGGGCGTTTGGTATTATCTGAAATCTTCGGACGGAAATTTCGCGGCGCGGCAGTTTGGATTAATCACTTATATTGCTCTGCCGACTATTTTCGTGCCTTAATGCGGCGGAAGCCCGCGCGTGAGCAAGGGCGCACTACTTCACGCCCTTGCTCACGCGCGGGCTTCCGCCTTTGAATTACAGACCTGACAGTTATTTCGAATTTGCTTAACTTTCTGTGAATAACTCTCCTTAAAGATATATTTATTGATTGAAGTGTGATAAAAACTTAGTTTCCCTTCAAACGACTTTTATTAAGGTTCTTAAATTTAACAAAGGGTTTTTAAAATAAATGAAGAAGTTTTACGTCGGTTTAGCCGCAATTATGCTGCTGACTGTTTGGTGTGTTTTCAGTTTCAAAACCACCGCGCAAAGTGAAACAAAAGAAGCTGATATTGTTTCATCAACAGTCGTTATCAGCCAATTTTACGGCGGCGGCGGATTGGCGGGAGCGCAATATACAAACGATTTCGTCGAGCTTTATAATCGCGGAAATGCGTCGGTCAATTTGAGTAACTGGTCGGTTCAATACGGTTCGGCGACCGGCACGACCTGGCTTCCGGCGTTTCCTTTGCCGAATTTTACGTTGCAGCCCGGACAATATTTTCTGCTGCAATTTGCGTCTAACGGGGCAAATGGCAGTGCATTACCAACACCTGATTTCGTGGTGCCGGTTTTGCAGCCCGAAGGCTTTATTCCGAATCTTTCTTCAACTAACGGCAAACTCGCATTGGTTAATAGTTCAACAAGACTTCCCGCCGCCGCGTGTCCGGCTGATCCGAGCATCGTTGATGTCGTCGGTTACGGCACGGCGAATTGTTTTGAAGGAACCGCCACGCCTGCTTTAACCGCGACGACCGCCGGAATTAGAAAAAACGGCGGCAACACCGAAACTGATAATAACAACGCCGATTTTGTGATCGGGACACCGATGCCCCGCAATAGCGGAACGCAGGTTGGTTCTTTCCAAGCCTCAATTTCGGCGAGTCCGACATCGGTCACACCCGGCGGCAACACATTGTTCACCGTCACCGTCATTCCCGCGACGACTCCGCCAAGTACCGGAATTACGGTTGTCGGCGATTTAACAACTATCGGCGGCACGGCTTCGCAAACCTTTTTCGACAACGGCACAAACGGCGATGCGACGGCGGGCGACAACATTTTTTCATTTTTAGCGACGATTCCCGCCGAAATTGCCGGCGGCAACCGCAGTGTTCCGGTCACTGCTTCGGACGCGCAGGGCAGAATCGTCAGTCTGACCCAAAACATTAACATCAACGCGCCTCTGCCCGACGAAGACCCTTTATTGTTAGGCAATCCGAACGGTGCGACACCTGATATTGCGAATGAAAATAATTATTTGATCGTCAGACCGCAATACAATCTTTCTTATAACCGCAGCAAAGCGACTCCGAATTGGGTGGCGTGGCGGCTCGACAGCAATTGGCTCGGCTCAACTCCGCGTCAGGACGATTACCGTCCCGATGCGTCGCTTCCGGCAGGTTGGTATCAGGTTTTGGATACTGATTATTCCGGTTCAGGCTATGATCGCGGACATATGTGTCCGTCGGGCGACCGCACGAATTCCGTGCCGAACAATTCCGCGACATTTTTAATGACGAATTTTGTTCCGCAGCTTCCTGCCAACAATCAGGGACCTTGGGAAGATTTTGAAAGTTACTGCCGCACTCTGGCAGGTCAGGGCAACGAAATCTACATCGTGACAGGTCCGGTCGGAAACGTCGGGACGGTCGCGGGCGGCAGAGTCGTCGTTCCGCAATACACTTGGAAAGTCGCGCTTATTTTGCCGAACGGCACTAACGATTTGCAGAGAATCACGCGTTCGACCAGAACAATCGGACTGATTGTTCCCAATTTTCCGCCGGTAAACATTAATGCTTTGTGGCGTGAATATAGAGTTTCCGTCAATGCGGTCGAGAATTTGACCGGCTATAATTTCTTTTCGAATGTGCCGAAAAATACGCAGGAATTAATCGAACGGCGCAAAGATACTCAATAAAAATGAATTTCAAATTTCAAATTTCAAATTTCAAATTCGGTAAGCAGACAGGTTTTTTATTCCTTCTGCTTGCCGTTTTCACGTTTACGGCTTTCGCACAGAAGAATCGTTCAATCAGCGAAATTCAGGGCGATAAAAACAATTCATCGTTTGTTGATGAAAACGTCCGCGTTTCGGGAATTGTCACGGCGCGAACGCGATTCGGATTTTATCTGCAAACGCCGGATAATAAAATTGATAATAACCCGAACACTTCCGAAGGCATTTTTGTCTTAACGAAAACCGAACCGACCGGCGAAGCGACCATCGGAAACGCCGTTACGATCACGGGAACAGTCGAAGAATTTCGCCCGAAAGCCGATCAGTTAAGTCTGCCGACGACCGAAATTTCGATGCTCAAAGGCAAAGACATCATTACGGTTGAGTCAAAGGGAAATGCGCTGCCGAAACCGATAGTTTTGACAATTAATGACTTCAAACCGAACGTCATTGACGAACTCGAAAAATATGAAGGTATGCGCGTGAGCGTCGGTGAAATGACCGTTGTTGCGCCGACGAACGGCAGAGTTGACGAAAAAACCGGCGCGTCCGAATCTGACGGGACATTTTACGGTGTCGTCAAAGGCACGCCGCGACCGTTCCGCGAAGTCGGTTTGGACGTTTACGATTACGTTTTTTTGCCTGACAAGGAAAAAGCCAAAATCAAAAAAGACACGCCGAAGATTGCGATTTTCGATCATAATCCCGAACGAATTCGCGTTGACAGCACGGCGCAGCTTGGCGCACAGCCGATTGATGTGACAAGCAATGCCGAAATCAAAAACTTAACCGGCGTGATGAGTTACGGCTATCGCGCCCTGACGATTTTGGTTGACGCGGACAACAAACCCGTCATTTCAAATCTATTTAAAGCGATTCCTTTGCAAGTGCCAAACGACCGGCAGTTTTCCGTCGCTTCGATGAATGTCGAGCGATTTTTTGACGATGAAGACGACCCGAATATCAAAGAACCGCTGATTACGAGCGAAGGTTTTGAGCGTCGCCTGAAAAAAGTTTCGCTCGCCGTCCGCAGTTATCTGCAAACGCCCGATGTCGTCGGCGTGGTCGAGATGGAGAATCTCACGGTGCTGAAAAAACTCGCCGAACGCATCAACAAAGATGCGGAGATGAGCGGCAAACCGAATCCGAAATATGAAGCATATCTTGTTGAAGGCAACGACATCGGCGGCATTGATTCGGGCTTTTTGGTCAAATCTTCGCGCGTCCAAGTTTTGGAAACAAAGCAGCTCGGCAAGGACGAAAAGTTTGAAAATCCGAACACGAAAGAAGACGTTTCACTGAATGACCGTCCACCTTTTCTGCTTCGCGCAGCGATTAAAGACGCGAAAACGAATCAGCCTTTTGAATTTTCAGTGATCGTCAATCACTTAAAATCCCTGCGCGGCTATAACGACGAAAAAGACGCACCGTTCGTGCGGATGAAGAAAAAACTGCAAGCCGAGTTCCTCGCAAAATTCGTCGCGGAAAGATTAAAAACGAATCCGAATGAGCGAATCGCGCTCGTCGGCGACTTTAACGCCTTTCAGTTCAACGACGGAATTATGGATGTCATCGGCACAATCAAAGGCACGCCCGCGCTGAAAGATTCGGTATTTATTGCTTCGGAAGACTTGCTCAATCCCGACTTAACCGACCTTGTTGATGTCATCAAACCGATTCAGCAATATTCATACAGCTTTGACGGCAACGCGCAGGTGCTTGACCATTTTCTCGTCACTCCGGCGTTGAAAAAATACGTCAGAGGTTTCGGCTACGCGCGAATCAACGCCGACTTTCCTGAAATCTACCGCAACGATCCGAATCGCGTCGAAAGATTTTCCGACCACGACGCGGCGGTCGCGTTTTTTACGTTTGATGATTTGAAATAAGTTGCAGGTTTCAAGTTCCAAGTTTCAGGTTAGACTCATTTTTACTTGGAACTTGAAACTTGAAACTTAAAACTTTTCACACGTCGCTACCGCTCTGTGTTCCGATTTTTATAAGCCTGCATTGCTTCCGCTGCGCCTTCGTGCATAATTTCGGGTTTGTGGTATTTCCAGAATTTTTCAAATTCCTCGTCGCTCATTTCCGGCTTTTCGGCGCGGGTTTTACCTTTCAAATAAAGTTCCGTCCAGTCGCGGATGTCTTCGTTGTGATTCATCGCGGTTCGTGCGCCGTGCATTAAATTGTCTCGTTCCATAATTTTTCGGTTGACTGTGTTAAAATTTCAGCATCTAAAACCTTGTTCGCAAAATTTGCGTAAAAAACCAATAATGATGTCAGATGCCTGGTTGTTAAATGTTAGCAAAAGTTCACGCTATTTCTAACATCTAAGATCAAACATCTGACATTTTTTAGGAGTTATCGAGTGAAAAAAATTATTTTATCGTCCCTGTTAATTTTATCGAGTCTTGTTTCGTTCAGTTTTGCACAAACTCCGAAACCTGCGCAAACCGTTACCAAAGAATCAATTGCGGCGAAACCTGCCGCCGGACAAACGCAGAGTCTCGACATTCCGTTTGTTACGAAAACTCTGCCGAACGGTTTGGAAGTGATCGTTTTGCAGGATAGTTCCGTGCCGATTGTGACGGTTGAAATCGCCGTTCGCAACGGTTCTTTTACCGAACCGCCGGAACTCAACGGTTTGTCGCATCTTTACGAACATATGTTTTTTAAGACAAACCGCGCTATCGGTTTGTATCGCTGTGATTTGTTTACGAAGTATCGCCGCTCCGACCTTTTCACGAGTAACGGCTGTGACGTGCAGCAGCAGCAGTTTAAAAATCAACTCGGCGATGTCAGCTACATTGGCGACGTTGACCAAATCGGTTATCTTCGCAATGGTTCGACGCAGGAAGAATACGTTAATTATTATTTCAACACGACAAGCGGAAATTTGCCGACGATTATGCGTCTGATGCGTGATGCGATGCTTTATCCATCGTTTGATGAAAAAGAATTCGGCGAGGAAATCAATGTCGTCCTCGGCGAACTCGACCGTCAGATGTCCGAACCGGCGTATTATCTCGACCGAACGCTGATGGACAAACTTTTCTATAAATATCCGTCGCGCAAAAGTCCGGGCGGCACCCGCGCCACTGTCGCTGCGGCGACAACCGATCAGATGCGCCTGATCCAATCGCGTTATTACATTCCGAATAATTCGGCGTTAATCGTCACCGGCGATGCCGACCCCGAAAAGGTTTTCAAACTCGCCGAAGAACTTTTCAGCGTTTGGAAAAAAGGCAGTGATCCGTTCGACAAATTCCCGATTGTGGACCACCCGCCGGTGCAGAAAAGCGAAGGCGTGATTGTCAATAAAGATGTCCAAAACGTGATCGCGCAAATCGGCTGGCAAGGTCCTTCAATCGGCAAAGACGACGCTTCGACCTACGCGGCGGATGTCTTTTCATATATTTTGCAGCAGCCGAATTCGCGTTTTCAGAGAAATTTGATTGATTCGGGTTTGGCGGTGGCGGCTGATTTCAGTTATTACACGCAGCGCAATGTCGGACCGATTCGCGTGACGCTTGTGACTTCACCGGAAAAATCGAAAGCCGCACTCGCCGCACTTTATAAGGAAATCGCGCAGGTTAACGATCCGAATTATTTCACCGACGAAGAATTGGCAAATGCGAAAAATCTGCTCGAAGCCGAAAATCTTTTCCGCCGTGAAAAATTGAGCGATTATACGCACGAACTCGGTTTTTGGTGGTCTTCAACCGGCATTGATTACTATCGCGGTTACTACAAAAATCTCAAAGCAATTTCGCGCGATGACATTAAACGCTATATTTCGACGTATGTTCAAGGGAAACCGCACGTCGGAGTCGCGCTTGTGTCTGCCGCCGACCAGCAAAAAGCGAAATTAACCGAACAGGATTTGATTGGAAAATAAAAAGGAACGCGGACAACAGCGTCCGCGTTCCAAACACTGCGGACAAGAGTGTCCGTGTTCCAAGTTGAGTTACAAATTATGAAGTTTATTGTTTCTATATTTTTACTTTTGTCGTTTGTTTTCGCGGCAAACGCGCAAAACAGCGGTCAGCCGTCAACACAATCGCAGGCAAATTTAATCAGTGATTTTGATGTTAATGGATTGAAAGTCATCGTCAAACGTCGTCCCGGTGCGCCGACTGTTTCCGCCGGATTATTTATTCGCGGCGGTGTTCGTAATCTGACTGCCAACACTGCCGGAATCGAAAATTTGATGCTTTCGACGGCAACCGAAGCCAGCCAAAAGTTTCCGCGTGAAGTGATGCGAAACGAATTGACGAAAATGGCGAGCAGTCTCGGCGCGGGTTCAAACGAAGATTTCAGCGTCGTTTCGCTCAATTCAACGCGCCCGAATTTTAATCGAACCTGGGAAATTTTCACTGATGCGGTGATGAATCCATCATTCACGCAGCAAGATTTCGACCTCGTGCGCGACAAAATTCTGACAGGTCTGCGAAATGCTTCGAGCAGTCCCGATAATGCGCTCGATGTTTTGCAGGACAAGGTTATTTACGCCAATCATCCGTACTCAAACGATCCGAACGGAACGCTTGAAACCATCGGCGGTTTCAAACTCGCGGATATTCGCAATTACCACAAAAAAGTGATGCAGACTTCGCAGCTTCTGCTGGTCGTTGTCGGTGACGTTGACCCGACCGTTTTGAAAAAACTCGTCGCTGATTCGATCGGCAAACTTCCGCGCGGCAATTATAAGGAACAGCCGCTGCCGCAGATTAGTTTCGATAAACCTTCGCTCGACATTAACGCGAAAAGTCTCGAAACCAATTACATCAAAGGCATTTTTGCCGCACCTTCGCTGACCAGTCCCGATTATTATGCGATGCGTGTCGCAATGACGATTTTGCAGAGCAAGGTCATCAACGAAGTCCGCAACAAACGCCAGCTTTCCTACGCGCCAAATGCCGAAATGGGCGACGATGCGGCGAATACGGCGAATATTTATGTGACGACGAACGATGCTAATCAGTCGGTTAATCTGATGCTCGAAGCGATCAAATCAATGCGCGAAAAACCGGTTGACGAAGACGAATTCACCGGTTTGCCGGGTTATTTTCTGACGACTTATTTTATCAAACAGGAAACTAACGCTTCGCAGGTCGCTGAACTCGCGCGTTACGAATTAATCGGCGGCGGCTGGCGAAGTTCGCTCGTTTTTCTCGACAAAATCCGCGCGGTCAAACCGGAAGATGTAAGAACGGTTGCGAATAAGTATATGAAAAACATCCGCTTCGTCGTCATTGGCAACCCGTCGGCGGTCAACAAACAGATATTCATTCCGGCTCAAAACTGACGGAAATTAGTTATTTTATTTTCGTTCAGAGTTTAAACTTTATATACTTGTCATTCCGCCGATGAAATACAGCGGAATTTTGCTAAAGTCTGAACTCTGAACGAAGAAAAATGGCTAAGAAAAACCATCAAAAACCTGCCTTACAAACGTCAACCGAAAGTCCCGTTGATAAAAATCACGCGCCGAAATGGTTGATCGGTATAGCGGTTTTGTTGGTTGTCAGCGTTGTTTTGGCGGTTTATTTTTACAAAAAATCTTCTGATAAATCAACAAATCGTCCAATCGGCGCAGTCACGGCTTGCCAGCAAGTTCCGCCGTTTGTGCGCGGACTCGGATTCGGCAGCAAAGCCGCGTTTAGCACTTCCGACCGCAAGATTCAAGGCTTGATTCTGCTTGAAGGCGACCGCAAATATCAGCATCCGACGTGGAAACTCGCGGGCAGTCTCGCGCCGATTACGCGTGATAATAAAGGCAATACTTTTGTCGCGCCTGCGCCGTGGATTGACGTTTTGGAAAACAAACCGGACGAGCAAAATAAGGTTTACCGCGTTGACGGGCAAACGCAGGAGATGAAACAGTTTGCCGATTTGCCGAAAGCATCGGCGGCGACTTCGCAAAATCCTTACGGCGCACTTGGGCTTTCGTTTGACTGCGACACGAACAGTCTTTATGTTTCGTCGGTTACGGGTTCGACGCGAAACGAAATTGCGGGGCGAATTTTTCAAATTTCGACGGACGGAAAAATTCTTTCGCAGCTTGAAAAAACGGATGCCATCGGTCTGGCGGTTTTCAATTCGGCAAAGGGCAAACGGCTTTATTTCGGGCAGGCGCGTGCGCCCGAAATATGGTCAATCGCGCTTGACGATAAAGGAAATTTTTCGGGCGCACCGCGCAAGGAAATTTCGCTCGAAAATCTCGGAAGGCGCAGTGATGATAAAGCGCGGCGAGTAAATTTTGCGAACAATGAAATGATCGTTTTCGGGATTGAATTTAATTTCAATCTGATCGCGCCGACCGAAAAACAGGAAACAATTTATCGTTTCAAATATGATGCGGCGAAAGACGTTTGGAACTACGTCGAAGAACCGCCGCAAATCGTCGGCGAAAACTCAGCACCTAATCCTTAATTTATAATTTGAACGGAGAAAATGCACTTTCTTAAAATTACAATCGTGGCATTTTTTATCGTTTTTTCGGCGGCGGGTTATTTACTTTCCGGTAAAAATCTGTCAATAAAACCCGATTCAAATTTTGCCGCGCCGCAAAATCTTCAAACGTCTTTGACGCATCACGCGCAAACTTTTCAAACGGTAATTGCCGAAAATATCAAAGGTGATTTCGAGCGCGAAAATCATTTTGAATCGGGCAGCGTAAAAGCCGAAATGTCTAAACGCGGCGCGGATTTTTTCGTCACTTTTGAACAAAACGGTCAAAAGGAAATTTACAAAATCACGGCAATTGTCGGCACGGAAAGTCTTGAAGAATACATCGTTGAAAAAGATGGAAAACTTGTTCGTTTGCCCATTGGTTTTGACATAAAGCAAAACCGTTGGATGAACCTAAACGCCGCGTTTTTTGAAAAAGACGGCGCAGATTTCTTCAAACATCAAAAAGATTGGAACACCGACTGCGCGACTTGTCATCTTGAAAACGGCAAATTACAAAACTTAAAAAGTTTAGATTCGACTGCTGTTTTGCTTGCTTGCGGAAGTTGTCACGCGAAAGGTTTGAGTGATTCATTTCCGAAATTTAACGAAATAGAATCAGGATATTCAAACGACATTATTTCCGCACATCAAAACGCGCCGCGAAATTCGCCGGAATATTATGAAGACGGCTCAACACGGCTGGCGGCGCACGAATATCAAGGCATTTTGCGCTCGGTCTGTTTCGTCAAAAACAAGGGCGGCGACGTGATTAATTGTCTGAGTTGTCATTCGGTCGAAAACGGCGAAATTGTTGCTGTCAAAGCAGATAAAAAATTAACTTCGCCCGAATCCTGCACGAGTTGTCATCAGCAGTTTGCCGCACCTGACGCGGTTGCCGAACACACGAAACATCTGCCAAATTCCGAAGCAAATAATTGTAACAGTTGCCATTTGCCGGAAGTTGTTTACGGGCATCTCAAATTTCAGCGAACACACGAAATCAGCATTCCCAATCCTGAACTCACCGCGCAAAAAAATGTTCCGAATGCCTGTAATTTGTGTCACACGGACAAATCGGTTAATTGGGCGATTGTGCAGACAAAAACTCTCTGGACGGAACATTTTCGGGACGCGAAAATCTCGAATGACAGTCAGTTTGATGAACCGGAAGGCATTCGCGGACTTGCTGCAGGTGACGCATTCACACGCGCTCTGACGGCTGACGCTTTGAAAAAACATTCCGAATCGAATTGGTTTGAGCCGTTTGCGCGTGAGACATTTGAAGACGAAAACTACCCGCTTGTTCGATATTTTTTAGCAGATGCGTTTGCTGGAAACAGAGATTTTATGAAGTTTGAAAACACTCCTCAAAAAACCGCAGATAAAATAATAAACCCACTCGAAAATTTGAAATCAAGGCACACAACTGAAAGTCCTGAAATTCCCGAATAAAAACATTTTTAAGTAGAATCTTACGCTTTTTAACCTGTTAAATGAACTTTTAATGATCTTTTCGATCGAATAAAATTGCGACATTTTTTTATTTTATAAACAATATAGATATAGTTAAAAGATAACAAAAAATGTTGAAAAAAATATTATTTCGTGTTATAAAAGTAGGTGGAGAAATCTTATTGCCCTTAAAACATTCGTAAATATCTCTGCAAAATTCAAATTTTCCGTTAGCACTGTCCCTTTGAGACAAGTAATTTTGCTGCGAGCAGATTCTTGTCAAATTCCAAAATCACACGAAAGACAGACAGCTCCTTATTTCAGGATTGGCAATTGAAAGAACAGTCTTTTAATTTGCTGACGTGGCATCAAATTACCCTTTTGATGCACTTTTGCACTGAAACTCCTAATCTGAGCTAAAAGGCACAAATGACCAATAAAACTCAAAAGTCAAAAGAAATATTTAACTTAACAAACACATCGAACAAACAGAAAAAATACATCAAAGCATTAAGTTTATTGATACTTTCAGTATTTATCATCGGCAATTTACCAACTTTCAATGTATCGGCGGCGGGAACGATTTCCGGTCGTGTTTTCCAAGACTATAATGGGAATGGAGCCTACGATACAGTCGGTTCAGCGGCTTTGCCGGCGGTTGATGCCGGAGTCGGCGGCATTACAATATCGGTTTATAATTCGTCCGGCACGTTGGTCAACTCAACGACAAGTTCGGCGGTTGCGGCAACGCTCGGTCAATACAGTATTGCAACACCGACAGTCGGTTCTTACCGCGTCGAATTTACAAATCTGCCAACCGGATTTCAACCTTCCGCACGCTCAACTGCTTCGGTCGCCGGCGGCGGAATTAATAACGCCGGTTCGACTGTACAATTCGTTCCAGATAATACCTCAAACGTCAATTTGGCAATTAACATTCCAGAAGATTTTTGCCAGAATAACCCGGAGACCGCTTCGTGCAATTATTCAGCCGGCGATCAAACCGTCACGCCAAGCAGCACCAATACCGCGCTGTTGACATTTCCTTACACGGCAGGCAGCAATGACACCTCGACTGCTGCGCCGACTGCAAATTTTGATCTCCCGGATTATAAATTGACGACGAATACTTTGTTAAATGTTCCGGCAAGTCAGATTGGAACGACTTTCGGATTAGCTTACGCACGTTCGACCAAATTGTTATACGCCGGAGCATTTTTCAAACGTCACACCGGTTTCGGCACAGGCGTTGATAATACGATTAACACCTCGGACGATGCGGGAGCAGTTTATGTGATTAATCGCACCGGCAACAGCAACAAAGGCGCAGTAGTCAATAAATTCACCGTGCCGAATGCGACGACCAATAGTCACAATACAGCAGATTATCAAACTGATAACGGCAATACCGGATGGGACGGAGTAGGCAAAACCTCGCTCGGCGGAATGGCGATTGCGAGCGATGACAGCGCGTTGTATGTAATGAATTTGGAAAATCGAACGCTCTATCGGCGCGATTTGGCGACTAATACGTTCACCAGTCAAGTTGTGCCGACGACGGGTTTGGCAACTGCCAACGGAAATTGTGCGCCAGCCGATATACGCCCGTTTGCCGTTACATACTATCGCGGTGAAGTCTATGTCGGAATGGTTTGCAACGGCGAATCGAGCGCGACGGTTGATACTTTCGTGGATGTTGCCGGCGGCACGGCAGGTGTTTATGATCCCGGTGAAAATTATTTGGATAGCAATAACAACGGCACATACGATGCCGGCGAACCGTTTGATGATAATAACATTAACGGAACGTATGACGGCGGCGATTTATTAACCGATGTTGACGGCAACGGAGTCTATAATTCGGGCGATGCCCGTAAATTGACGGCTTACGTTTATAAGGTCAACGCGACGACTCTGGCATTCGGCGCGTCCCCGGCTTTCAGCACGCCGCTTAATTACAAACGCGGAATCAGCCAGAAGACTCGCGGCGGATCGGTCGTTTGGAGACCTTGGTCGAATGTCTATGCGAATGCCAACGTAACCGGCAACCGCGTCGTTTATTCCCAACCGCTATTTACCGGCATTACCTTTGATCAAGGCAATTTGATATTAGGCTTGCGCGACCGGGCGGGCGATCAAATCGGGCATCAAACACAATCGAATCCGACCGACGCTTCGGCGACGCTTTACCAGCCGCGCACCGGCGGCGATTCGCTGCGTGCCTGTGGTAATCCGACGAGCGGTTGGACGATTGAAGCTAACGGACGCTGTGGCGGCGCGGGTTCGTCCACGCAGAACACCCGGCAAGGACCGGGCGGCGGCGAATTTTACAACGGTGACTCCTTCACGCTGGACGCGGCTTATTCGCAGTCTCAGCCGACGACTCCGGCAACGTATGTCGGGAAAGGCAGTAACCACGATGAAGTAAGTTTGGGCGGCGTGGCGCAACTGCCCGGCGCACCTGACACAATGATAACGATTTTCGACCCGATTCCGAATGTCGCAGCCGAAACTCACGACGGCGGTGTGCGTTGGTTAAATAACACGACCGGCAATTTTTCTAAGGCGTATCGCATTTACAACGGCGATACAGGAACACTCGGCACGCTCGGTAAATCAAACGGCATCGGCGACCTTGAATTCTTGTGCGATTCGGCTCCGATTGAACTCGGCAACCGGGTTTGGCGCGATACCAATAATAACGGTGTGCAGGACCCGGGCGAAATCGGTATTGCCGGCGTGACCGTTCATCTTTACAACGCCGCCAACGTCCTGATTGCTACCGCCGTCACCGACGCGAACGGCGAATATTATTTCACTTCGGGAACCGCCGCCGACGGTAATACCACCGATAACATCGGGATTGTTAACGGTCCGATTTTGCCGAACAGTAATTATCAGATTCGCCTTGACCTTGCCGCAAATTATGCCGGCAGCGGACCGCTTAACGGTTTGTTTTTGACGCTCCGCGACCGGGCTACTCAAGCCGGCTTTGCCGATGGCAGCGATTCCGATGCGGGTTTAGTGTCAAACCCGACCGGCTCGCCGATGGGCGGCTATCCGGTGATTCCGCTGACAACCGGCAATGCAGGCAGTAACAATCACAATTGGGATGTCGGATTTTCGGTAACACCGACGGCGGCGAACGTCTCGGTCGGCGGTCGCGTCGTTTCCCCTTCCGGCAGTGGTCTGCGTTCGGTCTTCGTCACTCTTCGTGAAGCCAACGGTAATTCCTACACCGCGACGACGAACAGTTTCGGCTATTATCGTTTTGATAATATTCAAGCCGGTCAGGTTGTGACCGTCAGCGTCGAAGCGAAACGCTACAGTTTCAATCAGCCGGTGCAGGTTGTCAGTTTAGCGGACAATGTTGTGGATTTGCAGTTTACTTCCACCAATCGTTAATTTTTTTAACGAGATTGAACTGCTCAATTCTGCGGGAACGGTTTTAAGCAAAGCCGTTCCCTTTTTCGTTTAGAGTTGAAATTGATCTGACTAAATTCCAGATTATAAAAGTGTTGACTAAACAAGATTTATTGAAGTAATATTGATCTAGAGTTTTGCAATTCATCGCAGAATTACGATACCCCCCCAACTTTTACCCCCGCCAATCCCAAAACTAAAATAATAAAAATTTAAGCGAGGATATAAATGAATAAAAACCCCTTGCGCCGTTTTGTGTCTGCACAAAAGGCGACGATGATATTTGTAATGGCAATCGGATTGTCATTTTTTCTCCTGCCTTTTGCATCTTATTGGAGTCAGCATGCGGCAGGAACACTGTCAGGCAAAGTTTTCCAGGACTATAATGGGAACGGAACTTTCGATACTGCCGGTTCACCGACACTTCCGGCGATTGATGCCGGAGTGTCAGGTGTGACCGTGATGGTTTACGCCGCTAATGGAACTTCAAGATCGGCAATGACCTTAGCCGACGGAACGTGGAGCATTGATACGAGTGCAGCACCGGCATTTCCCGCCGGACCGTATCGTGTCGAATTCACAAATTTACCGGCAAATTTCCGACCATCGTCGCGGACAAATGATTCGGCAACCGGCGGAACGACGACGAATTCCGGTTCAACAGTTCAATTTGTCAATAACGGTACGACTGCCAACATTAATCTGGCGATTAACGTCCCGGAAGACTATTGTCAGAATAATCCGACGCTCTGCACCGCGATTTTGCGTCCCGGAAATCAAAGCGGCAGCCGCTCAACTTCGGTTTCCGTGCCGTATGATTCACCGACCGTTAATACGAATCTTGCCGTTGAATCGCAAACCGGCGCAGTTTGGGGGACAGCTTACAAAGGATCGTCCAAAACAATTTTTCAATCAGCCTTAATGAAACGTCACGCCGGATTCGGTTCGCTCGGCACCGGCGGGATTTATAAAATTGACCTGAGCAGCGGTTCGCCCGTATTTGGAAATTATGTAAATTTGCAGTCAATCGGACTCACTACGGGAACCGATCCGCGTGTCACGGCGGGTTACACTTTGCCGAATGACGGGGCGACACCGCATTGGGATTATGCCGCTTATACGGAAGTCGGCAAACGCGCCATTGGCGACCTCGATTACGATGCCGGTCGCAACACGCTCTGGTTTATTAATCTTAATGATCGGCGTCTGCACGGCATCAAAAACGTCAATCCGAACGTCACGCCGGTTAATGCCGATTTAGTGCGCGACAGTTCAAACGCGCTCGGCTTTGCAGTCAACACCGCGACACCGATTACCTGTAACAACGGCGTTTTGCGTCCGTGGGGAATTAAAGTTTATCGCGGATTGGTTTATGTCGGCGCGGTCTGCACGGGTGAAAATACGGGAGCGACTGCCGCTGATCTGGTCGCTTACGTTCTTTCAATCAACCCGGATGCGGCAACTCCGGTATTTACACAAGTCTTGAGTTTTCCATTAAATTACACGCGGACAAGAGTGAGCTTTGGCAGCAGTGCGCCGTGGAATCCGTGGGTTTCATCAGATTCAAACAAAACGATTACCGGCGGAGCATTGCCGCAGCCGATTGTCAGCGATCTCGAAATTGACAAAGACGGTTCGGTTATTATGGCGATCAAAGACCGTTGGGGCGATCAATATGCCGCCCACCAATATTTTCCCGACCCGATGCAAACAAGCACAACTTTTGTCGGTGAAATCTACGATTTCGGTGATGCTCTGAGATTTTGCAACAGTGGCGGAACACTATCGAATCCCGGCACGACGGGTTGTCCGAACAATCCGCGTCCGGCTGCCGAAGACGATACCGGCGTGAACGGCAACGCGGGCGGCAGTCAAGGTCCGGGCGGCGGCGAATTTTATGTCGGCGATTGGGGACCGAGCGACCCGGACAACTTCGCTGAAACACTGCACGGCGCACTCGCGTTTTTACCCGGCAGCAACCGGATTGTTGCAACCTCGCTGGACCCGAACAATTACTACAGCAACGGCTTGAAATGGTTGAGTAATACCGATGGAAGCAGATTAAATACATATAATGTTTTTACCGGAAGCAGTGTTACCACCACCAACGATTTTAACAAAGGAAACGGTCTCGGCGATGTTGAATTGCTGTGCGATGCCGCCCCGATTCAGATCGGCAACCGGATTTGGATGGATTCTAATAACAATGGCGTGCAGGATGCCGGAGAGATGCCGATTTCCGGTGTCACCGTTCAACTCTTCAACGGCACAACGCCCGTGACCTATACGCGTTACCGTGACGACTTTTCGACTGTGGCTTCCTATGCCGGCACAAACGGTCTGAGAGACTGGAGTGCTTCGCCCTGGACTGAAATCGGCGAAACCGACGGAGCCGCTGCGGGCAGCGTGACGGTTTCAACAACCGGCATAGGATTTGGGAACGCGGCTGTGGTGACAAGACGCAATCGCGGATTAGATCGCATCATCAGTTTTGCCGGCAGCGGTTCGGCAACTTTAAGTTACAATTATCAGCGCAGCGGTTTGGGATTAATAGTTGATTCTTCACCTGACGGCACGACTTACACCGCTTTGCAGACATTGGCGGCGGGAACGGATGCTTCACCGCAGACGGGATTGTTCCCGCTTCCGGCAGGCACGACGCATATTCGCTTTCGCAGTGACACAACGACGACCGGCACTGTTTCTGTAGCTTTTGACAATGTGCAGGTGACAACCAACGCTGTCGTAACGACTAATGCGGACGGTGTTTATTACTATTCATCGGATGCCTCAGCACCCGCTTCGATTGTTGACAATTCGATTTACGGTCTCAGTCTTTTGACGAACACTGCGTATAAAGTAGTTATTCCGGCAACGAACTTTGCGACCGGACAAGCTCTAACAGGTAAAGCGGCGGCAAAACTCCGCAATGACGCGACCGTCAACGGCACGATCCGTGATTCGGACGGCGTGAAAGATTTTGCGGGTGGAACCGTCTATGCCGATGTCACGACCGGCGCAAGCGGCAATAACAACCATACACTCGATTTCGGCTTCATTGTCGCTCCGACGGCGGCAAATGTTTCGGTCGGCGGACGAGTTGTTTCACCTTTCGGGAGTGGACTGCGCTCAATCTTCGTGACTCTGCGCGAGGCAAACGGTAATTCTTATACCGCCGTGACTAACAGCTTCGGCTATTATCGTTTCGACAATATTCAAGTTGGACAAATCCTTACCGTCAGCGTCGAGGCGAAACGCTACAGTTTCGCACAGACGGTGCAGGTGGTGAGTCTCGCGGATAATATTACCGATTTGCAGTTTACTTCAACCAATCGTTAGTTTGAGGAAATTAAACTCAGGCAAAAAAGGGAACGACTAAATTCAGTGGTTCCCTTTTTTTGTTAAAGGCAGAAGCCAGCGCGTAAGCAAGGGCGCGAGATTTATACGCCGAGAATTTTTTCAAGCGGTTTTGTGAAAGAAAATTTGTCGTAAAAAGGTCGTCGTTGGTGAATGAGCGCGAGAATTTTTTGTGTCGTGTAGCGATAAACATCTGCGAATTTCGGGTTTGCGCCGAGTTTTTCGAGAATGCGGCGCAGGGCTTCTAAAATTCCGGCGACGAAGAATTTCGCATTGGTCTGATCGGCGAAATAGATTTTTCCTTTGCCGTAATCGAGCGTTTTTAGAAACGGGTAATCACCGGAAATCTCCGCGCAGGCTTTTTGAAAAGCAGTCGTAAAATCGAGTTTTGCCATTCCCAAACTATGGTCAACCGTGCCGAGCAGTTCGCTCGTCAGATTCAAAAGCATCTGATATTCATCCGCTGAAAGACTTTGCTGTTTGGCTTTGGCTTCGACTTTGTTGGTAAATTCAAACGGCAGATTCGGCAGTTTGGAGTTTGACGTAACTGAATTTTCGTCCGTTTTCTGAGGTTCGTTTTTTCCGTTTGCCGCGTGTCCGTTAGTCGGAATTTCAATCTTCGGTTTACCGTTTCCATTCCCGTTCGCCGTTTTAATTTCGGCAATTACCGGAGCTTTTTGCCCAATCGGTTCGGCGATTGATTCTTCCTTTTTAATGACTTCATTTTCCGCAACCGCTTGATAAACATTGATAATTCCGCCGGGTTCGCGTGAACGGATCAAGATTCTCTGCAACGCTTCTTCGCCGTCGGCGATGCGTCCGGCGATGTGATCGTATTCACGCACCTTCAGTTGATTTTCCGCCGTCAGATAAATGTCCGCCTCGTAACCGCTCAGTTCGATGCGAATCTGTCCGGCAAACTGCCGGCGGCGCAAATATTTAATCAAAGCCGAAAGATTGACAAACGAAGTGTCTAAATTTTCGTGAATCGGACGATTTTTCATTACATTAAAAGCGGGGATTTTATGAACGCGAATTTAATAAAACTCATTTTCGGGCGCAAATCAAGTTAAATTTGCGCTTATCGAATTAAAAATGCTTAATATCGCCCGATTTCCATTGCATCTTTTAAAAAATTCGTTCAAAATTCGCAAACAAAGCTGTTTTAATTCCAGATTTCAGATTCCAAATTCCAGATTAAAAACTCCAGATTCCAAATTTGAAATTCAGAATGCAGAATTTGAAATCTGAAATCTGGAATCTGAAATCATAAAAACTATGAGTAAATCATTATTTCGTAAAAAATCCATCGCGCAGATTCAAGCGGATGCCGCTGCCGGTTTGAGCGATCACGCGCACGAAGGAACGGGCGGCGAAGGCGGCGGACTTCGCCGGACGCTCGGCGTTTTCGACTTAACGCTGATGGGAATCGCCGCGATTGTCGGCGCGGGAATCTTCGCAATGATCGGAAAAGCCTCATATAACGGCGGTCCGGCGGTAGCTTTTCTTTTCGTTTTTACGGCAATTGCCTGCGCCTTTTCCGCACTTTGCTATGCGGAATTTGCGTCGCGGATTCCGGTTGCAGGTTCGGCTTATACATATTCCTACGCGAGTTTGGGCGAACTTGTCGCGTGGATTATCGGTTGGGATTTGATTGTCGAATACGCCATCGGAAATATCGCCGTCGCAATTTCGTGGAGTGATTATTTTACGAATATGCTCAAAGGAATTCAACTTCCGAGTCTCGGCATTAACGGAATTCACATTCCCGATTTTTTGACTATGGATTATCTGAGTGCATCGCGTGGTTTTGCTGACGGTAAAGATGCGGTCGAACAAGCCTTGAGTCAGGGTTATTTGATAGATGCAATGGGCAAAATGAACTCCGACCAACTTTCGAATATTTCGAGTTCGCTCTCGCCGTCGTCAATCGAAGCCTACCAAGCGTGGACCCACGCGCCGATGATCGGCGGTTTGCGGGTGATCGTAGATTTTCCCGCGCTGTTGATTACTCTGGTTATCACCGCGCTGGTTTTTATTGGTATTCGTGAATCGAAATGGGCTGGAAACGTGATGACGATTTTGAAGATCGGCATAATTTTGCTCGTTATTTTCTTAGGTTTGAGCTATGTTCATCCCGGAAATTGGTCGCCTTTTGCACCGAACGGAGTCGCCGGTGTGATGAAGGGCGTTTCCGCTGTTTTCTTTGCGTATATCGGTTTTGACGCGCTTTCGACGACTGCCGAAGAATGCAACAATCCGCGCCGTGATTTACCGATTGCGATGATTTCGTCTCTGGTAATTTGCACGATTTTGTATATTGCGCTGACTTTGGTTTTGACGGGAATGGTCAGTTACACAAAACTCGATGTCGGCGATCCGCTGGCTTTTGTATTCGGTCCCGAAGGCGCAAATATTCCCTGGGTTGCCGGACTTATCGCAGTCAGCGCAGTGATTGCACTCGCCACGGTTTTCCTTGTTTTCCAAATCGGTCAGCCGCGTTTATGGATGGCGATGAGCCGCGACGGTCTGCTGCCGCGTATTTTTTCGTCAATTCATCCGAAATTTCATACGCCGTGGTTTGCCACGATTATCACGGGTTTGGTCGTGGCGATTCCCGCGCTGTTTATGAATCTGACGGAAGTGACGGATTTGGCGAGCATCGGAACTTTGTTCGCCTTTGTCGTCGTTTGCGCCGGAGTTTTGTTCAAGGAAAAAGAATTTGCACAAGACGGCAGACGCTTTGTGCCGTATATAAATTCACAGTTTATCTTGCCGGTTATGTTAGTTTTGGGTTTATTTCTGCTTTTTTATTTCAGCGGAATTTCGGCGTTGAATGACAAAACTAAAAATCCTGATCTGCGAATCTCGTCCAAAGATTTATCGGAAGTTTCGGAAGACGATAAATATTCGGCGTTTGATTTGTCAAATTTAACCAAAGGCGAAGTTTATTCGGAAGGTTTGAGCTTTTTCAAAAGTCCGTTTTCGGTCAATACGGTTAATGAAACCAAAAAGATAAAATTCGTTCTGCCCAAAAAAGAACGAACGATTACGACTTCAAAAGATAAAATTATTCTTGTCGAACCGACCGGCGAACGCGAATTGACGTTCACGCCGGACACGGCAAAGGCGGAAAGTGAAAGCAAATATTTTATGGGTTTCACGCCGTTCGTGAACGAAGAAAGTATTACTTCGACTAATCAAAATCCGCCGACCGTAATTGCCGCCGACGACGGAAACGCGACGGCAACAATCAGCAGCCAAAAAGTAACCGAACCTTGGCTGAGTGCATTTTCACATAAGATTCCGGTGCTGTTTTTTATTGTCATTATGATTCTGCTGCTGATTTTGAGTTTCGTGAAAAAACTTTCACTGATTCCGGTTTTGGGTGTGCTTTCCTGTCTGTATTTAATGACCGAACTCGGCGTGACAAATTGGATGCGTTTCGGCGTTTGGCTAATTGTCGGATTGGTAATTTATTTTCTCTACGGACGCAGACACAGTAATCTTAATAAAACGCCTCAAGTTGCGGTCGAAAATTAAAAAATCTGCAACTGGTCAGAACAGCGAGCGGTAGCGACCTGTTAAATGTGCGTAAAGTTCAATCCGTCGCTACCGCTCAAGGTTCTGACCAGTTGCAGATTGCTAACGCATCTTTGTTTATTGAAAGACGTATATGTTCAGAGTTACGGTTTCAAATCGAAACCGTAACTCTGAACACATTGACAAATCTTTACACTTTAACCAAAACCAAACATCCATTTTTTACGTCTTATCTCCAGAACATTTCTATTTTTCAAAATTCAAGGAGTTATTTCGGATGAAAAAGACAATATTTTTAACGGCAATCGTTTGTTTGCTGGCAATTTCGGCTTTTGCCCAGAAAAAGGCTGACTTTTCGGGGAATTGGACGCTCGATGTGAGCAAATCGAAACTCGACGAACGGGCGCGAGTCGAATCAATGACGATGAATGTCACGCAGACCGACAAAGACCTCAAGGTCGAAACGGCAACCAAGCGAACGCCTCCACCGGCGGATGCACAGGGCGGCGGACAAGGCGGCGGAATGCGGCGCGGCGGCGGTTTCGGCGGCGGTGACGGCACGACGACTTACACACTCGACGGCAAGGAAACGAGTATGGAAGCCGATAGTCCGATGGGCAAAGTTCCCGTCAAATTAAAAGCAAATCTCGAATCTGACGGCAAATTGAAATTAAATTCATCGCGCACAATCACGACGCAAATGGGCGAAATCTCGATCACGACCAAAGAAGCGTGGTCGCTCTCCGAAGACGGCAAAACATTGACCGTCAAACGCGATATGGAAACGCCGCGCGGAACAAATTCGTCGGAAATGGTTTTCACGAAAAAGTAATTTTTCCGTAAATGCAAACAAAAGAGCAAGTGTTGAAATGCTTGCTCTTTTTTATTCGATCAGCAGTTTTAATGCAAATCAAGGATAGAACGAAATCTACAGGTTTTGAAAATAACTGAAACAGCGGGCGCGAAGCGCAACCCTTCCTGACCTGTTAATAATTTTAATTTGTCCTTTTAATTTCATCTTGAATTCAAGTTTAGCTTTGAAAATTCAAGATAAAACCAATTTCAGGTCGGGAAGGGTTGCGCTTCGCGCCCGCTAAACTGCGGCTTTTTATACTATTTTCATTCCTTAATTCGCATTTTTAATTTTATCTACTGCTTCCGTCGGCGACACCATAACTTTTCTCAACTTCAACTGCGACCGGCGGAACATTTTTGAGTCCCAAATCCTTTCTCAATTTTTCGGCAACTTTCGGATTTATCTCAAGCAGTTTCTGATATTCCTCTTTCACATCTTCAATTGTGCCGATTTTATTGAGGCTCACCGCATATTGATAATGCGCGTCCGCGTCATTCGGTTTTAATTCAATCGCGGCGCGGAAAGCCGAAACCGCCGGATAATATTGATTTAACCCTTTGTATGCCTGTCCGAGATTGAACTGTCCTTCAAACGAATTCGGATTTTTGTCGGTGAAATCGCTAAACATCCGCCGCGCATCGTCGAAATAATTCATCTTTAAATAATCCATTCCGACGGCAAATTTTGTGTCGGTGTTATTAGAATCGAGCTGCAGGGAACGATTCAAAAATTCAAGCGACTCTTTATACCTCTTTTGCTCAAAAAGAACATCTCCGAGTTTGTTGAGAATATTCGTATCGCTGCCTGACAGCTTCAAAGCAAGTCGCAGCCTTTGCTCGGCTTTTTTATAATTTTTTTCGTCTGTAACGATTTTGTCCGCACGTTCAAAAAGCTGCTGTGCGCCCGAACTTTTCTGTGTATCCGTCAAGCCTTCGATTTGCGAATCCGTCAAATTATCGGGAACTTTATAATCGTTCAACGGAGCCGTATTTGAATTTACTTTAATAGTGTCGCTTATTCCGTTGCCATAACCGTAACCTTTGTTAGAAGGTCTGTTGACCATTCCCGCATCATAATCCGAATTACGCGAAGACAAAGATTTTGAACTTGAAAAAGCATTCCCGAACATCGGAATCAGCGTCGTGATGAGAATCAGAACGATAATCGGCAGCGTGATGCTTCCGACTGCGGCGAGGTCGCTTTCGTTTTGCGAAAGCTGTTTTGAGAGAGCTTCGGCTTTGACGGACAGATGGTTTTGACGCTGCTGCAAAAACGTCGAACCCGAACGCAGACCGATCAGCAGATTTTCGATTTCGCGTTCAATCTTGCCGCGTTTCTCCATAAAGTCGAGCGTCAGACGATTTTGCTCGGCTTCGGGAATTTCGGCATCCGCGTTATATTCAAATTTCCGTTCGAGATTTCTGCGCCATTCAAGAATTTTTTCCTTGATGTCGTGATGAATCAGCGGCAGCGAACCGAGCCGTTTTCCTTCAACATCCGCCGCGCTTCTGATGCCGAAACCTCTCAGTAATTCAAGATTTTTTTGCCCGACACCAACGATTTTTGCGTCGGCAACTTTAAAAGAGGAAAGATAAACCTCCAATTTGTAATGAAAAACTCCGTCGTGCAAAAGTTTAACCTTTTGTCGGCTTTGACGCTGCAATTGATGATGAGCGGAAATCTTTTCCCTGATTAAAGAAAGATTAGAATTAAACTGCGGCGCGGTGTCAGATAATTTCCATTCGTTTTCAAGCTGATTCCAGTCCTGCTGTGCTTTTTCGAGCTGCGCTTCCAGATCGCCTTTACTATTTTTGCCGGTATTACTGAGCATTACGATCATTCCGGTCATCAAAATCGCGCCGATAAAAAATCCGACCCCCGAACCGGCAATTGCCGTCAGAAATACGACCACGCTAAACTGCAAGATCGCCAGCATTATAAATCTCGAAAGATTTTCGCGCCGCGTATTTTCGGCTTCGGGCGACGGGGGGGGTAAAAAACTCGGTTTCGTCGGTTTGACCGGCAAATGTGTTGGAAGATTCAGACTGGAAACGAGATTTTCAACCGTGAAAATATTAAAATGTTCCGCGCCTGCCGTGTTGTTTCCGCTGACGAACGGAAAGAGCATTAAACCGGTCTTTGATTCGAGTTCGCACCACGGACAACTCTGTAATTTATTGAAATAAAAATGTCCAATGTGCAGAGCGCACTGTTTTAGATTGTTCGATAAATCTTCGAGAGCCTCGATCCATTCGCGCGGTTCGGGACGGTCTTCGGTCAAAAAAGCGCGTTCGAGCATCGCCGAAATGCGCGGCGAAACCTTCGACAGCGAAAGCGTTCCGGGCGGTTGTTTAACCATTCGCAGTTTCGCGTCCGAACCGTAGGCGAAACGCAGTTCGCGGATACAGTCTTCGAGCGATTTGTCTTCGTCACCGAGATAATTTCCCGAAAACGGATGTCTGCCTAAGAAAAGAAGCTGAAAAATTATCACGGCAAGCCCGAAATTATCGTGTTTATTTTCGCGTTCGACTTCGCCTAAATCAACGCCTTGCAATTCGGGCGCGAGATGCGTGGCGACACCGACTTCGCAGCGGTAGCGAAAATCGCCTTTTGAAATGCTGTAACTGTCGCAGTCAATCAATTTCACCGTGCCGTCGCGCAAAACGACGCAATTCCCGTGATTGACATCGCCCATAACGTGATTATTTTTGTGCAGATTATAGAAAGCGCGGGCGACGTTGGTTGATGTATGAATGAGAAATTTCCACGTTGCATCGGGAAAGTGAACGCGGCGGCTTTTCAAACTGTAAAGTTCGTGAATTTCCTTTGCTTTGACGTTCGGCATCAGGAAACCAACGGTTTTTTTATTCTCGTCGTGCAGAGTATCAACAATCCACGCCGCGACTTTCAAAAGCTGCTCGTTTTTGTTGTCCGCCATCCAGCGCAGCTTTTCGGCTTTTTCTTCGGTAATCGGTTCGTGATAGATTTTGGCGACGAGCGATAAATCGTTCGGACAGAAAAAAACCGTTCCTTCGCCGCCGCGCCCGATTTGTTGATTGAGAACGTAAGATTGACCTTTGCTGTCGTAAAATGTCGGCATAGTTTAAAACCTCAAAGCAAAACTAATTATTTCACAATTATATTCGGAATAGCTGATAGCGAATAGCTGAAAACTGATAGCGAGTTCCCACAATTATCAGCTACCAGCTATCAGTTTTCAGCTATTCCGAATGAAAATATCCATCATAAACTTTATCCCATAACCGAAACCGTTTTCGCCACCGCACGCGAAGCTAGAATAATCGTTTTATCATCATCTGTTTTCTCATTAATTTTCGGCGATGCGAGAAAATTTTCGAGTTTTTCGTTCAAACCGTTCAATGCGCCGCCGTTTCTGAGCGGCGCGATCATCGGAATTAAAAACGGTTCGTGCGGCTGATTTGTTTGATAATCAACCGCGACCGCGTAAATTCCGTCAGAAAACAAAATCACATCTTCGATTGATTCTTCGATCATCTCGAAACGCAAACTGCTCGCGGCGTTTTCGTCCGTCACGAATTCGGTGACGTTGATATATTCAGTTTCGACCGGCGCGATGGCGAAGCGGTAACTTTTGGCATCGCCGGAACTCGAAAAAACAATTGCGCCGTCGCCGACCTGATAAAACACCGCCGTTTTTTCGCCGATCACCGCGCCGACAAATGTTGAAGCATAATCACGCAACTCTTTTTTATTTGCCAGCGATATTTCGGCGATTTTCTGTTGAAAATACGAAATCCACAGCTTGCCGAAATCCGCCGTCAGCGATTTTATCGAAGCGTCTTTCGCGCTCAAAAAATCCGTGACCTGTTTCGTGAAAATTTCACACGCGATTTCCGCGCCGATCTGTCCGTCGGTCGTGCTGCCCGCACCGTCGGCGACCACGGCGATCAAAACTTCGCCTTCCGCCGCCGTTTTGACGGTTTCGCAGGCGAATCTGTCCTGACAATTCGTATTTTGGTTAATGTGCGCCAACCCGATTGCCGAAGCGTGAGCGACGCGCCAATTTCTTTCAATCATCAAATCTTAAAACAAATTTTGCCCGCGAAAACACGAAAATAAAACTTGATTCCGGGCAGTGAACAAAATGTCTGCTGAAAAATGATTTGAATCAAATGCTTGAACTTGGCGGGCGCAAGGAAGCCTTGCAACCCTTCCCGACCTGAAATTTACTGCTGCCTGATTCTTTTACTTTCAGCTACCTTCAAATATCAGCATAAAAATTTAATCTGCAAAAAATTACAGGTCGGGAAGGGTTGCGGCTTCCGCGCCCGCTAAACTTTTCTCAATTTCAAACTTAAATTCAAAGTATTACTTTTTGTTCAATACCGATTTTTCGGGTGTTTTGCAGTTAAAACTTCTCCTTAAACCTCCGACCATCCGTAAGGTTTGTAATCGGGAATCGGCACGCTGTCGCCCGGATTCGACCGCGAAACATTTTTCAGCGAAGCCGACAGCCACAGGAAAAACTCCTTGAATCGAACGCCTTGCAAGCGCATCGGTTCGCGGACGGCAATTTGCTGCAACACCTTAAAATCAGCCTTTGCCACGCCGAGCGCGAAAAACGAAAACGATTTTGTTTCCTCACCGGCGCGAATCAATTGCGGCAGATGCGACCAGCTATCAGTCGGTTCGCCATCCGTAATCAAGAAAATCCACGGGCGAAAAAGTTTGATACCGTTGTCGCGCAAAATCTGTTTACGCTGCTTCAAAAGTCCGAGTCCGCGCGAAACTGCCGCACCGAGCGGTGTGTCGCCGACGGCTTCGAGACGCGGCGGGCGAAACTGGTCGGCAGTCGTAAAATTCTGCATCACAGTCACCGGACCAAACGTGACGACCGCAATTTCAACGCGCTTCATACTCAGTGAATCGCTGAAAAGTTCTTCACGAAACGCCTGAATTCCGCTGTTTAGTTCCTCAATCGCTTCGCCCTGCATCGAACCCGACGTATCGAGCAGCAAAACACACGGACAGCGCGGCTCAGGATTCTCGGCAAATTCGGCGGCGGCAAACGGTTGTTGTTCGTCGTAATTGTAAGAATTGTTTTCCATAAATCAATTTTTAGCTATGTGACAATGATATAATTCATTTCACTGAATTGGCAATATTTTTTCTTTACGAAAGCTTCTTTACTTTAAAATTATATAAAAAGATGAGTTGCTGGAACGCACGCGCCCTCGCGTGCGAGTTGATTAGGTGCAAAGCACGAAGATTATAAAATACAAGTTCGTATTTGATGGCATCGCACGCGAGGGCGCGTGCGTTCCGACTATAACTTGCAGTTTCTTCGCGTTTAGTTGATTATTAACCAAACAATTCCGGTCAGCAGCGAATGACGAAAAACAATATAAAATGCGTCGGCGTAGTCGTTAAGCCGAATCACAAGGAAGCGTGGGAAACCGCGTGTGAGTTATCCGTCTGGCTCGAAAAACGCGGCATTGAATTGATCGGCAGTCCGCACGAAGAAGACGAAATTTGTCCGATTGAAGATGTCGGCGCGGAAGAATTTCAGCAGAAAGCAGATTTAATTGTGGTCTTAGGAGGCGACGGAACAATGATTTCGACGGCGCGTTTGATCGGCAACCGCGAAGTTTTAGTTTTGGGAATCAATTACGGAAGTCTCGGTTATTTGACCGAATTTCGGATCGAGGAAATGTTTTCCGCGCTCGAAGAAATTCTTGACGGAAACTATGAAACCGACCGCCGCGTGATGCTCGAAGTCGAACACCGGCGCGGCGAAAAAATCCTCGGCAAAGGTCGCGTTTTGAACGATGTCGTGATTAACAAAGCGGTTCTCGCACGAATTATCGAAATCGAAGTCAATCTGGACGAACAATTCGTCAACAATTTTCGCGCTGACGGTTTGATCGTGGCGACACCGACCGGCTCGACGGCTTATAGTTTGAGCGCGGGCGGACCGATTGTTTATCCTTCGATGAACGCCGTTGTTCTCACGCCGATTTGCCCGTTCACGCTGACCAATCGCCCGATTGTCATTCCCGACACGGCGGAAATAAATATGATTTTGAAAAACCAGAGCGACGGCGTGGTTTTGACTTTGGACGGGCAAATCGGTTATCAAATGCAAACCGGCGATTGTGTGCTGATTCGGAAAAGTCCGCTGACTTTTAACCTCGTCCAACCGCCGAACCGCAATTATTTTGACGTGCTGCGGAACAAATTAAAATGGGGACGTTAAAAAAGTAAAAAGTAAAAAGGCAAAATTTATAAAAAATTATGGCGTTACCAAAAATTTCATTGACTTGGAAAATTATGATCGGTCTGGTGCTGGGAATTTTTCTCGGCTGGCTGATTCGTGAGATAGATTTGGCTTCGGGCAATCACACCGTTTTCGGAATGGAAACGGCGACGATTTTGTCTTTTGTTCGTTCACTTTCTAACTTGTTTTTGAATCTTATTAAGTCAGTTATTGCGCCTTTGATCTTTGCTACTTTAGTAATCGGGATTTCCGGCACAGGCGACATCAAACAGGTCGGACGAATCGGCGCAAAGGCACTTATTTATTTTGAAATTGTGACGACGCTCGCACTTTTTGTCGGACTCGCCGCTGTCAATATTACGCAACCCGGAAAAGGAGTTTCGCTTGCCGGACAAGTCAAAAAGGAAGCGGATTTTGATAAATCGGACTGGGCAAAACGCTCTAAGGATTTATCAAAGCAAGCCGGCGACGCTTCGCTAAAAGCTGATGAATTGTTAGCACAAACTGCGACAAACCCGAACGCGGCGACAGAAGCAAATCAGCAAGCGATGATTGCCGCACAGAAGACTTCGGAGTCTTTGGACGCATTAACAAAAGGGTTAACAGCCAAAGAGCCGACCGCCAAACCAAAAACATTCGGGCAAATCATTGAACATCTTTCGCCGACTTCAATCATTCAAGCGATGGCGGAAGGCGACGTTTTGCAGATCGTTGTTTTCTCGGTAATTTTCGCGTTGGCGGTGACTTCAATAGGTAAGAAAAAGTCGGAAGCGGTCGTCAAATGGTGCGAATCGCTTGCCGATATTATGTTTCGCTTTACGGAATTCGTGATGAAATTTGCACCTGTCGGAGTCGGTGCGGCGATGGCTTACACAATCGCGCATAACGAACAAGGATTGGGCGTTTTGGTAAATTTGGGTTGGTTGGTTGGAACGCTTTACGGCGCGTTAGTATTTTTCGCGCTGTTCGTGCTTTTGCCGATTGCGCTGCTTTTCAAAGTTCCAATCAAGGATTTTATCAACGCCGTCAAAACGCCCGCGTCAATCGCTTTTGCGACGACTTCGAGCGAATCCGCGCTGCCGAAAGCGATGGAAAATATGGTGCGAATGGGCGTTCCGCGCCGCATTGTCGGATTTGTTTTGCCGACCGGATATTCATTTAATCTCGACGGCACGACGCTTTACCTTGCACTTGCGTCAATTTTTGTCGCGCAAGCCGCCGGAGTCGAATTATCGTGGACACAGCAAATCGTGATGCTTTTGACTTTGATGCTCACGTCAAAAGGCGTTGCCGGTGTGCCGCGTGCTTCGCTCGTTATTCTGCTCGGAACACTCGCGTCATTTGCGCTGCCGGTCGAAGGCGTAATTTTAATCCTGGGCGTTGACGAACTGATGGATATGGCGCGAACGGCGATCAATGTCATCGGAAATTGTCTCGCCACCGTCGTTATCGCCAAATGGGAAGGCGCGTTTCGCAACGAAGAATGGCAAGCCGAAATGCGCGAGATGGAAGAAGTTACTGGACAGGAGCCGATTATGTCAACTTAGATTTATGAAAATGCTTCTTCAATATTTCAAAAATCGGTTAAAATTATTCTGAGGTGAATTGTATGATGAATCTTCAAACACATCCGCAACCTAGACGGCTTCGCTTCAGCGTGGACGAATATTACAAGATGATTGAACTCGGAATGCTTAAAGATTACGAAAAGTCCGAAATCATCGAAGGAGAATTGGTCACAAAAGCGACAATTAGAAATAAATCCGCGTTATGTGTCAAAAGAATAAACAAAACTTTGAGCGATAATTTGGACAAATCGTTAAGTTTTCAAAGTCGAAAATCAGTCAAAATTGACGAATTTAACGAACTGCAACCTGATTTTGCAATACTGGAACGGGACAATGATTATTCAAAAGCCACAATAAATCGTGAAGATATTTTAGTTGCAATTCAGGTTTCCGACTCGACATTAAAGTATGACCGCACAATAAAACGCCGTCTTTATGCCGAAGCCGAAATCCCCGAAGTTTGGATCGTTAATTTAAAGAATAATATTATCGAAGTTCACCAAAAACCCGACATCGGAATTTATCAATTGGCGCAGATTTACAAACTCGGCGAAACGGTAAAATCATCGGTCTTACCGAATCTTGAAATCGAAGTTGACAAAATTTTGGGTTAAAACAAAAAGGATAAAATATGTTTCCATTAGGCGATGACAATACCGACCGCGTGATTACGCCGTATGTTAATTATGCGATTATTGCGATTAATATTTTGGTTTTTGCGGCGTTGCAGGGTTTGGGCGGCAACGATACATTTACTTATGCTTTTTCGCTTGTGCCGTATGAAATAATTCACAATGTTGATTTGCCCGCCGCCGGAATCGGGAGCGCGCAAATTCCGCAATTTCACACGCCTTTGCCGGTTTATTTTAACTTTATCAGTTCGATGTTTATGCACGGCGGCATCTCGCACATTTTCGGTAATATGCTGTTTTTGTGGATTTTCGGCGACAATATTGAAAACCTGATCGGTCACGTTCGTTACGCGATTTTCTATTTAATCTGCGGATTTGCCGCCGCGCTCGGACAAATTTTTATGGGTCCCGATTCGATAATTCCGATGCTCGGAGCGTCCGGCGCAATTTCGGGCGTGCTTGGCGGATATATGCTGCTGTTCCCGACGAACCGCGTTCGCGCACTGATCTTTCAAATCTACACGACCGTTCCCGCCTACGTCGCGCTCGGACTCTGGATCGGCTATCAAATTATCGTCGGCTATCTAACTCCGTCCGGGACAGGCGGCGTTGCCTACGCCGCCCACATCGGCGGATTCATCGCCGGACTTGCACTGATAAAAATCTTCGCCATCGGCAAAACGGTTAAGCGATTGGGAAGTTGAAAGTAATAGGACGAAATTATTTGAAACAAAAAAGTTTCGCAATCGTGTTCAGAGTTCAAACTTCAGTTTGCTGAATTACGCCGCGCTTCGCTGGCGTAATTCACACGCTAAAGCGTGAACTCTGAACACGATTGCGAAACTTAAACTATTTTCAATTGTTAAGGCTGCGGATTTTTCGCACCCGGCGGAACAATATAGATTTTCGTCAAAACGCCCGTGCCATTGGGATTTGCGCCGCCTCGAACATTCGTCACGCGGCTCGCATCATATTTACGAAAAGCGATTGTTCTCTGAATTTGTTTTTCACGCAGAGCAATTTCTCCGTCAGTTCCGTAGTTGATAATGTAACCTTGCGAATTCGGTTCAGCACCGAGTTTGACATAAACCGCATCCATTCTCGCCTTAACTTCGCCGTTCGGAAGTTTTCCAAATTCGTCTAACAACAAAGAAGAAGGCAGAGGATCATAATTTACAGTTTCCGAAAAATTATTCCGGCAATTTTTAGGCAATCCTTTAATTTCAACAGTTGCTGTAAGACCCATATTAGGAAAATCCGGGTGCATTAACATTAATAACCGGAGTTCCTTGTCCTTCGACAATCGTTCCCTGGGAAATCGTCCACTCGTATTCAAGATTAAGATTTACTGTTTCTCCGATTGTATTAACCGTAAAGGTCATTAATTCGCCTGTTTTAACAACGCCACTGCCGCCACTAACATCAATTTTCGGGCAAGGCGAATTTTCATTCTGAGCAAATACCGAAAAACTAAAAACCAAAATCAAAATTGTCGTAAAAATTATTTGTTTCACCATTACAAACCTCGAAAATTTTCTCAAATATACGCCCAATTTCAACAAATTCAAAGACGTTTCGTGAAATAACTGTCACACCAATAAAAAGTTTGCTGACCGGAGCGCAAGATAAAAAAATTTTATTCAAAATTTACTAATACCTTGTTTCATACTTGAAACAAGAAACAACTTATGATAGATTTGTTGCATCTTTGAAACAAAATGCCTTTGACGGTAGGCATTTAGAGTAAGGTTAATCAACAAAAACATTAAGATTTAAGCAAGAAGGAGAAAGCATTGTATGAAATCAGTAAACAGACCGAAAGTTAATCCATTGAGCCGCGTTCCGCGCCAACAGCGTTTGATTATGGCGGTTCGCGGCGGCGCGGGTGTCGGCAAAAGTCATTTTATTCGTTCGATGTCGGAAGCGGGTTTAGGCAAACTTTGTATTTTTGACACGGAACGCAAAGCGCGGCTTTTGCGCGGTGTCGGTGTCGAATTTGACGCGCTCGAAATCGAGCAGACTGACGAACTGCCCGAATTTATTGATTGGGCGATTAACGGCGAAGGTGTTGAGCAGAATTACGGCTGTTTCGCGCTCGATAGTTGGGCGGCGTATTTCGGCGCAAAACACAGCGAAATGATCGAAGCCGTGCGCGAAAAAACCGGCGATCCGCTGGCACAGCCGAGCGCGGAAGAATTGGCGGCGGACCAAATGATTTTGCAGTCGGTTTTGCGAAAACTCTGCATCGAATCAGGCAAAAGCGTCGTCATCGCCGACCAAATTGCGGCGAAAGGCAAAGAAGCCAAAGAAGACAACGAAATCGGGCGCGTTCTGCCGATGACGGCGAGCGGTTTGGAGTATTTCGTGGACGTGATGATCGAAGTTTCATTGCAGGAACGCGACGGCGAAATTACGCGCGTTTTTCAGGTTATCAAGTCAAACTCACCGGCGTTTCAAGTCGGTTTCGAGATGACGGGAAATATCGGTTTCAAGGATTTTCTCGAATATATGAAGGGCGAACAGGCTCTCGAACTCGCGTTTGAAACGCCCGCCAAATCGAGTGTTCCCGAATTTATCGAAGACAAAACGCCGCTTTCGATTGCACCGCAGACGATGACAATTGAAGATTTGATTAAAAAAGCGGAAGACAACGGTTTTAAACAAGCCGATATTGTCACGGGCGCGAAAATCTATCATAATCAGCCGAACATTTTTCATCTGACGGACGAGCAGATTTTAGATTTAGACCGAAGAATCACGGCGCGAATCGAAAAGACGAAAACCGTTTCGGAAGATAAAACGTCAAAGAAAAAAGCAGCGTAAATTGGAGCGCGGACATCTCTGTCCGCCGTCCGTTCAGCGAAGCGAAAACGGACGAATACGTTGATTTATATTCAATTTTTCAATAGCAGACGTTAGCCGTGTTCGTGCTTCGCGCCGAATACGGGCGGGCAAGATGCCCGCGCTCCCGGTAATTTTGCTGAAGGCAAAGGCAACAAAAAGGACAAGGGAATTTTCGGGAGTAATTTCTGTTGTCCTTTTCGCGTTTTAAATTCAAGGAGAAAAAACTTATGGTGCGAATAATTTTAGGTGTAATTGTCGGTTTTATCGTTTGGTCGGTAATTTGGATTGGAACAGACGCGGTATTAACGACGATTTCGCCGAATTGGTATGCGAAAAATATCGTTGATCTGAACACGGCGGCAGCGAACGGTCAGCCTTATAAAAGCGAAACGGTGATGACGCTGATGGCTTTGACTTTGAGTGTTATTTGTTCGTTCTTTTCAGGACTGACAGCCGCTTTGGTTGCGCGTGAAAATGTTAAATCAACTTTTGTTCTCGGTGTTTTACTGATGCTTGTGGGAATTTTGGTTTCAGTTTCTTTTTGGAATTATTTTCCACTTTGGTATCACTTTTTATTTAACTTTCTGTTGATTCCGGTGACGGTTTTGGGCGGCAAAGTCAGAACTCGAAGACGCAGTTTGGTCGGTTGATATGGAGTGTTAGTCCGGTCGCTACCGCTCACGGTTCTGAATTTGGATTGGAAGCGGCAGCCAGTTTGGAAATTGTTTATATGTTTGTTCGTTGAGGCGTTCGATTTTTTGCTCGGCTTGCGATTGGAGTTCGTCGGGCGGCAAATCTTCGGCGCGTCCGTAGCAGGCGTGTTGGATGCACGGAATCGGTTTGACTTCATGAATCAGACAGCCGACATTTTGTTCAAAAAGCGGACAGGCGAAGGTTTGCGAGAAAGTGTCGCCTTCATTTGAAAGATTGTATTTTTCGATAGTTTCGGTGATGCGATTGTAAACTTTTTTTTGCTTTTCGAGCGAAAGTTTGGCGAGTTCTTCGTTAATTAAAACGGCTTCGAGTTTCGTGATGTGAACATTGACGAAATGCGCGTCAAGGCAGCACGCGCCTTTGGTTTCGCACGTTCCGCAATCTTTGGCGCGGTGTTCGTAGTTACTTACTTCATTGCGAAAATCATTTTTTAATCCGCGCAATTTAATCAAAGCCTGTTTTTCCGAAAGCGTTTTCATTTGCTACAATTTAGATAAATTAGATTTTACACAAACTTGAAGAATTATGCTGAAAGAAGGCGACCAAGCACCGGATTTTACGACTAAAAATCAGAACGGCGAAGATGTAAAACTTGCGGATTACAAAGGAAAACGGGTGGTTTTGTATTTTTACCCGAAGGACGACACGCCCGGCTGCACCAAGGAAGCGTGCAGTTTGCGCGATTCGTTCGACGTTTTTGAGGAAAAAGGAATTAAGATTTTCGGTGTCTCGAACGACGACGAAAAATCGCACCAAAAGTTTATCTCGAAATACAGTCTGCCGTTCGATCTGCTTGCCGATACGGACAAAAAACTCGTCAATGACTACGAAGTTTACGGCGAAAAAATGAATTACGGCAAGAAATATATGGGAATCAACCGCACGACGTTTTTGATTGACGAAGACGGCAAAATTGCCAAAATTTTCAAAAAAGTAAAAGTTGACGAACACGCCGACGAAGTGTTGGAAGCGTTCGGCGAGAAAAAAGATTAAAAGTGAAAAGGTGAAAGAGTTAGCTGTTTTGATTCCAACAAACTTTTTCACTTTTTCACTTTTCGACTTTTTCACACTAATTTATGCCCTCAGAAAGAATGCGCTGGGCGGAGTTGCTGGACGTTCTCACCGATTCAGACCGCAAGCGCGAAGTAGTTGTCGAACGCGCCACCGAGACGGAACGGATGGCTTTATTTTTGCTGCGCCGCGAAGGTTGGTCAGCGCAGGTTACGTCGCGGGAAACAAAGGAATACGACATCGAAGTTTCCAAACCCGGCGCAAAATCCGCCGTTCAGATTCGCAATCAACGCGCCAAAGTTCACCTCGGACAAGTCGAAAAATTCCTCGATTTTCTCGCGCAGCCGAATTCAAAAAACTTAAACGAAGGTTTGTTTATTTCAACCAGCGGTTTCACGCCGTCGGTTTATGCTTACCTGCGCGAAGAAAAAATCACTAATCTGCGGGTGGCGATAATGCGCGATCATCAATTGATTTTCGACTGCGAAAAAATTGACGCTGCCGAAGAACGCGAAAAGACGACTTATATCGGCGTTTTTACCTGCAAAGGCGGAGTCGGCAAAACGACGATTTCGGCGCATCTTGCCGGCGCGTTTGCGCTCAATGGCTATGATGTCGGTTTGATAGATTTAGATCATCAGCAAAATCTTCGCAAAATTTTGGGCGAAGGCGTTTATTTGCAGAAAACAAAGGGAAATCTCGGCTCAGTTATTTCGGTTTTGACCAAGGACGAATGGAGCGAAGGCGATTATAAAGACACGAAAATTGTCGTCTGCGACTGCAACCCGGAGTTTGAAGCAAATCCGCGCGAGTATCTTCAAAAATTCGATTACTGCATTATTCCGACGACGCTTAATCCGCTCGGCATCAACAAAAACGCCGATGTTATTAAAAGAACGCTCGCTTCGATTCGGCGCGAAAACCAAAAAGCCGAATTATTTGTTTTAATAAATTCGCTGCAAACCGATGAACCCAACCGCAACAATTTACTGAATCAGGCATTGCAGACACAGTTCAAACAAATGCGCGAAACCGACGCGCGGCTTCATTATATTAATCCCGAAGACTGCGCGATTCGATTTAGCAGGCAACTTCTTTACTGGGGTTTTCATCTGTTCGATAACACAAAGCCCTCGCTTGCATTTAAGACCGTCGGACGTTATTCATATCCGCGAATGGATTTTCTGAAATTAGTAGATTATCTGGAAATTCACACGCAGATTCAGAGTCCGAAAAGTTCTTTTGCGGCAAACGGATAATTTCGATCTGCCGCATAGAAATAATCGTCCTTAAATTCAGGATTGAAAAATTGCCGCCCCTGCATTAGCGGTTGAATTTTAACGCTTGCCGATTATTCAAAATTTCAGACGAATGTAAATTTCGTCTGAAAAAAAATCTGTCCCTAAACAAGAAAAGCCCCGCAAAATTAAATTTTAAAAAGAAATTGGAGGTCGAAGTGTCTAAATTTTTATCACTTTGCTTAATATTTATCTTAATTGCGTTGTCCTGTCCGAGTGTGTTTGCCGATCAGATTATTTTGAAAAACGGCGACCGTCTGACCGGGAAAATTGTTAAGAAGGACGGCGACAAAATTGTTATCGAAACCGAATCGGCGGGAGTTGTGACGGTTAATTGGACGGCGGTCGAGCGAATTATCGCCGACGAACCGCTCAATATCAAACTTTCCGACGGGCAGATGCTCAAAGGAAAAGTTGCGACTAATGACGAAAAAAAATTGAATGTCGAAACGAAAGATGCCGGAACGGTCGAGATTGAAAAGGAAAAAATCGAACTCGTTCGGAGTGACGCGGAACAGTTAAAGTTTGAAACGGAGCAAAACCGAATGCTCAATCCGAGTTTCGGCGATTTATGGACGGGTTCGGCTGATGTCGGACTCAGTTTGACGAGCGGAAACTCAAACACACGCACATTTACCGCCGGAATTCGCGGCGCACGCGCGACCGTCCGCGACAAAATTACGGTTTACGCCAACGCGGTGCAGGCGAGTAATTCGACGCTCGGACCATCAATTACAACTGCGAAAGCGATTTGGTTCGGTGCGCGTTACGACTACAATATCAGCCGAAAAATGTTCGCCTTCGGCGGCGCGGATTTTGAATACGACAAGCCGCAAAAACTCGATTTAAGAGCCGTTTTCAGTGCCGGTTTAGGTTATCGAGCGATTCGCAACGAACGCACGCAGCTCGATCTTTTCAGCGGCGCGGCATACAACCGCGAATATTATTCAAACGGTTTACGCCGTAATTCAGCGGAAATTTTATTCGGCGACGAACTCAAACACCGGATCAATCCGCGAATGCTGCTCGCGCAACGTCTAGTCGTTTTTCCGAGCATCACTAATGCCGGACAGTTTCGCAGCGTCCTCGACGCATCGCTTTTAACCAACCTGAACAGTTGGCTGGGTTGGCACGTCACGATTGCCGACCGTTACAACAGCAAGCCGGTTGCCGGAGCAAAAAGCAATGATTTATTGTTCTCGACGGGTTTGCGCGTTAATTTTGGAAGAGCGAATTAAACCGCTTTTTCTCTTTCCCGTTTTCAAGGATGCAAAAGTTTGCATCCTTTTTTATTGCAACGCAAATGTTTCATCTTTCGTCAAAATAATGTAAACTGATATTCCTTCAAATTGGGGGCGACAGGCTTCGACAGGGGCTTGTATAGATCTTTGGATGCACGTCGGACTTTTGCTTGTTAGTCCGTTAATAAACCAAGCAAAACACAAATGCTAATCAAGAATTAGCCCTTGCTGCCTAGTTTAAACACTAGCCACAAGTGTCTCGCCGGAAGTCCGCTTGATGCGACCGAACGAGGCATAACTCAGTTCAAGCTAGGAAAAGTTCTCCGCCTGCGGACGATTCCGAAATGTTAGTCAGGTTAGCTTTTCGCAAGGTCTTGTCGGTTCACCTGCTTGCGAACGGCGAAATTTTAAGTGAACTCGACTAAACGTGTAGATTCTCTAGGTCGCAACTCTTGGATGCGGGTTCGATTCCCGCCGCCTCCACCAAACATCTTTTCTAAAAACACACCAAGGAACTCCTGAAATGCCCTTGAATCTTTCGCTTTGGTGCATTTGAATCTTTCGTTTTGGATATTTGAATCGTTCGCACCTAAATAACAGAGAAGGCTGAACTTATAGCTCAATCTTCTCTGTTTTTATACTTTTGCAGTAATTATTTAAATGAACCATAGTTCCGAGATACTACAAAATTCTATTTTTGTCAGAAATTCAAGAACATTTTTATTTGTTTCCTTTTCTCTTATTTTTTTCGCTAAGTTTTTTATAGAACCTGTTTGTGACAGAACTTGATCCAGTTCTTGGCACAAGTTTTTGTAAGAAGGGGTATTAGGCACAAGCCCTTAATTTTTTACTCTAGCGTATTTAACGCAATCCCCGAATTTGAAATGTTGGCGTATTTGTAGTGTTTCCAATAAGTTGTTTGTATTTAATGCAATTCAATTTCCCACTATAAACTATCATTTTATTGCATTAAATACGGCTGGTTTTTAAAGGTCATTGCATACAAGACGAGTTGTATGCGTGTATTTAATGCAATGAAACGCCAAAAATGAAGAAAATCAAGGGGAAATCGTTAGTTTTTGTCAAAAGTGATGATAATTAACCGAAAAAATGTGTCCTTAGAGTAAGAAAATGAGCCTTTGTGCCTATTACTCCAAGAACTGTATGCCTCCCAACTCAGCCAATCACATTTGATCTTCTGCCATGACATTTCGATCTTGTTCAAACTCGGACAATAGGTTGGCAAAAATAGATTTTTAACCCGCGTTTTGCCCATTCGACTATTTTCCCGGCAAATTCTTCACTGCGGTAGATTGGGGCATTATCCAAAACCAGCCACGTTTCTTTTGTCAGACTTGCGGCAATCAGATTAAGGCATCCGATGACGACTTATGAATCTACCGAACCGGCAAACACAAACGATTCAAATCTCTGACATTGATGCCACATCAAGCCGAGAACATTTTGCGACTCGCCTCTCGTCACCGGAACGACAATTCTTTCCCCGCGCTTTTGCCACGCATAAACCACTTTTGCCGCTAAATTAAAGCCTAACTGGTCGCCGTAAACTAAATCGATCAAGCATTGATCGGCTTTTTTCGTCAATCTCTCCAAATCCTGACGGGCAAACTCTTGTTCATCTTCATCCGCCCGCTTCCACAATCCTAACTTGATTCGTTTCCACCACTATTCTTTTTTTTGAGCATTCGCTTGAGCGTTCCCCGACTGATGTCCTTGCCTGTGGCTCTTTCGATTGCCCCCAGTTGCCGATGCGGAAACTTCGGATTTTGCAGCCCGATTTCAAGTGCTGCCGCTTACTCTTCCAAATTTAAGATCGGCGGACGACCACTGCGCTTCTGGTCTTCGAGCGTCCGATGCGCGTTCCATTTATTAATCCACAGGCAAATCATGGTTCGATGAGTTCGACAAATCCGGGCAATTTCATCAACCGGATACCTTTGAAAAGACAGCAAAATTGCTTGTGACCGATTGCGAACTCGAAACTTATCGGAAGTTTGATAATTCTCAAGCACTTTCTGATAATCTTTATCGGATAAATCTTCGACAAATTTGTTCGGCATATTCATATTGCCATTATCTTATAAAACTTTTAGAAGACTGCTTACTTCACTTTGCTTTTTGCACCAAAAGTGCGGAAGACCTTGTTCTTTCTGCTCTCCAACTTATGGTGGAGTTTATTATTATCCTGGATAGGCTAAACAGCTAAGTTTTAATGGGGAATTTTACTTAAAAGTGGTGGGTAATTTTACCCATTATTGTTTAGTAGCTCCAGATGAAATAGCACATTTATCTGATTTTACAGTTATTTATACAAATGGCATAGAGGTTGCCTAGTTAGGTGAATCCGATAATTAAATTGTTTAGCTAAAACTGAATGATTATTAAAATTTTCAGCAATTCCTGAGAGTTTTATATGCAAATTGTCATTAACTAATGAGTCTAGAGTTTAATGACTTGTTTAATTGTCTTATGAAAGGTTGATTTTCTAAAGTTTATCGGACAAACGAGTAGAAGTATTTGATTAACAAACAGGAGATATTTAAGAATGAACCCCCTTTTTAATAATGTTTCGCACAAAAAAACCAAAGTAACGATTTTATCAACATACAAATTGGTCGGTGATTGTCTGAAAGTGTTGCTCGACAGTGACAGAGAACTGAGAGTATCGGAGATAGTCGGCACAAACTCCGAATTAATCCAGCGAGTTTCGCAAAACGCTCCCGACGTGATTTTGATTTGTCTAATGGATGACGAGGGCAAAAATATTGATGTGATAGCCGATTTATTTTTGGCTGCTCCGCAAACCAAAATCGTCATTTTAACTACCCCAAACAGCTTATTGGATCAGCCTCAAGCACTAAAACTAGGAGTCGCCGGAATTGTCGGAACCAATCAAAATTTTCGCACTTTGATTAGGGCAATCCGACAGGTTTCGGAAGGTGAAGTTTGGTTGAATCAAAAACTTATCGCCCAACTGATCGGTGGAAGTTTTTACGCGATGAACGGGAAATCCAAAACCAGCGAATTATACAAAACAGATGATCTGACTAACCGCGAACGTGAAGTCGTTGAATTGGTTGGAAGAGGAATGAATAATAAACATATCTCAAAAAATTTATACATTTCCGAAGCGACCGTCAGACATCATCTGAGTTCAATCTACAGCAAGTTATATATCGAAGACCGCCTAAATTTAGCAATTTTTGCGTTTCAGCAAGGAATTGTTCAGCCGCCGGTCAAATCAATGTAACTTCAATTTGAATAAACAAAAACTTATCGCCCGTCAGACCAAACATTTGTGCCAATTTAAGGGACAAATGTTTGGTCGAAAAAGTCTAAATAATAGAGAATCCGAATAAAAAGTTAGTCTTTTTATTCGATTTGTCATTCACTTAAAAGTAGTAATTTCAGACATACAAATAAAAATTTCAGCTTTATAAAAATAAATTGTGAAGTCGGGAGGCTTTTTAGCTGATGTCAATTAAGACAATACCCAAAGTTGATTAAGAAAATTATTTATCTTTAAGGATTTTGAAATAATTTCTCGAAAACAGGCGGTTTCAAATTTCGGAGTTCAGTTGAAAACATTATGGATGAAAAAAAAGAAATTAAAATAATGATCATCGGCGATTTTTTGATTTTTCGCAACGGTTTGAAATTGCTGCTGGAAACCGAAACGGAGTTTAAAGTATGCGGCGAGGCTGCCGATTTAGTGGAAGCATCAAATTTAATCAATAAAATAAAAGCCGATGTTTTGCTGATCGAGTCGGCTGAAATTGATAACGGCAATTATCAATCTTTTCTGGCATCTATGCGTTCCGAGATTCCTATTTTAATCCTGACAAATTCGAGAAGTATCGAAAAACAACAGAAGTATCTGATGCTCGGAGTCAACGGGTTATTTTCCAAAGAAAAGAACGCCGCCAATCTGTTTAAGGCGATCAGACAAGTCAGCAGCGGTGATGTTTGGTTTGATCGTAAATTGATGAACACGACGATCAAACAATTGGTGAATGAAAAAAAATCAATTCCCGAAAAAATGTATTCATACAATTGTGCCGTTTTATCCGAACGTGAACGCGAGGTTTTGCTGCTGATTTGTAAAGGAATGAAAAATAAAGTGATTGCCGACAATCTGTTTATTACCGAAACAACCGTGCGGCATCATCTCGGCTCGATTTTTGAAAAGCTGAATGTGAGTAGTCGTTTAGAGTTAGTCGTTCACGCCTTTAATGAAAAAATGGTTGAAATTCCTTTCAAAACAGCTTCATCCGTCAACGGTTATAAATAGGCTCAAAGCCATATTTCAAAAGGTTTTTATCAATGTTTTAAATGAAAAAACGAATCGAAAATTTTACAAAATAGTCTGATTAGCCTATCGCGGATTGTTGCTTCTTCCGATGCACAAATGAATAGGATTGGCTAAATTTGATCAAATTAAAAGAATATTAATTCAAGCCAGGAAAATCGTGTTTATTTGAATTAATACCGGAAACGAAAAGCAGAAAAAAACATTTCGTTTTCAGACCGTCTCGAATCGAGATTTCCCTAACGGGTAGTATTGGTAGTCAAATTTTTTGCCTTACCATTTGCCCCTTCTGTGCAAAAATATGAACCAAATAAAAGTGGAAAGAAAAAAACAGGAAAGAAAAGATAAGAAAGAAATCAAGCGTAAGAAAAAAAACGCCCTGATCGTTTGTCATACCGGAAAAGAATATTGGACGACTCAAAGCCAATTTTGGCAATGGGTCAGAGAGAGAAAAATTATCAAAGAGAGCGATTATCCGCTGAAAGGCAAATTTATCAACGAAAACGAAGAAAAAACCGTAATTATTTGCAATACAGTATTGAATTTAGCTTGTCCGAATCATCTGCGCGAAGTGATTTACTCGCGCCGATTCAGATCAAATCAGTGATATGAAACAAAGAGAATATCGCACAAGTAACATTCGCCGCCAAATTTGTTCAGCAATTATATCGGTTGCCGGAATAGTTATTTTGTTGATTGGAGGGTTCTCTCGCTGGCAAGCCCAAACACCAGCGCAAATAAATCCGCTTGGCGATAAAGACAATTACCGAATCGGCATCGGCGACATCTTAAAAATACTCGTTCTCAAACAGGATATTTTGTCGCAGGACAATGTGCGCGTCGGGAACGACGGAACGATTCGTCTGCCGATGCTCGAAGCCGCAGTTCCGGTCGCCTGTAAAACGGAAGCGGAATTATCTGCGGAAATCACGAACAGATACAAAAAATATTTGCTGAATCCGCAAGTTTACGTCGCCGTCAAAGAGTTTAATGCAAATCCGGTGGCGGTCGGCGGAGCGGTTATTGCGCCCGGAATATTTCAGTTGAAACGTCCGATGCGCCTGCTTGAAATTCTCGCTTTCGTTAACGGTCCGGCACTCAACGCCGGTCAGAGCGTCCAGATTATTCGCAGTTCAAACGCGAATCGGTGCGGGCAATCTTCAGCCGAAAAAATAGAAAATCAGGCTGCTAATGACTCGTTGGATCAGGAAATAATTTCACTGTCTTTGCCGGATGTGATGAAAGGCAGTGAAAATGCCAACCCGTTTTTACAGGGCGGCGACATCATTCGCATTCCCGAAGCTGAACTCAAACAGGCATTTATTATCGGCAATGTGAAATCCGCCGTGACCGTCAATTTGAAAGAGCCGGTGACGCTTTCCAAAGCGATTGCGATGGCGGGCGGCGTTTCGTCAGGTGCCAAAATAGACAAAATAAAAATCTCGCGTCAGGCTCCCAACAGTCTGGCAAAAAGTGAAGTTTTTATTAGTTTGAAAGAGATTAACAAATCCACACAGGAAGATATTTTTTTGCAGCCGAACGACGTGGTTGACGTTCCGGGTCCGAGCGGATCACGAAAATTTCTCAAAGACCTTGTTAGAACAATTATTCCGGTGGTCACTCGCGTGCCGGTGGTTATTCCATAAAATTTAATTTCTCCAACCTATTTCTCCCAAATCAGATATAAAAATAAGGCGGTGTATGAAAAAATTAAATTCCACCAATCATAGTAATGACCTGATGGAAATCGAATCGGGTTATCCGATGGAATATAAGGGCATTTATTCCGACGATGGATATTACGGAGCGACCAGTCACGCCAGTGAAAAAACGATGCTCCGCAATTTTTTCTTCAGTTTGTTTAATCATTGGTTGTTAATTCTGAGCCTGACTTTAATCGTGACAGGCGCGACCATTTTTTATGTCGCGCAGAAACCGGATTATTACAAATCCGATGCGCGGGTTCAAGTCAATTCGGAAAACAATCCGGCGGCGGGCAGCCGCGCCGGAGGCAGTCCGATTATCGTTAATAACACGGGGAACGATCCGGCGTATTTTACGACGCAATTGCAAATCCTCGAAAGTTCGGGACTACTTCAAAGAGTAATCAAGTCTTTGGATTTGGAACACAACGAAAATTTTCTTAATCCGCAAAAAGGTAAACAGATGACCGCGTGGCAAAATGTCAGAAAAATGTTCGGACTGTATCGTCCGCCTGCCGCCGATCAAAACGCGGCGGTTACAATCAATTTAGAAAAAAATAAAATAAATTTAAAAGACGAAACCATACCCGATGCCGATAAAGAAACCGAAAAATTAGCTCCTTTAGTGGCGATGCTAAAAAAGAATTTGACGGTTTTGCCGGTTAAAGATTCACGGACGAAAAACGTTGAAACCCGTTTGATTGAAATCGAATACACGCACGAAGATTCGGCGGTTGCCGCTAAAATCGTCAACACGATCAGCGATATTTATGTTTTGCAAAATCTCGAACAGAAAGTTCAAACGAACGCTTCGGCGAGCGACTTTCTACAAAAAAGAATCGCCGAACTGCAATCGGCGATTCGCACGGACGAGGAAAAATTAATTAATTATTCGAGAAATAATCAAGTCATTTCGCCCGATGCCAATCAAAACAATGTCGTTCAGCGATATTCGGACTTGAACTCAAAACTCGGACAGGCGGAAAACGACCGCATCGCCGCGCAGTCCGCTTATCAGGCGGCTCTGCAAAATCAGATGCGGCAGGCAACCGACCAAAACAAAGATTCGCAAGTTGTCGGACTTGAGACGAAATTAAATGAATTGCGTCAAAAGTTGGAGCAATTAAAACTCGAATATACCGATGAATGGTATGACGTTATTCAAACCAAAAAACAAATCGAAAGCGTCGAAAAGCAGCTTGCCACAATCCGCAAACGCGCTTCAGACATTCAAACCGCTTCACTTGAAGAAAAACTTAACGAAGCAATTGCCCGCGAAAAGGAACTGAGAAATTCTTTCAATACTCAGCGCGGCGAAGTCATCAAACAAAATGAAGCTTCGATTAACTATAAAATAATTCAACAGGAAATTGACACGAATAAAACTCTGCTGGACGCTCTGCTTCAAAAGTCGCGTGAGAACGACGTTATTTTAGCCGGAACGCCGAACAATGTTTTGGTCGCTGACCGGGCGATTGCTTCGCGCAATCCAGTCGGTCCCGAACGAACGAAAAACGTGATTCTCGCCTTTTTCGTTTCGTTATTTGCGGGTTGCGGATTGGCGTTTCTGATAGATTGGCTCGACGATTCCGTGCATAATTCGGATCAAATCGAAAATGAATTGGGACTTCCGCTGATGGCGGCGATTCCGGCAGCACCGCTTAGTTTCGGGAAGCGTCTGATGCCCAAAAGTCTTTCTTTGATTACGCGAAACAAGCCTTTGAGAAACTACGGTAATCTTGATGTTTTTGAAAAACCGGCATTTTTAGAAGCGTATCTGCAATTGCGAACACACCTGATGCTTTCGACTGCCGGAGGTCCGCCGAAATCCATTTTGATTACGTCGGGTGAGGAAGGCGAAGGAAAAACTCTGACGGCATTGAATTTGGCGACGAGTCTATCAAAAAACGGTGAAAGTATTTTACTGGTTGATGCCGATCTGCGCTGTCCGAGAGTGCATTTAATTAAAGAATTAGGCAATAAATGCGGGCTGACGACGCTTTTAGCGACCAATGAAGTCAACGAACAAATGCTCGAAGAATCAATCCAAAAAGATCCGAACAGCAACTTGCATATACTAACCGCCGGAGAACGCTCCGTTAATCCCGCTAACCTGTTGTGTTCGGAAGAAATGCGTGTGTTGCTGGCAAAATTATCCGCTAAATATGTGCATATCGTGATTGATTCGCCGCCGGTTTTGTATTTCGCCGACAGTGCAATTCTTTCCTCGATGGTAGATTCGGTCGTGCTGGTCGTGCGGGACGGCGAAAGTTCGGCGCAAACTGTTTTAAAAGCCAAAAAAGCATTGCAGAACGTCGGTGCCAAAGTAATCGGAATGGTTCTCAACGGCATTCCTTTTCAGCGGTCGAACTATAGCAAATACGGATATTACGAGGCAAATATGAATCTGCCGGCAAACGGTGATTACGAAGTTTTGAAACTTCATTAATTTAATAAAATGGCTGTCAGGGAAGAAGAAATTTTATCAACTAATACTGCCCGATTCGGGCAACTCCCGCATTTGCGGATCGAGCGTTCGCAGGGATTTGTCCAGATTAAAATCAAAGAATTGTGGGAGTATCGTGAACTCCTCTATTTTTTGATCTGGCGCGATATTAAGGTGCGTTACAAGCAAACCGCACTCGGCGTACTATGGGCGATTATTCAGCCGGTAATGACGATGGTTGTATTTAGTATTTTCTTCGGAAAACTCGGAAAACTCTCATCGGACGGAATTCCTTACCCGATTTTCACTTTTGCCGCCCTCGTGCCTTGGACACTCTTCTCGAACGGTTTGACACAGGCAACCGGCAGTTTAGTGGCGAGTTCAAATTTAATCAAAAAAGTTTATTTTCCGCGTTTGATAATTCCGGTTGCCACCGTTCTCGCCGGAATTATTGACTTTTTGCTGTCATTCGGAGTGCTGTTGGTTTTGATGGTTTATTACGGGATCACACCGACGATCAATACACTCTGGCTGCCGCTTTTTTTGGTATTGACGATTATTGCGTCGTTGGCGGTTAGTTTGTGGCTGTCGGCACTGAATGTCGAATACCGCGATATTCGATATGTGATTCCGTTTCTCACGCAAATCTGGCTGTTTGCGACTCCGATTGCCTATTCAAGCACATTATTAAGCGAACCGTGGCGGACAATTTACGGGTTAAATCCGATGGTCGGCGTAGTCGAAGGTTTTCGTTGGGCATTGCTCGGCACAAATACTCAACCGGGAACGATGGCGATTGTGTCTGCCGTCGCCGCCTTGATTTTATTAATCAGCGGCGCGTATTACTTCCGCCGGATGGAAAAAACATTTGCCGATACGATTTAATAAAATGGCTAACAACTTTCGACAAATCTGTCTTCAAAATACTCACCGAGAGTCAACCGAAGGACGCTGCCTAATTATTGGCGAAGTCTCGCAAACACACGACGGAAGCCTCGGACAAGCGCACGCCTTTATTGACGCGATTGCCAATGCGGGTGCGGACGCGGTTAAATTTCAGACGCACATTGCCGCCGCCGAAAGCACGCCGCAAGAACCCTGGCGCATCAAATTTAGTCCGCAGGACGACACACGTTACGAATATTGGCAGCGGATGGAATTTTCCAAAGAGCAGTGGGCGAAACTCAAAGAACACGCCGACAAGCGCGGTTTGTTGTTTTTGAGTTCGCCGTTTTCGATGCAGGCAGTCGAGCTTTTAGACGAAATCGGGATGCGTGTCTGGAAAATTGCGTCCGGCGAAGTTAATAATTTGCAGCTTTTGAATAGAATTACTAAAACGAAAAATCCGGTGATTTTATCGTCTGGAATGAGTGATTGGAACGAACTCGACGAAGCCGTCGGACACATTCAGGCGGCGAAAAATCCGTTGGCGGTTCTGCAATGCACGTCGTCGTATCCGTGTCCGCCGGAAAAAATCGGGCTGAATCTGCTTGAGATTTTACAGTATCGCTATAATTGTCCGACGGGTTTATCGGATCATTCGGGAAATATTTTTGCCGGTCTCGCCGCTGCGACACTCGGCGCGGAAGTTTTGGAAATTCACGTCACTCTGAGCCGCGAAATGTTCGGTCCCGATGTCGCGGTTTCAATCACGACGGGTGAATTGCGGCAACTTGTCGAAGGTGTTCGTTCGATTGAAAAAATGAGGGCGAATCCGGTTGAAAAAGAAGCGGTTGCCGAAGAACTCAAACCGCTTCGTCAAATTTTTACGAAAAGCATCTACGCAAATTCACCGCTGCCGGCGGGAACGATTCTCAATGCCGACAATTTACAGTTAAAAAAACCGGGAACAGGTATTCCGGCGGCGCAACTGCCGAATCTCATCGGACTCAAACTGCGCCGTAGTCTGGAAGCCGACGAACTGCTTTTATTGGAAGATATTGAATTATAAAAAGTCTTTTCGACAGATCAATGCTTCGAATGGTTTTCAATGGCTAAATCAAACAACGCCTGCAATTTTTCGCAATTTAATCAATTACAAAGGGAGGATTTTTAATGAGATATTTTAATTTAACACTGACATTTTTCGCGCTTTTTTTAATTTCAGTCGCTACTTCTAAGGTTTCGGCACAGTATTCGAGGACTGACTTTATCGTTTCCGGGTGTCATTCCGGCAATGTTGCCGTTTATAATTCGAGTTTTGTTTTTCAAAGCAATCTGACCACCGGCTTCGGCTGTGCGGCAGGACTCGATTTGCTGTCGAACGGTAATGTCGTCGCTTCTTCGCAGAATAATGAAGTCAGGTTTTACAATCCGGCGGGCAGCCTCGTCAGCAGTTTTGTCAATACCGAAGTCGGTAATCCGATTGACACCAAGATATGGGTGAACGGTAATTTGTTTATCGGCAGAAATTCCCAAACCTCAATCGCAAATTTCACGACGGGCGGGACATTAGTCGGCACTGTCGGAGCCTTTAATTATACAGGTGTTGCAGTTTTACCGGGTAATGTTTTGTGGGCGGGCGGGCGATCTGGAGTGGTTGATATATTTGATATTCCGACCAACACGCAAATCTCAACAATTACGCTTGATAACGGGCAGGGCGATGCTTCATCTATGTATTACAGTTCTTCGACAAACACGATTTTGATGACTGATTCCGTCACCGAAACCGTCTTTGAAAGAACCGTCAACGGCACATTTGTTCGGCAATTTGTGGGCGGTAATGTCCTATTCGGCGTTACCAGAGGACCGAACGGCGACGTTTATGCAACCGATTATTTCGGCAATCAAGTTCACCGTTGGAGCGCAACCGGAACTTTTTTAGGTAGTTTCAACACTCTGCCGGAAATAGCTAACCCGGTAAATATTATATGGACGGGTAACAACATTGTGACTGCCTCCAATGTCTCGGTGTCAGGCAGGGTTTTCACGTCGAACGGCAGAGGTTTGCCGGGAGCAACTGTTTATCTGACCGACCAATCAGGAAATAGAAGAACGACGAGAACAAATATGTTCGGTTATTACAAATTTGAAGCAGTCGAATCGGGTGCGACTTACGTTTTCGGAGCGATTAGCAAAAGTCATCAATTTACGCCGCAGGTTGTCACTATCAATGACAATTTATCGGAACTTAATTTTACGTCGCAGCAATAAATGAGCAAGCAGTGAAATTTACGAAATTGATTAGATTACAGTTTGCTCCCACACTTTCCAAAGCCGGATTTCCAACAAAAATATAAAAATTATGCGTCGAAAAGTTTGTGTGGTAATTACGGCACGACCGAGTTACAGCCGGATCAAAACCGCGCTCAAGGCGATTAAAGACAATCCTGATTTGGAACTTCAGGTTGTAATCGCCGCGTCCGCTTTACTTGACCGCTACGGCACGGCGGTTAATTACGTCGAAAACGATGGTTTTAACGTCGCGGCTCGTGTTTATATGGTTCTTGAGGGTGAAAATCCGACTTCGATGGCGAAAACGACCGGTATCGGTCTGCTCGAACTCGCCACTGTTTTCGACAATCTTAAACCCGATGTTGTGGTGACGATTGCCGACCGCTACGAAACGATTGCGACGGCGATTGCCGCTTCGTATATGAACATTCCGGTCGCACACATTCAGGGCGGCGAAGTGACCGGCTCAATTGATGAAAAAGTGCGTCACGCCGTCACGAAACTCGCCGATCTGCACCTTGTTTCGACGAGATGCGCCGCCGAGCGTGTCGAGAAAATGGGCGAAGATTCTTACAAAATTCATATCACTGGTTGTCCTTCGATTGATATTGCAGCAGAGGTTTTGCCCAATCCCGATTTGGATTTCAACCCGTTTGAGAAATACGGCGGTGTCGGCGATCTCGAAAGACTGCTCAACGGTTATCTCGTCGTGATGCAGCATCCTGTCACGAGCGAATACAAACTCGCGCGTGAACAGGTCACGGAAACACTCGAAGCCGTTCACCAGATCGGTTTGCCGACGCTCTGGTTTTGGTCGAATGTGGACGCGGGCGCGGACGGAACATCGAACGGAATCAGAACTTTCCGCGAAACCGTCAAACCGAAAAATATGCACTTTTTCAAAAATATGTCGCCGACCGATTTTCTCAAATTACTTTACAACAGCAAATGTCTGATTGGAAATTCGAGCGTCGGAATCCGTGAATGTTCGTATTTGGGTGTTCCGGTAGTCAACATCGGAACGCGCCAAACGGGACGCGAACGCGGCAAAAACGTGATTGATGTCAACCACAATTTCAACGATATTCAAGCGGCGACTCACCATCAAATCAAACACGGAAATTATCAATCGGACAGACTCTACGGCGACGGCAAAGCTGGCGAAAGAATCTCGCAATTACTGGCAAAAGCGACGCTCGAAACTCAAAAAAGATTGGCGTATTAATGAAAATTCTAGGGTTGATTACGGCACGCGGCGGTTCAAAAGGCGTTCCGCGAAAAAACATCCGGCTGTTGAACGGCAAACCGCTGCTTGCCTACACCGCCGAAAGCGCACTGCAATCGAAAACTTTAACGCGGGTAATTTTAACGACCGAAGACGCGGAAATTGCCGAAGTCGGACGAAATTACGGTCTCGATGTGCCGTTTATGCGACCGGCGGAATTGGCACAGGATTTAACGCCGAGTCTGGCGGTCGTTCAACACGCACTTTTAACTTTGCAGGAAAGCGGCGAAGATTTTGACGCGGTTTGTTTGCTGCAGCCGACAAATCCGCTGCGCCGCGCCGAAGACATTGATGCTTGCGTTGAACTTTTTACACGCTCGAACGTCGATTGTGTCATCAGCGTTTTGCCCGTGCCGCACGAATACAATCCGAAATGGGTTTTCTGGAAAAACGGCGGCGATAAAATGTCGCTCGCAACCGGCGACACACAAATTATTTCGCGCAGGCAGGATTTGCCGCCCGCCTTTCACCGCGACGGCTCGGTTTACATCACGCGGAGCGAAATTGTAATTAATCGCGGAAGTTTGTATGGCGACAATGTTCAAGGTTACGAAATGCCTGCCGAATTCAGTGCAAATGTTGACACCGAAAAAGATTGGCAGGCAATCGAAAAACGATTTACCAGCCGATTATAAGTTGAAAATATGATGAAGATCGAAGCAGTCAAAAGTATTATCAGTGAAATTTCGTGCGTCTTGAAGCGCGGTGGATTTGTTTGCCAACGAGTTCGCATCAACTGATTAAATTGGCAATTTTTTAAAAAAGTATGACTGCACAAAATATCGTGATCGCTTCAAATTTTACGAGCGAACCCTTAAAAAATAGTTTGGAATTTCTCTTGGATGTGCAGCAAGTTTCGAACGAAATCAAATTCGCTCCTTTCAATCAGATTTTTCAGGAATTACTTGCGCCTTCGAGTCTTTTTAACGGGAACACACGCGGCGTGAACATCGTACTTTTTCGCGCGGAAGATTTTGTCGAAGCCGAAATAATTACGAGCGAAGTTTTGGAAAACATCAAAAAAAATGTTCTCGAACTTCAAGCTATTTTGAAAAACTCGGCGAACTTTCAAGTTCCGCTGATAACAATTATTTGTCCGCCGTCAAATAAAGTTACCGAAGACAAATTTACCGCCGATTTCATTAATAGAGTTGAAAGGTCTTTCGTTTATGAGTTAGAAAACACTTCAAATCTATTGGTTTTTTCAGCGGAAGATTTTTTGCAAACGTACGAAGTCAGTAAATATGACAATCCGAAAGCCAATATTTACGGGCGAATTCCATATACGACGGAATTTTTCGCCGCTCTCGGAGCATTTCTGGCGCGCAGAATCTACGCTTTTTGCCGCGAACCGCATAAAGTAATTGTTTTGGATTGCGACAACACTCTTTGGACGGGAGTTGTCGGCGAAGACGGTGTTGACGGCATCGGATTTGACGCGCCGCGTCTGGCTTTACAAAAATTTATGGCGGCGCAAAGCGAAGGCGGAATGCTGATTTGTCTATGCAGTAAAAACAACGAACCGGAAGTTTGGAAAGTCTTCGATTCGCGCCGCGAAATGATTCTCAAACGTGAACATATCGTCGCGTCGCAGATCAATTGGAATTTCAAATCGGAGAACTTAAAGCGTTTAGCCGACGAACTTCAACTCGGTTTGACTAGTTTTATTTTTGTTGACGACGATGCTGCGGTTTGCGCCGAAGTCGAGGCAAATTGTCCTGAAGTTTTAACGCTGATGCTTCCTCAAAAGACGAAAGAAATTCAGGCATTTTTGCAGCACGTCTGGGCTTTTGACAAGTTGAAAACGACGAAGGAAGACAAAGACCGCACCAAATCTTATCAACAGCAAGTCGAACGCGTCCGCTTGCAGGAGAGTTCGACGAGTTTTCAGGATTTTCTCGCTAACCTGCAATTAAAATGTGAAATCACCCAAATAAACGAAGAGCAGATTCCGCGTGTTTCACAGTTGAGTCTGCGAACCAATCAGTTTAATTCGACGACGAAAAGACGTTCGGAAAATGATGTCAAACAACTTTTCAGTCAGGCAAACTCACCCATTTGGACAATCAACGTGCAGGATCGTTTCGGCGATTACGGTCTTGTCGGCGCAATCTTCGGCGAAGAAAAAGAACAAAGTCTGAATATTGATTCCTTGATGCTCAGCTGCCGCGCACTCGGCAGAGGGATTGAACATAAAATGCTCGCCGCACTTGGACGCGCCGCGCTTGACGCAAAACTGAATTTCGTCAATCTTGAATTCATCGCGTCGGCAAAAAATACACCTGTTCATAACTTTCTGGAAGAAGTCGGCAAAGAATTTAAGGAAGAAACAACCGATCAAACTTTTTACAAATTTCCGGCTGAAATTGCGGAAAAAATCGAGTTTAAGCCGGCGCAAAAAATAACTTCGGCAAACCTCGAAAGTGAAAACAGCAGCGCAGTTACCCCTAAACCAATCGGCAGTTTTTCACAGCGAAACGCGGCAATCATCAAAATTGCCAATAATTTCAGGACTGCCGAACAAATTTTTTCCGCAGTTAAATCAATCGAAAACAATCATTCAGTCGTTCAAAAGAATTTCGTTGCAACGCGTAATGAAACAGAGCAAAAACTAGCGGAAATCTGGCAGCGAACATTGAATATTTCACAAATTGGCATCACTGACAATTTTTTTGAAATCGGCGGCGATTCGCTCCAAGCCGTGACGCTTTTTGTTGAAATTGAAGACGTTTTCGGTAAACATCTGCCGCTGACCGTTTTGATTGATGCACCGACGATTGAAAAAATGGCGGAGCAATTAGGCGCGAAAGAATCAGCCGAGAAATTCAAATATCTCGTGCCGATCAAAACCGAAGGCAGCAAAACGCCATTGTTTTGTATGCACGCAGCGGGCGGAAATGTGCTTTTTTATCGTGATCTGACAAACGAACTCGATGCCGAACAACCCGTTTACGGACTTCAGGCACGCGGCATTGCCGATAAATCCGAAACGGCGCACGAAAACGTCGCGGAAATGGCGGCTGAATATTTAAAGGAAATGCGGACAATTCAGCCAAGCGGAGCTTATAGATTATGCGGTTCGTCATTCGGCGGATTGATTGCGTTCGAGATGGCGTGTCAGCTTGCCGAAGCCGGCGAAAAAGTTTCGCTGCTCGCGCTTTTCGACACTTACGCGCCGGGTTATCCGCAAAAGAAACCTGATTCGTTTCCCTTAGAAAGCAAATTTCGCAGTCTTTTTGAAAAAGCCGGACGTTTGCGCGAACAAATCGCTTTAATCGAAACGCCGCGTGAAAAACTGGATTTTTTCAAAAGTCAATTTCAAAAATTGCGGGTTCGTGCCAGACGAAAAAAGGCTTGGAAGGAAAATCAGTTCGACATCGAATATGCAAAAGCCACCGGACGCGAATTGCCGGTTGATGTCCGGCGCAATCATCTCGCCATTCAACACGCGCTTGACAATTATGCACCGCCGATTTTTGAAGGAAAGTTGACGCTGTTTCGCGCCGCACTGCAACCTTCCGGCGTGATTTTCGAGCCGACTCTGGGTTGGAAAAAATTTACGACCGGCGAGATTGTTATCAAGGAAGTTTCCGGCAGCCACGGGGCATTAACCGTTTATCCTTACGCCAAACAACTTGCCGAAAAATTGTCGCCACTTTTGATTGAGCCGAAAGTTACGACCCAAAGCAAAGCGAAATTCGCCGTCGTCTAAATCAATATTTTTATGTGCGGAATAGCCGGAATTTTCGGAAATGACTGGACGATTGACCGATTGGAATCAATGATTGCCGTTCAGCGGCATCGCGGACCTGACGCGGAAGGAATTTATATTGATTCCTCAAATCTCGCGGGTTTGGGACACAATCGTTTAAGTATTATTGATTTATCCGAAGCCGGACGACAGCCGTTGACGAGTCTCGACGGCAATTACAAAATCGTTTTCAACGGCGAAATTTACAATCATCTCGAACTTCGTCAGGAATTACAGGCGGAATATAACTTTAAAACGAATACGGATACCGAAGTTTTGCTCGCCGCATTTCAAAAATGGGGTGCGGATTGTTTAGACCGTCTGATCGGAATGTTCGCCTTTATTATTTGGAACAAAAAGGAAAAAACAGCGTTCGCCGCCCGCGACCGTTTTGGTGTGAAACCACTTTATTATCACATCAAACCTGATCGGACACTGTTTATTTCAAGCGAGATTAAGGCGATTCACGCCGCCGGAATTACCCGCGAACCGAACGCGAAAACTTGGGCGAATTATTTCACACACGGCTTGACCGACACGGGCGCGGAAACTTTTTGGTCGCAGATTTACGCACTTCCGGCGGGACATTTTTTGATGTGGAAAGACGGATTAACGAGATTTTCGCGCTGGTATGATCTGGCGGAAAAAACGGCGGGCGAATTTGATGCGCGTTCCGACGCGGAAGTTCAAGACGAATATCTCGAACTGATGAAAAACAGCGTTCGACTTCGTTTTCGCGCCGATGTTCCGGTCGGGATAAATTTGAGCGGCGGCGTTGATTCTTCGAGTTTGCTCGGTTTGGTTCACGCCATCGAAAAGGATGAAAATTCGGTCACGGCTTACACTTTTGCGTGCAATGACGAGCGTTACGACGAATTGCCGTGGGTTCGCCAAATGCTTGCAAAAACCGCGCATCCGTTAATTGTGGCAACGCTTCGCCCGGAAGATGTTCCAAATCTAGCCGCGTCGGTGCAGACTTCGCAGGATGAACCTTTTGGCGGTTTTCCGACGCTCGCCTACGCCAATCTTTTTGCCGAAGCGCGAAAGAACGGCACGATTGTGCTGCTCGACGGTAACGGAATGGACGAACAATGGGCTGGTTACGATTATTACGCGACACTCAACGGCGCACAGCCGAGCATTGTCCAAGGTGTGACGGAAAAACCTGTCCGCGCCGAATGTCTGACCGAAGATTTTCGCGCTCTGGCAAAACCTTTGACGTTCCCGAATGTCTTTTCAGACAAACTCCGAAACGCTCAATACCGCGACGTTCGCTACACGAAAATTCCGCGAGCGATGCGCTTCAATGATCGGATTTCGATGCGTTCCTCGACCGAATTGCGCGAGCCGTTTCTCGATCACCGGCTTTTTGAATTGGCTTTCCGGCAACCTGTCGAACGAAAAATCGTCGGCGATGTCCGCAAAAAAATGCTCCGCGAGATCGTCAAGAAACTGTTGCCGTCGAGCGTTTCCGAAGCACCGAAACGACCGCTTCAAACGCCGCAGCGCGAATGGCTGCGCGGCGAATTGCGATACTGGGCGAACGATCAGATCGAAAACGCCTGCCAAAATTTTGGCGGCGCGTGGCTTGATGAAAAAATGGTTCGGCAAACGTGGAAAAACTACTGCGACGGCGCAAGCGACAATAGTTTTTACGTTTGGCAGTGGATAAATCTGAGTTTGGCAATGAGTTCTAAAAATAATTTTTCAGGAATTAATTATGTTGCAGCGAATTAAAAATATAGCCAGGGAACAACGGCACAATGATTTTTTTTGGCGTTACGGTTTCAATCTTCGTCCGTCAGTAAATTACAAATTAAATTCGTCGTCGGCAACCGATAATTCCGCCGCGAAAGTCGTCGAAAACTTAAATCGTGACGGGATTGCCGTCACTTCGATTGACGAACTGCTCGCCGATCAAAAACCGTTTGCGGAACTTGAAACAGCCGTCGAAAATTTGCTTGAAAGCCGCCGCGACGAATTACAGGAAATAAAATCAAAAGCAGGCGACGCAAACTTGATCGGCGAAAAAACATTCAATGTCGAACTGCTCGGAAGCAAAGTCGAATTTGACGCTGAAAGCGTTTTCGCACGATTTGCCTTGCAGGAAACCTTTCTGAATATCGCCAACGCATATTTCGGAATGTTGGTTAAGCTGCGTTATTACAATGTTTGGCAGACTTATGCGACTGTCGGTGCAGCGCGTGAATCGCAGCTCTGGCATTTTGACCGCGAAGACAATTACATTTTGAAACTGTTTTTGTATCTCAAGGACGTTGATGAAGGCTCAGGACCTTTTACATACGCGCCGAAAACTCACCGCAAGGGAAAACACTGGGGAATTCAACCCGAATTTTCGCTCGAACAAAACGTCAAGCGAAGCACCGACGAGCAAATGTCGGCAATCGTTCCGCAGGAAAACTGGGTCAGAGGAATTGGCAAAAAAGGCACGATCATTTTTGCCGACACACGCGGTTTTCACAAAGGCGGCGAGGCGCGAACCGACGACAGACTAATGTTCACAGCGATGTTCACGTCTCCGGCTTCGGATTCAAAAAGACTTTTACATTTTAGCGAAAATTTACCGCCTGCTCATTTAACCGAAAAACAAATATGTGCTTTGGAGCTAAAATAATCGAAAAAAATCACCCGAAAATTTTACTTCTCACTTCGTCGTTATTGGTTGACCGCGTGTTTTTATATACGGATTTGGTCGAAACTCTCAAAAAAACAAGCGATGTCACGATTTGGGCAAATTCGGCGGGCGACGATCAAAACGCGTCGGTTTGGAGCAAGACCACCGCAAAGGTTGAAAACTTTCCGAAAATTTTCTCGTTTCGGGAGTTTCCATATAATTTTATGCGCCGTTTTAATGAATATCTGTGGGATTATCGTTTTCCGATTCCGAGCCGCGTCAGTATGGAACGGCGGGTCAGAAATAAAAGACAGGATTTTTCAATTCGCGCTCTAAAACTACCGGCGCGAATTGCAGCAACACTTCGATTGGAAAATCTGGTCGAAAACAAAGTCGAAAATTTTTTGCTCGGTTTTCCGCGTTCCGTCGAAGCCGAAGCGCGTTTGAAAGAATTGCAGCCTGATATTATCGTCACGACCGGACCTTTTCAATTTGAACAACCGGCAATTTTAGCGGCGGCGAAAAAACTCGGCATTCCGACACTTGCCTACATTCCTTCGTGGGATAATATTACGACCAAAAACCGGATGGTTTTCAAATACGACGGTTATCTCGTCTGGTCGGAGCAGACTAAAAAAGAACTCCGCGAAGTTTATCAATACACCAAAAATCAGCCGATTTATGTCGTCGGCGCACCGCAATACGACATTTTCAAACAGGAAAGATTTTATCAATCGCGCGCAGAATTTTGTCGGCAGCAGAGCTTAGACCACGAATTGCCGATCATCGTTTATGCTATCGGTTCGCCGAATTTTCTCAAGGAACATCACGGCGCAATCACGCTTGCCGAAAGAGTTTTTCGCGGTGAACTGGGCAAAGTTCAGATGCTCGTGCGTCCGCATCCGATTCACGACAATGCCGAATTGCACGAATTTTTTGACAAATACGCGCCGCACGTTCGGCTTCAGCAAACGCCGAACGCGGGTAAAAATGTCGCCGAAAGATCACAGGACGAAGCACAGATTATCGAATGGGTGAACACTTTTCGCCACGCCAACGTGGTTGTCAATTTGTCTTCGACCGTGACGATTGACGCGGCACTTTTCGATCATCCGGTCGTTAATCTCGATTTCGATCCGCAACCCGATAAATCCGATCAGGAATTGATAAAGGACATCAATCACAAGTGGAATCATTTTCAGCCGATTGCCGAATCAGGCGGAGTTTGGCTCGTTAATAACATTGACGAAACAGTCGGCGCAGTCAAAAATTATTTGAACAATCCGAATCTGCATCATGCCAAACGCCGTTGGATGACGCAATACGTCTGCGGTCACACGGACGGAAAATGCGGTGCGCGAATGGCGCACGCGATCAAAGATTTTTCCGAACGAATTTATGCGGAAAACAAGGCGCAGGACAAAGTTGGGTTTAATTACAAAGTTGCCGCGCAGTTCTAAAATTACTTGAAAATTATGTTTGAATTCAACTCAATTTCAAACTTCAAAGTTAATGCCGCCGAGCCGACAAATTCTCGATCACAAGTTGGTCAAATGAGCGTCGGCAGTGAGAATATCGTCGCCATAATTCCGCGCGGCGAAGTTATCCGTAATTTTGTTTACACAGGCGCGCTGGACGAAGTTGCGGAAAAAGCCAATCTTTCACTGATCTCGGTTTCGCCGGGTGAAGCGGTTAATCAAATGCTCCGCAAAAATTACGGCGACGTTCACCGTCTCGAAGAATTTAACGAGCGTTGGTTCGTGCGGTTTCAGCGCGAAATTATTGCGACGGCACATAATCGTTGGCTGTGGTCAAAAGCTGCACAGGAACGCGAACGCCTGCGAAACGCCGAAGCCCGAACGCTCAAACAAAAAGCCGTCTGGACGATCAAAAAGGCGATGAGTTATCCGTTTGCGAATCGCCCTGGTTTGAATTTTTTATCGGCAATCGAACGGACTTCGAGCCGTGTTTTCAGGACGACCGACGAATATGTAAAATTGATGAAACGACTGCAACCTTCACTGGTTTTCAACGGTTCGCACATTCACAGCCGAGTGGCGACGCAAGCCGTCCAATCCGCGCAATGGCTGAAAATTCCGACCGCGACATTTATTTTCAGTTGGGACAATCTGACTTCGCAAGGTCGGATAATGCTGCCATACGATTATTTTTTGGTGTGGAACGAAGCCTTGAAAACACAGCTTCTGGAAATGTATGAATGGATTCGGGAAGAACAGGTTTTCGTGACCGGAACGCCGCAATTCGACTTTCATTTTCAAACGAAGTTCTATCAAAGCCGCGAAGAATTTTGCGCTTCAATCGGTGCTGATCCGGCGCGTCCGATTGTGCTTTACTCGACCGGAATGGCGAACCATATGCCGGGCGAACACGAAATTGTTGAAGAAATCGCCGATATGCTGAAAGAAATCGCGCCGCAAAATCCGCCGCAATTGATGGTCAGAGTTTATCCGAAGGATTTAACGGGACGCTTTGACGAATTGAAAGAGCGTCGGACAGATATTTTGTTTCCGAAAATCGCATGGGAAGAAGGTTGGCTGACACCGAAATTTGAAGATTCTTTTGCGCTTGTCAACACGATGCGGCACGTTGATTTCGGCATCAACGTCGCTTCGACGATTTCACTCGAACTTTGTATGTTCGACAAACCGGCGATCAATGTCGGCTACAATCCGTTGAGCGTTGAGAAAGAAGAACTTTCCTACGCGACGTATTATAATTTCGATCATTATCGCCCCGTTGTCGAAAGCGGCGCGGTCGAAGTTGCCTACAATCGTGACCAAATGCGCGAGTTAATGCTTCAGGCAATGAACGAACCGAGCCGCCGAAAAAATGACCGTAAAGCATTGATTGATAAAATGTTCGGCACGACGCTCGACGGAAATTCCGCACACCGCGTTGCACAGGCTTTGCTCGAAATTGCCAAAAAGTAACGCCGTCCGTTTGATTTTATGACCGCTAAAAACCAAAAAATTTCCGTCGTTACTCCGACGCTCCGCCGTCCGGTTGAAGTTTTGGATTTGCTCGAAAACCTATCTAAACAAACGATTTTGCCGGTCGAAGTTGTTTTGGTTGACGGTGCGCCGACGGGCGAAAACGAAACCGAAACAGAGGTTAAAAAAGTATTGAATTCATTTCCGTTCGAGATTCGATACATCCGGCACGGCGGCGGCACGGCGATTCAGCGAAACGTCGGAATTGATTCGGCAAACGGCGATTTTATTATGCTGGTTGATGATGACGTGCGGCTTGAGAAAAACTTTTTGAGCAAAATGCTCGAAGTTTTTCACGCCGACGAACCGAAAAAAACCGGGGGCATTGTCGGTTATCGGACAAATCGTCATTTGGAAGCCGAAAGTTCACCGCGTTGGCGTTGGTATAAACGCTTGAATCTGCTGACGACCTACGAACCCGGACGCTACGATTTTGAAACGGGTTATCCGATCAACAACAATTTACAGCCGCCGTTCGAGGGTGTTCGCACGGTTGATTTTATGACAACGGCGTGTGCGATTTGGCGGCGCGAAGTTTTCGATTCGGGACTGCGGTTTCACCCGTTTTTTTACGATTACGGCATTCTCGAAGACGCGCATTTTTCGCTTCGGGCAAATCGTGAATGGACGCTGCTGCAAAACGGCGACGCGCACTGCGAAGAACTTCATTCGCCGAACGGACGCGAAAACAGTCGTAAAATCGGTTATAAATGTGTCGTCAATTATTATTTCGTCTTTAAGGACATTATGCAGCCGCTTTCATTGATGCAGAAATTACGCTTTTGGAGATTTCAGGCGTTTGAGTTTTTCCGAATCGGCACGTCAGTTTTACGTCGCGGAAGCTGGAGTAACGCACAGGAAATTTTCGGCAGAATTCAGGGCGTCTTCGCCGTTTTATTCGGAGCGACTAATTTTCACGGCTGAAAGAAAAATGTCACCAAACGCAGACGCGATTGAGCGTGAAAAAAATCGAATCGAAACTGAATACCGGCGGCGCGAAACCGAGGTTGAAGCCGATCTTTACGCGCCGTGGCAACCGGCGGAAAGTTTTATCGTCGCCGAACGAAAGCGCACGGCGGCGGGCTTGCTTCACAAAGCGGGAAGATTTCCGAAAGCAGGCGATCAGTGTTTGGAAATCGGTTATGGAAGATTAGGTTGGCTCGCCGATCTGATTTCGTGGGGTTTGCGCGAAACGGATTTGCACGGCATCGAACTTGACGAAAAACGCGCCCGCCAAGCGCAAACTGCTTTGCCGAATGCGGATTTGCGAGTCGGCGATGCGACAAAATTAGCGTGGGAAAACGATTCGTTCAAAATCGTTATCGCTTCGACGGTTTTTTCTTCTATTTTGGATTTGAACGTGCGAAAATTGATTGCCGAAGAAATCAGCCGCGTCCTTGTGTCGGGCGGAGTTTTGCTCTGGTATGACCTGGCGATTGATAACCCGCGCAACAAAAACGTCAAAGGAATCGGCACTAAGGAACTGAAAAATCTTTTCCCGAATTTTGACGGAGAAATTAAATCGGTCACGCTCGCACCGCCGATTGCGCGGCTGATCGCGCCAAGAAGTTTGACGCTGGCGACATTTTTGAGTGCGTTTCCAATGCTGCGAACGCATCATTTGGCGGTTTTGGTTAAGTCGTAGGTAGTGGAACGGGAAGAAAATTATCCACAGATGAACACAGATAAACACAGATGATTTTTTGAGAGATAGTTACTTGATGAAGATGAGTTTGATGACAATTTAATCATCATAAAAATCTGTGTTTATCTGTGTTCATCTGTGGATAAAATAAAAAACATTACGTCTGGTTCAATACGAAGTCGTAAAAGTATGAAATTAGCGGTTATTTCGCACAAAGTTTGCTGGCAAACGAACGATTCGCCGAGCGGTTTTGCGACCGACGGCGGATTTCCGCTGCAAATCAAGGCAATCTCGGAATTATTCGACGAAACAAAAGTCGTCGTGCCGTGCGAAAAATCCGAAAAGCAAGACGGAATTTCGCCGCTGGTCGGGAAAAATCTGCAAGTTTCGCCGTTATCGGTTCCGGGCGGAAAAGGTTTAATGCGAAAGCTCGACATTCCGCTTTGGCTGATTAAAAACGGCTGGAAAATCTGGCGCGAAGTGCGGCTTTCGGATGCGGTTCACGCCCCCGTTCCGGGCGATGTCGGAACAATCGGAATGCTCTTTGCGATGCTGCTCAGAAAACCGCTTTTTGTCCGTCACTGCGGTAATTGGATGGTGCAGAGAACTGCCGCCGAAGCGTTTTGGAAATGGAGTATGGAACGATTTGCGGGCGGTCGCAACGTGATGCTGGCGACCGGCGGCGCGGACGACGCGCCTTCGATTCGCAACGCAAATATCAAATGGATTTTTTCGACATCGCTCAGTCAGGACGAGATTCGCAACGCCGTTCCGCGTGAATTTCCGACGGACGGAAAGTTAAAATTGATCACCGCTTGCCGTTTGGAACAGCGCAAAGGCGTTGACATTATAATTGAAAGTTTGCCGTTGATCTTGCGAAAATTTCCGAATGCGACACTCGATATTGTCGGCGGCGGTTCGCTTCTCAATGAATTGAAAAGCAGGGCAAAAGCGTTAAATCTTGAAGACAAAATCACGTTTCACGGCAAAGTCGAGCATTCCGAAGTAATAAATTTAATGAAAAAAGCGCACGTTTTTTGCTTTCCGACTTCGGCTTCGGAAGGTTTTCCGAAAGTCGTGTTGGAAGCTCTCGCCTGCGGTTTGCCGATTTTGACGACAAAGGTTTCGGTTTTGCCGAAGCTGATCGGAAACGGTTGCGGCGTTTTGCTTGACGAAACGACAGAAAAAAGCGTCACCGAAGCAATCGAAAAAATCTGTCAAAATCCGAACGAATATCAACAAATGTCGGTTCGCGCAGTTGCCGCTGCCCAGCGATATTCGTTGGAAAATTGGCGCGACCTGATCGGCGAAACTCTGCGGCAATCGTGGCAGGTTTCGTCGTTGTCTTCGACTGTTTAGAAAAATAAATAATCACGATAGTTTAGAGGCGCGTCTGTGACCGCCGTTCGTGGTAAAAACTATCAACGCGGTCACAGACCGCTGCTAAACGATTAGTTTTTTTTTATTTATTAGCTTGATTTTATAGTATGAAAGTTTGCTTTATCGTTGGAACTTTGGGACGCGGCGGCGCGGAAAAGCAACTCATTTTTATGCTGCGGGCATTGAAACTTGCCAATATCGAAGCGCGTGTTTTGTGTCTGACGAGCGGCGAATCTTATGAAGAGGAGATCAAATCGCTCGGAGTCGAAGTTGAATATATCGGCGAACAGCAAAATCGGCTTTGGCGGCTTTGGAAAATTATCCGAAATTTGCGAAAACGTCCCGTAGATATTATTAAAAGCTCGCATTTCTATACGAATATTTACGCCGCGCTCGCCGGAAAAGCCTTGCGAATTCCGAGCATCGGCGCGATTCGCAGTAATTTGATAAGCGAACTGACAATCAACAAATCTCTCGGCAAATTTCAAATTTCTCTGCCGAGGTTTTTGATCGCTAATTCGGATTTGGCGCGGCGTGCGGCAATCGAACGAGGTATCGCACCCGACAAGATCGAATTTGTGCGAAATGTCGTCGAAGTTGAATTGAACGAATCCGAAACCGCTTCAAAATTGAAAGAGAATTTAACTTTTCTTTTCGTCGGAAGATTGGGCAAGGAAAAAAGACCTGACCGATTTGTCCGTTTAGCCGCTGCGCTGGTTGAAAAATATCCCGAACTTCCGCTGCGTTTTCAAATCGCCGGCGACGGAGTTTTGCGAACGGAAGTCGAAGCGCAGGTAAAAAGTTGTAATTTACCGGCGAACAAATTTGAACTGTTGGGCGAATGCGCGAAAATGAATGAAATTTATCGCCAAGCCGACGCGCTCGTTTTAACTTCGGATTACGAAGGAACGCCGAACGTCGTTCTCGAAGCAATGGCGCACACGCTACCCGTGATTGCGACGAATGTCGGCGGAACACCGGAGATTTTGAACGACAAATGTGGTTTTCTGGTCGAACCTGAAGACGAAGCCGCTTTACTCAAAGCGGCAATTACGCTGATCGAAAATCCTGAACTGCGGTCAAGTCTGGGTTTTGAAGGTTTTCAATATATCAAAAACAAGCATTCGCTCGACAATTTGACAAATCATCTGACCGAAATTTACGCCGGTTTGGTTAATCCCGTCGAAAAAGAATCGAATCTAAAACGAACTTTAGCGCAGAAAACTTCGAGCCGTTAAATTGTATCAATTTTAGTATGAACAACGTCCTCTATCCGCAAAATTTGGAAAGTCGAAAATCAAAATATGCGCCATTTGTGACCGGTCAAATGCGCGATGAATACAAACTTCCGCTGATTTTGATACTTCTGCATTTCCCGCTCGGAATTATTCTTTACAATACGGGGTCGCTGGGACTTCTTCATCCGATAATTTTGTTATTAATCGGGATGCGTTATGCAATTCGGAAAGACGTAAAACTTGAGCGTGTCGCCGAGATCGGAGCATATATTATCGGGGTCGAAGTTTTGTGGCGAATGGCTGGAACGCCGATTTTTTGGGAGTTCGGTAAATACGGGACGGCTCTGATAATGATAACGGCACTGGTCAGAAGAGGTTTATGGAAAATTCCGGCGTTTCCGATTTTTTATTTTGTATTACTCTTGCCGTCGTGTGTTATTACGCTCACACAAAACAGTTTCAGCGATGCCAGAGGCATTTTGAGTTCGATCATGTCGGGTCCCTTTTTGCTGTTAATCAGTTGTTGGTTTTTTTCAAATTTACAAATGACCCGCCGGCAGATCAAAAACTTGTTTTTGGCTCTCATAATTCCGCTGATGAGTGTCGCGCTGACGACGCTCTTTTATACAGTAACTGCCGCTGAAATTGAATTTAACGGCGAATCGAACTTTGCAACCAGCGGCGGATTCGGTCCGAATCAGGTTTCATCAATGCTCGGTTTAGGTGCTTTTTTATGCGTCGCCGGTTTTTTATTATTCAAAAACTCATTCAATTACGCGCTCTTTTTCGGAGTCTTAGCGTTGTTGCTCACGTCGCAAAGCGTCCTGACATTTTCACGCGGAGGAATGTATAACGCGGTCGGCGGAGTGTTGTTGATAATTGCTTTTCAGATTCGTGACCTTAAAGACGCAATCAAGAAAATAATTCCGGTCATCGGGATTACCTTGGTCTTTTTTCTGATAATTTTTCCGTATCTCGATGATTTTACCGACGGAGCTTTGCAGGATCGTTTTGAAGACAGCGACCCGACGAAACGCGGGGACATCGTAATCACCGATTTTAAGATTTTTGCTGAAAATCCGATTTTAGGTGTCGGTGTTGGAAATGCGTATCAGGAACGCGCCAAATATCTCGATTATAAAGCGATGAGCCACACGGAGTTCGGAAGAGTATTTTCCGAACACGGCATTTTCGGAGTTGTTTCGTTAGTGGCGATGATATTAATGGTCGTTTTTAATTTCCGAAATCAACAATCTATTTGGGGAAAAGCCTTTATTGCCGGACTGATCGGCTGGAGTTTTTTGTTTATGCTCAACGCCGGAATGCGGCTTGCCGCGCCTTCGTTTATTTGGGGAATGAGCTATTTGATTTTGGCAAATTTCCGGCAGCAAATTCCACGAAAATTATCAGTGGAAGATTGGCTGAACGAAAATTAATCAAAGACAATGACCAAAAAACTTCGCTTATGTTTTGTCGGCAGTATGCTTGGGCGAAATACCGGACATATTACGACGCAGGGACAAATCACGGCAGATTTATTTGCCGCCGAAGGTTACGAAGTAGTTTGTGTTTCGTCGAAAATAAACAAATTTGCACGACTCGCGGAAATTGCCGCCGTGCTGATTAAAAACCATCGCCGTTTCGACCTTGTTTTGCTTGAAGTTTACAGCGGTTTGAGTTTCGCCATCGCCAATCTTGCAAGTTTGATCTGCAAGATTTTCAAACTTCCGCAAATGATGGTTTTGCACGGCGGAAATCTGCCGGAATACATCGAAAAACATCCGCGCCGGACCAAAAGAGTGCTTCGTCGGGCTGATTGTTTAGTCGCACCGTCGCCTTTTTTAGCCGAAAAAATCGGCAAATACGGTTTTGAAATCAACATTGTTCCGAATGTCATCGAACTCGATTCGTATCAGTTTCGGGAAAGAACAAAGTTGTCCCCGAAACTTCTTTGGATGCGAAGTTTTCATCCGATTTATCATCCCGAAATGGCGATTGAAGTTTTTGCCGAAATACGAAAAAATTACACTGACGCGACTTTGACAATGGCGGGCGTTGACAAAGGACTCGAACCTAAACTAAAAAAAATGGTCGCGGAATTGAATTTAGCCGACGCGATTAGTTTTCCGGGGTTCTTGAATGCCGAGCAAAAAGCCGCAGCGTTTTCCGATGCTGATATTTTTTTGAATACGAACCGCACTGACAATATGCCAGTCGCCGTTGTCGAAGCCGGTGCGTTCGGATTACCCATTGTCGCAACCAATGTCGGCGGTTTGCCATATCTTATTTCACACGGCGAAAACGGTTTACTGGTCGAAAACGAAAACGTCGGCGAAATGGTCAACGCAGTCAAATTATTGCTTGAAAATATAAATTTAGCGCGGAAAAATTCGCGCGGCGGACGAGTTCTTGCCGAGCGTTCGGCGTGGAAAAATGTTCGTGAGACTTGGGAAAAATTATTCGCCGAAGTTTTGAAAAAAAAAGTTAAAAATTCACAAGTGCGTTTTTCTACAACCGATTTAAATGCCAAAGAGCAAAAGAGTTAGTAATGAGTCTTTCTCTCCAGATTTATCATAAGATGCCTGCGTGGTCGCGCAGTGTTGCCGCAAGTTTACGCGGGTTTTACCTCAATTCGTGGCGTTACGATTCAAAAACCGAAAGATTCGTTGAAGAAGCATTGGAGCGCGATTTTTGGAGCGAAAAACAGTGGCAAAACTTTCGGGAAAACCGCTTGTCGTTCGTTTTAAATCGTGCCGCGACGCGAGTTCCTTTTTACCGCGAACTATGGGCGCAAAGACGACGAAACGGCGATAAATCTTCGTGGGAGATTTTGGAAAACTGGGAGATTTTAGAAAAAGAAACTTTGCGAAAGCACGCCGCCGAATTCGTCGCTGACGATTGCCGGCGCGAGAAAATGTATCACGACCACACGAGCGGAACGACCGGAACTTCGCTTAATTTATGGTCAAACGCGGAAACCGTCAAACTCTGGTATGCGTTGTTCGAGGCGCGAAGTCGTCGCTGGTATGGAGTAACACGGCGCGACCGTTGGGCGATTCTCGGCGGACAATTAGTTATTCCGATTGCTAATCGAAAGCCGCCTTTTTGGGTTTGGAATGCGGGACTCAATCAGCTTTATTTGTCGAGTTATCATCTTGCGCCCGATTTTGTCAAACATTATCTCAATGCGATTGCCAAGTATCGGGTGACTTACATTTTGGGTTATTCATCCGCGCTTTATGCTTTAGCGCAAGAAATTTTAAGGCAAAAACGACAAGATATTCAATTAAAAGTGGCGATTACAAATGCCGAACCGCTTTTTGATTATCAGCGCGAAACGATTTCCGCCGCGTTCAATTGTCCGGTGCGCGAAACTTACGGAATGGCGGAATTGGTCGCTGCCGCAGGCGATTGCGAATACGGCAAACTTCATCAATGGCTCGATGTCGGCGTGATCGAAACAAATTCCGCCGATCAAAATAATTCACAAGACTTTATCTGCACCGGAATTCTTAACACCGATATGCCGCTGATTCGTTACCGTGTCGGCGATTGCGGCAGTTTTTCAGATGAAAAATGCGAATGCGGCAGAAGTTTGCCGCTGATCGAGAAAATTGAAGGTCGCAGCGACGACGTTTTATGGACTGCCGACGGCAGACGCGTCGGACGGCTCGATCCGGTTTTCAAAAACGATTTGCCGATCAAAGAAGCGCAAATTATTCAAAAATCACTCAAAAAAATAGTTATCAAAATTGTTCCGGCTGATGGATTTAATCAAAAATCATCGTCAAAATTGTCAGACAGAATTCGTGAACGAATGGGCAATGTCGAAATAGATATGGAAATCGTCAAGGAAATTCCGCGCACCGAAAGAGGGAAGTTTCGCGCGGTAATTTGTGATTTACAAAAGGAAGAACGAGAAAAGATAAGCTGATTAAAGAAAGTTTTATGTGTGGAATTGCCGGAATTTACGAACAAAACGGACACCGAGTTTCGCTTGAAACGGTTGAAACGATGGGAAATCTGACTTTTCATCGCGGACCGGACAATTTCAGTTTTTTAGGAGTCAATGCACATCTTGGTTTGTCGCATAACCGTCTGAGTTTTCTGGATTTATCGTCTGCTGCGAATCAGCCTTTCAAAGATGAAAATTACGTTTTGGTATATAACGGCGAAATTTACAATTTTCGTGAAATCAGGGAACGACTAATAAAAAAATACGACATCCGCTTCAAAACTACGTCGGACACCGAAGTCCTTTTTTATTCTTTGATTTATGACGGCATCGAGAATTGTTTGAAACAGCTTCGCGGAATGTTCGCGTTTGCCTTTTACGATAAAATTAAGGATGAACTCTGGCTTGCCCGCGACCGTCTGGGCATCAAACCGCTTTATTATTACCACAAAGACAAAACATTTTATTGGAGTTCGGAAATCAAGGCGTTGGCGCAGACGCTCAATCTCAAACCCGATCCGCTGAAAACTCTTTTTTCAATTAACGGAAACACCGAAACATCCAATGAATACACCCTTTTCAATGATGTTCTGCCGGTCAAAGCAGGCAGTTATTTACAAATAAAATCCGACAGTCAAAAGCCGCGCGAGTTTTTTTATTACAAAATTCTCGACGATTTTGAACCGGAGATTTACCGCGAATTGGAACGAAAATCGCGCGCGGAGATCGTAACGGAATTTGATAATTTGCTGACTGCGAGTGTCAAAAGTATGCTGGTCAGCGATGTGCCGCTCGGTGCATTTGTCAGCGGCGGACTCGATTCGAGTTTGATTTCGGCAATCGCCGATCAAAGTTATCCGAACTTAAAACTGTTCACCGCCAATGTTCTCGGCAAATTTTCCGAATACGAAGATGCCGAAACCTTGTCAAAGCATCTCGGACGCGAACTTTTCGATTACAAATTCGCGCCGGAAATGGTGCTCAGAGATTGGGCGGAAGTTACTTACTTTTACGAATGTCCGATTATTATTCACACGAACGCGATTCCGTTTTCAAATGTCGCACGGCTGGCGCGTGATTCAGAGGTCAAGGCGGTTTTGACCGGCGAAGGCGCGGACGAATTATTTCTCGGCTATCCGCGTTTGTTGACCGAGAGATACAATCGGTTCGCGCTGCTTCCCGTTAATTTTGTTAAATCCTTTTACAAACTCGTTCCCGGTCTTGACGAATATTTGTTTCCGAATCGCAAGCAAACAACTGTCGAATTTGCAAATCAACTCGTTCGCGGTTTTGAGTCGCCTTCGCGCAATGCGGAAATGCAGGGCAAATTCGATTTTTTAAGTAAAACGGAAAGACGCGAACAAATGCTGACGATTAAAATGCTCGGCGATCATCTGGTCGGACTGCTGCACCGCAACGACCGGATGGGAATGAAGGCTTCAATCGAAGCGCGATTTCCGTTTCTCAACGAAGAATTAGTTAAATTCGCCATTAATCTCCCGGCGAAATTTAAGATCGGGCGTTCTTCGAGTTGGCATAATTACAAACATCCTTTTTTGATAGACAAATGGGTCGTCAGAAAAACGGCGGAAAAATATCTGCCGAAAAGCCTCGCCTACAAAAAGAAAAACGGGTTTCCGATGATCGGGCATAAATATGTGCAGGTGAAAGACGGATTTTTCAAAAACGGATGGGTTGCGGAAAACTTGTCGCTGACCGACAAAAAGCAAAAATTTATGCTCGAATCCCAAAATCCTTATTTCGTTACGAAACTTGCCGCAATCGAAATTTTCGGACGAATCTACGGGCAGGAGCAAAGTATCGAACAGGTTAAAAATCACATTTTAGCCAACACCCAAATGACTACTTGAATATTTGTTCAAAGTAGTAAAAAGCGAGGAGAAATGAAAAGAAAATTAGAGCTGGTAACGAAACAATCTGACGAGAAGATTGAAAGGTATGATTTTTATGAAGAGAGACCTTGGGGCAATTTTACGATTTTGGACGAAGGTCATAATTTCAAAGTCAAACGCATCGAAGTTTTGCCGCTCAGTCGTCTGAGTTATCAAAAACACAAGTATCGTGCCGAACATTGGTTTGTCGTGCAGGGAATTGCGAAAGTGATGCTTGAAGAACAAAATTTTGTCGTCGGAGTTGGCGAAGCAATAGATGTCGAAGCCGGTGCGGTGCATCGTGTCGAAAATCCGCGTGATGACGAAACGCTGGTTTTGATTGAAATTCAGCGCGGAGCGTATCTCGGCGAAGACGACATCATTCGTTTTGACGACGATTTCGGGAGAATGGAAGAATCGGAAGCGGCTTAACATATTGGAAATAATATCAATGCAGAAAACTTCGGATAAATTAATGTCGGTTTCCGTCGTGATGCCCGTGAGAAACGAAGTCGATTTTATCGAGCGCAGTTTGAACGCCGTGCTATCGCAGAAATACCCGCACGAATTGATGGAAATCATTGTTGCCGACGGACTTTCGACCGATGCGACACGAGCGAAAATCGAAAAAATACAGGTGGTTTCGGACATTCCGATTATTATCGTCGAAAATCCTAAACTCATTGCGCCGACCGGATTAAATCAGGCGATTGCCAAAGCAAAAGGTGATATTATCGTGCGCGTTGACGGGCATTGCGAAATTGAGCCGGATTACGTCGCCAATTGTGTTAAATATTTGCAGGAAGGACGCGCCGAGTGTGTCGGCGGTCCGATTGAAACGCTCGGCGATACTTTGCCGTCACAGGCAATTGCAGTTGCGATGAGTTCGACTTTCGGTGTCGGGGGCAGCGCGTTTCGCACCGTCAATGACCGCGAGATTTATGTTGATACGGTCGCCTTTCCCGGTTACAAACGCGAACTTTTTGAAAAAGTCGGATATTTTAACGAAGAACTCGTTCGCAATCAGGACGACGAATTTAACTACCGGCTTCGCAAACTCGGCGGCAGAATTTTGCTCGCGCCGGATATTCGTTCACGCTATTTCAGCCGCAGCACTTTTAAGTCACTGTGGCGGCAGTATTTTCAATACGGATTTTGGAAGATTCGCGTGATGCAGCTTCACCCGAAACAGATGAGTCTGCGGCAATTCGTGCCGTTCGCGTTTGTTGCGGCATTAATTTTCTTTTCGCTTTTGAGCATTTTTTCGACCGTCGGCAGATGGGCGTTGCTGAGTGCTTTGGTGCTTTATCTGCTGGCGAATATTGCCGCGACGCTTAAAGCCACGGCACGAATCAGTTTCACCGCCCTGCCTTTTGTTTTTCTCAGTTTTCCGATTTTACATTTCTCATACGGATTCGGATTTGCCGCCGGATTACTGGCATTTTGGAAGAATTGGCTGAAAAACAAACCTGAAACAGTGCCGATTGCCAAAAAAATCGGTTAGCAACGGGAGAAAAACTTTGTCCTATTTCAAATCCGCTTCACAACAAAAACTAAACTCTCAATACAAAAAATCCTCTTTGCCTGCCTTCAAACTTCTCTCAAAACCCGATGTTGTCACAATAACTTCAATATCTCTGTTAATTTTTCTTTCGATAATTCCGCTTGCCGGCGCAGATGTTTGGAATGAAGCGATTGTTATCGCCGTTATTTTTATTCTAAGCGGCATTAACATTTGGGCAAATAAACCGGAGATTGAAAAGCTGAAACTACTTTTGCCTGTTTTTCTTCTCGCCGGTTTTTCGTTTGTTCAAGGTTTCGCCACTCTCACACTGCCGTTTCGACCGGCAATTTTCCCCGAAAGTTTTGACGCTATGGCGAGTATTTGGAGTGGTTTTAAGATACTTGCCGTCGCACTTTTTCTCGGTTTACTGCTCAAATCCTGCCGCCAAAATATTAAATTATTGACGTGGAGTTTGGTCTTCACGGGTAATTTTTTCGCCGTTTTCGGAATTGTCAGATTTCTACTTCAGCCGGATTTTGAAGGTATTTTGGGGCGTTTGATTTCACCTCGACTAACGACCGGAATCGGGTTCGGGACGTATTTTAACCAAAATCATTTCGCGTTTCTGATGCTGCTGGTTTTCGGGTTAAATATTTGCCTGTTTTGGTATGAAAATTTATCAAAAGCCTTAAAATTGCTGTTGATTCCGGCAATTGCAGTAACTTGGACGGCAATCGTTTTGACGGCTTCACGCGGTGGAATTGTCAGTTCGTTTGCAGAAATCGCCGTCTTGTTTTTTTTATCGTTATTTCTCAAAAAGAACCAAAACCGTAATCGCGTTTTACAATCAAAATTGATTCCGGCAGGCAGACAATTGTTGATTTTGCCGGTTATTTTCGGTTTATTGATGATCGGCATCGCGCTGATCGGACAGGATCGAGTCGTTGAGCGTTTTGAAGAAATACCGAACCAGCTTGAAGGTGTTACCAACGCCGCAACTTTTCGGCGAACCGATGTTTGGGCGGCAGCCGTCGAGATAATCAAAAATTACCCGGTTTTCGGCATCGGTTTCGGCGGCTTTAAGGTCGGAGTTTCAAAATATATTAACATTTCAGGGCAACTCGTTCCTAAACAGGCGCACGACGATTATCTGGAATTGGCGGCGAGCGGCGGAATTATCGCCGTTGCGCTAACGATTTGGTTTTTTTTCAGATTTTTCTTATTGGTCAAAAAAAGATTTGCCGAGCCATCCGATTTTTTTTCGGCGGCGACGCGAATCGGAGCAATTTGCGGAATTTCCGGCGCGGCAGTTCACAGTTTTTTTGATTTCGGTCTGCAAATTACCGCAAATTTTTTGTTTTTCGCCGCCTTACTTTTTTTGGCGATTCATAAAACGCCGGTTGAAATTGATTTAAAAAAAGCGGCGTTGCCCAAATCAAATGCGGTAATTTCTAAATTGCTTTTAACGATTTTGTGCGTGGCTGCGGTCGCTGCGGTGTCATTTTTCGGTTTTGCGCGTTACCGTCTTGAACGAACATTTTCCGCCGACGAATTGACTCAAATTCCGTTTGATGCTGATTATTACGAAACAAAATCTTCGATTTATCAAAATTCAGGTAACTTTAATCAAGCCGCGCAGGAATTAAAAAAAGCGATTGAATATCGCCCGGAAGATTATAATTTGTGGTTAAAATTAGCGCAGATCGAACAATCGCAAAACCTCGACACAGAAGCCGAAGAAGCATTTCGCCGCGCTGTCGAACTCGCGCCGCTGTATGCTCGACCGCATCTTTTGTTCGGAAAATTCTTAATTAGTATCAACCGCCGCGACGAAGGCTTTGCTGAATTACGGTTTGCCTCGCGTCGAAATCCGCAGTTTTTCGGCGAAGTAATTTCGCTCGTTTGGACTGAAAAAGCGGGAAATGCGGACGAATTAGTTAAAATTTTATCGCCGACAGATGAAGCTGAAAAAGAGCAACTTATTACATTTTTGTTCGATAAGCAGGCATTACCGCCGATTATTCAGATCGTTTGCAGCGACCTGGATTTAACGCCGCCGCACCGCAACGCGATTGTCGGAAAGTTTTTCGAGGCAAAACAATATTACTTCGCCAAACAAATTGCTGATCAAAACTGCGGCAATTCAAAACTAAAGAGCGGCGAAATCGAAGACGGCGGTTTTGATACCAAAAATGTCAATAAAAATGTCGGATTCGGCTGGCAAATTCGTTCATTATCTGCCAATACTGAAGTCGGTTTTGACGAAGAAAATACTGTGAAAGGAGAAAATTTGCGGTTCGATTTTAACGGACAGGAAGATTCGCCGGAGTTGCTTTCACAACTCGTGACGGTTGAAGGAAATCGCAAATATCAACTGAATTTTTCATATAAAATAAACAAAGTTGTCACCGGCGGCGTGCCGGTTTTGCAGATTGTCCTGAAAAATCCCGAAACGGAATACGTCGTTAAAGAAACAAAATTGTCACTTAAAGAAAGCGGCTGGATTCAATCTTCGATGGAATTTGAAACTAATGAAAAGACACAAGCCGCCGAAATCAAACTGACCAGACAATCGTGTTCGGAAACTCCCTGTCCGATTTTCGGAAGTTTGTGGCTCGATGATTTTTCGATGCAGACCAAAAATCGGTAGTGAAAAAAGTCAAGGCTAAAGAAAAATTGTCCACAGATTAAAACAGATAGACACAGATAAAAACAAGAATAAATATGTTTTTGTCACCCGAAAATCAAGTTGCCAGACGATAGGTGGATTGCAGATTATTTTTTGCCGCTTTTGCCGGTAGTTGAGACTTGATTTCTAGGCGAGATTCGGGAAGAAAATCCGTCAAAAATCGGCGGATTATCGAATCATCTTCGACCAAACAAAGTTGCTCGATTTTTGTCAGCGCGGTTTTAATTTCCTCTCGCGTATAAGGGGCGATTTGCGCGATAAAGATTTTTGAATGCGTCGTTTTGGTCAGACGCTCTTTGTCGGTTTCAAGTTCTTCCGAGAGTTTTTCGCCCGGACGCATTCCGGTAAAAATAATCTTAATGTCTTCGTCCGGCTCAAGACCGGAAAGCCGGATCGTTTCTTTGGCTAGATCGAGAATTTTGACGGGTTCGCCCATATCAAGAATAAAGATCTCGCCGCCTTTGCCGAGTGCGCCCGCCTGTAAGACAAGCTGCGAGGCTTCGGGAATGGTCATAAAATAGCGCGTCATTTCGGGGTGCGTGACCGTTACCGGACCGCCTGCTTTGATCTGTTTTTTGAAGGTCGGAATAACAGAACCGTTTGAACCGATGACGTTGCCGAATCTGACGGCGACGAAACGGGTTGCAAACCGCGCGTTCAAATCCTGAATAACAAGTTCCGCGACGCGCTTGGTCGCGCCCATTACGGAACTTGGATTAACGGCTTTGTCGGTTGAAATCAAAACGAAACCTTCGACTCCGTAATGTCCCGCCAGACTGCCGACAGTTTTTGTGCCGAGAACATTATTTCGCAAGGCTTCCGCCGTGTTTTGTTCCATCATCGGAACGTGTTTATATGCCGCCGCGTGAAAAACCACTTCCGGCTGGTAACGCTCGAAAACTTGCCGCACCCGGTTTTCGTCGCAAATGTCGGCGATCACCGAAACGATTTCGGCGGATGGACATAAAGCCGTGACTTCCCTCTCGATTTCAAACAAGCCGAACTCCGAGCGTTCAACCAGAATGAGTTTTGAGATTTGGCAAAGCAGCAGTTGTCTCACGAGTTCCGAACCGATTGAGCCGCCTGCGCCGGTCACTAAAACGGTTTTTCCGCTGAGAAATGTGTTGATGCTCTGCGCGTCGAGCGAAACTGCCGAACGTCCGAGAAGGTCTTCGACTTCGACATCACGAATTCGACTGAAAATTACTTTTTCCTGTAGCAATTCGTAGAGTCCGGGAATCATTTTCACTTTGATCGGAACGCTTTTACAAATTTGAAGAATGCGCTGAAAACTCTGACGCGAGGCTTCGGCAATCGTAATAATGATGTGGTCAATATCGAGCGTTCGGACGAGCTGCGGAATATTTTCGGTCTTGCCGATGACTTCGACACCGTTTATGACTAAACCCAATTTCGCTGCGTCATCATCAATAAAACCTTTAATTTCAAAATTGCAGTCGCGCCGGTTTTTGATTTCGGTCAAAGTCATCACGCCGGCGCGTCCGGCTCCGATCAACAAAATTGATTTCTTTTCCGCGCTACTCGCACACGTTTCTGCACGGCGCATATTTTCGTAAATTTCGCGGCGCAAAAGTCTGATTCCGACGACGGCGATTGCCGCCAAAAAGAAATCTAAAATGATAATACTAAGCGGCACAATCGCCAGATGCAAACTGTCCGGCAAACAAAACCTGAGCATTAAAAGCGGAACTGTCGTCGCCGCTAAAACCGTCAAAATTCGATTCATTTCCGGCAGGCTGACATAACGCCAGATAAATTTGTGAACATTGCCGAGACGAAGAACCCAAAACTGAAACGGAATGACGAATAAGAATTGAAGAAAGGCTTTTTGTGCTTCGTCGGCAGTCATCGAAAAATCGAAGCGCAGCAGATAAGCCAACACAAAAGCTGCACCGAGCATCGCCAAATCCAATAATCTTTGAATTATTTTAATTGAGGATTTATTTTTTTCTTCAAATGCCAAAGTCGGAAACATATTTTTGAATTATCCGATTAAAGTTTCTCGTTAAGTTTAACCGTTAAAGAGAGTTAAAAGCTAAAGTTTTGTAAACTTTAAGTTTGATTTATTGTTATTATATCGAAAATACACTTTTTGCGGCGGCGTGACATCAACCAAAACGCTCTTTTAAAGTAGTCAGCCGCACGACATTTGCGCTCATCCGCGATTGGCGATTCGGATAGATCGTTTAGCACAAATGAATGGTTTTGGCTTTTGAATTTAGTCCGATAATAGTACCTAAAAATTGTCCGTCCGCACGATTATCTTTTTCCGATAGATTGTTTTAATGATTAAACGATAAATTAATTAATCACTTCTCTACCAGTCCTGAAAATAGCAACTTCGTAGGAGTTATTGATTTCGATAATTCCTACCTTTTTAACAAACAGGCGGCAGGGAAAGGAGAAAAGAATGAACCCCCGATTGAAAACAAACACAGCTTTTGCACGAAACGAATATCGTCTCAAAAAAACTTCCCCAAAAGTTTTAGAAAATCGAATAAGTGTCCCGTTTATGCGACCCGAAATGGGCGATGAAGAAATCAACGAAGTCATCGAAACCCTTCGGTCCGGCTGGCTGACAACCGGACCGAAAGTGAAAATATTTGAACAGAATTTTGCGAAAGCCGTCCGCGCCCCATTCGCGGTTGCGCTCAACTCCTGCACGGCGGCTCTGCATTTAGCCGTCGAAGCACTCGGTCTGCAAGGCGGACAAGCGGTTCTCGTGCCGGCGATGACTTTTGCCGCGACCGCCGAAATTGTGCTTTATAAAAATGCAATTCCGATTCTCGTGGACTGCGATCCGGTTACGGGAAATATGGATTTGCACGATGCCCGCTGCAAAATTGAAGCATTACGCGCCGGCGAATTGTCTTTTATCGCCGACAAAAATGTAAAAGTCGTCGGAATGATTCCAGTTCACGTCGGCGGTTATATGCTCGATGTTGATGCAATTAAACAATTTGCGAAAGAATTCGGTCTGTGGATTGTTGAAGACGCGGCACACGCTTTTCCGTCAGCGTGGCGCAAAAATGCTGAAAGTGATTGGCAGTATTGCGGTGAAAATACCGCCGCCGTTACTTGTTATTCATTTTACGCGAACAAAACGATTACGACCGGCGAAGGCGGAATGATCGCTACGCACAATGAAATTCTTGCCGAACGAATCCGTCTGATGTCGCTGCACGGTTTGTCGCGCGATGCGTGGAAGCGTTTCACGGCAAAAGGCAATTGGGATTACCGCATCATCACGCCCGGTTACAAATACAATCTAACTGACATCGCCGCTGCCATCGGCATTCATCAACTTGCCAGAGCCGAAGAGATGCGCTGCCAACGTCAACGGATCGCCGAAGTTTATCTGCGCGAATTTGCTGAACTCGAAGAAATCGAATTACCTCCGAACGACGAGAACCGGCTTCATTCGTGGCATCTTTTCCCGATTCGTCTGCGCCTCGAAAATCTGACGATCAGCCGCAACACTTTCATCGAAGAATTAAAACGCTCCGGCATCGGCTGTTCCGTTCACTGGCGACCGCTGCATTTGCATCCCTTATATGCCAAAAAAATCGGTTGGCGCGAACATCATTTGCCCAACGCGACACGAGTTTGGTCGCAATTGGTAAGTTTGCCGATTTTTCCTTCGATGACGGCAGGCGAAATCAATCACGTTATTAAAACAGTTAAAAATTTATGTCCGGCATACTCAAAAAACAGACTTTCGCAGGCAGCGTGATACCCGCCGATTTTGCGAATAAAGGATTACCCCGCAGTTTTGAATGTTTAATAGCGGTAATTGGAATAATTATGTTGTTCCCGATTCTGCTGTTGTGCGCCCAACTTGTCTGGTTCAGTTCTCGCGGCGGAATATTTTTCCGTCAGCGCAGAGTCGGTCGCAACGGGAAAACATTTACGCTTTACAAGTTTCGGACGATGTTCGTGACAAACTGCGGATCGCTCGTCACTTCGGCAACCGATTGCCGGATTACTCCAATCGGTAGATTTTTGCGTAAATGGAAACTCGACGAACTACCCGAACTTTATAATGTTTTGCTCGGTGAAATGTCATTTGTCGGACCGCGCCCGGAAGTTCCCGAACTGGTAGATTTTTCCAACCCGGCGTGGCATATTATTCTCAAAGTGCGTCCCGGAATTACTGATACCGTCACTTTGTGTCTGCGAAATGAAGAAGCAGTCTTAGCGATGGTCGAAGATAAAGAAACATACTACCGCGAAGTTGTGCAGCCCTTTAAAATGAAAGGTTATGTGGAATATCTGAAAACTAAAAGCCTCAAAACCGATTTGAAAATTATCGTCCACACCCTGAAAGTGATAATATTTCCGCACACCGTGCCGCCGCCGCCTTTGGAAAAGGTTGGTGTTTCATACATCAAATAAACAATTCACACTTTATAAACTCAATTCGGATGTATTTTATTTTTTCTCAAACTATAACGAATCCGGTCGCGCGAAACGCGGAGAATTTTTCCGGCGCGGGTGACGTTCCCGCCGCTTCTGGTGAGAGCTTCACTAATCAGCCATTTTTCAACCATATCGAGCGAAATTCCGTCCGACGGCAGGGTGAAATAAATGCTGGCTTTGAGCATCTCGTCGGGTAGATTTTTGGTATCCGATTGGCTGCCGTGTTGAATTTCTTCCGGCATATATTTCATCGTGATTATTTGATTGTCTTCAAGAATTAATGCCCGTTCGATCACATTACGCAGTTCACGGACATTTCCCCGCCAGCGATGACGACGAAAAGCCTCTAATACTTCGGGTGCAAATTTTCGCGGTCGAGTCCCTTTTTTATCCAAATTTCCAACAAAATAATTGGCAAGCAGTAAAATATCTTCCGTGCGCTGATGAAGAGGCGGCAATTCGAGTTGAATAATTGACAAGCGGTAATACAAATCTTCACGGAAACGCTTTTCCTTGACTTCCGTCTTTAAATTACGATTTGAAGCCGCAATAAAATGAACATTCAAAGGCAAATCGCGCAAACCGCCGACCCGCCGAAAAGCTTTTTCTTCCAAAATTCTTAGTAATTTAGCCTGCAAACCAAGTTCTAATTCGCCAATTTCATCCAAAAAAATCGTCCCGCCTTCTGCCTGTTCAAAAAGTCCTTCCTTGCGAACTTTCGCATCCGTGAACGCGCCTTTTTCATAGCCGAACAATTCGCTGACCAAAAGATTCGGCGGAATCGCCGCACAATTAATCGAAACAAACGGCTTGTCGGCGCGATCTGAGGAATAATGAATCGCTTTGGCAAACAAATCTTTGCCGGTTCCAGATTCGCCTTGCAGCAACACACACGAAACATCGCTGGCGGCGATTTTTCGTGCCAGTGAAATTGTTTCTATAATAGCGGGTGATTTGCCGATTATTTGCTCGAAGCCGAATGAGTCGGTTGTATTTTTATGGCATTTTCGAGAATCGGGTTGACGCAAATCTTTTGATTCAATCGCTTTATGAATGGCGGTTTGAAGTTCTTCAAGATTAATCGGTTTTTCAATGACATCATCGGCACCGGCACGAAAAGCTGAAACGACTGCTTCGGTCGGGATTTTATCCGAAATAATAATAACAATCGTATCCGGGCTTCGTTTTTTTATTGCACGAAGAGTATTTAGTTCCGCGTCGTTCGACAATTTAATGTCTAACAACGTCACAACCGGGTTGTGTGAATCAAAAAAATCGAGGGATTGGGTAACGTCTGCCGCTTCGGTTGCTGCAAATCCCCAATTCCGGGTTGCTTTGGTAAGAGTCAAAGAAACTAATTTATCATGAGTAACTACGAGAATATGTTCGGGGGTGGTCATAGTTTCTGCTTCCAAATTAAATTTTAATACAACAGACAGACTATAATTTAATCAATAATTTGCCGATTAAATTGAGCCGATCTTAAATTTTTATGATTAAACAGATAAGGTTTATAACTTTTATACATTTAACAGAGATTAATTTACTTGAAAAATCTTCGATTGCCGTCAGGCTGATAAAAGTTCAAAGGATTTGTATTGGTACAAATCGGCGATGTGCGAAAGCATTATAAGAAGTTTCGTAAAACGAAAACTTAAAAGTTTTCGTTTTACGGTAGTCTTTTAAAATCTCGTAAAATGCCCTCTGCGTGAAATAAATATAACAGGTATTATATCAATCATCAGCATCATCCCTTTGTGCCAAATCTCTATCTAACCAATATTCAAATATCAAACCACTTACTTTTCAGTAAATCTATCACGTTTTTTTTCTTTTCGCCATAGTATTTTGACTCAAACACCGACAATTTAACGAAAAACCTAATAATACAAATAATTACACACCACAAGAAATTAATATTTAATAACCGTTATCTAAACCGACGGCATCATCTTTTGCCGCGTGGATATAAGAGAATCATAAAAAATAAAAATTTCCACTAAAATACTCGATCAAACAAAAAGATATTTAGATTATTCGGGCGAGTAGTCTGAATAGACTATTGAAAATTGTAGCTTAATCCGATGTCACCGTGTTCGATTAATCGTTAAAGTCTAATCATATTTTCTTATGCAAAATGAGTTTTAAGTGTAATTCAGCCGATTGCGGATATTTGGTCAAAAACCGACAAAAAACGTCTGCCTCCGGCTGTTATCCGAAGCGTAAAATTTAAGCGCACAATTTATAATGTCTCTGTGAGATTTCCCGTCAAGGGTTAGCGTGATCAAACTGCTTGAATCACTGCTGTCTCACTGTCATCAAAATTCACTTATTCGACCGCAAAACTCATATCCGAGAGGAGCAAATTTGAGCGATACAGCAATTAAAGTTCAATCTCTGGCAAAGCGATACAAAATCGGACAAAGCCAGCCGGCTTATCGAACGCTGGTCGAGTCAGTCACTAAAGCCGTTCATTCAAAAATGCTTGCGCCGTTTAAAAACCGCGAAACTTCCGATAATTATTTTTGGGCTTTGAAGGAGATTTCGTTTGAAGTCAAACAGGGTGAAGTGGTCGGCGTGATCGGACATAACGGCGCGGGCAAAAGCACTCTGCTCAAAATTCTTTCGCGCATCACCGAACCAACCGACGGAATTGCCGATATTTACGGGCGTGTCGGCAGTTTATTGGAAGTCGGAACGGGATTTCATATGGAATTAACGGGGCGCGAAAACATTTATTTGAGCGGCGCGATTCTGGGAATGAAGAAGCACGACATTCAGAGGCAATTCGATGAAATCGTCGCTTTCGCCGAAGTTGAAACATTTATTGATACGCCGGTCAAACATTATTCAAGCGGGATGCACCTGCGGCTGGCTTTTGCCGTCGCCGCGCATCTCGAACCGGAGATTTTACTGGTTGACGAAGTTTTAGCGGTCGGTGATCTCGCATTTCAGAAAAAATGTCTGAACAAGATGGAAGATGTCGCAACCCAAGGGCGCACGATTTTATTTGTCAGCCACAATATGGGCGCAATTAAAGAGCTTTGCCAAACTGCGCTGGTTCTGAAAAACGGCAAAGTTGACTATCACGGATCGGTCGTTTCCGGCATTCAGCACTACAGCCGCAACGTCCTGAACGTCCAGACCGAAACCTCGAACGGTCATCAGACCACCGGTTTCGCGCAGACGATTATCAACGAAAATAGAGGCGAACATTGCAGTATCAATAACAACGAACCTTTCACAATTACTTCTGAATTGCATCTTACCGAAAATTTGAATAGGGTCGTAATGCACTGTTTGATTGAAGATGCGGAATGCAATCAGGTCGTTCATAACTACATTCACACCAAGGAAATCGGCAGACACAACTTAAACAGCGGAACTTATCGAATCGAAGCGCAAATGCCGCCGATATGGTTAAAACCCGGCGTTTACACGCTTTACCTCAAATTAATCGCCGAAACCGAAAATGCCAAGCAAGTTAAATATTTGTCCGAAAGAGTGCTGCTCGACATCAACGACAAAACCGGAATGTTCGCCGGAAAAGTCTATGCCGCAATTCTGCCGCCGGTAAAATGGGCAATGTCGCAGGCTCACGAATCAGGCGATTTTGAAAGGCTCGATAAAAACAGAACGGTCAAGATTGCAGGATTATATTGATCTTCAGAAGTTCACTGAAAAACACTCAAATTCACTTAGGAAGAACTGAGAATATGAAGACATTAACAAACAAAACAAACGGCAATGTAACTTTGGACACGACGGATCAATTGATCGTTCAATCGCTGGCGAAATTGGATGGTTTGGCACTCGGAATTTCATTGGGAACGCTTTTCGGTCTGGTGATTTTTCTGGCGACAAATATTTTAATTATCAAAGGCGGCGACAAAATAGGTCCCAATCTGATTTTGCTGAACCAGTATTTCGTCGGTTACGAAATAACATACACCGGCAGTCTGATCGGATTATTTTACGGCTTTATCTCAGGTTTTATATTAGGCGGTCTGATCGCTTTTTTGCGGAACTTCATCGTTCGCATTTATCTTCACGTCTTAAAAGTTAAAAGTAGTATGTCCGCCGTCAACGACTACATTGATAATCCCTAAATTCTAATTTTAAAAACATAAAAAACCCCCCTTATGAAAGATAACAAACAAAAAAAAGTTGTCATTATCGGCGGCGGTCCCGCCGGATTAACTGCGGCTTACCAGCTTTGCAAAGAAGGTGTCGAGTCGGTCGTTCTCGAAAAAGATACCGTCGTCGGCGGCATTTCGCGGACGGTCAATTATAAAGGCTATCTGTTCGACATCGGCGGACACAGATTTTTTACCAAGGTCAAAGCCGTTGACGAAATGTGGCGCGAAGTCTTGGGAGAAGAAAAGTTTTTACGGCGTTCGCGGCTGTCGCGGATTTACTACAACAAAAAGTTTTTTTATTACCCGCTGAAAGCGACCAACGCACTTTTGGGATTGGGAATTTTGAACAGCTTTTTGATGTTGGGCAGTTATATGAAGGCGCAGGTTTTCCCGATCAAAAACGAAGTTTCGTTTGAAGATTGGATCAGCAATCGCTTTGGCAGACGACTCTTTAATACTTTTTTCAAAACCTACACCGAGAAAGTTTGGGGAATTCCCTGCAACGAAATTTCGGCGGATTGGGCGGCGCAGCGCATTAAAGGATTATCTTTGATTTCGACCATCAAAAACGCGCTCCTGACTACGCAGACAAAGGACAAAGGCGAGATTATCAAAACTTTGATTGATGCCTTTGACTACCCCGAAAAAGGTCCGGGACAAATGTGGGAAATGGTCGCCGAGAGCATCCAAAAACGCGGTAGTGAACTGAAAATGCAGTCGAACGTCGAAGGAATCGTCTGGCAAAAAGGTAAAGTAACGGCACTGGAATTAGATGTTGACGGCACAAAAGAAACGGTCGAAGGGACGGATTTTATCAGCAGTATGCCGGTTCAGGAATTAGTCCGAAAGATGAAACCCGAACCGCCTGCCGAAGTTCGGGAAGCGGCTGACAAACTCGGTTACAGGGATTTTTTGACCGTTTCGCTGATTATCAACAAAGCCGACTTGTTTCAGGATAATTGGATTTATATTCACGATTCGGCAGTCAAGGTCGGGCGCATTCAAAACTTCAAAAACTGGAGTCCCGAAATGGTTCCCGACCCGAATAAAACTTGTCTCGGTCTGGAATATTTTTGCTTTGAAGGCGACGGTTTATGGACGACAACGGACGAAGAATTAATAAAATTAGCGACCAAAGAGTTGGGAATGCTCGGATTAGTTGACCCGAAAGATGTCGAAGACGGCGCAGTCGTCCGAATGCCGAAAGCCTATCCGATTTATGATTCGGTTTATGTCGAAGCCGTCAACACGATTCGTGAGTTTTTGTCAGGACTGGGCAATATGTATCTGGTTGGCAGAAACGGAATGCACAAATATAATAATCAAGATCATTCGATGTTAACCGCGATGCTCTCGGTTAAAAATATTTTGGGTGCGAACTATGACGTTTGGGAAGTAAATGTGGATAATGAATATCACGAGGAGATTCACGAACACGAAGAGAGTGAGATTTCTTTAGTCGCTTCGACGCAGCCGTTAGTTCCTAAAAGGATAGCTTAAAAAATACTAATGACAACACAAGAAAAAGCAGATTCTTTATACTCGCAAATCGAAATCACGGATTCGAGACGTGCCAAAGCCGAAGAACAAATCTTAAAAAACGCGGTTTTAAGATTAAATGGAAACATTTTGGGATTCGTCTTCGGAGTTGTCGGCGCGTTAATTATTTTTGCGGCGACCAATTGGCTGGTTCTCAAAGGCGGCGATGTCGTCGGTCCGCATTTGGGATTGTTAAGCCAATTCTTCATCGGCTATTCGGTCACATTCGTCGGTAGTTTTGTCGGCGCAATTTATGGATTTGTCGTCGGTTATCTGAGCGGTTTGTTAATCGGTTCGGTTTATAACGCGGTCATTTTCCTGAAAACTCCGAAGCCGCGCGAATAGATAAAATTTGCGATGAATTCAAATAATTCCCCCAATGTTCTGGTGCTTTCCCGGACTTACCCGAACTGCGTCACGCCGGTTTTGGGCTTATGGGTTGAAGGATTGGTGCGGCACATTTCACCGCTTTGTAATATCAAAGTCGTCGCTCCGACTCCGTATTGTCCACCGTTTCCCGGACTTCCAGAATTTACGAAATACCGCACCGTCGAAAAACGACGAACCGCGCACGGGGTTGATGTTCTGCATCCGAGATTTCTGACCGGACCCGGTTATTCGACTTATAATTTTGAAGGCAGTTCGTATTATTGGAGCATCCGCCAACAGGTTGACAAACTGCGCGAAGAATTTCCGTTTGATGTCATTCACGCTAACTTCGGCTATCCCGATGGTGTCGTCGCCGCTAAACTCGCCGCCCGCTATAACGTCCCATTCATTATTACGGAACACGCTTCGTGGATTCCGTGGATGGATAACTATCCGCAGATTCGCCGTCAAACAGTGAAAGCGGCAAGTCAGTGCGCTTTTCACATCGCGGTCAGTAGTTTTACACGAAAGACCATTGCTCATTTTACAGGTGAAACACAGAAGTTGCGCGTCATTCCAAATGGAGTTGACACGAAAGTTTTTACTCCGCTGCCCGAAACAGAGCAACCGATCTCAAATCAGATTCTCTGCGTCAGTGTTACGCGGCACGTCAAAGGAATTGACATTTTGTTGCAAGCAATGAGTCGCATAGTCAAAGAAAAACCTGAAATAAAATTAGTTATCGTCGGCGGTGGATTCAATCGCAACTATTCACAAGAGGAACTCAATTTGCGCTCAATGTCGGAAAAACTCGGCTTAAACGATAATGTAGAGTTTATCGGAATCAAATCACCATCCGAGGTAGCCGATTATATGAGGAAAAGTGCGCTTCTTGTGCTGCCCAGCCGAAGGGAAACCTTTGGCACTGTATTAATCGAAGCCTTGGCTTGCGGCACGCCGGTCGTTGCAACCGACTGCGGCGGTCCGGTTGATATTGTTAATAAAAGTGTCGGTTTGTTAGTTCCCGTTGATGATCCTAAAGCACTGTCCGATTCGATGATGAGTGTGATAAAAGAACGCATTGTTTTTGACCGTCAAAAGATTCGTGAATATGCCTTAACCAATTTCTCTTGGGATAGACTCGCCAGTCAAACCGTCGCTCTATATAAACAGGCAATGAATTAAAGATGAAAGTTCAATTTGAAAACCAGCCAATAGTTTTAGCCGACTATCAGAAGCAATCCATCGCCGGACAACGGGAAAAAGAAGTTGTCAACACCGTTTGCGCCTTTTGTTCAGCCCAAAACCGATTTCTTTACTCGTGGGATGGTTTTGACCTTCTTCGATGCTCCATTTGTCATACCGAATCAATAAAGCAGATGCCTACACAATCCGAATTGAAAGAGTTTTATGAAAATAAATTTTATCAAGAGAACAGCCAAAATCCGATGGAGCGTTCGGAAATTCGCTTAAAACTCATTGAACGCTCGTTTGCAAAGTATTTAAACGACTGGCACAAATTTAATGGTCGGAAAATGCCGGAATCGTTTCTCGACATTGGCGGCGGTGTCGGATATTATGTCCGTGCCGCGCAAGATGAAGGCATCAAGGCGTGCCTGATGGATTATGCCGATTCCGCATTAAACTTTGCTCGAACTACGCTTGGTGTAAATTGGACGGTTCAAGGAGATATTCAAAAGTGTGCCGAGTATTTAGAACACGGTTCGTTTGACTTCATCTTAGCGCGTCACGCGGTCGAGCATCTGCTTGATCCAGATGAATTTATTGCAAACATCTGCCGTCTTATACGTCCCGGAGGTTTGCTTGAGATCGAAACTCCGAATGTTCTTTCAAATGAACAAATCTGCCATCCGATGTTGATTCATTTTAACTATAAAACGATAAAAAGAAGTAATCCATCTCTCTCAACAGCGTCAGCGATAAAATACGCACTCAGTAAAAGTATGTCGGGTATTAACCCTCCGAAACATCTTTGGGGATTTACCGCACAAGGACTAAAATTGCTCCTTCAAAAAAACGGTTTTGAAATCATTAAAGTAAGACGGGCAATCGCCGGGGATGCAGTGTTTGACCCGTTATATTATGAGGCTTATCGTCTATCTACCCGCAAGGGCTTAGGCATTCCTTACTACTTTTGGGAACGCGCGACATCTCTTTTCTTTAAAGGTCGCGGGATGAATCTCGCTATTCTGGCTCGCTGTAAAGGTTGATTAAGCCGGTTTCTTCGCGGCTTTCTTCGACAAAAAATTTCAGTAGTTTCAACTCATTTTGCGCGAAAGTGAAAAATGAGTTAGATCATTTAACAATTCAAGGAAAAATAATTATGAGTTTCTGGACTAACAAAAGTGTGTTGGTGACGGGCGGCGCGTCATTTATCGGCAGCCATTTGACCGACCGGCTCGTCAATTTAGGTGCAAAAGTGCGCGTGGCGGACGACCTTTCAAGCGGAAAATTGGAAAATCTTCACGAGAGCATCAACCGCATCGAATTTTTAGAAGGAGATTTGCGCGACCGCGATTTTGCCCGAAAATCAATGGACGGCATCGAAGTCGTTTTCCATCTTGCGGCGTGTCACGGCGGACGCGGATTCATTGACACGCATCCGGCGGACTGCGCGGCGAATATGGTTTTGGACGGGATCGTCTTTGACGAAGCGTTGAAGGCGAAGGTTGATCGCGTCTGTTTTGCCAGTTCAGCCTGCGTTTATCCGACTTCGCTGCAAAATAAACCGAGCAACGGAAGTATGGTTTATCTCAAAGAAGAATGGGCTGATCCGTTCAAAGAAGGCTGTGCTTTTTCGGACGGCGAATACGGCTGGGCGAAATTGATGGGCGAACTGAGTCTGCGCGCTTACCACAAACAATACGGTTTAAAATCGGTTTCGTGCCGCCTTTTTACGGTTTACGGCGAACGCGAAAACGAAACGCACGCCGTTATCGCGCTGATTGCCAAAGCCTTTGTCAAAATGAATCCGTATGAAATCTGGGGCGACGGTCAGCAAGATCGCAATTTTACATACGTCGGCGATATTGCCGACGGAATGATTCGCGCCGCCGAGTGCATCGAAGACGGTTCGGCAATCAACATCGGCACGGCAGAACACGTTAAAATTATTGATTCGGCGAAAATGATTTTTGAAGAATCCGGTTTTACGCCTGAAGCAATTAATTTCGACATCACAAAGCCGGTCGGAGTTTTCAGCCGCGCCGCCGATTTGACAGCGACGCGAAAACTGCTCGATTGGGAGCCGCAAACTATGTTCAAAGACGGATTACAGCGAACGATGAAATGGTATTACGACACCAAAACCGTCGAAGAAGTCGCGCCGAAACTTGGCGTGCTTTTGACTGAACGATAACCGCAAATTAATTCGATGAATTTAGAAAACAAAGATAATTTGCCGCTGGTTTCGATCATCGTTCCGGTTTTCAACGGCGAAAAATATTTGCGCGAAAGTTTAGATTCGATTGTCGCGCAAACTTATCGAAACGTCGAAATTTTGGTGATGGACGACGCTTCGACCGATTCCACGCCGGAGATTATCAAGAGTTACGGCGATCAAATCAATTCAGTTCGACAGTCCCAAAATAAAGGGCAATTCGGTAATGTCAACGACGGAGTTTCTCTCGCCAAAGGCAAATACACGGCGATTTATCACGCCGACGATGTTTATGATCCGAAAATCGTCGAACGCGAAGTTGAGTTTTTGGAAAACAATGCGGAAGTCGGCGCGGTTTTTTGCTGCGACATTTTCATCAATGCCGAAGGACGCAAATATAATCGTTTGACCGTTCCAAAAGAGTTTCAGTCGCAATCCTGTTTCGATTATCAAACGATTCTTAACGGAATTTTAAGACATAAAAATAGTTTTCTGCCGACTCCGGGCGCGATGGTGCGGTCTTCGGTTTACAAAGAACTCGGAACATTTCGCGGCGCGGAATTTCAAATCGCCGCCGATATGGAAATGTGGCTGCGGATTTCCAGAAAATATCAAATCGGAATTCTGCACGAATATCTTTTTTCGTATCGTCACGGACACGAAAATTCTTCACAGATTTATTACCGTCTCAGATGTGAAGAAGAAAGACAGTTTGCGATTTTGGACGAACATCTCGCAGACGGCGGAAACAAATTGGCAACGCCTGATGCGCTTCGTGCTTACGAAGCGCATCGCGCCGAAGATAATTTGATGGTGGCGATCAATCTTTACATTTTGGAAAAAAATAAAGAAGCCCGAAATTTTCTCAACAAAGTAAAAATAAACAGACTTTTGGGCAGTTCCGTCGTGCAGCGCGGAAGACTGTCGGTTTTATATTACGCACTGCAAATTCTTTTGCGTGTTCCGCGAAGCTCGTTTCTCGCCGATTTGTTTTATCGCCGCTGGCACGTCAAAACTTATCCGGCATAGTATTTATCAAAATTTATGACAGAAAAAGTTGCGCTCTTCATTGATCCGCCGTCGCATCACTATCTGCAAAACCGGCTTTTCAAGGTGGACGATAATCGTCTGAACGGCGACGGACTGCAAGCTCCGTATGTTTATCTGCGCGAATATCTGCAAAATAAGGGTGTTGCCGTCAACACGATAGATTATTTGCCGGCGACGGAAAACGGCACGAAAAATGTTTATATTTCGTTTGGAGTTTTGTCCAATTATGAAAAAATCGCCGCGCGGAAAGACACGGTTTTGAGCGGTTATTTCGCGTTTGAATGTCCGGTTGTCGAACCGCGAATGTATCGCCAATTACAGCAGGCGCGAAATTATTTCAAACGAATTTACACTTGGAGCGACGATTCTTCGCTGGAGCGTTTTGTCGGGAAAAGCCTCGATTACGCACATTTTTTACTGCCGCAGTCTTTTAATCAGGTTCACGAAGGAATCTGGCAAAAAACCGACCGTAAATTTCTCGTAATGATTAACGCCAACAAATTACCGTGTGTTTACTGGCAGGAACTTTACACTGAACGAATGCGGGCAGTCGAATTTTTCAGCCGCACCGATGAGATTGATCTTTACGGCAAAGATTGGAACAAACCTTCGTGGCGGCTCGGCAAATCGCGGATGCCATACACATTTCGGCGATTACGTTACCAATTTCTCACTCATTGGCAGAAACTGCGTCCCGATCCGCTGCTCGTCGCGGCGCGAAAAGCGTATCGCGGAGTCGCGCCGTCGAAATCCGAAACTCTCGGTAATTATACTTTCGCGCTCTGCTTTGAAAATTCAATGATGAAAGGCTGGATTACCGAAAAAATCTTCGATTGTTTTTATGCCGGAACAATTCCGGTTTATTGGGGCGCACCGGAAATCACCGAATATATCCCGGCAAATTGTTTTATAGATATGCGCGATTTTTCCGACTATGAAGAATTACGCGGTTTTCTCAAAAAAATGTCCGCCGAAGAAATTCAGGCTTATAAAGAAAACGCCCGTGAATACCTGGCTTCCGAAAAGTTCAAACCATTTAAAAAAGAGACTTTTGCCGAATTAATCGAAAACGTCATCAAGCAGGATGCCGGAGTAAAATTATAAATGCTCAAAGTTATACTCAGCATCGGCACGATTCAGATTATCGCCATTGCCATTCAATTTGTTCGTTCAAAGATTGTCGCCGTGACGCTCGGACCGGCAGGTGTCGGAGTTGTCAGCACGATTGATCAAACGGTTCAATTCGTCGCTTTTGCGACGGCACTGAGCATTCCACTCGCGTCGGTCAAATTTTTATCGAAAGCGCACAGCGAAGGACACGAACAGTTTAAACGATGCTACGCCGGATTTTTGCATCTGCTGGCGTTGCTGGCGGTTGCCGGAACAGCTTTGGCAATCGGTCTGGTTTTTCTGCGACCGCAGACATTCGGCGCGGAAGTCGAAAAATATCAGATTTATTTACTGATCGCTTTGATTTCAGTGCCGACTTTTGTGCTGGGCGGATTTTTTACGAATGTTTTTGCCTCCGCGCAAAATTACCGGATTTCCGCCGCGCTCGCCGTCATTACCAACTCCGCGACGACGATTGCCGTCATCACGGGCATTTTGGCGGCTGGCGTTCTCGGACTTTTCATCGGCGGTTCACTGGCAAGCGTTTCCGTCACGCTCGGCATTATCATTTATCTTTGGAAAAAATTCGATTTGCCCTTTTTCGCCGACGGCAAAAATAGTGTGAAGGAAATATGGCAAAGCCCGAAGATCGTTTCGTTTACGGCAATGCTTTACTTCGGTTCGGTCAGTTATTCGCTGTCCCTGCTCGTGGCGCGTTATGCGATTCTCGCCAATTTCGGCGAAGCGGAAACCGGACTTTTGCAGGGCGCGTTGGTGTTGTCAACGGCTATCGGAATGATTCTCAATCCGGCAAACGGTCTTTACCTGACTCCGATTTTGAATCGTAATATTGAAAGGTCGGAAAAACTTCAACACGCCGCCGAATTCGAGCGCAAAATGACGGTTATCTTAATTTTGGTGATGCTGCCGGTCGTGATGTTTCCGCAATTGATGTTGGCGATTTTGTTTTCGACAAAATTTGCGGCGGTCGGAAGTCTGGTTTTTCTTTTTATTTCCGGGCAGTTCATCACGCAGCTTGCCGGCATTCATCAATCGCTGTTAATCGGACTCGACGATATGAAAAGCTACACCGTCATCGTCACCGGCGGACAAATCGGATTCGCTGTGCTGGCGTGGTTTTTAGCACCTTATTACGGCATCAAAGGCATTGCACTGGCGAGTATCATTTCGGGATTGACAATTTTTTCGCTGACTTTTATTCGCTTGAAATTCAAACACGGCTTTTCTGTTCCGCGGGGTTTGAGTTTGTTAATTACATACAGCCTCTCTGTTTTGCTTTTGACAGGTTGGGTTTGCAGTCAAACAAATGAGTGGAGCATTGCCGCTTCGGTCGTCAAACTCACCTTTTTCGCATTTTTTGCTTTGAGTCTGCTCTTTTTATTAAGCAAGGAAGAGCGACTGGTAATTTACGGATTGCGGCATAAAATTTTGTTCGGCAATTAGTTTGTCAATTAGCTTTAAGGAGATTTACAAATATGGAACAAAAACGATTTAAGATTATCTATCTTGAAATTACCAACGCGTGTAATTTTACCTGCGATTACTGTCCGATTGATAAACAGACTCGCAAAAAAATCGTGATGTCGTCGGATTTTGCGCGGAATATCATTGACCAAATTGCCGAAAACGATCTGACTGATTTTCTGACATTTCACCTGATGGGCGAACCGTTTCTGCACAAAGACCTTTGTGCGTTGACCGGATACGCCGAAGATCACGGTCTCAAAGTTCGGCTGCTGACGAATGGCAGTCTGCTTGAGAAAAAGCGCAACGAAGGTTTGTTTGAAAATAATTTGTCGCGTCTGGAAGTTGGTTTTCGCACCCCGAACGACACTTCGTTTTCGATGCGGCTGCGCGGCGGTCAATTGACGCTGGAAGAATATGTCAGACGTGTCAGAGACTTGATCAAAGACAAACTTCGGATGCAGGCGGAAACGGAATTATGTATTAAGTTTTTCGTTCGTTCACATCTGGCGGCGGTCAAAATGGGTGACGAATACGAACACCTGACGAGCGCGAAAGACAATCTCGAAATGGGCAAACTTTTCCAAAAATTCACGCTTGAAACGGCGCAAAAATATAATTTGCCGACCGAAGAATGGGAAAAAGTCGAGGCTAAAGTTATTGACGGCGAATATTTTATTTATCCCGGCATCTGCATCGGTTTTTCGCGGATACAGGATTTTTGGGTGCGGGAACAGCAAAGTGTCGGGCAGGAGAAAAAATACAAAGGGTTGCTCGGCGGCTGTTCGGCAGGTTTCCGCGACGATTTCGGCATTCTCGCCAGCGGCGAAGTCACAACCTGCTGCGTTGATTATGACGGAAAAAACGTGATCGGAGATTTACACCAACAATCGCTGATGGAAATCCTCGAATCCGCCGAAGCGAAACGAATTCTCAAATCTTTCAAATGGTTTATTCCGCCAACGCCGTTTTGCCGTGAATGTCGCGGCGGACCGACGGTTGTTACTTCGTTGGCAAAACAGTTAAGCACCGTCGCAATTGATGTTAAAGAGCGATTTATGCCGCGCAAACAATATAAAAAATTGCGTCAGCGGCTGAATTTTGAACAATAAATCTAAAGATATTTACGGAATAAGAAATGATTCTTGGAATTGACGGCATTCGTTTAGTAGTCGGTCGTTCCGGTGTCGCACGCTGTATCGAAGCACTGCTGCGTTCATTCGGCGAGTTGGAACATCCATTCAGTGAAATTCGGCTCTACACGCCAAAACCGATTCCGGCTGATGTTTATCTGCCGCCGAATGCGACCAACGTAGTTTTAGAGTCACCACTTCCTTTCGCTGCTTGGGAGCAAATCACGATGCCAAAGGCGCACGGCAGAAAAAATCTTCTGCTCTGCCCAAGTTATGTTTCGCCGATTGCCGCCCGCTGCCCGACTTTTTTGATTCATCACGGTTCTTACGAAGGTTTTCCGCAGGCGTTCGATTGGTGGACGATGAAAAAGACGCGAATGATTTACAGTTTGAGCGCGAAACGGGCAACCGGACTCTCGACCGTCAGCGATTACAGTAAGCGCGATATGGTCAAGTTTTACGGCATCAATCCTGAAAAAATCAACGTCGTTCCCGAAGGCGTGGACACCAAGGTTTTTCGCCCGATTTCCGATGCGGTAAGGCTTTCCGAATGGCGCAAAAAAGTTTTCGGCGCGGATGTTCCGTTTATCGTTTATGTCGGCAAACCGACCGAACGGCGCAATCTTTCGGCTTTAATTAGAGCCTTTGCCGAATTGAAAAAAGACGGGTTTCCGCAAAAACTTCTGATCGTCGGAGCGTCGCTGCCCGGAACTTCGCCATTTCGCAAAGTAATCGAAGAACTGAAAATCAAGGACGAGGTCTTCGTTCTCGATTACGTTACGCACGAAGAAATGTTTTTGGTCTATAACGCCGCAAATCTCTTTATTTACCCGTCATCGTATGAAGGTTTCGGAATGCCCGTGTTGGAAGCGATGGCGTGCGGAACGCCTTTAATTGCGCTCGACAATACAGCCTTTCCCGAATTTGCGGGCGGTGTCGCACATCTTTTGAAAGATGCGGAAATCACAACTTTGAAAGAAGGAATGGCAGACGTTTTGCGCGATGAAGCGTGGCAGAAACAAATGAAGGAAGACGGTCCGAAACGCGCCGCCGGTTACGATTGGCACATTTTAACGCGCAAATATTTAGATTTGATGATGCCCTTGGCAAATTAAAAAACAATGCAAACAAACGGTTCACAAGAATTCAAAACGCGTGATGCGACAAGTTACGACGCGGTAACGGAGCAATTCGATTATTTCACCGAACGACTTTCGAGTCCACTGGCGGCTCGAATAGTTGAACTTGCCGACATCAAACCAATTGATTCGGTTCTCGACATCGGCACGGGAACGGGCATAGTCGCTTTGCGGGCGGCGAAAGAGATCGGCACAGGCGGCAAAGTCGTTGGCATTGATTTATCCAACGGAATGTTGACGACGGCGACTGCCAAAGCGGAAAAACTCGGACTCGCGGAAAAAGTCGAATTCCGCCGAATGGACGCGGAAAAATTGGAATTTGCCGCTGAAAGTTTTGAGACGGTTGTTTCACTTTTCGCGCTGCTTCATTTTCCCGATCCGCTCACGGCACTCAAAGAAATTTACCGCGTGATGAAACCGGGCGGTAGATTGGTTGTCGCCGTCGGGAGCAGTCCGCCGCTGTTTTCCGTGTCTGGTTTGACGCACCGTTTGAAAGTTTTGCCCGATCTCGTGCGCCGCAGACAAGGCAAACAACTCGTCGCGCCGGGTTTTCTCGACGCAATGGTCGAGCGATATTTGCCTGAATCGAAAGAAAAGGAAGAATCGCATTTGGCAAGTCATTCGCACAACCGCACGGGCGGCGTTTCCGAACTCGTCCAAGCCGCCGGATTCAAAGTTTTGCAAACCGAATGGCAGGGACATCAGGCGCAGTTCGGAAAGCCGGAAGAATTCTGGGAAATTCAGCGGACGTTTTCGAGCATCGCCCGCAAGCGTCTATCCAGTGCCGCGCCGGAAAAAGTCGAATCTTTGCAGCAGGATTTTTTTGGACAATGCCGCAAAGTTCAATCGCACGGCGGAAATCTCGTTTATCCGTTCGCCGCTTTTTATGTCGTCGCAAAGCGGGTAACAATTAAAACTACAAATAATGTTTAAAAGTAATGAGAACTACAAATTCATCTTTCTTAAAAGATAACCTACCTCAAAATATACATTTTTTAATATTTGTTGCCATTATTGTTCGTGCAATTACCGTCTTTCTCAAGAATCCAGGGTTCCCTGAACATTGGGGCGGGGAGATGACAGCAGTGGCTAATTCAATCGCCAATGGAATGGGGTTTGCTTCACCATATTTGATTGACACTGGTGCAACCGCACTTGTGCCGCCTGTTTATCCGTATATTCTTGCATGTATATTCAGCTTGTTCGGCTACTCTCTTACATCTGGTATTATAGCTTATGCAATTAATATCATTTTTTCATCTCTTGTAAGCATTCCAGTATTCTTAATCGCACGAAAACTGTTTAATCAAAATTTCGCCACAGTTGTTGCTTGGTTATGGGCTTTGTATCCTATATTAGGTTACACTGAGGCACTTTATATTTGGAACACAAGTCTTTACACATTACTGTTGACAAGCTATTTAGCTTTTACTCTGTCTCTCGAAAAAAAATCAAATACTCGGAAATGGTTTCTTTATGGCGGATTGACGGGTTTACTTATTATCACTGAACCTGTTTCCCTAACAGTAATTGGAGTATCAATTCTATATTTAATTAAAGAGCGAATGGAACTAAAACCTGTTGCAATTGCTCTTCTAGTTGCCTCTGTTTTGCCGGTTGCTTGGACAGTGCGGAACTTTATAGTATTCGGTGAACCTGTTTTTTTGCGGTCAGGATTTGCTTTGGAACTTTCAAGGGGCATCCGTGATAATGAACTGGAAGGTCAAGTTGCCAATTCACTTCCTAATCGTAACCCCTGCCGAGCTAGAGCGTTACAAGCAAATGGGCGAAATTCGTTATATGCAGATGCGAAAACTTGAGTCTATGCAGTGGATAAATGATAATCCCGATGAATACGAAGTGAGAGTTATTAAAAGAATAATTGACTACTGGACTGGCAAGTATCAAGTATCGAGTATTTATCTATTTTACGGTGAATTCAAAAATCTTAAAATGGTGCTTTATTCACTTCCTTCAATCGGTGCATTTGTTTGCCTCATATTGATGATGAGAGAAAGGCACAAGGCATTATTACTTTGTTTAGGAATTCTTATTCTATATCCAATTGCTTATTATATAACTCATATTGAGTTAAGGCAGAGAACACCGATTGAGCCTTTTTTATGGATATTAACGATAGGCGTAATCTTTTTATTAAAAGACAATATGACTCTCAGACCTTACAACATTCTTTGAATTCACAAAACAAATACGATAGATTTGTGAATTACTTTTCATTCTACGCCCTTTCACAAAAAATCGGATAATCAAAAAAGTATCTTTCAGAAAAATTAATGTCAAATAATCATCCACTTCGCGTCGCGGTCGTCGGTTTGGGACAGGTGACGCGCAATATTCATTTTCCGGCTTACAAAAATTTGGCGGGAAAAATAGAAATCGTCGCCGGCTGCGATGTTGACGGCGCGGCGCGGCAAATTGCCAAAGATAAACTCGGACTGCCCGAAATTTTCGACGATCCGCAAAAAATGATTGCGGCGACTGCGCCCGACATCGTTTCGATCTGCACGCCGCCCGCGCTGCACGTCGAGCAAAGTCTGATGGCTCTCGAAGGTAATTGTCACGTTTTTTGCGAAAAACCACTCGCGGAAAGTTTGGCTGACACCGATAAATTGATTTCTGCCGCCAGCGAAGTGAATCGCCAAGTTGTTGTCAATAATCAGTTTCCGTTTATGAACATTCACCGTGCGGCGAAAGCGGCAATCGGTTCGCCGGAATTTGGAAAACTGTTGTTTCTGCAAGCGTGGCAGGTTTTTCACCCGGACGAAATAACCGAAGCCGATTGGCGCGGACGACTGCGGAGGCGTTTGTGTTTCGAGTTCGGAATTCACGTTTTTTCGCTCGTCAGATATTTTTTCGACGTTGAACCGACGGCGATTTCGGCGCAAATGCCGAATCCTTTATCAAAATTTCGCTCGGACGCTCTAAATTTAATCACGCTCGAATTTGCCGACGGACGCGCCGCTTCGATAATTTTGAATCGTCTGAGCAACGCGCCCGAACGCTATCTCGATATGCGTCTCGACGGCGAAAACGCTTCGATTCACACGTCAATCGGCGGCGAAGTGCGGTTTGAAGCCGGAATGCACACTCGGCAAAAACTTCCTTTTTTCGGCTTTAATTTCGTCAAAGGCGGAAAAGCAGTTTTGCAAAACGGTACAAAATCAAAAATCATTGCCAAAGACGGCATTAACCCGTTTGCCTCTTCGACGGCGTATCATTTTAATAATTTTATTGACGCGCTCAAAAACGACCGCGAACCGCCCGGAACTGCCGCCGACAACCGCAAAACGCTCGCCCTCGTTTTCGCCGCCTACGATGCGGCGGAGTCGAAACGCACAATTTGTCTGAAAGGTTATTTGAATAAAACAGAACTTTCTCAATAACGTAACGACAGCCGCTGGGACGGACGGCGTTACTCGCTCCGCGATTTTCCAAAATGAGAAAGTCATTTAAAAATTAATTTACAACTTCGATGATGACCGACCTTTTGTCAACGACCGCAAATCTAGGCGAAAAAGCAGATTTGCCGAAAACTCAGAGCCAAACCGCCGTTAATCCAAAGATTCGCGCCGGCATTGTCGGAGCCGGTTTAATGGGACTTTGGCACGCACGCGCCGTCGAAAAAAACGGCGGCGAAGTTGTCGCGTTCGTGGATTTTAATATTGAAAAAGCCGAAAGTCTTGCCGCGAAATACGCAAACGCGAAGGCATATTTCGACCTCAAAAAAATGCTTGACGAGCAAATTCCCGACGTTCTGCACGTTTGTTCGCCAACGGACAGCCACGAAATAATCGCCGAAACAGCGATCAGAGCAGGCGTTCATCTTTTGATTGAAAAACCGCTCGCCGCTACCGCCGATCAAACATCAAGGCTTTACAATTTAGCCGCGCAGAGCAACACGCAAATATGTCCGGTTCATCAATTTGCTTTTCAGGACGGTGCGGCAAAAGCTCAAAAAAGTTTATCGAAAATCGGTCGGCTCATCCATCTCGAAGCAAATGTTTGCTCGGCTGGCGGTGTCGGTTTGAACGCCGCACAACACGACCAAATCGCGGCGGACATTTTGCCGCATCCGCTTTCGCTGATGCAAAAGTTTCTCGAAACGGATATTTCTGAAATTGACTGGACCGGTTTTCGTCCCGCCTCCGGTGAACTGCGGATTGCCGGACAAACGCGGGAAACTTCCGCTTCGATTTTTGTCAGTATGAATTCGCGTCCGACGAAAAATTCGTTTCAAATTTTCGGCAGCGAAGGCACAATTCATCTCGATCTTTTTCACGGTTATTCGGTCATCGAAACGGGAAAAACTTCGAGAATGACAAAGATTCTGCATCCTTTCGATTTAGCAGCGCGAAATTTCTCGGCGGCGACGTTTAATCTGGTGCGGCGAACCGTCCGGCGCGAGTCGGCTTATCCCGGTTTACGGCAGTTGATTCAACAATTTTACGATTCGATAAAATCTAATTCCGAACCGCCGATTACACCGTCGCAGTCAATCGCCGTCGCCGAAGTCCGCGATTTGCTGGTCAATCAAGTAACAAAATTAGCCGCAAAATAATGAACGACGCAATAGAACCCGCAAAACCGAAATTGTCCGTCGTCGTCGCGTCGCAAAACGCGCAGGGAAGTATCGCCGACTGTCTTCGTTCGCTCAAAAATCAGTGCAGTAAAGGCAAAATCGAGATCATCGTCGTGGACAATTCGACGGACGAAACCGCCGAAATCATCAAACGTGAGTTCCCTTCCGTCAAAATCATCGCGGCTGACAAAGCAAAATTTATTCCCGAACTTTGGGGCATCGGCATCGGCGAAAGCGGGGGCGAATACGTCGCTTTGACGACTTCGCATTTTGTTCCGTCGGCAAAATGGACCGGGGAAATTTTGAAAGCGCACGAACAGTCGTTTGCCGGAATCGGCGGCGCGATTGAGAATGAAGAATGCGCCGGAGCAGTTTCTTGGGCAGTTTATTTTTGCCGTTACAGCCCGTATATGCTGCCTTTCGGCGAAACGGAAGTCGAAGATTTTGCCGCCGACAATGCTTCGTATAAACGCTGTGATTTAGAAAAAGTTAAAGACGCAATGCGCGACGGGTTTTGGGAAACATTCGTTCATCAGGAAATGCGGCGCGAAAAAATGACGCTGGCGAAATCGCCTGAAATCGTCGTTTATCATCAAAAATCATTTACGTTTGCAGGTTTTATGAGTCAGCGTTTATGGCACGGCAGACAATTCGGCGAAACCCGCGCCTTCAAAATGTCGGCGATTCGCCGCGCCGCGATGATTCTGCTGTCGCCGACGATTCCGTTCATTTATCTGTTCCGCATCACGCGGCGCGTGCTTGCGAAAAAGCGAAACCTCGGCAAATTCTTTTTATCGCTGCCGATATTGATTTTGTTTCTTTTGAGTTGGTCAGTCGGCGAATTTAGCGGCTATTTGTGGAGTTCGCCGCGAAAATGAAGGCGGCAAAATCTGATGAAACCGTCAAACTTTCGGTCGTTGTCGCTTCACTGAATTCTCCGGCGGATTTGAAAAATTGTCTGGAAAGCATTTTAGCCGATAAACGCAACCAGTTTGAAATTATCGTCGCCGATTGTTGTTTGAAAGTAAATTTCGCTGAATGGGTCGAAATATTTTCAACTGTTAAATTTTTCGAGTTTCCGCCGAAAACTTCTCTTTCAAAATTGCTCGGCGCGGGAATTGCCCGTGCAAACGGCGAAATTATTGCGATTACAGATACATCGTGCGTCGTTGCGAACGATTGGATTTCAACAATTTTACAGGCGCACGAATCAGCAAAATCGCCTGTCATCGGCGGTTCGGTGGAAATGTCAGACAATCGCAGTTTGACTGATTGGGCAACTTACTTTTGTGATTACGCGGAATTTATGCCGCCTGCGCCAAACGGTGTCGTCAGTGTCATTCCCGGAAACAATCTCTCGATCAAACGCGAAGTTTTGAAGTTCGGAACGAAACTCGCTCAACCCGAATTTTGGAAAACTTTGTGGTGTCGCCGTCTTCAATCGGAAGGCATCGAACTATTTTCCGAACCGCAAATTTCCGTCAGTTGGCGCAAAAATTATAAATTAATTCCGTTTCTCGTCCGCAGATTTCATCAAGGTCGCTGTTTCGCCGGAATGCGCTTTGCCGAAGCAAATTTCCCCAAACGGCTTTTCTACGCCGTCGGTTCGGCTTTTCTGCCGATTGTATTTTTGATTCGGATTGCCGCGCCGATACTTCGCAGAAAACGCTTTTTCACTAAATTTTTAGTAACGCTGCCGATCATAATTTTGGCAATTGTTTTCTGGTCGTTCGGTGAAACAATCGGTTTTCTCACCGGAACGGGCGCGAGTTGCGGACGAATTGATTAAAAAATTGTTGTGCCTAAATTTTCCGTCATCATTGCTTCGGTCAACGGTCTGCCTTCGATTGCGGAATGTTTGACCGCCCTTGAGACAAGCCGGAATGGTTTCGACGTGGAAATTGTTGTCGTTGAGGCAACCGATAAAAAAACGGCTGATTACATTGAAAATAATTTTCCGCACGTCAAACTTATCAGGCTGCCGGAAAGACGCGGCATTCCCGAAATGCGGGCAATCGGGATGAAAGCCGCGGCGGGCGATTATTTTATCGTCATCGAAGACCACTGCATCGCGCCGGAAAATTGGTTTGCGGAAATCAGCAAAGCGCACGAAACAGGTTACGCGGTCGTCGGCGGCGCGGTTGAAAACGGCGCGACGGCGCGTTTGATTGATTGGGCGGTTTTTTTGTGCGAATACAGCAGTTTTATGTCACCGATTCCCACCGGAGAAGTCGAATTTTTAGCGGGCAATAATGTTTCTTACGAACGCGCAGCCATTGAAAGATTGGACGAATCAATCAAAAAAGACTTTTGGGAATATTTTCTACAAACGGATTTGCGAAAGCAAAACATCAAATTTCTCTCCGCGCCTTCGATTGTCATCAGCCACAAAAAAGAGTTCGGATTTTTCTATTTTTTGTCGCAGAGATTTCATTATTCGCGGTCGTTTGCGGCGATGCGGCGCGAGAAAGCAACTGTTTTGCAGCAACTAATTTATCTGGCATATACGCCTTTTGCGCCGTTTCATCTGACGTGGCGCATCGTCAAAAACGTCAATCGAAAGAAAAAACATCGGCGGGAATTGTGGCAGTCGTTTCCGCTTTTGGCAATTTTTATGTGCAGTTACGCCGTTGGTGAACTTGCCGGACAACTTTTCGGCGCGGGCAAAAGTTTATTAAAAGTCGAATGAATGCCGCCGCAAATGAAAAGATTAAACTCTCAATCGTGATCGCGGCGTGGAACGGAAATTCACTTTTGCGCGATTGTCTGGAATCGCTCGAAACACAGACGGACGCAGGCGATACTGAAATAATTGTCGCCGGTAATTACCCGTTCAGCTTCGGGAAAATCGAACTTCCGATGCCCGCAAAATTTCTCAATCTACCCGAAACGGCGACCGTTCCCGAACTGCGGCGCGAAGGGATTTATCTTGCTCGCGGCGAAATCGTCGCGCTCGTCGAAGACCAGAGCATTTTAGATGCACGTTGGTGCGAACAAATCAAAAAAGCGCACGAATCGTCAAATGTGGTGGTCGGCGGTTCGGTTGAAAACGCGAGTGTCGAACGCGCTTTGGATTGGGCGGTTTATTTTTACGATTACGGAAAATATATGCTGCCGAATCAGGCGGGCGCGACCGATGCTTTGTCGGGAATGAATGTTTCCTACAAACGCGCCGTTCTCGAAGAAATTCGGGACGTTTACGAGGACGGATTTTACGAAACATTCGTCAATGAAGAGTTGAAAAAGCGCGGACATCAGTTATATCTCGAACCGGCGGCGATTGTCTATCATCACAAAAATTATTCGATAAAACGCGCCGGTGAGCAGTCTTTTCATCTGGCGCGGTCATTTGCCGCCAAGCGTGTCGCCGATACCGCACTTTCAAAACGTGCTTTTTTTGTCGCGGTTTCGACGGTTTTGCCGATCTTGCTTTCCGTCCGCATCATTTCGGCGACGATCAAAAAACACAGACATTTAAAAGAATTAGCGGAAGCAATGCCGGCTTTGATTCTTTTAATTTCAATCTGGTCTTATGGCGAATTTTGCGGTTATCTTCTGGGCGAGGGAAACAGCGCAAGCCATTGGCGATAAAATTTTTATGAGAATCGGAATAGATGCGGCTTGCTGGGGAAATAAACGCGGTTTCGGACGTTTTACGCGCGAACTTCTCGAAGCGATTTTAGAAATTGACACGACTAACGAATACATCTTCTTTATTGACGGCAACACCGAAGACCGCGACGCGATTCCGGCAAGCGTCAAAAAAGTCGTCGCCAAAACCGAAATTTCCCCGTTAAAAGCGGCTTCGGCGGACAGTCGCCGTTCGCTCGGAGATTTATGGGCGATGAGCCGCGAGGTTTTGCGCCACAAAACCGACGTTTTCTTTTTTCCCGCAAGTTATTCCTACTTTCCCGTTTTTAACCGCACAAAGATTATCGTCACGCTCCACGACGTAATTGCCGAGCATCATCCCGAACTGATTTTTCCGAATGCCAAATCGAAGTTTTTTTGGAATCTCAAGCAAACTGCGGCGATTCGTCAGGCGAATCTGATTGCGACGGTTTCGGAATATTCCAAACAGCAAATCGTCGAATATTTCAAACTGCCCGCGTCGCGTCTGCGCGTGATTTCCGAAGCGGCGCGCCCGATTTTCAAAGTAATGCCGTCAAACGGCGCGACGTGTAACGTGCTGGCGCGTTACGGATTGAAATCCGGCGCGAAATTTCTGCTTTACGTCGGCGGCATCAGTCCGCACAAAAATCTGTCGGCGATGATTGACGCTTACGCCGACATCGCTGAAAATCAACCGGAAATCAAGCTCGTTCTCGTCGGCGATTACACTGACGACCCATTTTTTTCGGCTTATCCGGCGTTGAAAAAACAGGTTGCCGAACTCGGACTGGAAAACAAAGTCATCTTCACCGGATTTATCGCGGATGAAGATTTGGTCTATTTCTATAATGCCGCCGCGCTGCTGGTTTTTCCGTCGCTGGAAGAAGGTTTCGGGCTTCCGGCGATTGAAGCAATGGCTTGCGGAACGCCCGTCGCGGCGAGCAATTGCGGCTCTCTGCCGGAGGTTCTCGGCACGGTCGGATTATTTTTCGACCCGCGCGATTCCAAAAATATGGCTGACGTGATCCGGCGAATTCTCGCTGACGACGACTTGCGCGGGACGATGAAGAAAAACGGATTAATTCGGGCGCAACAATTTATGTGGAAAAAAGCGGCGCAGGACACGCTCAAAATTTTTGAAGAAGTCGCCGGAAAATAGATGTTTGAAAAACCTCTGAAATTTTGTATGGTTTCGACCTTTTACCCGCCGTATAATTTCGGCGGCGACGGAATGCACATCTATCGTCTGTCCAACGAACTGGCGCGGCGCGGTCATTCGGTTGATGTTTTTCACAGCGAAGACGCTTTTTTACTGCTCAATAAAAAGCCGCCGACCGCCGATTTTCCGAATCATCCGAATATTAAAGTTCACGGATTAAAAAGTAGTAAAGGTTTTCTTTCGCCTTTGCTGACGCAGCAAACCGGCGTTCCGTTTTTCAAAAGCGAACTGAAGAACGCGCTCGAAACAAATAATTACGACGTGATTCATTATCACAATATGTCGCTCATCGGCATCACGGCTCTAAGCTATGGAAACGCCGTCAAACTCTACACGACACACGAGCATTGGCTGATTTGCCCGATGCACGTTCTCTGGAAATACAACCGCGAAGTCTGCACGAAAAAGAGTTGTCTGAGTTGTCAGATTGCCGGAAAAAGACCGCCGCAAATCTGGCGGCAAACCGGACTTTTGGAGAGTATGCTCAAACACATTGACTGCTTTCTTTCGCCGAGTCGTTTTACTTTGCAGAAACATCTCGCCGACGGTTTGGACATTCCGATCAAACATCTGCCGTATTTTTTGCCGCTGCCGCAGGAAACCGAAAACACGGCGGCGAAAGAAAAAAACGAACGACCGTATTTTCTGTTTGTCGGGCGGCTTGAGCAAATTAAAGGCGTGCAGAACATCATTCCGGTTTTTCAAAATCAGGAGAAATACGATTTGCTGATTGCCGGTGACGGCGAACACCGTGAAACTCTCGAAACGCAGGCGGCAAATTCTCCGCGCATCAAATTTCTCGGCAGACTCGACCAAAAAACTCTGCAAAACCTTTACGAATCCGCGCTTGCGGTGATCGTCCCGTCAATTTGCTACGAAACTTTCGGCATCATCATTATCGAAGCCTTTTCGCGGAAAACGCCGGTCATCGTTAATAATCTCGGCGCACTGCCCGAAGTCGTCGAAGACAGCGGCGGCGGTTTTGTTTATTCAAATCAGGCTGAATTGATTGCCGCAATGGACAAACTCGCGTCCGACAAAACTTTGCGAAACGAACTGGGCGAAAAAGGCTATGCGGCGTATTTGAAATATTGGAGCGAAGACGCGCATCTCACGCAATATTTAAACCTCGTCACGGAACTCACTGAAAAACTTCATCAAAAGTCGAAATCGGTTACGGCTAAATCAATCTCGAAAATCTTAAAAGTATAATTTTTTGCAACTAATCTTACCAATAACACACAATTATTTAGCCGTTTTACCTGAATTTATCCATTTGTCGGAGTGATAAATAGCTTTTTGTCCGATGAGATTAATATCTGAAAAGGTCAGTCTGTAACATCGCCAAAGAAACTGAAGATTTTGATTTATAAATTCTTCGTAAAATTAAGGTTTTGTCTTTTTGTCAAAACGACTGCTTCCATTTACTTTTAAAGTATGGCTACTGAAAGTTTTCTTCTATTCAAATTTTGGTAACAGATTTTTAAGTAAGATGATTTGAAGAGGTAAAAATGAAAAATGTTAAAAATTTAAGAAGTTTATTGATTTTATCAGCGATTTTGTTATTTTTAGTGTCGAGCGTTCAAGCGCAGCAAACAATTTCAGCCGCATCTTTAAGCGGGAGTGTCGAAGATGCCGTCGGTGCAAGCGTTCCCGCCGCTAAAATCACAGCCAAACTTCTGGAAACCAATCAAATTCAAAATGTGGTAACAGAAGCGAACGGACGTTTCCGGTTTGCTTATCTGCCGGTCGGAACTTACGAAATAACCGCCGAAAAAAACGGCTATGCGCCGACAATTTACAAATTGACGGCAACGGTCGGACAAAGTTTGGAAATCGTTTTGAAATTGAACATCGCCGCAGTTTCGGAGCAAGTCAATATCTCTTCGGATGAACTCGCAATTATCGAATCGGGACGAACGCAGGTTGCCGAAACCGTCCTGCCGCGTGATGTCGAAAATTTGCCGCTCAACGGGCGCAATTTTATGGATTTGGCTTTGTTGCTGCCGGGAGTTTCGCGCACGAATACGGGAAGCGTTCAGCGGTTTGCGGAAACTTCCGCCGTGCCGGGAACGGGAATTTCAGTTGCCGGACAGCGCAATTTAAATAACAGCTTCGTCGTTGACGGCACGTCGGCAAACGACGACGCGGCAGATTTAACGGGAACTTTTTACAGTCAGGAAGTGATTCGTGAATTTCAGGTTGTGACAAGCGGCGCAGTTGCCGAGTTCGGACGCGCTTCGGGCGGTTTCGTCAACATTATCACGCAATCCGGCACAAACGATTATCGCGGCAAAATCTACGGCTTTTTGCGAAATCAGCGGTTTGACGCGAGAAATCCGCTGGCGGCGAAGAAAGATTCCCTCACGCAGACGCAATACGGTGCATCTTTCGGCGGAAAGATTATTAGAGACCGGACTTTCTTTTTTACGAATTTCGAGCAAACGCGGCGCAACGATTCCAATATTATTACGATTTCACCGTCGAATGTCGCGGCAATCAATAATCGTTTGACGCAAATCAGTTATCGCGGTTCGCGCATTGAAACCGGACTCGTTCCGGGCGGCTATGACTCGACCAATGTCTTCGGACGCGTGGATCATCGCTTGAATGCGCGAAATGCGTTCGCCGTAACTTATTCATTTTATGATATTAGTGCGATCAACGCCCGCACAGTCGGCGGCTTGAATGCGGTTAGTCGCGGCACCAATTTGAAAAATCGTGATAACACGCTGAACGGCAGTTTGATTACGACCGTCGGTGCGGGTTCGCTTAATGAATTTCGTTTGCTCTATCGAAACAGCCGTCTATCCGCGCCGGCGATTGATCAGACCGGTCCCGCCGTCAACATTTCGGGCGTGGCGAGTTTTGGAGTAGCGACATCTTCACCGATTGCGCGGGACATTGATTTGTTTCAGGTAAGTGACAGTTTCAGCACGAGCTTTGGAAATCATTCGCTCAAATTCGGAGGCGACTTTCTTTTCAATCGGCTGAATATAGTTTTCCCCGGCGCAACGCAGGGTGTTTATACGTTCACTTCGCTGAATAATTTTTTGAACGGTAGTTACAGTCAATTTCAACAAGCCTTCGGCGCACCGGCGCAACTGCAAAAAAATCCGAATTACGGTTTATTTGTTCAGGATGAGTGGAAACCTCGCCCAAATTTAACTTTTAATTTCGGTTTGCGATATGATTTGGAATTATTACCCGAACCGATCCGAACCGATAAAAACAACATTTCGCCGCGTCTCGGTTTTGCTTATACGCCTTTTAAGAAAACCGTGATTCGCGGAAGTTTCGGACTTTTTTACGACCGTCTTCCGCTTCGTGCGACTTCCAACGCGCTTCAACGCGACGGCTCGAAATACATTGTCGCTGTTCTCGGACCGACTTCGCCGAATGCGCCCGTCTTTCCGAATATTTTGAGCGCACAACCATCTGTTTTGACGACGAAACCGAGCGTCACACGAATTGACCCGAACATTGAAAACAGTTACAGCGAGCAAGCCAATCTACAAATTGAGCGTGAGCTGCCGTGGAGTTCTTCATTTTCAATCGGCTATCTTCATCTGCGCGGACTTCATCTGATTCTTTCGCGCAACGTCAATGTTCCAGCCTGCACGTCGGCAGTTAATTCAAATCTGTGCCGTCCCGACGCAAATTTCGGCAATATCTCGCGTTATGAAAGTGCGGGTGATACTTACTACAACGGAATGGTCGCGTCTTTCAATAAACGTATGAGTCGGACGGCGAACATTCGTCTGTCTTACACTTTTTCAAAAGCGGTTGATGATGTCGGAAACTTCTTTTTCTCGTCGCCGCAAAACAATTTTAATCTGCGCGACGACCGTGGACTTTCCGACAACAACCAACGTCACCGCTTGACTTTGAGCGGAACTTTGAATACGCCGAACGCGAATAAAGGTTCGACTTTACGACAAATTTACGGCGGTTTTCAGCTTAGTTATATTTTCACTTACGCATCCCGTCTGCCGTTCAACATTCAAACCGGCAACGACCGCAACGGCGACAGCAATACAAATGACCGTCCGTTAGGTGTCGGACGCAACACAGGACGCGGATTCGATTTTGCTTCGCTTGATTTGCGTCTTTCGCGCCGCTTTGTTTTTACTGAAAAGTTGCAGCTCGAAGTTTTGATTGAAGGATTTAATATTCTCAATCGGTCTAATTTCAGCGTTCCAAACAATATTTACGGAACCGGCACGACACCGTTGGCAACTTTTGGCAGACCGACCGCCGCTCTCGATGCCAGACAAGGGCAAGTCGGTTTCCGCTTCAGTTTTTGATTTTGGAAGGAGAAAGTAAATGAGAAAAATTATCACACCCGTAATTTTTGTTTTGTTTTTATTAGTCGGCGTTGCTTCAAACGCTCAGAATAAATTTGACATTCAGGTTTCACCGACCGAAATAGATTCCGCCGAGCCGGTTGTCACGGCAGCACCTGACGGCGGAGTTTATGTTGTCTGGGTTGAGCATCAACTAAATAAAGACACCGACATTTTTTTGCAAAAATATGATGCCGCCGGAAAATCGGTCGGCACGAAAACACGGGTTAATCCCGAAGCCGGACACGCTTTCGGCTGGCGCGGCGATCCGCCGGGAATCGTCGTCGGTAAGAACGGTGAAATTTTTGTCGTCTGGACATTGCAAGTCAAATCTGCGACCAGTATGCACGCCAATAATTTGCTTTTGTCCGTGTCGCGCGACGGCGGCAAGAGTTTTCTTGCGCCGGTTAAAATCAATGATGATAAAGTTTCCGGCGCACACGCGATGAATTCGATTCTGGTTGATAAAAAAGGACGCATTTTAATTGTCTGGCTCGATGAACGCTATTTGAAAACTTCAAAGAATCAACCGACCGATATGAAAGCTCAGATGGAGGCAAACAGAGAAGTCTATTTTGCCGTTTCGGACGATGGCGGAAAGTCTTTTTCGCCGAATAAAAAAATCGCCGCCGATGCTTGTCCGTGCTGTAAAACTTCGCTCGTCGCCGCGCCGAACGGTCAAATTTATCTGTCCTGGCGGCAAGTTTTGCCGAATAATTTTCGACATATCGCCGTTGCGTCTTCAATTGATAGCGGAAATAGTTTTTCCGTGCCGACAATTGTCAGCGACGACCGTTGGCAGCTCGAAGGCTGTCCGGTTTCCGGCGCATCTTTGGCGACGACTGCGAATAACACTTTGAAAGTCGTGTGGTTTTCCGGCGGTGCGGCGGGCGCGACCGGAGTTTATGAATCCGAGTCAACTGACGGCGGAAAAACTTTTGCCGCGCGGCGGTTGATTCGTGAAGGTTCGGCACTCGGAACGCCGGTATTCTTGCTTGATGAACGCGGAAACTCCAAATCAATCTGGGGTTGGAACGGAAAAGTTCAACTGGCGGATGCAGCTAACGGTGCGAAGGAAATCGCGCAAGGAACTTTGCCGTCAGCCGCAATGTCGGAAAAGAAACTTTTTATCGCCTACGTTAATAAAGAAGGCGAGCAACGCAGTGTTCGGCTGTCGGTTATCAACGAAGAAGCCGCGAAATAAAAGAAACAGACAACATTTGTGGAGTCAATTAATTTACCAATTTTAACTTATCATTCGATTGACAACAGCGGCTCGATTATTTCGACTGCGCCCGAATTTTTCCGGCGGCAGATGAAATTTTTGAGCGAAGCAGGTTACAAAGTCGTTTCGTTAAATGAATTGGTTAATTCTTTATCAGATGAAAAAACTTTTTCGCCGAAAACCGTTGCGCTGACTTTTGACGACGGTTTTCAAAATTTTTACGCCGCGGCGTTTCCCGTGCTTGAGCAATACGATTTCAAAGCGACGGTTTTTCTCGTCACCGATTGTTGCGGCAAATACAACGATTGGGCTGATAATCCGCCGAATCTGCCGCGCAGCAAGATGCTTGCGTGGAGTGAAATTAAGGAATTGAACAAATACGGAATCGAGTTCGGTTCGCACACCCGGACGCATCCTGACTTGACACAAATTTCAATTGCTCAGGCGACTGGCGAAATCGTTGAATCAAAAGCGATTATCGAAGATTTGCTCGGCTGCACGGTGACGACTTTCGCTTATCCGTATGGAAAATACAATCAGCCGGTCAAACAAACCGCCGGTCAAACTTTCAAAGCGGCGTGTTCGACAAATTTAGGCAAAGTGCAGCGCGAAAGTGATTTTTTTTCGCTCTCAAGAATTGATACTTATTATTTGTCGAATCTCAAGGTTTTTAATGCACTTTCGTCGAAAAATTTTGACCGTTACCTGCAATGCCGGCAAATTTTACGCGACTTTAAAGCATTTATTCATCGTAATTAGTTAAGAAATTCAGAGAATATTTTTATGTCAATATTTACCAGAATCGAACGTCATACCAAATTGTCTTTGCAAGCCGCGCGGCATTACGAACGGCAAACGCCGCCGTTTATGATTATCTTTATCAACTCGATTTGCAATCTGACTTGTGAACATTGTTTTTACTGGAAAGAACTGAACAAGCGCGACGATTTGAAATTTGAAGAATTTGAGAAACTTTCGCTCGAACTCGGCGATTTTGAAAATCTCAATTTGTCGGGCGGCGAACCGTTTATCAATCAGGAATTCGGCGAGATCAGCACGCTTTTTATCAAGAACAACAACGTCAAAAACATTTACGTTCCGACCAACGGTTATTTTACCGACCGGACGGAAAAATCTCTGCGGAAGGTTTTGGCAAACAAATCGTTAGAGCTTTTTGTCTGCGAAATATCGCTCGACGGAATGCCCGAATATCACAATAAGTTTCGCGGCAATCCGCGCTCGTTTGAAAAGGCGATGGAAACTTACAAGATGTTGGAAAATCTTCAGAAAGAAGACCCGCGTTTGCGGATTCACGCCAACACCGTCGCAATGGGCGAAAATATGGACGAAGCGTGGCAGCTTACCGAATATTTGCACGATAACTGTCCGGCGATGGAACATCACAATCTTGCCATTATTCGCGGCGACCGCAAAAATCCGTCTTTGCAGGGACCGCAGCTCGAAAAATACAAGGAACTATACCGGCACGTCGCCGAAGTCTGGCAAGACCACGAAAAAAGCCGTTTCGGAGCGAGCGTCGAACCGATGCTGCAATGGGCAAAAGTCAAAACCATCGAATCGGAATCGCAATTTATTCCCTGCAAAGCCGGAATTTTAACCGGCGTAGTTTATGCGAACGGCGATGTCAGCGTTTGCGAACAGCATTTTCCGCTCGGTAATTTGCGCCAAAAAAGTTTCTTTGAAATTTGGGATTCGCCGGAAGCTGAAAAAATGCGGGCGCAGATCAAAGCCAAAGCGTGTTACTGCACCAACGAAATTTTTATGTGGTCGAGCATCGTTTTTCAGCCGGTGCAGTTGACACGCGCCGTCATCGGCTCGAAAACAAACCGACTCGGCAGCAAGAAAGTTGTCAATAAAGTAAGTTGATTTTCAAATATGCAGGCGCAATTGCAAATTTCAAAACCTCGAACGCATCCCGAAAATATTCTGCCGTCGCTGCGCTTCGTGCGATTTGTTTGCCCGTTATGTCGCGGCGGTTTGGAGATTTTGACGGACGGTTATGCTTGCGAAACTTGTCGAAAAAATTATCAAATGCACGACGGAATTCCTGATTTTCGCGTTTTTCCCGACCCGTATTTAGACTTTCAAGAAGATTACGAACGCACCGAAATCGTTCTTGCCGGACTTGAAAAATACGAATTGGAACAACTGCTCGAATATTACTGGAGTTATTCGGACATCACGCCGGAAAATCTGCGTCCGATGTTTATTCGGAGTGCAATGCTCGGTGAACAAAGAGCGCAGCGCACGTTGGAGATTTTTGAAAACGACACGTTCAAACAAAAAGTGACAGGAAAAAAAGTTCTCGAAATCGGCAGCGGCACGGGAAATTTTCTCGCCGCCTCTGACGGACGTTTCGAGGAGATTTTCGGCGTTGATATTGCGATGCGTTGGCTGCACGTCAGTCGTCGGCGGTTTATGGACAAAGGCTTGTCCGTTCCGCCGCTCGTTTGCTGCTGCGCCGAATATTTGCCGTTTGCCGACGATTCGTTTGATCTGGTGGTGATGTCTTCGACGCTCGAATTCGTCAATGACCAGACGAAAGTTTTATCCGAAAGTTCGCGGGTTTTGAGCGAAAACGGCGCGTTGTATATCAATTCAGTTAATAGATTTTCGCCGGCAAACGATCCGTATTCTCACCTTTGGGGAGTCGGATTTTTGCCGCGAGTGTGGCAGGCAAAATATGTGCGTTGGCGGCGCGATGCGACTTATAAAACTCGTACGCTTTCATATTCCGAATTAAATCGCCTCACCAGACGTAGTTTTACGGAACGTGAATTTGCTTTGCCCGATGTCGGTGCGGCGGCGTTGGAACAGTTTTCCGTCGTCACCCGTTTGCAAGTTTGTTTTTACCGTTTTTTGAAGAAATTGCCGGTATTTTCGCTTTTATTGAAACAAATCGGTCCGGGTTGGGATGTTATTTTGCGGAAAAAGTAGTTTGAGGAGTAGAGATTTTGACAAATAAAACGCCCCTAATATCAGTAATTGTGCCGGTCTATAACGGCGAAAAGTTTCTGCCGTCCTGTCTTGACGCGCTTTTCGCTTCGCGGTATTCGTCGTTTGAAGTGATTGTCGTTGACGACGGTTCGACCGATAACAGTGCGGAAATCAGCCGTAAAAAAGGCGCGACCGTTATTCCGAGTTCACATCGTCAATCGGGACCGGCGGCGGCGCGGAATCTGGCGGCGAAAAAAGCGCACGGCAAAATTTTAATGTTTGTTGATGCCGATGTCGTCGTCAAACCCGAAACGCTCGGTCAAGTCGCTGACGCATTTGAACGGCAGCCGGAAATCTCCGCGCTCTTCGGTTCGTATGACGACGAACCGGGCGAGCAGAATTTTCTTTCGCAATACCGAAATCTACTGCATCATTTCGTTCATCAAAATTCAAATCCGCAGGCTTCGACCTTTTGGGCGGGACTCGGCGCGATTCGCTGCCAAGCGTTTTTGAAGGTCGGCGGTTTCGATTTCGAACGGTTTGCCGTGCCTTCGATTGAAGACATCGAACTCGGTTCACGTCTGCGGTCGGCGGGACATCAGATTTTGCTCGCCAAAGATATTCAGGCGAAACACCTTAAAAAATGGACTGCTAAATCGGTGCTTCAAACGGATATTTTTTGTCGCGCACTGCCCTGGTCAAAGTTGATTTTGACGGGTCACGGTTTGATTAACGATATGAATTTGAAGACTAACGACCGTTTGAGTTCGGTTTTAGTCGGGTTATCGGTCGCACTTTTTCCGTTCATTTTCTGGAAGCCGGTTTTGTTAATTTTACTGATGGGTTTTTTGCTCGCAATTCTTTTTCTCAACCGGAAAATCTTTAGTTTTTTCTTGAGAAAAAAAGGGATTTTATTCGCCTCGTCCGCCTTTCCGTGGCAATTTCTTTATTTTTTTTACAGCGGCGTAACTTTTGTTTTTTGTTGGTTTCGATATGCCTTGCCGCGCATTTTAGATTTTGGCAAAGGAGAAAAGGTTGATGGAAACAGTGCTGTTAAATGACGAAAATACGAAAATTGAGCGGGAACGGCTGAATTTTACGGAAGCATTAAACGAAAATAGATTCATTGCCGTTTGTACGATCTCCGCTTTTTTCGTTCGCCTGTTTTTAATTCCGAAGGAAAACGTCATTGGCTGGGACGGAGTTTATTATTCCACATTAGGCGAGAAAATTATTTCCGGCGATATTTATGGCGGAATAAGTGCTTATTGGTCTCCACTTTATTCTTTTTTAATCGGTATTTTTTACCCGGTTTTTCACGACTCCGAATCCGCCGGAAGATTTGTTTCACTGATTGCCGGTGCTTTATTGGTAATTCCTGTTTATTATTTAATTCGTGATTTCTACGGTCGTCTTCCGGCATACATCGGAACGATTTTGGTCATTATTCATCCCGATTTAATCAGGTCGTCAATGTGGGTGATGACGGAATCGCTCTCTACTTTGATTTTTGTTACCGGAATGCTGACAGTTTGGTATGCTTTATCCGGCGGTAAAACCCGAAACTTCTTCTTGACCGGAATCCTTTTCGGCACGGCTTATTTGATTAAACCCGAAGTCATCGGCTTTCTCGGATTAATATTTGTTTTATTAATCGGGACAAAAATTTTGACAGGAAAATTTTCCTTTCATTCTGCGGCAAAAAATTATCTACTTCTTTTATTAGGCTTTGGCATTTTCTTTTTGCCGTATGTTGCTTTCGTATATCAAAAAACCGGAAATTTGACGATCAGCCAAAAGTTGTTGAATAACATTTCCTCGGTTGATTACGGTAAAGGTTCGCTCGAATTAATTGACGGACAGTCAACAATGAAAGATCGGTTATTTGGCGACATCTACAAAGTTGACAGACAACCAATTGAAATTGCATCGGTGAGCATTACTTCAATAGTAAAAGCACCGCCCGTGCAATTTCATTCAGAAGGAATTTTATCAAAAACTTACAGTAATCTAAAAAAACTGCAGGAAAGCTATTTTTTAGAACTGTTTCCGTTTCCATTCATCTTTATTTTACTTATCATTATCGGATTTTTTTATCAGCCGTGGACGAGAACACGAACATTGAACGAAATTTTTCTGGCTTCTTTTTATATTTGCACGATAATCGGTTACGCCGTCACCGTTATTCAAGTGCGGTATTTGTTCCAGATACTCCCGATTTTGCTTGCCTGGACTGCTAACGCAATTGTTCAATTTGGCGATTGGGCATCAACTTCGGCATCTGATTTTTTGCAGAGCCGCCGAAAAATCAATCCGATTTTTGCACAGGCTTTCACTTTTCTTTTCATTGCTGCCGTGCTTGTTTATTCAATTCCGTCGCAAATGCTACTTGAAAATAAGGAGAATTTGCCTTTTGAAGAAAAACAGGCGGGCTTATGGATTAAAAATAATGCCGATACGCCGACCCCTTTGATTATGGCGCAGGGTCCGATAGTCGCTTATTATGCAAGAGGAAATCATCTTTATTTGCCGAACGAAAGTCTTTCGACGGTGATTGACTACGCTAAACGCAAAAATGTGAATTATTTGGTGTTCAGCGAACGACGAGTAAAAGATACTCCACGAGTTTTCTCCGCCGGTGAAGAAAATCTTCCCGAAGATTTACAGTTGGTTTACAAAGACGAACAAAATCCGAACTATAAGATTAATATTTACCGATTATCGGATTAATTTGACGACTGATGGTACTCTTGTCAAAACGCAGTAAGCGAAGATTTTTTCGGCATCATTTAGTATTGGCGATCATTTGCAGTGCGGTTTTGATAATTCTCTATTTTTCGGTGCGATCCGACGATGTAAAATTTCGCTGGAGTTTGACAACCGGCTACGTCGGACTTGGTTTGCTTGGCGCAACGCTCATCACCGGAGCTTTGAATGTTCTGCGAAAACGGCGAAATCCGGTTTCGACCGATTTACGGCGCGACCTCGGAATCTGGTGCGGACTCATCAGTTTGATACACGTCGCACTTGGATTACAAATTCATTTGGGCGGGAATATGTTGGCTTATTTTTTTCGCGGAACGGCAGAATCTGTAATTTTTGCGCCACGTTTCGACTTATTCGGCTTTGCCAATTATGTCGGGTTGATTGCCGCGCTTGTCATCACGCTGCTTCTGGTACTGTCGAACGATATTTCACTGCGACAGCTTGGAAGCAAACGCTGGAAATCTTTGCAAAAATGGAATTACGCCGTCGTCATTTTTGTAATTCTTCACAGTTTCGCCTATCAATTTATCGAAAAGCGACAGTTACCGTATTTGATTTTATTCGGCGTGATTGTCGGAACTGCTTTGATAATTCAAATTTTGGGCTATTTGCAGAAAAGAAGTGAACTATCGAAAGTTTAATTAATTCCAATGATTTCAATTATTATTCGTAATCATAACGAAGCGCAATATTTAAGAGATGTGTTACAGGCGTTATCAAAACAGGATGCTTTACACGAAATCATTCTAGTTGACAACAATTCGACCGACAACAGCCGGGAGATTGCCTTGCAGCATAATGCCAAAGTTATTTCAATTGACAATTTCACCTACGGTCGCGCACTAAATCTCGGGTTTGCCGCCGCTTCAAGTGAAATTTGCGTCATTCTTTCCGCTCACTCGCTGCCTCTCGGCACATCGTTTCTTGCAGAATGCACTAAGCCGTTTGTTGATGAAAAAATCGCCGCCGCACGATGCGTTTACGCCGGAAAATCAGCCGACGCACTGCGCTGGATGACTCCCGAAAAACTCGATAATTCAAGCGATTTTATCAGCAAAGGAATTTTGGCTTCGGGCTGCGTTGTGCGCCGGTCGGTTTGGCAGCAAGTAAAGTTTGACGAAAAACTTTCCGCCGCAGAAGATAAAATCTGGACGCGTGATGTATTAAATTTAGGTTTTACCGTTATTTCTCCGATTCCGGCTTTTTATTTGTATCTAAAACCGATAGCGAATTGTGATGCCGTCACGAAAAATTATCGTGAAATCACCGAGATTTTTCTTCAAACCGGGCAAACGGTCGGGTTTGTCAAAACCTCTTTTAATTTAATGCTCCGAAACTTCATTGTCCGCCCTCTAACTGCCGCTTTAAGTTCGGCTAAAATCGAATACCTGAAGCTGAAATTGAAAATAAATTTTCCTCAATAATTAAAAATAAAACTGCATAAATTTGACGTTTAGCGGGAGCGCAGGCAACCTTGCCTGCGCTCCCGCTAAACGTCAAATTTATGCAGTTTTATTTTGCTTCCTTTTTATTAACTCGTCGGAGATAAGATAAACACGCCGAAATCCGGCACTGTGGTCGGCGGTGTGTATCCATAGCCAATCGGCGTTGCAACCGAAGCGGCAGCACCTGACAATGAAATGCTGATCGTCGGACTTGACGCATTATAAGTTCCTGCCGCCACAACCGCGCCTCCATAGTTGAAAGCATTTCTAATCGTATAACTCTGTCCGTTGGTCAATCCAGCGGTTGAAAGATTGACACTGATTGATGCGGCTCTGGTCGGCGAATAAACGATAATGTTGGCGCGTCCGGCTTGGTAGGCGTTCGGACGCATAACAACCGTGTCCGGCATCTGTGCCGATGTGATTGTGCTTTGGGCATCAAAGCCGGTAGCTGTTCGCCACTGCGCCAGACCGTAAACTCCGACACCGGAAACTGCGAAAACGTCGCGTCCATTTGCACCGTAATAAGTGTTGTTGTTCCACAGATAAGGCAAGTCGGGATAAACCTGTGTATAATAAACGTAGCTTGCCGCGCTGTAAAACTTGTTACCCGACACGGAGACATTACTCACGTTCCCGGTTCCCAAAAGTGCGCCGCCGCCGCCCGCGAAATAATTATTGATGATAGTTCCGTTGTCAATTCCTGCACCGTATCCGAAACCGAGCGAAGAACCGTTACTTGTATGCGGATGAAAAAAGTAGTTACTTTCAATGTTTACATTAGGAATTCGCTGATTTTCCGTGCCGACCAGCAGATTTATATTTCGTTGATTAACATTGAATAAGCCAAGCGGTGAGCCGTTATTGGCGAAAACCCCGCCTTTAATATCACCACCGACATAAGAAGCGGTTACGCCGAATAATTGCGTGCCGAGATTAAAGTTATTAAGCGAGATATTGTCATAAATACGAGAATAACCAGAACCGTTTTCGAGATAAAAGCCGTGTCCTTTACCTTCTCCCGTACTTAAATACTGACCGTTATTGTAGGTCAGACAACCATAAATTTCGGTGTTTGAACTCAAGTTTGACGTGAAAATTCCGTTCATCGTGTCGTGGATAACCAGATTTACAAACTTATTGCCATTGCCGACATTGATAATGCCGTTGCCGATAGTAATTTCGGGCGTGACCTCACCGTTTCGGAGTGGAATGCTATTCATTAGCTCAAAATCACGATAGACGGTGTTTGAACCGTAGGCATATAATTGAGTTCCGGCTATTATTACCGTGTCATTGTTGTTATGCGCGACGGCACCGTTAATTGTTCCGGTTCCGGCACGAGCGACAAAAAGCGTATTGCCGGAGACACCCGTGATCGGCATATTCTCACTGCCGATAGTGATAAAATCATCCAGTCCGAAAACATAGAGTCCCGCCGGATTTGCGACCGTAAATGATGCTTGCGAAGCGTTAATGCTCTGCGTCAGCGTCGTTGTTTTGTAGCCGTCAATCTTTGCCCATTCTCCGGGCGCACTTCTCACAGTCCCGCCGTTTAATGTTGAGCGAAATTTACCGCTGTATGTCCCGCCTTTGAGACAAAGCGTTTTAATGTTTGTAATTAAAGTCGTTTTTCCCAAAGCCGTTTGTAAATCCCATGGATTGGCACTTGAACCGTTACCGCTTGCCGTGCCGGTTGGCGAGGCATAATAATCACAGGTAAAAGAACTTGGAGTCGGAGTCGGCGTTGGAGTCGGCGTTGCCGTTGGAGTTGGTGTCGCCGTTGGAGTTGGTGTTGGAGTTGGTGTTGGCGTTGAAGAACTCGTTACGGTTACGGTGACAGGATTATGAACGCCGTTCGGAGCAGTTGCTATAACCGTCGTGTTTCCTGCCGCTAAACCTCTGACCAACCCGGTTTGGTCAACAGTTACAACCTGTGAATTTCGTGATTCCCAGACAAACGGGATGTTTGGAATAATTGCCCCGTTTCCGTCTCTGGCGGTTGCGACAATGCGTGTTCCGGTACTTCCAGCGACAAGATTCAGGTTATTTGGCGACATATCCACCGTCACAACTTGCGGTGTCGGAGTTGGTGTGGGTGTTGGCGTGGCGGTCGGTGTCGGTGTAATTGTCGGAGTCGGTGTTGGTGTTCTGCGCGTTCTTGAGTTTTGGACGGGAACATCTGTGTTGATTCCGAACTGGACGGCGGAGTATGCGCCGTTGCTACTGTTCAAACGATGCCACACACCGTCTGCCGGACGGAAAACAGTGATATCCGTTTTGCCGTCACCATCGTAATCTCCGACTACCGGAAGATCCGTCGAAAGCCCGAAAGTAGTAATCAAATAGGTCGCGTTGGAACTGCGCCAGATATACCAAACACCCGTCGAAGGTCGCCAAACCGCTAAATCTGTTTTTCCGTCTCCGTCAAAATCACCTGCGACCGGATAATCACCGTTTATCCCGAATTGGGCAGCAAAGAACGAATTGTTTGCGCTGTTGATACGATACCAAACGCCGGTTGAAGGACGAAAAACATTAAGATCCGCTTTGCCGTCACCGTCATAATCATCAGGTAGCGGAATATCACCGTTTAAGCCGAATTGAAAGACAGAATACGCGCCGTTGTTGCTGTTCAAACGATGCCACACACCGTCCGAAGGGCGAAATACGGCGACATCGAATTTACCGTCGCCGTCAAAATCTGCCGGCACGGGAATATCTGTCGGGAGTCCGAAATTGATAACATCGAAAGTGTTATTTAAACTTTTCAAACGATACCAAATGCCATTGCGATAAACCGCCGCATCTGTCTTGCCGTCGCCGTCGTAATCTCCAGCGACCGGATTATCGCCGTTTAGTCCGAATGGGAAATAACTAAACCCGTTCGTTCCGCTGTTAGCAATATACCAAACACCGTTTGACGGACGGAAAACCGCCAGATCGGTTTTCCGATCACCATCAAAATCAAAACGAGTTGCCGGAACAACTGATTGTGCAATTTTTTGCGAATTACCATTCTGTCCCGAAATAACACTTACAAAAAATAAAAATAAAAAATACACTATATTAAAAGAAACTTTTACAATTGAAATAATTTTCGACATTATACCTCCGCGAAATACTTATTTGTTGTTAAATTTGGGGTATTAGAATTGCTTACGACAAGTTACAATAGTTATAGGCGCAGGAGATATTAAGCAATGTAGTTAAATTATTTTACAAAACAAAAACATCGAAAAATGAAATAAATTCAATTTTCGCATTTCTGATAGAAAATTATTCAGTTTTTATATCTTATTTAGAACCGCTCATTTATAGAGATAGTTCAAATTGATTGCATAACAAATATTTATTCAAACTTGCCCGGGGGGAAACCTAGCTAATAGTAGTATAGTTGAAATAGTATTAAACTTCCAAAATGTAAACGCAATTTTTTTATGAGAGCTTTGATGCAAGAGCATAAAAAACGCCTGAGTAGATAGTTACTTCTTTGTGTCTAATACACTTATTTGCTTGTAACGCTTTTCAAAAACGAGTTCCGGAGTTTATGAGATGGTTCAATAAAAGTGGAGAGAAAACTGTCTTTGGTAGAATACTAAAGAGATGTGGAAAAAATCGAGGCGATGAATTTAAGCGCAATGCTTTGGAAAAGGTGTTTGACGGACAATCGGTCAGATCAGTTGCCGAAGAATTAGGGGTCAATGAAAGTTTGATTCACAAATGGAAACGCGCGGCAAAAACTGTAGGCGACGGCAGCCGGAGCGGAAATGGAATAAGCGAGATTGAAGCTTTGAAGAAGCGCAATCGTGAGTTGGAAATGCACCATCTCGAAATCTTAAAAAAGGCGATACTTATCTTCGGCAGAGGAAGTTAAAACGCTATCAATTCATTGATGACGAGAAGAATAATTATCCGCTCAAAGTATTGTGCCGGGTGCTGGAAGTTTCACCAAGCGGGTATTACGCGTGGCGGAAAAGATTGACTAAACCGCCGTGCCTGAAACGAAAGAAATTGGTTGATTTAGTCAGGAACTGTTACTTTGAAAATCGGCGGCGTGACGGCACCCGCCGAATCAGCCGCGCACTCGGCAAAACCGGAGTCAAAATCGGACGTGGGCGTGGGCGCCGACTACTGCGCGAAGAGAACCTGAAAGCAATTCAGGCAAAAGCGTTTAAGCCGAAGACGACCGATTCTAAGGGGACGACTGCCGCATCGAATTTGCTGGCAAAGATTAACATCGAAGAATGCGTTGCCGGCAAAATTATTATCGGCGACATTACTTACATTCGGCTGCGCGGCGGCAAGTTTTGTTATTTGGCGGTCTGGCAGGATAAAGTCACGCGCCGGATTATCGGCTGGAGTTTAGCTCTGGAGATGACCGCCGCCCTTGTGATTTCAGCTTTGGAAAAAGCCATCAACAAAGGAAAGGTTCAAGCCGGAGCAATTATTCACTCGGATCGGGTTAGTCAATATGCGTCGAACGGATTTCGGGAACTGCTCGGAAGAAACGGTTTTCACCAATCAATGCCCGCAGCAAAGGCAATTGTTACGATAATGCCCAAGCTGAGAGTTTTTTCTCGCGGTTCAAGGCGGAGTTGATTGAAAATGGAGTTTTTGAAGACCTTGAACAAGCCCGGTCGGAAATTTTCAGTTATATTGAAGGTGTGCGACCTGAAAGTCGCCTAACCGAGTGTTCAATTTGAACATTTAAATAACGAACCGAGTGTTTCACCATTCGTACTCTAGGAGGAAATGCGAAGCGGTAACAACTCGTATTAAGCCCTCTGACAATGCAGCCCAAGCCAACAGGCTTTGACCTGAACCGTGAGGTAATCAGTCATTCTGCCAGCATCAAGGCGGATGGGAGCTAGGGTCGGATGATATGGCTAACAATAACGTGAACTCTTGATAAACGTCGTCATGTAAAACAAGCCAAAGATGCTGAAAGGCTTGCGCCAAAAGGGCAACGTAGCTGGAACAAGCAGTGCCTTCTTGCTTGTCGTGAACACCAAAGCTACCGGCGGAAAGAGAGAGCCTAAATCATCTATTGCTCGGTTAAGCGGAACAGGGTAAGCCCGACATTCTCCTGGTCGTGTGACGAGGAAAGCAAGCTGCAAGGCGAGCCGACGGAATGGCGGGTAAAGGATGATGGAAAAAGCAAATGCTTTGCTGTAATGGCAAGGATACGGTTTGAAACATCAGCCGCTACGAAAAGTAGGCAGACTTCCATCGGGTCTTTAATCACGAGAAAACTGGTCGAACCGACTTCAGGAGAAAAGGCAAATGACAACGGAATCAGAAATGAATCAAGTTGGTGCAGTCTCCAGCGTGACGGATTGGCATTCTGCCGATTGGCGAGCAGTCAACCAAAACGTGCGTCGGCTACAAGCGCGTATCGTGAAGGCAACACAAGCGAAAAGATGGAACAAGGTCAAAGCCTTGCAGCGTCTCTTAACTCACTCGCTCAGCGGCAAACTGTTTGCCGTTCGGCAGGTGACGGAAAACTCCGGGAAGAAAACATCCGGTGTTGACAAGGTGACTTGGGAAACACCGGAAAAGAAGATGCAGGCAACACACAGTTTGAAAAGCAGAGGCTACAAACCTTTGCCTCTCAAGCGCGTGTTTATCCCGAAGTCAAATAGCAAACTGCGACCTTTGGGTATTCCGACAATGAAGGACAGAGCGATGCAAGCCTTATACTTGTTAGCTCTAGACCCCGTTGCCGAAACCATTGCCGACCTCAACTCTTACGGTTTCCGAAAGATGAGGTCAACCGCCGATGCAATGGGACAATGCTTTAACGCATTACGACGAAAGACATCGGCACGATGGATACTCGAAGCCGACATCAAAGGTTGCTTTGACAATATCAGCCACCAATGGATGCTTGAACATATTCCGATGGACAAACGCATCCTGCACAAGTGGCTGAAAGCGGGTTATTTGGAAAAATCAATGCTTTATGCAACAGAGAGTGGAACGCCGCAAGGCGGCATCATCTCTCCGGTGTTGGCGAACCTGGTGCTTGACGGATTGGAAACAAAGATTCACAAATGCTTTGAAAACAAACGACAATGCCAAAATGTCAACATCGTTCGATATGCGGACGACTTCATCATTACGGGCAGAACGAAAGAACTACTGGAAAATGAAGTGATGCCGATAGTCGAAACGCATCTCAAAGAGCGCGGTTTGGAACTCTCACTTGAGAAAACCAAAATTACGCCGATTGAAAAAGGCTTTGATTTTCTCGGATGGAACTTTCGCAAATATAACGGCAAACTGTTAATCAAGCCGTCAAAAAAGAATGTTCAAGCTTTTCTAACCAAAATCCGAGACTTGATAGATTCAAACAAGCAAATCCAAACAGGCAGTTTGATAGTGCAACTCAATCCGATTATTCGCGGATGGGCAAACTATCATCGCCACGCGGTCAGTAAAAGAATCTTCAACCATGTAGATGACCAAATCTTCAAAAAGTTGTGGCAATGGGCGCGGCGCAGACATCCGCAGAAAAGTGCCGGATGGGTGCGACAGAAATACTTCGCAACCGTTGGCAACAACAGGTGGGTGTTCTGCGGCGAAACCAAGACAACGAACGGCGAAACAAAAACTGTTCGATTGCTAAAAGCTTCTGACACACCGATTAAACGGCACGTCAAAGTCAAAGCAATAGCAAACCCTTATGCTTCGGAATGGGAAACTTACTTTGAACGCCGCATAGATGTTCAAATGGAAGCCAACCTCCAAGGCTACAAGAAATTGCTTCGTCTTTGGTTAGAACAAAACGGCATCTGTCCAATCTGCAATGAGAAAATAACGAAACTGACAGGCTGGCACAGCCATCACATCGTTTATCGTTCTCACGGCGGAACGGACGGAAACAGCAATCGCGTTTTGTTACACCCAAATTGCCATAATCAAGTTCATTCTCAAGGGTTGGAAGTGGTGAAACCGCGTCTCAAACGAGGCGTTAAATAAGGCTTGAGCCGGATGACGGAAAACTGTCAAGTCCGGTTCTTAGGGGGCGGAGTGGCGGCAACGTCACTCTGCTACCCGACTATTATAATCTGAGAAGATTACATTCAAGTTTAGGTTACAAAAGCCCAATCGAATTTGAACAAGAATTACAAACTAAAAATGGAGGAATCAAAAGACAGTTTTTTGTCTAAAATAACTTGACCATCTCAAATTAAGGCGGTCTAGGGAAATGCGAACGATTCAAATATACCAATTCCGCTAATAAGCGAAAGATGCTAAAATTTTAGACGAAAGTTTCAAATATAAGTCAGGGAAAAGTCAAAACAATCTATGGCAAGTCAAGATGAAACCAAACAGGAACTCGTTGAATGTTTGAGCCGCCTCGGTCAGAAATCGAAAACGACATTTAAGGAATACGAAGTCGAAGCACATACGCAGGGAAAATTTCGTCCGGGAACGTGGACTTATAAGTTATTTCAACGCAGAGTTTCGCTCGAATATTGGTTCAGTTCCTTCAGTTCGCGCAAGGAAGAAACTGATATTTCATATCAAACCGATAACGACGCGAAAAAATTTGAAGACGATCTGCGGGAATGTTTTGACAAAGTGCGTGAGGCAGTCAAGCGTAAAAAAGGAATGTTTTAGCGTAAATGAGTGAACTCACCGAAAAAAATGATGCTCGGACAAATTTGCCAATCGGTATTTTCGACAGCGGTGTCGGCGGTTTGACGGTTTATCGTGCGCTGCATAATCGTCTGCCGAACGAACGATTTATCTATCTCGGCGACACTGCACGCGTCCCTTACGGGACAAAATCGCTGGCGACGGTCGAGCGTTACGCAATTGAAAATTCGCAGTTTCTGGCTTCGCGCGGGATTAAAATGCTCGTTGTTGCGTGCAATACTGCTTCGGCACTGGCACTACCGAGAATCCGCGAAAAGATTGGGCTTGATGTCGTCGGCGTGATTGGTCCGGGCGCACGAAAAGCGGTTGCAATAACAAATCCGAAGCCGCGAATCGCCGTTATCGCCACTGAAGCGACGATTCAGAGTGATGCTTACGCGGCTTCGATTCGGCAAGCGTCCGATACGGCGGAAATTATCCAAACGGCGTGTCCGCTGTTTGTTTCTCTCGCGGAAGAAAATTGGACGCGCGAGCCGGAAACCTTTTCAATTGCCAAAAAATATCTGCAAAAAATTATCGAATTTGCGCCCGAAGCGTTGGTTTTAGGCTGCACGCATTACCCGATTTTGCGCGAAGTCATTCAGCAAACCGTCGGCGAAAATGTTACACTCATTGATTCAGGCGAGGCTTGCGCCGAAGAAGTTGAAATACTTTTGATTGAAAAAGGTTTGGCAAATCCGCATAAAATCACCGGAAAGCGCGAACTCTGTGACGATCTTGATCATTTTTATGTGACCGACGCAGCGGACAGATTTGCCCGCGTTGCGGAAAGATTTTTAGGTGTCAAACCGGCAAAACTGGAAGCCATCGAAGTTTTTGAAGTTGGTAAATTGGAAGAATAGTTATCCACAGATGAACGCTCCGCTTCGCGTAAACACAGATAAGAAAAAGATTTTGTTTCTGGATTTATCTGTGTTCATCTATGGACAAAAAATAAAATGAGTTACGAAAGAATTGACAGCCGCGCACTCGACCAGTTGCGCGAGACGAAAATCACACCGAATTTTTTACCGTATGCCGAAGGCTCGGCGTTGATCGAAGTCGGCAACACGAAAGTAATCTGCGCGGCGACGGTCGAAGATCGCGTGCCGCCGTTTTTGCGGAACAAAGGAATCGGCTGGGTGACGGCGGAATACGCGATGCTGCCGCGTGCGACCAATTCGCGCACAAACCGCGAAACGATGCGTCCGTCCGGCAGAACACAGGAAATTCAGCGGCTGATCGGCAGAAGTTTACGCGCCGTCGTTGATACCAAAATTTTGGGCGAACGCCAGATTATGATTGACTGCGACGTTCTCCAAGCCGACGGCGGAACGCGCTGTGCTTCGATTACCGGCGCGTGTGTCGCACTCGCTTTGGCAGTCAAAGGAATGCTGATTTCCGGCAAATTAAAGAAAAACCCTTTGCTTTCCGAAGTCGCCGCCGTCAGCGTCGGGATGGTCGAAGGCGTTGCCGTTTTGGACTTAAACTACGCCGAAGATTCGACTGCCGAAGTTGATATGAATATTGTCTGCACCGGTTCCGGCAAATTCATCGAAATTCAGGGAACAGCCGAACGCGAACCGTTCAACCGCGAACAAATGAATCAAATGCTGGAACTCGCCGAAAAAGGAATCAACCAACTTTTCACGATTCAGCGTTACGCTCTCAACAGTTAATTTCAACCGAACGCAAACTTTAGTTCGCCGCTCATTTGTGAACTAAAGTTCGCGTTCCGTTAATAATATCCCTAACTTAACGGTATTCGCTGCGGTGCTTTGACCCAAATATCTTCCGCGAACCAAAGACCGATAAAAATCAAAATTCCGGTCAGCGCGAATGCCCACGAAACTCCCGCGAAAAGCAAAAGCAGCGGCACGATGTTGCCCGCGAGAATCATTCCAAACCAGAATTTACGACTGAATTCGCCGTGCGTGATGCTTTTGACGGTCGTGTGCGCGTCTTCGGTCGTGTGTGTCATCGTTAATTCAATTGCTAAAGTTATCAGGTGAAAAACGAGCGCGGCGATGGTTAAAAAATTCAAAATCATCGTGAAACCGATATTTACTTTAATAAAAAATCCGGCAATTTGAAAGACGGCAAAACCTGCCATCAATGAATGAAGAATCATATGCAGACCGAGCATCGGTGATTGCCAAAAATCTCTCCCTTTTGCCTGCGCGAACAGAAATGCCGTATAAACTGCCGAAAGCAGCGCGAAAATTATTCCGGGCGGCTCGATAAATTTCAAAATATTATCAAACCGTGTGAACGAAGCAATTAGCCAGAGCGTCAAAAGTCCGCCGTAAGCCGTGATAATATACGCGCCGCGCGTCAGCCACGATTTCCACTGCGGACGCAGCAGAACATTCAAAAATCGGTCGGGACGACCTAAATCCATAATCAGCAAAATGCCTGTGACCGTCAGGAAAATAAACGCGACAACTGCGCCGAACTGTTTAACCCTGAGCGGTATTTCCATAAAATAACCGCCGATCACGGGAACTAAAAACGCGCCCGCCGCAATCGCTTTCGTCAAAATATACGCGGAAACTTCCCAACCCCAGAGAATTCCTTTGTTCGGCGCGTCGTAAACCCGGCGCGCTTTTTTGCGCGGTTCGATCTGGACGAAGTTCGATTTTTTGACTTCTTCCTTGAGCGGCGAATTGGCGATTCGCTGCTCGGTAAATTTCGCATAATGTCCGACTCCCGAAGATTGGCTCGACCACATATAATCGGTGTCGGGATTGGTTTCGGTCGGATTGAGCGAAACTTTGTCGCCGTCTATGTAGAACAGTTTCGGGTTCGTGCCTTTTTCGGGTTTGCGGACGGAAACGGCTTCCCGCGCGAGAAGCTGTGAAATTTCGGTGTTCGGATTATCCATATCGCCCGAAATAATCGCGTGTTCGGGACAGACGTTGACGCACGCCGGTTCTAAACCGATGTCGGTGCGGTGCGAACAATAATTGCATTTCGCCGCCGTGTGGTCGTCCGGGTGCATATAAATCGAGTCGTAAGGACACGCCTGAGTGCAGGCTTTACAGCCGATACAACGCCGGTTATCGAAGTCAACAATGCCGTCCGAGCGTGTGTAAAGCGCAGTCACGGGACAAATTTCAACGCACGGCGCATCGGCGCAATGATTACAGCGCATCACCGAAAATAGACGGCGCGTGTCGGGAAAATCGCCTTTTTCGATGTATTTGACCCACGTTCTGTTGACACCGAGCGGGACTTCGTGTTCCGCCTTACACGCGACCGTGCAGGCGTGACAGCCGATACACTTGCGGTTATCAATGATAAAACCAAAGTTCATATCAATTCCTATTTTTGAGATTAAAAATCGTTGCTAAGAAATTGTGAAGTCTTTCGCCCTGCTTTGTCTAGCGGCAAGAGCATTTTAGCCAAATTCGGACGCGAAAAAGCCGATTCATTTTCAGAACCGGCTTTTTAATTTATAAAGCAAATTATGAAGAGTTAAATTAAAGTGATTTCAACGCGATTTTCGCTGATGAAGAAAAATTTCTGCGGCTTTTTGCCTTTGTTGTTGTTGTTTTGATTGTTATTTTGGTTCTCGTTATTTCGTGGTTTTTTGTTTTCTTCGGGTTTGATCTCAGCGTTTTCCTTTGGCGGTCGCTTTTTTTCTTCGCGGTTATCCTGTGCCGAAGCCGTCAGCGCAAAGCCGATGACTGCAACCAATATCAATAATGTATTTTTTAGAAGTTTCATTATTTTCACTTTCCTTTCGGGTATTTCGGGGAAAGAACTGCACAGTTTGTTGCAATTTTGCGCTGTCAGGATGCAAACTTTTTGTCGCCCAAAATCAGTATAGCGAGCGGTAGCGAGTCCGTTTCATATTCAAAGATATACTTAGCAAGGTGTTCGCTACCGCTCACTATACCGATTGAAAACTATTTCTGATAAACGATGCGACCATTGAAAATCGTGTAAATCGGCTCGGTCGTTAAAATTTCCTTCGGCGCAATCGTCGTCAAATCTTTTGAATGAACGACCAGATCGGCGAGCATTCCTGCCCTTATTTCGCCTTTTTCCTTTTCCATAAATTCTGCGTAAGCCGATTCATAAGTGTGACAGCGAATCGCGTCCTGAATCGTTAATTTTTCCTGCGGCTGCCAGCCGCCGGCGGGAATTCCTTCTTCGTCCTGACGCGAAACGGCGGCGTAAAGTGTGCGATACGGATTGATTGATTCAACGGGGAAATCCGTCCCGAACGGAATGTGAACGCCGTAAGATTTCATCAAATGCCATGCGTATGCACCCAAAACGCGATATTCGCCCAAACGCTGTTCCGCCCAACGCTTATCCGAAATTGCGTGCGAAGGCTGCATCGAAGCGATAATTCCGAGTTCGGCAAAACGATGGAAATCGGACGGATTAACAACCTGCGCGTGTTCGATGCGATGGCGACACGGAGAAACTCTGCCAAGTTCGACACTGAGACGACCATTAAGAGACACGGGAATTATTTCACCACATTTAGGTGTTTTATTATCAATCACTGAATCCTTTCGAGAAAGTTTTTCTTTAGCTCTGTTTTCATTTGCTTTTATTGCTGCTTCAAAACCGTCCAAAGCCATCCGATTCGCTTTGTCGCCAATCGCGTGAAGCGTGATTTGAAAACCTGCCGCGTCGCGTTCGACCATCATTTTCGTTAATTCTTCAGCCGGACGGCGCATAATTCCGACATTTTTGTCGTCGTCGGAAAAAGGCGCGAGCATCGAAGCCGTTTTCGATCCAAGCGTTCCGTCAACATAACCTTTGACTGCGCCGAGGTGCAGGCGGTTTTTGTCGTCTTTGAACGATTCAAACTCGGCTTTTTGCGCTTTTAATTTTTCGACTGAATCTTCAAAATCCTGCCATTCCGAAACGCGCACGGTCAATTTATCAGCCTTCAAAAATTCGCGGTAAAGTTTTGTCGTTTCATAACCCGAATTGTCCTGCACCGAAGTAATTCCGTATTCACGCGCCATTTTGAGCGCGAGTTCCATTCCCTTATTCATCTGTTCGGGCGACGGCTGCGGAATCAGCATCGAAACCAAACCTTGCGAAGTTTCCTTCAAAATTCCCGTCGCTTCGCCGTTTGAATCGCGTTCGATCTCGCCGCCTTCGGGCGATTTAGTCGCTTTATCAATCTTCGCCAATTCGATTGCTTTTGAATTAACCCAACCAACGTGACCGTCAACGCGCACGAGAAAAACCGGATTATTCGGCGTTAGCTGATCCAAATCTTTTTTCGACGGAAATTTTCCGCCCCAAAGCGTATGATCCCAACCGCGCCCGATAATCCATTCGCCCGGTTTGGTTTCTTTAACCTTCGCCGCAACTTTTGCTTTCGCGTCTTCAACCGTTTTCGTGTCCGTCAAATTTACAGTCAAAAGCGACAACGCCCCGCGCAAAAAATGAACGTGCGCGTCATTAAATCCGGGCGTGACGAGCTTTCCGCCCAAATCAATTTCCTTCGCCGCTGTAAATTTGGCTTTCAATTCCTGCGTCGTCCCAACCGCAACGATTCTTTCACCGTCAACCGCAACCGCTTCGGCAATCGTGAAATTTTCATCAGCCGTAAAAACCTTGCCGTTGAATAGCAGCAAAGAAATTTTCTGCTTCGTCTGCGCGAAAATCAGATTGGGTAGAATAAGCAGCAAAATAAGCGTCGTAAGAAATATTTTTTTCAGCATCACGTCATTATAAACTGAAAACAAAATTTTACTGCAAGAAAATATGTCAATTTTCTTTGCGGCTATGCCGCCTGATGTGCGGAAAGGCTGTGCCTTTCCGTTAAGTTCGTTTTATCTTGCGGCTACGCCGCCAAATTCGAGGCACAGCCTCAAAAGTTAAGTAGAAGTAGTTTCGGCGAGGCACAGCCATCGCCGCACATCGGGCGGCACAGCCGCGAAGACAAGCAATTTACCAATCTTCTACCTACTTCATCAACTTGGCTTTAGACTCTTTAACGGCTAAAATTCTTTCAAATATCTTTCCCCAAAGGTCAACAATGAAAAAACTTATAATCGCCGTCTTTTTACTTGTAATTAGTTTTTCGCTTCACATTTCCGCACAGAATGTTTCGACGAATATTTTGGTGCAGATCGTCAAAGCCGAAGATGAACGACGTTTTGATAAAACGCTCGAAACTTTGATGAAAAGCGCGAATGTGAAGATTCGGACACGCGCTGCGCTTGCCGCCGGACGCATCGGCGACGACAAAGCAATTCCCGCGCTCGTTAATCTTTTGGAGAAGGACAAGGACGAAAACATTCGCGCGATGGCGGCGTTTGCGCTCGGCGAAATCGAATCAATCAAAGCGGCGGACGCGATTTTGAAAGTTTTAGGCGACACGAAAAATGACGAAATAGTTCGCGCCCGCGCCGTCGAATCTGCCGGAAAAATCGCGGCGGCAAACTCTAAGGACGAAAAGGCAAAGGATTTGGGCAAAGCGATTGTTGAAGCCTTGAATTTTGAAACGGCGCGGCGTTCGATGCCGAGCCGCGACGTTATTCTGCTTGGCTTAACCGCAGTTTTGCGGGCGCGTCCCGAAAACGGAGATTTGGTGACGGCAAAATTTTTAACTTTTTCGGACGCACGAATTCGCACGGACGCGGCAAATACTCTGACCAGGCTTCGCGCAAAAACGGCGAATGCTGCACTTCGCAAAATGTTGGCGGACGACGAAAATGCCGAAGCGCGTGCGCTCGGCGCGGCGGAAGATAAGGATGCGCTCGATTTGCTGATGAAAGCCGCACTTGCGGACGCGGATTCGCGCGTGAGAGTTTCGGCGATTCGCGCCGTCGGCGGGTTGAAAGACAAAAATGTTGCCGAAAAACTCGTTTTGCGCGGAATGATTCTGCTTGACGAACATAAAAGATCGAAATATAAAAATCCCGCAGAGAAAAACGAACTGCTCGAAATTGCGTCGGCACTCGGCAGACTTTTACCGAATTCGGACGACAAAAAAAGCGTCGCGTTTTTAGACGAACTGCGCCAAGCCGACAAATATTCGTCGCCCGAAACCGAAATCGCGCTTGCCAAAATCGCACCGAAAATTTACGTTACCTCGGTTGCCGCTGATGCCGAAAGCATCTTCGGCGGTGATTGGCGCACGGCTTCCGCCGCGTTTCAGGGTTTGGGCGAAATCGCCAACCTTGAAGCCGGCAAGGAAAACGACCAAATAAAATCGCGCACACGAATTTTGCTCGTCCAATTAATCAGCGCGTGGCTGACCGGCGAAGCGACTGCCAAACAAAACGACAACGTGAAAATGGCGATTCCCGATCTGCTCAATGCTTTTGCCGCCTTCAAATCCGAAAACACCTCCGGCATTATGCGCCCGATTCTCGACGGCGAAAAAGACGTTTTCATCCGCTCCGCGATTGCCGGAATTTTAGGCGATCAGCCTTCGTCAAAGGAAAACGTCGAAGCATTGAAAAAAGCGTTTGACGATGCGTTTTTGATTGATAAAAAATACAACGACGCGCAGCTTGCGATTCTCGACGCGCTCTTCAAACTCAATAAGGATGAAGCCGTGCCGACATTATTTATCGCTTTGAATTCAAATGATTATCTCGTCCGTAAAAAGGCGTTCGATCTGATGCGCGAGGAAAATTCGGGTTTTTCCAGAGAAATGATCGAGCGCGGAATCACGCAAAGAAAAAACCGGGTTTTGCCGTATGCACCGGCTTTCGGCACAAAACTCGGACAAATTTTGAATTCAAACACCGATTATACACGCGCCGTTTCGCGCAAAAACAATTCAGTCAAAGCCGTTTTCACGACCGAAAAAGGCGTTTTCACGATTGATCTCGCGCCCGAAGACGCGCCGTTGACGGTTGATAATTTCATCAAACTCGCCCGCGCCGATTATTTTAACGGATTGCAAGTTCACCGCGTCGTGCCGAATTTCGTGATGCAGGACGGCGACCCGCGCGGCGACGGAAACGGCGGTCCGGGTTGGTCAATTCGTTGTGAAATCAATATGTTATCTTATGAACGCGGCGCAGTCGGAATGGCACTTTCGGGCAAAGATACCGGCGGTTCGCAGTGGTTCGTCACGCATTCGCCGCAGCCGCACCTCGACGGCGGCTACACAATTTTCGGCAAAGTGAGCGAAACAGATATGAAAATCGTTGACCAAATCGTGCGCGGCGACAAAATCTTAAACGTAAAAATTATCGAAAACGGACCGCGAACTCCAGTTCGCAAATAAGTCGGAACAGCGAGCGGTAGCGACCTGTTAAATGTTGTCAAAGTTCAACCTGTTGCTAAGGCTCAAGATTCTGATTGAGATATAGTATCGCCAAAGTTCAACCCGTCGCTACCGCTCAGGGTTCTGACTGGTGGAAAAAATTGCGGCGAACTGAAGTTCGCGTTCCGTTTCAAAATATATGAAAACTTTTATCATTATCATCGCGGTAATCACTTTTTCGGCGATGGCTGCGGCGCAGACGAATCTGCTGAAAGGTTCGGAGAAAACGCTTTTGACAAGCGGCGAAGCAAACAAAAATCAATGTTTCGCCTATCAAAACTATGTCGTCAAAACCATTCGCAAAGAAGGCTCGATGAGCGATTCGGGCGACGACAACTCCGGCGACGACATTAGTATTTTTAAGCGCGTTGCAGCAAATTCTTCGCAGGATAGTTGTCAAACTGCCGAAAAATCGCTGCTTTCAGTTGAAAATACTAAAGGCAACACCTTTCGCGGAATTTTCAAAAATTATCTTTTCATCGAAAAAAATCTTTATCCCGATTACAGCAATCTGGAGATTTACGATTTGAAAACGAACAAAATCGTCTTCAAAACCGAATATACCGAATGGGACGATTACCGCATTAACCTGTCGGGCGGGAGATTTTTGAATTTCAGTCAATGGTCGAAAAAAGACGGACTTTTGAAAAATTGCCGCGACGCGAAAAAATGGAAACGTGATGGACTCGGAATCAATTGGCTGCAAACAAAAAAATTAGATTTGCAAACAATGAAGGAAATTCCCGTCGGAATTTTGCGCTGCGTGAGCGTCAATTAAATGGCTGAAATCATCCGCAAAAATGAAAGATTTCTCGACACCGGAACGAGAATTTATGAGTTTTACGATGAATTTCTGGTCGTTTGCCCGAAGTGCGGCGCGATGGCGAAGGTTTTGATTGACGAAGCGGAATTTGAAAAATTATCGAAGCGCAAAAGTCTTGAAGCCCGAAATAAATTTTTTGCGCCGCGCCGACTCGTTTGTTCAAATTGTCTGCATCGCCAAATTTGGAACGGCACGCAGATTACCGTCGGCTCAAATGTTGATTGGTATTTTAAACTTCCGCTCTGGCTCGAAATTTCCTGCGGCGGCGAACTGCTTTGGGCGTATAACTTGGAGCATCTCGAAATGTTGGAAAAATACGTCGCGGCGAAACTGCGCGAACGCACGAAAAAAGGTCGCAGTTCATTTTTGAGCAAACTTCCGAAATGGATTAAAAGCGCGAAAAACCGCGACGAGATTTTGAAGGCGATTCAAAAGTTGAAGGGAAAATTAATTTCTTAAACCATTTCTTCTGTCGTATTTATCGAAACTCGCGGACGCAAAAGATATGTGACAAATAACGCGATTGCGCCGCCGATTAGTGTGTCGAGAATCCGCACGAGCGCGATTTCCCAGTCGCCGGGAATGACCGTATCAATCATTAAAACGACGAACGGCGTGAGAAACAGCACATAAAATCCGTAATTTGAACGAACGTGCGAAAAGGCGAGAACGCTGAAAAGTATCAGCAAAACGTCGAGAATCACAATATTTTGAAACAGCGCGGCGATTATCACGGCGAGAATTCCGCCCGCGACCGAACCGATTACTCTTTCAAATGCGCGTTTGCGCGTGTCGGCGAAAACCGGTTTGACGATCACTAAAACCGTGATAATCAGCCAGTAACCGTGTTCGAGTTTGAAAAATTTGTAAATGGCGATGGCGATTGCCGACGCGACCGCGAGGCGCAATGCGTGGCGAAAAATAATTGATTTCGGCGTTAATTGTTCGAGCAAACCGTGCAAAGGATTTTTCTTTGTTTCGGTTTCGATTTCTTTCTGCGCGTCGGTTTCGTCAATCGCCGAACTCGTTTTGCGGTTGAAAAACCATAAAGTCATCGTCAACAACAAACTGAACGCGCCGCCCGCGAGAAAAGCCGTAAACCTTACTTCCGCCGCATTTAGATTGCCCGCCTGACCGAGCGCAACCGCGAAAACGAGCGTCGCAACATAGCCGATTTGCCCGACGACTTCGCCGAACGCACTCGTCATTCCGCCGATAAACGCGACCGCAAAAAGTAATCCGATGGAAAGCCAAATATCGTTGCCAATCAGCGTTCCGGCAAACATCATCGCCGCATTTAAGAGCAGTGCGGCGAGCAAAGTAAAAATCGTCGAACCTTCCTTATCCGTCACCGAAAGATAAAGTCCGCTCAAACCGACGAACAAACCAATTGCCGGAAAACCCGTAATTTGCCCGATAATCAGAGGCAAAACCGTCGCCAGCGAGGTGCGAACGCCGGATGCTTCGAGTTTGAAAAAATCGCGCCATTGAAATAATTTGTCCGAGCGAACTTGTTCTGCCATAATTCGTTATTAAGATTATAATGAAAACTATGGACGAAATCGAAAGACGAAATATGTTCGGAATGTCGAAACCGGCGCGGCAGAAAGTCGAAATCGAGGAAAGCCTTGATACGCTGTCGCACTATCTCGACGATTTTATAAGGATTCCGGCGGTCGGCTGGCGATTCGGTTTGGACGCGCTGATCGGTCTCGTTCCGAATGTCGGCGACACGATTACGTCGTTTGCATCGTTTTATATTCTGATCGCGGGCGTGCGCTACGGCGTGCCGAAAATCACGCTTTTGCGGATGGCTTTCAACATCGGACTCGATTATGTCGTCGGTTCGATTCCGTTTATCGGCGACGCATTCGATTTTGTCTGGAAGGCGAACAAGCAAAATATGAACCTGATCCGCGAACGTGCGACCGGCAAAAACGTCGGCACGACCGGCGATTATATTTTCGTGTTCGGCATAATTTTGGTGCTGATTTTGGTCTTGATCGCTTCGATTGCGGCGAGTTTGTATATTTTAGGTTCGATTTTCAAAGAACTTTGGACGGGAACTATTTAGAAACAAAGAAAAATTATCCACAGATGAACACAAATAAACACAGATTTTTTTGATTTCTTATCTGTATTCATCTCTGTTCATCTGTGGATAATAAAAATAGCTTTATGAACGAGCCATATTTTTTAATAGAACCGACCGCACTGAAAGTTCCAATTATATTGAGTTCACCGCATTCGGGCGTTGAATTTCCCGACGAATTGAAAACGCATTTTCGCGCCGAATTAATGGCGCAGCCGGACGATACCGATTGGTTTGTGCATCAACTTTATAATTTCGCGCCGGATTTGGGAATCACCGTCATTCACGCAAAATTCAGCCGTTGGGTGATTGACCTGAACCGCGATCCGCACAGCAAACCGCTTTACACGGACGGCAGAATTATCACCGAACTCGTCCCGAAAACCGATTTTCTCGGCAATGAAATTTATGTTGATAAAAAGTTTTTGCCCGATGACGCGGAAATTGCGCGGCGGACTGAAAGTTATTACAAACCTTATTACCAAAAAATCGAAAGCCTTTTGCGCGAAAGATTAGACAAATTCGGACAGGTTTTGCTCTGGGACGCGCATTCGATTCGCCGCTTTGTCCCGACAATCCAAGCCGCGCCTTTTCCCGATTTAATTTTAGGCGACAACGACGGAAAATCAGCAAGCAAAGAGGTTATCGAGATTGCTTTGAGTAATCTAAAGCAGGGAAAATTCTGCGTAAATCACAATTCGCCGTTCAAAGGCGGACACATTACGCGCTATTTTGGAAAGCCCGAAAACAATATTAACGCGCTACAGTTGGAAATGGCAAAAACGAATTATATGGACGACGATCAGTTGAATTTTAATGAATTTCGCGCTGATGAAGTAAGAAATGTTTTGCGTCCGGTTTTTGAAAGACTGATTAAATATTTATCCGTCAATTAATGAACACAATCCGACCAATAGTAGAAAGTGATATTTTTGATGTTGCCGAATGTCATATTCAGTCGTGGAAAGCCGGATTTGAGTATATTCTTTCCCAAAACATTCTTAATAACCTTTCTCACTCAAAATTTGAAGAAAATTGGCAGATAGTTTTACAAAATCAAAGCAGAACAAATTTAGGATACTTAGAAAAAGACAAAATCTGCGGTTTTGTTTCATTCGGTTCTGCCAAAAATGATGATAAAAATTCTCAAATTACAGGTGAAATTTACGGCATTTATGTTGCCCCTGAGCGATGGGGAACCGGAATTGCCCAAAAGTTACTGCATACTGCATTAAAACAACTCAAAGAAATGAAGTTTTCTCAAGTAATTTTATGGACTATGACAAATAATAAAAGAGGGAGAAATTTCTACGAAAAAGAAGGATTTAGGCTGACTTCCAACAAGCGAATTTCTGAGCGCGAAAATGAAAAGTTTGAAGAAGTTGAATATATTATTGAAATCAAATTACTATGAAATCTTATCGCTTCAAAGCACTTCTCCAAAATTCCGGCTGGCTTGAAAATGCGACCGTTTCAATTGATGAAAACGGTAAGATTATTGCTGTTTTGCAAGAATCTGAGTCGAACACTTCGTTTAGAGGTTACGCGCTGCCGGCTTTTCAGAATGCACATTCGCACGCTTTTCAGTATGCGATGGCTGGTTTGGCGGAAAATAACGTGGGCGATGATGATTTTTGGTCGTGGCGCGAGGCGATGTATCGGCTTGCGCTTAATCTGAATCCCGACGAAATAAAGACGATTGCGGCAATGCTTTATGCGGAACTTCTCAGAAATGGTTATTCAAATGTCGCCGAATTTCATTATGTTCATCACGATAAAAACGGTGCGCCTTACGATAATTCAGCCGAAATTGGCGAAGCGTTAATCGAAGCCGCGAACGAAGCCGGAATTAAGATCACGCTCGTTCCGATTTTTTATCAAAAAGGCGGTTTCGGTATCGCGCCGAACGAGCGTCAAAAACGATTTATCTCGAAAACTTTTGATGATTACGCGCGGCTTTTTGAAGCGTCAGCCGAAGTTTGTAAAAAATACGAAAACGCCAATATCGCCGTCGGAATTCACTCAATGCGCGGCGTTGACGCGGGCGATATTTTACGCGCCGTCAATGAGCTGCCGAATGATGTTCCGTTTCACATTCACGTTTCCGAGCAGTTAAAAGAAGTTGCAGATTGTATCGAATTTTTAGGAAAACGTCCGGTCGAATGGTTGCTTGAAAACTGCGATTTGAACGAAAGATTTCACCTCGTTCACGCGACGCATTTGACTGAACTTGAAACCGAAAATTTAGCGAAATCCGGCGCAAACGTCGTGCTTTGCCCAAGCACTGAAGGCAACCTCGGCGACGGAATTTTTCCTTTGCGAAATTACCAATCTTTCAACGGAAATTGGAGCATCGGCACGGACAGTCATATCGGCTTGAATCCGTTTGAAGAATTACGGCTTTTGGATTACGGGCAGCGGCTTATCTCGCATAAACGTAATACTTTCGGCGCGGATGCGGGACTGTTTGCGATTAATCAAGCGACAATTGCCGGACGCAAAGCGATGAACAATTTTGAAAAAGATTTCTTTGCCGTCGGCGCAGATTTTGATGCGTGTGTGATAGATACGGACGCGCCGCTTTTGGAAAATGTAAGTCTGGAAAACCTCGCTTCGACGATTATTTATACGGCGAATATTTCGCACATCAACGAAACATTTGTGCGCGGAAAGTTGATCGAAACGGACGAAAATTATTGGGAAATAAAGGAAAGATTTGTTGATTGTGTGAAACGATTTCGTTAAAGAAACTTTAGCGGGCGCGCAAAGCCGCAACCCTTCCTGACCTGAAATTTTATGAAACTTGTTTTATTTTATTTCAGCTTGATTTAAGTTTAACGTGAAAAATTCAAGATAAACCCAATTACAGGTTAGGAAGGGTTGCGGCTTTGCGCGCCCGCTCTTTCGCCATTTAGTATTAAATAAATAACCAAAATTCAGATGCGGAAATACTTGTCCAAAAAGATTTCCGCAATCCGAATTCCCAAATCCAAAATCGTTAAGCCGCCGCAGATTGCGCCGGAAACATTTTTTCTAATGCGCCGGTTAAAACTCCGACTCCGAATTCGCCCGCCGCGCGTGATTTTAGTTTTCCTTCCGCGTCAAACAAATAATAGACCGGAACCCAGCCTTGCTCATTTAAGAAAGCATCCTTGAGTTTGTGTTTGTTATCAATCGCGCAAACGTCGGTTATGCAATAAGTTGCAATGTTTTCCTTAACCGTTTCGAGATTCGTATCGGCTTCGTAGCGCGGTAAATGGATCGCCACGGTTTTCAATCCCCGATCTTTATATTTGGCTTTTAACTCCTGAAGTTTGGGCATATTTTCCTTGCAGATTCCGCAACTCGTCGCCCAAAAATAAACGAGTGTCGGTGCGTTCCGAATGTAATCGTCGGCAGTTTCCTGCAATTCGTTCAACCATTCGGTCGCGCCTTCAAATGTCGGAATCGCGTCTCCGATTCTCATTGGCATAATTTTTACTCCGTAAAATGATTTGGGATTTGGGATTGTGGATTTGGGATTTCTTTCTGAAAATCCGCAATCCGCAATCCCAAATCAACAATAAATCGTCAAAACCTTAAACGCTTAAATTATCCTGTCCCGGTGTCCAGTCAGCCGAACACAAGCCGCCGGTTTGAAGTCCCTGCAAAACGCGCAGAGTTTCGTCAACCGAGCGTCCGATGTTCAGATCGTGAACGACCGAATACTGCAAAACGCCTTCCGGGTTGATGATGAACAGACCGCGCAAAGCGATGTTCGCTTCTTCAACCAAAATGTTGTATTTCGCCGCCAGTTTTCCGCCGACATCTGAAAGCAGCGGATACGCCAAACCTTCGATGCCGTTTTGATCGCGCGGAGTTTTGATCCACGCACGATGCGAATGAACCGAATCGGTCGAAACGCCTAAAACTTCCGCGCCGATGCCGTTGATTTCTTCCAATCTGTCCGAAAAAGCCGTCAATTCGGTCGGGCAGACAAACGTAAAATCGAGCGGATAGAAAAGCAGAATCAACCATTTTCCTTTGTAATCCGCAAGGCTGATATTTTCCGCCAGCGTGTCCATATTCTTGGTCGAAGGCAGATTAAAATCCGGTGCCGGCTGTCCGACTTTGGCAATTGTAAACGCTTGTTTATTTTCCAGTGCTGTTCCTGTAGCTGTTGACATAATTATATTTATTCCTCTTAAAATGTATATTTTTATTTATTGCATTCAGGACAAGTGCCGCGCAGAGTAAGTTCGATAGATTCGGGTTTGAATTTAGAAAACTCCGCCGCGAAATTGACAATTTCAATGGGAAGTTCGATTTCCATATCAACCAGTTTTCCGCATTTTGTGCAGATCGCGTGGTCGTGGCGCGTTAGTTTAGAATCGAAACGGCTTGCGCCGTTTCCAAAACTGATTTCCGCGATATGTCCCGCGTCCTTCAAATACCGAAGTGAATTGTAAACGGTCGCAAAAGAAATTCCCGGCAAAAGCTTTTTCGCTTTATCAAAAATTCCATTTGCCGTCAGATGCTCGTCATTTTCACGAATCACCGTTAAAATAACTTCACGCTGCCGCGTCAAACCTAAAATTTTTACATCTGTTTCTTTGCTCATTTCGTCCTAAATTAGATTTAGAATAAGTCTAATTCTAATTTTTGTCAAGTTTTGTTTGGGATAAACTATAAATGTTTGCTTTTGGATATGGTATAGAGTGAGATTTGTATTGGAAAACGCTTTGTGTATGTAGCAATATTCGACATTTCAAAAGTGAGGATGTGTTTGCTGCCGCTTCGCTTACCGATTAACCGAACAAACCTTCGGTAAAGCCTTTTTCGTAAATAATCGTCAAGCCGATAGCGATACTGACGAACCCGGCGACGCTTTGCAGAATATGGTTGAAACGATTGAAGCGCGAAGCCGTCAGGTGAAAAGGCAGACCGACGAGAAAACTCATCAACATCATTCCGCCGATTGAACCGATGCCGAAAATGACGATATAGAGCAATCCGAGTGAGCGCGATTCGATGGTCGGAATAACCAGCAGCATCAACGCCGCGCTGCCCGCGAGACCGTGAACCATTCCGATAAACAGTGCGCGAGGACTGAATTTAAAGCCGTGATGCGTGTCGGGCGCGTCCGATTTAGCAGGTTCGTGAATGTGCGGATGAACGTGTTTGCGTGCGCCGTGTTCGTGCGAGTGAAAATGCAAATTTCCGCCTTTGAGAATTTTTCGCAGAACATTCAAACCTAAGAATAAAAGCATCACGCCGACGCAAAATTCTAAAATTCGCTCGGTTTTTTCGCTAATTTTAAAGTCGAGCAAAATTACGAAAATTCCCGCTGCGACCAGCGAAATCGTATGTCCTAATCCCCAGATTCCGCCGATGATTGCTGAACTCCAGAGGCTTTTGCGTTCGGAAACGATAGTCGAAACCGCCGCCAGATGATCGGCTTCGGTCGCGTGTTTCAGACCGAGAAAAAAGCCGAGAGCCATTATGCCGAAACCCGAACTGATGAAAAGCAGCGGTAATAATTCATTCATATTTTTTAACCTAATGAATTATAGCAGATTACCGCGCCGACACAGGCAATTATGAACGCACTCATCACCGGCAGAGCTTTAAAGATTCGATTTTCCGAGAGCCGCGAACCGCCGACCAATTTTCCGCCGTAGAGAAAGATCAAACCGACCGCCGTTAAAGTCGCCGCCAAGCCGAAACTGAAAACGAGCGTCAAAATCAATCCGTAACCGATGCGGTTCAAATTAATTGCCGAAAGCATCAGCACCAGAGCCGACGGACACGGCAGCAGACCGCCCGAAATTCCTAACGCCAGCAAATTTTTCCACGAAACCGATTCCGGCGGCAGATGCGAATGTGTTATGCCGTCGTGCGTATGCGTCAATTCGCCGTGATTTTCGTTTGCGTGCGAATGTTCGCTCTGTGATTGATGTCCGCCCGATTTCCAGCCCAACGCCGAAAACAGGCGCGATTTGAACATCGTCAATCCGATATACAAAACCATCAGCCCCGATACGAATCCTAAAAACGGCATCAATTTTTCAGGCAGAATATATTTTGAAGCGAAAAGCGTAATCAATCCGAGCGCGAAAACGCCGAGCGTGTGCGTGATCGTCACGGTTAAACCCAAAAACATTGCGTGTTTGACCGTTCCGCGTGAGCCGACGAGATATGCACCGACGACCGTTTTGCCGTGTCCGGGCGACATCGCGTGCATCGCGCCGAAACCGAGCGCGAGCAGTAAGCCGAACAGCATTACCGGAAGCGTCACTTCACCGTTGATAAGTTCGGCGAATTTGTCTTTTCCGACCGACGCGGAACTGCGTCCGTCGCGGTCACGGAGCGGTTTTGCATTTTCGGGGACGGCATTTGTCGAAAATGTAAAATTCGCCGACTTTTCGGCAAGCGGCGCACTCAGGCTTTCCTGCGGATAAGATTTTAATTCGTCCGTCACCTGACTCCCGAAGGCGTTTGCATCGAAAATATTGATACCGCCGACGCGCTTTAAAACGATTTCGTTCCAGCCGATTCGCGCATTAAAATTTTTGTTCTCGAATTTAACCTGATTTTTGTCGGCTGGATTGGGCAAATCGCTCGACAAATTCCACTCGATTCGCAAGATCGGCAAATTTCCTTCGCCGGATTTGGTTGAAATATTTTTTGATTCGACGTGGATTTCCGCCGGTTGATTATTGATCGTTAAAGAAAGATTCGCTAAAAATTCGGGCGTGAATTTGTCGGCGTAAGCGTTTAATTCCGCATCAGACATTTTTCCGTCCTTGTCCGCGTCAATTTCGTTTTGCAGTTGAAAACTCGGAATCTCCGCAACATCAAGAACCTGCCGGATTTTAATCTTCTTCTTTTCAACTTCGAGCCGCGAATATTGATTGACGCTGAAATTGCTCAAAGGATGTGCGATTGCTGAAAAGGCGCAAGCTAAAATAAAAAGACCGCTTGAAATTAATAGATTCCGTTTCATATTTATTCCCTGTCTGCTTTCTGCATCAGAACCGAATTTATTTACCAAGGTTTGATTTGAAAAGTTTAGGCAAATAAAAACGGCTCTGATCTTTTTTAATTATTTTAGTTCTGCTAATGCTTTCCGCGCATTTTCGGCTTGCAGCAGATCGAACATCGGATTGATTTTCAAAGCCGCTTCGAGCATTTTTTTTGCTTCCGTTTTGTTGCCCAAATCTTTTTCGATCATTCCCGCGTGATAGAAGATTCGCGCATCATTCGCTTTCGGATTCAGCGCGTTATCAATCGCGGTTTTCGCGTCCGCTAATTGACCTTTTTTGTAGAGAGTCCAGGCGAGCGCGTCCACTGTGAAAATGTCTTTACGCATTTCCGATTCGCGTTTCGTGATCGTCAGCGCGTCATCAAGCCGTATATTTTGGTCTGCCCACAACAGCGCGAGACGTTTTTGATCGTTGTTAATGCCGATTTTTTGTTCGATGACTTCAACCAGATCGTATTGTTGTTTAGCTTTTTCGATGTTGCCTTGTTTCGTGTAAATATCGCCGAGCAGAATCGCGGTTTCGACGTTCGGAACGCGGTTGAGCGCGTTGGTTAAAATTGGAATTGCCGCATCAAAATCGTTCTGCGCGGCACGGGCGCGACCTTTGCCGGGAAGTGCCAGATAATAGTCGGGAAAATTCGCTAAAGCCTCGTCGTAAACCTTTTCGGATTCGGCATATTTGCCGTTTTTCCAGAGTTCGTCACCGAGTTGGACGAGACACCAGCTTTGCGCTTCCTTGTCGCCCGGATCGGCGGTTCGCGCGGCGGTTTTGAACATTTCGACCGCGCCTGCCGTGTCGCCGTTGAGTGAACGTAAGTGAGCGACTCTTGCATAAGATGATGTATTCGGTTTCAAATCAACCATTTTCTGCGCGGCTTCGACGGCTTCTTTGTAATTGCCGAGTTCGACGTTGGAATCAGTCAAAACGCCATAAACAAATGCGTCGTCCGGGTATTCGCTTTGGAGTTTTTTGCCAAGTTCGAGTGCTTCGGCGAAACGGTGAAAAGTTAAATGAAGCGAGGCTTGGAATTTTCGTGCCGCCGCGTCTTCGGGTGCAATTTGTAATGCTTTTTCGACGGCGGTTTCGGCTTTTGAATTAAGGCTAAAATCGCCGGTGGCGCGGGCGCGTTTGATATAAACGGCGGCAAGCTGCGTGTAACCCATCGGCGAATCGGGCATTTTTTCGATGGTTTTTAAGACATCGCCGACTTCTTTATCATTCGCATCGGACGGCAGATTCTGGCTCGAAGCCTGCACGGTATTCGGTTCTTTCACACTGCTCGAACAAGCCGTGAAAAGAAAAAATGCCGCGAAAATCATAAAAAATAGAATATTTGAAAGTTTGATCAGCATAATTTCTCTATTTGTTGCGTGTTTCTGCATTGTTATTTTTCAAAAAAGTTCGTGCCTGAAAGCATAATAAATTCACTTTCAGGCACGAATTTGGTTGTTAATTAACGAAGTTGCCTTTTTCGTCAACGACCGGAGCTTTTGTCCAATCGTGCGGTTTGCCTTCAGTCAAAGTTTGATTTGAAGTGCGCGGCTGATTTCCCTGATTCGGCGGGAGCAAATAAGGGAATCGCGTGAGAAGCGGACCTTCCGGGTTCGCACTGACACCATCGCCCAAAGTGTTGTTCGGCGCGATGTTGGTCGCCGGTGTGAACGGTGTTCCGCCTGCCAAAGCGCGAAGTTCGATGTCGGTTACGTCGTCAAATACTCGACGACCGTTCGGAAAACCGGCAACGTCGCCGCCGAGCAGTCCGAGTCGGTTCTGACTCGCAATCGGCGTAATCGGAATCGCCGTATTCAGACGAATCATTTCGTGCGCCGTGCCGTCGGAAAGAAACGTCGTATAAGTCGGTCCCGTGACCGCATTGACCGGAATTCCCGTGCCGAAAATCTGAACCAAATCATTACGCGGTGCGGGCGGAATCGTGATCCCGTAAACTGCCCGCAATAAACGAGAAAGTTCAGGATCGGTAATCGCCGAAACGACACGCGGAATAGTTCCATCAACTGACGGCGGAATCGCATTAAACGCATCTTTCAAACCGAGCGGAATAACGAGTTCATTGACGAGCGGATTGCCGAGACGCGAAACCTGCACCCAATCGCCGGAGTTCGATTGCGAACCAGCGTTCAGAACGCGGGTCGAGCGGCGGCTGGCAGTTGCCCAAACGCCGATGACCGCATCCGAAGCGGTCGAACTTGCCGGAACAGCGCGTGAAGATGTTAATTCCTGAATCGGAACTTCAATCGCCAATGTGCTGACATTGTAGCCTTTAGTTGAATCAATTCCGCCGGTCGAACCGATTGAACGCAGATTCAAAGCATCAAAAACACCGAGATCAATATAAAAATATTCATCGCGGGTGCCGGCAAAAACTTTGCCGCCGTTTGCCAGCGGGTAAACTGCCGGCTGACCGAGATTAGCTTCGTAATTCGGCGTAACGCGCGGTCCGATATTATTCGGCGGTGTGCGAAGTCCGGCGGCGATTAGCTGTCCGCGCCGATTGCCGCGACGCTCAATGCGGCGCACCGTATAAGTTTGCGGTTGATTGTAATCGGGATCGGTCAAATTACTGATTACGCCGTCCTGATTAACGGTTGACATTCCCAAAACCGTGTCGCTGTTGACTGTTTGAGTATTGAACTGAAACTGATAAGTGATGTCTTCAACGCCGTCGCCGGTGTTGTCAATTTTGATTTCATACAAAGCCGTGTCGTCCCAGCGAAACCATTGCGGTCCGGCTGACGGTTCCTGCAGCGGAATGTAATTGGCAATCAGTGTGACAAATCCGTCGCGTCCCGCTTCGACGCTTCGAAAAGCGTAAGTATCAGTGTTGTCAACAAATCTGTCCATTGAGATGAGCGGTGCTTCCGCGTGGCTCGAAGCAAACGACGGAATCGCCGTTGCCGAGAAGATTAACGATAATCCGATAAAACCTTCTCCGATCTTTTTAATAAAATTTTTCATAAATTCCCTCCATCTGTGTTTAGGATTTGGGATTGGTGATCTGGGATTTTGGATTGGCTGATTTGCTAAGGAAACAAGTTTGTTTCCATCTCAAAAAATGCCAAATCCCAAATCCCAAATCCCAAATCGAATTAGTGTGTATCGTAATTGGCAATCGGATAATCGCCGTTTTGTCCGAATTGATATTGCGTGATGACACCGATTGAGCTGCGGTGAACATAGAATACGCCGTTTTGTGAACGCCAAACCGCAACATCTGTTCGACCGTCGCCGTCATAATCGGCTTGCGCCGGAAAGTCAGGTTTTGAACCTAATTGCGGCGCAGAAAATCCGCCGTCAGATGAACGCAGAATAAACCACGTCAAATTCGTCCCCTGACGCACGACCGCGTAATCGGTTTTGCCGTCGCCGTCGTAGTCGCCCGGAACAACCAAATCGCCGCTCATTCCCCACTGCACGACCGAATATCCGAGCGTGCTTCGCAACACATAAAATGTCCCGTTGCGGAAAGTTCCGAGATCGAATCTGCCGTCGCCGTCATAATCGCCCGGTGCGGAAATATCGCCGTCGAGTCCAAAAGTTTCAACGCGGAAAGTATTGGTCGCACTGTTATTGATATACCAAACCGACTGTCCGTTGGTACGACGAATAACCGCAAAATCTGTTTTGCCGTCGCCGTCGTAATCACGCGCAACCGGTTCGTCACCATTCAGACCGAATTGATAGTATTGAACTACATTATCTGAACTTCGCAAAACGTAGAAAACACCGTTGGAAGGTCTCCAAACTGCGATGTCGGCGCGTCGGTCGCCGTCATAATCGCCCGGAACCTGCACGTCCGTCGAGATGCCGAAGTTGACTGAGAAAAAACTGTTATTTGAACTGCGGTTGACAAATTGTGTTCCGCTCGAAAGCCGGAAAACCGCATAATCGGCGCGTCGGTCGCCGTCATAGTCGAGTGCCGTCGTGCCGGTTGCCGCGCTTCCGAAACCGACCGAAAGACCGCGCAGCATATTGCCGCCGCCGATTGCCGCGACCGCCGTCGCTGCGCCGGTGGTTAAGTTAATCGTATAAAGCTGTGATATGCCGCCGACCGTCAAACCGGCAAAAGCCATCCCGTTTGAAGCGATGTCGAAACCGTTCGTGCCGGTTGCGACGACACCGAGCGGTCCGACCAAATTAAGCGTTCCGTTATTTGGCGGATTTTGTGTGTAGAGTGAATTGGTCGTCGTGTCAATAACATAAAGCGTCGTTGTTGTCGCGCCCGCGAAATTATTCGTATAAGCCGCCGCCGTCACCGACGGTGCGCCCGGATTGAGCGGCGTATCGGTTGCCGCAATAGCTCCCGTATCGGGATTGAGACGCAAATTCTGTCCGGTGTTTGAAACAACACGGATGCGGTCAACCGTCGGATTAAAATCGAATCCGAAATCGGTTCCGCTTAATGTAAACGCACCTGCCGCACCAATCGCAGTCGCCGCGCCGGTGGTGATATTAATCGAATATAAACGGCTTGAACTGCCGAGTCCGTAAAGTTGTCCGTTAACGGGACGAAAATCTATTCCGAGAATATTTTCGCCTGTTTGTAAGCCGGTGATAGCTATTGGTGTCGAAACCATTCCCGGCGTTGCCGAGTCGAAACGCACCAGTTGGTTCGACGTATTCACGCCAAAAAGCGTCACGGCTGAAACATTTGACAGCCCGACGATTAAAAATAAAGCAAACAAAAAAGGCACCGTCAAAACGAAGCTGTGCCTTGCAAATCTCTCTCGAATCATTTATTACCCTCCTAGTAATTGAAGATTTATTGAATCAACAAATCTTCAACATCATTTTGTGCCTGAAGCACAAATAGTTTTGTGTTTTCTATGAAAAACAGCAGTTAGTTTTTCCTTACGTCAACATATTCGCCTGAAATTAATTATTGGATTCACCGAATAATTTTTTTTGATTTTTTTTTGAAAGTTGCGATAGATGCGAAGCAGCGTGTGTTTTGCTATTGTTATTATTTCGGATTTTACCGAAAATCCTGTGCAGACATTATGAATCCTGAAAGAATTAGAAATTTCTCCATCATCGCCCATATTGACCACGGCAAATCCACGCTTGCCGACCGCATTTTGCAATTGACCGGCGCGGTTGCCGACCGCGATATGGAAGCGCAGCTTCTTGATGATATGGACCTCGAACGTGAACGCGGCATCACGATCAAGGCGCACGCCGTTCGTCTCGATTACAAAGCCAAAGATGGCAAAGATTACGTTTTAAATCTGATTGACACGCCCGGACACGTTGATTTCTCGTATGAAGTTTCGCGTTCGCTCTCGGCGTGCGAAGGCGCACTGCTGATCGTTGATGCGTCGCAGGGCGTTGAAGCACAAACGCTGGCAAACACTTATTTGGCGATTGAAAATGACCTCGAACTGATTCCCGTTCTCAACAAAATTGATTTACCGTCCGCCGAACCCGACCGAATCAAAGAGCAGATCGAAAATATTATCGGCTTGGACACGAGCGACGCAGTTCTCGCCAGCGCGAAAACCGGCATCGGCATTGAAGAAGTTCTCGAACAAATCGTCGCTAAGATTCCTGCACCGAAAGGCGATCCGAACGCGCCGCTCAAAGCCCTGATTTTCGACAGTTGGTATGACAGTTATCGCGGCGTGATCGTGCTTTTCCGCATCATCGAAGGAACGATTAAAAAAGGCACGAAAATCAAATTTTTCAACACAGGACGCGAATATCTAGTCGAAACGCTCGGCGTTAATCGTCCGCGCCCGACTCCGATCAATGAACTGAGCGTCGGCGAAGTCGGTTTTTTTACGGCTTCGATCAAAACCGTCGCCGACGTGCAGATCGGCGACACGATTACCGAAGCCGCACGTCCGGTTGACACACCTTTTCCCGGTTTTCAGGAAGTCAAACCGATGGTTTTCGCCGGTTTGTATCCGATTGATTCGGCGCAATATGAAGATTTGCGCGACGCGATGGATAAACTTCGGCTCAACGACGCGTCGTTTTTCTACGAACCGGAAAGTTCGACCGCACTCGGATTCGGTTTCCGCTGCGGATTCTTAGGACTTCTGCATATGGAGATTATTCAGGAACGCCTCGAACGTGAATTTAATCTCGAATTAATCACGACTGCTCCGGGAGTTCGTTACCGCGTGACGACGACGAACGGCGAAGTGATGGAAGTTGATTCGCCGTCAAAAATGCCCGACACCGGCAGAATTGACAAGATCGAAGAACCGTATATCGAAGCGACGATTTTGACTAATGATCCATACTTAGGCGGAATTCTTGCACTGCTCGACGAAAAACGCGGTGTCCAGAAAAAGTTTGAATACATTACGGAAAATCGTGTAATGCTCATCTACGAACTGCCGCTCAACGAAATTGTTCTGGATTTTTACGACCGTTTGAAATCGGTTTCCAAAGGTTACGCTTCGCTCGATTATCATTTTTCCGATTACCGCGAGAGCAATCTCGTCAAGCTCGACGTGTTAGTCTCCGGCGAACCGGTTGATGCGCTTTCGTTAGTTCTGCACCGCAACACCGCCGAAGCCAAAGGCAAACTCGTCGTCTCGAAAATGAAGGAACTGATCCCGCGCCAGATGTTTGAAGTCCCGATTCAAGCCGCCATCGGCGCAAAAATCATCGCCCGCGAAACCGTCAAAGCCATGGGTAAAAACGTCACCGCCAAATGCTACGGCGGCGACATTTCGCGCAAACGGAAACTCCTCGAAAAACAAAAAGAAGGCAAAAAACGAATGAAAAAAGTCGGACGCGTCGAGATTCCGCAAGAAGCATTTTTGGCGGTTTTGAAGGTTAATGAAAGCTAAAAGATGAAGAAGCTAAAACTTTTACAAAGACTTTTGATAAACCAAAAGAACGTCAAATTCGAAGATGCCGTTTCCTGTGCCGAAGCGTTCGGTTTTCGGCTTGACCGCATAAACGGCAGTCATCACATTTTCGTTCACGATGCAATTTCCGAACTCGTGAACTTGCAAAATGTCAAAGGAAAAGCCAAAAGCTATCAAATAAAACAGTTGCTCCAATTAGTCGAAAAGTATAATCTACGAATTGAGGAAAAAGGATGAAAGACTATCACATAAACGTATTTTACAGCGAAGAAGATGAAGGCTACATCGCCGATATTCCCGACTTAAAAAACTGCTCCGCCTTTGGCGAAACTCCCGAAGAAGCCCTGCACGAAGTATTGTTGGCAAAAGAGGCTTGGCTCGCCGCTGCCATTGCCAACAATAAACCGATTCCCAAAGCGACGTTTCGCCCGCTGATTTATCAATTCGCTTAGATTCCACAGGAAGCATTTCTTGCAGTCTTGAATGCTAATGAAAGTTAAACTATGAAGATTGATGAAAAGATAATAAATAGGTTTAATCAGCTACTTGATATAGCAAATCAACTAATTTCTCGAAGGGAAATTTCTGGCGATGAGAAATATTACACTGATGATTACCATGAAATTTATCACAATGATTCGCCAAATATTACACCTCGTTCAGATACGATTAATAAACAAAATGCTATTCAATGGATGATAAGTTCTTTAAGTTTGCTAAAACAAATTTTTGGAGAAAATAGTGATTACTATACTGGTTTCAAAAATAAATCCGAATACATAGATTTTGATAACAATCTTAATTCATTTCAACAAAGTCTTGGAGTTTTGAAAGCGGCTAAAGAAGATTACGAAAATGGTTATCTTTTCGATACTCGCACTTTAATTGAAGCAGAAGTTTTTGATGATTTTCTTGAACAAGCCGAACATCTTTTGAGTCAGAGTTATTTCACTGCATCAGCAGTTATTGCCGGAAGCGTTTTAGAAGATAGTTTACGAAAACTTTGTGTGAAAAACGGAATAACGCTTTCAGCAAAACCGAAACTCGACGCGATGAATGCAGAGTTGGCAAAAACAGGCGTTTATAATCTTCTAAAACAAAAACAAATCACGGCTTTGGCAGATTTAAGAAACAAAGCCGCGCACGGTTTAGGCGGTTTCACAAAAGCAGATGTTGAAGATATGATTCGTGACGTGCGAAGATTTATGAAAGATTATTTTAGTTAATTATAGGTTGGTCAAAGTTTGAGCCGACGGATTTTGAGTATGACTTTGAAAACGATGAGTTACACGCGCATCGGATTACTTTCAAAGAAGCGGTTGAATGTTTTTACAACGATTTTGAGATTCGTCGCAACAAATCTTTTACAGACCGTTATCAATTAATTGGCGAAACTTTTGGCGGAAGACATTTGAAGATAATTTTTCAGTTGAAACCGAACCGCATTGTGCGGATAATTACAGGTTGGGATATATGAACAAAAATCTGACCGAAAAAGAAATTGACGAACTCGTAATCTTGCAAGCTGAGGAAGATAACGCTTGGGAAAAGCCGATTCGCGTTAATCGGAGGAAAGTTTTTTCGCTCAGTGTTTCGCCGTCTTTCGAGATTGTCAGCAAAAAAGAAATTTTAAACGGCACACCTGTTTTTCGCGGAACTCGCGTTCCTGTTTCGGTTTTGCTTGATAATTTGGAAAACGGCGTGTCGTTAGATGAATTTCTCGAAAATTTCCCGACCGTCAAACGTGAACAAGCTATAAAAGTCTTGGAACTATTCAAATACTCTTTAACTCAATTGGAAGCAGTATAAAAATTCAGCACAGTAATAAAGTCGTCAAAATGTGGCGGCTTTTCATTTTTAATTTATGTGTCGAAATATCAAGCAATTACATAATTTTGCACCCGCGGCGACGGATGACGAGATTCGGGCGGCGGCGATTCAGTTTGTGCGGAAGATCGGCGGGTTTAGTCAGCCGTCAATGGCTAACGCGGCGGCTTTTGAAACGGCGGTTGAGGAAGTCGCGGCGGCTTCGCGGAAATTGCTTGACGCGCTTGTCACGAATGCGCCGCCGAAAGACCGCGCCGTTGAACAGACAAAGGCGCGGGAACGTAACAAACGCAGATTCGGCAGCACCGAAAATTAATCTTTGCCGTAAACACCGATGCGTTTTTGAACGAGTTTTTCGACATCCATCGGCACACCGTCGGCGCGGGATTGGCGGATAAATTCGCCGTCAATTTTGAAAATCCGCATTTTAACCAAGTCTTCGACATCAAGATTTGTTAGACCTTCGCTCCGAACTTCTGAGATGAATGCGGGCGTAACTTTGAAAATCCGCATTTTAACGAGGCTTTCAAACGGCTCTTTATCGAAACCCATTCCAACGACTTCACGGACAAATCCGGCATCAATCTTGAAAATCCGCGCTTTGACTAAATCTTCAAACGTCAGATTCGGAAAACCCGAATTTTTCATTTCGCTCATAAATTTGGAATCAACTTTGAAAATCGCCGCTTTGAAAAGGTCTTCAACTTCGAGTTTACCGAAGTCTGCCGAAAGCAAATCGTCCGCCAAAACAGTTGTGACGTTTAAAGTCGTCGCGGCAAACAGACGGTTTTCCGCGCTGTCTTCATTATTTTTTGAGGCAGCTTTGTCAAAGTCGAAGCCGCGTGTTTTCATCGCGTCAACGAAATTTTGATTGCCTGTAAAAATGAATGTTCCCGAACCTTTGCCGGTTTGAAATGTCCCTTCGCAGTCAATCGTTCCGGCTTCGCGGACAAGACTGAATTTGACTGCGCCGTTTACCAAAGATTGTTCGCGGCTCAAACCTTTCAAGTCGGCGTAATCAAATGTCGAACTCATTTGATTATTGCCTTTGTCGGTTTTGCGTGAAAACGACAGTTGTATCTTGTCCGATTTTTCAACTTTAGTTTCGGCTTTCCAAGTTCCCGTCAGAGTCGTTTGCGCGACGATAACGTAATTACCGACGATGATTACGATAAAAACCAAAAGCGAACTGAATAAATATTTGAAATTTTTCGACATAAAAGCATCTCCCTTAAAAATGTATTTTTGTGTGCAGACATCAGAAAAACACCGTGAAGATAACTTTTGTGACATTTTTTTAGTCGGAGCGCGGACATTCCTGTCCGCAAGCGTGTTCGAGCAAAGAGAGAATATACGCTAACGTGCGCGATTGAAATTGTCCGTTGAAGCGCGTTATTAGTTTTCGCTTTCTGAATGGACCGGCGGACAGAAATGTCCGCGCTCCAATCTATTTATTTTTCGGTTTGAGATATTTTTTGCCTTTCAATTTTTTCGGCAGATAGTCTTCATTCGAGTAAAGTTCATAGCCTTCACCGTAGCCGATTTCCTTCATCAATTTGGTCGGCGCGTTGCGGAGATTTGTCGGGACGGGCAGATTGCCGTGGCGTTTTGCGTCGTCGAGTGCGGCTTTGTAGGCTTCGTAGGCACTGCGATCTTTGCTGCAATTCGACAAATATGCAACGCCGTGCGCGAGGTTGATTCCGGCTTCGGGCAAGCCGACGGTTTCGACGGCGCGAAAAACGGCATTGGCGACAACCAAAGCCGTCGGCATCGCCAAACCGATGTCTTCGGACGCGAAAATGACCATTCGCCGCGCGATAAATTTCGGGTCTTCGCCCGCTTCGATCATTCGCGCCAGGTAATACATCGCCGCGTCCGGCTGACTCGCCCGCATTGATTTGATGAACGCGCTGATGACGTTGTAATGTTCTTCGCCCTGTTTGTCGTAGCGCAAAAATTTCGACTGGAGCGTTTCTTTTAAGGTTTCAATCGAAATTTCATCATACAGCCGCGCGGTATTTTCGATCATCGTAATCGCCTGCCGCGCATCGCCGTTCGCCATCTGAATCAGCCAGTCTTTCGCATCTTTATCTAACTTAAAATTCGTGCGGTCAATAATTTCCGACATATCCGTCTCAGTAAATTCTTCCAAAACGAAAACACGCAGACGCGAGAGCAGCGCGGGAATCACTTCAAAACTCGGATTTTCCGTCGTTGCACCGATTAAAACGAGTTCGCCCGATTCGACGAACGGCAGCAGAAAATCCTGCTGTGCTTTATTAAACCGGTGAATTTCATCAAGAAACAAAACTCGCGGGCGATTATCTTCACGCGGTTTAGCAATAATTTTGCGAATATCTTCTTTACCGGCGGAAACAGCGGAAAGTTCGTAAAAGTCAGCATTGATCGCATTTGCGTAAATCCGCGCAAGCGTCGTTTTCCCCGTTCCCGGCGTTCCCCACAAAATAAACGAGAAAATATGTCCCTGTTCAATCGCCAGACGCAGCGGTTTGCCCGCGCCGACGAGGTGTTTCTGACCGACGTATTCCGCCAGAGTCTGCGGACGAATTTCATTTGCCAGTGGCTGCATAATTTTTGTAGTCGAGAATATAACTTATCGAAAAGTTTAGGCAGTTTAGGGAAGTTTAGGAAGTTTGGGAAGAAATTTTTGTCTTCCCAAACTTCCTAAACTTCTGTCGCTAAAGATAATGTTACCAAAAACAAAAAGAGCAATCCTGTGCAGATTACTCTTTTCGCCGAATAAATTTTGGTGGAGACGAGGGGGGTCGAACCCCTGACCTCTGCAATGCCATTGCAGCGCTCTGCCAAACTGAGCTACGTCCCCGATTTTTCAATGCCCTGCTGCGCTCTCAGCAAAAGCCGAATAGAAAATATAACAATCCGGCTCTCATAAAGCAACTCTACACAGTTAATTTGCAGGCTCAAATGAGCGCAGTCTTTACTTTTAAAATTTCCGCAATGATAATGTTCTTGACTGTTTCACCTTAATTTATAAATGCGTCAACTCGAATTCTTAAAACGCCAGATTCTCGTCGCGCACATTTCGGAAATTCCGGTGCGGATAGATTTTCGCTGGTTTTTTGTCTTTGCGCTGATGTCCTGGATTACGGCGTTTAATCTGTCTTCGTCCAGATTGATTGACAATTTTCTGACGTGTTTGGTGTTCGGTGCGCTAACGACGCTCGTTTTGTTTGTTTCGATTTTTCTGCACGAATTTGCTCACGCGGTCGCGGCGCGGATGGAAGGTGTCGAAGTTTTGGAAATCGTTCTGCATCCGTTCGGCGGACTCGCCAGATTTAGGCGTGAACCCGACACGCCGCGCGCCGAATTTCGGATTGCGATTGCCGGACCTGCGGCGAGTTTTTTGCTCGCGGTTGCTTTTATAATTTTGATGGCGATTGCCAATTCGCTCGAACTCAAAATTCTTGTCACTCTCGCATTTTTTCTCGCGCTGTGGAATTTTCTACTGGCGGTTTTCAATATGTTTCCGGGTTATCCGCTCGACGGCGGCAGAGTTTTGCGGGCGTATCTGTGGCGGCGCGGAACGGATTTGAACGAGGCGACGATTACGACCGGAAAGTTCGGGAAAATTATCGCGCTCGCACTGATCGTTTTCGGAGTGGTTATTTTATTAGCGGCGACCGACGGTTTTTTTACGGGATTCTGGACGATTTTGGTCGGACTTTTTTTGTATGATTCGGCAAGCGGAATTATTAAAGAAGTCAATAAGTTTGAAAATCTGAGCGTTGAAGAAGCGATGCAGATGCCAATCACAATCGAACCGGAAACAAGCGTTTTAAAGTTCGTTGACACGATTTTGCCGCTTCACCGACAGACGATTTTTTTAGTTGCGGAAAAAAAGCAGTTTTATGGCGTGTTAATGCTCGAAGACTTAAAAAAACTGCCGCGTGAAGATTGGCAAAACACAAAAATCCGCAGCGTAATGCGTCCCGTCACGCCCGAATTTTTCGTCGAAACCGACGCGACGCTGACCGAAGCGAAAACACTGATGCGCGACAACGGCATCGGCTCGCTCGGCGTAATCAACGGAAGCGGCGAACTGGTCGGATTTTTACAACGCGGCAGACTGCGGAAGAGAAGTTGAAATTAGAAAACAAAAACAGGTTTGGGAAGTTTAGGAGGTTAGGGAAGTTTAGGAAGATAAAACTTTCTTCCCGAACTTCCTAAACTTCCCAAACTTCTAATCCGTTCTGTCACTAACTCCAATTAAGCCCGAACATTCTTTTTAACGGTTTGCGCGTAGCGGTAATGCTCGTAAATGCTATTAAAAATATTTTCCCATGAATACTTTAAAGCAGTTTCACGCGCATATTTTTTCATCCAATTAAGACGCGACGGTTCAGCAACAATTTGACTGACAATTTCACAAAAATCTTCATCCGAGCGGGCGATGAAACCGTTCCGTCCGTGATTGATTAGAAATTTCGGACCGCCTTCGGGCATCACGACGGACGGCACACCCGAAGCCATTGCTTCAAGCGCGACGTTACCGAAAGCATCGGTTTTTGAAGGAAAAACCACCAAATCCAAATCGGCGTAAGTCCGCGCCAATTCTTCGCCGTGAAGAACGCCGGTCAAGTGAATATTTTCGATATTGTGGCGCAGCCATTCGGATTCGCAGCCTTCGCCGACGATGACAAACTGATAATCTTTCGCGCCGGATTGCCGCAAAACTTCGTTGATTTGCGCTAAGAAACGGACGTTTTTTTCCGGGCGCAGTCTGCCGACAAAACCGAGTCTGAAAGTCTTGTCAGTTCGTTCGCGTTTTTCGGGTGAGAAAAAGTCTGAATCAACTCCGCGTTCGAGCAAAAATGTCGGGCGGCGTGTCATTTTTTTGATTTTCTCGACCAATTCGAGATTCGGCGCAAGCTGCACCTGCGCGAGAAAACACATTTTCATCACGCCGCGCAGAGAATTTTTTTCAATCGTTTGTCTCAGTATATTTTGCGATTTGCACGGCAAAAACTTTAGGGGAAAACGGCTCATCGTCCGCTGCGCCAGATACTCGTGCGCGTTCGTGTGCCACGAAGCAACCGCCGGTAATCTTTTGAGATGCGCCAGCGCAAATCCGATTTGGCTGATGTCATTCACGCCGGTCAGATGTAGAACGTCCGGCTGAAAATCTTTTAATTCACGCTTTATCAAGTTAAAATTACGCCACAAAAGCGGATCGTATTTTAAGTCTTCATTAAGCGTGAACGACGCAAAACTGCGTTTGAGTTCAAGGATTTTCAGCGAACCGTCATTTTTCACGCAGGTTTCCCTGCCGGCGCGAAGACACATCAACGGCAAATTATTTTCACGCGCAAAATTAGTCAAACGCCGCAAAATATTTGCCGCGCCGTTAGTTTCGTGAAATGTATCGGCAAACAGCGCAACACGCGGAAATTCATTCATAACTTATCTAAAATATTATCAAATCCGGCACTGAAAAAACGACAAAGATTATTGAAATCCGATTTGTATCAATTATATAGTCAGTAACAGACAAGTATAGGAAATTCGGGAAGTTCGGGAAGTTTTTATCTTCCCGAACTTCCTATCAATTTTAATCAAATCCGCATCAAATTAAAATATACTTAACGACTTTATGACTTATCGTTAAAAATTTTTCCGAAATTTGCTAAAATCAAAAACTTATGGCGAAAAAAGGTTCGATCTTGATTTGTGACGACGAAGAGATTATGCGCGACGTGCTGGAAACGATTCTTTCGAGCGCGGGTTATAAAGTTGATCTGGCAAAAACCGGCGAAGAAGCCGTCGAAGCATATTCTGAAAAATCTTATGATGTAGTTTTAATGGACGTTTCAATGCCCGGAATGGGCGGCTTGACGGCGTTACAGGAAATTGTCAAATTAGACCCGAACGCTTATGTGTTGATGATTACGGCTTACGCGACTTTTGACACGGCGATTTCGGCATGGGAAAAAGGCGCGACCGGCGTGATTCGCAAACCGTTTCAAAATGAACAGATTCTCGCGCTCGTCGCTCGCGGAATCAAGGCGCAGCGTAAGGAAGAAGAGCGCGTCGTGCTGCGTCAGGCGATGACGCGCTCGGTCAAACGCGAAGGTTTTATCGGGCGTTCCGAAATAATGGAAAACGTCTTTCGCCTTGTTGACCGCGTTGCTCCGGCGCGTTCGACCGTGCTGATTACCGGCGAATCGGGAACAGGAAAAGAACTCGTCGCTAAAGCGATTCACGAAGCGAGTCCGCGCGCCGATCAGCCTTTCGTTCCCGTTAATTGCTCGAACATTCCGTCGGAATTGCTTGAATCGGAACTTTTCGGACATACGAAAGGCGCGTTCACGGGCGCAGTTGCCATGAAAAAAGGTTTGTTTGAAGTCGCTGACGGCGGCTCGATCTTCCTCGACGAAATCGGTGATCTGCGCCCGGAAACCCAAGTTAGATTATTACGCGTCATTCAGGAACGCGAATTTACGCCGCTTGGTGATACGACGATCACGAAGGTTGATGTGCGAATTATCGCCGCAACCAATGTTGATCTCAAGGAAGCTGTCCGCAACGGGACTTTCCGCGAAGATTTATATTATCGCCTGTCGGTCGTGCCGCTCGAACTTCCGCCGCTGCGTGACCGGCGCGAAGACGTGCTGCCGCTGACGCAATTTTTCATCCGCAAATACAACGACGAAAACGCCCGTAATATTTCGGACAATCTCTCGCCCGAAGTCCTTTCGCTACTCGAAAATTATTATTATCCGGGCAATGTCCGCGAACTCGAAAACATCATCGAACGCGCCGTCGTGATCGCCCCGACCGACGAAATCACCGTCGAATGTCTGCGCCCCGAAGTCCGCAATCCCGAACTCGCTTTTGAAATGATGAAGGACACCGAAGGCTTTTCGATGGACATAGACATCGCTCGCGGAGTCAATTTCTACGACGAAGTGAAGAAATTCGAAATAGATTTAATCCGCCGCGCCCTCGACCAAACCGGCGGACACCAATCCCGTGCTGCCCGTCTTTTAGGCTTAAACGCCACAACCTTAAATTCAAAAATCAAGACCTATAACATACCGGCGCGATCATAATATTTGTGAAACTTTTAAATAAAATTCAAATTTTTGTAAAATAATTCAAACTTTATTTGCTTTTCGGTAAGTCCTTTAAAATTAAGTGTTGAAATACTTAACCTTTCAGTTTTTTGCATCTGTGGCATCAAAGTTGTGAAGACAATTTCAGCTTTACCAGTCTTAATAACTAAGAACAGATTTATAAAAACTTAAGGAGAAGCAACATGAATAGATTTATGTTGGCAATGGCGATGACGATATTTATTGTTTCGTCCGTCTTTGCCCAAACCAGTCGCGGAATTGTTAGCGGCACGGTTACAGATATTAACGGAGCAGTAGTTCCCGGAGCGGAAGTAAAACTTACTAATACGGCAACTTCGGTTGAACGCACAGTAACTTCTAATAGTGACGGATTTTACCGTTTTGACGCAGTTGATTTAGGAAAATATTCAGTAAAAATTTCAGCGACAGGTTTCAAGACAGTTAATGAAAGTAATGTGGAAGTCAATGCTAACCAAACTGCAACGGTTGATACACAACTGCAAGCCGGCAGTCAAGATGTTACAGTTGACGTGATTGCCGAATCGGAACAATTACAGACGGAAACTGCGGTTCGCGGCGGTAATATTACCACGCGACAAATTACGGAGCTTCCGATTGCCGGAAATCCTGTTTCCCTCGCATTGACGCTGCCTGGAGTTTCCAGTAATCGCGGCGGATTCGGAGTCGGAACATTTTCCGTCAACGGAGCGCGTGGACGTTCTAACAATTTTCTTATTGATGGAACGGAAAATAATGATATTTCCGTTGCGGGACAAGGTTTTCAAATAACCAACCAAGATGCCGTTCAAGAAGTTTCGGTACAAACCTCAAATTTTGATTCGGAGTTTGGTCGTGCTGGTGGCGCAGTAGTGAATGTAATTACCCGTTCAGGAACAAACCAATTTCACGGAACATTAGCTTTTGAATACGATTCAAGTGCTGACGATGCGATTACTGCCGCACAGTCACGTAACCCAGCAGTTGTGGCGCGAGGTCGTCAACTAACAAGTACACAGTTCGTTCCGTCTGCAACATTTGGCGGTCCTTTATTCTTACCTAATTTTGGTGAGGGAGTCCCAGTTTTTAACACTCGACGTGATAGAAATTTCTTTTTTGTTGCTTATGAAGAAACTCGTTTTCGGCAACCTGGAGGCTCGGTAACACTAATCGTTCCGACAGCCGCCGGTCGGGCAAGATTACAGCCGTTCGTAACAAATCCAAATGTCGCAGCATATTTAGCAGCGACGGCAAATACTGTTGCGCCAGTTGCAAACAGAGCAGCGATTTCACTCGACAGCACAACTGTTGGCGGAACACGCGGAGCAGTTGAAAATGGAGAATTCTTCCGCACCTTCTCAAGCACAACAACGACAAAACAGTTTCAAATTCGGACTGACCATAAATTGACTGAAAAAGATCAATTATCGTTTCGATTTCTTTCGGAAAGATCAATTTCACCGAAAGGCGGAACTGTTGGATTTGATGGCTTTGATGCTGATTTTGCTTCAAAGTATTATAATTTTTTAATTTCTGAAACACACGTTTTTACATCTTCTACCACGAACGAATTAAGACTCTCTTACAATCGTATTGATTTAGGTTTTCCGATTGCTGATGCTGGCGGACCGGCTGGAACATTGCCGCAAATAAACATTGCCAGTTTAACTTCGCTTGGAGTTGATGCAACTTTTCCGCAGGGACGAATTGCTAATAATTATCAAGTTCAAGATACGGTGACAAAAATTTTCGGCAATCATACTATTCGGACAGGCATTGATTATTTGAGACAAATTTCTACTCAAGTTGCACCTGCCAATATTCGTGGTTCTCTAACATACGCTGCCGGTGGAAATTTCACATCTTTAGCTAATTTTGTTGACAACTTCGGTGGTTCTAATGGTGCAGCAAGTCGTGTTTTCGGTAGCCCTACATATAATCCGACTCTGCATCGTTTAGGTGTTTTCGGGCAAGACCGTTGGAAAGTTTCGAGTGCGTTAACACTCACTATGGGATTAAGATACGAATCATTCGGAACACCGTTTAATTCGCTTTTTGCACCTGCTTTTACCGGACTTTTTAATGTTGATCCGGTAACACGCACCGGACCATTCAGCCAACGTAATCAGGTAAAAAGTGATAAAAATAACTTTTCTCCTTCAGTCGGCTTTGCGTATTCGCCATCTTTTTCAGGAGGCATTGGCGGATTTTTCTTTGGCGAAAATAAAGCGGTTATCCGTGCCGGATATAATATTGGCTACGACTCGTTTTTTAACAACATTGCTTCTAATGCAGTTGCTTCTTCGCCAAATACGATTGTTACAACCATTACTTCAACTACCAGCGCGACAAATCCTCGTGGTTTGTCAACTTTTAGCAATCAGTTTCCGACTACGGCAGCAACTGTTTTGCCGTCAAGCGCACAAACATTGATTGCCCCGAATTTGGTAAATCCTTATTACCAAAGATGGTCGTTGGGTATGCAGCGTGAGTTACCTTTTAGAATTGTGATGGATGTTTCCTATGTCGGCTCAAAGGGAACAAAACTTTTTGTTAACGAAGATGCTAATCCGCTGGTGCGACCTGAACTTCGGATTACTCCAACTGGAGTTACAACCGGATTACAAGGCAGATTAGATAATCTTCAAGGCGCAAGAACAGTTCGGACAAATGGAGGCTCATCTTCCTATAATGCCGGTCAACTTTCGATTAGTCGTCGTTTTGCAAATAGTTTTCAATTAACCGGAGCTTATACATTCTCAAAATTAATCAGTAATGGCGATGAAGTTTTTGGAATCGGAATTGGTTCAAATACTTCTTTTTCAGCCATTCCGGTAATTCTCGGTGGCGAGAGAAATGAACGCGCACTTTCATCATTTGACCGCACACATAGAGCGAGCATCACTTACGTTGTTCAATCGCCATTTTTCGATAAACAACAAGGTTTTGTCGGCAAAGTTCTCGGTGGTTTTCAAGTTGGTGGTATAACTACATTTGAATCGGGCGTTCCATATAACGTATTCAACGGCTTTGATTCAGATGGTGTTGGTGGTGGTCTTGATCGTCCGACTTATAATCCGAACGGTCAACGAGGCGTTCGTGCCGTTCCAATAGTTTCGGCAACCGGCGCAATCACGGGATACTTCAATCCTGAAGTATTTGATCCTACACAGCCTAACGGTTTTGCTAGAATTGATCCGAACACTGCTCAATTTATTGTTAACCCGACTTATACTCCTGGTTTAGCTGACAGTAGAGTAAGAATCGGTAATCTTGGACGCAACACCGAGCGGTCAAATGGAATTAATAATTTCGATATGACCGTTTTGAAAAGAACAAGATTATCCGAAAGGATTTACATTGATACTCGTGCTGAGTTTTTCAATGTTTTCAACCATCCGCAGTTTGCTGCTGGACCATCGGTAGCTAATGCTTTGACACAAGGACTCTTTCTCAAAGCAATCAATCCGACATCAAGTGGTGGTGGAAGAACTATTCGCTATCAAGTGAAGTTGGTATTTTAGGCAAATAAAACTTGATACTTCAATTTCAAGGAAAGAAAGCAGTGTTGATTTTTAATCAACACTGCTTTCTTTCGTGTAGCAGTTTATTTTTAAAGATTTACATCTTCAAATGAAAAAAGTTATACTTTGGCAAACTTTGAAAAGATGAACAGCCTGACATCTTCTAATTCTCAACTTTCTTTGACACCGCTTGGAGCGGGTGATCTGATTGATCGTGCCGTGCGGTTTTATCGGAAAAATTTCTGGACTTTTGTGTGGATTGCCGCGCCGCCGATTATTGTCGGGACGCTGATTTCCGTTGCTTGGCGGATTCTGGGACGCAGCCTTTTTAATGTTGATGCGGTTAATAATCCGACGGAAACGCAGTTTTATTATGTGTTTTTGACGCTTGGAAACTTTGTCATCTGGATTTTTGAAACGGTGGCGACTCTGACGGTGATGGGCGGCGCGTCGCGCAATTTCGTGCGGCATATTCTGTTCGGTGAACCGATTACTTTTCGTGAAACTTACCGAAACATCAAAGCGCGGGTTTTCGGATTGATGGCGGCTTCTTCGATTATCACGCTGCTGCTCGGATTTATCGGTTACATAATTTTCACAATCGGTTTTTTGATCGGCTTTTTAGCCGTGACGCTGACTATTTTGGCGTTTAGTTTCTCGCCTTTTCTGAGCGCGATAATTTCAATTGTATTGAGTTTGGCGGCGGCTTTCGGGACGGGTTGGCTGTTTTTTTTGATTGCAAGATATTTCGCATATATTCCGCAAGTGATGTTGGTCGAAGGGCAAGGCGTTTTTCCGGCGATTACTCGCAGTGCGTCGCTTGCCAAAGGGAGTGTCAAAAGGCTTTACGCGCTGTTCGTGTTTTCGACAATCGCTATTTATTCGAGTTTGATGATCCTTAAAATGCCGCTCGACTGGTATGCGTGGATGAACGGAGTCGAGATTTGGAACGGCTTTTTTGCATTTGAATCAATGCCGGCGTGGTATGAAATCGCCAATCAATTTCTCTGGCAATCGAGCCTGATTTTGTTGATGCCGGTGTGGATGATCGGTTTGTGTTTGCTGTATGTTGATGAGCGCGTTCGCAACGAAGGCTACGACATCGAATTATTGGCGGCGCGTCGTTTGGGCGAAATTCCGGCTGTTCCGCGTGAATTTATTAATCCGCTGCAACCGGCTTTGGCACAGCAGACTTTTGTGGCGAATCAGATAATTAATCAACCGTCGCCGCCGAAAAAAACTTCTTATTCGACGCTCGGATTAGACTAAATTTTTGACCTTATATGAATTTGCCGAAAACATCTAATAAAAGCCAGAATATACCGGAAGTTGAATTTTCGGGCGTTCTGAGTCCCGCATTTATGCGGCTTCCCGCCGCGCTTCGCTGGCGGTTGCCTGCTGAAGCAGGAACTCAAAACTTTCGCCGGATTCATAAAATTTTAATTTACGAACTAGTGAATCTTATTAAATCCCTCAAAATGATTTTGGTAATCGGTGCGTTTTGTCTGCTGTTTTTGCCGATTAATATTGCGGCTAAAAATCTCGCTGAATATCACGCAAACGTCAAATCAGCCGAGGGTTCGATACAGAAATTAACCGCATCAATTGACGACGGAATCCACGAAGGCGGCGCGGAAAATATCAAATTCGAGCGCGAGATTGTCGCCGATATTCGCCAAAAATTATCTGTTACGGAAAAGATCGAATGGCAGGGAAATTCGATTGAAACGGATAATCAATGGCTGGAAGCGAAACTCAAAGCGTTTGAAGATGAATCGGCGAACACGACAACGCGCAAAATAATTTTGACCGACATCGGCGAACGCCTTTCCGCGATTGATGAAAAAATCGAACAAATCGAAAATCCGGCAGCGTCGGCAAATCGTTCAAAGGACGAGGATAAACGTAAAATTTCCGAAATTTTGCGCCGCGCCGAATACTTGAAATCACCGCCAAAGGAAGAAAGTGCGTTTCAAAAATTGCTGAAGAAAATTCGTCAATGGCTTGCGGAACAGTTTCCGAAACCGGACATTCCCGACGGTGCGCTCGACGGTTTACAGTCGCTTTCGTTCGGCTTTCAGATGCTGCTCTATGCGGCTGTTTTCGGATTTATCGCGTTTGTTATTTATCGTTTCGCGCCGTTTTTGGCTCGCAAATTTCGGCTTCGTGAAAAGGAAGACAAAGGCGAGCGCGTTATTTTGGGCGAAAAACTGGCGGCGAACGAAGACGCGCAGAGTTTGTTCAGCGAAGCCGAAGAAATGGCGCGTCAGGGAAACCTGCGCGGCGCGATTCGCAAAGGTTACATCGCGCTTTTATGCGAACTCAGCGACCGCAAAATTATCGGTTTGGCGCAGCATAAAACCAACCGCGACTATTTGGGCGACGTTCGTAAAAAACGCGAACTTCACCAAAATATGAATGGCTTAACCAACAGTTTCGAGCGTCACTGGTATGGTTTAGACAACGCGGACGAAAACGACTGGAACGAATTTAAACAAACTTATCAAAAGGCAGTTGATGAAACCCGCTAAAATAAATTTTGGACGAAAACAAGCTAAAAATTATCCACAGATGAACACAGATAAACACAGATATTTTTAGTAATTTAAGTTCTGATTCTTGATTAAAATCTGTGTTTATCTGTGTTCATCTGTGGACAAAAACAAAAAGATTTCTTTTATTATATTTGTGTAAATGAAGCAAAAAATCTTCATAATTTTAGGTTTAGCCGTTCTGATTATTATTTTAATCGGGCTGAACGCCGTTTCCTATACGCAGAAAGAAACCGAACAGGAAACCGAAGCGAGTCCGAATCGTTCGACTTATAATGACGGCGCGACCGGGACGCGCGCATTATTCGATTTGCTCAACGAAACCGGCAGGAAATCTCTGCGCTGGCAGCAAACGCCCGACGAACTTTTGAAAGGCGGTGTCAATCAGCCTTCGACTTTTGTCATTATCGGCAGAACGCGCAAAGGAATCGGTGAAGAAGATGCGAAACAAATTTTGCAATGGGTTTCGCGCGGCGGAAAACTCGTCATTATTGACCGCGATCCGCCGGAATTTTTGGTGAAAACGACGGCGAACTGGAATATTTTCTTCAAAAAAGTCAATAAACAACCGTTTTATGACATTGATCCTTCCGACCAAAAACAAATGACGGCGAACATCAAAGCCGCCAAACCGATTCAGCCGACCGTTTTCACAACCGGAATCAACGGAGTGCAGACTTCTCTACTGGCAACCTCAATCGGTTTCGAGCATTTGTCCGACGAAGAAATCGAAAACAAAGCGCAGGCAAAATCCGGCTTTCCGACTCCGTTTCCGACTTTTTCAAAAACGAAAGATCAAAAATACAACACACCGCCGCCAGAATTTCCGACGGCAAATAGTAATTCAACACCGTCGCCTGATGGAAACGCAAAAGAATCAGGTTCGGACGACAAGCCGATTGTGACGGTAAAAAAAGTGACACCGCCGACAAAATCTGCATCGAAAAACTCTTCCGACGGAAAATATGAAGCGTCCGCGCCGGTTATTCATCTCAGCACCGAAGACCGTAATATATTGGTTGACGCGCCTTACGGTGACGGGCAAATCGTATTTTTGAGCGATCCTTATATCGTTGCAAACGGCGGGATTGATCTCGTTGATAACGCACAACTTGCGATAAATGTTGTCGCTTCACGCGACGGAATCATTGCTTTTGACGAGTATCATCAAGGTTACGGGACGAACGACAACCGCTTTTTGCAGTTTTTTGCAGGAACGCCGGTCGTGCCGATTTTTTTGCAGATTCTCTTGCTGATTGGTCTGATTTTCTTTTCGCAGAGCCGCCGATTTGCGCGAGCAGTTCCCGAACCCGAACCGAATCGCCTGTCGAAACTAGAATATGTTTCGGCGATGGCTGAATTGCAGCAGCGGACGAAAGGTTACGATCTGGCGATTGAAAATATCTACACGGATTTTCGGCGGCGCGTATCGAGATTGGTCGGTGTGGACGCTTTAAAGACGCGGAAACAGGATTTGGCAATGCTGATTGTCGAGCGTCTGCCGGACGAAAAATCGGACGAACTCGAAGAAATTATGCAAAGATGCGAAGACGTAATGCACGGCGATAAAACGAACAAAAAAGAAGTGTTGCGATTAACGACAAGATTGCGCGAACTCGAAGCGAAACTCGGTTTGCAAAGAAGGAAAAAAAGTAAAAAGGTAAAAGTTTAGTGTTTAACTAAAAGTAATTTGAATAAGGTTGGGAAAATTGCGGGCGCACGAAACGTGCAACCCTTCCTGACCCTGAAATTTGGTGCGGCTTGAATATTTTCACTTTTCGACTTGGTTCAACAAACAGTTAGAACGGCTAAGTTAGAGAAATTAACAGGTTAGGAAGGGTTGCGGTTTCCGCGCCCGCTAAACTGTTAATTGCAAACAAACGCCGCACACAAAATATTACTTTTTGTTCATTACCAAAGTTTTTTCAACTTTGCCATTTTACATTTTACCTAATGACTACAACGGCTGTAACTTTACTTATTTTGCTGTTCTTTGTAACAAGCGCAATCGGCGTGGTGACGGGCAGTAATTCGCTCGTGACTGTTCCCGTGATGTTTCAGTTCGGCATTGATCCGAAAATCGCGGTGGCGACGAATATGTTCGGACTGACGTTTATGAACATCGGCGCGACGATTCCGTTTCTGCGAAAAGGCGCGATTGATATTAAAAAAACGACACCGCTGATAATTATTACTTTGATTGCATCGGCAATCGGCGCGTGTCTGATTTTGCTGATAACGCCTGCGAATATCAAACTGCTCGTCTCGATTGCGATGATCGTCGTGACGATTTTTACGCTGCTGAAACGCGACGCGGGAATCGCCGCCGTCACGGAAATTTCTCAAAGAGCGCGAGTTTTGACGTATATTCTGACATTCATTCTCGGCATTTACGGCGGACTTTACAGCGGCGGTTATACGACGATGCTGACGGCGGTTTACGTCGCATTTTTCGGAATGACGTTTTCGGAATCGGTCGCGTCAACCAAACTTATTAATGTTTTTTCGTCCGCAATTGCCACTTTAATCTTTATGTGGCAAGGTTTAATAGATTATCGGCTCGGCGCAATTTTAGCCGTGACAATGTTCATCGGCGCATACATCGGAGCGCACACCGTGACAAAATTAAGCGACATCTGGCTCAAACGAATTTTTGTCACCGTCGTTTTAATTTTGGCGGTCAAGACTTTAATTGATTTTGTAAAATAGGCAGAAGCCCGCGCGTGAGCAAGGGCGCAGTTTTGCACACTTGCTCACGCGCGTGTTTCCGCCTTACTAAAATATGCTGACATATACACCATCAACCGTTGCACATATCTTAAATGAACTTCGCAAAGTCATTGTCGGGCAGGACGAAGTTATCGAACAAATTCTCGTCGCTATTTTGGCGGAAGGTCACGCACTGATCGAAGGCGTTCCCGGCACGGCGAAAACTTTGACCGTCAAAACTCTGGCGCGAATCATCGGCGCACAGTTTTCGCGGATTCAGTTCACGCCCGATCTGATGCCGTCCGATATTACCGGAACGAATGTTTTCAATATGCAGACTTCCGAATTTTCGATGCGGCACGGACCTGTTTTTACCGACATTTTATTAGCCGACGAAATCAACCGCACACCGCCGAAAACACAAGCCGCGCTGCTCGAAGCGATGGAAGAACGCCAAACGACGATTGACGGCGAACGCTTCCAACTCTCGCCGCTGTTCACGGTTTTGGCGACCGAAAATCCGATTGAATACGAAGGAACTTATCCATTGCCCGAAGCGCAATTAGACAGATTTTTGCTCAAAATTTTGATTGATTACCCGTCGCCCGAAGCCGAATTGGAAATCGTCGCGCGTTGGGACGCAGGTTTTAATTCGCGCCGTTTGGAACAGGTTGACGTTTTGCCGCTTGGCGATGTTTCGGCGATTCAACACTGCCGCGCCGAGATTCGCCAAATGCGAATGGAATCCGGCGTGCAAAAATACATCGTCGAAGTAATTCGCAAAACGCGCAGTCATCCGACAATTCTCTACGGCGCAAGTCCGCGTGCTTCGGTCGCTTTGCTGTTGTGTTCAAAGGCTTTGGCAGCAATTCGCGGACGCGATTTTGTGACACCCGACGACATTCGTGACGTTGCCGCGCCGGTTCTGCGCCATCGCCTCGCACTTCGCGCCGAAGCCGAACTCGACGGTGCAACCGCCGACGCGGTGATTTCCGACATCATCAAAACCGTCGAAGTTCCGCGCTAAAAATAAGTTTCAAGTTTCAGATTGGTTTTTATCTTGAAGTTCATTGAATCACTTCACTCGATTCTGGTTTTTAGCCCGTGAAACGGGTGACAGAATAAAGCCCCGTGCGTGAGCGCGGGGAAAGAAACAATAAAGTTTTTAGCCCGTGTAACGGGCGATAGCCGAGAAATTTAACGGCTGTCGCTGTTTTCAACAGCTTTGATAATTTTTCGCATTCAACCCCGCGCTCACGCACGGGGCTTTATTCTGTCACCCGTTTCACGGGCTAAATCAATCGCGTATGGTGGAGTTAATGGAGAAAACTTCGCGCCGTCAATTTTTGAAACAGTTCGGAGCGTTTTCGGCGGTTTGTTTGACTGCCCGAAACGCTTTTTCGTCTTTCGATCTGCCTGAAACCGACGCGCCGTTTGAATTTCTCGTCGTTGGCGATTCGCTGATTTTCGGGCAAGGTTTGAGGGAAGAACACAAGTTTTATTTTCTCGTCAAAGAATGGCTTGCCAAAGAATTTTTCGCCGGAAAACGCCCGGTCAATCTCAAAGTCAAAGCGCATTCCGGCGCGACGATTACGCTGCACGATTCGGAAGCTAAAGCCTTACGGAAAATTAACAAACCCGAAAACACGCTTTACAATTCCGAAATCAGCCTTGGTTTTCCGAGCATTTGGTCACAGATTGACACCGCAAAAAAAGAATATAACTTGCCGAACGCCGTTAATCTCGTAATGTTGACCGGCGGCATCACGGACATCGAAGTCGCCAATATTCTCGACATTTTCGGCGATGAAAAAGCATTCCGCGAAGCCGTTCCCAAATATTGCGGCGAAAAAATGTCCGAACTTTTGCAGCATTCGGCGGAAACTTTTCCGAACGCGCTGATTGCCGTTGTCGGTTATTACCCGATAATTTCCAAAAACAGTTCGACGCGCAAAGTCTTTGATGCGATTATGGAAGTTTATGATTTTCCGCCGATTTCCAAGCCGATTTTGAACAATCCGCTGACTAAACCGTTTTTGAAAATGATTCGCAAACGGGTTATTAACCGCTCGAAATTTTGGGCGGAAAATTCAAATATCGAACTTCAAAAGTCGGTTGACCGGCTCAATTCCAAACTTGGAAAACAACAGGCGATCTTTATCAAATCGCCGATTACGGAAGAAAACTGTTTCGGCACAAAAAATTCTCTGCTCTGGGGAATGGCGAAAAAAGGTCGTTCGGAAGATGAAATTTACGATGACAGAATTATCGCCTGCCGCCGTGAACTAATCGAATTGACCAAAAATAAAGAGGTCAATTATTCGATGCGCTTCTGCGAATTAGCCGGAATCGGTCATCCGAATATTGCCGGCTCAACTGCTTATGCCGAAACGATCAAAACACGGCTGAAAGAAGTGTTTGAGCCGACCGCAAAATAATTTTAACGCGTGTATTCAATCGTGTTGCCGTGCATCCAGCCGCTCGTGCCGTGTTCGCAGGTGACGCGATACCACGGACTGCTCTCGTCTTCGCGTTCTTCGATGTTGAGTCGGTCGTCTATCGGTAAAATGTCTGTTTCTTTTGAGTTACGGTTCGGCAAAGAGCGAACGTAAGCGTTCAAAGTAATCACTCGACCGTTAAATTCATCGTCTGAAGTGTCGGTGCGTTTTTCGTGTTTCGCGCCCGCTGTTTTCGGCGTTTCGGTCGGCGTTTCCTTTACTTTCGGCGTTGAATTCGGCGTTGAATTTTTGTTTACAGTAATGTTTGTTTGAGTATTTTTGTTTTGGTTGAGATACATCACAAAAAGAACGCCCGCCAAAACCAAACCGCCGCCGAGCAGTAATCCCGCAACTAAAAAGAGCAAATATTTGCCGGTATTGCGCCGTTTTTCAATAATAACCGGCACGACATTTTCAGTCGGTGGCAGCGTCTGAAAATTAAACGCTTCGGTCGGCGCAGGTTCATTCGGAATACTAATATTGATCGGGTCGTGGTGAATGACCGTTACTTCTTCCGCATCAATCGGCGAAGATTCCGACGGCAACACAAAACCTTCAGTCACGAGAGGCGTTCCGTCATTGGTGCAGTAAACAAGAGTGTCGTCAAAAACGCTGTTACATTGCGGACATCTTTTCATAATTATGGTTTCTCTAACAACTTTGAAAGTAATGCCGTTAGTCTCGGCGGCAGTCGTGCGGCGCGTTCCGCACTTTTTTCAAGCCTTTGCTATAATTATAAATCGCTTTGGCGAAAATAGCATTTTGGAAAAGTAACGCAAGCGTCTCGCTTGCGTTATAAAATTTAGTGAAATGAAAATAGCGGTAGCAATGAGCGGCGGCGTTGATTCGTCAAGCGCGGCGGCATTATTAAAAGAACAGGGACACGAACTCGTCGGATTTACGATGCAGTTGTGGAATCAGCGGCGCGGGATTTCCGTGGACGAAAACGGCGATCCTTTGCCGTCGCGTTGTTGTTCGCTCGACGATGTTTACGATGCGCGGCGCGTTGCCGAATCGCTCGAAATGCCGTTTTATGTTTTGAATCTCGAACGCGAATTTGAAGAATCGGTTGTCAAACCTTTCGTCGAAGATTATTTAAATGGCGAAACGCCGATTCCGTGCGTCGCGTGTAATTCGCGTCTGAAATTTGCGTCGCTCGATAAAATGGCGATGAGTTTAGGCTGCGAAAAAGTCGCCACCGGACATTATGCGCGGGTTGAATTCGACGAAGCGGCGAATCGTTACCGTTTATTTCGCGGGCGTAATCATTGGAAGGATCAGAGCTATTTCTTATGGGAATTGACGCAGGAACAGCTTTCACACGCTTGGTTTCCGCTTGGTGAAATGCTCAAGTCTGAAGTCCGCGACATTGCGCGTGAGGCTAAATTATACGTCGCCGAAAAACAGGAATCGCAGGAAATCTGTTTCGTGCCGGACGGCAATTATTCGGCGTTTATTGACCGTTATCTGGAACACGAAAACCGCGCAGGCGACGTGCCGAAAGGCGGCGAAATCATTAACACGAAAGGCGAAAAAATCGGCGAACACACCGGAATTCACCGCTACACAATCGGTCAGCGGCGCGGACTTGGCATCGCGCACGAAAAACCTTTGTATGTCGTGCAAATCGAACGCGCCAAAAATCAAATCATCGCGGGCGAAAAAGACGAACTGACTTCGCCCGAATTCATCGCCAAAGGTGTCAATTGGGTCGCTTTCGATGAGCCAAACGAACCCGTTCGCGCCTTCGTCAAAGTCCGTTACCGCCACGAACCGACGCTGGCGACAATTTACGCGCTGCCCGAAAATCGCGCCCGTATCATTTTCGACGAACCGCAGTCCGCGATCACGCCCGGACAAGCGACAATTTTCTACGACGTGGAAACAAGCGAAGAAGTTCTCGGCGGCGGATGGATTGTAAAATATGCGAATCAAGGGTTAAAATAATGCAAAAATCTGAGGTTTGGCGGGTGCGGAAGCCGCAACCCTTCCTGACCTCTTGACTTTTTGTAAGTTAAAATTGAATCAAGATAAAGGGTTTCAATCAAGTCACAAATATTAACAGGTCAGGAAGGGTTGCGGCTTCCGCGCCCGCTTTCAGCTTTACTTTAAAGACTATGAAATTTTACCATTGGTCGCATTAAATGTTGATAATCTGAAATTCAAAATCTAATTATGCAGATTTCAGAAGAGGAAAAAATAGAACTCGACAAACGTCTCGAAAGTTATGAACGAAATCCCGACGAAGGAATGTTGTGGGAAACTTTCAAAAAAAATCTTTTACAGAGAAAACAAAAATATATGGCACAAACAAAAAAACGACCGAATAAAGCGGCAAAAGCGGCGCAGAAAGTTTTAGAAGATTCAAAACTTCTCGCTAACAACAAAGCAAATACCGAATCAAAAGCCGACCAGACTTTTAAGCCGACCGATTCGCCCGTCAAAATTAATACGACCGCGAATAAAAATCGCCCGGATAAAAAGCGTGGTTAATATGAATTAAAAGTCGAACCAAAAGAATTTACGAAAATGAAGAGCTATTGATAATTTTATAAATATTGGTATGCGAAAAGTTTTCCTGACATTTTTATTTTCTCTCACTTTGTTATTGACTGTCTTCGCGCAGTATCCAACTTTTGCCGGGATGTATTCATATACTGCCGAAACCGCCGATAAAAAATATCTTTTCGTGATGCGCGATGTGGGCAGAAGTGAATATTTCATCAGCGACAAATACGAAAAGAGCGGAATGTAGTTGAACGACGGTTCAACTACTCCGCTTTGGACGGTTGATTGGAAAGAGAGCATTTATTTGCCGAACGACGGAAAGCACGTTATTCGTCTCGGCAGATTGAAATATTCTGCAACTTACCGCGAAGATGCTTATACTTTTTTGTCAGAAGGAAATGTTTTAAAAACTTACAAGACAACAGATTTGATTGCTTTTCCGTGGCTTTTGCCGCATTCGTCAAACGGTTATGAGGGACTTAATTGTTCATCGCTTGGTCTAAGTTTACCGAATGACGGCGCGTTGATGAAGGTTGATAACGGAGAAGGTTATTCGCTCAACAACGGCGCAGTTTTTGATAATGAAAAGCAGACGATGCAGATCGGAACCTCTCACGGCGACAAATATCTTTTTGACTTCAAGACAGGAAACATAATCTCGGCAGAGCGACCATCACGAAATTTAGCATTTGCGCTCTTTTTTGCTTTAATCATCGGCTATGTGGTTTATCTGTTTTTCGCCGCACAAGTGAAATTGGGCGAATCTCTCTCAAGCATTTCAATCTGCGCCGCCGGAATTTTAGTGACTGTATTTTTATTTTTAATTCCGATAATCTCGATTCTGCCCTACAAAATCTCTTGCAACACATACGAGCCGGATTATCCTGATTTCTGGACGTGTTGCTATCTGTCGGTTTCAATGCTGCCGCGATATTTGCTGACATCATTGAACATTATTTCGCTGCCGCTTCAAGATATGCCTTCATCGAGTTACGAAACAACTCTTACTTGGCTGGTTTTATTTTGGCTTCCCTGCACTTGGATTTTTACTATTCTGACTAATTATTTGGTTTCATTTCTTAAATCAAAACGCCATAGATTTCAATGAAAATAGCGCATTTTATACACTTTGAGTAAATTCAAGATGACAGTATCGGGCAGAAACCCGCGCGTGAGCAAGGGTGCAAAATGTATGCGTTAGGCACCCTTGCTCACGCGCGGGTTTCTGCCTTTGAATGCCTCACATTAATCTAAAAGTTGCTCTAAAAACTAAAATTTATCCGACGGCTTTTCGTGCAGAGTTTCCTTAAATTCAGTTTCGCTCAAAAGCGGTTCTGTTTCTTCGATGTCAATTTCGCCGTTGAGGACGGCTTCGGCGCGGTTTGCGTCGAATTCGCCTTCCCATTTTGAAACGACGACGGTTGCCACGCCGTTGCCGATTAAGTTTGTAATCGAGCGCATTTCGGACATAAAACGGTCAACGCCGAGAATCAGCGCGATGCCGGCGACGGGAATTGTGCCGACGCTCGCCAGTGTCGCCGCCAGTGTGATAAAACCGCTGCCTGTCACGCCCGCCGCGCCTTTTGAGGTGAGCATTAAAATCAACAAAATTTTCAGTTCGTCCCAAAGCGTTAAATTCGTGTTGGTTGCCTGCGCGATAAAAATTGCGGCAATCGTTAAATAAATCGCGGTGCCGTCGAGGTTGAACGAATAACCGGACGGAATCACTAAACCGACAACCGATTTTGAACAGCCTAAGTTTTCGAGTTTGACCATCATTCGCGGCAGTGCCGATTCCGACGAAGATGTGCCGAGAACGATGAAAAGTTCTTCTTTGATGTAGCGCAGGAATTTGAAAATGCTGAAATTGTGGAATCGCGCGATTGCGCCCAAGATCACAAAGACGAAAAACGCCGCCGTCAGATAAACGCAGAGCATCAATGCGCCGAGTTGTTTGAGCGTTCCGATGCCGAATGCTCCGATGGTATAAGCCATTGCGCCGAATGCACCGATGGGCGCGAAACGCATAATAATTGCGATAATTCCGAAGAAAATATGCGACAGCGAATCAAAAGCGCGGATGATCGGTTTGCCTTTTTCGCCGAACATTGCCAGCGCGACTCCGAACAAAATTGCAATAAATAAAACCTGTAAAATCTCGCCGCCCGTGAACGCGCCGAGAAAAGAATCGGGAATGATTTTGAGCAGGTGATCGGTAACGGAAAGTTCCTGCGCTTTGGTGACATATTGCGCGGTCGCATTGGCGTTGAGCATTTCGGGCGTGGCGTTGAATCCGACTCCGGGCTGAAAAATTCTGACGACAATCAAACCGATAACGAGCGCGAGCGTGCTGACGACTTCAAAATAAATTAACGCTTTAAGTCCGACACGACCGAGTTTTTTCAGATCGCCGATGCCCGCAATTCCCGTTACGACCGTTAGGAAAATAATCGGCGCGATCAGCATTTTGATTAATTTCACAAACGCATCGCCGAGCGGTTTCATCTGTGCGCCGAGTTCGGGATAAAAATATCCGAGCGCGACACCGACGACGATGCCGACGAGAACCTGAAAATAGAGTAAGCGAAAAAAACTGTGATTAGTTTTCTGCGCCGAAGCCGTTTCGAGATTTGCCATTCGCCGATTTTACTTTTAAATTTGAATTAAGAGCAATGAACAAGAGGGATTTACGCAAAATTTATTTTGAAAAACGCGAAATGCTGACGAAGGAAGAAACGGGCGAAATCAGTCTGCGCGTCGCCGAAAGGTTTTTCGACACTTTCAACTTAAAAAAAATCAATTATCTGCACACTTTCCTGCCGATTGAAAAATTTTACGAAATTAATACGCATTTGATTCTGCACCGCGTCTGGTTTAATTTCTCGCACATCGAAACGATTGTCCCGCGCGTTAATTTTGAAACGAATTCATTGGAAAATCTGAAATTTACACCGTTTACCGAACTCGTCGAAAATGCGTGGATGATTCACGAACCGGCGCAGGGCGACCTTGTTTCGTGCGAAAAGATTGATGCGGTTTTGATTCCGCTGCTCTGTTTTGATAAAAAAGGTTTCCGCGTCGGTTACGGCAAAGGTTTTTACGACCGATTTTTGGCGGGCTGTCCGTCGAAATGTCTGAAAATCGGGTTAAGTCATTACGATGCGATTGAGGAAATCGAGGACAAAAATGAATTTGACGTGAGACTCGATTACTGTCTCACGCCAAACGAAACGATAAAATTTTAAAGCTATTTTCTCGCTAATAAATCACGGATTTCCGTTAATAATGCTTCCTGCGGCGGCGGCGGTGTTTGCGCGGCTAATCTCGTAAAGTAACCCAACGCCCATTTTGCAATCAAGAACATTATGAAACCGACGATGATAAAGGTAATGATGTCGCTGATCAGCTGCCCGTAGCGAATTACCGGCAGTCCGGCTTTGGCAACTGCTTCTAAATCAACTAAACCGTCTTTCGTCATCGGCAACGCTTTGTCGCTTAAATTGATAAACTTTTGAGTGAAATCAACTCCGCCGGTCGCCATTCCGACAATCGGCATAATAATTCCCTCGGTAAAAGTCGTCACGATTTTTCCGAAAGCCGCGCCCAAAATAACCCCGATTGCCAGATCAAGCACATTTCCGCGTGCCATAAATGCTTTAAAGTCATTAAACATTCCCATAACTGAATTCCTCTCTTTTTATTTTTATTTATTACACGGGGACAGAGGAAAGGTAATGCAATTCGATTTTTTCGTCAAGCGCGGACGAGCGAATTTACGACGGCGGTTAATTTACAGTCGAAAGCCGACTCGAACAAATCCTTTTTCTGCGCGACCGATTGGAGTTCGGCTTCGCAATTTTCGTCGGAAATCAGCTTTAACTGCAAATTTTGTCCGGCGCGTTTGAATTTGATGCCTTTGATGCGGTTTTCGTAGCCGTGATCGAGCGCGTCGGCGAGGCGCAAAACGCCGCCGATTTGCGCGACGGTTTTGCGGTCTTTTTCGCTCAGTTTCATAAATTCCGTGTGCGATTCCTTCGGCAGAGAACCGCGATGATAACGTGCGATATTGGCGATGAAAAGTTTTTCGGTTTCGGAAAAACCCGTAATTTCCGAGTGTTTGATGAGATAAAACGAATGTTTGTGGTGCGATTCGTGCGAAATGTGATAGCCGACATCGTGCAGCAGCGCGGCGGCGGAAAGCAGCGTTCGCCAATGCCGTTTGAGATTATAAAGCGGTGCGATTTGGTCGAAAATTTTCTCCGCTAAATCCGCGACTTGGAGCGCGTGGCGTTCCTCGTAGCCGTAACGTCTGCCGATAGCGAAAACTCCGCGCAGACGTTTGTCTTCAACGTCCGGCACGGGCGGCAGTTCTTCGGCTTCGATTTCGCGCAAATAGTCAATAATTACGCCTTCACGCAGCGCAAACGCGCACGGTTGCAGAGTTTCGATTTTCAACGCCCGCATTACATTTTCCAAAATTTGTCCGCCGGCGACGATGACTTCGGCGCGCTGCGGGCTGATGACGGGAAGTTTCGTGCGTTCTTCGAGCGGAATCCGCGCGAGCATTTCGTTTAACGCCGTCAATTTTTTGAGCGCAATCGAAGGTTTCTGGTCGCCGCCGTTTTGAGAGTTAATCAGCGCGGCGAGATTCAAAATCGTGCCGGAAGTTCCGCTGGAAATCTGCCACGTTTCGCCTTTTATTTTTCGCAGAGGTCGGTCGAGCGCGGATGCAATTTCGACGCGCAAATCTTCGAGTTCGCGTTTTTTCGGCGGATTCGACGCGATAAATTTTTCGGTCAGTCCGACCGCGCCGAGTTTCATCGAAAAAAGTTTATGCGGTTCGCCATCCTTCATCAGCGAAAGTTCCGTCGAGCCGCCGCCGATGTCTATATTCATCAATGCGCCGATTGTTAAATTGAAATTTTGTGCGGCGGCGATGCCGATCAGACGCGCTTCTTCGAGCGACGACAAAACTTCGATTAAAACGCCTGTGCGGTTTTTAATTTCGCCGACAAATTCCGCCGCATTATCGGCTTCGCGCACGGACGCGGTGGCGACGGCGAGAATCGAATCGGCGTTGCGGCTTTCGGCAATCGAGCGAAATTTGGCAATCGCATCGGCTGAAAGATTGATTGCTTCAGCGGAAAGCCGGTGTGTTTTAAGTGTTTCGTGACCGAGCCGGACGCGTTCGCGTTCCTGCGAAATGACCGTGAAAGAGTCACTCGCGGCGGCTTGAATAACGGCGAGTTTGAGTGAATTTGAGCCGATGTCAATCGCGGCGATGGTTTGTGTTTTCATCTTTTAAAACGATAATAAAACATATCTCAACTGAATTTCTAATAAAGATTTATGAAAGTTTATGAAGTAATGACGATTGAAGTCGGATTTTGTCACCCGGAAGATAATTTAACGAAAGCGGCGGAAATAATGTGGCAAAAAGATTGCGGCATCGTGCCGGTCGTGACGGCGGAAAACCAAGTCGTCGGTGTCATTACCGACCGCGACATCTGCATCGCCGCCGCAACGCGCAATCAAAAAACATCGCAAATCAAAGCAAGTGAAATGAACTTGCGCCCGATTATTGTCTGTGCAATGGAAGACGACATAAAAGATGTTCTGAGGAGAATGCGAAAATATAAAGTTAAGCGGTTGTGCGTGACGAATGATAACAAAGAACTGCTCGGAATGATTTCTCTGAGCGATATTCTGCTCAAAGCCGGAGATAAAAAGAGTGTTCGCAAACTTGTTTTTTCGACTCTGAACGCCATTATGAAACCCGCCCCGATTGTCCTTCGAGCAGAAATTGAGGCAGTTAAAGACGGCGGTTGAATGTTTTTAGCAGCCTTAGTGGATTTTTCGTAATAATCCGTTTAATCTGTTGAAGCCTGCTCCTTCCGTATTTTCAAATTTTATCTTGAAGTTTTTCATCTCGCCGTAAACTATGGCGAAAAAGGGTTCAAATGAAAACACTTTTTATTCTGCGCCACGCTAAATCTGCTTGGGATAATCCCCATTTGTCCGATTTTGAACGCCCGCTCAATTCGCGCGGTCTCGATGCCGCGCGAATTATCGGCAGATTAATTTATGAGCGAAATCTGCATCCGCAAATTATCGTCAGTTCGCCTGCCAAACGCGCTAAACAAACCGCTGTTCTCGTCAAAGAAATCGCGGAAATTTCGCATTCGATTACTTTTGACGAGCGAGTTTACGAAGCCAGTCCGCTGACTTTGTTCAATTTGATTAATGAATTTGATGATAAATACGAATCCGTGATGCTCGTCGGACATAATCCCGGTCTGGAAAGTCTGGTTCGCATTTTGTCACGCGAAGACCACGTTTTACCGACTGCCGCATTAGTCAAAATCAATCTCGGCGTAGCGCGTTGGTCTAATCTTGAAACAAACTGCGGCGCAATTGAATTTATTATTCGTCCGAAAGAAGAGATGAAAAAAAACTGAAGACGATGACACTTAAAATCTAATGCCGTCCGTTTGGGCGGCATTGTCAAATACTTCTCTCTTACGTTACGCACAATCCTGCAAATTAACATCTTATTAACCTTTTGTTCACACCGCCTTAAAATCCGTGTAATATTCTGACCTTTCGTTTCAAATCGAAATTTGCTTTCGTTATTTGAAATTTTGTTCTAAAGTCTTTAAATAATGGAGCAAAGAAAACTGCTTGAACGCGAATTAGACATTTTGCGCGACCGTCTGTTGCTGATGGGCGGTGAGGTCGAGTTATCAATTCAAAAGGCGATTCACGCGCTCGTTCAGCGCGACAGCGACGTTGCCAATCAGGTCATCGAACGCGACAGCGTGATTGATCGTCTGGAACTCGAAATTGACCGTCTGAGTGTTGACGTTTTGGCTTTAAGACGACCTGTTGCGCGTGAGTTGCGGCTCGTTATTTCAATCGTCAAAATCACGCCGATTCTGGAACGCATCGCCGATCACGCGTCAAGCATCGCCCGCGCCGCGCTTGAATTAAACGACGAACCGGAACTAAAAACTTACGGCGAACTCAGTGAAATGGCGGAACGCGCCCTCGAAATGCTGCAATTATCGCTTGATGCGTTCACGTCGAACGATTCGGAAAAGGCACGCGAATTAATTACAAAAGACGCGGAAGTTGACAAAATTTATGACCGATTAGTTGACGAATTAATGGAAACGATGTCACAGGACGCAAGTAAATCAACGCGGCTTGCACGGCTTTTATTCGTCGCCAAAAACCTCGAACGAATCGGTGATTACGTCAAGGACATTTGCGAAATGACCGTCTATATGAAGGACGCGGTTTTTATTAAACACCAGTAGCGAGATTTCGGATTTTGGATTTTAGATTTTGGATTAATTGATCAAAAGCCATTGAGGTTTTGTGGTTCGTTAATATTCCCAAATCCAAAATCCACAATCTAAAATCCAAACTCGAATTATGCACCAAATTTTAATTATCGAGGACGATTCCGACATCGCCGAAAGTCTGCTTTACAATTTCCGGCGTGAAGGTTTTACGCCCCTCGTTGCCGAATCCGGCGAAAAAGGTTTGCGCCTCGCGCTTAACGAAAAAAGTCCGCCGTCGCTGATCGTATTGGATTTGATGCTGCCGGGAATGAGCGGAATGGAACTCTGCCGCCGTCTGCGCCGCGAGACTCTGACCGAAAAAACGCCGATTATAATGCTCACGGCAAAAGCCGCCGAAGCCGACAAAATTGCCGGTCTCGACATCGGCGCGGACGATTACATCATCAAACCGTTTTCGGTTAAAGAAGTCGTCGCCCGCGTTCGCGCCGTTTTGCGCCGGACGACCGAAACGACGATTGAGATTTATCAGGACGACCGCATTCTGATTGATTTTGCCGATATGCGCGTTACCTGCGGCGAAGAAAATGTGAAGCTGACGCGCAAGGAATTTGCGCTTCTCGTGCATCTCGTCAAAAGCGCGGGACGCGTGGCGACGCGCCAGCAACTGCTTGATAATGTTTGGGGTTACAGCTATTTCGGCGACACGCGAACACTTGATGTCCACATTCGCCGTTTGCGGCAAAAATTGGGCGATTGCGGAAATTGTATCGAAACTGTCGTCGGTGTCGGCTACCGTTTCATCAGTCAAAAATAAAGGGCGAAAGCCTGCGCGTCAGCAAGGTCACAAAATAATTACGAATTTACGCCCTTGCTGACGCGCAGGCTTTCGCCTCAAATCTATGAGTTTTCTAAAAAATTGGTTTTCCAACAAACAACCCGAAACAAATCAAACTCGCACGACCTTGAATAAATTACTCAAAACAATGCGCGAAAGTGTCATCGTCATCGGCGAAGATACGCGCATTTTTGCTTCAAATAAACCGGCTTACGATGCCTTTGCCCGTCAAAACGGTGCGCTTGAAAACAAGCGTCTGAGCGAAGTCATCCGCGACCTGAGTCTTCACGAAGCCTTTCGCAAAGCGTTGGAAGAAGAAAAAGTTTCCGATGTCGAACTTCAAATCGTCGGCACCGACCGAAAATACGATGTCCGAATCGCGCCGATTGAACTTGACGAAAAAAAAGGCGCAATCGGCATTTTTTACGACATTTCGCAGATCGAACGGCTCGAAAATGTCCGTCAGGAATTTCTCTCGAACATCTCGCACGAACTCCGCACGCCGCTGACTTCGATATTGGCTTTTGTCGAAACGCTCGAAGACGGCGCGATTGAGGATGAAGAAAATAACCTGCGTTTCTTAGGCGTGATTCGCCGCAACGCCGAGCGAATGCACCATTTAATCAATGATATTCTCGAACTTTCGTCAATCGAATCGGGCAAAACCACCCTCGAACCGAAAAAATCGAATTTATCCAACTTAATTGAAGAAGTCTTTATGAATCTTTCCAACAAAGCCGATGAAAGACACATAAAATTAATCAACGAAGTTCCGAAAGATACATACGTTTTTGCCGATGCCGTGAGATTGGAACAAATGCTCACAAATTTGATTGATAACGCCGTTAAATTTAACCGCGAATCGGGCAGTGTCGTTGTCAAACACAAACAAAATACAGGAAACGACGTAATTTCGGTGACAGATACGGGCGAAGGTGTTTCAAATGAACATCTTCAGCGAATTTTCGAGAGATTCTACCGCACCGACCGCGCCCGTTCGCGCGAAATCGGCGGCACGGGCTTAGGTTTGGCAATCGTCAAACATCTTGCACGGCTTCACGGCGGCGACATTTTCGTTAATTCGACGCTCGGCAAAGGTTCGACGTTTTCCATTGAACTGCCGAAAATCTCCGCGTAAAATCTACTGATAAAATTCTTTCCTACTTTCCCGAACTGTGTTATATTGAACTTACATCAAGTCAGCAAAGGCTCTTTTTTACGGCGAATTCGATTTTTGATTATTCGCTGCTTTCCTCTTTATTAGAAATTTCGACGACAGGAGAAAACACATTATGGAACTGAGTATCGGGCAGAAGGTCGCGTATCCGACTCAAGGCGTGTGCGTCGTCGAAGACATCAAAAAACGTGAAAATTGCAGCGATGCGGCGAGCTATTATTATCTGCGTGTTCTGAGCGATAATTCGATTATCTTCGTGCCGACCGCCAATGCCGAAACCGTCGGAATTCGTCCCGTCATCTCATCCAAACAATATCGCAAATTAGTCGAAACTCTCAGTGCGGATTTCAGCGAAGTTTCGCCCGACTGGAAAATTCGTTCCCGCGAGTTCGGTCTGAAATTGCAATCCGGCGATGTTTTTCAAGCCGCCGATGTGCTGAAAAAACTGACCTTTCTGAGCCACGAAAAAAAACTCTCGTTCCGCGAACAAACATTTCTCGAAAAAGCGAGATTTCTGATCGTTTCGGAAGTCACGAATGCAGATTTGGCAAGCGTCAAAACTTTCGAGAAAAAAATCAACGGCTTAATCGAAAAAGCCTGCGACAAACATCTCATCACACAGCCGCGAATTTTAGCCGCAACTAATCACTAAAAAGTCGGCGGTTGGCAGCAAGCCATCGGCAGTTAAAAGATTCTTACTGCCAACAGCCAACTGCTACTGCCGACTATAACTAGCTCGGACAATCGTCTTAATATTCCCGCGAACGTGAAAATCGCCTTCGATTTCGACTTGCAACGGGTCGCAAGCCTTAACGAAATCTTCCAAAATTATATTGATAACGTGTTCGTGAAAAACTTTGACTTCGCGGAACGCATTGATGTAAAGTTTCAGACTTTTGAGTTCGATACAGCGTTCGTTCGGAACATATTTGAGTTTGATGACCGCAAAATCGGGAAAGTCAGAAAACGGGCAAATCGCCGTAAATTCTGGAATTTCAAAATCAATCCAGATTTTGCGCCCGACATATTCATAGCGAAAAGTGTCGAGCGGAAAAAGATTCATCTCTTCACGCGGCGTTGAGCGAATATCGAGGTTTTGCTGATTAACGAGCGGTAAATTATAATCGTCTAACATAGTTGTAATTTTCGACAAAAAGCGAAACGATTATTTTACACTTTGGAGGCTAAAAAGTGAAAAAGGCGAAAAGTTTAAAAGTGAAAAGGATTGGTTGAATATCAATGACCAATCCTTTTCACTTTTTTACTTTTAAACTTTGAGTTTTTTGGCGGTTGCTAAATCCCAAATCCCGCGTGTTTGCAGGTCTTCGAGCAGATTAATAAAAATATGTGCGGTCGCACGGGCATCATCCGAAGCGCGGTGATGATTGACGAGCGAAACGGAATAATAATTGGCGACTGTATTCAGGCGATGATTTTCGATGTGCGGCAATAACTTGCGCGAAAGCTGCACGGTGCAGAGCGACGGATTGGCGACGCGATAATTTTCGTGAATTCTGCCGATTTCGTGATTCAGAAAACGCATATCAAAACTTGCGTTATGCGCGACCAGCACGGAATCACCGATAAATTCAAGAAAATCGGCGGCGACTTCGTGAAATTTCGGTTCGTGTCTGACCATCTGATCGGAAATCCCGGTCAGTTGCGTGATAAAAAACGGAATCGTCGTTTCAGGATTGATCAAAGTATGAAATTCGTCGGTAATTGCGCCGTTTTTGACGCGGTATGCGCCGATTTCGGTGATCCGGCACGGCGGCGTTTTCGCGCCGGTCGTTTCCAAATCGAAAACGACAAACTCGCTTTCGGCTAACTTTCGCTGTGCTAAATCTTCCTGAATAAACTCAACCGTGTCTTCGTTTAGCTGTAATCGCGGGTCAACTTCGATCAAATCTGAAACAAGTAATTTTGCCAAATCCGGCGCGGGTTCGCGGATTTTCATGACATAATCAACAACCTTCACAGCGGAAGCGCGACCACCAGAAGATTGCAAAAGTTGAATCGTTTCGTTGATTAATAATGAATCCGATATTAAGTTAGGATAAGGCGACATCTCTATCTTGATTTTAGCGTTAAAAAATGAAACCGCAAGCAAACATAAAGCGAATAAAGGATTTTACGAATATTTTAGGAGATTTTCGGTTATGAAAGCAGAAAACATCAAAGAGGTCGAGGCATATTTGAACGCCTTAAAGCAAAAAGATTTGTCGCTCGCGCCGTTTGCCGACGACATCGAATTTGACGATCCGATTTCCGGCAAAAACACGGGCGCGGAAAATTTTAGAGCATTTTTGTCGGGATTTTTGCCCGCAATTGAGGACATTCGCGTCATCAGCCACGTCTGCGAAGATGATTTTGTCGTCACACATTTTGAAGCCGACGGCGTTTTCGGCATAATGCAGATGCTCGCAAAATTTCGTCTGCGCGACGGCAAAATTATCGAAGCATTGAACTTTTTCGACCCGCGACCGATACTTGGGTGAAAAGTTTAGGAAGTTTGGGAAGTTTGGGAAGATTTGAAGCGGTTACTTTTTCTTCCTAAACTTTCCAAACTTCCTAAACTTTCTAAACTTCCTAAACTTCTATGAACTCAGAACAGATTTTAGAACATTTCCGCCGGACAAACGCGCTGCTCGAAGGACATTTTATCCTTTCGAGCGGCTTGCACAGCCCGAAATATCTGCAATGTGCGCTTGCCCTGCAAATGCCGTCCGCTGCGGCGAAATTCGGCGCAGCGATTGCCGAACATTTCAAAGATTCAAACATCGAAACGGTCGCTTCGCCCGCAATTGGAGGTTTAATCATTGGATTCGCCGTCGCGCAAAGTCTGAACGTCAGATTTATCTGGACGGAACGGCAGAACGGAGAAATGACTTTAAGGCGGGGCTTTTCGGTCAAAGAAAACGAACGAATCTTAGTCGTCGAAGACGTTATCACGACCGGCGGTTCAACGCGCGAATGTATTGCGGCACTCGAATCGCACGGCGCAAAAGTGACGAACGCGGCTTCGATCATTGACCGCTCAAATGGTGCGGCGGATGTGGGCGTTCCGCGCATCTCATTAGTAAGTTTGGAAGTTCCAAGCTACAAACCTGAAGATTGTCCGCTCTGCGCGAATGGTGGAATCGCAGTAAAACCAGGAAGCCGTAAATAATTATTAACGATGCGAATCAAGAGTAAAATTTCATAGTCTTTGAAATAAAGCCGAAAAAGCGGGCGCGGAAGCCGCAACCCTTCCTGACCTGTAATTTGTTTAATCTTGACTTTTGTTAGTTACACTTGAATCAAGATGAAGGATTTCAATCAAGTTGCAAATATTAACAGGTCGGGAAGGGTTGCGGCTTCCGCGCCCGCCAATATTCAGATTTTTGCATTATTTTAACCCTTGATTCGCATTAACGGTGAATGTTAAAAATCCGACATTAACCATTTATCATCTACCATTCACCATTAAAACGATGAATTTCAAACTTTTATTACAATACGACGGCACGGATTTTCACGGTTGGCAGGTGCAGACGGGCGAACGGACGATTCAGGGTGAACTTGAGCGGGTTTTGTCGCTCTTGAACGACGCGCCGGTTCACGTCAGCGGTTCGGGCAGAACTGATGCGGGCGTTCACGCCGAAGGTCAGGTGGCGAGCGTCAAAATCAATCGCGCGTTCACGCCGGAAAAATTGCGTGGCGCGATTAACGGCAATCTGTGGCGCGATTTACGAATTTTGTCGGTCGAAAAAGCGGCGGATGATTTTCACGCGCGATTTTCCGCGAAAGGTAAAACTTATCTTTACCGCGTTGTTAATGCACCGGTAATTTCACCGTTCTGGGCGCGTTACGCCCATCACGAAGCGCGTCCGCTTGACACAAACCGGATGAATGAAGCGGCGCGTCTGTTCCTCGGCAAACACGATTGGACGGCATTTTCGGCGGCACAGTCGGATGCGGATAATCGGGTGCGGACAATTTCGGAGTTCAGCGTCGAACTGCTCTGGGACAATCGCGCCAACGCTTCACTAATCGAATTTCGCGTGACGGGCGACGGATTTTTGCGTTATATGGTGCGTTCAATCGTCGGAACACTGCTCGAAGTCGGGCGCGGCGAAAAAGATTTTGATACAATTCAAACGGCAATCGTCGGCGGCGACCGCAATTTAGCAGGCGCAACCGCGCCGGCGCACGGTTTGACTTTGCTCAAAGTTTATTACGAATGAGAACTAATTTTCAGCAAACGATTAATTCACCTGTTGCGGCGTATCAGGAAGGTTTGCGTTTTTTTATGGGCGAAGGAACCTTGAACGAAACTTTGCGGCGCGTGGCGAAGGATTTGGAAAGTCGCGGAATCGAATACAGCGTGATCGGCGCAATTGCTTTGAACAGTTACGGTTATCGGCGTTTTACCGAAGATATTGATTTGCTTATGACACGCGAAGGTCTGGAAAAATTTCAAAATGAACTTGTCAGTTTAGGTTATCGTCCGGCGTTTCAGGGCGCGACGAAAAAGTTTCGCACCACGCAGGAAAACGTCACGGTTGAAATAATTACAAGCGGCGAATTTCCCGGCGACGGCAAGCCGAAGCCGGTTGTTTTTCCGCATCCGAGCGATGTTTCGGTTGAAATTGACGGTATCAAAACTTTGAAGCTGGAAAAATTGATCGAGTTAAAATTAGCGTCGGGAATGACCGCGCCGCATCGCCTTAAAGATTTGGCGGATGTGCAGGAATTGATCAAATTAAAGCAGTTAGACGCTGATTTTGCCGAAAAACTGAATTCTTTTGTGCGCGAAAAATATCTGGAATTGCAAAAAGCGGTCGAGGAATCAGGCGAATGAAAACTTTGGGTTTGATCGGCGGGACGAGTTGGGTTTCGACCGTGGATTACTACAAATACATCAACGAATTGGCGAATGAAAAGCGCGGCGGCTTGAATTACGCGCAGATTTTGCTTTATTCGATAAGTTTCAATGATGTCAAAACTCTCGCCGATAAAAGCGATTGGGAAAATCTCGCCAAACTTTTGTCGGGAATCGCCGTGAACCTTGAAAATGCGGGCGCGGAGGCAATCGTGCTTTGTGCGAATACGACACATATTGTCGCCGAAGAGGTTAAAAAAACCATCAAAATTCCGCTCATTCACATTACCGATGCGACGGCGAAGGAGATTTTGCGGCAAGGTTTGAAAAAAGTCGCGCTGCTCGGCACAAAATTTACGATGGACAACGATTTTTACCGCGAAAGGCTGGCGCACTATGAGATCGAAACGATAATTCCGAACGACGAAGAACGCACATTTATTCATTCGTCAATTTTTGAAGAACTCGGCAAAAACATTTTTACTGACGAAACGAAGCGAAAATATTTGGAGATTATCGAAAACCTGAGCGAACGCGGTGCGGAAGGCGTAATTTTCGGATGCACGGAAATTCCGATGCTTTTAAAGCCTGAAGATTGTCCGATTCCGAGTTTTGATACGACCTTGATTCACGCGCAAGCCGCCGTTGATTTTGCTTTAGCCGATTGATTTTATGTTAATTTATCACGTTGTTCTGCCCGAAGTTTGGGAAAAATTCAAAGACGAAAACGAATACGAAGCCGAAAGTTTAACGACGGAAGGCTTTATCCATTGCAGTTATAAAAATCAACTGGACGACGTTTTGCAGAGATATTATAAAAACGCGGATAAAGTGTTGATTTTGCACATCAATCTACATTATTTGAAGGCAAAATTTGTCGCCGAACCTTCGACAAACCGCGAGATTTATCCGCATATTTACGGGAAAATCAATAAGTCGGCGATTGTTGATGTTGAAGAAAGAAAAATTGTCCACAGATAAACACAGATGGACACAGATAAAATTCGGATTTAATTATCTGTGTTTATCTGTTTTCATCTGTGGATAAAATTTAGTTTTAATGATCGAAAATTTCGCTAAAGTCGTTAAACCGAAATCGGAAGAATCCGAACTGCTCGCGCAGATTGATTTTGCGCGTCTGCCTGCACATATCGCCGTGATTATGGACGGCAACGGGCGTTGGGCAAAACAGCGCGGCAAACCGCGAATTTTCGGGCATCGTGAAGGCGCGGAATCGGTGCGTTCGATTCTTGATACTTGCACTCGTTTGCAGATCAAAGCCGTCACGCTTTACGCTTTTTCGACTGAAAACTGGAAACGCCCCGAAGACGAAGTTTCGGGTTTGATGCAGATGCTCAAACTTTACTTGAAAAAGGAGTTACGGACAGTTCACAAAAATAATATTCGTTTTCAGGCAATCGGAAAAATCGAAGGTTTGAGCGCGGATTTACAAAAACAAATCGCTTCGGCGATGGAATTTACAGCGCAAAATACGGGAACGATTTTGAGTGTCGCGCTCAATTACGGCGGACGCGCCGAAATTGTCGAAGCCGCGAAAAAAGCCGCGAAAAATTTAGTCGAACAGGGAAAATCGCTCGACGAACTAAGCGACGCGGACATCGAAGCGAATCTTTACACCGCAAACTTGCCCGAAGTTGATCTGATGGTTCGCACGAGCGGCGAATTTCGTCTCTCGAATTTCTTGCTGTGGCAATTGGCTTATAGCGAAATTTATGTGACACCGACGCTTTTCCCCGACTTTCGCCGGGCTGAAATCTTCAAGGCAATTCTCGATTTTCAAAAACGCGAACGTCGTTTCGGCGGCGTTTAAGGATTATTTTCGATCATCAAGCAGATTTTCATAGATTTTCAAATACTCAGGCGCGACAACTTCGGCTTTAAATTTATCTGTTAAACTCAGATTATTTTCACGCATTTGTTGACGTAACTCTTTATTTTCGATTAATTCGCTTATTTTATCCGCAATATTTTCAGGATTTTTCGCCTCACAAAAAAGGCAATTCTCGCCGTCTTTTAGATAATCTGCCGCCGCCCTGATTTTTGTCGTAACAATCGGCAAGCCGAATTGTAGAGCGTTAAAAATCACCATCGGAAAACCTTCTTGGTGAAAAGTCGGAAAAACCAAGAAATCACTTTTGCGGTAAAATTCCTGAACTTTTTCTTCCGAAACGTGACCTTGAAAATTAATAAACTCGCTTATTTGTAGCTCTTTTGCTAAATCTTCTGCGACCGAACGAGTTTCACCGTCACCGAGAATGTTCAAAACAACTGCAAAACCTTTTTTACGAAGTTCGGCGACGGCGGAAATCGTTTCGAGCAAACCTTTAGTCGGAATCAGGCGCGAAACGAATAGCAATCGAAAAGAGTTTTCCGCAGAAGACGGATAATTTTCCACAGGTGGAAAATTATCCGTCTTCTGCGGCGAATCAGTCAGCGCGTTTTTGACGACAAAAAACTTGTCTTCAGCAAATCCGAAGTCAACAAAGCCGCGCTTTTCTTCCGCTGATAAAACACCGATTCCGTCGGCGTTTTTCACCAAATACTTAATCAAAAAACTCATCGCAAAGTTCGCCGATTTAAGCAAATTAATGTCTGAACCGTGAAATTTGAGAAAGATTTTCGCACCCTTATTTTTCAGCCAAAACAGCGAAAAAGCATCGCGCAAAATCGCCTTCGATTCAAACGCCGTGTTGAGATGCAGCACATCGAAATCTTCTTCGCGCAAAATTCGGCGAAATTTGAAGGCGGTTTCCCAAACCTGTTTAATGCGCCGAAAAATCGAAGTTTTTTTGTCATTGTCGAACGTATAAATTTCCGCACGAACGGTTATGCCGAGTTTTTCGAGTTGGCGCAAAAATGGCGGCTCACACGCATTAATGCCGCCGCGAGCCGTTTTTTCGGGCATTCCGACGAGAATTTTGAAGTTTTTAGTGGTGTCTTTCAAATTATTGATTCGTAAAGTTTTTTAAGATTTTCGAGATGCGCTTCGATGCTGAAATTTTGTTTGGCGTGAACAAAAGCGCGATTTGCCAAGTCGTTTCTAAATTCTACATTTTCCGCCAATTTAATCATTTTTTCCGTTAATTCATCAGCATTCTGCACTTGAAAAATCTCGGCGTAATCGCCCTTTTTCGATATTTCCAAAAGCGGTTCGAGATTGGACAAAATAGTCGGAACTTTTACCAGCATCGCCTCAATCGCGGCAATTCCGAAACTTTCGTGGCGCGTTGACAGCACAAATGCGTCGAGCGAATCCAAAATTTCGGCGACATCCTTTCGCACACCGAGAAAATGAACGCGGTCGGCGATTTTGTTTGCCTGACAAAACGAAATACATTTTTCATAGTCGGAGTTTTCCTCGTGTCCGCCGACGAAAACAAACTGCGCGTTTTCGATTTGCCGAAAAACTTCGGGCAACGCACGGCAAACCGTCAATTGGTCTTTGCGCGGCGCGGCGTAAAAATTGCCAATCATCCCGAAAAGCATCGTTTCGGGCGGTAAAACGAGTTCTGTCTTCAAATTTCTTTCATTCGCAACCAATCTTTTTTCATCAATGCCGTTGTAAATCACCCGGAAATTTTGCGACGTATCGAAATTTTCTTTGTCACTAAGCCAAATTAAAAATTCACGGCTGACGGCAATGTTTGCCGCCGTGCGCGGAATCAAAAATTTCAGCGCACGCCGATTTTTCGCGTCGGCGATAAAGCCGTGAAAACTCAAAACAAGTTTCGCATTCGTGCCGCGTGCCGCAAAATACGCGTGTAAGCCTTCGACTGCCTGATGCGCGTGAACAATCTGTATTTGCTGCGTTTTGATAATATTTCTGAGTTTGAAAATGAGTCCGATGTCGAGCGGCAGACGACGCTGAAGACGATAAAATTTCACGCCCGAATTCTTAAAATCTTCTTCCAAATCGCCGCTGCCGGTTGCCGCAAATAACAAATCCAAACCGTTTTGCACGGCATTCCGGCAAACATCGAGTTCGAGCATTTCCGCACCGCCGCGATTGAGTGAATCTAAAATGTGCAAAACTTTCATCGAATAATTTTGAGGCGATTTTTATAGCCGCTGGATAAATGACAAGCAGCGAAAAATTTGTTTTCATTATAGTTTGAAGTATTAAAATGAACAAAGACCGCCAAAATTCGGAAGTTTTCGCCTTCGTTCCGTCATACAATCACGCGCCGTTTATCGAAAAATGTTTGAATTCGATTATCAATCAAACTTTATCGCCGACGAAACTGCTCGTGATAGATGACGGTTCAAAGGACGATTCGCCGCGCATTATCGAGCGAATTTTAAAAAATTGTTCGTTCGATTCGGAACTGATTGTCCGTGAAAATCGCGGTTTGTGTGCGACTTTAAATGAAGGTTTTTCGTTCAGCAAAGGTGAATATTTCGCCTATATCGGTTCGGACGATTTTTGGCTGCCGACATTTTTTGAAGAGCGCGTCAAACTTCTCGACCGCCGTGATTCAGCGGTTTTGGGTTACGGACACGCTTTTTTAATCAACGGAAAGGGAGAGATTTTCGACAGCACGACAAATTATACGGACGATTGGGCAAATTACCCGGATGGCGACGTGCGCGAAATGCTTCTTCAGGGAATCGCGCCGATCAGTTCGACGATTTTTTATCGTCGTGCGGCACTCGAAAATGTTTCGTGGAATGAAGACTCGCGGCTCGAAGATTACGAAATGTATCTAAAATTGATGAATCGCGGCGATTTTGCTTTTGACCGCCAAGTTCTTTCGGTTTGGCGGCAGCACAGCTATAATACGAGTAAAAATATCGGTTTAATGATGGACGAAGTGATCGAAGCACAAAACCGTAACTTTAATGATTTAGGCATTAACAAGGCAGAATTAGAAAAGATTCAAACAAAAACGAAGTTCCGATACGCCCGTGATTTTCTCCAACACGGCGATAAATCAAAAGCCTTGCAAATCGCCAAAGAAAGTTGGCACGGCGCAAAATCAAACGCGGAACTGGCAAAATTTGCTGTCCGAATGTTTGTGCCAATGAGCGTTATTAATCTTCGCAGAAGTTTGAAAAACAATACGAAAAAATAATTTTATGAATTCTGAACATTTAGTGAATCTCGGCGCAGAATTTGAACAGCGCAAACCTTGGATTACAAAATTTCACATCGCAGATGCAGAATACGGCGGAAATTTTGATGCGATGAAAGATGCACGAATCACGCAGTTTTTCGAGATTTTTCCTAATATTGAAACTGTTCTGGAACTCGGCTCACTCGAAGGCGGACACAGTTTTGCTTTAGCGCAAAATCCAAAAATAAAAAGGGTTATAGCGATTGAAGGACGCGAAAGCAACGTCGGAAAATCGAAATTTATCAAGGGACTTTTAGAAGATGAAAAGGTCGAATTTGTGCAGGGCGACATTGAGAAAATGGATTTCACACAATTCAGAAAATTCGACGCGGTTTTCTGTTCAGGTTTGCTTTATCATCTGCCGCGCCCTTGGGAATTGATCCCGAAACTGGCACAGGTCAGTCCGAACATTTTTATTTGGACGCAAATTTCCGAAGAAGCAAAGGCGAAAAAAATGCGCGAAGGCTGGCGCGGAAAATTTTATCGTGAAGGCGGATTATTTGACCCGTTGAGCGGCTTGAGCAAGAAATCTTTTTGGCTTTCGCTCGGTTCGTTGATGACATTGCTCACGACAAACGGCTATCGGGAAACAAAAATCATCGAACACAATCTCGCGCATCCGAAAGGTCATTCCGTGACATTGGCGGCAACTGCCGGCGAATTTAAGTTAGCAAAAGTTTGACGAAAAAAGTTTTGAACGACGAAAAAAATACACAAACGACCTACATTAAACCGAGCGATTCGTGGCTCAGTCTTGATCTCAAAGACCTTTGGGCTTACCGAGAGTTGCTGTATTTTTTGACTTGGCGTGATGTCAAAGTTCGTTACAAACAGACGGCAATCGGGGTCTTTTGGGCGATTTTGCAGCCGGTTTTGACGACCGTAATTTTCACCGTGATTTTCAGCACGCTTGCGCGTTTTGAATCGCAAACCGTGCCTTATCCGCTGTTTGCGTTGAGCGGTTTTATGATCTGGCTGTTTGTTTTTAACTCAATCACTTTTGCGTCGAACAGTTTAGTCGGAAACACGAATCTGGTCACGAAAATTTACTTTCCGCGTCTGATTGTGCCGATTTCGGCAACGCTTGCGGGTTTGATTGATCTGCTCTTCAGTTTCGCGGTTTTGCTGGTTTTGATGACTTACTACATTGTCCGGCAAAATGCTTTCGCGCTGTCGTGGCAGATTATTTTCGCGCCGGTTTTTATCGGGTTGGCGGTCGTTTTGGCAGTTAGTTTGGGAACTCTTTTTTCCGCGCTGAACGTCCGTTTCCGCGACGTGAAATTTGCTTTGCCGTTCGGATTGCAGGTCTGGATGTTTGCTTCGCCGATTTTTTACCCGCCCGAAATTTTGTCGGAAAGGGCGCGTTTCGTGTTGGCGTTTAATCCGTTAACGGGAATTTTACAGGGCTTTCGCGCCGCACTTTTCGGCGAAAAATTCGATTGGTTTGCCATCGGCGTTTCGACGGCAATGATTGTTGTTATCGCCTCGCTCTCGCTCTTTGTTTTCAAGCGAATGGAGGACGATTTCGCAGATTTGATTTGAAGTTCTGGTTTGGTTTTTGGGTTTTAGTATTTTGTTTTTTGCAAAATGCTGCTCGTCACCTGAAACTCACCTAACCAAAAACTAAAAACCAAGAACCGAAAACCAATTCACAATGAACGTAATCAAAGTCGAAAATCTATCGAAACTCTATTATTTGGGCGGGACGAAGCATAATTCCCTGCGCGATACGATTGTCGGTTTTGTTAAAAATCCGAAACGTGCGGCGAAAAATGAACTTTGGGCGTTGAAGGATGTCAGTTTTGAAGTTGGCGACGGCGAAACTCTCGGCATTATCGGCAAAAACGGTGCGGGAAAATCAACTTTGCTCAAAATATTGTCGCGCATTACAAAACCGACGAGTGGAAATGCTGAAATTCACGGGCGCATCGGTTCACTTCTCGAAGTCGGAACAGGCTTTCACAATGAACTTTCAGGACGCGAAAACATCTTTTTGAACGGCGCGATTTTAGGAATGAAACGCACCGAAATTGAAGCGAAATTTGATGAAATCGTTGCGTTTTCCGAAATCGAAAAGTTTATAGACACGCCGGTCAAACATTATTCGTCGGGAATGTATATGCGTCTCGCGTTTTCGGTCGCGGCGCATCTCGAACCCGAAATCCTGATTGTTGACGAAGTTTTAGCGGTCGGCGATGTCGCGTTTCAAAAAAAATGTCTTAACAAAATGCGCGATGTCGGACAAAAAGGCAGGACGGTTTTGTTCGTCTCACACGATATGCAGGCGGTTTCGCGTCTGTGCAATCGCGCGATTTGGATCAAGGACGGAATAATTGCCAAAGACGGCGAGACAAATGCGGTCGTCGGTGAATATCTGCACGAACAATCACAAACCGGCGCGGAAAAATCGTGGGAAAATTTGGAAAAAGCACCGGGAAATGAAGTTGTCAAACTTCAAAGCGTTCGCGTCTGCGACAAAAACGGTGAAACCGCTTCGGCTTTCGATATTCGCCAGCCAATCGGCGTTGAAATGACGTATAAAGTTCTCCACAGCGGCAAAATTTTGATTCCGAATTTCCACTTTCATAACGAACAGGGGACGTGCATTTTTATCTCGCACGACTGGAGCGACGAGTGGCGCAAAACTCCGCGCACACGCGGCGAATATACGAGCGTTTGCCGAATTCCGCCGAACTTTCTGGCGGAAGGAACGGTTTTTGTCAAGGTCGCCGTCACGACTTATGAGCCTCTGCAAGTTCATTTCGTCGAATCGGACGCGGTTTCTTTTAATGTCATTGACAGTCTCGAAGGCGATTCGGCACGCGGCGATTACGCCGGACAATTGCCCGGAATTGTCCGCCCGATTTTAGACTGGGAAACAAAATTCAGGGCGAAATAACCTAAACTTTTCGCAGGTAAAAACAAGCTTGATCGCCTTTGTTTTCTTGATTTAAGCGGGCGGCGGCTTGTTCCCATTCGCGCAGTTGTTCAGGCGTGAAAATGCTTTCGGCGATGTTGCCGCGAAAGGCGCGTTCGTCGTTCATCGCAATGTCGCGCAGGTATTGTTCGCTGCCGAAAAATTGGAAAGATTCGGAATCGTAAACGACTTTTTCAACTGCGAATCCGGCTTTTTCCGCGAGGTCACGGAAACTTTTTTCCGTAAATAAAAAAAGATGACGCGGCGGATCGAGCTGCACCCAATTGACTCCGTATTTTTGCCACGCGAAATTAGCGAGCGGAATGCGAATCAGACAAAATTTCCCGCGCGGAAGCAGTTCGTAAATCTCGCGCAGACTTTCAAGCGGATTCGGCAAGTGTTCAAACGAATGATGGAGCATCACCAAATCGAACAATTCTTTAATTTCGGAAAGCGGACGTTTGTAGATTTTCACGCCGTTCGGATAGAAAATGTCTTTTTCGATGAACGCGTCCACGCCGGTCAGATTGCGAAAACCGAAATGATAGAGGTTTCGCAAGAGTTCGCCGCTGCCGCAGCCGAAATCTAAAATTTTCGAGTCAAAATTTAATTTTAACAAAGGTTCTTTTAATGAATCGGGGAAATAAAAATCGAGCCATTTTTCTTTTTGAGCGACGATTTTTCCGGCAAGTCCGCGTTTATTGAGAAAATATTTGCCGGTCAAACGTGCGGAAATGCGCCGCCGCAGACTTTTTCCGAGAAAATTTTCACCCGCCGCGAGTGAGTAATAATCTTTCGGATAATAACGGATTAAATCGGGAATTTCGACGATTTGCAGCGTGCCGCATCTGCCGCATTCTAGATAATCGAATTCGTCGCGCGTCCCGAACATCATTTCGCGCGTTTTGTGGATGAGATTTTTTTCGGCGTTTCCGCAAATCCGGCAAATATTCGTCATAACCTGAATTTTAGTAAAACAAAAAAAGACTGACTTGTGAAATTAACCGTGGATTCGGTTAAAATCGAACAGGCAAAATGCTTCGGAAAGGCAGAATGAAAGAAAAACTATTTAATTATTTCAGGAAAGCAGAGCAAGATTACGTCTTTTATTTTCTGAGCATTATCGCCTCGCTTTTGATTCTTTACACGCGGCGACCGGACGCTCTGACGAATCCGCAATTTTGGGCGGAAGACGGCAGAGTTTGGTTCGCGCAGGCTTATAATCAGGGCATTATTTATTCACTGACTACGCCCGAAGCCGGATATTTTCAAACGATTTCGCGCCTGACTGCAATTTTCAGCCAGTATTTTCCGTTCGACTACGCACCGCTGATTTTTAATCTCGTCGCGGTTGCCGCAAAAATTTTCGTCGTTCAATTCATTCTTTCAAAGCGCGTCACAAACTTTTTGCCCGCGCTCTGGATGCGGATTTTCGCGGCGTTTTTCTACCTGGCGATTCCGCATTCGTATGAAACACACGCGAATCTGACGAACGCGCAGTGGCATCTTGCGCTTTTAGGATGTTTGATAATTATTGCCGCGCCGCCGGTAACGCGGATTTGGAAGGTTTTCGATTTTGCGGTAATTTCTATTTTTGCTCTGAGCGGTCCGTTTTGTCTTTTGCTGCTGCCGGTCGCGCTGATTAAGTTTTATGCCGAAGGAAACCGCTGGATTTTAACTTTATTGATCGTGATTGCCGCCGGTTGTTTGATTCAGGGAACTGCACTTTTAATTTTCGACCGACCTTCACACGCGCCTTTAGGAGCAAATATTAATCTGTTTCTGCGAATTCTCGGCGGACACCTTTTCGTCAGTTCAATCTTCGGCGAAAACGGCTATTCGTGGACGATTGACCGACCTTTCTGGAAGGACGGCGTGGCGGTAATTATTAATTTAATCGGTCTTACGTTGATTATTTACGCGTTTTTGAAAACGAATCTGGAACTTCGTCTGCTGACTATTTTTTCCTTCTTTATTGTCGCCGGCGCGTTTATTTCTCCGGCGGCGAGCGATAAAATTCCGCAGTGGGAAATCTTGCGTTATCCGGTAATCGGTTCGAGATACTGGCTGATTCCGATCTTTTGTTTCGTCCTTTTACTATTTTGGACGGCGCGAAAAGCCGAAAATAAGTTTATGCGTCGGACGGCAATTTTATTGCTCGTTTTATCGCCAATCGGCATTTGTCAGGATTGGCAATATCCGCCGTTTATTGATTTAGATTTTCCGAAATACGCGGCGGAGTTTAACAGCGCGGCAGCGGGAAGTGAAGTAAATATTCCGATTAATCCGAATTGGAAAATGAGTTTGAAGAAAAAATGAGATGAATTATATCGAAATTATCACGCGAAAATTCCGTAAGGCGTTACAAGTTGGAAACGACCAAGGCTGGCGCGGAATCGAAAATCATCTCAGGATGCGTTATTCCAAATTCCGGGAGGCGAAAAATTACCGGAAATGGTTTGAACGCCGTCAAATTACGGAAGAAAACCGTTGGGAAATTCGCCGGCGAATTGAAAGGTTAAAGCATCAACCGCTGATTTCCGTGATTTTGCCGGTTTATAACGTCGAGGAGAAATGGCTGCGAATATGTCTCAATTCGGTACTTCGACAGCTTTATGAAAATTGGGAACTCTGCATTGCTGACGACCAAAGTCCAAGTCCGCACATTCGCCGGGTTTTGGAAGAATACGCCGCCAAAGATGCACGAATCAAAGTTGTTTTCCGCGAAACGAACGGGCATATTTCGGCTGCGTCAAATTCGGCTTTGAGTCTTGCAGCGGGTGAGTTTTGTGCGCTTTTAGACCACGACGACGAACTTTCCGAAGACGCGATTTTCTACATCGCCAATGAATTAAATGCGTTTCCCGACGCGGCTTTTATTTACAGCGACGAAGATATGATTGACGAATCGGGCGCACATTACGCAGCAAAATTTAAGCCTGATTTCAGCCGTGATCTGTTTTACTCACTCAATTTAATTACGCATCTTTCGGCGTATCGCACGGAAGTTTTACGGAAAATCGAAGGCTTCAAAATCGGTTTGGAAGGCAGTCAGGATTACGATCTGGCGTTGCGTTTTATCGAGCAGATTGACGAAAAACAGATTCGCCACATTCCGCGAATTCTCTATCATTGGCGGGCGATCAGCGGTTCGGTTGCGCTGTCATCCGACGAAAAACCTTACGCACACGAACGCGCACGACAGGCGTTGCGCGAACATTTTGAACGAACCGGAAAAAAGGTTAAAGTCGAACGCGGAATTTACCAACTGCACCGCGTTCGCTGCGAATTACCGGAAAATTTACCGAAAGTCAGTCTGATTTTACGGGCGACAGATGATTCTCCTGAACTTGAAATGTCTGTCCGAAATTTTTTCGCCGCGACTGATTATCAAAATTTGGAAGTCATTTTGCTCAGTTCGGAAGCTGCAAAAAAAAGAATTTCGGCAGCGAATTTCAAAATAATTATCGCGGAAAAGCAAAATGAAGCCGCAAATCTCAACTTTGCCGTTTCGCAAAGTGCAGGCGAGATTTTATGTTTCGCCGATGCAGATTTGTTGCCGCTTTCAAAAGATTGGCTCAAAGAACTAGCCGGTTTTGCGATTCAAAAAGAAGTCGGCGCGGTCGGCGGGAAAATTCTTGATAAAAATGAAAATGTAATCGGCGGCGGACTCGTTCTAGGATTTGATAATTTAGTCGGCGTTGCTCATTACGGTTTGCCGCGTAACGCGGACGGTGATTTGTATCGGGCGCGGGTCGTCAACAATTTTTCGGCGGTTTCAACGCAATGTTTGGCGGTGAGGCGCGAATTGTTTGACGAAACGGGCGGGTTTGACGTGCAAAATTTGCCGCACATATTATTCGACGCGGATTTTTGTTTGAAACTGCGTGAACGAAATTTACGAATTATTTTCACTCCTTACGCCGAATTAATGCAGAAACACGCCCGAAGTAAGTGTGAAAAATGTAAAAAAACACACTTACTTCGGGCGTGTTTCTGCAAAGTTGAAGAAGTCGAATTTTTCCGTCAAAAATGGCAAAAAATAATCGAAAACGATCCATTTTACAATCCGAATTTGTCGCGCACCGGCGAAACTTTTACAATCAAAATGTGAAAAACGATTTGGGCGGAATAAGGAATAACTAACGCAATGATTAAGTTTGATCAAACAATCTGCACTGATTTTGAAGCAGCGTTGAGCCGCGAATGGCTTGAGACGAACGGCATCGGCGGTTTTGCAAGCGGGACGATTTCGGGTGCGAATTCGCGCCGTTACCACGCGATTTTAACCGCCGCGACGAAACCGCCTCTGGGCAGAATCACGATGCTGGCAAAGTTTGAAGAAACTTTGACGATTGGCGATAAATCCTACGAACTTTCATCGAATCAATATCCAAATGCTGTTGATCCGCAAGGATTTAAGTATCTCAAATCGTTTCGTCTCGATCCGTTTCCGATCTGGATTTATGAAGTCGAAGGCATCGAAATCGAGAAAAAGATTTTTATGCCCGACGGCGAAAATACGACGGTTGTTCAGTATCAGTCCAAATTCCAAATTCCAAATTCCAAATTAGAATTAAAACCGCTTTTGTCATTTTGCGATTATCACGCGCTTCAGCACGAAACGGCGGCGATTAATCACGAAGTTTCAATCGCCGAAAATCAGGTTTCGATTCAGCCTTTTGCGGCGATGCCGGAACTTTTTTTCGCGCATAACGCCGAAAATTTTGAAACGACGAGTGTTTGGTATCGCAATTTTGAGTACGCGATTGAAAAAGAACGCGGCTTTGATTTTCGTGAAGATTTGTTTCAGCCGTTTGTCTTAAAATTCGATTTGTCCGATGCGGCAACCGTGATTGTTTCAACTGAAAAGCGTAATTTTAACGACGCGCCGAAGTTTGAAAAATCTGAAATCAAGCGACGCAAAAGTTTGATTGACCAAGCCGAAGCCAAAGACGATTTTAAGGCACAATTAGTTTTGGCGGCTGACCAATTTATCGTCAAACGCGGCGCAGGCGAAACCGTAATTGCCGGTTATCCGTGGTTTTCCGATTGGGGACGCGACACGATGATCGCGCTGAACGGATTGACTTTAGCGACGAACCGGACGGAAATCGCGCGTGATATTCTGCTCGAATTTTCAAGGCATTTGAGTGAAGGAATGCTACCGAATCGTTTTCCCGACGGCGCGGACGAAGCGGAATATAACACGGTTGACGCGACGCTCTGGTATTTTGAAGCGATTCGCGCCTACGTCGAAAAAACGGATGATTACGATTTTATCCGCGAAAATCTCTATACGAAATTAGCCGAAACCGTCGCGTGGCACTTGCGCGGGACGCGTTACAATATTCACGTTGACACCGACGGCTTGCTTTACGCAGGCGAAACGGGAACGCAATTGACCTGGATGGACGCGAAAATCGGCGATCTGGTGATTACACCGCGCATCGGAAAGCCGGTCGAGATTCAGGCTCTCTGGTATAACGCGCTAAAAATTATGTGTGATTTTGCCGAAAAATTCGGTGACGATCTGGACAAAAAACGCTATGAAGCGATGGCGGAAATGGCGAAACAGAGTTTTAATGCCGTCTTTTGGAACGACGCGGAAGATTGCCTGTTCGATGTCGTCATCAACGGCAAGCGTGACGGTTCGGTGCGTCCGAACCAGATTTTCGCGGTCAGTCTGCCCAATTCGATGCTCTCAATCGGACAGGCGCAAAAGGTCGTCGCCAAAGTCGAAGCCGAACTTTTAACGCCGGTCGGTCTGCGTTCACTGTCGCCGAAAGACGCGCAGTATTGCCCGATTTATATCGGAACGCCGTTTGAACGAGATTCGGCATATCATCAAGGCACGGTCTGGGGATGGCTGATCGGCGGTTTCGTGGACGCATACCGCCGCGTTTATCCGAACGGACATCAGACGGAAAAGCGCATTGAGGAAATTCTTTCAGGATTCAAAAATCATCTAAGCGAAGCAGGTTTGGGACAAATTTCCGAAATTTTCGATGCCGACGCACCGCACAAACCGCGCGGCTGTATGGCGCAGGCGTGGAGCGTCGCGGAAGTTTTGCGTGTTTTGCGGAAGGATTAATTTTAATCTGTCACAACAGTTTGAAAAGATGCAATAATCGGCGGACCTTGCGGAATTCCGGCGCTGCTTTGGCAGATTCCGATGCTGATGTTCGTCAAAACCGGAACGCCGTTAATCAATTTCGTCACTGAACCTGACAGCCAAGTTACGCGAAAACAAGCATTCATCGCGCCGTTTGATACATTGGCACAACCGGCGACAAAATAAATGTCATTCATCATTAAAAGTATTTCACCGTTGATGAGTTCGCCTGTATAACTCGTCGGAATGTGCGTGACCATTCCGCCGTGCGGACAGAGAACGACACTCGATTTGGTTAATATAAAATTCGGCATTTTGCTTCCAAAAGATTTTAAAGTTAGGTAGAACTTTATTCTGACGCTAAAAAACGAATTTTTTGCTGTAAAATCTTTGAAATGCGGCTCTTTACAGGTAAGATAGATGCAGCCTGCCGGTAAATTGCAAAAATAACTCTTTTCGGCGAAAATTCACAACAGAATATTTACCGGATTAAGCATCCGTAATTCATCAATCACAAAAAATAATGAGAAAAGCAACTTTAGGCGAACGTCTGCGTTATGCCTTTGACAGAAGTTTATCCGGCGGCACGATTTCGCTGGTCGGCTGGCTCGGTTTGGTTTCGCTGGCGATTGTGCTGGTGGCGACGTTTTTGATTATGGTCGTCGGCATCGCGCCGGACGCGCCGGACGGACAGGAACAGCAAGTTTTCACGACCGGCGAAGCATTTTGGCAGAGTTTGATGCGTTCGATTGATCCGGGAACGCTCGCGGGCGACAACGGCTGGAGTTATCGAATTTTAATGTTTACGGTGACAATCGGCGGAATTTTCATCGTCAGTTTGTTAATCAGTGTGCTGTCGAACGGCTTGCAGACGAAGCTCGACGAACTGCGAAAAGGTCGCTCGTTCGTCGTCGAAGAGGAACATACGCTGATTTTAGGCTGGTCGTCGCGCATCTTTTTAATCATTTCCGAACTCGTTATCGCCAACGAAAACCGCAAAAATGCGCGCATTGTCATCTTAGCCGACAAAGACAAAATCGAGATGGAAGACGAGATTCGCGCGAAGGTCGGCGACACGAAAAACACGCGCGTCGTCTGTCGTTCGGGTAATCCGATTGATCTGACCGATCTCGAAATCGTCAATCCGCACGCCGCGCGTTCGGTGATTGTGCTGTCGCCCGACGAAAGCGCAAACGCCGATTCGCAGGTCATTAAAACGATGCTGGCGATGACGAATAACCCGAATCGCCGCGCCGAATCTTATCATATTGTCGCCGAAATCCGCGACGAAAAAAATATGCAGGTCGCCGCGCTCGTCGGTAAAGAAGAAGCGAAACTAATTTTATCGGGCGACGTGATTGCGCGAATTACCGTTCAAACCTGTCGTCAAGTCGGTCTGAGTGTCGTTTACAAGGAATTGCTCGATTACGACGGCGACGAGATTTATTTTCAGGAAGAACCGAAACTCGTCGGCAGAACCTTCGGCGAAGCGGTTTTCGCCTACGAACATTGTTCGCTGATGGGTTTGCGGCTGGCGAGCGGCGGCGTAAAAATCAATCCACCGTCCGCGACGATTATTCAAACCGGCGACAAACTCATCGCCATCGCCGAAGACGACGACAAAGTTGTGTTCGACGGTTTCGATCACGTTAAAATTGACGAAGCCGCGATCAGTAAACTGGACGGCAACGGCGTTCACGAAGAACGATTTTTAATTTTGGGTTGGAACAAACGCGGGCGGACGATTGTCAGCGAACTGAACAATTACGTTCCCGCCGGTTCTTACTTGAAAATCGTCGCCGACACGCCGGAAATCGCAGATTCATTGCCGGAAATGAATGCGCTCGAAAATCTCGAAGTCGAATTTCAAAGCGGCGACACGACGAGCCGCAAACTGCTCGACGCGCTCGACTTAACTTCGTTTCAGCACATTATTATTTTATGCTACGCCGAACAACTCGACGCACAGGCGGCGGACGCGAAAACGATGATGACGCTGCTCCATCTGCGCGACATCGAACAGAAAAAAGGCGAAGCATACAGCATTGTCAGCGAAATGATTGATGTCAGAAACCGCGCACTCGCCGAAGTCGCCAAGGCAGACGATTTTATCGTGAGCGACGAATTGACGGGTTTATTACTCACGCAAATCTCTGAAAACGGCGAACTGCTCGATGTTTTCAACGAACTTTTCCAAGCCGACGGTTCTGAAATCTATCTCAAACCCGTCAAAAACTATGTTGCGCTCAATCAGGAAGTGAATTTCTACACCGTCGTCGAAGCCGCCAAAAGACGCGGCGAAATCTCCATCGGCTACCGTCTCGAACGCCACGCCGCCAATGCTGAAAAAGCCTACGGCGTTCGCGTCAATCCACCGAAAGGTGAAGCAATAACCTTCAAACCCGAAGACAAAATTATCGTCTTGGCGGAAGATTAAAAAAAGGAACGCGCACTTTAGTTCGCACGTTTTGAATTGTAAAAACAATTTCATCAATTATTTCGGCGAACTAAAATGCGCGTTTCTTTTTCTTCAAAAACAAAAAGAGGGCGAAAAACTTCGCCCTCAACCCATTTTGCACGTCAAGTGTGATGGTAAACAGATCAGCTTTTAAAAAGTAAAACGCAATTGAACACGTCCCGAACGCCCTGAACCTTCACCGTTTGTGTAAGGATCGTTGAATTCGGTATCGAAGACATCACCGGAAATCGGACTGTTAAGAGTTCCGAAGATCGGATGGTTTAAGACGTTGAAAAAGTCAAATCTTAATTGAAATTTTAAGTTTTCTCTGCCGGTAAAACCTAATCCGAATTCACGCTGTAACGACATATCGAGTCTTTGGAAAAGAGGTCCGCGCAAGGTGTTACGACCTGCCGGACTGCCGCCAAAAGCCGGATCAACACTGAAGCGTGCATCGCTGAAGTTGATCGGATTGCCTCTTTGGTCAACAAAGCCGGTTCCCGCATCATTCTGAAAAGCGACGAGGTGAACCGAACCGTTCGGATTTGAAACAAGTGGACGATCATTAAATGCGTTACCGTCACCGTTTAAGTCAACACTGCCCAGATACGGATTGATGACTGCACCCGATTGAACCCGGTAAATCGCACCGAGTGTAAATCCATGGAGAACTTTACGAGTGATTCCTTCAGTTCCGAAAGTCGGAACATCAAGTAATCCGGTAAACGTAAAGACCTGCGGGACATCAAAGTCAGAAACAGCGCGGTCGGTTCGACGATTGAAAGGATCACTTCCAACCGCCGTCCCGCCGGTAGTTGCAAAAACTTCACTGTTTGCCGTGTCAATCGTTTTCGAGAAAGTATAAGTGGCGCGAAGCAAATACCCGTTTTTGAATCCGCGCTCAAAACGCGCTTGCAGCGAATTATAATTTGAATCGCCGCCATTTGTTCGCAGCGTCACCGAACCGCGTGACGGGTTTAAGCGAGCTGCTCCAACGAACGGATTGAGTTGCTCGTTAATAAATAATCTGGTCGCACGCGAACCGACATAGGCAACATCAAGCACATAGTCAGTAAACAGACGACGCTGAACGCCCAAATTATAAACATACGATTGCGGACTAACCAGATTAGAATCAATCGAAGTGATCGAAGCCAATGGATTAAACGCCGCATCGGACGGAATATTTGAAAGTGTAAAAGTATTTCTACCGCGCGGATTCGGGTTTGTGCCGGTTGCCGCATCACGTCCGAGAATCGTTGCTGTTCTAACATTTGGTGATGCTGCCGCCGTATTTGCCAAAATGTTATTGAAAAATACGTCGTAGCTAACCGCAAAGCCGCCGCGAATAACCGTTTCCTTATCACCGAAGATTCTACGTCCGTATCCATCCGCAAAATCCGGTGAATAGGCAAACGAAAAGCGCGGAGCAAAATTGTTGTTATCGCGTTTTTGTCTGACGACCGTATTGATCGGCTGGTTAAATCCGGCAAACGCAGGAAACGCGACTTTATTAAACGGGGTTCCGTAATTTTCGTAGCGCAGACCGAGATTAATTGTCAGATTATCCCGAACTTTCCATTCGTCGTTGACGAAATAGTTTTGGAAGAAAGTGTTCGGGTGAACCTCCGCACTGCCGAATGCACGGGCAATCGAGCCGCTCGCACCGCTGAATCCTTCGAGAAAGTTTTGAAAAGCATTAATTCTGAAGGCTGTGCCGCCGCCTGTTGGAGTAATCGCATTTGAAGCAGTGAATCCGATTGTTCCGCGTGAATTGAACGGAACCTGCTGAACTGCCCGCTGTAAATTTAAGTCGGCACCGATTCGGAAAGTATTGTTTCCAATTGTATAAGTAACCGTATCCTGTAATTGGTAGTTATTAAATTTACGACCTTGCGGAAATCCGGTTGGCAAACCGGTCGAGGTAACACCGTTTCCGAGACCGACACCGGAAAATGAAATCACCGCGCCTGTTTGACCGGCGGCGGCATTGCGCGGTGTGAAGTTAGCTCTCAAGAAGCCGTAGCCGAAACGTAACTCATTAGTCAAACTCGGCGAAAAGTTTCGCGTATAAGCCGCGTAAAAGTTCTGGTTTAAACTCGGCACATCAATTTCGTAACCCTGAAATACGGTCGGGAATTGATTGGTGAAATTTTGTTTGTTCGCCAGATAGCGAAATGATAAATTATCGCGGTCGGTCGGATTGTAATCTACACGAGTAATATAATCGTAGGTTGTGACCGGCTGCGGAGCAACGGTTGAAACAGTTGCGAATTCGATATTATTAGTAATTACGCCCGTTGTCGGATTACGCAATGCAACATTAAACGGATTGGTCACGCCGCGAACACTGCCGACAATATTCAAATAAGCGTCAAGATTCGGATTTGATCCGACCGGATATAATGCCCGAAGATTATTGAAACCGACAGTCGTTGGAACAATGGCAGTTGCTTCCGAATTATTGCGAAAAAGATCAGCCTGAAAAGTCCCAAAGAAAAATAATTTATTTTTGAGAATCGGACCGCCGAGTGATCCGCCAAAAGTGTTTTCATTAAACTGCGGAACTTCCGTCAAGCCGCGAGCTTTTTGTCCCGGTGTCAGCGAATTGAAAACTTTGTTTTGGATAATATCGTAAGCCGAGCCGCGAAATTTGTTCGTTCCAGAACGGGTAACGACGTTTGTGACCGCACCGCCGGCGCGACCGTATTCAGCCGAATAGTTTGACGATAAAATCGCAACTTCGCTGTAACCGTCACGAACCGTCGGCTGGTATGATTGTCCGGTGATCGAGTTGTCGTTGTTGTCCAGCCCGTCAATCAACTGGTTATTGGCACGAGCGCGCAGACCGTTGACGGAAAACTCCGTGCCTTGGACAAATCCGCCTCCTAAAGTTTGACTGGTGTCGGAAACGCCCGGAAGCGTCAGAACCAAACTGGTCGGATTTAGTCCGGCAATCGGAAGCTCGGTGATTTGTCTTTGCTCGAGCGTGTTGACACGCGCTCCGTCGGTTGACTGCAACTGGACGTTGTTGTCAGTGCCGACAACATCAACCGTCGCACTTGCGCCGCCGACTGACAATTGTAAATTGACTTCGGCGGTTTGTGCCGAATTGACAACGATGTTTTCGCTTTTGCTGCCGGTAAAGCCGCTCGCGGAAACTTCGAGATTGTAGGTTCCCGGATCAACTGCGTCAATCCGATAATTACCGTTTTCCTGTGATGTGGTGGTGCGAACTGCGCCGGTTGCGGTATTGGTCACTGTCACCGTCGCGTTCGGAATAGTCGCTCCGTTCGGGTCGGCAACCGTGCCGACGATGAAGCCTTTACTGGTCTGTGCAAATGTCGCCGACAGGCTGACAATGCAGAATAATATGATTCCTAAACCCTTTTTCATTCCCTTTACTCCTTGTTCTTACTACTTATTAAAATTTATTGATCGAGTTGAAATATCCAACCCGTTTCTTGAAAATCATTGCTTCAATTTTCAATAGCGAAAGATCGGATTTATAAAATAATCTTCCGCGGGTATCTGATTTCCATTAAATGCAATTGAGAAGCCACAACGATTTTAGTAGAATATTCACAGACCGCTTTGCTAAAATAATTCTAGTATTTACAACAATTAAATGTCTAAAAAATAATTTCAGACATAAAAATTTGTCGCATTCTTAAAACAAGTATTTCAATTTCAGATAACGAAAATTCATTATTTTGGATTTACTCTACAAAAATTTATTTAAGTTTTACCGCACGACTTTAAACATCGAATGATTCACGGCGTTTGAATCGCTGCCGACCCACACGTCGAAATTCTCCGTTTCCAAAACCCAAGATTTTGTCGCCGAACTCCAATATTGCAGTTCGTTTTTGCCCAAAGTAAAGCGGACGGTTTTTGTTTCGTTTGGCGCAAGCGTAACGCGCTCAAAGCCTTTTAATTCACGAACGGGGCGCGATGCGCTGCCGGCTTGCTGATGAATATAAAGCTGCACGACTTCATCGCCCGTGCGCGTTCCCGTATTTTTGACCTCAGCCGTAACTTCGATTGAATCGCCAAGTTTAACTTCCGTTTTGCTCAATTTTACATTTGAAATCGCAAACGTCGTGTAGCTCAGACCGTAGCCGAACGGATAGAGCGGCGTGCTTTCTTCGTCCCAGTATCGCTTGCCCTGATTGTTGGCGGCTTGTGTCGTGTTGTGGGCGTAATAAGTCGGGATTTGTCCGGCATCGCGCACCCACGTCACGGGCAGTTTGCCGCCCGGATTCACATCGCCGAAAAGAAGATTGGCGACGGCGGTTCCACCGCTTGTTCCCGGATACCAGATTTCTAAAATCGAAGGAATATTCGCCGCCGCCCATTGGATGTCGAGCGGTCTGCCGTTCATCAAAACCAACACGACGGGTTTGCCGGTTTTCGCCACTTCTTCGAGTAACTCCTGCTGTCGTCCGGGCAAATCGAGCGACGAACGCGACGCGGCTTCGCCTGACATATCCTGACTTTCGCCCAAAACCAACACGGCGACATCGGAATTTTTGGCGAGTTTGACGGCTTTTTTCAGTTCGTCGTCGGACTGTTCCTGAGTCCACGGATCGGGACGTTTGACGGCGAAAAGGTCGTCGAAAAATGACGGGAATTTTCGTCTGAGTTGAACGCCTTCGGTATATTCGATTTTCGATTTCGCGTTCGCTTTTGCTTTGATTCCTTCCAAAATCGTCACAGTTTCGTCCGTATTCTGCTGAAAAACCCACGAACCGAGCGTGTCCCGTTTTGAATCGGCAAGCGGTCCGATGACGGCGATTTTTTGATTCGCGTTTTTGTCGAGCGGCAGGACGTTATTTTGATTTTTGAGCAAAACCGCCGTTCGTTCCGCCGCGATTCGGGCAACTTCACGGTGTTTCGGGTCGCCTAAAATCGAATCAACTTTCGCTTCATCGGCGTATGGATTTTCAAAAAGTCCGAGCTTGTATTTCGTTTCGAGCAGCGGCAAAACCAGCGCGTCAATCTGCTGCACCGTCACGAGTTTTTTCTGGAGCGCGTCCTGCAAATTTCGCGTGTAGGTCTGCGCGTCGGATTTCTTTTGCGGATCCGTGTCAAAACTCATTTCGAGATTGACACCCGCGCTCAGAGCCTTGACCGCTGCGTCCTGCGGATTACGGGCGTAGCCGTGCGCGAGAAGATTTCGCACCGCGTCGGCATCACTCACGACAAAGCCTTTGAACTTCCAATCATTCCGCAAAACTTCCGTCAGCAGCCATTTATTGCCCGTCGCCGGAACGTCGTTCAAATCCATATATGCGCTCATCAAACTGCCCGCGCCCGCGTCAACCGCCGCTTTAAATGGCTGCAAATAAACATTTTGCATCTGCGATTCGGGAATATACGAAGCGTCGTAATCGCGTCCGCCTTCCGCCGCGCCGTAACCTGCAAAATGCTTGACACACGCTACCAGACGTTCGGGAGTGCCGAGAGTTTCGCCCTGAAAACCGCGCACCTGCGCCGCCGCCATTTTGCCGCCTAAGTATGGGTCTTCGCCCGCGCCTTCGACAATTCTGCCCCAACGCGGATCACGCGCAATGTCAACCATCGGCGCAAACGACCAATTAATTCCCACGCTCCGAGCCTCTCGCGCCGCGATCATCTGCCCGTTTTCCGCAACTTTCGGGTCCCACGAAGCCGCCGTCGCCAGCGGAACGGGAAAAATCGTCCGAAATCCGTGAATCACGTCAAACCCGAAAATCAGCGGAATTTTCAAACGCGATTCCGTCACCGCGATTTTCTGAAAACGATTAATTAACTTCGGATCAGTCACAAAAAGCATCGAGCCGATCTCGCCTTTGCGAAGCCCTTCGTCCATCATTTCGGGTTTGAGCAGACCGTTGAAAAAGAAAAGCTGATTCATCTGCCCGATTTTTTCTTCGAGCGTCATCTTCGCCAACAACGCATTCGCCCGCTGCCGCGCATCGCCGTTCGTCTGCGTCAAAGGCTTTTTGACCGCCATTTTCTGGGCAAAAACCGCATTAAAAGGAGCCGCGACAATCGTCAAGATCACGGCAATCGTCAAAATAAAGCGCACATTTCGGGCTGATAAAATATTTTTCATACGGATTCTCCATCGAATATCCAACTATTCGCTGACAGGTAATTTTTGTTGTTTGATTTTGCTAAAGACTGACTCATTTTGCATCTAAAAGTTTAACTCGTCAAACAGTGAGAGATATTTGATCTTTTTCAATTAAGTATTTACTTTAATGTAGCATGTAATGTTTTCGGGCGATGCCCGCCGATGTGTGGAAAGACTGTGCCTTTCCGGGCAGGTTTCTCAATAAAGTTGAGGCTACGCCTCGACTTTTTAGCCGCCGCAAACAGAAAGGCAGAGCCGCAAAATCAATCAACCTGCGTGATATAAATTAAATATTCTGCCGCCGATTCGCCAATCGTCCGCGTTTTTGAAAGATGCTATAATCGGCGTGAGAGGTAATTTTATGACCAAAACAGTCAGCATCAGCGAAGCCCAAACGCAACTGCCCGGATTGCTCGCCCTTGCACGCGACAACGGCGACGAAATAATCATCGAAGAAAACGGCGAACCGCTTGCAAAACTTACACCGATTGAAAAGCCGCCAACTCAAAAAACACGAATCGCCGGACTCGGCAAAGGCACAATGTGGATGAGCGAAGATTTTGACGATGAATTGCCCGACGAATTTTGGGGATTTGACAAAGAGTTTTAATTGATTTTGAAAAATTCAAACCAATCTTAAAAATATATGACTCAAAGTAGTGAAGTTTTTATTATCAATAAATGCTCTTCAATGTCATTCAAGGAACTTAGTGAATACATTGCAACTTGCTTTGAATATTTGGAAAATCCTCAAAATCATTTGGCTGATGCTAAAAAAGCACCTGTTTTAAAAGAAAACTATGATTTATTAATTGAACGTCTTGAATCAAAGTTAAATAGATTTGATAATTTAGTTTATTGCAAAAATGAGTTTGAAACTTTTGAAATAGCGAAAATTGTAAGTAAAACTTTAGACAATTTCGATACTTTAAAGCATTATTATTTAGAAATAGTTTCAGATAAAAATAAAATTCTTCAGAATAAACAGAAAATAGAAAAATTATCATTATTAATTTTGAAGTATTTTTTTTCTGGAATAAATATCGCCTCGATTTATATCAACTCGTCTGAACCGTTTAATAAAATTCTCACTCTATTGAACGCTTTGCCACAATCAAGCAATGAAATTAAACAAGTAATTTCTCGATACAAATTCATAGATTTTCAAAATTTGTTTTCTGAAACTTTATCTTTTAATCCTTTTAAACTGATAGCCTTTTCGTATTCTTTTTGGAATTCAGTAAAGTTGATTATTGAGGCAGATTTCCGTTTGAATGCAAGGTCCATAATAGATTTGAAGCAACAAACGAAGTTAAACGAAGCAGATAATCATTTAGCTGAATTTGTAAAAAACTTAAAGGAAGAGTGGAAGTATTTTGGAGAATCAGAAAAACCTTATAAAACAGGCAAACAGCATACAGGTTTTCAAGTTCTTATTACAAACATTATATCAAGAGGAGCAACTCAATGGAACGATTTAGAAAAACTGATTGATTATGAAAAAACCAGTCAAAATCAATTAGATAATGTATTGAATCTGGAAAAAAATTCAAGTAACTGGTTAACAGATTCAAAATATAGACAAAGAGAAATAGTAAAGCGCGGAAGACTGACTGGCACTAAAGTTTTTAGAGATGCAGAGGCAAGTGAAAGAAAATATAGTAATCAATTTATAAATCTTTTTGAAACTTTGAAAGAAAAAGGATTAACTCAAATAAGTAGAAACTCATTATCAAAACTGGACAATAAATTAATTGAAAGAATTTGTGAAGAAAGCGATTGGGAAATGCGACTTAAAGGTTTATTAAATTTAGAGAGCGTATGGTCTAAGTTTATAAAGGAAATTAGAAAAAATTCCAGAGAAAATTCTAAAGCTAGAGATGAATTAATAAACGAAACTCAAACTGAAAGAACTAAATTTTGCGACCATTTTACAGAAAGTCTAAATACTTTTCTCAAAAATATTGTGAACCAAATAAATTTCGATTTAGACAAAGCTCTCCAATCTGAAGGAATTGATTTAGGTTTAGAATATTCAAAAGAAGTTATTTATAAAATAAAAAAGTCAAGAGATCGTATATTCGCCGATTCAAGACAAAGGATGATTGTAAAAGAAATTTTTTGGGATTTGTTACCGCAAGGCGAGTGGAGAACAGAAGGTTTGATTAAAACTTTTAAAGGTTATGGTTGGAGTAAAGATGAATTTGACGAAAGCCGATTAACACAAATTATAAAATCTTTAAATCCTTCTATTTGTTACATCGGAAAAGAAAAATTTCAAGGCTATGTCGTGTTCGGTTTTGATTCGACAGAGAAAGTTGTTTTGGAATGTCCGAAATATGGCAATGCAATCTACATCATTAAAGGTAATTGGCAAGAAATTACAAAGTTATCTAAATGGGAAGCAAGAAAATTAAGCCAAGTTACAGTTATTCGACATAGCGATTCTTGGTTTGAGCGATTGAAACAAAACTTGGGTCGCAGATATTAAGTTTGTTTAAGTATTACTCAACTCGTCAAACGCCGGTAAATATTCGGCATTCTTTCGGGCAAACTTAGCACGTCGTCAATGATCGTGTAGCCGACATCGCCGTATAAATCTTTTAATTCGGCTTCTGATTCGCGGTCAATGGTGATGCAGAAAGGCGTGATGCCCTGCATTTTGGCTTCGGTGAGAGCTTCGCGCACGTCTTCGCGGGCGTAGCGTGCGTCGCCGTAATCGTGGTCGTAAGGTCTGCCGTCGGTTAAGATTATCAAGAGTTTCGTGCGCGATTCTTGACGCACAAGTTTTGCCGCCGCGTGACGGATTGCCGCGCCCATTCGCGTGTTGTTTTGGAAGGTGATGCCGCCGATGCGTTTTTCGATTTCTTCGGAGTATTTTTCGCTGAAATCTTTGACGACGTAGAATTTGACGTTGCGCCGACCTTCGGACGTGAAACCGTTGATCGAATAGACATCGCCGACGGCTTCGAGGGCTTCGCTCATCAAGACCAAACCTTCTTTTTCGATTTCGATAATTCTGCGTCCCGGATGCGTGTAAGGCTGCAAAGGATTGCGCGTGATCGTCCGCGCCGTCGAAGATGATTGGTCGAGAAGCAAGGACACGGCAACGTCGCGCTGTTTTCTGAGTCGTTTTGTGTAGATATTTTCGGACGGCTGACCGGCGGCGCGTTTGTCCACGACGTATTCGACGAGCGCGTTCAGATCATAATCTTCGCCGTCAATTTCGCGGTTGATGCGTGTTAAATTTTCGGGTTTCATCAGTTGGAATTGATGACGAATCGAAGAAATCACGCCGCGATAACGCGAACGCGCGAGTTCGACAAAATTGCGGTCGCCCTGCCGGACTTTTTTCTCGATCACGCGGCTCCAACCGACGCGATAATCGTTTAATTCGCGGTCCCATTCATCATACGAAAACGCCAAATCGCCTGATTCTAAAGCCTGTTCGGGCATTTCGTTATTTGCCCAAGCCTCCGCGCCTTGCAAATCGTCGGGTTCATTTTCATCGTCGTCGAGCGTATTCCAAGCGTTAAATAAATCTTTGATGTCCTGCGCTTTTTTCGGTTTTTGTTCGCGTTTGACTTGATTTTCCAGAACCGATTCATTTGAATTTTTGTCTTCGTAAGCGTAATCGCCTTTTTTGTCCTGCTCTTCCGATTCCTGTTCCTGCGTCTCTTCAGGGCTGATATTTTGAAAAAGTGTGTAAACGCGGCTCGTCGCCATTAAAGAGTCGGCGACAGTCGCATTTTTGATCGCTAAATACTGTTCGATGACGGTTTCGATTTCCGAAACAATTTGCCCGTAAAATTGCCGCGCGTCGTCAGTCGCGCCGCCGCACAAAGTAATTTGAAACAATAATTCAAACGGAACTTGGTTCATTGGAACGTCGAAAATATACGGGCGTTTTTCGCGCAAGAATTTTTGCATCAAGTCTAAATCTTTGCGAAGTCCGCGATAAGTTCGACGCAGTGCCGCGTCAATCCGCGCATTTTCCATTGTGCCGAAAATCTTTTTGGCGAGTCGCGGTTCGGGGAAAACCTGCAAAACAGCGCGGTAATCCGAATCCTTCGGCAATTTTTTGAAACGCTTTTTTATTTCCGCTTTGATCTCTTCATCGCTCAAAGCCTTTTCGCCTTTTTGCACGTCTTCGATATAACCGGCAAGCGAAAAAGCGTCGGTTTCATCGGCAGTTGCGGCGTAAAGTTCGTTTAATTCGGCAAACGCGGCTTTCAAGTTTTTAGAATCCTTCTCGAAAGTTCCAAACTCGATTTGTCCCGCGCCGTGTGCCGCGAGAACTTTGTAAAGCCGAAAATCCATCTCGTCCGAATCGAATTCCTTGACATTCGACGGCAGATAAATCGTCTTGCCGTCGCCGATGCGCGATTCCTGCGGCATCGCCGTCAGCGGCGCGATTTCGACTTCTTTGCCCGTCAAACCTTCAACATAAATCCGCAAAACCGTCTGAATACTTTCAAGCGGCAAACCTTCCTGCGCTTCCTGAAGCAGTTCGTTCGACTGGCGAGTTTCCAGCGCAAAATAACTTTTCCGCGCTTTTGCCGAAACATTTTCTTTCTCAATAAGTCCCGTTTCAACCCATTCTTCAAACTGTTCGAGCGAAACTTTTTTGAGTGCCTGCGCCGAAGAACGAAACGCGGCAAGCGCACTTTCCGCATCTTTTTCGGCAATTCCCGCGACTAAATTTAAGACTTTTTTGGCGATGGCGACGATTTCATCTTTCTTTTTCAAAGTCTGAATCTGCGCGAAAAATTTCGGTGTCGCGCGTAGAAAGGCAATCAAAATCGCGTTTCCCTGTTTAGCGATTTTTAATAAAACTTCGCACCAATCTTTAAAAACCGCGTCCGTTTTCTGCAAAACATCGCTTCCGGCAGAAATAAAATGAAGCGTCACGCTGCCGCCGAATTCTAAAAACTCGCGCGATTTTTCCATCAAACGAACCGCATTTTCTGCCGAAACTTTGCTCAAAGATTCAGGCAGATTCGCCCACAAATCCGCCGTCATTCCGCCCGTTCGATTCGCAAAATGCGCCGCCAGCGCGACGACCGATTTTGAAACTTTATTTTTATCGTCGCCGAAATTTTTCAAAGCATCGCAAACCGCCGGAGTTTTTTGCAGAAAATCCGAACTGTGTTTCGCCGAACGATTGGCGATTTCGCCCGCTAATTTTAGAATTTCGGTCAGCAGTTCGTCGTCCTTAATTTCTTTGGCAAGACGCGGAATCATCTCGAAAGTTTCGAGCGCAATCGAACTCGACAAAACAAGCTGGCGCGTGCAAATCTGAAAAACGAGCGGACGCGCCGTTTCGGGAATAAATTTCAATCCGGCAACGCCGTCCGTAAAAAACTTCGCGCCGAGATCGGCATTTCCCATCGCCAAACGGCGACCGAGTTCCGCCCAATTTCGCAAATCGTCCGCCGATAAAATCTTCGCCGCCTTTGGCACGGCTTCGACAAATTCGCGGCTCACGCGCAAGCTAACGCCCGCCAAACTCGCGCTGGCTTCGAGTGCGGCACGCCGCTGTTCGCTCGAAAGTCTCGTCAATCTTTTCGCCAAACCCGTAAATGAAGTCTGTTTTTTGTGATTCGGTAAATCGCCTTCGTTCGCCATATCTAAATTTTAGGTGAAAACGCGGAAAAGTGGAAAGACGAAAAGTTTAGAGTTACGGCTTCAGCCGTGAAATCGTCAGCGCAGCACAGGCGATTTATCACGCATAAATGCGTAACTCTGAACAAAATGCCTTGCTTAATCCGTCGAATCTTCCGAAATTAGAAAATTTTCGGCGAGGTCATCGGACGTGAGAATTTCGGCGATGGTCGTGTTGAGCGTCGGTGCTTCCACGCCGTCCGGGTAAATGAACGAGTGAAAACAGGCGTTGGCGTTGCCTTCGCGCAGGGAATCAATTTTGCGACCGCGTTCGAGTTCAGCAAATTTCTGCATCAGGAAATTTTGTTCGGCACTTGTCAGATTTTTGCGCGAAATGTCAAAAGCGCAGCCCGAAGTATGCGGCGGCAGACTGCCTTTGCCGCTGACTTTGAACGAGTTTGAATTGGTTTTGTTGAGGCTGATCTGATAATCCATCGAACGCAAAAGGCTCGTTACGCGGAGCGGTGCTTTCGACATTTGAAAATAAGCGTTGGTGATTTCCTCGAACAATTTACGCGAATCTTTGTTATACATTCTGAGTAGGCGAATCCGCATCTGTTTGCGGTCAGCCGGATTGTTGAGGTCGTATTTTTGCCCGTCAAAATTGTCGGCGAGTCGTTTGAGAGTCTGATATTTGGGCGAATCGGGCGTGATTTTGCCGACTCCGTTTTCAAAATCGAATGACGTAAATTCGTCGGTCGTCGCGCTGCCGCCGATGTCCAAAACATAGCTTTCGGTCGCCATCGGCATTTCCGCGACAAACTTTCCTTCGAGCCGCAGTTGCGCCAAATCCGCAAAATCGAGCGGCTGTTTATAACCCTTCAAATTAATCATCTGGGCAAGTTTCGCTTTTTGCTTTGACACATTTCCGCCGATCAATTCGACCGGCAGCGGAATCAGTCCGGCAGGTTCCGCGCCCGTCGCGCCGTGATTTAAGGCTTTATTAAGCTGCGCTTTAAAGAAGTCAATCGAAACATTCAAGTCCGAAGGTTTTGCCGCGTCGGTCGTCGAAACCGATTTGATTTCGGCGAGGTCTTCGGCTTTGATCGGAGCTTCTTCGACTTCCCACGAAGCGATTAAATCGTCCAAATCGTCCGGGTCTTCGCCGCCGAGCGGATCAATCACGCGCACCGGAATCAACGCCGCCTTGACCGTTTGTGGTGTCGGTTTGCCAGTATTCACCGTGTCGCCGCCGAATCTACTGGCGATAATCAGCGCAACCACGCCGAGAATTAAAATCAGAAATGCCGAACCAATCGCCAACATTAAAATCAGCGGCGGCTTATTTGATTTGGGATTTGGGATTTGGGATTTGGGATTTGATTTTGGCTCGATCTTCGGCGCGGAGATTTTTTGGGTTGCTTCTAACGGCAGACTGTTAATTGCTGACTGCTCATTGATTTCGACCGCAATTCGCGTTTCGCTGCCGATTTTAATTTCATCGCCGTCGTAAACGCGGACAGGTGCGCCGGAAATTCTTTCGCCGTTGACAAAAGTTCCGTTTGTCGAATTTTCATCAACCACCAAAACCACATCGCCGTCGCGGAAAAAACTCGTATTTTTGCGCGAAAGTCCGCTGTCGCTCAACACAATCTGCGCCGCGTCCGTGCGCCCGATTGAAATTTCGTCTTCGAGCGCGATTGATTCACGCTCAAACGGATTGCTGATTTGGAGCGTTATTTTTTTCATCTAGTGATGATGATCGGCATCGGCGACTTCGCGGAGTTTGTTCAAATCGAGCAGTTTTGAAAACTCGTCAAAATGAAACATCGTTTCGTCTTTGCAGTGGTCGCAGTAAAACGTCACGTCTTCGCCGAGATACATATCTTTCAGGTAATACGAAATAAAGCAGCCGTAGCAACGCTGCACGCGCTTGCCGAATTCTTTGATAATTTCTTCACTGTTTACTGACACATTCCAATTGTTTCCGAAACGCCCAAAAAGTGCAAATTTTAAGAGTAATTATCCACAGATAAACACAGATAAACACAGATTTTTTTAACATTTATCCAAAAATTATCTGTGTTTATCTGTGTTCATCTGTGGATAAATAAAAGTTTTCTTTTTCTTCAACATTCATAAAACATAAATCACCGCGCTTGCAAAAATTTTCACAATATGTAAAAAATATAAACACGATGAATTTTTTCGCAACTCAAATCCATCACCATCATCACGCACTTCATCTCGCGTGACTAATCTTCGTTTCATAGAAATCCGTCAAAATTAGTTTTAACCTAAGCGCGAACCTTGAAAATTTTCCAAGGTTTTTTTGTTTTTTACGATGAATATTCAAAAATTAAAAATTGCCCTTCAAAAATCGGGACGACTGAGCGAAGAATCGCACAAATTGTTAAAGAAATGCGGCATCCGGTTCAGCAACGGACTCGGAAAACTCCGCACGGAAGCCGCCAATTTTCCGCTCGAAATATTTTTCCTGCGCGACGACGACATTCCCGAATACGTCGCTGACGGCGTGGCTGACATCGGAATCGTCGGCGAAAATATTATCTTTGAGGACAAACGCGATGTCGAAATCGTCGAGAAACTCGGTTTCGGCAAATGCCGTCTGTCTTTGGCTGTTCCGAAAAATTTTGAATATCAATCGGTCGCAGATTTTGACGGCAAACGAATTGCGACGAGTTATCCGAATATTTTGCGCTCGTTTTTTGCGGAAAATAATGTCAAAACCGAAATTCACACAATTAGCGGTTCGGTCGAAATCGCGCCGTCAATCGGACTTGCAGACGCAGTTTGTGATCTCGTCAGTTCGGGAAGCACTCTGTTCACGAACGGTTTGCGCGAAGTCGAAACGGTTTTGGAGTCGCAGGCGGTTTTAATTGCGCGGAAAAATTTGGAAAACCCTTTGCTCGAAAAACTGCTTTTTCGGATCAAGTCGGTCAAAGCCGCCGCGCAACATAAATACATTTTGCTCAATGCGCCGAACGAAAAACTAGCTGAAATTACCGAATTTTTGCCCGGAATAAAAAGTCCGACGGTGATGCCGCTTGCCGAAACCGGCTGGAGTTCGGTGCATTCCGTGATTAACGAAAATGACTTTTGGGAATCAGTCGAAAACCTGAAAAATGCCGGTGCGGAAGGTATTTTGGTGCTTTCGATTGACCAAATGATTCAGTAATAGATTTTTGGTTTTAGTTTTTGGTTTTTAGTTTTAGCTTTGCCGAGACGATTTACACCAAATCCAAAAAACCAAAAACTAAAAACCAAAAACTAAATATTTATGAAAGTTATAAATTACCCTGAAAAAGAAACTTGGAGCGAGATTTTAACGCGCCCTTCAATTGATGAAAAATTTCTGGAGCGCGGCGTTGCCAATATCTTGGGCGACGTTCGCAAAAACGGCGATGAAGCGTTGAAACACTGCGCCCGTTTTTTCGATAAAGTCGAACTCGACGAATTTCTCGTTACCGAAGCCGAGTTTGCCGAAGCCGAAGCGCGTGTTTCACCCGAATTAAAGGACGCGATTGCAATTGCCAAAGCGAATATCGAAAAATTTCACGCTGCCCAAATTGAAAAACCGGAAGTCATCGAAACAACAACCGGCGTTTTTTGCTGGCGAAAATCGGTCGCAATCGAAAAAGTCGGACTGTATGTTCCGGCAGGAACCGCGCCGCTTTTTTCGACTATTTTGATGCTCGCAATTCCGGCAAAACTCGCGGGCTGCAAGGAAATAATCGTCTGTTCGCCGCCCGACAAAAACGGCAGAGTCAATGACGTAACTTTATACGCTTCAAAACTTTGCGGCGCAACCAAAGTTTTCAAAATCGGCGGCGCACAGGCAATCGGCGCGATGGCGTTCGGCACAAAACAAGTTCCGAAGGTTTCAAAAATCTTCGGTCCGGGAAATCAATATGTGACCGAGGCAAAACAGCAAGTCACGAAATTCGGCGTGGCGATTGATATGCCCGCCGGACCTTCGGAAGTCGCGGTTTTGGCGGACGAAACTTCTGTTCCGTCATTTGTCGCCGCCGATTTGCTGTCGCAAGCCGAACACGGCGTTGACAGTCAGGTTTTGCTCGTGACGACAAGCGAAAAAGTCATCCAAGAAACGCTCATCGAACTCGAAAAACAGCTCGAAATTCTGCCGCGCAAAGCAATTGCCGCCGAAGCGATTGCAAATTCAAAAGCGATTTTGGTCGAAAACACGGAAACTGCTGTCGAACTTTTAAACGAATACGCCGCCGAACATTTAATTTTAGCTGTCGAAAACGCCGACGAAATCGCCGAAAAAATCGTCAACGCCGGTTCGGTTTTCATCGGAAATTACTCGTGCGAATCGGCGGGCGATTACGCTTCGGGAACGAATCACACGTTGCCGACGAACGGTTACGCAAAAAGCTACAGCGGCGTGTCACTTGATTCGTTCGTGCGAAAAATCACGTTTCAAAAATTGACCGCAGACGGCATTAAAAATCTCGGTCGCGCCGTCGAATGTATGGCGGAAGCCGAAGAACTGCAAGCGCACAAAAACGCAATTACAGTCAGATTGGAGGCAATAGAACGCGGATGAACGCGGATTTGGCGGATTATCGCTGATTTATTTTTAGATTTTATCCGTGAAAATCTGCCAAATCTGCGTTTGTCCGCGTTCCATTGATTCTTATGAATTTACAAAATCTTGTTCGTGAAAACATCAAACGCCTGACACCGTATTCTTCTGCTAGGAAAGAGTTTAGCGGCGCGGCGCAGATTTTTCTCGATGCTAATGAAAACAGTTTCGGTTCGCCGCTTGAGAGAGATTACAATCGTTATCCCGATCCGCTGCAATCGAAAATCAAGGAAAAAGTCGCTCGAATTAACAGCGTCAAACCGTCCGAAATCTTCATCGGAAACGGCAGTGACGAAGCGATTGATTTGTTGTTTCGGATATTTTGCGAACCTCAAAAAGACAATATTTTGATCTGTCCCCCGACTTACGGAATGTATCAGGTTTCGGCGGAAATCAACGATATTGCAATCAAACGCGCAAATTTAACGGCTGATTTTCAACTTGATCTAGCGGCGATTGAAAACGCGATTGACGCACAGACAAAACTGCTTTTCGTCTGTTCGCCGAACAATCCGACGGGCAACAGTTTGCGGCGCGAAGAGATTTTAAGTTTGGCGAAAAATTTTAACGGAATCGTCGTTGTTGACGAAGCGTATATTCATTTTTCGAGCGAAAAATCTTTGATAAACGAAATCAATAATTTTCCGAATCTGGTCGTTCTACAAACATTTTCAAAGGCTTGGGGACTGGCAGGTTTGCGCGTCGGTTTGGCATTCGCAAATGAAGAAACAATTGCACTTTTCAACAAAGTAAAGCCGCCGTATAACATCTCGCAAATCGCGCAGGAAGCAATTTTGGAAGCATTGGAAAATGTCGAAAAGGTTAGGAAGACAATCGTTGAAATAATCGTCGAACGCGAAAAACTGATCGAAAATTTGCACGAATTTTCCTTCGTTACAAAAATTTATCCGTCGGACGCAAATTTTATTTTGGTTAAAACTATTGATGCCGAAAAGATTTATAAATTTCTGCTCGACGAAAAGATCGTCGTGCGAAATCGCAGCAATGTCGAACTTTGCGAAGGCTGTCTGCGAATCACGATTGGAACGCCGGAAGAGAACCAAATATTGATAAATTCACTGAAATTATTAAACACATAGAAACATAGAAAACATAGAAAAATTAAAATTAAACTATGTCTTCTATGTTCCTATGTGTTTAGAAAAAATTATGAAAAAAGTTTTATTTATTGACCGCGACGGAACGCTTATTTATGAGCCGGAAGACTTTCAGGTTGATGCGTTCGAGAAGCTAAAATTTCTGCCGCAGGTGATTAATTTTCTCGGCAAAATCGCGCGGGAATTAGACTACGAATTTGTGATGGTGACGAATCAGGACGGACTCGGCACGGATTCTTTTCCCGAAGAAAGTTTTTTTGCGGTGCAGAATTTTATCGTGCAAACGCTTGAAAATGAAGGGATTAAGTTTTCAGAAATCTGCATTGATCGCTCATTCGCGCACGAAAACAAACCGACGCGCAAACCTGAAACCGGAATGTTGACGAAATATTTGGCGGGCGAATACGATTTGGCAAATTCGTTCGTGATCGGCGACCGTGAAACTGATGTGCAGTTGGCAAAAAACTTGGGTGCGAAGGCGATTTTTATCAAAAATTCAAATTTCGATTTGGCGGAAAACGATAATGTTTTTACGGCTGAAAGTTGGCAGGAAATTTATGAATATTTAAAACTTCCGCCGCGCAAAATTTCGCATCGGCGGACGACGAAGGAAACCGATATTTCGATTGAATTAAACCTCGACGGCATCGGAAAATCAAACATTTCGACGGGAATTTCGTTTTTCGATCATATGTTGGAACAATTATCAAAGCACGGAAATTTAGATTTGACTATTGCCGTCAGCGGTGATTTGCACATTGACGAACATCACACAATTGAAGATGTCGCCATCACGCTCGGCGAGGCGTTTAACCTTGCCTTGACCGACAAACGCGGAATGGAACGCTACGGATTTGCGCTGCCGATGGACGATTGTCTGGCGCAGACGGCGATTGATTTCGGCGGGCGAAACTGGTGCGTTTGGGACGCGGAATTTAAACGCGAAATGATCGGGAAAATGCCGACTGAAATGTTTTTTCATTTCTTCAAATCATTCTCGGACAAAGCGTTATGCAACTTAAATATCAAGGCGGAAGGCACGAACGAACATCACAAAATCGAAGCGATTTTCAAATCATTCGCCAAAGCCGTCAAAATGGCAGTCAAACGTGACATTGCGAGTGACGTTTTGCCTTCGACAAAAGGGAGTTTGTGAGATAAAGGCAGAAACCCGCGCGTGAGCAAGGGTGCAAAATGCTCGCGTTTCAGCACCCTTGCTCACGCGCGGGTTTCTGCCTCGAAATGAAAATCTTATGAAAATTGCAATCGTCAAATACAACGCCGGCAATATCGAATCGGTCAAAAACGCGCTCAATCGTTTGGGCGTTGAGCCGATCTTGACCGACGATGCCGAAACGCTCAAATCCGCCGACAAAATCATTTTCCCCGGTGTTGGCGAAGCGTCGAGCGCGATGAGTTATCTGCGCGAAAGAAACTTGGACGAAGTTATTAAATCGCTCACACAGCCGGTTTTGGGAATCTGTCTCGGAATGCAATTATTGTGCGAATTTTCCGATGAAAATGCAACCGAATGTTTGGGAATTTTGCCTTACAAAGTTCGCAAATTTGAATCGAAAAACTTGAAAATTCCGCATATCGGCTGGAACAATATTTCAGGTTTGAAAGGTGAAATCTTTAACGGCATTGCGGAAAATTCGTATCTCTATTTTGTTCATAGCTTTTACGTCGAAACAGGTGCGGAAACAACGGCGAAATGCAATTACGCAAACGATTTTTCCGCCGCGATTGAGTATCGAAATTTTTACGCGACGCAGTTTCATCCCGAAAAATCAGGCGAAATTGGCGCGAAGATTTTGGAGAATTTTCTAAGTCAGAACAGCGAGCGGTAGCGACCTGTTTAGTTTCCATTTCTTGAAAGTTTGAATAAAACTATAAATAATGCGAATCAAGAGTAAAATTTCATAGTCTTTGAAATAAAGCCGAAAAAGCGGGCGCGGAAGCCGCAACCCTTCCTGACCTGTAATTTGTTTAATCTTGACTTTTGTTAGTTACACTTGAATCAAGATGAAGGATTTCAATCAAGTTGCAAATATTAACAGGTCGGGAAGGGTTGCGGCTTCCGCGCCCGCCAATATTCAGATTTTTGCATTATTTTAACCCTTGATTCGCATAAATAATAGGCGTTTAACAGGTCGCTGCCGCTCGCTGTTCTGACAAAATGATAAAAAATATGATTGAAATAATTCCGGCGATTGATCTGATTGACGGCAAATGTGTGCGGCTGACGCAGGGCGATTTCACGCGGGGAAAGGTTTACCACGAAAATCCTTTGAATGCGGCGAAAGAGTTTGAAAATGCCGGTTTGAAACGTCTGCATATCGTTGATTTGGATGGCGCAAAACGCGGCAAAGTTGCGAATCTGAAAGTGTTGGAAACGATTGCCGCAAACACGAATTTGACGATTGATTTTGGCGGCGGCATCAAAACCGGCGAAGACATAAAATCGGTTTTCGATGCTGGTGCAGCGATGGCAAGCATCGGCAGTATCGCCGTCAAATCGCCGGAAACATTCTTTGCGTGGCTCGCTCAATTCGGCAGCGAAAAGATTTTGCTCGGCGCGGATGTCAAAGGCAAAAATCTCGCAATCAACGGCTGGCAGACGGAAACTGAAATCGAGATTTTGCCGTTTTTACGCGAATATTTTGCGAAAGGCGTGACGCAAACATTTGTCACTGACATCTCGAAAGACGGACTTTTACAAGGTTCGTCAAATGAACTTTACGCGGAAATTTTGCGGGAAATTCCTGAGTTAAAGTTAATTGCGTCGGGCGGAGTTTCACGAATTGAAGACATTTCCGAACTCGAAAAAATCGGCTGTTCAGGCGTGATTGTCGGAAAGGCAATTTACGAAGGCAGGATAAAATTGGAAGATTTGGTGAAGAAATAGAACGCGGATTTGACGGATTTGACGGATTTTCGCAGATAAAATTTAATCCGTGAGAATCCGCTAAATCCGTCAAATCCGCGTTCTATTCAGAAAAATATGTTGGCAAAAAGAATCATTCCGTGTTTGGACGTGAAGGACGGGCGAACGGTGAAAGGGACGAATTTTGTGAATCTGCGTGATGCCGGTGATGCGGTCGAACTGGCGAAAATTTACAGCGAGCAAGGCGCGGACGAACTCGTTTTTCTCGACATTACGGCGACGAATGAAAAGCGTAAAACATTGAGTGAATTAGTCAAAAAGATCGCGGCGGAAATCAATATTCCGTTCACGGTCGGCGGCGGAATCAACACGATTCAGGACATCGAAATCCTGCTAAGTTCGGGCGCGGATAAAGTTTCGATCAATACTTCGGCAGTCAAAAATCCGCAGATTTTGGCGGACGCGGCAAAGAATTTCGGTTCGCAGTGCGTCGTGCTGGCAATTGACGCGAAACTTGTTGAAAATGTTTGGAAAGTTTTTCTCAACGGTGGTCGCGTCGCAACGGATTTAGATGCGATTGAGTGGGCAAAACGCGGCGTGGATTTGGGCGCAGGCGAGATTTTGCTGACTTCGATGAACGCCGACGGAACGCGCGACGGTTTTGAAATTGAACTGACGCGGCTTGTTTCCGAAACAGTCAATGTTCCGGTCATCGCTTCGGGCGGCGCAGGGAGTTTGGAGCATTTTGTCGAGATTTTTGAACAGGGAAAAGCCGATGCCGCGCTTGCCGCGAGCATTTTTCACTTTCGGGAAATTGAAATCGAAGCGTTGAAAAATTATTTGCGGGCGCAGAATGTCGAGGTAAGAATTTAAAGAAATTTATCCACAGATGAACACAGATAAACACAGATAAATCAAAGGATAAATCTTAAAAATCTGTGTTTATCTGTGTTCATCTGTGGACGAAAAAAAATGTTTTATGAAATTAGATTTTGAAAAATACGCAGACGGATTAGTTCCGGCGATTGTGCAGGACGCGGCGACGCGACAGGTTTTGATGCTTGGGTTTATGAATGCCGAAGCGTTTGAGGTTACTCAAAAAACTCGAAAAGTGACGTTTTTTTCGCGCGTCCGACAGAAGATTTGGACGAAGGGCGAAACGAGCGGAAACTTTCTTGATGTTTCGGAAATTTTGATTGATTGTGATGCGGACACGATTTTGATTAAAGCAAATCCGGTCGGAGCGGTTTGTCATACCGGCGCGGAAACTTGTTTTAATGAAAAGAATGAGTCGGCGAATTTTTTGTTTGAACTCGAAAAAATCATTCGTGATCGAAAGATAAACCCGGACGAAAATTCATATACCTCAAAACTTTTTGCGAAAGGCATTAACAAAATCGCGCAAAAGGTCGGCGAAGAAGCGATTGAACTCGTGATTGAAGCCAAGGACGACAACGACGAACTTTTCAAAGCCGAAGCATCCGATTTGTTTTACCATCTGCTCGTGCTTTTTGCGGAGAAACATATCGGTTTAGGTGAGATTTTGGAAACTCTCAAAGAAAGGCGAAGATAAAAAGGAGCGCGGACATTCCTGTCCGCGTGTGGAGGTTAATTTGAGATTGGCGGACAGGAATGTCCGCGCTCCTTCCTTATCATTTCAAATAAGTCTTAAAAACAAAATCCGTATTCGCGGCGTTGGCGTGGCATTTTGAGCAACTGCTGACTGTTTCGCGTTTGGTTATTTTGTTCAAATCGCCTTCGACGACCAGATATTCCCAATCGCCGGTTTTCTTGCTGAAACCTTTTTCGCGTTTGACCATCACGGTCACGAGTTCCGGTTTTGCGTCATCGGCGTTGAGAAGTTTTTCGCGGACGATGATCGAACCGACCGCAAATTTCGGCGCGTCTTTATAAATTTCAGCGTTTGCCAATTCGTTGGCGAAAACTCGTGCGAATGTTTTTACGCCTTTTTCGTGCGGATTTTTTTGCGGTTTATCATCATTTGAACGGAAATTTCGTTCATCAGGCATCGTAATTTTCGTTGTTCCGGCAGAACTGCTAATACTTGAAATTCCACTCGAACCGAGCGGAGTCGCTATGAAAGTTCAGCCTGTTGCTGCTGAATTTGAAATATCAAAAACATCTGTTGTTTTTGTAATGTCCAAACCATTTGTCTTTAATTTCGTTAAGTCAACTTTACTTTCAGGTTTCTGAACTTGTTTCCAAATTTTATAAAAAGCGACTTTTTGTAAAATTTCGTCGCGGTTTTGAACTTTTTCGCTCGTTTGCGCTTCGATTTTACTGCTTGAAAACAAAAAGACGCACGAAGCAAAAGTCACAAACGCGGCAACAATAAAAAGTTTGAGTTTCAGCATTTGATTTTCTCCTTATCAAATCGAAAGATGCGACCGCGTTTATGATAGTTGCTTTTTGGACAATTATTCAAGATTTTTAATAACTTTTTAATATTTATCGGCGTATAATTCAGCGACTTTTCAGACTAATTTTCTAAAACAATTTATGACAAGCAAAATCGTTCTTTTTTCAGCGTTTGTTTTTTCCTTATTTTCAATTCAAATCTTTGCTGCGCCTTATTTGACCGAGCCTTCGATTTCGCCTGACCGACGGGAAATCGCGTTTGTTTCGGGCGGCGATATTTGGACGGTGGCGGCGGACGGCGGGACGGCGCAGCTTCTCGTTTCGCATCCGGCGACGGAATCAAAACCGCTGTATTCGCCTGACGGAAAGCGGCTGGCGTTCGTGTCAAACCGCACGGGTAATGGTGATATTTATATTTTGAATCTTGAAACGAGCGATTTGCAGCGGCTGACTTTTGATGACGCGAATGACCAATTGGATTCGTGGTCGCGTGACGGAAACTGGATTTATTTTTCTTCGACGAGCAAGGACATTGCCGGAATGAACGATATTTTTCGCGTGTCGGCGGCGGGCGGAACGCCGATGCAAATTTCATCCGACCGATACACCAATGAATTTTGGTCAACGAATCTGTCGGACGGCTCGATTCTTTTTTCGGCGCGCGGAATCTCGAACGGGCAATGGTGGCGAAAGGGGCGCAGTCACATTGACGAAACGGAAATTTGGCAAAAGTCGGGCGAAAATTACACGAAATTGACCGATGCGGGCGCGAAACAGCTTTGGGTGATGGCGACGGCTGACGGCGGGAAAATGTTTTATGTTTCGGATCGCGGCGGCGCACAAAATATCTGGTCGCAGGCGAAAGGCGGCGCGGCGCGGGCATTGACGAATTTCACCGACGGGCGCGTTTTGTGGGCGAATCTTTCCTACGACGGCAAGGAAATCGTTTTCGAGCGAAATTTTCGTATTTGGAAAATGAACTCCGATGGCGGAAAAGCGTCTGAATTGCCAATCGTTTTGCGCGGAACTTCGGCAAATCCTTTGACGGAGCGCGTAAATTTGTCAACGCGCATCGGTGAATTTGCGCTTTCGCCCGACGGCAAAAAAGTCGCGGTAATTTCACGCGGCGAAGTTTTCGCGGCTTCGTCAAAAGACGGCGGCGAAGCGGTTCGCATTACGAACACAAACGCGCCCGAATCTTTTGTCGCGTGGTCGAACGACAGCAAAAAACTGGTTTATTCGTCGGAACGCGACGGCTCGATGGCGATTTTTCAATACGATTTTGCAACTGAAACCGAAACGCAATTGACGAAAAGCGCAAACAACGATTCGCTGCCGGTTTATTCGCCGGACGGAAAATATATCGCGTTTATTCGCAATGCGCGGGCGATGTTTGTTTACGATGTGAACGCGAAACAGGAGCGCGAACTCAGCAAAATTTACACGGACGCGCCGCCGCTTCTGAGCGGAAACAGCGTTGCGTGGTCGCCGGACAGTAAATGGATTGCTCTGGCTAATGTTTCGCCCGAAACTCGCTCTTATACAAATGTTTCGGTCGTTTCGGTGAACGGCGGCGCGGCGAAACCGATCAGTTTTCTGGCAAATTCGAGCGTCAATTCGATTTCGTGGAGTCCCGACGGTTCGTATATTTTGTTCGACACGGCGCAGCGCACGGAAAACGGTTCGCTCGCGCGGATTGACTTAAAACTTCGCACGCCGAAATTCCGCGAAGACCAATTCCGCGATCTTTTCAAACAGGAAAATCCGAAGGAAAAACAGCCGCCTACGCCAACTACGCCGACTCCGACACCAACGCCCGCACCAATCGTGACACCGACTCCGCCAACATCGCCGAGCGTCACGCCGACACCGACTCCGCCGGTAATTTCGCCGTCGGATTTGGTCGCCGTGAAAAAGGACGATTCAAAAGTGACCGAAATCGTTTTTGAAGACATTCGCAAACGTCTGAGCATTTTGCCGACCGGCGTTGACATCAGCAGTCAAACGATCAGTCCCGACGGCAAAACGATTTTGCTGCTGGCTTCGAGCGAAGGACAATTTAATCTTTACACGATTTCGCTCGACGATCTGGCAAACGACACGACCGCGAAACAGATCACTTCGACGCCCGGATTTAAGTCGAACGCGCAGTTTTCGCCCGATTCAAAAGAGATTTATTACATCGAAAACGGGCGCGTCAATATCGTCAGTCTTGACCGCCGCGAAATTCGTCCGCTTGCGCTTTCGATGGAGATGAACGTCAATTTCGCCGCCGAAAAGATGGAGATTTTCAAGCAGGGCTGGCGATATATGCGCGATAATTTTTACGACGATAAATTTCACGGCGCGGACTGGAACGCGGTTTACGCGACGTATGAACCGCTCGTGCAGAGTGCGCGGACGATGGACGAAGTGCGCCGTTTGATGAATCTGATGGTCGGCGAATTGAACGCTTCGCACCTCGGAGTTTCGGGAACTCCGGCTTTCACGGCAACGCCAATCGGCAAACTTGGACTTCGTTTTGACCGCGCCGAATACGAAACGAACGGACGTTTGAAAATTACCGAAATCATCACTTTGAGTCCGGCTGATGTCGTCAAAAATATCAATATCGGCGATTATCTTTTGGCAGTTGACGGCGTGAAAATTGACGGCAAAACAAATCTTGACGAACTGCTCGAAAACAAAGTCGGCAAGCGTGTTGCTTTAAATATCTCGTCTGATGGAACAACCAAACGCGAAATCGTCGTCAAACCGATTTCGACCGGCGCGGAAAAACAACTTCTTTATCGTCAATGGGTTGAGGCGAATCGCGCTTACGTTGCGAAAATCAGCGGCGGCAAAATCGGTTACGTTCATCTGCCCGATATGTCGCAAAATTCGCTCGAACAGCTTTACATTGATTTGGACGCGGAAAATCAGTCGAAACAAGGCGTGGTGATTGATATTCGCAACAATAACGGCGGTTTTATTAATCCGTATGTGATTGATGTATTGTCACGGCGCGGATATTTGACGATGAAGGAACGCGGTTTATGGGATGTTCCGGGACGTTCCGCGCTCGGTCAGCGTGCGCTCGAACGTCCGACGGTTTTGGTGACAAATCAGCATTCGCTGTCCGACGCGGAAGATTTGACCGAAGGTTATCGTTCATTAAAACTCGGCAAAGTCGTCGGCGAACCGACCGCCGGCTGGATCATTTTTACCTGGAACACGAATCTGTTTGACGGCACGACTTTCCGCCTGCCGCGTCAAAGAATTTTAGGCAGCGACGGCAAAGATATGGAACTCAATCCGCGCCAGGTTGACGTTCCGGTCACACGACCAATCGGTGAAAGTTTGACGGGAAAAGACTCGCAATTAGATATGGCAGTCAAGGAATTGTTGAGAAATTAGTCGGAACAGCAAGCGGTAGCGACTTTCTAAATGTTGTCAAGAGTATTGTTTGCGGTAAAGAAAATAAATTTATTGGTAATGACCAAAAAGTAATGTTTTATGTGCGGCGCGGCAGGCAATGAACAGTTAAAGCGGGCGCGGAAACCGCAACCCTTCCTGACCTGTTAATTTTTGAATCTTGTCTTTTTCTACTATTTGTTGAATCAAGCTGAAAAGCAAAAATTCAAGCCACATTAAATTTCAGGTCGGGAAGGGTTGCGGTTTCCGCGCCCGCTATTTTTCGCTTTTCAGCATTAATATTTCGTTTACTTCCAATTTATTAGCGTGTAATGTGGAGATCAACAGGTCGCTACCGCTCGCTGTTCTGACACGAAAACATTTTTAGTTCGGCTGTATCGTGCGGCTGTGTGATTAAGCCTTCAAACTTGAATCCGAGTTTTTCGAGTAATCGCCCGGAACTTTCGTTATTCTGCGTCGTGATGGCGAGAACGCGCTTCAAATTCAATTTTTCCGCGCCGTATTTCATCACCGCTTTTGCCGATTCGAGTGCGTAACCTTTTCCCTCAAACTGCGGCAGAAACGCAAAACCGATGTCCGCGTCCGGCAAAGTGTCGCGCCGGACGAAACCGCAAATGCCGATGACTTGATTTGGGATTTGGGATTCGGGATTTGAGATTTTTTGTTTAGAATCCTGCTCGTCATCAAAGGCAGAAACCCGCGCGTGAGCAAGGGTGTCGAACTCTCGCTTTAATTCAACCGCATAAAGCCCAAAACCGTGATCGGCGTAACTTTTGCGGTAACGGCTTTCAATAAAATCACGCGCCTGTTCCAAATCTTGCACGTTTCTATCACCGATGTATTTGATAAACGACGGCTGATTCAGCAAATTGAGCATAAACTCATCATCGCTTTCGACAATTTCGCGCAAAATCAAGCGTTCAGTTTCGAGAATTTTCACAATATTTTCGCCTCTTTCCAGCCGGAAACTTTAGCTGTTGAACGCCGAACAATCAAGTCCGGTTCAACCGTAATTTCGAGTGAAAGAATGTCAGCCGCATTTTTTTGAATATTTTGAAGAAGGTGTTCCGCCGCCAGACTTCCCATTTTTTTGAGCGGCTGGCGAATCGTCGTGAGTGCCGGATGATGAAATTCCGCCGCCGTAATGTCGTCAAAACCGATTACCGAAACATCGTTCGGAACTTCCAAACCGTGTTCGCGCAAGGCACGAATCGCGCCGATTGCCGAAATATCGTTGAATGATAAAACCGCCGTAAAATCCGTGTTTCGCGCAAGCAGTTTCTTCATCGCCGAATAACCCGTTTCCGACGAAGGATCGTCGCCGATTAATTGGGTTATCCAATTATCTCCGATTTCAATATCAAATTTTTGCGCGGCTTGCAAAATGGTTTGGAGCCGCACTTCCGTGTCCGAACTGAATTCCTGTCCTTTGATAACAGCGATTTTGCGGTGTCCGAGGTCGTATAAATGTTCGACGGCAAGTTGCGCGGCGCGTTCGTGATTGAGAACGATATTCGTCACGCCTTTGATATGTTCGTGACCGGAAATCGAAACAACCGGGAGAAAATTTTGATGATGAATCGGCGTATCAATCGCCAAAATTCCCTCGACGCACCGCGCCGCGAGAAACTGCGTGTTTTTTTCGATTAAATCGGCGTGATGATGGTGACTGGCGACGAAATAAAAATAGCCTTCCTCCGAAAGTTTCGCTTCCACGCCGCTTAAAACCGCTGCTGTATAACCTTCGCTCATTTCGGGAATCAGCACGCCGATAGTGTGTGTCCGCTGATTGCGAAGCGAACGCGCGATATAATTCGGGCGATAATTTAGCGTTCGAGCCGCTTCAAAAATGCGGTCTTTCGTCTCCTGCGGAATCGAATCGGCAAGCGGCGAATAGTTTAAAACAACCGAAACCGTCGTCGGCGAAAGTTTGACGAATGCCGCGACATCCTTCAATCCGATATTTTTTTTCGGAGCAGAATCATCCGCGCCATTGGCGGAGTTTTGAGCCTTATTTTTGTTTTTTGCAGGCATTCCGGGTGAAACTGCGTTTTAATGCTGTCAAGATATGAACATATAGAAAAACCTCGATTTTATCAACTCGTAAATATTCTCTTGACTATTATTACGCGCATTGTTTAGAATTATGAAAAGCTACTAAAACGATTTAGTAAGACGATTTAGTAAAACCATTTTCCGATGGCGATTATTTAATTCTCCCGACCGCTAAATTCGTCAAAAGTTACTAATTTTTTTCAGCGACAATTTATCCGTCTATATAGTTCTTAAAATTAGAACTCACTTCTGTATCGAGCATTTGGAGGATTTTATGCGGCAAGCAACTTTTAAATTATTCGGCTGCCTGTTGATCTTAGCGATCACGGCAATCTTCGCCAACGCCCAATTCAAGGCGGGCATTCAGGGAACGGTCACGGACAATTCCGGCTCAATCGTGCCGGACGCAGCCGTCACACTAACCAATAAGGAAACCAATCAAACCCAGCAAACAAAATCGAGCGGTGAAGGTTTCTATCGTTTTTCAGGACTCGCGCCCGGACAATACACGGTCACGGTCGAAAAGGAAAACTTCAAAAAACAAGTCGTCGAAAACGTCACGGTCAATGCCGAAGCATTACAAGGTGTTGATGTCAGCCTCCAAACCGGCGGCATTGCAGAAACCGTTACGGTGACGGCGGAAAACGTCCAAATCGAAACCGAAGATGCGAATATCCGAAAAACCATCACGACGCAGGAGGTTTTGAGTTTGCCGCAAGCCGGACGCGATCCTTATGAACTGGCAAGATTAGCTCCGGGCGTTTTCGGGACAGGCTCAAGGGACGCAGGCGGCGGTTCGGTCAGATTTCCTAATTCACAAGGACCGGGCGGCTCGTCCAATTCAATTTTTGCTACTGAAAATGTTCAGCCGATTTCGGCAAATGGTCAACGGTCGTCAGCCAACAATTATCAGATTGACGGCGTGAGTGTGAACAGCCAAACTTGGGGCGGCGCAGTCATTACTCCATCGCAGGAAACAGTTAAAGAAGTTCAGGTAACTTCCAGCACTTATTCGGCGGAAGACGGACGCAACAGCGGCGCACAGATCAAAGTCGTTTCGCAAAACGGCACGAATCAATGGCACGGCAGCGCATTCTTAAAACTTAATGATCCGAAACTTAATGCTTTCAATAAAATGCCGCAATTCGTCGGCACGACAGACACCGGCGGTCCAAAAAGAGTCGAGCGAAAATATCAATCATATGGCGGAAGTTTTGGCGGACGAGTTATCAAAGATCGTTTGTTCTTCTTTTTTGCCTACGAAGGAAACCGTGAAAACACAAATAACACATACAAATCGCTGATTGATACATCGGCTTATCGTTCAAGCATTATAGCAGCGCGTCCAAATACTTTGATTGCCAGAATTTTATCTACTTCAGGTATCGAACCAAGAGTTGTCAATCTTTTAACTCCGACCTGTGCAGGTATTTCAGTCACCTGCAATATTGTTGGAAACGGAATTGATGTCGGTTCAATTACAGGTTCTTACGGCACCTATCTGGATAGTTTTAATTCGCGTAACAGTGCAGGAGAAGTTATCGCCGCTCCCAGTTTCGGCGGCGGATTGGACGGCATAGCTGACTTTCAATGGGCGAATCTTGCCAATCCTTATACTTTCAGAGGAAATCAATATAACACCCGCATTGACTATAAAGTCACACAAAAAGACAGTCTGGCTGTTTCGACATATTTAGTGCCTCTTAACCAAACTGCCGCCACTCCTGATCATCAAAGCCGCCCACAAGCGGACGTTACTTCAAAACGATTCAGTTTTCAGGTTGGCGTGATTTATCAAAGACAAATTTCGGCAACTGTCTTGAACGAAGCACGTTTTAATGTTACGCGTTGGGGATTTAACGAAGTAGATTCAAATCCGAACGCGCCGCTTGATTTACCGCGCACTCAAATCGAAGGATTCTGGAACGACGGTCGAATTCGTTACGGATTTCCGCTCGGATTAAATACACCCGGGATTATCAATGAAAAACAGTTCGATTTTTCCGATACGTTGACCGATGTAATTGGAAATCACGCACTTAAATTCGGAGTGCAGTATCGGCGCGACCTTAACAGCAATTCGGAAGTCGGCGGAGCGCGACCGGACTTTTCATTTTATCGCCCATGGAATTTTGCGAACGGCACACCAATTTTTGAAGGAATTACGGCGACGCTTAACGGAACGCCGACGACTAACAACATCAAATTTAAAACCAGCGAAATTGCAACTTTTGTGCAGGACGATTGGAAAGTTCGACCGAACTTGACACTTAATCTCGGATTAAGATGGAGTATTTATACACCGATTACTGCGACAAACGGCGTATTGGGTAATTTACAGCTTGGTTCTGACAACGGCTTGGCAGGCGCAAAAATCGTCACCGGCAAGCAACTTTACAACAAAGACTGGAACAATTTCGGTCCGCAGGTCGGCTTCGCGTGGAGTCCGAAATGGCTGGATAACAAATTGGTAATTCGCGGCGGCGGCGGTGTCGGTTATGACCGTTTAGCCAATAATGTTTTAGCGGCGGCTCGTCGAAATCCGCCAAACGGTGGATTGTTCGGAATTTGCTGTGCCACCTCAGCCGTTGACCACGCGATTAACGATTGGACACAAACTCCGTTTGCCAACGGACAAATTGCCTTTGTCGGAAGCGGCGACGGAACTATTTACGGATTTCCGAGAAATCCGAATCTCGGCGGCGGCACAGGGGCAAATGGATTGCCGCTCACCGGACAAGTCGAAATTTGGGGAACGGACAGTCGTCTGCCTTCGGCTTCCGTCTATCGGTATTCGCTCGAAGGGCAGTATCAGCTTCCGGCAAAAATGGTTGCAACACTCGGTTATCAGGGAAGTCAGGGACGCAATTTCGTTCGCATCAATCGTGTCGCAATTGTCGCACCTAACCAAAATCCTAACTTGAGTGCAGTCTATTTTGCTGCACCGGATGTTAATTCGAGCTACAATGCAATGATAGTCAGATTGCAGGGCAGACTCCTGAAACAATTTTCATTCGACACGAACTATCGTTGGAGCAAGAGTATTGACACATCTTCGTATGAAGGAGCTTCGGGAAACGCCGATCAAACTTATCCGATTGACCAGAGAGAAGAACGCGGACCATCTGATTTTGATGTCAGACACAGTTTCGTCGCTTCCGGCATTTGGGAATTACCGATTTTCAATAGTCAAAAAAATTGGACTGGTAAATTACTCGGCGGCTGGCAGATTAGCGGCATTATGACTTGGAACGGCGGATTTCCGTGGACACCTCTAGCTTTCGGTTGTTTGGGAGGTTCGACATCAAACAGTGCCGGTTTCTGTGATCCGCGTCCGACATCTTACACAGGCGTTCAGCCGGCATCGAACTCGAATGCCAACTTCCTTCGCGCGAATGGCATTTTCGGAGTTCCGGGAACACAGGTTTTCAGTTACAATCCTTCGTCAACTTCGATTTTGACAAGACCCGGAATCGGACGTAACCGTTTTCGCGGACCGCGTTATTTTTCGCTCGACACGGCTTTGGCGAAAAAATTCGGTTTGGCAAATTGGGGATTTCTCGGAGAGAACGCAAGTGTTGATGTGCGATTCAATTTCTTCAATGTTCTCAACAACCTGAATTTGTCGCCGTTCATTTCCCGCAACGGCAATACCAGATTCCAAAGCAATGAATTCGGCACGGTTACATCCGGTTTGTCCGGTCGCGTTGGCGAATTTCAGATTCGATTCAGCTTTTAATTGAATGGGAAAGTCAGAGTGAAGTTTTATGGATTCGTAAAACTTCACTCTGACTTTTATTTTTCGTCGGAAAGCTGTTTAAATATCTGAAACTCTTTATCCGCCTCGATTTTTCGTTTGAGGCGTGTGTAAACCAAAAAAAGTTGATAATGAACATCAGCGACATTCGGCATCGAAGTAGCGGCGCGTTGGAGAAAAGGCAGAGCTTCGGCAAATTTTTGCTGCTTGACCAAAATGCGTCCTAAATCGTGTTGCGAATTAAAATGATTCGGATTGAGCATAACGGCTTTTCGTAAATACTTTTCCGCTTCCGCGTAATCACTGCGGTCAATCAGCATCGAACCGATTAGAGAGTTTGTATCAGCCGTTTCTTTGAGTGCGAGTGCTTTTTTGGCTTCGCTGAAAGCCAAATCATATTCGCCGAGTGTCCGCGCCGTGATCGCGTAAAAGTATTTAATTTCGGGAATATTGGGAAAAAGCACCGATGCTTCCTTAAAATATTGAAACGCTTTCGGTGCTTCATAATTCAGCAGATAAGTTCCGCCAAGACGGACGAAATAGACGGATTTTGTTTTATCTATGGCAACGGCTTTTTCATAAAAAGAGATGGCTTCGGCGTAGCGTTTTTGTCTAGCCAAAATTTCGCCGATCATAAAATCAGCATCGGCGAAATCAGTTTTGAGCGTCAAAACATTTTCAAAATACTGCGCGGCGAGTTCCGAATTATTTTGGTCAAAGGCGATTAAACCGAGAAAATAGACAGGTTCGGCGGAGTTTGGAAAAATTGAGTTAGCGGAAGTAAACGCATTTTTTGCTTCTTCAAATTTCTGAGTTTGATAAAGTGCCGTGCCAAGTTTTAATAGAATTTCGTAATCGTCCGGCTGAATTTGATTTGCCTTTTGCAAAAACTCGATAGCGCGCGACAAATTATTTGTTGAACTATAAAGAAATCCGAGATTGACAATCGTCTGCGCGTGGTTCGGGTTAAGTTTTAGAGCCGATTCAAATGTTGTGATTGCTTCGGGTTGGCGTTTGTTTTTCGCCAGTAGAACGCCGAGATTGGCGCGGGGCGAAACGGCTTTCGGGTTGAGGCGAATGGCGAGTTTGTATTCACGTTCCGCGTCGGCTGATTTGCCGAGTTCGCCGAAGACGATGCCGAGAAGATTGTGCGCGTCGGAGTTTTGCGGGGCAATCGCCGTCGCTTTTTTGAGTATCGGTTCGGCATCAATGAATTTGCCGACTTGAATTAAAGCGGCTGATTCCTGCAAAAGATTTGTAATATCTTTTTGCTGCGCGAAGTAATTCGGCGCGGTCAGCAAAATCAAAATAATTATTAACCGGAACAATTTCATCGTTTTCTAAATTATATCAGAGGGCTTCAAAGTGCATTCAAAAATTTCAAAATTCATCGCGTTTCTGCTTTTAACATCAATTTTTGCCGCGCCGATTTTCGCGCAGAGGAAAAATCAAGCTGACGTTGAGCGTAAAATAAACGCGCTGATCGCTAAAATGACTTTGGCGGAAAAACTCGGACAGTTGCAGCAGTTGGACGGCGATTTTCCGACGGGCGCGGGACGACCTGAGCATTTCGAGATGGTCAAAAAAGGCACGCTCGGTTCGACTTTGAATGTGCGCGGCGCGAAAAATGTCAACGAATTGCAGCGGGCGGCGATGTCTTCGCGTTTGAAAATTCCGCATCTTTTCGCGTTTGACGTGATTCACGGCTACCGGACGATTTTCCCGATTCCACTCGGCGAAGCGGCGAGTTTCGATGTCAAATCGGCAGAAATGTCAGCGTATATCGCGGCAAAGGAAGCGCGTTCGGCAGGCGTTGCGTGGACGTTTGCGCCGATGGTTGATATTGCGCGTGATCCGCGTTGGGGACGGATTATGGAAGGCGCGGGCGAAGATACTTATCTCGGTTCGGAGTTTGCAAAGGCGCGTGTGCGCGGATTTCAGGGCAGCGATTACAGTCAGCCGGACCGGGTTTTGGCGTGTGCGAAACATTGGGTCGGCTACGGCGCGGCACTTGCGGGGCGCGATTATTCGACGACCGATATTTCCGACTATTCGCTTTATAACGTCTATTTTCCGCCTTTCAAAGCCGCGAAAGAGGCAGGCGCGGATACTTTTATGAGTTCGTTCAACGACCTCAACGGCATTCCGGCGACGGCGAATCGGCGGACGCTGACCGACGTTTTACGCAAAGAGTGGAAATTTGACGGTTTCGTCGTCAGCGATTATACGTCGGTGATGGAATTGATCAATCACGGCATCGCCAAAGACGGCGCGGACGCGGCGCAGATGTCTCTGAACGCCGGTCTCGATATGGAAATGGTCAGCCGTCTCGTCAATCAAAACGGCGAACAGCTTTTGAAGGACAAAAAACTTTCGATGCCGGTGATTGACGAAGCCGTGCGGCGAATTCTGCGCGTCAAATATCGGCTCGGATTGTTTGATAAACCTTATATTGACGAGAGTCTGGAAGCGAAAACGCTGCTCACGCCGGAAAATCGCAAAGCGGCGCGTGAGATTGCCGCCGAATCTTTTGTGCTGCTCAAAAACGATAATCAAACTTTGCCGTTGCGAAAAAATATCAAGGAATTAACGATTATCGGCGGACTTGCCGACAGCAAGGAAGATATTTTGGGCGCGTGGAACGGCGACGGCAAAATTGACGATTCCGTGACTGTTCTCGAAGGCATCAAAAACAAACTCGGTAACGCCACGAAAATTCGTTACGCGAAAGGCTGCGACGCGAAATGCGAGGACACGAGCGAATTTAACAAAGCGGTTGACGCGGCGAAGGATTCTGATTTTACGATTCTCGTCGTCGGCGAATCGTCGGCGATGAGCGGCGAAGCGTCTTCGCGCTCAAACATTGATCTGCCCGGAAAGCAGCTTGATTTGATCAAAGCCGTCGCCGCGACCAAAAAGCCTTACGCCGTCGTTTTGATGAACGGCAGACCGCTGACAATTAATTGGCTGGCGGAAAATTCGCCCGCGATTTTGGAAACGTGGTTTCCGGGAACGGAAGGCGGCAACGCGATTGCCGACGCGCTGTTCGGTGATGTTAACCCAAGCGGAAAATTGCCCGTGACGTTTCCGCGTTCAGTCGGTCAAATCCCGATTTTTTACAACGAAATGATGACCGGCAGACCGTTTGAAGAGAAAAATAAATATTCGAGCAAATATCTCGACATCCCGAATACGCCGCTTTATCCGTTCGGCTACGGCTTGAGTTATACAAATTTTAGTTTGAGTAATTTGCGTCTGAACACAACGCAAATCGCGCCGACAGGAACGATAAATGTCTCGGTTGACGTGCAAAATTCGGGAACACGCGAAGGCACGGAAGTCGTTCAGCTTTACATCCGCGATCTGGTCGGAAGCGTCACGCGCCCGGTCAAAGAACTCAAAGGTTTCGAGCGCGTTTCATTAAAAGCGGGCGAAAAACGCGCCGTTAATTTTACTGTAAAGCCGGAACATCTCGGATTTTACAACGCCCAAAACAAATTCGTTGTCGAACACGGCGATTTCAAAGTATTTGTCGGACAAAGCTCGGAAGGCGGTCTGGAAGCGAATTTTACTGTAAAATAAAAATCGTCTGACTGGAGCGCGAAGCGGACTGGAGCGCAATCCGTCCCGGTTGCATTGAGTGTTTGCTTCAAACACGAATAAGCCTTGATTAATATTCAACTTGATCGAAGTCAAACACCGCTACGCCGCTGAAAAACGCGGCGTTTGCAACCGGGACGGATTGCGCTCCAGTCCGCTTCGCGTTTTTTAGTTTATTTTTTGTGAAATATTACTTTTTAATCATAGTCGCGCTGTTATTCAGTGTTAATTTTCTCTTCGCGCAAACTTCCGCTGCGAATTATCAATTAACCAAAGAAGACGAAGCGTTTCTCGAAGATTTGGAGCATCGCGCGTTTCTTTTTTTCGACGAACATTCGAGCCGTAAAAACGGTTTGACGCTCGACCGTGCGCGGACGAACGGCGACGCACCGAAACCTGATGAAAATCATTACAATGTCGGCAGCATCGCTTCGACCGGATTCGCGCTGACAAGCTACTGCATCGCCGCCGACCGAAATTGGATTTCCACGGACGAAGCAAAAAAGCGGACACGCGCAACGCTCGAATTTTTCGCCAATCGCGCCTATAACAAAGACGGCTGGTTTTATCATTGGATTGACACCGAAACCGAAGAAAGACGCTGGAAAAGTGAAGTTTCGACGATTGACACCGCGCTGCTTATCAGCGGAGTTTTGAGTGTTCGGCAGTGTTTCGCGGAAGACAAGGAAATTGTTCGTCTGGCGACAAAAATCTACAATCGCGTTGACTTTCCCGCGATGCTCAACGGCGATAAATATCTGCTCTCGCACGGCTGGCATAACGAAACGGGCTACATCAAAAACCGCTGGCACGATTACAGCGAAGAAGCGATTTTGTATATTTTGGGCATCGGTTCGCCGACGCATCCGTTATCGTGGAAGTCTTGGTATGCGTGGCAGAGAGATTATCAGGAATACGGCGGTTACAAATATCTCGCGGCGGTTTCGCCGCTGTTCATTCATCAATTTTCACACGCCTGGATTGATTTTCGCGGAAAACGCGAACGCTACAAAAATTTTAATGTTGATTATTTTGAAAATTCCGTCAAAGCGACGCGAGCGCAGCGGCAGTTTTTTATCGAAGTTTTGAGCAAGGAATTTCCGAAATATAACGAAAATATTTGGGGCTTAACGGCTTCGGATTTCGCGGGCGGCTACACGGCTTGGGGCGCACCGCCGCGCGATCCGCAGACTGACGGCACGGTCGTTCCGTGCGCTCCCGCAGGTTCGCTGATGTTCACGCCTGACATTTCGCTAGCTGCTTTGAAAGAAATGAAACGGCTCTACGGCGATAAAATTTACGGTCGCTACGGTTTCACCGACGCTTTTAATCCGCATAACAATTGGATCAACAAAGATGTCATCGGCATTGATGTCGGCATCACGCTGTTGAGCGCAGAAAATTTGCGAAGCGGAAATGTCTGGCGATGGTTTATGCAAAACAAGGAAATTCCGAAGGCTTTGAAGAAAATCAAATTGAAATAAAGAGTTTCCCGCAAAGGCGCGGCGCAAATTATAGACGAGAGGTTCAAACTCAAAGGCGGAAGCCTGCGCGTGAGCAAGGATGTTAAATTCTGCTTTTAACTCGACTGCATAAAGTCCGAAACCGTTTTCCGCGTAACTTTTGCGGTAACGGCTTTCGATAAAATCACGCGCCTGCTCCAAATCGCGCACATTTCGGTCGCCGATGAATTTGATGAAAGACGGCTGATTAAGCAAATCAAGCATAAATTCATCATCGCTTTCGACAATTTCACGCAAAATTAAGCGTTCGGTTTCGAGTATCATTGTAGTTAATTTAAGCCGCACCTTTCGGTGTAAATTTGCGGAAAGGCGAAACAATTTTTATATTGACCGGTGTAACGGAAATATATTGAAAACCTGTTGCATCCGCACTAATTTTGGCTGTGCCGATAACTTTCACAGTAACTTCTTTAAAATCCTTTTTTGATTCCCGATCTTTGCCTTCAAGCAGCATTCTCAAATTATTAATCAAAACCGAATGAGATTCAGGTCCCAGTCGCGCGAACATTATATCAATGAATTCAATAGAACAATTTTCACCATACAGAATTATTGTTTCATCATTAATGACATACGCCGTCGCCTCGAAACTAACAGTTTTATCGGGCAAATTCTTTTGTTCATTAATAAGCTGACAAACGGTGGTCTGAATTGCAGTCGGTTCTAAAGACGGTGCGACGGCTTCGGTTGGTAAATTACTACTTAGCTGAATATTCCAGTAAGCAAGAAAGCCGCCGATTCCAATAAGGAAAGTTAATAAAACAACCCCAAATTTAAGAGAAAAAGATTTCATTTGAATACCTTATTGAGTCAGTATTGTTTTGAGCGAAGTGTTGCTCGACGGGTAAAAAATGTCGCTGATTTTCCACGCGCCGCCGGTTTGTTCGAGGCGGAAAAGAATTATTTCCGCTTTGCCGAAGTTTTTGAATTTCACGGGAATATCGGCGAGTTTGCGGTTGCCTTCACCGTAATCGGGCGCACCGACTTTGAAGGCAGTGATTTTGAAATCCTGCGCGTTGTAAAAAGGATCGAAATCGAGATTGCCGGGTTCGTTGTTCTTTGCAGATTCCTGCATATCTTTCCAAATTATATCCGCGAACTTTTTAGTAAAAAACTTATCGAGCATCACGCGGCTCTTACTCTGAAAAAAAATATCTTTTTTCGCTTTCTGCGCGGCATAAAGATTTTTGACAACTGCATCGGGCGCGGCGTTTTTCGTCTGCGCGAAATTAATCGAGGCGAACGCAAGGATAAAAACTGTGATGAGTGCGATTTTTATTTTCATAATTTTTATCTACTGTTTGAAGCAGTGTTTGCTACACTTTCTTCCGATTGCTGCCGCGCGTGATACGAACTGCGCGTCAAGGGCGAAGATTCGACGTGCTTGAATCCTAAATCTAAACCGATGCGTTTCCATTCGGCGAATTCTTCGGGCGTAACGTAGCGTTCGACGGGCAGACGTTTTTCGTAAGGCTGTAAATATTGCCCGATGGTCATAATGTCGCACGAAACCGAACGTAAATCCTTCATCAGTTCGACGACTTCTTCAAATTCTTCGCCAAGTCCTGCCATAATTCCGCTTTTGGTTTTCATACGCGGAAACTGCGTGTCGCGGTAATGTGCGGCGCGTTCCAACAATTCTAAGGTTTGTGTGTATTTCGCGTCGGGACGAACGCGGCGGTAAAGTCGCGCAATCGTTTCAGTGTTGTGATTTAAGACTTCTGGACGCGCCGCCAAAACTGTATTCAAAGCATCTTCGTTGCCCTGAAAATCGGGAATCAAAACTTCGACGCGGCAGCTTGAATTCATTTCGTGAACTTTGCGAATTGTTTCCGCCCAATGCGCCGCGCCGCCGTCCGCTAAATCGTCACGATTAACCGATGTGATAACAGCGTGTTCCAAACCTAAATGCGCGACCGCTTCGGCAACGTGCGTCGGTTCCAACGGATCAAGGTCCATCGGTTTTCCCTTATTAACCGCGCAAAAACCGCAATGTCTGGTGCAGGTATCGCCGCCGAGCATAAACGTCGCCGTCTTGTCCGTCCAGCATTCAAAAATGTTCGGACACTTCGCTTCCTGACAAACCGTGTGCAGATTCAAACCTTTTATCAAGTCCAAAACCTTATTCTGATTCGTCGGATCACCGATACGGATTTTCAGCCAATCCGGTTTTTTTAAGCGTTCCTTTTTCTTTTTGGCAACAAACTTTTGAATTAAAACTTTTTCTTCGATCATAAAACTTAGAATTTATTTTATCATTCACGAGTCGAATTGTCGTTTGACAAATCGGTTTCAATTTTCTAAATTCAGAATATAGACTTTTTTGTAAAGATTCAAATATGAATAAAATACGTCTAAAAAATCAAACTTGTCGTTGCTGTTGCAAAAGCGCAGCGGCTGATTTTTGGCGTGAGTAAATTATAAAAGTAAACGCTATAAATTATAGAAATTCAGTCGGTCGTGAAAGCTAAAAATCAAAACTTTCACGACCGATTTTCTTTTTGACAGTTATTTGAAAAACCGAAAAAGTCGCCAACGGCGACCAATAACATAGCGTAGGGAGCAATGAGTGAAACGAATGAATCCCTACGACATTGGAGACATTCAATCGCTCGCTGAAAGTGAGCAACAAATTTGTTCGACACTTTCAGCGTCGGAAAATCGTGTTTCAATTTCATAGGGTTACGTTCGTTTCACCCACTTCACCATTTGCTATGTTGTCGGTCATCTTTGATGACAAATGCAAAAAATTCGGTTTTTCAAAATTTGGGTAATTGATATATGCAAACGGCAGTAAAGGAAACAGAAATTAAAAATGACTTTCGCGCGGACGAGATTTCCAAATCGTTTTTGGAATCGGCAATCGGCAATACACCGCTGATTCGTCTGCGTTCGGTAACGCGCGATTTGCCCGAAAATGTTGAAGTTTACGCAAAAGCCGAGTATTTGAATCCGGGCGGTTCGGTCAAAGATCGGGCGGCGTTGGCAATGATTTTGGCTGGCGAAAAATCGGGCGAATTGACGCGCAGTAAAACGATTCTCGACGCGACGAGCGGCAATACGGGAATTGCCTACGCAATGATCGGTGCGGCGCGTGGTTACAAGGTTGCGCTGACTTTGCCGAAGAATGCGAGCGCGACGCGCAAAAGAATCTTGAAACTTTACGGTGCAGAGATCATCGAAACCGACCAAATGCAAGGCACGGACGGCGCACAATTAAAGGCGAAAGAACTCGCCCGTGAATTTCCCGACAAATATTTTTATCCCGACCAATACAACAACGAAGCCAACTGGCAAGCGCATTACGCGACGACCGCGCCGGAAATCTGGCGGCAGACGAACGGGCGCATCACGCATTTTGTCGCCGGACTGGGAACGACCGGAACTTTCATCGGGACGACGCGCAGATTAAAGGAATTTTATCCGAATTTGCAGGCGATTTCGATGCAGCCCGCGTCGCCGCTGCACGGTTTGGAAGGAATGAAGCATCTCGAAACGGCAATCGTGCCGGGAATTTACGATGCAGCGGTCGCTGATGCAAACACCGAAGTCGAAACCGAAGACGCGCAAAATATGACGCGACGTTTAGCGCGTGAAGAAGGCTTATTCGTCGGTGTCAGCGCAGGCGCAAACGTCTTCGCGGCGTTGGAATTAGCAAAAAAATTAAACGAACCTGCAGTCATCGTCACAATCCTCTGCGACGGCGGCGGCAAATATTTGAACGAAGATTTTTGGGACATCGGAACGCCGTCATCCTGACGGCAAACGTCGCACGAGAGGCGTAGGAAATCTGGTATAAATTCAACTCGAATTGATGACTAACGATGTTTGAACGCTTGAAGCAAGCGTCCATTGCCGTCAAGATGACGGCGTTCCGTTCTTTGAAAATTTAATAGCGTGTCAATTTATGCAATACCTTCGCCAAATTTTTTCAGGGCAAATTGCGCTAATATATTTTGTGGTTATCATTTTGAAAACATACAACATATAGATCAGATTTCGCCGTTTTTAAGCTAAATTTGAAATTGGCGAAGGTATTGTTTATGAAAAAATCATTGGTAATATTGGTGACGGTTTCGCCCCTCGTTACTTCAATCGTCCAGTCGCTTCGCTGAAACGGTTTTAGCTTGAATCTTATAAATAATTGGAGCATCATTGAAAAGTGAGTTTGTTTGAAGTTATCAGCGAAATCAAGGACATTGAGATAATTGCTGTCGGCAGCAAAATTCGTGACCTTGAATGGCTGCGGAAAACTTACGGCTCCGGTCGTTGGCGCAAGTTAAAAGGTTTTGCCCGCGTTCGTTTTTTGGATGACGGCGAAGAATGCAACGCCGAACTGCATTGGTATGAAGCGCACGGCATCGGCAGAAAGGAAATGAAAATCAAAGATATTTTCGACTAAAGAAAATGAAAGCTAAAACTCAATTTGTCATTTGTGTAAAGAACGAAGATTATCCCGCTTCGCTGCAATTATGGAAAGTTTACCGTGTGTTGGCGGACGAAAAAGCAGAGCGTCGAAACTTGCTCAGAGTCGTTGACGAATCGGGCGAAGATTATCTGTTTTCAGCAAGTTATTTTGTTCCTGTCGAATTACCGCAAGCAGCAAAAGCCGCGCTTTTGGCGGTCGTTTAATTCATTTGGACGTTAAGACAAACTGCAATTTTATTTGGTGTTGTGCGTTAATTCCACACTAAATCAACTTCTCCAAAATATTCCAACTTGACACGCTCCGGGTTATCCTGTAAATTTCAGCATTAGATATTTTAATGCTTTCAATTTTTTGAAAGTTTGTATAAGTGGCGATTTAAGGTTAACTTGCTCCACTTCAAAAAAACTGCTAAACGACTGCCAGAGTATCTTAAATTTTTTAAGCTCTCGTGCTTTTATTTAGCACGAGAGCTTTTTTGCATTTGGAGTAATGGAACGCCGTCATCTTGACGGCGATGGACGATGCTTCATCGTTCAAAGAGTGTTGATAACATTCACCTTGAATTTTAGCCGAAGTTTTATTGAACGCTTGAAGCAAGCGTCCATTGCCGTCAAGATGACGGCGTTCCGAGGGATTTATGAGTAATTTGGCAATTTCAACACAGCTTGTTCACGCGGGAGAGAGACGTGCTGCACCTTTGGGCGTTCCGGCGGCGACTCCGATTTATGCGACTTCGACTTTTGTTTATGAGCGGATGGAAGATGTTGACCGCGTGGTTGACGGCGAAACAAGCGGTTTTGTTTACAGCCGTTACGGGAATCCGACGGTTGCCGCGCTCGAATCGGCGATGTGCGAAATTGAAAACGGAAAATTCGCGTTTTGTTTTGGTTCAGGAATGGCGGCACTGCACGCCACGCTGCTCACTTGTGAACTTTCGACGGGTTCGATTGTTCTCGCGTCGCAGGATTTATACGGCGCGTCGCTAGAATTGCTGCAAACGATTTTCGGCGCGTTCGGCGTGAAAACCGTGACGGCGGATTTTTCGGACATTGAAAATTTGCGCGTCAAAGCGAACGAATTAAAACCGCGCGTTTTGATCGGCGAAACGATTTCAAATCCGCTACTCAAAATTTTGGATGTTGAAAATGTGGCGAAAATCGCGCACGAATCAGGCGCGAAACTGATCGTTGACAATACTTTTGCGACACCTTTTCTGTGTCAGCCGATAAATTTCGGCGCGGATTTTGTCGTTCATAGCGCGACGAAATTTTTAGGCGGACACGCTGACGCAACCGGCGGAATCGTTGTCGCAAAAGACGATGTTGATCGTCCGGCATTGATGGGCGCATTAACATTGACTGGCGGAATCTTGAGCGCGTGGGAAGCGCATTCGATTTTGCGCGGACTAAAAACTTTGGGTTTAAGGTTAGAAAAACAATGCCGCAACGCCGAAAAGTTGACGCAATTTTTACTCGATTGTCCGCAAATTGAAAAAGTGATTTATCCGGGACTCGCAGACGACGCGCAGACGGAAATCGGCGCACGAATTTTGAATAAAAGTTATCGCGGCGCAGTTCTCGGCATCAGATTAAAGACTGATTCACGCGCGGAGGTTTACAAATTTATGAACGCATTACAGCTTTGCACACGCGCCGCCAGCGTCGGCGACATTTTTACCGGAATCGTTCATCCGGCAACCGCGACGCACCGCGAAATGTCGGTAGGCAAACGCGCAAGATTAGGAATTACCGAAGGGTTATTGAGAATTTCGGCTGGAATCGAGGAAGTCGAAGACATTATCGCGGATATTGAACAGGCATTTGAAAAAGTAAATTTTAATAAATTGCCAATGGTTGAAGCTACTGAAATTTACACAAGTTTCAGTGTTTAGTTTTTCGCGGCTGTGCCGCCTGATGTGCGGAAAGGCTACGCCTTTCCGGGTTAGTTTTCTCCAGTTTCGCGGCTACGCCGCCGATTGGTGAGGCATAGCCTCAAAGAATTTCGTGAAACGTGACGGCGAGGCAGAGCCATCGCCGCACATCAGGCGGCACAGCCGCAAGATTTAGAAGGTAATTTACATTGAAATAATGATTTATTTAACGGAAGAACATATCAAACAAATCGAGGCGCACGGCGAAAAGACTTTTCCGTTTGAGTGCGGCGGGATGATTATCGGGCGGTTTGAAACCGATAAAAAAACGGTTGTCGAACTTCTTCCGATGGAAAATGCGATGGCGGAAGCCGAACAGCATAATCGCGTTTTGATTTTGCCGAAAGATGTTCTCAAAGCCGAGCGATATGCGCGTTCGCAAAAATTGGACGTGATTGGTTATTACCATTCGCATCCCGATCATCCGGCGATTCCGTCGCAGTTTGATCTCGACCACGCGCTGCCGGTTTGGACTTATATTATCGTTTCGGTCGAAGGCGGCAAAGCGGTCAATTTATTGGCGTGGGAGATGGAAAACGACCGTTCAAAATTTAACGAGGAAGAGATTATTTTTGCCGAAACACGCACGAATTAATTGAAGTTTCGGCAAACACAGAATTGTTCACAGATGCGTTTAACGGATAAATTTCGGGTAGGAAACAAAAATCTATTTGGGCATCTGTGAACAATAAAATTTTAGAGGGAGAACTAATTTTATGGCAGTAACAATCGTGATTCCGACACCGCTCAGACAATTTGCAGGCGGAAGTTCGGAAATCGAGGTCGAAGCGGCAACGGCGGGCGAAGCGTTGGAAAAATTAACTGCAACGCACGCCGATTTAAAAAAACACCTGTATAACGACGGCGGAAATTTGCGAAATTTCGTCAATGTTTACGTCGGTGACGAAGACATCCGCGATTTGGAAGGCTTGGACACGGCAGTTAAATCGGGCGGCGAAATTTTAATTGTGCCGTCAATCGCGGGCGGAAATATCGCAGCGGAAGCGCGTGCCGAAAAAGAATTGCCGTCACTTTCGACGGAAGAATACGCCAGATATTCGCGGCATTTGATTTTGCCGGAAGTCGGTTTGGAAGGACAAAAAAAGCTCAAAGCCGCGCGTGTTTTGATGATCGGCACGGGCGGCTTGGGTTCACCTTTAGGACTTTATTTGGCGGCGGCAGGTGTCGGAACGCTCGGCATTGTTGATTTCGATGTCGTGGACGAATCGAATTTGCAGCGGCAGATCATTCACGGCACAAAAGATGTCGGGCGACCGAAAATCGAATCGGCGAAAGACCGACTTTTAGACATTAATCCGAACACGAAAATCGAAGCGCACGAAACTCGTCTGACGAGCGAAAACGCGCTTGAATTGTTCAGGGAATTTGACGTGATTGTTGACGGAACGGACAATTTTCCGACGCGCTATCTGGTCAACGACGCTTCGGTTTTGACGAAAAAGCCGAATGTTTACGGCTCGATTTTTAGATTTGAAGGTCAGGCGAGCGTTTTTTGGGCTGAAAAAGGCGCGTGTTACCGATGTCTCTATCCCGAACCGCCGCCGCCCGGACTTGTTCCGAGTTGCGCCGAAGGCGGAGTTCTCGGCGTTCTGCCTGGAATTGTCGGCACGATTCAGGCAAATGAAGTTATCAAAGTGATTTTGGGCGCAGAAGGAATTTTGCTTAATCGTCTGCTGCTTTTTGATGCGTGGAAAATGCGTTTTCGTGAATTAAAACTCAAGAAAAATCCCGATTGCCCGATTTGCGGAATAAATCCGACGATTACGGAATTAATTGATTACGAAGAATTTTGCGGTCTGAATCTGCCGGTGCAGGAAGACGTTTTGGAAGAAATCACCGTCACGGAATTGAACGATTTGCTCAAAAATAACGCGGAAACGCAGGTTATTGATGTCCGCGAACCGCACGAATTCGAGATTGCGCGGATTCCGCAGACGAAACTGATTCCGCTCTCGCAAATCGTCCAACGCGCCAAAGAAATTGACCAATCGCGCACGGCGATCATCCATTGCAAAAGCGGTGTGCGAAGCGGAAAAGCAATCAAAGCCTTGCAGGAATCAGGTTACAAAGGCAAATTGCTGAACCTGAAAGGAGGCATTTTGGCGTGGTCGGATGAAATTGATTCGAGTGTGCCGAAATATTAAAAATCCAGCAATAAACAAAATGTAATGCTGAGAATTACTTTGAATCGAAACTTTGGCGGGCGCGCAAAGCCGCAACCCTTCCCGACCTGAAATTTACTGTTGCTTGAATGTTTTTACTTTTGTCTATTTTCACTAAACGGTTGGATAAGACATTTTCCATAAAAATTTCAGGTCGGGAAGGGTTGCAAGGCTTCCTTGCGCCCGCTGCAACTAATTCAAAACGAAAATTGAGTGTTTGGATATAAACTAATTTTGAAGAACGAAGAATTAAGGTCAGGAATCAAAATGGAAAAGACTATCGGCATTTTTTACGAGCATCCCGAATGGTTTCGACCGCTTTTTGCAGCGTTGGAACGGCGCGGAATTGATTACGAAAAAATTGACGCGGCGAATCATTTTTATGATCCCGCAACTCTCGGTAAAATTCCGCTGTTCTTCAATCGGATGAGCGCGTCGGCGTATTTGCGCGGCAATGGCAATGCGATTTTTTACACGCGCGGTTTGCTGGCGAGCCTTGAAAGAGCAAACATTCGCGTCATCAACGGTTACGAAGCGTTTCAGATCGAGATTTCCAAAGCCTTGCAAGCGGCTTTGTTTGCATCGCTCGGCGTGAAATTCCCGAAAACGCGCGTAGTCAATTCGGTCAAACAAATTATCTCTGCCGCGAGCGATTTAATCTTTCCAATCGTCGTCAAACCGAACATCGGCGGACGCGGCGCGGGAATTGTGAAATTTGATTCTTTGGACGAATTACAGTCGGCAGTTGACGATAATTTGATTGATCTCGGAATTGACGAAACCGTTTTGGTGCAGGAGTTTGCGGCAAAAAAAGGTGGCTCGATTCAGCGGATTGAAACGCTCGGCGGCAAGTTTCTTTACGGTTTGAAAATCTTTCCGCAGGGCGAAAATTTCAACCTCTGTCCGGCGGAAGTTTGTCTGACGGAAAATGGTAATTCGGCGGAAATTTGTCCGGTTGATGCGCCAAAACTTGGACTGAAAATTGAGAAATTCACGCCGCCCGCCGAAATTATCGAAACGGTCGAACGCATCGTCGCGGCGGCGAAAACTGATGTCGGCGGAGTTGAGTATTTGATTGACGAACGAAGTGGCGACGCGCTTTTTTATGATATTAATGCGCTGTCGAATTTTGTTGCTGACGCGGAAAATCTGATCGGATTTGATCCGCACGAAAATTTGGTTGATTTTTTAGAAGGGGAACTTGAAAAATGCGTTACGGATATTGGATGCCGGTCTTCGGCGGCTGGCTGAGAAACGTCGCGGACGAGCAGATGGAAGCGAGTTGGAACTATGTCAAAAAACTCGCACAGCGTTCGGAAGAAATCGGTTTTGACCTCTCGCTCGTCGCCGAATTAAATCTCAACGACATCAAAGGCGTTGACGCGCCTTCGCTCGATGCGTGGTCAACTGCCGCCGCGCTAACTGCTGTCACGGAAACACTTGAACTGATGGTCGCGGTGCGCCCGACGTTTCATAATCCCGCGCTGCTTGCAAAACAAGCTGCGAATATTGATCGCATCGGCGGCGGACGAATTAGTTTAAATGTCGTTTCTTCGTGGTGGGCGGGCGAAGCGCGGAAATACGGCGTGCAGTTTGACGAACACGACGACCGTTATGCGCGAACGTCGGAATGGCTCGAAATTGTTGATAAATTGTGGCGTGAAGATCATTTCGACTTTGCGGGCGATTATTATCGTATCGAAGATGCCGTGATGCAGCCGAAACCGCTCAAAAAACCGGTAATTTACGCGGGCGGCGAATCTGAAAAAGCGAAGGACACGATTGTGCGGCAATGCGATGCGTATGTAATGCACGGCGACGCGCCCGAAAAAGTTAAGTTGAAAATTGACGATATGGAATCGCGCCGCGCGAAATTAGATTTACCGCCGATGATCTACGGCGTTGCCGGATATTCGATTGTCCGCGACACGGAAGCCGAAGCGAAAAAAGAAGTTGCGCGAATTACGGATGTCAAACAGTCTGCCGCCGGTTACGATAATTTTCAGGATTGGCTGGCGAATACGAAACTCGACAGTCAGGTTTCGCTCGAAGATTATTCGGTTTCAAATCGCGGTCTGCGTTCGGGTTTGATCGGAACGCCGCAAATGGTGGCAGATCGCGTCGGCGAATTTGAACGCGCCGGAGTCAGCCTTTTGCTTTTGCAGTCGAGTCCGCAAATCGAGGAAATGGAACGCTTTTCGGAAGCGGTAATTCAGCAGAATAAAAATTTATCGGCAAAATTATGAAAAGTTTATTTTTAATTATCTTCGCGGCTTTATTTTTTGCAATTTCTGCAAACGCTCAAACGGATTACATCAAAAAAATCGAAAAATGGCGCGTCGAACACGAAGCCGAACTCAAAACCGACAACGGCTGGCTGACGGTTGCCGGACTTTTTTGGCTGAAAGACGGCGTGAACACGATTGGCGCGGGCGCAGGTTATGACATTGAATTAACCAAAAATTTCAAAGGAAAATTCGGCGAAGTTGATTTTCAAAACGGCGCGGCGAATTTAAAAGTCGAAAACGGTGTCGAGGCTTTGTCGGACGGAAAACAAGTTTCTTCACTTGAACTCGTTTCCGACGAAAAAGGCAAACCATCCGTCATTCAAATCGGCAGTCAGACTTTTTATTTGATAAAGCGCGAAAATCGTTTCGGAATTCGTTTGAAGGATAAAAATAACAGGTCGCGCACCGAATTTACAGGTTTGAAATGGTTTCCGATTGATGAAAAATATAAGGTCGAAGCGCAGTTTGAAGCGTATGCTGAACCGAAAGAGGTTTTGATTCCGAATGTTTTGGGCGGAGATTTTAAGATGAAAAGTCCGGGCGTTTTGCGGTTTAAGCTGAACGGCAAAAAATACGCGCTCGAACCAGTTTTGGAAGACGGTTCGGACGAACTTTTTATAATCTTCCGCGACGCGACGGGCAAAAAGGAAACCTACGGCGCGGGACGTTTTCTCTACACAAAAAAGCCGGAAAACGGCAAAGTGATTTTAGATTTTAACAAGTCTGAAAATCCGCCGTGCGCGTTCACCTCATTTGCGACTTGCCCGTTGCCGCCGCCGCAAAATCGTTTGAATGTCGAGATTAAGGCAGGCGAAAAACGCTACGGCGATCACTAAATTATTTCAGACGGCAGACGGCTTTTCCTAAAATATGTTTCGCGGAAATTGCGCCGAAAGTGCGGCTGTCCGTGCTTTCCGAAAGGTTATCGCCAACGAGAAAATAATTGCCGTTTTCGTCAATTTCGGAAAGGCGTTTGAGGATGATGACGCTTTTTTTGAACGGATGTTTGGCGAGAACGATGTCACCGACCGCAATCTTTTCGTCGGAATTAATTAAAATTCCGTCACCGTTTTCCAGATTCGGCAGCATTGAATCGCCCTCGACCAGCACGGCGCGTCGTCTGCCGAGGAAAAATAAAACTCTTTCTTTCCAATTTGCCGCCGGTAATTCTTTTTCCATAAAACTAATGTTCGCCTTAGCTTAAACGGGCGACGACTTTTCCCGTAATGTATTCTCTCGTCACCGCGCCGAAGTGTCGGCTGTCGTTGCTGTCTGCCAGATTATCACCGAGCAGAAAATAATGCCCGTGTTCGTTGATTCGGGCGATTCTTTTGATTAATTCGCTCGTCTGCTCAACCGGATGGCGGGCGACGACAATATCACCGACCGCGATTTCGGCGGTGCGGTCAACTAAAACTTTGTCGCCGTTTTTTAACGTCGGCAGCATCGAATTGCCTTCGCATAAATATTTATAACGAGAGCCGAAAAAAACTAACGCGATTTCATAAAAACCAGCTTCGGGTAATTCTTTCACGAGCGTCAAATAAAAGGCGGACTGCAAATTAAAAAATCTGCAATCCGCATATATAATTCACAAACGCGGTTTATGATGCCGTGTAATAGGCGACATCTTTGCCTTTGGTTTCCCAGAAAATTTCGTGAACGCGCTTAATGTAACTCATCAATTCTTCGGCGTGTTCGAGGCTGACTTCCTGTTTACAGGACGAACAAGCCTTTGCTGCTTTCCAAAAAATTTCGTGCAGATCGGGATATTTTTCCAAGTGCGCCGGTTTGAAATAATCAGTCCACAACACCAAAAGATGATGTTTGGCGAGTTCGGCGCGGGCTTCTTTGATGGTGATAAAACGCGTCAAAGTGTTTTGATACGCAGCGTTTGCCTTATCATCGCCGCCTTCTGGACTTTTCAGATCGAGAATTTTTTTCGTTAATTGTAAAACCGATTCGGCTTCGATTCTGGCTTGCGCCGGATCATAAACTCCGCACGGACCGTCGCAGTGCGCTTCGGCAATTTCAAAATTCATTTTGTTTAATTTTTCAAACATTTTCCTCTCCTTGTTCTTGTCCGGCAAAATTATTTTGCCTTTTTAATTTTTACTTTATAATTTTATTCAACAGGTCGTCCGCCTGCGTCCATTCCTTCGACGCTTGCCTGACGGATGACTTTAACGTGTAAATCGTCAATCACGCGCACCTGGCACGACAGACGAGTATGGTCGCCCAAGTCGGTTTTCGATGCCAGAATCGCTTTTTCGGCTTCACCGATTTCGCCCGGATCGCCCGCCAAAATCTCGACGCGGCAAGTCGTGCAGCGCGCATTTCCGCCGCAGCGGTGAAGAATATCAACGCCGTTGTCTTCAAGACATAAAACGAGTTTGCGCCCCGTTTCGGCTTCAATGGAAACTGTTCCCTGCGCGGCTTCGGCAGTAATTATCGGCATTTGTAAAAAATCTCCCGTAATCCAAAATTCGTAAAACTACTATCTCTTGAATTTGGCACAAAACAAGGCGGAATTCAAATCAGACAAATATTTTGTCGTTAAGTTTGTGGTAATTGATTAAAGTAAAAATTCCGATTTATCTATCAGTTATCAGCTATTAGCTATCAGCTATTCCGAATCGTCGGTAAATTTTCACTTCGGAATAACTGATAGCTAATAGCTGATAACTGATAGATTGGATTGAGAAATTGAATATTACAACTTTTTATGCTGAATAATTCGTAATTTATGACAACAGTGAGATTACTCTTTTTTCGGTTGGGGGCGTGTCGCCTTTGTATAAAACTTTTTCCAAAAATAATCCTGACGGCGGCGCAGTGAATTGGGCGGGCGCGTTGGTCGGAAATTTCAGCATTCTTTGAAAACTGTCATAAGTCAGATTTCCGCGTCCGATTTCAGCGAGCATTCCGACAATTCGGCGCACCATTTTCCATAAAAAATGACTCGCGCCGATGCGGAAACAGATCAGTTCGCCGTCGGTAAATATTTCGGCGTGTTCGACTTTGACGATAGTTGACGACTTTGAAATCTTTTTGATTTCGTCTATTTCGCAAAACGATTCAAAATTATGCCGCCCGACGAGCATTTCAGCGGCGATTCCCATTGCCTTTGCGTCCAGATTATCTTTAATCCACCAGACAAAACTTTTACCGAAAGCCGTTCGCCGCGTCGAGATTTGATAAATGTAATAACGCTGTACCGCGTGGCGGCGCGCGTCGAAATCTTCGGACGCATTCGTCACTTTTTTGATGTTAATATCGTGCGGCAGCAGGTCGTTAAAGCCGTGCTGAATCTGGCGCGGCGTGAGATTTGTCTGCAAATCAGGAGATTTCAAATGCGCGATTTGACTGATCGCGTGAACGCCCGCGTCGGTTCTGCCCGCGCCGCCGATTTCGACGCGTTCGGCAAACAACTGCCGCGCGGCAACCATCAATTCGCCCTGCACCGATTTCGCATTATGCTGAATCTGCCAACCGCGATAACGCGTTCCTTCGTATTCGATTTCTAATTTCCAAGTGTGCATTTGTTTAGTTTAGGAAGTTTGGGAAGTTTGGGAAGTTGGAAGGAAAATGCAGTTCTTGATGCTTTCTAAACTTTCCAAACTTCCCGAACTTCCTAAACTTCTTTCCCGATTTTGACCTTCTCACGGCTTTGGCTGACGGCGACGTAAATAACTTCGGCTTCGGTGACGCGGACGACTTTTCCGTGTTCGGCAAAGCGTTCGGCTTCGACGATGACTTTGATTGTAATCGAAGTGTTGCCGAGTTTTGTTGTCGTCGCATAAAAACTTACCAAATCGCCGACATAAACGGGTTCGTGAAAGATTACTTCCTTCATTGCGACCGTCACAAAGCGGTCGTGATGCGTATGGCGAACGGCTTCGACACCGCCGGCAACGTCTATATAACTCAAGATCACGCCGCCGAAAATCGTCCCGTGCGCGTTCGTGTCACGCGGCATCATCGTCAGACGAATCGCGGCGTTGCGGAGTCGTTCGGTTGGTTGTTCGTTTTCCATATTTCAGTTTTTGCCTACGAAACACACGAAAGAAACGAAAATAAATCAAATCTCTTTTTTCGTATATTTCGTGTGTTTCGTAGGCATAATAAAAAATCTTTGCGTCTTTGCATTAAAGATGTCTTTCCGTCCAATTTTTCACGGTTTCGCGCAATTCATTCAAATGTTCATCGAAAAAATGTCCGCAGTTTTTAAAATAAACTAATTCCGCGTCGGTGTTTTCGGCAACTTTGGCGACTAATTTACGGACGTTTTCAAGTGCGCCGAATTCGTCGCGGTCGCCGTGAATGAATAAAATCGGTTTGCGTAAATTTGTTAGATAATCAAAATCGTCGTATTTATCAACTGGCGTGCCGATTGAGATTAGGCGGACGACACGCCCGTCATTCATCGCAACTTCGCTGCCGATTCGTGTGCCGAACGAAAATCCGGCGAGTGTGATTGGCTGATTCGGATAATTTTTCGCTAAATATTCGAGCGCATCGCGCACATCCTGTTTTTCGGCAATGCCGTCGTGCGTTCCGCCGGACGCGCCGACACCGCGAAAATTGAAGCGTAGCGTAATCAAACCGGCATCAACGAGTCCGGCAGCGGCGCGAAAGACGACTTTGTTGTGCATCGTGCCGCCGCCTAACGGATGCGGATGACAGACGAGTGCAACGCCTTGCGGTTCGCCCGCCGGTTCTTTCAAAATCGCTTCGAGTTGCCCGACTGAAGCCGGAATAAACAGATTGCCTTTCGGATACATAATGTCTTCGGATTACAAATTACAGATTACAAATTACAAATTTCGGATAATCCGATGAATTTACGATTTTAGATTTTGGATTTTGGATTAGCAAATGCGTTTTTCTTTAATTCGTGATATTTTTTCTATTTATCGCTATCTTTATCGAACTTATAAAAAGTATTAGTAATGCAAGAAATTATTAACGACAAGCCCGAATCAAACACTGAAAAAAATGTCGCGGAAACGCCGATAATTGTCGAAAAACCTAAACAAACGTGGCGGCAATGGTTTGAAACCGAAGCGGCTGTCAGGACGGTTTATCTGGTTTTCGGCTTCCTCGTCATCGTTTTGCTGATGACGCGCCTCCAATTTTCAACCGACGCGGTTTGCTGCGGCGATTGGGACGGCTATTATCACATCGGCTGGAGTCAGGAACTCTGGAACAGTTTCAAATCGGGACATTGGCTGCCCGAATTCAAGTGGCTGCCGTTGACGGTTTTAAATCCGCAGGATTACGCCGATCATCATTTTCTCTTTCATCTTTTGCAGATTCCGTTTCTGTGGTTTTTTGAGCCGGTAATGGCGGCGAAAATCGCGGCAATCACTTATTCGTCACTCGCTATTTTCTCGGTTTACTGGCTGCTCTATCGTTACGGCGTTGATTATCTGCTGCTTTGGCTGCTCGCGCTTTTGACGTGCGCCAATCCGTTCTTTTACCGGATGAGTATGGCGAAAGCTCCGCCGCTGACGATCATTATTTCGGTTATCGGGATTTATCTGCTGTTCGAGCGCAAATACAAGTGGCTGTTGCCGCTAATGTTCTTATTTGTTTGGACTTACAGCCTTTTTCCGCTCCTATTATTCGCGGCGGTGATCTGGACGGCAATTATTGCGTGGAACGAACGCCGGTTCGAGTGGCAACCGCTCGCTTATACCGGCGGCGGAATGATTCTGGGCAATATTATCAACCCGTATTTTCCCAATAATCTGTGGCTTTTTTACGAACATTTTGCCGAGAAAATTAAAATCGGGACGGATTTTGCCGTGCCGGTCGGAGGTGAATGGTATCCGTATTCGGGACAGGAATTGCTCACGCATTTCCCGGTTGCGCTCGTCGCAATGCTGATCGGCTACATTCTGTTCGCGCCGCGAAACGGCAAATTACCTGAAAAAGCGACGTTTCTACTGACATTTGTGACGATCTTGCTGATGTCGCAGTTTCGCTCAAAACGCTTTGCCGAATATTTTCCGCCGTTTGCAATTCTGTTTGCGGCATTTGCCTGGAAACAATTTACGACTCCGACGATTGCTCAGTTGCCCGAAGATTTCAAGCGCGAAATCGAGCCATATCTCGACGCTGAAAAGCCGACCGAAAAACAAGGTTGGGTGAAAACCGCGAAACTGACGGCGGTGTGGACGCTCGGCATCGTGTTGGCGTGCGTGATGTTTTACAACTTTATCGGGATTGATTTCAGCGAAGACGAAAGATTTCAAAACACGGTCGGTCTGCGCTGGCTGACCGGCATCAAACAAATCGGACTTTTAACCGATATTCGCGGCAACGAACCAAACGAAAAATACAAACGCGCGACCGATTGGGCAAGGGCAAATATTCCTGAAGGCGAGATGATTTTCAACTGCAATTGGGACGATTTTCCGAAATTGTTTTTCTACGACCGCAAACATTCCTACGTTTACGGACTCGATCCGAATTACCTTTACACAAAAAATCCCGACCTTTATAAACAACTCGGTGATATTACCGCCGGAAAAGTTGACGACGCGGCAAACGTCATCCGCGAAAAATTCGGTTCGCATTATGTGATGACTGATGCCAAGGAAAACGAAGATATGGTCGCCAAAATGCTCGACAGCGGCTGGACGGAAATGGTTTACGAAGACGACGAAGCGCGAATTCTGAAAATCCGTGACACCAAAGGTGACAAACCGAAAGAAGCCATCGAAGACGCGCCGCCGACACCTGAAGAGGAAAAGATTCTCGACCAAATGGATGCAAACGACGCGAAAAATGCTAACTTAAATGCTAATGATGAAGAGAATTAAAATAGAAAGGGAGAAAAGGAAAAAAGGAAAAAGGGAGATTTTTTTGCTTTCAAGATGCTTTTTTTCAACTCTGACTTTAACTTTGATTTTAATGAGTTTCGGTTGTCAGCCGAATCGGACGATTTTGAAGGATGTTCCGCCGCCGCCGACTCCGATGTCAACGGTTGAACTGAAGAAGACTTCGGTCGAACAGGACTTGCGCGATATGCAGACGGCGAATTTCGATTACATATTCGTTTTCCGGCGCAAAGACGGCGGCATTTTCGACAAGGAAGACAAAAAATTTCTGCGCGACAATACGCCGATTGAAACCAACCGCTGGACCTCGACCGACGAAGGCAAGGCTTATATCGCCGGTTCGGGATTCAATTTTTCGCCGGAAAATTTGACGGCTTTGAAGAGCCGTTTTATTGTTGAAAATTACTCGAAACCTGAAACGGACGAGAATTCTAACCAAACGGCGAATACGCATAAAACCGATACGAATAAGGCAAACAAAAATAAATAATTGAAAAAGGGGAAATTGTGGCTGACAAAATAATACGCGAAAAAAGATTGACGGCGCGGAGAGTTTTTCTTGATCCGTCAACGCCTTCAAATTGGACGGTCGTGCGCGTCGTTTTACTGACCTTTATCGTTTGGTTTTTCGCCAGTTTTTTTGCGACGCTTCTTGTATCACTCAGTTATTTGTTCTTTTTAATCATTTTATCAATCTTTTTCGCGTATTTGATTGACCCGCTGGTCAATCTAATTCGCCGTCCGTTCAAGGAAAGACATCTCGAAAAGCTGATGCCGCGACCGCTTGCGATTGTGATTGCCTATATTCTCGTTTTTTCGATTCTCGGAATCGGAATTGCCAGTCTTGCGCCGGTTGTCAGCGCACAAGCCAAGGAATTAACGAAAAATATTCCCGATTATCTGGACTCCGGTCAGACGCGGCTGAATGATCTCAATCAGCGATTTCAAATTCCTGAAGAAACTCAGAAACAGATCAGTGACAAAATCACCGGCTCAATCGGTGAAGTCGGCACTTATCTAACGGCATTTTTATTGGTCGTTGTGTCCTACGCGCCGTGGCTGATTTTGATTCCGGTGTTGTCTTTTTTCTTTTTGAAGGACATTAACATTTTCAGAGTTATCTTTCTGCGGGTTTTTCCGGCGGGACGCTGGCGGGCGCGGGCTGATCTGGTTTTGGACGATATTGACAGCACTCTGCGGGCTTACGCGCGCGCGCAACTGTTTTCGTGTGTCATTATCGGCGTAATCTGCACCATCGGCTTTTATGTTCTCGGACTGAATTACGCAATTTTGTTCGGTATTTTGGCAGGCATTTTTGAATTTGTGCCGCTGATCGGTCCGCTGACTATCGGTGCGATTGCGATTCTGGTCGCTTCATTTTCCAGCGCACCGCTGACCGGACTTTATACAGCTGTTTTCCTCATCGTTTTGCGAATGATGCAGGATTACGTTTTTTACCCGCGAATCATCCGCGAAGGAATTCATCTGCATCCGTTGGCAATTATTTTATCGGTTTTGGCAGGCGAACAAATCGCCGGAATTCCGGGTGTTTTTATCTCGATTCCGATTGTCGCGCTCGGCACCGTAATTTACAAACATTTTCTCGAACACAGTGGCACGACCGGAGTTTTCGCCGGTTGGCTCGAACCGCAGGAAATTACGGCGGAGGAAGGATAATTTATGTCTTCGCTGGCGTGGTTAATCGTTTTCTTTTTTGTGCTGTGTTTTGTCGTGCTGCTCGTTTATATTCTCGTCGTCAGAGCGTTTTACTGGGGCGACAAAAAAGAACCGCCGAAGAAGGAAGGCAAAAGTAAAAAGTAAAAAGTAAAAAGTAAAAAGTAAAAAGTAAAAAGTAAAAAGTAAAAAGTAAAAAGTAAAAAGTAAAAAGTAAAAAGTAAAAAGTAAAAAGTAAAAAGCGTCTGAACTTGAAATACAACAGTCAAGTTCAGACGCTCTTAATTTTGCCTTTTTACTTTTTACTTTTTACTTTACGAGTTTATCAATTCCGAGAATTAAATAGTATGAAATCGCTGCGATGATCGCTGCCATCGGAATCGTTAAAACCCACGCCCAAACGATTCTGCCTGCCACACCCCATTTGACCGCCGAAAAGCGTTTGACCGAACCGACACCGACGATTGCGCCGGTAATCGTGTGCGTCGTCGAAACCGGAACGCCGAAATATGTGTTGGCAAAAAGCGTAATCGCACCCGCCGTTTCCGCGCAAAAGCCGCCGACCGGCTGAAGTTTGGCGATTTTTGAACCCATCGTTTTAACGATGCGCCAGCCGCCTGTCAGAGTTCCGAGACCGATTGCCGCGTGTGCCGACAAAACAACCCAGAGCGGAATGTCCGGCAAATGTCCGTCCGCCGTGTTGCTCATAAATCCGCCCGCGACCAAAACGGCGGTGATGATTCCCATCGTTTTCTGCGCGTCGTTGCCGCCGTGTCCGAGCGAAAAAGCGGCGGCGGAAAACAGTTGTCCGACGCGGAAACCTTTATCAATTTTGGAAATCGAAGTTTTGCGAAAAATCCAGTAAACCGCGAGCATTAAAATATATCCGAGCGTCATTCCAATCAGCGGCGACAGCACGATAAACGCCAGCGTCAGATACCAGCCCGACGGAATAATGACGGCAAAACCGCCGTAAGCAGCAATCGCCGCGCCCGCGTAACCGCCGATCAGCGCGTGGGAACTCGATGTCGGAAGTCCGAGCCACCAAGTTATTAAATTCCAAATAATCACGCCGAGAAGTCCGGCAAGCAGCACGAAAAGATGCAGTTCCTTCGGAATCGGTTTGAGATCAACCAAGCCGCCGCCGATCATTTTCGCCACCGCCGTTCCGAAAACGGCAAAAGCGATGAAATTGAAAAAAGCCGCCCACGCGACCGCGACTCCCGGCGACAGAACGCGCGTCGAAACGACCGTCGCAATCGAATTTGCCGCGTCGTGCATTCCGTTCGTGTAGTCGAAGACCAGCGCGACGATGATAATGATAATTGCCAGTATCTGTGCAGCTTCCATAATTCAGTTAGCAGTTAGCAGTTAGCAGTTAGCAGTTTTGTTAACTGCTAACTGTTGACTGCCAACTGTTTAGTTGTGTTTCAAAATTATGCTTTCGATGATATTTGCGACTCTTTCGCAGCGGTCAGTGCCGTTTTCCAGAATTTCGTAGAGTTCCTTCCATTTGATAATCTCAATCGGCTCGTTCGACTTGTGAAAAAGTTCGCCGATGGCGCGGAAATACACATCGTCGGCTTCATTTTCGAGCCGGTGAATTTCGACAATGTGCTGATTTAATCCGTCGGGTTTACTGAGCATTGAAACGGCGGAATGAATCTCCATTGACTGACCTTGCAAAACTTTGGAAAGTTGTCGGGCGTGGTCGCTGATTTCCGTGATGTCATACATCAAAATCGCGCGCGCCGCCGCATCAACATAATCGCAAACATCGTCAAGTGCGACAACCAGCGTAAAAATATCTTCGCGGTCAAACGGCGTAATAAACGATTTGTTGAGTTTGGTCGTGACGTTATGCGTGATTTCGTCGCAGGCGTGTTCGGCATCTTTGATGCGTTTGGAATGCGCTTCAAAATTCACGCTGTTGTCGTGAAGCATCTCGACCAAAGCGGTGGAGGCTTCCTGAATCTTCGCGGTTATTTGCGAAAAGAGCGTAAAATATTCGTCCTCACGCGGTAAAAGACTAAATCCCATTTTTAATAATCTCCGTAGATGTTTTTATAATAAATTGAAGAACCTAAAATATAGCCGAAGTCGTTCGGCTTGTCTATATTCACTTAAAACAGCTAACTTTCAAAAGCACGATCACACTATATTTTGACGATGTTTCAAGTTGCTAATTATACCGACCGATCTAATCGGCACTAAATTTTAGTGATACGGATTTAACTTATATTTAACATTAGCGACGGTGCGGAAATTAGAGCAAACTCGCCTGAGCGAATATTTCATCTTAGATTGGGTTAACGATCTTTTATTGCTTATCTGTCAAATTTTGCATAGACTTATAGCAAATTTACTTTGGAGGAACGATGAAAAAATTATATTCAAACAGAAATTTCGCGGCATTCATTTTGGTTTGGTCGCTGCTGATTACGCCTTTGGCAACAATCGCACAGACACAAATCAAAGCTCCGAAAAACAAATACAAAGTTCAGGACGATGTCAAAGCCGGACGCGACTATGCAGTGCAGGTTGAAAAGGAATTTCCGATCTTGCGCGATGCCGACTCGACCGCCTATCTCGAAAGCGTCGGACAGCGGCTTGCCAATTCGATTCCGCCGCAGTTTCAACAGCCGGCGTTTCAGTATTCCTTCAAAATCGTCAACGCCCGCGACATCAACGCGTTCGCGCTTCCCGGCGGACCGATGTTCGTTAATCGCGGAATGATCGAAGCCGCTAATAACGAAGGCGAAATGGCGGGCGTAATGGCGCACGAAATCTCGCACGTTGCGCTCCGTCACGCGACCGCACAGGCAACGCAGCAGAGCAATCCGCTCAATCAAATCTTAGGCATCGGCGCAATTTTAGGCGGCGCGATCATCGGCGGACAAACCGGCGCGGCACTCGGTCAGACGCTTTATGCGGGTCTGCTCGTTCTGCCTTACAGCCGCGAATATGAAACACAAGCCGACACGCTCGGCGCACAGATTATGGCGCGTGCCGGTTACGACCCGCACGATTTGGCGAATATGTTCAAGACGATTGAAAAGGAAAGCGGCGGCAGCAACGGACCCGAATGGCTCAGTACGCACCCGGCGCCGGCAAATCGTTACGAAAACATCAATCGTGAAGCCGGTCTGCTCCGCGTTTCACCGAATCCGATCAAATTAACGCGCGGTTTTGAACGTATTCAGGCGAAGATGCGTTCCCTGCCGCGTGCCAAAACAATGCAGGAGATTGACGCGGAAAACAAACAAAACGGCGGCACTACCGGACAAACCGACGGCAGTGGCAGCGGCGGTCAAAGCCCGACTTCCGGCGGCAAATATGAAAACCGCATCGAATATCCGTCAACGCGCACTCGTGCTTACACGGGAGCAAGTTGGCTGCAAATGAATGTTCCGGGCAATTGGCAGGATTTTGCACAGCAGGGCGAAGTTTGGTTCGCGCCCGCCGGAGCTTACGGCGATCAGGGCATCACGCGCGGCGCATTGGTCGGTTTATCGCAAACGCAGAGCAATAATGTAAATGACGCAACCGATGAATATGTCGGCGGAATTCTAAAGAGTAACAGCTATCTGAGACAGCAGTCAGGTTACACGCGCACGACCCTCAGCGGACGAGATGGTTTAGCCACGGTTCTATCAGGACGCTCCCCTGTCACGAACAAAGCCGAAGTCGTTACTGTCTATACGACACAACTTCGCAGCGGTCAATTGTTTTACGTCGTCACGGTGTCGCCGCAGGACGAAGCATCCAATTATAATTATGCTTTTCGCAATATGATTCGCTCGATTCGCATCAGTGAATAAAGTAAAAAGTAGAAAAGGGGAAAAGTTTTGTCGAGCATATTCAACAAAACTTTTTCCTTTTTCACTCTCAAACTTTTTCCCTTTTGAAGATCGTTCGATAAACCGGCAAACCTTTCTCTTCAACCGCATTTTCGCGCTCAGTTTTGACGGGGAACGGATTTTCTTCAGTTAAAATTTGCTCGAAATTTTCTTTTGATCTGAATAATTCAAACATTTCGTCGGCGAGAAATTCAATGTCGGTTTGGACGAAGATTTTTCCGTTTTCCGCTAAATTATTGACGATTGTTTCGACTAATTCCCGATTAACCATTCGGCGTTTCGCGTGTTTTTTCTTAAACCACGGATCGGGGAACTGAATCGTGACGGTTTGCAAAATTCCTTTGGGAACATTTTCGAGCAGTCTGTCGAATTCGTTCATCGCGTTGCAAAATTCGTAATGCAGATTCGTTAGATTTGCTTCGTGCGCGATGCGGTTTGCTTCCGTCACAAGCGGCTCACGGATTTCCACGCCGAGAAAATTCCGACCTTTATCAAGCTCCGCCATCTTCAAAATAAATCGTCCGCGCGCACAGCCGATGTCGAGATGCAGCGGCAAACTCGCGTCGGCAAAAATATCTCCAAGCGCAAGCGGATTCGGCGTAAAAACGTAATAAGGCGAAAGCGGATTAACGTGTTGATGAACTCTGACTCTCGGCATAATTTTTGTCAGAACAGCGAGCGGTAGCGACCTGTTAAATGACACTCAAACAAACTATTTACCTAGTTAAACAGGTCGCTACCACTCGCTGTTCCGACTTTATTGCATCAATTCTGGAAATGGAATATTGATAATCCCAAGCAACAGCAAAATACTGAAAATCGCCGTCAAAATAAAGACTCCAAGCGCGGCGAACCCGAAAAATTTGGTAATTTGGTTAGTTTCGCGCGGGTCTTTGTATAAATCGCCCGGAATCTGAATCAAGCCGTAAATTATGCCTGCCAATAAACCGCCGAGATGCCCGTAATTATCAACATTTGAAATCACAAAAATTCCCATAAAAGCGATAAATCCGACATTAAACAGCATATTTTTCAAGAAACCGTCAGGCAGTAATTTGCGGCGTTTGAATCCGTAAACCGTCAAATAACCGAGAAATCCGACAATGCCGCCCGACGCGCCGACCGAGGGAATATCGGGAATAAAGATCAAACTCAAAATCCCGCCGCCGATTGCCGAAAGCAGGAAAACAATCGCCAGATGCGCCCGGTTTGAAAGCGTTTCAATAAGTTTGCCAAGAACATAAAGCGCGTAAGAATTAAATGCCAGATGAACAATTCCGCCGTGCAGAGCCGCGCCGGTCAAAATTCTCCACCACTGACCTTCTCTAAAAAACTGCTTGACAAATCCGGCAAGCAAGATCGAATTTTCGCCGCCGGTTAATAACGAATTTTGCCCGTCGGCAAACAATTCACCAAGAAAAACCGCGACCAAACTCGCAATCAAAATCACCGTATAAAAAGGAAAAACAGCAGTCGCCCGCTGAAAATTTTCAGAGTCTTCAACTGTTTCAGCAGATTCCGGCTCTTCGGTTCGATATTCTAAAGACATATTTGATTTTGATGTGAAATTTGAAATTTCGGATTGCAAAAATGTTTTGAGTTCCAACTTCAGTTGGCTTTTCCGCCGCGCTTCGCTGGCGGTTTGCCAACTGAAGTTGGAACTCAAAGCAAAAATCGCACTTACATCGCTAATCCGCCGTCAGGTTGAATGACCTGTCCGGTGATATATTTCGCTGAATCGCTTAATAAAAAACACGCGATTTCGGCAACTTCCTGAACATTTCCCAAACGCCCGAGCGGAATTTGCGCTAATATTTTTTCGCGGAATTCGGCGTTCATTTCGCTCGCCATTTCGGTTTCGATTAAGCCCAAAGCGAGCGCGTTGACCGTGATTTTACGGCTTGCGATTTCCTTTGCCAAAGCCTTTGTCAAACCGATCATTCCCGCCTTTGAAGCCGAATAATTGGTCTGTCCAAGCATTCCGACAACACCCGAAATCGAAGAAATATTCAAGATCGAACCGCCCGATTCATTTTTCATCATCGGACGTAAAACGGCTTTCGAGAAATTCCACGCGCCTTTCAGATTCGTATCAATGACCGAATCCCAATCGTCTTCCTTCATCCGCAAAATCAGCGTGTCGCGCGTAATTCCGGCATTATTCACCAAAAAATCAACTGTTCCAAACTCCGCTGTCACCTGCTTTACAAAATCGGCTGACGATTCCGTATTCGCCACATCACACTGCGTCGCAAACGATTTCACGCCCAAACCTTCGATTCCCGCCTTCAACTTTTCGGCTTCGTCCGCGCTTTTTGAATAATTAAACGCGACATTCGCGCCGCGCTTCGCCAATTCCAGCACAATCGCTTTCCCGATTCCGCGCGTTCCGCCCGTGACAATTGCCGATTTTCCTTCAAATTGCTTTTCGCTCATAAATAATTACAAAAATATATCTATATTCTCTTTTAATCATCTTAAAACATTTTAGTTTATAAAGTTTAGTTGAGCTAACTTTTCTACTGATTTAATCCACCTTTTTGTCAAAATTGAAAAGTTTAAGTTACCAATTAATACCGGATTGTTAGTGAAATTTCCAAAGAAAAATCCCGGTTTCAAGTGACACCGGGATTTTTCTTACTGGTTGTATCGTCAACCGTCAGTTATTCGACCGGCTCAGTCCATTTCGGCATTGAGACGGATTGATTCAGTGCTACACCGAATTCTGTGCCGGATTTGACTTCGGCATCTTCGCCTTTGGTTAATCTTTCGCCGAGAAGTCCCGCGCCTGCGCCGATCAGTCCACCGATCAACGCACCTTTGCCGCCGCCGATTGCCGCGCCGAGAACTGCGCCGCCCGCGCCGCCGCCGCCGATGAAGATGATTTTACGATTCTTCATCTTGTCGCCGGAAGCCGTGCTTTCGTTATCGCTTTTCGCGCTTTTTGAATCTAAATCGGTCAGTGAACCGTTGATTGCGCGGGTTGTTCCGTTCGGTAATTTGACCGCAACAAAACTCACGCTGATCTGTCCCGGATCGCCCCCTTTTTTCGCCGCCGTCACTGAATCAACGCGTCCCGTGACTGTGCTGCCGGTCGGAATCACGACTTGCCCGGTCGTTGAATAAACGGGTTCGGTGACGGTGGTTGCAAATGTATCGCCGACTTTTGCTGTTTTCGAGTTGATTGTGCTGTTCATCCGCACGCGAAAAGTCGTTCCGGTATCAACCGTGTAGAGTTTGACGGTCGGTTTAACCACTGCCGTAGTTTTTCTGACGGTTGTTCTTTTACGAATGACCGGCTTTTTTCGCTGCGCTGTTGCTTCGGTCGCGCCGAAAGCCAGCAGTATCATTAAAATCGCAGTTAAAATTTTGAAATTCAATATATTTTTCATTGTTCACCTCTTTCTTATTTTGTTTTTGTCGAAACCAACGTCCAAAACCTCAACCAGCGTTAGTCGTGCATTTTGACGGTGTGCGACATTGTATCGTTGTCTTGGATTTTTATTGAGCGGGGCATTGCGTTTTTTGAGACTAACATCTTTCGGGTAAAAAATAAATATTGCAATATTTAAAGAAATTCTTGAAATCGGGGTTTATTCGGCGTATATTCTAGGCAATTAACAATTTCAGTTTCTCTTGATGAGAGCCGCCCTTGAATTATCAAGCTGGAAATATCTCATAAAAGAGGAAACCTTTGGACAAGTTTTTGCAAGGGAATTATCTCTGTATGCCTTTAGTTCATCAAACAATATTACTTTTCGCACTCAACTTTCTCGACGCGGTGTTAACGATTTACTGGGTTCGCAACGGTTTTGCGACCGAGGGAAATCAATTAATGGCAACGCTTCTGGACATCGGCGACCTGCCTTTTTTGGCGGTTAAAGTGGCAATCGGCGCGGTTACGGCAATCGTTCTCTGGCGTTGGCGCAACCTGCGTTTGGCGAAATACGGATTGGTCGTTGCACTGGCAATTTACATCGGTTTGATGGGCGTTCATTTTTTCACCGGACTTTCCGCGTTCGGTTATGTTTCCAACACATTCGTTAGTGATTTAACGGTTTGGTCGGGCAATTTGCTGGCGTAAATTCAAATCATTTTCGCAGTTACGACTTCCAAAAAAAAATTTCAGATGCAATCTGCTGTTTTGTAATATGATGAAACAGCGGATTGTTTTTTTTCGTAATTCAATACGCAACGATTTTTTTCAAATTGAGCATCAAATACTTGAAATTTTCATAGTAAATCAGGAGATATATGTCAAAGAAAGCAGTTTATCAATTATCGGCTCGGCAGTTGGTTCTTTTGGCGTTCGCATCGGCACTCATCGCCGTCGGAACAGCAGCTTGTTTGAGCAATTTCGGCGGAATTTTTCGGATCAAAAACTTAAATATCGTGGCAGCGGAGGATGCGCCGACACCACAGGGAATTTCCAATCCGACAACGGTCAGCGACGAGCAAAACAGTATTGAAGTCTATAAATCGCTCTCGCCGGGTGTTGCGTTCATCACCACCAGCACACAGGCGCAAAATCTCTACGGCGAAGATTTTGAAACCGAAAAGGGCAACGGTTCAGGTTCAGTGATTGACGCGCAAGGTCACATTTTAACGAATTTTCACGTTGTCGAAGGTGCAGCAACGAAATTGACGGTCAGTTTCGGCGGCGGCAAAAATTATCCGGCGAAACTTGTCGGTGGCGATCCTGATACGGATTTAGCCGTCATTCAAATTGATCCCGGCACGGATAAATTAACAATTGTGCCGCTCGGCGATTCGGATCAGCTCGATGTCGGTCAAAAAGTGTTGGCAATCGGCAATCCGTTCGGTCTCGACAGAACGCTGACGACCGGCGTTATTTCCGGTTTGCAGCGTCCGATTCGCGCCCGCAACGGTCGTCCGATTGAAGGTGCGATCCAAACCGATGCGTCAATCAATCCGGGCAATTCCGGCGGACCTTTGCTCGACAAATTTGGGCGGATGATCGGTATCAATTCACAAATTCTCTCGCCGCAGGGCGGTTCGGTCGGGGTCGGTTTTGCGATTCCGGTGAGCATTGCAAAACGTGTCGTTCCGCAGCTTATTCAATTCGGTGAAGTTCGCCGTCCGAAACTCGGCGCGACGCTTTACAAAGTCGAACAACTCACCGAACAGGGAATCAAAATGCCGGTGGCGAAAGGTTTGCTCGTTCGCAGCATTTCGCAGGGCGGTTCAGCGGCGGTCGCCGGACTTCGCGGGTTGACTCAGGATAACAACGGCGAACTGGTCTTAGGCGATATTATTACTTCGATTGACGGCAGTGCAGTCGCGGATTTGGATGATCTCTATAAACTGCTCGATAAGAAACAAATAGGCGATACGGTGCAGGTCGAAATCTTCCGCAACAACAAAACATTGACTGTTCCGGTCAAGCTGATGCCTCTGCCGACTTCGGTGCAGGGTCGTCCGAGTAAGTAAAATCGAATCGCCTTACCCCCGAAAGCGGACAGTCGAAATTAAATTTTGGCTGTCCGTTATTATTTTAGATAATGGAATTAAAAGATTTCTACAACGCCGGTTTCGGCTGGATTTGCAAACGATGTGAACGCGAAATCGCAAGCCGAAACGCAGATGAAAACCGTTCACGCCTGATGAGCGAAGGCGAATCGGAAAGCAAAGATCCGCGTTTTTCAAATTCCGCGCTCGCTAAATGGGCTGATGCGGCACATCAAAATTTAGTCTGTCCGCGCTGCGGAAATACAGAATCAATAAAATAAATCTTAAAACTCTGCGCCAATTCGCTTTATCTACGTTCGTCCGCGTGTTATTTTTGGGTTTAAATGAAAAAAATTCTCGATGTTGGCTGTGGTGCAAATAAATACGAAGGGGCAATCGGGTTGGACAACAATCCGCGCACTGCCGCCGACGTGATTCACGATCTCGGCAGCGTTCCGTATCCGTTTGCCGATAACGAATTTGACTTGATAGTTTCGCGTCACGTTGTCGAACACGTCCCCGACGTAATGGCTTTTATTACAGAACTTTATCGTATTACAAAACCCGGCGGAACGATCAAACTTCTCACGCCGCACTATACCAATCCCGATTGGGCGACTGACCCGACGCATCGCAATCATCTCAATTCTTATTCATTCAACACATTTTTCCCCGACCGGCAGGTTTTCGATTTTTACACGGAAGTTAAATTCAAACCTGTCAGGACTTACGTTTCGCTGGCAAATCTGTGGCGCAGTCTCGGCTTTGAATTTATCGTTAATCTCGATCAGAAATCACCGAAATTTCGTTTTACGCGCAAGTTTTGGGAATTTTATCTAAGCTACATTTTTCGTGGCAAGGAACTGCAGTTTGAATTTGAAGTCATCAAGGATAAATAAATCTTGCCGCATCTTTCAGCCAACTTTTGCCGACCGTAAAATCATCTATTATCTGACGAAGTTTTAATAAACTAATAATGAGGTTTTAATGAAGAAAAAGATTTTTGCTTTAATGGCAGTTTTCGCAGTGCTATTAAACGTCGTGAACGTCGGTTTTGCCGACACGAAACGCAGAAAAAAAGATAATCCGAACAGCCGGCTTCTTGCGCTTTTGCCGGCTTCCGACGGCGCATTGACGATTGACGCAAAGCGTTTTTTCGGTGACGCACTGCCGCAGATTTTGTCGGGAAATCAACCGATGCTTGGCGGAATTATGGCGAAACTTGACGAAATGAAAGCCAAAACCGGCATTGATGTCAAACAATTTCAGCAAATAGTCGCCGGTGTCAACATAATTAAAGGCACAGGAAATACTTATGATTTTGAGCCGGTAATTCTCGCGCGCGGACAAATCAAAGCGGCAGGTTTGGTTTCGGTCGCCAAGATTGCTTCAAACGGCAAATACCGCGAGGAAAAAATCGGCGAGAGAACGGTTTATATTTTTTCGCCAAAGGAAATCGTCGAACAAAATAAAGGTAAAATCAGCAATTCAATGATTACCAAAATTCTCGACGGAATGCTTGACGGTTTCAATAACGAACTCGCGCTAACAACGTATGACGACAACACTTTAGCCATAGGCTCAGCGGCGCGTGTGCGCGAAATGTTTGAAGCCAAAACACGTCTCAGCAGTGAAGTTTTGAACTTAGTTTCACGCAAACCGGATGCAATTATTAGCTTCGGCGCATCAGTTCCAAACGGTTTATCGCAAGTCTTTAATTTAGACAATGACGAACTCGGCAAAAATCTTGACGCGATTCGTTTTATTTCCGGTTCGATGGACGTTTTAGAAGGAAATACGATTGTCGCGGTGTTGGCAAAAACCGTTAATGCAGAACAGGCAAAAGGCTTGAAAGAAACTCTCGACGGTTTGCAGGTCGTCGGCAAAGCGATTCTCGGCGGCGCAAAATCTCCCGACAAAAAAGTTTACGGACGAATGCTCGAAAACGCGAAAATCGCCCAAACCGGTAACGAAGTAACGCTTGATTTACAAGTTCCGCAAACCGATCTCAACGTCATCGTCGGCGAGAAAAAGTAATTTCTTTTAAGTAAAAAAGCAAAAGGCAAAAGGTAAAACTTAAAGAATGCCTGACTTAATTTTTAATTTTGAGTCAGCCAAACTTTTTTACCTTTTGCCTTTTGCCTTTTGCCTTTAGAAAAATTTCCGTAGAATAAAGCCAATGAAAAAATTTAGCCAAATCAAATTCGCGCTTTTTTTGATTGCCGCGTTTAGTTTGTCGGTGGCGGCACAAAATAATGATAATCGCCAACGAATCATTATCGGCGCGACCCCGACACCGAAACCGACAGTTTCGCCGATTCCAATTCAAACCGCACAAACGATTTTTGATTTACAGGCGAAAATCCGCCAAAGTCTGGTGCGCCCTGAAATCCGGCGCGGAACCGTCGGTATTAAAATCGCTTCGCTTGACACGGGAAAAGTAATTTTTGAAGATAACGCCGAAAAATATTTGATGCCTGCGTCAAATATGAAAAGTTTTACGGTCGCCACGGCGATGGAAAAATTATCACCTGATTTTCGCTTTGTGACGAGCGTTTTCGCGCCCGTCACACCCGACGCAAGCGGCACAGTCAAAGGCGATTTGAGCATTTTCGGACGCGGCGATATTTCGTTTTCGACCGCTTTTTATGACAAGGATTATTACAAAGGTTTAGACAATCTAGCCGATAAAATCATTCAGGCAGGCGTTAAAAGAATCGAAGGAAATCTCGTCGGGGACGAAAGTTACTTTACGGGAAACGCCGTTCCGTCGGGTTGGGAATGGGACGATTTGCAGTGGTATTACGGCGCGGAAGTTTCAGCTCTGCCGCTCAATGACAATGCTCTCGACCTGAGCGTAAAGCCCGCATCGGTCGGTGCGCCGTGCATCGTCAATCTGCTGCCGTTCAATTCGGTGATGCGCGTGGTCAACAAATGCGTTACAACGACGGCGGGAATCAAACGCGATTTGACGGTAAAAAAAGACCTCGATCAAAATGTCGTTGAAATCAGCGGAACAATTTCCGTCGGCGACAAAGGCTTTGCCAATTACCTGACCGTTTCACATCCGGCGGAACTTTTTATCGCTCTCCTGAAACAGCGTCTTGAACAAAAAGGTGTCGCAATTACGGGACAAACTCGGATTATTAACGCGAAAGACAAAGCAATTTTGGCGGTTTCATCAACACTTCCGCCGGTTCAGATTACGCAAATCGAATCGCCGCCCTTTAGTTTAATTGCTGCGAAAACATTGAAGCCGAGTCAAAATCTTTACACTGAAACGATTCTTTGGACGCTCGGACAAGAAAGCAGAAACGCGACAATCACAAACGCCGTCACGCCCGAAACAAATCCTTTTCTCGATCCGAAAGCGACCAGTTCGGACAAAGGTTTATTCGTCGTCAAAAACTTTTTAACCGAAATAGGAATTCCGCCGGACAGCGTGGTTCAATATGACGGCAGCGGACTCTCGCGGCACAATCTTGTCACGTCCGCATCACTCGTCCAACTTTATACATATATGGCAAAGCAGAGCCGCTATGCCGATGCGTGGCGTAACGCTCTGACAATTGGCGGAATTGACGGAACGCTGCAAAACCGTTTCAAAAACACGAAAGCCGCCAACAACGTGCGCGGCAAAACCGGCACGATTGACCAGGTTTCTGCACTTTCCGGTTACGTCACAACCACTGCTGGCGAAAAATTAGTTTTTTCGATTTTGGTCAACGGTGTCAACGACACCAAACTGCGCCAAGCACTAATTGATGAAATTGTCGTCGGTCTGGCGAATTTCAACGGCAAAACGAATTAAATTTACTTAAATTTTTGCAATTCGTCGGCTACCTGTGTTTTGAGCTTTTCGTCTCTGACAAACTTCGCGGCTTCGTTTAGTAAACTTAACGCTTTTTCCAGTTGTCCATCAGCCTCGTATGAAATTGCTGCGTAGTAGAGTAATTCGGCATCTTGTTTGGCATTTGACAAAATTTTCGTGTAAATATTTATTGCGTCTTTGTGCCGTCCCAGTTTGGCAACGGTTCGCGCCAGATTGTAGTTCGCGGAAATATCCGCCGGTTTTAACTGCAGGGCTTTATTGAATTGAGTTTCGGCTTCCGTAAAATTTCCCTGATCGTAAAAAACTGCGCCGAGATTGATAATTGCCTCCAATGATTGCGGGTCAAGTTCGGATGCCTTCAAAAAATCTTTTTTTGCCTCGTCGTTTCTTCCCAAACCTTTTTTTGCTAAACCGAGATTGATGTATGTGCGGCTGTTTTTATTGTCTAAATCAGGATATTTCAGTGAAGTATCGAGATTTTGAATGGCTTCTTGATACTTTTTATTTTGAAATTGAGCGAGTCCCAGATTGTAGTAAATTGCGGAACTATCGGTTTTTGTAGCGGCGGCGCGGGTCCATAAATCAACTTCCGAACGCCAGATGCGATTTTGCAAAATCGTTCCGGCGGCGTAGAAAATACACAGAACGACGACCGCCGCCAATGCCGCTTGTTGATAGAATTTTCTTTCGGAAGACCAAAGTTTTTCAAGTAAAGCGGCAATTAACAAAACAAATCCGATAGACGGCAAATATAAATATCTGTCCTGCACGAGATATTCGGGATGAAAAACTTGCAAATTCAAAACCGGCAAAAGCGGAATAATAAAAAGTCCGCCGGCGAACCACATCAGCGGCGTTATTTTGTGACGCAAAAAATAAAGCAAGCCCGCTAAAACAAACAGAATCGCCAACGGAATCCACAGATTTAAATCGTCTGCACCTTTGATAAAACCGGTTGGATAAATCAGGCTCAGATTGTATGGAAAAATTATATTTTTAAGATAATAAACCACCGTCAGCGGAATGGTCAGGTAAATTAAGTGCGGCGATAACTGCGAGTTGGACGAATGCTTCCAGTTGATCTGTCCCAACACGGAGATACGAATAATCAGGTAAACAACGACCGGAACTGCAAAAAGCGCGACCTGTTTGAGTGCCGTGAAAAAACTTATATTCGCATTATTCCGGCGATTAATCGTCATTTCCCAAATCAATAAAATTAAGGGCAAAACAATCGGTGTTTCTTTACATAACAGCGAAAAAAAGAAAAACAAGACCGAGTAAATCAGTAGTTTTTTATCGCCGGCTTCACGCCAACGAATATAAAAAATTATTGCCGGCAGGTAAAATAGTGCGGCAAGCGGATCGGGAACGCCGGAAATCCACGAAACCGATTCGACGTGAACCGGAATCAGCGCAAAGAGAATCCCGCCGATTAAAGCGAGTCTGATATTATCGCCGCTCAACCGTAAAAAAAGTTTGTAAACCAAAACGGTCGCGCCCGTGTGAATCACCAGATTCAGCAAATGCCAACCTTGCTGCCACAGACCGAAAAGTTGATAACCGATTGTCAAATAAGCCGTAAACAAAGGACGATAATAGGGCGGCGGAATATTTTTAGTATCGGTGGCACGTTGAAAAGCCCAAACATCCGTCGTCAAAGCATTGAAAAGATTTTGCCACGAATGCAGAGTGTTGTTATTGACGATTTGCATCGTGTCATCATAAATAAAATCGCCGCTCAATGAGTTGGCATAGACCAAAAAACATCCGAGAACGAGTAAGAATATCGCCCGTCTGTTGTCTAACAAAGGATTATTTTTAGGATTTTCCATTTTTTATACTGATTTACGGATTTAAAACCGTTTATAACAGCTTAAATGATTATTCAAAACAAAGTCAGGATTTTTGGTAAATTTTGGGTGAAACAAAAGGTTTCGAAGAATTATATAAATGATTGCGGAAGGTTTGAAATTTGAAAATGATCGAGGGAAAATTTAAGCGGAACAAGAGCAAAATTGATATGCTCTGTAAATCAAATCAATTTTGCTCTTGTAATTAAAAAAAGATGTTACCAGCGTGAATCGCTGCCGCCGTAGTCGCCACGACCACCACCGTAATCACCGCCACGACTGCCGCCGCCGTAATCTCCGCGACCGCCGCCGCCGCCGCGATTTCCGCCGCCGCCGTAGCCGCCGCGACCGCCGCCGCCGCCGCTGTTTTCACGCGGACGAGCTTCGTTAACAACTAAATTGCGACCATCAAATTCCTGTCCGTTAAATTGTGCAATAGCGTTATTTGCGTCATCTTCCGAACTCATTTCAACGAAACCGAAACCGCGTGAGCGTCCGGTTTCACGATCCTGCACGATGTTTGCCGATTCGACTGAACCTGCACCCGAAAAATATTCTTGTAAATCATCGCTCGTCACGCGAAACGACAAGTTTCCAACATAAAGTTTTGTACTCATTTATCCTCTAACTTTTTTATAAATCGAAGCGAAAATCAGGCAAATTCAGAAAAGACAAAACCCTACCAAACGCGACATGCCAAAATTGTCCAAAAAGACTGCTTCAAAGAAAACTATTTTAACCAAACCCTCCATCCGTGCCAAAACCGTCGCCTTGCTTTACCGGAACGGACGCATCAAACGAGATACTCTGAGGGTAAAAACAGTAGTCATTATGCCTATTTTTATCAACTAAATCAAGAGAAATATTACCAAAAAGTTAAAAAACAAACGGCAAAACCTAGATTGTGAATGATTTTTAATTTTTCTAATTCACACTTTTCAAAACATTCAAAATCTTATCGTGAATGCCGCCGAAACCACCATTCGACATAATCGCCACGACATCGCCCTCTTTAAGTTCGGGCGCGAGATGTTCGACAATCGCGTCGGCATCGGGAAACGACATCGCCGGTTTGCCTTGTAGTTTGATGTCTTCGACGAGTTCCGCAACGTCTAAAACTTTGCCGAGTTCGCTTGCTTTTGAAGTATTGTAAACTCCCGCGATGACGACATAATCGGCGTAGCTAAAGGCTTTCGTGTAAGGTTCCTGAAAAACTGCCAGCCGCGAAGACCAAGAACGCGGCTCGAAAACGGCGATCAGGCGATTGTTTTTATACTTGGTTTTTAGTGCCTTTAAAGTTTCTTCAACGGCAGTCGGATGATGCGCGAAATCGTCAATCACGGTTACGCCGCCGATCACGCCGCGAATCTCGACGCGCCGTTTGACTGATTTGAATGTGCGAAACGCTTCCTGCATCTGCTCCTTTGAAATGCCCCAAGCGTCCGCCGCGATAATCACCGCTAAACAGTTGCGAACATTAAATTCGCCGATCAGATTCGTCTCAAATTCGCTCCACGAATGCCCGTCTTTGAACACCGTAAACCGCGTCACGTCGCCCGAAAAATCAATATATCGCGCCTGCCATTTCGCATCGTCCGACGTGCCAAAAGTTTCGATATTCGTATGCAGTTTGCCGTGCATTTCATCCAAAACCTCGCGCACAATCGGCGAATCAACGCCGACGATTAAACGCCCGTTTGACGGCACTAAATTCATCAGCCGCGAAAACTCGAACTTAATATCTTCAATGTTGTTGTAAATATCGGCGTGGTCAAATTCGATGTTGTTGACGACGGCGATTTCGGGCAGATAGTGCATAAACTTCGGCTTTTTATCAAAATAAGCCGTGTCGTATTCGTCGCCTTCGATGACGAAATGCTCGCTGTCCGTCACGCGAAACGACGCGCCGAAATTCTGCACGATTCCGCCGACCAGAAAAGACGGATTCAGCCCGCCGCATTCGGCAACCCAAGTCGCAATACTGGTCGTTGTCGTCTTTCCGTGCGTCCCCGCAATCACCAAACTGCGCCGCCCGCGAATAAATTCTTCCTTAACGATCTCCGCCTGCGACCGATACAAAAGTTTGCGGTTCAAAACTTCTTCGAGTTCAGCATTCCCACGCGAAATCGCATTCCCGACAATCGTGCAATCCGCGCCGATGTCCGCATTCTCCGCTTTGTAACCAGTGAGAATCTCAATTCCCAACTCCTGCAACTGCGTTGACATCGGCGGATAAACATTCTGATCCGAACCCGTAACCTTATGTCCACGCGCCTGCAACATTCCCGCGAGAGATGCCATCGCCGTCCCGCAAATTCCGATAAGATGATAGTGCATTATTTCTTTCAGATTCCTTGTCTTTTCATTTCGTAAGCAATAAATGGGGCTTTCTTTTCAAGTTCCGCAATATTATCTCTACAATTATTAAACCAAGACTCTCTTGCCTCTCTATAGTCAGTATTATCCAAATCCAAGCGATCAATAGTTTCCTGAACAGCTTTTTTTATATTTGCGTCTTTAATTTTTGAATTAGGTTTTATTCCAAAAGTTGTAAAGTCTAACTCAAACCAATTCTTACCAATTTTGAAAGGATCAAGAACGTCTTTATGTTTGCCTTTACGAGTATTTATTCTCCATCTTGATAAACGAAAATTGCTCCACTCGTAAGCCAGTGCAGGATTTTCATCTCTCGAAATATAATGGTCAATTGTTGGTTGGTCAGGCTTAATCCACAGTGAAGAATAAGCACAAATGCTTTTATATGCCGATGTCATATCAGGAATAGCTTCACGCCAAAACTCTTTATTTTTCCATTGCTTACCTCTTGGTCGAGGATTTACTGCAAGAAAATTTTGTCCGTCTGTTTTAACTTTAGCGTCAAAATCAATCGGTTCGGGTTGTAAATCTACCTTAATCAAAATTTTACTCCGTGTTTTGCGGCGAAGGCAATCCATCGGGGAATGAAGGTATCAAGATCAGATAAATATTTAAACAAATCTTCCGAAACTTCCTTTATCTTTTCTTTATTAGGATTTTCCTGTCGTTGTAATCTCAAGGCTTTTTCAATTGCTTGTTCGGCTTCAAGCATAGTTTGATCTTGCTCCAACTCATATATGTCAGACATTAACCAAGAACCCACTCTGCCGTAATTAACGTAATCAATTTCCTGAATTTGTGCTTCCTTTCCAAACAAATCGGTATCAACTAAATCTATATGAAACAGTTTGTCAGAATCATAATCAAAATAAGGAGCGGCAGAACCTGTTACCAAAGGCGAATGAGTAGCAATAATTAACTGTAAAGATAATTCTTTTGAAAGGTCTTCTCCAACAGACAAAAGCGCAGGTAAAATACTTCTTTGCCATTGTGGATGAAGATGCGATTCGATTTCGTCAATCAAAATCACCATTTTTCGCTCAGGTTCTTTTTTGATATTTTCCGAATTAACTTGATGCTCCTGCCAAGCCCAAACTAAAAGATACGCGAGTGTAATTATTCTTTGAACACCTGCCGAAGCGTGAACGATTGGAATTGTGCCGTATGGATGCTCAATCGTTGGAATCAGCCTACTATCTCCGGCAATTCGCATCGGTTCACCCGGTTTTAATTTTCCTAAATCTCCTACATTTGGAGGTGAAAGCCTTTCGAGAACAATTTTTAATCTATTGAATGATGTTTTGTCAGGACTAAACTGCCAAGTTACCCAATCATTTATCAAGCCATTAATAAGTGATTGCTTTCTGCCGTTAATTTCTTCGTCAAAGCCATTTTTTATCTGCTCTTTTGTAAAGACCAAAGTTTTGGGAGATGTATTTTGATTGTTAATACTTTCGCGTCTGGCAGGGTCGAAAATTGCAAAAGAACCATCAACCCGAACATAAATGGATAATCCGGGCAAAACAGGTCGTTTTTGTTCTAATTTCCATTTATCTTCGCCAAATGATTTTCTATCATATTTGGCTATTAGATTTCGATTAGTTTTAGATTGACTAGCAACTTTAAATGAGATTGTCGGCTCATCTGCCCAATCTCGTGGATAAGCCGGAACTCCTGCCCAATTTCCGGTCAATGCCCACCAAGCACAATCTAAAATAAATGATTTGCCCAAGCCATTATCACCGGCAAGCATATTCAATCTTTCAGCAGGCTCAAATATAAGTTCTCTGGCAGGACCGACTCCGCTAATTTTTAGATATTCTAAAACTCCGCTTTCTTCCGGTTCGTTTTCAGGCGGAACAATGATTGTCTTGAGTTTTTCCCAAGTTACTTTTTCTTCGTTGAATAAAGGAACAGATAATTTTGGAACATTTAAGTCAAAAAGTATTTGGTCTTCATCACTTAATTTAAATTCTTTTACGAACAAATCAATAATATCTTGAGCGGTAGTAGTGGATTTGAAAACTCTTTCCCTATATAGCCAAACTGCAAGATAAAAGGCAGGCACTTTCTTTTTCTCTTTTTTCAGGTATTGATCCAAAATTTCTGCATAATTATTTTTCCATCCCCAAAGACTGGTTTTTCTCTCGTGAATAAATGGTTTTGCAAGGTCGCCTCTTGTTCGTATGCTTTGAAGAATGGAACTGGCGTAATCGGAATTTAACCAACGCTCCTGTGGTTTTGAAGATTTAAAGACCTGATAAAACTTCTCCGATTTTTCAGAAGGCTTGAAGTATTTTCTAAGAAATTCCGTTTCCAAATTATTAATTGAAAAAGATGTTGTCTTACCAACAGGCAAATCATTAAATTTACAAACCAGAAAAGTCATTCCAAAAAACGGATGGATGCTTTTCAGTCTTTTTAATGATTCCTCTATTATTTCCAATGTCAAAAACATATTTATTGATTTCACTGCTGATTTAGGCTGAATCTTTTACCATATATTCACAAAAATCTTTATTTAAATCTATACCAACAGCCGAATATCCTGATTCAACGGCAACTCTCAATGTAGTTCCGCTTCCCGCAAATGGGTCTAAGACTTTTCCGCCTTTGACACAGCCAATTTCAAGACATCTTTTGACTAATTCATCAGGATAAGGTGCAGTAGGAAGTCTGTTAGCTTTTGGACGCGCTGGAATAGTCCATACATCCTCATCATATTCCGGCTTTTCCAAAAGCGGCTTTTGATTGAAATGATATGTGCGCCCCTTAGAAAACATAAAAACATGTTCATAACTACGTTTCGGTCTGTCTTTAACTTTTTCATGCAAAGGGTCTTTTCTATGCCAAATAATATTGCTTCGCAAAACCCATTTACGTTTTGTCATTTCAATGGCAACGCGCCAAGGAATTCCAATCATTGATTTACGCTGAATTCCTATATCTAATCCGCCGCTTTTATCAACCGCTCTCAAACCGAAACGCCTTTTACTACTTTTTGAGTCGGGATATTTCGGTTGTCCTTTACCTGAGTAATATGTATCACTTAAATTTAAAAACAAAAGTCCTTTTGGTGTCAAAACGCGATAAACTTCATCCATAACAGATGAAATAGCTTCAACATACTCGTTTACGGTTTCCTCCAGTCCTATTTGATTATCAACGCCATAGTGCCGAAGCCAAAAATATGGCGGCGAGGTTATTGCACAATCAATACTATTGGCAGCAATATTTGAGATTGCTTCCCTAGAATCTCCGTTAATGACTTCCCAAGACTTATCATCTTTAGCGCATCCTTTCCAACAACCATCAGCAACTAAAAAATCGTTAGTAATGTCATAAAGTAATTTTTGTGCTGATTCCATTGTTAATTAGAAATTGTATAGTCGTATTTGCAAACTCTTATCAAATGATAGTGAATAAAATTTTAGATAAGATAATTTTTGGCAGAATTTCCGCAAAGATAATACTTTATCATAAACTTTATCTTTACAAATCATTACTCATCAACGAAAATCTACGCACAGTATTTTCAAATCTAACAATTCAAAAAAAGGAGAAAAACGAATGAAAGTTTCACGGCGTGATTTTGCGAAGATTATCGGGACGGCGGCGATTGGTGCGTCGGCGATTCCGGTGTTGGGCGCGGGCGAAAAAACGGAGATTGAACAGGTTCGGCAAAGCGGTGCGCGGACGTTTCCAAACGGTTTTTTGTGGGGCAGCGCGACGGCTTCGTATCAGGTTGAGGGCGCGTTTAATGAAGACGGGCGAACGCCTTCGATTTGGGACACTTTTTCAAAGATGCCGGGGAAAACGGTTGACGGCGCGACGGGCGATGTCGCCGACGATCATTATCATCGTTATAAAGGCGACATTCAGTTGATGAAAAACCTCGGCGTGAAAAGTTATCGTTTTTCGATTTCGTGGTCGCGCGTTTTTCCCGACGGCAGCGGCAAGCCGAATCCGAAGGGGTTGGATTTTTATAACAAGCTCGTTGACGAACTTTTGAAAAACGGAATCGAGCCGTTTGCGACGCTTTACCATTGGGATTTGCCGCAAATTTTGCAGGATAAATACGGCGGTTGGGAAGGGCGTGAAACGTCGGAAGCGTTTGGCAATTACGCCGGATATGTCGCCGAAAAACTGTCGGATCGCGTTAAGCATTTTTTCACGATTAACGAATTCGGCGCGTTTGTCGAACTCGGTTATCGCATCGGCATTCACGCGCCCGGAATCAAATTGCCGCCCGGACGATTTAATCAAACGCGGCATCACGCCGTCTTAGGTCACGGTCTCGCGGTGCAGGCGATTCGTGCGAAAGCTAAAGCCGGAACGAAGGTCGGACTCGCGGAAAATATGACGATTTGCGTTCCGGTTATCGAAAACGACGAACATATCAAAGCCGCGACCGAAGCTGCGCGGCAGCTTAACGCGCAGTATATGACCGTCATTCAGGAAGGCAAATATACCGATCTTTACCTGCAAAACGCCGGAAAAGACGCGCCGAAATTTACCGACGCGGATTTGAAAACGATCTCGTCGCCGCTCGACTTTGCCGGCATCAATATCTACACGCCGACCTACGTTCGCGCCGACGGTTCAAAGCAGGGTTTCGCGGTCGTGCCGCAGCCCGCGTCGTATCCGCATATGATTTCGCAATGGCTGACCGTCGGACCCGAAGCATTATATTGGGGACCGCGCCACGTCAGTAAAATCTGGAACGTCAAGGAAATTTACATCACCGAAAACGGCTGTTCGTCGTCCGACATCCCGGCGGCTGACGGCAAAGTTTACGACACCGACCGCGTAATGTATCTGCGAAATTATCTCTCGCAACTGCAAAGAGCAACCGCCGACGGCGTTCCCGTCAAAGGTTATTTCCTGTGGAGTTTGATGGACAATTTTGAATGGGCGGACGGCTATTCAAACCGCTTCGGTCTGCATTACGTTGATTACAAAACGCAGAAACGTACGCCGAAACTGAGCGCGGAATTTTATAAGGAAGTGATTGCGCGGAACGGTCTTGCTTAAAATTTGCCGTGTCAGAACCGTCTCGCGGTAGCGGATGGGTGAACGCCGGTAGTATTGTCAGATAACTGGCAATGAAATTCATCTGTTGCTGCAAAACGGCTCCGACACGGCGTATTTTTATCATCTTCGTTTGGATTAATCTCTGTCGGGAATTAGAATCACAGTTATTGACATTTAATAACTGTGAACAAATTTTATGCACTATTATAACGAAGAAGATTTAGGCAGATTCGGCGATATTGCGAAATATAAACCCGAATTATTTGAAAAGTTTTTGGCGTGGTATCAAGCCTGTCAGGAAGAAGGCGCGTTGTCGAAACGCGAAAAGGCTCTGATCGGTTTGGCTGTTGCCGTGACTGTTCAATGTCCTTACTGCATCGAGGCTTTTACGAATTCGTGTCTCGAAAACGGCTCGAATATGGAGCAGATGACCGAATCAATGCACCTTGCATCCGCGATTCGCGGCGGCGCGTCGCTCATTCACGGCATCCAATCGCACAACACGCACGACAAAGTTTCAATGTGATTATCAGTTATCAGTCAACAGTTATCAGTGAACGAAAAATTGATAACTGATAACTGATAACTGATAACTGAAAAAATGCAGACAGCAGTTCAAATAACCCGCAACGGCAAATCCGCCTTACCGAATTCACCGGTTAGTTTTGAAGAAAAACTCGGCGGCGCGAAATTGTTTGCCGAAAATATTGACACGTTACAGGTCAACGTCGGTAAACTGTGCAATCAGGCGTGTAAACATTGTCACGTTGACGCTTCGCCCATTCGCACCGAAATTATGCCGCGTTCGGTTGTTGATGCCTGCCTGAAAGTGCTGCTTGATTTTAAGATTCCGACCCTCGACATCACCGGCGGCGCACCCGAATTAATTCCTGATTTTCGCTATTTCGTCACCGAAGCACGAAAAATCGGCGCGAAAATTATTGTACGGCACAATCTGACGGTGATGTTCGAGGAAAACCAAACTGATTTGCCCGAATTTTTCGCAGCGAGCGAAGCGGAAGTCGTGTGCAGCATGCCGTATTTTCTCCAAACTCAAACCGACGCACAGCGCGGAACCGGAGTCTTCGACAAATCAATCGAAGCCTTAAAAAGATTAAATGCCGCCGGTTACGGCATTAACGAAAAACTCGTTTTAAATCTCGTCTATAATCCGGTCGGCGCATTCTTGCCGCCGCCGCAAACCGCCATCGAAGCCGATTTCAAACGCGAATTAAAAGCGCGTTACGACATCTCGTTCAATAATCTTTTCACCATCACAAATATGCCGATTGCGCGTTACTTAGACTGGCTTCGCCGCACCAAAAACGAAGAAAGCTATATGACAAGGCTCGTCAACGCCTTCAACCCGTCAACCCTCGAAGGATTAATGTGCCGCAACCTCATCAGCGTTGACTGGCACGGAAACTTGTATGATTGTGACTTCAATCAAATGCTCGAATTACCTGTCGAGTCAAAAAATACAATCTTTAATTTCAATCTCGAAAAACTAAAAAGCCGCACAATCGTCACAGAAAATCACTGCTACGGCTGCACGGCTGGTTTAGGTTCGAGTTGCGGCGGGAGAATCGCACCAAACGCTTAATTTAAAGGAAGAAATTAGTTAAGCATTTCTTCTAAACTCAGTCCTCCTGCCAATCCAGAAACAAGTTTGGTTCCGCAATCATCGGTTTTTCCACCATCCACTTCTATAAAATTAACAAAATCAAGGCTAAGCCTTCTCAGATTCACAGTGTTTTGTATGGGACTAAAATATTCATCAAACCGCTGTCCCATCGAACTATCTACCAAATGATCGTAATAATAATGAAAATCGGAAACTGTAGTGTCTTTTATACTGCAATTATTATTTATCTCAATTTCGTAACGAAGAAGATTCTCATCCGGGTTTCCATCCGGTAAAATTCCACTCATTACTTGCTTTTGAACATCGTCAATAATTAACTCGGTTGAGTTAGTTGTTCCACTCCATTTAATATCCAATCCAATCCAAGCAGCGGCAAGTGACGGTTGTTGGGTAAGAGATTGCGGTCTTACTAATTCCCGATTATCGGGATTCGTTGTGTCATAAATATAATATGGCGCATCGTGAAGATTTCTTGTATAAAGTGTTGCTGCCGATATTGAAAGAAAAGTTAGGGAAACTTTTGGATCAGACGGTTTTTTTAGTTTCACGTCTTTTCCGTGCAAGTCTGTTAAGTCGGTAATCCATCTGGAATCATAATTATTATCCTGTAAATCATTGCCGGAAAACGCGCTCCCAGGACTATATACAGACAATAAACTTTGAACATCGTCAATAATTGTCTTAATCTCAATTTTTTTTGAATTATTTGGAATATCGTAAACATTTACTTTCATACTTTGTGCATCAGTGCGGTATTCACGGACTATGACTTTCAAATCGTGGTTTTCAATCCCTCTTAGAAGAGCAAAGTCCCATTCTTTCTTTGCTTTATTGAAATTACCTACTCCAAGTCCCTTTATATGAACATTTACTTTTGTTTCTGGAAATAACATTGACATAATTTTTCTCCTTTTGTTTGTTGTTTATTTTTAGGTTAAAGCTAAATTTGTGAGTAGCCTCCCGTAACAGCAAAAGCTCCCCAGAAATATGGTCTGTTAAACTGCTCAGATGTTTGCAGATCAAGTTGTGATTTGTGTAAAGCATCAATTGTTGAGAGTTTTTCTTTTTCTCGATATTGATGAAATCGTATCATTAGTTCAGAAGTTGAATCAGAATCAACACTCCATTGACTTGCCACGACTTGCGGGATGCCCGCCGCAAGAAATGTGCGGGCGGCACCTAATGGACCTTCTCCATTTTGGACGTTCTCAAGTCCGGTTTCACAAGCGGAAAGAACTATTAATTTTACATGAGAAAAATCTTGACTAAATACTTCATAGTTAGCCAGTAGAGAATCTTGAGCCGTAACCGCATCATCATTTGGTGATAGAACTAGACCGGAAAGAAGTGGAGAGCGTTCATTGACAATATAATGTCCCGCAAAGTTAATAATATCTACATTTTCAATGTTTTTGAATATGTTATTTTTAGTAGCGTCAGCACCTGTGAAAACAATTGGCTGTTGATAGAGATCCGCTATTGACTGCGCCTCTTTACCCGATGATGAAAGGACTTCTAAATCAGGGAAATCTTTTTCTCTAAAAGCCGGATTGCCAATAGATAATATTTTTTCAGGATTCAAGTTTTGAAGTGTATCCGCATTTTTTGTGCAGGCAAGGAAAACATTTATACTGGGAGAATATAAAAAATGATATTCCGAAATAAGGTATTTCTCCGTTTCAGGGGATAAGAGAGTCGCAAATGAAAGCCTGAATAGAAATTTGTCTGCTATAAAGCATATTGTTTTTTTCTGGTCAATATCATTTTTGATCGGCTCAATTAATATCCGGTAGAGCTTTTTTGAAAGAGTTTTTTCCTCTTCAAAGGATTCATTGGTTTTTCTTGAAACTAATTCCAAATATAAATAAACATCTTTTTTTATTTCTGAATATGAAATATCAACTTTGACACATTTAATTTCATTCTTTGAAATAACGAAAACTAACAACTCATTATCGAGAATTGTATATTGCACAATTTGAATCGAGTTCGGCAGTTGACTTTTTATTTCATCTATTTTCAGAGGAGCATTTATATATTGAGAGTAACTGATTTCAGGAGTTTTGTTTGTCTCGGATAATCTTCCTCTATTGCCAAGTAAATCAAGCAATGAGCGGGAACGTGATTCTTCCGAATAATCAATTGCCTTTTCGATATTTCCCTTATTAACTTCATAATCCGTTGCAATATCATAGACAATTTGTTCATTGTCGAAAAAAGTATTTCGTAAACTTTCTTCTAATAGCTCTTTACGGTAATTACTCAAAATTTCTATAACTGTCGGCAATTCCGTTTGAATTGCCGATTGATCCTGAAGTGTAAAACTGCATTGTAGTTTACCTTTATGAGCCACATATCTAAGCGGTTGAAATTCGGTAGCATCGTAAAATTGCAAGGCTTTTTCATAATTTTCCAAAGCTCCGTTACAATCATTTGAAAGTCTTTTAATTTGAGCTGTTTGTAAATCAATATAAGCAACCCTCTTTTGTTGTCCGCTCTCCAAATCAAAACTTTCGGCAACATTCCGCGCCTCTTTCAAAGAGCTTAACCCTGACTCATACTTTCCCAGTTTTTCGTAAATGTAACCTAAATTTGTGTAAGACTGCCAAGTCAGTATTTTGTCATTTATTTCTTTCGACGATAATTCTAATGACTCATTACTTAAAGCCATTGCCGTATTATAAAATCCTTCCGCCGAAAACATTCGGGACGCGACATCATAATTTCGCCACTGCTGCCGAAAACTGACATCTGGTAATTTGCCGAGTTCCAATGCTTTTTGTGAAAAAGTCGCAGCTTCTCGAATTTGTCCGTTTTGAGTATAAAAATCAGCAACTTGACTGGAAATTTTTTGAAGATTATACAAATCATTAACCTTTTCACTATAAGTTAAAGACTTTTTGTAATTTTCAAGTTCTTCTGAAAAATGATTTGAGGACCCGGCAATCATTCCAAGCCATCCGAAAGACTGTGATGCGAGCCATTTGTAATTCTGCTTTTCTGCATAATCAGCGACTCCGTGAAGAATACTCGAACTCTGCTCAAATTTGTGGTTCAGAAAAAGTGGATAACTCATCCAAATTTGAGCGATTTTGGATTCTTGTGAGTTATCAGATTTTGTAAACAATTCATTTGCGTCTTCAAACTTTTTTTGGGCTTCCGAGTATTTGTTATTTCTTAATAGTTCAAATCCTGCAAGCATTGATTTTTGGGCTTGATATAATGATAATATTTGGTTTTCATTATTTACCCTACTATAAACATTCGTAATATCCTTCCAAAATAAATCACCGGATTTTTGTTCTTCGAGATTGCCTATATATTTTAATACATCAAGATAATTACTACTTTCATCGTTTATTTTTTGGTATTTGGAAGTTATAAACATTGAAGCTATCTGCTGTGGAATAAATCTATCCTCAATCATTTCCCGATTTCTACTCAAAACTTGCCACGCTTTTTCATCGTCGCCGGATTGTTTGGCTGCCAGAAATTCTTGTGAAATTTCTTCTTTTGTTTTGCTGATTGGTTTATTAGCTTCGAGTGTGTTTAGATTTTTTCGCGCTTCTTCCGACCATTGTGAATTTGGGTCGAGTTCGAGGTATTTTTGCCACGCTTCTTTGGCTTGGTTGGGTAAGTTTAATTCTTGAATGCACAATGCCTGATTGAAATATGCGTCGAGGAGATTTTTGTCGAGTTCAATTGCTTTGGCAAATTCTTCGTTTGATTTGGCGAGGTTTTCGAGTTTGCCTTCTTCTGATCTTTTGGCTTTTTCCATTAGTGCAACGCCGAGGTCGTTGTGGATTTTGGCGTTGTCGGGCGCGAGTTTGACGGCTTTGGTGAGTTGTTCGACGGCTTTGTCGAATTCTTTTTCGGTGAGATAGACGCGACCGAGAGATTGGAGGTTTTCGGGCGTTGAATTTTCGGAAACGGCTTTGAGAGCGAGCGTTTTCGCCAGTTCCGATTCGATATTGTTTGTTTTGTCGCCTGCGCCGCGTGTGTTTTTAGTCGGAGCGTATTCAAAATCACTGATGCGCGAGTCAAGCGGGCGTTCGGTTTTGTAGGCTTTGTTGAGCGCGACCAAAACATCGGAGCGACCGGAAAAGTTTCTCCAAGCAAAGAACCCGACAACCCCGACGATGGTCAAAATAGCCAGTGCAACCGGCACGGGCGAAGAGAAAAATGCCGCCAGCGAACTAAAAAAGCCCGGTTTTTTTTGAAGCGGTTTGTCGGCGGCAGTTTCCTTCACATATCTCCTGAGAGCAGACGCAAATTTTACTTTTTGACGGTTTTCTTCCGAGTTCAGGAAGCAGGTTTCAAATCTTTCGCGCTCCGCTTTATCAAGATTTCCGTCAACATAATCCTGAATAAAATTTTCCTCGGTGATCGCAAATTCTTCAAAAAATAAGTCGTCAGTCATCAGACGTTCGTCTATCGCGGCGCGGTCAGAATCGCTGACGCTGCCGAGAATGTATTTCCTGAGTTCTGATTGTTCATCTTTCTGTTCCAAACTGTTACCTCTTTTTAGTCCGGTTATACATAATGATTTTTTTCGCGGAAATCTTCGTTTTTAACCGAAATTTTTATTGAAATAATTTCACCAACCGTTACTTTTAACACATTCTAAAACACATTTTTGAAGTCGCGCCCGCAAGCGAAAAGCCTGTGAATGCAACTTTTTAACATCAACTTCGCTGTCTTTGGCAAGTTGTTTATGCAAGTTAATTTTTGCCGTTTTTTCTTCGGTGTAATAATTGACAATAAAACTGCGTTTTTCGGCGGGAAGTGTGAAAAGACATTTTTTCAGACATTCAAAATGCGGTCGAAAATCTTCTTCATCATTAAACCAAGTGAGATTTTCAGGTAATTCGACGGATTTCGGTTTTCTGAGATGTTCGAGATAGATTTTGTTGGCGACACTTAAAAAGTAATGCGCCGGATTTCCCTGATAATTTACGGTAATTTCGTCAATTTTCCGATTCACGCGGTCAAATGTTTCGTCGGCGAGTTCTTCGGCTTGGAAGCAGCCGCGATAATTGAGAATTTTTATCAGGCGCAGACGAATCGCCTCGTATTTCCGTCCGGCAATTTCGCGGTCTTCATCTAACCACAAAAGCATTTTTTCAAATGCTTCCAGATTCAAATCCCAATCTTTTTTCATTGCGTGGAATGTTCCTTGAGTTCTGCTGATTATTTCGAGAGTTTATGTTGTAACCTTTTTCAAGTCAAGAAATTCAGCCATTTTTGCCGTTATTTTATGAGGATTTTTTTTGTTTTTGTTAAAACTTGCTGTGACGATTCCGATTCCGGCTGAAGTCAGAAAAATTTCGCCGGCTTTTGTGATCTCGTCGAACTTTGATTTTACTTCCGAAACTGCGAAATTTTGAATCAATAGTTCTCTAATCGTCCCTGCCAGACAACCTGTTTCAAGAGTCGGCGTATAGATTTTTTCGCCTTTGGTCCAAAAGATATTTGCCATCGCCGCCGAGGTAATTTCGCCGGTTTCATTTAAGCGAATCGCTTCATCAAATCCGCGCGTTTTTGCTTCGTCAAGCGCGAGTAAATTTTCGAGGTAATTGCACGATTTGATGTTCGCCAACGGCGATTTTGAATTCATTGGAAATGGCGAAACAGTTAAACGAAAATCATTCTTTATTTCGCGCAAATCGGCGGTTGTAATTAATAAACTTGTTTTCTTCGGCGATTCAAAATTCCAGATTCGGCTCGGCGATTCGTCAAAAAAAGTCAGCCGTGCGCGACCTGTTTCGAGATTGTTTTGCGAGATTATTTGCCTGAAGGCATTTTTGACCGTTTCTTCATCAAAATCGGACAAATTAATATTTAATTTGTCTGAATTTTCCTTTAATCTGCGCCAGTGTTTTTCCCACAAAAAGGGTTTTGAATTGTAAAATGCGATGGTTGTAAAAATGCCTCTGCCGTAAAGCGCGGCGGATGAAACAGGCGAAACGGAAATCTGAGCAGCGGGTAAGATTTGAAGGTTAAAAGAAACGAATTTGTGCATCCGAAGTTTAGCTGACGGCGCGTTGAAGTCGGACTTTGGCTTGCGGGAAGACGAGATGAAAAGTCGTGCCTTCGCCGAGATTACTGTGCGCTTCGATGCTGCCGGAATGTTCCTGCACGATGCCGTAGGAAACCGCCAAACCTAAACCAGTGCCGCTGCCGACACCTTTCGTCGTGAAAAACGGATCGTAAATTTTGCTCAAATTATCGGGCGCGATGCCTTCGCCGGTATCGGCAACTTCGACGACGACATCACCGTTTTCGTCAAACGCAGTCAGCAGCGAAATTTGTCCGCTTCCGACCATTGCATCACGCGCATTGAGAATTAAATTTGTGAAAACCTGCTGTAATTTTCCGGCGTTTCCGTAAATTTTCGGCGCAATTTTAGAATAATTTTTGATGATTTCGACCTGCGATTTCCGCATCTGCGGTTCGAGCAGTTGAAGCGTGTCTTCAAGCAGTTTGTTGATATTAACTTCGGTAAAATCGGTCGAACTGCCGCCGCGCGAAAAGTTCAAAAGATTTCCGGCAATGTTCGTGGCGCGTTCGGTTTGTTTCTGAACCTTTAGCAGAAGGGCGTGTTTCGGATCGGTTTCAGGAATCATTCCGAGCAGCATTTGCGTATAACTCGAAACGCCCGTGAGCGGCGTATTGACTTCGTGCGCGACACCGGCGGCGAGCAATCCGATGCTCGAAAGTTTCTCGCTCTGCTGTAAACTTTCTTCGAGTTTGACGCGCGAGGTGACGTTTTCAAAAACGATGATCGCCCCTTTTTGACTTTGTGAAACCGAACGAAGCGGCGCGACGGCGACATTCAGGATCAAAGATTTCCCGTCAGCTGAATTTGTATAAAGTTTGTAAGCGTGGCGAATTTCGGTCAGATGCCAGCGGGATTTGCCCAAGATATTTTCGAGATTCATCGCAAAAGCGCGGTCGAAAATATCTTCGATAACCTTGCCGATTGTTTCATTTCGGCTTAGTCCGAGCATTTCTTCAAACGTCGAATTACAGCGCGTAATCCGTCCGTTTTCGTCAACCGCGAGCAGTCCGACATTAACCGATTCGACGATTGATTCGTTAAATTCTTTAAGCAGCGCGAGTTCTTCGGCGCGTTTTTCCTGTTCCTGATAAAGCAGACTGTTTTCGACGGCGACCGCGACGTAACCGGCAACCGTCTGCAAGATTTCTAAATCTTCGCTCGACAAAAGCGAACCGTCGCTTGCCCTGCCTAAACCGATGACTGCGACCATTTTTCCACGCGCGACGCACGGAACAAAGTAATGTAACTCTTGACGGATAAGCATTTTGCCGTTCGAGTTCAGACTTTCGGTTTCGGGTAATTCGAGTTCGTCGGCGCGGACAATTCCTTTTTCCGCGCTTTTTTGGCGAATCATCTGGCGAAAGTCATTCGGAATCTTGAATTCTTCACTTAAACCGATTGATTTGGCGAGCCGGTAATGTTCCGCAGCATCTTCGTCCTCAATAAAAACGGCGACTTTTTGAACATCCAACACCTGCCTGAGCCTTTCGGTTAAAGCATTGAGAAGCGGTTCAAGCGCGGTCGTCGCTGAAAGCGTTCTGCCGAAATCAAGCAAACCGTTTCGTAAATCGTAGCGTTCGCCGTAGAAAAATCGGTCGGCGCGTTCCTGTAAAAATTTCTTCAAAGGTTCGCTTAAAAGGACGATTCCCGCCATTGCGACAATCGCAATCAAAGCGCGAAGCGTGATTTCGGTTGTCGAAAGATTGTTGCCAACTGCCAGAAAAACCAAGCCGAGCGCAACCGTCCCGATCATCATCGCAATCGCCAGCGTCGTCATCGCGTAAACGAGCGCACGACGCACGACGACATCAACATCCATCAAACGATAGCGGACAACCGAATGACCGAAACTGAGCGGAATTAAAGCCAACGGCAGGGTTGTTATCGCCGTTATATAACTATCTTCAGGCAGGTAAACAAAGCGTTTGGCAATTTGAAAAACGACAATCGGTGCAATCGCGGCAATCGTTCCCCACATCGCCCACTTGAGACGCTGCCGAACAACCGTCTGTTTATTTCGCCAGAAACGCCGAATCAAAACACCTGCACCGGCGGCGATGAAAATTACGAATTGATAGAAATTTGCCTGATAGAGATTCGGCAGCAAATCGTATCTGTCCAAAAAAGGTGCAATCGAATTAATTAAATCCAGTTTGACGGCAACTTGCGGAATGACTGAAAATGCAAAAATACCGAGCCAAATTATTCCCGCCGGAACGTAGAGCAGATAAGTTTTCCAGCGCGAATTGTCGAAAACTTCGCTCCTGACCGGATAACGCAGACAAAAATGCAGAAACAGCGGCGCGAACAATGCGAAGGCAAGATTATCCAAAAGATTAATCGCCAGATCGAAATCTTCGCCTAAATAAAGCGATTTATAAACGTGAAAAACAAATGCCGCCAGACAAATTGTCGCAAAATGGATGACAAAAGGCGCGTGTCCGCCTTGTTTGAAAAGCACGAAAATTCCGACACCGAGCCAGACAATTCCAACGAGCGTCAAAAAAATTATCGGCGCAGTCCAGCGCGGCAGAGTATCTATGTGTTTGAGGTCGGCGTAGTAATAATTATTGGCAAAAGAATACGAAGGTCGCTGGTAAAAGTAAGTCAGACTGCCGTCAACATCCGCCGCTTCGAGATACATTTGAACATCGGCGGGCGAGGTGATTTCATCGGTTTTATCGCCTTCCAAACCGATCCCGATCAGCCGGTCGCCGACGGAAATTCCGGCGCGTGAAGCAGTCAGTCCGGGCAAAACTTTTTCGGCATAGATTCCGCCGTCGCTTTTTAACTGCCAGACCACGCCGTCGGTCGGCGGCAGTTTATGATAAGCGCGCTGCGAAAGATTGAGTGCGCCGCCGACAACGAATAAAACCGTCGCCAAAAGCCACACCAAACTCCAACTTGTCAGCACTTTACCTATCATTGCCTTTAAGACAAACTACGCCAAAGTTTTTCGATGCAAAATACGTTCCAGTTAATTTTTCACGACACAATCACTTAAACTGGTATCAATTAAAGCACTTCCGGCTTTATAAATGGTTAATATTCCGTTAATTTATTCACTTTTTTGCTTCACATCCGAGAATTTGGAAACAAAAAAATCCGAAGCCAAAATCATTGACTTCGGAATATATTTTTTCGGCTTGCATAAACCTAAAATCTGACCATAATTCCGCCGCGTAAAATGCGTCTTTGCGACGACAGTTTCAGACTGCCTTCTTCGCTGTTGACACCGGTTTGAAAATCAAGCAGGTTTCGCGCATCAATGATCGCTTCGGCACGAATCGGCAAACCTAGAGTCGGCAGCGACTGCGTGACGACGACACTTAAACCCGGATCGTAAATCGTCAGTCTGCCCTGAAACGGATCTATCGAAAAAACCGTTGCCTGCGGCGACAGGCGAAAAATCGTTTTGACCTGTGTGCCGTTTCGCAAGTCGGCATTGAATTGCCCGAAAACAGTCTGAAAATAGCCGTTTTCAAAGACATTCGCCGGATTTGAAATCGCTTTCGGCGAGAGTTTTTGTCCGCTGCCGAACGCGTAACCTGCCGAAGTACTGAAAATTCCGTTCAAACGGCGTGAATAAACCAATCTGAAGCCGTGTGCTTTGCCCTGCTGATTACCGACGATTTTATCGCCTTCGCCGCCTAAAAAGCTGATTGGCAAATTGATTAAACCGACTCCGCGACTGCTCGTTCCGTCAAAAAAGACGTTGGCTTCGACCGACGAATTATTGTCTAAAATTCTTTCAACGCCGAATTCGAGCCGGCTGCTTTTATTCATCTTCGGCTTGTCGTTTTCGACGACAAAATCCTGCACGGCGACCGGCTCACGGAAAAGAACCTGCGTTCCTTCGAGTTCGATTGCCTGCAACCAATTTTTGTCTTCGGTCTGCGTTGTATAGGCAGTGCGAACGCGCGTTTTTGAATTTATATCAAACTGAAATCCGAGACGCGGACTGAGCGAAAAATCGTTTCCTGCGCCGATAAAACGTGAATAATCTAAACCGAACACAAAAACTACGCCGTTTTTAACCTTCCATTCGTCCGTCGCCTGAAAGGAAAATTGTCCGAGAGTTCGCTTTTGATTTTCGATTTCGACATTGCCGAGTTTGGCAATCGAGGTATTTAGGCGAAGCTGATGATCGTCACCGAAACGAGTTTTAACGGCGGTTTCAAATCTCTGCGGAGCGTTCTGACTCGTCGCTGTTTGTCCGGCAATTATGAGATCAGTATTTTCGCTGACCGGCAATAATTTGGCAAAATTTACGCCCGTGAAATTTTCGCCGTTCGAGTTCGCGGCAAAAGTCTCGATTACGGTTTGACCTTTGCGATTCATTTTTTCTTTGTCAGTGACTTCGTTTGACTCTTCGGTTTGATCTTCAGCGACAGCATTTTCATCCGAAGCGTTTTCGTCAATCGGCGCGTCGCCTTCGCGGTTTTGATAAATCGAGGCATTGATCGCCGCTGAACGAATCCGCCATTTAGAACTATTGCGGTCAAGCCGTTTTTCAGGCAGAGTATTACCGTTTCCAACGCGTTCGAGATTGAATTTATAACTAAGTTCGGTCGAACGATTAATTTCAACCTCAGAGATTGTGATTGGATTAAAACCTTGGGCGACTGCCAAAACCGTATAAGTTCCGGGCAGAATCTTTGCCAGAAAGCTGCCGTTTTCCGCTGAACGCACTTGTTTCAAAAGCTGCGAGGTGCCGGCGCGAAAAATCGAAACATACGCATCCGAAATCGGACTGCCCGCTTCGTCGCGGACAATTCCTTTAATTACTCCGAGTGTTCCTTTGTTTTCAACGACGACCGCTTTTGTTTCGGACGCGGTAACAGAAAACGCAAAACCGAATGTCAGCGCGAACAGTAAATTTTTCAGAAAAAATTTCGGGGCTTTAGAAAAACTCATCTAAATAGCAACCTCCGCTACAAATAAGTTATAAAGGGGAAAACTTAAAATACAGGAGTGCTGAAATTGTCACACGGTTAAAAGTCTAAATCAGGCACTTTGCTATTTTCTTCCGTAAAACAAAATGTGTCAAGCCTGAAAAGACACCATACTTTAGCAGTTATGATGCGGTTCGTGCATTAAAGTTTGCTTGGCGGTCAAAATTTATGTCCTTGTGCAACTGATGAACTTGACAAAGTTTGCCCAACGGCTAAAATTAAAAATGCTTTTCGTGCGGAGACGTGGCTGAGTGGCTGAAAGCGGCAGTTTGCTAAATTGTTGAGGTTCAAAAGACTTCCACAGGTTCGAATCCTGTCGTCTCCGCCATCCGAATACAAATTTCGGATTGGTGATTTTAGATTTATTCGCGGCTATCAAATTAATTTTGATAGCTTTTCGTGTTTTTGAGACTTATTTTTCAAATCCGATTTGATGCTTTGCGCTCCTTGCGCCTTTGCGTAAAAATTTATTTATGACAACCAGAGTTCGTTTTGCCCCGTCGCCGACGGGTTATTTACATATCGGTTCTGCGCGAACCGCACTTTTTAATTATCTTTACGCCCGACACACCGGCGGAAAATTTTTGCTGCGCGTCGAAGATACCGACCAGCAGCGTTCGACCGACGAATCTTTGCAGTCAATTCTTGACGGCTTGAAATGGCTTGGTTTCGCGCCTGATGAGGAAATTGTTTTCCAGTCGGAGAATGCCGACAAACACCGCGCCATCGCTCTCAAATTATTGGACGAAGGCAAAGCGTATCGTGATTTTACGCCGAAAGCCGAACCGAATGATAAAAATATTAAACAGACAATCGCCGATAAAGCACGGCAGAATCAGGGCGTAAAATCAATGCGCGACAACGAATTTCGTGATTTGTCAAAAGAAGAATCGGACGCAAAAGCCGCTGCCGGCGAACCTTTTGCAATTCGTCTGAAAGTTGCGGAAACCGGCAAAACGAGTTTTGAAGACGCGGTTTACGGCTTGAACGAACGCGATTACAACGAAACCGAAGACCTCGTTTTGCTGCGTTCCGACGGTCATCCGCTGTATAATCTGGCGGTTGTCTGCGACGACATTGAAATGGAAATCACCGATGTCATTCGCGGTCAGGATCACCTGACGAACACGCATAAGCAAGTTTTGATTTACGAAGCGTTAGGCGTAAAACCGCCGCGATTCGCGCATTTGCCGCTGATTCTCGCGCCGGGCGGCAAAAAATTATCAAAGCGAATACACGGCGAAATCGTTTCGATGACGACTTACCGCGACCGAGGTTTTTTGCCCGAAGCGTTTCGCAATTTTCTCGCGCTGCTCGGCTGGTCGGCGGGCGAAGAACAGGAGATTTATAATTTGGACGAATTAACCGAAAAATTTTCGCTCGACAGAATTCACCAATCGAACGCAACCTTTAATTTCGACCAGAATAATCCGAAACGCTGGACGGACGACAAAGCAATCTGGATGAACGCCGAATACGTCCGCACGATGCCGCTTGCGGAACTTTTGCCATACGTCAAAGCCGAAATGAAATCCGCCAAACTCTGGCGCGAAGAATACGAAGACGACGATCAAGAGTGGTTTGAAAAAACCGTTGATTTGATTCGCGAAAGATTTTTTACGATCAAAGATTTTTCGACGCAGGGACGCGCTTATTTTTCCGAAGATTTCGATTTCGACCAAGCCGCGATTGATAAAAATCTCAAAAAATTTCCCGATTTGCAAAAGTGGCTGCCCGAACTTGCGACAAGGTTTGAATCAATCGAAAACTTCACACACGACCCGATTCACGAAGCCGTCAGCGCATTAACAGATGAAAAAGGCACAAAATTCGGAGTCGTAATGAACGGCGCAAGAGCGTTACTGACAGGTTTAGCCGTCGGACCTTCGATGCTTGCAGTATTTGAAACGCTCGGCAAAGAAAAATCAATTATGCGTCTGAAAAGCCAAATCGCGTGGAATCAATAAAATGATAAGTATTGACGAATTCAAAAAGAGATTTGACGAAATTAAAAATCAAGGTTGGCTTCCGACGAAGAGGCGAGGTCCAACCGGAGTCGGTCAAACTCTCGAACAATTGCTTGGTTTGGCAGAAAATAATATTGCTTTGCCTGATTTGGAAGAAGTCGAACTAAAAGCGCATCGCATTGGCTCATCTTCGATGATTACGCTTTTTACGTTTAATCGAAAAGCGTGGAAAATGAAACCACTTGAAGCAATTCGCAAATACGGAACAACTGACATTAATGGCAGAATGGGTTTGTATTTTACGATGTCGCCGAAGCCGACCAGCACAGGTTTGTTTCTCTATACTGAAAGTGAAACGATTTCCGTGCGACATATTTCAGGCGAAATAATTGCCGAATGGTTGCTTGAATCTTTGGCGCAACAATTTATCAAAAAAATGCCCGGACTTGTTTTGGTTAGCGCATTAAGCGAAATGCGTGGCGGTATTGAATGGTTTAATTTTACACGCGCCCAACTTCTCACAGAAACTTCGCCCGAAATTATCCGCGAACAAATACTTGCGGGAAACGTCTTGGTTGATTTACGATTACACGACAAAGGAACGTCAGCGCGAAATCACGGAACAGGTTTTCGTGCCAGAGAAGATAAATTGCTTTCACTTTTCAAAAATGTGCAAGAATTATGAACGTAATAACGGCGACACAACCGAAACTTTTTGCTTCGTTCATTGAATTGGATTGGACTTTTAACCGTGAGAATACCCGCGAACTCACTCATTGTTATCACGACTATCCGGCGCGAATGATTCCGCAAATTGCCAGACAGTTTCTTGAACTGTTCGCAAAAAACAAAAAAGGAATTTTGCTTGATCCTTATTGTGGAACGGGAACAACTTTAGTTGAAGGTTTTATTAAAGGTTTCGATGTCGTTGGGTTAGACTTAAATCCGCTTGCCCGTTTGATTGCGAAAGCCAAAACGACGGTTTTCAATTTATCTGAAGTTGATTCTAACATTGCTGAATTTCACAAATTTATTTTATCTAAACCGAAAGATTTTACAATTCCAAAAATTGAAGGAGTTTCGCGTCTTGAGTTTTGGTTTAAGCCGGAAGTAATTGAAAAATTAGCAATTGTTAAGGAATTTATTGAGGAAATTTTTGATGTCGAAACCAAATTGTTTTTCTTGACGGCTTTTAGTGAAACAGTTCGGGAGGCATCGAATACACGAACACACGAATTCAAACTTTATCGTTACAACGACGAAATGCTCGGAAAATTTCAGCCTAATGTTTTTGGTTTGATGTCAGCAAAACTCCAACGAAACCGCAAAGGCTTATTTGAGTTTTTATCAGTTGTCGGAAAATTACCCGTCATTCCGAGAGCCGATATTTACGAGTTTAATACAGTTGAAGATTCTCCAAGTAATTTTGACGGGAAAATTGACATAGTATTAACCTCGCCACCGTATGGAGATTCAACTACGACTGTTGCTTACGGACAATATTCGCGGCTTTCGGCGGCTTGGCTTGATTTACCTCAACCGGAAAAAATTGACGGAAAATTAATGGGCAGTAAGAAAAGAAAACAACTCGAAAATTTTGATTGTAAAGAGTTGGATAATGCAATTCATAAAATTTCCCAGATTGATGAAAAACGTGCAATCGAAGTTTCAGCTTTTTACAGCGATTTAAAAAAGTCAGTCAAAAATGTTTCTTTACTACTCAAATCGAACGGTTTGGTTTGTTATGTTGTTGGCAATAGAAAAGTAAAAGGTATTGTTTTACCGACAGATTTAGCAGTTCAAAAGTTTTTTGAACAAAATAACTTTAAATACTTAAATACTTTTCATCGAACAATCCCGAATAAAAGAATGCCTCTTCGTAACAGTCCTTCAAATGTGGTTGGGGCGACTGAAAATACTATGAACCGAGAATACATTGTTATTTTGCAAAAGAAATGAATTTTCATATTGAGAAAGCCGCTGAAAAGAACATTCCGCAAATCATCGCTTTGCTGCGTGAATTTGCCGGGTATGAAAATCTTTCCGAATATTGTGAAATCACCGAAGCAAAACTTGAAATCGCGCTCTTTGGCGAAGGCAAAGTAGCCGACGCGATTGTCGCATTTGACGGCGAAACGCTAATCGGCTACGCGATTTTTTATCCGAATTTCTCGACTTTTCGCGGGCAGCGCGGAATGTATCTCGAAGATATTTACATTACAAAAGATTTTCGCGGAAAAGGTGTCGGCGAAAAAATGCTCAAACATATTGCCAAAATCGCCAAGTCGCGCGGCTTTGAACGGATTGATTTTCAGGTTTTGGAATGGAACGCGCCCGCCGTCAAATTCTACGAAAAATTAGGCGCACAGCGAAACGACGAAGAAAGACATTTCAAATTTTCCGATAAAGCGTTTCAGAATCTAGCTTTGTGATTTCTTCAACAAACAAATTTTTTTTCTTTCATCCGCTTTTCATTTTACTGACTTCATTAATTGCGGCATCGCTTTATTTTGTTTACGCAACACTCCGATTTTCCGGCGATAAACTTTTAACTCAATACTATTACGTCGTTCCAATCATCGTTCCGTTCATAATTTTTATATTTCACCGGCTTGAAATCTTCCAACAAAGAAATTTTATTCAACATTTGACTGATTCAGCCGTTGTCCTGACGGCATTGTGGCGCGTGATCGGCGATGTTCCATACATTTCGGGACATACGCTTTTTTTGACTTACTGTATTCTCACCGTAAACTCACGGGTCGGACAAATTTTGGCAGCAATCGTTATAGTTGAAGTGGTTTACTTAAAAATATTTGTTTGGAATGATTGGATCACCGCATCGGTTGGAATAATTTTAGGAATAGTAGCTGCTCTTTTTGAAAGACATTATAAAAACCCAAAAGTCAAAATCATCGTTTAAATCAAAATTTTTATCAAATTATCTTCAATTATTACCTCATAACTTTCGACCGAACAATTTTTCTTGGTGAAACATTCGCCCGAAGCGACATCGAAACGCCAGCCGTGAAGGTCGCATTCGACTTCGCTGCCGTAGATGCGTGAATCGGCAAGCGGATAGCCTTTGTGCGGGCAGAAGTTTTCGATTGCGCTGAATTTTCCGCCGATGTTGAAAAGCGCGACTTCCGCGCCGTCTTTTAACTTAACGGTCGCGCCGCGTCCGGGCGGAACATTTTCGACTTTGCCGACGGTAACTAATTTCCCTTCGCGTGACGGTTTGCGTTTATTTTCCCGGTATTTTGACATTTTTTGATTGATAAAATCTAAATTCAAGATTAAACATTACCAAATCCAAAACCCAAAATCCAAAATCTAAAAGCAAAGAGGCTTGCTTTATTTGGGCGAGAATATCAAAATATATTAATCGAAAGAAATATTGAGGTTAGCAAAATGAGTGAAAAAAACTTTTCAGAAAATGCGAGAAAAAAATGTCGTGAAATTATGACGCGCAATGTTAAAACGGCAGGCTGCGCCGCGACTTTGCAGGAAGTCGCGGCGTTGATGCGCGACGGCGATATGGGCGCGATGCCGGTCGTCGAGAACGGAAGATTGATCGGAATCGTCACGGACAGAGACATCGTTGTTCGTGCGATTGCCGACGGCAGAAACGCTTCGACACCAATCGGCGCAGTAATGACGACGGACGTTTTTTCCGTCAATGAAAACGATTTCGTCTTTGAAGCGATTCGTTTAATGGGCGACAAACAAGTGCGCCGCGTTCCGATTGTTAATGATAAAGGCGAACTCGCTGGAATTATCGCAATGGCTGACGTTGCGCTCGAAACCGAAGATCAAAACGAGATTGCCGAAACTCTCGAAGAAATTTCGAGCGGAAGTGCGTTTTGGAAGAAATCTTGAGGGAACATTATGAGGTTTCAAATTAAAACTTATTTGTTATTTTCATTAGTTTTTTTGTCTTTTGCTGCTGTTAAGGCACAACAAACAGTGCCGACGACTGCAAACGAAGATGATGAATTTGTCTGCGGATTGAAAAGCCCTGAACTTATTCAAATTAAAGTTTCGGTTAGCGGTAGAAGTGGCGATTTGAGTCATTTATCTTACAAAGATTTTGTCGTTTATGACGAAAGAAAAAGACAAGAAATTGTATTTTTCAAATTTGATGAACTGAAAAATCAATACACAATCGGATTTTATAAACCTGAATTTATCTTAAATAATAATTGGCACAAAGTGAAAGTTAAATTATCAGCAGAAAAAAAGAAGGAATACGGCAAAATTTTTGTCAGCGGACAAAACGGGTATTATCCAAATCAAAATTAAAGTTTTATGGCTAAATCAATCAATCGTTACTTTCATTTTCTGTCTTCGTCGAAAAACGTCGGGTCGGGCAATCTTTGGTATCCGTCGGCGGATGTTTACCAAACGCCGGACGGCTGGCTGGTCAAAGTCGAACTCGCGGGCGTGGCGGCGGAGGAAATCGAAATTGATATTCAAGGGAATGTTTTATACATCGCGGGCTGCCGTCGTGACAAATCCTGCGCGGCGGGCGTTTCGTATCATCAGATGGAGATAACTTACAGCCGTTTCGAGAAAACTCTCAACTTTCCCGCCTCAATCGAAGGCGCACACATCGAACATAATTTCGACAACGGTTTGCTGATTATCCATTTGCTGAAAGGACAAAAATAATATGCCGCAAATCTTGGAAACAAACCAAATGCAGAATTTCCCCCGCAGCCGGACGGATAGTTATACTTCCGTAATTTACGACGGCGTTTATTATCCCGAAGAACGGGAAGACGATATGGGCGAAACTTCTTATCACATTAGTTTGATCACCGATTTTTTGATCATCTTAAAATTATTTTTTAAGCATCACGAAGACGTTTTTCTTTCGGCTAATATGAATGTTTATTACGAAAAAGGTAATCCGCACAGATGGCTTGCGCCCGATTTGCTGATTGCGTTCGGTGTGCCGAATGTTGACCGTTCAAGTTATCTGCTGTTTCGTGAAAAAGTTTTTCCGCAAGTGATTTTTGAAATCGCTTCGGAAAAGACTTGGCGTAATGACGTGCTTGAAAAATTAGATTTTTACGGCGAATACGGAGCGGAAGAATATTATATTTTCGATCCCGAATTCGCTTATCTGCCTGCGCCTTTAATGGCTTTTCATCGTCAGGGCGAAAAATTAGTTCGGCAGGAAATCGCCGACAATAAAATTTTTTCGCCGCGTCTTGGATTGGAAATTACGCGCAAGGAAAATACGTTTAGATTTTTTAATCCGAACACGAATGAATTTCTGCTGACACTGGAGGAATCAGAAGCGGAACGGCAACACGCAGAATCACAAGTCGAAAGATTGAAGGCAGAAATTGAAAGATTAAAATCAGAAAAATGAAAAAGGGGTATCTGATGAAAAGTATATTTTTAATTTTAATTGTATTCTCAGCATTTACCGTCAGTCCAGTTTTTGGACAAACATCAGTAACAAAGCAAAGTGAAGTTTGCACGGAAGAAACCATTAAAAAAATTTCCTCACGCGGAATTAAATTAGGAATGAACAGCAAAGATGTTTTGAATCTTTTTGCCGAAAACGGGAAACTGACGGCGGTTAATTATGAGTTTATTCCGAAAGAAAATCTCAACAAAATCAGTTTCGTCGAAAGAGATTTAGAGAGTTTGTCTAATCGTCTTCAAAGTATGAATTCGACGAATTTCGGATTTTCATTCACCGCGCTTTCGCCGACGGATAAAATCAAATTTGACGGTATTTCATATTATGATCTGGGATTTCTCGATGATCGTCTGACTTTTTTCAGAGTTTATTACACGAAGCCGATCTGGGAAAGTAGGGAACAACTTATCAAAAAAATGTCGGAGTTAATAAATTTACCCGTTGTTGAAAATAATTTGAATACTTCGCCGTATGAAGTCAAATGCGGCGATTACAAAGTCGGATTTGAAGTTGTTTATAACGATGAAATAAAGTTTCAGATGAATGTTTCCGCCAATTTTGACGAAGTTCTCAAACAGAGAAGGAAAAAAGCAGAAGACGAACAGCGCGAAAAAGACATCAAAACATTTAAACCGTAGGAATATTTATGGCAGAAGAGAACACACAAAATCAAACACAAAACACACGAGCGAATGCACCGCAGCAGTTTGAAATTGCGGTTTTGCCGCTTCAGAATACGACGATGTTCCCGGAAACGGTCGTGCCGCTTTCGGTCGGGCGTGAGCGTTCGGTGAAGGCAGTCGAAGCCGCGCTTGCGACGGAGGAAAAGCTGATCTGCTGCGTGACGGTCAAAACGCCGGAGATTCAGGGCAGCGACGCGAAACCGATTGACCTTTACGAAGTCGGCACAATCGTCAACATCAAGCGAATGATGCGAAACGACGGCGTGATGCAGCTGATCGTGCAGGGCGTGAACCGCGTCAAAATTCTCTATTGGGCGCAGGAAGAACCGTTTTTGAAGGCGAAAGTTGAAACTTTGCCTGACCTGAAAGTCGTTGACAACGAAGAAGTCGAAGCCTTGAAACGCAATATTCAGGGAATGATTCAGGAAGCTCTGGCGATGCTGCCGAATATTCCGCCCGAAGTGCGGATGGCGGTGATGGCGCAGAACAATCCGGTGCAGCTTTCCTATTTTCTCGCGTCGGTTCTGGATTTGGGAGTCGAAACCGAACAGAAAATGCTCGAAGCGGAAACGACCGACGCGCTGTTGATGCTGACGCACGGTGCGCTTGCCAAAGAACTCGAAATTATGCAGATTCGCTCGAAAATTGCGAATCAGGCGCAGACCGAAATGGACAAATCGCAGCGTGATTACATTTTACGCCAGCAGTTAAAAGCGATTCAAAAAGAACTCGGCGATGACGAAGGCGGCGAAAAAGCCGAAGCCGAACAGCTTCGTGAACGGCTCGAAACGGCTGATTTGCCCGACGAAATCCGCAAGGAAGCCGAACGCGAATTGAAAAGAATGGAGCAGCTTCCGCAAGCCGCGCCGGATTATCACGTTATCAGAACGTATCTCGAATACGTTTTAGAATTGCCGTGGAAAAAATCGAGCGAGGAAAAACTCGACTTAAACGAAGCGCAGAAAATTCTCGACGAAGACCATTACGGCTTGGAAGATATTAAAAAACGCATTTTAGAATCGCTCGCGGTCGTCAAACTTCGTCCCGATTCAAAAAGTCCGATCATTCTTTTTGTCGGTCCGCCGGGAGTCGGAAAAACTTCGCTCGGTAAATCAATCGCGCGTGCTTTGGGCAGAGAATTTGACCGAATCAGCTTAGGCGGCGTGCGTGACGAAGCCGAACTTCGCGGACATCGCCGCACTTACGTCGGCGCGATGCCGGGAAGAATTATTCAAACCTTCCGGCGCGTCGGTGTTAATAATCCGGTGCTGATGCTCGACGAAATTGACAAGATGGGCAACGATTATCGCGGCGATCCGGCGGCGGCTCTGCTCGAAATTTTAGATCCGGCGCAGAATAATACATTCCGCGATCATTATCTGGATTTGCCGTTCGATTTGTCGAAGACGTTTTTTATTGCGACGGCAAATCAGTTGCAGCCGATTCCGATTCCGCTGCGCGATAGAATGGAAATCATTCAGCTTGCCGGTTATTCCGACCGCGAAAAACTGAATATCGCCAAAGAATATTTGATTCCAAGGCAAGTAAAGGAAAACGGTTTGCAGCCCGATCAAATCGAGATTACCGACGACGCGATCAATCTGCTGACGGCGCGATACACACGCGAAGCGGGCGTTCGACAGCTTGAAAGAACGGTCGGCAATCTCGCCAGAAAAGTTGCGCTGCGAGTCGCACAGGGACAAACCGAAAAAGTGACGATTACGGTAAACGATGTCAAACCGTTCCTCGGTTCGCCCAGATTTTACCCCGAAGAATCGCGCAACGATTTGCCTGCCGGAGTCGCAACCGGAATGGCTTGGACGGAAATGGGCGGCGAGATTTTGTTTATCGAAGCGACGATGCTTCCGGGCGGCGGCGGTTTGACGCTGACTGGACAACTCGGCGAAGTGATGAAGGAATCGGCGCAGGCGGCGCGAAGTTACCTATGGTCACACGCGATGGAATTCGGCATTAATCCCGAATCAATCAAGCAAAACGGTATTCACGTTCACGTTCCGGCAGGCGCGATTCCGAAGGACGGACCTTCAGCCGGAGTAACGATGGCTTCGGCGATGGCTTCGCTTTACACAGGTCGAAAGGTGCGTTCGGATACTTCGATGACGGGCGAAATTACGCTTTCGGGTTTAGTTTTCCCGGTCGGCGGTGTCAAAGAAAAAATTCTCGCCGCGCATCGTGCCGGAATTCGCCGCATAATTTTACCGTTCCGAAACGAAGCCGATACGGAAGAAATTCCCGAAGACGTTCGCAAGGAACTCGAAATTATTCCGGCGAAATACATCAGCGACGTTCTTAACGCCGCGCTTGAAAAAGAGCCGACTGCACCGAAAGTCGAAAATTATATGATTCCCGAAACAAAATCTTCGGACGGCACGGGCGAACCGCTGATTGCCAAGGAAAAATAAGTGTTTTCGAGGGAAAATCAATGATGAGTGATAGTTCTGAATGAATTATCACTCATTTTTTTATTTGTTGTAAAAAAAATTATAAGTTTATGTTTTCTAGTTGGAAAAACATAACAAAGTAGGTGTATGCTTATAAATTAATGTTTGGGGCGAAAGTCTTCTCTTTATCTATGCTCTAGCGGTTTTTAGAGAGCGGTCATCTTCCTGTTCAAACACAAACTTTTAATAATACTTTAATACGGAAATTTAATATAAAATGGCATTTAAGTCTTTATTCAGTTTATTTTCGAGTGATTTGGCGATTGATCTGGGAACCGCCAACACGCTCGTTTATGCGAAAGGTCGCGGAATTGTCGTTTCGGAACCTTCGATTGTGGCAATTAACAAAATTACGAATCTGGTCGAAGCCGTCGGACGCGACGCAAAGGAAATGCTCGGCAGAACGCCGGGAAACATCGTGGCGATTCGTCCGATGAAGGACGGCGTGATTGCTAACTTTGAAGTCACGGAGAAAATGCTCCAGCATTTCATCCGCAAAGCGCACAACGGCAAATCGTGGGTGCGTCCGCGCGTCGTCATCGGCATTCCGTCGGAAATTACGCAGGTCGAACGCCGCGCCGTCGAAGATTCGGCTTATCGCGCCAAAGCGAGCGAAGTTTATCTGGTTGAAGAAGCAATGGCGGCGGCAATCGGCGCGGGTTTGCCGATCACCGAACCGCACGGAAATATGATCGTGGACATCGGCGGCGGAACAACCGACATTGCCGTTATTTCGCTTTCGGGTATCGTTTATTCACGCGCCGTGCGTGTTGCCGGCAACGAGATGGACGAAGCGATCACCCAATTTATCAAACGAAAATATAATCTTTTAATCGGCGAACGAACTTCGGAAGCGATTAAAATCGCGCTCGGTTCGGCTTTTCCGCTTGAAGAACCTCTTTCGATGGATGTGCGCGGACGCAACCTGATCGAAGGCATCCCCAAAACTATCACCATTACCGACGAAGAAATCCGCGAAGCTCTCTCCGATTCGATTTCAACGATTGTCAATGCCGTTCGCGTCGCGCTTGAGCGCACACCGCCCGAACTTTCCGCCGATATTATCGAACGTGGAATCGTTCTGACCGGCGGCGGCGCACTGCTTAAAAATCTCGACAAACGCTTGATGATCGAAACCGGTCTGCCGGTTGTGCTGGCGGACGATCCACTTTCTTCCGTTGTGCTTGGAACGGGCAAAATGCTTTCAGACATCGAACTTCTGAAGCGCGTCAAATGGGATAATTCATTAATGACAGGAAGCTAAACAGTCATCAGTTATCAGTTATCAGTGAACAAAAATGCTGATAACTGATAATTGATAACTGATAACTGATAAGATGGTTGAGCGAAGTCAGAAAGAAGTTTGGCGGCTTGCGCCGTGGCTGATGGTTGTCCTGTTATTGGGCAATTTTGTGCTTATGGCGTATGATGCCAAAACTCAGTCACAGGAAAGAGTGATTCGTGTTTGGACACAAATTGCCGCTAATTTCGTGCAGTCTCCTGTTACGACCGTGACCTCCGGCGTGAGTAATTATTTCCAGTCAATTTCAAATTTACGGTCGGCGCAGAGCGAAAACGATGCGCTCAAACAAAGGGTTCAGGAACTCGAAGTCGAGGTTCAGAAAAAGGAAGAGCTGACGGATGAAAATGCCCGTTTGAAAGGACTTCTCGATCTCAAGACCGAGTTAAAATACAAAATTTTACCCGCACAGATCATCGGGCGCGATCCGTCTTTGTGGTTTGATTCGGCAATTATCAATCGCGGCAGTCTCGACGGTGTGAAACTGAATATGCCGATTGTCAATAACGGCGGATTGATCGGCAGAGTTATCGCCGTCAGCCCGATTACCGCGCAGATTAATCTCGTGACCAAGGATAAATCGGGATTAGGCGGTGTCATCGGTGAACTTGCCACGTCAAATGCGATTGGAGTCGTCAGCGGCAACGGTAAAAAGGAGTCACTCGAAATCGGTTATATTCCCGGTTCGATTGAGGTTCAGGTCGGCGAAATGGTTTTTACGACCGGACAGGACGGAATTTATCCGGCAGGTTTGAAGATCGGCGAAGTCACTGAAGTTCGCCCCGGTTCGGCAACTGTGACGCAGCAGATTTTCATTAAACCGAGCGCGAAACTTTATTCGATGGAAGAAGTTGCCGTCGTTCTCTACGAACCGCCGGCAAAGCCTGAATACGAAAAAACCGTGCCTAATGCAATCAAGGACGAGAAAAAGAAGAAGTAGGCAGCGGCAGTCGGCGGTTGGCAGGAAGAATTTAGACTGCCGACTGCCAAGTGCTACTGCCTACTAAAAGATAATGGAACAGGTCAAAATCACAATCGCGTTAATCATTGCCATACTGCTTCAGTGGACGCTGCGAAATGTCTCTGATGTCTTTATGTATGTTGATTTTCCGCTGATTATTGTCGTTTATGCCGCCCTGCAGAGAAATACGATCAAGGCACTGCTTTTCGGAACGATTTCGGGCATCGCGGTTGATGCTCTGAGCGGCGGACTTTTGGGCGCGAACGGTTTCTCTAAAACACTGATAGCATACGCGGTTTCGGAGATTGCGCGGCGCGTCTATCTGGACAACCTTTTGCTGCAAATTCCCGTCATAGCAGGTGCTTGTTTACTTAATGATTTGGTGTATTATGGTTTGCATCGCCTGTTAGGTCAGGAGATTTCTGCCCCGTTTTTGGAAACGATAGCTTACACGCTGATCGGAACGACAATTGCGGGAACAATGATTTATCTGTTTTTGGGTAGTTTTTCGACGGACAGTTTGAAGCGCAGAAAACGCGGAAATTTGTCGGCGCGTCGTCAAACCCGCCGCCGAAATCCGATTCGTTTAGGGAAAAGATAGAATTTTAATGGTGAATTGTAAATGATTAATGATGAATTAAAAACCATTAGCTATTAACTGTCACCATTACCTTTATAAAAATGAAATTATACGATCAGACGCAAAATTTAGGCATCAGAGTCGGCACGATTCAGGTTATTGCTTTTGTTTTATTGACGCTTCTCGGTGCGCGTCTGTATTATTTGCAGGTCGTCAAAGGCGAATATTACGAAGCGAAAGCTGAAAATCAGCGAATTCGTTTGATTCCGATTCCTGCGCCGCGCGGAGCGATTTTCGACCGCAACGGGAAAATCCTCGTTGACTCGCGCCCGACTTACAACGTCACTCTTTCCAACGAACCGATCAAGAAAATTGATGTCACCGACCGCATTGACGATTACGCGGACGGACTCAATGTTGATCCGCAATACGTCGTCGAACGGCTTAATTTAATCAAAAAGCAAAACGACTTTGAAACGATGGTTTTGAAGGAAAACGCGACCATTCAGGACATTACCTGGGTCGAAGCGCATTCGATGGAATATCCCGAACTGCGCGTCGAACTGCAACCGCAGAGAGTTTATCCACTCAAGGAAACGCTCGCGCACGTTCTCGGCTACGTCGGTGAGATCAGTCCGAAGGAACTCGAAAACCCGGAAGTTCGCGCCAAAGGCTTTCGTCCCGGCGATATTGTCGGCAAAGGCGGACTCGAACAATATTATGACGAATTTTTGCGCGGCAAACCCGGTTATCGAAAAGTTATCGTGGACAGTCGCGGGCGCGTGCAGAGCGAGATCGAAACCGTTCCGCCGCAAGCCGGACAGGATTTGGTTTCGACGATTGACCTTGATTATCAAATAGCGGCTGAACAACAGCTTGCCAATTCTGCAACTAAGCGCGGCGTAATTATCGCCACCGATCCGAACAACGGTGAGGTTTTGGTGATGGCTTCGATGCCTTCGTTTGACCCGAATATTTTTGTGCAGGGCAGCACAACGCCCGAAGGTCGCAAACAGATCGCGGCGTATTGGCAGGACGAAAGCCGTCCGCTTTACAACCGCGCAACGCAGGGACGCTATCACGCGGGTTCGACGTGGAAAATCCCCGAATCGGTCGCCGGACTTCAGCAAGGTGTGATTACGGTTGCCAATTCGCACGTTCTCTGCGGCGGCGGGATTACTATCGGCAACAAATTTACGCGCTGTATGGGCAGTCACGGCACGCCGCCGCTCGACTATGCTATTACGCATTCTTGTGACGGCTATTATTATCATCTCGCTTTAAAATTCAAGATCGAAGGAATGATTCAGATGATCGAAAACTTCGATTTCGACAAGCGCACGGGAATTGATCTGCCAAACGAAAAAATCAGCCAAACACCGAAAACGTGGATGCCTTCGATTTTGAAACGCGAAGGAAAGTGGAGTGATATTCGCACCGTTTATGCGTCTATCGGACAAGATACGGTCGTCGTGACACCAATTTCGCTGCTCCGCGCAATTTCGAGTATGGGCGTTCGGGGTAAAATGTTTATTCCGCATTTTCTCAAAGAATTCAAACCAATCGGAGCAATTGGCAACGAAGGTGAAACGACTTATATTCCGGCACGGCAAGGTTTCGGTTTTCAACATCCTGAACCGAAAATTATCGAAATGACCGAAGAACAAAACGCACTGATTCTCAAAGGAATGTGGGGCGTAGTCAACAACGGTGGAACAGCAGGATCGGTTAAAATGTCTAATCTGGAAATTGCGGGCAAAACCGGCACGGCGCAAAACTCGTCGTTAGGTTCGGGCGGCGCAAAGGATCACGCGTGGTTTGTCAGCTTTGCACCGGCGTACAAACCTGAAATTGCCGTTCTCGCAATGATCGAAAATTCCGGCTTCGGTGCGGCAAACGCGGGACCGGCGGCAAAGGGAATTTACGAAGCATATTTAGCGAAAAAAGGCGGCGGAATTGTCAATCAGGAAGTAGCGAAAAAATAGTTGATAGTATGGCAGCGATTATCGAAAAACACGATTTACGGGATTTTGACTGGCTGACAATGGTGATAGCGATAGCGATTGTCAGTTTCGGCGTTTGGCAGATTTATAATGCACAACCGACGGAAACTTACTGGTCAAAGCAGATCATCGGTTTAGGTATTGCGCTGGTCGCTTTTGCCATCGTCGCCTCGAGCGATTACCGGCGAATCGTTGATGCCGCGCCATTATTTTACGGAATCGGTTTAGTTTTGCTGATCGCCGTAATGATTCCGGGAATCGGGATGAGAATTAACGGTCAGCAATGCTGGATCAGAGTCCCGCTGATCGGACAATTTCAGCCGTCGGAGTTTGTAAAAATTCCCGTTGTTCTACTGTTGGCAAAATATTTCGGGGCGCGTAAAAGTGGGACTTTGACGCTAAAGGAAATGTTGATCGGAATCGCAATCCTAGCTGCGCCGGTTGCTTTGATTATGCTTGAACCGGATGCGGGACAGGCGATTACCTATTTTCCGCTGCTCGCCGTCGTATTTTTTCTTTCGGGAATTAAAATCAGATACGTTATCATTACGATTGTCGCCGGATTGATATTAGCTCCGGCAGCTTACTGGATCGGCGTGAAAACGGGTAAAATTAAAAATTATCAGCAGCAGCGCATCGAAGCGATTATTGACCCCGAAAGTGTTGACCCGCGCGGCTTTGCCTATCACACGATTCAATCAATGATTACGGTCGGCAAAGGCGGTTTGACGGGAATCAAAGGCGACACGGAAACTTCGCAGAGCGCGTTAAAATTTTTGCCCGAACCGCACAGCGATTTTATCTTCGCGGTAACGGCGGAGAATACCGGTTTTATCGGTTGTATCTCACTGCTGTTGGCGTATGCAATGCTGCTGTCGCGGCTCATCGCCGGTGCGCGTGAAGCACCCGACCGCGCCGGAATGCTCGTAATTATGGCGATTACGGGCGGAATGATCTTCCAGATATTTATGAATGTCGGAATGGTTTTAGGCTTTCTACCGGTGATCGGAGTTCCGCTGCCGCTGATGAGCGCGGGACTTTCGGCAGTTTTATCAACATTTATCGCCATCGGTTTTGTCATCAGTGTTAAGATGCGGAGATTTGTTAATTAAATTTCAGATTCCAGATTGCAAATTCCAGATTATTTTCTAATTTGGAATCTGGAATCTGAAGTCTGGAATCTGGAGTTAGTTATGGCTAGAGAAAGAAAGATTGTTGAGCAGGAAATAAAATCGGTTGAATCGAAGCAGCGCGGCTTTTGGAAATATTTATGGCTGCCGACCGCGCTTTTGCTGGCTCTCGCGGCAGGCGGGTTAACCGGAATTTTGGCTTCGTATTACCTCAATAATTCGCGTTATTCGGTTGAAGTTTCAGCCCTCGCAACTTATCGTCCGCCGCAGGTGACGACGATTTATGCCGACGACGGCGAAACGGTTTTAGCCGAGTTTGCCATCGAAAAGCGCATCCCGATTAAAGAATCGGACATTCCGAAAAACGTCGAAGACGCGCTGATTGCCGTTGAAGACTACCGTTTTTACGACCATATCGGCATTGACCCGTATCGCATTCTCGGCGCGGTTTTAAAGAACATCACGACCGGCAGAAAAGAAGGCGCATCCACAATTACGCAGCAGCTTGCCAAAAATCTTTTTCTCTATAAAGACCAGACTTATACGCGAAAAATCAACGAATGGATGGTCGCCTTGCAAATCGAGAGATTTTACACGAAACGTCAGATTCTCGAAATGTATATGAACTACGTTTTTCTCGGCGCGGGTTCTTACGGTTTTGAAGCCGGAGCGCGGACGTATTTCGGTAAATCATTGAAAGATTTGAGCTTAGACGAAGCCGCACTACTCGCGGCAATCCCGAAATCGCCTGAATATTCGCCGACGCGCAGTATGGAAAAGGCTCTCGAACGTCGTAATATCGTGCTTGATCAGATGGGCAAATATTACCCGGAAAAGTATTCGGCGGCGCAGATTGCCGAAGCGAAATCGAAACCGATCAAACTTGCTGACACGGCTTATTATCAATCGCAGCCGAAATCAACGGCGTGGGATTATCCGGTTGAAGAAATCCGCAAATATCTCGAAGAAAAATACACCACACGCGTCGCGCAGGGCGGTTTGCAGGTTTATACGACAATCAATATTGACGCGCAGAAACTGGCGACGAAAGCCGTCCGTGAAGGTTTGAGAAGCTACGACAAATCGCAAAAATGGCGTTCCGATTATCAAAACATTTTAATTGATGATGCCGGACAGCCGCTCACGGATGCGAAGGAAATTCAGCGTAAACTCGAGACATTCAAACACCCCGACTGGTTCGGTGACGAATACGAAAAAGGCGAATACATCAAAGGTCTAATCACCAAAGTTGACGCGGCAAAGGACGAAGCGACGGTTCGTTTCGGAAAATACACGGCGATTGTCACCGCTAAAGAAATGGGCAGAAGCGGCAAACGTCCGAAGGATGAACTGAAACCCGGATTTCTGTGCGAATTTTCAGTTAAAGATGCCAATAACGATAAGCAGACTCTGCAAGTCGAACTGACGCAAGTGCCGGAAGTCCAAGCCGGAATCGTTTCGATCAATTCACACACCGGCGAAATTGTCGCAATGGTCGGCGGTTACGATTACGCCACCAACAAATTTAATAACGCGACGCAGGGATTACGACAGACAGGTTCATCATACAAGCCCTATATTTATACGGCGGCAGTCGAAAATGGAATGACTCCCGATTCGACCGTCAGCGGTGCGCCGATCAAACGCGGCGGTTGGCAGCCGCACAACTACGACGGAAGTTTGAGCCATCCGAACGTGCCGATGAAGATTGCACTGGCAAAATCTTATAATTTGGCGGCGGTTCACCTGCTCGAACAGGTTGGGATTCAAACCGGCGCACAGATGGTTCGACGGTTCGGAATTACTAATCCGATGGCTCCGAGTCTGCCGTCGGCGTTGGGTGCATCAGAAGCGTCTTTGATCGAAATGGTTTCGGCATATTCAGCGTTTCCGAATAAAGGAATTCGCATTCAGCCGCACTTGATTCGTAAAGTTTTAAGCCGTGACGGAAGTTTGTTGGAAGAATGGGACAAAAAATCATTTAAAGTCACCAGCGAATATGTTGCACTGACAATGGTTGAAATGATGCGCGGAGTCACCGCCGCCGGCGGAACTGCTTCAGGGGCAAATGCCGGCGGACAGCAATTAGCCGGAAAAACCGGAACGGTTAATGACCACACCGACGTTTGGTTTATCGGCTATACGCCGACGTATGTGACCGGAATTTGGATGGGAAATCCTGAGAAAAAAGTGAATCTCGGCAACAGTATGACCGGCGGACACGGTGCGCTGCCGTATTTTAACGCTTTTATGATTCCGTTTATGAAGGACAAACCGCGCGACACATTCCCCGAACCGCCGCCGATGCCGCCTGAAATCAAACGGGCGAATGAAGCGATGAAGCGTGACGAACAGGAAATGCTTGAAAAAGCCGCGCAGGAAGGTCAAAAATACGCCGGGACGACAACTGTCACGCGAACCAGAAGCACGAAAACTGCTCCGGTCACGACCGATTCGACAATTGACGGGGCAAATCCGCCGGATTCAGCTCCGGGCGGCACTGACATAAATACGAAGCCGACAAATTCACCGCGTAGCAGTGATGAAAAACCGGCGGTTAAATTGCCGACTTTGCCGACTCCGAAAAAGGTCGAACCGCAAGTTGAAAAGCCGAAAACCGAAGGCACCACGCGAAAAGGCAAAAAGGGCGACGGCTAGAAAAGGCAAAAGGTAAAAGTAAAAGGCAAAATCTGCGAGTTTGACTCAGAGATTTTGCCTTTTTTGTTTATTGAAAAGAATTTTTTAACTGACAAATTTTCCTAAAAAATGCGGCAGCATCTTGCGCCACCAAACCCAATCGTGAGCAACGTCGTGTCCCCAAACGTCCAATAAATGCGGGATGCCTTTTGAATGAAGGAGCGCGGAAAATTCGCGGCTCTTGTTCGGTGCTTCAAAATCGCCTTGTCCGGTCGCAATGACGATTGAGTCGGCTTGCTGCAATCGCGGCAGATGATAATCGTCGTTGAGATTTTTGAGATACATCATCGGATTGTTGTAGTAAACATTTTCGTCGTAGTAGCTTTCGAGATAATTGTAAATGTCGTAGCTTCCGCTCATCGCAATCACGCCACGAAAATTATCCGAATGTTTGAAATATGTATTGACGGCAAGCAACGCGCCTAAACTTGCGCCTGTGACGAGCGGTTTCGCGTCCTGCCCGCATTCGTTGCGAATCAGCGGCAAAACTTCTTCCATAATATATTTGTCGTAACGCGAAAGCATTTCGACCTTCCAGCCCGGATGTGCTTCACGATTTAACAGCGAATATTTGTTCACCGAATTAATCGAATAAGCGCGAATCAAACCGTTATCAATAAAATATTTGATCGCATCAATCAAATAAAACCGCTCATATTCAAGATAATCCGCCGCCGCCGTCGGAAACATCAAAAGCGGATAACCCGCGTGTCCATAAGCCACCAGCGGCATTTCCATTCCAAGATTGTGGCTGAACCACGAAGTTGTCTCACGTCTCATATTAAATTTTAGACCCCAATAAAAAAGTGTTAAATAAAACTAAAAATGCGTAATTAGAGAAAAATCCTTATCGGCGTTTTAAGTTCAGAGTTACGCCTTCAGGCGTGAATTATGTAGGAAACTACACGCCTGAAGGCGTAACTCTGAACTTTATTTCGTAATCGTAATTTCGCGCTCGGTCGAATTGTAACCGCCGTTGTCCACGACGTTTCCGCTCGCGTCCACGAGTTCAAGTTTGACTTTGTGTTTGCCGTCCGTCCAGCCTGTCAACCAGATCGGCTGCCATTTTTCGAGCATTTTCAGTGCGCCGCCGTCAACCGAATAACGAACCTTGTATTCGCCGCCGTCGCCCGTCAATTTCGCGTTTGACAGCCAAAAATCAATCATAATATTTTCGGCATCCGCGCCTTTGTATTCGCCTTTCGGTCGGCTGTATGTCAGCAAAGGCTTTTTCATATCAACTGTGCCGCCTTGCGAAGACTGCATATCTTTGCCTTCGGGAGTCGGTTTCGTGTTCGCGTTTGAATTCGCGTTCGCCATCGTGTTTCCCGAATTTGTCGTCGTCGGTTTATTTGAATCGCCGCCGCCGTTTTTGACCGTGAATTTCACCATCTGAAACGCGCCGTCATCTTTATAACTTTCGTGCCACGGACGCGACGGAAAAACGCGCAAAGTGTGTTCGCCGTCCGCAACATTGCGAATTTCAAAAGCGTCGCCGTCAATGTTGTAATACGCTTCATACGGCTGATTATCGAGAATAACGTGAATGTGATTACCCATTCCGGTCGTCATATCCTTCATCGGTTTGTAGCCTTTCAAATCACCGCTCAGAGCTAATTTTACCTTCACGGTCGAAGAATTAACCGCCGCATTTTCCGCCGGTTCGACGATTTTCAGCGTCGGTTTTGCTTCGTCCTGTGCGCCGCGTTCCTTCATCATCTCAACGATTTTTTGCGGTCGCGGAACTTCCGATAAATTCTGCATGGCAGGCGCGGCAGCATTTGTATTCGCCGAATTTGTATTCACGCGATTGACGTTTGAATTATTGCCCGTCGCCGGATCGCAAGCCGTTAAAGCGGCAAGCGCGGCGATGGCGATTGATAGTTTTGTAAATTTCATAATTCTCCTTGACCAATGGCAGAAGCCCGCGCGTGAGCAAGGGCGCATTCGCCAATGTAGCTATTGCGCCCTTGCTCACGCGCGGGCTTCTGCCTTCATTGTTTCCTTAACATTCTCAAATTCAAAAACTTCCGCGAAATTTTTAACGATCACATCTTCGACTTCGCGCAAATCAATTTCGCATCCCAACAGTTTATCCATCGAAGTTACCGGCTCGCCTTCGCAAGCGATAATCCAGTTAAAATAACTTAAATCCGTGTTTACATTGAGCGCGAAACCGTGCGTCGTGACCCATCTTTTCAAATGAACGCCGATTGCCGCGATTTTTCCTTCGCGTGTGTGAACGCCGGTTAAACCTTCGATTCGGAAAGTTTCAATCCCGAAATCAGCCATTGTGCGAATCAAAACTTCTTCGAGATTGCGGACGTAAAGATGCACGTCTTCCTTGAAAGAACTCAAATTGATGATCGGATAACCGACCATCTGACCGATGCCGTGATACGTTACTTTGCCGCCGCGATTGGTTTCAAAAACTTTCGCACCGATTGTTTTCAAGATTTCCGCGCCCGCCAAAACGCCGTTTTCCTTCGCGCGTCGTCCGATTGTAAAAGTGTGCGGATGCTCAAGCAGAAGCAGATAATCGCGTTTTCTTTCCGCAATAACCTCCGTTTCAATTTTTTTTTGCAATTCCAAACCGTCGGCATAACCGACGCGACCAAGACGGCGAACTTCCAAAAGCCTTTTTTGCATCTCTGTTATGATAAAATTTTACGAACAAAATTACTATTCGACAAAATTAGATATGAAAACAAACAAATATTTATCGAAAATTACATTTTTAGTGTTGGTGATTGGTTTAATTTTCGCAGGTTCAGCCGCCGCGCAAAAGAAAAAAACGACGACGCGCCGGACAACGACTCCGACGACTAACCCGACGACCAATTCGTTTGAAGTCAGACAAAACGCCGAGAAAACGGCGATTCAATTGAAAAATGTGACGAGTTTTATCTACAAACTCGGCGGCATTGCCACGACCATCGAAGCCTTGGACGCAGACGCGAAAGCCGGGAAACTTTCAAAATCGCAGCAGGATAAATTTACACAGCAAAAACAAGCCGTCATTCAGAGCATTCGCAATTTGAAAGCCGGACTCGCCGCACTCGAAACCGAATTTCAGGCGAAACCCGCGCTGCGAAATTATCTTTTGCAGATTCAGGGCGTGACGGATTTGGCGACGCAATCAGAAGATTTAGCGGCTTCGGGCAGATTTGCCGATTCGGGCAGAGTTTTGATTACGGTTGTTGAAAAATTGGCGGATACTTTAGCAGCAATGCCTTAAGCGGAAATCTATTCAATCCGTTAAATCCGCGTTCTATTTTCGATGAAAGTTTTACGGCTTTTTCAAAGTTGTCGCTTTCGGATCGCAAACTTCCGCCGGTTTAGTTTGCGCGGTTTCTGCCTTTTTCTCTTCCTTCGGCAAGCCGAGTTTTTCGCGGATAAATGTTTCGGCTTCCGCTTCGATCAATTCGCCGTTGACGACAAAGGTTTTTTCGGTCAGCACGTCACCTTTTTTGAGTTGCGAGGGAAAGAGAAAAATATTCCACGGTGAACCCCAATTTCGCGTGTCGCCGGTTAATTTGCGGTATTCGTAATGCGGAGTTTTCTGTTTCGCGTCGCGGGTTTCGGATTCATAAACGACGGGAAAAGTGATTTTAAAATTGTCCAAACTCGCCTTCATCAGATCAACCGTGTCATATTCGCCGACACCGATTATTTCCAAACCGTTGGCTTTATATTTGTCGTAAAACTTCTGCGCGATGGGAGCTTCGAGTTTCCAATTCGGACACCACGGCGCGAAATAAACGATCATCACGATTTTTTTGCCCTTCGTTGCCTGCCGCAAATTCAAATCCTTGCCGTCACGAACCTGTTTATAAGTCCAATCTTTATAACTGATTTCCTTTTCCTGCACCGGCGCGTATTCGTGTTGCGCGTAGGAATGCGTAAAACTAAAAAGCAAAATTGCGAATAATAAAAACGATTTCATTTCTCGAAAACTCCTTATTTGAAAAGACTAACTTTTCAGATGCCGAAAGGCAAGAAATTTTTGTCCGTTAGATTTTATTTCACAATGTAATCGTGCCAAATTATTTTTTTGCAATGAAATGGCTTTTCACTAAAAATTCTTATTTCATTGAAACTTTTGTTTCTTGGCAATGCGATTTTTAACGATCCGAAACCCGCAGCACTAACGGAAAATCTGCCTTTTTCTTCATCATAATTGCCCACTGAATATCTGCCTGATTTCAGAGTGTATTTGATTCCGTCTTCGTCGAAAATCTCCACTATTATTTGTTTTGCAGGATTAATAACGGTTCCGTCGGAGAATATTAAATTTGCCCGGTTTTTTGATGCGTTTTGTTGGCAATTTTCTAATACAAGTGAAATTTCTTGAAAATGTTTCTTTATTTTCATTGGTGGCTGAGGCTTAAACACAGTCCAATCAGCAGAAATTAAAACATCTTTGGCTATTTCACGCCTGATGTGCATTTTTTTCATAGAAATGCGCCAAATCGGATTAAGGAAAAATCCGGCAAGACTCAAAGTAACTCCAAATGCTTTTTCCTTTAATTTTAATTGCATTGTCAAAGATTACACGAATACAACGAACAAAAACAACATTCTTTGAGCTTTGCAATCCGCTGTTTTGCTTTGAATTTGCAAAGAGTGTAATTTATAAGATAGAAAATCACAGGAGATTTCATCTGAAAATCTATGAGTAATCAAACAACCGTTTCCGACATTTTTCGCCGCGCTTTGGAAATGAGAACCGCGAACCCGAATGCCTCTTACAAAGACGTAAAAGCGCAGATCGTCAGCGAATTTTCGGGGCAAGCATTTCCATTGAGCGCGTATTTGACGATTCCCGAATACGACAATATCGCGCCCGAAGAGGATTGGACAGCCGGTTTGCCGGTCGTTCTGCGCGGCATTCAAACCGAAGATTGGGCGGAAATCGCGCACGGAATTATCATCAGTCTTGAACAGGTCGAAAATTATCCGAAGGAATCGGGACGTGAAGACGCGCCCGAAAAAGAGTGGCGCAACCGCGACAAAGGCATCGCCGAAGCCGAAAAGAAAAATCTCGACAAATGGATGCCGGAAGAATTGATGAATATGGCAAAACGCTCGGTCAAGCAGTAATTCGCGCCGCGAATAACCACGAATAATTAAGAAATTGTCCACAGATGAACACAGATAAACACAGATTTTTTAAAAATAAAACAGATCAAAGATTTTGAATATTCATCCGTTTTTATCTGTGTTCATCTGTGTAAATCTGTGGATAAAATGCTTTTTTTCGTGTTTGTTCGTGGCTAAACTCTTATGAAAGCAGTTTACGTTAGAGAATTTGGCGGCGCGGAAAACCTCGAAATCCGCGAAGTCGAAAATCCGCCGTCGCCGAACGGCAAAGATGTTTTGGTGCGCGTTCACGCATCAGCACTCAATCGCGCTGATCTGTTGCAGCGCAAAGGTTTATATCCCGCGCCGAAAGGCTTTCCTGAACGGATTTTGGGTTTGGAGTTCGCAGGCGAGGTCGCGGAAATCGGCGATCAAACAACGAATTTCAAAGCAGGCGACCGCGTTTTCGGTATTACGGCGGGCGGCGCACAAGCTGAATTTCTTTTGTCGGACGAATCACTTCTCGCTACAATTCCCGATAATTTGAGCTTTACTGAAGCCGCCGCGATTCCCGAAGCGTTTATCACGGCGCACGACGCGATTTTCACGAACGGCAATTTACAAACAGGCGAAACGCTTTTGATTCACGCCGTCGGTTCGGGTGTCGGACTCGCCGCGCTGCAACTCGCAAAGGCGCGAAACATCAAAGTTTTCGGCACTTCGCGGACGGCGGATAAACTAAAAAAATGCGATGAATTCGGACTGGATCACGGATTTGCGACGGGCGGTGCATCTCTTGATGAAAATCCGAAGATTTATGCTGAGTTGATTCAACATTTGAACGACGGCAAAGGTGTTGATGTGATTTTAGATTTAGTCGGCGCAGGTTATTTTGCGGCAAACATCGAAAGTTTGAATTTGAAAGGCAGAATCATTTTTGTCGGCACGATGAGCGGCTCAAAAGCCGAATTAAACTTCTCGCAGGTAATGGCTAAACGACTCAAAATTATCGGCACGGTTTTGCGCTCGCGTCCAACCGCCGAGAAAGCCGAAGCGACGCGCAAATTTGCCGGAGAAGTCGTCCCGCTCTTTGCCGACGGAACTTTAAAGCCGAATATTGACAAGATTTTCAAGATGGAAGAAATTCAAAAAGCGCACGAATATCTCGAATTGAACGCGAGTTTCGGCAAAGTCGTTTTAGAATTTTAGCAACTATTATTATTTAGAAGATTTCCTTCCTGAGCGGTACTTTTTAACTCCTTCTTCAATCAGTTTTTTAGCTTTAACATTGCCGAACTGTCCGAGCGGTTCAAATTTTTTGCCTTTCGCCTGATTGTATGAAATAAAAAAATGCTTGATTTGTTCGAGCAGATTTTCGTTTAGATCGTTAATTGTTTTAAGGTGATCGTGTTCGAGTGATTTGCAGGCGACGGCAATCAGCCGGTCGTTTCTTTCGGTTTTTCCGTTTTCGCTTTGCTCTGCCTCGACCACGCCAATCAGCCTTGATGGAATCAGACAACCGGGAAACGCCGCTTCATCCATCAGCAGTAAAACATCAAGCGGATCGCCGTCTTCGCCGAGTGTCTGCGGAATAAAACCAAAATCAAAAGGAAAACTCGCGCCGCTCGGCAAAACGCCGCTCAACGTGAAAATTTCAGTAGATTCGTCAAATTTATATTTGTTGCGGCAGCCTTTCGGGGTTTCGATCACGACGTTTAAATCGCCGGTTTTCTGATCGAATGCCGCCAGTGAATTAATGCCCGCCGCCAAATTTTTCTTCATAATTTTTATCCGAAACTATTCGATTTTTAAACCGCGTTCCCGCGCTACGCCGCGAATTTTCATTAACAAATCCTCATCAATGTTTTCTGCGCCGTCAAGCATACTTTCAATTTCGTCCTCATCACGACCAAGCGCAAGCGCGAGACTTTTTACATCGTCGGAAAATCCGTCGGTGAGTAAGTTTGCCAATAAATCTTCTGCCGCTTCGGACGTTGTTCCTTTTGAATCAATTGTATTTGTGTCCATTTTACCGCTCCTTTTTTTAATAATCTTCTGCCAGATATAAATTTGTTTTCATTAACAAAACACAGGTTAAATCGTGCGTAATCTCGCCTTTCATCACTTTTTGCAAACCGTCCTTGAGCGGCAGTTTAAAGATTTTTATATCTTCCGTCGCTTCCGGTTTCGGTTCGGTGAAAGTCAATTTTCGGGCTAAAAACAATCTAATAGTGCTTTTTGTAACCGATGTGTTTTCTTCAATTACGCCAAACTCAATCCAATTTTCAGCTTTGATTCCGAGTTCTTCGACAGCTTCGCGTTTTGCAGTTTTCAGATAATCTTCGTCTTCGACAACTCCGGCGGCGACTTCTAAATCTTCGCGTCCAATCGCGTAACGAAATTGTTTTGTCAGATAGACATTTCCTTCGTCATCATACGGCAAAACGGCGACACCTTCTTTAAATTTGATAGTCGCAAACTTTGCCTCCTGACCGTCCGGCTGAACAACCTGATCTTCAAATACTTCAAAAAAATCATTTGAAAATATTTGTTTTGTTTCTCCGATTGTCCAGTTGCCGTTTTTTCTTTCCATAATCAGTTTACTTTTCTTTCAAATGCGAAATCGAACCGTTTGCCGCGCCGGTCACAATATAAAAGACAAGCGAAGTGATAATGACCGTCAAAATACTGATGATAAAAGACATTGCCCGCGTATTGATTTCGCTTCCATCGGTCGTTGCCGGAAAACCGAAAATCACACAAATCCCGAACCAGACGGGAATAATGGCGATTTGCGCCGTTGCCGCCAGTCCGATTAATTCGCGTCTGCCCGCGTCATCAATATTCGCCAGAACCGCTGCGATGCCGATTCCTACAGAGATTAAAAAACTTACTGCCAAACTATTGAATTCATTAAATTTAATTGGCGGATGACTGAGCAGCGCAATAAAAATTCCACCGAAAAAAAGCAAAATCACCGCCGTCAAAAAAGCCAGCGCCCCCTGCGCCGCAAGCTGTCGTTTGCCGGTTTTTAATCCAAAACTGACTGACAAAAGCAGCGGCAGCAGCGGCAGAAATAAAAGTCCGGCGATAATTATCAAAAGTTTCGACTCAATAACGCCATACGCCAGCAGACACGCCGCAATAAAAATTCGTCCGACAAAACTGCTTGTAATATGGCTAAACTGCCAGAGTTCTTCTAAAATATCAGTTGCCGGTTCAGCCACCGGCACAGTCAGTTGGCGCAAACTTTCGCGGGAGATAATCGAACGCGGCTGACGAATATTAACCGTGTAATTTTCCGCTTTGTAAAAATCCGCTGCAAGCAGGGCATCAACAAAACGCTTTGCCTTCGGCGTTGAGATATTCAAATCAATAATATCTCTTACCTCAGAGTTTCCGTTAGCCTCAAGCAATTGAACCTGATGCGTGGAAACTTCCAAGATACCGCAGTTAAAAGCAATTTTTGCAACATCTGCGCCATTGCCTTTAGGTGCTGAAACTTTGACGAGCCTCATACATTATTAAGACAGAGCCGATTTTTGATAATTTCTGATCCTCAAACAACTCTATTCGACGTTAAATTTTTATTAATTTACATATTTTGGTCGTTCATTTCTGTATGAAAGATAACAGAAATGAACGATTCGCCTGTGACAACATAAATTAAACAAGAATATAGCTTTGAATTGAGATTGACCGGAGAGATAAATTTTTATGGAAAGCAAAGCCAAAATTTTAGGACACGCGCTGCATCCGATTCTGATTGTTTTTCCGCTCGGATTATTGTCAACGGGCGTGATTTTCGACGCGATTCATCTGATTTGGAGTAAGCCGCCGTTTCTCGAAGTCGCTTATTGGATGATCGCCGCCGGAATAATCGGCGGACTTGCTGCCGCACTGCCGGGTTGGATTGACTGGTTTGCCATTCCTTCGGGAACACGCGCCAAATCGGTCGGGTTGCTGCACGGTATCGGCAACGTCTTTGTTTTACTGTTGTTTACCGGTAGCTGGTATCTGCGTCACAAATACGTTGCGGCTGAACCGTCGGTCATCGGCTACGCACTTTCTTTCGCCGGTTTCGCGCTCGCGGGAATCACCGGCTGGCTCGGCGGCGAACTGGTTGACCGGCTTGGGGTCGGGGTGGACGACGGAGCGCACCTCGACGCGCCGAGTTCGCTGTCAAATCAACCGGCAAGTCAAAATGCTTCGAAAACAAGCAAAACATTTATCAAAAACTAAAAATCAATTTTTAATAAAACAAGGGGGAGATTATGCAGGAAAATCCGCAGGATAAAGAAGTCAAACCGCCGTTTGACGAACAGGAACAGCAGGCACCCGGAAGCGAAGCCGAAATGGATGTCGCGCCCGATTATGGCGAGCAAAGTTATAAAGGTTCGGGAAAATTAGCAGATAAAACCGCGATTATTACCGGCGGCGATTCGGGCATCGGTCGCGCCGTCGCACTCGCGTTTGCGCGGGAAGGCGCGGATGTCGTTGTTTCTTATTTGAACGAGGAAGAAGACGCGGCGGAAACAAAGCGCGTTGTCGAAGATGCCGGACGGCGATGTTTATTGATCGCGGGTGACATCGGCGACGAAGCGCACTGCCGCAAAATCGTCGAACAGACGGCGAAGGAATTCGGCGAAATTGACATTCTGGTCAACAACGCCGCGTTTCAGATGTCGCACGAAGGCATCGAAGATTTGCCGTCGGACGAAATCGAGAAAACTTTTCGCACCAACATTTTTGCGATGTTTTACCTTTGCAAAGCCGTGATTCCGCATCTTAACGAGGGCGGCGCGATTATCAATACGGCTTCGATTCAGGCGTATCAGCCGTCGAAACAACTGCTCGCATATGCAGCGACGAAGGGCGCGATTGTCAATTTTACCAAAGCGTTGAATGAAGAATTAATCGAAAAAGGAATTCGCGTCAACGCCGTCGCGCCGGGTCCTGTCTGGACACCTCTGATCGTTTCGACGATGCCGCCCGAAAAAGTTTCAGAATTCGGCAAAGATGCGCCGATGAAACGACCGGCGCAGCCCGCAGAACTCGCACCCGCGTATGTTTTTCTCGCCTCGGATGAAGCGAGCTACATCAGCGGCGAAATTCTCGGCGTAACCGGCGGCAAACCTCTGCCGTAGTTTATAATTTTCAAATAAATAAAAAGGCGAACACGAGTTTTACAGTTAATGAATTCGCGTCCGCCTTCTTAGCAATATCAAGGGGGAAATATTTTGAGATTTTTAAGCGGTTTTGAAAGCACGCATATTTTCGGCAGCGGAACGGACGTGCTGAATCTGACGAAACACACCGAATTCGTTGAAGACGACTTAAATTTAGTCAATTCCTGCAATCTGGATTTGATGCGTTATTCCGCGCCTTGGCACAGCATCGAACGCGAAAAAGGTGTTTACGATTGGTTGTGGCTTGATAAAGCACTGCATCGTTTTCGGGAATTAAACGTCGAAGTGATTCTCGATCCGCTCCATCACACGAGCTTTCCCGAATGGCTCGCGGACGGTTTCGCCAATCCGAATTTCGCCGATTTATATTTGAATTTTATTAGGCGGATCGCCGCGCGTTATCCTTGGATTCGCTATTATACGATCATCAACGAACCTTTTGTGACTGCGCTTTTTTGCGGACACGAAGGCATTTGGTATCCTTATTTTCGCAGCAAAAAGAGTTTTGTGCGAATGATTCTCAATATGGGCGAAGCGATCTGCCGCGTCAGCCAATATTTAACGAAGACGCTCGACGAAGTGCATTTTGTTTACGTTGACACCTGCGAAAAACATCATCCGACTAATCAGCATTCAATTGAAAACACAGCATTTCGCAATGACCTTCGGTTTCTCGTCGCCGACCTCGTACTTGGCAAAATCAATAAACTTCATCCGCTTTACGGCTACTTGCGTGAACACGAAGCAACCGTCGAAGAACTCGAATGGTTTCTCGAAAATCCTTCGCGGATAGATATTCTCGGTCTCGATTATTACGCGCACAGTGAACTTGAATGGAACGGCAATCAGCGGATTTACCCGAACCGCCGTCCGCAGGGTTTCGCCCGCGTTGCGATAGATTATGTCGAACATTTTGGATTGCCGGTAATGCTGTCGGAGACAAATATTCGCGGCGGTATTACCGACCGGATTTCGTGGCTCAAATTTATGGTCGAACAGTGCGAAATTCTCGAAAAACAGCTTGCGGCACTTTCGATAGCGTTTCACGGTTTTTGCTGGTATCCGTTGATTGATTCGACCGATTGGTGTTCGCTTGTCCGCGAAGCAAGCGGCAAAATTGATCCGCAGGGAATCTTCCATCTCGACGGTGAAAATCTGCGCCGCAACGCTTCGGAACTTAGCGAACTATTCACTGCACTGGCAAGCGGCGTGCTAACTTCGGCAAACATTCCGGCATATCCATTTCAACCGCCGGTTGACCGTGAACTAATGGGATTTATGCCGCTGTTGAAACATTGGCAATGGCGGAAAAATTTCAATACTGATTTTAGCTTTAACTCCGAATTTCATCTCAACGAAATAAAATCGGATCATTTTTTTTCTGAAGCTGCTTGATTGGCTCAATAGTAAGCACGAGCAAAGTTAAATATGATTTCTGTAACCGCTGTTTGCCCTGTTCATCAGACAAAAGGGTCATAGACGGTTTGCCTGACTCGTATTCTACGACTTGATTTTTATACATATTGCGGCAAAACTTCGGAATTTACCACCGGCGGAAATGTATATTTTCCTTCTGCACAATCCAAATCGAAGAGCGCGTAATCGCAGGTCAGCTCTTCGCCTACGCGAATGTCGCGGAGCGCAACAGTGACATCCTGATCTTCGCCGTTGTAATAATCAATGCAGTTCGGACGGAACGAATGATTAAAAAATCGTGCATCATCACCGCATAAAACGTATAATCCGGTGTGTTTTTCGCGGTAACTGTATTTTTTTATCTGCTCGCGCGAACTTTCGGAAAGTCGTTCAATATCATCTTCGCAGCAGCGTAAATCTATTAAACGGTTAAATTTCCAGATGACCGTATCCTTCGGGATGAATTCATTGGCATACAAGCCGATACCGTGAATACCGCTTAAATCGAGTTTTGTTTTGACCAGTAACATTTTCTATTTCTAAAAATAATTATTTGGTTTATGTCTTATTTTGGTAATTTGCCGTTCAATTGACTGATGCGTAACAGGGGCAGGCAGCGGTTCTTATTTTAGATTGGCTAAGAATAAAAATCTTGCCTCTTGAGTAATCAATTATTTTTTCGTCGCGCAATTTTTTTGTAATTTGCGTGATGCTCGGGCGATGTGCGCCGAGTGAGAGCGCGATTTGTTCGTGAGTCAGTTTTAATTTACATTTCCCCGTGCGGTCCTGCAGCATTAAAAGCCACGAACAGAGACGATTTTCGATTAAGTGAAAACCGTTGCAGATAATTTTTTGCGAGATTGCATTAATTGAGTGATAGAGATAATCGAAAAACACTTTTCTCATCTCGGAATTATTGTTAAATTGTTCAAAAAGCAGGTCGGAGTCAATCCGCAGAGCATTTCCGGCTTGTAAAACCTTCGTAAAATTTGCCGCCGGAAGTCCGTTTAGTAATGACGAAACGCCGGTAATGCCTTCGCAGCCGAGCATATTTATTTCGATCATTCTGCCGTCGGCAAGAATTTTAAAGTCGGAAAAAACCGCTGTTTCGGGAAAATAAAAATAACGAATCTTTTCATCGGGACTGTAAATGTTCTCGTTTTCGTCTAAATAAACCGTCTGCATTGCTGACGAAAGATTGTCTAAGGCTTTTTTTGAAAGACTGTTCAGTAAGTCATTTTTGAAAAATCTCTCATTTATAATGTTTTGAAACGGCTTTGTTTTGTCAAAAACAGTGCGGTTTAAGGTAGCTGCGTAGCTTTTAAATTCTCCCTGAATTAAATATTTACTTTGGTTGATTTTTGTATAATTTCTTTCCATTATGTTACCCTTTTTCAATTTTTGCCGCGATTCGATTTTTCAATCGTTCCGGCAATAGTTTTGTCATAAGCCATCGGGGGTTAAAATTGACAAGACGAATTTTTTCAAAGAAAAGTGGGGCGTGAGGTAGTTTTTGTCAGATAAAATCTTCAACATCAAATTAAAATTCGCCGTTATCACACGCTTGATTCTTCATCAAGAAAGTAAAAAATAGGAGAGCCGTGAAACTCTCCCTTAATTTGAAGCAAGATGCAGCGAACACCCACAATCGCCGTGTTTCAGGCTTCAAAAAACATTCTGCTTTAAAAGAATCAAATTTATGATTTCTTTTATCTCATATTGAAAGTGTCGTAAAAATCGGGAAAAAGAAAGTTTTAATTAGGGATTTTCCCTATACAATTAAAATTAAAGTTCGGAGGCGAAATGATTGTATTATCTGGTATCACAAATATTCGCTCCCGAAAATTGAATATATTTTTCAAGAACAAACTCAAGTTCCTGAAAATTGAGCGGCTTGATCAAATATTCGTTGCCGCCGACGGCAGAAGCTCTCTGCTGATAAACAGGTTCGACACAACCCGAAACAAAAACCACCGGAACATTACCGATCAACGGCGACTGTCTGATTTTTTCAGTGACATCAAAACCATTCATCTTCGGCATTTTGACATCAAGCAAAATTAAATCGGGCAGCACCATTTCGGCAATATCAACCACTTCGATTCCGTCAGCAGCTTCGATCACTTCGTATTTCCACATTTCCAGCAGCAGTTTGAGCATCAGCCGATTATCGTCGTCGTCGTCAACGACCAACACCCGCGGCGGCGGAATATTCAGCGGTAATTTGTCGGGCAAAACCGTAAATAAATTTTTTTGCGTATTGTTGGAAGAGTCAACCATATCCATATCTCAATAAATTTGTTTAAAGTGAACTAAATATTGATTAAAAAATTTAAGAGTTGGACGGATACTGAAAGTTTGACGACTCAACACGCAAAAACCCGGATTGAGCGTTGGATCGTCTGCGAAGCACGGCGATTTTGCAAAAAAGATTTAATTACACGGGGTATTCAAATTCTTAAAACTTTTATTATCCGCCAAACAATAGATTAAAGGGGTTCAAGCTTAATTCACCTCGCCTGTTCCGTTCAGGTTTAACTCAAATCTGGGTTAAACCTGAACAACCGCTTCCTGCATTTTGCCTGAATAATCTATTTGATATTGATTATCCGCAAAAAGAAGATTTGCCGAAATAAGGAAGCAGCGAAAAAACCGGTAGGGATTTCCCCGATGCGGCAGATGCCGGAAACTTTAATTTTCCTGCATCCAGCCTTGCAGAATGGCGTAGGCGATGATTTCCTTGCGGCTGCCGATGTTGAGTTTTTTCTGGGCGTTGGCTTTGTGGGCTTCGACGGTTTTGACCGAAATGTCGAATTGTTCGGCGATTTCCTTGTTGCTGTAACCGAGCGCAATCAGGCGGAGCGTTTCGGATTCGCGTCCCGTTAGTTTTGCGCCGCTGGTGTCGCCGCGCATTTTGCTTAAATTTTCGGAGTAACCGGCAAAGACTTTGCCCGTAATTGCCGGATCGAGATATTTGCCGCCGTCCACAACCGCGTAAATTGCACGAATCAATTCGGTTGACGCGCTTTGTTTGAGAACATAGCCGGACACGCCCGCCTGAAGAAGTTCCTGCAAATACGCTTCGTCGGTGTGGCGCGTCAAGGTTAAAATTTTGATGTCGGGTAAGATTCTTTTGAGTTTCGCGGTCGCCAACAACCCGTTTAGAATTGGCATTGAAACATCCATTACGACAATATCAGGCTTCAATTCCTGAGCCAGACGAATTGCTTCGCGTCCGTCACCGGCTTCGCCGACAACTTCTAAATCATCCTGCGATTCGATAATCAACTTCAAACCGTCGCGGACGGTTTTGTGGTCTTCGGCGAGTAAAACCTTTATTTTATTCATTGAGTGTTTCCCTTTTAATGAATTTCGTCGGAACGCGGACGAAAACAGTCGTTCCATTGCCGGGTGACGATTCAATTTCAAATGTTCCGCCGAGTAAGGTCGCTCGTTCCTGCATTCCGATTAGACCGATACCTTTACCGCGATTCATTTTGTTTTTGACATTAAACCCTTTGCCGTCGTCGCTGATAATTAAGATTATCAAATCACTGCCGCGTTTTTCGAGCGAGACTTCAACACGCTTTGCCTTCGCGTGTTTGTGAACATTATTGAGTGCTTCCTGCGCGATCCGGTAAAGATTCGTTTCGGCTTCGGGGGTGAGTCGTGACCGTTTGATGCCGGAGTCGAGAAGTTCTGCCGTAACACCGGCAAAATGCGACCATTCCTTGACGTATTTGACGAGCGCGGCGCGTAAACCTAAATCATCGAGTGCCGCCGGGCGCAGTTCCCAGGCGAGAAAGTCAATGCCTTCGTCGAGCCGTTTAGCGATGAGCTGCGTATCATCAATCTTGCCGCATAATTCATTATCGTCGCACAGCTTTCTGACAGATTCCAGTTTCAAACGAAGTCCGGTCAAAAGTTGTCCGAGTTCGTCGTGCAAATCGCGGGCGATCCGGCGGCGTTCGTTTTCCTGTGCGCCGACCAGTTTTTGGAGAATCTCCTTGTCCCGTTTGATTTGTTCCGCTTTGATTTTTTCAGTCATATCGCGGGCGATTTTAACGAAACCGTCAATTCGACCGTCTTTGAGCGGCTGCATCACGCCTGAAACATAAAAGCGCGAACCGTCTTTGCGAAGATGCCAGCGTTCATCTTCGGAACTGCCGTTTTTAAGAGCCGCCTGCCTTTCCTTTGCCGGAATATTTTTCCTGCGGTCTTCGGGCGTGAACAAAATTGCAGTGTCACAGCCGAGAATTTCGTCCTGCGTGTAGCCGAAAGTTACCTCTGCGCCCCTGTTCCAGCCGTTAATAATGCCGTTCGTGTCAACCGTGACAATTGCATAATCTTCGACGCTTCGCATTATCAATTGCAATCTTGATTCGGATTCGCGGACGGCTTCTTCCAAATACTTGAGCGAATGAACATCTACGACAATACCGGTGTTGCGAATCGGTCGGCGTTTTTTTCCGGTAACTTCAAAATGGGTTCGGCTTTTATTGTAGAGCCAGCGCGTTTCGCCGTTATCAGCACGAATAATCCGAAACTCCTGCTCAAATTCGCCATTGCCGTGCGGATCAAGTGCGGCTTCGACGGCGTGGTTAATTCGGGCGCGGTCGTCGGGATGAATACAATTATCAAAACATTCAAAAGTGACATTCGCGTCCGCCGGTAAACCGTGCATCGCCTTTAATTCGGGCGACCAATACAAATGATCTTTGACCGGATTGTAATCGTGAATGCCGAAACCGCTGACGGCTGCGGCAAGCTGTAGTCTTTCTTGGGACTCGCGCAGTGCATTGTCGGCGCGTTCACGTTCGAGCCGCCGCCAGACGCGGGTTGTCAAATCATTAATTACTTCGATTTCATCCGCTTGCCAGACGTGCGGAGCAGAATCATAAACCACGATCAGAAACTGCAATTCGTTATCTTCTACCAACGGAACACTCAGAAACGCGCCGATTTTAAGCGCGGCGTAGGCATCCGCGTCAGTGCGTGCATCGGTCTGCGTGTCGGAAACAATAAAATTTTCACCGGCGCGCCCCACCGTTAAAAAATCGTCCGAAACATATTCCGACAAATGATAAGCACCCTTGACATCCGGCACGTCTTTCCGATGCCACGCGTGATTGATGACTGCCTCATTCTTAGTTTCATTGACCTCGACAAAGGCGCAGACCGACAAATTCAGATATGCGCCGATTTTCGCGCCGACCGTCTGCATAATTTCGTCAATCCCATTCAAAGCCGACAAATCACGGCTGATTTCGGCTAAAAATGCGGGATGCGCTTCGCGGCGTTTTCTTTCGGTAATGTCGCGCGTCGAACCGGCGACTAATTCGACCGTGCCGTCCGCGCCGATGACCGGATTGAAAATATATTCATAATAACCGTTTGCACCGGACCGTGAGGTGAACGGCGTTTCATCTCTAACCGTCGTCTTTTTATCAAAAGCTTTGTGAATCTGACTTTGCAGTCTTTCCGCTAAATCCTTTGGATAATTTAAATCATAAAAGTTTTTACCGACAATTTCTTCGAGCGTGATGCCCAATAAATCGAGCAGCGGCTGATTGGAATAAATAAACCGTCCGTCTTTATCAAAGATGTAAGCGAAATCAATAATTGACGAAAGCGTCGTGTTAAAAATATTCGCCTGCTGTTCGATTCGACGTGCAAATTCGCGCGATTCGTCTTCGTGCCGTTTACGTTCGGTGATGTTGACAAAGGCAATAATCGTGCCGCTAATGCGGTCTTCCGCCGTCCGATACGGCGTGATCTGCATCAGATAAAAAGTTCCGTTTGTCGTGCTGACTTCGCGTTCGACCGTCTGCAATTTACTCAAAACAGTTTCGACATCGGCAATTAAACCTTGATATTCGAGCTTGTTCGTAATGTCTGAAATCAATCTTCCGTTGTCCGCCGGAATCAGGTTGAAAATGTCATTAATCGCCGGCGTGAAAAGTTTGACGCGCATATTCCGGTCGAGAAAAATCGTCCCGATGTTGGTCGAATTGATCAGATTCAGAAAATCGTTATTCGATTGAGAAAGTTCTTCGATTTTAATTTTCAATTCCTGATTGACGGTCACGAGTTCTTCGTTGACCGACTGCAATTCTTCTTTGCCGGTTTCGAGTTCTTCCAAAGCCGACCGCAGTTCTTCATTAATCGCCTGCAGTTCCTCGTTCGATGCCTTGAGTTCTTCGGCTTGGTACTCGGACTGTTCGACCGAGTAACGAAACTGCATCTGCGCCCGCACGAGCGCATCTTCGAGTCCGCGCGTCAACGGTTCGGACGAGTTAAAGACTTCCTCACTCAGATCGAAAGACTCCGCCGTCTGCTCAAAAATAATCAAAATATAACCGCGCACCGTCTCTTCCTGACGACGCAAAACCGGACGAACATTGACCGTAATTATTTCGATCTGCTCACCGAACGGCACTCTCAGATTTTCGATTTTGATATTCGTTTGACGGTCAACGGCTTGGTAAACTGCCGAACTGACATTCAAACGCAGTTCCGGGTGCAGCAGCTTAAAGATATTATTTGAAACTTCGCCCGCTATTTGCAGATAACGTCCGGCACTTTCCGAAACGTGAACAACGTCGAATTTTTCATTAACGATAATCGAAGGCGGTGCATACTGCTCCAAAAGCTGATGATGCAGATCGCCGTAGGAAATCGGTTCCTTCATCGGACGATCTTCCGTTATCTGAGTAATCGAGCGCGGCGGTTCGGAAAAACGAAACGACGGCGACAAATCCGGCAGCGGATACGAAACGCGCGGCACGACTTGGCGGCTCTTAAACACGCGCTCTTCGCGGTTGGTCGTGTCAAACAAATCGCCCGCGCCGTCAATTGATTCGCTTGAGCCGAGAAAAAGATAACCGTTCGGATTAAGCGCGAAATGAAAAGTTTCCATCACGCGTTCCTGCGCCGTCCGGTTAAAATAAATCAACAAATTACGGCACGTTACCAAATCGAGATGCGAAAACGGCGGGTCTTTGAGCAGATTGTGATTGGCGAACAAAATCATCTCGCGCAGTTCACGGCGGATGCGAAAACCGTTTCTTTCGTGGATAAAAAATCGGTTGAGCCGTTCCGGTGAAACGTCCGCCGCGTCGTTGAGCGTATAAAAACCGTTGCGTGCCGCCGCAATCGCATTTTCGTCAATGTCGGTCGCAAAAATCTGAATTCCGGGCGCGTCGTGCGAATTGCCGATTTTTTCCGTCAGGAGCATTGCCAGACTATATGCTTCTTCGCCGGTCGCGCAGCCCGCCACCCACACCCGAATTTGATTTTTCGCTTTTTTCCCTTCAAAAATTTTTGGCAAAACTTCGTTTTCCAAATACGAAAAAGCGGTGTGATCGCGGAAAAAATTCGTCACGGAAATCAATAAATCTTTGAGCAGTGCCTGTGTTTCATCGGCATTTTCTTTGAGGTAAATGACGTATTCCGAAAGACTTTGAAATCTGCGAACATTGACACGGCGTTCAATCCGGCGCAGAATCGTCGGTCGTTTGTAGTTCGCAAAATCGTGTCCGGTACGAACGCACAGCAGCGTGAAAATTTCGCGTAAGGCTTTTTGCTGTTCTTCTTCGCGGTCTTCGGGTTCGGTTGGAATAACGACTTTACCGAGATTTTCTTTGTAGGCGATGATTTTTGCCGGAATCTCGGCGACGTTCAAAACTTCGTCAATCAGTTCGGTCGCAATCGAATTTCGCGGCATATCGCTGAATTCGGCTTCACGCGGATTCTGCACAAACGCCGCGCCGCCGTTTTCCTTGATGCGTTTAATGCCCATCGAACCGTTCGCGCCCGTTCCCGATAAAATAACGGCAATCGCCCGCTCATAATGCGATTCGGCAAGCGTGCGGAAAAAAATATCAACCGGCGCACGGCGTTCTTCAACCGTCTGAACCGGCGTGACAATAATATAATCGCCGTCCGTCGAAAGACTCTCGTTCGGCGGCACGACGTAGATTTTATTCGGCTCGATTTTGGTTTTTTCCTGAACCTGCGTCACCGGAATTCGCGCAACCGTTTGCAAAATTGCCGCCAATTGACTGTCGTGGTCGGGCGACAGATGCAGAATCACGATATATGCCGCGCCCGAATCAGCCGGAACATTTTCAAAAAAAGTTTTAAGTGCCTGCACGCCGCCCGCCGACGCACCAATCCCGACAATTAAAAAATTATCTTTCTTGTCGGTCAAAAAAACCGAATCCTTTTTAGCTTCGGTTTTCTGGGATTCAGACTTCTTCATAGCTTAAAGTTTCTCAAATAGATTTATGTAACAAATGTTAAATCTACCTAATTCGGCTTGATTTTGTAAGTGCGGAACAGCAGGAATTTTAAATTGTGTATGCAGGCAAACAGTAAAACAGGTTATTCGCCGGTGCGCCGAGATTTTATTAATAATTAATTGTTATGCAGGAAACTGAAACGCGAAGCGCAGGGACCCGCGCTCCGATCCGGTTCTTCTATTTTTGTGAATTTTTAGATAAACCTTAGGCGCAGCTTTAATTGATACATAGAATCGCTGCTAAGTTTTTGAAAATAAATTTAATTCCTAAACTCAAGTCATCGCTCCGCGATATTTTAGGAAAATTAAGTTGCACACAAGGTAGTTAGGTCTTTCCTAAAATTCGTGAAGCGGCTTCGTCGGTGACGATGCAGAGACCTGAAACTTTTTGTTCGAGAAGTTCGCACATTTTTTCTTCGGCTTCGGCGTAGGTCAAATTGTTTGCTTCGCTTTTGTCGAATGAAACGACCGACCAAAGTGCTTGGCGCAGTTCGCTTGCCGGTTTTTCCGACGCAGTTTGCATTTCTTCTGAATTTTGTTCTTCGACCGTCATTTTATAAAATTAACTATCTGTAAAACCAAAATATTTGTTATTTTCCAAAACATAACATAATGCCCGTTAAGTTGTAAAAGTTTTAATACGCCGGAATTTTCATAAGTTAGTGGTAAAGCTGTTTGGGAAGTTTGGGAAGTTTAAGAAGACAGGTCTTTTTCTAACTTCCCAAACTTCCCAAACTTCCCAAACTATTTCAAAAGGCTACGTCCTTTACTGCAAACTGAATGAGTATTCATTTTTCGATTTCCAAAATGAATGACCGTTCAGTTATAATTCGGACTATGAATTTCTCCGAAACAATTTTTCTGACAGGTTTTCCCGGTTTTATCGCGCATCGTCTGGTTGAGCGTCTGGCAGGTGAAAATACGCAGTTTTTTCTGCTCGTCCAAAAACAATTTACCGAAAAAGCGATGCGCGACATCGAACAAATCGCGCAAAAGTTGCGTATTTCGCTCGAAAATTTTGCGGTCATCGAAGGCGATATTACACTTGAAAATCTTGGAATGTCGGAGGAAGATTTGGAAACCGTGCAGGCGCAGACGACCGACGTTTACCACCTCGCGGCGATTTACGATCTCGGCGTTAAGAAAGATATTGCCTACAAAGTCAATGTCGAAGGCACACAAAACGTCAACGAAATTGTCAAAAAAATGCCGAATCTGCGGCGTTATAATTACATTTCAACGTGTTACGTCGCCGGTCAACGGAAAGGTGAAATTCTCGAAAACGAACTCGAACACAGCGCGGGTTTTCGCAATTATTACGAGGAAACAAAATATCTCGCCGAAGTCGAAGTCGAAAATCTCAAAGCCGCTCTGCCGGTCACGATTTTTCGCCCGTCGGTGGTTGTCGGCGATTCAAAAACCGGTGAAACAGCAAAATACGACGGCATTTATTACGTCATTAACTACTACCGAAAATTTGCGCCGCTGCTCCGGCTGGTCAATGTCGGAAATTCAAAAGTCAGCTTGAATCTCGTGCCGGTTGATTTTGTCGTCGAAGGCATCGCCGCGCTTGCGAGAGATGAAAAAGCAATCGGCAAAACCATTGCGCTCGCTGACCCGAATCCGCTTTCGACGCTGGCAATTTGCGACGCGGTAATCGAATCGCTGACGGGGAAAAAATCGCTGATCGCGCCGCCGGTCAGTCTAATCGAATTGTCGCTTAATCTGCCGCTGTCGCCGATTTTTACGGGTTTGCCTTTCTACGGCGTGCCTTATTTTTTTCTTTCGCAGACCTACGACACCAAAGTTTCCGAAGAACTTCTCAAACCGCACAATGTCGCCTGCCCGAATTTTAATGATTATGTGAAAAACTTGATAAATTTTGTTGAGAAAAATCCGAAGCTGTAACTTTTTACAAATTCTTTACAAATCTTTTCGCGGTTGAAAAGCAAATCTTTCAAAACTTGCGGCATCATAAAATTGAAGTCAAACTGTTTTCAGAGGTTTTATGGATTTACCGCGAACTAAAATTTTTCTGCAATTATTCGTTATTTTTTGCTGTTTGAGCATTTTTATCAATGCCCAATCAGGAAAAATGACTCCGCGACCAAAACCTGCATCCGACGATTCGGTCAAGGTTTTTACCGAAGAAATCAAACTGAACATTTCGGCTTTTGACGAAGCCGGACAGTTTTTTTCCGGTGTTCAAAAAGAAGATTTGGTGATTAACGAAGACGGCGTTCTGCACCAGGCTTCGAGCCTTCGGCGACTGCCCGCAACTGTTCTGATTGTTTTGGATACAGGCGGCGAAGACCGACAGGCAAAAGATTTTAAGACAACCCGCAACGCTGCTAAATCACTGATTAACAGTTTGCAGCCGGACGATACGGTGGCACTGCTCGAATACAACGATGACGCAAGAATTCTCGCCGAGTGGACCAATGATAAAACGCAGCTTTACGCGGCACTCGACAAAAATCTCAAATTCGGCAGACGTTCCGAATTTGTCAAAGCATTAAATCTGGCAGTCGAATTTTTCGACAAATCAAATCTCGAAAATCGTCACCTCGTCTTAATCACCGATGGTTTAGACAGCACGACGGGCGACGGCGAAAGAAGCAAAGCAATCAAAAATCTGCTGGCGACCGACATCAATGTTCACATTTTGAGTTATACGAAAATGGAGCAGGCAGTCGTTCAAACGCGCGTCAAATCAATCAAAGGCGGCGGCACTCAGCGCAAAGATTTACCGCCGGGAGCAGATATTCCGGTGCAGGGACAGACGAAAACTTATCCGGTAATGACGATCAATCTCGACCGCGAAATGATCCGCAAGATCAGGGAACGCGGCGACAATCTGGCAAAAAGCGAAAAAACTCTGACCAAACTTGCCGAAGACACGAACGGCTTGTTTTTCCTGCCGCAAAACCGTGATGAAATGGTTGATAAAACCGATTTTCTTGCGCGAAACATTGATGCCAACTACGTCGTTACATATACGCCGAAACGCGCCCTGGGCGACGTGCAGGAAACCGAAGAACGAAGCATCGAAGTCACCTCGCGCCGCACCGGACTCGAAGTTTTGGCAAAGCGGAAATTGATTGTCAAACCTGAAGGCAGATAAAAAACTTTCTAATTTCGGGCGTTTTGATGTAAATTGGCGAAATGAATAAAATTCTCCTGATTGTCATTTTTGTTTTAACATTTGCCTGTTTCGTTTCCGCGCAGACAGAGCAAAAGTCAGTTTGCCCGACAATATCGGTTTCAGGCGGCGGAGTTCCAACTCCGAATGAGCCGGTAATTTTTACTGCTTTACTCGGTGATGGAATTGAGAAATATGACGTTAAATATAAATGGTCGGTGAACGGTGGAACAATTCTGGAAGGGCAAGGCACTACTCGAATAAAAGTTCTTTGGCAGGATTTTTGTGATAAAAATGTCACGGCAACTTTGGAAGTAATCGGTTTACCAAGTAATTGTCCGTCTATGAATTCTGAAACAGGTTCAGTTTCGGATTGTTTTACGCGTCCGATTCAGCTTGATGAATACGGTAAACTTTCATTTATCAAAGAAAAAATTAAACTCAATACTTTCACGAATGAATTTACCAAAAGAGAAAATTCAAACATATATTTTTTGATTTATCTGACAAACAAACAGAAACGCAGTGAAATAAATCTTCGCACAGTAAAAATCCAAAAATATTTGATAGAAACTCAAAAGATAGCGAAAGACCGTATTTTCTTTGTTTTCAGCGAATCAAATGTTTATCTCACAAAAATTTATTTAGTTCCTTTTAGCAGTGAAGCACCAATGCCGTGAAAACTGCGGACATTTTAGAATTAGCTATCAGTTTTTGCCAAAACCAACGCCGAATTTTTCGAGCCGAAACCGATGCAGTTGCAGAGCGCGGTTTTGACTTTCTCTTGACGCGCGACATTTGCTACATAATCCAAATCACAAGTTTCGTCCGCTTCGTCTAAATTGATTGTCGGCGCGATGATTCCTTCGTTTAAGGCAAGCAAAGTTGCGCCGATTCCGGCTGCGCCCGACGCGCCTTGCGGATGACCGATTTGCGATTTTGTTGCTGACATTGCCATTTTGTAAGCGTGTTCGCCGAACGCATTTTTGATTGCTTTAGTTTCGATTCGATCATTTAACTGCGTCGCCGTGCCGTGCAGATTGATGTAATCAATTTCTTCGGGCGCAACATTTCCGTCGGCGAGTGCCAGCGACATTGCCCGCGCCGGTTCGACCCCGTTTTCTTCGAGCCGGACGCGGTGATAAGCGTCACAAGTCGAGCCGTAGCCTTTGATTTCCGCGTAAATTTTCGCACCGCGAGCGACCGCACTTTCCAAAGTTTCCAACACAAAAATCCACGCGCCTTCGCCGATCACGATGCCCGAACGATTTTTGTCGAACGGACGCGAAGCCCGTTCCGGTTCATCGTTCCACTCTTTCGTGAGAACGGTCATCAGGTTAAAACCTTCCAAAATTCCGCGTGCCATCGGCGAATCAACGCCGCCGGCGAGCATCATTTCCTGCCGTCCGAGCGAAATATGCTGCGCTGCGTAAGCAATCGCGTCAGTCGAAGAAGTGCAGCCGGTTGAAACGATGTGCGAGAGTCCGTGCAAACCGAAAACCATTGACAACTCCGAAGATAAACCGCCGTGTGTCGAAGACGGAATTGTGTAAAGACTCGCTTTATTTTTCTCGCCGGTCAGCCAGTAAACGTATTGCTGTTCGGTAAACGCAAGTCCGCCGCCGCCGGTTCCGAGAACTACGCCGAAATTTCGTCTTTCTTCGAGCGAGAGATTTTCAGGATTAATTTGCGCGTCCTCGACGGCTTCCCGCGCCGCTTTGAGCGCGAGCGGGACGCAGCGCGAGACATTTCGGCGGTCTTTTATACTGATTTCAGCTTCCCAATCGAAATTCTTGATTTCAGCGGTGATTTTGACTGCCGAATCCGTCACGTCAAAATTTTCGGTGCGGCTGACTCCGCTTTTGCCGGCTTTTAAGGATTCCCAAAATTGTTCGCGTCCGATTCCGATTGGCGTGACGCATCCGAATCCGGTGATAACGACGCGGCGCGGTTCTGTGAAATTATTAAACATAAATGATACTTTGAGAATATCATTTTGCGCGAAATTAAAGCGAATTTATAACCGTCAATTTATTTTCATAAATTCTCCGCGTTTCATCGAAGTTGCCGCGAAACAGCCGCCGCCTTCTTCGGTAATCGAAATCGAAATGTCGGAGTTCGGATCGCCGTTATTAATCAACAAAGGAATCGGTTCTTTGATCCATTCGAGTTTTCCCTGATTATCAAAAGTCACGGGAACCGATAGATTTTCACTGCCGCCGTTTTGCGTCGGAAATTCGGGAATGTTTAATGTTGCTCCGGCATTCGGGTGAAAGCCGGAAACTTTAATCTCCAAATAACGCCGTGCCGCACCAATGTTTATTTTAACAACCCGCGCCGAGTCGAATTTATTATTGGTCAAATCGCAGGACGGACATTTGCCCGCCGTCAGCATCATCGAAATTACAAACAGAAACCCGACTTTCGACAAAATAGACACAAATATTTTCATAAAACCCTCCGTAATTGTTTTTTCCAAACTGATATAGTGGGAACGCCCCGTCGAAAACAATTTGCTTAGTCAAAGTGTAAACTGCACGTCAGCAGGCGACTTTCCTGAAAAAAATTATTACTTACGAGTTTGCGACGCGAAAAATTGGCTTATTAGTTTAAGTTCATAACAAGTTTTCGTCGAGTCCGCTAAAACATTAATAAAAAACTTTAGAAATAAAAAGCCATCTAATTTTTGATAGATGGCTTTTTATTTCTAAAGTTACATTTGATTATTTTCATCATATCCGCAATGGCATCACGATATATTTGTAGTCATAGTTAGTGTCGCCGGCGACGCGCATTTGGGTTTGGGCATTGCCGTCTTTAAATTCAAAGGCAACGCGCGGTTTACCGGCATTTTCTTTAACGCGAACGGTTTCGCCATCGGTTTCGTTTTGCGCTTCCGCTGATTCGCCGGCACCGATGACGTTTAAGAATTCCTGCAAATACTGCGAATTAAATCCGATGGCGATTTCTTCGCCCGAATATTCAGCCGAAACTTTTTCGCTCGCTTCGCCTTCTTCCGAACTTTGTGCGCCGATTTCGATTTCGCCTTCCCGAATCGTGATTTTGACCGAGCGCGTTCGTTCGTCCGCCATCAAAGCAACGCGGCGAATCGCGGTTTTCATCTCATCGGCTTCAAACGTCACAACTTTGTCATTGTCTTTTGGAATGACCATTTCGTAATTCGGGAAATTGCCCGAAAGTTTGCGGGTGATAAGCAGGCGACCGTCAACTTCAAAATAGATGTGATTCGGGTCTTCGCCGAAGCTGACTTCGCCCTTAGAATCGCGCGAGATTTTAACAAGCTCCATCAGAGCCTTTTTCGGAATCAAAGCGTCCATCGTGTCGGTTATGCCGTCGCCGAGATGTTTTTGGATGAAAGCAAGGCGGTGTCCGTCGGTCGTGACCATTCGCGCCGTGCCGTTGTCAATCATAAATTTCGCGCCTGAAAGCGTAAAGCGCGATTGTTCATTCGTAATCGCAAAAGCCGTGTTGTTGATAAAGTGATTGAAAATCTCCGCCGAAATTTTTAACGGCGCGCTTTTGAACGAGGGAACTTCGGGGAATTGTTCGCGGTTGACACCGGCGAGGCGAAACTTTGACTTGCCGCAGGACATCTTGACCCATTCATTCTCTTCTTTCGTAAAATGAACGTCGCCATTATCGAGCAGCCTGACAATATCAAAAAGTTTGCGTGCCTGAATGCACATCGCGCCTGCTTGTTTGATTTCGGCTTGCGCTTCGCAGCGAATCGTCACATCTAAATCAGTTCCAACAATCCGAATTGTTCCTTCACCGACCGATTCGATTAAAATATTTGATAAAACCGGAATCGTTGATTTCTTTTCGACAATGCCTTGGACGAATCCGAGTTCTTCTTTCAACACATTTTGCTTGATGACAAATTCCATATTTAATAATTCCTCACTTTTTACGAACGCTTCGTTTGATTTTTTATTTAGGTTATTTTAGGTCTATTTCTATTCTTATACAATCTTAATAACACTGATTATTTTGCGATTTATTTCCTCAAGTTTTACATTCGATCTACTCACGCTTTTACTAATTCTAATACTTTAAAATTTATATATATTTAATAGTAGTAGTAGTAGGGCTTGTGGAAAAGTGGAAAAGTGACTTTATTGTTGTAATGATTATATTTGCGCGTCCACAGGGGTTGTGGATAAAACTGTGGAAAACTTATTGCCTGTGGAAAAAAAAGACAAAAGGATAAGTTTTCCACAATTTCCACAGGTCATTTTAGCAGTAGCCTGTGGAAAAGTGGAAAACTTTGTTTAAGTGTTGAAACTAAAGTCAATCTTAAACTGTTTCGCTTAATTTCCTGTGGATAACTTCCACCTCAAATTTTTTTTAATAACCTCTAACTAACTGCAAAGATTATCAATTAACTCACTGACAACCCTGTGGAAATTTCTATCGTCCTTAATTACCTCATTTATTTTCTCGACCGAGTGCATTACGGTCGTATGATGTTTGCCGCCGTATTCACGCCCGATTTCGGGAAAACTGTGTTTCGTCAATCTCTTACATAAATACATTGCAACCTGACGCGGCACGGCGATCTGACGCGAGTTGTTTTTCGATTTTAATTCTTCCATCGAAAGTTTATAATGCGCGGCGACGGTGCGGGCGATTCGATCCATCGTGATTCCTTCCGGCTGTTCGTTATCAACGACATTTCGCATCGCGTCCTGCGCCAACATTTTGGAAATCGGCACACCGCGCAGAGAAGAAATCGCCACAAGACGAACGAGCGAACCTTCGAGTTCACGAATATTACTTTTAACTTTACTGGCGATAAAAAACGCGATGTCGTCCGGCAAACCAACGCCGTCGAGATCGGCTTTACGTTTCAGAATTGCGACCTTTGTTTCAAGATCAGGCGGTTCGATGTCGGCAATTAATCCCCATTCAAAGCGCGAATGCAGACGTTCTTCGAGCGTCGGAATCTCGCGCGGCGGACAATCCGAACTGATAACGATCTGTTTTTGGTCATTATGCAGCGTATTAAATGTATGGAAAAATTCTTCCTGCGTTCGTTCCTTGCCCGCCATAAACTGCACGTCGTCCATTAAAAGAACATCAATCGAACGATATTTTTCGCGGAAAGTCTGTGTTTTGTCATAACGAATCGCGTTAATCAATTCGTTCATAAATTTTTCAGATGTAATATAAGCGACGCGCAAATGGCGGTTTCTTTCCTTAATAGAATGTCCGATAGCGTGCATCAAGTGAGTTTTTCCAAGTCCGACACCGCCGTAAATAAACAAAGGATTGTAAGTTTTTCCCGGCGATTCAGCCGCGCCGAGGCTCGCTGCGTGTGCGAACTGGTTGCACGCTCCGACGACAAATTTGTCGAACGTATATTTCGGATTGAGCGAATTTTCAATCGGTTCGATGTCCACAAAATTCGTCGAACTGTTTTTGATTAAAACTTCAGGTTTCGTTTTATCGGCATTGAATGTATTGGCAATCGGCGGTTTAGCGTAAGAACTCGGTCGGTCAAAGAAAAAATCCGCGTCGTCGTCCGTATATTCTTCCTGCATTTCGCTCTCCTCAATTTCCCAATCGAGACGATACTGCGGCAGATTCAGTTCCTTTAAAGTCTGATTAATCATTTCAGCGTAATAGGTGCTGACCCAATCTTTATTAACCTGACTTGCCTTCAAGTGAACAATTTTTTCCTGTTCATCGCAGCCGTCAAATTGAATCGGGCGAAACCAGGCATCGAAAATTTGTTTATTAAGACGCTTTTCGACCGATTGCAAAATATTATTCCAGACGTTTTTGTTTTCTAACGAAGTTTCCATAGCTTCTCACCGCACAAATTTTGTTAATTCTTTGGTAAAACTTTTAAGCAAAATTTACTCAAAAATCAACTGCTGAGTGTATTCGATAAATAGTTCCGCAAACCTGTCGAAAACCTTTATGTCTTATGATCTTTGAGGGCATCTAAAGACACTGAAATAAAAGTTTTCCACAGACTTTTCCACAGGCTTGTGGAAAGTTGCTTAAAACTTAAAGTAAAACTTTAAGTCTAATGTTTTCAATAATTTACAAGTGGTTTTATTATCAGAAACGGCACTCAGACTAACATATAAAAAAGTCAAATGCAAGGACTTATCCACAGGTTTTAAAATAAAAAATAAAGAACGGTTAAAGCCTTTTTTTGACAGTAACTTGGCAACAAAAAAGATTGTGATAGACTGGTTTCGGAGTAAGATTCTGATGTCGAAGAGAAGAAAAAAAATGAAAATTTCAGCCGACACGCAAACGCTGAATAATGAATTGACGGAACAGATCAAAAACGCAACGGCGGGTTTGTGGTATATGAGCGAAACGGACGCGGAAATTTTACCGTTTGCCGGTAAAAAAACCGACGCAGTAACAAAAGAAAATCTGCTCACTCAAATCGGTAAGCCGTCCGATTCGGCGGTCGAAGAAAGAGATTTTAACGATTTTTTTACGCGTCTGACGGAAATTAAAGATTGGTTTGGCGACGAAGAAAAAGCGACTGCCGTAAAATTCGCCGCGCTCAAGGATTTGCTTGAAAAGAATTTGAAGGATTTGAAAGTATTTAAGATTGAAAAAATTCAAATAGACATCTACATTGTTGGACTCGACACAATCGGCAATCTCATCGGAATTCAAACAAAGGCTGTTGAAACTTAAAGAAATTCTGAAAAACTTTAAGCCGAAATCTAAAAAGTGAAAAATCGGCTGACTTGATCGTTAATTTCAAGTCAGCCGATTTTTACTTTTTGCTTATTTTCCTTTGACCGAACTTGCGCCGGAAGTTTTCTTTTCGACAGTTTTCGGATTACCTGAATAGGTAACGCTGCTTGCGCCCGACAAATCGGCTTTTAACTCATTAGAAACGAAAATAGAGGCATTACTCGCACCGCTGGCAGCAACGTCAGCGTTTTCGGTTTTCAAGTTTTCTGCGTCCAAACGGCTTGCGCCGCTCAGTTCGATTTCGAGATTTTTAGTTTCGCCGTCAACCTTGATTTTCGACGCGCCGCTTGCGTCCACACGCAGCGAATCGTTTTTCAAATTGGTCAGCGAAAGTTTCGACGCGCCGGAAACTTCTAAATTTTCGATGTCCGGTGCATAAATTTTGACGCGAATTGGATTGCGGGTCGAAAAGCGTTTGTCGGTGTTGATTTTCAAAGTGTCACCGCTGATTTCGGTTTTGATGAGTGGCAAAAGATTGTCATCGGCTTCGACCTCGACGCTAAAATCTTTTTGTGCGACGATTTCGACTTCGATTGCGCCGCTGACTTCAATCGCGTTGAAATCAGCTAATTTGCGCTTTTCGGTTTGGACGTTACCAGAACCTTGAATGCTGCCGAAACTCACTGAAAAGTTAAACAATTTCGCTGAAGTCTTGCCCCACGAAAAGAAATTTGCAAACGTAATGCCGAGAATTACCGCGATCACAAAAATTATAATTCCGATTTTTTTCATTGATTCCTCCAAGAAAGAAAATTATGTCGAAAAGGAAAACGGAATCGAACTTGAAAAAGTTCACAGAAAAATTAATTTTTCCGAAATTAGAAATATTTGAGATATTTCAGATAAGCAATCAACGATTGCACAACACCGATAATTAAACCGAAGAACGCGCCGAAAAGTTCGATTGTCCGCAAGTGTTCTTTGGCAACAGACAAAATCAACGATTCGAGTTTTTCAACCGGATAATTGTTGATCTTTTCGCGCACCACGCCGCCGACATCGAATTCCTTGATCGCTTCGGGCAATTTTTCCTTCGCGGCGGAAATGATTGTTTCGGTTAGAGATTTGCCGGTTTTGCGGACTTGTTCTTCAGAAATGTGATCGGCGAGTTTGCCGATTGGACGCGCCAGAAAACCTTCGATTTGATTCGACAACACTGAATTGATGATATTGGTCGTTTCGCCGCGCGAGAGTATGCCGAGCAAGCCTTTTGAGAGCATTTTCTTGAGTTTTTCTTCGGATTCCGGGTGAACGGTCTGCAAAATCGCGTCAATGCTGTGCGGACGCAGTTTATGCAGCGTGTCGGTCAGATAAGCCGAAATCGAATTCGTCATTTCGTCCCCTTGCAGAAGCTCAAGAACATTTTTCGAGATTTGCGCCTTTAGACGGTCGAGTTGTTCGGGCGCAATTTTGCCGATCAATTCGGGTAGAGGACGCGCCATCGTGTTATCAATCGTCTTGCTCAGAAAATTTCGCGCTTCCGTAGCGAAAAAATCACCGCGCAGCGTTTCTTCGACGCGTTTCGGCAATCCGTCACTGACCAGATCATCAACTTCTTTCAAAAGATTATCGCGCGAAACGAAGATTTTTTTAAAGAACGGCAAGCCTTCGTAATATTCGTGAACTTCGTGTTTGACGAGCGTAGAAATTTGGTTAAGCGTCCGTTCGGCAGTCGCTAATTGAGTAATTTGGTGAATAATCGGCTGAATTTGTTCTGACGCTTTTTCCTTCAAAAGCGCGACGGCATCGTCGGTGAATAAATTTCCGAGTGGTGTTTCCGAGTTTGCCAGATCGTCAACGCGGCGACTGATAAAATCCCTGACTTTTTGTTCGAGCGCGGGTTGTTTGATAATCGAACGAATTCTGTCTTCGAGAAAACCGAGAATTTTATTGAAAGTTTCTTCGTCGAGGACTTCGGAAACTCTCTGCGAAAGAACTTCGTCAACGCGGCGTTCGACAAAACTTTGGATCGTCGTGATGGTTTCTTCGCTTCGCAAAACTTCGTCAATATGTTCGGCGATCTTTAATTGCAAAGTCGAAATCGCATCGAGGACAGGTTCGCGGACATTCGCGGGTAAGGCTTCGATCAGCGACGGATAATTTTGCGAGATCAAATCTTCGGTATAGGAATCAACCACGCCCTGAATTTTTTTACGCAGAAATTCCTTACCGAAAAGCTCGTCCGTGATTGTTTCCTGCGAAACGAGTTCTTCGCCGACCGCTTTGCCGATTGCCTGCGCGAGCCGTTCGCGGTGGCGCGGCACCATTCCCTGCGGAAAAATCGTCAGACCGAAAACTTTCACAGGATTACGCGGACGAAAAAGCATTCGGACGGCAAGCCACGCACCGACATAACCGTGAACGGTCGCAAATGTGATAAAAAGAACAACCTCAACCCAATTTTCCGTTAAATACTGCATTTTTCTTTGATGCCGTTTTTCTACTTAAAAAACCTGAAAACCTTTTGATTTCAGACAAAATTCGGAAAATTCCGTGAGCCATTCGTATGTCGCCGAATAATTTTTCCACTGTTCGTCTTCGTCGCGGTAGAGCGTTTTGTCATCGGGTGCGTCGGTGATGCTCAAGTCGGAAAAGATTCGTTTATTCGGCGCGAGTTTCGGCAAAATCTCATCGCGGATTTTTTCGCCGATCATCTGTGCCTCATCTTTTTCCAACTTCACGCCGGTCGCGTTATAAGTCATCTGCCGCAGTTTTCCTTCGCTGATGACATCAAAACTTTTGATGATTTCCAGTGCAGTTTTCCAATTCCAGACATTTGATTGAAACTCGAAATTTTCCGAACCCGAATCAATTAATGTAAAACTCATTTATCTTACTCCAAACGATTTAATAAAAATCCTTTCAAAATGCTAAACGCGCAAGTGTGTGAAGTCAATATGATTTGGGATTTGGGATGGCTGATTTGGGATTTTAAGTTTTCTAAAGAAACAAAATGAGTTCAAAAAGAGGTAGTGAACAAAATGTAATGTCGAAAAGAACGACAAATGAAACTGAATTTTGGCGGGCGCGCAAAGCCGCAACCCTTCCCGACCTGAAATTTGCAGTTTCTTGAATTGTTCTACTTTCATCTATTTTCAGCAAACAATTAAAAAGACAAATTTCACAAAATTACAGGTCGGGAAGGGTTGCGGCTTTGCGCGCCCGCCGACACTTTGCAATTCAAGCATCTACAAAACGCTTTTTATTCACCAACCCAAAAAGATTTTGTCTCAAGGGAAAATTACAATCAAAATTTCAAAGAAATCCGCAATCCCAAATCCCAAATCATTTAGTCTTCATCAAACTGCAAAGTTTCGATAATTTCCTGCGTATATTTTTTACCGGGTTCCAAATCTTCGGGTTTGAGCGAAACCGCACCGACGACTGCGTGACCGCCGCCGCCGTATTTTTCGCAGATTTCGGCGATGTTGTGAATGCGCGGACGCGGCGACCAGGGATTTGAGCCGACCGAGATTTTCGTGCGAAAACTGCTCCGCGTCAGCGAAACCGTGTAAGTCGTCTGCGGGTAAAAATAATACGGAATAAATTTGTTGTAACCGTCAATCTTAGTGTCGGTCAGATCGAAATAAACCACGCCTTTTGAGTAAGTTGCGCGTTCTTTGATGAGTTCGACCGTTTTCCAATGCTGTTCGAGAATCGGCGCGAGTTTCGCTTGAATTTCCGAGCTTTCGAGAATTTCGTCGAGCGATTTTTCGGTTAAAGATTTGATTATTCTTTCGACAAAAGTCGGGTCTTTTTCGCCTTCGATAACCTGCATTAATTTGAGCGCAGACGAGCGAAGTTCGACACACTGCGCCGGTGATTCGTAAAGTGCGCCGTCAATAATATGCGCCCAATGAACGAGTTCCGCTAAACTTTCATCTTCAAAATCAAACTTCTCCTTCGCAACTTTAGCGATAAATTCACAGCACGATTTGCTCTGCGTATCGAGAAATTTTTTGCCCGAAGTATCGGCGAGAAAATTTTCCTCGTCGGATTTCGACAAAAACGCCGATTGATGATGATCGAACCACCAAGTTAAACGCGAATCAGGCGAATATTTGAAGTCAACAATCGCGTTTTCGTCGCCGTCAAATTGATCTTCGTCAAACGCATTTCCGGCACGGTGCATCGTCGGCGTGTAGTAAATATCGGCGTTCGGGTTAATTTTTGCGCGGTAAAATTTGGTAAAGAGGGCGGCTGAAGAAACGCCGTCAAAGCAGTTTCCGTGATAAAGAATGCGAAGTTTCATAAATTTCAAGTTTTGCTTCAAACAAAACATTTTAGAGTAGTTTTTCGCAAAAAATTCGTCAAGGCGTTTGGCTTAAAATCAGCGAAAAAGTTTATAATCGCATCAATTATGAGTAAATCCATTTCGTATTCGGATGCGGGCGTTTCGATTGACAACGCAAATCTGGCGGTTGCCAAGATTAAAAACTTTGCTAAAAACACTTTTAACGAACGAACTTTAACTGAAATCGGCAGTTTCGGCGGAATGTTTTCGGGCGCATTTCCTCAAATGGCGGAACCGATTCTCGTTGCTTCGGCGGACGGCGTTGGCACTAAATTAAAAATCGCCTTTGACACCGGAATTCACGATACAATCGGGCAAGACCTTGTTAATCACTGCGTTAACGACATTCTCGTGCAAGGCGCACGACCCTTGTTTTTCCTCGATTATTTTGCAACCGGAAAATTAAAACCCGACGTGACGGCTTCGGTCGTCGAAGGAATTTCGATTGCCTGCAAGGAAAACAAATGCGTATTGCTCGGCGGCGAAACGGCGGAAATGCCCGGATTTTACTCGGAAAACGAATACGATCTGGCAGGTTTTATCGTCGGCGTGGTTGATAAACGGAAAGTCATTGACGGCAAAAATATCAAAGCGGGCGATGTCGTTTTAGGATTGCCGTCAAACGGTCTGCACACGAACGGTTATTCACTGGCGCGAAAACTGCTTTTTTATGTCGGTCGTTACAATGTTCAAACCGAACTCAAGGATACCGGCGAAACCGTTGCAAAGACACTGCTTAAACCACATAAAAGTTATTTACCCGCGCTCGAAAATCTGCTCGATTCGGGTAAAATTAAAGGTTTAGCGCACATTACGGGCGGCGGATTTCTCGAAAACATTCCACGCATCTTGCCTGAAAACGTCGCGGTCGAAATAAAACGCGGCACTTGGACGGAACTCCCGATTTTCGGCTTGATGCAAAAATTAGGCAACGTCACCGATTTTGAAATGTTCCGCACATTCAATATGGGCATCGGAATGATTATCATTTGTGACGAAGAAGATAAAGAAATTTTACAGAGAAATTTAGGAACAAGTTTTGAAATCGGGCGCGTTGTTGAGGGAAATAAAGAAGTTGTGATTATCTGAAAGTCGGAACAGCGAGCGGTAACGACCTGTTGAATGGTTAATTAAAATATACAATTGACCTAAATCAAACAGGTCGCTACCGCTCGCTGTTCTGACAGTAAAATCGTCTTTATAAATTAAGTTTGACAAATTTAGATTGATTTCTCCTATCAATTAGCTTAAAATTCCCTCAAATTTCCCGATTGTTTATACACTCTTGCAAAAATATGTCTTCTACAGAAAAAGAACCGATTCTTGAGGAAGAAGTTTCGGAAAAAACCTTTGACGAGAGCGCAGATTCAGTTAAAAAGCGTTCGCGTCTGCCGATTTATGTCGTCGGCGGAATTGTTTTGGTCAGTGCCGTTGTCGGTTTGGTTTGGTGGCTTTATACGCGGCAGTTTGTGACGACGGACGATGCCGCGCTTGATGGAAATATTACGCTCGTCAGTCCGAAAATCTCGGCGCACGTCGTTCGCCTATATGTCGAGGAAAATCAAGCCGTTAAAAAAGGCGATTTGTTAATCGAACTCGATGCAAAGGAAGCCGAAATAAAACTGTCGCAGGCGCGTGCCGCGCTGAAAATGGCACTTGCCAATGAAGATAAAGCCAGGGCAAATATGACCTTAACGCGTGTCAACAACCGCGCCGATTTGACTCAGGCAAATTCTAATCTGCAAACCTCGCGCAGCAGCATCGAACAAACAAAATACGCTTCTTCAACCAAGCAAAACGCGATTGACCAAGCCCGCAGTCAGACCGATACTGCCGCCGCAAATCTCAAACAGGTTCAGGCGCAGATTCCGGCGGCGGAAGCGGCAATCGAACAGTCAAAAGCGCAGGTTGATGCCGCGAAAAATAAACAGGAAGTCGCTAAACTCGAATACGACCGAAGCAAAAGGCTTTTCGGCGACGGAATTGTTTCTAAGCAAACTTTTGATTTGGCGGGCAGAGAATTGAGCGAAGCGCAAGCCGGTTTAATTTCAGCCGAAAAACAAATCGAAATCAACAATTCAAAATTGAATGCGCTGCGTCGGCAAGTCGAGGTCGAAAATTCGCGCCTCAATGAAACAAAAGCCAATATCGCCGCCGCTGAAAACGAATATCGTCAATCTTTATCGCAGGTTGACGTTGTTTCTTCACAGGCGGACGAATCTGCCGGACGGCTTCAGGAAACAAGAAATCTGCCGTCGCAGGTTGCCGTCGAAGAAACCGAAGTCAGCGCGGCGCAGGCGCAGGTCGAAATGGCAAAAGCCTCGTTTGACCAAGCTGAACTCGATCTCGGCTACACGAAAATTTACGCCTCGCAGGACGGTTTCGTCTCGCATCGCGCCGTGCAGGAAGGTCAGCTTGTCCAGCCCGATCAAGCGTTAATGACGATTACGCAGGGCGGAATTTGGGTGATCGCCAATTTCAAGGAAACACAGCTTGAAAAAATGAAAATCGGTCAGCCCGTTGATATTTACATTGATGCTTACCCGAATACGCATTTTCGCGGCAAAATTGACAGTTTTCAAGCCGGAACGGGTTCGCGTTTTAATGTTTTGCCGTCCGAAAACGCGAGCGGAAATTTTGTTAAAGTCGTCCAGCGCGTTCCCGTGAAAATCGTTTTCGACGAAATGCCGGACAGCAGTAAATATTTACTCGTGCCGGGAATGTCGGCAGTTCCGAAGGTTCGCGTCAGGTAAACTTCGATGAAAAACGCCGCCCAAAAACCGCTTCTCAATCCATATATTTCCATTCTAATTTTAACTTTGGCGACTTTTATGGAAGTCCTCGACACGACTGTCGCCAATGTTGCACTGCCGCGAATGGCGGGCGATTTGGGCGTTGCGACAAACGAAGTGATCTGGGTGTTAGGTTCGTATCTTGTTGCAAACGCAGCAATTTTACCGATTTCAGGCTGGCTTGCAACTTACTTTGGGCGCAAGAATTATTATATGGCTTGCGTCCTGATTTTTACGATTAGTTCGGTGCTGTGCGGTTTGGCTTGGAATCTCGAATCGCTGATTTTCTTTCGCGTAATTCAAGGTTTGAGCGGCGGCGGACTTGCGCCGAGCGAACAGGCGATTATCGCCGACATCACGCCGCCCGAAAAACTCGGTCGGGCATTTTCGATTTACGGATTCGGTTTGGCGGTCGCGCCGGTAATCGGTCCAACTTTAGGCGGATTTATTACCGATACTTTTAGCTGGCATTGGATATTTTTTATCAATCTGCCAATCGGAATTATTTCGTTAATTTTAACCGGACTTTTCGTGCGGGAATCGAAACAAGCCGAAGATGTGCGCGAAGATTTTCGCAAAAAAGGCAAAACGGTTGATTGGGTCGGAGTCGGACTTTTTATGCTCGGCATTGCGGCTCTTGAAATATTTTTGGAAAAAGCTCCGACCGATGGCTGGTTTGAATCGGATTTTGTTTTCGGGTTGGCGGTCGTCGCTTTCTTCGCAATTCTGATCGGCGCGACCTGGGAGTATTATCAAAAGCAGCCGGCGGTTGATATTTTAATGTTTAAAAACAGAGGCTTTACCGGAGCTTCAATCCTGATTTTCGCGGTTGCCTTTGTTTCGACCGGCTCGGTTTTTCTCGTGCCTTATATGGCGCAGACGCTGCTCGGTTACAGTGCGATGGACGCTGGAATGCTCGGACTGCCGGCGGCGGTTGTCCTGCTGATATTGATTCAGTTTGTTGGATTTCTAATTGATAAATTCGACATTCGGAAAATTGTTTTGTTCGGCTTGGTCATTTCGGGTTTAGCAGTTTGGAATTTGACTTCGATTAATCTGCAAGTGGATTTTTACGCGCTCGCGTGGGCGCGTGTTTTTCAGTCGGTCGGTCTGGCTTTTCTTGCTGTTTCGATCAACACGGCGGCTTATAACGGACTTCCGCCGGAGAAAAATAACAGCGCGTCGGCTCTGCTCAATCTGGCGCGAAACGTCGGTTCGAGCGTCGGCATCGCGCTGACTTCGACGATTCTTGTGGTGCAAACGCAGGTTCACATCAACAATCTCGGCTATCACACCAATAAATTTAATCCGAATTATGTGCAGACGATCAAAAATCTCGCGGCGGCATTCAAACAGCAAGGCATCAGCGTAATGCAGGCGACCGGACTCGCTAACGGCGTGATGTGGGAAACAGTCGTCCGGCAAGCCTCGATGAAGGCAATTTTGGACGCATTTTATTTTTATATTGTTTTATTTATCTGCGTTTTGCCGATGGTTTATCTGCTCAAAAAGAAAAAGTCTGACGATTCGTCAGGCGGGCATTAAAGCAACACTTGGCGGAAACCCGCGTGTGAGCAAGGGCGTAGAGACATATCGCTTTGCGCCCTTGCTCACACGCGGGCTTCCGCCTTTGCTGAAATGCTGATTTTGCCCGGTCGCAGCCGCTTTCAGTTCTGACTTTTGCAACTCATTCAAAAAATAATAGAATTTATCTAATGAAAATCGGCATTTTAATATCAGGTCGCGGCTCGAATATGACGGCGATCATCGAAGCTGTTCAAAGCGGACAAATTCCCGATTCCGAGGTCGCGGTCATGATTAGCGACAAACCTCGCGCTGAAGGCTTGGAAAAAGCAAAAGCGCGTGGTGTAGAAACAATTGTCATCACGCGAAACAAACGCACACGCGAGGAACACGACGCGGAAATAATCACCGAACTCCAAAAAAGAAATGTCGAGTTGGTTTGTCTGGCTGGTTATATGCGGCTCTTGTCGAAAGAATTTGTTCGCGCTTTTCCGAATAAAATTGTCAATATTCATCCGAGTCTGCTGCCGAGTTTTCCAGGTTTGGACGCGCAGAAACAAGCAATTGATTACGGCGTGAAGATTTCCGGTTGCACCGTTCACTTCGTTGACGAAGACCTCGATCACGGCGCGATTATTTTGCAAAAAGCCGTCGAAGTTGACGATCAGGACACAGCGGAAAGTTTGTCAGTGAAGATTTTGGCGCACGAACACGCGCTTTATAGCGAGGCTTTAAAATTACTTGTGGAAAGAAAAATTGAGATTATCGGAAGGCGCGCCGTTTCGGATTAAAAGAATTTTTTAAAGAGACTTTTTGTTATTTCGCCGATCTTTAATTTTGTATCGCGGTCCCGCAATGCGACTGTAAAAACCAAAAAGAAGAAAAACGCGAACGGAAAAATGTAAAGCATTGAGTAGTAAACCAAAAAATATAAGAATTCATATAAATCTCCTAACATTTCTCATTACACCGAAAACAAATTTAAAAGTTGCAATTTTTATAATGTTTTTGTGCGGTTGTTTTGACATAATCACCGTTTTTACATAAACTTTAAGTTTTCACTTTAGAGTGAGGGATGAATAATAATTATGCCAAAGAGAACTTATCAACCGAACAACCGTCGTCGTGCCAAAAAACACGGCTTCAGAGCAAGAATGGCGACCAAAAACGGACGCGCAGTGATCAAACGCCGTCGAGCGAAAGGACGCAAAGTATTAACGGTCAAACATTATTAGGCTTTCGTTTGCCGAAGGACGGGCGACTGCGAAAACCGGGCGAATTTCGCCGTGTTTATGCGACAGGTAAGCGTTTTGACGGACGTTTTATGACGGTGTTTATAATTCCGTCGGAAACCGAATTTCAACGACTGGGCATCACGGCTTCAAAGAAAATCAGCACCAAAGCGCACGACCGTAACCGTTGTAAAAGACTTTTGCGTGAAGCATTTCGTTTGAGTAACGCCGAATTAGCCGAACTCACGACGAAATTCGATTGGGTTTTAAACGCCCGCCGCAGTCTTTTGCAGGTGAAACTGGAAAAACCGCTTGCGGAATTTCGGCAAATTATCGAGAAAGTTAAAATTTTTGAATCGCAGAAAGGCGAAAATACGTTTAAGTAAAGTAGAATGAAGTATCTGGTTTTAAGTTTTTTGCAACTTTACAAGACGTTTCTTTCGCCTTTTTTGCCGCCTGCATGTCGCTTTGAACCGACCTGTTCGACGTATGCAATGCAAGCAGTCGAAAAACACGGCGCAATTAAGGGAACTTGGCTCGGCGTAAAACGTATCTTACGCTGTCAACCTTTTTCTAAAGGCGGTTACGACCCGGTGAAATGATTGCGGATTTGAGATTTAGGATTTAGGATTTAACAATCTGTAATCCCAAATCCACGATCCCGAATTGAAATAATGGATAATTCTAAACAACAAAATCAGTCCCGTTTTTTGATTGCCGCATTGCTCTCGATGACGGTTTTTTTCGGTTGGAGCTACTTTTTCGCGCCGAAAAAATCGCCGAATGACAATGCGAATACGGCGCAGGTGGCGAACACGCAAACTGCTCCGAGCCAGCAAGTTCAACCGTTGCAGCAAGTTGAGCAAACGCCGGCGGCAACGACACCGGACAATACGCCTAATAAGCAAATCACGATCAAGTCGTCGCTGTATGAAGTAACGCTCGATTCAAAGGGAGCGTTGGCGACGAGTTGGATTTTGTTGAAAGCAAAATCGCCGAAAGGCGAACGACCGATTTTTGCCGACGGTTCGACTGAAACTGAGAAAAAACCGCTTCAATTAATTTCCGACGAAGCCAAAAATCGCAATCCGCGTGAACTTCCGTTTCGTCTTTCGACCGACGATCAAAATCTGAACGCGACGCTCAACGACCGCAATTATCAAACTTCGGCTGACGGCGTAATTAATCTGGCTGACGGGCAGGAAAAGCAGATTGATTTTACATTGACCGACGAAAACGGCGTTGAAGTCAAAAAAACATTCGTTTTTCGCGCTGACAGCTACATTGCCGATTTGGGAATTAAACTAACCCGCAACGGGCAGGTCGTTCCGAACACAAAACTTTTAATCGGTTCGAGTCTCGGCGATCAGGGAATCGTTTACCACAACTTTTATCACATCGAACCCGAAGCCGTTTCGCTGGTCAACGGCAAAATTCAACGCTATGCGGGAAGCGCGTTCACCTATAAAGAAGTTCCGGTAAATAAAGACGGACAATTAATTAATCAAAGTCAGGCGACGCAAAATCTCGAAGGAAATGTTGATTGGTCGGGTATCGCGGACGCTTATTTTGCGATGGTTGCAGTTCCGGCGCAGCAGACGAACGGACTCGAATATCGGGCGACAAAATACGAATTTCCCGTCGCACCGTATTACGACGGATTAATCAGTTGGGTCACGCGAAATCAAAAAAATACCGAATCGCGGCATTTAATCACGGCGTATTTGCCGATTAATGCGGACGGCTCGACGAACAAGATTTACGCCGGAACAAAAGATTATTTTGCTCTTAGTGAAACCAATGACACTCTGACGCAAGGTGTCGGAAGACCGATAAATGTTGGCGATTTGATTAATTACGGATGGCTCGGTTTCTTTACCAGACCGCTTTCCGTGCCGATTCTTTATTCGCTGAATTTTCTCTACAACATTTCAAATAATTACGGAATTTCGATTATTTTATTCACGATTTTGTTCTACACTCTGTTGTTTCCGCTGCGTTGGTCACAGTCGAAATCTTTCAAAAAGGCTTCGGGAAATGCACCGAAGATGAAGGAAATTCAGGACAAAATTAAGGATTTAACGAAAAAAGGTGTTCCCGCCGACGATCCGCGAATGCGTCAGCTTCAGATGGATCAGTTGAAGATGACGAAAGACGCACTGCCGATTGGCGGATGTCTGCCGATGCTGCTTCAATTTCCGCTGTTGTTTGCGTTTTATACAGCCGTAACGGTTTCGCTGGCAATTCGTCAAGCATCTTTCTTATGGCTGCCTGACCTTTCCGCTGCCGACCCGTATCATATTCTGAACTTCGTTTTTGTCGGTTCGATGGTGCTTTCGATGAAGCTGACACCGACCACGCCGACCGTTACGCCCGAACAGCAAATGCAGCAGAAAATGATGACGTATTTTATGCCGATTATGCTGTTATTCGTAATGTGGGGTTCGCCCGCCGGACTGCTTCTTTACTGGTGCGTCGGCAATTTTGTGAGCTTCGGTCAGCAAATGTTACTCAACAAATACAACAAAAAGAACGAGCCGCCGAAGGAAGAAATTGTTGACACCGTTCCGACAAATGCGAAAAAGATTAAGCCGAAATTATCAACATCTTAAAAATGAAAAAGGTGAAGAAGTATTAATTGGTTTTTAACAGCAAACTTTTTCACTCTTTCATTTTCTCGCTCTATACTTTTCTTATGAACGAAAATTGCCAAAAAGCCGAGACTTTTCTAGCGGAAATTATTTCCGATCTGCGCTTTAATCTGACTGTTTCCTCCGAATGGACGGATGAAGGTTGTCTGCTTAATTTAAGCGGGGAAGATGCTTCATTTCTGCTGAGTGAAAATGGCGAAATGCTCGATGCTTTTGAAGTTTTGTTGTTTCAAATTTACGGCAGAGAGTTTGATCGTGAACATCGTTTTATTTGCGATGCCGACGGTTTTCGCAAGTCGCGTAAAGCCGAATTGCAGGCAATGGCACGTTTCGCCGCACAAAATGTCCGTAAAAACGGCAGACCTTTTACCTTCGGCGTGTTAAATTCGACCGAACGGCGCGTCATCCATTTAACTTTACAAATCGAAGAAGACCTCATTACCGAATCGGTTGGCGGCGGCAGAGATCGGCGTTTGCAAGTTCGTTTGAAATAAATTCAGATTCCAAATTATTTCGGATTTTTAATTTGGAATCTGAGATTTGAAATCTGAAATATGCAAGATACAATTGTCGCACTCGCAACACCACTCGGACGAAGCGGAATCGGCGTGATTCGTCTCAGCGGCAACGATTCGCTTGAAATTGTTCGCCGTCTTATCAAAAACGAAAAATTCATACCACAGCCGCGTTTCGCTCATCTCAAAAAAATCTATAATCTCGAATCCGATGACGTTTTAGATGAAACGATAATCACTTATTTTCAATCACCGCAATCGTTTACAGGTGAAGATGTGATTGAGATTTCAGGTCACGGTTCACCGGTTATTTTGCGTCAAATTATTGATTCGTGTCTGAAACTCGATGCGCGAATGGCGGAAGCCGGAGAATTTTCTCTGCGTGCCTTGGCAAATGGACGGATGAATCTCTCGCAAGCCGAAGCGATTCGTGATTTGATTGACGCACAAACCATCGCTTCGGCGCGGCAGTCAATTCGTCAACTGCGCGGCGAATTTTCCAACGAATTGCAGCCGCTCAAAGATGATTTGCTGAACGTAATTATCATTCTCGAATCCGCGCTTGAGTTTGTCGAAGACGATTTACCCGAAACTCAAACTGAAAGTATTAAAATTAAGCTGGCTGAGATTGCCCAAAATATCGGTAAACTCGCCGCGACTTTCCAAGCCGGAAAACTCTTGCGCGAAGGCTTAAAAGTTGCGCTCGTCGGTCGCCCGAATGTCGGTAAATCAAGTCTTTTCAATACCTTGCTTGGACAAGACAGGGCGATTGTCACGGACATCGCCGGCACAACGCGCGATCAGATTCACGAAAAACTCGTCATCGAAAACATTCCGATCTCGCTGATTGACACCGCCGGTTTGCGCGACACGACCGACACAGTTGAAAGCATCGGCGTTGAGCGTTCCCGCCGCGCAATGGTTGATGCCGACCTTGTGATCGTAATGCTCGACGGTTCGCAGGATTTGACTAATGAAGACAGAGAAATTTTAGTTCAGGTAAAAGATTTAAGTCATTTGATTGCAGTTAATAAGATAGACATTGCGGAGAATTTCAAATTTCAAATTTCAGATTCCAACTACGTCAAAATCTCTGCAAAAACCGGCGAAGGCTTGAACGAACTACAAAAACAGATTATTGAACCTTTTCATCCGCAAGATATTTCGCAATCAGGTTTTCTCGTTTCCGATGCACGACACAACGATCTTTTGCTCCGTGCGGCAGCTGACATTACAAATTCGCTTGACCTTCTAAACCAAAAAATGAGCGAAGAAATTGTCCTCATCGGCTTACACAACGCACTCCGCTATCTCGGACAAATCACCGGCGAAACAACCACTGATGATATGCTCACACGGATTTTTTCGACTTTTTGTATCGGCAAGTAAGAAGCAATTAAAAACAATAGAAATAAAAATATAAAATCGCTCAAAAGTCTGTAATTACAGGCTTTTTTATTTTTCTGTTTTTATCTTTACTTTGTTTTGTTTGGTTTTGATTTGTATCTTTTTGTATCTTTATTGTATTTTATGATTAGGAAATAACAAATTGAAGTTAGTTTGGCGAAATTATGCTACATACAGCTACACAAACAAACGATAAATTTCAATAACGAAAATGAGTTCAAACATTCAGATAAAGCGAATCTGCGAAAATTGCGGAAATGAGTTCACGGCGCGAACGACGGTTACGAAATATTGTCAGCATCGTTGCGCTTCGATGGCTTACAAGACACGGACGCGAAACGGCAACATCAAAGTAAGCAATGCGGAAATCGAAAAATCCGTTTCAATTCCGATTGCCAAAATACAGGCGAAAGATTTTTTAAGTATTGATGACGCTTGCAAATTGTTAGGTGTCAGCCGTTGGACTGTTAGCCGTGCGATCAAAGAAAGGCGTTTGAAAGTTGTCAATCTCGGAAAACGAATCGTTATCAAACGAACCGAAATTGACACTCTGTTTTCTTAAAGTCGGCAGAAAAAATATTTTTTTCTTGACCACTTTTACCACTTTTACCACTTTTTAGAATTGATTATGATTAAAGTTTTTCTGCGAGATAAAAAATTATTACACGGCAAACGCGGACTGTATCTTGATTTTTACCCGCCGATCATTAACCCGGAAACACAAAAGCAAACGCGGCGCGAACATTTGCGGCTTTATGTTTTCGAGAAACCGAAAACGGAAATCGAAAAAGAACATAACAAAGAAACGCGGATGCTTGGCGAGAATATCCGCGCACAGCGGCAGCTTGAATATCAATCCGGCGTTTATGGTTTTGTTTCATCGCAAAATAAGAAAAAGGATTTTCTCGCATACTTTAAAAAAATCGCTGAAAGCAAACTGCAAGGCTCTAAAAGCAATTATGAAAATTGGTTATCTGTCTTAAAATACCTGAAAGAGTTCACAAATAATGTTTGCAGATTCGGCGATTTGAATGAAAGGTTTTGTCTGGACTTCAAAGATTTTCTTTTAAGCCGGGAAACGATTTCACAAAACACGGCTTCGAGTTATTTCGATAAATTCAAAGTTGCCGTGCGATCTGCTTTTGATGACAAAATGATTTCCGAAAATCCGGCAAGGCGCATCAAGTCAATCAAAACGACCGAAACACAGCGCGAATTTTTAACGCTCGATGAACTGCGAAAGTTAGCCGAAACGCCTTTTCAATATGAAAATTTGCGCCGCGCATCTTTATTTTCGGTTTTAACAGGCTTGCGCTATTCAGACATCGAAAAATTGATTTGGAGCGAGATTCAGCAAAGCAAAGAGCAAGGTTTTTACATTCGTTTCCGTCAAAAGAAAACCAAAGAAACGGAAACCTTGCCGATCTCGGATGATGCTTTTGAATTGCTTGGTGAACCCGGCGAACCGAATGAAAAAGTGTTCAAAGATTTGAAATATTGGCAATGTGCTTATTTGGATGATTGGACGGCAAAAGCCGGAATTGACCGAAAGATTACGTTTCATTCTTTCCGGCACACTTTCGCTACGCTCCAACTAACTTTGGGAAGTGATATTTACACAGTATCAAAGATGCTCGGACACAAAAATTTACAAACCACGCAGATTTACGCAAAAGTTATTGATGAAAGGAAGCGTGAAGCCGCAAACAAAATCAAATTGGTATGAAAAATGACAGTTCACTTTCGGATTTAGAATCATATCTCGACAATGAATTTAATTACGATATTTACGAATATTTATCCGAACCCGAAAGCGTGTTTGAACCTTTAGAGTTTTTTCGATTGCTTTATTCGGAATGGGAATTTATTCAAAAAAATAAAGCAAAACCATTAACGATCAAGACAAAAATTAGGCATTTGAATTTAGGAAATGAAGAAAGGCAACATATATTTTGTCATTATCTTACGCATCTCATTGGAAACGAAAACGAAGATGACGACATTCAACTTGAGATTTGTCGAAAGGAAATCCAAAAAATAGTTGATGAAATTGAAAAAGGTTGGAAAGAAAAGGCTGAAAAAGAGTCGGTTAAATTATTGTCTGAATTTCCAACGGCACAAGAAAATTACGACAAAATGTTAGAGCATCTTGAAACACTACCGAATCTTTCCGCAAAAATTGAGTATTTAGAACGTGAAAGAATCGAATTTGAGAAATACGACGATCCAGATACTTTATCCATAATTGCAAATTTGCCGGATTCTTTTTACTGGATGTTGAAAGCAGAAATTAAATACTTAAAAGAGTTAGAAATTTTAGAGTTAAACAAAATCAAAACAGAAAATAATTTGAGTGTAAAACCAAATGATAAGGAAATTTTAATAAATAAGCATAAAGATTTAACGCTTGACCGGGCAACATTGGCTATGAACTATCTTTTAAGATTTGCCAAAGCAAACGGACACAATACCGATAAAGCAAGATTTATTTCTTTTCTTACTGGATATAGCGAAAATACTATCGCTCAAAAATTTTCGACGCTTCATAAAAAAGAAGATGCAGATTTTACTGCTTATGAAAAGGATATGAATATTATTCGTAAATACTTTGAAAAGTTAGGCTTAAACGAAATAGTCAAAATGATTGATAACGATTTGGAAGTATAAAGAGAAAAGTCTTAACCCTTAAATTAAGGTTAAGGCTTTCCGTTTTCGTTTAATTTCAAAACTGCGTGATACTTCGCGCTTGGAAATTAACAAGATGGAAAATTTAGTTTTTACACAATTATCGGTAACAGAAATCAGACGGCTTTTTCGTGAAGAAATCGAAGAATTTTTTGCGGAAAATAAGTTAAATGAAAATCAATCAAACACGGATGAAATCGGCGGCATTGATTTGGCAATCCAAATAACGGGATTAGCTAAACCGACAATTTACGGCTTAGTTTCGGAGCGCAAAATGCCGCACTCGAAACAAGGCAAGCGGCTTTATTTTTCCCGGCAAGAATTAACCGAATGGATAAAAAACGGCAAACGCAAAACACACAGCGAAATTGCGATTGAAGCCGCCAACTATGGACAAAAAGAAAAGGAAGCATTTCCGGCTACCAACCAAAGAAAACGCTCCCTTTTGAATAAGAAAAAATCTTAAACCACTATGAATAATACAGCAACATTGCCGCAAACGGCAAGCAATTACCCGTTTATCAGCATCACGGCGGATGATATTCTAACCGATATTCAAAGCGTTTCCGCCGTCAACATAAAATCACACGAAACGATTCTTGATGAATTTCTCACCGAAATCGAAACAATCAATTTTCGGGAAATTCACCAGATTGACGATCAAACCAAAATACTGCAAAAGCATCTTGTTGTTATCACGATTGATGAAATTTTGCGGCTTATCAAACTTAATAATTTTGGACTGTGCGCGAAAAATGATTTTGTTTATCTCTATAACGGTGCATATTGGAAGCCGATTGATAGTGAAGAGTTTCGCTCATTTTTGGGAAAAGCGGCGGCAAGACTCGGAATAAAAGAACTCGAATCAAAACATTTTGTTTTCCGCGAATCTCTTTATAAACAATTCATTAGCATCGCGGATGCGCCGAAAATCCCGAAAACCGAAAATGTTTTAATTAATCTTCAAAACGGAACATTGGAAGTTTCCAAAACAGGCTTCAATTTGCGCGAACACCGGCGCGAAGATTTTCTTACTTATCAGCTTCAATTTACTTTTGACCAAAAGGCTCAAAGACCGCTTTTCGATAATTATTTGAAAAGAGTTTTGGCAGATGAAAAACTGCAAAATATTCTTTCTGAATTTATCGCATATTGTTTCACGCGGCATTTGAAACTCGAAAAATGTCTTTTCCTATACGGCACAGGCGCGAACGGCAAAAGCGTTTTTTTCGACATTAAGACGGCTTTGTTCGGCTCGGAAAACATTACAAGTTTTTCACTTAATAATCTGAATGAAGAACACAATCGCGCTTTGATGAACAACAAACTTTTGAACTATTCGAGCGAACTTGGCGGAAAGAAAGCGATTGACAGCGATCTTTTCAAAAAACTCGTTTCCGGCGAACCTGTCCAATGCCGTTTGAAATACGGCAATCCGTTTTTCGCCGTGCGTTATGCCAAATTGATGTTTAACTGCAACGAATTGCCGCGTGATGTCGAATTTACAAACGCATTTTTTCGCCGTTTCCTAATTATTCCTTTTACCGAAACAATCCCGGAAAGTGAGCAGGACAGCGAACTGGCAAGCAAGATTATTAACAATGAACTTTCCGGCGTATTTAATTGGATTTTAGACGGCTTAAATCGTTTGTTAAAACAAAAGAGATTTACCGAAAGCGAAGTCGTGCAAAAGATTAGCAAAGATTTCCGCGAACAATCCGACAGCGTTCAAATGTTTATTAACGATCAAAATTATCAAAAATCTTCGATTGATTACGTTTCACTTAAAGACCTTTTCAATGAATACAAACAATTTTGTTTGGATGACGGCTTTCGATTTATGAATAAATCCAAGTTCGGCAGACGTTTAGAAGCAATCGGCATCCAGATTGAAGTTCGGAATTTCGGCAAAGCCGTTTATGTTTCCAAGTTTTGAAAAGTGGTAAAAGTGGTAAAAGTGGTGTTCTAAAAAACATTTTTTCTGTGCGATTATGGCAAATTTAACATTTACACTCGAAAAATATCAGGGCGCAAAATCGCGGCATATTTGCCCGAATTGCGGCAGGCGGCGCGAATTTTCCCGTTATATTGATGCAAATGGTTATTACTTGGCGGATGATGTCGGCAAATGCAACCGTGAAAGCAAATGCGGTTTTCATCGAAAGCCGAAAGATTATTTTGCGGACAATCCGCACCTTTCAAACTCGGAAACCATAAAAAAGAAAAAGTTCGCGCAAGTTCACACTGAAAAAACAATTGAAACCGACAAAATACAGAGCGCAAAAAAGCCGGGAACAAAGTTTGATTTGATTCCTTTCGATTATTTCAAGAACACGCTCGGAAACTATCGGCAAAATTCTTTCGTGCAATTTCTCTGTGAACTTTTCCCGGATGATCTTGAAACTGTGCAAGGCGTTTTGCAAAAGTATTATGTCGGCACATCCAAAGACGGCTTAACAGTCTTTTGGCAGATTGACGGACGCGGCGCAATTCGCACAGGCAAAATAATGCGCTATGACATTCAAACCGGGAAACGCCAAACCGTTAGAACTTGGATTGAAAACAGCGAAACTTGCGAACTGAAAACCGACTGGATGCACCGGAAAATCAAAAATGATTTCAACTTGAAGCAATGTTTTTTCGGCGAACATCTTTTGCGAAAAGAACCGGGCAAACCTGTTGCCGTTGTCGAAGCCGAAAAAACAGCGGTTATCTGCTCGATTTGTTTTCCCGAAATGATCTGGCTTGCCGTTGGCGCGAAAGGTTATTTAACGGATGAAAAATGTCAGGTTTTGACAGGTCGAAAAGTTTGGCTTTTCTCTGATGCTGATGCTTACTCGGATTGGAAAGAAAAAGCCGTCAGAGCGCAAAGAAACGGATTTGACGTGCGAATTTCAAGCCTAATCGAAACGCACGGCACGGACTCGGAAAAGGAAAACGGTTTTGATTTAGCTGACTATTTGATTCAAGAACAAACAAACATAAATCAATATAATTCATTTGTTGACGAATACAACGCAAAAATCAATCTGATTTTGAGTGATGAAAACTCCATACGAAATTTTCAAACTATATTTGAGGAAAGAAAATCAATAATGATGATTAACGGCGAATTGAGCGAAGACGAAGCTGAAAAGCTAATGTTACAAACAGATAATTTACGTCAAATTGTCATCAATTTTTAACGAAGTTTTCAACTTTGTTTTTTACTATTAACTTGTTTCATTTCAATAATTAAACTAAAAATTTGCTTGTTTTGAAACTGAACACCATAGAAACTGAACACTTTCCGAAAATTAACTCTTACAATTCGCCTAAAAACTTTGAAAATTCGCAAACTGTTTAGTTGAATAAGAGAGTTGATTTTTACAACTTTTTAGTTGAACAAGGAAGTTGAATTTGTTAAATTTCAGATACATCTTTCGCCCGAAAACCTTCGTAAATTTATGCCAAGACTTTCACAGCAAGAAATCCGTAATAACGCTTTAGCTTTCGTTCACGAATGGAAAGGTGAAAAACGCGAACGCGCCGAATCGCAGAGTTTTTGGAATGATTTTCTTTCCATTTTCGGCATTAAACGCCGACAGGTTGCCGTTTTTGAAAAAGCCGTTAAAAAGAATAATCAAAACACCGGCGCGATTGATCTGTTTTGGCGCGGCGTTTTGCTTGCGGAGCAAAAATCATTCGGCAAGAATTTCGACAAAGCCACTTCACAAGCCTTTGAATATCTCGAAAACTTAGACGAAAACGAGTTGCCGGAATGTGTCTTGATTTCCGACTTTGCCAAGTTTCGCCTTTTCAATCTCGAAACGAACGAAGAAACCGAATTTCCGCTTGAAGAATTGCCGGAAAGGATTCATCTTTTCGGTTTTATTTCCGGCTACGAAAAGCGCGAATACAAAGAACAAGACCCGGTAAATATCAAAGTTGCGCTGAAACTTGGTGAACTTCACGACGCTTTAGAATCAAGCAATTACAAAGGGCATAAACTCGAAGCCTTTCTTGTGCGGCTCGTTTATTGTCTGTTCGCCGATGACACGGGCATTTTCTTGCCGCGCAGCAGTTTTCTGTTTTTTTTACAGGAAAAGACGGCGGAAAACGGCTCGAATTTAGGCGCGATGCTGACACAGCTTTTTCAGGTTTTAGACACGCCGGAAAATGACAGACCGAATTTTATTGACGAAGATTTGAGAGCGTTTCCGCACGTCAACGGCGCACTTTTCCGCGATAGAATGGATTTGCCTTTTTTCAATGCAAAGATGCGGCAAATCTTGATTGAAGCGTGTGAGTTTGATTGGTCAAAAGTTTCGCCCGCGATTTTCGGCTCGTTGTTTCAATCGGTAATGGACGCGGAAAAACGCCGTAATCTCGGAGCGCATTACACATCTGAAAAGAATATTCTGAAAGTTATCAGCGGACTTTTTCTCGATGAACTGAAAGCCGAATTTCAAGAGGTCAAAAATAATCAAACTAAACTTCGACAATTTCACGAAAAACTTGCTCGTTTGAAGTTTTTCGATCCGGCTTGCGGATGCGGAAATTTTCTCGTTATCACTTACCGCGAAATCCGGCGGCTTGAACTCGATGTTTTGAAACAAATCCGCGAATTGACAGGCAAAGGACAAATGCTCGATGTCAGTCTGCTTTCGCTGATTGATGTTAATTTGTTTTACGGCATCGAATACGAAGAATTTCCGGCGGAAATCGCGCGGGTCGCTTTGTGGCTCACCGATCATCAGGCAAATATGGAACTTTCGGCGGAATTCGGCTTGTCGTTTGTCCGTTTGCCTTTGCGAAACACGCCGAATATTTTGCACGGCAATGCTTTGCGAATTGATTGGAGCGAACTTGTTTCAACAGTCAGCAACCAAACCGAAACGACGCTCTATATTTTAGGCAATCCGCCGTTTGTCGGAAAAGATAAAAGAACGCCGGAACAAACGGCAGATATGGAATTTTGCTGTTCTGACGTGCCGAATTTTAAAACGCTTGATTATGTTTCCGCGTGGTTTATCAAAGCCGCAAAGTTTATCGAAAACACACAAATTAAGGTTGCTTTTGTTTCGACAAATTCGATTACGCAAGGCGAACAAGTCGGCGTTTTATGGAGTTATTTACTCGACAAAGGCGCAAAGATTCATTTCGCGCATCGCACGTTCAAATGGAATAACGAAGCAAGCGGGAACGCTCAAGTTGAAGTTGTAATAACAGGTTTTGGTTTGTTTGATACGAAACAAAAACGTCTTTTCGATTATCAAACTGTAAAATCAGAGCCGCACGAAATTGAAGTCAAAAACATTAATCCTTATTTGGTTGATTTCGCCGATATTGTCGTAACGACGCGCCGGAAACCACTTTGCAAAGTTCCCGAATTGATTTACGGAAATAAACCCGTTGACGGCGGAAATTTATTTTTGAATGGCGAAAAAGAAAAAATAGAATTTTTATCGAAAGAACCGAAAGCGGAAAAGTTTGTCAGAAGAATTTACGGCTCGGAAGAGTTTATCAACGGAATTGACCGCTTTTGTTTATGGCTCAAAGATGCAAATACAACCGAATGGCGAAATTTGCCCGCCGTGATAGAAAGAGTTCAAGCTGTGCGCGATTTTCGCCTTAAAAGCACGAAAGCCGCAACCGTCAAACTTGCTGATGTTCCCTATCTTTTTGCTGAAATTCGACAGCCGAATAATGATTTTTTAATTATTCCGCGTGTTTCGTCTGAAAATCGGCGTTATATTCCAATCGGATTTTTTCCGAAAGAAATTTGCGTTAATGATCTTGTTTCAATCGTTCCAGACGCAACGCTTTATCATTTCGGCGTTTTGACTTCGGTAATGCACAACGCTTGGATGCGCCAAGTTTGCGGACGTTTGGAAAGCCGTTATCGTTATTCAAACAACTTGGTTTATAACAATTTCCCTTTTCCAAAATCGCCGACCGGAAAACAAATCGAAAAAGTAACCCGCACGGCACAAAGCATTTTAGATGCGCGTCTGAAATTTCCCGGCGCAACTCTGGCAGACCTTTACGATCCGCTGACAATGCCGAAACAACTACTCGATGCACACCGCGCCAACGACGAAGCCGTTGATGCCTGTTACGGCAAAACGCGCTTTGCAAACGAACTTGAAAGATTAGAATTCCTATTTGATCTCTACCGAAAATACACCGAACCGCTTGCCGTCATCGAAGAAAAGGAAACGCGGAAATTAAAAAGGAAAGGTAGATAGTTAAAATAATTAAATTATGAAAAGTTGTGCTTATTGTGGCGTTTCTGGTGTAAGACTCACAAAAGACCACGTTATTCCAAAATTGCTTTATCCAGCTTCCAAAGCAAACTCGAAAGTTCAACGTCTAACAGTTCGCGCTTGTGAAAAATGTAATAACGGTTGGAGTGATGATGAAGCGCATTTCCGTAATGTGCTTATGCTTTGCGGAGAAGCAAATCAAGCGGTCAAAGAACTTTTTAGTTCAAGTGTCATTCGTGGTTTGCGTAAAGAAGATGGCAAACGTAGAGTGTCGGATTTGTGGAAAATGATGCAACCTGTTCAAACTCCAACAGGTGATAGACACATTATTTATCCGGCTACTGATTTAAGATTTATTCGCATTTTAAAGAAAATTGTTCGCGGGCTTCATTTTAAGCATCAATTTGGACGGCTTATTTCAGATGAAATGATTACAGCAGAATTACTTACTTTTATTGTTCCACAGGAATTTATTAAAATTGCGCCTATTATCCATTATGAAACTGATATTTTTAATTATCAGTTTTTTAATTTTGATGATTTTGATGATATGCCAATGAGTTTCGTTTGGATTCTTACTTTCTTTGAAAACAAGAAATTTGTTGCTTATGTTAATAAGCAAGTCGTATAGACTTTTCAAAAGCTAGATAGCTTCTTTTCTGGACTTTTACCTTATGTTATTATTTCCGCAATTTACGATATTAGCTTATGGACATAGACCCTAAATACTTTCCGCTTATAGCAGGTATTATCGGCGTTATTGGTATTGCATTTGGCACACTTTTGAGCGAAATCAGAACGTGGCTTGAAAACCGTCGTAATAACAAAAAAATACTAAAATCCGCGCTTTATCATCAATTCGAGTTATTTGGTGAAATGATAGCCTTTGATAGAGAAATATCCGGCAGTTTTGCGGAATCTCTCAAAGGTATGTTGTTAAATTTAGGTGCGCCACCAGAAGCAACAAATAATGTATTTGGGAAATTTCCTGTTGATTTATTCAAAACACTTGAATCTGCTAAAGCGGAAACTTTCAAAGATGTCGCTGACAAGCACGAAGCTATAATGATTAAATTAAGTGAAGTTGACCCTTTGTTTGCAATAAATTGGAGTTACCGCGCCCGCGCTCATTTTCCCGAACAAATGAAGATATTTTTGAATGAAGCAAGATTGTTTTCGCCAGAAAAGGACGCGATAGCAGATAAATTTGTCGAATACCTTCAAGATTGGTTTAAAGAAAAATCACAAAAAAGGCTTCTCAATTCGCTTGAAGAAGGGATTGTCGAAATTGCTTGGCGAATAGATTTTAAAACTTGGTGGAAAATGCGCCGACAACTAAAAAGATGGCGAAAAAAATCACAGGAAGATATTCAGAAAGAAGTTCAAGAATATATGATGATGATTATGAAATTTGCTATGGAAAATCAGGAATTAATTCAAAACCAAATGCAGTCTTCGATTGAAGAAAATGAAGATGAAAAGCAATAGATCATTCCAGCTATATCTTTATAAAAATTATAATTTTCAAGAAAAATTACAACGCTAAACTTACCTCAAAATAATTGCATTTTGTAAATTTTGCCTCTTATTTGTATCTGCTCATAACAACTATACTCATAAGTTATTTATTTACTTAATTTACTGAAACGAATCACTTTTTGTATCGGGGGGTAATCTGCCATAAACATCAAAAACAAAAACAGGTCAATGATTAAAGAGCTGAAAACCCAAATTTTTTCTTTGTTTTAATTTCAGTTCGGGACAATTTTCAACAAACTATACTGCGGTTTCATATTGCTTTGACCTTGGTCAAAAATTCCAGACCTTGATTTTTAAGCATTGTTTTGAGCGATGACAGAATATAATCATTGTCGCCGAACAGTTTACTCTATAAGCGTTTGGCAAGATTGAGTGCCGGACGGCGGTCGTCCACGGGTGATATTTGGCATCTGCGGCGACTCAAACCGATTTTGCAGAAAATAATTAATTTAAATCTGCCGCAAATGCTTTCGCAAAAAGCTCACGATTTTGTAGCCGTCAATGTAAACCCACGGTTTTTCGCCGAGAGTGTAATGTCCGCAAGGGATTTTTGTTTTGTCGTGTTTGATGTGGTGTTCGCGGAGGGAACGCATCATATCGCGGGATAAATCTATCGGAAATGTCAGGTCGTAGAGCGTGTAAATGTAGCGTTGCGGGCGCGGCGGCAACGCGGCGAGTTTGTCCATATAAGCCATCGGCGAGATCGGCAGCCAGTATTCGCGGAGTTCGTCGAGCGTGACGTTGTTTTCGACGGCTTGTTTGACGTGATAGGTTGAAAGTCCCTGCCAGACGACATCGGCGACGTAGCCGGAAACGTGATTGAAACAGCCCGCGTCAATCTGCAAATCGTGAACAAATGCGAAAAATCCGACGCAACTTCCGATGCTCGTGCCGATCAGTCCGATTTTTTCGTAGCCTTGCTGTTTCAGCCAAGCGACAGCAGAGCGCGTATCAATGACCGATTGACGCAACGATTGGAGAGTTTGCCCGACATTCGGCGCGACCAGATAATCGGCGCGTTCGAGTTCCGGCGGCATCCGTTTTTCGTGATACGGCAAGGTTACGCGCAACGCCGACATCCCGAAACGATTGAACATTTTGCACAAATCGAAATAAGTTCCTTCCTTCGCGTTCCAATGCGGCAGCACGACGACGGCTGATTTTTTATCGTTTTCAGCCGGAAAATAATGCGCGTAAACCGTATTGTTTTCAGGCGAAAAAGTTTTAATTCCGCTGGTCCACGTTAATAAGTCGGGAGTCGGGAGTCGGGAGTCGGGAGTCAAAGAGTAGTCGGAAATTTCGGGCGAACAGAAAAAATCATCGCTGTCGGCGATTGTCTTGCGGGAATATTCGCGGAAAAATTCGCGCGGATTTGTGCCGTTCGCGTTCTCATCTACAAACTCCATTCCCCAACCGAATTCGCGCACGAGACGGTTGTTATCACGCATCGCGTGTTCACGTTCGCGGTTGTGCATATAGCGTTTGAGCATAAGTTTTAATGGTAGAGAAATGGGTTGCAGGTTTCAAGTTCCAAGTTTCAGGTTGTATCGGTAATCAGAACCCCGAACGATAGTGAGCGGGTGCAATGATGAAGGTTACGCAAGTCGCTACCGCTTCTTGTTCTGATTTTGCAGAATATTCTCGTAAAACGCGATGTATTGCGGGATTATTTTCTCGGAACTATAGCGTGAAACGGCTAATTCTCGACCTCTTGCGCCGAATGATTGGCGCAATTCGTCATCATTTAACAGCTTCAAAACGTCGTCCGACATTTTTTCGGTGTCGCCGACATCGCTCATAAATCCGGTTTCGCCGTCGTTGATGACTTCGGGAATTCCGCCGACGCGCGAGGCGACGACCGGGACTTCGCAGGCTTGTGCTTCGAGCGCGGCAAGTCCGAAAGATTCCATATCCGACGGCAATAATGAAACATCCGCGACTCCGAGATAGTCGGCGATTTTCGGTTGTTTGCCGACAAATTCGACCTTTTCCAAAACATTCAAAGTTCGCGCACGATGATGCACCGCCGAATATTCGGGACCGTCGCCGACCATAATTAATCTTGCATTGCCGCCTTTTTGCAGAACTTTGGCAAAGATTTCGACGCAATCAACCGGACGTTTGACGGCGCGGAAGTTTGAAACGTGAATCAGGATTTTTTCACCGTTCGGCGCGAGTTCCCGGCGCAGCGGCGAATCGGAAATTTTACGGTAATGCGACGGGCAGATAAAATTCGGAATCACTTCAACTTCGTCAAAATCAAAGGTTTCAATCGTCGCCTGTTTCAAAAATTTTGACACGGAAGTCACACCGTCCGATTGCTGAAGTCCGTAACGCGTGATCGGCAAATACGAACGATCCGCGCCGACAAGCGTAATGTCCGTGCCGTGAAGTGTTGTAATCACAGGCACATAGCGTTTTTGCTTGATTGATTCACGCGCCAGAATCGCCGAAATCGAATGCGGAATCGCGTAATGAACGTGAAGCAGATCGAGTTTTTCGGAACGCGCCACGGTCGCCATTTTCGTCGCCAAAGCCAAATCATACGGCTGATGTTCAAACAGCGGATACGACATCATTTCGACCTCGTGAAACTGAACGCGCTCGCTCAGTTCAACGAGTCGTGTCGGCAAACTGGACGAAATAAAATGAACATAATGACCGCGTTCGGCGAGTTCGCGCCCCAATTCCGAACCGACAATTCCGCTGCCGCCGTAAGATGGATAAACCGTGATTCCGATATTCATTGATTTAATGGTAATTGGTAATAGAGATTTTCACAATTAACCGTTTTGATTGACTACCGCATCGAAAATAAAATTTCTCAGGTCTGTGTTTATCCGTGTTCATCTATGAACAATTTTTCTGCTAAACTTCCGAATTATGAAAGCCCAACTGCAAAATTCGCCGCCGACCGTTAAAGCCGATTTGTTCGGCGGACATTTTCTTTCGTTTCGCCGGAATCCGACGACGTTTTTGCGAGAAATTTCAAAGCTCGGCGACGTGACGACTTTTCGGGTCGCTAAACAGCAGGCTTTTCTGGTTAATCATCCAGATTTGATTCGTGATTTGTTAGTCACGAGTCATTCAAAATTTATCAAAGGTCGTGCGTTGCAACGGGCGAAAACGCTGCTCGGTGAAGGTTTGCTGACGAGCGAACGCGAATTTCATCTGCGGCAGCGGCGGATGATTCAGCCGGTTTTTCATCGCGCACGAATCACTGAATACGCCAAGTCAATGATCGAATTCGGCGAGCAAATGGCGGACGAATGGCAGGACGGCGAAGTGCGCGATATTGACGGCGAAATGATGCGTCTGACTTTGAATATCGTCGGCAAAACGCTGTTTGGTGCGAATGTCGCGGGCGATGCGGCGGAGGTCGGCAAAGCGATGACGACAATTGTTTCGATGTTTAATTTTATGCTGTTGCCGTTTTCCGAACTGCTCGAAAAATTGCCTTTGCCGCAAATTAAAAGACTGAAAAACGCCCGCAAAACTCTCGACGAATTGATCTATAAAATCATCAACGAACGTCGAAAATCGGGCGAAGACACGGGCGATTTATTGTCAATGCTGTTGATGGCGCAGGACGAAGAAACCGGCGCGGCGATGACCGACGAACAAATCCGCGACGAATGCCTGACGCTCTTTCTCGCCGGACACGAAACGACGGCGAACGCGCTCAACTGGACGTTTTATCTGCTCTCGCAAAACCCGCAAGCCGAAGCGAAATTTCACGCCGAACTCGACGAAGTTTTAGGCACAAACGCGGTCACGCCGGAAGATTATCCGCGCCTCAAATTCACCGAACAAATCCTCGCCGAATCAATGCGGCTGTTTCCGCCCGCGTGGACGGTCGGGCGGCTTTCAACCGAAGCGCACGAATTTAATAATTTTCAAATTCCTGCTAAATCGCTCGTCCTCGCGTCGCCGTTCGTAATGCAGCGCGACCCGCGTTTCTGGGCGAACGCCGACGAATTTCAGCCTGAACGCTGGAACGAACTCTCGGTCAAAGAAGCCGGCAACAAATTCATCTATTTCCCGTTCAGCAAAGGTGTGCGAAGCTGCATCGGCGAAAGTTTCGCGTGGATGGAAGGCGTGCTTTTACTGGCAATCTTGGGCAGAAAGTGGAAATTAAAGTTAATGCCCGAACAAAAAATCGGACTTCAGGCGATGATTACTCTGCGCCCGAAATACGGCTTGAAAATGCGGATTGAAAAGAGAGATTAGCCACGAACAAACACGAAAAAGACACGAAATAAGAAAAGAAATTTAGCCACAGATTGACACAGACGGACACAGATAAAAACCTGATAAATTATTCTTTTTATCTTCTCCTATCTGTGTTTATCCGTGTCAATCTGTGGCTAAATTTTCTTTTTCGTGTCTTTTTCGTGGCTAAAATTCCTTGAACCGATTTGCATAAATTTTCGTAAAGATTTATGTTGAGAAAGTAGCCACGCGAGAAGCGAGGCGAAAATTTAGAACACGAGGAGTGTTAGGACAAATGAATAAGAAATATGATTTCGGAATCGTCATCGGACGATTTCAGCCGTTCCACGTCGCGCACCGCGAATTAATCAAACACAGTTTAACTCTCGCCGAAAAAGTCATCGTCATTCTTGGCTCGGCGCGAAGCGCGTCCGACGTGCGGAATCCGTTCACGCCCGCGATGCGCGAAGAGATTATTCGCGCCTGTTTTCCTGAAGATTCGGCTCGATTGATCTTCTGTGCCGTCCGCGATTATCCGTATAACGACCACGTTTGGACGGCGGAAGTGCAGAACGTCGTCAGCGAAATTTCGGACGAAACCGACGGCGCGAAGATTGCGATTATCGGCTTTTTCAAAGACCGAAGTTCGTATTATCTGAACCTTTTTCCGCAGTGGAATTTTGAAGAGTTTTACGTTTCCGACAAGAAACTTTTGAACATCAACGCAACGCAGATTCGTGAAAAGTTTTTTACTGACGACGCTGATTGGAAAGAGTTTCTGCCCACGCAGGTCGCCGTCACGCTCGAAGTTTTTAAGCAGACGGAGACGTTTCCGCATCTGCAAAAAGAATTCGCTTACCTGCAAAAATATAAACAAGACACGCGCTTCGTCGGCGTGCCGTTCGAGCCGACTTTTATCACGACCGACGCGGTTGTCGTCCAGAGCGGACACGTTCTCGTCATCCGTCGCGGACATCAGCCGGGAAAAGGTTTATTGGCACTTCCGGGCGGATTTTTGGCAAGCGGCGCGACGCTCGAAGACAACGCGATCAAAGAATTAAAAGAGGAAACGCAGATCAAAGTCCCCGCGCAAGTCCTGCGCGGCAGTATCAAATCGTCGCACGTTTTCGATTATCCCGAACGCTCGCAACGCGGTCGCACCGTCACTTTCGCCTACTTCATCGAACTCGCGCCCGACTTAAAAGAAGGCTTGCCGCGCGTCAAAGGCGGCGACGATGCGGCAAAAGCATTCTGGCTTCCGCTGTCGGCTCTGTGGGAAAAAGAGGAAGAGTTTTTTGAAGATCACATTTTTATCATCAAGCATTTTTTAGGTATGTAGGCTTTCGAGTAGAGAGCTAAAAAGGAGAAATTATGAACGAAAAGAAAGTTATCAATTTTTATTCAACGAAGGATGAATACGGCTGTTTTTCAAATTTTGTCGCTTACCCGTTTGAGTTAAAAGGCAAGATTTGGAGAACGACCGAACATTATTTTCAGGCGCAAAAATTCGCCGGAACGGAACACGAAGAAGAACTTCGCCTTGCCGCTTCGCCGATGGTTGTTGCGCGAATGGGCAGAAGTCGGCAGCGACCACTACGTCGTGATTGGGAAGTCATCAAAGACGATATTATGCGCGAAGCGTTGCGGGCGAAATTTACACAGCACGAAGATTTGAAGAAAATCCTGCTCGAAACCGGCGATGCCGAATTGGTCGAACACACTAAAAATGACAGGTATTGGGCTGACGGCGGCGACGGAAGTGGGCTGAATATGCTCGGCAAATTGCTGATGGAGTTGCGCGCTGAATTAAAAACAGAAGCCGTTTGACTGGAGCGCAAGCATCCCTGCTTGCAATGAGCGTTCGCTTCGGACGCTCAAAAGATTCGGTCAACTCGAATTTCAGATTGAAATGAAATGCGTGAACTCGAAGATTTTAATTTAATTTCAACTCGTCTGATGACGAACGCTTTTGAACGGCAAAAACGCCGTCCATGCAAGCAAGGATGCTTGCGCTCCAGTCAGACGGAGAATGTTTAATTTTAGGCTTTCGTGGAGAAAGTTGAAAAGGAGAAAAAATGAGTAGAAAAGAAATTGCCAGACAAACTTTGCTGGTTATAGAAAAAGGAAGTTATCAAAACAATTTAGGCGAAACGGTTTCGATTAAAGAGTCAACAGATTTCGCCGTTGAAAATACGAAATTGTTTCGCACGGAAGATTTTCCCAACGCTTTTGAATTAGTGAAATCGGCGAGTGAAACAAAAATTGAAGTAACCGACGAAACGACGCTCAAAGCAGCGAAACGAATTTGTAAAGACGATGAAAACGCCAATCCGTTTGTGCTGAATTTCGCCTCGGCGAAAAATCCGGGCGGTGGATTCCTGGGCGGAGCGCAGGCGCAGGAAGAATCTCTGGCGCGTTCGTCGTCGCTGTATCCGTGTCTGACGGCGAATTTTGAAATGTATCAATACAATCGTCGCGGCAGTTCGTGTCTGTATTCGGACTGGATGATTTATTCGCCGCGCGTTCCCGTTTTTCGCAATGACGACGGGAGTTTGACGGCGAAACCATATCTCGTTTCGTTTCTGACTTCGCCCGCCGTCAACGCCGGTGTCGTCAAACAGCGAGAAGCCGACAAAGTTCATTTGATCGAACCGATTAACAAAGAACGGGCGCGAAAGTTTTTGTGGATTGCCAATCAGCATCAACATAAAACGCTGATTTTAGGCGCGTGGGGCTGCGGAGTTTTCCAAAACGAGCCGCAGATGATTGCGCGAATTTTCAACGAATTACTGAAAGGCGAATTCGCTAATTGCTTCGAGCGCGTCATTATGGCGATTTACGACAAAACGCCGACGCGGAAAGTTTATAACGCTTTCGTTGAAGTTTTTGGGTAAGAAATTCATTACACAAGCACAGAGAACACGGAGAAACTTATGAAAAAAATATTTAAAAGAGATAAGTTTGGAGAAAAAAACATTTTATTTGATGAAACAATAAATTCGGGCATTGATTCAACCATTTATACAGGACGAAAAAAAATCTCTAAATCTGAAAGAGAAAAATGTTTGGCTGATTTAGGCAGCGGCTCTGAAACTGAATATTGTTCAGCCGAAACCTTGTATAATAATCAAGACACAACTCCAAAATTCTTGAATTATCTTATCGAATGTTGTGAGAAAGAAGGAACTTGTCTCAACCCTTATTTATGTTTAGCTTTTATTGCCTTCATAGATAAAAAAGACGAAAGGATTTTGCCTGCAATTATTCAATCATTTTCAAAATGTCCCGATGCACATTTAGGAAATCATACTCATTTGTTAAGAGTTTGGGGCGGAAAAGAAGCTAAAGACGCTCTGAAAGAGCGATTTGATAATTTGAAAAATAATCCTCAAGTATTTGCTAAACTTAAAGACTGGAATGATTTAGCTTTTTCAGTTTTAGATATTTGTCTGGCTTTGTTTTCACTTGAGCCTGATAATATTGAGGTTATCGAGTATTTGGCTAAATTATTAAAACATCCTAATTCTTTTAATCAGGAAATATCTGTTTCGAGAATAGTCGAACTTAGTAAAAATGAATTTATTTTCTTTAGAGCAAGAGCAATTCTTGATAAAACGCTTCAATCTCTTTCAAAAACAAGAAATATCCGTCTTTTTGGAATGCTTTTGCCTTATATGTTTCAAGTAAATCCCGAAAATACTTATGAAAAATTTAAAAGGCTTTATCTGAACGCAAAAAAAGAAGATAGATACAATTTTGCTGTCCATTTAATGTATTCATCAATAAATAATTCAATGTTTTGGATTTGTAAGCTGATTCGTGAGTTACCAAAAGAAGATACGGATTGTTTTCAAGATTATCTTAATTGGAGTCAGATCAAACCAATGAACAAAGAAGAAGTAGTTTTCTCGATAAAACAAGACTTCGCTTCGGAATCTCCAAATACGAGAATCTCAGCACTCAATAAACTAAAATTCATAGGCAATGAAGTTGCCAAAAAAATATTGAAAGAAGCGTTGATTGATGAGCCGGATAATTTTATTCGCAAAGAATTTGAAAAACATTTGAAGAAATTGAAGAAAGAAAAAGTATGAAAAGATTTGGGTTGAATCTTTCGGAAAATTTGAAATTAGGCTTTCGGGTAGAAGGCTGAAAATGGAGAAATAAAAATATGTTTGAAATTAACAGAATAATTGATACGGATTCGTATAAGGCATCGCATTTTTTGCAATATCCGCCGAAGACGACGCGGGCGTTTTTCTATCTCGAATCGCGTGGTTCGGATCGGGATTGGAATGAGACGGTGTTTTTCGGGTTGCAGTATTTGTTGAAAAATTACTTTCTTGAACCGTTCACGCAAGGAATGGTTGAGGAAGCAAAAGAAGTTATTACAGCGCACGGTTTGCCGTTTAATTATGACGGTTGGACGAATTTGATTGCGAAACACGGCGGCAAATTACCTTTGCGGATTCGCGCCGTCGCTGAGGGATCGGTCGTGCCGCTGCACAATGTTTTGATGACGGTCGAGACGACGGACGACGAATTTGCGTGGGTCGGCAGTTGGTTTGAAACGCAGCTTTTACGAATTTGGTATGGAATTACGGTGGCGACGCAGAGTTGGCAAATCAAGCGCGATGTTTATAAATATTTGCAGGAAACGGCGGACGATGCGGACGCGGAAATTGCGTTTAAGGTTCACGATTTCGGCGCGCGCGGCGTGTCTTCGCAGGAAACGGCGGCGATTGGCGGCGCGGCGCATCTCGTTAATTTTATGGGTTCGGACACGATGGCAGCGTTATTATTACATCGTAAATTTTATAACTGTTCGATGGCTGGATTTTCAATTCCGGCGGCGGAACACTCGACGATTACAAGTTGGGGACGCGACAACGAAATCGAAGCGTATCGCAATATGCTGAGAAGTTTTGCCAAGCCAAACGCTTTAGTTGCAGTCGTTTCCGATTCGTGGAACATTTACAACGCCGTCGAAAAAATCTGGGGCGAGCAACTCAAACAGGAAGTCATTGATTCAGGTGCGACCATCGTGATTCGTCCCGATTCAGGCGAACCCGTCGAAGTCGTCTCAAAAGTCGCGGCGATTTTAGGCGAAAAATTCGGCGTTGATATTAATTCAAAAGGCTACAAAGTCCTGAAAAACGTCCGCATAATTCAAGGCGACGGCGTGAATCAAAATTCGATTAGACAGATTTTACAAAGATTAAAGGACGAAAATTTCAGCGCGTCAAATATCGCATTCGGCATCGGCGGAAGTCTGCTGCAAAAGATTGACCGCGACACTTTGAAATTTGCCTACAAATGTTCGGCGATTATCTCGGACGGCAAATTGATCGAAGTTTACAAACAGCCGATTACCGATTCGGGCAAAAACTCGAAACGCGGACGATTGGATTTGGTTTTGAATGACGGCAAATACGAAACCGTCAAAATCGAAGAGGCGGAAACAATCGCAGTGGAAAATTCGCAGTTGCGAACCGTGTTTGAAAACGGCAAACTGTTGATTGATAATAATTTGGAAGAAATCAGGAACAGGACAAGATAAAAAGTTTAGAGTTCCAACTTCAGTTGGTAAACCGCCAGCGAAGCGCGGCGGAAACCAACTGAAGTTGGAACTCTAAACTCTAAATTGGCTCGGCGTTGGTCGCGCGGTTGAGATAGTGATAAAGATCGTTAAAATCACGGAGGGCGCGGTTCATAATCAGCGGAAACTGCGGAATGTCGCTCGTGTTGACGATGAGATTCAGGTTTCGCAAAAAGGCTTCGTGCGCGTTCATCGTCGTTCCCGCGTCTTCAAGTGAAATTAAAAATAAACGTCGTCTTTCCGACGAATACATCGCGTTGACTTTTTGCTGCAAAATTGCCGCGCCTCCAAATTCTGCCGCGAAATCAGGCGAAAAAATCAAAATTTCAGTCTTTCCTTCGCGCATTCTCTCGTTTGCCTGCGCGGGCGTTTGCGCGACGTAAACTTTGAAACCGGCATCAACTAAAATCTTGCCGACATCATCACGTTTTTGTCCGAGGCACAATAAAACACGACGTGGTTTTTCGCTTTTTTCGCCGTCCGCGTCCAAAACCGGCGTGTCTTTTTGCAGTGCCGCGAGCAGCGAACGCATCGCATTATTGATTTGAAATTCTGATTCTTTGGCGGAAAACTGTTGTGTTCCTTCAGCAACGGCGGGCGCAGGTTTATTGGCTTCAAGTTGTTGGACGGTTGCCGAACCGTGTCCCTTCGCGCCTTTTTGAATGCGAATTAGATTTTGACAGCGCGGACACCGCACCGTGAAATTTTGGGTCGGAATTTTGGCTTCGTCGAGCTGCAACGAAACTGAACAATTATCGCAACGAATTATCATAATGGCAGTTATCAGCTATCAGTTATCGGTTTTGTTGACTGGTAACTGTATTTTTATTCAATCATATCGAGAACCGAATTGGCGTTATTCGGCGTTGGCGGCGGGGACATTATCATTTGGTTCTGAGCCTGCGGCGGCAGTGCGTTAGCGTAGTCGTCCGCGCCCGACAAACCTTTGAGTTGGAGCAGTAGATTGTTTTGATTGGTCGCAAACGAAAGTCCGTCTTCGAGAGAAATCTGATCATTTTCGATCATTTTACGAATCACGGTATCGAAATCCTGCATTCCGTCAATCTCACCGTCCCGCATCGCGTCAAGCAGTGACTTGCCTTCCGATTCACCTTTTTCGATGTATTCACGGGTTCGCGGATTCGATCTTAAAATTTCGACTGCTGCGACTCGACCTTTGCCGTTGACGCGTGGAATCAAACGCTGCGAAACAATGTAACGGAAAGTCTGTGCGAGCCGCATCCGAATGATTTTTTCCTCGTTTTTCGGATACAAACCGATGATACGGTCAACCGTTTTAGAAGCGTCAATCGTGTGCAGAGTTGATAAAACAAGGTGTCCTGTTTCAGCGGCTTCGAGGGCGATTTCCGCCGTTTCGAGGTCACGCATTTCACCGACGAGAATAACTTTCGGTGCTTGGCGCAGCGCGGCACGGAGCGCGGACGCAAAATCTTTGGTATCGGAACCGACTTCACGCTGATTGATCGTGCATTTTTTGTGATTGTGCAGAAACTCAATCGGGTCTTCAATCGTGACGATGTGATAGCTTTTCGTTTCGTTAATGTGGTCAATAATCGCGGCAAGCGTCGAAGATTTTCCTGAGCCGGTCGGACCTGTCAGCAACACGATGCCGTTGCGAATGTTGCAGATTTCGGCAAGCTGCGGCGGAATACTGAGCGAATCGAAACTCGGAATTTCGTGCGGAATGACGCGCATTACGATTGAATAAGAACCGCGCTGCTGAAAAATATTGACGCGAAAACGACACCGCGCCGGCAGTGCGTAACTCAAATCCGCCGTGCCGTAATTGGCAAGCTGCGCGGCGGCTTCCGGGTTGTCGCGCAGGATTGACATCGCAATCATCTCGGTCTGAAACCCCGTTAATTTGCCCAAACCGAGCGGCGAAGCCGAATAAAGACTTCCGCTGATTTCGACTTGTGGTTTTTGTCCGCACGAAAAGTTCAGGTCGCTGACATTATCGGAGATAAGCAGCATCTGCTCAATTATCGGTGCTACATCAAGCAAGCTCATTAATTTGGATTAACTCCCGGAAAAAATATAAAAGCTGGAGGGAAAAAGGTTTGGGTAATCACGAACCGGATATTTCAGAGATTCGCCGTTTTCTATTCTGACGCATAACCTTGCAAAAAAGCAAGTAAAATTTAACAACAAAAAACAATTTTTAATCAGGTTGGTAAAAACAAGTGAATTTGCGGAGATTTTCGGCGATTGTTTCGGGCGGAAAGAGAATTGATTTAATCACTGCAATTGAATCTGCCCCGTTTTCAAAAACTTCACGACAATTTTCAAGTGTAATTCCGCCGATGGCAATGAGAGGAAAATCGCCGATTGCCTCGCGGACGCGTTTTACGCCTTCGATGCCGACAATTTCGTCAGGATTTTCTTTAGTGGTGGTCGTAAAGACCGGACCGATGGCGAGATAATCAATCGGCAGTTTCGCGGCTTCGATGGCTTGTTCGATATTATGTGTTGAAAAACCGATAATTGCTGTTTCACCCAACATTTCACGCGCTTTGGCGGGCGGCAGATCGTCTTGTCCGAGATGCACACCGTCAGCTTTTAATGCCAACGCAATGTCAACGCGGTCATTGATAATGATTTTAACGAAATGTTTTCGAGCGATTTCGACGGCTTTTTTTGCATCATCAAAAAACTCTTGCGGCGAAGCGTATTTTTCACGCAGTTGAATAAATGTCGCGCCGCCGTCAATTAATCTGACAATTTGTTCCGCGTGCGAAAGTCCGGTCAAGTGCGTGTCGGTAATCGGATAAATTTTGGGTAAAAGTTTCAAGTTGCTATTCACAAGTTGCTATTCAAAGGCAGAAACCCGTGCGTGAGCAAGGGTGTAAAAGTCTTCTAATAAAGTGATTTGACCATTAAAAAGCCGTCTTCGCCGTTGTTGTAGTAATGATTCAGACGTTGAACAATCGTGTAATTCAATCCGCGATAAAGGCTCTGCGCGGCGATGTTGCTGACGCGAACTTCGAGCGTAATCGTTGTAATACCACGTTTAAGCAGTGCATCTTCAATATGCAAAAGCAGTTTTTCAGCCAAGCCGCGCCGCCGGTGTTCAGGAGCGATTCCGATTGTCGTAATATGTCCAGTGCCGTTGCCGGTCATCACAAAAACAAATCCGACGATTTTGTCGGTCGGTGTCGAGATGCGGTAACTGAGCGTTTTCGGTTCACTCAAAAGATACGAAAAAGTGTGTTTATTATAATTTTCACCGCTTTTGAAACAGCGCAGATTCAAATTCAAAACTTCTCTGAGATGGTTTTCGGTCAACGGATGAACTTCATAAACAGTCGGCGGCGCAGGTACAATTATTTCCGGTTCGACATATCCGGTCGGAAGAAAAAGATTCCTAATTATCTGCAACACTGCCATAAAAAGTTTATGAAGTTCGGGAAGTTTGGGAAGGGACGAAAGTTTTTCTTCCTAAACTCTCTAAACTTCCTAAACTTCCTAAATTACAAACATACAATCGCCGTAACTGTAAAATCGGTAACGCGAAGCGACGGCGTAATTGTATGCTTCCATTATAATTTCGCCGCCGAAAGTTGAAACCAAAACCAGCAAAGACGACTGCGGAAGATGAAAATTCGTCAAAATTCCGTCAATCGCTTTGAATTTGTAACCCGGCGTAATCGTCAAATCCGCCGAGCTTTTCTCGGCGACAAATTTTCCGTGTCTTGAAATCGAAGTTTCCAAAGTCCGTGTCGTCGTCGTCCCAATCGCAATAATGCGGCGGTTTTCAGCTTTTGCCCGATTCAAAATCCCCGCCGTTTCCGCCCGTATTTCAAATTGTTCGGGTAAAACTTTATGCTGCGATAAATCTGAAACGCGCACCGGCTCAAAAGTTCCGTAACCGACGTGAAGCGTAATTTCCGCGACCGTCACGCCGAGATTTTTGATGTCTTCCAAAATTTGCGGCGTGAAATGCAGTCCGGCGGTCGGCGCGGCTATCGCTCCGCGTTGACTGGCGAAAACCGTTTGATAACGCTCGCGGTCGTCGTCAAAATTTCCGTCGTCGCGCCTGATATACGGCGGCAAAGGCGTTTTGCCGATGCGCTCTAAAATCTCATCAAAATCACCGTTCGTTTCAAATTTAACAAAAACGCGACCTTCTTCGCTTCTCTCCAAAACACACGCTGAAAGATTTTCACCAAAACTTATTTTTTTACCGATTTTTAATCTTTTCGCCGGACGCGCCAGCGTTTCCCAGACCTTATTTTCAATTTTCCGAACTAAAAATAACTCAATTTTTGCGCCTGTTTCGCTCACGCCGAAAAGCCTCGCGGGAAAAACCTTCGTGTTGTTGAGAACCACGCAATCGCCGCTTTTTAAGAACTTTGCAAAGTCCGCAAACTGCTCGTCCCGAAAAGTTTTTTCACTTCGATTGACAACCAGCATTCGTGATTTTTCGCGCTCTCGAAGCGGTTCCTGCGCGATTAAATCATCGGGAAGTTGAAAATCAAAGTCGGTGATATTCATAAAATGAAAAAGGAATTACGAAACAAAATTCATAATTCCTCCAATCAAAAATTATCTGCCTGAGGTCGGAGTCGAACCGACATGGGATTGCTCCCGCTAGATTTTGAGTCTAGTGCGTATACCAATTTCGCCACCCAGGCGTGAATTTAAAATAATAGAACTCTTCCGCCTGTTCCGTCAAGAACGATTGGAATTATTTAGAATCGGGGCATAAGCAAAAAATATATTGCCAAAAGCCGTTTTGATATGTTAAATTTTGTTTTCGAGTGATTTGGTCAATTACTCTGAAATTTCCTGAAACATTTTCAATATTCCCCTCTGAAACTTACTGTAAACTCCAAAAGAATATGTTTGAATCCTTTGAATGCGAAAAAAACTTACTGATTATTGAGCAGGATGAAACCAAGCGCAAACTGCTGTCCTCATACTTTTCGGCGAAATTCAAATGTGACGAAGCCGACTCGATTCACCTTGCTTTAGATCAGGTTCGGCGTAAGGAATACGCAGTTATTCTGACGGCTTTTACGTTATCGAGCCTGAACGGTTTGGAACTTATTCCACAATTGCAAGCACTTTCCCCGCGCTCGATTCCGATTTTTATCAGTGACAGCGAAGTCGTCGGAAATACGGTCAAAGCCTTTCGCGCCGGTGCTTTCGAGGTTATTCAGCAGCCGCTCGAATTTAGAAAAGTCGAATCGGTCGTCGAAAAAGCGTTTAGTAAATACGAATTGATTTGTCTGAAAGACCGATATCAATACCATCTCGAAGAACTCGTTTCGGAACGAACCGCCGAACTCGACAAAGCTCTCGAAGAAGTTGAAAATTCATACCGCAGCACGCTCAAAGCGTTGATTCAGGCACTCGAAACGCGGGATTTTGAAACGCACGGACATTCCGAAAGGGTTGTTACTTTTAGTTTACGGCTCGGCTACGAACTCGGCTTAGACAAAAAATCCCTGCGCGATCTGGAACTCGGCGCACTGCTCCACGACATCGGAAAAATCGGCGTTCCCGACGCGATTTTGCGAAAACCTGCGCCGCTCACTGAAGAAGAGTGGGAAAATATGAAACTTCACCCGCAGCACGGAAAAAATATTTTGCGAAACATTCCGTTTCTCGAAGGCGCGTCATATATCGTCGCGCAGCATCACGAAAAATGGGACGGTTCGGGTTATCCGTTCAGCTTACGCGGCGAAGGGATTGACATCGGCGCACGAATTTTCTCGGTCGTTGACGCATTCGACGCGATGGTTTCAGACCGCGTTTACCGCAAAGGTCGCCCGTATCACGAAGCCCTCGCAGAACTTGAAAAATGTGCCGGAACACAATTCGATCCGCTGATCATCGAAGCCTTTAAGGCGATTCCGGCAAAAGACTGGGAAATTTTGCGGGAGCGTTCACTGCTTGAAAAACAGGAAATTGCCTCGTTTCAAACAGTTGTTTCAGAATTGGTTTATTCACGGCAGCAACTCGAAATGGTTCACTAATTTCATTCAGAATTTTGTCAATAAGATGTGAGAAATAATTGTTCGATTTGCAAAAACTCTCCGGCTGAAAAAACGTCGAAGATTTATATTGACACAAAACTTACCGGGTTTTATGTCGTTTTAATATCTTATCGTGATACTTTTTTGAATTTTCCCACATGCAAAAACTGTACCCGCAGAGTAATCGTGGACAATTTTTTCAATCGCAACGGAATGTTTTGGATTGTGGGGAGCGTGGTTTTCATCGGAATCGGTTTGTTCTGCATCGCCATAGATTTTATGGCTTTGTTTTCCGGCGATAAATCGTCATTTTTTCAGTTGATTCCAGTCGGAGTATTCTTGATTATTCCATCGGTTTGGATATTTTTGCGCTGTCTCAAAGCTCAGAAAAGAATCAAACAATATCTCGCGCCTCTGGATTATGCAATATGATTTTTCCGTCAAAAACCTTGCGTTATACAAAGACTGTAAAAACTTCGTTTGAAAATAATGCGCCTTTACGCGTCAGACGCAGACGATCTTCAACGATTTCAATTAAATAGAGCGACCGCAAATGCTCTAAATCTTCGGCGTATTTTGATAAAAGATTTACGCCGAAACGCTTTTTAAATTCAATCAAATCTACACCATTCATCATCCGCAAACCGAGAAAAATTGATTCCGAAGCCAAGTCAATTTCCTCCTCAAAAACAATTGCTGATTCGCCTTTTTCAATCAACTGGACATATTGATTTGTATCGCGTTCATTTGCATAACGCGATTTGCCGTCAAACGAATGCGCTGAAACGCCAAACGCGAAAACGGGTTCGCAGAGCCAGTATTTCGAGTTATGTTTCGACTCGAAATTCGGCAGCGAAAAGTTGGAAATTTCGTATTGTTCGTAGCCTTTTTCGTTAATTTTTTCGAGCATCAATTCATACATTTCGCCCGCTAAATCTTCGTCGGGCAGCGGCTGACGTTTCGAGCGAACCTGTTCGGCAAGCGGCGTTCCTTCGTGAATTTCGAGCAAATAAAGAGAAAGATGTTCGGGTTTTAATTTTAACGCTTCGTCTAAATTTCGTTCCCAATCCTTCAAAGTTTGGCGCGGTAAACCGGCGATCAAATCGAACGAAACATTAGCAAAATCGGCTTCGCGCAAGAGTTCAATCGTTTCGCGCACGTCTTGTGCAGTATGTTTGCGTCCGAGCCGTTTCAGTTCCGTATCATCAAAAGTCTGCGCCCCGAAACTCGCGCGGTTGACCCCCAAACTTCGATATTCACGGACAGTTTCCAGCGTCATCGTCGCCGGATTCATCTCCATCGTCAATTCGATTTCAGATTCGACGGAAAACTTTTTGTAGATTGTGTTGAGAATTTTTTCAAGTTGTTTCGGCGACAAAAGCGAAGGCGTTCCGCCGCCGAAATAGATTGTATCAATTGGGTTTTTAGTTTTTGGGTTTTGGTTTTTTGTCAGAACCGCGAACGGCAGCGACCGGGACAAAGTTTCGCTGTTAAAATCCGGAATCTGGAATTTGAAATCTGAAATCTCTTGACAAAGCGCATTGACATACCGCTCGACCGTTTCCGCATTTTTGAAAACATCGGTCGCAAAATCGCAATACGAACAGCGCGATTTACAGAAAGGAATGTGAATGTAAATTCCGGCTTTTGTCATTCAGCCAACCTTTTTTCGATCTCGAACTGTTCGCGTTCGGCGGCGATTTCGCGTGTCCAATCTTCTTCGCTCGGCAGATAGAGTTGATATTCGGCGGCAAAGATTTGCCTGCTTTCTTCGAGCAGCGTATAGCGGGCAATTGACTGATTTTTGTCGGAACTCAAGACCAAGCCGATAGTCGGTTTATCGTCTGCGCCGCGTTCTTCTTTTTCGTAATATCTGACGTAAAAATCCATCTTGCCGATCATTTCGGGCGAGAGTTTTTTAGTCTTTAAGTCTATCAAAACAAAGCATTTGAGAATGTAATTGTAAAAAACGAGGTCAATATAATAATGATTGTTGTCAATCGAAATCCGTTTTTGCCGCCCGACAAACGCAAAGCCTTTGCCGAGTTCGAGCAGAAATTTTTGCAGTTTATCAATGAGATTTTGTTCGAGCGTTTTTTCGAGAAAATTATTCTTATCGGCAATGTCCAGAAACTCGAAAATATATGGATTTTTGATCAAATCTTCGGCTTTTTCAATGATTTGTCCTTTGCTTGAAAGCTGCAAAACTTCCGCTTTGTTTTTAGTCAATTTCAAACGCTCGTAAAGCATTGAATCAATCTGCCGTTCAAGTTCGCGCGAACTCCAGCCGCTGTTGACTGATTCAACCTCGTAAAAGCTCCGCGCTTCGTCGGTTTTGACCTTAAGCAAAAAGCGATAATGCGTCCAACTCAATTGTGAACGCAGTGCGTTCACAATTGGAAAAGTTTCGCAAAACTGTCCCATAAACCAAAGATTTCTGGCACTGAAACCTTTACCAAATTCTTTTGTCAATCGTTTTGCTAATACTTCAAGAGTTTTTTCGCCGTAATCAGCGCGATCTTTGCCCTGCAACTCGCGTTTAACGATTGCCTCGCCGATGTGCCAATAAGCCTGCACCATCGCAAAATTAACGGCGCGATACGCATTTTTGCGGGCTTCGGCGATGATTGCGGAAACTTCTGAAAAAAGTTCGGCAGTTTCGTTATGTTCTTCGGATTTCGGGACGAGTTTATTTTTCGGCATTTAGTTTTCCAACTGATTTTCAAGCGCGTTTTTCCATGCGTTTTGCAATTCATCTACTTTAGCATAAACGACTTCCGCGCCATTGATTGTCATTTTCAAACAGTCGCCCGAAACTTTTCCGATGATTTCAAACGGACAATCACCAATAATTTCTTTAACTTTTTCAGCATTTTCCGGCTTGAATGAAATGATTATACGCGAAGGCGTTTCGCCAAAAAGTTGTGATTCAACCGAAAGATTTTTGTCCGTGAGATTAATTTCCGCGCCGTTTGCCTTGTTATTAAGCGAAGAAAAACATTGTTCGGCGATGGCGACCGCCAAACCGCCGTCCGAACAATCGTGTGCCGAGTTAATTAAAAATGCGTCCGCCAATTTCAGACAAGTTTGCTGAACTTTGACTTCCAAATCCAAATCGAGATTGGGAACTTCGCCGTTTTCGATCAGTTCGTCGGTCGTCAAACCTAAAATGTTTTGTGCATATTCACTCGCTGCCAAATCGTCTTTGGTTACACCGAGAAGCGCGATAATGTCACCTTCGTTTTTGAAACCGCAAGTGATTAATTTGCGAACGTCTTCAAGCAGACCGACCATTCCGATTGTCGGTGTCGGCAAAATTCCTTTGCCGTCGGTTTCGTTGTAAAACGACACATTGCCCGAAATTACCGGCGTTTCAAACGCTTGGCAAGCCTCGGTTATTCCGTCAATTACTTCCGAAAACGACCACATAACTTCGGGACGTTCGGGCGAAGCGAAATTCAAGCAATTCGTCACGGCAATCGGTTTCGCGCCGACGCAGACGTTGTTTCGCGCACTTTCGGCAACAATCAATTTCGCGCCCATTTTCGGATTAATCGCCGCAAATTTTCCGTTGCCGTCCAGACACATCGAAATTGCCCGCCGCGTTTCCTTAACGCGCACAACCGCTGCGTCCGCTCCCGGCAAAATCGCCGTATTCGTGCGAACCATCGTGTCATACTGCTCGTAAACCCAACGCTTCGAGCAAATGTTTGGCGACGCAAGCAGCATTTTTAGTGCTTCGTTTTGGTCTTTAGTTTTTGGTTTTTGGTCTTTAATTTGAAATTTGAAATTTGAAATTTGAAATTTCGTTCCGTCCATCGGACGATTATATTTCGGCGCGGTGTCCGTGACCGTATCAACCGGAATTTCGGCTTCCAAAACGCCGTTGTGATAAACCTTTAGATTGTGTCCTTCAACGACTTTGCCGATCACAACCGCGTCCAAATCCCACTTTTTGAAAATATCAACGACCTGTTTCTCGCGTCCCGATTTTGCGACGATCAGCATTCTTTCCTGCGATTCGGAAAGCATCATTTCATACGCCGTCATTCCGGTTTCGCGCTGCGGCACGAGCGTCAGATCAATCTCCAACCCTGTTCCCGCACGCGAAGCCATTTCAACCGACGACGAAGTTAAACCTGCCGCGCCCATATCCTGAATTCCGGCAATCGCACCGCTTCTCATTGCTTCCAGACACGCTTCGAGCAGTAATTTTTCAAGAAACGGATCGCCGACTTGGACGGTCGGACGTTTTTCCAATGCTTCTTCGTCAAATTCCGCGCTCGCCATCGTCGCGCCGTGAATTCCGTCACGTCCGGTTTTCGCGCCGACATACAAAATCGGATTTCCGATGCCTTCCGCCTTACCAAAGAAAATCTGGTCTTTGCGAACGATGCCGAGCGCAAACGCGTTAACGAGCGGATTCAAACTGTAAGAATCATCGAAAACGACTTCGCCGCCAATTGTCGGAACACCGAAACAATTACCGTAATGCGCGATGCCGTCAACGCAGCCTTTCAAAATTGATTTGTTGCGCTTGCCGTTTTTTGCATCGTCCAATTTCCCAAACCGAAGCGAATTCATCGCCGCAATCGGACGTGCGCCCATTGTGAAAACGTCGCGCAAAATGCCGCCGACTCCGGTTGCTGCGCCTTGAAACGGTTCGATGAACGACGGATGATTGTGCGATTCGACCTTGAACGCGACGCACCAATCGTCGCCGATGTCCACGACTCCGGCGTTTTCTCCCGGCGGCACGATCACTCGCTCGCCGGTCGTCGGCAAGCGTCCGAGGTGAACGCGCGAAGACTTATAACTGCAATGTTCAGACCACATTACGGAAAAAATTCCGAGTTCGGTCATCGAAGGTTCGCGCTGCATTATTTCTAAAACTTTTTCGTATTCGGCGGGAGTGAATCCGTGTTGTGCGACAATTTCGGGCGTGATTTTTGTTTCGTTCATCTATTTATTAAAAGCGTTGAAAATGAAACAGACATTTTATCTTTTTATGTTTTTCGTGTCGAATGCTTAACAAAAAAGAAAGGCTCAAACTTGAGATTTGAGCCTTTCTTTGAAAATTTTGTCTGTTGAATTTAAGCCAAAGCTGCCATTCCCATTGTTTCCCATTCTTCTTTCGCCGGACCGTAAACACCGACAATCGGAACGCCAGCCTGACGCATTAGAACCGTGACTTGTCCGCGATGATGCCCCTGATGATTTATCAATATGCTCAAAGTTGTTCCGCGTTTCCAAGTCATTCCATACATTTCGTCTTCGATTTCCAGAGTTTCGTCCGTCCAGTTTTTAGCAACTTCTTCACCGACGGATTTCGCCGCTTTTTCAAAGGTTTCGGCAATCTCCTTGGCACTTGCGGGAACGCCCGCATCTTCCGGCGGACAGTCAATTGCCAAACCGACTTTACCAAGCATTTCGCCTAAAGTCAGCGCAATGTGCCACGCCAAAAAACCGAGCGAACGTCCATTTTCGGTGACTTTTTGATTTAACGATTCATCCGTTAAATTGTTAAAAAGTTTAGTCGTCATTTCCGCTTCATAAGTCCAATCACGTTGGAAATCTTCAATTTTTCGATACATATTTTTTTCTCCTTTTTTGTCAGAACAGCGAGCGGTAGCGACTTGTTGATCGCGTTAATATATATTACTCGCCTTTCTGATTAATGAAATGCTGTTGCAGGAATGAAACTAGCACAAAAATGAAAAAAATTCAATTTTTAACCTGAACTGTTTACGGAGAGTTAAATTACAAACTCTTGGTTCATTTCTGAAAGTGAAAGACATTAAAGTTTGATCTTTAAATGAAAGTTCAAGTTTATTTGATGTTTTTTCTGTCCATCAATCTCGAATCTACCTAAACTCCTTTTTCGCAAATTTATCGATAATTATAAAAGTTTGTCGGAAAGTGAAACTTGAAATTCTTGTATTTATTGACAAAATCGCTTAAAAGGTTGATTCTTATTTCATTTAACGGTTTTTGGAGGATTTTTATGTTTCCGACTGATAATTTGGAGTCTGAATTTACTTTTGAACGTCCGGCGAATCAGATTGCTGAAGCACTGCCGTTTAATATACTTTTACTTGGCGATTGGAGCGGTGACGGTGCGAATAAGAATTTATCCGAACGTCGTCCGATGTGCATTGACCGTGATAACTTCGATGAAGTTGTTGAACGGTTTAATGTTAGGTTAAATCTTGATTTGAACAGTGACGGTAATATTCTTTTGCTTGATTTTGCTGAATTTGATGATTTTCATCCTGATAATTTGTTTCGGCGTGTTTCACTTTTCAATGATTTGCGCGATCTTCGTCAGCGTCTTTTAAGTCCGGGTAGTTTCAACTCGGCGGCAAGAGAAGTTCGGGATTGGTTTAATGTTTCCGACGCAAATGAGTCTAAAAATAAATCTCACAGCACCATAGACGAACCTTTGCCAATTGATTCAGTTAATTTACTCGATCAAATATTATCTGAACCGCGCGAAGTTTTCGCTCAAACGAAAACAAACGATAATTCCGAATTAGGACAATTCATTTCAAAAATTGTTTCGCCTTTTTTAATCAATATTGATGAAACCAAGCAATCGAAACTGGTCGCGGCAGTCGATATTGCGACAAGCGATTTGATGCGGACAATTTTACATCATCCGCGATTTCAGGCATTGGAATCTGCGTGGAGCGGACTTTATTTTCTCGTCAGGCGAGTCGAAACCAATGTTGACCTAAAGATATTTATTTTAGATGTTTCTCAAACCGAGCTAAATGATAACCTCAAGCAAATTAATAGTTTAGCTGATTCTTTTCTTTATCACCAGTTAGTTGTCGAAACTCAAGAAACAGTTGGCAGTAATTCTTTTGCTGTCGTTTGCGGCAATTATAACTTTGGTGTAAATATTGATGATATTGCGGCTCTGATGCGAATTGCAAAAATATCCGCTGCTGCCGACGCACCTTTTTTTTCACATATTCGCCCCGAAATGTTCGGGATTAAGACTTTTGATAAGGTAGATTTTTCAGCAATTCGATCATCTAATCAAAGTGTCGAATCAAAACTCTGGTCAACCCTTCGGGCGTTGCCTGAATCAGAGTTACTAGGACTCTCTCCGATGCGATTCATCGTTCGTTTGCCCTTTGGTGAACAATTTGATTCAGTTGAAACATTCACTTTTGAAGAGTTTACAAACGAACCAAAACATCACGAAATTCTTTGGGCGAATCCTTGTTTCGTTTTTGCCTTTCTTTTAGCGCAAAGTTTTCGTCTTTTTGGTTGGGAAGATATGAATGAATGTCTGCTCCGCGATGTTGAGAATTTACCTTTGTTTGTTCATACTGAAAATGGCGAAACTGTTGCTGAGCCTTGTGCAGAAGTTGTTTTAACTGAAGATTTATCCGAAACTTTTCTGGAACAGGGTTTAATTCCTTTACTTTCGTATCGTAATTCGGACAATGTTCGGTTGGCTCGTTGGCAGGCAGTTTCTGCTCCGCTGACAAATTTGAAGGGAAGTTGGAATAAATAATTATTTAGATTCCGGTATTTTTTATGTTTGATGAAGTTTTTGATGTGATTGTAATTGGCGCGGGGCATGCCGGCTGTGAAGCTGCGTCCGCCTCTGCACGGCTTGGTGCGAAAACGGCTCTGGTTACTCTGAATCTTGATTTAATCGGTCAAATGTCCTGTAATCCGGCGGTCGGAGGGATTGCCAAAGGTCACGTTGTTCGTGAAATTGATGCCCTTGGCGGTATTATGGGTCGTGTTATTGATCGCACCGGCATTCAGTTCAGACTGCTTAATCGTTCACGCGGTCCGGCGGTGCAATCTCCGCGCGCTCAGGCTGACCGAAGTCTTTATCGTATTGAAATGCGTCGTGTTCTCGAAGCTACTCCGAATTTACATCTCCGTCAAGGCATTGTTGTTGATTTAATTATTGAAAACAAAGAGGTTATCGGCGTTGAACTGCAAGACACACGAATATTTGGCGCAAAATCTGTAATTATTGCCACTGGAACTTTCCTCAACGGAACTATTCATACAGGTTCACGAACTTTCTCTGCCGGTCGTGCCGGTGAGCCTGCTTCAGTTGAATTAGCGGAAAAATTAAAAACTTTAGGCTTTCCGGTTGGACGTTTGAAAACAGGGACACCTCCGCGTCTCGATGGACGAACGATTGATTGGAATGCTTTTGAAGCGCAGCCGCCCGATCATAAGCCTGTTCCTTTTTCATTTGCTACTGAAAAGATCGAACAGCCGCAGATTCAGTGTTTTATTGGATATACGACCGAGAATCTGCACGACCGAATTCGTGAAAATCTCCATCAATCGCCGCTTTACTCTGGAAAGATTAAAGGTATAGGACCGCGCTATTGTCCTTCGATTGAAGATAAGGTCGTGAAATTCGCCGATAAAAATCGTCATCAGCTTTTTCTCGAACCGGAAGGTCATAATACCAATGAAGTTTATCTTAATGGATTTTCGACATCGCTGCCGGCGGAAATTCAGCAGAATTTATTGAGAATGATTAACGGATTTGAGAAAGTCAATATAATCCGCCCCGGCTATGCGATTGAATACGATTTTGTTGATCCGCGTGAACTAAAACCGACGATGGAAACGACTCGATTTAAAGGTTTATATTTTGCCGGACAAATTAACGGAACAACCGGTTATGAAGAAGCCGCGTGTCAGGGATTGATGGCAGGAATTAATGCTGCATTATCAATTGATAGTCGAAAACCATTTTATTTGCGACGTGATGAAGCATATATAGGAGTTCTGGTTGATGATTTGATCCAGCACGGTGTTGATGAACCTTATCGTCTTTTTACTTCGAGAGCAGAAGCAAGATTAATTTTGCGACACGACAATGCCGATCAAAGGCTTTCGGCGAAAGGTTATGAAATCGGGCTTCTTGGTGATAGAGATTGGGAAAGATTTAGTAATAAACGTGATCGAATCGCTCGATTGCGAAATACTTTAGATGTTACCAGATTTAAGCGTTCTTCGGTTGAATATGCGACTATTTCACAGACTTTGGATTGTGAATTAGGTGATTCAATAAGTTTATCTCAACTTTCAATGCGTCAAGGTGTTAAGTCGGACTTTATCTTTAAGTTATTACCGAATGAAATTCGCTCCGAAGTTAATTTAATTGAACTTGAAACAGCTTTGGCTGATTCACTTTATCGCGGTTACATAGAAAATCAGAGAGTCTCAACGGAACGGGTCAATCATAATGATAATTTGAAAGTCCCTGATAATTTCAATTTTAGTATTGTCAATGGACTTTCAAATGAAATGGTCGAACGACTCGAGCGGGCAAAGCCCCATACATTTGCACAAGTTCGCAAAATTCCCGGCATTACTCCGGCGGCTGTCTCGACTGTTTTGGTTCATCTTTCATCACAAAGATAAATTCAATACGATATTAAGAATGTGGGACGTTTTACATTTGCGACTATAATGTAAAACGTCCCACATTTTTTGTTTACAGTTAGAGTAATAAATATATTTATGTTACTTTGTATAAAACAAACATTTTGAAGGTAATAAATGGGTAAAATAATAGCCGTAGCAAATCAGAAAGGAGGAGTCGGAAAAACTACAACCGCTGTTAATCTAGCCGCTGGTTTAGCCGTTGAAGAGAAAAGAGTGTTACTTGTAGATGCCGATCCGCAGGGGAATGCAACTTCCGGTTCAGGAATTCCGCGGACACATTCCAGAAAAACGCTTTATAATATTTTGCTGCTTGGTGAGGCGATTGAAAATGTTATTCTGCCCACCGAATTACCACTGTTCAGCGTTCTACCGGCGGACAAAAACTTAGCCGGGGCAGAAGTTGAGTTGGTTGATGCACAGGGAAGAGAATACAAACTAAAAACATTACTTAATTCAATTAGAGATAAATTTGATTACATAATCATAGATTGTCCGCCGTCGTTAGGATTACTTACTCTTAATGGACTAACAGCAGCAGATTCTTTACTTGTTCCAATACAGTGTGAGTATTATGCTTTGGAAGGTGTCACGGAATTATTTGATACGCTTGCCCGCCTACGACGGGGATTAAATCCGCAATTAACTATCGAAGGTTTATTACTGACAATGTATGACGAAAGAACCAACTTGTCGGGGGCGGTTGCCAAAGATTTGAGGGATTTTTATGGAACACAGGTGCTGCAAACCGTAATTCCGCGTAATGTGCGTCTGGCGGAAGCTCCAAGCTACGGAAAACCGATTATTTTGTATGATATTCGTTCGCGCGGTGCAGAGAGTTATATTCAATTGGCAAAGGAGATTTTAAGTCATGGCTAGACAAGTACTAGGAAGAGGTTTAAGCGCGTTATTAGGTGAAGAAACATTAAACACTGGCGGCGAAGAATTGTTAGATATTGATCTGGATTTGATCGAACCGAATTCGGAACAACCGCGCACGAGATTTACTGAGGAAAATTTGGAAGAACTGACTCAATCAATTCGCGCAAACGGAATTGTTCAGCCAATTGTCGTCAGACGGCAAAATTCAAAATATCAAATTGTTGCCGGCGAACGAAGATGGCGTGCAGCGCAGCGTGCCGGCTTGCAGAAAATTTCTGCAATTGTTAAAAATGTTTCAGACGACAAATTGTTAGAACTGGCTTTAATTGAAAATATTCAAAGGCAGGAGCTAAACCCAATTGAAGAAGCTAGAGCTTATAAAAACTTAATCAATACAGTCGGATTAACACAGGAGATGGTTGCTGAAAGAGTCGGTAAAAACCGAACTTTAATAACAACGTCTCTGCGACTGCTAAAGTTACCGGACGATATTCAAAAACTAATTGAAGAAGAAAAAATTTCAGCCGGACACGGCAGAGCATTATTAATGATTGATGATGGAGATGCCCAAAGACGAATAGCGAAAACCTCGATGGAGATGTCGCTTTCTGTAAGAGAAACAGAAAAAGCAGTCAAAAGAATCGGTCGAGGAGATGTCCAAACGACTGACAACAAAAAGGTTACATCCAAAAACAATGCTAATGTTGCGGCGGCAGAAACAAAACTCAGAAGGTATTTAGGAACAAATGTGAGAATTATTGCTGACGGCAAAGGTTTGAGCGGTAAAATCGAAATCGAATATTACGGAGATGCAGATTTGGACCGCGTTTATAATTTGATTTTGAAAAACTAATTTCATCCAAAGAAAATTGCATAAATTCAATGGTTTTATTTGCAATATAACCACCAACTTTGGACAATATTCTTTGGATTCTTATTATGCAAAAAAAACGTCTAACGGAAATGGTTTCCTGTGCGGGTTGAGTGGCAAAACTCGCTCCGGGCGATCTTGCTCAAGTTTTGAGCAAACTTCCAAAACAGAATAATGAAAATGTAATCGTCGGATTCGATACTTCCGACGATGCGGGAGTTTTTCGCCTTAATGATGAGATTGCACTTGTGCAAACGATAGATTTTTTTACGCCGATAGCCGATGAACCGGAAATTTACGGGCAGATTGCTGCAATAAATGCGTTAAATGATGTCTATGCAATGGGAGGAACGCCGATTTCCGCACTTTCGATTGTATGTTATCCGCAAAAAGGTGATTGGGAAGTATTAGGACAGATTTTGCTTGGCGGACAGAGGGCGATGAACGCCGAAAATGTTGTTGTTTTAGGCGGACATTCGGTTGACGATCAGGAAATGAAATTCGGTTATGCGGTGACGGGAATTGTTGATCCTAAACGAGTTATGAAAAACTCGGAAGCAAGGGTAGGTGATGTTTTGATTTTGACGAAACCAATCGGAACAGGGATTATCAGCACCGGAATTAAATTTGACAAGGCGAGTGAGAAAGCAAAAAATGCGTCGTTAAAAACAATGACAATTTCGGCGCGTGAAGCATCTAAAGTTATGAAGGAAACGGGCGCGAGCGCTTGCACAGATATTACCGGCTTCGGCTTGTTAGGTCACGCATTTGAAATGGCGAAAGCAAGTAAAGTGACGTTCAAAATAGAATCAGCGAAAGTGCCGTTGCTGCCGGATGTATTGAAACTAATCGGGCAAAAAATGTTAACACGCGGCGATAAAAACAACCGTGAATATGTGGGAGAAACAATCAGTTTTGATAAAAGTGTTTCAGGCGAAATGCAAAGCGCATTGTTTGATCCGCAAACAGCAGGCGGTTTACTGATAAGTTTAGAAGTAGAGAAAGCCGAAAAATTTATCAAAAAAATGGAATCGGCTGTAATTATCGGAAGAGTCGAAAATCACAAAGAGTATCTAATTGAGGTAAGCTAAGTGTTTACAATGTTTAGTCGGCTTAACAAAATGTTCGAGAGGTAATAAAAATTTGTTTTTGTTTATAGGTGAATCACTCGGAATGCAGGAACTGATTTTTATCGGCATTATTGCGCTGATAGTTTTCGGTCCGCGAAAATTGCCGCAGATGGCGCGAACCATCGGCAAGGCGATGGCTGAATTTCGCAAAGCAACCAACGAATTTAAGGAGACTTGGGAAAAAGAAGTTGATTTTGACGAATTCAAGGAAGATAAAACAAAACCGCTTTTACCGATAGATAATTATCCGCTTAATGAAAATTCGATTGAAAAAAACGGTGAAAAAGAACAAAGGAAAATCACCGTCCCGGAAATCAGGGAAATAAACCAGGCTGAATTTGAGCAGCAATTTCCAAAGCAAGAAACTGTGATTCAAACGGAAACCAAAGCTGCAAAAGTTTTAACAGGAAAACAGGATTGGTTATAAACACATGCCGAAAACTACTCTAAAATGAACTCCAACGAATTACAAAAAGAAGAACAACTGGAAGCGCAAATGTCTTTTTTAGATCATTTGGACGAATTGCGAAAGCGTTTGGTCAAATCGGTCATATTTATCGGATTGGCATTTATGTTCTGTTGGTTTTTCTCGGACAAAATTTACAATTTTCTCGCAATTCCGGTGCAGAGAGAATTGGCATTTGCAAAGCAAAAACGTATCGAAAACGGTGAAAAATTTGCCGCTTTGAAGGAAGGCGATGTCGGGCGATTCGTTTTTGATGAAAAAACGAGTTTGGGTTCGGTCGTTATTCCGGTCGGAAGTTCGGTGCAAGCCAAAATCGCTAAATGTGAAGGCGAAAATCTTTGCGTTTTAACCGAAGAAGAAATATTTATCGGTGATTTTGTTGTTCCAAAAGGTGTAAAAGTAGCTGATTTAGTCACAGGCGGCGGAACTTCGTCAAATTCAGGTGAACAATTAATCGTGACGACCGCCGTCGAACCATTCACGCTTTATGTCACCGTTTCGATGTATGCGGCGATTGCGTTGTCCGTGCCGTTTCTTTTATGGCAGATTTGGGGATTTATTTCGCCCGCATTATATAAACACGAACGCCGTTATGTGACACCGTTTATCGGACTTTCGACAGTTTCTTTCGTAATTGGCGCGGCATTTGCTTATTACGTTTTATTTCCTCCGGCAGTCAGATATTTGATTGGTTTAGGACAAGATTTTACCGTGATGCTGAAAGCCACGGATTATTTCGACTTTATAACTTTGATAATGCTGGCGATGGGTTTAATCTTTCAAATGCCCGCGATTACCTATGTTTTGGCGCGAATCGGTCTGGTGACAGCCGGATTTTTGTTAAAGGTTTGGAAGTTTGCAATCATCATTATTTTAATCTTGGCAGCAGTTATTTCACCGACCGGGGACATTCCGAATATGATGTTATTTGCACTGCCGATGGCGGTTCTATACATAGTTTCAATTTTTATTGCTTGGTTTTTCGGCAAAAAACGACAGAAAGAGTCTGAAATTTAAGTGAAAGCAACCATTTCGATACTTGGCGGCATCTTGAATTAATGTAAAATACTGTCTAAAATCTTAAAAGCAAAATTTGAAACGGAAAGAGCAAATAAAATTGCGGCAAACAAGAGGAGTTTTACTGTTATGTCTAGGAAAAAATATATTCGCAATCTGGTTTTAACGACTTCGGTGCTATTGACGGGCGCATCTGTCAGCTACGCTCAAGACCCGAAGGAAACGCCGGATAAAGACCCGACAAATAACGCACGAGTTGTTAAAAAGGAAGATTCGGTTAAAAAGGTTTATCAGGATTGGCTGAAAAAGGATGTTGCTTATCTCATTACAAATGAAGAAAAGAAAGCATTTAATCAATTGAAAACCGACGAGGAACGCGAAAATTTTATCGAAAATTTCTGGCGCAGACGTGATCCGAATCCCGATACGGAAGAAAACGAATTTCGTGAAGAATATTATGAACGAATCGCTTACGCCAACGAGCATTACGCGTCAGGCATTCCGGGTTGGAAAACAGATCGCGGCAGAATTTATATAACCTGGGGCAAACCCGATTCGGTCGAATCTCATCCGTCGGGCGGTTCGTATGATCGTCCGAGTTACGAGGGCGGCGGTTCGACGACGACATATCCTTTTGAAACGTGGTTTTATCGGCATCTCGATAACGTCGGAGACGGCATCGAGATTGAATTTGTTGATCCGACCGGCACGGGCGAGTATCGGATCGCACGTGACGCAAACGAAAAAGATGCGCTTGCAACCGTTCCCGGCGCGGGACAAACGACTGCTGAACAACTTGGTTTGAGCAATAAAGCTGATCGAATTTCGGGACAGGGAACCAATAACTTTCAACGCGAACAGGACACGCCTTTTCGTCGCTTGGAAACGATTACCAATTTACAGCGTCCGCCACAGGTGAAATTCGCAGATTTGGAAGGTCTTGCAGGAGGAAGTTCGCCGGTAATTGATAATAATGCGCTGAGTTTTGAACTAAACTATTCATTCTTTAGACAATCGGATGACCGCGTAATCACGGCATTTACAATTCAAACTGAAAACAAAGACCTTGTTTTTGAAAATGTCGGCGGATTGGAAACAGCCGGAATGAACATTTTCGGACGCATCACGGCGGTTTCCGGCAAACGCTCAGGTATTTTCGAAGATTCGGTCACGACCAATGCGTCAGCAGAGGAACTCGCCGAGCAAAAAGATAAAAAATCTATTTATCAAAAAGCGGTCGCCTTAACTCCGGGAACTTATAAAGTTGATGTTGTCGTCCGCGACATTCGTTCTGGAAACAAGGGGATTCGCAGTATCGGATTTACAGTTCCGAAATACGACGAAAAGAAGCTCGATACATCATCGTTGATTCTTGCTTCAAAACTCCGCACGACAACCGAACGCGACATTGGCGGAATGTTTATTATCGGCAGTGCAAAAGTAATCCCGAATCTTTCTGCCAGTTATAAAAAAGGTCAGGAAGTCGGAATTTATATGCAGGTTTACAACGCGGGAATTGACCAGACAACGCTTCGTCCATCGGTTGACGTGCAGTATGTCTTGACCAAGGACGGCAAAGAAATCTTGAATCAGCCGGAGAATTGGGAAGGTTTGAGCGATTCGGGACAGCGTTTGACGCTTGCGAGATTACTTCCGACTGACGCGATGCCTGTCGGAAATTACGAAATTAAAGTCAAGATCAGAGATCGCGTCAGTGGACAATTGCTAGAAAAATCAAGTAAATTTACTGTAACGCAGTAACTGATTTGAAAATTTAAAATTAGCCGGCGTTTGTCCAAAAACGCCGGTTTTTTTCGTTAATAATTTAATTCCAATAAAAGTCGGCGAAAAAGCCTGAATGAGTTTTAATTTATCAGAACAACGAGCGGTAGCGACTTATTTAATCTTGTCAATCAGTATGTTAATAAAACATTTAACAGGTCGCTACCGCTCGCTGTTCTGACAGAAATTATCAAACCAAAGTTGAAAAACCAGCAGTGTCCAAAGTTGTTTATGATGGCTCGCCGCATTTGTTTCGTGTTCGCGGATTAACTTTTGCACAAATTCAGCATTGAATAAACCTTGATTTTTCAGCCGTTTTGAATCGAGTAAATCGTGCATCAGTGGGTTTAATCTGCCTTTGAGCCATTCGGCAATCGGGATTCCAAAACCTTTTTTCGGGCGATGGAGAATGTTTTTCGGCAGCAGCGGTTCGACGGCTTTTTTCAGAATATGCTTGCCTTTACTGCCTTTGAGTTTGTATTCGAGCGGAATTGACGCGGCGAATTCGGCAACGCGCGGATCGAGAAACGGTGCGCGAATTTCGAGCGAAACCGCCATCGAAGCGCGGTCAACCTTCGTCAAAATATCTTCCGCCATATAATAATTGATGTCGAGAAACTGCATCTGCTCGATTTCGTTTTCCGCATCGCATATTTTTAGTAATTCCTTCGCATCTTTGTAAATATCACTCGAAGTTTGCGCTAAAACGTCTTTCGATAAAAGTTTTGTTTGTTCGTCAGTCGAAAACGAACCGAACCACGAATGATGGCGCGTCACAACATCATATTTGGAAGCTGCAACAAAGCGTTTTGCTTTATAATCGAACGACAAATTTTTGTTTGAAACCGGCAGATTATTGACAATCGGTTCGATCAAGTTATTTCGCAAAACTCGCGGAATTTTGCCGTAAATATCCGCGACTTTGTGCGCGTAATACATCGGATAACCGGCAAAAATCTCGTCGCCGCCGTCGCCGCCGAGCGCGACCGTAACGTGCTTGCGAACAAACCGCGACAGCAGCAAAGTCGGAATCAAAGAACCGTCCGACAGCGGTTCATCGAGCCACGTCCCGATTTCCGTAATCAAATCCGCCGCCTTTTCGACGCTCAATTTTTCTTCGTAATGTTCGGTGTTGAGATGCGTCGCAACCTGCCGCGCAAACTTCGATTCGTCAAACGAATCTTCTTCAAAACCGATAGAAAATGTCTTCACTTTTTCGGTTGAAAACTGAGTCGCCAACGCCGCAACCGTCGAAGAATCAACGCCGCCCGACAATAAAATTCCAAGTGGAACGTCCGCGACAAGACGCATTCTGACGGCATCGGCAAGCAGTTCGCGCAACTCTTTCGCGCTTTCATCAAAGGCGGAAACGCGACCGCGAGGAAGCGTGTCATTCGTTGAGTTAGCACGCTCGTTCGCACTCGCGTTTCCGCCTTTTTGCCAACTCAAATTCCAATAGCGGCGCGTTTTTATTTCGCCTTTTTCAACGCTCAAAAAATGCGCCGCCGGAAGTTTTGAAATGCCTTTATAAATCGAATTCGGCGCAGGAACGTAATCGAACGAAAGATACGAACGCAGCGAATCTAAATTTATTTCAGCTTTGACCGACGGATTTGCCAGCAAAACCTTCGGCTCTGACGCAAATATCAATTTACCGTCAAACACGCCGTAATAAAGCGGTTTTTCGCCGAATTTATCACGCGCAATCAGCAGTTTTTGTTTGCGTTTATCCCACAGCGCAAACGCAAACATTCCGTTGATGTGTTCGAGCATCGCGTCGCCGTATTCTTCGTAAAGATGCGGCAAAATCTCGGTGTCGGTCTGCGTTTCAAACTTATGCCCGCGCTTTTCCAAATCGGCGCGAACTTCACGAAAATTATAAAGCTCGCCGTTCATCACGACGACGACAGATTTATCTTCCGAATAAACCGGCTGTTCGCCCGTATGCAAATCAATAATCGAAAGCCGCCGCATCCCAAGCGCAACCGTTTCATCCGTCCACAAACCTTCCGAATCCGGTCCGCGATGCTTCATCCGCTCACACATTGCGTGCAAAACGGCTTCGCTCATTTGTGAACGATTATTTTTTAAATTTATCCAACCTGCAATTCCGCACATTACAAATTATTATTCCAAAAAACTTTTACAGACTCATTTTTAGTAAATTCCACAACTAATTTTCCGGTATTTTCCTTTTTAACCCAATCGCCACACCAACTCTAAAAACCATCATGGTCGTCAAAACACCAAAGATCGTGACCTATTTTTCTTAATTCCTCTATAACTTGAATTATGTCTTGTTCAAATTGCACATCTGAAATGTTTTGCGATAGAACATTACTCATTTCTAAAAGCAAAATTTTTCTTTCCTCTGTAGAAATCTTTTCTAAATGCTGTCTTGAAAATTTTTGCGAATCTAGATTCATAATTTATTTTCACCAAATCTAATCTTCTCGCGCACGGCGTAAATCGTTTTGCTCTGCGATGCGTGATTGGTTCGCATATCATTTCAAGATAAAAATCGCGTCTGACAAAGCCGTAAAAGTTTGGTCTTTGCCTTTATAATTAAAAGTTACTTTTAGTTCTTCGAGATTCTTTTGAGTAAAGTCATCCAAATAATTTTTGATGTTCGGTGTCAGTAAATCCAAGTTACGTTTCAGTTTCCAAGAATTATCAAAATCTTCCGTATCAACAAGAATTAAAAACAAACGATTGGAAGCGTCAAAGCGTAATTCACCTTGCTGCTCATAAAGATTTTGGATTAATTCTCGCGGATTTTTAATAACTTGATTGAGAATTTCTAAGCGGATGTTTTTGATGTTTTGTAATGTTTCACGACAAAAATCATCATCACGGTCTTTCATTTTTTCGACGATTTCGTAATAAATGTCATCAGCTCTTTTCTGTTTTGTGAAAGTGATGCCCGCTAATTTTGCTTTCTGTTTCAGTTCGGTCAGTTCCGGCTGTAACCTTTTTTCTTTACGTTTCGTTTCAACAAAATTGGCAGGCAAATAAGTAACTTTCAGATCGAAAGGAATGTCGTTAATAAAAAAATCAACCTTTTTAATCTGCCCGACGGTTGGCAGCACAATTGGGTGAGTTTTGAAAATATGTTCGATTAAAATACTGCTCCAATGATTATACCAACTGCATAAAACGTAGCCTTGCACGGCGCGACTTATTTCACCCTCAAATTTAGAGAATAAAACATCAAAGTCCTGATAAACCTTGATATATCGGTCAACTAAAAATTTATCCAAAGCGTTTTTGTAATCGCCGCCCCAATTAAATTCACGCAGTTTGTAGAGTTCCGAAACCAACTTTTCAACACTCAAACTTTCAATTTGTTCGATGCTTTTTCGGCGAATGAATGAATCAATTCGGTTATGCGAAACTTCAACATTTGCGCTTAATAAATCGTAAAGTTCGATAAACTGATCGGTCAGTGAAGTTTTTCTAAGTTCGATTTGTGCCGTTTTAAGGAAATCTGCTAAGAGTTCTTTTCGGAGAATTGATTTAATTTTGAGCCACAGCAAACCTTCGGAATCAAAGTTAAATTCATCTAACTTGTCTCCGTCATACAAATTTTTCCAGTAGCTAAAAGATTGTTTTGACATTTATTTTGAAAAATTTATATTAAAAATTTGTTTGTCTTTGCAGACGAAAAGAATTTCGTGACTGCCCGCGACGCTGCCTTTTCCGCCGCGTCCGTTGAGATAGGTTTTGGTTTCAATTTCGACATCTTTATATTTTTTGATTATCGAAAGAAATTCCTCCGTTTGCGGATAGCTGCGATTATTGTAGCTGATTAACCAACGCGGAATCTCTTTAGCAGACTCGAAAAGTTTGTGTAGCGACTCGATAATGTCGCGCTTTTTATCGAACCCGCTAAACCTTTGCGGCTCATAACGCTTGATGCTGTTGATAAATTTTTTGTCCTTCCAATACTCGGTAAAAGTTTCGGTCAAGTGATAAAAACTTTGATAATCGGCGTGACTGTCGCAATACGGCGGATCAAAATAAACAAAATCAATTTTTTCCGTTTCAAGCAGTTTCGGCAGCAAATCCAGAATATTTTCGCCGTAACTCTTATTTTCCTGTTCGTTATCGAAAACCGCTTCGTTGTATTTGGGCAGTAAATCCAAAAAAAGTTCTTTAATAGGTTTGGCAATACTCGGATTGCGCTTGACTCTTTCAGGCGTATTCGCGTAAACCAATGCCTGCGAATGCGCGAAATGTCCCATCAAAATCTTTCGCGTGATGCTTCGGTTCATTACCGCAAAAGCCAGAGCGCGTTTGTATGAATTTTCCAGTGAATTTATATTGGCGCGAAAATTATCTAAAAAAAACGACTGCTCTTCGGTAAAGAAAACATCGGTAAAAGTTTGGCGCATCAACGAGAAATTTCCGTTGAGAGATTCATTCATCGTAAATAAAACTTCTAAATCCTCTTTAGTGAGTTTCTCTTTTTTGTTTTCGATGAAGGCAAGTCCGATTTGATGATTGAACTGCAAAAAATCGTTTGTGATAACTTTAAAACCAAGTTGTTTCATTAAAAAAGCCACCGATTGCGTTCCGGCAAAAGCGTCCAATCCGACTTTACAATCTTTCGGAATGAACTTTTCGATCCATTCCAACAATACATATTTCGCCCCAAGATATTGCGGTTCGGGAAATTTGTATTGGAAGTAATCGTCGGCAAATAACATTTTTATTCAGTTTCTCTAAAACCAATCTTCTCACGCACGGCGTAGATCGTTTTGTCCTGCGATTCGTGATAAGTTCGGACAAGCATTTCGGCTAATAATCCCATTAAGAAAAACTGCATCGAGATTGCAAGCAAGACAATCGCAATCACGGGTAGCGGCGTTAAAATGAACGAAACTCCGCTGATAAATTTCAGATAAAACGCCCAAAGTCCGGCGAAAATCGAGAGAAAAAACGAAATCATTCCGAATGTGCCGAAGACGTAAATCGGTTTTGTTTGATACGAAGCCATAAATTTTATCGTCATTAAATCGAAGATGACTTTGATCGTGCGTGAGATTCCGTATTTCGATTTGCCCATTGTTCGCGCGTGGTGGTCAACCGGAATTTCAGTCACTCTCGCGCCTGCCCAAGCCGCGTAAATCGGTATAAAGCGGTGCATTTCGCCGTAAAGTTTCACGTCCTGAATGACATCGCGGCGATAGGCTTTGAGCGAACAGCCGTAATCGTGAAGCGGAACGCCGCCAATCCACGAAATTATTCGATTTGCGATTTGCGACGGGATTTTTCGCAGAACAAGCGCGTCTTTGCGGTTTTTGCGCCAGCCGGAAACAACGTCGTAGCCTTCGTTTAATTTGTCTAAAAGCCGCGCAATATCTTTCGGATCATTTTGCAAGTCCGCGTCCATCGGAATCAGTATTTCGCCTTTCGCCGCGTCAATTCCCGCCGACATTGCCGCCGTCTGACCGTAATTTCGGCGCAGTGAAATCACGCGCACACGCGAATCTTCCGCTGCGATTTCCTTTAAAATCGGCAGTGAATTATCGGTCGAACCGTCGTCAACGTAAATAACTTCCGCCGATTTGCCGAGCGAGTTTAACGCTTCCCGAATTTTCGCGTGCATCGGTCGCAGATTGTCTTCTTCATTTAAAACCGGCAGAAAAAGCGACAATTCCGGCGCGGTTTCAGCCGAAGGCGTTTTTTGAGTCGTAGTTTGCACTGAATTTATTTCCTTCAACATCGCAAATGTATTAATTTACTGCTTTTCAGCGAAAAAATACAGCTAACGAACTATTTTCAGACTGAAGCAATACGATTTTTCTCTTCAAATTTCACTGTAAAGCAACAAAAAAAGCCGCAGATTATGCGGCTTTTTTTGTTGCTGTTAAAAGTTAAAATTAATAATTGACTACATAACGGCGACCGTTGCGATAGTAAACGCGGGATCTTTGCTGATAGAAACCGCGATTTATGCGTCGTCCCGTATCTTTCCGATAGTCGCGCCGCGCATCACGAATATCTTCACGATATTCACGATTGGCTTTGCGATAATCTCCGTTATTGACTCTCCTTCGATAGTCTTTGCGTGCATCGCGGACATCTTCACGATATTCGCGTCTCGCCTCTCTCTGTCTTTGCCGATTTTGCGCGTTTGCGGTATCAACCGAAACAAATATCATTGCAAAAGCAAACACGAGCATTCCGATTTTAAGTAAATTTCTCATAATTTCTCCCTACTTGTATTTTTTGCACGATTTTCTTTCAAATCTGTGCTTGTTTATTACACAAAGAAAAATTCGATGTGTTACAGACATAGATTCAGCAAGATATGTGCCGCGTTAGCCGAAATTTTGTAAAGAATTGTCAGGATTAAGTGCTTTTGGCTTTTTTTGCAGTAATGACGATTGAAACGCCGAGCGGAAAATCGAATTTTCTGAGCCAGAATCTTTCCGCACTGAAAATTTTGCCGAAAATGCCGTTGAGCGCGGAAACATTGACGTTATTTTCGGATTCGGGTTTGATGCCGGTAATTTTCATTATTGTTCTGCCGGCTAAAATCGGCGCGAAAAATGTCCAATTCGCGTAAGTCGCGCGTTCGATTTCAAAACCCGCTGCACCTAATCGTTCAACAATCTCCTTTTTCGTGTAGCGGATTCGGTGATTTGAAATGTCGTCCTGCACACCCCACAGCCACATAAACGCCGGAACGAAAATCAGAGTTTTGCCGTCTTTTTTGAGAACGCGGTGCATTTCTTTAAGTCCGGCAATATCGTCGTCAAGATGTTCGACGACATCGAGCGCAGTCACGACATCGAAACTTTCATCCGCAAACGGCAAACTTTCAGCCAAACCTTTGTGAACCTTCAAACCTTTTGCCTGACAAAATTGGAGCGCATCGTCGGAAACGTCAACGCCTTCCGCCGCGCCGAATTGTTTGAGCATTTCGAGATTTGCGCCCGTGCCGCAGCCGACATCAAGAATACGCGGATTTTCAGCACCGATCTTTTCAATAATTCCGCGCATAAAACTTTCCAAAATCGCGCGGCGACCGACAAACCACCAGTGCTTATCCTCGACATCGTTCATAATGCCGTAAGTGTGCTGCTCCATTTCTTTGGAAAGATTTGCGCTCATAAGTTTATCTCAATCTCAATCCGAACATTTCGCTCGCAGTATTTCCGCGATTGCCGTCGGGACTTAAATTATAACATTCGCGCAGACGGCGATGAATTCCGTCGTCGCTGACGAAATAATTGCCGTCATCGCTGCGTCCTAAAATCAGTAAATCGAGACCTTCCTGCAAATAATCGTCCTTCGCAATTCGCAGCAGATAATCGCCGGAAGTTTTGTGCGCCGCCCATTCCATTTCGTAAAGCGTCGGATCGAAAATGCTCAACGGATTAACGTCGGCGTTTGAAAAACTCTCGATGACCTGCGCGAAGTCGTAAGCGTGCTGCCCTTCGTGAACGAACGTGCCTTCACAGCCGCGTTGACCGCCGCCGTCAATGGTTTCCTCGGCAATCGTGATAAAAACCTCGCCGAGAGCTTCTTTGACGTTCAATCTTTCCGACGCAATTCGCTCATTTGTCGCGGACGGATTGGTCACGCCCGTAATTCCCGAAGCGACGACTTCGCGCAAAGGTCCGACGCAAATCAGCATCTTTGAATCGAGAATCGTCTGCATCACCATTTTTTGCTGATTCGTGCCTTTTTCGATAATCGTCTCAAAAGCGTTTTCGATTGATTTGTGATATTTTTTGGCGATGCCGTGATTAAATTTCATATTTGTTGATTTAATTCAATTTGTAAAGAAAATCTTATAAAGAATATAGTTAATTACAATAAAAATGAATCCTGTAATAAATTGAACAAGTGCGCTTAAAAAAACATAAGATTGATCGCTAATACTTACCCCTTTAATTGTTTTCTTTTCAAATTGGTGATTTCCTGAAACCTTAGCATAAATCAAAGAACCAAAGTAAAAAGCACTTCCGAAGATACCCAAAATAGAGCCAAAGGCATATTGCAAAAAAGATACAAGGCAAGCAAGACCAAAAACAACAAAAAAGATTACGCCAACCCACCAAGATACTTTACTAATTAAGAAAATAATTAACCCAATAGAACTAAACAAAATTATTACTCCAATAGTTTGTTTGACCATTGCAAAAAAGAACTCTTTTTCGGTCATTGACTTTGTTTTTTCCAAAGATATTCCCATAAATTTCTCTCAATTTTTATACTTTAGAGTTTTCCAAATCCGCACCAACTATTTTGATTATGCCAAATTATTTCAACATCTTGCGCGTTGACTTCCTTCCACCAATCTTCAAATTCGGCTTTTGAAATGTAAAAAGCCGTCGGCGCGACTAAATGATCGAAGACAATATTGTGCTGTTCGCGCCAGCCGAATGTGCCGAGATGATTGAGATAATCGTTATAAAAAAGTTTGCCGGCAAGCGGTTTCGAGACGGCGTTGGTCGGTTTGTAAATCAATTTCGTCGCCAGAAAAACGCCGAGTGTCGGGAGTTTTGAAAGTTGATAAAGTGTCGGTTGACCGATTTTTGAAGTAAAGCCGGTGCGGATCGGATTGACGTATTTCGTGATCCATTCGTTGTTTTCCGCGCCGTAAATCCACGCCGAAATTGCGCCGCCTTGTTTGACTTTTGATGCCAGCGAGATAAAAGATTTTTTCGGGTCGGGCGTGTGATGCAGAACGCCGACGGAAAATGCGTAATCAAAAACTTTTTTGAACGGTAATTTATAAATATCGGCTTGAACAATGTGCGCGTTCGGCAAGTGTTTGGTTGCCTGAAACGCCGATTCGACCGCCGCGCTCAGGTCAATTCCGACAATCTCTTTTGCGCCCCATTCTGCCGCTAAACTCGTGTGACGACCTTTGCCGCAGCCGCCTTCGAGAACCAATTTATCTTTGAAAAATTCGGGTTTAACGGGTTGCAGCCAACCTAAGAACTGCTCGTTATATTTTTTGTCTTCCTGCGTAAAATGCGTCCACTGCCAGCCGAAATTTTCAGCGGTTTCGGCTTTGTCCTGCTCGATTTTGTCCAAATCCGCAAAACGCGGAACGCCGCGAATTACCTTATATTCACGCGAACATTTCTTGCACGACAAAACGGCTTCGATAATTTCCTTATCTTCATATTTGCTCGCGTAAGCCAACAAAATATCGCCGCCGCACGACGGACAAGCCAGTAAATCTAAAAGTTTTTCTTTCATTTAATAAAGGTTAGATCGGCACTAAAACACAAAAAATTAATCAGCCAATTCACGTTTTTCAGTCGCTGCAATTTTCTTAAATTCTTCGTATTCCTGAAACGGAAACGGCTGCCGCCAGTTAAACTCAAATTCGTCGGTTTCGCGGTCAGCGTAAAGCTGATTAAAAGATTCGGCGAATGATCGGCAGACATCTCTAATATTTCCCTGATGCGAAAAACAAAGCTCGCGCGTTGCAGATTCGCGTTCTTCGGTCGGAAATTGGTAAATTTCGAGCTGCACATTTTCGCCCGATTTCGTAAAATTAAAATCAAACTCTTCCGGGTTGCGATTCCAATGGAGAACGTATTCGGTTTGTGTTGAATTTTCATCAAGTAGATCGGTCAAAATCCGCAAAAGTTCGGGCAGTGCGCGTTCGTGCGGCGCGTGGGCGGTCGTTGTATGAAATTCGTGTTTGCCGTCGTCAAAACCAATTGACATCCAACCGCATTGCGGCGAATTGAAACTGACTTCTAGTTTGTGTTCCATAATTCTCAAATTACAATCAAATATGGTAACTTTAAGTTGAATTTCGGGCAAACTATGAAACAGTATCAAGAACTTTTGCAGCATATTTTAGAACACGGCACGCGCCACTCTGATAGAACGGGCGTTGGCACGATTTCAGTTTTCGGCTATCAAAATCGCTACGATCTGCGGCAAGGTTTCCCAATTGTTACAACCAAACGTGTTCCGTTTCGATGGATTTTTGAAGAATTGGCGTGGTTTTTGTCAGGCGATACAAACGAAAAAAATCTGCAATCACGCGGCGTTGATATTTGGGCGGAATGGGCGGACGCGGAACACACTTCAAAATTCGGGCGCGAAGTCGGTGATTTAGGTCCGGTTTACGGCTATTTATGGCGTTCCTTCGGTGGTGATTATCCTGAAATGAACGGCTTTGACCAGATTAAAGATTTGATCGAACAAATTGAAAAAAATCCGAACTCGCGCCGCTTGATCGTTTCGGGCTGGAATCCTGAAACCGCCGTCAAAGTTGACCTTCCACCTTGTCATACCTTGTTTCAATTCAAGGTCGAAAACGAAAAAATTCTCCATTGTCAGCTTTATCAACGAAGTGCTGACGCTTTTCTCGGCGTTCCTTTTAATATTTCGAGTTACGCGCTTTTAATGCAGATAATTGCTCACGTTTGCGACCTCAAAGTCGGTGAATTCGTTCATACTTTCGGCGATTTGCATATTTACTCAAATCATCTCGAACAAGTCGAAGAACTGCTCAAACGCGAACCTTTGCCGCTTCCGAAATTGGAATTTGTGAACGCCGAAAACTTAAAAGGTTTTCAAGGTTTGCTTGATTTCAAATACGAAAATCTAAACTTGATCGGCTACCAATCACACAAAAAAATTTCTGCCCCCGTTGCGGTATAAAGTGAAAAAGTTTAAAACGTGAAAAGGTGAAAAAGTCTGCTTGAAATTAAGCAAACTTTTTCACCTTTCTAACTTTTCCACTTTTATTTCTTCAAAACCGTGTATTCGATTCGACGATTTTGGAATTTTTCGTCGTCGTTGCGGTTTTGATTGCCGGGACGCGGTTTTGATTTGCCGTAACCTTTTTCGGTCAGCATCGCCGGATTGACTCCGAATTTATTGACGAAAGCATCTCTCACGGCTTTCGCACGATTATCCGAAAGAATTTGATTTTTCTGGTCAGTTCCGTCGCTGTCCGTGTGTCCGCCGACTTCGATGACGGTTGATGCAGGCAGTTTTTTGATAAAGTTCGAGGCTTTCTCAAGAAATGTCAGATCATCCGGTTTGATGTCGAATTTGTTGACCGCAAAATTGACGATATACATATTCAGCGCGGCGGCGATATCTTCAGCGGAATACGGCTCTTTTAAGTTGTCGAGAGCCTTGTTCGCGCATTGTTTCGCTTTTTCAAATTCACCTTTTTTGAAATTTTTACAATCATCTGCAGGCGGTGGCGGAGGTGTATTAATCGCCGTGCAGCGTGCCGTAATCGTCACTGTTTCGCCGTTTTTGCCGGTAATATCACGCGGCTCACAGGTGAAATTGGCGTTACGGATTTCAATTTTCTTTAATTCATTCGACTTTAAACCGCTGGCAAGCAATGTGCCGTTGCCTTCGGTGACAGACCATTTAACATTATCAACCCAAATTTCACTGCGCGGCGGCGCACTCTGAATGACGATCTCGAAACCGGTCGGACGAAGGAAGAAAAAGTAAACCAAAATAATGGAAATCAGCGCGAAGAAAAACATTGTCAGCAGACCGGCAACCGCCCAAAACCAGCCCGGAATTCCTTTTTTTTGTTTATCTTCATCCTTTTTTTGCTGGGCAGCCTGCGTCGGAGTCGGCGGCAGGTTTTGGTATTTGGCGCGTTCGGCTTCGGGCAGATTAATAAACGGTGAGGTCGCACCGTAATTCGTGCGATTGCCCTGATTTTCGTCGCTGAAATCGTGATTCGGCAACTTGATATTTGTATCGGTTACGCCCCAATCCGGCGTTTTCGGATTGTTTGAAGGCATATAAGTCTTGTTAAAATCAGGTTCATCCTTGATCGGCGGAATGTTCGCTACGGTTTTGCCCCAATCGTCAGCCGGCGGCTGCGGCGCAAATTTGCTGTTGTAATTCGTTTTTTCCCATTCACTCGACATTTCATCCGCACGCGGCATATTCGGCGTGGTTTTTGAAAAATCATCGGGCGGCATCGGAATTTTTTTTGGATCGCTCACGGCTTAATCTCCTTTTTCGGGCAAACAATTTAAACGCAGAAAATTCATTTTAACATACAAGACGGATGCCAAAAGGTAAATTGCAAAAGCCGCAACTGAAAAATAAATTTGTTGAGTTTATTTGACGTTCGGCGGTTGCGCGTTTTTAGTGCGAAGCGTGATGCCTTCCTGACCGAGCAGGAAAACGCGCCGTGCGTCGTAGGTCGAAGTATTGGTCGGTTGATATGAAAGCAGATAACGGTTGTTGCGGAGTTCGTCGCAGATCGCTTTGGCGGCGACTTGAGGTTCGTCAAACGAAAAACTTTTGCCGCCGGTTCCTTCGACGAGTTGATTGAGAATGTCGGGAGCTTTCGGCTGATTGCGCCGGTATGCGCCGTTCGTGCGGTCGGGAATTGCTAATGTATAAAGCGTGACGTTTTGGTTTTGAAGTTCGGCAATCGCCTTATCAAATGGAATTTTACTGCCGCGATCAAGTCCGTCGCTGATTAAAACAATCGCCGTTTTACGCGTTCCGGGCATCAGCGGCGCGAGAACTTCTTTGGTCGTCACGCTCAGAGCATCGAATAAATAAGGATTTCCCTGTTTGCGAAAAGTGGTGAGCGAGGTTTCCATCTTTTTCGCGTCGTCCGTCCATTCCTGAATAATTTCGGGTTTTTCGTCATAGGCAACAACAAAAAGCTGGTCGCCTTCAAAAATTTCGTAGGCAAATTCCATCGTCGCTTTTTTTAGACTGTCCACATCGGCGCGAAGCGTTAATGAATTATCAATCAGCAGAACGATTTTCGCTGGCGACGGATCATAACTGAAATTTTTGATTTTCTGCTCGATTCCGTTTTCGTAAAGATAAAGATTTTCAATTCTGATCGGATCGGGCGAATTTGCCCGCATTGCCGTGACGGACAAGACCGAACCTTCGAGATCAGCGGTAGATTTGGCATTATTGCGCGATTGCCCGAAGGCAAAACAAGTTGTCAAAATTAAAATCGAAACCAGCGCAGTAAGTTTTTCAACCGTAAATCTCATCATTTTTATTCCTTTTTTTCAGAAGTCGCTTTTGCCGGAGCATCGCTTTTTTCTTTTGATGCAGTTTCGGTCTTGGCAGTTGATTCGCCCCCGGAAGTTTTTTCGGTTTTCTCGGTCTTTTCTGTTTTTTCGCTCTTTTCCCCTTTTTTTCCGGCATAATCGGTGACATACCAACCTTCGCCCTTGAATTGAATACCGGAGCGCGACCATTGTTTTTCCAATTTTCCGCCGCAGTTTTGGCAGATTTTCAATTGTTCTTCGGAAATCTTCTGCATTTTCTCTAAATGCGTTCCGCAGTCCAAACATTTATATTCGTAAATAGGCATAAATTATTATAGCTTTTTGTCAAAATTGTTTCTATAAAAATTATAGAAACTCAAATTGATGAAAAGCAAATTTTGGCAGGCTGTTTGCTTACTAAAACATATTTGAAAGTTAAAAAATGGGGAGATATTTAATGAAGAAATCTATTTTTGTCTTGATTCTATCGTCAATTTTGCTAATGACGATAGTTTCAGTAATGACCGCTCAAGGGCAGAAAACCAAGGTTGAAGTCAAGACCGTTTCAAAAGTTGACCTGAAACAATACAGCGGAAAATGGTATGAAATCGCGCGTTACCCGAATAAATTTCAGGAGAAATGCGTCGGCAACACGACCGCAACTTACACACAAAAAAGCAACGGAAAGATTGAAGTCTTAAACGAATGCCTCAAAAAAGACGGCACGATGGTTAGTGCCAAAGGCGACGCAAAAATCGTTGATAAAACGACCAACGCCAAACTCGAAGTCCGTTTTGCGCCGAGTTTTTTATCGTTTATTCCGGCAGTTTGGGGTGATTATTGGATTATTGATCTGGACGAAAAGTACCAATACGCCGTGATTGGCGACCCGAAACAAAAATATTTCTGGATTTTAGCCCGCACGCCCGAATTAAGCGACGCGACGTATCAGGAAATTCTCCGCCGCGCCGAAAAAATGGGTTTCAATCCCGGAAAAGTCGTCAAAACTCCGCAAAAACTCGAAACTGTCAAAGGTGCAGTTATTGAAAAACAATAAAAGTTTAAAAGGGCGAAAAGTATAAAAGTGAAAAAGTCGGGTAATAAATTTCAACCAACTTTTTCACTTTCATAATTTTACTACTTTTCTGACTACCAGTTCGTTGCGGTGACTTTTTCGGCTTCGCCGTGTTCGGCTAAAAATCTTTCCGCGTCAATCGCCGCCATACAACCTGTTCCGGCGGCGGTAATTGCCTGACGATAATAAGAATCCTGTGCGTCGCCGCAGGCAAAAACGCCTTCGATATTTGTTTTCATCGTCTGACCTTCGGTTTTTAGATAGCCGACTTCATCCATATCGAGAACGCCCGCAAAAAGTTCCGTGTTCGGTTTATGACCGATGGCGATAAAAACGCCTTCGGTCGGGAAAACGCTTTCTTCTTTAGTTTGGTTGTTGTAGATTTTGATTCCCGTCACGCCTTCTTCCTTTGAGCCGAGAATCTCCTTGATTTCAGTGTTCCAGAGAACTTCGACCTTTTCGTTTGAAAGAACTCGATCCTGCATAATTTTCGAGGCGCGAAACGTATCTTTGCGATGGACGAGCGTGACTTTAGTCGCAAATCTCGTCAAAAACATCGCTTCTTCCATCGCCGTATCACCGCCGCCGACGACAACGAGCGGTTTACCGCGAAAGAAAAATCCGTCGCACGTCGCACACGCCGAAACGCCGTTGCCGCCCAAGCCTTCAGGCACAGGTTCTTCGCCCGGAACGCCGAGCCATTTCGCAGATGCGCCGGTCGAAATGATTAACGATTCGGCTTTCACAATTGTCGTAGTTTCCGTGCTGTCCTGACTTTCCTTACCGTAAAGTGTAAATGGACGTTGGCTCAGATCAATTTTGTCTATCCAAATATTGATGATTTCCGTTCCGAATCGCTCGGCTTGCGCTCTGAACTGATTCATCAATTCAGGTCCCATAATTCCGTCTGCGAAACCCGGATAATTTTCCACATCGGTTGTAATCGTCAATTGTCCGCCGGGCTGCGGTCCGTCAATGACGAGCGGTTCAAGCTGCGCCCTTGAAGCGTAAATCGCGGCAGTCAAACCTGCCGGACCTGAACCCAAAATTACAACTTTCTTCTGTATTTCTTTCGTTGCCATAAAAATTTATAAAATCTCCGTTAATGCTCAAAATTCAAAAAAATTGTTTTCCGAAATAGCATTTTTACTGATGCTTATAGTATAACTTAAACCATAAGTTAGTCGAATTCGGCTGAAAATCTAATTCCCCTGAAGCAAGAATTTATTTCCGCTGTGAAAAGTTAAGTAAATTCTTTATAACTTTTGAAGTTTTTCGTGTTAAACTGTCTGTGCTTTACACATTCAGTTCACTGCTTTTGACTAATAATGGCAACCAATATGTCGCCTCAATTCGAAGAAAAACGCTTTGCGCTACGAATGGCTTTACGTCTGCCGATTGTCGTTTCGGGTCGTTCTGACGACGGCGCAGCGTGGAGCGAACCGACCGAAACCGACGATATTTCAACGACGGGAACGCTTTTTCACTTAAATCAAAAAGTTTCATCCGGCGAAAACCTCTATCTGCGTTCGCATCGTCCTGACGGCGTTCCGGTCGAAGTTAAAGCGCGCGTCGTCCGCGTTTCGCCGGCGGTTCACGGCACTTCGCGGATCGGGGTCGAAATCGTCGAATCAAAGGAAAACTGGCTGCGCCTGTTCGTCGCGTGGGTCGCCGATGATAACGGTGATGTAGAATAAGAAAGAGGAAAAGTTAAAAACGTGAAAGAGTGAAAAAGTTTTTGCAGACTTTTTCACTCTTTCACCGTTAATTATTAAAGATTTATGACAAATTACGAAAATATTTTAGTTGAAAAACGCGATAAAGTCGCGGTTATCACGATCAATCGTCCCGATAAATTGAATGCGCTAAATTCAAAAGTTCACGCTGAAGGCGTTGCCGCGCTTGACGAATTACGCAAGGACGATTCGGTGCGCGTCGTGGTGATTACCGGCGCGGGCGAAAAATCGTTTATCGCGGGTGCGGACATCTCCGAATTTGCCGGTCAAACGCCGGTTACGCAGCGCAATTTATTTCACGAGCGAACTTTTTTTAATTCGATTGATACGTTTCCAAAACCCGTGATTGCAATGATTAACGGATTTTGTCTCGGCGGCGGCAATGAACTCGCGTTGGCTTGTGACATTCGGATTGCGGGCGAAAACGCAAAATTCGGTCAGCCGGAAATAAATCTTGGAATTATGTGCGGCGGCGGCGGAACGCAAAGATTAACGCAACTGGTCGGCGAAGGCAGAGCGATGCAAATAATCTTGACAGGCGAGATGATTGACGCGCCGACGGCTCTCCAATTCGGTTTGGTCAATCAAGTTCATCCGCTTGCCGAACTCGAAGCGAAAACGATGGAACTCGCGGATAAAATCGCCGAAAAAGCTCCGATAGCTTTGCAATTATCAAAAGAAGCCGTTAAATTCGCGTCGAAATCGAATCTCGACGAAGGCTTGCGCCGCGAAGTTGATTTGTTTGCAATTTGTTTTTCAACCGAAGACAAGCAAGAAGGCGTTTCAGCATTTTTAGAAAAACGAAAACCAAACTTTAAAGGAAAATAAAGTTTTGAGTTCCAACTTCAGTTGTCAGTGAACGCAAAAAACACGTTTACTGATGTTGAAAAGTTTAAGTGGAAAATCCGTTGAAACAGTAAGTTTTTATCAACTGTTTCAACGGATTTTTATGTTTTTACACAGAAAACCGCATTGCTTTGCTCGCGGTTTTGCCAACTGAAGTTGGAACTCAAAACTTACGCCTCAAACGGAATTTCCGCGTTTTGCAGTAGATTTAATTCATTGCGCGAAACTCTTTCGAGCAGTTCGGGTTCGTCAAACATTTTCAAAAGTCCGCGCACGGTGGCGTAACGCGGTTCGTCGGAAATAATAACGGGTAAACTGACGAAGCCGCGAATGTATTGGTCGAGACCGTTGAGGAGTGCGCCGCCGCCGGTCATAATAATTCCGCGATCATAAATGTCGGCGGCAACTTCCGGTCGCAGTTCGGTTAAGGTATCGCTGACAAGCTGCGCGACGCGCCGGACAATGCTTTCGACAACCGGATAAACTTCGCCCGCCGTAATTTCAACCGCGCCCGGACTGCCGGTTTGCACGTCGCGCCCGCGAATCGTCGTCGCTTTGGCAAGGTCTTCGGGCAGATAGGTCGAGGCAAATTTTATTTTAAGATTTTCAGTTGTTTCTTCGCCGACCTGAAGCCCTCGATGGCGGCGAATATGACTCGACAGCGCGACGTTGATTTCGTTGCTGCCGATTCGCGCCGAAGTTGAATGAATCACCGAACCTTTGGCGATAATCGCAATATTCGTCGTGCCGGCACCGATGTCAACAATCGCCGAAGCGCGTTTATCCTTCGGCGAAACGCCCGCGCCAAATGCCGCCGCGAGACCTTCTTCCATCACATAAACTTTGCCGATGTGCGCTTCTTCCGCCGCGTTCAGCAGGGCGCGCTGTTCGACGTGCGTGACTTCGGAAATCATACTCATCACGGCTTGCGTCGAAACCTGCGAACCGCCGGATTTTGATTTTTTGACAAAGTGCGCGAGCATTTTTTTCGTGCGCTCGAAATCGGCGACGACACCGCCGCTCATTGGCGCAATAACGGTAATATCACGTCCTTCGCGCCCCTGCATATCGTAGGCTTCCTGCCCGTAGGCGACGATTTCGTTGGTTAATTCGTTGTAAGCGATATACGAAGGTTCGTCCAAAACAATATCGCGTCCTTTGACGGCAATAATCGTATTGGCGGTTCCCAGATCAATCGCCATCAAATCGGTAACGAGTTTTTTGAGTGTCGAAATTTTCATAAAAGAAGGGATTTTCCCAAATTCCGAGTATTTCCAATTAGTGCTTTTCATTTTGGCGAATTTACTACTATCTTTTTCAGATTATTAATATTCGCTCAATTCCATTTTACCTCAAAAAGCGAGACAGGCTGCAAGCGATTTTTGACCGTTAATGGGTCGTGCGGAATAAGGGTTGCGAGGTCTTCGCATTCCGCCGCAGTTGCGTCACTAATCAAAATCTGTCCGCCCCGCGCGTTCTGTTCAAGCCGCGAAGCAATGTTCACCGAATCACCGATTGCCGTATATTCCGAACGTTGTTCCGAACCGATATAACCGATTGTCGCAATTCCCGTATGCAGACCAATCCCGATCTCAACGCGGCTAAACCCTTCGGCGGACAATTCTTCATTCAAGGTTGTCAATCTTTTCTGCATTGCGACCGCGCTTTTCAAAGCGTTTTTTGAATCTTCGGGCGAAGCGTTGGGTGCGCCGAAAATCGCCATCAAACCGTCGCCGATGTATTTATCGAGTGTGCCGCCGTAAGCAAAAATTATCTCGCTCATCGCCGTAAAATATTTATTTAAAAGACCGACGACTCTTTCCGGGTTTTCTTTTTCAGAAAGCGTCGTGAAACCTCGAATGTCGGCAAAAAGAACGGTGATTTTCTGATTAACGCCACCTAGTCTAAACGAATCGGGGTTTTCGAGCAACTGTTTTACAACGTATTCCGGCATAAAACGGCTGTAATTCGCCCGTGCAACTTCTTCTCTCGCCAGACGTTTATGCGCTTTGATCGTTTCAACCGCGACTGCCGTCTGCGCCGCAACCGCGCTGATTAATTCCAGATCGTCGGATGAAAATGTCGCAAACGGGTCTAATCTGTCAGCGTAAAAAACTCCGTGAACATTCGATTCCGTAATTAAAGGAGCGCAAATCGTTGATCGAACGCCCTGCGAAACGATTGAATCAGAACCTGAAAACTGCGCGTCGGTCTTTGCATCCTGTGACAGAAGCGCAACTTTTTCGCGCATCACTTTCTGCGTAATCGTTCTTGAAATTGTCAATTTTTCGGTTATTTTTTCAAGATTTTCGTCGCGTCCCTTAATGGCTATCGGGAATAGACTGTAATCGAGAATTTTTCCGTCGAGCGTTTCATCAGCGAGTAATGCAACGACTCTTTCCGACGGCGTGCCGCGAAAGATCAGATCGGTCGCCCGCACGAATATTTCTTTTAAGTCAAAAACCGTGCCAAGAGTTTTGCTCATCTCGTAGAGCATTTCCAGAATTTGCGCTTTACGGCGAAGTTCTTTAATTTCAGCCGGCGAAACGAACTCGGCTTCAATCGAAAGATTCGAGTGTTTCGAGATAATTTCGTTCGCCGAAATCAAAAGCTGTGTGTGTCCGAGCGGCTGATCGTCAAAATTTACGCCGGTCGGAATTTTGTCTTTGACCGGCAGTTCCTCGGTTTGCGGACTGTCGGCGATGGCTTGGAAGAGCAGACGGCTTTCGCCAATAGTAATCAAATCGCCCTGTTCGAGAATTTTTTCGAGCTGCGGAATGCCGTTGACAAAGACGCGGTTGACACTTCGTTTGAGTTCGCCGCCAGCGTAATAACCGTCAATAACCTTAAAGTTTCCGTTGTCGGCGGCAACCTGCGCGTGATGACGCGAAACACGGCGATCATTTAGAACAATGTCGTTTTCCTTTGCCCTGCCGATTGTATAAAGCGAGTTTTGCGTCAGTTCGAGTTCCCAACTTTCGCCCGTTGCTTCCGTAATTTTAAGAAATGATTTCACAGTCAGTTTATTGTAAATGCTATTTGAAAATTGGTAAATAACCGCACTCTCAATTTACCATTTTACAACGAAACATTTACGATTATTTTATGATTTATTTCGACAACAACGCGACTACGCCGATTGCATCCGAAGTTATTGAAGCAATGCAAAGTGTTTTAACTTCAAATTACGGGAATCCATCGTCGGCGCATACAATCGGACGCGAAGCCCGAACAATAGTTGAAAAATCACGCGCCCAGGTTGCCTCACTGGTCGGCGCAAATTCGCCGAATGAGATAATTTTCACGTCCGGCGGCACGGAGAGCGACAACTGGGCGATTCTCGGAACACTCGAAGCAGACCCGTCAAAAAAACATATCGTCACAACGCGTGTCGAACACGAAGCCGTTCGTAAATTATGCGAAAAATTAGCAGGAAATTACGAAATAACGTGGCTCGAAGTTGATGAACAAGGCTTGCTCGACTTGGATGAATTGAAAAATTCTCTGCGCGAAGAGACGGCGATTGTGTCCGTGATGATGGCAAACAACGAAACCGGAATTTTGTTTCCCGTTGCCAAAATCGCCGGGATTATCAAAGCAAATTCCGACGCGATTTTTCACGTTGACGGTGTGAACGCGGTCGGCAAAATTCCGATAGATTTGAAAAATACGGAGATAGATTTATTTTCGCTTTCAGGTCACAAATTTCACGCGCCGAAAGGCATCGGTGCGCTTTATGTGCGTGAAAACCTTAAACTTCCGGCATTTTTGATTGGCGGCAGACAGGAATTTTCGCGCCGCGCGGGAACGGAAGCCGTCCATCAAATCGCCGGAATCGGTAAAGCAGCGGAAATTGTCAGCGATTTTTCGGCGATGGAAAAGGTGAAAATTTTGCGTGATAAATTGGAAGACGAAATTTTGCAGAAAATTCCAAATTCTCGTTTGAACGGCACATCCGATTACGCAAAACGTCTGCCGAATACGTCGAGCATTTCGTTTGAAAACACGAACGGCGAAACAATTTTAGCGCGGCTTGATGATTTAGGAATCTGCGTCTCGACAGGTTCGGCGTGCAACGCTGAAAATCACATCGCGTCGGCAGTTTTGCAGGCGATGAACGTGCCGTATTCATCCGCAATGGGCGCGATTCGATTTTCGCTTGGACGTTACAACACGGAAGCGGAAGTGGATTTTGTTTTAGAGCAACTCATCAAATTTATAGGTCAGAGCCGCCTTTAGCAGCGAACAGATTGCAGCTAAATATTCTAAAAGCTGAGGTTAAACCATTCGCTGCCGCAAACAGTTCTGACTTTTTTCATATCACGAAAGAAAAGTTAAGAGTAATCAAATACACATCATTTTCACGCAGTTGAATGTCTTTTGTAAAAGATTGTTTCGGCTTGATTTTAATTCGGATATTTTCTGATGCTTGCCCGTTATTATTGTCATTTAATTCTTTGACTTGTTCGCGGCTTAGATTTTGCGGTGCGCCGATTTTCAAATAATTTGTGTGAACGTCGTTGAACTGATAACCGATTTTATAAAGATTCATTTGATAATTTCCCGCCGGAATACCGGAGATTTTTACGGTCACTGTGCCGACATCTTTCGTCGGTAAATCTTTTTTGTAGAAAACCTGATCGCTTTCCTTCGTGATTGGCGGCGTGAAGTTCCAGAGCAGAATTTGCACGCCGTTTTTACTGCGCGTCGTCCAACTTTCCGCATCGTTTGACGTTAATTCTTCATCGCCCAAACGATTCAAGAATTGGTATGCGTAAAACGACGGTTTGCGTAAGCCTTGAAAATTTATCAACCCGAAACCGCCGTGAAACGGATTCGGAACGGTGCCGCTTTCCTCGAAAATATCGGTGAACGTCCAATAAGACATCGAATCGGCAAAACCTTGCGAACCTTTGAGTTTCGACAAAATATACGGCGCGGAAATGTAGGAATCGTGAACCGGATCGCGCGGCGAATACGACGAACTCCATTCGGTATAATGGAGCGGCAGATCGGGCATTGCGGACGATTTTATTTGTTTGCTGACATCTTTGACACCGTCGATAATAGCGTTTGAACTCGTGTCCAGAAAGAGTTTTTGGTTGCCGTCGTCATCAAAGCCGACACCATTCACGCCGTAATCGTGCGTTGTAATAAAGTCGAGCGGAGATTTATTTTGTTTAGCAAAATAAATTGTTTCTTTAATCCATGCGCGTCCTGCCGTCGCCGGTCCGCCGACGCGATAATTCGGCGAAATGCTTTTCACGGCTTTCGCGGTCGTGTCGTAAAGTTTGAAATATTCAGCCTGCGTTCCCGAAAAGAAAAAGTCGAGATTCGGTTCGTTCCAGACTTCAAAATACCATTGCCTGACTTCCGCTTCACCGTAGCGTTCCGTCCAATGTTTGACTAACGCTTCGATCAATTTCCGCCATTTATCGTAATCTTTCGGCGGCGAAATGTTGCCTTTCCACCAGAAAATCGTTTTATCGTTGCTCTTTAGCTTTTCAGGCATAAATGCGAGTTCAACGAAAGGCTTCATCCCGATATTCAAAATCGAATCGTAAAGCGCGTCAATGTATTGAAAATTATAAACGGCGTTGCCGAACTTATCTTCGCTGTAAACGCCCATTTCATCGTGCAGCAGACCGTGAAAGCGAACGTATTTGAAGCCGCATTCACGATGAACCGTCACCAAATCTTTCAGCCAATCGGTTCGCAAACCTTCCGCTGCGCGACCGGCACCGACGACTTCGCTGTAAAATCGGTTATTTATGCCTTTAACTTGATTGTAGTCGGCGGAAATCGTGCGTCTCGGTTCATTTTGAGCAAAAGTCAAAGTAGTGCCGAAAATTAATACCAAAACGCACTTCACGATTGATGAAATCATTTGTTTATGGTGTTTTTATTAAGAAATTATCAATGTAAAACGAAGTCGTCGCGCCTGCCGATTCGACGTAAATTACTAAATTATTGTCGGTTGTCGTCGCCGTATATTCGCCTGCCAAAGTCACCCAATCGCCGTCGGTGACGGGCGTTAATTTTGAAACTTCAACGTAAGTCGGATCGCCTTTCGGCGGCGTTTGTTTAATCGTCAACTTTAGCGAATCCGCCGGCTGACCTTTCAATAATCTTGCCGAAACGAAAAACAGGTAAGTTCGTCCCTTAAAAATTAACGGCGAAATATCCAACGCCGGCGCATTCCAGGGCGCGGTTCGCCCCGTAATTTTCAGACTCTGACTGCCCGACGCATTTGAACTGAACATCTGCACGCTTTCGCCGTTGACGAACCAGTTTTGCGCGGTCGAATCTTCAAAATCATTCAGCAAAAGCGTGCCTTTTTGCGGCGGCGTGTCGTCTCCGGCTAACTCTATTTTGAAATCGTCAATCGAATAAGCAGTGTTCGGACGCAACGCTTCGACATATAGCAGCAGATACAAATCGCCGCCCGAAGGCTTGAATTTACCGGAAAACGTCGTCCATTCATTAGCAGTCGCATTCGTGATGCCGACATCGGTGAACACCGTATCGCCGCGCTGCATCGTCATTTTAATCTGGTCGGTTGCTTCGCCTTTCGCCAATTTCACTGAAAGAGTGAATTTGTAAGTATTCGCCGCCGCAAGTGTTTTCGTCAAGTTTATCTGTGCGCCGTTCCAATTTGCGGTGCGTCCCGATATTTTCAAACTTTTTGCGCCGCTTGCCGATTGTTCTTTGTCGTTTTTGAGCGAAACTCTTTCGCCGCGAGCTTCCCATTTTTGAACTCCGTTCTCGAAATCACTTTGTAAAACTATTTCGCTTTGAGCCAAAGCCGGCGAAACCGACAAGCCGAATAAAATCAAACAAACTGACAAAATCCATCTTTTTTGGACAGCTTTAGACATTTTCATTTCTCCTGATTTAATTAAATTTGCAGAATTATTTCCTGCGATTATTTATATTTGCTTTTCAAACTTTTGTAAAGTCATACAACAAAGATTTCAAGGTTTAATATCAGATTTTTCCGCGAATAAACTTTTCGGTAAATGAGGTTTCTTTAATAATTGGATTTTTGCCTTAATTGATATGAAAAGATGTAAATTTATTTGCCAGAATCAAGCTGAATGCACCCATCAAAGTCGGGTAGTTTCCGAGCGTCGAAGGCATTATGTTGACCGACGGATAACCTTGACAGATCGCACTTTCGGCTCCTTTTTTGATTTCCTCTTCGACCAAAGACCACGCCTGAACGATTGTTCCGACAATAATCGTCACTTCGGGCGATAACCCTTGGATGAGATTTGAAATTCCGAGTCCGATGTAATGCGCCGTTTCTTTTAAGGCGGTTTTGGCTTTTTTATCACCTTTCAGAGCTAATTCTAAGAGCCTCGAAAATAAAATTTTATTCGACCCGTTCGTTTCGCCCGATAGTTTTGCGTAACGGGCAAGTGCGGCGCGTTCCGAAGCAAAGGCTTCCCAACAGTCAAAACGTCCCGCCGCGCACGCAACCGGCGCGTTGCTCCCGATTGTCATATGTCCGAATTCGCCGGCGACTCCGCCTTTCCCGCGATAGATCTGACCGTCGAAAACAATGCCCGTGCCGATCCCGCTGTGAATCAAAACCACGACAAAATCGCGCACATTGCTGATTTCCGGTCGTCCCAACCACAGTTCCGCCAATGCCGCCGCGTTCGTATCATTTTCAACGATCACGGGAATTCCGGTGGCTTCCTCGATTGTTTTAGCGATTTTCGGGTAATGCCAGTTGAGATGCGGAATCTTGACGACTTCACCTTTCCAAGATTCGACCAAACCCGGCAAACTGATGCCGATGCCTTCAATTGAACCTTCATTTTTAGCGACAAAAAATTGAACGGCTTCGAGTATTCGATTGATACTTTCAGTAAAATCGGGACTGGTCGCAAATTCCTGTTTTTCGAGGAGTCTGCCGCTCAAATCACTCGTCCCGACAATCGTTATTTTTTTTCCGAGATCAATGCCGATAGCGACGGCTTTTGTCGTTTTCAGCGAGAGAAGCTGCGGCGGTCGTCCGCCGGAAGATTCGCCTTCGACTTCCTCGATCAAATCCGCTTGTAATAATTCATCAACAATGAGGGAAACTGTCGAGCGTTGAAGTTCGGTAATTTTCGCAATATCGGCGCGTGAAACCGGACTTACTTCACGCACATAATTCAGGATGATTTGACGATTAATATCACGAATCGTGTTTGACCGCGCAACATTTATGCTTTTTAAATTTATTCGTCTAGCCATCTGAACTTTGTCGAGCCTTTCGGCGGTGTCGCTCTACCGTAGTATTAGTTATATTTCCACAATTTTCAATAGTATAAACTTATAGCTAATTAGTATCCAAACTGCAAATCATTTCGCGTTAACATTAAATTTAGACAAATTTTACTTTAATTTTTAACGCTTTCGATAACGGCATCGAACGCCGGTTTCGTTTTGCCTTCGCGGTCAAACAACAGCGGATAATCGGTTCTGCCTTTGATGGGAAAATTATTGAGCCACGAATCGCCGTCGGTGACATTCCAAAAAGTAATGCGCGAAATGTCCCGGCGATGTTTGATAAATACACCGAATAATTCCGCGTAACGACTTGCCAATTTTTGCTGTATTTCGTCGGTTAAGCCTTTTTTATACGGGTCGAGTTTCGCCTGCATCGCAAAATCCGTCGTCACTTCTGCACCACTAAAACCTTGCGGATCGGGCAAAACGCTGACATCGAGTTCGGTAATATTGACTTTGACACCGAGTTTGATAATTTCGTCAATTGCCTTTTCCTGTTGGGCAATCGTCGGAAAAGTCAGATTATTATGACCTTGCAAACCGACGGCTTTGAGCGGAATTTTCGCGGCTTGCAGACGTTTGACAATTTTGATTGCGCCTTTTAATTTCAGTTCGTTTTCGAGCGAATAATCGTTGTAATAAAGTTCGGCGTTCGGATCGGCTTCGTGCGCGAATTCAAAGGCTTTGACGATGTAATCTTCACCGATAATTTTCAGCCAGTTCGTTTGCCGCAAACTGCCGTCGTCATTTAACGCTTCGTTGACGACATCCCAACCTTTTATTTTGCCTTTGTAACGCCCGACGACGGCGAAAATATGTTCACGCATTCGTTTCAGAAGTTCATCGCGGCTGACCTGATTTCCCTTCGCGTCCCTGAAAACCCAATCAGGCGTTTGATTGTGCCAAACAAGCGTGTGTCCGATGATGAACATCCCATTTTTTTCACCGAATTCGACATAACGGTCAGCCGCCGCAAAATCATAATTGTCGGCTTGCGGATGAACCAATCCCCATTTCAAAACATTTTCCGGTGAAATCGTATTAAACTGCGTTTTGACAATGTTTGCACCGCGCTTGTCTTCTTCATAAAACTGTGCGCGATTGAGTGCGGCACCGATCAAAAAGTAATCTTTGAAAACATCTTTAAGCGTTTTTTGAGCCGGCAAATTTACGGCAAAAATTGTCAAAAAAACACCCAAAATCAGCAGCGGGCGAAATATACTTTTGATTATCATTTTGCAATTCACCTATATTTTTTTTCGGAATAAGTAATATTTTTTGTGATTATCATTTATTACTTATTCCGAATCTTCATTCCATTAATTATTCTTGTAAACGTCCTCGCGCTTTTGGTAGCCGTCTTTGATAACGGTTTCGTCCAAATTGGTTTTATCAACCGAAATCGGTTCGAGCAGGATTGACGGCACATCAATTTTACCGTTATTGACCTTGCCATTGGTTTCCGGCTTTTCCTTTTTAGCCAGCGCGACGGCGGCTTCGGCGGCTTTCGCGGCAAGTTTTGAAACGGGTTTGTAAACCGTCATCGTCTGCGTTCCGGCGACGATTCTTTGAAGCGCGGCGAGGTCGGCATCCTGTCCCGAAACGAAAACTTTACCTTCCAATTTCGGTGCGCTCAACGCCTGAATCGCGCCGCCCGCCGTCGAATCGTTTGAAGCGACAATCGCCGCAACTTCATTTTTATTCATCGTCAGTGCATTTTCCGTATGTTTCAGAGCCTCTTCCGCCAGCCAATCACGCGCCCATTGATCGGCAACGATTTTGATGTCGCCTTTGTCAATGTATGGTTGCAAAACTTCCATCTGACCTTCTCGAAGCAGCTTGGCATTGTTGTCAGTCTGTGCGCCGCCGATTAGAATATAGTTACCTTTCGGAGCTTTTCCGACGAGATACTGCGCCTGCATCGCGCCGACTTTTTTGTTGTCGAACGAGATATACAAATCCGGTTCGCTGTTTCTGATCAAACGGTCGTAAGAAATGACCGGGATGTTTTTGCGTTTCGCGGCTTCGACAATCGTCGCGGCAACCTCGCCGTTGTGCGGAATCACGACTAAAACGTCAATTCCCTGTGTCAAAAGACTTTCCGCCTGTTTGATCTGCGTTTCATCCTTGCCGTCGGCGGCTTGAACGAGGACTTCCGCACCTAATTCTTCGGCACGTTTGACGAAAATATCGCGGTCTTTAACCCATCGTTCTTCCTTCAAAGTGTCCATCGAAAGTCCGATCCGAAGTTTGCCTAATTTGGGCGGAGCGACCGTATTTGCACTCGAATTTTGCGGTGTTGTGTTTTGAACGCAAGCCGCCGCAATAACAATCAAAGAAATGACTGTCAAAGCTAAAAAAGCGCGTAAAAATTTATTTAGATTCATATTTGTTTTCTTTTTGTTTTGTAACTGATTAGGTCTTAATTTTATGAATTGCCGTCTGCTTTAGCTGCCGGATTAGGTGAGTTAAAGTTCGGCGGCTTTAGCCAAATTTAATAAAAATATTCAATTATCCTGAGAGTTTTAGCTGAAACTCTCAGGAATTTATTTAATTTTTGTCATTCGGCTGAAGCCTGTTTGTGTTCTGAAGTTTTCCGTCAGCTAAAGCAGACGGCAACCCATCCACTCTCAACACTTAATTATTCATCTAATCAACGCCGAATAAAATATCCATCGTTAATTGGTCTAAACGCTCGTATTTCAAGCCTTTTGAAGCGATTTCGTCGCGGTCAAATTCTGCCGCCAACAAGTTTGCCGAGCCGTCCGCGCTGAATTTGCCGACCTGATTATTTTGATTCGTCGCTTCGATTTCGGCGAGAATTGATTGAATTTCCTCGTGCTGATTCCAGCGTTCGGCTTTGTCTTTGAAAATCAAATAAGTCCGCATACAGCCGCGAGCAAAATCTTTCACGCCGTCGTAATCTTCGGTGCGATAGGCGTGCGCGTCGAAGTGGCGCATTCCGCTGTAGCCGACATCTTCGAGAAATTTGACGAGCCAAAAAGACTGTTTCGGCGAAACCGAACCGAAGCGCAAATCCTGATCGTAACGTCCCGGATATTGGTCGTTGAGGTCAATGTGAAACAATTTTCCGGCTTCCCAAGCCTGAGCGCAGGCGTGCATCATCGAAAGTCCGGGCATCTGTTCGTGCGCGACTTCCGGGTTCACGCCAACCATTTCTTTATGATCGAGCGTTTCAATAAAAGCGAGATAGGCGGCGGTTGTCGGCATATAAATATCGGCGCGAGGCTCGTTCGGTTTTGCTTCCATCGCAAATTTAAAGCCGTAATTTTGCGACAAATTATATTCGCAAAGATAGTTTAACGATTCACGAAAACGCTTGATCGCATCGGTCGTTTTGCGGCAAGCGTCAGTTTCAACGCCTTCGCGTCCGCCCCAGAGAACGAATATTTCCGCGCCGCATTCCGCCCCCAAATCCATCGCCCGCATCGTCTTTTGAACTGCATAAGCACGGACTCGCGCGTCGTTTGCCGTAAATGCGCCGTCGCGGAAAACAGGTTCGTAAAACAGATTAACCGTCGCCATCGGAACTTTGATATTATTGTCGCCGCAAGCCTTTTTGAAATCCGAAACGATCTGCGCTTTTTCGCTCGCGGTCGCGTCAATCGGCACGAGATCGTTGTCGTGAAAATTCACGCCATACGCGCCGACTTCCGCCAGCATTTCGACAATTTCCGTCGGCGAAAGTTTGCGTCGAACTTGCGTTCCAAACGGGTCTGCGCCGCGATTTCCGACTGTCCACAATCCGAACGTGAATTTATGTTCGGGTTTCGGTTCATATTTTCCATTTCCGTTATTCATAATTTTTAACTCCCTTTTTTTGCCTACGAAATACACGAAAGAAACGAAAAAAAGAAAAGACGTTTTGTTTTATTTTCGTTCTTTTCGTGTATGCGCGTAGGCAGATTTTCTTAATTTTTCAAAATATCCATCGCCGGACGAAGCGCACTATAAATTATTCGATACGCCTCATAATTCCGGTTTAACTTTTCAATAGATTTTGTCTTCGGTTCAACTGTTTCGGCAACGCGAATCGTTTTTTCGCAGGCTTCGTCAACCGAATTCCACGCGCCTGTGCCGACACCGGCGAGAATTGCCGCGCCGAACGCCGCGCCTTCGTCGGCTTCTAAAATTTCTATGTTTTGCCCGTAAACGTCGGCTTGAATCTGCCGCCACAGCGGAGATTTCGCGCCGCCGCCGCCCAAGCGAATTTTCTCAATCGGTGCGCCGAGTTCCTTAAAAATCTCGATGGAATCCCGCAAACTAAAAGCGACACCTTCCAAAACGGCGCGGGTCAGATGCGATTTCGTATGGCTCGCAGTCAATCCGATAAACGCCGCCCGCGCGTGTGCGTCGAGGTGCGGTGTGCGTTCGCCCATCAAATACGGCAACCAAATCGCGCCGTCTGAACCGCTCGAAATTTTCGCCGCTTCGTTAACCAAATCATCATAACTCGCGCCCTCGCCGAAATTTTCACGAAACCATTTCAGCGAAAGTCCGGCAGACAAGGTTACGCCCGTATTATGCCAGCGTCCGGGAATCGCGTGGCAAAGCGTGTGAATGCGACCTTTCAAATCAATTTTCGGCGCATCAGTCACGGCAAAAACAACGCCCGAAGTTCCGATTGTCGCCGACAGCATTCCGGGTTTAACGATGCCCATTCCAATCGCGCCCGCCGCGTTATCGCCTGCGCCGGCGACGATTTTTGTGCCGACTTTCAAACCTGTTTCACGCGCCGCCGTTTCTGAAACAACGCCCGTAATTTCGATTGATTCGTAAACCTTCGGCAGTAAATTTTCGCTGATTTCAAGAGCATCGAGCATTTCATTCGACCACTTACGATTTTGCACATCAAATAAAAGCGTTCCCGAAGAATCGGCGACATCGCTTGCTTTATCACCAGAAAGTTTCAAACGAATGTAATCCTTCGGCAGCAGAATCGTTTTCACCTTCGCCCAAATTTCCGGCTCATTTTGACGCACCCAGAGCAGTTTCGGCAATGTAAAACCCGTAATTGCCGGATTTGAAACGAGTTCAATCAGATGTTCCGCGCCAATTTTTTCGGTAATTTCCGCGCACTGCTTTTCCGTCCGCTGATCGCACCACAACAGCGCGGGGCGAATCACTCTGTCCGCCGCGTCGAGAAAAACCGAGCCGTGCATCTGCCCCGAAAAACTAATTCCGCCGATTTCGTCCGCGCTCGATTTCGTCAAAACTTCCCGAATCGCCGCGACACACGCCCGCCACCAATCGTCCGGGTTCTGCTCCGCCCAACCGATCTCAGGCGAAGCAAAAGCCGCGTGTTCAGCATTCGCCGACGCGATTACATTTCCATTTTCATCAATCAAAACAGCACGCGAACCGCCCGTTCCGACATCAATTCCGAGATAATTCATATCTTTTTTTATCCACAGATGAACACGGATAAACACAGATAAAGATTTGATAAATTGTTCCTTAATCAAAAAATCTATGTCCATCTGTGTTTATCTGTGGACAATATTTCTTAATTTCCAACTACTTCCAAAGTCGCGTTTATCAAATCAACAGACGAACCGCCGACCATAATTTGAAAAGTTCCGGGTTCGACGACGCGCTTCATTTCGCGGTTGTAGAACTGTAATTTCTGCGGCGTAATTGTGAACGTCACGGTTTTTGTTGCGCCGGGTTCAATTGAAATTCTGGCGAAATCTTTGAGTTCTTTGACCGGGCGAGTTACGCTGCTCACTTCATCGCGCAGATACATTTGCGCGACTTCATCGCCGCGAATTTTTCCGGTATTTGTTACATCAACCGTGACGGTCGTTTCTTCGTTCGCGCGGATTTTCGGTTTGTTAATTTTCAGATTTGAATATTTGAAAGTCGTGTAGCTTAACCCGAAACCGAACGGGAAAAGCGGTTCGGTCGTCGAAAGCAGATAGCCGCGTCTGGCGGTCGGTTTTTTGTTGTAATAAATCGGCAATTGTCCGACTGAACGCGGAAAAGAAACGGTCAATTTTCCGCCCGGATTGTAGTCGCCGAAAATCACATCTGCTGCCGCCGTGCCGGTTTCTTCGCCTAAATAAAAGCCTTCGAGAATCGCCGGAACATTTTCCGCAACATAATTTATTGCCAGCGGTCCCGAATTTATCATAAACACGACCGTCGGTTTGCCGGTTGCTAAAACTGCTTTGACGAGATCGTTTTGCCGTCCGACCAAATCCAGCGAATCGCGGTCGCCAAGGTGATTTTCCGCCCAGCCTTCTTTGTTGGTGTCTTCGTTGCCGCCGATGACTAAGATAACTTTATCGGAATTTTTCGCGGTTTTGACGGCTTCGTCAATCAATTTCTGATCGCTTGCCGCATCGTTCAGAGTGATCGTATCGCCAAACCAATTGCCGCCTTCCTTCGTTATTTTCACGCCTTCCGCGTAATTGACTTTGACCGCACTGCCGAGTTTATTTTTGATGCCGTCCAAAATACTGACCGTGCGCGGCGGATTCGGATCGGTGTAGCCGCCGAGATATGCGCGATTCGCGTTCGGACCAATCACGGCAATTGATTTCAGTTTCGTTTTATCGAGCGGCAGCGTATTATTTTGATTTTTCAGCAGAACAATCGAACGCCGCGCCGCTTCCGTCGCCAACGCTCTGTCTTCCGCTGTGTCGGTCATTTGGACAGCACGATTGACATCCACATAAGGATTTTCAAACAGTCCGAGCTGGAATTTTTGATAAAGAACGCGCGAAACGGCTTGGTCAATCAAACTTTCGGGAATTTTGCCGGCTTTGACCTGTTCGACCAGTGTTTTGTTGACGTTCGGATCGGGAAGTTCAACATCGAGTCCGGCTTCCAAAGACTGTTTCGCGGCATCGGCTAAATCAACGGCGACTTTGTGACGGGCGAAAAGTTCGGTCATCGCGTAATAATCGGAGACGACCGTGCCTTGAAAACCCCATTCCTTTCGCAAAAGCGTGTCGAGCATCCATTTGTTCGCGTGAACCGGAACGCCGTCAATTTCGTGATACGCGGGCATTATACTGAACAAATTCGCTTCTTTGATCGCCGCTTCAAACGGCACGAAATGCGTTTCGCGCAATAATCTTTCTGACAAATTCAGCGGTCCGATATTCGTGCCGTTTTCCGGCTGTCCGTGTCCGGCGAAATGTTTTCCGGTCGCAATAACGTGTGTGTCGTCAATACGCGGATTCGCGTAAGTCGCGTTTCCCTGAATCGCTTTAACTAAAGAAACGATCATTCTTGAGGTCAAATACGGGTCTTCGCCGTAGGTTTCCTCGGTGCGTCCCCAACGCGCTTCACGCGCCAAATCCATATTCGGTCCGAGAACCTGCTGCGTCCCGCGAATGCGCGTCTGCCGCGCCGCAACCGTAAAAACACGCGAAATCAGATCAGTATCCCAACTCGAAGACATCGCAATCGGAACCGGAAAAACCGTCGCGCCGCCCGACATCGTGCCGTGCAAAATCTCGTCGTGAAACATCGCCGGAATGCCGAGCCGCGTGTTTTCTTTCAGCCATTTTTGCGCCGCGTTCGCGTATTCAGCCGAGCCTTTGGTGTCGAAAAGTTCACGCTGACGCGCAAACTGCCCGATGCCGTTCGGGATTTTTTGTTTGGCGATTTCGGGTGAAAACGTGCCGCCCATCGGCATTTGTTCTTTCGGAACTTTGGAATTATCATTCGGCTTTTCCTGCCAAACGCACATCATCTGCGCGACTTTTTCTTCGAGAGTCATTCGCGCCAGTAAATCTTTAACCCGCGCGTCTATTGATAGTTGCGCGTTTTGGTAAGGCAGCATTGTTTCCGCCGATGCCTTCGCCGAATTAAAAATCGAAGCATTAAAAATAAACAGCATTGCCAACATCAAAGCAAAAAAACGTCGTGTTTTTCCGTAAAAGTTTTTCATAAGTTTTTTCTGTAAAATTTAATTAAAAGCGTCAAACAACGAGCGGACTTTCAGCATTTTGCGAAATTCTTCGACGCTCATTTTTTGGCTCGTGCGATATTCGATTTCCATTGTTTTGCCCGGAATTAAATTGAAATAATTATCGGCGAAAAATCCCGTCGTAAAACCTGAAAGATAAACATCTCTCGCTAATTTGTCGGTCGAAAGTGTAATTTTGAAACCGTTTGCCGTCGGCGCGATTTCGCTTTTAATATTCGGTTTCGTAAACGACATTTCTTTGAACGGTTTGAAGAAATATTCGTTCTGGGAAACAATTTTGCCGCCGATTTTCAATTCGGCTAAGAGGAATACATTTTTATCGTCCGCGCCGTTTAATAATTCGCTTACTTTTCTTGCAAAATATACTTTGCCTTTGAGCGGTTCAATTGTTGGTTCACTCGAATTGGAAACGATTGTTTTTCCGTTCAAATCAACTAAACTCAAAATCATCTGCGCTTTTTTTGCTTCGGGCGAATCGTTGACAACGTAAACTTCCAAGTTGCCGTCATCGTCAACGTGCGGCGAGATCAACATCGGCGCATAAAAGCGTTTCGTGTAATACATCAACGCCTTCCACCGCCCGAAATAATCCATTCCCGACCACGACGCGACCTGCCAGCAATCGTTCGCCTGCCAGTAAAGCGAACCCATATTTTGCGGCATTATCCGCCGAAAATGCTCTGCCCCGATTTTGATTCCTTCCGCCTGTAAGACTTGACTGACATACAAAAACGACTCGAAATCCTTCGGCTGATTATATTCGCGCAACATATATGCTTTGACCAATTGATTGCCGCGCGGATGCCGCTGATGAGCAAGCATTATCGGCGTTTCGATTGATGTTCTGTCTTCTTCGGTTGTGTAAGTTTTGACCGTTTCGTATTCGGGAAACGACTGAAAACCGTATTCGCTCATAAAACGCGGAAACTGTTTTTCGTATTCTTTATAAGGCTTTTCGGCGTGCCAAACCTGCCAGTAATGCGTGTCGCCGATGCCCTGAAATTCCGAATCCGCCTGAAAATTGGAACTCGGAGAACTCTGCCAATAAGGACGCGACGAATCGTATTCGTCCAAAACTTCGGGTAGCAGACGCAGGAAAATCTTCTTGTAATCTTCCCACACGAAATCGGGATTTTTGTCCTTCCATCCGCCCCAATGCTGCCACGCGGTTTCAATTTCGTTATTGCCGACCCAAATAACGATTGACGGATGATTTCTGAGGCGTTTGACGTTATCAATCGCCTCGTGTTTGACGTTATCCAAAAACGCCGCGTCGCCCGGATACATCGAACACGCAAACATAAAATCCTGCCAGACGAGAATGCCCATTTCGTCCGCCAAATCGTAGTAATAATCGTCCTCATAAATACCGCCGCCCCACACGCGCAGCATATTCATATTCGCGTCTTTGAGCGATGTCAGCAGCGTTTTATACTTTTCTTTAGTGATGCGCGTCGGAAAAATATCCGCCGGAATCCAGTTTGCACCGCGCCCGAAAACGGGAATCCCGTTGACGATAAATTCAAAACTTTTGCCGTATTCGTCAGGCTTTTGACGCAGTTCGAGCGTTCGCAGTCCGGTTCGTTTTGATTGAGTATCAACCGATTTTTTGTTAATTTTCAACGTCGCTTTGAATGTGTAAAGCGACTGTTCGCCCAAGCCAATCGGATACCAGAGTTTCGGATTCGCAATCGCGTAATCAAGCGAAATTTTATTGACACCGTTCGTTAATTTAAATTGCTTCGTGGCGACGATTTTTTTGTCGTTCGTATTCTCAACTTCAATCGTCGCGTCAACTGAATTTGCCGAAACGACTTCGACTATCGCGCTCAAATCAGCGTTTTCTTTGGTTAATTTGTTTTGCTTGATCTGCAAATCTTCGATTCGCGCATCATCCCAAACTTCCAGATTAACCGGTTTCCAAACGCCGCTTGTAACAAATCGCGGTCCCCAATCCCATCCGTATTGATACGGAGCTTTGCGCGTATAAGGCGAAGTTTTTTCGCCCTGATCGTTGACCGCCGGCAGTTCATAATCGAGTTTCGCCATTCGCGGCAAAATTTCGTTGATCGGCGAACGAAACTTAATTTTCAAAACATTTTCGCCTTGTTTGAGTGCGTTCTTAACATCAACGCGCCACGTCCGAAACATATTGTCGGCATCCAAAATCGGCTTGTCGTTGAGAAAAACATTGGCGTAAGTGTCGAGTCCCTGAAACACGATTTCAAGATTCTGCCGTTTCAGAATTTGCGCCGAAACATTGAATTTCGTTTGATATTCCCAATCGGTTTTGCCGATCCATTGCTGCTGTTTTTCGTTGTCGCGGTAATACGGGTCTTCAATTTTTTTATTGGCGAGCAAATCGGTGTGAACACAGCCCGGAACCGTCGCGGGCAGCCATTCGGTTTTGTTCGCTTCGTGAAATTGCCAGTTGGAATTTAACGAAATTTCCGTCTTCGCCTGCGCGTGAACGCCGCCGATTGCCGAAAAAGTTATGATGAATAGAAACAGTAAATTTTTCATCTCACTCCTTATCTTTTGTAAACTCTCACATAATCAATGACCATCGTGTTCGGAAAAACCGAAGTGTTATCGGGAACGCCGCCCCACGGACCGCCGACGGCGAAGTTCAGAATCATAAAAAACGGATGCTCGAAAACCCAATTTGAACCCGGCGGCAAATCGGTCGGCTTAATGGTTTTATACAAATTTCCGTCCACATAAAACTGAATCAGATTTTCGCTCCATTCGGTTTTGTAAACGTGAAAATCGTCGCCGAATGCGGCATTATTAGTCGAATTAAAAGACGACGAAATGCCGTTCGCGCCCGAATATCCGGGACCGTGAATCGTGCCGTGAACAATATTCGGTTCGCGCCCGATGTTCTCCATAATGTCGAGTTCGCCGCACGTCGCCCAGCCGACCGTATCAATATTATTCCCCAAAAGCCAAAACGCGCCCCACATTCCCTGACCTTTCGGAATCTTGATTCGCGCCTCGAATCTGCCGTATTTTTGCTCGAATTTTCCCTTCGTAATCAGCCGCGCCGAAGTGTATTGACACGGACCATACCAGCAAGTCAGATTCGACGGCTGCGTTAATTTGATCGCTTTGATAACGAGCGAACCGTTGCCGTCGTGATAAGCATTCTCAATCGAATTCGTATAATATTCGAGTTCCTGATTGCCCCAACCGCCGCCGCCGATTTCCGAAGTCCATTTCGACGAATCAACCGGCGCGTTGGCGGATTTATTAAATTCGTCTTTGAAGGCGAGTTTGCGATAAACAACCTGCGCCTGTGCGAAAGTCGAGTTGCAAAATAAAATCATAAAAACGAAAATTGCGACCGCAGATTTTTTAATTTTGCTGTTCATATATTTTTTCTCAATCTAAACTTCTACAATTTTTGCGGCTGTGCCGCCCGATGTGCGGCGACGGCTGTGCCTCGCCGTAACGATTTCTCCCGGTTTTTTGAGGCTGCGCCTCATTCCGGGAGCAGAGGCGTAGCCTCAAAATCAGGTTAAACTTGACGGAAAGGCACAGCCTTTCCGCACATCGGGCGGCACAGCCGCAAGGAAAATAGCTTTTCAATAAATTTATAGATACTAATGTTAAAACGCTCAACTAAACTCATAAAATCGCTACGCGATTAAATAAAAGACTTTAGTTAAATTTTCAAACTTTGATAAAAATATTTTTGCGATACAAAAGCCACATCACGAACAGCCAAATCAGCACATAACAAACCGCATAAGCGAGCGAGGCATTGATCGGTTCAGCAAGCGGCGCGAAGATCGTTTGGAAAATCCAACCCTGCAAACTCCTCGGCAACCCGTCCGCGCCCGTCATCGGAATCAGATCGAGAATCTTCGCCGTCAGTTCCGCGCCGACGTAGAGCGCGAGCGCGTTTGTGCCGAAAATGACAAACGGTTTCGTCCATTTCGTGTAACCTTTGATGTCCACCAGCCAATAGCAAAAACCGAGCAGACACAACGCCATTCCCGCCGTAAAGACGACGTAGGAACTCGTCCACAAAGCCTTGTTGATCGGGAAGAATAAATTCCAAATCCAGCCGATTGCCGTCAGGAGAATGCCGAAAAAGAAAATTCCGTTGACCTTTGATTCGTCATCGCGCCCGCTTTTGAGCCACGTTCCCGTTAAAATTCCGGCAATCGAAGTGACTATCGCCGGAATCGTCGAAAGCAAACCTTCGGGATCGTAAACTTTGCCCAAACTCCAGATGTGATTGAGACCGAAAATCGCGCGATCAACGTATGCCGCAAGGTTGCATTCCTTGTCTTCCATTGTCGTCAGTTCGCAGCCCGGAACCGCAATCGTCGTCATCAAAATCCAGTAAATCAGCAGTAAAACGATGCCGATAGCCGTCTGCTGTTTCCAGTTTGTCTTGAGAAAAAGCACCGATACCATCAGATAACAAACCGCAATGCGCTGCAAAACGCCGGGAATCCGCAAAGTCGAAAAATCGAAATAAGGAAACGCGGCGATAAAAAGTCCGAGCAGAAAAATCACGATAGCGCGGCGGATAATTTTCAAATAAATTTTGCCCGTCACGCCCGTTTCGAGCCGTTTGCCGAGTGCCAGCGGAATCGCTATTCCGCCGATAAACAGGAAAAACGGGAAAATAAAATCCGTCGGTGTCCAGCCGCTCCATTCAGCGTGTTCAAGCGGCGCGTGAATCGCGTCCCAAGTGCCGGGATTATTAACCAAAATCATCCCCGCAATCGTCATCCCGCGAAAAACATCGAGCGACATCAAGCGATTTTTTTTGACTTCTTCGGACATATATTTTTGACTGGAGCGCAGGCAGCCTTGCCTGCATGAGCGGTGTTTTCTACCGCGAACAAGCGTCCGTTGTTGAACGAGTTGAAATATAACTAAATTCTTCGCACCTAAACATATTCGTTATAAACTGACATTCGCGTCATTAAACGCTTGTGAGCGTCCGAAGCGAACGCTCATGCAGGCAAGGCTGCCTGCGCTCCAGTCTTTGTCTTTACGCTCCAGTCTTACACCAATTTTAAACAAACCGGCGACGGAACTTTTGCCGTAAATCCTGTTTGCGTAAGTTTTCCTGTTTTCTCGTCAACCCGAAAAACGACGACCGAATCCGAATTTTGATTTGCCGCGAGCAGAAATTTGCCGTCCGGCGAAATCACGAAATTACGCGGCGTTTTACCGCCCGTCAAAGTGTGTTCGACGTATTCCAATTTGCCGGTTTTCTCATCCAGTTTGAAAACGGCGATGCTGTCGTGTCCGCGATTCGAGCCGTAAACGAATTTTCCGTTCGGCGAAATATGAATGTCGGCGCAAGTGTTTACGCCTTTAAAAGTTTCCGGCAAAGTCGAAACCGTCTGAATTTCCCTGAGCGTTCCCTGATTTTCGTCAAAAGCCAATGACGTAATGCTCGAATTAAGCTCGTTGATGACGAAGGCGTATTTTTCATTGCGATGAAACGCGAAATGTCGCGGACCTGCGCCGGGTTTCGTCTGAAAAAAATCCTGTGCCGCGTTCGGTTTCAATTTGCCGTTTTTATGGTCAAATTCGTAAATGTAAACCTTATCAACGCCCAAATCACAAGCCGTTGCGAACCGATTTTTGCCGTCAAGATTGATCGAATGCGCGTGCGCCGCTTCCTGTCTGTCCTTGTTCGGTCCGTTGCCGAAATCCTGTTTTAATTCAACCGACGCGCCGAGTTTTCCGTCCGCTTCAATTGGGTAAACCGACACATTTCCGCCGACGTAATTGGCGACCAGCACGAATTTTTGATTGTCCGAAACCATGATGTAACACGGTGCGCCGCCGAGACTCGGCTGTTTGTTTAAGAAAGTCAGATCGCCCGTTTTTTGATTGATCGCAAACGCGCTGACCGCGCCGCTTTTTGCGCCTTCAAACTCGACGGTTTCGTTGACGGCGTAAAGATATTTGCGGTCTTTACCAAGCGTCAAATACGACGGCTCGACGACGTTTTTAACCGTCAAATACGGCTTTAATTCGCCCGATTCGAGATTCAGTTTGTGAATATAAATCCCTTCGCTTTTGCTCTTGCCCGATGTGTAAGTTCCGAGGTAAACCAACATTTCCTGTTTATTTTTATAAGACGAAGTTTGCCCAAAAACAGATTCGGCAAGCGTCAAACCAAGCGACCCGACAGCGGCAGCTTTAATAAATTCGCGCCGCGAATGTTTATTTTGAGACTTCATAAATTTAAAGTTCTGAGTTCTGCCTTTAGGCGGCAACCGCCGGCGAAGCGCGGCGGGGAGATCTGCCTAAAGGCAGAACTCAGAGCAAATTTTAAACGCTTACTTCGTGCGCGTTTCTGACAGTGAACGCATAACTTGAAACTGCTTTTCTCGCCAAAACTAACGCGCCGCACACGCCACTTTCGCTGCCGAGTTCGGCGGGCAGAATATTTATTTTGTCCGCCGGAATCATCGAAACGTATTTCGGAATCAACTGTCGCATCGGTGCAAACAGCATTTCGCCGGTCGCCGCCGCGATGCCGCCGCCGATAATGACGGCTTCGGGCGCAATCAGCGTGATCGCGTTGGCAATTCCGATAGCAAGAAATTTGCACGTTTCATCCCAGATTTCAATTGCTAATTCGTCACCGCGCCGCGCCGCTTCGACAACTGTTTTCGCCGAAACTTCATTAATGTCCGGCTCAATTTCACTCATCAAACTTTTTGCGTCGCTCGCCAATTTTTCTTGTGCGCGGCGTGCGATGTGAACGCCCGCGCAGATCGTTTCGACACAGCCGAACGAACCGCAATTGCAGGGAAATCCGTCCGGCTGAACAATCGTGTGTCCGAGTTCGCCCGCGCCCGCGCCGACTCCGTGATAAATCTCTCCGCCCAGAATAATTCCGCCGCCGATGCCGGTCGAAACCGTCACATAAACAATATTTTTATAACCGCGTCCCGCGCCGTAAACATATTCGCCGAGTGCCGCCGTATTAGCATCATTTTCCAACACGACGGGAACATTAAAACGCTCCTTAAAAAGTTTGACGATGGGAAAATTACTCCATTCGCGTAAATTGGAAGGCGACATCACCAAACCTTTTTTAACATCGAGCGGCGACGGACAACCGATGCCGACGGCAGTTAATTCGGCTTGATTTTCATTCAGCATCGTTTCGATTGCGGTTGAAATATTCTCAATTGTTTCAACCGCATCTGTTTGCGTCGGCAACACCCGCGCCGCAATTCGTTCGCCGAACGAATTTTCCAGCGCGATGGCGGTTTTCGTGCCGCCGATGTCTATTCCGGCAATTACCTTATTCATTTTTATTCCGATTAGCGCAGAGCGGACTGGAGCGCAATCCGTCCCGGTTGCAATAAGCGTCGCTTCGACGCGAAAAAGCCTCCGATTAATTTTAAGTCAAAAAATAGCATTTACCGTCGCGTCTTTTTAACTCCGACCGTTTTAGTGATTCGACACTTTTTCGCGTTTGAAGCAAACGCTCAATGCAACCGGGACGGATTGCGCTCCAGTCCGCTTCGCGCTCCAGACTTAATTTTCCGCCTTCGGAAGCGCGAGTTTTTTGATTTGCTCGCGTCTTTTTGCCGGTGTCTATTTGTGCAATGATCTTGTATTTATCTTTCGTTGAATCCATTGTTATTCGGAAACGGCGACAACCATTTTTCTCACACTTTCAACGATTACAATTTCAAGTGCAGCCTTAGGCTTGGCAATTTCGTTCAATGTTTTTAGTTGTGCGTCACGCCATTCTGCACTTTTATCACCAAATCCATTGCCACTTTTTATACGTCTCATCTCTAAATCTTTAAGAGCCTCTTCTGCGATTTTCGTTAAAGTTTGAAGATCAATCGCAAGTTGTTTTGCTTCAAATAAAGCAGGTGAATTTTCCATAAGTTTTTGCAAATCGTTTTGAGAATTGCGCCAATCATTAAGAAACTTTCTAATTTTTCCCACGTTCATCGCCGAATCTTTTCCGGCAATTAATTCATTTACTGCTTTGTTAAATTCTCGCGCATTCGGCGCATCGGTGTTTGCCGCGTCAATTAATCCGGTTAAAGGACTTAACATCGTTTGCGGACGCTGTTGATAGCGTTGATATTCTTTAACCGGCTCGATAATCGAAACCAAACTTTGCAGCGCGGAAATGTCCTGATTATTGGTCAGACGGCGAAGTAAAACAGCTTGATTTTTGCGGTGCGTTAAACCTAATTCTTCGAGTTGATTTTGGATGATTGCGAGCCGCCGATACATATCGTCAACTTCGGTAACTTCACGCGGCGACCAAAATCTTTCGGCGACGGCGGGCATCCGCGACCAGATGCGCGAATCAATCGTTTCGGGCGAAACCCATTCGCTCCACATTGTCGCTTCGCCGCCTAAAATTCGTTTTTGCTCGTCTGCCGTCAACGTCGTGTTGGCGGGCAGCGGATCAACCGCGTAATGCTGTTCAGCGGGCTGCATCAGGTCAATATAATAGCCGTTCGACAAAATCCCCTGATTGCCCTGACGCGCGACTTTGGCGAGCGATTCCTGCCCGCGCCACGATTGAATGACGATGTTTTTCGGAATTGTCGGCTGAAAAATCTCATCCCAGCCCATCATAATTTTGCCGTTTTTTTCGATGAATTTTAAGATGCGCTGATTGAAATACTGTTGTAAATCATCCTGCGTTTTCAAGCCTTTTTCTTTCATAAAGGCTTGAATTTTTTCGTTTGATTTCCACTGTTTGCCCTCGTTTTCGTCGCCGCCGATGTGCATATATGCGTCAGGGAAAAGCTCGGACATTTCTTTGAAAAAGACTTCTAAAATCTGATAAGTTTTTTCGTTCGTCGGGTCGAGTGTCGGATCAAAAATCCCCGGCTGTCGTTCGATTTTGTAAGTTTCGCCGGGTTTGCCGCTGCCGATTTCCGGGTGCGAAACGAGCCACGCCGTCGCGTGTCCGGGCATATCGAATTCGGGCATTACGCGAATTCCACGATCAGCGGCATATTTAATAATTTCGCGGATTTGATCTTGCGTGTAAAAATTGCCGTCCGAGCCTTGCAGATAAAGTTCAGGAAACTTGCGCGTTTCGACGCGAAAACCCTGATCTTCGGTCAGATGCCAGTGCAAAACATTTAATTTGACCGCCGCCATCCCGTCCAGATTTCTTTTGATAACTTCGAGCGGCATAAAATGTCGCGCCGAATCAATCATCAAACCGCGCCACGCAAAACGCGGCTGGTCGTTAATCGAAACCGCCGGAAAATAAAATCCCTCCTTGTCGCCTTCCAGCAATTGCAAAAAAGTTTCAAGTCCGCGCATCGCGCCGACGGTCGTCGGTGCAGTCAGTTTCGCCTGACTGTTTGTAATCTCTAAATTATAACTCTCATCATCGCCGAGTTTCGGAATCGCATTTCCCGTCGAATTCGTTTCAATTAAAAGCGTTGCGCTTGCATCACTAGAAATCTCACGCGACATTTCCAAAACCGTTCGACCTTCGAGCCGCCGCATCACGCGAAAAATATAACTTTTCAAACGCTCGTCAGTTTGTCCTTTGATGGCGACGGTAAAGTTTTTCGTGACATTTAATCTGCCGCTTTTCCAAGCTAAATTCGCCGGAACAGGCATCAGATTGCGCCGCGCCGTCTGCAAATCCTGCGCTGAAATTACGACAATTAGGGATAAAATTATGAATAAGCCGAATAAAAATTTTGTGAACATAATTTTCATAAACCTTTTACAAGTTACGGAAAAATCGGAGCGCAAAGATTGGAGTGCGAAGCGGACTGGAGCGCAATCCGTCCCGGTTGCATTGAGCGGTGTCTTTTACCGCGAAAAAGCCTCCAACTCATTTCAAGTTAAAAAATATCGAGCGCGTTCGCCACTTTTCTATTTGAGCGTTCGAGTTAATCAACGCTTATTCGCACCGGAAGCCGATGCTCAATGCAACCGGGACGGATTGCGCTCCAGTCCGCTTTGCGCTCCAGTCAAACGGTTTTAATTATTATACAAATCAATCGCCTTCCGCATACAATCCGCAATCTTCGTTGTGCCTTTGTCGAACATCGAAAAACTGCCGTCCCATTCCCACCACGCGCTCGGAATGTCTAATTTTCCGAGTGCCGAATAAACGGTCGCGGCGTGACGACAGCGGTCATCCAGAGTCGGTTTCAGGTTAAATGAACCGAATTCGCCCATAAAAATCGGCACTTTATTTTTGATTGACCAATCCTTCGCCGCCTTCAAATCCGTGAACATTTTTTCGGCTTTTGAATCCTTTTGGTAATTTTCAATTTGAGTTTCAACCCATTTGCCTTTCGCGGATTCGGGCGTTTCGATTTTGACGTTTTTTGAATACGGAAACGGCACATATTTCACATCGGGCAAACCTTCGCCTGCCCACGTCGCGCCCTGATGCGTAAAAACGAACGGGTCGTAATAGTGAAAAGTGTAGATGATATTCGTGTCCGCAAACGGTTTTGAATCAACCAGCGCGGCGCGTGAATTCCAGTCGTGAAAACCGACGACTAATGTGTGATTCGGCGCAATCGGGCGAATCGCTTTGATAATTTCCTCGGCTTGCTTGCGCCATTCTTCCGCTTTGATGTCGTGCGGTTCGTTGCGAAGTTCAAAAAACACTTTGTCGGGATTGGTGTTTTTGTAGCGGTTGGCGATTTCCTTCCACAGCCAGACGATTCTTTCAGTCGTCGCTGCGCCTGCAACTTTGCCGTCAAATTCGACGTGATGCAGATCAATAATCGCGTTCAAATTGTTGTCAGTCGCCCATTTAACGAAATTATCGGCGAGTTTCAAGCCTTCTTCATTTTCCCAACGATACGGTTTTTCATAATTTGCCCACGCGCCGAAATCAATCGGAATTCGCACGGTTTTGAAACCGTTTTTCGCAATGTCGGCAAACATTTTTTCGCGCTTTGCCGCTTCGTCAGGCTTGGCAAAATCAGAATATTTTTTATCCTTTGAGCCGTTCCACCAATTATCGAGATACGAAAGATTCATTCCCAATTTCATCGTTTCAGCACGTTTCTGCGCGACGGTTTGCGCGAAAATGTTGCTAATGGCAAAGATGAAAATTAATGATAAAAGAAGTAATTTTTTCATTGATATTTCCCGGATACGCTTTTGCTTTTCGCGGCTATGCCGCCCGATGTGCGGCGATGGCTCTGCCTCGCCGTCAAGTTTCAACTCAAATTCTTCGAGGCTATGCCTCATCTTAAACGGCGGCGTAGCCGCAAGAAATTTAAAGAATACTACCGGAAAGGCACAGCCTTTCCGCACATCGGGCGGCACAGCCGCGAAGAAAAATATTCAAATAAATGCAATAAAAATTCGCAATTAAACTTTACATTTTCCTACTTTAACGCAAAAGTTTTCGACATTCCGCCGACCATTACCGTAAAATCGCCGGCTTCGACAATCGGTTTGTTGTTCATCCCGATATACGAAAAATCGTCGCGGTTTAACTTAAATGTTAGCGTTTTGCTTTGCCCCGCGTCGAGATTGACTTTCGCAAATCTTCGCACTCGTTTTCCGGGGGGCGAAAGCGTCGCTACTTCGTCGCGCAGGTATAAAATCGCGGTTTCCTTTCCGGCGCGGCTGCCGGTGTTTTTGACGTTGAACGAAACATTGATTTCGCCGTTCATCGGAATCGAAGTTTTGTCGAGCGTTAAATCGCCGTATTCAAAAGTCGTATAACTCATTCCCGAACCGAAATTAAATTGCGGACTCGTCGCCGAATTTCCATAAGAAGTGTCTTCGACCTCGAAAAGTTTGTGGTCGTAAGTCAAATAATTATTGGTCGAACGCGGATAGGTAAACGGCAGTTTTCCGTTCGGATTGTAATCGCCGAAAAGCACATCGGAAATCGCCCGTCCGCCTTCGTTCGACGGATTCAAGGCTAATAAAATGCCCGAAACTTTGTCGGCGATGCGCGAAATAACGCGCGGACGACCTTCGACCATTACCAAAATAACGGGTTTGCCGGTCGCAATTATCGCTTCGGCAAATTTTAACTGCGTTTCAGGCAGCGTCAAATCCGTCAGATTTCCCGGTGTTTCCGTGTAAGAACCTTCGCCCAGACACAACACGACGACATCCGAATCCTTCGCTTCGTCCACCGCTTTTTTGACGTTCACTTCTTCGTCAATGTTCATCGTTCCCGGACCTTGCGCCGCTTTCGTGATGAGCGTCCCTTGCACATATTCAAAATTCTTTTTGCCGAGTTTTGCTTCAATCGCCTGTTTGATCGTCAGTTTGTCGGTCGGATAAAGCGACTGTTCCGAACCTTGCCAAGTCCAAGTCCAGCCGTTATTTAACGAATTTAAAGTGTCGGCGGTCGGACCTGTCACAAGAACTTTTTTATTTTTACCGAGCGGCAAAATGTTGTTATTATTTTTGAGCAAAACGAGCGATTCACGCGCCGCTTCCAAACTGACATCGGCATATTCCGGCTTGCCGAAATTGCTTTTCAGCGCAGGTTTCGGCATCGGATTTTCAAAAAGTCCGAGTTCGTATTTAACGCGCAAAATTCGCCGAACAGCGTCGTCAATTCGCGTCATCGGAACTTTTTTCTCTTTGACGAGTGCAAGCAGACTGTCGGAAAAACCGTAGCTCTGCGGAACCATTGACATATCAATTCCGGCATTGATCGCCATCATCGTCGCTTCTTTTTCGTCCTTGGCAACCTTCCACTGCGTGACCAATTTTTGAATGTCCTGCCAATCCGAAACGATAAATCCGTCAAATTTCATCTCGCCCTTCAAAACGTCGGTCAGCAAATATTTATTGATGTGACCGGGAACGCCGTTGATTTCCGCCGAATTGACCATCACCGTCCGTGCGCCCGATTTGATCGCTGCGTCAAACGTCGGCAATAAATATTCGCGTAAGTAGTTTTCAGGAATCAAAGCCGTCGTCCGGTCGCGCCCGTTAAGCGGAAAACTGTAACCGACGTAATGCTTCAAACTCGCGGCAACGTGCGTGTCCGAACCGACATCATTGCCTTCAAGTCCGCGCACAAACGACGCGCCCATCACTTTCGCCAGATATGTATCTTCGCCGAAAGTCTCCCAAAAACGCGCCCACAGCGGCTGCCGACCGACATCCAAAACCGGCGAAAAACTCCAAGGGATTCCCGCCGCACGAGTTTCCATCGCCGTAATTTCCGCCGCCTTCTGCATCAACAGCGGATTCCACGTCGCCGCCATCCCGATTTCCTGCGGAAACAAGGTTGCGCCGCGCACATAATTTGCGCCGTGAATCGAATCAATCCCATAAATATTCGGAATCTTCAAACGCGTTTTCATCTCCGCGTTCTGAATCGCGCCGATTATTTCGTGCCATTTATCAACCGAAAGCGCGTGTCCGTTGACGTTCAAAATCGAACCGACTTTATACTGCACAATCGCTTTTTCGAGTTTCGCCGCGTCAATCTGAATCGCCGAATTACTGCCCGAAGTAATCTGCCCGATCTCCAACTGCGTCATCTGCCCGACTTTTTCTTCCAGAGTCATTTTCGCCAGCAACGCTTCGACCTGCCGCGAATAATCTTTCATCTTCGGTCGCTGCGTCGTCTTTTCAAAATAAGTCTGACTATTTGGGAAGTCAGAATTGGTCTGACCAAAACTTTGTTGTAGTGGCAGACAAAAGTAATTAAAGAGAAACGCTAATGACAGAATTAGGGCTTTGAATTTCATTTTATTTTAGTTGTCCTAAAGAGTAGAATTAGTTTGAAAAGCTGATTGAGACATTGTATTTTATTCTTTCAGATTCTTCAAGAATAAATTTTAATATTCAGCATATCTGAAAATTTTCCAACGATAAACTCTTTCGATTCAAGCAATCTGCCGGAGAAATTTATGAATTTTACAAAATCATTTGCCGTTCATTCAGTTTTATTTTTTTTACTTCTCGCATTGTTGTATTCGGCGACTTCGGCGCAAATAAAGCCTGAAGTTTTAACCGGAGACAATTTGAAGCGCATCGTGCCGACGAGTTTTTATTTTGCCGGACAAAGCGCGGCGACGCAGGAGCGCAACACGGCGGCGGCAAAACTCGGCGCAGACCGTTTCGTCATCGTCGGACTCGTTGATACATCGGGTTATTCGACTGAAATCAGCGGCAAATACGAAGGCTTTTTCATCACCGATTCGCCCATCAAAATCGGCGATAAGGAATTAAGCACAGGAGCTTACGGCTTCGGATTTTCAAAAGATAAACTAAACATTTTCGATTTGAGTAGCAAACAAATTTTATCAATTAACGCAACAAACGATGCTGAAATGAAACGCCCGCGACCACTGATGATGTCCGGCGACGGCAAAGGTGTGCGGCTATATAAAGGAAAAACCTACGTTTTGATTACGGCAAAATAGAAAAGGGATTTTTAGCCACGAAATAACACGAATTTTCACGAATAAAAATATTTGAATTTCTTTTTCGTGTTTTTTCGTGGCTAAATTCCTTCCCAATTACTGCTTTCAGCCGCGCGAAAAATCGCGTCAATCACCAACATATTTTTGACCGAATCTTCAAGCGAAATCAATTGTTCAAAATCTGTCAAAATCGCCCGCGAAAATAAGTCGCCCTGAATCGTGTATTGATCGGCGGCGGGAATTTCGACGATTTCGACTTTCCCGCCGTATAAATCTCCCGCATTATCAACGAAAATCCGTGTCGGCGTGTCGGTCGGAATGTTGACCGGAATTTCGACTTCGATGCGCCCTTTCGTGCCGAAAAACTGCATTCGCTGATATGGAATCAATTGCGTCGAACAGGTAAAAGTCGTCACGCACGACGGAAAATCGAGCATCACCGATGTTAATTTATCAATTTTCGTCGTCTCATCGCGCCTGATTATCGCTGAAACTTTTTGCGGTTCTTCGTTCAAAATAAAGCGCGGCAGATTGATGCAGTAACAGCCGATGTCCATCAACGCGCCGCCGCCATTTTCGGGTTTGTTGCGAATATTGTCCGAATTATTATTAAAGTAACTGAAAAAACAATTTATCGTCCGCAGCTCGCCGATTCGGTTTTCGGCAATCAAATCGCGCACGGCGAGCCATTGCGGATGAGTGCGAACCATAAATGCTTCCTGAATTTTCACGCCCGTCTGATCGCGGATTTCGATTAATTTTCGCGCTTCGTCAGCCGACATCGCCAGCGGTTTTTCACACAAAACGTGCTTGCCCGCCTGCGCCGCTTTCGTCGTCCATTCGACGTGTAAATCATTCGGCAGCGGATTGTAAATCGCGTCAATTTCCGCGTCATTTATTAATTCGTCGTATGAGCCGTAAAATTTCGGAATATTCAAACTTTCCGCCGCCTGTTTCGCCTTTTCCAACTCTCTCGAAGCAATCGCCGTAACTTCCGAAAACTTACCTTTCTGCATTGAAGGAATCACTTTTTTAACCGCGATATTTGCCGCGCCCAATACGCCCCAACGAATTTTGTCTGCCATAAATTTTTTAATCACCCTGAATGGAAATTTGTAATTGAATACTCAATTTTTGAATTTCCCGCGTAAATTGTAAAATCAAATTTATGAAATATCGAGATTTAGGGAAGACGGGTTACAAGGTTTCGGAAGTCAGTTTCGGCGCGTGGGCAATCGGGGGAACTTGGGGCGATGTGCGTGATGACGAGTCAATCGCCGCGCTGCATACGGCGGTTGATTTGGGTGTCAATTTTTTTGACACGGCGGACGTTTATGGCGACGGACACAGCGAGAAATTACTCGCGCAATTGAAAAAAGAACGCGCCGGCGATGAAATAATTATCGCCACGAAAGCCGGTCGCAGACTGCCCGCGCAAACCGTCGAAGGCTACAGCCGCGCGAATCTAACGTCATTTATCGAGCGCAGTTTAAGCAATCTCGAAACCGATTGTCTGGACTTGGTTCAATTGCATTGTCCGCCGCAGGACGCTTATTATCACCCGGAAATTTTCGGTATTATGGACGATCTTGTGACAGCCGGAAAAATCAAACATTACGGCGTGAGCGTCGAAAAAGTCGAAGAAGCGATTAAGGCAATCGAATTTGAAAACGTCAAAACCGTCCAGATTATCTTTAACATTTTTCGTCAGCGTCCGGCGGATGTGTTTTTCGATTTAGCCAAGCAGCGAAACATCGGAATCTTGGCGCGTGTGCCGCTTTCAAGCGGAATGTTGACGGGGAAAATGTCAAAAGATTCAAAATTTCAGGCGGACGATCATCGCAATTTCAATCGTCACGGCGAATCGTTCGATGTCGGCGAAACCTTTTCGGGCGTTGATTACGAAACGGGTTTGGCGGCGGTCGAAGAACTGAAAAAACTCGTTCCCGAAGGTATGACGATGGCGCAATTCGCGCTCCGCTGGATTCTGATGCACGATGCCGTCACCTGCACGATTCCCGGCGCAAAACGTCCTTCGCAGGAAGAAGATAACGCGAAATCAGCCGACTTTCCGCCGCTGTCGGATGAAACAATGAAGACAATTCAGGATTTATACGAGGAAAAAATCAAGCCGCTCGTTCATCATCTTTGGTGATGAACGCGGCTTCCCAATCGGCGATTATTTTGTCTATCAATTGATCGAGTTTTTCGTCCACGATCCGTCTCGAAGAATCTGCGTCAAACCAATTAATTATTTCTTGAATTCCGTGTGAAAACGGAATTGTTGCCGCGTAATCTGGCACGAGGCGTTTGATTTTCGTGTTGTCGAAAATCATACTGTGCGCCTTGTCGCCGAACAGTTCCGCGCCCCATTCCGCGTCGTATTTGGCGATAATTTCCGACGGAATATGGACGATTTGCGCGGTTGTGTTTGCCGCTTGCGCCGCGAGTTCGTAGATTTGATTCCACGTTAAAAGTTCGTCGGAAGTGATCTGAAATGCTTCGCCGACGGCGCGACTATGACCGAGCAGTCCGACAAATCCTTTGGCAAAATCCCGCGTGTGCGTCAGCGTCCAAAGCGAAGTTCCGTCGCCGTGAACGATGACTTTTTTGCCCTTTCGCATCCGGTCAATCACCGTGTATCGTCCTTTTAGCGGCAGCATCGTCTTGTCGTAAGTATGCGACGGACGAACAATCGTCATCGGGAAATTTTCTTCGCGGTAAGCCTTGACGAGCCGTTCTTCACAGGCGATTTTGCCGCGTGAATATTGCCAGAAAGGATTGAAAAGCGGCGTTGATTCGGTGACGGGCAGATTCGTCGGCGGAGTTTGATATGCAGAAGCCGAACTGATGAAAACGTATTGATTCGTCCGGTTTCTGAAAAGTTCAAGATCGGTTTCGATATGCTCCGGCGCAAACGCGATCCAATCAACCACCGCGTCAAAATTCATCGCTCCCAAAGCCTTCTTCACCAAATCTTTATCACGAATATCCGCATTCAAAATCTTTGCAGATTCCGGCACGGCACGTTTCGATTCGCCGCGATTTAAAAGATACAATTCGTCGCCGCATTCGCAAACCAATTGCGAACAAGCCGAACTGATAACGCCTGTTCCGCCGATAAATAAAATTTTCATAGCAAACTTTTTGTTCTAATTTTGAAAAGTTCAGAGTTACGCATTTATGCGTGAGAAAATGCCGCGCTTCGCTGGCGTTTTCACGGCTGAAGCCGTCACTCTGAACTTAACCAAAACCTATTCCGGTATGTTTATTTTGTCAATCGAAACATTGCTACATCATGCGGTTGAAGCTGTGTTTTCAAAGCCGTATTCGTATCGCCCGCATCTTTTTTCGCCCACAAATCGCGGATTTTATACATCGTCTTTTTCGCGTCGAGCTGTCTTTGAAACGAATCGTCTTTGATAAAGTTTTCCTTCCAATCGAAGTTGATCATTTTCGCTTCGTTGCCGCGATTTAGAAAGCAAACCGCCCATTCGTCATTTGCTAAAGGTTTGACCCAGATTTCCAAATTATCTTCGGTAATCGCCGGAAAACCTTGAACGCCGAGCGCGTCCTGGTCAATTGCGATAACTTCTTTATTCGTTAAAATGCCTTGCGTTTCTTTCGTCATTTTTCGCGCGTCGTTGCCCGCAATCAGCGGCGCGGCGAGCATTGCCCAGAGCGAAAAATGAGCGCGGTCTTCAGTGAAAGTCATTCCGTTGCCGACTTCCATCATATCGGGATCGTTCCAATGTCCGGGCGCGGCGTGGATTCGCAAGCCTTTTTGTTTGTCCAAAATCCGCATAATTCCCCAGCTCGACCACGCGCCGTGATTTTCCTCGCAATCCCAGCAATGCGTGATGTCGCCGGTCGTTCGCCACAGATGTCCGATTGGTTTCGCCCATTCCCAAGGCTTATTATCGCCCCATTCGCAAATGCTGAAAACAATCGGTCTGCCGGTCGCGTAAAGCGCGTCGCGCATCGTCGTATATGCGCCGACCGCGTTCAAACCTTCGGAGTTGCACCAGTCATATTTCAAATAATCAACGCCCCAATTCGCGTAGGTCTGCGCGTCCTGATATTCGTGTCCGCGACTGCCGGGTTTGCCGCCGCAGGTTTTCGCGCCGACATCGGAATAAATACCGAATTTTAAACCTTTTGCGTGAATATAATCGCCGAGAGCCTTCATTCCCGACGGAAAATGCTGTGCGTTCGGTTGGATAAATCCGTTCGCATCGCGCTCACCGTGCCAGCAATCGTCAATCACGACGTAATTGTAACCTGCCTCTTTCATCCCGCTCGAAACGATTTTGTCGGCAGTTTCTTTAATCAGTTTTTCGTCAACCTGACAGCCGAAACCGTTCCAACTGTTCCAACCCATCGGCGGAGTTAAAGCGAGATTTTCATATTTTTGCGAAAATGCAGATGTTGAAAAGATGATAATTAACAACGATAAAAGAAGTAATTTCGATTTATTCATAATTTTATGTAGGGGCGATCCCTTGTGGTCGCCCGTTTTGGTTGCTGAATTTCAAAAATTCTCTTAAAAAATATTCGAGTTTCGCAATCACGTTCAGAGTTCACGCTTTAGCGTGCGCCCGCCGCGCTTCGCTGGCGGGCAGGACAAACTGAAGTTTGAACTCTGAACGTGATTGCCAAACTTTAACTGTTTTTTACTTTTGCCCATCTACTTAATAATATTTATTGAAAGTATATTTACCGCGCCTAAAAGCCTTATCTAAACTTTCAACCATCGCTAATCGGTCAATTCAAACTGCACCCATTGCGTCGCTGTTTTTCGTTTTGATTTGGCTAAACTGTCAATGATCACGATTTGCAAAACATAATCGCCGGGTTTCATTTCATTTCCTAATCCTAACGCTCCGGCGTAGTTTAATTTGGCTGAATCACTCTGTCCGTCCAGCGCGAAATCGTTTAATTTTCCGTTCAGAATAATTTTCCCGTCACGAAAAAGTCTGACCTGCGTTTGCAGTTTCGGTTTGTTTTTTTGATCCGATGCGGCGTTGTAAATTTCGGTTGAGTAGCTCAAAATTGTTCCGCGTTTGAATTTGCGAAGCGAAGTGTCCTGCATCAGATTTAATGAATTTGCCGTTGAATTTCGCTCGCGCCACTGTGCTTCGGTGAGATTTTCCAAGATTATTCCCGAAAGTGTCAGGAATCCTTTTTTGAGGTCGGGAACTTCGATAAATTGACTCGCCGAACCGACTTTTTCGCTTGCCGAATCGCGCAATGACACGCGCATTTGATACGCGCCGGGTTTCTTGACGGGAAACGTAAAGTTATAGACAAAACCGTCCTTCAATAGTTTTTCAAAATTCTCATTCTTAGCACTGATCGTATAATTTTGTCCGACCTGATCAATAATCGCCCCGTTTTCGCCGTAACTAATCGCCAATATATCGAAAACGGCTTCTTTTGTTCCGTTCGGCTTATCCGAAAACTTCAGATCGTTCGCATCAATGTGCAGAAACGAATGGAGAAACGACCCGTTTTTGCTGTCGTTTCCAAACACCGTATTGAGTTTTAAGTTGATCTCATTAGCCGCAAAGGGCGAAGTTAAAGGCTTGGTCAATTGCTGCAAAGGAGTTTCTTTTTGCGTTTGGCTGCGTTTGATGTCGGCATTTGCGACACCGAAAAATCCGCTGCGGTAATGAACGGTTAAATTATTTTGTTTGACCTTGACGAGCAGTTTGTTAAAACGGTTGGTTTTCGCATCAAAAGTCTCGGAATCAGGCTGATAACCGAGCAAATAATAACCCTGCGTATCAGCGAGCATTTTTCCGATGGCTTGATTGAGATCGTTGCTGCCGAAAGTGGCGCGTCCGCCGGTCGCATCGGCAAGATAAGATAAGCCCTGCTGTTTGTCGCGCAATTCCTCGGTTCGGGTCATCACTGATTCATCGAGTTTTTGCGTGGCTAACGAAATATTGTCGCCCGAAGTCATTCCGGTATAAGCCAAACCGCGTGCGTCCTGCGTGTAAATCGTGACTGCCGCCCGATTGCTCAGATCGGTCAATCTGTTCAGATAACCGCGCATTTGGTCGCAGCGTCCAACGTCTTTTTTCATATCGGTATCGGTGCAGATCGAAAAACCGTCGGAAAAAAGCATTATTGATTTTCTGCCGGGAAGTTCGCTCATCCCTTTGATAACATAATTTATCGAACCGAGCGTCCCGATGGAAAAAATGTCTTCACTGAATTCGTTAAAGGCGGTCGTGCGGTCTTTTTCAGCTTGAATTTGCGAATTTGTCGTTTCCGTCGTATTGGTTCTCGGCGTTGCCGAACTGTTGGCGATCTGTTCCTGCAAAGTCGGTTCAACGGGCGTAAACGCACTGATTCCGCCGCGTCCAATCGGATTCCAACGGATTTTTTCAATTGCCGAATAAAGCAAATTTTTATCCGAAGTAAATTGTGAAAGCGCACCCATTCCTTTTCCCGTCAAAATAATCGCCACCAAATCATTCGGCTGCATCTGCTCGTCAACAAACTTTTTCAGAGACCTTTTGACCGTGTTGATGCTTTCCGCCGACAAACCCAAATCATCAACCACCAGCGCAATTGTCCGTCGAACCTGCTCGGCGCGAATCGGAACCGGCGGAAGCGGCACGGCGACTTCATTTTTGCTTATTTTCGGTGTCGTGATCGTTTGTGTTTGAGAATTTACAAATGAAAAATTCGTAATGTCTTGTTTCTGATCGTTTTCATAAACCTCAAAATCTTCGGGCTTTAAATCCGTCACGATCTTGCCGTTTTTGTCGGTTACGGTCACATCAATCTGAATCAGATTCGTCGAGATTTTGACGACATCATCATTTTCAGCAGGTTTCGGAGTCGGTGTCGGAGTTTGGGCAAAACTACAGATAGCCGCAATAAATATGCCTAAAACAAGTAAAATTAACTTTTTCAAGGCTTGCTCAAAATGTAACGCCGTCCGTCCCGGCGGCTGTCTTGAATGCGTCCCGCATTCAACGCGGACAGCGAAGCGCGTCCGCGTCGGCGTGCGGGACGCACACCGGACAGCCGCCGGGACGGACGGCGTTACGCGCTCCGCGATTCTCGAAAATGAGAAAGTCCTATTTTTCATCTCGACTCCTTTTTTAATCATTTAGCGGCAAAACGATTGATTTGCCATTTAATTTTTCCGCCCGAAAAATCGTTTTTCAAAATATAATTATTTTTAGCGGCGTTCAAATCGAGCATCTGTAAATTCCCGTCAGGCAGCGCGAATTGTCCCGAAACATTAGCGTTATCGCTACTGAAAACTTTCAGTTCGATGTTGTTCCAATCAATCTCGCCCGTATTCTGCGCCGGTTTGACGAGCGGCAAAACGGTGTGATCTTTGACGAGCAGAATTATCGGAATTTCGCCTGCCGTGATGTCGTGCCATTTTTCGCCCGCGTAAACTTTGCCCGTTTGATAATCCGTCCAATTTCCCGGAGGCAGATAAACATTGCGGCTTGTTTTGTTGTCTTCAAACAGCGGCGCGACCAGCAGATTTGCGCCGAACATATATTCGTCTTCGATCATCCACGAAGTTTTATCTTCGGGAAATTCAAAAAACAAGGTTCGCAGCATCGGGAAACCTTTCGCCGACGAATCTTTCGCCTGCGCGTAAATATACGGCATCAGCGAGTAGCGCAAATTCAGCGCGTTGCGAAAATCCTGCGTCAATTTCGCGTCATATTCCCAAGGCTCGCGCGGCGGCGCACCGTGCGCCCGCGTGTGCGAAGTCAGCACGCCGAACGCCATCCAGCGGCGATACAAATCACGCGGCGCACGATCAACAAATCCGCCGACATCGTGGCTCCAGTAAGTAAACCCTGACAACCCGAACGACAAACCGCCGCGCAATTCCGCCGCCATCGCGGAATTCGTATTTTCCGCGTCGCCGCCCCAATGCAAAGGGTAACGCTGACTGCCCGCCCACGCGCTTCGCGCCCAAATGATCGAATCGCCCGTCGTTTGTTTCGTAATATCGGCAACCGCTTTGTTGTAGCGCAGCGGGTAAAGATTATGCTCGAATAAACCCGTTTTGCCCGACGCATATTGCCCGTTAATCGGTGCGCCTTCACCGAAATCAACCTTGATCGCGCCGACACCCATTTTCAAAAGATTTTCGAGTTTTCCCTGATACCATTTGACCGCCGATGGATTGCTCATATCCAAAACAGCGTCTTCAAACGGACCTGCACCGCCTTCGTTTTTAACCGCGTAACCGTTGTCAACAATTTCCTTAAACAGTTCGTTTTTCGGCGTAAAATATGTGTATTGCCACAAACTGATGTGAAATCCCTGCTTTTTCAAATCGGAAATCATCGCCTGCGGATTCTGAAAACGAGTCTTTGAAAATTCGTAATTGCTGCGCCAATCGGTTTCAAACCAACCTGTATCTAAATGAATTACGTCCGCCGGGATTTTATACTGCCGCAGTTTCGCCGCGACATCGCGCACTTCGGCTTCGGATTTATAAGTAATGCGGCTCATCCAAAACCCGAACGACCACAGCGGCGGCACCGGACTTCTGCCTGTCAAAGCCGTGTATTCCGACAAAATATCTTTCGGTTCGCCCAAGAAAACAAACAGATCAAGCTGATCGTCCGCCGAATAAATGACGTTGTGCTGATCGTAACTCTGCCCGAAATCAAAAGTGATGGGCGCGGACGTATGAACAAACATCCCGTAACCGTTACTGCTCGTAAAAAACGGAATCGGCTTATACATCAACTGATTCTGCACACCCATTCCGTCGCGCGTGAAGGCGTTAATTTTCTGTCCGCGCTTATTCAAACGGGTAAAAGATTCGCCTGTCCCAAAGATTTTTTCGTCCGGCTGCAACTCAAAAGTCGCCGCAAAACGGCGGCTGACATCGCTCGCCCGCCGCACAAATGAAAACGGTGTCGTCCCGATATAAGTGTGCGGATCATTGATGTTTTGCGTGCGCGTTAAAAGTTTTCCGTTTGCATCATAAAACTCAACGTGCCACGGATTTTTGACGATAACCACCTTCCCGAATTGGCTCGTGTAAATTATCTCTTTGTCATTCTGCTCAACCTTCCACGAATTATCTTTTCTCGGAACGCCGTCAAGCATCATCGAATTTCCGCTGTCAAAATTATTTGCCCGCGAATTGAACCGCAGACGAATCGTGCGCGGCGTAACAAACGAAATCGAAAACGGCAGCGACGGATTTTCGTCATATTCCGTCGTCGGAAACTCGGTCGCCTTACCGCGCGTCAACCCGACATCAACCTTATTAAACGAAAGCGTCGTGCTGAACAAATACCGATCCCAAACGATATTTCCGATTCCGCTCGCCGCATCAAAATCCGCGACACGACTGCCGATAAAATAGACATTTTCCGGCTTCTTAAAATCCTGACTGACATCCGGCGGATCACCTAAAACCTGCGCCGAAATGTTTTGATATGCAAAAAAAACCGCGAACAGGCAAAATGCCAAACACGCGGTTTTTATATTGAAATTGCGACAAAATTTTGCCGATTCGGGACCTTTGAAAGACAACATTTTCATAATTTTATTTGAATTTCAAAAAGCTCGGTTCCGACCAAAATTACCGGCAGGAATTTTGCAATGTTATTTGTAGAAATTAACTTTTAAAGGGCTTGATTATACCGATTTTATTTGCCGATTTTCGCCATTTGATTTGCTGCTTGATTAAGCGCGGCACTTAGTTTGATTATTTGCTCTAAATTCATTCCGGTTTTTTCGGAAATCGTCGGGTCAACGACTTTCAGATTTTGAAACATCGGACTTTTTGCAAAACTTCCGATGTTGTTGTCCAAATCAATTATCAACTCTCTGACGCTTTTCGGCGTTTTGGGTTCCGATTTTTCCTCTTTTTTCGTTTCCGTTGATGCTGCAAACAAATTCGAGTTCAGACGCGATGCGCTTTTATTAATTTCCAAAGATAATTCGCTAATTTCTCTGTAACCGATTTTTTTGCCGGTTGTGTATGCTTTGACGATTGAGGATTGCAGTTTTTGGATACTTTCAAAATCTTTTTTAATTTCGGCAAAATTAATTTTTCGCCCGTTGAATTCTTCCGTTAAATTCGGCTTGTTCGCATCTCTTTTAACACGTTCGAGTTCGATTTCACGGCTTCTGATCGAACTAGTGTCACGGATTTCATTATTAATTACCGGAGTCGGAACAATCTGGGCAACGGCAATCGAAGCGAGAAAAAACAAATTGGTCACACCAAAAAATAATATTTTCTTCATCGCCGAATGTCTCCCGTTTATTTCATTTTCTTGGCTTCTTTTGAAAGTTTGTCGCTCAAATCCAAAATGTTAATCAAATCAGTCCGGGTTTTGACAGCGACTGCCGGATCAATAACATTCACATTTCCGAATATTTTGCTTGAAACAAAACTACCGATTGAATTATCTAAAGCAATAATTAATTCTTTGACAGTTTTTTGCTTTTCCGTTTTTTCCTTTGATTTATCGTCTTGTTTCTCTAACTTTGTGGCAAAAAGGTTGTCATCAAGCCGTTTTGCCTTTTTGTTTATGTTTTCGGCAGAAGTTTGAATCATCTTGTAATCAATGGTTTTGCCAGTCGTGTAAGCCTTAATAATCGCCGCTTCCGCGATTTGAATATTTTCAAAATCTTCCTTGATTTGCGGAAATTTAGCTTTAATTTCCGAATTTATGGGCGCAAAAGAAGTCGAATCATTTTTATTCGCTTCGCGTTTGATGCGCTCAAGTTCGACTGAGCGCAGTTTTATATCGTTATCCGCCAAAGTTTTGTCGCCCGCGCCCGCCGGTGCCAGTTGCCCGAAAACATTTGAAAACACCGATGCCGCCAAGATCACAAAAATCAAAAGAATAATTTTTTTCATTGTATTTACCCCAAAGAATCGAAATCGAACTGTAAAAAGAATTTATCGCACATATTCTATAAAACTTTGTTGTATGAATCAACAAAAGTCTGTTTAGACAACCCGATTTATCGAAAATTTGTCAAAATCGCCAAACTTTTTCCCTGCGTAACCGTGTTAATTTGGTTCGGCTGAACACCGGAAATTTTCTCGATTTTGCCGTCGCTCCAGCGAACTTCGACCGATTCGATCTTTTCGCCGCTGCCAAGTCCGAAATGAAGCCGAAAATCGTTTTGCGACAAATAACTTTCGCCCGCCTGCACTTCACGAATCATTGAATGCCTGTCGGTTTTTACATTTATGCGCGAACCGACTGCATCCTTATTTTTTCCGTTTTGAACGAGTTTGAAGATGATTTTTTGATTCGTATTTTCAGAAGTATTCAGTAAAATAGTCGGTTTGTCACCCAAATTCGTAATGACTACATCAACCGAACCGTCGTTATTCAAATCACCGAAAGCCGCGCCGCGTCTGGAAAATAAAGGCAAATTTTGTAAACCGGATTGTTTTGTAATATCTTCAAATGTGCCGTTGCCCAAGTTTCTATGAAGCAGTAAAGGTTGTCGAAATCCGGCGGCTGTTTCGCTTTTAACCAGTTCCAGTTGCGGATAAACGTGACCGTTGACAACCAATAAATCGAGTAAACCGTCGTTGTCGAAATCTTCAAACGATGTTCCCCAACCGACAAACGGCTTGCTGACCGCACCGAGTTTGGATTCAAAAGAAACGTCCAAAAAACCTTTTGCGCCGAGATTTTTGTAAAGCGTATTGTGTTCGTTGTCGAAATTTGTGACGAACAAATCCAAAAATCCGTCATTATCGTAATCGCCCCAAGTTACGCCCATCGAACCTTGTTCAACGCCGTCGCCGCTGTAAGCTGTCCCGGTTTCCGCGCCGACATCCGTGAACGTGCCGTCGCGGTTGTTTTTATATAAATAATTCGGCGTTCCGTCGTTGGCGACGTATAAGTCAAGCCAACCGTCGTTATCATAATCGCCCCAAATCGCTCCTAAACCGTAATACTTTTTCGCGTCGCCGACACCGATTTTAGCGGCGACATCTTCAAATGTTCCGTCACCTTTGTTGCGGTAAAAAAAATCGGTTTCGCCCGGAAGTCCGCGCGGTCCGCACTGGACGCGAATGCCTTTGAACGAACAGGTCTGAGAGCTGCCGAACACCGGCAAATTATTTAAATCGAGAGTGACATAACCCGCCACAAAAACATCTAAATCGCCGTCGCGGTCATAATCCGCCCACGCCGCGCCGGTCTGAAAACCGACACCTTTCAAGCCGGATTTTTCCGTTACGTCTTCGTATTTACAGCCGCCTTTTCCTCGATAAAGCGCGTTTCCGTTAAATCCCGTAGCGAATAAATCAAAAATGCCGTCGCCGTCGTAGTCAACCGCCGTCACGCCCATTCCCCAACCTTTTCGCGTCAAATTTGCGGCAGTTGTAATATTTTCAAACTTCGGCGTTTTAGATGTTGCACCGTCAATTTGGTGATAAAGCGTCACGAACAAATCGCCGCCTTTTTTGAAATTTTCAACCGACGAACCGTTAACTGTCGCAACATCTAAAAAGTTATCACCGTCACAATCGAAAACCGCTGCCCCGCCGCTCATTGATTCGATAATGTAACGATTTTCCGCCGTCGAAATATGCGAAACATTCATTCCGCTGTCGGCTGAAACGTCCTTAAAAGTAATCGCGGATTTTTGTGCGAACGCAGCGATTTGCACGGTGAAAATTAAAAGTGTTGTGAATAAAATCCGCATTGTTATCCTAAATTAAAACTAAAGCGTCGTGACTGGAGCGCAAGCATCCCTGCTTGCATGAGCGTCGTTTTTTGACGCGAAAAAGCGTTGGTTGGCGCACGAGTTCGCAATAAGTTAAAACTTTCGCATTTTTTCTAACATTCGAGTTGACCGAGGCTTTTTCGCGTTTGAAGCAAACACTCATGCAAGCAGGGATGCTTACGCTCCAGTCTTTGCGTTCTAGTCAAATTACTTCCTGATTTTCGGTCGGACTTTATCAAAACCAACCAAGCCTTCGCCTTCCAAAACCGCATAAAATTTATCTGCCGCGACATCTTTGAGTGTTTCGACTTTGCCCGAATTCCAGCGGATTTCGATTGAATCGGCTTTCATCGCTTTGCCGAGTCCGAAATGAACGCGCAGATCGTTTTGTGACAGATAACTTCCGCCGCTGTGGATTTCTTCGGTTTGGACGATTTTTCCGGTCGTAACTTTGATTCGTGCGCCGATTGCCAATTGGTTTCCGATTTTCGCGCCGAGTTCTAAAGTTATCCAATGATTGGACTTATCGCCTTCGTTTTTCAAAATCATCGGCGAACTGTCCAAATCTTCGACGACAATATCAATCTGTCCGTCGTTGTCCAAATCGCCGAAAGCCGCGCCGCGCGACACGCGAAGTTCGGACAACGCCGCGCCGCCCTGCATCGTCGCGCTGCAGAAAGTCGAATCACCCTGATTAACGAATAAAACTTTGCCTTGTCTGTATTTTGCGCCCGATGAAATCTGATCCATCTGCGGATAAACGTGTCCGTTGACAACGAATAAATCGAGCCACGAATCATTGTCCAAATCGAAAAATCCGGTTCCCCATCCGACATACGGGCGCGTTGCCTGCGCGACTTTTGCTGAAAATGAAACGTCCGTGAAATCGTAATTTCCGTTGTTGCGGTAAAGCGTGTTGTATTCGTCAACGAAATTTGTGATGTAAATTGCAAAATTTCCCGTGTGCAGATAATCGCCGACGGCAACGCCCATCGAACCTTGCTCCGAACCGTCGCCGCTGACGGCAGTGCCGGAAATCAAACCTTCGTCGAAAAACTTTCCTTTGCCGTCATTGCGGTAAAAAAAGTTTGGAGTCGAGTCATTCGCAACGTAAATATCGGGTTTGCCACTGCCGCCGAAATCCGCAAAAACCGGCTGCATCCCGTAAAACCCCTGCGGATCGTCGAGTCCGAGTTGTTTTGAAACTTCGGTAAAAGTGCCGTCGCCATTGTTGTGAAACAGGCTGTCGCCCGCGCCTTTTAAGCCACGCGGTCCGCATTGGACATCAACGCCGCGAAATTTACAGGTCGGCAGCGAACCGAATCCGGGCAGATCATTGAGTTTGAAATCAACATAATTAGCGACAAATAAATCCAAAAAGCCGTCACCGTCGTAATCGCCGAAAGTCGCGCCGGTTGACCAGCGACCGTCAGCAACTTTTGCCTGTTTCGTGACATCCGAAAACGTGCCGTCGCCGTTATTTTTATACAAAACATTACCGCCGAGACAGGTGATATACAGATCGGGAAAGCCGTCGTTGTTGAAATCGCCGACCGCACCGCCCATCGCGTAGCCCGGAAAACCGACTCCGGCTTTGTCGGTGACATCGGTAAAAGTTCCGTTGCCGTTGTTGCGGTAGAGCAGACTTTTCGATTTTTCGTTTTTTAAAGCCATCTCGACTGTCGGTGCATTCGTAAAATAAATGTCCAAAAATCCGTCGCGGTCATAATCAACGAGCAAAACGCCGCCGCTCATTGATTCAACAATATATTTTTTTTCAGGCGCGGAAGTGTGAACGAATTTGATGCCGGTTTTGGAATAAATATCGGTCAGTTGCGGAATTTTCCGGTCTTTGCAGACATCGTTTTGCGCCAAGATAATTTGGCTGCAAATGATTGTGATGCAAAAGATTACAGTTATAGTTTTATAAAATTTCATTAAAATTGGTAACAAAAATATATGCTTTATTGTTGTTAATGAATTGCCACAAAATTTAGCCATTACTATCTATCCAGTTTTAATAGCTCGGTTTTTGCGGCTGTTCCGCCCGATGTGCGGCGACGGCTGCGCCTCGCCGTCACCGTTTCATCCAAGTTCTTTGAGGCTATGCCTCATCATATTGAGGCATAGCCTCAAAAATCAAGGGGAATATTACCGGAAAGGCATAGCCTTTCCGCACATCGGGCGGCACAGCCGCAAGAAATTAGACTTGCAAAGATGCGTAGATACTAATGGTTAAAACTCGCGGCAATTTATAAATTTTTTGCCTTTCTGCTCACATTCCGTCTTTTTTCGGATTCTTTAACTTTTGAAATATTTCCAAATGTTTTTTTGCCAATTCGCGTTCGCCTATTAAATTGTATAAACGACTCAATTGAAAATGCGTATCGGCATCGTTCGGGTTGAGCGCGACTGACTTTTCCAAAACGATTCGCGCCTGCGTTTCTGCACCTGCCTGCAAATAAACTGCGCCTAAATCGCGCAGTGCCGACGCATTTTCCGGCGCAAGTCTAACTGTTTGTTCGAGATATTCGACGGCTTTCGGCGTTTCGCCCGCTGTCTTATATGACAAACCAAGCTGATAAGTTGCTTCGTAATTATTCGGGTTTATTTCAATGCAATGCTGAATCTGAATTCGCGCTTCCGTCAATTTTTCAGGTTGTGCCGCATAAGTTAAGCCTAAAGCAAGACAACCGCGCCAATCGTTTGGACGACTTTCCAGAAACTTTACAAGCGAACTTTCCGCCGCTTGCAAGTTGTTATTTTGCAGCGAAGCCGCGCCGAACAGATAAAGATATTCAGGATTTTCAGGCTGTAAATTTAATAAATTTCTGGCGGCACTTACGGCTTTCCCCGATTGGTTCGCCCGCATTGCCGTCACGACAAATTGCGTCAAAACTTCCGAATTATTCGGATTTTCAGCCAAAGATTTTTCCAGAAGCTCCAGTGACTGTGCGTTGTTTCCCTGTTCACTTTCCAAAAGTGATCTGACAAAAAACAATTCGCCCGAATTCGGCTGAAGTTTTTCAGCTTGCGCGAGATGAATTTTGGCATTGGCGAAATCCTTTAAATAAATTTCCGACTTCGCCAAAAGCAGTAAAGCGTCAGTATTTTTCGGCGCGGAAACTGCGATCAACCGTAACAATTCAGCCGTTTCTTTGGGCATCGCGGCTTTGCTCAAAACTTCGGCAAATTTGATAGTAATCGTCGGATTTTGTTTCGCTGACAGTTTCGCTAACGGAATCAGCGACGCGAAATTTTTCTTGTCGTTCGATCCCAAATAACAGCTTGCGCGAAACGGTAAAGCCTCACTGTTTTTAATTTTAACGGTTAATTTGTCGGCTAAAGTTAATGCTTTAACGCAATCACCGACTTGCGCGTAAGTTTGCGCGATATTCAAACGAATCGAATCATTCGTAATTTCGTTTGGCGAAACATTATCTAAAATATTGCGCGATTGTTCGAGTTCGCCAAGTTGAAAATAAGTTTTGGCGAGCGTCAATTTGGCGGAAATTAATTTCGGGTCAATCGTTAACGCCTTGTTCGCCAACGACTTCGCTTCGTTCAAACGATTTTGCTTGAGCCGCATTTTTGCCAGCAGTGCAAAACCTTTCGCGTCCTTCGGATTTGCAATCACATAATTAAACAATTCTTTTTCGACTTCGGCAGTTTGTCCGGCATCAATGCTTTTTTCAAAACGCACGAGTGAATTTTGCGCCGCAATCGAAAGCGCAAAACAAATAATTATCAGACAAATTTTCGCATATCGAAAAAACATCATATTTTACGAACGAACCGTGAAGACTAAAGCGAAAAGACTGGAGCGCAAGCATCCCTGCTTGCATGAGCGTCGTTTTTTGACGCGAAAAAACCTCGTGCGACTAGAAAGTTAAATAAAATGTGAACGGCTTAGATTTATTTAAAGTCGTCTGTCAATAAACACTTTTTCGCGCAAAAAGACTGCGCTCATGCAAGCAGAGATGCTTGCGCTCCAGTCACGACGTTTCAGTCATCAATTCATTTATTTCCCATCGGCGCGTCGGTTTTGCGGATTGCGGCTTTTAATTCCTGGTAGCGTTTTAATTCGCGGTCGGCATCGTCCTTGCGCGACATTTTGCGGTAGGCGATGCTCAGTTGGTAATGGATAAAATCTTTGTTCACGTCGGCTGAAACGGCGGCTTCGAGTTGTTCGACGGCTTTTTGCGTTTCGCCTTTTTCAAGATAAATTTTGCCGAGTTGATAACGCGCGTCGGCGTAATCCGGTTTTAAGTTGATCGTTTCCTCTAAAATCGTCATTGTTTTTTCCGGCTCGATTTTTCGTTCGATTAGTGTCAGCGCAAGATGATATTTCGATAAAACATCGTTCGGATCAAGCGCGAGTTCCGCCGCAAATGCTTTCTCAGCTTCGTCGTAACGGTTTAGACGGATCATACTTTGCCCGATAAAATAATTTGCCTTCGCTGTGTTCGGCGCAAGCGCAACGACCGTGCGAAATTCCTTTACGGCTCGTGCATAATCGCCCAAAATCATAAAACCCTGCGCGGCATAAAATAGTGATTCGGGAGTTTTTTGTGAAATCGCTGCGAGTTTGTTAAAAATCGGCACGGCTTCCTGATTTCTTTTTAGCTCAATCAGCGAAATTCCATAAAAATAAGCAAGTTCGGCATCGCTCGTCAAAGCCGTTTCAAGCGGTTTCAGAGTTTCGACGCTTTTTGTAAAATCTTTCGTAAAATAATAACTTGCGCCGAGCATTTGTCTGATTAAATTGTCAGCCGGATTCGCCTTTAAATGTCGCTCAAGCGGCGTGATTGCCTTATCAAACTGCCCACTGCGAAAGGCGACAATTCCCCAATTTCTATTGAGTCCCGGAAAATCAGGTTTCCATTCGGACGCAAAGGCGAAATTTTCGAGTGCGTCGTCAGATTGACTAGTTTGCACGGCAATCACACCGAGATTGTGAAACGCCTGCGCGAGAACTTCACTCAAATAAGGTTTGATTTTTTTTATTTGCTCAACTCTTTCGGGCGGCAAAGTCGGCTTTAATTGGTCTGACCAATTAACAAAACTGTCTTCCGCCGGATTTTTTGTTACTCCGACGACTTGCCCAAGAATTTGACTGATTTCGTCACGCGCCGATTTGATGGATTTTTCCTGTAACTCACGCGCCTTTAATAATTCCTTTTCGCCTTCTTCCTTGCGGTTCGTTTTTATGAGCAATCGTCCGAGCAGAAAATGTGTTCGACGCGCTTCAAAATTATCTGCCGCGTCTGTTTTTGACATAACAATCGCCTGACGCAAACTTTTTTCCGCCGACGGCAGATCATTTAATTCCAGTTGTGATTGTCCGAGAAACAAATAAGCCGCACTTCTTTGCGGATTTGCTTTGATGGCTTTGGCAAAAAAAATGACGGCTTTTTGGTGATCGCTGATTGACGAAGCGACGACTCCGGCAAAGAAATTCGCGTAAAATTCGTCAGGCGAAAGTTTTAATTCTTCTTCAAATGCCGTGCCTGCTTCGGCTAATCTGTCGCTGCCGCCGTGCTGCAAAATCACATAACCGAGGAAAAAACTCGCTCGCGGATGTTTCGGATCAATCGCTAAAGCGCGTTTAAATTCGCGTTCGGCTTCGAGCGCATAATCGGTTTGCTCATACGCCTGACCGAAAACGACGTGCAGATCGGGAGTGTCTTTGCCAATTGAAGAGAGCATTTCCTCAAACAAAAGTTTCGCGCGTTCGGGTTGTTTCAAATACAAATATGTTAGTCCGAGTGCGCGTGCCGAATCAAAATCCGGCGCAAGTATCAAAACTTTTTCGAGTTCGGGAAGTGCCGCTTTGTAATCTTCTTTGGTGAAATAAATGTTTCCTAAAATGTAATGTGCGTTCGGATATTTTGCATCAATCGCAATCGCTTTTTGGGCTTCATCAACGGCTTTATCCAATTGATTCAGCCGCAGGTAAGCCGTTGCCAGATTCGTCCGATTCGGCGCATCGTCGAGATAAATTGTTGATTGTTTGAGAATTTTAACCGCATTTAAATAATCCCCTTCTTCGATGGCAATATTGCCGATTCGTTGAAGCGCGATACCGACAATCGCACGATTTTCGACCGCCGCATTGGGCAGATCACCGGAAATCTGATACGTTTCCGCTGCACTTAGATGCGTTGTCAGTTCGTCCGTATTTGATTGAGAATTTTGATTAGATAAAATCGGCTTAATTTTTGGCGGACTCGTTTTTTGAGCAGACAGATTCAATGCTGAAAAAAGTAAAACAAAAATCAATATTTTTGCAGACATAAAGAATAAATTAAATGCTTAAAATCAGTTCGGGGATGAGCAAAATTATACCACAAAATAAAAATGGCAAGAAGATATTTGCTTTGTTAAAAACATTTATCTTCTTGCCAAAATTTAGCAGCTAAAGTTTAGAAATACAGCTTTAGTGCATACTGAATTTCACGAGCCTGTTTGGTTCGTCCTGATTCTCCGTAATTGCCTGTCACGCCTGCCGAAGTAATTGTGTTATTCGTAGCACTACAAGGATTAGCTCCACAAGTAACTGTTCCATTATAGAAATTAGTTTGCAGAATATCTCCTCTAAACTGTGCAGTATTGAAAACATTGAACATTTCAAAGCGGAACTGAATTCTTGCTCCTTCGCCCAAAGGACTACTCGTCAGCCAAGAAGGTGCAAAGTTTTTGTAGAAAGACAAATCCACATTCTTGTTTGGAGGTCCTAAACAGGTTGATCTTTGGACATTCGATTCTCCTATTTTATAACCAATTAAAGTAAAAGCTCCGGGATTCAAGAACCGATCTTTTGTGCCACTAATCGTACAGGGTTCGCTGGCAACCCGAATCGGTCTTTGATTAGCGACCGCCGTTCCGGTTCCGCTAATTCCCGCTTGGAGATTGTTGATGCCGGTTGCAAATAATCGCGGTGTCAGTGATGTTCCACTCGACACTTGGACGATTGATGCTACTTCCCATCCTCCAACAATGGTCCTTACGAACGCATTTGAATCTTTGAACGCCGGCAAATTGTAAATCAAATTTGCCACAAAAATATGCGGACGATTAATGTCGGACTCGGCGAAGTCCAATGAACGACGATTTCGATCAAGGACTGCAAAGTCACTTTGAGAACCGCTCGAATCATTCAATCCGAAATCAGCCAGCGATCTCGAAAAAGTATAAGCAGCCTGTAACTGCGAATACTTCGTAAATCTGGTTCTGAACAAGACCTGCATCGAATCGTAATTGCCTCTCCCGTTTCGTTCAAACTGGTAGATTGAGCCGTAGTTGCTATATGGACGAAAGGCATTAACGGCATTGGCATCGGCGGCAAAAGCGGCACTTTTCCGGTTTGCCTCTTTAACTTGGTTGACATCGTTGTGTGTCAGTTGTTTTCGTGAACGGTTGCCCACATAACCGACTTCCAATACAGTGTCTTTCCATAATTGACGACCAACTGATACATTGAACTGCATCGAATATGGAGTTGCTGCTTCCGGGCTTAATCCAAATTTAGGCGAACCGGCTGATGCGGCGGAGAGACCGGTAAAGACCGTTCCGTCCAATGTTCTCTGACCACCTATATTATTAGCAAAAGGTGAGTTCAGAGTTAATGCCGCAAAATACGGACTTGTTCTTTCACGAAGATAAAACAAGCCGAATCCGCCTCTAATCGCGGTTTTTCCATCGGAGAAAACGTCCCAGGCAACACCTAAACGCGGTGCCAGGTTCTTATAATTATTATCTCTCAAAGAACGATTTGAAAATTGAACCGGAGTGCTGGCTCCGGCAATTCCCGCACACGGATTCGTGCCTTTAGGAACGACTAAGCCGTTACACGGATCGCTTGCCGGTCTTGCCGGATTATAAGCTGAAGGCGAAAATCCGCTGATTCTGTTACGGGCATCAGTCGGTTCATAAAGCAGCGAGTATCTGGCTCCCAATTCTAAAGTTAAATTGGGTTTGACTTTCCAAGTGTCTCCCAAATAAAACTCAAGATTTTTATAGCGGTTTTGCCCGATTGGTTGGGTATTGGTTTCACCAAAGCCGAAAAGCGATCCTCTGGTTAAAACATCCGCTACCGAATTGCCCGAGTTATTTCCGCAGCAGGCTCCCCAAAACTGAACCGTTTCGTTGTTTGGACCGGAATCCTCATTCTTGGCGGCGGTATCAAACAGAAAACCCATTTTCAATACATGATTTCCTTTAACCATTGAGGCATCATCTCTGACCGAGTAAATATCAAGCGAATTTTTAAACGGTTGTTGAGTCCATAGATTCGGGTCATTATTGGAATTATATGGTCCGATACCACCCCAGAAAACCGGATGTGGGCGATTTAAGCCGTTTACTTTTCCTGAAGTCGGGAAGAATCCCGGAACGGCTGTGTTAATTTCACGATTTATGTCGCTACCATTACCTTGGGTAATATTGATACGGTTTGCTGAATAGGAGAATTGAACGTCGTTTATTGCAGTTGATGAAAGCTGCGTGGTTAATTTCACTGCCGCTTGTTTTGACGGCTGCGCCCAACTACCTTCAATAGTCGGAAAGGCATCGTCCCCCCATAAACTTCCAACCAGATTCGGGGCTTTGTTTGACCAATGATCTTGTGTATATCGCCCGAATATTTTATTTTTTGAAGTTATGTTGTAATCAATCCGAATATTTTCTTCACGAAAATTAATCGGTGAATTCGCGTTGAATGCCCAATTGTTACAACTTCCATTGGATGGCGTTCGATTAGCCAACGGAAATATCTTGAGAATGGAAACGCCTGCCGGACTAATTTGCGATGTCGGGATTATATTTGTTCCCTCACCCGGACGACCATTACCGATAGCACCTGTTCCACAACCATTAACCGTTCTCAAATCACCGGTTCTTTCAGCGGCGGTTGGAACTCGACCAAAACGCGCTTGACCGCGAATTTCCTTATTCCATTCCTGCGAATAAAAGAAAAACAGACGATTTTTGACAATTGGTCCGCCTAACGAAAAACCAAAGTCGTTCCGGCGCAGTTTACCTTTGCCTAAGCTATTTTTGTTGGCAAAAAAGTCAGCCGCATTAAGTTTGTCATTTCGACCGAAGTAATAAGCACTACCATGAATATTATTGCTTCCGCCGCGGGTCGCAATCGAAACAATCGCTCCGGCTGCCTGACCGTATTCAGGTCCATAACTGTTTCGAAGTGACTTAAATTCTGCAATTGCTTCAATTGAAGGAAAAAGTAAAATCGTTCTATTTGAACCCGTATCGTTATTGTTTGCGCCGTCGGTTAAGAACAAATTACTTTGTCCAGAGTTTCCGTTAACCGAAAAATCTACACCGCCAAACAAACCTTTACTTTTGCTGTCAAAATTATTTGCTGCCGAAACTCCGGGTTGGAGTTGGGTAAGTTGTGTGAAACTTCGTCCGTTCAGTGGCAATTCGCGCACTTGTTCGCCCGTCACAACTTCACCGACCGTGCCGGTCTGAGTTTCGATCTGAACTGCGTCCGCCGTAATATTCACGACTTCATTGACTCCGCCGGTTTGCAGAGCGACATCTTGACGCGTGATATTGTCCACGTTAACGACGACTTTTGAAACAGAAGTTTCTTTGTAGCCGGTTTTCGTAATGACGACCGTGTAAACACCGATTCCCAAGTTCAGCACACTGTAGTTGCCGTCATCGGTTGTGATCGCCGTTCGTTTGGCACCTGTATCAACCTGAGTTACAGTCACGGTTGCACCGGGAACGACGGCACCGCTTTGATCGGTGACATTGCCTGTGATTTGTCCTGTCGAGCCTGTTTGTGCTGTAAGCGCAGCCGGAAACAGAAATAACGACATCAAAAACATTAAAAATACGCCTTTGTTCACTACAAAATTTCTTCGCAGAACTACATCACGAAAAAAAGCATTTTGTATAGACGGATTTGTTTTACGCATAGAATTTCCTCCTGTCTAAAATTAACTTTAAGTTTTCTAAGTTTGTTTAACTTTTAAATAGTTAAAAGAATAAATGCCCGATGGTATGTATAGAAAAGCACATAAACCTACAATTATAAGTTTATAAAATGCTGATTCTGTTTGATATTCGACAAATAAATTGTTATGAATAAGAAACTAAAAATTATTAATTGAAAAATACTTTGTTGTATGACCTTGCAAAAGGTAGTATTAATTCGCCCAAATGTCAAGGGAAAAATAATATTTTTTATAATACTTATAATGAAAATTTAATGAGTGATTTTCTGCTTAGAATATCACTTTAAACTGCCGAAGATCCATCGGCGATAGCCGATTTACCAAGTTAATCCCGTCCTTGTAAAGTCCGGCACTAATTTAATGAGTAATTAAAGTCTTTAGAGTTAATTTTTGCTGAGGAATTACAACAGCTTGCAAATACATTGCAGTTTTGAACAAATTAGTGCATCATATAATTTGACAATTTTCCTTCTCTCTTTCATCAACGGTGGATCGTCCCTTTTAGAAAGAATTCTTAACGGCGTTTTGGATAGTTCGAGAGCAGGTTCGTATTAGGTTAGAAGCGGCTCAAAAATACTGAGCTATCAAACGCAAACACTTCTGTTGCAACCGTTTCACTGAAGCACTCTTTCGTTAGACACTTCTATTAACTTCTGAATATCGCAGGAAGTTTTGGCATATTTCGTTTGCCGTCGTAAAAATTACGTCCGGTGCGGTTGCCCTTGTGTTTCACAGTGAAATTTTGCGGTTTTCGGTTAAGAAAACAAAAGGATATTAATTACTAAATGAGTTTTAAAGACTTAAACTTGCATCCCGCTCTTTTGAGTAGATGCGAGTCACTCGGCTACACAACGCCGACACCAATTCAAGAACAGGCGATTCCCATCGTTTTACAGGGCGAAGATGTCATCGCCTGCGCGGAAACAGGAACCGGCAAAACCGCCGCTTTCCTACTTCCGATTTTACAAAAATTAATTGACAACAAGCCGAAAGGAACGGCTGTTCTCGTTCTCGCACCGACGCGCGAACTTGCCAATCAAACTGAACAAGCCTGTCGTGATCTCGCCCCGAAAAATATTCGCTGCGCGATTCTGATCGGCGGTGCAGGTTACAAAAAACAAGAAGACGCACTGCGGCGCGGCGCGGATATTATCGTCGCCACGCCGGGACGATTGGTTGATTTTATGGAACGCGGCGAAATTAATTTTTCAAAACTCCATACACTCGTTTTGGACGAAGCCGACCGGATGCTCGATATGGGTTTTCTGCCCGCGATCAAACGCATTGTTAAAACTCTGCCAATCACGCGCCAGACGCTTTTCTTTTCGGCAACGATGTCGCCGGAAATCGAAAAAATCGCGTATTCGATGATGCTTGATCCGAAATCAGTCGAAGTCAACAAACGCGGAAGAGTTACCGATCTGGTCGAACAATCGGTTTATCCGGTGGCGGCGGCTTCAAAAACCGTGTTGCTGCTTGATTTACTGGAACGCGAAAAATTTGAACGCGTGTTGGTTTTCACGCGCACAAAACGCGGTGCCGACCGCATCGCACATCTGCTCGAAAAGCGTTCGCACAAATCTAACCGCATTCACGGCGACCGTTCGCAGTCGCAGCGTGAAGCTGCTTTGAGAAGTTTTAAGAACGGCAGCACACGCGTTTTGGTCGCAACCGATGTTGCGGCGCGCGGGATAGATATAGATTCCGTCTCACATGTGATAAACTATGATATACCGGAAATCCCGGAAGATTATGTGCATCGCATTGGTCGAACGGGACGCGCCGGTAATAAAGGTCGTGCGATTACACTGGTGACAGCCGGTGAAGAACACGCGATGCGGGCAATCGAAAAACTGACAGGGCAAAAGGTTGAGCGCATTTTACTGCCGGATTTCGGCGGCGTAATGCCGTCGGCTGAAAAGCCTTCAACCGGTAAAGCTCCGGTCGCGTTCAAAAAGAGTTTCCGCTCTTTTCGTCCGCGCCGAGGTAGATAATCTAAGGAAAATAAATTTATGAAAAAAGAAGTATTTCAACTTGGGCAAACGCTTGAGATGATGTGTTCGGCTTGCGAAACCGAGCAGAGCCATTCGGTCGAAAGCGTGTCCAAACAAGGACAAATTACCAAAGCAGCGTGTCAAACCTGCGCGACTTCCAGCACATTCAGTCGTGGTGTTAAAACTTCGGTCGCAATGGGCAAATCGAAAACGGCTTCGCCCTACGACCGAACGCGTAAATACCGTAAAGGTCAGGCGATGATGCACTCGACCTTTGGACAAGGCGAAGTCACGGACGTGATTGAACCGCAGAAGATTGACGTTTTATTCGGCGACCGAACACGCCGCTTGATTCACGCGCAAAATTAAACGCGATTAAATTTATTACAAAAAAAGCGCGGCTCAAATTTTTTGAGCCGCGCTTTCATATTTTACCTTTTTACTTTCTATCGTCTGCCGCCTTTCAGCAGTAAACCTAAAACCAATCCGACCGCCGCTGAAATTAGAATCGTTTGTCCGGGTTTTTGACGGGCGTAATCTTTCGCGTCTTCGACTAATTCTTTCGGGTCTTTGTTGGAAAGCTCCTTAAATTTGTCGCTTGCCTGCGTAAATTTTTCGTTGGCAAAATCTTTTGCCTTAACCGCCGCGTCTTGAAATTTCTGCTGATATTCTTGTGCCTGCATTTTTAAATCTCCTAAATATTCATCGTCCGTCACGCGGTAGGCGTGATCGTCTGCCGGTTCGACCGGGACAAGGCTTTGTTGCTCCAACTCTTTTTCCGCTTTTTTAACTTCCGATTCAAATTCTGACATTTTTACTTTCTCCTTTCCTTTTCCAAAATCAACCAAGATAAAACTTATCGGTTTCGGCTTATGATGCCGCCTTGTCATAAAAAGTTTATACGATTTTTTTGAATTAAAGTTCGCATTACTTTTTGCACAAACTAGCTTGACAGACTGTTTTTCGATTTGAGAAACTAAAAGGTAAGTAAGCACTTACTTATTAGATCAAGCAAGAGTTTAAGTGACACTCAAGGAGATTTTGTTGATAAAGGATATTTTAAAATACGGAACGAGCCGAATGGCGGGCGACGAACGCCGCGAACAGCTTTGTCAAGTGGCAATGCGGCTGTTTTCCGAAAAAGGCTTCAGCGGGACGACAACGAAAGAAATTGCGAACGCGGCGGGCGTTTCAGAAGCGATGGTTTTCAAACACTTTGCCAATAAAGACGAGCTTTATGCGGCAATTTTAGACTATAAGGCTTGCAATTACGGGTTTGATAATCCGTTTATTGAAGTCACTGATAAAATCGAACAAAAAGACGATTTCGGCGTATTTTACGGAATGGCTCTGCACGTTCTCGATCATCATAAGAAAGACTCGGACTTTATGCGGCTGATGCTTCATTCGGCACTCGAAAGACATCAATTGGCGCAGAGTTTTTTTGCCGGTTTTATTACGCATATTTACGATTTTTTAGGTTCGTATATCAGTCAGCGACAGGCTGACGGCGCATTTCGTGAAGTTGAACCGCGCGTTGTTGTGAGAGCATTTATCGGAATGTTCGTGCATCATTCGATGAACAATATTTTGTGGGATAATGATCAAAAGTTATTAAAAATTTCCAATGAAGACGCGGCACGCGAGTTTGCCACGATTCTGCTTCAGGGAATTAAAAAAACTGCATAAATTCATTGAATGAACTTTAATTTAAAGGGCAGATTATATTTAATGGGATTAATAAATATTAATAAAACAGCAATCATTTTACTTTTGTCGGTCAGCCTGTCCGTTTTTTCGGCGTGCGGCGGTTCGAGCGCAAAAACTAATGCTAACGCCAACACGGAAGCCAAACCGAATATTGACGTGACCACCGCGCCGGCAGTCGTGCGGCAAATTCCGACGTATTTTGAAGCGACCGGAACATTGGGAAGCGACGCGCAGACGGATGTTGCGCCGACGGTTGCGGGAAAAATCGTTGAAGTTAATTTTGACATCGGCAGCTTCGTTAATAAAGGCGCGGTTTTAGTGCGGCTTGATTCACGCGATGCACAGATTCGGCTCGAACAGGCGCAGGCGCAGGTCGAACAACAGCGTAAAGCCGTCGGTCAGGCGGATGCGAATATTGAACAGGCGATTGCCAATCTGCGTCAAACGCAGGCGCGTTTGGACGTAAAGGACGGCGAAATTTTTAACACTGAAACATTTTCGCAGGTTAAATCAATCAAAGCGCAGCTTGATCTAGCCGAAAAGGAATTGACGCGGACGACAAAACTGCTCGAAACCGGCGACGTTTCACGCTCAATCTACGACCAGCGAAAATCACAGCGTGACGCGCTGATCGGACAGTTGGACGAAGCGCGTTCAAACGCGGCGGTCGCCGTCAAAGCGATTGACATTGCCCGCGCCGCCGTCAACACGGCACGAACCGCTGCCGCACAGTCACGCGCCGCCGTCGCTACCGCACAAACGCAGGTTGACCAAGCCAACAAAGCCATCGCCGATACAGTTGTGTATGCACCGATCAGCGGTTACGTTTCGGAGAGAAATTCCGATTTGGGAGAATATATTTCGCCGAATACGCCGAATACAAAAATTGCGACGATTGTCCGCACGGCGGTTTTACGGCTTAAAATTGATGTTCCTGAACAATCAGTCGGAAAAATTTCCGTCGGTCAAGGCGTTTCCGCGCAGGTTTCAGCTTATCCAGACCGCAACTTTGCGGGAACGATTGTGCGAACTGCGCCGAGTTTGAATGCGACTTCGCGGACTCTGACAGTCGAAGCGGAAATCGAAAACACCGGCGGATTGCTCAAACCCGGACAATTTGCGACGGTTCGCATTACGCAGTCGAAACCTGAACCGGCGGTAATGATTCCGACTTCAGCGGTCAGAACGGAAGGCGATATTAACAAAGTTTTCGTCGTTAAAGACGGCGTGGCGAACGAACGGCTCGTCCAACTCGGCTTTCTCGAAAACGAGATGATCGAGGTCAAACAAGGCATTCAGGAAAACGAATCGGTGGCGACGAGCAATTTAGACAAGTTGGGTGACGGCGTAATTGTCCGTCAATAATTTCAAATTTCAAATTCCAAATTTCAAATTATTTTGATCTGAAATTTGGAATCTGGAATCTGAGATCTGGAGTTTCAGAGTATGCAATGGTTAGCAGAAATTTGTGTTAAGCGTCCGGTGTTTGCGACGATGTTGATTTTGTCGCTGGTGACGGTCGGGGCATTTTCATTTTTCAGTTTGGGCGTTGATCTTTTTCCGAAGATTGATTTTCCGACGATTACGGTAACGGTCGTTAATCCGGGCGCGTCGCCGCAGGAAGTTGAAACCGACGTGACGGAAAAAATCGAGGAAGCGGTCAACACGATCAGCGGAATTGATGAACTGCGTTCGACTTCGATTGAAGGAATCTCGCAGGTTTTCATTCAGTTCGTTCTCGAAAAAGATGTCAACGTCGCTTCGCAGGAAGTTGAAAATCGTGTCCAAACCGTGATTCCGAATCTTCCTGAAACCGCCGAACAGCCGACTGTGCAAAAACTCGACACGGATGCCGCGCCGGTTTTGCGCGTCGTCGTTTCCGCGCCGACAAATTTGCGCGATGTCACAGAAGTTGCGAAAACCAAGATTAAGGAACGTATCGAATCAATCAACGGTGTCGGTCAGATTTCGATTATCGGTGGACGCGAACGCCAGATTAACGTCTGGATTGATCCCGACAAAATGCGTTCCTACAACGTCACGGCAGCGGAAATTACGACCGCCCTGCGTCTCCAAAATATCGAATTTCCAAGCGGCAGATTAGACGAAGGACAAAAAGAAACGAGCGTTCGCACACTCGGAAAAATTCGCAAACCCGAAGAATTTGCCGAAGTTGTCGTCGCTTCACGCGGAACTTATCAGGTCAAAGTCAAGGATTTAGGCTACGTCGAGGACGGCGCAGAGGAAATTCGTTCACAGGCACTGCTCAACGGTCAGCCTGCCGTGACCTTAATTGTTTCAAAGCAATCGGGACAAAATACGGTCGCCGTCGCTAAGGATGTTAAAGCGCGGCTCGCTGAAATTGCGCCGACTCTGCCGAAAGATTACCGCGTTCAGATTATCGGCGACAATTCGATCTTTATCGAAAATTCCTTGAGTTCGATTGAGGAGCATTTGATCGTCGGCGGATTTTTGGCGGCGGTCGTCGTATTCCTGTTTTTGTGGAATATTCGAACGACTTTTATCGCGGCACTCGCAATTCCGACTTCGATCATTTCGACATTTGCGCTGATGTATGCAATGGGTTACACGCTCAATTCGATCACGATGCTTTCGCTGACTTTGATGGTCGGCATCGTCATTGATGATGCCATCGTCGTGCTTGAAAACATTTACCGCTACGTCGAAGAAAAAGGAATGGACCCGTTTCAGGCAGCAATCGAAGGCACCCGCGAAATCGGTTTAGCTGTTCTCGCAACGACACTTTCGTTGATGGCGGTTTTCGTTCCTATCGGCTTTATGCAGGGAATCGTCGGACGATTTATGTCAAGTTTCGGTTTGACGGCATCGTTCGCGGTCGGTGTTTCGCTGATCGTTTCGTTCACCTTAACGCCGATGCTCGCGGCGCGTTTGATTAAAAAACCGAAAGAAGAAAATCTCGAAAAAGATGCCGAACCCGTCGGTTCGGGCGATTTGTCAAAAATCAAAGGCGACGGAATGATCGAATCGCACTACGAAGAGCCGGTCACGAATCACCGCGAAGGCGAAAAAGAAACCGGACATTCATCGAAAGATAGTTGGTTTTATAGCAAAATTGACGGCTTTTACACGACCCTTTTGAGATTTTCGATGGCGCATCGTTGGGTAATTATTACTTTGTGCGCCCTTGTTTTCCTGAGCATTGTGCCGCTCTTTATGTTCGTCGGTAAAAATTTCTTGCCGGTTGACGATCAATCGCAGTTTGAAGTTTCGGTGCGTGCGCCCGAAGGCAGTTCTTTACAGGCTTCGACCGTCTTGATGGAACGCATTGCGACCGACATTCGCAAATTCGGCGGTGTCACCGACACGCTGATTACGATTGGCGGCGGACAGCAGCAGGTCGTCAACAGCGGAACGATTTACGTTAAACTTTCCGACGTTAAGGAACGCGCCAAATCGCAGGAACAATTAATGAGCGATGCCCGCGAACTTTTGAAAAATTATCCGCCCGAACTGCGAACGGCAGTTCAGCAGGTTGCCGCTTTTTCAGGAGGTGGACAACGTAACGCCAATGTTCAATATTTGATTGCCGGACCCGACTTAAAGGTTCTTGAAGAAGCTTCAGCTAAACTGCTCGAAAAGATGAAGTCAATTCCCGATGCAGTTGACGTTGACTCGACTTTAATCAGCGGTAAACCCGAAGTTCAGCTTCAGATTGACCGCGACACGGCGGCTGATCTGGGTGTGCGAATCGGCGATATTTCTCAAGCCCTGAACACGCTCGTCGCCGGACAGGAAGCGACAACATTCAACGAAGGAAACGAACAATACGAAGTTCACGTTCGCGCCATTAACAATTTTCGCACCGACATCGAAGGCTTGAAAAGAATGACCGTGCCGTCGTCAAAAGTCGGTTTGGTCACGCTCGACCGGCTCGTTAAAGTCAAGGAAGGAACCGGTCCGAGCGCGGTTGACCGGACAAATCGCCAGCGTCAGGTGACTCTTCTCGCCAACACTAAACCCGGCGGATCGGCGGCAAATATTACTTCAGCAATTGATGCGTATGTCAAAGAACTGAAAATGCCGGCAGGTTACACGACCGGCTATGTCGGACAGTCAAAGGAGATGGGCAAAGCCGGTTTCTACTTCCTGTTGGCGATTATGCTGTCATTTATTTTTATGTATATCGTGCTGGCGGCGCAGTTTGAATCATTCGTTCACCCGATCACGATTTTGTTGACCTTGCCGCTCTCGATTCCGTTCGGAATTTTGAGTCTTTTGATTGCAGGGCAGACGGTCAACATCTTTTCGGGACTCGGACTTTTACTATTATTCGGAGTTGTCAAGAAGAACGCGATTTTGCAGATTGACCATACAAACCAGCTTCGCAGTCGCGGGATGTCGCGCTACGATGCGATTATCCAAGCGAACCGTGACCGTCTGCGACCGATTCTGATGACGACCATTGCACTCGTCGCCGGAATGATTCCGCTCATCGTCGGAAGCGGCGCGGGCGCGGGAACAAACCGTTCAATCGGCGTTCTCGTCGTCGGCGGACAGAGTTTGTGTCTGCTCTTGACACTGCTCGCCGTTCCCGTTTTTTACTCGATGTTCGACGATCTCAGCGAATTCAGGTTTTTCCGCCGCGTCAGTGATTTTTCATCAAGAATTTTCGGCGGAATAAAGCGCAAATTTACAACCGCGACGAGTTCGTTATTTAGTAAAAATTAGAGCAACGCTCAGATATTTACCAATATTTGAAAGATTTGCGACAAGCGTGAGGTAGAAGCCCGCGCGTGAGCAAGGGCGCAACCGCAGTTTAGTCTGCGCCCTTGCTCACGCGCGGGCTTCTGCCTTATACAAATTCAACCTCAAATTTATCAAACAATAAATGAATTTTCGGTTTATTTTTGCTTAAATAAAATTGTCATTTGTTTGGATTAATGGCAGACAACGAAAAAATAACCGATTTGCAGAATTTGGGCAATAGTTTGCCAAAATCACTTGCGGCAGTTGAACAAGCGCGTAAATTGATTTTGGCGCACGGCTGGAACTCGACTTCTTATCAGATTTTGAATCCGGGAATCACGCGTTGGTTTTCGGCGGCGAATGATGCGGTTGTCGGCTATGCGTCGGCGGTTGGTGTGCGCGTTGTCGCCGGTGCGCCGGTTTGTAAATTTGAGCGTTTGACGGAGATTTTGGCTGAATTTGAAAGTGAAGCAAAGCGTAAAAATGAGCGCGTCTGCTACATCGCCGCCGAAGCGCGGCTTGAATCAATTTATGACGATTCGCCTGAATATGCGAAAATCTCGCTTGGCGCACAACCCGTCTGGCAGCCGAAAAATTGGGCAAACATCGTGGCGACGAATAAATCTCTGCGGGCGCAGGTCAACCGGGCGCGAAATAAAAACGTCGTAGTGACGGAATGGTCGAACGAACGCGCCGCGCAAAATCCTTTGCTGCTCGAATGTCTGCAAGTTTGGTTAGCTGAAAAAGGTTTGCCGCCGCTTCATTTTTTAGTCGAACCGGACACGCTGGCGCGTCTCTTTGACCGCCGCGTTTTTGTCGCCGAACGTGAAAACGAAGTCGTCGGATTTTTGGTTTTATCGCCGGTCGCACAGCGCAACGGCTGGCTGTTCGAGCAGTTTGTTTACCGTCCGGGTGCGCCGAACGGAACGGTCGAATTGATGATTGATACGGCGATGCGTGCGCTTGCCGAAAGCGGCTGCGACTACGCGACGCTCGGACTTTCGCCGCTCTCGTCGCGGGCGGATGTTCCGCCGTTCGATAATCCGTTGTGGCTTCGCATTCTGCTCGCCTGGATGCGGAAACACGCGCAGAGATTTTACAATTTCGACGGTCTCGATGCCTTCAAAGCAAAACTCCAACCCGAACGCTGGGAACCGATTTTTGCCATCTACAACCGTCCGCGGATTTCATCCAGAATGCTCTACGCAATTGCTTCGGTGTTCAGCGCAAATAAACCGATCAGATTGGTTCTCGGTGGTTTGTGGCGGGCGGTTTTGACGGAAATAAAGTGGCTGCGAAAAAAATAAAGTTTGGAGTCGTGGTCGGAGTGCGAGTCTGTCCCGGTTGCAGTGAGCGTCGTTTTTTGACGCGAAAGAAATATCCATTATCTTCAAGTTGAAAGATTGCGGAACGCTTTTTCGTGCCGGAAGCCGACACTCACTGCAACCGGGACGGATTGCGCTCCGACCGTGACTTCGTTAACTGAATTTTTAATAAACTTTTCAATCAGTCCTGACGTTTATAATTGAGAAGTTTTTTCATAATAACCCTTTGGAGAATCAAGTAATGATAAACAAAAATTATTGGCGATTAATGCTATCGCTCGTTTTGACATTTTCGATTTTGACGGTTTCAATGCCGCAGGTCGGTTACGCACAGACTTCAGTTAAGACGCAAGTTTCGACGGATTTGCCGAAAGGTCTGCAAACTATTGAGGAAAAGGTCGAAGCGCGGCGCAAGGAACTCGGCATTCCGGGAATGTCGCTCGTGATCGTTAAAGACGGCGAGGTGATTTATACGAAAGGTTTCGGCTATAAAGATTTCGAGAAAAAGATCGCCGTCACGCCCGACACGCAGTTTGCTATCGGTTCGGCAACGAAGGCGTTCACCGGTTTGTCGGTTTTGATGTCGCAGGACGAAGGCAAACTTTCGATTGACGACAACCCGAAAAAGTATCTGCCGTATTTCAAAATGTCTGACCCGGACACCGATAAAAACATCACGATTCGTGATTTGCTTTCGCATTCTTCAGGGTTAAATCGGACGGATTTAGCGATGATTACCGGCAAACTGAATCGTCAGCAATTGATTCAAGTCGCGGGTGAAGCAAAGCCGACGGCGAAACTGCGCGAAAAATTTCAGTATCAAAACATAATGTTTGTGTCAGCAGGCGAAATCGTCGCGCAGGTTCAGAAACAACCCTGGGAAAAGTTTGTGACAAGCCGAATTTTCGCGCCGCTTGGGATGAACAATTCAACGATGTCCGTCAAACAGATGGAAAAGGCGAAGGATTTTTCCTACGGCTACCAATACAATTTTGACACGAAGGAAACGCAAAAATTGCCGTTCAAGAATATTGATGAAATCGCGCCTGCCGGAGCGATTAATTCGAGCGCGAATGATATGGCGAACTGGCTGAAATTTGTGATAAATAACGGCAGCGTCAGCGGCAAAAAACTCGTCTCCGATAAAGGTTTTGAAGAATGGCTGAAACCGCAGATGAAGGTCACGCCGAGCGGCAAAACGAGTTACGGCTTCGGTTGGTTTTTGCAGGATTGGAACGGGCTGAAAGTCGTTCAGCACGGCGGAAATATTGACGGATTTAATTCGATGGTTGCAATGATTCCCGAAAAGAAACTCGGTTTCGTGCTGCTCACGAATGTTACAGGTTCGCCAATCGGCGGTGAATTAATGCCGTTGATCTGGGAAAATATTCTCGGAAATCCGAATGCTGTCGCAAACAGTGAAACAAATTCAGCCGCGCCCGAAAAAGAAGTTGGAAAATATAGATTTGAAGCCGCCGGTTTTGACATCGAAGTCAAAATGGACAACGGCAATCTGACGGCAATCGTTCCCGGACAGCCGACTTACACGCTCGAAAAAATCAGTGGTCGCAAATACAAAGTTAAAGAGGTCGAAGGCTTTTTTGTCACTTTCAAAGACGATTCGCTTTATCTCGAACAGCCGCAGGGCAATTTTACTTTGCCGAAAGCGGGCGCGGAACAGAAAACTGCCAACAGCGAATCGGCGAAGGAACTCGTCGGAAAATATCTCGCGCCGGGCGGAAAAGGTTCGGTTGAAATCAAAAATGAGACGGACGGAAAGGTGACGTTCAATATCAAAGGTCAGCAGCCGTATAGTTTGGGCGAAAAATCAAGTGATGTGTTCAGCCTCACGCCGCTGCCGGAAACTTATTTTTTGAAGGTTAAACGCGATTCGACGACGAAAATTCAAAGCGTCGTCATCGTTCAGCCCGAAGGCGAATTCGAGTTCACGAGAACCGACGAAAAGGTTGCGGATACGCCGAAAATCACGACCGACGAATTGATAGCGAAAACAATTGAGGCGGCGGGCGGCGAAGCGAATTGGCGAAAAATCACTTCGCGCGTGACGGTTGCCGACATAGATTTAGTGCATCAGGGCGTGAAAGGCTTTGCGACTTCCTACGCGAAATTTCCTAACAAGTCGGCAACCGAAACGACGATGACGGCACTCGGCAAGACGATTGCGAAAGGCTTCAATTTCTTTGACGGAACAAACGGTGAAGAAGTTTATACCTTCGCGCCGGTCGAAAAATATGCGGGTAAGAACCTCGAAGACGTGAAACTCGATTCCGATTTTTATTCAATTTTAGACTGGAAAACAAACTACAAAACCGTCGAAGTCAAAGGCACGGAAAAGGTCGGCGACGAAGATTGTTACGTCGTCGAATTCACACCCGAAAAAGGCACGAAAATGACGGAATATTATTCGACAAAGACATTTTTGCTGCTCAAACGCGAAGGAATTAATACTTCAAGCACGAGCAGTTCGAGCGTGCCGTATTCGGTCGTTTATTCGGATTACCGCGACGTTGACGGCGTGAAATTACCGTTCAAAAGTGTTAATTCGAGTGTTTCGATGGGCGATGTCGTCGCGGTCGTCAAATCGGTCAAGCACAACGTCGCAATTGACGATAAAACTTTTGCACCGCGAAAGTTGGATTGGAAATAATTATAGGAAGGCTCAGAACGGAACGCGAACTTTAGTTCGCCGGTCATCTTCAAATTGAAAGTTGCCGGATTATTTGCGAACTAAAGTTCGCGTTCCGTTCTGAGCCTGATTAATTTGTGTATTAATCGCTAATTTATCAGAGATTCAATAACTCCCGACTGAACTCTGCCGCCCGCCAGATATTCTTCCGAATGATCGAAAACCGCGTCGAGTTCTTTTTCAATGCTGCCGTGTCCCGGCGGAATTTGTTTAATCAGCGGCGCGAAATTTTCAAAATCGTAGAGGTCTTTATCCAAAAGATGCGAGCCTGTCACATTTGTTAAGGCAGTAACAATTGAACTGCGGATGAACGGAACTTCTTTTTCGAGATCGTTGATTAACCGTTTGACGCGGGCGCGTTTGAGATTCGGCTGCGAACCGCACAGATTACACGGAATAATCGGAAATTCGCGTTCGGCGGCATATTGCGTGATTTCGGCTTCCTGACAATATGCCAGCGGACGAATAATCGTATTCGTTCCCGCATCCGAACGCAGCACCGGCGGCATCGCTTTTAATTGTCCGACGAAAAACAAATTGAGCAGAAAAGTGTTGATAATGTCGTCGGCGTGATGTCCGAGCGCGACTTTCGTGCAGCCTTCATTAATCGCCGTCGTGTAGAGAATTCCGCGTCTCAGGCGTGAACAGAGCGAGCAGTAAGTCTTGCCTTCGGGAATGTGTTTCGTGACGATTGAATAAGTGTCTTCTTCGACGATTCGGTAATTTACACCGATTTCTTTAAGGTAATTCGGCAAAATCTCGACCGGAAAATCAGGCTGTTTCTGATCCAGATTAACGGCGAGAATTTCAAATTTGACCGGCGAACGCTTCTGCACGTCGAGCAGCAGGTCGAGCATCGTATAGCTGTCCTTGCCGCCCGACAGACAGACCATAATTTTATCGCCTTCTTCGATCATTTTGAAATCGGCGATGGCTCTGCCCATTTTTTTGAGTAGCTTGGTTTTGGTTTTGGTTTCGACAAACAACTTTATGATAAACCTCCGAAACTTAAAAGTTTGACAGAATCCATAAAAATTTACAAATTCTCTCTAAACACTGGACACAATCGAAAAAAGTCCTCTATCATATCATTCAACTGGAATAATTCATCAGTTAGTCATTTCTACTAAATTGTCATCAATTCAAATTTCGTTCCGCTTTTGGTTAGATACTTCCCCCGTCATCGAATCAATGATTGCCGAGTCGGAAAAAATTCCATAGGAGGCTTTAAAAAATATGATTAGAATGGGCAGAGGTTCCGGGAAGGAACAAATCAACGAAACAACAAATTACCAGGAACAACAAACGCAGCCGGCGAATAATTTTTATCAATATTCGGGCGAAAATCAACCGTCTTCGACGCGTGCCGTTTCGGAAAGCGAATCAATGGCGCGTGACATCAAAGAAGGTCGTCTGAGCGGTTATGTCGGCAACGGCACGGTTTTGACGGGTGAAACCAACTTTCAGGCAATGCTGCGGATTGACGGGCATTTAACCGGCAGAGTTTCATCGGAAAACGGGACGCTGGTGATCGGTTCGACCGGCAAAGTTGACGCAAACATCGCGGTTGCGGCGGCAATTATTAGCGGCACGGTCAACGGCGACATTATCGCCACCGAAAAGCTCGAACTCGGACGCACGGCACGAGTCGTCGGCAACATTCAAACGCCGCGCCTCGTGATCGAAGACGGCGCGATTTTTGAAGGCGGCTGCACAATGCTGAAAGCTAAAGAATCTTTTGATAAACGCAGTGCAATCAACGAATATCCGGCATATCAAACGTCGAATGTAGTTGAAGAAACGGCGGTTTCAACAGTTGACGATGAAGCGGCGGAATCTGCGACAAATTAATCAGTGTAGTGAGCGGTTGCGAATACACCGCTCATCGAAAATATTGATGTATAACAGACTTATTAACCGTCTGAAAAAAAGTGAATAGTAATTTTTCTATTCACTTTTTTTGTTTCTCCGGCAGCGTTCCGAGCAGTATTTGACTTCCGCCCAGACTTTTTCCCAACGCTTGCGCCACGCAAACGGGCGATTGCAGACCGCGCAGATTTTCAACGGTAAATCGGATTTGGTATATTTCTTTTGCTGATCGTTTTTCGGCATTCTTTTCAAAATGGAGCAATTTTCTTACATTAACGAAGAATTTTACGCCTCACAAGTCGCGCCCGAACAGACTGATTTTCTGCTTGCGGAAGGCTGGCGGCATTTCGGCGAACATTTCTACCGCTACAATCTCGGCTATTACAAACACGACATTCGCGCCGTTTACGCGCTCCGCGTCAATCTCGAAAAATTTTCTTTCTCCAAAAATCAACGGCGAGTTTTAAGAAAAAATCAGGATTTACAGACAATCATTCGTCCCGTCGAAATAACCGAAGAAAAAGAACAATTATTTGAACGCCACAAACAAAGATTTGAATACGGCGTTCCCGATTCGCTATTTGATTTTCTTTCCTACGAACCGGCGATAATTCCGTGTGCGGCTCTCGAAGTCTGCGTTTACCGCGAAAGGGAATTACTCGCCGCGTCGTTTTTCGATCTCGGAAAAGAGACGATTTCAAGTGTTTACGCGATGTTCGCGCCGGAAGAATTGACGCGAAGTTTAGGTGTTTTGACAATGCTTTTAGAAATAAAATTCGCGTTTGAACACAATAAAAAATTCTACTATCACGGCTACGCTTACGAAGGAAATTCGTTTTACGATTACAAAAAACGCTTTCGCGGTCTTGAAAGTTTTGATTGGCAGGGAAGGTGGGAAGAGTTCAATGAAACGGAACGCGAACTTTAGTTCGCCGCCGGATTTAGATAGATTCTTTCGTCCGATCCGGTTGCGGCGAACTAAAGTTCGCGTTCCTTGAAAACAATTTCCGGCAACATCTTTCGATATTGCCGGATTTCGCGGCGTGTCCGAATATTCAATGCAAAAGAGCGTGAATAGAAAACATTGAAAAAACACGCCGTTATTTTTACGTTTGTTTAGCCGATTAAGTTCAGATTTCCTGCCGCCGGAATATTTTGCGGAATAGTCACGCCGAAGGCTTGCGCGAGAAATTCGGGATTCGCAATCTCGACATAACGCGCGGTCTGTTCGGGTGTCATCACTTCAAGCATAAAACGATCTTCAACCCAGACTTCGATTAATTGAAAAAGACCGCGATCACGATTACAGGTCAACACACGCCAGCCTTCGCGTCTGGCGATTTCCTTAACTTCCGACTCGCTCAGATTCGTGTTGATGTTCAAATGCGTCGGCACATATTGCGGCACGAAATCGCTTTTGACGAACTTTGCTTCGTATTCTTCGGTCGGCGTTGTCAAATTAAAATTCTCTTCCGGCGGCAAGCCTTCACCCGGAACTAAAATCGTTTCGGCGGGCGTGATTTCGACCGCCGAACCTCTGCCGTCATTGGCAAAAGCCATAAACGAACCGGGACACGGCGGAAACGGAACGACAAAACCGTTCCACAATTCGGCTAAAACATTAGCGACCTTTTCGGGATTATTAACTGCGATAGAAATATGATTGATCATTGCTTAAAATTACTCCTACAATTTATAAATTAGCGGAGCAAATTTGCTCCTCAACTATCTAAAGCGCAGTCGTTCGCAAAAAAGTATCAACCGAATTTTAAAGATTTTCAGCATCGGGAACAAAAAGCATTTTCGGTTGTCTAATTCTGTCGGAGGCTGAAAATATGCAAAAATTTACAAATCCTTTGGACGGCGTGAAAATTGCTTCGCCGTGCGATGCAAATTGGAACGAAATGCGCGGCAATGAGCGCAAAAAATACTGTGCGATGTGTAAACTAAATGTTTATAATCTCTCGGAAATGACGCAGACCGAAGCCGAAAATTTCCTGATAAATTCGGAAGGTCGCGTTTGCGTGAAATTTTACCGAAGAAACGACGGAACAGTTTTGACGAAAGATTGTCCGGTCGGTTGGCAAGCCGTCAAAAAACGAGTTTCGCGCACGGCAAAAGCATTCGTTTCAATCTGTGCCGGAATTTTCGGCGGGATTTTCGCGTTTAATCAATTTCAGCCGAATCAAAACAAACAAGTCGAAAATTCGATAAAAGTAAGCGCGATTGATTTAAATATTCCGCCAAATAAAGTCAAAGATATTGATACCGTTACTATTCCGTCGCTTCCAGATGAAGAACCTGCTTCAAAAAAAGTTGCCAATAATTATGAAGCCGTAGTCGGACAATTGGTAAGAATTCCACCAGAAAAAATGAATAAAATAAGTTATAAAAAGATTCGCCGCCGCTGATTTTCAACACAATTTCAGGCGGTGAACAAAAAGTAATAGTATAACCACGGACGCGGTTTTAAATTGATAAATTTGGCGGGCGCACGAAACGCGCAACCCTTCCTGACCTGTTAATTTATGAAACTCGTCTTTTTAAGTTGCTGTTTGAATAAAGTTAAAAGTGAAAGAATTCAGGAAACTATAAATTTCAGGTCAGGAAGGGTTGCGGCTTCCGCGCCCGCTCCGACTTGGGTTCTATATTTTTATCAGCATTTTTCTTGTTCACTAATCAATTTTAATTATTCGAGCGTTTTCGTCCATTCGATATATTTCTTTGAGTCAAACTTTTTGCCTGTCGAATTCGTCGTCATATAACGCATTTTGCCGAAAACCGGGCGTTCCATCCATGGTCGGTCGTGTTTGCCGAAACACCAGAGAATTCCCGCGTAAGAATTCGGATTGCGACCGTCGAGACAGTATTTATTATTCAAATGTTCCAAAATCGCAAAGGCTTCTTCGTAGCTTTTTGTCCACGCGATGACGTTTTTGCCCCAAAGCATTCTGACGTAATTATGAATTTCGCCCGTCACATTCATTTCGCGCTGCGAGGCGTTCCAAAGTTCGTCGTAAGTTTGGCAATTTTCCATTTCTTCAAGCGAATAAACAGTTTCGCGTTTGTCGTCAATATGTTCGCGCATCGTTTTCTGAACCCAATCGGGCAAAGATTTGAGCGAATCATAATTTTCATTAAAGCGAGTAAAATTATATGAAAGCTCGCGGCGCACGATAATTTCTTCCAAATACGCATCTTTTGATTCCTGCGGCGCATCCGCATCTTTGACGGCAAGTGCGATTTCCAAAGAAGAAAGAAAACCGAAATGCAAATATGATGAAAGCCGCGAACTGCCGTCTTTTTCGGGTTTATTTCGTCCGTTATCGTAATCGGACAAAATATTTTTGAGAAAAAGTTTTAATCTTTTTCTGCCGTTCGCCGTGCCGCCGTGATAAACATTTGAAGGTTTTACATTGTGGTCAATGTCGCATTCGGTAACTAATTTAGCGATATTTTTTTCGGTAACTTCCGTGTCGGGGCAGTCAATTTTTAATTTGTCGGCTTTGACGATTACTTTTTCTTCTTCAAACGGCTTCAGATATTCGTGCAGAATCTTCTTGATTTTCGGGCGAATCGTGTAAGCGGCGTATTCTTCCTTTTCAAAGCGCGACATCGGAATTACGCCGTTTGAATCAACCGCGTAAACCGGAATTTCGGCTTTTCGGACAATCGCTTTATTATGATCGGGAATGATGAAACACGGGAAATCGTCGGTGACGATCAACGCGGCGTGTTTGGCGATTTTGGCGACCGTATCTTTCGGCGATTTGTCGTCTTTTTGCAGATAGAAAATATATTTAATGCCGAGCTTTTCAAATTCTTTGCGCTTTTCCTCAACGCCTTCGAGAATAAATGTGTGAAATCTGTCCGAAGCCCATGGATAATAAAATTTCAAACCTTCGTAAACAACGAGCGGAAGTTTGCGTTCATTTGCCTGTTCGATGGCAAAATTAAGCGCGTGATTGTGCATTGTGCGCTTGAACATCTGCATCCAATAGAGAATATATTTGCCGTCGTTGTTAGGTGATTTGTCGTTGAGAAGTTGAACTCGTTCGCTGATTTGTTTCATATTTTGCTTGAAAAAAGTATGATAAATTTCAACTGAATTCGCAAAGCAAAAAGGCGGAAACCCGCGCGTGAGCGAGGGTGCAAATTGACAATCGTTTGGCATCCTTGCTCACGCGCGGGTTTCCGCCTTGAAAATCAAATTTTATGAAAAAAATATCCGTGTTTATCTGTGTTCATCTGTGGACAATTTTCCTTTTTGTTTCCGTCAACGCACAAGAATTTAAAACGATGCAGGACGGCATCGAATACGCCGAAATGACGCGCGAGATTGATAAACTGCCCGTCAAAATGAATCTTCTGCGGCTCGATTTAACAAAGGTGCGCCTCGATGTCGTTCACGCGATGGATTCGGCAATCGGACTCGAAAAAACTTCCTCGATTGCAATCAGACACGGCGCATTTGCCGCGATAAACGCGGGCTTTTTTCGGCTTGATAATAGTCTTTACGGTGGCGACAATGTGGGCAGTTTGCAAATTAATGGAAAAGTTTTAAGTGAGTCTCTTTCAAACAGAGTTTCGCTTTTCATTGCCAATCTGCCAAATCAAACCACCGTTAATATTAATCATTTGGATTTGCTCGGCTCGCTGATCGTTAACAAACAGCCGTTTGAAGGAATCGGCATCAATCGTGAACGCAAGGAAAATGACTTGGTTGTCTATACACCTGAATTTCACCGCACAACTTTGACAGATACGAAAGGACTGGAAATCATCGTCAAAAACGGAAAAATTACTGAAATCAACGATGGAAAAGGCAGCACTCAAGTTCCTGTAAATGGTTTTATAATTTCAGCAAGCGGCAAACGGCGCGAGGAAATTTTAGCCAAAATAAAGATTGGTTTGAAGACAACTTTTATGTTCGTAACCGCTGATTTGGGAAACGGATTAACCGACAATCCAGAAGGATTTGCGCCTTCAGTTTCGTCAACCGAAGATATTGTCAGCGGCGTTCCGATGCTTGTCTTAAATAATAAAATCAAAATTACATGGGAACAGGAAAAATCGAGCAAGTCTTTTGTCGAAACCAAACATCCGCGCACGGCTGTCGCTAAATTAAAAGACGGTAAATTTTTGATGGTCACGGTTGACGGCAGAAGCGAAGAAAGCGGCGGAATCGGTTTGGAAGATTTGGCAAAAATCCTGCTCGAACTCGGCGCGACCGATGCGATGAATCTCGACGGCGGCGGCTCAAGCACAATGTTCTTGGACGGCAAAATCGTCAATCATCCGTCCGACAAAGAAGGCGAACGCAAAGTCGGCGACGCGATTTTAGTGTTTCCGCGCAAGAAGAATTAGCCACGAACAAACACGAAAGGACACGAAAATTTTATTTTTTATTTCGTGTCCTTTCGTGTTTGTTCGTGGCTAACCTTTTTTACATTTTCTTCTCAGCCGGAACTTCAATCGTTCTCTCAACCTGAACTTTCGGCTTTGTTTCAGTCGGAGCTTTGCGATTTTGATTAATGGCGATGTGCGGCGCGATAATCAGAGCCACAATACTCATCAGTTTGATAAGAATATTCATCGAAGGTCCCGAAGTGTCTTTGAACGGATCGCCGACGGTATCGCCGGTGACTGATGCTTTGTGGGCTTCGCTGCCTTTGTATTCCATTTTGCCGTTGATCTCGACTCCTGCTTCAAACGATTTTTTGGCGTTGTCCCACGCGCCGCCGGCGTTGTTTTGGAACATTCCCATTAACACGCCCGAAACGGTCACACCTGCCAATAATCCGCCGAGAACTTCGGGTCCGAAGGCGAATCCGACAACGACTGGCGTAATCAAAGCAATCGCGCCCGGAAGCATCATTTCCCGCAAACTTGCCTGCGTCGAAATGGCGACGCATTTGTCGTATTCCGGTTTCGCTTTGTATTCCATAATGCCCGGAATATCGCGGAACTGACGGCGAACTTCCTGCACCATCGCCATCGCTGCGCGACCGACTGCCGCGATGCAGAGCGATGAAAAAATGAACGGAATCATTCCGCCAACGAATAGACCGGCAAGAACGGGTGCTTTGTAAATATCAATCGAATCAATTCCGGCAAGTCCGACGTAAGCCGCGAATAACGCGAGCGCGGTCAACGCGGCGGAAGCGATGGCGAAACCTTTGCCCGTCGCGGCGGTCGTGTTGCCGACAGCATCCAAAATATCGGTTCTGCCGCGAACTTCTTTCGGCAAACGGCTCATTTCAGCGATGCCGCCCGCGTTGTCGGCAATCGGTCCGAAAGCGTCAATTGCAAGCTGCATCGCGGTCGTCGCCATCATTCCGGCAGCGGCAATCGCCACGCCGTAAAGTCCTGCGAAATAATGAGATAAGTAAATTCCCGAAGCCAAAATCAGCGTCGGAACCAAGGTTGATTCCATCCCGACCGACAGACCGCCGATAATATTCGTCGCCGCGCCTGTGTCGGACTGCCGCACGATTGACATCACCGGACGCTTGCCCATCGCCGTATAAAATTCAGTCACGAGACTCATCAACGCGCCGACAATCGAGCCAACCAAAATCGCCAGAAACACGCCGGTATTTGTGAAGCTAAAACCGCGCAAAGTCATCTGCGCGGGCATCATCCACATCACGATAAAATAACAGGCAATCGTCGTAATAATCACCGAAGTCCAGTTGCCGAGATTCAAGGCTTTTTGAACATTGCCTTTGTCGTCGGAAATTCTCACGAGCGTGAAACCGATGATCGAAAAGATAATTCCGAGTCCGGCGATCAGCATCGGCAGCAGCATCGGCGAAAGACCACCGAAGTTATCGCGGACAACAATTTCGCGTCCGAGAACCATTGTTGCAAGAATTGTGGCAACGTAAGAGCCGAACAAATCCGCGCCCATTCCCGCGACATCGCCGACGTTATCGCCGACGTTATCGGCAATCGTCGCCGGATTTCGCACGTCGTCTTCGGGAATCCCCGCTTCGACCTTGCCGACCAAATCCGCGCCGACATCCGCCGCTTTCGTATAAATTCCGCCGCCGACCCGCGCAAACAACGCGATTGATTCCGCGCCGAGCGAAAATCCGGCAAGAACTTCGATGGCTTTTTCCATCGCCGCGCCGTTGACCGTCGCGCCCGGAACATTCAAAACGTAGATGTGATAGAAAAGTATGAACAGCGAACTCAAACCCAAAACCGCGAGTCCCGCAACGCCTAAACCCATCACCGTTCCGCCGGTAAAAGCGACTTTTAACGCGCTTTTCAAATCAGTTCTGGCTGCCTGCGTCGTTCGGACGTTCGCTTTCGTCGCAATGTTCATCCCGAAATATCCGGCGGTCGCGCTGAAAACTGCGCCGATGATAAACGAAATGGCGATCACCGGCGAAGAAGTTTCAACCAACGTGCCGGAAAAACCGAGAATAATCGCGGCAAAAAATGCAAAAATAGCTAAAATTTTCCATTCCGCCTTCAAAAACGCCATTGCGCCTTCGGCAATATAACCCGCGAGTTCGACCATATTGGCTTCGCCGGTCGGCTGCTTCGTCACCCAAGCCGACTGAATCGCCATCACGACCAAACCCAAAATCCCCAATGCCGGGATAAGATAAAGAATTGTAGATTCCATTAATAAACCACCTGTTTTGATAAATAAATTACTAAATTAAAACCATTTTCGTTGCCAATTGCCGCAACACTAACTATAGAAACTGACTTGAGTTCCTCTTATTAAATCGTCTGTATAAATTTTATTAAATTTTGACCGCCGCACTCTTTCAGGAGAATACCTAATCGAATATGGCAAAAGGGTAATTATTGCCGATTTATGCGTAAACATTCAAATCCATAACGACAATCAATTGTGAAATTGAAGTTTTTTTGGCTCGGAAAGTCAGAACTGCCTGCGGTAGCGACCGTTTAAAATTCTATTGAGAAAATCCGGCAGCAGGCAAAATGCGATAACTGATAAGTAGATTGCTTCGCGGCTGTGCCGCCCGATGTGCGAAAAGGCTATGCCTTTTCGTCAATATTTTCTTTGTTTCGAGGCTATGCCTGAGCAAAATGAGGCATAGCCTCAAAGATTTTGAAAGAAATGCTGACGGCGAGGCACAGCCATCGCCGTACATCAGGCGGCATAGCCGCAAAAACCAAATCTTAAAGCTTCTGTAGAGAATAATGTCGTAATGCTTGTAGCAAATTTTTCAGACTTTTTATTTGACGGCAAGTCGGTCGCTACCGCTCGCGGTTCTGACTTTGCATTAATTCGATAAACCGCTCAAATAAATACTCCGAATCGTGCGGTCCCGGCGCGGATTCGGGGTGATATTGAACGCTGAAAATCGGCAGAGTTTTGTGACGCAAACCGGCGACGGTTTTATCGTTCAGATTAACGTGTGTTATTTCAACGGTTTCCGGCAAACTTTCCGCGTCCACCGCAAAGCCGTGATTGTGCGCGGTGATTTCGACTTTGCCGGTCGTCAAATCCATAATCGGCTGATTGCCGCCGCGATGTCCGAATTTCAACTTATAAGTTTCGCCGCCAAAAACCTGTCCCAAAATCTGATGTCCCAAACAAATACCGAACATCGGCACTTTTTCCGTTGTCAATTTCGTGATTTCTTCGACGACCTTTTTCATTGCCGCCGGATCGCCCGGACCATTTGAAAGGAAAATTCCGTCGGGTTTCAGAGCCAAAACATCTTTGGCGGAAGTGTCGTCCGGCACAATCGTAATCTTACAGCCGCGTTTCGCAAACTCGCGCAGGGAATTGGTTTTAACGCCGAAATCGTAAGCGACGACGTGAAATTTTTGTTCGCCGCTCGCCGCATAATCGAAAGATTCGTCAATCGTCACGGTGCTGGCAAGTTCCCGATTCGCCATCTCGGGCGAATTCAAAACTTTTTCAAGCAGACTTTTTTCATCCAAATCTACCGACGAAATCACCGCCCGCATCGCGCCTTTGTCGCGGATGTGACGAACCAGCGCACGAGTGTCAATTTTTTCGATTCCGACAATTTTATGGCGTTTCAGATATGAATCGAGCGTTTCCGTCGAACGCCAATTCGACGCGGTTTTGCTTGATTCACGAACGACGAAACCTTCCACCCACGGGCGGCGCGATTCCGTGTCTTCTTCATTCACGCCGTAGTTTCCGATCAGCGGATACGTCATCGCCACGATTTGCCCCGCATAACTCGGATCAGTCAAAATCTCCTGATAACCGGACATCGAAGTATTAAAAACCATTTCGCCGAACGCCTCGCCGTCCGCGCCGAACGACAAACCGCGAAACGCGCGTCCGTCTGCGAGAACTAAAATTGCTTTTTTTGAAAAATTCATTTTGCTGAAACGTACGCGGGGCGCGTGCGTTGATTATTAAAGATGACCTTAAATTACTCGCACCCAAGGGCGTGTGCGTTCCGTTCTAATCTTCAGCTTCGGCGCGGTCATCCATCGGTTTATTTTCTTGAATGTTGTATTCGCCGTGTTGGATAAAACCGATATTTCCCGGCTGCCAATATCTGAAAAACGCTTTGCCGTAGATGTATTTTTCGGGAACTAAACCCCAATAACGTGAATCGGAAGAATTGTCGCGGTTGTCGCCCATCACGAAATAATGATGCGGTTCGACTTTTTTCGGCTGAAAAGACGGCAACGATTTGTTGTTTTCCGCGTCGAGGTAAGTTTCGTTTAATTCCTGTCCGTCAACGATCACCTTGCCGCTGCGAATCTCGACTGTTTCACCCGGAAGACCGATTACGCGTTTGACATAACTTTTATCAGGATCATTCGGAAACCAGAAAACGACGACATCGCCGCGTTCGATATGTCCCCAACTGACGCTTTTAATTTTGTAATAAATGAGTTTATTGACCAGCAGACGTTCGCCGTCGTGAAGCTGCGGAACCATTGAAGTTCCTTCGACAACAACCGGCTGCGCGATAAAAACGCCGAAAAGTATAAAGACGATAATGATTAAAAATACGTCGCGCAGGAGTTTGAGGCTCTCCGTCCAGAGACCTTGCCGCGATTCTTTTTTTAACTTTTGAACTTCAATATCGGGGTCGTCGCCGGCGGAAACAAATCCGAAGTCATATTGGTTTTTTTTCTGAAAATCGAACATAATTTAATTGCTCTGATGCAATGTTTGAGGCTTAATTTACTGAAATTTTCTGCGCCGCAAATAAAAATTATCGGCTTTTTATTTAAATTGTCAAAAGAAATTCGTAAATCGTTAATGGTCAATCGTTAATTGTTTCTGTTAACGGTGAAACAATTAACGATTAACTATCAACGATTAACAAAGTTTATGAACGAAAAAATACGCGCAATGTTTCCTGCCGCGCAAAAATATACATATTTAAATAGTGCGGCGGTTTCGCCTCCGCCGACAATCGCGGTCGAAGCCGTGATCTCACAATTAAAAGACGTTTCGGAAAACGGTTCGGTCAATTTTAACGAGTGGGTTGCGACGAAAGACCGCGCACGGAGTTTAGTTGCCGAAATGCTCAACGTCAAAGCCGAACAAATCGCGTTTTTGCGGAATACTTCGGATGGTTTTGCGTCGGTCGCAAATGGTTTGGATTGGCAGAAAGGCGACAACATCGTCAGTTTCGAGCGCGAATTTCCGGCGAATTTTTATGCGTGGCGAATGGTCAGAGATAAATTCGGTGTCGAATTAAAACTTTGTCCCGAACGCGATGGGCGGATTGATTTGGACGAATTTATTAATTTAATTGATTCAAATACGAAACTCATTTCGATCAGCGCGGTGCAGTTTGCTTCGGGTTTTCGCGCTGATTTAGAACGTATCGGCAAAGCGGCAAGAAAACACGACGCACTTTTTGCCGTTGATATGATTCAGGGTTTCGGCGCGTTCGGCTTTGATTTTCCCGCGCAGTTTGTTGATATAGCTGCGGGGGCGAGCCACAAATGGCTTTTTTCGCCGGAAGGCTGCGGCATACTTTATCTTTCTGATCGGGCGCGTGAACGCGTTGCGCCGACACTCGTCGGTTGGATCAGCGTCGAAACGCCGTGGGACTTTGAAGACACGGAACAATCTTTCAAATCAACCGCGCTCGCGTGGGAATCCGGCACGAACGGTTCGTCGCTTTTTTACGGCTTGGAGCAGAGTTTGAAACTTCTGCACGAAACCGGACTCAAAAATATCGAAAATTACCTCGAAGAATTGACCGATTATTTGTGCGAACTGATTTCGGGTAAAAATTATCAAATTATCAGTTCACGCGCGAAAGGCGAAAAATCGCAGATTGTCTGCATCGAACATCAAAACGGTCTGACTTCAAACGAGATTTTCAAACATTTGGAAGAAAAAAATATCGTCGTTTCACCGCGTGGAAGTCGTTTGCGAATCGCGCCGCATTTTTTTAATAACCGCGCCGACATCGAAAATCTGGCGGAAAATCTGCCGTAAAACCCGGCTGATTAGTGAAATTAGCAAAAAATAATTGCGTTTTTGCCGATTAAGCCGATACTTAATTTCAAATAAACGTCGAATTTAAGTTAAAATGCTCAAAAACCTATAAACTCTTTTTTTAAGGTCGGCATCTTAAAAAGGCGTTTCCTGAATATTTATTGAACACAATTTTGGAGGATCATAATGTTTCGTAAGAATTATTTAATTAGTTTTTTCACAATCGCTTTGTTTTTAATCGGCAGCGTTGCTGCTTTCGGACAAACCGCGCCGTTTCGCGGGCGCATCGAAATGAAAGATAAAGACGGCAAAGCAACGCCGGTGCAGGGTGCTTTGGTCGAAGTTTACCGGACTGACATCAAAGCTAAACCGGTGAGTGCGACAACCGATAAAAAGGGAGTTTTCAGTTTTGCGGGTTTGCCGCTCGGACCTATTTTTTATGTCGCGTTCAGCGGCGCGGGAATCAGTCCTGATATTATTCCGAACGTCAAAGCCGGCGTGGAAAATTTAGTTTTTACGGCTTCGGCGGGCAACGGTCAGAAATTGACTGAAGAACAGGTTCGTCAGGCAATTGCGGCTCCGACAACCACGACAAATCAATCAACCGAACTGACCGCCGAACAAAAGAAACAAAAAGCGGAATACGAAAAACAGGTTGCCGAAGTCACCAACAAAAATAAAAAGATTGAAGAAGCAACTAAAATTGTTAACGCGGCGGTCAAAGATGGCGGTGCGGCGTTTGAGGCGAAAAATTACGATCTTGCCATTGCTAAATTCGACGAAGGCTACAACGCCGATCCTGAGTTTGCCGGAACTGCGCCTGTTTTGCTTAACAACAAATCGCTGGCGTTAATCAATCGCGGCACGGACACCTATAATAAATCCGTCAAAGCCGATGATGCCAGCAAACCGGCATTGAGAGATTCGGTAAAAAAAGACTTTTCGGAAGTAGTTATCGCTTCCAACAAGGTTCTCGATATTTTGAAAACAGCGACTTCGACTGACGCAAATGTTCAAAAAAATTACGAAACAAACAAAAATCTCGCGCTGACAAATCGTAAAAACGCCTATCGTTTGATGTCGCAAACCGGCGTTGACAGAGAAAAAGGCAAAGAAGCTCTGACGGCGTTTCAGGAATATATGGCAGTCGAAACCGATTCGGCGAAGAAGTCGAAAGCCGAAGTTGATCTGGCAATGACGCTTCAGGATTCAAACGAATTTGAACTGGCGATCACCGAATTTCAAAAGATTTTGGAAACCGATCCGAATAATGTTGATGCGCTCGTCGGTCTCGGTCTAAGTATGGTTAATGTCGGTTACATCAACCTCGACAGTGACCCGGCAAAAGGAAAAGCGCAGCTTCAGGAAGCGGCAAACTACCTGCAAAAATTCGTTGACATCGCACCTGACACTCACAAATTCAAGCAGGATGCGAAAGACACGATTGCTTCATTGAAAGAACAGCAAAAGGTCGCCCCGCAAAAAATAAAGACAACTCCGGGCAAAACAACTCCGACAAAAAAGAAAAGCTAAACTAAATGAGTTTGAGATTGGCAAACTGCTTTTAGATTGCGAGAAAAACATCTTTGATTTGAGTAATCAAAGATGTTTTTCTCTTTGAAAATAAAATATTGTGAAATTTTTATTGACAAAGAAAATAATTTCTTTATCTTTTAAGTTAAGCGGTTTTCTGAAAGTTTTTGGTGTCGGATTTCTCCGGCGGATTACGGATTAATTAGTTATAGTCGTTCAATTTTACAGTAACTAAAATATTTCAAATGAAACAAATTGCATTGTTAATCGCATTAAGCGTAATTTTACTGCTTGACTTTTCGACACCGGCGCAGAATACCGGACGTGTTTTGAACAATCCAAAGAAAAAAAGTGCGGCTGTTTTTTATAATATCAAAAATTTCGGCGCGAAAGGCGACGGCGTGAATATTGATTCGCCTGCCATCAACGAAGCGATTGATTCGGCAGCGGCAAATGGCGGCGGCACGGTTTTTTTTCCTGCCGGAACTTATTTGAGTTTTTCGATTCATTTGAAGAGCAACATTACGCTTTACCTCGACAACGGCGCGACGATTTTGGCGGCTGATCCGGCGGTTGACAAGGGAAAATACGATATGTTCGAGCCGAATGAATTCGATATGTATCAGGATTTCGGGCATTCGCACTGGCAAAACTCGCTAATTTGGGGCATCGGCGTGGAAAATGTCGCCATCATCGGGCAGGGAAAAATTGACGGCAAAGGTTTGACGCGGCGCAGTCCGGGACCGAACAAACCGCGCACGGCGGGCGAAACACCGACGAGTCTCGGAAAAAATGTCTCGCCGCTCGGCGAAACTTCGCCGCTGGCGGAAATGAACGGTTTAGGCAATAAAGCGATTTCGCTAAAGCTCAGTAAGAATGTCACGCTCAAAGATTTTACGATGTTTGAAGGCGGACATTTCGCGCTGTTGGCGACGGGCGTTGATAATCTGACGATTGATAACGTCAAAGTTGACACGAACCGCGACGGTTTCGATATTGATTCGTGCCGCAACGTGCGGATTTCAAATTTGTCGGTCAATTCGCCGAATGACGATGCGATTGTGCTGAAAAGCAGTTACGCGCTCGGTTTTAACCGTGCGACCGAAAACGTCACTATTACGAATTCGCAGGTTTCAGGTTTTGACTTAGGGACATTTCTCGACGGAACTTTCCAGACTAAACAGGAATTTGCGCCCGACAAAGATCGTCCGACGGGGCGTTTGAAATTCGGGACGGAATCGAACGGCGGATTCAAAAACATTACGATTTCCAATATAAATTTCGTTCACTGTCGCGGTCTCGCGCTCGAAACGGTGGACGGCGGCAATCTCGAAGACGTAACGATTTCCAATTTGACGATGCGCGACGTGGGAAATTCGCCGATTTTTATACGGCTCGGCAAACGCCAACGCGCACCTGCGGGAACGCCGATTGCAAAAATCAGGCGCGTGATTATTGATAACGTCGTCGTTTCCGACGCTTCTTCCGATTACGCTTCGATCATCGCGGGACTCGCCGAAAGTCCGATAGAAGACGTGCGTTTGTCGAATATCAGAATCCATTATCGCGGCGGCGGAACGACGGAAGAGGCAAAGCGCGAAATACCCGAAAACGAGAAAAATTATCCCGAACCGAGTATGTTCGGCAAACTTCCCGCGTATGGTTTTTACATTCGCCACGCTCGCGGCATTACGTTCGATAACGTCGAAGTTTCCTGCGAAAACGCCGAAGCGCGTCCCGCTTTTATGCTCGACGACGTGAGAGGCGCGGAGTTTTTTCGCACCAATGCCGAACTTTCCGGCGGCGCGAAAATGTTCATTCTGAAAAACGTCGCCGATTTTATGTTCACGCAAAGCCGCAGCGCGGCGGACGCGAAATTCGAGAAAGTCGAGAGAAAAGAGTTTTAGTTTTTTGTAGGGGGCGATGGCTTGTCCTCGCCCGTCTTGTTTGTATGCGACGAGGGCGACCACAAGGGATCGCCCTTACAATGCGACGCGGGCGACCACAATCCGCCCTGACAATTTTATGAAAAATCGCAATTTTGAATTTTTATTGATTGCCGTTTTGTTCATTTCACTTTCGGCAATTTCCACATTAACAATTTTCGCGCAAAAGCAATCCAAAGATTCGCCCGTCGTTTTATCCGAAGACGATTCGACCTACACGCTCGTTAACAAATTCGTCGCGGCGAAAATTTCCAAAAATTCGGGCGATTTGATTTCACTCAAATATAAAAATCTCGAACTGCTCGAAGGCGGTTCGGGGCATCCGTTTGCTTATTGGTCACACGCGCCGTCGAAAAAGTCTAAAAATATTGACGCGGTGACGATTGATCCCGCGAAAAATAACGGCGAACGTGCCGAAGTTTCGGTCAAAGGCTTTTATCAGTCGGGCGTAAATCTGGGCGAAGGTCCGGGCGGTTCAACGGCTTGCGATATTGAAATTCGGTATGCGTTGGGACGCGACGATTCGGGCGTTTACACATATTCGATTTTGACGCACAAACCCGAATATCCGGCGACGCAGATCGGCGAAGCGCGGTTCGGCGCAAAGCTCAATCCGCAAATTTTCGATTGGCTGACGATTGACGCGAAACGCAATCAGATGATGCTCAAACCCGAAGATTGGGATCAGGGGACGCAGATGAATTTTAAGGAAGCGCGGCTTTTGAACACGGGAATTTACAAAGGTCAGGTTTCTCACAAATACGATTTTTCGGCAATTCAATTCGACATTCCGGCGTTCGGCTGGTCTTCGACGACCGATAAAATTGGACTGTGGTTTATCAATCCGACGATTGAATACTTGAGCGGCGGCGCAACCAAAGTCGAACTGACCGGACATCTCGACAACAACGAAGGCGCGGCTCCGACGCTGCTCAACTATTGGCGCGGTAGTCATTACGGCGGCAGTTCGCTGACGATCAAAGACGGCGAAGCGTGGACGAAAACTGTCGGACCGTTTTTAATTTATGTCAATTCCGAAGCCGACCCGCAGGCGATGTGGAAGGACGCGCTCGCGCAGGCGGAACGCGAATCGAAAAAGTGGTCATACGAATGGGTTTCCGGCGTTGATTATCCGAAAAACAACCAACGCGCCGCCGTTTCGGGGCAAATAATTTTGAAAGATTTACCGAACTCGAAAATGTCGAATCTGCTCGTCGGACTTTCCGCGCCCGATTACGAAGCCGCCGGTTTTCGCGGCAGAACCGAGCAGGTTAGCTGGCAAAACGATGCAAAAAGCTACGAATTTTGGACGCGCGGCGAAACAAACGGAAAATTTACGATTCCGAAAGTTCGTCCCGGCAAATATACGCTGCACGCGATTGCCGACGGCGTTCTCGGCGAATTCGCGCAGACCGATATTGTTGTCGAAGCCGGAAAACCGCTTAATTTCAACAAAATCGAATGGAAACCGCTGCGATTCGGGCGGCAAATTTGGGAAATCGGCACGGCAAACCGTTCAGCGGAAGAATTCAAACACGGCGACGATTATTGGCATTGGGGACTTTACACGCTTTACCCGAAGGAATTTCCGAACGATGTCAATTTCACTGTCGGCAAAAGCAATCCGCACACCGATTGGAATTACGCCGAAGTTCCGCGCCTCGTCGAACCCGACGGCAAAGGCGGCGGCAAAACGACGGCGACGACCTGGACGATAAATTTCGATTTACCGACCGCGCCGACGAGCGGCAAAGCGATTTTGCGAATCGGAATCGCCTCGAACAGTGCGCGAAATGTTTCGATTGCGGTCAACGATAAACCGGCGGGCGACACCGGACAAATGCCCGACACCGCCGGAATCCGCCGCGACGGAATTCGCGGACTGTGGTTTGAACGCGACGTAACATTCGATGCTTCAATGCTCAAATCGGGCGCGAACACCTTAAAATTAACCGTCCCGCAAGCCGGTGTGATGAACGGCATCGAATACGATTACCTGCGTCTGGAACTCGTTGACGCAAAATAAATAACAAAATGAAGTTTTCAATAATCATTTTAGCCGCCGTATTTCAGATTGCCGCGATTTTGTGTTTCGGGCAGTCAGCGAAAAACGCGTCTGTAACATTAACCGATGACGGGAAATTTTATACGCTCGATAACGGGATCGTGACGGCGAAGATTGATAAAGATTCGGCGGCGATTGCTTCGTATAAATATAAGAATCTGGAAATGATCGGCGCGATGGGCATTGACGGTTTTTGGAAATTGCCCGCCGTGCCGCTCGATTTCGGCAGCAAGCGAACGCCTTCAATTTTACAAAACAACGAAGAACGCGCCACGGTTTCATGCAAGTTCGGTTATGACGGCGACGCGGCGAAAAGCGTCCCGTCGGACATCGAAGTTCGTTACAGTTTGGGGCGCGGCGAGGCGGGAATTTATCTCGAAGAAATTTGGAATCATAAGCCCGAATATCCGAAATTGACGTTTCCCGTCGGGCGTTTCGTCGTTAAATTAAATGACGAAGTTTTCGATTGGATGACGATTGACGCGCGGCGTTCGATGCCGATGATTACGGCGGACGACTGGAATCACGGCATCGTGCAGAACGTCAAGGAAGCGCGTTTGATGACGAGCGGCGTGATGAAAGGACAGGTCGAACACAAATACGATTACGCCGCCGTGCAGTTCGACACGCCTGCTTACGGCTGGAGTTCGACGAAAAATAAAATCGGCATTTGGCTCATCAATCCGTCAAATGAATATATGAGCGGCGGCGCGACGAAACTCGAACTTTCCGCGCACCGCGACGCGACTTTTACCGACAGTTTGACCGCGCCCGCCCCCGCAACAATTCTCAACGTCTGGAAAGGTCCGCATTACGGCGGCACGATTTTGGAAGCGAACGAAGGTGAAGAATGGCGCAAAACAATCGGACCTTTTATGCTCTACGTCAACTCTGCGCCGACGCACGACGCGATGTGGAAAGACGCGGTTTCAAAGGCTGCAACCGAAGCGAAAAATTGGGTTTACGATTGGGCGGTAGACGAAAATTATCCGTCGGCAAAAAATCGCGGCGCGGTTTCCGGTCAGATAATTCTCAAAGATTTGCCGGGTTCTAAAATGTCGAAGTTGCTCGTCGGCTTGGCGCACGCCGATTACAAAGCCGCGAACGGCGAAACGGTTGACTGGCAAAAAGATGGTAAATATTATCAATTTTGGGTGCGCGGCTCGAATGATGGCAAGTTTGCGATTTCCAATATTCGACCGGGAAATTATACGCTTCACGCCTTTGCTGACGGCGTTTTGGGCGAATTCGTCAAAGCCGATGTCACGGTCGAAGCGGGAAAAAATCTGAATCTCGACAAACTGAATTGGCAGCCGATTCGTTACGGCAAACAGCTTTGGGAAATCGGTTTCCCTGACCGCACGGCGGGTGAATTTTTGCACGGGGATCACTATTGGCAATGGGGAATTTACAATCAATATCCGAAGGATTTTCCGAATGATGTCAGTTACATTATCGGCAAAAGTGACTTTCATAAAGACTGGAATCTGATGCAGGTTCCGCGAGCGAAAGATGAAACGGGCAAAGGCAAAGGCGACGAAACCGTTTGGAAAGTGCAATTTGATTTGCCGAAAAGTCCGAACGGCAAAGCGACATTAAGAATCGCGTTTGCGGGAACGGAAGCGAAAAGTCTGACGCTCAAAATAAACGATCAGCCAATCGGAATTTTAACGGATTTGCCGAACACGGGCGTGATTCACCGCGACGCTGATCGCGGATATTGGCAGGAAAAATCAGTCACATTCGATGCTTCGATGATGAAATCAGGAACGAATATTTTGAAATTAATCGTCCCTGCGGGAAACGTGATGAGCGGTGTCGAATACGATTATCTGCGTTTGGAATTGGATGAAAACGGGAAGAATTAACGGATAATTGAAAATGGATAATGGAAAATTAAAAGCTATTTTTACGGTAAATTTATGCGCTCTAATTTTAACTTTTTCTATCGGAGTTTTCGCGCAGGATGAAAAAATAAAAACTTCGCCTTTGATTGATGCGCCGATTGATGTTTCAAAATACAAACTGAAAAAAGTTTACGACAACGATTTCGGCAAAAATCAAAAGATCGCGTTTGAAAAAGATTTTATCAAACAAAACGCCGACGGCACTTGGGAAAGGACGGGAAAACCTGACAAACGCGCCGAATGGATCGTCGAAGGTGCGGGCGGCGTTGATATAAAAAACGGCAAACTTCGCGCTTCACCTGTTCCTTTTGATGCGAACGGCAGTCAACTGAAAGATGCCAAGCGTTCGCATCTCGTCGTCTGGAATAAAAATATTTTTCCCGAAAATTTCCTGCTCGAATACGAGATGAATCCGAACAATTCGCCGGGCGGTTTGACGATTATTTTCTTTTGCGCGGCGGGCAAAAACGGCGAAGACATTTTCGATTTACATTTGCCGCCGCGTTTTGCCGATTACAAACTTTATCACAGCGGCACACTGGCAAATTATTCCGATTCATATTTCAGCCGCAACACCGAAATCGAAAGTTTGACCAACCGATTACGAAAAAATCCGGGTTTTAAATTAGTCGCGGAAGGCAAAAGCCTGACGACCGGCGCAACCGACGGGACGCATCACATCAGAATCTTAAAATTCGGCGGACACATCGAAATTGAAATCAACGGCAAAACGATTTTCAAATGGGACGATGCAGGCAAACCGCTCGGTGCGGGACGCATCGGACTTCGCTCAATGGAGGGCGTTTCGATGATTACCTACGATAATTTCAAGGTTTGGAAACTAACGTCGAAAAAATAATTTATTTTGTCACGTTTGCCGATTCGACATTTTGACTGTTTTTAATTTCAACTTTTTCGCCGTTCGCCGTCTGCAAATTGACGTTTTGCATCGTCCAGTCTTTGGCATATTCAATTGCACCGGCGGCATTTCCCTGCGCTTTGATATTGATGAATTTGACGTTATTGATTAGTTTGTCGGGCAAGCCGCTCGCCGTGAAAATTTGTTTCGCGCCGGTGATTTCGACGTTGCGAATCGTAATGTCGTGAAAATCGCAGTAACCGCGTTCAATTGGTAAAACCGGCGTGTTCATTACAATCCAATACGCCGGAATGTTTTGCATATCTTTCGGGATCGAAGAATAGCTGTAACTCGGATTCCAGTTGAGTGTGAAAGTGAACGGCAGCGGCACGTTTTCCATTTTCAGCCCGTCAACTAAAACGTCTTCGACATAACCGCCGCGCGTTTTTGCCGACTTAAACCGCACGCCTTCTTTCGTGCCGATGCCTTGATTATTGAGCGCGACGACGTGGCGAATGCCGCCCGAAGTTTCAGAACCGAACGCCAAAACGCCGCCGCCGCGCCGAATCGTATTGTTTTTGACAACGATATATTCGGTCGGACGTGCCACACGCAAACCGTCGAAATCGCGTCCCGATTTCAGGCAAATATCGTCATCGTTGTTGTCAATATCGCAGTTTTGGACGAGAACATAGCTCGACGAATCAATATCAACGCCATCGGTGCTGGGACCTTCGTTATCGCTGATTTTTATTTTATCAACCGTAATGTGATTGGAATAAACGACTTGCACCGTCCAAAAACCCGAACGCCGCAGACTTAAATTTTCAATTTTCACGTCCGACGATTTCCAAATTACCATCAACCGAACGCGTTCAGCGTCGTAATCCGAAGCCCAGCGCAAACCTTTCGGCTCGTATTCTTTCCGCAGCGTCCAATATTTGTCCCACCATTTTTTGCCGTTGCCGTCAATCGTCCCGCCGCCCGAAATTTTGACGTTTTTGGCATCGTTGACGTTTATCAAACCCGCGAGCCAAGGCATTTCGATTCCGGCAACGCGCGTCGGCAGGCGCGGATAATCTTTTTCATCTTGTGAACCGATTAAAGTTACGCCTTCGTCAATCCGCAAATGGACGTTATTTTTCAAAAAAATCGCGCCCGTTAAATAGTTTCCCGGTTTGAAAGCAACAACGCCGCCTTTTTTCGCGCACACGTTAATTGCTTTTTGAATCGCAACAGTCGAAATAGTTTTGCCGTCGGCATTTGCGCCGAAATCGTTTGCCCAAAAGACTTTTTTCCCTTTCGGTTCTTTTCGCGCTCCGGCTTGTTTGACCCAACCGGGCAAAGTGTTGTGACGGGAAACATCTTTTGACCTCGCAAAAAGCGAACTTAAAGCGGCAAACAAAATAAGTGCGGTGACGATGCTGAAAATCTTTCTCATCTTGGTATTTTCTCTTTCGGCGGACGTTAATTTTCTGTTATTATATTTTAAGTTAACCGCTTTACCAATCTAAATCAAGAGCTTTCCTGAAATTATGAACATTCGTTTTTCAAAGGTTTTTTGTCTTCAATTGATCGCTGCAATAGTTGTCGGCGGTCTGTTTACTTCTCCGAATTTTGCCGCCGATGCGCTGCAAGTCCGCGTGACACAATCGTTTGACGCCGATTGGCGATTTTTGAAAGGCGGCGCGAACGGCGCGGAAACGACGGAATTTAATGATTCGGCGTGGCGCACATTGAATGTGCCGCACGACTGGAGCATCGAAGGACCGTTTGATGCCGACAATAAAACGGGCGGCGCGGGCGCGTTTTTGCCGTCTGGAATAAGTTGGTATCGCAAACATTTTACGGTTGCGGATAAAGACAAGGCAAAACGAATTTTCATCGAATTCGACGGCGTGATGGGCATCAGCGACGTTTGGATCAACGGTTTTCATTTCGAGCAGAGACCGGGCGGCTACATCAGTTTTTCGGACGAACTGACCGAACACCTAAATTTCGGGAAAGATAACGTCATCGCCGTTCGCGCCGACACGTCCGCGCAACCTGCGTCGCGCTGGTATATGGGCGCGGGAATTTATCGCCGCGTTCGGCTGCTAACTGAAGACGCGGTTCATTTTACGCGCGGCAGTGTGTTTGTCACAACTCCGAAAATTGACGCGGCACAGGCGGCGATCAATGTTTCGGGCGAAGTCGTCAATCAATCGAATCAGGCGCAAATCGTTTCGATGCAGATTGATATTCTCGACCCGAATAATAAAATCGTCGCGTCCGAAGAAAACAAACCGGTCAGCCTTGCGCCGAATCAAACGACGAGTTTCAACTTGGAAACGACGGTTAAAAATCCGCAACTTTGGCAGGTTGAAAAAGGCGTTTTGTATCGGGCGACGGCGCGAATTCGTTCAAATAAAAAGACGCTCGACGATGAGATTGTGCCGTTCGGGATTCGTGAATTTCACTTCGACGCGAACACGGGATTTTGGCTTAACGGCGCAAATTTCAAAATATTCGGCGCGTGTCTGCACACGGACGGCAGCGCGTTCGGTGCGGCGGTTCCGCTCGCGGTTTGGGAGCATCGCTTGAATGAACTGCGAAAAGTGGGTGTTAACGCGATTCGCACGGCGCATAATCCGCCCGCGCCGGAGTTTTTAGACCTGGCTGATCGGATGGGTTTTCTCGTGATGGATGAAATGTTCGACCAGTGGACGGTGGCGAAAAATCCGTTTGACTATCATCTGTATTTTAACGAATGGTCGAAGCGCGATTTGCGCGATACCGTGCGCCGCGACCGTAACCATCCGAGCATCATCATTTACAGCGCGGGTAACGAGATTCACGACACGCCGAATGCCGAACTTGCCAAAGGAATTTTGCGCGGACTGGTTGACGAATTTCACGCCAACGACGCGACGCGCCCGGTGACGCAGGCACTCTTTCGCCCGAATGTGAGCCACGACTACGACAACGGTTTAGCGGACATTCTCGATGTCGTCGGGCAAAATTACCGCGAAAAAGAAATTTTAGCGGCGCATAAACAAAAGCCTTCGCGCAAGATTTTGGGAACCGAAAACACTAACGATTTAGCGCAATGGCTGGCGATGCGCGACAATCCCGAATACTCCGGGCAGTTTATTTGGGTCGGCATTGATTACCTCGGCGAAACGCAGAAATTTCCGAATTACGCTTTCGGCAAAGGCTGGCTCGACCGCACGGCAACGTGGCGACCGATTGCCTTTCAAAGACAAAGCTGGTGGACGCGCATTCCGATGGTTTATCTCACGCGCCGCGTCGCACCCGCCGAAAAATCGCCGACCGATCCCGGCTACGAAGTCGCTGAACAACGCCGCACACAGACTTTATTTTCTGACTGGACTCCGAAAAACACCGCCGCGCACGAAGAAAACGTCGAAATTTACAGCAACTGCGAAACGGTCGAATTGTTTCTAAACGGCAAATCTCTCGGCGAAAAATCAAAACCGGCGGACGACAGCCCGCGCAATTGGAAGGTCAATTACGAAGCCGGAACGCTCAAAGCCGTCGGTAAAAATGACGGAAAAACGGTCGCCGAATACGAACTGAAAACCGCCGGAAAACCCGCGAAAATCGTGGTGTCAGTTGATAAAAATACTTTGGCGAACGATTGGAACGATGTGGTTTTCGTGACCGCGACCATCGTTGACGAAAACGGCGTAATCGTGCCGGATGCGGCTGATTTGGTCAACTTCAACATCAGCGGCGCAGGCACAATCGCTGCCGTTGACAGCGGCGACAACACCGACATAAGCGCATTTCAGGACACGAAACGCAAGGCATTTCAGGGGAAAGTTTTCGCTTATATTAAGGCGAATAAAAATTCGGGCAAAATTACGATTTCGGCGCAGTCGGGAAATTTGAGAAGCAATATGCTGACTTTGAACATTAAATAAATAGTTCTTAATTAGGCTGCTTATTTTCGCCGCGTTCCGCAGTCGGAAAGCCGTCTAAAGACAAAACTCAAAACACTGACAAAATCTTTATGAAAACAAAAAATCTTTTATTTCTCGCTGCTGTTGGACTTTTGATGTTGTTTACGATTATCTCTAAAGCGCAAATCGGCAGGCGTTTTCCGTCGGAAAAAAAGGTCGTCAAAGACCCTGTGACCGGCACGATGCTGACGTTTTTAACATCTATGCCGACGGGTGACTCTAAAATTTACCAGACGCATAATCAGTGGACTTCCGATGGGAAGTGGCTGATTTTTCGTTCGGGGCGGGTGCGCGGCGAAGCGTTGGCAGTCAATGAAAAAACCGGCGAAATGGTGCAGGTCACGGAAGGCGGCTATACCGGAATGCTGAGTGTCGCCCGCAATTCGATGAAGCTGTATTTTATGCGCGACCCGAACAGAAAACCGTTTCGGGAACAAAACGCGGCGACTAATCCAAATGCTGCACCGTCCACGCAGCCAACCGAACGCCGTGAACCGACGACTTTGCAGATTATCGAGGTTGATTTAGCGAAACTTTTTGCCGACAGCGAAGCCGGAAAATTGAAATCCGCCGATGCGTATCAGCGCGTGTGCGGCACGACCACGCCGGAAATCGGCGCGGGCGGCGATATGGCTTTGGACGGCGACGAAGCGCGGGTTTATTTTCGCGTCGGACGTGAAGAAGCGGCGCGGCATCTTGCGCCCGACACGAAACTTCAGCCGAATTTCGGTCCGCGAAATATGGGCGCGGGACCGTCGGGCATCGCCTCGATGAACATCAAAACGGGCGAAATTAAATACGTCGTTTCCGTGCCGTTCCAAATCGGGCATATTCAGACAAACCCGTGGGTTCCGGGCGAAATCGTTTTCTGCTGGGAAACCGGCGGCAAGTCTCCGCAAAGAACCTGGACGGTTTTGGCTGACGGCACAGGGCTGCGTCCACTCTATCCCGAATCGGAATACGAATGGGTGACGCACGAAGCCGTCATCGGCAAAGACGAAGTGGCGATTGCGATTATGGGACACCGCCAGATTCCGGGCAGCACAATTAAAGTCGCCGACGGAACGGCGGTCGGCGGCGCAAATCCGGGGCAGGACGCGGCTTGGGGACCGTCGGGAACACGCGAAAAACCGACGGGTTTGGGCATCGTCAATTTGCGGACCCGCGAAATGACGATTGTCGGACAAACGCCGTCGGGCAGCGGTTTATGGCACGTTTCCGGTTCGCCGGACGGACGCTGGGCGGTCGGCGACGATTTTTCGCGCAGCATTTACCTGATTGACCGCCACACGCACGAAATGATGATGCTTTCAACCGGACACAAACAAACCGCCGCCGACCATCCGCATCCGACGATGAGTCCTGACGGCACGAAAATCGAAATTCAGTCCGCGATGCTTTCCGAAGACGGCAAATCAATGAATATCTGCATCATTCCGGTGCCGGAAGAATGGTTGAAACGAAAGTATTAATTGATTATTTATGCAAAAATTAAAATGGGGTTTGATCGGCGCGGGCGACATTGCCCGCAAGCGAATCGCGCCCGCGCTGCGCGATTTGCCGAACTGCGAATTGACGGCAGTCAGCCGCCAACGCGCCGAACTTGCCGAAGAATTTGCAAACGAATTCGGAGCGAGTAAATGGTTCGCCGACTGGCGCGAGTTAATCGCCGACGAGGAAATCGAAGCCGTCTATATCGCCACGCCGGTTTACCTTCATTTCGAGCAAGCAATCGCCGCCGCCAAAGCCGGAAAGCACGTTTTGTGCGAAAAACCGATGGCTTTGAATCCGGCTGAATGTGACGAAATGATAAAGGTTTGCGGCGAAAACAACGTCAAACTCGGTATCGCTTACTATCGTCATTTTTATCCGGTAATTGAACGAATCAAACAAATTATCGAATCCGGCGAAATCGGCAAACCTGTTTTCGCCAACATCAATTCCTTTGAATATTTCGATCCCGCGCCGGACAATCCGCGCCGCTGGCTGCTCGAAAAAGCAAAATCGGGCGGCGGTCCGATGATGGATTTCGGCTGTCACCGCATCGAAGTTTTGACAAATTTGTTCGGTTCGGTAAAGCGCGTCGAAAGCATCACCACAAATGTCGCGTTCGAGCGCGAAGTCGAAGACACGGCGACCGCGATTTTCCAATTTGAAAGCGGAACCTGCGCGAATCTAACCGTCACGCACGCCGCGATTGAAGCGCAGGACACACTCGACATTTTCGGCACAAACGGCTCGATTCACGTCGCGGTTTTGAATCAGGGTGAAATTACTGTCAAAACAAAAACCGACGAGCGCGTCGAAAATCATCCGTCGCATCAAAACCTCCATCAGCCATTAATCGCAGATTTCGTCGAAGCCGTTTTCGGTAATCGTGAACCGAAAGTAAACGGCGAAACCGGTAAATTGATTGCAGAAATCGAAGAGAAAATTTACAGTCAGAACCGCTTGCGGTAGTTATTAACTGATGTTACGCAAAGGCAAAAAATCGAAGCGTTTCGACTGGAGCGTAAGCATCCCTGCTTGCGATGAGCGTCTGCTTCGGGCGCGAACCAGCCTTGTTGACATTCAAGTTTTGGGTGATGGAACGCTTTTTCGCGTCAAAAAACGACGCTCAATGCAAGCAGGATGCCCCACGCTCCAGTCATCACACACAAGTTTTATCCGCGAATTGTCACTGCATAACGTCAGTTATTAATAAATACTCAAGATTGGAAAGTAGTTTTCTTCGCGGCTGTGCCGCCCGATGTGCGGAAAGGCTGTGCCTTTCCGTCAAGTTTCCCCTGATTTTGAGGCTGCGCCTCTGTGCCAGATGAGGCATAGCCTCAAAGAATTTGAGAGACCATCACGGCGAGGCAGAGCCATCGCCGCACATCAGGCGGCACAGCCGCAAAACCTAAATCTTTCGGATTTGTGCAGTTACTATCGGCGTTCGCGGGCGGCGCAAGTGTTAGCAAAAAAGTCTATTCGATTAGCGGGAAAAACAGCCGTTATTGCAGGCGGCTCTGACTTTTGCCGTAATTGTAGCGAAAGAAATCCACGTCCACATAACCTTCATCCGACTTATTATTATAATTACAAATGCCGATGCGGTCGCCGCGATATGCGCCCCAGGTCATTTGATACGGCTCGCCGAACGCTTGATATGTTTTGCCGTCGAAGCTGTAAAAATACTGGCTTTTCCCGTCCAAACCCCACGTTGATTTAAGCCATAAATCGTTGCCCGCGACTGTTGCGCCGGTTGTCAGCGTTCCTTTCAGATTAAATTCCAGATTGACTTTTTCACCGTTTTTCGCCGCGCCGATTGATGAATAATTCGGCGGCGCGAAATGGCAGAGTCCCGATTTTTGACCGTCCGCCATTCCGCGCAGATCGAGTTTGATAATCGCTTCATTAAAAGTCGTCCGCATCGTGCGCTGCGTCAAAGTATTTCCCGCATTTAGAATGTTGTCGGCGGCAAGCGGTTTGAAGGCGTGAAGGCGCAGCCAACCGCGTCTTTCGCCAAGCGACCATTTTTCCGCACGCGGTTGGTAATTCCATTCCCATTGGACGGCGAGCGCGGATTTATTAAATTCATCGTCGGTTTGCGGCGTGATGATTTTCGTCGTTTTAACAGGTTTTTTTCCGCGCCACATCATTTTCCCGATGCCGTCCGCACCGACTTCGCCGATGATCGGGAAGCCTTCAATCCACGTTACGGGCAGCAAACTCAGGTTGCGCCCCGACCAATCGCCGCCTGAGCCGTGATGCGTTAAGAAATACCAATCGCCATTCGGCGTTTGAACGATTCCGCCCTGATTCGGTTCGTGAAATTCTTTTTGCGCGTGATTTAACTGCCTGATTTCGTCGTAAGGTCCCCAGATATTTTTCGCGCGTTCCATCATTACGACGCGTCCTTCCGGTTTTACTTCGCTGAACAAATGATAGTAAAAACCGTTCCATTTATAGAGTTTATTGGCTTCGCTGCCTTTCGATTGATGAATGACCTTGCCCGATTCGCGGATGATTTCGCGTCCGTCGGGCGATAATTTGAACAGGTAAATTTTGTAACCGTCGCTGAAATTCGTGCCGACCAGATAGCCCTGCCCGTCGTCGTCCCAAAACGGGGCGCAGTCGTCCCAACCTTTTTCGGCTAAAACGCGATGCAAAGGCTGCCAAGGTCCGGCAGGATTTTTCGCCGTCGTCATAAAATAACCTTCGTCGGGCGTGCCGAAATAAATCCAAAATTTGCGGTCGTGATAGCGAATCGCGCCCGCCCAGATGCCTCTGCCGGAACGGTTCATTTTGTCCCAATTCATTTCCGGCGAAATTTGCGAAACGTCGCTGACGGCGTGGCTCAAAATCGTCCAATTAACCAAATCTTTGGAATGCAGAATGACGAATCCGGGCGAAAATTGAAAGGTTGATGACACCGCGTAATAATCCGAACCGACGCGAATCGGATCAACGTCACTGTAATCTGCGGACAAAATCGGATTCAAATAAGTGCCGTCGCCCTGATCGCCCCAAGTCTGCCAATCGCCCCATTTGCGCCCGGAAACGTCGGCTTGTCCGAAGGCAATTTGAGCCGCAAATAAGCTGAAAATCAGAAGTGCGAATAACCGAAGCATAAAATCATTTTATCCACAGATACACACAGATAAAAGCAGGATAAGACAAAATCCTGCTTTTGATTTATCTCTTAAAATCTAGGTGCATCTGTGGATAAAAAAGGTATTAATTTTGTCCGTTGTTCGGAGTCTCAAAAATCAAATCCTTAATTCCCTAAACCGACCGCGTTCCGCCTGATTCGAGATCACGCACGATAATTTCGTTGCATCCTCTTTTTAGCCAATTCGACGGCACAAAAAGACTCTGTTGCGGACCGATTCGCCAGTAACGACCGAGATTGTGACCGTTGACCCAAACCAAGCCTTTTCCTTAACCGCGAAGATCGAAATAAGTGTCGCCGGTTGAATTTAACTTAAACGCCGTGCGCCCGGTTGCTGCGTGAAAACCGTTGTTGTTAGCATCAGCTCTGCCAAAATTATCAATAATAAAATTTTTATATTTGCCTCTATTCGCCGGATTTATCAATCGGCAGCCGTGCGCTTTAACGACCAACGACAACGAAACCGCCGTGCGGTTCGATGGTTATTTCAAACTTTTGACCGGCTTTGACCGTCAAATTTTCCTGTCGAAACGAAAGATTGCCACCGTCGCCGTCATTTATCAATTGAAACGAACCGCGCATCGGCAATTTACTGAAATCAAGCGTGATTTTTCTCTCAGTCGCTTCGCCGTTGATTCCGGCGATATACCAGCGATTTTCGCCTTTTCGCCCTATTACCGCGAATTTTCCGGGAAAGCCGTCTATGAATTTCACATCTTCCCAGACGCTCGGCACTTTTTTGAGAAAATCCTGCACATAAACCGGAGCTTTCGCCATTCCTTCCGGCGTTTCGGCGTAATGCTGAACACCGGATGTGAATAAAACCGACAGCGCGAGTTCAAATCCGCTCGTCGTGCGGCGTTGAATCCGATTATTTACGCGGTCGAGCGCGACCGGCGTAAAATCCATCGGATCGAAAACATTGCGCGTAAACGGCAGCATCGCGGCGTGCGTCGGTTCTTCGTCGGCGTTTTTCTGCTCGAAAGTGACAAATTCAAATCCGCGAATCGCTTCCATCGTCATCAGGTTTGGAAATGTGCGCTGAAGACCGCGCGGCAGCGTTGCGCCGTGAAAATTCATCGCAAAATTATACGGCGCGGCATCTTCGAGAATGTCCTGATAATAATTTATAAACGACTGCCCGTCGCCGCCGAAGAAATCAATTTTCAAACCGGCAACGCCGATTTTCTTCAAGCGGTCAAATTCGCTGATGCGGCTTTCGTGCGTCAGCATCACGTTGCGCGGCGTTTGCGGAGTCGAATTCCAATCGCCCGCCGAGTTATACCAGAGCAGGATTTTGACATTTTTGGCAGCGGCGTAATTTACCAATTCCTTGATTTTTTCGTAGCCGATTTGCGTGTCCCAGAGCGCGTCAACCAGACAATAACGCCAGCCCATCGCCGCCGCGTAATCAACAAATCGCTTCTGCGTCTCAAAATTCGTCTGTTTATCACCGAGCAAAACCCAACTCCACGAAGATTTACCGGGTTCAGCCGCCGAAGCATTTTTCGCCTGCGCCGGTTTAGTCGCCAGGTCAACGCCGAGCATTGATTCGGTAACGGTCGCCAGACTGCCGACCGCAATAATGCGCCACGGTGTCAGCCACGGCGTTTTCGATTCGGGATTGACGGCTGCGCCCGCCGCGAAGGTTTCTCTCGGATCGGGAAAGCCGACCTGATACTCGCCGCCGCTCGATTCGTGCCGCAGACGTGTGCCGCAGTAATTTCTGGAAATTCCGGTTTCGCTCAACAGCACCCAAACGTCGCCGGAATGAAAAAGCGCGGGATAAATCCAGCCTGCGCCGAGCGTCGAAGGCGTGCCGACCGGAATTTCCTTCTCGTAATATTCTTCGTAGGACGGCTGCGATTCCTTCCAACCGGTTCGCGCCCCCGCCATCGGCTGAAGCCAAGCCTTAGTTTCAGGCATAAACTTAAACGATGAAACTTCTTCACTCAGACGGTGTTTCGTGTCGTCCGATTCAGGGAAAAAATATCGAAATGCCGCGCCGTCATCGGAAACCTGAAAAATTATGTCGAGCTTCTTACCATTTGCGGCTTGCAGATGAAACACGGTGCGATTTGCCTGATAATTGTTAATGCGTCGCTTTGCCGTCAAAATCTCGTAACGGTCGCTGACGCGTTCCGTTTTCGAGACTGCCAAAAGTTTCATTTTCACCGAAAAATCAGCGTCGTCGCGCACCAGTCCGAGTTTTGATTCAAGCAAAACAATCTTGCCGTCAAGCGCAATCGAATAACGCGGCGCACCGTCGGCGTTAAGCCGGAAGTTTACTTTGAGCCGTTTGTTCGGGCTGACAATGCTGCTTTGTGCATTACCCAAAAGTGGACTGGTACAAAAAATCACGGTAAGTATCAATAGAAAATAGAGATTTCGTCCGCGACCCGAGTAATTCAAAGACTTTTTCTTCATAAATTTTAAGTAGATGAAACACAATTAATCGGCTAACTTTGCAAAAATAAATCAAATATTTGTTCTTTCAGTAGTGGTCGAAACCCGGTTGATTGCTCACGCAATTGGCGAAAGAATAAACAATCAAAAATCTTCAAAAAACAAAGCAATTATATTGCTTTTTCCTCAGTTAAGCGATTAAATAATACTCTATAAAATTTTATTTTTGCAATTTAAAGTTATCAAACAGAAATTAGATTCTGATCGGCGAAAATCGCCCCGTCCATCAACTCAGATTAAAAATTAAATTTAGCGTTTATGAAAACTCAAATAAAATTATTGTTAATCGCGTCCATCGTATTGCTTTTCTCAATTTTTGTTCGCGCTGACGTGCGTTTGCCTGACGTGATCGGCGATTCGATGGTTTTGCAGCAAAATCAAAAAGTCCCGATTTGGGGTTGGGCGGAAGCAGGTGAAACCGTCGTCGTCAAATTTCAAAAGCAAAAATTAACCGTCGTCGCCGATGCCGACGGCAAATGGCGCATTGATTTGAAAAATCTCACAGCGAGTTTTACGCCGCAAACGCTGACAATTAAAGGCAAAACCACGATTGAATTAAAAGATGTTCTCGTCGGCGAAGTCTGGCTTGTCGCCGGACAATCGAATATGCAGCGGCTTCTGCGCGAAACGGCGAACGGCGACGAAGTTCAGAAACAGGCGAATCATCCGAACATCCGTTTATTCAATGCCAGTCGTGATGTCGCGTTTAAAAAGAAGCCGGGAAAACTTGGGTTTTGGCAGCCGACCACGCCCGAATCAGTCGCTGAATTTTCCGCCGCCGGATATTATTTCGGCGTGGAGATGGAAAACGCGCTCAAAGTTCCGATTGGGTTAATCAATTCGAGTTACGGCGGTTCGCAAGCCGAAGCGTGGACTCCGGTTGAATACTTGAATGCAAATCCTGATTTGAAACCGACCGTCGAACGCACGAAAATCTGGGATGAAGAACGTCCGCGCGTCAAAATCGAATATGCCGAAGCGATTAAAAAATGGCGCGAAGAATCCGACAAACAAAAAGCGGCAGGTGCAAAACCGTCGCCGTCGCCGGGAGTTCCCGACGCGCTGCGCGATTACCGCGTCGCGTCTTCGATTTACAACGGAATGATCGCGCCGCTGATGCCTTTTGCAATTAAAGGCGCGATTTGGTATCAGGGCGAATCGAACGAAGCCCGTGCCGAACAATACAATATTTTACTGCCCGTAATGATCAAAGCGTGGCGCGACCGCTGGGGCGAAGGCGCGTTTCCGTTCGGCATTATCCAACTGCCGAATTACCGCAAACCGCAGGATCAGCCGGTTGACGAAGCGTGGAGTTTCGTCCGCGAAGCACAGCGTCGAACCGCCGTCAACACGCCGAACACCGGCTTAATCGTCACCATTGACATCGGCGAAGCGAACGATATTCACCCGAAAAATAAACTCGATGTCGGAAAGCGAATGGCAGTTTGGGCGTTGAAAGATGTTTACGGGCGCAAACTTTCCGATTCGCCGAAATTGCGGAAATACGAAATTAAAGGCTCGAAAATTATCCTGACTTTTGATGATGTCGGAACGGGTTTGAAATTAAAAGACGGTGAAAAATTAGACGAATTCGCCATCGCGGGCGCGGACAAAAAATTCGTCTGGGCGGACGCGAAAATCGTCGGTAAAAACAAAGTCGAAATAACATCGCCCGACGTGAAGAATCCACTCGCAGTGCGCTATGCCTTTAACAATAATCCGCGTCATCCGAATTTAACTAACGATTCCAATCTGCCCGCCGCGCCGTTTCGCACTGATGATTGGGCAGACCCGACTGCCGGAAAGAGGTGATTTAATATCATACGGTTTTTCACCAAGTCAGAACAGCGAGCGGTAGCGACGGGTTGAAGACAATTATCATTTAACAGGTCGCTACCGCTCGCTGTTCTGACTTGGTGAATATTGCTCATACCCATTTACCGTATCATTTCGCGGCGTTATGATTAATGAGATTCGCAAAATATCAGACAATTGGCTAAAATCCGTTTATGAGAATCAAAGATGTCGCTCTGGAAGCGGGCGTTTCGACGGCGACGGTTTCACACGTCATCAACAAAACCAAGTTCGTCAGCGACGAAACGCGCGACCGGGTTTTGCTCGCCATCAAAAAGTTTGACTTTTACCCGAACGCCCACGCGCGGACGCTTGCGCTTGGGCGCAGCAACATCATCGGACTGCTGATTTCCGATATTACCAACCCGTTTTTCCCGGAACTCGTCAAAAGCATCGAAACGGCGGTTCTCGAACACGGCTTTAATTTGATGGTTTTCAACACCAATTACGATTCGCAGCAGGCGGCGGAATGTGTGCGGCGGTTGATCCAATTAAAAGTTGCAGGCGTGGCTCTGATGACGGCTGAACTCGAACCGATTTTGATTGATGAATTGATAAAAAAGGAAGTTCGCGTCGTTTTTAATGATCTCGGAATCGTTCATGAACATATGAGCAATATCATTTTGGATTATGCCGTCGGAATCGAAGAAGCCGTGCGTCATCTGGTTTCGCTCGGTCACGAAAATATCGCGCACATCGCGGGCGCAAGCCGGATTCGCTCCGGTATTATTCGCCGCGAGGCTTTCTTAGATTCGATGCGGAGACATCTACCAAAAGTTTCTCAACCATTGATCGTCGAGGGCGATTTCAGATTTGACGGCGGACGCGCCGCCGCCGCGCAAATTCTGAAAGTTCCAACATTACCGACTGCAATTATTGTCGCCAACGATATGATGGCACTCGGCGCAATGCAGGAATTAAAAGAAGCCGGTCTGAAAATTCCGCAGGATGTTTCGCTGATCGGTTTTGACGACATTGCCTTTGCGACGCTCTCCGAACCGCCGCTGACAACCATTCATTCGCCGCGTAAAGAAATGGGTCGCCGCGCTATCGAAGCATTAGTCGCCACGATTGAAAAACCTCATCAAAGCGGAATCGAAGTCAACATTCCGACATATTTAGTCAAACGAAAATCAACTGCGCCGCCGCGTCAGGTGTAATTCAACTTCCCAATGGTTTGACAGTCAGCGCGGTCGGGCTTGCCGGAACAGTGAAAGATTCAAACGAATCGGGTTTCGACGGATCGAATGTCGGCATATTTATCAGGTATTTCGCAATCGGCAGTTTGTCGTCTTTGATGCCCTGGACGATCATCTTGGCGAGTTCAAACGCGCCGTATTTGCTGTGGTGCGTCGGGTCGCCGTCTTTGAACGCGGCGGCGGATTTTTCCTTGCCGAGTGCTTCGTAAAAAGGTTTGCTCATCGCGGTCAGGTCAATCAGCGCGACGTTTTCTTCCTTGGCTGCTTGGCGGACGGCTTCCGGGTATTCGCCGTGTGAATTGGTGATTTTTCCGGCATCGTCGAATGTTCGGCGGTGCATCGGCGTGATCAAAACGGGAACGCCGCCTTTGGCACGAATCGCGGCAACATATTGTTTCAAACTCGCTTTATAAGTCGTCATCGCGCCGACACCATCGCCTTTTTCCTTTTCGTCGTTGTGTCCGTATTGGATCAGAACGTAATCGCCTTTCTCCAACACGTTCAACACTTTATCCAATCTTTTTGCGCCGAAACTGCTTCGCAGAGATTCGCCCGATTCGGCGTTGTTGGCGACGGCGATTTCGGGTTTAAAGAACGCTGTCAGCATCTGTCCCCAACTCGCGTAAGGTTCGCCGGGTTGATCGCAGACGGTCGAATCGCCGAGCAGGAAAATTGTCGGAACATCAACTTTTTCGATGACGATTGAATCAATCGTCGGACGCGAATTGTTAAATTCGAGCGTCAGTTTATCGTCCCACGCCCACGCTTCCGAGCCTTTTTCGCGGTCTTTCAATTTGACTTCGCCGCCCGTCGAAATCTGCGGAATTCTGACATTAACAATAAACGATTCGGTCGCGTATTTGCCCTTCTGCGTTTCGACTTTTTCGAGCATCAAACGGCGCAGTTCGGCTTTGACGGTCGTCGCCGTCGCGTCCGATTTGTCGCCAAACGTGACGGTGACTTTGTAATTGCCTTCCGGCACAGCCGCCGAGAAATAAAACGGTTTGTCCGACGAGCAAAATCCCGTCGAAAGTTTGCCGCCTTTGTCCGAACATTTTATGTCGGCGTTCGGTTCAAAACCGTAGCCTTTTTCTTTGGCGTAAATGTCGTTCACCTGAACCTGTTTATAATTTGCCGCCGGTTTGCCGGAGCCAAACGCAAATTTCATCGGCGTTTGGGCGGCGGCTGAAATCGCCCCAAACGCAATAATTGCAATAGTTAAGATTTTAATTTTCATATCATTCCCCTAATTCAAAAAGACAAATTTCAAACGGTTGTAAGGGCGATCCCTTGTGGTCGCCCGACGTTGGTTATATTCAAGCATCGGGCGAGGACAAGCCGTCGCCCCTACAATTTTAATCCGCTAATTTTCAAAACATACTGAAATTCGCTTCGATTTTCGCCCCGTAATTGAATTTTCAAACCTGTTTCGCTTTGCGTAAAATTCAACTTTCCCTGATGTCCGAGCAATTCAACTTTTTTAACTTTACCGACCGCATTTGAAAGTGATTTAACCGTCGCTTCCGTATCTTTCGCGTTCAAACCAAACACATAAAGCGCATTTTTATTGACCGTAAAGCGAAATTGCGGTTCGCCTTTTTCGCCTTCGCCGAACTTTGTCCACGGCTTGCTGCCGTAAATCGCTTCGCCGTTGATTGCCAGCCATTTGCCGACATCCAATAATATTTTCTGTTGTTCGGCTGGGATCGTGCCGTCGGCTTTCGGCGATATGTTGAGCAGCAGATTGCCGCCTTTGCTCGAAATATCAATCAGTTCGTAGATTATCGAAGAAGACGGACGATATTTGATGTCGTTGATGTAACCCCACGAATTCGTGGCGATTTGGTCGTCAATTTCCCACGCACCCGCGCGAATTTCCTTCGGACCGCGAAGGGCTTTTTCAAAATCGCGGATGCTGCCCGCGAGATATGCGTCTTCTTTGGTCGCAATCGTCGCGTCCGAGACGCGATTGTAATAATATGCGGCAAATTTCAGTTTCACGTCGTCGTAATCGCGGACGTTGACACCGTTGTCGAAATAGAAAAACTGCGGCTTATATTTGTCCACCAATTCTTCGCAGCGCGCCAGCCAATCAGCCTGAAACGCCGGTGTCGCCTTGCCGTCGTTCATTTCTCCCGGCTGCGGCGGACCGTAAAAATCGGCGTATTTCGGGTCAAACAAATCGGTCGGCAGCTTCGTCGTCGGATACATAAAAGTGTGATGTTCCATTCGGTGTGACGACAAACCGAAGATGAGATTTTGCTTGCGAACGGCAATCGCCAATTCGCCGATTAAATCACGTTTCGGACCCATATCCATCGCGTCCCATTTGGTCAATTTGCTGTCATACATCGCAAAACCGTCGTGATGTTCGGCAACCGGCACAACGTATTTCGCGCCCGAATCCTTGAAAAGTTTCGCCCAAACGTCAGGATTATAATTTTCCGCCTTAAACATCGGAATAAAATCTTTATAGCCGAAAACATCCGGCGCACCGTATTTTTGCGTATGATACTCGGCAAATTGTCCATACATATGCCGCGAATACCATTCGTTGTGATACGCAGGAACCGCATATAAACCCCAATGAATAAAAATCCCGAACTTCGCCTGATTAAACCATTCGGGCGTTCGATAATTCGCTTTCAGAGAATCCCAACTCGGTTGAAATTTATCCTTTTTCTGCGCCGAAATTCCAAACGGCAGCAGCGCAAACACAATCGCCGCACACAGAATTAAATTGTTTATTTTTTTTACGAACATAAAAATTTAAGCGAATGATAAAAAGTAATTCTTCATCAATTGCCACTAGCTTCAGCTAGTGGATAAATAGCTAAAGACCGGGGCTTTAGCTATTTATCTGTAAATTGATTAAATCCTTATTGCTTTAGCACAATTTTGGCTGAAGCCGTAAAGGAATTAACTTTTTGAAATTCGGCTAAAGCCTTGTTGATTGATTTGCTGACTACTAGCTGAAGCTAGTGGCAATTTATCAAAACAATTTCAGCATCCTTAAAATTTGCTTACTGTCAATTATTGCTTCGCCGAAATCGTCATTTCGCTCGACTTTAAATTATCCGAAATCGCCGTCAATTTAATTTTTCCGCGCTTGCCTTTGATCGAACGGACGATGACCAGAGCCATTCCGTTGTAGGCTTTGCGCGTGGTTGATTGAAACGACGAAAGATCAGTCGCATCGCCGTTGTCGGTAGCGACGATTTCGCCTGCGCCGCTGATTTCAAAACGCAATTGGTTTTTCGAGCGCGGAACCATCAAATTATTTTTGTCGGTTATTTTGACCGTGATATAAGACAAATCCGCGCCGTCGGCGGCGATTGTCGAACGGTCGGACTGCATCGAAATCTGCGCTGCTTCGCCCGTTGTTTTCATAACATCCTGCGTCCAAATTTTGCCGTTTTTATACGCGATAACCTTCAATTCGCCGGGTTGATAAACGACATCATCCCAACGCAAACGATATTCAAACTCGCCTTTTTTCTTTTTCCCAAGCGATTTACCGTTCAGAAATAACTCGGCTTCGTCGCCCGAAGTGTAAACGTGAACGGGCGTGATTTGTCCGACTCTTTCCGCCCAATTCCAGTGCGGCAAAATATGCGCCATCGGCAAATCAGGTCGCCAACGCGCCTGATAAATGTAAAATCGGTCTTTTTTGAAGCCGCACAAATCCACGATTCCGAAATACGAACTGCGCGAAATTAACTGAATCTCGCCGTTTTTTGCCAATTCGTCAGTTAATTGCCGGTTCAAAATCGGATCGGTCACATTCGGCATTTTTTTCGTTTTGTTGTCATAAGGTGTCGGTTCGCCGAGATAATCGAAACCGGTCCAGACAAATTCGCCCGCCGTGAACGGATTTTTGTCCTGTCCGGCAAATTCCGCGTCGGGCGTAGTCGCCCAATACGGCGCGTAAAGGTCGTAGGAACTCATCTGAAAGTTCGATAAACCTTTGCTTTTATCTTCGACGACGGGAAAAAAATATTCGCCGCGTGAACTGATCGTCGAAGCCGTTTCGCTCGCAAAAAGCGGAATCGTCGGATTTTGCGCGTGAAATTTAGCGTATTCAAACGGCTTGTAATTGTAGCCGAAAACGTCAACCGTTTTTTGAAAACCGTTGTAGCCGGAATCGGTTCCGTTCGCGCCCGCCGTCGCGGATCGCGTCGGGTCTTCTTCGTGCGCGATTTGCGTCAGCATTAATGAAATCGGGTGTCCTGACGGTCTTTGCTCGTGAATTTCGTTGCCGGTTGACCACAAAACAACCGACGGATGATTACGGTCACGGCGAATCTGCGAACGCCAATCCTTTTCGTGCCAATCCTTAAAAACGAGGTTGTAGCCGTTCTTCCTTTTCGCCGAGACCCATTCGTCAAACGCTTCGTCCATCACGACGAAACCCATTTTATCGGCGAGTTCGAGCAGTTCGGGCGCGGGCGGATTATGCGACGTGCGAATCGCGTTGACACCCATTTCCTTCAAAATTTCAAGCTGTCTTTCAAGTGCGCGGGTATTCATCGCCGAACCCAACGCGCCGAGATCGTGATGGTCGCAAACGCCTTTGATAAGCGTGTGTTCGCCGTTCAAAAAGAAACCTTTTTCCGCATCGAATTTGATTGTCCGAATGCCGAACGGCGTTTCGTAACTGTCAATGATTTTGCCGTTTTGCTCAATGTTTGTCAGCGCAACGTAACGATTCGGAGAATTTATACTCCACAATTTCGGCTGCTTGATTTGCAGATTTGTTTCGCTTACCGAATTTGAATTTGCAGTTAAATTTACGCTCGCTTGTTCGGATTTTGCGATAGCTTTACCGACTTTTTGACCGTTCGCGCCGGGTTCGTAAACTAAGGTTTGAATTTTAATATTCGCCGCCGCCGAATCGTTTTCAATCGTCGTTTTAAGATTAATCGTCGCCGACATTTGATTGATTTCGGGCGTGGTAACGTAAGTTCCCCAGTGCGCGACGTGTATTTTTGCAGTTTTGACGAGCCAGACATTCCGGTAAATTCCCGCACCCGGATACCAGCGCGAAGATTCGGGCGGATTTTCGAGTCTGACGGACAAAACATTTTCGCCGTTAAAATTTAGATAAGGCGTGAGATCGAGCCGAAACGACGCATAACCGTAAGCCCAGCCGCCGACAAATTTGCCGTTCAGCCAAACCGTGGGATAAGCCATCGCGCCGTCAAAATCTATGTAAATCTGTTTGCCTTTGTCGGCGTTTGAGACGGTAAAATGCTTGCGATACCAGCCGATTCCCGCAAACGGACGCTTGCCCGTTTCGCCTGACAATTCCTTAATAAAATCGCCCTCAATCGCCCAATCGTGCGGCAAATTTAGCTGCCGCCACGCCGAATCGTCGTAATTTGCATTCGTATATGAAACATCTTCGCCCAAATTTCCAGCCGGTCGCGCCGATTTGACGGCATCGGAAGTCAGCACATATTCATTGCCCGTCGTGCGAATCCAATCTTTGGTTTTTTCGTAAGCGAGTTTGCTCTCCGCGCCGCTTGGGTCGTCTTTTTGGAAACGCCAATTTTCGTTAAACGAAGTCCGCTCGTCGGCGTAAATAGCAGTCGAAAAAAGCGTTAATAAAACCAATGAAAAACAGGTTTTGGTGATAATTGAAAATAATTTTGGACGAAGTTTCATAATTTTAATTTTACTGAAAAATAAAAGTCGGCAAAAAAACTAAAGCCGCCTGACTGGAGCGCAAGCATCCCTGCTTGCATTGAGCGGTGTTTTTTCCGCTCAAAAACCTCTGTTTACAATCAAGCCAAAAGTTAATCGGCACGTTTGCCAACTTGTCTTAATTAATTCAAGCAGCACGTTGGCAAACGCTTTTTCGCGTTTGAAGCAAACGCTCATTGCAAGCACGGATGCTTGCGCTCCAGTCAGACGGTTTTAGGTTTCATTAAAAGATCATTAGTTCAAGGCTTTTTAGGCTTTTTGTCGTCCGCGTTCACGCCTTCGTCAATGTCGGTCGAAGCCGATTTGACGCGCTTGTATTCTAAATCTTCCGTATCGTCAGGCAGTTTCGCGCCTGTGTAAATGACAGCAAAATCAGCGATTGCGGTTGTTTTGTCCGCGCCGAATCCCGAAAGCGAAACGATTTTCAAAAACTTTGCCGTGACGTTTTTATCGAATAAAATTTTCTGTTCCTCGTAAGTCGAAACGAGTGCGCCGCGTTTTATTTCCTGCCAATTAGTGCCGTCGTCGCTTGTTTGAATTGAATATTCACGAATATCGCCTTCGTGGTCGCGGTGATTTTGGCGCGGCATTATAACTAAACCGTTGAACGAAACGGCGTTCGGAAATGAAATTGTCAATTCCTGGTTTTGACGATCTTTTTTCTGATCGCCTGCCAGCCAAAAAGTATTCGGGTCGCCGTCAATCGCATTGTTTGCATCACTTCCGACGGTCAAAACTTTCGCACCGAGTTTTTTCATCACGCGCGTATCGAAGAATATTTCGCGGAAATTTTCAGGCTTGATTTCAACTTGCGGGTTGAAATTCGCGCTTGTCATATAATCCAAAATTGATTTTCTCAATGTTCGCGCAACGATTCTTTCGTCGAGATTATTTTCCAAATCCGCGCTTGAAACGAGCAATTTTCCTTTGCCGACTTTCGCTTCAAAAATCATTCCGAGTTTATAATTTCTGTTCCAATCGTCAATCGGCTGGACAATCGGCTGTAAGTTTTTCGGCAGTTTGTCGAGGTTGATAACCCGCGCATTTTTAACGATTTCCGTCCATTGCCAGTCAAAAAACGAATCGGTCGGGAAATTTGCGAGAGCCGCGTGTTTTTTATCAATCCAAAGTCCCAACATTCGCCCCCAAGCCGGATTCATCAGCCGCGTCCAAAACACCGGAACCGTGTCGAGCGGCGGCGAAGTCCAATCCAAATCGGCTTTGCGCGGCATAAATAAAACTTTTGCGCCTTCATTTAATTTCGCTTCGGCTTCGTCCCACGAATGAGTGACGAAAACATTTTTCGGCGCGGCTTCAGTAATTTTTGACGGATAAACCCAAAAATTCCAGTCGTTTTCAATTGAAGTGTTTTTAATTCCGACGATTAATTTATAAGCCTTCGGCGCAGTTAATTTCGATAAATCAGTCGTTACTGTGCCGAGTTGAATGTTTTTGCCGATTGGAATGTCAGAACCGCCTGCGGTAGCGGGTGGTTGAAGTTTAGCATTTCGAATGTTTAATTTTGAGGTGCGAGTTTTCCGCGTTAAACCATCCGCTACCGCAGATGGTTCCGACAGGTTGCCGCCTGCGAATATTTTTCCGTTTGCATCAACAATTTTCCAGTAAGGTTTGGCATTTTCAATCGGTTTTTCGCCGAAATGTGCGATTTCGACATTAACCGAAAATTTTTCATCGCTCGTGTAAATCTGTTTCGTCATTCGCGCCAGCGGAACGGTTTCGCTGTTGAAACGCTTGAATTCCTTCGCCGTAACATAGCCTTTTTCTTCCCAAAAAGTGTCGAGCAAACCGACTAACGCCGTGCCTTGACCGAGGTAATCGTGCAGATCGAGCAGTTGATAACCCGACAAACCTTTCGTCCGCAAATTCGCTTCGATTTCCTCTTTGTAACATTCGAGTTGGTATTTGCCGCTCGCGTAGGCGAAATCTTTGTTTCGCGCCAAAAGCCCGTGTTTGTTGAGCGAATCGCGGAAAATTTCATAATTTCCGGGGCGCAGGTAGCCGGTAAATTTTTTAATTATGTCGAAATCGGGATACGAAACCCATTGTCCGAGTTCGTGCGAGAGAACCGGAATTTTCACGTCCGCGAGCGATGCGTCGTAATCTTTGCCGAACCACGCCGAATTTCCGCGCAACTGCTTCGCGCCAATCCGCTGCATCACGAGAAAATCCGTGCCTTTGTCCAAATCCGGCACTTCCTTTTCCGTGTGTCCCGTGCCGTTGTCGTAAAGCCTTCGCGGATCTAAAACTTTGTGATATGAAATCCAATTATCAAACGCTTCCTTCCAACGACCTTTCGGCTCGTTTGACGGCGACAAAAGCAGAAACGACGGATGATTTCCGTAAGCGCGAATCATCCGGTCGGTTTCCTCGTAAAGCATTTTCTCCATTGGAGTTCCGGGCGAAATGACGTTCCACATTCCGGGTTCGGGCTGCAAGTAAATGCCGAGTTCATCGGCGGCTTGAAACGCGGCTTCGGGCGGGCAGAACGAATGAAAACGAATGTGATTGATGCCCCAATTTTTGTTGATTTGCAGGATTTTTCGCCAATACGCGACATCGGTCGGCGGATAACCCGTCAGCGGAAAATCGCCGCCGTGATGCGTTCCGCGCAGATAAATTTGCCGACCGTTGAGTTGAAATTCGTTGCCGACGGCTTTAATTTCGGCGAAACCGAATGAGATTTCTTTGGTATCGTCGGCGTTTTCGCCTTTTAATTCGAGTTTGATTTTTGTAAATTCGGATGAAATTCGTTCCATTCCTGAGCGTTCGGAAAATCTAATTTAATTTCCGCCATTCCGCTTTTTTCAGCCCACGAAACCGGAAACGCTTTGCCGTTTGCGGTGATCGTTCCGTCGCCGGATTGGTTGGTGTTGTTGCCGATTTTTACTTTGATCGTCGCCGTCCAGACGCTTGCACCCTTGCTCACGCGCGGGTTTCCGCCTTCATCGCGCCGCGTCTCCGCGTCGCCCAGTCGCCGCATCGTAAAGATTTGCGCGTCGTCAATCCAAACATTACTCGTCGCGCGAAGCTCGATTTTGCCGATAATTCCGTTCCAGCTTTGTCCGAGTGAATCCGAAACCGAATGCGCGTCGGGACGATAATCCATCAGCATCCGGTTATCAACGCGAATCGAAATGCGGTGTTTTCCGATGGGCAAATCGCCGAGATCGTATTCGTGTTCAGCGACCAAACTCAAATTCGTGCCGACTAATTTATCGTCAATCCAAACCGTCGAACTCCAATGCGGACGTTCAAGAAATAAAACGACACGCTTGTTATTCCAAGCCGCCGGAATCTCGATTTCCTTTTGATACCAAGCCGCACCGAGGTAATGTTTCGGCGGCTGCGACAGAAACGGCACTTTGACGTTTCCGGTTTGTGTAAATTGTTTATAATCTTCGCGCTCGAACCAATTTTTATCGTAAAGAGACAGCACCCAAGGCGTTTTCGTGCTGATGTCGTCGCCGAAATTCTGCGACTGCAAAATTCCCGGCAAATTTATCTGCTCTGCGGCGTTTTTATTAAACCGATTTTCTCTAATTCCCGAATCGTCGCGGTCAAGCGCAAAATTCCATTTTCCCGACAGATCGAGAACCTGTGCGCGAATTTCCGTGTGTGAAAACAGCAGAAAAACGGAAAAAAATATTACTGCGGAAAAACCGAATTTTGTTAGCTGTCGCATCAAAAAAGAATTCTCCTCTGTTCCGTCAAATCGGTTGAAAATTAATGAACCGGCTTTGATTTTTAGATGAACTGAAAAGAGTTGATTAAATAATTGGTCAATCCAATTTAGAAAATGAAATCACCTCTTGGCAAAAAGAAAATTTATTGCTATCTTCTAACTATCAAGCACAGTTAAGCGGTTTACTGAAAATTAACTTTAACAGATTCACAGAAAATATCAAATCAATTTTCGTTAAAGGACAGCCGAAATCGCGGCTTTGAAATATACCGGATTTCAATACGAATTTTATTAAAACATTTTTTTATATGAGCGAACAGCAGCAATCAAAATCGAAATATAAACACGTTAAATATCTCTGGCGCGACGAGGAAGTCGAAGGAATGGACGGCGTTGACCGTCTCGTTTACCGTTCAAATCGTTTAGGCGATGATCTGACTTTGACGAATACGGGCGGCGGAAATACTTCGTCGAAATTGCCGGAAAGCGATCCTTTGACGGGCGAAGAAGTCGAAGTTTTATGGTTAAAAGGTTCGGGCGGCGATTTGCGAACGGCGAAGCGCGACGGATTTGCTTCGCTTTATCTCGACAAAGTGCGCGATATGCGGGCGATTTATGAAAATGCTGAGGAAAAGGGCGCGAAAACGCCGATTGAAGACGCGATGTATCCGATGTATTCGCACGCAGTTTTTAATCTGAATCCGCGCGCGTGTTCGATTGACACGCCGCTGCACACGCTTGTTCCGCATTCGCACGTTGACCATCTGCACCCGAATTCGGTGATTGCGATTGCCGCGTCGGTCAGACAGGAAAGCCTGACGAAGGAAATTTACGGCGAAGATGTCATTTATATTCCGTGGCAGCGTCCCGGATTTGATATTGGTCTGAAAATCGAGCAACTTATTAAAGAAAATCCGAACGCAAAAGGAATTCTGCTCGGACATCACGGAATGAGTTCGTGGGACAATAACGACAAAACCTGCTACGAAACCGCGCTCGAAATCATTGACCGCGCCGCCGAATATATCGAATCGAAGGATAAAGGCGAAGCAACTTTCGGCGGGCAAAAATTCGCTGCTTTAACAGACGAAAAACGTCAAAAACTGCAAACGGAAATCATCCCGTTTATTCGCGGGCAAATTTCGATTTACAAAAGATTCGTCGGAACCGTGCAGGACGATTTCAAAATGCTGCGTTTCGTTAATTCTACGGACGCGCCGCGTCTTGCCGAACTCGGAACTTCGTGTCCCGATCATTTTTTACGCACGAAAATTAAGCCGCTGTTCGTCAATTGGAATCCCGAAACGGGCGATTTAGAATCGCTGCAAACGGCGATTTCGGAAGGTTTAGTGCAGTATCGCAAAGATTACGAAGATTATTATAATCGCTGCAAGCATTCGGATTCGCCCGCGATGCGCGACCCGAATCCAACCGTCATTTTGATTCCGGGCTTGGGAATGATCGCTTGGGGCAAAAACAAATCGGAATCGCGCGTGACGGGCGAATTTTACAATTGCGCCATCGAAGTTATGCGCGGCGCGGAAGCGATTGACGAATACGAAGCGATGGATCAGCAGGAAGCATTCGACATCGAATACTGGCTTTTGGAAGAAGCGAAATTACAGAGAATGCCGCCGGAAAAAGAACTCGACAGACAGATTCACGTCATTATCGGCGCGGGCGCAGGCATCGGACGCGAAACCGCACATCGCCTCGTCAAAGAAGGCGCACATATCGTTTGCGTTGATCTGAACGAAGCGTCAGCACAGGAAACTGCCGACGAAATCATCGCCAAATACGGCGCAGGAATCGGCGTTTCGGGAACCGGAATTTCAAACTGCGGCGTGGCAATCGGACTCGGCTGCGATATGACAAACCGCGAATCAGTCGTCGAAATGTTTGAAAAAGTGATGCTCGCTTACGGCGGAATTGATGCGGTAATCGTCACCGCCGGAGTTTTCGTTGCGCCTGACAAAACAGGTCGCGTCGAAGATTCAAAGTGGGATTTCACCTTCGGCATCAACGTCAAAGGCGCGTATATCATCGCCGACGAAGCGTATAAGATATTCAAAAAACAGGACTTAACGGGAAATATAATTCTGACGACTTCGGCGAATGCCGTCGTCGCCAAAAAAGGAAGTCTCGCTTACGACACTTCAAAAGCCGCCGCCAATCATCTGACGCGCGAATTGGCAATCGAATTCGCGCCGCTCGTCCGTGTCAACGCCGTCGCGCCCGCGACCGTCGTTAAAGGCAGCACGATGTTTCCCCGCGACCGCGTGATTGCGAGTTTGACGAAATACGACATCGCGCACGACGAATCGGAAGAAACGGAAAGTTTGACTGAAAAACTTTCAAACTTTTACGCCAAACGCAGTCTGACGCAAACGCCGATTGAGCCGTCCGACCAAGCCGAAGCGATATTTTTATTAGTTTCAAAACGCCTCGGCAAAACGACCGGACACATCATTCCGGTTGACGGCGGATTGGCTGACGGATTTATGAGATAACTGTCAGAACCGCCTGCGGTAGCGGGCGGTTTAACTTCACAAATAAAGGTTTCAAATGAGAAAATTCAACCATCCGCTACCGCAGATGGTTCTGACAAACAAAGCTATGTCAACAAAATTTGAAATTTCCGACGATTTTATCGCCGAACAAAACAAAAAATCCGAAGAGTTTTTGGCGGAAGATTTTGAATATTTGGGCAGAAAATTAAAGCGTTCAAATATCGAAATCGAAACGCTCGTCGAAAAAGCGCGTGATTTTCAGGTTGCCGTGCCGTCGTGGGGCGTTGGCACGGGCGGCACACGGTTTGCGAGATTTCCGAATCAGGGCGAACCGCGCGGCATTTACGAAAAACTCGAAGACTGCGCGACGATCAACAAACTCGTGCGTTCGACTTCTGCGGTTTCGCTGCATATTCCGTGGGACAAACCGGAAAGCATTGACGAACTCAAATCGTTTGCGAAAGAGCGCGAATTGTCGTTTGACGCGATGAACTCGAATACTTTTCAGGATCAGCTTGACCAGAAACATTCATATAAATACGGCTCGCTTTCACATTCAGATTATTCGGTCAGAAAACAGGCGATTGAACATAATCTCGAATGTATCGAAATTGGTAAACAAATCGGTTCAAAGGCTTTAACGGTTTGGGTCGGCGACGGCAGCAACTTTCCCGGTCAGACGAATTTTCGCACCGCGCTCGAATGTTACCTTGAATCAATGCGCGAAATCTATGCGAAAATTCCCGACGATTGGCGAATGTTTATCGAGCATAAATTTTACGAACCGGCGTTTTATTCGAGCGTCGTCAACGATTGGGGAACGAATTATTACTGCGCTAAAGAGTTGGGCGAAAAGGCTTTTTGCCTCGTTGATCTCGGACATCACGCGCCGAACGTCAACATCGAACAGATCGTTTCGCGGCTCATCCAATTTCAAAAACTCGGCGGTTTTCACTTTAACGACAGCAAATACGGCGACGACGATTTAGACGCAGGTTCGATCAAACCGTTCCAATTATTTTTGATTTTCAACGAATTGGTGGATGCCGAAATCAACAATTTGCCGAATTTCGCGCCCGCATATATGCTCGACCAATCGCACAACGTCACCGACCCGTGCGAATCGCTGATGACGAGTGCCGTTGAAGTTTCCCGCGCATACATTCAGGCGCAAACTGTTGACCGCGAAAAGCTCGAAATCGCACAGCGCAGCGGCGACGCGATCACGGCTCTGGCAACTCTAAAGGAAGCATTTACAACCGACGTTTCGCCGATTTTAGCGACAGCGCGGGCAAAAAACGGCGGCGCAATTGATCCGATTGCTATATATCGGGCGAGTAATTACCGCGCCGAAAAAGCGAAAGAACGTCCGGCACAAATCGGCATTTCGGCTGGTATAATCTAATGAAAATGATGAAACTAATCGAAGCGCGAAGCGGATTGGAGCGCAATCCGTCCCGGTTGCAATGAGTGTTGCTTCAACACGAAAAAGCGTTTCTCACTCTTTCAACTTGAAAATAATCAGACTTTTTTTTCGCGCCGGAAGCCGACGCTCATTGCAACCGGGACGGATTGCGCTCCAGTCCGCTTCGCATTTATGTCGAGATGAAGGAAAACCTTTACATTGCAGTTGATTTAGGCGCAGGCAGCGGCAGAGTTTTTCTCGTTGGATTCGATGTCAGTGAATTGTTCTTTGAAGAAATCAGTCGTTTCAGTTATCCGCCGCAAGTTGAAAACGGGCATCTTCGTTGGGATTTTTCGCTGATTTTCGCGGAAATTAAAAAAGGTTTGCGACTCGCAGGCGAACGCGCAAACGACTTAAATAGAAAGATTTACAGCATCGGCGTTGACAGTTGGGCGGTTGATTACGGTTTGCTTGATGCGAAAGGTGAACTGTCCGCGAATCCGATTTGTTACCGCGATTCACGAACGAATGCGGTGATGGTTAAGGTTTTTGAAAAAGCATCAAAAAACGAAATTTATAAAAAAACAGGCATTCAATTTTTGAATTTCAACACGCTTTTTCAGTTTTATTCGGAAAACGGAAATCTTGAAAACACCGACAAAATGCTTTTGCTGCCCGATTTGATTAATTATTTTTTGACGGGCAAAATATTCGCCGAATATACGAACGCGACGACGACGCAGTTTTTGAACGCGGAAACGAAAAATTGGGATAATAATTTGTTCAAGAGACTCGGGTTGCCGACGAAAATTTTGCCCGAAATTATTCCAGCCGGAACTGATTTGGGTTTTTTGAAAACCGAAATTGCAAATGAATTAAATCTCGAAAAAGTTCGCGTCATCGCGCCTGCGACGCACGATACGGCAAGCGCGGTGATCGGTGCGCCGCTCGAAAAAAATCAGGCGTATATTTCGTCGGGAACGTGGTCGCTGGTCGGCGTGGAGATTGATAAACCGCTAATAAATGAACGAGTTGGAGAAGAAAATTTTACCAACGAAGGCGGCGCGTATAATACGATTCGATTTTTGAAAAATGTGATGGGACTTTGGATTTTTGAGTCGTGCCGCCGCGAATGGGGAAAACTCGGCGTGAAAACGAACTACGAAACATTGCTTGCCGAAGTCGCCGCCGAAAAAGAATTTTACGGTTTTATTTACCCGGACGATGAGCGATTTTTGAATCCTGATTCGATGCTCAAAGCGTTAGAATCGCAATTGAACGAAACGAATCAGACCGTTTACAAAAATCCGGTTCGCGTGACGAAAATCATACTCGATTCGCTGGCTTTTCGATACGCTTCGGTGCTGCGGACGATTGAAAATTTAACCGACAAAAAAATCGAATCCGTGCAAATTATCGGCGGCGGCGGACGTAATAATTATTTAAATCAAATGACGGCAAACACTTGCGGAAAAACAGTTAAAGCTGGATTAACCGAAGCGACCGTGACCGGAAATGCGTTGATTCAGGCGATTACCGCCGGACGATTTTTAGATTTGAGCGCGGCGCGACAGCATATTAAAAATAACTTTAAACTGTCGGAATTTCATCCGCAAAAATCTGCGGAACTAGAAAAAGCAACAAATTTTTATGTTGAAATCGAAGAAAAAATGAAAAATAAAACAGTTTAAGCCAAAACTTTTTCACTTTTTCACATTTAGACTTTTTCATATTAATAACAGTGAAAGTTTCCTTGTTTATCACTTGTTTAGTTGACCAGCTTTGCCCGCAAGTCGGTGTCGCGGCGGTCAAAGTTCTGCGCCGCGCCGGTTGCGAAATAGTTTTTGACGAACGCCAAACTTGTTGCGGGCAGCCGGCATTTAACACGGGTTATCGCAAGAAAGCGCGAAAATTCGCCGAGAAGTTTATCGAGATATTTGAACAGTCCGACGCTGAATATATCGTGTCGCCGTCCGGTTCCTGCACGGCGATGGTCAAACATTTTCACGAGCTTTTCCCGGATGATAAAAATTGGCGCGAAAGATGTGAAAAGATTGCCGCGAAAACCTTTGAGTTCAGTTTTTTTCTCGTCAATGTGTTGAAAATCGAAACGACGAACGCGAAGTTTTCGGGAAAATTGACGTGGCACGATGCGTGTCACGGTTTGCGCGATTTAAATATTAGAAACGAGCCGCGCAAACTTTTGAAAGCGGTTGAAAACGCCGAATTTATCGAGTTAAAAGGTGCGGACGTTTGCTGCGGTTTCGGCGGAACATTTTCGGTAAAATTCCCGGAAATTTCAGCGGCGATTCTCGACAATAAAATCGAAGCGATTGAAAATTCCGGCGCAGATGCAGTCGTGTCGTGCGACGCAAGCTGCCTGATGCAAATCGGCGGCAGACTTTCGCGGATTAATTCAAAGGTAAGACCGCTGCACATCGCGGAGATTTTGGCTTCGCAAGACTAAGAATTTTAGCCACGAAAAGACACGAAAAAAGCACGAAAAAGAGAAGAACAAATTTTAATGAAAATAAGATTTTTTATCCACAGATGAACACAGATGAACACAGATTTTTAAAGCAGATAAGAGAAAAAATTTCTGTTGATTTGAGAAAAAAAAATTTTGATTTATCCGATTTTATCTGTGTTCATCTGTGGATAAAAAATCTTATTTTCGTGACTTTTTCGTGTTTGTTCGTGGCTAATAAATCGTATTAAATGAATCAACTAACTTCTGAAACTTTCGACCGAAACGCGCGGACGGCGTTAAAAGACGTGCAGCTTCGCGGCGCGTTGAAAAATCTCGCTTCGACGTTTGGCGACCGGCGCAGAACGGCGATTGCGACGGTTGAAAATTGGGAAGATTTACGCGAAAAGGCGCGTTCGATTAAGGACGAAACGCTTTTGCATCTTGACGTTTACCTTGAAAAATTTGCGGAGAACGCAAAAAGCGCGGGCGCGAAAATTCATTGGGCGCGTGACGGGAAAGAAGCGTGTCAGATTGTTTTAGATTTAATTAACGAGCGCAAAGCCTCGAAAGTCGTCAAGTCGAAAAGTATGGCGACCGAGGAAATTCATTTGAATCACGCGCTTGAAACGGCGGGAATCAATCCGATTGAAACCGATTTGGGCGAATGGATTATTCAGCTTGCGGGCGAAACACCGTCGCACATCGTCGTTCCGGCGATTCACAAAACGAAGGGGCAAATCGCCGATTTATTCGTCGAAAAAGTCGGGATTGAGCCGACTGACGACGTTGATGTTTTAACGCGCACGGCGCGAAACATTTTGCGCGATAAATTTGCCGAAGCCGAAATCGGCATCAGCGGCGTAAATTTCGGCGTGGCGGAAACCGGCACGATTTTGATCCTTGAAAACGAAGGCAACGCGCGGCTGACGACGAGCGTTCCGAAAACGCATATCGCCGTCATGGGAATCGAAAAAATCATCCCGAAATTTACCGATTTGGATGTGTTTTTGAAACTGCTGCCGCGTTCCGGGACGGGACAGCGTTTGACGACTTATCAATCGCTGATTACGGGGACGAAACGCGACGCGAACGGCGAAGGTCCGGCGGAAGTTCATATCGTTTTGATGGACAACGGACGTTCGCGGATGTTGTCGCATCCGGTCACGCGGCAAAGTTTAGCGTGTATTCGCTGCGGCGCGTGTCTCAACGCCTGTCCGGTTTATCAAGCGGTTGGCGGACACGCTTACGGCGCGGTTTATCCGGGACCGATTGGCGCGGTTATCACGCCGCAATTGATCGGAATCGGCACGACGAAACAACTGCCTTACGCTTCGAGTTTGTGCGGCGCGTGTCGTGAAGTTTGTCCTGTAAAAATTGATATACCTGAATTATTGCTTCATTTACGCGCCGAAATTACCGACGGCGCGGCGAACGGCAAGCAAACCGACATTCCGCAGAAAAAGAAGTTTGCCGAACGGATTGCCTTCGGAGTTTACAGTTTGGCGTGGTCAAATGCGGGCGTTTACAAATTAGGAACAAAAGCGGCGCGTCTGATGCAAAAGTTCGTCGCCAAAAACGGAAAAATCGGCGAAGTTTCAGGATTAATGGCGAAAATCGCGCCGCCTTTAGGAAATTGGACGGCATTCCGTGACGCGCCCGTGATTGCACCGAAATCGTTTCGGGAAATTTGGAAGGATGAATTGAAGGAAGATTAGCCACGAACAAACACGAAAAAGAGAAGAAATTTTAATAATAAAGAAATGGAACCACAGATTTACACGGATGAACACAGATTTTTAAGACAGATAAGAAATGATTTTTCGGTAAAATCTTTTGCGGCTGAATCTTTTGATTTATCAGTCTTTATCTGTGTTTATCTGTGTTCATCTGTGGACAAAAATTCTTCTCTTTTTCGTGCTTTTTCGTGTTTGTTCGTGGCTAAAAATTAAATGAATTCTAACGCTGCAAAATCAGAAATCTTCGCGTCAATCCGCCGCAATCTGGCGGAAAGTTTGCCGTTTGATAAAGTTCACGGCGAACATCACGCGCCGCAGCAGAGTTCGATTTCGTTGATCGAGGAAGAATCGTTTGTCGAAAATGTGCCGCTCGTTGCAGTCGGATTGGGTGAAGCGAATTTGGCGGAAGGTTTTCGAGAAAATCTCGTTGCGGTTGGTGGAAATTGCGCGGTTGTCAAAAATTCAGCGGAAGCGATGGTCGAAATAAACCGGATTATCGCCGCGCTCCATCCGAAAAAAATCGCGGTTTCGGATGCGGAATTTATCACTCGAAACAGACAACTTTTTGAAACGAACGCGGAAATTTTGACGAACGCTGCGGCGGGTGAATTGTTCGGATGCGATTTGGGAATTACCGCCGCGCAGTTTGGAATCGCGGAAACGGGGACGCTCGTTTTGGAGTCGGAAAAGGAATTTAATCGTCTCGCGTCGCTCGTGCCGCCGGTTCACGTTTGCGTCTTGGACGCGGCGAATATCCGGCAGACTCTCGGCGAAACTTTGGAAATGTTGGAAAAAGATTTGAGCCGCGCCGTGACTTTTATCACGGGACCGTCGCGCACATCGGACATCGAATTAACGCTCGCCATCGGCGTTCACGGTCCGGGCGAATTGTATGTAATTTTGATTGATGAAAAGTAGATTAGCGACGAAAAATAAGAAAAAAGAGAAGAAATTTATCCACAGATGAACACAGATAAACACAGATTTTTAAAGCAGATAAGAACTTATTTATCGGTTAAATCTTTTGATTTATCCGCTTTTATCTGTGTTCATCTGTGTTCATCTGTGGACAAAAATTCTTATTTTCGTGCTTTTTTCGTGTCAATTCGTGGCTAAAATTTTATGAGTATTCTCTTAAAAGCCGAAAATGTGACGAAATCTTACGCCGGTGTGAAGGCGTTGAAATCCGCTTCGTTTGAATTGCGCGTAGGCGAAGTTCACGCGCTTGTCGGGGAAAACGGCGCGGGGAAATCTACGTTTATCAAGATTATTACGGGCGCGATTGAGGCTGATTCGGGGACGTTTGAAATTTGCGGAAATGCGATTCGGGAAAATTCGCCGACGTTTGCGAAATCGCTCGGCGTGGCGGCGATTTATCAACAGCCTGCTCTGTTTCCAGAGCTTTCGGTGGCGGAAAATATCGCGCTCGGACAGGAGAAAAAAGGTTTGTTTGGGCTGGTTGATTGGAAATCGCGGCGGCGGAAAGCGGCGGATTTGCTGGCGCAGGTCGGCGCGAAAATCAGTCCTGAAACCGAAGCCGGAAGTTTGACGATGCCGCAGCAGCAGCTTGTCGAAATCGCCCGCGCACTCGGCGCGAACGCGAAGATTTTGATTTTGGACGAACCGACGGCTTCGCTTTCCGAAGAAGATGCGAACAATCTTTTTCGGGTGATTCGCGGGTTGAAAGCGAAAGGTGTCGGGATGATTTACATTTCGCACCGGCTCGAAGAATTGCCGGAAATCGCCGACCGCGTGACGGTTTTGCGCGACGGCGAAACCATCGAAACGCGCGAGATGAAAAGCGTCAGCCGCGACGAATTAATCAAATTAATGGTCGGGCGCGAATTATCGCAAGTGTTTCCGAAAAAAGACGTTAAGTTAGGCGAAACAGTTTTGGAACTGAAAAATCTCGGACTGCGTTCGTCGGGCATTAAAAACATAAATTTGTCGGTCAGAGCGGGCGAAATCGTCGGCATTGCCGGACTGGTCGGCGCGGGACGAACGGAGTTTGCGCGGTCGGTTTTCGGACTCGACACGGCGGACGCGGGCGAGATTTTGCTGCACGGAAAATCAATCAAACACACGCACCCGCGCGATGCGATTCGCAACAAAATCGCCTATCTGCCGGAAGACCGGCGTAAACACGGTGTAATTTTGGATTTGCCGATTTCGTCGAATATCACGCTCGCTTCGTTAAAGATTTTGTCGAGTTTTTCGGGGATGAATTTCAAAAAAGAGCGGGAAATCGCCGCCGAATACACGCGCCGTCTCGGTGTCAAAACGCCGTCAATTCACGATTCGGTGGCGACGCTTTCGGGCGGCAATCAGCAAAAAGTCGCGCTCAGCCGCTGGCTGATTACGAAACCTTCGGTGCTGATTCTGGACGAACCGACGCAGGGCATTGATGTCGGCGCGAAGTCGGAAATTTATGAATTGATGACCGAACTCGCCGAACAGGGCGTGGCGATTTTGATGATTTCATCGGAACTGCCCGAAATTCTCGGAATGAGCGACCGCATCGCCGTGATGTGCGGCGGCACGATTGTTAAAATTTTGAATCGAAAGGATGCGACGCAAGCCGAAGTTTTGGCGTTGGCTTTGGGACACAGTGGGAACGGGAAGCATTAGCCACGAAAAGACACGAAAGAAGCACGAAAAAGAAAAGAAATTTTAATATAAAGAGAAGAAAATTATCCACAGATGAACACAGATAAACACAGATATTTAAAGGCAAATTTAAGAGATGAAAAGCGATTTTATCTTTCTCTTATCTGTGTTTATCCGTGTTCATCTGTGGATAAAAATTCTTATTTCGTGCTTTTTTCGTGTCTTTTCGTGGCTAAAAAAATCAAATGAATCTTAGTCGTTACAAAAGAGAAATTTCCGCCGCCATCGCGTATTCGGTTTTGCTGATCGTGGTCGGCGTGGTCGCGCCGGCGTTTTTCGGGGCGGGAAATTTGAGCGATTTAGTTGTCAACAGCGCACCGGCTTTGCTGGTGGCAATCGGGATGACGCTGGTGATTTTGATCGGTGAAATTGATATTTCGGTCGGTTCGCAGTTTGCGGTAGCGAGCGTTGCCGCCGGATTTTTGGCGAAAACGGGAATGCCGATTCCGCTGCTTTTTCTCTGTGTTTTATTGATCGGCGCGGCGATGGGCGCGGTCAACGGAATTTTGATCGGCTGGTTCAAACTGCCTTCGATTATTGTGACGCTGGCGATGCTTGTGGCGTGGCGCGACGGTTTGCGCTGGACGACTGAGGGCGCGTGGGTGCAGGATTTACCGTCGAATTTTCAATGGTTCGGGCTTGGACAAACGGGCGGACAACTTTTGATCGTGATTCTTCCGCTCGTGATTTTTGCGATTTTCGCGTGGAGTTTGCGAAATCTGAACATCGGACGGGCGATTTACGCGGTCGGTTCTGATACGGAAGCGGCGCGGCTGGCGGGAATCAAGCCGCCGAATGTCGTTTTCGGCGTGTTTGTCGTGATGGGCGCGTTGGTCGGTTTGGCGGCACTTTTGAACGCCGTCAGGTTCAATTCGATTCCGAGTAATGCGGGCATCGGACTTGAATTAAAAGCGGTCGCGGCGGTCGTTGTCGGCGGCGCGGCGATTACGGGCGGACGCGGGACTTTGATCGGAACTTTGATCGGTGTCGCGCTTTTGGGAACAATCGGCACGGCTCTGACGTTTTTGGGCATCAATCCGTTTTGGGAAAAGGCGATTCAAGGCTTGATAATTTTAGCCGCGCTCGTGTCGGATGTATTTCTAGCGCGGTTGGAGAAGAAAAAGGAATTAAATTAGCCACGAACAAACACGAAATGAACACGAAAAAGAGAAGAAATTTATCCACAGATGAACACAGATAAACACAGATTTTTAAAGCAGATAAGAAATGATTTCTCGGTAAAATCCATTGCGGCTGAATCGTTTGATTTATCCGCTTTTATCTGGGTTCATTCGTGTTCATCTGTGGACAAAAATTCTTATTTTCGTGTTCATTTCGTGTTTGTTCGTGGCTAAAAATAAAATGCAGGAAGCGATTCGACAACCAAATTTACAGACCGAACAGCCGATGCTGGCGCGGCTTTTTCCGAATAACGAATGGGTTTTGCTCGTCGTATTGGGTTTGGAAATTTTGTTGTTCAGCGTGATCGGGAACAATTTTTTGACTGCCGGAAACGGGTTTGAGATTACGCGGCTGGCGGTGGAAATCGGACTGCTTGCGCTCGTGATGACACCGATTATTATTACCGGCGGCATTGATCTTTCGGTCGGTTCGATGATGGGACTTTCGGCGGTCGTGATGGGCGCGTTGTGGCGTGACGCGCATCTGCCTTTGCCTCTGGCGATTTTTTTGACGTTGTTGGTCGGCGTGTTGGGCGGAACGCTTAACGCCTTGATTATCACGAAGTTACGGTTTCCGCCGTTGATCGTAACTTTGGGAACTTTTTCGCTGTTTCGCGGAATCGCCGAAGGTTTGACGCGCGGAATTGAAAATTATTCGGGTTTTCCGGCGGAGTATTTGTTTCTCGGACAAGGCTATATTTTCGGCGTTTTCCCGACGCAGCTTTTGATTTTGATCGCGGTCATCGCCGCAATTTATTGGATGCTGCAACGCACCGCTTACGGACGCAGTTTGTATGCCATCGGTTTTTCGCAGGAAGGCGCGAGACACGCGGGCATCAAAGTTCGGCGCAGTTTGAACATTATTTATATTTTGTCGGGTTTGATGTCGAGCGTCGCGGCGGTCATTTACGTCGCTCACTTGGGACAGGCAAAATCGGACGCGGGAACGGGTTACGAATTGATGGCGATTACGGCGGTCGTGCTTGGCGGCGCGTCAATTTTCGGCGGTCGCGGCACGGTTTTAGGGACGGTTTTGGGACTTTTTGCCATCGTCGTTTTGCAAAACGGTTTGCGTTTGAGCGGTCAGCCGGCGGAATTTGCGGGAATTTTAACGGGCGTTTTATTGATTGCGACGATTTTGATTGACCGCATTTCGCGGCAGACGGCGGCGCGTCCGCGACACGAATTTATTGAAGGAGAAGAAGAAGAAGTGAGAAATTCACAGGTTGGAGTTTTGAGCGCGGTGATTTTGCTCGGCGCGTTGATCGTGGCGGGGACAAATTGGATGCTCGTGCGTTCGATTCGTGATAACAATTCGGCGAATAGTTCGTCGGCTGCGGCGCAGAATCAAACGTCGAACGCGCCCGCGAGCGGCAAAAAATTCGTGATTGCGATGATGCCGAAAGCGAAGGGCGATCCGTATTTTATTTCGTGCAAAAAAGGCGCGGACGAAGCGGCAAAGGAACTCGGAGCGGAGCTTTTGTGGGACGGTCCGACTGATTTAGACCCGGCGAAACAGAACGAGGTCGTCGAAGCGTGGATCACGCGCGGCGTTGACGCGATTGCCGTTTCGGTCGAGAACAAAGAGGCGATTTCGACCGTTTTGAAAAAGGCGAAGGACAAAGGCATCAAGGTCGTCACTTGGGACGCGGACGCGAACAAAGATGCGCGTGATTTTTTGATAAATCAGGCGACACCGCAAGGAATCGGCGAAACTCTGACCGACGAAGCGGCGCGAATTATGGGCGGCAAAGGCGAATTCGCCATCGTTACGGCATCCTTGAGTGCGGCGAATCAAAACGAATGGATTAAATACATCAAACAGCGTTTGGCGGAAAAGTATCCCGACATCAAACTCGTTGCGACGCAGCCTTCGGACGGCGACCGCGACCGCGCATTTTCAGAAACGCAGAACATTTTAAAGGTCTATCCGAACGTCAAATTAGTAATGGGAATCGCCGCGCCCGCCGTTCCCGGCATCGCCGAAGCCGTCAAACAATCGGGCAGAAGCGATGTCAAAGTGACCGGATTGTCGCTCCCGAATATGTGCAAACCATACATCAAAGACGGCACGATTGACAGCATCGTGTTGTGGAACACGGGCGATTTGGGCTATTTGACCGTTTACGCGGCAAACGCGCTCGTCAATGGGACTTTAAAACAGGGCGACACGCAATTATCAGCCGGACATCTGAAACAAATCGAAATCGTCGGCGACGAAGTGCGGCTCGGCAAGCCGTTTATTTTTAATAAGGATAATGTTGATAAATTTGATTTCTAACGCAACGGTAAAGACTGATTTTAACGGAAGCGTAATGACTGGAGCGCAAGCATCCCTGCTTGCAATGAGTGTTCGCTTCGGACGCTCACAAGCGTTTGATTACTCTAATCTCTAATTGAAACAAAATGCGTGAGCGCAGAGATTTCAGTTTAATTTCAACTCGTCTGATGGCGAACGCTTTTTCGCGGTAAAAAAACACCGCTCATTGCAAGCAGGGATGCTTGCGCTCCAGTCAGGCGAGTTTTGTTGAAAATAAAAAATAAAATTATGAAAATTGAAAGACGCGAATTTTTGAAAGGTTCTCTGCTGGCGGGCGCGGCGATGATGATTGCGCCGAAATCGGTATTTTCGCAAACGGCGGAATCGAAGATCGAGATTTTAATTAACGAGCCGATTGGCGCGATTAATAAAGATTTATACAGCCATTTTGTCGAGCATCTCGGCGCGGTCGTGTATGACGGAATCTGGGTTGGCGAAAAGTCGAAAATCAGGAATTATAAAGGAGTTCGCGCCGATTTGGTTGACAATTTGAAGAAGCTGAATCCGGGCGTGATTCGTTATCCGGGCGGTTGTTTTGCCGATCAATATGACTGGCGCGACGGCGTTGGCAAGCGTTCAAAACGTCCGACGCGCGTTAATTTTTGGGCGGACACGAAGTATAAAACGACGAAGGCTTACGAAGATTTAGAAGGCGGACCGCAGAAATATGAAAGCAATCAGTTCGGCACGGACGAATTCGTCAATTTCTGCCGTTCGGTCGGCGCGGAACCTTATTTGGCGGCGAATGTGCGTTCGCGTGACGTGAGCGTTTTTATGGAATGGCTCGATTACTGCAATTCGCCCGCGAACACGACAACCTGGTCAAAAGAACGCGCGAAAAATAATTCGGCTGCGCCGCTCAACGTCAAATATTGGGGCGTGGGCAACGAATCGTGGGGCTGCGGCGGCGATTTTCAGCCGGAAGAATATGCCGAAGAGTTTCGCAAATTTACGGCGTGGCTGCCGACTTACGGCGTTCCCTTAAAGTTAATTGGTTCAGGTCCGAACGGCGGCGATGTCAATTGGACGCGCAAGTTTTTTGAAAATTTACAGCAGAAAGGCGGACGGCAGATTCAGAAACTTTACGGCTGGGGTTTGCATTATTACGCCGGTTCGACCGGACAGCAAATCGCCAATCAATATACGGAAAACGAGTGGTATGACTTGCTCGAACGCTCCGACCGGATGAAGACTCTGATCGAAGATCACTGGCAGATTATGGGCGAATTCGACCGCGAACGCCGCGTCAAACTGATCGTTGACGAATGGGGCGCGTGGCACAAACAGGACGCGGACGTTCCCGCCGGTTATCTTTACGCTTACGCCGGAACGCTGCGCGACGCGCTGATTTCGGGCATTAATCTCGACACTTTTCAGCGTCACGCCGACAAAGTAGCGATGGCGAATCCGGCGCAGTTGGTCAACACGATTCAATCTTTGTTCCACACCTACGAAGACAAATTTATTCGCACACCGAATTATCACGTTTTTGAAATGTATATGCCGCATTCAGGCGCAACTGCTGTCAGAACAGAGTTTATCGCTCCGAAAGTGGGTTTCACACGGCTCGACGCGGCGAAAAAAGAAGTTGCGGCTTCAATTTGGGGATTGAGCGGTTCGGCTTCGATCAACGGCAAAACAGTAACTTTGACGGCGGTAAATCCTGATGCGAAAAACGCCCGCGAAACGGAAATAAATTTAACCGGGGCGAAAATCGTTTCGGCGACCGCGCGGGTTTTAAGCGATTCGGATATTCACGCCCGCAACAGTTTTGAAAACCCAAACGCGCTCGTGCCGCGCAATGAAAACGTAACTGTCGGCGCAGGCGGAAAGTTGGTTTACAAATTCGCGGCGGCTTCGGTGACGCGATTAACATTGACGATTCAATAAAAATTGTAGGGGCGGCGGCTTGTCCCCGCCCGTCTTTCTCGTTATCAATCAAATCGGGCGACCACAAGGGATCGCCCTTACAAATGTGGTGGAATAATTTTATGTTGAAACGCACAATCTATCTGTCATTTTTAACGATTCTCGGTTTCGCTGCGGCTTTCGCGCAAACGCCAACAGCTTCGCCGTCGCCGGGAACAATTGAATTTGAAAAAGCGCGCGCCGACCGTTTGCAGTCGCGCTATAACGATTACGCGCAGCTTGGGCGTTACCGCGACGCGAACGCGAAAACGCCCGCGCCTGCGAAAGATGAAAACCGCGTGGTGTTTTTGGGTGATTCGATTACGGATTTTTGGAAATTGAACGAGTTTTTCCCGAATCAGCCGTATATCAATCGCGGCATCAGCGCACAGACGACTCCGCAAATGCTGATTCGTTTTCGTCCCGATGTGATCGCTCTGAAACCGAAAGTAGTCGTTATTTTAGCGGGAACAAACGACATCGGCGGCATTACGGGTGTGGAAACTCTTGAGATGATTGAAAATAATCTGACTTCGATGGTCGAACTCGCCCACGCCAACGGCATCAACGTCGTTTTTTCGTCGGTGCTGCCGGTTTCCGATTACAACAAAAACAAGGCGGGCGAACTGATTATTCGCACCGTTCAGCGTCCGCCCGCACAGATTACGGAGTTGAACAATTGGATGAAACGATTCGCCGCCGAACACGATCTGGTGTATCTAGACTATTTTCCGGCGATGGCTGACGAAAAAGGTTTTTTGAAAGCCGACCTCGCCCGCGACGGTCTGCATCCAAACGAAAAAGGCTACGCGATTATGAAATCGCTCGCTGAAAACGCGATCAAAATTGCGCTGAAAAAGAAGCAGAAAAAATAAATTTTTTGCCACGAACAAACACGAAAAGGACACGAAATAAGAGAAGAAATTTTAATAACAAAGAGAAATTTATCCACAGATGAACACAGATAAACACAGATTTTTAAAGCAGATAAGAAACGATTTTTCGGATAAATCTTTCGCGGATAAATTTGTTTATTTACCCGCTTTTATCTGTGTCCATCTGTGTTTATCTGTGGATAAAAACTCTTATTTTCGTGCCTTTTTCGTGTTTGTTCGTGGCTAATCGTATTTCTTTTAATTTATGAAAATCAAAATTTTAAGTTTAATTATTTTGCTGTTTTCGCAGTCAATCGCGCCGATTTTCGCGCAGACTCAGCCGAACGATGCGACGACTCCGCTGCATCTTTTGAAGCCGGATTACACGATTCCTTACGGCATTCCGAAACAGGAAGATGTGATGGCGGTTTTGAATCGGGTTTTCGGTTATTTGGATGCGGTGACACCGATTGGATTTGTCAACGAAAAGACGAACGCGCCTTTGACCGATTTAAGCAAACTCGATGCGAATACGATTCTGGCAAAAGGCGATTTTCGTATCGTTTCCTACGAATGGGGCGTGACTTACGCCGGAATGCTGCTCGCAGGCGAAGCAACGGGCGACGCGAAATATAAAAATTACGTTGAAAAAAGGCTGAATTTTATCGCTGATTCGGCGGCGGCGATTAAAAAATCCGGCGGAAATTATTCGGATTTTGAAGCGAAAATGCCGCTCAGAAATCTGGTCGCGCCGCGTGCGCTCGATGATGTCGGCGCGATGACGGCGGCGATGATCAAAGCGAAACGTGCCGGAAGCAAGGCGAATGTTCAGCCGATTATTGACACGGCGATTGACCACATTATGAACAAACAGTTTCGGCTGGCGGACAAAACGCTGGCGCGAAATCGCCCGCAAGCCGCGACGCTCTGGCTCGACGATATGTTTATGAGCGTTCCCGCGCTCGCGCAGATGGGCAAACTGACCGGCGACAAAAAATATTTCGACGAAGCCGCACGGCAGGTTTTATCGTTTGAAAAAAAGATGTTCAACCGCGAAAAAAACGTCTTTATGCACGGCTGGGTCGAATCAATGACTGAGCATCCTGAATTTCGCTGGGCGCGGGCGAACGGCTGGGCATTTATGACCGAAGTCGAGCTTTTAGAAGTTTTGCCCGAAAATCACGAACTGCGCCCGCAAATTTTAGATTTGCTGCGGCGACACGCGAAAGGCTTGGCTTCGTATCAATCGGGAACGGGTTTCTGGCATCAGCTTCTCGACCGGGAAGATTCGTATCTCGAAACTTCGGCGACCGCGATTTACACTTACGCTTTCGCCCGCGCCATCAATCGCGGCTGGATTGACGCAAAGGCTTACGCGCCCGCGACATTGCTTGCATGGAACGCCGTCACGACGAAAGTTAACCAAAAAGGACAAGTCGAAGGAACGTGTGTCGGAACCGGAATGGCGTTCGACCCCGCGTTTTATTATTTTCGCCCGACCAGCTCGTTCGCCGCGCACGGTTACGGTCCGGTTCTGCTCGCGGGCGCGGAGATTTTGAATTTACTGAAAAAATATAAATTTGAGATTAACGACAGTTCGGTGCAGGTTTTGGAATCGAAATAACAAGGTTTTAGGGAGCAAATTATATGTATATCCGAAGATATTTACCGGCATTTTTATTGAGTTTGATGGCAATATCTATTTTCTCAACGGAAATTTCGGCGCAGAGTAAAAAATATTTTTCCAACTGGGAAAAAGGAACTTCGCCGCAGGAAATCGGCAAGCGTGTGGCGGAAAATTATGCGGCGCGGAAATTTGAATTTGAAACCAATCCGAAGCGCGAATTCGTTATTTACCCGGAAGTTATCAGTTGGTATGGTTCGCTGACCGTCGCTGAATTGTTGAAAGATAAGAATTTACAGACGCGGCTCGATAACCGATTCGACCGTTTTTTCGGCGCGGATGCCAAACGTGTCGGACCGAACGCGCACGTTGATTACCGCGTTTTCGGCATTGTCCCGATTCAGATTTATCTCGAAACGAAAGATAAAAAATATCTCGAACTCGGTCAAAGTTTTGCCGACAAGCAGTGGGAAAAGACCACGCCCGACGGCATTTCGGCGGAGGCGCGTTACTGGGTTGACGATATGTATATGATGACGATGATCCAGACGCAGGCGTTTCGCGCGACCAGGGACAAAAAATATCTCGACCGCGCCGCGCTTGCCGCCGCCGCTTATCTGGACAAATTGCAGCAGCCGAACGGACTGTTTTTTCACGCCGACGATTCGGCTTTTTATTGGGGACGCGGCAACGGTTGGTTTGCGGCGGGAATGGCGGAAATGCTTACTTCGCTGCCGAAAAATCATCCGAAATATGCGCGGATTATGAAAGGTTATCAAACGATGATGGGTTCACTGCTCAAATATCAGGCGGAAGACGGTTTATGGCGGCAATTAGTGGACAAACCCGAATCTTGGGAAGAAACGAGCGGCACGGGAATGTTCACTTTTGCAATGATTACGGGTGTCAAAAAAGGCTGGCTCGACGGAAAAACTTATGGTCCGGCGGCGCGAAAAGCGTGGCTCGGATTAGTCAAACATATCAACGCCGACGGCAATCTGACGGACGTTTGCGTCGGCACGAACAAAGGTTACTCGGTGCAGTATTATCTCGACCGCGAACGCGAAACGGGAAATTTACACGGACAAGCACCGATTTTGTGGGCGGCGACCGCGCTGATGCGCTGAACGAAATATGATCAGAAAAGCATTTTTAATGACGGTCAATGCTGATTCGCACGAGGAATACGAACGGCGGCACAACCCGATTTGGCAGGAATTAGCAGACGTTTTGAAAAATCACGGCGTTTCCAATTATTCGATTTTTCTCAATAAGGAAACGAATCAACTTTTCGGTTATGCCGAAATCGAATCGGAAGCGTTATGGAATTCCATCGCCGCGACCGAAATCTGCCGCAAATGGTGGGCGTTTATGAATGACGTGATGCTCGCAAATGCTGATAACAGTCCGGTTTCAACTGAATTAAGGAAAGTTTTTCATCTTGATTAGAGGTATTTATGGCAAGACAATTCATCACAATTTTATTTATTTTCACACTCTGTCAAGGCACTTTTGCCGTCGTTGCCGATGATTTACAAAAGAATTTTTTCGCGCCGCCGGATGATGCGCGGATTATGATGCGCTGGTGGTGGTTTGGTCCGGCGGTCACAAAGCCCGAACTCGAACGCGAGCTGCGCGTGATGCGTGACGGCGGCATCGGCGGCGTGGAAGTTCAGCCGGTTTATCCGCTGCTGCCTGACGATACGGCGGCGGGAATCAAAAATTTGCCTTATCTATCGGACGAATTTCTCGATATGGTGAAGTTTACGGCGGACAAAACCAAGGAACTCGGAATGCGTTTCGACCTGACATTAGGCAGCGGCTGGTCGTTCGGCGGCGCGAAAACTCCGATTAATGAAGCCGCTGGACAACTGCGCGTCGAGCGCGTCAAAATTGACGCGAAGATGAATCGTGTGCCGCTGCCTTCAATGATTCCGGCGGAAAAACTTTTGAGCGTCGTTTTAGTGAAAACGAACGGGAAAGCCGCCGCTGAAAACGATTTGAAGGAATTGACCGACATCCGCGACGGAAATGTTGTTCTGCCTTCAACCGCTGCCGATTCGGAAGTGTTATTTTTTATTTCGGGCAAAGCCGGAATGATGGTCAAACGCCCGTCGGTCGGCGCGGAAGGTTATATGCTGAATCATCTTGACCACTCATCGGTCGAAAACTACTTTAAGAACACCGGCGACCGTCTGTTCAGCGTTTTAGACAAAAATAATCGTCCGTATTCCGTTTTTTCTGATAGTCTCGAAGTTTATAATCAGGATTGGACGGATGATTTTTTAACCGAATTTCGAAAGCGGCGCGGTTATGATTTGAAGCCGTATCTGCCTGCGTTGGTAATGGACATCGGGGCGAAAACCGCTGATATTCGTTACGATTGGGGCAGAAGTTTAACCGAACTTTTCAACGAAAGATTCGCTAAAACTGCGACCGCGTGGGCGCATCGCAACGGAACTTTGTTTCGTTCGCAAAATTACGGTATTCCGCCCGCCGCAATCTCAAGCAGCGCGTTCACCGACATTTCCGACGGCGAAGGCGCACAGTGGAAAGTCGTCCGCGCCGCACGTTGGGCTTCGTCGGCGAATCATATTTACGGTAAAAACATCACGTCTTCCGAGACTTGGACGTGGAATCATTCACCGGCTTTTCGCTCTACTCCGCTCGATCTGAAAGCCGAAGCCGACATCCATTTTTTGCAGGGCATCAATCAATTAATCGGTCACGGATGGGGTTATACGCCAATCGGGATGGAATATCCGGGAGGACGTTTCTACGCTTCGGGTTCCTATACCGAAAAAAATCCGTGGTGGATCGTAATGCCGGATTTGGCGAAATATCTGCAAAGAATGAGTTGGCTGATGCGTCAGGGGCAACCCAAAAACGATGTCGCGCTCTATCTGCCGAACGCCGATGCTTACGCCAATTTTTCCGCCGGAAAAGTTCACCTAATTGATGCCGAACGCGAATTAGTCGGAGAAAAAATTATGCCTGCGATTTTTGAAAGCGGTTATAATTTAGACTTTTTCGACGACGAAATGCTTCGCACGGTTGGCAAGGTTGAAAAAGACAATCTCGATTTAGGCGCGGGAAAATATCGCGTCGTCGTGCTGCCCGGAATTGAACGAATGCCGCTCGAATCGCTGCGAAAATTAGATGAGTTCGTCAAAAGCGGCGGAATCTTGATCGCTTCGCGCCGAAAACCGGAGTCTGTGCCGGGATTCAAAACGACTGTCGCCGAACAAAACGAATTTCGTGAAATTACCCAACGTCTGTTCAGCGGCGCGAATCCGAAAGTTAAATTTGTGCCGACCGATGAGGAAGTCGGCGCAATATTGAAATCCGTTCTGCCGCCCGACGCGGCGATTGCGCCCGCCGTCAAAGATTTCGGTTTCGTTCACCGCCAAACCGAAAACGCGGACATTTACTTTGTTGCGAACACGACGAACCAAAAACAAAAGGTGCAGATTACCTTTAGAAATTCGGGAAATCAAGCCGAAATCTGGAACACGATGGACGGAACAACTTCCGCTGCGAATATAAAATCACAAACTAAAGACGGCACAACGGTTGAACTGAGTTTTGAGCCTTACCAATCGTACGTTGTCATTTTTTCTGAGAATCGAACTGCTTTGCCCATCACTGAAACTAAATCAACACCAATTTCCGGGATAAATTTAGATTCAGATTGGAAATTATTTTTTGGTAAGACCAATAAATCAATTTTGATGAATAATCTGCATTCTTGGACGGATGACGAGCAGAATTTATACTACTCCGGCACGGTTGATTATGAAAAAGAAATTAATCTGCCGGCGGATTCTCTTAATAAAGAATTTTCAACCGTTTTGGACTTTGGCGAAGCAGTGCCGCTGCCCGTTCAAAATGTAAAAAACGGGATGCAGACGTGGCTTGATGCGCCGGTCAAGGAAGCGGCAGTCGTGTATATCAATGACCGCCGCGCCGGTTCGGTTTGGTGTCCGCCGTATAGACTGGACGTGTCGCAGTTCTTAAAACCCGGCGCAAACAAAATTCGTGTCACGGTCGGAAATACCGCGCTTAACTATATGGCAGGACAAAGTTTACCAAATTATAAACTTTTGAATCTGCGCTACGGCGAACGATTTCAGCCGCAAGATATGGACAAAATTCAGCCGCTGCCTTCGGGTTTAACCGGAAAGATACGTCTGATTACAGGTAAGAATAATTAGTGACTCCTAATGAATTTTGCAGCAAAATTTTGTTTAGTCTGTCGAGAATGGAATGTTGCCGTAAAATGAACTTTCATAATTTTTTTAATACAAATTTCTAATTAAATGTTTTAACATTTAGAATGATGAGGAGAAAAATTGGAATAAAATATATAGAAAGTAGTTTTTTACTGGACAATTTATTACAATTCTGTTAATTTACCATTTTGTTAAGCTCAAATAATTTGTTAAACCAATTAATTAAACTAGAAGTTTTCAAATTTCGCTAATCAGCCGAATTTTTTTTGAATATATCAGTTAAGCGGTTTTCTGAGTGAAAAATCAGTATTTCAACGAATTTTGTTTTAGAAACAAAATTTTGTTGGACAAAATTCATTAATGTCATTTCCACGAGCTGAAGTTAGAGTGATTTTATAAATACGAATTTTCTATCAACGGATTTTCCAAATTCAAAAATTTTACGCCGCTGACTTTTGTGCCGCAACCGAGCTTTAAATATTATTTACGACTGACAATTTTTTAGACTATTTTTCTGAAAGGAAATTCAAAAATCCAGAGGGAGTTAGAGAGAATCTATGCGACTTATACGAATTACAATTTTTGCGCTGCTTTTGAGTTTAGCTGTGTTCGGGCAAACCAACCGGGGCAGTTTGACCGGAACAATAACCAATGCCAGCGGCGAAGTTATTCCCGGAGCCAAAGTAACGGTTACTAATCTGGGAACGAACCAGACGTTAACCTTGAACACCTCCGAAGACGGAACATTTTCCGCTAATTCACTGGAACCTGTGACATACAAGGTGACTGTCGAAGCCACCAACTTTAAGACAACGATTGTACCGGAGGTTAAAGTTGATACGGCATCTACTCAGACGGTGAATGTTTCACTTGAAGCGGGCAACATTACCGAAAAAGTGACAATTACCTCTGAGCCGCCGATTCTTAATACTGAGACCGGCACGACGGGGAAAACTATTACGGAGCGGCAGCTTGAAGATGTACCGCTGGCAAATCGAAGCGTTTTGGATTTGGCGACGACGATTCCGAATGTTTCGGGTGATGTCGGCAGCGAAGATCCCGACGTAACTTCCGGCGTTCCGGCTCCCGGATTCAACTTGAGCATCAATGGGGGCAGACCGGGAAGTACGGCGATTCTGGCTGACGGCTCAAATAATACAGGTGTCGGCATCGCCCGTCAGGTTGTCAGTTTAACACCCGAAACCGTTCAGGAATTCACCGTGCAAACTTCGGCTTACTCGGCGGAATACGGACAGACGGCGGGCGGCGTAATCAATGCCACAACGAAATCCGGGACAAATCGTTTTAGCGGCACGGCATTATGGTACACGCGCAACCCGAAGACAAACGCTAAAAAATGGGCAAACGGCGCAGTTCGTCCGCCAAATAATCTCCGCACTAATCAAGTTTCGTTAACCGTCGGTGGTCCGGTTTACTTACCGGCATTTAACGAAGGCGGACCGATGCTGTATGACGGACACGACCGCACGTTTTTCTTCTTTGCAATTGAACCGCGCACCCGCAAAGATTTCGTCGTTACCGATACACTGCTGCCGACAGCCGCCGAACGCGCCGGAGATTTTCGCGGTTTAGTGCGAACGAGCAGCGGGTATTTACCGGCAGCGGTTGCTGCCCGGTTTAATTTAGGTTCGCTCGGACCGACGACAATTTACAATCAATTTGTGCAGGTTGGCAATCAATTTCAACGGTTGGCGGTACCGCCAACCGGAGCGCGTTATTGTCAATTCGGCGAGGCTTCGACAATTGCCGGCGGATATTGTTCAACGGCAGTTGCCACACTCGATTCCCGAAACGTGCTTCCCTCGAATTTGATTGATCCGTTGTCGCTGAGACTTTTGAGTTTTATGCCGGATGCCGGTTCTTATTACCTGAACGGCAACGGCGGAGTCAGCAATTATTTAGTCAATCGTTTCGTTGTTCAGAATGAAACCCGTTATACCGCACGAATAGACCACAATATTACCAAGAATAACCGGGCGAACTTTCGATTTACGCTTGTTCCGGCAATCGGTGAAAAAGGATTTGGCAGTGACATTAACGGCAACGGCGCGAGTTATAGTAACTCTCGTCAATATGTGATCACCGACAATCATATTTTCACATCGAATATCATTAATGAACTGCGTTTGGGACTGACGACCGGCACATTCAGCGACGATTTTACGAAGCAGTATTCGATTATCGGCGGTAAAAATCTTTCAACCGATTTAGGATTGCCGAGTATTACCGAAGGTGGTCTGCCGCTCGTGCAGATTAGCACTGACGGGACTTATAATGCTTTTGCAAATATCGGTTCGTCGGGTTCGACGAACAATTTCAATAAAGAAAAGCGATATTCGCTAACTGATATTGTTTATTGGACGCAGGGCAATAAATCGTGGAAATTCGGCGTTGATTTGGGTGATGCTCAACTTAATGTGATTCCGTTCGCGTTCGCTTCCGGCGGTCGTTATGATTTCCGCAGCGGACAGACGAATGTCAATCAAACTATTAACGTCGCCAACGGCGGCAACCCGGTTGCCAGTCTTTTATTGGGAACTGCCAATGCCGTCGCTGTCCGCTCACTGCTCATTCCATATAATTACGATTGGAAAAGCTATGCCGCGTTCGTTCAGAACGATTGGAAGATCAAGCCGAATCTTACATTGAATCTCGGTTTCCGTTACGCTCTTCAAATGCCGCGCACGGAAAAAAATAATTTGCAGGGAACTTACGCGCCGGAATTAGCTCAAAGTTTTGCGCTGCCGACCCCGATTACACTGCCGACCGGACGGATTATTACGAGTGCATTAGTTCCGCCGTTTGCGTATGCCGGACGCGGGGGACGTTCAAGATATATTTTCCCGGTTGATTATAAAGGATATGAACCGCGCTTCGGTTTTGCCTACAGTCCGAAATCAATCTTTGGTTGGGGCAGGGAAGGAGATGTTGTCATTCGCGGCGGTTACGGTCTTTCACACGCACCGCTGACCGGCAACAATCGTCTGCCGAATCCCGATCTCGGTTCGTTCAATGTCAATTCGGCAACCGCGAATGCGACCGGTTCAAACGGAGCGGCAAGTTCGGCTTACGCGCTGCGGCTTTCATATAATCAACCGCTCAACGGTGCTTCATTATTGAATGCGTCAGCTGCTCAAATCGAACAGGCTCTCGGTATTCCAAGCAACGGATTAATTTATTTGGGTAGTTTAGCAATTCCGGCTTATACGATTTCGGGCAAAACCAAAACACCGTATGTGCAGAACTGGAATCTTTCAATTTCCAAACAAATATTTAAAAATACGGTCGTTGAAATCGCCTACGTCGGTAATAAAGGAACGCATCTTTTTCTGCCGCTGGTTAATGTCAATCCGCGAGATTTCAACTACATTCAACAGCTTGATTTAGCGGGCGTTAATACAGATACAAATGTTACTGATCCGTTAGGTCGGAGAAGTTTAGTCGGAGCTAATCTGTCAGTTTCTAATGCGAGTTTGGGCAGTAAGTATCTCGGTTTCGACACGCTCAATTCTTTTTATGATACATCGGCAAACAGTATTCGGAACGCCGGATATATTGATTTTCGCCGCCGAATTACCAATGGTTTTGCTTTTACGGCAAATTATACCTACGGGAAATCATTAGACGATGCTTCGGATGCCAGCCCGGATAAAAACATTTTGACCTCCGGCAACACGCAGGGATCGAATGTTTCGTTTAACGCGCCGCGTTACAGTGACCGCGCAATTTCAACTTACGATGTCAAACATTCGTTCAGCACGACGTTTATTTGGGATTTACCGTTCGGCAGAAAACGTCAGTTCTTTGCCAAAGCGTGGGGTCCGATTGATGCAGTGATCGGCGGTTGGACGATGTCGGGTGTCGGACGTTTGCAAAGCGGTTATCCGTTTCTGCCGACGATTGCTGATGGAAATACTTTAGGAACACTGACGCACTCGATTCGCCCGGACATTGTTTCCGGTGTTCCGTTGGTCAACCCGAAATATGATCCGGGTTGTAAAGTCAGTTCACTTTGCGAACCTTATATTAATCCGTCGGCGTTTATGCGTCCGGCAAAAGGTTCACTTGGTAATGCGCCGCGAACATTGGATATTCGCGGTCCGCTGCTGAAGTTCTTTGACGTATCATTTCAAAAGAATTTCAAACTTCCGTTCGGTTTGGACGACGAAGGAAAACGCCGGTTTCAGTTCAGAGTTGATTTGATTAATGCGTTTAATCATCCCAATTTCCGAATTGCTTCACCGGGCAGCGGTGCGGGTCCCGATTATGATGCGGCTCCGGTCGAAACGGCAATTACGCTGGCTGAATATAATACCTGGGCGGCGTTCAACGGCAGACCGTTGGCGACCGGTGCAACTGATCCGGCACTTCTCGCGGTTCAGGCACTCCGACCGACCGGCGTTTTACCGCTGAATTTTTATACTATTCCGGTTCCCGAAGGTTTTGCGACGACTAACCCGAATAAGTTCGATATTACGACTTTGCAGGGATATAAACTGTTTCGTCTGAAAAATGCTTATGGCGCAAACGGTTCGACCTTTGGACAACTTCGTGAACTCGGACAGCCGCGTTACATTCAATTCGGACTGAAACTTTACTTTTAAGAAGTAAGGACGGTTATTTGATTTAATAGAGAAAGACGGCGGCAAATTTTAGCCGACCGTCTTTCTCTTTGGAAAAAAACTGGAAAAAATACTTTCTTTGTTAGAAAAAAACATATATGAGAATTAAATTCATTGCTTTATCGTTAATTTCTTTCGCTTTCTCAGTTGCGGCGCAGACGACTGCCGTTAAAGAATCGCCGCGTGAATGGATTGATCCCGACACCGGACACCTCATCATTCGTATCTCGGACGAACCGGGCAGTCAGAGTTTTTATTTTCATCAAAACGGCTATACCGCAAACGGCGACAAACTCGTTTTTTCGACGCGCAGCGGGCTTTCGACTTACAACTTCAATACTAAAAAAGTCGAGCAAATCGTCGAAGGTCGCGCCGGCGATGTGGTCGTCGGAAAAAATTCGCGCCACGTTTATTACCGGAAGGGCGACACGGTTTATGAGACCGATGTTGATACTAAAAAAACGCGCGAAATCGTGACGGATGCACGTCTGCGCGGCGGTGCGGGTTTCGCGGTTAATGCCGATGAAACGCTGCTCGGCGGCAGTTTGACGACCGGCGAAACGCCCGAAGAATTTCGTCCGCGCCCACTGCAAACGCCGTCAACAAACACGTCCCAAAATCCTTCAACAAACACGCCGAATGCCGCTCAAAACGCGCCGCGCGGCGATAATTATCCGGGTAAAGGCGAAATGATGGAACGCCGCCTTGCCGCTAAAATCCCGATGGCATTGTTCACGATTAACATCAAAACCGGCGCAATTAAAACTTTTAATCCTTCGACTGACTGGCTCAATCACGTTCAATTTTCGCCGACTGATCCGGGTTTAATGATGTATTCGCACGAAGGTCCGTGGCACAAAGTTGACCGCATCTGGACGATTCGCACCGACGGCAGCGATCTGAAAAAGATTCACACGCGAACAATGGAGATGGAAATCGCCGGACACGAATTTTTCGGCGCGGACGGCAAATATATTTATTACGATTTGCAGACTCCGAAAAGCGTTCAATTTTGGCTGGCGCGTTACGAAATCAAAACCGGCAAATTGGAGAAATTCAGCTTGACCAAACACGAATGGTCGGTGCATTACAACGTCGCGCCCGACGGCAAAACATTTTCCGGCGACGGCGGCGGACCGAACAGCGTGGCGAAAGGCGATAACGGACAATTTATGTATCTGTTCACGCCGGAAAACGGCAAATTGAAGTCGGAAAAACTGGTTAATCTGGCGAATCACGATTATACATTGGAGCCGAACGGCACATTTACGCCCGACGGCAAATGGATCGTTTTCCGATCAAATATGTATGGCGGCGCATCGCAGGTTTACGCGGTCGAAATCAAAAAGGCGAAATAATTATGAATAAAAAATATACCGCTTATTCGATTTTATTTTTAGTCGGCTTGTTATTTGGCGCGAATTTCGTCAAAGCGCAGACCAAAGATGATGCGCGTCCGGTAGTTGACGATTCAAAAGCGAAGGTTGAAACCGCCGTTAATCTGAAATTGCCGACGCTGTTTATCATCGGCGACTCGACTTTGCGAAGCGATGCGCCGCTGCGCGGTTGGGGACAGGAAATGACGCAGTTTTTCGATCCGAAAAAGATTAATGTCATTAATCGCGCCATCGGCGGACGGAGCAGCCGCACTTTTCAGTATGAAGGGCGGTGGGACAAAGTTTTAGCCGAACTCAAACCCGGCGATTTCGTGCTGATTCAGTTCGGGCATAACGATGTCGGCAAATACGATGATCCGGCGGCTAAAGATCGCGGCTCGATTCACAGCGAAGGCGAAGAAACCGCCGAAGTAACGCGGCTCGACGGCAAAAAAGAAACGGTTCATACTTTCGGCTGGTATCTGCGGAAATACGGAAATGACGTGAAAGCGAAAGGCGCAACCGCGATTTTCTGCTCGATGGTTCCGCACAAAGATTGGAACGACGGGAAAATAATTCGCAAGGAAAGCGAAACTTTCGTCAAGTGGACGGAAAACGCGGCGCGTGAAACCGGCGCGGCATATATCAATTTAAACGAGTCAATCGCGCTCGAATTTGAAAAACTCGGACAGGAAAAAGTTGAGCCTTTATTCGGCGATAAACGCACACACTCGACTCCGGCAGGCGCATTATTTAACGCCCAAAGAGTCGTCGCCGGACTTCGCGCATTGAAAAAACCGAGCCTCAAAAAATACTTTTCAGCGCAGGGAAAAAGCATCGCGCCGTCGCCGAATTTCGCTGTCAATCTTCCGAAGAAAAAATGATTCAAAGAAAAAGGCGGAAGCAGGACTTTCCTATAAAAATTCCTTTAGTATCGCCTAGCGATAAAATGAGTTTAGCCGTGTGTTTTAGCGCACGGAACGATTAAACAAAAAAATTGTGTCGCGTCAGCGACAATTGAAAATCAGTTAAATTCAGGTGTCGCTGACGCGACACGGACAATTTTTTTACTTTCCGTGCGTTAAAACACACGGCTAAACTCAATAAGTCGCTAGGCGACAAAAAATTAGTTCAATTTTCTATAGGCAAGCCTTGAAAGAGGAAGTCCGTGCGTCGAACTTGGGCGTAGTCGCTAATTACCTTGCGCCCTTGCTCACGCGCGGACTTCCGCCGCGTTTGTTCGAGTTTCACGTTTTTTCAAACTTCAGCATTCAAATATATTTTAATTCAAACTAAATTTTAGTGTAAAATTTGGTCGAATGAATAGTGCAAAATCAACAAAAGATTCGCTCGTCGCAGCTTCGGATTTCGATGCCGACAAAGTTTGGCTAGAAAAAACCGAGATTATCAAACGCTTTATCAATCAGCGAACGGATTATGAAAAATTATGCGCGGAAGTGGCGTATATTTTGAACCGAGAACTGACCAAAAATAAGGTTGAGTTTTCGACGATCACGCATCGCGCCAAAACTTTGAACAGCTTTCTTGAAAAAATTCAGCGCAAGGCTTACAGCAATCCGATTGAAGAAATCACCGATTTTGCCGGTGTAAGAGTCGTTTGTTTATATGTTGATGATCTAATCAAAACAGAAAACGCGATTGCCGAACATTTTGAAATCGTCGAGAAAATTGACAAATTAACCGATCAAAAAACCGACCGATTCGGTTACGGCGCGATTCATTTTGTGGTGCGTCTCGGCGAAAATTCGTCGGGCGCACGCTACGATGATTTGAAAAATCTGGTCTGTGAGATTCAAACGCGAACCGTTTTACAGGACGCTTGGGCGATTATTGACCATCATCTAGTTTATAAAAATGAATCGAATATTCCAAGCGTTCTGCGAAATCGTCTTAATCTGCTGGCGCAAAACTTTCTCGATTCCGATGAGGAATTTAAAAAAATTCGCGCCGAACGTGAAGAATATCTGAGCGGCATCAAAAAATCGGAAACCGACCCCGAATTATTTCTCGACAACGAACTCAATCTCGACAGTTTTATTCGTTACGCACAGTGGAAATTTCCTGAGCTTTCCGCCGGAACACAGATTTTGGACGTTCCTTTTTTTCTCAGACCGCTGATCGAAATGAACTTAAAAAAGTTGCGCGATTTGGATGCGATTGTCGAGCGCGGCGCAAGCAAATATCAACATTACCTGGCGGCAAACGGCAGAGATTTTTTGACTTCACATTCGATCACGAGCGTTGCGCTCTCAGCACTGCTTGTAAATAAAGAATTTACGCCCGAACACATCAAAATAATCTTCCCGAAATACTCTGAATATTTAGAGAAAAGTAGTTCTGAAAGTTCATTGTGAAAGCGGCGCATAAATTTCCGCTTCGACGATTCCGAGCGTTGTTTTTCCACCTTTTGCGGCTGACGACTGTAAATCGGGTGTGCCGGTAATTTCGATAATATTGCCGAAAGCGTCGCGGTTACTCGCGTTTCCGGTTAATTCTATTTTCAGACTTTTGCCCGTTGTCGGCGAAAAATTGAGCGTCACATAACCCAGACTGCGCGGCGTTTGTCCGACAAAAACAATTTTATCGTCTATCGAGATTTGCAGCGGAAAACTCTGCGTTCGCCAGCCGACCAATTTCAAAACAACCTGATTTATGTTGGCGGTTTTCGCCAGATCGTATTTGATCCACGCGGTTTCGGGCTTGTCGTCACTCGACCAATCGGTCGCTTCGTTATCGTCAAAACTCAATTTTGCCTTGTCCGCGTTTGAGCCTGCCGAGACATTGGCGATTTCGATTGTTTGGCGCGACATTTTGAAAGATTCACCTGCCGGAGTTGCGCCGCGACTTAGATTAATGGGCAGATTATCAAACGGCATTTCAAGCGATAAGCCGTTTGTTACTTCCGATTTTTTTGAATTCAATTCAATTGCCGCCGGCTTTAGATTTTCCGCCGACGCGCTTAAAGTTATTTTTCCGGCTTGGTCGGTCGTGCGAATGATGACGCGATTGACTCCGTTTTCAACCGGCAGACTTTTTGAAAGAATGTAATTATCCGCGCCCTGCGCGATGCCGCCGCGCCATTCGGCTGCGCCCGTAAGCGTAAAATTAATCGTCTCTAAAGCCGTCGGACAGCGATTTCCTGCCGCGTCAACGACTTCGACATCTACAAGCGCAACATCTGCGCCGTTCGCTCGCAAACCGTTCGGCGAAACGCGCGGCGTGAGTTTGACTGCAACCGGATTTCCCGCAGTTTTCTTTATATCTTCAGTCACTTTTAAACCTTTTGTATCATAACCGATGGCTTTTAATTCGCCGGATTGCCATTGAATATTTTTGAACGTAAACAAAAATTTACTGCTCTGTTCGCCGAATCCGAGCGATTTGCCGTTTAAGAATAATTCGACTTTTTCCGCGCTTGAAACGACGTAGATATTTTTTTTCGTGTCCGGCGCGTAATTCCAATGTCCGATGATATGAATCCGCGGTTTTTCGACATCAACCCAACCGTCCCACATTACCTGATGCGCGAAAAATCCGTCTTTCGGCAAACGTAGTGCGTCAACTTCACCGCTCCGCCGGTAGTTTTCCGCGCCGCGATGATGCGTGTTTGAATCGGAAAAAATAATATTCACGCCGCCCGCATTGACGCGTCTCCCTGTTCCCGGACGCGCTTCGTAATAATCGAACCAGCGCACGACATCTTCGACCGCGAATGAATCCTGATTGCGGTTATAGGCACTCGCATCTTCGTTTTTGTATTTCGGACCTGCGCCGTCTTTGTGAAACGGCGGCGAAAACTCGTCCCAGTATTTTCGTAAATTTTCGTCGCGCGAATATTCCATCTGCCACATCGGAAAACGTGCGCTTTTGTTGATGTAGAGCATTTCGCCGCCGTATTCGGCAACTTTTGAATCGAGCATTTCACGCGAACCCGAAGCGCGTCCGCCGTGCGCGTCATATCTGTCGCGCAGAGCCTTCATCTCCGCCTGATGAGTTTCCGACACGCCTTTGTTGCCTGATTCATAAAAAACCACACTCGGATTATTGCGGTTGTAAATCATCGCGTCACGCATTACTTCAAGTCGCTGCTGCCAACGCCGCCCGTCAACGTCTTTTTCCGAATCTCCGGCAGGCATCGCTTCAATTAGTCCAACGCGGTCGCAGGACTCGACATCCTGTTTCCAGGGCGTAACGTGCATCCAGCGAACGAGGTTGGCGTTCGATTCGACCATCATTCGATTGCTGAAATCCGACAGCCACGCCGGAACCGCCGAACCGAGCGCAACCCATTCATTCGTCGTCCTCTGCGCGTAACCTTTTAACTGCAAAGTCCGGTCGTTTAACTTGAACATTCCGTTCGCAAATTCGGTTTTGCGAAATCCGGTGCGCGTTTTTACCACGTCAACTGCTTTGCCGTCAACTTTTAAAGTCGTATAGACATTGTAGAGATAACCGTAACCCCAACTCCAAAAATTAAGATTTTTTACCGTTTCCGAGGCACTGATAATTTTCGTTTCGTTCGGCGCAAGCGTGTATTTTCCACCGTTAATTGTCTTGATAATCTTGCCGTTGAGGTCTTCAATATCAATTTGGTAAGAAATGTTTTTGCCAGTCGCATATTCGTTTTTAACTTCGGTTTCAGCTGTGATTTTCGCGCTTTTGCCTTTAATGTCGAAATCCTGCGCGTAAACATAAACGCCGGTCGTTTGCAAATTCGAGTAGAGCGGCAGAGTTTGATAAAGTTTGTCGGTGATGTGCAGATAGACGTTTTTGTTGATACCGCCGTAGTTTGCGTAAAAATTTTTATCGTTCCACTGAAAGGCGGAATTCGTCGCTTTTTCCTTGTAATCCCAAGAATTATCAATCCGCACGGCGATCACGTTTTCGCTCGAAATTATAAAATCGGTCACGTCGAAACCAAACGCCATTACGCCGTTTTCGTGTCTGCCGATAAATTTGCCGTTCAGGTAAAATTCGCCAGCCTGACGAATTCCTTCAAATTCGAGAAAGACTTTTTTATCTGTAGATTTTTCAGGCAGGCGGAAATGTTTGCGATACCACGCGATTCCGGTTGATAAATCGGCAATATCTTTGCGGAAAGCGTCGTCTTCGTTCCACGCGTGAGGCGTTGTGATGTTTTTCCAATTCGCGTCATCAAAAGCCGGATTTTCCGCATCTCTTATATCTCCGACAAAAAGTTTCCAATCGGAGTTAAAGTTATACTTGGCGTGTTCGCCGGTCGAAACGGCTGCGCTTGTTCCGATTGCCGTCAGCAGGGAAACGATTAAAGTTATAAATAAATTTCTTTTTATCATTGCTTTATGCGGCGCAATTTGTCTCTGTTTGAATACTTCAAAAATGTTCTTGCTTTTTGTTTATTCATTAGTTTAACCGCTTAACTCACAAATAATCTAATCTTGGTTCAGAAGGCGTAACGACGGAAAATCTCGCTTCAAGTAAAATAAATTTACCGAAATACAATCAGCTTAAAGAAAGATTTCAATCGTTGAATATTTTACCTCTTTTTTGTGAGATTAACGACTTTTTTCAGGTATTGAAAAATGCGGCGTATTAGTAAATTCAGCGGCAACAAGCCACACCGAAATCGGCAGCCAAGATTCAGTTAAATTTTTTGCTCACCGGACAATGACATTTATTTTGTCCAATTACGGCTTTTCCGTTAAAATTGCGCTCACAACTGAAATTCAAAGATTCTCCAAATACTGATTTCGGCTTTAAAGAAGTTCATTTGTCGCTAACTCTATAGCTTTAAAAGATTTCTTGACACTATCGGGTTAAACATATATTATGGAAATTCAACGATGATAAACGTCGTTGAATTGATCTTCTCAAACAGAAGAAAAAGCATTAAGACATCTCTAACACCCCACTTTACACAAACTTAAAAAAGGGAAAACTCCGAAAGCAAAATGTCAGCAAAACTTGGGGAAATTCTTGTCCGCGAAAACCTTATTACTTCGCAACAACTGCGCGAAGCGTTGGAATATCAACGCACGAGCGGCGGTCGCTTAGGCTCAAATCTAATCAAGCTCGGAATCATTTCCGACGATGTAATTACCGCTGTTTTATCGCGTCAATACGGCGTTCCGTCAATCAATCTGGAACTTTTTCAGATTGAGGACGAAACCGTCAAACTTATTTCTCACGAAGTCGCGCTCAAATATACGGTTTTACCGATTTCTAAAGTCGGCGCAACTTTAACGCTGGCGATGGCTGATCCGACAAATGTCTTTGCGATGGACGACATTAAGTTTATGACCGGACTTAATGTTGAACCCGTGATTGCCTCGGAAGCCTCGCTGCAAATTGCCATTACAAAATATTACAGTTCGTCAAAAGCCATCGAAGTCGTGATGAACGGTCAGGACGATTTCAGCAAAATCTCGGCGAAACTCGCCCGTGGCGGCGGCAACGGAAACGGCAGCGGGAACGGCAACGGGAACGGGAACGGCAATGGAAACGGCGCAAAACCCGGCGAAAGATTATCGGAATCGGACTTAAACGTCTCGCTCGATAAATTTAAGTTTGAAGCCAGCGACGGCACTGAAGAACTCGAAGTCGTTCAGGAAAATGACGAAATTGATCTCGCCGCGCTCGCACAGGCAAGCGAAGACGCGCCGGTTGTGCGGCTTGTTAACGTGTTGCTGGTTGATAGTTTGAGACGCGGCGCATCCGATATTCACGTCGAACCATATGAAAAGGATTTTCGCATTCGCTTTCGTATTGACGGCGTTTTGTATGACGTGATGCACCCGCCGATGAAGATGCGTGACGCGCTGCTCTCGCGTTTGAAGATTATGTCGAAACTCGACATTTCCGAAAAACGTCTGCCGCAGGACGGTCGTATTAAGATTAAGGTAAAAATTGATAATCGTTCGCGCGAACTCGATTTCCGCGTTTCGACGCTTCCGACACTGTTCGGCGAAAAAATCGTGCTTCGTCTGCTCGATAAAGACAAACTGATGCTCGATATGACAAAACTCGGTTTCGAGCAGTCAAGTCTGGATATGTTCCAGCGCAATATCAATAAGCCTTACGGAATGGTTTTGGTGACGGGTCCGACGGGTTCGGGTAAAACGAATACGCTTTATTCTGCGCTTCAGGCTTTAAATACGACGGAAACAAATATTATGACGGCGGAAGACCCGGTTGAATTTAACCTTCCGGGCATCAATCAGGTGCAGATGAAGGAGCAAATCGGCTTAAATTTTGCCGCCGCGCTTCGTTCATTTCTCCGGCAGGATCCCAATATCGTTCTCGTCGGCGAAATCCGTGACTTTGAAACGGCGGAAATCGCCATCAAAGCCGCACTTACCGGACACCTTGTTTTATCAACGCTGCACACGAACGATGCGCCTTCGACAATTTCGCGGATGGTCAATATGGGAATCGAGCCGTTTCTCGTTGCAACCAGCGTCAATTTGATTCAAGCGCAGAGGCTTATTAGAAGAGTCTGCAAAGACTGCAAGGAAGAAGTTCACGTTCCGGTCGAAGGCTTTGTCGAAATCGGTTTTTCGGAAGAAGAAGCGGCAACGATGAAGGCTTACAAAGGAAAAGGCTGTCAAACGTGCAACGGAACAGGTTACAAAGGTCGCGTCGGTCTTTACGAAGTGATGGAAATCACCGACGAACTGCGCGAACTGATTATTATCGGCGCGAGTGCCATTGAATTGAGAAAGAAAGCCATCGAGTGCGGAATGATGACTTTGCGGAATTCGGGACTGCATAAACTGCGCGAAGGCATTACCACGATTGAGGAAGTAGTCAAAGAAACGGTTATCTAAATGGAGGAAGTATGATTAGGGCAATTGCATTATCTTTAGCTTTGTTGATTGGAGTCGGAGTGATTATTCCGTTAGCCACGGATTACGCGGAAGCAGGTGCGAAAAAACACCACAAATACGCGAAAAAGAAAAAAATCAAAAAATATTCGCGGGCTTGGTGGCGTTTATACCGCGCCAAAATGAATCGCAAAAAATCTTTAGCAAATCGCAAAAGAACTTTGCGTCTGCGCCAGATCAGATTGGCAAAAGCCGTGCAAGACGAGAATTCAAACGGCGCGATGCCGGTCAAAAATTTCAAGAAAACGGTGCCAAAGCAAGTCAGTGAAGACAACAGTCCGGCAGTTTTACCGTCGGGTGACACCGCGCCGAAAACTTGGAAGAAAAGCCAGTCGTCGCAGTCTGAACTACAATTTAACGTCAACGACGAAAACGGTTCGGCACTCGGTTCAGCTTCAATTTCAGTCGTCGGACCTTCGATGGGCGGCGATGATAACAACGCCAAATCCAAAACGGTCGGCGGTGTGCAGACAACCAGTTTGCGCCGAAATGTGATTGACCGGATGATTAAGGAAAACGGCTGGGTCGTCAACGATTATCAAAAAGAAATCGGCGGCAAAAAAGTTTACGTCGTCGTCGCGCAGTCCGAAGGCGTTGGTGGTCGTGTTCAATCGAGAGTTTTCTACTTTGCCGAATCCGAAGGACGAATTTACAGCGTTTCAACGAATTCGTCGAACGATTCATCCGAACGTCTCGCCGAAGAATCGGAAAAAGTTATCAATTCACTGGTTCGCGCCCGTCAAAACAACACCCAACAAGCAGAACTTAAATAAAAATCTTGAGTCTGAAGTCTTGAGTCGTGAGTCGAACAGAATTTTTCTGATTTGATTAAGGACTCAAGACTTCAGACTCAAGACTCAAGACTCAAGACTCAAATTATGAACTACCAGCAACAAAGCCCGGAATCACAAATTACACTTCCCGATCTCCTGCGGAAAATGACGGATAAAGGCGGCTCGGATTTGCACATTACGACAAATTCGCCGCCGCAGGTTCGCGTTCACGGACATCTCAGTCCTCTTGAGGGCTTTCATCCGCTTTCGCCTGCTGAAACCAAACAGCTTGCTTATTCGGTTTTAACGGACGCGCAGAAACATCGTTTCGAGGAAAATCTCGAACTCGACTTTTCGTTCGGTTTGAAAGGAATGTCACGGTTTCGTGCCAATCTTTTTAACCAAAAAGGTGCGGTCGGCGCAGTTTTTCGGGCGATTCCCTACGAAATTAAATCGTTTGAAGCGTTAGGTTTGCCATCGGTCGTCGCCGATTTATGTAAAAAGCCGCGCGGTTTGGTTCTCGTCACCGGTCCGACCGGTTCGGGTAAATCAACAACGCTTGCCGCGATGGTTGATAAAATCAACATCGAACGTCACGACCATATTTTGACTATCGAAGACCCGATAGAATTTCTCCATAATCACAAAAACTGCATTGTTAATCAGCGCGAAGTCAACGCCGACACGCACGGTTTCGGCGCGGCACTCCGCACCGCACTTCGTCAGGACCCGGACATTGTTCTGGTCGGCGAAATGCGCGATCTCGAAACAATCGAGATGGCACTCAGAATCGCTGAAACGGGACACTTAACATTTGCCACACTACACACAAACTCAGCTTATTCAACCATTAATCGTATCATTGATGTCTTTCCGGCAGAACAGCAATCGCAGGTTCGCACCCAACTTTCGCTCGTTCTCGAAGGCATTATGTGTCAATCTCTGCTGCCGAAAGCATCAGGCGACGGACGTTCGATGGCACTCGAAATTCTAATTCCAAATCCCGCGATTCGTAATTTGATTCGTGAAGATAAAATTCACCAAATTTATTCAATGATGCAGACCGGACAGGACAAATTTGGAATGCAGACATTTAATCAAGCACTTGCCACACTGTTTCATCAACGCCAAATTTCACTCGAAACGGCAATGGCACGCAGTTCCAATGCCGACGAATTGCGCGAACTGATCGAACGCGGTTCGGGTCTCAATCAGTCATACAACAATCAGGGAAAACCGCCGATGGGACAAGGCAGTCCGTATATGCAGGGTCGCCCGGTCGGTCAGCGTCCGCCGGGACGTTAAAATTTATTTCAAATTTCAGATTCCAGATTCCAATTTGGGTCAAAATCTCAAATCGGAATCTGAAATTTGGAATCTGAAATTTGGAATCTGAAATTTGGAATCTGGAATCATAATATCCAACAGGAGCTTAGAGAAAAAAATGCCAACATTTGTATTTAAAGGTCGTAATCGCTTAAACGAGATGGTTTCCGGTGAAAGAGAAGCCGCCAGTCAGGACGAACTTCGCGGACTTTTGCGCCGTGAACAGATCGTGATGACGCAAGCCTCAGAAAAAGGACGCGAAATCGCCATTCCCAAACTCGGTCGCAGCAAAAAGGTTAAAGCTAAGGAACTAGCCGTTTTTACACGCCAGTTTTCCGTGATGATTGACGCGGGTTTGCCGCTCGTCCAATGTCTTGACATTCTGGCGGAGCAGCAGCAAAATGCGTTTTTCAAAGACGTTCTGCGCCAGGTTCGCCAAAACGTCGAAGAAGGCGCAACATTGCACGCGGCGATGCAAAAACATCCGAAGGTTTTCGACGGACTTTATTCACATATGGTCGAAGCGGGCGAAGCCGGCGGTGTCTTGGATTTGATCTTGCAGCGTCTTGCCACCTTGATCGAAAAGGTCGTCAAATTGAAACGCAGTATCGTTTCGGCTTCGATTTATCCGGCGGCGGTTATTTTCGTGGCGATTGCAGCCGTGGCGATTATTATGGTCGTCGTGATTCCGCAATTCGAGCAAATCTTTCTCGGACTACTCGGACCGGGCGAAGCCTTGCCGCTTCCGACACGAATCGTGATGGCAATCAGTAACTTTCTCGCCGGTTGGGGCGGACTCGCTCTTTTGGTCGGTTTAATCGGCGGCTCAATCGGGATTCGCGCATACTACAAAACAAAGAATGGTCGTTGGCAGCTTGATAGTTTAATGCTCAAACTGCCGATTTTCGGAAGCATTTTACGCAAAATCGCCGTCGCCCGTTTTTCAAGAATTCTGTCAACGCTTCTTTCATCCGGTGTTCCGATTCTGCAATCGCTTGACATTACAGCAAAAACCGCCGGAAACGTCATCGTCGAAGACGCGATTTTGAAAGTTCGTGCCGGTGTCGAACGCGGTGAAAACTTTGTCGAACCGTTAAAAGCGACCAACGTCTTCCCGCATATGGTCGGGCAGATGGTCGGAGTCGGCGAACAAACCGGCGCACTCGACGCGATGCTCGGCAAAATCGCCGATTTCTACGAGGACGAAGTTGATACGGCAATTGCCGATTTGCTGGCAATGATCGAACCTGCGCTCATCGCATTCTTAGGTGTCACCATCGGCTCAATCGTCATCTCGATGTATCTGCCGCTCTTCACCTTAATCGGAAAACTGGCAGGCGGCGCAAAGTAAAAAATATTTGCGTGTATAAAAAGGGAATAAAGTCTGACAATGAAATCCTATGACTTTTGATCTCTAATAAAATTTCACATAGAAAGAAGGTAAGGACGGTTAATTTAATAATACCGTCCTTACCTTTTTATCAATTGGGAACTCATACGCTTTCCCGATAGTAAGTATGCAATAAGTAAGTGAATGAACAAAGTATTACCAAAAATCAAGAAACTGCCAAAGAAATAAGAGAATGCTCAAAACTGAGCGCAACAGCAAACGGCAAAACAGACTGCAAGCAGTATATTTAATAGTGACAGGGCAAGCCGGCTCAAGAGGAAAAGTCGCCCGGATGTTGGGTAAAAATCGCAACACCATTTCAGATTGGATGAGTTTGTATTAAATTGAAGGTTTAGAAAAGTTGTTAGAAATCTACAAACCTCCGGGAGCCAAAACGAAAATTAGTGAAGCGGCACTGGAAGAAATAAAAACTATTTTGGGAACTGAAAAAGGCAGTCGAACATCCAAAGAAACTCACCAAATGGTCGTCAAAAACACAATATCGCCATTCATTATTCAAATATACATCATTTGGTGAGGTATAAATTAGAGGCAAAAGCGAAAGTGCCGCGCCCCGCAAATCCAAAAAAACTTAGCAGAAGTGGCTGAGTGCGCGTGATTCAATCTAAGCCAAGTTCAAAGTGATAGTCGCGCAACCCGGCATTTTATATCAAAAATTGAGGTTGTGGGTGGAAGATGAAACCAGAATCGGATTGATGCCGATCCATCGGCGCAGAATCACATTGAAGGGAGTGCGACCGTTAATAAGTTCGGAAATAGTGCGCGAGTATTAGTATTTATTTGGACTGATCGAACCCTTTACGGGCAAAGATTTTATGTTGGAATTGCCGAATTTGGATACCGCGATGATGCAACTCTTTATGGACGAATTTGCCAAAGAAGGTGAGGCGGGTTTGCATATTATTTTGATCGATAATGCTTCGTCACACACGACCGAAAAGTTGAAAGTTGGAAAAAACATCATTTTTATTTTTTTACCGGCGAACGTGCCGGAATTAAATCCGGTGGAGAGATTTTGGAAACAATTGAAAGATTGGCTCTCCGATTATGAGCCGCAAACAATGGCAGAAGTGAGTCAATTAGCGGGATAAGGCTTGCAAAATTTTAGTGCAAAGGCGATTAGCTCGATCACTTCATTTGCTTACTTGATGACGGCTTGGGCAAACGCTATTGCATAATATCTAATGGGAAAAATTATTAGATTCAACTAAATGACTCTGCACTATATAAGTGCAGAGGTTTGAAAAAGAATTGAAAGTCCAAACCTAATTATCTTGAAGGATGAACGGATTGTTATCCTTGTTTGATGGTTGCTGATGATTCTCCAAGTATTCTCGGACAGCTTCTTCGATAATGTTGCCGCATTACGCACGCGTCGTAAACGGTTGCCCAAAAGTGTCGCCCCAATATCGTTTTTGCAGATGCGGAAATTCCTGTTGAATCAGACGCTGATGAAAAAGTTCTCCCCATAATTCATTCCAGATTACCTCATTTGGTTGAGTTAAGAATTCAAGTTTTTTCAAAGGTATGGAAACATCATATTTGATTCTGTAACCTCCATCAAAACCTTGCCGTTTATTATCATCAAGACTCAGCATATTTAATCCTCAACAACCAATTCATCATAACCGAACTGCACATTATCGGGCAGCAGTTTTGAATCGCGTTCGTGCAGAATGTCGTGATTCAGGTGCGTGAGAAATGCTTTTTTAGGTTTAATTTTTTCGATGTATTCGAGAGCTTCGTTTAAGCCGAGATGTGTCGAATGCGGTTTGTGGCGGACGCAATCCAAGACTAAAACGTCCAAATCTTGCAAACCGTCAATCGTTTCGTCGGAGATAAAATTCAAGTCGGTCGCATAGGCAAAATCGTTAAAACGGTAAGCAATGACGGGAAGTTTGCCGTGAATGACTTCGAGCGGCGTGATTTCAATTTCTCTACCGATACAAAAAGGCGAATTATGTTCGACAGTGTGCGGAATAAGCTGCGGAAGTCCGCCGCCGATGTGCGTCGGTTTGAAGATGTATTGAAAGATGCGGCGCAAGTCCTTCCACGCGATTTCGTTGGCATAAACGCCCATCGCGCCGTAACGGAAATTGAGCGGACGAATATCGTCAAGTCCAAAAACGTGGTCAACGTGGCAGTGCGTAATCAAAACCGCGTCGAGATAATTTATTTTGGCGCGAAGTGCTTGCTGCCGAAAATCTATCGAGGTATCAACGAGAATCTTTTTCCCGGCGTGTTCAACTAAAATCGAAACGCGCAGCCGTTTATCGCGCGAATCCGTCGAAAGACAAGTTTCGCAATCGCAGCCGATTGACGGAACACCCGTCGAAGTTCCTGTGCCGAGAAAAGTAAGTTTCATTTATTTCTAAAACGCCAGTATGAATAAATAATTGAAATCAATCCGCCGATGAAGATTGTTAAGATGAAAGTCTTTAAAGCGTATTCTCCATAAAAAGTATGTGAAAATGATGTTCTAGCTAACAGAGCAATTAACCCAACAGCGATGAAAAAAAATCCGCCGACTTTATAAAAGAATCGAGAATACTCCTCGGCATATTTAGGGTCTTGTATAAAAAACAATCCGGTTTTTACAATGCTGTCAGATATTTTTCTCAGTTTTTGTTTGTTTCTGCTTATATAAAAGCAATAAACACCACAACATAGGAAAAAAATTACAACTAAATTTTTTTGTCCGTCTTGCGACATTTTTCTTTCTCAAATGAATTAAATTTCACCGATTCGTTCAAGAAATTCATACGGCGTAACAATTTCAAATCGAAATCCTTTCAACTCAGTTTTAGGAATTTTCAAAAGGTCTCTGTCACGAGTTATTAAGAACTTCGCTCCGCCGATGTGCGCTGTGTCAATCAACATATTGTCCTTCGGGTCGCGGCTCAAATAAAATCGTTTGCCGGGATTAACACGGGTTATGTATGAAGCAGTTTCAAGCCGAATTTTGAGCGAATTCAAACGGGAAGCGGAAATATTCACATAATTTTCCAAAACGTATAGATATTCATCCTGCAATACCTCACTGATAATAAGTTGAATCTTACGCTGATCCTGCCATAAATCAATCACGCGCCGATTGATGCCTTGACGATTATGTTTGAAAATCGCGTGATGAAAAGATTTGTGTCGAAAACAGCGCGAATCCGGTCTTTTTTTAGAGCCAAATTAACCTCTCATTCTTTCAAGTCTGGCTTGCCGAACGAGTTCAACTGCATCGTCTTCCGTATAGCCGCTTTTAAAACCTTCTTCGGCGATTTCATCGAACAGCGCAGAATCAGCGCGGGATTCAATATAATCACTCATCAATTCAGTCAAAATTTTCAGCGGATTTTGCTTTTCGGCTCTCGCCGCCGCTTCAAATTCGCGCCATAAATCTGTTTTGAATACTTCTGCGTTTGTCATAACTCGATTTTCTCACAATCAAAATCAAACGACAATAAAATTTATTTCTTCCCTAAAATGTCATTCGCTGAAAACTTTTGCGCGGCTTGGGCTTTGAGTTTTTCTTCGGTCGCGCGGACAAGTTGGACGTATTGCATTCGCAAATCGCCGAGCAAACCTTCGAGCAAACGTGCTTCCTGCGGATGCAGATTACCTTTTGTTTTTTCCGAAATCATCGCCAAAACATCGAGCCAATATTTGCCAGTATCCAAGTCCAGCGAACGCTGTCCGGTTGCCGGATGCGGCATTGCGCCAAGCGCGGCGGCGGCGTTTGTTGCCAGCGTCGAAAGGAAATTGACAAAGCTCGCCGGGTCTTCTGCGCCGGGAAAATCTTCGTCATCGCCGATTTCTTCCGCTTGCGGCGTGATGTGAATTTCTTCGGCAACCGGCGCAGTTTGCAAATTTTCAGCGGCAGCGGGCGGTTCGGCTTTCGGTTTTGGCGGTTCGATATTCACGCCTTCGCGGACGCTTCCGTCGAGATTGAACTTTCGTTTATCAACGATCTTCATTTCAGTTTCTTCTTCTCTTTCCATCATTATTTTTTCCAATAAGTTTATTAAATTTGATATTTCGATAGTAGCATTTTGACGAAAGAAAGTTCAAAATCGAGGAATTGGTCTTTAGGTTTTGGTTTTTAGTTTTTGGTTAATTGAAATCTCAACTGATTTTTCAAGTAGCCGACTAAAAACTAAAAACCAAAAACCAAAATCTAATCTTATGTCAAAAAACTTTGATGAATTAACCGCCGTAATGTCGCGGCTGCGTGCGCCCGGAGGCTGTCCGTGGGACGCGGAGCAGACTTACGAATCACTGGCGCAGTATCTTTTGGAAGAATGTTACGAAACATTCGACGCGATTCAGGAAGCGGCGGAAACGGGCGAAACTCATAATTTGCAGGAAGAACTCGGCGACGTTTTGCTCCAAGTCGTTTTTCATTCGACGATTGCCAAAGAGCGCGGCGATTTTACGATTGATGATGTGGTGCAAGGCGTGACCGAAAAACTGATTTTGCGTCATCCGCACGTTTTCGGTGAAAAAGAACTGGCGACTGCCGCGGACGTTTTGGATAATTGGGACGAATTGAAAAAGGAACAACAGAAAATTTCGGGCAAAATTGAAAAGGTCAAAGATTCAATTTTAGAAGACGTTCCGGTTCACTTTCCCGCGCTTCTTGAAGGTCAAAAACTGACAAAAAAAGCCGCAAAAGTCAAATTCGATTGGGAAAATGTCGAACAGATTTTCGATAAATTAACCGAAGAAACCGCCGAATTAAAAGAGGCGATTGCCCAAAAATCAAACATCGAAGAAGAAATCGGCGACCTTCTTTTTGTCGTTGTCAATCTGGCGCGGAAACTTGCCGTTGATGCCGAAACCGCTTTGAAAAAGACGAACCGCAAATTTCGCCAAAGATTCAAATTTATCGAAACCGAACTTAAAACAGACGGAAGAACTCTGGAAGATTCAAACCTCGCGGAAATGGATGCGCTCTGGAATAAAGCAAAATCGCAAAAATCGGCTAAAAAAACTGTTCAGAAGAAATAATTAATCGTTTCAGGTTAAAAAAATAAGTCGTTTTCCAAAAAACTTTGACTTTAGTTTTTTATACGATGTAAAGTTAATGTCTAAGCGTATTGATAAATTATGTTGAAAGACAATAAAACCTTCAACCGTTGCCGCTAAAACCTTCTGCCCGATAGTTGAAAGTTTCGAGTTTACAGTTGAATTTCAATTTCTTTCAACGTAATTTGCGGATATATCTAAACTTTAAATTTTACAGGGAGGGACAATTAATGAAAGATAGAAAAATTGCTTGGCTGCGACCGATTGCAGCTTTAAGTTTACTGTTCGCCGTCTTCTTCAGTTCTTCGATGATTGCTTTGGCAGGAACCGAAAAAAGCACTTTAGCAGGCGAAATAATCGTTTCGGGAAATAGCGGAAACACTCAAATTCCCGCCGTCACACTCAACGGCGAAAAGGTTTTGAGCGGACACACCTTTTTCTCGACCGGTCTGATTTCAACATCGGAAACCGGTTCTGCCAATGTTAATCTGGGAAAACTGGGGAATATTAATTTATCGCCCAATTCCAAATTAAATCTAAACTTTACGGACAATAATATTTCAGGAACGCTTTCCGCCGGACAAATAAAAGTTTTTGCCAAAGAAGGAGTTTCGGTAAATATTCAAACCGCTGACGGCATTGTTAATAATGACAAAAGTGAAAACGGCGTTTATACGATAAATGCACGTTCAGCTTCCACCGAACAAGGCGGCATTCCGCAAGGCGGACAGCAGCAGCAGCTTTTTGGCGGCGGTCAGCGTTTGACGGCGGCTTTGATCTTTTCCGCTATTCTCGGCACGGCAATTGTTTATGTGCTTGTTAATGACGGCAATGATAATGTGACGAGTCCGGTAAGATAAAAAACTTTTACAACTTTTACAAAAAAATCACGGGTATTTTGCCCGTGTTTTTTTATTTGAATCCAAGTAAAATTCTGCCCGACGGAATAAAAATACATTTTCGTTTTAAAAATTTATTGCTACAATAAAAATCGGTTTTCAGGAGATTTTCAGAAGATGTCAATGATTCAATTTGTCAGTAATTATCAGGATTTATCAACCGACAAAGGTTATCAATTTAAATTTCACTGCGATAAATGCGGTAACGGTTTTATGTCAACTTATCAGGCTTCGTATCTCGGAATGGCTGGTTCGTTTTTGAATGCCGCGAGTGATTTGCTCGGTTGGAATCGTTCCGCCGGAAATTCGGCGTATGAAGTGCAGCGCGCGGTCGGCGGTTCGGCGCACGATTCAGCCTTAAAAGCGGCGGTTGAAGAAGGAAAACAGCATTTTCACCAATGTTCGCGGTGCGGAAAATGGGTTTGTCCCGAAGTTTGCTGGAACGAAGGCGCGAATCAATGCGAAGGCTGTGCGCCGCGCTATGAAGAAGAATTAGCGGCGGCACACGCGCAGGCAAAAGCACAGGCGATGCAGCAGCAGCTTTACGAAAAAGCGCAGGCGACAGATTATGTTTCGGGCGTTGATATGAGCGCGGGTTCGGTTTCCGCCTCGCCGCACGCGGTCAAACCTTCGGAAGAATCGAAACTTCCGAATCTCTGCGTTTGCGGTTTTGATGCCGGCAGCGCGAAATTTTGCCCCGAATGCGGAATTCCGACAAAGGCTGCAAAACCGAAATGTTCCGGCTGCGGTCACGAAGTCGAAGTAACGACCAAATTTTGCCCCGAATGCGGAACGAATCTACGCTGATTTATGCCGACTTGAATTTTTATTGTTAACAGGCGCGAATGAAAATTTCTCCGCGTTTTTTTACGGAAGGAATGATCGAAACTGCCAGATTACAATTGATTGCGTGTAATAAAATGCACCTCAACGCGCTGATGCAAAGCGAACAGTCTTTGGGTGATTTGTCCGGCGTTTCGTTTGCCGAAAATTGGCTGATCTTCCCTGAATCAGTTGAATATTCGCTGAAAATGCTCGAAGCAGATTCGCAGGTTTTGCATTGGGGAATGTATCTTATTGTAAAAAAGGACGAAAATAAAATTATTGGAAGCGGCGGATTTAACGGTGTGGCAGATGAAAATGGGATGGTCGAAATCGGTTACGCAATTTCGCCGCTTTACGAAAATCAAGGGTTGGCAACCGAAGCCGCGAACGCAATGGTCGAATACGCTTTTTCGTGGTTGCAGGTGCGAATGGTTGACGCGCACACACTCGCGGAAGAAAACGCTTCGGGCAAAATTTTGCAAAAATGCGGAATGACGAAAGTAGCCGAAAACACGATGAAGAGGACGGCGATATTTGGCAATGGCGGATTTTACGCGAAGAATTTGAGAAAATATAGAACAAAAATATCTGTTTTCATCTGTGGATAAAATCTTCTTCATTTCTTAAAGTGGAATGTAAATGAGTTCAACTGAAAAACAATTCGACCTTGCGGAGATTCGTCGGCAATCGCCATTTTTGGTCGAAAATCTTGCCAAACTGCCTGACCGTGAGGCGCATCTCAAACGCATCTGGGAAATTGAACAGCGTTGGAATTCTTTCCGCGAAAATCCCGAAAAGAGCGATGAAGTTGTGGTTTTTGATTCCGCGCCGAAGGATTTGAAAGTCGAAGGCGAATTTGAAATTATCTACGCAGGCGGAACTTTAGGTTTACTTCACGCAGGCGTGATGGCGACGAAATTTAACCGCAAAGTGTTGGTTTTCGACGCGCACACGGTCAGTAAAACGCATCGTGACTGGAACATTTCCGACGGCGAATTACAGGAATTTATTCACGCCGGACTTTTTACGAAGGAAGAAATCGAAACGGCAATCGTCAATCGTTACAAAACCGGATTTGTGAAGTTTTACGACGCGAATTCCAAAATAAAAGCGCCGCCGCTGTTTATGGACAATGTTTTGGACGTTGCCGTCGAAGCCGATAAACTCCTTGAACTCGCTGTCAAAAAATTCAAAAAAACCGAATCGAAAATCATTAATAATCTGCGCTTTGTCCGCGCTTTTGTGAACAGAGACAAAGTTTTGGTCGAATGCGAAGACGCGAAAACGGGACGGCGAAAACTTTACGCGTCAAAACTTTTTGTTGACGCGACCGGCACAAATTCGCCTGTCTCGCGGCAGTTAAATTCAGGAAAATCAATTACGCACGTTTGCCCGACGGTCGGCACTGTCGCCAGAGGTTTTCGGCGTGGCACGGACGAAAAGGAAGTTGATTTTTCAATCGGTGAAATTTTAGTTTCGACCGAAGATGTTTCCGATTCGCGTCAGTTAATCTGGGAAGGTTTCGCCGGAAATGAGCGCAAGGACGAATATACGACGTATCTTTTTTTCTATGATTCGGTCGAGTCGAAAGCCGATAAATCTTTATTTCGTTTGTTTGAAGATTATTTTGAAAAACTGCCCGATTATAAATCTAAAAATGGTGCGTGGAAGGTTCTCAAACCGGTTTACGGCTATATTCCAAGTGTTCATCACCAAGGCTGGAACAACCAAAAACGCACCGCGACGAACCGCATTTTGCTCGTCGGCGACGCGGCAGGTTTGTCTTCGCCGCTGACGTTTTGCGGTTTCGGTTCGCACGTTCGGAATTTGAAAAAACTAACGGATTTAACCGAAAAATCTTTGCGTGAAAGCCTTTTTGACGAGAAATCTCTCTCCAAAATTAACGCTTACGAACCGCGTGTCGCGCAGATGTCGAGCCTTGCCGAATTTATGCGTCCGGTCGAAAAAAGCAAATCTTCGGTCGTCAACGAAACGATGAATGCCGTAATGTCGGCGTTATCCGATCTGCCAAAGGAAATCAGCCGCGAAATGTTTCAAGACCGGATTTCGTTTGCTTCATTTAAAAAGGTTTTGCTGAAAACGGCGAGAATTCACCCGGCGGTTTTCAAAAAAATGTTTCAGCACCTCGGCGCAAAAGGTGCGTTTCGATGGATCGCCGACATCACCGAAGCCGCTTTTCACGAACGAAAAAATGTAATTAAGTAAACCTGACAAAATTGTTTTAATACAAATTCGTTTAGATTCGATACACTTTCGCTTCACGAAAAACTTTCTTTTTGTAACCTTAAATACATAAATAACTAAACTTACCGATTTTTGATACGTTCTATGTCAATTGATATACAAGTAATTCGGATTAAAAAAATATATTTGCTGTCAAATTAAATAATCATAACGGGCAAGAACGATTTTAAGAAAAACAGGAACACGACTGTATTGAGTTTAGTGATTTTGATAATCAAATATTTACTGCGAGTGTAGTCCGGCGTTCTATAATGCGTCTTTTTTCAATACAATCAGCATTCTAATTTAATCAGAAAACTTCTAACTCCAACAAACATCAATACTTTTTCCAATGGTATAGATGTTGCTCTGTCTAATTCCACGTTATCAAAACGATACAAATTTACGTTAAAAAGGAGAGACATATGGCTAACGAACAAAATAATCAAGAGCAAAATAAATCATTTGGCAACATTGAAAATCAGCCGAAACCAATTTCACAAAATACTGAAAATAAGACTGAAACTTCAACAAACAAAATTGAGAACTCAAGTGCCGCGCAAAATAAAACAGCTTCGACGCAGGCAGATAACGCTGACTCGGTCAAAGATACCGCAAAAGGTCTTTACGATCAGGCGAAAAATACGGCGGGACAAGCCTACGGCGTAGCGACAAAGCGTGCGACCGAAGTCTTGGAAGAGCAAAAAGGAACGCTGACGGGCGGTTTGGCAAGTGTTGCCGACAGCATTAAACAAGTCGGTGAAAATCTGAATAATACACCGGAATCAAATAAAATCACTGAAACAGCGGCAAAATATACAAACAGTTTGGCGGAACAGATTGAAAGTGTTTCTAATTATTTTGAACGCAAAGATGTCCGCGAAATGGTCAGTGATGTCGAAACTTTTGCGCGTAAATATCCGGTGTATTTCATCGGCGGCGCATTTGTCGCCGGAATTTTGGCGGCGCGTTTCCTGAAAAGTTCGAGTCCGAAGCAATTAAGTAAAGCAGCCGGACAGTCCTTTAAGTCAAGTTCCGCAAAACCTGCGGTTAATCCTTCGTAGTGTGAAGAAAAGGAGAGTTTTATGGCGCAGCAGCAAATAGCAAAAGAAGAACAAAGTTTGGGTGATTTGTTTTCCGAACTGGCGAGTTCGACCGGAACGCTTGTTCGTCAGGAAGTCGCGCTTGCACAGGCGGAATTAACGCAAAAGGCAACCAGCGTCGGTAAAAACGTCGGCTTTTTAGTCGTCGGCGGCGCAGTCGGTTATGCGGCAGTATTGGCGTTTATCGCGGCGGCGATTATCGGTTTGTCGTCTGTCGTTCCGGCGTGGGCGGCGGCTTTGATTGTCGGAGTAGTGGTCGGTGTGATTGCTTTTATATTAATTTCGTCGGCATTGTCCGCATTGAAAAAGACTAATTTAACGCCGCGTGAAACGGTCGAAACTTTGAAGGAGGATGCACAATGGCTGAAAAATCAGGTGAACTAGATATTTACAACGAAAATGACGCAGTTTCAACGGCGGCAGGCGCGAAACAGGATGAGTATCTCGAAGGACGAACTGATGAATATGAATCGTCAGACATTGAAAATCAAGATGACACAAACGACGAAGCGACTGACGAAACCGAGCAGATAAGAGCTAAAATCGAAGAAACGCGTTCGCAAATGGGCGAAACGATTGATGCGATTCAGGAAAAATTGAGTATTCAAAATATTACGGATCAAGTCAAAGATCAGGTTTCGGAACATATTAATAGTGCGCTCGAAACGGCAAAAGAATCTGTTTACGACGCAACAATCGGAAATATCGGGAAGGTGGGTAAATTTATGCAAAATGTCGGAAAAGAATTTTCAAAATCGGATATTGGAAAAACAGCGCGGAAAAATCCGTTTCCACTGCTGCTGGTCGGATTAGGTTTAGGGCTTTTGGCGTATGAAGGTTTTGGCGGAAAAAGCCGTTCATCGTATCGCCGAAAAAATTATAACCTTCGCAAACCGGAAGATAATCGTAGTCAATCATCGTCCGGTTACAGTCTGAGTTCGGCGACCGGAAAAATCGGCGACGCGGCGGGTAGCGCGTATGACAGTGTGAGCGGTGCGGCAAGCAATGCTTACGGAACAGTTACCGATGCCACCGGAAATGCACTTCAGACGGTTAGCGGCGCGGCGAGTTCGGCTTATTCTAAAGTCGGTGATTTAGCCGGAAATGCCTACGAAAAAGTCGGCGATTACAGTTCGCAGGCGCGTGAGCAATACGAGTATCACATCGAAGAAAATCCGTTAGCGGTCGGCGCAGTTGCGTTGGCACTCGGCGCAGCAGTTGGACTTTCGATTCCGGCGACGCGTTACGAAAGTGAGTTGATGGGTGAATATCGTCAGCAATTACTCGACAAAGCGCAAACAGCGGCGGGCGGATTAGTTGATAAAGTTAAGGAAGTTGCTTCCGAAGCTCAAAAAACAATTAAAGACGAAGTGCAGACCGCAGTCAGCGAAACCAAAAAAACAATCAACGAAGAAGCTAAAAACCAAGGCTTAACTCAATAAGACGTAGGGCGACGGGTTGTTCCTCGCCCGACTCAATAAATATGTAGGGGCGATTCCTTGTGGTCGCCCGACGACTTTTTACAAAATTCAAGTGCAAAAATAAAGAAAAAGGCAGCAAATTTTTGTTGCCTTTTTCTTTACGATTCAGCAGAAAGTTAGGTTATATTTGCCTTCGTCGGGCGAGGGCAAGTCATTGCCCATACATTTCGATTTTTTCCAAATTATTCATATACCGCTGTAGAATTTCAGGAATCAAGATCGAACCGTCAGCTTGCTGGTAATTTTCCAAAACCGCAATCCAGGTTCTGCCGACTGCTAAACCCGAACCATTCAAAGTGTGTATAAATTCAGGTTTTGCGCCGCCCGCGCGTCTGAATCGCAAATTCATTCGCCGTGCCTGAAAATCGCCGCAATTTGAGCAACTTGAGATTTCACGGTAAGTTTTTTGACTGGGAAGCCAAACTTCGATGTCGTAAGTTTTCTTCGCCGCGAAACCCATATCGCCGGTTGATAAAAGCATTGTTCGATACGGCAAACCTAACAATTGCAAAATTTTCTCAGCGTTTGCCGTTAGTTTTTCGTGTTCCTCGTCCGAATTTTCGGGCAGTGAAAATTTGACGAGTTCGACTTTTTCAAATTGATGCTGACGAATCAGTCCGCGTGTGTCGCGCCCGTAACTTCCTGCTTCCGAACGAAAACAAGGCGTGTAAGCCGTATAATATTTCGGCAAATCTTTGGCATCTAAAATTTCTTCGGCGTGATAATTCGTGACCGGAACTTCCGCCGTCGGAATCAGCGCAAAGCCGCGTTCGTCTTTGATATGAAACAAATCGTCTTCAAATTTCGGCAGTTGTCCCGTCCCGAAAAGCGATTTTCGATTAACCAAAAACGGCGGTAAAGTTTCCGTGTAATGATGCTCGGTCGTGTGAACGTCGAGCATCAAGTTGATCAGAGCGCGTTCCAATCTCGCGCCCGCACCGTTCAAAATCGCAAAGCGCGAACCCGTAATTTTGACGGCGCGTTCCTGATCTAAAATTCCCAATGCCTCGCCCAAATCAACGTGATCTTTCGGCTCGAAATCGAATTCCTGCGGTTCGCCCCATTTGCGAATTTCGACGTTTGCCGATTCGTCCGCGCCGATTGGAACATCGCCTGACGGAATGTTCGGCAAACCCGCGAGCAGTTCGCGCATTGCATTTTCCGCTTCGTCGCGCTTAGTTTCGAGTCCGGTTTGACTGTCCTTTAAGCCTGAAACTTCCGCTTTTTTCGCTTCTGCCTCATCACGTTTTCCGGCTTGCATCAACGCGCCGATTTCCTTGCTTGACGAATTTCGCTTTTGATTAATCGCGTCCGCTTCGCTAATCACGCGGCGGCGTTCTGTGTCCAATTCGACAAATTTATCCAAACTTACAGTTGGAAAATTACGATTTTCCAACGCTTTTTTAACTGTCTCTAAATTTTCTCTGACGTAATTTAAATCCAACATAATACTTTCGCACCCTTGCTAACGCGCGGTTTTCTGCCTTTTTTCATTTGACACATGTTTCTTCCCGTTTCGCACCGAAAACACTTTCAACTTCAAACGGAATCGTAATTCCGGTCGCTTCCATATTTTCGTGTTTCTCCAGCGTTACTTCAAAGATTTGTTTCTCAGCCGCTTTTTCCATACAATTATAAATTCGTCTTTTACTTTTATTTTTCGCAAAAAGTTAGAATAAAAGACTAAGAACTTAACGAATTTAACAAACTTGCTATGACAAATAAACTTCGCAAAGCCGTTTTTCCCGCCGCCGGATTGGGAACCAGATTTTTACCCGCGACCAAAGCGTCACCGAAAGAAATGCTGCCGCTGGTTGATAAACCGCTTATTCAATACTCGGTCGAAGAAGCCGTCGCTTCGGGAATCGAATCAATTTTAATCGTCACCGGACGAGAAAAAAGCTCGATTGAAAATCATTTCGACATTTCCTACGAACTCGAAAGCGTATTGCAGGAAAAGGGCAAAACCGAATTTTTCGAGATGGTTCACTCGATTTCCGAAATCTGCCGGATTTCATATACGCGCCAAAAACAGGCTTTAGGTTTGGGACACGCGATTTATCAGGCGAAAGATTTTTCCGAAAACGAACCGTTCGCCGTTCTGCTTGCCGACGATGTAGTTGACGCGGAAACGCCTGCGCTCAAACAAATGATCGAAGTTTTTGAAAAATACAACGCGCCCGTCATTGCGACAATGCAGGTTACGGGCGAAGCGATTTCACGTTTCGGCGTAATTGATGCTGAAGAAGTCGCGCCGAATGTTTTCAAAATCAAAGATATGGTCGAGAAGCCGAAATTTGAAGACGCACCTTCCGACCTTGCAATTATCGGTAGATATATTCTCACGCCTGACGTTTTCGATGCTATCGAACGAACCGAAAAAGGCGCGGGCGGCGAAATTCAAATCACTGACGCGATGCGTTTGATGCTCAAAGAAGGTAAACCGTTTTACGCCGTCAAGCTCGAAGGCAACCGCCACGACGCGGGCGACAAACTCGGATTTCTGATTGCCACCGTCGAATTTGCGCTGAAACGCGCAGATTTAGGCAAAGATTTTCGTGAATATTTAAAATCTCTCGATTTAACTTAAACCCTGTCAGAACCGCGAGCGGTAGCGACCGGTTGAAGATTATCATTTAAATATTTTGCGGAAATCGTTAGTGACGAGGTTAAACCGGTCGCTACCGCTCGCGGTTCTGACTGAGCGCGATTTGAAGAAAGATTAAAATTAAAATACTGCCGAGCATAATGAACATTCCCGAACGCAGATCATTGTCAAAACGATGTGAAACATAGCCGATCAGCCACGTCGTAAAAGTCGCGCCTAAAGTTCCGCAGATAAAAAACGGGGTCGCGCGACGTGAAGCCGACGCGCCGAATGTTTTCGTAAACCGCGACATATTTGTCGGAAAAACCGACGAAGTGCCGAATCCGGCGATTGCCGCGCCGATGCCCAAAGCCCATCCGTTATCGGCAAAAAGCAAAATCAGCAGTCCGAGCAGAATCGTCAAAAGACTCAGCATCAGCATCTTGTTCTCGTTCAAATATCGAAAGAAAACAGGTGCCACGCCGCGCCCGACAACAAAAAAAAGAAAATACAAAAACGTCGGCACAAGCCACCAGACATTGTTCCGATAGCCTGATCTTTCGCTGTAAGTCGGCAGCCAGCCGCCCATTCCGCTCTCGACTCCGACGTGAATAAAATTAAATCCGGCAATCGCCCACGCAATCGGATGCGTCCAGATCGGTGTCGAAAAATCGTCCGAATTCTCGCCCTCATCCGAAGGTTTCTGCTCGATTCCTTTTGGCATAAACGCTAAAAACAGAGCGATTGCAAAAAATGCGCCGGTCAAAACCGCGCTCACCGGAAAATAGCCGACGATTTTTGAAAGATTGTAGATCGTCAGCGAACAAGTAATCGCGCCAACGCCCCAGAAAAAATTTACGACGCTCAGTGCCGCTGCCGCCCGCGTCGGATTGAGTTCGAGAATCAGCATATTGATAGACGGCAGAGTCATTCCGATACCGAGTCCGTTGACGAAAAAACCGAACAGACAGATTTCCAGATTGTTAGCATTCAGCAGCAAAATGCCGATTCCCATCAAAAAACACCCGACAAAACTCGCCGGTAAAAATTTATTGCGCTTGCCGAGCCAATTCGTCAGAGTCGTCCCGATGACCGAACCGGCAAACTGCGCGGGGAAAAAATTTCCCGATTGTTCATCATTGAGCGCAAATTTTTCGGAGAGAATCGGTAAAACCTGCCCGATCAAAATCGTTGCAATGCCCGCCACGAAAAATCCGGCGTGAAGCAGAATTTTCAAAGTGCGAATCTGACTGGAATTTATCGGCGGCATAAAAATAAAAGGTAAAAGGTAAAAGGTAAAAAGTAAAAGTGAGAATTGAGAATTTGTCAGTAGTCTTTTTTTACTTCGCCTGATTGAGCTTTTTGATTTAGATCAAATTCAAAATGTATGGGGCAGAAACCCGCGCGTGAGCAAGGGTGCGTCAACCTGGCGTTTTGCCCTCTTGCTCACGCGCGGGTTTCTGCCTTCAAAAAGTTCAAATATACTTTAAGTTGAGCAGCCATATACAAAACATAAAGAGCGGACTAAAAAACAATAAGTTAAGGTTTTTGCTCTCAAATAATTTTATAATTCGGCTTAACAGGCGTAAAATTATCTCAAGCGGAGTTGTAAAATTATGGATGTTTATTTTTTGATATTTTCGTTGTTTTTCCCGCGTGCGGTTTTGTTGATTTATTTGTTTTTAAATCATTATCCGCAAAATGCCGTGCCGCAATGGGCTGATATTTTTCTCGGCGTGTTTATGCCGCGAGTGCTGATTTTGATCTACATTTATCAAAATATGGGCGCAAACAACATCTGGTTTATCGCGCATCTGATTGTGATGATTCTGGCGTATTTCGGCGGCGGACGCGAAACCGCACGGCGCAGAAGACGAGCGGAAGTTTGAAAAATTAATTTGAAGGCTTGGCGAGATAATGCTGCGCGGTTTCGCCGAAACTTTGAATTTGTTCCTCGATCCAAATACCGGCGAATTCTTTTTGTAATTCCTGCGCCATAATTTCGGCAATTTGCGGTGCGATTTCGATTGCTGCGTTTGCGTTTAAAAACAAAGTGCGCGTCCGGCGGGCGAGAATATCTTCAATCGTTTCCGCCATTTCGTTGCGAATCGCCCAAACGATTTCCGCTTTTCGATAAGGCAAATCTTCGTGAAGTTTTTCGGCGAGAGCAGAATTTTCGGCAATCAGTTTGTTGATTTCTTTCGCGTCCGTGCCGTAAATATTCAGATCGTTTTGCGTTTCCTTCGATTCAGTCGCGCCGTGAATTTTTAAGGTTTCCGTGACGCAGGTTTTTTCGGGTAAACCGGCAATTTTCGACGCTTGGTTGATCGCATCTTCCGCCATTCGGCGATATGTCGTCCATTTTCCGCCCGTAATTGTCAGCAGGTTCGACTTATCAATTTCAATCGTGTGATCGCGTGAGAGTGCGGAAGTATTTTGAAAATCATCGGCTTTGACAAGCGGACGAATGCCGACAAAAATGCTCAAAATATCTTCACGTTTCGGCGGATTTTCGAGATAAGTTTTGGCAGTTTCGAGAATAAATTCGATTTCGTTATCAAATGCCTGCGGCTCTAATTCAACTTTTTCAATCGGCGTGTCGGTCGTTCCGAAAACCGCGTGATCGTGCCACGGAATCGCAAATAAAACGCGGTCGTCATTGGTTTTCGGAATCATCAGAGCATTTTCCGACAGCAGAAATTTTTTGTCGAAAACAAGGTGAATTCCCTGACTCGGCGCAATAATATTTTCGGCGTTGCGATTAGAAAATTTCCGCACCGAATCGGAAAACGCGCCGGTCGCGTTGATGACAGTTTTGGCTTTGGCAAGAAAAATCTGTCCCGTGAGTTCATCGGAAACCGCCGCGCCGTCAATCTTGCCGTCGTTGTCGCGGTTGAGCGCGAAAACACGCGCATAGTTGAGCAAAACCGCGCCTTGCTCGGCGGCGGTCTGCGCCAAGTTTATTAATAAACGTGTGTCATCAAACTGCCCGTCGTAATATAAAATTCCGCCGTACAAATCTTGTTTTTTGACATTCGGCAGTAAATTTATCGTTTCTTCGACCGACAAAATCTCGGATTTTCCAAAGCCGTATTTGCCCGAAAGAATATTGTAAGTTTTAAGTCCCGCGCCGTAGAAAAATTTGTCCCAATAACTGTAAACCGGCACGACAAAAGCCTGTTTTTTAACGAGATGCGGCGCATTTTTAAATAAAATTCCTCGTTCTTTGAGCGATTCGCGGACAAGTGAAACATTACCTTGCGCGAGGTAGCGCACGCCGCCGTGAACGAGTTTTGTCGAACGCGACGAAGTTCCTTTGCCGAAATCGCTCTGCTCTAAAAGCAAAACTTCAAAACCGCGTGAAGCCGCGTCAACCGCGCAGCCGATGCCGGTCGCGCCGCCGCCGATAATGACAAAATCCCAAACTTTTTCGTGTTCCCGAACACGACCCAGCATTTCCGTTCGATTCATTGCTTAAATTGCTTCTATAAATGAATTTATCAGAAAACTTGTAAATTTATCCAAATCCGATGACAATCTTTTTAGATTTATGACTGAAAATAGTTCATCGAAAATAAATTATCTGCCATTAACTTCGGCTTTTGCCGCGTTGATTTTAATGGTCGTCGTGCTTCGCGTTCAGGGCAGAATTTGGTGGTGTAAAATTGGCGATTATTCGATTTACGTTAATCAGGCGTGGAACAGTCCGCATACTTCACAGCATCTTTTCGATCCATACACTTTTACGCACATTCTGCACGGCGTTTTATTTTTTGGGCTGGCAAGCCTGATATTTTCGCGTGTTTCCGCCGTGTGGCGATTTTTTATCGCAATCTTCGCTGAAACCGCGTGGGAAATTTTGGAAAACTCGAATTTTATCATCGAAATTTATCGTAAGAACACCGCGTCACTCGATTACTTCGGCGATTCGATTTTTAATTCGGTCGGCGACGTTCTGGCTTGCGGTGTCGGTTTTTGGATTGCTTACAAACTCGGCTGGTGGAAGTCTTTGATCTTTTTTTTACTGGTCGAAACCCTTTTACTTTTGTGGATTCGTGACGGGCTTTTGCTGAATATTTTAATGTTGATTTATCCGCTTGATTCAATCAAACACTGGCAAATGAATATGTAGAAAATAGCCGCAAAAAGCACCAAATCTTTTTGCGTTTCTTATGCTTTTTGCGGCTATAAAATTAACGTTCGCCGCGCGAATTTTCAGTTTCTGTTTCCAGATCAACCGTCAACTTTCTTGATGCCGGTTGATCGAAAGTCTCGATCCACCGAATCGCTTCGTCCAGAACGCGAAGCTGATATTGTTTCCAGTTCGGTTCGCCGACGACTTCGCCGATTTTTCCGCTGTAATATGCAGTGCGCGGTGCGCGAATTTTATCCGTGACGGTGCGGTCAACCGAAATCAGCATCGTCGGAATTCCGCGTTCTTCGATAGTGCGGGCGACGATTCCGAGAGTTTGATGACAGAGGCGCGTTGCCGGAATCAAAAGTGCGGCTTGGACTTCGTAACCAATCAACCTGTCGGCAATGCGCGGCGCAAGTTCGTTAGCGACGAGTGCGGCATTCGGAATATAACTCGACAAACTCCACCAAACATTATTGAGTCTGCCGATCACGCCGTTGGCTTCGTATTCCATTAAGCGATCAACCGGAATCTGCGAATTGCGGTCGGTTTTAACGGCAGTCGGATCATAACCTTTTGCCGCGTAAAGCAAATCTGCGGCTTCGACTTCGACCGGAATTTCGCGGAAGTTCAAATCACCGTCTTTTGAGTCCAAATCAAACGGTTCAGTGCCGTCAATATATGCTCCGGCAGACGTAATCAACGCCAAATTGAGCATCGGAAGCGCGCGTTGAAGCGGCGTAAAAGGCGCGTAAGTATTTTCGACAAACGGATAATTATTGAGTTTTTCGTTGCCGCGCCAGTTTTTGAAGCGTCCCGAAAATTCGCTGATTCCTTCGACTGTCGCACCTTTACGGCTCGGTTTCATCTTGCGTTCGATGCCGAGCGCATTTTCGATATTTTCTCTAATCGTATTAAACATTTTTTGATTTTGAATTAAAATTTGAATTCGTTTTTATCTTCGACAATTACTTTTTTATCAGATTTTCCCGAAATTAAAAAGAAAGCGATAATTGCCGCAATCATCGCCGCAACCAAAATCCAGACTGAATATTCGTGCAGATTGTTAAATTTAATCCTGAGCGGATCATCAACCGCAATTTCGTCAATCGGTTTGCCCATTTCCGATTTGACGAATGTCAGCCACAGACCAATGACAAATTGCCCGACGGCACAAGTCGCCGTCAAAATCAGCAGCGAAAATCTCTCCGTCCAGAGCAGAAAGCGATTTGTTCCGGCTGCGCCGATGAATGAACTCGCCAGTAAAATCAAACCAATAATCAGTCCGCTAACATTAATAATCAGTAAACTGCGTGAAACTATTAGTCCGGCAAGTTCGTGAGTCGGCAAAACGGCGAACGCTGACGGCGCAATGCCGAAACTGAAAAACGCCGCCGCGCCGAGCCATAAACCAATTAATAAAAGTCTGGTATTTGATAAAAATTTCATATCTTAAAGACAGATTTTTATTATGAGGTCTTTCATCCGAAAGGGCAAAAGCGCAATCGGGCAAAAGGTGAATTTATTTTTATTGTTGAGTTTACTGCAAAAATCGCTTGCTGTTACCTGTTAGTTTATTGCATAATTTACTGGCAAACATTATTGTTTGTTTAGAATTTTCATCCGAAGTTTCCCGCAAAACCCTTTAAGTCTGAAATTCACTTAAAATATATGACTTTTTTCAGAAGCAAAAGCCTCTTTGTTTCGTTATTTTTATCGCTTATTGCTGCGTTAATTGTGATTGTTTCGTGGGAAGCAACAGTCGGGATTATTATTTATTTAGTTCAATATTTGCCCGTAGAAAATTTATCGCTTAGTTGGCAGGCATTCGGTTTATTCGTTTTATGTTCCCTCACTATGGGATTTTTGACGGAAAAAATCGGCATCAAAAAAGTTCTCAAACTTGCTGTTCCGTTTATTATTTTTTGGGGAATTTTGTCTTTCATCGCGGCAAAATATTTTTCCGTGAATCTATTTTTCCTGCGAGTTGGCGGTATTTTGCTTCTGCCGGTTATTTTCGTTCAATTGAAAAAACTCTGGTTAATTGATTCGGAACTGACGGAAAAGTTAGTCGAACTTGCTTCGGCAGGTCATATTCTCGAAGGAAAATCAGCCGATCTGCGAATCGAAAGCGGGTTAAAACTGCTCGAAACTGTTTTTCCTTTATCGGAAGCGATTGTTTTTCGGCTCGAAAAAAATAATATTTTAACGCCGGTCGGACGCGCCCGCAACGGAAATTCGTTTGACTCGATGACGGTGCGGCAGACGGCGTGGCGCGAAAGTATTTCGCTTTGCGAACGAGCTTTGCAGTCGCGCGTGACGGTCATCGAAACCGATGAAAATAATTCAAAATCGGCGCAGGTCGCACTTCCTTTAATTTACGACGGCATCGCGGTTGGCGTTTTGTTTGTCAAAGTTCACCGGGATTTTGAACGCGCCGATCAATATGTTTTGGAATCTTTCGGCGGGCAATTGGCACGAAATTTTCAACGTAGAGAACTGCGTGGTAAAGATTTAACAAATAAATTTTGGTGGAGTTTTCTTTCAACCGATTCGGCGCAAAACCGCATCGGCACAACGAGTTTGATAAAAAGTCTGATGAAGGAACAGTCGTTCAGCGCGGTTGCCAGTTCGTATTTGCAGGAGGCGCACGCGATTGCCTACCTCGACGGAACGCTCGCTTATTTAAATCGCCAAATGCGCCATCTCGCAAAATTAAATCCGCAGGAAATCCACGAACTCGACCTTTTCGGACTGCTTGAAAATTTCAAAACCGACGTTTTCAGTGAACCTCATTTAGCGATTCGGCGCGTTTTGCAGACCGGAGAAACTTACCAAAACGAACTCTATTTTCAGAACAAAAACAGAACGATAGATTTACAGATTTCGCTCGTTAAAGTTCCCTCGGACGACGTTTCGATTCACGAAACGAATGTAGCCACCAAACCGGCGTGTTTTTTGATCACTCTGCGTGATATTTCCGCCATCAAAGAAAACGAAAAATTGCGTTCGGATATGACTTCGCTGATGTCGCACGAACTTCGCACGCCGGTCACGAGTATCAAAGGTTTTTCCGAACTGCTGTTGATGGACGAAACGCTTTCGGAAGAAAACCGCGAATTTTTGACGATTATCAGCAATGAATCGCAGCGTCTTTCAAAAATGCTTTCGACCTTTCTCTCAGTTTCAAATCTTGAACAATCCGACAAAAAGGAATTTTCAAAAGTCGCGGTCAAACTCGATAACGTCGTCAGCGAAGTCGTCGGCGAAATGCAGGAAACCGCCAAGCGCAAACGCATTCGCTTAGTTGAAAAGCCGGTGACAAATCTTCCGCCGATTGCCGCCGACAAAGGTTTGATTCGCCGCGCCGTTTCAAATCTCGTTGATAACGCGATAAAATACAGTCCCGAAAGAACTTCAATAATAATTTCAACAATTTTGGAAGCCGATTTTCTGCGCGTCGTCGTCGAAGATCGCGGCTACGGCGTGCCGCCGGACGAAAAGGAAAAAATCTGGCAGAAATTTTACCGCGTCGCCCGCGACGGACAGGACAAAGAGGACGAATCAACCGGACTCGGACTCTCGCTCGTCAAAGAGGTTGTCGAACAACACGGCGGCTCCTGCGATGTCGAATCGGAAGTCGGACAAGGTTCAAAATTCAGTTTTACTTTACCGAGATTATAGGACTGGAGCGCAGGCATCCTTGCCTGCCTGAGCGTCATTTTTTGACGCGAAAAAGCCTTCCCTATTTGTAAGAATAATTGTAATAAAATGCTGTTTGGCGAGCGCGAAACGCAGCCCTTCCCGACCTGAAATTTGTTTTATCTTGAATTGTGAAACCGGCACTTGAATCCAAGATAGGGTTAAAAAGAAAAATCGAAATTGTAACAGGTCGGGAAGGGCTGCGTTTCGCGCTCGCTTTTTCAGTTATTTAAAGAATTAAGGATGCTTGCGCTCCGGTCTTTCGATGATAGATAATTGCCTCACTTTGAGAGATTTCAGCGAACTTCAAAAAATTTACGACGAACTTTTTGTGTATTGCGCGGCGGAAAATTTCGCGGGTTACGATCCGTTTGACGGTTTGAACAGCCGGATTTTCCAGGCATCGCCGCTCAAATATTTTGCGCTGCCGCGTCTGGCTTTTCTGCAAATGGTCAAGCGTTCGGCGCGAAACTTACGTCCGGCTTTGAAGATTGAAAAAGGAATTAATTCAAAAGGCATCGCGCTTTTTGCGTTGGCGGAACTTGCCCGATTTCGCACAAATTTCCAACCGCAACACTCCGAAAACGCAAAATCTCTCCTCGAAAAACTCCTCGATTTAAAGATTCAACTACCAAAAACTAAAGACCAAAAACCAAAAACCGCTTTCGGTTACAATTTCGATTGGCAGTCACGCGCCTTTTTTGCGCCGCGCGGAACGCCGACGATTGTGCCGACGGCATTTGCCGCGCAAGCGTTTGTCGAAGGTTACGAACTTTTCAGCGACGCGCATTATCTCGAAACGGCACGGGAAATCTGCGCGTTTATCACGGAAGATTTGAACCGCATCGGTGAAACTGATGACGAAATTTGTTTCAGCTACACGCCGCTCGATAAAAGCGTGATTTTTAATGCGTCGCTGCTCGCGGGCGAAGTTTTGGCGAAGACAGGCTCGATTATCAACGACGAAAATTACTTGAATTTAGCGCGAAAGACGGCAAATTTTGTTGTCAAACGTCAAAAGGAAAACGGCGCGTGGTCATACGGCGCGAAACTTCGTCACGCTTGGGTTGATAATTTTCACACGGCTTATATTTTGCTATCGCTGTTTCGTTTGCAAAAAATTATTCCGAATTTTGAGTGCAATGAAACTATCAAACGCGGCTTGGATTATTGGCTCGAAAACTTTTTTTTGCCGGATGGAACGCCGAAATATTATGACAAAGAAACTTTTCCGGTTGATATTCATTCGGCTTCGGCGGCGATTGTCGCGCTTTGCGAACTGAACGAATTTGACGCGCGATGTTTGCCTTTGGCGGAAAAAGTCGCAAATTGGACAATCGAAAATATGCGCGACGCAAGCGGATTTTTTTATTATCAAAAGCGAAAAGACACGCTCGTCAAAACGTCTTTTATTCGCTGGGCAAACGCTTGGACGGCATTCGCGCTCGCAAAATTGCTTGAATCAAAGCAGTTTCAGGTTTCAAGTTCCAAGTTTCAGGACAAATCTTGATAAACTTGAAACCTGAGACCTGAAACTAATGAACATCTGGATTGATCTTGGAAATTCGCCGCACGTTCCGTTTTTTCTCGCGCTTGCGCCGGAACTGGAAAAACGCGGACACGAGATTTTGTGGACGGCGCGAGATTACGCGCAGACGGTCGAACTGGCGCAAGCGGCGAATTTGCCGATTGAAATTTTCGGCACGCACGGCGGCAAAAATATTCTGCAAAAAGGCGCAAAATTCGGCGGCAGAGTTTTTGAATTAATTAATTGGGCGCGTGGCAAAAACATTGATCTGGTGTTGTCGCACAATTCGCACGAACCGCTCGCCGTGGCGCGACTTTTGCGGATAAAGTCTGTCAATCTTATGGATTACGAACATCATCCGATGAATCGTTTATCGTTTCGACTGGCAAATCGCGTGATTGTTCCAAAGAGTTTTCCCGATGAATTTCTGCGAAAATTCGGCGCGTTAGAAAAGACAAAAAAGTTTGACGGCATCAAAGAAGATGTTTATTTAGCAGATTTTCAGCCGGACGCAAATTTTCAAAACGAACTGAAATTATTCGGCGTTTTGCCCGAAAATATTCTCGTCGTCGTCCGTCCGCACGCGCCCGAAGCGTTGTATCATCGCGGGGTTGCGAACGAAATTTTGGATGAACTGCTCGATAAATTTGCGTCTGACAAAAACGTCAAAATCATATTACTTCCGCGCAAAAATTATCAAGGCGAAGAACTTCGCCGCAAACATCCGCAAACGAATATTATTATTCCCGAAAAGGTTTTGGACGGCGCAAATTTGCTGGCGGCGGCTGATTTCGTGTTCAGCGGCGGCGGGACGATGAATCGTGAAGCGGCGGCGTTGGGCGTTCCGACGGCGACGATTTTTGCGGGAAATCCGGCGGCGATTGACGAATATCTTTTTCGGGAAAATCGTCTTTTGAAGATTGAAACTTCCGACGATTTAGCCAAAATAATTTTGGTAAAGAAAAAAGGCTTAAATTTGCGCGAAGGAAAAAATGTGCGCGAACAAGTGTTAAATTATATTTTGGAAGACTGGAAATAAACTTGAAGGCGGAAATTCAGACAAACGAACAGATTCGGCAAAGCCTCGCGCGGGCGGAACGTCGTGCGCCTGAATGGACGCTGCCGGTCGTTAAATTTTCGCTTTTTTTGCTCGATTGTTTTGTCGCGGTCGCGTCGTTCTGCCTCGCGTTTTACTGGCGCGAAGGCGATCAGATTTTATCGCCAACGGCGTGGGCGTGGTCAAAAGCGTTTGTGCCTTACGCCGGAGTTTTGTTTTTTGTCGTGCCGGTTCGCCTTGCAATGCTTTTTTATCAAAGGATTTACCGCATTCAAGGCGCGTTTTCATACATTGACCAATTTGTGCGGATTTTCAAAGCGACGGCGGTCGGTTCGCTTTTAATCATCGCTTTTACATTTATTTTTCGCGGCGGTTTTGCGTTTCGTGATTTTTCATATTCACGCGGCGTTTTTATTTTGGATTTCGTGCTTGCGCTTGTTTTTTACAGCGTTCTGCATCTCGGATTCAGGTATTTGCAGGTTTTGGCGCGAAAACGTCAACTGAATTTAATTCCGACTCTAATCGTCGGCGACGGCGCGGAAGCCGAACAAACGATCAACGAATTACAGGCGCGTCCCGATTTGGGTTATCGCGTTGTCGGAATCGTTAAAAGGGATGATTCGACGGGCGAATCCCAAATTTCAAATCCCAAATCCCAAATCCCGATTGTCGGTTTTTTTAGCGAATTGCCCGAACTTGTCCGCGATATTCGGATTCAGGAAGTAATTATCACGGACGCGAATATTCCGAGCGATTTTTTGTTTGAAGCGATGATGAAGATCGGGCGCAAACAAAAGGTCGAATTTCGGCTTGCGCCTTCGCTTTTTAATGTTTTGCCGCAGAAAACAAGCGTCGAACAACTTGGCGTTTTGCCGATGGTCAGGCTGTTTCGTGAACCTTTGTCGGACGTAGAAAGGTTTTTGAAACGCGCTTCGGACATTGTGATCTCAATGATTGCGCTGATAATTTTGTCGCCGGTTTGGTTGATAATTTCGCTGCTCATCAAATTCGATTCACGCGGCGCGATTTTGTTCAAACAGGAGCGCGTCGGAATGGACGGACGAATTTTTCTCTGCTACAAATTTCGGACGATGAAGGCGAACGCGGACGAAAATGTTCACCGCGAAGCATATCGCAAAAATATCGAAGGTTTGAGCGAAGCAAACGCCGGAAACGACGAAAAACCGGTCTTCGGCAAGGTTAAAAACGATCCGCGAATTACGAAGATCGGTCGCGTTTTGCGGCGCACGAGTTTGGACGAATTACCGCAGTTTTTGAATGTTCTGCGCGGCGAAATGAGCATCGTCGGAGCGCGTCCGCCGATTCCATACGAGGTCGAAGAATACGACATTAAACATCGCCGACGACTCGATATGAAGCCCGGAATTACAGGCTTATGGCAAGTTTCGGGCAGAAATCGCCTGACGTTTGAAGAAATGGTGCGGATTGATTTATATTACATTGAAAACTGGTCTCTGTGGCTCGATTTGAAGATAATTTTGCTGACGCTTCCGGCAGTTTTACGCGGCGACGGCGCGAGGTAATTTAAGGTGAAAGAACTTTACAAAAATTATTTTACGCCAAAGACAGCGGCGGAAAGATATGCGAAAGGTCGTCCGCGTTTTCATTCGTTCGTGATCGGGAAAATCAAGGAGTTTCTCGCCATTGAAAAGGGTTTTGAAGCGGCTTTGGATGTCGGCTGCGGAACGGGACTTTCGAGCGTTGCGTTGACGGAAATTTCCGAAAAGGTTGTCGGGATTGATATTTCCGCCGGAATGCTGCATTTTGCGGAGAGAAACGAAAATATCGAATATGTTTTGGCTTCCGCCGAAAATCTTCCGTTCGATGCGGAAAAATTTGATTTGTTAACGATTTCGCAGGCGATTCATTGGGTTGATAAGGAAAAGTTTTTTGCCGAAGCCGACCGCATTTTGAAACCTTCGTCGTTGATTGTGGCTTATGATAATTACTTTTTAGGGCAAATGCGCGACAATCCGGCTTTTAGTGTTTGGTATAACGACGAATTTCTGCAAAATTATCCGGTTCCGCCGCGTGGCAAACGCGCGTTTGATACGACAAGCAAAAACGCAACTGATTTTGTTCTGAAACACGAAGAATTTAATGAAAACACGCTCGAATTTTCGTTGGAAGAAATTATTAATTATCTGGTGACGATCAGCAATGTGATCGCGTTGGTTGAAAACGGCACACAGTCAATCGAAGAAGTTCACGAATGGCTGACGAAAAGTGTCGCGCCGTTTTTTGATGAAACCAAAAAAGAATTCGCCTTTATTAATCCGATCTGGTATTTGCGGCGAAATTCGTGAGTTTAATAAAAGTGTGAAATTTATGCCGATAAAAATTCGGAAAAGATTATAAGTGATACATAAAAGCTGTTTCTAAATCTATCACTTATTTCAAAAGAAAATCTTTAAAATTAATGCCGAATATTACCGAAACGCTCAAAAATGCGACCGAGATTTTGCAACAAAGTGGAATTGCCGAACCGCGCCGTGAAGCAAATTCTCTACTTATTTTTGCGCTAAAAAAAGATCAAACTTTTCTGATCGCACATAACGATTACGAACTTTCGGGTGACGAACAGGTTAAGTTTCAATCGTTTTTGCAGAGACGCGCAAGTCGTGAACCGCTGCAATATATTAGGGGCGAACAGGAATTTTACGGGTTGGATTTTATGCTCACGCCGGATGTTTTGATCCCGCGTCCTGAAACTGAAATTGTTGTCGAAAATGCAATTGAGATTTTGCGTGAATTAGAAAACCCGCGTTTTTGTGAGATTGGTGTCGGTTCGGGATGTATTTCAATTTCGATTCTGCACGAAGTTGAAAACGCTTCGGCAGTCGGCATAGATGTTTCCATAAAGGCTTTTGAAATTGCAAAAATTAACGCAGAAAAGCATCGTGTTTCGGGAAGATTTGATCTGAAACTTTCAGATGTTTTCGCCAGTTTGGATGAAGAAAAATTCGATTTAATCGTTTCAAATCCGCCGTATATTCCGCCTCAAGACATCGAAAATTTACAACCGGAAGTGCGTGAGTTTGAACCGCTGAATGCTCTAACCGACGGTAAAGACGGACTTTCAATCATTGAGAAAATCATCACAGACGCGCCGAAATTCTTGAAGCCGAACGGAATGTTATTAATGGAAATCGGGTTTGGACAAGCAGACGAAGTAAAAGAGATGTTTGACATAGAAATATGGCAAAACGTCGAAATGCTGCCTGATTTACAAAGAATTGCGCGAACTGTCAAAGCACGGATTAGAAACTGAAAAAAATATTGGTTTTGTGGAGCGAATTTTGCTATATTTCATTTAATCGGATCAAATGTTTTGTTTTGATACATTTTAGAATCAATTTTCGGAGGTAATTATGAGAAGCGAATACGAAAGAGAAGAAGCGAGCGCGACGACGAAATTAACTTATTTACTGGTCGGCGGCGGAATCGGAGCAATTTTAGCGTTACTTTTTGCGCCGAAATCAGGTGAAGAACTGCGCGGTGACATCGCTGATGTAACCCGCAAAGGAATTGAGAAAGGCAAGGAAACCGCCACGCAGTTTCAGGAAAAAGCGGGCGAATATTATGAAGTGACCCGTGACAAAGCCGGTGAACTTTATGAAAATGCCCAGGTCAAAGCAGGTGAAATCTATGAAACCGCGCAAACTAAAGCCGGCGAATTAAAAAACAGAGCCGGTGAATTGACGGATAAAGCGAAAGGCGCGGTTGCTCAGTCAACAAATCCTTTTACCGCTGCGATTGAAGCCGGAAAGGATGCTTATACCGAAGAAAAACGCAAAACCGAGTCGAAGGCAATCACTGAAGGTCGTCCGACATATCCGGTTGAAAACAAAGAAGGTTAATCTATGAATGCGAATGATCCGCAGTTTTGGATGATGATTGCGTCAATTGTCATTGCGATATGTTTTATCGTGATGGCGATTGCGCTGATTGCGATTGCCTTGATTGTCAAAAAAGTCGTCGGCACAGTCAGCCGCCTTGAGGAAAAGGTCGAACCGATAATTGCCAAAGTCGAGCCTTTGATGGTCAAAGTCAATGCCATCGGCGATCAGGGCAAACTAATCTCCGCGCAGTTTAACGAGATTTCGGAGAATCTTACGACTGCAACCAAGTATTTTGCCGAATCCGCCGGACTCGTCCGCGAAGAAGTCGGCGAACTGAAACTGCTTGTCGGACAAACTGCACTGGTGGCGAAAGATAAGGTCGAACTCGTCAGCAACACAATTGAACGCACAAATAATCAGGTCATTACAACGACGGAATTCATCCAAACAAAAGTCGTCGAACCGGCGCGCGAAATCGCCGCAGTAATGGCTGGTGTGCGAAAAGGTTTGGAAGTATTATTCGCGCCCGCCCCGAAACAGATTGACCGCGTTTATGTTGATGATGAAATGTTTATCGGATAGATTTTTTAATAATTTTAGACAGAAAAAGCACCGGAGAAAATTTTTCGGTGCTTTTTTTATCTGGTTGAAAGTTACTCAAGGTAAAGCGGTAAAATCAATGTTTTCTACAAAATCCGTCAGAGAAATAATTTGGGAACTTGGGGAAAAATTATACTTCTTGTGTCTGACTGAAATAATATACGTTTCTCCGGTTTCAACTTCTGAAAAAATATAATACCCGAATGAATTGGTGGTGGTTTGTCGGGAAGTCCCGTCGTTGCTTGTCAACGTAATAATAACCCGGCTAATACTTTTACCCTCTCCTGACAAAACTCTCCCGCCGACTGAAACCGAGGCTGCTGTCGGTGCAAAAAACAATCCAAAATCAAGCGTCGGATTTTGCGTCGCGGCACTTTCATTATCAACAATTGTGTTTCCCTGCAAGCCGTAGTCGTTAGCAGCGGCGGCAAAATTCGGACTAATGATAAAAGCCGAATCAGTTCCCGTGCCTATCGTGCCGTTGTTATCCGAATCAATATTGTTGTTCGGGTTGTTTGAGAAAATCGCACTACTCGAAGTTCCGGCGCGAAAGATTTTAATCGAATAATTGTTTGAAGCCAATCCTTTGAAAGTGTAATTGCCTGAAGAATTTGTCAGCATTCCGCCCGAATTTGCATTGCTGCCTGTGCCGATTGAGTCGTCTGATGTGCCTAAAATTCCGTCTTCACCAACCGGAACTTCATCACCGTTTGAATAAAAAAGCCGCACCCGAATATTGCCGACACCGCTTTCGCCGGAGTCGAGAATTCCGTTGTTTCTGCTTGCGCCATTTCCAGAATCATTCCAGACTGTGCCGCCGAGTCCGAGTTGATAAAATCCGAAATCAACCGTCGAATTCGATAATCCATCAATTTTTTCATTATCACTGAACGCTAAATCGGTTTCGTCGGTCGGTTGACTTACGCCGCCGATAATTGAAATGGTGCTACTCAAAATTCCTACGGCTTGAACCGAATTTGCCGCGCCGACAGGTTCAATGCCGTTTTCGCCGTTATTCGTATCGTCAGAGTCCGTGTTTGAAGCGGAATTTCCGGTCGTGTTTCGATAACCCTGCAAAATTGCGCCATCGGCAAAATTTGCCGGATTAACGGATACCAAATAATTACCCGCCGAAAGATTATCGAAACGATAGTAACCTTGGGCATCGCTGACGGTTGATGCAATCGGACTATTTGCATTGTCAGGCTGTCCGTCAGAATTATTATCGGTGAACAGCGAAAGCGAAACGCCGCCGATACCACCTTCACCAAAACCTTCGTCAAAATTTATTTTGCCGTCGTCATTCGTATCAAACCAAACGCGGTTGCCGATTGAATAAGAGTTTCCCAAAGATCGAATTCGGCAATGCCCGTCCGATTTCGGTTATTGTCTTCGGCAAAAGCGTAAATTCTTTCCTGTGACGAACCGACGGAAATCGGTGCGGTGTAAGCAGAAAAATTCAGTCCGTCAAGCGAATAGCGAATCTGTCTGACACCCGACAAATCATCGGTTGCCGACAAGGAAACAGTTTTTCCTTGACCGCCGTTTTGATAATTATAGGACAAAACAGGTGAATTTATATCCTTTGCCATTTCGCCGTTGACAATTACCGTCGGTGAAATTTCCGTCGGTGGTTGGTCATCGCCGTCGGCGTAATAGTTGAAAGTTACATATCCGCCCGGACTCACCCCAAAATCCACCTTTTTACCAGCCGGCAAATTTATATCTTTGAAGACCGTAAGTTTTACGATGTTGTCATAACCTGTTCCGGTAATGATTTCAATCTCGATTGGTTCTCCGATTGTTCTAAACGTGACTTTTCGCACAAATCCGCTGCGATCCGGCACAGCAAACCAAACCGAATTATCACCAATCGGAATTTTCTCGATTCCGTCATCCGACGAGAATCCAATAATCTTTTCTGTGATATTAAAGTCCGAAAAATGTGTGCTAACCCGAAAATTACCGATATTTTGCATTGAAACGTAATTCAATGATGGTTGTCCGCCAAGATTCTTTTTAACGGGCGTTGGCGAATTGCAAGGTGCCGGGTCTGTGCCGCTTCCGCAATCTGGCTTGCTCATTTCGTCTTCGCTAAATGAATAATCAGGCGGTAGGATTTTTATAACACGATTGGCAACATTTGGTCCCGCACTCAACATTTTATTGTGGTCGGCAAAGTCATCATCATTTGAGCCATCAGGTGGGGTTTGAAAAAATCTGTAAGGTTCGGCATTATTCTGCGGTTTGTAATTATAGTCTTTTCCACCAGCAAAAATGCGTTTGGCACTTTCAAGCGTAACCGTCCCATCCCCAAGTTCAGTTTTAATTGGTGTATATCGTGTAGAGGAATTGCATTGAATTTGAAAAGGCAAGCAAATTGTTCGTTCGGTAATAATTACTTTCGCTATTGTTTTAGAATCATTTTGCTTGCCGTAAATATGAAAATAACGGACACCCGTTTGGTCATTTTGCCAAGCATCCTGTGACTGTCTTTGCGGGTTTAGAAAGTTGTGGAGCAATTCAGATCGCGTAGCGGGACGGCTAACTGGATGCCTGTCGTCAAGCCATGTTCTCGTCGAAAAATAGCTCATTGGCATTTCATCTGTCCAAGGACGTTTAATGCTGACGGGCGTTTGCGGATAGACCCCGTTGTAATAAGTTTCACTCGATAAAAGTTCGTGTCCACCCGGATAAAATTCCAGTAGATTTTTTAGGATTCCGGCGACAACATAATCACCAACCCCACCCAAAAAAGCCCCTGTTTGCAGAACATTGAGTCCTTTCGGCGTTCCCAGAAAAGGAGAACCGATGGTAATGAGTTTATCAACGTGATGATTGTTCGGATTTTGCAGAATATAATTTCTGGAAAGCAGTCCGCCCATACTGTGAGCGACAATAGTAACTTCCTTGCCCGGATGAAACAATCTCGCGCATTGAACATATTCTTTGAGCGCGTTGGCGTTTTCAAAATTGCTCTTTCGCCAATCATACGCGAAAACAAAAAGTGTCGGAGTCGGTAAATCAGTTGGATACGAAGCATGCCTTTGCTGGCAACCGGCAAAAGTTCGATTCGTTGGATTATTGTCAAAGTTATACTCTTTGTATCCTCCGACAGCAATTAAACGGTTCAGAAAAGTTCCGTAAATATCTAAAAAACCAAAATATTCTGTTCTAATTACATCATCAGCTCTGATATTTTTCGGAACGTAAGCACCACAAAAAGAGGTGTTTATATCGTTCAAAGTCAAATCATATAAAGCGCAAGGGCTGTTCAATCCGGGAAGCCACCTTTGCTCACCGGTATCAGCCAAACTCAAGGTGCTTCCCGCAATGCCCGGAACAAAAATAATCGGATTATTCGGATTGCCCGGTGGTTCCGGGTTGCCGCTTCTTACTGGACCATAATGAGTAATCGAATAAACAGCAAATTTCCAATACGGCTCGGAGGACGCAACGGTGATACTAGATATTTGTCTTGTTTCACTCGTTTGAAATTCAGAATCAAAAAGGCTGTATGCCCCGTAATCTGACGGAGTGTCAGGGTCATTTCTTTCCAAAGTAATTTGTTTGGATGCCGCTCCATTCAGCGTAACGGTTAAAGTTTCTCCGTTTTTACCTTCAATAGAAATGTTCTCGAAATCAATCGGTGTCGGATAATTTATAGTGATTTGGTTTGATAGATTATAGTCTCTGTTGGGACTTTTTACTGTTGCATAACCGTAAAGATTTTTGCAGCTCCTGCCACCTCTGCCGACCGGAATACCGCCGTCAAAAACCGCCAACGGCACTCGCGGATCGCCATTGCTGAACGGCTCTTCGTAAATCGTGTGGCGTTGCGGATGGACGTTTGAATAAACGCATCCAAAGTTATCGAAAATCCGAACGGGAAAGAGCGTTCGAGTTGATTTTTGAGCGTTGATTACGGTAGAACCAATCAAAACAAAAACCAATATCGTAAAGACTGAAAGTGGGGCTACTTTCAGAGAAAACCGGGAAGTCTGGGACATATTTTCTCCTCTTGCATCAAGTTGTTAAATTCGGGTGGAGTATAGCACAGGTTTCTTTAAATGCAATGAAAAAAAGAGTTGACTTAATAATTTATAAAAACGGATAATAGAGATGCCCTCGCTGTGAACTGCAACAAATTTCTTTTCCATAAATTTATGCTAAAAATCCTGCTGATTATTTCCCTGGTTTTCGTCGTCTCATTTCTGCTTTTCTTTCCATTTTGGCACGTTGGCGGGCATTACTATCGGGGATTACTTTTGATTTATGATATTCGTCCAGCCTCCGGCGGGTTTATTCCGTCGCCAAATTTTGTAAAGGAAATCACCTTGATTAGATGGGCTGATCCGACCAGTTTCGAGTATGTTGGTGACATTTATGCTAAAGATAGATTTAGTGTATATCGAACCATTATCAAACTTGAAGATTTTGACCCAAAAACTTTTCGACAGATTCAAGCACCGATAACAGGCGAATACTTTTACGCAGATAAGGATAATCTTCGCCGACCCGTAAATTTGATGCTAAAAAGAGTTTCCGGTAGCACAAAAACTGACATTGTAACCGAGAGATTCGATATGGAAAGTTTTCAACCGCTTGGAGCCTATATTTTCAAAGACAAAAACGGCGTTTATTCTTATTTTAGTCCCTCTCCTTTGTATGAAAATACCAATTTACAATTTGGATGGGAAGGTCTTGGTATTGAATTATACAAAAAAGAGGAAGGGCTTGATGCGGAAACCTTCAAAGTAGATTTTTGTGGAGGAAAAACCTGTCAGGCAAGCGACAAGAATGGCAAATATTCGTTGAATTTTATATATGTCTGGAGTTTTGTAAACATCAAGAAAATTGAATAAATAATGCTAAAAATCCTACTGATTATTTCCCTAGTTTTCGTCGTTTCATTTCTACTTTTCTTTCCCTTCTGGCATGTTGGCGGAAGTTATTATCGCGGACTGCTTTTGATTTACGATATTCGCCAAAAAACCAGTAGCGGCGGATTTCTGCCACCGTTGCCATTCGAGAAAGACATTACACTTCTAAAATGGGCAGACCCGACCAGTTTTGAATATATCGGCGACAGCTACGCCAAAGACCATTTTTCCGTATACAGCCAATACAGACTTGACGGATTTGACCCAAAAACTTTCAACACTATTCAAGCACCAATAACAGGCGAGTATTTCTATGCTGATAAATATAATTTACGGTCATACAGCATTTTAATTTTAAAGCAAATATCCGCTAATGGAGAGGAAGATAGAGCAGAAAAGTTTGATATGGAAAGTTTTCAATTGTTAGGAGCTAATATTGTCAAAGATAAAAACGGTATTTATAGTTTTTCCAAAACTTCATGGTCACTTTACGAAAATATGAATCAACCAGATGGTTCAAATGATCGGGTAACTAATTTGTTTAAAAAACATGAAGAACTTGATGCTCAAACTTTCAAGATAGATTTTTGTGATGAGAAGATATGTCAAGCTGGTGATAAAAACAATGACTATGTTTTTAATCACTATAAAACGTATGATAGTGGCTCAATAGTTATGAAAAAATTTAGGTAATGTATTTCATAATCATAAAATAAATCATAACTATTATGCTAAAAACCCTACTAATTATTTCTCTGGTTTTCGTCGTTTCATTTCTGCTTTTCTTTCCATTTTGGCACGTCGGCGGAACTTATTATCGCGGGTTACTTTTGATTTACGATATTCGCCAAAAGACCAGTAGCGACGGATTTCTGCCACCGTTGCCATTCGAGAAAGACATTACACTTCTAAAATGGGCAGACCCGACTAGTTTTGAATATGTAGGCGGCAATTATGCGAAAGATAGATTTAATGTTTATCTTGATGCTGTCCAAATCGAAGGTTTCGATTCAGACACATTTAACGTCATTCAATCCCCAACTACAGGCGAACTCTTTTATGCTGACAAAACTAACTTGCGGATAGAAGGATTATTAGCATACCTTGTGTGCGACTTTTTCAGTCAATAATCAAACCTGCTAATTGAAGCGGTTGATTGCCTAACATAATATTCATAAAGACTCCGACTGTATGCGATAAAATCTTCCGATTAATTCGGTTTTGATAATGCCAGAGATCTTTGACTTTGATTTTTGCGATTTCAAATCTATCGGTTAATTGCGAGCCGACGGTTTCAACCCGTTTTCGCCAATAACTTGTGCGGCGGACAAGTTGGACTTCTTCGGCGGTTGTTTTCATATTGCTTCGGACAGGCGTAACAACCTGTGTTTGTTGGACTTCTTGCCACAGTTTTTGTTGATACTCGTCAATAAATCCTTTATCGGCAGGCACCATCCCGGCAAAGTTTTCGAGCAAGGTTCCGAGATGGTGGACATCGTGCGTGCGGGCTGAGAGCAGCGGATAATTGATAATCATTCCGCAACGCGAAACTCGCAGTCCGAGTTTGAAGCCGTAATAATTCATCTTTTTGGCGGCACAATGTCCGTAATCAGCAAGCCCCGCAAAGCGTTTATCGCGGTTGCCGCCACGCGTATAAGTGCAAACCGGCAGCGGCAGAGTGTCAATCGGTTGCAGCCGGTCATAGCTTTGCCCACAGATTTGGGTAATCTTTTGCTGACAGAGGGCTTTGACTTGCCACAAATTAGCCGATTGGCGGGCATAATTGGTGCGATGCGGAAGGTTCGGAAAAAAATGTAAATAGTGTTTCTTGAAGTATTTATAAGCGTCCAGATCAGTGTTCTTTTTGAAGAACTCGGCGCAGATTTCAATCGTGATAACTTCCGCGTCGGTCAGTTTGGGCGGAAAACCTGCCCGCCGAAATTTGTAATGTTTTTCGATAGATTTCATTAAATCAGCTACCAAATCGTAAACAAAAATGATAAAAATATCTTGTTCCAAAGTGTCAAACTCCTGTGATTGAAGATTTTGTGCAAAATCATTTTACAGAAATTGACATTTTGGAACACCTAAAAAAAGTCGCACACAAGGTTTAGCATTAAAAAAAATAGCAGGTGAAGACGATAATATAATTACAGATAACTTTGATATAAAAACTTTTCAGGCTTTGGGATTTTATATTATCAAGGACAAAAACGGAGTTTATATATACTCACATTCGGTTACTTCTACAGATGATTATAATAGAACAGAATTATATGAAAAAGTAAAAGATGTTGATTCGGATACGTTTATAATTGAATTTTGCGACAGTAAATATTGTTATGCCAGTGACAAAATTAATCATTATAGGATTAAAGTATGTAGAAGACTTTTTTGTAAAACCGAGTTTGAAGTAAGCAAAGCAAAAGATTAAAGATTTATATTTTATGGATACATAAATTCAAGTTATGCTAAAAATCCTACTGATTATTTCCCTAGTTTTCGTCGTTTCATTTCTACTTTTCTTTCCATTTTGGCACGTCGGCGGAAGTTATTACCGCCCTATTTAACCTAAAAAAATGCTTGAGGAATTTCCCAAGCATTTTTTAGGTTAAATAAAAAAGAGAGTTAATTATCTTTCTTTTCGGTTTGCTGAGTTTGTGTATTTTGCTGACGCATTTGTTTGCGTTCTTCCCATTTTTGCTTCATTTCCTGTTGTTTTTGTTGGAACTGCTGAAGCTGTTCGGGTGTCAATACCGCGAGAATTTGTTGATGAACCGCTTCACCTTTTTCACGCGCCTGCCGGCGGAGAGTTTTGAATCTTTCCTGTTGATCAGCGGTTAATGTGCCGTTTTGTTTGGCATCGTGGAGCGTTTTCATTTCTTCCATCGTCGCCTGATCGGGACGATTTGCGTCCATAATCGTTTTGATCTGTGTTTTTTGTGCGTCGGTCAGATTCAGGTCACGAAAACCGCGCATCATTCCGCCGCGTTTGTCGCCGCGAAAGCCTTCGCCCATTCCGTCACGTTTGCCGCGTCCGCGCCATTCGCGTTTTTCCTGTTTCTGGGTTGTGTCGGTGTCGGTTGTTTTGGTCGTGTCCTGCGCCGAAGCGAATGTTGCAAATCCGAAGACGGCAAACGCCAGTGTCAGAACCGAAAAGAATTTATTTTTAAAAGACATTTTTTTACCTCAAGTTTTGATTTTTAGAATTCAGCTTTCGCTTTTCACTCTATAAGACGTTGGAAGAATGAATTTGGTCGTAAGTTTTATCGTAAAGAATTGTAAATGGTTGGTTTTAAGTTTTTAATTCGGTTTTCAAGAGCAAATTCAAGGTTAATTTGTAAGGCAGAAACCCGCGCGTGAGCAAGGGTGCGTTCGAGACGAAACGGCTCAGAGATACAGAAAGACGATATGATTTTTGTCGCTTTGTCGCATTTGCACCATTGCTCACGCGCGGGTTTCTGCCCTCGAAAACCACTCATTAATCTCTAATCTGCTCTTGAAAACTAAAAACTAAAAACCAAATTCACCGCTTTGCATTTAACTTTTGCTTTCTATCACTGTAAAATGCGAAGTTTGGGTAAGGATTCGAAACGAACAAATTAAATGAGATTTTTATCAGAAATAAATTCACCGGCGGACTTGCGGCAGTTACGGGTTGAAGATTTGCAGGAAGTCGCCGACGAAGTGCGGCAGTTTATCATTGACACCTGTTCGCGCGTCGGCGGACACACGGGCGCAAGTTTGGGCGCGGTCGAATTGGCAGTTGCGATGCACTACGTTTTTGACACGCCGAACGATAGATTGGTTTGGGATGTCGGGCATCAGGCTTACGCGCACAAGATTTTGACCGGCAGACGCGACGAACTGCACACGATCAAAACTTACAACGGACTTTCGGGTTTTTTGCGCCGCGAAGAATCGGAATACGACACTTTCGGCGCGGGACACGCTTCGACTTCGCTTTCAGCCGCGCTCGGAATGGCGGTGGCGCGTGATAAAAAGGACGAAGATTTTCACGTTTGTGCGTTAATCGGCGATTCGAGTCTGGCGGGCGGAATGGCGATGGAAGCGATCAATCAAGCCGGACATTTGAAATCGCGTTTAATTGTTTTACTGAATGATAACGAAATGTCCATCGCGCCGGCAGTCGGCGGTTTGGCGCGTTATTTGAACCGCATCAAAGGCGCACAGAGTTATCAGCATTTAAAGGACGAAATCGGCGACACACTCGAATCGGTTCCGCACTTTGGCGAACGACTTCGCAAGGCGGCGAAAACCGTCAAAGATGCGATTGCGGCGGCGGTTCTGCCGGGAGCTTTGGTCAATGAACTCGGTTTCAGATACATCGGCTACGTTGACGGACACAATGTTCCGATGCTCGTCAAAGCCTTGCAGGAAGCGAAAAAAGTCGAAGACGGTCCGGTCATCGTTCACGCTCTGACGACCAAAGGCAAAGGTTTTCCGAATCCCGAAAAGAATTATTACGCCTATCACGCGACCGGACCGTTTGATCCGAAAACGGGTTTGCCGTATAAATCGAGCAAAGTTGCCGCGCCGACTTATACTGAAGTTTTCGGGAAAACGATGTGCGAATTGATGGAAACCGACAAATCAATCGTCGCGCTGACGGCGGCGATGCCCGACGGAACGGGCGTTGATAAAATTTTGGAAAAATTTCCCGAACGCGCGTTCGATGTCGGCATTGCCGAACAGCACGCGATTACGTTTTGTGCGGGAATGGCTTGCGAAGGTTTAAAGCCGGTCGCGGCGATATATTCGACGTTTTTGCAACGGGCGTTCGATCAGGTTGTTCACGATGTTTGTCTGCAAAATTTGAATGTGACATTGGCGATGGATCGCGCCGGAATTGTTGGCGCGGACGGTCCGACGCATCACGGTTTGCTTGATATTTCGTATTTGCGCGGTTATCCGAACATCGTTTTATGTGCGCCGAAGGACGAAGCCGAGTTGCGCGATCTGATGCTGACCTGCATCGAACATCCCGCGCCGGCGGCGATTCGTTATCCGCGCGGCAACGGTTTCGGCGTTGATATTTCCGCCGCGCCGAAGAAAATTGAAATCGGTAAAGCCGAGATTTTGCGCGAAGGCGACGGCGAAGTTGCGATCATCGCTTACGGTTCGATGGTTTATCCGGCGGTTCAGGCGGCGGAAAATCTTGAAAAAGATAACATCGAGGCAACCGTTGTCAACGCCCGCTTCGTCAAACCGCTTGATACGGAAATGATTTTAAACTTAGCGCAGACCAATCGCGTAATAATAACGGTCGAAGAAGCGTATCTCGCGGGCGGATTCGGCTCGGCGGTGATGGAACTGCTCGAAGAAAAAGGCTTGCTCGATCAAGTTAAAATTATTCGAATGGGCGTTCCCGACCGGATTATCACGCACGGCGACGCGAAATTACTACTGGCGAAATACGGTTTGGACGCGGACGGAATTTATCAAAAAGCAAAAGAAACGGTCGAAATTTTAGAAGAACGCCGGGTGACGAAAAACCGGCTGAAAATAGTTAAATAATGGAGAATGGTTAATAGTTAATTTTCTTAGATTTGCCATCAATCATTCACCATTCATCATTCACCATTAAAATAAATGAATAACGAAAATAAAGGTAACGCTAATCTTCCATTGGTCATTATCGGGTTGGTTTTAATCGCTGCGATTGGCGGAGGTTGGTGGTTTTATACCCAATCAAAAACATCGCCTAAGAAGAATACAAACGGCAATACTTCAATAGCAAACGTCAAAACTCCGACACCGGCAACGACTAATGTTTTAGGCGCACAGCCGCCGAATATGCTCGGTTCGCCGAATTCGCCGGTGACGGTCGAAGAATTCGCCGATTTCCAATGTCCGACGTGCGGTGCGAAACATCCGATAATGAAGGAAATCATTTCGACTTACGGCAGCCGTATCAAGTTTATTTTCCGCGATTTTCCACTGGCAATTCCGGCGCACGACAAAGCCTATAACGCGGCGGTCGCGGCGGAAGCAGCCGGTTTGCAAGGCAAATTTTGGGATATGCAGAATCAGCTTTTTACAAATCAGCAATCTTGGTCGGCAAATCCCGACTACAATAAAATCTGGGAAGGTTATGCCGACAAAATCGGTTTGGATGTCGAAAAATTCAAAAATGATATGGCTGGTTTGAGTGCCAAAGCGCGGGTTGATGCTGATTTACAGCGCGGTCGGGCGTTAAATGTCAGTTCCACACCGTCGGTTTTTGTCAACGGAGTACTCGTTCCTTTTGAACAGATGACGGTTGAAGGAATGCGCCAAATGATAGATGCTGAACTGGCGAAGGCGCAATCTAATAATCAAAGCCAAACAAATTCAACTGCGCCGGCAAACACCGCGAACATCGAACCGAAAAAATAATTATGAGCGACGCTGAATTTCTGCCCGAACGATCCGACAATAAAATTGCCAAACTGCCTTTATCGGCAACTTTCGTCGCATTATGCGGTTTGGCTGATGCGATTTATCTGACGATTCATCACTACACGGGCGAAAAAGTCCCGTGCAGCATTTCGGGCGGCTGCGAAGCCGTTTTGAGCAGTTCTTACGCGGAAATCGGCGGTGTTCCGTTGGCGATTTTCGGCGCGGCGGCTTATTTTATTGCGTTTAGTCTGGCGATTCTCGCGGCTTTCGGCAATCGCCTGATGTGGAAATTGTTCGGCTTTCAGGTTACGCTGATGGCAGCGTTTTCGCTTTATCTGCTCTACGTTCAAAAATACGAAATTCGTGAGTTTTGTCAGTATTGTTTATTATCGGCGGCAGTTTGTCTGACTCTGTTTTTTATTGCATTATTCTCACGTTTTTGGCGCACTTGAAACCAATTCTACAAATCGAACGAATACATTGACGGAAGGTTAAAACGCCTTCCGTTATTTGTGAGACGTTTTAGCGTTGCAAATTTTTGTTAAATGCGATGAAATGAAATAGTTAAGAGCGAAGTTAAACTAAAGTTTTTGAGATAAAGTTAAGGATTAATTAGTGGCTGAAGCTATTCTTCATCGGATCGCACAAGAAGATCGAACCGCCGTTCAGGAATGTCTGAACAAATACGGCGGTCTCGTCTGGTCTTTGGCGCGGCGAATGTCGGCAAATAACGAAGATGCCGAAGATGCCGTGCAGGAAATTTTTGTTGATGTTTGGAAAAATGCAGCGCGTTTTGACGAAACTCAGTCGTCGGAAACGACATTTATTGCAATGATTGCACGGCGGCGTTTGATTGACCGTCTGCGTTATGCAAAACGGCGGATTGCGACCGATTCTCTCGAAGAAATTGTCAGTGAACCGCAAAATAATGCCGCCGAGCAAATGCAGACCAACATCGAAGCAAAGGATGCGGCACGGGCTTTGCAGCAGCTTCGTCCCGAACAGCGACAGGTTTTACAACTTTCGATTGTGCAGGGTTTGTCGCATCAGGAAATCTCCGACGCAACCGGAATGCCGCTTGGCACAGTCAAAACACACGCCCGACGCGGGATTTTGCAGGTTAGAGAATTTTTAGGAATGAGTGGTTTGGAGACTATGAAAGGAGGAACGGCATGAACGAACAAGAAAAACAGAAGATGCTCGAACTCCTTTCCGATCAGGCGATTTTCGGTTTAACCGATCAGGAAATCGCCGACCTTGCGGAACTGGAAAAGCATTTTCCTGAACTGAATGATGATTCGCTGGAATCCACCGCCGCGAAAATCGGTATGATTAATCTGGACACGAGTGAACAGCTTCCCGCACATTTGCGGACGAAGATTATTGCCGACGCGGACAAATATTTCGCGTCGCGCAAGGAGTTTGCCGCGCCCGCAAAAACAGACGAAGAATTTCAGAAGACATTCGCTTTTGCGTCGAAAAGTTCGATTTTACAATGGCTCGGATGGGCAGTTGCCGGAATTGCCTGCGTCGCGTTGGCGGTAAATCTCTGGACGACGCGCCAAAATTCGTCGGACATTGCGAGAACTACGCCGACTCCGACAATTGCGCCGAAAACCGAACTGACGGCGGCGCAGGACCGTGAACAGCTTCTCGCATCGGCAAAGGATGCAGTGCAGTCAAATTGGGCGGACTTTAATCCGAAAGAACCGAAAAACGTGCAGGGCGATGTCGTGTGGAGCAATTCACTGCAAAAAGGTTTTGTCCGTTTCCGCAATTTACCTGCGAATGATAAATCAAAGGAAACTTATCAAGTCTGGATTTTCGATAAAACTCAGAAAAATCCGGTCAGCGGCGGCGTTTTCGATGTCAATAAAGACGGTGAAATAGTTGTGCCGATTGATTCTGCGCTGAAAATTCAAGAACCGACAATGGTCGGCATCACGGCGGAAAAACCCGGCGGTGTAGTCGTTTCCGATCTCAAAAAAGTAATGGCGGTTGCTAATTTTTCAGCTTAATTTTTGTAAATTTATTATCAATTTACTATTCTGCCGGTTCAATTAAAAAGCCGTCGAAAATGTTTTCGACGGCTTTTTAGATAGAGTTTTAGAAACTTTTATAAAAGAACAGGAACTGTATTAACCAAGCTTCGTGCGCCGCCGGTGGCAATATCGAGTAAAACATCCCCGATCTTTTTCTTCGCCTTGCCGACTTCAATAATATCGTAAGGCTGAAGAATCAAGTCTTTCTGCTGACCTTTTTTGATTAAATCGTAATTAGCGATAAGTATTTCGGGTTGAGTTGAGCCTTCTTTACGGCGATAAATTTTTACATCCTTTGTTTTGGCTTCACGCGTGATGCCGCTTGCCATCGCAATCGCCTGCGTCAAAGGCAATCCGGCTTCGGGAAGCGGCATCTCACCGGGACGCAAAACTTCACCGACAACATAAAAAGGCGCAGCTTGTTTAACGACGATAATATCGCCCGGAAAAACTTCCGGGTTCGACTCACTGCTGCCTTGACGCAAACTACCGATGCTGTAAACGCGTGACGGAATATTAACTCCGTCTTTATTTTCAGTGCGCCAGTCGTCGGCTTGCAGCAATTCGCTGCACATCGGAGTTCGTGTGCGGAAAACCTGAATTGCACCACCGGCTTTTTCGGTTACGCCACCGGCAGATGCGAGAATATCGAGCAAACTCGCCTTACGCGTTAAGGTAACTTGCTGCTGCGAACGAACTTCGCCGTAAATCACTACCGGCGGGCGACTGTTACGTTCAACAACATTGACGCTAATTTGCGGATTTCGCAGGTATTTTGCTAACAGCAGACTGACATCCGAACGAAGTTCTTTTTCAGTCCGGCATTTTGCCACCACACCGTCGTTGGAAAACGGAACCTGGATTTTTCCGTCTTCATCAACAATCGCTCTAAAATCAAAATCCGGTTCGCCGAGGACTTTGCCCTCGACTTTATCGCCCGGTCCGACCAGATAACCGCGTTGCGCGTCGGCGGAAACACTCGTTCCCTGTGCAAAGGAAATTTGTGCAAGGCAGACTGCCGACATTAAAAGAAACAATATTTTAACTTTCATATATAAAATTCCTGATTTTTTTCAGTGCTTTAGGATAAACTACAAACGGCTTTGATTCAACCTTTTATTTTCACGGTTGCCTTTTGTTATTCAAGTTTTTTATTTGACAGTTCAATTTTAGGTAAAGTAACTTCAAATAAAAGACTTTTTCTGATTTGTTTGATGCAAGAAATTACGCCCCCGAAAAAAAATTCCGCAGAGCGACTCCGGTTTCTGCGCCGTCCTGTTCAGTTTCTGGCGGATATTTCGATTTTGAGCGCGGCTTTTTTGATCGCTTATCTGCCTTCGTTCAATATTCAACTCGGTGATTTTTACTTTGATACGGCAATCAATCAGCTTCCGTTTGTCGTTCTTGTCCAATTCTCGACGCTCTTTCTGGTCGGTGCATATTCGTTAATATGGCGTTATGTCAGCCTCGAAGACATTAAATCATTCTTAAAAGCCGCAGTAGTTTCCGGCATAATTTTGTTGATCGTCAGATTTTCGTTGGCATTAACGAATTTTAATTCGTGGAAGGTGCCGGTTTCGGTCATCATTATTGACACGCTGCTCGCGTTCGGCGGACTTTTAGGAGTGCGCGTTCTGCGCCGCTTCGCTTACGAACTCGGCGAAAAGCGTAATTTTACAGGTGTCAAGCGACGTCTTAAACGCAAAGCAACAATCTTTGTCGGGGCGGGAAGAATCGGTGCGACTGCGATTCGTGATATTTTGGGACGTGCCGATACCGAATTTGAAGTGCGCGGCTTTGTTGACGATGACAGCTACAAAAAAGGCGGCAGTGTCGGCGGCATTAAGGTTTTAGGAACGACCGACGATCTCGCACGGTTGGTTGACGAACTCAATATCGAACAAGTCGTGATTGCGATTGACCAGGCTCAGGGCAAAGATATTCGACGAGTATTGGACATTTGCCGCGAAATTCCGGTGAAAGCGCGGATTGTGCCGAGTCTTCACGAAATCGTTCACGGTCGCGTTAAGGTTTCGCGCATCCGCGATGTCGAAATCGAAGACCTTTTGGGACGCGAACCCGTTCAATTGGACGATCAAAATCTGCACGAATTTCTCTCGGAAAAGACAGTGATGATTACCGGCGCGGGCGGCTCAATCGGTTCGGAATTAGTCAGACAGATCGCCGGATTTAACCCGAAATTAATTTTGCTGGTCGAACGCGCCGAATTTATGATGTTTCAAATCGAGCGGGAACTCGCCGGAGATTTCCCTGAAACGCCTTTTCTGCCGCTGCTTGCCGACATCGGCGACGCGCCGCGAATGCGCGAGATTTTCGCCGAATATAAACCGCAAATCGTTTTTCACGCCGCCGCGCACAAACACGTTCCGCTGATGGAAATTAATCCGACCGAAGCGATTAAAAATAACATCTTTGCGACCAAATTAATTGGTGAACTCGCCGGTGAGTTTGCCGTCACGGATTTTGTTTTGATTTCGACCGACAAAGCCGTTAATCCGACCTCTGTAATGGGCGCGTCGAAACGCATCGCTGAGATCGTTTTACAGAATCTGAACAATCAATATGAAACACGTTTTATGGCGGTGCGTTTCGGCAATGTGCTTGGTTCAGCCGGTTCGGTCGTCCCGATTTTCAAGGAGCAAATTCGCAAAGGCGCGGCGATTACCGTTACCGATAAAGAAATGACACGCTATTTTATGACGATTCCCGAAGCCTCGCAGCTTGTTCTGCAAGCCGGAGCATTGGGCAAAGGCGGCGAAATTTTCATTCTCGATATGGGCGAACCGATTAAAATTCTCGACTTGGCAGAAGATATGATTCGACTTTCGGGACTTGAGCCGTATGAAGATATTGACATCATTTTTACGGGTATTCGCAAAGGTGAAAAACTTTTTGAAGAACTCGAAATTACCGGCGAAAACCTTCTAAAAACAGAGCATCCGAAAATTTTCATCGGCAAGATCGCTACTTATTCGGGCGAAGAGGTCAGTGACATTTTATCAAATTTCGAGCAGGCAATCATCAATTCGGACGAAGCAAAAATCCGCGCACTTTTTAATCATTTTTTACCCGAAGCAACAATTACGGAGAAAGAAAAACCGAATAAAGATTCAACGATAATTAAACCGAATATCAAAAATGGCGGCGGCACTTTAACAACAAGAAATTCAGCTTTCGGAACATAAGACGTTCTGAGTTCCAACTTCAGTTGGTCTTTCACCGCGCTTCGCTGGCGAAATTAAAGCCAACTGAAGTCGGAACTCAAAACGCGGGAAAACTCTAAAAATTTTATGGCAATTTTAGTTACAGGCGGCGCAGGCTACATCGGCAGCGCGGCGGTTGAAGATTTACAACAAAACGGCGAAAGCGTTGTCGTTTTAGACAATCTCGTTTACGGTCACAAAGAAGCAATCGGCGAAAATGTTACGTTTTATGAAGGCGAAATCGGCGATCAAAATTTAGTCGAAAAAATTATCCGCGAACACGCAATTGATGCGTGTATGCACTTTTCGGCGTATGCTTATGTCGGCGAATCGGTCGAAAAACCACAAATTTATTACGAAAACAATTTCGTTCAAACTTTAAAACTGCTCGAAGTTCTCATCAAAAATAACGTCAAAAAGTTTATCTTTTCATCAACTTGCGCGACCTTCGGTGAACCGCAATATGTTCCGATTGATGAAAATCATCCGCAAAATCCGGTCAACCCTTACGGTTGGTCAAAATTTATGGTCGAGCGCGTTTTGGCGGATTATGATAAGGCTTATGATCTCAAATTCGTCGCGCTTCGCTATTTCAACGCTTGCGGCGCGTCGGAAAAATGCGGTGAACACCACGATCCCGAAACTCACCTGATTCCGCTGATCTTGTTTGCCGCGCAGGGAAAACGCGACGCGATTTCGATTTTCGGCGACGATTATCCGACACCTGACGGAACTGCCGTCCGCGATTACATCCATATTTCCGATCTGAGTCAGGCGCATCTGCTTGCGCTCGATTATTTGCGCGGCGGCGGCGATTCCGAGTTTATAAATTTGGGCAATGGGGGCGGTTATTCGGTCAAAGAAGTCATCGAAGCGGCGCGAAAAATCACGGGCAAAAACATCGAAGCGAAAATTTCGCCGCGCCGTGCCGGTGATCCGTCGCGCCTTGTCGCCAACGCCGCGAAAGCAAAGGAAGTTCTCGGCTGGAATCCACAATTCCCGGAAATCGAAAAGATCATCGAAAGCGCGTGGAAATGGCACGAAGCGAACCCGAACGGTTACGAAAGCTAGTTGCAAAACAGATTCAAAAGTGTAATTATTTTTGACAAGTGAAATTTTGCAGAACAAAATTTTTTGCCGCGATCTGGTTTTTCGCATTGTTTCTCAATGTGTTTTCAATCGCGCTTTTTGCCGAAACTCCGCGTAATCCGGCGGACACGGTTTATTGTCCGTTGAGCAAAAAGTTTCAGCCTGTTAAAGCGCAAAAAGAAGATTTACGGCAAAATCCGCTCGAAAATATTTGCGCCGTCGAAACGGAAAAAAAATCTTTCGCGGACGCGCTTCTCGGCGGAAATCTGCTGAAAACAAACACGCTCGACGAAAAACAGTTTGAAAATCTCGTCTTTGACTTCTTCCAAAAAGGAAAGACGGCGTTTGCAACTCTTCCACAATTTCCCGATCTTCCGCATAAAAATTCGCTCGAAAATTCTTCATCTTCTGCGATTTTCGGCAAAACGAGCGAAACTCAAATCATCTGGAAAACAACTGCCGAAAAATTTAATTTCGCCCAAAATCCGCGTCCGCCGAATGATATTTCGGCAATTACTTTCACATCTCGAAACATCTCCGAATTAAAGAAAATCTCCCGCCGAATTTCACCTCGCGCTCCGCCTTTTTCATTGTAAATCAGTCGTTTAACTAAAACTTTCAGGCTCGTTTTCCGTCTTTTCGGAAGCATCGCCGTTTTATTTGAATTCATTTTTACAATCAAAAAAAGCAGGAGTCAGCAATGCAAAACTATTTAATTTTATCAGCGGCATTCGTTATTTTTTCGCTAGTTTTTAGCGTTCAATTTTCAAACGCGCAGCAGGCAATTTCCGCCGCAACATTAAACGGCACAGTCGAAGACACCAACAAATCAATTATCAGCGGCGCGAAAATTTCCGCGACCAATCTCGAAACAAATCAAACACAGACGACCGTTTCGGACGCGGACGGACGCTTTCGGTTTGCTTACTTGCCCGTCGGAAATTACAAAATCACCATTGAGCAAAACGGTTTTGAAAATTTGAACCAAAATTTCACCGCGACGGTTGGACAGGTTTTGGAATTGAAATTGACTTTAAAGATCGCCGACGTTTCCGCGCAGGTTAATGTTGCGGATGAAACGCCGCTGATCGAAACTTCGCGGACGCAGATTGCCGAAACAATTACGCCGAAGGACATTGAAGATTTGCCGCTCAACGGACGGAATTTTCTCGATTTGGCGTTGCTGCTGCCGGCGGTTTCGCGGACGAATACGGGCAGTGTGCAGAAATTTGCCGAAACGTCCGCCGTGCCGGGAACGGGAATTTCCGTTGCCGGACAGCGCAATTTGGCAAACAGTTACATTGTTGACGGCTCAAGCGCGAACGACGATGCAGTCGAACTCGCCGGAACTTATTATTCGCAGGAAGTGATTCGTGAATTTCAGGTCGTCACGAACGGCGCGGTTGCCGAATTCGGTCGCGCTTCGGGCGGTTTCGTGAACATCATTACGCAGTCGGGAACGAACAACGTGCGCGGCAAAATTTACGGATTTTTGCGCTCATCACGGCTTGACGCACGAAATGCGCTCGCGCCGACGAAAGACCTTTTGACGCAAACGCAATACGGCGGAAGTTTCGGCGCGCCGATTATTAAAAATCGCACATTTTTCTTTGGAAACTTTGAACAAACACGCCGTAATGATTCAAATGTCATCACGATTTCGCCGACAAACGTCGCCGCAATTAATAATCGTTTGAATGCGGTTAATTATCGCGGTTCGCAAATTCAAACCGGACTTGTGCCAAGCGGTTACGACACGACGAATGTTTTTGCGCGGATTGACCATCAGATTAACGCCAAAAATTCGTTTGCGGCGACTTATAATTTTTATGACATTAACGCGATCAACGCGCGAACTGTCGGCGGTTTGAACGCCGTCAGTCGCGGCACAAATCTCGACAACAAAGACCACACGATCAATCTGCAAAACATCACGATTTTGGGAACGCGCAGTTTGAACGAGCTTCGTTTTCAATACCGCAATTCGCGTCTCGGTGCGCCCGCGATTGACCAAACCGGACCTGCCGTAAATATTTCGGGCATCGCCAATTTCGGCACGGCGACGAGTTCACCGACACGCCGCGACGTTGATCTTTATCAATTGACCGACAGTTTTTCGACTTCCTTCAAAAATCATTCGCTTAAAACCGGCGCGGAATTTCTCTACAACGACCTCAATATCGAATTTCCGGGCGCGACGCAGGGCGTTTACACTTTTACAAATCTGACAAACTTTTTGAGCGGAAGTTACAGCCAGTTTCAACAGGCGTTCGGTGCGCCTTCACAAGCGCAGAAAAATCCGAACTTCGGCGTTTTCGTGCAGGACGAATGGAAAGTTTTGCGAAATTTAACACTCAATTTCGGTTTGCGATACGATCTGCAATTTTTGCCCGATCCGATTAAAACCGACAAAAATAACGTCGCGCCGCGTTTCGGTTTTGCCTTTTCGCCGAACGAAAAAACGGTTATTCGCGGCAGTTTCGGCTTGTATTTCGACCGCATTCCGACCCGCGCCACGTCGAACGCCTTACAGCGTGACGGCTCGAAATATATCGTCGCAATTTTGGCACGAAATTCCCCGAACGCGCCGGTTTTTCCGAATGTTTTGACGACGCAACCCGCGAATTTAGCGACGAAACCAAGCATTACGCGGATTGATCCGAACATCGAAAACAGTTACAGCGAACAGGCAAATCTGCAAATCGAGCGCGAATTGCCTTTCAGCTCGTCGTTTTCAATCGGCTATTTATATTTGCGTGGTTTACACATAATTTTGTCGCGCAACGCCAATGTTCCGCGCTGTAATTCGACAATTGATCCGACCAATCTGTGCCGTCCCGATTCAAATTTCGGCAACATTTCGCGCTACGAAGGTTCGGGCGATTCGTCCTATAACGCAATGGTTTTGTCGTTCAATAAACGCGCCGGAAATTGGGCAAACGCGCGGCTTTCCTACACGCTTTCCAAAACGATTGACGACGCGGGAAATTTCTTTTTTTCGACTCCGCAGGACAATTTCAACCTGCGCGATGATCGCGGACTTTCCGACAACGATCAGCGTCACCGTCTGACTTTGAGTGGCGCGTTGAACGTGCCGAAAACGATTGAAAATTCATTTATTCGCAATGTCTTCGGCGGTTTTCAGGTCAGCTACATTTTTAGTTATGCCTCGAAATTACCATTCAACATCGTCACGGGCAACGACCGCAACGGCGACTCAACGACTAATGACCGACCGCTCGGAATTGCGCGAAATGCCGGAAAAGGTTTCGATTTCGCGTCGTTCGATCTGCGCCTTTCGCGCACATTTCAACTGACCGAAAGATTAAATCTCGAACTGCTCGCCGAAGGTTTCAACCTGTTCAATCGCGCCAATTTCAGCGTTCCGAATAATGTTTTCGGCACTGCAACAACGCCGCTTGCCGCATTCGGCAGACCGACAGCCGCACTTGATCCACGCCAGATTCAACTTGGTTTCCGACTCGTTTTTTAAGTTTTTTGGAGAAAATTTTTATGAGAAAAAATAGATTAATAAAAATTGCGATAATTTTGACTTTATTATTTTCGGCGGCAAATTGCGGAAAAAATATCGCCGAAAAATTTGCGAAAATCCGCGTTTCCGAATCCGGCATCGAAGCGGCTGAACCGTCAATCGCGGCGGACGCGAACGGCAATATTTTCGTGGTTTATGTGAGACACGACGCGCAGAAAAACGCGGATGTTTTTTTGCAGAAAGTTAATGCGGGCGGAAATTTAACGGGCGAAAAGGTGCGTATCAATCCGCTCGAAGGCAGCGCAGCGGCGTGGCGCGGCGATCCGCCGACTGTTAAAATCGGTAATGACGGCACGATTTACGTCGGCTGGACGGCAAAGGTCGAAAGCACCGAAAACCTTGGCGCACGGACGCTTTTTTTGTCGGTTTCGCGCGACGGCGGAAAATCTTTCGAGCCGCCGGTTAAGGTTAATGACGACGCTGCGCCGAATTCGCACGGAATGCACTCGCTTGCCATTGGAAATGACAACGCCGTCTATCTCGCGTGGCTCGACGAACGCAACGTCAAAACGCCGGAAAAGTCGGAAAATAATGAAGCCGCGCCGATTGCCGACGGCGAATTTCGTTTTATCAAGGCGCATCACACGCCCGAAAAAGAAGCCGCGCCAACCACAATGACG